>NZ_CP019947.1:4607500-5040792 GCF_002025205.1 Pseudomonas sp. CC6-YY-74 | reverse complement strand
ACCACTAGGCAGATTCCTAGGTATTACTCACCCGTCCGCCGCTCTCAAGAAGTGCAAGCACTTCTCTACCGCTCGACTTGCATGTGTTAGGCCTGCCGCCAGCGTTCAATCTGAGCCATGATCAAACTCTTCAGTTTTAATACTGCTTGGGTTTTGTGAAAACCCTAAACTTGGCTCAGCACTTCCAAATATACTCTCGAACTTCGAGTGCCTACTTGTGATGCTGATAATCTTGCGACTAACAGTCTTACTCCACAAGCACCCACACGAATTGCTTGATTCAATTGTTAAAGAGCGGTGGCTGAGTCTTTCGTCTCAACCGAGGCGCGCATTCTACAGCAGCCTCATTTACTGTCAAGCGATTCCGAAAATTTCTTTTCAACTTCAACCACTTGCGCTTACTAACTATCCAACATGATGTTTCGATGTTCGAAACTTTCATGCTTATACTTATAGACAAAACCCCCACCCGTTTTCACGGATGGGGGGTTTGGAATACAAGCTTGACGATGACCTACTCTCACATGGGGAAACCCCACACTACCATCGGCGATGCATCGTTTCACTACTGAGTTCGGGATGGGATCAGGTGGTTCCAATGCTCTATGGTCGTCAAGCAATTCGGGTGGAACATCGTGCTTCTTTTATCAAGAAGGACGCGGCTCCAAATTGGGTATGTGATAAAGGGTAGTGCGTGGTCTTGCAAACTTTCGGTGTGTTGTCGACTTCGATCGTCTAGCACACAAACAGCAAATTGTTTGGGTGTTATATGGTCAAGCCTCACGGGCAATTAGTATTGGTTAGCTCAACGCCTCACAGCGCTTACACACCCAACCTATCAACGTCGTAGTCTTCGACGGCCCTTTAGGGAACTCAAGGTTCCAGTGAGATCTCATCTCGAGGCAAGTTTCCCGCTTAGATGCTTTCAGCGGTTATCTTTCCCGAACGTAGCTACCCGGCAATGCCACTGGCGTGACAACCGGAACACCAGAGGTTCGTCCACTCCGGTCCTCTCGTACTAGGAGCAGCCCCTCTCAAATCTCAAACGTCCACGGCAGATAGGGACCGAACTGTCTCACGACGTTCTAAACCCAGCTCGCGTACCACTTTAAATGGCGAACAGCCATACCCTTGGGACCGGCTTCAGCCCCAGGATGTGATGAGCCGACATCGAGGTGCCAAACACCGCCGTCGATATGAACTCTTGGGCGGTATCAGCCTGTTATCCCCGGAGTACCTTTTATCCGTTGAGCGATGGCCCTTCCATACAGAACCACCGGATCACTAAGACCTACTTTCGTACCTGCTCGACGTGTCTGTCTCGCAGTCAAGCGCGCTTTTGCCTTTATACTCTACGACCGATTTCCGACCGGTCTGAGCGCACCTTCGTACTCCTCCGTTACTCTTTAGGAGGAGACCGCCCCAGTCAAACTACCCACCATACACTGTCCTCGATCCGGATAACGGACCAGAGTTAGAACCTCAAGGTTGCCAGGGTGGTATTTCAAGGTTGGCTCCACGCGAACTAGCGTCCACGCTTCAAAGCCTCCCACCTATCCTACACAAGCAAGCTCAAAGTCCAGTGCAAAGCTATAGTAAAGGTTCACGGGGTCTTTCCGTCTAGCCGCGGATACACTGCATCTTCACAGCGATTTCAATTTCACTGAGTCTCGGGTGGAGACAGCGCCGCCATCGTTACGCCATTCGTGCAGGTCGGAACTTACCCGACAAGGAATTTCGCTACCTTAGGACCGTTATAGTTACGGCCGCCGTTTACCGGGGCTTCGATCAAGAGCTTCGCGTTAGCTAACCCCATCAATTAACCTTCCGGCACCGGGCAGGCGTCACACCCTATACGTCCACTTTCGTGTTTGCAGAGTGCTGTGTTTTTAATAAACAGTCGCAGCGGCCTGGTATCTTCGACCGGCGTGGGCTTACGCAGTAAATGCTTCACCCTCACCGGCGCACCTTCTCCCGAAGTTACGGTGCCATTTTGCCTAGTTCCTTCACCCGAGTTCTCTCAAGCGCCTTGGTATTCTCTACCTAACCACCTGTGTCGGTTTGGGGTACGGTTCCTAGTTACCTGAAGCTTAGAAGCTTTTCCTGGAAGCATGGCATCAACCACTTCGTCGTCTAAAAGACAACTCGTCATCAGTTCTCGGCCTTGATCTCCCGGATTTACCTAAGAAATCAGCCTACCACCTTAAACACGGACAACCAACGCCGTGCTGGCCTAGCCTTCTCCGTCCCTCCATCGCAGTAACTAGAAGTACGGGAATATTAACCCGTTTTCCATCGACTACGCATTTCTGCCTCGCCTTAGGGGCCGACTAACCCTGCGTCGATTAACGTTGCGCAGGAAACCTTGGTCTTTCGGCGTGGGTGTTTTTCACACCCATTATCGTTACTCATGTCAGCATTCGCACTTCTGATACCTCCAGCAAGCTTCTCAACTCACCTTCACAGGCTTACAGAACGCTCCTCTACCGCTCATCCTAAGATGAACCCGTAGCTTCGGTGTATGGTTTGAGCCCCGTTAAATCTTCCGCGCAGGCCGACTCGACTAGTGAGCTATTACGCTTTCTTTAAAGGGTGGCTGCTTCTAAGCCAACCTCCTAGCTGTCTAAGCCTTCCCACATCGTTTCCCACTTAACCATAACTTTGGGACCTTAGCTGACGGTCTGGGTTGTTTCCCTTTTCACGACGGACGTTAGCACCCGCCGTGTGTCTCCCGTGCTGACACTTGTTGGTATTCGGAGTTTGCATCGGGTTGGTAAATCGGGATGATCCCCTAGCCGAAACAGTGCTCTACCCCCAACAGTGATACACGAGGCGCTACCTAAATAGCTTTCGAGGAGAACCAGCTATCTCCGAGCTTGATTAGCCTTTCACTCCGATCCACAGGTCATCCGCTAACTTTTCAACGGTAGTCGGTTCGGTCCTCCAGTTAGTGTTACCCAACCTTCAACCTGCCCATGGATAGATCGCCCGGTTTCGGGTCTATTCCCAGCGACTAGACGCCCTATTAAGACTCGCTTTCGCTACGCCTCCCCTATTCGGTTAAGCTTGCCACTGAAAATAAGTCGCTGACCCATTATACAAAAGGTACGCAGTCACCCAACAAAGTAGGCTCCCACTGCTTGTACGCATACGGTTTCAGGATCTATTTCACTCCCCTCTCCGGGGTTCTTTTCGCCTTTCCCTCACGGTACTAGTTCACTATCGGTCAGTCAGTAGTATTTAGCCTTGGAGGATGGTCCCCCCATATTCAGACAAAGTTTCTCGTGCTCCGTCCTACTCGATTTCATGACTAAGAGATTTTCGCGTACAGGGCTATCACCCACTATGGCCGTACTTTCCAGAACGTTCCGCTAATCTCAAAGCCACTTAAGGGCTAGTCCCCGTTCGCTCGCCACTACTAAGGGAATCTCGGTTGATTTCTATTCCTCAGGGTACTTAGATGTTTCAGTTCCCCTGGTTCGCCTCACACACCTATGTATTCAGTGTGTGATAACCATCTTATGATGGCTGGGTTCCCCCATTCAGACATCTCCGGATCAAAGGTTGTTTGCCACCTCCCCGAAGCTTTTCGCAGGCTACCACGTCTTTCATCGCCTCTGACTGCCAAGGCATCCACCGTATGCGCTTCTTCACTTGACCATATAACCCCAAGCAATCTGGTTACTGTCTATAACGTGAAGACGACATTCGCCGAAAATTTGCAATTGAGAACACGCAAATTTTACCTTGACCAAATTAACTGCCAGTGAAAGCAGTCAATCAGTCACTTCTATCACATACCCAAATTTTTAAAGAACGATTTTTCTTACCGGTCAAAGACCAGAAATCAACATTCAGCTACCGTCGGCAGGAATGTTCAGTTCTGAACTCTCTACAACGTCATAAAGTGGTGGAGCCAAACGGGATCGAACCGTTGACCTCCTGCGTGCAAGGCAGGCGCTCTCCCAGCTGAGCTATGGCCCCAGGTAATCGCAAGGCCTCACCCCACTCAATTGACAATTGGTGGGTCTGGGCAGATTCGAACTGCCGACCTCACCCTTATCAGGGGTGCGCTCTAACCAACTGAGCTACAGACCCAATAACGGGCTTCTAACCTAATCGTCTTTTTCAATGAATCAAGCAATTCGTGTGGGAACTTATGAAGAAGCTGAAGCCTTCGATTAAGGAGGTGATCCAGCCGCAGGTTCCCCTACGGCTACCTTGTTACGACTTCACCCCAGTCATGAATCACACCGTGGTAACCGTCCCCCCGAAGGTTAGACTAGCTACTTCTGGTGCAACCCACTCCCATGGTGTGACGGGCGGTGTGTACAAGGCCCGGGAACGTATTCACCGTGACATTCTGATTCACGATTACTAGCGATTCCGACTTCACGCAGTCGAGTTGCAGACTGCGATCCGGACTACGATCGGTTTTATGGGATTAGCTCCACCTCGCGGCTTGGCGACCCTTTGTACCGACCATTGTAGCACGTGTGTAGCCCAGGCCGTAAGGGCCATGATGACTTGACGTCATCCCCACCTTCCTCCGGTTTGTCACCGGCAGTCTCCTTAGAGTGCCCACCATTACGTGCTGGTAACTAAGGACAAGGGTTGCGCTCGTTACGGGACTTAACCCAACATCTCACGACACGAGCTGACGACAGCCATGCAGCACCTGTCTTACAGTTCCCGAAGGCACCAATCCATCTCTGGAAAGTTCTGTAGATGTCAAGGCCTGGTAAGGTTCTTCGCGTTGCTTCGAATTAAACCACATGCTCCACCGCTTGTGCGGGCCCCCGTCAATTCATTTGAGTTTTAACCTTGCGGCCGTACTCCCCAGGCGGTCAACTTAATGCGTTAGCTGCGCCACTAAGTCCTCAAGGAACCCAACGGCTAGTTGACATCGTTTACGGCGTGGACTACCAGGGTATCTAATCCTGTTTGCTCCCCACGCTTTCGCACCTCAGTGTCAGTATCAGTCCAGGTGGTCGCCTTCGCCACTGGTGTTCCTTCCTATATCTACGCATTTCACCGCTACACAGGAAATTCCACCACCCTCTACTGTACTCTAGTTTGCCAGTTTTGGATGCAGTTCCCAGGTTGAGCCCGGGGCTTTCACACCCAACTTAACAAACCACCTACGCGCGCTTTACGCCCAGTAATTCCGATTAACGCTTGCACCCTCTGTATTACCGCGGCTGCTGGCACAGAGTTAGCCGGTGCTTATTCTGTCGGTAACGTCAAAACAGTAACGTATTAAGTTACTGCCCTTCCTCCCAACTTAAAGTGCTTTACAATCCGAAGACCTTCTTCACACACGCGGCATGGCTGGATCAGGCTTTCGCCCATTGTCCAATATTCCCCACTGCTGCCTCCCGTAGGAGTCTGGACCGTGTCTCAGTTCCAGTGTGACTGATCATCCTCTCAGACCAGTTACGGATCGTTGCCTTGGTGAGCCATTACCTCACCAACTAGCTAATCCGACCTAGGCTCATCTAATGGCGCGAGGCCCGAAGGTCCCCCGCTTTCTCCCGTAGGACGTATGCGGTATTAGCGTCCGTTTCCGAACGTTATCCCCCACCACTAGGCAGATTCCTAGGTATTACTCACCCGTCCGCCGCTCTCAAGAAGTGCAAGCACTTCTCTACCGCTCGACTTGCATGTGTTAGGCCTGCCGCCAGCGTTCAATCTGAGCCATGATCAAACTCTTCAGTTTTAATACTGCTTGGGTTTTGTGAAAACCCTAAACTTGGCTCAGCACTTCCAAATATACTCTCGAACTTCGAGTGCCTACTTGTGATGCTGATAATCTTGCGACTAACAGTCTTACTCCACAAGCACCCACACGAATTGCTTGATTCAATTGTTAAAGAGCGGTGGCTGAGTCTTTCGTCTCAACCGAGGCGCGCATTCTACAGCAGCCTCATTTACTGTCAAGCGATTCCGAAAATTTCTTTTCAACTTCAACCACTTGCGCTTTCGATCAACTCTAAGGCTTCTCATCAGCGGGAGGCGAATTCTACAGCGTTTCAAACCGCTGTCAACCACCTCTTTTACCGCTTCCGACCACCTCGACCGACCCACCTGCAGAACCAAACTTCAACCCTGCAGAAGCGGCGCATTCTACACAGCTTTCGCTGTTTAGCAACTTCTCTTTTTAAGCTAACTTCTTGTTTTACAAGAGGTTTACCGAGAGGCCTGCGCCAGAAGAGGTGCGGATTATAGGCCCCGCATAAATTACGTCAAGCCTTTATTACGCTTTTATGGATATTAATGCCTGAACGCCGTGCAAACACCATTTTCACACGCCGACACAGTCCTACTACATAGCCAGAAATCAGGTAACAGATACGACAAAGCCGCTGATGAAACCCATCAACGGCCTTGTGACAACATGCCTAATGATTACTCGGCAGTTTTACGACGCCGCAACTGCAACAAGTATTGCACTGGACCAGAGGCCGCATAGGCCAGGAAGATGATCAGCAGAATCCGCGGAGGATCACTGAACACCACAGCGAAAACCAACACCACCGCAAGGATCGCAACAAAGGGCACTCGCCCTTTCAGATCCAGATCTTTGAAGCTGTGGTACTTGATATTGCTGACCATCAGCATGCCGGCGGCGGCCACCAAGATGGCAATTACAAATGCCATGTTAGAGCCCTGGATACCGAAGTCACTGAAGGCCCACACCGTACCGGCAACAACGCCAGCTGCAGCCGGACTAGCCAAGCCAATGAAATAGCGCTTGTCCGCGCTGCCTATCTGCGTATTGAAGCGAGCCAGGCGTAATGCCGCGCCAGCGACATAGATGAACGCGACCATCCAACCAACCTTACCCAAACTGCCCAGCGCCCACTCAAAGGCCAGTAGCGCTGGCGCTACGCCGAAGGCGACCATATCGGACAACGAGTCATATTCGGCGCCAAAGGCACTCTGCGTGTTGGTCAGTCGCGCCACTCGACCATCGAGACTGTCCAGCACCATGGCCACGAACACGGCAGCCGCGGCCACATAGAAGTTGCCGTTCATGGCATTGATGATGGCGTAGAAGCCAGCAAACAGGTTTGCGGTAGTGAACAGGTTGGGTAGAAGGTAGATACCGCGATGCCGGACTTTGCGCCCCTCAGCATCGTGCCCCTCTTCTACATGCTCATCGATGGGTAGCAAGCTTTCGGCGTCTGGGGCCGACTGGGGCTCTTCTGGACGTTCGCTCATGAACAACACCTTGCAACTGATTTGGAGAATTTCGACAGACGTTGCCAATCAGGTTTCGCCGCCAGCTTTGACTCAATAATCAGGCTTTATACCAGAAGCCTTGTATCAAAATGAAAAAACGCGGCATTGGCCGCGTTTTTTCTCACATGGACAGGCCTTAATTCTTGGCCTTGTCGACGATCTGGTTGGCAGTGATCCACGGCATCATGGAGCGCAACTTCTCACCTACGACCTCAATACCATGGGCCGCATTGTTGCGACGATAGGCAGTCATCGACGGGTAGTTGGCAGCGCCTTCCTGGATGAACATCTTGGCATATTCGCCGTCCTGAATGCGCTTCAGGGCGTTACGCATAGCTTGACGGGACTCGGCGTTGATCACTTCCGGACCGGTCACGTACTCGCCGTACTCGGCGTTATTGGAGATCGAGTAGTTCATGTTGGCGATACCGCCTTCGTACATGAGGTCCACGATCAACTTCAGTTCGTGCAGGCACTCGAAGTAGGCCATTTCTGGCGCATACCCTGCTTCCACCAGAGTCTCGAAGCCGGCCTTGACCAACTCGACGCAACCACCACAGAGAACGGCCTGCTCGCCGAACAGGTCGGTTTCGGTCTCGTCCTTGAAGGTGGTTTCGATGATGCCGGTACGGCCGCCGCCAACGCCCGAGGCGTAGGACAGCGCGACGTTCTTGGCATTGCCGGAAGCATCCTGATAGATAGCAATCAGGTCAGGGATGCCACCACCCTTGACGAACTCGGTGCGCACGGTGTGGCCCGGAGCCTTGGGCGCGATCATGATTACGTCGAGGTCGGCACGCGGCACAACCTGGTTGTAGTGGATCGCGAAGCCATGGGAGAAGGCCAGAGTGGCGCCTTTCTTGATGTTCGGCTCGATTTCGTTCTTGTACAACTGGGACTGGAACTCGTCCGGAGTGAGGATCATCACCAGATCAGCAGCGGCTACTGCAGAAGCAACGTCGGTCACTTTCAAACCATGTGCTTCGGCCTTGGCTACAGTTGCAGAACCTTTGCGCAGGCCGACAGTGACGTCAACGCCGGAATCTTTCAGGTTGCACGCCTGGGCATGGCCCTGGGAACCGTAACCAATGATGGCGACTTTCTTGCCCTGGATGATCGAGAGGTCGCAGTCTTTGTCGTAATACACTTTCATGGAGAATTCCCCTATTTACCTGGCCTCGAAGGCCGTTCACTAAAGATTTAGATGCTGAGTACTTTGTCGCCACGGGCGATACCCGTGACACCACTACGTACGGTTTCCAGGATCGAGGCGGCGCCTATCGCCTGGATAAAGCTGTCCAGCTTGTCGCTCGTGCCGGCCAGCTGAATGGTGTAGACACTGGTATTCACGTCAACAATCTGTCCGCGGAAGATGTCGGTGGTGCGCTTGACCTCGGCGCGCTGGGCGCCGGTCGCCTTGACCTTGACCAGCATCAGCTCGCGCTCGATGTGTGCGCTCTCCGAGAGATCTACCAACTTGACCACTTCGATCAGTTTGTTGAGGTTCTTGGTGATCTGCTCGATCACCTCATCGTGGCCTACCGTGGTCAACGTCAGACGCGACAAGGTCGGGTCTTCGGTAGGTGCCACAGTCAGACTTTCGATGTTGTAGTTGCGCTGCGAGAACAGACCGACCACACGGGACAATGCGCCTGGCTCGTTTTCCAGCAGCAGGGAAATAATGTGTCGCATGATTAGGTACGCTCCGTCTTGCTCAGCCACATATCGCGCATCGCACCGTCTTTGATATGCATCGGATAGACGTGCTCACTGGTGTCGACCTGAATATCGAGGAACACCAGACGATCTTTCAGCGCGAACGCCTCCTCCATCTTCGGTTTCAAGTCTTTCAGCTCGGTGATACGCATACCGACATGGCCATAGGCCTCCGCCAGTTTGACGAAGTCAGGCAGTGACTCCATGTAGGAATGCGAATGACGGCTGCCGTAGTTCATGTCCTGCCACTGACGCACCATGCCGAGGGCGCCATTGTTCAGGTTGACGATTTTCACCGGCAGATCGTACTGCAGACAGGTCGAAAGCTCCTGAATATTCATCTGGATACTGCCTTCGCCAGTCACGCAAGCTACGTCAGCGTCCGGAAAGCTGAGTTTGACCCCCATTGCTGCAGGGAAACCAAAACCCATGGTGCCCAGACCGCCGGAGTTGATCCAGCGATTGGGTTTGTTGAAGCGGTAGTACTGGGCTGCGAACATCTGGTGCTGACCCACGTCGGAAGTGACGAAGGCATCGCCATGAGTCACTTCACTGAGCGTCTCGATGACGGTTTGCGGCTTGATGATGCTGCCGTCACCCTTGTCGTAAGGGAACATGCCGCGACTGCCACGCCACTCCTCGATTTGCTTCCACCAGCTGGAGAGCGCCTCTTTGCTCGGCGTTTCGCCGATTTCCTTGAGAATCGCCACCATCTCGGTCAGTACGCTCTCAACTGGACCAACAATTGGAATGTCAGCCTTGATAGTCTTGGAGATCGAAGCCGGGTCGATGTCGATATGGATGATCTTGGCGTTCGGGCAGAACTTGCCTGCGCCGTTGATTACCCGATCATCGAAACGGGCGCCGACAGCGAGGATCACATCCGCATGATGCATGGCCAGGTTGGCGGTGTAGCTGCCGTGCATACCGAGCATGCCGAGGAATTGACGATCGGTACCTGGGTAGCCGCCCAAACCCATCAGGGTATTGGTCACCGGCAGGTTGAGCATTTGTGCCAGTTCGGTCAGCGGCGATGCTGCGCCGCCCATGATCACGCCACCACCCGCGTAGAGAATCGGCCGCTTGGCGCTCAGGAGCATTTCCGCTGCCTTGCGGATCTGACCGGAATGACCACGCAGTGCCGGACTGTAAGAGCGCAGCTTGACCTTCTTCGGGTAGACGTATTCGAATTTTTCCGCCGGATTGGTCATGTCCTTCGGAATATCCACGACAACCGGGCCGGGACGGCCGGATTGCGCCAGATAGAAGGCTTTTTTCATGACCTCTGGGATTTCCGAGGCGTGCTTGATCATGAAGCTGTGCTTCACGATCGGCCGGGAGATACCGATCATGTCGGTTTCCTGGAAGGCATCGGTCCCGACCATGTTGCTCGGCACCTGGCCAGATAGCACCACCATCGGAATGGAATCCATGTAGGCCGTGGCAATGCCGGTAATGGCGTTGGTCGCACCAGGCCCCGAGGTCACCAGCACCACACCGGCTTTACCGGTGGCACGGGCATAACCGTCAGCCATGTGCGTCGCCGCTTGCTCATGACGAACCAGGATGTGATTGACTTCAGGCTCCTTGAACAGGGCGTCATAGATATGCAGCAGGGCACCACCAGGGTAGCCATAGATATTCTTAACGCCTTCGTCACGCAAGAAGCGGACGACCATTTCAGCGCCGGATAAAAGCTCCACGTTGTTCACCTCTAAAACGCCAGAAACCGCCCAGAAGGAGGCGGTCTAAAATAGGTTTACTGCCAAGCAGAGCATGAGCGACGGTGGTCGCCGACTACGTCAGCTACTACTGAGCAAGTATTGGGAATACTCCAAAGTGTTGCGGAGTCTTCCCACCCAGCGCGAGGTAACGCGTTGCGGGTGAAACAGGTCGGCGCGGGTACGCGCCTCATGTCTGCTGAGCTAAAGCCTGCTTGCGGCGGACTCCACTACAGCGAACGTTGAATTGTTCTGATTCGACGGGGGCAAGTCAAGTAATCCGTGATGGATTCTGCAATCAGGTGCGTATTTTCAATGATCTATCGACCTGAGCCAGAGCCTGGTTTTGCCCGAAGCGAGGCTCAGCAACCTGATTTGTTTGCCATACGAGCGACGAGTAAGGCCGCTGCGCGCGCACTCAGATGTAGCACTTTGACTTCCACCCGCACAGCAGAGAGCAAATAGTTGCTCAGGCACCTACGTGCTGTGACACAGAGCAGGATGACGATTCAACCGTTTTGGTTATAGTAGCCACCAGGTATCGCCGCTCTTAAAAAGGAAACAGCATGCGCCATATGATCCTCACCAGCAGCTTGCTGCTCGCCCTGAGCGCAAGCGCCATGGCCAGCCAGGTATACAAATGGGTCGATGCACAAGGGGGCACTCATTTTGGCGCGCAGCCGCCACAGGGCCAGCAAGCCACGACCATCAATACCGCGGCCCCACCACCGAAGACTGCCGAGCCTGTAGCAACGCCAACTTTCGAGAGCATCGCCGACCCGGAGCAAGCCGCTGTCGATGAAAAAGTGAAGCAGGAAATCGCGACCCAGGAAGTAGAGCGCAAGAAATACTGCCAATCAGTACGTACCAATCTGGCACAGCTGGAAAACAACCCGCGGGTGCGCGTGGAAGTCGACGGCGAAGTACGCCGTCTGAACGAAGAGGAGCGTCAGCAGCGCATCAGCGAAGCCAAGCAGGCAATTGCCAAGAACTGCAAGTAAGCCCAGAACACTGGATAGGATGCGGCCTCAGGCCGCACCGCAAATCAGTTGATCGAACTCACCAAGTAACCTGATCAGAACTCGGGCCTGCGCACTGCGGCCGCCATAGACCTGCTCAGCCATTGGCTGAATGCCGCAAGCCTCTGGCAGCGTGGCACCACTCTCGAGCAGGTACTTCATGCGCGGCAGGAAAATCCACTGCAACCATTGCTCGAAAGCCAGCGTATCGACGCAAAAAGGTTGCTGACTGGCCAGCGCTTGGTCACTCGGAGGCTGATCGTCCCACCAGCCCTGCAACCGCAGTTCACGCTCGATCAGCAGCAACTGCTGGGCAATTGCAGGTACACGAGCATCCATCAGAGACTGACTCGCGCCCGCTCACGCGCCTGCGCCGCACCGACTGGATCGCCCTGACGCTCACGTGCCTGGGCAATCAGGTTCCATAAGCTGGCCTGCAGCGCTGGGCGGCCACTGGCATAACTCAGGCCACGACGGGCGAACTGCTCGGCCTGGGCCGCGTCGCCTTGGGCCAAACGCACTTCAGCTAGACGATAGAGCACTTGCGGCTCGCGTGGAGCAATACGCTGAGCACGTTCCAAACTAGACGCTGCACCATTCAAGTCACCACTACCCTGTTGCTGCTGGGCGGCGGTGAGCAATGCCAACACGGGACCGTCCAGTTGCTCATCGGCGGCCAAACCGCCAGAACTCGGAATACCGCTCGGCGTCGAAGGAGCAGGCACGCTGTTACCTCCACTCCCCAAGGGTTCGCCGGTGACAGGCGCAGTGCTGAAAGGCTGATTGCCCATAGCACCTCCTATCGGCGAGCCTGGTGCAGGAAAGGTCTGAATCGGCGCCGAACTGCCACCGGCACCCGGCACCATCACCATCACGCCGGAATCCTGCGGTTGGCTCTGCGGCGGCTGGGCAGTCGAACTGTCGGAACCACCCGTACCAGCTTGTTGCTTGCCATAGACCGAAGAACTGGAATCGACAACAGGGATGGAGCCGCGCTGCACACTGGCACAACCGCCCAGCACTACCGCGGCGGTTAAAGCAGGAATCAACCACTTAGTCACGTCACACCCTCTTCACTTAATCCAACCAACCACGTACCCAATCCATCACCGAATCGACCGGAGCCTGAATACCACAGGCCTGACCAGGGACAGGCTCACTGCCGCGAATATACGGCATCTGCACGGCATTCGGGCAGCTCGGATCAGAGCCCAGCCCGTTAGCGGCATTCACCCAGGCCTGGACAACGTTATCCGGTAGCGGCATATCCAGTGGCAGCGGATCGGCCTTGATCATGAAATCCGTCCAGACTTGCAAGGCACCACTCGCTCCAGTCAGCGGTGTCGGGCCATTATCATCGCGACCAAGCCAGACCACCGCCAACAGATCCTGACTGAAGCCAGCGAACCAGCTGTCGCGCGAATCATTACTGGTGCCGGTCTTACCAGCCAATGCCAGAGAGCTGGGCAAGCGGCTGTACACCGAACGTCCGGTGCCCTCTCGCATGGTGCGTTGCATGGCATTTTGCAACAGGTATATGGCCCCGGCATCGAAACGCTGCTGAATCTGGTAAGGGTAGCGTTTGAGCGGCTCACCGTCGGCAGTCAGTACGCTACGGATACCACGCAAGGGTGTGTTGAAGCCGCCATTGGCCACGGTCTGATACATGCCCGCCACCTCCATCGGAGTCAGCGCGCCAGCACCCAGCAACATCGACGGATAGGCCGGCCATTTACGCGCAACCCCCAGACGTTCAAGAGTTTTGAGTACATTCGGCACACCCAGTTCCAGCCCCAGCTTGGCACTGGACAAGTTGTAGGAATGGACCAGGCCCTGGTACAGGTAAACGGTGCCGTGAGACTTACGGTCATAGTTTTGCGGGCTCCAAACTTGGCCGTCCTGCCCCTTGACCGAGAAGGGTTGATCCTCCAGAAAACTGGTCAAGGTGTACTGACTAGGGCGCTCCAATGCAGCCAGATAGATCGCCGGTTTGACCAAGGAGCCGATCGGTCTTAGCGCATCCAGGGCGCGATTGAAGCCGGCATAACCTGGCTGGCGACTGCCAATAAGCACCTGTACTTCGCCTGTTTCCGGGTTAGTCACGACCATTCCGGCTTCAACCTGGTCCACCCCCTTGCGGCCGGATAGACGTTTCAGCGAATCGGCCAGGGCACTTTCGGCCTTGAGCTGGAGAATCGGGTCAAAGCTGGTGAAAATACGCAGCCCTTCTTCGGTCAAATCCTCATCGCGGTAATCCTCACGCAACTGGCGTTTAACCAGATCGAGGAACGCCGGGTACGAGCTATCGGCCATGCTGCCGCGCTGGGTCACGCCGAGCGGCTTCTGCTTGGCCGCAACGGCCTGCTCGAGCGTTACCACGCCCTGCTGGAGCAGCACATCAAGCACCAGATTACGCCGCGCCAGGGCGCGCTCGGGATTGCGCCGCGGGTTGTAATAGGTTGGGCCCTTGACCATGCCGACCAGCAAAGCCACCTGTTCGAGTTTCAACTCGGACAGCGGCTGACTGAAGAAGTACTGACTGGCCAACCCGAAACCATGCACCGCGCGTGCGCCGTCCTGGCCCAGAAAAACCTCGTTGAGATAGGCCTCGAGAATATCCTGCTTGTCGTAATGCAGTTCGAGCAGCACCGCCATCATGGCCTCGGTGGCCTTGCGGATCAGACTGCGTTCATTGGTCAGGTAAAAATTCTTCACCAGCTGTTGCGTCAGGGTGCTGCCGCCCTGGACAACCTGCCCGGCCGTGGCGTTGACCCAGACGGCGCGGGCAATCGACTTGGGCGACACCCCGAAGTGATTGAAAAACTCGCGATCTTCGACCGCTACCAGGGTTTCCACCAGATAGGGCGGCACCTGCTCCAGTTTGATCAGCAAGCGGTCTTCCCGATGCGCCGGATACAAACCGCCGATCAACATCGGCTCCAGACGCGCCACAGCAAGGTTGCTGCCATTGGCCTGGCTCAGGCCGGCGACGTAATCGCCGGAAAAGCGCACACGTACCTGCTGTGACGGCTCACGACTTTCATAGAATTGGAAACCGCGCGTATGCAATTCGAGGTTATTTCCGGCTACCGACACGGCGCCCGGACCATTGCCCGCACTCTCCCGGCGATAACCGAGGGCATCGAGCTCCTGGAGAAAGTCGCTTTTGGTCAGTTTCTGGCCGACGAACAGCTCCAGCGGCCGGGCATAGACCTTGGCGGGCACGGTCCAGCGCTTGCCGGAAAATTTCTCCTGCACCACAGCATCGAGATAAACCGCAAAGCCGGCGAACACCACCAAGCCGACCAGACCAAGCTTGATAGCCCAGCCCAACCAGGGGCGCATGCCACGCGAGCGGCGCTTTGAACGAGAACGAGGAGATCGGGTACGAGTCATGGCGCGGCATTATACGCACTTTGCCAAGGACAAGCAGGAGCAGTCCGGCGGTTTGCACAGCGGCTCTCAGCGGCCATAATGCCCGCCTCTTATTTGTTTGAAAGCCAAGGATCGCCCATGAGCCAAGCTCTGATTGCCGCCCTGCAGAACCCGGCCCTATATCCCCATCCGGTAGAGGCTTTCCAGGTCATCGAGACGCATATTTCCTGGGTAGTGTTGACCGGCCCCTACGCCTACAAGATCAAGAAACCGGTGAATTTCGGCTTCCTCGACTTCAGCGAACTGGCCGCTCGCGAACACTTCTGCAAGGAAGAGTTGCGCCTCAACCAGCGCCTCACCCAAGACCTGTATCTGGACGTTTTGCCGATCAGTGGCAGTACCGAAGCACCGCAACTGGGTGGCGATGGCCCGGTCATCGAGTACGCCCTGAAAATGCGCCAGTTCCCTCAGGACCAGTTGCTCGCAGAAGTGCAGGCGCGCGGCGAGCTGAGCGAGGCGCATGTCGATGCGCTGGCCGAACAGATCGCCCAGTTCCACCTCGACGCGCCACGGGTAGCCCAGGCCCATGAACTGGGTTCCCCAGACGCGGTCATGGCGCCAGTCAGACAGAATTTCGAACAGACCCGCCCACTGCTCTCGGACAAGGCCGACCTGCAACAACTCGATGCCTTGCAAGCCTGGGCTGAAAGCAGTTTCGTACGGCTCGAGCCACTACTGGCGCGGCGCAAGGCCGAAGGTTTCATTCGCGAATGCCATGGCGACATCCACCTGGGCAACGTCACCCAGCTCGACGGTCAGGTCGTACTGTTCGACTGCATCGAATTCAACGAACCATTCCGTCTGATCGACATCGCCTCGGACGCCGCCTTCCTCGCCATGGATCTGGAAGATCGTGGCCTCAAGGCCTTCTCCCGACGCTTTGTCAGCGCCTGGCTGGAGCGCACCGGCGACTATGCCGCACTTGAATTGCTGAACTTCTACAAGGCCTACCGCGCCATGGTGCGCGGCAAAGTCAGCCTGTTCCGCCTCGGCCAGGAGACCGATGCGGTCCAGCGCGCAGTGATCCTGCGCCAATACCGCCGCTATGCCACTCTGGCGGAGAGCTACAGCGCGATCCCCTCGCGCTTGCTGGCTATCACCCACGGGGTTTCCGCCGTTGGCAAGAGCCACGTGGCCATGCGCCTGGTCGAAGCTCTGGGGGCCATTCGCTTGCGTTCGGATGTCGAGCGCAAGCGCCTGTTCGGCGAGCAGAACACTGCCGACAAAGACCAATTGAGCGCCGGCATCTACAACCAGGATGCCAGTGCGGCCACCTACCAACGCCTGCATCAACTGGCCGATGCCGCGCTGCATGCCGGCTTCCCGGTGGTGATCGATGCCACCTACCTCAAGCAGGCACAACGCCAGGCGGCGGGCCAGATTGCCGAAGACACCGGCGTTCCCTTCCTGATTCTCGACTGCAACGCCCCCGACGCGGTGATCGCCAGTTGGCTGGCACTGCGCCAGGACGCGGCCCAAGATCCATCCGACGCGACTATGGACGTGATCAAAGCCCAGCAAGCCAACCGCGAAGCACTCTCCCAAGACGAGCTCATCCTCAGCACGCGGGTCGACACCCATGAAAGCGCCAGCCTGGACAGCCTGATAGCGCGCATTCGTCAGCACCTGCCCGGCCTGTAAGCGCAGCGGTACCGAAAAAACCGCGACGGGCAAAGCGCGTCGCGGCTTCTATACTGGCAGGGAACCCACCACGGACGACCCGCCCATGAGCCAGCCCTGTCAGCTCGATAGCCCGCTCTACCACCTGCTGCACAATGAAGACATTGCCGGCTTCAATGCCCAGAAGCCCAAGGATGGTGAGGTAGACCTGTGCAATGGCGACTTTCGCGGGCTTGACTTGCGCGCTATCGACGCCAAGCGGATTAACTTCAGCCATGCCTACTTCCGCGGTACTGATCTACGCGGGCTTGATCTGCGCGAGGCACTACTTGAAGGCGCCAGCCTGGCCCATGCACAGATTTCCGGAGCCTACTTCCCCGCCGACCTGAGTGCCGACGAGATCCTCATGTCGGTTAATTTCGGCACGCGCCTGCGCTACCGCACGCGATGATCATGAGCGAAATTGCCCAACTGTTCGGCGCCCGTGCCGGCGCCTACGCCAGTTTCCGACCACACTACCCGGCAACCCTGTTCGACTGGCTGGCCAGCCACTGCCCCGAACGGCAACGCGCCCTGGACATCGCCTGCGGCAATGGCCAGGCCAGCGTGCCATTGCGTCAGCACTTTGCCCACGTCCTGGCCTGCGATGCCAGCATCGAGCAACTGCGGGCCGCCGCAACGCCAGACGGCATCACCCTGTTCGCCGCCAACGCCGAAGCCCAACCCCTGATCAGCGCCAGCCTCGATTTGATCGTGGTCGCCCAGGCTTTGCACTGGTTCGCCACCCCGGCTTTCTTCGCCGAAGTCACCCGGCTGCTCAAGCCCGGCGGCCTGTTCGGCGCCTGGTGTTACGGCTTGGTGCGCATAACCCGTCCATTGGATGAGCTGATCGACGACTTTTACCGGGGCACTCTGAAGGGCTGTTGGCCGCCCGGACGCGCCAGTGTCGACAGTGGCTACTGTGATATCCAGATGCCCTTCCCGCCCCTCGAACCACCAGCGCTGGCCATCGAAGCACGCTGGAGTTTTGCCCAGCTGACCGGCTATCTGCGCACCTGGTCGGCCGTGCAGTACTGGGAGCGCCAACAAGGCCGCGACCCGGTCAGCGAACTGGAGCCTGCGCTACTCAGCGCCTGGGGCGATATCAAACAGCCACGCTTTGTCCGCTGGCCACTACACTTGCGGGTAGGCATCGCGCACTGAGTGTTTGTTCAACTGCTCGCAAACAGCGCAAGGGGGCTGGATGAATGACGAATTGCAACATTTGAAGAACCTTGGCAAAACCTCCGCACAGTGGTTGCATGCCGTCGGCATCCACAGCGCCAACGATCTGCGCAGGCTGGGGGCGGTCGACGCCTACCGCGCCGTCCGTGCGCGCGGCTTCCGCGCCTCCAAGGTTTTGCTCTACGCCATTGAGGGCGCCTTGCTCGATGTGCACTGGAGCGAATTACCACCCGCCCACAAAGCCGAATTGAATGGTCAACTCAATGCTTGTCCGGCGCACAACAAGAGCTAGCTCACAACCTCTACGCAGAATGATTTACCTGTGACCTGGCAGCGCTTATTGTCTCAGGGACGTTCGTGCGCTTTAGCCAGACTAGCCAGTTCAAGGAATTACGTTCATGTATTTACTCGGGGAGCAACCGGCTTACGCCGACCAACTGATCAACCGACTGCAAAGCATCCCCACCCAGCTCCTGGAAGGCCTGGTACCCAGTGGGCCCGCCCTGCAGCTGGAACGAGCCGAGGATCTGGCTCAAGAGCTGCCAGAGAACCAGCTGTTCATTATCGAGAACGGCTTGCTGCATGCCCTAGTCGACGAACGCCCGCTGTTCTACCTGCAGGAAGGCGATCTGGTTGGCCTGCGCCAGGGTATCGATCTACCCAGCTGCCGCTACAGCAGTGAAGAACCGCTCAGCCTGATCCCCTATTCACGCAGTGAAGTGTTCAAGCACATCTATGTCAGCGAGCCGCGCCAGGAGCTGTTCATCCAGTACCTGATCGGCCACACCGCCCTGCTCTCTGACGCCCTGGCGCGCCTCAAACAACCGGAAATTCGCCCCGCGACCGGCTTCCAGCACTTCGCCGCCGGTGAGGAATTGATCCACCAAGGCGATGCCGCCGATCATGTGTTCATCATCATCGAAGGCCACGCCACGGCCTATGTCGACGGTCACAAGGTCGGTGACGTGCAGAAAGACGAGATCTTCGGCGCCATGGCCGTCTTCACCCGCGAAAAGCGCAGCGCCACTGTGCTGGCCAACGAACCTTGCACGGTGATGGTAATCCCCAAGGAACAGTTCCTCAGCCTGATGCAGAGCAACCCACGCATTGCCCACAGCCTGATAGAAAGCATGGCACGGCGGATCGACCTGCTAAACAAGGAAGTAACCCAGCTGCGCCTGCCCGCAACTGCCTGACAGCCAGTCGTGCGTCGCACTCACAAGCCCGGCCATGTGCCGGGTTTGCTGTTTTTGGCCAAGTCTTGGCGACCCACGGGAATTAGTTTGGCGAAGACGATTGACTTGTAAATGATAATCGCTATTATTAGCAACAGCTGGTCGCGAGATCAGCCGGTAAGCTCAAGAGACCTTCAGTCGGCCTCTTCAGATTATCTCCTCATCAGGCTAATCACGGTTTTGACCCGGCTTTTGCCGGGTCTTTTTTTGCCCTGAAGAAAGTGTTCGCCACCCCACCGTCCAGCGCCTAGGTGAGGCTGTGCGGCCTACCCAACCGAGTACAGAACCTTTTAGGCCGCCATGTTGAGCTTCGCGCAGTTCAGCCCAACTACGCCATCGCTCAATATTCGAGCTTGGCGTAGAGCGTCTTGCGTGACGCCTCGCGTGCCTGCTTGAGGGTGTGGATGCCGCGCTCGGCCAGCAAGGGGATTAGCTTGAGGAACACCTCGCCCGTGACCATGGCATCGCCCAACGCGGTATGCCGGCCAACCACGTGCACACCGAGGCGCGCAGCGATCTGCTCCAGCCGATGCTCGTCGGCGGCATGTCCAGGATGCACCAGGGCGGACAGCAGCAGGGTATCGAGTACGGGCTGGATAAAGCGGATACCGGTCTGCGCCTCCTTGAGTTGCAGGAAGCGCATGTCGAAGGCGGCGTTGTGGGCCACCAGCACCGTATCTTCGGCAAAGCGCTGAAACAACGGCAGCACCTCGCCGATGCTCGGCTGCCCCGCCAGCATCTGTGCCGAGAGGCCATGTATCAGCTGTGATTCGCGCGGGATCGCTCGGTGCGGGTCGATCAGCTGCTCGAAGCATTCCTGCATCAGCAGACGGCCGTTGACGATACGCGCCGCACCGATCGAGATGATTTCGTCACCCTCGGAGGGCGCCAGGCCAGTGGTTTCGGTGTCGAACACGGTATAGGCCAATTCGCGCAACGGCAGTTCGTCGAGTTCGGGGGTCTGCCCCGGCTGGCTGAACAGGTCGAAGTCGTAATACACCGGGCGCCCCTGCACCCTGGCGGGTAGCGGCGCCTGTGCTTGCGGCTGGCTCACCGGCAACTGCAGATACAGGCGATTGTCACCGCTGAGCGCATCGGACTGGCACCAGAGTTCACCGCCGTGCCGCTCCAGCACCTCCTTGAGGGTGCACGCGGCGGCATCGTCTTCGGCAAGCGGGCTGCACGACCGCTGCTCCCACTCATGCAACTGCTGGGGCTCGAGCGCCGCCCCGCTCCAGCGCAGGGCCAGACGCACGAAACGGCCTTCGACGGCCAGTTCGAACGTCACCTCGCGAATCCCCAGAGTGGCGACCATCGCGCCCATCAACTGAGTCAGCGCCTGCACCAGGGAATAACTGTCCAGGCTCAACCAGAGCGACTCGTCGCCGCCCTGGTAACGGGCGGCGACACCAAGGGTGGCGGCAAAATTACGCTGCAGGGCAAGCAGCAGGTCGGTCGCCAGCATGTCCTCCAGCGGCCACTGTGGGCGCAGCAGGTCGGCATGCTGGCTCAGTGTCTGCTCGAGGTGCTGGGAAAGCCGCTGCGCCTCATCGCTGATCACCTTGCCGAAGCGTTGACGGTGTTCGGCATCCATCTGCGGGTATTGCTCGACGGTTTCCGCCGCCGCGCGGATATTGCCCAACGCCGCCCGGGTGCCTTCGGTAAGTTGCTGCAACAGCGCATCGCGGCGACTGTTGAGTTCGACCGAGCGGGTGATGTCATCGAGGATCAGGACGAAACCGATCAGCCCGCCCTGCTGATCCAGCACCGGCGCCATCTGTGCCCGCAGCAGATGGGCACCACGTGCCGTGACGAAATGCGCCACCGGGCTGGGATTGTCCTGCTGCAGATGTTGCCTGACCCGTTCCAGGGCATGCACGATCAGGCGCTGGTCGAGAATGCCGAAGATCGAGCGGCCCAACCCGACCGGCGCACCGGCCGGGCCTCCGGCGTCCGGTTCCAGCAACAGGCTGGCACTGCTGTTGTAGAGCAGGATGCGGCCCTCGCGATTACACACCAGCACGCTTTGTTCGAGTTCCGACATCAGCGCGGCCAGGCGATTCTTCTCCTGTTCGAGACGGGCATTGGCCTCCTCGATACGCACCGCCACCTCGCGCTGCAGTGCGCAGTGCGCCTCGGCAAAGGCATTCAGGGCAGCGCCCAGCCGCCGCATGTCGCGGCTGCCAGTGAGGGCCACGCGGTGCGCGGGGTTGACCCGGTGGATGATGCCGACTTCCTCGCTCAGGCGGATCACCACCTCGGGGTAGGCCGCCAGCCACAGGCGCAGGAGCACGCCGAACGGGATCAGCAGCAGCCCGGAGAGCACCACCAGCAGCGCGCCACGCCCGGCCATCAGCGAGAGCACGGCGGCACGCTCCTGACTGTTCAGGTCGGCCCACAGCAACCCCCCGGCGAGCGCCAGCAAACTGCCGAGCAGCAGACTGAGGATGGCCAGCCAGAAGGCGAAGCGCAGACGTGGACTCATCGGTTACTCGACCGCCAGCTGCGCGCCGATCTGCGCCAGCAACTCCTGGGTCGAGAACGGCTTGGTGATGTAGGCATTGGCCCCCAGCGCCAGGCCCTTACTGATCTCGACCTCGCGGCCCTTGGCCGTCAACATGACAACGCGCATGTGCTGCCAATCCGGATTCTCGCGGATCTTCTGGCACACATCGAAACCGCTCAGGCGCGGCAGCATCACATCGAGCAGCACCAGGTCTGGTGGCTGCCGCTCAATGGCCTCCAGGGCCTCCTGACCGTCGTGCGCCACCAGCACCTGATAGCCGGCCTGTTCGAGGAGGAACTCCAGTGAGATGACGATGTTCGGCTCGTCGTCGGCGATTAATACGGTTTTGCTCATACGCCATACTCCGTCTCGCGGCCTGCGTCTGACGCGGTCGCATTCGCCTGCCCCAAGGGCAGGGTAAAGGAAAAGGTCGCCCCCTGTCCGCGCGCACTCTGCACCCACAGCCGGCCGCCGAAGTGCTCGATGATCTGCCGACTGATCGGCAGCCCCAGACCGGTGCCCTGCGGCTTCTCGGTGAGGTTGTCACCGGCCTGGCGAAACTTCTCGAAGATGGTCTGCTGATCGGCCGGATCGATACCGCAGCCGTTGTCGCGCACGTCCACCTGCAACGCCTCGGGTAGCACCTGCACAGTGATGCCGATGCGCCCCGCCTCGCGGTCGCAGAACTTCACCGCATTGGCGATCAGATTGAGCAGCACCTGCAGCAGGCGATCGCGGTCGCCCAGCACCGGCGGAATCTGCGCCGGCAGCTCGAGGCGCAGCTCCACGCCCTGCTCCTGCAACAGCTGGCTGGTGCTGGCCTGGGCATCCTCGATCACTTCTTGCAGATCGAGCGCGCTGGTGTGCCATTCGGCACGCCCCGACTCGAGCTTGGCCAGGTCCAGCACCTGGTTGATCATCCGCGTCAGGCGCTCGCTCTCCTTGACGATGATGCCGACGAAACGCGCGCGCTGCGCCGGGTCCAGCTCGGGGTTGTCGTTGAGAATCTCGGAGAAGGCGCGGATCGAGGTCAGCGGCGTACGCAGTTCGTGGGTCACGGTGGAGATGAAGTCGTCCTTCAAGCGGTCGAGTTCCTGCAGCCGCGCATTGGCCGCGCGCAGTTCGCCGGTGGCGACTTCAAGCGCGTGCGACTGCTGCTCCAGGCGGCGGCTGTAGGCGATCACCTGCGAGGCTTCGTCGAGGATGCCGAGCACCTCGTCCATGCCCAGCGGCTCCTCCTGCACCACCGAGGCCAGCATCACCCGCGCCGAAGCGGTGCCAATCGCGCCCGCCAGTTGTTGCTCGGCGAAGTGCACCAGATCGGCATCCGGCACCAGCTCGGCACTCGACGCCAGGCCGCGCTGCGCCGCGTAGCCGGCGAAGGCCTCGCGGGCCCGCGGCGGACCGAGGAAGCGCCCGACCAAGGCAATCACCTCCGTCACCGAGGCGCTGCCGCGCCACAGGCTGGAACCGCGCCCGGCGACCTTGAAGGCATCGACGAACAGCAGCGCCTGAGCATGCTCGCGGCTGCTCTGCTGACCGAACAGCGACACGCCGACATAGGCGCCGAGATTGGCCAACATACTCCAGAACAACGAATGACCGATCTCGTCCAGCCCCTCCAGGCCGAACAGCGCCAGCGGCTTGAGCCAGGCAATAGCGAACGGCCCCTGCTCGATGAAACTCAGCGGCAACCAACCGGACTTGGCAAACGCCGGCAACAGCAGGGTGTACAGCCACAACAGAAAGCCCAACGACAGCCCACTCAGGGCGCCGGCGCGGGTGCCCTGCTTCCAGTACATGCCACCGAGCATCGCCGGGGCGAACTGCGCCACCGCGGCGAACGACACCAGGCCGATCGAGACCAGCGCGTAAGCCTCGCCCGCCGCGCGGTAATACACATAACCGAGCAGCATCAACAACAGGATGGCGCCACGGCGGATGCCCAGCAGCAAGCCCGAGAGATCCGTGCGCTGCGCCAGGCCGAGGACCTTCCAGCGCAGCAGCAGCGGCATCGCCAGGTCGTTGCAGATCATCGTCGACAGCGCGATGGTCTCGACGATGACCATGCCGGTGGCGGCCGACAGCCCACCGACGAACACCAGCAGCGCCAACGACTCCTGGCGCAGGGCCATGGGCAGAGTGAGGACGAAGGTATCGGCATCCACCGTGCCGGCGGGGAAATGCATCAAGCCGGCGAAGGTGATCGGTAGGACGAAGATATTGATCGCCAGCATGTACAGCGGAAATAGCCAGATGGCCTTGGCCACGTGGTTCTCGTTGACGTTCTCGACCACGCTGATCTGGAACTGGCGCGGCAGAAACAGGATCGACAGCATCGACAGAAAGATCAACGAACCCCAGGAGCCATAAGTCCCGGCAGGACCGCCGAGGGTCAGCAACTGGTCGACATCGGGCAAGCGCGCGGCCTGTTCGAACACGTCGGCGAAGCCATGGTAGAGGCCGAAAGTGACGTACAGGCCGACCGCCAGAAAAGCCAGCAGCTTGACCAGCGACTCGAACGCGATAGCCGCCACCATGCCTTCGTGGCGCTCGGTCGCATCGAGGTGACGGGTGCCGAACAGGATGGTGAAGATCGCCAGCAGCAGCGCCACATAGAGCGCGGTGTCCTGCAGGGGGCCGAGCGCCTGGCCCTGGCTCGGCATCTGAATCGTCGGGTACTGCCAGAGAATCAGAAAGCTGCTGGACACCGCCTTGAGCTGCAGGGCGATATAGGGAATCACCCCGACCACCGCGATCAGCGTGACCAGGCCGCCGAGCAGCGCGCTCTTGCCATAGCGCGCGGCGATGAAGTCGGCGATCGAGGTGATGCGATTGGCCTTGCTGATGCGGATCATCTTTCGCAGCACCAGCCAGAACAGCGCCGCCATCAGGGTTGGACCGAGGTAGATCGGCAGAAAACCGACGCCACTGACCGCCGCCCGACCAACGCTGCCGTAGAAGGTCCAGGAGGTGGCGTACACCGCCATCGACAGCGCATAGATATACGGATTGGCGATGATCGAGCGGCCAGCATCGGCGCGTTTGTCACCCCAGTAGGCGATAGCGAAGAGGATGCCCAGGTAGGCGCAGGAGGTCAGCAGGATCAGGCCACCGAGCGGCATGGGCAGCGTCTCCTCATCGGCTCGAGCACTCGACGACCAGGATCATCGCGACAATCAGTAGGGCCCAGGCCACGAACAGGTAGGCAAACAGCCGCGGAATACCGAACACCTCGCCGCCGCTATCGAACAGCGCGAGCAACGGATAGCTGAACAGCAGACAACCCAGCATGAACAATGCCACCAGCCGCTGGGCCCGCAGTGTGCGATTGGCCATAGCCCGTACCTCCTGAGGCTAAGTGTGGCCGATTATTCACCCGGCGCACTGCGCGACCTTGGTAGGGGCAGGTTTTGCCAGCGACGCTAACAGGGTGCGCAGCCTTAGCCGGCGAAATCGGCGCAGTAGTCCCGCTCCGGCAACGCCGGGGTGTACCAGACGAAGTCGGCTTCTGCGGCGCTGACCGGCGTGCCCACTTCAGCCAAGATCAGGACCAGACTGGCCGCCTTATCGCCCAGGTCGCTCAGGTGCAAGGGCACGCCCAGATCACGGCGCACATGATAGGCGCCAGCCAGCAGCAGACTTGGCGGCGGTGCTGCCAACAGTGCCTCGGCCATGCGGCGGTCACGCTGCTGCTGCACGGCGAGCATGGCCGGCATCTGGCTTTCCGGTAACTGGTCGCAATGGGAGACGCGGATCTGCCTTAGCAGCGCCTCCTGCACGCTTTGTGCGGTCGAGGCCGAGCCACTCAATGCCGGCCGCTGACGATAAATCTGCAACACATCCGAGCGCTGCAGATTGGCCGCCAGCATGGGGTAAGGCTGAGCCAGGGCGTGCTGCACGATCGGCCTGTACAGCAACCAATCCCAGCCCCGCTGCCAGGCCAATGCCGCCGGAAGGTCGGCGACCTGCTGCCCGGCGGCCAACCGTGCGCGCACGGTGTCGACCTTGCCCTGCTGATCCGCCGTGAGCATTTCCAGCAGCAGGCTGCCTTGCGCGCGCCGCGCCGCCAACGCCTGCAACAACCAGAGCTGCAAGGCATGGTGATCGGGATTGTCGTGCCGCTCGCCGACCAGCACGTGCGGCGCCGGCGCCAGGCGCGCGAGCAGTTGTTGCGGGGTCAGGCGCTGGCCGCTGCGCAGTTCGACGATCTGTCCCAATTCGGCATGCTCGCGTCCTTCCGGGCTTTGCCAGGCCGGTAGCGCCGGCAAGGACGCCTGGCAGCCCGCCAGAAAAAATAACAATAGGCCGGCAATACGCATGGACACTCCTTTTAACGCGCGACTATCAGCGGATGACCGCGTTCAGGATGGCGCTGCACCAACACTTCCAGGCCGAATACCGCCTGCAGTGGTTCGGCGCGCAGGACCTGCTCCGGGCTGCCCAGCGCATGCGGGCGACCGCGATCGAGCAACAGCAAACGGTCGCAGTAACGCGCGGCCAGGTTCAGGTCATGCAGGATCACCAGCACCGCCGCGCCCCGTTCGGCAAAGGCCTGGGTGGCTTGCAGGGTGGTGTGCTGGTGCAAGGGATCGAGCATCGAGGTCGGTTCGTCGAGCAACAGGATCTGCCCCTCGCCACCCGGCCAGAGTTGCGCCAAGACCCGCGCCAGGTGCACGCGCTGGCGCTCGCCGCCGGACAAGGCCAGGTAGCTGCGCCCGGCCAGGTGGACGGCATCTGCCGCCTGCAGCGCTTCGCCGATGATCTGCGCATCACGCAGGTGACCGCTGGCATGGGGCAGCCGGCCCATGGCCACGACCTCCTCGACGCGGAAGGAAAAATTCAGCGTCGAGGTTTGGGGCAACACCGCCAGCCGCCGGGCGCGCTCGGCGCCCGGCCAGTCACCGAGGTGGCGTTGATCAAGCCATACCCGGCCGTGCGACGGGCTCAACTCGCCGCAGAGCGCACCGAGCAAGGTGCTCTTGCCGGCGCCATTGGGGCCGAGCACACCGAGCACTTCGCCGGGGCGCAGCTCCAGGTCGATATCCGTCAATACGCTACGGGAACCGCGCTGCACCGCCAGATTTTCCGCTCGCAGCATCAGGCACGCCCTCGCAGCAATAGATAGAGAAAGAACGGCGCGCCAATCAACGCGGTGACAATGCCGATCGGCAGTTCCGCCGGCGCCAGCAGCAGCCGCGCGGCCAGATCGGCGAACAGCAGCAGGCTGGCGCCCGCCAGTGCCGAGGCCGGCAGCAGCACGCGGTGATCCGGGCCGACCAGCAAACGCATCAGATGCGGCACCACCAGGCCGATAAAACCGATCATTCCCGCCGCCGCCACTGCGGCGCCGACACCGAGGGCGGTGCAGAACACCAGCTCGCGCTTGACCCGCTCCACGGCAAATCCGAGGTGGCGCGCTTCCGACTCGCCGAGCAACAAGGCATTCAGCGCCCTGGCCCGCCGCGGCAACCACAGCGCCACCGCCAGGGTGACTAACAGCAACGGCCACAGCCGCGCATAGCTGGCGCCGTTGAGGCTGCCCAGGTTCCAGAAGGTCAGGGTGCGCAGCGTGGCGTCATCCGCCAGGTAGGTGAACAGGCCAATGGCCGCGCCCGCCAACGCGGTCAGGGCGATGCCGGCCAGGAGCATGGTCGCCACGCTGGTCTCACCGTCGCGGCGACCCAGGCGATAGACCAGGGCAGTCACCCCGAGGCCGCCGACAAAGGCGCAAAACGACAACAGGTAAGGCGCGAAGACCTCCGGCAGGCCGCCCAGCGCCGCGCCGCCGACAATTGCGACCGCCGCGCCCAATGCCGCGCCGCTGGAGACGCCGACCAGGCCGGGATCGGCCAACGGATTGCGGAACAGGCCCTGCATCGCCACCCCGCACAGCGCCAGCACCGCCCCGACGGTCAGGCCCAGCAGGGTGCGCGGCATGCGGATCTGCCCGAGGATCAATTCGGCCTGCTCCAGCTCGACACCACCCACAGACATGCCGAGCAGGCGCAGCGCCGCCTGCAGGGTATCGGCCAGCGGCAGGCTGACCGGCCCCAGCGCCAGGGATAACCAGAGCGCGAGCGCCAGCAACAGGCCCAGCGCGATATACAGTGAGCGCGGCTGAATGACAGGATTCATGGCGTGGGCTGGGCTTCTGCGGTCAAAGAGTGGCTGGCAGGATAAGAGGCTGTGGCGCAGGCCGCCAGTCAATCCAACCCGACTGGACATTTCAGCCGCCAGTTTTTCTGCGCCTGCGGGCGGACTGCGCTTGGCAAGCCAGCGCAGTCCGGGATAATGCCCGCCTACTCTGGAGATGCCGATGATGCGTTTATGCGCCCCGAATGAGCTGGCCGAAGGTCAGAGCCGGGGCTTCGTGATTGACGGCGAAAAGCTGTTTGCCGTGCGCAAGGACGGCCAGGTATTCGCCTACCGTAACCGCTGCCCGCACAAGGGTATCCCCCTGGAATGGCTGCCAGACCAGTTTCTCGACCACAGCGCCAGCCTGATCCAGTGCGCCACCCACGGCGCACTGTTTCTCATCGACTCGGGCGAGTGCGTTGCCGGCCCCTGCGCCGGGCAATCGCTGCACGCGCTGAGCTGCGAGGAAAACCACCAAGGGATCTGGATCGAGGCGTAAACCGAGTGCTGATGTGCAAGCCTGTCTGGACGTATACGGAGCATGGGCCAGGCCCCTACGCAACACCTGGCCCACGGCTGACGCGCGCAGTCTTGTGGGAGGGGCTTCAGCCGCGATAGAAAAAGCGTCGCTGCTGAAGCCCCGTCCACAAAGCCCCATCCGCTACAACACCTTGTCGAACACCTGCGAACCATGCTGGCAACCCGGATGCAAGCGGGGAGACACCCAACGGCCGATAACCCAGCGCGCCCCCCTCTGGCTTTACAACTGCACTTCGAGCCGACGTACCAGGCGGATTTCCTGCGGGGTGATCTGGGCGCCATAGGCCAGCACCTCGACGCCGGCACTGACCGCTTCACGCAGGGCCGCGGCGTAGGCCGGGTCGATCTCCTCGGCCGGGCGCACCGCATCGATCTCCGTCAAGTTGACGCAATACAGCTGCACGGCCCGAATCCCCGCTCGCGCCAGCGTCGCCAATTCACGCAGGTGCTTGGCGCCGCGCTCGGTGCGCGCATCGGGAAAAGCCGCCACCCGGCTATCGGCATAGCCCAGGGTCACGCTTTTGACTTCGACGAAAGCGGCGCCGTGCGGGTAATCCAGGCGGAAATCGATGCGACTGCGCTCCTGGCCATAGGGCACTTCGCGCTTCAAGGCGCTGAAGCCGGCCAGTTCAGTGATCAGCCCGCCACGCAGCGCCTCTTCGACCAGGCCATTGGCGCGTGCGGTATTGATCACCGCCAGGCGACCATGCGGCGTTTCGCCGATTTCCCAGGTGCCCGGCAGCTTGCGCTTTGGATCATTGGTGCGGCTGAACCAGACCCGCGCGCCGTCACTCATGCAGTTGAGCATCGAGCCGGTGTTGGGACAATGAATGCACAGCAGCTCGCCATCCGCAGTTTCGATATCGGCCAGAAAGCGTTTGTAACGACGCAGCAGTCGGCCCTGCTCCAGCGGCGGCTCAAAGCGCATCGGGCCGCCAGCTTTTCAGGCCACGGGCAATCCGCTCGACGGCCTGCTGCAGGCGCGGCAGATCCTGGGTGTAGGAGAAGCGCACATGCTGGCTGGCCAGGTGACGACCGAAATCCAGCCCCGGGGTGAAGGCCACATGCTCGGTCTCCAGGAAGTGCTGGCAGAAGGCGAAAGCATCGCCGCCGAAGGCGCTGATGTCGGCATATAGATAGAAGGCGCCTTCGGGCTCAACGGCAATCTTGAAGCCCAGCTCGCGCAACGCCGGCAGCAAAAAATCGCGGCGGCGGGCGAATTCATGCCGGCGCTGCTCGAGAATCTCCAGGGTCGACGCCTCAAAACAGGCCAGCGCGGCATGCTGGGCCATGCTCGGTGCGCTGATATAGAGGTTCTGCGCCAGCTTCTCCAGATCGGCCACCGCCGCCGGCGGTGCCACCAGCCAACCGAGACGCCAGCCGGTCATGCCGAAGTATTTGGAGAAGCTGTTGAGCACGAAGGCCTCGTCGTCCACTTCCAGCACGCTGCTGGCGTCCACGCCATAGGTCAGGCCGTGATAGATCTCGTCGACCACCAGATGGCCACCGCGTTCTTTCAGCGCCCGGGACAGCCCGGCCAACTCCTCGCGGGACAGCAGCGTACCGGTCGGGTTGGCTGGCGAGGCCACCAGCGCGCCGACGCTGTCCTTGTCCCAATAGCGTGCGACCAGATCCGCGGTCAGTTGATAACGCACCTCCGGACCCACCGGAACAAGCTGCGCGGCGCCTTCGACCAGGCGTAGGAAATGCCGGTTGCACGGATAGCCCGGATCGGCCAGCAGCCAATGCTTACCCGGATCGACCAACAGACTGGTGGCCAATAACAATGCACCGGAGCCACCCGGGGTAATCAAAATCCGCTCAGGGTCTATGCTCAGTCGATAACGTTGCGCGTAGAAGCCGGCAATCGCTTCACGCAGGGCCGGTATGCCTCGCGCAGCGGTATAGCGGGTATGCCCGGCTGCCAGGGCGGCCTGGCCGGCAGCGACGATCGGCGCGGCCGTGGTGAAGTCCGGCTCACCGATCTCCAGATGGATGACATCGACACCGGCGGCTTGCAACTGGTTGGCGCGAGCCAGCAAGGCCATGACATGAAAGGGTTCGATGGCGCGGCTGCGCGCACTGTAGGACGGGGCCATGGACCTGCCTTGATAGAGGTTGAGGCGCGGATTCTACCTAAGCCTTGAGTGAAACGGCAGCAACCAAGACAACCGGGAGTAGCGCTGCGGGTGTTGTTCTGGTAAGTTCGCCCGCTTGCAGCCGCAGGGCCGAGCATTTCCGGCAATGGATAACATCCTGCGCAGTGGATTAGAGAGAGTGAGAGGCGGTCATCCATGCCCACCAAAGCAAAAGAAAAAGCAAAAAGCAGCCAACTGATTCGTGGCTTCGAACCCTATAAAGAAGTAAAGGGCGAGGAGTACATGGGTGATCCTATGCGCGTCCACTTCACCGGCATCCTCAACAAGTGGAAGCTGGAGTTGATGCAGGAAGTCGACCGTACCGTGCACCACATGCAGGACGAGGCGGCCAACTTCCCCGATCCAGCCGACCGCGCCAGCCAGGAAGAAGAATTCAGCCTGGAACTGCGTGCTCGTGATCGTGAGCGCAAGCTGATCAAGAAGATCGACGAAACGCTGCAACTGATCGACGACAACGATTACGGCTGGTGCGACTCATGCGGCGTCGAGATCGGCATCCGCCGACTGGAAGCCCGCCCCACCGCCACCTTGTGTATCGATTGCAAGACCCTGGCGGAAATCAAAGAAAAACAGGTCGGTTCCTGATCTGACCCACGGGGCGCTTCGGCGCCCCGTGTTGTTTCTGCTCCTGCGCTACCCCGATCTGCCCCAGTGGCAACGGCCGGCCGGCGTCCGCCTCAGCTGCAATAGTTCTCCTTTCCCCCGCATATGCCTCTATATTCGCCCGTATGAACGTTCCCGCTTATATCGGTCGCTTCGCCCCTACCCCCAGTGGTTACCTGCACTTCGGCTCATTGGTCGCGGCGCTGGCGTCCTACCTCGACGCGCGCGCGGTCGGCGGTCGCTGGCTGCTGCGCATGGAAGACCTCGACCCGCCGCGTGAAGTACCCGGCGCGCAAGAGGCGATCCGCGGCACCCTGGAAAGCTATGGCCTGCACTGGGACGGCGAAGTGGTGCGGCAAAGCCAGCGGGATGCCGAGTACCAGGCACTGGTCGAGCGCTTGCTGCAGCAGGGCCTGGCCTATGCCTGCACCTGCTCGCGCAAGCAACTGGAGGGCTACCACGGCATCTACCCCGGCACCTGCCGCGATGCCGGGCACGCACCACAGCACGCCGCGATCCGCCTGCGCGTGCCGGAGCTGAGCTACGACTTTATCGACCGGGTGCAGGGCGAATACCGCCAGCACCTGGGCCGCGAGGTCGGCGACTTCGTCATTCGCCGCCGCGACGGGCTGTACGCCTACCAACTGGCGGTGGTGCTCGACGATGCCTGGCAGGGCGTCACCGACGTGGTGCGCGGCGCCGACCTGCTCGATTCCACCCCGCGCCAGCTGTACCTGCAGGAACTGCTCGGCCTGGTGCAACCACGCTACCTGCACGTACCGCTGATCATCCAGCCGGACGGCCACAAACTGGGCAAGTCCTACCGCTCGCCACCGCTGCCAACCGACCAGGCCGCGCCACTGCTGGTTCGCGCGTTACGCGCCCTGGGCCAAGAGCTGCCTGCCGAGCTGGAACACGCTCGCCCGCCCGAGCTACTGGCCTGGGCGAGCAGCCACTGGGACGTTAGCCGCATTGCGCGCAGCCGCACCCTGGCCGAAGCGCAGTTGCGCTGAACTGCCGGGCCGTAGATCCTATATTCATGTGCACGCCTCGCCGAGCGTAGGAGCGGGCCATGCCCGCGATGCTTTTTGCGGGTGCGCTCTATCGCGGCCATGGAACTGGGCGTCCCCGCCGCTCCTACGAATGCCCGAGAGCCATAGCGCGGATGCAATCCGGGCTACTTTTCGCTACTTTTCGCTACGCCGATACACCGCATTCCCCTTATCCTGGCGCCCACTATGCAACAGCCCCACAGGAGCGCACCGCTGAAAGCCCAGCTCGAAGGCGCGTTTTTGGGGACCTCAGCAGCGGCTAGGCAAACGGAGCGAAACTCAGGTGGCCGCCTATGTTTTGCTGACTTCTAGCAACCAGTTAGTCAGGCTCACGACCCGAAGGTCATGCTGGATTTCCTTTCTACAAATAATCCCCCACTGCCCCTGGCCCTCGGCAAAATGCTCGACCGGTTTAACTAACCGCCCTGAACGCAGATCGTTATCGGCAAGCGGCCCATTGACCAGCGCAACCCCTTCGCCATTGATGGCCATCTCCAGCGACATGGCCAGGGTATCGACCACAATCGGCACCGCCCTGCTGGCCATCTTCAGCCCGGCAGACTCAAACCATTGACTCCAGTTCCAGTACCTATCCTCGGAGTTGACCGCAATCAACGGATAGTGCGCGAGGTCTTTGGGGCGCAACTGCGTTGCTTTATCGGCTAACAACGTTGGGCTGCAAACCGGGAAGAATCTGGAATCGAACAGTTTCACCCAATGCAGGTGCGCAGGGATCGGTTCGCTGCGATAGATCACCCCAATGTCCGCACTGTCTTCGTCGAAATCCCAGCCGGCGCCAGAGGTAGCCAGCCGCAACTCGATTTCCGGGTGCAGTGTTCGAAAGTGCGTCAATCGATGGGCCAGCCAACAGATCGCAAAGCTGATGTAGGTCTGCACGCGCAGTGCAGGCGCTGACGCCATGTGCCGGATCGCCGCGCCGCCTTCAAGCAGCTGCTCAAGCGCGGCCAGCACGTACGGGTAATAGCGTTCGCCTTCAGGGGTCAGAATCAGACTGCGCCCTTTACGAGCAAACAGTTTCACCCCGAGGTCAGCCTCCAGAACCTGCATCTGGTGCGTAATCGCAGGGTGAGTCAGGTTCAGCTCTTCGGCCGCGCCCCTTACACTGCCCAGCCGCGCTGTCGCCTCGAACCCCTTCAGCGACTTCAGAGGGGGCAGTTTTCGTAAATCGATACCGCTCGCCATCACCCCACCTCAAACCTGCAAACCAACGCGACTACTCGCGCCCTCGACCGTGCCCAAAATATATCCGGCGCCAGATTGCGAATGGTAGATTTTTTTTACCAGTCCGTAAAAAACATCTCAATTGTCCCCTCCTGTCACAGGTAATAGTTTGGCTTCCGAGCCGTCGACATCCTCACGCTGATTGACGAGCAGAAGAGGCCCTTGCCGAGCAACGTGGTCTTCGCCAGGCAGCTAAGTCTCGAGCAACCTTTGCCCACAACTTCACAGCAGAAATAAATAAGAGGGTTATATGAAAGTAGGATTTATTGGCCTCGGTAATGTCGGTGGCAAACTCGCGGGAAGTTTGCTGCGTAATGGTTATGACCTCACGGTGCGCGACTTGGACCCTGAGTTGGCGCAGTCCTTCCTGGATAAAGGAGCTCACTGGGCCGACTCGCCCAAAGAGCTCGCAGAAAAAGTTGATCTGATTATCACCTGCCTGCCGTCTCCGGCCGCCTGCGCCAAGGTGATGGAAGCCGAAGACGGCCTGGTTCATGGCCTGACAACCGGCAAAATCTGGCTGGAGATGAGCACCACCGATGACGCCGAGGTACGTCGCCTCGGCGCCCTGGTGGAAGCGACCGGCGCCCTGGCCATGGACTGCCCGGTTTCCGGCGGCTGCCACCGCGCCGCCACCGGCAATATTTCAATTTTTGCCGGTGGTTCACGCGCCGCCTTCGAGCGCGTACTTCCGGTGCTGTCGACCCTCGGTCGGCGCGTGCTGCACACCGGCGATATCGGTTCTGCATCGGTACTCAAGGTGATGACCAACTACCTGGCCACCACGCACCTGTGCGCCTTGGCGGAAGCCTTGGTGGTCTGCAAAAAAGCCGGGCTGGACCTGGGCACCACCTATGAAGCGATCCGTATTTCTTCCGGCAACTCCTTTGTCCATGAGACCGAATCTCAGCTGATCCTCAACGGCAGTCGCGATGTCAATTTCACCATGGACCTGGTGATCAAAGACGTCGGCCTGTTCGACTCGCTGGCCAACCAGCTGGGCGTACCACTGGAGATTTCCCCTCTGATCCTGGACATCTTCAAAGACGGTCAGCAGCGCTTTGGCGCACGCGAGTGGTCCTCCAACATCGTCAAGCGGCTGGAAGAAGCCTGCGACCTGCAGGTACTTGCGCCAGGGTTCCCCGCAGAGTTGGTGGACTACGAACCGGAAGAGCAAGGTGCCGAAGTCGTGCCGCCGGGCCGCAGCGCTTAGGTCATCCAGCCAAGGGTCACGCGTCACTGGCCGCGCGACCCTTGGCCTGCAGCGATCGCATGCACTTGCAGGTCGCGGCCTTCTTCTACACGCAACCAAGGACTGAACCATGTCGACCGAAGCGCTAGTGGCAGCAACACCCGAGACCCTGCGTCAGCATGACTGGTGCAGTCTGGCGAAGAATCTGCAGATCGAAACCGGACTGTTTATCGACGGTCACTTTGTCGAGGCACTTAAAGGCAATTGTTTCGACAGCATTAACCCAGCCACCGGCGAAGTACTGGCCTCGGTTGCTTACGGCGACGAAGACGATATAAATCGCGCCGTGGCTGCCGCCAAACAAGCCTGGCACAGCGGACATTGGCGGCACATGGCGCCGCGCACGCGCATGAGCATTCTCATGCGCCTGGCCGACCTGATAGAGAGAAACGCCGCCGAGCTGGCCTTGCTGGAAACCCTGGACATGGGCAAGCCGATTACCGATGCCCTGACCATCGACCTGCCCGAAGTCGTCAACACGTATCGTTATTACGCCGAGTGCATCGACAAAATCGACGGCGTCGTCACCAATACTGCCCCCGAAGCGCTGCATATGATCCAGCGCGAACCCCTGGGCATTATCGGCGCCATTTCGCCCTGGAACTATCCACTGCTGATGGCTTCATGGAAGGTGGCCCCGGCACTGGCGGCGGGTAACTGCGTCGTGCTGAAGCCGGCACAACAAGCCCCCCTGAGCTGTCTGCGACTGGCCCAGTTGTTCATCGAAGCCGGTGGCCCACCAGGGGTGTTCAACGTGGTCAACGGTGACGGCCCGGTTACAGGCAAAGCACTGGCCCTGCATATGGATGTAGCCAAAGTCAGCTTTACCGGCTCAACTGCGGTCGGCAAACAAATCATGATCTATGCCGGCCAGTCCAATCTCAAACGCGTAGCGCTGGAAACCGGTGGCAAGAGCCCGCAAATATTCATGGCCGACCTCGAGAACCTCGATGCGGCAGTGGAGCGTGCCTACGGCGGCATCTTCGACAATGCGGGTCAGGTGTGTAACGCCGGCTCCCGGCTGCTGGTGCATCGCGATATTCATGACGCCTTCGTGGAAAGGTTTGTCGAACGCAGCAGCCAGGCCTATCAGCCGGGCGACCCGCTGGATCCAGCAACGACCCTGGGGCCAGTGGTCACCCGCGCCCACCAGCAAGGCGTGCTACAGAAGATCAAGCAAGGCAGCGCGGAGGGTGCCCATCTTGCCTTGGGCGGATGCGCCCCAGCGGGCATGGAACAGGGTGCGTATGTAACGCCCACGCTGTTTACCGGCGTAGATCGAAACATGAGCATCGCCCGGGAAGAAATATTCGGCCCGGTAGCCTCGGTGATGAGTTTTGACAACGAAGCGCAAGCCATCGCCATTGCCAACGACTCCATCTACGGGCTGGCGGCCAGCGTCTGGACACAGGACCTGAAGACGGCCCATCGCATGGTCCGCTCGATTGAAGCCGGGGTGATCTGGGTTAACTGCTTTGGGGATGGCGACATGACCCAGCCCTTTGGCGGCTATAAGCAATCAGGCAATACACGGGACAAGTCCTTCGAGTGCCTGCTCGGCTACACCCAGAGCAAATCTGCCTGGTTTAATCTCGACTGAGTCTGCCAGGGCCACGACCCTATGTTCGCCACTGAGCATGCAGCCATAAAAAAAACAGCCTCAAAGGCAATACATTTATTAATAGCCAGCTTAAACATTCACGCCCACTATCGGATGATATAAAAAATTCGAAACGTTTTAACCGTACCTTCAGCCAAGCCAAAAAATACTTCAAATAGAACCACTCAGCACTTGCAGCGCACTTAAACCAAGCGAAAAAACACTCTTTCGCCTCACATAAGCACAGAGGAATAACATGACTATAAAAATAATTCCCGCACTGATGAGTACGCTCCTATGCTTCAGCGCCGGAGACCTTCTAGCCCAAGAACAAAGCTCATGTAAAACCATGCGCATAGCCGATATAGGCTGGGTCGATAACGCGGCCAACAATAGTGTACTGGTGGTGTTATCTGAGGCGCTTGGCTATAAGCCGAAGAAAACCATGGTTTCCTTACCTATCACCTTGGCGTCTATCCAAAAGAAGCAGATGGACGTTTATCTTGACTATTGGTCCCCGTCCACTGACGAAACAGTTAAACCATTCCGCGATAAAAAATCTGTAAAGATTTCAGAAGAACCCAACATGCGCGGCGCCAAGTACACCCTTGCCGTGCCGACTTATCTATATGAACAGGGCCTGAAAAATTTCGCCGACATTGCCCGATTCGAGGAAGAACTCGACGGCAGGATCTATGGCATTGAAGCGGGATCCGGCGGTAATAAGCAAATCAATAAAATCATCGGCGAAAACAAATTCGACCTGGGCGAGTTCACGCATATTGAGTCAAGCGAGGCAGCCATGCGGGTAGCGGTAGCCCGCGCGATCAAGAAGAAGGAGCCTATCGTTTTTCTCGCCTGGGCCCCGCACCCGATGAACCTGCAGTTTGATATGACCTACCTTGCGGGCGGCGATGATTATTTTGGTCCGAACTTAGGCGCAGCCGAGGTCTATACCATTACCGCGACGGACTATGATCAACGCTGCCCGAATGCGGCGAAACTTGTCTCAAACATGAAGTACACGGTTGAGATGGAAGCTGCGTTGATGGATCGGATTATGCAGAAAGAAGATCCCAACGACGTGGCTAGAGACTGGATCAAAAACAACCCTCAATGGCTCGACACCTGGCTGGCCGACGTAACCACCATTGACGGCAAGAATGGCCTGGACGCGGTGAAAAAACACCTCGGTATATAAGCCTTGTCCTGGTCTCGGGTTGCCTTTGACCCGAGACCAGGTTCTCCCGGCCGTTCACTGGCCGCTGAAGGCATACCTCCGCTAATCAGCCCTACTCCCCACGCCCTAACTGACGACCGGGGCAGCTTCGCTTTCTCCATGCACGTTGATCATCCGAGTAGCCATTGCCTGACGCAGATCGACCACCTGGGACTCGTCCTTGCGTGGCCAGCATCAAGGTCGCCTTCCCGGTATCCACGGAGCAGTCGAGTGTCCAGATGCAGCCACCCTTCCCGGTTGGCTCGGTGTTGATGGACCCTGTGCCGGCGAATACCGATTCCTCGGCACTCAAGGTACCTGGGGCTTGAAAGACCCTCGGTGACTCAGCCACAAGCCGGCAGCGCACGCTGGCTAACACCCATGGCGTGCGGCAACGCTGCCAACCTGCCCCGCGCCTCCCACCCTGAAGGCCAGAGCCCGAGCGACATGACAGCGCTTGAGCTATCCTTGGCACCCTTCTTTTCCTCAGGAATGTCCACATGAAAGCCCAGCTCGAAGAGTTGATCAGCAAGATAAGCTCGGGCTGCATGCTGGCCGAAGACGTCGCGCGCATTGCCGACGAGGCGGCCTTGGCCTACGCCGACCCACAGGCCTTCCTCGCGGCCAACCCGGACATCAACTACGACGACAGCTTCCCGATCCCGCTCGGCGAGTGGGTGGCGGTCGGCAGCCTGCCAGATACCGTGCTGTTCCAGGCCGATAGCTACGACCAGTTGTTCCAGCAGATCGTCGATTCCTTCGGCCAGCAAGTCAGCTTCGTGCTCAAGCCCAAGCAGCTGGTCAAGGTCGAGCCGCTGAAAGCGCTGAACCGTATCCAGGTGCAACTCTCCAGCCTGTCAGCGGAAACCCAAGGCTATGTACTGGTCGATTTCAGCGAACCGCTGGATGACGAGCTGCAAGCCGTGCTGGTGTATAGAAGCGACTTGGCGCGGGTGCTGGAATTGGCCGTGGAAATCGGCATCTATGCCGCACCGGCGTATGAAGCGATGCAAGCCGCGCAGACCGAGTAGGTTGAGCCGCTCGCGTCACGCTGCGCTGACGGCCCACGGGGAACTCATCCCCGCGGACCTGATCAAAAGACTATCGCGAACACCTCACTCGACCGCCTCATGCAGCCATGCGTGAGGCGGTGTCTGGTGCTTGAGCAGAGGGATGCACCACTACACGCAATAGCCGTCTTGCACGACACCGCAGTGAAGAGATCGAGCGCGCCCGCAGCAATTGGGCGTTTTCACTACCACTCACGCCTGTAACCGCCATTACTGTGCATTAATGGCACGTCGATTCCCCGCAACACGCTGAACGTGTACCGAGCTTGCTCAGACACGCTGAAGTTCGCCCTGTTTGTTCGCTTGAGGATCGCATCTTGAACACAACAACCATGCTCACCTGCGCCATCACCCTGGCCCTTCAGGCAGCGGCGGTACCGTTCGCATTCGCTAGCACCGAACCACTCACAACCGAGGTCAGCGTCGCTGCGCCGCCGCTCACCGCCGAGTTCGCCAACGACGCCAACCTGCGCGGCGAGGTCGGCCCGAAGCAGCACAACGTCGCAGTGCTGCGCGCGCAGATCCTGCTCGATCGCGCGCGCTTCTTTCCGGGCGAGATCGACGCCAGTTTCGGCTCGAACACCCGTATCGCCATCAGCGGCTTCCAGAAAAACAACGGCCTGCCAGTCAGCGGCGTCATGGACGAAGCCACCTGGGTTGCACTCAACGCCGACGTCGAGCCAGTGCTCGTGACCTATACCATCACCGACACCGACGCCGCCGGGCCCTTCCAGCAGATTCCAGCCGACATGATGGACAAGGCCACGCTGACAACGCTGGGTTACCGCGACCTGACAGAAGCGCTCGGCGAGAAATTTCATGCCAGCCCCAGGCTGCTGGCACTACTGAACCCGGGCAAGGATCTGAGTCGCGCCGGCGAGGCCATCGTCGTACCCAACCTCGCCGACGCCGCGCCCCTGCCCAAGGCTGCACGGGTGGTGGTCGACAAGTCCGACTCGACCGTCACCCTCTTCGATGCCGCGAATGCCATCATCGCGCAATTCCCCGCCTCCTCCGGTAGCAGCCGCGATCCGCTGCCACTCGGTGACTGGAAGATCCTCGGTGTAGCCAGAAATCCAGTGTTCCAATACAACCCGAGCTGTTCTGGGACGCCAACCCCGGCCACGCCAAGGCGACCATCCCGGCCGGCCCGAACAACCCCGTCGGCGTCGCCTGGGTCGCCTTGTCCAAGCCGCATTACGGCATCCATGGCACGCCGGAGCCGTCGAAGATCGGCAAGACTCAATCGCACGGCTGCATCCGCCTCACCAACTGGAACGTCACGGCGATGGGACACGCAGTCAAGCCCGGGCTACCCGCCCTTCTGCAAGAGTAAGCAGACGCCCTATGAAGAGCATTCTGATTTTCGCAGCAGGCGCCCTGGTCGGCGCCGCGGGCCTGTTCTATGCCCTGCAGAACGACATCGCCACGCAGTCCATAGCAGCCCCTGGCGAACCCGTGCAGTCTGCGCCGACATCCGTCGCGCCCAGCGATACCGAGCAGGTCGCACCGGCGATGGCTCAGGTTGCGAGCGTAACAACCACCAACACAGCCAGCGCCAAGGCGACGCTCATCGAGATGCCGCTAGAGCCCCCGGCCAGCAGCCCGATTACCCAGGAGCCGAGCGACATTGCACCTAGCACCCCGCCCCCAGCGATCGAGGAAGCCAGCGTGCAGACAATGCCAGCCGAGCCACTGCAGGTGCACCCTGGCGCGCTGCTGGTTCCCGTGACGGGCATAGTCACGGCGCAACTGAGCGACACCTTCGACGACAAGCGCGGCACCGAGCGCATCCACGAAGCGCTCGACATCATGGCGCCGCTGAAGACCCCGGTAGTCGCCGTCGACGACGGCAAAGTGGTGAAACTCTTCGACAGCGTGCCCGGCGGCCTCACCGTCTACCAATACGATGCCAGCGGCACCTTCGCCTATTACTACGCGCACCTGGACAGCTACGCCGCTAGCCTGGTGGAGGGTCAGGAACTCAAGCGCGGCGACCTGCTCGGCTACGTCGGGGCCACCGGCAACGCCAACCCGCTTGCGCCGCACCTGCATTTCGCCATTTTCCTGCTCGGCTCCGAGAAGCAGTGGTGGAAAGGCACGGCAATCAACCCCTACCCCTTATTCCAACGCTGAGTCCGACACCGCCTCGCCCTACAGGCTATGGAGCTACTGCCGTAGCCTGTAGGGCGGACTTTGACCCACCAGCGCTAGATAAAGGATCAAACCCTTTGCGGCTACCGCCTCCATACCTGAGCGTGTCCAGCCATAAAAAAAACGACCCCTAAGGTAAGGAAGTTATTGATGGTCAGCTTAAAAATCCAAGCCCACTATCGGACCACTAAAAAAGACGACCGCACGTGAGCCGTCCCACCAACCTACTCAAGAGAAGCTTTAAAAGCACTACTCAGCACTTACAGCGCACTTAAAACCAGCGAGACAAAGTACCCTCTCGCCTCACATAAGTAACAGAGGAATAACATGACTATAAAAATAGTTCCCGCACTGATGAGTACGCTCCTATGCTTCAGCGCCGGAGACCTTCTAGCTCAAGAACCCAACTCATGCAAGACCATCAACATCGCCGATATCGGCTGGGTGGATAACGCCGCCAGCAATGGGCTCACCATGGTTTTAGCCAAGGGGCTTGATTATAAACCGAAGTCAACCATCGTCTCCCTACCTATCGCCCTGGCATCTATCCAAAAGAAACAGATGGACGTTTTTCTTGATTATTGGTCGCCGGCCTCGGACGATACCGTTAAACCATTCCGTGACAAAAAAACCATTACTGTATTAGAAGAGCCCAACATGCGAGGGGCCAAGTACACACTGGCCGTCCCCACCTACCTGTTTGAAAAGGGCCTGAAAGATTTCGCCGATATTCCGCGCTTCAAAGAAGAACTCGACGGAAAGATTTATGGTATTGAGGCGGGCTCCGGCGGCAACAAGTTACTCAATCAAATCATTGCTGAGAATAAATTCAACCTGGGTGATTTCAAGCTCGTGGAGTCGAGTGAGGCGGCCATGCGTGTAGCGGTGTCCCGCGCCATCAGTAAACAGTCACCGATTGTTTTTCTCGGCTGGGCCCCGCACCCGATGAACCTGCAGTTCGATATGACCTATCTGACCGGCGGAGACGATTATTTTGGTCCTGATTATGGTGCGGCCACCATCTACACCATTACAACGTCTGATTATGCGCAGCGCTGTCCGAACGCGGCGAAATTAATCTCGAATATGAAGTTCACCCCAGAGATGGAAGCCGCGTTGATGGCTCGGATTATGGAGCATGAAAAAGCCGACGTAGTGGCTACGGACTGGATAAAACAGAATCCACAATGGCTCGACACCTGGCTTGCTGGCGTGACGACTTTTGACGGTAAAAGCGGCATTGATGCTGTCAAAAAACACCTGGGCCTCTGACCCCTTACACACCTCGAACCGGACCGGCTCGAGGTGTGTATACAGCCCCACCCTCCAGTCGTGTTCCTCGACTGCTGAAAACAGCACTTCAAGCGAAAGTTCGTCCAACACCTTCCTTAACGCTCATGCCGTAGCCCTTGACGATGGGTCAGCTGTGCCTAACCAGGCAAACGGCTGAGTATTTACGCCCCACCCAAAGACAGGCCCTGCGGCATCACCGGCAAATACCCCGCCGACTTACAACCCCCCGTGCAACGCCTTCTCGAACAGCCGACTGTACTCACTCGCGCTAAAACCAATCGGGTTGGTCCCGGCCGAGGGGTCGACTTCGGCCATTTGCCCGATCTGCTCGATGCGGCTGTCGTCGATGCCGATCTGCGCCAGGCTGTGGGGGATGCCGACTTCGTTGCGCAGGTGCAGCACCCAGTCGAGTACGCCGATAAAGCCTGGTCTGGGCAGGTTGAGGTAGCGCGCGAGGCGTTCCATTTGTGGCTCGATGCTGGCGCGGTTGGCTTGCAGCACGTAGGGCATTAGCACCGCATTGAGCAGGCCGTGGTGGGCGTCGTACAGCGCGCCGATTGGATGGGCCAGGGCGTGCATGGCGCCGAGACCGCGCTGGAAGGCGGTGGCGCCCATGGTCGAGGCCACCAGCATTTGCAGGCGTGCCTCGACATCGCTGCCCTTGGCCACCGCGCGCGGCAGATACTGCTGGACCAGGCGCATACCTTCCAGGGCGATGCCTTCGGCCATGGGGTGGAACAGCGGCGAGCAGTAGGCCTCGAGGCTGTGCGACAGCGCGTCAATGCCGGTGGCGGCGGTGATCTTCGGCGGCAGGCCGATGCTCAGTTGCGGGTCGAGGATGACCAGGGCCGGGAGCATCTTGGGGTGGAAAATGATGCGTTTGATGTGTTCGGCCTCGTCGGTGATCACCGAGGCGCGGCCGACTTCCGAGCCGGTGCCGGCGGTGGTCGGCACCGCGACCAGCGGAGCCATGCCGTCGACGTTGACGCGGTTGCAGTTATCACCGATATCCTCGAAGTCCCATAGCGGGCGACTCTGACCGACCATCAGGGCGATGGCCTTGCCGGCGTCCAGCGCCGAGCCGCCGCCGAAGGCGATCACGCCGTCATGGCCACCGGCCTTGAAGGCGGCGACACCATCGGTCACGTTCTGCCCGGTGGGGTTGCCCTTGATCGCCGCAAACAGTCCGGCCTTGAGACCGTCGTCGCGGCACTGCAGCAGGGCGTGGTCGATCATCGACAGGGCGGCCAGGCCGGGGTCGGTGACCAGCAGCGGCGCGCTCATGCCGAGGGCGCGGCAGGCTTGCGACAATTCGGTGATGCGCCCGGCGCCGATGCGGATCGAGGTCGGGTAGTTCCAGTTCATGCGGTATTGATTCAGGTCCATGGGACGCCTCATAACTGGGTCTTGAAGTGGAAGGATTTCGGCCGGGTCAGGTGCTCGTAGCCGATGCTCGACAGGCTGCAACCGCGCCCGGAATTTTTCATCCCGCTCCAGGCTAGGGCCGGATCGAGGTAGTCGCAGCGGTTGAGAAATACGCTGCCGGCCTCGACCCGCTCGGCCAGGGCCAGGGCGGCCTCGACATCGCGGCTGAAGATGGCGGCGGTGAGGCCGAACTCGCTGTCGTTCATCAGCGTCACGGCCTCCTCGTCGTCCTTGACCTTCTGGATGCCGACCACCGGGCCGAAGGATTCCTCGGTCATCACCCGCATGCCATGGAAGACGTCGGTCAGCACCTGCGGCGCCAGGTAGGCGGAGCCGGGCCGATCGAGGGCAAAGCTGGTCGGGTCGATATGGGCGACCGCGCCCTGGGCCACGGCCTCGTTGATCTGCCGACGGACGAAATCCGCCGCCTCGCTGCGCACCAGTGGGCCAAGGGTGGTTTCCGGGTCGTCGGAACGGCCCAGTTTGTAGTGCCTGACCAGCGCCACCGCCTGTTCGACGAAGGCGTCGTATAGCGACTCATGCACATAGATGCGCTCGATGCCGCAGCAGGATTGCCCGGAGTTGAAGAAGGCGCCGTCGATAGTGGTTGCCACCGCATGCGCCAGGTCGGCATCGGCGCGCACGTAGGCCGGGTCCTTGCCGCCCAGTTCCAGGCCGACGCTGATAAAGCGCCCCGCCGCCGCGCGCTCGACCATGGCGCCGCCCGGCACCGAACCGGTGAAGGACACGTGCTGGATCGCCGGTGCCTGGATCAGCTGCTCGGTATCGGCGTGGCTCAGGTGCAGGTACTGGAATACTCCATCCGGCAAGCCGGCTTCGCTGAAGGCCTCGACCATGCGCTCGGCGCACAGCGGGGTCTGCGCCGAATGTTTGAGCAGCACCGCATTGCCGGCCAGCAGCGCCGGCATCACTGCGTTCACCGCCGTTAGATAGGGGTAGTTCCAGGGCGCGATGACCAGGGCCACGCCAAGCGGTTCGCGGCGGATGAAGCGGGTGAAGCCGGGCTGGTCGGGCAACTGGATATCGGCCAGGGCGCTCTCGGCGATATCGACCATATGGCTGGCACGCTCGACGAAGCCGCGAATCTCGCCGGCGGCGTAGCGGATCGGCCGGCCCATCATCCAGCACAGTTCCTCGGCGAGCTGCTCTTCCTTGGCGGCGAAGGCGGCGATGGCCAGGCGGCCGATGGCCACCCGCTCGACCAGCGAGGTCTGCTGCCAGCCCTTCTGCGCCAACGCGGCCGTGGCCAGGGCCGCTTGAATTTCACTGCCCGTGGCCAGCTCGCGCTCGACATACACCGAGCCGTCGATGGGGGATATGCATTGCAGCTTACTCATTGCTCACTCCGTAGGATGCTGTCTCGGTTAACACGTAGATCCCATGTTCATCTGCAGCCTCGCCGGACGCAGGAGCGGCGGGGACGCTTAGTCGGGGGCGCCTAGCTGGGGGCGCCTAGTCGGGGACGCCCAGCCCCATGAGCGCGATAGCGTGCGCTCGCAAAAAGCATCGCGGGCATGGCCCGCTCCTACGCAATGCCCGATAGCTGTTCCATTCAGCCCATAGCCCGGATTGCCTCCGGGCTATGGGTTTCGGCTGTTGCGCCGGCGCCGGGGCGTTGCGCCTAAACACAGGATCTGCGCACAGGGATTGCCGATCATTCAGATGATTTCAAAGTAGCGATCCAGCTCCCAATCGCTGACATGCCGACGGTATTCACGTTCCTCCCATTCGCGGCTGGCGGCGAAATGCTCGACGAACGGATCGCCGAACAACTCGCGGGCCGCGGTGGAGGCTTTCAGGCGCTGCGCCGCATCCCACAGGGTGCGCGGCAGGGCCAGCTCCGGCGGGTGCTTCTGCGCGTAGGCATTGCCAACCACCGGATCGGTCGGCTGCCACTGCTGCATCACCCCGTACAGGCCGGAGCCGAGGGCCACGGCGAGGGTCAGGTAGGGATTGCCATCTGCCGCGCCGAGGCGATATTCCTGGCGTTGCGACTTGTCGCTACCGGGAATCACCCGTAGCGCCGCAGTGCGGTTCTCCACGCCCCAGGTAGCATCGGTCGGCGCCCAGAAACCGGGAATCATCCGCCGGTAGCTGTTCAGGGTTGGCGCCACCATGCACAGGAACTCCGGCATCAGGCGCTGCTGGCCGGCGAGGAACTGGCGCTGGATCAGGCTCATGTTGTGCGCCTGGCTCGGGTCGTGGAAGGCCGACTTGCCGCTGGTGCGGTCACGCAGGGAAACGTGGATATGCCCGCTCTGCCCCGGGTACTTGCCCGACCACTTGGCCATGAAGGTGGCCATCAGGCCGTTGCGCTGGGCCAGCACCTTCATGAAGGTCTTGAACAGCGCACCCTTGTCGCCTGCGGCTTCGGCATGGTCATAGGCGATGGCCGCTTCCAGCACGCCAGGGCCGGTCTCGGTGTGCAGGCCTTCGATGGGGAAGTCCATCTGCTCGGCCATTTCGAGAATCTCGTGATACAGCTCGGCATGCACCGAACTGCGGATCATCGAGTAGCCGAACCAGTCCGGGGTGAAGGGCTTGAGGTTGCGGTAACCCTTTTCCCGCGCCGACTCCGGGGTTTCATCGAACATGAAAAATTCGTATTCCAGCGCCGCGAAGGGATCGAAGCCCATCGCATGACAGCGCTGAATCACCCTGCGCAGGGTGGCGCGGGGACAGACCTGCTCGGCGGCCTCGGCGAACTCGCAGATAAACAGCAGCATGCCGTTCTCGAAGGGAATGTCGCGGCAGGTATGCGGCAATACACGCACCGGCGCGTCCGGGTAGCCGGTGTGCCAGCCGGTGTAGCTGGCGTTGTCGTAGAGCTGATCCTTGACGTCCCAGCCGAGCACCACGTCGCAGAAGGCGAAACCTGAGTCCAGGGCGGAGAAGAACTTGCTGCGGCTCAGGTACTTGCCGCGCATCACGCCGTCGTTATCAAACACCCCGACCTTGATGTGACTGAGACCGCGCTCCTCGACGATGCGCCTGGCATCCTCGCTGGTTTTTACATCCCGCGGATTGAGCATATGCACCCCTTGGTCTTGTTATTGCCGACCTCCAGTGTCGGCTGGCTGATTCCGATCATCCTGGCACGCGCCAGCGATGCCGCCCTGTAACGCAGCACGCCCGCACCCTCGTCGGCAGGGGTGCGGGCGCATTGGCCTGTGGCTCAGTAGCGATAGGGCGGACCGGCCTTGGTCATCAGGGCGTTGTACTTCTTGAAGATATCCACGACCTTGGCCGCACGCGGGCTGGTCTTGGCGATCTCGTCCCAGAACTTCTGCGCCTCGGCCTCGACCGTGGCCCACTCGGCATCGGGAATGGTGGTCAGCTCAAGCTTGCCGCCCTCGACCCGCAATTGCGCTTCGCCGCCCCAGTACCAGTGCTGGCGGTAGTAATGGGAGCTGTCCATGCACAGTTTGAACAGGGTCTGGAGATGCTCGGGTACTTCGGCCCACTTCTCCGAGTTGGCGAAATAGGAGCCGATCCAGGCCCCGGAGATGTTGTTGGTGAGGAAGTACTTGGTCACGTCGGCCCAGCCGACGGTGTAGTCCTCGGTGATGCCCGACCAGGTGATGCCGTCCAGTTCGCCGGTCTGCACCGCCACTTCGACATCCTCCCAGGGCAGGGTCACCGGTATCACGCCGAAACGGGCGAGAAACTTGCCGGCGGTGGGAAAGGTAAAGATGCGCTTGCCCTTGAGGTCGGCCAGGCTTCTGATCGGCTCGACGGTGGCGAAATGGCACGGGTCCCAGGCACCGGCACCGAGCCAGGTGACGCCCTCAACCTCGCCGTAGGCCTCCTCCCAGATCTGCCGCAGGCCGTACTTCTCGAACAGCACTGGCACGTCCAGGCTGTAGCGGGTGGCGAACGGAAAGTAGCCACCGAATACCGAAACGTCCACCGGCGCGGCGATCGAGTCGTCGTCGCTCTGCACCGCATCGATGGTGCCGCGCTGCATGGCGCGAAACAGTTCGCCGGTGGGCACCAGTTGGTCGGCGTAGTAGAGCTGGATCTCCATCTGGCCGTTGGCCGCCTTGTTGAAGGCATCGATGGACGGTTTGATCACATGCTCGCCGAGGGCCGGTCCGGCATAGGTTTGCAGGCGCCAGGTGATCTTCTTCGGCTCCTCGGCATAGATGTGCGCCGACCCCAGAGCGGTGGCCCCCGCCGCGCCAGTGGTGACCGCGGCGGTCTTGAGGAAACTACGTCTCGTACTCATGCGGTTATCTCCAATAGTGTCGATTCAGATGTCATACATCCGCATAGCACCACTGCGACCCGGCAAGGTCGGTGCAGCGTTTCAGGTGGGCAACTTGATCCTCATGGGTGGCTGTACAGTTGTGGTGTGCCGCAACAATCCGATCGTTATTTACTGCCGTTCCTGAATTCGTGGGTTCAACGTGCGTAGTGCCACTGCGGCAGCCACAGCGCCAGCTGCGGAAACACCATCACCAGCACCAACGCCAGGACCATCACCAGCACGAAGGGCGTGACCGACACGTAGATGTCCTTCAGCGTCACTTCCGGCGGCGCCATGGCGCGCATGAGGAACAGGTTGTAGCCAAAGGGCGGGGTCATGTAGGCGATCTGGCAGGTGATGGTGTAGAGCACGCCGTACCAGATCAGGTCGAAGCCCAAAGCGCCGACCAGCGGCACATAGAGTGGCGCGACGATCACCAGCATGGCGGTGTCGTCGAGGAACATGCCCATGATGATGAACGACAGCTGCATCATGATCAGCACCTGCCACGGTCCCAGGTCCAGACGATCGATAAAGAACCCCTCGATGGCTTTCACTGCGCCGAGACCATCGAATACCGCGCCGAAGCACAAGGCGGCGAGGATGATCCACATGAACATGCAGGTGATGCCGAGCGTCTTGCGCAGGGTTTCCTCCATCACCTGGGCGGTCAGCCTGCGCTTGACCAGGGCGGCCAGGGTCGCCGCCGCCGCGCCCACCGCCGAGCTCTCGACCAGACTGGTGACGCCCATCAGGAACAGGCCGGTCATCGAGAAGAAGATAAACAGCGGTGCGATACCGGCTTTGAGCAGCCGCAGTTTCTCGCCCCAGCTGATCGCCTGGCGCTCCTCTTCGGGCAGGGCGGGCCCCAACGCCGGGTTCAGACGGCAACGGATGACGATATACAGCACGAACATGCTCGCCATCATCAGCCCGGGAAAGACCCCGGCCAGCCACAGTTGGCCCACCGGCTGACGGGCGATCATGCCGTACAGCACCAGCACCACGCTGGGCGGAATGAGGATGCCCAGCGAACTGCCAGCCTGGATCACCCCGGTGACCATGATCTTGTCGTAACCGCGGCGCAGCAGCTCAGGCAAGGCGATGCTGGCGCCGATGGCCATGCCGGCCACACTCAGCCCGTTCATCGCCGAGATCGCCACCATCAGGGCGATGGTGCCGATGGCCAGGCCACCGTGCAACGGTCCCATCCAGACATGGAACATGCGGTAGAGGTCATCGGCCAGTCCGGACTCGGAGAGCATGTAACCCATGAACACGAACATCGGCAGGGTCAGCAGTGGGTACCACTTCATCAACTTCATCGCGGCGCTGAAGGCCACTTCTGCACCACCGTCGCCCCACAGCAGCAGGGCGGCGGCTACCGCGACGAAGCCAATGGCACCGAACACCCGCTTGCCGGTGAGCAGCAGCAACATCATCGTGGAGAACATCAACAGCGCGATGAGTTCGTAACTCATTAAAGAGTCTCCCCGCGGGCTGCGGCGAGATCCCTGAAGAAGGTCGCAATCGACTGCAGCAGCATCAGTGCCACACCGAAGGTCATGATGATCTTGATCGGTGCCATATACGGCGACCAGGCCGAGTAGCTGGTTTCGCCATACTGAAGGGCATACAGCGTCGAGGAGACCCCGCCATAGAGCAGGAACACCAGATAGAAAATCAGGAAACCGATGGTGATGGCATCCATCAGCGCGGCGGTGCGCGGCGACCAGCGGCTATAGAACAGGTCCATGCGCACATGGGCATCGAGCTGCATGGAGTAGCCGCCGCCCAGGAGGAAGTAGGCGACCATCAGGAACTGCGCGGCTTCCAGGGTCCAGATCGCCGGATCGGCGAAGGTCTTGCTGACCGAGGAGTACAGCAGCACCGCCAGCATGACGAAGATCAGGTACATGGCGAAGCGACCGATGACCCGATTCATCGCGTCTACCGCTCGCACGAACACCCGTATGGCCTTAGGCATGCCACAGTCCCACAAAAGATTGGCTATTCCGAAACTCTAGTTGAACATTCGATAAAGCCAACCTGAAGCGGGCAATCTGCCAGCAGCCGGAGCCTGGCAGCCCGGCTTACGCTGGCGCGGCCAGGCGCCGTGCGCCCTTACAACCCGGCGTCGTGCAGGCGCCGGGCATGCGCCACGAACAACCCAACCGGATCGGCGCCCTTGCCGACCAGGCCGAAGGTCTGGTTGACGATGTCGAAGTGATCGAGCGGAAAGTCATCGCCGATCACCGTGCCCAGGTGCGAACTGTAGCGCCCGACCATGCCGTCGCAATGCCCAGCTTCGCGGCGAAAGGTGCGGGCGAATATTCGGCAGGCACGGTTGGGCCCGTCGAAGCGGTTGCCGCCACGATCGGTGATGCCGGGTTGCAAGGTGCCGGACCAGGAGTAATAGCGCACGCCATTGACCTCGGCAGCACCCTCGCCGCCCCAGGTATCTGGCAGGCCTTGGGGGAATTGCCGATTGAACGCGGCGACGCCCTCGGTGGTCAGCGACTGCTGGGCGGCGGCGACATCGACGGGCAGGCGCGGGCCTTTGTAGCCGGTCTCCAGCCAGGCCATGCAACGAGCCACGCCGCGCAGCACGGCGGCCAATAACCGCTCGCGCCAGCTGCCATGGGCCGCCTTGCGCTGGAGAAAATCGGCCAACTCCGAGCCATAATTGGGGCCGGCGACCGAGGTCACCGAAGCCACCCACTCGGGCTTCAGTGCGGCGGCGTAGCGCGCAGTCAGCGCGCCCTGGCTATGCCCGATCAGGTGCACCTTGGCGGCGCCGGTTTCCTTGAGGATCTGGGCGATGCGTTCGAGCAGTTGCTCGCCACGCACCTCGCTGGAGTGCACCGCGGACACCAACACCGGGAAGACCCTGGCGCCCTGGCGGCGTAGTGCCGTGATGATGCCGTACCAGTAGGAATAACCGAGCAAACGGATGAAGCCGAGCAAGCCCGGAACCAACACCAGGGGGTAACGAGGCGCAGCGGTAGTCGACATAACTGATCATCCCTGTTTGAAACCTATGGATCGGCGCCGCTGGCAGCAACGCCGGTAGGTGCGCAACGTGCGGCCACCATAACCCGAAGTCGGCGCAAACATGGCTGGTGCAGCGGCGGCGCCATAATCACCAAGATCGATGGACACTATCAGACCGCTTAACTTCTTATTCGCAGCCAGTTCCCTAGTATTGGCTCCCATAGCCATTGATCGCCATCTGTAGGAGCCAATCATGCAACGTACCATCGTCATCAGCCTGCTGCTGGGTCTGTTCGCCGGCAATGCGGCGGCGCTGCCAAGCCAGAGCCCGATGCCATTGCTCGGTGAAGCGAGGGACAGTCAGCAAAAAACCCTGCCGCAGGATCGTCATGTCGCCGCAGGCGCTGCCGAGCACCTGCTGGAGCAGCGACGCAATGGCTGAGTCACGCGGCTCAGAGTAGCGTGAGCATCCACAACGGCAGCGTCAGCGCCGCCAGCACGGTAGAGAGGAAGACCGCCGAACTGACGTTGCGGGCGTCTTCCGGGGTTTTGGCGAAGGCCAGGATATTGACCCCGCTGGGACACGCCGCCAGCAGCACCAGCACGGTACGCGCCGCCTCGTTCAGCCCGGGCAACTGGCCACTCAACCACCAGACCATGGCCGGGAACAGCAGCAGCTTGGCCGACGCCAGCCCCAGTACCGTGCGACTAGGGCGCAGGCGATAGCGCGACAGGCTGGCGCCCAGCACGATCAGGGCGCAGGGCAGCGCCGCTTGGGCCAGCCACTCAACAACCCGCCACAATGGCTCCGGCACCCGCAAGCCGGACACATTGAGCAGCGCGCCCAGCAACAAGCCGATGATCATCGGATTGGCCAGATTCTTCAGCAGCGCCCAGCCATTGACCCGCTCTTGCCCACCGAACGTTGCGTAGAAGCTGTGCAGGGAAAACAGCGTGAGGCTATGGAACACCAGGATGGCGAAGACATAGACCAATCCCTCCGGCCCCATCAGGCTGGTGACCAGGGGAATGCCCACCAGCACGTTATTGGAAAAGGCGGCAGTCAGGCCCAGCGGCGTAGCCGTGCCGCGCTGCCTGTGGGCAAGCAGATTGACCAGGCCGAACACCAGCAGCACCGGCAGGTAATAGGCCAAGAGCAACATCGGCGACAGACCGTCGCCCAGGGAGGCCTTGGCAATGCCGGCGAACAGCAGCGTCGGCATAAACAGTTTGAAGGTTATATTGGCCAACCCGGCCGCCGATTCGGCGCTCAGCCATTGGCGCCAGCCGAGCAGGTAGCCCAGCAGCACCAACGCAAAGATCGGCAGAATCGCCTGAACAACTACCATCAATGGAGAGGCTCCTGAACCACGCAACGAAAGTGCAAACGTCGCCCGCTGGGACGTGTTTGTGAGGGCGCCAGTGTATGCGCGCACCCGCCGCAATACGACTCACCCCATGCGCGTGGCGGACACTGCCTACCGGCTTTTGCGGTTCCAATAAGCTGTAGCCCGGACAGGCTCGCCACAAGGGAAGACACCATGTACATGCGAACCCTGAGAGTTGCCGGTGTGCTGGCGGCGCTGGCCGGGTGTGCCGGCCAGGCAGAGAACCCGAGCGACTACCTGACCTTTCGTGACGAGCCATTGGTACAGAAAGTGGCTCTAGACATGCACAAACAGCACGTCCTGGAAATCGCCGGCCCCCCGTCCAGCGAGAAGCCGCGCACGCTCAACCCCGGCACCTGCAATAACTACATTCTCCATAAGGAAGGTCAGCAGCAGGCCTATTACGTCAGTTTCAACTCGGCGGACCGCGTCGATGGCAAAGACTTTATGAGTTGTCAGCTGATGGAGAAAAACCAACGCGCACGCGCTCGTGCGCCGGTCTTCGACCGTGGCGGTGGTTATTGAGGCGGACAAGCCAGCAACACCGCCCCCAAGCCGCGCGGCGCAGTGCAACCAGTGGGGCTGTGGCGACACTGTGCTTGCCTCACTGCCGGTTCTGCTCGATGCAGCTGAGCCAGGCGCTAGGCGTGGTTGTTTTCGCGGACGCCAACTGTGTGCAGCGTGCAGTCGGCACACCATGAGCACCCAAACGGTGCATCAGAAACCTCGGCGCACCAAATAAACCCGAGCCACGCCTCATTGTTGTCACCCTCTTCGCCCCAGGCCCGTACCTCTCGACATTAGTGCAGGTTGGCAAGCCCCTTGCTCTGCTCCTGGCATTGAACTGCCGGAAACTGACCCATGCTGGTGATCCACCGACGCATCCCCGCCCAGGACCACTGCGACGCCGAACTGGAATTGAGCTTCGAGGCTCGCAGCAAAAGCCGCCTGCGCTGCTTCAGCCGCAGTGGCGAAGAGGTCGGCCTGTTCCTCGAACGCGGCCAGCCGCCCTTGCACGACGGCGAATGCCTGAGGGCCGAAGACGGCCGCGTGGTCCGCGTGCGCGCCCGCGCCGAAGCGCTTTTACACGTCACCTGCGCCAACGCCTTCGAACTGACCCGCGCCGCCTATCACCTGGGTAACCGCCACGTGGCCCTGCAACTGGGCGACGGCTGGTTGCGCCTGCCCGATGACTACGTGCTCAAAGCCATGCTCGAACAACTCGGCGCCAAGGTCACGCTGATCGAGGCGCCCTATCAACCTGAACACGGCGCCTACGGCGGCGGTCATCACCACTCCCATGCCGGCGAGGCCGAGTTCAGCTACGCGCCGCGCCTGCATCAGTTCGGGGTACGCAAGTGAACCGGGCCTGGGTTTCATTCAGGCTGGCCAGCCCGCTATTACCGAATTGCCTGCCAGTTACCGCTCAGCGTGCCTCCTTCGGCTCGGTGTGTCCCGGTGAATAAGGCCTGGGCGCTACTCAGACTGGCCAGCCCGCAATTACCAATTGGCGGCTACAGCTACTCGCAAGCCCTGGAAATGGCGGTCGAGCAAGGCCAGGTGGCTAACGCCGAGAGCGCCAAAGGCTGGATCGCCGATCAACTCCTGCTCAACCTGGCGCGCTTCGACGCGCCGCTGCTGCTGGCCCACTGCGAGGCTGCTGTCACCGATGATTGGGCGACCCTGCAAAACCTCGCCGCCCAGCAGCGCGCCAGCCGCGAAACCCGCGAACTGCGCCAGGAAAGCCGGCAGATGGGCTATTCCCTCGAGCAACTGCTGAGCGGCTTGCCCGAGCTGGACCATGCTGCCCGCGAATTGTTTGCCGAACTGGATGAACCCGGCCTGGGCGTCGCCTGGGCGCTGGCCGCCCGCGCCTGGCAGATCAGCCCGCAAGACGCCCTCGCTGCCTGGCTGTGGGGTTGGCTGGAGAACCAACTGGCGGTGCTGATGAAAACCCTGCCGCTCGGCCAGCAAGCCGCCCAACGCCTGACCTCTGAGCTGTTGCCATTGCTCGAGCTGGCGCAGCGGCAGGCCACCCAACGACCTCCCGAACAGTGGGGCAGCGCCGCCTTCGGCCTGACCCTGGCGAGCATGGCGCACGAGCGTCAGTACAGCCGCCTGTTCAGGTCATAGCCTGATGATCCCAGCATCGACCGTAGGTGCGGGCCATACCCGCGATTGGTTTGTCACGGCCATGGGACCAGGCGTTGCCCCCACGCCGACCCAGCAACTCGACGGCCGGAATGCTTCCGGCGCGCGCCCAGTAACCGAGGAAACCCACAGATGAACAGCCAACCCCTGCGTATCGGCATCGGCGGCCCGGTCGGCTCCGGCAAGACCGCCCTGACCCTGGCCCTGTGCCTGGCCCTGCGCGAGCGCTACAACCTCGCCGTGGTGACCAACGACATCTATACCCAGGAAGACGCCCAGTTTCTGGTGAGCAACCAGGCCCTGGCGCCGGAGCGGATCATCGGCGTGGAAACCGGCGGCTGCCCGCACACGGCGATCCGCGAGGACGCCTCGATCAACCTGGAGGCGGTCGACCAACTCAACCGGCGCTTTCCCGGCCTCGACCTGATCATCGTCGAGTCCGGCGGCGACAACCTGTCGGCCACCTTCAGCCCGGAATTGTCCGACCTGACCATCTACGTGATCGACGTCTCGGCCGGCGACAAGCTGCCGCGCAAGGGCGGCCCGGGCATCTGTAAATCCGACCTGCTGGTGATCAACAAGATCGACCTGGCGCCCCTGGTCGGCGCTTCGCTGGAGGTGATGGAACGCGACACCCTGAAGATGCGCGGCGACAAGCCCTTCGTCTTCAGCAACCAGAAAATCGGCCAGGGCCTGGATCAGATCATCGCCTTCATCGAACGCCACGGCATGCTCAACGTCGCCTGAGCCGACTCACTTCCCCCGTAAGGAGACACCCATGACCCTGCGCACATCGCTGTTCGCCCTCGCCCTGCTCCTCAGCCCGGCCGCGGCTTTCGCCCACACCGGCCATGCGCATGCTGGCTTGCTGGCCGGTCTGGCCCACCCGCTATTGGGCCTCGACCATGTGCTGGCGATGCTCGCCGTCGGCCTCTGGGCCGCGCAGCAAACTGGCGCGGCGCGCTGGGCGCTGCCATTGACCTTCGTCACCAGCATGCTGCTCGGCGGTCTGTTCGGCTTCGCCGGCATGCAGAGTCCTCTGCTGGAAACCGGCATCGCCGGCTCGGTACTGGCCTTCGGCCTGCTGGTGGCGGTCGCGGCGCGCCTGCCGATGGCCTTGGCGCTTGGCCTGACCGCGCTGTTCGCCCTAAGCCACGGCGTGGCCCATGGCCTGGAGCTACCGGCACTGAGCAGCCCCTGGCGTTACGCGCTCGGATTCGTTAGCGCCACCGCCGCCTTGCACGCCAGTGGCTACCTCATGCTGCGCCTGTTGCCGCAAGTAGCGGCGCCGCTGCTGCGCCTGGCGGGCGTCGCCTCGGCGGTCACCGGCGTGTGGCTGCTGGCCAATTCCCCGTAGATGCATCCATCCGGTGCTGTGGCCGTCTCCCCGTTGATCCTATGTTCACGGGCAAGGTCTGCGACAGTCGAGATACAAGGGTGGATGACGCTTTATTCATCCACCCATCGCGACGGGGGATGCAGAGACGTCATCCACCCAACTCTCGTGGCCCCGGATAAGCCTTGGCGCATGCCGGGATGGCCCTGGCTGCAAGGGTCTGCCGCCTGGCGCCATTCACCTCTCGCCCGGCGCCGATTGCTTTGGCATAGTCCGGTTGTCAGCTTCGCCGCCAACAGTTGGAAATGCCTATGCTGCGCTTCGCTCGTTTTCTGCTCGCCCCATTGCTGTTGATCGCCATCGTCGTGCTGGTGCTCGCGCTGACCAGCCGGCCTGCGACCCAACCGGCAGTGCTGGCGGCATTCGCTGATCAGCCGCTGGTCATCGCCCATCGCGGCGGCAAGGGCCTGTGGCCGGAAAACAGCCTGTTTGCCTTCGAGCGCGCCCGGGCCTTGGGCGTGGACATGCTGGAAATGGACTTGCAGCTGTCCAGCGACGGCGAACTGGTGGTGATTCACGACAGCACCCTGGAGCGCACGACCAACGGCCAAGGCGCCGTCGTTGCACACAGCGTGGCGCAACTGCAGGCACTCGACGCCGGATACCGCTGGAGCGCCGATGGCGGCGCAAGCCATCCCTACCGCGACCAGGGCATTGCCATTCCCACATTTGCCGAAGTGCTCGACCGCTTTCCAGGCATGCCCAAGGTGATCGAAATCAAAGCCCCGGATGCCGGCATGGCTGCGCAACTGTGCACAGCCATCGTGGCTAACGACCAGCAGGACCGGGTGCTGGTCGGCAGCTTCCATGAGCGCAGCCTGCAGTCGTTCCGCCAACACTGCCCGCAAGTCGCCACCTCCGCCGGCCCCGGTTCGATACGCCTGTTGCTGGCGCTCAACTGGCTGGGCCTGGGCAGCCTGCTGTCGCCGTCCTACCAGGTGCTGCAAATCCCCGAGCGCCATAGCGGCGTGCAGATCGCCAGCCCACGCCTGCTGCGCACCGCCCAGGCGCGTGGCCTGAACGTGCAACTGTGGACCATCAACGAACAACCGGCGATGCGCCGCCTGCTCGAGCAAGGCGCCCACGGCCTGATCACCGATTACCCGGACCGCGCCCTGCAACTGCTCGGTCGCTCGACGCAGCTCGGTGCGCTGGATCAGTAACCAAAGCTGCAATTGAGCAAAAAACCAGCAGCTACGGCCACGCCTAGTCCGGTGTGGCCTGGACACAAGCGCGCTCAGCTTATCCACAGATCGTTCCACAGCTGCACTGGATAACTATTCGGAGAGCGCCTGACACCCCGGACAAACCCTTGAAATAACTGGATTATTCCTTGACCAGAAGCGCCTCGCCATGCCTTCGCTGGGCGTTCCGTCGCATTGATCAAAAGCTGATCAACCCGCGCAAAGCCACGACTAGCAAGGCATTCAGCCAGGCATACAGAGTTACCCACAGGCCTACCCACAATAGTCGTGGACAACTTTCGGCGGTTATCCCCAACCTCTGAATAACTCAGCCAAGCATCTGTTTTATCAATAAAAAACAGACTGATCAAAAAACATACAAGCAGTCCAAACCGCCGCACAACTAAGCCTGCATAAGCCTACACCCACCTTATCCACAGCTCGCTCCACAGTCTCTGTGGAGAACTCGACTGCAGACTTATCCACTTGCCCAGCGACCCCTGAAGCTATCGTCATCATCGAGACAATCAACCCGCCTGAACGACTCCAGAGTTGTAGCCTGAGCGCCAGACAATAGGAGAACATCCATGCCGCTCAATGATTTGCTCCACAACCTGCTCGTCGCCTATGCCGGTGGCGCCTGCGGCAGCAGTGCCGAATAAGCAGCCTGATCGCTTGGTAGACGCCCGCAGACTGGCTAACCTGTGAACCCTTTCACTGTCAGGAAGCGAGCATGACTTTGCGTTCAATTTGCGTGTTCTGTGGCGCCAGCCCCGGCGCCCAGCCGATCTACCGCCAGGCGGCGGAAAACCTCGGGCGTCATCTCGCGGAACAGGGCCTGCGCCTGATCTATGGTGGCGGCGCGGTTGGCCTGATGGGGTGGTTGCGGATGCGGCCATGGCCGCTGGCGGCGAAGTCATCGGCATCATCCCGCAGAGCCTGGAACGCGCCGAAATTGGCCATCAAGGCCTGACCCGCCTGGAAGTGGTGGATGGCATGCATGCGCGCAAAGCCCGCATGGCCGAACTCAGCGACGCTTTTATCGCCCTGCCCGGTGGGCTCGGCACCCTGGAAGAACTGTTTGAGGTGTGGACCTGGGGCCAGCTCGGCTACCACCGCAAGCCGCTTGGCCTGCTCGATGTGGGCGGCTTCTACAGCAAGCTCGGCGATTTTCTCGATCACCTGGTCAGCGAAGGTTTCGTGCGCGCCCCACACCGCGCCATGCTGCAACTCGGCGAGTCGCCGCACGAACTGCTGCAGCTGTTACGTAGCTGGCAACCGAGCGGCGCGCCCAAGTGGGTTGCGCGCGAACCCGATTGAGGGCGACTAGAGCGCCGAATACAGCTGGACTTCCACGACGGCATCGGCATGGGCTGGCTGCGCCACCCCGGTCAGCTCGCTGATCAGCGCCCACTGCTGGTCGAGCTCTTTGCTAACCGCCTCCAGCCTGACGATCATCCGCGAGCCGGCACCGCGCACACCGGGATCGGTGCTGCGCATCAGGTCGAAGGACAGGGAGGTTATCGCGGCGGTCAGGTGGGTGAGGCTGCGCGAGGTGAGCGCGAGGAGTTCGGTGAGCTGCTGGTCTTTGGGTGACATATGGGCCTTTCCTTGGCAGGTATGAGCGGTGTGGATAAAGCGTAGCGAGGACTCTCGCAGGCGCCTGCCACTGCAGTGGACCCGATATTACTCCAGCGGTTCATCAGTGCAAGCAGGGGATGCCCCCCGACTACCCTGATCATTTGGCCGGATGCACGCTGCCATTTTGATCCGGCAAGTGGCCTCGGCCTACGCAGGCCGGCGCGCATCCGTTACCATCGCGCCACTCACGAAAAGAGATGCTGCATGTATATCTATCGATTGGTTCTGATCCTGGTAGTGGGGATCTACCTGTTCTCCCCGGCGATCATGGACTGGTGGATCGACCCCAACGGGGCGTGGTACCGGCCCTATTTGCTCTGGCTGATCCTCATCGTGGTGACCTTTATCCTGCAGAGTCAACGCGATGCCGATGACATCTGATCCGCTCGCGCCGAAACGGCAACAGACCCTAATGACCGCCCTTTATCTTTATTCGCAGAGCCAACGTGATGCTGACGAGCTTTAGCCTTAGCCAGCTGATCCTGATCAGCGCCGCCTACCTGCTGGTGCTGTTCGGCGTCGCCTGGGCCAGCGAACACGGACTAATCCCGCGCTGGATCATCCGCCACCCGCTGACCTACACCCTCTCGCTCGGCGTCTATGCCAGCGCCTGGGCCTTCTACGGAACGGTGGGCCTGGCCTATCAGTACGGCTACGGTTTTCTCGCCAGCTACCTGGGGGTTTCCGGGGCTTTTCTGCTGGCGCCGGTGCTGCTCTATCCGATCCTGCGCATTACCCGCACGTATCAGCTTTCGTCGCTGGCCGACCTGTTCGCCTTCCGCTTTCGCAGCACCTGGGCCGGCGCCCTGACCACCGTGTTCATGCTGATCGGCGTGCTGCCCTTGCTGGCTCTACAGTTCCAGGCGGTGGCCGACTCGATCGGCATCCTCACCCGCGAGCCGGTCAAGGAACGGGTGGCGCTGGCCTACTGCGGACTGATCATCCTGTTCACCATCCTGTTCGGCGCCCGCCATATCGCCACCCGCGGCAAACACGAAGGCCTGGTGTTTGCCATCGCCTTCGAGTCGGTGGTCAAGCTGGTCGCCGTCAGCATCATCGGCATCTATGCGCTGTATGGCGTGTTCGATGGGCCGCAGGACCTGGAGCACTGGCTGGTGCAGAACCAGGCCGCCCTGGCCAGCCTGCATACGCCGCTGCAGGAAGGCCCCTGGCGCACCTTGCTGCTGGTGTTCTTCGCTTCGGCCATCGTCATGCCGCACATGTACCACATGACCTTTACCGAAAATCTCAACCCGCGGGCGATGGTCAGCGCCAGCTGGGGCCTGCCGTTGTTCCTGCTGCTGATGAGCCTGGCGGTGCCCTTGATTCTCTGGGCGGGCCTCAAGCTTGGCGTCACCACCAACCCGGAATATTTCACCCTCGGCCTGGGCATCGCGGTCAACAGCCAGACCCTGGCGTTGATCGCCTATGTCGGCGGCCTGTCGGCGTCCAGCGGCCTGATTATCGTCACCACCCTGGCGCTGTCCGGCATGGTGCTCAACCATGTGGTGTTGCCGCTCTATCAGCCACCCACCGAGGGCAATATCTACCGCTGGCTGAAGTGGACCCGGCGAGCGCTGATCTTCGCCATCATCATGGCCGGTTACGGCTTCTATCTGCTGCTGGGTGCCGAGCAGAACCTGGCCAACCTGGGCATCGTCGCCTTCGTCGCCACCCTGCAGTTCCTCCCCGGCGTGCTCTCAGTACTGTACTGGCCGACGGCCAACCGCCGCGGCTATATCGCCGGCCTGCTGGCAGGCATCAGCGTCTGGACAGTCAGCATGCTGCTGCCGATGCTGGGCAACCTGCAAGGCTTCTACATCCCCGCATTCAACCTGGTCTATGTGCTGGACGACAGCAGCTGGCACCTGGCAGCCATCGCCTCGCTGGCGGCCAACGTGCTGGTGTTCACCCTGGTCTCACTGTTCACCGAGGCCAGCCCCGAGGAGAAGAGCGCCGCCGAAGCCTGCGCTGTGGATAACGTGCGGCGCCCGCAACGGCGCGAACTGCTGGTCCAATCGCCACAAGAGTTTGCCGCCCAACTGGCCAAACCGCTCGGCGCCAAGACCGCCCAGCGTGAAGTCGAGCAGGCCCTGCGCGACCTGCACCTGCCCTTCGACGAAAGCCGTCCCTATGCTCTGCGCCGCCTGCGCGACCGCATCGAGGCCAACCTCTCCGGCTTGATGGGGCCGAGCGTGGCCCAGGACATAGCCGAAACCTTTCTGCCCTATAAATCCGGCAGCGAAACCTTCGTCACCGAAGATATCCACTTCATCGAGAACCGCCTGGAAGACTACCATTCGCGCCTCACCGGCCTGGCCGCGGAACTCGACGCGTTGCGCCGCTACCACCGCCAGACCCTGCAGGAGCTGCCGATGGGCGTCTGCTCGCTGGCCAAGGATCAGGAGATCCTGATGTGGAACAAGGCCATGGAGGAGCTGACCGAGATTCCGGCGCACCGCATCGTCGGCTCACGCCTGTCGGCACTCGGCGAACCCTGGCGAGAACTGCTGCAGCACTTCATCGAACTGCCCGACCAGCACTTGCACAAACAGCGCCTGGGCCTGGACGGCCAGACCCGCTGGCTCAACCTGCACAAGGCGGCAATCGACGAACCGCTGACGCCGGGTAACAGCGGCCTGGTGCTGCTGGTCGAAGACCTCACTGAAACCCAGTACCTGGAAGACAAGCTGGTGCATTCCGAGCGCCTGGCCAGCATCGGCCGCCTGGCTGCCGGGGTAGCTCACGAGATCGGCAACCCGATCACCGGCATTGCCTGCCTGGCGCAAAATCTGCGCGAGGAGCGCGAAGGCGACGGCGAGCTGACCGAGATCAGCGGACAGATCCTCGAGCAGACCAAGCGGGTCTCACGCATCCTCCAGTCGCTGATGAGCTTCGCCCATTCGGGCGGCCATCAACAGGCCGACGAACCAGTGTGCCTGGCCCAGGTGGCGCAGGAAGCCATCGGCCTGCTGTCACTCAATCGGCGCAGCGTCGAAGTGGAATTCTTCAATCTGTGCGACGCCGATCACTGGGTTGACGGCGACCCGCAGCGCCTCGCCCAGGTGCTCATCAACCTGCTATCCAACGCCCGCGATGCCTCACCTCCCGGTGCCGCGATCCGAGTCAGAACTGAAGCCTCAGAACACGCCGTCGACCTTATCGTGGAAGATGAAGGCAGTGGCATTCCCAAGGCGATCATCGACCGTTTGTTCGAACCTTTCTTCACCACCAAAGACCCAGGCAAAGGCACGGGGCTTGGCCTCGCGCTGGTCTATTCCATTGTGGAAGAGCATTATGGCCAAATAATAATCGACAGCCCGGTCGACCCCGAGCACCAACGCGGCACCCGTATCCGGGTGACGCTGCCGCGGCATGTCGAAACGACGTCCATAGCGAATTAAACCAGCGACCTGAGACCGTCGAGAGACCGAATTAATGCCCCATATTTTGATCGTCGAAGACGAAACCATTATCCGCTCTGCCCTGCGCCGCCTGCTCGAGCGCAACCAGTATCAGGTCAGCGAAGCCGGCTCGGTACAGGAGGCGCAAGAACGCTTCAGCATTCCCGGCTTCGACCTGATCGTCAGCGATCTGCGCCTGCCTGGCGCACCCGGCACCGAGCTGATCAAGCTCGCCCAAGGCAAGCCCGTGCTGATCATGACCAGCTACGCCAGCCTGCGTTCTGCCGTCGACTCGATGAAGATGGGCGCGGTCGACTACATCGCCAAACCCTTCGACCACGACGAGATGCTCCAGGCCGTAGCGCGCATCCTGCGCGATCGCCAGGAAGCCAGGCAGGTGCCAAATACACCGGCCAGCGCCACTACTGGCCGCAGCAGCGAAAAAGTCGTCGACAACAGCAATGGCGAGATCGGCATCATCGGCTCTTGCCCGGCCATGCTGGAGATGTACAGCAAGATCCGCAAAGTCGCGCCGACCAGCTCCAACGTCCTGATCCAGGGCGAATCCGGCACCGGCAAGGAACTGGTCGCGCGCGCCCTGCACAACCTGTCCAAGCGCGCCAAGGCCCCCTTGATTTCGGTGAACTGCGCGGCCATCCCGGAAAGCCTGATCGAGTCCGAACTGTTCGGCCACGAGAAAGGCGCCTTCACCGGCGCCAGTGCCGGCCGCGCCGGCCTGGTCGAAGCGGCTGATGGCGGTACCCTGTTCCTCGACGAGATCGGTGAGCTGCCACTGGAGGCCCAGGCCCGCTTGCTGCGCGTGCTCCAGGAAGGCGAGATTCGCCGGGTCGGCTCGGTGCAGTCGCAAAAAGTCGATGTGCGGCTGATTGCTGCGACTCACCGCGACCTGAAAGGCCTGTCCAAGGTCGGTCAATTCCGTGAAGACCTGTATTACCGCCTGCATGTCATCGCCCTGAAACTGCCGGCACTGCGCGAGCGTGGCAGCGACGTCAGTGAAATCGCCAATGCCTTCCTCAAGCGTCAATGCACGCGCATGGACCGCGACGACCTGCATTTCGCCCCGGATGCCGAACAGGCAATCCGTCATTACGCCTGGCCAGGCAACGTGCGCGAACTGGAGAACGCCATCGAGCGCGCAGTCATCCTCTGCGAAAGCACGGCTATTTCGACCGAGCTACTGGGCATCGACATCGAACTGGACGACCTGGGTGAGGACGACTTCAGCGGCCTGCCGGCAATGACCGGCAGCAATAGCAACGAACCGACCGAGGATCTTTCGCTGGAAGACTATTTCCAGCACTTCGTCCTCGAGCACCAGGATCACATGACCGAAACCGAACTGGCGCGCAAGCTCGGCATCAGCCGCAAATGCCTGTGGGAACGCCGCCAGCGCCTGGGTATTCCACGGCGCAAGAGCGGCGCGACCACCGGCTAGCAGGCCACTGCATGACTGGACAGGCCAGCCATCTTGGGTAAACCCATCGAACCGAGCAGTACCCACATGCTCGGTTCGAACATCCCGCCTCACCCTACCGCCTGCATCCATGCAGTTGGCGGCCCCCTCTTTTCAGCTCTATCTCCTGCCCCCTGCAGTCGCCCGGCTTCGCGCCCGACTGATTCGCACAGCTAAAGCCTGTAAAACCCTGTCCCTGGTGCCACGACGCATTGCTGCCCCTCTCCACGGCCCGCCGACCCGGAAGCCAATCATGAGGGGATGGACACATACTGCAAGCCGTACGAGAGAGGTGGCAGCGACACCTGTTCTCCACTTTTTTCGACGACCCGCCGGCCGAGGCGAGGTGACAGATTGCCGAGCGCAAGGTTCCCCTCGCTGTTACCGCGTCAACACCTCGTAACAAAGTCCGGGTCTTATGGTAACGAGCGCAGGGCTTTCCATCCCGAACGCCCACCCAGGAATCAGCTTAAGCCCTTGTTTTAAAAGGATTCACAAAAACTGGCACGGCTCATGCTCTATCTCTTTGACAACAACAATAACAAGCGCTACCCAAGATAATAAAAACAAGACGTATCGACTCCAGCACAATAAAAACAACACGGCGGAGGCGCAGCTAACTGATTCTTTTGGAAAGTAATTGCCGTTGGGGCTTGCCCCACAACCAGACAGAGAACAACAAAACTGCCTCGAGGCAGATCCCGTACTGGTTGGGTCACAACACGATCATGGCAGCGTCAGCATTCAAAACAATCCGTTTGCTATTGACTCCTGGCTTGGGAGGATTTCAGACAGTCTTTGACTGGATGGAACGGGCAACTCAACAAAAACAACAAGCCCGCCATAATAATAAAAACAAAGCACGCACCTACTTGGGGGGGAGCTTCGGCTCCCTCAGTAGCTTGTGCGAAGCACCTCTCTCCCGTTGCTTCCTACACCATCTCCCGACTCAATGCTAGAATCCGCGCCATTCCAGTGGTCAGCGTTTATCCTGGCCTGTCATTTCGTCAAACAGTGCATCCCATGCTGAAAAAGCTGTTCAAGTCTCTACGCTCGCCCCTGCGCCGCGGCAAACACCCGCACAGCACCCCCGAAGTGCTGAGCAGTAGCCAGCACCCGATCAACCGTGCGGAAATCAGCCGTTACGCCACCAGCGTGGTCGAACGTCTGCAACACGCCGGCTACCAGGCCTATCTGGTTGGCGGTTGCGTGCGCGACCTGCTGCTCGACATCGACCCCAAGGATTTCGATGTGGCCACCAGCGCCACCCCCGAGCAGGTACGCGCCGAATTCCGCAATGCCCGCGTAATCGGTCGGCGCTTCAAGCTGGTGCATGTGCACTTCGGTCGCGAAATCATCGAAGTCGCTACCTTCCGCGCCAATCACCCCGAAGGCGATGATGAAGAGAACAGCAACCTGTCATCACGCAACGAAAGCGGACGCATTCTGCGCGACAACGTCTACGGCAGCCTGGAGAACGACGCCCAGCGCCGCGACTTCACGATCAATGCGCTGTATTACGATCCGGCCACCGAGCGCATTCTCGATTACGCCAATGGCGCGCACGACATTCGTAACCACCTGATCCGCCTGATTGGCGACCCGACCCAGCGTTATCAGGAAGACCCGGTACGCATGCTGCGGGCCGTGCGCTTCGCCGCCAAGCTGGACTTCGATATCGAGAAGCACAGCGCCGCGCCGATCTACAAGCTGGCGCCGATGCTGCGGGAAATTCCGTCGGCGCGCCTGTTCGAAGAAGTGCTCAAGCTGTTCCTCGCCGGTTACGCCGAGTTCACCTACGAACTGCTGGTCGACTACGGCTTGTTCGCCGAACTGTTCCCGGCCAGCGCCGCGGCGCTCAAGGCCGACCCGGACTATACCGACAAGCTGATTCGCAACGCCTTGATCAGCACCGACCTGCGCATACAGCAGAAGAAAACCGTAACCCCGGCTTTCCTCTTCGCCGCCATGCTCTGGCCCGCCTTGCCGGCGCGCGTAATCAAGTTGCAGGACCGAGGTATGCCGCCGATCCCGGCGATGCAGGAAGCGGCGCACGAGCTGATCAGCGAACAGTGTCTACGCATTGCCATCCCCAAGCGTTTCACCATGCCGATCCGCGAGATCTGGGATATGCAGGAACGCCTGCCGCGACGCAGTGGCAAGCGCTCCGACCTGCTGCTGGAAAACCCGCGCTTTCGTGCCGGTTACGACTTCCTCCTGCTGCGCGAAAGCGCCGGTGAGCAGACCGGCGGTCTCGGCGAGTGGTGGACGGTTTATCAGGACGCCAGCGACAGTGAAAGACGCGGCATGATTCGCGACCTCAGCCAGGAAGCCAGTGGCGATGCGCCGCGCAAACGGCGGCGCAGTGGCAGCAAGCGCAAACGCGCGCCTGGCGCCGATGGTGCGCCCAAGCCTACTGCCAGCGAATAATGCAGCGGGTGTATCTCGGCCTCGGCAGCAACCTTGCCGAGCCGCTCGCGCAACTGCACGGCGCCCTCACGGCGCTGGCCGCACTGCCGCAGTCGCAGCTAGTCGGCACGTCCTCCTTCTATGCCAGCGACCCGCTCGGCCCGGCCAATCAGCCGCGCTATGTCAACGCCGTGGCGGCGCTGGACACCGAACTGACTCCGCTGCAACTGCTCGACGCCCTGCAAGCCATCGAACTGAATCAGGGTCGTGAGCGCAAAGCCGAACGCTGGGGACCGCGCACCCTCGATCTGGATATCCTGCTATTCGGCGACCTGATGCTGGACGAGCCGCGTCTGCGCGTGCCGCATTACCACATGCACGCCCGCGCCTTCGTACTCTATCCGCTGGCCGAGCTGGCCCCTGCCCTACGCCTGCCCGACGGCCGTGCCTTGCCGGACCTGCTCGCCGCCTGCCCCTTCGAAGGCCTCGAGCGCCTGCCCGAGTAAGCTGCGCCGTGCACAGCCTTGGCCGGTTTCGGCGCGCGGATAAACACTGGCGCTATCCGGGGTAGTGACGACCCCGGATTGCGTTGCGCTTGTCCGGACCAGGGCATGGCACAGAGACATCGTCTTACCCAACGCAGGCCGATGCTTGCGACCCCGCAATCGATCACCCCCGCAGCGAGCCCCAGGCGGGCCTGTTGGCGGTAACGCCAGTAACAGATCGGTAACACCTGCAATTGACTTCGCGCCCCCCCATCAGGACTATAGGCGTCCCGTTGCCCCGCACCGGTGCAAACCGAGGCCAATGCAGGCCACTTTGAAGCAGCCTGACTGCTTGCCGAACGCCTGAGTGAGGACGATTGTTATGCCTGACATTACCCTGACCACCCTGCAAAGCCTCAAGCAGAGCGGCGCGAAAATCGCCATGCTGACCTGCTATGACGCCACCTTCGCCCAGGCTGCCTGCCAGGCAGGGGTCGAGGTGCTGCTGGTCGGCGACTCCCTCGGTATGGTGTTGCAAGGTCACGACAGCACCTTACCGGTCGATGTCGCCGACATGGCCTACCACACCGCGAGCGTGAAACGCGGCAACCAGGGCGCCCTGATCCTCGTCGACCTGCCCTTCATGGCCTATGCCACCACCGAGCAGGCGCTGCACAACTGCGCAACACTGATGCAAGCCGGCGCGCACATGGTCAAGCTCGAGGGCGCGGCCTGGCTGGCCGAGCCGATCCGCCTGCTGGCCGAGCGCGGCGTGCCGGTCTGCGCGCACCTGGGCCTTACCCCGCAAGCGGTGAATATTCTCGGCGGTTATAAAGTTCAGGGTCGCCAGGAAGCCCAGGCGCGGCAGATGCGCGCCGATGCCATGGCCCTGGAACAAGCCGGCGCGGCCATGCTGCTGCTCGAATGCGTACCCAGCGAGCTGGCTGCGGAAATCAGCCAGGCGGTGAAGATCCCGGTCATTGGCATCGGTGCCGGCGGCGCCACCGACGGCCAAGTGCTAGTCCTGCACGACATGCTTGGTCTGTCCTTGAGCGGTCGCATGCCTAAATTCGTGAAGAACTTCATGGCCGGGCAGAGCAACATCCAGGACGCCCTCAGTGCCTACGTCAAAGCAGTCAAGGACTGCAGTTTCCCAGCTAGCGAACACGGATTCTCTGCATGAACACGGTTAAGACCATCCGCGAACTGCGTGCTGCGGTTGCCCTGGCTCGCACCGAAGGCAAACAGATCGGTTTCGTCCCGACCATGGGCAACTTGCACGCCGGGCATATTGCCCTGGTCGAGAAAGCCGTCCAGCGTGCCGACTTCGTGGTCGCCAGCATCTTCGTCAATCCCTTGCAGTTCGGCCCCAGCGAAGACCTGAGCAGCTATCCGCGGACCTTGGCCGCCGACCAGGAAAAACTCCTCACTGCCGGCTGTCACCTGCTGTTCAATCCGGATGTGGACGAGATGTACCCCAACGGCATGGATAGCCAGACCCGGGTCAGCGTGCAAGGTGTCTCCGAGGGGCTGTGCGGCGCCAGTCGCCCTGGCCATTTCGACGGCGTCTCCACCGTAGTGAGCAAACTGTTCAACCTGGTGCAACCTGACCTGGCAATTTTCGGGCAGAAGGACTTCCAGCAACTGGCGGTGATTCGCGCGCTGGTGCGTGACCTGAATATGCCGGTGCAGATTATCGGCGAACCGACCACCCGGGCCGCAGATGGCCTGGCGCTATCCTCGCGCAATGGCTACCTGAACGCCGAACAACGCGCCGCCGCGCCAACCCTGTATCGCAGCCTGCAACAGATCGCCAATGCGCTTGGCGCCGGTGAGCACGACTTCGCCAGCCTGGTCGCAGCGGCACGCCAGCAACAGTTGACCGCCGGCTTGCGCCCGGACTACCTGGAAATTCGCGAAGCGAACAGCCTGCGCCCGGCAACCGCCACGGATCGCCAGCTGGTGATTCTGAGCGCAGCCTTTCTCGGCAGCACCCGCCTGATCGATAACCTGACGCTCGACCTCGACCCCACGGTTTGCTCGACGCACGCGTGAGCCTGCGCCGGAGTTGATGACGCAGACGCGTGCGTTAGCATGCAGCCTGACTCACCAACGGCGAGCCACCGCGCTAGTGCGATTTCGCGATTGCGCTGCCGCTTGCCTTATCCCGGCTCACGCCAGTTACACTGAGGCCCGGCCTTGCCGGGCTTTTCGGCTTTTTTGTTGGCCATGCCCCAGTCACCTATTACCTGGACTGCAGCGGCACGCCGCCCCGCCGCCCCTACAGACGGCGTATTTTGACTATTCAGCTACGGCAACCGCCAATAGGGACATAGCCTTTTCGTTACCCTGGCGGCGCTTCACCCAAGATTGCTCAAGCACAAGGAAGCCACCGCACATGGCGTACTACCAGCACCCCCTCGATGTCACCGCCCTGCCCACCTGGAAGGCCCTCCAGCAACACCGAGCCAGCTTGCAGAGCTTCAGCATGCGCGAAGCGTTCAACATGGACGCGCAGCGTTTCGAGCACCTCTCACTGAGTAGCTGCGGCCTGTTTCTCGACTACTCGAAAAACCTGATCACCCTTGAAACCCGCGACCTGTTGGTCAGCCTGGCCAAGGAATGCGGGCTGGAGCAGGCCATTCGGGCGCAATTCGACGGTGAACCGATCAACGCCTCGGAAGCACGTCCGGCCTTGCACACCGCGCTGCGCCGACCGATCGGCGACAAGGTGCTGGTCGATGGCGCCGACGTGATGCCCGAGGTGCAGCGTGTACTGCACCAGATGACCGAACTGGTCGGGCGGGTGCACGATGGGCTGTGGCGTGGCTACAGTGAGAAGCCGATCACCGACGTGGTCAACATCGGCATCGGCGGCTCCTTCCTCGGCCCGCAACTGGTCTCCGAGGCCCTACTGCCATTCGCCCAGCGCGGTGTGCGCTGCCACTACCTGGCCAATATCGACGGCAGCTCGTTCCACGAACTGGCCGCCAAGCTGCGCGCCGAAACCACCCTGTTCATCGTCTCGTCGAAATCCTTCAGCACCCTGGAAACCCTGAAAAACGCCCAGGCCGCACGCAGCTGGTACCTGGCCCAGGGGGGCTCCGAGGCCGAGCTGTATCGACACTTTATTGCAGTATCGAGCAACACCCAGGCGGCGGTGGCCTTCGGCATCCACGAAGAGAACGTGTTCCCGATGTGGGACTGGGTCGGCGGGCGTTATTCGCTGTGGTCGGCCATTGGCCTGCCGATCGCCATGTCGATCGGCATGTCCAACTTCAAGGAACTGCTGTCCGGTGCCTACAGCATGGATCAGCACTTCCTGACCGCGCCCTTCGAGAGCAACATGCCGGTGCTGCTGGCCCTGCTGGGCATCTGGTACGGCAACTTCTGGGGCGCGCAGAGCCAGGCGATCCTGCCGTACGACCATTACCTGCGCAATATCACCAAACACCTGCAGCAACTGGACATGGAGTCCAACGGCAAGAGCGTGCTGCAGGACGGCCAACCGGTAGCCTGCGCCACCGGCCCGGTCATCTGGGGCGGGGTCGGCTGCAACGGCCAGCATGCCTATCACCAGTTGCTGCACCAGGGCACCCAATTGATTCCGGCGGACTTCATCGTCCCAGTGGTCAGCTACAACCCGGTTGCCGACCACCACCAGTGGCTGTACGCCAACTGCCTGTCGCAGAGCCAGGCGCTGATGCTCGGCAAGACCCGCGAAGAAGCCGAGAGCGAACTGCGCGGCCAGGGCCTGAGCGAAGCCGAAGTGCAGCGCCTGGCACCACACAAGGTCATCCCCGGTAACCGGCCGAGCAACACCCTGGTGCTCGAACGCATCAGCCCGCGCCGCCTCGGCGCCCTGGTGGCGATGTATGAGCACAAGGTGTTCGCCCAGAGTGCGATCTGGGGCATCAACGCCTTCGATCAGTGGGGCGTCGAACTGGGCAAGGAGCTGGGCAAGAGCGTCTATTCACGCCTGGTCGGTAGCGAGGAGAAGCCAGCCGAGGATGCCTCGACCCAGGGTCTGATCGAGTTCTTCCGCGGCCGCCACCGCGGCTGAAGCACCGCCTCACCACAACCCGGCCCTGGCCGGGTTGTGGCTTTCTACCGGTCGGTTTAGCCAGCAGCCAGCACCGCGCAGGCCGCCGGCCACGGATTCGCAGTCAAGGCCATGCGCTGCACTTGAACCCGACGACGGCTCGGGTGCTAACCTTAGGCCATCGAGGCCAGACAAGAATAAGGACCAGCCATGTTCGAGATCACCCGCCACCCCGTCAGCAAGGTCGTGCGAGAGCGCGCGCACCTCAACCACGACGACTACCAGCGCCTGTATCGTCACTCCATCGAGCAACCGGCAACCTTCTGGGCCGAACAGGCCAAAGCCTTTCTCGACTGGTCGAAGCCCTGGGACGAGGTCTATAGCGGCGACCTGAACAAGGGCCAAGTCAGCTGGTTCAAGGGCGGGCAACTGAACGTCAGCTACAACTGCATAGACCGGCACCTGGAGCAGCGCGGCGAGCAGATCGCCCTGATCTGGGAAGGCGACAACCCCGCCGAGTCCGCCAACATCACCTACAACAAGCTGCACCATCACGTCTGCCGCCTGGCCAATGTACTGAAGAGCCGCGGCGTGGGTAAAGGCGACCGGGTGTGCATCTACATGCCGATGATCCCGGAGGCGACCTACGCCATGCTCGCCTGCACGCGCATCGGTGCGGTGCATTCGGTGGTGTTCGGCGGCTTCTCCCCGGATGCTCTGCGCGACCGCATCCTCGATGCCGATTGCCGCACGGTGATCACCGCCGACGAGGGTGTGCGCGGCGGCAAGTACGTGCAGCTCAAGGCCAACGTCGACAAGGCGCTACAGAGCTGCCCGGACGTCGCCACGGTGGTGGTGGTCGAGCGCACCCAGGGCCAGATCGACTGGGTGGAGGACCGCGACATCTGGTACCACGAGGCGCTGCAGGCCGCCAGCAGCGACTGCCCTGCGGAACCGATGGACGCCGAAGACCCGCTGTTCATCCTCTACACCTCCGGCAGCACCGGCAAACCCAAGGGCGTGCTGCACAGCACCGGCGGCTACCTGTTGATGGCCGCCATGACCCACAAGTACGTGTTCGACTACCACGAAGGCGATATCTACTGGTGTACCGCCGATGTCGGCTGGGTCACCGGCCACAGTTACATCGTCTACGGCCCGCTCGCCAACGGCGCCACCAGCCTGGTGTTCGAGGGGGTGCCCAACTACCCGGACGCCTCACGCTTCTGGCAGGTAATCGACAAGCATCAGGTGAACATTTTTTACACCGCGCCGACCGCCCTGCGCGCCCTGATGCGCGAAGGCGAAGAGCCGGTGAAGAAAACCTCGCGCAGCAGCCTGCGCCTGCTCGGCAGTGTCGGTGAGCCGATCAACCCGGAAGCCTGGGAGTGGTACTTCAATGTGGTCGGCGACAGGCGCTGCCCGATCGTCGACACCTGGTGGCAGACCGAAACCGGCGCCATCCTGATCACCCCATTGCCCGGCGCCACCGACCTCAAGCCCGGCTCGGCGACCCGTCCGTTCTTCGGTGTGCAACCGGCGCTGCTGGACGAGCAGGGCAAGGAGATCGACGGTCCGGGCAGCGGCGTGCTGGCGATCAAGGCCAGCTGGCCGAGCCAGATCCGCAGCATCTACGGCGATCATCAGCGCATGGTCGACACCTACTTCAAACCCTACCCCGGCTACTACTTCACCGGCGATGGCGCACGCCGCGACGAAGACGGCTACTACTGGATCACCGGCCGGGTCGACGACGTGATCAACGTCTCCGGTCATCGCATCGGCACCGCCGAGGTGGAAAGCGCCCTGGTGCTGCACGATGCGGTCGCCGAGGCGGCGGTGGTCGGCTACCCGCACGACATCAAGGGCCAGGGCATCTACGCCTTCGTCACGCCGATGAGCGGCGTGGAGCCCAGCGATGATCTGAAAAAACAGCTGCTCGACATGGTCGGCAAGGAAATTGGCAGCTTCGCCAAACCCGAAATGATCCAGTGGGCACCCGGCCTGCCGAAAACCCGCTCGGGCAAGATCATGCGCCGCATTCTGCGCAAGATCGCCTGCAACGAGCTGGACACCCTCGGTGACACCTCGACCCTGGCCGACCCCAGCGTGGTGGACAGCCTGATCGAGCAGCGCCTGAACCGCTAAAACCTAGGGCGGACCAGCGGCGGCCGCTCAGGAGCGCAGCGAACAGTCCGCCGCCGTGGCGTTTCCTTTGCCTCGGCTGGCGCACTGCTTGGCGAGTACGCCCTACCCTGTAACCTCGCGGGAGGAACCAGCAAACTGGCTCCTCCCTTCCCTGCAACCCGAGCATTAGCTGTTGATGGAATTTCTTCGCCGGCGTATCGAAAGCCAGGTATTCAGCCTCAGCGGCATCGCCTTGGGTCAGATCGACTTCGAACACCCCAAGGGTGACCCCGGCCTGTTCGGCCCCGACTCAATCAGCTGGCAGGTGCATGGCGACTTCACCAGCATGCTGATCGGCGGCATCAGCGCCCTGCTCCTGCAGGCGCTGCACCCGCTGGCGCTGGCCGGGGTCTGGGATCACTCGAATTTTCGCGACGATCTGCTCGGCCGCCTGCGCCGCACCGGCCAGTTCATCTCCGGCACCACCTTCGGCGCCCGCGCCGATGCCGACTGGCTGATCGACAAGGTCACACGTATCCACCTGCAGGTTACCGGCACGGCGCCGGATGGCCGCCCCTATGCGGCCAGCGACCCCGCCCTGCTGACCTGGGTGCACGTGGCCGAGGTGCACAGCTTTCTCCAGGCCCACCTGCGCTACCGCAATCCCCGACTGAGCGAGGCCGACCAGGATCGCTACTACGCCGAGATCGCCTTGATCGCCGAGCGCCTCGGCGCCAGCCAGGTGCCGCGCTCGCGCAACGAAATCAGCGCCTACCTGGCAGCCATCCGCCCGCAGTTGCGCTGCGAACAGCGCTCCCGGGAGATTCTGCGCATCCTGCTCAATGCCCCGGCGCCCAGCGCCCTCGCCGTCCCGGTAGGCAAACTGCTGACCCAGGCCGGCATCGACCTGCTGCCGGCCTGGGCGCAGAACATGCTCGAACAACCCATCGGTCCAGTGCGCAGCCGCGTGATTCACGCCGGCGTTCACAGCCTGGCCCCCGTGTTGCGCTGGGCCGTGCGCAACGGTGCCATCCACCGCGCGCGCAAACGCCTGGGCCTGCCGCCCGCTTGATGCGGCGCCAGGCCGGTGTCTATCACGCCTGCGCCTGACCGGCCGGTTCCCCCACTGGCCCAAAACCAAGCCCCTGTGCAACCATAGCGCCCTTGCTGCAACTCGCCGCCCCCACTTTCTTGAGGAACCCCATCATGCAAGAAGTCGTCATCGTCGCCGCCACCCGCACCGCCGTCGGCAGCTTCCAGGGTTCGCTGGCGGGCATTGCCGCCCCCGAACTGGGCGCCGCGGTGATCCGCCGCTTGCTGGAACAAACCGGCCTGAACGGCGCCGAGGTCGACGAAGTGATCCTCGGCCAGGTGCTCACCGCAGGCAGCGGACAGAACCCGGCACGCCAGGCAGCGATCCTCGCCGGCCTGCCCCATGCGGTACCGGCACTGACCCTGAACAAGGTCTGCGGTTCGGGCCTGAAAGCCCTGCACCTGGGCGCCCAGGCGATTCGCTGCGGCGATGCCGAGGTGATCATCGCCGGCGGCATGGAGAACATGAGCCTGGCCCCCTACGTCATGCCCGGCGCACGTACCGGCCTGCGCATGGGCCACGCCCAGTTGGTCGACACGATGATCACAGACGGCCTGTGGGACGCCTTCAACGACTACCACATGGGCATCACCGCCGAGAACCTGGTGGACAAGTACGCCATCAGCCGCGAGGAACAGGATGCCTTCGCCGCCGAGTCGCAGCGCAAGGCCTGCGTCGCCATCGAGGCCGGCCGCTTCAAGGATGAAATCACCCCGATCCTGATCCCGCAGCGCAAAGGCGAACCGCTCAGCTTCGCTACTGACGAACAGCCGCGCGCCAGCACCACCGCCGAATCATTGGCCAAGCTCAAGCCGGCGTTCAAGAAAGACGGCAGCGTGACTGCCGGCAATGCCTCCAGCCTCAACGACGGCGCCGCCGCGGTGCTGCTGATGAGCGCAGGCAAAGCCCAGGCCCTCGGTCTACCGGTGCTGGCGCGCATCGCCGGCTACGCCAACGCCGGCGTCGATCCGGCAATCATGGGCATCGGCCCGGTCTCCGCCACCCAGCGCTGCCTGGCCAAGGCCGGCTGGAGCCTGGAGCAGCTGGACCTGATCGAGGCCAACGAAGCCTTTGCCGCCCAGGCCCTGGCCGTTGGCAAGGAATTGCAGTGGGATGCGAGCAAAGTCAACGTCAACGGTGGCGCCATCGCCATCGGCCATCCGATCGGCGGTTCCGGCTGCCGGATTCTGGTGACCCTGCTGCACGAGATGATCAAGCGCGATGCCCACAAGGGCCTGGCCACTCTGTGTATCGGTGGCGGTCAGGGCGTGGCTTTGGCGATTGAACGCGGATAAATAACGCTCCCCGCGAAGGGCGGGTGCAACCCCAGCCATCGGCGGGTTGCACCCGCCCAACTGGCTGGCATAGCAGGCTCCAGCGCTTTTCTTGATAAACTGCGCGCCCCCTTCTCCGAGTCGCAGCGTATGCCTTCTCTCGAACAGGCGCTGCGCGCCGCACTAGCCCATCGCCAGCCATTGCTCGCTGAACTGAACCAGCAAGGCACCGACTGTTATCGGCTGTTCCACGGCAGCCAGGAAGGCGCCAGCGGTCTGACCATCGACCGCTACGGCCCGCAGTTATTGGTGCAAAGCTTTCATCAAAGCCTCAGTCATGACCAGCTGCTGCAACTGGCTGAGCAGTGCAAGCAGGCCCTCGATACGCCGCTATTGCTGGTCTACAACGACCGCTGCCAGGGCAATTCGCGGATCGATCGCAGCGACCCGGTCTATCAGGCCCAGCCGGCGGCCCTGGAAGACCTGATCGGTCATGAATGGGGCCTCAACTATCGCGTGCGCGGTCGCCATGCCGGACAAGATCCGTTGTTGTTTCTCGACCTGCGTAACGCCCGCGGCTGGATCAAGGCGCACAGTGCCGGAAAATCCGTGCTCAACCTGTTCGCCTATACCTGCGGCGTCGGCCTCAGCGCCGCGGCTGGCGGCGCCCGCGAAGTGATCAACCTGGATTTTGCCGAAGGCAACCTGGCGGTCGGTCGCGAAAACGCCGCACTCAATCCCGGACTGGCGCCCATGCAGTTCATCCAATCCGATTATTTTCCGGCGATTCGCCAATTGGCCGGGCTGCCAATCAGCGCACGGCGCGGGCATAAGTTGCCCGATTACCCGCGCCTGCAACCGCGCCAGTTTGACCGGGTCTTGCTCGACCCGCCAGCCTGGGCCAAGAGTGCCTTCGGCACCGTCGACCTGCTGCGCGACTACCAAAGCCTGCTCAAACCGGCGATTCTCGCCACCGCCGATGACGGCATGCTGATCTGCTGCAACAACTTGGCAAAGGTCGCCCTCAGCGACTGGCGCGCGCAAGTGCTGCGTTGCGCGGAAAAGCTGGGCCGCCCGGTACGCGACTGTCAGGTGCTGGCGCCAGCACCGGACTTTCCTTCACTTGACGGCCAACCACCGTTGAAAACCCTGATCCTGCAGTTCTAAGCCAACCCCGAGCCCGCACAGAAAACACCGCCCGCCTTACCTCTGGAACTACCCACGCGTGCCATACTCCAAAGCATTTCTCGTCGCGATTGATGGCGTTTTTATGCTTAAAGGAATAAAGCGCGCCGCTGGCGCCCTGTTGATTGCCATTGCACTCTATAGCCTGCTGGGCTTTCTGATCCTGCCCGGCATCGGCCTGCGTATCGCCAACCAGCAATTTGCGCAATACGCCAACGCGCCCGCCACGCTGGAACGCGTGCAACTCAACCCCTTTAGCCTGGAAGCCAGCCTCTGGGGCTTGCGCATCGGCGAACCCGGCCAGGAACAAGTGGCCTTCGAGCGCCTCTATGCCAACCTGCAACTCGACAGCCTGTGGCGTGGCGTTCTGCACCTGAGTACTGTCGAACTGGATAAGCCACATACCCAGGTGCAGTTCGCCAAGGACGGAACACTCAACCTGACCCAGCTGTTCAAGTTGCCAGCCAGTGCCGAGCCGGCCACCGAGCAGCCGCCGAGCGAGCCTTTCCCGCTACGCATCGCCCACATCAAACTGGCCGGCGGCAACCTGCACTTCCTGGATCTGCGGCCGAGCGAGCCCATCGAGTTGCTCTACGACGACCTTAGCGTAGAGCTGCACAACCTCAGCACCCGGCCCGACGACAGTGCCGAAATGACCCTGGTCGCCACCGGCCAAAATGGGGGGCGGATCGACTGGAACGGACAGATCAGTCTGGTGCCGCTCAGCTCCAGTGGCAGCCTGAAAATCAGCGACGGCAAGATCAAGGCCCTCTGGCCCTATGTACGCGATGCCGTGCCCCTGGTACTAGAGGAGGGGGTATCGACCTGGCCACCGACTACACGCTGAGCCTGGCCGATAACACCCAACTGCTGCTGCACAACATCCAGGTCAAGATCGCCCCGTTCGCCATCAAAGCGCCGGACGGCCGCCATTTGGTCAAACTGGCCAACCTGGAAATCAGCGACAGCAGCCTGGATCTGGTCAAACAACGGGTGGTGGTCGGCAAGTTACGCAGCCAGCAACTGGAAACCTGGGCCGCCCGTGAAGCCGACGGCCAACTGGACTGGCAGAAACTGTTCGCCAGCGCGGCGCCCGACACCGCACAGCAGAACCGGACGCCGCAGAAAAGCACAGCCGCGGCGCCGGGGAAACCCTGGCAAGTGCTGCTGCGCGATGTGCAACTGCGTAACTATCAGGTGCACCTGGTCGACCGTGTACCAGAGCAGGATGTTGCACTCGATCTGGGCCCGCTCGACCTCGACCTGCAGAACTTCGACAGCCTGGGTACCTCGCCCTTCACGCTCAAACTGGATACCGGCCTGGGCAAACAGGGCAAGTTGCACGCCGAAGGTCAGGCACAACTGAACCCGACCACCGCTAGCCTGCAAGTCGCTACTCGTGCGCTCGACCTGCGCGTGGCCCAGGCCTACCTCAGCCCCTTTGTGCGAATCGAGCTACGCAGCGGCCTGCTCGATAGCGACCTGGAACTCGCCCTGAGCGCGACCGAGCCGCTGGCCTTTAGCGTCACCGGCAAGGCCCAGATCAACCAGCTGCATACCCTCGACACCCTCAAGGAGCGCGACTTCGTGCGCTGGCAGCAGCTCGACCTACTCGGCCTGAACTACCAGCACGGCGACAGCCTGAATATCGACAAAGTGCAGCTCAGCCAGCCCTATGCACGCTTTATCATCAATGAAGACCTGACTACCAACGCCAGCGAACTGCTAATCGCCCCAGCGACCAGCCCCGCAGAATCCGCTGCCCCTGCTGCCAAGTCCGAGTCGGCCAGCAAACCGCTGAGTATCCATATCGGCGAAGTCACCCTCGCCGACGGTTCGGTCAATTTCGCCGACTTCAGCCTGACCCCTAATTTTGCCACCGCCATCCAGCAGCTCCACGGCAGCATCGGTACCCTCGACAGCCGCACGCAAGCGCCGGCCAACGTCGATATCGTCGGCAAGATCGACCGCTACGCACCGGTCAGCATCAAGGGCAGCCTTAACCCCTTCGACCCGCTGGACAGTCTGGACATCATCACGCAGTTCAAACAGGTCGAACTAACCACTCTGACGCCCTATTCCGGAAAATTCGCCGGCTATCGCATCCGCAAGGGACGCCTCAATCTTGACCTGCATTACCGCATCAGCAAGGGCAAGCTGAATGCCGAGAACAGCGTGGTGGTCGAACAGTTGCAGTTGGGTGAAAAAGTCGATAGCCCCAGCGCGGTCGACTTGCCGATTCGCCTAGCGGTCGCCCTGCTCAAGGATAGCGACGGCAAGATTGCCCTGAGCCTGCCGGTGCAGGGCGACCTCAACAACCCCAATTCAGCGTGATGCCAATTGTCTGGAAAACCCTGCGCAATCTGATCCTGCGCGCGGTTCAAGCGCCGTTCAAATTTCTTGGCGGCTTGATCAGCGGCGGCTCTGCGATGGACTTGAGCACGGTGCACTTCAACCCGGGCAGCAGCGAACTCGACAGCAGCGCCCAATCCGCCTTGGACCTACTCGCCAGAGCCCTGAAGGAGCGCCCGGCGTTGAGCTTGGAGGTCGAAGGCACCAGCGCACAAAGCAGCGACGGCCTGCCACTGGCCGAGCAGCGCCTAGAGCGCGAATACCAGAACACCTATCACAAGATTCTCCAGCGCCGTGGCGATACGGTCCCGGTCGATGCCAGCCAACTACAGGTCGCGGACGACGAAAAAGGCCCGCTGCTCGAAGCCATCTACCGCCGCCGCCTGAAACAGCAACCGCCCGCCGCATGGAACGAATTGGACAAGCAACAGCGGGTCGTTAATTTACGCAATGCCGTCCTCCAGTTCTGGAGCAAAAGCCAATTATTGCAACGCCAACTGGCCCAGACCCGCGCCTCCAACATCAAGGATTATCTGGTCGAGCGTGGCGGCCTGACTGACGAACGCATCTATCTGCTGGATGTCGGCTTCGGCCAGGCGCAAGCGGACGGCCGAGTGGCGACGTCGCTGAGCCTCGATAGCCGATGAGACGGAGTCCACTATGAGACGGCTTAGCCCCATTTTTCTAGCCTTGGCGCTCAGTTGCTGCGCCGCTACGGCCCAGGCCGATACCCTGCGCTGCGGCAGCCAACTGGTCAGCGTCGGTGATCGCTCCTTTGAAGTGGAGCAGAAATGCGGTGAGCCGGCCTTCCGTGATCTGGTTGGCTACACCCTCGGGTCATACGAACGGCGCGAGTTCAAGATCGAGGAATGGGTCTACGGACCCAGCAACGGCATGCTCACCATCCTGACCTTCGAGGGCAACCGCCTGACCCACATCGAACGCCGACGCGGCCACTGACAAACGCCTGCCCGCAAGGTAGCCTGAGGCATATCCTTGTCGAACTGGTTAACCCCGTGAAAGCGCTCCTCACTGCCCTGCTCATTCTGCTGGCCGGTAGCGTCCAGGCCTCGACCTTGCGCTGCGGCAGCGCCTTGATCAGCACCGACGACGCCAGCAGCGAAGTGCTCGGCAAATGCGGCGAACCGAAGAGCCGTGACTTTATCGGCTACCGCGAAGTGATCGACATCTACGGTTTTCGTCGCGAAGTGTCGGTGGAAGAATGGACCTACGGCCCGCGCAATGGCATGTACTATTTCCTGCGATTCGAGGGTAACCGCCTGCGCACTATCGACAGCAAGCGCGGCAACTGAACACGACAAAGCCCCACGAGCATGACCCGCAGGGCTTTGATCTTACGTTTGCGCTTACAGCTTGCTGCTGAAGTCGCGCAACTCATCCTCGGCCTTTTCCTTGGTCCAACCGTAACGCTCTTGCAGCTTGCCGGCCAGGTATTCGCTATGGCCTTCGGCCACATCCAGGTCATCGTCGCTCAGATTGCCCCAACGCGCCTTGATACGACCATTGAGTTGCTTCCACTTACCTTTGATTACGTCGGTATTCATGCGGTTGTCCCGTTCGCTGGTGAGGCCCGGCTCGACTGGTATGAGCCGGGCGGTTTGCCACGTGATTTAGTCGGCGGATTTCAGGCCGTCGGCAGACACCGCAGTAACACCTTTGATTTCCTTGGTTTTAGCTATCGCCAGGTCACGCTCGGCATCACTGGCAACCACCCCGGAAAGGGAAACCACCCCCTTGTTGGTTTCAACTTTTATATCCAGACCGCTGAGGCTGTCATCGGCAAGGAAGGTCGACTTCACCTTGCTGGTAATCCAGGTATCGGAAACAGCCTCTTCGGCCTTGTCCATGGTGGCGCTTGCAGCCAGCATGATCGGCTGCGCGGCAGTGCGGCTATCGGCGAAGGCGGTACCCGCAAGCGACAGGCTCAAAACCGTAGCGGTGATAGCGGCAAAAGCGAACGTATTGATTGGCTTTTTCATGGGTATTGACTCCTGTACGTTGCAAACAATCTGCAAGCCATTCCAAGCTGCAGTCTCCCCTGTACTGTTGCAAGCCATGCGCCAACTCTAAAACCCAGTTATAGTTTTATTTATCAAGCACTTAACGAAACAATAAAAACCCTTAACCATGCAGTCTGCATGCTCAGGCCAATATTCTCGGGCAAATTGCACGACACTAAACTCAAGCACACCCGCTTCGACCTGCCTGCAAAGCCGCCTACTTAGAGGGCCTTCGCTTCCAAGTGAGTGCCCCCTGCCGGGCGCACAAAAACAGGGCCTGAAGGCAAGCCGCTCACTGAAGGTGTTGATGCCGAGTAGTTAAGCCCAACTAGCGCCGGATCCAGTGGCCTGCACGGTTGGATGGTTAACTCAAATTCGCCGGTTTGAGTCTTATCTGTGGGAGGCCCGACCTCGGCGTGCCCTGCACCGCGCCAGCACAACCTGGCAGCCCAGCGGGCTGCATTCGCCGCGGGCCGCTTCTCCTACACGGTTATGGACCGGCTTGAGCCCATGGAAGGGTTAATCGATCTGGCCACTAGAAACAAAAAACCCCCGGAGAAATTATCTTCCGAGGGTTTTTCATTTCCGGCCCAGGCGGGGCAAGTCTTTCAGCTCAGTTCATCAACACGGTTACTGAACGGCTTGACCTAAAGGGCGTTCTTTAAACGCGTAAAGCTCGCGGGTAATTAAGCGCCCGATGCTTCAGCGGCTGCCACATCTTTGATCGACAGCTTGATACGGCCGCGGTTGTCCACGTCCAGTACCAAGACCTTCACTTCCTGACCTTCTTTAAGAATGTCGGTGACCTTCTCGACGCGCTGATCGCTCAGCATCGAGATGTGCACCAGACCGTCCTTGCCCGGCAGGATGTTGACGAAGGCGCCGAAGTCGACGATGCGCTCGACCTTGCCGACGTAGATCTTGCCGATCTCGGCCTCGGCGGTGATGCCGAGAACGCGCTGACGCGCAGCCTCTGCCGCTTCCTTGGTTTCACCGAAGATCTTGATGGTGCCGTCGTCTTCGATGTCGATCGAGGCCTTGGTCTCCTCGCAGATGGCACGGATGGTTGCGCCACCCTTACCGATCACGTCGCGGATCTTGTCGGTGTCGATTTTCATCGCGATCATCGTCGGCGCATTGGCCGACAGTTCGTTACGCGAGGTAGCGAGGATCTGGTTCATCTGGCCGAGAATGTTCAGGCGCGCTTCCAGGGCTTGGCCCAGGGCGATTTCCATGATTTCTTCGGTGATGCCCTTGATCTTGATGTCCATCTGCAGCGCGGTAACACCCTTGGCGGTACCGGCTACTTTGAAGTCCATGTCGCCCAGGTGATCTTCGTCGCCGAGGATGTCAGTCAGAATGGCGAACTTCTCGCCGTCCTTGACCAGGCCCATGGCGATACCGGCAACCGGTGCCTTCATCGGCACACCGGCATCCATCAGCGCCAGGGAAGCACCGCAGACCGAAGCCATGGAGCTGGAACCGTTGGACTCGGTGATTTCCGATACCACACGAATGGTGTACGGAAACTCGTCGGCGCTCGGCAGCATCGCCGAGATGCTGCGGCGGGCCAGGCGGCCGTGGCCGATTTCGCGACGACCGGTAAAGCCGACACGACCGCACTCGCCGACCGAATAGGGCGGGAAGTTGTAGTGCAGCATGAAGGGGTCTTTGCGCTCGCCTTCGAGGGTGTCGAGCAGCTGTGCATCACGTGCAGTACCCAGGGTCGCAACCACTAGGGCCTGAGTTTCGCCGCGGGTGAACAGTGCCGAACCATGGGTCTTCGGCAGCACGCCGACTTCGATGGCCAGCGGACGTACGGTGCGGGTGTCGCGGCCGTCGATACGCGGCTGACCGTTGACGATGTTCTCGCGCACGGTGCGGTATTCGACTTCACCGAAGGCTGCTTTCACCTCGGCGGCAGTCGGTTGACCTTCTTCGCCAGACAGCTTGGCGACGATCTGCTCACGCAACTCGCCCAGACGAGCATAACGCTCGTGCTTGACGGTGATGGCGTAGGCCTTGGAGATTTCTGCACCGAACTCGCTGCGAATGGCAGCCAGCAGTTGGGTGTTTTCCGGCTTAGGCTGCCAATCCCAGGTCGGTTTGGCGGCTTCGGCAGCCAACTCTTTAATAGCCTGGATCGCGCACTGGAAGCCTTCCTGGGCGAACAGCACGGCGCCCAGCATCTGGTCTTCGGTCAGCTCTTTGGCTTCCGACTCGACCATCAGCACGGCATCAGCGGTACCGGCCACGACCATGTCCAGGCTGGAGGCTTTCTGCTGCTCATAAGTCGGGTTCAGCAGGTAGCCGGAGTCCGGGTGGAAGGCTACGCGTGCAGCACCGATAGGGCCGTCGAACGGGATGCCGGAGATCGCCAGGGCCGCCGAGGTACCGATCATTGCAGCGATGTCCGGATCGGTCTTCTTGCTAGTGGAAACCACGGTGCAGAGAACCTGCACTTCGTTCTGGAAACCTTCCGGGAACAGCGGACGGATCGGCCGATCGATCAGGCGCGAGGTCAGGGTCTCTTTCTCGGACGGACGGGCTTCACGCTTGAAGAAGCCGCCGGGGATCTTGCCGGCAGCGTAGGTTTTTTCCTGGTAGTGCACAGCCAGGGGAAAAAAGCCCTTGCTTGGGTCGGCAGTCTTGGCGCCGACCACGGTCACCAATACGCTGACGTCGTCGTCAACGCTGACCAGTACTGCGCCAGTGGCTTGACGGGCGATACGGCCAGTCTCGAGGGTAACGGTCGATTGACCGAACTGAAATTTCTTGATTACCGGGTTCACGGTGTTTTCCTTCTCTTTTTTGCCTTTGGGGAAAGCGGTTTCTTGCAGAATTCGTGGGCAGTTGCGGGAGTCGAACCCGACACTGTCCTAACAGGCGGTTAAATGCGTACGACTGAAACGCAAAAGCTGGAAGCAGGGACGCACCCCACTTCCAGCTTCGGCAGTCAGCTACGCATAAGCATTGCTTAGCGACGCAGACCCAGGCGACCGATCAGGGCGCTGTAACGACTAACGTCCTTGCCCTTCAGGTAATCCAGCAGCTTGCGACGCTGGTTAACCATACGGATCAGGCCACGACGCGAGTGGTGGTCTTTACCGTTGATTTTGAAGTGACCTTGCAGCTTGTTGATGTTGAAGGTCAGCAAGGCAACTTGCACTTCCGGGCTACCGGTGTCGCCTTCAGCTTGCTTGTAGTCGTTAACGATCTGGGCTTTATCTTCAACGCTGAGTGCCATGTGGGCGTCCTCTCAGTTAGGCAACGGCCGAAACAGTTGCAATAGGCCGGGAATCGCTTCCCGTGATTTTAAAGTGAGGAATGACCGTGCCTATTAACAGCCACCCTCGATACGCTGGCGAGAACCGAAGCCCTCCACCAACGCCACGGTCATACCGACCGAATCAAACGACGCGGCGCAATGCGCCCGTCTTCGCTCACTTCACCGATCCCGATGAAGCAACCATTGTGATCTTGCACCCGTACCATGCCGAACTTCGGCGCTTCCGGTGCGCGTACCGGCTGCCCTTGCAGCCAGTAGAACGAACTGTGCTCGGAAAACTGCAACAACGGCCAATGCAGCAGGCCACTGTCCACCGGCAGCAGAAACTGATCGACAGCCTCATGACCACCCTCGGCATGGGCCTGTTCCAGCGCCTCCAGGCTCACCGTTTGGTCTAGCCCGAAAGGGCCCGCCTTGGTACGCCTTAGCTGCGCAACATGGGCGCCGCAACCGAGCAAGTGGCCGATATCCTCGACCAGAGTGCGTATATAGGTGCCTTTCGTGCAGTCGACCGCCAGGCACGCTTGCTCCGCCTCGCAGCTCAGTAATTCCAAGCGCGCAATAGTAACAGAACGCGGCTCGCGCTCCACCACCTCACCGGCACGGGCGAGCTTGTACAGCGGCTGCCCGTCACGCTTGAGCGCCGAATACATCGGCGGTATCTGGCTGATTTCACCGCGAAAACGCGGTAACAATGCCTCGATATCGGCACGACCAACGGTCACCGGGCGACGCTCCAGCACTTCGCCTTCGGCATCGGCGGTGGTGGTGGTGACGCCCAGTTGCATCAGGGTCTCATAGCCTTTATCGGCGTCCAGCAAATACTGCGAGAACTTGGTCGCCTCGCCGAAGCACAACGGCAACACGCCAGTAGCCAAGGGATCGAGACTCCCGGTATGCCCGGCTTTTTCGGCGTTGAGCAACCAACGGACTTTTTGCAGCGCAGCGTTGGAACTGAAGCCGCGCGGCTTATCCAGCAAGATGATGCCATTGACCGGACGACGAATACGTTTCACCTGAGCCACGCGCTTACTCCTTGGCCTCGGTTGTTTCGTCGCCGTGCGAATTGTCTTCACTGACGGCCCGCTCGATCAACGCGGACAATTGCGCACCCCGCACCACACTTTCGTCGTAGTGGAAGCGCAAGTTGGGCACGCTGCGCAGCTTCATTGCCTTACCCAACTGCATGCGCAGGAAACCGCTGGCGTCGTTGAGGACCTTGACACTTTGCGCCACGCGATCGACGCCTTCCTCTGGCTCAGCGCCCATCACGGTGACGAAAACCTTGGCATGACTGGCGTCGCGGCTGACTTCCACCGCGGTAATGGTCACCAGCCCGCCCAGGCGCGGGTCTTTGATTTCCAGACGAATCAATTGCGCCAGTTCACGCTGCATTTGGTCGCCGATGCGTTGGGCACGGCTATATTCTTTGGCCATTTATACTACCTTCCACTCGCCACGACGTCCTGAAAAACGCCGGACCTAAAAGCGGCAAACGCCCGGCCGCGCAAAAACGGGGCCGGGCGCTGCATATTGCAACTCGCTGCTACATGCCTGTTACAGGCTGCGAGCCACTTGGACTTTTTCGTACACTTCGATCTTGTCGCCAGGCTTGACGTCGTTGTAGCTCTTCACGCCAATACCGCACTCCATGCCGGCACGCACCTCGGACATGTCGTCCTTGAAGCGGCGCAGGGATTCCAGTTCGCCTTCGAAGATAACCACGTCTTCGCGCAGGACGCGGATCGGACGGTTACGGTGCACGATACCCTCGAGCACCATGCAACCGGCGATCGCGCCAAACTTCGGCGAACGGAACACGTCACGCACTTCGGCGATACCCAGAATATTCTCGCGAACATCGCTGCCGAGCATACCGGTCAGAGCTTTCTTGACGTCTTCGATGATGTCGTAGATCACGTTGTAGTAACGCATATCCAGACCTTCCTGCTCGACGATCTTGCGCGCGCCAGCATCGGCCCGCACGTTGAAGCCGAACAGTACAGCATTGGAGGCCAGCGCCAGGTTGGCATCGGATTCGGTGATACCACCGACGCCGCCACCGACCACACGCACTTGCACTTCATCGTTACCCAAGCCACCGAGCGAGCCTTGCAAGGCTTCCAGCGAACCACGGACGTCGGATTTGAGGACGATATTGAGCGTCTTCTTCTCTTCCTGGCCCATGTTCTCGAAGATGTTCTCGAGCTTGCCGGCGTGAGCACGAGCCAGCTTGACTTCGCGGAACTTGCCTTGACGGAACATGGCCACTTCACGGGCCTTCTTCTCGTCGGTCAGCACGCTCATCTCGTCGCCCGCTTCCGGAGTGCCATCCAGACCGAGGATCTCGACCGGAATCGACGGACCCGCTTCCTTGATGGCCTTGCCGTTTTCATCGAGCATGGCGCGAATACGGCCGTAGTTCGAGCCGACCAGAATCATGTCGCCCTGGCGCAGCGTACCGTCCTGAACCAGCACGGTGGCAACCGGGCCACGCCCCTTGTCGAGACGCGACTCAACCACGACGCCACGACCAGGAGCGGACGGGGTCGCTTTAAGCTCGAGTACTTCGGCTTGCAGCAGGACCGCTTCCAGCAAGTCGTCGACACCAGTACCGACTTTCGCCGATACCGAAACGAACGGCGTATCACCGCCCCACTCTTCGGACGTAACACCGTGAACGGACAGCTCGCTTCTGATGCGATCGAGATCGGCACCTGGCTTGTCGATCTTGTTCACGGCAACGACCAGCGGTACACCGGCGGCCTTGGCATGCTGAACCGCTTCAATGGTTTGCGGCATTACACCATCGTCCGCCGCTACAACCAGGATCACGATGTCGGTCGCCTGGGCACCACGGGCACGCATGGCGGTAAACGCCGCGTGACCCGGAGTATCGAGGAAGGTGACCATGCCACGATCGGTTTCGACGTGGTAAGCGCCGATATGCTGAGTGATGCCGCCGGCTTCGCCTGCAGCCACTTTGGCGCGACGGATATAGTCGAGCAGCGAGGTCTTACCGTGGTCAACGTGACCCATTACGGTCACAACCGGCGCACGGGAGAAGGTCTCGCCTTCAAACTTCAGCGACTCGGCCAGCTGATCTTCCAGGGCGTTGTCGCTGACCAGTTTGACCTTGTGGCCCAACTCTTCGGCGATCAACTGGGCAGTTTCCTGATCCAGTACCTGGTTGATGGTCACCGGAGTGCCCAGCTTGAACATGAACTTGATGACTTCAGCCGCTTTAACCGACATCTGCTGAGCCAACTCACCGACGGTGATGGTTTCGCCAATGGCGACATCACGTACGACCGGACCAGTCGGGCTGTGGAAGCCATGCTGATTGCGCTTCTTCAGCTTGGACTTGCCACGCCCACCACGACGATGGCTGTCGCTTTCTTCGTCGACGCTGCGCGGCGCCACACGGGGTGCCGGTGCCTTTTCCTTGACCGCAGGACGATGCTGGGTGGTCTTGCGATCACCACGACGATCGGCATCTTCATTACGCGGCTTGTCGGGACGGCGCGGTTCGTCTTTCTTGCGCTCTTCAACCACTGCAGCGGCCACCGGCAACTCGACCGGCGCAACCGCTACAGCTGCAGTCGTCTCGTCAGCTTTGGCGCCAGGTACTTGAGCCTGCGCGCCATCAGCTGCGCGACGCTTGGCTTCTTCTTCTACCTTCACCCGTGCCGCTTCGGCGACCGCACGCTGTTCAGCCAGCTCACGCTGCTTCTCGGCCTCGATCTCTTCAGGGCTGCGCTTTACGAAGGTTTTCTTCTTGCGCACTTCAACGCTGATGGTCTTGCTACCTGCCACCCGAAGGGTGCTGGTAGTTTTACGCTGCAAGGTAATCTTGCGCGGCTCTTCAACCTTCACGCCGTGGCTGCTTTTGAGATGGGCAAGCAAAGCCTGCTTCTCGTTATCGGTAACAACTTGCTCGGCACTGCTGTGCGGCAAACCCGCCTCACGCATCTGCTGCAGCAGGCGCTCTACCGGTGTGTCGACCACTTGGGCCAGTTCTTTCACCGTGACTTGCGTCATGCACTTCTCTCCTCAGGCCGTAAAACTTACTCGAACCAATGGGCTCGGGCGGCCATGATCAGCTTGCCGGCACGCTCTGCGTCGATGCCGTCGATGTCGAGCAGGTCGTCAATCGACTGCTCGGCCAGGTCTTCGCGGGTAACCACACCGCGTACTGCCAGTTCTTGCGCCAAGCCTTTGTCCATACCCTCAAGTGAGAGCAGGTCTTCGGCCGGGTGGGCGTCTGCCAGTTTTTCTTCTGTGGCGATGGCCTTGGTCAACAGGCGATCTTTTGCCCGTGACCGTAGCTCGCTGACGATGTCTTCATCAAAACCATCGATGCTGAGCATCTCTTCCATCGGCACATAAGCGATTTCTTCCAGGCTGGTGAAGCCTTCTTCGACCAACACCTGGGCCAGCTCTTCGTCGACTTCCAGCTCGTCGATGAAGTGCTGCAGGATGTCGCCGGTTTCTGCTTGCTGCTTCGCCTGGATGTCCGCTTCGGTCATCACGTTCAGCGTCCAGCCAGTCAGTTGACTGGCCAAACGAACGTTCTGACCACCACGGCCAATAGCCTGCGCCAGGTTGTCTTCGCCGACGGCGATGTCCATGGCATGGGCATCCTCATCGACAATGATTGCAGCAACTTCCGCTGGCGACATGGCGTTGATCACAAACTGCGCGGGATTGTCATCCCACAGCACGATATCCACACGTTCGCCGGCCAACTCGCCGGATACTGCTTGCACGCGCGACCCACGCATGCCGATACAGGCACCTTGCGGGTCGATACGCTTGTCTTTGGAGCGCACGGCCAATTTGGCACGCGAACCAGGATCGCGCGCAGCAGCCATGACTTCGATCAGCTCTTCGGCGATCTCCGGCACTTCGATGCGGAACAATTCGATCAGCATTTCCGGCGCGGTACGCGAGAGGATCAGCTGCGGACCGCGGTTCTCGGTGCGGATTTCCCTGAGCAAGGCACGAACCCGGGCACCGACGCGGAAAGTTTCCCGCGAGATGATGTCCTCGCGCGCCAGCAGCGCCTCGGCATTGTTACCCAGATCGATGATCACATTATCGCGAGTCACCTTCTTCACAGTGCCGGAGATGATTTCGCCCAAACGCCCACGGTAGGCTTCAACCACCTGGGCACGCTCGGCTTCGCGAACTTTCTGCACGATGACTTGCTTGGCGGTTTGCGCAGCAATACGACCGAACTCGATGGAGTCGATCTTTTCATCGAGCACATCACCGACTGCCGCATTGGCTTCAATCGCCCGCGGCATATCAACGGTAACTTGATGCGCAGGGTCATCGAAATCGGCTTCTTCAACCACTGTCCAGCAACGGAAAGTTTCATAGTTGCCCGTTTGGCGATTGATCGCCACACGCAACTCGACTTCGTCTTCAAAACGCTTTTTGGTGGCAGTGGCCAGGGCCAATTCCAGCGCCTCGAATATAACGCTAGCCGGTACGCCCTTTTCGTTGGACACCGACTCAACAACCAGCAGTACTTCTTTGCTCATCGTACGCCTCGCCTTTCGCAATCCATTGGATCCGCGGGATCCGCGTCTCAATCAAACCTGGGGATAATATTGGCCTTGTCGATCATGTCGATCGGCAACAGGAACTCATGGTCATCCACCTGCACCACCACGTCCTGTTCCTCCACGCCACGGAGGAGACCTTGAAAGTTACGGCGCCCCTCGAAAGGCGAACGCAGCTTGATTTTCACCTGTTCGCCGGCATGGCTGGCGAACTGTTGCAACGTGAACAGCGGCCGATCCATACCGGGCGAAGACACCTCCAGGGTGTACTCCGCACTGATCGGATCCTCAACATCGAGGACACCACTGATCTGCCGACTGACCTTCTCGCAATCTTCGATAAGAACGCCATCGGCATGATCGATATAAATTCGCAGCAAAGAATGCCGCCCTTGCGACAGGAACTCGAGACCCCAGCATTCATAGCCGAGTGCTTCGACTACCGGGGCCACCAAGGCCTGCAACTGTTCTAGCTTGCTCGACACCTGAGCCCCTCGCGCATGCTGTGCAAATGAAAAATGGGCGAAACGCCCATCCCTTTAACCGACCTCTAAAGACCGGCAAATCTGTCTCCCAGCTAGCAAAAAGCCCCTGAAAAGGGGCTTTGCTGCTGGTCGCGGGAGGACTCTGGCTGAACCAACGACCTTCGGCTTATGAGCCCGACGAGCCACCAGACCGTCCCATCCCGCGTCAAAGCTGGGGCCGAAGTATACGACCGAACCCTCGCAAGGGTCAACCAGCGCTTCAGCAACAAGAAAGCCCGCATGCTGCGGGCTTTCTTGTAAATTGGTACCGAGGAGGGGACTCGAACCCCTACAGCCTATGGCCACTACCACCTCAAGGTAGCGTGTCTACCAATTCCACCACCTCGGCAAAATCACTTGTTGCGTATTGCTTGTTACTGCTCTGGAGCCTGAGGTACGTCAGCCGCGTCAACAGCCGGCTTTTGCTCTTCGAGCACGGGTACATCTTCTACAGCGGGCTTGACCTGCTGCACTTCCAACACCGCTGGATCAGGCAAACCAACCTGAGTCAGCGCATCAGCCTTTTCTTTAGCAAAGAACGCTAAGCCCAAGCTAGTTAAGAAAAAAGCGGTGGCGAGTATAGCAGTAACGCGACTCAAAAAGGTAGAGGTACCTTGGCTACCGAATACGGTACCTGAGGCGCCAGAACCAAAAGACGCACCTGCATCCGCACCCTTGCCCTGCTGCAATAAAACCAGCGCAACCACACCGATCGCACCCAGCAGATGAATAACTACTACGCCTGTTTCCAGCATTATGTCAGCTTCCTGCGGCGCGACAAATCGCACCGAACTCATCCGCATTCAGAGAGGCCCCACCAACAAGCCCCCCATCGATATCTGGCATACCGAACAACTCGGCTGCATTGGCGGCCTTCACACTGCCGCCATATAGAATTCTTACCGCACACGCCACTTCAGCACTCTGCGCGGCCAACTGCGCACGGATAGCGGCATGTACCTGCTGCGCCTGCTCGGGTGACGCCGTCAGACCCGAACCAATAGCCCAGACCGGCTCATAGGCAACCACTGCCCGAATAAAAGCCTCAATGCCCAGAGCCTCGACAACGCTGGCCAACTGCGCACCAACCACATCGAGGGTCTTGCCCGCCTCTCGCTGCGCAAGGGTCTCGCCCACGCACAACAACGGCGTCAAACCACAAGACTGCACGGCAGCAAATTTGCGCACCACCTCGGCATCGGTCTCACCAAGCAGCAAACGCCGCTCCGAATGACCAACCAACACCAAGGCACAGCCAACATCCTGCAACTGGCTGGCAGCGACCTCACCCGTAAGAGCGCCTTGCTCAGGATCGACCGCACAATCTTGCGCACCGACCGTAACACCCGTACCCACCAGACCACCGAAAACCTCAGCGATATGTAAAGAGCACGGAAACACAGCAATCTCGACATCAGCAGGCAACACCTGCTGACGCAAACCGTTGATCAGCTCTGCGACGCTGGCGCGGGTACCGTGCATTTTCCAGTTACCAGCTACCAAGGGGCGACGCATGCTTTACCTCATCGATCAAAGAGGGCGCAGATGTTACCCAACGGCACCGGGACTGGCAAGCGATCAAACACAGACTTCAGCAACAACCTTAGCCAATTCATCGGCATAGCCGCGCACCAGGGCCTCATCGTCGCCCTCGACCATCACCCGCAGCAACGGCTCGGTACCGGATTTGCGCAGCAGAACGCGACCGCGGCCCGCCATTTGCTCGGTCACCCGCGCACTGGCATCCCGCACAGCAGGGTGCTCGAGCGGGTCGACCCCACCGGAATAACGCACGTTGATCAGCACTTGCGGACACTTGCGCAAACCCTGTCGCGCTTCTGCCAAGCTCTGCCCGCGACGCCTTAGCGCCAGCAGCACCTGCAGCGCAGCGATGATCGCATCACCCGTCGTGGTGTGCTGAAAACACACCAGGTGCCCCGAGTTCTCCCCACCCATCTGCCAGTTGCGCGCCAGCAGCTCGGCAACCACGTAGCGATCGCCGACCTTGGCCCGCACGAAGGGAATACCCAGGTCGGCCAGCGCCAGCTCCAGACCAAGATTGCTCATCAGAGTGCCAACCACACCGCCTTGCAACTTGCCGCGCTCCTGCAGATCACGCGCAATGATGAACAACAGCTCATCGCCATCAACCAAAGCGCCCGTGTGATCGACCATCAGCACACGATCCGCGTCGCCATCGAAGGCGATGCCCAGATCGGCCTGCTGCGCCACCACCGCGGCCTGCAAGGCTTCGACATGGGTAGAACCGCAGTCATGATTGATATTCAGGCCGTCAGGCTGGGCCGAGAGTACTAAAACCTCGGCCCCGAGTTCGCGAAACACGCTAGGCGCCACTTTATAGGCCGCACCATTGGCGCAATCGACCACGATCTTCAGTCCGGCAAAATCGGTACTGCTCGGCACACTGCTCTTACAGAACTCGATATAGCGCCCCGCTGCATCGTTGATCCGCGACACCTTGCCCAACTGCCCGGACTCGACCACGGTCATCGGCGCATCGAGCAACTCCTCGATCATCAGTTCGATCTCGTCAGGCAGCTTGGTGCCCTGCCCCGAGAAAAACTTGATGCCGTTGTCGTGATGCGGGTTGTGCGAGGCACTGATGACGATACCGGCCTCGGCATGAAAGGTACGAGTCAGGTAGGCGATTGCCGGTGTCGGCATCGGCCCCAGCAACATGACGTCGGCACCCGCCGCGGACAAGCCGGCCTCCAGCGCCGACTCGAACATGTAACCGGAAATCCGCGTGTCCTTGCCGATCAGAATTCGGCACTTGCCTTGCTTGCGAAATGCCATGCCGGCTGCCCAGCCGAGCTTGAGCATAAAATCCGGGGTGATGGGAAACTCGCCGACACGCCCACGAATACCGTCGGTACCAAAATATTTTCTAGCCATGACCACGATTCCTTGATTACTTATTCAGCTGCTTCGACTGCAGCCAGCATACGCACCACATCGACGGTTTCAGCCACATCATGAACCCGCAGGATGTGCGCCCCCTTGGTTACCGCCAAGGCCGCCAGGGCAAGACTGCCGTATAGACGTCCACCAACCTCATGACCGAGCACCCGGCCGATCATGCTCTTGCGTGAGACGCCGACCAGCAGCGGCCGACCCAACTCATGTAGCGACTGCAAATCCTTGAACAAGCTGAGATTGTGCTCCTGAGTCTTGGCGAAGCCAAAGCCCGGATCGAGAATCAGCCGTTCGCGCGCAATCCCCGCCGCCGCACAGGCCGCCATGCGCTCGATCAGAAAGTCGCGCACCTCGACCAGCACATCGGAATATTGAGGATTCTGCTGCATGGTGGTCGGCTCACCGCGCATATGCATCAAGCACACCGGCAAACCGCTATCGGCGGCAGCATCCAGCGCCCCATCACGCTGCAACGAACGTACATCATTGATCAAGCCAGCCCCGAGACGCGCAGTTTCACGCATCACCGCGGGCGTCGAGGTATCCACCGAGATGATCACATCCAGCTCGGCAGCAATGGCCTCGACAATTGGCGCAACGCGCTCCAGCTCTTCAACCGGCGACACCGCTCGCGCCCCGGGACGCGTGGACTCTCCACCGACATCGATCAGGCTGGCGCCAGCCCGCACCATCGCCTCGGCATGGCGCAAGGCCGCGTCGCGCTGGCCGAAACGACCGCCATCGGAAAAGGAATCGGGAGTGACATTGAGGATACCCATCACCTGCGGACGGGTTAAATCAAGAAACCGGCTGCCACAAGGCAGCCGGTTCAGATGACACACTTCAGACATCGTGATCCTTAATGCTCGGCGGCAGGGCCACCGATAGGCTTCTCGGGACGATCCGTTTCGTCGGGACTGGCCACTGGCGTACCGGCATCACCACCACCGCTCCAGTCGCGCGGCTCACGCGGGACACGGCCATTCATGATTTCTTCGATCTGCTCGGCATCGATGGTTTCGTACTTCATCAAGGCCTCAGCCATGGCATCGAGCTTGTCGCGATTCTCTTCCAGCAGACGCTTGGCAGTGCCGTAGCACTGATCGATGATGCTGCGCACTTCCTGATCGATCACCTTGGCCGTCTCAGCCGAGACATTGGTGTGCTGACTGCCCATGCTGCGACCCAGGAAGACTTCACCTTCCTCTTCGGCATACATCAGCGGACCGAGTTTTTCGGACAAGCCCCACTTGGTCACCATGTTGCGCGCCAACTGGGTGGCACGCATGATGTCGTTCGATGCGCCAGTGGTCACACCATCGAAGCCCAGGGTCATTTCTTCGGCAATACGACCACCGAACAGCGAGCAGATCTGACTGGTCAGGGCGCGCTTGCTCAGGCTGTAGCGATCCTCTTCCGGCAGGAACATGGTCACACCCAAGGCACGACCACGCGGGATGATCGACACCTTGTAGACCGGGTCATGCTCGGGCACCAAGCGCCCGACAATGGCATGGCCGGCCTCATGGAACGCCGTATTGAGCTTTTCCTTGTCCGACATGACCATGGATTTGCGCTCGGCGCCCATCATGATCTTGTCCTTGGCCAGCTCGAACTCTTTCATCTCAACCACGCGCTTGCCGGAACGTGCGGCAAACAACGAGGCCTCATTGACCAGGTTAGCCAGATCGGCACCGGAGAACCCCGGAGTCCCACGAGCAATCATCGCAGGCTCGACATTTTCGCCCATCGGCACTTTGCGCATGTGCACTTTGAGAATCTGCTCGCGACCACGAATATCCGGCAGACTGACCACCACCTGACGGTCGAAGCGACCGGGACGCAACAGCGCAGGATCGAGCACATCAGGACGGTTAGTGGCGGCAATGACGATGACACCATCGTTCGCCTCGAAGCCGTCCATCTCCACCAGCAACTGGTTGAGGGTCTGCTCACGCTCGTCATGACCGCCACCCATACCGGCACCACGATGGCGACCGACGGCATCGATTTCGTCGATAAAGATGATGCATGGCGCATGTTTCTTCGCTTGTTCGAACATATCGCGCACGCGGGACGCACCCACCCCGACGAACATCTCGACGAAATCCGAGCCGGAAATGGTGAAGAACGGCACTTTCGCTTCACCGGCAACCGCCTTGGCCAGCAAGGTTTTGCCGGTACCGGGCGAACCGACCATCAGTACGCCACGCGGAATACGCCCGCCGAGGCGCTGGAATTTGCCCGGATCACGCAAGAACTCGACCAATTCGCTGACTTCTTCCTTGGCCTCGTCGCAACCGGCGACGTCAGCGAAGGTGGTCTTGACCTGATCTTCCGAGAGCAGGCGCGCCTTGCTCTTGCCGAAGCTCATGGGCCCGCCCTTGCCGCCCGCACCGCCCTGCATTTGGCGCATGAAGAACATGAACACCGCGATGATCACCAAAATCGGAAAACTGGCCACCAGCAACTGAGTCCAGATGCTCTGCTGCTCAGGTTGCTTGCCGATTACCTGCACATTGTTGTCGATCAGATCTTTGATCAGGCCATTGTCCTGAATTGCCGGACGTACGGTCTCAAAAGAGGAACCATCGCCACGCACGCCGCTGATAATGAAACCATCAACAGTGACCCGCTGAACCGCGCCATCTTGAACCTGCTGGATAAACTCCGAGTAATTGAGCTTAGTGGACTCGTTCGGACTGGAGAAATTGTTCATCACCGTCACTAGGACTGCCGCGATGATCAGCCACAGGATCAGATTCTTTGCCATGTCGTTCAATTAGCTACCCTCTGAAGCAGGCCCCGTGCCGAAGCGCACTTCGCATGACGACCAGTTATGTACCGATCTAACTTACTACACTACGCCCGCACCTGGCAGGCGCCGTCTGTAACCCTTTATTTTAGGCGCCCATAAGCTCGCAGCACCCATATGACATAGGACTGGCACGCCAGCCCTTGGTTGCATCCATCTAGCCGCCACGAAAGCTACGTCCGAGCATGTATTGCTCACGCGATCGATCACGCGAAGACAAGGGCTTGCGCATCTGTACCTTGTCGAACATTTCGCGCACCTGTTTATGGTAATGGTCGAAACCTTCGCCCTGGAAAATCTTGATCAGGAAATCTCCACCCGGACGCAGTACCCGCCCTGCCAAGTCCAGCGCCAATTCGCACAGGTACATGGCACGCGCTTGATCGGCAGTCCTTACTCCACTCATATTGGGGCCATATCGGAAATCACAAGGTCTACCGGATTACCGCCAATCGCTTCGAGGATCTGCGCGAACACCGCATCGTCCGTGAAATCGCCCTGAATGAAGGTGACATCAGGGATGCTGTCCATTTCTAGAATATCGGAGGCGATCAGGGTTCCCTTGTCGCCAATCAGCCGACTGGTGACCTGCGACCACCCTCCTGGCGCAGCCCCCAGATCAACCACCGTGATACCCGGGCGCAGGATACGATCCTTTTCCTGAACCTCCAGTAGCTTGTAGCTGGCGCGCGAGCGATAGCCATCCTTCTGCGCCATTTTGACGTAAGGGTCATCGAAATGTTCTTTCAGCCAACGCTGGCTGGTCTTGGAACGGGCCACGCAATACCTCGAATTGTGCAGAGCATGAATATCTGGGCGGCGACCAAGGCGCTCGGGTAAACTGATCGCCGTTTTTTACCAGATTAAATGCAGGAATCAGATTATGCCGCTCACTCAAGAGCAGAAGAAACAATTCAAATCTATCGGCCACCACCTGAAACCCGTATTGATCGTGGCTGACAATGGTTTGACCGAAGGCGTGCTGGCCGAACTGGAGCGCGCCCTGAGCGACCATGAACTGATAAAGGTGCAATTGCGCATCGTCGAGCGCGAAAGCCGCCTTACCGCCATTAACCAGCTGTGCAAAGCCGGCCATGCCGACCTGGTGCAGGTCATCGGCAAGATGGCACTGATCTACCGCAAGAATCCCACGGCCAATAAAAACCTGTCCAACGTCCATCGCCATCACGGCTGATAGCCTCAAGCTGCACGCTTCTTGCCTTACTTGAAGTCTGCAGCTTATCGCTTGCCGCTGCCGGGCACCGACTGCAGCACCAGCAGCAAACCGCAAAACGCCATTACCAGGTAGCTGAACAACAGCCAGAGCCCGCCGCCAGACCAGAAATGGCGCACGCCAAAGTAACTGGCTGCCATCACCAGCACCGTCAACAGCAATTGCCCGCGAATATCGCGCCACAGGCTGGCCAAACGCTCGGCACGGATCAGCACCAGAATCTGCAACCCCGCACAAAACCCCGCCAGACCCACCAATAGCGGACGAACGGCGTTGGCGATTTCCTCGACCAGCAACGGCGCCAAGCCCAGCTTGGCGATCGCCGGCAACAGCAGAAAATGCAACAACCACAGACCACCGACCCAGAGGGTCTGGGCCAGCAGCCAGCTTATCGCCCCAGCATTGAACGTGCCGGGCCTAGATATGACGAACCTCGACAATCTCGTACTCGACGATGCCACTGGGGGTCTTGACCACCACCACATCGCCTTCCTCCTTACCGACCAGCGCGCGTGCGATAGGCGAACCCACCGACAGCTTGCCGTGCCGGATATCGGCTTCGTCTGCACCAACGATCTGATAGGTCACGCTTTCGTCGGTTTCGACGTTGGCGATCACCACAGTGGTGCCGAATATCACCTTACCCGTGTGGGCGATGGTCGTAACATCAATGACCACGGCGTTCTGCATGCGGCCTTCGATATCACGAATACGCGCCTCGACCATGCCCTGCTGCTCACGGGCGGCATGGTATTCGGCGTTTTCCTTGAGGTCACCCAGCTCACGCGCGGTGCCGATGTCCTGACTGAGCTTGGGCCGCATCACCTTGGTCAGGTGAGCCAGCTCCTCTTCCAAGGCGCGTGCGCCCTGGACGGTCATTGGGTATTTAGTCATGCCTTGATTCCTGCATGGAGATCTTGCAAACGGCGCACCGTTTTTTCTGGACCGAACTTGAGCGCCTCACAAATCGCCTCACCGGCGGCCAGTGTGGTGGTGCAGCAGATTCGATGCTGCAGCGCATTACGCCGAATGGAATAGGAGTCAGCGATCGACTGACGACCCTCGGTGGTGTTGATGATCAACGTGACTTCGTCATTCTTGATCATGTCGACCACATGGGGACGCCCCTCGGTCACCTTGTTCACCCGGCGTACCGGCAAGCCAGCCGCCTCGATGACCTTGGCGGTCCCCGACGTGGCAACCACGTCAAACCCCAGCTCGATCAGATTACGCGCCAACTCTGCCACCAGCGGCTTGTCGTCATCGCGCACGCTGATAAAGGCGCAGCCACTATTGGGCAGGATTTCACTGGCGCCCAACTGGGCCTTGGCAAATGCCTCACCGAAGGTATCGCCGACGCCCATCACTTCACCGGTCGACTTCATTTCCGGGCCGAGGATAGGGTCGACACCAGGAAACTTGGAGAAGGGGAATACTGCTTCCTTGACGCTGTAGAAGTTCGGAATGATTTCGTCGGTGAAACCGACTTCAGCCAGGGTCTTGCCGGCCATCACCCGAGCACCCAACATCGCCAGGGAGATGCCGATGCACTTGGAGACGAACGGCACGGTGCGCGAGGCGCGCGGGTTGACTTCGATGACGAAGATATCCTCGCCCTGCACCGCCATCTGCACGTTCATCAGGCCGATCACGCCGAGCTCCAGGGCCATTTTCTTGACCTGGTCGCGGATCTCGTCCTGGATATGCGCCGGCAGCGAATACGGCGGCAACGAACAAGCCGAGTCACCGGAGTGCACGCCTGCCTGCTCGATATGCTGCATGATCGCGCCGATCACCACGGTTTCACCGTCGCTAATGGCATCGATATCGACTTCGATGGCGCAGTTGAGGAAGTGATCGAGCAGCACCGGGCTGTCATTCGACACTTTCACCGCTTCGCGCATGTAGCGCTTGAGCTCTTCTTCCTGGTAGACGATTTCCATCGCCCGACCGCCCAACACATAAGACGGACGCACCACCAGCGGATAACCGATGACCTTGGACGCCGCCAGGGCCTCGTCTTCACTGCGCGCCGTGGCATTGGCCGGCTGGCGCAAGCCCAGACGCTGAACCATCTGCTGGAAACGCTCGCGGTCTTCGGCGCGGTCGATGGCCTCGGGGCTGGTACCGATGATCGGCACGCCGGCCTCTTCCAGCGCACGACAGATTTTCAGCGGGGTCTGCCCACCGTACTGCACGATCACACCCTTGGGCTGTTCGACCCGGACGATTTCCAGCACGTCCTCCAGGGTGACCGGCTCGAAATACAGGCGGTCGGAGGTGTCGTAGTCAGTGGAGACGGTTTCCGGGTTGCAGTTGACCATGATGGTCTCGTAACCGTCTTCGCGCAGCGCCAATGCGGCGTGCACGCAGCAGTAGTCGAACTCGATGCCCTGACCGATACGGTTCGGTCCGCCACCGAGAATCATGATCTTGTCGCGACTCGACGGCGCCGCCTCGCACTCTTCCTCGTAGGTCGAATACATGTAGGCGGTGTCGCTGGCGAACTCGGCGGCGCAGGTGTCGACGCGCTTGTACACCGGCAACACTTTCAGCTTGTGGCGGTGGCTGCGCAGGCTTTTTTCGGAGACGCCGAGCAGCTTGGCCAGACGGATGTCGGAGAAACCCTTGCGCTTGAGCTTGTACATCAGATCGCGATCGATGCTGGCAAGACCCAGGGTCTTGATCTTTTCCTCGTCCTTGACTAGGTCCTCGATCTGCACCAGGAACCACTCGTCGATGCGGGTCAGCTCGAACACTTCGGCAACGGTCTTGCCGGCACGGAAGGCGTCAGCCAGATACCAGATGCGATCGGCACCCGGCACGGTCAGCTCGCGCTTGAGGGTGCTTTCTGCATCCGGGTCGTTCGGATCGAGCATCGGATCGAAACCGGAAACCCCGACTTCCAGGCCGCGCAGGGCTTTCTGCATGGACTCCTGGAAGGTGCGACCAATGGCCATGACTTCACCGACGGACTTCATCTGGGTGGTCAGGCGGGCATCGGCCTTGGGAAACTTCTCGAAGGCGAAACGCGGGATCTTGGTCACAACATAGTCGATGGCCGGCTCGAAGGACGCCGGGGTACGGCCACCGGTGATGTCGTTGGACAGCTCATCGAGGGTGTAACCCACCGCCAACTTGGCGGCGATCCTGGCGATCGGAAAACCGGTAGCCTTGGAGGCCAGCGCCGAGGAACGCGATACCCGCGGGTTCATCTCGATCACCACCATGCGCCCAGTGTCCGGGCAGATGCCGAACTGCACGTTGGAGCCGCCGGTTTCCACGCCGATCTCACGCAGCACCGCCAGGGAGGCGTTACGCAGGATCTGGTATTCCTTGTCGGTCAGGGTTTGTGCCGGAGCCACGGTGATCGAGTCGCCGGTGTGCACACCCATCGGATCGAAGTTCTCGATGGCGCAGACGATGATGCAGTTGTCCTTCTTGTCGCGGACCACCTCCATCTCGTATTCCTTCCAACCGATCAGCGACTCGTCGATCAGCAGTTCGCTGGTCGGTGACAAATCGATACCGCGGGCGCAGATTTCCTCGAACTCTTCCCGGTTGTAGGCGATGCCGCCGCCAGTGCCGCCCATGGTGAAGGACGGACGAATGATGCAGGGGAAGCCGACCTTCTCGAGTACGACGTAGGCTTCTTCCATGTTATGGGCGATGCCGGAAATCGGGCAGGCCAGACCGATGTCTTTCATCGCCTTGTCGAAACGCGAACGGTCTTCGGCCTTGTCGATGGTGTCGGCGTTGGCACCGATCATTTCCACACCGAATTTTTCCAGAATGCCGTGCTTTTCCAGATCCAGCGCGCAGTTCAGCGCGGTCTGCCCGCCCATGGTTGGCAGCAGGGCGTCCGGGCGCTCCTTCTCGATGATCTTGGCCACGGTCGACCATTTGATCGGCTCGATGTAGGTGGCGTCGGCCATGGCCGGGTCGGTCATGATGGTGGCGGGGTTGGAGTTCACCAGGATGACGCGGTAGCCCTCTTCTCTCAAAGCCTTGCAGGCCTGGGCACCGGAATAGTCGAACTCGCAGGCCTGGCCGATAACGATCGGGCCAGCACCGAGGATCAGGATGCTTTTAATGTCTGTACGTTTTGGCATGTTATCTACTCGAATCCTTGGGTCAGTCGGCGAGTCATCTTGAGGGTTACTGCGCACCGCCTGGGCGGCGTTGCGCGGCACTCACTGCCTCGCCGTACTGCATGTACTGTCTCGTCGTTGCGTTCCGGGCGCCTGGCCCAGACGCCGCTCGCTACACTCTCCAGACGACTCGTCTATTGCCGCTTGGCCATCGCTTCAATGAAGCGATCAAACAGTGGCGCCACATCGGCTGGGCCGGGACTTGCTTCGGGGTGACCCTGGAAACTGAAGGCGTCCTTGTCGGTACGCTCGATGCCCTGCAGGGAGCCGTCGAACAACGACTTGTGAATCGCCCGGACGTTGCTCGGCAGGCTGGTTTCATCCACGGCAAAACCGTGGTTCTGGCTGGTGATCATCACCACGCCGCTGTCCAAGTCCTGCACCGGGTGGTTGGCACCGTGGTGACCATGACCCATTTTCAGAGTCTTGGCACCGGAGGCCAAAGCCAGCAACTGGTGACCGAGGCAGATACCGAATAGCGGAATATCGGTTTCCAGCACGTCCTGGATCGCCTGGATCGCGTAGTCGCAAGGCTCGGGGTCACCCGGGCCGTTGGACAGGAACACGCCATCGGGATTCAGCGCCAATACCTCGGCAGCAGACGTCTGCGCCGGCACCACGGTCAGGCGACAGCCGCGCTCGACCAGCATGCGCAGGATGTTCCATTTGACCCCGTAGTCATAGGCCACCACGTGGTACTTCAACTCGCTGGCGGGGATCTCCAGGTGGTTGTCACCTTGCAGATTCCACACGGTGGAGCGCCACTCGTAGGGTTCGGTACAGCTGACCACCTTGGCCAGATCCATGCCCTTGAGGCCGGGGAAACTGCGCGCCAGTTCCACGGCTTTCTCTGCGGTGGCGTCGTCGCCGACCAGAATGCAGCCGTTCTGCGAACCCTTCTCACGGAGGATGCGGGTCAGGCGACGGGTATCGATGCCGGCGATGGCCACCGTACCGTTTTCCTTCAGGTACTCATCCAACGGCTGTTTGCTGCGCCAGTTACTGGCGATCAGCGGCAGATCGCGGATGATCAAACCGGCAGCCCAGACCCGACTGGACTCGGCGTCTTCCGGCGTGGTGCCGGTGTTGCCGATGTGCGGATAGGTCAGGGTAACGATTTGCTGGGCATAGGAAGGATCGGTGAGGATTTCCTGATAGCCAGTCATGGCGGTGTTGAAAACCACCTCTCCAATAGTTTGGCCATCGGCGCCGATGGCCTCGCCGCGAAAAATGCTGCCATCGGCAAGGGCCAAGATGGCAGGTTTAAGGGCTGGCTTACTCAAGAAAACCTCCGTAGATCAAAGCTTGAAGCAAACGCAGATTGTAAAAAAGCGGGATGACGTACCGACCGTCATCCCGCTTTCTTATATGATTCATTCTGCGCAACTTTTAGTGGACACACTAAAGCGGGCAGCCTACAGGAAAGTGCCTTTTTGGTCCACTGGCAGATGCGATTTACTCCTAGCCTGACCAGCAACCCCGACGAACTGCATCAATTCAAGCCCAGCACATCCTGCATGTCGTACAACGCAGGCTCGCGCCCCTGCAGCCATGCCGCCGAACGCACCGCGCCTTTGGCGAAGGTCATGCGGCTTGAGGCTTTATGGGTGATTTCCACGCGCTCGCCATCGGCGGCGAACAGTACCGTGTGATCGCCAACCACATCGCCAGCCCTTACCGTGGCAAAGCCAATGGTTTCGCGGGCGCGGGCGCCGGTTTGGCCTTCACGGCCGTAGACCGCGACCTTTTGCAGGTCACGCCCCAGGGCATTGGCCACCACTTCACCCATGCGCAAAGCGGTGCCAGATGGCGCATCGACCTTGTGCCGGTGATGGGCCTCGATGATCTCGATGTCCACCTCGTCCCCGAGCACCCGTGCCGCGGTATCCAGCAGTTTCAGGCACAGGTTGACCCCGACGCTGAAGTTGGCGGCAAAGACGATGGGGATCTGCTTGCCAGCATCGGCCAGCAGCTGTTTTTCCTCGACACTGAAGCCGGTGGTGCCGATCACCATGGCCTTGCCTGCCTGCCGGCAAATTTCCAGGTTGCTCAGGGTCACCGACGGGTGCGTGAAATCGATCAGCACATCGAACTGATCCAGCACCTCACTCAAACTGCCCGATAGCCTGACACCGATCTTGCCCAACGCCGTCAACTCGCCAGCATCGGCACCCACCAGGCTGCTGTCGGCACGATCAATCGCCGCAGTCAGGCTGACGCCATCGGCCTGCTGCACGGCCTCGATCAGGGTCTTGCCCATGCGCCCAGCGGCGCCCATCACTGCTATTCGTTGCATGACACTCGCTCCACGCTATAAGCCTCAAGCCGCGAGCCGGAGCGCAAGCCCTCTTGCAGCCTGTCACTTACCGCCTGCGGCTGTTGGCCGTTTATTCACACATCGCCGAAGAAACGCTTCACACCCTCGAACCAGCCACTGGCCTTCGGCGAATGCCGGGTATCGCCCTGTAGCGTCTTGCGAAACTCGTCGAGCAGTTCGCGCTGACGCCGATCCAGACTGATTGGCGTCTCTACCGCCACCCGGCACATCAGGTCGCCGGCACCGCCACCGCGCACCGGCGCCACGCCCTTACCGCGCAGACGGAACAGCTTGCCGGTCTGGGTGCCTTCTGGAATCTTCAGCTTGACCCGGCCATCCAGGGTCGGCACTTCCAGTTCGCCGCCCAGCGCCGCATCGGCGAAGCTGATTGGCACCTCGCAGTACAGATGCTTGCCATCGCGCTGGAAGATCGAGTGCTCGCGCACATTGACCACCACATACAGGTCGCCTGCCGGGCCACCCATAGCGCCCGCCTCGCCTTCGCCGGACAGACGAATGCGATCACCGGTATCGACACCCGGTGGAACTTTCACCGACAGGGTCTTGTGCTCTTCCACCCGGCCATGCCCATGGCAGGAGCCGCACGGATCGGTAATCATCTTGCCGTTGCCATGGCAGCGCGGACAGGTCTGCTGCACCGAGAAGAAGCCCTGTTGCATGCGCACCTGACCGATACCGCCGCAGGTGGTACAGGTCACCGGAGACGTGCCCTTCTTCGCCCCGGAGCCTTCGCAGATCTTGCAATTGACCAGGGTCGGCACACGGATGTTGACCGAGGTACCGCGCACCGCCTCTTCCAGATCCAGCTCCAGGGTGTAGCGCAGGTCGCTGCCACGCTGGGCGCCGCCACGCTGACCACCACGACCGCCAGCACCACCAAAGAAGTCGCTGAACACATCGCCGAAGATATCGGAAAAGTTTGCCCCGCCCGGACCTCCGCCGCCGCCCATCTGCGGATCGACACCGGCATGACCGTACTGGTCGTAGGCCGCGCGTTTGCCGGCATCGGACAATACTTCGTAGGCCTCGTTGGCATCCTTGAACATATCTTCCGACGCTTTATCGTCGGGATTGCGGTCCGGGTGATGCTTCATCGCCAGGCGCCGGTAAGCCTTTTTCAGCTCCGCTTCGCTGGCGCCGCGCTCGACACCGAGCACCTCGTAATAGTCACGTTTTGCCATAAGTCTTCAACACCTTTAAATCGTCTACTCCAGACACGCCAACGCGGGAGCAAGCTCCCGCGCGGCGAATCATGCCTGGCGCGACTCGCGTCACGCCCGGCCAGAGCGGCATAAGCTCGCGCTTATTTGTTTTCCTTGACCTCTTCAAACTCCGCGTCGACCACATCGTCGCCCGCGCTTTGAGTGTCATCTGCCTGCTGAGCATCAGCGCCAGGCTGTGGCTGCTCGGCATACATCTTCTGCGCCAACGGAGTAGTGGCTTCGGAGAGGGCATTGATCTTGGCTTCGATAGCGGCCTTGTCATCACCCTTGATCGCTACTTCCAGTTCGCCCAGCGCTTTTTCGATGGCGGCTTTCTCGTCCGCGGTGGCTTTATCGCCTGCCTCGGTGACCATCTTGCGCGAGGCGTGGACCAGCTGATCACCCTGGTTACGGGCAGTGGCCAGCTCTTCGAACTTGCGATCGTCCTCGGCGTTGGCCTCGGCGTCACGCACCATCTGCTCGATTTCTTCCTCGGACAGACCGGAGTTGGCCTTGATCACAATGGACTGCGTCTTACCGGTGGCCTTGTCCTTCGCGCCGACATGCAGAATGCCGTTGGCGTCGATATCGAAGGTCACTTCGATCTGCGGCACACCACGTGGTGCTGGTGGGATCTCGGCCAGATCGAACTTGCCCAAGGACTTGTTCTGCGAAGCTTGCTTACGCTCACCCTGCAGCACGTGAATGGTCACCGCGCCCTGGTTGTCGTCGGCAGTGGAGAACACCTGGGACTTCTTGGTCGGAATAGTGGTGTTCTTCTCGATCAGCGCAGTCATCACGCCACCCATGGTTTCGATACCCAGGGTCAGCGGCGATACGTCGAGCAGCAGTACGTCTTTCACGTCGCCGGCCAGTACCGCGCCCTGGATAGCAGCACCCATGGCTACGGCTTCATCCGGATTGACGTCCTTGCGCGCTTCCTTGCCGAAGAAATCGGTTACCAGCTTCTGCACCAGCGGCATACGGGTCTGACCACCGACCAGAATCACGTCGTTGATCTTGGCCACGTCGATACCGGCGTCTTTCAAGGCGATGCGGCACGGCTCGATAGTGCGCTGCACCAGGTCTTCAACCAGCGACTCCAGCTTGGCGCGCGAAATCTTCACGTTCAAGTGCTTGGGGCCGGTGGCATCTGCTGTGATATACGGCAGGTTGACGTCGGTCTGCTGGCTGGACGACAGCTCGATCTTGGCTTTCTCAGAGGCTTCTTTCAGGCGCTGCATGGCCAACGGGTCACCCTTGAGGTTCATCCCGCTTTCTTTCTTGAATTCGTCGACCAGGTAATCGATCAGACGGATGTCGAAGTCTTCACCGCCGAGGAAGGTGTCGCCGTTGGTGGCCAACACTTCGAACTGGTGCTCGCCATCGACTTCAGCGATCTCGATCACGGAAACGTCGAAAGTACCGCCGCCCAGGTCATAAACGATCACGGTGTGATCGCCCTTGGCCTTGTCCATGCCGTAGGCCAGTGCCGCAGCGGTTGGCTCGTTGATGATGCGCTTGACGTCCAGACCGGCGATGCGACCGGCGTCCTTGGTGGCCTGACGCTGGCTGTCATTGAAATAGGCCGGCACGGTGATCACCGCCTCGGTAACTGGCTCGCCGAGATAGTCTTCGGCGGTCTTCTTCATCTTCTTGAGGATTTCCGCGGAGATCTGTGGCGGCGCCATCTTCTGGCCGTTCACTTCAACCCAGGCGTCACCGTTGTCAGCCTTGACGATCTTGTACGGCACCATCTGGATGTCTTTCTGCACGACGTCTTCTTCGAAACGACGACCGATCAGGCGCTTCACCGCGTACAGGGTGTTGTGCGGATTGGTCACAGCCTGGCGCTTGGCCGACTGACCGACGAGAATTTCACCGTCGTTGGCATACGCAACGATCGACGGCGTGGTGCGAGTGCCTTCGGCGTTCTCGATGACCTTGACGTTGCCGTTTTCCAGAATGGAGACGCACGAGTTGGTGGTCCCCAGGTCGATACCGATAATTCTGCCCATCATCATTCTCCTGAAACTTTGATAATTCCGCCGCTGCGCCGTGTCAGCCGCGGTAGCACTAAAACGCTTGACTCATAAATGGGGGCTGATCGCCGAATTTCAAGCCTGCTCATCGATGGACGGCGGTGCTTCGGCCGGCGCCTTGCTGACCACCACCATCGCTGGACGCAACAGTCGACCGTTGAGCAAATAGCCCTTCTGAAACACCTTGAGCACGCTGTTCGGCTCTACATGGGTGCTGTCCTGCATGGCCATGGCCTGGTGGTGCTCCGGATTGAACGGCGCACCGTGCGGGTCGATGGCTTCCAACTGATAGCGTTTGAGGGTGTCGTGGAACAGTTTGAGCGTCAGTTCCATGCCCTCGCGCACCGCCTTGATCGCCTCGTCATCCGGGCTCGACAACTCGAGACCGCGCTCCAGACTGTCGACGACCGGCAACAGGTCATTGGCGAATTTTTCCAAGGCGAACTTGTGCGCCTTCTCTACATCCTGCTCGGCGCGACGACGTACGTTCTGCAGGTCCGCCGACATGCGTAGGGCCTGATCCTGAGCGGCAGCCAGCTCTTCCTCCAGCACCTGGATGCGCGCGTCCAACTGATCGCTCGAGTCCATTTCGGCACCAGGTGCAGCTTCTGGCAGCTGGGTATCGCGGGTCTGTTCGTCAGCCATGCGTTTCTCCTCTAAAAATTCGACGCAAGTCTAAACTTGCGCGTCTGCCGCCTATATGGGGACAAATTCTGCAGCTTCAAGTGCTGCACAAGGATTGCCAGCCAAGAAACAAACACTGTATAAATATACACACCTAAGCCTTGGGAGGCCTCGCCATGCTGGTGCACCTGTCCGTACACAACTACGCCATCGTTGAACATCTCGACCTAGAGCTGGATAGCGGCATGAGCGTAATCAGCGGCGAAACCGGCGCTGGCAAATCGATCATGCTCGACGCCCTCGGCCTGTGCCTGGGGGATCGCGCCGACAGCGGCGTGGTGCGTCCCGGCGCCGACAAGGCGGACATCCTGGCCAGTTTCGACCTTGCCGACATCCCCGAAGCCCGCACCTGGCTGGCCGAACGCGACCTGGATAACGACGGCCCGTGCATCCTGCGGCGCGTGATCACCGCCGAAGGCCGCTCGCGCGGCTACATCAATGGCGCGCCCTGCCCCCAGGGCGACCTCAAGGCCATCGGCGAGCTGCTGATCGACATCCACAGCCAGCACGAACACCAGTCCCTGCTCAAGGCCGAAACCCACCGCCGCCTGCTCGACGAATACGCCGGCAGCCAGGAACTGGCGCGCCAGGTGCAACTGGCGGCACAGCGCTGGAAACAGACCAAGAATGAGCTGCAGCGCCTGTCCAGCCTCGGCGACGAGCAGCGTTCACGCCATCAGCTGCTCAGCTACCAACTGGAAGAACTGGATAGCCTGGCCCTGGGTGAAAATGAACTGGTACAGCTGGAGCAGGAACACAAGAACCTGACCAATGCCGAAAGCCTGCTCAGCGCCTGCCGCCTAGTGATCGAACAGTGCAGCGAAAATGACGCCGGCAATGTGCTCTCGACACTGACCGGCAGCCTCAACCGCCTGGGCGCCTTTCAGGGCCAGCCGAGCGCCTTGAGCGAAGCGACCAACCTGCTGGCCAGTGCGCAAATCCAGGTGGAGGAAGCGGTCGGCGAGCTCAATCGCTTCCTCGACCATTTCGACGCCGACCCCGAGCGCCTGCAGCAGATGGAAGAGCGCCTGGATGCAATCTATACCCTGGCGCGCAAGCACCGGATTCAGCCCGGCGAGCTGATTGCCATGCAGCAGCAACTGTTCGATGAGCTGGAAAGCCTCAACGCCGACGACCAGGCCGCCGAACGCCTGAATGATGAACTGGCCGCCTTCGAGCGCCACTACCAGGAAAAGGCCGGCGAACTCAGCGCCCTGCGCCACCGCGCGGCCAGCGAACTGGCCACAGCGGTAGAACTGGAAATGCAGAATCTGGGCATGCCGGGAGGGCGTTTCAGCATCACGCTGAGCGCTAACAACAGCGGCGAACCACAGCCAAACGGCCTCGAACAGCTGGAATTCCTGGTCAGTGCCAACCCCGGGCAACCGCTCAAGACCCTGGCCAAAGTCGCGTCTGGCGGCGAGTTGTCACGCATCAGTCTGGCGATCCAGGTGATCACCGCGCAAACCTCTCGGGTGCCAACCCTGGTGTTCGACGAAGTCGACGTCGGCATTGGCGGCCCGACCGCCGAAGTGGTCGGGCAACTGTTGCGCCGTCTCGGCGAGCGCGGCCAAGTGCTGGCCGTCACTCACCTGCCTCAAGTGGCCGCCCAGGGCCATCAGCACCTGTTCGTACACAAGGTGCGCGGCAGCGATGCGACCCACACGGCCGTGAGCAAGCTGGATAGACATCAGCGCGTCGAGGAAATCGCCCGCATGCTGGGCGGCGTCGACCTGACCGAGGAATCCTTGGCCCATGCCCGGCAGATGGTCGGCAGCGCCGAGGCTTAACGAGCTTCTGAAACAACAAAGGCGACCCGAGGGTCGCCTTTGTGCATGAGGCGCTTGTGCGCTTACTTCTTTTTGCGCACGTAGAGTACTAGGTTGTGATCGACCATCTCGAAGCCGTGCTCTTGAACGATCGCCCTCTGGCGCTTCTCGATTTCAGCATCGAAGAACTCGATCACCTCACCCGAATCGACACAGACCATGTGGTCGTGATGACCACCATCGGCCAACTCGAACACGGCATGACCACCATCGAAGTTATGGCGCACCACCAACCCTGCAGCCTCGAACTGGGTCAGCACGCGGTACACGGTGGCCAGGCCGACGTCTTCGCCCGCCTCCATTAGGGCCTTGTAAACATCCTCTGCACTCATGTGACGCTGCTCGGCGGAATCGAGCATCTGCAGAATCTTGACCCGCGGCAGGGTCACTTTCAGGCCAGCTTTGCGTAGTTCGCTATTTTCAACCATGGTCTGCTTTCTCGCGGAAGCGGCTTCGCAGCTTCCTTTATTGCGGGTATGATCGGGGTTTACGTTGCCCAGCCAAGATAGTGGAAGTCACCCGCCGATGCAAAAAACCAAGTTCCTGCTGACCAGTCTCACCTTCGTGGGACTCCTCGCGCTCGCCGGTTGTTCTTTCCCCGGGGTTTATAAAATCGACGTCCAACAGGGCAATGTCGTTACCCAAGACATGATAGATCAGTTGCGCCCCGGAATGACCCGCAGCCAAGTGCGGTTTATCATGGGCAACCCGCTGTTGACCGATACCTTCCATGCCAACCGCTGGGACTACCTGTACAGCATTCAACCAGGCGGCGGTAAACGCCTGCAAGAGCGCGTCAGCGTGATCTTCAATGGCAATGATCAACTGGCCGGCCTGTCGGGCGACTTCATGCCGGGCGTCAGCCGCGACGAGGCCATTCTTGGCCAGGATGGCGCCAGCACGGCGGCACCAGCCGCTGCACAACCGCAAGCTGAAGAGCGACCGGCGCCAGGCTCACTGCTCGAGCAGATCCAGCGCGAAGTTGACGAGGTACAAAGCGTACCGGTGCCGACCCCCGAACCGCTGGACAGCTCGCCGCAGTAAGCAGGCAGACGCAAAAAAGCCCGGATATTTCCGGGCTTTTTCATGCGCGCCGATCTGACGTCAAACGCCCTCTTCGTCAGCCTTGGCTTTTGCCGCCTTGGCCGCACGCTGCTTGCGCACCTCTTTCGGGTCGGCGATCAGCGGCCGATAGATCTCCACCCGCTCGCCATCCTCCAGCACCCGCTCTTGTGGTTTGGCTACCGCCTTGCCGAAGATCCCCAGCGGAATGCTCGCCAGTTCAAGGTCAGGAAAATGCACCTGCATGCCCGACTGCTCGGCTGCCTGGCGCACCGTAGTACCGTAAGGCAGACTCAGACGCAGCAGCTTCTGCTTATCCGCCAAGGCATAAACCACTTCGACCACGATCATCTTGCTATCCATATAGCTGCTTCGCCCTTTGACAGAACGCGTCCACCAGGGTGTTCGCCGCCTGGTTGAACAGTGGTCCAAGCGTGACCCGCACCAAGGGACCGGCATATTCGAAGGTCAGGTCCAGACTCATTTTGCAGGCCTTGTCGCCCAATGCCTTGAACACCCACTGGCCATGCAGTTGACTGAACGGCCCTTCCTCCAGAGTCAGCTCGATCGACTGCCCCCATACCAGCACATTACGGGTAATAAAACGCTGGCTAATCCCACCCTTAGCCACTGCCAGACTGGCGCGCATGTGGGTTTGACTGGCGTCCAGAACCTCACTGGCCGCACACCAGGGCAGGAACTCGGGGTAACGCGCCACGTCATTAACCAATTCGAAAAGGGCGGAAGCCGGGTACGGCAGCAACGCTGAGCGCTGAATATGGGTACTCATAAGCCTGCAACTTCATTCAATAGGGTGACTGCACTCATTTCGTCAACTCTGCGACAAACACGATCAATATACCCAATGGCGCCACCACACGAATCAACCAATAGACCACGCCGAACAACAGCGGATTGTTGATCGCCAACTCCTCGCGCACCGCTTCGCGCTTGAGCACCCAGCCGGCGAACAGCACGAAGGCCAGGCCACCTGCCGGTAAGAGAATGCGACTGGTCAGGTAGTCGATGCTGTCGAAGAAATTACGCCCGCCTTCGGCGCCCCACTGAAACAGGTGAAAACCGTCGCCAGCGAAGACGAAGAACTTGGCATCGGCAGCGACATTGAAGGACAACACCGTGCCCATGCCCACCACCCAGCACACCAGCACCAACCCGCTGGTAATCTGCCCCCGGCTGCGCTCGGTACGCTCGACCAGGTAAGCAACGGCGGGCTCCAGCATGGAAATAGACGAGGTCCAGGCCGCGATTAGCACCAATACGAAAAACAGCGTACCCATGACCTGACCGAACGCAATACTGCCGAAGGCCACCGGCAAGGTAACAAACATCAGTCCGGGCCCAGCGCCTGGCTCCATGCCGGCGGCAAACACGATAGGAAATAGCGCCAAACCAGCCGTCAGGGCCACCAGGGTGTCGAGAATGCCGACCGCCAACACCGTCGAGCCGATCGAGGCGCGCTTGGGCATATAGGCGCCATATACCATGATCGAACCGACGCCAACGCTGAGGGTGAAGAAGGCATGCCCCATGGCTGCCAGCACGCCGTCGAGCAACTTGTCGGGCTGAAAATCGAAGAGGAAGTGAAAGCCCTGCATAAAGTGCCCGGTGGTCATGCTGTAACCCAGCAGCACCAGCAGCAAGATGAACAGCAGCGGCATCATGATGCGCAAACTGCGCTCCAGGCCGGCCACGACACCACGGGCGATGACGAAGCCGGTCAACAGCATGAACAGCGTGTGCCACAGGGTTAGGCGCCAAGGGTCGGCCGTCAGCGCGCCGAACGTAGCGCCCGCCCCTCAGCACTGATGCCCTCGAACTGACCGCCTCCCATGCCGATGATGTAGTCCAGCGACCAGCCTGCGATGACACTGTAGAAGGACAGGATCAGCAGCGCGGCGATCATGCCCATCAGCGCGGCCCACGACCACCGCGGCGAAGCGCCAGACTCTAGCGCCAGCGCTCGCAGAGAATTCACCGGACTCTGCCGGCCGCGGCGCCCGATCAGGGTTTCTCCCAGCATGATCGGCAAGCCGACCAGGAAAATGCACACCAGGTACATGATGACAAAGGCCCCACCGCCATACATGCCGGCCATGTAGGGAAACTTCCAGATATTGCCGAGGCCCACTGCGGAACCGGTTGCCGCCAGGATAAACACCCAACGACTGGCCCAGGCGCCGTGAATCGAAACCTTGTCACTCACCATGAATACGCCCGAAATATATGCAAAAGATGCGCATTGTCCGGGATTAGCCCACCTCTCTCAAGATCAGGCTGTCGCCAGCAGGCCAACGACTCCCTATAATGCGCGCCCTATGGCTAAACAAAAGAAACACCCTCAAGGCACCATCGCCCAGAACAAAAAGGCGATGCACGACTTTTTCGTCGAATCCAGATTCGAGGCGGGCCTGGTCCTGGCCGGCTGGGAAGTGAAAAGCCTGCGCGCTGGCAAGGCCCAGTTGGTCGACAGCTATGTATTGCTGAAGGACAACGAAGCCTGGCTGATGGGCTTCCACATCACCCCGCTGAAGACTGCCAGCACCCACGTGATTGCCGACCCGACCCGCACGCGCAAACTGCTGCTGAACAAGCGCGAGCTGGAAAAACTGTTCGGCGCCGTACAGCAGAAGGGTCACACCTGCGTGGCGCTGGCGGTTTACTGGAAGGCGCATTTGATCAAATGCGAGATCGCCCTGGCCAAGGGCAAGAAGGACTTCGACAAGCGCCACACCGAAAAAGAGCGTGACGCCGACCGTGAAGTCCAGCGCGCCATGCGCACCAAGGGCAAGGACGATTGATCGGCGGAGGAAGGAGGCGCCAACCTCATTGCCCCTCCCCGCTCATGTGAGCAGCACTCCAGTTGACCACGCCGCGCCAGCAGACTCATCGCCATGATGGGTTACGCCGCCCGGCGACACCGGACTTGATCGAGCATCTTGCCAGCGGCTAACCCACCCTTCTACGGCTTAGTGATTGCGGCTGACCCGCGCCGCTGCGCCCGCGCCACGCGCTGCGCTTGCTGCTGCACTTCGGCGAGCACTTCCTGCACATAGTCGATATGCCGATTGGACAACTGCCGCGCGTCTTCGGCACGCCCCTCGATGATTGCCTCATAAAGTGCCCGATGCTGATCGATCAGCATGTCGCGGGTCTCATCGCGCTGGGCGTACATGCCGCCGATATTGGTCACCACATTGCGCTTGAGCAGGTCAAACAAGCCGCGAATGGTGTGCAGCAGCACGGCGTTATGGCTGGCTTCGGCAATGGCCAGGTGAAAGCTCGCATCAGCCGCCCCTCTTCGGCGCGGGTCACTTTGCCGCTGCGACTGTAGCAGTCCTGCAGCGCGGCAAATGCCTCCCTCAGGCGCTGACGGTCCAGCTCGGTGGCGCGCTGGGCTGCATAAAATGCACAAGAACCTTCCAGGGTGTGGCGAAACTCCAGCAGGTCGCGCTGGGCTTCCGGATTGCTCTCCAGAAGCTGCAACAGCGGATCACTGAAGGTCGAACCGAGCGAGTCGGCGACATAGTTACCGCCGCCCTGACGACTGACTAGCAAGCCCCTGGCCGCCAGTTTCTGAATTGCCTCGCGCAACGACGGCCGCGACACGCCGAACCGTTCGGCCAGCGCACGCTCGGCGGGCAGTCGCTCGCCCGCCTTCAACGTACCTTCCAAGATCATGGTTTCCAGCTGACTGACAATATCGTCCGACAAACGGCGCTGGCGCACCTGCCCTACTTCCATAGCCCGAACCTCACTGGTTTTACCACCTGCAACGCCCTCCCCGGGCACTTGTAGAGCAAGCCTATAGCGGCGCCGTAGCCCTTACAAGACAAGGACACTCGACCAAAGTAGTAAGCCTGCTAATTGACAGTAGCAAGCATCCACTTTTACTCTGGCCGCGCCACTTTGTAAATTGGTATTACCAATTTACCCAAACCTAAAACAATTCCAAGAAGTTTATGAGGTCTGCCATGCCGGTCATCGCCAAACCACCTGCCGCACCGCTGCATCCGCATTCACCCATGCGCATCGCGCGCCGCTAAGGAGAGACCGACATGTCATCTGGTCTTCTGGCTCTACTCGCTTTTTCTCCGATCCTGCTCGCGGCCATCCTGCTGGTCGGCCTGCGCTGGCCGGCCAAGCACGCCATGCCGCTGGTCTACCTAGTAACCGCCGCCATTGGCCTGTTCGCCTGGGAGATGAGCGTCAACCGCGTACTCGCCTCGACCCTGCAAGGCCTGCTGATCACCCTCGGCCTGCTGTGGATCATCTTCGGCGCCATCCTGCTGCTCAACACCCTCAAACACTCCGGCGGCATCACCGCGATCCGCGCTGGCTTCGCCACCATCAGCCCTGATCGGCGCATTCAGGCGATCATCATTGCCTGGTTGTTCGGCTGCTTTATCGAAGGCGCCTCCGGCTTCGGTACGCCAGCGGCGATTGCCGCACCGCTGCTGGTGGCCATCGGCTTCCCGGCCATGGCCGCGGTACTGATGGGCATGCTGGTACAGAGCACCCCAGTGTCTTTCGGTGCTGTGGGCACGCCCATCATAGTCGGGGTCAATACCGGCCTGGATTCGGCCACCCTCGGCGCGCAACTGCTTGAGCAAGGCTCTTCCTGGGCGCAGTTCCTACAGTTGATCACCAGTGAAGTGGCGATCATTCACGCCATCGTCGGCACTGTGATGCCGCTGATCATGGTGCTGATGCTGACGCGCTTCTTCGGTACCGAAAAAAGCTGGAAAGCCGGCTTCGAAGTCCTGCCATTCGCAATTTTCGCCGGTTTGGCCTTCACCATCCCCTACGCCCTCACCGGGGTATTCCTCGGTCCGGAATTTCCATCGCTGGCCGGCGGCCTGATCGGTCTGGCGATTGTCACCAGCGCAGCGCGCCTAGGCTTTCTGCTGCCAAAAACCACCTGGGACTTTGCCCCGGCGGACAAGTGGCCGAGCGAATGGCTGGGCACCATAGAAATGAAGCTGGACCAACTGACCGCCAAGCCAATGAGCTCCCTGCGCGCCTGGCTGCCCTACGTGCTGGTCGGTGCCCTGCTGGTGATCAGCCGGGTCGTGCCGCAAGTCAGTGCGGCACTAAAAGCTGTGGTGGTGAACTTCCCCGACCTGCTCGGTGAGACCGGGGTCAGCGCCAACTTCATGCCGCTGTATTTGCCCGGCGGCATCTTGGTTGCGGTCGTCATCGCCACCTTCTTCTTCCACGGCATGAAGCTGCGCGATCTGGGCTCGGCGGTCAAGGAATCCTCCGGGGTGCTGCTCAGCGCCGGTTTCGTCCTGCTGTTCACCGTGCCGATGGTGCGCATCCTGATCAACTCGGGCGTCAACGGCGCCGACCTGGCCAGCATGCCGATTCTCATGGCGCGCTGGGTGGCTGACAGCGTCGGTGGCATCTACCCGCTGCTGGCACCGAGCATTGGCGCCCTGGGGGCCTTTATCGCCGGCTCCAACACGGTCAGCAATATGATGTTCAGCCAGTTCCAGTTCGGCGTGGCCACTAACCTGGGCATCTCCGGCGCATTGGTTGTCGCGGCACAGGCCATTGGTGCCGCCGCAGGGAATATGGTCGCCATCCACAACGTGGTCGCCGCCTCTGCCACGGTCGGCCTGCTGGGTCGCGAAGGCAGCATCCTGCGCAAAACCATATGGCCTACGCTGTACTACGTGCTCTTCACCGGCGCGATCGCCATGATCGCGATCTATGTATTGGGCGTTAGCGACCCCCTGGTCGCTGGCTGACAGGCTCCATTTACGACTCCCGTATAACCCAGACAGGTCGGCCCCGCAGTACATATGGGGCCGCGTCCTGGGCAAGAACAGCCTTCTCCTGGCACTAGGGTGAAACCGATGATCATTTCTGCCTCTACCGACTACCGCGCAGCGGCGCAACGCAAGCTGCCGCCGTTCCTGTTCCACTACCTCGACGGCGGCGCCTACGCCGAACACACGTTGCGGCGCAACGTCGAGGATCTGGCCGACATCGCCCTGCGTCAGCGGGTTCTGCGCAACATGTCCGAGTTGAGCCTGGAAACCCGCCTGTTCAATGAAACCCTGGCGATGCCCGTGGCGCTGGCCCCCGTCGGCCTGACTGGCATGTACGCCCGCCGCGGCGAAGTGCAGGCGGCTCAGGCCGCTGCAGCCAAGGGCATTCCCTTCACCCTGTCGACCGTGTCGGTGTGCCCGATCGAAGAAGTGGCGCCGGCGATCGACCGACCGATGTGGTTCCAGCTCTACGTGCTCAAGGATCGCGGCTTCATGAAGAATGCGCTGGAGCGCGCCAAGGCCGCCGGCGTCACCACCCTGGTGTTCACCGTGGACATGCCGGTACCGGGCGCCCGCTACCGTGACGCCCACTCCGGCATGAGCGGGCCGAACGCGCCGCTACGGCGCATGCTGCAGGCCATGACGCACCCTAGCTGGGCTTGGGACGTCGGCCTGCTGGGCAGGCCCCACGACCTGGGCAATATCTCCGCCTACCGCGGCAGCCGCACTGGCCTGGCGGACTATATCGGCTGGCTCGGCGCCAACTTCGACCCGTCGATTTCGTGGAAGGACCTGGAGTGGATCCGCGAATTCTGGGACGGCCCGATGGTGATCAAGGGCATCCTCGATCCGCAGGACGCCAAGGACGCGGTGAGTTTTGGCGCCGACGGCATCGTCGTCTCCAACCACGGCGGCCGTCAGCTCGACGGCGTGCTGTCGAGCGCGCGCGCACTGCCGGCCATCGCCGATGCGGTCAAGGGCGAGCTGGCAATCCTGGCCGACTCGGGCATTCGTACTGGCCTGGATGTGGTGCGGATGATCGCCCTCGGGGCTGACACCGTACTGCTCGGGCGTGCCTTCATCTACGCGCTGGCCGTAGCCGGCGGCGCGGGCGTGAGCAACCTGCTCGACCTGATCGAGAAAGAGATGCGCGTGGCCATGGTCCTGACCGGCGCCAAGTCGATCAGCGAAATCAGCGCCGAGTCGCTGGTGCGCGAACTGGGCCGCTGAGCAGCAGCCCCTCTTTTGTAGGAGCGGATTTATCCGCGATTTTCGCGGCGGAGCGGAATGCTACCCGGCCACTCCTACAACAGCACCGCGGCACCAGCAATCCCGACGCGCCGCCCAACGTACTGAAAATAATCCGGAGCGCCCATGAGCCTGTCCACTGCCTTCCTCGCCGCCGTCGAGCGCCTGATCCCTCGCGAACGCCGCTTCGACGACCCGCTTTCGACCCTGGCCTTCGGCACCGATGCCAGCTTTTACCGGCTGATTCCCCAGTTGGTGATCAGGGTCGAGGCGGAACTGGAAGTGGTCGACCTGCTCAAACTGGCCGGCACGCACCAAGTACCGGTGACCTTTCGTGCCGCGGGCACCAGCCTGTCCGGCCAGGCCATCAGCGACTCGGTACTGATCGTATTGGGCGATAACTGGAACGGCCGGGAAATCCGTAACCAGGGCCGACAGATCCGCCTGCAACCGGGGGTGATCGGCGCCCAGGCCAACGCCGTGCTGGCGCCCTTCCAGCGCAAGATCGGCCCAGATCCGGCCTCGATCAATGCCTGCAAGATCGGCGGCATCGTCGCCAATAACGCCAGCGGCATGTGCTGCGGCACCGCACACAACACCTATCACACCCTGGCCGGCATACGCCTGGTGCTGGCCGACGGCACGGTGCTGGATAACGAAGACCCGCTAAGCGTGACACGCTTTGCCGCCAGCCACGCCGGCTTGCTCGAACAGCTGGCCGAACTGGGCCGGCAGACCCGCGCCAATAGCACGCTGGCCGCCAGGATCCGGCATAAATACCGGCTGAAGAACACCACAGGTCTGTCGCTCAACGCCCTGGTCGACTTCGACCAGCCGCTGGATATCCTCAGCCACCTGATGGTCGGTTCCGAAGGCACTCTGGGCTTTATCAGTGCGGTGACCTACGACACCGTGCCCGACCACCCGCACAAGGCCAGCGCCCTGCTGGTGTTCCCCGATGTGGAGAGCTGCTGCCGCGCAGTCACCGTGCTCAAACAACAGCCGGTATCCGCCGTCGAACTGCTGGACCGCCGCAGCCTGCGTTCGGTAGAGAACAAACCGGGCATGCCGGACTGGGTAAAGGGCCTCTCCGCCAACGCCTGCGCCCTGCTGATCGAGTCCCGCGCCGCCAGCCAGAGCCTGCTGCATGAGCAGCTTGGGCAGGTGATGGCATCGATCGCCGAATTCCAGCTGGAAAAACAGGTTGAGTTCAGCGAAGACCCAGCGGTGTACAACTTGCTGTGGAAGATCCGCAAGGACACCTTTCCTGCCGTCGGCGCGGTGCGCCAGACCGGCACCACGGTCATCATCGAGGACGTCACCTTCCCCATCGAACAGCTCGCCGAAGGAGTCAATCGCCTGCTCGCGCTGCTCGACAAGCATCACTACGACGAAGCGATCATTTTCGGCCACGCCCTGGAAGGCAATTTGCACTTCGTCTTCACCCAGGCCTTCGAAACGCCCGAGCAAATCGCCCGCTACTCGGCGCTCATGGATGAGGTGACGCAGTTGGTGGCGGTGGAGTTTGGCGGTTCGCTCAAGGCCGAACACGGCACCGGGCGCAACATGGCGCCCTTCGTCGAACTGGAATGGGGCGCAGACGCCTACCAGCTGATGTGGCAGCTCAAGCGCCTGCTCGACCCGCAAGGCATCCTCAACCCGGACGTGGTGCTCAGCGAAGATCCAGACATCCACCTGAAAAACCTCAAGCCGCTGCCCGCCGCCGACGAAATCGTCGACAAGTGCATCGAATGTGGCTTCTGCGAGCCGGTTTGCCCGTCCAAGGGGCTGACCCTGAGCCCGCGTCAACGCATCGTGATCTGGCGCGATATCCAGGCCAAACAGCGCGCAGGCATCGATACCACCGCACTGGAGCGCGATTACCGCTATCAGGGCATCGACACCTGCGCCGCCACCGGCCTATGCGCCCAGCGCTGCCCCGTGGGGATCAACACCGGCGACCTGGTGCGCAAGCTGCGCGCCCGCGACGCCAACCATCAACGCAGCGCCGACTGGCTGGCGAACAATTTTCGCCGCGCCATGCAAGGCACCCGCGTCATGCTGCACGTGGCCAACGGCGCACGCCTGCTCATGGGCGCCCCACTGCTGAGCCGCACCTCTACCGCCCTGAGCAAGGCCAGCCGGGGTCGCGTACCGCAGTGGACGCCGGCGCTGCCGCAGCCGGTCCAGCGCCTGCAACTGCCCGTGGCCACTGGCGATGAGCGTCCGCGGGTAGTTTACCTCGCCGCCTGCGTATCCCGCGCCATGGGCCCGGCAGCCAGCGATGCCGAACAGATGCCGCTGCTCGACAAGACCCGCGCGCTATTGGAGAAGGGCGGTTTCCAGGTGGTGTTCCCGGACCATCTGGACAACCTCTGCTGCGGCCAGCCATTCGCTTCCAAGGGTTATGCCGCGCAAGCCGAGCGCAAGCGCCAGGAACTCATAGACGCGTTGCTCAAGGCCAGTCGCGGCGGTCTCGACCCGATCTACTGCGACACCAGCCCCTGCACCCTGCGCCTGCTACAGGACGGACTCGACCCTCGCCTGAAACTGCATGACCCGGTGAAATTCATCCGCGAGCAACTACTCGATCGTCTGGAGTTCCAGCTGCAGGACACGCCTGTGGCCGTACATGTCACCTGCAGCACCCAGCATCTGGGCGAAGCTCAGGGGCTGATCGATATCGTCCGTCACTGCACCAGCCAAGTGGTGATCCCCGAGGGCATTCACTGCTGCGGTTTTGCCGGCGACAAGGGCTTCACCACCCCGGAACTCAACGCCCACGCGTTACGCAGCCTGCAATCAGCCGTGCAGTACTGCGCGGAAGGCATTAGCACCAGCCGCACCTGCGAGATCGGCTTGAGCCAACATGGCGGTATCGACTACCACGGCCTGGTCTACCTGGTGGATCGGGTTTCCCGAGCGAAATCGATGTAGCCGAGAAGCGACCCGCAAACCCTGAAACACCCCGTCTAAAACGAGGTTTTTTATATCCATAGCGGCTAGTACAAATGCCACACGCCGGACTTGAGCGATAAAAAACTGAACTCTCATCACCACGGAATAGTCAATCTTCATTAAGAGGGAGGGGAGCAGTATCGTTCTCGTAACGGTTCACTTCTGTCGATGAACGATACTGAACAGTTCTTCATGATGAGAGGATTATCAAATGAAACTCACTATCCTGTTTTTCACTGCGACCGTAGCCATATCCGCTGCTCCGGCTTTTGCCGAGGATCTATGCACCGTCAATCTGCAAAAACTCAATGACAGCATGACTACCGAAACCACCACGGCAGAGTCCGTCAAGATGGAAGTAGCAGAGCTCAAGAAGGCAGCTGAAGAAGCGCAAAGCGCTGGCGACCTTGAAGCCTGTGGCACTCACGCCGAAAAAGCACTGATGCTGCTTGAGGCACCGGGCGAGAACGGCTAAACATCAGCAAACTATAGAGCTACGAGGCTTGAAAGAACCGCAATAACCCAGATCGCCTTTCAGCAAGTCTCCTATAGTAAAAACTCACCCGTAGAGGAGATACACCATGCGCCGCCTTGCCGTTTTCCTCACCACAGTACTACTCAGCACCTCGCTCTGGGCCTCACAGTGCCCAGCGGATATGGCGAAAATAGACGCCATGCTGCAAAGCAATCCACCCACCGACGCGACCGTGCTGGCGCAAGTGCAAAAGCTTCGCGCCGAAGGCGAAGAATTGCACAAGGCCGGCAATCACAGCGAGTCCGTGCAAGTGCTCGACGAAGCCCTGCAACTGCTCGAGGGCAGCGAGTAGCCCGTGCTAGTGGCCCTGCCCCAATAAGGTCAGGACTAATCGGCGCACCTGAGCCAAATCGATAGGTTTGGCCAGGCACGCCTGTGCGCCGCGCTGACGCGCCTCGCTAAACACCGTTTCATCGGCTGTCGCACTGATGACCAATACGGGCACCGCGCGCAGACGCGGATCGCGGCGCATGGCATCCAGCACCTGCAAACCGTCACCGTCGGGCAAGTCCAGATCAAGCAATAGCAAGGTCGGCGTGCGGTTCTCCAGTTCGGCCAACGCCCCCTGCACCGAACCAACCCCGCGCACATCGGCGAACTCGCGCAGCGCTTCCTGCACCACCTTCACCGACGCAGGGTGATCCTCGACGCACAGCACTTCGGCTTTACGCTTCGGCTCTGCCACCTCAACCGGCGGCGTAGCGGCGACGGCTGCCCCGGGTGCCGCGGCGCTGGGCAAGTCGACCCAGAAACGGCTACCTCCACCGAGCGTGCTGCAAAAACCCATTTCACCGTTCATCAGGCTGGCCAGCTCGCGACACAACACCAAGCCGATACCGGTACCAGGAATGCTCGAGTTCTCTCGACCCAGACGCTGGAACGGCTGAAACAACTGGGTCTGCTGTTCGGGGGTCAAACCTGGACCGCTGTCCTCGACCCATAAGCGGACGCAGTTCGAGCGTACGTCATAGCCCAGACTGATCAGCCCTTGCGGGCTGTTGTACTTGATCGCATTGGACAGCAGATTGAGTATCACCTGGCGCAGACGACGCATATCGGCCTGCACGTACAAGCCTGCATCGACTTGCGCCAGTACCTGCAACTGCAGACGCCGCTGCTGGACTTCCGGGAGTACCAGTTCGGCGCAACCATTGAGCAGCGCGCCGACTTCCACCGCCTGCAATTGCAACTGCTGGCGGCGGCTCTCGATGCTCGACAGATCGAGGATGTCATCGACCAACGACGTCAGGTGGCGACTGGCGTTCACGATCTCGCGGGCATAATCTGCTTCCTGCTGGACCTCCGGCTTGCCTTGCGTCTCCAGTTCGATCAACTGACCAAAGCCATAAATAGCATTCAGCGGCGTGCGCAGCTCATGGCTCATGCTCGACAGGAAACGGCTCTTGGCCTGGCTGGCAGCCTGGGCTTGCAGGCTGGCGCGGCGCAACTCCTCCTGCACCTGCTTGAGCCGGGTAATGTCGACATGCGTACCGGCGATGCACAGGGCGCCGCCGTTGCTATCGCGCTCGAGTACCTTGCCGCGGCTGAGCAACCAAATATATTCGCCGCTGGCATCGGCATAGCGATACTCCGCCTCGAACTGATCCTCACCGCTGACCACGAAGAGCTGCCGCAGATGGCGGATGCGCTCCAAGTCATCCGGGTGCACACGCAGGTTGAACTCGCTGAAACTCATGCTCTCGGCTCGCAGGCCGAAACGTTTGACGAAGTGGTCACTGACCTTGATCGCCATGTTCGGCGCATCCACCTCCCACAGACTCTCCGTAGTACTCTCCAGCACCAGTTGCAGAATCCGCTGCGCCTCATGCCGCTCGCTGTCGCTGGCCTGCAACTGCTCGCCGGTCTGCTGCACGGCCTGGGCCATGCTGACCAACTCATCGATCTGACTGGACGGCGCACTGGGGTGGTAATCGCCCTGACCGAGCCGGCGCATCATGCCGACGATACCGGCAATCGGCTGAGCCAGTTGATCACTCAAGCGCCGCGAGCGCAGCCACATCCAGGCAAAAAACAGCAGATAGAACAAGCCCAGACCGACGATCAACAGGTAGCCGATCTGCAAGTAGCGCTCGGCCAGGCGGTTAGTCTCGCGGTAGATGTTTTCCTCATCAACCACCAGCATCAGACGCCAGCCTGTTTGTGGAATCTCGCTCCAGGCCACCAGTTGCTTGCGCCCACCGAGCATCACCTCCTGCACACGGCCCTGACCCGATGCCATAGCCTGCAACAGCGGCTGCATGCTAGAACGTGAATCAAGGCTGAAATCCGCAGGCTTGAGCACCTCACGACGTACCGCCTCGGCGTAGGAATACTCAGTAAGCTCGTGCAACGCGAAGTCCTGCTCGCCGGCCTGCGGCAACACCATGATGTTGTTGTCACGGCTGACCAACATGGCATAGCCCTGCCAAGGCACATCCAGCTCACCGATCTCGCTGAGCATCTGGCCCGCCGTTATATCCAGGCCGACCACGCCCTCGAGAAAGTCTCCGCGGTACACCGGGGCCACTGCCGACATCATCCAGCCTTGCCCTGCCGGATCGAGATAGACATCGGTCCACACCACATCGCGTGCCGGGTTGTGACGTGCGTCGGCCAAGTAATAGAAGCTGTAATCGGGTATCACCATGTCATGGGGATACTGCTCGGGGGTCATGAAGAATGGGTAAATCCGGTTATAGCTGTCCCAACTGTTGAAATAGAGCGCGCTGACCAACGGGTTGGCGTCTCGAATCGAACGCATCAGTGGGTCGATTTGCGACAAGCGCAAGGCCTTGACGTGATCCTGCCGCGCCGGTGGCGTGCTGTTAGCGTAGAAAGACGCTGCGCGGCCATCGTCGCTACGGCTGTAAAACACCCCATTGCGGGTCGAAACATGCCGCTTGAGTTCCAGTGCATCGGGCTGGAAGCCGGTACTTTGCAGCGCATGACTCGCTGTATCACGAAAAATCCGCACCTGCGCCTCGACCGAGCGTAACCGACTGTCGATCACCTGACCCTCGCGCGCCACCGCCGTGGACAAATCCTCCAGGGCGCTCTGCTGCAAATGACCGATTTGCGCATCGCGAATGGCTGCATTGCTCAGCAAATACACGGTGATCAACACCGTCTCCACCAGGATCAGCGGAATCAAGGCACTCTGCACAAAGGCGCGCCAAATCCACTGGCGCACGGGGTAACGCGATACTCGCGGCATAATCAGGTCTCTTCCCAAAGACATTGCACCCACTTCAAGCAGCAAGCATAGCTGCACATGACTGGCAGCGTCCGCCTGGATATTGCCTGGTCGACGCTACGCAACCTTTGCCGTACACTACGCGTGAAGCTTGCGAGAGCTTCATCCAAGACAGTTTTGGGGCCGATTAGGATTCGACGCCGGTTGCAAAACTCGAGGGGCATGCCGAGTTGGTAACAGAACTCGTAAATAAACTGTTGCAAAAATCCATAATTGCCAATGATGACAATTACGGTGCTCAACTAGCTGCGTAAGCAGCCTAGTCGCACTTCTGGTAGCTTCGGCTCCAGCAATCATTAGGGGATGTCTGTAAACCCGAAATGATTGTCATATAGAACAGAATCGCCGCGTAGTACGTTGTGGACGAAGTGGCTAAAAATTACACAACTCGCCCAAAGCACCCTGCCCGTCGGGCGGCCAAGGGTTAACTCAGTAGACACGGCTAAGCATGTAGAACCGACAGCGGAGTACTGGCGGACGGGGGTTCAAATCCCCCCGGCTCCACCATTTTAAAATAGCCTAAGCCCTTGATAATCCTAGCGATTATCAGGGGTTTTTGCTTTCTGTTGACTGCGCGTATCCCGAGTAAGCGCTCCAGAACGCTGAATCCAGCCTTGAGGCGGCGTCAACACTCAAGCATGCCCTCGATTCAGAACGAGTGGCTGAGCAGCAACCCACCGCCGGAGTCGGGGCTGGCCTCGGAAAAGCCTTTGAGCGCGTACAACTGGACCTTCCAGGAGGGGCTGAGCCTTTGGGTCAGGAACAGGGTGAACTCCTGAGTCTCATCGCCACCGGAGGTCACTTTCTGTCGCCAGTCATAGACCGCTCCCACGGAAGTCGCAGGAGCAAGTCGGGTAACAAAGCCGAGCGAGACAAAAATCGGATCGCGGAAGTCAGTTCCCGATGGGTCGCCGAACTTCTTCCAGCCCAGCGTGGCAAAGCCGCTGATTGCGCCGAAGGCCTGCGCGAGGTCGATCTGGGCGGAGTAATCGGTCTTGCCGGTGCCGAGACAGTTGTTTTCATCGGCCGTCGGCAGCTTTATCTTGCCAACCAGATCCACCATCAGCCCATCCCCCCGACTGCCGTCCAACAGCGCGAAGCCCGCGCTGGCCACAGTGTCACCCAAGCCGCTTTCAACGCTGCCGCAGTCCCCCGCCAAGGGTTCGCCATCCGGTCCCACCGCGGGATTGGTGATACGCAGGTACGGGATGGTCAACTTGTAGATCATGGAACCGGTTTCATACCTAGCGATCACCGGGACATACCAGGTCTCGCTGGTGGTCGGGGTCCCATATTTCCCCCGCGAGTAATCAAGCCCCGTCGAGATCGTGAAATCCTCGGCCATGGTTGGCAAGGCCAGGGATAGCCACAGGCCTGGCAAGATCATGCGAGCGATTTTCATGGTTACCTCGTTGCGATCCAGACATCGAAGTTCAGTTCACGATCATTGCCCTACCCTGACAGAACCTTCATGGAGCCCGATCACCCCTGTTCCCCGGTCAGACAAGCGGAGTGGACATCCGCCTTGCTTAGCTTAGCCGGCTATCAGTAATCCGTTCGGGCATATGCCTGCCTCCGGCAGGGCTCGATCCCGCCTCTAGTGAGGCCCCGAGTGATCCAGCCGCTCAACCCTGTCCGGTCGCTCGACGCGTTCAGGTTTGTCCACACGTTCTACGCGCTCAATCCGTTCTGGTTTATCCGCGCGGTCCGGCTTTTCGATTTTCTCGATTCTCTCGATTCGCTCGACCCGCACACCATTCTCGAAAACCTCGATCCGCTCCCGGGTTTCCAAGCGGTCGTCGGATTCGCGTGTTTCTATCCGCTCGCGACGCTCCAGTTCGCCGGAAGCGGACTCCTGCCTCCGCTCGATTTTCTCCCTCGTCTCGCCATCGTCGCTGCGCTCGCGTGACTCATGGCCGTCCCGGTCGGAGCCTTTACTCTCGTGCTGCTCGGTTTCTGCCGTAGACGAGCCGTGGTCGGAATCCTGCCGGATGGAGGTTGCGGGCTGCTCCCGGGAGAATTCGATGCGCTCGGCGCGGATTTCCCGCCCCTTGTCGAACACGCCGGTCACCCGGATACGCTGATCGACCGCAAGGTCGGCGGCCTGCCCGCCGGAATAGGAGGTGCTGCGATCCACATAGGCAGTGAAGCCACCGAACTCAATGCGATCGCCCTGCTGTCCACGCACCAATCCCTCTACCAGCGCATTACGCACCCGTCCGGCGAAGGGCATGCCTGGATCGCTACGCGTCTGGACAACATTCAACTGCCTACCATCCCAGGTTCCGCGCACCAGGACCTCGCTGCTGGGCGCCAGCGGCTTGCTCAGGACCAGCCCGTGAAGGTCACCGCCTCGCGCGATGGCGCCAATGGCGCTGACCTGCTCCAGGTTCGGTGCCCGATCGATCCGGCTGGCGACTACTTCGCCCTGAGCATTGCGCAGTCCACTGACCCGTACCGACTCGCCGATGCGCAGCCCTTCGGCCACGCGCGCACCTGGAGCAACGCGCACGGACTGCCCCATCACCCGCATTGAGGCAGAGCCCGCTTCCCTATCGGTAATGGGGCCTTCATAGGCATGCAGGATGGCAATGCTGCGCGCCTCCAGTCCTCTGCGTGACCTGCCGGCCTCCACCGCCACGACTTGACCAATAGCCAACTGGCTGCTGCTGGCGGGGACGCCGTTCTCGCTGAGCGAAACCTTGCTATCGAAGTGTACCTCCATGCCGTTGACACAGATGGAACCAAACCCGGTGATGGTGCCCACAATGCCCGTACCACCAATGCCACCTTCATCAGCAGGCGCACCGGTACCGCCGACCCCTCCGGTGGCAACGGCGCCTGTCCCGCCCATGCCACCCGGCTCAAGGCAAGCGGGAGCAGCGTTCAGCGACGACGCAAGCAGGAACGGGGCGCAAATGAAGGCTAAGGCACATAGAAGGCGCGAGGCAGTGTTCATGGTGAGCTGGCCGTGGTCGGAGTGGAGACTGCTGGCGGGCTGGGTTCAGTGTAGAAGTAAAGGCCGATGGTAATGCGCTGCCTGGCGTCGGGGGTCGCAACGTCGCGTTCTTCCAGCCCGGCGGCCAGTTGGTTGAAGCCGATCAGCATCTGCATACCTTCGGCCCTGACGGCTTCACGCAGTTGCAAGACAGCGGCGGGTGACAGACTGTCGTAGTGGACACTGCGCTCGAAGAAAGGCTCTCCACCTTCGGTCAGGTTGTGCACGGCGGCGCAGGCATGGTCGTGGAGGTTATGCTGAAAATAGGCGGCCTTCTCGTCAAAGCCACTTTGCGGAATGAACGCCATCGTCTCCAGGTGGATCCGATCCTGATCGTCTATACGCACAATGCCCAGACGCAGCCACTCGTCCAGCACAACGCGAGCACGGATATCTTTGCTGACCTGAGCGACCAACCCATCAAACGAGCACTCAGCGCCATTGCTGGCCAGGCGAGCCAGGGGCAGCGGCCGGCCGGGTTTCGCGCAAAACGGCGTGTTGTTCAGCCAGACACTGACCAAGTGAGCGCCAAACGAAATGGCCTCTGGCAGGCTGGCCTCCTGACCGACCGCCTTGGCACGCAGGCGCCTGACATCCTTGCGATGCACACCCGTCAGCAGGCTGATTCTGCTGTCAGTCGGGGGCTTGTCGTCGAGGCGGAATTCGCGCTCGGCGACATCAACGAATATCTGTTTGAGCAGTTCGGCAAAGTTGGTAAAGGTGACCCCCTTCCTGAGCATCAACCTCACTAATGGGCGCATGACGTACTGCAGCGCCGGTAACAAGGAGGGAGGCAAGGTGGGCAATTGCATTCAACGCATTCCTTAAGAATAGTAACGAGCGGGGTGTCTCCCCTAAGCGGTCAGCCCAGTGCTGCGCTGGAGATTTTCGGCAATCCCGCCGCCATCACCTAGAACACTACAACCGTTTACGTTACCGATCCAACACCACAAAACCCAGAGGAACTCCGGGCTTTGTGGACAACTGGAGCGACTATTCAAGCCCCAGAGCGGTCGTCGCCAACATCATGGTTGGGGCCGTCATCCGCACCGTGGCCGACACCATGGACCTCGCCCATGTCATGGTCGGGACCGTCGTCCGCACCGTGACCTACACCATGGGCCTCGCCGACGTCATGGTCGGGACCGTCGTCCGCACCGTGGCCTACACCATGGGCCTCGCCGACGTCATGGTCGGGACCGTCGTCCGCACCGTGACCGACGCCGTGCGGTCCGCCAGCCTCGTGATCCGCATCATTGTCATGACCACGTCCGTCATGACCGCGTCCGTCATGGCCACGTCCGCTGTTCGCGCTCCCTGGACCACTGTTGCCGTCGTGGCCGCGCCCGCCGTGACCGTCGCCGTCGCCGCCGCGACCGTCGCCGTCGCCGCCGCGCCCGCCGTGACCGCCTCCGTCACCGCCACGACCGCCGCCGTCGCCACCGTGACCGCCGCCGTCGCCACCGCGACCGCCGCCATCACCGCCGTGACCGCCTCCGCCGCCACCGTGGCCGCCACCGCCACCGCCGCCGCCGCTGCCACCCTCTTTGGCATACACACTGGAAAAACCACCGATGTAATCCGGCACCAGCACGGTAGATGCCGACAGGATTCCGCCAATTGCTAGAGCCAACACACATTTCTTCAGAAGCATGATGAACCTCCGTTTGGGGGTGCGTAATCATCCCCGTATCGAATGCAATAACCAGTCAGCCGCCTATTGGAGCGGCCAGCCAACCAGCGCGGTCATCTATCTGCAACATGAATGTGCAACTGCAGTTCCCGCACGATCCTTCGGAGCCAGTTAGCATCGTTGTGTGGGAAATTTTCCCACACAACGAGAATAGCGCTGTCAGCCCCGGTGTCAATGACCGCATGTCAGGACTCGGCGTGCATGCGGACGACTTGAACCCCAGGCCGCACGCGCACCGCCTCGGCAAATGGCCATCCCCCCATCAACCCGGCTGACGGGCAGTAGCGCCCGGGCGAGCAGCCATTCAGGTCCTGGTAACAGTTGAAACAAAAGGGACTCACGGCGCCAACAAGAACCCATACGCAACCACGAGCGCTGCAGCGGCAACATTCAGGGATGTTCTAGCGGATGCGGGTGAGCGCTCCCCAACCAGTAATCATCCTGATGCCATTGGCAACAGCCGCGCTGGCCAGCCCAGCAAGATCGACCGGGCCGTCGATGCGCATGGATTGCCTGTGACCGTCTAGGTGAAACGTCAACAGGCCTTAGGGGGATGCTCTGGCAGCGCTCACCCGGCAAGTCGGATAGCGCAGTCGTCTGAGCTGGAGAGGGGGCACCAAACAGGTCAGTTATTGCCGATTGTCTGGCTGCAGCACCATGAACGGGTACGCTTCTATGAAGACCCGGCGCGCGATAAAGGCGCTGCCATCAACTACCTGCGCGTGCTGCCCGAGCATGACTGCCAACCTGCGTACAGTGCCGGGAATGTTGGCGAGCGCATGGACGGGGCCTGTTCCTCTACTCGCTCACCCTGCAGCCGGAAAGCGCCACCCGGAAAACCTGAAAATTTATACCAGGCTCCCAAGTAAACCTGGCTGCAGCCGCAGCAAACGCCGCCTTACCTGCGCAGCGCCTGGCTTTCACGCAACATGTCGAGGGCGCTATCGACCAGCAGTTCGGCATCGCGCTGCAGTGAGAAGCTTTCCGGCACCAGCAGCCACTGGCTGAGGATGCCATCGATGTAAGCATGCAGGCAGATTGCCGCGCGTGCCGTGTCCAAGGTCGCCGGGAGTTGCTTGCGGTGGACCGCATTACGCAGCGACTGGTCGATGCGGCCGTTGCATTCCACGCTGTCGGTTTGACGCTGTTGCCGCAGGTCGCTCATCTCATCGGTGAGTTCGCAGCGGTGAAAGAGAATTTCGGTGATCCGCCGGGTTTTCGGATTCAGCGCCACCCGCTGCAACAAGGTGATCAGCAGCTGGCGCATGCAGCCCAGCGGGTCGACCTCATCCGGGCTCTCGCCCGCCTTGGCCAGTTCGTCCAGCGGCTCGTGCAAGCTATCCAGCATGGCCTGGATCAGGCCAGCCTTGTCCTTGAAATGCCAGTAGATCGCTCCGCGAGTGACGCCGGCAATGCTGGCAATTTCTGCCAGCGTGGTGCGCGATATGCCGCGCTCATAGAAAGCCTTTTCGGCCGCCTCGAGTATCTGGCTGCGCGTCTGCTGCGCCTCCTCTTTGGTACGACGAACCATGGCAGTAACCCTCAATCAGGATGGCTTCACGCAGCAAGCTGTTAGCAGGCAAGGCTTTCATTGAGCCTTTGGCTGAGTTTTACATTTTGTGCTTGTGCGTATTAAAAATCACTTACAAACATTCATGAACGTAAGTATATTGGTTAGCAGGCTACTTATCCAGCTTCTCCCCAAAATTTGTCACTGGCATTTTGCTCAAGCGTCTTGCCACGTTCCCGACCGAGGCTCCCATGCGATTCAATCCAGTTTCCCCTGCGCTGGTCACCGCCGTTGCCTTGAGCGCACTGCTCAGCGGCTGCCAACAAGAAGAAGCGGCCCCTGCCGCACCACTGCCTCAAGTCGGTGTAGTCACCCTGCAACCGCAAGCCTTTACCCTGACCTCCGAGCTACCGGGACGCACCGCCGCATACCGCATTGCCGAAGTGCGCCCACAGGTCAACGGCATCATTCTCAAGCGCCTGTTCACCGAGGGCCGCGAAGTAAAAGCCGGCCAGCAGCTTTACCAGATCGACCCCTCGACCTATGCCGTGACCCTGAAAAGCGCGCAAGCCTCGCTGCAGTCGAGTAAATCCCTGGCCGATCGCTACAAGCTGTTGGTCGACGAACAGGCCGTTAGCCGCCAGGAGTTCGACGAGGCGCAAGCCAAACGCCTGCAGGCGGAAGCCGTTGTGCAGCGGGCGCAGATCGATCTGCGTTACACCAAGGTTCTGGCGCCGATCGCCGGGCGCATCGGCCGCTCGGCGATCACCGAGGGCGGCCTGGTCAGCAATGGCCAGAGCAAGGCCATGGCGGTGATCCAGCAACTCGACCCGATCTATGTCGACGTCACCCAGTCATCGGTGGAGATGCTCAAGCTGCGCCGTGAACTGGCCAGCGGCCAGTTGCAGAAAGCCGGCGAGAATGCCGCCCGGGTCAAGCTGATCCTGGAGGACGGCAGCGAATACGCCGAGCTTGGCCAGCTCGAGTTTTCCGAAGTCTCGGTCGCCGAAGGCACTGGCTCGGTGACCCTGCGCGCGGTGTTCGCCAACCCGAATCACGACCTGTTGCCGGGCATGTTTGTCCACGCCCAGCTGCAGGCCGGGGTCAACCGCAAGGCGATCCTCGCCCCGCAACAAGGCGTGACCCATGACCTGAAAGGCCAGCCCACGGCACTGGTAGTCGGCCAGGACAACAAGGTCGAACTGCGTGAGCTCAAGGCCGACCGCACCATCGGCAATCAATGGCTGATCAACCAAGGCCTGAACAGCGGCGATCGCTTGATCACCGAGGGCCTGCAATTCATCAAGCCCGGCGACGAAGTCAGCGTCAGCGCAGCGAGCAATGTCCAGGCCGCCAAAACGCCGCTGGTCTCGAGCACCGCAAAAACTGACGGCCAGGGGGAGTAAAGCATGTCGAAATTCTTTATCGATCGGCCGATTTTCGCCTGGGTGATTGCCCTGGTCATCATGCTGGTCGGCGCGCTGTCGCTGCTCAAGTTGCCTATCAACCAATACCCGAGCATCGCCCCGCCGGCCATCGCCATCGCCGTGAACTACCCTGGCGCATCCGCGCAGACGGTGCAGGACACGGTGGTGCAAGTGATCGAGCAACAGCTCAATGGCATCGACAACTTGCGCTATGTCACCTCGGAAAGTAATTCCGACGGCAGCATGGCCATCACCGCCACCTTCAACCAGGGCACCAATCCGGACACGGCCCAGGTGCAGGTGCAGAACAAGCTCAACCTGGCCACCCCGCTACTGCCGCAAGAAGTTCAGCAGCAAGGCATCCGCGTGACCAAGGCGGTCAAGAACTTCCTGATGGTGATCGGCCTGGTCTCCCAGGACGGCAGCATGACCAAGGACGACCTGGCCAACTACATCGTCTCCAACATGCAGGACCCCATCTCGCGCACTGCCGGCGTCGGTGACTTCCAGGTGTTCGGCGCCCAGTACGCCATGCGCATCTGGCTCGATCCGGCCAAGCTGAACAACTACCAGCTGACCCCGGTGGATGTGAAAAACGCCATCACCGCACAGAACGTCCAGGTATCCTCGGGCCAGCTTGGCGGCTTGCCGGCCGTGCAAGGCCAGCAGTTGAACGCCACCATCATCGGCAAGACCCGCCTGCAGAGCGCCGAGCAATTCGACGCCATCTTGCTCAAAGTCAACCCGGATGGCTCGCAAGTGCGCCTCGGCGATGTGGCCGAGGTGACCTTGGGCGGCGAAAACTACGGTATCAGCGCCCAGTTCAACGGCAAGCCGGCCTCTGGCCTGGCCGTCAAGCTGGCGACCGGCGCCAACGCGCTGGAAACCGCCAAGGCCCTGCGCGCCACTATTGCCGAGCTGGAGCCGTTCTTCCCGCAAGGGGTGGAAGTGGTGTTCCCGTACGACACCACACCGGTGGTCACCGAGTCGATCTCCGGCGTGGTGTACACCCTGCTCGAAGCCATCGCCCTGGTGTTCCTGGTGATGTACCTGTTCCTGCAGAACTTCCGGGCCACGCTGATTACCACCATGACGGTACCGGTGGTACTGCTCGGCACCTTCGGCGTGCTCGCCGCCTTCGGTTTCAGCATCAACACCCTGACCATGTTCGGCATGGTGCTGGCGATCGGCCTGTTGGTGGACGATGCCATCGTCGTGGTGGAGAACGTCGAACGGGTCATGGCCGAAGAAGGCCTGTCACCGAAAGAAGCCACGCGAAAATCCATGGGCCAGATTCAGGGCGCGCTAGTCGGCATCGGCCTGGTCTTGACTGCCGTCCTGCTGCCGATGGCGTTCTTCAGCGGCTCCACCGGGGTGATCTACCAGCAGTTCTCCATCACCATCGTCTCGGCCATGGTGCTGTCGGTGCTGGTCGCGCTGATTTTCACCCCGGCACTCTGCGCGACCCTGCTCAAGCCGATTGGCAAAGGTGAGCATGCGCCCAAGCGCGGCTTCTTCGGCTGGTTCAACCGCAGCTTCGAGCGCGGCGTACAACGCTACGAGCGAGGTGTCGCGAGCATGCTGCGGCACAAGCTGCCTTACCTGCTGGCCTACCTGCTGATCATCGTCGGCATGGTCGTGCTGTTTACCCGCATCCCCACCGCCTTCCTCCCGGAAGAGGATCAGGGCGTGCTCTTCGCCCAGGTGCAAACGCCAGCGGGATCCACCGCAGAACGTACCCAGGTGGTGGTCGACGAGATGCGTAGCCACCTGCTCAGCGAAGAGGCGGATGCGGTCAGCTCGGTATTCACCGTCACCGGCTTCAACTTCGCCGGTCGCGGCCAGAGTTCGGGCATGGCCTTCATCATGCTCAAGCCCTGGGGCGAGCGCTCCGCGGAAAACAGCGTGTTCAATCTGGCGCAACGCGCGCAACAGCATTTCTTCAGTTTGCGCGACGCCATGGTGTTCGCCTTCGTGCCACCGGCGGTCATGGAATTGGGCAACGCCAGCGGCTTCGACGTGTTCCTCCAGGATCGCGCCGGGGTCGGCCACGACAAACTGATGGCCGCGCGCAACCAGTTCCTTGGCATGGCCGCGCAAAGCAAAGTGCTGGCGGGCGTGCGACCGAACGGGCTGGACGATGAGCCGCAGTACCAACTGAGCATCGACGACGAACGTGCCCGCGCCCTCGGCGTGACCCTGACGAACATCAACCAGACCTTGTCGATTGCCTTGGGTGGCAGCTACGTCAACGACTTCATCGACCGCGGCCGGGTGAAGAAGGTGTACATCCAGGGCCAGTCCAGCTCGCGGATGAGCCCGGAAGACCTGAACAAGTGGTACGTGCGCAACGACAGCGGCGAGATGGTGCCTTTCTCGGCCTTTGCCACTGGCGAGTGGATTTATGGTGCGCCCAAACTGACCCGTTTCAACGGGGTCGCGGCCGTGGAAATCCTCGGTACACCAGCACCCGGCTACAGCTCCGGCGAGGCCATGGCGGAAGTCGAAGCGCTGGCGCAGAAACTACCGGCGGGCATCGGCTTTTCCTGGACCGGGCTGTCCTACGAGGAGCGCCTGTCCGGTTCGCAAGCGCCGGCCCTGTATGCGCTCTCGCTGCTGATGGTGTTTCTCTGCCTGGCGGCCCTGTATGAAAGCTGGTCGATCCCGATTGCGGTGATGCTGGTGGTGCCCCTGGGCGTCATCGGCGCCCTCGCGGCCACCAGCCTGCGCGGGCTGTCGAACGACGTGTACTTCCAGGTCGGCTTGCTGACGACCATTGGCCTGGCGGCGAAGAACGCCATCCTGATCGTCGAGTTCGCCAAGGAACTGCACGAACAAGGGCGCAGCTTGACCGACGCGGCGATCGAAGCCTGCCGCATGCGCTTGCGCCCCATCATCATGACCTCGCTGGCGTTCGGCCTCGGCGTGGTGCCGCTGGCCATTTCCAGCGGCGCCGGCTCAGGCAGCCAGCACGCCATCGGTACCGGGGTGATCGGCGGCATGACCACCGCCACCATTCTGGCGATTTTCTGGGTTCCCCTGTTCTTCGTCAGCGTCTCTTCGCTGTTCCAGCGCAAGACGCGCACAACACTCGTCGAGGAGGCGGCCCAATGAACACGTCCTTAGCCTCCATCGCAGTCGCCACCCTGCTGCTCAGTGGCTGCTCGCTGATACCCGATTACCAGCAACCGCCTGCACCGGTGGCCAGCCAGTGGCCGCAAGGCCAGGCCTACTCGCCAACCGAGTCGGCCGACATCGCCGCCGCCGAACAAGGCTGGCGCCAGTTCTTCCGTGACCCGGCCTTGCAGCAGCTGATCGAAAGCGCCCTGGTGAATAACCGCGACTTGCGCATCGCCGCCTTGAATATCGAGGCCTACCGCGCGCAATACCGCATCCAGCGCGCGGACTTGCTGCCTGCGGTCAGCGCAGATGGCAGCGCCAGCCGGCAACGCCTGCCGGCGGACGTCGGGCAAACCGGCCGCGCCGGAATCAGCAGCCAGTACTCGGCAACACTCGGCGTCAGCGCCTATGAGCTGGACCTGTTCGGCCGCGTGCGCAGCCTCAGCCAGCAGGCATTGGAAACCTACTTGTCCAGCGAAGAAGCGCGGCGCTCCACGCAAATCAGCCTGGTCGCCAGTGTCGCCAATGCCTACCTGACCTGGCAGGCCGATCAAGCCCTGCTGGGGCTGACGCAAGACACCCTCAAGGCCTTCGAGCAAAGCCACCAGTTGACCGTGCGCAGTAATGCGATCGGCGTGGCTTCGGCGCTCGACTTGAGCCAGTCGCGCACCTCGGTCGAAAGTGCCAGGGTCAAACTGGCGCAATACCAGCGCCTGGTCGCGCAAGACCGCAACGGCCTCACCTTGCTCCTGGGCAGCGGCCTGCCGGCGGAACTGCCAGCCAGTCAAGCACTCGACGCCGACCTGCTCAGCCAGGTGCCGGCCGGCCTGCCGTCCGACCTGCTGCAACGCCGCCCGGATATTCTCGAAGCCGAGCACCTGCTCAAGGCCGCCAACGCCAATATCGGCGCGGCGCGTGCGGCGTTCTTCCCGCGCATCAGCCTGACCGCCAATGCCGGCAGCCTCAGCCCGGACCTCTCCGGGTTATTCAGCGGCGGCTCGGGCACCTGGTTGTTCCAGCCGCAGATCAGCCTGCCGATCTTCAATGCGGGCAGCCTGCGCGCCAGCCTGGATTACTCGAAAGTCCAGAAAGACATCAGCGTGGCCCGCTACGAGAAGTCCATCCAGACCGCCTTCCAGGAGGTTGCCGACGGCCTGGCGGCACGCCAGACCTACCATCAGCAACTGCAGGCCCAGCGCGATCTGGTCGAAGCCAATCAGGACTACTACCGCCTGGCTGAGCGCCGCTACCGCGTCGGCATCGACAGTAACCTGACCTTCCTCGATGCCCAGCGCTCGCTGTTCAGCGCGCAGCAGGAGTTGATCATCAATCGGCTGGCGCAACTGGCTAGCGAAGTGAACCTGTACAAGGCGCTCGGCGGTGGCTGGCGCGAACGCACCGGCCAGGCCGCACGCGTACCAGAGGCGCCAGCGGAGGGTTGAGGCTCACCCGCGCGCAGGTGCGGATCACGCAGAACCGGGGAACCGGCCCGTTCCGGCGACCGTGTCGATGAAAGGCTATGTCCCGGTTACGGGTTGATCGGTTTGCTGGGATGAACCGCGGGGTAGCGCATGCCGGACACGTAGCAGGTTCGGTTGAGAAGACTGAGGGGGCGGTCTTCGATGCAGCCTTTGCAGTCGGCTTGCAGGCTAGCCACGCCCATTTGCATGGTGACTGCTGACACTACCAAGGCGGCAATACCCAACGTGATCACGTGCATTGCGGTTACTCCAGCTCTTGGTGTAATGCCAATGCCAGCGGTTTTTGTGTGCTGACCCTGCTTGAGTCAGCACCTGAATGCCTGTTACGAATTTATTTGCCTGAAAAGCCGGCATCCAACGCCAGTCGGTCCTGGTCGCGGAAGGCGATCAGCAACAGGCTGCCGGCAAAGATGATCAGCGAGGGATAGAACAGCACGTTGCTGCCGTCGAATACCCAGCCCCAGGGATCGATCACCGACTGCATCACGGCAAACAGCGAGGCGCCGTTAAACAGCACTTGCGCCGGATAGACCCAGCGCCGCGCGAAACCCAGTACCACGGCCAAACCGACCAGCATCTGCAGCACGCCGCCGACACGCAGCACACTCTCGATACTGAGGAAGTCGAAATAGAACTTGTTGGCCACCGCCATGCCGTGCGCGACGTTGAACACTTTGTCGGCCCCCCAAATAACCAATAGCCAGCCAAGCGACAGGCGAAGGAACAACAGAGTCCAGATTTTCATAACGCACTTTCCTATTAGGACCGGGCTTGTGACTCGGCCTTAAGTTGCTACACGGCCGTCGTGGCGTGTAAGTGAGGGTGTTTCCAATATGGGCAAGAGGCCCCAGGCGCAGCGATCCTGCCGCTGCTGCTGACGCGCAGCACCTCGACCGGGGTGGTCACCCGGCCTTGTCATTAGCTGCCTGCTGGGTGCTAGCCGCGCCTTCAGCCGCGCCCAGGCGCCATTGATGGAACCTGGCCAGCCAGCGCAAGGCGCTGACCGGGGCATGGGCACGCTTCCATTCGCCGGCCACGTACTTGTTCGCCTCGGCCATCGTCGGGTAGATGTGGATGGTGCCCAGGACCTTGTTCAGCCCGTAACCGTGCTTCATGGCCGCGACGTATTCGGCGATCAGTTCGCCGGCATGCTCGCCGACTATGGTCACCCCGAGGATGCGGTCCTTGCCCGGTACGGTCAGCACCTTGACGTAGCCATGGGCGGCCTCGTCGGCAATCGCGCGGTCGAGTTCATCGATGCCGAAGCGGCTGACTTCATAGGCGATACCCTGATCCTTGGCATCCTGTTCGTTGAGGCCGACGCGGGCCACCTCGGGGTCGGTGAACGTCGCCCAGGGATCACCCGGTAATCGACCTTGAAGCGCTTGAAGCCGCCGAACAAACCGTTCACCGCCGCATACCAGGCCTGATGCGCCGAGGTGTGGGTGAACTGAAAAGGCCCGGTGACATCGCCCACCGCGAAAATATTGGGGAAGCGCGTGGCGAGGAACTCGTTGGTTTCCAGGGTGCCGTTGCTACGCACCTCCAGCCCGAGTTCCTCGGCGCCGAAACCCGTGACGTTGGCGACCCGACCCAGGGCCAGCAGCACCTGATCGAAGGCAATGTGCACTTCGCTGTCATCGGCCAGATTGAGGCAAACCATCTGCCGCTGGCCGTCAACCACCTCGAAACGCACCGCCTTGTGCTGCAAGCGCAGCTCGACGCCATCATGGCGCAGGCTGGCCATCACCGCTTCGCTGGCCTCGAGATCCTCACGAATCAGCAGGCGCTCGGTCATCTCCACCTGAGTCACCGCACTGCCGAGGCGCTGGAACGCCTGGGCCAGTTCGCAACCGATCGGCCCGCCCCCAGCACCAGCAAGCGCTTGGGCTGCTCGCGCAAATCCCAGACGTTGTCCGAGGTCAGTGGGCCACCAGCTCAATACCCGGAATCGTCGGCACCAGCGGCCGCGCACCGGTGGCGATGACGATGGCGCGCGCACTCAGGCTCTGACCATTGACCTCGACCGTCCAGGGCGAGGTGATCTTCGCCTCGCCCTGCAACACCTCGACACCCAGCTGGGTATAACGCTCGACCGAGTCATGCGGCTCGATATCCGCCACCACCCGCTGCACCCGCTGCACCCGCTGCATCACCGCGGCGAAATCCACCTCACCGGTGATCGGCTTGAAACCGAGCTGCTCGGCCTTCTTCAATTCGTTGGCCAGCTTGGCCGAACGCAGCAGCGCCTTGGACGGTACGCAGCCGGTATTCAGGCAGTCGCCGCCCATCTTGTGCTTTTCGATCAGGGTCACCTTGGCCTTCACCGCGGCGGCGATATAGGCCGACACCAGGCCACCAGAACCGGCACCGATCACCAGCAGGTTGCGGTCGAAACGCTTGGGCTTCTGCCAACCGGCGTAGACCTTGCGCGCCTTGACCAGCTCCAGCAGCTTGCGCGAGATGATCGGCAACAGGCCGAGCAGCACGAAGGCCCCGATCAATCCTGGCGAGAGGATGCCGGCCAGCGAATCGAGCTGAGCCAACTCACGGCCAGCGTTCACGAAGACCAGGGTGCCCGGCAGCATGCCCAACTGGCTAATCCACCAGAAGGTCCGCGCCGGCAACTTGGTCAGGCCCATGGCCAGGTTGATCAGGAAGAATGGAAACACCGGCACCAGGCGCAGGGCGAACAGGTAGGAAGCACCCTCGCGTTCGATGCCCTGGTTGATCCCGGCCAGGCGCTTGCTGAACTTGGCCTGCACCCAGTCGCGCAACAACAGGCGACTGCTGAGCATGGCCAGCGTGGCGCCCAGGGTGGAGGCGAAAGAAGCCAGCAAGGTGCCGCCCAACAAGCCGAACAAGGCGCCGCCGACCAACGTCATCAAGGCCGCACCCGGCAATGACAGCGCGGTGACCAGCACATAGAGCACGAAGAACAGGCCGCCTGACAGCCAGGGGTTGGCGAGCACCTGGGCGTTAAGAGCCACTTGCTGCGCCTTGAGGCTGGCGAGGCTGAGGTACTGGCCCAGGTCGAAGACGAAGAAACTGGTCAACAGCAACAGGATGATGGCCAACAAGGCCGACTTACGCGTGTCCATGCAGACAGCTCCTTTATTGATTTTGCAATGCGCCAGCACAGCTGGAACCCTGACCGGCGGTGCAGGCGTAGCAGTGATCGCGGGTGATGATGGGATTGCCGTGCAGGTTGGTGGCCTGCAGTAAGTCGCGCAGATGGGCACGGTCACGCCCGATCAATTCGGGCAGTGCCATCGGCAGCTCGAGCATCTGATTGAAGTCGCAGTCGTACAGATAGCCCTGCCAGTCGACACTGACCACGCTGCGACACATCAAGTCATCGAGGTTCTCCGGCCGGTAACTGTCGCGCAGCAACTGCATGTAACCGTTGAATTGCCCCTTGCTCACCAGGGTGCTGCCAAACCGCGCGATCGGCTGGTTGGTAATAGTCAGCAGATGGTTGAAGTGAATACCGAAGTCCTCAGCCAGATGCTCTTTGAACTCGGCTTCGAGCTGCGCCTGGGCGGCGGCAGATTGGCGCCTTGCGGGTTGAACACCAGATTCAGAATCAGGCCGCTACCCTCGACGCCATAGCCCAGCCGGTTGAGCTGCTTCAGGCCCTCGATGCTGGCATCGAACACGCCATCGCCACGCTGCTTGTCGACGTTCTCCCGCGAGTAGCAGGGCAACGAGGCAGTGACTTCCACCCCCTGCGCGGCGAGAAACTCGGCCAGGTCTGCATAACCCGGCTCACAGAGAATCGTCAGGTTGCAGCGGTCGATCACCCGCAGCCCTTCGCTGCGGGCGTACATCACCAGCTCGCGAAAGCGCGGGTGCATCTCCGGGGCACCGCCGGTGAGGTCGAGGGTTTGCACCGAATGAGTGGCGATAACCTGCTGCAGCAAGGCCAGGCTCTCGTCGGTCATGGCCTCCGTGCGAGTCGGCCCGGCATTGACATGGCAATGCAGGCAGCGCTGGTTGCACAGGTAGGTGAGGTTGATCTGCAGAGCGTGCAGTTGCGCGCGGTGAATCGCTGGAAAACTCAGGGCATTAAGCAGGGGCAAGGTGGGCAGCATGACAATCTAAACTCTTGGGAACTGTTGCTTTGAGAGCCGAAGCGGCTCTGCGTTACAAAACCGAGCCTTGCCAACGCTGTACAGCCGCCTGGTCGACGCCGCGTGCTGCCAGTCGGCCGAGCACGAGCTGGCTAGCGGTGAACGTCACATAAAAATCGAAGACAACGGCAGGGGTCATGCGGGGAACCTTATGGCAGAGCACGGCGCCCTCAATTACGGACTGATAGGTCCATAATACGTCAAAAAATTAGCCCAGGTTCGCCATGACCAGCTCGATAACTGTAAGCAATTCTTTCTGCTCCATGCCGGCCTTGGTCTGGGTGCGCAGGCCGCTCATCACACAGTGCATGTACAGCGCGCGCGCAGCGGGCGGTTGAGTGGCCGACACCAGGCCTGCATCTTGCGCCTGCTGGAAAGCCTGCTCGAACACCCCACGAAAACGCCGCGTGGCGAGGGCAATCAGGCGCTGCACCGCCGGGTCGCTGGTGGAGAATTCATTGGTCACGTTGACCAGCATGCAGCCGCGCGGCGTGGCTCGATCGGCGTCGTCGAGCACCGACAGCAGGCATTCATGAATGAACACCAGCGGCGACTCGGCCAGCTCCAGGCGCTCCAGCAGGTAGCGAGTGCGGCTCTCGACATACCGACTGAAGGCGGCTTCGAACAGGCTCTGCTTGTTGCCGAAGCTTTCATACAGGCTGCTCTTGGACAGTCTCGTCGCCTCAAGCAGATCCTGCAGGCTGGTGGCCTCATAGCCCTTGCCCCAGAAAAGCTGCATGGCAGCTTCCAGGACAAAGTCGGGGTCGAAAGATCTAGGGCGTCCGCGGTTCATGCGGCTGATTATGGACCGAGCATGTCTTAATTCAAAGGCGGAGCTACCCGCGCTGTAACAAAAGCTCAAGCAACGGCTCATAAGAGTGCCAACCTGGACAACCAGGTCTCACTCCACCGCAGAGACGGGAGCACTTGCTTGACTGACCGCCCTACCTCCGAAATCGCGCCTACCGCCGCCTGCTTGGTCCTGCTGTGCAAGCGCCCAGCGCTCGGCCATGCCAAGCAACGCCTGGCAGCGCAGCTGGGGCTGGAGCAGACGCTCAGGATCGCCCAGCACCTGCTCGACTGCGCCTTGGAGGATCTCCAGCACTGGCCAGGGCCCAAGGCACTGGCGCCGGATCACCCTCAGCACGTGGCCTGGGGGAAGTCCCTATGCCCCCTGGCCCTCTGCCTGGCGCAGCACCCAGGCAACCTCGGTCAACGCCTCAACGACCTGGACCGCCGGTTGCGCGCGCAGGGCCAGCAGCGCCTGCTGTTCATCGGCAGTGATTGCCCGGTCCTGCAGCCGAGTGACTACCGAACGGTGTGCGAACTACTCGACGCCCATGACACGGTACTGCTCAAGGCACGCGACGGCGGTGTCGTGTTGATGGCCTCGAACCGCCCATGGCCAGACCTGCGCGACCTGCCCTGGAGCACTGAGCACCTGGCCCAGGCGCTGGCCGACAAGTGCCAGGCTGCCGGGCATTCACTGGTACAGACCGGCGACTACTTCGACATCGATCACCAGGAAGATCTGCAGCTGCTGGCCCGCGCCCTCGAACCGGACACGCGCCCCGCACGACTGCGTTTGCGCGATGCCGTGCACGACCTCGGAATACCTGCGCATGCCTGATAAAACACCGATCAGTGTGATCATTCCCTGCTGGCGCGATGAGGCGTTACTCGGTCCCCTGCTGTCCCGCCTGCATCAGCTGGCCACGCGTTCCAGGCAAGTGCTGCAGATCATAGTGGTCGATGCCGCACGTAGCCCAAGCTGTAACCGCCTATGCCAGCAGCATGGTGCCCAATGGTTGCCGGCCACACCCTGCCGAGGCGAACAGCTGCGCCTGGGCGCTGAACACGCGCGTCATTCGATCCTGTGGTTTTTGCACGCCGATGCTCAGCTGCTGGGCAATCCCCTGCCGGACATACAGACGGCGGTGGCCTCGGGTGCGGTCGGCGGCGCCTTCGCCTTCCGCTTTGCCGGACCCAGCTGCTGGCAAAGCCGCTTGCTGGAACGCCTCATCGATTGGCGCAGCCGCTTCGGCGTGCCCTATGGCGATCAAGGCGTGTTCGTCGAAACCAGCGCCTACCTTGCCTGCGGCCAACACCGCCCCTGGCCACTGTTCGAGGAAGTGGAGCTGATCAAGCAACTGCGCCAATTGGGCCGCTTCGTGCGGATCGGCCAGGGTGTTCAAGTCGACCCAAGACGCTGGCAACGCGACGGCTGGTGGCGGCGCTCGCTGCATAACCGCCTGCTGGCACTCGCCTATGCGGTCGGCGTACCGGCTAGGCGCTTGGTTCGACTGTACGGCCAGCGCAACACATCCGCCTGCACGTCGAATAATCCCTAGCAGGCCGTTGAAAAACTACTGCGCTCGGCTATGCCGCGTTGAATTCAGCCTCAAAATGCTCATGTACAGCTCGTACACTGCGCTTTTTCGACTGATTTCGCCTTGCCTAGCCATCGCTCGCTACATTTTTCAACGGCCTGCTCGGAGCCTTCATGCGCACTCTGTTACTCAGCCTCATGCTCTGGCTAAGCAGTCCGCTGCACGCCAGCAACTTCGACCATGAACATGCGCAGTGGAGCCAACTGCTGGAGCAACACGTCGCCTGGGTTAACCAAGGGGTGGCCAGTACCGTCGACTATCGAGGTTTCCAACAGGATCAGGCTGAACTGGCAAGCTATCTGGCCACGCTGTCGAGCGTCTCCCGCCAGCAGTTCGACGGCTGGAGCCGTGATCGGCGCCTGGCCTTTCTGCTCAACGCCTATAACGCCTTCACGGTACAACTGATCCTCGACCACTACCCGCTGGAGTCGATCAAGGATATCGGCGGGCTGTTCAGCAGCCCCTGGAAGCAGGCGTTCATCCCTCTGCTGGGGCAAAGCCTGAGCCTGGACCAGATCGAGCACACACTGATCCGCGCGCCCGGCGTCTACGATGAACCGCGTATCCATTTTGCCGCCAATTGCGCCTCGGTCGGTTGCCCGGCCCTGCGCAGCGAAGCCTTCGTGGCCAGCACCCTCGACGGGCAACTGGAAGACAGCCAACGACGCTTCCTGAAAGATCGCAGCCGAAACCGTTTCGACCCGGCCAGCGGGCGTTTTCAGGTCTCTAAAATCTTCGATTGGTACGCTGAGGACTTCGCCAAGCGCTGGGGCTCGCTGGACAACTACCTGATCCAGCAAGCCCCCCTGCTCAGCCCTCCGGCACAGCGGCCTGCAGCCAATAGCACGCCCAGGATCGAGTTCCTCGACTATGACTGGTCACTTAATCAAGCCCGCTGAGCGAGGAGAGCGCCGAAATTGCGCGCCGGCATGGCCAACCTTTGCCGCGGGCAACGGTCAAATACCATTGTCTATTGCCGCTAACGACCTCGCGTGCGGCATGGCTGGCACCAGCCATCGCTACCGCCGCCCGAGCCACTAGTTGCAGGTTAAGCGCCTGCTGCATAAGCAAGGAGATGCATGACCATGAGCAAGCAATCACTGCCACCGGCCCAGTATGCGGATCTGCGCGCCGTGTTCATCAACACCACGCTCAAGCCTTCCCCCGAGCCCTCGCACACCGAAGTACTGATGGACGTATCCCAGGCGATCATGCGCGCGCAGGGGGTCAAGGTGGAGCACATTCGCGCCGCCGACCATGTGCTCGCTCCCGGCGTGCAGCCGGATATGACCGCGCATGGTTTCGAGCGCGACGATTGGCCCACGCTCTACGCCCGGGTGAAACAGGCGGACATTCTGGTGATCGGTTCGCCAATCTGGCTGGGGGAGCGCTCGTCGATCTGTTCCAGCGTGATCGAGCGCCTGTACGCCCAGTCGGCGGACCTGAACGACAAGGGGCAGTACGTCTATTACGGCAAGGTCGGCGGCTGCATCGTCACCGGCAACGAAGATGGCGTTAAGCATGTCGCCACCGGGGTGCTGTATGCCCTGCAGCATCTGGGCTACACCATCCCGCCGCAAGCCGACGCCGGTTGGATCGGTGAAGCCGGCCCCGGCCCCAGCTACGGCGACCGCCAGGACGATGGCAGTCGGGTCGGGTTCGCCAACGACTTTACCCAGCGCAACACCACCTTCATGACCTGGAACCTGCTGCACCTGGCTCGCCTGCTCAAGGATGCCGGCGGCATACCGGCCTATGGCAATTTGCGCGAGCAGTGGGATGCGGGCAACCACTTCGACCACCCCAACCCGGAATACCGTTAGGCGCCAACGGCGCTGTGCTGACGCTGGTGCGGCGCTGCGACTAGCCGGCTGATTTCAACGCCGCATAGTCGAGCGCAGTAGTTGTGCAACAGCCTGCTAGCGCTGCACCAGGGTCAGGGCGAACTGCGCGTCCTCATCGACCCAGGCTTGGCGACGGGCAAAGCCGGCGGCCGCCAACGAGCCGAACAGCCCGTCGAGGCTGTACTTGTACGAGCTTTCGGTCCAGATCGTCTCACCGTCGCGCATGCTCAGCTCGAGCCGCGCCTCGGCGATGCGAATCCGCTGCGTGCGGGTGCTGACCAGGTAGGACTCCATGCGTGATTCGGTGGCGTTCCACAGGGCGCGGTGCTGGAAACTGTCGAGGTCGAAATCGGCGCCCAACTCACGGTTGATTCGCACCAGCAGGTTGCGATTGAACGCGGCGGTCACCCCCAGCGGATCGTCATAGGCCAGCATCAGTTCGCGCTCGGGCTTGAGCAGATCGGCGCCCAACAGAAACAAATCCCCGGGTTGCAGCGCGCTGCGGATCTGGCGCAACAGTTCGTTGGCCTGCGGCGGATCGAAGTTGCCCATATTCGAGCCGAGAAACAGCAACAGCGTATGTCCCGCCTCCGCCTGGTTGCGCCTGAATTCGGCCAGGCCCGCCTCATAGGTGGCTTCATGGGTGATCACCTGGGTGGCCGGCAGCCCCACCAGCAACCCGGCTGCGGCGGACAGCGCGCTACGCGACACATCGACCAGATGCACGCGCAACTCCGCGCTGCCGGCATCCCGGGCCTGCAATACGCGGGCGAGTTTTTCACCGCTGCCAGCGCCCAACTCGACGGTGTCGGTGAGCGGTGCACAGGCGGCCAGAATGGCCCGCGCATGGGTCTTCAGCAGCCCGGTTTCGGCGCGTGTCACCCGATACCAGGGCAGCCGGGTGATGGCCTCGAACAGCGCCGAACCGAGGGCATCGTAGAGATAGCGGGATGGCAGCTGGCGCGGCGTCTGCGTCAGGTAGAAGGCGACATCCTCGGCAAACTGCTGGGTCGACACCTGATCGGCCGGCGGCCGCACAGACACCCGCGCCGACGCGGGGGTCATTGTCCCGCTCCGGCGACGCAGCGAAAGCTCGCGTACATATAGCGGTAACGCGCACGGAACCAGTTACGCAACGACGGCCTGAGCAGTTCGCTCACGGTCACCGGCGCCGCGCCCTTCATCACGAAGTGCTCGCCATCGAAGAACTCCGCCGAATACTCGGGATAGCACGCGCGCACCTCGAATCCGGGAAACGGCGCGAAGGCGCTCGCCGTCCACTCCCAGCCATTGCCGACCAGATCATCCACCCCCCAGGCGCTGCGCCCTGCCGGATGACTGCCGATGGGCTGCGGATCCCAGGCATGAAAGTCGAACACGCCGCGCGCGGCATCGGCCGGCGCATTACCCCAGGGATAGCGGCGCGGCTGGCCGTCCGGCGCACCGAACGCGGCCCGTTGATACTGCGCCTCGCTGGGCAGGCTCAGCCCGCGCCAGCGGCAGTAGGCCGAGGCCTCGGCCTGGCTCACCCACACCGGCCAGGCCGCGGGCAAGGCCATCAGATCGAACATCGCGCGCCACAGCCAACGCTCGCCGTCGCGCTGCCAGAACAGCGGATGGCAGATGCCCTCGGCGTTGATCCAGGTCCAATCTGCTGGTCGCCACCAGCGCGCATCGGCGTAGCCGCCGGCCTCGACGAACTCCAGGTAATCGGCATTGCTGACGTTGTGCTGCTGAATCCGAAATGCCGGCACCTGCTCGGCACAGGCCGGCATCTCGTTATCCCAGGCGAACGGCTCGGTTCCAGGGTCGACCCCCAGCGCGGCCTGGCCAGGCGGCACCTCGATCCAGGCCTGTGGCGGCGGCGCACCCTCGCTGCGCGGACGGTAGCCCGCGGGGCGGCGCTTCTGTTCGAGCGGCAGCTGATGCCACATGTACATCAGCGTTTCCAGGTGGGTGGCCTCGTGTTCGAGGATGCAGTGGGCAGCCTCGACCCGTTCGGGCGGCAGGCCATCCGCGCTAACCAAGTCATGCTCCGCCAACGCCGCCCGCACCTGTCGATCGGCCTCGGCGCAGAACGAATCCACTTCGTCGCGCCTGGGCCACCGGTCGGCCTCGTTGCCCCGCGCCCGGACGTTGCTGGAATCCTCATGCGGGTCGATGCCTCGGGCAAACAGCTGCTCGAGCCGTGCATCGATGCTCGGGCGCCCCAACCCCTGCTTGACCAGCGTATTGAAGCTGAACGCCGGAATGTGGCCTTGATAGAAGACGACGGGATTACGCAGCGCGATTGGACGACTGTAATAGGCCTCGTCGGTAATCAACCCAAACAGCTGGGCGGAGCGCTCACGGTTACGGTTGTACCAGGGCAATAGCCCGGGTCGCTCGGCAACAGGAATCGGTCTGGACATGAACGGCCTTCATCATTCGATGGGAGAGTAGGCAATTACTATCTATAGGCCGGTGGCCAAGCTCAAAGGTTCACATCGGCTCACCTCAACCAGGCGCCAAGCATTGGCCAATCCAGCAAATCCACAAGCAAAGCGTAGCCCACTCGCGCGCAGAACCCAGGCCCGTCGTCGGGCGCTGCGCACCCGTGGGCGCCGTCCGGGCGGCACCCTCGTCTCTCCAGAGCGAGCCTGGACAGCGCACGCCCGCTCTATGTTTAGATAGCCCGACTCTGGCTGGCGCCCCCGCCAGACTGCATACACCCGGATGGCCCATGACCGCTCGAACCCTGCTGCTGACCGCCCTGGCCATGCTCGCCTTTGCCGGCAACTCGCTGCTGTGCCGCCTGGCGCTGAAAGACACCGAGATCGACGCCGCTAGTTTCACCAGCCTGCGTATCGCCTCCGGCGCCCTCACCCTCTGGCTGTTGCTGCGCCTGCGTTCAGGCAACGGCGCCCTCGCCGGCAGCTGGTTCGCCGCTGGCGCCCTATTTGCCTACGCGGCGGGGTTTTCCTTCGCCTACATCCACCTGGACGCGGGCGTCGGCGCGCTGCTGCTGTTCGGCGCGGTGCAGATCAGCATGCTGGCCTGGGGCTTTTATCGCGGCGAGCGCCTCAGTCTGCTGACCGGCGCGGGCCTGCTTCTGGCCCTCGCTGGCATGCTCGTCCTGCTGTTACCCGGCGCCAGCGCGCCGGCCTTGGGCAGCGCACTGCTGATGCTGTTGGCTGGCGTGGCCTGGGGCGCCTATTCGCTGCTCGGCCGTGGCGTCGGCGATCCACTGGCCGCCACCGCCGGCAACTTCCTGCGCGCCGTGCCGTTGGCCGTGGTGGTCAGCGCGTTGCTGCTCAGTCGCCTCAGCTGGGATGTGCCGGGGTTGATCTACGCCCTGCTTTCCGGCGCCCTCACCTCGGGCATTGGCTACGCCATCTGGTACACCGCCTTGCGCGAGTTGCGGGCGTTCCAGGCCGCCACCGTGCAACTCAGCGTGCCGATCCTCGCCGCCCTGGCCGGCAGTCTGTTGCTCGACGAGGCCTTGAGCCTGAGGTTGTTGCTGAGCTCGGTCGCCGTACTCGGTGGCATCGCCCTGGTGCTGGGCGCCAAACAGCGCGGGTGAGGCATCGCGCGCCAGGTCGGTTGCGCGGACGCCGCTCAATCGATTCCGGCAAACCGCGCGAGCGACTGAGCAAAACTCATCCGCGACTGTCTTCTATCCTGTAGCCACAGCCCCCAACGGAATCTCACGCCATGTCCATCAGCGCCTCCCACCTGACCCGCGCCCTGCTCTACAGTCTGCTGCTGTTCAGCCTGGCGGCGTGCAGCAGCCTCGGCCTGCGCGACCCTCTGCGCATCGACCTGGTCGGCCTCGAACCACTGGCCGGCGAGGGCCTTGAGGTGCGCTTCGCGGTGAAGCTGCGGGTGCTCAACCCCAATGACACGGCCATCGACTACAACGGCGTGGCCCTGGACCTGGCAGTCAACGGCCAGCCGCTGGCCAGCGGGGTGAGCGACCAGCGCGGCCAGGTGCCGCGTTTCGGCGAGGCGCTGATCAGCGTGCCGGTGAGTATTTCCGCGTTCTCCGCCATGCGTCAGGCCTGGGGCGTGGCCGGCTACCAGCCAGGCCAAGGCCTGCCCTATGAGCTGCACGGCAAGCTGGCCGGCGGTTTGTTCGGGACCTCACGCTTTACCGACAGCGGCACCCTCAACTGGCCAGAGCCCGCGACCGTGCCGTAACCGGCCATTGCAGCCAGACCCTCCTCAAGCCTGCATCAGGCTCTTCAGCCAGTCCCGTGGCGACAAGCCGCAGCAGCGACTGAACACCCGCGACAGCGCTTCCGGGCTGGCATAACCGACTGCCGGCGCCACCAGGCCCATGGGCTTGCCATGCTTGAGCAGGCTCTTGGCCAGGCTCAGGCGCCACTCCGTCAGGTAGCCCAGCGGCGTCATGCCGACCGCCTCGCGAAAGTTCACCGCGAAGCGCGCCCGCGACATGCCAGCCCGCTGCGCCAGGCTTTGCAGGGTCCAACCGGCTTCCGGTTGTTCGTGCATGGCGTTGATCGCCTTGGCCAGGCGCGGCTCGGCCAACCCGGCGAGAATCCCCGCCTGCAACAGGTTGGCATCCATGGCGTGGCGCATCAGCAGAATCAACACGTACTCGACCAATCGATCGATGGCCGCCTGGCGCCCACAGTGATCGGCGAAGGCCTCGTCGAACAGCAAATTCAACACCGGTTCCAGGCTAGGGATCTGCGCCAGCGGCACCAGCATTTCGCCAGGCAGGGTACGCACTAAGGGGTTACCCAGGCCGCCGCCAAAATCGAAGGTGGCGCTCAGCAGCTCAGCCCCCGCCAGCTCTTCGGCATGCAGACGGTGGCTGCTGGGCCGGGGGAACAGCAGCAACGACGGTTGCTCTATCAGGTAACTGCGTATCTGTGGCCCGGAGACCCGCAGGGTGCCACGGCGCAACAGGTGCAGATAGCCGACGCTGCCGCCGTCGAACTGTTCGGAGAAGCCGCACAGCGGCCCGCTGTGGAACACCTTGGCGCTCAGGCTGAAACGGGCAAGCAAGGGAGAGAGACGGTCCATTCGATACCATCGGCTAGATTTAGAAGACTATTCATCATCACTAATATCGACTTCTCGGTCAAAGTGGATATCAAAGTCTCACCACTAGCCGAAGGAAACTCAGCGTGCCCGTATCGCGCCCGTTGACCTCACGCACACCGACGCACAAACCGCTGCCACGCTGAAGGCGCACATCGCCGAACTGGCCACGCGCGTGCTGGTGCAACGCGGATGCATCAGCGACAGCGAGTTGCTCGCCGCCCGCGAGGACGGCTTGGATGACGGCCTGATCCTCGCAGTCGTGGCTCAGGTGGCCCTCCACGTGCTGACCAATTTCACCAACAATCTGGCCCACACCGACATCGACTTCCCGCCGGTCAACGCCGCGTTGTAACGGTTCGGTGGCGCCAAGACGGGCGCCGCCGTTTCTCGTCCCCACAGAGGAGCATCCTCATGAAGACCCTAGCGTCCCTCGCCATCGCCCTCGCCAGCCTCAACGCCAGCGCCGCGGATCTGGCCGAGCACACCTTCAGCACCTACGTGAATGACCAAGGCGAAATCAGCCTGCCCGCCGATGCCCGCAAGAGCTGGAGCCATCTCGGTTCCTGGCTGGTGGCCGACGAAAAGGCGCCCGGTTATGGCTTCCATGACGTCTACAGCCAAGCCGAAGTAGTCGAGGCCTACCGCCAGACCGGCGAGTTTCCGGACGGCGCGGTGCTGATCAAGGAAATCCGCAAGGTCGAGCACGGCATGCAGACCACCGGCCAAGCCCAGTGGGCCGGCGATACCGCGGTCTGGTTCGTGATGGTCAAGGACCGCCAAGGCCGCTTCCAGGGCAACCCGCACTGGGGCGAGGGTTGGGGCTGGGCGCTGTACGAAGCGAAGAACCCGGCGCTGAATGTGTCGAAGAGCTTCGAGGAAACCTGCAAGGGCTGCCACGTCCCGGCCCAGCAGAACGACTGGGTGTTCAGCCAAGGCTACCCGACACTGAACAAGCCTTGAGCCGAGGCACTGGCGTGCCGACCCGGCAGTTCGGCACGCCTTTCAGCTCGCGTGATCGCCCCCTCGCTTACGTTGCGCACACTGACAGGGCTACGGCTCGCCTGCAGCGGCACTGGCCAGCGCCCTCGACAAAGGCACGCGTTGGGTGACGCTGGTCATCTGGGTAATCTCCACCTGCATCTCGCCTGCGCCCAGCAGGAAGTCGGCGAGCTTCTGCGAGAACGGCCAGTAGTTCAGGTGCGCGGTCAATGTCAGCGGCCCGACCGCGTCGGCCGGTACCTGAAAAGTGAACTCACGGACGATGTAGCCCTTGGGCAGGATGCGGTTATCCGAGAGAATTTGCGTGGCGTTCCAGACTTCGATATCCAGCTCGTTACCGTCCTTGTCGCCCAGGTGCACCTTGAAATTTCGCGTGTCCTCCTCGGTTTTACCGTCCTTCACCGCGCCCAGACGATAAATCTCACGACCCGTGGCATCGCGCACCTGAAAATCAATCCAGATCTCCCGCCCTTCCGGGAAGCCGGTCGGCAGTTTGTGTCCGGCGCCGACATTGGCCACCTTGACCGCGACCGTGGTGTATTGCCCTGGCAGCATGTCGGGAGGCAGGGGCTGAAACTGAATGTGCGCCGCGCTCGCCAGCATGTCGCGCGCACGCTGCGCGGCTTCGTGCTGGCCGAGATAGCTGAGCACCGTAGCGTTGGCCCCGCTGAACCAGTGCGAGGCGACCCGCTCACGGTCTGGTCCCATGATCGCGGCCTTGCCGGCAAAGCCCGGCATATGGCAGTCCTGACAGGTCTCATCGTTGAGGCTGTAGGGGCTCTCCAGCCATTCGTCATAGGTGCGTTCGACCGCCACGCTGCTGAAGGGATGGGTGACGTTGTGGCAGGTGGCGCAAAAGTCCGAGCGGGTGTGCAGCGCCGAATACACGGTGTCGTGATAAGGCGAAATGGCATCCCGGCGCGGGCCGAACTTGGTCGACTTGCCGTTCACTCGCGGGCTCATGACATAGGCGCCGTTATCCAACCCGGTGCGCGCACTAATGTTGTGACATGTCTCGCAATCGACCCCCGGCATCGGGTGGTTCTTGGCGCTGTCTTCGATCGAGGAGCGATTGACCTGCGAGGTGATCTGCCCGGTGGTGAGGCCGATCGGCGAGTGACAGCCGGTGCAGAAGTTATCCACCTTGCCCTCGGTGGCCTCGCTGGCCATTTTCAGCAAGGCCCGGTAGACCGGGTCGTCCCAGGCCTGGGACATCATCGACGTACGCCACTGCTTGTAGATCTCGACATGGCAAGTGCCGCACACCTGAGCATCATCGAAGTCCTTCACATTCAACACCAGATTGCCCGTGGTGTTGGCCCGGTGCGGAAAGAACGGCATGGCGCTCATCACACCCGTGAGCTTTGAACGAGCCGGCTCCAGCCATTTTTCATTGCCCGGCTGCTCGTCGCCCACCGCCATGTCGAAGGCCACCAGAGTTGCCAGCAGCGTTGCGGTCAGTAGCAAACCCAACGAATAGAGAAAATGTATGAACGCTGAATTAAGCAAGCGTGTGGTCAGCGGCCGCTCTTCGGGCGCACCCGCTTCGGCACGGATCACTGTTGCTGGAGCCTGCTCTGCCCTCCCCGCTACCCTGCCCATCGCACCACCTCCCTCAGCGCGACTTCGCCAGGCCACAGTCGCCACACGCGCTGCCGAATACTGCAGACAACACGAACCACTCGCGCCATCTACTCGCATGAGCAGGCTTTAGAAAAGGCGCCAATAGAGACCGGGATTGGCCCAGACAGACTTCGCACCATTGCCCTAGCAGCGCACCAGCCTGGATACCCGTCTCAAGCGCATGAAACACTCGTATTTACCTGAGCGTCCATAAGGTATTAGTTCCCAGAGACGGAGTAGTCAATATTTCGACAGTTTCCTTAATTTAAAACTCTTAACCCCTAACGACTTGATAAATCAAACTATTACAAAATATAAATACAAACAGACTGAGGCTTATAGCCAATCAAACGGACTGTTCCCGGGCGTCCATTGCCCTGGGCATGCAGAACGCTGTCGGTGATGTCCCCTATCGGCATGTTCTGGACCTGCTGCGCGCGAAGGTGGAGGACCAGCAGCTTGGCGGAACGCCACAGGCCCGGCCGGTAGACCGGAAGCGGCAGAATTGTTCTTGGCTATTCTCAAACCAGGGCCTGTTCCCTGCTACGTCCAAAGGCATGAACATGAGCAGTGCAGCCGTTCGTATCACCCTCTATCGCTGGGCCGGCGCCTTCGGCCCCTTCAAGATCAAAATCCCCTGCGGCGAGTGCGCCCTGACCCGCGACGTGATCAGCGATACCCTGGCCAACGAGCTGGCGGACATACCGGTCGACCTGCAGACCCGCGACTGGTTGAGCCTGTGGTGGCAGCCGCTGCTCAAGGGCGGCTGGCATGCGCCCATCGTGATGGTCGAGGGCCGGGTGATCAGCCAGGGCAATGCGCTCAACCGCGGCGTGCTCACCGAAGCGGTGATCGCCCTGCACGCCGGCCGTACCCCCGCGACCGGCCACCACCTGTTCGGCAAGGAAACCTGCCCCCACTGCCAGCGCGCCAAGGGCTACCTAAAGGCGGCGGAGATCGATTTTCGCTATCACGACGTGGTCAAGGACCCGCGCGCGCTCTACGAAATGCTGGCCCGGGTCAAGCCGCTGGTGGGCCCCAGCACGCCGATCAGCGTGCCGCAAATCTGGCTGGATGGTCGTTATATTGGCGGCGCCGATGCCCTGAGTGAGCGCCTGCACAGCAGCGTGGAGGCCAACCCCGAACGTGGCCAGTCGTCCCTGTCGGCGCATGACCTGACCCGTAAACCCTAACGCGTGGCCTCACGGGCAGTAGGCCACGCTGCCAGGCGCGGAGGAATCGACAGCATGTCCAGCCGTAGCGTTGCCCGCGAACTGACCGCCGAGCGCTTGCAGGTCATGCATGCGCAGGGCTTCGTGCTGTTACGCGGGTATTGAGTCCAGCCCAGGTCGGTGAACTGCGCGCCGCCATCGACCATCTGCGTCCGCAACACTGGGACTACAGCGGCCTGGTCGACCACTACAAATGCGTGTTCAACCGCGATCCGTTCTGGCTGCCCTACCTCGACCCGCCGGGGGTGATCGAACTGGCCGAGGCGGCCCTCGGCGCCGATTGCCACGTGATCGGCCAGACGGCCTGGCGCTGTCACCCCGGTTTTATCGGTGCCGAGCTGCACCTCGACTACCTGGCCATGCAGCTGCCGCCAACGCTGCTGGCCGACCCGGCCTTCCAGCTGCCCATGCAGATCTGTACCGCGCAGCTGTACCTCGACGACATCGACGCCGACCTCTGCCCGACCCTGGTGATAGCCGGCAGTCACCGCGCCGGGCGCCAGCCGCTGGCGGGCGAAAGCCAGTGGCAGGGCCAGGCCGCGCAAGCGCTGCTGTGCCGCGCCGGCGATGTGCTGATGTTTCGCAGCGAGCTGTGGCATGCCAGCAGCCACAACCGCACGGCGGACCGCACGCGCTACCTGCTGCAGGTGCATTACGGCCGACGCATGGTCGCGCAGAAGTTCTCGCCCTACCTGACGTGGTGCTTCGCCCCGGAGGTGTTGGCCGCCTGCACGCCCCGCCAGCGCCGGCTGCTGGGCGAGCACGAGGAGGCGGAGTACGACTGAGCGCCCCGCAACCCTGCCGCAAACCTACCGGCGCTGGCGTTTACTCCAGGCGCACCCGATACACCTCGGCCAACGAAATCAGTGAGTCGCGCGCCAGGGCCAGAGCGCTCTGGGTCAGGGGGCGCATGCCGTCGGCGATGGCCTGCGCCTCGATGGTCTGGGCCGCCACCGCGGGCTGGATCAGGGCGCGGGCGAAGGTGTAGCCGATCTGCGGTTTGACCTGAATCTGGCGAATTCCATCGATCTGGTACTCCACCGGGTCCTCGACCGTGATGATATTCACCCCGGTGTCCTTGATGCCATTGAGGGCGGCATACAGGGTGGTGCTCTTGCCTGAACCGGTCGGGCCGGTCACCAGCAGGATGCCCTGGCTGTGACTGCTGAGGATGCGAAAGCGCTCGGCATCCGCGCGGCTGAAACCGATCTGATCGAGCGTTTTGAGGCTCTGCTGGGTGTCGAGGATGCGGATCACCACGCTTTCGCCATGCACCGTCGGCATGATCGACAGGCGCAAATCGATAGTGCGATCGGCTAGCCGCACCAGATGACGACCATCCTGGGGCAGGCGCCGTTCGGCGATGTTCATCCCGCCGATGATCTTGAGCCGGCTGACAATCGCCGGCAGGTTGCCGGGCTTGATCCGGCGGATCTCCATCAGCACGCCATCGATGCGAAACAGCACGGTGACCTCGCGCTCGCCGGGGCGCAGATGGATGTCCGAGGCGTGACGGCTGATTGCATCTTCCAGCAGGCTATCGACGAAGCGCACCGTCGGCTTGTCCTCGGCCAACTGCTTGATGCAGTGCAGGCTCAACTCGGGCTCCGGGCCTTGGTGTTCGGGCAACTCCAGCGCAGTGGCCGCGCCGTAGTGCAGATTGATCGCCGCATCCACCTCATCGTCCCGCGCATGGATGGCTTCGACCTGCTTGCCGGTAACAAAACCGAGCAGGTGCAGCAAATCGCCGTTCGATGGCGTGGGCGTGGCCACCACCAACAACTCGCCCTCCAGCATCAGCGGCAATACCTGCTGCTCCCGAGCCAGGCGCTCAGGCAGCAGGAGCAATGCCGGTTGCTCGACCCTGAAGACATCCAGATTGACCCGCGCGATACCCAGTTGCTGCACCAGCGCCTCGGCCAGATGCTGCTTATCGATCAGCTCCTGCTGGAGCAGGATCTGCCCGAGCCGTCCGGTGTCGGGCTGTTGCTCCTGCAGATGCAACGCCTGCTGCAGGTTCTGCGGAGCGAGGTGCCCGCCATCCACCAAGAGATCGCCCAGCAGCTGATGGGGTCGCTCGGTTGCAGCCCGCAAACGCAAATGATCAAGCAATTGCTGGCGATCGGTGATCAGTCGCGACATGGGCAACAGGCCTAGGCAGGGAGCATCCGCCCAGTCTAAGCGCTAGCAATCAGCCAGTACTGCGTTGAATCAATAAAGCTCCTTGGGCCCTCACTGGTTAGCCCAGGTGCCGGCACGCGCGCACGCCAGCAACAGTCCGCACGGTCTTTTGCCAGCACTGGCGCCTGCGGTTTTACACAAATTTTACATCGGCATTCGGTGATTTTTCACCGGCCTGCCAGTCAAATTCTGTAACCGGCACCTGCCGACGATTTGCAGGAGATCCGCTCATGACTGGTCGTGTTCCTTTACTGGCCGTGCTTGTAGCCAGCCTGGCCCTGGCGGGCGAGGCCTCGGCGCATGGTTCCGAGCGCAATGCCGTGATTGCCGGCGCGCTCGTCGGGGCCGTAGTCGGCGGCGTCATCGTCGCCAATAGCCGCTATGACCGGGTGCCGGTGTATGTCGAAATCGGCGCGCCGCCACCACCTGTCCACTACGAGCCCTATCCGCGCTACTACCAGGCGCCGCCGGTGTACTACCAGCCCTACCCGGTGGAGGTCAGGCCGTATTACCAGTACGGGCCGGGCCACAAATTCCGCCAGCACAAGCACCACTACCGCAAGCACCAACGGCATAACCGCGGTTATTACGCGCCACGCTGGTAGCGCCGCCTTTGCCTCCCGCTTATCGCGGCCGGCGGGTGGTCTGCGTGACAGGCCGGGGAGTGCCGCGCGCCGCGCAGGCTCAACCCCACGACAAAACCCTATATAATATGCGGCTTTGAATAATCCTGCCCCAAAGGACCCGCCGTGAGCACTCTGCCTCCCTGCCCCAAATGCAATTCCGAATTCAGCTATGAAGACGGCCAGCTGCTGATCTGTCCGGAATGCGCCCACGAGTGGTCTGCCGATGGCGCAGCCGACGCCGCGACAGACGACGACAAAGTGATCAAGGATTCGGCCGGCAACGTGCTGCAGGATGGCGACACCATCACCGTGATCAAAGACCTCAAGGTCAAAGGTTCCTCGCTGGTGGTCAAGGTCGGCACCAAGGTCAAGGGCATCCGCCTGTGCGACGGCGACCACGACATCGACTGCAAGATCGACGGCATCGGCGCCATGAAGCTCAAATCCGAGTTCGTCAGGAAGGTCTGACCGAGCGAGCGTTCCCACGCCCACGCGGGAACGCTCACCCAGGATGTGCTGTACATAGCCGCCAACCCCCAGCCAAATTCAGCGCCTGCAGGATGCGCCGCGCGCCCATCACCCCACGCAAACGCCGCTCCCCGATCACCTGCTTTCACCGGCCCCCGAAAACCTAGAAAACCTAGAAAACCTTGACCAGGCTGGCCGTTGAAAATCTAGGCAAGGCAACCAAGACATAGCAAAAAAGGCCGCTACGCCGCGCAGCGGAGTAACTGCTGCAGGCTGGCCCACAGGGCGAACGGCCGTGAGTCAAAGACGGCGTTTACCTACTGTAGGTGAGCATCTTTGATGGAGCCGCCGAGCCGGGCGCTCGCATTCGCGGCCATTTTTAACGCCGCATTGCAACGCAGGTAGATTTCAACGGTCTACTAGCACTGCCCATCAATCACTCGCCGCTCACTCGACGGGGAACCTCGCCCGTGAGCCCAGTGGCTATCCTTGCAACCTCGCTAAACCGGCCGTAGCGGTTTCAGCCGCCGCGGCAAGACTCTGCGATACGGAGGTTCACTTCCTGCGCTTCGCTGCAGCGTATCGCTGCTTTTTAACGGCCAATGGACGTGATGTTAAAGAAAACTCTGCTGACACTATTCCTGCTGCTGAGCGCTGGCTGCATCGCCACTAGCGATGTACTGGAACGTGAAGTCGGCGACTTCGACCTCAAGCTCGGCACCGCCCCGACCCGCAGCATGGCCCAGGGCCTGATACAGCCGAGTAGCGCAGGTGCGTTCCACGGCGGGCTGGATCTGACGCATGCGAGTGGCTGGTACATCGGCCAATGGTCGCCCAGCGTCGGCCTGAGCAATGGCAGCCAGCTGAAGATGAATACCTACCTGGGCTTTGCCCAGCAACCCTTCAATTCATCCCTGGGCTATGAGCTGGGGCTGATCAGCTACAGCCTCCCGCAAGCCAGCGATTTGAATCACCAGCAATACTACGCCGGCCTGAATTTCGCCGGCAGCCGGCTCGGTGCGGCGCTGAGCAATGCGCCCGGGCGCCGCGACAGCACCTTGTTGCTCGATCTGGGTTCGCTCACCCCGTTCGGCACCGGACTGCAGCTGGCCTATGCCAACCACGCACTGGATGAGCCGCAGCGTCTCGCCGACGGTCGCAGTGTGCGAGTGTTCCACGACTGGTCGCTGAACCTGTCACGGCCCTGGTTCGGCATCCAGTTCGACCTGTCCTACAGCGATTCGAACCTGAGCGGTACGCAATGCACGGCCTATTCCGGGCTGAATGCCCGGTGCGATACGTTGCTGATGTTCGAGGCCGAGCGGCCGCTGTACTGAGCGCTGGTGAAACACGGGGCCATTTAGCCCACTCAACTCCCCTTCGCTTTCACCCAGCGTGCCTTGCCGCGACCGCACTCGATATTTTCACAACCTCTGAGCGCCGCGGCGCGGCTCATTCCTTGACGTCCATGAACTCCTCGGCCCAGGCCATGTACTCCTCGGGCAAGGTGTATTTGTGCGCCAGTTCGGAGGCGCTGAGATCACTGGCATCGACGCCGCGCTGTTCGCGCAGACAGTCGTAGGTCGCCTTGATCGCGGCGAAGTAGGCGGCGTGGCCGTTGACCACTATGCGCACACCGAGGCTGGCCAGGCGGGCGTTATCGCGCAGCCTGGGGTTGCCGTAGGTAACCAGCATCAGCGGGATGCTCAGGTGTTCGGCGATCTGCTCCAGGTGGGCGAAATCCTCGATGCCGACGAGGCAGATGCCATCGACGCCGGCGGCTTGATACGCGAGGGTGCGGCGGACCACTTCGTCGACCGCCAATAAGCCGGCATGGGTACGGGCGATGATTGCCAGAGCCGGATCGACCCGCGCCTGCAACGCCGCGCGCAGCTTGCCGACGCCCTCCTCAACGGTAATCAGGTCGGTGGATTTGCGCCCGAACTGGGCCGGCAGCAGGGTGTCCTCCAGGGTCAGCGCGGCGATGCCGGCACGCTCCAGCTCGACCACGGTGCGCATTACATTGAGCGCATTGCCGTAGCCGTGGTCGGCGTCGGCGATCACCGGCAGGCGGCTGACCCGACCGATACGGGTGGCCTGTTCGACGAATTCGCTGAGGCTGATCAGGGCGAAGTCAGGTGCAGCCAGCACCTGCAGCGCGGCCACCGAGCCGCCGAGGATGCCAACCTCGAAGCCCAGATCGGCGGCAATCCGCGCCGACATGGGATCGAATACCGAGGCGCTGTGATAGCAGGTGTCCGAGGCGAGCAAGGCACGAAAGGCACTGCGCAACTCATGGTGGGAAGCTCGTTGCATGATCGGCATAAGGTATTTTCCAAAACAGCTGTTGAATCGGCGATGTCCGGCCTGGCGTGATGGTTCGGTAACCAAGGCGTCGAGCCCAGCATGGGGCCGCAAGCAGCACTAAAGGTGGCGCGAAGCGCCGCGGACATGGCGTTAGGTTGATTTAACCTGCAGCAATTATCCCACCAACTCAGCGCAGCTGCGCTGGCAGCATGGCAGGGAGGCAAGGATTGGCGGGAAATCACCTCAGCGCGGTCATCATGACGCATTTCCGCCCGCTCACCCGCTCAGGGTTTCGTCGCTGCACCACTCTGCCTGTGACGGCAGCAAGCGCAGGATCTGTGCGGCCGACCCGCCAGGTTCGATCAGTGCCTGGATGATCGCCACCGACAGGCAGGGGAAACGCAGGAGGAACCTGATGGCCGCGCTGTAGCGCGCCAATGACGGTACCAGACGCCAGAGCACCCGGCCTGACGTCAAGGGCGCCAGGGTAATACCAAGAGTTCCTTGACCTCCGGCCGATCGAGGTTCTCCCGGGTCACCAGCATTACCTCCAGTTCGATCTGCCGCCGCCGCGGCTCCACGCGTTTGTCGCGCAAGGCGCGCTGGGCCAGGCGTACGCTCCGATAGCCCATGGCGTAGGGCTGCTGGATTACCATCGCGTCGAGCTGACCGTTCCCGAGTGCATCAGCCAGCAAGTGGCCGCCATCGAAGCCCACATGCCGCAGCCGTCCAGCCGCGTGCAGACGCAGCAGCGCGGCATGGGTGACGCGGGTGGTGGAGTCGTTTGGGGTAAACAGCGCATCGAGCTGTGGCAGCTGCGCGCGCAGGGCACTGAACGTCACCTCGGGATCATCGCCGAGGGCTTGATTGAAGACGATGCGTAGCCCCGCAGCCTTCACCGCCTGGATAAACCCGCGCTGACGCTCGTCGGTGGAGGCGGCTGGCGGACTCATGCCGATCACCCCGACCCGCCCTTTGCCGCCCAGCACTTGTCCCAGGTGCTGCCCAGCCAGCTGACCGGCCTGGTAATTGTTGGAGGCAATCACCGCTTGCACATCGGCGCCGCCGACATCGCGATCGATGTAGAAGCTGAGAATTCCCCGCGCCTTGAGTTCGCTGACCTTGGCGATGATCTCGGTGCCGCTCGGGGCGATGATTAGCGCCTTGCACCCGCGTTCGACGACCCGGTCGATCAGTTGCAGCTGCGTCTCGACCCGGCCCTCGCGACTTGGCCCGCGAAAATAGATGTCGACGCCGGTTTCCCTGGCCGCCTGCAGCGCGCCGGCTTCCACCTGAGTCCAGAAGATGTGGCCGCCGGCAGGCACTACGCCGATGCACTCCTTCGCCGCAAGCGGGCCAGCCAGCAAGGCGTACACGGCCAACAGCAGGTTGGCCCAGCGCACACGCGTGAAGAACTGCATCGCTGGCCTCCTACGGTCAGGCAACCGCCAACACTGAGTAATATCACCCTAGCATCAGGGTGTTAGGAGCGCCGGGTAACCCGCAAATTATTTCAGCCAGAATTTCGTCGGCTACCGCAAGACCGCCTGCCGGCACAGCCCTGCCGCACAACCTTGTCACAGTCCAACCGACAGTCGGACTGGCGGCAGAGGCCCAAGCAGGCGATGATCAGCACTCATTCCTGCGCCATGAACGACATGACCGATCCCATGCACAGCTCTACCGCCACACACAAGCCCCGTCCGTTTGTGGATTTGCTCGTCAGCATCCTGATTCCCTCACTGATTCTCATGAAGCTCAGCGGCGAATCCAAGCTCGGCGCCGATGGCGCGCTGATTCTGGCCCTGGCTTTCCCCCTCGGCTGGGGCACCTTCGAGCTGCTCAAGTACCGCAAATTCAACTTCATCGCCCTGCTCGGCTTGGTCAGCGTACTGCTGACCGGCGGCATCGGCCTGCTCAAGCTGGACAACCAGTGGCTGGCGATCAAGGAAGCGGCGATCCCTTGCTTGATCGGCATTGCCGTGCTGGTGTCGACTCGCACCCGCTACCCGCTGATCCGCACCATGCTGTTCAATAAAAAAGTGCTCAATGTCGACAAGATCCATGAGCGCCTGGAACAGGGCGGTCATATCCAGCACTTCGAAACGCGCCTGCTGACCGCCACCTACTACCTGAGTGGCACCTTCTTCTTTTCCTCGGCGATGAACTATGTGCTGGCCAAGTGGATCGTGATCAGCCCATCCGGCAGCGAGGCCTTCAATGCCGAATTGGGCCGGATGAATCTGCTCAGCTACCCGATGATCGCAATCCCCTCGATGATCATGCTGATGGTGATCTTCTATTACCTGTGGCGCACCATTCACGGCCTGACCGGCTTGAAGCTGGACGAGATCATGGCCGGCGCCGAGCAGGAGTCGTAATTCCCCCTGCGACTAAGGCGGCGCTGCCTAGTCCAGGCTGCCGCCAGGCCCGCCCACAGTGCTGACCCTTTCCGTCTACCTGGGCCTGTTTCTCTCCGCCTTCGGCGCCGCGACCTTGCTGCCTTTGCAGTCCGAGGCGGTGCTGGTCAGCCTGCTGCTCAGCGAGGCCTACCCGTTGTGGCTGCTGGTGGCGGTGGCCAGCGTCGGTAACGTCCTCGGTGCGCTGGCCAACTGGCTGCTGGGGCGCTACCTCGAACACTTCCGCCAGCGTCGCTGGTTCCCGGTCAGTGAACCGCGGCTGCAACAGGCCCAGGGCTGGTATGCGCGCTACGGGCGCTGGTCGCTGTTGCTCAGCTGGCTGCCAATCATCGGCGATCCATTGACCCTGGTCGCCGGGGTGATGCGCGAGCGCTGCTGGATTTTCCTGTTGATCGTCAGCCTGGCCAAGACCGGGCGTTACCTGGCGCTGGCCGCGCTGACCCTGGGCTGGGGTTCATTCGTCGCGGCATAGGGTAATTGCGGCAGCATTGCGCGGACATATCCCATAGAATGCCCGGCCGTTTTTTGTGTTCAGCACATCCATGTGCCTCACCTTCGGGGCTTTCGCGCAAAAACGCTCCCGGCGTTTTTGTGGCCATGCCATCCATGGCGGCACCCTCCGGGACGTCGCTACGCGACGTCAAAAATTTCTCCCGGTATTTTTTCAGGAACAGCGCGACGCATGACCTTCTCTACTCCCGCCCGCGCCTGCGGCATCGACTTCGGCACCTCCAACTCCACCGTCGGCTGGCTGCGTCCTGACGCCGAGACCCTGATCAGCCTGGAAGACGGCAAGATCACCCTGCCTTCGGTGATTTTCTTCAACCTCGAGGAACGCCGCCCGGTCTACGGCCGCCTGGCCCTGCAGGAATACCTGGAAGGCTATGAAGGCCGGCTGATGCGCTCGCTGAAAAGCCTGCTCGGCTCCAAGCTGCTGAAGAGTGAAACCACGGTGCTGGGCAGCGCCCTGCCGTTCAAGGACCTGCTTGGGTTCTATATCGGTGAGCTGAAAAGTCGCGCCGAAGCCGTGGCCCAGCGACCATTCGAGGAAGTGGTACTCGGTCGCCCGGTATTTTTCGTCGACGATGACCCGCTCGCCGATCAGGACGCGCAGAACACCCTGGTGACCGTGGCACACAAGCTCGGTTTCAAGGAGGTGTCCTTCCAGTACGAGCCGATCGCCGCGGCCTTCGACTACGAGTCGGGCATCGCCCGCGAGGAGCTGGTGTTGATCGTCGATATCGGCGGCGGTACCTCGGACTTCTCCCTGGTGCGTCTGTCGCCCGAGCGGCGCGCTTTGGCCGAGCGGCATGACGATATCCTTGCCACTGGCGGCGTGCATATCGGCGGTACCGATTTCGACAAACAGCTCAGCCTGCAGGGCGTGATGCCGCTGTTCGGCTACGGCAGCCGGATGAAGAGCGCCGCGCCGATGCCCACCAGCACCCACCTGAACCTGGCCACCTGGCACACCATCAACGCGGTCTACTCGGCGCAATCGCAGCGCCAGTTACAGAGCATGCGCTACGACATCGTCGACCCGATCGGCATCGACCGCCTGTTCAAGCTGATCGAGCGCCGCGACGGCCATTGGCTGGCGATGCAGGTGGAAGACAGCAAGATCGGCCTGACTGAGCAGGACGCCCGGCCTATCGACCTGAGCCGGGTAGAACCCGGCCTGGTTGCCGAGCTGACCCGCGAGTTGTTTGAAAACGCCATCGAGCCGCTGCTCGAACGGGTGCGCGCCAGCGTGACGCAGCTGCTCGGCGATGCCGGGGTAAGCGTCGAGCAGGTCGATACGGTGTTCTTTACCGGCGGCTCCAGCGGCATCCCGGCCTTGCGCCAGAGCGTCGCGGCGATGCTGCCCAACGCCCGGCATGTGGAAGGCAACACCTTCGGCAGCATCGGCAGCGGCCTGGCCATCGAGGCAATGAAACGCTACGGCAGCTGATCGACAGCGGTTAAGGCGGGACTCTAAACAGCGCAAAAGCTCGCGGCTAAAGCCCCGTCCACATACACAGTAACTCCCGTGGGAGGGGCTTTAACCGCGACAGACTGATCGATGGGTTACGCCGCTGCGCGGCTAACCCATCCACAGACCGTAAAACCAGTTAGCGCGGTACGGCTGGCTTCTTCGCTGGCTTCTTGCCTTTGCCCTTGCCGGCATCGGCGCGTTCCTTGGCAGCCTGCTGGTTACGCACCTGGGCGGCGGCCTTGGCCTGCTCGCGCTTGTCCCAGGGGTTGCCCGCACTCGCGCCCGCGCCGGTGTCACGCGGCGGCAGGCCGGTGTGCTGGGTCAGCAGCGGCCGAGTCTTGTCGCCAGAATTGCGAGCTGCAGCCGCCCCACCGACCTTCTTGCTGCCGACCGGGGTGGAGTTCTTCCGTCGCGCGCTCTGGTAGCTGTCGGTGGCCGGCTGATGCAGCGGAATCAACTGGTTCTTGCCCGGCCCGATCAGGTCGCTACGGCCCATGCGTTCCAGCGCTTCGCGCAGCATCGGCCAGCCTTTCGGGTCGTGGTAGCGCAGGAAGGCCTTGTGCAGGCGGCGCTGCGCCTCGCTCTTGACGATGGGCACGCCGTCGCTCTTGTAGGTGACCTTGCGCAGCGGGTTCTTGCCCGAATGGTACATGGCGGTGGCGGTGGCCATCGGCGAGGGGTAGAAGGCCTGTACCTGGTCGGCGCGGAAGCCGCTGCTCTTGAGCCACAGGGCGAGGTTCATCATGTCCTCGTCGCTGGTGCCGGGGTGCGCGGCGATAAAGTACGGGATCAGGTACTGCTCTTTGCCCGCTTCTTTCGAGTACTTCTCGAACATGCGCTTGAATTTGTCGTAGCTGCCGATGCCCGGCTTCATCATCTTGTTCAGCGGGCCTTCCTCGGTGTGCTCCGGGGCAATCTTCAGGTAACCGCCAACATGGTGGGTGACCAGTTCCTTGACGTACTCCGGCGACTCCACGGCGAGGTCGTAACGCAGACCCGAGGCAATCAGGATCTTCTTCACCCCCGGCAAGGCGCGGGCCGAGCGATACAGCTGGATCAATGCCGAATGGTCAGTATTGAGGTTTTCGCAGATGCCGGGGAACACGCAAGACGGCTTGCGGCAGGCCGATTCGATTTCCGGGCTCTTGCAGGCGATGCGGTACATGTTGGCGGTTGGACCACCAAGATCGGAGATCACCCCGGTAAAGCCTGGCACCTTGTCGCGAATTTCTTCGATCTCGCGAATGATCGACTCTTCCGAACGATTCTGGATGATCCGCCCCTCATGCTCGGTGATCGAGCAAAAGGTACAACCGCCGAAGCAGCCACGCATGATATTGACCGAGAAGCGGATCATCTCGTAGGCCGGAATTTTCTCCTTGCCGTACGCCGGGTGCGGCACCCGCGCATAGGGCATGCCGAACACGTAATCCATCTCTTCGGTGGTCATCGGAATCGGTGGCGGGGTGAACCAGACATCCACCTCGCCATGCTTCTGCACCAGGGCGCGGGCGTTACCCGGGTTGGTTTCCAGGTGCAGCACGCGGTTGGCGTGGGCGTACAACACCGAATCGGCACGCACCTTCTCGAATGAAGGCAGGCGGATTACCGTCTTGTCGCGCTCCAGCCGTGGGTGCGGCAGCAACTGCACCACCTTGGCCTCATTCGGATCGTCCTGCGGTCCCTTCTCCTGCTCGATGGCGCAGGCCTGAGTGTCCTGGGTGTTCACGTAGGGGTTGATGATCTTGTCGACCTTGCCCGGCCGATCGATACGGCTGGAGTCAATCTCCATCCAGCCGTCCGGCGTATCGCGGCGGATAAAGGCGGTGCCGCGAATATCGGTGATATCTTCGATCTTGTGGCCGTAGGACAGGCGCTGGGCCACTTCGACGATGGCCCGCTCGGCGTTGCCGTAGAGCAGAATGTCGGCACAGGCGTCGATCAGGATCGAGTGGCGGACCTTGTCCTGCCAGTAATCGTAATGAGCGATGCGCCGCAGCGAGGCCTCGATGCCGCCAAGCACGATCGGCACATGCTTGTAGGCTTCTTTGCAGCGCTGGCTGTACACCAGGCTGGCACGATCCGGGCGCTTGCCGGCCAGTCCACCAGGGGTGTAGGCATCGTCGGAACGGATTTTCTTATCGGCGGTGTAACGGTTGATCATCGAATCCATATTGCCGGCCGCGACGCCGAAGAACAGATTCGGCTCGCCGAGCTTCATGAAATCGTCTTTGCTGCTCCAGTCCGGCTGGGCAATGATGCCGACCCGAAAGCCCTGAGACTCGAGCAGGCGACCGATGATCGCCATGCCAAACGACGGATGGTCGACATAGGCATCGCCGGTGACGATGATGATGTCGCAACTGTCCCAGCCAAGCTGATCCATCTCTTCCCGGCTCATCGGCAGGAAAGGCGCCGGGCCGAAGCACTCGGCCCAGTATTTTGGATAGTCGAACAACGGCTTGGCTGCGTGCATGGATATGACCGAGATGTCAGGATTAAACGGTCGCGGAATATAGCACAAATTTTGACCAAGTCCGACCCTGATACTAGGACAATCCCAGGTAACGGGGCCTGCGCCGGGCACACGGCATTTGTGATCACATTCAGACTTATGGCTATACTCGACCGATCGCGTCGCCGGTAACAGTGCCGGGCATAAGGAGTATGCAGTGCAGCGGATAGTCTCCTCGTTCATTCTACTGTTGAGCCTGTTCTGCCTGCCCGCCGCGGTCAGTGCGGCGACTATCCTGCTCGACAGCGCCAGCAGCGGGCGCATGCTCAACGGGCAGATTGAACTGCTGGAGGACACCGGCGCTCGGCTGAGCATCGCCGACATGGCGGACCCGGCCGTGCAAAGCCGTTTTCAGCCGGCGGATGGCCGGGCCACCGTCGGCCAGAGCCGCCACCCTGGTGGATCAAGGTCAGCCTGCAGCGCGGCCAGGACACACCCAGCCAGTGGTGGCTGGAAAACGCCGGCATCACCATCTTCGACCTGCAACTCTACCTGCCCGACGGCCAGGGCGGCTGGCACGCGCGCACCACGGGCACGGCGGCGCCCTACGCCGAGGGTCGCGACTACGCCTATAGACGCATGCTGTTCAAACTGCCCGAGTTGGGTGAAGAACCCCTGACCTTGTACTTCCGCAGCCTCGACCCCGCCGGCAACTCCTTCCCGTTGACCATCTGGCAGCTCGGCGACCTCGCGCAACAGGCCAGCAACGAAAATATCGGCTTCGGCCTGATCTACGGGATGATCCTGGCGTTGCTGCTCTACAACCTGTTCATCCTGATCGCCCTGCGCGACAAGGCTTATCTCTGGTACGTGCTGGCCACCGCCTGCGTGCTGGTGTTCATCCTCAGCATGACCGGTCACGGCTTCCAGTACCTGTGGCCCGACAACGCCGTGCCCTTCTGGCTGGATCGCATCACCCTGCCCTCGCTCTGGGGCATTTTCGTCATGCGCTTCACCCAGGAGCTGCTCTACACCAAACACGGCTTGATCTGGCCGCATCGCCTGCTGAATACCGGCTACCTGCTGTATGTCATCGCCATCACCATCAACGCCTTCGGCTACCGCGCCGAAGCTGCCTTGCTGATCGCCCTGACGCCGCTCGTTACGGTGCCCACCGCCCTGTTCAGTGCCGGCGTGCGCTGCTACCAGGGGTTTTTCCCGGCGCGCTTCTACCTGCTCGGCTACGGCGCCGTACTCGGCAGTACCGTGGTGTTGGTGATGCGCGCGGCCGGGTTGATCGAGCCGCACAACTTCACCGCCTACCTGTTCCCACTGTCGGTCGCCGCAGAAACCATCCTGTTTTCCTTTGCCCTGGCCTATCGCATCCAGATGCTCAAGCAAGAAAAAGCCGCAGCGCTAAGACAAGCCGATTGCGAGAAAACCGCACGCCTGGCACTGGCCCAGGGCAACGCCGACGACCTGCAGCGCGCGGTGGAGCTACGCACCGCGGAGCTGGCCGCAACCAACCAGCGGCTGCTGCAACGCGAACTGGAACTGCAACACGCCGCCTTCCACGATCTGCTGACCGAACTGCCGAACCGCCGCTATCTGGTCGAACGCACCGAAACCGCCCTGGCCAACGCCGAACGCCACGGCGAAAGCGTGGCATTGATGCTGATCGACCTCGACCACTTCAAGCCGATCAACGACCGCTTTGGCCACGATGCCGGCGACCTGATGCTGCAAGTGGTTGCCAAGCGCCTGCGCGAACACGTGCGCAGCGGCGATACCGTGGCCCGCTTGGGCGGCGATGAGTTCGCCGTGCTGATCTGCGGCGACGAGGCCGAACGGCACGCCCGCGAGATCGCCTCGCGCCTGCTTGCCGAACTGGCGCAGCCGGTACTCTATGGCGCCGAACGGCTGACGGTGACCATCAGCATCGGCGTGGCCCTCTACCCGCAACACGCCAGCCACTTCGCCAGCCTCTACAAGGCCGCCGACGAGGCGCTGTACAGGGCCAAGGCCCGCGGCCGCTCGGGCTCGTCAGTGTGTGGCGACGACGGCGAACTGAGCAGCAGTGCACGCCTGCATCTGGATGTGCTCAAGGTCACCAGCGGCCTGTAGTGGCCTAGCTCGCCAGCACCCGCTCAGGCGTTGCGATAACGCCGCGGTACGCGCTGGGTGACCTTGCTCAACAGCTCATAGCCGATGGTGCCGGCCGCCCGCGCAACCTCATCCACCGGCAGTTGTGCGCCCCACAGCTGCACTTCATCACCCATCCGGGCGGCTGGCAGATCGGTGAGATCGACCGTCAGCATATCCATCGATACCCGCCCCGCCAGCGCCACACGCTGCCCGCGCACCAACACCGGCGTACCGCTCGGCGCATGGCGCGGATAACCATCGGCGTAGCCGCAACTCACCGTGCCTATGCGCGACGGCCGCTCGGCTCGCCAACTACAGCCATAGCCGACGCGTTCACCGACGGCCACATCGCGGCAGGCAATCAGCTGCGCCGTCAGGGTCATCGCCGGCACAAGACCCAGCTCGGCAGCGCCCAGCTCGGCAAAAGGCGTGGCGCCGTAGAGCATGATGCCCGGCCGCAACCAATCCATATGCGCCGCCGCAATGGTCAGAATGGCCGCCGAGTTGGCCAGCGAGCGCTGAGCGAAGTCCAGGTCGAGCAGCTCGAGGAATGCCTCGAGCTGCCGCTCGGTCATTTCATGGCCACGCTCATCGGCGCAGGCAAAGTGGCTGAGCAGGTTCAACTCGGCCACCGCCGCCGCGCCGTGCAAGCGCGCATGCCAGGCGCGCAGGGCGGGCCCATTGAAACCCAGGCGATGCATGCCACTGTCCAGCTTTAGCCAGATATTCAACGGCCGGCTCAGCTTGGCCGCGAGAAGATCCGCCGCCTGCTGTTCGCCCTGCAGCACCAGATCCAGGCCCAATTGCGCAGCCAGTTGATATTCCGCCGCCTCGAAACAACCTTCGAGTAACAGGATCCGCGCCTCTGCATGCAGCGCCCGCACCTCGACCGCCTCCTCCAGGCAGGCCACGGCAAAACCATCGGCATGATCAAACAACGCCGTCACCACCTCGCCTACGCCATGTCCATAGGCATTCGCCTTGACCACCGCAAAGGCCTGCCGGCCCGGCGCACAGCGCTTGGCCACGGCATAGTTATGGCGGATGGCGGCAAGATCGATGGTGGCAACGAGGGGGCGCATGGGCGGAATGTCCTGAAAACAAAACGGGCGGCCAGTTTAACCACTGGTCGCCCGTTGTTATTGATCCGACTCGGCAAGAACCTGCATTCAGCCTGCTGCAGGTTCAGAGGTTGTGAAAATATCGAGCGCCGTCGCGAGACCGTCTCCAGGCGTTCGCGGCAAGGCACGCTGCAGCGCTCGTCTGGAGGCGACCGCAGTAGGCGTGCGTTTTTTCACAAGCTGTCAGTCCTCGTCGAACTGATAGCTGCCCGGCGCCAGGTTCTCGAAGCGCGAATATTTGCCGAGGAAGGCCAGCCGCGTAGTGCCGATAGGCCCGTTACGCTGCTTGCCGATGATGATCTCGGCCACGCCCTTGAACTCGGTCTCCGGGTGATACACCTCGTCGCGATAGACGAACATGATGATGTCGGCGTCCTGCTCGATCGCCCCGGATTCACGCAAGTCGGAGTTGATCGGGCGCTTGTTCGGGCGCTGCTCCAGGGAGCGGTTGAGCTGCGACAGGGCGACCACGGGGCAATTGAATTCCTTGGCCAGGGCCTTGAGCGAACGAGAAATCTCCGAGATTTCGTTGACTCGACTGTCGCTACTGGAGCCTGGAATCTGCATCAACTGCAGGTAGTCGACCATGATCATGCCGATCTCGCCGTGCTCGCGGGCCAGGCGCCGGGTACGCGCGCGCATCTCCGACGGCGAGATACCAGCGGTGTCGTCGATAAACAGCTTGCGATCATTGAGCAGATTGACCGCCGAGGTCAGGCGCGGCCAATCGTCGTCATCCAGCCGACCGGCACGCACCTTGGTCTGATCGATGCGGCCGAGCGAGGCCAGCATCCGCATGACGATCGAATCCGCCGGCATCTCCAGCGAGTACACCACGATTGCCTTGTCGCTACGCAACACGGCGTTCTCCACCAGGTTCATGGCGAAGGTGGTCTTACCCATGGACGGTCGGCCGGCGACGATGACCAGATCCGCAGGCTGCAGGCCGCTGGTCTGCGCATCCAGATCGGTAAAGCCGGTGGACAGACCGGTGATCGCATCGCCCGAGTTGAACAGGGTGTCGATGCGGTCGATGGCCTTGACCAGGATGTCGTTGATCCCCACCGGGCCGCCGCTCTTCGGTCGCGCCTCGGCGATCTGGAAGATCAGGCGCTCGGCCTCGTCGAGAATCTCCTCGCCGGTGCGGCCCTGCGGGGCATAGGCGCTGTCGGCGATCTCGCCGCTGATGCCAATCAGCTGACGCAGGGTGGCACGCTCGCGAATGATCTGCGCATAGGCCTTGATGTTGGCCACCGACGGAATGTTCTTCGCCAGTTCACCCAGATAGGCCAAACCACCGACTTGGGACAGCTGGCCTTCCTTGTCCAGCTGCTCGGACACGGTGACCACGTCGAAGGGGTGATTGCGCTCGGCCAGCTTGAAGATGGCGCGGAAGATCAGGCGGTGGTCGTGTCGATAGAAATCGCCATCGGATACCGCGTCGAGCACCCGCTCCCAGGCGTTGTTGTCGAGCATCAGACCACCCAGCACGGCTTGCTCGGCCTCGATCGAGTGCGGCGGCACTTTCAAAGCGGAGGTTTGCAGGTCGTATTGCTCGGGAATGCTGATGTCGTTCATAGGGCTCTGGGAAAGAAATCTGGTGTTGAAAAACAAAGGGCACGGCATCGCTTGCGCAATGCCGTGCCCGATGTTAACGGGCTTGCACCTAAGCGCAAGCCCGTTGAGCAGCTAGCTTCAGAGCGAGGCTCTTAGACGGCTGCAACCACAACGACGCGGACGGTCGCTTCAACGTCGGAGTGCAGGTGCACAGCCACGTCGTATTCGCCAATCTGGCGAATGGTACCGTTCGGCAGACGCACTTCAGCCTTGGCCACTTCCACGCCAGAGGCGGTCAGAGCGTCAGCGATGTCGTGCGTGCCGATGGAGCCGAACAGCTTGCCCTCATCGCCCGCGGTAGCGGTGATGGTGACTTCCAGTTCAGCCAGCTGAGCGGCGCGAGTTTCAGCAGATGCTTTCTTATCGGCAGCCAGCTGTTCCAATTCGGCGCGACGCGCTTCAAACGTAGCCACGTTGGCAGCGGTTGCAGCGGTTGCTTTGCCGAATGGCAGCAGGAAGTTACGGCCGTAACCGGCCTTAACGTTCACTTTATCGCCCAGGTTGCCCAGGTTGGCGATTTTTTCCAGCAGGATCAGTTCCATTTGGTAATAACCTCTTAACTTTTAACCTTCACCGTTCGCGGGACCCGAGCCGTGCTTGCGCTCGAAGCGACCACGAAAATCAAACAGGCTGTCGACAATGGCCAAGACCACCAGTAACGGATAAGTCAGCTGCATGAACAGCAGCAGCGTGATGTACAACCCGACCAGCCAGAACTTGGCCAGTCGCCCTTGCACCACCAACCCATGCAACAGGGCAACGGCGGCAAACACCAACGGCACGCTGCACAGCGGAGTCAACATGGCCATCTGCGGCCCCAGATTGGGGCCCAGTAGCATGCCAACCAGCAGCAACATCGCCGGTGCCAGCGGCAGTCGCAACGCGCGAAACTCGCGCCCGAAACCGCCAGGGTTATACAACAGCGCCTGCCAATAACGCCCAAGCAACAGGCTCAGCAGGCTGACAATCTGCAGCAAAGCTGCCAATAAACCGGTCAGCACCGGTGCAATCAGGCTATCCAGGCGCGCTCGCTCGTCCACCGACATCTGCTGGTGAACCCCATCGAGCATTTGCGGCAGGAGCTTTTGCAGCTCACCTGCCATCGCCGCGATGGGTTCGCGGAACACCGCACCCAAAACCAACCCGTACACCAGACCCAATGCCACGCTGCAAAGCAGCACACGATCCCAGGACAGACTGGCGCGTAACAACAACGCCAGCCCCAGCGCACCGAGCAACACCAACAGGGTGCGCGGCTCACCGAAATACCACCAGCCAATCGCCGGCAGCAGGGCCCAAGCGAGGATGCCCAGGGCATCACTCAGACCGCGCCGCAGGAGCACCAGGCAACCTGCGGCAGCACTTAACCAGAACAGCAGCGGCAATGCCGCCGAAACAACCACCACAAGGATGGCCTGCATACGGCCGCGCATAATAAATTCAGCTAAGGCGCGCATGCGTTTTATCCCTTACTTCTTGTCGAACATCCGATCTCAGCGGCCGTGGCTGTCGGTGTAGGGCAGCAGGGCCAGGAAGCGGGCGCGCTTGATAGCGGTAGCCAGCTGACGCTGATAACGAGCCTTGGTACCGGTGATACGGCTAGGAACGATCTTGCCGGTTTCCGAGATGTAGGCTTTCAGGGTGTTGAGATCTTTGAAATCGATCTCCTTCACCTCTTCAGCGGTGAAACGGCAGAATTTACGACGACGGAAGAAACGTGCCATTTGATAGGCTCCTCAATGAATCCGTGGATTACTCGTCAGCGTTGTCGCTGTCGTTGTTGTTGTCACTGTCATCGCGGTTCGAGTCGTCAGACTCAGCGCTTTCAGGACGGTCACGACGCTCACGGCGCTCACTGCGGTTTTCTTCGGCCTTGAGCATCTCCGACGGTTCAACAACTGCTTCGTCGCGACGGATGACCAAGTTACGGATCACGGCATCGTTGTAACGGAAGTTGTCTTCCATCTCAGCCAGGGCTTTACCAGTGCACTCAACGTTGAGCATCACGTAGTGAGCCTTGTGGACGTTGTTGATGGCGTAAGCCAGCTGACGACGACCCCAATCTTCCAGGCGGTGGATTTTACCGCCGTCTTCTTCGATCAGCTTGGTGTAACGCTCAACCATGCCGCCGACTTGCTCGCTCTGGTCCGGGTGAACCAGAAAGATGATTTCGTAATGACGCATAAATGCTCCTTACGGGTTGTAGCCTGCCGCCAAACGCGGTCAGGCAAGGAGTGAATATCACTTGTGTGTCTTGCTGAAACAGAAAGGCGCAGTAGCGCCTGCCGTCGCGACAAGGGCCGTCATTCTAGAGAAGCCCCCAGGTACAAGCAAGGTCGACTGGTGATTATTTGAACAGTCAGACTGCGCTGACGCGGATTACGCCTGAGCTACGCCAGACAGAGCGTTGCGAAGCCCTGTCTGGCGTGGTCGACCCCGCTGCAGTCAAGGCTTGCTCTTACCCTTGCTACTGCGCTGGCGCAACGCCTCGAACAGACAGACCCCGGTCGCCACCGAGACGTTGAGACTGCTGACGCTGCCGGCCATCGGCAGCTTGACCAAGTAATCGCAATGCTCGCGAGTCAGGCGGCGCATGCCCTTGCCCTCCGCCCCCATGACCAGCACTGTCGGTCCGGTCATGTCGTGCTGATACAACTCCTGCTCCGCCTCACCGGCAGTACCGACTATCCACAGCCCGCGCTGCTGGAGCTTTTCCATGCAGCGCGCCAGGTTGGTCACTGCCACCAGCGGAATCACCTCGGCAGCGCCACAGGCCACCTTGCGCACGGTGGCATTGAGCGTGGCGGACTTGTCCTTTGGCACTATCACCGCCAGCGCACCTGCCGCATCGGCAGTACGCAGACAAGCGCCGAGATTGTGCGGATCGGTCACCCCATCCAGTACCAGCAACAGCGGCGGGCCTATAGCGCGATCGAGCAACTCCTCGAGCATCGCCTCCCCCCACACCTGGCTGGGACTGACATCAGCGACCACCCCTTGATGCACACCCTCAACCCAGGCATCCATCTCGCGCCGCTCGCACTGGCTAACGGCGATCCGCGCCTCTGCGGCCAATGCCAGCAGGACTTGCACCCGCGGATCATTGCGCCCTTCCGCCAACCACACCTGCTTGACCCGCTTGGGGTGATGACGCAGCAGGGCTTCCACGGCATGCACGCCGTAGATTTTTTCCAGCTGACTCATGACTTCGCCTTACGCTTGCGTGGCCCGCCACCAGCGCTCGGCCCCCCGCTTTTTGGCGGACCCTTGCGGTGCTTGGCGGATTTGGCGTCAGCACTCGCCGGCTTGGCGGACTCGTTTTTAGCACCGCGCCCCTTGCCTTTGGATTCGGCTAGCAACGATTTTTTCAGTTCGCGGCTTTTCTCCACATCGGTACCACCAGCAGCGGTAGCTCGCCCGTCCCTGCGCCCGGTTTTACCCGCAGCCGACTCGAAACCACCGCGCCGACGCCCAACCGGGGCATCCACGACGCTCTGCGCCATTTCGAAGTCGATCTTGCGCTCGTCCAGATCGACCCGCATGACCTTGACCTCGACCGTGTCGCCGAGGCGGAAGTTACGCCCACTGCGCTCGCCGGCCAGGCGATGATGAACCGGATCGAAATGGTAGTAATCGCCTGGCAAGGCGGTGACATGCACCAGACCCTCGACGTAGATATCGGTCAGCTCGACGAACAGACCGAAACCGGTCACGGCGGTGATCACCCCCGGAAAGGTTTCGCCGACACGGTCTTTCATGAACTCGCACTTCAGCCAGTTGACCACATCGCGGGTCGCCTCGTCGGCGCGCCGCTCGGACATCGAGCACTGCTCGCCGAGCTGCTCCAGGATCGGCTCATCATAGGGATAGATGCGCGCCTTGGGCATGCTCGCCGCGCCCGCACGCGTGACGTGCGGGGTGTCGAGCTTGGAGCGAATCACGCTGCGTATCGCCCGATGGATCAACAGATCCGGGTAACGCCGGATCGGCGAGGTGAAGTGGGCATAGGCCTCGTAATTCAGACCGAAGTGGCCCTGGTTATCGGCGCTGTACACCGCCTGACTGAGCGAACGCAGCATCACGGTCTGGATCAGGTGGTAATCCGGGCGACCGCGAATGCTTTCCAGCAGCGCCTGATAGTCCTTCGGCGACGGGCCATCCTTGGACTTGCCGCGATGCAGCGACAAGCCAAGCTCGGTGAGGAAGGCCTTGAGTTTTTCCACGCGCTCGGGCGGCGGACCATCGTGCACGCGATACAGCGCCGGGATTTCATGCTTCTGCATGAACGCGGCGGTGGCCACGTTAGCGGCGAGCATGCACTCCTCGATCAGCTTGTGCGCATCGTTGCGCTGGGTCGGGCGAATCTCGGCGATCTTGCGCCCGGCACCGAAGACGATCCGCGTCTCCTGGGTCTCGAAGTCGATGGCGCCACGCTCATGACGCGCCGCCAACAACACCTGATACAGGGAGTAGAGCTGCTTGAGGTGCGGCAGCACTTCCTTGTACTCACTGCGCAAAGCTTTGCCTTCGGTGCCTTTCGGCTCTTCGAGCATGGCACTGACCTTGTTGTAGGTCAGGCGCGCATGGGAATGGATCACCGCCTCGCAGAACTGGTAATCGATCATCTTGCCGGTCTTCGAGATGCTCATCTCGCAGACCAGAGCCAAACGATCCACTTGCGGATTCAGCGAGCAGAGACCGTTGGACAGCTCCTCCGGCAGCATCGGGATCACCCGCTCGGGGAAATACACCGAGTTGCCACGCACCTGCGCCTCGGCATCCAGCGCCGAATCGACTTTCACATAGTGGGAGACATCGGCAATCGCCACGTACAGCTTCCAGCCACCGGAGAACAACCGCCAGTTGCTGCCATTCTTCTCGCAATAGACCGCATCGTCGAAATCGCGGGCATCTTCGCCGTCGATGGTCACGAACGGCAGATGACGCAGATCGATGCGCTTTTCCTTGTCCTTGTCATCGACTTCAGGCTTGAGCTTGCGCGCTTCCTTGACCACCGCCTCGGGCCAGACATGGGGAATATCATAGCTGCGCAGCGCAACATCGATTTCCATGCCTGGCGCCATGTAGTTGCCAACCACTTCCATTACGTCGCCCTGCGGCTGAAAGCGCGGGGTCGGCCAATGGGTGATTTTCACCTCGACGAACTGGCCCTGCTTGGCTGCGGCATTACGCCCCGGCGTGACCAGCACCTCCTGCTGGATCTTCGGGTTGTCGGCGACCACGAAACCGATACCGCTCTCTTCGTAATAGCGACCGACGATGGTTTCATGGGCGCGGGTCAGCACTTCGACGATGCCGCCTTCGCGGCGCCCACGCCGATCCAGGCCGGTAACCCGCGCCAAGCCACGGTCGCCATCGAAGACCAGGCGCATCTGCGCCGGACTGAGGAACAGGTCATCGCTGCCGTCATCCGGAATCAGAAAGCCAAAACCGTCGCGGTGGCCGCTGACGCGCCCCAGGATCAGGTCCAGCTTGTCCACCGGCGCATAGGTGCCACGACGCGTATAGATCAGCTGACCATCGCGCTCCATGGCACGCAGCCGACGACGCAACGCCTCGATCTGCTCTTCGGTGGTAAGGCCGAACTCGTCAAGCAACTGCTCACGATTCGCCGGGGAACCACGCTCGGCGAGATGCTGCAGAATCAGCTCGCGACTCGGGATGGGGTTTTCGTATTTTTCCGCTTCACGAGCGGCCTCAGGGTCGAGGGATTGCCAGTCGGCCATTAGAGAGAGTTCACCTTTTCTATATAAATTCGGTTTTCCATGTGCCTATTGAAGCGCGAAACCACTATCCGGGTCAGCACAGCACACAGAATAAACTTTTTTCTTCACAGGGCTTTACAAGTAAAAAGTCGAACCGTATTATGCGCGCCACAACGACGGCAAACGTAGTTGTAGTTGATAGCAAATGAGCGATCATTGCAATCAAGCCCAGGTGGTGAAATTGGTAGACACGCCAGCTTCAGGTGCTGGTGACCTTACGGTCGTGGAAGTTCGAGTCTTCTCCTGGGCACCAATTCAAAAAACCGAGCCAAGCGCTCGGTTTTTTCTTGCCTGCGATTTAGTGCGACGGACCAGAAACCTACCCGAAAACACGCATTGTGCAGGCCGGACCGGACCGCGAAGCCCGGTAGGGCGATAGTGCTGAGCGTCGCTCCTCAGCGCCAACCTCGCATTTTCAGCCAATCCTAAACGCGGAACTGCCCCAGACTGGCTTTCAGTTGCTTGGCCAAGCCATCCAGCACTCGCCCACTGTCGGCCGTGGCAGTTACCGCCTCGGCCGCACGCTGGGCCTCGGCATGAATCACCTCGACCCGCCCACGCACCGCATCGGCACCTTGCGCCTGATGCGCCGCCGCCTGAGTCGCCGCATTGATGGCGCCATGCACCTCCTCCACCGCCGCCTGCACCGACTGCTGCACCTTGGCACTTTCCAGCAGCGCAGCCAGCCCCTGATCCGCCTGCTGACCTGCCTGCCCGATCGCGCCAACCGCCTCACGCGCGCCTTTTTGCAAGGCACCGATATGCGCCTGAATATCGCCGGTCGACTGCTGGGTCTTGCTCGCCAGCGCACGCACTTCGTCGGCGACCACAGCGAAACCACGACCACTTTCCCCAGCCCGCGCCGCCTCGATGGCGGCATTCAAGGCCAGCAGGTTGGTCTGCTCGGCGATACCATGGATCACCGTCAGCACCACTTCGATCTGCTCACTCTGCCTGGCCAGCCGCTCAATCACTGCAGCCCCCTCCCCAACCCGCAGCACCAGGGTCTCCATCGCCCCACCGACCCGCACCGCAATCGCCGCATTATCCTGAGTAGACTGACGAATCGCCGCCACCCGGCGCAACGCCTCTTGCATCGCCTGGCTTTCCGCCTGCGCCTCACCCGCCATTTGCGCCAAAGCCCGCAGGCTACCTGCCACCTCGTCGCGCTGGCGCCCGGCGGCAGCCTCAGCCGCAGCACTGCGCAACGCCAGAGCGTCGATTTCCCGCCCGGTGAGCACCGCCACCTCACCGGCCTCGCGCACGATGGGTTGCAACCTGGCGACAAACCGATTGACTGCGGCCGCCATGTCACCCACTTCGTCACGACTGTCCAACTCGACCCGCCGGGTCAGGTCACCCTCACCCTCTGCCAGATCCTGCAAGGCCGCGATCAGCAATTGCAGGCGGCTCAACACCCGCCAACCCAGGACCAGCGCCACCGCCAGCAACGCCAGCAAACCGACCACCAAAAGCCCGACAGCGATGCGCCAACGCAAGCTCTCAGCAGCAGCCCTGACCGAACTCAGGCTACCCTGCGCCATACCCTCGGCCGCCTGCTGCGCCTCGGTCAGGCGCCGCTGCAGCGCCCGAGTGCTTTCGCCTGCGGCACTGGCCAGACTGGCATCCACCAACTCGCCCGCATTGCCTACCAGCGCAGAGAAACGCTGATCCAGCGATTGTAATTCCTGCTCCACCGCAGCCCTGGACAGGCCCAACTGGACCTTGCCGATCTGCGCCCCCATGGGACTGATGGGCTCCTCGACCATGAATACCTGCGGGTCGCGCGAAGCCGCTTCGACCAGCTTATCCAGCTTGGTGTCGCCCTGGCCCGCAGCGACCAAGGCCCGCACCCGGGCATCGCTGCGATTGAAATTGCGGGTCAGGCGCTGCCCCTGCGCATCGTAATAAACGGCAAACAAAACCGTAGGATCACGCTGAGCGATGCGCGTGAACGCCGTCAGCGCCGGCACATCGCCATCCCAGATGGCCTTGGGCGCAACACCAGCCAGCAACTGCGCCATCGCACTACCCGACTGCTTGAGATTCTGCTCGAGCACGCCGCGTAACTGCTCCTGCTCGGCCTGAAGCCGCCCGGACAACGCCGCACCAAGGCTCTCGCGGGTATTTGCCGACAGCGCCGCCAAGCTCTGCACCACCTCGCGCTCGGCGGCATCCAACTCGCCACCCAAGCGCTGGCTATCGCCCTCCAGGCGCGTCGCCAGGTCGGCAACCAAGTCATCCACAGTGGTGCGAGTCAGCCATACGGCCAGGAATACCTGCACCAACATGGCCACACCCAGGGCAATAAATACCGGGCGCAACAAACGGCTGTGCAGCAATGCGAACATGGCGGACAAGGTTCCACTCCTTTCAAATCAGGCCAGCTTATAAGCAGTGATCGGCCGCAAAATACAAAGCTGAAGCCCTTGCCACAAAACGACAAAGGGCCGCCCATGGCGACCCTTTGCTGTACCGCTCATGACAATCAGGCGAACGGGTGACGCAGCACGATGGTCTCGTTGCGGTCCGGGCCCGTGGAGATGATGTCGATAGGCGCACCGACCAGCTCTTCCACGCGCTTGATGTAGGCCCGCGCGCTGGCCGGCAATTCGTCCAGGGTCTTGGCGCCCAGGGTCGACTCGCTCCAGCCCGGCAGATCCTCATACACCGGTTGCAGGCCCAGATAGCTGTCGGCATCGGTCGGCGCGTCGACCAGCACTTCGCCGTACTGATCCTTGTAGCCAACGCAGATACGAATGGTTTCGAGACCATCGAGCACATCGAGCTTGGTCAGACACAGACCGGAAATGCTATTGATTTCGATGGCGCGCCGCAGGATCACCGCATCGAACCAGCCGCAACGACGGGCACGACCGGTGGTGGAACCGAATTCATGACCACGCTTGGCGAGAAAAGCCCCGGTTTCATCGAACAATTCGGTGGGGAATGGCCCGGAGCCGACGCGCGTGGTGTAGGCCTTGGTGATACCGAGGATGTAATCCAGGTACATCGGGCCGAAACCCGAGCCAGTTGCAATGCCGCCAGCGGTGGTATTGGAACTGGTCACGTAGGGGTAGGTACCGTGATCGATGTCCAGCAGCGAACCCTGGGCGCCCTCGAACATGATGTCCTTGGACTCGCGGCGCATCTCGTGCAGCACCGCCGTCACATCGGCCATCATCGGCTTGAGCAGCTCGGCGTATTCCATGCACTCATCCAGGGTTTTCTGGAAATCGATGGCCGGCTCTTTGTAATAGTTCTGCAGCACGAAGTTGTGGTAATCGAGCAACTCACCCAGCTTGGCAGCGAAACGTTCGCGATGGAACAAATCGCCGATACGCAGTCCGCGACGCGCCACCTTGTCTTCGTAAGCCGGGCCAATGCCGCGACCGGTGGTACCAATCTTGAGATCGCCACGGGCTTTCTCGCGCGCCTGATCCAGGGCCACGTGATAGGGCAGGATCAGCGGGCAAGACGGGCTGATACGCAGGCGCTCGCGCACCGGCACGCCCTTCCCTTCCAGCTTGATGATTTCCCGCATCAGTGCGTCAGGAGCAACCACTACGCCATTGCCGATCAGGCACTGGACGTTCTCGCGCAGAATGCCCGACGGGATCAGATGCAGGACGGTTGTTTCGCCGTCGATCACCAGAGTATGACCGGCATTGTGGCCGCCCTGATAACGCACGACGGCTGCAGCCTGTTCGGTGAGCAGGTCGACGATCTTACCCTTGCCCTCATCGCCCCACTGGGTGCCCAGGACTACGACATTCTTACCCATAACACTTGTCCTCTTCGCGCAAGCTTGATGTCGACCACGGCCGACGGAAACAATTTAGGACGGCCAATTTGGACGGCCCGCTGGGGATAGAGCCAGAGTGCCGGTCGGCCTAGCCAGCCAACGGCGCGACCTGCCAACGACCATCACACAGCAATAATTGACGATCACAGCCCACCTCGCGAGCATCGGCCAAAGCCTGCCCAGGCAGAGCCTGCACCACACGCTCGCCTTCACCACGCAGTCGCTGCACCGCCTGCCACAGGTACACATCATGATGATCCGGCGCCCAGATTCCCGCAGGCAGTTCGCCGAGCGGCATCTGACCAAGACTGACCAGGGTTTTCAGGTCGGTGGAGAAGCCCGTCGCCGGACGCGCCCGACCGAAATCCGCGCCGATATCGTCATAGCGACCGCCCTGGGCTATCGACTGACCGACACCCGGCACGAAGGCCGCAAATACCACGCCGGTGTGATAGCGATAGCCGCGCAATTCACTCAGATCGAAGTACAGCGGTAACTCCGGATAACGCAGACTCAGTGTATCGGCAATCGCCAGCAAGTCATCCAGCGCAGCATGCACATCGTCCGGCGCCTCGACCAGACAAGCCTGCGCCAGGTCCAACACTTCACGACCGCCACAGAGCTCGGCCAGGGCGCGCAACATCTTGCACAACGCCGCCGGCAAGGCCTCGGTCAGCAGCACAATCTCATCCAGGGCCTTGCGTTGCAGCGCATCGAATAGTTGCTGCTCGACCTCGCCAGTCAAGCCGGCGGCACGTGCCAGGCCACGGTAGATACCTACATGACCGAGATCCATGTGAATGTCGGGCACCTGTGCCAACTCCAGGGTATCCACCAGCAGGCTGATAACCTCCACGTCACTGGCTGGACTGGCATCGCCATACAACTCGGCACCCAACTGGATCGGGCTGCGCGAGGTGGTCAGCGCGCGCGGCTGAGCATGCACCACACTACCGGCATAGCACAGCCGGCTCGGCCCTTCGCGGCGCAGAGTATGCGCGTCGATACGCGCCACTTGCGGCGTGATATCGGCACGAAAACCCATCTGCCGACCCGACAACGGGTCGGTCACCTTGAAGGTGCGCAGATCCAGATCCTGGCCTGCGCCGGTAAGCAGCGACTCCAGGTATTCGATATGCGGCGTCACCACGAATTCATAGCCCCAGCGCTGGAATAGGTCCAGCACCTGACGGCGCGCGACTTCAATGCGCGCCGCTTCCGGCGGCAGTACTTCTTCGATGCCATCTGGCAGGAGCCAGCGGTCTACCGTTGCCATATCGCCATTCCCCTCTTGAACCGGGCGGCACAAGCCTTCAGTGAAGCAGAAAAAGGAGAGCTGTACCCAGCAACATGCTGACCAGCCCCATCAGTCGCAGTCGTCGATCCGACAGCCTTGCAAGCTGTGCGGCTGCCCCACGCCAAAGCGCGGACAGAGGAAGGACAGGGTGCCTTCCAGCACCAGCAGTGGACAAAACGCAACGTCCAACTCCTGCCACATGATACCCACAGACGCAAAAAAGCCGGGATTTTCCCGGCTGCCGCATGATACCACGTTTTCTTCAACGGTCACCCCGACGGACGTCTCGCGCCCGCCGGGGTAAAGGTCAAGGCTTGGATTTTTCCAGGTAGCGGAAGAAATCACTGCTCGGATCAAGCACCAACACATCACGCTTGTCCGCGAAGCTCTCGCGATAAGCCTTCAGGCTGCGATAGAAGGAGTAGAACTCCTGATCCTGACCATAAGCCTTGGCGTAGATCGCCGCCGCCTGGGCATCACCATTACCGCGCAGTTCTTCAGCCTGGCGGTACGCGTCGGCCAGCAGCACACGCCGCTGACGATCGGCATCGGCACGAATACCTTCGGCCAACTCCTTACCCTTGGCACGATGCTCGCGAGCCTCACGCTCACGCTCGGAGCTCATGCGGTCGAATACGCTACGATTAACCTCTTTCGGCAGATCAATACCCTTGACCCGCACATCCACCACTTCAATACCCAACTCGCTCTGTGCAGCGCGATTGAGCGAAGCCGTAACGTCCGCCATAAGCGCATCACGCTCGCCGGACACCGACTCGTGCAGGGTGCGCTTGCCGAACTGGTCACGCAGCGAAGCTTCCAGACGACGTGCTAGACGCTCGTCGGCAATCTGCTTGATACCGGAAGTCGCGGTGTAGTAACGCTCGGCATCGAGCACTCGCCACTTGGCGAAGGCATCGACCATCAGCGCTTTCTTTTCCAGAGTAAGGAAACGCGAACTGGAGGAATCCAGGGTCAGCAGGCGGGCATCGAACTTGCGCACCTGATTGACGTAAGGAACCTTCACGTGCAGACCCGGCTGCACATCCGGCTGAACGATACGGCCGAATTGCAATAACACGGCCCGCTCGGTTTGCGCCACGATATAGAAGCTGTTCCAGGCCACCAACGCCAGCACTACGCCAACAATCAGGGCGATCAGCGATTTATTGCTCATCAACGGCTCTCCCTTGTGCGCAGCTCAACCTGACGCGGGTCTATTTTCACTCGCGAACTTGCATCACTGGCGCCAGCACTCGAGCTCGAGTTGGGCGCAGACGAACTACGGCCATCGATCATCTTGTCCAGCGGCAGATACAGCAGGTTGTTCTGGCCCTTGTCGCCAGTCACCAACACCTTGCTGGTGTTGCTCATCAACTCCTGCATGGTGTCCAGGTACAAACGCTCACGCGTGATTTCCGGTGCCTTGCGGTACTCGGCAACCAGGGCGGTAAAGCGATCCGCCTCACCCGTTGCACGGGAAACCACTTCTTCGCGGTAGCCGCTGGCGTCTTCGATCAGACGTTGGGACTGACCGCGAGCCTCCGGCACCACGCCATTGGCATAGGTTTCCGCCTGGTTTTTCTCACGCTGCTCATCTTCACGGGCGCGAATCACATCGTCGAAGGCTTCCTGCACTTCACGCGGCGCCGCCGCACTCTGCAAGTTGACCTGGGTCACATTAATGCCGGTGCGATAGGTATCGAGGAAGCGCTGCAAGCGATCCTTGACCTCACTGGCCATCAGCTCACGGCCTTCGGTCAGCACCTGATCCATCTCGGTCGAACCGACCACATGGCGCACGGCGCTATCGGTGGCGTGCTGCAAGCTGATTTCCGGCTGATCGACGTTGAGCACGAAATCCTTCAGATTGCTGATCTTGTACTGCACGGTCAGCGGGACTTCGATGATGTTCTCGTCCTCGGTGAGCATCTGCCCCTGCTTGCTGTAAGCACGCTCGCGGGTGACGTTCTCCTGGAATTTGCGATCGATCGGCGGGAAGTAGATGTTCAGGCCCGGCCCTACGGTTTCGTAGTACTCGCCGAAACGCAGCACCACGGCCTGCTCCTGCTCATCGACCACGTAGATCGCGCTGTACAGCCAAACGGCCGCGAGCAAGCCCAAGCCAATGAATAGCAGACCGAAACCACCGCCTTTACCAGCACCGTCGTCACTGCCACGTTTCTTACCGCCACCGAACAGCCCATTGAGGCTTTCCTGCAGCTTGCGGAAGGCTTCGTCGAGATCCGGCGGCCCCTTGCGATCACCGCCTTTGCGGCCGCCCCAAGGATCCTGATTGTTCGAGTTGCCACCCGGCTCATTCCAAGCCATAGCGCTCTCCATCTAAGTAAAGCAAAGACGCGCCCACGGCGCGCCGACCAATGCTACCGAATGCCAGCCATCAACGGCAAAGCCACTGACGCAGGCTTTATTGCAAAGTGTGTTGCTCGATAAACTCCAACGGCTTCAAACCTGCACGGGTAACCAGTCGATTCAACTCAATCCGCGGCAGGCGTACGGCCAACAAACTACTGCCATCCTCGGCATGTTCCTCGCTCTGCACCGCACCCAAGGCAAAAAACTGTGCCCGCAGCCGCGCCAGGCACTGCGGCAACTGCAAGGTAGCGATAAACAGATCATCGCCCAGCAACTCGGCAATGGCCTGCTTCAACAAGGGCAGGCCACGTCCGTCACGAGCAGACAACCAGACCCGCTGCGGCTTGCCGTTCGCGTCTCGCTGAATTTGCGGTTCAACCCCGTCGAGCAGATCCAGCTTGTTGTATACCTCGAGCATCGGCAACTCGTGTGCGCCGATCTCGCCCAGCACCGCCATGACCTGCTCGATCTGCTGATCGCGCTCAGGCTCATGCGCATCGATCACATGCAGCAGCAAGTCGGAATTACTCGACTCTTCGAGCGTCGCCCGAAACGCCTCGACCAGCTTGTGCGGCAGGTGCCGAATAAAACCCACCGTATCGGCCAACACTACCGGTCCCAGGTCATCCAACTCCAGTCGACGCAAGGTCGGATCCAGGGTGGCGAACAACTGATCGGCAGCGTACACATCAGACTCGGTCAAGGCATTGAACAGGGTCGACTTGCCGGCATTGGTGTAGCCGACCAGAGACACTGACGGGATGTCCGCGCGCTGGCGTCCGCGCCGCGCCTGCTTGCGCTGACTGCGCACTTTCTCCAGTTTCTGTTTGATCTGACGAATGCGCACCCGCAGCAAACGGCGGTCGGTTTCCAGCTGAGTCTCACCCGGACCACGCAGGCCGATCCCCCCCTTCTGCCGCTCCAGGTGAGTCCAGCCGCGAACCAGGCGCGTGCTCAGATGATCCAACTGGGCCAGTTCGACCTGCAGCTTGCCTTCGTGAGTACGGGCGCGCTGGGCGAAAATATCGAGAATCAGGCCGGTTCGATCCAGCACCCGGCACCCGAAAACCCGCTCGAGGTTGCGCTCCTGACTGGGCGTGAGCACGTGATTGAAGATCACCAGATCCGCCTCGAGGGTCTTGACCTGGTCGCGTAACTCCTCGACCTTGCCACTGCCAATCAGGTATTTCGCCGTCAGCCGGTTACTCGGCACGCTAAGAAAGGCAACCGTGTCAGCGCCAGCCGAAATGGCCAACTCCTGAAACTCTTGCGGATCTTCGCGCGCCGCGGAGTCTTGACCGTCCAGATGAACCAGAACAGCCCGCTCACCCCCTTCATGGCGCTCGAAGAACAATACGACCTCCTAAATCAGGCGTTGCCCGGCTCGGCTTCAGCGGCTTCAGCGGCTTCAGCCAGCTCAGTCTCGGAAACGCTCGGCAAACGCACGGGGCGGCTTGGCACCACAGTGGAGATAGCGTGCTTGTAGACCATCTGGCTGACAGTATTTTTCAGCAAAATCACGAACTGGTCGAAAGACTCGATCTGACCTTGTAGCTTGATGCCGTTGACCAGGTAGATGGAAACCGGGACGCGTTCCTTACGCAGGGTATTCAGGTAAGGGTCTTGTAGCGAATGCCCTTTTGACATGTGTAGCACTCCTTTGAAAAATCAATAATTAATAGTTTTAGTGAGATAAGAAATGGCTTCAGGCCGCCATACCCCCAAGGATAGACGGCCAATGGCAAGGTCTCAGGTCAATATGGAGGCCGCTGCCAGGTATTTCAAGGCACGCGGCAAATTGTCACAAGCCAGACTATCCAGCCAGTGCAAATCGGCCCAACTGCGCAACCAGGTAAACTGTCTTTTGGCCAACTGACGCGTGGCGATAATGCCGCGTTCGCGCATTTGCGCCTCGCTCAGATTACCTTCCAGAAAATCCCACACCTGGCGATAACCCACCGCCCGTATAGACGGCAACCCCGGATGCAGGTCACTTCTCTGACGCAGGCGTTCGACCTCGCCGACAAAGCCCTGTTCCAACATCACCTGAAATCGTTGCGCAATTCGCGCATGCAACACCTGGCGCTGCGCCGGAGCGATGGCCAAGTGCGCGACAGTATAGGGGAATTGTCCCGCACCGGCGGCGCCCATGACATGATTTTGCTCAGCCTGGCGCTGGCGGTGCGCGGTCATGCTCAAACCGCTGACGCGGTAGACCTCCAACGCCCTAACCAGCCGTTGCGGGTCATTGGGATGGATGCGCGCCGCGGACTCCGGGTCCACCGCCTGTAGCTCACGATGCAGGGCATCCCAGCCTTCGGCCTGGGCACGCGCCTCCAACTCGGCACGCACCTGCGGGTCGGCGCCAGGCATATCGGCCAACCCTTCGAGCAACGCCTTATAATACAGCATGGTACCGCCGACCAGCAGCGGGATGCGCCCTCGCCCACTGATCTCGGCCATCGCCGCCAAGGCGTCGGCACGAAATTCAGCCGCCGAGTAGCTTTCGGCCGGGTCGCGAATGTCGATCAGGCGATGGGGAAATTCGGCAAGAATGGCGTTGTCGGGCTTGGCGGTGCCGATGTCCATGCCGCGGTAGATCAAGGCCGAATCGACACTGATCAGCTCGCACGGCAGCACCCGCGCCAGCTCGAGGGCCAGATCGGTCTTGCCGGCGGCGGTAGGCCCCATCAGGAAAATTGCCGGAGGCAGGCGCTCGGACATCGTCAATGCTTCTCGGTGTGGCGCGAGCGCCAATCGCCCGCAGCCTGGTCAGCGACCACGCAGGAACAGCTTATCCAAGTCGTCCATGCCTAACTGCGTCCAGGTCGGTCGGCCATGGTTGCATTGACCGCTGCGCTCGGTGTGCTCCATGTCGCGTAGCAGAGCGTTCATCTCCGGCAGGCTCAGGCGTCGATTGGCACGCACCGAACCATGACAAGCCATGGTGCCCAGCAGTTCGTTGAGGTGCGCCTGAATCCGGTCACTGGTGCCGTACTCGAGCAGATCGGACAACACATCCGCTACCAGTCGATTGGCCTCGGCCTGCTTGAGCAGCGCGGGAATCTGCCGGATAGCCAGACTTTCCGGCCCCAGACGCTGCAACTCGAAGCCCAGACGCTGGAACCAAGCCGCATGCTCCTCGGCGCAATCCGCCTCACGCTGGCTGACGGCAAGCGATTCGGGCACCAGCAATGGCTGCCCGCGCAAGCCTTCGCTGGCCATGGCGACCTTCAGCCGCTCATAGGTGATCCGCTCGTGCGCCGCATGCATGTCGACCAGCACCAGACCCTGCACGTTCTCGGCGAGGATATACACACCCTTGAGCTGGGCGATGGCATAACCGAGCGGCGGCACATCGCCCTGCCCCTCGGCCAGGCTCGCCGGCGTCGCGCTTAGCGGCGCGAAAAACTCTCGGTAGGCGCCCTGCGCCTCGGCAGCCGGTACTCCGGCCTGCGCCCGCTGCCCCTGATAACCGGCCCCCGGCGAGCGCCAGATCGACTCGCTAGGCGCCGGCTCGAGCAAACTGGCCGCCAGGCCGATCTCGCCCTGGGCACCGAACTCGCCCGCCGCCTGCCCGGTCGGCGCCAGCATGCCGGCCACCGCTGCCGGTGCCGCCAGCTGATCTTCCGGGCGCACATCGCCCAGGGCGCGATGCAGGGTGCCGTAAAGAAAATCATGGACCATGCGCCCGTCGCGAAAACGCACTTCGTGCTTGGTCGGGTGCACGTTGACATCGACCACCGAGGGGTCGATTTCCAGGAACAGGACAAAGGCCGGATGACGACCATTGAACAGCACGTCGCGATAGGCCTGGCGCACCGCATGGGCGACCAGCTTGTCGCGCACCGTGCGCCCGTTGACGTAGAAATACTGCAGGTCCGCCTGGCTGCGCGAGAAGGTCGGCAAGCCGACCCAGCCCCACAGACGCAAGCCATTGCGCTCGACCTCGATGGGCAGCGCCTGTTCGAGAAAGGCCGCACCACAGACCGACGCCACGCGTCGCGCACGACTGACATCGTCATGCGCCTCGTGTAGCCCCAGCACGGTCTTGCCGTTATGGCGCAAGTGGAAAGCCACATCGAAACGTGCCAGCGCCATGCGCTTGATGACTTCCTGCAGGTGATCGAATTCGGTTTTCTCGGTCTTGAGAAACTTGCGCCGCGCCGGGGTATTGAAGAACAGGTCGCGCACTTCTACCGAGGTGCCGACCGGGTGCGCAGCTGGCTGCACGCGCGGCTGCATGTCGCGGCCTTCGGTTTCCACCTGCCAGGCCTGCTCGGCGTCCGCCGTGCGCGAGGTCAGAGTCAGCCGTGCGACCGAGCTGATCGAGGCCAGCGCCTCGCCACGAAAGCCCAGGCTCATCACCTGTTCGAGGTCTTCGAGCTCACGAATCTTGCTGGTGGCATGCCGGGCCAACGCCAACGGCAGATCGTCCGGAGCGATGCCACCCCCGTCGTCACGCACCCGCAGCAGCTTGACCCCACCTTGCTCGATATCCACATCGATGCGGCGGGCGCCGGAGTCCAGGCTGTTCTCGAGCAGCTCCTTGATCACCGAAGCGGGCCGTTCGACCACCTCGCCGGCGGCGATCTGGTTGGCCAACCGCGGACTCAGCAACTGGATACGTGCGTCACCACTCATGGTTGAGCCGCCAGCGCAGTGCTGGGAATCTGCAGGGTCTGACCGACCTTGATCACGTCAGACTTCAGCGAATTGGCATTGCGCAGGGCGCCCAGGCTGACCTGATAACGCAGCGCGATCAACGCCAGGCTCTCACCGGAGCTGACCACATGCTCGCGCGGCCCCTGGACGATTTTGCCGTTATCGCGTTGCCAGGCGACGTAGCTGCCGGGCGGTGGATTCTGCTGAAAGAACTGCCGCACGCCGGTGACGATAGAACGTGCCAGCGCCTGCTGGTGGCCGGAACTGGCCAGTTTGCGCGCCTCACTAGGATTGGAGATAAACCCGGTCTCGACCAGGATCGACGGCATATCCGGCGACTTGAGTACCATGAAACCCGCCTGCTCGACCCGGCGTTTATGCAGCGGGGTGATCCGGCCCATATTGCTCAGCACCTTGTTGCCGACATTCAGGCTGGACGACAGCGAGGCCGTCATCGACAGATCCAGCAATACCCCGGCCAGCATGCGGTCCTTATCGTCCAGGCTGACATTGCCGGCGCCGCCGATCAGGTCCGACTGATTTTCCGAGTCGGCCAACCAGCGCGCCGTCTCCGAGGTGGCACCGCGATCCGACAGGGCATACACCGACGCGCCAAAGGCCGCCGCCCGCGGCGCCGCATCGGCATGAATCGAAACGAACAGATCCGCGCCCTTCTTGCGCGCAATGTCGGTGCGCTTGCGCAATGGGATGAAGTAGTCGCCGGTACGCACCAGCTCACCGCGGAAGCCTTTCTCGGCATTGACCTGGCGGAGCAACTCCTTGGCAATCGCCAGGGTCACTTGCTTCTCGAACAGGCCCTTGATCGGTGACAGCGCGCCAGGGTCTTCACCACCGTGACCGGCATCGATGGCGATGACGATATCGCGCTTGCCACTGGGTAGCGGCGTCCACTTGGGCGGTGCCTGGGTCGGTGTTACCGGCAACTGCGGCGCAGTGGCAACCTGCGTCGCGGGCAGGCTGGGGGCAGCACCCGACTCCTGATCGAACAGATCAACCACCAGGCGATGGCCATATTGCTGGTTGGGCGCCAGGACGAAACTCTTCGGCGTGACCTGCGCCGACAAATCGATCACCACCCGCAGGTCCTCGGGCGTGCGCTGCGCCGAACGCATGCCGGTAATCGGTGTATTGCTCAACGCCAGGTTATCGAACTGGGTCGCGAGTTTGGCGCCGCTAACATCGATGACGATACGGTTCGGCGCTGTGAGGGTAAAGACACTGTGCTGCACCGGACCGGACAGGTCGAACACCAGACGTGTGTTGTCCGGCGCACGCCACAGCCTTACGCTGCGCACATCCGAAGCGGCAAAAACCTCGACAGCCAGTGCCGCCAGTACCACTCCAACCGCGATGAAACGCGCGCCTATGCGCATACCCGACCCCATTTTTTTTTGATCATGCCCCGGCGGCCAAAGTGGCACGCCAGGTTTCGCCGCGCTCGCCTTGCACCTGCAGATACAGGGAACGGCCGGGCGCTTGCGCGGTAATGGTAATATCCATGTCGGCCTTTGGCAAAACGCCTGCTCCGCGCTCTGGCCACTCGACCAGGCACAAGGCATCGCCCTCGAAGTAGTCGCGCACCCCCAGGTACTCCAATTCCTCGGGGTCGACCAGGCGATACAGGTCGAAATGGAACACGCGAACCGCGTCGATTTCGTAAGGTTCGACCAGGGTAAAGGTCGGACTCTTCACCGCCCCGATATGACCCAGACCGCGAATGATCCCGCGCGACAGGGTGGTTTTGCCAGCGCCTAGATCGCCATGCAGATAGATCACCCCACGCCCGCCAGTCACCTGAGCGATACGCGCGCCCAGGCTCAACATCGCCGCTTCATCTGCGGCATACAGCTCTAATTCGGTCAAGCTGACTGCTCCTGCAACAATTGACGAATGGTGGCGCATAGGTCACTCGCCGCCAACCCACAGCCCTGCTCGGCCAGATGCTCGCCGGCACTTGCATGCAGCCAGACTGCCAGACTGGCCGCCGCCAGCGCCGGCAAGCCCTGCGCCAGCAACGCGCCAATCAGGCCCGCCAGTACATCGCCCAAACCGGCGCCGGCCATTACCGGGTGACCGCGATCACAGAGCAACAGCTGCCCGGCAGGATCGGCCAACAGCGTGCCCGCGCCCTTGAGCACACACACCGCCTGATAGCGCTGGGCCAGGGCTCGCGCCGCGGCCGGGCGATCAGCCTGCACGGCGGCGGTACTGACACCCAGCAAGCGCGCGGCTTCGCCCGGATGCGGGGTGATCACACCACCAGCCGGCATCTTGACCGCAGCCGCGGCCAGCAGGTTCAGGGCATCGGCATCCCACACCTGTGGCGCGCCGCTGATCGCCGCCAGCGACAACAGGCTGCGACCCCAGGCTCCCCGACCCAGGCCCGGCCCGACCACCCAGACACTGGCCGAAGCGCCCAACGCCCGAAGCTGATTGGCCGAGGCCACGGCGAAGCCCATTACCTCGGGGATGCGCGCCTGCGCCGCGGCCAGATGCTCGCCACGGGTGGCCAGGGATACCATTCCAGCGCCGCCGCGCAAAGCGCTCTGCGCGGCGAGCAAGGCCGCGCCGGCAAAGCCGCGGTCACCGCCGACCACCAGCACATGGCCCAACTGTCCCTTGTGCACGCTGCGCGGTCGCGCCGGCAAGCGCGGCAGAGTCGCCCCGGCCAGGCGTTGCGCCACGCACGCCTGCGCAGCGACCAGCGCCGGATCGGCCTGCAGGTCATCGAATACCAGTTCGCCGACCCAATCGAGCGCCTCACCGGTGAACAGCCCCAGCTTCAGACCGATCAGGCTCACCGTCAGCTGCGCACGCACAGCCACGCCCAGCACCTGACCGCTGTCGGCGCACAGGCCCGAGGGAATATCCACCGCCAGTACCGGCAGGCCACTGGCGTTGAGCAGGCGGATCGCCTGGGCATAGGGTTCGCGCACCGCGCCGTTCAGGCCAGTGCCGAGCAGCGCATCGAGCACCACGCCATTCAGCGCGGCGCACTCGCTCCAGGGCTGGATCGTCACGCCAGCGGCCTGCGCTTCATCGCGCGCCTGCGCTGCAGCGCCCTGCAATTGCGCCGGATCGCCCACCGCCAGCAGTTGCACGCGCCAGCCGGCACGCAGCGCCAGAGCGGCCACCAGGTAACCGTCACCGGCATTGTTGCCGCAGCCGGCCAGCACCGTCAGCGCCCCGACGTCCGGCCAACGGCGGCGCAGCGCCCGCCAGATGGCATGGGCGGCGCGGCTCATCAGCTCGAAACCGGGGGTACCGGCAGCGATCAGGCGGGCATCCAGTTCGCGCACCTGGGCGGCGCTATATAAAGCGCAGGGAAGATTGTCTGGCGATTGCGGCATGCGTCGGCTCCGATGTCTGGCAGAATTATACCTACCTCCGCTCCGGTTACCCGCCCCATATGACAACTGCCGCACTCGACCTCATCGCCCTCGCCCAATCGATCAAGGACTGGGGCCGCGAGCTGGGCTTTCAACAGGTCGGCATCGCCGGGCTGGAGCTGGGTGAACACGAGGCGCACCTGCAACGCTGGCTGGACGCCGGCTACCAGGGCGAGATGGACTACATGGCCGCCCACGGCAGCAAGCGCTCGCATCCTGACCAACTGGTGCCCGGCACCTTGCGGGTGGTCTCGCTGCGCATGGATTACCTGCCCGGCGACACACAAATGGCCCAGCGCCTGGGCGAGCCGGAGAAAGCCTATGTCTCGCGCTACGCCCTGGGCCGCGATTACCACAAGCTGATCCGCAAACGCCTGCAGCAACTGGCCGAGCGCATCCAGCAACAGGTCGGCCCATTCGGTTACCGCGCCTTCGTCGACAGCGCACCGGTACTGGAGAAAGCCATCGCCGAACAGGCCGGACTCGGCTGGATCGGCAAGAACACCCTGGTGCTCAACCGCAGCGCCGGCAGCTACTTTTTCCTTGGCGAGCTGTTCGTCGACCTGCCCCTACCGGTCGATGCGCCGCACGCCACAGAACATTGCGGGCGCTGCACCGCGTGCCTGGACATCTGCCCGACCGGGGCTTTTGTCGGCCCTTACGTGCTGGATGCACGGCGCTGCATTTCCTACCTGACCATCGAACTGAAAGGCTCGATCCCCGAGGAACTGCGCGCACCGATCGGCAACCGCGTGTTCGGCTGCGACGACTGCCAGCTGGTCTGCCCGTGGAACCGCTTCGCCCGCCCCACCGAGCAGGGCGACTTCCAGCCGCGCCATCAACTGGACAACGCCGAGTTGGCCGCACTGTTCCGCTGGAGCGAAGAAGAATTTCTCAGCCGTACCGAAGGCTCGCCATTGCGCCGCGCCGGCTACGAGCGCTGGCTGCGCAACCTGGCGGTAGGCCTGGGCAATGCACCCTCGAGCATCCCGGTGCTTGAGGCGCTGCAGGCCCGCCGCGAACACCCCTCGGCGCTGGTGCGCGAGCATGTCGAGTGGGCGCTGGCACGCCACGCCGAGCGGGGCGCACCCTAGCAGGTCGTTGAAAACCTACCTGCGTTGGCAATACTGCGTTAAAAACGGCATCAAAATGCTCATTTACAGCAGTAAACTGCGCTTTTTCGGCCGTTTTTTCCTTGTCTTGCCTGCCTCGCCTACGTTTTTTCAACGGCCTGCTAAAGCCAAGGCTCAAGCCTTGATGAAATGCTCGCGGTAGTACTGGAGTTCGGCGATGGACTCGCGAATATCGTCCAGCGCCTGATGGCTGGCTTTTTTCTGGAAACCTTCCTTGAGCTGCGGCGCCCAGCGCTCGGCGAGGATCTTCAGGGTCGAGACATCCAGATAGCGATAGTGGAAATAGGCTTCCAGATCCGGCATGTAGCGATAGAGGAAACGCCGATCCTGACCGATGCTGTTACCGCAGATCGGCGACTGGCCCTTGGCCACCCACTGCTCGAGGAAGGCAATGGTCTGCGCCTCGGCCTCGGCCTGGCTGATCGTGCTCTCCCGCACGCGCTTGACCAGGCCACTTTCGCCATGGGTGCGGGTGTTCCATTCATCCATGCCGGCAAGCGCCTCATCACTCTGATGCACCGCAATCACCGGGCCTTCGGCCAGGATATTGAGCTCGCTATCGGTAATGATCGTGGCCATTTCGATGATCACGTCTTGGTCCGGATCGAGCCCGGTCATTTCCAGGTCGATCCAGATCAGATTCTGCGGGTTCTGCATGCTGTACTCCTCGGCTGATAGCGGCAGTTTAGCGAATAAACCCACACGGGATCTGGCGGACTTACCCTCGCCACGCACGGTCACGCCCGACCGACTCCCGGCATCTGCCATAACAACAGGCGTGAGCGGCGCCAGTCATGCAGTTCGACCTGCTGATCGGCCGGCACCCCAGGCACCTCGAAGCTGTTGCTGACCAGCCAGGCACCAGCAGTCATTTGCGCCACGGCTCTGGTCCATAGCGCCGCCATCGGCGCGGGTGAGAGGAAACAATAGACCACGTCGAATTGCGCCAGATCGGTGCGCCAGAGATTCTCGTAGCGAATCCGGCAGTTGTTCTGCGGCAATGCGCGCAGCCAGGCGATGGCAAACGGCAAGGGCGCGGTCTCCACCCCAACAAACTGCGCCTGGGGAAAGCGCCGCGCCAGCCAGAGCAAGGCCCCCGCCGGGCCGCAACCGAGATCGACGAAGCGAAAATCGACTGGCTGCCGGACGAGCAACTCGGCCAGCTGCTGACGACTGCGCGCCCCGGTCAGATACAGCGGCACCCGCTCGCCGAAGCTGTTCCAGTTGCACAGCAATAGCAGCAGAAAGCCGGCAAGAAACACCCAGGACGGCAGCGGCGCACCGCTGAACAAAATCAGCGCCGGGGCAAAGCCCAAGTTCAGCCACCACCACCAAGACGATAAACCGAACCAGCGACCGACACTCGCCGCCAGCAAGCCCAGGATCAAACCGGCGGCCAAGCTGCTGGGCCGCCAGTTCGAGAACTGCACCGCCAGAACGATCACCCCGCCCACCACCAGCGCCGCGCATAGCTGGGCGAGCAACGCCAGCAGGGCCGGAGAGCGTCCGGCCACTCGAGCAATCATCGGTACGCGCGCAACCATTTATCGCCTCTACTTATCGCGGCTACGTGCCAATCGCCACGGCGCTGCAGTCTAACCCGCAACGCTGCAGCGCGAGTCTGCATGTGCCGCGTGCTAGACTCGCTGGCGGATTTCACCGCAAGTCAACCTCGGAACTTTCATGGCCAAACGCCAACTCAACCGCCGGCAAAGCTGGCGCATCGACAAAATTCAGGGCGAGCGAGCATCCCGCGCGGCCAAGCGCGAGTCGCAGGCCGTGCAAACCCTGGAGGGCGGCGACCTCGGGCCGGAACAGCTCGGCCTGGTCATCGCCCACTTTGGCGTACAGGTCGAAGTCGAAGCCGAGGACGGCGAACTGGCCGGCCAGGTGTTTCGCTGCCACCTGCGCGCCAACCTGCCGGCCATGGTCACCGGCGATCGCGTGGTCTGGCGTGCTGGCAATCAAGGCATCGGCGTCATCGTTGCGCAATTGCCACGCAAAACCGAACTGTGCCGCCCGGATACCCGCGGCCAGCTGAAGCCGGTGGCGGCCAACGTCGACCTGATCGTGATCGTCTTCGCCCCGCTACCCGAGCCCCACGCCAACCTGATCGACCGCTATCTGGTGGCCGCCGAACACGCCGGCATTCGCCCCTTGCTGCTGCTGAACAAGGCCGACCTGATCGACGAGCAGAACGCCGTGGCGCTGAACGTCCTGCTCGGCGTGTATCGCCAGCTCGGTTACCCCGTACTGGAAGTCTCGGCCCATCAGGGTGACGGCATGGAGCAGCTCAAGCAGCAGCTCGACGGCCACGTCAGCGTCTTCGTCGGCCAGTCCGGGGTTGGCAAGTCATCGCTGGTCAACAGCCTGCTGCCAGGCGTGGACACCCGGGTCGGACCGCTGTCGGAACTGACCGGCAAGGGCACCCACACCACCACCACCGCACGCCTGTTCCACTTCCCCGGCGGCGGCGAGCTGGTTGACTCGCCCGGTATTCGCGAGTTCGGCCTGGTGCATGTCAGCCGCGCGGATGTCGAAGCGGGGTTCATCGAGTTCAATGAGCTGATCGGCCAGTGCCGCTTTCGCGACTGCAAGCATGACCGCGAGCCTGGCTGCGCCCTGCTCAAGGCCTTGGAAGACGGTCGCGTCCAGCCACAACGGATGGCCAGCTATCGGCATATCCTGGCCAGCCTGCCCGACGCGGACTACTGAAACGACCAGGCCGCGAGTACTCGCGGCCTGGAGCGTACATGCAGCAATTTATTCGCTCGGTTGGTCGAACTGCAACACCCCGTCCTCGAAAATATTCAAGCGCTCACGCAACGCCTCCGGCCCAACCGGATCCGGGATGAGCGGCGGCGGTAACTCAGGTAGTGCGGCGCCGCCAGGCACTGCAGGCGCGGCATCGACGGCGCCATCCTGCTCGCCTTCGATAGCGCGCTGAGCCTTTTTCGTCAGCACGACGATATCGATACGCCGATTGACCGGATTCAATGGATCGTCCCGGTCGAACAATGCCGACGAGGCATAACCCACTACCCGAGCCACCTGCACCTCGTCGTAACCGCCCGCGATCAAGGCGCGGCGAGCGGCATTGGCCCGATTCGCGGAGAGTTCCCAATTGCCGAATTCGCCAGCACCGGCAAACGGCTTGGCATCGGTATGGCCGCTGATGCTGATCTTGTTCGGCACCGCCTTGATGGTGTCAGCCAGGGCCAGCAAGATGTCCTCGAACTGCGGCTGCAGGTGCGCACTGCCGCTATCGAACATCGGCCGGTTTTCGGCGTCCATGATTTGGATGCGCAAGCCATCCTGGGTGATCTCGAAGAGAATCTGATCCTTGAAGCGTTGCAGTTGCGGATTATCCTCGACCTTGCTCTGCAACTCCTGCAGCAGCAACTCGAGGCGTTCGCGCTCCAGCTCGTCGGCCATTCCTTCGGCCAGCGTAGGGTCGACCTGGGCCGGCTCGATCTCGACTTCCTCGCCCTCGGTTTGATCATCGACCTGCTGGTTGAGCGTGCGATCCGGCGCCGGAGTGGGCGAACCACCGAGATCGATCACGAAGGGACTGGCGCTTTCGGAAAAGCCGATCGGATCCTTGAAGTAACCGGAAATCAACTTCTTCTGTTCAGGGGTAGCCACGGACATCAGCCACATCACCATGAAGAACGCCATCATCGCCGTGGCGAAGTCGGCGAAGGCAATCTTCCAGGCACCACCATGGTGGCCAGCGGCAACCTTCTTGACCCGCTTAACGATGATCGGCTGATTGTTTTCCATTTTCCGTTAGCTTCCGCGCATCGCCTGCTCAAGCTCGGCAAAACTCGGCCGATGGGCCGGGTAGAGCACCTTGCGCGAGAATTCGACGGCCAACGACGGCGGCATGCCGGATGCCGACGCGACCAAACCAGCCTTTATGGCCTCGTAGACATTGAGTTCTTCCTTGGCGTCATGCTCCAGGGCACCCGACAAGGGTCCGAAGAAGCCGTAGGACGCCAGAATACCCAGGAAGGTGCCCACCAGCGCAGTACCCACCTTCTCGCCGATCTGAGCGTTATCCGCTTCGGCGAGAATCGACATGGTAATCACGATGCCCAGCACCGCGGCGACGATACCCATGGCAGGCATGGCGTCGGCAACCTTGGCCACGGCATGCGCGGGATGCTCCAGCTCTTCCTTGAGGCTGGCGATCTCCATATCGAACAAGCCTTCCAGCTCATGCGGCGCCATATTGCCCGAAGACATGATGCGTAGGTAATCGCAGATATAGGCCATCATCCGCTCATCTTTGAGGATGGTTGGATACTTGCCGAATATCGGACTGGCCGACGGCTCCTCGATATCGGCCTCGATCGCCATCATCCCCTCGCGGCGGCTCTTGTTGAGGATTTCGTAGATCAGTTTCAGCACCTCGAGATAGTAGGCGTGACTGAAACGCGAGCTGAACATGCTCAAGGATTTCTTGAACACCTGCATGAACATGCTGCCCGGGTTGGCCTGCAGAAAAGCCCCCAGCGCGGCGCCGCCGATGATCATCACTTCAAATGGATGGACCAGCGCCATGAACTGGCCGCCGGACAGAATAAAGCCGCCGAGCACGCTAGCAATTACAACGATGATGCCAATTATTTTTGCCATAGAAAGGAAACTTGCGCGGCCTGTGGTGAGGGTTATGCAAAACAACCCTTCTATTTATCGGAACTTATGCGCGAGACTATAGCCAGTTAAGTCTAAAAGCCAGCATGGCTAAGCACCGATGCCAACCTCAAAGCCCCTACCGCGCACCCTCGAAGACTGGCTCGAACAGCTGGACAAGCAATTGTTGCCGGTGCCTGTCGATCACCACCTGGATGTCTGTCGTGCCTTGTCCGACAGCCGTCGCTCGCTGCGTGAAATAGCCGAATTGATGCAGGCCAGCCCAGCCCTCGCATTAAGTGTTCTACGCGAGGCCAATCGGCAGGCTGGCAGCTTCAGCGCCCCCTCCGAAAGCCTGGAAAGTGCGCTCAGCCGACTGGGTTTGCAGCGCACCCTGGAGCTGGTGAAACGCCAACCCGCTTGCCCCCTCGACGAAATCCCCCTGGCGCTGCGGCAGATCCAATTGATCAGCCTGCACGCGGCGCAGCAAGCCGGCGGCTTGTTCAGTGGCCGTCTGGCGCGGCTCTGGCAGGAGATCCACTGGGGCAGCCTATTATTTCTCGCACCCATCTGGTCGCTACTGGCGGCCCATCCCGAGCTGTTCGAGCAATGGGAGCAGCGCGTACTGGCCCAAGCTGAGCCGGCAGCCAAGGTCGAGCAGGATCTGCTCGGCGTCCCTTTGCTGGCCCTGTGCCTGGCATTAGCCGAGCGCTGGCGCCTACCCGACTGGGTGATCCAAGGCTACCGCCTGCTGATCGCAGATCGCCGTCAACTGGTCAAGGCGCTGCACATCGCGCGCGACAATCAGCACCCCCTGCACCAGCAGCAAATGCTCGATGCCGATACACCTCTGCGCCGTTGGCTGACCCAGCCAGCCAACAGCATCCTGCTGGCCAACGGCCTGGCGCTGTCGGCCCACCACGCCTGGAATAGCCCCCACAGCCTGCGCTGGCAGCACCTGACCGGGCTCTACCTGCAACTGCCGCTGAGCGATGTGCAGCAACAGATTCACCAGCACGCGGCGCAGAGTGCACGCCAGCAAGCCACGGCCGATCTCTGGCATCCGGCCCAAGCCCTACTCTGGCCCTGGGATGCGCGGCGCTTGCAAGGCAAAACCATCACCCCTGCGGCGACGGCAACGCCGGCAACGCCTACAGACAATGGATGGCGCCAACATTGCGCGCAATTGCTTGCGCAACCGAGTGCATTCCACAACCTCGACCAGCTCACCAGCGGTGCCACTCAAGCCCTGCAAGCCTGCGGCATGTCGCGGGTATTACTGCTCCTGGCCGACCCCAGCCACAGCCGCCTGCGAGCCCAACAACAGGCCGGCCTGGACAAGTCGGCAAGCACCCTGGTCATCGACCCACAGCAGAGCCAGGTGCTGCGGCGCCTGCTCAAGGCACCGGCACAGCTGCGCCTGACGCCAGCCAATATCGCGCAATTCTCGGCCCTGCTGCCAGGCTCGCTGAAGGCGTTATTTCCCAGCGAGCACCTGCTGATCCGCTCACTGGCCAGCAACGACCGTGAGGTAATGGTCATCGTCGCCGACCAGGCCGGCGCCGTGCTCAGCGATGCCAGCGTGCAAGCCTTCGGTAAAACCGCGCAATGTATTCAACGTGCCCTGGACAGTTTTGCCAACCGTGAGCGTTAGCCTTTCCGTTACAATCCGCCCCTTTCCCTATTATTGAAGAGGCCCAGCATGACTGCCTTCGCTGCGTTGCCATTGGTTATCGAACCGACCGAGCTGGCCAAGCGCCTGGATGCGCCCGAACTGATTCTGGTCGACCTCACCAGCGAGGCGCGCTATGCCGCCGGACACATCCCCGGCGCGCGCTTCGTCGATCCCAAGCGCACCCAACTGGGCCAGCCGCCGGCACCCGGCCTGCTTCCAGACCTCGCGCAACTCGAACAGCTATTCGCCGAACTGGGCCATAATCCGAACGCTGTCTATGTGGTCTACGACGATGAAGGCGGTGGCTGGGCCGGACGCTTCATCTGGTTGCTGGATGTGATCGGCCACAGTCATTACCACTACCTCGACGGCGGCCTGCAGGCCTGGCTGGCCGAGGATCGCCCGCTCAGCACGGAGCAACCCGCCGGGTGCGTCGGCACGCTCAAGCTGACCCTCGATGACAGTCCGACAGCCAGCCGCGAATACCTGCAAAGCCGCCTGGGCGCCGCCGACCTGGCGATCTGGGATGCCCGCTCGCCCGCCGAGTATCGCGGTGAAAAGGCCTTCGCCGCCAAAGCCGGTCACATTCCTGGCGCAGTCAACTTCGAGTGGACTGCCGGCATGGATCCGGCTCGCGCCTTGCGCATTCGCCAGGACATGCCCGCGCTACTCGCCAGCCTCGGCATCAGCCCGGACAAGGAAGTCATCACCCACTGCCAGACCCACCATCGCTCCGGCTTCACCTACCTGGTGGCCAAGGCGCTCGGCTATCCGCGGGTCAAGGCCTACGCCGGTTCCTGGGGCGAGTGGGGCAACCACCCTGACACCCCAGTCGAACGCTGAGCCAGCAAGTAACTGCCATCCGCATGCCGTCGAATCCTCAAGGAACACCCATGAAAGATCGCCTGTTCATCCTCAGCCAGTACCTGCTGCCGCACCACCTGCTGTCGCGCCTGATCGGCTGCGCAGCCGAATGCCGCACGGGCTGGTTCAAGAACCGCCTGATCAGCTGGTTCGTCAAGCAGTACCAGGTCGACATGAGCGAGGCGCAGATCGAAGACCCGAGCGCTTTCGAGCACTTCAACGCGTTCTTCACCCGCACCCTGAAAGAGGGCGCGCGCCCGCTCGACACCACCCCTGGCGCGATCCTCAGCCCGGCCGACGGCGCCGTTAGCCAACTGGGCAAGATCGAGCATGGCCGGGTATTCCAGGCCAAGGGCCACAGCTTCAGCGTGCTCGAACTGCTCGGCGGTGACAGTGAGCGTGCCAGCCCGTTCATGGGCGGTGAATTCGCGACTATTTATCTGTCGCCCAAGGACTACCACCGCGTGCACATGCCGCTGGCCGGCACCCTGCGGGAAATGGTCTACGTGCCGGGCCGGCTGTTCTCGGTCAACCAGACCACCGCGGCAAATGTTCCGGAGCTGTTCGCCCGCAACGAGCGGGTCGTTTGCCTGTTCGACACCGAGCGCGGGCCGATGGCCGTGGTGCTGGTCGGCGCGATGATCGTCGCCTCGATCGAAACCGTCTGGGCCGGCCTGGTCACGCCACCCAAGCGCCACCTGAAAACCGTCCGCTATGATGAGGCGGCGCGCGCGCCTATCGCCCTGGACAAGGGGGCGGAACTGGGTCGCTTCAAACTGGGTTCGACGGCTATCGTATTGTTCGGCCCCGACCAGGTGCGCTGGGCAGAAACGCTGGGCGCCAACAGCGACGTGCGGATGGGTCAGAGCATCGGCAATAGCCAGGTCGACTAAATATTGCCCATAGCGCCGCAAGGGACGAACCACTTGCAGCGGCCACATACGGGCTGCACACCCGGCAACCCTCACTGCCGGGTAGGCAGGTAGGCAGCCTGATCCATCACGATTCAAGCACCGGGCCTATGCAAGGCTGCGGCCCAAGCCAGATACTGCTAAAGTTCGCAGCATTGATTATCAAGAGAATGACTCGGCTGAACTCCGGGCGTTGGAGTATCCAAGTTAGATGGATAAACAGACTTCCCACTTACTGCTCCGCGCCCCCACCCCGCTAAAGCCAAGCCTGTCTTTCTGCGATGCCAGCCCGCGCGACCTCAAGCGCTGGATCGCCAACCTGCCAAAAGCCAATATCGGCGAAACCGCCCGCCAGCTTTACCAAGCCCTGATCGAGCTCAACCAGTTGCGCACTGCGTCGGATAACCGCCTGCACTTGCTGGAGTTGCTGCGCCCGGAGGTTTACTACGTCTGCAAACACCTGGAGCGGCACTTCCTCAACCAAGCGATTGTCCTCGATGAACGCCCACGCAAAGTCGCCAATCTCTGCCAGGCCCTGCAAAACCATCTGGCCCTCGGTTACAAACTGATCATCGCCAGTCTGATTCCGCAAAATAATGGCGAGCGCAACCCACTACTGAGCGTCGCCCTGCAGCGCGCTACCCACAGCCTGTGCGGCCCACTGATTCGCGCCAGCCAATTGTATTGTCCCGTGCCTGAAGGTCTCTGGCTGGAACTGCACCAGCTCTACCAGATCGCCCGTGAGCGGAATCTGCACAAACTGGCGATCCGCGATCCACTGGCTCGCCACACGCCGAGTTTGAGCACCGAGCAGAGCTATGTGGTCGCCTTGCTGCTCGGCTGCGCCCGCTGCAACCAGATGCGGCAGAATGGCATCGCGCGCCTTGCCGAAGTGCTCGAGCCCTGGAGCGCGCTGGTCAGCCTGCAAGCCGGCGATGCGCCCTCGAGCCTGTTTGCGCTCACTCCGCAAGTGGATGGCCCACCGCGCTACACCTCGCTGTTTCAGGACAAAGAGCTGCACAACGCGCTGGGTATCGACCCACATCCACTGGTTGATGCAATCCAGGAGTACCTGCTGCTGCCTGCGGAAAACGCCGGCCAGTCGCGCCTGCTGGTACCCGAAGGATTCAGCACGGACATGCTGCAACACCTCAGCGCCGCCTGGGGCGACATCTCCGAACGGACCTTCAATCGCACCCACGGCCAGGGCACCCTGAAGTTGTGCATTGGCATGAGCGCACTGCATTTTTTCCTGGCGAATGAACGCCCCTTCAACGAGATCCTGCAACAGCCGAGTGAAACCAAAACGGCGGTATTCGGCGCCGACACCAGCACTGGCACCCCGGATGTCTGGGCGAAAGCCTTCGACACAGAGAAGAGTGCCAGCTGGGACACCCGATTGCCCTTGGAGGAAATCGAGTACAGCAAATCCACCACTCAAGAGACGCTGACAGAGTCCGCGGGCATCGAGAGCCACCCGACCTTCGCCCTGCCGATCGTCAACCACAGCCCCGGTGGCTACTGCCTGTCCTGGCCCAAAGAGGTGCCGAGCCAGCTGCAAGCCGGCGAACTACTCGGCGTACAGGATTCGCCAGAACAGGGCTGGAGCGTCGCGGTGGTACGCTGGATCCGCCAGGTGCGCGGTGGCGGCACACAGATGGGCATCGAGCTGATCGCCCCGCATGCACAACCTTGCGGTTTGCAACTACTGCGCAAGGCCGAACATAACAGCCAATACCTGCGCACACTGCTGCTGCCGGAAATCAGCGCGATCTCCCGACCCGCTACCTTGATCACCCCACGCCTGCCCTTCCAGGAAGGCAACAAGGTGATGATCAACATCAATGGCACGGAACATCGCGCCGTGCTCAGCCAGCGCAAAACCAGCACCGGCAGCTTCACTCAGTTCGAATACCGTAGTGTCGAACAAAAACCCAGCGAGACCGGGAAACCCGTCACAGCCCATGGCAGCCACAGCGCAGGAGGGGAGGAAGACTTTGACTCGCTATGGAAGTCGCTGTAGATTGCCGAAAGACCAATTTTCGTCGCCTTTTCGCGCACGTTCGCCACAGATTTGACTCCTGATATGGCCATCGAAAAAAAAACCATTCGCCTGCTGATCCTCGAAGACTCGCAGAACGAGGCCGAGCGTCTCGTCAGTCTGTTCCGTAACGCCGGCCGTGCTACGCGCGTGCATCGCCTGACCTCCAGCGACGACCTGGCCGAGACCCTGCAGCAAAGCTGGGATCTGTTGATCTGTGCGCCCAGCAGCGAAAACCTCGATCCGGGCGACGCGATCAACGCGATTCGCCGCCAGGCGAAAGATATTCCCGTCATCCAGCTGCTCGCCGACAACGACTCCGACAGCATCACCGAAGCCCTGGCGCTGGGCGCCCAGGATGCGCTGCCGCAAGGCGAAGACGAGCGCCTGGTGCTGGTGGCCAAACGCGAACTGGCCAACCTCGAAGAACGCCGCGCCCGGCGCGCCGCCGAAGTGGCCCTGCGCGAAGCAGAGAAACGCTGCCAGTTGCTGCTCGACAGCTCGGTCGATGCCATCACCTACGTGCATGACGGCATGCATATCTATGCCAACCGTGCCTACCTCGAACTCTTCGCTTATCCGGATGGCGATGAGCTGGAAGGCATGCCGATGATCGACCTGATCGCCAGCGCCGACCAACGCAACTTCAAAGACTTCCTGAAAAACTACCAGAGTGCCGAAGGCAGCGCCGAACTGGCCTGTACCGGCGTCCGGGCCAACGGCCAGACCGTCCCGGTGCGCATGAGTTTCTCGCCGGCCGCCTACGATGGCGAACCCTGTATTCAGGTGGTGATCCACGCAGCAAGTGGCAACGCCGAACTGGAAGAGAAGCTGCGCGAAATCAGCAGCCAGGACCTGGTCACCGGCCTGTACAACCGCAACCATTTCCTCGGCCTGATGGACGCTGCTGCCGAGCGTGCAGTGAATGCCGGCCAGCCGGCCAGCCTGGCCTATATCCGCATCGACCGTTATGCCAGCCTGCTGGCAGAAGTTGGTCTGGCGGGAATCGACTTACTGCTCACCGACCTGGCCAGCCTGCTGCGCGGTCACTTTACCCACGAGGCGCAACTGGCGCGCTTTGGCGACGATGTATTCACCGTCTTGCAGCCCGGGAAGACCCCGGAGCAAGCCGAAGCCGGCCTGGCAAGCCTGCTGAAAAAGCTCGAAAGCCACCTGTTCGATGTCAACGGCCGCACGGCACAGAGCACCCTGTCGATTGGCGTCGCCGGCCTCAACGAGAAAACCCCGAAAGCTCAGGAAGTGGTCGACCGCGCCCAACGTTGCGCCGACGAACTGGCCGCGGGTAACGCACTGAAATTGTTCAACCCTGGCGATGAGCTGGCCGCGGCGGCCAACCGCGGCAACATAGTCGCCATGGTCCAGCAAGCATTGGAGCACAACAGCTACCGCCTGCTATTCCAGCCGATCATCAGCTTGCGCGGCGACAGCCATGAATACTATGAGGTCTTGCTGCGCCTGCTCAGCCCGCAAGGCGAAGAGGTTCCGCCGCACGAGTTTCTCAACGCCGCCAAAGAGGCTGGCCTGGGCGAGAAAATCGACCGCTGGGTGATCCTCAACTCGATCAAGCTGCTCGCCGACCACCGCAATAAGGGCCACAACACCCACCTGTTCGTCCACCTGTCGAGCGCCAGCCTGCAGGATCAGACCCTGCTGCCATGGCTCAGCGTAGCCCTGACAGCCGCGCGCCTGCCCTCGGATGCACTGACCTTCCAGCTCAGAGAACCGGATGCCATCGCCTACCTCAAGCAGGCCAAGGCACTGACCCTGGGTTTGAGCGAACTGCACTGCAAGGTAGCGCTCAGCCAGTTCGGCTGCGCAATCAATCCCTTCAACACCCTCAAGCACCTGCACATCGATTTCGTCAAGATCGACGGCTCCTTCTCCCAGGACCTGTCTACCCCAGAGAGCCAGGAAGCACTGAAAACCCTGCTGGCCAGCCTGCACGCTCAAGCCAAGCTGACCATAGTGCCCTTCATCGAGAGCGCCAGCGTGCTGGCCACGCTCTGGCAGGCCGGGGTCAATTACATCCAGGGCTACTACCTGCAAGGCCCTAGTCAGGCGATGGACTACGACTTCTCGGCGGGCGACGAGTAGCCCCTCCTGACAGCCAAGCGACTGGCTGTCACTGCCCCCGAATACAACCCTCTGCTGCGCCAAAGCCAGCCCTCTCGGCCGGTACCACGCCCACTTGACCCGGGGCATCCTCCCGGTCAGCCCATGAGTTTGCGGGTTTCGATACCTTGGCTGCCCTGGAAAACCCCGTAACCATGATGAAAACCGTGGCATGGGTCGCGCCCGGTCGCAGCGAGCGGCAAGACAAGCCCATTCAAAAAATCGGTTCAACCGATGCCTTGCGGCGCATCACCACCACTATCTGCGGCAGCGATGTGCGCATCCTCAAGGGGAATACCTGGTAGCCGTCGGCCTGCCCATCGGCCACCAGCCGGTGGGCATCATCGAGCAACGCGAACGTAACGTGCAGGGTTATCGCGAAGGCCAGCGGGTCATTGCGCCATCGCGGGCGCCAAGTTGCGCGGTGTCAGCACCTTCATTGCGCTAGGTCATGTCGATACGCGCCTGGCGGTTGCCCACCAGCTCGGCACTGAGGTCACCCTCAACTTCGAGCAGGTGGACGTGGTGACAGAAATCATGCGCCCGACCGGCGGTCGCGGCATGGATGCCTCGATCGAGGCGCCGGGCCTGCAGTCCACTGTCGAGAGCACCCTGCGGGTACTCAAGCCCGGCGGCACCCTGCCCAGCCTGGGCACTTACTCCTGCGATCTGCAGATCCCGCTGGACGCTTTCAACGCCGGCCTGGGCGACAAGAAGATCGCCTCCTCGCTGCGCTCCGGCGGCAAGGAACGCATGCGCCAACTGATGAATATCGTCGAGTCGCAGCGGGTCGACCTGGCACCGCGGGCCACCCCTCACTATGCACTCCACGACATAGGCGCTACTCCAGACCGTCGCGATCGCGGAAGCCAAGCAGATAGAGGACGCCATCCAGGCCCAGGGTCGAGATGGCCTGCTTGGCCGACTGTTTGACCAGCGGCTTGGCGCGGAATGCCACGCCCAGGCCGGCGATGGCCAGCATCGGCAGGTCGTTGGCGCCATCACCGACGGCGATGGTCTGCTCTAGGCGCAACCCTTCTTTCTCAGCCAGCTCGCGCAGCAGGTCGGCCTTGCGCTGGGCGTCGACGATCGGCTCGACGGCCACGCCAGTGACCAGGCCGTCGACGATCTGCAGCTCGTTGGCAAATACGTAGTCGATGCCCAGTTTGGCCTGCAGTTGCTTGGCGAAGTAGCTGAAGCCGCCGGACAGAATCGCGGTCTTGTAGCCGAGGCGGTGCAACTCGCTGAACAGCGTCTCGGCCCCTTCGGTCAGACGCAAGGAGGCGCCGACATCGGCCAGCACGCTTTCCGGCAAGCCCTTGAGCAGGGCCAAGCGCTCCCTGAAGCTGGCGGCGAAGTCCAACTCACCGCGCATGGCCCGTTCGGTAATCGCCGAAACCTGCTCACCGACCCCGGCGGCCTTGGCCAGTTCGTCGATCACCTCGGCCTCGATCAGTGTCGAGTCCATGTCGAACACCGCCAGACGGCGATTACGGCGGAACAGCGAGTCGCGCTGGAAAGCGATGTCGACATTCAACTCCTGGGCCACACTGAGGAACTCGGCACGCAAGGCCGCCTGATCGGCAGGCTCGCCGCGCACGGAAAACTCGATACAGCCCTTGCCCTGCTCGGCCGGCATATCCAGCGGCATGCGCCCGGACAGACGATCGATATGATCGATGTTCAGGTCGTACTTGGCGGTAATCGCGCTGACGCGCTGCAATTGTTCGGCGGTCACCTTGCGGGTCAACAGCGTCACGATATGCCGTGCCTTGCCCTGACCACCGACCCACTGCTGGTAATCCGCCTCGGACACCGGCGTGAAACGCACCTGCTGCTCGAGTTTGTAGGCGGCGAACAGCAGATCCTTGAGTACCGAGGAGCCCTGCTCGGTAGGCGGAATCTCCACCAAAATGCCGAAAGACAGAGTGTCGTGGATCACCGCCTGGCCGATATCGAGGATATTCACCCCGCCTTGGGCCAGTACACCGGTGATGGCGGCAGTCAGACCGGGACGGTCTTCGCCGGTAATATTGATCAGGACGATTTCGCGCAAGGCGCACCCTCCGGGGCTCGGTTAATGGTCAACAGCAGTGCAAGCCTGCTGAAAAGCCGCATATTCTACCCATTTTCGCGACCATACGGACACGCACGGCGCTTTTCCCTATGCATAGCGGTCGCTATACTGCGCGACACCTACAGTCGATAAGAGCCGAGCTCTGTGAACCGGCCCGCCCCCGTAAAACCCGATAATTTCTTCCTGCTGCTGTTCCAGGCTCTGCGTCAACGCCGCGTGCCCCTGGCCTTGCGCATCGCCAGCCATAGCCTGCTACTCGTGGCCATGGCGCTGGTGATCTACGCCTGGGTGATCGGTATGCAGTTCAAGCATGCGATGGAGCAGCAGGCCGAAGCCCTGGGCACCAGTCTGATCACTCAGACGGCCACTTCAGCCACCGAGTTGCTGGTGTCCAATGACATCCTCAGTCTCAGCGTGCTGCTGAATAACCTGGTGAAAAATCCGCTGGTGGCTCACGCGGCGATTTACAGCGTGGATAACCGCGTGCTCGCCGAAGCGGGTTCGCGCCCGAGCAAAACCATGCTGGGCGAGACCGAAGGCCTGTACTCGACCCCGATTACCTTTCAGGAAGTCATCGCCGGCCAATTGCGCATCAGCCTGGATATGCGTCAATTCCAGCAACCGATGACCATCAGCCTGCAGAGCATGGGCATCCTCAGCCTGATTCTGCTGGCCCTGACCCTGGCCCTGAGCATGCGCCTGGGCCGCCATATCTCCACCCCGCTGCTACAGCTGCGCGTCTGGTTACGCGACCCGGATGACCCGGCGCCCGGTGCCGGCCGCCAGGACGAAATTGGCGATCTGGCGCGCCAACTGCAAATGCGCCTGGTACCGGAAAAACCAGAGCCGGAACCAGAACCGGAGGACTTCCACGACGACGAGGTCGATGAGCACGACTTCGGCGATGAAGACGATGACGATGACGATGAGCCGACCTTCGAGGTGCGCGACCTGCACGACGAGCGTTTCGACGGCCTCAAGCAGACGGACGCTGACAGCGCCGTCGGCCAGCCGCACGATGATGATCCCTTCGCCGAGCTGCGTGACCACGGCGATCAATCGGCAGCGATTCCCACGCTGACCGTCGGCGGCCCACAACAGAGCGCCGTGCTGGCCATTCAGTTGGGCGCCCAGGAGCAGCTCCGACGCCTGCCGCGCACACGCCTGCTGGATTTGCTGCAGCGCTATCGCGATTGCCTGAACCAGGCCTCGGCGCTCTATCAAGGCGAATTGCACACCCTCAACGACGGTAGCAGCCTGATGCTGTTCCATCGCCAGGACAGTGGTGAGGATTACCTGACCCATGCCATCTGCTGTGGCGAACTGATGCGTGCACTCGGCCATGCCTTGCAAATCGAGGTTGCCGACAGCGGCATCACCCTGCAACTGCAATTGGGCCTGACCCAGGGTGAAGACCTGCTCGATTTGAGCCAGGGCGAGCTGTTGCTCAGCGAGACCGCCCAGGATGCGCTGGCCTTGTCCCAGCACAGCCGCAACCTGCTGCTGCTCGAACGCCGTGTGGGTGATGATGCCCTGGTACGCCAGCGTGCGCGTATTCGCACCATCGCCAGCCCGGAAGGGGCCTGCTGCGTGGAGCGCCTGCTGGAGCCTTACCCGTCATTGCTGGAACGCCAGCTGGCGCACATGCACGAACACCGCACGCACTGAAGGCGTTAGCTGGCCGACTGTCGGACCTCGATTACACGAAAACCCGACAGCCTGCTGGTGCTCAGAAGCGGAACACTTCCGTTTGCGTGGCCGGCTCAAGCAGCGGAATCGGCCGACTCTTGACCGGCGGTTTGGTCGGCGCGGCGACCGCCGGCTTGCGCGGCGCAGCTGTCCCGGCAATCGACATGGCCTTGATTGCGCCGGCCAATTCATCGGCCAATTGCTGCAACAGCTGACTCTGCGCCCGCACTTGCCCGACCACCGTGCCGCCGTGCTCGGCCTGCAGGCGCACCACCCGACTGCTACGCTGCACCCCGGCAGAATCGAGCAGACGCCATTGCGCTTCGAGTACCGCAGGCTGCTGCACCCCAGAATCCAGCCGGCTGATGTTCAGTACAACCTGTACCTGACTGGAGAAACCGACGCGATCCGGATACAGCGCGACGCGGCTGGTATCGAGCTGTCCGGCCAATTGGCGCAGCAGCAGTTGGCCGACATCGTCCTGCAGACTACCGGCCCAGCGGGTCTTCTGGCTGAACGAGAGGCTGTCGTCGAGCTCGCGCTGCACCAGGTTCTCGCGCAACAGATAGTCCGCCAGTTTTAACGGGCCGAGCAGTAACGCCGGCCCTTTATCGTCCTGTGGCAGCTCAGGGTTGCCCTGCTCGAGCTGATAGAACTGTGCAGGTGGCTGCAGTATTGCGCAGCCCTGCAGGGTCAAGACCGCAAGAAGCAACAACAACGGCGGCGAGAAGTGCAACGATCTCATTAAAACATTACCTTGATTTGCCAAATATAAGTGATTGGGGCTGCTGATCGAGCCCTTCCATCGTGCGCTGCAACGCTTTTCCAGCCCGACTGAGCTCCTGCAGGGCACGCAATGCTTCGTACTGTACCTCGGATTCCGGGCCGAGACTGCGACGACTGTCGGCTGCCAGCTGGTTGATTTGCTGCAAAGCCTGTACTGCATGCTGCGCCGCGCGACGAATTTCGCCCACTGCGTCCCGCAGGTCAACACTGCTCTGCTGAACATTATCCATGATCGGCGGCAGTTGCTGTTCCAGGCGGCCACTCAGGCGGTCGAGCTTAACCAGCAACTGACTCATGCTCACCAGGCCTTGTTGCAATTGCGGGGAGCCGGTCAATTTTTCCAGCGACTGCAGGGTTCGCGTGGCCGAGACGACCATCTCCTGCAACGGCAATTCGCGCAGGCTGCCAGCCAGCTCGCGCAGCACATCGGCAATCTCATCGATACGCGACGGCACACTGGGAATGGTCGGCAAATCCAGTTCATGCCGCGTACGCACATAGCCGGCCTGCTCCGGAAACATGTCCAGCGCGACTATCGCCTTGCCGGTCAGCAGGCTGGGCGTCTGCAACTGAGCGCGCAGACCACGCTCAACCAGTTGACCGATGAACTGATCGAAACTGCGGGAGCCGGCCTGCTGCCGCTCTGGAGCATTGATGCGCAGCACCACCGGCATCACCACATCCTTGAGCTCAGGGTCGTAGGACAGGCGAATCTCACGCACCGTGCCGACCTTGACCCCGCGGTAGGTGACATCGGCGCCAACATCCAGGCCATCCAGGGCACCGGTAAAATACACCACGTACTCACTGGGCTGACTGAACCAGCTGTCGCGCGACAGCAGCAGCAGACCCGCGGCCAGCAGGGCCAGGCCGCCGAGCAGGAAGGCACCAATCATAAAAGGTTTACGCGCTTCGCTCATGCCGTCTCCACGTTGTCAGCCGTTTCGCCCCGGCGCAAAAAGCGCTGCACCTGCTCCGGCCCATCGGCCAGCAATTCCTGCAGGGTGCCCAGGGCAATCTGGGTGTGGCTCTGATTGTCGAGAAACAGACAGGTATCGGCTACCGCCTGGATGCTCGCCAGCTCATGGGTCACCAGCACAATGCTCGAACCCAGGCTATCGCGTAGCTGCAGGATCAGTTCGTCCAGGGACTGCGAGCTGATCGGATCGAGGCCGGCCGAAGGCTCATCGAAGAACAACACCTGCGGGTCGAGCGCCAGCGCCCTGGCCAAGGCCGCGCGCTTGCGCATGCCCCCAGACAGCTGCGACGGATACAACTCATCGCAGCCGGCCAGGCCAACCAGCGCCAGCTTCAATGCCGCCAGCTCAACCAACTCAGCCGGCTGCAAATGCTGGCGGTAGGCGGCTAGCGGCAGGCAGATATTTTCTCGCAGGGTCATCGAACCCCACAATGCGCCATTCTGGTAGAGCACGCCGAAGTGCTGCTGCAAGGCGCCACGACTATCCTCGTCGCCCGCCCAGAAGTCCTCGCCATTGAACAGCACCCGTCCGGCCAGTGGCGCCTGCAGGCCGATCAGGTGACGCAACAGGGTGCTCTTGCCGCAACCGCTGGCGCCCATGATGACGAACACCTCGCCCCGACGGATGGAGAAATTCAGGTCGTGCTGAATCACCAGACTGCCGTAGCCGGCACTGAGATCCTCGGCGACCAACAGCGCATCGTTCATCTCAGACCCCCAGCCGGGTGCAAATCAGGGTAATCAATGCGTCACTGACCACCAGCGCCACGATGATGCTGACCACCGCCCGGGTGGTTGCCTGCCCAACGGCCTGGGCATTGCGCCCGCAGGCCAAGCCGTAGTGACAGCCGATCAGACCGATCAGCACGGCAAACACCAGGCTCTTGCCAATCCCCACCAGGAAATCGTTGAGGCTAAGCATTTCCAGGCTCTGCCTGAGGTAGAGCGGCGCGGAAATATCGAACAGACCGGAGCCGATGACGAAACCGCCGAGAATGCCGAGGGCGTCGGCGAACACGCAGAGCAGCGGCATGCTCACCACCAGCGCCAGCAATCGCGGCAGAACGAGAAACTCCAGCGGCGGAAAACCGAAGGTCTTCAGTGCATCGATCTCCTCGTTGGCCTGCATGCTGCCCAGCTCCGCCGCGTAGGCCGCGCCGGTACGTCCGGCCATGATCACCGCGGTCATCAGCGCGCCCATCTCGCGGGTCATGCCGATGGCGACCATATTGGCGATGTACAGCTGGGCACCGAAGGCCTCCAGCTGGGCAGCGCCGACGAATGCCAGGATCAGGCCGACCAGCATGGCGATCAGCGCCACTATCGGCAGCGCGCCCGGCCCGCACTGTTGCAGGGCCAGCCAGAAATCACCCCGGCGCATGCGTCCGCGACCGCGCAGCTGACGCCCGAGGGCCAGCAGCACCTCACCAAGAAAGCGGCAGGCCTGAGCGACACTGGCCAGCACGCCGAGTAACAGCAGCCCCAGCCTGGCCACCGCGCCATAGGCCGGCGCCGGTTCTTCCTGGGCCTGGGTCGACGGCTGGGCGGCCATCTGCAACAGCCGTTCGACACCGTCCGGCAAGCCTTGCCAACGCAGCTCCACGTCCTGCGCCACGGCCAGGCGCTGCAGGCGCCGCAGCAGCGCCAGCAGACTGCTGTCCCAGGCCGCCACGGCGACATCCACCGGCAACTGCGCAGGCAATTGCCGCTGGCTGTACCAGATAGCTTCAAGGTCGGGTTTGGGCGCTTGCAGCAGCCAGGCTCCGTCCACGCACAGGCGCGCCGGCTGGCCATCCGCTACCGACCAGTGCAAGCCGGCGCCCTGTCCGCTCCCAACCATCCAGTCCTCCGTCCGCTAACCCTGCTGCTCTACCAGCAGCGCATCGACCCGCTGAAAGCCACGCGGCAGCTTGTTGCCACGGCGGCCCCGCTCACCCTTGTAGTGCTCCAGGTCATCCGCCTTGAGCGACAAGGTACGCTTGCCAGCCTGCAACACCAAGGTCGCGCCGCTCGGCAACACTGCCAGGTCGGTGAGGTATTCCTCGCGACTGGCAACCCGCTCGCCGGGGATGCCGATGATCTTGTTGCCCTTGCCCTTGCCCAGTTGCGGCAAGTCGCGCACCGGAAACAGCAGCAGCCGTCCCTCGGTGGTCACGGCAGCCAGCCAGTCCAGCTCGCGACTGAGCAACGGCTTGGGCGCCAGCACCTTGGCGCCAGGCGGCAGGCTGAGCAGCGCCTTGCCGGCCTTGTTCTTGGCTTGCAGGTCCTCGCCCTTGACCACGAAGCCGTAGCCGGCATCCGAGGCGACCACATAGAGGGCGCTGTCGTCCGGCAGCAACACACACTCGAAGGTCGCCCCCGGTGGCGGCGTCAGACGTCCAGTCAGCGGCTCGCCCTGGCCGCGCGCCGACGGCAAGGAATGCGCCGCCAGCGAATAGCTCCTGCCGGTCGAATCGATAAATACCGCGTACTGGTTCGAGCGTCCCGGTGCAGCGGTCTTGAAGCCGTCCCCAGCCTTGTATGACAGGCCCGTGGCGTCGATGTCATGGCCCTTGCCACAACGTACCCAGCCTTTCTCCGAAATCACCACGGTGACCGGCTCGGTCGGCATCAACTCGGTTTCCGACAAGGCTTTGGCCTCGGCGCGGGCGACGATCGGCGAACGGCGGTCATCGCCGTAGGTTTCGGCGTCCTTGATGATTTCATCGCGCACCAGCTTCTTCAGCTTGGCTTCGCTGCCGAGCAAGGCCAGCAACTTGGCGCGCTCCTTGGCCAGGGCGTCCTGCTCGCCGCGGATTTGCATCTCTTCCAGCCGCGCCAGCTGGCGCAGGCGGGTTTCCAGAATGTATTCGGCCTGCACATCGGTGAGACCGAAGCGCTCCATCAGCACCGGCTTGGGCTGATCCTCGGTGCGGATGATATGGATCACTTCATCCAGGTTGAGGAAGGCGATCAGGCGACCTTCCAGCAGGTGCAGGCGATGCTCGACCTTGTCCAGACGGAACTGCAGGCGCCGGCGTACCGTGCCCACCCGGTATTCCAGCCACTCCTTGAGCAACTGGCGCAGGTTCTTCACCTGCGGTTTGCCATCCAGGCCGATGACATTGGTGTTGACCCGGTAGCTCGACTCCAGCTCGGTGGTGGCGAACAGGTGCTGCATCAGCTCAGCGGCATCGACCCGATTGGAGCGCGGGATGATCACGATGCGGCACGGGTGCTCGTGGTCCGACTCGTCGCGCAGATCGGCGACCATCGGTAGCTTCTTCGCCTGCATCTGCCCGGCGATCTGTTCCAGCACCTTGGCCCCGGACACCTGATGCGGCAGCGCGGTGACCACGATGTCGCCGTCCTCGACGCGATAGACGGCGCGCATGCGCACCGAGCCCTTGCCGGTTTCGTAGATCTTCAGCAAATCTGCGCGCGGGGTGATGATCTCCGCCTCGGTCGGATAATCCGGGCCGAGCACATGCTCGCACAGCTGCTCGACCGTGGCGTCCGGCTGATCGAGCAGGCGGATACAGGCCGCGGCCACTTCGCGCAGGTTATGCGGCGGCACGTCGGTGGCCATGCCCACGGCGATGCCGGTGGTGCCATTCAACAGGATATTGGGCAGGCGCGCCGGCAGGGTCGCCGGCTCGTTGAGGGTGCCGTCGAAGTTCGGCACCCAATCCACGGTGCCCTGGCCCAGCTCGCTCAGCAGCACCTCGGCGTAGCGTGACAGGCGCGCCTCGGTGTAACGCATGGCGGCGAATGACTTGGGATCGTCCGGCGCGCCCCAGTTGCCCTGGCCGTCGACCAGGGTGTAGCGGTAGCTGAACGGCTGGGCCATCAACACCATGGCTTCATAGCAGGCCGAGTCGCCGTGTGGGTGGAACTTGCCGAGCACGTCGCCGACGGTACGCGCCGACTTCTTGTGCTTGGAATCGGCGTCCAGGCCCAGCTCGCTCATGGCGTAGATGATCCGCCGCTGTACTGGCTTGAGACCGTCGCCGATATGCGGCAGGGCGCGATCCATGATCACGTACATCGAATAATTGAGATAAGCCTGCTCGGTGAAGTCGGCAAGGGAGCGGCGCTCAACACCGTCCAGGCTCAAATCGAGGGGTTCGCTCATGCGTGCCTCATTGCAAAGTGGATTGTTGCGAAGTCGACTGGCGCAGCACCAGGGTGCCGTCGCGCTGGGTAAATTCGAGTTGTTTCAGGGCACTCATGCCGAGCAGCACTTCGTCGCCGTCCATGCCCGGAGTGATCAAGGCGGCCACATCGCGCAACTGGATCTCGCCGAGCTGCAGGCTGACCAGCCGGGTACGGTAGCCGATGACGGTGCCATTGGCGGTACGGATCTGCACCGGCGCACCGCGCGCAAGACCGAGGCGTTCGGCCAAGGCCGCTGGCACGGCGACGGCGGTGGCGCCGGTATCGAGCAGCAGGGTCACGCTGGCGCCGTTGATCTGGCCGCCCAGCAGGTAATGACCGCCGCGACTGCTCAGCAGGCGCACCTCGATATAACCATCGACATGCTCCGACTGCGGTGCCTGGTTGGGGTTGTTGCGCCGCTCCTCCCATTTGCCGAAGAAGTGCGTGGCCAGCAGCAACGCGGCGCCCCAGGCCAGCACCAGCATTACCCGGCCGACCCGCCGCCCTGCCGCTGGCGTGCTCACCGACGACCCCAGCCGCCTTTGGGTGCGGCGAAACGCCAGACTACCGGACGCTGTTCGCCATCGGCACGGCTGTGCTGACCATTGTCGATACCGACCCAGGCCCCCTGCTCATCGATCCACAGCGCCTCGGCCAAGCCATAGGGCGATGGATATCGCCGCGCATCGGTCAAGGCTTCGCTGGCAAACGACCAGCAGCGCTCGACCGCACCATCGCTCAGCTTGCGTCGACAGATGCGATGGGCCTGACGCTCGAGGGTGAAGAGTTTTTCCTTGTGCAAGACCACGGCGGAAAAATCCCGGGGTTGCGCCTCGCCGCCCAACTGCGGCGGTGATGGTGCCCTACCGCCTTCACTCATCAGCACACAACCAGTGGTGCAGCGCCAGCTCGAACCCTGCTTGTGCAACGCCAGCAGGCCGCGACGCTGGCGCTCGGCCGCCAACCACAGACGCTCGCCGGCAGGATCGATCGCCACCCCCTCGAACAGCGAGTTGAAGTGCCAGAGCATGCTGCTGGCACGCGCCTGGCGCACCATGCCAGCGGGCAATGCCAGCCACTGCGGTGCCCCGGCAGGAGGAATCTGCAACACGGCGGCGCGCGCCTCACTGACCAGATAGCGATTGCCGATGGCATCGCAGGACAAGCCTTCGAAATCCAGGTAACCGCCACGCACCAGACCGGTGGCCCAGGTGCGCATGCGCAAGCCCCAGGGCAGCGAGTTCGAGGGCGCGGGTGGGGCGACAAAGTGCTCGGCCTCGGCCTGCCAGACGGCGTCACCGCCAGCCAGGCGATACAGCCGGTCATCCTCGCGATCGGAAACGGCCCAGAGCGCCTCGCCGCACCAGGCCAGCCCCGACAGATTGCCGGCGGCGATGCCATCGATCGGATGCTCGCTGACCAGCTTCAGCTCTTCCAGGGCCTGGGTTTCGGCCAGCGCCGGGGCGGCGACCAGCAACAGGGCCACAGCCAGGCGCCGGATCAAAGCAACACCTCGGCCAAGTTGCCCTTCGACTCCAGCCAGGACTTGCGGTCGCTGGCACGCTTCTTCGCCAGCAGCATGTCCATGAGTTCCTGGGTGCCAGGAAAATCTTCCAGAGTCAGCTGCACCAGGCGCCGGGTATTGGGGTCCATGGTGGTTTCGCGCAGCTGCGGCGGATTCATCTCACCCAGGCCCTTGAAGCGGGTGACCTGCGGCTTGCCGCGACGCTTCTCGGCGACCAGGCGGTCGAGGATGCCATCGCGCTCGGCGTCGTCCAGGGCATAGAAAATCTCCTTGCCCAGGTCGATGCGGTACAGCGGCGGCATGGCCACGTAGATGTGCCCGGCATCCACCAGCGGGCGAAAATGCTGGACGAACAGCGCACACAGCAGGGTGGCGATGTGCAGACCGTCGGAGTCGGCGTCGGCGAGAATGCAGATCTTGCCGTAGCGCAGCTGACTCAGGTCGTTGGAGCCGGGATCGATGCCGATGGCCACCGCGATGTTGTGCACTTCCTGGGACGCCAGCACTTCGCCGACATCCACTTCCCAGGTATTGAGGATCTTGCCGCGCAACGGCAGGATCGCCTGGAACTCCTTGTCGCGCGCCTGCTTGGCGCTGCCGCCGGCGGAATCGCCCTCGACCAGGAACAGCTCGGAGCGCATCGGGTCCTGGCCGGCGCAGTCAGCCAGCTTGCCGGGCAGCGCCGGGCCCTGGGTGATGCGTTTGCGCTCGACCTTCTTGCCGGCCTTGAGGCGGCGGTTGGCGTTATTGATCGCCAGTTCGGCGAGCTGCTGACCGAGCTCCGGGTGGGCGTTGAGCCACAAACTGAAGGCATCCTTGACCACCCCGGAGACGAAGGCCGCGGCCTCGCGTGAGGACAGGCGCTCCTTGGTCTGGCCGGAGAACTGCGCATCCTGCATCTTGGTCGACAGGACGAAGGCGATGCGCTCCCAGATGTCTTCCGGGGCCAGCTTGACCCCGCGCGGCAGCAAGCTGCGGAACTCGCAGAATTCGCGCATGGCATCCAGCAGGCCCTGGCGCAGACCGTTGACATGGGTACCGCCCTGGGCCGTGGGGATCAGGTTGACGTAGCTCTCCTGCACCGTATCGCCGCCCTCCGGCAGCCACAGCAGCGCCCAGTCGACCGCCTCCTTATTGCCGCGGAGGCTGCCGCAGAACGGCTCGAGCGGCAGGCGCTCGAACTCGCTGACCGCATCCACCAGGTAGGAGCGCAGCCCCTCCTCGTACAGCCACTCGACCCGCTCGCCAGCGGCCTTGTCCTCGAAGCTGACGTGCAGCCCCGGGCAGAGCACGGCCTTGGCCTTGAGCACATGCTTGAGGCGGCTGACCGAGTACTTCGGTGAATCGAAATACTTGGTATCCGCCCAGAACTGCACGCTGGTACCGGTGTTGCGCTTGCCGACCGTGCCAATCACGGCCAGATCGCTGGCCTTGAAGCCATCGGCAAAGGTCATGCGGTATTCGCTGCCATCGCGCTTGACCCGCACTTCGACGCGGGTCGACAGGGCGTTGACCACGGAAATCCCGACGCCATGCAAGCCGCCGGAAAACTGGTAGTTCTTGTTGGAGAACTTGCCGCCGGCGTGCAGCTTGGTGAGGATCAGTTCGACCCCAGAGACGCCCTCCTCGGGGTGAATATCCACCGGCATGCCGCGGCCGTCGTCCAGTACTTCCAGGGAATTGTCCTCATGGAGGATCACCTGGATCGAGCTGGCATGCCCGGCCAGGGCCTCGTCGACGCTGTTGTCGATGACTTCCTGGGCCAGGTGGTTGGGCCGGCTGGTGTCGGTGTACATGCCCGGGCGCTTGCGCACCGGATCCAGGCCGGAAAGGACTTCAATGGCGTCTGCGTTGTAACTGGCCATGGGGTCTCTGGTGGTTATTAAAGGTCGGAAAAGTCGGTATCGCGCCACAGGTGGGGCGCAATACCGGCGAAGGCAAAGAGCATCGGCAAGCGTGCGGCAAAACCCTGAAAGCCATGATCGCCACCGGCCTGGATGCGCAGCGCGCAGGCGCGGTAATTGGCTTGGGCATCGCGGTAATCGAGGGTTTCATCGGCAGTCTGCAGCCACACCTGGCAGCGCGCGGGGTCTTGCGGTGGCGGCACGTCCAGTTCGGCCAGGGCCAGCACATGATCGGCCGTCAGCTCCCAGGTTTCACCGCTGTAATAATTGTGCTGTGGACCCAGGTGGCCATCGAAACGCAGCTGCGGACGTACTGCCGGATTGATCAGCAACGCACGCAAGCCATGGCGTTCAGCCAAGTGGGTCGCATAGTAGCCGCCCAGGGAGCTGCCGACCAGCACAGGCCGGCCGAGCTCGGCGATCAAGGCCTCGATCTGGGCAATCGCCCGGCGCGGATGATGATCCAGCGCCGGTACTCGCAGATGCGCGGCCAAACCCAGGCGGGCCATGGCGCGCGACAACTGGCTGGCCTTGAGCGAAGCGGGCGAGCTGTTGAGGCCGTGGAGATAGAGAATAGATGCAGTCATGGAGCGGGAGGCTACTAGGACAGAGCGGCAAGCGGCAAGTAGGGCATGCGCAGGTTTAACTGACGGGCATGAGCCATCGGCCCAAACCAGACGCGGCTTTCGCGGCCTGACCTGTACTTCTGGTGAGCGCCGAACAGGGCAAGCCTGCTGGCAATATCGGGGCGTTGACGCAGCCAGCGTCTACTTGACGCTGGCGCAGCGGTTGAGGTGAAGCGCCTGCGGGCCCTCACACAGCATTGCTCGGCCGCGCGTTGGTATCGGTCAATAGCCAAGCCCTACCCTTGCCCCGGCAGCCAATCGGTCACGATGATCCCCTCTCGGCCTTGCTGCCTGCCGGCTTTGTCGGCCTGCTTGCGCGCGCTGATAGTGGCCACGCATTGGTCGTCATTGTTGAGGATCACGATGCATTCCAGGCACTGGATGCACTCGTCGTAGTCGATCCGTCCATCGCGCTCGATGGCGCCGATTTCGCAGTGGTTCTTGCAGTGCTGACAGGGTTTGCCGCAGGCGCCGATGCGCTTGAGCCAGGCGAACAGATGAAACTTGCCGAGCATGGCCAGGCCGGCGCCGAGCGGGCAGACGTAGCGGCAATAGAGCTTGTGCACGAACAGACCGAGGCCGAGCAGGATCACGGCGTAGAGCACGAACGGCCAGCTACGCACGAAGAACAGGGTCATGGAGGTCTTGAAGGGTTCCACTTCGGCCAGGCGTTCGGCCAGGCTCAGGGAGTAGAAGGCCGCGAGCAGCAGGCCGAGCAAGATTACATATTTGAGCTTTTGTAGACGCTGGTGGCTGCGCGCGGAGACTTTCCACTGCCTGATCCGCAGGCTCTTGGCCACCCAACCGAGCATTTCCTGCAGGGCGCCGAAGGGGCAGAGCCAGCCGCAGAACAGACCGCGGCCCCAGATGAGCAGGCTGACGAAGGTGAAACTCCAGAGGATGAAGATCAGCGGATCCATCAGGAAAATGCGGATATCGAAGTCGTGCCCCAGGGTCAGCAGCAGAGTGAAGATATTCACCACCGACAGCTGGCCCTGGGCGTAGAGCCCGATAAACCCAGGGTGAACAGCAGAAAACCGCCACGAAACAGGTGAAAGCCTCGGCTGTGCGCGCTGATGCGCTGCTGGAAGATGAACACGCCGCTCAGCAGAATCAGCGAGCCAACCAGCAGGGCGATCTGCCACCAGCGTTCCTGCCACATGCGCAGCCAGATGGGCACCGGCTCGGCTTGGGCGACGGCCTGCTGAATATCGAACAGACGCTCGTCGAGCTGGAACGCTCGGCTGAAGTGGCTGTTGCTTGCCACCAGATGATTGCGCCGCAGGCTCACGTTCAGCTGCAGAGCGGCGGGCTGCGCCGGGTTGAAGGCGGCGTGGGTCTTGATCCGGAAGACATGCGCATCCACCTCCTGCAGCGGCGTGGCGAGCGTCGCCAACACCTCGCCATTATTCAAGTTCATGTCGTACAACTCGATGGCCTGGCCGTTTTGCACCAGCACCAGGCGGCTGGTGGCGGTCGCCGGAGTGAAATCGCTCGGAACATGCCGATACAGGCCACTGGACATGACCAACAGCGCCTGTTCGCCGGGCAGCAATTCTTCGTTGAGCTGCTGCCAGCCGGCTTCGCCGAGCAGGTTGCGGCCAATGCTCGGCGCGTTGAGGTAGGCGAAATGCAGCTCGCTGAAGGGCACGCGATCGTCCTCCTGAGCAAACTCGGGGTAATCGCGCAACGGATGCCCCAGCTCCGCTTCGACCTCCGCGCGGCCCAGCGTCCAGCGCTGCACGTAGCCGCTGCCGAGCAGACGCTGCCAGTCCATGGGCTGGTAGAGATCGCTTTTCGCCGTGGCCAGCGGCCCGCTGGCAAAGCCTTCGAGCAGTTGCCGGGCGACGCTCATCGCGGCCTGCAGCACGGTTTCATTGAGGATCACCACCGACACCGTGGCCTTGCTGACGCCGTCGAACTGGGTGGTCGACTCACCGTCCGCGCTGCCGGTGCGGCGGCCGCCGACGATGATCGGCCGGCTGATGGGGTGCTGCCGGTACTGCTCGACGAAATCCAGCAGCGGCTGCACCCCCAGGCCATAGAGAAACACCGGCTCGTGGTGTTCGAGCACCTGCACCCCGGCCAACACGCCCTGCAGGTCCATGCCGATGAGCAGGCGGATGGGCTTGCCGGAGAAGCCCTGGAGGCTCGAGTAGTCGCTGGACTCGAAGGCGTAGCCGAGCAGTTCGTCGAGCTGGTAAACGCTGTAGACCGGCGGCGCCGCCTGCTTGGGCTCGATCCGCGTGGCCTTGGGGAACAGCTGCAGGATCTCCTCCGCCAGCGCCTCAGCGGCCAGCGGCTGACTGAACAGCGCGCACACCAGCACCAGCACCCGCAGGCAGGAAAAGCGGCTGAAGCAGGATGGCATGGCGCGCCTCGTCGGTTTTGTCCCTATCCAGCCATGCTATCCAGCGTGCAGCCGAGCGCCATGCGACTTGCCGGCAGGTAAGGCGCTACTTCAGTCGTAGAAAGGCGGAATCTGCAGCCGCGCATGGGCTTCTTGCGCGGGATCAAGCGCTTCTTTCGGCGACAGGAGTAGCCTTGCTGCAACGGCCTGTTAAAACCCAGGAGGCCAGCATGGCCAAGAAATTCCCCTTACATCCACCGCATCCCGAGCGTATCTGCTGGGGCTGCGACAGGTATTGCCCGGCGGGCTCGCTAGAGTGCGGCAATGGCTCCGAGCGCACCATGCACCCGGCCGAAATGCTCGGCGAGGACTGGTACCTGTTCGGCGACTGGGGGATCGAACCGCCAAACGAGACCAAGAAGCCGGAGGACGAAGCACTCTGAGTTGTCAGCGCAGCGACAACCCGCCAGCCTTTGTACCGCGCCGGTGAACCAATGGTGTACTGCCTGCGGCGAGTGCACCCTATAGGCCGCGAATGACGGTCCGTAGGGCGGCCTCGGAGCGCAGCGACAGCCCGCCAGCTTGGCGCCACGCCACCGCGCCAATGGTGCACTGCCTGCGGCGAGTACACCCTAGGCCGCGTGGATTGCTGAAGCGGCCCAATGATTGGCCATCGGCAGTGCATCTCGCCGCTCGACGATTTCCGGCGGCCTGTGGCAAGCCGCACACGCCGGCCCTCGGGTAGAATGCGCCCTCTTCCGCCACGATTAACCCCTCGCCCATGACTGACTCAGCCCAGCACACTGCCTCTTGCGTCGCCATCATCGGTGGCGGCCCCGCCGGCTTGATGGCCGCCGAGGTGCTGGCGCTGGCCGGGGTCAGGGTCGAGCTGTTCGATGCCATGCCCTCGGTTGGGCGCAAGTTCCTGCTGGCCGGGGTGGGCGGGATGAATATCACCCACTCCGAAGCCAAGGAACCATTCCTCTCGCGCTACGCCGAACGCCGCGAGGACATCGCCCGGCTGCTCGCCGAGTTCGATGCCGACGCCCTGCGCAGCTGGATTCATGGGCTGGGCATCGCTACCTTCGTCGGCACGTCCGGGCGGGTGTTTCCCAGCGACATGAAGGCCGCGCCGCTGCTGCGTGCCTGGCTCAAGCGCCTGCGCGAACTGGGGGTACAGATCCATACCCGCCACCGCTGGCTGGGCTGGCGCGATGACGGCGCCCTGCGCATTGCCTCGCCTGCCGGCGAAACCGCAGTGCAGGCCGACGCCACCCTGCTGGCCCTGGGTGGCGGCAGTTGGGCGCGGCTGGGTTCCGACGGCGCCTGGGTGCCACTGCTGCAGGCGCGCGCAGTGGCGATCACGCCGCTGCAAGCGAGCAACTGCGGTTTCGAGGTGACCGGCTGGAGTCCGTTGCTACGCGACAAGTTCGCCGGCGCGCCGCTGAAAAACGTCAGCCTGCGCCTGGACGACGAAACCCCGCGCCCGGGCGAGTTCGTCCTCACCGCTGGCGGCGTAGAAGGCAGCCTGGTCTATGCCTTGTCGGCGCGCATCCGTGAGCGCATCAACAGCCAGGGCAAGGCCACGGTCTATCTCGACCTGCTGCCGCAGCGTCCGCTGGCCACGCTGCAAACGGCGCTGGGCAAGCCGCGCGGCTCGCACTCGATGGCCAAGCACCTGCACCGCCAAGTCGGCATCGACGGGGTCAAGGCCGCGCTGTTGCGCGAACTGGCGCCGAGCGACTGCTTCGCCGACCCCGCCCGCCTGGCCGCCGTGCTCAAGGCGTTGCCGCTGACCCTGGTCAGGTCGCGGCCGCTGGACGAGGCGATCAGCACGGCCGGCGGCGTGCCCTTCGAGGCACTGGACCCGCGGCTGATGCTCAAGCAGCTGCCCGGAGTGTTCTGTGCCGGCGAGATGCTCGACTGGGAAGCGCCGACCGGCGGCTACCTGCTCACCGCCTGCTTCGCCAGCGGCCGGGCGGCGGGGTTGGGCATACTGGAGTGGTTACCCAACCGTAGGATGAGTCCGATCACCTAGGTTGAGCGCAGCGATACCCATGCACCCCTCAGCATCGCGCGCACGCGGTCCCCGACAGTGCCGAGCGCCCGCGAGTGCAATGCTGAGTTACGCGGCGGCGTCATCGCCGGCGTCTCCCCAAACCCCGGCGTCGAGCCTGGCTGCGCGCAGAATCGTAGGGCGGGTTAGGCGCGCCACCCGCTCCCGGTCGACCGCAGGCCAACGCGCGCCGTAACCCGCCGCAAGCGACCAGCCAAGGCGCAGAATGGCTGCGGACGCAACGGCGGGTTACGCGGCGCGAATAGCCTGGCTCGACGTCAATGCAACTTGCCGCTAATCCGCCCTACGAAGCTAGGACGCCGGGCGGAATGCTTCGCAAGCTCAACAGCAACTACGTTTTTCTGCCGCCCTTGGCCGGTTTGCCGCCGAAACTCGGCACCTTGCGCACGGCCTTGACTGCAGGCGCAGCGGGTTCGTCGCTTTCCAGCCAGCGGCCAAGACTGCCGGATTTGCCGCCGCCGACCACTTTTGGCTTTTTCGGCTTCTTCGATTTTTTCACCACCTGGCCGCCGGCCAGGGTCAGCGGCACCCGATGGTCGGGGATGAAATCAGGCTCGTCGATGCGTTGCAGTACCTGCTGGGTCAGGGTCTCGATGGCCGACAGCAGCTCCACCTCGTCGGCGCAGACCAGCGACACTGCCTGGCCCGTGGCGCCGGCACGACCGGTGCGGCCGATGCGGTGCACGTAGTCTTCGGCGACGGTCGGCAGGTCGAAGTTGACCACCAGTGGCATGTCGTCGATATCCAGGCCGCGGGCCGCCACGTCGGTGGCCACCAGCACCTTGATCTCGCCATCCTTGAAGCGTTGCAGGGCGCGCAGACGGGTGGCCTGCGGCTTGTCACCGTGGATCGCATCGGCACTGATGCCGTGGCGCTGCAACTCGGCTTCCAGCTCATCGACGCCCTTGCGGGTCTTGACGAACACCAGTGCCTGGCTCCAGCGCTTGCTCTGGTACAGGTGCAGGAACAGCTCGCTCTTGCGCTTCTTGTCCACCGGAATCAGCCACTGCTTGACCGACTTGGCCGCGGCATTGCGCGGACTGACCTCGATGCTCAGCGGGTCGTGCAGCATCTGGTTGGCCATGACGCGGATGGCTTCGGAGAAAGTTGCGGAAAACAGCAGGGTCTGGCGTTTTTTCGGCAGTGCGGCGAATACGTCCTGCAGCTCACGGGCGAAGCCCAGGTCGAGCATGCGGTCGGCTTCATCCAGCACCAGCACCTGCAGCTGGTTGAACTTGACCGCGTTCTGCCGGTACAGGTCGAGCAGCCGGCCGGGGGTGGCGACCAATACGTCGAGGCCCTTGCGCAGCTTCATCATCTGCGGGTTGATGCTGACCCCGCCGTACACCGCGTAGCTGCGCAGCGGCAGGTCTTGCCCGTAGGTCAGAAAGCTCTGCTGCACCTGCTCGGCCAGCTCGCGAGTCGGCACCAGCACCAAGGCGCGCACCGAGTTGCTGGCCACCTGCGGCCCTTCCATCATCAAGCGCTGCAACAACGGCAGGGCGAAGCCGGCGGTTTTGCCGGTGCCGGTCTGTGCCGCGGCCATCAGGTCGAGGCCCTTGAGGATCGGCGGAATGGCCTGGGCCTGCACTGGGGTGGGGGTGGCATAGCCGAGGCCGTCGAGGGTGCGCAGCAAGGGATCGATCAGGCCGAGGGAAACGAAGGTCATGAGGGCAACCAGAACAGGGAGACTAATAGGCGAATGCGCGCAGTTTACCCTGCCCCGGGCTGGCCATCGCGTTTCTGTTGCGCGACCGGCGCGAACGCGCGGCCCAGCCGCGAAACTTGCGCCTCCAAGGCTGTCAAATGGCTACCGATGCGCGCCGGACAACCACCGCGCAGGACCGTCACGATTGGCTTATCGCCAGGGGGACAGGTAGGGTGAAACTCTATTTATGACTGAAAACGGAAATCAACGGACCATGCAGATGACATCGAGATACGGATTCAGCGGGCGAGTGGCGGCCTTGTTGGTCATGGCTACGCTGCTCAGCGGCTGTGGCGTCAACAACATTCCCACCTACGACGAACAAGTCAAAGCCGCCTGGTCCCAGGTGGAGAACCAATACCAACGACGTGCCGACCTGATTCCCAATCTGGTGGAGACCGTCAAGGGCTTCGCCAAGCAGGAACAGGAGACTCTGGTTGCGGTGATCGAGGCGCGCTCCAAGGCCACCTCCATCCAGGTGGATGCCAGCACCTTGGACAATCCGGAAAAAATGCGCCAGTTCCAGCAGGCCCAGGAACAACTTACCGGCGCCTTGAGCCGACTGATGGCGGTCTCCGAGCGTTACCCGGACCTGAAGTCCAACCAGAACTTCCTGGCGTTGCAATCCCAGCTGGAAGGCACGGAAAACCGCATCGCGGTGGCCCGGCGCGACTTCATCACCTCGATTAGCCGTTACAACACCGAGATCCGCACCTTTCCCGGGCGCGTCTGGCATAGCCTGATGTACAGCGATATGCCGCTGCGCGAGAATTTCGAAGCGACCACTCCGGCGGCGGAAAATGCCCCAGAAGTGAAATTCTGATGGCAGTCACGCTACGCCTGCCGCTGTTCTTGCTGCTGTGCGCCTGTGCCTGGATGGCCCAGGCCAGGAACCCGAGTTCCCGCCACTCAGCGGACGGGTGGTCGATCAGGCCGAGCTGCTCGATGCGCAAACCGAAGCGCGCCTGACGCAATTGCTGGCGGCGCATGAAACAGCCAGCACCGAGCAAGTGGTGGTGGTTACCCTGCCGAACCTGCAAGGGCTGGCCATCGAGGAGTTTGGCTTTCAGCTGGGCCGCCACTGGGGCATCGGCCAGAAAGGCGAGGACAACGGCGCATTGCTGCTGATCGCCCGTGACGAACGCAAACTGCGCATCGAGGTCGGTTATGGCCTCGAGGGTCGCCTGACCGATGCGCAATCCTCGGTGATCATCAACCAGGTCATCACGCCCGCCTTCAAGAGCGGTGATTACGCCAAGGGCATCAGTGACGGTGTCGCGGCGATTCTCCAGGTGCTGGGCGGTCAACCACTGGCCGCCAGCGCCGAGCCGGAGAAAAAGCCCAAGGCGATCCCCTTCTTCGTCTTGCTGCTAATCGTTATCGGCCTGATCGGCGGTGGGCGCGGCGGACGTCGCGGGCTACTGCTCGGCGGACTATTGGCTGCGGGCATGGCCAGTGGCGGTTCGCGCGGCGGCGGCTTCGGTGGCGGCGGCGGTTTTGGTGGTGGCGGCGGTGGCTTCGGCGGCGGCGGTGCTTCCGGCGGCTGGTAATTCAATTCAACGAGTAAACAGACCCCATGGCTTTATTGAATGAAAGCGAACAACAGCAGGTCAACCGTGCGATCAGCGCGGTCGAACGCGAGACCGATGCCGAGTTGGTGACGGTGCTGGCGGCCCAGGCGGACGATTACACCTACATCCCGTTGCTCTGGGCCAGCCTGGTGGCGCTGCTGGTGCCTGGCGCGGTGAATTACTTTGTCGCCTGGCTAAGCGCCCAGGAATTGCTGCTGGTGCAGTGGTTGACCTTTGTCGGCTTGAGCCTGCTGCTGCGCATTCCCGCGTTGGCCAGCCGCCTGATTCCGCGCGCCGTGCGCCACTGGCGTGCCTCCAACCTGGCGCGCCGGCAGTTTCTCGAGCACAACCTGCACCACACGACGGGTGCGACCGGCATGCTGATCTTCGTTTCGGAGGCCGAGCACTATGTGGAGATTCTGGTCGACCGCGGCATTTCCAGCCGGCTGCCCGATGCCACCTGGCAGGCCATAGTCGCGGACTTCACCCAGCGGGTGAAACAGGGCCAGACCCTGGAAGGTTTTCTCGGCTGCATTCAGGCCTGCGGCGAGCAACTGAAACTGCATGTGCCGGCCACCCACGAGCGCAACGAACTGCCCAACCATCTGGTGATCCTGCCCTAAGTCATTCAGGCCATCGAGGTACTACCGCGGCGAAGGATAAAAGGGGCAGGCGCGTTGAATAAATCAACCCCTTCCCCTTTTTTAACAGCGGCGTTTAATCGCCCTGCTTGCGATCGACTGAAAAACCTTTGTTTACCACCCGGATCTCTCGCTGTGGGAAGGGTATTTCATAACCGTGTTCTTGTAGCGCTTCCAAAATCATCAACAGCAGGTCACCGCCCACCCGGTTCTTACCGTCGTCGATGCCTTCCATCCAGAACTCAACAAACATGTTGATGCCGGAATCGCCAAAGCTGTCTATTTCACAATCGGGACGTTCCTCAAACGGTACAGCGTCGCCACTAAACACCTGCGGGTGACTGGCGACTACCGCCTTGATAATCTCGACCAGCTTCCTGATGTCGGAATGATAGGCGACCGAAAAATCAACTCGATAACGTTGACTCTTGTCCTTGTGCGTCCAGTTGGTAAATATTTCGGCGATGAATTTTTCGTTAGGCACCACAATATCTTTGCCATCGAAGGTTTCCAGCGTGGTGGAGCGCATATTCAACTCGCGCACGATTCCGGTGCGACCGTCATCCAGTTCGACATAATCGCCAATCGACACAGAGCGGTCCAGCAGGATGATAATTCCGGATATAAAGTTGGACGCAATGGCCTGCAGCCCTAAACCAATACCGACACCAATCGCGCCGCCAAACACCGCGAGCGTGGTGAGGTTGATGCCCATGACCTGCAAGATCAACAGGGCTATCAGGAAGAATATCGCCACCTCGAAAAGTTTCGCAGCCACTTCGCGGGTGCGTATATCGAGGCTTTCCTGATGGGTGATGAACGATCGGCCGGTTTTACTGCTAATGCGCCCTAGCCAGAACAGCAGCGAACCAAAAATGGCAACGCGGGCGATACCGTAAACTGAAATTTCAATATTGCCTACGGTTACTGATATGGATTCGAGTATGGCTATTAAGCCAGTCAGAATACCCAGCAGGTGCAGAAACAACAGCGGCAGGCCCAGCCATTTGAATACCCCCGCCGCAATCTTGTTCTGGATAAAGTCACGGACAACCGAATAAAACAGCAGCAATATGGCAACCGTCAGCGCTGTCTGCACCAGCCAACCCTGATTTAATGCGCCCTCACTTACTTCAACGGATATTCGCAACATCAAGATCGCGAGCACCGGAAAAATCAAACTGCCCACCTTGCCAATAAATTTACGCAAGGGATGGGTGGCAGCTTCTTCCTGACTTACATCAAGGAAGGGGGCATATTTCCTGATGCGACCAGCAAGCATCCAGGCAACCAGGTAAATCGCTAGAACAATGCCAATCTGCGTATAGATTTCCGGCTGGGAAAATGCCGCGCGAGCGTTATAGACAACGTTTTTAACTAGTTGAATGAGCTCGTCTACTATCATTTTTTGGCAACCTTAAATTCTACCTAACAGGCAAACCAGGCCATTGAAGTGTTGCTATCGGGCTCCGGCTGAAGCGGCAAGCGTACTAATAAGCAGCCTAGTTACTCCCCACGCAAGCGTTGCAGGGTCAGCGCCATTTTGGCCGCGGGAACCTTCTGCAGGCTGCACAGCAACTCGTGGGAAACCCCGGCGATGCCGTGCCGCTCACGCAACAGCGCGGCCATGAAGCAGGTCAGGTTGGCCGCCATTTCCGCATCGGCCAGCGCACGGTGCGCCTGGCCGGTGTCCGGCAGTTGCGCCCAACGGTTCAGGGTGCCGAGCTTGTGGTTCGGTGCCTGCGGCAACAGGCGGCGCGCCAGCAACAACGAGCAGGCGAACGGCTGCACCCGCGTGCGGCGGATCAGCGCCAGTTCGGCATCCCAGAACTTCTGGTCGAAGGAGGCGTTATGCGCCAGCAAGGGAATATCGCCGACAAAATCCGCTACCTCGTTCATCACCTGCGCCGCCGGCGGGGCGTTGCGCAGCATGGCGTTGCTGATCCCGGTGAGCTGCTCGATGAAAGGCGGCACCCAGGCGCCACTGTTCATCAGGCTCTGGTAACGCGCAACTATCTGCCCGCCTTCGACGATGACCACGCCGATCTCGGTGGCGCGGGCCTGCTGCGCCGGCGACATGCCAGTGGTTTCAAAATCGAGGACGGCTATCGGAGCTTCGAGCATTTATCAGTTTCTCAACGACTATCAATTTCTTAACAACAACGCGCCTTCAATCGGCACATAACGGCTGGCCGCACGGACCAGTGATTGTGCCGTCAGCCCCGGCACGCCGTAGGCCACGGCCTCGACCCCGTAGCTGCTGCGGATCTTCTCCAGCAGCAGATCGAAATCGCCATCGCCGGACGCCAGCACCACCTCGTCGACTCGCGGCGCGGTGTCCATGATGTCGATGGTGATGCCCACGTCCCAGTCGCCCTTGGCCGAGCCGTCGCTGCGCTGGATATAGGGCTTGAGCTTCACGGTAAAGCCGAGATTGCGCAGGATCTGCTGGAACTGCTGCTGCTTGGCATCGCCACGGTCGATGGCATAGGCATAGGCCTCGACGATCTGCCCGTGCTGGCTGATGTCGGCCCACAGCGCGGCATAGTCGAAGTGGCAGCCATAGGCCTGGCGCACGGTGTAGTAGAGGTTCTGTACATCGGCGAATACGGCGATCTTCTTCACCGGTAATCCTCTTGAGGGCAACAAACGCCGCTCAGTATGCCAGATACGCCGGGCCGGCTTGTGCGCATGCGCAACAGCGGCCTGATCAGTTACGCCATTTATCCGGAGACCCAAGCCGGCGCATTTGCGTACCGACCACTCGCAACCCGCCGCGGCCTTGCCACGCACCATTTGGAGCGCCTGGCGCTATCGGCTAAAGTGGCGCCCCGCTCTCTCGACCGCGACCACTGCCCATGAATGCGTTTCACGTCTTGCGCGACGCCTGGTTTTTCTTCAGCCACAACCTGCTGGCGATCATCCGTCTGTGCTTGCCCCTGGTGGTACTCGAAGCCGTGGTGCAGCAATTCGTCAGCGCTCAGATCGGGATCGAAGCGGCGGCGGTTTACAGCATTCTGGTTGGCCTGTTGTTCTACCCGCTCTATACCGCGGCGCTGATCCTGTTCCTCGATGCGCGCAGCCGGGGCGAAACGCCAGCCAACCGCGACCTGCTCGCCGCCAGCCTGCGCCTGTGGCCGAGCTTTGCCCTGCTGGCAGGCCTGAGCACCCTGGCGATCATGCTCGGCGCCTCGCTGTTCGTGCTGCCGGGCCTGTGGATGATGATCAAGCTGGCATTCGCCGAGTACCTGCTGGTACTGCGTGGGCTGAGCCCGATAAAGGCGCTGCATGAGAGTTTCGAGCGGACCAGCGGCTACTTCTGGCAGATTCTGACCTGCGTACTGTGCGTCATGCTGCCGTTGTGGCTGCTCGCCTGGGCCAGCCAGCCGGCCGAGGGCACGCAACCGGACGTGCTGCTCAGTCTGCTGCTCGACAGCGCCAACGGCTTTCTCCAGCTGTTCGCCACCGTGGTGCTGTTTCGCCTGTTCATGCTGCGCGCTACGCTGCCGGCAGAGGACTAAATCCGGGCTAGGCTGTTAGGGGTCAATCATCAAGGAGGACCGCAAAATGGCCGACGCCAACCCCAGCATCCTGTCGCACATATCCCTCGGTACCAATCAGTTCGACAAGGCCGTGGCCTTCTACGATCAGCTGCTGCCGACCCTTGGCTGCAAACGCATACTCGCCCACCCAGGGGCCGTGGCCTATGGCCGCGAATACCCGGAGTTCTGGGTGCAGACGCCGATCGATGGTCAGCCGGCGAGTGTCGGCAATGGCACTCACTTCAGCTTTGTTGCGCCGGACCAGGCCGCCGTGCATGCCTTCTACGCAGCAGCCTTGGCAGCTGGCGCGAGCGGCGAAGGTGAACCCGGCCCGCGCGCCGAATACGGCGAACCCTATTACGGCTGCTTTGTCCGCGACCTCGACGGCCACAAGATCGAAGCGACGTACTGGGATCTGGAACAGGACTATGAATTGTATATCGAGCCGGTCGAAGACTGAGCCCCTCGCTTACTGCGGCCGTCTCCAGGCGCCCCTCGCTCAGACCAATCACCTCGAGCAACCCGCGATCCGTGGGGTGTCACTCGCCGCAGGCAGTGCGCCATGGTTGCGCGGCGCGGCACAAAAGCTGGCGGGTTGTCGCTGCGCTCCGATCGGATCGCCGCCCGGACCGCCCTACCGTTCGCCCAACAACCTCGTGCACCAGGGTTCATCGCTACGACACACATTCGGCCACGTCACGTTGGCTATTGTCACGAGCGCGGCTCAACCGCGGCCCGGGCGTTGCGGCTTCATACCGGAGAGGCGCGGCAACAGCACTCGCTCGAACAGCCGTGGGAAGAAGCGCGCCAGCACCCGCGCCCGCCAGTCGACGTTGGACAGGATTAACAAGCGCTTGCGCTTGAGCGCCGCCAGGTAGATGGCTTCGGCGACATCCTGCGGCGAGGCGACCTTGCCCATCGCCAGCGGCGGCTGCGGGGCCACCGAACCATCACCGACCAGGGCGTTTTTGCGCAGGTCGGTGGCGGTAAAGCCGGGGCACACCAGCATCACGCTGACCCCGCTGTCCTTCAGCTCGTAGCGCAGGGTTTCGAACAGGCCATGCAGGGCATGTTTGCTGGCGTTGTAGGCGCTGCGGTACAGCAACGGGGAGAAACCGGACAACGAACTGAGCACGATGATCTGCCCAGCGCGGGCCTGCAGGCTGGGTAGCGCCGCCTTGGTGCAATGCAGGGCACCGAAGTAGTTGACCGCCATAATCCGCTGGAACACCTCCAGCTCGGTCTCGGCGAAGCTGCTGCGGTGGGTGATCCCGGCATTGTTGACCAGCACGTCGATGCCGCCAAAGCGTTCGACGGCCAGGGCGACGGCACGCTGCACCGCCTCGGCATCGGCGACGTCGCAGACCAGCCCCAGCGCCTCGGCGTTGTGATGATCGGCCAGGTGCTGCACCAGGCTATCGAGCGCCTGCTGCTGCAGATCCAGAATCACCAGGCGCGCGCCGGCCTGGGCCAACCGCACGGCCAGGGCGCGGCCAATCCCGGCGCAACCGCCGCTGATCAACACCACCTTGCGATCGAATACTTTACTGGCGAAGACCTTGCGATACATGGATTGCCCCCCGGCTCTGCTGATTGCTGGTACTACAGCTTGTTATGGCTGCCGTCGCAACAGGGCGGCGCCTGGGTATGCTTGCATCCGCAAAAGTACAGGGTGTCGCGCTGCTCGGCATGGTATTTCAGCGGCGTGATGTCAGTGCCTTTATGGCTGCCGTCGCAAAACGGCTGGCTCGCGCTACGCCCGCACCGACACCAGAAATAGTCTTTCCCGGCCTGCACCTCGACCGCAAAGGGGCCTCGTTGGGCAATCAGCGGCTCAGTCATGCTAGCTCCTCACTTCATCATACGAATCCACACCAGCAAAGTCGGCGGCACCAAACCTCATCCAACCGTTGCGCGCCAGCCTCCTGGTTTTTTCAGCATAGTCCACGCACGCCTTGCGCCCTGCGTACCCCGGATTCGGAAGAACTCAGGCCGGCAGGCTGCCAGCCTTGCTAGTGGCGATGATTTAACGAGGTTCGCGTGCCCGCTGTCAGCGACGCTCAACCGGGCCGACAAGAGATTTCGCTGGACAGCGTTCATTGCTCCTCGTCATTCTCAGCTATGTGATGGTTTTATAACTACAAGACGGCCAAGCGCCGCAACCAAGCCAATGCTTAGAATCTTCTGCCTAGTTCTTACCGCCGCCCTCTGGGCCAACGCGAGCCCGGCTCACAGCGCCAGCGACGGGGCACGCCCGCAGATTCAGGTCGGTTTTTATGAATTTCCGCCCTACTCCTACACTGACGACCAGGGCCGCCCACAAGGAGCGCTCCTGCGCTTGACCACGCGGTTGCTGCAGCACGCCGGCTATCAGGCCGTATTCCGTTCTTACCCGGGCGAGAGGCTGTACAACGGCCTGCGCGATGGCAGCATCCAGCTCTGGCCCGGCGCCCCGGGCAAAGCCGGGCTGGCCGAGCACACTCTGGAAACCCGCGCGCAATTGGGGCAATCGTCCTCAACCTGTATTTTCGTCGCGACACCCTGCTGCCGCGAATTCCCGAAGACCTGCAAGGACGCGGGGTGATCATGATCAGCGGCTACAGCTATTGGCCACAGACCAATGCGCTGCTCAACGACCCAGCCCTGGCGATCATGCAACACCGTACCGCGACCCACAGCGCCGCCCTGGAAATGCTGCAGCGGCGCCGCGGCGACTTTCTGCTGGATTACCAGACTCCGGTGGAACAAGCGCGACTCCGTCTGGGCATGACCGAACTGCCCTATGTGCAGCTGCAACGCGTGCCCTTGAAGCTGATCGTCTCGCGCCACGCCCCCGCCGCCGAGGCCCTGCGCGATGCTCTGGACCGCGCCTACCAGGAACTCGACGCGGCAGGCGAGGATCTGCGCCTGCCCTAGGAACTGGTCTTTACCCGTTATTTGCGCGGTTTGGCCCGCGCGGTGGGTTCGGCGATCAGCGGATCGTCCGGCCAGTAATGTTTGGGGTAGCGACCCTTGAGGTCCTTCTTTACCTCGCTGTAGGTGCTGCGCCAGAAGTTGCCCAGGTCCTGGGTCACCTGCACCGGGCGACGCGCCGGCGACAGTAGATGCAGCTTGACCACTTGCCGGCCGCCAGCGATACGCGGCGTCTCGGCCAGGCCGAACAGTTCCTGCAGACGCACCGCCAGCACCGGCGGCTGCTCGCTGTAATCCAGGCCGATGCGCGAACCGGACGGCACCTGCAGACTGCGCGGCGCCAGTTCATCGAGGCGCTGCGGCAGCGGCCAGGGCAACAGCCCCTGAAGTATCCCGGCCAACTCGAGATTGGCGAAATGGCTGAGGCGCTTGACCTTGTCCAGATAGGGTTGCAGCCAGTCTTCCAGGCTGGCGAACAGCGCCGCATCGCTGACATCCGGCCACTCGCTGACGCCCTTGGCTGTCAGCTCCAGCGTACGCAGCAAGGCCACCCGCGCCTGCCACTGGCGCAGTTCCGGGGTCCAGGGCAGCAGCGCCAGGCCCTTGCGCCGCACCAGACCGAGCAAGGCGCGGCTGCGTGCCGCCTCGTCCAGGCCAGTCAAGGGTTCGCGACTAAGCACCAATTCGCCCAGCTTGCGCTGGCGTTCGGCGCGCAGCACGCCTTCGCGTTCGTCCCAGTCCAGCTCCTCGTGCACGCTGACCTGCTCGGCCAGCACCGTCTCGAACAGCTGCGGATCGAGGTCGGCGGCCAGGTAGATGCGTTCCTCGCGCTGGCCCTGACGGCTGCCGAGATCGGCCAGCACCAGCCATTCGTGCTTCATCAGCGCATCGGTCTCGGCGAACAACGCCGCCCGGCCGTTGGCCAGACGGTATTCGCCGCCTCCCGCCCGGCGCTGCTGGGCCACCCGGTCCGGGTAGGCGAATGCCAACAGGGCGCCGAGCCAGCGCGGATGTTCGGGATCGGCCACCGCCGCGGCGACGGCGGTGCGCTTGAGGTAACCGTGAAACTGCCGGGCCAACTGCCGCGCCCGTTGCACCCCGCCTTGGGCGCCACGCGCAGCCTTACTCGCGCCGCAGAGCAGGGCCAGACGGCTGTGCAAATCGGCTCCCGCCCGCACTGTCCGCCGCGCATGATATCGCGCTCGCCGAGCAAGGCGGCGAGGTCGCAGGCCAGCGCGCCCAAGCCCAGCGCCTGGCCGCGCAGCAGCAGATGGGCGATGCGCGGGTGCGCCGGCAATTCGGCCATGGCCTGGCCATGGCTCGTCAGGACCCCGCGCTCATCCAGCGCGCCCAACCGGGTCAGCAGATCCACGGCCTGGGCATAGGCCGCCGCCGGTGGCGGATCGAGCCAAGCCAGCTCCGCCGGCGTCACGCCCCAGCGCGCCAACTGCAGGGCCAGGCCGGCCAGATCGGCCTGGAGGATTTCCGCCGCGCCGTAGGCGGCGAGTTGCTCGTGCTGATGTTGCGACCACAGACGATAACAACTCCCGGCTGCAGGCGCCCGGCACGACCGGCACGCTGGGTGGCGCTCGCGCGGGAAATCCGCTGGGTGTCCAGGCGCGTCATGCCGCTGCCCGGATCGAAGCGCGGCACCCGCGCCAGACCGGCGTCCACCACCACGCGCACGCCGTCGATGGTCAGGCTGGTCTCGGCGATATTGGTCGCCAGCACCACCTTGCGCATACCGGCAGGTGCCGGCTCGATGGCCGCGCGCTGGGCGCTGAGGTCGAGCTCGCCATGCAGCGGACACAGGAGGATCTCGCTGCGCCCGGCCAGCGCCTCGGCCAACTGCTCATTGACCCGGCGGATCTCCGCCTGCCCGGGGAGAAATACCAGCAGGCTGCCCGGCTCGTCGGCCAGCGCCTGCAACACCGTCTGCACCACCTTGGGTTCCAACCACTCGCCGGGTTGATAAGGCGCGCCCCAGCGCAGTTCCACCGCAAACATCCGCCCCTCGCTGCGCAGCACCGGCGCATCGTCGAGCAGCGCGGCCAGCTTCTCGCCTTCCAGGGTCGCCGACATCAGCAGCACCTTGAGCGCCGGCTCGCCGGAATCCTCGCCGCGCCCCGCGCCTTGACGAAATAGCGCGCGACCGTTGAGGCACAGGGCCAAAGCCAGATCGGCATCCAGGCTGCGCTCGTGAAATTCATCGAAAATCACCAGACCGACGCCTTCCAGCGCCGGGTCGTCCTGCAAACGGCGGGCGAGGATGCCCTCGGTGACCACCTCGATGCGGGTGCGCGGTCCGACCTTGCTGTCCAGGCGGATGCGGTAGCCGACGGTTTCGCCAACCGCCTCGCCCAGCTCGCTGGCCAGGCGTTCAGCGGCGGCACGCGCGGCCAGGCGGCGCGGCTCGAGCATGATGATGCGTTGCCCGGCCAGCCAGGGTTCGTCGAGCAGGGCCAGCGGCACGCGGGTGGTCTTGCCGGCGCCGGGCGGGGCCTCCAGCACGGCCTCATGACGGCTCGCCAGGGCTTGGCGCAGCGCGGGTAACAGGACGTCGATAGGCAAGGAATTCATGAACGCTCCAATCTGGCCGGCGATTATAGCGGCGAACCGCCACCCTGCTCTGCAGGTCTTACCTTAGTCATATCAATGCGCAGCAGTTTTGCCCCAGCCGGCTTGCTATAGTTGCGCCACTTATATCTGGAGGTATGCCATGCGCACCCAATACCGTGTTATCGGCGGCGCTCTCGCCGTCGCCCTGCTCACCCAATTGAGCGCATGCGGCACGTTGTTCTTCCCCGATCGGCGCGGCCAGATCGAAGGCCGGATCGACCCGGTGGTGGCGGCACTGAATGCCGTCGGCATCCTGTTTTATGTGATCCCCGGCCTGATCGCCTTCGGCATCGACTTTGCCACTGGCGCCATCTACCTGCCGAACGGGCAACATGCCCAGGTCGATCCGCAAGAGCTGAACAAGGCGATGGATGCCGATGGCAAGATCGATAACGCCCGCCTCAAAGCCCTGATCGAGCAGCACACCGGTCACAGCCTGCCGCTCGACGACCCACGCCTGATCCACAGCAGCGCCAGCGCCGAGCAACTGGCGGTCTACGGTCTGCGACCGGCCGCTTAAGCGCCCGCGAGCCCCGCCACAACCCTGGCCTAGTTCTCTAGGCCAGGCCTGACACCGAGAGCAAGATTTTGTGACTATACCGCCGCAGCATGCCCGCCTGATGCGCCAGGCCACCTTCGCGGCGCTGGCCGTGGCCTTGACCCTGGCATTGGCCAAAGCCATCGCCTGGTGGTTGAGTGGCTCGGTCAGCCTGTTGGCCGGCCTCACCGACTCGCTGCTGGATGGCGCCGCCTCCCTGCTTAATTTGATCGCCGTGCATTATGCCTTGCGCCCGGCGGACGAAGACCATCGCTACGGACACGGCAAGGCCGAGGCCCTGGCCGGACTTGGCCAGGCGCTGTTCATCGGCATCAGTGCGGTACTGGTCGGCATGCATGGCGTAGAACGCCTGCTCAACCCGCAACCACTCGGCGCAGCGACCCTGGGCGTGGCGGTGATGCTGCTGTCGCTGGCATTAACCGCCGTCCTGCTGCTGTTCCAGCGCCATGTGGTGCGCGAAACCGGCTCCACCGCGATCCGTGCGGACTCGCTGCACTACCGTTCCGACCTGTTGCTCAACGCCAGCATCCTGCTCGCCCTGCTGCTGGCCAGCTTCGGCTGGCCGCAACTGGATGCGTTGTTCGGTATCGGCATTGCCTTCTTCATCCTCTGGAGCGCCTTGAGCATCGCCCGCGAGGCCTCGGCCGTGCTGATGGACAAGGAGCTGGCGCCGGAGCTCAGCGAGCGCATGCACCTGCTGGCCTGCGGCATACCCGGCGTGCTCGGCGTGCATGACCTGCGCACGCGCATGTCTGGCACCCGCTGGTTCGTCCAGCTGCATGTGGAGTTGCCCAGCGAACTGAGCCTGTTGCAGGCCCATGAACTGTGCGAGCGGGTGGAGCACGCGATTCACGCCGAATTCTCCCGCGCCGAAGTGCTGGTGCATGCCGATCCACTCGACCCCAGCGCCGCCTGATGATCATCGCGGTCGCGGCAAAAACCCGCCTGCGGCCAAGGCCTGGATAGTCACCCAAGCGCCGATCGGCGGGCAGGCGGCCGGCCAAACCCATCGCACAACGCATTTCCCGCATATGCTGAGAGGGCGTATCCGCTCTGTGGACATGGCCCCATGAAGAAGCCCAGCCTCGAGACGCTTTACCGCGAGCACCAGCCCGCCGCCATCGAAAAGCGCCTGAATAGCAAGAACAAGCCGCAAACCATCTCCGATGCCGTGCTCGGCGGAATAGACGGCTGCGTCACCACCTTTGCCATCGTCGCCGGCGCTGTCGGTGCCGGATTTTCGGCCTCGGTCGCCTTGATCATGGGCTTCGCCAACCTATTTGCCGATGGTTTCAGCATGGCCGTCAGCAACTACGAGGCGATCAAGGCTCAGCGCGAGTTCCGCGAACAGGCCCGGCGCATGGAAGAGGAACACATTGACAGGGTGCCCGCCGGTGAACGCGAAGAAATCCGCCAGGTGTTCTGCCGCAAGGGCTTCAGCGGCGACATTCTCGAGGCGATCGTCAGCACCATCAGCCAGGATCGCCAACTCTGGGTTGAAACCATGCTCATCGAAGAGCACGGCCTGCAGACCGTCGAGCTGGACCCTGCGCGCTCAGCCGCGGTGACCTTTACGACCTTTCTGGTCGCCGGCGCCATCCCGTTGCTACCGTTCTTTTTCACCAGCCTGGACACCCAGCGCCAATTCTTCCTGAGCACGGCCCTGGCCGCGGCGGTGTTCTTTTCCATTGGCATGTTGAAGAGCCTGGTATTTGCCAAGCCGCTGCTGCGCGCCGGCCTGGGCACCCTGCTCACCGGCGGCGCGGCGGCCGCTCTGGCGTACCTGACCGGCTATCTGCTGCGCTACGTCTTCGGCATCGAATGATGCAATGAACAGAGAGAGCGGCCAAACATCGTTCCGACGAGGACGCTGATGTCTTGGGATCGCGCCAAGAAAAAAGGGAGACCTTACGGTCTCCCTTTTTTCTTGCCTGGGGCAAGTGTCCGCTATTGGCAATTCTGTTGCCGCTTTCGTCGCCCGCCTGATTGGGCAGTGCGGACCCGGGTGCCGTGACGGCCTGGTAAGGCCGGCGGCGCCGGTTCGCCTGATTGAGCGAGCCGGGTGGACGTGTCGTCCGGGCCGTGAAACTAAGGCAAAGATTACAGATACCGGCGCAGTTAAAGATTGCGAATAATGCTGATTAACACGCCACTTGCGCAATTTTTAACTAACAGCGCATGATTGATCGCAACCAATAGATTAAAGAACGCCAGACATGACCAGACTCGATCGCTACGACCTGAATATCCTCACCGAATTGCAGCGCGACGCCACCCTGTCCAATCAGGACCTGGCCGAGCGCATCGGCCTGTCACCTTCGCCCTGCTCACGGCGGGTCAAGCAACTGGAGGACGACGGCTACATCCTCGGCCAGGTCGCCCTGCTCGATCGCAAGAAGCTCGGCCTGACCCTCACCGCCTATGTCCTGATCGGCATGGACAAACACACCCCCGAGCGTTTCGAGCACTTCCAGGACATGATCCGCCAATGCCCGGAAGTGCTGGAGTGCAGCCTGGTCACCGGCATGGATGCCGACTACCAGCTCAAGGTGGTGGTGCCGGACATGGATCATTACCAACAATTCCTCCTCGGCACCCTGACCCGCATCGAGGGCGTCTCCAGCGTGCGCTCGAGCTTCGTCCTGCAACAGATCCTCTCCAGCACCCAGTTGCCACTGCAGCACCTGCGCAGCTGACCGGCGCTTACCGACGGTCGCCGACAAGCCCAAGGGCTGGCGTATAATCGCCGGCGTTTTGCCCTGCCCCTGGCAGCCCGATGTCAGCCAATTGAGGTCACGATGGATCCGCAAGTGCTCGAAGAATTGATGATGACCGTACTGGTCGGCGGCCTGGTGCTGTTCATGGCGTTCATCGTTTGGGACCTGGCGAAGAAGTCCAAGGCCGGACGTTTCGGCAGCATGATCCTGTTCCTCGCCCTAGGCCTGGGCGTGCTCGGCTTCCTGATCAAGACCGTGGTGATTGCCAGCCTGGAAGGCGTCTGAGCCATAGCAATCCGCATTGTAGGGTGTCACTCGCCGCAGGCAGTGCACCGTGGGTCACCGACGCGGCACAAAGCTGGCGGGCTGTCGCTTCGCTCCGAACGGAACGCCGCCCGGACCGCCCTACAACCGCGCCTCGACTTCTTTCCACTCGCCGGGTTGCAGACCGTCCAGACTCCACGGGCCGATGCGCACGCGCACCAGACGCAGGGTCGGCAGGCCCACAGCCGCGGTCATGCGCCTGACCTGACGGTTGCGCCCCTCACGAATCACCAGCTCCAGCCAGGCGGTCGGCACGCTTTTACGAAAACGCACCGGCGGATCGCGCGGCCATAACTGCGGCTCATCCAGCAAGCGCGCCTCGGCCGGCAGGGTCGGCCCGTCGTTCAGCTCGACGCCTTCGCACAGGCGCTGTAGCTGTTCGGCCGTCGGCTCGCCTTCCACCTGCACCCAATAGGTTTTCGCCAGCTTGTGCTTGGGATCGGCAATTCGCGCCTGCAGGCCACCGTGATTGGTCAGCAGCAGCAAGCCCTCGCTGTCACGATCCAGGCGCCCGGCCGGGTAGACCCCGGGAACCGCGACGAAGTCCTTGAGGGTGGCGCGACCCTGCTCGTCGTTGAACTGGGTCAATACATCGAAGGGCTTGTTCAGCAGCAGCAAGCGCGGCGCGGTCGGTGGCGCCTTGGCCACCCGTCGGATGACAGGCTTGCCGGCGGATCGCGATGGCGTGGCAGAACGGGGCGGGCGTGGCATGCAGGCTCCGGGAGCAGAAACGGGGCGGCCAGTGTAACCGAGGCCACCCTTCGACCATCAGCCCGGCTTATGGGGGATTCCTTCGGCCGCGCGGGCGACTATGCTGGTTGGGTTCTGTTACCCGCACAGAGGGAATCCGCATGAGCTCGTCCGAATCCGTACTCGACACCTTCACCGGCTGGGCCGCCAAGACGCCAGGCGCGCCTCTCGAACAGCACAGCTACGACCCCGGCCCACTGGGCGCCGAGGAGGTCGAGGTGGCCGTCGAATACTGCGGCATCTGCCACTCCGACCAGTCGATGATCGATAACGAATGGGGCAACGCCCGCTATCCCTTTATCCCCGGGCACGAGGTGGTCGGCCGCATCGTCCGTGTCGGCGAGCAGGTGCGCGGCCTCGAACTTGGCCAGCGGGTCGGTATCGGCTGGTACAAGGGCAGCTGCATGCACTGCCACTCCTGCATGGAGGGCGCGCACCAGCTCTGCGGTTCGGTAAAACCGACCATCATCGGCAGCAACGGCGGTTTCGCCGACCGCCTGCGCAGCCACTGGGCCTGGGCCATCCCCCTGCCGCAAGGACTGGACCCCAGTCTGGTCGGTCCGCTGTTCTGTGCCGGTTCGACGGTATTCAGCCCACTCCTGGAGTTCAACGTAAAACCCACCGACAAGGTCGGCGTGGTCGGCATCGGCGGCCTGGGTCATTTGGCCCTGGGCTTTCTCAACGCCTGGGGCTGCGAAGTCACCGCCTTCACGTCGTCGCTAAACAAGCAGGAAGAAGCCAAGCGCCTGGGCGCGCACAAGGTCGTCGCCTCGACCGACAGCGCGGCCCTCAAGGCCATCGCCGGCAGCCTGGATTTCCTCCTGATCACCGCCAGCGCGGATCTGGACTGGAATGCCTTGATCGGCACCCTCGGAGGCAAGGGTCGCCTGCACTTCGTCGGCATAGTGCCGAGCGCCATCCCGGTGCATGTGTTCAACCTGATCCCGCGCCAACGCAGCCTGTCCGGCTCACCGGTGGGCTCGCCCGCGAACATGGTGACCATGCTCGAGTTCTGCGCCCGTCACCAGATCCTGCCGCAGGTCGAGATGTTCCCCATGAGCCGGGTCAACGACGCCATCGACCACCTGCGCGCCGGCAAGGCGCGCTACCGGGTGGTGCTGGACGCCAGCAAGTAATTGCCGAGGCCATGAGGTGCGCCCGCCCTACCCCTGTAGGAGCGGGGGCGGACGCCCAGTCCCATGCCCGCGAACCGAGACGGCGGTCAGCTAGCTAGCGGAACGGCGGCTCGTCGAAGCTGCGTAGCTTGCGCGAGTGCAGCGAGTTGAGCTGACTGCGCAGCAGATCGAGGGCGGCGATGCCGATGTGCAGGTGCTGGGTCACCGCCCGCTCGTAGAAGGCGCCAGCCGCACCAGGCAATTTGATCTCGCTGTGCAGCGGCTTATCCGAGACGCACAAGAGGGTGCCGTAGGGCACCCGCAGGCGATAGCCTTGGGCGGCGATGGTGCCGCTTTCCATGTCCACCGCCACGGCGCGCGACAGGTTGATCAGCGGCCGCTCCTGAGCCCAGCGCAACTCCCAGTTGCGATCATCGTAAGTCAGTACGGTGCCGGTACGCAGGCGCCGCTTGAGCGCATCGCCATGCTCGCCGGTGACTTGCGCGGCGGCCTCTTGCAAGGCCATCTGCACTTCGGCCAGGGCCGGCAGGGGAATATTGGGCGGCAGCACCCGATCGAGAATGCCGTCGCGGCGCATGTAAGCGTGGGCCAGCACGTAATCGCCGATGGTCTGCGATTGGCGCAGGCCACCGCAGTGACCGATCATCAGCCAGCAGTGCGGACGCAGCACGGCCAGGTGGTCGGTGATATTTTTTGCGTTGGACGGCCCCACGCCGATGTTCACCAGGGTGATGCCGTCGCCAGGACTGGCGCCCTGCAGGTGGTAGGCCGGCATCTGATAGCGGTGCCAGACCACGGTCTCGATGATCGCCTGCATTTCGCCTTCGGCCATGCCGCGTTCGATCACCACGTTGCCCGGCAGCACCATGCGCATGAAACGCGAATCAGCCTGCAGCACATCCAGGCCGTGACGAATGAACTGGTCGACGTAGCGGTGATAGTTGGTCAGCAAAATCCACGGTTGCACATGGCGCCAGTCACTGCCGGTGTAATGCACCAGGCGGCGCAGGGAAAAATCGACGCGCGCCGCATCGAACAGCGCCAGCGGCAATTGCTCCGCGCTCTCCCAGTCGTAGAGGCCATCGGCAGTGCCGTCGGTGGCGGCGGACAGGTCGGTGCTGGGGAAGACCCGCGCCAGTTGGGCGGCGGTAACCCCCGACCCTGCCAGCTCATCGCCATGCTCGACCACATAGGGATAGGGAATATTCTGCTGACTGATACCCACTTCGACACACACGGTAAAGTCATGCATCAGCGGCTGCAGTTGCTCCAGCAAGTAACTGCGGAACGCCTCGGGGTGAGTCACGGTGATGCTATAGGTACCCGGCACCTGGACCTTGGCATAGGCACGCAAAGTCGTGGGCACCTCGCCCTGACACAGGTAGGTCAGGCGCAGCTCGGGGTAGTGGAACTGGCGCAGTTGCTCGGCGTCCGGCTTGATACCCTCCTTGACATAGCGCTTGAGCGCCCGATTCAGGGCGCTGGTGGCCTGCTGATGGAGGGCGGCCAGGCGATCCACAGCCTCTTCGGCAGTAGTGGCGACGACGAAGTCTTCTGAACTGAGGGTCACGGCAGCTATTCCTGGCTGAATACACCTCCCTATCTTGCCCTGATCGCCGCGCCTTGGCATAGCGCGGCGTGGCTACTCCAGCAATCGCTGGAGATCCTCCGGCAACGGCTGCGCAGTCAAGGGCCCGACCCGCCGGGTGCCGGGGTTACCGAGCGGATACCAGCCAAGCAGCGAACCCAGGCTACCCGGCACCCGCAGCAACTGCGCGGCCAACTCCGCCCAGTCACGCTGGCGCCAGGCCCAGGCCAGCAGCCAGAGGTGGCTGCGCAGGTGATCGGCGAAGCGCGACTGGCCGAGGATATGCGCGCGCTCCAGATGCCGCAATTCGGCCTGTAGATCGATGCCGCGCTGCAGGCGGGCCTGATGGTACTCGTGCTGGAAGGCTTGTTGGCGGGTCATTTCACTCACTCCATTGCAAGGGGGGCCGCCAGTCTGCAACCGCGGGGCGGCCCCCGGGTCAAGCGCTGGATCAGTTACATCGCTTACCCCTATTGATGCAGGGGTACCTGAGCAGCTCGATAGCAGCACCCTGCCCGCTGCCATCCCCGCTGACGCGGGGAACACTTACAGAGGAGGCCGACTGGCTGCCACCGTACGGTTCACCCCCGCTGGCGCGGGGAGCATGTCGCTACTCACCTCCCTCCCTACTGCCTCAAAGCAGCTGCGGCGTGCTGCGCGCGACCAGTGCGGCGACGTCGATGCCGCGCGGCAGGGTGCCGTAGACCCGTCCGCCGCCGCCCAGACGGCTGGCGATAAAGGCATCGCTTACCACGGTGTTGCCGGCTTCCAGCAGTAGCTTGGCCTGCAGGGCCAGGGCCACGTCTTCGGTGAGTTGGCGGGCGCGGTACTGGATGTCGTCGGCATCGCGAAAATCCGCCTGGAGTTGGTCGATATGCCTTTTCAGCCGGGCATCGCCATGGCCGTCGCCCAGCTCGGCGAATAGTGCATCGAGCACGCCCGGCTCCTTCGACAGCGCGCGCAGCACGTCCAGGCACTGCACGTTGCCGGAGCCTTCCCAGGTCGAGTTGACCGGTGCCTCGCGGTACAGCCGCGGCAGGATGCTGTCTTCGACGTAGCCGGCGCCGCCCATGCACTCGGCGGCCTCGTTGATCATGGCCGGCGCGCGCTTGCAGATCCAGTACTTGCCCACCGCCGTGACCAGGCGGGCGAACTTGTCTTCCTGTTGGTCATGCGCGCTGTCCAGCGCCTTGCCCAGGCGCAGGGTCAGGGCCAGGGCGGCTTCGCTTTCCAGGGCCAGGTCGGCCAGGACGTTCTGCATCAGCGGTTGCTCACTGAGCACACGGCCGCCAACCTGACGGTAGGCGCAGTGATGGGCGGCCTGGGTCAGGGCCTGACGCATCAGGGCGCTGGAGCCGATCATGCAGTCGAAGCGGGTCAGCGCGACCATTTCGATGATGGTCGGCACGCCGCGCCCCTCCTCCCCGACCATCCAGGCCAGGGCGCCGCGGTACTCGATTTCACTGGAGGCGTTCGACCAGTTGCCCAGCTTGTTCTTCAGGCGCTGGATATACAGTTCGTTGCGCGTGCCGTCCGGGCGATGGCGCGGCAGCAGGAAGCAGGTCAGGCCCTTGTCGGTGTAGGCCAGGGTGAGGAAGGCGTCGCACATCGGCGCCGAGCAGAACCACTTGTGGCCGACCAGCTCATAGGCCTGACCCGGCCCGCCCGCGCCGACCGGGTAGGCGCGGGTGGTGTTGGCGCGCACGTCGGTGCCGCCCTGTTTCTCGGTCATGGCCATGCCGATGGTGGCGCCGCTCTTCTGCTCGATCGGCAGGTTGCGCGGGTCGTACTGGGTCGAGAGGATCTTCGGTAGCCAGATCTCGGCGATATCAGGCTGCAATTGCAACGCCGGCACGCTGGCGTAGGTCATGGTCAGCGGACAACCGCTGCCGGCTTCGGCCTGGCTGTGCAGGTAGCTCATGGCGGCGCGGGCGACCTGCGCACCGGCACGCGGCTCGGTCCAGGGCCGAGTGGGGATGCCATGCTCGATCGCCGCGCTCATCAGCTGGTGATAGGCCGGGTGGAACTCGACCAGGTCGATGCGCTGGCCATAGCGGTCGTGACTCTTGAACACCGGCTTGTTCTCGTTGGCGAGGAAGCCGGCGGCCATCAACTCGCCACCGGCCAAGGCACCATAACCGTCGATCCGCGCCTCGGCCCAGCCACCACCGAAGCGTTTGTTCCACTCCTGCAAGGGCAAGTCGATACGGTACAGATTGACCCCGTCCAGCGGCGGCACCTGATTGAACACTTCATGGGTTTCGGCTTGCTGACTGGCATTCATGACTGAGGCTCCTCGGCGCCGACGGCGCGTAGACAGAAGGTGACCAGACCCTGGCTGACTTCACTCAGGCTCAGGGCGGGATAACCCGCTTCGCGGGCAGCGCGCGCGGGGGGAGACAAGGGACCGACCAGGGCTTCGGCAATAGCGCCGACCAGGCAGGCAGCGCTCAAGCCGAGATGGGTGACGCGGAATACACCTGCAGCATTGCCTTCCTCGAGCAGCTCGCCGAACAACTCGGCATAGGCCTCGCGGTAGAGCAGACGCTGCTCGTCGACCTGTGGCTCGACCGGCTCGGCGATCAAGGCAAAGGCCAGGCGCCGGCTGTGCCAGGCCCGCGCAGCGAACTGCCGCAAGCCGGCGGCCAGGCGCTCGGCTGGTGGGCCCGGGGCACGCAGGGTCTGCAGCAGCGCCTCGAGCTCGCCCTGACTGGCGATAGCGAAGACTTCGGCGGCCAATTCGCCCTTGTTGTGAAAATGCCGGTACAGGCTGCCGGTGGCGATGCCCACGTCCTCGGCCAGCGCCTGCATGGTCAGGGCGGCAAAACCGCCAGCGACTACGCGGGCCAGGGCGCGGGCGAGAATCCGCTCGCGTAGCGCTTGATCGCGGTCGAGACGCAGGGCACTGGTACGATAAGTCATAGCCTGAATCCTGATTCATTAATTGAATTCAGTGAATCATGCTTCAGCGTTTGCGCAAAGGGGCATTTCGGCCAAGAGAGAGGGTTGGAGTCTGGACAACCGACGCGCCACATCGAGGTCGATCAGGCTTTTGCGTCCGATTTCGGTGGCGCAGATTCCGCTCGGATAGAGCCTATGCCCAAGCGCAATCCGGGAGAGCGACCGCTGATTGCGTCGACGCTTAGTCGGACTACGCGCCTGCGGTCCACCCCCATCATGCCTATGCGTTCGGTTCAGCCGGCGCGGCACAACACCCAGTCATGCAACAGGCCGCGCAACGCCTCGAATTTCACCGGCTTGGCCAGATAGTCATTCATTCCGGCCGCCAGACAGTGCTCGCGGTCGCCGCTGTGGCTGTGGGCGGTGATCGCCAGCACCGGCAGCTCAAGGCAACCGGGCAAAGCACGCAGCGCCCGGCAGGTGGCGAAACCGTCCATCACCGGCATCTGGCAATCCATGAGCACCGCATCGACCGATTCGCCACGCAGCACCTCAAGGGCCTCGGCACCGTTGTCGGCGGTGCGCACGCGGTAACCGAGCTTGAGTAACATGCCACGGCTCACCAGTTGATTGATCGCATTGTCCTCGACGATCAGCACCGTGCACCGTTCGGGTGGCGCAGCGCCTGGGTGCCGGTGCGGCGCACGAGGGCGGGCTGAGCGGCCGCCGGCAGCGGCAAGGCCAGCGGCACATGCAAGCGGAAGCGACTGCCCTGGCCGGGCTGTGACTCATGACTGAGGCTACCGCCGAGCAGATCGACCAGCTGCCGACAGATCGCCAGACCGATGCCCAGGCCACCGTACTCGCGGGTCATGGAACCGTCCAACTGCTGGAAGCGCTGATACAAGGACGCGTCCTGCGGCGCAGTGAAACCCACCCCGGTGTCGATCACCTCGATGCTCAGCGGCAGGCTCTCGGGCACTGTGCCGGCGCGGCCGACCCGCAGGCGAACCTCACCCTGGGCGGTGAACTTGACGGCGTTGTCGAGCAGATAGCTTAGGCACTGCGCCAGCTTGCCGACATCGCCTTCGAGGGTATCGGGCAGGCTTTCGTCCAGCTCCAAGACAAAGCGCAGACCCTTGTCCTCGGCATGCCGCGCGTACTGCGCGCGCAGGCCGTCGAGCAACCCGCGCAGGCTGAACGGCTCGCGCCGCGGATAGAGCTTGCCGGCCTGCAACTCGCTGAGGGCGAGGATGTCGTTGACCATGCGCATCATGTCCCGCGCCGAACTGGCGGCGGTTTTCTGGTACTGCGCCAGCTCGGCGTCCAGACTGACCGTCTGCATCAACTCCAGCGAGCCGATCACCCCGTTCATCGGCGTACGCAGCTCGTGGGTGACGGTGGCGAGGAATTCGTCCTTGAGCCGGTTACTGTTGGCCAGTTCCTGGTTCAGCGTCTCCAGCTTGCGCCCGCTATCCTGGAGAATCCGCGTGCGCTCCTCCTTCATCGCGTTGATCCGGTCGGCCAGGGCCAGCGACAGCAAGCCGACCTCCAGCGCCGAACCGATCTGGCTGGCATACATAGTCAGGAACATATTGGGCAGGTAGCCGAGCACCATCAGGCTGTTGATTGCGCCGCCGAGCAAAAAGGCGCTCCAGGCGATGATGAAGTAACGCGCCACGCGCATGCCGCGCAGCCAGGCGATGACCCCGGCGGCGAAGACCACCACGGTGAACAGCAGCGCCAGGTAGGTGGCCAGGCGCAGCGACAACGCATAGCTGACGGTCAGCGCCAGGATCATCACCCCGACACCGCTGGCCATCAGCGCCAGCAGCGTGCGGTCGACCCAGGGCTGTGTTCGGCGGTATGCAGGAAGCTGCGCGCGAACTGGCAGCCGAACAGCGCGGCCGAACCAATCAGAAAGGGCGTTGCGGCATTCGCCCACCAGGGGTTGTTGGGCCAGAAATACTCGATGCCGGCGCCGTTGACCGATACCTGATAGAGGCCGAACGAGGCGATATAGAGGATGTAATAGAGGTAGCTGGCATCCCTGACGCTGAGGAAGATGAACAGGTTGTAGATCAGCATCACCAGCAACACGCCGTAGATAATGCCGAGTACATAGACGCGTGCGGGCTGCTCTTCCAGGTAGGCATTGGGTGCCCACAGACTCAGCGGCGCCTGGATCGAACCCTGGCTTTGCAGGCGCAGATAGACGCGCCGCGGCTGGTTCGGCTGCAGGTCGAGTTCGAACAGGTAGTTGTGGTGCTTGATCTGCCGGCTGGCGAATGGCAGTGAGTCGCCGGTCCGCTGGGCTAGCTGGAACGTGCCCCGGGCGTCCGGCAGATACAACGCCAACTGATCCAGCGGCGGATAGGCCAGCTCCAGCAACCAGGGCTGCGGCCCGTCCGGCCGCTGCGGACGATATTCCAGGTCCAGGCGCAGCCAGAACACCGAACGCGAATAGCCGGCGTTGAGCACCGGCTGGTCATGCTGGCGAAAACTCGCCTGCAGCGCCGACGAGGTCACCTCGTCGATAGTCGCGTCACCGCGCACGTCCTCGAACACCTGGATGACCTGGCCAAGCGGCAGCATGCGGGTATGTTCATCGAACACCACGGCAGAGGCGCATAGCGGCCAGACTACGAACAGAAGAATCAGGAGGTAGCGCATGCGGACCCACGAAGGCGAAGTCGGGTAATGTCGGGATGCGCCGGAGAGCCCTCCTCTCCTGACTGACGCCGCCTCGCCTACCCGGTAATTTGAATGGCAGTCACTCTAGCACAGGCCTTGCGGCGGGAAACGGCGGCTGGCGCAAACATCCTGAACAGGCCATGCAAGGCTCTGCAATCAACGCCAGAGGCCGGCAGCAGCGCCTGACGAAAACTGCCGGCACGCTCAGGATCCCCCGCTGCAGCCGGGGCAATTTGACGTGAGCGCCGCGCACGCCCCGCGGTTCAATCGGGCCGTTTAATGCTAAGCTCGCGCACCATGAAAACGCCTACTTCCCGCCCCGTAGTGCTCTGCTTATCCGGCCACGACCCCAGTGGTGGTGCCGGCCTGCAAGCCGATATCGAAGCCTTGCTCGCGCAAGGCTGCCACGCCGCTCCGACGGTCACCGCGCTGACCGTGCAGGATACGGTGAATGTCTCCGACTTCCGCGTACTCGATCGCGACTGGGTGCTGGCCCAGGCCAATGCGGTGATCGCCGACCTGCCGATAGAGGCCGTCAAGCTGGGCATGCTCGGCTCGGTCGAGATGGTCGAGACCGTGCTGCAGATCATGCACAAGCTGCCGGGCATTCCGCTGGTCTGCGACCCGGTCTTGCGCGCTGGCGGCGGTGGCGCCCTGGGCAAGGATGAAGTCGGCTACGCCATGCGCGAACGCCTGTTTGCGGTCTCCACCATCGCCACGCCGAACCTGCCGGAAGCGCGCATCCTCGCCGAACTGCCGGACGGCACACCTGACCAGTGTGCGGAAAAGCTGCTGCCCTATATCCAGCACCTGCTGATCACCGGCGGCCACGGCGATGAGCACCAGGTACACAATCGCCTGTATTGCCGAGACGGCAGCCGTCACACCTTTACCTGCCAGCGCCTGCCGGGCAGCTACCACGGCTCCGGCTGCACCCTGGCCAGCGCCCTGGCCGGCCGCCTGGCCCTCGGTCAGGAGCTGGTCAGCGCCGTGCAGTTCGCCCTCGATTACACCTGGCGCACCCTGCGCGACGCCGAACAACCCGGCCACGGCCAGCACATCCCGCGCCGCCTGCCCCTGGATTTCTGCTGATGGAGAGCCGTCGATGAAACTGCGTGGCCTGTATGCCATCACCGACAGCCAACTGCTGGCTGGCGGCAAGCTGTTGCCTTACGCCGAGGCGGCGCTGAAAGGCGGCGCCACGCTACTGCAATACCGCGACAAATCCAGCGACGAGGCGCGCCGCCTGCGCCAGGCCGAAGCCCTGCGTGAGCTGTGCAACCGCTACGGCGCCGGACTGATCATCAACGACGACGCCGAACTGGCCGCACGCCTCGGCGTCGGCCTGCACCTGGGCCAGACCGACGGCTCGCTGTCCGTCGCGCGCGCCCTACTCGGGCGCCAGGCGATCATCGGCGGCACCTGCCATGCGCAACTGGAACTGGCCGAAGCGGCCGCCAAGGAAGGCGCCAGCTATGTTGCCTTCGGCCGCTTCTTCGACTCCAACACCAAGCCCGGCGCCCCCAGTGCCACGGTCGAACTACTGGATGAGGCGAAAAGACGCATCAGCCTGCCGATCGTCGCCATCGGCGGCGTGACCCTGGACAATGCCGCCCTGCTGATTGCCCGTGGCGCCAGCATGGTGGCGGTGATCCACGCACTGTTCGGCGCCGACTCGGCCGCCGAAGTCGAACGCCGCGCTCGCGCCTTCAGCGCCCTGTTCGCCACCCACTAACTGATTTGCGGGGCGGCCCGACTCGCCCCGATTCGATATCTGAGAGGCCCTGCCATGTCCCGTTCCGAAATCCTCTTCGCCCACGCCCAGGAGCATATCCCCGGCGGAGTCAACTCGCCGGTACGCGCCTTCAAGAGCGTCGGCGGCACGCCGCTGTTCTTCAAGCACGCGGCCGGTGCCTATGTAACGGACGAGGATGACCAGCGCTACGTGGACTACGTCGGTTCCTGGGGCCCGATGATCCTCGGCCACAGCCACCCGGATGTGCTCGACGCCGTGCGCCGCCAACTGGAACACGGCCTGTCCTACGGCGCGCCAACCGCCATGGAAACCGAGATGGCCGACCTGGTCTGCGCCATGGTGCCGTCCATCGAGATGGTGCGCATGGTCAGCTCCGGCACCGAAGCGACCATGAGTGCGATCCGCCTGGCGCGCGGCTTCACCGGCCGCGACAGCATCATCAAGTTCGAAGGCTGCTACCACGGCCATTCCGACAGCTTGTTAGTTAAAGCCGGCTCCGGCCTGCTGACCCAGGGCGTACCGAGTTCGGCCGGGGTGCCGGCGGCCTTCGCCAAACACACCCTGACCCTGCCGTTCAACGACAGTGCCGCGGTCGAGCAGATGCTCGCCGAGGTCGGCCAGGAAGTCGCCTGCATCATCGTCGAGCCGGTGGCCGGCAACATGAATTGCGTACCGCCGGCACCGGGCTTTCTCGAAGGCCTGCGCGCGCAGTGCGACAAGCATGGCGTGGTGCTGATCTTCGACGAAGTGATGACCGGCTTCCGCGTCGCCCTCGGCGGAGCCCAGGCGCATTACGGCGTCACCCCGGACCTGACCACCTTCGGCAAGATCATCGGCGGCGGCATGCCGGTCGGCTGCTTCGGCGGCAAGCGCGAGATCATGCAGTGCATCGCTCCGCTCGGCCCGGTCTACCAGGCCGGCACCCTGTCCGGCAACCCGCTGGCCATGGCCGCCGGCCTGGCCACCTTGAAGCTGATCAGCCGCCCGGGCTTCCATGCCGAGCTGAGCGACTACACCGCACGCATGCTGCAGGGCCTGCAGGATCGCGCCGATGCCGCCGGCATCCCCTTCGTCACCACCCAGGCCGGCGGCATGTTCGGCCTGTACTTCAGCGAGCGCGAGGCCATCGTCACCTTCGAAGACGTGATGAGCAGCGATGCCGGGCGCTTCAAGCGCTTCTTCCACCTGATGCTGGATGGCGGCGTCTACCTGGCTCCGAGCGCATTCGAAGCCGGCTTCACCTCCATCGCCCACGGCCAGACGGAGCTGCAGATCACCCTGGACGCCGCCGAGCGCGCCTTCGCCGAACTGAAAAAAGCCTGATGCAGTACAGCACCGCCCTGTCCGACGGCATCCTGGCGTTGGCCTGTCTGGCCTGCGTCATTGCCATCGGCAAGGCGCGCAAGGGTTATGGCGAAGCCGATCAGCCGGCGCTGTTCTGTGCCCTGCTCGGCTTTCTCCTGGCGGCCGCCGCCGCCAGCGTCGGCGTCATGCGTTACGCCGTCGACCCGGGCTGGCAGGCTGCCCACCTGTGGCTGAGCCAGGCCAGCAATTTTCTCGGTCTGCCGCTGCTGGGCGTGGCCGCGCTTGCCCTGGGCCGTGGCTGGGCCTGGAGCCGACCGAACTGGGGCCGCGTGGTGCTGGGGCTGTGCGCCTTCTTCGAGCTGTTCCGGCAAATGAACCTGCTCGAGGACTACCGCCTGCTGCTGACCCTGACGAGCCTGCTGCTGATTGGCTATGCCGGCGCTATCCAATGGCCGCGGCGCACGCCCGCATGTGCCGCGGTGGCAGTTGCCGGCCTGTTTTTGCTGGCCACGCTGGCGGTCGGCAGCGACGACTTTATCGGTCCGTTGCGCCGCATCGACCTGCTGCATGCCTTGCTGACGCCGGCCTACCCGCTGCTGGCCTGGCTGCTACTGACCCTGCCGGGCCACGCAGAAGATTGCGCCGACAGAGAAAACCCCGTAAAGACTTTGTAAGAACGCCACTGCTTATTTCATAATGCCAACGCCGACGCACCTTGTCGGCCGGATTCGACCCCCGCACCGCTTCCCGAGGTACACGGATTTCCATGAACTGCACCGGCCGCACCCTATCTCTGGGCTGCCTGCTGCTTCTTCTGCCGCTGCTTGCGCTCGCAGGTGGCAACACCCTGCTGATCCCCGCAACCGGCAGTTGCTCGCTGAATACAGCGCCCGAAGACCTGCCCGACGCGCTGGCCGCCTGCCAGCAAGCGGCGCAGAACGGTGACCCGCAAGCCGAATATGAGCTGGGCGAATTCTTTTACGAGGGCAAGCGTGCGCCGCGCGACCTGGCGCAAGCGCTCAACTGGTTCGAGCAGGCTTCGCTGCAAGGTCATGCCCAGGCGCAATACCGCCTGGGCATGATGTTCTTCCGTGGCGAAGGCGTACCGGCGAACAACGTGCAAGCTTATATAGTGCTGAAGATGGCCGCAGTAAATGGCTCGGACGAAGCCATGGACAGTGCAGACCTAGTCTCGGCGCGCATGCAGCGCGAGGAACTGGAGATTGCCGGCCAGGTACTCGGCGAAATATTCCGCAACTACCTGCTCGAACTCCAGGCCGCCGACGGCCAATCGCCGTTCGCGCCACTGCCGTAGCCTGGACTGACTCGCAGGACGGGCCAAGCCGCGCAGGCTGAGCCGATACACCGATCACCAAGCGACATGGGTATCGCTTCGCTCAACCCATCCTACCGGCTACATCAGGTTCGCTTGACGCCTTATTTATCCGGCATCGGCATCGGGAACGGCATGACGTTGCCGCCCCCCTTGGCCTCGCTGATCTTCGGCGTGCCCAGCCGCTCGACCTCGTCGATACGGATGATCGCGTGCATGGGCAAGAAGCTGCGCACCACGCCGTCGAACTGGGCCTTGAGTTTCTCTTCGCTGGGATCGACCACCACCTGGGTCCGCTCCCCGAAGACGAACTCCTCCACTTCCAGGAAGCCCCACAGATCGCTCTGAAAGATCTGCTTGGCGTACATTTCGTACACCTGACCCTGGTTGAGGAAAATCACCTTATAGATAGGTTCGCGTTTGCTCATGAATGCAAGTCTAGACTGGAGGGGAAATAAGAGGGCGCAAATCATAGCACAGCCACCGGGCAGGCAATGCTAGGAAGCCAGCCGTTCGGCCACTATAATGTGCGGTTCTTCGAATCACCCTTTGAGGGCGCATGACCAAGAAGCTTTATATCGAAACCCACGGTTGCCAGATGAACGAGTACGACAGCTCGCGCATGGTCGACCTGCTGGGCGAACATCAAGCCCTGGAAGTCACCCCACGGGCAGAAGACGCCGATATCATCCTGCTCAACACCTGTTCGATCCGCGAAAGAGCCCAGGACAAGGTGTTTTCCCAGCTTGGCCGCTGGCGCGAGCTGAAACTGGCCAACCCGGACCTGGTGATCGGCGTCGGTGGCTGCGTGGCCAGTCAGGAAGGCGCGGCGATCCGCGACCGCGCGCCCTATGTCGACGTCGTCTTCGGCCCGCAGACCCTGCACCGCCTGCCGGAAATGATCGCCGCCGTGCGCAGCACCAAGCTGCCGCAGGTGGATATTTCCTTCCCCGAGATCGAAAAATTCGACCGCCTGCCCGAACCACGGGTCGACGGTCCCAGCGCCTATGTCTCGGTGATGGAAGGCTGCAGCAAGTACTGCACCTTCTGCGTGGTGCCCTATACCCGCGGTGAGGAAGTCAGCCGACCACTGGCCGGCGTCCTCGCCGAAGTGCTGCACCTGGCCGAAAACGGCGTGCGCGAAGTCACCCTGCTCGGGCAGAACGTCAACGGCTACCGCGGCGAAGCCCAGGAGGGTCAGCTCGCCGATTTTGCCGAATTGCTCTACGCCGTGGCCGCCATCGACGGCATCGACCGCATTCGCTACACCACCAGCCACCCGCTGGAATTCTCCGATGCGCTGATCCAGGCCCATGCCGAGATCCCCGAACTGGTGAAATACCTGCATCTGCCGGTGCAGTCGGGCTCCGATCGCATTCTCGCGGCCATGAAGCGCAACCACACCGCCCTCGAGTACAAATCGCGCATCCGCAAGCTGCGCGCCGCAGTGCCGGACATCCTGATCAGCACGGACTTCATCATCGGCTTCCCCGGCGAAACCGAGAAAGATTTCGAGCAGACCATGAAGCTGATCGAGGAGGTCGGTTTCGACTTCGGCTATTCCTTCATTTACAGCTCGCGCCCCGGCACCCCGGCGGCGGACCTGGTCGACGACACTCCGGAAGAGCTGAAAAAGCAGCGCCTGGCGATCCTGCAACAACGCATCAGCCAACAAGGTGCCGAAAACAGCCGGCGCATGGTCGGCACAGTGCAGCGCATCCTGGTCAGCGATTACTCGAAAAAGGACCCCGGCATGCTCCAGGGTCGTACCGAGAGCAACCGGGTGGTCAACTTCCGCACCGACAACCCACGCCTGATCGGTCAGTTCGTCGACGTGCATATCGACGACGCGCGGCCCAACTCGTTGCGCGGCAGCCTGCTTGGTGAGTGAGCGGACGCGGATTATGAAGCAATGCCATGGACCCGCACGCCATGCGCAGCATTGGCCTCGGGCCTATGCCGCGCACTCCGCACCCTATCCAGACCGACCACAGACGATGCTAAAGTTGCAGCAGTCCGCGCTTTCCCGCGCGCACGCCTAGCGGTATTCTTCGCCTCACTACCCAGCCGACTGGCGGCCATCAAACGACCTTGAACGCATCCATAGAACCACATCGCTTTATCCTCGAACCCTTTGAAGCTCGCCGCTTTGCCAGTCTCTGCGGGCAATTCGACGAGCACCTGCGCCTGATCGAACAGCGCATGGCCATCGAGATCCGCAACCGCGGCAACCAGTTCGAGCTGATCGGCACACCGGAGCAAACCACCTCCGCCGAACAATTGCTGCGCCGCCTCTACCGCGAAACCAAAAGCACGGAGCTGTCACCGGACATGGTGCACCTGTTCCTGCAGGAATCCGGCATCGAGGATCTGGCCAACCCCAACGCCGAGCCCAGCATCGCCCTGCGTACGCGCAAAGGCATGGTGCGGCCGCGCGGGGCCAACCAGCAGCGCTACGTCAAAGCCATTCTCGAGCACGACATCAACTTTGGCGTCGGCCCGGCCGGCACCGGTAAGACCTACCTGGCGGTGGCCTGCGCCGTGGATGCCCTGGAACGCGAGCAGATTCGCCGCATCCTGCTGGTACGCCCTGCGGTGGAAGCCGGCGAGAAGCTCGGCTTTCTGCCTGGCGATCTGTCGCAGAAGATCGACCCCTACCTGCGCCCGCTATACGACGCACTCTACGAGATGCTCGGTTTCGAGCAGGTGGCCAAGCTGATCGAGAAACAGGTGATCGAAGTCGCGCCGCTGGCCTATATGCGCGGCCGCACGCTGAACAACAGCTTCATCATCCTCGACGAAAGCCAGAACACCACCCTGGAACAGATGAAGATGTTCCTCACCCGCATCGGTTTCGGTTCAACGGCCATTATTACCGGCGATATTACCCAGGTCGACCTGCCGCGCGGCACCAAGAGCGGCCTGACCCACGTGATCGACGTGCTGCACGACGTCCCAGGCATCAGCTTCACTCACTTCAAGTCCAAGGACGTGGTGCGCCACCCCCTGGTGCAACGCATCGTCGAAGCCTACGAACGTTACGACAACCGCATGCACGGCAAGCTGGCAGACGAGGACGACGGCAATGCTTGAGCTGGACCTGCAGGTCGCCAGCAAAGCTGCCGACCTGCCGAGTGAGGCGCAATTTCGCGCCTGGTGCGAAGCCGCCCTGCGCCAGCGTAGTGCCGATTCCGAACTGACCATCCGCCTGGTCGATGAGACCGAAGGCCGCGAGCTCAATCACACCTACCGCCAACGCGACTACGCCACCAATGTGCTGTCGTTCCCCGCCGATGTGCCCGACGAAATGCTCGACATCCCCCTGCTCGGCGATCTGGTGATCTGCGTGCCGGTGGTCGAGCGCGAGGCGCTGGAGCAGGCAAAGACCCTGGAAGCGCATTGGGCCCACATGGTGATCCACGGCTGCCTGCATCTACTCGGTTACGACCATATCGAGGATGAGGAAGCCGAGGAAATGGAAGCCCTGGAACGAGAATTGCTGGCTGATCTGGGTCATCCCGACCCTTACGCCGACCACGAATAACCAACCCGACACAAGGATTTGAGTACAACCCCATGAGCGAAGACCGATCGAGCAACGAGCAGAAGTCCTGGTTGAATAAACTGACCCAGGCTTTTGCTCATGAGCCGAAAAATCGCCAGGAACTGCTGGAAGTTCTGCGCGAAGCACACCAGAACAAGCTGCTCGACAGCGAAGCGCTGGCCATAGTCGAAGGCGCCATCCAGGTGGCCGACCTGCAAGTTCGCGACATCATGGTCCCGCGCTCGCAAATGATCAGCATCAAAGCCAACCAGACGCCCAAGGAATTCCTGCCCTCGATCATCGAAGCCGCTCACTCGCGTTATCCGGTAGTGAGCGAGAGTCTCGACGATGTGATCGGCATCCTGCTGGCCAAGGATCTGTTGCCACTGGTGCTGCTGAATGAGCAGCCGAACTTCGATATCAAGGATGTGCTGCGCCCGGCGACCTTCGTCCCCGAATCCAAGCGGCTCAACGTGCTGCTGCGCGAGTTCCGCGCCAACCACAACCACATGGCCGTGGTAATCGACGAATACGGCGGCGTGGCCGGCCTGGTGACCATCGAAGACGTGCTCGAGCAGATCGTCGGCGACATCGAGGACGAGCACGATGTCGAGGAAGACAGCTACGTCAAGCCACTGCCCAGCGGCGACTTCCTGGTCAAGGCGCTGACCCCGATCGACAGCTTCAACGAATCCTTCGACACCCAGTTCTCCGACGATGAGTTCGATACTGTCGGCGGCCTGGTGATGAGCGCCTTCGGCCACCTGCCCAAGCGCAACGAAGTGACCGAAATCGGCGAATTCCGTTTCCGCGTACTCAACGCCGACAGCCGCCGCATTCACCTGCTGCGCCTGACCCCACTGGTGCGCTGAAGCGCTTGCAATGCTTTGGTCGGATGGCCCACTGAAAAATGTAATGCGCAACGACTAGGCGCGCAGGCCTAGTCGCTGGCGCATTCGAGGCCGCATGACTCGCTTCGCGGCGTAGCAACGCTGCATAGCCGGGCGTAGTAGTTTTTCAGTGGCCGGTTAGGCGTGCAACGCCGTACCCATCAATACCCCCGACAAACCTTCCCCCCTTCCGCATTCCGCTCTACCCTTGCGCCACCCCAATCCAAGGACCTGCATTCAATGCACTGGATAACTCGCTCCGGCTGGCCGGGCAACCTGATCGCCCTCGCGGCCGGCGCTATAACCACGCTGGCGCTTGCGCCTTTCGACCTGTGGCCGCTGGCACTGCTCTCGCTTGCTCTGTTTTATCTCGGCCTGCGCGACCTGAACCCGCGCCAGGCGGCATGGCGCGGCTGGTATTACGGCTTCGGCCTGTTCGCCGCCGGCACCAGCTGGGTCTACGTCAGCATCCACGACTACGGCGCCGCCTCGCCGGCCCTGGCCGCCTTCCTCACCCTCGGCTTTGTCGCCGGCCTGGGCCTGCTGCTGGCCCTGACCGCCTGGCTGTGGGCGCGCTGGCTACGCCGCAATGAAGCACCACTGGCCGACGCCCTGGCCTTCGCGGCCCTGTGGCTAGCCCAGGAAGTCTTCCGCAGTTGGTTCCTCACCGGTTTCCCCTGGCTCTACGCCGGCTACAGCCAACTCGACGGCCCATTGGCCGGCCTCGCACCCGTCGGCGGAGTATGGCTGCTGTCCTTCGTCCTGGCCTTGAGCGCGGCGCTGCTGGTCAACCTGGCGCAACTGCGCGCGCGCAAGGTCTTTCTCGCCACCGGCGTGGTGCTGCTGGCCGCCCCCTGGATCGCCGGCCTCGCCCTCAAGGGCCACGCCTGGACCAGTCCGGCCGGCGAGCCGCTCAAGGTTGCGGCCATGCAAGGCAATATCGAGCAGAACCTGAAATGGGATCCGGCCCAACTCAACGCGCAACTGGCGCTGTACCGCGAGCTGAGCTTCAGCGCCCAACCGACTGACCTGATCATCTGGCCGGAAACCGCGGTGCCGGTGCTCAAGGAGCAGGCGGCCGGCTACCTCAGCGTCATGGCTCGCTTCGCCAGCGAGCGCCAGGCCGCACTGATCACCGGCGTACCCATTCGCCAGGCCAACGAGCGGGGTGAGCCGCGTTACTACAACGCGGTCAGCGTGGTAGGCCAGGGCGGTGGTGACTACCTCAAGCAGAAACTGGTGCCCTTCGGCGAATACGTCCCCCTACAGGAGGTGCTGCGCGGGCTGATCGCCTTCTTCAACCTGCCGATGTCGGACTTTGCCCGCGGCTCGGCCGACCAGCCGCTGCTACAGGCCAAGGGCTACAAGATCGCCACCTTCATCTGCTACGAAGTGGTCTACCCGGAGTTTGCCGCCGGGCTCGCCGCACAGAGCGAACTGTTGCTGACGGTGAGCAATGACGCCTGGTTCGGCAGCTCGATCGGCCCGCTGCAGCACTTGCAGATGGCCCAGATGCGCGCCCTCGAAGCCGGACGCTGGATGATCCGCGCGACCAACAACGGCATGACCGTGCTGATCGATCCCTTCGGCCGGATCACCGAGCAACTGCCGCAGTTCGAACAAGGCGTGCTCTACGGTGAGGTGGTGCCCATGCAACAGCTGACGCCTTATCTGTATTGGCGCGGCTGGCCACTGCTGATCCTCTGTACCCTGCTGTTTGCCTGGGCACTACTGGCCGGGCGCATGGCCAAGACGCTGTAGCTGCGGGGATTAGCGCTGCCTGGCTGCGCGGCCAGCGCAAGCAGGCTGCGCATTCGGCGGCCTGCTTTGGTCGCCCGGATTACCTTGACCGATGAGAGCTGGGCAGGCTGGGTGACGCCTTTTGCATCTACCCGCGCGATTGGTGGATGAATAAAGCCTGCCGCAGACCTTGCCCATGAACACAGGATCTACGGGAGCAACTTACGGCTGGCCGTAGACCAGGGGATAGAACAACAAGCCCAGCGCCTCGTTGAGCAACAGACTGCTCTGCCATAGCGCCTTGCTTTCCGGTAGCCAGCCGCCCGCCGGGCGGCCGTTGGCTACGCCGAGAAAGCCAACCGGCGCGCTTAACACCTGAAACCCCGCCTGTTCGAAACACCAGCGCGCCCGGGGCATATGCCAGGCCTGAGTGACCAGCAGCACACGCCTGACCCCGTCCTGGTGCAGCAACTCGGCGCTGTGGGTCGCGTTTTCCCAGGTCGTGCGGCTCGCCTCTTCCTGCCAGCGCACCGGCATGCCGTAATCACGCGCCAGCACCTCAGTCATCAGGGCGGCTTCACTGGGCGGCTGACCATCATGCCGGCCGCCACTGATCGCCAGCGGCACGCCCGAGGCCTTGGCCAGACGCGCGGCATAGCGCAAGCGTTCCAGCGCCAGCGAACTCGGTTGATCGCCACCCCAGGCCGGATCACCCTGTTCGCGCCCAGCGCCGAGCACGACAATCGCATCCACCTGCTGCGCCAGATCGACCCAGCGCGCCTCGGCCAGCGCCGGCTCACGCTCCAGCAGACGCGCCGACCACTGCACCGCGACGGGCAGGCTCAGCAACCACAGCCCCCGACCGCCAGGCCGAAACAGGCGGTGGCCACACGCGGAAAACGCTTGCGTAACCACCAGGCGACAAGCAACGCGAGCAGCAATACGCCCGGCGGCAGCAACAGTTGTTTGAATATGTAGCGAATAGCCATCAGACACCTCTCGGGTGCCCGGCAGCCTAACGTTGATCGCTCGCCCGGAACAGCTGCGAACCACACGAAGTGCAGGCGTGCACCCTCTGTCCTGGTCGCCAGCTGGCAACCACACCGCATAGCGCGCAACACAGCTGTACCCGCCGTTTGACCAGCGGTTTGATCTTGCCGAGTGGCTTACCCGCCGTTCTCAGCGTGGCACGGTTGGCCTTGGCTGCGCGCGCGGGCCAGTGCTCGATCACCGCCAACTCCTCGGCCGCGGCATGCCAGCCACGCAACCAATTCAGGTCATGATCCATATAGGCATGAATCAACTCCAACTCCGCCGCGGTCAGGTCGCGCAACTCCAACTCATCCGGCGCCTTGGCAGACAGGCGAGCCATATTGTCGGCTTCATCCAGCGCCACGGAAAGGCGCTGCAACAACCGCTCATATAGCCCCCCGACCCCGACGCCTCTACTCGTCGCAACTCACCCATCCAATCACCTCATGCCGGACTCAATCGTCCGGCTCATACATCAAGCTTAGCGGCAGGCTTTGAACCGGCCCAGCGCCGCGACAAACGGCGAGGCGTCGGCCTTGGGCCGGCCTTGCAGTGCAATCAGGGTTTCCCTCAGTTGCGGGGGGTCATGTATGCTACGGCGTTTCCAGAAAGTCCCTTTCCTTAGCGCCAGTAGCCATGCACGAACAGTATCAGCCACGCGAAATCGAAGCCGCCGCGCAATCCCACTGGGACTCGCAAAAATCCTTTGTAGTGAGCGAACAGCCAGGCAAGGAAACCTTCTATTGCCTGTCGATGTTCCCCTACCCCAGTGGCAAGTTGCACATGGGCCATGTGCGCAACTACACCATTGGTGACGTGATTGCCCGCTACCAGCGCATGCTCGGCAAGAACGTGCTGCAGCCGATGGGCTGGGACGCTTTCGGCATGCCGGCGGAAAACGCCGCGATGAAGAACAAGGTCGCGCCCGCCAAGTGGACCTACGAGAACATCGAGTACATGAAGACCCAGCTGAAAAGCCTGGGCCTGGCCGTCGACTGGTCGCGCGAAGTGACCACCTGCAAGCCGGACTACTACCGCTGGGAACAATGGCTGTTCACCCGCCTGTTCGAGAAAGGCGTGATCTACCGCAAGAACGGCACGGTCAACTGGGATCCGGTGGATCAGACCGTACTGGCCAACGAGCAGGTCATCGACGGTCGCGGTTGGCGATCCGGCGCGGTGATCGAAAAACGCGAAATCCCCATGTACTACTTCAAGATCACCGCCTACGCGGAAGAGCTCTTGAGCAGTCTGGACGACCTGGATGGCTGGCCGGAACAGGTCAAGACCATGCAGCGCAACTGGATCGGCAAATCGCGCGGCATGGAAGTCAGCTTCCCCTATGACCTCGCCAGCATCGGCGAGAGCGGTGCGCTGAAAGTCTTCACCACCCGCCCCGACACCCTGATGGGCGCGACCTATGTCGCAGTAGCCGCCGAGCACCACCTGGCGACGCTTGCCGCGCAGAACAACGCCGAACTGCAAGCCTTTATCCACGCATGCAAAAGCGGCAGCGTCGCCGAAGCCGACGTGGCCACCCAGGAAAAGAAAGGCCTGCCCACCGGGCTGTTCGTCGAGCACCCGCTGACCGGTGAAAAGCTGCCGGTATGGGTCGCCAACTACGTGCTGATCCATTACGGCGACGGTGCGGTGATGGCCGTACCGGCTCACGACGAGCGCGATTTCGAGTTCGCCCGCAAGTACGACCTGCCGATCAAGCCAGTGATCCGCACCAGCGCCGGCGATGAAACTCCGGCGCCCTGGCAGGACGCCTATGGCGAGCACGGCAGCCTGATCAACTCCGGCGACTTCGACGACCTGGATTTCCCGGGGGCCTTCGACGCCATCGAAGTCGCCCTGCAGAAGAAGAATCTCGGTCAATCGCGCACCCAGTTCCGCCTGCGCGACTGGGGTGTCAGCCGCCAACGCTACTGGGGCTGCCCGATCCCGATCATTCATTGCGACAGCTGCGGCGACGTGCCGGTGCCGGAAGACCAGTTGCCGGTGGTGCTGCCCGAGGACGTGGTACCGGACGGCGCCGGCTCGCCGCTGGCGCGCATGGCCGAGTTCTACGCGTGCAGCTGCCCGACATGCGGCGCACCGGCCAAGCGTGAAACCGACACCATGGACACCTTCGTCGAATCGTCCTGGTACTTCGCCCGCTACACCTCTCCGCAGTACAGCAAAGGCATGGTCGACCCGGCCGCCGCCGACCACTGGCTGCCGGTGGATCAGTACATCGGCGGTATCGAACACGCCATTTTGCACCTGCTCTACGCGCGCTTCTTCCACAAGCTGATGCGCGACGAAGGCCTGCTCAACTCCGACGAGCCGTTCAAGAATCTGCTGACCCAGGGCATGGTGATCGCCGACACCTATTACCGCACCCTGGAGAATGGCGGCAAAGACTGGTTCAACCCGGCCGACGTGGAAATCGAGCGCGACGCCAAGGGCAAGGTCATTGCCGCCAAGCTGAAGAGCGACGGCCTGGCCGTGGAAATCGGCGGCACCGAGAAGATGGCCAAGTCGAAGAACAACGGCGTCGACCCACAGGCGATGATCGATGCCTACGGTGCCGACACCTGCCGGCTGTTCATGATGTTCGCCTCGCCGCCAGACATGAGCCTGGAGTGGTCCGACTCCGGCGTCGAGGGCGGCAGCCGTTTCCTCCGTCGAGTCTGGCGCCTGACTCAGGCCCACGTCAGCGCCGGCCTGCCGGGGACGCTCGACAAAACCGCCCTGAGCGATACCCATAAAGAAATCCGCCGCGCCATCCATCTGGCGATCAGGCAAGCCAGCCAGGATATTGGCCAGCATCACAAATTCAACACTGCCATCGCCCAGGTGATGACCCTGATGAACGTGCTGGAAAAGGCCGCCCAAGAGACCGCCCAGGATCGCGCCCTGCTCCAGGAAGGTCTGGAAAGCGTGGCCCTGCTGCTGGCCCCGATCACTCCGCATATCAGCCATCAACTGTGGCTGGAACTTGGCCACCCGGGCGCGATCATCGACGCCCAGTGGCCGGCAGTGGATGAGTCGGCGCTGGTGCAGGACAGCCTGCAGCTGGTGATCCAGGTAAACGGCAAGTTGCGCGGCCATATCGACATGCCTGCTTCGGCCACCCGCGAGGAAGTCGAAGCGGCGGCGCGGGCCAACGAAAATGTATTGCGCTTCACCGAAGGCTTGAGCATCCGCAAAGTGATTGTGGTGCCGGGCAAGCTGGTCAACATAGTCGCCAACTAAATAGTCGCCAACCGACAAAGCTCGACACGGCCGCAAAGCGCCGCGTCGAGAGGTTCGCCAAGGGGATAGCAAAGATGATGAAACGGAATCTGTTGGTAATCGGCCTCGCTGCACTGCTCAGCGCCTGCGGCTTCCAGCTGCGCGGTACCGGTGACGTCGAGTTCGCCCTCAAGGAACTCGACGTCAGCGCGCGCAACGCCTATGGCGATACCGTCAAGCAGGTGCGTGAGGTACTGCAAGACAACGGCGTGCGCGTCCACTCCGGCGCCGCCTATCACCTGGTACTGAGCAACGAGCAGGAAAACCAGCGCACTGCCAGCTACACCAGCTCTGCACGGACTGCCGAGTACGAACTGACCATGACCCTCGATTACGAGATTCGTGGCGCACAGAACCTGCTGCTGACCAGCAACCAGCTAGAAGCGCAGAACTTCTACGCGCAGGACGGCAACAACCTGGTCGGTTCCGATCAGGAAGCGGTGCAACTGCGCAGCGAAATGCGCCGCGAGCTGGTGCAGCAACTGGTCCAGCGCCTGCAACAGGTTACCCCGGCCCAGCTCGACCAACTGCAGCAGACCGCCGAAGCCAAGGCCAAAGTCGAAGCCGACGCCCTGGAAGCCGTGCGCCAGCGTGAAGCCGCACAACCGCAGCAGTCGCCCGTGCAACTGCCGATACCAAGCCAGTAGACCTGTCGGGGTCGCAGCCGCGGCCCCGCCTGTTAGCGCCTGATGAAACTCAACCCCGCACAACTCGGCAAACACCTCCAGGGCAACCTGGCGGCGGTGTATGTGGTCAGTGGCGACGAACCGCTGCTGTGCCAGGAAGCCTGCGACACCATCCGCGCCGCCACCCGTGAGCAGGCGTTCAGCGAACGCCAGGTGTTCAACGCCGACGCCAGTTTCGTCTGGGGTAACCTGCTCCAGGCCAGCGCCAGTCTCTCGCTGTTCGCCGACAAACGCCTGCTGGAACTGCGCCTGCCTTCCGGCAAGCCCGGCGACAAAGGCGCGGCCGCCTTGCTCGAATACCTGTCGCGCCCGCCGGAAGACACCGTGCTGCTGATCAGCCTGCCAAAACTCGATGGCAGCGCGCAGAAAACCAAGTGGGCCAAGGCGCTGATCGACGGACAGCACTGTCAGTTCGTCCAGATTTGGCCGGTGGATGCCCACCAGTTGCCGCAATGGATTCGCCAACGCCTGGCCCAGGCCGGCCTCAGCGCCAGCCAGGAAGCGGTCGAGATGATCGCCGTGCGGGTGGAAGGCAACCTGCTGGCCGCCGCCCAGGAAATCGAGAAACTCAAGCTGCTCGCCGAAGGCGGCCAGATCGAGGTCAGCACGGTGCATGCGGCGGTCGCCGACAGCGCCCGCTTCGATGTATTCGGCCTGATCGATGCGGCACTCAACGGCGAAGCCGCGCATGCCTTGCGCATCCTCGAAGGCTTGCGCGGCGAAGGCGTCGAGCCGCCAGTGATTCTCTGGGCGCTGGCCCGCGAAATCCGCCTGCTCGCCACCATCGCCCAGCAATACGGCCAGGGTATGCCACTGGACAAGGCCTTCAGCTCGGCGCGTCCACCGGTCTGGGACAAGCGCCGGCCATTGGTCAGCAAAGCCCTGCAACGTCTTTCTGCCGCACGCTGGGCCTCGCTTCTGCTGGACGCCCAGCGCATCGACGCGCAGATCAAGGGTCAAGCCGCGGGCGACCCCTGGAGCGGCTTGCGCATGCTGGCCCTGAGCCTGTGCGGGCAACGCCTGAGCCTGCCCAGCGACCCCGGCCTGTAACCCCGGCCCGCCGATTGCCGCCAGGGGAATGAACCCAGCAACGGGTATCTCATCCCTCCCCGCGCACAGCCGCATGCCTCACGCGCCCTCCTCGCCCCCGCTGCTAGTGGCCTGATCACGGGGTTCGTTTACCCATGGACTCAAGCGTGCCAATGTAGTTAACCCACCGTGCAGGCCACTAGCTGGACATCGTTTAACCAGCGGATCATCATTCAGCCACCCGCACGTCGCGGGCCGCCAATGAGGATCCAGCATGGCCAAAAACCGCAAACAGCGCCCGAACAAGGCCAAATCCCTGATCGCCCAGCCGCTGTTCCGCTGTCGTCAGGAAAAACCCGGCAAAGGCAAAGGCAGTTACCGCCGCGAAGCCTCCCAGCAAAACTGGGAGGCTTCGGTCCTTCTGGCAGCCTGAAGCCCCACTGCAGCACGCCTGAAGGCTCAACCGTGCTAAGGTAGCGGCCTGCAAAAACGCCTTGAGACCACCATGCCCAACCTGCTATTTCGCGGCCTGAGCCACTTGACCTCGGCCTGCTTCCTTCTGTTCATGACGGCCTGCGCCGAAGCGCCCGCGCAATCGCTGGTGGCTGCTGCCGACAACCCGAGTAGCCCGCCGAACAACCAGCCCGAAGCTGTCAGTGAAAAGCTCAGTTTCGCCGACTGGCGAACTCTGCTGCGCAGCGACGCGATTGCCGCCGGGATCGACCCAGCGCTGTTCGATCGCGCCTTCGCCGGCGTCAGCCCCAACCCCGACGTATTGCTCGCCGACAGCAGCCAACCGGAGTTTACCCGTCCGGTATGGGAATACCTGGATGGTGCGGTCTCCTCCCAGCGCGTCGCCCGCGGCCAAAGCCTGTTGCTGCAACATGGTAATACCCTCGAACGCGTCGAGAATCGCTATGGCGTGGATCGCGAAACCTTAGTGGCAATCTGGGGCCTGGAGAGTAACTTCGGCAGCAATATCGGCCATCACAACGTGATCCGCTCGCTTGCCACCCTGGCCTACGAAGGCCGCCGCCAAGTATTCTGGCGCAGCCAACTGCTCGCCGTGCTGCAGATCCTCCAGCATGGCGACATTACCCCGGAACGCCTGGTCGGCTCCTGGGCCGGCGCCATGGGCCAGACCCAGTTCATGCCCACCACCTACAACGAACATGCCGTGGATTTCGACGGCGATGGCCGCCGCGACCTCTGGAGCTCCTCGGCTGACGCCCTGGCCTCGGCAGCCCACTACCTACAGAACTCGGGCTGGCAGAAAGGCCAACCCTGGGGGTTCGAGGTGCGCCTGCCGCAGGCCTTCGACTACAGCCTGGCCGATCCGGAAGTACGCCGCAGCCTGGCCGAGTGGACAACGCTGGGCGTCGAACCGCTCAATCCGCCAGCCCAGCACCTGGCAACCGAAACCATGGCGACCCTGCTGCTGCCGGCCGGGCATCGCGGTCCTGCCTTCCTGTTGCTGAGCAATTTCCGCAGCATCCTCAAGTACAACAACTCGACCTCCTACGCCCTGGCTATTGGTCTGCTGTCCGACGGCCTGCGCGGTGGCGATGGCGTACGTGCCGCCTGGCCCCGTGGGGAGCGGCAACTGGGTCGCAGCGAGCGCATCGAGTTGCAGCAATTACTTTTGCGCAACGGCCTGGAACCGGGCCCCGCCGATGGCATCATTGGCGCCAACACACGCAAAGCCGTGCGTGCCTTTCAACTGAAACTGGGCTGGCCAGCCGACGGCTATCCGACCCAGGAGCTGCTGGTGCGGCTGCGTACGCCGCTCTGATACAGAATGGCCGGGCTATTCAGCCATACTCAGCCCCGAGCCGCCCATCTCTACGGGCACATCCTGTAGTTTCGCCAGCCCATCTTTGATGTGCAGCACTGTCTCCTGATAATGCACATGGACCTCTGGCGTGTATGCCAGTCGCGGGACGAGGGCGGCATACACATCGACCAGCCCCATTTCCGGATGATCGGTGAACAGGTGGCCGCCGCAGCTCTTGCACCACTTGCGGCTACTGCGCGGCGTCTTGTTGTAGCTGCCGATGTTGTCGGCGCCGCGAATCACGGTCAGCGCCTCGGGCTGCCACAGAGTGAAGGCATTGACCGGTGCGGCCGACCACTGCCGACATGACTGGCAGTGGCAATAGCCCATTGCCACTGGCTCGCCGCTGACACTGAACTGGACCGCGCCGCAAAAGCACTGACCCTGATAGGTTGGTTCGCTGTTCATGTTCTGTCTCCTGTCGATTGCCACGTATTGCCGAGCGCCCATCGCCCAGATAGTGCCGACTCGCACTAATCGATATAGCGCACGGGCTGCGCCGGCGTGCGCCTTACCTGCAATTCGAAGATATCCGGGCGCGCGTAGTGACCACTGACGTCGAGCGTGCGCCGCGCTGGCGCCACCCGCGTGCTGTCGATATCCGCGTAGAGGATGCCGACCTCGCGGTGCAGCGGTCCGGCGACGGTCCGGCCCTGCGGGTCGATCACCACGGAGTCGCCGTCATTGATCCACTCGCCTGGTTCAGGGAACAACTGCGCCCGTCCGGGGAAGCCGTCGGGGATGTCCTCGCCGCGCAGCACGGTGCCGCTGCCCAGTACCCAGCAGCGGCCTTCCAGGGCGATGTGACGCAGGGTCGCCAGCCAACCCTCGCCGCAGTCGTAGGTGGGCGCAACGTAGATTTCCACGCCCTCGGCATACAGGGCGTAGCGCGCCAGCGGCATGTAGTTTTCCCAGCAGATCAGCGTACCGAGCCGGCCAACCGGGGTGTCGACCGTGCGCAGCCCGCTGGCATCGCCCAGGCCGTGGACCATGCGTTCGGGGTTGGTCGGCATCAGCTTGCGATGGCGGTTGAGCAAGGTACCGTCGGCACCGATCAGCACCACGCTGTTGTAGAGCGTGCAGCCACCCCGGCTGCGCTCGCATTCATTGAGACCGCAGACGATGGTCAGCCGATGATTGCGGGCGACCTCGCAGAGTGGCTCGAGGTCACCGCGGGCAATGTCCACGGCATTGGCCTGCAGTCGCTCGTGAAGCTGGCCCATCAGCGCCCCGTCCCTGCCTGCGGCCAGCCGCCAGATCCACGACGGGTAGCCGGGAATGAACAACTCGGGCAAGACCGCCAGCTCGGCGCCTGCCGCCGCGGCCTCGGTCAGCGACTGCACGGCCAGCGCGAGTGTGGCCTGGCGATCGAGCAATACCGGCGGGCGCTGGATAATCGCAATCATGGTCATCACCGTTCTCCTCGTTGTGGTGAACCTACGAAGGTCAGCCTGCGCCTGGCGTAATGGTCGAACTAGTCCAGAATCTGAAGTGTTGTCACTCGGAGGTAGGACGATGGAAGACAGCTACGGTCAGTTCTGCACCGTCGCGCGTGGCGCCGAGGCGCTGTGCAATCGCTGGACGCCGCTGGTGGTGCGCGAACTGTTGTGCGGCAGCAAGCGCTTCAACGACCTGCACCGCGGCGTGCCGCGGATGTCCACCAGCCTGCTGAGCCAGCGCCTGCGTCACCTGGAAGAAATCGGCGTGGTCCAGCGCAACGCCGTCGGCAAAGTCTGGGAATACAGCCTGACCGAGGCCGGCGAAGACTTGCGACCCATCATCATGGCGCTCGGCCATTGGGGCGCGCGCTGGATCGGTAGTCGCCTGCGCAACGATGAGCTCGACGCGGGCCTGCTGATGTGGGATGTGCGCCGCTTTGTGCGCATCGCCGAATTCCCGCCGCGGCCGGTGGTAATCCATTTCAGCTTCCGCGACGCGCGGCCCGGCGAGCGGCAATGGTGGTTGCTGGTCGAGCAGGGCATGGCCGATCTGTGCCGCGACGACCCCGGACGCGAGCCGACCCTGGTGGTAGACGCGACAGTGCGCGCCCTGACCGAAGTCTGGAGCGGCGAACGCAGCCCGCAAGAGGTGCTGCAAGCGCGCGAGCTGCAGGTGCTCGGCGCGCCTGGGGATGCGCAGAACCTCTGGTGCTGGCTTGGCACCAGCGCCTTCGCCACAACCCGCAGCAACGCCCGCCACGCACCGCGGCCGCAGAACGCTGGCAACGATTCCTCGTAGGGTGCGCGCGGCGCCCCCTACCCTGGCCAATCGCAGCGACAGCACACTCACGCCCCCAGAAATAACAAAATCTCCTGACGGGGGCCTGCTGTGCGGACATCCTGGCCAGTTGGTCTTGACCTCATGGGCCCGCTGGTCGGCATGCTAAGTGGAACGCACCAACGGGCCTGGACCGCACGGCGCTCGACGGACTGCACGGTCAGCTTCTGTGGTAAGCTGCGCGGCGGCCACAAGCCGCCTCGTCCACGGAGCCTCTAGCGGAGCCCAAATTGCCGATGTCCGATACCTCCCCGCCCAAAACCGTTTCCAGCGGCGAAAAATTTCGCACCACTCAAGGCACCACCGCGATCAAGGACGGGCAGAAGCGCCGCGCCTCAAGCGAACCCCAGGTATTTGAACCCAAGCCCAAGTGGCTGCGGATCAAGGCGCCCGGCGGCAGCCGTTTCGAAGCGGTCAAGCGCAATGTCAGCGAACACCGCCTGAGCACCGTGTGCCAGGAATCCCACTGCCCGAACATGGGCGAATGCTGGTCTAACGGTACCGCCACCATCATGCTGATGGGCTCGGTGTGCACCCGCGCCTGCCGCTTCTGCGCGGTGGATACCGGCAACCCCAACGGCTGGCTGGACCTGGAAGAGCCACAAAACACTGCCAAGTCGGTGGAGTTGATGGCGCTGCGCTATATCGTGCTGACCTCAGTGGATCGCGATGACCTGGACGACGGCGGTGCCGCGCACTACGCCGCCTGCGTGCGCGCGATCAAGGAGCGCACCCCGCAAGTGGTGGTGGAAGCCCTGACTCCGGACTTCGACGGCGACCTGCTGGCCATCGAGCGCGTGGCGGACTCCGGTCTTGAGGTCTTCGCGCAGAACATCGAGACGGTCAAGCGCCTGACCTATGAAGTGCGCGACCCCCGCGCCGGTTATGAGAAGACCCTGCGCGTGCTGGAGCACGCCAAGCGCCACCGCCCGAGCATGCTGACCAAGACCAGCCTGATGCTGGGCCTGGGCGAGACCGACGAGGAAATTCTCGAGACCATGGATGACCTGCGCGCCATCGGCGTCGACATCCTCACCCTTGGCCAATACCTGCAACCCACGCGCAACCACTTGAAGGTCAAGCGCTGGGTCAGCCCGGAAGAGTTCAATCGTTTCCGCGACATCGGCCTGCAGAAGGGTTTTATGGAAGTGGCCGCCGGCCCGCTGGTGCGCTCCAGCTACCGCGCCGACCGGGTGTTCGAGAAGAACAACCTGGGCCTGGCCGCCCCTGTGCCGGTGCCGGGCCAGCAGGTCAATAGCACCCTGATCCCGACGCTCAATCTGAACTGATAGGACCGCGCAACGCCTACCCCTGCGCTTTGCCTCGCCGCCTGTCGGACTTAGGGCTTTTGCCGCAGGACAGCCCTAAGCCCGACAGGCGGCGACGGGCAGGCGCCTTGTTTATCCGCCATGGACAGCGCATAGCGGATGGATAAAGCGCTCCACCCTCCCCGCTATTTATCAGTCTATTGCGCCCGCCAGAGTCTTCTGCTCAGGGTAGTCGAGGTGTTTGGCCAGCTGCTCTCGCAGCCGGGCACTTACCTCGGAGAATTCTATCGGCCCAGCGACCAGATCGGCCAACTGGGTCATGGCCATGCCGGCATAGCCGCAGGGATTGATCCGCCGGAACGGCGCCAGATCCATGTCCACATTCAGCGCCAGGCCATGGAAAGACCGGCCATTGCGAATGCGCAGGCCGAGCGAGGCGATCTTCGCCCCATCCACGTAAACCCCAGGCGCATCGGGCTTGGCACTAGCGCTCACCCCATAGCTGGCCAGGGTGGCGACCAGGCTGCGCTCGATACGGCTGACCAGCTCGCGTACGCCAAGACCAGAGCGACGCAGGTCCAGCAGCAGGTAGGCCACCAGTTGACCGGGGCCGTGATACGTCACCTGGCCGCCGCGATCGACCTGTACCACCGGGATGTCGCCGGCAAACAAGACATGCTCAGCCTTGCCAGCCTGGCCCTGGGTAAATACCGGCGGATGCTGCAACAACCAGATTTCGTCGGCGGTGTCCGCGCCACGCTCATTGGTGAAGCGCTGCATGGCCTGCCAGGTCGGCTCGTAGTCGACCAAGCCGAGCTCGCGAAAGCCCAGGCTCATCACAACACCATGTGCACGCGGCCAGTGGCACGCAGATCGAGATGAAGCGCTTGCAACTGCTCCACCCCGGTGGCGGTGATCAGCACCTGCACCGTAAGGAAACGGCCATTGCGGCTGTCACGCACCACCAGCGAGGTCGAATCGAAATCCGGCGCGTGGCGCTGGATCACTTCGACCACCAGTTCGGTGAAGCCTTCGCCAGCATCGCCGATCACCTTGATCGGATAGCGCGCGCAGGGGAACTCGATTTTTGGGGCTTGAACGTCAGTATCAGTCATGGCATCAGCAGGCTTGTGGCCTGTCCAGAACAGGACGCCCCGGGTACAGGCGTACGGGGCAGAATCAGAGGCGATGGAAATATCGAGCGCCGTAGCGAGAGCGTCTCCTAGTGTTCACAGCAGGCGCGTTACGCGAAAAATGGAGGCGTTTAGTGAGCTAAATGACCCCGTTTTTTGCGTAACGCAACGCCAGCAGCAGACGCCAGGGGGCGGTCGCAGTAGGCGAGAGTTATTTCACAACCTCTCAGTTGAACAACCCGAAGAAGAACAGACGAATGCTATCCCACAGACGACGGAATAGGCCACCTTCCTCGACGGTTTCCAGGGCTACCAGATCGACGCTGTGCACGACCTCATCGCCCAGTTTGACTTCGACCTTGCCGATCACGTCACCTTGCTGGATAGGTGCGATCAGCTGCGGGTTGAGGGTCATGCCGGCTTGCAACTTGTCCAATTGGCCTTTCGCCATGGTCAGGGTCAGGTCACTGGCCAGGCCAGCCTTGAGCTGACGAGTGGCACCTTTCCAGACCTGGGCCTGGGCCAACTCAACACCTTTTTGATAAAAGGTGCGGGTCTCGAAGAAACGGAAACCGTAGGTCAGCAGCTTCTGGGTTTCGGCGGCGCGGGCTTGCTCGCTATTGGTGCCAAACACCACGGAGATCAAGCGCATGCCATCACGCACGGCGGAAGACACCAGGCAATAACCGGCTTCTTCGGTGTGCCCGGTTTTCAAACCGTCGACGGTCTTGTCGCGCCACAGCAGCAGGTTGCGGTTGGGCTGCTTGATGCCGTTCCAGAGAAATTCCTTCTGCGCGTAGATGGCATAGTGCTGCGGATCTTCGAAGATGATGGCGCGCGCCAACTTGGCCATGTCTTTGGCCGAAGAATAGTGGTCAGGGTCCGGCCAGCCGGTGGCGTTGCGAAATTGGCTGTTGCTCATACCCAAACGCTGGGCATTGCTGTTCATCATGTCGGCGAAGGCTTCTTCGCTACCGGCGATATGCTCGGCAATCGCCACGCTGGCGTCGTTACCGGACTGGATGATGATGCCATGCAGCAGGTCGTCGACCGAGACTTCCTTGCCGACTTCGATAAACATCTTCGAGCCGCCCATGCGCCAGGCTTTCTCGCTGATACGCACCATATCGGTCTGCTTGATCTGACCGCGATTGATGTCCAGGGTCGCCAGGTAGGCGGTCATCAACTTGGTCAGGCTGGCAGGTGGCAGGCGCTCATCGGCATTCTCCTCGATGAGGATGTTGCCGCTGGCGGCATCCATCAGCACATAGGACTTGGCAGCCAACTGTGGCGGCGCTGGAATCGCCATCTGGCTGGCCCAGGCGGCCGGTGCGCTGAGCAGCAGGAGTGACAAGGAAACGCGTTGGGCAAAGCTGGTGATATTCATCCGTCTCTCTAGATTGCTAATGGTCGAACAGGCCCAAACGGGCAAATCAGGTAGTGCTTGCAGCCGCAGCGGACGGCGCTTGGTGCCGCGTATTCAGTCCGGAGCTAAGTGCCATCTCAGTCCTCCTTGACCAGCCTTGGTTCACCGAGGTTGGCCAAGCGCACACTGAGCTGCAATTGCTCAGCCTCGCCGCGGCTGCTCACCGGCCCCAGGCGCACGCGATGGAGAAGCTGCTGGTTGCGCACCACTGAGCTGATGAACACCGGCGCAGCCACCGTATCGCTCAACTTGTCCTTGAGCAACTCCGCAGCGTCCGGATTGGCGAAGGCTCCCACCTGGAGATACAGGCCAGAGGCTGCGACTGAAGCGTTTTTTTTTGCGTCTATCTGTACCGGCAGTACGGCCGCGGCATGCTGTTCTACGGGCGGCGAGTACTGCGCAAGCGGCGCTGCAACCGGCTGGGCGACGGTCTTGACCTGAGCCGCTGATTGCGCAGCCAGCACCAGTGGCACCGGGCGCCCCTGCTGGGCCCACCACTCGTGGGGATCGATGCCCTCGACCTTGACCCGTGCGGTACCGTTTTCGGCATAACCGAGCTTTTTCGCGGCGGCAAACGACAGATCGATGATCCGATCCGAATAGAACGGGCCGCGGTCGTTGACTCGCACTATCGCACTCTTGCCATTGTCCAGATTGGTCACCCGCACGTAGCTCGGCAACGGCAAGGTCTTGTGCGCGGCAGTCATGCCGTATAGATCGTAGGTTTCGCCGTTGGCAGTGGCCTGACCATGGAACTTGGTGCCGTACCAGGACGCCGGGCCTATCGCGTGATAGCGGCGCGCGTCAGGAATCGGGTAGTACTGCTTGCCAAACACCACATAGGGGCTGGCCTTGAACGAGCCATAGTGCGGCATGGGCACGGCGTCTGGGATCAGCGAGATGTCGACATCCCACCAGGGCGCGCCGTCCTTGTGCGGGCGGCTGAAGTCACCAGGACCGGTAATAGTCGCGCCCGACTTGGCCGGCGCCACCGGTTGCGGCGCACGGGTGGACGCGCAACTGGCCAGTAATAGCGCGAGAGCAGAGTAGGCGGCAAATCTGAACGGCAAGCCCGACATTAATTGGCCCCTCGTGCATCTACCAGCAATTCGGCCAACTGATTGACCGCCATGGCGTACATCACACTGCGGTTATAGCGGGTAATCACAAAGAAGTTCGGCAACCCCAGCCAGTACTCATCGCCCTGGGCACCTTCGAGGCGGAAGGCGGTGACCGGCATTTCGCCGTCCAGCGTGTCGCTGCTCGACCAGCCGAGGCGACGCAACTCGTCGACGTTCATCTGCGGATCGAGGCCGACGCTCAGGCCCTGCTCGACCTGTTCGCCGGCGACCGTGGCGACGCTGACCACTGGCTCGCCAGGCAGCCAGCCGTGGCGCTTGAAGTAGCTGGCCACGCTGCCGATGGCATCCACCGGATTGGTCCAGATATTGATATGGCCATCGCCGTCGAAGTCCACCGCATAAGCGCGGAAACTGCTCGGCATGAATTGCGGCAAGCCCATGGCTCCGGCATAGGAACCTTTGAGGGTCAGCGGATCGACCTGCTCCTCACGCGAGAGCATGAGGAATTCACGCAACTCCTTGCGGAAGAAGGGTGCGCGCGCGGGATAATCGAAGGCCAGGGTCGAGAGCGCATCCATCACCCGGTAGCTGCCGGTGTTGCCACCGTAAAAGGTTTCCACGCCGATGATTGCCACTATCACCTGCGCCGGCACGCCGTATTCGGCCTCGGCGCGCGCCAGGGTCGCCTCATGCTCACGCCAGAAGTCCACACCGCGGGCGATCCGCGAGTCGGTGATAAAGATCGGCCGGTAGTCCTTCCAGGGTTTGACCTTCTCCGCCGGACGCGAGATGGCGTCGAGAATCGACTGTTTGCGCTGCACTGCGGCGAACAGACGGCCTAGTTGCTCCGAGGCAAAACCATAATCGCGGTTCATCTCGGCGATGAACTCACTGACCTGCGGCGAATCCTGATAATCGGCGGCGAGCGCCGGCTGAACCACACCCAAGGCGGCAGCCAGACCGAGCCAATGTGTTTGCCGTGCAGCCCAGCCACGCAATATGTGCATTGAATTCATTACCCCAATTTAAGCCTGTGCAATCCACTTACGGTGCGTGTGGATCGACATCAAAATGCCAAACCCTGCCAGCAGGGTAATCAGCGAAGTACCGCCATAGCTGATGAACGGCAACGGCACCCCCACCACTGGCAGCAGACCGCTGACCATACCGATATTGACGAAAACATAAACGAAGAACGTCATGGTCAGCGCGCCCGCCAGAAGCTTACCGAACAGCGTCTGCGCTTGCACGGTAATCACCAAACCGCGTGCGATCAACAGCAGGTAAACCAGCAGTAACAAACAAACGCCGACCAGGCCGAATTCCTCGGCGAGCACGGCGATGATGAAATCGGTGTGGCTTTCCGGCAAGAAGTCCAAGTGCGACTGGGTGCCAAGCAGCCAGCCCTTGCCGAAGACCCCGCCCGAGCCGATCGCCGCCTTCGACTGGATGATGTTCCAGCCGCTGCCCAGCGGATCGCTCTCGGGATTGAGGAAGGTCAGCACGCGCTGTTTCTGGTACTCACGCAGGACAAAGAACCACATACCCACCGCAATCGGGATCAACGCCCCCAGCGCACCGATGACCCAGCGCCACTGCAGCCCGGCGATGAACAGGACGAAAACCCCCGAAACGATCACCAGCATCGAGGTACCTAGGTCCGGCTGCAGCAGGATCAGCACGAACGGCACCAGAATCAGGGCCAGACTGGTCGCGATGTGCTTCAAACTCGGCGGCAAGCTGCGCTTGGCCAGGTACCAGGCGATGGTCGCCGGCATGATGATCTTCATGAACTCCGAGGGCTGGAAGCGAATCACCCCGGGAATATTGATCCAGCGGGTGGCGCCCATGGCGTTGTGACCCATCACATCCACCACCACCAGCAGGCCGACACCCGCCACATACGCCAAAGGCACCCAGCGCGCCATGAAACGCGGCTCGAGCTGGGCGATGATGAACATGCCCACCAGGCCGATGCCAAAGGAGCTGGCCTGCTTGATCAACAGGTCGACATTCTTGCCGCTGGCCGAATACAGAATGAACAGACTGCCGACCGCCAGGATCAGCAACAGCAGCAGCAAAATGCCGTCGATATGCACGCGCTGCAGCAGGCTGGCGCGACGGCGCAGTACATCTTCGCTGGACAGCACTCGATCGAAATTACCGCTCATCGCTGACCGACCTCTGCACTCACCGGCTTGGCGTATTCGGCCTTGAGCTGGCCGCTGTCGTCGAGCAACCAGGCATCCATTACCTGCTTGACCACCGGAGCGGCCACACCCGAGCCGGACTCGCCATTTTCCACCATCACCGCCACGGCGATCTGCGGGTTGTCCGCCGGAGCGAACGCGACGAACAAGGCGTGATCACGATGGCGCTCCTGGATCTTGTTGCGGTCGTATTTTTCACCCTGCTTGATCGCCACCACCTGCGCCGTGCCGCTCTTGCCGGCCATTCGATACTCCGCCGCGTCGCCAACCTTGCGGGCGGTGCCGCGCGCCCCATGCATCACTTGCTCCATACCGAGCCGCGCGTAATCCCAGTATTTGGCATCGCGCAACAGAACATCCGGCAGCGGCTCAGAATCCACCGGAGGTACCCCCTCGACGGTCTTGGCCAGGTGCGGACGAATCCACTTACCCTTGGTGGCAATCAGGGTCACCGCCTGGGCCAATTGCAGCGGTGTAGTCTGCATATAGCCCTGGCCGATGCCGAGAATCAGGGTTTCCCCCGGGTACCAAGGCTGACGGTAGCGCCCCCGTTTCCAGTCCCGCGACGGCATCAGTCCGGACGTTTCCTCGAACATGTCCAGTGACACTCGCTGGCCCAGGCCGAAGCGGCTCATGTAGTCGTGCATCCGGTCGATGCCCAGCTTGTGCGCCAAATCGTAAAAGTAGGTGTCATTGGAGCGCATGATCGCCATCTCCAGACTCACCCAGCCGTCGCCGCTGCGGTTCCAGTTGCGGTATTTGTGGCTGTTGCCGGCCAGTTGATAGAACCCCGGATCGAACACCCGCGAAGTGGGGGTGATCACCCCGGCATCCAGGGCGGCTACGGCCATCATCGGTTTGATGGTCGAACCCGGCGGGTAGAGGCCGCGCAAGACGCGGTTGAATAATGGCTGGTCGATCGAGTCGCGCAGTTCGGCATAGGCCTTGAAGCTGATGCCGGTGACGAACGGGTTGGGATCGAAACTCGGCTGACTGACCATCGCCAGTACCTCGCCGGTACTCGGCTGGATTGCCACAATGGCGCCGCGACGACCGCCCAACGCGGCCTCGGCAGCTTCCTGCAGGCGCACATCGATAGTCAGCATGACATCCTTGCCCGGCATCGGATCGATGCGCTTGAGCACCCGCAGCACCCGGCCGCGCGCGTTGGTCTCGACCTCTTCGTAGCCGACCTCGCCGTGCAACTGCTCTTCGTAGAAGCGCTCAATACCGGTTTTGCCGATATGGTGAGTCCCGCTATAGGCCACCGGGTCGAGTTCCTTCAGTTCTTTCTCGTTGATCCGCCCGACATAGCCTACCGAATGCGCGAAGTGTTCGCGCTGGGGATAATGCCGCACCAGTTGCGCCACCACCTCAACCCCAGGCAGACGGAACTGATTGACCGCGATCGTGGCGATCTGCTCTTCGCTCAACTCGAACAACACCGGCACCGGTTCGAACGGCCGACGGCCCTGGCGCACGCGTTTCTCGAACAGCGCCCGCTCATCGCTGCTCAGCCCCAGCACCTCGACGATCACATCCAGCACCGGCTCCCAGTCACCCGCCCGTTCACGGGTCAGGGTCAAGCTGAAACTCGGCCGATTGTCGGCGACTATCACCCCGTTGCGGTCGAAGATCAGCCCACGCCTCGGCGGAATCGGCTGAACGTGAACCCGATTGTTTTCCGAAAGGGTCGAGTGGTACTCGTACTGCACTACCTGCAGGTAATACATGCGCGCGATCAGGGCCGCAGTCAGCAGCAGAAACACCAAGGCACCGACCAGCGCACGCCGGCGAATCAGGCGCGCGTCTTTTTCGTGGTCCTTGAGGCGAATCGGCTGCGGCATCTATGACTGCTGATTATGGGTGGGAAATGTGGAGGGAAATCATTTGTGGTACGGGTGGCCGGACAACACGGTCCAGGCCCGATACATCTGCTCGCCGATAACAATCCGTACCAGCGGGTGGGGCAAGGTCAACGGCGACAGCGACCAGCGCTGTTCACTGCGCGCCTGTACTTCCGGCGCCAACCCTTCGGGGCCGCCGACCATAAGGTTGACGGTGCGCGCATCCAGGCGCCACTTGTCCAGTTCACCGGCCAACTGCTCGGTACTCCACGGCCGCCCTTCGACTTCCAGAGTGACGATGCGTTCCCCCGGCTGCACCTTGGCCAGCATGGCTTCGCCTTCCTGGCGGATCATCCGCGCTACATCGGCATTCTTGCCACGGGTGGTCAAAGGAATCTCGACCAGCTCCAGGGCAAGCTCTGCCGGCATGCGCTTGGCGTATTCCTGCCAGCCGTCTTCGACCCAGCGCGGCATGCGCGAGCCGACGGCAATCAGTTTGATCCGCACGACGCTGCGCCCTTACTCTTGTTCCGGCTCAGGGCTGAACTGCGCACGGCTCTGTTCGGCACCCTGCCAGAGACGCTCGAGGTCGTAGAACTGCCGTGCGGTTGGCAGCATCACGTGGACGACGATGTCACCCAGGTCAAGCAACGCCCACTCGCCTGTGTCCAGGCCTTCGCTGCCCAGCGGACGCACGCCCTTCTCCTTGACCTTCTCCAGCACGTTGTCGACCAGCGACTTGACGTGACGGCTGGACGTGCCGCTGGCGATCACCATGTAGTCGGTGATGCTGGTCTTGTCGCGCACATCGATGGTGGTGATGTCTTGCGCCTTGATGTCTTCCAGGGCAGCGATGGCCAGTTTGACCAGGTCTTCGCTGAGCATTTTTTGCTTCTTCATAAGTAACTCGTTTGCCTTGTGTTCAGTTCGACGCACGGTAGAGCCCGTGCGCATGGATATAGGTGAGTACCGCATCGGGCAGCAGATAACGCACCGATTGGCCGCTCGCCAGCAGCGTGCGGATCTGCGTGGCAGACACCGCCAGGGGCGTCTGCCAGATAAAGGAAATCTGTCCCCCGGGCCCCTCCAGGGTCAACGGGTCGTTGATGCTGCGGGCCGCCAGCAGATTGCGCAAGGTTTCCGGCGCTTCGCTGTCGGCATCCGGGCGCTGCAGCACCAGAATATGGCAGTGCTCCAGCAACGCGTTCCAGCGATGCCAGGTGGGTAGCCCGCAGAAGGCATCCCAACCGAGAATCAGGAACAACTGGTCGTCGGCCGCCAACTCGGCGCGCAACGACTCCAGGGTGTCGATGCTGTACGACGGCTTGTCGCGTTTGAACTCGCGGTCGTCGACGCACAACGGTGACAAGCCGGCCACCGCCAGTTCGACCATGGCCAGGCGATCGTGCGCCGAAACCTGTGGCGCCTCGCGGTGCGGCGGCCGCGCACTGGGGATCAGGCGCAACTCGTCGAGGGCCATGAACTCCGCCACTTCCAGCGCACTGCGCAGGTGGCCGATATGCACCGGATCGAAGGTGCCGCCGAATATGCCGATGCGTTTAGGCATTCTGCCCGCGCAGCTGACCGTCGCCGATCACCACATACTTCTCGCAGGTCAGGCCTTCCAGACCCACCGGGCCGCGGGCATGCAGCTTGTCGGTGGAAATGCCGATCTCCGCGCCCAGGCCGTACTCGAAGCCATCAGCGAAACAGGTTGGTGCATTGAGCATCACCGAACTGGAGTCGACCTCGGCGAGAAAACGCCGGGCGCGGCCCTGGTGCTCGGTGACGATGGCGTCGGTGTGGTGCGAGCCGTAGCGATTGATGTGCTCGATGGCCTGATCCAGACCGTCGACCACGCGGATCGACAGGATCGGCGCCAAGTATTCGGTGCTCCAGTCCTCTTCCGTCGCCGGGATTGCCTGGATCAGCGCGCAGGTGCGCTCGCAGCCGCGCAACTCGACGCCCTTCTCGACGAACATCTGCGCCATGGCCGGCAGAAATACAGCAGCCACGGCCTGATCGACCAACAGGGTTTCCATAGCGCCGCAGATGCCGTAACGGTAGGTCTTGGCGTTGAAGGCGATGCCCTGGGCCTTGGGCATCTCGGCCAGGGCGTCGACATACACATGACAGATGCCGTCCAGGTGCTTGATCACCGGTACCCGTGCGTCGCGACTGACCCGCTCGATCAGGCCCTTGCCGCCGCGCGGCACTATCACATCGACGAATTCGGGCATGCTAATCAGCGCACCGACGGCGGCGCGGTCGGTGGTTTCCACCACCTGCACCGCGGAGGCCGGCAGATCGGCCGCGGCCAAGCCCCGCTGGATGCAGGCGGCAATCGCCCGGTTGGAATGAATGGCTTCCGAGCCGCCACGCAGGATGGTGGCGTTGCCGGACTTCAGGCACAGGCTGGCGGCGTCGATGGTCACGTTGGGCCGCGACTCGTAGATGATGCCGATCACGCCGAGCGGCACACGCATCTTGCCGACCTGAATACCCGACGGACGGTAACTCAGGTCGCGGATCGCGCCGACCGGATCGGCCAGGCTGGCGACCTGGCGCAGACCTTCGATCATGCCGTCGATCCGCGCCGGGGTCAGCGCCAGACGGTCCAGCAGCGCCGGCTCCAGGCCATTGGCGCGGCCGGCGGCCAGATCCAGCTCGTTGGCGGTGGTCAGCTCGGCGCGCGCGGCATCCAGGGCCTCGGCGGTGGCCTGCAGGGCACGGTTCTTCTGCGCGGTGCTGGCGCTGGCGACCACGCGCGAGGCGGCGCGGGCCGCACGGCCCAGGCGGGTCATATAGTCGAGTACGGACTCGGTCATGGTCTCGGTAGCCTGGCAATAACTAAAGCGGCTGATTATAGCGGCGCCACCGCCCCACGCACAGCGGCGCCTGGCGGATAGTGGACAAGCAGTAGCAATGACCTGTCGGCCAAGACAGACTCAGCCACCGATACGGCGCTTGTTGCTATCATCGCGACCCACCTGAGGCCTGCCTGCAACCCGTGAAATCACATGCCTGACGAACCCGCCCGCAGCCTGCCCTGGCCACATGCCCGCCCCCTGAGCGTCAGCTTCTTCGACCGCGACGCGCGCTTACTCGCCCGCGAGCTGCTCGGCAAGGTCATCCGTCACCGCTGCGGCACGCTCTGGCTGAGCGCACGGATCATCGAGACCGAAGCCTATTACCTGGACGAAAAAGGCAGCCACGCCTCGCTCGGCTACACCGAGAAACGCAAAGCCTTGTTTCTCGACGGCGGGCACATCTATATGTATTACGCGCGCGGCAACGACTCGCTTAACTTCAGCGCACAGGGCCCAGGTAACGCGGTGCTGATCAAGTCTGCCCATCCCTGGCTCGACCCGTACTCGGACGGCGCCAGCCTGGCGCAGATGCAGGCCAACAACCCGGACAGCCAAGGCCAGCCGCGCGCCCTGGACAAGCTCTGCGCCGGGCAGACCTTGCTGTGCAAAGCGCTCGGCCTGAAAGTCGTGGACTGGGACGCGCAGCGCTTCGATCCGCAACGGCTGTTCGTCGAGGATGTTGGCGAGCGGCCGGCGCAGGTCGTGCAAACCGCCCGCCTGGGCATTCCCCGGGGACGCGACGAGCAGCTGCCCTACCGTTTCGTCGACGCCGCCTTCGCCCGCTGCTGCACGCGCAATCCGCTGCGTCGTGGCCAAGTCGAGGGACGTGACTACCATCTACTCGGCCCACAGGATGCCCACCGATGAGCCAATGGCTCGACAGCTTGACCGCCTGGCTCAGCAGCAACCCGCAATGGCTGGGTATGGCGATTTTCCTGATCGCCTGTACCGAATGCCTGGCGATCGTCGGCATCATCATACCGGGCACATTTTTGCTGTTCGCCGTCGCCGTGCTGGCCGGTAGCGGCGCGCTGACCCTCGGCGAAACCCTGGCCCTGGCCTACTGCGGCGGCCTGCTCGGCGACGCCCTGTCCTACGCCACCGGGCGCTATTTTCACCAGGATATTCGGCGCCTGCCCGGCTTGCGCCATCACCCGCAATGGCTGGCCGGTGCCGAACTCTATTTCCAGCGCTATGGCGTCGCCAGCCTGTTGGTCGGGCGCTTTATCGGCCCATTACGGCCCATGCTGCCGATGGTCGCCGGCATGCTCAACATGCCTGTCGGGCGCTTCATCGTAGTCAGCCTGCTGGCCGCAGCGGGCTGGGTTATTGCTTACCTGTTGCCGGGCTGGGCCACCGGCGCGGCGCTACGCCTGCCGTTGCCGGAGGGTTTCTGGCCGCAGGCCGCACTACTCGCCGGCGGCTTGGCGCTGGTGCTGGTTTTCAGCGTGCACAGCAGCCTGCGCGAACAGCGCCGCGCCAGCCTGCTCGCCGCGGGTTTGAGCCTGCTGCTGCTAGGCGCTCTGTTCATCGGCTGGCCGCAACTGATTCCGCTCGACCAGGGCCTGCTGGCGTTGTTTCAGGAACAGCGCAGCGCCAGCCTCGACCAGCTGATGGTGCTGATCACTCGCCTCGGCGACTTCACCAGTCAATTGGCTGCCGGAACCCTGCTGTGCCTGTTGCTGTTGCTGGCCCGCCAGTGGCGCGCCGCGCTGTTTGCCGGCGCCACCCTGCTCGGCACCGCGCTGGCCAACGGCGCATTGAAAGCCTGGTTCGCCCGCAGCCGCCCGGAGGTCCTGCTCGAACCGTTGGGCAGCTTCAGTTTCCCCAGCGGCCACAGCTCCGCGGCGGTGGCGTTCTTTCTGGTACTCGGGGTGTTGGCCGGGCGTGGTCAACCGGCCCGCCTGCGCCTGGCCTGGCTACTGCTCGCCTGCCTGCCAGCGCTGAGCATCGCCGTGTCGCGGGTGTACCTGGGGGTGCATTGGCCGAGCGACATAGTCGCCGGTGCCTTATTGGCTGGCAGCCTGTGCGCCCTGAGCCTGAGCCTGACGCAAAGGCGCACGCCGCTGCCGGCGTTACCCGCCAAGGTGTGGTGGCTGGTTGTGCCCGCCTGCCTGGCGTTGCTGGGGCTCATCGCCACCTGGCATCTGTCGGCCGGGCAGCTGTTATACCGCTATTGAGCCGCCCGCCAGGCTCCTAGCCAGTCACTTCACCCTGCAGCTGATCGAGCACGGTTTGCAGCAGACTCAGGCGCGCCTGCGGCTCGTCAAGCGCCAGCAGTTGCACCTTCTGCTCCGATGCCAATGGCAACAGATAGGCCAGCTGATTGGCCAGGGCCGCTTGACTGCTGACCGCATCAGTCATGCCCAGGGCGGCGACCAGCGGGTGCTCGGCCAGGGCCTCGAGCAACGCGACGAGATCCGCATGTTCGCCCCCCAGGGGTTGCTCCGCCGCCTCCTCCAGCCAGTCAACCTCGGCGACGGTCAGTTGATCCGGTAACACCTGGGCGTGGCGCACCTTGAAGCGCCGACCACCTTCGACACGAATCCCCAGCAGGCCGTTGGGCCGCTGCTGAAAGTCGCGGATCAGCGCCTCACAACCAATCGCCGAGAAGTGGCCGGCGGCCTCGCCGACTTCCTCGCCTTCGACAATACACACCACGCCGAAGCCCTCGCCCTGCTTCATGCAGCGACTGATCATGTCCAGGTAGCGCGCCTCGAATATCTGCAAATCGAGCAGGCAACCCGGAAACAACACGGTATTGAGCGGAAACAGGGATAGATTCATGGGGTTGTCCTCAGACCAGGAAGATGATCGCCAGCGGCAGCAATACTGCAGTAAGCATGCCCATCAGACTCATCGCCAGCGCGGCGAACGCGCCGCATTCTTCGCTTTCCTGCATGGCCCGCGCAGTACCGACCGCATGCGCGGTCATGCCCAGGGCCATGCCGATGGCCGCGTGATGGCGCACACCGCACAGGCGCAACAGCGACGGCCCGAGCATCGCCCCGACCACCCCGGTGATCATCACGAATACCGCCGCCAGTGCGGCAATACCACCGATCTGGCTGGCCACCAGCATGGCGATCGGCGAGGTCACCGACTTCGGCGCCATACTCATCAACATGATCGAGTCGGCACCAAACCACCAGGCCAGGGCCACGCCAAGCACCGTAGCCACCACCCCGGCGACCAGCAAGGTCAGCACGGTCGGCCAGAACAACTGGCGAATCCGCCGCAGATTGAGGAACAACGGCACCGCCAACGCCACGGTGGCGGGGCCGAGGAACAGGGTCAGGGCCTCAGCGCTGACCCTGTAGTCGGCGAAACTCAGGCCGCACAGCAACAGCACGCCGATAACGATCGCCATCGACACCAGCACCGGCTGCAGGAACATCCAGCGGGTCTTTTCGTAGGCGGCGATGGACAACTGGTAAGCACCCAGAGTAATCCCGGCGCCAAACAACGGGTGATGCGTGACCGCCTGCCAGGCACCGTACCAGTCGAGACTCATACCTCACCCCGCCGCCGCTGCTGGCGCTCGATGAGTTTTTGCATCATCCAGCCGGCGAACACCACCGACAGCACCAGCGACAACCCCAGCGCCCCGATCACCGCCCAGAAGTCCGCGGCAATCGCATCGGCATAGGCCATCACCCCGACCGCAGGTGGCACCAGCAACAGCGGCAGGTACTTGAGCAGGTTGCTGGAGGCAAGACTCAGGGGCTCGCTGACCTCACCGTGCACCAGCAGGAACAGCAACAGCAACAGCATGCCGATAATCGGCCCTGGCAACATCGGCAGTAACAAGACGTTGAGTCCGGTGCCGAGCAACTGGCACAGCACCAGCCAGGACAGGCCGCGTAACAGCATGGGGTGAATCTCCGATTGAAGTGACAAACAGCGTCGCGGCGGTACAACCGACCAGCAGTTAGCGCATAAGCATAGCGCCCGGACCTCAGGCCACGGCGCACCGCGGCCATTATAGGCTGGCAAAGCGCCCGTCGAAAAAGACCGCGTGAGAACCTAGCGAGCGAAGGTAGGCGAGGCAAAAACAGCTGAGAAACGCAGCGCAGCAGAGTAACAGCCAACTGCTGGCCCGTAGGGCGAGCGCAGCGAGTCAAGCGGACTGGGCTCGCACACGCGGGAACGAACGGTACATGAGCATGGCGCGTTGCGCTCGCCCCCTACGGGGCCACGCTAAAGCGCATTAGCCGCAAGCGGTTTGTCCAACCTGCTGTTAACGCCGCATAACCGAGGACAGTAGCGCTCACCCGGCCGCTATAACCCACTATTCAGCAAGACATTGCAGGCTTGACCCGGTGCGCGCCGCGTGATGATCTAGGGCCTGAGCGGTTCGACTCGAAAAACAACAAATCACCCGTCTCCTCAAGGAGGAACTATGCCGTCAGTACCCGTAGCAGAACTCAACAATTATGTAGGCAAGGAACTGGGACGCTCCGACTGGCTGACCATCGATCAGCAACGCATCAATCAATTCGCCGAATGCACCGGCGACCACCAGTTCATTCACGTCGACCCGGAAAAAGCCAAGCGAACCCCCTTCGGCGGCACCATCGCCCACGGCTTCCTGTCGTTGTCGCTGATCCCCATGCTGATGGAAGACATCATGATCACGCCCGAGGGCCTGAAAATGGCCATCAACTATGGCCTGGACAGCGTGCGCTTCATCCAGCCGGTCAAAGTCGACTCCAAGGTACGCCTGGTGGTGACCCTGACCGACGCCACCGAGAAGAATCCCGGCCAGTGGCTGCTCAAGGCCCGCGCGGTATTGGAAATCGAAGGCCAGGATAAACCGGCCTATGTGGCCGAACCCCTGACCCTCTGCTTCGTCTGATCTGCGCAAGCATAACCGGCGTTCACTCAGCCGAGCGAACGCCGGTTATGCAGCGGCGCTGGGCGGCGCGGCAGCGCAGAGTCAATGGTTTACGGCATACTTCCGGCAACACCTGGATCTGGATGCTTGCCATGCGCCGCCTCGCCAACCTGGCTTCCCTGAGCCTTGCCCTGCTGCTTGCCGCCTGCGGCGACGGTGAGCCCTTGTTACCCGCGGATGCGACCCTGCCCGACGGCGCGCGCTATCGCGGCGAGGTGATCGACGGCTTGTTGCAGGGCCCCGGCCGCCTGGATTACCGCAACGGCAGCTGGTTCGTCGGCACCTTCAAGGATGGCCAGTGGCATGGCCCCGGCGAATGGCACGGCGCGAATGGCGAGCACTACGTCGGCGAGTTCGAGCAAGGCGCTTTTGCTGGCCAGGGCACACGCCACTACCGGGATGGCAGCAGCTACCAGGGCGGTTTCGCCGCGGGTCGGTTTGCCGGCGAAGGCACCCTCAAGCAGGCCGGCCTGGTTTATCGCGGCGCGTTCAAAGACGATCTGTTCCATGGCCTGGGCACCCTCGATCGTGCAGACGGCAGCAGCTTCCACGGCCAGTTCAGCAAAGGCTTGGCGAATGGCCAGGGCGTGCGCAGCGACGAGTACGGCAACCAGTTCAGCGGCCAGTTCGATAAAGGCCAGCTGCAAGGCCCCGGCAGTTTCAAAAACACTGACGGCGATCTCTACAGCGGCGCTTTCCGTGACAACCAGTTCCACGGCAAAGGCCGCTACCAGAGCGCCGCTGGCGATGTCTGGAGCGGGCTGTTCGTCGCGGGCGCACTCAACGGTGCGGGCGAGTTCCAGGGTACTGACGGCGACCGCTACCTCGGCGAATTCCGCGACTGGCGTTACCACGGTCAAGGCCGCCTGCACCTGGCCGATGGCAGCCTTTATCAGGGTCGCTTCGAGAATGGCGAATACGCGGGCAAAGGCACTCTGACCCTCGCCCCAGGCAACCAGCAGAGCGGCACCTGGCAGCGTGGTCAACGCCTGCGAGACGAACAGGGGCGCATGCTGCCCGACCCGTTGGAGCTCGGCCTGCTGGCGCAGGGCCGCCTGCTCGACCAGGCCATTGCCGACCTGCCCGCCTCCACCCCCGCCATCGAACTGTATGCCCTGACCCTGGCCGGCGACGGCAAGCAGAGCGTGTTCCTGCGCGAAGCCGATTACGTCGCCAAGCTGCTTGGCGAGCGCTTCGCCGCCTACGGCCGCATCACCCTGGCCAACCACCGCGATCACCTCGCCGACCGCCCGTTGGCCACCCGTGAAAGCCTGACCCGGGCGGTGCAGGCACTGGCCGAACGCAGCGGGCCGGAAGATCTGATCTTCATCTACCTGACCAGTCACGGTTCGCGCAAGCATGAGCTGAGTCTCGATCAACCGCGCCTGCAACTGAGCGATCTGCCGGCCAGCGAACTGGCCGTCCTGCTGCAGCCGCTGCGCGAGCGGCACAAGGTGGTGGTGATTTCGGCCTGCTACTCCGGCGGCTTCATTCCCCTGCTGCAAGACGACAAGACCCTGGTGATGACCGCCGCTCGCGCCGACCGGGTATCCTTCGGTTGCTCGGAGGACAACGACTTCACCTATTTTGGCCGCGCGCTGTTCGCCGAAGCCCTCAACGAGACCGATGACCTGCAGCGCGCCTTCGAGCTGGCCAAGGCAAAAGTCGCCGAGCGCGAACAAGCCGATGGCTTCGAGGCCTCCGAACCGCAAATCTGGCCTGCCAAGGCGGTCCTGCAACACTGGCGAGCCCTGCGCGAGCAACAGGCGCGCCAGGCATCCAGCGCAGCAGCCGACGACAACAGCGGCGCCAGCCCTGGCCCGCCTATCGAACAAAGTAACGAGCGCAGTACACAGTAGTTTTTCAACGGCCTGTTAAGCTGATGGATATCAGCGGAGACCCCACGATTATGTATTTGACGCCCCAGCACATCCTCCTCGCGGGTGCCACCGGCCTGATCGGTGAACACCTGTTGGATCGCCTGCTCAACGAACCTACGGTCGCGCGCGTGCTGGCGCCGAGCCGCCGGCCATTGGCCGAACACTCGCACCTGGAAAACCCGGTGGGTGAACTGCTCGGCCTCTTGCCCCAACTCAACGGCCCCATCGACACGGCCTTCTGCTGCCTGGGCACCACGATCAAACAAGCCGGCTCGCAGGATGCCTTTCGCGCCGTCGACCATGATCTGGTCGTGGCCTTCGCCCAGCGTGCCCGCGAGCTCGGTGCACGTCACCTGCTGGTGGTCAGCGCCCTCGGCGCCGACGCCAAGTCCTCGGTATTCTATAACCGGGTCAAGGGCGAGATGGAGCAAGCACTGCAAGCCCAGGACTGGCCGCAGCTGACCATCGCCCGACCCTCCCTACTGCTCGGCCCGCGCAACGAATTCCGCCTCGGCGAACGCCTGGCCGCGCCGCTGGCGCGCTGGTTACCGGGCAAATACCACGGCATCGAAGCCACCGTACTGGCCCGCGCCCTCTGGCGCCTGGCCCTGGAAGAAGACCGCGGCCTGCGCGTCATCGAGTCCGACCGGCTGCGCCGCCTCGGCCGCTGATCCCCTTACCCCACCCTATCGAGCCAAACCATGAGCACAGCCCACAACAGCCTGATCGAAGCCCTCGAAGCCGCTGATATGCTTGAAATCGACGACCTCTACGCCTGGCAATTCAACCTGGACAAGGAGCTGCTGGCCCAGGTCAGCGCCGGCTCGGCCAGTGCCGACAGCAAGGATCAGCCACTGCTGAGCATCGACTGCGCCGACGGCAGCGCGCGCCGCCGTTGGCAGTTCTCCCTGGCTGCGGTGAGCGCGGCGAGCTTCGATGCCGAGACGGACAGCTGGCACCTGACGGATGGCGACGCAGAGCACCGGATCAAATGCTTCGCGGCAATCCGCGGCGACAATCTCGACAACGACGACGCCGAAGTCAGCGACGACTGATCCCAACGGAGCGCGCCATGCACCTGTATGACCGCTACATCCTGCCGCACCTGATCGACTTCGCCTGCGGCATGGGTGAGGTAATGCAGGCCCGCGCGCAGATCGTCCCGCTGGCCGAGGGGCGGGTGCTGGAGATCGGCATCGGCAGCGGACTGAATCTGGGGTTCTACGATGCGGCGAAAGTCAGCGCGATCGTCGGCGTCGATCCCTCGGCCGAAATGCAGCACCTGGCCCGCAGCCGCGCCGCGCGCTGCGCCATACCGGTAGAAATGATCGCCCTGGAGCTGGGCCAGATCCAGGCCAGCGACGCCAGTTTCGACAGCATCGTCTGTACCTTTACTCTGTGTACCATCCCGGACGCCGTGGCCGCGCTGCAAGAGATGCGCCGGGTGCTGAAACCTGGCGGCCGCCTGCTGTTCTGCGAACACGGCCTGGCCCCGGATGCCCCGGTAGTGCGCTGGCAACAGCGGCTGACGCCCTACTGGAAACCCCTGGCCGGCGGCTGCCACCTCAATCGCGACATTCCGGCGCTGATCGGCGCTGGCGGTTTCACCATCGCCCAGCTGCAGACTGGCTACCTGAAAGGGCCCAAGCCCATGACCTTCGTCTATCGCGGCTGGGCGCAGTGAGCCAGACGCACAGGATCATCGGTAGTAGCTATCCGACATCAGAGGCAATCACCCCGTATGCTGTCCATGGTTGCTGGATAAACTCATTGGATTGAAAGCGGTTAGCCCATGAAGCCACCCTCGACACGCCCCTGCCACACCGGCCTTAGTGGCTTACTGGCGCTGTGCATGGTCTGCGCCTCACCGATCTGGGCGCAGCAGCGCGAGGTGCGCGTGGGGGTCTACGCCAACGAGCCGAAGATCCTGCTGGGCCAGAACGGGCAAATCTCCGGGATCCTCGGCGAGTTGCTGAATGAAATCGCCCGCCAGGAAAACTGGCAACTGACCCCGGTGCCCTGCGACTGGCAAGCCTGCCTGGAACTGGCGCAAAACGGTACGATCGACCTGCTGCCGGATGTGGCCTTCAGCGAGGCACGGGCACAGGTCATGGACTTCCATAGCAAACCCGCCCTGTACAGTTGGTCGCTGCTCTACAGCCGCCAGAACATCGAGCTTAGCTCGCCGCTGGATCTCCAGAACCGACGCATAATGGTGCTCGCCGGCTCCATCCAGCAGGACTATCTGGTCGCCATATACGCAGGCGCTCAGATGGCAGGAGAGCTGCTGCCGGTGACGAGCCTCAAGCAGGGCTTCGAAATGGTCAGCGAGGGTCAGGCCGACGCCGCTGTGGCCAACCAGCAGTTCGGCGACATGCACGCCGCTCTCTACGGCCTGCGTGGCACACCGCTGATGATCCCGCCCGTGCGCATGTTCTACGCCACCCGCAAGGGCACCAACGACGACCTGCTAGCCGCTATCGACCAGCACCTGCTGGCCTGGGAAGGCAACCCCGAGTCCTTCTATTTCCAGACGCTAAGCCGCTGGAGCGGCGCGCCCGCTTCCCCGGGGATTCCGGCCAAGGTCTGGTGGGGCCTGGCCGGACTGCTGCTCGCGACGCTGGGCTTGGTGCAGCTGCTGCGCCGCCAGGTGAGCGAAAAAACCCGGCACCTACGCGCCAGCGAGGAACGCCTGAATACCATCCTCGACAGCGTCGAGGCCTATATCTACATCAAAGACCCCGAACTGCGTTACCAGTACGCCAACCGCAAGGTCTGCGAGCGGTTCGGCGTGCCGCTGGCGCAGGTGGTAGGGCAGACCGACGAACGCTTCTTCGATGCGGCCACCTCCGCCAACCTGCATGCCAATGACAGCCGCGTGCTGCACCAGGGCGAACGCGTCGAGACCGAGGACATCACCCACGCGCTGAGCGACGGCAGCCAACGCACCTACCTCTCGGTGAAGCTACCGCTGCGCCACCCGGACGGCCGTATCTATGCCCTGTGCGGCATCTCCACCGATATCAGCGAGCACAAGAAAAACCTCGAGCAGATCCATCGCCTGGCCTTCTACGACCCACTCACCGGCCTGCCCAACCGCCGCCTGCTGCTCGATCGCCTGCAGCATGCCCTGGCCCAGGCGGCGCGCAACCAGCTCGAAGGCGCCCTGCTGTTCATCGATCTGGACAACTTCAAGGATCTCAACGACACCCTCGGTCACGATATGGGCGACCAACTGCTGCAGCAGGTAGCCCGGCGCCTGAGTGAACAGGTACGCGCCGAAGACACCTTGGCCCGCCAGGGCGGCGACGAGTTCGTGCTGGTGCTGGAAGGGTTGAGCGCTCAGCCCGACGAGGCCATCGGCCAGATCGAAACGGTGGCGAGCAAGCTGATCCAGGTTCTCGCCGAGCCCTATGTTCTGCAGGGGCGCAGCCACACCAGCAGCGCCAGCATCGGCATCGCCCTATTTTCCGAGGCCCAGGGCACGCTGGATGAACTGTTCAAGCGCGCCGACCTGGCCGTGTACAAGGCCAAGGCCGCCGGCCGCAACACCCTGAGGTTCTTCAACCTCGAGATGCAGACCGAGGTCAACGCCCGCACCAACCTGGAAAACGACCTGCGCCAGAGCCTGGGCGCACGTCACTTCATCCTGCACTATCAGCCGCAGGTCAACGCGCAGGGGCAACTGCTCGGCGCCGAAGCCCTAGTGCGCTGGCAGCACCCCAGTCGTGGCCTGGTAGCCCCCGGCGAATTCATCCCGCTGGCGGAGAGTACCGGCCTGATCCTGCCCCTGGGCCGCTGGATCCTGCACTGTGCCTGCGAGCAACTGGTGGTTTGGGCCACAGACCCCGAGCGCGAACCACTGACCATGGCGGTCAACGTCAGCGCGCGGCAATTCCACCACCATGATTTCGTCGACGACGTACTTGCCGTACTGGATGAAACCGGGGCCAACCCGCAGCGCCTGGAGCTGGAACTGACCGAGAGCCACCTGGTGCAGGACGTGGAAACCATGATCGTCAAGATGGGCCAACTCAAGGCGCGCGGCGTGCGCTTCGCACTGGACGACTTTGGCACCGGCTATTCGTCGCTCAGCTACCTCAAGCGTCTGCCGCTGGACCAGCTGAAGATCGACCGCTCCTTCGTCCGCGACCTGCTCAGCGACCCCAACGACGAGGCCATCGTCCGCACCATAGTCGCACTGGGCGCCAGCATGGACCTGGACGTGATCGCCGAAGGCGTGGAAACCCTGGCTCAGCGCGATGCCTTGCTGCGCCTGGGTTGCCAGCGCTTTCAGGGTTATCTGTTCGGCAAACCGCAGCCGCCACAAATGTTCGAGCAGTGGTCCAAGCCTGCTGGCGCCAGCAGCGCCTGAGCCGGCGTATCAGGCAAACGGCTGACAGCGTGTTCACGCCTCAGACGCAGCCCCTGCAAGCCTGAGCCGAAACAAAGCGGACGCGGCAAAATCCGCCACGGCCATGGCCCGGCCAAAAAAGTAGCCCTGGTAATGCAAGCAGCCATTGCTCAGCAGACTGTCGCGTTGCGCCAGGGTTTCCACGCCTTCGGCAATCACCTCCAGCTTGAGGCTTTGCCCCAGGGCGATAATCGCGCACACGATGGCCAGGCTGCTGGGATTGTCCGGCAACTCACGAGTGAACGACTGGTCTATCTTTAGCTGATCCAGCGGCAACTGCTGCAGATAAGCCATGGACGAATAACCCGTACCGAAGTCATCAATGGAGAAGCGGATGCCGATGTCTCTCAGCGTCTGCATGCGCCCGCTGGCTGTGTCCATGTCCGTCAGGAGCAATGACTCGGTCAGCTCCAGTTTGAGGAACTGGGGGTTGGCTCCGCTATGCTGCAGGGTCTGTTGCAGCGCCTCGATCAGCCCACAGCGCTCGGCGATAGCGATAAAGGCGCTAGGCGCCAACAAGCCGCGCTGCGGGTGCTGCCAGCGCACCAGCGCCTCGGCACCGGTCAGGCGCCCCAGCTGATCCACCTGCGGCTGCAGATACAGCAGGAACTCACCGTCCTGCAGCCCCCGGCGTAGGTCCTCCTCCAGCTGCAGGCGAGCGCTGACCGCCTCCTGCATCTGCGGGTCGTAAAAACTCAGGGCGTTCTTGCCCGCGGCCTTGGCCGTGTACATCGACAGGTCGGCGCGCTGCATCAGTTCATCCACCGAATACTGCTCGTCATTGAACAGCACCACGCCCAGGCTGGCGCTGCTGAACAGGCGATGGCCGCCGGCCAGATAAGGCTGGCGCAGGCCGTCCAGCACCTTGGCGCCCAGGTGCTCGACCTGGGAAGCGGCTTCCTCGGTACGGGTCTCCAGCCCCTCGATCATCAGCACGAACTCGTCGCCCCCCCAAACGGGCCACGGTATCGCGCTCACGCAGGCTATGGCGCAAGCGCTCGGCCACCTGACACAGCAGTTCGTCACCGACCTGATGGCCATACAGGTCGTTAACATTCTTGAAGTTGTCGAGGTCGAGGAACACCAGCGCCGCATGCTGGCCATTGCGCCGACTCAACGCCCGCGCCTGCTGCAGGCGGTCACGCAGCAGGCGCCGATTGGGCAGGCCGGTAAGGGCATCGTAGAACGCCAGGTGCTTGATCTCCTCCTCGGCGGACTTGCGCTCGCTGATATCGGTCAACGACGCCACATAGTTGCTGACCCGCCCACGCTCATCGCGCACCACGCACCACGCACCGCGCTGATGGTCAGCCACTCGGGAAAGACTTCGCCACTCTTGCGCCGGTTCCAGATCTCCCCCTCCCAGATACCCGTCTCGATCAGGGTCTCCCACATGGCTTGGTAGAACGCCGGGCTCTGCCGCCCGGAGCTGAGCATCTGGGTGGTCTGGCCGACGACTTCAGCGGCGCTGTAGCCGCTGATCTGGCTGAAGGCACGGTTGACCTTGAGGATCCGCGTGCTGGCAGCGGTGATCAGCATGCCCTGCTGGGACTCGAAGGCAATCGCGGCAATCTGCCGATCCCGCTCGAGATTGACCCTGTCGGTAATATCACGAGCGATGAACACCATTGCCCGCTTGCCCTGCAGCGGGGTATCCAGGCGCCGGGCGCGACCCTCGAACTGCCGATGGCCGGAAGGCGTACGCATGCCGTATTCCAGGGTTTGCGGGCTGTCGCTGGCCAGGGTGTGCGTGAGAAAGGCCATGAGCGCTCCGTCTGACCAACGGACAGCACATCGGCCAGGCGCTTGCCGACCAGGCCCTCACCGCCGCCATAGAGCAGCTGCGGGTCGGGGGCCATCACCTCCAGGTAACGCCCCTCCTCGTCCAGTACCAGGGTCAGGTCCGGGCTGGCCTCGCTGATCGCCCGCAGACGAGCCGCGCTCTCACGCAGGGCCTGACGATCCCGGGCTTGCTGGAAGAGGTCCTGCAACAAAAGCCCCAGCAGCAGGGTGGCCGGCGTCAGCACCAGAAAAATCGGCACGGCCACCAGCTGCAACGCCTGGCTGAAATACGCGCGGGGCAACAGGATCAGGCTCAGCAGCAGCAACAGATGCACCAGCGCGCCGAACAGCAACACCCGGATTGCGCCTAGCTTGCTGGCTCGCGCAGCTGCAGGGCATCCACCAGGCCGGCGGCGATGGCCATGCCGACCAGATCGGCGAGGGTCGCGGCCTGCATGCGCTTCATCACCCGCGAGCGGTACAGATCGACGGTTTTTACGCTGATTTCCAGCTGCTCGGCGACTTCCCGGTTGGTGTAACCACACACCAGCGGCAGCAGCACATCGCGCTCGCGCGGGGTGAGGCTGTCCAGGCGCGCCTGCACCGCCTGCAGGCGCTCATCCACCGCTGGGGTCGCCGGCGGCCGACTCAGGGCCTGCTGCACGCTGTCGAGCAGCAACTGCTCGTTGTAGGGCTTCTCGATAAAGTCCACCGCGCCGGCACGAAAGGCGCGCACCACAATCGGCACATCGGCATGGCCACTGACGAAGATGATCGGCATGTCGATCCCACGCTCGCGCAGGGCTTCCTGCACATTCAGCCCACCCATGCCGGGCATGCGTACATCCAGCAGCACGCAGCCACGGGTCTCGGCCGCACAGGCCTCGAGAAACTCCCGGCCGCTGGTAAAGGGCAAGGCCTTGAGCCCCACCGACTCCAGTAGCCAGACGGTGGAATCGAGCATGCCCTGGTCATCATCGACCACATACACCTGTTGTTGCGTTTGCCCGCTCATCCCCTGCTCCTCTGGTTGTTCTTGTTCGCGGCCTCGTCAGCCCGGCCCAGTGGCAGCCGACATTCCAGGCAGAGTCCGGCGGCCTTGCCCGGATGCGCCTCCAGGGCGCCACCAAAGCCTTCGATAATGCTGCGACTCATCGACAGACCCAAGCCCAGGCCTTCCGCCTTGCTGGTGTAGAACGGGGTGAAGATGTGCTCCAACTGCGCCGCTTCCACGCCAGGGCCCTGGTCACTGACCCAGACGCACAACTGGCCGCCACGCTCGCCCGCGCTCAGTTCGATGCGCGAGGGTTGGCCCGGATGGGCTTCGCGGTTGGCGTCGATGGCGTTGCGCAACAGGTTGAGTAGCACCTGTTCGAGCAGTACCCGGTCGGCGTAGACCGGCGGCAGATTATCCGCCAGTTGCTCGACGATATTCACCTGCCAATTGCTCGCCTCCCACTGACATAGACGCATCGCCTCGCGGGCCACCTGGGCGATATCCAGGGCCTGGGTGCGGCGCTGGCCCTTGCGCAGGAAGGCGCGCAGGCGTTTGATCACCTCGGCGGCGTGGTTGGCGTGTGCGGTGATGCGTTCCAGGCCCTGGGCCACCTTGTCCGCCGCCTGCGGATTAGTGCCGAGGGCCTTGAGGTAGCGCTGGCTGGCACTGGCGTAATTGACCACCGCCGCCAGCGGTTGATTGATCTCATGGGCGATACCCGAGGCCAGCTCGCCGAGGGTGACCAGGCGCGCGGTGTGCGCCAGCTCGTCCTGGTGGTGGCGCTGCTGGGCCTCGCGCAGCTCGCGCTCGGTCATGTCGCGGGCCACCAGCGAGTAGTAGCGCTCGCCGCCGCTGCCGCGATGGGCCAGCAGCACCAACGACACCGGCAGCGGCGCCTGCTGCCCCAGCGGCAGCAGGCGCACCTCGGCGCTCCACACGCCACAGCTATCGGCGGTGGCCCAGCCGCGGGCCTGCAAGTGCTGCACATCGTCCTCGCCGAGCAACGCATCCAGCGCGGGCAGCGGCTGGTCCGGGGCGATATTCAGGGCATGCCGGGCCGATGGATTGAGGTAGGTCAGGCATCCGCCCGGCTCGATAAACAACACCAGGTCGGTATTGGCCTCGACCACTTCGGCCAGGCGCCGCTTGTTCTCCTCGGCTTGCACCCGCGCGGTGATGTCGCGCGACACGCTGACCACTTCCACCACCGCGCCGGTGTAGGTTTCGCGGATCGCCCGGCTGGCGGTCTCGAACCACAGGTAGTGGCCGTCGCGGTGGGCAATTCGCGAGGTCATGGTGTGGTAGCCGTCCTGCTCCAGCGCTTCGCGGGTGCTCTGCACCAGTTGCGCCTGATCCTGACGATGGAACAGCGCCTGTACCAGGGTGCCGCGCAGCTCTTCGGGCCAGTAGCCGAGCAGCGTCCAACTGGCCGGCGAGGCGTCGAGGAAACGCCCGTCCGGGGTGTGCCGGGAAATCAGGTCGGTGGTGTTTTCGGTGATCAGCCGGTACAGCCGGCTGGCTTTGGCCGCCTCGCGTTCGGCGCGAACCTGAACGGTGGCCAGCCGACAACGGGCCAATACCCGCTGCTCCTGCGGGTCGGGGATGAACAGCCAGATCAGAATCTGCCCGTCTACCTGAGCCTCGACCTCCTCGATGGCCCGATTCTGCTGCAAGCAGGCGCGCACCAGTTGCGCCGCGTTGACCGGCAGAAACGCCGCCACCGTCGGCAATGGCCGCCCGCCCAGCAGCTTGAGCATGGCCGCATTCAATTGCAGCGGCTGCGCCTGCGCATCCAGCAGCAGACTCGGCTGCGGGTCGGCGCCGAGCAAGGCATTGCCGCGCGACTGCAGTGGCAGGCTGGCCAGCAGGGCCAGCAGCAGTTGCTGGATCAAGCCGAGCCAATCGAGACTGACTCCCTCCTGCAGTTCGATCAGCAACAGTCCGGGCTGGCCCTGATCCAGCTGCAAGGTCAGCACCTGGCCGTGACTGATGGCGGCGCGGCGCACGCGCCCGGCCAGCCAGCAGGGCAGCACACGCAACTCGGCCAGACTCAGGCGCGGCTGCGCCGCCAGCGCCTCGAACAGCAGCTGATCGCTGGCCTGCAAGGGATCGCCAAAGCCCGGCGGCAGGTGCGGGGCACTGCCTTCATGGCTGTAGATACCCGTGCCTGATTTCCAGCCAAGAAAAAACGCCTGACGCACTTCAGGGCAGGCCTGCAGGGTACGGCGCAAGGCATCGGCGCGCACCGCCAAGGGTAGCGCCTCGCGCTGCAGACACAGCCAGCTGTGTAACTGCACCTGGATCTCACTCATCGTCACGCGTTCCTTTCAGCAGGCTGCCAGCCACGAGAGGGGCATGGCGTGGTCAGCCGCGAGCATCAGGGCAACGGCGACGTAATGCAAAGCGACCAAGGACTATACCCGACGAAACAAGCTAGTAAATATACTATACAACTATGGTTTAGTTGCCATATCTATGCCCATAAATATATAAATGCCGCCTAGCTGAAAAACCAAGCGCCTATTCGCCCCGCCGAATAGAAGCCACAAGAGCAAACAATCTGCCATGGGTACCCGCATGTCGATCTACGAACAGGGCCTTGAGCCTACCGCCGTTAACCACATCGCCCTCTCGCCACTGAGCTTTCTCGAGCGCACCGCAAGCGTGTACCCGCACTACCCGGCGGTGATCCATGGCTCGATTCGCCGCAACTGGAGCGAAACCTATGCCCGCTGCCGGCGCCTGGCATCGGCCCTGGCCGGCCGCGGCATCGGTAAGGGCGACACGGTGGCGCTGATGCTACCGAATACCCCGGCGATGCTCGAAGCACATTTCGGCGTGCCGATGATCGGCGCGGTGCTCAACCCGCTCAACGTGCGCCTGGATGCCGAGGCCATCGCCTTCATGCTGCAGCACGGCGAAGCCAAGGTGCTGATCACCGACCGCGAGTTCTTCGATGTGGTGCATGCCGCCGTCGGCATGCTCGATCATCCGCCGCTGGTGATCGATGTCGATGACCCGGAGTTCGGCGAAGGCCAGGCGGTCAGCGACCTCGACTACGAAGCCCTGCTGGCCGAAGGCGACCCACAATTCGCCTGGCAATGGCCGGATGACGAATGGCAGGCGATCAGCCTCAACTACACCTCAGGCACCACCGGCAACCCCAAGGGGGTGGTCTACCACCACCGCGGCGCCTACCTCAACTCGCTGGGCAACCAGATGACCTGGGCCATGGGTCACCATCCGGTGTACCTGTGGACCCTGCCGATGTTCCATTGCAACGGCTGGTGCTACCCCTGGACCATCACCGCCCTGGCCGGCGTGCACGTGTTCCTCCGGCGCGTCGACCCGCAGAAAATCCTCCACCTGATCCGCGAACATCGGGTCAGCCACCTGTGCGGCGCCCCCATCGTGCTCAACGCCCTGGTCAACATGCCCGAGTCGGCCAAGGCGGCCATCGAGCACCCGGTCAATGCCATGGTTGCCGGCGCGGCGCCGCCGGCCAAGGTGATTGGCGCGGTCGAGGACATGGGCATCAAGGTCACCCACGTCTACGGCCTCACCGAGGTGTATGGCCCCGTGACCGTGTGCGCCTGGCATGCCGAATGGGATGAGCTGCCGCTGGATCAACGGGCGCAGATCAAGTCCCGCCAGGGCGTGCGTTACCCGACCCTGGAAGGCCTGATGGTCGGCGATCCGAAAACCCTGGAGCCGACGCCGCGCGATGGCGAGACCATCGGCGAGATCTTCATGCGCGGCAACACGGTGATGAAGGGCTACCTGAAGAACCCCAGCGCCACGGCCGAGGCCTTCGAGGGCGGCTGGTTCCACACCGGCGACCTGGCCGTGTGTCACCCCGATGGCTACGTGGAAATCAAGGATCGCCTGAAAGACATCATCATCTCCGGTGGCGAGAACATCTCCACCATCGAGGTGGAAGCCGTGCTCTACCGCCACCACGCGGTGCTGGAAGCGGCCGTGGTCGCCCGCCCGGATGAGAAGTGGGGCGAAACGCCCTGCGCCTTCATCACCCTCAAGGTCGATCAGCAGGCCAACTGCGAGAGCGAGATCATCGCGTTCTGCCGTGATCACCTGGCCGGCTTCAAGGTGCCGAGAACCGTGGTCTTCACCCAGTTGCCGAAGACCAGCACCGGCAAGATCCAGAAATTCGTCCTGCGCGACATGGCCAAGGCACTGTAGCAGCCACCCTTCCCTCAAGCGTTTGTGTCCTGTGGGAGGGGCTTTAGCCGCGACTGTCGCCGCTGAAGCGCCTCCCACAAGTGCGCCCCATCATGCTCATCGGCCTCGCTGGCGAGATCGGTGCATACACAAGCCCGCAAGAAGGAGAAGGGGGGTAAACAAACCGTTTGCACAACAACAATAAGCGGCACGCGCCCCGAGGCGCTGCGCCGACGGAGGCAGCACCCATGCAACTGTACCAACGCAAAGATGGCGAACAGCAACCCTGCTGGTCTTTCGGGCCTTTCCGAGTGCGCCTGCCGTTTATCCACTACCGCTGGGAAACCGCGGAAATGCTCCAGGCGCTGATCATGTTCGTGGTCAGCCTGGCGATGATTCCGCTGCTGGAAAAATACCTCGGCCTGCCCTACGACGTGGCCCTGGCCTATGTGGTGGTGTGTGGCATCGGCTTCATGCTGCCGGCGCTGCTCGGGGTGCCTTTCGTGCCCGGCTGGATCACCCCGGGTATCCCGGTGGTGCTGCTGTTCCTGGGTAACTTCAAGCCCGGTCCGGAAGCGATTCAGGCGCTGTTCGCCCTGCAGTTCCTGGTGTTCGTGATCTTCCTGGTGCTCGGCGTCACCCGCCTGGGCAGCACCCTGGTCAAGATCATTCCCAACTCGATGAAAGGCGGGATCATCATCGGCGCCGGCATCGCCGCGCTGATGGGCGAAATCTCCAGCGGCGGACGCCTGGCCAATACGCCGATTTCCCTGGTGCTGGGCAGCCTGATTTGCCTGTACCTGATGTTCTCGGTGTCGTTCAAGGGCCTCACCGAACGCGTGCCCTTGGCCCGCAAGATCGTCAACTACGGCATGGTGCCGGGCATGTTGATCGCCATCTTCATCGGCATCGCCGTCGGTGAGTACAAGATGCCCGACGTGCGCTTCGGCATCACCGCGCCGGCCTTCGCCGATATGTGGAACTACCTGCCGTTCAACGTCGGCTTCCCCGGCCTGGACGTGTTCCTGCTGGCCGTGCCGACGGCGGTTATCGCCTACATCATCGCCTTCGGCGACATCATCGTCGGCCAGTCGCTGATGCAGCGCGCCGACGAACTGCGCACCGACGAAGTGATCGAGAACAGCATCGACCGCGTGCACCTGGTGACCGCCCTGCGCAACGCCCTGCATGCCTTCTTCGCGCCCTACCCAGGCCTGGCCGGACCGCTGTGGACTGCCGTCGCGGCGACCATGGCCGAGCGTTACAAGTACGGGCGCAAGGCCATGGACTCGATCTATAGCGGCGCCGGCACCTTCTGGATCACCGGTTTCATCGCCCTGTTCGCCCTGCCGCTGGTAAGTTTCTTCCAGCCAGTACTGCCGATCGCCCTGTCGCTGACCCTGATCCTCACTGGTTATATCTGCCTGATGGTCGGTTTCGAGCAACTCAACAACAACACCGAACGCGGCGTCGCCGGCACCATGGGCGTGGTCCTGGCCGTCTACGGCGCGGGTTGGGGTCTGGCCGCCGGTGCGGCGCTGTACATCCTGGTCGAGCGCACCCACCTGCTCACGTTCGCCTCGAGCAAGGACAAGACCAGCGGTGCCCCCGAGGTCGACTAACGCGCTATAACCCTATTCACCATTGCCCACGCCGCAGGTTCGCCTGCGGCACTTTGTTTTGAGGTGCCCCATGTCCGAGTACAACGCCCCCCTGCGCGACCTGCGTTTCGTCCTCCATGAAGTCTTCGACGCGCCAGCCCTGTGGGCACGCCTGCCAGCCCTGGCCGAGACCGTGGATGGCGACACCGCCGACGCCATTCTCGAAGAAGCGGCCAAGGTCACCGGCCAGCTAATCGCCCCGCTCAACCGCAGCGGCGACGAGGAAGGTGCACAGTGGGTCGCCGGCGAGGTGCGCACCCCGGCCGGCTTCAAGCAGGCCTACGCCACCTATATCGAAGGCGGCTGGGTCGGCCTGTCCGGCAACCCGGCCTACGGCGGCATGGGCATGCCCAAGATGCTCGCGGTGCAGTTCGAGGAAATGCTCTACGCCGCCGGCTCCAGCTTCGCCCTCTATTCGGCGCTGAGCTCCGGCGCCTGCCTGGCGATCGACGCGCATGCCAGCGAAGCACTGAAAAGCACCTATTTGCCAGAGATGTATGCCGGCCGCTGGGCCGGCTCCATGTGCCTGACCGAAGCCCACGCCGGCACTGACCTGGGGATCATCCGCACCAAGGCCGAGCCCCAGGCCGATGGCAGCTACAGCATCAGCGGCAGCAAGATCTTCATCACCGGCGGCGAGCAGGACCTCACCGAGAACATCATCCACCTGGTCCTGGCCAAGCTGCCGGGCGCGCCGGCCGGACCCAAGGGCATCTCGCTGTTTCTGGTGCCGAAAGTCATGGTGGGCGGCGACGGCAGCCTGGGTGCGCGCAACGCCGTGAGCTGCGGTTCGATCGAACACAAGATGGGGATCAAGGCGTCCAGTACCTGCGTGATCAACTTCGACGGCGCCAGCGGTTACCTGATCGGCGAAGCCAACAAGGGCCTGGCGGCGATGTTCACCATGATGAACTACGAGCGGTTGTCGATCGGCATCCAGGGCATCGGCTGCGCAGAAGCCTCCTACCAGGCCGCCGCCGCTTACGCCCGCGATCGCCTGCAGAGCCGCGCCGCCACCGGCAAGGTCGCGCCGGACAAGGCCGCCGACCCGATCATCGTGCACGCCGACGTGCGCCGCATGCTGCTGAGCATGAAGGCCATGACCGAGGGCGGCCGGGCATTTGCCTGCTACGTCGGCCAGCAGCTCGACCTGAGCAAGTTCGGCGCCGATGCCGACGAGCAACACAACGCCGCGGCCCTGGTCGCCCTGCTCACCCCGCTGGCCAAGGCCTTCTTCACCGACATCGGTCTGGAAAGCTGTGTACACGGCCAGCAGGTGTTCGGCGGCCACGGCTACATCCGCGAGTGGGGCCAGGAGCAATTGGTCCGCGACGTGCGCATCGCCCAGATCTATGAAGGCACCAACGGCATCCAGGCCCTCGACCTGCTCGGGCGCAAGGTAGTGGCCAACGGCGGGGCCGGACTGCGCCAGTTCGCCGCCGAAGTGCGCCACTTCGCCCACCAGCACCAAACGCCTTATGGCAGCGAGCTGGTCACCGCCCTGGAGCGCCTGGAAGGCGTCAGCGGCTGGTTGCTGGAGCAGGCCAAGACGGATGCCAATGCGGTCGGCGCCGCCTCGGTGGATTACCTGCACCTGTTCGGCTACGTCGCCTACGCCTACATGTGGGCGCGTATGGCGGCAGTGGCCGAGGCCAAACGCGACGAGGATCAAGCCTTCTACGGCGGCAAGCTGGCCACCGCGGCGTTCTATTTCGCCCGTCTGCTGCCGCGCACCCTGAGCCTGGAGGCGAGCATCCGCGCCGGCAGCGCGCCGCTGTATGGGCTGGGCGCCGAACAGTTCTAAGCCTAGGGCGGGTGCAACCCGCCACTGCCTGCTTGGCGGGTTGCACCCGCCCTACATGGTTGAGCGTTTGCGCGGTGTGCTGGTAACGAGACACCGCGTTTTTTTATTCAAGCCGCAGGGTACGCGGGGCCGCCCAGCAGGCCGTTGAAAAACGTAGGCGAGGCAGGCAAGACAAGGCAAAAGCAGGCGAGGAAGCGGAGTTTACGTGCTGTAAATGAGCATTCCGAGCCTGTTTTTAACGCCGTATTGCCAACGCAGGTAGTTTTTCAACGGCCTGCTAGGCCGTGCGCACCGCTAGCAGAGACCCAGACGAGAAGACTATGCGCACCCTGACCACCCTCACCGGCAACAGCCAGAAACTCGATGGCGGCGCCATGTTCGGCAACGCGCCCAAGGCCCTCTGGCAACGCTGGATGACGCCCGATGAGCAGAACCGCATCGACCTCGGCTGCCGCGCCCTGCTGGTGCAGGAAGCCGAGCGCAATATCCTGGTGGAAACCGGCATCGGTGCCTTCTTCAGCCCGGAGCTGAAAGACCGCTTCGGCGTCCAGGAAGACCGCCACGTGCTGCTCGACAGCCTGGCCGAGTTGGGCCTGTGCGATGCCGACATCGATATCGTGGTGCTCACGCACCTGCACTTCGACCACGCCGGCGGCCTGCTCGCCGCCTGGGAAAAAGATCAACCGGCACGCCTGCTGTTCCCCAATGCGCGCTATGTCACCGGCAAGCGCCAGTGGCGGCGCGCCTGCAACCCGCACGTCCGTGACCGCGCTTCCTATATCCCGGAACTGCTGAGCCTACTGGAAAGCAGCGAGCGCCTGACGCTGCTGGAGGAAGCCGAACAGTGCCAACTGCTCGGCCCGGACTGGCACCTGCACTGGAGCGATGGCCATACCCCGGGGCTGCTGCTACCCGAAGTGGCCATGCCCGGCGGCCCGGTACTCTTCCCCAGCGACCTGATCCCCGGCGCACCCTGGGTCCATCTGCCGATCACCATGAGCTACGACCGCTTCCCCGAGGGCCTGATCGAGGAGAAGGAAGCGCTGCTCGCCGACCTGCTGGCCCGCGGCGGTCGCCTGGTCTTCACCCATGACCCTCAAATCGCCATGGGTCAGGTGCTGCGCGATGGCAAAGGCCGCTATGGCCTGGAACAGAAAGTAGCCGAGGTCCGTGCGCTGGCCGACTGAGCTACGCCGTGCGCACCTGGGCGCACAGACGAATGCCGAATGCCGAATGCGCCGATATGTGCCAGGCTTTACACAGTGCAGTCACACAGAGCCACCATGGCCACGCTCAAAGTCTTCTACAACAGCGCCTGCCCGGTGTGCAAAGCCGGCATCGATGGGCAGCGCCAGCGCATGCAGGCCGACGGCAGTTGCCCGGTCGAGTGGATCGACGTTGATCAGCAACCCGGCGCCTGCGCAGAACTCGACACCCCACTGGAGCAGGTGCGTGAGCGTCTCTACCTCAAGGATGAATCCGGGCGCATCGCGATCGGCGTGGACGCCTTTGCCGAGCTGTTCCAGCGCACCCCTGGCCAGCAGTGGTTGAGCAGACTGCTACAGATTCCCGGCCTGCAGCTGCTGGCACGCTGGAGCTACAACCTGTTCGCCCGCGCGCTGTACCACTGGAATCGCTGGCTGAAGCACTGGTAAACAGCGCCCGCACAGCCCATCCAACCTCGCGTGCAGACGACCTTTATCCTTATCCAAACAGCGTACGGCAGCACACCCCTTGTCGCCGGCACTCGGCTAGCTATAAGCCGCCGCTGACGCCCAGGCTCACGCCCAATTCGGTCGCCAGCGAGAACGGCAGCAACAGGGTGTCCAGCAGCGCACTGGCGGGCAGGTCGAGGCCGGGGTATGGCGGCGCCTCCGCGCCGAAACGCTCCTGCGCGCAGCAGCCGTTGTTCAGCGCATACAGGTCCAGGCGGGTGCCGGCGTAGATAACCGGCGCGCCCGACTTGGCTGCATCCAGGGTGCGCACCGTGGCGCAACCGCTGCTCGACAGGATGAGCAACAGGCACACCAGCCAACCGCCCGTGCGCACCCGCGCATTACTCATCCGACACCTGATGCTGTTCGCCCCAGCGCGGCAACATGTCCTGGGGCACGCCCAGGCAGTTGAGGATGCGCGCGACGACGAAGTCGATCAGGTCGTCGATGGTCTGTGGCTGGTGATAGAAGCCCGGCGCCGCCGGCAGGATCACCGCGCCCATGTTCGACAGCTTGAGCATGTTCTCCAGGTGGATGCTGGAAAACGGCGCCTCGCGCGGCACCAGAATCAACTGGCGACGCTCCTTGAGCACCACATCGGCGGCGCGCTCGATCAGGTTGTTGCAAGCGCCGGTGGCAATCGCCGAGAGGGTGCCGGTCGAGCACGGCACCACCACCATGGCGCTCGGCGCCCCCGAGCCGGAGGCTGCCGGGGCCATCCAGTCTTCCTTGCCATAGACGCGAATCTGCCCTGGCGCGGCGCCGGTGTATTCATTCAAGAACGTCTGCATGGCCTGGGGCTTGGCTGGCAGGGTCACGTCCGTTTCGGTGGCCAGCACCAACTGCGCGGCCTTGGAAATCAGAAAGTGCACCTCGCGATCTTCCTGCACCAGGCAGTCGAGCAGGCGCAGGCCGTACTGGGCGCCGGAGGCACCGGTCATCGCCAGGGTAATGCGTTCGGGACCGCTCATAAATTCACTCTCAAAGCTGTTGCGCTTGCTTATGCTGCGTTGATAGTTGCTCGGCTAACCGCCTGCGGTTAACGCGCTTCAGCGCGACCCGAAGGGCGAGTGAAAAGAGTCATGCTCATTTACCGCTTGTAAACTCCGCTTCCTCGCAAGCTTTCGCCTTGCCTAATCTGCGCTCACGACGCTTTGAGCGCGAATTTTCACTTTTTATAAGGCCAGCGCCTCGGCCAGCTTGCCATGCAAGCCGCCAAAGCCGCCGTTGCTCATCACCACCACCTGGGTGCCCGGCGCGGCTTCGGCCTTGACCCCTTGGATGATCGCCTCCAGGGAATCGCAGACCTGGGTCGGCACTGTGGATGCGGCCACGCTCGCCGCCAGATCCCAGCCGAGGTTGGCCGGTGCGTACCAGTACACCGAATCGGCCTGGACCACCGAACCCGGCAAGCCGTCGCGGTGGGCACCGAGTTTCATCGAATTGGAGCGTGGTTCGATCACTGCGATCAGCCTGGCAGTGCCGATGCTTTTGCGCAGGCCGTCGAGGGTGGTGGCAATCGCCGTCGGGTGGTGGGCGAAGTCATCGAAAATGGTCACGCCATTGACCTCGGCAACCTTTTCCATCCGCCGCTTGGCGTTGATAAAGCTGCACAGCGCGGCGATGCCGAGCTCCGGGACCACACCGACATGCCGCGCCGCCGCCAATACCGCCAGGGCATTGGCCACGTTGTGCTGACCGGTCAGTTGCCAATCGACCACGCCCTGGGCCCGGCCGTCGAACCACACCTCGAAACGCGCGCCATCGGCGCTGAGCAAACGTGCCTGCCACTGGCCACCTTCGCCGGTGGTCTGCACCGGCGTCCAGCAGCCCATCTCGATCACCCGTTGCAGCGCCCCTTCGGCGGCCGGGTGGATGATCAGGCCGTCACCGGGAATGGTCCGCACCAGGTGATGGAATTGCCGCTCGATGGCCGCTAGATCAGGGAAGATATCCGCGTGATCGAACTCCAGGTTATTCAGGATCGCGGTGCGCGGGCGGTAGTGAACGAACTTGCTGCGCTTGTCGAAGAAGGCGCTGTCGTACTCGTCAGCCTCGACCACGAAGAACGGCGTGTCGCCCAGGCGCGCGGATATGCCGAAGTTCTGCGGCACCCCGCCGATCAGGAAACCTGGGCTCATGCCGGCATGCTCCAGCACCCAGGCCAGCATGCTGCTGCTGCTGGTCTTGCCATGGGTGCCGGCCACCGCCAGCACCCAGCGCCCTTGCAGGACATGGTCGGCCAGCCACTGCGGGCCGCTGACGTAAGGCAGGCCCTTATTGAGCACGTATTCAACCGCCGGATTACCGCGCGACAGCGCATTGCCGATCACCACCAGATCCGGCGCCGGATCGAGTTGCGCGGCATCGTAGCCCTGGGTCAATTCGATGCCCTGGGCCTCGAGCTGGGTGCTCATCGGCGGGTAGACATTGGCGTCGGAACCGGTGACGCGGTGTCCCAGCGCCTTGGCCAGCACGGCCAGCGAACCCATGAAAGTGCCGCAGATGCCGAGAATATGGATATGCATGAATAACCTCGAAAACAGACCGGCCAGACGACCAACAATGCCCATGAAAATCTCGCCGCAGGTTAGCACAGCGGTCACGGGCAAGGGTTGGACAGCAGGGTGGCGGGGTTATCGCTGTAGGTTGGCGCTGAGGGACAATTAGCGTAGCCCGGCTGGGGGCCGGAACTAGATCAGGGATATCCCCGGGTTGCATCCCGGGGGATATATTCGTCTGGCACGCTGGGCGGGAGCGACTCCGGATGCAATCCTGAGTCGCTCCGCTGACCATGCTTAGCTGGCCCTGGCGAACTCCGGCGCCACTATGCACAGCTTGGCGGATAGATGGATAAGGGTGGTGAAGCCACGGAAGTCGGCCTTATCGTCACCCGCGTCGAGCCTGACCTCGATGCTGCCGCCCTCGGACTCGAGGAACTCGCGCACCGCATCCATACCGACCCCACGCCCCGAGATTTCAGTGACTTCATCGGCGGTGGAGAAGCCGGAGGCGAAGATCAGATTGGCGATCTCGCTGGCCGCCGGTCGCGCCGCATCGGCCGGGTACAACCCCTGCTCGACGGCCTTGCCGAAGATCTTGCTCAAGGCGATACCGCGGCCATCGTCACGCACGGAAAAGCTGATGGCACCGTCTTGTTTCCGGGCGTCGACCTGGATGCGACCCTGTTCGGGCTTGCCCTTCTGGCGGCGCTCGGCCGGCGTTTCGATGCCGTGATCCAGGGCGTTGCGCAGCACGTGCATAAAGATGTTGTTGAGCAAGCCATGGGCCTCTCGGCGCGCGTAGATATCCTTGTCGTTTATCTCAATCGCGGGCGCGGGCTTGTCCAGTTCACCGGCCAGCGACTGCACCGACTGCAGCACATCGGCGATGACCGTTTCCAGCGGCTCGGCCTCGATGGCCGCGAGGGAGTGGTAGGTCTCGCGGACGATGCTGATCACGTTGGCCGGCAGCCCGGTGTCGGCGAGCGCGGCGATGCTCTCCATCAAACGGCGGATCTGCGCGCGGTCGACCCGCGCGCCGGCAATGCCCTGCTTGCCATCACGGCCGAGTTTGTCCTTGAAGATGCCGCTGTAGACCTTGATCGCCTGCTCGGCAAACGCCAACTCGCCGAGCAGCGCCTGAGGCTGCCACTGCATCTCCTCGTTCTTGCGCAACTGGTCGTAGGTGTTCTCGATCCGGTGCACGGTGTCGGTGATGTGCTTGAGCCCGTAAGTGCGGGCGTTGCCTTTGACCGTGTGGATATTGCGGAACAACTCGGCCAGCTTGCCCAGATCCTTCTGTTCGGTTTGCTCGATGATGGTGCGGCAACGGTCGACGAAGCTGGAGGAGCCTTCGATAAAGTCGTTGAATTTGTCGGCATCCACGGCAAGGATTTCGCCAATGATCATCAGTTCCTGGCGCTGGCCTTCGGCCTCGGCCTGCAGCGCTTTTAGCGCGGTGACGTCGCGCACCGTAACCATCAGCTTAGTGATCACATCCTGCTCGTCGACGATCGGATCCCAATCCAGCTCAATCAGTTTATTTGGCTTATCGCTGAACTCCAGGGTCAACTCACCAACCAGCAAGTGCGAGTTGAACTCGTACATCATCGCGTCTTCGCCGACGATGGACGCCACCGCGGTGGAGGCGGCATCGATGACATCGGCGCTGAGGGTCGAACGGCGGAACATGAAGTCGACGAAGTTGCGGTTGGCGATCTCCTTGGTTTCGAAGATGGTTTCCAGGTAGGCCGCATACTCAGGGTGAATCAGCCCACCCTCGATGATGGTGAACAGGCCCTGGTGCATGTTGGAGAACATGTTGGCAATGTCTTCGTTCTTCTGTTCCAGCGCGGCGGTGCGCTCTTCGACTTTGCGCTCCAGGGTGCGGTTGTGCTCTTCGATCACCTCGACCATGCGGATGTTCTTGATCGTGGTGACCAGAGAGCGCGCCACCGAGGCGACGAACTCGTAGTCGCTGTCGGCGAAGGCCACTTTGTTCACATCGCCGGAGAAGTTCATCACGCCGATCAGGATGTCTTTGTCGACCAGCGGCACGCACAGCAAGGCTTTGGCTTTTTCGCTTTCGCCGCCGACATAGGAACTGTCGCGGCTGGTATCGGGCACGAACAAGGCTTTCTTCGAGGCCGCCGCCCGGCCGATCACCCCTTCGCCCATGACGAAGGTGATCGCCGAAGGCGCGCCGTCCATCTGCTTGGGCGGCAGGAAGGCCTTGGCCTCCAGCTCGTCGTCCTTGTTGAACAGGTACACCGAGCCGCGCTCTATACCCATCTTCTCGTACATGGCGTGCAGCACCAGCTCCAACGCGGTGTCCTGATCGCGCGCGGCGGCCAGGGTGCCGCCGATGCGGTTGAGCTTGGCCAGGTCGATCATCTTCTTGCGAATTGCCAGGCGCATGGAGTTGAAGTTCTGCGTGGCCAGAGCCAGCAGAATGATCAGGATGGCGATGGTGCTTTTGAAGCCGAAGCCGACGCTGTCGCCCAGCTCGGTTTGCAAGCGGTTGAATTGTGCATCGGCGGACGCCAGCACCTCGTCCAGGCCATCGACCGCTTTCTGCACCGCCGCCTTGGAGGTATTCAGTTGCTCCCAGGCGGTTTGCGCCTGGCTCAGCTGTTCGCGCTTGTGGTCGATCAGGCTGGGTTCGGCCTTGAGCCGCTCGCGCAGTGCCTCGACACTGGCGTAGGCGCTATCCAGAACGCTCTCGCTGTCCATTGGCTTGAACAGCGGTACGGCCTTGTCGAACCAGAACATCGAGCCATTGATGATGAACTCGAAGTCATCCTGGGCGCGTTCCAGGTTTTCGAGATCGCCGCCGTTCTTCAATTCCTCGGCGGCTTTGGCGACACCGGCCATCAGCGCATCCGCCTGATTGGCGAAGCCCTGGGCCAGGGCCAGATCCGCTTCCAGGGCTTTGCTCGGCGCGCGGGCGTTAACGATTTCCATAAAGCCCGCGCCGATGTCGTCGGACAGGTTCATGACCTCGACGACTTCATCTTCGACCTTCTGCTTGGCCACCAGCACCGCCAGCTTGGCATCGAACATACGCCGCACGGCTTCGGTGTAGGTCTCGTAGCTGTTCTTGATCTCGGCAACCAGGGCTGTGCGTTGCGGGTCCGCCTGAACCAGGCCTTCGAGGCGCTGGTAACCCTCGGCGAATTCCTGGGCACCCTTGTCGAAACCGTCGCGGTAGGGGCGAATGTCTTCTTCGCGGAGAGAGTTGAAGCCCAGGGCGCTGAGGTTGGCCAGCTTCAGCAGTTGGATTTGGACCCTGTTGACTTCGCTCACCACAGGCACCGCGGTCTCGTGGACACGCTGGTTGGAGCGGCTGATATCGCTGAGATTCCATAAGGACATGCCTCCGGAGATTGTCAACAACACCAGAATGATCGCAAAACCTAAGGCGACTTTCTGATTGAAACTGAGTTTAAGCATGGGCATGGCGCCACCTAAATCGGACTCGTTATTCTTATATTCCAATGATCAAGCTAGGCATCCAGATCGGCAGCCTATGGCCGAGCGATCGCCTCCATTTGCGACCGCCTGTACTCACAACCGCGGTTTAACCGGCGACCAGCTTCTGGATGGCGCCCAGGGCGTTGGCGCCGTTGAAGGGTTTGACGATCCAGCCCTTGACCCCGGCGGCTTTGCCGCGGCTCTTCATGTTGGGATCGTTTTCGGTGGTGAGCATGATGATGTTGACGGTCTGGTTGCCCAGTTCGCTGCGCACCTTCTCCGCCATGGTCAGGCCGTCCATGTTCGGCATATTGACGTCGGAAATAACCAGTTTGATGGCGCGGTCGTTCTTCAGCTTGACCAATCCATCCTTGCCGTCGACCGCGGTTTCGACGCTGAAGTTATTGGCTTTGAGGAAGGCGGCCACTTCATTGCGAATCGCCGCGCTGTCATCTACCACGAGTATTTGTGCCATTGCTTTGAGCCCTGTCTAAGACGATCTAATTGAATGCAGATGCAATCAATATTGTTATTTTTCGAGTGATCGATAGTCCGCTGGCGAGCTCCTAAACTTCTCCTCAAAACAATTCAAGACAACCGCTTTGCACCAAGTCCTCGACTTTGTTTTCGTCGGCCGCCAGGTATGCCTCCGGTGACCAGCGGATGTTGAAGATGAATTTCTGATACAGCGTGACCGGCGCCAGGCGATGGTGCTGATCGCGCAGCGTGTATTTGAAGCACAGCTGGGAGCGGTCGGTGCCGAAGGAGATGTATTCCTTGTACTGGTTGACCGTGATCGGCACGCTGATCCGCGTGTTGTCGTCGAGCGTCGGCGGGTGCAAGGCCAGCAGCCGGGTACGCAAGCCACCCCAGGCGAGGTTGGTGATTTCGCTGAGCATGCCCATGACGTCGCGAAAATCCACCGTTGCGCTGTCAATGGCGGTGCGCCCATCCTTGATCAAGCCGAGCATGGGTTGCTCCTCGGCCTGGATCATCATGTAACCGCTGAACCAGGGTGCCTCCACCGGCAGTAGGCTGAGGATGTCGCCGTAGGTAAGCTTGTCCTTCACCAGATAGGGCAGCTCGTTGCTCACTTCGATATCGCGAAACAACGCGTTCAGCGAGCTATGGGTGACTTCCTCCATGCGGCGGATCAGCGAGATGGGGTATTCGGTGTCCGCCAGGTATTGGTCGAGCAGTTGCTTGAGGCTGTCCGGCTTATCGATGTCGTAGACCCCGGCGATACCGACTTTTTCGTCGGGAGTCAGGTCATCCAGATCGTCGCGCCCACTGCGGCGAATGAAGATCGGCAGCTCGCGGCGCAATTGATGAATCCGCCGGGCCAGTTCGAAACCATCGCCCAGGCCCTCGGCGGTGTCGCTGCTGCTCTCGGAAATCAGCACCGCGCCCAGGTCGATATTGCTCTGCAGCATCTGCATGCTGGAGCGTTCGGACTGTTTGAGACCGATCAGCCCGAGCTCGGTGCAAAGCGCTTTGAGCTTGCCCTGGGCACTGGCGTCATCCTCGAAGATCAGGACCTTACTGACGAGCCGCTTTTCAAAACCGATCATATGCAGGTTATCCACAGGCAGAAAGCGAAGGTTCAGCAGCGCGGGTCAATAACCAGAGCGCTAGTTCAAAACAATTCCAACTCGCCAGAACTATCGGCTTGGGTATTAATTTCGCCAACGTGCTCCTGATAATGCTGCAGGCTGAAGTCGTCGTCGTGTTTGACGCAAACCAGAGCGCTTGCAGTGAACAAAGCCGGGCTACTGGTTGCAAGCTGGGCGCGGGCGTGCGCGCTATACGACGGCTTGATGGCGTCGTTGAATTTGAGGCTGGCGTGGTCGAGAAAATTCGGTGTGGACATACCCAGTGGCGGGCAGCTGCTCTGTAAATGGCGCTTGAGGTTGCCGCAAAAGCTGTTGCTCATTTCCAGCAAGTAATCGCTATACACCGAATCATCGAGTTCACCGGGCCGAGTCGACGTGGCCTCGGCGACGAACTTGCGGTTGGCGGCATCCATGGACAGGTGCAACAGGCACATGATGCGGAATTTGAACGAAGAAATGGTCAGCACGATGCACTGCTCGTGGCGCACCTCCTCCAGCGTCTCGACTTTGCCGATGACCCAAGGCGCACTCGGCGCGCAGCCCTTGAGCGTTTGCTCCAAGGTGGTCTGGAGCAACTTGTTGAGGGTGCTTTCGAGTTCGTAGTTGGCTTTGCGCATGGTCTAGTGGGCACCTTCCAAGGTTTGCCCCAGGTTGCTGATCCGGGTCTGCACGCCGTGGATGGCGGTCACTATCATGTTGCCGCCGGCCTGTACGTCCTGAAACGCCAGGGTGGCGATCAGTGCATTCTTGTTCAAGTTGGTGCTGTAGTCCTCGTTGAGCGCCTGGGCGCTGGTGGAGAGCTTGCGCACCTCGTCGGCGACCACCGCGAAGCCACGCCCGGAGTCGCCGGCCCGCGCCGCTTCGATGGCGGCGTTAAGTGAAAGGATGGCGATCTGACCGACGATGTTTTTGAAGTCGCCGATCTGCTTCTGCATGATCTTGTTGTGCACCATGATGCTGTTCATGCCTTCATGCCAGCGCTCGATGGTCTCGGTAATGTCCAGCAGTTCCTGTACCGAGGTTTTGATCTGGGCCATCTCCCGCGCCATTTGCTGCAGGCTGGCCTGGCGCGACTGGCGCAGGTGGCTGAGCTCCTGTTCCAGCGACTGGCGCGTCTGCTGGGAGTCATCGCTCAGGTTGCGGCGCGCCTGCTCGGCCTCGGCCTTTACCTGCGCCAAGCTCTGCTGCAGGGCAGCCAACTGTTCGCGGCTTTGTTGCTGCTGTTGTTCGAGCACCGCGGGCAGCAGCATCGTCCGCCGCTGTGCTTCGCTGTCGTCCAACGCCTGCTGCAGGGCCGCCAAGGCGCGCGCATGCTTGGCGCGCAGCAGCCAGACGCCGACCCCAGCAGCCAGCAACAGCAGCGCCAGGTTGACTACGCCGAACAGGGCGCTCTCGCCATTCACGCTGGAACCGGTGACGGCAAGGGTTCCCACCAGGCCACCGGGGGACGGGAGACAAAAGCAGGGTGCACTGAGTGACAGCGACATAGATGATCTCGACCAATACGGTGAATAACGTCCCGCGCAGAAGAACCGCGGGGAAATTCCAGCCCGATAACCCTGCGCCGTGGTAAACCGCGCTCGCTCGTGATGGTGCGGCGGAGCCGCTTCCTTGGGTATCTGCTGTTTGCCCACGAACTTGAATGCGCGGGCTGCCTGGCCTGAAAACTGGCGCCAATATCCTGCCCGCAAGACTAGTCCCAGGCAAAAATAAAAGCCATCACCAAGATGGCAGATTGCCAGCCATTCGCCGTGCCGCTAATTTTGCCGGCAACGGCCAGCCTGAGGCTGGCACTCTAGTCAACGGGTCAGCCACGGCTGCTGATGGCATGCTTGCGCAACTTGCGGTACAGGGTGTTGCGGCTGATGCCCAGCTGCTCGGCACTGTGCGTCATGTGCCAGCGCTGGCTCTCCAGCACGGCGAGCAAGGCGCTGCGCTCGGCATCGTCGAGCGGCGCACCGGCTGCCGGGGGGCTTGCTGCACCCAGGGCCGGCATCCGGCGAATCTCCACTGGCAGTTCGGCGTGGCGAATGATGCCGTCCTCACACAGCGCCACCAGAGTGCGCAGCACATTACGCAACTGCCGCACATTGCCCGGCCAACGGTAGTCGAGCAGGGCCTGCTGCGCCCGATCTTCCAGGCGTACCACCTGGCCACGAGCCTCCTCGCCAAGCAGGTGCTGCAGCAGCTGCAGCTTGTCGCTGCGCGCGCGTAGCGGCGGCAGCTGCAGGACCAGGCCATTGAGGCGGTAAAACAGGTCCTCGCGAAATTGTCCGCTGGCCACTTGCTCAACCAAGTCGCGATGGCTGGCGCTGATCACCCGCACGTCGATGGGTTGCGCCTCGCCGCCGATGGGCTCCACCCGGCGCTCCTCGAGCACGCGCAGCAGGCGGGTCTGCAGCGCCAGCGGCATGTCGCCGATCTCGTCGAGGAACAGGGTGCCGCCGTCGGCCTGCTGCAGCTTGCCGCGCATGCCCTCCTTGCGTGCACCGGTAAAGCTGCCGCCGCGATAGCCGAACAGCTCGCTCTCGATCAGGGTCTCCGGGATCGCCGCGCAGTTCAGTGCGACGAAGGGCTTGCCACCGCGCGAGCTGACCTGGTGCAGCGCCTTGGCGAAAGCCTCCTTGCCGGTACCGGTCTCGCCGCCGATCAGCAGCGGCACATCGCGTTCGTAGACCCGCAGGGCGCGGCGAAAATCGTTCTGCAGGTCCGCATCGGCCAGGCACAGCCCGGGGGTCGCCAAGACTTGCCCACCCTGGGCTTGCGGACTGCGGCGCGCCTGGCCACGGAGCATGGCGAAGAGCAGCTGACCGCGCTGGGTATACAGCGGCCAACTGGCACTGGGCTGCGGCGAGGCGCGGCCGAACAGGTCATCCAGGCGGCAGTCGAAAATCTCCACCAGGGTGCGCCCGAGCAGACGCTGACGCGGCAGACCGAGCAGGTTGATCGCGCTCTGGTTCACCGCACTGACCCGGCCATCGCCATCGAAGGCCAGCAGGCCCTCGCTGAACTGGCCGATATATTCGGCCTGGGCATGGAAACGCAGCAGCCATTCGCCCTCGAAGCTGCGCAGGAAGTGGCAGCCCTCGATGGCCTTGGCCGACAGATTGACCAGGGCCATGGTGTGAAACTGGCTCTGCCGCGAGACGTCGTGGCGCGCCGAGGACACATCGAGCACCGCCAGCAGCTCGCCATGCGGGTCGAACACCGGGCTGGCCGAGCAGGTCAGGCCGGTATGCCGGCTGCGAAAGTGCTCGTTCTGGTGGATGGTCAGCGGCTGGCGCTCGACCAGGCAGGTGCCGATGCCGTTGGTGCCCTCGCAGGCCTCACTCCAGTCGGCGCCGAGCCACAGCCCAGCCTGCTCGAAGGTGCGTTTTTCCGCCTGTTCGGTGACACAGTTGAGGATCAGCCCACGCGCGTCGGTGAGCAGCACCGCATGGCCGGAACCGGCCAGCTGACGGTGCAGGCTGTTCATCTCGTTGCTGGAAATCTCCAGCACCTGCTGCAGCTGTTCGCGGCGCTCGAGCATGCGCGCGTGTTCGAGCACCGCAGGCGCCATCGATTGCGCAGGGTCGAGGTGGTGCTGCTCCAGGCAGCGCAGCCAGGAACGCGCAACCGAGGGATCGGCGGCCGGGCCGGCGACTTGCGCCTTGCCCTGCGCCACGGTCAGCACCTGCTGGGCGTGGCGGTTCAGATGATTGTGCATTTTTATTGTCCTCCGCTACGGGGTGGCGGTAGGCAACCCGTGCCCTGGCGAGACACCGCAACGGCGCAGCATCCACCAGCTCAGGCGCTATTGCAACGCCGCGCAGACCGGCGAGTCACGGGCTGTACCGGCGGCGTGACAAAGTGTCACCCCCGGCTGTGCCGAAGTCGCGACAGTACTTTCGGATGAGACCCTTCAGCTACAGGCTCGACCGCTCTAGCACGAGACTTTCATCAGCCTGGCCCGACCCTTGCTCTAGGACTTTGCAAGCGCAGCAGCGCTGCACTCCCCAATAAGCACAAGAGCCAGGAGCACCAGCATGATCTACGCAAAACCCGGAACACCAGGCGCAGTTATCAACCTCAAGCCGCGCTACGGCAACTTTATCGGTGGCGAGTTTGTCGCGCCGGTCAATGGCGTGTACTTCAACAACACCAGCCCGGTCGATGCCTCGCTGATCGGTGAGTTCCCCCGCTCCAGCGCCGAAGATATCGAGCTGGCCCTGGACGCCGCCCATGCCGCCGCCGATGCCTGGGGCAAGACCTCGGTGCAGAACCGTTCGCTGGCGCTGCTGAAAATTGCCGATCGCATCGAAGCCAACCTCGAACTGCTGGCCGTGGCCGAAACCTGGGACAACGGCAAGGCCGTGCGTGAGACGCTGAACGCCGACGTGCCGCTGGCCGCCGACCACTTCCGTTACTACGCCGGTTGCATCCGCGCCCAGGAAGGCAGCGCCGCCGAGATCGACGAGCACACCGCCGCCTATCACTTCCACGAGCCGCTGGGCGTGGTCGGGCAGATCATCCCGTGGAACTTCCCGCTGCTGATGGCCGCCTGGAAACTCGCGCCGGCCCTGGCCGCCGGCAACTGCGTGATCTTGAAGCCAGCCGAGCAGACGCCGCTGTCGATCAGCGTGCTGATGGAGCTGATCGGCGACCTGTTGCCGCCAGGCGTACTCAACGTGGTCCAGGGTTTTGGCCGCGAAGCCGGTGAGGCCCTGGCCACCAGCAAGCGCATCGCCAAGATCGCCTTCACCGGCTCCACCCCGGTCGGTTCGCACATTCTCAAGTGCGCCGCCGAGAACATCATTCCGTCGACCGTGGAGCTGGGCGGCAAATCGCCGAACATCTTCTTCGAAGACATCATGAACGCCGAGCCGGCCTTCATCGAAAAGGCCGCCGAAGGCCTGGTGCTGGCGTTCTTCAACCAGGGCGAGGTGTGCACCTGTCCATCCCGCGCGCTGGTGCAGGAGTCGATCTACGACGCCTTCATGGTCGAGGTGATGAAGAAGATCAAACTGATCAAGCGCGGCGACCCGCTGGACACCGAGACCATGGTCGGTGCCCAGGCCTCCGAGCAGCAGTACGACAAGATCCTCAGCTACCTGCAGATCGCCCAGGAGGAAGGCGCTGAACTGCTCACCGGCGGCGCGGCGGAACGCCTGGAAGGCGACCTGGCCAGCGGTTACTACATTCAGCCGACCCTGCTCAAGGGCAACAACAAGATGCGCGTGTTCCAGGAAGAGATCTTCGGCCCGGTGGTGGGCATCACCACCTTCAAGGACGAAGCCGAGGCCCTGGCGATTGCCAACGACACCGAGTTCGGTCTGGGTGCCGGTCTGTGGACCCGCGACATCAACCGCGCCTACCGCATGGGCCGGGCGATCAAGGCCGGTCGCGTATGGACCAACTGCTACCACCTGTACCCGGCGCACGCCGCCTTCGGTGGTTACAAAAAGTCCGGCGTCGGCCGCGAGACCCACAAGATGATGCTCGACCACTATCAGCAGACCAAGAACCTGCTGATCAGCTACGACATCAACCCGCTGGGCTTCTTTTAATCGACCCTCCCGGCGACTGCTGTCGCCGGGAGGCACGCTCAATCCGATATTACTTGCTTCCTATTCGGCACCATCATGCTTGCCGAATAGGCTTGTGCTAGTCGCAGCGCCGGCAAATAACCGCGCGCTGACGGTCATGCATGAGGCGTGAAACCTCAAACTAAAACAACAATAGATCAGGACACATTCATGGACCAGATTGGCAATTACGTGCTTTATCTAATCATGCTCTGCGCCGTACTAGGCGCGTTCGCTGCCATCTACAACAGCGAAGAAGGGCTTGGTAAAGAATTCATGGAGGGCATCCACGCCATCGGTTATATCTTCGTGCCGGCGGCGGGCATCATGGCCTCCATCCCCTACCTGACGGTGGTGATCGAAAAAGCCTTTGGCCCGTTCTTCGCCTTGCTCGGCGCAGATCCTGCGCTGGCTGCAACCATGATTATCGCGTCGGACATGGGCGGTTATCAGCTGGCCTCGGCACTCGCCGCGAGCAAAGAAGCACTGGTAATGGCACTGATCACGGGGTTCATGGGCGGCGCGACCATCGTCTTTTCGATCCCGATGGGTCTGGCGATGCTAGACAAGCGCGACCATAAATACATGGCGCTGGGCGTCATGTCCGGCATCCTGACCATCCCGCTAGGCGTGTTGATCGCCAGCCTGATTCTGGCGCTCGGCAACCCGATGGTGCGTGATCTAGTGGCCACCAACGGCGAGGCGACGTATCAACTCGCACTGGGCCTGGGCAGCATTTTCGCCAACCTGCTGCCGATTCTGATCTTCGTGCTTGCCCTGGCCCTCGGCTTGCGCTTCTTGCCGGACATGATGATCAAGGGCTTTATCATCTTCGGTCGGACCATGGACGCGGCGATCAAACTGGTGCTGGTGTTCTCCATCGTCGAATACTTCACCGGGGTCTTTACCTTAGTATTCGGTGGCTGGGGCTTCCACCCGATCATCGCCGACGCCGAAGATCAGGCCCGCGCGCTGGAAACTGCCGGTTACATCGGCATCATGCTGGCGGGTGCGTTCCCGATGGTGTATCTGCTGCGCAAATACTTCGGCCAAGCGCTGGAAAACCTCGGATCTAAAGTCGGCCTGAGTGCGGTTGGCAGCGCCGGTATGCTGGCGACCATCGCCAACATTCTCGCGATGTTCCGCCTGGTGCGGTTTATGCCGCCAAAAGACAAAGTGATCAACATCGCCTTTGCTGTCTGCGCCGCCTTTCTGCTGGGCGATCACTTATCGTTCACCGCCAACTTCCAGCCGACCATCATCCTGCCGGTACTGATTGGCAAGATAAGTGCTGGCTTTATCGCCGTCGGGCTCGCGTACTGGCTGTCAGTACCGAAGGCCCTGCAACTTGAGGCGCAGGACCGTGCCGCCGGGATCATTGCCGAAGATGAATACCTGGATGTGCCGAAGGCCGACAACGGCTTGCCGATCGGAGCCAAGGCAACGGCCTGAACCTGCCGCATTAATGTGCGCTGCCGGCGTCTACGCCCGGCAGCGCACCGGCCTATTTGCAACGGAGACTGAGATGGCACGTTTTTCCCATTCCGTCGGCGCGGAGACTTTCCGTTTCGACAGCCTCAGGGAGGTCATGGCCAAGGCCAGTCCGGCGCGCTCCGGCGACTACCTGGCAGGCGTCGCCGCCGCCAGCGACGGCGAGCGGGTGGCCGCGCAGATGACCCTGGCCGACATTCCCCTCGCGCATTTCCTCGACGAGGCGCTGATCCCCTATGAAGAGGATGAAGTCACCCGGCTGATCATCGACAGCCACGACCGCACGGCCTTCGCCGCCGTCAGCCACCTGACCGTCGGCGGCCTGCGCGACTGGTTGCTCTGCGACCAGGCCAATGAATCCTCGCTGCGTGCCCTGGCCCCCGGCCTGACCCCGGAAATGGCCGCCGCCGTGTCGAAACTGATGCGCGTGCAGGACCTGATCCTGGTGGCGCAAAAGATCCGCGTGGTCACCCGCTTTCGCAACACCGTCGGCCTGCGCGGACGCATGTCCACCCGCCTGCAACCCAACCACCCGACCGATGAGCCGGCCGGTATCGCCGCAAGCATTCTCGACGGCCTGCTGTACGGCAATGGCGACGCCATGATCGGCATCAACCCGGCCACCGACAGCGTCGTGAGCATCTGCGAGATGCTGCGCATGCTCGATGGCATCATCCAGCGCTATGAGATCCCCACCCAGGCCTGCGTGCTGACCCACGTCACCAGCTCGATCGAGGCGATAAACCGCGGCGTGCCGCTGGACCTGGTGTTCCAGTCGATCGCCGGCACCGAAGCGGCCAACGCCAGCTTCGGCATCAACCTGCAGGTGCTCCAGGAAGGCTACGAGGCCGGGCTATCGCTCAAGCGCGGCACCCTCGGCAACAACCTGATGTACTTCGAAACCGGCCAGGGCAGTGCCCTGTCGGCCAACGCCCATCACGGCCTCGACCAGCAGACCTGCGAAACCCGCGCCTATGCGGTGGCGCGCCATTTCAAACCGTTCCTGGTCAACACCGTGGTCGGTTTTATCGGTCCGGAATACCTGTACAACGGCAAGCAGATCATCCGCGCCGGACTGGAGGATCACTTCTGCGGCAAGCTGCTTGGTCTGCCGATGGGCTGCGACGTCTGTTACACCAACCACGCCGAGGCCGACCAGGACGACATGGACACGCTGCTGACCTTGTTTGGCGTGGCCGGGATCAACTTCATCATGGGCATCCCCGGCTCCGATGACATCATGCTCAACTACCAGACCACCTCGTTCCACGACGCCCTCTACGTGCGCCAGAGCCAGGGGCTGAAGCCGGCGCCGGAGTTCGAAGCCTGGCTGCAGCACATGGGCATCTTCACCCAGGCTGACGGTCGCGTGCGCTTCGGCGACAACCTACCACCGGCATTCCGCCAGGCCCTCGCCCAGCTGGGCTGACAACGCCGCCGGAGAGGCGGGCCTGGCCCGCTCGACAACCGCGATCAAGGAACCACCATGGAACAAGAGTTGCCCGTTTGCGCCACCACCGAGAATCCCTGGCAGGAGCTGCGGCGCCTGACGCCGGCGCGCATCGCCCTTGGCCGCGCCGGCACCAGCCTGCCCACCACGGCCCTGCTGGACTTCCAGTATGCCCACGCCCAGGCGCGTGACGCGGTGCACCTGCCATTCGACCATGCCGCCCTCAGTGCCGGCCTGGCGGACCGCGGCCGCGCCAGCGTGCTGCTGCACAGCGCTGCGGCGGATCGCGATAGCTACCTGCAGCGCCCCGATCTGGGACGCCGCCTGAATGACGCATCGATCCGCCATTTACACGACTACGCCCAGGCCAACCCCGGCGGCGTAGACCTGGCGGTAGTGGTGGCGGACGGCCTGTCGGCTCTCGCCGTGCATCGGCATGCGCTGCCTTTTCTCGCGCGCATGGAAGAACTGGCTACCGCCGAAGGCTGGTCGCTGTCGCCGGTGGCCTTGGTGGCCCAGGGACGCGTGGCAGTGGCCGATGAAGTCGCCGAGCTGCTCAACGCGAAGATGGTGGTGATTCTGATCGGCGAACGCCCGGGCCTCAGTTCGCCGGACAGCCTCGGCCTGTATTTCACCTATGCGCCGCGCGTCGGCCTCACCGATGCCTACCGCAACTGCATCTCCAACGTGCGCCTGGAGGGCCAGAGTTATGGCATGGCCGCCCATCGCCTGCTGTACCTGATGCGCGAGGCCTGTCGGCGTCAGCTGTCCGGGGTCAATCTGAAAGACGAGGCGCAAGTGCCGTGCCTGCACACGGCACCAGCAGGCATGAGCAATTTCCTGCTGAGCTAGTTTTCGTCAGCGAGATCAGATCAAACGCTTGTTTTGATTGCGCTTTCCAAAAGCATTAGGCAGCATCCAGGCGTCCACTGGCGCAGCTCATGCGTTGCCAGCCCAGCCAATCACTAATACCGAGGCTCGCCATGCGTATCGTCCCTGCTACCTTGGAGCACCTGGATCTGCTGACCCCGCTGTTCGTCAAATACCGTGAGTTCTTCGGCGAACTGCCGTTCCCCGACTCCTCGCGCAAGTTTCTGGAAACCCGCCTGCGCCGCAAGGAATCGGTGATTTACCTGGCCATGGCCGACGACGAGGACAAGTTGCTGGGGTTCTGCCAGCTCTATCCGAGTTACTCCTCGCTGTCGCTCAAGCGCGTGTGGATCCTCAACGACATCTATGTCGCCGAAGACGCGCGGCGTCAGCTGGTTGCCGACCGTCTGCTGCAAACCGCCAAGAACATGGCCAAGGAAACCAACGCCGTGCGCATGCGCGTCGCCACCAGCCGCGATAACGAGGTGGCGCAGATGGTCTACGAGTCGATCGGTTTCGTCGAAGACGAGCAGTTCAAGAACTACGTACTGCCCATCAACAGCGATTGACCGGGGACCGCGCCGACCCAATCCAGCTGCCATGCCGGCAGCGGGATTGAGGCCGGCCGTGGTGTGCGCCAGCGCCGTGCGTTACGCCTACCCCATCAGACTAAGCCATAAGCCAAACCCCAGCTGAAGCACCAAGGCGCCGAGCAATGCCAGGCGCCAGGGCTGTGCGCGCAGGTTGATCCGCACCAGAGCCGGCGGATGCGCCAATGGCTCTTGCAACGCCTGGCGAAACTCCGACAACGCCTCGAACCGCGCCGCCGGCTGGGGCGCCAAGGCCCGCGCCAGCACGCCGTCCCAACCGGCCGGCAAGCGCGTGGTGAAGCTGGCCAGCGGCACATACCGGCTCGACGCCGCGCCTTCCGGGCAAGCGATTTCCGGCCATTGGCCACAGATCAACCAGTAGGCCAGCGCCGCCAGGGCGAACTGATCGGCGCGCCCATCCAGCTGTTGCTCGCCGCGCAACTCCGGCGCCTGCGGGATCGCCTCGGCGGGCAGCCGCTGACGGGGGACGCCCGGCAATAGCGCGGCATATTCCGGCAACAACAGCAGACGTCCGCTCTGGCTGATCAGGATATTCCGTGGGCTCAGCCACAGCCCCTGCATACCTCGGCGCTGCAGGGCGCGCACGGCCGCAATCGCCTGATCGAGCAGGGCCAGCAGGGTCGATCCATCCACAGGCCCATGGCCCGCGGCCCAATCAACCAGGCTGCGCATCCCCGGCCCAGGCAGTTCGAACAGCAGGAAGGCATGCTGACGCGGCCGATGCGACGACAGCACCCGTGGCAAGCTGGCCACCGGACTGCGGCGCAAGGCCCATTCGCGCTGCCAGAAAACCTCGTCGGCCGCCTGCGCGGCGAGCCACAGCAAGGCCTCGCGGCCGCTTTCGTCGCGCGCCTGGAACAGCCGACCGGCTGGACCGAACGGACACTCGCCGAGCAGCGTCCAGCCATCCAGCCATCCAGCAGGATGCCCGCCGCGGCCTCACCCAGGGCCGGCCATTGCTCGCGCGGCGTCGGCGGCGGCAGGCTTGCGGCCGCACCCGCTAACAGCAGCACGGCGGCGCCCGGCGCCTTGAGCAAGGGCGCCAGCAACGCCGGCAGGCGCTCCACGGCGAGCACCGCGCAGCCGGTGCGGAAGCTGTCCAGGTCGGCCACGCCGAGCAACGGCTGCGGCGCCAGCAACAGCGCCTCGCCCTCAGTCAACGGCAAGCTGTGCTGCACCAGCGCCAGCTCCGCCTGCAGGCCCAATTGCATGTCCTCACGCCCCGACAGGCTCTGCAGACTCCCGCCCTTGTAGCGCCGCAGACCCACCGCACCGGCCTGCAGAAACTGCGCAGCGCCGCCCTGCAGCAACAGCACCCCGGCATCCAGTTGCGGCACACGGCGCCCCGTCTGCCGACTGTGGAACAGCTGCCGATTGAGCGCCGCCAACACCTGCCGCGCCGCCTGCGCCTCGCTCCAGCCCGCAGGCGTGCAACGATAGTCGGCAAACAGCGCATCCAGATAACCCTTCAGCTGCTGCACCACATCGGGGCACTCGCGCGCCCACAACAAGGCCACCAGCAACACCGGCGGTCGTCCCTGGCGCCCGGCCAGCCAAGTCGCGCGAGCGCGCGCCGCCTGGCTTGGCAGGTCTATACCGCCGCCCAGCACCAGGCTGACGGCAGGATGATCCATGCGTTCTATCGGCATCGGCAGCCCTCCCCGTGCACCACTGCCTAATGCGTTGCAGTCTTTATGCCGCTTCGTTGCAACTTGCCGCACGCACAGACGCCGCTTATGGTGAGCGGCCGTGCAACCCGAGCCAGTCCCCATGTGGTCGTTCCGCGCCTGGCGCCGCCGGCGCATCCTAGCCCGCCATCCAGTCTCCCCCGCGACCTGGGCCACCGTGCGTCAGCGCCTGCCGCTGCTCGACGGTCTGAGCGACAGTGAACAACAGCGCCTGTGCGAACGCGCCGTACTGTTCCTGCACGACAAACACCTGAGCACCCTGCCCGGCGTCGAACTGGATGCCAGCGACCGCCTGACCCTGGCGGCCCAGGCCGAGCTGCCGCTGCTGCACCTGGCCGACCTCAACTGGTACCAGGACTTCCACGAGATCGTCCTCTACCCCGACGATTTCGTTAGCCCGCAACGTCACCGCGACGCCAGCGGCGTGGTTCACGAGTGGAATGGCGCGCACAGCGGCGAGGCCTGGCAGCAGGGACCGGTGATCCTCGCCTGGCCCGGCGTGCAGGCCGCCGGCGGCTGGGACGGCTACAACCTGGTGATCCACGAATTCGCGCACAAGCTGGACATGCTCAATGGTGTCGCCAACGGCCTGCCGCCGCTGCACGGCAGCATGCGCATCGGCGACTGGACCAGTGCCATGCAAAGTGCCTACGACGCCATGAACAGCCAACTCGACGCCCATCCGCACCGCGCAACGGCCATCGACGCCTACGCCGCCGAAAACCCGGCAGAATTCTTCGCGGTCACCAGCGAATACTTCTTCAGCGCCCCGGATTTGCTCGCCGCCGCCTTTCCCGCGGTCTATGCGCAGCTGGCACTGTTCTACCGCCAGGATCCGCTGGCGCGCCTGCAGCGCTTGCAGGCGGCGCATCCTGGCTATCGCACTAGATCCAAAGGCGGCCATCACGCGACCAATGGCTAGGCTCCCCGGCATAGCAACTGGCGGGGAATACGCCTATAATCCCGCCACTTTTTTAGCCCTTCCCCGGGAGTCACTCCATGAGCTACAGCAAGATTCCAGCCGGTCTAGACGTACCGAACGACATCTACGTCGCCATCGAAATCCCGGCCAACCACGCGCCGATCAAATACGAAATCGACAAGGACAGCGATTGCCTGTTCGTCGACCGCTTCATGGCCACCCCGATGTTCTACCCGGCCAATTACGGCTACATCCCCAACACCCTGGCCGACGACGGCGACGCCCTCGACGTGCTGGTCGTGACCCCGTACCCGGTGGCCCCTGGCGCAGTAATCCGCGCGCGTCCGGTTGGCGTCCTGCACATGACCGACGAAGCCGGCGGCGACGCCAAGCTGATCGCCGTCCCGCACGACAAGCTGAGCCAGTTGTATGTGGACATTAAGGAATACACCGACCTGCCCGCCCTGCTGCTTGAGCAGATCAAGCACTTCTTCGAGAACTACAAAGATCTCGAAAAAGGCAAGTGGGTCAAGGTAGAAGGCTGGGGCAACGCCGACGCAGCCCGCGCCGAAATCATCAAGGCAGTGGCGGCTTACCAAAAATAAGCTGACACCACCCCCTAAAAGCCGGCCACAAGCCGGCTTTTTTATGCCTGCGAAATGTGGCCCGCCACTGCGCAACGATCCGCCCCAGCATTTGCAGTCCCGATCAGGCCGCGCCTGAAGCCCTTGCGGCTCAGGCACGCTCGCGCCCCGCGGTTCAGAACCCCCAGCTAACGCCCAGCCAGCCGCGCACCGAGTCGGCATCGCTAAGCAACTCTGGCGTGGCGCCGATGGGCGTCGCGATGCTGGCTTTGGCGCTCCACTGGCTTGGGCCGGACCAGTTGAGTCCTACGCCCGCGCCGCTCAGGGTCGCGCTGTTGGGACCGCTCAGGCCGGACCAGCGGTTCTGGTTGAGGGTGACATGGGCGCTGTCGATAAACGCCAGCGCCTGCCATTGGCCAGCCCACGCCGCACCGAGGTCATGGCGCAGTTCGGCGCTGCCCATATACCCGCTATCGCCAGACAACACGCCGATATCATAGGCGCGCACCGAGTAAGGGCCGCCCGCGCTCATTTTTTGCGAGGAGTCCAGGTTGCCGTCGGCCCATTGACCGGACACGCTGAGATACAGGCTGTTATTCAGACTCAGCCGCTGCAGGCGTACCAGACTGGCGTTCCATTTCGAGAACCCGCCTCGGCTATTCGCGCTGGCAGCATCGGCCGCCTGCGCCGCGCTGTCGTCGAACTCGACCCGGCCAACGGTCACCCCCAGGTTCCACAGACTGATGCCGCCGGATCCCAGGGTATCGCGCGCGTCGCCGGCCAGGCTGGCCGTCCAGTTATCCAGATGGCGATCGGTGCGAATCGCACTGAGGTCGACGCGGTCGCGCAATTGCAGGCGGTCATACTGAATCTGCCCGGAGAGGTTCAGGTTCCTGCTGCGCAGCAGTGGATGCTTGGCCCACACACTGCCTACTTGAGCGCTGCCGTGGGCATCAAGATCCTCGAACTCTTCAGCCAGCTTGTAGCGCAGTGCCGAATAGCTGCCGCCCAAACGAGTGCCCTGCCCGTTCAGCAGTGACTCGTAACCGAGGCGGCCATAGTTCAGCCCGCTCCCCGAACTGAGCGCACTCAGGCTCAACACATCGCCATGGCCCAACGGGTTATTCAGATTCAGCGTGCCGCCGAGCCGCTCGCGCCCGGTGTAGCGGTTGCCGTAACCGTCCAGCGCCAGATTGCCCGAGACCGTCGGACCGGCCAGGGTGTTGACCAGCAGATCCGAGGTGCCTACCGTCTGTCCCGGTTTCAGGGTGGCGTTGATCGCGATACCCGGAATATCCGAGAGCAGCAACAGTTGCTGATCCAGCTCTGCCTGGCTGATGGCCTGCCCGCTTTTCAGGGGCGCGAGAGTGGCCGTCAGCAGCGAATCGTTGACCCGGCTGCGGTTATCCAAACCGATCTCGCCGTAGTGCGCCTCGACCACTTCGATAAGCACTTCACCGTCGCGAATGGTCTGCGCCGGAATGATCGCCCGAGCCAACGGATAACCGTGATCACGATAGTACGCCGTGATGCGCTCGGTCAGCTCGCCCAGTTGCGGCAGGGTCATGTCGGTGCCTTGCGCATCCGCCACCAGGGCGTGCAGGGTCGCGCGGTCAAACTGACGGTTGCCCGAGATGCGCAGGGTCTTGACCCGAAAAGGCGCGCTCGCCGGCAGCGTGGCGGCGCTCGGCTCGATGCGCAAACCGGTCCCGGTGGACGACGGCACAGCCGGTTTAAGCGGCTGAATCTCCCGCAGAAGCGAGCCGGCATTCGGCACTTCAGGGCCCGCCGCCTGAGCACAGAACGGCGAAACAGCCAACAACAGCGCAGCACACAGCGGCTTGAGGGTTTGCAGAGGAATCACCTTATTGTTCACAACGAGTTTCTTATTCATTTTTCGGCAACCATATTGTCCGGCAGCTTCACGCCGCCATTGACAATTTGCAGTGAAGGACCGGCGCTGCCGATCGTCATTTGTGTATTCAACACCGCACTGTTATTGGCATCGGCCGCGGAAGAAACGCCCGCCGCGCCGCTGTCTGCATTGGCGCTCTGCGATACACGAATGGACGATGACAGGTTGAGGGCCTGAGGCTGACTGCTGGCCTGAGGCGACAGCACGCTGGAGGCCAGTTGCGTGGTGACATTGACTACCGGATTGGTGGCAACGCCTGGCGTGAGCGTCAGGGCGCGGGCATTGCCGGCGGCCTGGGCGAACAGATAGTTGCTGGCCGTCAGGCCGCCGCCATTGATGGCGTACACGCCGGGCTGGCTATTGATGCCAGCGGCGGTCGTCCAGATCGGGGCGCCGCGGGTCGAGCCCGCCAGGGTTTCGCCGGACACAAATCCGCTCACCCCCCCGGAGAGGGCACCCGGCGCCCGCCCGGAAAAGAAGCTGGCCGGCGTGGCCGCGTAAGTGAGCGTGGCGCGGGTGATATCCGCCGCGGTCGAGCCTTGGTCGCTGATGCGGTAGTTGCCAAGGTCGGCCCCGGCATAGTGGCTGACCAGCGCCACGGTCTTGCCGGCGCCGACGTTTTTGCTATCAAACGCACCCGCCGCACCGACGGTCACCTTATCGCCCGCCAGGAGCCCATTCAGGCTGGCCGTCGCCGTATTCAGGCTGACGCCCGTGTTGCCGTCATACACCTTGCTGTCGGCGGTGATGCCGGTCACCGACAAATCAGCCTTGCCGATGGCGGCCGTCAAGCCGGTTTGCTGCAGCAGGTTGTAGTTGCCGGCGTCGCTGCCGCTCAGGCTGTTGCCGCTAACGGTGACGCTCTGCGTGCCGGCGTTCTTGCTGGCAAAAGTGCCGCTGACGCTGCCGATCACCGCCACGTCGTCGCTGCCCAGCTTGGCAATCGATGCCGTGCCGCCTAGTGCGGCGGCGGTGTTGGCGTCATACACCTTACCGCTGGCGGTAAGGCCGGTCACCGACACATCAGCCTTGCCGATGGCGGCCGTCAAGCCGGTTTGCTGCAGCAGGTTGTAGTTGCCGGCGTCGCTGCCGCTCAGGCTGTTGCCGCTAACGGTGACGCTCTGCGTGCCGGCGTTCTTGCTGGCAAAAGTGCCGCTGGCGCTGCCGATCACCGCCACGTCGTCGCTGCCCAGCTTGGCAATCGATGCCGTGCCGCCCAGTGCGGCGGCGGTGTTGGCGTCATACACCTTGCCGCTGGCGGTAAGGCCGGTCACCGACACATCAGCCTTGCCGATGGTGGCCGTCAAGCCGGCTTGCTGCAGCAGGTTGTAGTTACCGGCGTCGCTGCCGCTCAGGCTGTTGCCGCTAACGGTGACGCTCTGCGTGCCGGCGTTCTTGCTGGCAAAAGTGCCGCTGGCGCTGCCGATCACCGCCACGTCGTCGCTGCCCAGCTTGGCAATCGATGCCGTGCCGCCCAGTGCGGCGGCGGTGTTGGCGTCATACACCTTGCCGCTGGCGGTAAAGCCAGTCACCGACAAATCAGCCTTGCCGATGGCGGCCGTCAAGCCGGTTTGCTGCAGCAGGTTGTAGTTGCCGGCGTCGCTGCCGGTCAGGCTGTTGCCGCTAACGGTGACGCTCTGCGTGCCGGCGTTCTTGCTGGCAAAAGTGCCGCTGGCGCTGCCGATCACCGCCACGTCGTCGCTGCCCAGCTTGGCAATCGATGCCGTGCCGCCCAGTGCGGCGGCGGTGTTGGCGTCATACACCTTGCCGCTGGCGGTAAAGCCAGTCACCGACAAATCAGCCTTGCCGATGGCGGCCGTCAAGCCGGTTTGCTGCAGCAGGTTGTAGTTGCCGGCGTCGCTGCCGGTCAGGCTGTTGCCGCTAACGGTGACGCTCTGCGTGCCGGCGTTCTTGCTGGCAAAAGTGCCGCTGGCGCTGCCGATCACCGCCACGTCGTCACTGCCCAGCTTGGCAATCGATGCCGTGCCGCCCAGTGCGGCGGCGGTGTTGGCGTCATACACCTTACCGCTGGCGGTAAGGCCGGTCACCGACAAATCAGCCTTGCCGATGGCGGCCGTCAAGCCGGTTTGCTGCAGCAGGTTGTAGTTGCCAGCGTCGCTGCCGCTCAGGCTGTTGCCGCTAACGGTGACGCTCTGCGTGCCGGCGTTCTTGCTGGCAAAAGTGCCGCTGGCGCTGCCGATCACCGCCACGTCATCGCTGCCCAGCTTGGCAATTGCTGCCGTGCCGCCCAGTGCGGCGGCGGTGTTGGCGTCGTAAGTCTTGTCGTTGGCGGTCAGGCCGGTCACCGACAAATCAGCCTTGCCGATGGTGGCCGTCAAGCCGGTTTGCTGCAGCAGGTTGTAGTTGCCGGCGTCGCTGCCGGTCAGGCTGTTGCCGCTAACGGTGACGCTCTGCGTGCCGGCGTTCTTGCTGGCAAAAGTGCCGCTGGCGCTGCCGATCACAGCCACGTCATCGCTGCCCAGCTTGGCAATCGATGCCGTGCCGCCCAGCGTTGCTGTGGTGTTGGCGTCGTAAGTCTTGTCGCTGGCGGTCAGGCCACTGACACTCAGGTTGAACTTGTTGATGGTACTGGCGATGTTGTCGGCATAACTGATGTTGTAGTTTCCGCCGCTGTTGCCGTCATTGACCGTAACGCCGGTGACGGTGACAGTCTTGTTGCCACTACCGACGTTCTTGTCGGCGAAGGTAAAGCTGCCCCCGGTAAGCGAGTCGCCAGTAAACAGAGTACCGCTGGCCACGACAGCCGTACCCACTGCAGTGAGGCCCCCGTCGTAGGTCTTGGTGATGTTGTTAGTACTCAGGGTCAGGTCTGCTTGATTAATGGTCAGGTTCCCACCCGTAATGTCATAGCCTTGCTGGGTGGAGTAGTAACCGTTATAAAAACCCGCATTGGTTCCTGTGGCGGCGGCACCCAATACATTGGCGATGAGCGTGAATGCACCACCGCTTTGGGCTGCGCCGTTGTAAGTCACGGTAGCATCAGGTGCGCCGCTGAGCGTCAAGCCGGTCAGGAAGCTGGTGAGCAAGGGGGCAGTATGGCCTTCATAAATACGCCAGACGGCACCGCTGCCACCGGTATTGGCGATGGTATTGGGGGTGGCCGTATTCCAGCTACTGAAGCTGGCTTGCTGCATCAACTGTGCGCCGGTTAGGCCCGTCGCTCCAGTTGTTGTGCCGCCGCCTATGCCGGTCGCCTTGACGCTGCTGTTCCAGTAGCTGCTACTGATCGTACCGCTGTTGGACCCCACCAGCCCGCCGACGAAGGCGCCGCTGCCGATGACGAGGCCCGCAGCGTAGCTGTTACTGATCGTGGCGCCATAGTGCCCGCCCACCAGCCCGCCGATCGCCAGGGAGCCACTCACGCTGCCGGTGGCGTAGCTGTTGCTGATCGCCCCGCCATTTGTGTGCCCCACCAGTCCGCCGAGGAAGTTGGTTCCACTCACGTTGCCGGTGGCGTAGCTGTTGCCGACTGCACTTGCGTAGCTATACCCCGCCAGCCCGCCGAGGTAGTTATTGCCGATCACGCTGCCCGTCGAGTAGCTGTTGCTGATCGCGCCACCATTTGTGTACCCCACCAGCCCACCAACGTAGTAGTCGCCGCTGACGCTGCCACCGAGCAGTCCGACGTTGCGGATTACAGAACCCGTGCCCGTGTTTCCAAACAAGCCGACGTAATTTGTTAATGGCCGATTGATGGTGAGGTTGGAAATGGTATGACCCAGGCCGTCGAAAGTGCCACTGAATTTGATAGTTGAATTGCCGAGTGGAACAAAGCCCGCACTGCCCCAAACATCGGTGCTGATACCGCCAATGAGACCGGTGGTCGCAGCATTGACATTGGCACCCAAGGTGTAGCTCGCCGAGAGGTTCATCGCCATCAGTTGCAACTGATGTGCATTATTGATAGTGGTCGAGTATTCGGAAGCCAACATGGGTCGGGTTGCGCCGGGTGAGCCGTTCGCATTGTTCAAACCACCGTCGGCGTCGACCATTACCCAGTTATTGCCCGATGCACCGGGTGTGCTGGTGAAAGTGAATCCTGTGAAATTGGATGCTGTTTGCATCTGGGTGGTGGTCAAGCCCAAGCCGGCTGCTGACGTGGACTGCCCGGATGTCTCGGTGTTCCAGTAGCTGTTGGTGATCGTGCCGCCGTTCCAGCCAATCAGCCCACCTGCTTGATTTTGATGTACCTGCATGACGCCATTCGCATAGCTGTTGCTTATATTGCCAGTGTTTATTCCAACCAGACCGCCGAAGTTATCCTGCTCATTCGAGTCACTGGTGACTGCGGCGGTGCTGTACGCATTTGCAATAATCGATTCATTCACACCAACCAGTCCACCGAGCCGATTCGAGCCGAATACAGTGCCTGACGAATAACTGTTTTGAATGGTTCCCTGGTTAAACCCAACCAAACCACCCGCATAGGTACCACCTGTAATCGCACTGTCGGCATAACTATTGCTGATCGTTCCTCCTGTGAAGTTGGTCCCGACCAGCCCGCCGACGTTGCTGCTGCCGCTGACGCTGCCGGTCGCGTAGCTGTTGCTGATCGTGCCGGTCTCGTTGAAGCCCACCAGTCCGCCGATTCTGTCGTTGCCGCTGACGCTGCCGGTGGCATAACTGTTGCTAACTGTGCCTTTGTAGTTGTACCCCATCAATCCGCCGACGTTTTTATTGCCGATCACGCTGCCGCCGAGCAACCCCACGTTCTGAATCACAGAACCCGTGTTCGTGATTCCAAACAGGCCAACATAAAATGTTGATGGCCGGTTAATGGTGAGGTTGGCGATGGTATGGCCCAGCCCGTCGAAGCTGCCGCTGAATCTGGAGGGTTCTACGCCGATCGGATTGAAGCCTGCGCCCGCATTCCAATTTGAAGTGCCACTGGCGTCGATATTGTTCGCCAATACATAGTTTTTCCCCAGCATGCCACTGCTAGCTATGCCCTGCAGACCATAGACATCGGCCAGTCGGTAGGCACTGCCACTGCTGCCGTCGCCGCTCAGTGCGCGGATAAAGCTGCCGCCGTTAATCCGGAAGTCAGTGGCGTTGAAAGTCGGCAAGGTCCCAGTCTGACTCCAGTTGCCGCTAGTCAAGGTAAAAGTACCCACGCTGACCGCCGCAGGTGCGCTGATGCTGCCGGCTGCATTGAGAGTGAGCCCCCCATTTGTCGCAGTGATTGCATTGTTGATGGCGATATTGCGCTCGGCCGTCAGTGTCAGCGTATTAGCACTGCTCCAACTCAGCGCCTGATTGACGGCAATGTCACCGTTGCCTCCGGTTGTGCCCATGGTGGCGGTGGCGATCTCAAAATTGGTGTTCGCCAGGTTGCTGGTGACTGTATCTGCCGTCATATCGCCGCCGCTGGCAGCAATAGTGAAATCGCTGGGATCAATCAACCAGGTGCCGGTCTTGCCGTGCGCGGCGGCGGTGGTTATTTTTGCGTTGTCGGCCACTTTTACATGGGCGGCCGAGGTTTCGATAAAGCCGCCATCGCCGCCGTTGGGCGCGCTGGCATCCAGGGTGCCGGCGACCTGGACGGTACCGGCCTGCATGCCGCCGAGCAGCACGATCACGCCGTCATGATTTTCCACCGTGCGCGCTTCGATCACGCCGGTGTTATTGACCACGCTGGCCAGCAGCGCGTCCTTGGCGCCGGCACTCATCAGCACCCGGCCGCCGTTTGCCTGGATCAGCCCGCCGTTGTCGGCCAGGTTGTTCAACAGACTCTGATCCACCTGCATCTGCACCAGGCTGTTGTCCGCGAAGGTCAGGGTGGCGGCGCTGCCGGCACCCAGCGCGACGCTGCCACGGGGCGCGGTAATCGTGCCCTGGTTGCTGACGGTATTGCCCAGCAGCGCCACGTAACCGCTGGCGGCCGCATTGAGCGTGCCGCGGTTGATCACGCTGCCCGCGCCGTCGCCGCTGAAGCTGCGGCTATCGCTATTCAGGCTGGCGTCATTCAGGTCCAGGGTGGACGCGACCAGCGCGCCGACGTTCACCTGGGCGCCCTGGCCAAATAGGATACCGTTGGGGTTGATCAGGTACACCTGGCCGTTGGCGTTGAGGTTGCCGAGAATTTGCGTGCCGTTGCTGTCCATGATTCGGTTGACCGCGATGGCGGTCGCCGAGGGCTGGTTAAAGTTCACCGTTTCCTGGGCTGCAATATTGAAGCTATCCCAGTTCAGCGACAGGTTCTGGGTCGCCTGGGTGATGGTGGTGGTGGCCCCGGACTGGGCAATGCTGCCCGTGCCTGACACCACTTGCCCTCCTTCGGGCGCGGCCTGGGCGAGCGCCGAGGACAGCCCCACTACCGCCACGAGCAATTTTCGGCTGGCGCCTTTGCCCCGGCCTTTGGTCGTTTCGGCGACCGCAATCCAGGCACCCAGCACCTGACTCCAGACCAAACGATATAGGTGGTTCAATGATCCACGGCCTTTCATGGGGGCTGCCTCTTTCGCGATTTTTTGTTGGAGCGGCTGCGCAAGCAATGCACAGGGCGACCCGTTCCCCCGCAGAGGGAACGGGTTAAAAAGTAGCCATTAAACGTGGATTTATGTCGAAAGGCTATTAATAACAATGGCACTATGCCACGCCGTTTTACCCGCGACTCAGACGTACTCGCCATCCCCTGTTTTGTTGCATTCTTGAATGCCGCCGGTACTGCACGATCACGCCGTTCACCCTCAGCCTGGGTTCGTGTGCACGCACCGTAAAGCGCGCCACAGGAGCAGCTAAAGCTGCATGACAACGAACGCTATTCAGTGCCGGGCAAGTTGCGCGCGGAGCCAGACAAACAGGTGCAGGTGGCTAACCATCTGGCGCCCGATGCGCGGGTGGTGGAGCACATGCTGGCGCTGCTGCAACAGCTGATGGGCCGTTACCCCGACCCGCGCACCCGGCTGATTACCGCCCTGGCCTATCACCATCGCCAGGCCTGGGTTCATCCGTTTATGGATGGCAATGGCCGGCTGGTACGACTGATTACCCATCTGCAACTGGTGTTTCTGGACCTGCGGCCTAACCTGTGGTCGCTGTCGCGAGGCCTGGCCCGGCGTCAGTCCGAGTACTACGCGATGATGGCCAATGCCGACCGGCCACGCGAAGGCGATCTTGACGGCCGCGGCCAGCTCTCGCTCAAGCACTACCTGGGCTTTATCCGTTTTATGCTGGACGCTTGTATCGATCAGATCGACTACATGACCGAGGCGGTTGATCCGGTAAACATGCGTGCGCGGGTCGAGCGGCTATTCAAAAACCATGAGCGGATAATCGCTGCCAAAGTCCGCCCCGGCTCGGCCCCGGCCGTGCATGCGCTGCTGAGCATGGCCGCGATGCCACGCGCGACCTTCAAGACCTTTCTCGGCCTGAACGAGCGCCTGGCGATTGAAGAGCTCAAGCGCCTGATCGCGCTGGGTATTGTGCTCAGCCCTACGCCCAAGTCACGGAAAGTGGAGCCTGGCCTGCCGGTGTGGTTTGCCCAGGCAATATTCCCCGATCTGCATCGCCGGTTTATATAGGTCGTGATCTGGGTGGGAGGGGCTTTAGCCGCGACGCTTTCAGCGCATTCAAGTCAATCGCGGCTAAAGCCCCTCCCACGCAAGCCTGACGTTGATCAGTGCCCTATAAACCTGGCAACAGCCGCTCCTTTGCCTTCTAATCCCGCGTCGGCAATGGTTACTATCCGGCCATGATGCCAAAAGGATATTGCCGTGAACGAAGCTGAAACCCGCGCCGAACTGATCGATCCGGCCTTGTGCGAAGCAGGTTGGGGCGTGGTCGAGGGCAGCCGTATCCAGCGGGAATTTTCGATTACCCACGAGCGTATCCAGGGTGCTGGCAAGCCGCCCGGCCGCTGCTGGTGACCCGCGACACCCAGTGCGGCACCCACCACAGGCCGCCAGTGGCGCGCAGCGCGACCATGAAGCCAGCTACCTGCGCCTGTGGCGAGCGCACTGAAGCGGCCGAGCCCAAGGGCCAGCGGCGGAACAGGTTGACCAGCAGGGTCAGAACGATGCTGAGAGTCGGCATCGAGGTCAGGGGAATCAACACCCGCCCGTGCCGGGACTCGATGTGGGTATCGCCCGGCGGGCGGCCAACCAGTGCCACAGCCAGGGCGCAAAATGCAGCAGCGCGGCCAGCAGCAACAGCGCTGCACCGAGGATCATCAAGCCGCGAGCCATGCCTGTCGCGCCCCCTCCGTGGTTAACCACTAGACCGGCCCGGCTCAGCCGGACTGCAGGTCATCAAGACCGGCCTGGTCAAGCAGTCGCGCAGAGGCTTGATGTCCTGCTTACTGTACACGTTGCGCTGGTGGTGCGGGCGGCGCAGGATGAACTCGTGTTGGTTCAACGGCACGCGAAAGCGCGCAGCGAGGATAGGCTCGAGCGTGGCGCCCAAGTGATGCAGCAGCGACTCGACTTCGCACCAGTGGATATTGCCGCACAACGGGTTCTGGAAAATCGAGTCAGCAGATGGCAATGCTCATGGCTCATGGCCCCGACTTCACCGCATCGACGATCCTAAGCCGGGTTAGGCTCCCCGCCTGACCTGTTGAATTGAAAGCCGTCAGCCTCCATGTGCCGGAAAATGCTGCCTGCAGCGAAATCTAGGAAGAGATTCATGATAACGATTGACCGGCCTACGCCAATGAGCCATTCATCATTGGACGTAAACTTGATATTTCCCTTGACTGGCCTGGACTCCAATCCCCCTTGCTGGATGAAATTCTTGCGGAGGCGCTGCATGTCGTGCGCTCCAATTTAAAGATGGAGGTTGCCTTCATCTCCACGTTCCAGAACGGATTGCGCGTATTTAGGCATACCGACGCACACCCTTATCCGACGCTGGTCTGTGTGGGGAACGCCGACCCACTGGAAGACAGCTATTGTCAGAGAATCGTCGATGGCCGCTTCCCGGAGCTGATTCAGGATACCGCTCAAGTACCCGAAGCCATGGCACTGCCAGTGACGCAAGCCCTGGGCATCGGCGCTTATATGGGTGTGCCCATCCATTTCAGCGACGGCTCACTGTACGGCACCTTTTGCTGCTTCAGCTCCCAACCCAATTACACGCTGAACGATAGCGATCTCTGCACCCTGCGCCTGTTTGCTGACTTTTCGGGACGCTTAATCGAAAAGCAGGTCCTCAGCACGAAACGCCACGACGAAATGAGGGCGCAGATAACCTCAGTGCTGAACAACAGGCTGATTAACATCGTCTACCAGCCCATCATCAACGTGGCTCAAGACAAGGTGGTGGGCTACGAAGCGCTCGCTCGCTTCCCCAGTGAACCGCAGCGCCCTCCTGATCTGTGGTTTGGCGAGGCGGCCGAAGTCGAGCTGGAGGTACAACTCGAGATTATGGCCATTGAAGAAGCGCTGAAAGGCCTCAAGCATTTTCCGGAAGAATCCTATATCTCGCTCAACGCCTCACCAAGCACCATCCTCTGCGGCGCCCTTGCTCACGCGCTGGTCGAGCAGCCTTTAACCAGACTGATGCTGGAGGTAACCGAGCACATATCGGTCGAGGACTACGGCTCGATTGCTATGGCCTTGGAACCACTACGGCGAAAAGGCATGCTGCTGGCGGTGGACGACGCGGGCGCCGGCTACGCCAGCTTCCGTCATATCCTTATGCTCAAGCCCGATGTGATCAAACTCGACAGAAGCCTGATCCAAAACATAACCAGCAACACCGACTATCGCGCCCTGGCGGGAGCGCTGATTCGCTTCGCCGAAGAGACGGGCAGCAAAGTGGTCGCCGAAGGCGTGGAAACCGAGGAAGAGCTCGCCTTGCTGCGCAGCCTGCGCGTCAACAACGTGCAGGGCTTTCTCTTGGGCCGGCCGATGCCGATGAGCCACTACGTCTTTTGACACGGCAAATCCATCGGCTCGCATGCCAACCTTTAGATCATTTACCTTAAGGAGCGATCGACGACGAAGTCGACTGCTGCACAGGCACTCAGCACGCTCCTCATCCGCTGGCTTGGTCGGCGCCAACGACCTGAGTATGCTGTCGTCTATTTGCGCGGCCCCTGAATGATCCCCACCGATATCCTCCTGCTGGTGCTTGCCGGTTTCGCCGCCGGCGGCATGAATGCCCTGGCCGGCGGCGGTACCTTTTTCTCCTTTCCAGCCTTGCTCGCGGCCGGTCTGCCGCCGGTCACGGCCAACGCCACCAATGCCGTGGCGCTGTGGCCCGCCAGCCTGGCCGGCGCCTGGGCGGCACGGGCATCGCTGCGCCCACTGGGCCGCTATCTGCTGCCGCTGCTGTTTGCTGGCTTATGTGGCGGCCTGCTCGGCGGCCTGTTGCTGCTGGCCGGCGGCGATGCTGTGTTCGCCAATCTGATCCCCTGGTTACTGCTCACCGCCACCGCGCTGTTCGCCGCCAGTCCCTGGCTCAGCCGCTGGCTGGCCGCACGCCGCGCCGAAGCCGCACAACCGCCGCACAGCAAGCTGTCACTCGCCGCGCATATCGGCGTGTCGATCTACGGCGGCTATTTCGGTGCCGGCATGGGCATCCTGCAACTGGCGGCATTCTCCATCGAAGGCCACCCGCTGGGCCGCGCCAATGCTCTGAAGAACCTGATCTCGGCGGTGATCTACAGCGTCGCCACCATCACCTTCGTGGTCGCCGGACGGGTCAGCTGGTACGAGCTGGTGATCCTGCTGGTCGGCGCGACATTCGGCGGCTATGCCGGCGGTGCCCTGGGCCAGCGCTTGCCGCCAGCGCTGCTGCGCGCCTTGGTTATCTTGGTGGGTAGCAGCATGACTATCTATTATTTCTGGGTGACCTATTTCTCCGGATGAGGGAGGGGGTGGATGCTGCCGCGGCCTGCCTCACCCTGTGCGACGACCGTCGATTTGCCCGTGCGGCGTGGCCTGCTAGTGTCGCGCCGGTTACAATGCCTACCCGAGCCACCGCCAGAGAATGCCCGCCATGGCCCGTAAAAAAGCCTCACTCGACTTCGAGCAATCCCTCACCGACTTGCAGAACCTGGTCGAGCGCCTGGAAAACGGCGAGCTGTCGCTGGAAGACTCGCTGACTGCCTTCGAGCAAGGCATTCGCCTGACCCGCGACTGTCAGACTGCCCTGGCTCAGGCCGAGCAGAAAGTGCAGATCCTCATGGAACGCGATGGCGAGTTGGAGGAAGCCCCCTTCGACGCGGAACGACAAGCATGATCGAGACCTACCAGGCGCAGTGCCAACGCCAGGTCGATGCGGCGCTGGAAAGTCTGCTCGAAACCCCGCACGGCCAATTGCAGCAGCTCTACCAGGCCATGCGTTACAGCGTATTCAACGGCGGTAAACGGGTGCGCCCGCTGCTGGTTTACGCCGCCTGCGAAGCCCTCGGCGGCGATCCTGAACAGGCCGATGGTGCGGCCTGCGCGGTCGAGCTGATCCACGCTTACTCGCTGGTACACGATGATTTGCCGGCGATGGATGACGACGACCTGCGCCGTGGCCAGCCGACCACCCATAAAGCATTCAACGAGGCCGTGGCCATCCTCGCCGGCGATGGCTTGCAGAGCCTGGCCTTCGAAGTGCTCGCCGATGCCCAACGCAATCCACAGAGCGCCGAACTGCGCCTGGCCATGATCAGCCGCCTGGCCCAGGCGGCTGGCCCTGCGGGGATGGTCGGTGGCCAGGCCATCGACCTCGGCTCGGTCGGCCAGAAACTCGATCAAACGGCGCTGGAAATCATGCACCGGCACAAGACCGGCGCCCTGATCGAAGCCAGCGTGCACCTAGGCGCCCTGGCCAGCGCCCGCGCCGACCAGCGCACGCTCACGGCCCTGCATAGCTATGCGCGGGCCATCGGCCTGGCATTCCAGGTGCAAGACGACATCCTCGACGTGGAAAGCGACACCGCCACCCTGGGCAAGACTCAGGGCAAGGACCAGGCCCACAATAAGCCGACCTACCCGGCGCTGCTCGGCCTCGACGCAGCCAAGGCCTACGCCCTGGAATTGCGCGATCAGGCGCTGCATGCCCTGCGCCCCTTCGGCTACCCCGCCGAACCGCTGCGCGAACTGGCCCGCTATATCGTCGAACGCCAGCACTAGAGCAACTGACGCCCTTGTCGCCCGGATGCAGTCCGGGGAACTCCAGTGCCGACCAGCGCTCCCGGATTGCGCTGGGCTACGGTTTTTGGGCGTTTCGTAGGAGCGGCCCATGGCCGCGATAGGGCATGCCTGCAAAAAGCATCGCGGGCATGGCAACTAGGCGTCCCCCCGCGCCTACGAAGAGGGCGAGCGAACGCCCACCTTAATCGGATACAGCAGTCACCCGATCAAAACCGCTGCCGCGCCAACTCCAGCAATTGCCCGCGCAGCCATTGGCTGCCCGCCTCGTTCTCGGCCTGGCGCGACCAATACAGGTTGAGGGTCACCGGCGGCAGCTGCAGGGGCATCGCCAGCAAGCGGTTGCCCAACCCAGCGTTGATCAACTCGGCATAGCGCCTGGGCATGGTCAGCAGCCAGTCGTTTTCGGCCACCAGCAGCGCCGCGGTCAAATAATGCTGACAGCGCTGGCGCACCTGGCGGACCAGGCCCAAATGGCCGAGGGCCAGGTCTTCGACGCAGATGCCACGGCGCCGCGAAGTAACCGCCACATGCTCGGCGGCCAGGTAGCGCTCGGCGCTCAGCTCGCCGCCGAAGGCCGGCCCGGCGACCACGCACAGCGGGTCCTGCAGCAGCAGTTGCTGACGCAGCTCGGCATCGGTGGGCCGGGCAATTTCCACCGCCAGGTCGACTCGGCCGATCGCCAGCTCGCGCCGCAACTCGGCCCAATGCAGGCTGCCGCTGCGCAGCTCCACCTGCGGCGCCAGCCGTTGCAGATGGCCGAGCACGGCCGGCAGCACCAGCGGCTCCATCTGCTCCGGCATGTTCAGGGTGAAGCTGCGCCTGTCGCATCGCGGGTCGAACAGCCGCCCGCGGGTCACGCTGTGGCGCAGGCCGCTCAGCGCATCCTGAATCCCCGGGGCCAGCTGCTCGGCCAGGGCCGTCGGTGCCACCCCGCGGCCCTCGCGGACGAACAGCGGATCGCCCAGTTGCTCGCGCAGGCGCGCCAGGGCATGGCTGACCGCCGACTGGCTGAGGTGCAGCCCCAGCGCCGCACGGGTCAGATTGCGCTCGCGGTAGACCGCCTCGAACACGCGAAACAGGTTGAGGTCGAGGCGTTCCAGGGCTGGCCATTCATGCGTTTTATTCATGGTTATTAGCGCACTCTTCGAATCACCTGGAGCCTAGCAGCGCCAAACCTTGAAGCAACCATGCATAGCATTCATGGATGGCGATGCATAAGCATCAGTTCTGCCCGGCGGCGCAGCCACCTAAGATGCCCGCAGACAAAAACAACAGGGGCACCGCCATGACCGAAGAGGCCTACCTCGAACAGCTGGCCGCACTGCAAGCCGCCGCCTGGCCGGCCGGCACACCGCGCGAGCCGCACTACCCGCATGGCCAGCAGCCGTTGTCCGAGTACCTGCGCGCCTGGGCCCGGTTGCAGCCCGAGGCGCCGGCCCTGGACTTCTACGGAATGCGCCTGAGTTATGCCGAGCTGGACCAGCAGTCCGACCGCTGCGCCGCGCTGCTAGTGGAGCTGGGGATCGAACCGGGTGACCGGGTGGCGGTGTTTATGCCCAACTGCCCGCAGCTGCATATCGCCTTCTACGCCATCCTCAAGTGCGGCGCGGTCTATGCGCCGGTCAGCCCGCTGAGCAAGGCCCTGGAGCTGGGCTACCAGCTCAAGGACAGCGGCGCGCGCATGATTCTCTGCTTCGACCAACTATTGCCGGTGGTGCGGGCAGTGCGCGAGGACTGCCAGCTTGCCCATGTGCTGGCGACCAGCCTGTCCGAGTTGTGCCCGGCTGAGCCGAGCATCCCGGTGCCCGATTTGCTGCTGGCGCCTAAGGTCATGGCTGAGGACTTCATCGACTTCTACCCGGCGCTCGCCGCCTGCAAGACGCCAACGCCAGCGCACCGTCCGCAGCTGGCCGACATCGCCGCGCTCAACTACACCGGCGGCACCACCGGCCTGCCCAAGGGCTGCGTGCATAGCCATGGCGATATGCTCTACACCTGCGCCAGCTTCCTCGCGGTAGCCCTGCGATTGCACCCGGGCAGCGTGCTGCTGAACTTCCTCCCGGAATTCTGGATCGCCGGGGAGAACGCCGGCCTGCTGTTCCCGGTGTTCAGCGGCTGCCAGCTGGTGCTGCTGGCGCGCTGGGACGCCCCGGCCTTCATGGCGGCGGTCGAACACTACCGGGTCAGCCACTGCGGCCTGCTGGTGGACAACGCTGCCGAGGTGCTGGAGCACCCGCAGGTCGGCGACTTCGATTTCAGTTCGTTGCAGCAGACCGGCAGCATCTCCTTTATCAAGAAGCTCACCACCGAGTACCGCAGCCAGTGGCGTGCGCTGACCGGCACCACATTGTTCGAATTCAGCTTCGGCATGACCGAGAGCCACACCTGCGACACCTTCACCGCCGGCCTGCAGGACGATGACTTCGACCTCAAGAGCGCGCCGACCTTCGTCGGCCTGCCGGTACCGGGCACCCAGTTCAAAGTCTGCGACTTCGCCACCGGTGAACTGCTGCCGCTCGGTGGCGAAGGCGAGCTGTGCCTGCGCAGCCCGTCGCTGCTCAAGGGTTACTGGAATCGTCCGGAAGAATCCGCCGCCGCCCTGCAAGACGGCTGGTTGCACAGCGGCGACCTCGGCCAGATCAGCGCGCAGGGCTTTATCCGCTACCTCGGCCGACGCAAGGAAATGCTCAAGGTCAATGGCATGAGCGTATTTCCCAGCGAGCTGGAGGCGTTGCTCGGCCAGCACCCGGCGATCCTCGCCAGCGCCGTACTCGGCCGCAGCGATGAACACAGCGGCCAGCGCCCGGTGGCCTTCGTGGTACTCAAACCCGGCAGCGACGCCAGCGCAGACAGCCTGCAGGCCTGGTGCCGCGAGGCCATGGCGGTTTACAAGGTGCCGCAGATCCGCCTGCTCGACAGCCTGCCGCTGACCGCCACCGGCAAGGTGAAAAAGAACGAGCTGGAAGCCCTGCTCTAGCCCCTTCGCCCCAATCAACCCAACAGGTGCGCACGGCGCACCCTCCGGAGCCGCCATGCCCTTTGCCGCCCTGCTGATCGCCAACCGCGGCGAGATCGCCATCCGTATCGCCCGCGCCGCCGCCGAACTGGGCATCCGCTCGGTGGCGGTGTACGCCGAGGACGACGGCGCCTCCCTGCATCTGCGCAAGGCCGACAGCGCGGTCGCCCTCAAGGGCCGTGGTGTGCCGGCCTATCTGGATATGGACCAGTTGATCACTATCGCCCAGGAACAAGGCTGCGAGGCGATCCATCCCGGTTACGGTTTTCTCGCCGAGAACGCCGAGTTTGCTCGCCGCTGCCAGGCCGCCGGCCTGTGCTTTATCGGCCCCAGTGCCGAGGTGCTGGAACTGTTCGGCGACAAGGCCGCCGCGCGCGCGCTGGCCGAGCGCTGCGAGGTGCCGCTGGTGTCTGGCCTTAACCGCGCCGTGACCCTGGACGAGGCCCGCGACTTCCTGCGCAGCCTCGGCGACGGCGCCGCGGTGATGCTCAAGGCCCTGGCCGGTGGCGGCGGACGCGGCATGCGCCCGGTGTTCGCGGCAGCCGAGCTGGACGCAGCCTTCGCCCGCTGCCAGTCGGAAGCGCGCGCGGCCTTCGGCAGTGACGCGCTGTATGTCGAGCAGCTGGTGCGCGATGCCCGGCATATCGAGATCCAGGTGCTGGGCGACCACACCGGCGCGGTCAGCCATCTGTGGGAGCGCGATTGCAGCCTGCAACGGCGCCAGCAAAAACTGCTGGAGATCGCCCCCAGCGCGGATTTGCCTGCCGCTACCCGCGAGCGGATGATCGCCGCCGCGCTGAAACTGGCCGGCGCGGCGCGGTACCAGGGCCTGGGCACCTTCGAGTTCCTCCTGGATAACCAGCAGCCCGAGCGCTTCTACTTTATGGAGGCCAACCCGCGCATCCAGGTCGAGCACACGGTGACCGAGCAGGTCACCGGCATCGACCTGCTGCAGACCCAACTCAGGCTGGCCGCCGGGCATAGCCTGGAGCAACTGCATCTACTGCAGCCGCCGCCGATCAATGGCTGCGCCGTGCAACTGCGGATCAACCTCGAGAGCATGAACGCCGACGGCAGCACCCGGCCGGCCAGCGGCACCCTGACGGCCTACGAACCGCCCAGCGGTCCCGGCCTGCGCGTCGATGGTTACGGCTACGCCGGCTACCCGGTCAGCCCCAGCTACGATTCGCTGCTGGCCAAGCTGATCGCCCATGCCCCGGACTACCCGAGCGCACTGCGCCGCGCCTACCGCGCGCTCTGCGAGTTCCGCCTGGAGGGCGTGGCGAGCAACCTGCACCTGTTGCAGAACCTGCTGCGCTTGCCAGAAGTCGCTGCCAATCGAGTCAGCACGCGCTTCGTCGAAAGCCAGCTGGAGCGATTGCTCGCGCCACAACAGCAGGCCCATCCGCACCTGTTCTTTGCCGGCAGCCAGGCGGCGGCCGGTGCGGTGCAACAGGCGCTCGATGCACCGCCCGGCTGCCTGCCCTTGCACGCGCCCAGCAGCGGCGTGCTGGTGTGCCTGGAGGTGGCCGCAGGCGACGCCGTGGCGGTCGGCCAGAGCATCGCCGTGCTGGAGGCGATGAAGATGGAGTTCGTGGTCAAGGCCAGCCACAGCGGCATCGTTCGCGCCCTCGCCGTGCAGCCCGGCAGTGCGGTCGGCGAAGGCCAACCGCTGCTGTTTATCGAACCGGCCGAGGTCGCTGCGGCGCACAGCCACAGCGAGCAAAGCCTGGATCTCGAGCATATCCGCGCTGATCTGGCCGAAGTGCTCGAACGCCACGCCATCACCCGCGACGAACGCCGCCCGCAAGCCGTGGCCAAGCGGCGCAAGACCGGGCAACGGACGGTGCGCGAGAACCTCGCCGACTTGCTCGACGCCGGCAGCTTCAGCGAGTACGGCGCCCTGGCCCTGGCCGCCCAACGGCGCCGGCGCTCGCTGGAGGAACTGATCGAGCAGAGTCCGGCCGACGGCCTGGTCAGCGGGATCGGCACGGTCAACGCCGAGTTGTTCGGCAGCCAGGCCGCGCGCTGTATGGCCATCGCCTACGACTACACGGTGTTCGCCGGCACCCAGGGGGTGATGAACCACAAGAAGACCGACCGCATGCTCGGCCTCGCCGAGCAATGGCGCCTGCCTTTGGTGTTATTCGCCGAGGGTGGCGGCGGCCGGCCCGGCGACAGCGATTTCGTCGGCGTCGCCGGCCTCGACTGCCACACCTTCGTCGGCATGGCCAAATTGTCCGGGCTGGTGCCGCTGGTCGGGGTGGTCTCCGGGCGCTGCTTTGCCGGTAATGCGGCGCTGCTCGGCTGCTGCGATGTGATCATCGCCACCGCCAACGCGACCATCGGCATGGCCGGCCCGGCGATGATCGAGGGCGGCGGCCTGGGTAGCTTCAAGCCCGAAGAGGTCGGCCCGGTCTCGGTGCAGGGACCGAACGGGGTGATCGATGTGCAGGTGGCCGACGAGGCTGAAGCGGTGCGGGTGGCCAAGCAGTACCTGAGCTACTTCCAGGGCGCGCTGCCTGACTGGCAGTGCGCCGATCAACGCGAGCTGCGCCAGCTGATCCCGGAAAACCGCCTGCGCGTCTACGACATCCGCCAGGTCATCGCCACCCTGGCCGACGCCGGCTCGGTGCTGGAACTGCGCCGGCTGTTCGCCCCCGGACTGATCACCGCCTTTATCCGCATCGAAGGCCGGCCCTTCGGCCTGCTCGCCAACAACCCCGCGCACCTGGGCGGCGCCATCGATGCGCTGGCCGGCGACAAGGCCGCGCGCTTCATGCAGCTGTGCGACGCCTTCGATATCCCCATGCTGTCGCTGTGCGATACACCCGGCTTTATGGTCGGTCCGGAGGCGGAGAAACAGGCCACGGTGCGCCATGTGTCGCGCATGTTCGTCGCCGCCGCCAGCCTGACGGTGCCGTTGTTTACCGTGGTCTTGCGCAAAGGCTACGGCCTCGGCGCCCAGGCCATGGCCGCCGGCAGCTTCCACTCGCCGCTGTTCACCATCGCCTGGCCCAGCGCCGAGTTCGGCGCCATGGGCCTGGAGGGCGCGGTACGCCTGGGTTTTGCCAAGGAACTGGCGGCTGTGGCGGAGCCTGACGCGCGCCAACAGCTGTTCGACAAGCTGGTGGCCAAGGCCTACCAGAGCGGCAAGGGCATCAATATGGCCAGCTTTCTGGAAATAGATGCCGTGATAGACCCGGTCGAAACCCGTGCCTGGCTGGTGCGCGGGCTGAATGCCGTGCCCAAGCCAGCTGCGCGCGCGGGCAAGAAGCGCTCTGTCGATAGTTGGTAAGACGCCCTGCCTAGCAGCCTGTCGGACTTAACACTGCCCTACTGCGGAAAAGCCGGATTTGATCATTTTTTGCGCGCTTTCTCGTTAAATAGAGCGACTATTCGCCTCAAAAGCGCGCAAAAACTGCTGCAAACCGGTCTTCCCCTCGCTACGGACGGTCAAGTCCGACAGGCTGCTAGCCCGGATGTAAGCCGAGCTAGGCACTGTGCAGCGCATCGGGCCATGCTTTTGCAGGAGCCCGCAGCTTGTTTGGGCAGTTCCCGGCGCTTCGGGTAAACTGCCGCATCTTTTACACCTATAACGATCAGCCTGATGCCGACGACCTTCCACGAGATTCCGCGCGAACGCCCACTGACGCCCCTGCTCGACCGCGCTAATACGCCGGATAAGCTGCGCCGTCTGGGCGAAGCCGAGCTGGAAACCCTGGCCGACGAACTGCGCCAGTACCTGCTCTACACGGTCGGCCAGACCGGCGGGCATTTCGGCGCGGGCCTTGGGGTGATCGAACTGACCGTCGCCCTGCATTACGTCTTCGACACCCCGGACGACCGTCTGGTGTGGGATGTCGGCCATCAGGCCTATCCGCACAAGATCCTCACCGGCCGCCGCGAACGCATGGCCAGCCTGCGGCAGAAAGACGGTATCGCCGCCTTCCCGCGCCGCGCCGAGAGCGAGTACGACACCTTCGGCGTCGGCCACTCCAGCACCAGCATCAGCGCCGCCCTCGGCATGGCCATCGCCGCACGCCTGCAAGGCAGCAAGCGCAAGAGCGTGGCAGTGATCGGCGACGGCGCGCTGACCGCCGGCATGGCGTTCGAGGCGCTCAATCACGCCTCAGACATCAGCGCCAACATGCTGGTGATCCTCAATGACAACGACATGTCGATCTCGCAGAATGTCGGCGGCCTGTCCAACTACCTGGCCAAGATCCTCTCCAGCCGCACCTACGCGAGCATGCGCGAGGGCAGCAAGAAGATCCTCTCGCGCCTGCCCGGCGCCTGGGAGATCGCGCGCAAGACCGAGGAACACGCCAAAGGCATGCTGGTCCCCGGCACCTTGTTCGAGGAACTGGGCTGGAACTATATCGGCCCGATCGACGGCCACGACCTGCCGACCCTGCTCGCCACCCTGCGCAATATGCGCGACCTGGAAGGCCCGCAGTTCCTCCATGTGGTGACCAAGAAGGGCAAGGGCTTCGCCCCGGCCGAAGCCGACCCGATCGGTTACCACGCGATCACCAAGCTGGACCCGATCAACGCCCCGGCCGCCGCCCCGAAGAAAGTGGGCGGCCCCAAGTATTCCAGCGTGTTCGGCCAGTGGCTGTGCGACATGGCCGCCGAGGACCGACGCCTGGTCGGCATCACCCCGGCGATGAAGGAAGGCTCGGACCTGGTGGCCTTCAGCGAGCGCTACCCCGAGCGCTATTTCGACGTCGCGATCGCCGAACAGCACGCCGTGACCCTGGCCGCTGGCATGGCCTGCGACGGCGCCAAACCGGTGGTAGCGATCTACTCGACCTTTTTGCAGCGCGCCTACGACCAGTTGATCCACGACGTCGCCGTGCAGCACCTCGACGTGCTGTTCGCCATCGACCGCGCCGGCCTGGTCGGCGAAGACGGCCCGACCCACGCCGGCAGTTTCGACCTGGCCTACCTGCGCTGCATCCCCGGCATGCTGGTGATGACCCCCAGCGACGAAAACGAACTGCGCCACATGCTCACCACCGGCTACCTGTTCGACGGCCCGGCGGCAGTGCGCTACCCGCGCGGCGGCGGCCCGAACGCGCCCATCGAAACAGCGCTTGAACCCCTGCCGATCGGCAAGGGCGTCATTCGCCGCACGGGCCAACGCGTGGCCCTGCTGGTGTTCGGTGTGCAACTGGCCGAAGCGCTCAAGGTCGGCGAAACCCTGGACGCCACGGTGATCGACATGCGCTTCGTCAAACCGCTGGACGAAGCCCTGATCCGTGAACTGGCCGCCAACCACGAGCTGCTGGTGAGCATCGAGGAGAACAGCATCATGGGCGGCGCCGGCAGTGCGGTCAGCGAATTCCTCGCCCGTGAGAACATCCTCAAGTCGATGCTCCACCTGGGCCTACCGGACTACTACGTCGAACATGCCAAGCCGGCGCAGATGCTCGCCGAGTGCGGCCTCGACCAAGCCGGTATCGAGGAGGCGGTGCGTCAACGCCTGGCGAGCCTCTCGACCTGATCGCAAGCGTGGCGTGGCGCGGGCGGTGGGCTGCAACCCACCGTGCAGACTTTGCCGCATAAAGGGCCGCAGCCACGCTCCCTGTCCTAGCGCATGAATTGCTTTAGCCGCTGCGTACGTTTATGGTGCGCGGCGTTTTACTTGTCCGAGGTCGCCGACAGCCGCAAGGCCCAGGCGTGAAAAGGGAAGCAGGTGCGTAGCCGTCGATTCGACTGCCGCAATGCCTGCGCTGCCCCCGCAACGGTAACCGACAGCGCTCACGCGCACGCTTTCTCGATACGCCACTGGGTTCGCCTGGGAAGGCGGGAAAGTGCCAGTCGGCAGCCCGGAGACCTGCCTCGGCGTGAAGTGACTGGTGTTGCGGAGGGCATCACCGTCAAGCGCTGGCTATCGCCTCCTCGCCCGGTGCTTGTCCCTGCCCTCCTCAAAAGTTTTCTGTCTTTTGAGGTTTTACCGATGAAATTGTCCCGAATTGCCCTGGCTGTAGCGCTGCTGCCGCTGGCTGCTCATGCCGAACCTGCCGAGCCCTATCAGGCTCAGCCCATGGTCATTAGCCGCGGCACACCGCTGCAAGCCCCAACTCCGGCGAGCATCAGGGTCATCGAGCGCAAACAGATCGAAGCCAGCGCTGCAAGCTCGCTGATCGAGGTGTTGCGCGGCCAGGCCGGTATACAAGTCCGCGACGCCATTGGCGACGGCAGCCGCGCCACCTTCAGCCTGCGTGGCTTTGGCGAGAACGCGGTGAACAACACCCTGATTCTGGTGGATGGCCGCCGCCTCAACCAACCCACTCAGGCAGGTGCCGACCTCAGCAGCGTGCCCCTGGCCAATATCGAGCGCATTGAGATCATTCGCGGCGCGGGCACAGTGTTGTACGGCGACCAGGCGGTTGGCGGGGTGATCAACATCGTCACGCGCACCCCACGCAGCAATGGCGGTTATCTGGAAGCCAGTCGCGGCAGCCATGACCTGGAAGCCCTGCGCGGCCATGTCTATCAGCAGCTCGGGGCGGGCTTCTCCACCTACCTGAGCGGCGAGTCGCGTACTGCCGACAACTACCGCGACCATAACAACGCCAGCTACAGCAACGCCTTCGCCCGCCTGCGTTATGAGCATGACAGCGGCCACGCGCTGTACGAATACCAGACGGTGGACGATGAGCTGCTCTTCCCCAACGCCCTGTCCCTCACGCAGAGTCGCCAGGACCGCAAACAGAGTAATTCCAGCGACTGGAACGACCGCAAGACCCAGGTACAGCGCTTCGCCATCGAGCAACGCCTGGACGATATCTGGACCGCTGACTTCGACTACAGCCTCAGCGATCAGGACGGAGTGGGGAGTTTATTTGGCAGCTCCTTCGATCAGGACACCCGCACCAAAAGCTACAGCCCACGCATCACCGCACGCTTCGATGACAGCCTGGGTGATGCCGAATGGCTACTGGGCCACGATCATATTACTGGCGATTCGCAGGCCTCCTGGGGTACCGATTTCCACCAGACTCAGCGCGACTGGTACAGCCAGCTGAGCCAGGGCCTTGGTCGCGACGTCACCCTCACTGTCGGTTACCGCAGCAGCGAAGCGGACGACCGCAACAAGGCCGCTGGCAAGACCCACCGCGACCGTGAAGACAGCACCAGCATTGGCCTGAACTGGCAAGCCAGCCAACAGATCCGCACATTTTTCAAGCGCGAGGATGTGCTGCGCTGGGCCAATGTGGACGACAACGGATTTGTTCTGCCTCAGGTCGCGTTCCTCAAACCACAGACCGGTGTTTCCTGGGAGAGTGGGGTCGAGTGGCAGGACAATATTCAGCGCTATCAGCTGACGGTCTATCGCCTCGACCTGCAAGATGAGCTGCTGTATGACCCACTGATCGCCAACCCTTCAAGCTGGAGCGGCGTAGGTGCGAATATCAACCTGGACAAGACCCGCCGCGAAGGCCTGATGCTCGAAGGCCAGCGCCAGTTGAGTGAGCGCCTGAGCCTGGGCGGCCAATACAGCTTTACCGATGCGGAGTACCGCGCCGGCAGCGCCAAGGGCAATGAGGTGCCGGGGGTGGCTCGCCACAGCGCCAGCATCCAGCTGGGCTACCGCCTGCTTCCAGGCCTGAATACGCAACTGGAGGCGGTGTACACCGGCGCGCAGTACCTTTCCGGTGACGACGCCCACAGCCAGCCGCGCGAAGGCGGTTACACCCTGCTCAATGCCGCGCTGGTCTATGACTACCGCCAGTTCACCGGCAAGCTGCGGGTGAACAACCTGACCGGCAAGCAGCACAACGTATATGCCAACCTCTACGGCCGCTACCCGGCGGCGGAAGAGCAAGTGCAGCTGAGTGCTGGCTACCGTTTCTAAGCCACCACCAGCAACGACCAGACCCCGCAATTGCGGGGTCTGGTCGTTCAGGCCGCTAGTGCGCCCTGGCTAACTTCTCGCACAAGCGCTCTATCGCCCCTAGCATCTGGAAGCTCGGCCGTTCCAGGCCGGTATCCGGCACCAACCATAACTGCTTACGCGCAACTGCCGGCACACCAGGCCAGATGTGCCAGGCATCCAGCTGGCGTTGCTGGCTGGCCAGAATCACCTCAGGATTACCCTGCAACACCGCTTCCACGCTGACCTGCGGCGCGGGCAAGTCGAGATCGACAAAGATATTCTCAGCGCCGCACACCCCCAGGGCATCGCTGATGATCTGCTGCCCGCCGATGGTGTACAGCGGCACATCCCATACCTGGTAGAACAGGCGCAACGGCCGCTCACGCCGGTAGTGCTGGCTCAGCCTGGCCAGCCCCTGACTGAACTGCCGACTCAGGCGCTGGCCCTGTTCGGCGCGACCGATTCGCGCGCCGATCTCGGCAAATTGCTCGGCTAAGTCGGCCAACTTGTGCGGCTCGGTGATCAGCAGCGGGATGCCGAAACGCGCCAGCTGCTGGCGCTGGGCACTGCTGATGCTGTCCGGCCACAACAGGATCAGATCGGGTTGCAGCTTGAGCAGGCTTTCCATTTCCAGTTGCCCATACCGCCCCACCGAGGGCAGATGGGCCAGCGCCACCGGCCGCTCGCCGCCGTCCAGCACGCCGACCAGCAAATCGGTAGCATCCAGCTCCACGACGATTTCACTCAGGGAGGGCGCCAGGCTGACCACCCGCTCGACCGCGCTCACCGGCCAGGCCAGCAACGCGAGCAAACAGGCGCAAAGACGGCGCATCAGCCGAGCTGACGGGGAATGCGGTAGAGGTAGAACAGGACGGCGCTGGACAGCGCCAGGAGGATCAGCGGAATCGCCTCCAGCCCGGCAAACACCGCGATGGCGGCAATCCAGGCCGGTAAGCCGGCACCAAGCAGGGCCAGCCGGCGCCGCGCGGCCAAGGCCAACCAGGCGGCAGGCTCTTCTGGGCTGTCGAGGGCTTTTTCGGTGGCGATCAACGCGTGCTTGTAGGCATGGAACAGCGGCAGGCTGACGAACATCGAAGCCAGGCCGGCGATGAACATCGGCATGCTCAGCACACCGACGTGCTGATCCGCACCGAACAGCAGGTTAAGCACAAACAGCGGCGCCAGAACCACCGCCAGCTGCCACCACCAGGCAAGCGCCAGGCGACGGCGCACATTGGCGCGGGTCACAGGCTTTCTTCGACCTCGCCCTGATGCAGGCTGCCGAGCATGTGCCCGAGCTTGCCGGCCTTGGTCGCCAGGTACTTCTTGTTGTGCGGGTTATGCTCGATCTGCAGCGGTACGCGAGTGGCCACGTTGATGCCCATATCGCCCAGCGCCTTGACCTTGCGCGGGTTGTTGGTCATCAACTTGAGAGCTTTGATGTGCAGGTGTTCGAGCATCGGCAGGCAGATCACGTATTCACGCTGATCGGCACCAAAACCGAGGAGTTCGTTGGCCTCAACCGTATCGGCGCCGCCATCCTGCAGCTCATAGGCGCGGATCTTGTTCAGCAGGCCAATGCCTCGGCCCTCCTGACGCAGATAGAGCAGGACGCCACGCCCTTCGGCGGCAATTGCACGCATCGCGGCTTCGAGCTGGAAGCCGCAGTCACAGCGCAGGCTGAACAGCGCATCGCCAGTCAGGCACTCGGAATGCAGGCGCCCCAGCACCGGCTCGCCATCGGCGACATCGCCAAAGGTCAGCGCGACATGCTCCTTGCCCGTGGCCGTTTCGAGAAAACCATGCATGGTAAACACCCCGAACGGGGTAGGCAGCTGGGAGGCGGCGACGAATACGACGGACACCGGATGCTCCTAAATAGATAAGGGCTGGAAATTTGCGAGGGCGCATTGTAACAGCAGCCCCCGCTGGCGGGTCAGCCTGAATTACCGATGATAAGCATCGGATAAACCGCAAGCTGCAAGCCAGGCCGGGCCGCCTGGATGTTCATGTGCAGCTTAGAGCTTGGACTCCAGCACCAGCAGGTCCTGCTCCACTCGCCAGCCGACCCGACTGAGGAAGCTCATGCCGAGCAACGCTTCGGTGGGCGAGCCACCCTCCAGCACCACCGCCTCGACGCCCAGCACTTCCAGAGTGCCGACCTTGACGCTGTTGAGGTTGACCCGCCAGCCGCGCACGGTGCCGCTGGCAGTACTGACCTGCAGTGGCCGACCGACCACGCGGTAGTCGATGCCCAGGCGGCGAGCGTGTCCATCGTTGAGGGCGACTGAGGTGGCACCGGTATCGACCAGGAACTGCATCGGCTGGCCGTCCACCGAACCGGCGACCCAATAATGCCCGCCAATGCCTTTGGCAATGCTTAGCTGACGCGTGCTCGGCTCGGCAAAACCATCACTGTATTCACGACTCAGGCCATAGGCACGCTCCACGCCATCGACGCGCAACACGGCACCGCGACTGTCGGCACTGACCACCACCACCCCACCGGGCCCGGTCTGGCCGGCTTTCACCAGTTTGCGCTGACCGTCGACATTGAGCACCGCGGCGCCGGGAAACAGGCCGACCACCAGCACCCGGGGCGCCGCCCAGCTCGACCCGCAGGCCAGCAGCAGCGCCGCGACAGTCAACAATTTCAGTCCACGCATCAGACTCTCACATTCGGTTAATCGAAGGGATAGGGTTGCTGCCAGCGCTCGAACAGTGGCCGCAAGCTGTGTGATTCGACCAGCTGCTCCATGCGTCGATCGTACAACTGGGCCAACGCCCGACCACGCGGATTATCGGCAAACCCCAGATACAGCGGCAAACGGGTCAGCTCGGTAATCCGGTAGCGCGCCGGGTCGCTGGCGGCAGCGAGCACCTCGTCGACCTCATCGCGCGCATCGATATAAAAATCCGTACGGCCAAGATTCAGCATATTGAGAATATCGCTTTGTCGTTGGACGTCCCGGTAGCGCGTCAAATTCGGCAGATAACGCTGATATTCATAGCCACGCATCCACACCAGGCGGAACTCGCCGAGCGTCACCAAGGTTGGCACCGGCTGTTCGATCAATCCCAGCGCACTGATTTGGTCGGTATCGTAATGCCAGCGCGGGTACAGCACGCCCTCGTCCACCTCATTGTGATAGGAACCGATCCAGGCATCGGCCTCGCCGCGCTGCACCAGGCCAATCGAGCGGGTATAAGGCACGCTCTGGATCACCAGTTTGATACCTTCCGGCTCGAACACCTGGCGCAGAATATCCCACGCCAGGCCTGTACCGTCGGCATGGGTATGATCCTTCCAGACGTCGCTGGCCAGGCGAATATCCTGAGGCAGAACCGACTCGGCATAAGCCACGGAACAATTCAACACGGCCAGCAATGTCGCCAGCCCCCAGCCCATGATCGACCTCGGCACGCTTACAGCCCCAACCCCGCCGCCAGACCATTGACCCAGCCCCACACGAGCAACTGCATGGCCAGCCAGGCGAACACCCCGGCCAGCACATCGTCGAGCATGATGCCGACACCGCCATGCACGTGGCGGTCGATCCAGCTGATCGGCCAGGGCTTGAGGATGTCGAACAGGCGGAACATCAGGAAACCCACCAGCAACCAGCCCCAGCCTTCCGGCACCAGCCACAGGGTGATCCACATGCCGACCATTTCGTCCCAGACGATGCCCTCATGGTCATGCACGCGCAGGTCTTCGGCAACCTTGCCGCACAGCCAGAAGCCGAACAGCATGGTGACGCCGAGCATCAGCCAGTAGCCCCAGTCCGGCAGCATCTGCCACAGCGGGATAAACGGCAGCGCCACCAGCGAGCCCCAGGTGCCCGGCGCCTTGGGCAAGGTGCCCGAGCCAAAGCCGAAGGCGATGAAATGCCACGGATTGCGCCATACCGATGGCGGCACGCTTAGCGGTTCAGTCACCGTCACTCCCAAAATGTTGATAGCCCCGCGCCTGCGGGGTGATGGATTGACCGCGTTGATCCAACAGCTGTACACCCGACCCGGCTTCGGCGCGACCAATCACATGGATCGGCCAGCCCTGCGCCTGCAAGCCGGCAAGATGCTCAGCCGGCAGGGTAAAGGCCAACAGGTAATCGTCACCACCACTCAGCGCGCAGTCACGCGCGCCACTGGCACCGAGCAAGCTCAGCAGCGCCTGCGACAGCGGCAGGCGCGCCTGTTCGATCAACAGCGCCACGCCCGAGGCGAGGGCGATATGCCCGCAGTCGGCCAGCAGGCCATCGGAGATATCCAGCGCCGCCGTGGCCTTGCCGCGTAGCGCCTGGCCCAACGCCAGTTGCGGTTGCGGCGACCAATAGCGCGCCAGCAAGGGCTCGGCAATCGCCGTTGGCGCCTGACGCTGACCGAGCACCAGCGGCAACGCGCCGGCGCCATCGCCCAACTCACCGCCAACGCAGAGCAAATCGCCGACCCGGGCACCGGAGCGGGTCAAGGCCAGGCCGCGGGGCAGCCGACCGAACACCGTCAGGGTCAGGCTCAATGGTCCGCGCGAGGTATCGCCACCGATCAGGCGCAACCCACAGTCCTGCGCCATCCGATCGAGGCCACGGGCGAAGGCTTGCAGCCAGGCCGGTTCGGCGCGGGGCAGAGTCAAGGCCAGGGTGAAGCCGATGGGCGTCGCGCCCATGGCCGCCAAGTCACTGACCGACACGCCCAGCGCACGCTGAGCCAGCAGAAAAGGATCGGCTGATTCGGGAAAATGCACCCCGGTAACCAGGGTGTCGGTGGATACCGCCAGCTGTTCGCCAGCCGGCAGCTCCAACAGGGCGCAGTCATCGCCGATGCCCAGCGCCACGCCTGCGCCGGCCTGTGCACAGGACGCCGCGGCGAAGTAATGACGGATCAGCTCGAACTCACCCAAAGACGGCAACTCCTGACAGATGCAATGCCCGCTGCAGCGAATCAGCAACGGCGACCAGGCGGATGCCCGGCAGCCGCAACTCGCGGCAGCGCGTCAAGAGCGATCAGCGCCGGTTGGCGCGGACTTCGTCGGCTCGCAGGCGTGGCGCCAGCTTGTCCAGTACGCCGTTGACGAACTTGTGCCCGTCGGTGGCTCCGAACACCTTGGCCAACTCGATACCTTCGTTGATCACCACGCGATAGGGCACATCGAGGCGGTTCTTCAGCTCGTAGGTCGACAGACGCAGAATCGACAGTTCAACTGGATCGATCTCCGCGATCGGGCGATCGAGCAGGACCTCGAAGGCACCGTCGATCTCGCTTTTCTGCCGCGGCACGCCGTGCAGGATTTCGTGGAAGTAGGCGCCGTCGACCGTGCTGAAATCGTTATCGACGCGGAACTGCGCCTCGATTTCATTCACTTGCTGACCGGCCATATGCCAGGAATACAACGCCTGCATGGCCAGGGTGCGCGCCTGACGACGCGCCAGGGTTTTGCCACTCGGCGCTTTCGGGCCTTTGGGTGGCTGCGGCTTTGGCTGGTTACCGTCGTTCTGGCTCACTTGGCCTCCAACTGCGCCAGCAGGCTGACCATTTCCAGGGCGGACAGAGCAGCTTCCGCACCCTTGTTGCCGGCCTTGGTGCCGGAACGCTCGATGGCTTGCTCGATGGAGTCGACGGTCAGTACGCCGAAGGCCACCGGTACGCCGAACTCCATGGACACCTGGGCCAGGCCCTTGGTGCATTCGCCAGCCACGTATTCGAAATGCGGGGTGCCGCCACGGATCACCGCACCCAGGGCGATGATCGCGTCGAACTCGCTGCGCTGAGCGATTTTCTGCGCCACCAACGGAATTTCGAAGGCACCCGGTGCACGGATGATGGTGATGTCGCTTTCGCTCACGCCGTGGCGCACCAGGGTGTCAACGGCGCCGCTTACCAGGCTTTCGACAACGAAGCTGTTGAAGCGGCCGACCACCAGGGCGAAGCGGCCCTTGGGGGCAATGAAAGTACCTTCGATGGTCTTCAGGGTCATAAAACAATTCTCATATAGCGTTAAAGAGCCAGGGGGCAAAAAATCCATAGTCCAACGGAACAGCGCGTAGCGAGCGCAGGACAGACAAGGCGGAAACAGGCGAGGCTGCAGAGTTTACTGGTGTAAATGAGCAAGCCGAGCCTGTTTGCAACGCAGTATGTCCAAGCGCAGTAGCGCGGCGGTCGTTATTCAGCGGGCAGGTATTCTACAACTTCCAGGTCGAAACCGGATATCGCATTGAACTTCATCGGCGAACTCATCAGGCGCATCTTGCGCACCCCGAGGTCGCGGAGGATCTGCGAGCCGGCACCGACGGTGCTGTAAGTGGTCGGGTTAACCACTTTCGTCTCAGCGCCCAACTGCCGTTCCAGATGCGCCAGCAGGTCCTGGCCGGTCAGCGGGTTGCCCAACAGCAACACCACGCCGCTGCCATCCTTGGCGACTTGCGTCATCGCTGCACGCAGGCTCCAGCGGCCGGGTTGTTTGACCATGAACAGGTCGCGCAGCGGGTCCATGTTGTGCACCCGCACCAGCGTCGGCTCATCGCCACAGATGGTGCCCAGGGTCAGCGCCATGTGCACATCGTTCTCCACCGAATCGCGGTAGGTCACCAGGTTGAACTGGCCCAGTTCGCTATCCAGGATCTGCTCGCTGACGCGCTCGACGGTGCGCTCGTGAATCAGCCGGTAGTGGATCAGGTCGGCGATGGTGCCGATCTTGATGTCGTGCAGCGCCGCGAACTCTTCCAGCTCGGGGCGACGGGCCATGGTGCCATCGTCGTTCATGATTTCGCAGATCACGCCGCTCGGCTCGAAGCCACCCATGCGCGCCAGGTCGCAGGCCGCCTCGGTGTGGCCGGCACGGGCCAGCACACCACCGGGCTGGGCCATCAGCGGGAAGATATGGCCGGGGCTGACGATGTCGTCGGCTACCGCGTGCTTGGCCGCGGCAGCCTGCACGGTACATGCACGGTCGGCGGCGGAAATACCGGTGGTGACACCGACGGCCGCCTCGATCGAGACGGTGAACTTGGTGCCGAAACCGGAGCCGTTGCGCGGTGACATCAGCGGCAGCTTGAGGGTCTCGCAGCGCTCGCGGGTCATCGGCATGCAGATCAGGCCGCGGGCGAAACGCGCCATGAAGTTGATGTGCTCGGCGCCAACGCACTCGGAGGCGATGATCAGGTCACCTTCGTTCTCGCGGTCCTCGTCATCCATGAGGATGACCATCTTGCCGGCGCGGATGTCTTCAACCAGTTCTTCGATGCTATTGAGAGCCATGAGGCTATTCCTTCAATTCTTCAGGTAGCCGTGTTCGGCCAGAAAGTGTTCCGTCATGCCCGAGGCGTTTGGCTCGGCGGCTTTGTCGCCGAGCAGCAGACGCTCCAGGTAACGCGCCAGCAAGTCGACCTCGAGGTTGACCTGCCGACCGGGGCGATAGTCGACCATGATGGTCTCGGCCAGGGTGTGCGGCACTATGGTCAGCTCGAATTCGGCGCCATTCACCGAATTGACGGTCAGGCTGGTGCCGTCGACGGTGATCGAGCCTTTGTAGGCGATGTACTTGGCCAGCTCGCGCGGCGCGCGAATGGTGAACTGCACGGCGCGAGCGTTATCGGCGCGGGCAATCACTTCACCCACTCCGTCGATATGGCCGCTGACCAGATGACCGCCGAGGCGACTGGATGGCGTCAGGGCCTTTTCCAGATTGACCTGGCTGCCGGGCTTGAAGTCGATAAAGGCGGTACGCGCCAGGGTTTCGCGGCTGACATCGGCCCAGAACCCGTCGCCGGGCAGCTCCACCGCGGTCAGGCAGACGCCGTTGACCGCGATGCTGTCGCCCAGTTTGACGTCGCCCAGGTCGAGCTTGCCTGTGGCCACATAGACGCGCACGTCACCGCCCTTGGGCGTCAGCGCACGGATGTTACCAATGGATTCGATTATGCCGGTGAACATGGGTCCTCCGGTACACGAGTGACGATGATGTTGAACAGCATGAATGAACTCCTGTTTTGAGCAAAACAGGGCAATGCCGATCGATAGGGATTTCACGGGTACGCATGTCGCGCCCGAGGAGGGAATCCCGCTCTCTCTTTATCCGGACTATACCGTCGGCCCCGGAATCACACCGGGTCTGCTGTCCTTGCTCGGTTGCTTACACAACCTGGGCAAGCGCTCGCGGGCTAGGCAATTGAGCGCCATTACCGCCGGTGGGGAATCACACCCCGCCCTGAGAACGTTACGGCCACCGTGGTGGCCGAGACGCGTTTTACCATAATTGCCGCCCGGGCGCATCGCCCCGCGACAGCCTGCGCTGGCCGATGGCCAATCTGGCGCCGCGCGCACGCCCTCCATAGCCAGCCGGAATGGCCAGGGGCCGTCCGCGCCACCCAGCTTTTCACCCGCTCGCGCCGACACGCAGGGGGACGGCGCGCAACAATCGGCGGCTTAGCTGCGTTCAATCTGGCGCCTAACCCAGCCGTCGAAACCGCGAAGCCGTCAACCCTCGCGCTGCGGCAGCGCAATGATCCGCCAGTCGTCACCGACCGCGCGTATCTCGACGATCTTCAACGCCTGCGCCTCGGCCATGCGCGCCAACGGCAACTCGAGCAACGGCCGCGCACTGGAGCCGAGAAACTTCGGCGCGACGAACAACTGATACTCATCGACCAGGCCCTCGCGGGCGAATGCGCCGGCCAGACGTGGACCGGCTTCAACCAGGACTTCATTGGCCCCGCGCCCGGCCAGCTCGGCCAGCAGCTTGTGCAGATCGACATGGCCGCTACTGCCCGGCACGGCCAACAGCTCGTGACCGGCGTCCAGGTAGCGCTCACGCGCCAGCGCCGCCGCGCAGGTCGCCACCAGGGTCGCGCCGGCCTGAAAGAAAGGCACATCCAGCGGCACCCGCAGGCGGCCATCGACCAGCACTCGCAGTGGCGGCCGGGTCGCCGCCAGCGCCGTCAGCTCGGCATCCAGGCCCAGCTCATCGGAGCGCACGGTCAAGCGGGCGTGGTCCGCCAACACGGTGTCGGCGCCGGTCAGCACCACGCTGGCGCGGGCCCGCAAGCGCTGCACGGCGGCGCGGGCAGCCGGCCCGGTAATCCACTGGCTCTCGCCGCTGGCCATGGCGGTGCGGCCGTCCAGGCTCATCGCCAACTTGACCCGCACGAAGGGCAAACCCTGCTCCATGCGTTTGATGAAGCCGGCGTTGAGCGTCCGCGCTTCTGCTTCCAGCACACCGCTGTGCACTGCAATGCCGGCCTGCAACAGGCGCGCCAGGCCATTGCCGGCGACCTGCGGGTTGGGATCCTGCATGGCCACCACCACCCGCGCGACGCCAGCGGCAACCAGCGCATCGGCGCACGGTGGGGTGCGGCCGTGATGGCTGCAAGGTTCCAGGGTCACATAGGCGGTGGCGCCACGCGCCTGCACACCGGCCTGGCGCAGCGCATGCACCTCGGCATGCGGCTCACCGGCGCGCACATGCCAGCCTTCGCCAACGACCTGCCCGTCGCGGGCGATGACGCAGCCGACACGCGGATTCGGGTGAGTGGAATACAGGCCTTTGCGGGCCAGCTCCAGGGCGCGGGCCATGCAGGCATGGTCGAAGCTCATCATTGCTCTTTCGCGGGTTCGCGGGACAACCGGTCGATTTCCTCACGGAATTCGTTGAGATCCTGAAAGCGCCGGTATACCGAGGCGAAACGGATGTAGGCGACCTCATCGAGCTTTTGCAATTCGCTCATCACCAACTCGCCGAGCACCAGCGACTTGATCTCGCGCTCGCCGGTAGCACGCAGCTGGTGCTTGATATGGGCAATGGCCGCCTCCAGACGCTCGATGCTCACCGGGCGTTTCTCCAGGGCGCGCTGCATGCCGGCACGCAGTTTTTCCTCGTCGAACGGCTGGCGACTGCCGTCCTGCTTGATCAGCCGCGGCATCACCAGCTCGGCGGTTTCGAAGGTGGTGAAACGTTCTTCGCAGGCCAGGCATTCGCGCCGACGACGCACTTGCCCGCCCTCGGCGACCAGGCGCGAATCGATGACCTTGGTGTCGTTGGCACCGCAGAAGGGACAGTGCATAGGAGGGCAGCCGCCTTGAACAGGAAAGCGTCATGGTAGCGCATCCCGCGGGCAAGACAAGCCGAGGACTTTGCGGTATACAGGCGCGCGCTCAACTACTCTTTCAGGCACACCGCTTCTTGCAGGCATACCCCTTAGATGAACATTGCCATGCGACTGCTCGCCCCGCTCACCCTGGCCGGACTGCTCGCGGCCTGCGCCGGCGAACCCGCCTCGCCGCCCCAGCAGCCAACCACGCCGGCGCCTGCAGCAACCATCGACGCGGCGCCTGCGCCCCTGCCGGGCCACCTGCGTGAACTCAGCGGCCGCCTGCTCGGCGCGCCCAGCGCTAGCGAAGTCGAACTGGCCCTGCTGCTGGTCGATGCGCGCGGCCTGCCCCAGGGCCTGCTGGGTAATATTCAACTGACCGGCAGCGGCGCGGCCCTGCCCTTTCGCCTGCCGTTCAATCCTCAGGCCTTCATTCCCGGTACTCGGGTCGAGCTGCGCGGGCGGGTCAATCAAGCCGGCCGCCTGATCCTGCGCCTGCCGCCACAACCGATTCGCCACAACGACAGCCAGCAACTCGGCGAGTTACGCCTGGTGCCTGCGCCATGAGCACAACCGCCGCCCTGCAAGCGGCGTTGAGCGAGCGGCTCGGTGACGCCAGGCTGGTGGCCGAGCGCTTGCCCGGTACCGCGCTGAAACTCTGGCTGATCGATGCCGCCAATATGGCGCGCGCCTTCAACCCCGAGGAAACCCGGCGGATTCTCGAGGAGCCGCCCTACTGGTGTTTCTGCTGGGCCAGCGGCCTGGTGCTGGCCCGCTGGCTGGCCGAACACCCGGAGTGGGTGCGCGGCAAGCGCGTACTGGATTTCGGTGCCGGCTCCGGCGTCGCGGCGATTGCTGCGGCCAAGGCTGGCGCCCTCGAAGTGGTGGCCTGCGACCTTGACCCGCTGGCCCTGGCGGCCTGCCGAGCCAATGCCGCACTCAACGAGGTGGAATTGGGCTACTCGGCGGATTTTTTCCAGGAAGCCGACCGCTTCGACCTGATCCTGGTCGCCGACGTACTCTACGACCGCGCCAACCTGCCACTGCTCGACCAGTTCCTCAGCCGCGGGCTCCAGACGCTGGTGGCCGATTCACGGGTGCGCGACTTCCAGCATCCGCTGTACCAGCGCCTCGGCGTGATGGAGGCCTGCACCTGCCCAGACCTGGCCGAACCGGCCGAGTTTCGCCAGGTCAGCCTCTACCACGCACAACGCCACTGACGTCCGCCTTGTTTCCGCAAAGCGGCGCCCACATTTATAGTGTTTAGCACTTTCGTCCAGCGAGACCGATCATGAGCGACATCCCTTATATTTTTGACGTATCCGGCGACGCCAGCTTCGAGCAGCTGGTCGTGCAGAACTCCTTCCACAAACCGGTGCTGGTGGATTTCTGGGCCGAGTGGTGCGCCCCGTGCAAGGCGCTGATGCCCTTGCTGGCGCAGATCACCGAGAGCTACCAGGGCGAGTTGCTGCTGGCCAAGGTCGACTGCGACGCCGAGCCGGACATAGTCGCGCGCTTCGGCATCCGCAACCTGCCGACCGTGGTGCTGTTCAAGGACGGCCAGCCGGTCGACGGCTTCTCCGGCGCCCAACCAGAGTCGGCGATCCGCGAAATGCTCAAGCAGCATGTCGCCGAGCCGCCGGCGCCGCAGGCCGACTTGCTGCAAAGCGCACAAATGCTGTTCGCCGAAGGCCGCATCGGCGAGGCGGAAGCCCTGCTCAAGCAACTGCTCGGCGAAGACAGCGAGAATGCCGCCGCGCTGATTCTCTACGCCCGCTGCCTGGCCGAACGCGGCGAGCTGGGCGAAGCCGAAACGGTGCTCAATGCCGTCAAGGGCGATGAGCACAAGCAGGCCCTGGCCGGTGCCCGCGCCCAGCTGACCTTCCTCCGCCAGGTGGTCGACCTGCCCGACGTCGCCAGCCTGAAAACCCGCCTGGCGCAGAACGCCGAAGATGACGAGGCGGCCCACCAGTTGGCGATTCAGCAATTGGCCCGCCAGCAATACGAGCCGGCCCTGGACGGCTTGCTCAAGCTGTTCGTGCGCAACCGCAACTATGCCGACGGCCTGCCGCACAAGACCCTGCTGCAGGTGTTCGACCTGCTCGGCAACGAGCATCCGCTGGTCACCAGCTACCGACGCAGGCTGTATCAGGCGATCTACTGATCGTCTGAACGTAGGGCGGGTTTCACCCGCCCTACGGGCTATCGGGCCTCGCGGCTAAAGCCCCTCCCACGAGCACCGCTAACCCTGTGGGAGGGGCTTTAGCCGCGACAGGTCAGAGAGGGATAACCTGTCGCTGTGCGGCTACCCCATCGGTACTTATTAACCAACCCAATGATAGATAGGCGCATCCACGCCGGCCTCCATGCGCACCTGGCTGCAGTGGCGCAAGCGCACCAGCAGGCGTTTACCGGCGGCCTCGCTACCGGCCAACGCGGCCAGCTGCACGAGCAGCTGCGGCCCCTCGATCTGCCCGGCCTTCTGCAGCAAGTCCAGGGTGGTCTGCCACAGCGCATCGCTGGCCACGGCCGCGGCGCCAGACACCGGCGCGGCGGTGGCAGCTGGCGCAACGTGCTGCGCCAGCTGCGCCCAGTCCTGGGCATCCAGTTCCACTGTCAGATCCACCGGCCAATCGCCGACCCGTCCACGGATTCGCACCATCTTGCTGCCCTCGAGTAATCGACAGGCATGCTCCCACGTCGGTTGCAGCGCGCCAAGTGAAGCTGGCCAGAGGCATATAAAGTTGTTATAACGTAACAACTAACTTGAATGCTGACCGGAGATCACCATGCGTTGCCTGCTGCTTGCCCTGCCTTTCGCCCTGCTGCCCCTGGCCGTCGCCCAGGCCAACGAGCACAGCCACGCGCACACCGAACACGACAGCCTCGACGCTCACCAACATGGCACCGCCCGGCTCAATGTGGTGCTCGCCGGAACAACCCTGGAACTGCAGCTGCAAAGCCCGGCGATGAACCTGGTCGGTTTCGAACATGCGCCCAACAGCGTCGCCGACCGGGCCAAGCTCGCCGCCGCGCGCGGCAAGCTGGAGCAGCCGCAGGCGCTGTTCGGCCTGGGCGCCGGTGATTGCACGGTGAGCACACAAGAACTGCAAAGCCCGCTGTTTGCAGATGCCGCACACGATGAGCACGACCACGACGAACAGCACGCCGATGATGAGCAGAGCGAGCACGGCGACATCCATGCGCACTACCAACTCGACTGCGCAACACCAGGTGAGCTGAAACAACTGGACCTGAGCGAGCTGTTCAAGCGCTTCCCTGCCACCGAGAAAATTCAGGTACAACTGATCGGCCCGAACGGCCAGCAGGGCGTCGAACTGACCCCGGCCCAAGCCTCGCTGAATTTTTAACCCGCCCATTCGCCGCCGCATGGCCGGGATAACTCGGCCGCTACTTCATGAGTGTCGCCTTTTCATGCGTTCAGCCCTGATCAGCCTGTCCAATCTCGGTTTCGCCTGGCCCGGCCAGGCGCAACTGCTGGACATCCCCAGTTTCACCCTGCAGCGCGGCGAGAGCCTGTTTCTCAAAGGCCCCAGCGGCAGCGGCAAGACCACCCTGCTCGGCCTGCTCGGCGGTGTGCAAACGCCTAATCGTGGCAGCATTCGTTTGCTCGACCAGGAACTAAGCGTACTCTCGGCCAGCGCCCGCGATCGCTTCCGGGTCGACCACACCGGCTACATCTTCCAGCAGTTCAACCTGCTGCCGTTTCTCTCGGTGCGCGAAAACGTCGAGCTGCCCTGTCACTTCTCCAAGACTCGGGCGCAGCGTGCCATCCAGCGCCACGGCAGCATCGACCAGGCTGCCGCCACCCTGCTCGCCCACCTTGGGTTGCAAGAGCCAACATTGCTCGAGCGCCGCGCCGACGCACTGTCCATCGGCCAGCAGCAACGGGTCGCCGCGGCCCGCGCGCTGATCGGCCAGCCGGAACTGGTGATCGCCGACGAGCCGACCTCGGCGTTGGACGCCGATGCCCGCGAAGCCTTCCTCCAACTGTTGTTCGCCGAATGCCGCGACGCCGGCGCCAGCCTGCTGTTCGTCAGCCACGACCAGAGCCTGGCGCCGCTGTTCGACCGCAGCCTGTCGCTGGCCGAACTCAACCGCGCCGCCAGCGCGCTGGAGGTCTGACGGTGTACTTATTACGCCTGGCCCTGGCCAGCCTGGGCAACCGCCGTTTCACCGCCCTGCTCACGGTATTCGCCATCGCCCTGTCCGTTTGCCTGTTATTGGCCGTCGAACGCGTGCGCACCGAAGCCCGCGCCAGCTTCGCCAATACCATCAGCGGCACCGATCTGATCGTCGGTGCGCGCTCCGGCTCGGTCAACCTGCTGCTGTATTCGGTGTTCCGCATCGGCAATGCCACCAACAACATTCGCTGGGACAGCTTCGAGCACTTCGCCGAGCACCGCCAGGTCAAGTGGGCGATCCCCATCTCCCTCGGCGACTCGCACCGCGGCTATCGGGTGATGGGCACCAGCCCGGCCTACTTCGAGCACTATCGCTATGCTCGCAGCCAGCCCCTGCAACTGGCCAAGGGCCGCGCTTTTGCCGATGACCCGTTCGAGGTGGTACTTGGCGCCGAAGTAGCGCGGGCGCTGAACTACCGGCTCGGCGAAAAACTGGTGCTGGCCCATGGCGTGGCCACCATCAGCCTGGTCAAGCACGACGACAAGCCCTTCAGCGTGGTCGGCATCCTCAAGCCTACCGGCACCCCGGTGGATCGCACCCTGCATATTTCCCTGGCCGGGATGGAAGCCCTGCATGTCGACTGGCAAAACGGCATGCCGGCCCGTGGCGCTGGCGTGGTCAGCGCCGAGCAAGCACGAAGCCTGGACCTGCAGCCGAAACAGATCACCGCCTTCCTCCTCGGCCTGAACAGCAAGATCGCCACCTTCAGCCTGCAACGCGAGCTCAACGAATTCCGTGGCGAGCCGCTGCTGGCGATCCTGCCCGGGGTCGCCCTGATGGAACTGTGGAGCCTGATGAGCACGGCGGAACAAGCCTTGTTCGTGGTCTCGCTATTTGTGGTGTTGACCGGACTGATCGGCATGCTCACGGCGATTCTCACCAGCCTCAACGAACGCCGGCGGGAAATGGCGATCCTGCGCTCGGTCGGCGCGCGGCCTTGGCATATCGCCAGCCTGCTGATCCTGGAAGCCTTCGCCCTGGCGCTGGCCGGCGTACTGCTGGGCCTGTTGCTGCTGTACCTGGGCATCGCCGGGGCGCAGAGCCATGTGCAGGCCAACTACGGCCTGTATCTGCCACTTGACCTGCCGACGGCCTATGAGTGGACCCTGCTCGGCGCTATCCTGAGCGCCGCCCTGTTGATGGGTTGTATCCCGGCCTGGCGGGCCTATCGGCAGTCACTGGCCGATGGTCTGTCGATTCGCTTATGAGGCAACCGTAAATGTCCCGCCCGCTACTCGCCGCCCTGCTGTTCGCCCTGGCCCTGCCCATATCGGCCGCCGAGGTCCGTGAGCTGGCCTGGTCAGACATGGTGCCGGCCGATGCGCCGCCGCAGGTCGTCGAACCCGCGCCCATGCACGACCTCTCGCAACTGGCCGACGCCTTGGCCGAAGCCGGCCCGGCCAGCATGCAACAGTCGCCCGCCGCGCCCGTGGTCCAGCAACTGGACGGCCTGGCGGTGAAGCTGCCCGGTTATATAGTGCCGCTGGATGTCACCGACGAAGGCCGCGTCACCGAGTTCCTGCTGGTGCCCTACTTCGGTGCCTGCATCCATGTACCGCCACCGCCGTCGAACCAGATCGTGCATGTCACCACCGAGCTGGGCGTGCTGCTGGATGCGCTCTATCAGCCGTTCTGGATCGAAGGCACGCTGCAGGTCGAACAGAGCAGCAGCGAACTGGCCGAAGCCGGCTATCAGATGCAAGCGGACAAGATCTACGCCTACGAGCTGCCGGATAGCTGAAAATCCACAGCAAGGTAAGTGCCCCTTTTGGAAAGGGCTAAGGTTGAGCACTCGCGTCAGATGATTAAGCGCTAGCTCTATTAATGGCTTTTTGCGACCATCCGACTCGCCAGATATATCTACCCAAAGTAGCATTGGCGAATTTTGATTTTGGTCTTTCAGTCAAACATGGAATTGTTTTATGAAAAAAATAACATTCATTGCTGCTCTAATAATCACCTGCTCAGGGTGTGCTTTCAAGCCTCAAGCGGTTCAAGTGTCCCCTGACCTCAAACTGAATCATGTGATGGAAGGCCAAGGCAGCGCTATAAATCTGCTTGTGGTAGATGAACGTTCATCTCAGTCTCTAGGCGCACGGGGCGCAGGCGCAGGCGCGGAACTAACTCTTCAAGGAAATCTAGAGCAAATAATAACTTCTGCTATCGAAAGTGGGCTCAAACAACAGGGATTCGTAACTCCCGCTCAACCTGAACGCACCAATACTAGGCTGAGAGTTGAAATTAGAAATTTAGATTACAAAGTGATAGCTGGCGTTTGGTCTGGCACGATTCGAGCCGAATCAGGGTTGAAAGCCATTTGCAAAGCTTCCTCAGGAGTCGAGTATGAGAAGCTATATAATGGGGTATTTCAAGAAAAGGGCCGTCAATTAATCGGCAGCGATGTTGAGAACAATGCATTTGTTTCAAGCGCTGTATCTGATGCCACTAATCGATTACTGAATGATGCTGAGTTGGGGCGTTGCTTGGCCGATCAAGCAGCGGATAAAAGCACTGCGGCTAAGTAGCTACCCGTGAAAGCCCAGTGAAAGTGGCCATCCATACTTTCGAGAGCAGCGCTGGCCAATAATTAAATCCCACACACACTAGTACAAAAAAGCCGAACATTAGGGTCCGGTTTTTTTGTACTAGCCATCTAGCTGTCAGCCGGCGCTGGCCATGCGTTTTTCTCGCTCGGCACTCAGTTCACTTTCCGCCCAGTTGCGCCAGGCGCGCACCTTGCTGCGCTCGGCACCGGCACGTTCGGCCTTGGCCAGGGCATCCAGCCCGGCCTGCCAACGCGCCTGTTCCAGCTCCAACTGGGCCAGGTTCAGCCAATGCTTGGCACTGCCCGAACGCCCCGCCAGTTCGCGGTAGATGCGCGCCGCCGCGGCGCGCTCGCGGGCCTGCCACCAGAGCAGGGCCAGGCGTTCTTCGCGGCTGACCGTGCGTGGCAGCAAGCCCTGTTCGAGCATGCCGGTGAGCAGCTTGGCGCCTTGCCAGGGTTGCTCGGCCGCGCCGGCCAGCAGCACCAGGTTGTCCAGCTCGGTCGCATTGAAGCGCAGGCCTTTGCTGTGCGCGGCGCGCAGGGTCGCCAGCGCCTTGTCGTGCCGGCCGCTCAACTGCTGCAAGGCGGCCAGTTGCTGCCACCCCTGCACACGATCGGGCTGACGGCCGAGCAGTAGGCGCTGCCAGCGTTCGGCGGCGGGATAACGCTTGAGCTCGGCATTGACTGCGACGAGGAACTGCAACCAGCGGTCAGCCGCGCGCGGATTGCCCTGCACATAACGCTCGGCCAACGGCAGCGCCTTGGCTGGCTGATCCATGCCCTGGTAGGCCTGCACCAGCATCTGCAGGACCTCTTCACTGGCCGCCGCCTGCTGCGGCGCCAGCAGGCTGACGACCTGGACGTAGCGGCGTTCGAGCAGGTTGAGCCGGGCCAGGTTGAGCTGCTCGCTGGCCTGCGTCTCGGCGTCCAGCTTGCCGCTGCTGACCGCCTTGCCGAGCCACTCGATGGCCTTGGCATTCTGCCCCTCGGCCCAGGCCAGATAGCCGCGACTGCGCCACAACAAGGCTTGCTCCAGGCTATCCGGTTTGGCCTTGGCTGCCTCCAGCGCCCGCCTGGCCACGGCGTAGTCGCCCTGCTGCTGAGCCGCTTGGGCAGCATTCAGGGCGCGGAACACGCTCGGCTCGACGCTTTGCCCAGCCGCCTGTGCGGCAGCCGCCGTGCACAGCATCAATAACAGTAACCAACGCTGCATCTCAGTGATCCCCCTCAAGACGGAAGTACAGGGTTTTCACCGCTTCGCGGGCCACCGCCAGGCCGCTCTCGGTACGCGGGGCGAAACGCCAACGCACGGCGGCGCGCCGCGCTTCGCGCTCGAATACATTCTGCGGGCTGGCTTCGAGCACCCGCAGATTCTCCACCGCTCCGGCGCGGTTGATGGTGAACGCCAGCTTGACGTGCCCTTCGATGCCGCGCTGCAAGGCGTAGCGCGGATAATCCGGACTGACATCGTTGAGCGGCATCACTTCACTTTCCGAGCCGCCGGTCTGGCCAGCGGCTTCATTTGGCGCCGGCGCGCTGGGCGCAGCAGCGCCGGCGCTCAAACCACTGAGGCTCGGTGTCGGCGCGCTATTGACGGCGATACCGCTGCTCAGACTCGGCAGTTGCAGGTCCAGCGTCGGCAGCTTGGCACTCGGTGTGGCGGCGACCGGGGTGGGCGCAGACGGCGCTTGCGGAGTTTGCGGTTGGGGTGGCTGCGGCGCCTGCTGGCGGGTGCGCGTCGCGGTGTCGCTGGCATTGCCATCGAGGCGCACGAAGTTGGCCACCGTCAGCGGCTCGTCTGACGGCTGGCTGCGCGGCGGCGCGACCATGTACAGCATCAGGGCAAACAGCGCCAAGGCCATCAGGCAAGCGCCGAGAAAGGCCAGCGGCACACGCATCAAAGCGCTCCCGAGGTCGCCGCCAGGGCGACATCCTGCACCCCGGCCAGGCGCGCCTGATCCATCACCTGCACCACCAGACCGGTGCGTGCATCCTGGTCGGCCTGCACCACCACCGCGCCGTCCGGTTGATCGACGCGCAGGCGTTCGACATGCGCACGCACGCTGCGTATATCGACGACTTTCTTGTCCATCCACACCTGACCATCGGCGGTGACGGCGATGAGGATATTGCCCTTGTCCTGCGGGCTGGCGGTTTGCGCCTGAGGGCGCTGCACCTCGACACCGGACTCCTTGATAAAGGAGCTGGTGACGATAAAGAAGATCAGCATGATGAAGACCACGTCGAGCATCGGCGTCAGGTCGATGCCGGTGTCTTCGTCTTGCTGGTGGTGTCGGCGCATTCGCATAGTGTGCAGTCTCAGTCTTGGCGCAGCTGGTCAGCCAGCCGCTCGAGGCCCGGCGCGCATCACGTTCGAGGCGCGCCAGGCTGAACAATCCAGTAATCGCCAGGACCATGCCGGCCATGGTCGGCAGGGTCGCCTGCCACACACCGGCGGCCATGCCGCGCGGGTTACCGCTGCCGTTGATGGCGAGCACATCGAACACCGCGACCATGCCGCTGACGGTGCCGAGCAAGCCGAGCAGTGGATACATCGCCACCAGGGTCTTGCTCAGGCGCAACGGGCCGAGCAGGTGTTGCCGCGCCTGCGCCAGCCAGGCGGCGCGCACCGCCCGTTGCCAAGTGCCGCTGTCGTCTTGCAGCAGTTGCTGCCAGGCCTTGCGCCGCTCGCGCCCCCACTGCGGGAAGACCCGCCGCACATACCAGAAGCGCTCGAACACCAGGGTCCAGAACAGCACGCAGAGCCCGGCCAGCGCCCACATCACGACGCCACCGGCGCTCATGAACTCGAGCAGGGCATAGCCGCTGTCGACCAGCCGCAGCCATACGTCGAGCCAATCAGTCACGCCGCGGCGCCCCGGACAGGTGCAGGGCAATCAAGCCGGCGCTCTGCTGTTCGAGCAACTGGATCAGACCCTTGCTGCGACTGGCTAGCAGGCTGTGCAGGAACAGCAGCGGAATCGCCACCACCAGACCCAGCACCGTGGTTACCAGGGCCTGGGAAATTCCCTCGGCCATCAGCCGCGAATCGCCGCCACCGCCCTGGGTGATGGCCTGGAAGGTGACGATCATGCCGGTCACGGTGCCGAGCAGACCGAGCAACGGGGCCACCGCACAGAGCAGCTTGAGCAGGCTCTGACCTTTCTCCAGCGGCGGGGTTTCCTGCAGGATCGCCTCGTCGAGCCTCAGCTCCAGGGTTTCCAGATCGGCCAGCTGCGGCTTGGGCCCGAGCACGCCGATCACCCGGCCCAGCGGATTATCGTCACACGGCACGCTGAGATTACCGACTTGCGCCTTCACCCCTGCGGCTACGCGTGCCAGATGCACCATGCGCCAGATTGCCAGGAGCAAACCGAATACACCCAAGGCGACTATCACCCAGCCGACCAGGCCGCCCTGTTGCAGGCGATCCCACAGGGTCGGCTGGCGTTGCAGTTGTGCCAACAGCGTGCCGCGACTGGGGTCGATGGGCAGGCTGGAGAGCGCCTCGCTGCTGTGCAGATAGTCATCAACCTGCCCCACCCCGGACGGCTGCCGCGGTGGCGCCAGCAGCTCGCCGGCGTCGGCGTCGTAACGCAAATAGGCATCCTCGCTAAAGGCCGAGAAAGCTCCGACGCGCAGCACTGCCTGCTGATTGCGCGTGCCATCGGTGGCGACCACCGGCAATTGCATCTGCTCAACCCGGCCGCTGGCGGTCAGGTCTTCCAGCAGCAACATCCAATAGCCATCGAGATCCGCGGCGGACGGCAAGGTCCGGCTTTTCGCCAGCGCCTCGAGGCGCTGCAAGCGCTCGGGATACTGCGCATTGAGCAGGCTGTCCTGCCATTGCCCGGCGACATCGCCGGCGCTCTGGCGGACCACGCCGAAGAACTCGCCCAGATGACCGACACGCTGGGCGAGGCGTTTTTCCTGCTCGGCCAACGCGGCTTCCTGACGCTCGAATTCGGCTTTCAAACGCTCGGCTGCGGCCTTCTGCGTGTGCAAGGCCGCGTTTGCACTAGCGAGCAACTGCGCACGCTCGCCACGCTGGGCGACAAACGCCTGCTCGCGACTCTGCATGGCTGCGACTTCGGCGGCGCGCTCGCTGCGGATGCGTTGCAGCAGTTGATCCGGGCTGAGCGGTGCGGCAGCGCCAGCCATCGTCGGCAACAGCGCCAGGGTCAAGATGGCAAGAACACGACGGCTCATGGCTTGGCCTCCTGAGCCAGGGTTTTCACGGGAAGATCGAGCAGGGCCGGCGCCTGTTCCTGGCGGGCGATGGCGATGGCCTGGTGCAACGGCCGCCGCGCACTGCTATCGAGCGCTACCCAACTGCGCTTTTGCGGGTTCCACCAGCCACTCTCGTGGCCGTCGAGGGTCTGGAAGTACAGCATGACCCGACCGAGACGGAGAAATTCGACGCTGCGCGAACCGCCGTCGACCGGCAGCTCACCGCGCCAGGCCTCCAAGGTGCGGCCGTAGTCGCTCTCGACCTGATAGGCCTCGAGGATGCGCCGGTACTTTTCCGCCAGGCTGACATCGGCCCGCGGCAGCAGATCCTGCAACTGCGCCAGACGGTCGCTGCGCTCATCCGGCAGGAACGGCAGGTCGGCGGCAATGAATTCGCCGAGCACCTCGACCATCCGCCGCATCTGTGGTGTCACCGCTTCCTGGGTGCGCTCGATACCGTCCAGCTGCTCCTGGTAACCCGCCAGCTCCTGGCGTTGGGCCACGACCAGTTCTTGCAACTGCTGGTTATAGCCTTTCAACGCCTCGGCCTGTTGCAAGGCATTGCGGTACTCACCGAGCATTTCGCGACTGGCATCGTCGAGCTGTTCGATACGCGCCTGGGACGCCTTGGCTTCCACGGCCAGGCGCTGGCTCTCGTCCAGCGCGGCGTCCAACGGTGCCGCCAGCAACGGCGTACTGCTGAGCAATACAGCGGCGGCCAGCGAACGCAGGGGGTACAGGTTCATACGACGGGAGTCCTCGAGCGGCGGGCTTACATTAAAAAGAAACACAATAACCTTTCCAAAACGCAATCTACTGCAAGGCTGAGCGGCATTCGGCAAACATCTCACGGCGGACCTCCGGTCCACGCCGTGGTTCGCCCCGCCAGGTGCAGGCTGCGTCCAATGCGGTATTCGGGGCTGGCGCTGACAGGCGCCTCGCTGCAGAGGACATGGCCGATGTAGTAATAAGAGCAAGCTGGTAAAGATAACCATTATCAACTGCATTAGCATCATCCAGCAACCTCCCATGCTCGACTCATGCGCAATCTCTTGCACCGGGCACGCTGCAGACTCGCGCGGCAATGTCTGCGAGAGGGTAAGCGTACGGCAGCCGCAGGCACTCAAGGCAGAACACCGCGGGCGAGTGTACGAGGAAGAGGGCGACGACTGATCAGGCCAAACCCACCAGCTTATGCGGCCAAATGCCACACGCGGCTCCTGCCGCGCCCCGCAAGCAACAACGGCGGGGCCTGTGCGCCATCTGCGGGAACCCCTGCAAGGCAGTGGCCTGTCGCTACCAGACCAGTTCATTGAGCTGGGTCAAAACTCGATTTGCTTAGGCTCCTAACATTGCCCTCAGCCCAACCAACTGAAGACTCGACCGGAGCTCACTTATGCGCAAGTCCCTGCTCGCTATTTCCATCCTCGCCACCGCATTGGCCGCCCCTTTCGCCCAGGCCTACCAGGCAGGCGACATCATCGTGCGCGCAGGTGCCGCTACCGTCGATCCGCATGAAAGCAGCAGCGATCTCTGGGTCGGCGCACTGAACAGCGACGTGGCCGGCACCAAAGCCACGCTGAACAGCGACACCCAACTGGGCCTGACTGGCACCTACATGCTCACCAGCCATATCGGCATCGACCTGCTCGCCGCCACCCCGTTCAGCCATGACGTCGGTGTGAAAGGTATGCCGGGCGGTTTTGCCGGGTTGAATGGCAAACTGGGTGAACTCAAGCACCTGCCACCGACCCTGAGCGTCGTCTACTACCCGCTCGACGGCGCCTCCGCCTTCCAGCCCTATGCGGGCGTGGGCATCAACTACACCTGGTTCTTCGACGACAAGCTGAGCAGCGAAGCCGAAGGCAAGGGTTTCAGCGGCCTCGACATGAAAGACTCCTGGGGCCTCGCCGCCCAGGCGGGCATGGACTACATGCTGACCGACAACCTGCTGTTCAACGCTCACGTGCGTTACATCGACATCGACACCACCGGCACCACCTCCTTCGGTGGCGAGAAGGTCAAGGTCGATGTCGAGGTCGATCCATTCGTCTACATGGTCGCCCTCGGCTACAAGTTCTAAGCCACACCGCCACCGACAAAAAAGCCGGCCTCAGCGCCGGCTTTTTTGTCGCTACAGATCAGCCTTGGCCCAATAGCTTGCGCAAACCCTCACGCATGGAGGTCGCCGGCGGCAGCTGGTAACACTCCAACAAACGCTGGTTATTCGCCCGCGAATGACGGATATCGCCGGGCCGCGCCGCCTGATACTCAAGCGCCGGCAAGCCGCCACATAAACCGCCGATTTCGGCCAACAGCTGGTTGAGGCTGACGGCCTGATTCCAGCCGACATTCACCGCCCCCACGACAACCTGCGGCAGGTCCAGCGCCTGCGTCAGCAGCGCCAGCAGATCGCCGATATAGAAAAAATCGCGGGTCTGCTCGCCATCGCCGAACACGCCGATCGGCAAGCCTTGCTGCGCCCGCTGGGTGAAGATACTGATCACCCCGGAGTAAGGTGAGGACGGATCCTGACGTGGGCCGAAAATATTGAAGAAGCGAAAAATCGCCGGTTCCAGGCCATGCTGACGGCGATAGAAGTCCAGGTAATGCTCACTGGCCAGCTTATCCGACGCGTAAGGGGTCAACGGCGCCTTGGCAGTACCCTCATCAATCGCCTGGCCTTCGCCATTGTTGCCGTAAACCGCCGCACTGGAGGCATAGACCACCCGTTTGACGCCGTGCCGGCGCATGGCCTCGCAGACATTCAAGGTGCCGACGAAGTTGCTCTGGTGAGTACTCACCGGATCGTCCACCGAGGCTTGTACCGAGGCCACCGCGGCCAGGTGCACCACAGCAGCACAACCGGCCACGGCCTGATCGACCAGGACCGCATCGGCCACATCGCCCTCGAGCAGATGCAGCCGCGGGTTGTCCAGCGGCAGATTGGCGCGCTTGCCCATGGAAAGGTTGTCCAGCACGCGCACCCTATGGCCTTGCCCCAATAGCGCGTCAACCAGGTGCGAGCCGATGAAACCGGCGCCGCCGGTAACCAGAATAGGCGTGTCAGACATGGCGATAGTAGCGATCCAGTAAGCTCGGCAGCCCAGAGCGCCAGGCGCGCGGCTTGATACCGAAGGTGTGCAGGATTTTCTTGCAGGCCAGCACCGCGTGCTGCGGCTCCTCGGCGGCATCCGGGCGCGTGGCATGGGCCTGCGCCGCGATGTCTTCGAGCAGATTGCTGCGGAAGTGGCGCGCCTCGCTCAACACTGCCTGAGCCAACCCCAGCGAGGTGGTTGCCTCGTTGCCGCCATAGTGGAAAGTGCCCCACAACGGCGTCTCGCAATCGAGCTGTTTGAGCACGGCGAGGATCACCCGCGCGGCATCATCGACCGGGGTCGGGTTGCCGCGCCGGTCATCGGCGAACGACAAGTTTTGCTCTCGCTCGGCACGCGCCAGGAAACGCCCGAGCTGGCCGTCCGGGCTCTCGTCCAGCAGCCAGCCGAAGCGCAACAACACATGCCGCGGACACACCGCGCGCACGCGCTGCTCGATACGCCACAAGGCCTGACCATGCACGCCCAAGGGTACCGGCTCTTCCTTTTCGCTGTAGGCGGTAACCCGCGAACCATCGAACACCCGGTAACTGGACGGCTGTAACAGGCGAATCTGATGATGCTGACAAAGCTCGGCTAGCCGCTCGACCGCTTGCTCCTGGGCAGCAAGACGCGCCGCGCTCACCCCTTCGGCCTGAAACCAGTCGAAATAGTAAGCCAGGTTGATCAGTGCATCGGGGCGCGTGTCGTCAAGCAACTCGGTCAGGCTTCCGACATCCCAGCCGGTTTCCGGCGGGCGCGGCGCAAGGAAGCCGATGTCCTCCTCGGCGCCGAGACGGATCAGTGCCTGCCCCAAGGCATTACCGCCACCCAACAGCATTAAACGCATACGCATGGTGTCTCGCAACGGCCGATGCCGTCAGGCGACGTCAATGGGCAACCCGGCATAACGCTAGCCACGCCCCCCTGCTCATCACTCCTGACCCCCGGCCACCGCCTCTCTCCCGGTTTGGCATTATCGAAATTAGACGCTGATATCGCGCCAAAGTGTCGCATTTTGCGGGTTTACGCGCACGCCGTCATTAGGCGCGCCTAATGCAGCGCACGACAGCAGAGGCCAAACCAGCGACGACCTGGCGCAAGGCCCTCGCCAGACGGCGCTCGGCAGACAGCTTCATGCATCCTTCATGAGCTGGCGGCTGGCTGCCCACGAACGCGCTACCCGCAGCAAACCTACCCACACTCAGGCGGTCAGTACCCGACAGGCTGCGGCCGGAATGGTCACCGACACCGGGTTGCCTATGCCCAGGCCAATCCCCTGACAAGGCGTGTTCAGCGCGGTCAGCGAGACGCCGGAGCACTCGATGGTGGTTTCGATGGTCGCGCCGCTGTCGCGCACGAAAGTCACGGTGCCCTGCAGACGATTGCCTGCGCTGGCCTGGGGCAGCGACAAGGTCAAGTCTTCCGGGCGCACCAGCAGCTTGATGCTGGTGCCGGCTTGAATGCTCTCGCAGATTGGCACCTGCAGCGCCGCGCCGCCTGGCAGGCTCACCCGGCCGCTGCCCAGGGCGATCGCCGGGAAGATATTGCCGCTGCCGATGAAGTCGGCGACGAAAGCGTTGGCCGGGTTGCGGTAGATCTCGATTGGCGTGCCAACCTGCTGCACCCGGTGTTCGCCGAGCACCACCACGATATCGGCCATGGTCATGGCCTCGCGTTGGTCATGGGTGACCAGGATGGTAGTGATATTCAGGCGCTGCTGTAGCTGGCGGATCTCGACCTGCATGGACTCGCGCAACTTGGCATCCAGCGCCGACAGGGGTTCGTCCAACAGCAGCAGTTTCGGTCGTGCGGCAATCGCCCGGGCAATCGCTACGCGCTGGCGTTGACCGCCAGACAGCTTGGCCACCGGACGGTCGAGCATTTCCTGCAACTGGATCAGTTGCAGCAGTTCAGTCACTCGCGCCTGCTGATCAGCCTTGCTCACCCCGCGCAAACGCAGCGGGTAGGCGATGTTCTCGCCAACGGTCATGTGCGGGAACAGCGCCAGCGATTGGAACACCATGCCAAAGTTGCGCTGATGCGCCGGGGTGCGGCTGATGTCTTCACCGTCCAGGCGGATTTCCCCGCCGCTGAGGGTTTCCAGCCCGGCGATCATGCGCAGCAAGGTGGTCTTGCCACAGCCCGAGGGACCGAGAAAGCACACCAGCTTGCCCTCCGGCAGGTGCAGATTGACGTCCGTCACGGCGCAGGCCGAGCCGTAATGCTTTTCAACGTTTTCTAGAACTAATCCGCTCATGCGGCACCTCCAATAAGCTGTTGCCGGCAAGCCGCCAGGGCCTGCCCGGCTGAATTAAAAGGACACGCCACCTTCGCCAACCAGCTTCTCCAGCGCCCAGATCAGGGCGAAGTCGATCAGCACGATCAATACGGCGAACGAGAAAACAGTCGGGTCGAGGGAGGACACGGTGCGGCTGTACATCCAGATCGGCACGGTCATCACGTCGATGTTGTAGAGGAAGTAGGTCACGGTGAATTCATTGAACGAGATGATGAAGGCCAGCAGCATCCCGGCCAGAATCCCCGAGCGCATCAGCGGCACCACCACATCGACGATGGCGCGCAGCGGCGAGGCGCCGAGCATTTGCGCGGCCTCCTCGACCTCGCTGCCGATCGACAGCATGGCCGCGGTGCAATTTCTCACCACAAACGGCAGGGCGAGGATCACATGGGCGATCACCAGCCGCGAGGTGCTGAGGTGAAACGGCAGGTTGTCGAATATCAGCAACAGCGCCAGGCCCAGCACCACCATGGGAAACACCAGCGGCAGCGACATCAGCTGCAGCGCCGCCGCCTTGCCGCGGAATTCGCAGCGCACCAATGCATAGGCGGCCGGCACCGCCACCAGGGTGGCGAACAGCATGCTCAGGGTGGCCACCAGCAGACTGGTGGTGAACGCCTGACCGAGGCTGAGCACGTCACTGGCGTCCGGCGAAACGAAGGTGTTCCAGGCCGCCTGGTACCACTGCAGGCTATAGCTGGCCGGCGGGAAGTCGAGGTTCGAGGCGCCGCTGAACGACATCACGATCATGCTCAGGATCGGCAGCACCGCCAGCAACAGGATGACCCCGGACAGGCCCATGGCGAAACGCCCGGTTTCACCCGGCAACGGGGCGGCACCGCGCAACAGGCTCTTGAGTGGACTGCTCATTGCGAAGCCTCCAGGATGCGCCGACGACGGCCGGTGACGAATTCGGAGAAGGTCATGATCGCCAGCGTGGTGACGATCAGCACCACCCCGGCGGCGGAGGCTGCCGGCCAGTTCATCAGCGGGGCGATCTGGTCATGCACCATCACCGCCAGCATCGGCACCCGGCGGCCGCCAAGCAGCAGTGGCACCACGAAGCTGCTGGCGTTGTAGGCGAACACCAGGGTGGCGCCGGTGATGATCCCCGGCAGGCTCATCGGCAACACCACGTGGCGGAACACCTGCGCGCGGCTGGCGCCGAGGGTCGCCGCCGCCTCCTCGTAGCTGCACGCCACGCCGCGCATGGCACTGGCGATCGGCAGCACCGCCAACGGGAAGGCGGTCTGCACCAGGCCCATCAGCACACCCGCCTGGTTGTACAGCAGCATCACCGGTCGATCGATCAGGCCCAGGCCCAGCAGCGCCTGATTGAGCATCCCGCCCGGACCGAGAATCACCAGCCAGCCGTAACTTTGCAGCAGCAGGTTGACCAGCAACGGCATCAGCACCGCGGCGAGGAACAGCCGACGCAACAGCGGCGACTGCAAACGCGACATGCAGTAGCCCACCGGAATCGCCAGCAGCACCGCGATCAGCGCGCTGACCAGGGCCAGACGCAAGGTCAGCAGCAGCGACTTGAGGTAATAGGGCTCGAGCAACTGGGCGTAGCTGGCCAGGCTGAAACCGCTCCATTCCGCGCCCTTGGTGCCGACACTCATGCGCAGCACCAGCAGGCTGGCGGCAATCAGTACGCCGAGAAACAGCATCGCCGGCGAGAGGAACAGCCAGGCGCGTGCCGTCGGAGAAAACGTCTTGGCCGGGCGCAGGGGCGCCACGCCGACCGGACGGGTCAGAGTTGAATGTGCCATTTCGCTGATCTCATCAGTACAGAAGGTTGCCGCACACCGCGCCGGCGCCCAGAGGCCCGCGGCGCAGTGCGCGTAGCTACATCAGGAAGAGAAGATTTCCGTGTAGCGGCGAATCCACTGGTCGTGCACGGTGGCCAGGAAGGCGTTGTCGTGCATGATCGCCTTTTCCGAGATCTGCTCAGGCGTGAGGATGTACGGGCTCTTGCGCGCCTCGGCGGAGATGATCGCCTTGGCGTTGACCGGGCCGTTGAAGATGTCTTCGGCCATCTTGCCCTGCACCAGCGGGTCGAGCGAATGGTCGATGAAGGCGTAGGCCAGGTCGGTATCGCCCGGACGGTGCTTGGGCATGACCGAGAGCATCAGGTCGGTGTAGAAGCCCTCTTTCATGCCGAAGGTGGCGCCCAGGCCGTAGGCCGGATCGCGGATCTGCTTGGGGAAGAAGGCCGGCGCATAGAGGCCGCCCATGTCCAGCGAACCGGTGCGGAACAGCTCGGCGATCTGGTTGGGATTCTCGCCCAGGGTAACGACCCGGTCGTTGAGCTTCTCGAGCAGTTTGAAGCCCGGCTCGACATTGTGCTCGTCACCGCCGGCCAGCTTGGCGGCGATGATGATCAGGTCCATGGCCTCGGTCCAGTTTGGTGGCGGCAGGAAAATGTTCGGCGCCATGTCCTGGTCCCACAGGGCGGCGTAGCTGTCCGGCGCTTCTTTCACGGTGCGGGTGCTGTAGATCAGGCTGTTGCACCACAGCAGGTAGCCGATGCCATGCCCGCCGGCGCCGGTCTGGTACTGCGCCGGCACGTCGCGCAGGTTGGGGATGCGGTTGAGGTCGGGCTTTTCCAGCAGTCCGGCGCTGGCCAGGCCTTCGGCGCCGACACCGGCCAGGGTGATGATGTCGTATTGCGGACGATCACCACCGGCCTTGAGCTTGGCGACCATCTCCGAGGTGCTGCCGGTACGGTCGGCGATCACCTTGGCGCCGGTCTTGGCTTCGAAGGTCGCGGCGATATTGCGCAGCGCCGCCAGGCCGGTGTCGTCGGACCAGGTGAGCAGGCGCAGGGTCTTGCCATGAAACTTCATGTCGCCGGCACTGGCCTTGATGAAGGGAAAGGACAAGGCCGCGGCAGCCACCGATGCGACACCTACCGTTTTGATGAATGTTCTTCTGTTGAAATCGTGTTCGCTCATCGCAGTTGCCTCTTGTTTTTATTTGTCTTCAGGAGCTTGCGGCGCGGTGCCGGGCTCCCTGCAATAAACCGTTCAACCTGACCTCAGGCCCCACTAACACTGGTGCGGCCTGAGTTGGCCAAGCCATCCTGCGGCGCACTCGCCAAGCCAACAATCGATAAATTGTCATCGAAGCCATGCGCAAAACGCATGCCTCGCCAGCAGGCATGCGGGCGCCACATACGCCCGCTTAAAGGGCGCGAATCACATGCTTGATTTCCTGGAATGCCTGCAGCCCCCAGGGCCCCAACTCGCGGCCGATGCTGCTTTGTTTGTAGCCACCCCAGGCCGCCTGCGGGAAGATCACCTGCGGCGCGTTGATCCACACCAGGCCAGCCTGCAAGGCATTGGCGACCCGTTCGGCGCGGCCGGCGTCGCCACTGACCACACTCGCTACCAGGCCAAACTCGCTGTCGTTGGCCAGTTCGATGGCCTGCTCTTCCGTGCTGAAGCTGCGCACACAAAGCACCGGCCCAAAGATCTCCTCGCGCCACAGGGCGCTATCCAATGGCACCTCGGTAAACACCGTGGGCCGCAGGAAATAGCCACGCGACAGGCCAGCCGGCCGCTCACCACCAGTCAGCAAGCGCGCGCCGACATCCAGGCCGTCGGCGATATGCCGGCAGACCCGTTGGTACTGCGCCTGATTGACCAGCGCACCCATCTCCACGTCCGCCGCAAACGGGTCACCGACGCGAATCGCCTCGGCCCGCGCCTGCAAGCGCGCCAGGAACTCCTCGGCCAGCTCAGCGGCGACCAGTACCCGACTGGTCGCCGAGCACATCTGCCCGGCGTTGAAGAAACCGCCGCCACAGGCCAACTCGACCGCCAGATCCAGGTCGGCGTCGGCGAACACCAGCAGCGAGGACTTGCCGCCCAGCTCCAGACTGACGCCCTTGATGGTCTCGGCGGCGCGCTGCATGACCTGCACGCCCACCGCATTGCTGCCGGTGAACGACAACTTGGCCACCCCCGGATGCGCCGCCAGTGGCGCTCCGACCTCCAGGCCAGTGCCGCAGACCAGGTTGAACACCCCGGCCGGCAGGCCGCTCGCGGCGATGATGTCGGCCAGCTCCAGTTCCGGCAGCGGGGTCACCTCCGAGGGTTTCAGCACCACCGTGCAGCCGGCCGCCAGCGCGGGAGCCAGCTTCCAGGCGGTGGTCACCATAGGGAAATTCCACGGCACGATCAGCCCCACCACGCCACAGGGCTCGCGGCGCAGGCGGGCGGCGAACTCGCTGCTCGGCAGCGCCACCGCGGCGTCCTGCTGAACATCCAGCGCCTCGGCCAGTTCGGCGTAATAGGTGAAGGTGGCGATCACATCGTCAACATCGATCGCCGCTTCCGCCAAGGGCTTGCCGTTGTTACGCGCTTGCAGCTGGATCAGACGCTCGCGGCGCTCGTCGACACCGGCGGCGATCCGGCGCAGACAGGCGCCCCGCTCGACCCCGACGCTGCGGCCCCAGGCCGGAAAAGCATCACTCGCCGCGCGCACCGCCTGCTCGACCGCCGCGGCATCGCCGCCGGCCACACTCACTAGCAGTTCTTCGGTGGCGGGATTGATCACCTTCAGGCTGTCGCCACCGCTCTGCCAATGCCCGCCGATATACAGACCGGCGAGTGCGCCATTGTGCGTCGGGCGGCTGTTCAACATGTAGCTACCTCATTCATCCAGGCCTGCTGGTCGATTTCGATCAGGGTCGGCAACTGAGTTTCACGTGCTTGGCGCAGGGCCGCGCGCAACGCCTCGGCGTCATTCGCCCGCCCCGCCGCACAGCCCAGTGCCTTGGCCGCGGCGACGAAGTCCGGGGTGAAGATATCCACACCGACCGGCTCGATATCGCGGTTGACCATGTACTTCTTGATCTCCTCGTACCCCTGGTTATTCCACAGCAGGACGATGATCGGCGCACGCGCCTCCACCGCACTGGCCAGTTCGGCCAGGGTGAACTGCAGTCCGCCGTCGCCGATCAGGCACACCACCGGGCGCCGCTGCGCGCCTTCGCGGCTGTCGCCGAGCAGCGCACCGATGGCCGCCGGCAAGGCGTAGCCGAGGGTGCCGTAGCCGGTCGATGAGTTAAACCAACGCCGAGGCTGCTCCAGGTTCAGGGTCAGGTTGCCGCTGTACACCGGCTGGGTCGAGTCGCCGACCAATACCGCGTCCGGCAACTCCTCCAGCACCGTCTGCAGGAAGCGGGTCTGCCCACGCATTGGCGCATCCCAGGACGCCTCAAGGTCCGCACGCAACCGCGCGGCGCGAGCGCTGCCCCAGTCGGCGCGACGCGGGGCCAATGCCTGTTCGGCCAGTGCCGCATGCAGGGCCTCCAGCGCCAGCGCGGAGTCGGCGACCAGCGCCATGGCTGGCGGGTAATTGCGCACGGCCTGGTCCGGGTCGATGTCGATGCGCAGCAATGCGCCGGGGATCTCGAAGCCACCGGCGAAGGTCACGTCATAATCGGTTTCGCCCAACTCGGTACCCACGGCCAACACCACATCGGCCTCGGCCACCAGCTCGCGGGTCGCCACGGTCGACTGGGTCGAGCCGATCAACAGCGGATGGGCCGAGGGCAACAGGCCCTTGGCATTGATGGTCAGCGCCACGGGGGCCTGCAGCTGCTCGGCCAGCCGGGTCAGCGCCGGCGCCGCATCGATCGCGCCGCCACCGGCGAGAATCAGTGGCCGCTGGGCGCCAGCCAGCCGGCTGGCCATTTGTGCGATGGCCACCGGGCTGGCGCCGGGCCGGGCCAGGCTGATCGGCTGACTGCTCAGCAGCTCGTCGGCCTCCTCGACCAGCACATCCAGCGGAATCTCGATATGCACCGGGCGCGGACGTGCCGCCTGGAACACGGCAAAGGCGCGCGCCAGCACCGCCGGCAGCTCGGCGGCCGCCAGCAGGGTGTGCGAGAAGGCCGAGAAACCGGCGACCAGATTGCTCTGCGACGGCAGCTCGTGCAGCTTGCCACGTCCACCACCGAGCTGGCTGCGCGCCTGCACGCTGGAAATCACCAGCATCGGGATCGAGTCGGCATAGGCCTGGGCCATGGCCGTGGCGATATTGGTCATGCCAGGACCGGTGATGATGAAACACACCCCCGGCTTGCCGCTGGTGCGTGCATAGCCATCGGCCATGAAACCGGCGCCCTGCTCATGACGCGGGGTGACATGCTCGATGGGCGAGCGGGCCAGCCCGCGGTAGAGCTCGACGGTATGCACGCCGGGGATGCCGAATACCCGCTCGACACCGTAGCGTTCGAGCAACTTCACCAATACTTCGCCACATGTCGCCATGTTCTTTTGTCCTGTTCAGTAGCTGAGGTCTACTGCACTCGTGGCATTGCGCGCCCAGGGATTCAGCGGGCTGTGCAGATGCGCGATAAAGTGCAGGCAAGGTCTAATTTGACCTCCTGCCCAACCACCGGACAATGCAAAAATAGTCATACTAGGCATGTCCTCACTGCATAGCTGAGCCTCCATGAAACGGCTTCCACCTCTGCCTGCGCTGCATACCTTCGTGATCACCGCCCAGTGCTGCAACTTCACCCGTGCGGCCGAACTGCTGCACATCACCCAGGGCGCGGTAAGCCGGCAGATCGCCGGTCTGGAGAGTCACCTGGGCTACCCGTTGTTCCAGCGCCAGGCGCGCGGCCTGAGCCTGACCGCGCAAGGTCGCGAGCTGTTTCCGCAGATCCAGCAGGCGTTCGGCCTGATCGGCGAGGCGGTCGAGCGAGTGGGCGCGCGGCGCGAGGCACTGCGCTTGAAGGCCCCCACCTGCGTAATGCGCTGGTTACTGCCGCGGCTAATGCACTGGCAGGCCGAGCGACCGGACGTGCCCGTGGAGCTGACGACCACGGTGCAGCACACGGTGGATTTTCGCGGCGAGGAGTTCGACGCGGCCGTGGTGTTCGGCAGCCAGCCCGGCCCCGCCTTGGTGGCTCACCACCTGTTCGATGAGCTGCTCACCCCGGTCTGCGCGCAGCAACTGCTCAGCGGCCCGCTGCCGCTCAGCCAGCCGGCCGACCTGGAGCGCCACACCCTGCTGCACCCCACGCGCGACCAGCGCGACTGGGAGGCCTGGCTGAAGGCCGCCGGCACCACAGTTAACAGCATCGGCAAGGGTCAGCATTTCGATACCCTGGATCTAGCCATGACGGTGGCCTCGCAGGGCCTCGGCGTGGCCATCGGCGACTGGTCGCTGATCGGCGAAGACCTGGAAGCCGGGCGCCTGGCCACCCCCTTCGAGCTGAAGGTGCGCACCGGCGATGCCTATTTCCTGGTCTATCCCGAACGACCAGAACCCTCTCCGCAGTTAGCCGAACTGGTCGACTGGTTGCTGCTCCAGGCCGCGGCGCGCAACGCTCGGGCATCGACCTGAACCTCGAGCAAAGCCCCAAACCCCGAGGCAGAATGACCAGGAGCAGCCATTATTCACGCGCATAGAAAAACCCCTGTAACTGAGTGAGAGCTACAGGGGTTTTAATTTGAAACCTTACAGAAAAGTCTCTGCGGCACCTTAGAACGGGATGTCGTCGTCAAAACTGTCGAAATCCTGCGCCGGCTTGGCCTGCTGCTGCGGGGCCGGACGCGGCGCCTGCTGCTGCTGCTGCTGCTGTTCACGTTGCGGCGCCGGGCGCTGCTGACGTGGCGCCGAATCGCCACCGGCGTTATCCGGACGGCCACCAATCAGCTGCATGGTGCCCTGCATGTCGACGACGATCTCGGTGGTGTAACGCTTGATGCCGTCTTTTTCCCACTCGCGAGTCTGCAGCTTGCCTTCGATATACACCTGCGAACCCTTGCGCAGGTATTCGCCGGCGATTTCCGCAACCTTGCCGAACAGCGAGACACGGTGCCACTCGGTTTTCTCGACCTTCTGGCCGGTCTGCTTGTCGGTCCACTGCTCGCTGGTGGCGAGACTCAGGTTGGTCACTGCGTTGCCGCTGGGCAGATAACGCGTTTCCGGATCCTGTCCGCAGGTACCGATCAGAATAACTTTGTTAACCCCACGGGCCATAACATTCTCCTATAGCTGTCAGCACGTCGCCGGCGCCGCTTCGATCAGGCGCTCGAGGGACATGCGATCCAATTGTTGGGTATCCACTTTGATATAGATGGCCGCTTCATCACGCACCACCACAGCATCCGCCACTCCGGGCACTGCCTGTAAACGCTCGGCCAGCCCCACTTCGTGCAATGCCGCGGCTGAAAGCGGCAAGCGCAGACTGGTGACATAAGGCGGTTCACGCATAGTAACAGCAAAGACTAGCCAGAGAAGAGCCATGCCGGCGCAACCGAGGAACACCCCCGACAGGCTGTAATGCTGGTACAGCCAACCCCCGAGAATACCGCCCAGCGCAGCACCGAGAAACTGACTGGTCGAGTACACCCCCATCGCCGCGCCCTTGCCGCCGGCAGGTGCAACCTTGCTGATTAGTGACGGCAGCGAAGCTTCCAGCAGATTGAACGCGGTGAAAAACACCACGATGCCCAGTACCAGTGCACGCAAGCTGCTGCCGAACTGCCAGAAATACAGCTCACAGGCCAGCAGCACGGCCACGGCGCCGAGCAGCACGCGCTTCATGTGGCGCTTTTTCTCGCCATAGATGATGAACGGCACCATGCCGAAGAAGCCGATCAACAGCGCGGTCAAGTACACCCACCAGTGCTCTTCCTTGGGCAACCCGCCCTGCTCCACCAGCGCCAGCGGCAAGGCGATGAAACTGGCCATCAGAATCGCATGCAGGGCCAGGATGCCGAAGTCCAGGCGCAACAGGTCGGTATGCTTCAAGGTCGGCAATAACGCCTGCCGGGCAACGCCGGACTCGCGATGCTGCAGCGGCCCGGCCGCTCGCGGCACCACCCCGGCGACGATGACGATGCCGAGCAAGGCCATGGCCGCTGTAGCCAGGAACAACCCGGACAAGCCAAAGGCGCGGGTCAGCAGCGGACCGACTACCATGGCCACGGCGAAGGACAGACCAATACTTATGCCGATCATGGCCATGGCCTTGGTGCGGTGCTGCTCTCGGGTCAGGTCGGAGAGCAACGCCATCACCGCAGCGGAAATTGCCCCGCACCCCTGCAGCACACGACCGGCGATCACGCCCCAGATCGAGTCGGCATTGGCCGCCAACAGACTGCCGGCGGCGAAAATCAGCAGCCCGACATAGATCACCGGGCGCCGCCCGATACGGTCGGAGAGCATGCCAAAGGGTATCTGCAGGAATGCCTGGGTCAGGCCATAGGCGCCAATGGCCAGGCCAATCAACGCCGGGGTGCTGTCGCGCAACTCCATGCCGTAGGTCGCCAATACCGGCAGGACCATGAACATGCCAAGCATGCGGAAGGCAAATACCAGCGCCAGCCCAGCGACCGCACGGGTTTCACCGCCACTCATGCGCTCGCTGTAGGGATCGTACATGGGAAACGCCTTGATGAAATAGGCGCCGATTATAGGGTCTGTTGACGCTTCGCGGCGAGCCGCGTTGCTGTGGTAAATGGCACCAGGCAAGGCGCAGGACGCCGGGAATGGTGTTCCCTTGCCAAATCCTGCAACGCCGCATGGTGCCATTTGCCGCGCAACCCGAAGGGACGGGTCGACTCGAAAAGTCAACAGACCCTAGGCACCGCTCGACGCGGCACAGCCGTCACGCTTTGCCGCGCTGTGTCACGGGGCCGTATACTCACTGGTTTCCCGCCCGCCATGCGAGGCCGCTGTTTGTGGACAAGATTGTGATCCGGGGTGCCCGCACCCATAACCTGAAAAACATCGACCTGACCCTGCCGCGCGACAAGCTGATCGTGATCACCGGCCTGTCCGGCTCGGGCAAGTCCTCGCTAGCCTTCGACACCCTCTACGCCGAGGGCCAGCGCCGTTACGTCGAGTCGCTATCGGCCTATGCCCGGCAGTTCCTGTCGATGATGGAAAAGCCTGACGTCGACACCATCGAAGGCCTGTCTCCAGCGATCTCCATTGAGCAGAAATCCACCTCGCACAACCCTCGCTCAACTGTCGGCACTATTACCGAGATCTACGACTACCTGCGCCTGCTCTACGCCCGCGCGGGTATTCCACGCTGCCCGGATCACGACCTGCCGCTGGAAGCGCAAACCGTCAGCCAGATGGTCGACCAGGTGCTGGCCCTGCCCGAAGGCAGCAAGCTGATGCTGCTGGCGCCGGTGATCCGTGAGCGCAAGGGCGAACACCTGGCCGTGTTCGATGAACTGCGCGCCCAGGGCTTCGTCCGGGTGCGGGTCAACGGCAAAATCTACGAACTGGACGAACTGCCCAAGCTGGATAAGCAGAAGAAGCACAGCATCGATGCGGTGGTGGATCGCTTCAAGGCCCGCGGCGACCTGCAGCAGCGCCTGGCCGAATCCTTCGAGACCGCGCTCAAGCTGGCCGACGGCTTGGCACTGATTGCGCCGATGGAAGGCGAAACCGGCGAGGAGATCATCTTCTCCGCACGCTTCGCCTGCCCGCTGTGCGGCCACTCGATCAGCGAGCTGGAACCCAAGCTGTTCTCCTTCAACAACCCGGCCGGCGCCTGCCCGACCTGCGACGGCCTGGGGGTTAAGCAGTTCTTCGACATCAAGCGCCTGGTCAATGGCGAGATGACCCTGGCCGAGGGCGCGATTCGCGGCTGGGACAGGCGCAACGTCTATTACTTCCAGATGCTCGGCTCCCTGGCCGCGCACTATGGCTTCAGCCTGGAAGTGCCATTCGACGAACTCAGCGCCGAGCACCAGAAGTGCATCCTGTTCGGCAGCGGCACGCAGAACGTCGATTTCAAGTACCTGAATGACCGTGGCGACATCGTCAAACGCTCGCACCCCTTCGAAGGCATAGTGCCGAACCTGGACCGCCGCTACCGCGAGACCGAGTCAACCAGCGTGCGCGAAGAGCTGGCCAAGTTCCTCAGTACCCAGTCCTGCCAGGATTGCCGTGGCACTCGCTTGCGCCGTGAGGCGCGGCATGTCTGGGTCGGCGAGCGGACCCTGCCGGCAGTCAGCGGTATGCCGATTGGCGACGCCACCGAGTATTTCGCCAGCCTGGCACTGCCTGGCCGGCGCGGCGAGATTGCCGAGAAAATCCTCAAGGAAATCCGTGAGCGCCTGCAGTTCCTGGTCAACGTCGGCCTCGATTACCTGACCCTGGATCGCAGTGCCGATACCCTTTCCGGTGGCGAAGCCCAACGCATCCGCCTGGCCAGCCAGATCGGTGCCGGCCTGGTCGGGGTCATGTATATCCTCGACGAGCCCTCGATCGGCCTGCACCAGCGCGACAATGAACGCCTGCTCGGCACCCTGCGGCATCTGCGCGATATCGGCAACACGGTGATCGTGGTGGAACATGACGAAGACGCCATTCGCATGGCCGATTACGTGGTGGATATCGGTCCCGGCGCTGGCGTGCATGGCGGCCAGATCGTCGCCCAGGGCACCGCGGCCGAGGTCATGGCCCACCCGGATTCGCTGACCGGCAAATACCTCTCGGGCCGGGTGAGGATCGCGGTGCCGGACAAGCGCACCCCTTGGGACAAGACCATGTCCCTGAAAATCAAAGGCGCACGCGGCAACAACCTGCGCAATGTCGACCTGGATATTCCGCTCGGCCTGCTGACCTGTGTCACCGGGGTATCCGGCTCAGGCAAGTCGACCCTGATCAACAACACCCTCTATCCACTCAGTGCCACGGCTCTTAACGGCGCCACTACCCTGGAAGCCGCCGCTCACGACAGCATCGACGGCCTGCAGCACCTGGACAAAGTGGTCGACATTGATCAGAGCCCAATTGGCCGCACGCCGCGCTCCAATCCGGCCACCTACACCGGTTTGTTCACGCCGATCCGCGAGCTGTTCGCCGGCGTACCCGAATCACGCTCGCGCGGCTACGGTCCGGGTCGCTTCTCCTTCAATGTCAAAGGGGGACGCTGTGAAGCCTGCCAGGGTGACGGCCTGATCAAGGTGGAGATGCACTTCCTGCCGGACATCTACGTGCCCTGCGATGTGTGCAAGAGCAAGCGCTACAACCGCGAAACCCTGGAAGTGAAATACAAAGGCAAGAACATCCACGAGGTGCTGGAAATGACCATCGAGGAAGCACGACAGTTCTTCGATGCCGTGCCGGCCCTGGCGCGCAAGCTGCAAACCTTGATGGATGTAGGCCTGTCCTATATCAAGCTGGGCCAGAGCGCGACGACGCTGTCCGGCGGCGAGGCGCAGCGGGTCAAGCTGTCGCGCGAACTGTCCAAGCGCGACACCGGCAAGACCCTGTATATCCTCGACGAACCGACCACCGGCCTGCACTTCGCCGATATCCAGCAACTGCTCGACGTACTGCATCGGCTGCGCGACCACGGCAACACCGTGGTGGTGATCGAGCACAACCTGGACGTAATCAAGACCGCCGACTGGCTGATCGACCTCGGCCCGGAAGGCGGCTCCAAGGGTGGCCAAATCATCGCCTGCGGCACCCCGGAAGAAGTCGCCGAGATGCCGCAGTCGCACACCGGCTATTTCCTCAAGCCGGTGTTGGAACGCGCCCGCATCGCCAACTGAAGTCGATGGCCTGCTGAGGTTTCGTCGCGGCCGCGATGAAACCTCAGCAGCTTCACGGCAAACGCAACCTCTGCGCCTGGGCCAGGTCACACTGGAGTCCCCCGGACAGTGCTGGCGGGACATCCTGTCTTCTACAAGGAGTGTTCCCGATGCGCCTGACTTTTGCCGCCCTCCTGCTTGGCGCAGGTCTTACCCCCGTGATTGCCGCTGCCGCCCAACCGAATGGGCCTTGGCTCAACGAGCAACAGCATGTCTCGCTCGAAGGCTTCATGAGCAATGCCCAGTTGTATGAGCAACTCGCCGGAGTGGCGCGTCGCTCCGGCGGAGTGCTCAGCCTCGAACAGACCGGCACCAGCGGCGAAGGCCGGCCGATCTGGCTGGCACGCCTGGGCAAACCGGATAACCCTGCGGTGATGATCATCACCCAGCAGCACGGCAACGAACCCCACGGCACCGAAGCAGCCCTCGACCTGATTCGCAAGCTGGCGTCCGGCGGTTCTTTCTCCGAGCAGGTGCTGGCTAACCTGCAAGTGCTGTTGATTCCCCGCGTCAACCCCGACGGAACCGCACTCGCCACCCGCGGCAACGTCGATTTCAGCGCGCCGCAAACCACCGCCAGCTGCCTGCGCGCGGATGGCAGCCTGGACCCGAGCAAACTCGACCAGGGTCTGGGCGCCAATGTCACCGCCTACACGACCGAAGATGGCCCGCGTCAATGGAGCTACGACATCAACCGCTACCACTGGCCGGATTGGAGCCAGAGCACTCAGGTGCTGTGCAATCCAGGGCTGGCCGACCAAGCGCATTTCAATCCAAGCCAGAACCCGGTGCCGGAAGCCCTGGCAGTGCGCAGCGCCTATGACCGCTATCAACCCATGTGGATGGTCGATGTACACAACCAGAACCCAGCCGTCGTGCTCGACGACGCCGACCCACAGGCCAATCGCCCCGGACGTCAGGTGACTGCCTCGATCGCCTGGCCGACCAACACCGAGGTCGCTCAGGAAGCGGTCAACCTGTCGAAGCAGATGGCCCTGGTGATGAAGAAGCGCTCCATGCAGATCGGCCATATGGAAATCAGCAACTATTACTACCAGCGCCCGGACGGCAGCATTCGCCGTGGCGGTGGCGAGCCCGGCATTGCTCGTAACGCTTATGCGCTGCTGGCCAGCGAGAGCCTTGCCAAGGGTGCCGAAGGACCACTGGGCGGCAGTATCTTGATGGAAATAACCGGGCCGAACAGCCGCGGACAGAAGTCCATCGGCATGCTGCGCAACAACGTCAGGGAAATGCTCGAAGCACTGCTGGTCGCCAGCGCCGACGGCAGCCTGCTAACCCAGGATCCGGCCGAAGCGGATCACCTGCTGCGCCCCGGACAGGAAGTCGACGAGCCCCTGCCAAACCCGCACGACGAATAGCGGCGCAATAAGAAAAGCCCCGACTATTTCGGGGCTTTTCGTTGCTATCGATGCACCTACATCTGCGCCTGCAGGTAGTTCTCCAGGCCTAATTTGTCGATCAGCCCCAGCTGAATCTCCAGCCAGTAAGCATGATCCTCCTCGGTGTCCTTGAGCTGAACCAGCAGGATGTCGCGGCTCTGATAGTCCTGATGCCGCTCACATAGCGCGATGCCTTTGCTCAAGGCCGCGCGTACCTGGTACTCCAGGGCCAGATCGAGCCTGAGCATCTCCGGCACCGTCTGGCCGAACATGAAGGGATCCGGGGTCATATCCGGCGTGCCTTCGAGAAACAGAATCCGCTTCAACAACGCATCGGCGTGCTGAGTCTCTTCTTCCATTTCATGGTTGATGCGCTCGTAGAGCTTGCTGAACCCCCAATCCTCATACAGACGTGAATGCACGAAGTACTGATCGCGCGCCGCCAGCTCGCCTTTAAGCAGCATTTTCAAATAATCGATGACTTCGATGTGGCCCTGCATACCTGGAATCCTTGCTGCATCCGTGAAATGGCCGAATGCTCCGCTGGCCGTTCGCCACGGTCAAGCTAAAAGCACGACGCCTCCACGAGGGAGGCGTCGCACGGTTGGTTGAGCGCAGCCGGTGGAGCGCCATAGGGTGCTCCAGCGGCTACAGGTCAAGCGAGGTCGAAGCGGTCCAGGTTCATCACCTTGGTCCAGGCGGCGACGAAGTCCTTGACCAGCTTTTCCGTGCCATCGCTGCTGGCGTAGACCTCCGCGTAAGCACGCAGCACCGCGTTGGAACCGAAGACCAGGTCGTTGCGGGTGCCGGTGTATTTCACCTCGCCGCTCTTACGATCCTTGCCCTCGAAGGTTTCCGCCTCGGCCCCCACCGCCTTCCACTCGGTGCCCATGTCCAGCAGGTTGACGAAGAAGTCGTTGCTCAGCACGCCGACCTTGTCGGTGAACACGCCATGCTGACTGCCGTCATGGTTGGCCCCCAACACGCGCAGGCCGCCGACCAGCGCGGTCAGCTCAGGCGCGCTCAAGGTCAGCAGCTGAGCCTTGTCGACCAACATGGTCTCGATCGGTACGCCGAGCCTGCCCTTGCGGTAGTTGCGGAAGCCGTCGGCGACGGGCTCCAGCGGGGCGAAAGCCTCGACATCGGTCTGATCCTGCGCGGCATCCACCCGTCCCGGAGCAAAGGGCACAGCCACGCTTACCCCGGCGGCCTTGGCGGCCTGCTCCACGCCGACATTGCCTGCCAGCACTATCACGTCGGCCAGCGAGGCCTTGCCGGACGCTGCCTGGATCTCGAGCAGCTTGGGCAGGGCCTTGATGGCGCGCTGATTGACCTCCCAGTCCTTCTGCGGAGCCAGGGCCAGACGCGCACCGTTGGCACCGCCGCGCTTGTCGCCGCCGCGGAAGGTCGAGGCCGAGGCCCAGGCCACGGAGACCAGATCGCCAACCGACAGTCCGCAGGCGGCGATCTTGGCCTTGAGGTCGGCGATATCGGCCGCGCTCGGGTTATGTGCCGGCGCCGGCAGCGGGTCTTGCCAGATCAGATCCTCTTTCGGCACTTCCGGACCGAGATAACGGGCCTTCGGTCCCATGTCGCGATGGATCAGCTTGAACCAGGCGCGGGCGAAGGCATCGGCGAAGGCCTGCGGATCGTCCAGAAAGCGTTTGGAGATCTTGCCGAACTCGGGGTCGAAACGCAGGGTCAGGTCGGTGGTGAGCATGGTCGGCTTGTGGAACTTGCCCGGGATATGCGCGTCCGGAATGATCTCCGGCGCATCCTTGGCCACCCACTGCTTGGCGCCGGCGGGCGACTGGGTCAGCTCCCACTCGTAGTTGAACAGGTTCTCGAAGAAGTTGTTGCTCCACAGCGTCGGGGTCTTGCTCCAGGTGACTTCTATGCCGCTGGAGATGCTGTCCTTGCCGTGACCGCTACCGAAGTCACTGATCCAGCCCAGGCCCAGCGCCTCGATTGGCGCAGCCTCGGGCTCCGGCCCCTTGTGCGACTCCGGCGCGGCGCCGTGGGTCTTGCCGAAGGTATGACCGCCGGCGATCAGGGCAACGGTCTCCTCGTCGTCCATGGCCATGCGGGTGAAGGTGGTGCGGATGTCCTTGGCTGCTTCCAGGTAGTCGCCGCTGGCGTTCGGGCCCTCCGGGTTGACGTAGATCAGGCCCATGTGGGTGGCGCCGAACGGCGCGGTCAATTCACGGTCGCCAGTGACCCGCTCTGGATCCACGCCCAGCCAGGCAATCTCCGCCCCCCAGTTCACATCCATGTCCGGTTCCCACACATCGTCACGACCGGCGCCAAAGCCAAGGGTGCGAAAACCCATGGATTCGAGCGCCACGTTGCCGGCGAGAATGAACAGATCGGACCAGGAAATCTTCTGCCCGTACTTCTGCTTGATCGGCCAGAGCAGGCGGCGTGATTTATCGATATTGACGTTGTCCGGCCAGGAGTTCAGCGGGGCGAAACGTTGCTGGCCGCGACCACCGCCACCGCGACCGTCGGTGGTGCGGTAGGTGCCGGCGGCGTGCCAGGCCATACGAATCATCTGCGGGCCGTAGTGACCGAAGTCGGCCGGCCACCAGTCCTGGCTGTCGGTCATCAGCTTGACCAGGTCCGCCTTGAGCGCCTTGTAGTCGAGCTTCCTGAATTCCTCGGCGTAGTTGAACTTCTCGCCCAGCGGGTTGGACTTTTCAGAGTGCTGATTGAGCAAATCCACACGCAACTGGTTCGGCCACCAATCCTTGTTGGTCGTGCCACCGCCAGCGACGTGATTGAACGGGCATTTACCTTGGTTCGACATGGTTCTCTCCTTTCTCCTCAGCGGGTCGGTCCCATCGACTGCGGCCGACGATGGAACAAGCCTAGACCCGCTTGGACATGGGAACCAATTTATCAAGCGTAACAACTCGATAGTTATAATCTTTGATCCTCTAGACAATAAACGGGCCACCAGGACCCGTTGTTTTCCCGCTCGCCCGATTCAAGCGACGAGCACGAAATCGACAAAGGCCAACCTCGCGGCGAGCAGGGTATAGGGCAACTGAGTCAAGGCATGGAAGATCGGATTACAACCGGAGCCTTGGGCCGCCAATACGCTGGAATCACTGTAGAAACAGCCTTGGCCGCCAAAGCCCGAAGCCGCCAGTAGCGCCTATGGCCCTGGGATTATCGGCCTGCGACGCATACGCCAGGGGCATGATGATGGGAATGCTCAAGGCGAAGATGCCCCAGGACAAGCCCGCGGCTAAAGCCAAATCGGCCATGGTCAGAAACGCCATGGCAGGCAGTATCCGTGGGCTCATATAGGGCTTGAGCGACCCCACTGCAGACCGCGGCCGCATCAGCTGAGCGCACACCCCTTGAAGATAAAGGCGGCAATGACGATGCCGATAGCCGGCAACAGGGTCTTGAAACCATCGACCATCTGATCGAGCATCTCGCGGGAGCTCTTGAAGCAATCGATCACCCGCTTCATGGCTTCGTCCACGGTCAGGGCATTGAGGTAATCAGCGACGAAGATCACCACGCCCTGGACAAAGGTCATCAACAACGAAGAGCACCGGCCCTTGGTCAGCGTCAACGCAGCACGCCCATAAGCCAGTGCGCCACCGGTACACACAACCATGCACTCAAGGCGCCGAAACTGCCGCATACCAGGATCAGCCAACCGATGGTTTCGCCTTGCATGAGCTTCAGGACGGTTTCGGAAAATTTGTTCAGCGACAGCGTAGACGACAGCAGTAACAGACCGGAAACGGCACCCAGAATAAGGCGACGTAGGAGAGAGCCAGGGTCAAGACGACAGCAGGCGGGATCAGGCTTAGAGCGGTAGGCTCAGACATGCTGGGCAATTGTTCTTATGGGGCCGTAATCGGCAGATTCGAAGACGGCCAAACCTTACCCGAGCAGGCGGTCGCCCATAAGATCAAACATGGCGTGCGGAAAACTATCCCCAGCAAAAACAAAAAAACCGGGCCAAGGCCCGGTTTTTTCTACAACCTACAACTTACTCGGCAGCTTCTACTGCGCCGCCGACCGGACGGTCGACCAGCTCAACATAAGCCATCGGAGCGTTGTCACCAGTGCGAAAACCGCACTTGAGGATACGCAGATAACCGCCCTGACGGGTGGCGTAACGCTTGCCCAGGTCGTTGAACAACTTACCGACAATGGCTTTCGAACGGGTACGGTCGAAGGCCAGACGACGGTTAGCAACGCTGTCTTCTTTAGCCAGAGTAATCAGCGGCTCGGCAACGCGACGCAGCTCTTTGGCTTTCGGCAGAGTAGTTTTGATCAGCTCGTGCTCGAACAGCGACACCGCCATGTTCTGGAACATAGCCTTACGGTGTGCGCTTGTGCGGCTAAGGTGACGGCCACTTTTACGATGACGCATGGTTCAATTCCTTACCAAACTGACGTTCGGTGATGATGACGTTCAGGCAGTCGCCTTATCGTCTTTCTTCAGACTTGCCGGCGGCCAATTGTCGAGGCGCATACCGAGGGACAGACCGCGTGAAGCCAGAACATCCTTGATTTCAGTCAGGGATTTCTTGCCCAGGTTCGGCGTTTTCAACAATTCCACTTCGGTGCGCTGAATCAGATCGCCGATGTAGTAAATGTTCTCTGCCTTGAGGCAGTTTGCCGAACGTACGGTCAGTTCCAGGTCATCAACCGGACGCAACAGGATCGGATCAATCTCGTCTTCCTGTTCGATAACCACAGGCTCACTGTCACCCTTGAGGTCGACGAACGCAGCCAACTGCTGTTGCAGAATGGTTGCGGCACGGCGGATAGCCTCTTCAGGATCCAGAGTACCGTTGGTCTCCAGGTCAATAACCAACTTGTCCAGGTTAGTACGCTGCTCAACACGAGCGTTCTCTACCACGTACGACACACGGCGTACCGGGCTAAACGAAGCATCCAGCTGCAAGCGACCAATGCTGCGGCTTTCATCTTCATCGCTCTGACGAGCGTCAGCCGGCTCATAGCCGCGACCACGAGCTACGGTGAGCCTCATGTTCAGCGCGCCAGTGGAAGCCATGTTAGCGATCACGTGGTCGCCATTGACGATTTCGACATCATGATCCAGCTGAATATCGGCAGCGGTGACTACACCCGAGCCCTTCTTCGCCAGAGTCAGCGTCACTTCGTCGCGACCGTGCAACTTGATAGCCAGACCTTTCAGGTTAAGCAGGATTTCAATGACATCTTCCTGAATACCTTCAATGGCGCTGTACTCATGGAGTACACCGTCAATCTCGGCCTCGACTACTGCACAGCCAGGCATGGAGGACAACAGGATGCGACGCAGCGCGTTGCCCAAGGTGTGTCCAAAGCCACGCTCGAGAGGCTCGAGTGTGATCTTGGCGCGGGTCGGACTGACCACCTGCACATCGATATGGCGGGGGGTCAGGAACTCATTTACCGAAATCTGCATGGATGCACCTATTTTCTAGCCCTTACTTGGAGTAGAGCTCGACAATCAGGCTTTCGTTGATGTCAGCGGAGAGATCACTGCGAACCGGTACGGCTTTGAACAGGCCGGACTTCTTCTCAATGTCTACTTCTACCCATTCAACGCGGCCACGCTGGGCACACAGTTCAAGAGCCTGAACAATACGCAGCTGATTCTTCGACTTCTCGCGAACTGCAACGACGTCGCCAGCTTTAACCTGGTAGGACGGCACGTTTACAGTCTTACCGTTTACGCTGATCGCTTTGTGCGAAACCAGCTGACGGGATTCGGCGCGGGTAGCACCATAGCCCATACGATAAACCACGTTATCCAGACGGCACTCGAGCAGTTGCAGCAGGTTCTCACCAGTAGCGCCTTTCTTGCCGGCTGCTTCTTTGTAATAACCGCTGAATTGACGCTCAAGCACACCGTAGATACGACGAACTTTTTGCTTTTCACGCAGCTGGGTGCCGTAGTCGGACTGACGGCTACGGCGCTGACCGTGAATACCTGGGGCTGCTTCGATGTTGCACTTCGATTCCAGGGCGCGGACGCCACTTTTCAGGAAAAGATCAGTGCCTTCACGACGAGACAGTTTGCATTTGGGACCAATGTAACGAGCCATTTCTCACTGTCTCCTGATTACACGCGACGCTTCTTCGAAGGACGGCATCCGTTGTGCGGGATGGGTGTCACATCGGTGATGCTGGCGATCTTGTAACCGCAGCCGTTCAAAGCACGGACAGCGGACTCACGACCCGGACCGGGACCCTTGACGTTGACGTCGAGGTTCTTCAGGCCGAATTCCAGCGCAGCTTGACCAGCACGTTCAGCAGCCACCTGGGCAGCGAACGGGGTGCTTTTACGCGAGCCGCGGAAACCCGAACCACCGGAGGTAGCCCAGGACAGGGCGTTACCCTGACGGTCAGTAATGGTCACGATTGTGTTGTTGAAGGAAGCGTGGATGTGGGCGATGCCATCAACCACCGTCTTTTTGACTTTCTTACGAGTACGAGCAGCAGGTTTTGCCATGACTAGATTCCTGTCGATGCGCGAATGCGATTACTTGCGGATCGGCTTACGCGGGCCCTTACGGGTACGCGCGTTGGTCTTGGTACGCTGACCGCGAACCGGCAGACCACGACGATGACGCAGGCCGCGGTAGCAACCCAGGTCCATCAAGCGCTTGATTTTCATGTTCACTTCACGACGCAGGTCGCCTTCGGTATTCACCTTGGCTACTTCGCCACGCAGCTGCTCGATCTGCTCGTCAGAGAGATCTTTGATCTTTACTGCCGGATTAACACCAGCAGCCGCACAGATTTTCTGTGCGGTAGTGCGACCAACACCAAAGATGTAGGTCAACGAGATAACAGCGTGCTTGTTATCCGGAATGTTTACGCCTGCAATACGGGCCATTCAGTGGAACTCCAATTGACAGCTACCTACGCCCCGGAAGCCAAGAAATAAGGCGCGAGATATTAGCGCTGTAAGGACAAATAATCAACCCGGCAGCGCACTAGCTGCCGGGCTTGTAACATTTCAATCACACTCAGCCTTGGCGCTGCTTGTGACGCGGTTCCGCGCTGCAAATAACTCGAACGACACCTTCACGACGAATAATCTTGCAGTTGCGGCACAGCTTTTTCACTGATGCACGAACTTTCATCACCAACTCCTCGAACCTTATGGACACTTCAGCGCATCATGCCGCTGCCGTAGCCCTTCAGGTTGGCTTTCTTCATCAGGGATTCGTACTGGTGCGAAACGAGGTGCGATTGTACTTGCGACATAAAGTCCATCACAACCACTACCACGATCAGCAACGAGGTCCCGCCAAGATAGAACGGTACGTTGGCCGCCACCACCAGAAACTGGGGCAGCAAGCAAACGGCCGTCATGTACAGAGCACCGAACATGGTCAAACGAGTCAATACGCCATCGATATAGCGCGCCGACTGCTCGCCCGGACGGATACCCGGAATAAAGGCACCGGACTTCTTCAGGTTTTCCGCTACGTCTTTCGGATTGAACATTAGCGCTGTGTAGAAGAAGCAGAAGAAAACGATCCCTGCACTAAACAGCAAAATGTTCAACGGCTGACCAGGAGCGATAGCCTGTGAAATATCCTGCAGCCAGCCCATACCTTCGGACTGACCAAACCAGGCACCCAGCGAGGCCGGGAACAACAGAAGGCTGCTGGCGAAAATAGCCGGGATAACCCCCGCCATATTCACCTTCAAAGGCAAGTGGCTGGTCTGCGCGGCAAAGACCTTGCGGCCCTGCTGACGCTTGGCGTAGTGCACCGCAATGCGGCGCTGCCCACGCTCAATGAACACCACGAAACCGATGATCGCTACTGCCAGCAAACCGATGGCAATCAGGGCGAAGATATTGATATCGCCCTGACGAGCAGACTCGAAAGACTGCCCGATCGCCGACGGCAGACCGGCCACGATGCCTGCAAAAATCAGCATCGAGATACCGTTGCCAACACCACGCTCAGTGATTTGCTCGCCTAGCCACATCATGAACATTGCACCCGCCACAAAGGTGGTGACTGCAACGAAGTGGAAGCCGAAATCAACCGAAAACGCTATGCCCTGACTAGCCAAACCAACGGACATGCCGATAGCTTGAACAAATGCCAGAACGAGGGTGCCGTAGCGGGTGTATTGGCTGATCTTACGACGACCAGCCTCACCTTCCTTCTTCAACTGCTCCAGTTGCGGGCTAACAGCAGTCATGAGCTGCATGATGATCGATGCCGAAATGTACGGCATGATCCCCAATGCAAAAATGCTCATGCGCTCCAGCGCGCCACCGGAAAACATGTTGAACAAGCTAAGAATGGTCCCCTCATTCTGCCGAAACAGGTCCGCCAACCGGTCCGGGTTTATGCCTGGAACTGGAATGTGTGCGCCAATGCGATAGACGATAATCGCCATGAGCAGAAAGCGCAGACGAGCCCAGAGCTCGGATAACCCGCCATTGCTGAGCGCTGAGAGAGCACCTTGCTTAGCCATTTATTCCTCGAACTTACCGCCAGCTGCTTCGATAGCCGCACGCGCACCTTTGGTGGCAGCGATACCTTTAAGGGTAACCGCTTGAGTAACCGCACCGGACAGCATGACTTTCACACGCCGTACATGTTGGTTAATCAGGTTGGCATCCTTCAGCGCTTGCAGAGTAATAACGCCGCCTTCGACCTTGTTCAGCTCGGAAGTACGCACTTCTGCGCGATCCATAGCCTTCAGGGAAACGAAACCGAACTTGGGCAAACGACGGTGCAGAGGCTGCTGGCCGCCTTCAAAACCCGGAGCAATGGTGCCACCGGAGCGGGAGGATTGACCCTTGTGGCCACGGCCACCGGTCTTACCCAAACCACTACCGATACCACGGCCCGGACGGTGCTTCTCGCGACGGGAACCCGGCGCAGGACTCAAATCGTTCAGGTACATGTATTAACCCTCGACTCGCAGCATGTAGTAAGCCTTGTTGATCATCCCGCGATTCTCGGGAGTATCCAGGACTTCTACGGTGTGACCGATGCGACGCAGACCCAACCCCTTCACACAGAGTTTGTGGTTGGGGATACGGCCGGTCATGCTTTTGATCAGCGTGACTTTTACGGTATTAGCCATGATTAGAGAATCTCCTCGACGCTCTTGCCACGCTTGGCCGCAACAGAGTCAGGCGACTGCATAGCTTTCAAACCTTTGAAAGTGGCATGTACCACGTTCACGGGGTTAGTCGAGCCGTAGCACTTGGCCAGAACGTTCTGCACACCAGCCACTTCCAGCACGGCACGCATGGCGCCGCCGGCGATGATGCCGGTACCTTCAGAAGCCGGCTGCATGTACACCTTGGAGGCGCCATGGGCAGACTTCATCGCGTACTGCAGAGTGGTGCCATTCAGGTCCACCTGGATCATGTTGCGACGAGCAGCTTCCATCGCTTTTTGAATAGCAGCTGGCACTTCACGGGATTTGCCGCGGCCGAAACCGACGCGACCCTTACCATCACCTACTACGGTCAACGCAGTGAAAGTGAAGATACGGCCACCCTTTACGGTTTTGGCTACGCGGTTAACCTGTACCAGTTTCTCGATATAGCCTTCGTCGCGCTTTTGGTCGTTATTTGACATAACTTAGAACTCCAGCCCGCCTTCACGAGCAGCATCAGCCAGCGCCTGGACGCGGCCGTGGTACTTGAAGCCAGAACGGTCGAATGCAACCTGAGTCACACCAGCGGCTTTCGCACGCTCGGCAACCAGCTCGCCAACTTTCTTGGCTGCGTCGACGTTGCCAGTGGCGCCATCACGCAGTGCTTTGTCCAAGGTAGAGGCGCTGGCCAGAACCTTGCTGCCGTCGGCCGAAATGACCTGGGCATAGATATGCTGCGAAGAGCGGTACACGCAGAGACGCACGGCTTCGAGCTCGTGCATTTTCAGGCGTGCTTTGCGAGCGCGACGCAGTCGAGTAACTTTTTTGTCGGTCATTTGCTAGGCCCTACTTCTTCTTGGCTTCTTTACGACGGACGACTTCGTCAGCGTAACGAACACCTTTGCCCTTATAAGGTTCAGGACGACGGAAATCACGGATTTCCGCAGCAACCTGACCAACCAGTTGTTTATCGACACCCTTAATCAGGATTTCGGTCTGGCTAGGGGTTTCAGCAACAACGCCTTCCGGCAGCTCGTAGTTGATCGGGTGGGAGAAGCCTAGAGCCAGGGACAAGACCTGACCTTTGGCTTGCGCCTTGTAACCAACGCCTACCAGCTGAAGCTTGCGCTCGAAGCCAGTGCTTACGCCGATCACCATATTGTTGACCAACGCACGAGTGGTACCGGCCATTGCGCGAGTCTGCTGGTCTCCGTTGCGAGCAGCAAAACGCAGCTCCCCGGATTCCTGGACCACTTCAACGGACGAATGAATATTCAGCTCTAGAGCACCCTTGGCACCCTTAACCGAAAGTTGCTGACCGGCGAGACTGATCTCTACACCAGCGGGCAACGTGACGGGGTTCTTAGCGACGCGTGACATGCTTATCCCCCCCTAGAACACTGTACAAAGCACTTCGCCGCCGACACCGGCAGCGCGCGCCGCGCGATCCGTCATCACACCTTTATTGGTGGAGACGATGGAAACGCCGAGACCGCCACGAACTTTTGGCAGATCATCAACGGACTTGTACTGGCGAAGGCCTGGACGGCTAACGCGCTTCACTTCTTCGATAACCGAACGGCCTTCGAAATATTTCAGCTCGATGGACAGCTGCGGCTTAACTTCACCGCTGATCTGATATCCCGCAATATAACCTTCGTCTTTCAAAACTTTGGCTACAGCCACCTTCAACGTGGAAGACGGCATGCTTACGACGGACTTTTCAGCCATCTGGGCATTACGGATACGAGTTAGCATGTCCGCTAACGGGTCCTGCATACTCATGGGCTTGACGCTCCTGATACAAAAAGAATTAGCCTTACGGCTAGAGTCACCAAAACGCCGGGCAAATCAAAAGCCCTGGCTCAGGCGAGCCGAACATTCTAGAGACTGATCAAAAATGAATCAAGCCCCAAAAGGGGCTTGTTTCATTTTGCCTGACTGAATCCGCCAAGTATCTCAACCGGACAGACTCAGGGTGCGACGAGGACTTACCAGCTGGCCTTGACCAGACCCGGTACGTCGCCACGCATTGCAGCCTCACGCAGCTTGATACGCGACAGACCGAACTTGCGATATACGCCGTGCGGACGACCGGTAATGCGGCAGCGATTGCGCAGACGCGAAGCGCTGGCATCACGCGGCTGCTTCTGCAGGGCTACCTGAGCTTCCCAACGCGCTTCCGGACTGGCGTTCAGATCGGCGATGGTAGCTTTCAGCGCAGCACGCTTCTTCGCGTACTTGGCTACCGTTTGCTGACGCTTCAGCTCACGGTTTTTCATGCTCATTTTAGCCATGGTCCAACTCCAATCAGTTGCGGAACGGGAATTTGAAGGCGCGCAGCAAAGCACGACCCTCATCATCCGTACGCGCAGTGGTAGTCAGGGTTATGTCCAGACCACGCAGGGCATCGATCTTGTCGTAGTCGATTTCCGGGAAGATGATCTGCTCTTTAACACCCATGCTGTAGTTGCCACGACCATCGAAGGACTTGGCATTCAGACCGCGAAAGTCGCGAACCCGAGGCAGGGAGATAGACAGCAGACGATCCAGGAACTCGTACATGCGATCGCGGCGCAGGGTTACCTTGACGCCAATCGGCCAATCTTCACGCAGCTTGAAACCTGCAATCGATTTACGGGCATGAGTCACTACGACTTTCTGACCGGTAATCTTTTCCAGATCGGCTACAGCGTGCTCGATGACTTTCTTGTCACCGATCGCCTCGCCCAAGCCCATGTTCAGAGTGATCTTGGTGATGCGCGGAACTTCCATCACGTTCGCAAGCTTAAGTTCTTCCTTAAGCTTCGGCGCGAGTTCTTTCCGGTAAATCTCTTTTAGTCGTGCCATGGTCTTCTACCTAGCAGTGTTCAAGCATCAACCGCTTTTTGGGTCGACTTGAAGACACGAATTTTTTTACCTTCTTCAACTTTGAAACCAACACGGTCAGCCTTGTTGGTTTCACTGTTGAAAATGGCCACGTTGGAAGCGTGCAGAGGCGCTTCTTTCTCGATGATACCGCCCTGAACGCCCGACATCGGGTTCGGCTTGGTATGGCGCTTCACCAGGTTCAACCCACCAACGACCAGACGGTCGTCAGCGAGAACCTTGAGCACCTTGCCACGCTTACCTTTGTCTTTACCGGCGATCACGATGATCTCGTCGTCACGACGAATCTTTTGCATGTCGGATCTCCTTAGAGCACTTCAGGGGCGAGCGAGACGATCTTCATGAACTTCTCAGAGCGAAGTTCACGAGTCACTGGCCCAAAAATACGGGTGCCGATCGGCTCTTGCTTGTTGTTCAGCAGAACAGCAGCGTTGCCATCGAAGCGAATGATCGAGCCATCAGGGCGACGAACGCCGTGACGAGTGCGGACTACTACAGCAGTCATCACTTGGCCCTTTTTCACTTTACCGCGCGGAATTGCTTCCTTGACGGTCACCTTGATGATGTCGCCGATGCCCGCGTAACGGCGATGCGAACCGCCCAGCACCTTGATGCACATAACGCGACGAGCGCCACTGTTGTCAGCGACGTCGAGCATGGATTGAGTCTGAATCATATATTTCTCCGACCCCTAGTCCTTAGACTTCCACTGCGCGTTCGAGAACTTCAACCAGCGCCCAAGATTTGGTCTTGGCTACGGGACGGGTTTCACGGATGGAAACCTTGTCACCGATGTGGCACTGGTTGCTTTCGTCGTGCGCGTGCAGCTTGGTCGAACGCTTGACATATTTACCGTAGATCGGGTGCTTAACGCGACGCTCGATCAATACGGTGATGGTCTTGTCCATCTTGTCGCTGACGACACGGCCGGTCAGCGTACGGACTGTTTTTTCGGCTTCAGCCATGATCACTTACCTGCCTGCTGATTGAGCACAGTCTTCACACGAGCGATATCGCGCTTAACTTGCGAGAGCAGGTGAGACTGCCCCAACTGGCCAGTTGCTTTCTGCATACGCAGATTGAACTGGTCGCGCAGCAGGCCGAGCAATTGCTCGTTCAGCTGCTGTGCTGATTTTTCACGAAGTTCATTCGCCTTCATCACATCACCGTCCGCTTAACAAAAGTGGTGGCGAGTGGCAGCTTTGCAGCCGCCAAGGCGAAAGCCTCACGCGCCAACTCTTCGGAAACGCCTTCGATTTCATACAGGACTCTGCCTGGCTGAATCTGGGCTACCCAATACTCAACGCTACCCTTCCCTTTACCCATCCGCACTTCGAGAGGCTTCTTGGTAACAGGCTTGTCAGGGAACACGCGAATCCAGATTTTCCCGCCACGCTTAACGTGACGAGTCAGAGCACGACGAGCGGACTCGATCTGACGGGCGGTGAGACGACCGCGGGCAACAGACTTCAAGGCGAATTCGCCGAAGCTGACTTTGCTACCGCGCTGAGCCAGGCCACGGTTGTGGCCGGTCATCTGCTTACGGAACTTCGTACGCTTTGGTTGCAACATTTGGCGTACCCCTTACTTAGCAGCTTTTTTACGAGGCGCAGGTGCCTGCGGTTTCAGTTCTTCCTGGCGACCACCAATTACTTCGCCCTTGAAGATCCAAACCTTGACACCGATCACACCATAAGTGGTGTGTGCTTCGTACATGGCATAGTCGACATCGGCACGCAGGGTGTGCAACGGCACACGACCTTCGCGATACCATTCGGTACGTGCAATTTCAGCACCGCCGAGACGACCGCTCACTTGGATTTTGATGCCCTTGGCACCAATGCGCATGGCGTTCTGTACAGCGCGTTTCATAGCGCGACGGAACATCACACGACGCTCCAGCTGCTGAGCTACGCTCTGCGCAACCAGCATACCGTCGAGCTCCGGCTTGCGGATTTCTTCGATATTGATGTGCACAGGCACACCCATTTGCTTGGTCAGGTCCTGACGCAGCCTTTCAACATCTTCACCTTTCTTCCCAATCACGATACCGGGACGGGCGGTGTGGATGGTGATGCGTGCAGTCTGAGCCGGACGATGGATATCGATACGGCTTACGGACGCGCTTTTTAGTTTGTCTTGGAGGTATTCGCGCACCTTCAGATCAGCGAACAAATAGTCCGCATAAGTCCGACCGTCTGCGTACCAGACGGAGGTGTGCTCCTTGACGATTCCCAGGCGAATGCCAATGGGATGTACTTTCTGACCCATCTGATCGACTCCGTTACTTGTCCGCAACCTTGACAGTGATATGGCAAGACCGCTTGACGATGCGATCAGCGCGGCCTTTGGCACGCGGCATGATTCGCTTCAGCGAACGCCCTTCGTTGACGAAAACGGTGCTGACCTTGAGGTCATCAACATCTGCGCCTTCGTTATGCTCGGCGTTGGCCACAGCCGACTCCAGCACTTTCTTGATGATATCAGCGGCTTTCTTACTGCTAAAAGCCAACAGATTGAGCGCTTCGCCCACCTTCTTCCCGCGGATCTGGTCGGCGACCAAGCGGGCTTTCTGGGCGGAGATTCGAGCGCCCGACAACTTAGCGGCTACTTCCATTTCCTAACCCCTTAACGCTTGGCTTTCTTGTCTGCTACGTGCCCACGATAAGTGCGGGTACCAGCAAACTCGCCGAGTTTGTGGCCGACCATGTCTTCGTTCACAAGAACGGGACATGCAGGCGACCGTTATGCACAGCAATGGTCAGACCGACCATTTGCGGCAGGATCATGGAACGGCGCGACCAGGTTTTCACCGGCTTGCGATCGTTCTTTTCCACCGCCACTTCGATCTTCTTCAGTAGGTGAAGATCGATAAAAGGACCTTTTTTCAGAGAACGTGGCACTGTCGTATCCCTCTATTTACTTGCGACGACGGACGATCATTTTATCGGTGCGTTTGTTACCACGAGTCTTCGCGCCCTTAGTCGGGAAGCCCCATGGAGACACCGGATGACGACCACCAGAGGTACGACCTTCACCACCACCGTGTGGGTGGTCAACCGGGTTCATGGCAACACCACGAACGGTTGGGCGAACGCCACGCCAGCGTTTGGCACCAGCTTTACCCAGCGAACGCAGGCTGTGCTCGGAGTTCGAGACTTCGCCCAGGGTCGCACGGCACTCAGCCAGTACTTTACGCATTTCACCGGAACGCAGACGCAGGGTCACGTAGACACCTTCACGCGCAATCAGCTGAGCCGAAGCACCAGCGGAACGAGCGATTTGAGCACCTTTGCCCGGCTTCAATTCGACACCGTGAATAGTGCTACCAACTGGAATGTTACGCAGTTGCAGACTATTGCCCGGCTTGATCGGAGCCATGATGCCAGCTACCAGCTGATCGCCAGCACTCACGCCTTTAGGGGCGATGATGTAGCGACGCTCGCCGTCTGCATACATCAGCAAAGCGATGTGTGCGGTACGGTTAGGATCGTATTCAATACGCTCGACAGTGGCTGGAATGCCATCTTTGTCGTTGCGACGGAAATCGACCAGACGGTAATGCTGCTTGTGGCCACCACCGATATGACGGGTGGTGATACGACCATTGTTGTTACGACCGCCAGTCTTCGACTTCTTCTCGAGCAGCGGAGCGTAAGGAGCGCCTTTATGCAGCTCCTGGTTGACCACCTTGACCACAAAACGGCGGCCCGGGGAAGTCGGTTTGCATTTAACGATTGCCATGATGCACCCCTCCCTTACTCAGCACTGCTGGCGAAATCGAGATCTTGACCCGGCTGAAGGGAGATAACTGCCTTCTTCCAGTCGTTACGCTTGCCCAGGCCGCGAGCGGTGCGCTTGGTCTTACCGAGAACATTCACGGTATTAACAGCGGCAACATTCACACTGAACAGGCTTTCGACGGCCTTCTTGATTTCCAGCTTGGTTGCATCGATTGCAACCTTGAAAACGAATTGGCTTTTCTTATCAGCCAGAAGTGTGGCCTTCTCGGAGACGTGCGGGCCAAGCAGCACTTTAAATACGCGTTCCTGGTTCATCCCAGCAGCTCCTCGAATTTCTTCACGGCAGAAACGGTAACCAGCACCTTTTCGTACGCGATCAGACTGACCGGATCGGAACCTTGCACGTCACGGACTTCAACATGCGGCAAGTTACGAGCAGCCAGGTAAAGATTTTCGTCAATAGCATCGGACACGATCAGAACGTCGGTCAGACCCATGCCATTCAGTTTGTTCAGCAGGTCTTTGGTTTTCGGCGCTTCAACGCTGAAGTCCTCAACCACCACCAGACGATCGGTGCGCACCAGCTCAGCAAGAATCGAACGCAATGCAGCGCGATACATTTTCTTGTTCAGCTTTTGATCGTGATTCTGCGGACGGGCCGCGAAAGTCACACCACCGCCACGCCAGATCGGACCACGAGTGGTACCAGCACGAGCACGACCAGTGCCCTTCTGACGCCATGGGCGCTTACCGCCACCAGAAACGTCTGAACGGGTCTTCTGCTGCTTGCTGCCCTGACGGCCGCCGGCCATGTAGGCCACGACTGCTTGGTGAACCAGGGTCTCGTTGTAATCGCCACCGAATGTCGCTTCGGACACTTCGATCGCTTGAGCGCCATTTACATTTAATTGCATGTCAGCTTCCCCTTAACCGCGAGCCTTGGCTGCCGGACGAACAACCAAGTTGCCGCCAGTAGCGCCAGGAACGGCACCCTTGACCAACAGCAGGTTGCGTTCAGCATCGACGCGCACTACTTCCAGGGACTGCACAGTCACGCGCTCAGCACCCATGTGACCGGACATTTTCTTGCCCTTGAAGACGCGACCCGGAGTCTGGCACTGGCCAATGGAACCCGGAACACGGTGGGACACGGAGTTACCGTGAGTGTTGTCTTGGCCGCGGAAATTCCAACGCTTGATGGTACCGGCAAAGCCTTTACCCTTGGACTGACCGGTGACATCCACCAGTTGACCAGCTTGGAAAATTTCAGCGTTGATCAGATCGCCAGCCTGGTAGTCGCCTTCTTCAAGACGGAACTCCCAAACACCACGACCTGCCGCGACATTCGCCTTGGCGAAATGACCGGCTTGCGCCTTGCTGACACGGGAAGCACGACGCTCGCCGACAGTGACTTGCACTGCACGATAGCCATCGGACTCTTCAGTTTTGAACTGAGTGACGCGATTCGGCTCGATCTCAATGACCGTAACCGGAATGGAGACACCTTCTTCGGTGAAAATGCGAGTCATACCGCACTTACGACCGACTACACCAATAGTCATGTTGTAACCTCATGAGTGTACGGGGCTTTCACCCGCTATGGCCGCCCATTTCAGAGCGTTACACGACTAAAACCCCAAGGTTTTAGCCGAGGCTGATCTGCACTTCCACGCCAGCCGCAAGATCAAGCTTCATCAACGCATCAACGGTTTTATCCGTCGGCTGGACAATATCCAGAACGCGCTTATGAGTGCGGATTTCGAACTGATCACGCGCGTCTTTGTTGACGTGCGGTGAAGTCAGAACGGTAAACCGCTCTTTGCGGGTAGGCAGAGGAATCGGACCACGCACCTGAGCACCAGTACGTTTCGCGGTTTCCACGATTTCCTGGGTTGATTGATCTATCAGGCGATGGTCAAAAGCCTTCAACCGAATACGGATTTGTTGGTTTTGCATTTTGACCTCAGATTCCAAGCTGCTATTCCCAGCGGGCGCAGTACACCCGCTAAAAGGAGGCGCAATTCTATAGACGGCCCCAACGAGTGTCAACCCAATAAAAAAGCCCCCGCAAGCGGGGGCCTTTTTCAGATCAACCGATTACTCGATGATCTTGGCAACCACGCCGGCACCAACGGTACGGCCGCCTTCGCGAATCGCGAAACGCAGGCCGTCTTCCATGGCGATCGACTTGATCAGGGTAACAACCATTTTCACGTTGTCGCCCGGCATTACCATTTCAACGCCTTCCGGCAGCTCGCAGTTACCGGTTACGTCGGTAGTGCGGAAGTAGAACTGCGGACGGTAGCCTTTGAAGAACGGCGTGTGACGACCGCCTTCTTCCTTGCTCAGCACGTAGACTTCTGCTTCGAACTTGGTGTGCGGCTTGACACTACCCGGCTTAGCCAGAACCTGACCACGCTCGACGTCGTCACGCTTGGTGCCGCGCAGCAAAATACCGCAGTTCTCACCAGCGCGACCTTCGTCGAGCAGCTTGCGGAACATCTCAACACCAGTACAGATGGTCTTGATGGTAGGACGCAGGCCCACAATCTCAACTTCTTCCTGGATCTTGACGATGCCGCGCTCGATACGACCAGTCACAACGGTACCGCGACCAGAGATCGAGAACACGTCTTCAACCGGCATCAGGAACGGCTTGTCGATAACGCGCACCGGATCCGGAATGTAAGTATCCAGAGTCTCAACCAGCTTGCGCACGGCACTGGTGCCCATCTCGTTGTCGTCCTGGCCATTCAGAGCCATCAACGCCGAGCCGATCACGATCGGAGTGTCGTCGCCTGGGAAGTCATACATCGACAACAGGTCACGCACTTCCATCTCAACCAGTTCCAGCAGCTCAGCGTCATCCACCATGTCAGCCTTGTTCAGGAAGACCACGATGTAAGGAACGCCTACCTGACGGGACAGCAGGATGTGCTCGCGAGTCTGCGGCATCGGGCCGTCAGCAGCGGAGCAAACCAGGATAGCGCCATCCATCTGCGCAGCACCGGTGATCATGTTCTTCACATAGTCAGCGTGGCCCGGGCAATCTACGTGAGCGTAGTGACGGATGTTGGAATCGTATTCAACGTGGGAAGTATTGATCGTGATACCACGAGCTTTTTCTTCCGGAGCGCTGTCGATCTGCGCGAAATCGCGAATGGCGCCACCGAAAGCTTCGGCACACACCTTGGTCAACGCAGCAGTCAGGGTGGTTTTACCATGGTCGACGTGACCGATAGTGCCAACGTTGACGTGCGGTTTGTTACGTTCAAATTTTTCTTTAGCCACGACAATTAACTCCTTGCCTAAAGGGCTGAATCAGCCTTGTTTTTTGGTTACAGATTCGACGATGTGCGACGGAGCTGTATTGTATTTTTTGAATTCCATAGCGTAGCTTGCACGACCCTGGGACATGGAGCGAACGTCAGTCGCATAACCGAACATCTCACCCAGCGGTACTTCGGCGCGAATCACTTTGCCGGAGACCGTGTCTTCCATACCCAAGATCATACCGCGACGGCGGTTAAGGTCGCCCATCACGTCGCCCATATAGTCTTCAGGGGTAACAACCTCTACCGCCATGATTGGCTCAAGCAACTCACCACCGCCCTTCTGAGCCAGCTGCTTGGTCGCCATGGAAGCAGCCACCTTAAACGCCATCTCGTTGGAGTCGACGTCGTGGTAAGAACCATCAAACACGGTAGCCTTCAGGCCGATAAGCGGATAACCGGCTACAACGCCGTTCTTCATCTGCTCTTCGATGCCCTTCTGGATAGCCGGGATGTATTCCTTCGGAATCACACCGCCTACTACTTCGTTGACGAACTGTAGGCCTTCCTGACCCTCATCAGCAGGCGCGAAGCGAATCCAGCAGTGGCCGAACTGACCACGACCGCCGGACTGGCGAACGAACTTGCCTTCGATTTCACAGCTCTTCGTGATGCGCTCACGATAGGAAACCTGAGGCTTACCAATGTTGGCTTCGACGTTAAACTCGCGGCGCATGCGGTCGACCAGGATATCCAGGTGCAACTCGCCCATACCGGAGATGATGGTCTGGCCAGTCTCCTCATCGGTCTTAACACGGAAAGACGGGTCTTCCTGAGCAAGCTTGCCCAGAGCGATGCCCATTTTCTCCTGGTCATCCTTAGTCTTAGGCTCCACGGCAACCGAAATAACCGGCTCCGGGAAGTCCATGCGAACCAGGATGATCGGCTTGTCAGCGTTGCACAAAGTCTCACCGGTGGTGACGTCCTTCATACCGATCAAGGCCGCAATGTCACCAGCGCGTACTTCCTTGATTTCCTCACGGGCGTTTGCGTGCATTTGCACCATACGACCCACGCGCTCTTTCTTGCCCTTTACCGAGTTGATGACCCCGTCGCCGGAGTTCAACACGCCCGAGTAAACCCGAACAAAGGTCAAAGTACCCACGAATGGGTCGGTAGCGATCTTGAACGCCAGTGCCGAGAACGGCTCGTCATCATTCGCATGACGCTCCAACTGTATTTCCTCGTCATCCGGGTGAGTACCCTTGATGGCAGGAATGTCGTCAGGCGATGGCAGGTAGTCGATAACGGCATCGAGAACCAGGGGAACACCCTTGTTCTTGAAGGAAGAACCGCAAACAGCCAAGACGATCTCACCGGCGATAGTACGCTGACGCAGAGCAGCCTTGATTTCCTCGTTGGTGAGATCTTCACCCTCGAGGTACTTGGTCATCAGCTCGTCGCTGGCCTCGGCCGCAGCCTCAACCATGTTGCCGCGCCACTCGTCAGCCAACGCCTGCATGTCAGCAGGAATAGCTTCGCGACGAGGAGTCATACCCTTGTCAGCATCATCCCAGTAGACAGCTTGCATGTTGATCAGATCGATCTGACCCTGGAAGTTGTCTTCGGAACCGATTGCCAACTGGATTGGCACCGGAGTGTGACCCAGACGCAGCTTGATCTGACCGATAACGCGCAGGAAGTTAGCACCGGCTCGGTCCATCTTGTTTACGTAAACAAGACGCGGAACGCCGTACTTGTTGGCCTGACGCCATACGGTTTCCGATTGCGGCTCAACACCGGAAGTACCACAGAACACCACGACCGCACCGTCAAGTACGCGCAGCGAGCGCTCTACTTCGATGGTGAAGTCAACGTGCCCAGGGGTATCAATGACATTGAAGCGGTAATCGTGCGGGTGCTGCTTATCGGAACCCTTCCAGAAGGCTGTAATGGCAGCAGAAGTAATGGTAATACCACGCTCCTGCTCCTGCACCATCCAGTCTGTGGTCGCGGCGCCGTCATGCACCTCACCCATCTTGTGACTTTTACCAGTATAAAAAAGGACGCGTTCGGTGGTGGTGGTTTTACCAGCATCCACGTGCGCGACGATACCAATGTTACGGTAGCGGCTAATCGGTGTAGTACGAGCCATAAAGCCCTCGCAAATTTAGAAGCGCAAAAATTAGAAGCGGTAGTGCGAGAAGGCCTTGTTGGCTTCAGCCATACGGTGCACGTCTTCACGCTTCTTAACTGCAGCACCCTTGCCTTCGGCAGCATCCATCAGCTCGCCAGCTAAGCGCAGAGCCATGGATTTCTCGCCACGACGGCGGGCAAAATCTACCAACCAGCGCATGGCAAGAGCATTACGACGGGACGGACGAACCTCGACCGGAACCTGGTAAGTAGCACCACCTACACGGCGCGACTTCACTTCGACCAGCGGAGCGATGGCGTCGAGAGCTTTCTCGAAGATTTCCAGGGGATCGGTGTTCTTTCGCTCTTTAACCTTTTCCAAGGCGCCATAAACGATACGCTCGGCAACGGCTTTCTTGCCGCTTTCCATCACGTGGTTCATGAACTTAGCCAGGATTTGGCTACCATATTTTGGATCATCAAGCACTTCGCGCTTGGCTGCTACACGACGTCTTGGCATTTGATAAGCCCTCAAACGGTCTTCAGGTTAGCTCGGGACTGCCCCACAAGGATGGCGCCCGACCTTACTCTTATCGACTCAGAAAAATAGAAAACTGCAATTTCAGCTCAAGCACCGATTACTTCGGACGCTTGGTACCGTATTTCGAACGACCCTGATTACGGCCTTTGACGCCGGACGTATCCAAGGAGCCGCGTACGGTGTGGTAACGAACACCCGGCAAGTCTTTTACACGACCGCCGCGGATCAGGACCACGCTGTGCTCTTGCAGGTTGTGGCCTTCACCGCCGATGTACGAGGAAACCTCGAAACCGTTGGTCAGACGCACACGGCAGACTTTACGCAGTGCCGAGTTCGGTTTTTTCGGCGTAGTGGTATACACGCGAGTGCATACACCACGACGTTGCGGGCAATTCTGCAGCGCAGGCACGTCGGATTTCTCGACGATACGCTTACGCGGCTGACGTACCAGCTGGTTGATAGTTGCCATCTACTAGCTCCACTGTTGTCTTTCGACGCTATTTATTTTCAACAAAAGCAATTTGGCAGGGCACGTGCCCTGCCAAATTTAGGGGTGCATGAGTCTAATGAGACTCGCGCGCCCCGTCAAGCGACAGCCCAGCTGCCGAAGCAACGAGGCTATGCACTCAACTACCGCTGGAGTTCAGCGCTTCGGTCAGTGCGGCTTCCACTTCACTGGCGCTGACACGTACCGGCTTGTCGGCTTCACGCTTGCGCTTGCGCTCAGCATGATAGGCCAGACCGGTACCGGCCGGGATCAGACGACCCACGACCACGTTCTCTTTCAGGCCGCGCAAGAAGTCGCGCTTGCCGGTAACTGCCGCCTCGGTGAGCACACGGGTTGTCTCCTGGAACGATGCCGCCGAAATGAACGATTCGGTCGACAACGAAGCCTTGGTGATACCCAGCAGCACGCGGTTGTACTTGGCAATGAACTTGTCGCCTGCTGCCAGACGCTCGTTTTCACCTAGTACCGCGGTCAGCTCCATTTGATCACCCTTGATGAAGGTGGAATCACCCGACTCGGCCACTTCGACCTTGCGCAGCATCTGGCGCAGGATGGTCTCGATGTGCTTGTCGTTGATCTTCACACCCTGCAGGCGGTAAACGTCCTGAATCTCGTTGACGATGTACTTGGCGAGGGCGCTGACACCCAGCAGACGCAAGATGTCGTGCGGATCACTCGGACCGTCGGAGATGACTTCACCCTTGTTGACCTGCTCACCCTCGAACACGTTGAGGTGACGCCACTTCGGAATCAGCTCCTCGTACGGATCGCTGCCATCGTTCGGCGTAATGACCAGACGGCGCTTGCCCTTGGTCTCTTTACCGAAGGCGATGGTGCCGCTGATCTCAGCCAGAATCGAAGCTTCTTTCGGACGACGCGCTTCGAACAAGTCGGCGACGCGCGGCAGACCACCGGTAATGTCCCGGGTCTTCGAGGTTTCCTGGGGGATGCGGGCGATAACATCACCCACACCGACCTGGACACCGTTGGCTACACCCACCAAGGCGTTAGCCGGCAGGAAGTACTGAGCCGGTACGTCGGTACCCGGCAGCAGCAGATCCTTGCCATCGACACCCACCATCTTCACGGCTGGACGGATGTCCTTGCCGGCGGCTGGGCGATCCTTCGGATCCAGCACTTCGATGTTGGTCAGACCGGTCAATTCGTCGGTCTGGCGCTTGATGGTGATGCCTTCCTCCATGCCGACGTAGGTCACGGTACCTTTCATTTCGGTAACGATCGGGTGGGTGTGCGGATCCCACTTGGCGACGATGGCGCCAGCGGCGACCTTGTCACCCTCCTTCACCGAAATAACTGCACCGTAAGGCAGCTTGTAACGCTCCCGCTCACGACCGAACTCGTCGGCAATCGCCAGCTCGCCGGACCGCGACACGGCTACCAGGTTGCCGTCCAGACGCTCAACGTGCTTAAGGTTGTGCAGACGTACCATGCCGCCGTTCTTCACTTGCACGCTATCAGCAGCGGAAGTCCGGCTGGCCGCACCACCAATGTGGAACGTACGCATGGTCAGCTGGGTACCCGGCTCACCGATCGACTGCGCAGCGATAACGCCGACCGCTTCACCGATGTTGATCTGGTGACCACGAGCCAGGTCGCGACCGTAGCACTTGGCGCAGATACCGTAGCGAGTTTCACAGGTAATCGGCGAACGCACGATCACTTCATCGATGCTGTTCAGCTCGATGAACTCGACCCACTCCTCGTCGACCAGAGTGCCACCAGGGACCAGCAGCTCGTCGCTGCCCGGTTTGAACACGTCATGGGCAATGACTCGGCCCAGTACGCGCTCACCCAACGGCTCAACCACGTCACCGCCTTCGATGTGCGGGGTCATGAGCAAACCATGCTCAGTACCACAATCGATCGCGGTAACCACGAGATCCTGGGCCACGTCGACCAGACGACGGGTCAGGTAACCGGAGTTCGCCGTCTTCAATGCGGTATCCGCAAGACCCTTACGCGCACCGTGAGTGGAGATGAAGTACTGCAGAACGCTGAGACCTTCGCGGAAGTTCGCGGTGATCGGCGTTTCGATGATCGAGCCATCCGGCTTGGCCATCAGACCGCGCATACCGGCGAGCTGACGGATCTGCGCAGCAGAACCCCGCGCGCCGGAGTCGGCCATCATGTACATGGAGTTGAAGGACTCCTGCTCGACTTCATTACCATGACGGTCGATGACCTTCTCTTTCGAGAGGTTGGCCATCATCGCCTTGGACACTTCGTCGTTGGCCTTGGACCAGAGGTCGATCACCTTGTTGTACTTCTCGCCCTGGGTAACCAGGCCGGAGGCGTACTGCGATTCGATCTCTTTGACTTCCTCGGTGGCGGCGTCAATGATCTGCGCCTTCTCATCCGGGATGACGAAGTCGTTCACACCGATCGATACACCGGAGATGGTCGAATAGGCGAAACCGGTGTACATCAGCTGATCAGCGAAGATCACGGTGTCTTTCAAGCCAACTGTGCGGTAGCACTGGTTGATCAGCTTGGAGATCGCCTTCTTCTTCATCGACTGGTTGACCACGTCGTAGGACAGGCCATCCGGAACGATCTGGAACAGCAGCGCACGGCCGACAGTGGTGTCGACGATACGGGTGTTCTTGGTGATGGTGCCATCACGATCCTTGATGACTTCGTTGATGCGCACCTTGACCTTGGCATGCAACGAAGCTTCGCCACCACGGAACACTCGGTCGACTTCCTGCAGGTCGGCGAATACGCGACCCTCACCTTTGGCGTTGATCGCTTCACGGGTCATGTAATACAGACCCAAGACCACGTCCTGCGACGGCACGATGATTGGCTCACCGTTGGCTGGCGACAGGATGTTGTTGGTCGACATCATCAGCGCACGCGCTTCCAGCTGGGCTTCCAGCGTCAGCGGTACGTGCACGGCCATCTGGTCACCGTCGAAGTCGGCGTTGTACGCGGCGCAGACCAGCGGGTGCAGCTGAATCGCTTTACCTTCGATCAGAACCGGCTCAAACGCCTGAATGCCGAGGCGGTGAAGGGTCGGCGCACGGTTGAGCAGTACCGGGTGCTCGCGAATCACTTCAGCGAGTACGTCCCAGACTTCCGGCAACTCGCGCTCGACCATCTTCTTCGCGGCCTTGATGGTGGTCGCGAGACCACGCATTTCCAGCTTGCCGAAGATAAACGGCTTGAACAGCTCGAGCGCCATCTTCTTCGGCAGACCGCACTGATGCAGACGCAGAGTCGGGCCCACGGTAATTACCGAACGACCGGAGTAGTCCACGCGCTTACCGAGCAGGTTCTGCCGGAAGCGACCTTGCTTACCCTTGATCATGTCAGCCAAGGATTTCAACGGACGCTTGTTCGAGCCAGTGATAGCACGACCGCGACGACCGTTATCGAGCAGGGCGTCGACCGCCTCCTGGAGCATGCGCTTTTCGTTGCGCACGATGATGTCCGGCGCGGACAGATCGAGCAGGCGCTTCAGGCGGTTGTTACGGTTGATCACGCGGCGATACAGATCGTTAAGATCCGAGGTCGCGAAGCGGCCACCGTCGAGCGGAACCAGCGGACGCAGATCTGGCGGCAGAACCGGCAGAACGGTCAACACCATCCACTCAGGCAGGTTGCCCGAGCCGAGGAAGGCTTCCATCAGCTTCAGACGCTTGGACAACTTCTTGATCTTGGTTTCCGAGTTGGTTTGCGGAATTTCTTCGCGCAGACGGCCAATCTCGAACTCCAGGTCAATGGCGTGCAGCAGCTCGCGAACGGCCTCGGCACCCATGCGGGCGTCGAAGTCGTCACCGAACTCTTCGAGAGCTTCGAAGTACTGCTCATCGTTCAGCAGCTGGCCTTTCTCAAGGGTGGTCATGCCCGGATCGATAACGACATAGCTCTCGAAATAGAGAACGCGTTCGATATCACGCAGGGTCATGTCCATCAGCAAGCCGATACGGCTCGGCAGTGACTTGAGGAACCAGATGTGGGCAACCGGCGAAGCCAGTTCGATGTGCGCCATGCGCTCACGTCGAACCTTGGCCAGGGCCACCTCAACGCCGCACTTCTCGCAGATCACGCCGCGATGCTTCAAGCGCTTGTACTTACCGCACAGGCACTCGTAATCCTTTACTGGGCCAAAGATCTTGGCGCAGAACAGGCCATCACGCTCAGGCTTGAACGTACGGTAGTTGATGGTTTCCGGCTTTTTAACTTCACCGAACGACCACGAACGGATCATCTCAGGCGAAGCCAATCCGATACGGATGGCGTCGAACTCTTCGACTTGACCCTGGTTTTTCAGCAAATTCAGTAGGTCTTTCAAGGCCTTTCCTCCTGGCGGAGCAGAGAGCGGGCAGTGCAGCCCCGCTCTCGATTCGCGTCACGTGTTATTCGGTTTCCAGATCGATGTCGATACCGAGTGAACGGATCTCTTTGATCAGTACGTTGAAGGACTCGGGCATGCCCGGCTCCATACGGTGATCACCGTCCACGATGTTTTTGTACATCTTGGTACGGCCGTTCACGTCATCCGACTTAACGGTCAGCATTTCCTGCAGGGTGTAGGCGGCGCCATAGGCTTCCAGTGCCCAGACCTCCATCTCACCAAAGCGCTGACCACCGAACTGCGCCTTACCACCCAGCGGCTGCTGGGTAACCAGGCTGTAGGAACCCGTGGAACGCGCATGCATCTTGTCGTCCACCAGGTGGTTCAGTTTCAACATGTACATGTAGCCAACGGTAGTCGGACGCTCGAACTGGTTACCCGTCCGACCGTCGATCAGGCGCATCTGACCGCTCTCCGGCAAATCTGCCAGTTTGAGCATGGCCTTGATTTCGCTTTCCTTGGCACCGTCGAACACCGGGGTGGCCATAGGCACGCCGCCGCGCAGGTTCTTCGCCAGGTTGAGGATTTCCTGATCGCTCAGTTCATCCAGGTTTTCCTGACGGCCGCCGATCTCGTTGTAGATCTGCTGCATGAACTTGCGCAGCTCGGAGACCTTGCGCTGCTCTTCAAGCATGCGGTTGATCTTCTCGCCCAGCCCTTTGGCCGCAAGGCCCAGGTGGGTTTCAAGGATCTGCCCGACGTTCATCCGCGACGGTACGCCCAACGGGTTGAGAACGATGTCGACTGGCGTGCCATGCACGTCGTGCGGCATGTCTTCGACCGGCATGATTACCGAGACCACACCCTTGTTACCGTGACGACCAGCCATCTTGTCGCCCGGCTGGATGCGACGACGGATTGCCAGGTAAACCTTGACGATCTTCAGCACGCCCGGCGCCAGGTCATCGCCCTGTTGCAGTTTGCGCTTCTTGTCTTCGAACTTGTCGTCGAGCAACTGACGGCGATCGGAGATGTAGGCCTGGGCCTTTTCCAACTGCTCGTTCAGCGCGTCTTCTGCCATGCGCAGCTTGAACCACTGACCATGTTCGAGGCCGTCGAGGAACTCGTCGGTGATCTCCGTGCCCTTCTTCAGGCCAGCGCCGCCTTCGGCCTTCTTGCCGACCAAGGCTGCACGCAGACGCTCAAAAGTCGCGCCCTCAACGATGCGGAACTCTTCGTTCAAGTCCTTGCGGATCTCGTCGAGCTGGCTTTTCTCGATGGACAGCGCACGAGCATCACGCTCTACGCCGTCACGAGTGAAGACCTGGACGTCGATAACGGTGCCTTTGGTACCAGTCGGCACACGCAGGGAGGTGTCCTTAACATCGGAGGCCTTCTCACCGAAGATTGCACGCAACAGCTTCTCTTCCGGCGTCAGCTGGGTCTCGCCTTTCGGGGTGACCTTGCCGACCAGAATGTCGCCGGCGCCCACTTCGGCACCTACGTAAACGATACCGGCTTCGTCCAGCTTGTTCAGGGCAGCCTCACCGACGTTCGGGATGTCGGAGCTGATCTCCTCCGGCCCGAGCTTGGTGTCACGCGCCACACAGGTCAGTTCCTGAATGTGGATCGTAGTGAAGCGGTCTTCCTGGACCACACGCTCCGAGAGGAGGATGGAGTCTTCGAAGTTGTAGCCGTTCCACGGCATGAACGCGACGCGCATGTTCTGACCCAGCGCCAGTTCACCCATATCGGTGGACGGACCGTCGGCCAGGATGTCGCTGCGCTCGACCTGATCACCCTTGCTCACCAGCGGACGCTGATTGATGCAGGTATTTTGGTTGGAGCGGGTGTATTTGGTCAGGTTATAGATGTCGACACCGGCTTCGCCAGTTTCGACTTCGTCATTGTTGACCCGAACCACGATACGGCTGGCGTCGACCGAGTCGATCACACCACCGCGGCGCGCCACTACGCAAACGCCGGAGTCACGCGCTACGTTGCGCTCCATACCGGTACCGACCAGCGGCTTGTCGCAACGCAGAGTCGGCACGGCCTGACGCTGCATGTTCGAACCCATCAACGCACGGTTGGCGTCGTCGTGCTCGAGGAACGGAATCAACGAGGCGGCAACCGAAACTACCTGCTTCGGCGAAACGTCCATCAGGGTGACGTCTTCAGGCGCTTTAACGGTGAATTCGTTGAGGTGACGCACAGCCACCAACTCATCAACCAGCTGACCTTTGTCGTTCATCGTGGCCGAAGCCTGGGCGATTACGTGATCGGCCTCTTCGATCGCCGAGAGGAAGACGATTTCGTTAGTCACCAGGGTGTCGTTCACCACACGGTACGGGCTCTCGAGGAAGCCGTACTGGTTGGTGCGCGCATAGGCCGCCAGGGAGTTGATCAGACCGATGTTCGGACCTTCCGGCGTTTCGATCGGGCACACACGGCCGTAATGGGTCGGGTGTACGTCACGGACTTCGAAGCCAGCACGCTCACGGGTCAGACCGCCCGGGCCAAGAGCCGAAACACGGCGCTTGTGGGTGATCTCGGAGAGCGGGTTGTTTTGGTCCATGAACTGCGAAAGCTGGCTGGAACCGAAGAACTCTTTCACCGCCGCCGCAACCGGCTTGGCGTTGATCAGGTCCTGCGGCATCAGGCCTTCGCTTTCGGCCATCGACAGGCGCTCTTTAACCGCGCGCTCGACACGTACCAGGCCCACGCGGAACTGGTTCTCGGCCATCTCGCCGACGCAACGAACGCGGCGGTTACCCAGGTGGTCGATGTCGTCGACGATGCCCTTGCCGTTACGGATATCGACCAGGGTCTTGAGAACCGCGACGATGTCTTCCTTGCACAACACACCCGAACCTTCGATTTCGGTACGCCCGATACGACGGTTGAACTTCATCCGACCGACTGCAGACAGGTCGTAACGCTCAGGACTGAAGAACAGGTTGTTGAACAGCGTCTCGGCGGCATCCTTGGTTGGCGGCTCGCCAGGACGCATCATGCGGTAAATCTCGACCAGCGCTTCCAACTGATTGGTAGTGCTGTCGATCTTCAGGGTGTCGGAGATAAACGGACCGCAATCGATATCGTTGGTGTACAGCGTTTCGATCCGCACAACTTGAGCCTTGACCACCTTGGCCAGGATCTCAACGTTCAGCTCGGTATTGCACTCAGCGATGATTTCGCCAGTCGCCGGATGGACGATGGCCTTGGCACTCGTGCGCCCAATCAGGTAATCGATCGGCACTTCCAGCTCTTTGGTGCCAGCCTTGTCCAACTGATTGATATGCCGTGCGGTAATCCGACGGCCCTGCTCAACGATGATTTTGCCCTTCTCGTCCTTGATGTCGAGAACGGCGATTTCACCACGCAGACGATGCGGTACCAGTTCCAGGTTGAGGGTCTCGCCCTTCACGTGGAATACGTTGGTCGCATAGAAGGCGTCGAGCACTTCTTCAGTGCTGTAACCCAGCGCACGCAGCAGCACCGAAGCCGGCAATTTGCGGCGACGGTCGATACGTACGAATACGGCGTCCTTCGGGTCGAACTCGAAGTCCAGCCAGGACCCACGGTAAGGAATGATCCGCGCCGAGTACAGCAGCTTGCCCGAGCTGTGGGTCTTGCCACGATCGTGATCGAAGAACACGCCTGGGGAGCGATGCAACTGGGAGACGATGACGCGCTCGGTACCGTTGATAACGAAGGTACCGTTCTCGGTCATCAGGGGGATTTCCCCCATGTAGACTTCTTGCTCTTTAATGTCTTTGATCGCTTTGTTCGACGATTCTTTGTCGAAAATGATCAGGCGCACTTTTACCCGTAACGGCACAGCGAATGTGACGCCGCGCAACACGCATTCTTTTACGTCAAATGCCGGATCGCCCAAGCGATAACCAACATACTCCAGGGCCGCGTTGCCGGAGTAGCTGATGATCGGGAAAACGGACTTGAAGGCCGCATGCAGGCCGATGTCACGAAACTGGTCCTTGGTCGCTCCCGCCTGCAGGAATTCGCGATACGAATCCAGCTGGATGGCCAGGAGATAAGGCACATCCATGACATCCGGCAACTTGCTAAAGTCCTTGCGGATACGTTTTTTCTCAGTATATGAGTAAGCCATCAGCGTTCCCCAGCTTGGTCACCTGCTTATTTGGCCTCTCCGACGGGAGCAGCCAGAAACTCTTGCAAACCCTTTGGTTTGCGCCACCGCTCAGGGTGGGTTGTTCCCATTGAGGGCCGACCAGTGAATAGCCGACCTACAACGGAAAAAGGCCGGTGGCAAAAGCCACCAGCCATCAGCCTTACGCGAGTCGCTCAGGCTGTAGACGCAAGGTCGTCGCTTACTTGAGCTCGACTTTAGCGCCAGCTTCTTCCAGGACTTTGACTGCAGCTGCAGCTTCGTCCTTCGAAACGCCTTCTTTGACAACGCCAGGAGCGCCATCAACTACGGCCTTGGCTTCTTTCAGACCCAGACCGGTCAGTTCACGAACAGCCTTGATCACGTTTACTTTCTTCTCGCCACATTCCAGCAGCACAACGTTGAACTCGGTTTGCTCTTCAGCTACAGCGGCAACGGCAGCAGCCGGGCCAGAAGCAGCAGCGGCAGTAACACCGAACTTCTCTTCCATTGCCTTGATCAGTTCAACAACCTGCATCACGGACATGTCGGATACGGCGGTGATGATGTCTTCGTTGGTCAGAGCCATGACTCTAAATTCCTGTATTGGGGGACAGCCTTCGCGGCCATCAAATTAAACAAATAAGATTGAAAGACGACGCAGCCAGCCTTAGGCCGCTGCAGCTTCTTTCTGGTCGCGAACAGCCGCCAAAGTACGAACGAACTTGCTGGTAGCGCCTTGCATCACGCTCATCAGCTGAGAAATCGCTTCGTTGTAAGTCGGCAGAGTTGCCAGTACGTCGATCTGATGGGCTGCGAGGAACTGACCCTCGAACGCAGCTGCCCTGATCTCGAACTTGCTCTGACCCTTGGCGAAATCCTTGAAAATACGAGCAGCAGCGCCCGGATGTTCATTGGAGAACGCAATCAGGGTCGGGCCTTTGAACACGTCGTTGAGCACGTCGAACTGAGTGCCCTCAACGGCGCGGCGCAGCAGGGTGTTACGCACGACTTTCACGTACACGCCAGATGCGCGGGCCTCTTTACGGAGTCCGGTCATTGCAGCTACGGTCACGCCACGGGCATCAGCCACGACAGCGGACAGGGCAGCTTTGGCAGCCTCGTTGACTTCAGCGACGATGGCCTTTTTGTCTTCGAGTTTAATTGCCACGGGTTTACTCCTGGATGTTACCGTTTCGTCCAACCGAAGCTGGACGGCGTTTTGGTGTCTGATTCGGTAAGAATCGGGAGCACCATCTGCGTAGGCTGCCGGAGATCACTCGCCGGGTTTAAGGCTTACACCACCTACGGTCTTGGATAGCCCCCGCCAGGCAGGGACCCCAATTTTGCAGACTGACGCAATCACTTGCGCCAGCCGAATTCATTACGCGTCGAGCGAAGCTTGGTCGATAACCAGACCAGGACCCATGGTGGTGCTCAGGGTCACGCGCTGAACGTAGATGCCTTTCGAAGTCGACGGCTTGAGACGCTTCAGATCGGAGATCAGCGCTTCAACGTTTTGCTTCAGCTTCTCGGCGTCAAAACCAACCTTACCCACGGAACCATGGATGATGCCGTTTTTGTCGGTACGGAAACGCACTTGACCAGCCTTGGCATTGCGTACGGCAGTGGCAACGTCTGGAGTTACGGTACCGACTTTCGGGTTCGGCATCAGGCCGCGCGGGCCGAGGATCTGACCCAACTGACCGACAACGCGCATGGCATCCGGGGATGCGATAACCACGTCATAGTTCAGATCGCCGCCCTTCATCTCGGCAGCCAGCTCATCCATGCCTACGCGATCAGCGCCGGCAGCCAGAGCCGCTTCAGCAGCCGGCCCCTGGGTGAACACAGCAACCCGTACGCTTTTACCGGAGCCGTTCGGCAGCACGGTAGCACCACGTACAACCTGGTCGGATTTACGCGGGTCGACGCCGAGGTTCACCGCGACATCAACAGACTCGGAGAACTTGACAACCGAAAGCTCAGCCAGCAGAGCAGCAGCCTCGGTGAAGTTGTAGGCTTTGCCCGGCTCAATCTTCGCCGCGATTGCCTTTTGACGCTTGGTCAGCTTAGCCATTACACACCCTCCACGTTGAGGCCCATGCTACGAGCAGAGCCGGCGATAGTACGCACGGCCGCATCCATATCAGCGGAAGTCAGATCAGCCTGCTTGGTCTTGGCGATCTCTTCCAGCTGAGCACGAGTCACAGTGCCAACCTTGACGGTGTTCGGACGAGCCGAACCACTGGTCAAGCCAGCAGCCTTCTTCAGCAGAACTGAAGCCGGAGTGCTTTTAGTTTCAAAGGTAAAGCTGCGGTCGCTGTACACAGTGATGATCACTGGCGTCGGCAGACCGGGCTCCATACCCTGGGTCCTGGCGTTAAATGTCTTGCAGAACTCCATGATGTTCACACCATGCTGACCCAATGCCGGGCCTACTGGCGGGCTCGGGTTAGCCTGTCCAGCCTTTACTTGCAGCTTGATATAAGCCGTTATTTTCTTAGCCATGAGCCACTCCAATTACGGGTTCTAGCGCCTTACGGCTCCCCGATGATTTACGCATTTATCCCAGTGACGACAAAACCCCGCAGCTTGCGACTGCGGGGTAAGGGATGCTTGTGTCAGTTATGCCTTTTCGACCTGACTGAACTCCAGCTCGACCGGGGTGGAGCGACCAAAAATAGTCACCGCCACCTGGATGCGGCTTTTCTCATAATTAACTTCTTCGACCACGCCACTAAAGTCAGCGAACGGGCCATCAACAACGCGAACCATTTCACCCGGCTCAAACAGTGTCTTAGGCTTCGGCTTATCACCGCTATCAGCGACGCGGCGCAGGATTGCATCGGCTTCCTTGTCGGTAATCGCCGCCGGCTTATCGGCAGTTCCACCGATAAAGCCCATGACCCGAGGGGTATCCTTGACCAAGTGCCAAGTGCCTTCGTTCATGTCCATCTGCACCAGCACATAGCCAGGAAAGAATTTGCGCTCGCTTTTGCGCTTCTGACCATTGCGCATTTCCACTACTTCTTCAGTAGGGACCAGGATCTCACCGAAACCATCTTCCATACCGGCGAACTTTACGCGCTCAATCAACGAGCGCATCACATGCTTCTCGTAACCCGAGTAAGCATGCACAACGTACCAACGCTTAGCCACGGGACACCTTTAACCGACTACAAACGAAACAAGCCAACCCAGCAGGGTATCCAGACCCCACAACAGCAGCGCCATCACCAGAACAACAGCCACGACAATCAACGTAGTTTGCGTGGTTTCCTGACGGGTCGGCCAAACGACCTTACGAATTTCAATGCGCGCTTCTTTTGCCAGCTCAAAAAACACCCGCCCTTTCGTCGTCTGCAGCGCAACAGCACCAGCCACAACAGAAAGTACAAGCAAGGCCAGTACACGGTACAGGATCGGCTCAGCAGAGAAGTACTGATTACCGACCACACCGACCACCACCAAAGCGGATACCACAACCCACTTCAGCAGATCAAAGCGCGAATCTTTGGCTTCAGCCTTAACAGTCATTTACGAGGATCCTGTGAGAAGACACGCCAAATTCGTTAGAAAATGGCAGGTCAGGAGGGAATCGAACCCCCAACCTGCGGTTTTGGAGACCGCCGCTCTGCCAATTGAGCTACTGACCTAAAACTAAAATCAGGCCGACCATTATGCCGGCCCGACAGGGACAGATCAACCGATTACTCGATGATCTTAGCAACCACACCCGCACCAACGGTACGACCACCTTCACGAATCGCGAAGCGCAGACCATCTTCCATGGCGATAGGAGCGATCAGAGTGACAACCATCTTGACGTTGTCGCCAGGCATCACCATCTCAACGCCTTCCGGCAATTCGCAGTTACCAGTCACATCGGTAGTGCGAAAGTAAAACTGCGGACGATAGCCCTTGAAGAATGGCGTATGACGACCACCCTCATCCTTAGACAACACGTACACCTCGCCCTCGAACTTGGTATGCGGCTTGATGGTACCTGGCTTAGCCAGAACCTGACCTCGCTCCACGTCGTCACGCTTGGTGCCGCGCAGCAAAATACCACAGTTCTCGCCAGCACGACCTTCATCAAGCAGCTTGCGGAACATCTCGACACCAGTACAGATAGTCTTGGTGGTATTACGAATACCAACAATCTCTACCTCTTCCTGGATCTTGACGATGCCGCGCTCGATACGACCAGTCACCACAGTGCCGCGCCCGGAGATCGAGAACACGTCCTCGATCGGCATCAGGAACGGCCGGTCGATCGCACGCACAGGCTCGGGAATGTAAGTATCCAGAGTCTCAACCAGCTTGCGCACAGCAGTAGTACCCATCTCGTTGTCGTCCTGGCCATTCAGAGCCATCAACGCCGAGCCGATCACGATCGGAGTGTCGTCACCTGGGAAGTCATACATCGACAACAGGTCACGCACCTCCATCTCAACCAGCTCCAACAGCTCAGCGTCATCCACCATGTCAGCCTTGTTCAGGAAGACCACGATGTAAGGAACACCCACCTGACGGGACAGCAGAATGTGCTCACGAGTCTGCGGCATCGGGCCGTCAGCCGCGGAGCAAACCAAGATAGCGCCATCCATTTGCGCAGCACCAGTGATCATGTTTTTCACATAGTCAGCGTGGCCAGGACAATCGACGTGCGCATAATGACGAATAGCGGAGTCGTATTCGACATGGGAAGTATTAATAGTGATACCACGCGCCTTTTCTTCCGGGGCGTTGTCGATCTGGGAGAAGTCACGCGCAGAGCCACCCCAAGCCTCAGCACAGACCTTGGTCAGCGCTGCAGTCAGAGTAGTCTTACCGTGGTCGACGTGGCCGATAGTGCCTACGTTGACATGCGGCTTATTACGTTCAAACTTTTCCTTAGCCATCTCGACTGCCTCCAAACGAAGAATTGAGCGAGTCATATCACCATTAAAACAAAGGCAGATACTTTCATATCTGCCTTTGTTGAATGGAGCTCATGAGCGGACTCGAACCGCTGACCTCACCCTTACCAAGGGTGTGCTCTACCAGCTGAGCTACATGAGCGTTACACATTACGCAAACCACAAACATGGAGCGGGTAGCGGGAATCGAACCCGCATCATCAGCTTGGAAGGCTGAGGTTCTACCACTGAACTATACCCGCGGAGCTTGTAGCTCACGCTAAATCTGGTGGAGGGAGAAGGATTCGAACCTTCGAAGTCGATGACGTCAGATTTACAGTCTGATCCCTTTGGCCGCTCGGGAATCCCTCCAGAAGGAGGCGGCATTCTCTTTAGAAGCCACCCTACTGTCAAGCAATTTCTCATTAAAAACCTGAGGTTAGCTGCACTAACAGTAACTTCGCAGATTTTGCCGTTAAGGCTTAGCTGCGAAGCGGGCGCCATTCTATTCAATCTAAGGAAAGGTTGCAATGCTTTCGCACGGCATCAATTGATGTTGCAACCCATTGAAGTCGATAGCCAAACTCTGCAAGAGTGGATCGCCGACCAAGCGACGGCTTTCGGGGGCGATTCGCACCCAATAGCTTCGCTGAGACCGAGGCAACTCCCTTAGCGCGGACTCGTAACCAGCATCATGCAGACGCTGCATCACACTCTTTGCCGAATCCTCACGCGGAAAGATCCCCAGAGATATCCCATTGGCCAAATCCCCCTGGGTAATTAGGTAGCTGTCTATTTTTCGCGCCTGCAACTCTTTCAACTGCCGAAGCGATGCCTGACGTGAGGCCAGTGGCGCTAAATACACCCAATACTCGACTTCTGCCGTAGCATCCACTGACTGCACGCGCGAGCGAATATCGAGACTGATCAACCGCTGCTCGACAGCTGTAGCAGCAGACTTCGACTCAAAGCCACCTAGAAAAAGGCAGACAGCCTCAGCCTCCTTGCTGACCGCCTGCTCACGCCGCACTGGCTCATCAGACTCACTCAGCAGTTGAATGTCGCGCTTGCTGTCTAGAGCAAGCGCCAGTGGCGCAACGTCTTTAGGACGCAATGGCGCCTGCTGCTGATGCCACACGTAATAAAACAGATTCAATACAATCAGCAACAATAATATCCAGCGCATGCATGACCTCAACGCAACGGACAGGCGATTGCCAAACCGATAAAAACCAGGTCAGGGACCACCCGAGCATCAGGCAGCATGTCGACCACTAAAGAAGCATCGCCACCGGTTAGAAAGACCACGAAGCGCCCCCCCCAATAGTCGCGAGCCATATCCAGCTGAGTACGAACAAACCCCTGCAGCATCAATGAACAACCTCGCTCAACCGCTTCAGCCGTCGAGCGCCCAGGGGCTAGGTTCTGCATCGCTTGCTCGGCAAGCTGATCGTCATAACGTGTTCGCCGGGTGTGAGTACGCAATTGATTACGCATCAAAGGCACACCAGGACAAATAAAACCGCCAAGATGCCGGCCATCAGCATCAACCAAATCAGAGGTCACAGCAGTGCCCAAGTCTAGTACCAAGCAGGCCTGCTGGGCCTGTTGGTATGCACCAACCAGAGCGAGCCAGCGATCAAGCCCTAGACGCTCGTACTGCTCATAGCCATTACGCACACCAGCCAACTCCACAGCCGGATGCGCACAGATACACTCTATGCAAAATGCTCGCCTCAGCGCATCGACAAGTCGCTCAGTTTCTTCATCCGAGCGCACACTCACCAAACGACAAGCACGCAGGTCGACCAATTGTTGTTGTTGCACAGCCAAAACGAGCTCCTCATCGGCACCAGCAACACCACCACAACCCGTACTCACGCCACTTTCTGTGACTATTCGCCATTTGATAAAGCTATTTCCACAATCGAGCTCAAGAATCATTGTTCAACCTCAAACTGAGCTCCCCACCACTAAAGCTTTGCTCTACTCCGGCAACACGCAAGCGAAGGGCGCCTGACCGATCAACCCCTAATACCACCCCACTAACCGGGCGGGCACCTGTCGTTAGCGTCACATTACGGCCCTGCCAAAGATGGTTGTCCTGCCACTCATCCCTCAGAGCGGAAAACCCACTCGCCTGATGCACACCCAGATACAGCGACAACTGACGATTAAGCTCACCTACAAACTCATTGCGATCCACCAAGCCCCCTAACTCAGCACGCATAGAAGTCCACGGCTGATCAATCCCCCCCTGTCGGCAAGCATGTTCACGTTGACTCCAATACCTATCACCACGTGACAAACATCAGCCGGATCGCCAGACAACTCCAGGAGAATGCCTGCTACCTTGCGGCCATCGACCAATACGTCGTTAGGCCACTTCAACCCCGCAGCGGTCATCCCCGCTGTACGTAGCGCACGGAGTAAAGCCAAGCCCACAACTAGACTCAACCCCTCGAGCTGACGCATACCACCATCGACTTGAAGAGCAAGGCTGTAATAGAGATTCTCACCAAAGGGGCTCACCCAATTGCGCCCCCGACGACCACGCCCAGAAGTCTGGCGCTCCGCCAATATGATAAAAGGCGGCACCTGACCGCCCGCCAAACGCCTTAACACCTCCGCATTAGTCGAATCCACGGAGGGCAAAATTCTCAACGGCCAAATCGGTCTAGATTCACCGGCGGCCAGCACATTTTCATCCAAGAGGAGAAGCGGACTCTCCAAGCGATAGCCACGCCCGCGAACCCTGTGAACAGGCAACGCTAACTCAGCCTCCAAGGACTGTAATTGCTTCCATATCGCTGAGCGACTAACACCCAAGGCGGCGCCAAGCGCTTCACCCGAATGAAAACTCCCATCTTGAAGCAGCCTTAGTAATGGCAACATGCTGATCTCACCGAGTAACAAGGCACGCATGATAACGGCGCGTCCACAGGTTGCCTACAGAGAGAGATTGAGTTTTTCCTGCCCACAAAGACAAACCCCCACCCGTTTTCACGGATGGGGGGTTTGGAATACAAGCTTGACGATGACCTACTCTCACATGGGGAAACCCCACACTACCATCGGCGATGCATCGTTTCACTACTGAGTTCGGGATGGGATCAGGTGGTTCCAATGCTCTATGGTCGTCAAGCAATTCGGGTGGAACATCGTGCTTCTTTTATCGAGAAGGACGCGGCTCCAAATTGGGTATGTGATAAAGGGTAGTGCGTGGTCTTGCAAACTTTCGGTGTGTTGTCGACTTCGATCGTCTAGCACACAAACAGCAAATTGTTTGGGTGTTATATGGTCAAGCCTCACGGGCAATTAGTATTGGTTAGCTCAACGCCTCACAGCGCTTACACACCCAACCTATCAACGTCGTAGTCTTCGACGGCCCTTTAGGGAACTCAAGGTTCCAGTGAGATCTCATCTCGAGGCAAGTTTCCCGCTTAGATGCTTTCAGCGGTTATCTTTCCCGAACGTAGCTACCCGGCAATGCCACTGGCGTGACAACCGGAACACCAGAGGTTCGTCCACTCCGGTCCTCTCGTACTAGGAGCAGCCCCTCTCAAATCTCAAACGTCCACGGCAGATAGGGACCGAACTGTCTCACGACGTTCTAAACCCAGCTCGCGTACCACTTTAAATGGCGAACAGCCATACCCTTGGGACCGGCTTCAGCCCCAGGATGTGATGAGCCGACATCGAGGTGCCAAACACCGCCGTCGATATGAACTCTTGGGCGGTATCAGCCTGTTATCCCCGGAGTACCTTTTATCCGTTGAGCGATGGCCCTTCCATACAGAACCACCGGATCACTAAGACCTACTTTCGTACCTGCTCGACGTGTCTGTCTCGCAGTCAAGCGCGCTTTTGCCTTTATACTCTACGACCGATTTCCGACCGGTCTGAGCGCACCTTCGTACTCCTCCGTTACTCTTTAGGAGGAGACCGCCCCAGTCAAACTACCCACCATACACTGTCCTCGATCCGGATAACGGACCAGAGTTAGAACCTCAAGGTTGCCAGGGTGGTATTTCAAGGTTGGCTCCACGCGAACTAGCGTCCACGCTTCAAAGCCTCCCACCTATCCTACACAAGCAAGCTCAAAGTCCAGTGCAAAGCTATAGTAAAGGTTCACGGGGTCTTTCCGTCTAGCCGCGGATACACTGCATCTTCACAGCGATTTCAATTTCACTGAGTCTCGGGTGGAGACAGCGCCGCCATCGTTACGCCATTCGTGCAGGTCGGAACTTACCCGACAAGGAATTTCGCTACCTTAGGACCGTTATAGTTACGGCCGCCGTTTACCGGGGCTTCGATCAAGAGCTTCGCGTTAGCTAACCCCATCAATTAACCTTCCGGCACCGGGCAGGCGTCACACCCTATACGTCCACTTTCGTGTTTGCAGAGTGCTGTGTTTTTAATAAACAGTCGCAGCGGCCTGGTATCTTCGACCGGCGTGGGCTTACGCAGTAAATGCTTCACCCTCACCGGCGCACCTTCTCCCGAAGTTACGGTGCCATTTTGCCTAGTTCCTTCACCCGAGTTCTCTCAAGCGCCTTGGTATTCTCTACCTAACCACCTGTGTCGGTTTGGGGTACGGTTCCTAGTTACCTGAAGCTTAGAAGCTTTTCCTGGAAGCATGGCATCAACCACTTCGTCGTCTAAAAGACAACTCGTCATCAGTTCTCGGCCTTGATCTCCCGGATTTACCTAAGAAATCAGCCTACCACCTTAAACACGGACAACCAACGCCGTGCTGGCCTAGCCTTCTCCGTCCCTCCATCGCAGTAACTAGAAGTACGGGAATATTAACCCGTTTTCCATCGACTACGCATTTCTGCCTCGCCTTAGGGGCCGACTAACCCTGCGTCGATTAACGTTGCGCAGGAAACCTTGGTCTTTCGGCGTGGGTGTTTTTCACACCCATTATCGTTACTCATGTCAGCATTCGCACTTCTGATACCTCCAGCAAGCTTCTCAACTCACCTTCACAGGCTTACAGAACGCTCCTCTACCGCTCATCCTAAGATGAACCCGTAGCTTCGGTGTATGGTTTGAGCCCCGTTAAATCTTCCGCGCAGGCCGACTCGACTAGTGAGCTATTACGCTTTCTTTAAAGGGTGGCTGCTTCTAAGCCAACCTCCTAGCTGTCTAAGCCTTCCCACATCGTTTCCCACTTAACCATAACTTTGGGACCTTAGCTGACGGTCTGGGTTGTTTCCCTTTTCACGACGGACGTTAGCACCCGCCGTGTGTCTCCCGTGCTGACACTTGTTGGTATTCGGAGTTTGCATCGGGTTGGTAAATCGGGATGATCCCCTAGCCGAAACAGTGCTCTACCCCCAACAGTGATACACGAGGCGCTACCTAAATAGCTTTCGAGGAGAACCAGCTATCTCCGAGCTTGATTAGCCTTTCACTCCGATCCACAGGTCATCCGCTAACTTTTCAACGGTAGTCGGTTCGGTCCTCCAGTTAGTGTTACCCAACCTTCAACCTGCCCATGGATAGATCGCCCGGTTTCGGGTCTATTCCCAGCGACTAGACGCCCTATTAAGACTCGCTTTCGCTACGCCTCCCCTATTCGGTTAAGCTTGCCACTGAAAATAAGTCGCTGACCCATTATACAAAAGGTACGCAGTCACCCAACAAAGTAGGCTCCCACTGCTTGTACGCATACGGTTTCAGGATCTATTTCACTCCCCTCTCCGGGGTTCTTTTCGCCTTTCCCTCACGGTACTAGTTCACTATCGGTCAGTCAGTAGTATTTAGCCTTGGAGGATGGTCCCCCCATATTCAGACAAAGTTTCTCGTGCTCCGTCCTACTCGATTTCATGACTAAGAGATTTTCGCGTACAGGGCTATCACCCACTATGGCCGTACTTTCCAGAACGTTCCGCTAATCTCAAAGCCACTTAAGGGCTAGTCCCCGTTCGCTCGCCACTACTAAGGGAATCTCGGTTGATTTCTATTCCTCAGGGTACTTAGATGTTTCAGTTCCCCTGGTTCGCCTCACACACCTATGTATTCAGTGTGTGATAACCATCTTATGATGGCTGGGTTCCCCCATTCAGACATCTCCGGATCAAAGGTTGTTTGCCACCTCCCCGAAGCTTTTCGCAGGCTACCACGTCTTTCATCGCCTCTGACTGCCAAGGCATCCACCGTATGCGCTTCTTCACTTGACCATATAACCCCAAGCAATCTGGTTACTGTCTATAACGTGAAGACGACATTCGCCGAAAATTTGCAATTGAGAACACGCAAATTTTACCTTGACCAAATTAACTGCCAGTGAAAGCAGTCAATCAGTCACTTCTATCACATACCCAAATTTTTAAAGAACGATTTTTCTTACCGGTCAAAGACCAGAAATCAACATTCAGCTACCGTCGGCAGGAATGTTCAGTTCTGAACTCTCTACAACGTCATAAAGTGGTGGAGCCAAACGGGATCGAACCGTTGACCTCCTGCGTGCAAGGCAGGCGCTCTCCCAGCTGAGC
>NZ_CP019947.1:1960000-4605000 GCF_002025205.1 Pseudomonas sp. CC6-YY-74 | reverse complement strand
CGGCAAGTCTTCCGGCAGCTCACCCTCGCGCATGCGGTTACCCGCCGAACGATGAGCGCTCGCCGCCGCTTCCTCCCCATGAAAGCGAGCCACTATCTCCTCAGCCAGCTTGATTTTGATATCACGCGGGTTGGCACCATTCTCGACGTCGAGCTTAAGCTGAGCGATCTCTTCCATTGAGCGAAAGCTGAGCAACTCGAAGTAACGCCACATCAGCACATCAGGGATAGACACCAGCTTGCCATACATCACACCCGGGGCTTCCTGTATGCCCACATAGTTGCCCAGCGACTTGGACATCTTCTTGACGCCGTCCAACCCCTCCAGCAGCGGCATGGTGACAATGCACTGCGACGCCTGACCATAGGAGCGCTGCAATTCACGCCCCATCAGCAGATTGAACTTCTGATCGGTCCCACCCAGCTCGACATCCGCGCGCAAGGCAACAGAGTCATAGCCCTGCACTAACGGGTAGAGAAACTCGTGAATGGCAATAGGCTGATTGGTCGAGTAACGCTTGCTGAAATCGTCACGCTCAAGCATGCGCGCAACTGTGTATTGCGAAGACAGCCGAATAAAGTCGGCGGGAGTCAGCTGATCCATCCAAGTGGAGTTGAACGCCACCTCGGTTTTCGCCGGATCGAGGATCTTGAACACCTGGGTCTTATAGGTCTCGGCATTTGCCAACACCTGGTCACGCGTCAGCGGCGGCCTGGTCGCACTCTTGCCGCTCGGATCACCGATCATTCCGGTAAAATCGCCGATCAGAAAAATAACCTGATGGCCCAGCTCTTGAAACTGCCGCAGCTTATTAATAAGCACGGTATGCCCGAGGTGAAGATCCGGCGCCGTCGGGTCGAAGCCCGCCTTGATACGTAGCGGCTGACCACGCTTGAGTTTTTCCACCAGCTCGGACTCAACCAACACCTCTTCCGCACCGCGCTTGATCAGCGCCAGCTGCTCTTCGACCGACTTCATGACAGGACTCACGACCACACAAAATTAAAGGGAACCAACCATACAAGATCACGGACAAATAACAAGTTTTGCCCTATCAGCTCTCGCTTCCTGGCCTATTGCCCCTCCTTTGGGGTTGCCTCGTAGACGATTTGGTTATATTTTATACAGTTACTGCATATTCATCATTTTCTTCATCTTTTCTTTTCATCTATTTAAAGTCAAAAGCCGCCTATGACCCCTATAAGCAAAGCCCCTCCTCTGTACCCGAAAACCCACATTCTGGCTGCCAGTGGCATAGCCGCACTGCTCAGCCTGGCCTTGCTGGTGTTTCCCACACGCGAAGTCGAAGCCAAGAGAACCTACCTCAGCCTTGAACTCGACAGCGGTGCAGAGCTTGTCCTTCGTGAAAAGGATGACCTCCGCCCAGATAGCCCCAGCGATGCGCAAAACACCTCGCCATTCGCCAAAATCGAGAAACCCGCGAATACCCGTAATAGCGCCGAACAAAGCGTTGAGACAGAGAACAACGCCAACCCTAGCGTTGAAGCTTCAGCCACCGCACCAGTCGACCCGAGCCACAAGATAGTCAAGGTTGCGAACGGCGATACGCTCTCCACAATATTTGCCGAAGTCGGCCTGTCAGCGACCGATCTTCACCAGGTATTGAGCAGCAGTAAAGAGGCTAAGCAATTCAGCCGCCTCAAGGTTGGTCAGGCGCTGGAGTTCCAGCTCACCCCGGATGGTCAACTGAAACGCTTGCACAGCAAACTCAGCGACCTCGAAAGCATCAGCCTGGCCAAGAACGATAAAGGCTTTGCCTTCGAACGCGAGCGCGTCAAACCTGACGTCAGAAGCGCCTATGCTCATGGCGTGATCAACAGTTCGCTGTTTTTGTCCGCCAAGCGCGCCGGCCTCTCCCATGGCTTGACCATGGAGCTGGCCAACGTTTTCGGCTATGACATCGACTTTGCCATGGACATTCGTGACGGCGACGAATTTGAGATGGTTTTCGAGGAAAAAGTGGTCAACGACAAACAAGTCGGCACCGGCAATATTCTCTCGGCACGGTTTACTAATCGCGGCAAGACCTACACTGCGGTGCGCTATACCGACAAGCAAGGCAACACCAGCTACTACAGTGCCGACGGCACCAGCATGCGCAAGGCCTTCATCCGCACCCCTGTAGACTTTGCCCGCATCAGTTCACGCTTCTCCAATGGTCGACGTCATCCGATCCTGAACAAAATCCGCGCGCACAAGGGCGTCGATTACGCCGCAGCCCGCGGGACACCAATCAAAGCCGCTGGCGATGGCAAGATCTCTCTCGCCGGACGCAAAGGCGGCTACGGCAACACCGTTGTCATCCAGCACGGCAGTCGCTACCGCACCCTCTATGCCCACATGCAAGGCTTCGCCAAAGGTATCCGCACCGGCGGCAGCGTCAAGCAGGGCCAGATCATCGGCTACATTGGTACTACCGGCCTTTCCACCGGACCACACTTGCATTACGAGTTTCAGGTCAACGGCACCCATGTCGATCCTCTAAGCCAAAAGCTGCCAATGGCCGATCCTATTGCCCGCAATGAAAAGCCGCGTTTCATGCAATTGAGCACGCCCTTGATGGCACGCATGGATAAAGAAAAAACCACCCTGCTTGCCCTCAACAAGCGCTAAGGCCGATGCCGCTCTATCTTGGGGTGATGTCCGGTACCAGCCTTGATGGCTTGGACATCGCCCTGATCGAGCAAAGCGAAAAGATCACTCTACTCGCCACCCATTACCTGCCCATGCCGGATGACCTGCGTGCTGATCTTTTGGCTCTGTGCGCACCGGGCCCGGACGAGTTGGCTCGGGCCGCCATGGTCGAACAGCGCTGGGTGAGACTGGCTGCCCAAGGCATCCATTCGCTGCTGAAACAGCAAGAGCTCAGCCCCACGTCAATCCGCGCAATCGGCAGCCACGGCCAAACCATTCGCCATGAGCCGGCTCGCGGCTTCACCGTCCAGATAGGCAACCCCGCGCTGCTTGCCGAACTGACCGGCATCTGCGTAGTGAGCGATTTTCGCCGCCGCGATGTCGCCGCTGGAGGACAAGGTGCCCCCCTGGTGCCGGCGTTCCATGAAGCCTTATTTGCCGAGCAACACAGCTATCGCGCGGTATTGAATATCGGCGGGTTCAGCAACCTCAGTCTACTCGCACCCGATCAACCTGCGCGCGGCTTCGATTGTGGCCCAGGCAATGTGCTGATGGATGCCTGGATCCAACGCCAACACGGCGACAGCTATGACCGCGACGGCGCCTGGGCTGCCAGTGGCAAGGTGCAGCCCAAGCTACTCGACGCTTTGCTCAGCGACCCCTTCTTCAAAACTCAGGGACCAAAGAGCACCGGCCGCGAGCTATTCAATTTGAACTGGCTCGACCAGCACCTGGACAAGCAACTTCGCTATGCCAAAGCGGATGTGCAAGCGACATTGCTGGAACTGACGGCAATTAGTATCAGCAAGGCCTTGCACAGCGCCCAACGCGAGACTGATGAGCTGCTGGTCTGCGGTGGTGGCGCGCATAACCGTACGCTGATGACACGCCTCGCCGCGCTGCTCCCACACTGCGTAGTCAACAGCACGCAGGCCCATGGCGTGCCTGCAGACTGGGTGGAAGCCATGGCGTTCGCCTGGCTGGCCCATTGCTGCCTGGAAGGCATACCCGCCAATCGGCCGAGCGTGACAGGCGCTTGCGGGCTGCGAGTGCTCGGCGCTATCTACCCTGCCTGACCACGGATTATGCAAGCACAGAAACGACAACGCCGCGCACTTGGCGCGGCGTCATTCCTCTGGGCCGACGTAGCTAGATCGAGAAGGACGAACCACAGCCACAGGTAGTGGTTGCGTTTGGATTATTGATCACGAAACGCGAGCCTTCCAAGCCCTCCTGGTAATCCACCTCGGCACCCGCCAGGTACTGGAAGCTCATTGGGTCAACGACCAGGCTCACTCCTTCGCGCTCGACAATGGTGTCGTCATCGGCGAGTTCTTCATCGAAGGTGAAGCCATACTGGAAGCCCGAACAGCCGCCACCCGTGACGAACACGCGCAACTTCAGGCGAGGGTTACCCTCTTCATCGACCAGGCTCTTCACCTTGCTCGCCGCGCCCTGGGTGAATAGCAAAGCTGTGGGGGTGAAGGTTTCGACGCTCATGCTGAATATCTCCCGGCGCTAGACGCCATACTGCGTTGAGGCCCTGCATTATCCCCTTACCCTACAAAAGCGGTCAACTATTCTGCAGTAACCAGATTTTCCGACAACTCCAAAGGTCGCGGCTGCTCTTTGAGTGGACGCATGCTCCCTTCGATCTGTGCCCCCATGGCCATTTCCATCAAGCCGTAATACAGATTACCGCACACGCGCGCGCGACTACCCAACTCGAGGTGCTCGCTGGCGTAAACATCGCCGATAACCTCGCCGTCGATCACTATGCGGGGGGCGCGGATCTCACCTTCAACCTGCCCCTCGGCACTGACTCGAACCATGCCTTCACTGGTCTGCAGGTCGCCACAGACCCGCCCATCGACCTGTACGGCGCCGTGAAAGCGTAAGTCTCCGTTGAGCTCCGCCCCCGCGGCGATCAGGCTGGTCTTGCCCGTGAAGCGCTGCAAGTCGGTCTTGCGTTTGTCTTTATTCCACATGGAAGGCTGTCACTCCTGGTCGATCCATTTGAATGTCCGCTCCAACGGCTTTTCGCCTTTGATCTCGGCACGCACCCTGATCTGATGCGCAGTAAAGCCGTCAGGCAACTTCAGCTCGGCGAAGCGTCCAGCTTCAGGAATAGCCTGGAAATGCTTGAAAGCAAAGGGAATCACCTGACCACTGAACTGATCAGGCAAGTCTTGCGTCAGTGCGGCCAGCTCCAAACTGACCGCCTTACCGCCCTTACGCCCCTCCACTGTTACCACTAACTGGCCGTCAAGCGGCTTGTCGTCCTTGCCCACCCGGCTGAGAAGTATTTTGTAGCGGAAGTGCCCCGGTCTGTCCGTGGCCTGCAACTCAAAGGCGCGAATACGTAATCCTTCCCGACGACTGGCTGGCGCCAACACGCCTTTGTAGGACGCCAGGTCTTGCTGCTGTTTGAAGATCTGCTCTTCAAGCAACTTGATGGTCAACCGGCTCTGTTCGTTGGCCTGCTGTGCCACTTTTTCGCCACTGCTGGCCACAATCAGGCGTTGGCGCAGCTGATCCAGCTCCTGCTCCAACGCGATCAAGCGCTGCTGCAGCGGCTGGAACTCAACCTCGATCGTCCGAGTTGCGTGCAACTGCCACCAGGTTCCGGCATAGAACGCGGCAGGAATAGCCAGGAGCAACAACAGCAGTACCAGTCGCACCCGGCCTGCACGTCGCGGGTCACTGGGACGGACTTCCCAGCCGGCCATCAGGGCAGCATGGCCGCGTGGGATAGCCCCAGGCGCTCATCAAGCCCGAAAAGGATGTTCATGTTCTGCACTGCCTGGCCGGAAGCACCTTTGACCAGATTGTCGATCACCGACAGCACCACCACCAGATTGCCATCTTGCGGGCGGTGCACGGCAATGCGACAAACGTTGGCCCCTCGCACGCTGCGGGTTTCCGGGTGACTGCCGGGCGGCATCACATCAACAAACGGCTCGCTGGCATAGCGCTGCTCGAACAATGCCTGCAGATCGACCGAGCGGTCCGCCACGGTCGCATACAAGGTCGCGTGGATGCCGCGAATCATCGGGGTCAGGTGCGGCACGAAGGTCAGCCCCACCTCGGAGCCAGCCGCACGACGCAAACCCTGGCAAATTTCCGGCAGATGACGATGCCCTTTGACGCCGTAGGCCTTCATGTTTTCACCCGCCTCGCTGAACAACGAACCGACGCTGGCACCGCGCCCGGCGCCGCTGACTCCGGACTTGCAGTCGGCGATCAACCGCGAAGTGTCGGCCAGTCCGGCTTCCAGCAGCGGGATAAAGCCCAACTGTGCAGCGGTCGGGTAGCAACCGGGCACGGCGATCAGGCGCGCCTGTTTGATTGCTTCGCGGTTGACCTCTGGCAAACCATAAACCGCCTCTGGCAATAGATCCGGCGCGCCGTGGGGCTGGCCATACCACTTGCCCCACTCTTCGGCGTCCTGCAGGCGAAAGTCGGCAGACAGGTCGATCACCTTGGTGCCGGCCGCCAGCAACTCGCCGGCCAGGGCATGGGCGACGCCATGCGGGGTCGCGAAGAACACCACATCGCAGGCACCCAAAGTCGCGATATCCGGGACGCTGAAGACCAGGTCAGGGTAGTGACCGCGCAGGTTCGGGTACATCTCGTCGACGCGCAAGCCCGCCTCTGAGCGCGAAGTGATGACTGCAACTTGCGCCTGTGGGTGCTGCGCCAACAGGCGCAACAATTCCACTCCGGTGTAGCCCGTGCCGCCGACGATACCGACCTTGACCATCACTTGCCCCTTGCAAAAAGCCATTGGAAAGCCGTCGATGATAAGGCCGTAACCGCCAACGGCCAACCGTGCAGATGACGTATCGGAGCCAGGCCACTACTATCGGGCCTATTTATCATTCAGGGAGTCGAACAATGCTCTATCTGTGGCTCAAAGCCCTGCACATCATCGCCATGGTCTGCTGGTTCGCCGGGCTGTTCTACCTGCCACGCCTGTTTGTCTACCATGCCATGAGCGCAGACGACACCAGTCGCGAGCGTTTCTGCATAATGGAGCGCAAGCTGTATCGCGGCATCATGCTGCCGTCGATGATCGCCACCCTGATTTTCGGGGTTTGGTTGGTCAGCCTCAATCCCGGCTACTACTTCAGCCAGGGCTGGATGCACGCCAAGCTCAGCCTGGTCGTCCTGCTGATCGCTTATCAGCACCTCTGCGGCGCCCAGCTCAAGCGCTTCGCCCGTGGCGAGAACCGGCGCAGCCATGTGTTCTACCGCTGGTTCAATGAGGCGCCAGTGCTGGCCTTGCTCGCGGTCGTCATCCTGGTCGTGGTCAAACCCTTCTGAATCTGCCCAAGGAATCCGTATGAGCCTTCCCGCCCTGCTCGAACAACGCCTGCGCCTGCCCGTAGTGGCCGCCCCCATGTTCCTGGTGTCCAACCCGCAACTGGTCCTCGCCTGCTGCCATAACGGCATCGTCGGCAGCTTTCCCGCGCTCAACCAGCGCGACAGCGGCGCCTTCAAGGCCTGGCTGGAAGAGATCGAAGCCGGCCTGCAGGCCGAGTCGGCGCCCTATGCGGTCAACCTGATCGTACATGGCAGCAATCCGCGCCTGCAGGCCGATCTGGCGATCTGCATCGAACAGCGCGTGCCCATCGTCATCACCAGCCTCGGCGCGGCCAAGGAAGTGGTCGATGCAGTACACAGCTACGGTGGCCTGGTATTCCACGACGTGACCACCCGCCGCCATGCGGAGAAAGCCGCAGAAGCCGGGGTCGATGGCTTGATCGCGGTCGCCGCGGGCGCCGGTGGTCATGCCGGCACCTTGAGCCCCTTTGCCCTGATTGCAGAAATCCGCCAGTTCTTCGACAAGACCCTGCTGCTGGCTGGCTGCCTCAATCACGGCCATGAAATTCTCGCCGCGCAATTGCTCGGCGCCGACCTGGCCTACCTCGGCACCCGCTTTATCGCCACTCAGGAGAACAACGCTCCGGCGGCTTACAAGCAGATGGTTGTGGATGCCCAGGCTGCCGACATCATCCACACCCCAGCGGTATCCGGCGTGCCGGCCAGCTTCATGCGCCAGAGTCTGGAACTGGCCGGCTACGATCTCAAGCAGCTGCAAAACAAGGGCGAGATCAACTACGGCGAGAAGCTCAAACCGATCAGCGACGAGGCCAAGGCCTGGAAAACCGTGTGGTCGGCCGGCCAGGGCGTCGGCAGCATCGCCGATTTGCCGAGCGTCGATGCGCTGGTGGCGCGCCTGGATCGTGAATACCGCGATGCGCAGCGTCGGGCCCAACTTCTGCAGCAGCGCTGGTCGCGCTGAAGCACTCTCCCAGCAGTCAGATCGCCAGCCGCGCCCCATACACTGAACTCGCCCTGGCCAAGCGCAACGGCAGAACGGCCAATACGCCTATCACCTATAACGGCGGCCACGTCACAACTGCGCCGAAGCTGCCGGGCCGCTTCAGCAAACTATGCCGATTACACGCTGGTGGTTTTGTCAGCCGCAGGACGACGCACGCAAAGCTGTGAAGCAACCAGCATATTTGTGCGCCAGCCTGCTTGTTCAGAGCCCTGCAGGCCCGCTAGGCTGTAGTGGCCATGTACCCATAGCGCCGACAAGGACACTCGCATGACCCAAGCCCGCTTCAAGATTGTCTTCAATGGCGAATTAATGCCGGAAGTCGCGCTGGAAACCGCCCAAGACAACCTTGCACGCCTGTTCAAGAGCGACCGCACGCGGATTAACGCGCTATTCAGCGGCACCCCTATCGCCATCAAACGCGATCTGCAGGAGAGCGAGGCCGACCAATACCTCGCAGCCCTGCATCGCGCGGGCGCCAAGGCACGCAAGGAGCCGGACCTGGCCGCCAGCCTGAGTCTGGTCGACACCGAGGATCACCGCACTGACGATGCGGCAAACAATGCCAGCGTCGAGATGACCTGCCCCAAGTGCGGGCACCTGCAAGCCAAGGCGGCGAAATGCGCTGCCTGCGGCATCATCATCGATAAATTTATCGCCCGTCAGGCTGCGCTCAGCGAGAACACACGGCCAGTCCAGTCTCAGCAGCCCGGCGCTATCGGCAAGACCGCTAATACACCCTACGCAACACCTCTGGCGACAGTGGCAGAAGCACTGCCGGAGTTCGGCGAACTCGAGGTATTCAGCCTCAACGGACGCATCGGCCGCCTGCGCTATCTGGCCTGGTCGCTGATGCTGTTGCTGGGGGCGCTGGCCCTGTTCGGCGTGGCCAGCATGGGCTTGGCCATTTCCGAAATAGTCGGTGGCATCCTGATAGCCTTGGTTGGCATTGGCATAATGGTCGTCAGCGTACAGATCGGCGTGCAGCGCCTGCATGACATCGGCTGGTCCGGCTGGCTCTGGCTGATCAACCTAGTGCCTATTGTCGGTGGCGTCTTCGCCCTGTTGATGCTGGTCATTCCTGGCACAACCGGGGCGAATCGCTACGGCCCACCAGCACCGCCCAACAGTCGCGCGGTCAAGGTACTGGCCTTGCTCTGGCTACTGGTCCCGGTACTCGGCATCCTGGCAGCCATCACCCTGCCCGCCTACCAGGATTATGTGAACCGCGCGGGCTTCTGACTCGCAGCGCAACCCTCATCGCGGCATGAGGCCAGGCCCGCCCCTCCCGGAGAAACCTCATGCCTCGTTACGCCCTCATAACCGGAGCCTCCAGCGGTATCGGTCTGGCTCTGGCCGAAGCCCTGGCACGTCGCGGGCGTAGCCTGATCCTGGTTGCACGGCAACGCGATGCACTGGACAGCATCGCCTGCGAGCTGACCCAGCGCTTTGCCGTGGAAGTCCTGTTCCGCGCCTGCGACCTCGCCGAACCACTGCAAATCTCCGGCCTGCTGCATGAACTGGAACAGAGCGAGCTGTCCATCGACCTGCTGATCAACAGCGCCGAGGTGGACACTTGTGGTGCCTTCGTCGCTCAGGACTGGCGCGGCGAGCAGCAACTGATCGAGGTGAACATCCTCGCACTCGCCCGACTCTGCCATGCGCTCGGCACGGTGATGGCCGGACAGGGCAGCGGGCAAATCCTCAATGTCGCCTCGCTGGCGGGATTTCATCCCGGCCCATGGATGAGTAATTACCACGCGAGCAAGGCTTACGTCCTGCACTTCTCCGAAGCCCTGCGTGAAGAGCTCAAGGAATACGGCGTTCGCGTGTCAGTCCTCTGCCCAGGGCCTACGCGCAGCGCACTCTTGCGCTCGGTACAGGTGGACAGCGCACAGCCGGAACACGACAAACGGATGCTCAGCGCCGAGGAGGTGGCGCTGATCACGCTCAAGGCGCTGGATAAAAACCGCGCGATCATCATCCCTGGCTGGCGCAATCGGCTGCAGGCCATGGCGCCGCGCCTGGCACCGCGCTGGCTGGTGCGCAAAGTCGCGGCGCGGCTCAACCGGACGTTCAACCGCAGCTGATTAGGCCAAGACCGTACGATCGTGAGCCCAGGCGCGCAAGGCATTGAGGTTCTCGGCCATCACCACCGACAAGGGTGCAGTGCTCTGGATGCTGTGCAGCAGCAAGGCCTGATCGACCGCCTGTTGTTGCGCCTGGGCGGCATACAGGGCGCTGACCACCACCTGCTCGATCTCTGCCCCGGAAAACCCCGCGCTGGCACTCGCCAGCAGGTGCAGATCGAACCCTGCGGGTTCCAGTTCGCGCCGCGCCAGGTGAATGCGGAAGATCTCCGCGCGCACAGCCTGATCGGGCAAGTCGACGAAGAACAGCTCATCGAACCGCCCCTTGCGCACCAGTTCCGGCGGCAGCCGCTCGATGGCGTTGGCGGTCGCCACCATGAATACCGGCGCCTTGCGCTCGGCCATCCAGGTCAGCAGCGTGCCGAGCACACGTTGGCTGACGCCGCCGTCATGCTCGCCGCTGGCCAGGCCTTTCTCGATCTCATCGATCCACAGCACACAGGGGGCCATCTGCTCGGCAAGGCTCAAGGCCTCACGCAGGTTGCGCTCGGTCTCGCCAAAAAACTTGTTGTACAGGCAGGCAAAGTCCAGACGCAGCAAGGGCAAGCCCCACAATCCGGCCACGGCCTTGGCGGCCAGACTCTTGCCTCCACCCTGCACGCCGACCAGCAGCATGCCCTTGGGCAGGTCGACGCCCTGGCCGTCGAGGAAAATCCCCTGGCGTTCGGCCAACCAGCGCTTCAGGTTGCTCAAGCCGCCGATCTCGGCGAAGCGTGCGGTGTCGTACTCGAAGCTCAGCACCCCCTCAAGATCCAGGAGCTGGAACTTGGTCTTGTTCAGTTCCGGCAAATCCTCCTGGGTTATCGCGCCGTCATCGCAGATCACATTGCGCGCCAACACCCGCGCTTCGCCATGACTCAAGCCGCGCAGATTCTTCACCACCTGCTGCAAGGTACGGTTATCGGTGCGCACCCGGGCATTGTGATTGCGCTCGCTCCAGCGGCTGGCTTCCTCGCGCACGATCGCCAGCAACTCATCTTCCGACGGCAGCGCCAGGCTGAAGCGCGCGGCCAAGCGTTGCACCTCCGCCGGCAGCTTGCAGGCATGGGAGACCAGCACCAGGGTTGGCGCCTGCGGCGTATCGCGCATGGCGACTTCCTTGAGCAAGCGCACCAACTTGGGGTTGTCGGCGAGAAACGGATGCAGGTCGCACAGCACATACAGATTCGCCTGCGGATCGGCCTTGATCAGCCGCAACGCGGCCTCCGGCTCCTGGCTCGCCCCTTCGCCCAGCGGCTCACCGCCGAAGCCCAGGCGCTGCAGGCCTTCGGTCACCGACCAGGTGTGCAAGCCAAGGCCACGCTTGACCGCCAGACCGGTCAGCGTTTCCAGCACGCGCGGCTCATCCCAGGACTCGATGAGGATCAGCTTGACCCTGGAGTCGAGCACCAGGCCCAGATCATGGATATCGTTCTTCACACCTGCTCCTTGTGGCGATCATCTGGCCGGGATCAACCCAGCCCGTTAGACTCGGGCCTCATTCAACAGGCCAGGAGACTGTGCCATGGACTGTCTGTTCTGCAAGATCGTCGCCGGTGAAATACCCGCACGCAAGCTTTATGAGGACGATCAAGTGATCGCCTTTCACGATATCGGCCCCAAGGCCCCGGTGCATTTCCTGGTGATCCCGAAAAAGCACATTCACACCCTCCACGACCTCGGCGAAGACGACAAAGCCCTGGCCGGGCACATTCTCTATACCGCTCAGCGCCTGGCCAAAGAACAAGGCTGCGAAGAAGGTTTTCGCGTGGTGATGAACTGCAATGAATTGGGCGGACAAACCGTTTACCACATCCATATGCATGTCCTTGGTCAACGGCAGATGACCTGGCCGCCGGGCTGAGCAACGACTCCCGCCCTGCCCGACGCCCTGACGCCGGTCAAGCCGCGGCACAGCGATTGGGGTAAACTTGCCACTCTCTTTTCGCCGGAGGTGCCCGATGGCCAGCGAACGTCACTACTCCCCCGTAGACCGCCTGTTCCTGCAAGCGGACGCGGCTCTGCGTACCCTGCTGCCTTTCAGCGGCCAGCCCAGTCGTCCCTCACCGGCCATCGTGCAGGCGGAGACCGAACTGGATGAACCAACCGCGCGGCATGTCGCTGGCCTGATGCGCATCAACCACACTGGCGAGGTATGTGCCCAGGCGCTGTACCAGGGCCAGGCGCTGACCGCCAAGCTCGCACAGGTACGTAGCGCCATGGAGCATGCCGCCGCTGAGGAAATCGATCATCTGGCCTGGTGCGAGCAACGTATCCGCCAACTCGGCAGCCACCCCAGCGTGCTCAATCCGCTGTTTTATGGTCTGTCTTTTGGTGTCGGCGCCGTGGCCGGCCTGATCAGCGACAAGATCAGCCTGGGTTTGTCGCCGCCACCGAAGATCAGGTGGTCAAACACCTCAGCCAACACCTGCAACAGCTACCGCTAAACGACGACAAGTCACGGGCGATCCTCGAGCAGATGCGCCTCGATGAAGAACGCCATGCCACCAGCGCCCTGGAGGCCGGCGGCATGCGCTTCCCGACGCCGGTAAAAATCGGCATGACCCTGCTGTCCAAGGTCATGACCAAGAGCGCCTATCGGCTGTAGCTGCGAGCAAGATGATGGCAAAAGCATAAAGGGCGCCGCTGGCGCCCTTTATACTTTTCACTCGCAGCTTATGGCTTGGCGCTTATAGCGGCTTCACCCAGCTCGATGATCTCATAGTCGTGGCTGATCTCGACCCCGGCACGGCCGAGCATGATCGAGGCCGAGCAATACTTCTCCGCCGACAGCTCCACCGCACGCTTGACCTGCGCCTCTTTCAAGCCTCGGCCCTTGACCACGAAGTGCAGGTGGATCTTGGTGAACACCTTGGGTTCTTCGCTGGCCCGTTCGGCCTCAAGAAAGGCCTCACAGCTCTCGACCGGCTGTCTGGATTTTTTCAGGATGCTGACCACATCGAAGTTGCTGCAACCGCCCAGACCGATCAGCAACATCTCCATCGGGCGCACACCCAGGTTACGCCCACCGCTCTCCGGCGGGCCGTCCATCACCACCGCGTGACCACTGCCCGACTCGCCGATAAACAGGGCTTCGCCGGCCCATTGAATGCGCGCTTTCATTAGCAAGCCTCCACTGTTAAAAAGGGGCGCAGCTTAGCACAGCCCTTTTCACGGCCTGGCTTCAGCCTTCTGCGCGGAAGTTCCGCGGCAAGATGCTAGCCAGGTCGCAAAAACGACCCGGCCCTTGGCGTGTTTGTTAAGCTGACGCCGGATTACTGGCACACTGGCCAGATAACTATAAGAAATTGCCTGTCAGACAAAGGCTTACCTTTTTATTTTCGGGACTCGGGCATGGTCGCAATTACCCTTACACCTAAAATCAAGAATTTCGACAAACTCCTCGCACATTGTCACCGCCGCCGTTATACGGCGAAGAGCACCATCATCTATGCAGGCGATCGCTGCGAAACCCTGTTCTTCATCGTCAAAGGTTCGGTCACCATTCTGATCGAGGACGACGATGGCCGCGAAATGATCATCGCCTACCTCAACCCCGGGGATTTCTTCGGCGAGATGGGCCTGTTCGACAAGGACGGTGCGGAGAAAGAGCGCAGCGCCTGGGTGCGCGCCAAGACCGAATGCGAAGTCGCGGAACTCAGCTACGCCAAGTTCCGCGAACTGACCCAGCAAGACCCGGACATCCTCTACGCCCTCGGCAGCCAGATGGCCGAACGCCTACGCAACACCACGCGCAAGGTCGGCGACCTGGCGTTTCTCGATGTCACCGGCCGCGTCGCGCGCACCCTGCTCGACCTGTGCAAACAGCCGGACGCCATGACTCACCCGGACGGCATGCAGATCAAGATCACCCGCCAGGAAATCGGCCGCATCGTCGGCTGCTCGCGCGAGATGGTCGGTCGCGTGCTCAAGGCCCTGGATGAACAAGGCCTGGTCAACGTCAAAGGTAAAACCATGGTGGTGTTCGGCACCCGCTGAAGTCGCCAGGTATAAAAAAGCCGGCGCATGCGCCGGCTTTTTTATTATTCGCAGCGATCAGTCCACCGCAGGGCTGGCGATCATCCGCCGGCGCTCGGGAAAGAACAGCCGCTCCAGTTCGACCCCTGGATTTTCCGCACGCATGAAGGCTTCGCCGACCAGAAAAGCATACACCTCGCTGATTTCCATCAGCTCGACATCGGCGCGATTGAGAATGCCGCTCTCGGTCACCACCAGGCGGTCACGCGGAATTCGCGGCAACAGATCCAGCGTGGTCTCCAGGTCGAGTTCGAAGGTATGCAGGTTACGGTTGTTGATTCCCACCAGCGGGGTGTCCAGGGTATTCAACGCCCGCTCCAACTCATCGCCATCGTGCACTTCGACCAACACATCGAGATCGAAGGCCTTGGCGGTCGCCGCCAATTCGGCCATCTGCGCATCGGACAGCGCCGCGACGATCAACAGCACGCAATCGGCGCCCAGGGCACGGGATTCGACGATCTGGTAGGGGTCGATCATGAAATCCTTGCGGATCACCGGCAGGCCGCAGGCGTTGCGTGCTTCCTGCAGGTAGAGGTCGGCGCCCTGGAAGAAATCCTCGTCGGTCAGCACCGACAGGCAAGTCGCCCCACCGGCCTGGTAACTGCGGGCGATGTCCGCCGGGACGAAGAGCTCACGCAGCACCCCCTTGCTCGGCGAAGCCTTCTTGATCTCGGCGATGACCGCCGGTTGCTTGCGTTTGGCCTGTTCCTGCAAGGCCCGGGCAAAGCCCCGCGGGGTATCAGCGGCACGGGCCTGCTGCTCGACTTCCGCAAGGCCGACGATGGCGCGACGCTCAGCCACTTCTTCGGCCTTGCGGGCAAGGATCTTCTCCAGAATGGTTGGAATGCTCACCCTTGATTCTCCTGCTTGAATACCGCGGTAAAGGACACCAGCTCCTGCAGCTTCTCCCAGGCCAGCCCGGTATGCAGCGCATCATGGGCCCGTTCTACACCTTCTTTCAGGCTGCTGGCCAGATCGGCGGCATACAGCGCCGCCCCGGCATTCAGCACGATCATGTCGGCCGCCTTCTGGCCCTGCTCGCCCTTGCGCTTGGTTAGCGCATCACGGATCAGAGCCAGCGATTGTTCGGCGTCATCGACGGTCAAACCGATCAGGCTCTGGCTCTTGATGCCGAAATCTTCCGGCTGAATGATGTACTCGCTGACCACGCCGTCTTTCAGTTCGGCAACGAAGGTCGGTGCCGCCAGGCTGATCTCATCCAGACCATCCTGGGCATGCACCACCAGCACATGCTCACTGCCCAGACGCTGCAGCACCTCGGCCAACGGCCGGCACAGCGCCTTGCTAAACACCCCCAGTACCTGATGCTTGACCCCGGCCGGATTGGTCATCGGCCCAAGCATATTGAAGATGGTACGCAGGCCCAATTCGCGACGCGGGCCGATGGCGTACTTCATCGCGCCATGGTGGGCCGGGGCGAACATGAAGCCGACTCCCACGCTCTCGACACAGCGCGCCACCTGCTCGGGGGTCAGGTTGAGGTTGACCCCGGCGACCTCCAGCAGATCGGCACTGCCGCTCTTGCCCGAGACCGCCCGGTTGCCGTGCTTGGCCACCCGGCCACCGGCCGCGGCGACGACGAAGGCCGCCGCGGTGGAGACGTTGAAGATATTCATGCCGTCGCCACCGGTGCCGCAGGTGTCGACCAGGTGCTCGGCCTCGATCTGCACCGGCGCGGCCAGCTCACGCATGAGCTGCGCCGCACCGACGATCTCGTCGATGGTCTCGCTCTTCATGCGCAAACCCATGAGGAAGGCGCCGACCTGCGCGTCCGTACACTGGCCGGTCATGATCTCGCGCATCACATCCTGCATTTCTGCAGTGCTCAGATCGAGCTGACTGACGACCCGATTGAGGGCTTCCTTGATGTTCATGCGCGCATGCCTCCATGTTGTTTGAGGAAGTTGGCAAAGAGCTCATGGCCCTGCTCGGTGAGAATGGATTCCGGATGGAACTGCACGCCCTCGATATGCAGGGTCTTGTGCCGCAGGCCCATGATTTCATCGACCGCGCCATCTTCCAGCTGAGTCCAGGCGGTCATTTCCAGGCAGTCCGGCAGGGTTTTACGCTTGACCACCAGGGAATGATAGCGGGTCACCGTCAGCGGATTGTTGAGGCCGGCGAACACCCCGATATTTTCGTGGAACACCGGGCTGGTCTTGCCGTGCATCACCTGGCGCGCACGCACCACGTCGCCGCCGAAGGCCTGGCCGATGCTCTGGTGGCCCAGGCAGACGCCGAGGATCGGCAGCTTGCCAGCAAAGTGCTGGATGACCGCCAGCGACACGCCGGCCTCGTTGGGCGTACAGGGCCCGGGCGAAACCACGATGCGCTCGGGTTGCAGCGCGGCGATCTCGGCGACACTCAGCTCGTCGTTACGGATCACCTTGACGTCGGCCCCCAACTCGCCGAGGTACTGCACCACGTTGTAGGTAAAGGAGTCGTAATTATCAATCATCAGCAGCATGGCAGGACTCCTCAGCGCGGGTTCTGGTCAGGGACGGTTTGTTCGGCCAGCGCGACGGCGCGGAACATGGCGCGACGCTTGTTCAGGGTTTCTTCCCACTCCAGCGCCGGCACCGAGTCGGCGACGATGCCGGCGCCAGCCTGCACATGCAGTTCGCCGTCCTTGATCACCGCGGTGCGGATGGCGATGGCGGTGTCCATGTTGCCGTTCCAGGCCAGGTAACCGACGGCGCCGCCGTAGACGCCACGCTTGACCGGCTCCAGTTCGTCGATGATTTCCATGGCGCGAATCTTCGGCGCCCCGGACAGGGTGCCGGCCGGCAGGATCGCCCGCAGCGCATCCATGGCGCTCAAGCCAGGCTTCAGCTGGCCGGTGACGTTGGAGACGATGTGCATGACGTTGGAATAACGCTCGATCACCATCTTCTCGGTGAGTTTGACCGAGCCGGTGCTGGCCACCCGACCGACGTCGTTGCGGCCCAGATCGATCAGCATCAGGTGTTCGGCGACTTCCTTGGCATCCGCGAGCAGATCCTGCTCCAGGGCCAGATCGGCCTCTTCGTTGGCGCCGCGCGGACGGGTGCCGGCGATGGGCCGCACCGTGACCAGGCCGTCCTCGAGACGCACCAGCACCTCGGGCGAGCTACCGACCACATGGAAGTCGCCGAAATTGAAGAAGTACATATAAGGCGTCGGGTTGATGCAGCGCAGCGCCCGGTACAGGTCGATCGGTGCGGCCTTGAACGGAATCGACATGCGCTGGGAAATCACCACCTGCATGCAGTCGCCGGCGAGGATGTACTCCTTGATCGCCTTGACCGAGCGCTCGTAGTCGTCGCGGCTGAAGCTGGAGCGGAACACCGGCTCGGCACCAGGCGGGGCATTCAGGTCGACGCCCAGGCGCGGGGTGATCGGCTGGCGCAGCTTGCACAGGATCTCCTGCAGGCGTGCCTGGCCTTGTTCCAGCGCGCCCTCCTCGGCCGGATCGGCGAGGACGATGGCGTGCATCTTGCCGGCCAGGTTGTCGAACACCACCACCGCGTCGGACACCATCAGCAGGATATCCGGGGTACCCAGCGGGTCGGGATTGCTCCCCGCCGCCAGCTTCGGCTCGACGTAACGCACGCTGTCGTAACCGAAGTAACCGACCAGGCCGCCATTGAAGCGCGGCAGTCCGGGCAGGGTCGGCACCCGGTAGCGCGCCTGGAACTGCTCGACGAAGGCCAGTGGGTCGGCGCACTCGTGGCGCTCCACCTCCACACCATCGACGCTGATGCTGACGCTGTGGCCATAGGCGCGCAGCACGGTGCGCGCCGGCAGGCCGATAATCGAGTAACGCCCCCATTTCTCGCCACCCTGGACCGATTCCAGCAGGTAGCTGTTGGCCTCATCGGCCAGTTTCAGGTAGATCGACAACGGGGTGTCGAAATCGACCAGGGTTTCATAGGCAAGCGGAATGCGGTTATAGCCGGCAGCGGCTAAACGCAGGAATTCTTCGCGGGTCATATCAGCCTCGTGGCTTGAGGGTAAATCGGTCGTGTGCAAACGCGCCGCTTAAGCGGCCAAGATCAGGTCAGAGGCGCCAGCGCCAACGGGCCAGGGCCTTGATGATTTTCATACCGGTTCTTGCGGACCAGCGCGTGCAGGTAACCACCACGGAGCTCTCTTAGGCAGGAGTAAAGACTGGCAACACTAGCGCAGCCGCCAGACCTAAGCAACTCGCCCCGCGCGGCTTAGCCGGCAACCAGCAGCTGGCGCAAATCATCCAGCACCCGCAGCGGGCCCTCTTCGGCGATCGGCCGACCGTGGTTGTAGCCGTAACTCAGCGCTACGCAAGGCACACCGGCAGCCTTGGCCGCCAGCACGTCATTGCGCGAATCGCCGATAAACAGCGCCTGCTGCGCCTCGACTCGCGCCAGTTGCAGTACATGCAGCAAGGCCGCCGGGTCAGGCTTCTGCTGGGGCAGGGTGTCGCCGCCGATGATCCAGCGGAAATAACTACCCAGGCCCTTGTCATCCAGCAGCGGCGCGACGAAGCGCTCCGGTTTGTTGGTGATAATTGCCATCTCGACCTGTTGTGCGCGGAGCCAGTCGAGGGTTTCCCGTACGCCCGGATAAATCCGGGTCAAGGCGTGCCCCTCGGCATAGGCCTGCATGAACAGTTCGAGCGCCTGCTCGGCGTAGCCATCGTCGATATGTTCGTGTTGCAGGCCACCGGCCAGGGCGCGGCGCACCAGCACCCGCGCACCATTGCCGACCCAGTCGCGCACCTGCTCGACTCCGGCCGCCGGCTGCCCGAGCTGGAGCAGGCTCTTGTCCACCGCAGCCGCCAGATCCGGCACCGAATCGACCAGGGTGCCGTCCAGGTCGAACATCACCAGGCGAGGCAACTCGCCTTGAAACAGCTTATGCAGTGCGGTCACCCGCGCACCTGGGCCAGCTCGGCACGCATGGCATCAATCACGCTTTTATAGTCCGGCTGGCTGAAGATCGCCGATCCGGCAACGAAGGTGTCCGCACCGGCGGTAGCGATCTCGCGAATGTTCTGCAGGTTGACTCCGCCGTCGATCTCCAGGCGGATCTCGCGACCGCTGGCGTCGATCAGCGCGCGCGCCTCGCGCAGTTTGTCGAGGGTGCCGGGGATGAACTTCTGCCCGCCGAAGCCCGGGTTGACGCTCATCAGCAGAATCATGTCGACCTTGTCCAGCACGTGCTTGAGCACGTCCAGCGGGGTAGCCGGGTTGAACACCAGGCCGGCCTTGCAACCGCCGGCCTTGATCAGCTGCAGGGAACGGTCGACATGCTCGCTGGCTTCCGGGTGGAAGGTGATATAGCTGGCGCCGGCTTCGATGAAGTCGCCAATGATGCGGTCCACCGGCTTGACCATCAGGTGTGCGTCGATCGGCGCGGTGATGCCGTACTTGCGCAGCGCCGCGCAGACCATCGGGCCAATGGTCAGGTTGGGCACATAGTGGTTATCCATCACATCGAAGTGCACGATGTCGGCACCCGCGGCGAGCACCTTGTCCACTTCCTCGCCCAGGCGGGCGAAATCGGCAGAGAGGATCGACGGGGCGATGGCGAAGGGTTGCATGGCGCACCTCAGTGGCATTCACGAAAGTGGCGCATTGTACCCGAGCGAATCGCGACCTGCCGCTTGCACGATAGTCGGCCCCCATAACAACAAGACCCGCCGAGGCGGGCCTTGTTTATCACGCTAACGCTCGATCAAGCCAGTTCGTCGAAGCACTCTTCGATGATCGCCAGGCCCTTGTCCAGCAGGACATCTTCGGCAGTCAGCGGCACCAGCACCCGCAACACGTTGCCGTAGGTGCCGCAGGACAGCAGGATCAGCCCCTTGTCGCGCGCCTTGGCGACAATCTGGCCGGTCAGGGCGGCATTCGGTTTGTGCAGATCGCCGCCCTCGCACAGCTCCATGGCGATCATCGCGCCGAGGGCGCGCACCTCGCCAATGCTCTTGTGCTTGGCCTGGATGGCTTTAAGACCGCTGACCAGCCGCTTGCCGACTGCCTTGCAGCGCTCCAGCAGCTGCTCTTCCTCGAACACCTGCATCACCGCCAGTGCCGCGGCGCAGGCAATCGGGCTACCGGCGTAGGTGCCGCCCAGGCCACCTGGGGCGATGGCGTCCATGTATTCGGCCTTGCCGCACACGCCCGCCACCGGGAAACCGCCGGCGATGGACTTGGCGAAGGTGGTCAGGTCGGCGGCGACGCCCATCTGTTCCATGGCGAAGAAGGTGCCGGTACGCCCGGCGCCGGTCTGCACTTCGTCGGCGATCAACAGGATGCCGTGCTGATCGCAGAGGCCGCGCAAACGCTGCATGAATTCTTTCGGCGCAATATAGAAGCCGCCCTCACCCTGCACCGGCTCGATGATGATCGCGGCGATATCGCGCGGCTCGGCGTCGTTCTTGAAGATCCGTTCGATGCTGGCGATGGCGTCATCCGTGCTGACCCCGTGCAACTCGCACGGGTACTGGGCACGGAACACGCCGCCGGGCATCAGGCCCATGCCGGCCGAGTAAGGCGCGACCTTGCCGGTCAGCGAGAGGGTCATCATGGTGCGGCCGTGGTAGCCGCCGGTGAAGGCAATCACCCCGGCACGGCCGGTGGCGGCGCGGGCAATCTTCACCGCGTTCTCCACCGCTTCGGAGCCGGTGGTGACCAGCAGGGTCTTCTTGGCGAAGTCGCCCGGCACCTTGGCGTTGATCTTCTCGCACAGCTCGACATAGGGCTCGTAGGCCAGCACCTGGAAGCAGGTGTGGGTCAGCTTGGTCAGCTGCTGCTGCACCGCGGCGATGACTTTCGGGTGCAGGTGGCCGGTGTTGAGCACCGCGATGCCGCCGGCGAAGTCGATGAACTCGCGGCCTTCGACGTCGATGACCGTGGCGTTTTCGGCGCGGTCGGCGAAGATCGGGTGGATCTGGCCCACGCCGCGGGGGACGGCGGCGGTGCGGCGTTGCATCAGGGATTCGTTGGTCTTGCTCATAATGTCCTCATTCGCCGGGTAGATACGGCGTGGTTCAAGGATGTGTCACCGATGGCGGCCTGACAGTATTCGATGATCGACTGCCGCAGCGCACCCGGCGCACAGGTATGTCCATATAAAAACAGAAGGCGCAACGCTCTCGTGCGCCCCTGCGGGATTACATCGCCGGGTTAGATACCCAGACACAGGTATTTGATCTCCAGGTACTCATCGAGGCCGTACTTCGAGCCCTCACGGCCCAGGCCCGAAGACTTCATGCCGCCGAACGGCGCCACTTCGGTGGAGATCACCCCGGTGTTGATGCCGACCATGCCGTACTCCAGGGCCTCGGCCACGCGGAACACCCGGCCAAGGTCGCGGGCGTAGAAGTAGGCGGCCAGGCCGAATTCGGTGTCGTTGGCCTGACGAATCACCTCGGCCTCGTCGCTGAAGCGGAACAGCGGCGCCAGTGGACCGAAGGTTTCCTCGCGCGCCACCGCCATCTCGGCGGTCACGCCACTGACGATGGTTGGCTCGAAGAAGTTGCCGCCCAGGCGGTTGCCGCCGGCGACCAGGGTGGCGCCCTTTTCCAGGGCATCGGCCAGGTGACGCTCGACCTTGGCTACCGCCTCGGCGTTGATCAGCGGCCCGGTGGTGATGCCCTCAAGCATGCCGTCGCCGACCTTGAGCTTGGCCACTGCCGCCTGCAATTTGCTGGCGAAGGCATCAAAGACGCTGTCCTGCACATACAGGCGATTGGCGCAGACGCAGGTCTGCCCGGCGTTACGGTACTTGGAGATGATCGCGCCCTCGACTGCCGCATCCAGGTCGGCGTCGTCGAAGACGATAAAGGGCGCGTTGCCGCCCAGCTCCAGCGACAACTTCTTCAGGGTCGGCGCGCACTGCTGCATCAGCTGGATGCCGACTGCGGTCGAACCGGTGAACGACAGCTTGCGCACGATCGGGTTCGCGCACAGCTCGGCGCCGACTTCACGGGAGCTGGCGACATCCGCCGGAATCACGCTGAGCAAGCCGCCAGGAATACCCGCGCGCTCGGCCAGAGCGGCCAGGGCCAGGGCCGAGAACGGCGTCTGCGGCGCCGGCTTGAGCACCATGGCGCAACCTACCGCCAGAGCCGGACCGGCCTTGCGGGTGATCATGGCGCTGGGGAAATTCCACGGCGTGATGGCGGCGGTGACGCCCACCGGCTCCTTCTGCACCAGGATGCGCTTGTCGGCGGCATGGGCGGGGATCACATCGCCGTAGGCGCGCTTGGCTTCCTCGGCGAACCACTCGATAAAGGAGGCAGCATAGGCGATCTCGCCACGGGCCTCGGCCAGCGGCTTGCCCTGTTCGGCGGTCATGATCCGCGCCAGGTCTTCCTGGTTGGCCATGATCAGGCCGAACCACTGACGCAGACGATTGGCGCGCTCCTTGGCGGTCAGCGCGCGCCAGGCTGGCTGGGCGGCTTGCGCGGCTTCGATGGCGCGACGGGTTTCGGCACGGCCCATATTGGGCACGCTGCCGATCTTTTCAGCGTTGGCCGGATTGAAAATCTCGGTCCGCGCGCCGCTGTCGGCCTCGCACCACTGGCCGTTCACATAGGCCTGCTGACGCAGCAGGCTGGGGTCCTTCAACTCAAGGCTCATGCGGGCTCTCTTGGTTTCTTGGCGATCAGGTGGGTTGCTCGGTACGCAGTTTCTCGCTGCGCCCGCGCAGCCATTCCAGGGTCAGCAACAGCAGGATGGAAAAGCCGATCAGCAGGGTCGCTGCTGCGGCGATGGTCGGGCTGAGGTTTTCGCGGATACCGGCGAACATCTGCCGCGGCAGGGTGACTTGCTCCGGGCCGGCGAGGAACAGGGCCACCACCACTTCGTCGAACGAGGTGGCGAAGGCGAACAGCGCGCCGGAAATCATCCCCGGGGCGATCAGCGGCAAGGTCACCCGGCGGAACGCGGTGAGCGGTGAAGCACCGAGACTGGCGGCGGCGCGCACCAGGTTGTAGTTGAAGCCCTGCAGGGTCGCCGACACGGTGATGATTACGAACGGCACGCCGAGCACCGCGTGCACCACAATCAGCGAGATATAGCTGTTACCCAAGCCCAGCGGGGCGAGGAACAGATAGCTGGCCACGCCGACAATCACTACGGGCACCACCATCGGCGAGATCAACAGGCTCATGACCAGGGCTTTGCCGCGGAACTCACCGCGGGTCAAACCAATCGCTGCCAGCGTGCCCAACACCATGGCAATCACGGTGGCCGCAGGGGCAATGATCAAGCTGTTTTTCAGGGCGCGCATCCATCCGGCAGACTCGAAAAAGTCTTGATACCACTGCAAGGAAAAGCCCTGCAGTGGGTAGATCAGGAAACTGCCGGAGTTGAATGACAGCGGAATGATCACCAGCACCGGCAGGATCAGAAACAGCAGTACCAGTGCGCAGATGCTGCGCAGGGTGTAATGCCAGACGCGTTCGATCGGCGACATATAAGGGCTTAACATCTCGACTCTCTCCTTAACTCAAGCGCAGGCGGCTTGCGCCTACCAGCCAGCTGTACACCACGTAGAGGATCAGGGTCGCGAGCAGCAGTAGACCGCCCAGTGCCGTGGCCATGCCCCAGTTGATGCTGACGTTGGTGTAGAAGGCCACGAAGTAGCTGACCATCTGATCGCTCGGGCTGCCGAGTAGCGCCGGGGTGATGTAGTAGCCAATGGACAGGATGAACACCAGCAAGCACCCAGCGCTGACACCGGCCAGGGTCTGCGGGAAATACACCCGCCAGAAGCTGGCGAACGGATGACAACCGAGTGAGATGGCGGCGCGCATATAGGTCGGCGAGATGCCTTTCATCACGCTGTAAATCGGCAGGATCATGAACGGCAACATGATATGCACCATGGAGATGTAGACCCCGGCGCGGTTGAACACCAGCTGCAGGGGCTCATCGATGATGCCCATGCTGAGCAACGCCCCATTGATCAAGCCGGAGGATTGCAGCAACACGATCCAGGCGGCCACACGCACCAGAATGGAGGTCCAGAACGGCAGCAGCACCAGAATCATCAGCAGGTTGCTCTGCCGGGTTGGCAGGTTGGCCAGCAGGTAGGCCAAGGGATAGGCCAGCAGCAGGCAAATAGCCGTGATCACCAAGCCCATCCAGAAGGTACGGGCAAAGATTTCCAGGTAGATCGCCTGGTCCGGCGAGGCGGGCGCCAGTTCTCCGAGATCGTCGATGCGATGATCCAGGGCCGCCAACAGGTAATAGGGACTGTGGCTGCTGGTATTGCGGCGGATCACCTGCCAATAGGCCGGATCGCCCCAGCGTTCATCCATGTTCTCCAGCGCCTCTTTATAGGACGCCGGCTCGCTCTTGAATGGCAAGGCGCGGGCGGTTTTCATCATCAGGCTGCGATAGCCGGCCTGCTCCATATTCATGCGTTTGGACAGATCGCCAATGGTCTTGTTTTTGCGTGCCTCGGCCAGGTCCAGGCTGATCGCCTGATAGACCGGTTCAGCGGGCAGCGCCTTGCCGTCCCAGTCGGCGATAGCCTCGACGGTGCGCGGCATGGTCTCCACAACCTCGGGATTGCTCACGCTCTTGTAGAGCAGCGCGGCAATCGGCACCAGGAAAACCAGCACGAGAAACAGTACTAGCGGTGCAATCAGCGCCTGAGCTTTCAGGCGATTGACCCGTTCAGCACGCGCCAGGCGTTTCTTCAGGGAGGGGCCGGCGACCTCGGTCAGGGGCACTGCAATGGCCATAGCGAACTCCGAAATTCAGGGGGGAACGCCCCTCGCCGCTACGTGGCGAGGGGCTCTACCGGAATGATGCTTAGTTGCGCGCGGCCCACGCGTTGAAGCGCTGCTCCAGTTGCTCGCCGTAGTCAGCCCAGAAGGTGACGTCGATGGCCACCTGGTTGGCGATGTTTGCCGGCGCGGTCGGCATGTCTTTCAGTCGTGTGGAGTCGAGCAATGCCAGCGCCTGCTTGTTGGCCGGGCCGTAGGCAATATTTTCCGCGAAGGCTTGCTGCTGCTTGGGCTGCAGGCTGAACACGGCAAATTTTTGTGCCGCGCCCAGGTCCTTGGCACCTTTGGGAATGGCCCAGCTATCGAAGTCATAGATGCCGCCGTCCCACACCACCTTCAGGTTGCTTTCGTCCTGAACTGCGGCGATCCGGCCGTTGTAGGCCGAACTCATGACGACGTCGCCGGAGGCGAGGAACTGCGGCGGTTGGGCGCCGGCTTCCCACCACTGGATGCTCGGCTTGATCTGGTCGAGCTTGGCGAACGCGCGATCCTGGCCTTCTTTGGTGGCCAGCACGCCGTAGACATCCTTCGGTGCAACGCCGTCGGCCATCAGGGCGAATTCGAGGGTGTATTTGGCGCCCTTGCGCAGGCCGCGCTTGCCTGGGAATTTCTCGGTATCCCAGAAGTCGGCCCAGCCGCTCGGCGCGGTGCTCAGTTTGTCGGCGTTGTAGGCCAGTACCGTGGACCAGACGAAGAAGCCAACACCACAGGGCTGGATTGCGCCGGGGATGAAGTCGTCGGCGCTGCCGAACTGAGCCGGGTCGAGTTCCTCGAACAGGCCTTCGTCACAGCCGCGCGACAGCTCCGGCGACTCCACCTCCACCAGGTTCCAGGACACGCTATTGGTGTCGACCATGGCCTTCACCTTGGCCATCTCACCGTTGTAGTCACCGGAGATGATTTTGTCGCCCGAGCTCTTTTCCCAGGGCTGATAGAAGGCCTTGATCTGCGCCTGCTTGTTGGCGCCGCCGAAGGCAATCACCGTCAGGTCGGCGGCCATCGCCGAGGCCGTGCAGGTCACTGCCAATGCAAGGGCGGTGAGAGAGAGAATCTTGGTCATTGTTGTTTTCTCCACTGTGCTGGTTTGGGATTACGCGTAAGGATCAGTGAGCCCCTGACAACGGGTCGAGCGCGCGCACGTGCTCAACCTGCCAACCGATGGGCACGACATCGCCGACGGCCAGGGCAGAGTCGAGTTCGGCAATCGGTTGTTTAACGAAAAAATCGCTCTTGCCACAGACTTCCAGGCGCACCCGGACGTGGTCGCCGAGGTAGATGAACTCCGCTACACGACCCGAGAATCGATTGCGGCAGGTTTCGCTGGCACCGTTCAAGCGCACGCGTTCAGGACGGATCGACAGGGTTACCGGCGCGCCTTGCTGGCCGACATTGATCGCCAGCGCCTCGACCTGTTCGCCGCGCTCCAGGCTAACTACGCAGCGATCGCCATCCTGGCTGACCAGTCGACCATTGAGGCGGTTGTTTTCACCGATGAAATTGGCGACGAAGGTGTTATGCGGCTCTTCATAGAGGCTGCGCGGGTCGGCGATCTGCTGAATCTGGCCCTCATGGAACACCGCCACCCGGTCGGACATGGTCAGCGCCTCGCCCTGGTCGTGGGTCACATAGACCACGGTCACGCCCAGGCGTTGATGCAGGTGTTTGATTTCCATCTGCATGTGCTCACGCAACTGCTTGTCCAGGGCGCCCAGGGGTTCATCCATCAGTACCAGCTGCGGTTCGAACACCAGTGCGCGGGCCAGGGCAACGCGCTGTTGCTGGCCGCCGGACAGCTGGCCGGGATAGCGATTGCGGAAATCGTCCAGCTGCACCATCGATAGCGCGCGCTTGACCCGCTCCTTGGTGTCGGTGCGCGACATACCGCGTACCGACAAGGGGAAGGCCAGATTCTCGGCCACTGTCATGTGCGGGAACAGGGCGTAGTTCTGGAACACCATGCCGATATCACGCTTGTGCGGCGGCAGCCGGTTTAGCGAGCGGCCATCGAGGAAGATTTCACCGGCGGTCGGGGTCTCGAAACCGGCCAGCATCATCAGGCTGGTGGTCTTACCCGAACCCGAGGGGCCGAGCAGGGTGAGGAACTCACCCTTGCGGATATCCAGATTGAGATCTTTGACGATCAACAGTTCGCCGTCGTAGCTCTTCTGTACACCGCGAAAACTCACCAACACATCGTTTGCCTGAGACTCGGACATCACCGCACCCTTTGTTGTTGTCTGTACGTCGTTGGATACAGACTAGGCGCAGCGCAGTACTGAAAAAATCGGGCAGGATGACGACCTGGCATCAGATCAACGGAGAGTTTCGTGTAGGCATTGCCCTACAAAAACCGAGGGTACCCGCCAGACAGCGGGCGCTCGGCGCAGTCGGCGAGCGTGTATTCAAAACCTCTCAGACCAGGCGATGCTCCAAGGCATAGCGCACCAGATCGGCCATCGAGTGCACCCCGAGCTTCTGCATCAGACGCGCCTTGTGGGTGCTCACGGTCTTGTTGCTGATCGCCAGATGCAGGGCGATGTCGTTGACCCCTTCGCCACGTGCCAAGCGCTCGAACACCGAGAATTCACGCTCGGAGAGCTGGGCATGGGGCGGTCGCGAATCGGTCAGACCGACCTCGAAGACCATACGATCGGCCAGATCTGGATCGATGTAACGACCACCACCGGCCACCTTGCGGATGGCCGTGATTAGCAAGGCTGGGTCGCTGTCCTTGGTCGCATAACCGGCCGCGCCAACCTTGAGCGCGCGGGCAGCCATCTGCGTTTCGTTGTGCATCGACAGCACCAGGATCGCCGGTCCATTGGCCAGCGCGCGGATCCGCGGAATCGCCTCCAGACCATTGACCCCAGGCATGCTGATATCCAGCAGCACCACGTCGCAGGCAGTCTTGCGCAGGCACTCGAGCAACTGCTCGCCATTGCCGGCCTCGCCCACCACCTCGAGGTCGAGGGCCATGCCGATCAACTGCTTGATGCCTTCACGCACGATGGCGTGGTCTTCAGCCACCATTACTCGAATCACGCCACTGCCTCCTCGGCCACTGCCACTCGTGCGCACAGCGTAGTCCCCTCGCCGGGCTGGCTGTCAATCTGCAACTGGCCGCCGAGCATCAAGACCCGCTCCTGCATGCCGACCAGGCCGAACGACTGCCCCGGCTTGCGCTGCTCGGGCGCGAAGCCTTTGCCGTCGTCGCTGACGCACAGGCATAGCTCGCCGTCCTCCAGACGCAGGCTCACCTGCACGCTGTGTGCGCTGGCGTGGCGCATGATGTTGGTCAGCGCCTCCTGCAGAATGCGAAACAGGCCGATGGCCTTGGCATCGCTGAGCTTCGGCAGGTTCTCCGGCACCTCGACCATGCACGGGATCTGGGTGCGCGCCTCGAAGCGACGGACCTGCCACTCGATGGCCGAGGCGATGCCGGCATCGAGAATGGGCGGACGCAGCGCGGTGGCCACATCGCGCACCAGCTGAAACAGCTGGGCGATCAGGCGTTTCATGTTCTGCAGGCGCTGATCCAGCTCCGGCAACTGGCCGGAGCAGACCAATTCGCACATGGCGGTTTCCAGCTTGAGCACGGTGAGCACCTGGCCCAGCTCGTCGTGCACCTCGCGGGCGATGCGCGCCTTCTCCTCCTCGCGCACGCTCTCCAGATGCGCCGACAGCTCACGCAGATGCGCCCGCGATTCGCCCAGCGCCAGCTCCACCTGCTTGTTCTCGGTGATGTCCCAGACGATCCCATCCCACACCACCCGGCCCTCGTCCAGGCGGCGCGCGGTGGCCTTGATATCGGCCCAGCGCAGCTGTCCGGCGCGGGTGAGAATCCGCCCCTGCCACTGCCAGTCGCTGTCGCCGGCCAGGGCCGCGCCCTGGGTGCGCCGGTAGCTGGCTTGGTCGTCGGGATGCACCAGGCTGCGAATCCCGCGGTCGGCGCGCTGCAACTCGACGGCCGGATAGCCGACCAGCTCGGCACTGGCTTCGCTGATGTAGGCGAACACCACCGCTTGCTCGACGGCGGCACGCTCCAGGCGAAACACCAGGCCGGGTACATTACCGGCGATGCCCTTGAGCCGCGCCTCGCTCTCCTGCAGGGCGGCGCGGGCGCGGCGCCGCTCAGTCACATCGGCGAGGAACACCACCAGGTATTCCGCCCGGTCGAAACGCAGGAAACTCAACGACACGTCCACCGGCAAGCAGCTGCCATCGGCGCGCAGGCACTCGACCTCGAAACCCGGCAAGGCCTCGTCGCTGCTGCGCGCCAGCTTCCACAGGCTCAACCAGCGATCCATAGTCAGGCTCGGTTCCAGGGCTTGTAACGGCCGCTCCACCAGCGCCCCGCTGGCATAGCCGAGCATGTCCTCGGCGGCGCGGTTGGCATAACGCACATGGCTGTCCCAATTGACCCAGAGAATGCCCACGGTGCTGTGGTCGATGGAGAACTGGCTGAGGCGCAGGGCCTGCTCGGCCACCTCGCGCTGACTCAATTCCTGGCGCACACCGAGCAGCCGGCGCTCCAGATCGCGGCGCTGTTGGCGCAGGTGCAGGACGATGGCCGCGGCGCTGAGCAAGGCCAACAGCAGGAGCAGCGCGAGACCCCGCCAGAAAGCCAGGGATTCGCCAATCTGCGGGTATTTCAACGGCAGCCAGCGCTCACGCAGGTGCTCGATCTCGCGTCCGGGCATGGCCTCCAGGGTCCGCTCGACGATTTTCGCCAGCAGCGGTTCGTCGCGCCGACTGGCGATGCGCAGCAACTGCGGCAATCCGATATCGCCGACGATGCTCAGGGCGGCGAACTGCGGCTCGCGCAGCAGCAGACTGAGCCGCGCCTCGTCGACCACCGCGTAGCTGACCTCCTGGCGCAACACGCGCAACAAGCCCACGCGCTCCGAGCTCACCGCCTGCAGCCGCAGGTTGTTGTGGGTCTTGTACAGGTACTCGAACACCGGGCTTGGCTCGCGCACCGCGACCAGTTCATCGTAGCCAAGGCGGTCGAGGTCGACCGCACTGATGCCGCGCTGCGCACCCACCACCAGATGCGGAACCCGCATGTAGGGTACGGAATAGAGCCACAGGCGCAGGCCGTACGGGGTCTGCTGCAGCCCCGGCGCGAGGTCGACCTCGCCGCGGCGCAATGCGCTATCCAGCTCGTCCTGATCGGCGTAGCGCAGCCACACCGGCTCGACGCCCATGCCCAGCAGCACGCGCGTCATCAACTCGACGTTGGCCCCGGAAAGCCGCTGTAGACGGCGGTCGTACAAGGCCCAGGGCGCTTGCATGAGCAGACCTACGCGCAGCTGCCGATGTTCGGCGAGCCAGGCCTGCTGCTCGCCCGTGAAGACTGGGCGCAGGGGCAGCACCGGGTTTTCAGCCCAGGCAAACAGCGGCCATACCAGTAGCAGAAAGAGGATGCGCGACCACATAGGACTGATTGCCAAAATTACGCTGCCAGGGCAGCGGGATAACATTGCGGGAGCGTGAGAATCTCGAGCACCATTGCGAGGCAGTCGCCACGGGCGGGAGTCTTTTCACAAGGGCTCATACCTTACTCCAGTCCAGGTCTGGCTCGCCAAGGGATGACACTGACAAAACGCCGCACAAGCAGTAGGCTGAGTCGCTCATCATGCCACCCTGGAGCCGTCCATGCCCCGCGCCATCCGCCCCTTGCTGGCCGCCTTGAGCCTGAGCCTGAGCCTGACACTGCCGCTCGGCTCACCGTTGCAGGCCGCAGAGTCCAGCAGCATGGGCAAGGCCGGCGGCGAGCAGGCCGTAGCTGCTGATCCGCCCGCCGCTGACCTGAGCCGCCCGCCACAGGCCGAACGCAGTGCCGATGCCGCCCGCGCACTGATCCGCCAGCTACCCGACCAGGAACAGCAGTTGCTGCACGCCGGGGATGAGTTCTTCCTGGCCCTGTGGCTACCGGCCAATGCCGCCGAGGCCCATGGCGTAGTGGTGCTGGTCGCGGGCGATGGCGAAAGCGCCGACTGGCCCAAAGTGCTTGGCCCGCTGCGCCGCAAGCTGCCGGATGCCGGCTGGCACAGCCTGACCCTGAGCCTGCCCGATCCGCAGGACGAACTACCACGAGCGCTCGCCAGCAAGGCCGCAAGCGCGGCCACGGCGACCGCTGAGCCGCCGGTCGACGCTAACGCTGACGAGTCGCTGCCTGTCACCGACACCGCGCAACCCGACCCGAGCACCCAGGCTGAGCCGCCCCCGGAAGACGCCATCGAACGTCACGCCCGACGCATCAAGCAGCGCATCGCCGCGGCACTGGAACTGGCCCGCCAGCAGCAGGCCAAACATATCGTCCTGCTCGGCCATGGCAGTGGCGGCTACTGGAGCCTGCGCTATCTCAGCGAAGAGCAACCTGCCGACGTGCGCAGCCTGTTGCTGGTGGACGTCAAGCCGGCAGCCGATGCCAGCCCCGGACTGGACGAACTGCAAGCCAACCTCAAGCTGGCCACTGGCGATTTCTATTACCAGGACCTCCAAGTCGAGCGCAATGCGGCCAGCAAACGCGCCCAGGCCAGCAAACGCCAGGAGCACCCGGCCTATACCCAGGTGGCACTCAAGGCCCTGCCGGGCAACCCCGAGGTCGAACAGGAACAGCTGTACCGCCGCCTGCATGGCTGGCTTACGCTCCAACTGCAGGCGCGTTGAGCAGCCGGTTAACGAAAACCGCGCTGCTGGCGAACCAGTCCGTAGGCCTGGTGCAGTTCACGGGTCTTTTCCGTGGCTTCGCGCAGCCGCTCAGGCGATACACCGCTGCCGGCCAGCTTGTCCGGGTGGTTGCGACTCAACAGCCGCCGGTAGGCGCGTTTGATCTGCGCCGGCTCGCTATCGGCCGTCACCCCGAGCAGACGCAACGCCTGCTGATAGCTACCGCCCGCGCCCGCCACCGAAGCTTGCTTCGGCGCATAGGCCGCGCTCAGCACTTGCTGGGTCGCCATCGACACGCCCAACCACTTGCCCCACAGCAGAATCAACTCACGTTCGGTCTGGCTGACCCGACCGTCCACCCAGGCCATGCGCCAGCACGCCCGCAACAGGGCTTCGGCCTGTGCGCGTTGGCGGCGCAAGGGCGCGCGCAGGCCATCGCGTCCGGTCTTGCCACGCGCGAATGCCGCGACCGCCCGCTGCTGGCCCGCGGCATCCAGGCCCAGGCGCTGTATTTCGGCCCGCGCCTGGAGGATATGCGCCTGCAGCACACGGCCATCGCACTTGGCCAGGCGACCGAGCAGGACAAACAGCAACGCCTCGTCCCCCGGATACGGCTTGCCGCCCATCCGCTCGCGCAATGCCGCCCAGCTGTGCAACCGCAAGCGCCGATCCACGACCTGGCCGAGTAGCCCGCCGAGCAAGGCGCCGGGAATGCTGGCCAGGGCCAGGCCGCCAATGGCACCGAGCAGCGTCGCCGGCCAGAGCACCTCAGTGCCCCGCGGCGAGCAAACGCTCGACTTCAGCCAAGCGTTCATGGGTGCCGACATCGACCCAGCGTCCGGCGAAGCGCTCGCCGCTCAGCAATCCTTCGCCCATGGCGCGGCGCAACAGAGGGGCCAGTTTGAATGCGCCTGGCTGGCAACCGGCAAACAATGCCGGGGCCAGCACGGCGATACCGCTGTAGGTCAAACTCGGCTGATCGGCCTGCGCCTCGCCGACTCGCTCGGCGCACAAGGCAAAATCGCCAGCGCGGTGATGCGCTGGATTATCCACCAGCACCAGATGAGCCAGCCCCGACAAGGGTCGACGCAGCTGGGCAAAGGGTAATCGGTAAAGATGTCGCCATTGACCAGCACGAAGGGCTGATCGCCCAGCAGCGGCAACGCGCGAAAAATTCCGCCGCCGGTTTCCAGCGGTTCGCCTTCGGCCGAATAGACGATGCTCAGGCCAAACTGCGCACCATCGCCGAGGTAGTCTTCGATCTGCTGACCGAGCCAGGCGTGGTTGATCACCAGTTCACGGAAACCCGCGGCGGCCAGAGCGCGCACGTGGTACTCGATCAAGGGTACGCCAGCGGCCTGCACCAGCGGCTTGGGCGTATGCAGGGTCAAGGGCCGCAGGCGTTCGCCCTTGCCGGCCGCCAGGATCATCGCCTTCATGCCGGCACCGCCGGGGCCTGCGGCAGACTGGCGAACAGCTCCGCCAGCTCGGCCAACTCCGGACGGCGCGCCAGCACGGCCTCTATATAGGCGAAGAAACGCGGTACATCGCCCAGGTACCGGGGCTTGCCATCACGGTGACAAATCCGCGCGAAGATGCCGATCACCTTGAGATGCCGCTGCACGCCCATCAGGTCGCTGGCGCGGAGAAACTCGTCCAGCTCGGCCTGCACCGCAATCCCCGCCGCCCTGGCCTGCTGCCAGTAACCCTCGAGCCAGTCGCGCACCCGCGCCTCGGGCCAGCTGAGAAAGGCATCCTTGAACAGGCAGGTGACGTCATAGGTCACCGGGCCGTAGACCGCATCCTGAAAATCCAGTACCCCCGGGTTCGGCGTACTGAACATCAGGTTGCGCGGCATGTAATCGCGGTGTACCAGGACCTTGGGCTGGGCCAGGGCACTGTCGATCAGCAGCGCGCAGATACGCTGCCAGGCGGCCTGTTGCGCCTCGTTCAGCTCGACGCCCAGATGACGCTGCACATACCACTCGGGAAATAGCTGCAGCTCGCGGCGCAGCAAGGCATCGTCATAACTGGGCAGCGGCGCATCCATCGGCAGGCGCTGAAAGGCCAGCAAGGCCTGCAATGCATCGTCGAACAGTTGATCGGCGTTCTGGCTATCGATCACCTCCAGGTAGGTCTGCCGCCCCAGATCGCTGAGCAGGAGAAATCCGCGTTCCAGGTCTTGGGCGAGGACCTGCGGCACATTGACCCCAGACTCGGCCAGCCGCTCGGCGACCTTGACGAAGGGCCGGCAATCCTCCTGAGGGGGCGGCGCATCCATCAGGATCAGGCTGCGGCCATCGCCCTGCCAGCGGAAATATCGGCGGAAACTGGCGTCACTGCTGGCGGGCGTCAGCGTGCCAAGCGGCACCTCACCCCAACCGCGGGCGGCGAACAAGACCGGCAGTTGCTGATCGAGCCAATAATTGAGGAGCTGCAGACGTATATCTTCATCAGGCATTACAAGGGTCTCCGACGGCGCTAGCCGTTGCGCGGGTCATGCTTTATTATCCAGCATCTTTTTCAGCCCATCGAGAGGCGTGCGGCCCCTGGGCCTAATGCGCGCAGGAAGCCCGGAAAATAAGATGGCAGTAAAATACCCTAGGTTCCGCAAAAAATTCCCTCTTCTGGTAACTGGCGGCCTGTTGGCCTTGCAGCCACTGACCAGCCAATTCGCTGTCGCTGCCGAGCAGTATGACTGCCAGGCATCCGCTACCGGAGGCTGGGCATGCGCCCCGAAAACCAGTAGCGCTGCCGTGCCTGAGCGGCCCGCGCAGCAAATTTCGCCAACGGCCACGGCCCAGCGCCAGGATAGTTCTGACGCAAGTCGAGCCTCCGCCGCCACCCTGGTCACCGAGAGCGGCGGCAAAGCCCTGGCTTCGCGCAGCGCCGACTACAGTCACCTCGACTGGGTGCCCCGCGAGAACCTGAACGAAGCGCAACTGGCGGAAGTCGGCCCCTACTGTGCGGGCGGCTATGTCGAGCCGAGCCGGCCAGGGATGCACGACCAGACGCCAATGAGTGAAGCGCCACTGTTCATTTCCGCCAAAGCCTCGCGCTATGAGCAGGAACAACAGACTGCCACCCTGGCCGGCGATGTCGTGCTGCGCCAGGCTGGCATGCAGGTCGAGGCCGACGAAGCCAACCTGTATCAAGCCGAGAACCGCGGCGAGCTGATTGGCAACGTGCGCCTGCGCGACCAGGGCATTCTGGTTGTCGGTGATCGCGCCGAACTGCAACTCGACAACGGCGAAGCCAAGGTCGATAACGCCGAGTATGTGCTGCACAAAAGCCATGTACGCGGCAGCGCACTCTACGCCAAGCGTGAAGAAAGCGCGGTTATCCGCCTGAAAGACGGCACCTACACCACCTGTGAACCAGGCAGCAACACCTGGCACCTGAAGGGCAACAACGTCACCCTGAACCCGGCCACCGGTTTCGGCACGGCGACCAACGTGACCCTGCGGGTGAAGGATTTCCCGGTTTTCTACACCCCCTACATCTATTTCCCGATCGACGACCGTCGTCAGTCCGGCTTCCTGCCGCCGAGCATCAGCAGCTCCAGCGATAATGGCATGACGCTGCAAACGCCCTACTACTTCAACCTGGCGCCGAACTACGACGCCACGCTCTACCCGACCTACATGAGCGATCGTGGCCTGCTCATGGAAGGCGAAGGTCGCTACCTGACCAAGAGCAGCGAAGGCCAGTTCGGCGCGGCTTACCTCAACGACAGCAATGACGACCGCAAACTGCAGTCGGACTACGAAGATCAGCGCTGGCTCTACAGCTGGCAGCACAAGGGCGGCCTCAACTCGCGCTTGCTGGCCGAAGTCGACTACACCGACATCAGCGATCCTTATTATTTCCAGGACCTGGACACCGATCTCGGCATTGACTCCACCAGCTTCGTCAACCAGCGCGGCACCCTGACCTATCGTGGCGGCAGCTATACCGCGCGGTTGAATGCGCACGCCTATGAACTGGCCAATATCACCGATATCACGCCGTACAACCGCTTGCCGCAGATCACCCTGGATGGCGCCCTGCCGTTTCACCCGGGCGGCCTGGACTTTAGCTACGGCAGCGAACTGGTGCGCTTCGACCGCGATCTGCGTAGCGGCAGCTTCATCAACGAACAGGGGGTCGCCGAACAGCCGTGGTACGACGCTAACCTACGTGGCCTGGCCCGCGCCAACGGCACTCGCCTGCACCTCGAGCCAGCCGTCAGCTTGCCATTGGATTGGAGCTGGGGCTTCATCAAGCCGCAGGTCAAACTCCTACAGACCAACTATGACCTGAGCCTCGATCAGCAAGGCAAGAGCACTCTGCTGGCAGAAGAGCAGTTCAACGCCAGCCAAAGCCGCAACCTAGCCATGTACAGCGTCGACAGCGGCCTGTACTTCGATCGCAACACCGAGTGGTTCGGCAAGTCCTTCCGCCAGACCCTGGAGCCACGGCTGTTCTACCTCTATGTTCCCGAGGAAGACCAGACCGACATTCCGGTGTTTGACACCGGCGAGAGCACCTTCAGTTATTCGTCGCTGTTCCGCGAAAACCGTTTCTCCGGCAAGGACCGTATCGGCGACGAGAACAAACTGTCGCTGGGCGTCACCAACCGCTGGATCGAGAGCAACGGTTTCGAGCGTCAACGCTTCAGCATCGGCCAGGCCTTCTACTTCGAAGACCGCAAGGTGCAGATGCCGGGCATCGACTACCAAACTCGCCAAGACTCCCAGGCCTCGCAGTCGCCCTATGCCCTGGAATACCTGTACCGCTTCAACCGCGACTGGCGCTTCTCGTCAGACTTCAACTGGGACCCGGACACCCACCGCACCCGTTCGGGTAGCGCGATGTTCCACTACCAGCCAGAAGACAACCCGAACAAGGTGGTCAATGCCGGCTACCGCTACCGCAACGACACCATACGGTTTGACCAGACCAGCGGTAACTGGGTGGTTGGTGGCGGCGACTTCGGCACCCCAGGCAGCGCCAACTTCATCAAGGACTACTACAAAGTCAGCCAGCATGACTTCTCGGTAATCTGGCCAATCGTCCCGCAATGGAGCGCAATCTCCCGCTGGCAGTACGATTACAGCCGTGATCGCACCCTCGAAGCCTTCGCCGGCTTCGAGTACGACAGCTGCTGCTGGAAGCTGCGCCTGATCAATCGCTACTGGATCGACTATGACGAAGTCAGCCTGAACCCAGCGCTGAATGATGAGCCGGATCGCGGCATCTTCCTGCAAATCGTCCTCAAGGGCCTGGGCGGTGTGACAGGCAACAAGGTTGAGACTTTCCTCGATCAAGGCATTCAAGGTTATCGTGAACGTGAAGATCAAGCTTTCTGATTGCGTGCGCCCGCTGCTGTTGGGCGCACTGTTTCTGGGTGCCGCGGCGCAAGCCGAGGTACAACCCCTCAACCGTGTCGTGGCCATTGTCGACAATGACGTGGTCATGCACAGTCAGCTGGACGCGCGGGTGCGCGAGGTGCAGCAAACCATCGCCAAGCGCGGTGCGTCACTGCCGCCCGAGGATGTCCTCAGTCAACAGGTACTCGAGCGCCTGATCATCGAGAACATTCAGCTGCAGATTGGCGATCGCTCCGGCATTCGCATCACCGATGAAGAACTCAACCAGGCCCTGGCCAGCATTGCCCAGCGCAATAACATGAGTCTCGAGCAGTTCCGCGCCGCCCTCGTGCAGGACGGTCTGTCCTATGCCGACGCCCGCGACCAGGTGCGCCGCGAAATGGTCATCAGCCGCGTGCGGCAACGCCGAGTGGCCGAGCGCATTCAGGTCACCGACCAGGAAGTGCAGAACTTCCTCGCGTCCGACCTCGGCAAAATGCAGCTGTCGGAAGAGTTCCGCCTGGCCAACATCCTCATCCCACTGCCCGACGGTTCGTCCCCGCAAGCCATTCAGACGGCCGAGCGCCAGGTAAAGGAACTGCACCAGCAACTGCGCGAAGGCGCCGACTTCGCCCAGATGGCAGTGACCCACTCGGCCAGCGAGACGGCCCTTGAAGGCGGCGAGATGGGCTGGCGCAAAGCGGCGCAAATGCCACCGCCATTTGACGCAATGATTGGCGCGATGTCGGTCGGTGACGTCACCGAGCCCATGCGCACGCCCGGCGGTTTCATCATGCTCAAACTGCTGGAAAAACGTGGCGGCGGCACCCAGGTGCTCGAAGAAGTCAACGTTCGGCACATTCTCATCAAGCCCAGCGAGATTCGCAGCGAAGCAGAAACCAAACGCCTGGTCGAACGCCTGCATGAGCGCCTCCTGGCCGGCGAAGACTTCAGTGAACTGGCGAAGAGCTTCTCGGAAGACCCAGGTTCGGCACTCAACGGCGGCAGTCTCGACTGGATTGACCCCAGCGCGCTGGTGCCCGAGTTCCGCGACGTGATGAGCAACACCGCCAGCGGCGAACTGTCCAAACCGTTCAAGAGCCCTTACGGCTGGCATGTCTTGCAGGTTGTAGGCCGCCGCGCCAGCGATGGCAGCGCGCAGTTCCGCGAGCAACAGGCATTGACTGTGCTGCGCAACCGCAAGTACGACGAAGAACTGCAAGCCTGGTTGCGGCAGATCCGCGACGAGGCTTACGTCGAAATCAAGCTGTAGGCAAGACGAACCAGATCAAAGCCCGGTGCCTGCTTCTCGCAGCGCCGGGCTTTTTTCGTTCCGCAGCAAGCTGCGGCGTAACATAGCGCCCATGCCCGCCGCGATGCCCACCCCACTGGCACAACCGAGAGCCGGCCCATGACTGCACCACATCTCTTTGCACTGACTCCTGGCGAACCGGCGGGCATAGGCCCCGACCTGTGCCTGTTGCTCGCTCGTCAGGCACAACCCCAGGCACTGGTCGCCATCGCCAGCCGCGACCTGCTCGCCGAGCGCGCCAACTGCCTGAACCTGGATATTCAGCTGATTGCGGTCGGCCCCGGTAACTGGCCGACCGCACCCGCACCGGCTGGCAGCCTGTTTGTCTGGGACACTGCGCTGACAGAAAGCGTACTGCCTGGCCAACTGAACCCGGCCAATGCCGCCTATGTGCTGGAAACTCTGACTCGCGCCGGCCAGGGCTGTGTCGATGGGATTTCGCCGGCATGATCACCGCACCCGTGCATAAGGGTGTGATCAACCAGGCCGGTATTCCCTTCTCCGGACACACCGAATTTCTCGCCGAACTGACTCACACCGAACAGGTGGTGATGATGCTTGCCACCCACGGTCTGCGCGTGGCCCTGGTGACCACCCACCTGCCGCTCAAGGATGTCGCCGCCGCCATCACCGCCGAGCGCCTGGCCCGAGTCGCACGCATCCTCGACCATGACCTGCGCACTAAATTCGGCATTCCCCGGCCACGCATTCTGGTCTGCGGCCTCAACCCGCACGCCGGCGAGGGCGGCCACCTTGGCCGCGAAGAAATCGAGATCATCGAACCGACCCTCGAGCTACTGCGCGGCGAAGGCATTGACCTGGTCGGCCCGCTGCCGGCCGACACCCTGTTCACGCCCAAACACCTCGACCATTGCGATTCAGTCCTGGCGATGTACCACGACCAGGGCCTGCCGGTACTCAAATTCAAGGGCTTCGGCGCCGCGGTCAATATCACCCTGGGCCTGCCGATCATCCGCACCTCGGTCGACCACGGCACGGCACTGGATCTGGCCGGCAGCGGCAGGATCGACAGTGGCAGCCTGCAGGTCGCCCTGGAAACCGCCTATCAGATGGCGGCCAGCCAGGACTGACCGCGGCAAGCCAATCAGGATGCCGACTGCGCCCGCAACTGGTAAGCTGCGCCCCTTTGCCTTGCTGCTTTGGGCGCTTGCTTGACGCTTGCAGCTTGAGGCTTGGAGCTGCTCCATGTCTGAACATCCGCAACATCGCGCGCGCAAGCGCTTCGGCCAGAACTTCCTGCACGATGCCGGAGTCATCCACCGCATCCTGCGCGCCATTCATGCTCGTGAAGGCGAACGCATGCTGGAAATCGGTCCGGGCCAGGGCGCCCTCACCGAAGGCCTGCTCGACAGCGGTGCACAACTTGACGTGATTGAACTGGATCGCGATCTGATCCCGATCCTCAATGCCAAGTTTGCCGCAGAGCCGCGCTTCCAGTTGCATCAGGGCGACGCCCTGAAGTTCGATTTCAGCAGCCTCAACCCCGCGCCCCATAGCCTGCGCGTGGTCGGCAACCTGCCTTACAACATCTCCACCCCGCTGATCTTCCACCTGCTGAACAACGCCGCACTGATCCGCGACATGCACTTCATGCTGCAGAAGGAAGTGGTCGAGCGTCTGGCGGCAGGCCCGGGTGGCAAGGACTGGGGCCGGCTGTCGATCATGGTGCAGTACCACTGCCGGGTGGAGCATCTGTTCAATGTCGGCCCCGGCGCGTTCAATCCGCCGCCCAAGGTCGACTCGGCGATCGTCCGTCTGGTGCCACATGAAGTGCTGCCCCATCCGGCCAAGGACCACCGCCTGCTCGAGAACGTCGTGCGCGAGGCCTTCAACCAGCGCCGCAAGACCCTGCGCAACACGCTCAAGGCCCTGTTGAGCGCAGAGGAAATCGAGGCGGCCGGAGTAGACGGCAGCCTGCGTCCCGAGCAGTTGGACCTGGCGGCCTTCGTGCGCCTGGCCGATCGCTTGGCCGAGCAACCCAGCGCCGCTTGAGCCAGCTAAACTGGCTCTTCGCAACGACTGCGGAGGATGCTCGAGACGAGCTTACAAGGTGTGAATGAGCCTTTCGAGACCCTGAGTCCCGGCCCATTTGCAACGCAGCATTATCCAGCGCAGCAGCTATCAAGCAGGTTTTGTACATGTCAGATTCTCGTTACCAAGTCGACGTCAAGGTCGTTACCCGCTACTTGCCGGAACAATCGCAGCCGGAGCAGAACCGCTTCGCCTTCGCCTATAACGTGACCATCGCCAATCAGGGTCAGTTGCCGGCCACACTGCTGTCGCGCCACTGGGTCATCACCGATGGCGACGGCGGCGTACAGGAGGTGCGTGGCGCCGGCGTGGTCGGCCAACAACCGCTGATCGCGGTCGGCGAGAGCCACACCTACAGCAGCGGCACCGTCATGGCCACCCGCGTCGGCACCATGCAGGGCAGTTACCAGATGCTCGCCGAAGACGGCAAGCAGTTCGACGCCCTTATCGCACCGTTCCGCCTGGCAGTTCCAGGCTCGCTGCACTGATGGCGACCTATGCCGTCGGCGACCTGCAAGGTTGCCTGAAACCGCTGCAATGCCTGCTGCAGCGGGTCGCATTCGATCCCGCTAAAGATCGTCTATGGCTGGTCGGCGACTTGGTCAACCGCGGCCCGGAATCGCTCGCCACCCTGCGTTTTATCTATCAGATGCGTGATGCGCTGACCTGCGTGCTGGGCAACCATGACCTGCACCTGCTGGCCGTCGCGTCCAATATCGAACGGCTGAAGAAGAGCGACACCCTGCAGGAAATTCTCGACGCACCCGATCGCGCCGATCTGCTCGACTGGCTGCGCCGCCAGAAGCTGCTGCATTATGACGCCGAGCGCGACACCGTCCTGGTGCATGCCGGCATCCCGCCGCAGTGGTCGCTGCAGAAAGCCCTCAGGCGCGCAGCCGAGGTTGAGGAAGCCCTGCTCGACGACGCGCGTTTTCCACTGTTCCTCGATGGCATGTACGGCAACGAGCCGGCCAAGTGGGACAAGGATCTGCATGGCGTGACCCGCCTGCGAGTGATCGCCAATTACTTCACGCGCATGCGCTTCTGCACGGCCGATGGCACCCTGGACCTGAAAAGCAAGGAAGGCGCCGGCAGCGCGCCGCCCGGTTATGCGCCCTGGTTCAGCCACAAACAGCGCAAGACCCGCGGACAGAAGATCATCTTCGGCCACTGGGCCGCACTCGAAGGTCGCTGCGAGGAACCCGGCCTGTTCGCCCTGGACACCGGTTGCGTCTGGGGTGGCGCCATGACCCTATTGAACATCGACAGCGGCGAACGCCACCGCTGTGACTGCAGTGAGGTGCCCGTATGAGCGAGTTCACACGTATCCCCCCGTCTGAGGCCCAGCTTCTGCGCCAGCAAGGCGCCGTAGTGGTCGACATCCGCGATCCGCAGAGCTTTGCCGCCGGCCATATCAAAGGCGCGCAGCACCTGGACAATCATTCGCTGCATGATTTTATCGCCAGGGCCGATCTCGACCTGCCGCTGATCGTCTCCTGCTACCACGGCAACTCCAGCCAGAGTGCCGCCGCTTACCTGGCAGGCCAGGGCTTCTCGGCAGTGTTCAGCCTGGATGGCGGCTTCGAATTGTGGCGGGCGACCTTCCCGGACGAAATTGCGCAAACGCCAGACGAATAAAAATTTATTCGCCCCTCAAGGCCACGCCAGCACTGGACTACCGCCCGTTCCTAACGAGCAGTAATATCCTGTTATCGTTCGTTGCCACTTGATCTTACCGATTCCGAACTATCCTTTAGCTCAGGCCATCCAAAATCAAGGTAGAGCCGGCCAGCCGGCATCCGGGCCATCGGTAAGATCTTTAGGCGTTCTGGGGGACTCTTCTCGGCTGATGCATCAGCCGATCGCCAGCACCCGCACGACCGATGCCACGGCGGCTCTAAGCATCGAGCGAGGTGAAGTTATGAGCATATTCAGCCACTTCCAGCAACGTTTCGAGGCGACCCGGCAGGAGGAGTACTCCCTGCAGGAATACCTCGAACTGTGCAAACAGGATCGCAGCGCCTACGCCACGGCAGCAGAGCGTCTACTGCTGGCGATTGGCGAGCCTGAGTTGCTCGATACCTCAAGCAACTCGCGGCTGTCGCGGATCTTCTCCAACAAGGTGATCCGCCGTTACCCGACCTTCGCCGACTTCCATGGCATGGAAGAATGCATCGACCAGATCGTTTCCTACTTCCGCCATGCGGCTCAGGGCCTGGAAGAGAAGAAGCAGATCCTCTACCTGCTCGGCCCGGTTGGCGGCGGCAAGTCGTCGCTGGCGGAAAAGCTCAAGCACCTGATGGAAAAGGTGCCCTTCTATGCGATCAAGGGCTCACCGGTGTTCGAATCACCACTCGGACTGTTCAACGTTGATGAGGACGGCGCCATCCTCGAGGAGGAATACGGCATTCCGCAGCGCTACCTGAACAGCATCATGTCGCCCTGGGCAACCAAGCGCCTGACCGAGTTCGGTGGCGACATCAGCCAGTTCCGCGTGGTCAAGCTGTACCCTTCGATCCTCAATCAGATCGCCATCGCCAAGACCGAGCCGGGCGACGAGAACAACCAGGACATCTCCGCCCTGGTCGGCAAGGTGGATATCCGCAAGCTCGAGGAGTTCCCGCAGAACGACGCCGACGCCTACAGCTATTCCGGCGCTCTGTGCCGGGCCAACCAAGGCCTGATGGAATTCGTCGAGATGTTCAAGGCGCCGATCAAGGTGCTGCACCCACTGCTCACCGCCACCCAGGAAGGCAACTACAACAGCACCGAGGGGCTGGGGTCGATCCCCTACAGCGGCATCCTGCTGGCCCACTCCAACGAGTCGGAATGGCACAACTTCCGCAACAACAAGAACAACGAGGCGTTCATCGACCGCATCTACATCGTCAAGGTGCCCTACTGCCTGCGCGTCATCGACGAAATCAAGATCTACGACAAATTGCTGTTCAACAGCTCCCTGGCCAAGGCCCACTGCGCACCGGACACCCTGAAGATGCTCGCCCAGTTCTCGGTGCTGAGCCGCCTGAAAGAGCCGGAGAACTCGAATATCTACTCGAAGATGCGCGTCTATGACGGCGAGAACCTCAAGGACACCGACCCCAAGGCCAAGTCGATCCAGGAGTACCGCGACACTGCCGGGGTCGACGAGGGCATGAACGGCCTGTCGACCCGCTTCGCCTTCAAGATCCTGTCCAAGGTGTTCAACTTCGACCCCCACGAGATCGCCGCCAACCCGGTGCACCTGCTCTATGTGCTGGAGCAGCAGATCGAACAGGAGCAGTTCCCCGCCGAAACCCGCGAGCGCTACCTGCGCTTTATCAAGGAGTATCTGGCACCGCGCTATATCGAATTCATCGGCAAAGAAATCCAGACCGCCTACCTCGAGTCTTACAGCGAATACGGGCAGAACATCTTCGACCGTTACGTGCTGTACGCCGACTTCTGGATTCAGGACCAGGAATACCGCGATCCAGAAACCGGCGAGATCCTCAACCGCGTCGCGCTCAACGAGGAACTGGAGAAAATCGAGAAACCGGCTGGCATTAGCAATCCGAAGGATTTCCGCAACGAGATCGTCAACTTCGTCTTGCGCGCCCGGGCCAACAACAACGGCAAGAACCCGACCTGGCTCAGCTACGAAAAGCTGCGCGTAGTGATCGAAAAGAAAATGTTCTCCAATACCGAGGACCTGCTACCCGTCATCAGCTTCAATGCCAAAGCGAGCAAGGAGGATCAACAGAAACACAACGACTTCGTCACTCGCATGGTCGAGCGCGGCTACACCGACAAGCAGGTACGCCTGCTGTCCGAGTGGTATCTGCGGGTTCGTAAATCGCAGTAAGGCAGCCATAAGCAGCACGCTTCGAGCTGCCAACCAAAGCGACCGCGGGCGGGGTCGCACTTGCAGCTTGTGGCGTGTCGCTTGCAGCTCCTCGGAGGGCCCTATGAGCCAAGTGATCGACCGACGTCTGAACGGCAAGAACAAGAGCACGGTTAACCGTCAGCGGTTCTTGCGGCGTTACCGTGACCACATCAAGAAAGCCGTCGAAGAGGCGGTGAGCCGTCGCTCCATTACCGACATGGAGCATGGCGAACAGATCAGCATTCCCGGTCGCGATATCGACGAGCCGATGTTTCATCATGGCCGCGGCGGCAAGCAGACCGTCGTGCATCCAGGCAACAAGGAATTCATCGCTGGCGAACACATCCCCCGTCCGCCTGGCGGCGGTGGCGGCCGAGGAGCGGGCAAGGCCAGCAATACCGGCGAAGGCATGGATGAATTTGTCTTCCAGATCACCCAGGAAGAGTTTCTCGATTTCATGTTCGAGGACCTCGAACTGCCCAACCTGGTGAAACGCCACCTGAGCGGTAGCGACACCTTCAAGACCGTGCGCGCGGGCATCAGCAACGAAGGCAATCCATCGCGGATCAACATAGTGCGCACCCTGCGCTCGGCCCATGCCAGGCGCATTGCGCTATCCGGCAGCAGCCGCGCCAAACTGAAAGAGGCACAGATCGAACTGGAGCGCCTGAAGCGCGAAGAGCCGGACAACTTCGGCGACATTCAGGATCTTGAAGCAGAAATCGGCAAAATCCAGGCCCGGATAAAACGCGTGCCTTTCCTCGACACCTTCGACCTCAAATACAACCTGCTGGTCAAGCAGCCCAATCCCAGCTCGAAAGCTGTGATGTTCTGCCTGATGGACGTCTCCGGCTCGATGACCCAGGCCACCAAGGACATCGCCAAACGCTTCTTCATCCTGCTGTACCTGTTTCTCAAGCGTAACTACGACAAGATCGACGTGGTGTTCATCCGCCACCACACCAGCGCCAAAGAGGTAGACGAGGAAGAGTTTTTCTACTCCCGCGAAACCGGCGGCACCATCGTCTCCAGTGCGCTCAAACTGATGCAGGAGGTCATGGCCGAGCGTTACCCGACCAACGAGTGGAATATCTATGGCGCCCAGGCGTCGGATGGCGATAACTGGAACGACGATTCACCGATCTGCCGGGATATATTGATCAAGCAGATCATGCCGTTCGTGCAGTACTTCACCTACGTCGAGATCACCCCGCGTGAGCACCAAGCGCTGTGGTTCGAGTACGAGCAGGTCAGCGAAGCCTTTGACGACACCTTTGCTCAGCAGCAACTGGTGTCGGCAGGCGATATCTACCCAGTGTTCCGCGAACTGTTCCAGCGGAGGCTTGTGACATGACAGCGCATGACAGCAGCGTACACATGAAGAAACGCCAACCGATCTCCACCAGCTCGGAGTGGACCTTCGAGCTGGTGCGCGCCTACGACCGCGAAATCAGTCGGATTGCCGAACGCTATGCGCTGGACACCTACCCCAACCAGATCGAAGTAATCACTGCCGAACAGATGATGGACGCCTACGCCTCGGTGGGCATGCCGCTGGGTTATCACCACTGGTCATATGGCAAACATTTCCTTAGCACCGAGAAGAATTACAAACGCGGACAAATGGGTCTGGCCTACGAGATCGTGATCAACTCCGACCCTTGCATCGCCTACCTGATGGAAGAGAACACCATGTGCATGCAGGCACTGGTGATTGCCCACGCCTGCTATGGCCACAACAGTTTCTTCAAGGGCAACTACCTGTTCCGCACCTGGACCGACGCCAGCTCGATCGTCGACTACCTGGTCTTCGCCAAGCAGTACATCATGCAGTGCGAGGAACGCCATGGCATCGATGCGGTGGAAGACCTGCTCGACTCCTGCCATGCCCTGATGAATTACGGAGTTGACCGCTACAAGCGTCCCTACCCGATTTCCGCCGAGGAGGAGCGGCGCCGGCAGAAGGAGCGCGAAGAGCATCTGCAGAAACAGATCAACGACCTCTGGCGCACCATTCCCAAGGGCAGCGGCAAGCGCGATGAGCAAGACAACAAGCGCTTCCCCTCGGAGCCCCAGGAAAATATCCTGTACTTCCTGGAGAAACATGCGCCCCTGCTCGAGCCCTGGCAGCGTGAAGTGATCCGCATCGTGCGCAAGATCGCCCAGTATTTCTATCCGCAGCGCCAGACCCAGGTGATGAACGAAGGCTGGGCTTGTTTCTGGCATTACACCCTGATGAACGATCTGTATGACGAGGGCCTGGTCACCGACGGCTTCATGATCGAGTTCCTCCAGTCGCACACCAGCGTGATTTACCAGCCGCCCTTCGACAGCCCCCACTACAGCGGCATCAACCCCTACACCCTCGGCTTCGCCATGTACCGCGACATCCGCCGGATCTGCGAAGAGCCCACCGAAGAAGACAAGCACTGGTTCCCCGATATCGCCGGCAGCGACTGGCTGACGACCCTAAAATTCGCCATGAGCAGCTTCAAGGATGAGAGTTTCATCCTGCAATACCTGTCGCCCAAGGTGATTCGCGACCTCAAGCTGTTCAGCATTCTCGATGACGACCAGAAAGATGAATTGCTGGTCCCGGCCATCCATGACGAACCGGGTTACCAAAACATCCGCGAAACCCTGGCCGCCCAGTACAACCTGGGCAATCGCGAGCCCAACATCCAGATATGGAGCATTGACCGCCGCGGCGACCGCTCACTGAGCCTGCGTCACCAGCAGCACGACCGCAAACCCCTGGGCAACTCCACCGACGAAGTGCTCAAGCACCTGCATCGCCTGTGGGGCTTCGACATTCACCTGGAGACCCTGCAAGGCGACAAATTGATCAACACCCAGCACGTGCCGCCCAAGGGTGACAGCGATCACGACAGCGACTACCCCCGGCTTGACCTGATCATTCCGCCAATTTGATCGACGACTTCGACCCGGTCCCTTCCGGGTCGTCTGCCCGAGCACCATCCAGCACCATCGCCCTACCAGATTTTGCGGAGTGAAACCCCGCGCGAGGTGCTTATCCTGCAACTTCCTGGCCGCCCGCCCGTGCCAGCCGTTATCCTCTGCACTCAGCGGAGGAATAGCTATGCAGATCTACAAAGTCGGCGGTGCAGTGCGTGAGCGCCTGCTCGGCCGCGAAGTCACCGAGGTCGACTGGGTGGTGGTCGGCGCCAGCGCCGAACAGATGCTGGAACAGGGCTATCGCCCGGTGGGGGCAGACTTCCCGGTGTTCCTGCATCCGCAAACCGGCGAGGAGTACGCCCTGGCACGCACCGAGCGCAAGAGCGGGCGCGGCTATGGCGGCTTCACCTTCTACGCCAGCCCGGACGTCACCCTGGAAGAAGACCTGATCCGCCGCGACCTCACCGTCAACGCCATCGCCGAGGACGCGCAGGGCCGCTTGATCGATCCCTACGGCGGCCAGCGCGACCTCGCAGCCAAGCTGCTACGGCATGTCTCCCCAGCCTTTGCCGAAGATCCGCTGCGCGTCCTGCGAGTCGCCCGCTTCGCCGCGCGCTATGCGCCACTGGGTTTTCGCGTGGCCCCCGAGACCCTGGCGCTGATGCAGCAGCTGAGCGACTCCGGCGAACTTTCGGCGCTGACAGCCGAACGCAGCTGGAAGGAAATCTCCCGCGCCCTGCTCGAGCCTCGCCCCGATGTATTTATCCGGGTACTGCGTGACTGCGGCGCACTCAAGGCGCTGCTACCGGAAGTCGACGCCCTGTTCGGCGTGCCACAACCGCCCGCTCATCACCCGGAAATCGATACCGGCCTGCATGTACTCAGCGTGTTGCGCCAGTGCGCCGAATACCAGCAGCCGCTGACGGTGCGCTGGGCCTGCCTGCTACACGATGTCGGCAAAGGCCTGACGGCGAAGGCCGACTGGCCCCGGCATATCGCCCACGAACGGCGCGGACTGAAGCTGATCCGTGCGATCAACCAGCGCAGCAAGGCGCCGAAAGACTGTCAGGAACTGGCCCTGCTGGTCGGTGAGTACCACACGCACGGCCACCGTGCCCTCGAGCTGAAAGCCTCGACCCTGCTGGAGCTACTGCAGCACTTCGATGTGTTTCGCCGCCCGCAGCGCTTCGAGGCGTTCATCGCGGCCTGCGAAATGGATGCCCGGGGCCGGGACGGCCTGGAGCAACGCGACTATCCGCAGGCCGACTACCTGCGCGGGGCCATGCAGGCGGCTCGCACCGTGGCGGTACAGCCGCTGCTGGAGCAGGGCTTGCAAGGTCCCGAACTGGGCGAGGCGCTGGGTCTTGAGCGCCTCAAGGCGCTCAAGACCTACAAGGCACAGCCATAAGCCAACCCCTGCGGCCTAACGTCGACGGCGCGCGCCGCGCGGTCTAGGCGGGCGCTGGGAAGGTTTGGCGCAGCTCGACTGGAGTCAGCTCGGCCCCGCGCCACTGGAATGCCACAGGATGGAGCTGCTGCTCGATCTGCGCCGCCTGCCACAGCGCGGCAAAACTGCGCTGTTCCGCCGGGTGCAGGCTATCCGGCACCAGTAGCGCCAACGGCCAGAGTACAAAGGCGTTTTTCAGGATTTCCGCGCGCGGCAGCACCAGTCCGTCGAAATTACCGACTTGATCGCCATACAGCAGCACATCGATATCCAGCGGCAGGCCCTTGCGCTCGGGCGCATAACGACCGTTGTCCGCCTCGATGAATTTCAGCCGGCGATCCAGCTCACCCAACGGCAGCTCGCTATAGCCGGCCACCACCAGGTTGAAGAAGGGTCCACTCTTGATGCCCACCGCCTGGCTTTCGAACACCGGCGAACAGCGCATGTCGCGCAGCATAGCGGCCAGCGCATCGAGCCCGGCGTGCAAATGCGCCTCACGCTCGATATTGCTGCCCAGACCAAGCACAACCGGAGTTAGCGACATCCGCGCTCGATCTCCACGCCAACACCGCCAATCGCTGCCGGCACTGCACCGGGCTTGGTCAACCTGAGGCGCAACCAGGGAATCTGGAACTCGCTCAGCAACACCTCGGCCAGCCGCTCGGCAAAGGTTTCCACCAGAATGAACTGCGCTTCGCTGGCGAAGGCCTGGACACGCGCCGACACCGCCGCGTAGTCGAGCGCCTTGCTCAGGTCATCACCAGCCGCTGCCGGACGGTTGTCCCAACCCAGGCACAGATCCAGACGCAAGCACTGGCGAATAGTCCGTTCCCAGTCGTAGGCGCCGATTACCGTATCGACTTCCAGGCCCTCAATAAAAACTGTGTCCAAGCACGCTCTCCACAACTCGAAAAACCACAACACGCCAAAGCCGCACCATATCGCTGGCTGACCGAGGAACAACTACTGTGCACGACTATACGGCGTTGAAATCAGGTTTAAATGCTCATTTGCGACTCGTACGCCACGCTTTTGTCTTGTCGGGCTAGCCGTCCACGCCATCGAGGTAGCGTACTCGAGCCATCGCCGGCGCTCGCTACCTTTTTCAACCGCCTGCTAGAATCCAGCCATTCCTTCACCATGGAATGGCTACCATGTTTTGGTTACTGGCGATCCTCGCCTACCTGCTCGGCTCGCTGTCCTTCGCCATTCTACTCAGCCGCAAGGCGGGTGGGCCGGATCCGCGTGCCAATGGCTCCGGCAACCCCGGCGCCACCAATATGCTGCGGGTCGCCGGCAAACGCCTGGCCACCTTGACCCTGCTCGGCGACCTGCTCAAAGGCTTGCTCCCGGTCCTGACCGGCGCCCTGCTTGGCTTGAGCCTGCAACAGCAAGCCTGGCTGGGCCTCGCCGCCGTGATCGGCCATCTTTACCCGCTGTACTTTCGCTTCCAAGGCGGCAAAGGCGTCGCCACGGCCACCGGCATGCTGCTGGGGCTGTACCCGCCGGCTGCACTGCTGGCCATCTGCGCCTGGCTACTGAGTTTCAACCTGACCCGCACCAGCTCATTGGCCGCGCTGATCGCCATCCCGCTGAGCCTGCCATTATTGGCCTGGCAACAACCCGAAGGACTGCTGCCGATGAGCGCAGTGACCGGCCTGATCATCTGGCGACACCGTAGCAATCTACGTGATCTGTTCGACGGCCGAGAACGGCATTTCTAGCTAGCCGCCGCAAGACCAGCGGCAGACCGGCTGGAGCTTGCGCCATGCCGTTCGCCGCTAGAGCGCCGGCAACGCCTCCATCGGCCAACGCGCCTGCACCTTGATGTTCAGCTCCTCATGCTGCCCGGCCTTGAGGCGCTGGCAACCGGCATAGGCGATCATCGCACCGTTGTCGGTGCAGAACGCCGGACGGGCGTAGAACACCTGCCCTTTGAACTCGGTCAGCATTTTTTCCAACCCCAGACGCAGCGCCTTGTTCGCGCTGACGCCGCCAGCGATCACCAGGGAGCTGAGCCCGGTCTGCTTGAGCGCCCGGCGGCACTTGATGGTCAGGGTATCGACCACCGCCTGCTGGAACGCCAGGGCGACGTCACAGCGGGTCTGCTCGCCGTCATCGCCGGCAGCGCGGCACTGCTGCCAGGTATTCAGGGTAAAGGTCTTCAAGCCACTGAAACTGAAATCCAATCCCGGCCGGTCGGTCATCGGCCGCGGGAAGGTAAACCGCCCCGGTGTGCCCTGCTCGGCCAGTCGCGCGATTTCCGGTCCGCCCGGATATTGCAGGCCCATCATCTTGGCGGTCTTGTCGAAGGCTTCGCCGGCGGCATCGTCGAGGGACTCGCCGAGCAGCTGATAACGACCGATGCCATCGACCCTCACCAACTGGGTATGACCACCGGAGACCAACAAAGCGACGAACGGAAAAGCTGGTGGGTTTTCTTCCAGCATCGGCGCCAGCAAGTGGCCCTCCATATGGTGCACGCCAAGCGCAGGAATGCCCCAGGCGAAGGCCAGCGCCTGGGCGCAGGAAGCGCCCACCAACAGCGCCCCAACCAAGCCCGGGCCTGCGGTATAGGCAACGGCCTCGATATCGCTCGGTGTGCACTCGGCCTCGGCCAATACCTCGCGGATCAACGGCAGCATGCGCTTGACGTGATCGCGCGAGGCCAGCTCGGGCACCACCCCTCCGTAGATGCGGTGCTGCTCGATCTGACTGAACAAGGCATCGGCCAGCAGGCCACGCTCGCTGTGATAGAGTGCGACACCTGTCTCATCGCATGAAGTTTCCAATCCCAGTACCAGCATGGGCAACGCCTTGATATGGAGAGGCTGAACGCCAGAAGGCGCGCATGATAATCGGCGCTGGCGGACTCAGACCAGTCCTTTTCGATCAGAGGCTTTGCATTCCTGGCGATGAGGCGGTAACATCCGCAACCCTTAAAAACGTACGTTCTCCAGCGCCATTTGCCAGGAGTACGACACCCCCCGGTAATAAAGAAGGTACGCCCTGGATGCCAGCCGTCAAACTTAAAGAGAACGAACCCTTCGACGTAGCTCTGCGTCGTTTCAAGCGCTCTTGCGAAAAAGCCGGTGTTCTGGCCGAAATTCGCAGCCGTGAATTTTATGAAAAACCGACTTCCGAGCGCAAGCGCAAAGCAGCAGCCGCTGTTAAGCGTCACGCCAAGAAAGTACAGCGCGAACAGCGCCGCAGCGTTCGCCTGTACTAATACGTACAAGCGCAACGCCTGAATGCCCGGCCTCGGCCGGGCTTCGCTTTTGGACTCCGCACCACCCACGGGTGGCGCGGGGTCTTTTAGTTTCCGCAATATTGTCCAGCCGCCTCGCACGGCAGTATCCTGAGCAACTATGGCCGGCCTGATCCCCCAGTCTTTTATCGATGACCTGCTCAACCGCACCGATATCGTCGACGTGGTCGCCTCGCGCATCCAGCTGAAAAAGGCCGGCAAGAACTACACCGCCTGCTGCCCCTTTCATAAAGAAAAAACCCCCTCATTCAGCGTCAGCCCGGACAAACAGTTTTATTACTGCTTCGGCTGCGGCGCGGGCGGCAACGCCCTGGGCTTCATCATGGACCACGACCAACTGGACTTCCCCCAGGCGGTCGAGGATATGGCCAAGCGCGCCGGCATGGACGTGCCGCGCGAAGAAAACGGACGCGACAGCAAACCGCGCCAACCCACCGACTCACCGCTATACCCACTGCTGACCGCCGCAGCCGAGTACTACCGCCAAGCCCTGAAGAGCCATCCACAGCGCAAGGCCGCCGTGGAGTACCTCAAGGGTCGCGGCCTGTCCGGCGAGATCGCCCGCGATTTCGGCCTGGGCTTCGCCCCACCAGGCTGGGACAACCTGTTCAAGCACCTGGCCAGTGACGGCCTGCAGCAGAAGGCCATGATCGATGCCGGCCTGCTGGTTGAAAACGCCGACAACCCGGAAAAAGTTAAGCGCTACGACCGCTTCCGCGACCGCGTGATCTTCCCCATCCGCGACAGCCGCGGCCGGGTGATCGCCTTCGGCGGCCGGGTACTCGGCGACGACAAACCCAAGTATCTGAACTCCCCGGAAACCCCGGTATTCCACAAGGGCCAGGAACTCTACGGCCTGTTCGAGGCACGCAAAAGCAACCGCGACCTCGACGAAATCATGGTCGTCGAAGGCTACATGGACGTCATCGCCCTGGCCCAGCAAGGCCTGCGCAACGCCGTCGCCACCCTCGGCACCGCCACCAGCGAAGAACACCTCAAGCGCCTGTTCCGCGTCGTGCCCAGTGTACTGTTCTGCTTCGACGGCGATGCCGCCGGACGCAATGCCGCCTGGCGCGCCCTGGAAGCGACCCTGCCGAGCCTGCAGGATGGCCGACGCGCACGCTTCCTGTTTCTGCCGGACGGCGAAGACCCGGACACCCTGGTGCGCAGCGAAGGCACCGACGCCTTCCGCGCCCGCATCAACCAGCAGGCGCAACCGCTGGCCGACTACTTCTTCCAGCAACTCAGCGAAGAGGCCGACCCGCGCTCACTCGAAGGCAAAGCCCATCTGGTGACCCTGGCCGCCCCGCTGATCGACAAAATTCCCGGCAACAACCTGCGCACCCTAATGCGCCAGCGCCTGACCGAAATCACCGGACTCAGCGGTGAAACCCTGAGCCAGATGGCACCAACCGGCAAAAGCAGCGCCCAATCGCACACCAGTCATGCGACGCCCGGCGACTACTATCCGGAGCATGGCGAAATCCCCGATAGCGCCTACTATGATGTCGCCCCCAGCCACAATGAATACGAAAACCCCAACCCAACGGCGGGCTTCGAGCACAGCAAGGGCAAGAGCAACTGGAAGAAAGAAGGCGGAAAGTGGAGTAAAAAGGGTCGCGACGACGCCACGCCACGCGCACCACGCACAGCCGTAAGCGTCGAATCGCCGCACCTGAGCGCTTTACGCACACTGCTGCATCACCCGGAACTGGCGCAGAACGTCGAAGACGTCAGCCACTTCGCCGCCGAAGATGACACCTACGCACAATTGCTGGTTGCCCTGCTCGGCGCCCTGCAAAAGAACCCGAAACTGCGCGCACTGCAACTGATCGCGCGCTGGCACGGTACCGATCAGGGCCGCCTATTGCGGGCCCTGGCGGAAAAGGAGTGGCTGATTTCGGCCGACAACCTTGAACAACAGTTTTTCGACACTATAACTAGTCTTGTAGCCCGCCAACGCGAGCGCAGCCTGGAACATTTGATCAACAAAGCCCGTCAAAGTGAGTTGAGTGCAGAGGAAAAAAACCAGCTGCGCAACCTGCTGAGCCGTAATGCATCACCGGTAATCCCGAGCCCAACTGGCGCATAGGGGTCTTATTCGGGTATAATCCGCGGCTTGTTTTTAGCCCGCCAAGACCTTCAGTGGATAGGGTGTTATGTCCGGAAAAACGCAACAACAGTCCCGTATCAAAGAGTTGATCACCCTGGGTCGTGAGCAGAAGTATCTGACTTACGCAGAGGTCAACGACCACCTGCCGGAAGATATTTCAGATCCGGAGCAGGTGGAAGACATCATTCGCATGATCAACGACATGGGGATCCCTGTACACGAGAGTGCTCCGGATGCGGACGCCCTTATGTTGGCCGACTCCGATACCGACGAGGCCGCCGCTGAAGAAGCTGCTGCCGCGCTGGCAGCGGTGGAGACCGATATTGGCCGTACCACCGACCCGGTGCGCATGTACATGCGTGAAATGGGCACCGTGGAACTGCTGACACGTGAAGGCGAAATCGAAATCGCCAAGCGTATCGAAGAAGGTATCCGAGAAGTCATGGGTGCTATTGCCCACTTCCCGAACACCGTCGACAGCATCCTCGCCGAATACACTCGCGTTACCACCGACGGTGGCCGCCTGGTCGAAGTCTTCAACGGCTATATCGACCCGGATGACGGCACTGTTCCTGTTGCAGCCCCTGCCGCGCCTGTACCGGTCAAAGACGGCACTGCCGCCGACGCCGGTGACGACAAGGAAGAGGCAGAGGACGACACCGAAGAGGAAGAAGAAGGCGACGGCGGCCCGGATCCGGAAGAGGCCCTGCGCCGCTTCACCGCGATCTCCGAGCAACTTGAGATCGCCAAGAAGACGCTGAAGAAGCATGGTCGCGGCAGCAAGCAAGGCATTGCCGAGCTGAAAGCCCTGGCTCAGCTGTTCATGCCGATCAAGCTGGTGCCCAAGCAGTATGAAGCACTGGTGGTTCGTGTGCGTGGTGCCTTGGAGCGCCTGCGCGCTCAAGAACGCGCCATCATGCAACTCTGCGTACGTGATGCACGCATGCCCCGCGCTGACTTCCTGCGCCTGTTCCCAGGCAATGAAATTGATGCAACCTGGTCCGAGCAACTGGCCAAGGGCAAAGCAAAGTACGCCGAGGCCATCGGCGGCCTGCAAGTCGACATCCAGCGCTGCCAGCAAAAGCTGGTTGCCCTGCAAGCCGAGTGCGACCTGACTCTGGCCGAGATCAAGGACATCAACCGGCGCATGTCGATCGGCGAAGCCAAGGCTCGTCGCGCGAAGAAAGAGATGGTTGAGGCGAACTTGCGCCTGGTGATCTCGATTGCCAAGAAGTACACCAACCGCGGCCTGCAATTCCTCGATCTGATCCAGGAAGGCAACATCGGCTTGATGAAAGCGGTGGACAAGTTCGAATACCGTCGCGGCTACAAGTTCTCGACCTATGCCACTTGGTGGATCCGTCAGGCGATCACTCGCTCGATTGCCGACCAGGCCCGCACCATCCGTATTCCGGTGCACATGATCGAGACGATCAACAAGCTCAACCGTATCTCGCGGCAAATGCTGCAGGAAATGGGTCGCGAACCGACCCCGGAAGAGCTGGGTGAGCGCATGGAAATGCCTGAGGACAAAATCCGCAAGGTATTGAAGATCGCCAAAGAGCCGATCTCCATGGAAACCCCGATCGGCGACGACGAAGACTCGCACCTGGGTGATTTCATTGAGGATTCCGGAACTCAGTCGCCGATCGACGTGGCGACCGTGGAAAGCCTCAAGGAAGCTACCCGCGAAGTACTCTCCGGCCTCACCGCACGTGAAGCCAAGGTATTGCGCATGCGCTTCGGCATCGACATGAATACCGACCACACCCTCGAGGAGGTTGGTAAACAGTTCGACGTAACGCGTGAGCGGATTCGTCAGATCGAGGCCAAGGCGCTGCGCAAGTTGCGCCACCCGACGCGAAGCGAGCATCTGCGCTCCTTCCTCGACGAGTAATCCAAAACCCCCGGCCCAAACCGGGGTTTTGCTATCTGCTGGCCTTGCGTGCCAAGCCCCGTCTACACTCGACACATCACTCGATCTGTTACGAGGCCGTCATGCCGCGATTGCCGGCCATTCTCCTGTTGTGTCTGGTGTATTGGGTCAGTCCGGTTGCAGCCTTGTCGCTCAGCGAAGAGGAGCGCGCCTGGCTTGCCGAGCACCCCGTATTGCGCCTGGGCATCGACGCCTCCTGGCCGCCATTCGAGTTCCGCGACCCACAGGGCCGCTACCAGGGCCTGGCCGCCGACTACATCGCCTTGCTCGAGCAACGCCTGGGCGTGAGCCTGCAACCGAGCGACAGCACCAGCTGGAGCGAAGTACTGGAGCAGGCCAAGGCCGGCCAACTGGACTTATTGCCCGCGGTCATGGCCACGCCTGAACGGCAGGCTTACCTGGCCTTCAGCCGTCCTTATCTGGACTTCCCGATTGTCATCCTGGCGCGCGATGACGGCCCGCAACCACGCGCGATGAAGGACCTCCATGGCCTTAAAATTACCGTGGTCGATAATTATGCGCCCCATGTACTGTTGCGCAGCCAGCACCCTGACCTCAACCTGCTACCGCTGCCGACCGTCAATGCGGCCCTGCAAGCACTAGCAACCGGCCAGGCCGATGCCTTGATCGGCGACCTCGCCTCCAGTGTCTGGAGCATGCGCCAGCTCAAACTGAAAGGCCTGACCATCAGTGGCGAAACGCCCTACCGCTATAAGCTCTCCATGGCCGCGCCACGCGACCACGCGGTGCTCATCGGGATTCTCGACAAGCTCCTCGCCGACATCAGTAGCAGCGAAATCAGTGCCCTGCAGGCGCGCTGGGTCGGCCACCTAGAGGACAGGCGCAGCATCTGGCGCGAACTGCTGCTGTACGGCCTCCCGGCTTTGCTTGCACTGTGCGCCATCATCGCCGTGATACTGCGTATCAACCGCCGCCTGCATGCCGAAATGGCCACTCGCAGTCTGCTCGAACAAAAATTGCGCAACAGCGAACAACACTACCGCAGCCTGGTGGAAAACCTCTCGGCCATCGCCTGGGAAGCACGCCTGGATGACTACAGCTTTACCTACGTCTCGCAACATGCGGAAAAACTGCTCGGCTATCCGCTGGCCGACTGGAAACGTCCAGGCTTCTGGCTGAGTACCCTGCACCCGGATGACGCACAGCAGGCCCTCGGCTACTGCCAACGCGAAAGCACCGCCGGCCGCGACCATAGCCTCGACTACCGCATGTATGCCGCCGACGGTCGCGTGCTATGGATCCGCGACATCGTTACCCTGGCCCGCAGTGGCGACGAGACGATCATGCGCGGCCTGATGGTCGACATCAGCGAAGCCAAACAGGCCGAGCAGGCCCTGCGCCTCTCCGAACAGAAATTCGCCTCGGTATTCCAACAATGCCCGGACATCCTGGTGATCGCGCGCAGGGCCGACGGCTGCCTGCTGGAAGCCAACAACGCCTTCGAACAGCAGACCGGCATCCCCGTCAGCGAGGCGCTCGGCAAAACTGCCACCGAATTGAACATCTGGGGCAGCCCCGGCATCGGCCAGACCCTGCTCAGACGCCTGCAAGACGAGAGCCTACGCAACCTGGAAATTTCCTTTCAGCGGCGTGACGGCCAATCCTTCACCGGCCTGATCTCCGCCCAAGCCTTCCAGCTCGCCGATACGCCGGCGCTGGTAATGGTGGTACGCGACATCAGCCAACTCAAAGCCACCCAACAGCAACTGCTGAACTCCGAAGAAAAATTCGCCAAAGCCTTCCACGCCTCCCCCGACGGCCTCGTGATCAGCCGCGTTCGCGACGGCCAGCTGATCGAAATCAATCAAGGCTTCAGCCGTATCACCGGCTACAGCAGCAGCCAAGCAGCCGGCCGCTCAACCCTGGAACTGGGTGTCTGGGCCGACCCCGCAGACCGCGTCAGGATGATCGAGCAGATCGACCTGCACGGCAGCGTGCATGAACTGAGCGCCTCGATCCGCACCCGCGATGGGCAGACACGCCTGTGCGAACTGTCTGCCCAACCGATCCAGGTCGGCGACGAGGCCTGTCTGCTGACCATCGCCCGCGACATCACCGAACGCCAGCTCATGCAGGAAAAACTCCAGCAGGCCGCCACCGTGTTCGAAAGCACCGCCGAAGGCGTGATGATCACCGACCCCCAGCAGCGCATAGTCGCGGTCAACCGCGCCTTCAGCGCAATTACCGGCTTTAGCGAAGCCGAAGCGCTCGGGCAAACACCCCGGCTACTTGCCTCCGGCCAGCACGACAGCGCTTTTTACAGTGCCATGTGGCACCAACTGGAAGATCAAGGACACTGGCAAGGGGAAATCTGGAACAGCCGCAAGAACGCCGAAATCTTTCCGCAATGGCTGACCATCAACGCCGTGCGCAATGCCGACCAGCAGACCACGCACTTCGTCGCCGTGTTCGCCGATATCAGCTCACTCAAACAGGCCCAAGCCCGACTCGACTACCAGGCCCACCACGACTCGTTGACCGGCCTGCCTAACCGCCTGCTGTTCGAAACGCGGCTGCATGCCGCACTCGACGCTGCGAGAACCGACGAGCGCCAAGGCGCAATCCTGTTTCTCGACCTCGACCGCTTCAAGCACATCAACGACAGCCTTGGCCACCCGACCGGCGACCAGCTGCTCAAGAGCATTGCCATCCGCCTCAAGCAACAACTGCGCGACATCGACACCGTTGCCCGACTCGGCGGCGACGAGTTCATCATCCTGCTGCCGGGCCTGCACCAGAGCGAGGACGCCAAACGGGTCGCCAACAAACTGCTCGCCTGTTTCGGCCCGCCCTTCCACATCGACGACCACCAGTTCCATATCAGCGCCAGCATCGGCATCAGCCTGTACCCGGATGACGGCCTGGACGTCGCCACCCTGGTGAAGAACGCCGACGCCGCCATGTACCGCTCCAAAGCCAAAGGCCGCAACCGGGCCGAAATGTACACCCGCGACCTGACCTTTCAGGCCACCGAACGCATGGCCCTGGAACATGAACTGCGCCGCGCCCTGGAGCGCCAAGAGCTGCAACTTTACTACCAGCCGAAACTCAACCTGAGCACCAATCGCCTGGCCGGTGCCGAAGCCCTGATACGCTGGATCCACCCGGTGTTTGGCGAAATCCCACCCGACCGTTTCATCCCGCTGGCCGAGGAAACCGGGCTGATCCTGCCGCTGGGCGACTGGGTGCTGCAGCAAGCCTGCTGGCAAATGCGCGAATGGCAACTCCTCCACGCGCCTTTCGGCCCCCTCTCGGTCAACCTGGCCGGCGCCCAACTGCACCAGCCGCACCTGCTCGAACGCATCTCGCAGCTGCTCGACAGCAACTCTCTCGACCCCAGCCTGCTGCAACTGGAAATCACCGAAAGCTTCATCATGAACCAGACCGAGGACGCCCTGAGCATCCTCCACCAACTGAAAGCCCTCGGCGTGCAGCTGGCCATCGACGACTTCGGCACCGGCTACTCCTCGTTGAGTTACCTCAAGCGCCTGCCACTGGACACCCTGAAGATCGACCAATCCTTCGTCCGCGGCCTGCCGAACGACCCACACGACGTAGCCATAGCCCGCGCCATCATTGCGCTCGGGCGCAGCATGCAACTCACGGTGATCGCCGAAGGGGTGGAAACCAAGGAACAGGAACTGTTTCTCGCCGCCGAAGGCTGCGAACAGATCCAGGGCTTCATCCTCAGTCGCCCCATCGCCGCCGACGCATTCGCCCATAATTTCCTCGGCCCGCGTCGTACGGTTGGCACTACAGAGAAGGCACCGGTATAATCCGCCGGCTTCTGAGGGCCCATAGCTCAGTTGGTTAGAGCAGGGGACTCATAATCCCTTGGTCCACGGTTCGAGTCCGTGTGGGCCCACCAACTTAAAAGCCGCGCACTGCGCGGCTTTTTCATGTCCGCAGGAAAAGCAGCTAGACCAGTCCCATAGCTATAGCCGGCTGGTTAAAGCTCAATGATCAGATTCGAGCGAAAGCCCGTCTCTTCCCCCGGATACCCCCTGGGATTGCAGACCACCCGCGTTCCCGCCACGTCATAGTCGACAGCCATATGCGAATGGCCATGCACCCACAGCGCCATGTGCTCACCACCCATGAGGTCTTCCCAGCGATTGGCATACGCGGCATCCATGTGAGTACCCGCGTGCGGGTTGCCTTGGAGGGAGCGTAGCGTTGGCGCATGGTGAGTGATCACCACAGTTGGGCCGTCAAATGGTTCCGACAACTTCATGCGTAGCCAATCCTTTGTCTGCACTGACTGGGCAACCAAATCAGCCGGGCGGATAGGTCTATAGCTTTCAGTGCGGATTTGCCGGAAGTCGTTCATCGCATTCTGCGCACTCAAGCATGCCATCGGCGAGTTGCCGGTTGCGGTGAAATCCGTCCACATGGTCGCGCCCAGAAACCTTGTACCACCAAGGATCAATTCATCCCGATCCAACACCCGAACGCGATCATCCTGAGCCGCCCGCAGTTTCTGCAGAGTGTGAGTCAGGTGCCCACCGTAAAACTCGTGATTGCCTGGCACGTACAACACTGGCCCAGAGAAGGATTGCCTGGCCCACTCAACAGCGCGTGCCTTGACATCGATGTCGCCCGCCAGAATGACGACATCGCAGTCCATGGGCTCTGGAGTAAAGGGGCTGAACTCATTGTGCAGGTCCGACAGCAAGTGGATACGCATCATCATTTCTCAGTGATTTACTGGGGCTGCGCCTTCGTCGACGACACCTTGCGGAATTTAAGGCAAGAGCACGCAGGAAGTTAACGCCGCGAAAAGTGAACTTAGCCACACCGAAAAAATCCCATGGAGCTCAGAATGCCTGATCACTTGGCACAAGGACGACAGCCATGGCAAAACCAGCCTCCCGCCTTAGCGATTTAAATGCTTGCCCCATTCCTGGGCATGGCACCAACCCGACCACCAGTGGTTCGCCGGATGTACTGATCAACAACCTACCCACCCTGCGTGTCGGTGATAGTACGGCCTGTGGCGATGCGGTCACCGAAGGTATAGGCAGCATCCTGGTCAATGGAAAACCCATTGCGTTTCTTGGTAGTGCCACCGCTCATGGCGGGATCATCATCACCGGTTCAGGAGACGTACTGGTTGGTACTCAATCGGGCAGCGCGCCGTTCAGCGCACCAGAGATCCTGCCCAGGCACAGCGAGCAGTACCAGCTGATAGACAGCAATAGCGGCCAGCCTGTCGAGGACGCGCTGTACTGCGTGGAGTGCGGCGATGGCCAGCGCTTTGTCGGTTACACCAATGCCTACGGCAATACCGAGCGGGTATTCACCAAAGCCCCACAATCCGTGGTCGTTCGCTGGGGCCGGGATGCGGCCAACCACCTCAAGCAACAGGGCATTAGCTTCTAAGGACAGATGCAATGACAGCGCCTCACCAGGGTAAGACCAGCTCCCAGCACGCTATTCAACAGATCCCTGTTTCGCTACAGCGCGACTTCATTACCGTAGTCGGCGCCTCGCATATGGGCCTGATGGAAAAGCTGCGTGGGCAGAAAGGCAACAAGATGCGTTTTATCAACCAAGGCATCCGGCAAGTTCGCCTCTACCCGCCGGCAAGCGCCAACGATGCCACCCAGCGTATTTTTCTGATTTTCACCGAAGACTACGAACGCCCCCTGCTCGACGCCGTGAAGGACGTGGTCGAAACCCGCTATGGCGCCAAGTACCGTGAACTGGATTCCATCGCCCAACTACTCGACTTTATCAACCTGCGCATCAACAAGAAGCGCGAGATCAAGCAGCTCGACTTTTTCTCCCACGGCCTGGTTGGCACCATCGAGTTTGGTTATGAGCTGGATAAGGCAGACAGTTACCGCATGCGCGATGCCCAAGCCCTCATGCTCAAGCCTGAGGCGTTCGACCTGAGTGCCAAGATTCACTCCTACGCCTGCCGTACCGGTCTTGGTATTCATGCAGACGTACACGTCAGCGAAGGTGAAGATCCGCTGTACGAGCAAAGCCTGGCGCAGTTGATCGCCAACACCGCTCAAACTGCTGTGTGGGCGTTTCCACGGCGCAGTAATTATGACCAGACCTATGGCAATGCCAGTGATCGTGCTGGGTTAACCAATGCCCAGGAGAAAACCAAAGCCGACGCACAAGCAATGAAGGCATACAGGCGTCGACTCAGCGACTATCAGAGGCGCCTAGCCGCGCACCGACAGGCCAGTAAAGATGCAAACGCCCAACTACCTAACGCAACCGCGCCACAGCCACCGATCAAAACTGCCAGCGCGCAGGATGAGGCCCTAGTACGCCATGCCAATAGTCGCGATGGAAATGATCGAACCATCGGTTACCCACTGGACGCTGAGGGGGCGGTTCGCCCTGTGCGTGCGGGCGACTCGCCCACTGGGGTGCCTGCCACCCTGCGGGAATACAAGCCACTATGAGGCGCTTGAACAAGCTACTGCTATGTAGCATTGCCCTGGTCGCCAGTTTGGCGACCGGGCTTTATCTGAATGCCAAGGAAAGCCAAATGCCTAAAAAAATCATGATGTATTACGGCGGTTTCGAAGTCGAAGAGATGTTCGATGCCAGCCAGTGGTTTGTTAGTGGCATGTACAAACCACGCAACATTGAGGCCGACGGCGGAGCCAGCAATGTCACCATGCTACGCAGCCAGCTCAGGCCCTTTACACCCGAGCAATTGGCCGAGCTTCCCTATGCCGCGGCCGAAGCCTTCGACAGCAGCTACCTTGAAGACACAGATACCCAGGCACTGATACTGAACCCGCCCGATCTCAGCCATCGCATCCGCTATACCTACAGCGCCTTCGCCGAGCCCAACAAGCCCGAGGACTACTACTACCTCTACTTGGAATTGGACGGTCGGAAGTTTGCCATCCTGTTCGCGCGCGATGCGCTGACTGGCAATGACCTAACCGGGAAAGACGCCAAGGAAATCAGCGGCGACTATGCCTCGCAAGCCGAGCATCGAAAAGCCTTTGCTGAAATAGCAGAACTCGAACGCAAATCGCGCTAACCACCTCCTCCGCAAAGAACAACGCAACCATGCTGCAAAAGACGCTGCTCACTCTCTGTATGGCCACTTCGCTAACAGGCTGTGAAGTCCTCATGCTCGGCAATGTTGTGGCCGGCTGCGCCCTAAGGCCCAACCCGGAACTTCTGCCCAATGCGCTTCCTGCCGCCGCCGTGGGCGTGCCGTATAGCATCCGTATAGATGTGATCAACGCCAGCACCCCAGTGAGCACACTGCAGGTAGCACCCAGCAAACCCCTGCCCGATGGTTTGGAGTTGACCCACACCGAAAGAGACAAGCATGGCGAAATCCGAGGGACTCCAACCGAGACCGGACGCTACAACGTACTGGTCTATGGCAGTACCTATGGCACCCAATGCGCGGGGCAGGATGTGGAAAAGCTCTACACGCTCCAGGTCACTGAATAACCGGCACTCAACAGAAGATGGCCCAAACCTGGGGCATTGGCGCTCCATGCCGTACTGACGATCCAGACCAAAGAGCTACAGCACCGCTCTCCAATTGATAAAGACCTCACGATGAACAAACGCCGAATCGCCCTGCTCGCTAGCTGTGTGCTGCTGCCTTTTATCGCTCTGGCGACTTATGCAGCCGTTACCCGTATCAACCCCAACAGCCAGCATGCCGTGGGCGAACAACTCGATGAGCTAAATGGCGTGGCGATCTACTACAACGGCGGGGTCAATACGGTGCAGGGCCGTAACCTGAGCCAGGATGGTTACAACCTGGGCCTGCGCTATCAGTGCGTGGAGTTCGTCAAACGCTACTACTTCGAGCGGCATGGCCACCGCATGCTCGACACCTATGGGCACGCCAAAGACTTCTTCGACCCAACCCTCAGCGACGGCAGTTTGAACGCCAAACGGGCGATGCTGCAGTTCCGCAACGGCAGCGCCGAGCAACCGCAAGCAGAAGACTTGCTGGTATTCGCCCCCTCGCTGCTCAACCGCTACGGTCACGTTGCGATTATTGCCAGCGTTGGCACCGACACCCTGCAGATCGCCCAACAAAACCCCGGCCCCTTTGGCAGCTCCAGAGAAGACCTAGGGCTTACCCAACGAGAAGGTCACTGGTATATCGAGCAGGCACGGGCACTGGGCTGGCTGAGGCTGCAGCCAGCTGACGAACTGTCTGTACCTGAGCAGAACTACATCCAGAAGCCATAAATAGCGCCCCTCGCATAACCTGGGGCAATGCGGAGTGTAGTGGTCTACTGATTCCGGACACCGATTTAGGCGAAAAGGAGACTGCGCGCCAAGGCATGATCATCGGTGGCGGTGCCGCAGGCGGCCTTCTCGCTGGTCTTGGCGTCTCGCTCATCTGTGGCCCCGGCGCACCGTTCTGCGCCATCGCCGTGGTGCTAGCGGGTGGAGCAGTGGGCGGGATCGCAGCAGACGCCCTGGATGACGAACTTGAGGAGTTTTCCAAGTGGGAAGTGTTTTGACGCGCGATGAGCGCACTCGATTGTGGTCGGCGCTATCGGATGCCTTCATCGACAACGAAGTCGACTACAACGCCATCGCTCGGCAGTTGGCGGGATTTGACCTCGCCACGATAGAGGTCGCGTTCTTCGAGGAAGTGGCTCCCGTTTGCTATTCCAACCTGCAGGCCCCCATCCCGCCGATCTGGACAGCATTCGAGAGCACTTGGCTCACCGAGACTATCGAGAGCACTCAGGAAGCCCGCCGCACCTCGACCTTTCGCCGCCTGCGCGATCAGGCCTTCGTGGCCTACCTTCGTTATCGGCTCAAGGACGAGTGGCTGAGCATCGAGCGCGAGCTAGATCGCCAGGGCGCGGCCGACGCTGGCAGATGAGTAGCTGCCGCAGGTCGATTGAGCAAGGACGGCGACCACCTGATCCCGCGCCCACTCTAGAGCGCAGTCATGAGCTTAGTGATGCCAGCTGACCTGTAGCCTTGAGGCCACAAATTATGACTAACACACCCATTTCGTAACCTGTCAGCTACAGCTCAAGGCTGGCAGCCCTTGTGTAAATGTAGCCCAAGGGCTACATTTTTCGGCATATTCGCTTTTTTTGATGCCCGAAGGCTACAAATGACCTCTCTCTACGATGTTTCCGAAATGCTAAAACAGGCCCGTGGTGAGGCGAAGCTGAGCCAAGAAGCGCTGGCCAGCCGTGCCGGCGTCTCGCGTACCACGGTGACGCGCATGGAAACACTGGCCAAAGGCGACATGAGCGTTTCGGTGCTGGTTCGGCTGCTGGAAGCGGCCGGCTATGACCTGAAGCTGGTCAAGGCAGGACACCAGCGCACGATTGAAGACATCCTCAACGAGCAGCGGTCAGGAGAGTGAGGAGACGACAGCGAGCTATCCTGCGATAGAAACCGCCGGCAGGGTCGCCATCAATCGAATACTGCATGGATTTCGTCCAGCGTGGGCATGACTGCGGGCACGACATTGAACTCGGCATCTAGAGCTGCCAGCGCTCTCGCATAAGCCAGCATGCCCACCGACAGGTCACCCTTTTCGATAGCGATGATTTTCTGCCGGGTAAGGCCAGCCAGAGAAGCGAGCGCAGCCTGGGTCAGTCCACGATTGAGGCGGCGCTGGCGAAGCTGCTGGCCGAGACGCTGCGTGATTAGGGAATGGTCCATGTTATGCATACGTTACTAAATAGAGCAGATGTAACGTATAGATGACCGCATCACAAATCAACGTGGCGGCTGATACTCAAGCCTGAAATAGGGCCAGGAAGCTTGTGAGCCGAATAGCCAGAATAATCGGCTCACGTAATGAGCCGAATATCGTCATTGAATACGTTCGTCCATTTACGCTTACTTTCGGTAGTATCCGGGTAACTCAGAATTACTGAAGGTTGAGAAATGGACTTCACCCCCGTTATCGCGCAGGTCTGGGGCACGCTGGGCTGGTTTATTCCGCTGATGCTGCTGGTCGGCCTGCTCAAGTCGCCTTGGGCCAAGGGCCACATCGGCGAACTCCTGGTGCGCCTGTTCGCTCATTGGCAGCTGGACAAGCAAACCTACCGCCGCCTGCACAACGTCACCCTGAGCACACCCGACGGCACCACCCAGATCGACCACGTATTCCTCTCGCCCTTCGGCATCTTCGTGCTAGAAACCAAGAACATGAGCGGCTGGATCTTTGGCAGCGAAAAGCAGCCACAGTGGACGCAGAAGCTCTACAAACGCACGTTCAAGTTCCAGAACCCGCTGCGGCAGAACTACAAGCACCTCAAGGCTTTGGAAGCCACCCTGGGCGTTAACCCGGAGCACCTGCACTCGGTTATCACCTTTGTCGGCGGCAGCACCTTCAAGACCGAAGTGCCGGCCAACGTGACTCAGGGCATCGGATTTATCCGCTACATCAAGTCATTCCAGCAGCCGGTATTCAGCGAGGCTGACGTCGACGCCATGTTGAAAGCCCTGCAAAACGGTCGCCGCGCACCGACCCTCGCCACCCACCGCGAGCACGTGCAAAACCTCAAACGCCGCAGTGATCCAACAGCCGAGCGGCAGTGTCCGAAATGTGGCAGCGCGCTGCTGATCCGTACCGTGAAGTCAGGGGCGAAAATGGGACAGCAGTTCTGGGGCTGCTCGACTTTCCCCAAGTGCCGGACGATGCAGAGTCTTTGAAATGCAGAAAGGCTTGAAAATCGTGGTCTGTCCCCTATTACCATTCGTACCGTGAAATCAGGGCCGTAAGCGGGGCAGCAGTTTTGGGGGTGCTCGACATTTCCCAAGTGTCGAACCATGCAGGCTCTTTGAGCCGCAGGGCAGTGAAACGATCAAGGAGTTTCCGTGCAGAAAATAAATCTGTCCCCTTTTTCCCTTCTTTTTCCCTTTTCCCCTTGAGTGCGACGGGCAGAAGTGGCGAGTTTCATACAGCCACCTGCACTGGGTACTGGGCAGCGATTCGTTATAGGTCAAGCGCAATAACGGTGGGACGGCTGAACGCTTACACTGCACCACCATGCTGCGCTGAAACGCGCCTGTGCCCCGGAGAAAGCACTGCTGATCGCGGCCCATGCCTGGGATGACCACTGCGCGATTCAGGCCGGGTTTCATGGCATCTGGATTCAACGCCACGAGTCGCTCTTTCACCCCCTGATGGGTAGCCCTGACCAACAGGTTACCGACCTGGTCGATGCCGTGGAGCTGGCAATTCTACGGCTCCGGGGAACAGACAGCGATTAAGCCTCGGCCCCTGGTTTTCGCCATTTGCCACGGTAACCAAGACTTTGTTGGCTATCGCACCGACCTGGTAGCGCCTTGCAGTCCAGTATCTGTGTTTCTTCCCTAATATCCTCACGGAGGAAACCAGATGTCTGATACCAAAAAAACCATCAATCCTGCTACTGAAGACGTTCTTGAAACCTATTCGCTGATGTCACGGCAAGAGGCCGAAGGCATTATTGAGCAGACCCACGATGCGTTTCTGAGCTGGCGCAAAACCAGCTTCAGTGAACGTGCCGAGATCCTGAACAAAACCGCCGCGCTGATCCGGGAGCGCCAGGACGACTACGCCGCACTGATGACCCGTGAAATGGGCAAGACTCTCGCTGAAGGCAAACAGGAATGCGAGCTTTGTGCTGCAGTCTGTGAGTTCAGCGCCGAGCACGGCCCCAAAGAACTGGCCGATGAAACACGGGAGCTTGAAGGCGGCTGGGCCCTGGTCTCCTATCAGCCCCAGGGCGTGATCTACGGGATCCAACCCTGGAACTTTCCGCTTTACCAGGTCATCCGCTACAGCGCCGCCAACCTGATGGCAGGCAACACCGTGCTGCTGAAGCACGCTGCCAATGTCTGGGGTATGGCGCTGGAAGTTGAAAAGCTCTATCGGGATGCCGGAATGCCGGAAAACGCTTTCCGCACCCTGTTGATTGGCCACGACGTTTCGGACGCGGTTATTGAACACAAACTGGTACGTGGCGTCACGCTAACCGGTAGCCCCACGGCGGGCCGAGCTGTGGCACAGCGTGCCGGCAAAGTACTGAAGAAAACCGTGCTTGAACTGGGCAGTAACGATGCCTACCTAGTGCTGGCGGATGCAGATGTGCAGAAGGCGGCCAAAGTCTGTGTTTTGGGCCGCACCAACAATACCGGCCAGACCTGCGTGGCAGCGAAACGCTTTATTGTCGTGGACTCGGTCTACGACGAGTTCCGGGATGCCTTCCTCGCCGGAATGAAAAACCTCGTCGTCGGCGACCCCACCAGCAGCGACACCCAGATGGGACCCATGGCGCGTTCAGATCTGAGAGATAGCCTTCATGAACAGGTTCGACAGTCTGTCGACGCCGGTGCCACCTGTTCTCTGGGCGGTGAAATTCCCGAAGGCAAGGGCTACTTCTATCCGGCAACCGTGCTGGAAGATGTCGCACCGGGCCAGCCAGCTTATGACGACGAGTTGTTTGGTCCGGTAGCTGCACTGATTCGGGTGAAAGACGATGCCGAGGCCATGCGGGTGGCAAATAACTCCATTTATGGTCTGGGCGGCGGCATTTTCTCTGCCAATGAAGACCGGGCCGTACGCCTGGCCCGGGATGAATTCGACACCGGCATGGTCAATATCAATGGCTACAACCTGGCCATACCCAACCTGCCTTTTGGTGGCGTAAAGCAGAGTGGTTATGGCCGCGAACATGGTGGCTTTGGCATGCGCGAGTTTGTGAATGTAAAGGCGGTCATGGTGGCCCAATCCTGATTCGGCATTAAGGAAATTTTATGAGCATGAACATCCTTGTTGCCGGGGCGACCGGCAGAACGGGCCTGCATCTGGTCCAGTACTTGGTTGACCAGGGCCACAAGCCGACAGCGCTTGTTCGCGCAAGCTCTGACACCACGGCGCTGCCCCAGGGAGTCGGCCTGCGCAATGGCGATCTCGCTGACCTGCACGCCGGCGTATGCGATGGCATGGAGGTGGTTATCTTTGCGGCAGGCTCCGGCGGATCCACGGGCCCTGAAATGACCAAAAAAGTGGATCGGGACGGCGCCAAGCGACTGATTGATCTGGCGCTGGAATCAGGCGTGAAACGTTTCGTGATGCTCAGTTCAATCGGGGCAGACCAGTCCAATCCCACGGGCGACATAGCGCCCTATCTGAATGCCAAACATGAGGCGGATGAACACCTGAAGGACTCTGGGATGACTTATTCGATCCTGCGCCCGGTCGCGTTAACCGACGACGGACGGGGCGAAAAAGTGATCCTGGGCGAAGCTGTCAACAAATCCGCCAAAGCCTCTCGCGCAGATGTAGCCCATGTGCTGGCGGAGGCCGCGACTACAGGCCGTTACGACGGTATAGCCCAGAATATGCAGTCCGCCTGACCGAACCAGAAGGGGCTGCCTGCCGGTCGGCGCGCAGCCCAGCAGACTTCAGGAGAAATCCATGACACAGCAAGCCGACATCCTGTTCGACCCCTTTGTTCTCGGGAAGCTGACACTGCCCAACCGGGTATTGATGGCCCCGCTGACCCGCTCGCGGGCCACGCAGCCCGGCGACGTGCCCAACGACATGAACGTGGAATACTACCGCCAGCGTGCCGGCGCCGGACTGATCATCTCCGAAGCAACCCAGGTCTCGCCTCAGGGCAAGGGTTACGCCTTCACCCCGGGCATCCACTCCGAGGCGCAGATCGAGGGCTGGCGGCGCGTGACCGACGCGGTGCATGCGCAAGGCGGCCGCATCATAATGCAGCTGTGGCACGTCGGGCGCATCTCGCACCCAGACCTGCAGCCTGACGGCAATGCGCCGGTGGCGCCCTCGGCCATCAAACCCGAAGGCGCCAAGACCTACATCAACGCCGACTCCGGCATGGTCGAGATTCCGACGCCGCGGGCGCTGACGCTCGAGGAGATGCCCGGCATCGTCGAGCAGTTCCGCCAGGGTGCCGAGAACGCCAAGCGCGCCGGCTTCGATGGGGTCGAGGTTCACGCCGCCAACGGTTATCTGCTGGACCAGTTCCTGAAAAGCGCCAGCAACATTCGCGACGATGCCCATGGCGACTCGTTGGACAATCGCCTGCGTCTGCCATTGGCGGTGGTCGAGGCGGTAGTGGATGTGTGGGGAGCGGAGCGCGTCGGTGTGCGGATCAGTCCCACGGGCAGTTTCAACGCCATGGAGGATGCCGACCCGGAAGCGACCTTCGGTGCCTTCGCCGGCAGACTTGACGCTTTGGGGATTGCTTTCATTGAGGTAGTCGAGGATTCCTTCCAGGGCAATCACGCCTCTGGCCGCCCTGACAGGGTGATCGAGGCCATCCAGAATGCGTTTTCGCGTACCTATATCAGCAACGGTGGCTACACCGCCGACGAGGCCCGTGAGCGCATTGCCGCCGGCAAGACCGACCTGGTGACCTTCGGCCGTCCCTTCATCGCCAACCCCGACCTTCCAGAACGCTTTCGCCTTGGCGCCCCGCTTAACGAATGGGACGACAGCACCTTCTACGGGGGCGATGAGCACGGTTATACCGACTATCCGAGTCTCGCCGAGCAACCGGCGTAACACCCGGTTTCCAAGCCCAGACCCATCGGTTGGGGCCTGTTTCAGCCGACGCGCAACATCCAACGATTCATGTTCACAGGAGAAGAAATCATGTCAGAAATCAATGGCAAGGTCGTCATCATTACCGGTGCCAGCAGTGGTCTCGGTAAAGCTACCGCCCTCCGTCTGGCCAAGGGTGGCGCCAAGCTGGTGCTTGCTGCCCGACGCGAGGAACGCCTGGTGGAGCTGCGGGACGCTATCATCGAGCAGGGCGGTGATGCTATCTACCAGGTGACCGACGTCACTGACCGCGATCAGGTCGAGTCGCTGGCCAAGGCGGCGAAGGAAGCCTATGGCCGCATCGATGTGCTGGTCAACAATGCTGGCCTGATGCCGCTGTCGCCGCTCGATGAGCTCAAGGTCGACGAGTGGGATCAGATGGTCGACGTCAACATCAAAGGTGTGCTTTACGGTATTGCCGCGGTGCTGCCGACCATGCGCGAGCAGCATGTCGGCCACATCATCAATCTCTCGTCGATAGCGGGGCATAAGGTCTTTCCGTCGTCGGCCGTCTACTCCGCAACCAAGTATGCCGTGAGGGCGCTATCAGAAGGACTTCGTCAGGAAGGCGACGGGGAAATCCGTTCCACCAATATCTCGCCGGGGGCCGTGGCGACCGAGCTGACCAGTACCATCAGCGATCCCGATACCGCCAAGAATGTGGATGAAATGTACGAGATGGCTATCGACCCCGATGCGATTGCCCGGGCGATTGCTTACGCCATCGAGCAGCCGGCGGATGTCGATGTCAATGAGATTATCATCCGCCCCACCAAGCAGCCGCTCTAATCAGGCAGGCGTTCTATTCAGCCCGGCATCTGAGTGACCAGGAATCGGGCCAGTTTCCGGATGTCCTCCGAGCGTTCGAGGCCGTCCACGAACCGCTTCGGAATACCGGCAAGGCCCACCTGCGCGCCGACCAGTGCCCCGGTCAGCATGGCCCGGGACTGGTTCTGACCGCCGCCATTGATGGCGGTAAGCGTCCAGCCGCCCCACCTCTATTCAGTTTGAGGGGCTGAGGGGCAGCAGCTCATCGATTCGCCTGTTAGGCCAGGTGGGCAGTTTTTCCAGCGTATCCTTGAGCCTGGCGGCGGGTTCGATGCCGTTCAGTTTGGCGGTGGCCAGCAGGCTCTGGATGGCGGCGGCGCTACGTCCGGAGCGTTCTGAACCGGCAAACAATCAGTTCTTTTTGCCCAAGGCGATTGGCCGAATTACGACGGAAAAGGGGACAGATTTATTTCCCCAAATCAGTCCTCGGTAGGCCGACGGGAGGTGTGCCAGCCGCTTGGGGTTGACCTGAGCACTTTGGCCACCAAGAGCAAGTAAAAGGCGCCACTGGCGCCTTCACGATGCCGACTACCGCTGCTTGCACGCCTCCAATTCCTCTTGGTTGTTCAGCGCGGTTTCTATGCCGAGGCGGTATTTGCAGTAATCAATTACCTGCTCACGCTGCTCGGCAGTCAGCCTTTCCAGAGGCTTGTCGTCAGCATCGTTGGCGAATAGGTGCCTGAACTTGACCTGCAGAGCGGGGGACTTCTTGATAAAGAAGACCTTGTTCACCTCTGCATCGTCCAGGGACTCGTAGTAGCCGACAAAGAGCACGCAAGCAGGACAAATGTGATGAAAACAGTTAGTTTTTTCATGAGCCAGGGGGAAAAGAGCAATATGGGACAGGCCACGATTTACGAAGAGATCAATCGTGGCCTGCGTGCGCCCTACGACTACCGCTCTTTACAGACTTCTAGCTCCTCTTGCGATCTCAGTTCAGTTTCGATACCTAACCGGTACTTACAGTAGTCAACTACTAACTTACGCTCTTCGCCATTTAACTCGTGCAGTTTTTTATTGTCTGCGTCGTTAGCAAAGAGGTTCTCGAACTTAACCTGGAAGGTGGGGCTCTTCTTGATGAAGAACACCGTATTCAGCTCCGCATCGTCAATTGCTTTGTAGTATCCAACGAACAGAGCGCCTAGCAATAATAGTGCAATAAGAATGATTGATTTTTTCATGCTGTAGGCGGCTGTAGCAGTTGGGTTTTGACACGAATAGCCTTCACCAGCTCCATGCCGACGTTACCAGGGCAGACCTTCCCTTCCGCTCGTTGCCCTGGATACTCGCGATGACCACCGACGCGAGTTATGAAGAAAACACTTTTCAGCGCGGTAATAAGGTTCACGACAGCATCAATTTGGGCAGCAGGAATAGAATTTGTTGTACTGACGCCCCAAGACTCAAGGGTTTCCCTTCCATAGGAGACTAGGTCATCGCCCTCCTCCGCAGTGGTGAAGTTGTTCAGCAGCACCACACCGATGACACCGGTGTTGTACTCGAGCACGCTTGATCCCTTGAATCTGATATCTCGCCCTTCATAGATGATGCCGGCACAATCGATACCATAGTGGTAACCAATATCGTCGTACTTACCTTCCAAGTGATCCTCTTGGGTCTCAAGCATCTGCTCGGCCCCGCCACCACACGAATAGCTACGGCCGGCGTGGTGCAGAGCAATCATGCTGTAGCCCCAATCATTTGCTAGGCCGACCTTGGCCTTATGGGCACCCCAAGACGAGCGCGTAACCAACTTATGACCCAGATCGCGGGCCTTGCGGATGATGGACTCACGTGTAGCAGCCCTGTCATTCACGGTAATAGTGACGGGCACAATAGGCTGGCTTGGCTTTACCTCTTGAGCCTTGGCAGTGGTTTTGTACGCCGTACTGGTCATTGGCCACTCTCGGACAACTCGACCAGAGTGCGAACCGGTGATTTGAATATGACATGCAGGAAGATGAGCGAGTTCTCGTTCGGTGCCTGGACATGCGCCAAACCGTTGGAGTCCGTTACCCCGGACTCCTCACGACCATCTACCACAGCCAAAAACTCTCGGTTAGCCAGTGGCTCACCTGTTTCGCTATCGGTAATGACGAATGCCTGGGCAAAGGTTTTGGCGAACTGGAGAGGGGCTGGGGCCTGGAAGGATGCGGCTGAGTGGCTGTCGCCGATGCGTACGCTGCCAGAACCGGCTATGACGGTATTGCCGTGTGTGCCACCACTGCTCACGGTTGCCGCGTGTAGGCCGTTGATGATGACCGTCGATGACAGCCCCGAGACGAGCGGGCTGCCACAGGCGCTTGGGTCTGACTCGCGAGCGGCAGGCAGCCCATCAAACAAGACATTTGGAGAACCAACTGCAATTGGGTTGGTGCCGTGCCCTGGGATCGGGCAACTGGTGGGGTCAGACAGACGAGCAGCGGGCTTGGCCATACGAGTTCCTTTCGTTAGTGGGGTGGCTAACCGATCAAAGCCTGCCGATCTTATCGACTGAATAGACCATGGAGTTGAATCTGCTTCTCATCTGAGGACGATCGGATCAAGCCACGCTGGGGCTTAATCCTGGCCTTCCCCAAAGCGCTGCGGCGCTCGCGCTGGTCACTTTGTTGAGTTCCATTTGCTGCACGACCGTCATCAGTCGAACACCCCCTGAATGTCATCCAGCGTGGGCATTCTTGCCGGTACTACCGTGAACTCACAGTCCAGGGCACCCAGCACTCGCGCATAGGCCATCATCCCCACGGAGAGGTCGCCCTTCTCGACGGCGATGACCTTCTGCCGGGTGATGCCGGCCAGGGAGGCCAGCGCGGCCTGGGTCAGTCCGCGATTCAGGCGACGCTGCCTAACCTGTTCGCCAAGCCGCGTCGTGATAAGGGAATAGTCCATGTTCTGTATACGCAACAATTCACATGAAATGTAACGTATACCGGACTACCGGGAAAATCAAAGGGGATGCAGTCACTCAGCCCAAGAACCGACGCTACGCGGCCATATAGCGATCCACCACCACGCGCAATTCGCGACTGCGTTGCCGGTAGGTTTCCAGCACCTGCTGATAGGTCTCTACGCTTGCTTCTAATAGCGAGTACTGCAGGTCAAAGGCTTCGCTGTCCATCGCTTCCCACTGCGCGATCAATTGAAGATCCGGTTGGGCTTTCTGGCTTTCCGCATGGACCAGATAAGTCAGACCGGAGACGAAGAAATCAACCGTGTCCTCGACGCTCTCCAATAGAGCCAAGCATTGGCTGTGGGTCATTCCCAGCTCTTCGGCTCCCGGTAACAACATGCTGCCTCCTTTCAAGCCAGTCCCAATCGGGGACTCATCAGTCCCAGATTGGGACTGATCGGGGGCTGTCGCGTCAACGCCTGATCCGCAAAACGATCAGCAGCATCTGCGCAGTCATCGCCCGATGGAAAAGCAAAACCTGACCGCTTCGCGGTACAAAAAACAGTACGCTGACGGTACCGTGCCCAGCTTTTACAGACTCCTCTAAATCACCCTTAAACCCATCTACGACGCTACTTTCAGCTAACTGTACCTGCGCGTAGCTACGCACCCTTTCACTGGGCTTGCGGCGTTTTGTGGGAGCGAAGGGGGCGCCATGCTGGGGTACCTGGCCCATGCCCGCGACTTTGTCGCGCTGTCTGGGTTTCGCGGACATGGTCCGCTCCTACAGGTAGCCTTCGCGCATGCAGTACTCGCAACAGTTAACGGGTACATAGCCAATCAAACAGCCCAGAACACTGCCGGCTGGGCGCCCGCGGCTTAACCGATCGACTATCGCAGATGCGCCGGATGCGCGCCATTAGCCCATGGCATGAGCCACGGGGCGGCGGCGGCGACTAGTCTAGAGGGCGGCGCGCAGGGCGGCCGGCCTTGCGCCGCTGCCACCATCGCGCGCCACAGGGGGAGCGACGTCCGGATTTACGGACACTGGTCTTTATTTCTGGACACTCTGACTTGGCGACCGCAAAACCTGTCCAGATTTCCGGACACAATACTCAGCTGCTTATTAAATAAAATATTAATCAATTGATCTAAAAGGATTTATTCAATGAGGCACAGAACCTGCTTAGTCCCAACGGCTAACCGTCGGCGCCCTTGCAGCGCCGACCGCTGCAGCTGACGGGGCGTGATCCGCCCCGCTTCGCCTTGGTCGCTGCCCGACCGGCAGCCCAGACAAAAACAACAACAAGGAACTCCAGCATGTCGATGAAGCTACAGTTGTCCCGCCTGACCCACGGCATCACTGCCGCCGCGCTGCTTACCGGCAGCCTGCTGGCCAGTCCGGCGATGGCCACCGAGAAGATCCGCTGGCAGGTGCCGCTGGCCTTCCCGTCGCACCTGATAGGCCTGACCACTCCGATCAAGCACCTCGCCGAGTCGCTCAAGACCATTTCCGCCGGTGACATTCAGCTGCGCTACTACGAGCCGGGCGAACTGGTGCCGCCGTTCGAGATCATGAATGCGGTGAGCAGCGGCAAGTACCCGGCCGGCTACACCTGGATCGGCTACGACCAGGGCAGCATCCCGGCCCTGCCGCTGTACTCCGGTGCGCCCTTCAACATGGAGCCGCCGGCCTACCTGGCCTGGTACTACCAGGGCGACGGCAAGAAGCTGCTGGAAGAAATCTACGCCCCGCACAACATCCACCCGATGCTGTGCAGCATCATCGGCCCGGAAGGCGCCGGCTGGTTCGCCAAGCCAATCACCCAGCTGCAGGACTTCGACGGCCTGCGCATCCGCTTCGCCGGTATCGGCGGCAAGGTGCTGGAGAAGCTCGGCGCCTCGGTCACCATGATCCCCGGCGGCGAGATCTATCAGGCGCTGGAGCGCAAGACCATCGACGCCACGGAGTTTTCCCAGCCGGCGATCGACAAGATGCTCGGCCTCGACCAGATCATCAAGAACTACATCATGCCGGGCTGGCACCAGACCCTTACCACCTCGCACCTGCTGGTCAACCAGGATGTGTGGGACAAGCTCGAGCCGCAGAGCCGCGCGCTGATCGAGATGGGCTGCGAATCGGCCACCCTCAAGGGCCTGGCCGAGAGCGAGTGGGCCCAGCCGACCGCCCTCGCCGAGTACAAGAAGGAAGGGGTGAAGGCCCAGGTCCTGCCCGAGCCGGTGCTGCGCGAACTGCAGCGCGTGACCAACGAGGTGCTCGACGAAATCGCCGGCCAAGACGCCATGTTCAAGCGTGTGCTGACCAGCCAGCGCGAGTTCATGAGCCTGCACGGCACCTGGCACAGCATGGGTTACCTGCCACGGGACTTTTACCAGCACGACTGATCACGCACCCTGAACCTGCACGGGCCCGGCCATGCCGCGGCCCGTTGCGTCTTCCTGCCTGATACGTGCGAGGTTTTCCCGATGCAGCAACCTGCTTCTGCCGATCCGCTGGCCACCGCTGATCTGCCCAACAATCGCCTGTCCTGGCGCCTGGACCGCCTGATCGTCGCCATCGGCCACGCCAGTGCCTGGCTGTGGCTGGCGGTGCTGGGGGTGGTGCTGAGCAATGTGTTCAGCCGTTTCGTCCTGGCGCGCGGCTCGATCGCCCTGGAAGAGCTGTCCTGGCACCTGTTCGGCGCCGCGATGATGCTGTCCCTGGCCTATGCCGTGGTGCGCGACGACCATGTCCGCGTCGATGTCCTGCGCGAGAAGTTCTCCCTGCGCCTGCAGGCCCAGATCGAGCTGGCGGGCATCGTCCTGCTGGCCCTGCCGATAATCGGCCTGATGATCGACAGCCTGATCCCTTATGCCTACACCGCCTTCGTCTATCAGGAACACTCGCAGGCGCCCAGCGGGCTGCCCTACCGCTTCCTGTTCAAGAGCGTGTTGTCGCTGGGCCTGATCCTGGTGGCCATCGCCCTGGTTTCCCGCGCCTCACGCTGCAGCACCCTACTGTTCAACTTCCCCCGGGCCATTAGCGTGCCCGCCGATGACCGCGATGGCGGCCACCACAATGGCGGCCATCCGCATCCCTGATCACGAGGCTGAAGTAATGGGTCTGGAACAACTGCTTGTCATTGCCATGTTCGCCAGCTTCATGGGCTTGCTGCTGCTGGGTTTCCCCGTGGCCTGGTCGCTGGCCGGCATCGGCCTGGTCTTCGCCGCCACCGGCCATGTGCTGGTTGAGTATTTCGACGCCGACCTCTGGTTCACCTGGAGCGGCACCATCGGCGTGCTCGATGCGCGCATCTACGGCATCGTCGCCAATGAGTTGATGGTGGCGCTGCCGCTGTTTATCTTCATGGGCATCATGCTCGACCGCTCCGGCATCGCCGAACGCCTGATGCACAGCCTGGTGCGGGTGCTGGGGCCGCTGCGCGGCGGCTACGCGATCACCGTGGTGATCGTCGGCGTGCTGCTGGCCGCCTCCACCGGCATCGTCGGCGCCTCGGTGGTGCTGCTCGGCATGCTCTCGCTGGGGCCCATGCTGCAGGCCAACTACAACAAGAGCCTGGCGGTCGGCACCGCCTGCTCGGTGGGCACCCTGGGCATCCTGGTGCCGCCGAGCATCATGCTGGTGCTGATGGCCGATCGTCTCGGCACCCCCGAGGCCTCGGTCGGCAAGCTGTTCATGGGCGCGCTGATTCCCGGCATGATGCTCGCCGCCCTGTACATCCTCTATATCGTGATCGTGTCCTGGCTGAAAAAGGACTTCGCCCCGGCGCCGAAAAACCGCCAGCCCCTCGACGGCCGCGCCCTGATCGACGTGTTCATGGCCGTGGTGCCGCCGCTGGTGCTGATCCTCGCGGTGCTCGGTTCGATCTTCTTCGGCATCGCCACCACCACCGAGGCCTCGGCGGTAGGTGCCGCCGGCGCCCTGCTGATGGCCGGGCTCGGCCGCCGGCTGAACCTGGCCATGCTCAAGGAGGCGCTGTACCAGACCAGCCGCACCACCGCGTTCATCTTCGGCATCTTCATCGGCGCCACGGTGTTCGCCGCGGTGCTGCGCGGCCTCGGTGGCGACGACGTGGTGCGCGCGGCGCTGACCGGCCTGCCGTTCGGCCAGACCGGCGTGCTGCTCACCGTGCTGTTCATCACCTTCCTGCTGGGCTTCTTCCTCGACTGGGTGGAGATCACCCTGATCATCCTGCCGCTGGTGGCGCCGGTGCTGTTCTCCATGGGCGTCGACCCGCTGTGGTTCGCCATCCTCTTCGCCCTGTGCCTGCAGACCTCGTTCCTCACCCCGCCGGTGGGCTTCGCCCTGTTCTACATCAAGGGCGTGTGCCCGCCCGAGATCACCACCCGCGACATCTACCTGGGCGTGGCGCCCTTCATCGCCCTGCAATTGCTCGGCCTGGCCCTGGTGTTCAATTTCCAGGAGCTGGCCACCTGGCTGCCCAACGAGGTGTATGGCGGCCCGTAGGAGCCTGTCGCACTTAACGCTGTTCTACTGCGGAAAAGCCGGATTTGGTCATTTTTGCTGCTTTCCCTCGTTAAATAGCCAGCTATTCGCCTCGGAAAAACAACAAAACTGCCTCAACCCGGACTTTCCCTCGCTACGAACGGTCAAGTCCGACAGGCTCCTAGACCAACCTTTCCCCGAGCCGCCCCCGACGGGCCCTCGGGGGAACGCCTTGCCTCCAGTGTGCGGCGGCTCCCATACTCCCTCGCATCATCCTGTGGAACCCCTGCTGCCATGGCCATATCCCGCGACGACCTCGACCAGCACGGCCTGATCGTCGGCGTGTCCCCCGAGCGCTTCCGCGCGGTGGCCATGCCGCTGCTGTTCGATCACCTCAACGCCCAGTGTGAGGGCACCATCGCGGTCAACCGTCAGGCACGGATCGTCTGGATCAACGACAAGTACGCCGAGAAGGTCGGCATCAGCGATCCGCGCAGCGTGCTCGGCAAGGAGATCGAGCAGGTGTTGCCGGCGAGCAAGCTGCGCGAGGTGGTGGAGAGCGGTCAGCCGAGCATGCTCGACCTGATGGCCTTCGGCAGCGAGCACTTCGTGGTCACCCGTATCCCGCTACGCGACGAGGACGGCACCCTGGTCGGCGCCCTGGGTTTCGTCCTGTTCGACCGCGCGCGCCACCTGAAACCCTTGATGGCCAAGTTCAACGTGCTGCAAAACCAGTTGCTCGCCACCCAGAACGAACTGGCCAAGGCCCGCCGCGCGCGCTACACCATCGCCGGCTTCATCGGCAGCAGTGCTGCCGCCAGCGAGGTCAAGCGCCAGGCCCGGCGCGCCGCCCAGCTCGACGCCACGGTGCTGCTGCGCGGCGAGACCGGCACCGGCAAGGAGCTGCTGGCCCAGGGCATCCACAACCTGTCGCCGCGGGCCAACGGCCCCTTCGTCGCGGTCAACGTTGCCGCCATCCCCGAGACCCTGGTCGAGGCCGAGCTGTTCGGCACCGCCCCCGGCGCCTACACCGGCGCCGACCGCAAGGCGCGCATCGGCAAGTTCGAGGTGGCCAACGGCGGCACCCTGTTCCTCGACGAGATCGGCGACCTGCCGCTGGCGCTGCAGGCCAAGCTGCTGCGCGTGCTGCAGGAGCAGGAGGTCGAGCCGCTCGGCTCGAATCAGGTCAAGTCGCTCAACGTGCGGGTGATCGCCGCCACCCATATCGACCTGGAGGCCAAGGTCGCCGCCGGCCAGTTCCGCGACGACCTCTACTACCGCCTCAACGTGCTGGCCCTGCACGTGCCGCCACTGCGCGAGCGCCGCGAGGACATTCCCACCCTGGTCGAGCACCTGCTCGATGACATCGCCAACCGCTCCGGCCAGGCGCCCATGGAACTGAGCCGCGAGGCCCTGGCGCTGCTCGGCCGGCAAGCCTGGAAAGGCAACGTGCGCGAGCTGCGCAACCTGCTGGAGCGCACGCAGCTGGACGCCGAAGGACCGCTGCTCGACGCCGCGCAGCTGCAGCCGCTGCTGGCCGCGCCCGGCGCACCCCTAACGACAGCGACAGCGGCCAGCCCGCTGGCGGAAGCCGCGCCGCTCACCGACGAACCCCTGCAGCCCTTGGCGCAGAGCGTCGCCGCCGCCGAGCGCCGCGCCCTGCAACTGGCCCTGGTGGCCTGCGCCGGCAACCGGCGGCGCACCGCCAGCGAGCTGGGCATCTCCCGCGCCAGCCTGTACAGCAAGCTGCAACAGCATGGCTTGAGCGCGCGCTAGAACGGAATCCCGCTGCACCGCACAGCCCGTAGGGCGGACCGGGCGGCGTTCCGATCAGGAGCGCAGCGAACAGTCCGCCAGCTTTTGTGCCGCGCCGATCAACCACGGCGCACTGCCTGCGGCGAGTACACCCTACGGATCGTGGCTTGCTTCCAAATTCGACAGCCACCATCTGCCCGTAGGGCGGACCGGGCGGCGTTCCGATCAAGAGCGCAGCGACAGCCCACCAAGCGATAGCGAAAATGCCCCCCTTCCCCTGCGCTAGTACGCCTTACCGACCAAGCGAGGAGGGCCGCGCTCCGCGCACGCCGCCGTCCAGAAAACTGGACAATGTCTTCGGCAGCTACTGCCTCTCTGAGCATGTCCAGATAAGCAGACACTCGCATTCGCCCTGGCAGCTGCGTGCGAAGCAAGGCGACGCAGCCGACACGGGTCGCCAAGCCTCATGGCGCCTGGCCCGCAGCCTGTTCTTCGACTTTCCCCAACGCCCCGCGAACGACTTGGCATGCCTTTCGCTAAAGCTTGTCTATCCACCGCACCGGGCCGCCGCCCGGATGCTTGAAGTCGACGCGCCGTAGAGCGCGCCAGAAAACAACAACAAAAGGAATCACCCCACCATGGGTACCCTCGGTATTCTGATTTCCCTCGCCCTGCTGATGTACCTCGCCTACCGCGGCCTCAACGTGCTGATCCTCGCCCCGCTGCTGGCCCTGCTGGCCCTGCTGTTCGCCGGCGACATCGCGCTGCTGCTGCCCACCTACACCCAGGTGTTCATGAAGGCCATGGGCGGCTACGTGATCCAGTTCTTCCCGCTGTTCCTGCTCGGCGCGCTGTTTGGCAAGCTGATGGACGACTCCGGCTCGGCCCGCGCCATCGCCCACGGCATCGTCGCCAAGGTCGGCAGCCAGCGCGCCATCCTGGCCATCGTGCTGGCCTGCGGCATCCTCACCTATGGCGGCGTGTCGCTGTTCGTGGTGGCCTTCGCCGTCTACCCGATCGGCGCCGCGCTGTTCCGCGAGGCGGGCATTCCCAAGCGCCTGATCCCCGGTGCCATCGCCCTCGGCTCGTTCACCTTCACCATGACCGCGCTGCCCGGCACCCCGGCGATCCAGAACGCCATCCCCAACCCCTTCTTCGGCACCGACGCCTTCGCCGCGCCAGGCCTGGGCCTGATCGCCGGCCTGATCATGTTCGGCCTCGGCACCTGGTGGCTGAGCGCCCAGGCACGCAAGCTGATGGCCGCTGGCGAAGGCTACGGCGCACACCGCGACGATCCAGTGGCCCAGGACACTCGCGGCATCCCCGGTTTCTGGCTGGCGCTGCTGCCGATCCTGCTGGTGATCGGCTTGAACTTCCTGATGGCCAAGCAGGTGCTGCCGCACTTCGACGCCAGCGTCCTGGCCAAGCCGGAGTTCGGCGGCCTGCAGGACGCCAAGTCGCTGATCGGCATCTGGTCGATCATCGTCGCCCTTAGCGCCGCCATCCTGCTGCTGATCGCACTGCACTGGCAGCGCTGGATGGACCTGAAGAAAACCGTCAACGACGGCGCCTTCGGTTCCATGTTGCCGATCCTCAACACCGCCGCCGAAGTCGGTTACGGCACGGTGATCGCCTCCCTGGCCGGTTTCGTGGTGATCCGCGACCTGGTGCTCGGCGTCTCCGATAACCCGCTGATCTCCGAGGCGGTGGCGGTGAACATCCTCTCCGGCATCACCGGCTCGGCTTCCGGCGGCATGTCGATCGCCCTGAAGACCCTCGGCGAGCAGTACTTGACCTTGGCCACCAGCGCCGGCATCAGTCCCGAGCTGCTGCACCGGGTCGCGGCCATGGCCTCCGGCTGCATGGACACCCTGCCGCACAACGGCGCGGTGATCTCGCTGCTGGCGATCTGCAAGCTGACCCACCGCGAGTCGTACAAATTCATCTTCGTCAACACCGTGGCCTTCCCCATGGTCGCGCTGGTCATGGTGATTACGCTGGGCACCCTGTTCGGTAGTTTCTAAGCAACGCTCCTCTGTAGGAGCGGGGGGGACGCCTAGTCCCATGCCCGCGAAAGCCATCGCGGGCATGGCCCGCTCCTACGGTCGAGATACCCCCTTCGTTTCGAGTACCCCGCCATGAGCAAGATCATGACAGCCGCCGCCGCGGTGGCACGCATCGCCGACAACGCCAACGTCGCCACCGGCGGCTTCGTCGGCATCGGTTTCGCCGAACAGATCGCCATCGCCCTGGAGCAGCGCTTCCAGACCGAACAGGCACCGCGCGACCTGACCCTGGTGTATGCCGCGGGCCAGGGCGACGGCAAGGGCCGCGGCCTCAACCACCTGGCCCATGAGGGCCTGGTGCGGCGGGTGATCGGCGGCCACTGGGGCCTGGTGCCCGGCTTGCAGAAGCTGGCGGTGGAGAACCGCATCGAGGCCTACAACCTGCCGCAAGGGGTGATCTCGCAACTGTTCCGCGACATTGCCGCCGGCAAGCCGGGGCAGCTGTCGCGGGTCGGCCTGGGCACCTTCGTCGACCCCGAGTTCGGCGGCGGCAAACTGAATGCCAGGACCACCGTCGAGCTGGTGCGGCGCATGCCGATCGACGGCGAGGACTACCTGTTCTACCAGGCCTTTCCGATCCACGTCGGCATCATCCGCGCCACCAGCGCCGACCCGGACGGCAACCTGTCGTTCGAGCGCGAGGCGCTGACCATCGAGAGCCTGGCCATCGCCATGGCCGCGCACAATAGCGGCGGCCTGGTGATCGCCCAGGTCGAACGCATCGTCGAACGCGGCTCGCTGAATGCGCGCGAGGTGAAGATCCCCGGCATCTTGGTCGACTGCGTGGTGGTGGCCGAACCGCAGAATCACCAGCAGACCTTCGCCACCGCCTACAACCCGGCCTTCGCCGGCGAGACCCGGGTGCCGGTGGACAGCCTGGCGCCGCTGCCGTTGGACGTGCGCAAGCTGATCGCCCGCCGCGCCGCCCTGGAGTTGCAGGCCGGCGCGGTGGTCAACCTGGGCATTGGCATGCCCGAAGGCGTGGCCGCGGTGGCCGCCGAGGAAGGCGTGATCGACCTGCTGACCCTGACCGCCGAGCCCGGCGTGATCGGCGGCATTCCGGCCTCGGGCCTGGACTTCGGTGCGGCGAGCAACCACAGCGCCCTGCTCGACCAGCCCTACCAATTCGACTTCTACGACGGCGGCGGCCTCGACCTGGCCTTCCTCGGCCTGGCCCAGGCCGACGCCGCCGGCAACCTCAACGTGTCCAAGTTCGGCAACCGGCTGTCCGGCGCCGGCGGCTTTATCAACATCAGCCAGAACGCCAAGCGGGTGGTGTTCGTCGGCACCTTCAGCGCCGGCCCCCAGGACATCCGCATCGAGGACGGCCGGCTGCGCATCGTCGAGGACGGCGCGCTGCGCAAGTTCGTCGCCGAGGTCGAGCAGCGCACCTTCGCCGGGCGCCGGGCCGCCGAGCGCGGCCAGCCGGTGCTCTACGTCACCGAACGCTGCGTGTTCGCCCTGACCCTGCAAGGCCTGGAGCTGATCGAGATCGCCCCCGGCGTGGATCTGCAGCGCGACATTCTTGCGCGCATGGACTTCGCCCCCATCGTGCGCCAACCGAAATTGATGGATGCGCGGCTGTTCCGCGCCGAGCGCCTGGGTCTGCGCGAGACCCTGTAACCCTTGAGCGAAAACGCGGGCCCGCGTCTTGGGTCCGCGCTTTTTTTTCAGCTTTCACCCCCCAACCCCACGGCGCTGCCAGTGAACGTCCGAGCTCGCCACCAGCGACTACGGCTGGTCTCGACGGTATCTACCCGCAGCAACGTCGGCAGCGAGCTGGACGAGAACCGCTTTATCGTCAGCTACAGCCTGCCGCTCTGGTAAGCCCGCAACGCAAAAGGCCAACCTCGCGGTTGGCCTTTTGTTTGTCGTGCTCAGAGGCTGTGAAAATATCGAGCGCCGTCGCGAGGCTGCCTCCAGGCGTTCGCGGCAAGGCGCGCTGCTTGAAAAGCGGGGGAGTTTAGTGAGCTAAATGACCCCACTTTTCACGTAGCGCAACGCCAGCAGCGAGCGTTTGGAGGCTGCCGCAGTAGGCGGGAGTTTTTTCACTGTCTCTCAGTTCTGCCGCAGCTTGGACGCGACACCCTCGACGAAGTACTTCATGTGGCCCAGGTCGTCGTCGCTGATGACCTCGCCGGCGGCGACGCGAGTCTTGCCGTCCTGATCGACCACCGGGCCGGTGAACGGATGGAAAGTGCCGGCGCGCATCTCGGCTTCCAATTTATCCACCAGCGCTTTGACATCGGCCGGTACCGAGGGGTTGAGCGGCACGATCTCGATCATCTCGTCCTTGATCCCGCCCCAGGTGGAAGCCGGTTTCCAGGTGCCGTCCAGCACGCTTTGGGTGGTATCGGTATAGAACTTGCCCCACTGGTGGGTGGTGCCGGAGAGCTGCGCCTTGGCGCCGTACTTGCTCATGTCCGAGTGGTAGGAGAAGGCATTCACGCCCTTCTCTTCCGCAGCCTGGACCACGGCGGTCGAGTCGGTGTGGTGGGTGAGCATGTCGGCGCCCTGGGAGATCAGGGTCAGCGTGGCTTCGCGTTCCTTGCCTGGGTCGTACCAGCTGTTGACCCAGATCACCCGCACTTCGGCATCCGGGTTGACGCTGCGCGCGCCACGGGCGAAGGCGTTGATGCCCATCACCACTTCGGGGATGGGGAAGGCGGCGACATAGCCCAGCACGTTGGACTTGCTCATCTTGCCGGCGACCACGCCATTCAGGTAGCGGCCCTCATAGAAGCGCGCGTTGTAGTTGCCGAAGTTCTTGCCCGTCTTGTAGCCAGTGGCATGCATCAGGGTCACGTTGGGGAACTGCTTGGCGACCCGCTCGACGTAGTTCATATAACCGAAGCTGGTGGCGTAGATCAGGTTGTAGCCGCTACTGGCCAGCTCGCGGATGACCCGTTCGGCGTCGGCGCCTTCGGGTACGTTCTCGATGTATTTGGTTTCGACCTTATCGCCCAGGGCCTTTTCCATCTGCAAGCGCCCTAGATCATGCTGGTAGGTCCAGCCGGCGTCGCCGATCGGGCTGATATAGACGAAGCCAACCTTGAGCGGGTCGGCCGCCTGCGCCGCACCCAGCAGGCCAAAGCCCAACGCGGTTGCCATTGCCACACCACTTGCAGCCTTGATGAAATATCTGCGATTAGCCATCAGTTCCTCTCCTAGCGTTCATGCTCTGGTTGTTTTTGTTGTCGGGGGAAATAAATGCAGCGGACCCTTCCCCCTAAGCGCCCGCCAACGGATCAGGCGTCCGGCCGGTAAGGCTGGCCGAGCGACATCGGCGAGTTCAGCCGGATGGTCTGTTGATTACGCGAAATCAGTACCAGCACGAAAATAGTCGCCAGATAAGGCAGCGCCGAGAGCAACTGCGACGGCACCTCGATCTGCAGGCCCGAGCCCTGGATAAACAACTGGCTGATCATCACCCCGCCGAACAGGTAGGCCCCGGCCATCACCCGCAGCGGCCGCCAGGTGGCGAACACCACCAGCGCCAGGGCGATCCAGCCGCGGCCCGAGACCATGCCCTCGACCCACAGCGGGGTGTAGAACACCGACAGGAAGGCGCCACCGATACCGGCCATGGCGCCGCCGAAGATGGTGGCCAGGTAGCGGATGCCGATCACCGAATAGCCGATCGAATGGGCCGACGAGGGCGACTCGCCGACGGCGCGCAAGATCAGGCCGGCGCGACTCTTGTAGAGGAACCAGATCACCCCGCCGAGCAGGGCCCAGGAGAAATAGACCAGGGACTGCTGGTTGAACAGCGCCGGCCCGAGCAGCGGAATATCGGCCAGCAGTGGAATGCGGATCGCCGGCACGGCCGGCAGGGTCAGCGACTCGAAGGGTTTGCCGATAAAGGCCGAGAGGCCGACGCCGAAGATCGTCAGCGCCAGACCGGAGGCCACCTGGTTGGCCATCAGCGTCAGGGTCAGCAGGCCAAACAGCAGGCTCATCAGCGCACCGGCTGCCATGCCGGCCAACACACCGAGATAGGGGTTGCCGGTGTAGTAGGTGGCGGCGAAGCCGGCCACCGCGCCCATCGCCATGGTGCCTTCGGCGCCCAGGTTGAGCACCCCGGATTTTTCGGTGATCAGTTCGCCCAGGGCCACGATAATCAGCGGCGTGCCCGCCACCAGGGTGGCGAACAGTATCGAGGTAATCAGACTCTGCTCCATGTCAGTCTCCCGCCTTGGCCAGGGTCAGCCGCACGCGCAGCCGGTAGTTGATAAACAGGTCCGAACCGAGCAGGAAGAACAGCAACATGCCCTGGAACACCTTGGAGATCGACGCGGGCAGGCTCAGATACAACTGCGCCTGCTCGCCGCCGAGAAACAGCAGCGCCATCAACAGGCTGGCAAAGAAGATCCCGATGGGATTCAGCCGCCCGACGAAGGCCACGATGATGGCGGCGAAGCCGTAGCCGCTGGCGACCTTGTCGGTCAGCTGGCCCATGGGCCCCGCCACCTCGGCCATGCCGGCCAGGCCCGCGCAGGCACCGCCCACCAGCAGGCCGATCCAGATCATCCGTTTGGCCGAGAAGCCGGCATAGCGCGCCGCATCTGCCGCCTCGCCGGCCACGCGCATCTTGAAGCCCAGGTAGCTCTTGTGCATAAACACATAGCCGATCAACAGCACCCCCAGCGCCATCACGAAGGCCAGGTTGAGCCGCGTGCCCTCGAACAGGATCGGCAACAGCGCCGAATCGGCGAACATCTTGCTCTGCGGGAAATTGAAACCATCTGGGTCCATCAAGGGGCCGAACACCAGCCAGGACACCAGCAATTGAGCGACATACACCAGCATCAGCGAGACTAGGATCTCGTTAGCGTTGAAGCGGGTGCGCAGCAATGCCGGGATCGCCGCCCAGGCGGCACCGCCCAGCGCCCCGGCGGCGACCATCGCCGGCAGCACCAGCGGGCCGCTGTAGTCGCCAAAGGCCAGCGCGACCCCAGTCGCGGCACAGGCGCCGAGGATGAACTGGCCTTCTGCGCCGATATTCCACACATTGGCCCGGAAACCGATGGCCAAGCCCACCGCGATGAGCATCAGCGGGACGGCCTTGAGCAGCAATTCGGCCACGCCGTACCAGTAGCGCAGTGGATTGAGGAAGAACACCTGAAAGCCTTCCAGTGGGTCTTTACCCAAGGCGGAGAACAACAGCAGCCCTCCGAGCATGGTCAGTACCACCGCAATCAGCGGCGACAGATAGCTCATGGCGCGCGAGGCTTCGGGGCGGGTTTCAAGCTTGAATGACAGCATGGTGCGCGTTCCCTTGTTATTGGTTGCTGGTCGATGTGGCAGCGCTCTCGCTGCCGGGCCACATGCCGCTCATCCACACGCCGATATCCTCCACCGAGGTCTCGGCCAAGGGCCGCATCGGCGACAAACGCCCATCGGCGATCACCGCGATACGGTCGCAAATCTCGAACAGCTCATCGAGTTCCTCGGACACCACCAGCACCGCGCAACCGGCGTTTCTCAGGTCGATAATCTGCTGGCGGATAAAGGCCGACGCGCCCACGTCCACACCCCAGGTGGGCTGGGCAGCCACCAGCAGTTTGGGGGCCTGCATGATTTCGCGACCCATGATGTACTTCTGCAGATTGCCACCGGACAGCGAGCGGGCCTGCGCCGCCGACCCACCGCACTTGACGTTGAAGCGCTCGATGCATTCGCTGGCAAAGGCCTTGGCCGCGCGAAAATCGATCAGGCCACGCCTGACCAGGCCTTTCGACACGGCGGCGGTGAGAAGCGCGTTGTCGCTGAGCGACATGCTCGGCACCGCGCCACGGCCCAGACGCTCTTCCGGCACGAAGCACAGGCCGATCTGCCGGCGCTGGTCGGGCGACAAGCGTCCCGCCGCGTTGCCGCAGATCTGCACCGGGCCTTTCTCGCTCAGCGGGGTCTCCCCGGAAATAGCCGCCAACAGCTCGGCCTGACCGTTACCCGAGACCCCGGCGATGCCGACGATCTCGCCGGAGCGCACCTCCAGCTGGATGTCCTTGAGATCGGTGCTGAACGGATCAGGCGAGACATGCGACAGGCCGTCCAACTTCAAGCGAATCTCGCCGTCAGTCGGCGCGGCGCTGTGCTCGCAGGCCGGCAGGTCCTTGCCGATCATCAGCCGTGCCATGCTCTTGGGGTTTCCTCGGCAGGAATGCAGGCGCCCGTGACCTTGCCACTACGCAACACGGTGGCGCTGTGGCACAGCTCCTGGATTTCGTCGAGTTTGTGACTGATGTAGAGGATCGAGCAGCCTTCGCTGGCCAGCCGGCGCAGGGTCTCGAACAGGACGCGTACCGCCTGCGGGGTGAGCACCGAGGTCGGTTCGTCCATGATCAGCAGCCGAGGGTTTTGCAGCAGACAGCGGACGATTTCGACCCGCTGGCGCTCGCCGACGGACAGCGCATGCACATGCCGACGCGGGTCGACCGGCAAGCCGTAGCGCGTGGACACCGACTCGATGCGCCGCGCCAGATCCATCAGGTCGGGCTTGCCCGGCAGGGCCAGGGCGACGTTTTCCAGCACGGTCAGGGTCTCGAACAGCGAGAAGTGCTGGAACACCATACCGATGCCCAGGCTACGGGCATGGGCGGGGTTTTCCACCGTGACCGGCTGGCCCTCCCAGAACATCTCGCCGGCGGTTTGTCGGGTCACCCCATAGATGATCTTCATCAGGGTCGACTTGCCGGCGCCGTTCTCCCCCAGCACGGCATGAATCTCGCCGGGCATGACGCGCAGGTCGATGCCATCGTTGGCGACTACCGCGGGGTAGACCTTGCAGATGCCCTTCAAGACCAAGCGTGGCTGGGCATCTGAGGCGGCTGTGGCCTGCTCTTGCTGCATTGGCTTTTCTCCTATCTTCCGATGACCTTAGCAGCTCAAGCGAGCGGGTATCGGCGTTTTATTATTGGAGAGGAGCAGCGCCTTGCGGGGCCTTGCACCCTTCTGGTTAGCCACCCGCAAGACGGCAAGTCAGGGCGGATGCGGAGTCTTGTGTACTACGTTTCTACAAGGCTGCGCAACACAATGTGAACAATCCTATAAATATATGTAAACAATACTGTCGACAGACGAAAGCCCTGCTGCTAGCCGAGCCGCTCTAAATTGATGCTGTTGTTTGCGCGCTAATGGGCAATGGGCCACTAGCGCTCAACATGCCAGGCAAGCACTTAGCGCGCGACTGCGTCTGCCTGAGCAAGATATAGGCCGGGTCGCGCAAAACCCAAGCCACCGGCGCTTACGCTGGCCAGAAAAGCCAACAGCCCCAGACAACCTGTAGGGCTGCCCGGGGCTGGACGCGGGATGGCGCCTGGGTTGGCGCGGAAGGCGAGCGGCGATCAGGGCGTCAATTTATGCCGTGCGGCGTACAGGCAAAGCATTTCCATGGCCAGGGTGGCGCCGGCCAAGGCGGTGACTTCTGCATTGTCATAGGGCGGCGCCACCTCTACCACGTCCATGCCGACCAGATTGATGCCGCGCAGGCCACGGAGGATTTCCAGCGCTTGGTGGCTGGACAGGCCACCGCACACCGGGGTGCCAGTGCCGGGGGCGAAGGCCGGGTCGAGGCAGTCGATGTCGAATGTCAGGTACACCGGATGGTCGCCGACCCGCGCGCGGATCAGTTCGGCGATCTGCTCCGGGCTGCTGCGGTGCACCTGGCGGGCGTCGAGCACCTGGAAACCCATCACGTCGTCGTTGCTGGTGCGCAGGCCGATTTGCACCGAGCGCGCCGGGTCGACCAGGCCCTCGCGGGCGGCGTGGTAGAACATGGTGCCGTGGTCGATGCGCGCCCCCTCCTCGTCCGGCCAGGTGTCGCTGTGCGCGTCGAAGTGGATCAGCGCCAGCGCGCCATGTTTCTTCGCATGGGCCTTGAGCAGCGGGTAGCTGATGAAGTGGTCACCGCCCAGGGTGAGCATGGCGCAGCCGGCCGCGAGGATCTTGTCGGCATGCGCCTCGATCAGCGCCGGGGTGTCCTGCGGGGTGCCGTGGTCGAAGTAGCAGTCGCCATAGTCGATGCAGGCCAGCAGGTCGAACGGGTCGAACTCCCAGGGAAAGTGCCGCGCCCAGGCCGACTGCACCGAGGCGGCGCGAATCGCCCGCGGACCGAAGCGGCTGCCCGGTCGATTGGTGGTGGCGGTGTCGAACGGCACCCCGCTGACCACCAGGTCGACACCGCGCAGGTCGCGGGTATAGCGGCGGCGCATAAAGCTGGTGATGCCGGCGTAGGTCGGCTCGGCGCAGGTGCCGTACAGGCTGTCGCGGGTGATGGCCTGGTCGTTGTCGAAGGCGTGATCCATGGTCGGGTCCTCAAGGATGGCGAGCGTGAGTTCAATACTGGCTACGGAAGGCGGTCCACAGGCGGTTGCGCTTGCGCTGGTCCTTGAGCGTCATGGTCTGCTCGGGAAACAGCAGGGCGCGCACCGCGGCGCCCGGGTAAATGTCCGGATCGCTGCTGACCGCCTCATCGAGCAGCGGGGCCGAAGCGGCGTTGGCATTGGCGAAATACAGTTCGTTGGTCAGCTCGGCAATCGACTCGGGCTTGAGCATGTAGTCGATAAAGGCGCGGGCGGCCTCTGGATGCGGCGCGTCCTTGGGGATGGCCATGGTGTCGAACCAGATCAGGGTGCCCTCGCGGGGGATGCGATAGACCACCTCGAACGGCTGCGGGGTTTCAGCCGCCCGCGCCGCGGCCATGCCGACATCACCGGTGTAGGCCAGCGCCAGGCATACGGTGCCGCTAGCCAGGTCGTTGATCTGCCGGGCGGAATTTACATACAGCAGGTTCGGCTGCAGTTTCGCCAGCAACTGCTGCGCGGCCTCCAGGTCCTCGGCCGCGGCACTGTAGGGCGCCTTGCCCAGGTAGTTGAGGGCCACGGCAATCACTTCCTGCGGCGAATCCAGCACGGCGATGCCGCAATCCTTGAGCTTGCTGGCGTACTCCGGCTTGAACAGCAGGTCGAGACTGTCCAGCGCCACGCCCGGCAGCCGCTGCTCGACCGCCTGCCGGTTGATGCCCAGGCCGACGGTGCCCCAGGTATAGGGCACACCGTACTGGTTACCGGGATCGACACCGGCCAGTTTTGCCAGCAGCTCGGGATCGAGATTGACGGCGTTGCTCAGCGCGCCGATCGGCTGCAGGGCCTGGGCCTGGATCGCCCGGGCCAGGCCACTGGAGGCTGGAAACACGACGTCGTAGCCGCTGCCACCGGTGAGCAGCTTGCTGTCGAGCACCTCGCCACTGTCGAAGGTGTCGTACTTGACCCGTATCCCGTTCTCGCTCTGGAAGCGCTTGAGCGCTTGCGGCGCCACATAATCGGCCCAATTGTAGATGTTCAGCACGCGCTCCTCGGCCTGCAGCGGCAGGGCGAAGACGATCATTAACACACTCGTGGCGAGACGCATGGCGATACCCTCATTCAAATTGGCTCGGCAATGACCCCTGTAGCAGCGGGTTAGGTAGAGCCATGCTGCGCTGCGACTTGCTTCGGATAAATATGAAGTAATCTACCCTGGCATCTACTTTCATCAATGTTTGGAGCCGCCATGCTCAGCCAAGTCCGCGACCTCGACCTGCAACTGCTGCGCCTGTTCATCACCGTGGTGGAGAGCGGCGGCTTCAGTGCCGCGCAGGGCGAACTGGGGGTCGGTCAGTCGACCATCAGCACGCAGATGGCCAAACTGGAGACGCGTCTGGGTTTTCGCCTGTGCGAGCGCGGCCGGGCTGGCTTCCGCCTGACGCCCAAGGGCGAGCAGGTGCTGCTGGCCACGCGCAAGCTGTTCGCCGCCCTCGAAACCTTCAAGGGCGAAGCCCAGGGCATGGCCGACAAACTGCTGGGCACGCTCAGCATCGGCCTCTCCAAAGCCCTCGACGCGCAGGTGCTGAGTCGCGTCGGCGCAGCCATCGGCCACTTTCGCCGGCGCAACCAGGCAGTGCAGATCGAACTGCTCAGCGCCATGCCGGCCGAACTGGAACGACGCCTGCTGCAGGATCAACTGCACCTGGCGATCGGCTACTTCTCCGGCGCCCAGGCCGCGCTCGACTACGTCCCGCTATTCGAGGAGGCACAAGCGTTGTACTGCGGCGTCGGGCATCATTTATTCGCTCGAACCGAAGTGAGCCTGGAACAGTTGCAGGGCGAAGACAGCGTGCTCCACCCCTACCGTTTCATCCAACGCGACGAACCCTGGCAAACCACCGCCAGCAGCGCCCACAGCGAACAGGTCGAAGGCACTCTGGCCTTTGTCCTGTCCGGCGCCCATATCGGCTACCTGCCCCGACATATCGCCGCCCCCTGGCAAGCTAGCGGCCTGCTGCGCGCGCTGTTGCCGGAACAGCTCGGCTTCAGCGTGCAGTTTCACCTGGCCAACCACCGCGGCCGTCAACCGAGTGAGGCGCAGCTGGCCATGGTCGAGGATTTGCTCACGACCTTCAGCTGAGCAAGGCCCGCCAAGACCTTCGGCGCCGGGGCGGTCTATAGTTTCAGTTCACCCCGCTACCCGCTCTCACTGGCAAGGAGTCGTCATGAGCAAGGTTCACCACGTCGCCGTCCTCGTCGGCAGCCTGCGCAAGGCATCGATCAACCGCAAGCTGGCCCTGGCGCTGGCCGAACTGGCGCCCGCCTCGCTGAAGCTGGAAATCATCGAGATCGGCGACCTGCCGCTGTACAACGAGGATATCGACCAGCAACAGCCGCCCGAGGCCTACCTGCGCTTTCGCGCCAAGCTCAAGGCCGCCGACGCGCTGCTGTTCGTCACCCCGGAATACAACCGCTCGGTGCCGGCACCGATGAAGAACGCCATCGACGTCGGCTCGCGTCCCTACGGCCAGAGCGCCTTTAGCGGCAAGCCGGGGGCCGTGCTGAGCGCCTCGCCGGGTGCCATCGGCGGCTTCGGCGCCAACCAGCACCTGCGCCAGTCCATGGTGTTTCTCGATGTGCCGATGATGCAGCAGCCGGAGGCTTATCTGGGCGGTGCCGGCAGCTTCTTCGAGGAGGCCGGCATGCTCGGCGACGGCATCAAACCGTTCCTGCAGAAGTTCATCAACGCCTATGCCGAGTGGGTGGAGCAGCAGATAAAAGGCTGACCCGCGCGAGCCAGCGCGCCTCCACCACCAGCCGAGCAGGAAGTCCCGAGAGGGTTGCCCGATGGCCGCAGCGCACGGCGCGGCAGCCTGCTGGCAGGATGCCGCCGTGGACAAACGCCGGATCGGCTGAGAGGTGGTGGAAAAACCCGCCTGCTGCGACCAATGACCTCGCGCAACCCACGATCCGCAGGCTGTCTCGCGGCGCCTCGCGATATGCTCAGCACCTCTGACGCCTTGGCTTACAGCCCGTATTTCGCCTTCAGCGCAGCGACCGCCTGCCGCTCGCTGCGCAGGAAGGCATCGAAGCGCTGGATCAGCTCGGGATGGCGGATGCTCGACAGGTAATAGTGGCTGTCGCTGGACTGCAACAAGCTGGGCTCTGCCACCAGGGCGTGCGGCCGCTCAAGTTGGCCCAGGTGGTAGCGCGCAACCTGGCGGGCCATGTTGGCACCGTCGATGTAGCCGGCCAGGGTCATCCGGATCAGGCCCTCCGGGCTCGGCGCCCGGTGGATCTCCACGGCGCCTGCGGCAATCTCGGCGTGAAACTTCCAGGGAGTGAAGCCGCGGACGAAGCCGAGCTTGCGAAAACGCTCACGCGGCTGGCCCACCCGTGCCGGCAGCACCAGCACCACGTCCTGGAAGGTCAGCAGCGGCTGCGAGTAGGTAATCACACCGTGCGGTTTACCGGCCTCATGCCAGCGCGGACTGTCGGGAAAAACCAGGTCGAGCCGACCCGCCCAGTACTCGTGATAGAGCCGGCGTACCGGCAACGGCACATAACGCAGTTGGATATCCGCGTGGGCGGCGAACAGGTCGAGCAAGTCGCGGGCGTAACCGCGGTACTGGTGGTCCGCCGACACCGCAAAAATGGGGTAGTAATCGACGTCTTCCACACCCACGCGGTATAGCTGCGCGCCGGCCACTGGCTGGATAGTGCTCAGGCCCAACGCCGCGAGCAGCAGCCAGACGGAGCGGAGCGATGGTGGAAAACACTGGGCAAGCTGGATCGGCATGGCGAGGCTCGACGCGTACAAAGTCGTTACAGTTTACTGCAGGTCGCCATCGACTCGACTGACCCGCCCCCGTCGACGTCTGGATGCCGTGGCGGCTGCCCCGCGGTGAACCATCACGCTAGTGAAGATTGACGCGGCAGAAGTGCCGCACTGGGCGAACGCCCAATAAAAGAAAGCCCCGCTGATGCGGGGCCTTTGCAGACTGTGTACTGACATCCGTGTTGCGCGCACCATCCTGGCGGCTATCCTGCGTGTCCCTTTTAGTTTTTTGCGCTTCCTGCGCTACGTCCATGGCCAGAAGATTAGCCGCCCAGCGCCGATCACAGTAGTGGCGATCGACGGCACGCCATGTAAGCCAAAGCTTACATGGCGCCAATCTTTCGGCTTGCTCATGTGCCGCGGGTCTTGTTAGATGCGGCCACTCTAAAAAAACAACAGACCCCGAACACGGCGGTCAACGGAGTCTTATCATGCGAGCAGTCGTTATTGCCCTCGGTTGCCTGGCAGCCAGTTTCAGCCTGCCGATTCTGGCCAATGGTCAGAGTCAGATTGACGACCCGCAAGTCCGCGACCACTTGTTCTGGGATGAGCTGTATGGCGCCGGCGGCACCTCGCTGTATTGCGCCAAGGCCTTCACCGGCGAAGGTGGCGGCGGACTGCTCAGCATCAGCCCGATCTACAGCAGCAAGCAGCTGAAAAGCGCCCTGCGCTGCATCACCGATCGCCAGTGCAGCATCATGAGCCCACGCTATGCCTATATGGCCGCCGACCTGCATAACCTCTATCCGGCGCTGACCCGCGCCGAACAGGTGCGGCGCAACGCGCAGTTCGGTTTGCTGGACGCCAGCGAGGAGAGCACGCTCGCCGACATCGGCTGCGACCTCAAGAGCCACCTCAAAGTGCTGGAGCCGCGCGACGCCGCCAAAGGCAATATCGCCCGGGCGATCTTCTACATGCACATCGAGTACGGCCTGCCCATCGGCGGCGACGCGCGGATGTACAAGCAGTGGCACCGGATGGACCCGCCGGATGGCGAAGAAAACGCCCGCAACGAAAAGATCGGCAGCCTACAGGGCACACGCAATCGCTTTATCGACGACCCGGCCCTGGTCGACCAACTGATCGCCGACTGACAACCCCGCGCCGCGCCAGTGAGCCATGCTGCACTGCCTGCGGGTAGGGCGGCCTCGGAGCGCAGCGACAGCCCGCCAGCTTTTGTGCCGCGCCAGCGAACCAATGGTGCACTGCCTAAGGCGAGTGTCACCCTACGGCTCGCGGCTTGCTCGAGGTAATGGGTCCGAGCGCAGGGTGCCTGGAGGCGGCTGCAGTAGCCGAGCGTCAGTCCAGCGCGCGGGCCAGCTGGATCAGCTCGGCGCGCCATTCGACGGCCGCCGGCAAGGCGAGGAAGGAGGGGTTGAGCAAGGATTCGCGCGCTTCATAGGTCAGCACGGCGCCCTGCAGGGTCAGCACTTCGCCGCCGGCGCCTTCCAGCACGCCTTGGGCGGCGGCGGTGTCCCACTGCGAGGTCGGCGCCAGGCGCGGGTAGCAATCGGCATTGCCTTCGGCCAGTTGGCAGAACTTCAACGAGCTGCCGACGCTGGCCAGTTGCAGGTCGCCAAAGCGTTCGCTCAGGCCCTCCAGCAGACGCTCCTGCGCCGGGCTGGTGTGGCGCCGGCTGGCGACCACGGTAAACGCTTCGTCCGGGTTCAGACGCACGCTGATCGGCTGCTCCGCACCATCGGCCTCGGCGCGCCAGGCACCCAGGCCGGCGCCGCCGTAGTAGCAGCGACCATTGGCGGGAATCCCGACCACGCCGAACACCACCCGGCCCTGCTCGATCAGCGCGACGTTGACGGTGAATTCTTCACTGCCGGAAATGAATTCCTTGGTGCCATCCAGCGGGTCGACCAGCCACCAGCGACTCCATTTCGCGCGCTCGTCGAAGGCGATATCGGCGGCCTCCTCGGACAGCACCGCAATGCTCGGATCGAGCGCGACCAGGCCATCGTTGAGGATGTGATGGGCGGCCATGTCGGCGGCGGTCACCGGCGAGGCGTCGGCCTTCTCGGTCACCAGCACACCGGCGCGCCAATGCGGCAGAATCGCCGCGCCGGCTTCGCGCACCAACTGGATTACCGCCGGAATCAGGGGATGGCTCATAGCACGAAGTCTCCACGCTGGGTCAGCAGGTCGCGCGCCAGGTAGAGCGCGGCCAGGGCCCGGCCCTCGCTGAATTGCGGATGCTGCACCAGGCTCGAGAGCTCGCGCAGGTTAACCTTGTCGACCCGCATCGACTCCGGTTCGTCGCCGGGCAGGCGCTCCGGGTACAGGTCCGTGGCCAGCACCACCTGGATTTTCTGGCTCATATAGCCGGGCGACAGGCTCAACTCGGTCAGGTGCTCGAGTTGCCGCGCGCCGAAACCGGCTTCCTCCTTGAGTTCACGGTCAGCCGCCGCCAGTACGTCCTCGCCCGGTTCGATCAGCCCCTTGGGCAGCGACAACTGGTAGTCGTCGGTGCCGGCGCAGTACTCCTCGACCAGCAGCACATGCTCGGCATCGACCAGCGCCACAATCATCACCGCACCGTAACCGACACCCTTGCCGACCAGGCGCTCATAGGTCCGTTCCACACCGTTGGCGAAGCGCAACTGCAGCTCCTCGATACGAAACAAGCGACTGCTGGCGACTATCTCACGGGCGAGTACGGTGGGTTTCTGAGGCATGGTGCGGCTCCTGAGAGTGGCGGGGCGAGTTATCATACCGCGCCTTTTCCGATTAGCCCCGCCGGAGATTGCGCGATCACGACGTCAGTCGGCAGATTCGCGACACCCTCCGCACTCAGCACACAAGAAGCCACCATGCCGTCATTGCCCTGGAGCGAGATCGATACCGTACTGCTGGACATGGACGGCACCCTGCTCGACCTGCATTTCGATAACCACTTCTGGCTGGAGCACCTGCCGCAGCGCTATGCCGAGCTGCACGGCATCAGCCGGGCGTTGGCCGACGCCGAGTTGCTGCCGCTGTTCCATGCACATGCCGGCCAGCTCAACTGGTACTGCACGGACTTCTGGAGCCGCGAACTGAACCTGTCGATTCGCGACCTCAAGCGCGAGGTGGCCCACCTGATTGCCCTGCGCCCGGACGCCGACACCTTCCTCGCCGCGGTGCGCGCCGCCGGCAAGCGCGTGGTGCTGATCACCAATGCCCATCGCGACTCGCTGTCGCTGAAGCTGGAACGCATCGAACTGGCGCCCTACTTCGACCGTTTGATCAGCTCCCACGACTACGGCTTCGCCAAGGAAGCTCAGCAGTTCTGGTTCGCCCTGCAGCAGGACCTCGGCTTCGCTGCGGCGCGCAGCCTGTTCATCGACGACAGCCTGCCCGTGCTGCGCAGCGCCCACGCCTATGGCATCGGCCACCTGCTGGCGGTGCGCCAGCCGGACAGCCGCAAAGGCCCGAAGGACACCGAGGAGTTCGCCGCGGTCGGTGATTACCGGGAGCTGATCGAGGGGCTGTAACGGCTTCGCGGTCAAGACCGCAGCCACGCTAGCGCGCCGGGCTGTATACCCGTGGTGCGCTGTGATGCGGCAGGTGGATCAGGTTGAGGCGATGCTCGCGCGCCCAGCGCACGCTGAGGTTGGTCGGTGCCGAGAGGCTGACCAGGGTGGCAAATTCGCCGCGCACCGCCTTGTGAATCAGCTCCAGGCTGCAGCGACTGGTGATCACCACGAAGCCTTGGTTCGCGCTACGACCCTGCTGACGCAGCGCGCCGATCAGCTTGTCCAGCGCGTTGTGCCGCCCGATATCCTCGCGGCACAGGTTGATCTCGCCGTGCTGGTCGACGAATAACGCGGCATGCAGGGCACCGCTGTAGCGCGCCAGGCTCTGCGCGCTGGCGATGCGCGTGCGCAAGTCATGCAAGTGTTCGGCGGGCGGCAACGGGCTGGACGGCAGAACCGCGAGTTGCGGCAGCGCCTGCTCCAGCGCCGCCACGCCACACAGGCCACAACCGCTGGTGCCGGCCAACTGGCGACGTTGCTGCTTGAGCGCCCAGAAGGCGCGATTGCTGATCTGCACCTCGGCGTTGAGGGTGTCGCCATTGCGCTGAACGCGCACGTCATAAATTTCTTCGACGCCGCTGACCACCGCACTGCTCAGGCTGAAGCCGATAACGAAGTCTTCCACGGCCGAGGGCGACACCATCATCACCGCATGGCTGATGCCGTTGTAGGCAATCGCCAGGGCACACTCCTCGGCCAACATGGCGCTGCCGCGCACCGCCGCGTCATCCAGCTCGACATAGGCATAAGCATCCTGCGCCTGGCTGGTTGATGGCTCGCCCGAGACAGGGGTGGCGGCGTTGCGTGACATGGGCGAAGACTCCAAGGGATCAGGCCCCAGCTTAAGCCGGTCGGGCCAGCGGTTCGATCTGCTCACGCAGACCCTGCATCGCCTCCAGGGCAAAGGCGCTGAGGTCTTCGCCGGCGGTGGCATCGATATGGGCATAGAGCGCGATGCGCATCTGCGGGTCCCATTGTTTCTTCAGATGCAGGGCGAAATCCGCACGGGCCTGCTCAGGGTTGGGTTGCGAGGCGAAGAAGGCGCCGATCTGGTTGGCCATCTTAATCAATTGTGTGGCGTTCATGCCCATCTGCGAACCTCTGGCAGTCGAGGAGCTGAAAAACAATGGCGCCGAGCGATCACACGGATCGCCCGCCGCCAGCGGCGCTTAGAGCTGGGTCAGCTTGATCCGCGGCAGCAGGTCGAGTTGCTCCTTGGTAAAGGCATGGAACTCGTCCTGCCATTGCGAAGGTGTTTCGACCTTGCTGATCTGCACGGCGGTGACCTTGTACTCGGGGCAGTTGGTCGCCCAGTCCGAGTTGTCAGTGGTGATCACGTTGGCGCCGGACTCCGGGTGGTGGAAGGTGGTGTAGACCACCCCCGGCTGCATCCGCTCGGTTACCACCGCGCGCATCACCGTCTCGCCTGCGCGGCTGTTGATCGCCACCCAGTCGCCGTCGTTGATTCCGCGATCCTCGGCATCCACCGGGTGCAACTCGAGGACATCCTCGGAATGCCAGGCACTGTTTTCGGTACGCCTGGTCTGCGCGCCGACGTTGTACTGCGAGAGGATCCGCCCGGTGGTCAGAATCAGCGGACGCTTGCGCGAGGTGCGCTCCTCGGTGGGAATGTACTCGGTGATCATGAAGCGACCCTTGCCGCGCACGAAGGCATCCTCGTGCATGATCGGCGTGCCTTCCGGCGCGGCGTCGTTGCATGGCCACTGGATGCTGCCCAAACGCTCCAGCTTGGCGTAGCTGACCCCGGTGAAGGTCGGCGTCAAGCTGGCGATTTCATCCATGATCTGCGACGGATGACTGTAGATCATCGGGTAGCCGAGGGCATTGGACAGCGCCACCGTCACTTCCCAATCTTCCTTGCCGGCCAGCGCCGGCATCACCTTGCGCACCGGCGAGATACGCCGCTCGGCGTTGGTGAAGGTGCCGTTCTTCTCAAGGAAGGAGGCGCCGGGCAGGAACACATGGGCAAACTTGGCGGTTTCATTGAGGAACAGGTCCTGCACCACCACGCACTCCATGGCCCGCAGCGCGTCGGTGACGTGCTGGGTATCCGGATCGGATTGCGCCGGGTCTTCGCCCTGGATGTAGATGCCCTTGAAGGTGCCGGCATGCGCCGCAGCGAGCATGTTGGGAATACGCAGGCCCGGCTCGTCGAGCAGGCTGACGCCCCAGGCCTGTTCGAACTGCCCCCGCGCCAGCGGATCGGAGACGTGGCGGTAGCCGGGCAGCTCATGGGGGAAGGAGCCCATGTCGCAGGAGCCCTGCACGTTGTTCTGTCCACGCAGCGGGTTGACCCCGACGCCGGCGCGACCGATGTTGCCGGTGGCCATGGCCAGGTTGGCAATCGCCATCACGGTCGAGGAGCCCTGGCTGTGTTCGGTCACACCCAGGCCGTAGTAGATCGCCGCGTTACCGCCGGTGGCGTACAGCCGCGCGGCGCCGCGTACTACGGCGGCCGGCACGCCGGTCAATTCTTCCATGGCCTCGGGGCTGTGCCGCGCCTCGGCGACGAAGGTGCGCCACTGCTCGAAGGCTTCGCCCTCGCAACGCTCGGCGACGAAGGCCTCGTCCACCAGGCTCTCGCTGACGATGACATGGGCCAGGCTGTTGAGCAGGGCGACGTTGCTGCCGGGACGCAGTTGCAGGTGGTAGTCGGCCTTGACGTGCGGGCCGCGCACCAGATCGATGCCGCGCGGGTCGGCAACGATCAGCTTGGCGCCCTCGCGCAGACGACGCTTGAGCTGCGAGCCGAACACCGGATGGCCGTCGGTAGGGTTGGCGCCGATCACCAGCACCACGTCGGCAGCCAGCACCGAGTCGAAGTCCTGGGTCCCGGCGGATTCGCCGAGGGTGACCTTGAGGCCGTAACCGGTCGGCGAATGGCAAACCCGTGCGCAGGTGTCGACGTTGTTGTTGCCGAAGGCGGCGCGCACCAGCTTCTGGACCAGATAGGCTTCTTCGTTGGTGCAGCGTGAGGAGGTCAGGCCGCCGACCGAGTCGCGGCCGTACTGCGCCTGGATGTCCTTGAAGCGCTTGGCGGTGTAGCTGATCGCCTCGTCCCAATCGACCGTGCGCCAAGGCTGGTCAATGCTGTCGCGGATCATCGGCGCGGCAATGCGATCCGGGTGGGTGGCGTAGCCCCAGGCGAAGCGGCCCTTGACGCAGGAGTGACCGTGGTTGGCGTGGCCGTCCTTGTTCGGCACCATGCGCACCACTTCATTACCCTTGATCTCGGCCTTGAACGAGCAGCCGACACCGCAATAGGCGCAGGTGGTGGTCACGCTGCGTTCAGCCTGGCCCATCTCGATCACCGACTTTTCCATCAAGGTGGCAGTCGGGCAGGCCTGCACGCAGGCGCCGCAGGACACACACTCGGAATCGAGGAAGTCTTCGTTCTGCCCGGCGCTGACCTGCGAATCGAAGCCACGCCCGGTGATGGTCAGGGCGAAGGTGCCCTGCACTTCTTCGCAGGCACGCACGCAACGATTGCAGACGATGCACTTGGCCGGGTCGAAGCTGAAATAGGGGTTGGACTCGTCCTTGGTCTCGGCCAGGTGGGTCTTCACCGGGTCGTAGCGCACCTCGCGCAGGCCGACCACACCAGCCATATCCTGCAGCTCGCAGTTGCCGTTGGCCGAGCAGGTCAGGCAGTCCAGCGGGTGATCGGAGATGTACAGCTCCATGGTGCCACGGCGCAGATCGGCCAATTTCGGGCTCTGCGTGCGCACCTTCATGCCGGTTTCCACCGGGGTGGTGCAGGACGCCGGGAAGCCGCGGCGGCCTTCGATTTCCACCACACACAGGCGGCACGAGCCGAAGGCTTCCAGGCTGTCGCTGGCGCACAACTTGGGCACGGCGATGCCGGCCTCCTGGGCCGCGCGCATCAGCGAGGTGCCGGCCGGCACGGTGATCGCCTGACCGTCGATTTCCACCGTTACCGGGGCGCCGGTACGGGCGGGGGTGCCATAGTCGAGTTCACGAAACAGGGCCATGTCGGTGTCTCCGGTTCAGCGGGCTGCGGCGGTGTCTGGCGACACCCCGAAGTCTTCAGGAAAGTGATTGAGGGCGCTCAGCACCGGATAGGGTGTCATGCCGCCGAGGGCGCACAGCGAACCGCCGAGCATGGTGTCGCACAGGCTCTTGAGCAGTTCAATGCGCCCCGGCTGCGGACCTTCCGAGCGGGCGACGATGATCTGCTCGAGCAGCTCTTCGCCGCGAGTCGAACCGATCCGGCAGGGCGTGCACTTGCCGCAGGATTCGATGGCGCAGAATTCCATGGCGTAGCGGGCCATCTCGGCCAGGTCGACCGTATCGTCGAACACCACGATGCCGCCGTGGCCGAGCACCGCGCCGAGGGCGGCGAAGGTCTCGTAGTCCAGCGGCGTGTCGAACTGCGATTCCGGCAGGTAGGCGCCCAGCGGGCCGCCGACCTGCACCGCGCGGATCGGCCGCCCGGTGGCCGAACCGCCGCCGTAGTCATAGAGCAGTTCGCGCAGGGTGATGCCGAAGGCCTTCTCGACCAGGCCGCCGCGGGCGATGTTGCCGGTCAGCTGGATCGGCAGGGTGCCGAGCGAACGGCCCATGCCGTAGTCCTTGTAGTAGGCGCCGCCCTTGTCGAGGATGATCGGCACCGAGGCCAGCGAGATCACGTTGTTGATCACCGTCGGCATGCCGAACAGGCCCTCGATCGCCGGCAGCGGCGGCTTGGGTCGCACTTCACCGCGCCGGCCTTCGAGGCTTTCCATCAGCGAGGTTTCCTCACCGCAGACATAGGCGCCGGCGCCGCGGCGCAGGTGCAAATGGAAACGCTGGCCGCTGCCGAGAATGTCATCGCCCAGGTAGCCCTCGGCATAGGCCGTGGCCATGGCCGCGGTGAGCGCCGCCTCGGCGTGCGGGTATTCCGAACGCAGGTAGATGTAGCCCTCGGTGGCGCCGACGGCCAGGGCGGCGATGGTCATGCCCTCGATCAGCACGAAGGGGTCGTCCTCCATCACCATGCGGTCGGAGAAGGTGCCCGAGTCGCCCTCATCGGCGTTGCACACGATGTACTTCTGTGCGGCCGCGCAGCCGGCCACGGTGCGCCACTTGATCCCGGTGGGAAAGGCCGCGCCGCCACGCCCGCGCAGGCCGGAGTCGAGCACCTCGGCGATAATCTCCTCGGCGCCGATTTCCAGTGCGCGTTTAAGGCCGCGGTAGCCGTCATGCTCGATGTAGTCAGCCAGCGACAGCGGATCGGTGATCCCGGCGCGGGCGAAGGTCAGGCGCTCCTGGCGCTTGAGGTAGTCGATTTCTTCGGTCAGACCGAGTGCCTTCGGGTGCTCGCCTGCGCCGAGGAAGCCGGCATCGAACAGCCCGGCGACATCGCGCGCCTTGACCGGGCCATAGGCTACGCGCCCGGCCGGGGTGGCGACCTCGACCAGCGGCTCCAGCCAGAACAGCCCGCGCGAACCGTTGCGCACCAGGCGCACCTCGAGATTGCGCGCCTTGGCTTCGGCAACGATGGCCCGTGCTACCGCGTCGGCGCCCAGGCTCAGGGCGCTGGCGTCACGCGGGACGTAGACGGTGATGGCTTGGTTCAACTGGCTCATGCGCGCGCCTCCTGTTCTTCCAGCAGGGCCAGCAGGCCCTCGACATCGACCCGACCGTGCAGCTCGCCGTTGAGCATGGCACTCGGCGCACAGGCGCAGTTGCCCAGGCAATACACCGCCTCCAGGGTCAGGCTGCCGTCGGCGCGGGTCTCGCCCAGTTCGAGGCCAAGCTTGCTCTGCAGCTCGCCGGTCAGCGCCTTGGCGCCCATCGACTGGCAGGCTTCGGCCTGGCACAGCTTAAGGTGCAGGCGGCCGGCCGGGCTGGCGCGGAAATCGTGGTAGAAGCTGACCACCCCGTGCACCTCCGCGCGCGACAGGCAGAGGTCTTCGGCGATCATTGGCAGCACCTCGGGCGGTACCGCGCCGAGACGCTCCTGGATGTCGTGAAGAATGGGCAGCAGGGCGCCGGGTTCGTCCCGGTGCGCCGCCAGCACCGCGCGGGTGACGGCCTGGTACTGCGGGAAATCGGCATGCTGGGCAAGCTTGGCCATGTTCGAGGCTCCGGCCGCTGTGCGTGGTGGTGGCCGCCAGCAATCGCCGAAACTATCCGGCGAACGGCTGGGCGACTTCTTTGCCGCACAACATATGAAATTGAGTTCTTATTTGCGGATCATGAAAACCGCGTAAAGCAAGCTAACATGGCGTAACGCCGCATCAAATATGAAGTAGAGGACATATGATCCGTATCGAGATCCAACCGCGCTGGCGCTTTCACCAGACCGATGGCAGCAGCCTCGACCCGCAGGGCCTGAGCCTGCTGCAAAACGTCCACGATACCGGCAAGCTGACCGAGGCCGCAGCCCGCAGTGGCTACTCCTACCGGCACGCGTGGAACCTGCTGGGCAAGTGGGAAGCCTTTTTCGGCAGCCCGCTGATCGCCCTGGAGCGCGGCAAGGGTGCGCACCTCACCAGCCTCGGGGAAAAACTGCTGCGCGCCGACCAACGGATCCGCGCGCGCCTGAGCCCGCAACTGGATAACCTCGCCGGCGAACTGGAGATCGAGCTGAACCGCGCGCTGCAGGAAACCCGCCCCGGCCTGCGCATCCATGCCAGCCATGGCTTCGCGGTGGCGGCGCTGCGCGAGTGGCTGGAACTGGATGGCCGCTGGCAGTGGGAGTTGCAGTTTCGCAGTGGAGTCGAGGCGATGCTTTCACTGCACCGCCGCGACTGCGACCTGGCGGGCCTGCATGTACCTGCCGGTCCGCTGGGCAGCCTGAGCATGGCGCGCATCCAGCCCTGGCTACGTACCGAGCATCGGGTGATCACCTTCGTCGTGCGCACCCAGGGGCTGATCCTCGCCCCCGGCAACCCGCTGGGCATCACCGGCCTGGCCGATCTGCAGCGCAGCGGCCGACGCTTCGTCAACCGCGAACAGGGCTCGGGCACGCGCATGCTCCTGGAAAGCCTGCTGCAACAGGCGGCGATCGATAGCGTCGACATCGACGGCTTCTATAACGAGGAATACACCCACGCGGCCGTGGCCGCCTACGTCGCCAGCGGCATGGCCGATGCCGGTTTCGGCGTGGAGGCGGCGGCGCGCCTGTTCGGCCTGGCCTTCATCCCCATGGCCCGCGAGCACTACTGCCTGCTCTGCCATCAAGACAGCCTGGCCCTGCCGGCCATGGGCGCGCTGCTCGAGGTGCTGCAGAACCCCGAGTTCCAGGCGCGCATCGCCGAGTTACCCGGCTACGCCCTGAGCCGCCCCGGCGAGGTGCTGCCACTGGCCCAGGCGCTGGAACAGTGGAGCCGCGAGAGCCTGCTGGAGTAGGCCCCACGCGCGGAACGCCCGATCCCGCCGCCGTCGCCGACCGGCGCCGGCAGGGCCGGGCGTGCTCTCAGCGGTGGTGAAAAGATCGAGCACCGCAGCGGGCGTTGGCAGGCGGCCGCAGTAGGCGAGTTTTTCACAAGCGCTCACGGCATGGGCGCTGGCATTGCCGACTCCGGCGCGCCTTGCGCCCAACGCAGGCGTTTGCGACCGGGCATCTCGACCTTGGCCAGGCTGTCCTGGTCGAGCACGGCGGTCGCGTCCAGCAAGCCATTCAGGTGCAGGATATAGGCTGTGAGGGCATACACCTGATCATCGCTCAGGCTCTTCGGCGCGTAGTGCGGCATGGCCCGGCGGGTGTAGTCGAAAATGCTGGTGGCGTACGGCCATTGACCGCCGACCGAAAACAACAGCAGTGGATGCTCGCTGATTCGCAGGATACGCAGCGGGTCATCGACGCTGAAAAAGCCGTCGCGACCAACCAGGCGTGCAGCTGGGCCTTGTTTGCCGTTGGCGCTGTGGCAGCTGGCGCAGCGCTCGGCATAGAGTTCGCCACCGCCGCGCACACTGCCCTGGCCAGGGGGCAGGTTGCGGCCATCGGGGAATACGCTGATGGCATAGCGCTGGATAGTCTGCGCCGCTAACGGCAGGCCGAACCCGATCACCGGCTGCGCCGCCGCACTGCTTGCCAGCGCGAGCAGCAGCCACAGGCTACGCATAGACATTCTCCACCTCGCCGCTGCTGCGCACGCGCCAGGCCTGGATGGCGTTGTAGTGGTTGAACGAGTGAGCCGCATAGCGGCTGCGCCATTCGCTGCGGGTCGGTTGGGTGTTGCCCAGTTCGTCGGTGGCGCGACTGAGCAGAGTGCTGGCCGCACCTGTCCACTGCCAGGGGATGCTGAAGCGGGTCAGCGCCTTGTCCAGCACCGGCGCCTGCAACTGCGCCAGCGCCCAGGTGCGACCGTTGTCGGCGGAAACCTCGACCTTGGCGATGCGCCCCATGCCGGACCAGGCCAGCCCGGATACCTCGTAAAAGCCTTTGAGTTCGGGCAGTTGCTGCTGTCCACTGGGATGGCTGATCACCGACTTGACCTCCATGGGGAAGCCGAACGCGAGAATGTCACCGTCGCTGAGAATGCGCGTATAGAGGCCTGACTCGTCCTTGCTGAAGACCGGGCTGTCGCTGACTTCCAGGCGGTGCAGCCACTTGACGCTGACATTGCCTTCCCAACCCGGCACGAACAGGCGCAGCGGATAACCCTGGGAGGGTCGCAGGCGCTCGCCGTTCTGGTAGAAGGCGATGATGGCGTCATCCAGCAACTTGGCCAGCGGCAGGCTGCGGCTGTGCGAGCCGCCATCGGCACCCTCGCAGATCACCCAGCGCGCCGCCGCCTTGACCCCCGCCTCGCGCAGCAGGTAGGACAGCGGCACGCCGGTCCATTCCGAGCCCGATACCTGGCCGAACAATTCCTGACAATCGGCATTGCGCGCGGTCGGCGAGATGGCATTGGCGGCGGTGTTGCCCGCGCATTCGAGAAACTGGATGCGCGAGACCATGGGGTAGCGCAGCAAGCGCTCCAGGTCGAACTGCAGCGGCCGCTCGACCAGACCATGAAGCAGCACCTGATGGCGCTCGGGGTCGATGGCCGGAATGCCGTTGTGGTGCACCGCGTAGTGCAAGCCGCTGGGGGTGATGCTGCCGCGCTGGTGCTGTAATGGCGAATGCCAGCTGCTGAAGCCAGCGGTTTGCGGAGTAGAGGGCTGGAGCTGGCGCAACACCTGCCGTTCATGGCTCGCGGGGCTGCCGTACTCGGTGTCGGCGCCGCCCAGGCGGGTCATCCAGGCGGGCATGGGCGGCTCGCTTTCGGCCAGTACCCGGCCTGCCGGCGACAAACCGATGGCAGTGGCAAGCGTGAGGCCGTAACCGCTCTTGAGAAAGGCGCGGCGATCGAGCAGGCCGTTACCGGCGACGAAACGCAAAGCTGACTTATTCACGACAGGCTCCCGGACGGCAGGCGCCGTCGCTTCACTTAATGACGACATAACTAGACATCTAGTTATATCGTTGCATGCCGTTGATCGCTTGTCTATTCTCCGCGCCATGGAACTCAATGAAGTCGCATCTTGCCTCGAGGCGCTGGGAAATCCGCTGCGCCTGCAGGTCTTTCGTACGCTGGTCCGCAGTGGCCCGGACGGGCTCAACTTCGGCCAACTGCAGGAGCGCATCGGCATTCCCCGCTCGACCCTCGCCCATCACCTCAACACCATGGTGCAGGCCGGCGTGCTAACCCAGCAGCGCGATGGCCGCGAAGTATTCAACCGGGTCGACTTCGCTCGGTTGCAGCAGGCCCTGAGTTTCGTGATGGCCGAGTGTTGCCAGGACGGCGGACCCGCCTGACCACCCCGGTAGCGGCCCGCCCCATCCTGCGGTTTCCCTGAGCGCCTCAGTTTGCGGCGCGACAGCGCTTCGTCGAAGACGGCGGGCGAACGCCTAGCGACTTGCCTGGAACCTGCCAGGCCAGGGAAGCCTTCTTCACCAGCGCGCCTGGCTGCTGGAGCCCGCGTGCTACGGTCCGGCGACCCGGCGTCCCGCTGATCTATGGCTCAACCTGCCCCCGGGCATTGGCTATTCCCCGCGCCTCTGGGGCCACCAACAGCGCCGGCATAAGCCGCCGAAGGTGCCCTCGAAAGGCCTGAAAAACGCCCTGACTTGCCTGGAGCAATGAGCTATGACCGCCCGATTCCGTAAAAGTTCTCCATTCAAAACAGCTACTTACACAACCTTTACATAAGCACACCGCTCGTCGGCAGATGCTTGCCAGGCCTGCTCGCCAACCCCAGCATCGCCACCGACTTAACCACTGAGAGAACTTCTCCATGAAGTACATTTCAATGTTGCTACTGAGCCTCGGCCTCGCCGCAGGACAGACAATGGCAGGCGATAACATGAGGGCCGGTGTCGGCGGCGCGCTGGGCGGGGTATTGGGCTCGGTGGTCGGCCAGCAGATCGGCGGCAGCACCGGCGCGGCTATCGGCGCCGGCGTCGGTGGCGCCGCGGGCGGCTCGGTCGCCGCACGCCGCGGCAACAAGACCGAAGCAGCCATCGGTGGCGGCCTGGGTGCGGCCGGTGGCAACGTCCTCGGCCAGCAAATGGGCGGCACCACCGGCGGCCTGATCGGCGCGGCGCTCGGCGGCGGTGCCGGCGGCGCCATCGGCAACAACTATGGCGATGCCAGCCGGGATGACGACCGCTACGATCGTCGCGACCGCGGTTATTACCGTGACGACCGCCACCACGGTCATCGCCGCCACCACGGCAAGCGCCACAAGCGTAAGCACCACGGTCACGGCTGGCGCGACTGACAGACAGGACGAGCCGGCAAGCGCTGAAGCCCTCGCAGAGGCATGCGGCGGGCTAAAACCTAGCCTGATATGGATTGCGAATTGTTCCAAATTCTGCGACTTGTCCGTAGGGCGGCTTCGGAGCGCAGCGACAACCCGCCAGCTTGGCGTTGCGCCGATAAACCATGGTGCACTGCCTGCGGCGAGTGACACCCTACAGAACGGTGAACGCTGCGCGCTTTAGCCGGGGATAGCGCAACGAACATTTGCGCGGCAGGGAACCAAAGCCCGCCATGCGCCTCTACATCTGTGCGATGTAGCGAAAAGCCATCAGTTGCAATGCAGTATGCTCGCCCCCTTATTCAGCAGGACTCAAACCATGCGCAAAACCCTCGTAGCGTTCGCTCTCAGCAGCCTTATCGCCGCACCATATGCCTTGGCTGGCGACTCCGGAAAAGTCGCCATAGGCAGCGGTGTTGGCGGTGTCCTGGGCAACGTCATCGGCCAGCAGGTCGGCGGTAGCACCGGCGCGGCGATTGGTGCCGGGGTCGGTGGCGCAGCCGGCGGAGTAATTACCGCCCGCGACGGCAACAAGACCGGCGCTGCCCTTGGCGGCGGCCTGGGCGCGGCGGGCGGTTCGGTGCTCGGCGGCCAAGTCGGCGGCAGCACCGGTTCGACCATAGGCGCAGGCCTGGGTGGCGCAGCCGGCGGCGCGCTCGGCAATGAAATAAGCAACGACAACCGCTATGACAATCGCTATGACGGCGATGGCCACTCCCATGGCCACAAGCACAAGCACAAGAAGCACAAGAAACATCGCCACCATTGAGTAATGGTGCGCCATGCGCACCTGCCGCCCAGCGCCTTGACCCACGACACCAGCCGCTCACTTAGCCAAGTGAGCGGCTTTTTTCCAGGCTCAATCCAGGTGACCTTCGCGGATAACGGTTAGGCGCGCCCTCTTCGCGCCTACCGGGCTCGATACCCATGCGACACCTGACCGGGACGCCGAACTGTTGCTGGCCCGGATGCAATCCGGGAGGATCTGCCGCCGACCAACCCTTCCCGGATTTCGCTGGGCCTCTTGGACTAGGGTCGCTGATTGCAGCGATTACACGCCAGCACTTGTCGGATGCGATTGAGCCTGGCACTACCCATCGACGAGCAACGAAACAGCGCTTTCCAGGTTCGCCAGCGCCCCCTCAGCCCGCCAGCAGCAGCCGATCCGGTTCGCCCAGGCGTTGCAGCAACTCGGCCCGCGCCTGGTCGCGCAACTTGATTGCATCCAGCCAATCGTGGCTCTGCGCCAGCAGTTGGGCGCAGATGTGCAGGTGGATTTGGCCACGATGGGCAAACCACTGACCGTCACGCAGCACCATGCGCGAACCAGCGATGGCCACCGGCACCAGCGCCACGTCGGCGCGCGCGGCGAGGACGAAGGCGCCCATGCGAAATGGCAGCAACCCCGGTTCGCGGCTCAGCGTGCCTTCGGGAAACAACACCAGCGACTGCCCGGCCTGCAAGGCCGCCGCCAGGCGTTCGGCATCGGCGGCACTGCGCTGCAGGTCGAAGCGCTCGACGAAGCAGGTGCCGATCTTGCGCAGGAAGTGCCCGGCGATACGCTGTCCGGCCAACTCGCGTTTGGCGACGAAGCTGAACTCGGGCGGCAGAGCCGCGCAGAGCAGCAAACCGTCCAGGTAGCTGGCATGGTTGGCGACCAGCACGCGCACGTCCTGCCGGCGCAGCCTGTCCAGGCCCTCTATCTGCAAGGAGATGCCCGCCAGACGCAGGAACAGGCGGGCCGCGGCCCCGCTCAAGCGGCGCCGCCAAATCAGGCGCGGCAGCAGTGCCACGGCCGTCCAGGTCAGGCTGCCGAGCAGCCCGAGCAAGGCCCAGAAATACCCGGCATAGAGTGCGGCCCGAACGCTGCGCCAGACGCGGCCGAGTTGCGCCCGCGCCGCCGACTGCAGCAGCCGCAGCAGTTGCCGCCACACCGGCCGCCCCGGCCGACCCACTTCGCCGCGCTCGTACAGTTCGCGACTGGCGGCGCGACGGATCTTGCCACTGGAGGTTTTCAGCACGCTGTGCGGCGGCGCCAGGACGATATCGTCCGGCGGTACCCCGGTCAGGTCGATGGCCACCCGGGCAATCTGTTGTTGCAGGCGTTGCCGCACGCGGGGTCCTTTTCGCTGGTCTCCGCCAGCACCACCAGACGCTCGCTGGCGCTGGCCGGTTCGCCACTGCCGAACACCGCGACGCAGCCTTTGCGCAGGCCCGGCAGGCTGCCGACCGCGGTCTCCACGTCATAGGGGTAGATGTTGCGCCCGCCGCGAATGATCAGGTCCTTGGCCCGCCCGCTGAGGTAGACCTCGCCGGCGGCCATGTACGCCAGATCGAGCGAGTCGAGCCATTCGCCATGGCGCACCCGCTGGCTCTCCTGCGGGTTATGGAAATAGCCACTGCTGGTCGACGGCCCCTTGAATTGCAGATGGCCCTCGCTACGTTCGGGCAGCTCGATGTCGTGATCATCGACGATGCGTACCTGATGCCCCGGCAGCGGCTGACCGCAACTGACGAAACGCAGCGCATCGGTACTCCCCGGCTCGGCGCGCAGGGCCTGGCCCCGGGCCTGGAACGACTCGCGCTGGACCCAGTCGAGCAGCGGCGCGCGGCCGATCGGCGGGAAGACTACGCCCAGGGTCGCCTCGGCCAGGCCGTACACCGGGGCCAGCGCACCTGGCTGCAGGCCATAGCGGCCGAAGCGCTCGGCGAAGCGTTGCAGGGTGTCCGGGCTGACCGGTTCGGCGCCGTTGCAGGCCAGGCGCCAACTGCTCAGGTCGAGGCCCTGGAGCTCGCTGTCGGCGAGCTTGCTCAGGCACAGCTCGTAGGCGAAGTTCGGTGCCGCCGACAGCGTGCCGCGGTAGCGCTGGATGGTCTCCAGCCAGTGCGCCGGCCGGGCGAGAAAGGCCAACGGCGACATCAGCACCAGGACGAAACCGTAATACAGGCTGCCGAGCCAGGCGCCGATCAGGCCCATGTCGTGGTACATCGGCAGCCAGCTGACAAACACATCGTCGGCGCTGACGCGCAGCGCCGTACCCATCGCCCGCAGGTTGGCCAACACATTGGCATGGCTGACCATCACTCCCTTGGGCTGACCGGTACTGCCCGAGGTGTATTGCAGGAAGGCCAGGTCCTGGGGCTGCCGCTGCGTCGCCAGGAAGCTGCCTGGCTCGGCGCACAACTCGGCCACTGTAGCGATCTCGCGCAGGCTCGGGATTTGCGGCTTGAGCAAGCGGGCGAGCAGCTTGGCTTCGCTGACGGTGAGCAGCATCGTCGCCTCGGCATTGGCGAGAATGCCGGCCTGACGGCGCAGGTGCTCCTCGATCTGCGACAAGCGCATGGGCGGATAGATCGGCACCGGCACGCCGCCGGCGAGGAGGATGCCGAAGAAGCCGAAGAGGAAATCCAGGCCGGTCGGCAGCATCAGCGCCACCCGCTGCCCGGCCTGCAGGCCGCGTCGCTGCAACCCGCAGGCAACCGCCCTGGCCCCCTGCTGCAAGGCCAGGTAGCTGATGTCTTCGGGGATATCGCTTTCGCCCAGCAGGCGCACATGAATGCGCTGCGGATGGCGCTGCACATGCCAGTCGAGCACCTCGATCAGGGTCTGCGCGGCGTCCGGCGTGAGCCGCTCCTGCGGGCCGACGGGCAAGCGCTCGACGCTACCGCGCGGCCCCGCCGCAAGTGTCGGCCCGCATGCCAGCAGCGCCTCAAGCACATCGCCCGGAGTCTCCGCCGAGGCGAACAGCGCCTGGGGCAGACGCACGCCGAACTCGCGCTCGACCCGTGACCACAGCTCGACCCGAGCCAGGCTGTCCAGCCCCAGATCGCTGTCGAGTACGCTGTGCAAGCTGACGGACGAATCCTGCGCCGCATAGGGGCGCAATTCGGCAACCGTCTGGCGAACGATCCGGAGCAGGCGCTGCGCCGCAGCCGCTGCAGCGGGCTGGGCGCTTGGTGCATGAGGCAGACGACTCATCGGCGACCCTCAGCGGCTGGGCAGTCTCGACCACCACCCTCGCTGAAAAACAATAAGCCTTTGCCGCCACTGGCGATAATAACCTCTAGCCCATAGCAGGCCGGCGGTTATAGCCCGGACGTCTCTAGCCGAGCGGACTGCTAGGCTTGCGTGAGCATCATTGCGCGCCGCCAACCGGCGCGCGCCAACGGAGTGCTCGCCATGCCCCCCAGCCTCGCCCCCGGAGTCACGCGCCGCGAAGCCTGGGCCTGGGCGATGTACGACTTCGCCAACTCCGGCTACACCACGGTGGTGATCACCGCGGTATTCAACGCCTACTTCGTCGCGGTAGTGGCCGGCGGCGCGACCTGGGGCACCCTGGCATGGACCAGTGCCATCGCCCTGTCCTATGCCTTGATCATCGTCAGCGCACCAGTGCTCGGCGCCTATGCCGATGCCTATGCCTGCAAGAAGCGCCTGCTGCTGCTCTGCACCCTCGGCTGCGTGCTGTTCACCGCCGGTTTGGCATTGGCCGGACCGGGCGCGCTGGTCATCGCCATCGTCTTCATCGTGCTGTCCAACTTTTGCTTCGGTAGCGGCGAAAACCTGATCGCCGCGTTCCTCCCGGAAATCGCCCGCGAGGATGCCATCGGCCGGGTCTCCGGCTGGGGCTGGGGCTTCGGTTATATCGGCGGCCTGCTCAGCCTCGGCGCCAGCCTGGCCTATGTCAGCTGGGCGCAGGCCCAGGGCCACACGGCGGCGCAGTTCGTGCCGGTGTGTATGTTGCTCACCGCGATCCTGTTCGCCCTGGCCAGCCTGCCGACCTTCCTGTTCCTGCGCGAGCGCAGTCAGCCGCAGCTGCAACCTAACGCCCGCCACGGCGTGCGGCTGGCGTTCGCCCGCTTCGCCCGGACGGTCCGCGAGGCCAGGCGTTATCGCGACCTGCTGCGCTTTCTCGCCTGCACCCTGTGCTACCAGGCCGGGATCGCCGCGGTGGTCACCCTGGCCGCCATCTACGCCGACCAGGCCATGGGCTTCACCACCCAGGACACCCTCAAGCTGATCCTGCTGGTGAATGTCACCGCCTCGATTGGCGCCGTGTTGTTCGGCTATGTGCAGGATCGCCTCGGACATATCGTCACCCTGGCCCTGACTCTGCTCGGCTGGCTGCTGATGATCGGTCTGACCTGGGCCGCCGAGGGGCCGCCGCTGTTCTGGCTGGCAGCCAACATCGCCGGGCTGTGCATGGGCGCCAGCCAGTCGGCCGGGCGCGCCATCGTCGGTCTGCTCGCGCCGCCGGCGCGGCGGGCGGAGTTCTATGGCCTGTGGGGCCAGGCGGTAAAGCTGTCGTCGATCATCGGCCCGATGACCTACGGCCTGACCAGCTGGCTGACCGATGGCGACCATCGCCTGGCGATACTGCTCACCGGCAGCTACTTCGTGCTTGGCCTGCTGATCCTCGCCAGCGTCGACCTCAAACGCGGCCGCCGCGCGGCGCTGGCCGATCGGTAAGACTCGCTGCCGCGTGGCGGTGGTAAGTCAACGCGGAAAAGGGCCTGGGCAGCGATCCGCCCTACAGGCCGCCCTTACTCGACCAGCAAGACCGCCAGCGCCATGCGCAAGCGCTCGGGAATCGGCAGCGGCCGGTTGCTCTGCCGGTCAACGAACACATGGACGAAACGCCCGGCGGCGCAGGCCTGTTCCTCGTCCTGCTTGAACACCGCCAGCTCGTACTGCACCGAGCTGTTGCCCAGCTTGCCGACCCGCAGGCCGATCTCGATACGCTCGGGAAAGGCGATGGAGGCGAAGTAATCACAGCTGGAACTGACGACGAAACCGACCACCTCGCCGGTGTGGATATCCAGACCACCAACCTCGATCAGATAGCTGTTCACCGCGCTGTCGAAGTAGCTGTAGTAGGTGACGTTATTCACATGGCCGTAGATGTCGTTGTCGTGCCAGCGCGTGCTGATCGGCTGCAAGTGCCGGTAGTCACTGCGCAGGTGTTGGGGTGGGTTCATGGGTTGTCCTTGGGTGGCTGGGGGGCGCCTCAATAGGCCGACTGGTAGATCGCCAAGGCGTGCGCCTCGGTCATCTCGCGCGGGTTATTGAGCAGCAGGCGTTGTTGCAGCATGGCGTCGGCCGCCAGTTGCGCGAGCATCTCCTGCGGCACACCGACTTCACGCAAACGTGTGGGCAGGCCGCTGCGTTCGCTGCAATCGGCCAGTTCGAGGATGAACTGCTCGGTCTGCTGCATGGCACTGCCAGGGCGCAACTTGGCGCCCAGTACCAGCGGCGCCAGCTCGGCATACAGCGGCGCGGCCACCGCGGCGTTGAAACCGAGTACGTGCGGCAGCACCAGCGCGTTGCTCAGGCCGTGGGGAATATGAAAGTGCCCACCGAGCGGATAGGCCAGCGCATGCACCGCCGCCACCGGCGCGTTGGCGAATGCCTGACCGGCCAGGCAGGCGCCGAGCAACATGGCCTGGCGCGCTTCGCGGTTAGCGCCGTTGTGCACCGCCTCGTCGAGATTGGCGGCGAGCAGACGCAGCGCCTCGCGCGCCAGCAAGTCGGACAGCGGGTTCTTCTTCTGCACGCTGGTGTAGGCCTCGATCGCATGCACCATGGCGTCGATGCCGGTGGCGGCGGTTACCGCCGGCGGCAGGCCAAGGGTCAGGTCGGCGTCGAGTAGCGCCAGGTCCGGCAGCAACAGCGGCGAGACCACGCCCAGCTTGGTCGTGGCGCCGGTGGTGACGATCGCCACCGGGGTCACTTCCGAGCCGGTGCCGGCGGTGGTCGGCACCTGGATCAACGACAGGCGCCGGCCCTTGGCATTGCCAACGCCGTAGATGTCGGCCAGCTCCTGGCTGCAGTCGGGGTGGGCGAGCAGCGCGACCAGTTTGGCCACGTCCATCGAACTGCCGCCGCCGAAGCCGACAATCAGCTCGGCCTTGAGCGCCCTGGCCTGCGCCACCGCGCTCTGCACTATGGCCTCCGGCGGATCGGCAACCACCTGATCGAACACCTGGGCGGTCAGCCCTTCTAGGAGAAAACCGGGCAACACCTCGGCGAGCAGACCGAGCTGGGTAATGCCCGGGTCGGTGACGATAAACACCGACCGGGCACCGCGCTCGACGCACAAGGCCGCCAGCCGGCGGGCGGAACCGCTTTCGCAGATGATCTGCGCGGTGGTGGCAAAGCTGAACGGATGCATGCTTGATCCTCTTGAGGTTGGCCGCGCCAAAGCAGCGATACTGCAGCTTACCCTGACCGAATGGTCTTTCCTCTACGCCTGGATCGACAGCGGCTGCCCGCAGTCATTGCCAGCGCCACTCTAACCCTTGACCCCTGCGCGAGCTAATTGCCCGTATTCAGTACGCACGTCCAAGAGCCGACTATCATTTTGTGTGGCCTCTTAATTCATAGGGATACTGTTAATGCCCAAATCACTTCTTCGTCTGCTATCGCTGGCTTCAGCCTTCCTCCTCTTACACTTGCCCCTGGCCAGCCTGGCTGCTGAAGGCCAATTGGTGATCCTCAACTGGTCGGATTACTTGGACCCGGCGCTGATCAAAAAATTCGAGCAGCACTATGACGCCCAGGTCATCCAGAGCTACTACAGCTCTGACGACGACCGCACCCAGAAACTGATGGAGAACAACGCCAGTGGTTATGATCTCATCCTGGTGGCCGGCTTCGACCTGAGGCTGTACGCCAAACGACGCTGGATTGCCCCGCTGGATTACACCCGGTTGCCCAACGTTCAGCATACTGCGCCTGCGTTGAAGGGGGTCTTTGAGGCTGCCGATGTATACGGCGCCCCCTATACTTGGGGCACGGTCGGCATCGCCTACCGCAGTGACCTGGTGCAAACGCCTATCACCAGTTGGTTGCAGCTGTTCAGGCCGGCCGCCGAACTGCAGGGCAAAGTAGCCATGATCGAAGACGCCAGGGAATTAATTGGCATGAGCCTCAAGGCCTTGAACTACTCCGCCAACAGCTCCGACCCCGATCAACTTCGAGCGGCGGAGACCCTGTTGCTGGAGCAGAAGCCCTATGTCCGCACCTATGACTACATCGCCCTCGATGAGACCTCCCCACTCCTCAATGGCGACATCGTGGCCGCCCTGCTGTACAGCGGGGATGCCCTCATGCTGAAAGAATTCAACGAAAACCTGCGCTATGTCGTTCCGCAAGAAGGCAGCGCTATCTGGATCGACTATTTCGCGCTAGCCCAGCAGGCGCCAGATCCGGATCTGGCTTATGCCTTTCTCAACTTCATCAACGAACCAAGCAATGCCGCCCAGCAGGCGCAGTTCATCCATTACGCGACGCCCAACCTTGCAGCCGAAGCACTGTTGCCCCCAGAGTTTTTGCGTGACCCGATCATCTATCCTGATCAGGCAAGCCTGAAATCCTCCGAGTTCTACAGGCCCCAGCCGGCTAAAGCCCAGCGTTTACGCAACGCGATCAATGCTAGGGTGTTGCGTTAAGGGTTCGGCAACCATGCCTGCGCAGGCCGACCGTATCGAGGGGCTGACATGAAGTTGCGCACCCACTTGCCATTGCTGGTCATCCCGCTGATTGCCGGCCCGTTACTGCTGGCGGGACTTTTGGCCTTCATCGCGCTCCAGCAAAGCGCCGAACAGAAAAGCACTGATCAAATCAGTGCGCTGGTGGCACGCCTGGATGACCAGCTGCAACTACTCAGCATGGTAGCCACAGCCAATATCGATATTTTCTCGGATGATCCCCTGGTCAAAAGCTACCTACTGACCGGTGATGCAGAAGAGCGCTATGCCTTGTTACAACGCCCTTTGCTGCAGAAGCTCGCCAGCATTCAACGGGTTTATCCCGACTATTATGAGATTCGGATTCTGCAACCCGATGGCTTTGAAGACCTGCGCCTGCAAAACCGGGATCAGCCCAACCTGACTGAAGAGGAGGCGGACAACCCCGGGTTTCTGGCCATGCGTCACGCCGACCAGGACACCTTGGTGCGCATCGGCATCAACCCGGATAACCAAGAGTTGGCCCTGTACGTCTCTCGGCGCATCAGCTTGATCAACCCGGCATTCGAGTCCTTCAGTAGCCCGCCCCAGCTGCGCGGCTACCTGAGTCTGACCATCAGCCTGCAATCGTTGCTGGACAATCTGAGCCCCTCCCCCTGGCCCCAGGGCAGCATTCTTCTGACTGACGCCAAGGGCACTTTGCTTGCTGCCTCCCAGGAGAGCGATGCCGCGCGTGTGCCCGGCGACTACGACCTGGCGCAAGGCATCACGGCGCAGCAGAGCAAAAGCCAGATCGAGCTGAATGGCCAGTCTTACCAGCACCATGCCAAGCGCCTGCTGGAAGGCTTATGGCTGCACCTATTGATTCCCGAAGCGGACTTGTTCAAAGAGTCGCGCAATGTTGGCCTGCTGGTGCTGTTGATCTGCCTGGCCGCCATTAGCATTTCGGTACCGCTGCTCCTGGTATTGATCCGCAATCGCTTTCTGAAACCGGTCGAGCGCCTCAATCAGGCTCTGGCGGCCATGGGCAAGCAGTCACACTTGATCCAGGTGCCCGTGCAGAACGAGGATGAGCTCGGCGAGCTGAGTCGCTCCTTCAACCGAATGAGCCTTGACCTGCATCACTCCAGTGAGCAAATCCATAACCTGGCCTTCAGGGACAGTCTCACCGGGCTGCCCAATCGGCTGATGTTCATCAAAACCCTGCGCCGTGAAATCGAGTCCGCCCGCCAGCGCCAGGGCCGTTTCGCCTTGCTGTTTCTCGACCTGGATAACTTCAAACACGTTAACGACACCCTGGGCCACCCTGCCGGAGACCAGCTGCTGATCAAGGTGACTGAGATCTTCCAGGCCAACCTGCGCGGTTATGACTACCTGAGCCGCCCCGTCGATATCGATGTCGACCGGGATATGGCGCGCCTGGGCGGCGATGAATTTACCCTGCTGCTCAACCATCCAGAAGCCGAGCACCTGGCCGGCCCCGTAGCCGCACGGGTGATCAAGGCGCTGGCTGAACCTATCGACATCAATGGCACGGCTTGTTACGTGGGCTGCAGCATCGGCATTGCCATCTATCCCGATGACGGTAGAACGATGGAGGACCTCGTCAAACATGCCGACCTGGCGATGTATCAGGCGAAAGCGACAGGCAGGAACACCTATCAGTTTTTCTCCAGCGCCATTGCTGCGCACTCCCAACAACGTGTGCTTCTGGACCAACGCTTACACACCGCCGTCGAAACGCTGAACTTCCAGCTTTACTATCAACCGATTATCGATAGCCGAACCATGCGAGTGGTGTCCGTTGAGGCGTTAATCCGCTGGAACGATCCTGAGCTGGGCCAGGTGCCCCCGGATCAGTTCATTCCTCTGGCCGAGGAAAACGGTCTGATTTTGCCCATTGGCGCCTGGGTAATCGAGGAGGCGGCCCGCCAGCTGGCGGCATGGAAGAAGGCGGGTCTTGCCCCTCTGCGGGTTGCCATCAACGTTTCCAGCCTGCAACTGGGCCAACCGGGCTTCGCTCAACAGATCACCCGGGTCTTGAACAAGCACCAGCTTTGCGCCGATGACCTTTATGTGGAGTTGACCGAGACCGCCGTACTACAAGGGCGCGAACAGGTACTGGAGAACCTCTACGCGTTGCGTGCACTCGGCATACAGATTGCGCTCGACGACTTCGGCACCGGCTACTCCTCGCTTAGTTATCTGCAGACGCTGCCTATCGATATCCTGAAAATCGACCGTAGCTTCATTCTCGACCTGCAAGAAAACAGCAACGGCGTGATTCTCTCGGCCATCATCACCATGGCTCACTCGCTGGGAATGAAAGTGGTGGCCGAGGGGGTCGAGGATCACGACCATCTAGCCTTCCTGATTGCCAAGGGCTGCGACCTGTTACAAGGCTATCTGTTCAGTACACCCCGCCCGCGGGCGAGATTGAACGACTTATCAACGTACCGCTGCCCGAAGCCATATAGCCAACGGTTCGATCTACCGCCCACACCCCGCTGCACCTACTACTACTGACTTAGCGCGGGAGCCCGGAGGAAACACGGGGCGGATTTCCGGATTGCATCCGGGCAATCGACTGGTTTGCGACCGCTGTCATAGGGCTGTTTGCTCAAAGCACAGCGCGGAGCCATTGCAGGTACTCGGGGCTCTTGGCTATCGAATTATGGTCCTGGTCCGCGCTGAACTTGAGCGAACCCCTGCAACTGGCGCTACGCCACGCCCATAGTCGCCAGCAGCGAACTGGCGGCGGTGCTGCCGTCTCAACTGGTCCGCCACTTCGCCGCGCTCTTGCCGCTGCAACGGTTCGATCTGCCCTTCCACCTCGGGCCCTTCCACCTGGAAGTCGTCAGCCTGGCGCAGCGCCAATGCGACGCGGCGTCGCAGTGGTTGATCGAACAGATAATTGCCAGCGGCCAGGGCTGACGCCAGGCAGACCGCTGCCATCAACCAGCAGCTGCAGCCAGCTCCAGCTCGAACCAGTCGGTATTTTCCAGCGATGCCTGTTGCGGGTGACGGGCCGCGGCAGGCCGCCCGGTCTCGGCATAGTTCCAGAGCGGGCCTTCGCTGATCAGCATGCCGTGCATGACCAGGCAAGTCCTGCCCTGGCACTGCAACTTCAGCGGGTTGCGCTGAGCGATGGCCCAGCCCTCGCGCAGCAGTTGCTCGATGTGCGCGCGTAGCGCAGGGAGGTAGCGTTGTTCTTGCATGGACGAGTCCTTTCATGCCTACAGATAACGGCTTTGGCACCAGCCCTAGGGCCGCCGTGCTCATCCGTGAAATACGCCGTGAATAATAGTGGCCTTGTGCCCGTCAGAAAAGCGCTATTTGCCCTGGCGCTGTAGCCGATAGCCCCCATTCAGCTATGGCGTTTGGCTTACACAAGGCTATGTTCCCCCCTACGTATTGCCATCAGCCTCCGGCAAGCACCACGCAGGACGGCACAGTCCCTAGGATGGGTTAGGCCCCGCACATTGACCTGCCGTCAGCAGAGCACACGCGCCGTAACCCATCATCGACAGCCGCCCTGACACCGGCTACAGGCATAACCCGTTTGATGGCTATCGCTGCGCTCAGCCTGCGCGGCCCGACGGATCGCCGCCCGCCCCATCCTACGCTCGGGTTGCGGTTGGGCTGAGCCTCACACGACCGTGCCGAGCGCCTCGGCATCCTCGCTACGTTGCGGCGAGCTGAACTCCAGGTAGCCGTCCTCCAGCTTGCCGTAGCGCAGCAACGCCAGGTCGAGCAGGTAATTCTGGTAGAGCTTCCAGGGTACGCGATCGCCCTGCTTGGGAATCCGCTCGGCGGCGCGCTGGATGTAGCCGGAGGTCAGATCGAGAAACGGCGCTTCCCCGACCTGACGCGCCGGGTCGCGCGGGGTGCACTGGCGCATGCCGGTGGCGTCCATATGCTTGATCAGGCGGCAGAAGTACTCGCTGGACAGATCCGCCTTGAGCGTCCAGCTGGCGTTGGTGTAACCGAGTACCACCGCGGCATTGGGCAGATCGCGCAGCATGATGCCGCGATAGCCCATGCTCTTGGCCGCGTCGAACGGCTGGCCGTCCACCGCCACCGCGATACCGCCGAACAACTGCAGGTCCAGACCGGTGGCGCTGACGATCACGTCGGCCGGCAGCACTTGGCCGGTTTTCAGGCGGATGCCGGTTTCGCTAAAGCTGTCGATCTGCTCGGTCACCAGCGACGCCTTGCCCGCGCGCAGCACCTTGAACAGGTCGCCGTCCGGCACCACGCACAGACGCTGATCCCACGGCTGGTAGCCCGGGCTGAAGTGGCGCATGTCGAAACCCTCGCCCAGTTGGCGGCGGGCCTGGCCCAGCAGCAGCTTGCGCACCAACGTCGGCAAACCCCTGGCCAGCGTGTAGAAACCCAACTGCATGACCACGTTGCGCGAGCGCACCAGCCGGTAGACCAGGGCCGGCGGCAGCCAACGGCGCAGCAGGCTGGCCAGCCTATCGCGCTGCGGCAGGCTGACCACATAGCTCGGCGAGCGCTGCAGCATGGTCACGTGCCGAGCCTTGTCGGTCAGCGCCGGCACCAGGGTAATGGCGGTGGCGCCACTGCCGATCACCACCACGTTCTTGCCGCTGTAGTCGAAGTCCTGCGGCCACTGCTGCGGGTGGATGAACGCGCCGCGGAACAGCTCGCGGCCCTTGTACGGTGGGGTATAACCGGCTTCGTAGCGGTAGTAGCCGGTGCACATCAGCAACTGATTGCAGCTCAGCAGGCTCGGTTCGGCCGCCTCGCCGCACTGCACCTGCAAGGTCCAGCGCGCCGTCTCACTGCACCAATCGGCCTTGAGCACCTTATGTTGGTAGCGGATCTTGGCGTCGATGCCGTTCTCCCGCGCGGTCTCCTCGATATAGCGGCGGATCGACGGGCCATCGGCAATCGCCTGCGGGTCGGTCCAGGGCTTGAAGTTGTAGCCGAGGGTGTACATGTCCGAGTCGGAACGAATGCCCGGGTAGCGAAACAGATCCCAGGTGCCGCCAAGGGCATGCCGGCCTTCGAGGATCGCGAAGCGCTTGTGTGGGCACTGCTGCATCAGGTGATACGCCGCGCCGATGCCGGACAGGCCGGCACCAATGATCAGTACGTCCAGGTGTTCCACAGTCATGGGCTGCCTCGCTGTCGTGATGCCTGACCCGGTCGACGACCTCGGCCAGGTGGGTTCGCCAGATACAGGGTAGACGCTGGCAGCGCCAGCCAGCCGTTACCCTGCCCAATAGCCTTATGTCTCAACTGCGTAACAGGCGCAGCAAGCATGCCGCCTCCCATTCTCCAGCCAGACCGGCCCTGGCCGTACCTTGGCCACGAAAGCACCGCCCTAGACACCTACTGCCGTGCAACCAAGGTCCAAGATCGGCGCTCGCCGAATGCTGGCAAACTGCCGTCAGCGGGTTTACCCTCCTGCAGAGTTACGAGCCAGCTGAGACCACCTCAGCCCAGGCTCGCCATGGACAGGCGAAGGGATGCCATGAAACACCAGGATTGGCAACGCGACAGCCGCGACGAGCGCCTTAATGCCGACAGCGACGACGCCTCGCTCAGCGTGCAAGCCTGGCTGCATGAGCGCCAACGCACGCGTACCCATCCCCTGCGGCGCTTGGCCAAGGTGTGCGGCCTACTCGCGGTATTCGCCTTCAGCCTCTACCTGCTGACCGAGCACAGCGGCCTTGGCAACCTGCTCAAGGCCAAGACCCACGGCCTGCTCAACCCCGCCGCGTCGGCCACCCTCCGGCAACCCCTCGACCTGGACACGCCGACGCGCCGGCCAATAGCCGACCCATACCGCATTCCCCAGCACCTCGACCCGATCCAGACCAGCACCCTGAGCAGCGCCCCGCCCCCGAGCCACAACCGCTGGCCGACTGCATCAAATCCGCCAACCTCATCGACGAAAACGTCGTCACTTGCCGCTACGGCGCCCTGCCCCGCGACCACCGCCCGGCCCCGAACAGCGGCATGGTCTCGACGCAATACCTCGCCCAATACCAGACCGAGCAAGCCAGCCGCAGCCGCGCACCGCCCCGGCGCAGCGCCAGCCGTGAGGTGGATCAGGTCTGGATTGAACGCTGGAACGGCGGCGGTCCCTACCTTGCCGAATGGCACGCCCTGGATAACCGCATCGACAGCAGCAGCGTATGCCGCAACCACCGCCGAGGCTCGATCGACTACCGCGAATGCCGCAAGGCGGCCAAGGTGCATTTTCGCGAGCAGTGCCGAGGCTGGGAAAAGAGCTGGGAGCGGGATCGTCAAGAGTTGAGCAAGCGGATGGAGCAGCGGTATTGCAGTGCGGCGAATGGGTTTAGTCCGATGGGGTGAGGTTGTTTCATTGGCTGCTAACGGCTGTGGATTCAACCGGTCAATGCAACACACTAGCCTGACTTACTCGCCAATAGTTACGCGCAACAACGACCATCGATGATTGGCGCTTCAGTTGGATTATTGCTGCACGTAACCAAGCCCTTTAAGCCTTAATTGTGAGCGTGCCCATCCATGTCAGACGCGGCGCCATGCTCACCGCCACCGCATGCGGCAAGCAGACCTAGCAGGCAAACCAACAGCAGAGAGCCCCAGAGATATCGTGTTTGTCATCGTCGAATCCTTCACTAAAAACAAAGTATGCCGGAGCCCCTTCCACCGCATGGCGGAAGGGCTGAAAGCCTTAAATCACTCGTTTAACGCTCAAGTATTCGCCTTTGGTCTTTAGCGTGATCGTCACGTCGCGGTTGCTGCGGTTACGCCAGAACCAGCCGTGGGTACCATCGAAGATGGCGGTGAACTCACCTTTATCGCCTTTCACCTGCTGGGCCTTGCTATAGCTGTGGTAATAGCCGTTGGGCCCGTTATAAGGCTCGCCGTGGGTGTCGTGATTGACCGGCGCGCCATTGGTTGCCCACTCGTAGCTGACCGTGGCTTGATTCAGCATCTCCAGTTTTATCTCGCTGCTCTCGCCTGGTTTCAGCGTGAGTGTCACTTCATCGGACTTCAGGGCTGGCTTGGTTTCAGCTGCCGGCTCAGCAGCAGGCGTGGATGCGATCTGTTCTTGGGGTACCGACTGAACCGTCGCGGGAGCTTGAACGACAGGGGCCGCCACTGGCTGAACAGCCGCATCAGCCGCTGCCTCCACGGCCAGGGTGGTCTTCATTTCACCCATCTGTGTCAGGCCGAGTAGGCGACCTGCACCCGTTGGGTCGATGGCGTATTCAGAAGGCATGACCACAGTGACCAGCAATGCAGCAGCAACAACCACCGCAATCATGGTGGAGCGCAGCAGTTGGCGACTGGTAGGCAGTTCGTTGTGGGTCGGGAGCTTGGTATTGAACATGCTGGAAATTCCTTACTGAGACACGATGAGGCCGGTGAGCTGGTAACCCATCAGCAGGAAACCGGCGCTCATCATGGCGACGTTGGCGGTGTAGGCATGACGCCAGAAGCTGGCGGTGCGCCGCCAGTAGCCCATGACAATCAAAATGGCGCTCAAGGCCAGGAGCTGGCCGATCTCGACGCCGACGTTGAAAGCGATCAGGTTAGGGATCAGGCCATCTACCGATATCTCGTATTCCTGGATTTTGCTGGCTAGACCAAAACCGTGGAGAAGACCGAAGAGCAGAGTTGCAGCCTTGGTGTTTGGTTGGTAGCCGAACCAGCGCTGGAATGCCCCAAGGTTATCGAGCGCCTTGTACACCACCGAGAAACCGATGATCGCGTCGATCACATAGGAGCTGATGCTGATTTCCGTCAGTACGCCCAGGAGCAAGGTCACCGAGTGACCCACCGCGAACAACGTGACGTAGAGGCCCACGTCTTTCAGTCGATAGAGAAAGAAGATCACCCCGAACAAAAACAGCAGGTGGTCGTACCCGGTCATCATGTGTTTCGCGCCCATGTAGATGAACGGCAGCAACATCACCCCGGAGCTTTCCTGGATAAAGCCTTTGTCGCCTTCTGCCACGGCGTGCGCCAATGCGTCAGGCATGCCGAGAAAGAACAGTGCTGTGAACAGCAGCAATAGTAATAGCGAGCGGTTTGGGCGCACGGCAGATGCGCCCATTGCGCTCATAGATAGCGAATGCATGGTTGAGTCCTAGGTTGCAGTGGTCTTGGGCCGTATAGCGGCCTGCGTCAGAGCACGTACGTTGAACGTGGTGGCCGTTCGATCAGAAAGATCGGGCTAGCGGGAACGAAATAACGTGGGGTTGCTATTGCCAGCGCACGTTCTGGCTGGGCTGCGAGGCTCAGCAGCGCGGTCAGGTGCGGTGTTTCATGCAGGTGGTCTACTGTCAGGGACGAATGGTAATGATCCGCGCACACCGCACAAGCTATTGCGCCATCACCATGCGCATGTGTGTGAGCGCCGCCACCACTACTCACAGCCGTCTGGCTAGAGCCCACCAGCACCGCAGAAGCATGCCCGGCCCAGGCCATGAATATGGCAAGAGCAAGGGCAAAAATCACCTTGGCATTGATGGGCTTACCGCGCATTTCGACCCTCTTTAATTGCCTATAACGCTTCGATTTATGGCGGGCCAATGCGTTTGACCATATCCCCCCCAGGGGGATAGCATGCGAGCGTAATTCATCGAGGCATGAGACTCAAGACATGAGCGACCACGAACACGGCCACCAGCACCAAAGTCATAGCGATATCATCAAAAGGTTGAAGCGGGCGGAGGGGCATCTGCGCAGCATCACCACCATGATCGAAGACGGACGCGCCTGCGTCGATATCGCGCAACAATTGCATGCGGTGGAAAAAGCTGTCTGCCAGGCCAAGCGCACCCTTATCCAAGATCACATCGATCACTGCCTGGAACACACAGTCGAGGCACTCGCTACTGGCGAGCGCGCATCACTCGAAGATTTCAAGCAAATCACCAAGTACCTCTGAGGGCGACTCAAAGTAAAAGGCATCAACAATAGCGTTCTAGGAGATGCAAGATGGCTTGGGTTATCAGCAAATATTTCCTGACAGCAATCGTGGTCGTCGTGGTGTCGGAGGTCGCCAAGCGTAGTGACAAGTTTGGCGGCCTGATTGCCGCATTGCCCTTGATCACCATACTGACGCTGATCTGGCTAAACGTTGAAAACCAATCACCCGAAAAGATCGCCAATCATGCGTGGTATACCTTCTGGTATGTGTTGCCCACCCTGCCGACGCTACTTGCGTTCCCCGTGCTTTTATCCCGGTTCGGTTTCTGGCCAGCTCTGCTGACCTACATCGTTGTCACCGCCGGCTGTTTCGGCTTATTTGCTCTGTGCGTTCGCCGTTTCGGTATCGAGTTGCTCTGATCAGTCCGAGTGAATCCTTAACGACCTTGCCCGCGCTACGCTACGACTGCGCTCTGCTTAATCGAGTTGCGTGGGGCCGACCCCGTACGACATGCAAGGCTCCAGGTCTATCTGAACACTGCCCCTTCCACAGCGGGTTCACGCCTGGCCGAAGGGGCTCATTCAATTCATTCATGACTCGTCAGTTCCGCTCGCACGCGCTCCAGCCCTGCGCGCACTTCTTGCGCGACTTCGGCGACCTCGGGGTTGCTGGTCATCTGCAGTACGGCCACCGGATCCATGAATGCGACCACCAGGCGACCGTCCGCCTCCTCGCGCACCACCACGTTGCAGGGCAACAGCAAGCCGATGTCGGGCTCGGCGGTCAAAGCGCGGTGGGCGAGCGGCGGGTTGCAGGCGCCGAGGATCCGATACGGGCGGACTTCGAGCCCGAGCTTGGCCTTCATGGTGGCCTGGATGTCGATTTCGGTGAGAACACCGAAGCCTTCGACCTTGAGTGCCTCGGTAACGCGAGTGACGGCTTGGTCGAATCCCAAGCCGGTGAGCTCGCAGTGAAATTCGTAGGCGGGTGAGGAGGATGAGTTCATGACGTACTCCGACAAGTTGCAGTTAGGCACTGAACCAGGCCATCCGCCTCGGGTCAGTGCCGCGTTTCGTCCGAAACGGCCCGCGCAGAGCCCTGCGCGCGGGAAGGCCCGAACACGGCATTGATGCGCCCGATGCGCATCGCGACCAAGACCTATGATGGTTGCGCCACGCCGTGAAGTCCGTGCGGTGGCGAACATAGGTTCGGGCGGCAAACGAAGCAAGAATTGGGGCCAAGCTCGCCAACGGTGCGCTGTCGAACAGACCGCAACAGCATCGTGGCCCACAGTGGGTCCGACCGATACCCCCCTACCGGATCATCAAGGCCGGCACCAATGCGGTGCAGGCCGACCCCAGCGCCCGAGTCAACTGGTGTTGATCGAAAGCACACGAACAGCGGGCAAGAGACATTCGTTTGAAGCACCCAGATTCCATCTTGAGGCGCTGACCGATGAGCGAACATGAACACACCGCCGAGGACGAGCCGGGGAACAACTCGACTCCGGACGCGTCCGGCGCACAACGTGTAGCCGACTTGCAGGCTTGGCTGAAGACAGCCGAGGCAAGCGGTAGCGCGACACTCCACGAGTTCGCGGCGATGCTGCGCGCGGTCCGTGCATGAGATGCCGTGCCCCCCTGAAAGCAAAGCTTGGAACCGATGACGGAGGACGAGCAGCGCGCTTCGGTTCGAGAACTTACACTGTAGTGACGGCCCGTTCAGCGCCAGCTTGGGCGCTTCGTTTGAGGCTGACGAGTTGAAGTGAGGCTGCATGAAAACACTGCTGCTGAAGTACTGGTATCGACTGCGATCGAGTTTCTGGTTCGTGCCAGCGGCCATGGCGTGCCTGGCCGTGGCACTGGCCTTCTGCGCCGTCGAGCTCGACAAGGCCGTTACTGACGACTGGCTGCAGTTCCTGGGCTGGAGCTATTCGGGTGGTGCCGAGGGTGCCAGCCTGCTGCTGGGCACCGTAGCCGGGTCGATGATCGCCATTGCCGGGACCGTGTTTTCGATGACGCTGGTGGCGCTGTCGCTCGCCTCATCCCAGCTGGGCCCGCGCCTGCTGCGCAACTTCATGCGCGACACCGCCAACCAGGTGGTGCTGGGCACCTTCGTGGCCACGTTTGTGTACTGCCTGCTCGTGCTGCGCACCATCCGCCGCGCCGACGAGGGGGCATTCGTGCCTCATCTCTCCGTCAGCATTGGCGTGTTGCTGGCCATTGTCAGCGTTGGCGTACTGATCTACTTCATCCACCACATTTCGGTCTCGATCCAGGCGGATCAGGTCGTGGCACGGGTCGGCAGGGAGCTCGATGAGGGGATCGACAGGTTGTTTCCCGGCGACCTTGGCAAGCCTGGGTCCGCAGCCTCAAGAGCCTCAAGCGAAGCCAGCCTGCCAGCGGCGTTCGCGCGCGAGGCATGTCCTGTGGGTGCCCTTGAAGACGGCTATCTCCAGCTGATCGATGCTGACGCCCTGATGGCGTTGGCCAGCCAGGAAGATCTGCTGCTGCGGCTGGAGCGCCGGCCTGGGCACTACCTCACCAAGGGCCGGGCGATGGTGATGGTCTGGCCTGGGGATCGTGTCACTGAAACCCTGGCGGGAAAATTGAACGCCGCCTTCGTGTTGGGCAACCAGCGCACTGCAGCCCAGGATGTCGAGTTCTCCTTCCAGCAGTTGGTCGAGATCGCCGTGCGGGCGCTGTCACCGGGCATCAACGACCCGTTCACGGCGGTCGCCTGCGTGGATCGGCTGGGATCGGCCCTGTGCCGCCTGGCCCGACGCGACATGCCATCACACCTTCGCTTCGACAGTCACGGCCGGCTGCGGCTGGTGGCGCTGGGATCCACGTTTGCAGGCATCGTGGACACCGCGTTCAACCAGATCAGGCAAAGCGCTCGGTCGAACCCGGCTGTGGCGATCCGCATGCTCGATGCCATCACCCAGATCGCCGGCCACGTGCAATGCACGCAGGACGCGGCCTGCCTCCAGCGCCACGCCGGCATGATCGTCAACGGGGCACGAGAAGCTGTGCCGGAAGCGGGCGATGTGCTCGCCGTCGAGGCGAGCTTCACTGCGGCGACACTGGCGCTGCGCGACGTTCGCAGCTAACGCACGACGCGCCTCGCAGCCAATCACTCACTGCGGGTCGGGCGCCTGCGTCGGCTTCGATGTCAGCAAAATGCCGATACCGACCGCTGCGGCCAGCAACGAACCGACCAAGATGGCCAGTTGAGCCTCGCGCTCGAAATGCGTGTCGGCAAAGGCCAGGCCACTGATGAACAGCGCCATGGTGAAGCCGATGCCGGCCAGGAAGGCTGTGCCGATCAGCAGCCGCCAGGTCGTCCCTTCGGGCAGTGCCGCCAGCCCGGTCTTCACCGCCAGCCAACTGGCCAGGCTGATGCCGATCGATTTGCCGAGCACTAGCCCGACCATGATGCCCAGCGGCACGGCGGTCGGCAGCGTGCGCAACACCCCGGCGTCGATCACCACCCCCGCATTGAACAAACCAAAAATCGGCAGGATGCCGTAGGTGATCCACGGCTGCACCATGTGTTCGATACGCTGCAGCGGTGCGGTGGCGGCGTCGAGGCTGCCACCGATCGCGCCAATGACGGCGACACGATCAGGGTCCATAGCATCGGGCTCGCTGTCGAGGGCCTGCGCTTCGATGTCGTCGGCGCCGCGGCGAATCACCTTCGGCACGGCGTCCGGCACGATCTTCACGCGCGCAGGCACGAACAGCGCCGTCAGCACGCCGGCCAGTGTCGCGTGCAGCCCGGACATGAAGAAACCGGCCCACAAACCTAGCCCGAGCAGCAGGTAGATTGATCCCCGACGGGCCCCGAAGCGGTTGGCCACCCACAGCGCCAGCAGCACGGCGGCGATCACGGCGACGCCGCGCCAATCGATCGACACGGTGTAGAAGATCGCAATGACCAGCAACGCGCCGAGGTCGTCGACAATGGCCAGTGCGACCAGGAAGACCTTCAGGGCGTCGGGAATGCGCGACCCCAGAACGGCCAGCGCACCGAGCGCAAAGGCGATGTCGGTCGCCATCGGAATGCCCCAACCCTTGGCACCGGGGCCATTGAAGTTGAACCCGGCATAGATCAGCGCCGGTATCACCATGCCGCCCACAGCGGCCACGATCGGCAGCATCGCCTTGCGGCGTTCGGCCAACTCACCGACCAGGAACTCGCGTTTTATTTCAAGCCCGACGCCGAAGAAGAAGATCGCCATCAGGCCGTCGTTGATCCAATGGCGAAGGTCCAGACGCAACACCTGATCGCCGAGGGCAATGCTAAGCGGGACGTGCAACATCTGCTCGTAGGCCCATGCCCACGGCGAGTTGGCCCAGGCCAGCGCCAGGATGGCGCAGCCCAGCAGGACCAGGCCACCGGAAGCCTGCCGTTGTGCGAACAGCTGGAACGGCCGCACCACGCGGTCACCCGCGCGCTCGGCGGTCGTCCGCTCGAGCAGTTCCTCGTCACGTGCCAGATCGTCCGGCTTCATGGTCGGAGGGGCACGTGAAGACTGCCTGTCGGCCGACTTCGCGGAGGTGGTGGCGGCCAATTAACTCGCATGGTGATCATTCGCTCAGCGTACCGCGATGCCCGCCCGCGGCACTGTGCGCTGCCGTACAGACGAGGTCATACGCGCGGGACAGACTGCAGAGTGCCCGGAAACGCCTGTTGGGTGCAGTCCTAGTCAGGGTGTTTGTTGCATGCCGCGCTCGACATCGCAAGTGTGCGACCCGCCGAACCCGGCCTCTCCCAGCGCCGGGCCGCAGACACCATCGAAGGAATCGACATGAAGACCACTAAGATCCAACTCAATACCGACGTCCTGTGACGCTGTCCGGCCTGCCCGCCTCATGGTGGGGCCTGATCAAGCAGGTCGGGATCTCTTGGCTCGACGACTACGTGCCGAGCATGGGTGCAGCGCTGGCCTACTACACAATATTCTCGCTGGCACCGCTGCTGCTGATCGTGGTTTCAGTGGCCGGGCTGGTGTTCGGTGAAGACGCCGCCCGCGGCGAGATCCAGGCGCAGCTGCAGGACCTGATGGGTGACCGCGGCGCGAGCTCGCTGCAGGATCTGCTGGCCAGCGTGCGCGAGCCCGCCGAGGGCCTGACGGCCACCGCCGTGGGTCTGGTGCTCCTGTTCGTCGGCGCGACCACCGTGTTTGCCGAGCTGCAGGACGCGCTCGACCGGATCTGGCGAGTACCGGGGCGGCTGCGCAAGGGCGGGTGGCTCACGCTCGTTCGCGCCCGCCTGATGGCGTTCGCCATGGTCCTCGCAGTAGGCTTCCTGCTTATCGTGTCGCTGGCCACCAGTGCGCTGCTCGCTGCCGTGAGTCGTCGACTGGACCCTGTCTTCGGCGACTGGCAGGCCGTGGTGGAGGCTGGCGATGCCATCGGTGGCTTCCTGCTCGTGGCGTTCATGTTCGGCCTGATCTACAAGGTCATACCGCGCCAGCGTGTCCTGGCGGCCGACGTGTGGCTCGGCGCATTGCTCGCGGCTTTGCTCTTCACCGGGGGCAAGGTGGTGATCGGCGCCTACATCGGCCGCAGCGACGTCGCGTCGGGCTTTGGCGCGGCCGGTTCGCTGGTGGTGCTGCTGCTCTGGGTGTACTTTTCGGCACAGATCCTGCTGGTGGGCGCAGAGTTCACCTGCGTCTACGCCCGGACATTTGGATCCCGAAAAGCCATCGACTGATAATAATAGGGGACAGCAGGCCGGCAGCGGCGCTGTGTTTGCAAGAGAGTGGTTACTTGGTTGGCTTGTGCCGAGACGGGATGCGCAACCTTAGAGGGGTTGCCATGCACGCATGGCAACCCCTCATGGCATCACTCAATAATCAACGAATCTGAACGCCTTAATCCCGGCCGAGGGCTTCTTCTTTAGCCAGGAATTCTTCCTGCAACAGGGCATCGGTGACTTGCTCAGGATCTTCGCTCAGGCGCGGGTCGTCGATATGCCCGGTGGATACGGCCCTGACCTCAAGCTTGCCGACCAGGTGATCGAGGGCATGGCGCATTTTTTCGGTAGCGCCATCCACGGCCTGATCCAGCGATGCGGCTTTGTGGGTGACTGAGACGGCTTGGTGACCTTTGGGCCGCGCTTCGATCTGGCAGCGCTTGTCGTCGGCACCGGCCTTGTTGCCATTCTCGTCGCTGAGATGAACTTCAACCCGAGTGAGTAAATCTTCGAAACGGTCCAGCCGCTCAGTCACTGTCGCGCTTACCCACTCCTGAAGCCGGACACTTCCTTCAATATGGTTACTTCTCACATGAATTTTCATGGTGTTCCTCGCTTCTGACGGGTCTGTACTTTCGAGGGCCGGCTAGCGCCGAGGTTCCTGACTTTGTCGCTACGCGCTGACAAAGACCACAAATCGCGACGCTGCAACTGCGTACGCGGGGCCCTGTATTGCGTTGAGCCTGCATAGGGACGCTGAGTACGCGCCCTCACATAGCCACGTGACAGTTATGACAATGGCGGGCGTGGAAGGCAACCCTTATCGCCTTCGCGACGGGGTAAATGATGCCGAGCAATAGCGCCGCGCCGCCACGCCTGCGAAAAATGGGCTTTGCTTGCTCTACTGGCCATTACCAAGGGCATGGATATGACACTCGAAACCTGGGAGCTGCTGTCCTACATCGTCACGGTGGTGGCCTTGCCATTCGCGATTGGCGTGTTCCTCGTCGAACAGCGTAAGGAACGCGCGAATGAACAGGAAGCCACCTGGCAGCAGATTTCCGATGCTTATATCGACTTCCTCGAGGTGGTGCTGGCCAACCCGGACCTGAAGCTGCGCAGCCAGCTTGCGACCCCGGATTTGACCGACGAGCAGCGCGAACGCATGTTGCTGATCTTCGACATGCTCATGTCCCTGTTCGAGCGTGACTATCTGCTGATCTACGCGCCCAATCTGGACGAGAAGAAACAGCGCCGCTGGCATTCCTGGGATGACTACATGCGCGAGTGGAGCCGACGCGAGGACTTCCGCGAACGGCTGCCACAGCTACTGCGCGGGGAAGGCCCGGATTTCGCCGTCTACCTGCAGCGCTTGGCGGATGAGGAAGCGAGCGCGTCCGGAGCTCCGTAGGATGGGATTGAGCGCAGCGATGCTCATCGCCAGCAAAGGCAAACAAACAGCACACAGACAAGCTGCTTAGGCTGGTAAGCCTTCATTGGGTATCGCTGCACTCAACGCCAACCTACCTATGCGACTGGCTTCGCGGCAGCGATTGTCAGGCGAAGACGAAGTACTTGCGCACCGTCTCGACCACTTCCCAGGTACCTTGCATACCCGATTCGACGATGAATATATCGCCAGCCTTGAGGTGAATCGGCGCCTGACCGTCCGGGGTGATGATGCAGTAGCCTTCCTGGAAGTGGCAGTACTCCCATTTTTCGTAGGCGACCCGCCATTTACCGGGGGTGCAGATCCAGGTGCCCATGATCTTGCTGCCGTCTTCCGAGGTGTAGGCGTTGAGGTTGACGGTGTGCGGGTCGCCGGCAAGCTTTTCCCATTTGCAGGCGTCGAGCATCGGCATGGGGGTGGTATCGCGGAGAACGGTGATCGGGTTAGGCATGTCTGCTCCAAGTTTTTCGGCTGAAATAACACCTGCCTAACCTAGAACGTCTGGCGCCTGCACGGATGTCTGTAGTCGACCCCAAAATGCCTGGAAACGCGCCGTTTGCGGTGTGGTGGATCGGCCGTTACTCATCGCGCCATCTCGGACTGCGCGGAGCTTAACCTGGCACACGGCCCTGCTGGCGCATAAAGCCAATTCATGAGCGGGCACAAGCTGGATTCTCGACAGGGCAAACCGGCCCGCCCAGGGAATACGGTGCTGTTGGTGGGGTATATGCGCGTTAATTCCTGAAGTCTCAGGTTTTATCGCCACTCGGACTAAACCCCGCGGAGCAATTCGGGCTACCTTGTGACTCAGGACAGTAACAAAGGAGGGCTTAAGCGAATGACGACACGCCGTATCATTTGTCCCCCAATCAGCCCCCGCGTGATTCTGCACGCTGGCCACATTGCCAAAGTACAGAGTGCACGTGTAACCATGGAGTCGATAAGCCCGACCCTGGGTGCAGGTCACCACATATAGAGACATAACTCCGCGCTTAGCGCGTACAGCCGCAGCTCGCGCATGGGCAAATCGCATTAGGCGAAAAAGTCGAACGGTATAACCCGACCAAAGGTCAGGATTGATAGCCATAGCGCTAACGAAGATCCGTTCAACTGCATAGCATGGCGATCCAACGCAGCACCCTGGCACTCGTCCAGGCGGTTAGCGACACAGATCCAGCGCCCTACACGGGGCGTGAAGCAGCGAAATCCGAGACGGCTGCAGGCCCTCACCCGCGCCGCCTCGGCTCTGATCTACCCCATCCCCTGACACATTTCATCCCGATCCAGCATCGGGATGAAATGTGTCGTTCGCGGTCACGATTTTGGCTCTGTACCCAAGCCCCCTTCAGGTGAGTCCAGAATCATTAGGCCACTTCAGTACGACACACAATCCAGCGGGCTGATGCTTCACTCCGAACGGATCGCCGTCCGGACCGCCCGACGGTCTGGAGCAAGCCGCGAGCTGGGGTAATCCGCGGTCCGTAGGGTCTCACTCGCCGCAGGCAGTGCACCACTGGTTCACCAGCGCGGCACAAAACCTGGCGGGCTGTCGCTACGCTCCGAAACCGCCCTACGCGCTACTCCGAACGGAACCCAGCGCGTCTTGCCGCGAATACCTGGAGGCCGCCCCGCGAGTGCCGCAAGGCGGCCAAGGTGCATTTCGGCGAACAGTGTCGTACCTGGCAAGCACGCTGACAGAGCGACCGTAATGACTTGAGCAAGCGGCTATTGCAGCGCGACGAATGGCGTTAGCTCGATGGATTGAGGTTGCGGTTTGAGGGCTAGCGGTCGAGCGTGGATTGGCGAACCCAACCGCTCACTGTCGGGGTGTCAGCGCTTGCCAGCAGGCAGTCCGCGAGCACCTTACAAACCAGCCGGAGTAAAGTCCGCGGGCCAGGGCTGCTGTCTGGCGACCGCTTCCAAGCACAGCGTTGAGTCGCCCTCGACCCAGCAGACGAAGTGGCCGCCAGACGGCAGCAAATGGTGCTCGAAGGGCAAGCTTAGCTCCTGCAGCGGCTGGATCTGCTCGAGGCCGCGGGGGTATTTAATGATTGAATAGAAGCCGACCGCCGTCTTCGAGCGCTCCAGCACCTCGAAACTATGGCGCGCGCCAGCCAAGCAGTAGGGCTCAGCGCCAGCCTGGCCAAACAAGCGCTCCAGCGCAAAAAACTCAACCCTATCAAGTTCCATAGCTACCACCCGCGTTAAGGTTCACGCTGTTGCGAAGACCAGGCTCGCCGCCGCAAGGCGGCGACGAGCGGACTCAATCAGTCACCGTAGATGTCAAAGTCGAAGTACTTCTTGCGGATCTGGTCGTAGGTGCCGTTGGCGCGGATGGCGGCCAGGGCCTTGTTCAGCTCGGCGGCCAGTGGGTCATTTTTGCGCACCGCGATGCCGGCGCCTGTGCCGAAATATTGCTGTTCGGTGAAGCTTGGGCCAACGAACTGAAAGGGGCTGCCTTCCGGTTTCTTCAGCAGGCCTTCTTCGATGGCGATGGAGCCGGCCAGGCTGGCATCCAGGCGGCCAGCCAGCAGGTCGAGGAACACCTCGTTCTGGGTGCCATAGCGGATCACCTCGGCGCCGGCGGGCACGAAGTATTCGCTGGCATAGCGGTCGAAGTTGGTGGCGCGCTGCACGCCGATGCGCTTGCCCTTGAGGTCCGCCGGGATGCTGTCGATGCCAGTGTCTTTGCGGGCGACCAGCTTGGCCGGGACGCGGTAGTAGCTGTGGCTGAAGTCCACCGACTTCAGGCGTTCCTCGGTGATCGACACCGACGACAGAGCGGCGTCGATCTTGCGCACCTTGAGCGAGGGAATCAGGCCGTCGAACTCGACCTCTTTCCATTCGCAGGTGACCTTCATCTCGGCGCACAGCGCCTGGCCGATGTCGTAGTCGAAACCCTGGATCTGATTGTCCGGGGTCTTGTAGGCGAAGGGCGGGTAGGCCGCCTCGATGCCCAGGCGCAGGGGCTTGTCGGCGGCCTGGGCGGTGCAGGCAAATGCGACCAGCGCCGTCAGGCAGAGGGTCTTGAGAGTGTTGTAGCTATTCATAGATGGCTCCAATTACGTTGTTGTTGTAATCCGGATGCTCCAGGAAATGAAGTCACCCGTTATCGGCAGCAGCACGTCGAATGACTGCTGTGCATGGCGCTTGGTTGGCCACTCTGGCCATACCTCCGGGCGGGCCCGGCGGGTTGGGGTAAAGCTGTGCTCAGACCGCCGCGGTGACGATCAGCTCGAGGCGGATGTCGGCATCGTCGAAGGTCACCTGGGCGGTGGCGCGGGCCGGCGTCTCGCCGGGGGCGAACCAGGCGCTCCACTGCTGGTTCATCGCCGAGAAGTCGCTGAGCATGTCCTTCATCCAGATCTGCACGCTGAGCAGGCGACTTTTGTCGCTGCCGACCTCCGTGAGTAATTCCTCCAGGCGTTGCAGCACCTGGCGGGTTTGCCCGCGAATATCCTGACTGCAATCGGCGGCGACTATGCCGCTGAGCCAGGCCACGCCGTTGTGCACCACCACGCGGCTGAGGCGGGGATTGCTGTCGATGCGTTGGATGCGGTTCATACGAACTCCTGAGGGGCGCTGGCCGTGGGCTCGTTGGCCAATTGCGCGAGGGTGATGGGTTTCAAGGGCGAACGGATGCGGTAGTAGCCGACCTGCTCGGGGGGGACGCCACGCCGTTCGGCGATCACTTCGGTCACGCTCAGGCCGCACAGGCGTCCCTGGCAGGGGCCCATGCCGCAGCGACCGAAGGCCTTGGTCTGGTTGGGGCCGAGGCAACCGAGGTCGACATGCTGGCGTATGTCGCTGGCGCTGACTTCCTCGCAGCGGCAGACAATGACGGCATCCGCCGGTACGCGGTGTTCCAGTGGTGGGCGGTACAGGGCGTCGATCAAGGGCCGCGCGGCGAGTTGCCGGGCCAGGGCGCGGCGGTAGGGCTTGGCGAGTGCCTCGATGGCAGGCGCAGGGAGGCGTTGCAACTGCCCGGCGATGGCCAGGGCGGCGATCCGGCCCTGCTGCTGCGCCGCCAGCGCACCGCCAATGGCACCGCCGTCACCGGCGATGAAAATGCCCGCCAGGCTGGTTTCGCCCCAGGCGTCGCGCTCGGCGCTCCAGCACAGTTGTTGGTTGCTCCAGTGGTGCTGCAGGCGCAGCGACCAGCTGATCTGGGTGTTCGGCACCACCCCTTGGTGCAACAGGATCAAGCTCGCCGGAATGCGTCGCTCGCTGCCGCCACTGCTGAAACGCAAGGCCGCGGCCTGCTCTTCGCCCTCAATCGCCAGATGACGCGCGCCGCGGTAATGCGCCACGCCGGCGCGGCGCAGGCTGGCCAGCAACGACAGGCCCTTGAGCAGGTCACGCCAGCCGCGCAAGGCGCCCGGCAGCTGGCGCCAGGCGCGTAGCGCAGCGGCGTGGCTGCTGGTATCGACCAGCGCCGCCAGCGCAACGCCGGCGCGCAGGTACTGCACGGCCAACAGATAGAGCAGTGGGCCGCAGCCGGCCAGCACCACCGGGCCGCTGGGTAACAGCGCGGCATTTTTCAGCAGGATCTGCCCGGCACCGGCGGTCATCACTCCGGGCAGGGTCCAACCGGGAATCGGCATGGGCCGCTCATAGGCGCCGGTGGCGATCAGCAAGCGCCGCGCCTGCAGCACATAGGCGCGGCCGTCGAGCAGGTAGTGCACCTGCTTCTGCGCGGTGACTTGCCACACCGCGGCGCCGCCGATGTAGCGCGCGCCGCAGGCCATGAAGGCAGCGCTCAGGCTCGCGCCGGCCTGGTAATCCGCACCGAGTATCGCCAGGCGCGGCGGGTCGCTGCCGTCGATGTTGCGGTAGATCTGTCCGCCGGGTGAGCGTTGCTCGTCCAGCAGCGTCACGCTCAGGCCATGGCGGCGCGCCTCGAGCGCCGCACTCATGCCGGCCGGGCCGGCGCCGATGATCAGCAGGTCGACGGATTCAAGCGTCATCGTGGTGCTCCTCCAGCGCGGGCGCCGGGCTCAGGCTACGGGCCCCGCGCTGGCTGCGCACACGCATGCCGGGTGAGACTGGCAATAGGCAGGCCTGGCAGTTGGGCATGCCGTCCACCTCGACCAGGCATTCGAAGCACACGCCCATCATGCAGTAGGCCGCGCGCGGGCTGCCGCTCACCGGGGTGCTGCGGGTATGGCGCACGCCGCCGGCGAGCAAGGCGGCCGCCAGCGAGACGCCGGCCGGCACCTGTAAGGCTTGGCCATCGAACTCGATACTGAGCAACCCAGCGGCGGTGGGCAGTTGGCGGAACAGGCTGTCAGCTGGCATGACGCACCTCGGCAGAGGCGGCGAAACGGTGCAGACCGAAGGGGCTGATCTCCGCCAATGCCTGTTCACCGGCGATCCAGGGCGCCAAGCGCAGGGCGTGCGCGGCGGCCAGGGTCACGCCGCTGTGGCAGGACAGCACGCTGGCGCCCGGTGCGCCGGGCAGGGCCTGATAGATAGGCGCGCCATCCGGGCTCAACACCCGCAACGCGCCCCAGGCGCGCACCAGACGCACATTCGCCAGGCGCGGGAAACAGCGCACCGCCCGCCCGGCAATATCGGCCATGACCGCGCTACTGGTGCCGTCGTCGAAGCCCACCGACTCCGCCGAATCGCCCAGCTGCACGGTGCCTTCGTCGGTCTGGCGGACGGTACTGGTGGGGTAGTGCAGGAACGGCTCGAGGCGTTCGGTCACCAGGATCTGCCCGCGACTGGGCTGCACCGGTACCGGCTGGCCCAGCAAAGCGCCGAGCTCGCGGTTGCCCAGTCCGGCCGCCAGCACCAGGCGCTCGCTGTGCCAACGCTGATCGCCGCTGGCAACCTCGAAGCCCTCGCCGTGTGGCGCGATGCCACTGACTCGGCGGCCATTGAGTAGCTGCACGCCGCGCTGGTGACAGCCAGCATGCAGGGCACGCAACAACTTGAGCGGATTAACGTGGCCATCCAGCGGCGAATAGCAGGCGCCCACCACCTGCGCACCGACACCGGGCAGGCGCTTGCGCAGGGCGGCAGGGTCGAGCAGTTCGAAGGGATAGTCGCCCTCCAGTGCCTCGTTGAGCCAGCACAGACGACGGCTTTCTTCGGCCATTTCCGCATCGGACAGGCACAGCTGAAAGCCGCCGGGCTGGCGCAGTTGCACCTCGATGCCGGTGTCGTCCAGCAGCATGCGCGCCAGCTGCGGCCACAGCGCCACCGATTGCAGGGTCCACTGCGCATAAGCCGGCATGCCGTAGCCTTTGCCTTGTACCCAGAGCAGGCCGAAGTTGCCGCGTGCCGCGCGCAAGGCCGTGTCGCCCTCGTCCAGCACGCTGACCTGGCGCCCCAGGCGAGCCAGGCCGTAGGCGATGGCCATGCCGAGCAAACCGCCGCCAACGACCATGATCTCAGTTTTCTGCATAGGGTGCGCCTCAGTCAGGATTACTCCCGCGCTTGTGTCGGGATTCAGTCAGACTGCCTTGTCGCTGAAGATGAGATTGATCCTAGGGCGCTTATGCGGCGATGAAAAATGCTTTATTTTGGCAAGACTATGTCTTTTTGTTATGGGGTTGCGGCGGATGAATCTGCGTCAATTGGAAGCCTTTCGTGCGGTCATCCTCGGGCAGACCGTCACCCGCGCCGCCGAGATGCTGCACATCTCCCAGCCGGCGGCGACCCGGCTGATCGGCGCGCTGGAGGAGGACATCGGCTTCGCCCTGTTCGAACGGACCAAAGGCCGTCTGCAGCCCACCCCGGAAGCGCTGGTGCTGTACGAAGAAGTGCAGCGCTCGCTGCTGGGGGTGGAGCGCATCGCCCGCACCGCCCGGGAAATCGGCAACCTCACCCGCGGCTCGCTGCATATCGCCTGCGCGCCAGCGTTGGGACTGTCCTTTCTGCCGCGGGCGATCAGCGCTTTTCTCAAAGCGCACGAGCAGGCGCAGATCACCCTGGTGGTGCAGTCGTCACGCGAAGTGGTGGACCTGGTGGTGGGCCAGCGCTGCGACCTGGGTTTTATCGTGCAACCCAATACCTACCCCAGCCCGCGCAGCGAGAAGCTGCTGAAATCGCGCCTGCTGTGCGCCTTGCCGGTCGGTCACCGGCTACAAGACAAGGCACTGATAGTGCCCGAAGACCTGGAGGGTGAAGCCTTCATCTCCTACCCGCAGGCGATTGCCTCGCGCCAGCATATAGACGCGATTTTCGCCGCCCATGACGTGCAGCGTGAACTGCGCCTGGAGACCCAGTTGTCGATCCCCATGTGCATGTTTGTCGAGCAGGGCGCCGGGGTCGCCCTGGTGGATGCCATCAGCGCGCTCGAATACCGGGGAAGCGGCGTGCTGTTTCGTGCCTTCGAGCCGGTGATCGAGATGGATTTCAGCATGCTGATTCCCACCCAAGCTCGGCTGTCTAAATTTCATCAAGGCTTTTTGGAGCATATGCGCCACTTCGTGGCGCTTGAGATACCCGACAGCTACAAAATCCCTTAAGCGGCCTGCCGATCCGGCCAGGCCTCGGCAACTGCTCGCTCGAGAACCGGGCCGTTATGCGCCCTCAAGCCGTCACCTGATTAGCCTGCCTGCTCGGCCCAGGCGCGCACCTCGGCGTAGGGGTAGCTGTCCAACGCGGCGAAGCCGGCAATCCCGCGCGCCTTGAGTTTGCTCAACAGCGGCACGCTGATACCGCAGAGGAAGCGGGTCAGGCATTCGGCGCTCGGTGTGTGGCCTTTCAACTCGGCGTGGCGCTGGATAAAGCTGCCGCACAGGCGTTGCAGGTCATGTTCGGCCAATGCGGGCAGCGGCGGCGGCTCCGGCAGGTGGGCGACCTGGCCATGGCACACCGAGCAGTGACCGCAACGCTCGGGCGCCTGGCGGTCACCGAAGTAGGCGGCCAGGCGCTGACTCAGACAGTGCTCGGTGGCGAACAGTTCGAGCATGGCGTGGATGCGGGTGATTTCACTGCGTTCCTGCTGCTTGAAGTAACCATGCAACTCGGCGCTCAGTGCTTCAGGATCGAAGCCGGCATCGAGCAGCGCGTAGACCTCGGTCATCTGCTTGCTTTCCAGCTCGATCCAGCCCTTTTCCTGGAAGTAGTCCAGCGCCTTGACCACCCGCCCGCGGTCGGCCTGGTGCTGCTGGTAGAGCGTGTCGAAATCCAGGGTGCACCAGGTGCGGGCGCGCTGTGAGCTAGTGAGGATGGCCTCGACGAACTGGCGGCGTTCGCCGTCGAACTTGGCCAGCAGGGCCTCGGGCTCGAGCAGGAGTTTGAAGCGGTATTCGGCGAAGTAGGCGTAGCGCGGGGCGATGATGCCGCGCAGCTCCAATTGCACCAGCAGGGTTTTCAGCGGCAGTTGGCGGATGTTGCTCTGCTCGGACAGAGCATTGAGCAGCAGTTCCCACTGACCGTCCTGGCTGCTGGCCAGCAGTTCGTCGAGCACGCAGCGGATGCCGCCCTGCTCGGGCGTGTCGCCATAGACGAAGTTTTCCAGCACGTTGAGGCTGTCGCGGTTGGCCAGCACTAGGCAGTCGGACGGCTGGCCGTCGCGCCCGGCCCGGCCGATCTCCTGACTGTAGTTCTCGATCGACTTGGGCAGGTCGAAATGCACCACGTTGCGGATGTCGCTCTTGTCGATGCCCATGCCGAAGGCGATGGTGGCGACGATGCAATTGATCTGCCCGCCCATGAACCGGCGCTGGATCGCCTCGCGTGCTTCATGGGCCATGCCGGCGTGATAGGCGCTGGCGGCGATTCCGCGCTGGCTCAGGCGTTCGGCGACCTGCTCGGCGGTCTTCTGCTGGGTGACGTAGACGATGCTCGGCTGCTCGGCCTTGGCCCCCAGCCACTCGACCAACCGGCGCTGCTTGTCGGCGCCACTGACCGGCTCGACCAGCAGGTTGAGGTTGGCCCGGTAGAAGCCGGTGGTGATCACATCCGCCGGCGCGATGGCGAACTTGGCCTGCATGTCGGCGATCACCGGAGGCGTGGCGGTGGCAGTGAGCAGCAGCACCTGGGGAATGCCGAACTGGCGCTGGTAGTCGGGCAACTTGAGATAGTCGGGACGAAAATTGTGGCCCCACTCGGAGATGCAGTGGGCCTCGTCGATCACCAGCAGGGAGATCGGCACCTGGCCGATGAAGTTGCGGAAACGTTCATTCTTCAGGCGTTCGACCGAGATCATCAGGATCTTCAGTTCGCCGGACTTGGCCCGGGCCATCACCGCGCTGGCGTCTTCGCGGCTCTGCGCCGAGTCGATGCTGGCGGCGCTGATGCCGTGGCGGGCGAGAAAAGCCAGCTGATCCTGCATCAGCGCCAGCAATGGCGAGACCACCAGGGTCAGGTGCGGCAGGTGCAGCGCCGACAACTGGTAGCACAGCGACTTGCCCGAACCGGTGGGAAAGATCGCCGCCGCCGAGCGCCCGGCCAGCACGGCGCCGATCGCCGCTTCCTGGCCGGGACGCAGTTGCTTGAAACCGAAAACACGTTCAAGAGTTGTGTACATGAGCTGTCACTCCGTTGACCGCTGGATGGCCTGTGACCATATCGCGGTGAAGGTGCCTTGGGTAGGGTGCGCCGTGCGCACCACAATGCCTGGGGGCAGAAGAATCGGCGGCGGTTTGCTCGCGACCACGCAGCACCTAATCGGCATAACGAAAAAGCCGCCCGAAGGCGGCTCTGTCGCAGGGCGCGCTGCAGCTTAGAGCTGCGGGCCGGCCTGCTTGATGGCGTCGCTGACATCGAACTTCTTGAAGTTTTCGACGAACAGCTTGGCCAGGCCTTTGGCTGCTTCGTCGTAGCCGTTCTGGTCTGCCCAGGTGTTGCGTGGGTTGAGCAGGCTGGTTTCGACGCCCGGTACCGACGTCGGCACGCTGAGGTTGATGATCGGCAGTTGCTCGGTCTCGGTGCCGATCAGCGCGCCGCTCTGGATCGCGGCAATCACGCCACGGGTAGTCGGAATATTGAAGCGCTTGCCGACGCCGTAGCCGCCGCCGGTCCAGCCGGTGTTGACCAGGTAGACCTTGGAGTTGAAGCCGCGAATGCGCTTGATCAGCAATTCGGCGTATTCGCCAGCCGGGCGCGGGAAGAACGGCGCGCCGAAGCAGGTGGAGAAGGTCGACTTGATGCCGCTGCCGCTGCCCATCTCGGTGGAACCGACCAGCGCGGTGTAACCAGACAGGAAGTGGTAGGCCGCCTGCTCTTCGCTGAGGATCGACACTGGCGGCAGCACGCCGGTCAGGTCGCAGGTCAGGAAGATCACCGCGTTCGGCTCGCCGCCGAGGTTCTTCTCGCTGCGCTTCTCGACGAACTCCAGCGGGTAGGCGGCGCGGCTGTTCTGGGTCAGGCTGTCATCGGTGTAATCCGGCACGCGCTCGTCGTCGAGGACGACGTTTTCCAGCACGGTACCGAACTGGATGGCTTTCCAGATTACCGGTTCGTTCTTCTCGGACAGGTCGATGCACTTGGCATAGCAACCGCCCTCGATGTTGAACACCACGCCCTCGCCCCAGCCGTGTTCGTCATCGCCGATCAGGTAGCGCGACTCGTCGGCCGACAGGGTGGTCTTGCCAGTGCCGGACAGGCCGAAGAACAGGGTCACATCGCCCTCTTCGCCGATGTTGGCGGCGCAGTGCATCGGCAGCACGTCTTTTTCCGGGAGCAGGAAGTTCTGCACCGAGAACATGGCTTTCTTCATCTCACCGGCGTAACGCATGCCGGCCAGCAGAACCTTCTTGGCGGCGAAGTTGATGATCACGCAGCCGTCGGAGTTGGTGCCGTCACGCTCGGGCACGCACTCGAAGTTGGCCACGTTGAGCACCGTCCACTCGTCCTTGCCGGCTTGGTTGTAAGTCTCGGGGTTGATGAACAGCTGACGGCCGAACAGGTTCTGCCAGGCCGTGGCGGTGGTCATCTTGACTGCCAGGGAGTGTTCCTCGGCGGAGCCTACATGCACGTGGGAAACGAAGGAGTCCTGATCACGACTGAACGCCTCGACGCGATCCCACAGGGCATCGAACTTGTCGGCTGGGAACGGGCGGTTGATCGCGCCCCAGGCGATTTTCGCCTCGGTGCTCGGCTCCTGCACGATAAAGCGATCAGCCGGCGAACGACCAGTGCGGTGGCCGGTACGGACGACCAGGGCGCCACTGGCAGCCAGTTCGCCCTCACCGCGGCGAATGGCTTCTTCGACCAGTTGTGCAGCGCTGATGTCGGTGTACACGGCGTTGTTAGCTTGCGTCATGAGGGTCCCCGTCGGCCAAAGGGCCGAGTTTCCAAACGGTTTGTAGTAAAAGCAAAGACACTACTACAGCGAGAAAAAAGTGCCGGGATTATGCCAGAAAGCCCGTCCCTTGGCAGCACTCGACCCGCCAAGGGATCGATAGGCGCAAACTATCGGCGTCAATGCAGCGTGTCCGCAGGCCCTGCGCTGCCGCCGCCGATGAATAGCTGGACGATGTCGGCCGCGTCAAACGCGTAGCGCTGGTTGCAGAACTGGCAATCGATCACCACCTGGCCGGCATGTTCGCTCAGCAGCAGCTCGGCATCGGCCTGACCTAAACTGACCAGCGCATTGGCCGAACGTTCACGCGAGCAGCTGCAACGAAACTGCAGCGCACGCGGCTCGAACAGGCGCAGCGACTCTTCATGATAGAGACGGTGCAGCAGGGTTTCATTGTCCAGGCCGAGCAGTTCTTCGTGGGTCAGGGTGCCGGCCAGGGTCGCCGCATGCTGCCAGCTGGCCTCGCGCTCTTCCGGATCGTGCAGTCGATCGGCGGGCAACTGCTGGAGCAGCAGGCCGCGCGCGCGCTGACCGTCGGCACACAGCCAGAAGCGGGTGGCCAGTTGCTCTGACGTGGTGAAATAGTTGGTCAGGCAATCGCTCAACGTGGCGCCGTCCAGGTCGACGATGCCTTGATAGCGCTGCCCCTGGGCGGGGTCGATGGTCATCGCCAGCACACCATCGGGCATCAGCTCGGCCAGGCCGGCATCGGCACTGATCTGTTCGGCCTGGTAGCGGGCGATCCCGCGCAGTTCGCCGGCGCTGGAGCATTCGACCATCAATAACGGCAGCGCACCCGAGGAGCGCGCCTGCAAAATCAGCAGGCCGTCGAACTTCAGGGTGCCAACCAGCAAGGATGCAGCGGCCATCAGCTCGCCAAGCAATTGCGCGACCGGCTGCGGGTATTCATGTTTGGCCAGCACGTGCTGGTAGCTCTCGCCCAGGACGACCAACTCGCCGCGAATGTCGGTGTCGTCGAACAGAAAGCGTTGGGTGAAATCGGGCATAGCGGGCTCGCCTGCAAGGGGAACTGCGAAAATCAGGCGATTTTATGCACAAATGCCGCGCTAACCAAGGACCGCACGCCGAATGACCGCCACGGGCTTGCCGATTGACGATCAATCTTCGGGGGGATTTGCGGCTCAGGTCACATGCAAACCCCAACCAGCTCCCCTACAATGCGCGCCGCCTGGGAAGGCACACCATTATTTCCACCAAGGAGCGGTAGCATGCCCTGCACTTTCGTCAACAGCCAATGGCGCCTGCGCCCCCTGCTGATCTGCCACATTAGCGCCATGCTGCTGCTCGCCAGCTGGCTGTGGCAGCCAACCCGCCAACTGTGGGATCGACTCGACCTGCTACTGTTCGCCCTGCTCAACGAACCGGTGCACGCGGCCGGTCTGTGGGCGCACATCTGGGCCATCGGCAGCATGCGCCCGACGGATATGGGCGTCGGCCTGCTGATGCTGGCAGTGATGCTCAAGGCCGACCTGGTATTCAGCGGTGCCCAGGTGCGCCGAGCGCTGTTCGCCTTTTTCGCCGTCCTGCTGGTAATGCTGCTGATACGCGTCGGTTTCGCCGATCTGGTCAAACTGATGGACTGGCAACGGCCGAGCGCCTCACTGGTGGTAGAAGGCAGCGCGCGCCTGACCGAACTGTTCCCCGCCTGGGCAGAGCGCTGGGACATGAAAGACAGCGCCAGCCGCAGCTTCCCCGGCGACCACGCCTCGGTGCTGCTGCTCTGGGCGCTGTTCATGAGTTTCTTCGCCCGCGGTTGGAAGCTGCTACTGGTCTGGAGCATGGCCGTGCTGTTCATGCTGCCACGCCTGGTCGCTGGCGCCCATTGGGCTTCGGACGCGCTGGTTGGCGGGGTGTTCCTCAGCCTGCTGGCGCTGGCATGGGGCTGCTATACCCCCTTCGCCTGCGCGGCCAGCGCCTGGCTGGAGCGCATCAGTGCACCGCTGAGCCGGCAACTGACGCGCCTGCCGCTGCTGGGGCGAATCAGCGTGATTTCGGGGCGCTGAGAGGCGCCACGCGGCGAAAGCCGGCCTGCCCTGCAGGCCAAAAGTATCGCGCCGAGGTCAACCCGCCGACAAAAGCAGCAGACACTCCCTGTGCGGGCCCCGGCCGCTCGCGCTACAGCAGATGTTCCAGCACGCTGGTCGCCGATTGGAAGGGCAAGCCATGGGCTTCGGCGACGCTGCCGCAGATAATCACACCCTTGGCCACGTTGAGGCCATTGCACAGATGCGGGTCGTCCTCCAGCGCGCGGCGCGTCCCTTTCTCGGCGAGGGCGATGACGAACGGCAGGGTCGCGTTGTTCAGCGCCAGGGTCGAGGTGCGCGCCACCGCGCCGGGCATGTTGGCCACACAGTAATGCACCACCTCATCGACCACATAGGTCGGATTATCGTGGGTGGTGGCCTTGGAGGTCTCGGCACAGCCACCCTGGTCGATCGCCACATCCACCAACACCGAACCGGGCTGCATCTGCCTGACCATCTCGGCGCTGATCAGTTTGGGCGCGGCGGCACCGGGAATCAGCACGCCGCCGATCACCAGGTCGGCCGCCAGAATCTGCTCGCGCAGCGCGGCGCGAGTCGAATAGAGGGTGGTGATGCGGCTGGCGTACTGGGTGTCCAGCCGACGCAGGGCATCGACGCTCTTGTCCAGCACCGTGACATCGGCGCCCAGGCCTACCGCCATGGCCAGGGCATGACTGCCGACCACGCCGCCGCCGAGAATCACTACCTTGCCCGGCGCCACCCCCGGTACGCCGCCGAGCAGCACACCGCGCCCGCCCCTGGCTTTTTCCAGGCAATTGGCCCCGGCCTGGATCGACATGCGCCCCGCCACCTCGGACATCGGCGCCAGCAGCGGCAGCCGGCCGTGACTATCGGTGACGGTTTCGTAGGCGATGCAGGTGGCACCGCTGGCCATCAGCTCGTCGGTCTGCGGCCGGTCCGGCGCCAGGTGCAGGTAGGTGAATAACGTGTGTTCGGGGCGCAGCCGCGCGCGCTCGGCGGTCAGCGGCTCCTTGACCTTGACGATCAACTGCGCCTCGGCGAACACCTGCGCCGCGTCCCCGGCGATCTGCGCGCCGGCCGTCTGGTAGTCGCCGTCGCTGAAGCCGATCGCGGCGCCGGCCAACGTCTCGACCCAGACCTGATGGCCAAGGCTGGTCAGTTCGGCTACCGAATGTGGGGTCAAGCCGACGCGGTACTCATGGTTCTTGATCTCTTTGGGAACACCGATACGCATGATTCTCTCCTTAAGCCGACGAGTAACTTGAAGTGTAGAAGAGCGATGGCGCCGACCTCCCTGTATATCCGCCGCACTTCAGGGGAAAGCCCCGATTCGCTCCCGTGTCACGGCGCGTTCTGCGCAACTTGGCGCAGAACGCGACAGTTTGTCCGCAGCCTGTCAGCTGCGCGGATGCAGCCAGGCCGGCGCCAGGGTGGTCGGATCGATCGCAGGCACCTCAGCCAATTCGACGCCCTGGGCACGCAACAGCGTGGCGAGCCGACCATCGGCATAGGCGCCAAACAGTTCATTGCAGCCCCCGACCAGTTCGCCACCGACGAATATCTGCGGGATGCTGAGCATCCCGCTCTTGCGCCGCAGCGCCACACGCAGGCGGCCGCCGAGGTCGTCCTGCTGGTACTCGACCGAGTCCAGGTCGACCGAGCGGTAGGCCACGCCGAGGGCGTTGAACAGCTTGCGCGCCGACCAGCAGAACTCGCACCATTCCAGGGCAAACATCACCAATGGCTGCTGGCGGTCGGCGAGGATCTGCGCCAGCAACGCCTCGATCTTGGCATCGACTTCTTCGCCGATAGGCTCTGGCTGCGCCGCACTTGGCGTGGCGGGGCTGACGTCGAAGCGGTAGTTGGGCGTCGAGCTGGCCAGCTGCTGTTCCTCCTCGCTCATGTCGACGGCGATGTCGTCGAACAGCGGCGTGGACAAATAGCGCTCGCCGGTGTCCGGCAGCATGCACAGGATGCGGCTGCCGGGGCAGCAGCGGCGGCCACAGCCATGGCGCCAGCGAAGGTGGCGCCGCTCGAAGGCCCGCAGAAGATGCCCTCCTGGCGCGCCAACTGGCGGGCGTAGTGCAGGGCCTGGCTACCGTTGATCGGCACGATCCGGTCGATCAGGCCAAGACGGCGGGCGTCTTCGGTGAGTTTGGGGATGAAATCCGGGGTCCAGCCTTGCATCAGATGGGGCGAAACGCCGGGTGGCTGTTCAGCGGCCGACCGTCGGCGTCACGCGTTTGTTCGATACCGCTACCCAGCAACGGCGAGTTATCCGGCTCGCAGACCACGATGCGGGTTGCCGGACGGTACTCGCGCAACACCCGCGCGTGCCCTTGAGCGTGCCGCCGGTGCCGTAGCCGGTGACGAAGTAGTCGAGCGAGCCATCGGCGAAGGCCTCGAGGATTTCCAGGGCGGTGGTGCGCGTGTGGGCGTCGGCGTTGGCCTCGTTCTCGAACTGGCGCACCAGGAACCAGCCATGCGCCGCCGCCAGTTCCTCGGCCTTGCCGAGCATGCCGCTGCCTTTGAGCGCCGCCGGGGTAAGCACCACTCGGGCGCCAAGAAAACGCAGAATCTTGCGCCGCTCGATGCTGAAGTTCTCGGCCATGGTCACCACCAGCGGATAACCCTTGGCCGCGCAGACCATGGCCAGGCCGATGCCGGTGTTGCCGCTGGTGGCCTCGATCACCGTCTGCCCGGGTTGCAGTGCACCGCTGGCTTCGGCCGCCTCGATCACGCTGAGGGCCATGCGGTCCTTGACCGAGCCCATGGGATTGAAGGCTTCCGCCTTGACGTACAACTCGACGCCAGGCGGCGCCAGGCGATTGATACGGATCACCGGGGTGCGGCCGATGGTGGCCAGAATACTCTCGTAGCGAATGTTCATCGCAGCCTCCGTCAGCAGCCTCGGCCACAGCGCAGAAACTCGCACGCCGCGAGCCCCAGCGCTGTGGCCGGCTAATTATTGCCCTTGCGTTCGGCCATGCCCTGGAGCAGTTCGATCGGCAGCGGAAAGACGATGGTCGAGCTCTTGTCGCCGGCGATATTGCTCAGGGTCTGCATGTAGCGCAGCTGCATGGCGCCTGGTTGGCGGCCAAGCATCTCGGCGGCTTGCATGAGTTTTTCCGAGGCCTGCAATTCACCCTCGGCATGAATCACCTTGGCCCGCCGCTCACGCTCGGCTTCGGCCTGCTTGGCGATGGCGCGGATCATCGATTCGTCGAGGTCGACGTGCTTGATCTCGACATTTGCCACCTTGATGCCCCAGGCGTCGGTTTGTGCATCCAGCACTTGCTGGATATCGACATTCAAGCGCTCGCGCTCGGCGAGTATCTCGTCCAGTTCGTGCTTGCCGAGCACCGCGCGCAGAGTGGTTTGCGACAGCTGGCTGGTGGCCGCGTGGTAATCCTCGACCTGGATGATCGCCTTCTGCGGGTCAAGCACGCGAAAGTAGATCACTGCATTGACCTTGACCGAGACGTTGTCGCGGGAAATCACGTCCTGGGTCGGCACATCCATCACGATGGTGCGCAGGTCGACGCGGACCATCTGCTGGATGCCCGGAATGATGATCACCAGGCCCGGCCCCTTGACCCGCCAGAAGCGCCCCAACTGGAACACCACGCCGCGCTCGTATTCGCGCAGGATACGAAACGCCGAAACCAGCAGCGCCATCAGCAGCACCGCCAGCGTGGCAAAACTCAGTTCAAAACCCATGTCAGTCTCCTTGTGGCGATGTTGCTTCAGTGGTGGCGACGTCCAGCATCGAGCCTTTGCGCGCCAGCACCCGCACCTGCTGGCCGGGTTGCAGCGGCACCTGGCTGACGACCTGCCAGTTCTCGCCTTGCAGTTGCACCCAGCCGCCCAGCGGGTTGCTCGGCTGCACCGCCTGGATCCGCGTCAGACTGCCGATCAGTTCGCTGTCGCCGCCGACCAGGGCGCGACGCCTGGCGCGCAAGGCCATGCTGACGATGGCGAAAATAATCGCTCCCGTGGTCAGGGCCAGGGTCACGATCAACGTCAGGGGAATGCCGAAGCCGGGCACTTCGGTGTCGATCAGAATCAAGGCGCCAAAGACGAAGGCAACCAACCCGCCAATCCCGAGCACACCGAAACTCGGCATGAAGGCCTCGGCCGCGATAAAGGCGATGCCGAGCAGGATCAAGGCCACTCCAGCGTAGTTGACCGGCAACAACTGCAGGGCGTACAGCGCCAGAATCAGACAGATGCCACCGAGCACGCCGCCGACGCCGCTGCCCGGGTTGGAAAATTCGAAGAACAGACCGTAGACACCGATCATCATCAACAGCAGCGCCACACTGGGATTGGTGATCACCGCCAGCAACCGTGCGCGCCAGTCCGGCTCGCGGCTGACCACCACGGCATCGGCGGTCTGCAGCGTCACCTCGACGCCGGCGGCGGTGAAGCGTTTACCGTCCAGCTGTGTGAGCAGATCGGCCAGGTCACGGGCGAGGTAATCGACCACCTTGAGCTCGAGCGCTTCTTCGGCGGACAGGCTGACCGACTCGCGCACCGCCCGCTCGGCCCACTCGGCATTGCGCCCGCGCAGCTGCGCCAGGCCACGGATATAGGCGGAGGCATCGTTGATTTGTTTTTTACTCAGGGTATCGGTCGGTGCGCCGGCCTTCTCGGCCTCGGCGGCGCTGCCGGGCGTGTCACCCTTATCGGCGCTCTGCGGCTTGTCCGGTGCTGGTGACGGCGAACCGGGCGTGCCGCCAATCTGCACCGGGGTGGCCGCGCCGAGGTTGGTGCCCGGCGCCATCGCCGCAATATGGCTGGCATAGAGGATATAGGTGCCGGCACTGGCGGCCCGCGCACCACTGGGTGCAACGAAGCTGGCCACCGGAATCGGGCTGGCGAGAATCGCCTTGATGATCGAGCGCATCGAGGTGTCCAGGCCGCCGGGGGTGTCGATGCTCAGCACCACCAGTACCGCGCCCTCGTTCACCGCGCGGGCCAAGCCGCGCACCACATAGTCGGCGCTGGCCGGGCCAATCGCGCCATCGACGCGCAACTCCACCACCACCGCGGGGGCCGCCGTCAGCCCTGCGGGCAAGAGCAACAGGGCCAGGAGCAGGAGCAGGAGCAAACGCTGTATCGGGAAAACCTTCACGGCCCTCTCCACGACAGCCGTTACGGGTGGCAAAAGACTGGCAAAGTACGGTTGTCTGCTTAGAGGATAGTCCATGCGTTTTCGCGCAGAGTCGGCGTCTTCGCCCCGAGCTGGCAGACCGGCCACAAAAGCTGTCATCAATAGGGTGCCAGACGCCCGCATACTCCGTTAGTCTGCTCACTATTACCGCTGCACAAGGTCGCCCGGATGCCCGCCAGCTCTTTTCGCCACTCCCTGCGCCGCCTGTGGGCGCTGGATAAATTCAGCTACAGCCTGCGGGTGCTCATCGCCCTCAGCGGCAGCCTGTGGCTGTGCTGGGCGCAGGACTGGATGCAGGCGTTGACTCCGCTGTTTCTCGGGGTGATCGCCAGCGCCCTGGCCGAGACCGACGACAGCTGGCAAGGCCGCCTGACCGCACTGCTGGTGACCCTCGGCTGCTTCAGCGCGGCGGCCTACACAGTCGAGTGGCTGTTCCCCTACCCCTGGCTGCTCGTCAGCGCCCTGGCCCTGGCCAGCTTCGCCCTGACCATGCTCGGCGCCCTCGGTGAGCGCTACGCCACCCTGGGCTCGGCCACCCTGATCCTGGCGATCTACAGCATGATCGGTGTGGAGCAGCGCGGCGGCATCGCCGGCCTGTGGCTGGAACCGCTGATAATGGTGGCGGGAGCGGCCTGGTACGGGGTGTTGTCGGTGATCTGGAATGCCCTGTTTGCCAACCAGCCGGTGCAGCACAGCCTGGCCCGGCTGTTCCGCGAACTGGGCCAGTACCTCAAGCTCAAGGCCGCCCTGTTCGAGCCGCTGCGCCAACTCGATGTGGAAGAGCGGCGCCTGGCCCTGGCCAAGCAAAACGGTCGGGTGGTGGCGGCACTGAATGCCGCCAAGGAAATCATCCTGCACCGCGTCGGCGGTGCTCGGCCAGGCAGCAAGGTCAGTCGCTACCTCAAGCTGTACTTCCTCGCCCAGGACATCCACGAGCGCGCCAGTTCCTCGCATTACCCGTACAACGAGCTAGCCGAAGCCTTCTTTCACAGCGATGTGCTGTTCCGCTGCCAGCGCCTGCTGCGCCTGCATGGCGAGGCCTGTCAGCGCCTGGCCCAGGCCATCGAACTGCGCCAGCCGTTCGAGTACCGCGAGCAGTGCAGTCAGGCGTTGGACGACCTACATGCCTCATTGCAGCACCTGGGACGGCAGAGCAACCCGGCCTGGCGCCAGCTGCTGCGCTCGCTAGCCGCCCTGGCCGGCAACCTCGCCGCCCTCGACCAGCTGCTCGGCCACGCCAGCAACCCCAATGCCCTGGCCGAGCAACAGGACAGCAGCCTGCTGGATCGCGAGCCGCACTCGTTCAAGGAGGTCGCGGATCGTCTGCGCCAGCAACTGACCCCGACCTCACTGCTGTTCCGCCACGCCCTGCGCCTGGCCATCGCCCTGGCCGCCGGCTATGGCGTGCTGCACTGGATTCACCCAACCCAGGGTTACTGGATCCTGCTGACCACGGTGTTCGTCTGCCAGCCGAACTACGGCGCCACCCGGCGCAAACTGGTGCAAAGGATCGCCGGCACGGTACTCGGCCTGGTGCTCGGCTGGGCGCTGTTCGACCTGTTCCCCAGCCCACTGATTCAAGCCTTCTTCGCCGTGGCTGCCGGGGTGGCCTTCTTCGCCACCCGCAGCAGCCGCTACACCCTGGCCACCGCGGCAATCACCCTGCTGGTGCTGTTCTGTTTCAACCAGGTCGGCGACGGTTACGGTTTGATCCTGCCGCGCCTGTTCGACACCCTGATCGGCAGCCTGATCGCCGGGCTGGCGGTGTTCCTGATCCTGCCGGAATGGCAGGGCCGCCGGCTCAACCGCATGCTGGCCAACACCCTCAGCTGCAACAGCACCTACCTGCGCCAGATCATCCAGCAGTATGTCAGCGGCAAGCGCGACGACCTGGCCTACCGCCTGGCCCGGCGCAATGCGCACAACGCCGAAGCCGCGCTGTCCACCACCCTCGGCAACATGCTCATGGAACCCGGGCATTTTCGTAAAGAGGCGGACACCGGCTTTCGCTTCCTGGTGCTGTCGCACACCCTGCTCAACTACCTATCGGGCCTTGGCGCGCATCGCGGCGAAATTGTCCTCGGCGACCAGCAGAGCCCGCTGCCGGCGAGCGCCGCACGCCTGGCCGCCAGCCTCGAGGAAATCGCCAAGAGCCTTGCCGAGGAACATGCGGTGGCGATTCAGAGCGATGCCGAAGAGCAACTGGCCGCCGAACTGGAGCAGCACGCCGATACACAGGACGACCAGCAGCGACTGGTGCAGACCCAGCTGGCGCTGATCTGCCGGCAACTGGGGCCATTGCGCACCCTCGCCGCGCACCTGCTCAAGGACCGCAGCAAGCCCTAGGCGGCGCGCCCCGCGGCGAATGCAGCCCGCAGGCCAGGTTGTAGTGTCGGTGCAGGACCCACCGAGGCCGGCGAAGCTGAGTTAACCCGCCAACCGTAGAGGCCACTAGCCAAGCGCTATGCAGCGGGCTGTCGAGCCGTTAGCGCAGCACTGCGGCCATCTCATGGATTACGTCCCAATGCTGGCTGACCAGGGCCAGGCTGCCGTCCGCCGCCACTTCATTGTGTAAGCTATCGAGCTTGGCGTAGGCGGCCAGACTGATCAGCGCCGGCAACTGCGCTTCGCCGTTGGTGTCATGCATGGTGTGGAACAGGCTCAGGTTGACCAGATCGAGCAGCTCGATCTGCCGCTGGCGCTGCAGCGTCCAATTGCCCGCCTCGCGCACGATGTCCACGTAGGCCTCATCCACTGCCCACTTTTTCAGCAGCATCACCCCCAGCGATTTGCTGTAGACCTGGCACAGGCTGTGGTAACGCGCCGGTGTCGGCACCAGATCAGCGCTCTTGAATGCCGAGAGCACCGCGAGCGAGCCCACCTCGCTGAGCAGGCTGGCGAGCACCGCATGATCGGCCTGCACCGTCCCCACCTGGCGTGCGAGAAAGCCGCAGATGCTCGCCTTCAGGGTCAGCCGCTGCCAGGCGTCCATGAACAGCAACTTGTGGCCGACGCTGTGCAGCACGAACAGGCTCTTGACGCTGTGCAGCATCACCACCCGATCCACCTGCTGCATGCCGAGCACGCGCAACACGTCCTGCAGGGTTTTCGGTGCCAGGCGGGTGCGCAGCAAGGCGCTGGAGGCGTACTTCATCAGCAACGCACTGAGCGCCGGATCCTTGCTGATCAGGCTGACCAGCAGGGTCATGCTGACCTCTGGCCTGGCCAGCGCCCGGCGGATTTCCAGGGTCAACATCGGCAGGCTGGGCAGCTGCTCCTGGTCATTCATCAGTTGAGTGACTACCTGTCGATAAATCGAGTAGTCCGACTGTGTCGTCTCCATCATGGCCTCCCGCCGCAGATGGAGCGCAGTGTAGCCAAGGCCGTGATCTATTGCGCCAATTTGATGGCAGATTGCCGTCCGAGCAATCAGGCGATGCTCGCCTGGCTGGCCTGAGCGCGACGACGAATGGTCAGATCGACCTTGAGGCAGATCGCCGCCAGCACCATGAAGCCGGCGCCGAGGTTGCCCCGGCTGATTTGCACACCGAACAGACCGCTCAACCATTCGGCAATCGGCCCTGGGTAGTTGGCCAGCAAGGCGCCCAGCGGCACCAGCAGAAACAGGAAGAAAAACCCCATCGACCGCATCATGTTCATTCCCACACCCTCACTTTTAGTAGCAACCCGTGCACAATGCCGCCTTCGGTAGCCATGGCGACACTAGACTTTGGTGCATAGACCGAGATTTTTCCTGCCGACCCTGCGAGTGACCGTTGAACAAAGCTCTGCTCCAGCAACTGATTCTCGACAAGCTGCACAGCGACCTGGCACTGGCCCAGCAAGCGGCGTTGACTGCCTATGAAGCGGCCACCCATGAAGAGAATATTGCCGAGAACAAGTACGATACCCTGGGCCTGGAGGCCTCTTATCTGGCCGCCGGGCAGGCGCGCCGGGTCGAGGAGATTCGCCAGGCCCTGAGCGCCTGGGAAAAACTTAGACTGCGGCCCTTCGATGCGCAACTGGGCATTCAGCTCAGCGCCTTGGTGTGGTTGGCCGATGCCCAGGGCGCTGAGCAGTGCCTGTTCCTCGGCCCGGACGGTGCCGGCCTGAAGCTGCTGCTGGAAGGTCAGGAGGTACGGGTGATCAGCCCACGAGCACCGCTTGGACAACGCCTGATCGGCTGCGCTGAAGGTGATCAGGTGGAGCTGCGCATGGGCAGCAGCAGCCAGCGGTTCGAGGTGCTGCGGGTCTGCTGAACGCCCGCACTCAGTGGGCTTCAGCCCACCTCCATCAAATTGAGCCGTTGCTGGCCGGCCCTACGCTCACCCTCAGAAAATAATTGCTGCATAGCCGTTCTCATGGAATATCTACCTGCCACTGGGCCGCCAGCCGGGCTAGTTGCCCACGCCCGACCAACTGCCGAAAGCCCTCGTCGAAATCCTCGCGCAGACGTGCATGGCTGCGCTGCAGAGGGAAGGCGAAGTAACCGTCCTGGAAATCGATAGGGGGTTCGAGCGGGCTGATTTCATCGCCCAAGCCTAGCGCCTGTAACACCGGCTGGGTGTTGCGCTGATTGCTGGCGAGCAACTCGAGGCGTCCGACGCTGAGCATTTTCAGGCCGTTGGCGACCCCCTCCACGGTGACCAGGTCTAGCCCTCGCGCACGCTATCGAAACGCTCCCCGTAGGCCCAGGCACGCACCACGCCAATGCGCTGGCCGTCCAGTTGGCGGAAATCGCCGAACCAAGCAAACGGCTTGTCGCTGCGGCGATAAAAGACGATCCGGTCGCGATAGAAAGCCGGCCCGACAAACGCGAAACGCGCCTCGCGCGCAGGACTGCGATAGGGGCCGATAAGGATGTCGGCTTGACCCAACTCGACCATGCGCTGCGCGCGGGCCCAGGGGTAAGACGCGAAGCGCAGGCTGTAGCCACGCGGCTCAAGCACCTGGCGCAGGACGTCAGGGCCGAGCCCCCGGTATTCGCCCGCCGCCGTGCGCTCGAAAACCCGCGAAAAATCGCTGCCGACCGCCAGCAACTCGCGCGCCAGCGCCAACGGAGGAAGCAGCAGCGCAAGGCTGGCCACCACCGCGAACAACCTGCGCGAAAACCCTGAAGGCATGCTGCCACCTCGAGCCCCTGAAAAACCTGCCTGCATGCAGGCCTCGGCGGTCTGCATCCTGCGGCCGGTATTTGTCGATATACGCTAGGCTGTAAGGGCGAGTCCACTCTCCAGAGGAGCACATCATGGAAAGCCCTACCCACGGTCTTTCGGCGCTGTTTAAGCAGCTCGGTTTGCCTGCCGAACAAGCCAGCATCGAGCGCTTCATCACCACCCATTCGCCGCTGCCGGAAACCTGCAAACTGGCTGATGCGCCCTTCTGGAGCGCCGCCCAGGCCAGCTTTCTGCGCGAGGAGATCCTCGAGGACGCCGACTGGGCGGAAGTGGTCGATCAGCTCAATCTGCTGCTGCGCGGCTGACAAGCAACTCGGTGACTGACCCCGAGCATTGATTGCCGGCCGCCCGCGAACTCAGGCCGGGCTACGCCCCTGCAGCTCGCGCCAAGTCAAGTACACACGCAGATCGAACTCCACCTGATGATAGTCGGGCAGCATGTATTCGCAGAGTTTGTAGAACGCCTTGTTGTGCTCGGCCTCTTTCAGGTGGGCCAGTTCGTGCACCACGATCATCTGCAAAAACTCCGGCGCGGCGTCCTTGAACAAGGCGGCGACGCGAATCTCCTTCTTCGCCTTGAGCTTGCCGCCCTGCACCCGGGAAATCGCGGTGTGCAGGCCGAGGGCGCGATGGGTCAGGTCGAGGCGGTTGTCGAACAGCACCTTGTCGATCGCCGGCGCATTGCGCAAATGCTCCTGTTTCAACGCCACGATATAGGCGTACAGCGCCTTGTCGCTCTGCACACCGTGCTTGCCGCTGTAGCGCTGGGCCAGGTAGTCGCCCAGGCGCTGCTCGTCGATCAGCTGGCGGATCTGCTCTTGCAGCTGGAGCGGGTAGCCCTGGAGGAATTTCAGTGGGGTCATGGACAGTACCGGGCGATTCTCGTGGGCCTGGGTTGCGCAGTATGCCGCAACCCGGCGATCGGGCAACCCGCCGCCGCCAGTCTGTGGACGCTCGGGGGGCCTGTCCCCAGCCGCTGGAAAACCCGCTGCTGTCACCGACAGCGCGCCAGATCATGGTGCCCTCGCCGGCAATCCCCCAGGACCAATTATCGCCATCTGGAGCATCCAGGCATCGCGCTCGGCTGCCAGGCGAAGCAGATACGGCGCCGGGCCTGTGTCGGCAATGTTTTGACGCCAACAAACCGACCGGCGGCCCTCATCTCCCCGAGCAGCCTGCCGCTATAATGACGACCGCATCCCGCGGCCAATGGCAGCCCCTGCCCCAACCTCTTCCAGTTCGCGTGTGCCACCCGCAGGAATGCCAAGTAAGCCGTTACTGACTCAAGGATGAGATGTGCCCCCGACTGAAGTCATTTCTCTTCTAGGAGAATCAGTCATGATCGATCTTGCCACCTGGAATCTGAGCATTCCCGTCGGTATCCCCGCCACCACCATCGACACCCCCCTGTTGGCCGGCGGCTATCAGGATCACTACTTCCAGTCGAAAGACGGCGCGATCTTCTTCTGGGCCCCGGTCAACGGCAGCACCACCAAAAATGCCAAATACCCGCGTAGCGAGCTGCGCGAGACCTCCGCCGACGGCAAGCGGCACAACTGGACCTACCCCAGCGCCGACAATTTCCTGCGTGCCTCCCTGAAAATCAGCCAGGTACCCTCGACCGGCAAGCTGGTGATCGGCCAGATCCACGCCCACCAGAGCAGCGCACCGCTGCTCAAGCTGGAGTACCAATACAAGGAGTATTTGGCTGGCGGCAATATCGTGGCCAAGGTGCGCCTCAAGCCCGACGCACCGATTCAGGTCATCACTATCGCCAGCCACATCGAACTGAATCAGCGCTTCACCTACAGCATCCACCTGACCCCGGGCGGCACGCTGTCGATCAACCTCAATAACAACAACTGGAATACCCGGCTCGATTCGGCTTGGGCGGCGAAATCCTTGTACTTCAAGGCCGGGGCCTACCCCCAGGACAACAGTGGCTACGAGACCGAAGCCGGCGCCGCGACCTTCTTCAAGCTGGACATCGAGCATCGGCCGCTGACCAGCTCCACGCCATAACGCAAAAAAACGCTCGAGGCAGGCGGTGTGAAAACGTAGCGGGCGAAGGCAAGGCAAGGCAAAAACAGGCGAGAAAGCGCAGTTCACGAGCTGTAAATGAGCATGTTGTCGGGGACGCCTAGCCGGGGCTCGCATTCGAGCCTGCTTTTAACGCAGCATGCTGCCGAACGGCTTCAGTTCAATAACGCCTCGAGGCGTGCATGACCTCGCCGCCAGTCGGCGAACCAGCCCCCACAGGGAGTGGTCTAACCAAACGCAGGGATCGCAACCGTGAGCGGGACTATGCTGCTTAGGTGCAGGTAAGTTCATTCGCTCTCTGATGGTGCGAGTCCATGCCAGGGTAAGGCCTCTGGTTCGCCGCAAGCGCCTTGGCGGCTTCGCTTTTGCGTCTGCTTCGAAGCAACCGATCTCGTATCGCCTTCCTTGCGCTGCACTCAACATCATGAGGAGATTAACCGATGGTTACTCACTACAAGGTCGCGGGTCATCTCGCCTGCGGCAGCCACGGCAGCAGCCTTGCCTCCAGCAGCAAACTTAATCAGGTGAAATGCCATAACTGTCGCAATACGGACGTGTACAAGGAGGCTCGGAAAGCCGAACGGAATGCGGCGCGCAGAGCAGCGCGAAGATCCAAGGCCGCTCATGTGTCGAGTGACTGGCGCGCCGCGTGGCGGGAGAAACTCTCCGCCATGCCGGGGCGGCAGCGACTCCCGAGAGGGTTTGGTGGCCAACCCTACGTCTAACGAGGCGAAAGGGCACTGAGCGAATAACCGTCGGTTCAGACGGTATATCGGCGATTGCAGCCACTCGCGTTGAGCCTGTGTGCAAGAGCCGTCTCATCATGCAAGCACAGGTACCGCCGTCAGAGCGGCGGCACCCTGAACCACGAAAAAGCCCGCTAATTAGCGGGCTTTTTCGTTGCAGCCGAGGCTTAGTTGACCTTGGCGGCCAGCTCACCCTTGGCGTAACGCTGGAACATGGCTTCCAGGGAGATCGGCTTGATCTTCGAGGCGTTGCCGGCGGTGCCGAAGGCTTCGTAGCGGGCGATGCAGATGTCGCGCATGGCCGTCACGGTGGCACCGAAGAACTTACGCGGATCGAACTCGCTCGGGTTGCTCGCCATCAGGCGACGCATGGCGCCGGTGGACGCCAGGCGCAGGTCGGTGTCGATGTTGACCTTGCGCACGCCGTACTTGATGCCTTCGACGATTTCTTCGACTGGCACGCCGTAGGTTTCTTTGATGTCGCCGCCGTACTGGTTGATGATCGCCAGCCACTCCTGCGGTACCGAAGAAGAACCGTGCATCACCAGGTGGGTGTCGGGGATGCGCGCGTGGATCGCCTTGATCCGATCGATGGCGAGGATGTCACCGGTCGGCGGCTTGGTGAACTTGTAGGCGCCGTGGCTGGTACCGATGGCGATGGCCAGGGCATCGACCTGGGTACGCTTGACGAAGTCGGCGGCTTCTTCCGGATCGGTGAGCATCTGGCTGTGGTCGAGCACGCCTTCGGCGCCAACGCCGTCTTCTTCGCCGGCCATGCCGGTTTCCAGGCTGCCCAGGCAACCCAGCTCACCTTCCACCGACACGCCACAGGCGTGGGCGAAGGCCACGGTTTGCTGGGTCACGGCGACGTTGTAGTCGTAGTCGGCCGGAGTCTTGCCGTCTTCTTTCAGCGAGCCGTCCATCATCACCGAGCTGAAGCCCAGCTGGATCGAGCGCTGGCACACGTCCGGGCTGGTGCCGTGGTCCTGGTGCATGCACACCGGGATATGCGGGAATTCTTCGATAGCCGCCAGGATCAGGTGACGCAGGAACGGCGCACCGGCGTATTTGCGCGCACCGGCGGAGGCCTGGACGATCACCGGGGAATCGGTCTTGTCGGCCGCTTCCATGATCGCGCGCATCTGCTCGAGATTGTTGACGTTGAAAGCCGGCACGCCGTAGCCGAATTCGGCGGCGTGGTCGAGCATCTGGCGCATGCTGATAAGTGCCATGGTGTTCTTTCTCCCGGAGGGACTCGTTAATCGTGCAAGCCTGCCGCAGGGGCAGGCGCTATTCAAGTATTCAGGGACAAGGGGTCAGCTCGTCCGCCCCTGGCGCACCAGGGGATGAAATTCGTCGCCCGGAGTGCATCCGGACAAACCCGCCAAGGTGGCCGAGCAAATCATCGGTACCGATCCAGTAGACCAGCTCTTCTTCGCTCTTGCGCTGGAAGGATAGTCGGCCCACGCCGCGAGCATGGCAATCGACAACCCGCAGGGAGCCGGGTTCAACCTTGCCGCGGCCTTCCCGACCAACAGGGGCTAGCCCTTGGCGCGCTGCTCCAGCACTTCCACGGCCGGCAGCACCTTGCCCTCGACGAACTCGAGGAAGGCGCCGCCGCCAGTGGAAATATAGGAAATCTTGTCCGCCACGGCGTATTTGTCGATGGCCGCCAGGGTGTCGCCACCACCGGCAATCGAGAACGCCGGGCTGGCGGCAATGGCTTCGGCCAGCACCTTGGTGCCGTTGCCGAACTGGTCGAATTCGAACACCCCGACCGGACCGTTCCACAGAATGGTCTTCGACGACTGCAGCAGCTCGGCGAAGTGCCGCGCGGTCTGCGGGCCGATATCGAGGATCATGTCGTCCTCACTCACATCGGCGACCAGTTTGACGGTGGCGGTGGCGGATTCGGCGAATTCCTTGGCCACCACCACATCCACCGGCAGCGGCACGCTGACCTTGGCGGCGATGGCTTTGGCGGTATCCAGCAGATCGGCCTCGTACAGCGACTTGCCGACCGGGAAACCGGCGGCAGCGAGGAAGGTGTTGGCAATCCCGCCGCCGACGATCAGCTGGTCGCAGATCTGGCTCAGGCTGGTCAGGACATCGAGCTTGGTCGACACCTTGGAGCCGGCGACGATGGCCGCCATCGGCTTGGCCGGATTGCCCAGCGCCTTGCCCAGGGCATCCAGCTCAGCCGCCAGCAACGGGCCGGCGCAGGCCACCTGGGCAAACTTGGCCACGCCATGGGTCGAGCCCTGAGCGCGGTGGGCGGTGCCGAAGGCGTCCATGACGAACACATCGCAGAGCGCGGCGTATTGCCGGGCCAGCTCATCGGTATTGTTCTTCTCGCCCGCGTTGAAGCGCACGTTTTCCAGCAACAGCAACTCGCCAGGCTTGACCTCGACGCCGTCGAGATAATCGCGCACCAGCGGCACTTCACGGCCGAGCGCCTGGCTCAGGTAGTCGGCGACCGGCTTGAGGCTGTTTTCTGCGGAGTATTCACCTTCGTTCGGCCGCCCCAGGTGCGAGCAGATCATTACCGCCGCCCCCTTTTCCAGGGCCAGCTTGATGGTCGGCAGCGCGGCGAGGATGCGCGCGTCGCTCGTCACCGCGCCGTCTTTTACCGGCACGTTGAGGTCTTCGCGGATCAACACGCGCTTACCTTGGAGATCGAGGTCGGTCATCTTCAGAACGGTCATGGAATCAGTCCTTCATGGGGGCTGGTTGAATGGATACAGGAGACACGGCGAGAAAGTGTTCAGCCACGTCGAGCATGCGATTGGCAAACCCCCACTCGTTGTCGAACCAGGCCAGCAGATTGACCAGGCGCGGCCCGGAAACCCGAGTCTGACTGCCATCGACTATGGCCGAGTGCGGATCGTGGTTGAAATCGCAACTGGCATGGGGCAACTCGGTGTAGGCGATCAAGCCCTGCAGCGGGCCACTTTCGGCGGCCTGACGCAGTACCTGATTGATTTCATCGGCGCTGGTGTCACGCGCGGTCTGCAAGGTGATGTCCAGGCAGGACACGTTTACCGTCGGTACGCGTATGGCTTTGGCCTGAATCCGCCCGGTTAGTTCCGGCAGCAGCCGTTCGATACCCCGCGCCAGGCCGGTGGACACCGGAATCACCGACTGGAAGGCCGAGCGCGTGCGGCGCAGGTCTTCATGATGGTAGGCGTCGATCACCGGCTGATCGTTCATCGCCGAGTGAATGGTGGTGATGGAGACGTACTCCAGGCCCACCGCCTCGTTGAGCAACTTGAGCAGCGGCACCCCGCAATTGGTGGTGCAGGAGGCGTTGGACAGCAGCGTCTCCTCGCCGGTCAGACAGTGCTGATTGACCCCGAAGACGATGGTGGCATCGACCGCCTCTTCGCTGGCCATCGGCTGGGAGAACAGCACCCGCGGCGCACCGGCCGCGAGGAAACGCTGAGCGTCGGCGCGGGTGTGATACGCGCCGGAGCACTCCAGCAACAGGTCGATATCCAGCGCCGCCCAGTCGATGCCTTCCGGCGTCGCCTGGCGCAGCACCTGCACGCAGTCACCATTGATATGCAGGCAGTCGCCATCGACTCTCACCTCACCGGGAAAACGCCCGTGGGTGGAGTCGAAGCGAGTCAGGTATTCGATGCTGGCCTGATCGGCCAGATCATTCAGCGCGACTATTTCCAGGCGCGCCCCGGCACCGCGCTCATGCAGCGCGCGCAGCACGCAGCGACCGATGCGGCCGTAGCCGTTGAGGGCGATTCTGTAGGGGCGATTGGACATGGTGATCTCGATGGGAAAGCGACCGTAGGATGGGGTGAGGCGCGTAGCCTGAGCGAAGCGCTACCCATCAAATCCGCAACTATGGGTAGCGCTCCGCTCAACCCATCCTACAGGCGATCAGTCTTCCAGCAGTTCGGCGGCGGTTTCCAGCAGGTTCTCGACGGTGAAGCCGAAGTGCTCGAACAGCGCTGGCGCGGGGGCCGACTCACCGAAGGTGGTCATGCCGATGACGCGACCTTCCAGGCCGACATACTTGTACCAGTAGTCGGCGTGGGACGCCTCGATGGCAATCCGCGCGCTTACCTGCAGCGGCAATACCGCCTGCTTGTAGCCGGCATCCTGCGCATCGAACACGCTGGTTGACGGCATCGACACTACGCGCACCTGCCGACCCTGGGCGCTCAACTGCTCGTAAGCGGCGACAGCCAGGCCGATTTCCGAACCGGTGGCGATCAGGATCAGCTCCGGCTCGCCGGCGCAGTCTTTCAGCACGTAGCCACCGCGGGCGATGTCGGCCAACTGCTGGGCATCGCGGCCCTGGTGCGGCAGGTTCTGCCGACTGAAGATCAGGGCGCTGGGGCCGTCGTTGCGCTCGATCGCGTACTTCCAGGCCACCGCCGATTCCACCGCGTCGCACGGACGCCAGGTGTCGAGGTTGGGCGTGCAGCGCAGACTGGCCAACTGCTCGATCGGCTGGTGGGTCGGGCCGTCTTCGCCGAGACCGATAGAGTCGTGGGTGAACACGTAAAGCACGCGCTTTTTCATCAACGCCGACATGCGCACGGCATTGCGCGCATATTCCATGAAGATCAGGAAGGTCGCGCCGTACGGCACGAAGCCGCCATGCAGGGCGACGCCGTTCATGATCGCGCTCATGCCGAACTCGCGCACACCGTAGAACATGTAGTTGCCGGAAGCGTCTTCAGCCGAGACGCCCTGACAGCCTTTCCACAGGGTCAGGTTGGAGCCGGCCAGGTCGGCCGAGCCGCCGAGAAATTCCGGCAGCAGCGGGCCAAAAGCGTTCAGCGCGTTCTGGCTGGCCTTGCGGCTGGCGATGGTTTCGCCTTTTAACGCGACTTCCTGAATATAGGCGGCCGCCTTCTCGGCGAAATCGGCCGGCAGCTCGCCACTGATGCGCCGCTTGAACTCGGCGGCCAGTTCCGGGTAGGCAGCGGTGTAGGCGGCGAAGCGCTGATCCCACGCGGCTTCGGCGACGGCACCGGCCTCTTTGGCGTCCCACTCGGCGTAGATGTCGGCCGGGATCTCGAACGGACCGTGGTTCCAGCCCAGGGCGGCGCGAGTCAGGGCGATCTCGTCAACGCCCAGCGGTGCGCCGTGGCAGTCTTCCTTGCCCTGCTTGTTCGGCGAACCGAAGCCGATGGTGGTCTTGCAGCAGATCAGGGTCGGCTGCTCGCTCTTGCGCGCGGTGTCGATGGCGATCTTGATTTCTTCGGCGTCATGGCCGTCGACATTGCGGATCACCTGCCAGCCGTAGGCCTCGAAGCGCTTCGGCGTGTCGTCGGTGAACCAGCCTTCGACTTCGCCGTCGATGGAAATGCCGTTGTCGTCGTAGAAGGCGATCAGCTTGCCCAGGCCCAGGGTCCCGGCCAGCGAGCTGACCTCATGGCTGATGCCTTCCATCATGCAACCGTCGCCGAGGAAGGCGTAGGTGAAGTGGTTGACGATCTGGTGGCCGTCGCGGTTGAACTGGGCGCCCAGCACCTTCTCGGCGAGGGCGAAACCCACGGCATTGGCCAGGCCCTGGCCGAGCGGGCCGGTGGTGGTCTCGACGCCCGGGGTATAGCCGTACTCCGGGTGGCCGGGGGTGCGGCTGCCCATCTGGCGGAATTGCTTGAGGTCTTCGATGCCCAGGTCGTAGCCGGTCAGGTGCAGCAGCGAATAGACCAGCATCGAGCCATGGCCGTTGGACAGCACGAAGCGGTCGCGGTCGGCGAACTCCGGGTTGCTCGGGTTGTGCTTGAGGTAGTCGCGCCAGAGGACTTCGGCGATGTCCGCCATGCCCATAGGGGCACCGGGGTGGCCGCTGTTGGCTTTCTGCACGGCATCCATGCTCAGGGCACGAATGGCATTGGCACGCTCACGACGGCTGGGCATCACTGAATCTCCTGCGAGGGCTGCTTTACAACAGCGGGTCGAAAAAAGGGGGCCATTTTCGCCCAGCGGAGCCCACTGGGGCAATGACAGATAGTCGCAGAGCCAATGTTTTCTGGCTTCTTCGCCAGCAATACCAATATCAAAACTTTTTGATATTGGTATTGCTGGATGAAAAATGACCGACTAAACTGCTCGACCTATGAATATGCGCGCCTCACTTCTGGCCTTCCAACCCGTCGACGTCCTCGCTGCCCTGTGCAAGGCCAGCGGTGATCCGTTGCGCCTGAACGTGCTGCGCGCCCTGGCCAACGACTCCTTCGGCGTACTGGAACTGGCGCAGATCTTCGCCATTGGCCAGTCGGGCATCAGCCACCACTTGAAGGTACTGGCCCAGGCCGGCCTGGTGGCCACCCGCCGCGAAGGCAACGCGATCTTCTACCGGCGCGCCCTGGCCCATGGCGAACAGCTGGGCGGCACCCTGCACGCGGCCCTGCTCGACGAAGTGGATAGCCTGCAGTTGCCCGCCGAAGTGCAGGGCCGAATTGCCGAGGTCCACAACCAGCGCGCCGCCGCCAGCCAGGATTTTTTCGCCCGTACCGCGGCCAGCTTCCAGGCCCAGCAGGATCTGATCGCCGGCTTGCCGCAGTACCGCGACAGCCTGCTGGCGCTGCTCGATGCCCTGGGTTTTACCGGCGCGGCGACGGCATTGGAAATCGGCCCCGGCGACGGTGCTTTTTTGCCCGAACTGGCGCGCCGCTTCAGCCAGGTCACGGCGCTGGACAACAGCCCGGCGATGCTCGAGCTGGCCCGCACGCGCTGTACAGCAGAAGGCTTGGGCAACGTCGAGCTGCAACTCGCCGATGCCCTGAACGATGACTACCCGGCCGCCGACTGCGTGGTGCTGAACATGGTCCTGCACCATTTCGCCGCCCCCGCCGAGGCGCTGAAACAGCTGGCCCGGCAGGTGAACAGCGGCGGCAGCCTGCTGATCACCGAGCTGTGCAGCCACAACCAGAGTTGGGCCAGGCAAGCCTGCGGCGATCTCTGGCTGGGCTTCGAGCAGGATGACCTGGCCCGCTGGGCGGTCGCCGCCGGACTCACACCGGGCGAAAGCCTGTACGTGGGTTTGCGCAATGGTTTCCAGATTCAGGTGCGGCACTTTGCCAAGCCAGATCAACACAACGGCCCAAGCGCGGGCTCACGCATATGAACGGGCTCACGCGGCCCCTCTCACCCACCGGTAACAATAGGAAAACCGATCGATGAGCGACTACTCCCTCTTCACCTCCGAGTCCGTCTCCGAAGGCCATCCAGACAAGATCGCCGACCAGATCTCCGATGCGGTGCTCGACGCCATCATCGCCCAGGACAAACACGCCCGCGTGGCCTGTGAAACCCTGGTCAAGACTGGTGTGGCTATCGTCGCCGGTGAAGTCACCACCAGCGCCTGGGTCGACCTCGAGCAGATCGTCCGCGACGTCATCTGCGACATCGGCTACACCAGCTCCGACGTCGGTTTCGACGGCGCCACCTGCGGCGTGCTGAACATCATTGGCAAGCAATCCCCGGACATCAACCAGGGTGTCGACCGGGTCAAGCCGGAAGACCAGGGCGCCGGCGACCAGGGCCTGATGTTTGGCTACGCCAGCAACGAAACCGACGTGCTGATGCCCGCGCCTATCGTGTTCAGCCACCGCCTGGTCGAGCGCCAGGCCGAAGCGCGCAAGTCCGGCCTGCTGCCGTGGCTGCGTCCGGACGCCAAATCCCAGGTCACCTGCCGCTATGAAGACGGCAAGGTGGTCGGCATCGACGCGGTGGTGCTGTCGACCCAGCACAACCCGGAAATCAGCCAGGCCGACCTGCAGGAAGCGGTCATGGAACTGATCGTCAAGTACACCCTGCCAGCCGAATTGCTGCACAAGGGCACCCAGTACCACATCAACCCGACCGGCAAGTTCGTCATCGGCGGCCCCGTGGGCGACTGCGGCCTGACCGGGCGCAAGATCATCGTCGACACCTACGGCGGCATGGCCCGTCACGGCGGCGGCGCCTTCTCCGGCAAGGATCCATCCAAGGTCGACCGTTCGGCGGCTTACGCCGGTCGTTACGTGGCGAAGAACATTGTCGCCGCAGGCTTGGCCGAACGTTGCGAGATCCAGGTGTCCTACGCCATCGGCGTGGCCCAACCGACCTCGATCTCGCTCAACACCTTTGGCAGCGGCAAGATCAGCGACGACAAGATCATTCAACTGGTGCGCGAACACTTCGATCTGCGTCCGTACGCGATCACCAAGATGCTCGACCTGCTGCACCCGATGTACCAGGCGACCGCGGCCTATGGCCACTTCGGTCGCACCCCGGTCGAGATGACTGTTGGCGACGACAGCTTCACCTCCTTCACCTGGGAAAAAACCGACAAGGCCGCCGAACTGCGCGCGGCTGGCGGCTTGTAAGCCCCTCGGGAAAACCCTAAAGCCCCGCCTGGTGCGGGGCTTTTTGTTGTCCGGAGAAAACCGACTAGGCTGTAAAGCCTAGTCCCCGAGCAAGGATGCTCACGATGACAACCCGTCTCGCGCCTCTACTCATCACTCTTCTCGCCCTCGATGCTTGGGCCGGCCCTTGCCCCGATTGGCCTACCGCGCAGGCCGAGCGTGAAGTCAGCGCACTCGGCGAGCAGATCGCCACCTGGGACGATGCCTACCACCGCCAGGGCGTGTCGCTGGTGGCCGACGAACTCTACGACCAGGCGCGCGTCCAGCTGGAACAGTGGCACCGCTGCTTTACCGAGTTCGGCACCGCGCCGGCCGACCCGTTGGCCAGCAGCGCCGGGCGTATTGCTCATCCGGTGGCGCACACCGGGTTGCGCAAGCTGGCGGATAATGCGGCGGTGCGCGACTGGATCGCGAGCCGCGAAGACCTGTGGATCCAGCCCAAGGTCGATGGCGTGGCGATCACCCTGGTCTACCGTGGCGGGCACTTGCAGCAGGCCATCAGCCGGGGTGACGGCCACAGCGGCCAGGATTGGACGGCCCAGGCACAGCGCCTGCCGGCGATTCCGCAACGCCTGCCGACGCCGCTTGACCTGACCCTGCAGGGCGAACTCTATTGGCGCCTGCCCCAGCATGTGCAAGTCGAGGCCGGTGGCCGCGGCGCGCGCGGCCGGATCGCCGGACTGCTGGCGCGGCACAACCTCGACGATGAAGACGCCGCCGGCATCGGCCTGTTCGTCTGGGACTGGCCGGACGGCCCGCCCGAGATGCGCGAGCGCCTGCAGCGCCTCGACGCCATGGGCTTTGTCGACAGCCGGCGCCTCAGTCAGCCGATCGGCGACTTCAACCAGGCCAGGCACTGGCGCGAGCAGTGGTACCGTAGCGCGCTGCCCTTTGCCAGCGACGGCGTGGTGCTGCGCCAGGGCACCCGACCGCCAGCGCAGCGCTGGCAAGCCGAACCACCGCACTGGGCGGCGGCCTGGAAATACCCGCTGAGTCAGGCGCTCGCGGTGGTGCAGGCGGTGGATTTCCGGATTGGTCGCAGCGGACGCATCACCCCGGTGCTGCGTTTGCAGCCGATCAAACTCGACGAGCGCAGGATCGAATATGTCAGCCTCGGTTCGCTGCAGCGCTGGCAAACCCTGGACATAGGTCCAGGCGACCAAGTCGCCATCCAGCTGGCCGGGCTGACCATTCCCAAACTGGACAGTGTGGTCTGGCGCAGCCAGCAACGTCCCGGGGTCAAGGCTCCGCAACCCGGCGACTACCATCCGCTGAGCTGCTGGCGGGCGACGCCGGCCTGCACCAGCCAATTCCGCGCCCGCCTGGCCTGGCTCAGTGGCAAACAGGGTTTGGCACTACCCGGGGTCGGCCCCGGCACCTGGGACAAGCTGCTGCAGACGCAGCAACTCGACGGCCTGCTCGACTGGCTGACCCTCTCCGCCGCGCAATTGGCCGAAGTCCCCGGTCTAGGCCCGCGCAGCGCCAGCAAGCTCGAACAGAGTTTTACCCTGGCCCGGCAACGCCCCTTTGCCGACTGGCTGCACGCGCTCGGCCTGCCGCCCAGCGGCGCAGCGCCGCTGGCGGACAACTGGGATGACCTGGCGCACCGCAGCCGCGCGCAGTGGCAGCGCCAGCCGGGCATCGGCCCGACCCATGCGGCGCAGCTGCAGGCCTTCTTTCAACATCCTGAAGTGCGCGCCTTGCGCGAACAACTGCGTGCAGCGCGGGTCGAGGGGTTTTAAGCGGGCACGCTGACCAGCGCAATCAGGCTGCGCCGCGCGCACCGCGTAAATGCCGCGACCTGACCTGCCGTTATGCCGCGAGACAATCGGCTAGCAGGCCGTTTAAAAATGTAGGCGAGGCCGCCGAGACAAGGCAAAAACAGGCGAGGAAGCGGAGTTTACGAGCTGTAAATGAGCATTCCGACTGGGCTCACACCCGAGCCTGTTTTTAACGCCGTATCGGCAACGTAGGTAGTTTTTCAACGGCCTGCTAGAACGCGCGAAACTCCTCGTGGCAAGCCTTGCAGCTGTCCTCGACGCGTTGCACGGGCGCGCCCAGATCGGCACTTTTCAGCGGCAGGGCGGCGCTCGCGACAACCAGCGCGGCCGTGCTTGCTTCCAATTCGCGCGCCAGTTGCTGAAAACGCTCCTGGCGTTGCCAGACGTCATCCTTGGCGCGGGTCTCACCGCCCTCTTCCTTGACCTGGGGAAAGTGCTGCCAAGGCGTACGGACCAGTTGATCGAGTTCGGTCGCACCGCTGACGAAACGCTGCTCCTTGAAGGCAATCCGCCCACGCAACATACCGCCGAGGTCTTCACTGACCTTGAGCATCTGTTTGAAGATGCCCTGGCGCAGGCCCTGCGGTGAATTCGGATCGACACCCCACAAGCAGTCAGGGTCAGGGCAAGCACAACGAGGAACAGGCTTTTCAACTTCATAACACCTTCACGACAAACAGCTTGGGCTAACAGGCCGTTGAAAAACGTAGGCGAGGCAGCCGAGACAAGGACTAGGCGTCGCCGCAAAAACAGGCGAGAAACGCAGCGCAGCGAAGTAAACAGCCAACAGCTGGCCCGTAGGGTGAGCGCAGCGAATCAAGCGGAGTTTACGAGCTGTAAATGAGCATTCCGACTGGACTCGCACCCGAGCCTGTTTTTAACGCCCCTCTCTTTGATCAAGAGGGGCAACGTAGGTAGTTTTTCAACGGCCTGCTAAAGGAACGGCCGACAGTATCGCCATACATTACCAGCGGGCCAAGCGTGGTGTTTTGCCGCAGCGATCAACGGCTCACGCCGAGACCACAAACAGGCTGATGATCAGGCCCATGCCGACGAACCACACCAGCGAGCGCACAGGCGCCCAATCGGCCAGGTAGCAGAGCCAATACAGCACGCGGCTGATCACAAAGGCGATGGCCAACTGATCGAGCAAGCCCTGCTCGGCGCCGCCAGCCAGGTGGGCGATGATCACTGCCGCGGCGAACGCCGGGGTGACCTCGAAGCTGTTGAGTTGGGCATTGTTGGCGCGGCGGCCGAGGCCTTCGAGACTGGCGAGCAAGGCGCGCGGGTCATGGTTGTGCCTGGGGCTGAAGCCACCGCCGGCGATCTTGGCTGTAACAGTGGAGAGGTAAGGCAGAAACAGCGCGACCAGCACGCACCAGTAGGCAGTTGTCATGGGCACTCCATAGCTTGGGGACAGCGGGCCCCAAGTTTGGACTGCCGACCGGCGGTCGTCCATGACCCAACCGCCGCTCTTCGATGGCGAATCGGCCAATCAGTCCGTCAGTTTTCCTGTGCCGATGGCCGCCGACGCGGCCAGCATCGCGCGCAGCAGCACCGCGCAACCTGCGGCCAGATCGGCCGGGGCGGCGTTCTCGATCTCGTTGTGGCTGATGCCACCCTCGCAGGGCACGAAGATCATTCCGGCCGGGCCCAGTTCGGCGAGGAAGATCGCGTCATGCCCGGCGCCGCTGACGATATCCATATGGGTCAGCCCCAGGCTCTGCGCCGCGCCGCGTACCGCCTCGACACAGTTTTGGTCGAAATACAGCGGCGGGAAATCGGCGGTAGGAGTCAGCTCGAAACTCAAGCCATGCTTGGCACAGGTCGCGTCGATCACGCCGCGCACCTCTTTGATCATCGAATCCAGGCGCGCCGGCTCGAGGTGACGAAAATCCAGGGTCATGCGCACCTCGCCGGGGATCACGTTGCGCGAACCGGGATAGGCCTGCAGGCAACCGACCGTGCCGCAGGCGTGCGGCTGGTGCTCCAGGGCCACCCGATTGACTGCCGCTACGATTGCGGCGGCGCCGACCAGGGCGTCCTTGCGCAGGTGCATCGGGGTCGGCCCGGCATGCGCCTCGACGCCCTTGAGATTGAGGTCGAACCACTTCTGCCCGAGCGCGCCGAGCACCACGCCGATGGTCTTGTGTTGATCCTCGAGGATCGGTCCCTGCTCGATATGCGCCTCGAAATAGGCGCCCACCGCATGCCCGCTGACCTCACGGCTGCCGGCATAGCCGATGGCATTCAACGCCTCGCCCACCGTGACGCCCTCGGCATCGCGCTTGGCCAGGGTTTCGGCCAGGGTGAATTTCTCGGCGAACACCCCGGAGCCCATCATGCACGGGGCGAAGCGCGAGCCTTCCTCGTTGGTCCAGACCACCACCTCCAGCGGCGCCTCGGTCTGTACGCCCAGGTCATTCAGGGTGCGCAGCACCTCGACCCCGGCCAGCACGCCGAAGCAGCCGTCGAACTTGCCGCCGGTGGGCTGGGTGTCGATATGGCTGCCGGTCATCACCGGCGCCAGCGCGGGGTTACGCCCGGGGCGGCGCGCGAAGATATTGCCGACCGCATCGACCGTCACGCTGCAGCCGGCCTCTTCGCACCAGCGCACGAACAGGTCGCGGGCCTGGCGATCGAGGTCGGTCAGGGCCAGGCGGCAGACCCCGCCCTTGGCCGTGGCGCCGAGTTGGGCCAACTCCATGAGCGACTGCCACAGGCGTTCGCTGTTGATATGCGGCTGGCTGGACTGCAGAACGTCGACGGCAGCATTCATGATGATCTCCTCGGGCTTTCTGGTTGTCTGAGCGAACCCGTCCCGTGGGGCGCAGGGTTCGCGGTAGGTCTGTTGGATCGCCTCACAGCGGCGCCTTGGCCACCAGCGGCTGTGCGCTGCGCAGGCTACACAAACCGAAATAGATCAGCCCACCGAGGAACGAACCGGTGAACCAGCCGTAGTCGTAGAACCAGCTAAAGGCACTGCTGCCCAGCGACAGCAGGGTCAGCGCCACCGGCACGCCAAAGGCGACAAAGCCGATCCAGTTCCACGCCGGGTAGACGTCGTCGCGGTACAGCCCGGCCAGGTCGAGTTGCTGTTTCTTGATCAGGAAGTAGTCCACCACCATGATCCCGGCGATCGGCCCGAGCAGGCTCGAATAGCCCAGCAGCCAGTTGGAATAGACGCTTTCCAGGCTCAGGTCAGAGACCAGCAGGCCGAGCTTCTTCAGCAGTTCGTGAGCCATCAGGCCGAGACCGACGAAACCGGTGAGCCATACCGCCTTGGTGCGGTTGATCAGCTTGGGCGCGATGTTCTGGAAGTCGTTGGTTGGCGAGACAATGTTCGCCGCGGTGTTGGTCGACAGGGTCGCGACTATGATCAACGCCATGGCCAGGGCGACCCAGCCGGGGCTCTGGATGTGGCCGATCAGACTGACCGGGTCGGACACGGTTTCACCGACCAGCGAGGCGGATGCTGCGGTCAGCACCACCCCGAGGGAGGCGAACAGGAACATGGTCAACGGCAGACCGATGATCTGCCCGATGATCTGATCCTTCTGGCTCTTGGCGTAGCGGCTGAAGTCCGGGATGTTCAGCGACAGGGTGGCCCAGAAGCCGACCATGGCGGTCAGGCCGGCGAAAAAGTAACCGGTCACACTGGCACCCTCCGGTCGCTTGGGGGCTGCGCCAGCAACTCGCTCATCGACACGTTAGGCATCGCCCACACCAACAGGCCGGCGCCGACCAGCACCAGCAGCGGTGCGGAGAGGGTCTCCAGCCACTTGATCGACTCGGCGCCACGCAGCACCACCCACAGGTTGAGGGTCCAGAAGATCATGAAGCCGATCACCTCGCCGGTGCCGCCAAGCTCCTTCCAGCCCTCGAAGATCGAGCCGAGAAACAGGTGGATGGCCAGGCCGCCGAACATGGTCTGGATGCCGAACCAGCCACAGGCGACCACCGCCCGGATCAGACAGGGCACGTTGGAGCCGATCACGCCGAAGGAGGAACGCAGCAGCACCGGGAAGGGAATGCCGTACTTGGTGCCGGGAAAGGCATTCAGGGTCAGCGGCACCAGCACCAGGATATTGGCCAGCAGGATCGCCAGCAGCGCCTCGCCGACCGACAGGCCGAAGTAGGCGGTCAGCACCCCGCCGAGGGTGTAGGTCGGCACGCAAATCGACATGCCGACCCAGAGCGCGGTGATGTGCCACTTGTTCCAGGTGCGCTCATGCACCTTGGTCGGGGCGATGTCGTGGTTGTAGCGCGGGCTGTCGAGTACGTCGGGGCCAGCGGCCAGTTCGTACAAGCCATCGCGCTCGGTCACTTGCGATCTGCTCTGTTGCATGGGGCCTCTCCAGGAATTGTTCTGATTGTTCGCTCATCGGGATGAACCGATGGCCGGAGTATTTTTGTGTCTCAGCGCCGGCCAACTCGGTAGCGGCAACACTCAATAAGCGTGCCGAAACTCTCACCTGCCTTGCTGAAACTAGCTAACCATATGATCTGTAAAACTTTACCGAACTGCTTGCGCTCCTCGCGGGGTTATTCCCCGCTCCTCGGCAGCCGTCCACGCATGCCTGTCCACATAGTCAGGATTCAAACTGGTGCAGGCAAACTTTTTTGCACCGTCGCGTACCGGTCACGAACCCGACTCAAACGCTTGAATTTCCACTGCAAATCTCGACCATATTTCAATCTTGTCAAGTGCGTCAAAATGCTTAGTCCCCGCAACTTTTTGCTGATTTATATATTTAATCGTTATATTTCAATAATTTAATAAATAAATAAATAGCTGTAAAAATAATCTTGCTCAATCGCCAGGCTAGTACTAGATTAATTCCTGTCACACCTGACAGGATTAATGATTCCGTCAGGCTGACCCGCCATAACATCAAGAACCGGCACACACCGGTCAGCCTGTGAGGAACTCGGCATGTCTCTGTTGATCCGCGGCGCCACCCTGGTCACCCATGAAGAAAGTTACTGCGCCGACCTACTCTGCGCAGACGGCCTGATCCAGGCCATCGGTCATAACCTGGATGCGCCGGCCGGCTGCGAGCTGCTCGACGGCAGCGGCCAGTACCTGATGCCCGGCGGCATCGACCCGCACACCCACATGCAACTGCCCTTCATGGGCACGGTGGCCAGCGAGGACTTCTTCAGCGGCACCGCCGCGGGCCTGGCCGGTGGCACCACCTCGATCATCGACTTCGTCATCCCCAACCCGCAGCAGTCGCTGCTCGAAGCCTTCCACACCTGGCGCGGCTGGGCGGAGAAGTCTGCCTCCGACTATGGCTTCCACGTCGCCATCACCTGGTGGAGCGAGCAGGTCGCCGCCGAAATGGGCGAGTTGGTGGCTAAGTTCGGCATCAACAGCTTCAAACACTTCATGGCCTACAAGAACGCCATCATGGCCGCCGACGACACCCTGGTGGCCAGCTTCGAGCGCTGCCTGCAACTGGGCGCGGTGCCCACGGTGCATGCGGAAAACGGCGAGTTGGTCTATCACCTGCAGAACAAACTGCTCGCCCAGGGCATGACCGGACCCGAGGCGCATCCGCTGTCGCGCCCCTCCCAGGTCGAGGGCGAGGCCGCCAGCCGCGCCATTCGCATCGCCGAAACCCTGGGTACGCCGCTGTACCTGGTGCACGTCTCGACCAAGGAAGCCCTGGATGAGATCACCTACGCCCGGGCCAAGGGCCAGCCGGTGTACGGCGAGGTACTGGCCGGCCATCTGCTGCTCGACGACAGCGTCTACCGCCACCCGGACTGGCAGACCGCCGCCGGCTACGTAATGAGCCCGCCGTTCCGCCCGCGCGGCCATCAGGACGCCCTCTGGCACGGTCTGCAGTCGGGCAACCTGCACACCACCGCCACCGACCACTGTTGCTTTTGCGCCGACCAGAAAGCCGCCGGCCGCGACGACTTCAGCAAGATCCCCAACGGCACCGCCGGCATCGAAGACCGCATGGCCGTGCTCTGGGACGAAGGGGTCAACAGCGGCCGCCTGTCGATGAATGAGTTCGTCGCCCTGACCAGCACCAACACCGCGAAGATCTTCAACCTGTTCCCGCGCAAGGGCGCACTGCGCGTCGGCGCCGATGCCGACCTGGTGCTCTGGGACCCGCAGGGCACCCGGACGATCTCGGCCAAGACCCACCACCAGCAGGTCGACTTCAACATCTTCGAGGGCAAGACCGTGCGCGGCGTGCCCAGCCACACCATCAGCCAGGGCAAGCTGGTCTGGACCAATGGCGAGCTGCGCGCCGAGCGCGGGGCCGGGCGCTATGTCGAGCGCCCGGCTTACCCGGCGGTGTTCGACCTGCTGAGCAAACGCGCCGAGCTGAATCGGCCGATTGCCGTCGAGCGCTGAGCCTGGTGTCGATTGTGGGAGGGGCTTTAGCCGCGAAGGGTGTTGAGCACCTGAGACCTTTCGCGGCTAAAGCCCCTCCTACAAAAAAACCGTCGCAATCCATTTCGCCGCACCGGCCCACAGAGGCCGGACGGCCGCTTATTCGCTGTTCACTGCCCAATAAAAGCCACAAAATCGGGAGACAACAACCGTGATAGACACCCTCAGCCACCTGCCGCGGCCGGATGCCGGCGCGGCCGCACTGGCCGATCGCTTCGCCGATCTGGCCCCGCCGCTCACCGCCCGCCAGGCCGCCCTGGAAAGCGCGCGCTGCCTGTATTGCTACGATGCGCCCTGCATTAACGCCTGCCCGAGCGAGATCGACATCCCCTCGTTCATCCGCAATATCAGCCACGAAAACGTCCAGGGCGCGGCCGAGAAAATCCTCTCGGCGAATATCCTCGGCGGCAGTTGCGCCCGCGTCTGCCCCACCGAAATCCTCTGCCAGCAAGCCTGCGTGCGCAACAATGCGCAGGAATGCGCGCCGGTACTGATCGGCCTGCTGCAACGCTACGCCATCGATAACGCCCAGTTCAGCGAACACCCGTTCCAGCGCGCCCCGGCCAGCGGCCAGCGCATCGCCGTGGTCGGTGCCGGCCCGGCGGGCCTGTCCTGCGCCCATCGGCTGGCCATGCACGGCCACGAGGTGGTGATCTTCGAGGCCCGCGAGAAAGCCGGCGGCCTCAACGAATACGGCATCGCCAAGTACAAGCTGGTGGACGACTTTGCCCAGCGCGAACTGGAGTTCCTCCTGCAGATCGGCGGCATCGAGATCCGCCATGGTCACAAACTGGGCGACGACCTCAGCCTGGCCGAGCTGCACCAGCAGTTCGATGCGGTATTCCTCGGCATCGGCCTGGCTGCCAGCAAGCGCCTCGGTCTGGCCGACGACGACGCGCCGGGCCTGCTCGCCGCCACCGACTACATCCGTGAACTGCGCCAGACCGACGACCTCAGCCAGTTGCCGCTGGCCAAGCGCTGCATCGTCCTCGGCGCCGGTAACACCGCCATCGACATGGCGGTGCAGATGAGCAAGCTCGGCGCCGACGACGTCAATCTGGTGTATCGCCGCGGCCTCAGCGAGATGGGCGCCACCGAACACGAACAGGCCATCGCCAAGGACAACCAAGTCCGCCTGCTGACCTGGGCACAACCCGAGCAGGTGCTGCTCGACGACCAAGGTCAGGTGCGCGGCATGCGCTTCGCCCGCACCCGCCTGGACAACGGCCGCCTGCAGTCCACCGGCGAGACCTTCGAGCTGGCCGCCGACGCCATCTTCACCGCCATCGGCCAGGCCTTCGACGGCGCAGCCCTGGTTGATCCGCTGGCCCGCGAACTGCAACGCGAGGGCCAGCGCATCTGGGTCGACCAGAGCCTGCAGACCAGCGTGCCCGGCATCTATGCCGGCGGCGACTGCACGGCGCTGGGCCAGGACCTCACCGTCCAGGCCGTACAACACGGCAAGCTGGCCGCCGAGGCCATCCACGCCCACCTCATGCTCACCGTGGAGGCCGCATAAATGGCTGATCTATCCATCGAATTCGCCGGCATCAAAGCACCCAACCCGTTCTGGCTGGCCAGCGCGCCGCCCACCGACAAGGCCTACAACGTGGTCCGCGCCTTCGAGGCCGGCTGGGGCGGGGTGGTCTGGAAGACCCTCGGCGAAGACCCGGCGGCGGTCAACGTGTCGTCGCGCTATTCGGCGCACTTCGGCGCTAACCGCGAGGTGCTCGGCTTCAACAATATCGAGCTGATCACCGACCGCTCGCTGGAGATCAACCTGCGCGAAATCACCCAGGTGAAGAAGGACTGGCCGGACCGCGCAATGATCGTCTCGTTGATGGTGCCCTGCGTCGAGGAATCCTGGAAGGCTATCCTGCCGCTGGTGGAAGCTACCGGCTGCGACGGCATCGAACTGAACTTCGGCTGCCCCCACGGCATGCCCGAGCGCGGTATGGGCGCGGCGGTCGGCCAGGTACCGGAATACGTCGAACGGGTCACCCGCTGGTGCAAGACCTACTGCTCACTGCCGGTGATCGTCAAACTCACGCCGAACATCACCGACGTGCGCCTGGCCGCCCGCGCCGCCTATCGCGGCGGCGCCGATGCGGTGTCGCTGATCAACACCATCAACTCGATCACCAGCGTCGACCTGGAGCGCATGGTCGCCAACCCGATCGTCGGCAGCCAGAGCACCCACGGCGGCTACTGTGGTTCGGCGGTCAAGCCGATCGCCCTGAACATGGTCGCCGAGATCGCCCGCGACCCCGAGACCCGCGGTCTGCCGATCTGCGGCATCGGCGGCATCGGCAGCTGGCGTGACGCGGCCGAGTTCGTCGCGCTGGGCTGCGGCGCGGTACAGGTGTGCACCGCCGCCATGCTGCACGGCTTTCGCATCGTCGAGGAAATGCAGGACGGCCTGTCGCGCTGGATGGACAGCCAGGGCTATGCCAGCCTCAAGGATTTCTCCGGCCGCGCGGTGGGCAACACTACCGACTGGAAGTACCTGGACATCAACTACCAGGTGATCGCCAAGATCGACCAGGACGCCTGCATCGGCTGCGGCCGCTGCCACATCGCCTGCGAAGACACCGCGCACCAGGCCATCGCCAGCCTCAAGCAGGCCGACGGCACTCACAAATACGAAGTGATCGACGACGAATGCGTGGGCTGCAACCTGTGTCAGATCACCTGCCCGGTGCAGGACTGCATCGAAATGGTGGCGCAGGACACCGGCAAGCCGTTCCTCGACTGGCTGCACGATCCGCGCAATCCGTATCGCGAAGCCTCCTAGCCGTCGTGCAGAGGGCGAGGATTCCAGCCACATGCGGCTATAATTCGCGCCTTCGAACTCCACCCAGGCACAGAGACCGTGATGAACCAGGATCAACTCAAGCAAGCAGTCGCCCAGGCTGCTGTCGACTTCATCCTCCCCAAGCTCGACGCCAAGAGCGTCGTCGGGATCGGCACCGGCTCCACGGCCAACTGCTTTATCGATGCATTGGCCCAACACAAGGCCGAGTTCGACGGCGCCGTGGCCAGCTCCGAAGCCACCGCCGCGCGCCTGAAAAGCCACGGCATTCCGGTCTATGAACTGAATGTCGTTAGCGATCTGGAGTTCTATGTCGATGGCGCCGATGAAAGCGACGAGCACCTCAACCTGATCAAGGGTGGCGGCGCCGCCCTGACCCGCGAGAAGATTGTCGCCGCCGTGGCCAAGACTTTTATCTGTATCGCCGACGCCAGCAAGCTGGTGCCAGTACTCGGCGCCTTCCCACTGCCGGTGGAAGTGATTCCGATGGCGCGCAGCCATGTCGCCCGCGAACTGGTCAAGCTCGGTGGCGACCCGGTGTACCGCGAGGGCGTGAGCACCGACAATGGCAACCAGATCCTCGACGTCTACAACCTGTCCATCGTCAACCCGCGCGAGCTGGAAGCGCAGATCAACAACATCGTCGGCGTGGTCACCAATGGCCTGTTCGCCGCCCGTCCGGCGGACTTGTTGCTACTGGGCACGGCCGACGGGGTGAAAACCCTGACCCGCTGAACACTCGGCGATCTGGCCGGATACGTAAGGGGAGCTAGATTTGCCCCGCGCCGCTCAACCACAGTGCACCGCCTGCGGGTAGGGCGGCTTCGGAGCGCAGCGACAACCCGCCAGGATTTGTGCCGCGCCGATCAACCACGGGGCATTGCCTGCGGCGAGTGGCAGCCTACGGATTGTGGGTTGTTCAATTGCGTCGGGACGCTTAATCGACCTGCCTGGGCAGCACCACCGGCGCGTCCTTGCTGAACACATAGAGCAGGTTGGGTTCGCCGACGATGTAGATATTGCCCGCCGCATCCATGGTCACGCCTTCGGCCTGCTTGATGCTCTGGTGCAAACCATTCAAACCGCCGATCAGGCTGATGAAGCTGACTGGCTGACCCTGGCTATCCAGTTCCAGCAGCAGACGCGACTCGTCGGAAAGCACCAGGGTGTGACCGCTGCGCGCATCGAAACTCAACGAAGAAATGTCGCGCACGAACGCGCGCTTCGAGGGCAACGCCTGCAGCGTCCCGGCGGCGCCGTCTGCGCCGGCTAACGACAAGCTGAACAGTCCCAGCGGACCGCGCTCCTTGCCGAGCAGCACGCGCTGATTGAGCGAGTCCCAGGCAATCCCCTCGAAGCCCTTGTTGCCGGCATCGGCAAAGCCCAGGTCGAACGACGGATAATCCCCGGCATCGAGGTTCTGCGTGTCGTCGTCGATACTGAACACCGTCATGCTGCGCCGGCGCTCATCGATGATTGCCAAGCGGCCACCGGAGATGACTTCGACACCTTCGGGGTCGGAAAAGCCAGTGAGCGGGATACGCCGCAGCACCTCGCCGTCCAGGGACAACTCGACCAGTTGCGGGTGCTTGCCGGTCACGGTGAACAGCGTGTCGCTGGCGGGGTTGTAGGTCAGCCCTGAGGTTTCATCCCGTTCCAGGCCGGCCAGCGACTTGCCCTGCACGACGGCCCGATAGCCCGGCAGCCAGATGCTCGCCTGCTGCTCGGCAACACTCAGGCGGCCTTCCTCGAGCCAGAACCAGGCCCGCTCATCCAGCCGCAGGAAATTGATCAGCCACGCCGTGACGACAACCAGCAACAGCAGGAGCAACCGGCGCGGGCGCATGAAACGAAAGAGCGGGGCAGGCATTGGGCACGACTCGAGATAAGCATGACCATCAGACTAGCGAGCAAGGCTTGAGGTTCGATTACCATAGGGGCGCCTCCAGGCGCCCCGTATATACATAGTCCGTTACAGCACGCGACTGGCAAAGCGCGCGTGACCGACCAGCTCGAGCACCAGCTCGTCGCCCTTGTGCAACGGGCCGACCCCGACCGGCGTACCGGTGAGGATCACGTCGCCCGGTTGCAGGCTGAAGTGACCGGCGATGTGCTGGATCATCGGCAGAATCGGGTTGAGCATATCGCGACTGTTGCCGTCCTGACGCACTTCGCCGTTGATGCTCAGGCGGATACCGATGTCGCTCAGGTCTTCCACGGCATCGCCCGGCACGAAGGGCGCCAGCACGCAGGCACCGTCGAAGGATTTGGCGATTTCCCAGGGGTAGCCCTGCTCCTTGAGCTTGGCCTGCAAGTCGCGCAGGGTCAGGTCGAGGGCCGGGGCGAAGCCGGATATGGCGTCCAGCACTTCTTCGGCATTCGGTGTGCGCGACAGCGGCTTGCCGATCAGCACGGCAATTTCCGCCTCGTAATGCACCGCGCCGCGCTCGTCGGCAATGACAAACCCCTCATCCAGCGGTACCACGCAGCTGCCGGCCTTGATGAACAGCAAGGGCTCGCTCGGCAGCGGGTTGTTCAGTTCCTTGGCGTGTTCGGCGTAGTTGCGGCCGATGCACACCACCTTGCCCATGGGGAAATGGATATGGGTGCCGTCGACGTACTGGTGCTGGTAACTCATGGGCGACTCCTTATGGGAATGTGGTGCGCGGCTCTTTGTGGGAGCGTGCGTGTAGGGCGGGCCATCGCTGCGACCAAAGATCTCATCAGCTAGCTGAAAGTGTCGCGAGCGAAGGCCAGGCAAGGCGGTGTATCCGGAAAAAAGCAGAGTTGGCTGCTGCCAATGAGCATTTTTTCCGGGTACGCCAACGCAGCATGGTCGAGCGCAGCAGCTTTCAGGGGAAGATCTTGCCGGGGTTCATAATGCCATTGGGATCGAATACCGCCTTGATCGCCTTCATGTAACCGATCTCCGCCTCGGAGCGGCTGTAGTGCAGGTAGTCGCGCTTGGTCATGCCGACGCCGTGTTCGGCGCTGATCGAGCCGTTGTACTTCTGCACGGTCTCGAACACCCACTTGTTCACCGTCGCGCACTTGGCGAAGAACTCGTCCTTGGACAGATTCTCCGGCTTGAGGATATTCAGGTGCAGATTGCCGTCGCCGATGTGGCCGAACCAGACGATCTCGAAGTCCGGGTAGTGCTCAGCGACGATGGCGTCGATCTCATGCAGGAAGGCCGGCACTTTCGACACGGTGACCGAGATGTCGTTCTTGTACGGGGTCCAGTGGCTGATGGTCTCGGAGATGTATTCGCGCAGCTTCCACAGATTTTGCAGTTGCTGCTCACTCTGGCTCATCACCCCGTCGAGCACCCAGCCCTGCTCGACGCAATGCTCGAAGGTGGCGAGAGCGGCATCGGCCACTGCCTCGGTGCTGGCTTCGAACTCCAGCAGCGCATAGAACGGACAGTCGGTCTCGAACGGCGCCGGCACGTCGCCACGGCCCATGACCTTGGCCAGGGCCTTGTCGGAGAAGAACTCGAAGGCGGTCAGATCCAGCTTGTTCTGGAAGGCGTGCAGCACCGGCATGATCGAATCGAAGTCGGCGGCGCCGAGGACCATGGCGGTGAGGCTCTGCGGCGCGCGATCGAGGCGCATGGTGGCCTCGACCACGAAGCCCAGGGTGCCTTCGGCGCCGATAAACAGCTGGCGCAGGTCGTAGCCGGTGGCGTTCTTGATCAGGTCCTTGTTCAGCTCCAGCAGCTCGCCGGTACCGGTGACCACCTTGAGGCCGGCCACCCAGTTGCGGGTCATGCCGTAGCGAATCACCTTGATCCCGCCGGCATTGGTGCCGATATTGCCGCCCAGCTGGCTCGATCCGCTGGAAGCGAAATCGACCGGGTAGTACAGCCCCTGCTCTTCAGCGAACAGCTGCAACTGCTTGGTCACCACGCCCGGCTGACAGACCACGCTGCGGTCGAATTCGTTGAAAGCGAGAATCTGGTTCATATAGTCGAAGGCCACCACCACTTCGCCGTTGGCCGCGACGGCAGCGGCCGACAGCCCGGTGCGGCCACCCGAGGGCACCAGGGCGACCCTGTGCTGGTTGGCCCAACGGACGATGGCCTGGACCTGCTCGATGCTCTTGGGAAAGACGATGGCGCAAGGGGCCGGGGCGAAGTGCTTGGTCCAATCCTTGCCGTAGGCGTTGAGGGAATCGGCGTCGGTCAGCACCTTGCCAGGCTCAACCAGGGTCTTCAGCTCTTCGATCAGCGCAGGGTTGGTCATCTATCGAACTCTCAAACGATTCATGGTCACCCTGAGCACGCTTCATCTGCCAGGGGTGGGTGTTTCGCGGGGCTCGTATGCTAGCATACGCCCCCCGTGAATCGTGCTCCTGCGCCGATCTACGAGCTGCGGCCGGCTGCGCCCGGCCTCTTTCCCTGACACCATTATGTGGGACAACAGGTACTCCGATGAGCAAGACCTCTCTCGACAAGAGCAAGATCAAGTTCCTTCTTCTCGAAGGCGTCCACCAGAATGCCGTGGACACCCTGAAGGCTGCCGGCTACACCAACATCGAGTACCACAAGGGCGCACTGTCAGACGACGAGCTGAAAGAAAAGATCGCCGACGCGCACTTCATCGGCATTCGCTCGCGCACCCAGCTGACCGCCGATGTCTTCGATTGCGCCAGTCGCCTGGTAGCGGTTGGCTGCTTCTGCATCGGCACCAACCAGGTCAATCTCGACGCCGCCCGTGAACGCGGTATCGCGGTCTTCAACGCGCCCTACTCGAACACCCGCTCGGTGGCCGAACTGGTGTTGGCCCAGGCCATCCTGCTGCTGCGCGGCATCCCGGAAAAGAACGCCTCCTGCCACCGTGGCGGCTGGATCAAGAGCGCAGCCAACTCCTTCGAAATCCGCGGCAAGAAGCTCGGCATCGTCGGCTACGGCTCGATCGGCACCCAGCTCTCGGTCCTGGCCGAAGCTCTGGGCATGCAGGTGTTCTTCTACGACACCGTGACCAAGCTGCCGCTGGGCAACGCCACCCAGATTGCCAAGCTGCACGACCTGCTGGGCATGTGCGACATCATTTCCCTGCACGTGCCGGAGCTGCCATCCACCCAGTGGATGATCGGCGAGCGGGAAATCCGCGCCATGAAGAAGGGCGGCATCCTGATCAACGCCGCTCGCGGCACCGTGGTTAAGCTGGATCACCTGGCCGCCGCGATCAGGGACGAGCACCTGATCGGCGCCGCCATCGACGTGTTCCCGGTCGAGCCGAAATCCAACGACGAAGAGTTCGAGAGCCCGCTGCGCGGCCTCGATCGAGTGATCCTGACCCCGCACATCGGCGGTTCCACCGCCGAGGCCCAGGCCAACATCGGCCTGGAAGTGGCGGAGAAACTGGTCAAGTACAGTGACAACGGTACCTCGGTGTCCTCGGTCAACTTCCCCGAAGTCGCCCTGCCGGCGCATCCGGGCAAGCACCGTCTGCTGCACATTCACCAGAACGTGCCGGGCGTGATGAGCGAGATCAACAAGGTGTTCGCCGAAAACGGCATCAACATCTCCGGTCAGTTCCTGCAGACCAACGCCAAGGTTGGCTATGTGGTGATCGACGTCGACGCCGACTACTCCGACCTGGCGCTGGAGAAGCTGCAACACGTCAACGGCACCATCCGTAGCCGCGTGTTGTTCTAAGCGCCGCCGGGTAACGAAAAAGGGAGGCCATTTGGCCTCCCTTTTTCATGCGCGCGATGCTACTGCACAGTCACCGTGATTTTCTTCGAGATCACCGGCGGGACCAGCGGCACATGGTTGTTGTCGCCCACCAGCAATTGCAAGGTGTGTGTCCCAGGCGGCAGGCTGAGTTCGGTCTCGGTCTGGCCCTTGCCGAAATGACGCAGGCTGTCGGTCATCGCCAGCGGCTGGTTCATCGCCGGGGCGTCCTCCAGGTCGATCAGCAGGTGATGGTGCCCGGTGGCCGGCGCGTCAATACCTGCCGGCGCCACCCCCATGCCCTTGAGGCCGAACTTGACGGTGAATGTTTGGCCGAGCGTAGCGCCGTCGGCAAGCTCGATAAAGTACACCGCCGCTCCGCTGGGCGCCGCAGTGTGCGGCACCGCCGCCAGGGCTAAGCCCGAGGCGCTTAGCAGCGCAGCGGCAAGTCCGAAGCCAGTGCGTAATGTTTTCATAGTAGATCCCTCAGGTAACAAGTCCCTGAAGTCGACCTTGGCCTGACTCGATCGTTCCTCCGTCAGCACTTTCCAACCTCGCCAGGGCCAACGCTGCAGCGGGTAACTGCTCCTCGCTGAATACCTGCACGCCCGCACGCTTGAGCAGGGCCGCCGTGACGCCTTCGCCTGCAACCTTGCGGCCGCTGAAACTGCCGTCGTAGTTTTCCAGGTTGCCGCACGACGGGCTGCGCGCCTTGAGCAGCGCCAGGCGGATGCCGTGCTGCTGGACCAGCGCCAGCGCCTGTTCGGCGCCGGCGACGAAGGCCGCCGTGACGTCCTGGCCATCGATAGTCAGTACCGGCAGCAGGCCGTCGAGCACCTGCGCGCCCTGGCCTGAGGGGATTTCCGCCGCGGGTCGTGGCGTCGGCAAACCGCCGGCGACTTCCGGGCAGAGCGCGACCACCCGCCCCTCGGCCTGCCAGCGCTGGAGCAGATCGAAGGGGCCGTGGGCGCCGCCGTCATAACGCACGCGGTGGCCAAGCAGACAGCGACTGACCAGAATCTTTTGCATACATCCTCCTGGGGGCGGTGCTTGAAAGGCGCAAGCCAGCCATCACTGGCGCTACAGCGGGTCGTCGCCGCGGCGACGGAACCAGCCGGTCAGCGACAAGCGCTCGCGGGTCGCCGGCAACACTTCATGGGGCATGTCGGCGGAAAGGAACACCAGCAGGCTGCCAGCCTCTGGCGGCACATCGCGCGTCGTCGCATCAGGTAGGTACAGCCGCAAGGCGCCTCCCTGCTCGGGCTGCCAATCCGGGTTGAGATAGAACACCGCCGACACCGCACGGCGGTCGTCACTGCGGAAGCGATCGAGATGTTTCTGATAGAAAGCGCCAGGCGGGTACGAGGCGAAGTGGCACTCGTAATCTTCCAGGCCCAGATAGAGCTCACGGTTGAGCGCCTGACGCAGCCCGTCCATCAGTGCCAGATAATGGTCGCAAGCCGACGACAAGCCGGCATCCAGCCATTGAATACGATCGCCGCGCACCCCTTCGCGTATCTCCTGGCCAGTGCCGCGGCCAATGCTGGCGGGGGTCAAATCACCCCGTGCAGCACGTTTGCGGCACTCATCGGCCAGTTCGAGGGTCAGAGACTGAGGAGCGAAAATGGGTTGTAACGACCAGCCTTGTTCGGCCAGATCGTCAACGATGCGCGCTAACAGCGCAGAATGAGTTGAAATAGACATGCCGGCGAGTCTATCAGTCTGCCGGCTATGCCTCGACAAGCACCGCCAAGCCATCGAAAATAGCTGCCCGCTAGACAGGAGTCTGTATGCGCGTCCTATCCATAGTTTTACTGTTGTTCCTCAGCCTCCCCAGCCTGGCAGATGCGCAAGTTCAGCTCTACCAGGCAGCCGGCTGGCCGCAGCAACGCGTGCACTTCAACGATGCCCTGAGTGCCGCGCAGGCGCGCTATCGCAGCAGCCTGCCGCCGGCGGTCTATGAGGCACTGGTGAACAACAGCAATCAGCGCTTTGCCCCGCTGGCGATCGATCAACGTGCGCAGCAGAGCCTGGGGCAAAACCTCGCCGACCCGCTGCCTGCCCTGCGGTTTTTCCAGTCGGCACTGGGTCGCAAGGTGGTCGCCGCCGAACAACTCGCCACCCGCCGTGACCAGTTGGCACTGTATGCCGAGGGTTTGCCGCGCATTCAGGCCAGCGCCACTCGGCGCCTGCTGATCCGCCACCTGGCCCAGGCGCTGCCGGCCAAGGAGGCTGGCGCCGAAGTCAGCCTGGCCCTGGCCGGGGTCGCGGCCGACAGCCTCAGCCAGATGCTCCCCGGCCTGTTCGGCGGCGATAGTGCACAGTCCTTGCTCAACACCCAGCGCCAGCGCCTGATGGAACAGATTGGCGCGGATCTGGACAACACCCTGCTGCACGTCTACCGCGAGCTGTCCGATCCGGAGCTGGAAGAATTCGTCAGCTTCGCCCAATCGGCAGAAGGCCAGGCCTACTACCAGGCCGCCTTGGCGGCAATCCGCGCCGGCCTGGCGGTAGGCCAGAGCAGCTCCAACCTGGCACCACCGCCGCAGGGAATCTGACGGAGGGCGCGGCTGATGACCTTGCGTTGGCTGACGCGACGTTCACTCGCTGCGGCGCCTGCCAAACAGATGCATGCGCCGCTAACCCAACCGGCGGTGCTCCGCCCCGCAGATCAGGCCAGCCGCTCGCGCAGAAAATTGAAATAGTGCTGACGCAGAGCCACTGATTCGTTGGCCAGGTGATGGCGGGCCTCGGCCAGACGCAAAATCTCCGGCGCGGCGAACTTGTCCTGCAATAGCTTGAGGTTGTGCTGCCAGTCCACGGTCCTGTCCGCTTCGCCCTGGATGATCAGCGGGCTGCGCGTGCTGCGTGGCGCCCCCTCGATCCGTGGCACCCATTGGCTCAAGGCACCGACCCAGGCGGTTGGCAGGCTGCGCGGTTGCAACGGATCGCGGTTGTGCACAAAGTCGATAAACTCGGGGTCACTCGAGTTGTCGCTGAAGCGCCGTGGAATCTCGCGGATGAAGGGCTTCAGCAGGCGATAGCTCAACTGCGACCAGGCCCAGGCCCGCGGCCGCACCAGCGGCGCCAGCAGAATCGTTTCGCCGACCTCTGGTCCGGGTTTGCCGGTCAACAGATAGTCGATCAGGATCGCGCCGCCGGTACTTTGCCCGCACAGGTGCCAGGGCTGCGGCAGGTCAAGGGCGGCGGCCTGCTCCAGCGCGCCCTGCAGCACCAGCTGATACTCGGCGAAGTCGCCGATGCTGGCGCGCGCACCGCTGGACAGGCCGTGCCCCGGCAGGTCGATCGCCAGCACGGCAAAGCCCAGGCCAAGCGCCCACTCGATCACATGGCGATACAGACCGCTGTGGTCGTAATAGCCATGGATTAACAGCAAGGTGGCGCGCGGAGCCTGCGGCAACCAGACCTGAGCGGCAATCCGGTAGGCGCCGACCTGAAAATAGCCGAGCAGGCTGCCCTCGGTCGGCAACTGCTCGAAACCGTAGAAGCGCCGGTACGCCTGCTCATGCGGCAAAGCCATGGTCGCGGCGGCCAAGGGGCGCAAATTGGCGACCAGGTCTGCGGGCTGAAAACGTTCTGGCATAAAGCTTTCCATCAAATCAGGCGGTCTAGCCGCGGGACATATGCAGCAGGCCGTGGAAAAACGCGGGTTTCGCGTAGGCCGTACTCGTGAAGCGGTACGCCGTCTTCCAGCAAGCGGCGGACTGTTAAAGATATTCTGCTGCCCGGCAGGCCGTGGCAAGCTATGCGTCCTTTCACCTGCCGATCGTGCCATGTCCCGCCCCAGCCGCAAGACCCTGCTTGCCAGCCTCATCGCACTGCTCTGGATAGCCGCCATGCTCGCCGCCTTCTGGTGGTTCGAGGCGCGCTATGTGCGCCCGTTCGACCAGCAAACCGCACTGTTCGCCGGCGCCGAACTGCGCCTGCCCGCCGAACTGGCCGGCCCCGGGCCGATTCGCCTGGTGCATTTCTGGGATCCGGCCTGCCCGTGCAACGTCGGCAATCAGCAACACCTGGGCGAACTGATCGAGCACTTCGGCCCCCTGGGCGTGAGCTTCCATGCCGTGCAAAAGCCTGGCAGCAAGGGCCAGTTACCGGCCACCCTCAGCGCCATGCAAGCCCTTGCCCCGCTCCCCGGCAGCGCCGGCATACCGGCCAGCCCGGCGGTGGCGATCTGGGACAAACAGGGCCAGCTGGCCTATTTCGGCCCCTACAGCGAAGGCCTCACCTGCAATTCGAGCAACAGCTTTATCGAGCCGATCCTCGAGGCCCTAGCCGCAGGCCGTCCGGTCAACGCCAGCAACACCATGGCGGTCGGTTGCTTCTGCCAGTGGCCGACGGAGACCGTCGACTGACTCAAAGCCGCACGACAACACCTTGGCGCCACCCGCGCTGCAGTGGTCAAGGGGCAACGCCTCAGTGGGGTTTAAGAGTAGAGGCAACCGATTCGAAGCAACGCGGCCTGGATCTTCCAGCGCAAAGACACGGCCCAAGTTGAACTGCGGGGTAGTGCAGGCTTTAATCGAACTGAAGTCGGGGTTGCCAGCAGGAACACTATTGCGGCCTGCCCCGAGAATTCCTAGTCCGAGCAGGGCCGCCGCGCCAGCAAGGAGCATCCATGCACGACCTCAAGTGGTCCGCAGCCGAGAAGAAACTCGCGCACCGCGTGTTCGAGGCGGCGCTCACAGCCGAGTTGGCCGAAATCATGGCTGACTTCAAAGCAAGAGCCACCGCCGTAACGGTGCCGCACGAGATGTGGCCGATCGAGGCGTACCTGGAGCGCAAACGCCGCGAGATCGACCGCAAATACGACTATCGCTACTCGCAGTTGCTCCTGGTGTTCGCTCGACTGCTGCGCGAAGGACGCATCCAGGAGGCACAGCTGACGGGCCTGTCGGAAGAGAAGCTGGCGTACATTCGGCGCAGCGCATCGCGCTGAGGAGAAGGCCATGCACGCGGTCTCACAGCCTGAATTAAGCCGCGCCGCGAAGCGGCGGCGGCTTGAATTGTTAGGCCGGCGTTGCCATTTTCAGACCAATAATGCCTGCAAGAATGAGTGCGAGACTCACTAGCCGCCCTGCGTTCGCGGGCTCGCCAAGCAAGACAATCCCCAGCAACGCTGTGCCGACCGCACCGACGCCAACCCATATTGCATAGGCGGTGCCCACGGGGAGCGACTTCATGGCAATACCTAGTAGCCCAAGGCTAATCACCATCGCGAGTACAGTGCCAACCGTTGGCCAAAGGCGCGTAAAGCCATCGGTGTATTTAAGTCCTATAGCCCAACCGATTTCAAACAACCCAGCAAGAATAAGAATGAGCCAGTTCATGGCGATACCTTATCGAATTACGGGTCGTCCCGGAGGTGAGATACGAAATGAGGTCGTCCTCAGATCGCAAGAGGCCTAACTGTAATTAGACGGACTTCCGTATTCTCGCATATTAATGAATTCTAGATAACGTCACTCCAATGGCTTTGTCATTTATAAAAAACTAACAAATTCAACAGCTTTCTAGCACCTCCATCACCCCGCCCGGTAATCGCGGGCCTGCTCAACTTGGCTCAACCTGCGGGGCGTCGAAAGACAATAGGGAACAAACCACGGTTGGTGTTTTGAACAGCGACCTGAATTAGTTGTGGTCTGTTCGCCGCGGCCGATTACCCGCTCACTCCCGCCCAACCGGCTTGCCACCCCGCTTACTCCCTACCGTCGCCTTGCGCTTGGCGGTCTTGCGTTTGCCCTTCCAGGGCGTGGCGGCAGCCGGGCTGGCGGGGCCGCTGATGGTCAGGCGCAGGCCGGCGCAGCGTTGCACCTGCTTGCTCATCCAGGCCGACTGTTTGGCGACGAATTCGTCCAGGCTCATCTCGCCGCTCTGCACCATGTCCAGCGCCTGCTCCCAGATTGCCGTGGTGCCGGGGTCGGCGATGGCGCGGGGGACGGCGTCGATCAGGCTGCAGGCGGCCGGGGTAGCGGCCAGGGCCTTGCCCTGTTTGAGCAGGTAGCCGCGATCGAGCAGGCCCTGGATGATGCCGGCGCGGGTCGCTTCGGTGCCGATGCCGGTGGTGTCCTTGAGTTTCTGTTTGAGCCGCGGGTCGTCGACCAACTTGGCGACGTTCTTCATCGCCTTGATCAGGTCGCCCTCGGTGAAGGGTTTCGGTGGCTGGGTCCAGAGGTCCTTGAGGGTCACGTCCACCACCGCGCAGTCCTGTCCTTCGCGCAGGGCCGGCAGTGCTTGTGCGGGGGGCGCTTCGCGGCCCTTGGCCGGCGTCAGGGCTTCGGGCAACGCACGGCGCCAGCCGGGTTCGACGATTACCTTGCCGACCGCGCGCAGGGCCTGGCCGGCGCAGTCGAGGTCGGCCTGGGTGCGGTCGTATTCATGGTTGGCCAGGAACTGCGCCAGGTAGCGCGCGCGGATCAGGCTATAGACCGCCCGTTGCTTGCCGACCAGGCGTTCCAGGTTCAGCGCCGCGGCGGTCGGGATGATGCCGTGGTGGGCGCTGACTTTGCCGTCGTTCCAGGCCCGCGAGCGGCGTTGCGGCTCTAGATGCTCAAGCAGGCCGGCCAGGCCTGGATCGGCCCGGCCCAGCGCGGCGAGGATGGCCGGCGCCTCGGCGTGCTGGCTGAGCGGCAGGTAGCCGCAATCGCTGCGCGGGTAGGTGATGAGCTTGTGGGTTTCGTAGAGTGCCTGGGCGATATCCAGGGTTTCCTGGGCGCCGAGGCCGAGCTTCTTGGAGCAGACTTCCTGCAGGGTGCCCAGATCGAACAACAGCGGCGGCGCTTCGCGATTGCGCTCGGTGCGCAGCTTCACCACCCGCGCGCTGCCAGCATTACCCATGGCGGTCGCCGCTGCCTGCGCCAACACCTGATTGAGGCAACGGCCCTGCTCGTCGCAGACATCCGCCGCGGCGCGCCACTGAGCGCTAAACGCGGTGCCGTCGGCCAGCAGCGCCAGCTCGATAGCCCAGTAGGGTAGCGGCACGAAAGCGCCGATGCTGCGGTCGCGATCGACCACCAGGCGCAGGGTCGGGGTCTGCACCCGGCCCACCGGCAGCACGCCCTGATAACCGGACTGCTGGCCGAGCAGGGTGAACAGCCGGCTCATGTTCATGCCGATCAGCCAGTCGGCGCGCGAGCGGCCCAGCGCCGAATGGTAGAGGCTGAAGGTCTCGGCGCCAGGCTTGAGCGCGCCCAGGGCCTTGCGGATCGAGGCATCGTCCAGGGCCGACAGCCACAGGCGCTGGATCGGCCCGCGATAGCGACAATGCTCGACCAGCTCGCGGGCGATCATCTCGCCCTCGCGGTCGGCGTCGGTGGCGATCACCAGCTCGTCGGCTTCGCCGAGCAGGCGCTTGACCGCCTTGAACTGGCCGGCGGTCTTGGGTTTTACCAGCATCTTCCAGCGCTCGGGGATGATCGGCAGGTCACTCAGCACCCAGCGTTTGTAGCGCGCGTCGTAGGCATCCGGCGGCGCGGTTTCCAGCAGGTGGCCGATGCACCAAGTCACCGTCAGGTTACTGCCCAGCCAGCAGCCATCGCCACGCCGGGTGGCCCCGAGCACCTTGGCGATGTCTTTGGCCTGGGAAGGTTTTTCACAGAGGAAGAGCCGCATGGCCGCCATCATTGATTCCTTGTCGCGATGACGCACAGCATGCGCAGTGGCGCGGGTTCAGGCAACCTCAATCTGTATGGATGTACAGTTAATGTCGCTACGCGCCGAACGCAACGTTGCCCGGGCGACATCGGCGAGGTAAGCCCTAGGGCGCTACTCGCCGCAGGCAGTGCGCCGTGGTTGGGCGGTGCGGCGCAATCTGGCGGACTGTCGCTGGACGGCGAGGCATGTCCGGCGGGCTGTCGCTGCGCTCCGAACGGATCGCCGCCCGAGCCGCCCTGCACCCGCGTCGTACGCAAATTACCCACAAAAAAGGGTCACCGCAGTGACCCTTGTTTGTTTACCCCTACAACTGTCTAGGCGGACGCTTGCACCTGCGACGGATCGCGGCGACTGTCCGGGCCCTGCTGCTCGCGGATGCCCGTGGTTTCGTCCATGGCTTGCTGTACGGCCTTCTTGCGCCTGACCTCGGCCCGGCGGGCGAAGAACCAGATGATGAAGGTCATCAGCGACACCGACAACAGGATCAGGCTGGCGATCGCGTTGATCTCCGGCTTCACGCCCAGGCGCACGGCGGAGAACACCTCCATCGGCAGGGTGGTGGAACCGGGACCGGAAACGAAACTGGCCAGCACCAGGTCGTCCAGCGACAGGGCGAAGGACATCATGCCGCCGGCCGCCAAGGACGGCGCGATCATCGGAATGGTGATCAGGAAGAACACCTTAAACGGCTTGGCGCCCAGGTCCATGGCCGCCTCCTCGATGGACAGGTCCAGTTCACGCAGACGCGAGGACACCACCACCGACACGTAGGCGGTGCAAAAGGTGGTGTGGGCGATCCAGATGGTCAGGATGCCGCGCTCGGCCGGCCAGCCGATCAACTGGGCCATGGCCACGAACAGCAGCAACAGCGACAGACCGGTGATCACTTCCGGCATCACCAACGGCGCCGTGACCAGCCCGCCGAACACGGTGCGACCCTTGAAGCGGGTCACCCGGGTCAGCACGAAGGCGGCCATGGTGCCGAGGATAACCGCGGCAATCGCGGTGTAGCAGGCGATTTCCAGGGAGCGCATCACCGCGTTCATCAGCTGGGTGTTGTCGAGCAGGCCGACGTACCACTTGATCGACCAACCGCCCCAGACTGTGACCAGACGGGAGCTGTTGAACGAGTAGATCACCAGGATCAGCATCGGCAGGTAGATGAACGCGAAGCCCGCCCACAACATGAAGCGGGAGAAACTGAAACCTTTCATGCGCGGCCCTCCATTTCCTTAGCCAGCTGTTGCTTATGCAGAGGGTTGAACAGAATGGTCGGCACAATCCGAGGGAACGTCATCATGCTCTGCCCTCCATTTCTTTGGCCTGGCTACGGTTGAACAGAATGATCGGAATGATCAGCACCGCCAGCATCACCACCGCCAAGGCGGAAGCCACCGGCCAGTCACGGTTATTGAAGAACTCTTGCCAGAGTATCTTGCCGATCATCAGCGTCTCCGGGCCACCGAGCAGTTCAGGAATCACAAACTCGCCGACCACCGGAATGAACACCAGCATGCAGCCGGCGATGATGCCGTTCTTCGACAGCGGCACGGTGATTTTCCAGAAGCTGTTGTAGGTGCTCGATCCCAGGTCCGAAGCGGCCTCCAGCAGGCTCTGATCGTGCTTGACCAGGTTGGCGTAGAGCGGCAACACCATAAACGGCAGATACGAATAGACGATACCGATATACACCGCGATGTTGGTGTTGAGGATGCGGATCGGATCGTCGATCAGACCCAGGCTCAGCAGCAGGCTGTTGAGCAGGCCGTTGCTGCTGAGGATGCCCATCCAGGCATACACGCGGATCAGGATCGCCGTCCAGGTCGGCATCATGATCAGCAGCAGGAACACCATCTGCATGTCCTTATCGGCACGGGCAATGGCATAGGCCATCGGATAACCGATCAGCACACACAGCAGGGTGCTGAAGAAAGCCATCTGCAACGAGCCGAGGTAGGCGGCCAGATACAGGTCGTCTTCGCTGAGGAAGATGTAGTTGCTCAGGTTGATGACAATCGACAGCTGCTGTTCCGCCCAGGCGTAGATCTCGGTATAGGGTGGAATGGCCACGTCGGCTTCGGCAAAGCTGATCTTCAACACGATGATGAAGGGCAGCAGGAAGAACATGAACAGCCAAAGGAACGGCACTCCGATGACGAAGTGCCGGCCTTTGGGCATCCGGCGACTGATGCTTCGGGAAATGTTCATGAGCGCAATGCCACCCCGCTGTCATCCTCCCACCAGACATAGACTTCATCATCCCAGGTCGGCCGCGCGCCGCGGCGTTCGGCGTTGGCGACGAAGGACTGGACGATCTTGCCGCTCGGCAACTCGACATGGAACACCGAATGGCCACCCAGGTAGGCAATGTCGTGCACGGTGCCGCGCGACCAGTTGTACTCACAGTCGGGCTTTTGCGTGGTGACCAGCAACTTCTCCGGGCGAATCGCGTAGGTGATGCTCTTGTCCTGCACCGAGGTGCTGACGCCGTGACCGACGAAGATATTGCGCTCCAGGTCCGGGCTGTCGATCAGCGCATGACCTTCGGCGTCTTCCACCACCTGGCCTTCGAACAGATTGACGTTGCCGACGAACTCGCAGACCAGGCGACTGGTCGGGGTCTCGTAGATATCCACCGGGCTACCGATCTGGGCGATCCAGCCCTGATGCATGATGGCCACGCGCTGGGCCATGGTCATGGCCTCTTCCTGGTCGTGGGTCACCATTACGCAGGTCACACCGACTCGCTCGATGATCTCCACCAGTTCCAACTGCATCTGCGAGCGCAGCTTCTTGTCCAGCGCGCCCATCGGCTCGTCGAGCAGCAGCAGTTTCGGGCTTTTGGCCAGCGAACGGGCCAGGGCCACGCGCTGACGCTGGCCACCGGACAGCTGGTGCGGTTTGCGCCTGGCGTACTCGCTCATCTGTACCAGCTTGAGCATTTCCTCGACCCGGGCCTCGATCTCGGCCTTGGACTTTTTGTCCTGCTTGAGGCCGAAGGCGATGTTGTCGGCCACGCTCATATGCGGGAACAGCGCATAGGACTGGAACATCATGTTGATCGGCCGCTCGTACGGCGGCATATCGGTGATGTCTTCGCCATCGAGGTAGATGCGCCCGTCGGTCGGCCGCTCGAAGCCGGCGAGCATGCGCAGCAGGGTGGATTTACCCGAGCCAGAGCCGCCGAGCAGGGCGAAGATTTCGCCTTTGTTGATGGTCAGAGAGACATCATCGACGGCGACCGCCTCGTCGAACTTCTTCGTCACACGATCGATTTTGACCAACACCTCTTTGGGTTGCTGATCGCCCTCGAGAACCTTTTTATAGGCACTAGAAGCAACTGCCATTACCAAAACTCCTGGAAAAATTGCGCCCGACCCCGGCGGTCAGACGTTTTAAATTACCGGCCTGATTTGACCCTGGTCCAGCTACGGGTCATCCGCCGCTGCACTTTTTTCGGCAACTCCGCCGAGATGTACAACTTGTCCAAAACTGCTTGCGGCGGGTACACCGCCTCGTCGTGGCGCACGTCCTGATCCATCAACTCACCGGCTTTGGGGTTGGGATTGGCATAGCCGACGTAATCGCTGATCCCGGCAATTACCGCCGGTTCCAGCAGGTAGTTGATGAAGGCGTGGGCCTCCTTGACGTTCGCCGCATCGACCGGAATGGCCAGCATGTCGAACCACAGGTTGGCGCCCTCTTGAGGAATCGCATAAGCGATCTCGATGCCCTTGCCAGCCTCTTCGGCGCGGCCGGCCGCTTGCAGCATGTCGCCGGAGAAGCCAACGGCTACGCAAATATTGCCGTTGGCCAGGTCGCCGATGTACTTGGAGGAGTGGAAGTAGGTGACATAGGGCCGCACGGCCAGCAACTTGGCTTCGGCCTGCTTGTAGTCATCCGGGTTGCGGCTGTTGGGATCGAGGCCCAGGTAGTTGAGCACCGCCGGGATCATCTCGTCGGCCGAGTCGAGGAAACTCACGCCACAGCTGGCAAGCTTGTGCATATTTTCCGGCTCGAAGACCGTGGCCCAGGAGTCGATCTTGTCGACCCCGAGTGCAGCCTTGACCTTCTCGGCGTTGTAGCCGATGCCATTGGTGCCCCACAGGTAAGGCACCGCATACTGGTTGCCCGGATCGTTAGCCTGCAGCTGCTTGAGCAGCGCCGGGTCGAGGTTCTGCCAATTCGGCAGCTGGCCGCGGTCAAGCTTCTGAAAGGCACCGGCCTTGATCTGTTTGCCGAGGAAATGGTTGGAAGGCACCACCACGTCATAGCCGGAACGCCCGGCGAGCAGTTTGCCTTCAAGGGTTTCGTTGGAGTCGAAGACGTCGTAGAGCGGTTTGATGCCCGTCGCCTGCTGGAACTCGGCGAGGGTGTTTTCACCGATGTAATCGCTCCAGTTGTAGATATGTACGGTCGACTCAGCCTGGGCAGTGGCCGCCAAGCCAAGCGCCAGGGCGCTGGCTGTCAGGGTTGTCGCGAAGGGAGTACGCATGCGGGAATCCTCTTTTATCGGGCAGCCCCGGAGGGCCAGCTCTCTATCGGAAAAGTCTTTTTCTGCTCAGCGTGCCGCTACCGGCCACCCCGGGCGGCACGGCAGGCCCGCGCTCCGCAGCCATAGGGCAGATGGTCGTGACTCGCGAAGAGGCACGCACGCGGAGGCGGCCAGAAAAGGTGTGAAACGCATGCAAGCTTCCTTCTTATTGTTAGGGTTTCTGGCGGGCCTCCCGCCAGAAACTGGGTGCTACCTATGGCTTAACGCCCCGATTTCACCTTGGTCCAGCTACGCGTCATCGCGCGCTGCACTTTCGGGCTCAGTAGGCTGAAGGCATACAGCTTCTTCATCACGTCTTCGGATGGGTAAATACCCGGGTTGTTGCGAATGTCCTCCGACACCAACGGTTTGGCGGCGCTGTTGGCGTTGGGGTAGGCCACGTAGTCGGAGATCGGTGCGATCACTTCCGGGGTGAGGATGTAGTTGAGGAAGGTATAGGCCTCCTCGGAGTTCTTGGCATCGGCCGGAATGGCCATCATGTCGAAGAAGGTGGCGGCGCCTTCTTTCGGAATCGCATAGGCCACCGGTACGCCGTTCTTCGCTTCCTCGGCGCGGGCCTGGGCCTGGAACACGTCGCCGGACCAGCCAACCGCCACGCAGATGTTGCCGTTGGCCAAATCGGAGATGTACTTGGAGGAATGGAAGTAGGTGATGTACGGACGGACTGTCAGCAGCAATTCTTCAGCCGCCTTCACATCTGCCGGGCTTTTCGCGATCGGATCCTTGCCCAGGTAGTGCAGCGCGGCGGCGTAAATTTCCTCCGGCGCATCGAGCATGGAAACGCCACACGCCTTGAGCTTCTCCATGTTCTCCGGTTTGAACACCGCGTCCCAGGAGTCGATCTTGTCGACACCCAGTGCAGCCTTGACCTTGGCCGGGTTGTAGCCAATGCCGGTGGTGCCCCACAGGTAGGGGAAGGCGTACTGGTTACCCGGATCAGACTTTTGCAGAGCGTTTAGCAGGTCCGGGTTGAGGTTTTTCCAGTTCGGCAACTTGGCCCTGTCGAGCTTCTGGAACACGCCAGCCTTGATCTGCTTGGCGAGGAACTGGTTGGACGGCACCACCACGTCGTAGCCCGAGCGGCCGGAAAGCAGCTTGGCTTCCAGGGTTTCGTTGCTGTCGAAGACGTCGTAGACCACCTTGATGCCGGTTTCCTTCTCGAAGTTGGCGATGGTGTCTTCGGCGATGTAATCCGACCAGTTGTAGACGTGCAGTACTTTGTCCTCGGCCTGCGCGGCACCCGCCACCGCCCCGGCGAGGGACAACGCGAGAAGGGTTTTGCCGAATATATTCATGCGTACAGCTCCTGTTGTTGTAAAAATTTTCCGGAACATGCGCAGCCTGGCGGCACCACCTTCCGGTGAGCCAAACCAACGCACTGGCCCAGTCTGGCAAGGTCGCGACCCGCTTTACAACGTTCAGCGTAGCCCGCTGAACGTGATAAAGAGCGACGTGTTTCAGCCAGCAAGTTGCGCGGCGGTCAAGTCGAGACACTGACGCGCCTTGTCTACCAGTTCGTCGATCTCGGCCTTGCTGATGACCAGCGGTGGCGACATGATCATGGTGTCACCCACGGCGCGCATGATCAGACCGTTGTCGAAGCAGTGACCACGACAAATCATCCCGGCACCCGCCTCGCTCGGATAGCGCTCACGGGTGGCCTTGTTCTTCACAAGTTCGATCGCCCCGAGCATGCCGACACCGCGCACTTCACCCACCAACGGATGGTCGGCCAGTTCACGTAGACGCTGTTGCAAATAGGGTGCCGTTTCGGCCTTGACCCGCTCGATGATGTTCTCTTCGCGCAGGATGCGGATATTTTCCAGCGCCACCGCCGCCGCCACCGGATGCCCGGAGTAGGTGAAACCGTGGTTGAAGTCGCCGCCCTGGTTGAGCACTTCGACGATTTCGTCGCGCACGATCAGGCCGCCCATGGGGATGTAACCGGAGGTCAGGCCCTTGGCGATGGTCATCATGTCCGGCTTGAGGCCGTAGAAGTCGCTGCCGAACCATTCGCCGGTGCGACCGAACCCGCAGATCACCTCGTCGGCGACGAACAGAATGTCGTACTTGGCGAGAATCTCGCGGATGCGCGGCCAGTAGCTGTCCGGCGGGATGATCACCCCGCCAGCGCCCTGGATTGGTTCGGCGATAAAGGCGCCGACATTGTCCTCGCCGACTTCGAGAATCTTTTTCTCCAGCTGCTCGGCAGCCCAGATACCGAACTGGTCCGGGCTCATGTCGCCGCCTTCGCCGAACCAGTAGGGTTGAGCAATGTGCTCGATGCCCGGAATCGGCAGATCACCTTGCTCGTGCATGAACTTCATGCCGCCGAGGCTGGCGCCGGCCACGGTCGAGCCGTGATAACCGTTGATGCGGCTGATGATGACCTTCTTCGCCGGCTGGCCCTTGATCGCCCAGTAATGGCGCACCATGCGCAGCATGGTGTCGTTGCCTTCGGAACCGGAGCCGGTGAAGAACACATGGTTCATGCCGGCGGGGGCGATCTCGGCGAGGGTCTTGGCCAACTCCAGCACGGGCGGGTGAGCGGTCTGGAAGAACAGGTTATAGAAGGGCAGTTCTTTCATCTGCTTGCTGGCGGCATCGGCCAGCTCGTCACGGCCATAACCGATGGCCACGCACCAGAGACCGGCCATGCCGTCGAGGATCTTGTTGCCTTCGCTGTCCCATAGGTAGACGCCATCGGCCTTGGTGATGATGCGCGGGCCGCTCTCCGCCAGCTGCTTGAAGTCGCTGAACGGCGCCAGGTGGTGGTCACGGCTCATGGCCTGCCACTCAAGAGTTTGCGGGTTGCTTGCTTGCTTCGTCATATCCACCTCAAAAATGTATGCCATCAGCGGGTGCCGCGGGCCTCGCGCCCTGGCCCCCGTTCGCTCAAACCGAGAGCAGCAGGAACTCGCGCTCCCAGGAACTGATCACTCGCTTGAAGTTTTCGTGCTCGGCACGCTTGACCGCCACGTAACCACGGATGAATTTTTCGCCCAGGTATTCTGCCGCCGCCTTGCAGGCCTCCATCCGCTCCAGTGCGTGCTCGATGGTGATCGGCAGGCGCAGATTGCGCCGCTCGTAACCCCGGCCCTGGACCGGCGCACCCGGTTCAAGCTGTTCCACCATGCCCATGTAACCGCACAGCAGCGAGGCGGCCAGCACCAGATAGGGGTTGGCATCGGCGCCGGGCAGACGGTTTTCCACTCGCCGGTTCTGCGGCGTGGCTTCCGGTACGCGCAGGCCGACCGTGCGGTTCTCTTCGCCCCACTCGACGTTCACCGGCGCCGAGGTATCCGGCAGGAAGCGGCGGAAGGAATTGACGTTGGGGGCGAACAGCGGCAGCAGTTCGGGGATGTATTTCTGCAAGCCGCCAATGTGCTGCATAAACAGTTCGCTCATGCTGCCATCGGCATTGGAAAACAGGTTTTGCCCGGTTTTGATATCCACCACACTCTGGTGAATATGCATGGCGCTGCCCGGCTGGTCGGTGATCGGCTTGGCCATGAAGGTCGCCGCCACGTCATGCTTGAGCGCCGCCTCGCGCATGGTGCGCTTGAACACGGTGATCTGGTCGGCCAGGTGCAAGGCCTCGCCATGGCGGAAGTTGATTTCCATCTGCGCCGGGCCGTCTTCGTGGATCAGGGTATCGAGATCCAGCCCCTGGATTTCACACCAGTCATAAACATCTTCAAACAGCGGGTCGAATTCGTTGGCCGCATCGATGGAGAACGACTGGCGACCGACTTCCGGACGACCGGAGCGGCCCATCGGCGCTTCCAGCGGGAAGTCCGGGTCGCTGCAACGCTTGGTCAGGTAGAACTCCATCTCCGGCGCAACGATGGGCTTCCAGCCTTGGTCGGCATAAAGCTTGAGCACGTTCTTGAGAATGTTGCGCGGCGACAACTCGATCGGATTGCCCTGCTTGTCGAACGTATCGTGGATCACCATGGCGGTCGGCTCGATGGCCCACGGCACCAGAAACACGGCATCGGCATCGGGACGGCAGAACATGTCGATGTCCGCTTCGTCGAGCAGGTCGTAATAGATGTCGTCCTCGACGTAGTCGCCGGTGACGGTCTGCAGCAGCACACTCTCTGGGAGGCGCATGCCCTTCTCGTCGAGGAACTTGTTGGTCGGCGAAATCTTGCCCCGGGCAATGCCGGTGAGATCGCTGATCATGCATTCAACTTCGGTGATTTTGCGTTCTTTAAGCCAGCTCGAAAGCTGGTCCAATTTGCTGCTCATAGAGACCTCGGGGTTGGTTAGAGCCGACTTATATATAGTCGGCTCAGCACAGTCCCGCCCTCTTCCTGCAAGCCTCACCAAAGGCCTGGAAGATGGCGAGATAATTCGGGTTGGATTGCACCTGCCACTCGGGATGCCATTGCACCCCCAGGGCGAAGCTTGGCGCACCTTCGACGGAGAAGGACTCGATCAACCCGTCAGGCGCCAGTGCTTCGACTCGAAGGCCCGGCGCCAGACGCTCAACACCCTGACCATGAATGGAGTTGACGGCAATTTCGCTCGGCAAGCCAAGCCCCGCGAGAATGCCACCCGGCTGCACCCGCAACAGGTGGCGTGGGGTATATTGCACATCGAGGGGCTCATCTGGCAGCTCGCGGTGATCGAGCATGCCTGCCACTTCATGCACCTTTTGCTGCAGGGTGCCGCCGAAGGCCACGTTCATCTCCTGAAAGCCGCGACAGATGCCGAGCACGGGGACGCCTGCCTCGATGGCCTTGCGGATCAGTGGCAACGTGGTGCGGTCGCGTTCGGGATCGTGCGCAGTACCGGCCTCGCTGACCGAGCCGCTATAATGATGCGGCTCGATATTCGACGGTGAGCCGGTGAACAGCAGACCGTGCAGATTTTCCAGCAGGGTTGGCTGATCAATCAGTTCGCCCAGCGCCGGAATAATCAGCGGCAAGCCGCCAGCTCCGATCGCGATGGCACGAACGTATTTGTCACCTGTTATATGGTGAAGATGCAGACCCACCTGCTTGGAGCAGGCGGTAACGCCGATCAACGGCAGGCGCGACATGAGACACCCGTTTTATTGCTGTTAGTGGGTTGAAACGGAGCTTAGCCTTGTTCATTTTTTTACACAATAGCCATGTAAAAAATTGTACACACCCCAATGAGCACCGCGCCAGCCATGGCTCCGCGGGAGGTGGCACTGCCCTGAAACGCCCTAAAAACGGCCTCAATGCGCTTTTTTAGCGCAAAACAAACCACCCTTGACAGGGCTCTAGGTTTAAGATTGACTCAGCTCATCGCAGTTCAATGATTGATATTTTTAACAATAAAGGTGTTGCATCATGTCGGTACCCCCGCGTGCCGTTCAGCTTAACGAAGCGAACGCGTTCCTTAAGAAACATCCTGAGGTCCTGTTCGTCGACCTTCTCATTGCAGATATGAATGGAGTGGTGCGCGGCAAGCGCATCGAGCGTGCGAGCCTGCACAAGGTTTACGAACGCGGCATCAACCTCCCGGCGTCTTTGTTCGCTCTGGATATCAATGGCTCGACAGTGGAAAGCACTGGCCTGGGCCTGGATATCGGCGATGCCGACCGTGTCTGCTACCCCATCCCCAACACCCTGTGCAATGAACCCTGGCAGAAGCGCCCTACCGCGCAACTGTTAATGACCATGCACGAAATGGAAGGCGAGCCGTTCTTTGCCGACCCACGGGAAGTGTTGCGTCAGGTGGTTGCGAAGTTCGACGAACTGGGCCTCACTATTTGTGCCGCTTTCGAACTTGAGTTCTACCTGATCGATCAGGCTAATGTGAACGGTCGACCGCAGCCGCCGCTCTCGCCGCTGTCAGGCAAGCGGCCGCACTCGACCCAGGTCTACCTGATCGACGACCTCGACGAGTACGCCGAATGCCTGCAAGACATTCTTGAAGGCGCGAAAGAGCAAGGCATCCCGGCCGACGCCATCGTCAAGGAAAGTGCCCCGGCGCAGTTCGAGGTCAACCTGCACCACGTCGCCGACCCGATCAAGGCCTGCGACTATGCGCTGCTGCTCAAGCGCCTGGTGAAGAACATTGCCTACGACCATGAGATGGACACCACCTTCATGGCCAAGCCGTACCCGAACCAGGCGGGCAACGGTTTGCATGTGCACATCTCGATTCTCGATAAGGACGGCAAGAATATTTTTGCCTGCGAAGATCCCGAACAGAACGATGCACTGCGTCACGCCATTGGCGGCGTGCTGGAAACCATGCCGGCTTCGATGGCCTTCCTCTGCCCGAACGTCAACTCGTACCGCCGTTTCGGCGCTCAGTACTACGTGCCCAACTCGCCATGCTGGGGTATCGATAACCGCACCGTCGCCCTGCGGGTGCCGAATGACACCGCCGATGCCGTGCGCATCGAACACCGGGTCGCGGGCGCGGATGCCAACCCCTACCTGCTACTGGCGGCAGTGCTGGCGGGTGTACACCACGGCCTGACCAACAAGGTCGAGCCAACGGCACCGGTGGAAGGCAACTCCTACGAGCAGAACGAGCAAAGCCTGCCGAACAACCTGCGTGATGCCCTGCGCGAGCTGGACGACAGCGAGATCCTGGCGCGTTATATCGACCCGAAATACATCGATATCTTCGTCGCCTGCAAGGAAAGCGAGCTGGCCGAGTTCGAGAACTCGATCTCCGACCTCGAGTACAACTGGTACCTGCACACCGTGTAAGCACTACCCGACGCCGGCCTTGAGCCGGCGTCGTTTTATCCAGCTGCAACTGCCAACGACCTTATCAGCCGCGCGCGCAAGCCTGCGGCGGGATAGTGCTGCGCAGAATTCAGCTGAGGACGCTCGCCGCACTCATCCAACGGCCGCGCCGGCTGGCGTGGACGCACCGTCAAGGAGAAACCCATGCTGCGCCTCTGCACTGCGCTACTGCTCGCCCTGCTGCCGATACTGGCCCACTCCGCGCCAGCGGACCCGCGGGAGAAGGCCGAGGACAGCCTGCGCGTATACAACTGGAACGACTACATCGCCCCGCAAGTGCTGAAAGACTTCGAGGCCAAAACCGCTATCCGCGTCGAATACCACACCTTCAGCAGTGCCGAGGAAATGCATGCGGCGCTCAATGGGAGCGAGGCCATCGACATCATCGTGCCCTCGCACAATGACCTGCCACGCCTGATCAAGGGCGACCAACTGCAACCCCTGGATTTCAGCCTGCTGGCCAACCGTAAACACCTGGACAAACAACTGCTGAGCAAGCTCGCGGCGGTCGACCCGGGTAACCGTTACGCGGTCCCTTACTTGTGGGGCGCGGTTGGCCTGGCCATCAACACCCCGCAGGCCGAAGCCGCGTTCGGTGGCCCGCTACCCGATAGCTGGAGCCTGTTGTTCGACGCCGAACAGAGCACGCGTCTGGCCAGTTGTGGCATCAGCGTGCTGGATGCGCCGGACGAAACCCTGTCGTTGCTGCTCAACTATCAAGGTCGCAGCCTGACTCGCAGCGCACCGAGCCGCATCGAGCGCGCCAGCCGTGTGCTCGACGGCCTGCGCCCCAACCTGCGCTACGTCGACAGCGAGCGTTATATCGATGACCTCAACAATGGCCGCCTGTGCGTAGCCATGGCCTGGGTCGGCGACGCCCTGGCTGCCGCCGATGCCGGCCAGCCGGTGCGTTTTCTGGTCCCGGATGAGGGTTCGGTACTGTTCATCGACAACCTGGTGATCCCGCGCAACGCCCGCCGCGCCGACCTTGCCCATCGTTTCATCGACTACCTGATGCAGCCCGAGGTCGCTGCGCTGATCACCACGGAAACCCTCTACCCCAGTGGCAACGCCGATTCCAAGGCGTTCCTCGACGTGGCGCTGCGCACCCAGCCCGGCCTCTACCCGAATGCCGAGACCAAGCGCCGCCTGCATGCCCAGGAGGCGTTACCAAAAAAGCACAGGCAGGCCCGCGATCGGGTGTGGCCGCGCTTTCGCGACGGCGCCCCGTCGCTGTAGGGCCGGCCGGCGCATCGCTGCAGCCCTCCGCGGGAAGTGCTGGGCTTGAAGCGGAACGCCGCCCGGTCCAGCCTACGCGGCGGCCATAGGCGACGCAGCCGACTTGCCTGCACCCCACCGGCTGGCGTCCAATAGCACGTCCCTTGCCGAGATGATCGCCATGCAGCGTAGCGCCACCGCCCGCAAACCCCGCGCCAGCAGCCAGGCACGAATTACCGTGATCCTCGCCGCCGCCCGCGCGCTGCTCGCCGAGCAGGGCGCGGCCAACCTGTCGATCTACAGCGTGGCCGAGCGCGCGGCCATTCCCGCGTCCTCGGTCTACCACTTCTTCGCCAGTGTGCCGGCGCTGCTCGAAGGCCTGACCGCCGACATCCACGCCGCCTTTCGCGCCAGCCTGCAGGCGCCCATCGCGCATGCCGAACTGCGCGACTGGCGCGATCTGTCACGCATCGTCGAGCAGCGCATGCTGGCGATCTACGCCGCCGACCCCGCGGCGCGGCAACTGATCCTCGCCCAGCACGGTCTGAGCGAGGTGACTCAGGCCGACCGCCAGCACGACATCGAACTGGGCCGGTTGATGCACGTGCTGTTCGAACGGCACTTCGCCCTGCCGGCACTGCCGGACGATGTCGATGTGTTCGCCCTGGCCATGGAACTGGGCGACCGCGTCTATGCCCGCTCGGTACAACTACACGCCAGCATTACCCCGCGCCTGGCCGAAGAAGGCATGCGCGTGTTCGACGCCTACCTGGGCCTGTACCTGCCGCCTTATCTGCCGAAACGCGGGGCAGCGTTGTAGTCGAAGCCAATTAACCGATATTTATCTGCATAAAAAACGAGATAAATCCAAAAAAACACAAAATACACTTTTAAAACGGATTTTTATCGATTATAAAGTCACCCAACCGCCCACCGACACGGCATCGTCATCGGTCGTCTGCTAGCGTGTAACGACCACCGTTCATTGCCCCTACGAGGTGTTTCCATGTCCCGCATCGTCACCGTCGCCGCGACCCAGATGGCTTGTTCCTGGGATCGCGCCGCCAACATCGCCAACGCCGAGAAACTGGTGCGCCAAGCGGCGGCCAAGGGCGCACAGATCATCCTGATTCAGGAATTGTTCGAAACCCCGTACTTCTGCCAGAAGCCCAACCCGGACTACCTGCAGCTGGCGACCACGGTGGCAGCCAACGAGGCCATCGCGCACTTCCAGAAGGTCGCCAAGGAACTGCAGGTGGTGCTGCCGATCAGCTTCTTCGAGCTGGCCGGACGCGCGCGTTTCAATAGCATCGTGATCATCGATGCCGACGGCAGCAACCTGGGGATTTATCGCAAGAGCCACATCCCGGATGGCCCTGGCTACCACGAGAAGTACTACTTCAACCCGGGCGACACCGGTTTCAAGGTGTGGAACACCCGCTACGCCAAGATCGGCGTGGGCATCTGCTGGGACCAGTGGTTCCCCGAGTGCGCGCGCAGCATGGCCCTGCTCGGCGCCGAGATTCTGTTCTACCCGACCGCTATCGGCACCGAGCCGCATGACCCGACCATCACCTCGCGCGAGCATTGGCAGCGCGTGCAGCAGGGCCATGCCGGCGCCAACCTGATGCCGCTGGTGGCGAGCAACCGCATTGGCCGCGAAGACCAGGGCGATTACCACATCAACTTCTATGGCTCCTCGTTCATCGCCGACCAGTTCGGCGCCAAGGTCGAAGAGCTGAACCAGACCGAAGAAGGCGTGCTGGTGCACAACTTCGACCTCGATCAGCTGGAGCATACACGCAGCGCCTGGGGCAGCTTCCGCGACCGCCGGCCGAACCTCTATGGGTCGATCAATACCCTGGACGGCGAAATGCCGTCGGCATAATTTGCTGCCGCGTAGGATGGGTTGAGCCGCGCAGCGTCGATACCCATTGATGGGTATCGCTACGCTCACCCCATCCTACGGCCTGTGCGTAGCCCGGATGCAATCCGGGAGTCCTCTGGAACGATCACCCCGGATTGCATCCGGGCTACAGGTGAATCATGACCATCCTCAATAGCACCCCGCGCGCCGACGGCTTCCGCATGCCGGCCGAGTGGGAAGCCCACAGCCAGACCTGGATGGTCTGGCCCGAGCGTTCGGACAACTGGCGCCTCGGCGGCAAGCCGGCGCAGAGCGCCTTTACCGCGGTGGCCAAGGCCATCGCCGAGTTCGAGCCGGTGACCGTCTGCGTCTCGGCGGGGCAATACGAAAACGCCCGCGCCCGCCTCGACCACGGCAACATTCGCGTGCTGGAAGTCAGCAGCGACGATGCCTGGGTGCGCGACACCGGGCCGACCTTCGTCACCGACCAGCAGGGTGACGTGCGCGGCGTCGACTGGAGCTTCAATGCCTGGGGCGGTTTCGATGGCGGCCTGTACGCGCCATGGCAGCGCGACGACCAGGTGGCCAGCAAGATCCTCGAGATCGAGCGCTGCGCGCGCTATCGCACCGAGGGCTTCGTCCTCGAGGGCGGCTCGATCCACGTCGACGGCGAAGGCACCCTGATCACCACCGAGGAATGCCTGCTCAACCGCAACCGCAACCCGCACCTGGATCGCGCACAGATCGAAGCGGTGCTGCGCGAACACCTGAGCATCGACACGGTGATCTGGCTGCCGGACGGCTTGTTCAACGATGAGACCGACGGCCACGTCGACAACTTCTGCTGCTACGTGCGCCCCGGCGAAGTGCTGCTGGCCTGGACCGACGACGCCAGCGACCCCAACTACCCGCGCTGCCAGGCCGCCATGCGCGTGCTGGAACAGGCGCGCGATGCCAAGGGCCGCCAACTGATCGTGCACAAGATGCCGATCCCCGGCCCGCTGCATGCCACAGCCGCAGAGTGCGCCGGAGTCGATCTGGTCGCCGGCAGCCAGGAGCGCAGCCCCGCCGTGCGCCTGGCCGGCTCCTACGTCAATTTCCTGATCGTCAACGGCGGCATCGTCGCGCCCAGCTTCGACGACAGCCAGGACGAGCAAGCCCGCGCCATCCTCGAACGGCTGTTCCCCGAGCACCGGGTGGTGCTGGTGCCGGGCCGCGAGATCCTCCTCGGCGGCGGCAACATCCACTGCATCACCCAGCAGCAGCCGGCGCCGCAACGCGCTTGAGCGAATCCGGGCAGGCGCGGGCTCCCCGCCCTCGCCTGCCCGGCCACCAGCCGAGGATTTGCCATCCGACAGCCCTGGCTCCGGTGTTACTCTGGCGGCCATGAATCCGAACAAGCCGGCTCCACATCTCAGTGACGAGAACCACACGCTGACTGACAGCGAACATATAATTCAGGCCCTCTGCGCCGGAAGAAACAAACGTGCGCGGAAGTATCTCAGCCGCATGCATCCGGCCAAGATCGCCGCCATGCTTGAGAGGCTTGGCGCCGAGCAGCGCATGGCGCTGTGGCAACAGATCGATCCCGCACTCGAAGGGCGCATCCTGCCCCACCTGAGTATCGAGTTGATCAGCCAGCTGGTCGGCGACTCGACGGACACGACTCACCCCAGGCCAGAACAGGAACACGCCCACGGCAGCGCCAACCACCTGGAGGCCGTGCGCGATGCGCTGAACCAGAAGAAGCTCAAACGGGTCGGCAAGATTCTGCAGCGCATGCACCCGGCCAAGATCGCCGGGCTACTCGAGTCGCTGCCGCCGGTAGAACGCCGTAGCGTATGGAGCATGGTCGACACCGACCGGGCCGGTAAAGTCCTGACCTTCCTGCACGATGAAATACTCGTCGCCCTGGCACTCGAGCTTGACCTTGAGGACCTGATCGCCTCGGCCGAGTACCTCGAACTCGATGACCGGGTCGACCTGATCCAAACCTTGCCTGGTGAGTTGGGCAATAAACTGTTGTACGCCAGCAGCGTCAGCCAGCGTAAGCAGCTTGAGGCGATGCTGTCCTATCCCGAGGACTCCGCCGGCGGTTTGATGAACGCCGACGCCATCCAGATCCGCGCCGATGTCCAAGTCAGCACGGTGCTGCGCTATCTGCGTCTGCTGGAAAAGCTGCCACCACAGACCGACATGCTGATGGTGGTCGACCGCAAAGGCCATTACCAGGGTGGCCTGCGCCTGAGCAGCCTGGTCACCGCTGATCTGGAGCGCCCGGTAGCCGAGTTGATGAACCGCGATATCGGCGGCATCGCGGTGACCCGCAAAGGTAACGAAGTTGCCCAGCTGTTCCAGGACTTGGACCTGCTGTCCGCGCCGGTGGTCGACGAGCACAACCGGGTGCTCGGCCGGATCACCGTCGACGACGTGGTCGATCTGATTCGCGAAGATTCGGACCGTGCCTTGATGCAAATGGCAGGTCTCGATGACGAAGCCGACATGTTCGCACCGGTGCTGGTCAGTTCACGCCGGCGTGCAGTGTGGCTGGGCATCAACCTGGTCACCGCTTTCAGCGCCGCCTGGGTGATCGGCCTGTTTCAGGCGACCCTGGAGCAACTGGTGGCACTCGCCGTACTGATGCCCATAGTGGCGAGCATGGGCGGTATCGCCGGCAGCCAGACCCTGACTCTGGTGATCCGTGGCCTGGCTCTTGGCCAGCTGCAGAAAGGCAATATTCGCATCCTGCTCAATCGCGAGCTGGGCATCTCCATCCTCAACGGCCTGCTCTGGTCGGTGGTGATCGCCCTGCTCGCGGTGCTGTGGTTCGACGACTGGGGCATAGGCGCCGTGCTCGGCGTCGCCATCCTGGTCAACCTGTTGTGCGCGGCACTGGCCGGCTGGGGCATCCCGCTGATTCTCGAGCGCATGGGCATCGACCCGGCGCTGGCCGGCAGCGTGATTCTGACCACGGTGACCGATGTCATCGGCTTTTTCGCCTTCCTCGGCCTGGCCACGCTGTTTTTGCTGTAACTGACTGAGCGCAGCGCTTGCGCAACGTCACCGCAGGCGCTTTTGCTGGCGGGCTGTCGCTGCGCTCCGAGGCCGCCCTACCCGCAGGCAGTGCACCGTGATTTATCGCCGCGGCACTGATCTTGGCGGTTTGTCGCTGCGCTCCGAACGGAGCGCCGCCCGAGCCGCCCGACGAATTTGCAGCAGTTATAGCAGGCGAGCGTTTTCCACAAGCGCTCAGCGCTACCCTCGCGTCCGGGCGCGCCGTGTGCTCAGCGGATCGAGTGCGCACAGTGCCTGGTACTGGCTGACGAACACCTGCCCACCGAAGCGCTCGAGGAAATCCGAGCGGCGTAGCTGATCCATCACCGGCCCCTTCACTTCCGACAGGTGCAGCTGCACTCCAGCCGCATGCAGGCGCTCGACGCTGGCGTCCAGGCTTTCCAGGGCGCTGGCATCGATCAGGTTGACCCCCGGGCACATCAGCACCAGATGGCGTACTTGCGGACGCGCCGCGATCAGCTCGCCGATGCGCTCTTCGAGAAAGCGGGCGTTGGGAAAATACAGGCTCTCATCGACCCGCAACGACAGTACGCTGGCACTCTGCACCACGTCGAAACGCTCGATATTGCGAAAGTGCTCGCTGCCCGGCAGCTGACCAACCACCGCCACATGCGGGCGGCTGGTGCGCCAGAGGAACAGCAGCAGCGACAAGCCGACGCCCATCAGGATGCCCGTCTCCACGCCGAGCAGCAGCACCCCGCCGAGAGTCGCCGCATGCGCCGCGCCGTCCTGGCGGGAATAGCGCCAGGTGCGGATCAGCGCCTTGAAGTCGACCAGGCTGAGCACCGCGACGATGATGGTCGCGGCCAGCACCGCCTGCGGCAGGTTGTACAGCAGCGGGGTCAGCAGCAGCACGCTGAGGGCGATACCGCCAGCGGTCAGCACGCCGGCCATGGGTGTCTGCGCCCCGGCATCGAAGTTGACCACCGAGCGGGAAAAGCCGCCGGTGACCGGGAAGCCACCGCTGAAGGCCGCCGCCAGGTTGGCGCCGCCCAGGCCGAGCAGCTCGTTGTCCGGATCGATGCGCTGACGCCGCTTGGCCGCCAGGGTCTGCGCCACCGATACCGACTCGACGAAGCCGACCAGGCTGATCAACAGCGCCGCCGGCAACAACTGCAGGGCCAGGTTGTAGTCCAGGGTCGGCAGGGTTAGCCCCGCCAAGCCCTGCGGCACTGCGCCGACGACCTTGACTCCGGCCTGCTCCAACTGCAACAGGCCGACCACCAGGATCGATACGATGATTGCCAGCACCGGACCAGTCTTGGCCAGGTTACCGGCCAGGTTCGCCTCCAGGCCCAGGCGCATCAGGAGAGGCTTGAGGTGGCCGCGCACCCACCAGAGAAACAGCAGGCTGCAGACACCGATCAACAGGGTCGCCCCGTGCACCGCCGACAGGTTGTGCAGCAGCGCTGGCAGCAGCTGCTGGAGGGTCTCGCCGGCGGCGGAAATACCGAGGATATGCTTGAGCTGGCCGACCGCGATGAGAATCCCAGAGGCGCTGATAAAGCCGGAAATCACCGGATGACTAAGGAAGTTGGCGACGAAGCCCAGGCGCAGCAGGGCCATGCCGGCGAGCAACAGTCCGGACAGCAGCGCCAGCAGCATGGCCGCACCGACATACTCGGCGCCGCCGGCGGGGAATAGCGGCCCCAGGGCGGCAGCGGTCATCAGCGACACCACCGCCACCGGGCCGACCGCCAGGGTGCGGCTGGAACCGAACAGGGCATAGGCCAGCAGCGGCAGGATGCTGGCATACAACCCGGTCACCGGCGGCAGGCCGGCGAGCATGGCGTAGGCCAGGCTCTGCGGAATCAGCATCAGGGTGACGATCAGCGCCGCCAGGCCATCCTGCGCGGCGGTGGCGCGGTTGTAACGCCGCCCCCAGTCGAGGCAGGGCAGCCAGCGGCGCAGGCTCATTGCGCTGGCGCCCGATCGATACAGCCTGCGCTCGGCGCATGCATGGCCAAGGGATCGTGCGACAGGCCAGTTGGCAAGACCATCAGCATCGCCTCACAGTACATCAAGAGGGATTTTCAGGTAGCGGGTGCCATTGTCCTCAGGCGGCGGTAGCTGCCCGGCCCGCATGTTCACCTGCACCGCCGGCAGAATCAGGGCCGGCATGCCCAGGGTCGCGTCACGCGCGCGGCGCATGGCGACGAACTCATCCTCGCTGACCCCCTCGTGTACATGCACATTGTGCGCACGCTGCTCGGCCAGCGTGGATTCGTTGAGGAACTCCTCGCGCCCCGCCGCCTTGTAGTCATGGCACATGAACAGGCGGGTCTGCCCCGGCAAGTCGAACAGCTTGCGAATCGAGCGGAACAGCACCCGGGCGTCGCCACCGGGGAAGTCGCAGCGAGCGGTGCCGTAATCGGGCATGAACAGGGTATCGCCGACGAAAGCCGCATCGCCGACCACATAGGTCAGGCAGGCGGGAGTATGCCCGGGCGTATGGATGACCCGCGCGGCGAGGTTGCCAATCTGGAAGCACTCCCCGTCGCTGAACAGGCGGTCGAACTGACGGCCATCGGTGGCGAACTCGCTGCCGGCATTGAACAGCTTGCCGAAGGTGTTCTGCACCGCGGTGATCTGCTCGCCGATGGCCAGTTGACCGCCCAGCTCACGTTTGAGGTAGAGCGCGGCAGACAGGTGGTCGGCATGCACATGGGTTTCCAGCAACCAGTCGACGCTCAGCCCCTGTTTGCGTACATAGGCAATCAGGCGGTCGGCATTCTCGAACGAGGTGCGCCCGGCCGCCGGGTCATAGTCGAGCACCGAGTCGACGATGGCGCAGCGCCGGGTCGCAGGATCGCTGACCACATAGCTGTAGGTGCAGCTGGCAGGATCAAAAAAAGCTTCGATGTGTGCTTGCATACTAACGGCCCTCCTTCGCATACCTCAGGGGTGTTGAGTTGGGCGCCGCAAGCGCCCGGCATGACCGCATCGGCCAACAGCCTCAGGAGCGTTTGCAGGTCTTGATACCCAGCAACGAATACGCCGGGCATGTACGCAGCAAGCCGGTAGCCAGTGGCACGACGCCGATCCAGCCCCACAGGCCGATAGCGCCACTCACGCTCAGGCCGATCAGTATCAAGCCGGCGGCGATGCGCAGGCTGCGGTCGATGGTGCCAACATTGGCTTGCATGATGAACTCCAGAGTTACAGGCTGCGCCGGCGTTCCAGCGCGGTGAACAGCAACATCCCGGCCAGCATGGCCGGAACGAAAACGATGATCTGCCAATGGCCGCTGAACAAAATGGCCAGCGCCGGCCCCGGACAGATTCCGGCAATCCCCCAACCGATGCCGAACAGCAGACTGCCGCCGATCAGGCGCGGATCCAGCTCGCGCTTGGACGGTATTTGCATCGGCGCGCCCAGCAACGATTGCGCACGCCCCTTGGCCCAGGCCAGCGGCCCCGCGGCGACCGCGATGGCGCCAATCATCACCAGCGCCAACGATGGATCCCAGGCACCGGCCAGATCGAGGAAGCCCAGTACCTTGGCCGGATTGGCCATGCCGGCCAGCAGCAGGCCAATCCCGAACAGCACACCGGCCAGCAACGCACTCAGCTTGCGCATGTTCAGCCTCCCAACAGATGACGTAGGACAAATACCGTGGCGAAGCCGGCGACCATGAAACCGAACGTCGCCACCAGCGAACGCGGCGATAGCCGGGAAACGCCACAGACGCCATGGCCACTGGTACAGCCGGAGCCGTAGCGGGTGCCCACACCGACCAGCAGGCCGGCCACCAACAAGCTTAGCCAACCACTCTGAAACTCGATCGTCGGCAGCACGCTGAACAGGCCCCAGAGCAGCGGCGCCAGCAGCAGGCCGAGGAGGAACATGGCCTTTTCCGCCCGCCCCTCGCCGCCCTCCAGCACCGAGCCCAGCAAACCGCTGATACCCGCGATGCGGCCGTTGCACAGGACAAACAAACTGGCCGCCAGGCCGATCAACGCACCGCCCGCGAGAGAGCTCCAGGGCGTGAAACTCAACCAGTCGATAGTGAGCCCACCTACAGCGGTGCCATCGATACTCATGCGGTTTCTCCTGCGCAGAACAACTGATACAGCGTATTGATCACCGCCAAGGCGGCCGGGCTGCTGATCCGGTAGTGGATCTGCTTACCTTCGCGACGGGTTTCCACCAACCCGTCACGCCGCAATACCGCCAACTGCTGCGACAGCGTCGGTTGCTGGATACCGAGTAGGCTTTCCAGCTCGCTAACATTGCGCTCGCCTTGCGATAGCTGGCAAAGCAGCAGCAGGCGATCGGAGTTGGCCAGAGCCTTGAGCAACTGCCCGGCCGCAGCGGCGTTGGCGCGCAACTGCGGGATATCGAGTGTCTGTTCGGGAGCGTTCATGGGCGGCCTCAATTAAACTAAAAACAATATGTTCTTTTATATATTATTCTGCAAGCAGAAATCCGGAGCAGCTCTGTCCTGGCGAGATCTGGCTGGTGATGGCACCCGCATTAAAACGCCGCGGATTGCCCCCCCTCTCGTAGGATGCGCTTGAGCGCAGCGATACCCATCGCCGATCAATCGCCGCTACGTAGCCGGATTAACCCGGGCGCAATCCGGGACCCACGGTATTCAACGTTAACGAACGGCTACACCTCCATGAAAAAGCCCGGAACAGAGTCCGGGCTTCTTGGTGTTTCACCGCTGAACAGGATGCAACTGCTCAGCTGTGCTCGGCAGCCCCGCTAATCACGGGGCAGCGGTCAGAACAACGGCAGGGTGTAGCTGACGATCAGGCGGTTTTCGTCGAGGTCATTGGTGAAGTTGGAACGCACCATCGCATTGCGCCAGCGCACGCCCAGATTCTTCAGCGCGCCTTCCTGGAAGACGTACATCAGCTCGGTGTCGCGCTCCCATTCCTTGCCATCACCGGCAGCGCCCAGGTCGACATTGTCGCCGGTCAGGTAGCGGGTCATGAAGGTCAGGCCGGGGATGCCGACGCTGCCAAAGTTGAAGTCGTAGCGCGCCTGCCAGGACGTCTCGTCCTTGTTGGCGAAGTCACTGATCTGCACATAGTTGACCAGGAACGGGTCGGTGCTGGTGGCCAGGTAGGCGAAACCGGTGTCGCCGCTCATCTTCTGGTAGCCGAGGCCGACGCTGTGCCCTGCCAGGCCATAGATGAGCATCGCCCCCAGCGCCTTGTTGTCGACGTTGCTGCGGCCATCATCGGTGGAGCGCGCGTAACGCAGATCGGCCTTCAGGCTCTGAGCTTCGCCCAGCGGCAGCACATGCACCAGGTTGAAAGAGTTCTGCTTGTACAGGTCTTCCAGGTTCGAGTAGTAGTACGCGGCCGTCAGGTCCTTGGTGACCTTGTAGTTGCCGCCGAGGAACTGGAAAGAATCAGTAGTCTTGTCGCCGGTAACAGTGATGCCGCGCCGACCGCCAGTGGTCATCGACAGGTCTTCGAAATCGCTCGAGTTACGATTATTGACCTCGGTGATATAACCGCCATCCAGGGTCAGGCCTTCGATTTCCTGGGACAGCAACTGGCCACCCTTGAATACCTGCGGGGTCAGGCGGCTGTCGCTGGAGGCGATGGCCATGTTCTTGAACTGCATGCTGCCGACACGCAGGGTGGTCTTGGACAGCTTGACCTTGCCAGCCACTGCCAGGTCGGAGGAATAGTCCTGGGAACCGCCCGAGCGGTCGGGTACCAGCAGGTCGCTGCCAGCGGTGCCGCCGCCGGAGTCCAGCTTGAAGCCGAGCATGCCGATGGTGTCGATACCGAAACCTACGGTGCCCTCGGTATAGCCGGAGTCCATGCGCAGAATGAAGCCTTGGGCCCACTCTTCGCGCTTGCTCTGGCTGGCCCCGTCCTGACGGAAGTCACGATTGAAATAGAAGTTGCGCGCTTCCAGGCTGGCCTTGCTGTCCTTGATGAATTCAGCGTTGGCGACTTGGCTCAGGGACAAGCCCAGGGTGCCGGCAGCAATGGCCAGCGCCAGGGAGGTCTTTCTCATTATGATTTTCTCCAGTGTTTTAAGGGTGACACTTCGGCACGGGCGCAGGCTTCGACCACGAAGAGGCAGGCACGCACCGTATTGGTTGATTCACCCCAGCGGGCCTCGCCAGATGGACAGCCGAACAGGCGCCAGAGCAAGCGGGTCAACGCTGGGGCGAACAAAAATCAGGGGGGCGCGGTGCCGCGCAGAGCAAATGTCAAAGGAGCAGGCGGATCGTCAGCCAAACGGAAGAATGTCATCGGCGGTCTCTTCATTTTTATTGTGTGCCGGCCCTGCAGGCCGATCGGTGCGTCGAAGAGCCTAAGGCAGTTACTGTGCCAGTCTCCCACCTCAGAGCGGCAACACCTCTAGCGCGGTACTTTGGCTGGAGCACGCGGACTCCATTGCAGAGTCGCAGGAAGAACAAATAGGCGGATTATCGCCGACCACAAGCGCGCAAACGGCGGATTTTCGCCAAGCGCGCCATGCCCCATCAGTCGAGCACGATCTGATTCTTGCCTTGGCGCTTGGCCTGATACATCGCCGCATCGGCGCGCGCAAAGAGCATATCCAGGCTCGAGTCGTCCCCACGCAAGCTGGTCAACCCCTGGCTCACCGTGATGCCAAACGCCGTCTGCTGGTGACTGAAGCGCAAACGCTGCACCTCTCGCTGCAAGCGCTCGGCGACCTGCTCGGCCAGCGCTGACTCGCAGCCCGCAAACAACGCCGCGAACTCTTCACCGCCGATGCGGCCGAACAGATCACCACTGCGCACCACCAACGCGCCGCAACTGGCCAGGCGCTGCAATACCTGGTCGCCCATCTGATGACCGTAGCGGTCGTTGATCTGCTTGAAGTCGTCGATGTCGAGCAACAGGAAGGCCAATGGACTGCCAAACTGGCGGGCGTGCTCGAACTCACGCTGGGCACACTCGAAGAAGTGCCGACGGTTGCAGCTCTGGGTCAGCACATCGGTGGTCGCCAGGCGATGCAGTTCGCCTTCCAGTTGCTTCTTGTCGGTGATGTCTTCGGCCATGCCGACGATGATCTGCGCCTGCCCAGCCGCACTCGAGCGACTGATAAAGCATTTGTCGCTGAGCCAGCGCAACTGCCCGTCGGCCCGAATGATGCGGTACTCGCGGACTTCCTCCGCCCCGGTTTCCAGGACCTTGGCCAGGCTCTCGGCGGCGTATGCCAGGTCGTCCGGGTAGATGCTGTTGCGCCATTCGCCGTAATCGGCCAACAACAACGCGGCAGAGCGGCCAAAAACCCGCTCGTAGGCCGGGCTGACGTAGATCACCCGCTGCGCCTGCCAGTCGAACGCCCAGAGCACCGCGTTGACGCTACCGAGCAGGGTGCTGAAGAGCCGCTCGCGCTCACGCAGGCGCGTGACTTCGGCACGACTGTGCAGCAGCGCCAGGGTCAAGTCTTCCAATTGCTGCGTTGAGTTGCTGCGTTCGTCCATAACAACCGCCAGCCTGGTGAGTGTTGGAGCTATCAGCGCAGCATAGTGGGTGGCGGTCGCGGAAAACAAAAAGCCCGCCGAACGGCGGGCTTTGCCAGTCAATCAGGCGCAGTCAGGCGACCGCGACCGGGCGCAGCGAGTAGGTCTTCAGCTGCTCGGCAAACACACGCAGCGACTGGATACCGCTGGCCTCGGCTTCATGGATCCACTGCTTGATCGCTTCGAGCATGTCATTCCCATTGGTGCTGGTTTTGAGCCATATTTGCTGCAGCGCCAGGCGCTTCTCGTAGATCACCTTGAGCGCCTGACTCTGCGCCAGCATGGCGTCGATACGCGCCTGCTGCTGGTCGTGCAACAGGCTCGGCTCGCGGCCCAGTAGGCGCTTGGCGCGGTGGAAGTGATGGCGCACCGAGGCGTCGGCCTTGGCCAGCTCCTGCTTGACCAGCGGACCGATCACCAGCTTGCGGTACTGCGCCATGATCTGGAAACGGTTGTTGAGGATCGCCATGGCGGTGTCCATGTCCAGGTGGCGTTTGCCCTCGATGCGATGGGCGATCGGCGCCACGCGCTGCACCTTGGCCAGCCCGAACAAGCTGAACAGCTGGATCCAGGCCCAGCCCATGTCGAACTCCCACTTGCGCACCGACAGCTTGGCCGAGTTGGGATAGGTATGGTGATTGTTGTGCAGTTCTTCACCGCCGATCAGGATGCCCCAGGGCAGCAAGTTGGTGGCGGCGTCGCGGCATTCGAAGTTGCGATAGCCGACGGCATGACCGAGACCGTTGACCACCCCGGCCGCCCAGACGGGAATCCACATCATCTGGATCGCCCAGACGCTGATGCCGATCACGCCGAACAGCGCCAGGTCGATGAGCGCCATCAGGATCACGCCGCCAAAGGTATAGCGCGAATAGAGGTTGCGCTCGACCCAGTCGTCCGGGCAGTTCTTGCCGTAGATGCGCAGGGTTTCCGGGTTCTTCGCCTCTTGCTGATAGAGCTCGGCGCCGGTGCGCAAGACCGTACCCAGGCCCTTGATCACCGGGCTGTGCGGATCGTCGACGGTTTCGCACTTGGCGTGGTGCTTACGGTGGATGGCGGTCCATTCGCGGGTGTTCTGCCCGGTGGTCAACCACAGCCAGAAACGAAAGAAGTGTTTCAGCGCTGGATGCAGTTCCAGGGCGCGATGGGCCGAATAACGGTGTAAGTACACCGTGACGCCGACAATGGTGATGTGCGTCATCACCAGAACGACCGCGATCAACTGCCAGACCGACAGGTCAAGAAAACCGTTGTACCACATGAGCCGGGTGCCTCTTGAAAGGAAACATGGCGTGACCGAGAGACTCAGGCCACAGTGCATTATCCCTGACACGGATCAGAAAACCAGTTGGTCTTTTAGATAACAATGCCGCGCCGCTACCTGCACTACTATCACAGTGCCCACCTAAAAGAGCCGATCGACACCTTATGAACCTACCCCAAGGAGCGGTTCGCCTGACCCTGACCTACCTGCTGGCTGCCGGCCTGTGGGTCCTCTTCAGTGATGCCCTCCTGGCCAGCCTGGAACTGTCTGCCGAACGTGCCAAACAGCTGCAACTGCTCAAGGGGCTGGGCTTCGTCCTGCTCAGCAGCGTCCTGCTGTATCTGATCCTGTGCTCCCACCTGCGCCTGCAGGAACGCCTGCGCAGAACCCTGCGCGCCAGCGAAGAGCGCCTAAACCTGGCCCTGGAGTCAGCCAAGGAAGGCTTGTGGGACTGGGACCTGCGCAGCAACGGGGTATTTTTCTCGCCGACCTATGCCTCCCTGCTCGGCCTGCAACCCGCCGCACTGGGCAACACCCGGGTGCGCTGGTTGCAGCAACTGCACCCCGACGACCTCGCCCAGCATGAGCAAACCATCGCCACTATCCTGGACAACGCCAGCCAGGAGGCCTTCGAGGTGACCTTGCGCATGCGCCACCAGAATGGCGACTACCGCTGGATCCAGTCACGCGGGCAGTTGCAGCTCGACGCTCAGGGCCGACCGGAGCGCTTTATCGGCACCGCCAGCGATATCAGCCAACGCCGCGCCAATGAACACAGCCTGCGCCAGGCCGCCGCCGTATTCGACGCGACCCAGGACGGGGTGCTGGTCACCGACAGCGACCAGCAAATCGTCCACGTCAACCCGGCCTTTACCCGGATCACCGGCTACAGCCCCGAGGAAATCATCGGTCGTCAACCCAGCTTCCTGAGCTCGGGCCGGCATGACCAGGCGTTCTACCAACGCCTGTGGCAGGCGCTGGCTGGCCGGGGCAATTGGAGCGGAGAAATCTGGAACCGGCGCAAGAACGGCGAAATCTACCCACAGTGGCAGCGCATCCGCGCCATTCACGACGAGCAAGGCGAGCTTAGCCACTACGTCGCGGTGTTCTCCGACATCAGCGCGTTGAAGCGCTCGCAGGGCGAACTGGACCACCTGGCCCACCATGACCCGCTGAGCGGCCTGCCCAACCGCCTGCTGTTCACCGAGCGGGTCGAAAACGCCATCAAACGCGCCAAATCTGCACAGCAAGGCGCGGTCCTGCTGATCGACCTCGATCACTTCAAACACATCAATGAAAGCCTGGGCCACAACATCGGCGACCTGTTGCTCAAGGCGGTCGGCGAGCGGCTGGCCGCACAACTGGGCGAAGGCATGACCCTGGCGCGCCTGGGCGGTGACGAGTTCGGCCTGCTCTGCGAGCACTGCCTGGATGCCTCCCAGGCTGCCAGCCTGGCCCAGCAACTGCTGAACAGCCTGGGCGCGCCTTTCAGCCTCGACAAACATGAGTTCTACATCAGCGCCAGCATCGGCATCAGCCTGTTTCCCGGCGATGCCGAAAACCTCGAGCAGGTCCTGCGCAATGCCGACTCGGCGCTGTCCAAGGCCAAGAGCAGCGGGCGCGAAGGCTACGCCTTCTACACCCAGGAGCTGACCGAGTTCGCCCGCCACCGCGTCGAGCTGGTCAGCGCCCTGCACCACGCGCTGGATAACCAGGAACTGCGCGTCTACTACCAACCTTTGCATGACCTGGCCAGCGGCGAGCTGATCGGCGCCGAGGCGCTGGTACGCTGGCAGCATCCGCAACGCGGCCTGGTAGCCCCCGGGGAGTTCATCCCGGTCGCCGAAGACAGCGGCCTGATCGGCGCCATCGACGCCTGGGTACTGCAACAAGCCTGCCGACAGATGGTCCGCTGGCAACATCAAGCCCAGGCGCCGCGGTTCGTCGCCGTCAACGTCTCCAGCCGGCTGTTCAGCCGCGGCGGGCTGGATCTGCAGGTGGCCCAGGTGCTGGCCGACACCGGCCTGGACCCCGCCTGCCTGGAGCTGGAAGTCACCGAAAGTACGGTGATGGACAACCCGGATGCGGCCTTGGCGTTGCTCGAGCGCCTGCGCGCTCTGGGGATCCGCCTGGCCATCGACGACTTCGGCACCGGTTACAGCTCCCTGGCCCGGCTCAAGCGCCTGCCCGTGCACAAACTCAAGCTCGACATAAGTTTCGTCCGTGGCCTGCCCCACGACAGCGACGATGCCGCGATTACCCGCGCGGTGGTCGCCTTGGGCCACAGCCTGGACCTCAAGGTTCTGGCCGAGGGTATCGAACGGCCGGAGCAGATGGAGTTCCTCCGCCAGATCGGCTGCGACTATGGTCAAGGCTATCTGTTCGGCCGCCCACAACCGGTCGAACCCGACCCGGAACCAGCCGTAGCGGCGCCCTGATCAATCAAGCATCATGGCCAGCAGAACCAGGGAAGAACTGAGACCTATGCGGGTAATGATTCTCGAAGACGATCACTGGATCGCCGACCTGCTCAAACAGATCGTTTTGAGCCTGCGCCCGAGCGCTGAGATCGTCTGCCTGGGCAGCGTGGCCGAGGCACTGGCGGACTGGCAACAACAGCCCAGCGATCTGGTGATCAGCGGCTGGGACCTGCCGGATGGCGAAGGCACTCGGCTGCTCAAACAGGTGCGCCAGCACAATCACGAAGTGCCACTGGTGATGATCACCAGTCGCACCGACCGCAGCAGCGTGGTGAAAGTCCGCGCACTGGGCATCAGCGCCTTCATCGGCAAGCCCTTCCAGGCCTCGCGCGTAGCCGCCAGCCTGGACGAGTTGCTGCCTGTGGCTGCGGCAGAGCATCACGCGGCCCGCGCCGTCGGCGACGAAGACTTCCTGACTTACCTGCAACAACTGCCGACCGACGAGCTGGATATGCCCCTGAGCAAGGGCATCCGCGATCGCCTCCTGCAAAGTTTCAAGGGCGAGCAACTGAACCTGCGCGAGCTGGCCGAAGACTGGCGCCACGACCCGGCCCTGAATGCCCGACTGCTGACCGTGGCCAACAGCAGCGCCTACCACGGCGCCGGCCGCCCCTGCATCAGCCCGCTAGAAGCGCTGCAGAAACTCGGTGCGGCGACCAGCCTCAACCTGGCCATGGCCCTGGCCTTGCGCCAATCCAGCGCCCTGGATAACCCGCTGTTGCGCAGGCTTGCCGAGGGCCATCTGGATGCCTGCGAACGCCTGGCGGAAACCAGCATCGCCCTGGCCCGCTTGTGCAACCTGGATCCGGCGCCGTTTCATTGCGCGGCACTGCTGCACCGCATGGGCGAGCTCGGCGTGCTCTACCTGGCTCAGGCCTGGGAAAATCGCGGCCATAGCCTCAGCGAGGAGCCGCTATTGCTGGCCCTGGGCCAATTCAGTGCACCCTTCGCCATTGCCATGAAAGTACGCTGGCAGCTGCCCATGGCCCTGCGCGAACTGATTGGCGCCTGCTATGGCCTGCCCAACATCAGTGTCAAGCGCGAGGTAGTACTCATGCGTCTGGCCGCCTGTGAACAGGATCCCGCTGCCGACAGCAAGGATCAGGCCCGCCTGCGTCGCCTCGCCGGGCTGGCCTGAATGCAGCCAGTTCGCTCAGGATGTTGCGCATGAACACCAGCAAAGTATCCGCCGCGATCCGCTGGATAGTCGGCCTTGGCAGCCTCGCCCTGGCGCTGTTCTTTGCCGCTCTGGGCTGGCTCGCCCTGAACGATCGGGAAACTTTCTGGCAACTGCAGATGACCAAGCAGGCCGATTTTCAGCGCCAGGCCCTGCACAGCACCCAGCGGCGCCAGCGCGATCAGGCGCAGCTGCTGGCCGAGAGCATTGCCGCCGACTCCTGGGTCATCGAACTGGTGCGCCAGGCCTATGCCCTGCACAACGGCAACGACCCGGACCAGGCCACTGCGAAGGCCATCCGCAACCCGCTCTACACCCGCCTGGCTCCGCGCTGGCGCCACCTGCAGGCCAGTCACCCATTCAAGCTCTACATTCATCTCGCGCCCACGGCAGAAGTGCTACTGCGCGTGCATCAACCCACGCAGTTTGGTGACCAGCCCAACGGCCATCCTTCGATGCTCAGCGACGCCTTGCATGACCAGCAAAACAAGGCCGGCCTGGATCTTGGCGGCGACAGCCTGGTGATGCGTGCGGTAACCCTGCTGCAGGTGGAAGGCACACGCAAAGCCCTAACCGTCGGCGCCGTGGAAGTCACCCAGAGCCTGCACAGCGATTTGCAGCAGCTGGATCAGGAACTGGATTCCGGCATCGCCTTGCTGGTCAAGCGCGCCGCGCAACCGCCAGCGCGCAGCGCTGAAGGGCTGCCTAGCCTGGCCGAGGACGCCGCCGAATGGACCCTTGAAGGCTTCTCGCGCGGCCAGGTGCAGCGCTGGCAAACCCAACAGTTGTTGCCCGCACCTGCCGCCGGCAACACGCTCAAATTGCTCGAAGACCAGGGTCGCACCTACCTGCTCAATCAAGTGCTACTGCCCGACTATTTGTCAGCCGTCACACCCAGTCAAAGCACCTCGGCCATCGCCCTGACCTGGCGCGATATCAGCGCACAGCTCGCGCGCCACCAGAGCGACCAGCACTGGCTGATCGGCAAATGGCTGCTGGCCTGGTTCGGCGCAGAAGCCCTGCTTCTGTTGCTGCTGCTGAGCACCCGTCACGCCAGCCAGGTATTGACCCGCCGCCACCGCGACGAGCTGCAGCACAAGCACCGGCAAAGCGAGCAGTCGCGTCAGTTGCTGGCGGTGATCGCCCAGGCCCAGGCGGCCTATATCACCGCACAAAACCAGCACGAATCCTTCAATGCGCTGCTTGAGCGCATCCTCGAACTGACCGCCAGCCAGTTCGGCTTCATCGGCGAAGTGCTTGAGGATGAACAGGGCGCGCCCTACCTGCACACCTACAGCATCAGCAATATTGCCTGGGACAGCGCCAGTGCCGCGTTCTATGCCGAACGCTCGGCGCAGGGCATGGAGTTGCGCAATCTCGACACGTTGTTCGGCCAGGTGATGCGCAGCGGCGAGGCGCTGATCAGCAATCAGCCTGCGCAGCATCCGCATAGCGGCGGTTTACCGGCCGGGCATCCGCCGCTGCTGGCATTTGCCGGCCTGCCCATTCATGCCCATGGTCAGCTGGTGGGTATGCTCGGCCTGGCCAACTGCGCCGATGGTTATCAGGACGCCCTGGCCGAGCAGCTGCAACCCTTGCTCGCCACCCTGGGTCAGTTGATCGAGGCGCTGCGCCGCGACGTGCAACGCGAACAGGCGCAGCAGCATCTGCAGCGCCAGCAAGCGGCCCTGCGCGCACTCAACGAGATTGCCGCCCTGCCCACCCTGAGCAGTCAAGAGCAACTGCGCCAGGCTCTGCAACTGGGCGCCAGCTTCTACCAGGTGCCACTGGCGATCATCAGCCAGATCGAGGCCGATGATTACCAGGTGCGGGTTCAGGTATCACCAGCGGGCGCCCTGAGTGACGGCCAGCACTTTCCCCTGGGCGACACCTACTGCAGCCTCACCCTGCACAGCGATGCAGTGCTGGCCATCGACTGCATGGGCCAATCGGCTCACGCCACTCACCCCTGCTACCCGCTGTTTGCCCTGGAAACCTATATCGGCACCGCCATCTGGGTCGCGGGCCAGCGTTTCGGCACCCTGTGCTTCGCCTCACCCGAGGTGCGCAGCCAGCCATTCGATGAGGCCGACCGCGAGTTCCTTCGCCTGTTCGCTCGCTGGGTCGGCGCCACCCTCGACCGCCAGCAGCAGGAGCAGACCCGGCAGTCCCTGCTGGAGCGCCTGGATCAGGCCCAGCAGATCGCCCGCCTGGGCCACTGGCAAGCCAATCTGCTGACTGGCGAGCTGGACTGGTCGGACACCATCTTCGCCATCTTCGGTTACGACCCTCAGGGTTTTACCCCGAACACCGAGGCGTTCAAGCGCGCTGTGCACCCCGAGGATCGGGCCCTGGTCGAGGCCAGCGAACAACGGGCGCTGGCAGGCGGCTTACACGACGTGGTGCATCGCATCCTGCGCCCCGATGGCGAGATCCGCTGGGTGCATGAACTGGCCCGCCTGCAGCCCGACGAACAGGGCCGCATGACCCGCCTGGCCGGCACCGTGCAGGACGTCAGCGAGCTCAAGCAGCGCGAAGCCCAGGTGCAAGAAGCCCGCGCCTTCCTCCAGGCCGTGCTCGATTCGGCTACCGGGGTCTCCATCATCGCCACCGATGCCAGCGGGGTGATCAGTCTGTTCAATCCTGGCGCCGAACTGCTCCTCGGCTACCGGGCCGCAGAGGTGGTTGGCCAGCACTCACCGATGCTGTTTCACCAGCCCGAAGAGGTGCGTGCCCGCGGCCGCGAACTGAGCCACGAGCTTGGCCGCGAGATCCAGGGTTTCGAGGTGTTCGTCGCCAATATCCAGGGCGGCCATGCGAAAACCCAGCAGTGGACCTATATCCGCAAAGACGGCGAACAACGCATCGTCAACCTGACGATCAACGCCATCCGCAACGAGCAAGACAGTATTCACGGCTACCTGGGCATTGCCACCGATCTCAGTGCCTTGCAGCAGGCCACCCGCGCCCTGCAAAAGAGCGAAAGTCGCTTCCGCGGTATGGTCGCCAACCTGCCCGGGGTGGTCTACCGCTGCCGCCACGATGGCGACTGGACCATGCGCTTCATGGGCGATGAAATCGAGCAACTGAGCGGCTACCCAGTCAGCGACTTTATCGACAACCGGGTACGCAGCTATGCCAGCGTGGTTCACCCGCACGACCGCGCCAGCACCTACGACATCCAGGCGCAAATCTTGCGTCAGGACGTCTTCGAGCTGACCTATCGCTTGCAGCACGCCGATGGTCACAGCGTCTGGGTACGGGAAAAGGGCCGCGGCGAATACGACAATCAGGGCAACCTGCTGTGGCTGAACGGATTCATCTGGGACATCAGCGAACGCAAGCAGATCGAGGACGAACTCAAGCTCAGCCAGCAACTGTTCAGCAGTGCCTTCAACACCGCGCCCCAGGGCATGGCCCTGGTCAGTCCCGAGGGGCGCTGGCTGGAAGTCAACGACGAGCTCTGCCGCATGCTCGGCTACAGTCGCGCGCAATTGCTGGCCAGCGACTTCCAGCAGATCACCCACCCCGACGACCTGACCACCGACCAGGAGAATGTCGCGGCGCTGCTGGCCGGACGGAGCAATGGCTACCAGATGGAAAAGCGTTACCTGGATCGCCAGGGCCGGACCATCTGGGTACTGCTCAGCGTCTCGCTGGTGCGCGATGACGATGGCCGACCGGTGCACTTCATCTCACAGATCCAGGACTTCAGCGAGCGGGTCGCCGCCGAGCGCGCCGTCCGCGAACGCGAGCACTACCTGCACACCCTGCTCGACAACGTCTTGGACGCCATCATCACCATCGATGAACAGGGCAATATCGATACCTTCAACCGCGCCGCGGAACAGCTGTTCGGCTACAGCCTGGCCCAGGTGGCAGGCCGCAACGTCAGCCTGCTGATGCCCGAACCGGAGCGCTCGGCCCACGATAGTTACCTGGCGCGTTACCAGCAAACCGGCGAGACCCGGCTGATCGGCACGGTGCGCGAGTTTAAGGGCCTGCGCCGCAATGGCGAGCAGTTCGCCATGGAGCTGGCCGTGTCGCAGATCAGCCACCAGGGCCAGCGGCGCTTCATCGCGGTGATCCGCGATATCAGCGAACGCAAGCGCATCGAACAGATGAAAAGCGAGTTCGTCTCCACCGTCAGCCACGAACTGCGCACCCCGCTGACCGCCATCGCCGGTTCCCTCGCCCTGATCAACGGCGGCGTGCTCGGCGCGGTGCCGGCGGCCATGCAGCAGATGCTGACGATTGCCCAGGACAACAGCCAGCACCTCAGCCAGCTGATCAACGACCTGCTGGACATGGACAAACTGGTGGCCGGCAAGATGCCGATCGAGCTGAATGAGCAGCCCCTGCAGCCATTGCTCGCACAGGCCATCGCGCAGAACCAGCCGTATGCCAGCCAGTATCGGGTGCAGCTGCAGCTGCTCGACGCCCTGCCGGCCACCCAGGTACGGGTCGACAGCCAGCGCCTGGCCCAGGTACTGGCCAACCTGCTGTCCAATGCGGCCAAGTTCTCGCCCGCCGGACAGCCTGTCGAGGTTGCCGTGCAACAGCGGGGTGACCAGGTGCGGGTCAGCGTGCGCGACCACGGCCAAGGTATTCCCGAGGCATTCAAGACGAGCATCTTCGCCAAGTTCTCCCAGGCCGATGCCAGCAACACCCGGCAGAAAGGCGGCACCGGCCTGGGTCTGGCGATCAGCAAGGAGCTGATCGAACGCATGGGCGGGCAGATCGGCTTCGACTCGCTCGCAGGCCAGGGCGCGACCTTCTGGTTCGAACTCCCCGATGCGAGGCTGGCATGAGCAGTGCTATCCAACAAACGGCCCGCTCGCAGCGCCGCCAAACGCTGAACTGGGCTATCAGCCTGGGCCTGCTGCTGGTGCTGGTGCTGGGCGTCGAACTGTTACTGCAGCAATATGCCTTGCGTCAGCTGCAAGCCAACCAGCAAGCGCTCGCCGCCCATACCGGCGAGGTGCGTGTGGTGCTGCTCGCCGAGCTGAATGCCACCTTGCACCTCGCCAGTGGCCTGGCCGCCTATATCCCGGCCAAGCAGGGCCAGATAGACCCACAGGAACTCAAACCCTGGCTGGAGGGGCTGCTCCAGCAAGGTCGACACATTCGCAATATCGGCCTGGCGCCAGACAATCGCATCACCTTGGTCTACCCGCTGGCCGGCAACGAAGCCGCGCTCGGCCTTTATTATCCCGATCAGGCCGAGCAATGGCCCGCGGTGCAGCGCATCATCGCCAGTCGCACCGCCAATCTCGACGGCCCACTGCCACTGGTTCAGGGCGGGACAGGCCTGATCTATCGAGTGCCGGTATTTCTCGATGACCAGCGCTACTGGGGCATGATCAGCACGGTCATCGACTTCGACCAGCTGTATGCCCAGGTTGCGGAGGTTGCCCGCCAGCACGGCATTGCGATCAGCCTCCAGCCACTTGCCAGCCTGGCGCAGACCGCCACCGCGCCTGACACCGCCCACGTCAAGCTACCGATTGTGCTTGCCGGCGCCAACTGGCAACTTGAGGCCCACTACCTGATCGCGCCCAAACCTCTGCCTGCCTGGCTACGCCTGCTGGGCTGGAGTCTGGCGCTGATCTGCACCGCTCTGGTCAGCCTGGCGCTGCACGGCCAGCACCGCCAGGCCAGCCTGCTGCTGGCGCTCAGTCAGAGCCAGCAACAGTTTCTCGATGCCTTTGACATGGCGCCGATGGGCTTGGCCCTGCTCGATCAGCAGGGCTGTCTGCTGGCCGCCAACCAGGCCCTTTGCCAGCTGCTGCAACGCAGCCCCGCCACGCTGCTCCACCAGCATCTACGGCAATTCAGCCAGGCGTCCTGTCACCCGCAGTTGAACGCCGAATTGGCGGCAACAACGCCAGGGCACAACCGCAGCTGGCAACAAAACCTACTCGATGCCCGGGGCGAGTCCGTCGCCGTGATGCTCAGTGCCGCGGTCCTGAGTGGCGGCCTGGAGACTGGCGCAACCCGCATTCTGCATATCCAGGACATTCGCGAGAGCAAACGCCTGCTGCGCCTGCAAAACGAATTCATCTCCACCGTCAGCCATGAGCTGCGCACCCCGCTGACCGCCATCATCGGCCCGCTGGAGCTGATCAATGCCGGCGCCCTGGGCGAGGTGCCGGAGGCTTTGCAGCCCATGCTGCAGATCGCCCAGCACAATAGTCAGCGCCTGGTCAGGCTGATCAACGACCTGCTGGACATCGGCAAGTTGGCGGCTGGCAAGATGCAGTTCGATATCCAACCGCTGGCCCTGCAGCCACTGATCGAGCAGGCCCTGCACAGCAACCAGGCGTATGCCGAGAACTATGGGGTCCATCTGCGTCAGCTCGCCAGCTGCGCGGACCGGGTCAGGGTCGACGCTCACCGCCTGCAGCAGGTGCTGGCCAACCTGTTGTCCAACGCCGCCAAATTTTCCCCGCGCGGCGGCGCCGTCGATCTTTATACCGAACGCCGCGGCCAGCATCTGCGCCTCAATGTGCGTGATCGCGGCCCGGGGGTTCCGGCAGCGTTTCAGCAGCAGATTTTTCAAAAATTCGCCCAAGCCGACGCTTCCGACACCCGCCAGAAGGGCGGCACCGGCCTCGGCTTGGCGATCAGCAAAGAGCTGATCGAGCGCATGGGCGGGCGCATCGGCTTCAATTCGCCGCCGGGCCAAGGCGCCACTTTCTGGCTCGAGCTGCCACTGGCCGAATCGGCCACAACGGATCTACCGGCATGAGCCGCGTCCTACTGGAACGCCCGCGCAAGCGCTTATCGGCATGCCGGGACACCACGCACCACGTCGAACCACTGCGCCAGCGCGCTAAGGACCAGCCATGCACATCACCCTGAACCTGGCGAGCGCCGCCTTCTGCGATGAGGGCCGCAAACTGCTGGAGGACACACAGGGCATTGCCTGGCTGGAAAAACCGTTCGCAGAGGCACAGTTGCTGGCGAGCCTGGAGCAATCCCTCGCGGCCGCAGCCCAGCCTCACAGCCAGGAGGCCAGCGACCATGACTCGATGCAATAGGCCGTACCGGCCACGCTCGGCGTTGCGCCAAGCCCCGTCCCGAGCGCGGCGCCGGCCCTCCGTGCCAGCGCACTATCCCTGTGCAAGGACCTGCAGATGAACCGAACCCCCAATGGACCACCCTTGCCCTTCGACGAGGCCGCGCGGCTCGCCGAACTCCAGCGATACCAGTTGCTCGACACGCCCGCCGAGGAGGCCTTCGACGACCTCTCCCAGCTCGCCGCACAACTCTGCGACGCGCCCATCGCCCTGGTCTCGCTGCTCGACGAGCAACGCCAGTGGTTCAAGAGCAAGGTCGGCCTGGACGTCTGCGAGACGCCCCGCGAGCAGGCTTTCTGCGCCCATGCGATCCTCGCCCAGCAGTTGTTCGAAATACCCGATGCCCGGCAAGACCCGCGCTTCGCTGAGAATCCGCTGGTCACCGAGGCGCCGCATATCCGCTTCTACGCCGGCATCCCGCTGACCACCAGTAGCGGACACAACCTCGGCACCCTCTGCGTGATCGACCGCCAGCCGCGTCAGTTGACCACGCCGCAGCGCGACGGCCTGCGCCGCCTCGGTCGCCAGGTCGTGCGCCTATGCGAGCTGCGCCTGAACCTGCGCCGGCACGCCGAACAGACGGCGCTGCAGCGCGCCATCCTCGCCAGCGCCGGCAGCGCGATCATTGCCACCACGGCCACGGGCGAGATCAGCAGCGTCAACCCGGCCGCCGAACACTTGTTCGGCTATGCCCAGCAGTACCTGCTCGGCCGACCCTTTGCCACCACCCTGCTCGACCCCAAGCAACTGGCGGGCCACGCCGAGGCGCTCGGCCAGGAATGCGCGCAGGCCATCGGCGCGGACTTCTCTGTGCTGGCCGCATATGCCGCGCGCGGCCAGGACATGCCGCGCGAATGGACCTTATTACGCCAGGACGGCAGCCAGCTGCCAGCCTTGCTGACAGTCTCCGCGGTACGCGATGAGGGCGGCGGCCTGCTCGGTTTCGTCGCCATCGCCCAAGACCTGAGCCAGCGCGAACAGGCCCTGCAGCGCCTGCGGCAGATCGCCGCGCAGTTACCCGGCATGGTGTTCCAGGCGCTGCTGACCGAGCGGGGCACGGTGCGTTTTCCCTACGCCAGCGAGGGCATCGCGGACATCTATGGGCTGAGCCCAGCCGATGTCCGCGAGCATAGCAAGGCGGTGTTCGCGGTCATCCATGAGGACGATCGCGCCAGCGTTGCCGACGCCATCCGCGACTCGGCCAGAGCGCTGAGCCAGTGGCACCAGGAATACCGCGTGCGCCATCCCAGCAAGGGCCTGATCTGGGTCGAAGGCAAAGCCACTCCCCAGCACCAGGCCGATGGCTCGGTGATCTGGCATGGGGTGATCAGCGACATCAGCGCGCGCAAGCACCAGCAGCAGGAACTGGAACAGCAGCAGGAGATGAACCGGCGCCTGCTCGAGGCGCTCGCCGAAGGGGTGATCGCCTGCGATGCCCAGGGCCAATTAACCCTGTTCAATGATACCGCCCGGCAATGGCATGGCACCGATGTCAGCCTGCTCGCGCCCGAGCAATGGGGCGACTACTACGACCTGTTCGAGGCCGACGGCCAGACTCCGCTGGCCAGCGCCAAGATCCCCCTGCTACGGGCGCTGCAGGGCGAGCGGGTGCGCGACGCGGAAATCAGCATAGTCGCCAAGGGCCAGGCGCCGCGCTTCGTCACCTCCAACGCCGACCCGCTGTATGCCCCCGATGGCCGCCAGCTCGGCGCCGTCGTGGTGATGCACGACATCACCGAGCGCAAGCGCAGCGAGCGCATGCAGCGCGAGTTCGTCTCCACGGTCAGCCATGAGCTGCGCACACCGCTGACCTCGATCTCCGGTTCGCTCGGCCTGATCCAGGGCGGTGCGCTCGGTGAGCTGCCGGAGAACATGCGCCAGATGCTCGATATCGCCCATCACAACAGCCTGCGCCTGAGTCATTTAATCAACGACCTGCTGGACATGGACAAGCTGGTGGCCGGAAAGATGAACTTCGAACTGCGCAGTCTGCAACTGGACCTCCAGCTCGACGAGAGCCTGGCGAGCAACCAGGCCTATGCCGACCTGCATGGCGTGCAGCTGGTGCAGGCGCGGGGGCCGGCACTTCAGGTGCGGGCCGATGCCATGCGCGTGCAGCAGGTGCTGGCCAACTTCCTCTCCAATGCCATCAAGTTTTCCCCGCACGGCGCCCAGGTGTGCCTGAGCAGTGAGCTGCGCGAGCAACGCCTGCGGGTCAGCGTCAGCGACCAGGGCCCCGGTATTCCGACGGAATTCCGCGAGCGGATGTTCCAGAAGTTCTCCCAGGCCGACGCCACCGACAGCCGGCAGAAAGGCGGCACCGGGCTGGGCCTGGCGATCAGCAAGGAGCTGATCGAACGCATGGGTGGGCGCATCGGCTTCGACTCGATCGAGGGCCAGGGGGCGACCTTCTGGTTCGAACTGCCGCTGCTGGAGGCCACGAACCTGGCGAGCGACGCCGAAGAGGCTGAGCGACCCTGCTTGCTGGTGATCGAAGATGAAGCCGATATCGCCCAGCTGCTGCGCCAGCTCCTGAGCCACGCCGGCTACCGGGTGATGTTGGCCGCCAGCCTGGAGCAGGCCCGGGCACTGCTGGCCGAGCACCGTTTCGCCGCCGTCACCCTGGATTTGCGCCTGCCGGACGGCAATGGCCTGCAGTTGATCCGCGAGTTGCGCAACGATCCGGCCACCGAGGCGCTGCCGGTGCTGGTGATCTCCGCCGCCTGCGACGAGGGCCGCCTGAGTCTGAACGGCAGTTTCCAGGCCATCGACTGGCTGGACAAGCCGATCGACCGCCACAGCCTGCTGGCCCGCCTGCGCCAGGCCCTGCACGGGCTACCGGAAAAACCCCGGGTGCTGCATATCGAGGACGATGCCGACTTGCGTCAGGTGATTGCCGAACAGGGCCGCACGCTGGCCGATTTCGTCTCCGCCAGCAGCCTCACCGAGGCCCGCCAACTGCTTAGCCAAGGCAGCTACGACCTGATTTTGCTGGACCTCAGCCTGCCCGACGGCAACGGCCTGGAACTGCTCGAAGAACTCCACCAGCACCATCCTGGAGTGCCCGTGGTGGTACTCTCCGCCCAGGATCTGCCGGCCGAACGCCTCGGCCAGGTCGAGGCCACCCTGGCCAAATCGCGCACCAGTGCGCAACACTTCCTGCACTTGCTCGCCCGCCTACTACCCGCCATGGAGAATCGGCATGCCTGAACTGACCCGCATCCTGCACGTGGAAGACGACCCGTCGATCCAGGCCGTGGCCAAAGTCGCGCTGGAGGCCGTCGGCGGCTTTCGGGTACTCAGTTGCTCGTCTGGCCAGGAAGCGCTGGACCAGATCCAGGGGTTTGCGCCGGATTTCATCCTGCTGGATGTGATGATGCCCGGCATGGATGGACCGCAAACCCTGATCAAACTCAGCGCACTGGTGGACATCGGGCTGATCCCGGTGGCCTTCATGACGGCCAAGGTGCAGCCGGCAGAGATCGAGCACTACCGCAGCCTGGGTGCCCTCGACGTGATCATCAAGCCCTTCGACCCGATGCAACTGGCCGCCCAGGTCCGGCAAATTTGGAGCCGTGCACATGGCTGAACAACCCCGCCCGACCAGCGAACTGCAGTGCCAGCTGCAACTGCTCAGCGAAAAATTCGCCGAGCGCCTGGCCCAGGAACTGCCCGAACTGGCCAGCAAGGCCAAACTGCTGCAAGCCGCCGACCACGAGGCGCAACTGCAGCAACTGCGCAGCCTGCGCGATCAGCTGCACAAGCTGGCGGGTGCGGCCGGTACCTTCGGCTTCGCCAGCATCGGCCAACGTGCCCGTGAGCTCGAACAACAGGCCATGCACTGGCTGGAAAGCCTGCGTCTGAAGGGTCAGGACCTGCAGGAATTCATCCACCAGTTGCAGCAGTTCGCCGCGCAAAGCGTGCAGAGCGAGGCGGCGGCGAAAAGCGTCGCACGGCCGAAAACGCCGCTGAAAGCCGAGACGGACGTGCACTGTATCTACATCCTCGAGGACGAGGTCAGCATCGGCGAGAACATGCGCCTGACCCTGGGCAATTTCGGCTACCACGCCGAGCACTTCAGCCGTATCGACGATTTGGACGCGGCGCTGCAACGGCGCCTGCCGGATGCGCTGATCATCGATGTCAACCTGGGCGATTCCGCGCAAACCGGCCTGGTGTATGCCGCCGCCCTGCAACAGCGCCTGGAGCAACCACTGCCGCTGCTGGTGATTACCACCGAGGACGACTTCGCCACCCACCTGGAGGCGGTACGGGTCGGCGCCATGGGTTACTTCACCAAACCGGTGGACATTCCCCAGCTGGAAAACCGTCTGGACCGCTGTTTCGCCCAACAGCAGGGCGAGCCCTACCGGGTGCTGATCGTGGATGACGACCACGACCTGGCCAGCCGCTACAGCCTGATCCTGCGCGGCGCCAACATGCTGGTGGAAGTGCTCGAAACCCCGGCGGGCATCTTCGAAGCCATGAGCCGTTTCAATCCGGAAGTGGTGCTGCTCGACGTCAACATGCCGAACTGCACCGGTCCGGAACTGGCGCAGATCATCCGCTTCAACGACGACTGGCTGCGGGTACCGATCATCTACCTGTCGGCAGAGACCGATATCACCCGGCAAATGAATGCCTTGATCAAAGCCGGCGACGACTTCATCACCAAACCCATCGGCGACAACGCCCTGGTCACCACCGTGTTCTCCCGGGCCCAGCGCGCCCGCCTGCTGAGCATCGCCCTGTCACGCGACAGCCTGACCGGCCTGCTCAAGCATGCCGACATCAAGGAGCAAGTCGGCATTGAGCTGGAACGCGCGCAACGCAGCGGCAAACCGGCCAGCGTGGCGATGCTCGATATCGACTTCTTCAAGAAGGTCAACGACAGCTACGGCCACGTCGCCGGTGACAACGTGATTCGCGCCCTGGCCAACCTGCTGCGCCAGCGCCTGCGCCGGGTCGATAGCCTGGGCCGCTATGGCGGCGAAGAATTTCTCGTGGTGCTGCCCGATTGCACGGCCGATCAGGCTCTGCAGGTTCTCGATGAAATTCGCCAACGCTTTGCCGATCTGCAATTTATCGCTGGCGACAGCGAATTCTCGGTCACCCTGAGCGCCGGCATCGCCTCGACCGAGCAAGCAGCAGACGATGCCGGTGAACTGCTGGAGCGGGCCGACCGCGCCCTTTATGTGGCCAAGCACGGCGGCCGCAACCAGGTCAGTCAATCCTGACCGAGCACCGCTGATAGCAGCGCGCAGCGCCTGGGCCGGCGCTGCTAAATGCCCTTTGGCCTGGTCAATTGCACGCATCGGCTAGCCGTGAGTGGCGGGTAGCCGACCCGTACGCGGGGTAACCGCTTGGCCTTATGAATTAATTAGTGTATTTTTTCATGAAATTTAATTATTTTAATTTCATGAGGCGCACCATGTTCAAACAGTCCGCCCAGCATGTCGCCAGTTACTACGCCCGCACCTTTCCCGGCCCGCTTGCGTTGCGGCCAATCCTGCAGGAGCGCCTGAGCTGCGACGTGCTGATCATCGGCGCCGGCTTCAGCGGGCTGCACACGGCGTTGCGCCTGGCCCGGGCCGGCAAGCGGGTGATTCTGCTGGAAGCCAGCCGGGTGGCCTGGGCCGCTTCCGGGCGCAATGGTGGCCAGGCATTGCTCGGCTGGTCCTGCGATATGCCGCCGCTGGAGCAGGCTCTTGGCCAGGAACGCACCCGCCGCCTGTGGGACAGCATGCGCTGGGCCGCCGCGGAGCTGCGCGAACTGCCACAACGGCATGGCTTCGACGTCGATTACCGGGTCGGCAGCCTGTGGGCCGCCGTGCAACAGCGGCGCATCGCGCAACTGCGCGAAGCCCAGCACGCAGCAGTGGAGAAGTGGGGCTACCCACACCTGCGTTTTATCGAGGGCGAGGAACTGCCCGAGTGGATCGCCAGCCCGCGCTACCTGGCCGCACTCTATGACCCCGAGGCCGCCCACCTCAATCCGCTGAAACTGGCCCAGGGTCTGGCCAGCGCCATCGAGCAGGCCGGCGGGCAGATCTTCGAACAGAGCCAGGTGCTGGATTACCACCCAACCAGCGCCGGCTTTGTCGCACGCACCGAGCAGGGCGAAGTAGCCAGCGATGTGCTGGTGCTGGCCTGCAACGCCTATATCGATGGGCTGGATCGCCAGCTGGCCAATCGGTTGCTGCCAGTCGGTTCCTATCAGGTCGCCACCGCGCCGCTCGATCCCGAACTGGCACGCTCGCTGCTGCCACGCAACAGCTGCGTGATCGACAACCAGTTCGTCCCCGATTATTTTCGCCTGACCCCGGACCACCGCCTGCTGTTCGGTGGCGGCTGCACCTACCTGGGCGGTATCCCCAAGGACGTCGCCGGCGCCACCCGGCCCTACCTGGAGCGGGTATTCCCGCAACTGCGTGGGGTCGAACTGGAGTTCGCCTGGGGCGGGCATATCGACGTCAGCATGAAACGCACCCCGGATATCGGCCGCCAGGGCCAGCGCTACTGGCTGCAGGGTTTCTCCGGCCACGGCGTGCTGCCGACCCTGGCCGGCGCCCGCGCGGTGAGCGATGCGATCCTCGGCGACGACGAACTGCTAGCGCTGTACCAGGCCATTAACAACCCACGCTTCCCCGGCGGCGCTCTGCTCGCCGCGCCGCTGGAGGCGGTGGGTAAAGCCTGGTACCGGCTACGCGACATCGTCTGAATTCGTAGGCCGGAACACCACCAAGGGTTTCCGGCCTAAAGCCGGTGGATGCAACAAGCGCCATTCACCCGACCACAGCCTCACAGGAACTCAACATGGACATGCAAGATGAAGTCGAAGGTCTGGCGATCCTGATTCGCGACCTGCGCAAGCACAAGAACCTCACTCTCGGCGAGCTGGCCGAGCGCATCGACCGTTCGGTGGGTTTCCTCTCCCAGGTCGAGCGCGGTCTGTCGCGCCCCACCGTGGCTGACCTCACCGCGATCAGCGAAACCCTGGGGGTGCCGACCACCTATTTCTACAGCCTGAGCAAGCCGCGCGCGCTGCGCTGGGTGACCCGCCCCGACGAGCGGCGCACCCTGTATTACGCCGGCGGCATCACCGACGTGCTGGTGTCGCCGAGCATGTCGGCCGGCTTCTCCATGCTCGAAAGCCACCTCGCGCCAGGCGCCAGCAGTGGCGCAGGGCACCTGGACGACAGCTCCGAGCAGGGTGGTTTCGTCCTCGAAGGCGAGTTGAGCATCTGGCTCGGCGACGACCCGCAAGCCGTGACGCTCGGCCCCAACGACAGCTTCCAGCTACCGCCGCATAGCCAGTTTCGCTACGCCAACCTTACCGACCAACCCACTCGAGTGCTCTGGGTCTTCCGCTAGTCAGCCGCTCCTACAACGGCGCAGCGAAATAGCACCATTGCCCGCAGGATCATTACGTATGACAACAACAAATAGCTTCCCCGATCTGCTCAGCGAAGTGCGCGCCTTCCGCACCCAGCACCCCGACGTGCGTTACGTCGACCTGATCAGCCTGGACATTCCCGGGCACTTCTATGGCAAGCGTTACCCCGTCGAGATGCTGGAAAAGGTCGCCGCCGGTAGCCCGCTGAAGATCCCGCAGAACTGCGTGTTGCTTGGCGCCCAGGGCGGTCTGCACCCGATCGGCGACTACTGCTTCAACGACGGCGACCCGGATGCGCCGCGCCGGCTGATCCCCGGTACGCTCAAGCCGGTACGCTGGGAGAAGCAGCCGCTGGGGCAGATGCTGATCAGCTCCGATGGCACCGCGGCGCCCATCGAATTCGAGCCGCGCGAGGTGCTGGCGCAAGTGCTTGGGCGCCTGGCCAAGCGTGGCATCCGCCCGGTAGTAGCCTTCGAGCTGGAGTTCTACCTGTTCGACCGCGCGCTCAAGGATGGCCTGCCGCAGTTCCCACGCGACCCGCTGTGCGGCGATGCCGACGACCAGCCGAACATGCACATCGAACGCCTGTCGCGCTTCTCCGACGTGCTGCATGAGATCGTCGAAGCGGCCAATGAGCAGGGCGTGGACGCCAACGTGATCACCGCCGAACTCGGTCCCGGCCAGTTCGAGATCAACTTCGGCCACTGCGACGACGGCCTGCGCGCCGCCGACTGGGCCGCCCTGTTCTGCCGCAGCACCCGTGGCGTGGCGCTCAAGCACGGCCATCGCGCCAGTTTCATGAGCAAGCCCTACCTGCAGGCGCCGGGCAGCGGTATGCATGTGCATGTCAGCCTGTACGACGCCGCCGGCAACAACCTGCTGGCGGCAGACGAACAACGCCCGCTACGGCATGCCGTGGCCGGTTGCCTGGAGCTGCTGCCGCACTGCATGCCGATCTTCGCCGCCAACCACAACGCCTACCGCCGCTATGGCGCCATGGTCAACGCCGCCAGCCGCGCCAGCTGGGGTTATGAAGACCGCGATGCGTGCATCCGTATTCCCGAGTCAGACGGTAAGAACTTGCGTATCGAACACCGCCTGGCTGGCGCCGATGCCAATCCCTACCTGGTGCTGGCGGCGATCCTCAGTGGCATGGAGCACGGCCTGGATGCCCAGCGCGAACCTATCGCCCCGCTCAACGAGAATCGCCAGAGCGGCATCGACTTCCCCCAGGACATGCTCAGCGCCGTGGCGGCGATGCAGAGCCATCCGCAGGTCAACCAGGGCCTGGGCAGCGAGTTCGTCATGGTCTACTGCGAGAACAAGCGCCAGGATCATCTGGCCTTCATGCATGAACTGAGTGCACGGGAGTACCGCTGGTTTCTCTGATGCGCTAGCCAGCAGCCGGCTGAATTGGCAGGTTCTGGGTGGGCTGGCCGGCGGCGTGCCAGCCCGCATAGCCATCGATCAGGTAGCGCGCATCCAGCCCCATGACTTGCAGCATGGCGGCAATGCCCTGACTGATTTCATGACCCTTGGCGCAGAACAGGATGACCGGGCGATCCCGCGGAATCTGCTCTTTCCAGCTCAGCACGGCCTCCGGCTCGAACCACTGCGCACCGGCAATGGTCGCGGCATCCGCCAGCCGTGCAGGTGCGCGCCGCACATCCAGCAAGGTGAATTGCCGACCGGCCGCTTGCCACTCCGTCAGTTCGCAAAGCGAAATTCGGTTCATCGCGTGCCTCCTCTCAGCTCAGTTCAGCAACATATGCACCAGCAAGCCCACCAGCGCGCAGGCACCGATCACCTCGATCACCCCGCGCTTGTACGTGAACAGCGCCAGCGCCGCCGCCAGGGCAATCAGCGCCGAGGGCCAGTCGAAGCTAGCGCCGAAGCCCTCAGGCCAGAGTACGTGGTAACCGAAGAACAGCGCCAGGTTGAGGATCACCCCGACCACGGCGGCGGTGATGCCGGTCAGCGGCGCGGTGAACTTCAGCTCGCCGTGGGTCGACTCCACCAGCGGCCCGCCGGCGAGAATGAACAGGAACGACGGCAGGAAGGTGAACCAGGTGACCAGGGTCGCCGCCAGGGCGCCGGCGATAAACACCTGCTCGGGGCCGAACACCTGCTGCACATAGGCGCCGACGAAGGCGACGAAGGCGACCACCATGATCAGCGGCCCCGGCGTGGTTTCGCCCAGCGCCAGGCCGTCGATCATCTGCGTCGGCGTCAGCCAGCCGTAATGACCGATGGCGCCCTGGTAGACGTAGGGCAGCACCGCATAGGCGCCGCCGAAGGTGAGCAACGCGGCCTTGGTGAAGAACCAGCCCATCTGGGTCAGGGTACCGTCCCAGCCGTACAGCCAGGTCAGCAGGCCCATTGGCAGCAACCAGAGCACGCCACCGGCGGCCACGATCAGGACCAGCCGCGAGGCGCGAAAGCGCGCATGGGCCGGTGTCGGGGTGTGGTCATCGATCAGCGCCGGGCCGAAGGATTTATCCGTAGTCGCATGGCCGCCGCCAATGCTGAATTTGTCCGGCAACAGGCGCCCGCCGACATAACCGAGCAGCGCCGCGCCGAGCACGATCAGCGGGAACGGCACATGGAGGACAAAAATGGCGACAAAGGACGCCGCGGCGATGCCCCACAGCCAGTTGTTCTTCAGCGCCCGCGAGCCGATGCGCCAGGCCGCCTGCATGACGATGGCGGTTACCGCCGGCTTGATCCCGTAGAAGATCCCCGCCACCAGCGGCACATCGCCGAAGGCGATATACAGCCAGGACAGGCCAATCAGGATAAACAGCGACGGCAGCACGAACAGCACCCCGGCGATCACCCCGCCCCAGGTGCGGTGCATCAGCCAGCCGATATAGGTGGCCAGCTGCTGCGCCTCAGGCCCGGGCAGCAGCATGCAGTAGTTCAGCGCATGCAGAAACCGCCGCTCCGACAGCCAGCGGCGCTTCTCGACCAACTCCTGGTGCATGATCGCAATCTGCCCGGCCGGGCCACCGAAGCTGATCAGGCCGAGCTTGAGCCAGAACAGCAAGGCCTCGACCAGGCTGACGGCTTGCGGGGTGTCATGCTCGGCTGGCGGCGTAGGCATCGGCGGTGCATCCACTCGGGTTAAACGGCTGCAGCACTATAACGCGCAGCGCTGGCGGACTGATATTGCACAGCACCACAGCACCAACAGCTAGCTGATTTACCCGGCCAGAGCCGTACCGATGCGCGCCCTCAAGCGGTGTTGCCTGCTCGCGACCCTCATCAACCGGCGTTTGCGGCACACGCCGAGCCCGCAAACCGGCAGATAGGTTTTAATAGCGCTCTGCTCTTGTCCAAGGTTTACCCCAATGCCCCTGACTGCCGACGAACTTGCCCGGATCAGCGCCCTCACCCTGCAGCATTATCAGCAGGGCGCCGAAGCGTTCCGCGAGGGCACCCGCGATCACGATGTCAGCCAGAACATCGCCGCCCTGCTCGGCCATATTCAGGCCGAGGCGCCCTACCGGATCCTCGATTTCGGCTGCGGCCCGGGTCGCGATCTGCGCACCTTCAGCGCCCTCGGTCACACGGCCATCGGCCTGGACGGCTGCCCGCGCTTCGTCGAGATGGCCCGCGCCGACAGCGGCTGTGAGGTCTGGCTACAGGACTTTCTCGCCCTCGACCTACCCGCCGCGCAGTTCGACGGCATCTTCGCCAACGCCGTGCTGTTCCATATCCCCAGCCAGGCGCTGCCACGGGTGCTGGGTCAGCTGTACGCCGCGCTGAAACCGGGCGCAGTGCTGCTCAGCTCCAACCCGCGCGGGGACAACCAGGAAGGCTGGAACGGCGACCGCTACGGCGCCTACTACGACCTGGGCAACTGGCGAATCTTGCTCGGCGCCGCCGGTTTCGTCGAGTTGCAACACTACTACCGCCCGCCCGGTTTGCCGCGCGCCCAGCAGCCCTGGCTGGCCAGCGTCTGGCGTCGCGGCTGAATCGCGCCTAGGTTCGGTGCTCACGTCAGGTCTCTCACCGGCGAGTTCGAGCGCCTTCGCTCAAGCCAGCGCCGCGGCCGAACAGTCGCGGCGCGGGCAACGACACAGCAACGCTTGCTGCTCCTCCGACCTACTTGCGCCTAGCGCTATATTTCTCTGTATATAGCGCTAGGCGCACGCTAAAGTGCCCAGGCGTTGCCCGCAAACCCAGGTTCCAAGAGCCATCTGATGACTAATCGTGCCGCCCAAATATGCCTGGCGCTGTTCGCCGGCCTGACCTTCAGCGCCAGCGCGCTGGCCGAGGAAGTGCAGGTGGCCGTGGCCGCCAACTTCACCGCGCCGATCCAGGCGATTGCCCCCGCGTTTGCCAAAGCGACCGGCCACACATTGGTTGCGGCATTTGGGGCCACCGGCCAGCTGTATGCGCAGATTCAAAATGGCGCGCCTTTCGAGGTGTTCCTCGCCGCCGACGCCAGCACGCCGGCCAAGCTGGAAAGCGCAGGACTTGGGGTTGCCGGCTCGCGCTTCACCTATGCGATTGGCAGCCTGGTGCTGTGGTCGGCCAAGGCAGATTACATCGACGGCAGCGCCGCGGTGCTCAAGGCCAACCAGTTCAAGCACCTGGCCATTGCCAACCCGAAAGCCGCGCCTTACGGCCTGGCCGCGAGCCAGGTACTGGATAAACTCGGCTTGAGCGCAGCGCTGCAGAGCAAGTTGGTCGAGGGCCAGAGCATTACCCAGACGCTGCAGTTCGTATCGACCGGCAATGCCGAATTGGGCTTCGTCGCCCTGTCGCAGGTGTACCAGGACGGCCAGCTCGGCAGCGGCTCGGCCTGGGCAGTGCCTGATGAGCTGTACGAGCCGATCAAGCAGGACGCGTTGCTGCTCAAGCAGGGCGAACATAACCCCGCGGCCAGCGCCCTGATCGAGTACCTGAAAGGCCCGCAAGCCGCGGCCATCATCACGTCCTTCGGCTATAAACTCTAAGGGTTCGCCGCGATGCCCCTCACCCAAGCCGACCTCAACGCCGTCCTGCTGAGCCTGCAGCTGGCCTCGCTGACCACCGTGCTGCTGTTGCTGATCGGCACACCCATCGCCTGGTGGCTGGCGCAGACCGACTCCTGGCTGAAGAAGCCACTCGGCGCCATCGTCGCCCTGCCGCTGGTGCTGCCGCCGACGGTGATCGGTTTCTACCTGCTGGTGAGCATGGGCCCGCACGGCGCGATCGGCCAGCTGACCCAGAGCCTCGGCCTCGGCACCCTGACCTTCACCTTCACCGGGCTGGTGATCGGCTCGGTGTTCTATTCGCTGCCCTTCGTCGTGCAACCGCTGCAGAACGCCTTCGAGGCCATCGGCCGCGCACCGCTGGAGGCGGCGGCGACGCTGCGCGCCAATCCCTGGGATACCTTCTTCACGGTGGTCCTGCCACTGGCCAAGCCCGGTTTCATGACCGCGGCCATCCTCGGCTTCGCCCACACCGTGGGCGAGTTCGGCGTGGTGCTGATGATCGGCGGCAATATCCCCGGCAAGACCCAGGTGGCCTCGGTGCAGATCTACAACCATGTGGAAGCCATGGAGTACGCCCAGGCCCACTGGCTGGCCGGCGGCATGCTGGCGTTCTCCTTCATCGTATTGCTGGCGCTCTACTCGGGCCGCCGCGGCAGGCAGGGCTGGTAATGATCGACACACTGTTCAGCGGCAAGCCGCTGGCGCCGACCCAGGCTGCGCAGAACCTGATCCGCGCCCGCTTCAAGATCGAGCGTCCCGGCTTTGTCCTGGATGTCGACCTGAGCCTGCCCGGCCGCGGCATCAGCGCGCTGTTCGGCCACTCGGGTTCGGGCAAAACCAGTTGCCTGCGCTGCTTCGCCGGCCTGGATCAGGCGCCCGACGGTTACCTGCAGGTCAATGGCGAGCTGTGGCAGGACAGCGCCCGCGGCCAGTTCATCGCGCCGCACCAGCGCGCGCTGGGTTATGTGTTCCAGGACGCCAACCTGTTCGCCCACCTGTCGGTACGGCGCAACCTGGAGTTCGGCCTTAAGCGCATCCCCGCCCACAGTCGACGGGTGCCGCTGGAACAGGCGGTCGAGCTGCTCGGCATCGGTCATCTGCTGCAGCGCATGCCGGATAACCTCTCCGGCGGCGAACGCCAGCGGGTGGCCATCGCCCGCGCCCTGCTGACCAGTCCACGCCTGCTGCTGCTGGATGAACCACTGGCCTCGCTCGACCTCAAGCGCAAGCTGGAGGTGCTGCCCTACCTGGAACGCCTGCACGAAGAACTGGACATCCCGATCCTCTACGTCAGTCATTCCCCCGACGAAGTGGCGCGCCTGGCCGATCACCTGGTGGTGCTCGAAGAAGGCCGGGTGCAGGCCAGCGGGCCGCTGAAGGAAACCCTGCTGAGGAGCGATCTGCCCTTCCTGTTCGAGGAGGATGCCGAGGCCGTGGTCGATGGCACCGTCAGCCACTACGAGGCGGACTATCGACTGCTGAGCATCCGCCTGAGTGGCACCGACGCCGTGTTGCAGTTGACCCATGCGCCCCTCGCCACGGGCAAGCCGGTGCGGGTCAAGGTCAAGGCGCGGGATGTCAGCCTGAGCCTGCATAAGGCCCAGGACACCAGCCTGCTCAACCTGCTGCCGGCCCGGGTCGAACACTGGCTAACGCTGGCGAATCAGGCGCAGATACTGGTCAGCCTGCGGGTCGGCGATGAGCAGATGATCGCCCGCATCACCCGCTACTCCTTCGACAAACTGGGCATCCATGCGCAGCAGGCGCTGTGGGTGCAGGTCAAATCCGTCTCGCTGCTGGCATCCGACTGAGCGTAGCGCAGCACCTTGGCAAGACGCTGGCCGGCGCGTGGCAACACCTGCTGCAAGGCAGCCAGTTGCGACGCATGGTCTGCAGATCCGCGTCGAACTGCGCCAGCGGTTCCAGCCGATCCGCTGGATTGAGATGCTGCGGCAGGATCTGCGCACCGCTGCTAACCCGCAGCGCGCAGTGGCTGACATTTTCCAACGCGCGGGTGTTGCCGGGTCACAGCAGCCCCAGGTGCTGGGTATAGACGCCGAGGAAGTATTCCACCAAGGGCTGGCACGGTGGATATGCCGGGCGAGCAGCTCCTTGCCGGTGCCGGCTTCGCCCTCGCTCAACAGCGGCAAGGGCTGGCTGGCGATCTGGCATGCAGAGGATGGCCAGCAACCTGGCTCCTGGGAATGGCGAGCTGAGGTTCAGGCGCGCTGTCGGGCATGCTGCTCGATGCGGCTCTGCAAACGATACAAATAAACAAAGCCCTGCGCCCAATAGCGATGCCCGGACGTCACATTGATATGCCCGGCGCCACTCAGAATCACCGCCTCGCTGCCCCAGTCAGCGGCCAGCTCGAGAGCGCGCGCGGCGCTGGCGGCGGCGTCGTTGTCGGAGCCGATCAGTTGACTGGGAAATGGCAATAACTGCCGCTCGATTGGCGCGAAGTTCTGCAACGCCGGCGGGCAGTTGCTGCGCTGGACATCCGCCGGCGCCACCAGCAGGGCACCACGCACCCGCCGCAACAACTCGGCCGGTGCACGCGCAGCCCAGTGCGCCACGGTGATGCAACCCAGGCTATGGGCCACCAGGATGGTCGGGCGCGGATCACTGGCGATGCTGCGGGCCAACTCGGCCACCCAGTCGCCAAGACGCGGCGCCATCCAGTCGGCCTGCTCCACCCGCGCGCTGTCCGGCAGGCGGCGCTGCCAGTGACTTTGCCAATGCTCATCGGACGAACCTTGCCAGCCCGGCACTATCAGGTAACGGATCGCTTCGCTGCGCATCGTACGCGCCCCCCACAGGTTGCAATGCTGTGCAGTGTAGGCAGTCCGGTCTACGCATAAAAAGAATAAAAAGATATCTACTTATTCCAAAATATATTCACGAAGAAACGTCAGCCCACCGCCCACACTTATATCTAAAAGGAATAATAATAATATTAAATAGTATTATTAAGAATAACGCAGCTTGCCTAGTATCCGCTCCACACCCCCTGCAGACGGCCTGTCACAGACCGTCACGGGGACCGGCCGAGGAGCACAGACATGACCGCAACCCTTCGTAGTCTTGACGGCCAGGACGAAGCGAGCATCTTGCGCGAAATCCACAACGCCCTACACGGCCTGACGTGTGGCTCGGTGGAAATCACCGGGCGCAACGGCCTGGTGGTGCGGAGCGAACGCAAGGAACAGCTTCTCCTGCAGCAGCCAACCGGCCAGAACGCCTGCAGCGCATAACCCGAACAATCCGCCCAGCACCACCGAAGGGCGTGGCAATGAGAAGAGCCGAGACCATGAACACGCACCGCTACTGCAGCGGTCACCCGCGAATGCGGAGCTGACCGCCCAAACACCCGAATACACCAGCCAACAAAATTTTGAATCTTTTGGAGCTGCACCATGCCCATTCGCCGCTTTGCCCTCGCTGCCCTTGCCAGTGCACTGGTTATTACTGGGGCCGCCGGCCCGCTCGCCGCCGCCGAAACCCTGCTCAACGTCTCCTATGATCCAACCCGAGAGCTGTACAGCGAATTCAACGCCGCCTTCAACCAGCACTGGCAAGCTCAGGGCAACCAAGCCGTGACCATCCAGCAATCCCATGGTGGCTCGGGCAAACAGGCCCGTGCGGTGATCGACGGCCTACGTGCCGACGTGGTGACCCTGGCGCTGTCCGGGGACATCGATGAACTGCACAAACTCGGCAAGCTGATCCCGCAAGACTGGCAAACACGCCTGCCGTATGCCAGCACGCCCTACACCTCGACCATCGTGTTCCTGGTGCGCAAAGGTAACCCCAAGGGGCTGAAAGACTGGGACGATCTGGTCAAGCCGGGCGTGGAAGTGATCACCCCCAACCCGAAAACCTCCGGTGGTGCGCGCTGGAACTTCCTCGCCGCCTGGGCCTACGCCCAGCAGCAATACGGCAGCGAAGCCAAGGCTCAAGAATTCGTCGCCAACCTCTACAAGAACGTCCCGGTACTCGACACCGGCGCCCGGGGTTCGACCATCACCTTCGTCAACAACAACATTGGCGACGTGCTGCTGGCCTGGGAAAACGAAGCCTTCCTGGCGCTCAAGGAAGAGGGCGGCGACAACTTCGAGATCGTCGCACCGTCGCTGTCGATCCTGGCCGAACCACCGGTCGCGGTGGTCGACAAGAACGTCGAGCGCAAGGGCACGCGCAAAGTCGCCGAGGCCTACCTCAACTACCTGTACAGCGACGAAGGCCAGCGCCTGGCGGCCAAGCATTTTTACCGCCCACGTAACCAGACCATTGCCGCCGAGTACAGCCAGCAGTTCCCGGCGCTGAAGCTGGTGACCGTGGACAAGGACTTCAACGGCTGGAACACCGCACAACCGAAGTTCTTCAACGACGGTGGGGTGTTCGACCAGATCTACCAGGCGCAGTGAAACAACCGCTCGCGGACAGGCGGACTCGTAGACCGGGCATCCGCCCACCGGCAGAAACCACCGACCGTTTGGTGGGTTAAAGCCCAGCCAGCGCCCCTGCCAACCGACCCGGAGGACAAGCCTGTGGCGTGTCTACTCCATGTGCTAACCGAGAACCTGCCATGTCCCGCCCAACTTCCCCCGTCATACCCGGCTTCGGGCTGACGCTGGGTTACACCCTGGTGTACCTCAGTCTGTTGGTACTGATCCCCCTGGGAGCCATGTTCGTCCACGCGGCCCAGCTCACCTGGAGTGAGTTCTGGGCCATCATTTCCGCGCCGCGGGTGCTGGCGGCACTCAAGCTGAGCTTCGCCACCGCCTTCGCCGCCGCCATCATCAACGGCATTATCGGCACCCTGCTGGCCTGGACGCTGGTGCGCTACACCTTTCCTGGGCGCAAGGTGATCGAGGCGATGATCGACCTGCCTTTCGCCCTGCCCACCGCCGTCGCCGGGATCGCCCTGACTGCGCTCTATGCCCCGAGCGGCCTGATCGGCCAGTTCGCCACCGACCTGGGCCTGAAGATCGCCTACACCCCGATCGGTATCACCCTGGCGCTGACCTTCGTCACCCTGCCATTCGTGGTGCGCACCCTACAACCGGTGTTGGCCGATATTCCCCGTGAGGTCGAAGAAGCCGCGGCCTGCCTGGGCGCCAAGCCCTGGCAGGTGGTTCGCCATGTGCTGCTGCCGGCGCTGCTGCCGGCCTGGCTCACCGGCTTTTCCCTGGCCTTTGCCCGTGGCGTCGGCGAGTACGGCTCGGTGATATTCATCGCCGGCAATATGCCGATGAAAACCGAGATCCTGCCGCTGCTGATCATGGTCAAGCTCGACCAGTACGACTACACCGGCGCCACCGCCATCGGCGTGCTGATGCTGGTGGTGTCCTTCATCCTGCTGCTGCTGATCAACCTGCTGCAGCGCCAGATCGGCAAATCCTGAGGAGCGCGCCATGTCGTCTATCACCCTGACAGCGGCGGCCTCGGCCAATGCCGCGCGGCGCGGCAACGTGCGAGGGCGTCACCTATTGATCCTCGCTGCCTGGCTGGCGTTCGTGCTGTTTCTCCTGCTGCCGTTTTTGGTCGTGCTCAGCGAAGCGCTGAAACAGGGCCTGGGGACCTTCTTCGGCGCGATCTTCGAGGCCGACGCCATCTCCGCGCTGAAGCTGACCCTGCTCGCGGTGGGCATTTCGGTGCCGCTCAATCTGCTGTTTGGCGTCTGCGCCGCCTGGTGCGTGAGCAAGTACCAGTTTCGTGGCAAGAGCTTGCTGGTGACCCTGATCGACCTGCCGTTCTCGGTGTCGCCGGTGATTGCCGGCCTGGTCTATGTGCTGCTGTTCGGCGCCCAGGGCTTCTTCGGCGAATGGCTGCAGGAGCGCGATATCCAGATCATCTTCGCCCTGCCGGCCATCGTCCTGGCGACCATTTTCGTCACCGTACCCTTTGTCGCCCGCGAGTTGATCCCGCTGATGCAGGAACAGGGCACCCAGGAAGAGGAAGCCGCGCGCCTGCTGGGTGCCAATGGCTGGCAGATGTTCTGGCACGTGACCCTGCCCAATATCAAATGGGGCCTGATCTACGGCGTGGTGCTGTGTACCGCGCGGGCCATGGGCGAGTTCGGCGCGGTGTCGGTCGTCTCCGGGCATATCCGTGGCTACACCAACACCCTGCCGCTGCACATCGAAATTCTCTACAACGAGTACAACCACGTCGCTGCCTTCAGCGTCGCCAGCCTGTTGCTGATCCTGGCGCTGTTCATCCTGCTGCTCAAGCAGTGGAGCGAGTCACGCATCAAGCGCCTACGTCATAGCGACGCGGAGGAATAAGCCATGAGTATCGAAATCAGCAACGTCAGCAAGAGCTTCAATGCGTTCAAGGCGCTGAACGAGATCAACCTGAATATCCAGAGTGGCGAACTGGTCGCCCTGCTCGGCCCCTCCGGCTGCGGCAAGACCACCCTGCTGCGGATCATTGCCGGCCTGGAAACCCCGGACAGCGGCAGCGTCCAGTTCCACGGCGAAGACGTGTCGCGGCAGGACGTGCGTGATCGCAAGGTCGGTTTCGTGTTTCAGCACTATGCGCTGTTCCGCCATATGAGCGTGTTCGACAACGTCGCCTTTGGCCTGCGCATGAAACCCAAGGGCGAGCGGCCCAATGAAAACCAGATCCAGAAGAAGGTCCACGACCTGCTCGACCTGGTGCAACTCGACTGGCTCGCCGACCGCTACCCGGAGCAGTTGTCCGGCGGCCAGCGCCAGCGCATCGCCCTGGCCCGCGCCTTGGCGGTGGAGCCAAAAGTGCTGCTGCTCGACGAGCCCTTCGGCGCGCTGGATGCCAAGGTGCGCAAGGAGTTGCGCCGCTGGCTGGCGCGCTTGCACGAGGAAGTGCACCTGACCAGCGTGTTCGTTACCCACGACCAGGAAGAAGCCATGGAAGTGGCCGACCGCATCGTGGTGATGAACAAGGGTGTCATCGAACAGATCGGCGCGCCGGGCGAGGTCTACGAACAACCGGCCAGCGACTTCGTCTACCACTTCCTCGGTGACGCCAACCGCCTGTACGTCGGCGACGACCATCATGTGCTGTTCCGCCCGCATGAGATCCACCTGTCGCGTCAGGCCGAGGAAGGCCACCGGGCCGGCGAAGTGCGTGATATCCGTCCGCTCGGCGGCATCACCCGGGTAACCCTCAAGGTCGCCGGGCAGAACGAGCCGATCGAAGCCGAAGTGGCCAAGGATCACCTCAGCCTGGTCAACCTGAGCCGTGGTGAAACCCTGTACTTCAAGCCCAAGGCGGGGTAGCCAACCTCTTGGGATGGGTGGGCCAGCGCCGACGACGAGCGCCGCAGGCCCACCCGCTCCAACTCGATAAACACCGCAACGCCTGACAAGCAATTCTTGACGGCAAATTTCCGACGAAATCACTCTTTCGAGGCATGTTTGCAAGCCGAAGGCGCAGTACCCTCTTGCGGTTGATAGATATGTCCCTCTGTCTCCGCATTGCTCAAAAAAATAACAAGGAGCACCCCGGAATGCGCAACACGCCGTTATTTCGTCATATTTTTCTCTGCCTGCTCGGCCCCCTCGCCTATCTCGCACCGCTGGCTTTCGCCGAGGCGGCCAGCCAGCAGGAACAGGTCCAGGTTCAGGCCAGCCGGGCGACCAGCAGCCTGATGCTGTTACGCGGCGAAGGTTTCCAAAAGAAACACCTGAACACCCTCGAAACCGACCTGCAAGCACTGGCCGGCGCGGTGCAAAGCCTGCCGCAAGGCAGCGATGCCCTGCGCAACGCACACCAGGAACTGGTGCTGCAGATTCGTCGTGGCGTGGCCTTTGGCCCGAACGAAGCAGACATGCCCTGGCGCTACCCGGAAGAGCTGAGCAAGGCGCTGCTGGGCGCACTGCACGAAGCCCGTCAGCTGTCGCCTGAGGGCGACAGCGAGCTGGCCGCCAAGCTCGAATACCTCGCCGTGCAGTACCTGAGCCGCTCCTATCTGGGCAACTTCGAAATCGCCCGTGAGCAGACCGATACCTACCTCGGCCAGGACGAGCGCAAGCTGGTGCCCTCCATCGTTGGCGAACTGGCCACGCTGGATGCCTCCGACCTGAGCAAGCTGAAGGCCCGCTGGGAATACCTGAAAGCCGCGCTAAACGATCTGAACAGCCAGAGCAGCGCCCTGCAAAGCGTCTCCGGCCGAGCCTTTGCGCCCATGACAGTGTATCGCCATACCCGCGCGCTGAGCGCGCAGTGGATGGCGATGTAGTCGATCGACTGCAGCGCCAGCAACGCGCCCGCCCACAGGCAAAGCCACAGCAGCGCGACCATCAAAACCGAAACGCAGACCGAGGCGCAGGTTCTGCCGCGCCTGCGCCAGGCGGCCGCCCCATTGGGTGGCCGGGCAGGCGGCGGACAAGCGCCGCGTTGGCCAGCCTATCCAAACACCAAGCGATCAGCGCAGCGTCTCCAACATCCGGTAGTACCACATGCCGGCGGCCAGCATCGGGTTGCCGAACAGATCGCCGAGCGGCACCTTGATCTGTTTGCAGGCGGCGAAAGTATCGAACTGGCCGAGGGTGCCGGTCAGGGCGTTGGCCATGATCTCACCCATGATGTGGCTGGTGGCGATGCCGTGGCCGGAGTAGCCCTGGCAGTACCAGACGTTGTCCGAGAGCTTGCCGAGCTGGGGGATGCGGTTGATCACGATGCCCATGGCGCAGCTCCACTGGAAGTCGATCGCCACCCCCTTGAGCTGTGGAAAGGTGCGCTCGATGCCCGGGCGCAGTTCGGCGGCGATGTCTCGCGAGTCGCGCCCCGAGTAGTTGCAGCCACCACCAAACAGCAGGCGCTGGTCGGCGGTCAGGCGGTAGTAGTCGAGGACGAAACGACAGTCGTAGACGGCCAGGTCCTGGGGGTTGAGTTGCTCGGCCAGCTCGCCCAGCGGCGCGGTGGTGACGATGCCGCCCATGGCCGGAAAGATCATGCCCTTGAGCTGTTTCGCCTCCAGCTTGTGGTACACATCGCCGGCCAGCAGCACCTGCTTGGCGTTGACCCGCCCCCCGGCGGTGACCACCGCCGGGTTGGCGCCATGGACGATCTGCAGCACCTCGGAATGTTCGAAGATCAGCGCACCGAGGCTCGTCGCTGCCTTGGCTTCACCGATACACAGGTTCAGTGGGTGCAGGTGCATGTTGCGGGTGTTCTTCAGCGCGCCACAGTAGAGGTCGCTGGCCAGATGGTTCTGCACGCCGGCGCGATCGAGCAGGGTCACGTCGCTGGCCATGCCATGGCGCACAGCTTCAGCATGCGCGACCTCCAACTCCTGCAGATGCACCGGTTTCATCGCCGCGTGCAGGTGGCCGTGCTTGAGATCGCACTGGATAGCGTACTTCTCCACCCGGTGCTTGATGATGGCGTGCCCGCGCCAGCGCAGGTGCCAGATGAAGTCATCGACCTCCTCGCCGAGCTTGTTGCGCATCTGCTTGCGCATGGCCGAGTCGCCCGACAGGCTGCCGGTGACCTGGCCGCCATTGCGCCCGGTGGCGCCCCAGCCAATCTTGTTGGCCTCGACGATGGCCACCTTGAGGCCGCGCTCGGCCAGTTCGACGGCGCTGGCGACCCCGGTAAAACCACCACCGATGATCACCACATCGACATGCACCTCGCCCCTGAGCGGCGGGTAGTCGGTTTCCTGGTTGAGGCTGGCGCTGTAGTAGGACGGGCAGCGCTCGGCTGCGGGGATCACGGCATTGATAGCGGCGGTCATGGGCAATGTTCCTTGTCTGCAGGGTGGCAACCGCGCAGCGTTTCCTTCCCACCCCGAAATTCGGTGAGTCTCAGGCCTGGTCCGGAGGCGATCCGGTAAAAGTCCGCACGGCTGCCTGCTCGATTGCTTCGCGGCTAAAGCCCGCCCACAGATGACGGATCGTGGGAGGGGCTTTAGCCGAGAAGCTTGAAGGGATCGGATCAGGCGTTGCTCAGGTACCAGCGCCAGTCCTGCTCACCGACCTCGGCCATGAACTGACGGTACTCGGCGCGCTTGATTGCCAGGTACACGCCGAGAAACTCGTGGCCCAACGCTTCACGTGCCCAGGTTGACTGCTCCAGGGCCTGGATCGAAATCAGCCAGTCGGTGGGCAGCAACTCCTTGGCCTGGGCATAGCCGTTGCCCTCGATCGGTGCGCCCGGATCGAGCTGCTCGCGGATGCCCCGATGGATACCAGCGAGAATTGCCGCCGCTGCCAGGTAAGGATTGGCATCGGCGCCACAGATGCGGTGCTCGATATGCCGGGTAATGGCCGGCCCGCCAGGCACGCGCAGGCTCACGGTGCGGTTGTCCACGCCCCAGCTCAAAGCCAGCGGCGCGTAGCTGTTGGCCTGGAAGCGCCGGTAGGAGTTGGCGTTAGGGCAGAACAGCAACAACGAGTCGAGCAGGGTCGCCAGCATGCCCGCGACCGCCTGGCCCAGCAACGGGGTGCCGGCAGGCTGCTCGCTGGCGAACAGGTTACGACCCTGCTCGTCGGCCAGGCTGACATGCATGTGCATGCCGGTGCCGGCCAGGTGATCGAACGGCTTGGCCATGAAGCAGGCCTGCATCCCGTGCTTATGCGCAACGCCCTTGACCAAGCGCTTGTAGCGTACCGCCTGGTCCATGGCCTCGAGTGCGTCGCCGTGTTCCAGGGTTATCTCCACCTGACCCGGCGCGTATTCGGAAATCGCCGTGCGTGCCGGGATGCCCTGCAGTTTACAGGCGGCGTAGAGGTCTTTGAGAAACGGTTCGATCTGCTCCAGCTCGCGCAGGCCATAGACCTGGGTGCTGCGCGGACGGCCGCCGTCACGGTCGAGCGCCGGCTGCGGACGCCCCTGGCTGTCGCGCTGCTGGTCGAGCAGGTAGAACTCCAGCTCGCAGGCCATCACCGGGTGGTAGCCCTCGGCCTTGAGTCCATCGATCACCCGCGTCAGCAGGTGCCGTGGGTCGGCGACGGTGGCCGGCATGCCTTCGCTGGGGTGCATGCTGACCTGCACCGCGGCGGTGGGGATCTGCCGCCAGGGCATGCGGGTCAGGCTGCCGGCCAGCGGGTAGGCGCGGCAGTCTATGTCGCCAACCTCCCAGACCAGGCCAGTGTCCTCGACGTCGTCGCCGTTGATGCTCAGGCCGAGGATGGTGCTCGGCAGCGGCCGGCCAGTGGCATACACGGCAAGCAGCTCGTCGCGGTGCAGCAATTTGCCACGCGGCACGCCATTGGCGTCGAGGATGAATAGCTCGAACAGTTCGATATCGGGGTTTTGTGCCAGGAATTCCTGGGCATCTTGCACGGAGGCGAATGGCATGAGGCTCTCGTTAGCGCCAAAGGGCGCACGTCCGGTCGATGGCGGCCGGACACAATCATCGGAAGGGCTGCACACGGGTGCAGCCGACTTATTCAGACTAGAACGACAGCGCTATCCGGTGGGCGGGCATGACGGCAATGCCATAACGCCCAGAACGCGAGGATTTCAGGCAGCAACGGATTGAGCCGATCGGCGCCGAAGAACAGTCGTTCCCGTCGAGACGGAAAGAACAGGGGCCGAAACAGACAACTCAGGGGGAACTCATGACTGAAGAGGCTCGCACAGAGCCAAGTGACAGTTAAATCCGACTTTTCACATGTTCAGTTATGGCAGCGCTAAACATTCGACTCGGCTGCAGGTTAGCGGCCTGCACGCAAAGCGCCTGTGGCCAGGCGGTTGCTCTGATGCAAGGGCCGCGCCCGTGGCTGACGGTTTGCGGCATGTCCCATCGCCATGTGCGTCACCCGCCCTCGCGGCGATGCAGGCCGCAGGAAGGCGTTAGGCGCCTATGGCTCCGGCTTGTAACCCAGGCGCAAGCCGCCCCAATGGCGGCCCTGCACCTGAATCGGCACGGACAGGTCGTGCATCAGCTCGCCGGTGTCGCGCATGTAGGTCTGCAGCAGCAGGGGTTTCTGGTGACTGCCGCAACGGATGCCGGTACGGTCGTTGAACAGGCGCTTGCTGCGGCTCTTCGCCGTATCGCGTACGCGGTCGCCACTGGGCGGGTGGTTGAAGGCATTGTTGTGGGTCGGCACGTAGCCTTCCGGGGTGCTGACGATGGCAAACACCAGACCTTCGTGGCGCGCCAGCAGCGGTTCCTGCAGCGCCGGCAAGACCTGATCGGCGTAGCGGTCGAAGCGGGTCTGGTACTTGGCCGGGAAGCTGCCCGAAACCGGCTGATAGTGACGGTCGAAGAGGTCGTCGAGGCCAACCCGGCCGCCCTGGATGTCGGCCTCGAACTGGGCGGCGATGCTCGCGGCTCCTTCGCAGGCAAGGTCATAGATGCGCTGGTGATAATCGTCCAGCCCCACCGCGGCGAGCTGCTCGCTGACGGTCTCGGCCTGGCCGACCAGGCGCCCGGCGGCATCTCCCAGCTGACGGGTCTGCGCCTCGCTGGCATGCACGTCGCCGCGCAATTGCTCGACGGCGACGAACAGGCTGGCCAGACGCTCATGATTGCTCGCGGCGCCAGCGCTGATCTGCGCCACCTGGTTTTCCACATCCACGGCCAGCTCGGCGATACCGTGCAACTGCCCGCCAGTCTCCTCGACCTGCTGCGCGGTCTGATCCAGCTCACTGGCCTGTTCCTGAATATGCGCCACTACCGCCGTGCTCTGCTGGCGGATATCGCTGACCATCTGGCCGACTTCCTCGGTGGCCGTGGCGGTGCGCGCGGCAAGGTTGCGCACCTCATCGGCGACCACCGCGAAACCACGGCCCTGCTCGCCGGCGCGCGCCGCTTCGATGGCGGCATTGAGCGCCAGCAGGTTGGTCTGGCTGGCAATCGACTGGATCACCTGAGTAACCTTCTCGATCTGTTCGGTGCGGCTGCTCAGGCCGTCGATCAACTCGCGGCTGGCCGCCGTCTGCGCGCTCAAGCGCTGCATCCGGGCAATCGCCTGGAGCAACGCCTGCTGGCCGTCGGCACTGCTCTGACGCACGGTATGCGCTGCCTTCAGGGTCTGTTCGGCACGCCGGGCACTGTCCTGTTCGGTGTGGGTGATCGCGTCGGCACCCTGGCTGATCTGCTCGACCGCGAGCAACTGCGACTTCAGCTTATCGGCCAGTTGCTGCACCGCATGCGCCACCTGGGCGGCGGACAAGGCGTTATGGCAGGTGTGTTGCGACAGGTTCTGGCTCAGCTTGGCGAAATCCGTGCTCGCCGCGCTGCTTGCCGACGCCGCGGCGGCGCCACGCCGCCAGGGGCCGAACCAGGGCCACAGGGCCAGCAGCAGGAACAAGCCAATGCTCAGGTAGCCAGGCAGCTGGAATTGCTGGTAGGTGATGATCACGGCGACCAGCCCGAGTATGTGCATGACGCAGGCGGCGGGAGAGCGGGTAACGGCAGTGCTCATGACGGACCTCATCGTTTTTATTCTGGCGAAACCGGGGGCCTACTGCTTTCTTACTTGCGCAGCTGCCGCTCAAGTGCCTGAGCCGTACGCGCACTGCGGGACTATCTGCAGCAGGCGGCCGGCAGCCGGTCTCGGCAACCACCCGCGCAGCGGAGGTTGATTCGATCACGCATAGCCACGCCAGACCATGACACTTTGGTCGCACACGGCTAACCGGAAAGGCGATGGCGCTGGATAAACCCGCGGTCGAGGTAATCCTTCCAGCGCCCGAACAGTTGCCCATCGGCGCTGTAACCACGCCAACTGAGCAAGGCGCCGCCATCGCCAGTGGCAAGCAGCGCCAGACTCTGCCGTTGCGCACGATAGTCGCGCAGCGGCAAGCCACGCAGCGCCGCGTTGAGGTTGGCCGCCAGGACAGGCGCCTGACGCACCGAATACACGCCGCTCTTGCGCGCACCAGGCAGGCTGGCGCAGTCGCCGACGGCAAAAATGTGCGGATGGGAATGACTTTGCAGGGTCGCGGCGATCTGCACGAAGCCGTCTGCATCGCAGTCCAGGCCGCTCTGCGCCAGCCAGGGCAAGGCCTGTGCGCCACTGGCCAGGAGCAGGCGCGGGCCACGCCAGACCGGCGCCATCCCGCTGGTCAGGCAGTCGCCGTCGATGCGGCTGATCGGGCAGTCTTCGCGCACCCGCACGCGGCGCTGGCGCAAATGGCCGAGGGCGCGCATGCGCAGGCCCGCCGAGTGTCCGGCGAGCAATGGCCCGCGGCAGAACAGGGCCAGCTGCGGCACCTGATCGGCCAAGGCCAGGGCCAACTCGACCCCGGCCGCGCCACCGCCGAGAATTGCCAGCGGCTGCGGATCCGCCTGCCAGTTCTGCCAGCCGCTGAGAAAGTCGGCGAAGGGTTTGACCGCCAGCACCTGCATGCCAGCACCCTGTTGCGGCGGGCAGGCAACTTGACCACCGACATTCAACGACAGCCAATCGGCATTCAGGCTGCGGCCATCGGCCAGTTGCACCTGTTGCTGCACGGCAGTCAGTGTTTCGGCTGCGCCGACAATCAGCTCGACCTTGGCCGCCCGGCACAGTGGCGCCAGTTCGATCTGGCAATCGGCCGCGACGTGCCGCCCGGCCAGCAAGCCCGGCAGCATGCCCGAGTACCAGGCCTCATGCCCGGCGCTGAGCAGAGCAATGCGCCCTGGCGGCCGCTCGACCCGCGCCCAACGGCGCAGCACGCCGAGGTGGGCATGGCCGGCACCGATCAGGATTAAATCGTAGTGGCTCATGGCTGTTTGAGTCCGTCGCGGTAATGGCTGGGCGCCTGTCCGGCCCAGCGCGTGAAGGCCCGACTGAAGCTGCTGGTGTCGGCGAAACCGAGTAGGCAGGCACGCTCGCCGATCGAGCCGCGCGGGTCGCGCACATGCTGCAAGGCCAGGCTCTGACGGGTCGCGGCGAGCAGGCGGGGTTTCAGCCCGACCTCACTGCACAGCGCGGCCAGCGCATCGCCCTGCTTGCGCAGGCCGCGGGTCCAGCTGGCCAGGGTGGTGGGTTCATCAGTCATGCAGATTGGCGTGTCCGGTCAACAGGTTGGCGTTCAGGGTCCGGCGGCTGGCCGACTGTCGCGGCACAGTAGCAGCATGTTCAAGCATAGGCTGTAGGCATGTCCCTTTCTCCCACAAGTGTTGCCCAGATAAATGAGCAACAACGATCGGCGCATATTCGCCAACTGGTGATGGCGCCAGCGCTGCCGCCCGCCCAAGCATCAGGATGTCCTCGGCGCTGTATCTCGGCGGCCCAGGGGCAGCCGGCGGCGCAGACCCAGACCGCCTGAACGCGGGCGCGGTTACAGCGGCTCGCCGAGTACCGTGACTACCTGGCGAATCTGAATCGCCTGACGCTGCTGGCGCTGCGGCGCTGGTCGACTTCGACCTCAACCAGCGCTCCCTGAACAACGCGGTAACGGCATGAAGACCTGGACCTGCATCGTCTGCGGACGGGCCTATGACGAAAGCGCCGGCTGGCCGGACCAGGGCAGCGCCGCCAGCACGCCCTGGAGCGAGGTGCCGGACGACTGGCGGTGCCCGGATGGCGCGGTGAGCGAGAGCGCTTTCGACCTGCAGGACGCTAACCAGCGGCGCTCAGGGAGCCTCGACACGCAATTGCGCCTCGGCAAAAAAGCTCTCGACGCGCTCGCCGGTGTTGTCGCTGTCGGCGGCGAAGACCACCCCGAGAATGCGCTGCGGCGCGCTGCCGAAGGCGGCGATGGCGTCGGCGCGCAGATCGCGAGTCTCCGTCAGCCACTGCCCGAGCGGCGCTTCTGGACCACGCAGTGCGAGCATTTCGACCTGTTCGGTGTAGGCGCTGCGCGCATGGGTACCGGGAGCCACGCGGTTGTCCCAGACGTAGCTGAGGGTCGCCGCCGGCAAACTGGAGTCGTAGAAGGTGCGCGCCAGACGCAGCTTCTGCCGGGTCAGGAACGGCAGGCTGGCCAGCGGGTAATCCAGCAACACATAGACCCTGGCGGCATAGTCGTCACCCTCGCGGGTGGCAAAGCGTGCCTGGTCCAGGCGTTGCTCGCTGCGCCATTGCCAGCTCAGTTGCCAGGGCTGGTCGCCGGGCAGATCGAGCGGATGCAGCAAGCCGCCGGCTGCCGCGTCGGCCTGGATGCGCAAGACGGCGCGCCCGTCCTGCTCGACCAGGCTGCGCGCCGAAGGCTTGAGTTTAGGGATATCCGCCAGGCGCCAGGGCGCCGACCACTCGTCTTGCGGCGGGCCGGCGGTCCAGGGCGTCAGCGCGTTCTGCGCCTGGGCCAGGGGGGCCAGCAGCGCCAGGCCGAGCAGCAGTGCGCGCATCAGTTTCGTCTCCAGGCATGGAAACGCTCGACCCAGCGCAATAGCCGTTGCGGTGCATGGGCGCGCTTCCATTCGCCGGCTGCGTACTTGTTGGCCTCGGCCATGGTCGGGTAACTGTGGATGATGCCGATAATCTTGTTCAGGCCGAGGTTGTGCTTCATCGCCAGCACGTATTCGGCGAGCAGTTCGCCGGCATGCTCACCGGCGATGCACACACCGAGAATCTTGTCCTTGCCTGGCACGGTGAGCACCTTCACATAGCCATGGGCGGCCTCGTCGGCAATCGCCCGGTCGAGGTCGTCGATGCCGTAGCGGGTCACTTCATAGGCAATGTTCTGCGCCTTGGCTTCGCCTTCGCTGAGGCCGACCCGCGCCACTTCCGGGTCGGTGAAGGTGCAGTAGGGAATCACCCGGTAGTCCGCCTTGAAGCGCTTGAAGCCACTGAACAGCGCATTGACCGCGGCGTACCAGGCCTGGTGCGCGGCGACATGGGTGAACTGATAAGGCCCGGTGACATCACCCACCGCATAGATGTTGGGCAGGCGCGTGGCCAGGTATTCGTCGGTTTCCAGGGTACCGTTGGGGCGCACCACCAGGCCCAGCTCCTCGACCCCGTAGCCGCTGACATTGGCCACCCGGCCGAGGGCCAGCAGCAGGCAGTCGAAGGCGATGGTCACCTCCTCGCCGGTGTCGAGACGGCGGGCAATCATGCGCTGCTCGCCATCGACCAGTTCGAAGCGCTCGGCACGGTGCTGCAGGCGTACATCCACGCCGTCGGCCTGCAGGCTGGCGAGGACCAGTTCGCTGGCATCGGCATCCTCGCGCGGCATCAGGCGCTCGGCCAATTCGACCTGAATCACCTGGCTGCCGAGGCGTTGAAAGGCCTGGGCCAGCTCGCAGCCAATCGGCCCGCCGCCCAGCACCAGCAGCCAGCGCGGCTGCTCACGCAGGTTCCAGATGGTATCCGAGGTGTAGCCCTGCACCAGCTCGACACCGGGGATTTTCGGCACCAGCGGGCGCGCGCCGGCAGCGATAATGATGCTGCGGCTACTCAGGGTCTGGCCGCCCACCTCCACGGTCCAGGGCGAGGTGAGCTTGGCTTCGCCCTGGATCACCTCTACGCCTAACCCGCTGTAGCGCTCGACCGAATCGTGCGGTGCGATGTCGGCAATCACCCGCTGAATGCGCTGCATCACCGCGGGAAAATCCACGCTGCCGCGCACGCCGCTGAAGCCCAGCGCCTCGCCCTGCTTCAGCTCATGGGCCAGCCTGGCCGAACGCAGCAGCGCCTTGGACGGCACGCAGCCGGTGTTCAGGCAGTCGCCGCCCATCTGGTGCTTTTCGATCAGGCTGACCTTGGCCTTCACCGCCGCAGCGATGTAGGCACTGACCAGGCCACCGGCACCGGCGCCAATCACCAGCAGATTACGGTCGAAGGAATCGGGCTTGAGCCAGCCGGCATACACCCGCCGGGCCTGCACCAGGCCGAGCAGCTTGCGCGCAATCAGGGGGAACAGGCCGAGCAGGATGAAGGCACCGAGCAGCCCCGGCGAGAGAATTCCGCCTAGCGACTCCAGCTGACCCAGCTCGCGACCGGCGTTCACATAGACCAGCGTGCCCGGCAGCATGCCCAGCTGGCTGACCCACCAGTAGGTGCGCGCGGGCAGCCGGGTCAGGCCCATGGCCAGGTTGATCAGGAAGAATGGGAACACCGGCACCAGGCGCAGGGCGAACAGGTAGAAGGCGCCTTCGCGCTCGACCCCGGCATCGATCCCGGCCAGGCGTTGACCAAAGCGCTCACGCACCCAGTCGCGCAGCAGAAAGCGACTGCTGAGCATGGCCAGGGTCGCGCCCATCGTGGAGGCGAAGGACACCAGTACCAAGCCTTCGAGCAAACCAAACAGCGCCCCGCCGAGCAGGGTCATCAACGCCGCGCCGGGCAGCGACAAGGCCGTGACGGCGACATAGGCGAGGAAGAACAGTCCGGCCGCCTGCCAGGGATTGCTCGCGACCTGGGCGTTAAGCGCCGCCTGCTGCGCCTTGAGCGTATCCAGGTTGAGGTACTGGCCAAGGTCGAAGACAAAGAAGCTGCCGAGCAACGCCAGGATCAGGCCCATCAAGGCCAGTTTGCGACTATTCATAGATCCAGCGCCTCCAGTGCGCAGAGGCTTTGGCACAGGCTGAAGCCGGCCAGCAGAGCCTGCTGCGGTTGCTCCGCGCAGGCCCCAAGAATTCGGGAGCGATAAGACCGCGCCGCCGGGCTGCCGGCTGGCCACTGGCGGTCGAAGTCGGCAAGAAATGCGTCGTGAGCGTAGTTCAACGGCAGTGCCTCGATAAACAGACCATCGCGCTGGCAGCGATACAGCGCTGCCGGGTGTGGCGTGGTGGCGATACGGCTGACCAACCCATAGCGGCCGCCAGCAAAGTTCGGCAATCCGGCCGCGCCGTTATTGATCAACGCCGCCTGGGGTAAGTTCAACGCCACGGCCGTGCAGGTGTGACTGGTAGCCAGCACCCGGAGCCGATTGCTCGCCAGCCACTGACCCAGTTGCTGCTGACGCTCAGGCTCGGCCAGCGCTTCGCGGGCGCAATTCCAGCCGGCCAGGGACTGTTCGTCACCGTGACTGATCGCCACCCGCTGGCCGCCGACGCTGACCAGCGCAGTCGCCGGGCGGGCGGCCAGTCGCGCGGCCATGCCCGGCAAGTGGCGCACTGTCTGGTTCAGCTCGGCCTGGATGGCATTGGAACGCTGCACCAGCGCGTCGTCTACCGTGAGCGGGTAGGCGCAGCCGCAACCGGCGCCGCTGTCATGCGCACGCCCGAGTTCGGTTTCGACATTGCCGCGCAAGGCCAGGTGCCCGCTCAAGCCCTGCTCGATGGCCTGGAAAATAACCGGGTCGCGGTCGAACCAGTGGGCATCGCCGTTGAACACCGCCCGCGCACCCGGCTCGTCGGCCAGCAGGGCTTCGAACGCAACCAGCGCTTGCCGATTGCCATACAAACCACCGATCACATACAGGCTGTCGCAGTCGAACAGCGCCGGGCCAGCGAAGGCACCTGTCTCCAGGCGGTAGTCCAGCGGGCAATCACGGCCGGAACGCAGGTTCATTCTCAGGCCTCTCCGCGCGCCGGGTAACCGTTCGCGATGATGTAGTCCACCGCGCCGAGGATCTCGTCGAAATGCGGACGGGCGAACGGCATGCTGTTGATCGACGACATGTACAACGTGCCATCCGGGCGCACCAGGAACACGCCCGGCTCGGAGAAGTGCTCCGGCTCTTCGGAGCCGGGCTTGGCCGCCGAGACGAACAAGCCCCAGCGCCGCGCTTCATCGAGACTCAGGCCATAGCCGAGGCGGACCTTGTCGATCGCCCAGTTGGCCTGGGTCTTCTGTGCGCGCTCAAGGCTGTCGCAGGACAGGGCAATCACCTCGACGCCCTGGTCGGCGAAGCGCTCGACCTGGCCATTGAGTTCCTGCAAGGATTTGCGGCAGATCGGACAATGCAGGCCGCGATAGAACACCAGCAAGGTGAAGTTCTTCGGTTTATCTTGATTCAGTGTCCACTGCCCTTCGGGCATCAGCGCAGCGCTCAGGGCCGGAACAACGTGGCGAGGAAGCAGATGAGTCATGACAATCTCCTAGCGGGTTGCAGGTGAAGGGGTAAGCCCCGGCAGCAGGTAGCCGAGGATGCACAACAGCAGACCATATAGGTTAGTCCCCAAAAGCAGGGCGTACTTGCCATCACCGATTGCCCAGCTGGACGGTATCCAGCCGACGGCCAGCGCCACGCCCAATAGCAGGCCGCACCAGAAGCTCAGGTGAAAGCCCAGCCGGGTCGGCCGCACCAGGCCATGCAGGATGAACACCGGCGCCAGGCCGATGACCATGGTGCCGCTGATGGTAGTGGCCTTGAGGATGTCGGTGCCGGCAATCATCGGCAGGTTGCCGAACAAGGCAAACAGCACCATCACCGCCATGCCCACGCCTATGGCCTTCTGCCCCAGGTCACGGCCGGCCAGCTTCGGCAATTCGCGGCCGGCCAGTTTGGCCAGGCTGGAGAAGGTCGAGTCCAGGGTCGAACCGGCGGCCGAGACCATCACCACCGTCATCACCATCAGCGCGCCGATACCCAGGGTCTTGGCCAGGGCCGCCGGCACGTTGTCCGAAGCGGCCAGGCCAGTCAGTTGGGCGTGCACGCCGATCAGGCTGAAGGCCAGAATGGCGAAAAAACCCAGCACCCCGGCGATCACAAAGGAGCGGCGCATGGTTTTCTCTTCACTGATAAAGCCGCGGTCGGTCAGCACCGGGTCGTGAAAACCGTAGCTGAAGGCTTGCAGGCCGGCGACCAGGAGCAGATCGACACCGGCATTCAGCCCCCAGTGACTGGTGCTGACCAGCTCGGCAGGCGAATGTTGCGGCAGCACCAGGCCGAGCACCCAGATCAGCGCGACGATAAAGATCGCCGCCTGCGCCGCGTCGGTAAGGATCGAACTGCGCAGCCCGCCGCGCAGGCTATAGGCCAGGGTCACGGCGGTAAACAGCAGCGCGGCGCCGATGAATTCAAGGCTGCCGGAGTCACCGTAATAACCACCGACCACCGCGGTGTTGCTCCACACCTCGTTGAACAGGCGGATCAGGATGGCCGCGGAAAACGCCAGGGCAGCGCCACGGCCGTAGTGGCTGCTGAGAAAACTCACCAGCCCGGTGGCGGCGAAGCGGCGGCGCAGGCGGTAGATGACGAAGCCGGTAAGCGGGATCGACAGCCAGTACATGGCGTAAGCCAGGCCGCCGACCAGGCCGTAACTGGCGCCCAGGTTGGCGGCGTTGGTCACCGACTTGGCGAAGATCCAGCTGATGAAGATGCTCGAAGTCAGCAACCAGGGCGCGGCACTACGGCCCTGGCTATCCTCGCCATTGAAGAAGCCGCCGAGGGTCACGGCGCGGGGCGCCAGCGCCAGCATCAATACGCCGTAGGCCAGCAGAAAACCCCAGAAAAACAGCCCGGTGATACTGGTGGGTTGCATAGATCAATCCTTATTGAGCAGAACACTGCCGGGGTGTCAGACGTCCTGGGAATCCAGGGCACCGCTGCAACTGGAGCCCTGCCCGGCGGTGCAGGCAAAACAGTGATCGCGGGTGACGATGGGGTTGCCATCCAGGTTGGCGCCAAGCAGGTCGCGCAGGTGCGGACGTTGACGGCCGATCAAGCGGCCCTGCAGCTCAAGTGGCAAATCGAGCATCTGGTTGAAGTCGCAGTCGTACAGGTAACCCTGCCAGTCGACGCTGACCAGGCTGCGGCACATCAGCGCTTCGATATTTTCCGGGCGGTAGCTGTCGCGCAGTAACTGCATGTAAGTATTGAACTGGCCCTTGCTGACCAGGGTGCTGCCGAAACGTGCGATCGGCTGGTTGGTGATGCACAGCAAGTGGTTGAACTGAATGCCGAAGTCTTCGGCCAGGTGAAGTTTGTAATCGGCCTCCAGCGCGGCTTGCGGCGGCGGCAGGCTCGCACCTTGCGGGTTGTACACCAGATTGAGCAGCAAGCCGCTGCCGGGCTGGCCATAGCCCAGGGCATTAAGCTGTTGCAGGCCCTTGATGCTGGCATCGAACACGCCATCGCCGCGCTGCTTGTCGACGTTATCGCGCGAGTAGCAGGGCAAGGAGGCGCTAACCTCAACGCCCTGTTCGGCGAGAAAGACGGCCAGGTCTTCATAGCCCGGCTCGCTGAGAATGGTCAGGTTGCAGCGGTCGATCACCCGCAGCCCCTCGCGTCGCGCATGCTGGACAATCTCGCGGAAGCGCGGATGCATCTCCGGCGCGCCGCCGGTCAGATCCAGGGTGTGCACCGGATGGGCATCGATCACCTGATGCAGCAGCGCCAGGCTGTCGTCGGTCATCGCCTCGCTGCGGGTCGGCCCGGCGTTGACGTGGCAATGCAGGCAACGCTGGTTGCAGCGATAAGTCAGGTTGATCTGCAAGGCTTCCAAGTGGCCGCGGCGCAGCGCCGGAAAAGCCAGTTGGTCGAGCAGAGGCAGCATGGCGTGCACAGCGAGTCTCCTTGGGTGAATGCCGGTGGCGTGGTTCTGCTTGATTAGAGTGCAGAGCGAAGCCGGCGTTACAAGGCGCCGCGCCGGATGGCCCACTATAGTAACCGGCGCGCCCCCTGCCAGCCGTGCTTATGCACGGACATTTGCTAGGCTGCCGAGACTGGCCACTGCGGCAGCGTGACACCTATAGTCGCGTTCCACTACTCACAGGAGAAGACGTCCATGCAACGCTGGGTATTCGCCTTTATCGCCGGTTTTCTCGCGGTGATCTGTTTTCATCAACCGCTGCTCGGCCTGCTGCACGCCTACGGCGTGGTGCCCTTCGCGCCCTTCTCCATTGCGGCCACCGCGCCGCTGCAGGTGCCCGCCTGGCTGTCGGCGTGCTTCTGGGGTGGTCTCTGGGGAGTACTGATGGTCGCCGCATTGCGCTGGCAGGAGGGTAAGCCGGTGCCCTGGCTCAAGGGCCTGTTGTTCGGCGGCATCGCCCTGACCACGGTGGCGCTGCTGGTGGTGTTCCCGCTCAAGGGGATGGGCTTTGATCCGGCGCAATTGCCGGGGCGCTTTCTGATCGGTTTCCTGCTCAATGGCGCCTGGGGGGTCGGCACCCTGATCTTCATCCGCACCTTCCAGGGCCGTTAACGGCGCGGCACCGCCTCCGCGGGCAGGCGCACAATCACACCAGCCCGCTAGCCCGTTAGCCCGTTAGCCCGTTAGCCCGACGAAAAAATCCCAAAAAAAGACCCGCCAAAGCGAGTCTTTTTTCCAGCGTCGTTTACGCCAGTTCGTCGAAGCACTCTTCGATGATCGCCAGGCCCTTGTCCAGTAGGGCGTCTTCGGCGGTCAGCGGCACCAGCACCCGCAGCACGTTGCCGTAGGTGCCGCAGGACAGCAGGATCAAGCCCTTGTCGCGCGCCTTGGCGACAATCTGACCGGTCAGCGTGGCATTCGGTTTATGCAGATCGCCGTCCTCGCACAGCTCCATGGCGATCATCGCGCCCAGAGCGCGCACCTCGCCAATGCTCTTGTGCTTGGCGGCGATGGCTTCAAGACCGCTGACCAGGCGCTCGCCGACTGCCTGGCAGCGCTCCAGCAGCTGCTCTTCCTCGAACACCTGCATCACCGCCAGCGCCGCGGCGCAGGCAATCGGGCTACCGGCGTAGGTGCCGCCCAGGCCACCCGGAGCGATGGCATCCATGTACTCGGCCTTGCCGCACACGCCCGCCACCGGGAAGCCACCGGCGATGGATTTGGCGAAGGTGGTCAGGTCGGCGGCCACGCCCATCTGTTCCATGGCGAAGAAGGTGCCAGTACGCCCGGCGCCGGTCTGCACTTCGTCGGCGATCAGCAGGATGCCGTGCTGATCGCAGAGGCCGCGCAAACGCTGCATGAAGGCTTTTGGCGCAATATAGAAACCGCCCTCACCCTGCACCGGCTCGATGATGATCGCGGCGATATCGCGCGGCTCGGCGTCGTTCTTGAACACCCGCTCGATGCTGGCGATGGCGTCGTCGACGCTGACCCCGTGCAGCTCGCAGGGGTACTGGGCGCGGAACACACCGCCGGGCATCAGGCCCATGCCGGCCGAGTAAGGCGCAACCTTGCCGGTCAGCGAGAGGGTCATCATGGTGCGACCGTGGTAAGCGCCGGTGAAGGCGATCACCCCGGCACGGCCGGTGGCGGCGCGGGCGATCTTCACCGCGTTCTCCACCGCTTCGGAGCCGGTGGTGACCAGCAGGGTCTTCTTGGCGAAGTCGCCCGGCACCTTGGCGTTGATCTTCTCGCACAGCTCGACGTAGGGCTCGTAGGCCAGCACCTGGAAGCAAGTGTGGGTCAGCTTGGTCAGCTGCTGCTGCACCGCGGCGATGACTTTCGGGTGCAGGTGGCCGGTGTTGAGCACCGCGATGCCGCCGGCGAAGTCGATGAACTCGCGGCCCTCGACGTCGATGACCGTGGCGTTTTCTGCGCGGTCGGCGAAGATCGGGTGGATCTGGCCCACGCCACGGGGGACGGCGGCGGTGCGGCGTTGCATCAGGGATTCGTTGGTCTTGCTCATAATGTCCTCATTCGCCGCTCATCGGTCGGCGTGGTTCAAGGATGAAATGACCGGGTAAGCGCGGCAGCAGCATACGATGATCGACTGCTACAGCCCTCCCGGCCACGGGGGAATAATTCGTTTGCCTGACCGATACACCACTCTCACGGAGCGTAGCGAGCGAAGGTCAGGCGGGGCCGGGAAAAAGCACAGTTGGCTTTTGCCAATGAGCATTTTTCCCGGCCTGGCCAACGCAGCATCAGCGAAGCGCAGTAGCGACCGACTAGATGCCCAGGCAGAGGTATTTGATTTCCAGATAGTCCTCAATGCCGTACTTCGAGCCTTCGCGGCCGAGGCCAGACGCCTTGATGCCACCGAACGGTGCCACTTCATTGGAGATCAACCCGGTATTGACGCCGACCATGCCGTATTCCAGGGCTTCGGCCACGCGGAACACGCGACTCATGTCGCGGGCATAGAAGTAGGAGGCCAGACCGAATTCGGTGTCGTTGGCCATGGCGATCACCTCGGCCTCGTCCTTGAAGCGGAACAGCGGCGCCAGTGGGCCGAAGGTCTCTTCCCTGGCCACTGCGGCGTTGCTCGGCACGTCGGTGAGGATGGTCGGTTCGAAGAAGCTGCCACCCAGGGCGTGCGGCTTGCCACCGGTGAGCAGCTTGGCCCCCTTGCTGATGGCGTCGGCGATGTGTTCCTGGACCTTGGCTACGGCCTTGTCGTCAATCAGCGGGCCGGTGGTGGTGCCTTCGTCCAGACCGTTACCGATCTGCAACTTGGCCACCGCGACTTTCAGCTTCTCGGCGAAGGCGTCATATACGCCGTCCTGGATATACAGGCGGTTGGCACAGACGCAGGTCTGGCCGTTGTTGCGGTATTTGGAGATCAGCGCGCCTTCGACCGCCTTATCCAGGTCGGCATCGTCGAAGACGATAAAGGGTGCGTTACCGCCCAGCTCCAGGGACACCTTCTTGATGTCCTTGGCGCATTCAGCCATCAGCTGGCGACCGATCTCGGTCGAGCCGGTGAAGCTCAGCTTGCGCACGATCGGGTTGCTGGTCAGCTCGCCACCGATGTCGCCGGCGCTGCCGGTGACCACACTCAAGACGCCTTTCGGAATACCGGCGCGCTCGGCCAGGACCACCAGGGCCAAGGCGGAGAACGGCGTCTGCGAAGCCGGCTTGATCACCATGGTGCAACCGGCGGCCAGGGCCGGGCCAGCTTTACGGGTGATCATCGCCGCAGGGAAGTTCCATGGGGTGATGGCCGCGGTCACGCCGATCGGCTGCTTGAGCACGATCAGGCGCTTGTCCGGCTGATGGCCCGGAATCACGTCGCCATAGATGCGCTTGGCTTCTTCGGCGAACCACTCGATAAAAGATGCGGCGTAGACGATTTCGCCCTTGGCTTCGGCCAGCGGCTTGCCCTGTTCCAGGGTCATCAGGCGGCCGAGGTCGTCCTGGTTCTCGATCAGCAGTTCGAACCAGCGGCGCAGCTTGTTCGAACGCTCCTTGGCGGTCAGTGCGCTCCAGGCCGGCAAGGCACGGTTGGCGGCTTCGATGGCACGGCGGGTTTCCGCGGCGCCCATCTTCGGCACGCTACCGATGACTTCGTTGGTGGCCGGGTTGGTGACCTTGATGGTCTGGCCGCTGTCGGCGTCCAGCCAGGTGCCGTCGATATACGCCTGTTGGCGGAACAGCTGGGTGTCTTTCAATTGCATGACCTTCTCCTTCTCATCGCGACACCCAGGCGTCGGACGGTTGTTGTTGGCACGACGGGCAGGCGGCCATATAAAGATGTTTGGACGGGCACGATGCTGTGCTCTATCAATTTTCGCCAATCGGTCTGCCTAAGATTGATCCGGACTGCACAGAGTTCCGAACGGTTTCAGCAAGATCGTTTGAAATCTCAAACGAATCCTAGGGTCATGAGGGGTAAAGGGCAATAGTCTGTTCGAAAAAATTAACGACCCATCCGATCAAGGGCTGTTCTGGCGATCACTCACGACTAACCCGCTGCGGTTGTGCGCAATCACACACAATGCCACCAGCATGGACGCCCGCGCGCGAGATGCGTATGATTGCGCCGCGCTGCACCAGTAGCTCAGCTGGATAGAGTACTGCCCTCCGAAGGCAGTGGTCGTGGGTTCGAATCCCGCCTGGTGCACCATATAAAACAAGGCCTTAGGTGAAAACCTAGGGCCTTTTGTTTTGGGCTGTGCCAATTCTGTGCCTAAACCGTGCCTTAACCCGAAGCACTTCCCAAACCCCTCGCCGAAAAATGACCACTACCCTTCATATAAGGAAGGAAACCTCCATCACTGGTCATACTCGTTCAGCTTGTGTCGTCATTGGCGCCAGCATCCCACTCACGCCCGCTGTTAGCTGGTCGTGACGCTGGAGGCAAAACGAATCTGCCGCCGAGACAGAGCGCCACCAAAGCTCGACAGCTTGAGAGCTAAAGCTGAATGGAAAATGTCCGGCGCCCAGAGAACGAAAATCCTTTTCCCCTGCAACTAGCTGGTCAAAAACTCGCCCCTTTTTTTTGCTGCCGAAGGTAGCGTCCAGGACCTTGAGCGTGAATTACGCCACAAAGACAAGGCGCTGGCCGAAAAGGCCGCGTTGCTGGCGCTGCGAAACTAGCTCAACAACTACTAGGAACCGACAACGAGGACAACTGCCGTCTTTGCTGGAACGGCAGTTACTCGTGGCGTGGTTGGCCGAAGCCATTGCAGCAGGAACCAGAAAAGTCAGGGTTTATCAGGAGGTCGGTCTGTCGCGCAGAACCTTGCAGCGCTGGATCGAAGCAGACGTTATCGAGGCTAATGCCCGAACGACGACCGTGCGATCAGTGCTGCGCAATGCGTTGAGCGAGGTCGAGCGACAAGCGACCGTGACGCTGCGCAACATTCCGCCCGTCACCCAGGTGAAAACCCAGCCCGTAGACCTGCACTAACCCGTGGTTGTGTTGTCAGTGATTGGCGCCTGCAGCGACAAGGACCGTCTCTGATAGCGGCACGTCAGCCTACATTTAGTGTTTTCTCCCCTTAGGGCAAAACGCTCGCGATGGATTGCGTCTTGGACCGACTACTCCTTTGCGAGCGACATTCTATGGGTTTACTTCTCGATCCGCGTCATGACATTGATGCCGCTTTATTAAGCTATCGCCGGGTGTTCTGGTCGCTGGCGCTGTTCAGTGGAGTGATCAACCTGCTGGTGCTGGTGCCGTCGCTCTACATGATGCAGGTGTACGACCGGGTCCTTACCAGCCGCAACGAAACCACCTTGTTCATGCTCACCTTGATCGCCCTGGGACTATTCATGTTCAGCGCCCTGATCGAGTGGGTACGCGGCCTGGTGATGATTCGCATGGGCGCGGGGCTGGACGAGGCCTTGGGCGAGCGCGTGTTCGACGCCGCCTTCGCCCGCAGCCTGCGCGAGCACAATGCCAACCCGGCGCAAGTGCTCAGCGACCTGGCCACGTTGCGGCAATTGATCACGGGCCAGGGCCTCATCGCCTTGCTCGATGCGCCGTGGTTGCCGATTTTTATGCTGGTGGCGTTCATCATTCACCCCTGGTTCGGGGTGCTGACGCTGGTGCTCGCCCTGGTGCTGATAGGGTTGGCGTTATGGGGTGAGCTGGCGACCCGGGCGCGCCTGGGGGAAGCCAATCGCCTGGGCGTGCAATCGGCGGTCTATGTAAACAGCACGTTACACAATGCCGAAGTCATCCAGGCCCTGGGCATGCGCGGCCCCTTGCGCCAACGCTGGAGCCTGCTGCAACAACGCATCATTGCCGCCCAGGCCCACGCCAGCGACCGCAGCGCCCGTATCACGTCGACAACCCGTTTTGTGCGTATCTCCGGCCAATCGCTGGCTCTGGGCCTGGGGGCGCTGCTGGTGCTCGAAGGCCAGTTGTCGGCGGGCATGATGATCGCTATGTCGCTGCTGCTGGGGCGCGCCTTGGCGCCGGTGGAAATCGCCATTGGTTCGTGGAAGCAATTCAACGCCGGACGCCAGAGTCACCAGCGCCTTAGCCAGCTCCTTAGCCAGCACCCGCGTGAGCACCTGCGCATGCCATTGCCGCCGCCCACCGGCGCGGTACGCCTGGAGCAATTGTATGTCGGCCCGCCCGGTGCCTCGCAACCGATCTTGCGCGGGATCAATTTCAGCCTGGCCAAAGGCGAAGTGCTCGCCGTTGTCGGCCCTAGCGCCAGTGGTAAATCGACCTTGGCCAGAGCGTTGGTCGGGATATGGCCGGCCATGGGCGGATCGGTGCGTCTGGACGATGCCGAGATCAGCCAATGGTCCCACGACGCCTTGGGCCCGCACCTCGGATACCTGCCGCAGGACATTGAGCTATTCGATGGCAGCGTTGCCGACAACATCGCCCGGCTCGGCGAGCAGGACGCCGACAAGATCATCGCCGCGAGCCGTCACGCGGGCATCCACGAGATGATCCTGAGGTTCCCCAAGGGTTACGACACACCGCTGGGGCCCGGCGGGCTAGGCTTGTCCGGTGGACAGAAGCAACGCCTCGGCCTGGCCCGTGCGCTTTATGGGCGGCCATCGCTGATCGTGCTCGACGAGCCCAACTCCAACCTCGACGAAGCGGGCGAGCTGGCGTTGGTGCAGGCCATCAATGCACTCAAGGCCTGCGGCAGTACCGTGGTGCTGATTACCCATCGGCCCAACGTGCTGGCGGTGGTCGACCACATCCTGGTGCTCAAGGACGGTACCCAACAAGCATTCAGCCCGCGGGACCGAGCGCTCAAGGCATTGATGCCAGGGCCCAGACCGGCCGCCGTCAGGGAGGCTGGCGAAGATGCGTGATTTGACTCCTGATGCGCAAACGCACAGCGAACAGGGATTGAGCGTGCTCAGCGCCAATACGTTGCCCAACGCCAGTACCGACGCCGGCGGTGCCGCGCGTTATGGCGTGGGTTTCCTGGTCCTGTCATTGGGCAGTTTTCTGCTCTGGGCTTTCCTGGCACCGCTTGACCAGGGTGTCGTGGGCAGCGGCACCGTGGTGGTAGCGGGTGAGCGCAAGGCCGTGCAGTCATTGGCGGAGGGGTGGTGGAGACGCTGCTGGTCAGCGATGGTGATCATGTCTCCCAGGGGCAGTTGCTGGTGCAGTTCAATACCGTGCAGGCGCAATCGCAGCTGGACGTGACCCTGGGCAAGTTGCTCAACGATCACAGCATCGAAGCGCGGTTGATTGCCGAGCGCCTGGGCACCGCCGAGATCCAGTGGCCCGCTGAACTGCTGAAGCGCGCCGACGAGCCACGGGTAAAGGCTGCCATGGCGTTGCAGAGCCAGTTGTTTCTGACCCGCCGCGCGGAGCTGGGCAGCCGCTTGCAGATCATCGAGCACGAAGTGGCGGCGTTGCAGCAGCAATTGCGCGGCTACGAGGGCGTCAAGCGTAACTACGACGCACAAATGCGCTTCCAGCAACAGGAGCTGGAAGGTCTGCGGGAACTGGCCCGTGAAGGCTACGTTCCGCGTAACAGACTCTTCGAGGCCGAGCGCAACGCAGCTCAGTTGGCGGGGCAGATTGCCTCCGGCGTAGGCGATGTCGGCAGGACCCACCAGGCGATCAACGAGAGCAGACTCAAGGCCTTGCAGGCGCAACAGGAATTTCGCCGCGATGCCGAAACCCAGCTCAGCGAGGTCTCTGCCGAGGCGTCAGGTTATGCCGATCAGATTCGTGCCTTGCAGTTTGAAGTCGACAACGGTGCGATCCGTGCGCCGGTGGGCGGGCAGGTCATGGACTTGAGCATCCATACGGTCGGGGGCGTCGCTCAGGCCGGACAAACCCTGATGCAGGTGGTGCCGCTGGATGCACCGATGGCGATCACCGCGCGTTTTGAACCGTTGATGGCCAATAAACTGCGCCCGGGGCTGCCGGTGCATGTGCATTTCACCGCGCTGCAACGGGTGGATACGCCGACAGTCACAGGCACGGTGAGTACGGTATCGGCGGACCAGTTGATCGATGAACAGACACACCTTCCGTACTTCTCCGCCAAGGTCGAGATTGCTGCCGACACTGTGGCTTCGCTGCAGACTGCTGGTCTCCTGGTTCGCCCCGGCATGCTCGCCGATGTCACGGTGGTGACGGGTGAACGCACCTTGATGAATTACCTGATGAAACCTTTGCGCGAACGCTTGCTTGCGGCCTTCAAGGAGGAATGAACATGAGTGACCGTTGGCGCTATAGCTCCCGCGTGCTGCTAAGCCTGTAATCCCGCATGGGCCGCAAGGGAGGCCTGAGCTTGACCGCCGCCTACGATGCCTCGCGCCTCAACGACCCGACGGTACACTCGGCCGCTCACGCCTTTGATGCTTCTCGGCATGAAGAGGCGATCGGGCGCGGCGGCCTCTATCCGCAGATATCACTGACCTCGCGCTATGGTAAAGGCGGGCGCACCGATGGCGGCGGCGACAGCGGCTACGTCAACAGACGTCGCCCGGGCCGAGAGCGAGACCAAGTTGATCGCCCAGCAAAAGGCTGCCATCAGCGGGTTGGTCACCCAGAGCAAAAAGCTCTATCAGGGCGGCCAGGGCGCGATCACCGATGTCGATGAAGCCCAGCCGCGGCTCGATCTGGTGGCGGCCCAGGAGGCCGAAGCCCAGGCCCGTCGCGCGGCTGCGTTGCGGGCTTTGTCCGGCCGCGCCAGCGTGCCCATCGATGATATCCAGCCGATGCGCGAAGAGCTTGCCGCCGGCAGCCCGATCCCGCCGGAGCAGGATCTGACTTACTGGACGGCGATTGCCCGCGAGGCCAGCCCTGAGCTCGCGGCCCGGCTGGCGGCGGTGAAAGTGGCCGAGGCGCAGGCCGACAGCCAGCGCGCCGGGCATTATCCGACCTTGTCACTGACCACTCAGCTGACCCGGCGGGAAACCCGCCAGTATCAGGAACTAGACCCGCGCCAGGACACTTATTACGTGGGAGTGCAGCTGGATATTCCGTTGTATCGCGGCGGCTCGGTGCGCGCCTCGGTGGCCAAGGCCGAAGCGCAACTGGCCGGCGCGCAGTCCGACTACGACGTGCAGCGTCAACAATTGGCCGAAGATATCGAAACCGATTACCTGGGCGTCGCGGCCGGGTTCGCCAAGGGCAAGGCGATGCAGCGAGCGGTGGAGTCCAGTCAGCGGGCGCTGGTATCGACGGAAAAAGGCTTCCAGGGTGGCGTGCGTTCCACGGTGGACATTCTTGACGCACAGCAGCGGGTGTTCCAGGCGCGTCGAGACCTGCTCAACACCAAGCTGGACATGCTGCAAAGCTATGTGAGCCTCCACACCCATACCGGCCAGATGAATCGCGCGATCCTGGAGCAGGTGCAAAGCCTGTTTTAAATGGCCTCTGGTTCTGACCAAAACTCAAAGTTGCAACATATCCCCGTGGCGAGGGAGCTCGCTCGCGCGGGGTCGCGTAGCGGCCCCAAAACCTGTCGAATACGCGCATCAGGCAAACCGCATTCACCGGTTCACGACTGCTTCGCTGCCGAGCGGTAACAAGCTCCCTCGCCACGAATTCGATCATGGGCCAAATGCAGACCCTGTGGGAGCGAGCTTGCCCGCCCCCACAGGGTCTGCCGGTCAAAACGGGTTTCAGACCGTGAAGTCGCTGGCATGCATCTCCCTGACGCCCACCAGCTCGATTTCGAACTCGGCGGTGGTGTCGGCATTGACACTGCCGTAGAGAATTCCATCGGCAAAGCGCAGTTGGCCGGTGGCGTTAGTGGTGTCAAAGGCATTGCTGCCGATGAAGGTGAAGGTGTCGACATCGGCGGTCAGCGGGTTGGCGTCCAGCCCGGTGAAGTCCAGTTGATCTCCCTCGATGTTCTTGAAACTGTAGATCACATCGCGCAACGCGCCGACGCTCATGTCCGCCAGCGCACCGATGGCGTAGGTGTCCGCGCCAGTGCCACCGGTCAGACTGTCGGTTCCTTCGCCGCCGATCAATCGGTCATCGCCTGAGCCACCCACCAGCGTGTCGTTGCCCGCGCCGCCGCTCAGGACGTTGGCGCCGCTGCTGCCCGTCAGGCTGTCGGCGTAGGCACTGCCGGTCAGGTTCTCGAAATACTTCAAGGTATCGAGCCCGGAGCCAACCGTGTTCTGTTGCGCGGACGTCGAGAGGGTGGCGGTGACCCCGGCCAGTGCACGTTCAAAGGACACGGTGTCATTGCCATCGCGCCCGTCCAACACGTTGTCACCGGCCCCAGCGAACAGCGTGTTGTCCAGCGCATTGCCCGTGCCATTGGCGGCGCCGGGTGTATCGATATAAAGGTTCTCGACGTTATCGGTGAGGGTGTAGGCGGCCAGGCTGCTGTGCACGCTGTCGATCCCTCCAGGCGCCGCATTGCTGTTGGTCTCGATCACGGTGTCGTCGGCGTTGTCGACATAGTAGGTGTCGTTGCCATCGCCGCCGCTCATGTTGTCGGCCTCTGCGGCACCATCGAGCACGTTATTGGCGGCATTGCCGGTGATGACGTTGCGCAGCTCATTGCCGGTGCCGTCGATGTCCGACACTCCGGTGAGCACCAGGTGCTCGAGATTGGCGCCCAGCGTCCAGCTGACCGAGGCCTGCACCGTATCGATCTGCGAAGTCGAGGTGTTGGTTTCCACCACGCTGTCGAACGCGTTATCGACCACATAGATGTCATTGCCATCGCCACCGGTCATGCTGTCGGCGCCCAGGTCGCCATCCAGCGTGTCGTTGCCCGAGCTACCCACCAAGGTATCCGCCTGGTCGGTACCGGAAATAATCCCGCCCTGATTCTGAGCGTTGTCGAAAATGTCCTGCACGCTGTTGTTGTCGTTGGGGTTGCCTTGGAAGCCCAGATCGTCGGCGATGTAATCGGCCAGGCGCTGGCCGACAATTTCCGCCGATTCCTCGTGCAAGTGCCAGACGTCGTCGGGATACACCAGCGGATCGACCTCGTAGCGCAAGGGCAGGTCGGTGTAGTCCACCGCCAGCTTCACATCGGCGCGCTCGGCGGCGATGGCCTCCTGGGTGGCGCGGACATAGCCGACACCCTCGACAATACCGGCAATCTTTTCTTCCGAATAACCACGGGCCCGCGCGGCGTCTTGCGCGTAGTGTCCGGTCTCCATCATGTACACGTTGAAACTGCCGAACTGGGCGTGCAGGTAATCAAACACGGCCAGCGTCGCGGTTTTGTAGGCAGCCGCTGCAGCGTCTTTGTCGGAGGAGCGGGCGATCTCCTGGGCCGCTTCCTCGCCCTGGCCCCAAACGATGCCCATGGTGACGTTATCGATGGACTGGAGCTCGCCAAGCTGATCCTGCAACAACACCACGGCGCGCAACAGCGCAGGCCCGGGTTGATTGGTGTCGGTCAGCCACCAACTGATCTTGAGCTCCTCGGCGCCCAGGGTCGACAGGCCGTTGACCGTGCTGCCACCTACTGCGATGTCGATGCCGTTGCCGTCGGCATCGGTGAACTGGCTACGTACGTCATAGGTGGTGTACTTGTTCAGGTCATTGACCAGCATCGACGTGCCGGACTGATCGTCGTCCTCACTCATGCGCAGCAGGCGCGCATTGGATTGGCCAAGGGTCGGCAAATAGAGGATGTCCTGCTGGGCGCGCTCTCCGAACACGAAGTCATCGGCGGTCAGGGTGTTGAGGTAGTTACCGCTGAGGCCGATTTCGAAGCGATTGCCATTGGCGTCGACTTCGCTGGACTTGATGTAGGTCTTGTCACCCGCCGAGTTCAGGGCCATGTACAACGTGCCGTTGCTGCCATTGCCGAGGCCGAGAAAGCCCAGGCCCGAAACATCGATCTTGTCGACACCTGCGGTAAAGTCATAGATCGTGTCCGTGGCTGTTACGCCACCGCTCTCGTAGTCGCGATAGCTGTCGAGCACGTCGGTGTAGCGGAAGGTGTCGGCACCGTCGCCACCGTACAGCGAGTCGCGTCCGGCGCCACCGTCGATGATATCCATGCCGGCACCGGCCTTGATCGTGTCGTTGCCACCCAAGCCGAGGATCAGGTCCGCGCCCGCCGTGCCGTTGAGGGACTCGGCGTTGCTGGTCCCGGTGATGGTATTGGCGGGGGCATCGGCCACTGCCAACGCAAAACTGTCGCTTACCGACGCACCGGAGGGATCGGTGGCCTTGACCAATACGTTGTAGTTGCCTGCCGCGGTGCTGGTCGGCGTGCCGGTGAAGGTTAGGTTGGTGGCATCGAAACTCAGCCACGTGGGCAGGACGCTGCCATCGGTCAGGGTTGCGGTCCAGGTCAGTACATCCTGGTTAGCGTCGCTGAAGCTTTCGGAGGTAACGGTATAGGTGAACGGCGAGCTTTCGGTGGCGTTCTGGTCGAGGAGCGGAATGACCACGACCGGCGCCACGTTGCTGGGGGGTTCTGGTCGGCGAACACAAAATGGCTGGCCGTCAGGCTGTTGGTCAGGTCTCCGGCCAGCGCCACTTCGAAGCGATTGCCGTTGGCGTCGGCATCGTAGTCCTTGATATAGGTGCGGTTGGTCGAGGCGCTGTAGGCCACCAGCAGCGTGCCACCCTGGCCATTACCCATGCCAGTGTAGCCGAGCGCCGACACATCGATCTTGTCGGCGGCCACATCGAAATCGAGGATCTGGTCACTGGCGCTGGTGGAGTTGGTGCGGTAGCTGTCGAGCGTTGAGGTGTAGCGGAATACGTCAGCACCCGCGCCACCGGTGAGTTTGTCCACGCCGGCGCCACCGACCAGGATGTCGTTGCCGGCGCCGCCATTAAGAGTGTCGTTACCGGCACCACCGAACAGTTGTTCGTTGGCCTCAGTGCCGGTCAACGTGTCATTGTTCGGCGTGCCATTGATTACAACCGGCCCAGCGGGCACGTCCTGCACGGCTAAGGTGAAGCTGTCACTGACGGTCGCGTTGCTGCCGTCGGTCGCGGTGACCTGGATGGCATAAGTGCCCGACGCCGTGTCGCTTGGTGTGCCGCTGAACGTGCGAGTGGCGGCATCGAAGACCAGCCAGCCGGGCAGAGCGCTGCCATTGGCGAGCGTGGCGGTATAGCTGAGACTGTCGTTGTCCGGGTCGTTGAAGCTGGTGGCCGGCACCACGTAGCTGAACGAGGTGTTTTCGGTCGCGTTCTGATCGAGCAGCGGCGTGGCCAGCACCGGTGCCTGGTTGGTCGGCGACGAAGTGGCGAAGACAAAATTAGCGCTGGTCAGCTTGTCGAGGTAGTTGCCGTCCAGCGCCACTTCGAAGCGGTTGCCATTGGCGTCGGTGGTCAGGGACTTGATGTAGGTCTTGGTCCCGGCGCTGTTGAGCACCACGTACACGGTGTCGGTTTTACCGTCGCCCAGCCCGGTGATGCCCATGGCGGAGAGGTCGATCTTGTCGGCGGTGATATCGAAGTCGGTGATCAGGTCGCCAAGGTTGACGCCGCCGGTGTTGTAGTTGCGGTAGCTGTCCAGGCGGCTGGAGAACACGAAGGTGTCCGCCCCGGTACCGCCGGTGAGGGTGTCCGCCCCGGCCCCACCGTCGAGCGTGTCGTCGCCCGCGCCGCCACGGAGGCTGTCGTTGCCCGCCAGACCGAGCAGGGTGTCGGCCGACTCGCTACCCAGCAACGAGTCACTGTCGCTGGTGCCTGTGACCACCCGATTGAAGATGAAGTTGCTGGCGGTCAGGGTGTTGGTCAGGTTGCCCGAGAGAACCAGCTCGAAGCGATTGCCGCTGGCGTCGGCATCGTAGTCCTTGATGTAAGTGCGGTCGCTGCTGGCGCTGTAGTTGATCTGCAAGGTGCCGCCACGGCCGTTGCCCAGGCCGGTGAAGCCCAGATCCGCGAGGTCGATCTTGTCCTGGGTGACGTCGAAATCTGTGATGGTGTCAACGAAGCTGGTGGTGGCGTTGCGGTAACTGTCGGACTGGCTGGCGAAGCGGAACGTATCGGCGCCGATGCCGCCGGTGAGTTTGTCGAGGCCAGCACCACCCACCAGAATGTCGCTGCCGGCCCCGCCATTGATGGTGTCGTTGCCGGCCCCGCCATAGAAAATCTCGCTGGCGCTGCTGCCCAGCAGAGTGTCATTGCCGGCAGTGCCTTGTACGGTGGTCATCGACACCGTGGCGCTGACATAGCTGCCGTCACCATAGACCAGCGTGCCGCCCTTGCTAGTGTGACTGATGGTGTTGGCGATGAGGGCGTTGCGATCGGTGCCGTCTTCGTTACGCTCGGCGACGCCGTAGGTTGACAGGTCGCTGCCGCTGATGATGTTGCCCTGGATGAGGTTATCGCTGCCGTTGAAATATCGGCCGGACACGCCCTGGGTGTCGTCGTAGGACTGGATGATGATCTCCGCTACAGTGCCGCCCAGGGAGTTGTTGTAGAGGGTGTTATCGATGACTTCGACGTTGCTGCTGCCGTAGATACGTATCCCGGCACTGCCGTTGTCGTGAATGTCGACACTGCTGACAGTCACGTCGGTGGACATTTTGATCAGTACCCCTTCGCCTCCGTTGCCATACACCTCGCCACCGGTGATGGTGATGTTGCTGGGCGAGGGAATATCCTCGCTGCCTCGCTGCACCACGATGCCATTGCCGCCGTTGTTGTACGCAACGTTATTGGTGAGCGTGAAGTCGTGGGTGCTGGTGACGACGTTGAAGCCGTGGCGGTCATTGTCATAGGCGACGTTGTTTTCAAAGGTGCTGTCACTGAGGAAGTCGGCGACGAAGCCGTCCAGGCCGTTGCCGTGGGACACGCTGTTCTTGATGACCATGTTTACGGTCTGCTCGTGGGGATCGAAGCCGTACCCGGAGCTATTCTTGATCTCGACGCTGTCGAGGGTGACGTTGGAGTCGTAGCCTTCGCCGCCGGGAATGTAACCGTTGAACCAACCGTCGATCTTGCCCGTGGTGTTGTCGCGATTGCCGTCGATGGTGAGGTGGCTGACACCGAAGTCGTGGGTTTCCTCACCGTAGGCCGAGCGGATGATACCCGTGATCTTGGTGTCGGAGCCGTCAGCCACCTTGACGGTGGTTTCGCCCATGCCGTCGCCGTACAGGTAGACGTTGCTCTTGAGCTTCAGGCAGCCGTCGGAGGGTTCCTCACCTGCCGAAACGATATAAGTCCCGGTCGGCATGTACACCTGCCCGCCACCTGCGGCGGCGGCCGCATCAATTGCACTTTGTATCGCCGCCGTGTCGTCAGTGATGCCATCTCCTTTGGCGCCAAAATTATGTACATTGAAAATCATAAACTTATCTCCATGGGCTAAAACCTCGGTAGATGCCAATATTCCATCGACGGCACCGTGATATGACCCGGCAGAGCGTAAAAGTTGTGTCCGCATATCGATGAAGTGTCAAAAAACCGAACTAGCCGATCAACGGCTGTGAGGCGCTTAGAAAAAATAACGTTCTGTTGACGCTTAATCGGGTAGCGAGCGATGCCCCCGTGAGAGCGGGCTTGCCTGCGATGAAGACGGTGGTTCAGCCATCGCCAAAGCCCACGATTACAGCCTCAACAGCTGGACGGCGTTGGCGCGCTATCTCGAAGATGGTGCGGTGCCAATTGACAACAACTGGATCGAAAACCAAATCCGGCCGCGGGTTCCTGAACGCTCGAACTGGCTGTTCGCCGGTTCTCTGCACAGCGAGAAACGCGCAGCTACGATCATGAGGTTGATCCGTATGCCTATTTGGAGGATTTTCTGACGCGACTGCCTGTGCAGCGAGCGAGTGAAATTGCGCAACTACTGCCGCACAGGTGGCAACCGGCGTAATTAAGCAAGGAGGGATCGCCGGACGCTTACGATAATCCGCAGTAACTCTCGAAAAGATCAGTAATAGAGTTGGGCATCGAGCGCTCTACCTCTCTCTGCCTAAATCGCTGCGTGTGGCTAGGGGTCAAAATCGACTTCACCAATTTCGCTTTTTGTGCCGAAACTAGCCAAGCTTAAGTGTCAGTAGGTGCTGTAAATTGCAGATAGTAAAAATTGTACCCAGCAGAATGTGGCTTAGAGCAATTTATAGTTACTTCAGATTAGCCGGGACTCCTGTACCGCATTGCCCTCCGAAGGAGTGGTCGTGGGTTCGAATCCCGCCTGGTGCACCATATAAACGAAAAGGCCCTAGCAGCCTGTCGGACTTAATCGCTGTATTCCAGGATAATCCCGGCACCGCCCAGCCGATGCTCCCGTATGAACCGCTTTCGTCCGATCGACCGCAAGACTGACTACCTGCTCCCGCCATCGCTGGATGACTGGCTGCCAGAAGATCACCTGGCTCGCTTCATTCTCGAAGCCATCGAACGGCTCGACCTGAGCGCGCTCACTCGCGCCTATGGCGGACGCGGCAGCGCCGCCTACCACCCAGAGGTGCTGCTCAGCCTGCTGGTCTATGGCTATGCCAGCGGCACCTTTTCCAGCCGTAAGATTGAGCGCGCCACTTACGACTCGCTCGCCTTTCGCTACCTCGCAGCCGGCAGCCACCCCGATCACGACACCCTGGCCAGCTTCCGCCGGCGCTTCCTCGACGAGTTGGCCGACATCTTCCTCCAGGTGCTGGAGCTGGCGGGGGAAATGAAGCTGCTCAAGCTCGGCACCATCAGCCTCGACGGCACCAAGTTGCATGCCAACGCCTCACGCCACAGCGCACTTTCCTATGGCCATATCCAGGCACTCGAACGCCAGCTCAAGACCGAAGTGCAGGAACTCCTGGCGTTGGCTGAAAGCGCCGACCAGACAGAACTCCCCGATGGCATCGACCTGCCGGACGAGATTAAACGCCGGCAAGATCGCTTGGTCGCCATGGACGCCGCCAAGGCCAAGATCAAGGCGCGCGCCCGCGTGCGCTTCGAGCAGGATCAGGCCGTCTACCAGGAAAAACTCGCCAAGCGTGCGGCACGCACGGCAGAAACTGGCAAGAAGCCCGGCGGTAAGCCGCCAAAAGCACCGGTGGAAGGGCCTACGGCGCACGACCAAATCAACCTCACCGACGAAGACTCACGCATCATGCGGATGGCCGGCGGCGGCTTCGAACAGTGCTACAACGCCCAGGCGGCGGTGGATACCGACACGCTGTTGGTGGTGGCGCAGGGCCTCACCCAGTCGGGCAACGACAAGCAAGAAATCGTCCCCATGTTGGCCGTGCTCAAGGCGCTGCCGGCCTCGTTGGGCCAGGTGCAGGCGCTGCTCGGGGACTGTGGCTACAGCAGCGAAAGCAACATCGCCGCCTGCGAAGCGGCCGAAATCGAGCCCTACCTGGCGGTGGCACGCGAAGATCATCACCCGGACTGGCGGGCGCGCGTCGAGGAGCCGGCACCGCTCGACGCTGACGCTACAGTGCAACAACGCATGGCGCACAAGCTCAAGAGTCAGCCGGGGCGCAGCCTCTATGCCCTGCGCAAACAGACGGTGGAGCCGGTGTTCGGCATCATCAAATCGGTCTTAGGTTTTCGTCAGCTTCTGCTGCGGGGCAAGGACAAGGTGAGCGGCGAATGGCGCCTGGTTTGTCTGGCCTGGAATTTGAAACGCATGGCTGTTTTGCGCCACAAATCCGTCCACTGCGGGTAAGAATGGACTCAATCCGTTCGATCCCAGGAAGCCCGGCGCAAAAATGCCTGGAAATACCTAAATAGTGAGGCAAATTGCTGCGCCTCACTATTGATGCCCCTCTCATGAATTCAAGTCCGACAGGCTCCTAGGTGAAAACCTGGGGCCTTTTCGTTTATATGGTGCTGCTATCCGCTCGCCTGACTACATTTGGTCGCCCTTGAGCAGACTCAGCAGCGCATCGGCATCCAGCTTGCCGCTGACCTCGCCGCCGCCCAACAAACTGTCGGCGAGGTCGCGCTTTTGCCCGTGCAGGGCGACGATCTGCTCCTCAATGGTGTGCTCGGTGACCAGCCGGTAGATGGTCACCGGGCGCTGCTGGCCCATACGGTGAGCGCGGTCGCTGGCTTGATCCTCTACCGCAGGGTTCCACCAGGGATCGAGGTGGATCACATAGTCGGCAGCGGTCAGGTTGAGGCCGGTACCGCCGGCTTTCAGGCTGATCAGGAAAATCTCGCCGATACCGGCCTGAAAAGCAGCTATGCGTGTCTGACGCTCTTTCGGCGGTGTCGAGCCATCCAGGTACTGATAGCTGATGCCCTGCTCATCGAGCCAGCCACGAATGATGCTCAGGTGGTCGACGAACTGGCTGAACACCAGCGCCTTGTGGCGGTTATCCAGCAGCTCCTCGACGATTTCGGCAAAGGCGGCCAGCTTGCTGCCACTCAGACCGCAACCCGGCATGACCAGGCGCGGATGACAACAGAAGCGCCGCAGACGGGTGATCTCCGCCAGCACTTGCAGCGACTTGCCCGGCGCCGTGGTACCCAGCGTATCTATAGCCTGCTGGCGCAGCGCCTCGTACAGCTGCCTCTCCTCGCTGGACAACGGCACCTTGTAGGTGATCTCGGTGCGCGGCGGCAGCTCGTCAAGCACCTGGCTTTTCAGTCGACGCAGAATGAATGGCTGGATCAGGGCCTTCAACGCCTTGCGCGCGCCCTGCTCGCCACGCTCGATCGGCGTGGAAAAGCGCTGGGCGAAACGTTCCTGGCTGCCGAGCAGGCCCGGGTTGATAAAGCGGAACAGGTTCCACAGCTCACCCAGATGGTTTTCCACCGGGGTGCCACTGGCGATCAGCTTGAAGTCGGCCTGCAACGTCATCGCCGCTTGCGAGCGTTTGCTCTGGGAATTCTTGATCGCCTGGGCCTCATCCAGCACCACGCTGGTCCAGTGCTGGCTGGCGAACGCCTGGTTGTCCTGCTGCAACAAACCATAGCTGACGATCACCAGGTCCCGCGGTCCCAGCCCGTCGAGGTGACGGTTCTGTTGATAGATGTGCAGCCTGAGCGTGGGTGCAAAGCGCGCAGTCTCCGCCTGCCAGTTGAGCGCCACCGAGGTCGGCGCCACCACCAGCTGCGGCCCCGCAGAAGCCCGGTGCAACAGCAGAGCGAGGGTCTGCACGGTTTTACCCAAGCCCATGTCATCGGCCAGGCAGGCGCCGACCCCCCACTGGGCCAGGCGCGCCAGCCAGTCGAAACCTTCGCGCTGGTAATCGCGCAGCTCGGCCTGCAGGGTGTTCGGCACCTGCGGCTGGTAGTGCTTGAGCGATTCGAGCTTGTCCAGGTGCGCTTGCCAGCCGGCATCGGCCTGAAACTCGCCGGCTTCTTGCGCCAACCCGGCCAACAGCGGCGTGGTCAACAGATTCAGACGCAGACCGTCATCGCCGACCTGATCGGCCAGGTGGGCCAACTCGTCCAGACGCTTGCGCAGACTGTCGCTCAGGGCCAGCCAATCCTGTTCGCCAAGCTTGAGGAAGCGCCCGGTGCTGGACTTGAGCAACTCCAGAAGCTGGCGCAGGTGCAGCACGCGGCCATCGTCCAGCTGCACTTCACCGCTGAGCACGAACCAGTCGCCCTGCTGCTTGAGCCCGAGCTTGAGCTGGCTCATTCCCGGGCGCGCCTTGATCCGCATGCGCTCGCCTTCCGGCCAGACGCATTGCAGCCAGTCGCCCTCCAGCGTCTGCAACTCACTCAATACTTGCAGGGCATCCTGTGGTTCGGCCAGTTGCCACTCCTGACCATCGGTATCGGCCAGCGCCAGCGCCGGGCAGGCCTGCAACACGCGTTGTAACGCGGCGGTTTCTGCCGGCAGGTCACGACTGGCCTGCAGCGCTCTACCGTCGAGTTCACCGAGTACGTTTTCCAATCCATGGCCGGGTTTGAACCAGCTGCTGCTGGCCAGCGGTCGCACCAGCAATTGCAGGCGCAAGCCTGCCTCCAGCGGCAACAGGTGGGCATACAAGGTACTGTCGGCGGCGACGCTGTCGAGATGGCCAGCCAACTCGGGCAGGTCCGAGTGGATCGGCAGTAGCGGTGCTATCGCACCGATGGCCTCGACCAGTTGCGCCTTGGCGGCCTGCGGCACACTCAGGCCGTCACCGACTATATCGGCGATCTGGCGTAGCTCGCGGCTGATCGGGTAAACCAGCAGGCGCGTCGGCGTCTCCTTGCGCAGCAGCACGTCAGGGTTGCCTTGCACACCATTTGGCTCGAGCTTGAGGTGAATCTGCGTGCCTTGCGACTTGAGCTGCAGACTCACTTGGCCGAGCAGCAGATCGATCCGCACATCCGGCGCATCGGCCCAGAACAAGGCCGGATGCCCGACCAATCGGGGCAAGGCGTGCTCGGCAGACAGCTCATGGCGCGCCCCGCCATAGTAGTAATCAGTGCCCGGCTGAATCATGCGAATCGTCTGCCGGTCCTGCTCCAGGAGGAAGTCCAGACTGTCGGCATCCTCGAACAGGCGTTTAAGGGCCACGGCGCGCCCTTTGCTCCACTGTCCCTTGGCGCTGAGCTTCTGCTCACGTGGCTCGACACTCAGCTGATGAGGACTGAAGGTGACGAACCAGGCCAATCGCGCCGACTTCTGGATCTGCGTAAGACCCGAATCGGTCTTGCCCGGCTTGAGCAGGGACAGTGCGGTCAAGGCATGCTGCCAGGCTTCCTGGCGCTGATAGAGGCTGACTAGCGGTACCAGAGCGGCCTTCTGATGCCAGTCCGGCTGGCGCCGCGGCTGGGCAAACTGCTGCGCCAGCAGGGCATCCAGCTCCTCGCCAAGCCAGTGGTAGCCCGCCGCCGCAAGGTTGTCGCGAAAGCCACTGAGCTGCTCCTGCCAAACCGGCTCGCGCACAACCTCGGCATCCGCCCAGTACAACCCCAGGGCCAGCAGCAGGCCATCGAAACCATTGAACGACAACGGCCCGTTAAACTCAGGATCAAGCCGCCGCACACTCGCTTGCTGCTGTTCGACCAGCATCTGCAGAGCCGGGTATGCCCGCCCGTAGTACTCTTTCAGACCCAGGCTGACCGCCTTCTTGAGCTCCGGGTACAGCTGTTTGTCAGCACAGGCCAACAACAGCAGGCAATAAAAGCCATTGAGTATCGGCGGCAGGTCAACTTTGCGCTTCTTGCTTTGCCGCTTGATCGCCAGCATCCACTCCTGCATGGCCAGCAAGGCTTGCGGATACTGGCCACGCAACACCTGAAGGATGAACTGCTGCATGAACGCCAGACCACCCTGCCCCAGCGCTTCAAATTGCAGCCAGTCGCCACGCCACAAGGCCTGCAACATCAGCTGCAACGACAACTCCACACTGGCCGAGGAATCCGCGACCAAGGCCAACCCCTGCCGATAAGCCTCATCTGCCGGCTGCAATTGCCAGTTCACCTGGCCCAGATAATCCTCCAGCAACAGGCTTTTGACCTCATGCTTGAGTGTGGCAAACACCTGCCTGCCCGGCTCGTCAGCCAGCAGTTGCTGGCAAGGCGACTCGCCCGTCAGGGTATGGCGCAGCGAACTCGATTGCAGCAAAGCCAGCCCCTGCCGCACGTCACCTGCCTGCCCACCCAGGATGGCCAGCCACAGGTTCAGCCGCTGAGTTGCCTGGCTAGGTATATCCCAGGCGCTGCGCGGCGTTGCGATGCTGCTGCGCAGCGCCAGCAACCAGCTGTCTTTGCTGACGTCGCTATTGAGCTGCTGCAGCACCAGATTGCGCCGCTCCGGCGGCAAGCAATAGGGCTGGCCGCCACCGCCGAGGCTGACCCAGTCGAGGCGGTGCAGCATCGTCAGTATCTCGCTAAGCGCCGGGCCGTCCATCGCCCGGGTTGAGGAGCTGCGTACCCCCATCTCGCGCAACTGCTCGAGCAAAGCGGTTTTATGCTTGCCTGGGAAAGACAGAGCCAGCACATAGAGCACCGCCTTGTAGGCATCCGGCAGGGCGGCAAGCCCGAAAGGGGTCACAGGGGCGGACATTGGCAAACTCCAGCCTCAGAAGGAAAAATAGAACGCGAGATATTAACAAACCATAGGGTTGAGCGAGCGCAAGGCTACCGTGATTGGTTTTTTTCGTGCAAAGACAAACCCCCCACCCGTTTTCACGGATGGGGGGTTTGGAATACAAGCTTGACGATGACCTACTCTCACATGGGGAAACCCCACACTACCATCGGCGATGCATCGTTTCACTACTGAGTTCGGGATGGGATCAGGTGGTTCCAATGCTCTATGGTCGTCAAGCAATTCGGGTGGAACATCGTGCTTCTTTTATCGAGAAGGACGCGGCTCCAAATTGGGTATGTGATAAAGGGTAGTGCGTGGTCTTGCAAACTTTCGGTGTGTTGTCGACTTCGATCGTCTAGCACACAAACAGCAAATTGTTTGGGTGTTATATGGTCAAGCCTCACGGGCAATTAGTATTGGTTAGCTCAACGCCTCACAGCGCTTACACACCCAACCTATCAACGTCGTAGTCTTCGACGGCCCTTTAGGGAACTCAAGGTTCCAGTGAGATCTCATCTCGAGGCAAGTTTCCCGCTTAGATGCTTTCAGCGGTTATCTTTCCCGAACGTAGCTACCCGGCAATGCCACTGGCGTGACAACCGGAACACCAGAGGTTCGTCCACTCCGGTCCTCTCGTACTAGGAGCAGCCCCTCTCAAATCTCAAACGTCCACGGCAGATAGGGACCGAACTGTCTCACGACGTTCTAAACCCAGCTCGCGTACCACTTTAAATGGCGAACAGCCATACCCTTGGGACCGGCTTCAGCCCCAGGATGTGATGAGCCGACATCGAGGTGCCAAACACCGCCGTCGATATGAACTCTTGGGCGGTATCAGCCTGTTATCCCCGGAGTACCTTTTATCCGTTGAGCGATGGCCCTTCCATACAGAACCACCGGATCACTAAGACCTACTTTCGTACCTGCTCGACGTGTCTGTCTCGCAGTCAAGCGCGCTTTTGCCTTTATACTCTACGACCGATTTCCGACCGGTCTGAGCGCACCTTCGTACTCCTCCGTTACTCTTTAGGAGGAGACCGCCCCAGTCAAACTACCCACCATACACTGTCCTCGATCCGGATAACGGACCAGAGTTAGAACCTCAAGGTTGCCAGGGTGGTATTTCAAGGTTGGCTCCACGCGAACTAGCGTCCACGCTTCAAAGCCTCCCACCTATCCTACACAAGCAAGCTCAAAGTCCAGTGCAAAGCTATAGTAAAGGTTCACGGGGTCTTTCCGTCTAGCCGCGGATACACTGCATCTTCACAGCGATTTCAATTTCACTGAGTCTCGGGTGGAGACAGCGCCGCCATCGTTACGCCATTCGTGCAGGTCGGAACTTACCCGACAAGGAATTTCGCTACCTTAGGACCGTTATAGTTACGGCCGCCGTTTACCGGGGCTTCGATCAAGAGCTTCGCGTTAGCTAACCCCATCAATTAACCTTCCGGCACCGGGCAGGCGTCACACCCTATACGTCCACTTTCGTGTTTGCAGAGTGCTGTGTTTTTAATAAACAGTCGCAGCGGCCTGGTATCTTCGACCGGCGTGGGCTTACGCAGTAAATGCTTCACCCTCACCGGCGCACCTTCTCCCGAAGTTACGGTGCCATTTTGCCTAGTTCCTTCACCCGAGTTCTCTCAAGCGCCTTGGTATTCTCTACCTAACCACCTGTGTCGGTTTGGGGTACGGTTCCTAGTTACCTGAAGCTTAGAAGCTTTTCCTGGAAGCATGGCATCAACCACTTCGTCGTCTAAAAGACAACTCGTCATCAGTTCTCGGCCTTGATCTCCCGGATTTACCTAAGAAATCAGCCTACCACCTTAAACACGGACAACCAACGCCGTGCTGGCCTAGCCTTCTCCGTCCCTCCATCGCAGTAACTAGAAGTACGGGAATATTAACCCGTTTTCCATCGACTACGCATTTCTGCCTCGCCTTAGGGGCCGACTAACCCTGCGTCGATTAACGTTGCGCAGGAAACCTTGGTCTTTCGGCGTGGGTGTTTTTCACACCCATTATCGTTACTCATGTCAGCATTCGCACTTCTGATACCTCCAGCAAGCTTCTCAACTCACCTTCACAGGCTTACAGAACGCTCCTCTACCGCTCATCCTAAGATGAACCCGTAGCTTCGGTGTATGGTTTGAGCCCCGTTAAATCTTCCGCGCAGGCCGACTCGACTAGTGAGCTATTACGCTTTCTTTAAAGGGTGGCTGCTTCTAAGCCAACCTCCTAGCTGTCTAAGCCTTCCCACATCGTTTCCCACTTAACCATAACTTTGGGACCTTAGCTGACGGTCTGGGTTGTTTCCCTTTTCACGACGGACGTTAGCACCCGCCGTGTGTCTCCCGTGCTGACACTTGTTGGTATTCGGAGTTTGCATCGGGTTGGTAAATCGGGATGATCCCCTAGCCGAAACAGTGCTCTACCCCCAACAGTGATACACGAGGCGCTACCTAAATAGCTTTCGAGGAGAACCAGCTATCTCCGAGCTTGATTAGCCTTTCACTCCGATCCACAGGTCATCCGCTAACTTTTCAACGGTAGTCGGTTCGGTCCTCCAGTTAGTGTTACCCAACCTTCAACCTGCCCATGGATAGATCGCCCGGTTTCGGGTCTATTCCCAGCGACTAGACGCCCTATTAAGACTCGCTTTCGCTACGCCTCCCCTATTCGGTTAAGCTTGCCACTGAAAATAAGTCGCTGACCCATTATACAAAAGGTACGCAGTCACCCAACAAAGTAGGCTCCCACTGCTTGTACGCATACGGTTTCAGGATCTATTTCACTCCCCTCTCCGGGGTTCTTTTCGCCTTTCCCTCACGGTACTAGTTCACTATCGGTCAGTCAGTAGTATTTAGCCTTGGAGGATGGTCCCCCCATATTCAGACAAAGTTTCTCGTGCTCCGTCCTACTCGATTTCATGACTAAGAGATTTTCGCGTACAGGGCTATCACCCACTATGGCCGTACTTTCCAGAACGTTCCGCTAATCTCAAAGCCACTTAAGGGCTAGTCCCCGTTCGCTCGCCACTACTAAGGGAATCTCGGTTGATTTCTATTCCTCAGGGTACTTAGATGTTTCAGTTCCCCTGGTTCGCCTCACACACCTATGTATTCAGTGTGTGATAACCATCTTATGATGGCTGGGTTCCCCCATTCAGACATCTCCGGATCAAAGGTTGTTTGCCACCTCCCCGAAGCTTTTCGCAGGCTACCACGTCTTTCATCGCCTCTGACTGCCAAGGCATCCACCGTATGCGCTTCTTCACTTGACCATATAACCCCAAGCAATCTGGTTACTGTCTATAACGTGAAGACGACATTCGCCGAAAATTTGCAATTGAGAACACGCAAATTTTACCTTGACCAAATTAACTGCCAGTGAAAGCAGTCAATCAGTCACTTCTATCACATACCCAAATTTTTAAAGAACGATTTTTCTTACCGGTCAAAGACCAGAAATCAACATTCAGCTACCGTCGGCAGGAATGTTCAGTTCTGAACTCTCTACAACGTCATAAAGTGGTGGAGCCAAACGGGATCGAACCGTTGACCTCCTGCGTGCAAGGCAGGCGCTCTCCCAGCTGAGCTATGGCCCCAGGTAATCGCAAGGCCTCACCCCACTCAATTGACAATTGGTGGGTCTGGGCAGATTCGAACTGCCGACCTCACCCTTATCAGGGGTGCGCTCTAACCAACTGAGCTACAGACCCAATAACGGGCTTCTAACCTAATCGTCTTTTTCAATGAATCAAGCAATTCGTGTGGGAACTTATGAAGAAGCTGAAGTCTTCGATTAAGGAGGTGATCCAGCCGCAGGTTCCCCTACGGCTACCTTGTTACGACTTCACCCCAGTCATGAATCACACCGTGGTAACCGTCCCCCCGAAGGTTAGACTAGCTACTTCTGGTGCAACCCACTCCCATGGTGTGACGGGCGGTGTGTACAAGGCCCGGGAACGTATTCACCGTGACATTCTGATTCACGATTACTAGCGATTCCGACTTCACGCAGTCGAGTTGCAGACTGCGATCCGGACTACGATCGGTTTTATGGGATTAGCTCCACCTCGCGGCTTGGCGACCCTTTGTACCGACCATTGTAGCACGTGTGTAGCCCAGGCCGTAAGGGCCATGATGACTTGACGTCATCCCCACCTTCCTCCGGTTTGTCACCGGCAGTCTCCTTAGAGTGCCCACCATTACGTGCTGGTAACTAAGGACAAGGGTTGCGCTCGTTACGGGACTTAACCCAACATCTCACGACACGAGCTGACGACAGCCATGCAGCACCTGTCTTACAGTTCCCGAAGGCACCAATCCATCTCTGGAAAGTTCTGTAGATGTCAAGGCCTGGTAAGGTTCTTCGCGTTGCTTCGAATTAAACCACATGCTCCACCGCTTGTGCGGGCCCCCGTCAATTCATTTGAGTTTTAACCTTGCGGCCGTACTCCCCAGGCGGTCAACTTAATGCGTTAGCTGCGCCACTAAGTCCTCAAGGAACCCAACGGCTAGTTGACATCGTTTACGGCGTGGACTACCAGGGTATCTAATCCTGTTTGCTCCCCACGCTTTCGCACCTCAGTGTCAGTATCAGTCCAGGTGGTCGCCTTCGCCACTGGTGTTCCTTCCTATATCTACGCATTTCACCGCTACACAGGAAATTCCACCACCCTCTACTGTACTCTAGTTGGCCAGTTTTGGATGCAGTTCCCAGGTTGAGCCCGGGGCTTTCACACCCAACTTAACAAACCACCTACGCGCGCTTTACGCCCAGTAATTCCGATTAACGCTTGCACCCTCTGTATTACCGCGGCTGCTGGCACAGAGTTAGCCGGTGCTTATTCTGTCGGTAACGTCAAAACAGCAACGTATTAAGTTACTGCCCTTCCTCCCAACTTAAAGTGCTTTACAATCCGAAGACCTTCTTCACACACGCGGCATGGCTGGATCAGGCTTTCGCCCATTGTCCAATATTCCCCACTGCTGCCTCCCGTAGGAGTCTGGACCGTGTCTCAGTTCCAGTGTGACTGATCATCCTCTCAGACCAGTTACGGATCGTTGCCTTGGTGAGCCGTTACCTCACCAACTAGCTAATCCGACCTAGGCTCATCTAATGGCGCGAGGCCCGAAGGTCCCCCGCTTTCTCCCGTAGGACGTATGCGGTATTAGCGTCCGTTTCCGAACGTTATCCCCCACCACTAGGCAGATTCCTAGGTATTACTCACCCGTCCGCCGCTCTCAAGAAGTGCAAGCACTTCTCTACCGCTCGACTTGCATGTGTTAGGCCTGCCGCCAGCGTTCAATCTGAGCCATGATCAAACTCTTCAGTTTTAATACTGCTTGGGTTTTGTGAAAACCCTAAACTTGGCTCAGCATTTCCAAATATACTCTCGAACTTCGAGTGCCTACTTGTGATGCTGATAATCTTGCGACTAACAGTCTTACTCCACAAGCACCCACACGAATTGCTTGATTCAGTTGTTAAAGAGCGGTGGCTGAGTCTTTCGTCTCAACCGAGGCGCGCATTCTACAGCAGCCTCATTTACTGTCAAGCGATTCAGAAAATTTCTTTTCAACTTCAACCACTTGCGCTTCCGATCAACTCTAAGGCTTCTCATCAGCGGGAGGCGAATTCTACAGCGTTTCAAACCGCTGTCAACCACCTCTTTTACCGCTTTCGATCACCTCGACCGACCCACCCGCAGAACCAAACTTCAACCCTGCAGAAGCGGCGCATTCTACACAGCTTTCGCTGTTTAGCAACTTCTCTTTTTAAGCCAACTTCTTGTTTTACAAGAGGTTTACCGAGAGGCCTGCGCCAGAAGAGGTGCGGATTATAGGCCCAACAGAAACTACGTCAAGCCTTTATTGGCAGTTATTTGCCACCTCCCGTCGATCGCACTGCAACCCTGTCTGCCTGTTGCCGATTAACGCCGTTGCGGCCATGACGCTTACAAGATCCGGGTCAACCAAACCGCGCGCCTCTATATATAGAAGCCAGACAATACTTGGGCCACCAATTGGAGGAATGGCTATCTCTGCGAGAACTGGGGATATCTACCCGCGCTCTGCCTGGCCAGTGCGCTGCGCTGCAGATCGCTGGATGCGCCAACTGGCGAAACCACTATATAAGGTCAGCAGAATAACCAGCCCCAGACCAATCGACATCAGACAGCCCCTCTTCCGCAGAAACGCGCGGCCCGCACAAGGCGGGCCGGCAGTAACAGTCAGTCGTTGACCTGGCGCAGATAGGCTGCAGGTTCAGCTCCGAGGTTGTTGAGCAGCCGCTCGCTGTACCAGTCGATGAAGTTGACCACGCCGAACTCGTAGGTCTTCGAGTACGGGCCTGGCTGGTACGCGGTGGAGTTGATACCTCGCTGATTTTCTTCGGCCAGGCGGCGGTCCTGGTTGTTGGTCGCATCCCAGACCTGGCGCAGGCGCTCGACGTCGTAGTCGACGCCCTCCACTGCATCCTTGTGCACCAGCCATTTGGTGGTGACCATGGTTTCCTGGGCACTGATCGGCCATACGGTGAAGACGATCAGGTGATCGCCCATGCAGTGGTTCCACGCGTGCGGCAGATGGAGGATACGCATTGAACCGAGCTCGGGGTTCTGGATCCGCCCCATCAGCTTCTTGCTACCGCGCTTGCCGTCCATGGTCATGGATTCGGTGCCTTTGAGCAGTGGCATGCGCACGATGCGGTTACGCATGCCGAAGCTGGCGTGGGCGTAAGGAATCTTCTCGGCGTCCCACTTGGCAGCGGACTCGGCGACGTGGTCCTTGAAGGCCTGGTCGGCGCGCGGGTCGGTGACGTCGTCCCACTCCAACAGGCTCTTCAGCAGTTCCGGATGCGCGCCACTGCAGTGGTAGCACTCACGATTGTTCTCCAACACCAGCTTCCAGTTGGCCTTTTCCACCAAGGTGGACTGTACCGCCACCTTGGTGTTCTCCATGTCGTAAGGCTCCATGTAATGAGCCAGGGTCGCGAGGAAGTCGTCGATCGCTGGAGGACTTTCGGCCAGGGAGATGAAGATGTAGCCGCCAGCCGTCTTGCACTGCACCGGCTTGAGGCCATATTCCTTCATATCGAAGTCGGCGCCCATCTCGGTGCCAGCGAACAGCAGGCGACCATCCAGCTCATAGGTCCACTGGTGGTAGTGGCAGACCAACTTGGCCACTTTGCCCTTGTCGCTGGTGCACAGGCGCGAGCCCCGATGGCGGCAGACGTTGTGAAAAGCATGTACCACGCCTTCGGCGCCACGGATGACGATGATCGGGTTGGCGCCGATCTGCAGGGTGATGTAGTTGCCCTTGGCTGGAATCTCGCAAGTCATGCCGGCGATCAGCCATTCCTTGTGGAAGATCTCCTGCATGTCGATCTGAAACAGGCGCTCGTCGCTGTAAAACGGTTGTGGCAACGAAAAGGTGCGCTCGCGGCTTTGCAGCATCTCGGCGGTGGCCTTGCGTGCCGGTTCCAGGGGGTCGCCCAGACTCAGGGTGGAAGTGACGTCCATCGGTAACTCCTCAATGGCGACTCGCCGTGCGAGCGCCGCAAAAAGTGGCTGTTTCGGTTGCTACGCAAGGCGGCGTGACTGACCCTTCGTAAGTCGCCTGCCGAGTGGCGACTCAATACGCGGAACAATGGTCGTGCGCTCTTTTCCGTTTGCTTCGGCTGGGGCGGAGTGTGGCGATGGATGCAGCGTAAACCTTATCCATAGACGACATAGCCACATCCGTTTCCGACGCGACAAACCACGCCCCTCGCGGCAGGTCGCGATAAGCATGTAAATGTCGCTCATGGATAAATGAGTCCGCAGGCCGTTGCGCACAATCCATCACAATAGGCCAACATCAGGCCGCTGCGCGCGAGATACCGACCATGTCGAACGATTTCCTCAACACCGTCACCACCCAGACCTGGAACAACGGCCGCCATCTAGTGCGCTGCGTCAAGGTGATCCAGGAAACCTGGGACGTTCGCACCTTCTGCTTCATGGCCGAACAGCCGGTGCTGTACTTCTTCAAACCGGGGCAGTTCGTCACCCTCGAGCTGGAGATCGACGGCCAGCCGGTCATGCGCTCGTACACCATCTCCAGCTCACCGGCGGTGCCCTACAGCTTCTCCGTGACGATCAAGCGGGTGCCGGGCGGCAAGGTGTCCAACTGGTTGCACGAAAACCTTACGGAAGGCGACGAACTGCCGGTGCACGGTCCGGTCGGACTGTTCAACGCCATGGATTTTCCGGCGGACAAGGTCCTCTACCTCAGTGGCGGCGTTGGTATCACTCCGGTGATGTCCATGGCCCGTTGGTTCTATGACACCAACGCCAACGTCGACATGATCTTCGTGCATAGCGCACGTTCGCCCAAGGATGTGATCTACCACCGCGAGCTGGAAAACATGGCGGCGCGGATCAACAACTTCAGCCTGCACATCATCTGCGAGAAGCACGGCTTAGGCGAGGCCTGGGCCGGTTACCGGGGTTACCTCAACCAGGCCATGATGCACATGATGGCGCCGGACTTCATGGAGCGGGAGATCTTCTGCTGCGGGCCAACGCCCTATATGAATGCGGTCAAGCGCCTGCTCGAAGCCAATGGCTTCGACATGGCGCGTTATCACGAGGAATCCTTCGGCGCGACGCCGGCAGATGTCCGCGAAGAGGCCAAGGAGTGGGCCGCCGAAGCGGCCGACGCCGATCCGGTACCGCTGGCCGAGCAGCATCAGGTGGAGTTCATCAGTACTGGCAAGAGCATTCGCATCGATCCGGGCGAGACCGTGCACGCGGCCGCGGCCAAGCTCGGCCTGCACATTCCCAAGGCCTGCGGCATGGGTATCTGCGGCACCTGCAAGGTGATGAAGACCGCCGGCGAGGTGAGCATGGAGCACAACGGCGGGATCACCGACGAGGACGTCGCCGAAGGCTTTATCCTGTCCTGCTGCAGCGTGCCCCAGGGCGATGTGACTATCGACTATTGATTGACGCGACCTTCAGCTCTCCGCTGCCGCTAAACCGGCAGCGGGTTGAGTAAGCGTTTATCCGCATCAGCACCCGTCACCGTCGATCACGCCCCCCTGAGTCTCTCAGGGGGTAAGCACCGCCTCAGACCACACTCCATCCGCATCTTGCTGGTACCTGACACGCTCACGCATGCGCGGCCAGCCAGACGGCCAGAACTCAATCCGCTCAGGCTGAAGGCGGAAGGCGCACCAGTTCGGACTGCGTGGCACCGGCTCGAAACCCAGGGCCTGCTCAAGCTGGCGCACCTGTCGACGCGATTCGCCTTTTTCTGGCGCAGGAGCGCCCTGAGGAAGTACCCAGGCTGCCAATTGGGTCTCGCGGGCCCGCTTGCACCAGTAGTTGTCCGACGTTTCAACGGATTGCCGGATGACATCGCCTTCGAGCGTCACCTGCTCCTGCAGCTCGCGCCAGAAGAAACACAGCGACGCGCGCGGGTTGTCGATCAGTTGCTGACCCTTGCCACTCTCGGTATTGACGAAGAACAGCAACCCAGCCTCCTCGACGGCGGCGATGTAGACCATGCGCACGGAGGGGTGAGCATAACGATCCGCCGTCGCCAGCGCGGCGGCATGGGCCTCGTCCACGCCCTGCGCGGTGGCCTGCTCGATCAACCGCTGCAGCTGATCCAAGGCCTCTCGATAAATCGCTTCGCTGCTCTTCATACTCAGTCATCATCCTTTGCCGACGCCGACCCTTGGCAATTCTTGCAGGGGTCGCACACCCAGTATAGGACTCACTGCCCTGCCACCTGCGCCACATACTGGGCCACAGCCTCGATCTGCTCGGCGCTGAGCAATGCCGCAAAAGCCGGCATCACCCCGACGCCGCCGCGTACCGCAGCCATGACCCGCTCGGGATTTGGCTTGAGCTCATCCAAGTTAGGGCCAATGGCGCCACTGGCGCCGGCGTCCTGCAGGGTGTGGCAGATCGTGCAGGAGGGTTGCGCCTGCTCGGTGAACACCTTGCGGCCCAGTTGGTAACGGGCGTCATCGGTCGCCGCTTCACCAGCTTTGACCGTGCCGAACAGGCTGCTCAGGGCAAGGCCCAGCGCCAGTCCCGAGGCTTTAGACAATCGCAATGCTGACTCCATGATCCCTCCAGCCGTTATGGCCATAGCCGCGTTCATTGACCAGTTCATCCTGGGGTTGGACGTTACCCTCGACATCGGTCGCCCGGCTCACCAGGTTGTAGTTACCGGGTTTGAGGTCGAGGATCAGCACGAAGGGGCGCCAGGCGTATGGGCCCAGGCTCGGGCCTACGAAGGGGGCCGCTTGCCAGCTCTTGCCGCCATCCAGCGACACCTCGACGCTCTTCACTTCCTTGGCCCCGCCGAAGGCCACGCCCTGAATGCGCACTCGTCCGGCCTTGGCCTGTTCAAGTGGCTGGGTGATCCAGGACTTGACGTTCATCTCCCACATCGACGGCTGATCCGGTGCGCCGCCCTGACCAACCGGGCGGATGCGGTAGCCCGAAGCCTGGATCTTGGCGTCGGTCTGCTCGGCGGTGAAGGCCACCTGTTTGACGTACTTGACGTTATTCACCCCGTAGTAACCCGGCACCACCAGGCGCAACGGGCCACCATGGGCCAGCGGTAGCGGTTCGCCGTTCAGTTCCCAGGCGAGGATGGCCTGCTCCAGTGCGCGCAGGGGCACCGAGCGCTCGACCACCAGACTCTTCGGGTCGAGGCCGGCGGGTAGCTCTTCGCCGCCGGTGCTGGTGATGTAGGGGAGGTCGCCGAGGCTGCCCCCCAGAGCCTCGACCACGGTTTTCAGCGGCACGCCGCTCCACAAGACGCAGCCGGCTGCGCCGGTCGCCCATTGAGTGCCGCTGGTTTCGTGGTCGAAGAACGCCCGGCCGTTACCCGAGCACTGCAGCACAGTGGCGACGGTAGCGACTCCGAGGGTCTTGAGTTCGCCGAGGCTGATGCTGCGTGGGTTTTTCACGCCCTTGAAGGCGACCGTCCAGGCATCGCGGTCGGCGACGATGGACGGCGGTGGTGGCGGTAGATTGTTGCGGATAAACAGCTGCTCGTTGGACGTCACTATGCTGGTGCCGATGGCGTCACGCTTGGTTTCCAGGGTGTTGGCGCTGTGCACGATCAGGGCTTCGGGGGTTTTCCAGTTGACGTAGTCCGGCAGCGGCATCTCGGCGGCCAGGCTAAGCGGGCTGAGGCCGAGCAGGCTGGCCGAGGCGAGCGCCACGGCGCTGCCCAGCAGCACCTGACGGCGGCGTGGATCAAAGTTGTCGCTCATGTCATTTCTCCCTTATTAGCGAGTCGCGCTGCACGGGCTTGACCCCTGCTTCGCGCAAACTTAGGTCGTGAAGGGCGCGGCGAACAGCTGCGCAGCCCAGGTGAGCGGGAGCAATGCGGGTTCCCGCTCGGGGTACAAGGGTACGACTCCGTACTATCCAGCTGCCTTGCGCGGTTTGGATAGAGCCAAACTCGCCCGGCGTACTGCTCCAGGATGAGTGTTAAGCACAGTCACTCAGGGATTGAGCGCTTCGCGCCGCCACTGGCCGTCCGCGTCTTTGTGCTAGCCGGTTCGCTCACGCATCCGCTGCCAACCGGTGGCCAGAATTCAATGCGAACGGACTGGATGCGGAAGGCGCACCAATCGGGGTTTCTCGGCACCGGCTCGAAACCCAGGTCATGCTCGAACTGCCGCACCACCCGGCGCAGCACCGGTTGTTCGGCGCCGGGGGACCTTGTTCGGATGCCCAGACCGCGAGTTGCGCCACCCGGGGGTGTTTGTGCCAGTAAAAATCCGAAGCTTCGGCAGACGGCAGGAATACATCGCCTTCGATGATCGCCAGCTCCTGCAGCACCGGCCAGAACAGGCACAGCGCCGCGCGTGGGTCGTTGATCAGCCGCAGCAATGGCTCCAGGGCCTGTAGGTAAAGTGTTTTGCTGCAAGTGCTCGGTGACCATCTGTTGTTGGCAGTGATCTGCACGTCCAGTGTCTGGCACCGAGGCCAATACCTGTCGCAAACGCATGGCTACCAGCTGCTCTGCCGAGGGAGTTAACCCTAAGACTAGTAGATGCTGACGTGGCGGAGGGGCGCGCGGGTCATCGTTCGACCACTTGCGGTGTCGCGTGCGCTAGCGCCTCGACCTGCGTGGTTAGTCCAGTTAGTCAATTTCGGCATCTGAGGCCCCCGAGACTGCGCGGCCTCTGCTCACCATAGCCAGCTATGGCTCGTCGTGGCGCCTGGCCTCAGGACCCGAGTCATCCGAACTTGAATTAACCAACTAACCGTACCAACCACAGGCGGTGATATTGAATGAAAGTCAGATCGCTGCGGCTGCGTTCATCGCCTGGCGACCTGGCGACTGGCCCCGATCCGCCGTCCTGGACAGGCCGGCGGATCGGGTGAAGCCTAGCCCGCAGCCATGGCCATGCGGATATCGGCCGCCAGCTTGCGCACCCGCTCTTCTTCGGTATCCCAGGAGCACATGAAGCGCGCGCCACCGGCACCGATAAAGGTGTAGAAACGCCAGCCTTTGGCGCGCAGAGCGGCGATGGCCGGTTCTGACAGTTGCAGGAACACGCCGTTGGCCTCCACCGGGAACATCAGGCTCACCCCCGGCACGTCGCTGACCAGTTCGGCGAGCAGGCGCGCGCACTGGTTGGCATGCCGCGCGTACTTCAGCCAGGCGGCGCCCTGCAGCAGGCCGACCCAGGGCGCCGACAGATAGCGCATCTTCGACGCGAGTTGGCCGGCCTGCTTGCAGCGGTAGTCGAAGTCTTCAGCCAGGGCCTTGTTGAAGAACAGGATCGCCTCGCCCACCGCCATGCCATTCTTGGTGCCACCGAAGCACAGCACGTCGACCCCGGCCTTCCAGGTCAGCTCGGCCGGCGTGCAGTCGAGAAAGGCGCAGGCGTTGGAGAAGCGCGCGCCGTCCATGTGCAGATTGAGGCCCAACTCGCGGCAGGTGGCGCTAATCGCGCGGACCTCTTCGGGGCGATAGACCGTACCGACCTCGGTGGCCTGGGTCAGGGTTACCACCCGCGGTTTCGGGAAGTGAATATCCTGGCGCTTGAGGGCGATTTCGCGGATTGCTGGCGGCGTCAGCTTGCCGTTCTCGGTCTGCGCCAGCAGCAGCTTGGATCCGTTGGAGAAGAACTCCGGGGCACCGCATTCGTCGGTTTCGACGTGGGCGGTCTCCGAGCAGATCACGCTGTGGTAGCTCTGGCACAGCGCCGCCAGGGCCAGCGAGTTGGCCGCGGTGCCATTGAAGGCGAAGAACACTTCGCAGTCGGTTTCGAACAGTTCGCGAAAATGATCGGCGGCCCGTGCCGTCCACTGATCGTCGCCGTACGCGCGGTCATGGCCGTGATTGGCCTCGGCCATGGCGGCCCAGGCTTCCGGACAGATGCCGGAATAATTGTCGCTGGCGAACTGTTGCGATGAGTCGGACATTGCTCGTTCCTTCCTATTAGGTCGTCGGCGCATGCCGCTACTTTACCCTCGCAGCCTGTCGCCGGTAGCACGCTGTGGCGACATCTTGTTCATTCCAGGCGCTGTCCGGCCCGCCGAATGGTTGCCAGGCAACTGCAGGCAAAAGAAAAGGAACTCACGCAAGCACACGGCCTCACAACTAGGGTCCCGGCAGCGCTTGCCGAAGTGATTGACCCGAACAGGAATCCACCATGAACTACCGTCATCTGATTGCGTTTGTCATTCCCCTGGCTTTTGCCCTGCCTGCGACTGCTGCCGGCTGGCCTGAGGGAGCCAAAACCGAGTTCGTCAACGAGTGCGTGACCGGCGCCCAATCCAGCCACAGCCAGGCACAGCTGCAGGCCTTCTGCGAATGCGCGGCCGACAAGGTCAGCAACGAGTTCAGCGCAGCAGAGCTGGAGGCGATGCGTAACCAGTCACAACCCGACCCGGCGCTGCAGCAGCGCCTGGTGACCGCCTCCAGCAGCTGCAACACCAAGCTGCAGGGCTGATCACCGCGCCAGCGCTACCTGGCGATCCGCTGGTGTGATAACGAGAGGGGCAGCGACAGCGATCCTGGGTTAACGTCGAGCATGCCCGATGACCTGTGAGCGCCGCCATGCCAACCTCCTCCTCCGTCCTGGCCAGCCGGCCGCGTGATGCCGCGCTGGACCTGCTCAAGTGGCTGGCGCTGCTGAGCATGCTGATCGATCACCTGCGGCATGTCTGGCCGCCGCTGTACGCCCTCTATATTCCCGGCCGCCTGGCCTTCCCGCTGTTCTGCCTGGCCATCGCCGCCAACCTGGTGCGCCCGACGGCGCGCCCGCGCCCACCGGTAGCGCTGCGCTACCTCGGCCTGCTGCTGCTGTTTGCGCTGCTTTCCGAGTGGCCATATCGCCTGCTGGTGCAAGCGCCGCAATCGCTCAACGTGCTGCCAACCCTGGTTCTCGGCCTGCTGATTGCCAGTGGCGTACAGCAGCCCCACGGCCAGGCGCGCTGGCTGGCCCTGGGCGCCCTGCTGGTCGCCGTTGCCGCCCATTCCTGGCTGATGTTCGGCCTCGCCGGGGCCTTGCTGCCGGCAGCCTTTGTCTACGCCCTGAGTCGACCCCATCCGGCCTGGATCTGGCCACTGTTGCTGAGCCTGCTCGCCAATTACTGGCCGCCCTTCTATGTCGAGGCGGCGCGCGGCGAGCCCTTTGCCTGGGCGGTGATTGTCAGCTGCGCCCTGGCCCCGCTGTTCGGTCTCTGGCTACTGCGCCAGCCGCTGCACATCAGCGTACCGCCGGTCCGACGCTGGGCCTATCTGTTCTATCCCGGGCACTTTCTCGTGCTCGCCGCCCTGCGCGAATACTGGCTACGCTGACGGCCGCACCCGCTCTAGCCTGGCCGCCGCCAAGTATTGGCATTACCGACAGCGACCTGTCGCAAACGCGCATGTCGCAAACGCAACCTCCCGTGGCGTGCATAGGCATCTGGCGGTTCAGGGCGAGTCATACCATCGGCTGCACAAGGGCTCAGCCCCGATTCCGACACAGATGCGCTACAACGTGGCGCCGCAGGAGATCAGCGATGTTCAGCAAAGACGACCAAATCAAGGGCTACGACGACGAACTGCTGGCGGCGATGGACGCCGAAGAAGCCCGTCAGGAGCATCACATCGAGCTGATCGCCTCGGAAAACTACACCAGCCAGCGCGTGATGCAGGCCCAGGGCAGCGGCCTGACCAACAAGTACGCCGAAGGCTATCCGGGCAAGCGTTACTACGGTGGCTGCGAGCATGTCGATGTGGTCGAGCAACTGGCCATCGATCGCGCCAAGCAACTGTTCGGCGCCGACTTCGCCAACGTCCAGCCGCACTCCGGCTCCTCGGCCAACAGCGCCGTGTACCTGGCCTTGTTACAGGCCGGAGACTGCATCCTGGGCATGAGCCTGGCCCACGGCGGTCACCTGACCCACGGTTCCAAGGTCAGCTCCTCCGGCAAGCTGTACAACGCCGTGCAGTACGGCATCGACACCACCACCGGCCTGATCGATTACGACGAAGTCGAGCGCCTGGCCGTCGAGTGCCAGCCGAAGATGATCGTGGCCGGCTTCTCCGCCTACTCCAAGACCCTGGATTTCCCGCGCTTTCGCGCCATCGCCGACAAGGTCGGTGCCCTGCTGTTCGTCGACATGGCCCACGTTGCCGGTCTGGTTGCCGCTGGCCTGTACCCCAATCCGCTGCCTTACGCCGACGTGGTTACCACCACCACCCACAAGACCCTGCGCGGTCCGCGTGGCGGCCTGATCCTGGCCAAGAGCAATCCCGAGATCGAGAAGAAGCTCAACTCGGCAGTATTCCCCGGCGCCCAGGGCGGCCCGTTGATGCATGTGATCGCCGGCAAGGCGGTGTGCTTCAAGGAAGCGCTGGAGCCTGGCTTCAAGGACTATCAGGCGCAGGTGATCAAGAACGCCAAGGCGATGGCCAAGGTCTTCATCGACCGTGGTTTCGACGTGGTCTCCGGCGGTACCGATAACCACCTGTTCCTGGTCAGCCTGATCCGTCAGGGCCTGACCGGTAAAGACGCCGACGCCGCCCTCGGCCGTGCCGGCATCACCGTGAACAAGAACTCCGTACCGAATGACCCGCAGTCGCCGTTCGTCACCTCGGGCCTGCGCATCGGCACCCCGGCCATCACCACCCGCGGCTTCAAGGAACAACAGAGCACCGAGCTGGCTGGCTGGATCTGCGACATCCTCGATCACCTCGGCGATGCCGACGTCGAGGCCCAGGTAGCTACTCTGGCAGCAGGGCTGTGCGCCGACTACCCCGTCTATCGTTGATCGTGTCAGCAGGATCGTAGGGTGGCTTCCGCCCCCTACGTCGACTGAACAGGCCATCCATGGTTAAGTTTTTACGTATCAGGAGTACCCACTGATGCAACGTTATTCCGGCTTCGGCCTGCTCAAGCACTCCTTCAGCCACCACGAAAACTGGCAGCGCATGTGGCGCACGCCGACGCCCAAGCCGGTCTACGACGTGATCATCGTCGGCGGCGGCGGCCATGGTCTGGCCACGGCCTACTACCTGGCCAAAGAATTCGGCGTGAAGAACGTCGCGGTGATCGAGAAGGGCTGGCTGGGCGGCGGTAACACCGCGCGCAACACCACCATCGTGCGTTCCAACTACCTGTGGGACGAATCGGCGCACCTCTACGAGCACGCCATGAAGTTGTGGGAAGGCCTGTCGCAGGACATCAACTACAACGTGATGTTCTCCCAGCGCGGCGTGTTCAACCTCGGTCACAGCCTGCAAGACATGCGCGACATCGAGCGCCGGGTCGGCGCTAACCGCCTCAACGGTATCGATGGCGAGGTGCTCAATGCCAAGCAGGTCGAGGAACTGATTCCGTATATGGATTGCAGCAAGAACACCCGTTACCCGGTGATGGGTGCGTCCCTGCAGCGGCGCGGCGGCGTGGCCCGTCACGATGCCGTGGCCTGGGGCTATGCGCGCGCCGCCGATGCCCTGGGCGTCGACCTGATCCAGCAGACCGAAGTGACCGGTTTTCGCAAGGAAAACGGCGTGTGCATCGGTGTGGAAACCAACAAGGGCTTCATCGGCGGCAAGCGCGTCGGTGTGGTCACCGCCGGTAACTCCGGGCACATGGCCAAGCAGGCCGGTTTCCGCCTGCCGATCGAGTCGCACCCGCTGCAGGCGCTGGTGTCCGAGCCGATCAAGCCGATCATCGACAGCGTGATCATGTCCAACGCGGTACACGGTTATATCAGCCAGTCGGACAAGGGTGACCTGGTCATCGGTGCCGGTATCGACGGTTACGTCGGTTACGGCCAGCGCGGCTCCTACCCGACCATCGAGCACACCCTGCAGGCCATCGTCGAGCTGTTCCCGGTGCTCTCGCGGGTACGCATGAACCGGCAGTGGGGCGGCATCGTCGACACCACGCCGGACGCCTGCCCGATCATCAGCAAGACCCCGGTGCCGAACCTGTTCTTCAACTGCGGTTGGGGGACCGGTGGCTTCAAGGCCACTCCGGGTTCCGGTCACGTATTCGCCGCCAGCCTGGCCAAAGGCGAGATGCACGCACTGGCCAAACCCTTCGCCATGGACCGTTTCTACAACGGCGCCTTGATCGACGAGCACGGCGCTGCCGGCGTCGCCCACTAACAGGAGAAATCCGACATGCTGAACATCTTCTGTCCCCATTGTGGCGAGCTGCGCTCCGAAGAGGAATTCCACTCGGCCGGCCAGGCGCACATCCCGCGCCCGCTGGACCCGAATGCCTGCACCGATGCGGAGTGGGGCGAGTACCTGTTCTTCCGCGACAACCCGCGCGGCATTCACCACGAGCTATGGATTCACGCGGCCGGTTGCCGGCAGTACTTCAATGCCACGCGCGACACCATCAGCTACGAAATTTTCGAAACCTACAAGATTGGCGAAAAGCCGAGCGTGACCGCTAAGCCGAACAGTGCGAAGCAGCCCAGCCGTGCGGCAGGAGAAAAGGCATGAGTCAGATCAATCGCCTGAGCAAAGGTGGCCGGATCAACCGCAACCAGCCTTTGACCTTCACCTTCAACGGTGAGAGCTATCAGGGTTTCAGCGGCGACACCTTGGCCGCCGCGTTGCTGGCCAACGGCGTCGACGTCGTCGGTCGTAGCTTCAAGTACTCGCGTCCGCGCGGCATCGTCGCCGCCGGCGCCGAAGAGCCCAACGCGGTGCTGCAGATCGGCGCCAGCGAAGCCACCCAGATCCCCAACGTGCGCGCCACCCAGCAGGCCCTGTACAGCGGCCTGGTGGCCAACAGCGTGAACGGCTGGCCGAGCGTCAACAATGACCTGATGGGCATTCTCGGCAAGGTCGGTGGGCAGATGATGCCGCCGGGGTTCTATTACAAGACCTTCATGTACCCGCAGAACCTCTGGCTGACCTACGAGAAGTACATCCGTAAGGCGGCTGGCCTGGGTCGCGCGCCGAAGGAAAACGATCCGGACAGCTACGACTACCTGAACCAGCACTGCGACGTGCTGGTGGTCGGTGGCGGCGCCGCCGGTCTGGCCGCCGCATTGGCTGCCGGGCGTAGCGGTGCACGGGTGATCCTCGCCGACGAGCAGGAAGAGTTCGGCGGTCATCTGCTCGACAGCCGCGAAAGCCTCGACGGCAAACCGGCCGCCGATTGGGTGGCCAAGGCCCTCGCCGAACTGCAGAAGATGCCGGAAGTCACCCTGTTGCCGCGCTCGACCGTGCACGGCTATCACGATCACAACTTCCTCACCATCCACGAACGGCGCACCGATCACCTCGGTGATGCCGCGCCGATGGGCGAGGTGCGGCAGCGCCTGCACCGGGTGCGTGCCAAGCGCGTAGTCCTGGCCGCCGGCGCCCACGAGCGTCCGCTGGTGTATGGCAACAACGACGTGCCCGGCAATATGCTGGCCGGCGCGGTGTCCACCTACGTGCGCCGTTACGGCGTGGCCCCGGGTAAGCAGCTGGTGCTGTCGACCACCAACGATTACGCCTACCGCGTAGCGCTGGACTGTCTGGAAGCCGGGTTCAAGGTGGTCGCCATCGCCGATGCCCGTGCCAACCCAAAGGGTGCCTGGGTCGAAGAAGCACGGGCCAAGGGCCTGCGCGTCCTGACCGGCAGTGCGGTGATCGAAGTGCGTGGCAGCAAGCGCGTCAGCGCGGCGCGCGTCGCGGCGATCGATCCGCAGGCACATAAAGTCACCAGCCCCGGCGAATGGTTGGAGTGCGACCTGGTCGCCAGCTCCGGCGGTTACAGCCCGGTGGTGCACCTGGCCTCGCACCTGGGCGGCAAGCCGACCTGGCGTGAAGACATCCTCGGTTTCGTGCCGGGTGAAGGTTTCCAGGCGCGCGTCTGCGCCGGTGCCATGAACGGCGTGTTCGCCCTCGGCGAAGTGCTCGCCGACGGCTTCGAAGCCGGCGCCAAGGCGTCTGCCGACGCGGGCTTTACCCCGGTCTCGGGCGAGTTGCCGAAAGTTTTCGGCCGTCACGAAGAGCCGAGCATCGCGCTGTTTCAGGTGCCGCACGAGAAGTCGACCGCACGGGCGCCGAAGCAGTTCGTCGACCAGCAGAACGACGTCACCGCGGCCGGTATCGAACTGGCCACCCGCGAGGGCTTCGAGTCGGTCGAGCACCTCAAGCGCTACACCGCGCTGGGCTTCGGTACCGATCAGGGCAAGCTGGGCAACATCAACGGTCTGGCGATTGCCGCGCGGTCGATGGGCATCAGCATCCCGCAGATGGGCACCACCATGTTCCGCCCGAACTACACCCCGGTGACCTTCGGCGCCGTGGCCGGGCGTAACTGCGGTGCGTTGTTCGACCCGGTGCGTTACACCGCGCTGCACAGCTGGCACCTGAAAAATGGCGCCGAGTTCGAGGACGTCGGTCAGTGGAAGCGCCCCTGGTACTTCCCCAAGGCCGGTGAAGACATGCACGCCGCCGTCGGCCGCGAGTGCAAGGCGGTACGCGACAGCGTCGGCCTGCTCGATGCCTCGACCCTGGGCAAGATCGACATCCAGGGCCCGGATGCGCGCGAGTTCCTCAACCGCGTGTACACCAACGCCTGGACCAAGCTGGACGTGGGCAAGGCCCGTTACGGCCTGATGTGCAAGGAAGACGGCATGGTCTTCGACGACGGCGTGACCGCCTGTATGGCCGATAACCACTTCGTCATGACCACCACCACCGGCGGCGCCGCGCGCGTCATGCAGTGGCTGGAAATCTACCAGCAGACCGAGTGGCCGGACCTCAAGGTGTACTTCACCTCGGTCACCGACCACTGGGCGACCATGACCCTGTCCGGCCCCAACAGCCGCAAGCTGCTGGCCGAAGTCAGCGACATCGACCTGGACAAGGACGCCTTCCCGTTCATGACCTGGAAGGAAGGCCAGGTTGGCGGCGTGCCGGCGCGGGTGTTCCGCATCTCCTTTACCGGTGAGCTGTCGTTTGAGGTCAACGTGCAGGCCGACTACGCCATGGGCGTGCTGGAAAAGATCGTCGCGGCGGGCAAGAAGTACAACCTGACCCCGTACGGCACCGAGACCATGCACGTGCTGCGGGCCGAGAAGGGCTTCATCATCGTCGGTCAGGAGACCGATGGCTCGGTGACCCCGGACGACCTCAACATGGGCTGGTGTGTCGGTCGCACCAAACCTTTCTCCTGGATCGGCTGGCGCGGGATGAACCGCGAAGACTGCACCAAGGCAGACCGCAAGCAGCTGGTCGGCCTCAAGCCGGTCAACACCAGCGCGGTGCTGCCGGAAGGCGCACAGCTGGTGTTCGACGCCAAGCAGGCGATTCCGATGAGCATGGTCGGCCACGTGACCTCCAGCTACTACAGCACCAGCATGGGCTACAGCTTTGCCCTGGCCCTGGTCAAAGGCGGCTTGAAGCGCATGGGCGAGAAGGTTTTCGCCCCGCTGGCAGATGGCAGCCTGATCGAGGCCGAGATAGTCCCGTCGGTGTTCTTCGACCCGAAAGGCGAGCAGCAGAACGTCTGAGACCACGACCACTCGCCAGGCCCCAGCAGGCTGGAGCCTGGCGAGCAACGAATTAGCGCTGACGTACCTACGACAGGCGGAACAACATGAGCACAGTAAACGTTTACAAGCAGCGCCCCGATGCGGCGCACGCCGAGTCCCCGCTGTTTCACGCCGGCCTGCATGAGCTGGCAGGCAAGGGCAAGAGCACCGCGGGCATCAGCCTGCGCGAGAGAAAACTGCTGGGTCACCTGACCCTGCGCGGCGATGGCCATGACCCGGCCTTTGCCGGCGCCGTGCACAAGGCCACCGGCCTGGAACTGCCCGGCGCACTGGGCCTGGTGGTCAAGGGTGAGGCCTCGTTGCAATGGCTGGGCCCGGACGAGTGGCTGCTGATCGTACCGAGCGGCGAAGAGTACGCCGCCGAAAAGAGCCTGCGCGAAGCGCTGGCCGGCCAACACCTGCAGGTGGTCAACGTCAGCGGTGGGCAGACTATTCTCGAACTGACGGGGCCGAAAGTCCGCGAGATGCTGATGAAGTCGTCGATCTATGACGTGCATCCCCGCAACTTCCCGGTCGGCAAAGCGGTCGGCACCACCGTCGCCAAGACCCAGCTGGTGATTCGCCGCAGCGGCGAAGAGACCTGGGAGCTGCTGGTGCGCCGCAGTTTCTCCGATTACATCTGGCTGTGGCTGCAAGACGCCTGCGCCGAATTCGGCCTGGCGATCAAGGCCTGACAGCAGTAGCAATCCTGTGGGAGGGGCCGGGCGGCGATCCGCTTTAGCCGCGACTGTTTTCGCGGCTAAAGCCCCTCCCACAGACGCCCGCACTGGCAACGATTACCGGGAGCTTGACCATGAGCCGCACCCCCGATACCTGGATTCTCACCGCCCACTGCCCGAGCGTGCTCGGCACCGTGGACGCGGTGACGCGCTTCCTGTTCGAGCAGAACTGCTACGTCACCGAGCACCATTCGTTCGATGACCGGCTGTCCTCGCGCTTCTTCATCCGCGTCGAGTTCCGCGTAGCCGAGGGCTTCGACGAGCAGGCCTTTCGCGCCGGCCTCGATGAGCGCCTGGCGCCCTTCGACATGCACACCGAACTGACCCCGCCGGGCTACCGGGCCAAGGTGGTGCTGATGGTGAGCAAGGCCGACCATTGCCTGAACGACCTGCTCTACCGCCAGCGCATCGGCCATCTGGCCATGGACGTGGTGGCGGTGGTGTCCAACCATCCCGACCTGGAACCGCTGGCAAGCTGGCACGAGATTCCCTATTACCACTTCCCCCTCGACCCCAACGACAAGCCGGCGCAAGAGCGCAAGGTGCTGCAGGTGATCGAGGACAGCGGCGCCGAACTGGTGGTGCTCGCCCGCTACATGCAGGTGCTCTCACCCGAACTGTGCCGCAAGCTGGACGGCCGGGCGATCAATATCCACCACTCGCTGCTGCCCGGCTTCAAGGGCGCCAAGCCCTATCACCAGGCGTACCAGAAGGGCGTCAAGCTGGTCGGCGCCACCGCCCATTACATCAACAATGACCTCGACGAGGGGCCGATCATCGCCCAGGGCGTGGAGGCGGTGGACCATGCCCACTACCCCGAAGACCTGGTCGCCAAGGGCCGCGACATCGAGTGCCAGACCCTGGCTAAGGCGATCGCCTACCACCTCGAGCGGCGGGTGTTCCTCAACGCCAACCGCACCGTGGTGCTGCACGCTTAACCGTACCACCGCGCCGGTGAGGGCAGTCCCGCACTGCCCCTATCGCGCCAGCAACACGTCGAAAAGCTCCAATGCAAGGCCGCGTGGCCGTTGGCCGCGCCTTTGTATCCACAACAACAAAGGAGAACATCCAATGTCCGGTAATCGTGGCGTCGTCTATCTCGGCGCAGGCAAGGTCGAAGTACAAAAGATCGACTATCCAAAAATGCAGGATCCACGCGGCAAGAAAATCGAGCATGCGGTGATCCTGCGGGTGGTCTCCACCAACATCTGCGGCTCCGACCAGCACATGGTGCGCGGCCGTACCACCGCACAAACCGGCCTGGTCCTGGGCCACGAAATTACCGGCGAAGTGATCGAGAAAGGTCGCGACGTCGAGAACCTGCAGATCGGCGATCTGGTCTCGGTGCCGTTCAACGTCGCCTGCGGCCGCTGCCGTAGCTGCAAGGAACAGCACACCGGCGTCTGCCTGTCGGTCAACCCGGCACGTCCCGGCGGCGCCTACGGCTACGTCGACATGGGCGACTGGACCGGTGGCCAGGCCGAATACGCCCTGGTGCCCTACGCGGACTTCAACCTGCTCAAGCTGCCGGACCGCGACAAGGCGATGGAGAAGATCCGCGACCTGACGTGCCTGTCCGACATTCTGCCGACTGGCTACCACGGCGCGGTCACCGCCGGCGTCGGCCCAGGTAGCACGGTATATATCGCCGGTGCCGGTCCGGTCGGCCTGGCCGCTGCCGCCTCCGCGCGCCTGCTCGGCGCTGCCGTGGTCATCGTCGGCGACGTCAACCCGGTGCGTCTGGTGCATGCCAAGGCCCAAGGCTTCGAGATCGCCGATCTGACACTGGACACCCCGCTGCACGAACAGATTGCCGCCCTGCTGGGCGAGCCTGAAGTCGATTGCGCCATCGACGCGGTGGGCTTCGAGGCTCGCGGTCATGGTCACGATGGGGTGCAGCACGAGGCTCCGGCCACCGTGCTCAACTCGTTGATGGGTGTGGTTCGGGTTGCCGGCAAGATCGGTATTCCCGGCCTGTACGTCACCGAAGATCCGGGCGCAGTCGATGCCGCGGCGAAGAAGGGTGCACTGAGCATCCGCTTCGGCCTCGGCTGGGCCAAGTCGCACAGCTTCCACACCGGTCAGACCCCGGTAATGAAGTACAACCGTCAGCTGATGCAGGCGATCATGTGGGACCGCATCAACATCGCCGACGTGGTCGGTGTCGAGGTGATCAGCCTGGATCAGGCGCCCAATGGCTACCACGAGTTCGACGCCGGCGTGCCGAAGAAATTCGTTATCGACCCGCACAAGCTGTTCAGCGCCGCTTAAGTTAAATGCCTAACCTGGGCCGCCCCCGCGTGTGGGCGGCACCAGTCTTGCGGGAGCCTTGTGGCTCCCTTTTTTATGCCGCTGCGCTGGGCATCCGCCGGGCAACCGCGCAGAGCCAGGCCAGCCATCTGCTCGCCGCCTCGGCGTGTTCCGCCACCGACCGCTAGCTGCCGCCCAGGTGTTACCGCCGCCCTACCGGGGTAACGAAAACGGGTAGTACGGCAACACAGTCAGCAACAAAACAGCGTGGATTTCATTGCGTATATTTTTAATCAATTGATTTATATGACTATTTTAAAACTGGCACGAGCCATGCAATCTATTACCGCACAAAAACAAGAATCCAAGTACAACGATACGTCTCGACGCTGACACAATAAAAACAACCGTACAGGCGAGCAGCAAACAGATTTTTTTGGAGCGGTTGTGTTGTTCGGGGTCGACCCCGTGACCAGGCCAATAACAATAAAACTACCTCAAGGTAGCTGATTGGTAGGTTGGATCACTTAGTGACGATGGCAGTACCAGGGTCCAAAAAAATACGTTTGCCTTGATCCCTGATGGGGTCAAACAGCGATTTGTAATGATAAAAACAACAACAGATCGTTCAACAACAAAAACAAAGCACGCAACGACACTTTGAAGGGGAGCTTAGGCTCCCCTTCGTGCTTTGTGCTGCCCTCCTCGCCCGAACCCTGCGACTTTCATTCAGCCCCCACGCGCTGCCGCACCAGCCCGGATCATGCTCGCGGAGCCCCTGCCGGCCACTTGCAGCTGCTCCTGCTGGCTACTCGTTACCCCCCAGCATATCTACGTTTGCATTTATTCCTCGCGGGACCTAGGCGCGTAGTTGCGCCCGGCACCAGGCATCATCAGCCTCTTAGGGCGTTGGCCTAATCACATTGGCAGGTACCGCTCAGCCCACTGATCCGCCGCCACACCCTGTACGATCATCTGCTCGATGTCCCGGGTGGTACAGCCCAACTGCTCAAGCATTACCCGGGTGTGGCTACCGTACTTTGGCATGGCGCTCGGCAGCTTGACGCGAGCTCGACTCAGACGAATCGAGTTGGGTGCAATCAACGTCACTCGGTGGCCGCTGGGATGGTCTGGATAGTCAATGAAGGCCACTGATTTCGGTCCATTCAGGTCGATACCGGTTGACGAGCGCATCAGTGAAGACTCGCGCAACTGACTCATCCTTGCCAACGGTTGGCAGCCGATATCGACTTCGCTCAGGCGTGCCTGCCAGTGGCTGATTGGCTGCGATCTGAACAACGCTTCAAGCCGCGGCTCTGCCTCATGGCTATCGGCAAGCTGAAGATCCGCCAGATCCAGCGCAAGGCACAGGCTCTGCAACTGCGTTGCTTGATCGAGTGCCAGAAAGAACCAGCCATCCTGCGCCTGGTAACAGCGATAGAAGGCATTAGCCCCCTTAACTTCCCGCCCACTGGGCTCATTGAAAGGCGCCCGGCCCGGGTAGTCATACATGAATGGCAGCTGAATCAACTGCCCCGCAGCCACCAGCGAACTGCGCGCCAGCGAGCCTCCATGGCCATGCGCACGCTTAACCAGGGCGACGCCGATGGCCTGCGCGGCGCAGTAGCCGCCGAGCACATCAATCGTACCGAAGTGTGCATGCTCCTCGGGTGTCTGCATGCCGCCACCGAAGCGGGCCATGATGCCGGTGGTGGCTTGAACCAAATCGTCATAACCCGGCTGGTCACTGCGCGGCCCCCGCTTTGGCCCGCCGTAGGCATCGAACTGACAGAGGATCAGCTCGGGATTTATCCGCTGCAGTCGCTCGACCGACAGGCCCAGCCGCGCCAACTGAGCATCGCTGCCGTTAATCGTGATGACGTCGACCTGCATCAATAACTTGTCCAGCACGGCTTGGCCCTGCTGGCTTTGCAGATCCAGCAAGACACTCTGCTTGCCCTGATTGGCCTGCATGCCGAACACCGACGTGTTCCAAGGATCCAGCGCCGGTTTTGCCGGATCGATACTGATAACTTCGGCGCCAAAGCGGGCCAAGGTACAGGCGATGGTAGGCCCGGCAATCACATTGGTCAGGTCGAGAATCTTAATACCATCAAGCCAGCCTCTAGCTGCCGGTGCCTCGCCTGCTGTTGGCTGGGGAACGCCCCGTTCACGCCAACTGGCCAATAGCTGCAGCACGCCAGCTCGATCAGTGCTGGGTGACTGCGCCGGCTGTTTTTCGGTAACGGCCGTATCACCTTGCAACCAACAGATATTGCCCAGCTGGCGCATGGTTCCGAAACGCGGGTCTTCAACCTCCAGCACACTTGCCGACTGCAAGGCATGCTCGCTGGCCAGCCATTCGCTGGTTAGCTGGTGCGCACAACCCGGCACCCCGGCCTCGCCGAATAGGCGCTGCCATTCGTAGGCAGGCTTGGTTTGGAATGCCGCTTTCATCCTGTTGGAGACCAGGTCTGCCCATTCCCGCGACAGCGGATAGGACAAGAGCGTGCATTCGGCGCCATCCGGCCAGTCGGCAACGTCCAGGTAGGGACTGTGGGTCGGTATGCCCGCCGCCCTGACTGCGTCCCAAAGGCCCAATACTTTCAGGCAGCCGATTGGGTGGCGGGAGTGCGAGCAGCAGACGGCATAAAAGGGCCGGCCATCCTGGCAAACATAGGTGCGGTAGAAGGGGTCGAGGAATTCCTGCAGATCGGCATAGTGCAGGTTCAGCGGCAGGTCATTAGTCCGGCGGCGCTCGATCTCGCGTTCCCGCAGCGACTGGTAGCGCTCGGGCAAGCCTTCTATGTGCATGGAGTTGTAGGCCAAGCCTTCCATGAGCGCAGCGGCGATTGGCACTTCGATCCGCTCACCCTGACCCGTTTTGATCCGATCAAACAGCGCCAAGGTCACCGCTGTAGCGCCCAACACCGAGGCATAGGCGGATGCCAGGGGCAGCGGTGAAAACGACGGAGTGATCCCCATCAGTACTCGGCTAAGACCCATGTCGGTGAACTGCCCGACTGCCGCGGCGATAATGCCTTCCCAGGCAGGTAGCCCTGCATATTCGAGGTCCTGCTCGGCAAACCCTGGCAGGGACAGGTAGACCAGTGACGGATTGATCAGCTTCACCTGTTCGACACCCAGGCCCAGCCTGGCCATCACCCCTGGGCGGAAGTTCTCGACCAGCACATCGGCGTGTCTGATCAGATCCAGCGCCAGCTGCAGGTCTTGCTCGCGGTGCAGATCCAGACTGACCCGCTGCTTGCCCCGATTCAGTATGGCGTCCGCCGGGTTATCCCAACGCGGGCCCTGGGGCGGGTCGATGTGCACCACCTCGGCGCCCTGGTCGGCCAACATCATCGCCACGGCCGGCCCGGCAATGTACTGACCGAAGTCGACAACCCGGTATCCACTTAAAGGGCGCTGCTGAATCGCTTTCATATACACCTGCCGCTATCGATGAATTGAACAGCTGCGAGCCTAAGAAATCGCTGACGGGAGGCATATCGGATAGTTTCGGACTGAGTGTTTGATTTTTTTGTACACTCCAACACCGCCAACTTCGCCGACCCTAAAACAGTCGACGCCAGGGGACTCCATTGGACCTGCAAGCGATCAAGACCTTCCTCACCCTGGCCGACCTGAAACGCTTGAGTCTGTGCGCCGAACAACTGTGCCTGACCAAGTCGGCAGTCAGTTCGCGGATCAAGCAGCTTGAAGAACAGCTGGATCAACCGTTATTCGTGCGCAGCAATGAAGGCATGTCATTGACCCCGGCCGGGCGCCAGTTCTATCACCATGCCATCGCCATGCAGCAGCGCTGGCAACGCGCCAAGCGCGAGCTCGCCCAGCAGCAAACCAGCAGCGGTCGACTGCGCCTCGCTGCACATCCCAGCCTGGCCGGCGATCTACTGTTTCGTTGGGGCAGCGTCCTGCACCAATACGATCCACACCTGAACCTCCACCTGGAGGCCGATTATTCGGGGGCCATCGTCCGCCAGATCGCCGCGGGAGCCCTGGATATCGGCCTTATCTTCGTCGCCGACGCCACGGCCGGCCTAGTGGTCGAGCAGGCTGCAGAAGACCGCTTGCTGATGGTGTCCAGCCGCGCCACATCGCTGGACCAAGTAACCGCCGACAACTACCTGTATATCGACTGGGGCTGGGGCTATAACGCGGCGCACTCGGAGCGCTTGCCGCAGCTGCAGAGCAGCCGACTGACCTGCGGCTTTGCTGCGTTGGGTCTGCCCTGGCTGCAGCGCAACGGAGGGTGCGCCTACCTGGCGGAGCGCCAGGCGGCACCCCTGTTGAAGTCCGGCGAGCTGCACCAGGTGGCGGATGCGCCGGAGTTCAAACGGCCCATCTTCGTCACCTATGCCAGCGATGCGCAGGACCCACGGCTACTGCAGGTGGCCCTGACCAGCTTGCGCGAGGTTCTGGCGCAGCCCTGAAACGGCACGGGCCTCCCGTAGGAGGCCCGTGCCTTGCAGCGCACCGCTAAGGACGCTTAGGCGTTATCCGCCTGGATCTTAACGTCTGCGCCTGCGACTTCGCCCGAGTCCATGATCAGCGACTTGAGCACGCCAAGGGTCATCAGCAGGATCACCACACTGAGCGGTAGCGCCGCTGCGATATTGGCGGTCTGCAGCGCACTGAGGCCGCCGGCGACCAGCAATACCCCGGCGACGAAGCCGATCACGGTGCCCCAGAAGATGCGGAAGATCTTCGGCGGTTCCTCGTTACCCAGGGACAGGATGGTGGTCAGCACCAGGGTGCCGGAGTCGGACGAGGTGACGAACCAGCTGACCAGCAGGAACACCAGCATGGCCGACAGCACCCAACCCATGATGCCGGTACCGGCGATGCCGTCGGCCGTGGCGAACAGTGCGGCCGGCAGGTTCCAGGCATTCACCAACTGGATCAGCTCGCCAGTGCCGGCACCCCCCGCGGCATTCAGTTCCTGATAGAGCGCCGAACCGCCGAAGATGCCCAGCCAGACGAAGATAATCAGGGTCGGTACGCAGACCACGCCGATGACGAACTCACGCAGGGTGCGGCCACGCGAGATGCGCGCGATGAACAGCCCGACGAAGGGTGCCCACGCCAGCCACCAGCCCCAGTAGAACACGGTCCAGCCGTTCTGCCAGGCCGCCGGCCCTTCTTCTTCGGGGAACCACAGGCCCATCGGCATGAAGTTGACCAGGTAGCTGCCCAGCGACTCGCCGAACATACTCAGCAGCCAGGCGGTAGGCCCGCCGAACAGGAAGAAGGCCACCACCAGGGCGGAGATGATGATGTTCCATTCGGAAAGGATCCTGATGCCGCGGCCCACACCGGACAGCGCCGACATGATCGAGACGATGGAGATCAGACCGATCAGCACCAGCTGGGTAGTGGTGCCCGGGTCCACGCCAATCAGGCGCTCCAGGCCCACGGCCATCTGGCTGACGCCCAGGCCCAGGGAGGTGGCGATGCCGAATACGCAACCGAGCACGCCGAACAGGTCGACGATATGGCCGATCGGCCCGTAGATGCGATCGCCAATGAAGGGATGCAGCGCCGAACGCAGGGCCAGCGGCAGCTTCTTGCGGTAGGCGAAATAGGCCAGCGACAGACCGACGATGGCGTACACCGCCCAGCCATGAAAACCCCAGTGAAAGTAGGTCACCCGCAGGGCATCCACCGCCCGCGCATGGCCGATGGCAGTAGCGCCGGCCAGGTCGGCGTAGGGGTTGTTCGGGTAGCCGAAGGCGCCGCTGTTATCCAGGTAGAAGATCGGCTCGGCCACGCCGAAGAACAGGATGCCGATGCCGATGCCGGCGGAGAACAGCATGGAGAACCAGGCAAAATTGCTGAAGTCCGGCCTACTGTCATCGTCGCCGAGGCGCACGCTGCCGTAGCGGGTGAACACCAGCACGACACAGATCGCGATGAAGAACACCATGACCACCAAGTAGTACCAGCCGAAAATCCCTTCGATCCAGCTGCGAGTGGCACCGAACAGGGTCCCGGCCAATTCGGTATTGAACCCGGCAAACAGCACGAAGGCCAAAACCATGACCGCGGACACAATAGTCATGCCCTTGTGCATGCCTTTGAACAGGCCCGTTTTACACAGCAAATCTTCTTTGAATACGGTGGTGCCAGGGGCGCCACCGAATTTTTCTTTTATGGTCGACATTTACGTGTTCTCCACGGAGAGCTACGGCTAATTTTTGTATTTGTTATGCGTGTCGCTATTTCTTCAATTCACTGAAGAGATTCTTCTCAGCCGACGGCTGATCCGCCTGGCGCCAAGTTTCGCCGCCCAGGTTGTTGATCTTTCCGCAGTACTTGGTGTCGTTCGACGCGTTCCATTGCGGCCTGAATAAACACGTGCGAGGCATTCGCTGCTAGTCACGCGTGTGCGTGGTTTGGGTAATCCGTCCTTCAAGTCTGCGGCTGCAGTTCGAAGCGGCCGTATCAGGCAAAATTCGGCCAAAACGATACGAAAAGCATTGTTATGAAGCGGCAACGTCAGCGAAAGCAATAAAAACACGGCCTTTGCCCTCGGTATATTTATCCGTTTCTGGCCAGAGTCATAAACGGGCGCCGCTGCACGCAGATCGCAGGACAGGGTTATGCCTGGCCTGCGCGTTAGCGCCCTAGCGTTGCAACACATGAATCCGCGAGAGCAGCTCGTCGCGATCGACATAACAGCCCTTGAAGTGACGGGCACCGCTGGCCGGGTCGAATTCAGTGCGGGCATGCAAGGTACGGCGGTTGTCGAAGCACCAGAGTTGCCCCGCATCCAACCTGCGCTGCACACGGAAACGCGGTTCGCGGGTCATCTCGATGAACCGCCGGTAAGCGCTATACAGCGCCGGCATGCGCTCTGCCGGTGCATCGAAGGCGCCCCGCAGGAAGTTGCCCATGCGGATCTCACTGATCACGCCGTAGGCGTCCAGGCCGATGATCGGCGCCATACGGTGGTAGTCGCTGGTGCGGCTCCTGTTGCGGAACTCGATGGGCGTGTCACAGAGGATTTGGAACAGCTCAGGCGCCTCCTGCTGTAAGGCCGCGGCGATGGCGAAACCGTCGACGAAGACACTCTCGCCGCCCGTGGCATCGTTGACCAGGCAATGCAGAAACTGCAGACCCGGCTGCAACTCGCGGGTCGGCAGGTCGGTGTGCAGCGGCAGGTTGAAGGAGGTGTAGGCATTGCTGTCGGCGTCGGCCTTGGACTGCACATCGAACAGCACGCCGAAGTTGCTCTGGCGAATGAAGGAGATGCGCTTGGCGAGCACTGGCAAGACGTCCTCGGAGGTCGGCACACCGCGTAGCTGGGTCAGGCCGATGTCACGCACCGCCAGCAGCCACTGCAGCAGCGCGGCGTCATCTTCCATCACCGCCTGGTAGTCGAACTGCGGCAGTTGCTCGCCCATCTCGGCGCCCCATAAACGGCTCTGTGGGCGCAGCGCGCGACGCTCGGCCCGAGAGGCGTCGTCGTAGGCATGGGCGCGCAGCCAGCCGGGATGGAAGCGACTGTGGTGACCATCCTGCCAGTCGATCAGCAGGTGCCCCTGTTGGTCGATGCGGGTGCGCTGGGGATGCAACTCTGGCGGCACATCGACGATCTCGAACAGCTGCTCGCGGGTCACACTGTAAACGCACTGGCTGCAGGTGCAGTTATCACGCAGCCACTGGTGATGGAAGGGGCTGGTTCGAGCATCGCTCCAGGTGACCTCCAGGCTGTCGCTAGTGGAGCTAAGGCCAACCAGGCCGGTACTGATCGGGTAGCTGCGCCAATCGGCGATTGGCGCAGCGTCGAGGGAGGGGTCTACAGCGTTCATGGCGATCTCCGGGCGGGATGCTTCAAATAGTGTGGTTGTTCACGCTGCTGGGATAGAAGGACTCAGGCTCGATCGCGGGTCTATGCCCTGGCCGGCGGCAGGCCGATCACCCGGCCAACGCAGGCAGGGGACGGCAGATCACGATGGGTCTCGGCCAACGCCAGTACCTGCTGCAGCACCTGCTCGTCGAAGGTCGCCGAGCGCGAAGTGCGGGTGTCGATGTTCATCAACATCTGCTCGCTCTCGGCCAGCGCAGCGGCCACGCCTACCCGGTGCAGGCTATGGTGGATGTGCATACGTTTACGGTCGTGAGCCAGCAGTTGAGTGCGCACTTCGACCGCCTCACCGAGCTTGACCTCGTCGAGGTAGTTCAGGTGGCACTCCAGGGTATACAGGGTATGCCCGGTGCGCGTGCGACCCGCTTCGTCGAGGCCCAGCTGATCCATAAGCGCGTCGGTGGCGAAGCTGAAGACCAGCAGGTAGAAGGCATCACGCAGATGGCCGTTGTAATCCACCCACTCCGGAAGAATCTCGGTCTGGTAAGTGGTCAGGGGTTGAGCGCTGGACATCGGTTAGGCTCCTGGGCCGGCGGCGGCTTGCCGCACGGCGTGGTAATAGTTGGACTAAAGCCGGTGCGGGACTCAGGCATTGGCCAGGGTATGGGTGTCACCATCGACGCTCAGGGCTTGGCCGGTGATCTTGGCGCCAGCCTTGGAGCTCAGGAACAGGATCATGGCGGCGATGTCCTCGGGGTCGATGAAGGTCTTCAGCGAGCATTGGCTGACGTAGGCGGCCCGCACGTCATCCGCGCGCTTGCCACTGGCCTTGGCCTCGCGCTCGATCACCCCGTCCATGCGCGCGCCACTGATCGAGCCAGGGCAGATGGCGTTGACCCGGATACCGAACTCGCCCACCTCCATGGCCAGGGATTTACTCAGCCCGGTGACAGCCCACTTCGCCGCTGCATAGGCCGTGCGCAACGGGTAGCCCATGATCCCGGCGCTGGAGGAAATGTTGATGATGCAGCCGCTGCGCGCGGCCTTCATCAGCGGTAGCGCGAGCTTGCAGCAGTAGAAGGTGGAGTGCAGGTTGACGTCGAAGGTGCTGCGCCAAGCCAGGCTGTCGAGCCCTTCGAGGTGGCCGGCAGGACCGGCGATACCGGCATTGTTGACCAGCACGTCGATTCCGCCCAGGGCATCCAGGCCCTCACTGAAAAAACGCTCGACCTGAGCCTCGTCGCCGACGTCGATCAGCGAGCCGCTGAGCTGCGGATGTTCGCTGAGCAGCGCTTCCAGCGCCTGAGCATTGATATCGCAAAGATGCACCCGGGCGCCGGCGGCGAGAAACGCCAGGGCCGTCGCCCGGCCGATACCCGAGGCACCGGCAGTGATCATCACTCGCTGTTGTTGCAGATCCTCAAACATCACGCCTCCCGCATCAGAAATGCGCGTGGTAGCACCACGCGGCAACTGCCGAGCCGGCCCCTGGATTCAACCCAGGGGCCGCGCACCTTAATCAGCGAAGTCGAAGCCGTGCTTGGCCTTGGTTGCTTTGATCGCGTCCATCACCGCCATCAGGCAATCGTCACGGTAGCGCTCCAGCTCGGCGATGCTGCGCTGGCCCTGCTGCTCAGTGGTGCCTTCCACCACGCTGTCGATCAGGCCGTCGGTCAGCTCCGGCGCTTCCAGGTAGGTCCAGGGCAGTTTCAGCGCCGGGCCGAACTGGGCCATGAAGTGACGCATGCCGGCATTGCCGCCCGCCAGGGTGTAGGTCAGGAAGCTGCCCATGAACGACCAGCGCAGGCCGGCACCGAAACGGATCGCATCGTCGATCTCGCCGGTGGTGGCGACGCCATCGTTAACCAGGTGCAGCGACTCGCGCCACAGCGCCTCGAGCAGACGGTCGGCGATAAACCCCGGTACTTCCTTGCGCACGTGCAGCGGGCGCATGCCCAGGCTGGTATACACCTGAATGGCGGCCTGTACCGCTTCCGGCGCGGTCTTCTGGCCGCCAACCACTTCCACCAGCGGCAACAGGTACACCGGGTTGAACGGGTGACCGACCACACAGCGCTCGGGGTGCACGGCGTCGGCGTAGAACTCGCTGGGCAGCAGGCCCGAGGTGCTCGAACCGATCAGCACGTTGGGCCGCGCCGCGGCGCTGATCTTGGCATGCAGGTCGAGCTTCAACTCCAGACGCTCGGGAGCGCTTTCCTGGATGAAGTCGGCGTTCTTCACACACTCGTCGATGCTGTCGACGAAACGCAGGCGCTCGGGCGAAGCACCGGGCACCAGGCCTTGCTGCTTGAGCGCCGGCCAGGCGTTGGCGATGCGCTCACGCAGCGCCGCTTCGGCGCCAGGTGCCGGGTCCCAGGCCACAACGTCGAGGCCATGGGCCAGGGCGCGGGCGATCCAGCCGGCGCCGATCACGCCGGTGCCGAGGGCGGCGAAGGTTTTCAGTTCGGTGACAAAGGCCATGATGGCTCCTGCTTGGCTTGCCCGAATTGGATTCGGGCGGGGCGATTCAATTTGTTTGGGATGCTATCCGGGCGGCGAATAAGTCCGGGGCGACCGCGATCGCCCCGTCTAGATCAGCTCAGCCGCGCGGCTTGAGCTTCATCTTGGCGCGGCCTTCGGCCGGGGTCAGAACCCTGCCACCGAGGCGCTGGATGATTTCGACGACGCGTTCGACCAGGCTGCCGTTGGTCGCCGGTACTCCTTTGTCCAGCCAGATGTTGTCTTCCAGGCCGACCCGCACGTGACCACCGAGCAGCATGGCTTGGGCGGCCATCGGCATCTGCAGGCGACCGATGCCGAAGCCGGCCCAGGTGGCGCCCGCCGGCAGGTTGTCGGCCATGGCCTTCATGGTGGTGGTGTCGGCCGGAGCGCCCCATGGGATGCCCAGGCAGATCTGGAAGATCGGATCGTCCAGCAGGCCTTCCTTGATCATCTGCTTGGCGAACCACAGGTGACCGGTGTCGAAGATTTCCAGCTCGGCCTTGACCCCCAGCTCGGTGATGCGCTTGGCACCGGCACGCAGTTGCGCCGGGGTGGCGACGTAGATGTAGTCACCGTCGCCGAAATTCAGGGTGCCGCAGTCCAGGGTGCAGATCTCCGGGCGCAGCTCCTCGATATGCGCCAGGCGGGTCAACGGGCCGACCAGGTCGGAGCCGGCGCCAAACTCCATGGGCTGCTCGCCCGGACCGATCTCCAGATCACCGCCCATGCCGGCGGTAAGGTTGATGATCACGTCGGTGTCGCTCTCGCGGATGCGCTCGACTACCTCGCGGTACAAGGCCAGATCGCGGCTGCCCTTGCCAGTCTTGGGGTCACGCACATGGCAGTGGGCGACGGTGGCACCGGCCTTGGCGGCTTCGATGGCGGCGTCGGCGATCTGCTTGGGGGTGACCGGAATGGCCGGATGACGGCCAACGGTATCGCCGGCGCCGGTGACTGCACAGGTGACAATGACTTCGTAGTTCATGGAGTTTCCATCCTTATTCGAGGCGAATGGGTGCCGGGCGCCCAGGAGGGGCGCACGACACGGCGATTGATTGGGGAGTGTGTGGAACGGGCCGGTCTTACTTGAGCGCGGCCTGCACGGCGGCGACGCCATCCTTGCCATCGAAGGTGGTCACCCCGGCCAGGAACTTGCGCAGCTCCTGCGGGTTTTCCTTCAGCCACTTGCGCGCGACGTCCTTGGGCTCTTCGCGGTCCATGATCGGCGCCATCATCTGACCCTCCTGGGCGGCGGTGAAGCGCAGATTGCTCAGCAGACGGTCGATATTGGGGCAGCGCTGGGCGTAGTCTGGCGCGGTGACGGTCCAGACGGTGGCCAGGCCTTCATCGGCGCCGAATACGTCCTCACTGCCGGTCAGGTAGGTAACGTCCATCTTGATGTTCATCGGGTGCGGTGCCCAGCCGAAGAACACCACCGGCTTCTTGCTCCGCGTCGCACGGCTGACCGCGGCGAGCATGGCCGACTCGCTCGACTCGATCAGTTCGAAGCCGCCGAGGCCGAACTGGTTGCTGTCGATCATTTTCTTGATCGTGGTGTTGGCCCCGGTACCCGGATCGATGCCATAGATCTTGCCGTCCAGTTGCTCCCTGAATTTGGCGATATCGGCGTAGGTCTTCAGGCCCGCCTCGGCGGTATAGCTGGGCACCGCCAGGCTGGAGATGCCATCGGAGAGACCCGGTTCGCTGAGCACCCGGACCGACTTCTTGGCGAGAAACGGCGCAATGTTGTCGTCCATCAACGGCTTCCAGTAACCGAGGAAGAAGTCGAGTTGGTCACGCTGGATGCCGGAAAAGACAATCTGCTGTGAGGCTTGGGTCTGGGTGGTTGCATAGCCCAAGCCTTCGAGCAGGGTACTGGCCACGGCGGTAGTGGCGACCACGTCGGTCCAGCCAACCATGCCGATGCGTGCCTTCTGGCAGCTGGCCTGTTCGGCGGCCAATAGCGACGAGCTGAACAGACCGAGCAAACAGCAACCGGCGATTACCTTGAAACTTTTCATCAATGCGCCCTCGTATGGCGTTAGGGTTTTCCTTGTTGTTCTCCCGGAGCGCTGACGCCCCGTCCCGTACTCAGGCCTGAGTGCGCCCGATGGGGTCAGATTACGCAGCGCTACCGGTTAAAAAACGAACTAGAACGACCAGCTGTTGAACAGTAACGACCTTATTGCTTGTACTGAGAGCTCTTCTGCCTTTTAGTAACGACCAGCCTTCGCGGAACCCAGCCATGCCCCAGACCCTGTGCTTTCTCCTGCTGCCCGGCTTTTCCATGATGGGCCTGATGTCGGCCATCGAGCCGTTGCGCGTGGCCAATCGCTTTCGCGGCGAGCTCTATCGCTGGCGCCTGCTCAGCCTGGATGGCGCCGCGGTGGAGGCCAGCAACGGCATGTCGCTCAACGTCGATACCGCCCTGGAACTGCCGGCGGCCGGCGACAGCCTGTTCGTGGTCGCCGGCTTCCAGCCCCTGGCGACTTTCGACCACCGCCTGTCACTGTGGCTGCATCGGGTCGAGCGCGAAGGGGCAACCCTGGGCGGCATCGACACCGGCAGCTTCGTCCTGGCCGAAGCCGGGCTGTTTGCCGGGCAGCAGCTGACCCTGCACTGGGAAGCCATCGAAGCCTTTCAGGAGCGCTATCCACGCTTGGCGGTCACCCAGGAACTGTTCGAAATCGACGGTAAGCGCATCACCAGCGCCGGCGGCACCGCCAGCCTCGACCTGATGCTCACCCTGATCGACCGCGACCACGGTGAAGCGCTGGCGCTGGCGGTGTCCGAGCAATTCGTCCTCGGCCGCATCCGCACGCGCCAGGATCATCAGCGCATGCAGATCGCCAGCCGCTATGACGTGCACAACAAGAAGCTGGTACAGGTCATCGGTGAAATGCAGCGCCACAGCGAAGAACCACTCAGTTCCCAGCAACTCGCCGAACTGATCAAGGTCACCCCGCGCCAGCTGGAACGCCTGTTCCGCCAGCACCTGAACGAAACCCCGTCCAACTTCTACCTGGCCCTGCGCCTGGACAAGGCGCGCCAGTTGCTGCGCCAGACCGACCTGAGCGTACTGGAAGTCGGCCTGGCCTGCGGCTTCGAATCCTCCTCGTATTTCTCCCGCTGCTATCGCGTGCGCTTCGCCACGTGCCCCAGCCAGGATCGTCACGAGCATCCGGCGGCCTCACTCCCTTAAGAGCGGGCTTCAGCCCGCGTTCGCTGCTCGGCTGTCGGTGGGCGAAAGCCCACCCGACACAAGCGGCCTTGCCGACGGCTTATCCGTTCGCGACCTGGCATTGACGCTTTCGGCAATACCCCAGTCGTTTTTGCACCGGGTCGCCCCGCCCCCCAGGGATATGCTCCCCACAAAGCGCCAACACCGGGTTTGGCGACAGCAGACAAAGGGGACAGCCGAATGAGCCCAGCACAAGTGCACGCCGACAGCATCGTTATTGATGGCCTGATCATCGCCAAGTGGAACCGTGAACTGTTCGAAGACATGCGCAAGGGCGGCCTGACCGCGGCCAATTGCACGGTTTCGGTATGGGAAGGTTTCCAGGCCACGGTCAACAACATCGCCGCCAGTCAGAAGCTGATCCGCGACAACAGCGACCTGGTGATCCCGGTGCGTACCACCGCCGACATCCACGCGGCCAAGGCCCAGGGCAAGACCGGCATCCTCTTCGGCTTCCAGAACGCCCACGCGTTCGAGGACCAGATTGGCTACGTCGAGGTGTTCAAGCAGCTCGGCGTGGGCATCGTGCAGATGTGCTACAACACCCAGAACCTGGTTGGCACCGGCTGCTACGAGCGCGACGGCGGCCTGTCCGGCTTCGGCCGCGAGATCGTCGCCGAGATGAACCGGGTCGGCATCATGTGCGACCTGTCCCACGTCGGCAGCAAGACGTCCGAGGAAGTCATCCTCGAGTCGAAGAAAGCCGTGTGCTACTCGCATTGCCTGCCGTCCGGGCTGAAAGAGCACCCGCGCAACAAGTCCGACGCCGAGCTGAAGTTCATCGCCGACCACGGCGGCTTCGTCGGCGTGACCATGTTCGCGCCGTTCCTGGCCAAGGGCATCGACTCGACCATCGACGACTACGCCGAGGCCATCGAGTACGTGATGAATATCGTCGGCGAAGACGCCATCGGTATCGGCACCGACTTCACCCAGGGCCACGGCCAGGACTTCTTCGAGTGGCTGACCCACGACAAGGGCTACGCCCGCCGTCTGACCAGCTTCGGCAAGATCGTCAACCCGCTGGGCATCCGTACTGTTGGTGAATTCCCCAACCTCACCGAGACCCTGCTCAAGCGCGGCATGCCCGAGCGCACCGTGCGCAAGGTCATGGGCGAGAACTGGGTCCGCGTATTGAAAGACGTCTGGGGCGAATAAACCCCTACACATGGCACGAACGAATGTGGGAGGGGCTTTAGCCGCGACTTGCCCCGAAGGGGCAGCGCTCTTGAGAGCAGCGCGGCTAAAGCGGAACGCCGCCCGGCCCCTCCCACAAATCAAACAAGATTCTGGAGTACTGAACATCATGACCACCCACGCACCCGAAATGCCCATCGAAGTCGACAGCGAAACCGGCGTCTGGACCACCGACGCCCTGCCGATGCTCTATGTGCCGCGGCATTTCTTCGTCAACAACCACATTGGCATCGAGGAAGTGCTGGGCGCCGACGCCTATGCCGAGATCCTTTACAAGGCCGGCTACAAGTCCGCCTGGCATTGGTGTGAGAAGGAAGCCGAGTGCCACGGCCTGTCCGGTGTGGCGGTGTTCGAGCATTACATGAAGCGCCTGTCGCAACGCGGCTGGGGCCTGTTCAAGACCCAATCGATCGACCTCGACAAAGGCACCTGCGAGGTGCGCCTGGATCACTCCGCTTTCGTCTACGTCTACGGCCAGTGCGGGCGCATGGTCGACTACATGTTTACCGGCTGGTTCGCCGGCGCCATGGATCAGATCCTGGCCGCCCAGGGCAGCTCGATCCGCACGGTGGCCGAACAGGTCCACGGTGCTTCGCAAGAAGGCCACGACCACGGCCTGTTCATCGTCAAGCCACTCTGATCAAAACAACCGTCCGTGGGAGGGGCTTTAGCCGCGACAGCATCGCCGCTAAAGCGCCTCCCACAGAGACCGCTAGGCCGCTTACCGTGAGGATGCCGTAATGGCTTTTGAAGCAATGTTCCAGCCGATCCAGATCGGTAAACTGACCATCCGTAACCGTATCGTGTCCACCGCGCACGCCGAGGTCATGGCCACCGACGGCGGCATGACCACCGAGCGTTACGTCAAGTACTACGAAGAGAAGGCCAAGGGCGGCATCGGCCTGGCCATCTGCGGCGGCTCCTCGGTGGTCTCCATCGACAGCCCCCATGGCTGGTGGAGCTCGGTGAACCTGTCCACCGACAGGATCATCCCGCACTTCCAGAACCTGGCCGACGCCATGCACAAGCATGGCGCCAAGATCATGATCCAGATTACCCACATGGGTCGTCGCTCGCGCTGGGATGGTTTCGACTGGCCGACCCTGATGTCGCCGTCCGGCATCCGCGAACCGGTACACCGCGCGACCTGCAAGACCATCGAGCCGGAAGAGATGTGGCGCATCATCGGTGACTTCGCCCAGGCCGCGCGCCGGGCCAAAGCAGGCGGCCTGGACGGCGTCGAGTTGTCGGCCGTGCACCAGCACATGATCGACCAGTTCTGGTCGCCACGGGTCAACAAGCGTACCGACGAATGGGGCGGCACCTTCGAGGGCCGGATGAAATTCGGCCTGGAAGTGCTCAAGGCCGTGCGCAAGGAAGTCGGTGACGATTTCTGCGTGGGCCTGCGCATCTCCGGCGACGAGTTCCACCCGGATGGCTTGTCCCACGAGGACATGAAGCAGATCGCCAAGTACTACGATGACACCGGCTTGCTCGATTTTATGGGCGTGGTGGGTTCTGGCGCCGACACCCACAACACCCTGGCCAACGTTATCCCCAACATGAGCTTTCCGCCCGAGCCGTTCCTGCATCTGGCGGCCGGGATCAAGGAAGTGGTCAAGATTCCGGTGCTGCACGCACAGAACATCAAGGACCCGAACCAGGCCACCCGGATCCTCGAAGGCGGTTACGTCGACATGGTCGGCATGACCCGCGCGTTCATCGCCGACCCGCACCTGATCGCCAAGGTCAAGATGGGCCAGGTCGACCAGATCAAGCAGTGCGTCGGTGCCAACTACTGCATCGACCGCCAGTACCAGGGCCTGGACGTGCTGTGCATCCAGAACGCCGCGACCTCGCGTGAATACATGGGCCTGCCGCACATCATCGAGAAGACCACCGGCGTCAAGCGCAAGGTGGTGGTAGTCGGTGGTGGTCCAGCCGGCATGGAAGCGGCGCGCGTCGCGGCCGAACGTGGCCACGATGTCACCCTGTTCGAGAAGAAGGACCAACTTGGCGGGCAGATCACCACGGCCTCCAAGGCGCCACAACGTGACCAGATCGCCGGCATCACCCGTTGGTATCAGCTGGAACTGGCGCGCCTGAAAATCGACCTGCGCCTGGGCACTGGTGCCGATCACGCGAGCATCATGGACCTGCGTCCGGATGTAGTAGTGCTGGCCAACGGCGGTCATCCGTTCCTCGAGCAGAACGAGCACTGGGGCGCGGCCGAAGGCCTGGTAGTGAGCAGCTGGGATGTCCTCGACGGCAAGGTCGCACCGGGCAAGAACGTGCTGGTGTACGACACCATCTGTGAATTCACCGGCATGTCGGTCGCAGACTTCATCGCCGACAAGGGCAGTCAGGTCGAGATCGTCACCGACGACATCAAGCCGGGTGTAGGCATGGGCGGCACCTCGTTCCCGACGGCCTACCGCAGCATGTACCCGAAGGGTGTGATCATGACCAGCGACATGATGCTGGAAAAGGTCTACCGCGAGGGCGACAAGCTGGTGGCGGTGCTGGAGAACGAATACACCGGCGCCCAGGAAGAACGCGTGGTCGATCAGGTGGTGGTGGAGAACGGCGTACGTCCGGACGAAACCCTTTACTACGCTCTGAAGGAAGGTTCGCGTAACAAGGGCCAGATCGACGTTGAAGCGCTGTTCGCGATCAAGCCGCAGCCTTGCCTGTCCGAGACCGGCGACGGCTATCTGCTGTTCCGCATCGGTGACTGCGTGGCCCAACGCAACACCCATGCGGCGATCTACGACGCCCTGCGGTTGTGCAAGGACTTCTGACCTAGCCGCCTACCTCTGTGGGAGGGGCTTTAGCCGCGACGGCTTGATCGCAAAGCGTCGCGGCTAAAGCCCCTGCCACGGGAACTGTCTCCAGCACGGGCTCCGTGAGGACCATCAGATGTTGAACACCCTACTCCCTATTCTGCTGTTCGCCGCACTCGGCCTGGCCGTACTCGGTGCCGGCAAGCGTTTCCTCATGTGGCGCCGCGGCAAACCGGCCAAGGTCGATTGGCTCGGTGGCCTGCTGGCCATGCCACGCCGCTACCTGGTGGATCTGCACCATGTGGTCGAGCGCGACAAATACATGTCCAAGACCCACGTGGCCACCGCCGGTGGCTTCGTCCTGGCTGCCGCACTGGCGATCCTGGTACACGGCTTCGGCCTGCACAGCCGGATCCTCGGTTTCGCCCTGCTGGGCGCCTGCGTGCTGATGTTCGTCGGTGCGCTGTTCGTCGCCAAGCGCCGCCTCGACCCGCCCGCGCGGCTGTCGAAAGGCCCGTGGATGCGCCTGCCGAAAAGCCTGCTGATGTTCGCCGTGAGCTTCTTTATTGCCACCCTGCCGGTGGCCGGGATTCTTCCGGAAGGTTTCGGTGGTTGGATCCTCGCCGTGATCCTCGCGGTCGGCGTGGCCTGGGGCGTGTCCGAGCTGTTCTTCGGCATGACCTGGGGCGGGCCGATGAAGCACGCCTTCGCCGGCGCCTTGCACCTGGCCTGGCACCGCCGCAGCGAGCGCTTCGGCGGCGGCCGTTCGACTGGCCTGAAAGCCCTGGACCTGAACGACCCCAAGGCCTCGCTGGGCGTGGAAAAACCCAGCGATTTCACCTGGAACCAACTGCTCGGTTTCGACGCCTGCGTGCAGTGCGGCAAGTGCGAGGCAGCCTGCCCGGCCTTCGCCGCCGGCCAGCCGCTGAACCCGAAGAAGCTGATTCAGGACATGGTGGTCGGCCTGGCGGGTGGTACTGACGCCAAGTTCGCCGGCTCGCCCTACCCTGGCCAGGCCATTGGCGAACACAGCGGTGGCCCGCACTTGCCGATCGTCAACCTCAACGGCAAGGCGCTGGTCGATGCAGAAACCCTGTGGTCGTGCACCACCTGCCGCGCCTGCGTCGAGGAATGCCCGATGATGATCGAGCACGTCGATGCCATCGTCGACATGCGCCGTCACCTGACCCTGGAAAAAGGCGCCACGCCGAACAAGGGCGCCGAGGTGCTGGATAACCTGATTGCCACCGACAACCCCGGCGGCTTCGCTCCCGGCGGCCGCTTGAACTGGGCAGCGGACCTCAACCTGCCACTGCTGAGCGAGAAGAAGTCGGTAGACGTGTTGTTCTGGGTTGGCGACGGCGCCTTCGACATGCGCAACCAGCGCACCCTGCGCGCCTTCGTCAAGGTACTCAAAGCGGCCAACGTCGACTTCGCCGTACTCGGCCTGGAAGAACGCGACAGCGGCGACGTAGCCCGGCGCCTGGGCGACGAAGCGACCTTCCAGACCCTGGCCAAACGCAACATCGCCACCATGAGCCAGTACCAGTTCAACAAGATTGTCAGCTGCGACCCGCACAGCTTCCACGTCCTGAAAAACGAATACGGCGAACTGGGCGGCCACTATCAGGTGCTGCACCACAGCACCTACATGGACGAGCTGATCAGCGGCCAGAAACTCAATCTCGGCCAACACAAGGGCGGCAGTGTCACCTATCACGACCCCTGCTACCTGGGCCGTTACAACGGCGAATATGAAGCCCCGCGCGCGGTGCTCAAGGCGATTGGCATCGAGGTCAAGGAGATGGAGCGTTCCGGCTTCCGTTCGCGCTGCTGCGGCGGTGGTGGCGGCGCGCCGATTACCGACATCCCCGGCAAGCAGCGGATTCCCGACATGCGCATGGTCGACATTCAGGAAACTGGCGCCGAACTGGTCGCCGTGGGCTGCCCGCAGTGCACCGCGATGCTCGAAGGCGTGGTCGAACCGCGGCCACAGATCAAGGACATCGCCGAGCTGGTGGCAGACGTGTTGCTCGAGGCCCCCGCCCCGGCAAAAAAGCCCGTTCCGGCCAAGCTTGAAGCTCTGGAGGTGCACTGATGAGCGACATCATCCGCCGCGACCCGCGGGCCGAATGGATCGCCCGCAACCGCCTGCATCCGCTACACGCGGCCATGCAGAAGGCTGAGACCAGCTGGATGGGGCCCAACGGCCTCGTCCGCAAGAACCCCCACGCGCTCGGATTCATCGGCCCCAACGGGCTCAAACGGATCGACCGTAGTGGCGCCCAACAAGGCGGCAGCGGCAAGCGCACAACCGCCAGTGCAGTGGTGCAACTACCGCTGCATGTGATCGAGCAACCGGCGTTTTATATCGCCGTGGTGCCGGACATGATCGGCGGCCGCCTGAGCAGCCACGACAAGGACCTGCTCGGCCTGGCCAACAAGCTGGCCGGCAGCGATGGCGCCGTGGTCGCGGTGGTGTTCGGCGAGCACAAGGAAAGCGCCTTCGACAGCGCCGGCGTCGACCGCCTGCTGCACATCGAAGGCGAGCTGTACGAAGGCTATGCCCCCGAGCAACGGGTGCTGGCCCTCAGTGCGCTGGAAAGCCAATTGGCACCACGCCACTGGCTGCTGCCGGACAGCCGCACCGGCGGCGGCGAACTCGGCCGCCGGCTGGCCGCCAAACTCGCCGAGCGTCCGGCCACGCGGGTCTGGCAGGTCACCGAGGGCCAGTGCATCGGTCGCGCCGGGGCCGGCCGCGAAGACCTGGTGCGCAGTGCGCCGCGGCTGATCCTGGCCGCCGTCGAATGCGCCGAGCCGGTCAGCGACACCCGCCATGCAGTGCAGCGGGTCGAACTGCGCGACCCGATCGCGCGCAACCTGCCGCGCATCGAGGACCTCGGCGCCGTGGCAGTCGACCCGGCATTGATCCCCATGGCCGAAGCCGAGTTCATCCTCTCCGGCGGTAATGGGGTCAAGGACTGGACCCAGTTTCACAGCGCCGCCGTCGCCCTCGGCGCCACCGAAGGCGCGTCGCGGGTGGCGGTGGACGACGGCTTCATGCCACGCAACCGCCAGGTCGGTGCCACCGGCACCTGGGTCACCGCGCGGGTCTACATGGCCGTGGGCATCTCCGGCGCCATCCAGCACCTGCAAGGCATCGGCGCCTGCGACAAGGTAATCGCGATCAACCTGGATCCGGGCTGCGACATGATCAAACGGGCCGACCTTTCGGTAATCGGCGATTCGGCGGCGATCCTCGCCGCGCTGATCGAGCGGGTTACCGCCTATCGCCAAGGAGGCGCACGTGATGCTGCCTAACAACCTGAACATCATCACCCTGGTTTCCATCGGCGCGCATCCGACCTCCGGCCGCGCTCGCCGCGCCGAGCAGGACGCGCGCGCGGTCGAGCTGGGCCTACGCCTGGCCGGCGACAAACTGCAGGTGCTGCACGCGGGCGACCCGGCGGACGAAACCCTGCGCGCCTACTTGGGCATGGGCCTGAGCGAGCTGACCGTACTGGAGCAACCCAGCCACGGCGATGCGCTGCCGTTGCTGAGCAGTTACCTGCAGGATGCCGGCGCCCAACTGGTGCTCACCGGTAGTCAGGCGGAAACCGGCGAAGGCTCGGGCATGCTGCCTTTCCTCCTGGCCGAACAACTGGGCTGGCCACTGGTGGTCGGCCTGGCGGAAGTGGAGAAGATCGAGAACGGCATGGCCCAGGTGCTGCAAGCACTGCCCCGCGGCCAACGCCGTCGGCTGAAGGTGCGTTTGCCGTTTATTGCCTGCGTCGACAACGCCGCGCCGGCTGCCCGCCAGAGCGCCTTCGGCCCGGCCCGGCGCGGCCAGCTGCAGGCTTGCGAACAGACCATCGTCGACGATAGCCTGCTCGCCGAAGCCCGCTTCCAACCCGCCCGGCCGCGACCGAAACGGCTCAAGGTGATCAAGGCCAAGACCGGCGCCGAACGGATGAAAGCGGCAACCGCCAAGGCTTCCGGCGGTGGCGGCCAGGTGCTCAAAGATGTCTCGCCGCAAGCTGGCGCCGAGGCTATCTTCAAGCTATTGGTCGAGGAAGGCATGCTGCGCTAAAGCATTGCCGCCACTACCTGCACTATCCAGGATGGGATCGGGCCGCGCAGGTTGAGCGCAGCGCGACCCATGCCGAACCGACGCAGCGCCAACGGAGAATTGAACCATGATGCATGCCGACCTGATCGACCAAGAGGATTTTCGCGAGCGCCTGGTCGCCCTGGGCTTTCCCATCCCGCATGGCGCCAGCGCCGAGCAAGCCTGCCAACAGGCGGTGAGCGGCCTCAACCCGGAGCGAGCGCTGGCCCTGCGCCGTCTGGTCGAGCAACTGCTGGGCGGCAGCGCCACCCTGCTGCCGACCGTGCGCGAGGCGATCTCGCGCACCCTGCTGCCAGCGCTGGTGCCGCGCTGAGAGCAAGGTGCAGACATGAAAAAGGGGCGCTTTGAGCGCCCCTTCGGCTTTCCGGCAAACCGTCATTACATAAGTCGGGACGGCCACACCTATCGCTGACCACCCATCCTACGCAGGACCTCCCGCTACAACCGCACGCTGGCGAAGGTCGACTCGCCCTGGGCGCGGGTCAGTGCCTCCATAGCGCTGGACGAGGAAGGTCGCATCAGGTCTTCCGGCAGCGGCACCAAGGCCACTACGTTGCCCGAGCGCTGTCCGGAGCGCTCGTCGCGCGGCGGGATGCCGAAGTATTCGCGGTAGCACTTGGAGAAGTGCGGAGTGGAGACAAAACCGCAGACCGAAGCCACTTCGATGATCGACATCGAGGTCTGCTTGAGCAGCTGACGCGCGCGGATCAGGCGCAGCTTGAGGTAGTAGCGCGACGGCGAGCAGTGCAGGTATTTCTGGAACAGGCGCTCGAGCTGGCGACGGGATACGTCGACATACAGCGCCAACTGGTCGAGATCGATCGGCTCTTCCAGGTTGGCTTCCATCAGCGCGACTATTTCCTGCAGCTTTGGCTGGTTGGTGCCGAGCATGTGCTTGAGCGGCACACGCTGGTGATCCTGCTCATTGCGGATGCGCTCGTAGATGAACATCTCCGAGATGCCGGCCGCCAGCTCGCGGCCATGCTCACGACCGATCAGGTGCAGCATCATGTCCATCGGCGCGGTGCCGCCGGACGAGGTATTACGCTTGCGGTCGATGGAGAACAGCCGGGTGGTCACGGCCGCACGCGGAAAAGCTTCCTGCATGGCGGCAAGGAATTCCCAATGCACGCTGCAGTCGTGGCCATCGAGCAGGCCGGCCTTGGCCAAGGCCCAACTACCGGTGCACACCGCACCCATTTGCCGACCGTGGCGCGCCTGCACCTGCAGCCAGTGCAGGTGCTCGCGGGTAACGCTGTGCTGGATATCCACGCCGCCGCAGACGATCACCGCATCCAGCACCGGAGCATTGCTCAGGCCGGCGTCCGGGGTGATCTGCAGGCCGTCGCTGGCGCGCACCGGCAAGCCACTCTGGGTCAGGGTATGCCAGCGGTACAGCTCCTTGCCGGAGAGCTGGTTGGCCATGCGCAGGGGCTCGACCGCCGAAGCCAGGGAAATCAGGGTGAAGTTATCCAGCAGGAGAAAACCGATGGCCTGGGGAACAGGGTTCTGGGGCTGCGCCCCTGGAGCGAACTGCGACATAAATCAAACCCTCACGCAAAGCAAAGCACGGTGTTGAGCCTTCAATCATGGCGAGGCTCTATTTTTCTGATTCTGGTAAACGGCAGCCCCAGATCGGCTCGATTAACTACGCAAAGGCCGTGCCTAGATTGTTGGGGCGTTCAATATAAATTCGAGGCTTTATCCAAGGCCCGTGCCACAGGGCTTTGGCAGGAGCGACATAAGCATTCTGTTTGCGACCGCGAGAACCCGTGGGACGAGCCTCATGAGCATTTCGGTAGCACTTGCCGAAACCCTCGATGTCACCGCGTTACTTGTGGGAATAACCGCAGTAACCAACCGGTAACAGGCCACGTGACCTGGCGGTCACGGTGGCCAGCGCACGCGTCCAGGCGGACGCGCACCAAAAGCGCGCAAGCGCCCCTCAAAGGGACGCGAGCGGGCTGGTCATGGCCGACATCGACCCCGCCTAGCCAGCAGGTCGAGCAGCAGCACTCAACACTCGATGGCGCTGACCGCCAGGCCACCGCGTGAGGTTTCCTTGTACTTATCGTGCATGTCGGCGCCAGTGTCGCGCATGGTACGGATCACCCGGTCGAGCGAGATAAAGTGCTCGCCGTCGCCGCGCAAAGCCAACTGTGCGGCGTTGATCGCCTTCACCGCGGCGATCGCATTGCGCTCGATGCACGGCACCTGAACCAACCCGCCAACCGGGTCGCAGGTCAGTCCGAGGTTGTGTTCCAGGCCGATCTCGGCGGCGTTTTCCAGCTGCTCCGGGGTGGCACCGAGAATCTCCGCCAGGCCAGCCGCGGCCATCGCGCAGGCCGAACCGACCTCGCCCTGGCAACCGACTTCGGCGCCGGAGATCGAGGCGTTCTTCTTGCACAGGATGCCCACAGCCGCTGCGGCCAGCAGGTAGTCGACCACATCGGCTTCGCTAACGGCCGGACTGAAGCGCACGTAGTAATGCAGCACCGCCGGGATGATGCCAGCCGCGCCGTTGGTTGGCGCGGTGACCATGCGCCCACCAGCGGCGTTCTCCTCGTTGACCGCCAAGGCAAACAGGTTGACCCACTCCATGCCACTGAGGGTCGAGCCGATCACGTTGGGCTTGCTCATTTCCTGCAGGCTGCGGTGCAGCTTGGCGGCGCGGCGCTTGACGTTGAGCCCGCCGGGCAGAATGCCCTCGTGCTTGAGACCCTGTTCGACACAGTCGCGCATGGCTTGCCACAGGCGCATCAGGCCGCTGCGGATCTCCGCCTCACTGCGCCAGGCCTTCTCGTTGGCCATCATCAATTCGGACACACGCAGCCCATGCTCTTTGCACAGGCGCAGCAATTCGTCGCCACTGGAGAAGTCGTATGGCAACAGGGTGTGATCCTGGTCCAGCTGACCGGTGGCCGCCTGCTCGGCATCGACCACAAAACCGCCGCCGACCGAATAATAGGTGCCGCTGCTCAGCTCGCTGCCGTCGGCCGCGAAGGCCGTCAGGGTCATGGCATTCGGGTGATAGGGTAGGTTTTCTTCGAGCAGCAACATGTCGCGCTGCCAGTCGAAGGCAATCGGCAAACGGCCATCCAGCTGCAAGGTGCCACTGCTGCGCAGTGCTTCAATCCGTGGCGCAATGTTCGCCGGGTCGATCTGGTCCGGCCAGTCGCCCATCAGGCCCATGATCACCGCGGTGTCGCTGCCGTGACCGATGCCGGTAGCCGACAACGAGCCATACAGGCGCACTTCCACGCGTTGCACCCGCTCAAGCTGGTGACGCTCACGCAGCGCGCCAGTAAATAGCGCGGCGGCGCGCATGGGGCCGACGGTATGCGAGCTGGAAGGCCCGATACCGATCTTGAATAAGTCAAACACACTGATAGCCACTATTAATCTCCCGCTCGCATTCCCGCTTTGCGGCCATCATCGGGATTTGCACGAACTACCGACGTCCCACACCGACTCGTTCATGTCCAAAGCCGTCAGGGTGACTAGCCGGGTGCCGAATGGAGGCGCACTCGGCATACCTGACGCAGATGGATTAACCCAGTAACAGCTGGACGCCTGCTGGGCGGCTGCACAACGCCGCGAAACCGCCACCCCGTGACTCGGCGCACAATTTCCGGGCGGCGCATTGCCGAATGCGACAGCAGCGTCCCAGCCGCGACCTGCCACATAGGCAACCATCCGACTCTGGCGTAATGATCCGATGCCCATGTGCCGGTCAGAAGCCGTGTGTTTCACCAGGTGCATGCTCAGGGATCCCGAAGGGACCCCGTCACCCGGCTAATGGATATGCCCATGAAATTGCACAAGCACTGTCTGCTCACGCTCGCATTGAGCACCCCACTGCTGGCCCATGCCGTTGAACCCGTGACCTGCGACCTGGTGCGCTTCGCCGACGTCGGCTGGACCGACATCACCGCCACCACCGCCGTCACCCGCGTGGTACTCAACGACCTGGGCTACCGCACCCAGGTCAAGCGCCTGTCGGTACCCGACACCTACAAAGCCTTGCAGGACAAGCAGATCGACGTGTTCCTCGGCACCTGGATGCCCACCTCAGAGGCCCACATCAGGCCTTACCTGGACAGCGGCGCGGTGGAAACCGTGATCGCCAACCTGGAGGGGGCCAAGTACACCTTGGCGGTCAATCAGCCAGCCTACGAAGGCGGGCTGAAAAGCTTCAGCGACCTGGCCAAATTCAACAAGGAACTCGACGGCACGCTGTACGGCATCGAGCCGGGTAACGACGGCAACAAGCTTATCCAGTCAATGATCGACAAGAATGCCTTCGGCCTGGGCGATTTCAGCCTGGTGGAGTCCAGCGAATCGAGCATGCTCGCTCAAGTCAAACGCGCCGAGCACCTCAATCAATGGGTGGTGTTTCTCGGCTGGGAACCGCACCCGATGAACAATCAGGTGCAGATGCACTACCTGAGTGGTGGCGACGATTACTTCGGCCCCGATTACGGTGGCGCCACGGTCTACACCAGCGTGCGCAAGGGCTATACCGAGCAGTGTGCAAACGTCGGTCGACTGTTGCACAACCTGCGCTTCAGTCTGGCGATGGAAAACCACCTGATGGAGGGCATTCTCAACCAGAGCACCAACCGCAGGCGCGAAGCCAAGGCCTGGCTGGCGGCCAACCCAGAGGTGGTCAGTCAATGGCTGCAGGGGGTCACTCGGCGCGACGGCAGTGCGGTAAAAATGCCGTCGAGTAGCAGCAAAGAGCCATAGTTTTCAAATATTTACGATTCCGCCACAGCCCCCAGCGCATGGTGGCTACCCCCCCCTTTCATGGCTGTAATGCAGGCCCGGCGCGGGTTGTGGCTTGGGTCTATAGTTAATTAGTTGTGGTATGGTTTTTAAAGCGATCGCCATGTCGCCGCGCAACACGTCAGGGTCGCAAACCGACAATCGCGGCGATTCGAAGACTATATCGTTGAGCCAGCCGATTTCGTCACTGTCGACTCTTAGCCGGGTCGACAGACCAGAGCTCCCACACTCTGGACCGAAGATTACATAGCGCTGGCCACCTCAATCGGGTGCCAGCCCAACAAGAAAATTTCGGATGTACGCGCATTTCAGGAAGAGATGTGAAATCCCAACGGATTGGCCTTCGTTACTCTGCCAGAGGGTTTGGAAAGCAGTTTGCGACACGGCACAGCAATGCTCATTCATCAGCATGACCAAGCAACGCCTATGACCTTTCGAGTTCATGGTGTGCCACTTGACGTGCGTCTGAATGCGCAACAGCTAGCCGCGAAACAGAACGCTGTCCAAACCTTGGAACCGCCCACACTCACACAGGCAAGAACAGTCGACATCACCTGAAGAGCGCCGTTCGGCGTGCGTCAGGTCCCGTGTAACTGATCTGGATGTCTACTGAAGGGGAACTCTCCCATGAAAGCTGGAAAAATAGTGGTCGAAAACCTGTACAAGGTTTTTGGCAACAAACCGCAAGAAGCCATCGAGCAGAGCAAGCAAGGCTGGAGCAAGGATAAAGTCCTTGCCGAAACCGGCGCGGTGATTGGTGTTAGCGATGTGTCGTTCAGTGTCGAAGAAGGCGAGATTTTCGTCCTCATGGGTCTTTCCGGCTCCGGCAAATCAACCCTGATTCGTTTGATCAACCGGTTGATTGAGCCTTCCGGCGGCGATGTGTTCATCGACGGTCAGAACGTCGCCAAGATGTCCAACGCGGAACTCATCAGCCTGCGTCGCCGCGACATGAGCATGGTATTCCAGTCCTTCGCCCTGATGCCTTCGCGCACCGTGCTGGACAATGCGGCCTTCGGCCTGGAAGTGGCAGGAGTAGGCCGCAAGGAGCGGGAAGCACGCGCCATGCAGGTACTCAAGGATGTGGGCCTGGATACTTTTGCCCAGATGCACCCGCATGAACTCTCCGGCGGCATGCAGCAGCGCGTCGGCTTGGCCCGCGCCTTGGCCGTCGACCCCTCGATGATGATCATGGACGAGGCGTTTTCCGCCCTCGATCCACTCAAGCGTCGCGAAATGCAGGACTTGCTGCTCGAGCTGCAAAAGATCCACCGCCGCACCATCATCTTCGTCTCCCACGACATCGAGGAGGCCATGCGTATCGGCAACCGTATCGCCATCATGGAAGGCGGCAAGCTGGTGCAGGTCGGCACCCCGCAAGAGCTGGTCGACAACCCAGCCAATGATTATGTGCGTAACTTCTTCGACACCGTCGACACCAACCGCTACCTCACCGCCGGCCAGCTCATGGCTAACAGCGTGCCGATCTTCGTGCATAACGGCGTTGCCCCGGACGCCCAGGTCGTCTCGCAAAAGCTGCAGGAACTGGACAAGCATTACGCCTTCATTGTCGATGAGAACAACCGCTTCTACGGTTCGATCAGCCTGGAGAAAATCGCCCTGCTGGTCGAAGGTGGCCAGTCATGCAAGCTTGACCAAAGCGTGGTGAAGCAGATCACCCCGGTGCCGGAAGACATGCCCCTGGATAAGGTCATCGCGCGCCTGGTGGACAACGAAGGGCCGATCCCGGTTGTCGGTGGCAACGGCCAATACTCTGGCGCTATTAGCAAGGGTCGCCTGCTGACCCGCATGCAGGGAGAATGACATGAGTGAGAAGCAACTCGACCTAGGCACCTGGGTCAACGACGGCGTTGAGTACCTGCTGAACAACTACAGCAACGGCTTCGACAGCATCGGTGGCGTGGTCAGCGCGTTTTCCGAAGGCATCGAGGCCATCCTCATGCTGCCACCGGCGTGGCTGCTGATCGCCATCTTCGTCGGCCTCGGCCTCTGGCGTATCGGCGCCCGGTTTGCCGCCTTTACCGCCGTATCCTTCATTCTGATTGTCCTCACCGGCTTCTGGGAACAGACCGTGGTGACCCTCGGCCTGACCTTCTCCGCGACGCTGATCAGCCTCTTGTGGGGTATCCCCCTGGGCATCTGGGCGGCCAAGAGCGAGCGTGTGGCGACCATCATCCGCCCCATTCTCGACTTCATGCAGACCATGCCGGCGTTCGTCTACCTGATTCCGGCGGCCATGCTGTTCGGCCTCGGTCGGGTGCCGGGGATCATCGCCACGGTGATTTTCGCCATGCCACCAGCCGTGCGTCTGACCAGCCTGGGTATTCGCCAGGTCAACAAGGAAATCGTCGAGGCCGGCCAATCCTTCGGCTGCAGCAAGACCCAACTGTTGCTCAAGGTCCAACTGCCTAGTGCCATGCCGTCGATCATGGCGGGGGTCAACCAGACCATCATGATGGCCCTGTCGATGGTGATCATTGCCTCGATGGTCGGCGCCGGCGGCTTGGGTAACGACGTACTCGCGAGCATCCAGCGTCTGGATATCGGTCTAGGCTTCGAAAGCGGTATGGCCGTGGTACTGCTGGCAATCATCCTCGACCGCATTACCGAAAGCTTTGGCACCAAGCAAAGCGAGAAACGCAGCACCCTGATTAGCTGGGTGAGTGCGAAATTGCAGCGCCAGTAAGACCTTCACCTTATCCATTCACAGAGGGAGCGATAAATGAACAAGTTGAAAACTATTGCTGGAGTTAGCTTGCTGTCCTGCACGCTGCTGCAAAGTGCCTGGGCCCAGGAGCCGGAAAGCTGCAAACAGGTACGCTTCGCCGAAATCGGCTGGGCCGACATCGCCGCCACCACCGGCGTGGCCATGACCCTCAGCGAAGGCCTGGGCTACCAGCCCCGCAAGATCATGGCCTCGGTGCCGATCGCCTTCACCGGCGTGAAAAAGGGCCAGATTGATGTGTTCCTCGGCTACTGGGCACCCTCGATGGATGCGGTGATCGAGCCGTTCACCAAGGATGGCGGCGTCAAGGTGCTGCCGACCGCGAACCTGGAGGGCGCCAAATACACCCTGGCGGTACCGACCTACCTGGCTGAGGCTGGCCTGAAAAGCTTCCAGGACATCGCCAAGTTCAAGAAAGAACTCGACGGCAAGATCTACGGCATCGAACCGGGTAACGACGGCAATCTGCTGATCGAAAAAATGATCAAAGAAGACCAGTTCGGCATGGGCAGCTTCCGCATGGTCGAGTCCAGCGAAGCCGGCATGCTGGTGCAGGTGCAACGCGCGGTACGGAAGAACAAGCCGGTCGTGTTCCTCGGCTGGGCACCACACCCGATGAATACCCAGTTCGACCTCACCTACCTGTCCGGCGGCGATGACGTGTTCGGCCCGGATTACGGCGCGGCCAAGGTCTACACCGTGGTACCGCCAGAGTACGAAGCGCGCTGCCCCAACGTCGGCAAGCTGCTGAACAACCTGCAATTCAGCGTCAAGATCGAAAGCCAGCTGATGGAAAAAGTGCTGGAGAAAGAGGACCCGGCTGTGGTGGCCAAGAATTGGATCAAGGCTAATCCGGAAGCCCTCGACAAGTGGCTGGCTGGCGTCACCACCTATGACGGCCAGGATGGCCTCGCCGCCGTGAAGAAATACGTCGGCCTCTGAGGGTCCGACACAAACTCGGCACGCCCGGCTTGAACGCTGGGCGTGCCTGGTAAAGCCGCAGCAAGCGCAGCCACAACTACCGCGCTTATTGCGCCGGGAGGTTGCGGCACTTGCCCGCGACTGCCTCGCGGCCCGCGCATTAGCAGAGCATTTTTCATTCTGCCCAAGCAGAGCACCGCAAGGCCCGCAATCAGAACGAGCCAGTAACACAGTTGAACTGCCACTCTCACTGATGGAGCACCAAATTTATGCGTAAATTATCCACCTTCTGCCTGAAAAGCCTTGGCGTTGCTGCCCTCGCGCTGGGCATGTCCACGGCCATGGCGGCGGAAAAACCCACCCTGACCATCGGCTACGTCAACGGCTGGGACGACAGCGTCGCGAGCACCCATGTCGCCGGTGAAATCCTCCAAAGCAAGCTCGGCTACAAGGTCGATCTGAAAGCCGTCGAGCCGGCCATCATGTGGCAGGGCGTGGCCCGCGGCGACCTCGATGCGACCCTCACCGCCTGGCTGCCGGTCACTCACGGCGAGTACTACGCCAAGATGAAAGACAAGGTGGTGGTACTCGGCACCAACTACGAGGGCGCGAAAATCGGCCTGGTGGTTCCCGACTACGTCGAAGCCAAGAGCATCGCAGACCTGAACAAGAACAAAGAAGCTTACGACGGCAAGATCACCGGCATCGACGCCGGCGCCGGCGTGATGCGCCGCACCGAAGAAGCCATCGAGAAATACAAGCTGGACTTCAAGCTGATGCCGAGCTCCGGCCCGGCCATGGCTATCGCTCTGGCCCGTGCCGAGAAGAAGAAAGAAGCCATCGTGGTCCCCGGCTGGATTCCACACTGGATGTTCGCCAAGTGGAAACTGCGCTTCCTCGAAGACCCGCAGAATGTCTTCGGTGAAGCCGAGCACGTCGACACCGTGGCCAGCATGGGTATGGAAGCCAAGGCTCCAGAAGCTGCCGCATTCCTCAAGAAGTTCTCCTGGAACGCAGAAGAAATTGGCGCAGTGATGCTGGCCGTCAGCGAAGGCGCCAAGCCGGAGCAGGCTGCCAAGGACTGGGTCGCCGCCAACCCCGAGCGCGTGGCGGGCTGGTTGAAGTAAGCACTGTTACAGCAACAACAGAAAGCGGGCTTCGGCCCGCTTTTTCGTGGCCCGCATTTACCGCACGCCGGCTGGGCAAGGACTCGCTGGCCTCCTCCCTGGCCGTCGCCCGGCTGCTGACCCAGGCATTGCCGCGCATAGCGGTGGTCGGATTCGCGGGCAAGGGACGCATGAGCCCGAGCACCCACCCGCAGCGGGTCAACCAGACGCTCTATCGCGTCCTCGCACGGAGCTGAACAGTATGGCGGTGGAAAACGCTCCGCGGGTTTTTCACCCTCGGCAGCCCGGCAAGCTGTCCGCCCTGCTCCCTGCTCCCTTCAGGAGCGTGGCCGATTCGGCGGTTAAAAATGGATCTCGGCGTGCTTGATCCCCAGCTCGCGCAACTCGTCGATCAAGTCATCCAGATGGATAAATGATTCGACCTCCTCGCGCTCATCGACCAGGAAATAGCTTCTCCCCGCATCTTTCTTGAAGAACACGATCCACTCTTTGAGGTTGGTCGGGTTGGCGATCACATGGGTGTCAAAGGTGACGCCCTCGGCATGTCTGGTTTTGACGTCGTTACGGTTCATCTCGCTCACCCGCTGGTTGGTGCTCGCGCACACCCGTGCTCTCAGTCGCCGGCGCCGCTACGCTTCAGCCAGAAAAGCTCTGGCACGAGTCTCGGGACGGTCGATCAAAGAGCCGCCTCATTATCACCACATGATAATATCATGCACATGCACTCGCTGATGAGGAGTTCGCCATGATTGCAGTACGTGAAGCGTGGAAGGCCGGTTTGCTGGGGCGCAAGCACTGGCTGAACAATCTGGTCTCCGGAGTAATCGTCGGGATAGTTGCGCTGCCACTGGCAATGGCCTTTGCCATTGCCTCGGGGGTCAAGCCGGAGCAAGGCATCTATACGGCGATTATTGCTGGCGTGCTGGTATCCCTGTTTGGTGGCAGTAGGGTGCAAATCGCCGGGCCAACCGGCGCTTTCATCGTGATCCTGGCGAGCATCACGGCCGCGCACGGCATCGACGGCCTGCAGATCGCCACCATGATGGCCGGCGTCATGCTGCTATTACTGGGCATTACCCGGCTTGGTTCAGTGATCAAATTCATTCCCGCCCCGGTGATCGTCGGCTTCACGGCCGGGATCGGGGTGATCATCTGGGTCGGCCAATGGCAATACTTCTTCGGCTTGCCCGCAGTCGGCGGCGAGCACTTCCATGAGAAGTTCTGGCATTTGCTCCAAGTGCTACCGCAATTGCACCCGGCAACCACGCTGCTGGCCCTCCTCAGCCTGAGCCTGGTGCTGCTGTCGCCAAAGTTACCGGGGCTCAAGCGCGTGCCCGGCCCGCTGGTGGCGATGCTGCTGGTCACGTTTATCCAGTCGTTTTTTCACTTCGATGGCGTGGCCACGATCGGCAGTGCCTTTGGCGGCATCCCCCAGGGCCTGCCGGATTTCGGTCTACCTGAAGTCACCTTGCCCCGGATTATCGAGCTGATCGGCCCGGCCTTTGCGATTGCCATGCTGGGGGCGATCGAGTCGCTGCTGTCGGCCGTGGTAGCCGACGGCATGACGGCCACCAAGCATGACTCCAACCAGGAACTGGTCGGCCAGGGCATTGCCAACCTGCTCACCCCCTTATTCGGCGGCTTCGCTGCCACTGGCGCGATTGCGCGCACGGCAACCAATATCCGTAACGGCGGCACCAGCCCACTCGCCGGCATCATGCACGCGGTCACCCTGCTGCTGATCATCCTGTTCCTGGCCCCGCTGGCCGCGGACATTCCGCTGTGCGCACTGGCGGCGATCCTCTTCGTGGTCGCCTACAACATGAGCGAACTGCGGCATTTCAAGCGCATGGTGCAGCGTGCTCCACGGGCAGACGTGGCGATTCTGCTGATCACCTTCGGCCTGACGGTATTCAGTGACCTGGTGGTTGCCGTGAACATCGGCGTGATCCTGGCGATGCTGCATTTCATGCACCGCATGACCACCTCCGTGGAAGTGCAGCAGGTCGTCGAACAAGAGCTAGAGGCGGAGTTACGCATCGGCGGTCATAGTCGCCTGCCCGCCGGCGTGCTGGTGTACACGATCGAAGGGCCGCTGTTCTTTGCGGCAGCAGAGACCTTCGAGCGTGCGCTGGCACAAACCCACACCGATCCACGCTTGCTGGTGATTCGCTTGAACCGCGTGCCGTTCATGGATATCACCGGCCTGCAAACGCTGGAGGAAGTCATCCAGCAACTGCACAAACGCAAGATCGTGGTGAAGCTCTGCGAGGCGAACCGCAAGGTGCTGGCCAAGCTGGATAAGGCGGGCATCCTGCAGGAGATCGGCGCGGCGCATTATCACGCCGACTTCAACGCCGCGCTGGGCGCCTACGAGGAGAGCGAGCAGGCACCGGACCAGAGCTGAGCCAGCCAAGCCGTGGCCGAGCGGCAGGCTGAGCCGCTCGGCGGATCACGCCTTGGCGCTTGGCCCATGCTTGCTCTGGGTGGCGTAGGTGACGCCGTGGCTCTCGAGGTAATCGCGGATCAGTTGGCGCACGACCTGGGACGGGGTCAGGTCCTGCCCGGCGCACAGTTCCTCGAACGCCTTCTTCTTGACCGGATCAATCAGCACGGTGAGACGCGCAGTCTTGCTTTCCATAAAATCGCCAATCGCTTAAATTTGATGTTAATTAAATTGTAATGCTAGAGCCCGCGGCTGTCACGGCACGGGTCTCTGCCAACCCGGCCAGAGGGGTTGCTATCTGCCCAGCCACACCGGCGCGTCATGGGCAAAACGGCATATTTGTTTGATCGTTCAATAAAAACCGTCCTAGACTGCGCTCCACTCAGAAAAAACCCTCAACCCACGGAGACACCGATGCCCAAGGTCGGAATGCAACCGATCCGCCGCTCGCAACTGATTGCGGCCACCCTCGAAGCCGTCGATCAGGTCGGCATGGGCGATGCCAGCATTGCCTATATTGCCCGGCTGGCTGGGGTTTCCAATGGCATCATCAGCCACTATTTCAAGGACAAGAACGGCCTGCTCGATGCCACCATGCGCCACCTGATGCAGGCCCTGAGCAATGCGGTGCGCGCACGCCGGGCCGCGCTCAAGGACAACAGCCCGCGTGCACACCTACGGGCAATAATCGACAGTAACTTCGACGCCAGCCAGGTCAGCGGCCCGGCCATGAAAACCTGGCTGGCCTTCTGGGCCAGCAGCATGCATCAGCCTGCACTACGGCGCTTACAGCGGGTCAACGACCACCGCCTGTATTCCAACCTGTGCGGCCAGTTCCGCCGCGCCCTCCCCGTGCAGCAGGCCCGCGCTGCCTCGCGCGGCCTGGCCGCCTTGATCGACGGTCTATGGCTGCGCGGGGCGTTGTCCGGCGGCAGCTTGGACACCGAACAGGCGATCCAGATCGCCTACGACTATCTCGACCAGCAATTGGCCAAGAAGCAACCCGAGCACCGCGCCGCCTGAGCCTGCGTGTTCGCAGGCAAGCCGGGCACGCTCGAAAAGCTCGGTAATTGCCCTGAACCGCAGGCGCAGAACACTCGGCCGGCGCCAGCACGCGTTGCGCAATGCCCACCCCGTCTCAACCGCGCGTTTGTCGCATCCAGACCGCCACAGGTCGCTCTCGATTATTTTTATTGATTGAGCGTTCAATAAAAATAACGTAGGCTGATTCTCACTCTTTCCGGCCTGGAGATTGTCGCCGCACGCGACATTTGAACCTGCCGATCCATCTGGCCAAGGCGCACTGAAGCCGCCAGCCAGCCTTGCGAAGACCACAGACACGAGAGGATTCAACCATGGCCCGATTCGACGAACAGAAGCTCTACATCGGTGGTCGCTATGTCGACTCGACCAGCGGCGCCACCTTCGAAAGCATCAATCCGGCCAATGGTGAAGTGCTCGCCAACGTCCAGCGCGCCAGCCAGGCCGACGTCGAGCGTGCGGTAGCCAGCGCCACCGCCGGGCAGAAGGTGTGGGCCGCGATGACCGCCATGCAGCGTTCGCGCATCCTGCGCAAGGCCGTCGACATCCTGCGGGAACGCAACGACGAGCTGGCCGAGCTGGAAACCCTCGACACCGGCAAGCCGCTGTCGGAAACCCGCGCCGTCGATATCGTCACCGGCGCCGACGTGCTCGAGTACTACGCCGGCCTGGTGCCCGCCATCGAAGGCCAGCAGATTCCCCTGCGCGACAGTGCGTTCGTCTACACCCGCCGCGAGCCGCTGGGCGTGGTCGCCGGTATTGGCGCCTGGAACTACCCGATCCAGATCGCCCTGTGGAAATCCGCCCCGGCCCTGGCCGCCGGCAACGCGATGATCTTCAAGCCCAGCGAAGTCACCTCGCTGACCACCCTCAAGCTGGCCGAGATCTACACCGAAGCCGGCCTGCCGGATGGTGTGTTCAACGTGCTCACCGGCAGCGGCCGTGAAGTCGGCCAGTGGCTGACCGAACACCCGGGCATCGAGAAGATTTCCTTCACCGGTGGCACCGTTACCGGCAAGAAGGTCATGGCCAGCGCCTCCAGCTCCTCGCTGAAGGCAGTGACCATGGAGCTGGGCGGCAAATCGCCGCTGATCATCTTCGAGGACGCCGACCTCGACCGCGCCGCCGACATCGCGATGATGGCCAACTTCTATAGCTCCGGTCAGGTCTGCACCAACGGCACCCGGGTGTTCGTGCCGCGCATGCTGCAGGCACGCTTCGAGAGCAAGGTGCTGGAGCGGGTCAAGCGCATTCGCCTGGGCAACCCGCAGGACGACAACACCAACTTCGGCCCGCTGGTCAGCGTGGCCCATATGGAGAGCGTACTCGACTACATCGCCAAGGGCCGCAGCGAAGGCGCACGCCTGCTGATCGGCGGCGAGCGGGTCAGCCACGGTGAATTCGCCCAGGGCGCCTATGTCGCGCCGACCGTGTTCACCGATTGCACCGACGCCATGACCATCGTGCGCGAAGAAATCTTCGGCCCGGTGATGAGCCTCCTGGTCTACGACAGCGAAGACGAAGTGATCCGCCGCGCCAACGACACCGACTACGGCCTGGCGGCTGGCGTGGTGACCCGTGATTTGGCGCGCGCACACCGGGTGATCCACCAGCTGGAAGCCGGTATTTGCTGGATCAATACCTGGGGCGAATCGCCGGCGGAAATGCCAGTGGGCGGCTACAAGCAGTCCGGGATCGGCCGCGAGAATGGCCTGAGCACCCTGGAGCATTACACCCAGACCAAGTCGGTCGAGGTCGAACTGGGCGACTACGCCTCGGTGTTTTGAGCGTCGGCTCACTTTGCGGGAGGGGCTTCAGCCGCGACAGCCTTGCGCGGCTAAAGCCCCTCCCACGGCTTGATCCCCATCTACAGGGCAGCCCGATCTGTCGGCACGTTTTTTCAGGTACTGCATATGTCCCAAGAGTTCGACTACATCATCATCGGCGCCGGCTCGGCCGGTAACGTGCTGGCCACTCGCCTGACCGAGGATGCCGACGTCAGCGTGTTGCTGCTGGAAGCCGGCGGCCCGGACTACCGCCTGGATTTCCGCACCCAGATGCCCGCGGCACTGGCCTTCCCGCTGCAGGGCCGCCGCTACAACTGGGCCTACGAGACCGAGCCGGAACCCTTCATGAACAACCGGCGCATGGAATGCGGGCGCGGCAAAGGCCTGGGTGGCTCCTCGCTGATCAACGGCATGTGCTACATCCGCGGTAACGCCATGGACTACGACGGCTGGGCCAAGGACAAGGGCCTGGAAGACTGGAGCTATCTGGACTGCCTGCCGTATTTCCGCAAGGCCGAGAGCCGCGACAGCGGCGCCAACGCTTACCACGGCGGCGATGGCCCGGTCAGCGTGTGTACGCCGAAGACCGGCAACAATCCACTGTTCCACGCCATGGTCGAGGCCGGCGTGCAGGCGGGTTACCCGCGTACCGACGACTTGAACGGCTTCCAGCAGGAAGGCTTCGGCCCGATGGACCGTACCGTGACCCCCAAGGGCCGGCGCGCCAGTACCGCGCGCGGTTATCTCGACCAGGCCAAGGGCCGGCCGAACCTGACCATCGTCACCCACGCCCTGACCGACCGCATCCTGTTCAGCGGCAAGCGCGCCATCGGCGTCGACTACCTGCAGGGCGACAGCACTACCCCGACCACCGTCAAAGCGCGCCGCGAAGTGCTGCTGTGCAGTGGGGCCATTGCCTCGCCGCAGATCCTCCAGCGCTCGGGCGTCGGCCCGGCCGCGCTGCTGCGCGACCTGGACATTGCGCTGGTACACGAGCTGCCCGGCGTCGGCGAGAACCTCCAGGACCACCTGGAGATGTACCTGCAGTACGCCTGCAAGCAGCCGGTCTCGCTGTACCCGGCGCTGCAATGGTGGAACCAGCCGAAGATCGGCGCCGAGTGGATGTTCCTCGGCAAGGGCACCGGCGCCAGCAACCAGTTCGAGGCCGGTGGTTTCATCCGCACCAGCGCCGACTTCGAGTGGCCGAACATCCAGTACCACTTCCTGCCGGTGGCGATCAATTACAACGGCAGCAACGCGGTCAAGGAACACGGCTTCCAGGCCCATGTCGGCTCCATGCGCTCACCAAGCCGCGGTCGCGTCCAGGCCACGTCGAAAGACCCGCGCCAACACCCGAGCATCCTGTTCAACTACATGGCCAACCCACAGGACTGGCAGGAGTTTCGCGACGGCATCCGCATCACCCGCGAGATCATGAACCAATCGGCACTCGACCCCTTCCGCGGTCGCGAACTCAGCCCCGGCGCCGCGGTGCAGAGCGACGCCGAACTGGATGCCTTCGTCCGCGATCATGCAGAAACCGCCTTCCACCCGTCCTGCTCCTGCAAGATGGGCGAAGACGCCATGGCGGTGGTCGATGGCCAGGGCCGCGTGCACGGCATGCAAGGGCTGCGGGTGGTCGATGCGTCGATCATGCCGCTGATCACCACCGGCAACCTCAATGCACCGACCATCATGATGGCCGAGAAGATCGCCGACAAAATCCGCGGGCGTACTCCGCTGCCACGCAGCACTGCGCCCTACTATGTGGCGGGCAGCGCAGCGGTGCGCCAAACCCCGCAGCGCAGCTGAAGACGACCGCGTACCTCAATAGCCGGTCATTTCCAGGTAGCCAACACCCTGGTGGCTGCCGCTGAAACGGATCGGCCCCTCCCAGTAGGGAAACCGGGTGGCCATCCAGGCCTGCTCCTGCAGCGCCGTGGTGTCGATGGCGAAAGCCTTGGCCGCGATGCGCAGGGTCCAGGCGGTCGGCAGGCGCCGACCGGCAACGCGGCTGAAGCGCACGGGCACCATTTCGATGTCCTCCTGGCTCAGCGGCTGGGCCAGGCCGTCCGCACCGATCCAGGTGCCGGCGCGGTAATGCGCGCCGCCGGCCTGGCGCAACTGGAACAGCATCAGCTTCTCGCCCGTCTGCAGATGCAGGGAGAACCAGTCCCAACCCAGTTGATCGGGCGCAAGCGGCTGGCTGCTCCATTCGCGGTCGAGCCAGGCCTGGCCCTTGACCGCATGGCGCTGGCCATCCAGCAGCAGGCTGCCCTCGGCCTGGAAGAACGGCTGACTGTAGTAATACGAGGCCTGGCCCTGGCCGGACTTCTGGCTGAACCCCTGTATCCCCTGCAGTACCGGCGGACGCGCGCTGGTGAGGCGCAGACGATAGCTGAAGCCCTCGCCGCGGGCGTGCAACTGCAGCTCGCCCAGGCCACCATTAGCCGGACTGCGACTGCGTAGCTGCCAGTCGTCGATCCAGGCCTGCAAGGGTGCGGCCACCACCCCGGCCTGGCCGATACCGCCACGGGCGAATGTCTCGGCATAGCGATGGCCGTCCGCACCCGTCAACGCGGCATGGCCCATCCACAGGTTCTGGTTGCGCCAGTCCGTCTCCTGCGAGCCAGGCTGCAGGGCATTGCGAAACAGCGTCCACTGCACGCCCCAGGCGCGGCCCTGCGCGTCCTCCAGGTTGGCGGTGAGGTACCACCACTCGATGCGGTAGTCCGGATGCGCGCCGTGGTCGGCCGGGAACGCAAACACCCGCCCCGGCTCGACCCGGGCGAACGCTGTCGCCGAGCTGCCCAGCCCGGCGAAGCCCTCGACCGGCGGCGGCGTTTCGGCTTCGCAGGCGGCGAGCAGCAGGCCGGTGAGCAGCGCCAGGCAGGCGCTGGCACAGCCTCTCTCGCCCCCACGGGCCATGTGCTTGTGGAGGAGCGGGCCACGCCCGCGAAAACCGTCGCCGCGAAAGTCTCGCGGGCATGGGACTGGGCGTCCCTCCTCGCTCCTCCAGTTCCGTGAGCGCACGCAATCCATCACCGAGTCCTCCTAGCGTTCACCGGCAAAGCTGCGCAACAGGGCCGCCGGGGTGCTGCGGCCGAGTTGCCAGAGCGGCCAGGCGGCGGCCAGCAGGGTGGCGAGCAACGCCAGGCCGAACAGTTGCAGGAGCTGGCCGGGGAAGACATGCAGCGGCAGGCGCCAACCGAAGGCCTGCACATTGATCACCGCGACCAGGCACCAGGCCAGCAACAGGCCCAGCGGCAGCGCCAGGAGCAGGGTCAGCACGGCCAGCAATAGGGTCTGGCCGAGGCTCAGCCAGGCCAGTTGCGTGCGGCCGACACCCAGTGCCCAGAGCGGCGCCAGCTGGCTCAGGCGGGTCTGGCCGAGGGTCAGCAAACTGATCAACAGGGCCACCCCGGCCACTCCCAGGGTCAGGCTGTTGAGTGCGGCGGTGGCGGCGAAGGTGCGCTCGAATACCCGGCTCGACCAGGCCTTGAGCGCGGCCTGGTCGATCAACCGGCTGTCGTCCAGGGCAAAGCGCGCCTGCAGCGCCTGGATCAATCCGGGCACCTCTGCGGCCGGCAGGCGCAGGCTGAAACTGCGCGGGGCCAGCCCCGGCCAGTGGCGTTGCAGGCCCGCCGCTTCGACCAGCAGATGACCCTTGGGATTGCCGTAGTCGGCATAGATGCCGAGCACCTCCAGCTCCCAGGCGCCACTCGGGGTGGGCAGGCGCAGACGCTCGCCCAGCTGCAGATCGAGGCGCCGCGCCAGTTGTTCGCTGAGCATCAGGCCCTGCTGCCGCTCCAGGCGCTCCCAGGCCCCGGCACTGGCGCTCAGCAGCGGCCAGTGCTCGCGGTAATGCGCCTGCGCGCGGATGCCGCTCAGTTGTGCCGGCCAGCCCTGCAGTTGCAGCTCGACCCGCCAGCTCGGCAGCAGCGCGCGCACCTGCGGCTGCTCGCTCAGCCAGGCCTCGATGGCCGTGGCCTGGCTGGCGTTGGCCGGGGTCAGGTAGAGCTCGGCGGCCAGACGCTGGTCGAGCCAGCCACTGAAGGTCTGGCGAAAGCCCGCGGTCATGCTGCCGACGCCGATGTTCGCCGCCAGCGCCAGCAACAGGGCCATCAACGCCAGCGCCAGACTCGGCAGTTGCTGGCGGCTGTCGGCGACGAACCACTGGGTCAGCGGCGTACGGCAATGTGCTAGCCAGGCCTCGAGCAAGCGGCTCAGACCCACCGGCAACGCCAGGGCCGCGCCCAGCAGCAAGGCGGCGAGCAGGACGAAGCCGGCCGCCAGGCTGTCGCCGAACCACAGCGCGAGCAGCGCCACACCGCCAAGCAGCGCCGCCAGCCAGCCCTGACGGCGCAGCCAGCGCGCCTGGGCCTGCCGCCAGGCCTCGGGCTGAGCCAAGGCCAACAGCGGCAGACGCGCGGCGCGCAGCAGGCTGCCGGCGCCCGCGCACAACGCCCCGAGCAGGCAGACCAGCAGCCCGCCCAGCCACCACTGCGGCGCCAGGCTGAGCCGCCCGGCCACCTCGGCGCCATACAGGCTACGCAGGCTGGCGGCGACATCCGGCAACAGCCAGGCCGCCACGGCATAGCCGCTGAGCAACCCGGCGACCGCGCCGAGCAGCGCCAGCACGCCGAGTTCCACCACCAGGGCGACCAGCAGGCCACGCAGACTCACTCCACAGGTGCGCAGGTTGCGCAGCAACACCCGACGCTGCTCCAGGGCCAGACCGATGGCGGCGTGGACGATGAACAGGCCGACGACGAAGGCCAGCAGGCCGAGGGCGCTGAGGTTGAGGTGGAAGCTGTCGGTGAGTTGGGCCAGATCGGCCCCCTCGTCACCGCGCTGCATCACCAGCTGCGCGGCCAGTGCCGGCGGCAGCGGCGGCGCGGTACGGGCGAACTCGGCCGGCAGCAACAACCGCGAAATCTGTCCGCGGCCGTCGAGCAGGCGCTGGGCCACGCCGATGTCCACCAGCAGCACACCGGGCGCCAACTGCGGCCACACCGACAGCGGCGGCAGGCGCTGGCCGGATTCGCTGAGCGGCTGCGCGCCGGCTGGCAGGCCAAGCTCGGCCAGGGTGTCGGCGGCAATCCAGCTGCGTCCGGGCCGACCGAGAAACGCCGCCAGATCCAGACGCTCGAACGCTTGCCCGGCCAGCGCGCTGCCGGGCGGCAGGGTCAACGGTTCGATGCCGATCAGTTGCAGGCCTTGTTCGGTCTGCCCGTGCAGGCGCAGGCGCCCTTGCAGCAGAGGCGAGACCGGCCAGCCGGCGCGGCGCAATTCGATGAAGTGCTGCTGGGCGAACCAGCTGCCATCGCGGGCGACCAGGCTGTAGCGGTCGGCGCCGCCGAGCAGCTGACTGGCGCGGGCATAGCTGTCGCGGGCCTGGCTGTTCAGCGCCTGCACCCCGGCCCACAGGCTGGTGGCCAGCCACAGGCCGGCCAGCACGCTGAACAACTGCAGCGGATGGCGCCGCCAGTGGCTGAGCAGGGCACTCAGGGTCCAATACAGGCGGCGCATCTCAGGCCGCCTCCAGCAGACGCCCGCCCTGCAGGCACAGGCAACGCTGCAGACGGGCCGCCAGGCTGGCGCTATGGGTGACCATCAGCAGGCTGGTCGGGCTGCCAGCGAGCAGCTCCAGCAGCAGCGTCAGCACCTCGTCGGCGCTGCGTTCATCCAGGCTGCCGGTGGGCTCGTCGGCCAGCAGCAGCGGCGGTCTGCCCGCCAGCGCCCGGCCCAGCGCCACCCGCTGCTGCTGGCCGACCGAAAGCTGTTCGGGGTAGCGCCCTAGCAGGGTCGCCAGACCGAGCCGCTCGACCAGTTCGGCCTGCCAGAGCGGGTCATGCCGGCCGGCCAGGCGCGCCTGGAAGGCCAGGTTGTCGGCGACGCGCAGGCTGGCGATCAGGTTGAATTGCTGGAACACCAGGCCGATGCCGCTGCGCCGCCAGGTCGCCAGTTGACCCTCATGGAGGTCGCCCAGCACGCGGCCGTCGACCTCGATACGCCCGGCGTCGGCCCGATCCAGCCCGGCCAACAGGTGCAGCAGGGTGCTCTTGCCGCTGCCGGACTCGCCCATCAGGGCCAGGCTCTCACCCGTCGCCAACTCCAGGTCGATGCCGCGCAACACCGCCAGCGCCCCCTGCGGCGTCGCATAGCTCTTGCACAAGCCCTGGACTTTCAGCATCGGTCTGCCACCTGAGTGCGGGGAGTGGTGCCGCAAAGAAGCCCCAGGCATCCGGCCGGACGAGGGCCACTCCTCTCTCAGTAAAGCAAAGCAAGCGTTACCTGCAGCGGCAGTTGCCGCCATGCGGCACTGGCGTCTGGACCGGCTGCCTGCAGCGATCCTCGGCGCGCGCGGCTGGCCTATGCGGCTGAGCGCACTCGCCATGAGGTGACGACATCAGGCGTCCCCGGCGGCTGGGTCTTGATCCAACATAGGCGCCCTGCGGCGACATGCCGTTGACCTAGATAAAGGCATGCCGCGGATTAGTCGATCGTCTACACAACCACCGGCCAGCGCCTGGATAGCGCGCGGACTATTTCAAGCCCAGGCGCCGGGCCAGACGGATCAGGTTGGCGCGATCGACCCCCAGCTCGCGGGCGCTGTCGGCCCATTTGTGCTGGTGACGGGCCAGGGTCTGGCTGATCAGCTGCTTCTGGTAAGCATCCAGGGCCTCGCGCAGCGGCACGCCACCGGCAACTTCGGGCAGCGCCAGCGCCAGCGGCGTCGGTTCGGCATGGCTTTGCTGCTGTGGCAGGTCCAATGCCTGGCTGTCGATGCTGAGGATGCGCGGGCGCTCGGCGCAGGCCGACAAGGCCTTGAGCGCGGCCCGGCCGATCAGGTGCTCGAGTTCGCGCACGTTGCCCGGCCAGTCGTGGGCCAGCAGGGCTTTTTGCGCATCGCTGGTCAGGCGCAGGCTGCGCAGCCCCAGGCGCGGGCGATTGTCCTCGAGGAAGTAGCCGGCCAGCAGCAGCACGTCGCGGCCGCGCTCGCGCAGCGCCGGGACTTTCAGCGGGTACACACTCAGGCGGTGATAGAGGTCGGCGCGAAAACGCCCGGCGCGCACCTCTTCGGCGAGGTCGCGGTTGCTCGCCGCCAGCACCCGCACATTGACCCGGTGCTCGCGGTCCGAGCCGACCCGTTGCAACTGCCCGCTCTGCAGCACCCGCAGCAGCTTGGCCTGCACCACCACCGGCAGCTCGCCGACCTCATCGAGAAACAGGGTGCCGCCGTCGGCCAGCTCGAACTTGCCGCTGCGCTCGCTGACCGCACCGGAGAAGGCGCCCCGCACGTGGCCGAACAACTCGCTCTCGACCAGGGTCTCGGGCAAGGCCGCGCAGTTGAGGCTGATCAACGGGCGCATGGCGCGCGCCGACGCGGCATGGATAGCTTCGGCGACCAACTCCTTGCCGACTCCGGTTTCACCGCTGATCAGCACCGTCAGCTCGCTGTCGCCGACCAGCGCGATTTCCTCCTGCAGGCGCTTATGCAGCGGGCTCTGGCCGATCAGCTCGCGGGGCCGGTGCTGGTCGGCAGCCTGCTTGTAGACCTCGGCCAGCTGGTGCTCGTCCTCGACCCGGCGCAGCAACTGGGCGATGCGTTCATTGGCCATCACGGTGGCGGCGGCCAGGCTGGCGAATGCCGCCAGGGTGTCCAGGTCGACCCTGCCGAAGCTGGCCGGGTCCAGCGAATCGAGGGTCAGCAGGCCCCACAACTGATCCTGCAGATACAGCGGACACCCCAGGCAGTCATGCACTTCGAGGTGGCCGCGATGGCCTTCGACCAGCCCGTCGTAAGGATCCGGTAGGTCGCAGTCGGTGGCGAAGCGGGTCGGCCCGCGCTGCGCCAGCAACGCCTGCAGGCGCGGATGCTCGCCAAGCTTGAAACGCCGGCCCAGGGTATCGGCGCTCAAGCCGTCTACCGCCAGCGGCACCAGCACCTCGCCCTCGAGCCTGAGCAAGGCCACCGCATCGCACGGCAACAACTGGCGCAGCGCCAGCAACAGGCGCCGATAGCGCTCGGCCTCGGGCAACTCGCGGGACAGGTCGGCAACCAGGGGGATCAATGCCGTCAGCAGCGGATTTGCTGTCATAAAGACTACTCGATGTCATTAGGACTCGACTCTGCACGCAGTCATAAAGACAGCACTGCATGTAAGTCATTGAAATAATTAGACTATAAAAGTGGCACGAGTTGTGTAACAGCCTAGACACCATGAACTTAGCACGCCTGAGCGCGGCGACCGAATGCTTCTCGATGATTGCCCGGCGCACCTCATGCTGCACAGCCACCCAGGAACCACTCAATGCTCACTGCCCAACAACGCACCCTGATCAAGGCCACAGTGCCGCTGCTGGAAACCGGCGGCGAAGCCCTGACCCGCCACTTCTACCAATTGATGCTCGGCGAATACCCGCAGGTACGCCCACTGTTCAACCAGGCGCACCAGGCCAGCGGCGAACAGCAACGCGCGCTGGCCAACGGCGTGCTGATGTACGCCCGCAATATCGACCGCCTGGAGGCCCTCGGCCCGCTGGTCGGGCAGATCGTCAGCAAGCATGTGTCGTTGCAGATCCTCCCCGAGCACTACCCGATCGTCGGTAGCTGCCTGTTGCGGGCGATTCGCGAGGTGCTCGGTGAGCAGATCGCCACCGACGCGGTAATCGACGCCTGGGCCGCCGCTTATGGCCAACTGGCGCAGATCCTGATTGATGCCGAAGAGGCCACCTATGCCGCCAACGCCGAAGCCACTGGCGGCTGGCGCGGCGCGCGCGGCTTCCGAGTGGCGCAAAAGATCGTCGAAAGCGAGGAGATCGTCTCCCTGCACCTGGTGCCGGAAGACGGCGGCGCGCTGCTCGACTTCCAACCGGGCCAGTACATCGGCCTGCGCCTGCAGCTGGATGGCGAGGAGGTCCGCCGTAACTACTCGCTGTCGGCCTGCGGCAATGGTCGCGACTACCGCATCAGCGTCAAGCGCGAGCCCGGCGGCAAGGCCTCCAACTACCTGCACGATCAGGTGCAGGTCGGCGACCGCCTGGAATTGTTTCCGCCAGCCGGCGACTTCGTCCTGCGTGAGTCGACCAAGCCGCTGGTGCTGATCAGCGCAGGCGTCGGCATCACCCCGGCGCTGAGCATGCTCGAAGCGGCACGCGAGCATGGCCGGCCGATCCATTTCATCCACTGCGCCCGCCATGCCGGCGTGCATGCCTTCCGCAGCTGGGTCGACGCCCAGACCGAGGCCCACCCACAGGTGCAGCATTTTGTCTGCTACAGCGAACCGCGCAGCGAAGACCAGGGCCATGCCGAGGGCTTCCTGACCCGTGAGCAACTGGCCGAGTGGCTGCCGCAGGAACGCGACCTGGACGCCTACTTCCTCGGGCCAAAGCCATTCATGGCCCAGGTGAAAAAGCACCTGCGCGAACTCGGCGTACCGGAACAGCAGAGTCACTACGAGTTCTTCGGCCCAGCCAGTTCGCTGGAGGCCTGAGCGGTTGTGAGAGAACTAGCGCCGACTGCGAACGCCTGGAATTGCGCTCGCGATGGCGCTCGTGATGTTCACACCCGCTGAGTTCGACCCGTCCGGCGCGGTTGCGCCGGGCGGCTTCCGCAACAGGAGCACCGTGATGAATCTATTCGATTGCCCGCAACGCCTGCTGCGCCTGTCCAACCAGCTGCTGTCGATCGGTGGCGCCGCCCTGCTGCTGGGCGTGCTCGGCGCCTACGGTTGGGCCGAGCACCTCAGCCTGGGCACGCTGATAGGCGCACATAGCCTGACGATCCTCGGCCCGACGCTGCTGAAAGTCGGCTACGTGATGCGCCTGCTCGCCGAAAAACCAGCGCGAGCTGGCGCCGCCACGGCCTGCTACTGCGCGGCCTGAAACCGGACGAACGGCTGAATTGCCCACCCGGCGAGGATGCGCCGCGCGCACGCTAAGGGTCGCAGCAGCGTGGCCATGATCGGCAGAGAACGGCAGAGGCTGTGTAAAAACGCCGCCGCTGTTTTGAGGTCTGGCCTGCTACGTGAAATCTGCCAGCGTGTAGCTAATCAGCAGATGCGGAATTTGCGTAGAGGCGCGATTTGCGTACTGACGCTGCCCCACGAACCTGCTCAAAAACGTTTTTACACACTCTGGGCCAGAAGCGGTCGTTCAAGCATAGACCGGGGATGTCTACCAGAGCGGGGTAGTCCAAGCAGTCATTCAATGCGTCTACAAAAGTAGGGTCCATTCAGCTCGATGCGTTTTTTTGATTTCAAACCCTTGCGAAGGGTAATAGATTACTTATTGAACATTTCGTATAAAAGCGTAACATTGCCGACCATGATACTCGAACAGCTCAAAGCCCTGGGCAATGACACTCGCATGCAAATGATGGAGTGGCTCAAAGACCCACTCAGTAATTTCCCACCTCAGGATCATGGCGATCCTGCGATTGGGGTGTGCGTAACCCATTTGCAGCACAAGGCCGAGCTTTCACCTTCTACCGCGTCTGCACACTTAGCTATCTTGCAACGTGCAGGCTTCGTGCTAACCACCCGCATCGGAAAATGGACTTACTACCGGCGCAATGAGCAGGCGATTGATGACTTTGCGGCTAGATTGATCATCGAATTGTAATTTTTAAACTTTCATTTCGTTATTTCGCGTAATTAGAAAATATAAGGAACCCCCTATGAGCAGCAAAACTATCTTCGTCCAACCCGGTGGCGGCTATGAACAGGTTGTGGTTGGCAGCAGCGAAGTCCGAGCCGCAGCGCGTGGCGAAATCACCGTACGCCTTCACGCCAACTCGCTCAACTACCACGACTTCGCGGTGGTCAGCGGTATGTGGGGCCCTAGCGAAAAACGCATCCCCATGGCCGACGGTGCAGGTGAAGTCATTGTTGTCGGCCCAGATGTCACTGAATTCAAGGTGGGTGACTCGGTCGTCAGCACCTTCTTCCCGGAGTGGATCAACGGTGCGCCACTGGTTGAAGGCTTTGTTAGCGTGCCAGGTGATGGCATTGACGGCTACGCTCGTGAGCAAGTGACGGCCAAAGCCACATCGTTCACCCTCGCGCCTACTGGCTACAGCCATGCTGAAGCGTCGACGCTTACCACCGCCGGACTTACTGCATGGCGCGCCCTGATGGCCGATGACTCACTCAAGCCGGGCGACACCGTACTCGTCCAAGGCACTGGTGGCGTTTCAATTTTCGCCCTTCAGTTCGCTAAAATGGCCGGTGCTACCGTCATTGCTACCTCTTCAAGCGACGAAAAACTTGAACGTCTGAAAGCGCTAGGCGCTGATCATGTGATCAATTACCGCAAAGACCTTAACTGGGGCGAAACTGCACGCGCCCTAACGGGTGGGCGTGGCGTTGACCACATCATCGAAGTCGGCGGCCCTGCGACGCTTGAGCAATCGATGATTGCAATTCGGGTTGCTGGTCACATCTCCGTCATCGGGATATTGAGTGGCGTAAGCGGTGCAATGAATTTTGTACCGGCACTGATCAAGCAAGTGCGTCTGCAGGGTGTATTGGTGGGCAGCCGCAGCCAGCAGCAAGACATGATCCGAGCCATCAATGCTAATGGCATGCGCCCGATTATTGATCGTCATTTCCCTTTGAGCGAGATTGTCGAAGCGTTCAAGTATCAGGAAACCAACCAGCATTTCGGCAAAATTTGCCTGGATATCTAAGCGCGCATGAATGGGCATGATCCGTATGCCTATCTCAACGATGTGCTGATGCGCCTGCCGACGCAACAGGCGAGAGAGATTGGCCCATTGCTGCCTGTCGCAACCGGCAGCAATGGGTCGCTCTCTGCCGGTCATGACCACGAAGCGTGCTGGTCAGATCCGCTGCAAATGACTGGTCAGGTCGAATGCAAATGGGTGGGCAAGTCTGGGCAATTACCCATTAAGTCCGACAGGTTCCTAGAGCACTCCCGCCTGACGCAGTTGGTCTATCTGCTCCAGGCTCAAACCCAGCCATTGCTGCAACACCTGCTCGGTGTGTTCGCCGAGCAGCGGTGGCGCATTGCGGTATTGCACCGGGGTCGCCGACAGGCGAATCGGGCTGGCCACCTGCGGCACGCTGCCGGCCAGCGGATGGGGCAGCTCGACGCGCAGGCCACGGGCCTGTACCTGCGGGTCGGCGAAGACCTGCTGCAGATCATTGATCGGCCCGCAGGGCACGCCGGCCTGCTCCAGGGCCGCCAGCCATTGGCCGGTGGTCTTGAACACGGTGGCCTGGCGGATCAGCGGAATCAGTTCGGCGCGATGGGCGACACGGGCCTGATTGGTGGAAAAACGCGAGTCGGCGGCCAAAGCCGTAAGGCCGGCGACCTCGCAAAACTTGCGGAACTGGCCATCGTTGCCGACCGTGAGGATGATATCGCCGTCCGCCGTGGGAAAGTCCTGATAGGGCACGATGTTCGGGTGGGCATTGCCCAGCCGGCGCGGCGCCACGCCGGTGGTCAGGTAGTTCATCGCCTGGTTGGCCAGGCAGGCGACCTGCACGTCGAGCAGGGCCATGTCGATGTGTTGGCCATTGCCGGTCTGGTCGCGGCTGGCCAGGGCGGCAAGAATCGCCGCGGTCGAATACAGGCCGGTAAGGATGTCGGTCAGGGCCACGCCGACCTTGACCGGCCCAGCGCCCGCTTCGTCGTCGGCGCGCCCGGTCAGGCTCATCAAGCCGCCCAGGCCCTGGATCATGAAGTCGTAACCGGCGCGCTTGGCGTAGGGGCCGTCCTGGCCGAAGCCGGTGATCGAGCAGTAGATCAGTTGCGGATTCAGCTCCTTCAGCGCGGCATAATCGAGGCCGTAGGCGGCCAGGCCGCCGACCTTGAAGTTCTCGATCAGGATGTCGGCCTTGACCACCATCTCGCGCACCAGACGCTGGCCTTCGGCTTGGGTGAAGTCCACGGTGACCGACTGTTTGTTGCGATTGGCCGACAGGTAATAGGCGGCCTCGCTGGTGTTCTCGCCCGCGGCGTCCCGCAGGAACGGCGGACCCCAGTGGCGGGTGTCATCGCCGACGCCTGGGCGCTCGATCTTGATCACCTCGGCGCCGAGGTCGGCGAGGATTTGCCCGGCCCAGGGCCCGGCAAGCACGCGGGAGAGGTCGAGCACACGGATATGCGATAGGGCGCCGGGCATGGGAAGCCTCGTTGAAAATGAACAACCGGGAATAGGTTTAAGATCGTCGCGAGCGCAGGTCAGGCAAGGCGAAAACAGGTGAGGAAGCGGAGTTGACTGTAGTCAATGAGCATTACTCGTTTCACTCGCCATGCGGGTCGCGCTAAAGCGCGCTAGCCGCAAGGGCTTACCGAACCTGCTTTCAACGCAGCATCACCAAGCGCAGCCGATATTCCACCGAGTCTAGAAAAACGCCTGAATGCCGGTCTGCGCCCGGCCGAGGATCAGCGCATGCACGTCGTGGGTGCCCTCGTAGGTGTTGACCACTTCCAGGTTGACCAGGTGGCGGGCCACGCCGAACTCGTCGCTGATGCCGTTGCCGCCGAGCATGTCGCGAGCCAGGCGGGCGATGTCCAGCGACTTGCCGCAGCTGTTGCGCTTCATGATCGAGGTGATTTCCACCGCGGCGGTGCCTTCGTCCTTCATTCGGCCCAGGCGCAGGCAGCCTTGCAGGGCCAGGGTGATCTCGGTCTGCATGTCGGCCAGCTTCTTCTGGATCAGCTGATTGGCCGCCAGCGGGCGGCCGAACTGCTTGCGATCCAGACAGTACTGCCGCGCGGTGTGCCAGCAGTCTTCGGCGGCGCCCAGCGCGCCCCAACTGATGCCGTAACGGGCGGAGTTGAGGCAGGTGAACGGACCTTTCAGGCCACGCACATCGGGGAAGGCGTTCTCTTCCGGGCAGAACACGTTGTCCATGACGATTTCGCCGGTGATCGAGGCGCGCAGGCCGACCTTACCGTGAATCGTCGGGGTGCTCAGGCCCTGCCAGCCTTTTTCCAGGACGAAGCCGCGAATCTCACCGGCATCGTCTTTCGCCCAAACCACGAACACATCGGCGATCGGCGAGTTGGTGATCCACATCTTGGCGCCGCTCAGGCGGTAGCCGCCGTCGACCTTCTTGGCGCGGGTGATCATCGAGCCCGGATCGGAGCCATGGTCAGGCTCGGTGAGGCCGAAGCAGCCGATGGATTCGCCGCTGGCCAGCTTGGGCAGGTATTTCTGCTTGGTGGCTTCGTTGCCGAACTCGAAGATCGGCACCATCACCAGGGAGGACTGCACGCTCATCATCGAGCGGTAGCCGGAGTCGACGCGCTCCACTTCGCGGGCGATCAGGCCGTAGCACACATAGTTGAGGCCGCTGCCGCCGTAGGCTTCGGGAATGGTCGCGCCGAGCAGGCCGGTTTCGCCCATCTCGCGGAAGATCGCCGGGTCGGTCTGCTCGTGGCGGAAGGCTTCGATCACCCGTGGCGCCAGTTTGTCGGCGGCGAACTGTTGCGCGCTGTCGCGCACCATGCGCTCTTCTTCGGTCAGTTGCTGATCGAGCAGCAGCGGGTCGATCCAGTTGAAGCTTGCCTTGGCCATCGCGAAAACCTCGAGTTGAGACGGGGGATAATCATCGCGGCCTGGGCCGCGCCCACGGGGTGCATGGGATTGATCCTAGGCCGCATGAGCACTCGGGGCAAACGAGGATTTCGCATTCTGTTGTGCTTTTTACGCACTCCGAGGTAGCTTTGAACGCTATTTAATCCAGATCAGAGTGAGAGTGCCGCACAGATGCGCCGCAAAATCCCCAGCACCACGGCCCTGATCGCCTTCGAGTCGGCGGCCCGCCACCAGAGCTTTACCCGCGCGGCCGAAGAACTGGCCCTGACCCAGAGCGCGATCTGCCGGCAGATCGCCGGGCTGGAGGAGTTTCTCAACGTCGAACTGTTTCGCCGTTCGCGGCGCGGGGTCAAGCTGACTGAGGCCGGCTTGTCGTACGCCCGACGGGTGGCCGCGCAACTCGACGCGGTGGAGCGCGACACCCTGGCGGTAATGGGCCAGCAAGGCGCCATGAGCATCGAACTGGCGGTGGTGCCGACCTTCGGCACCCAGTGGCTGCTGCCGCGGCTGAAGGATTTCCAGCGCCTGCACCCGCAGGTCACGGTCAACCTGACCAACCGCACCCGGCCGTTCCTGTTCGCCGATACCCAGTTCGATGCCGCGGTGTACTTCGGCGACGCCGACTGGTCAGGCACTGCCTCGCACCTGTTGATGCGCGAAAACCCCATGCCGGTGTGCAGCCCGGCGCTCCTCGCCGGGCAAAGCAGCCTCAGCGCCGAGCAGATCGCCGGCCTGCCGCTGCTGCAGCAAACCACCCGGCCCTATGCCTGGCGCCAGTGGTTCAGCTCGCTGGGGCTGAATGTTGCCCGGGACATGAGCGGGGCGCGTTACGAGCTGTTCTCGATGCTCGCCCAGGCCGCCATGCATGAGATGGGCGTGGCCTTGATTCCGCCCTTTCTGATTCAACGGGAACTGAGCGAGGGCCGCCTGGTGCTGGCGCTGGAACATGCCTACAGCAGCGACAAGGCCTATTACCTGATGATTCCCGAGCGCAAAGTGGAATCCGCCGCGCTGCAAAGCTTTCGCGACTGGCTGGTTCAGCAAGCACGGGACTATGCCCAGGCGAGTGATCTGGAATAAACGACAGCAAGCGAAGTAATTCGCTCTTACTTCAAGCGCCCCGGCAGGGCGCTCCTTTTTCCCGTCAGCCGCGCAAAGCCCTTTTAGGATGAACAAATCAAAGCAAGCTGACCCCGTAGTCAGCATCTAAGACAACTACACGTCGCTGCCTGCTAGCGAACTAAGCTGTCCAATTTATTGCACAGCTAAGCGTGTGTAACCCCCTGAATGCCGGCGCTGGAGGCCCTATTCGTCAGGAGTGCGGCCATTTGATGGACGGCTATTCATAGCGCGCATGCCGACGGCGCGAAAAACACCCTCCAATGACCTTGGCAGCCACGCCCAGCAAGCCTTTGCCGGAAATAATGGTTCACAAGTCGCAGAGTGACTTGTAGTTGTCGCAAGGTTTTACTCCATAACACCTTGAAGGACTTATGCTGCGCCTGCAAAATGCCGCCCCCCGCCCACTACATAGCTTCTGCTAGGGTGATTTGTGCTGATCCTCCCTTCGCCGGTGCGCCATCCGCAGTGTGCCGGTTCACTAAAAAAGATCACGCAGGAGATTTGACGTGCACATCGGTGTTCCTCTCGAAACCCATGTCGGCGAAACGCGAGTAGCCGCCACGCCAGAAACCATCAAGAAACTGATCGGCCAAGGCCATCAGGTCACCGTGCAGAGCGGAGCCGGCGTCAGCGCCAGTATCCCCGACAGCGCCTATGAGGCAGCCGGCGCAAGCATCGGCAGCGACGCCGCCGCCTTCGGTGCCGAGTTGGTACTCAAGGTAGTGGCGCCCACGGATGCTGAACTGGTCCACATGCAGACCGGCGCGGTGCTGGTCGGCATGCTCAATCCGTTCAGCAACGAGACCATCGCGCGGATGAACGCTCGCGGTATCACCGCCTTCGCCCTCGAAGCCGCGCCGCGTACCTCGCGCGCGCAGAGCCTCGATGTGCTCTCGTCGCAGGCCAACATCGCCGGCTACAAGGCCGTGCTGCTGGCTGCGTACCACTACCCGCGCTTTATGCCGATGCTGATGACCGCCGCCGGTACGGTGAAGGCCGCGCGCGTGCTGATCCTTGGCGCCGGTGTCGCCGGCCTGCAGGCCATCGCCACGGCCAAACGTCTGGGCGCGGTGATCGAAGCCTCGGACGTACGCCCGGCGGTAAAGGAACAGATCGAATCGCTCGGCGCCAAGTTCGTCGATGTGCCGTTCGAGACCGATGAAGAGCGCGAATGCGCCCAGGGTGTCGGCGGCTACGCGCGGCCGATGCCGGCGTCGTGGATGGAGCGTCAGGCCAAGGCGGTGCACGAGAAGGCCAAGCTGGCTGACATCGTCATCACCACCGCGCTGATTCCGGGCCGCAAGGCACCGACCCTGCTGCATGCCGCCACAGTGGCGGAAATGAAGCCAGGCTCGGTGATCATCGACCTGGCCGCTGCGCAAGGCGGCAACTGCCCGCTGACCGTCGCCGAACAGGTGGTGGTGCAGCATGGCGTGACCATAGTCGGCCACAGCAATCTGGCGGCCATGGTGCCAGCCGATGCCTCGGCTCTGTATGCGCGCAACCTGCTGGATTTCCTCAAGCTGGTCATCGACAAGGATGCTCAGTTCCACCTCAACCTCGAAGACGACATCGTCGCCGCGTGCCTGATGTGCCGCGACGGCCAAGTCGTCCGAACCAACGGCTAAGGAGCAGGGACATGGATATGATTTCCGATGGCATGTACAACCTGATCATCTTCGTGCTGGCGATTTACGTCGGCTACCACGTGGTGTGGAACGTCACCCCCGCCCTGCACACCCCGCTGATGGCGGTGACCAACGCGATTTCCGCGATCGTCATCGTCGGCGCCATGCTGGCAGCGGCGCTGACCGTCACCCCGCTGGGCAAGACCATGGGCACCCTGGCCGTGGCCCTGGCCGCCGTCAATGTGTTCGGCGGTTTCCTGGTAACCCGGCGCATGCTGGAAATGTTCAAGAAGAAGGTACGCCCTGCCGCAAGCAGCAGCGCACCCGCGGAGAAGCACTGACCATGAGCATGAACCTGATCACTGTTCTCTACCTCGTCGCCTCGATCTGCTTTATCCAGGCGCTCAAGGGTCTGTCGCACCCGACGTCGTCGCGGCGCGGCAACCTGTTCGGCATGCTCGGCATGGGCCTGGCCATCCTCACCACCGTCGGCCTGGTGTACAAACTCGGCAGCGAACTGGCCACCCAGGGCCTCGGTTTCGTCATCTTCGGCCTGCTGGTGGGCGGCAGCGTTGGCACCCTGATGGCCAAGCGCGTGGAAATGACCAAGATGCCCGAACTGGTCGCCTTCATGCACAGCATGATCGGCCTGGCCGCGGTGTTCATCGCGATTGCCGCGGTGGTCGAACCGCAGTCGCTGGGCATCGTTGCCAGCCTCGGCGATCCGATCCCGGCCGGTAACCGCCTGGAGCTGTTTCTCGGTGCGGCCATTGGCGCCATCACCTTCTCCGGTTCGGTGATCGCCTTCGGCAAGCTGTCGGGCAAGTACAAGTTCCGCCTGTTCCAGGGCGCACCGGTACAGTTCGTCGGCCAGCACAAGCTCAACCTGGCGATCGGCCTGGCGATTCTCGGCCTCGGCCTGGTGTTCACCCTGACCGGCAACCTCGGCGCCTTCGCCCTGCTGCTGGCCCTGTCCTTCGTCATCGGCGTGCTGATCATCATCCCGATCGGTGGCGCCGACATGCCGGTGGTGGTGTCGATGCTCAACAGCTACTCGGGCTGGGCGGCGGCCGGTATCGGCTTCTCGCTGAACAACTCGATGCTGATCATCGCCGGTTCCTTGGTCGGTTCCAGCGGTGCGATTCTCTCGTACATCATGTGCAAGGCGATGAACCGCTCGTTCTTCAACGTCATCCTCGGCGGCTTCGGCGGCGCGACCAACGTCACCGGCCCGGCCACTGACAAGGAAGCCCGCCCGGTGAAATCCGGTTCGGCCGACGATGCCGCTTTCCTCCTGACCAATGCCGACACCGTGATCATCGTGCCCGGCTACGGCCTGGCGGTGGCCCGCGCCCAGCACGCGCTGATGGAGCTGGCGGAGAAGCTGAGTCACCGTGGCGTCACCGTCAAGTACGCGATCCACCCGGTGGCCGGGCGCATGCCTGGGCACATGAACGTGCTGCTGGCCGAGGCCGAAGTGCCTTACGAGCAGGTGTTCGAGATGGACGACATCAACTCCGAGTTTGGCCAGGCCGACGTGGTGCTGGTGCTCGGCGCCAACGACGTGGTCAACCCGGCGGCGAAGAACGATCCGCAGTCGCCGATCGCCGGCATGCCGATCCTCGAGGCCTACAAAGCCAAGACCGTGATCGTCAACAAACGCTCGATGGCCAGCGGCTATGCCGGCCTGGACAACGAACTGTTCTACCTGGACAAGACCATGATGGTCTTCGGCGACGCCAAGAAGGTCATCGAAGACATGGTCAAAGCCGTCGACTGACCGCTGCAGCGCATGACAAGACCCGGCCACTGCGTGCCGGGTTTTTTCTGCGCGCAGCAACGCCGCCTTCTCGCCCGGTGACTGCTCTGCAGGGCCTCATCACCGATACAGATCGGCCCCGACCAGCCACAACATGGGATAAAAAGCTGAACTAGAGATCAGCGGTGCCCGGCAATCAATTTACAACTGTACCCGTAGATAACCACTACCTTTCTATTAAGTAGCGAGATAAAGAACTGCCTAATGCACTAAAGCACGGCAATTCACTTATCACCGGTACAATTGTTGCAAAAAACAGCACAACAGTTACTAAGCACGCTATCTAATAGCTCAACAATTTAACCCAGCTGTGGCTATTGCACTGCTGGTAAGAAGCGGAATATGGGCACCAGGCAAAACACTCTCTAGTCCCGCCACAAGCGGAAGGATGTCACCATGGAACGTACACTCAGTTCCGACCTGCTTTTTGAAACTAACTCCTCCAACGCCACCAGCGGTTTGCCGCTGCGCATGGTTGCCGCACTGCTCATCTGGCAGCGCCGCGTCACCAGCCGTCGCCAACTGGCGCGCCTGGATGCCCGCCTGCTGGCCGACGCCGGCATCAGCGAGGCCCAGCGTTACGCTGAGTTGAGCAAGCCGTTCTGGCGTTAAGCCTGGCGGCGCAAGCCGCTCAGCACGCACTGACAAACCCGCCCACGCCCAGCGTTGGCGGGTTTTTTCGTTCTGCGCCCGGGCGAACAGCACAGCTTGCCGCGCCACAAGCAGAACAGTTTTATAAAAACAGCAATTGACCCCGTACACTTTTACCTGACTGTGACTGCCACGCTAGCCTGTGCCACGCGACCATGGATGCTCATATACCGCCACGCCCGCCCTGTACGGGAAGGATCATTACCATGGAGCGCATTCTCAGCGAGATTCCAGCAGCACTCGACCAGCCACGCATCGACCCGCTCCCCAGCCTGCGCGCGACCCTCAAACGCTGGCAGCTGAATACCCGCACCCGCCGCCAGCTGGCCAGGCTGGATCCACACCTGCTGGCCGATGCCGGCATCAGCCCCGGCGAACGCCTGGCAGAACTGGATAAACCGTTCTGGCGTTAAGCCAGCATGGTGCGTCGACTGGTCCCTGAGCTAGGCTTCAATAAGATGGCGTGGCCGGTTGCCACGCCTGTGCAAACCGGCTCAGGAGTTTCACGATGATCACCTTGCGTGCACTTGGTTTTTCCGCTTTGTGGGTGCTGGCCACCAGCGCCTCGGCGTCCAGTTTCGTCGCCACCACCGATACCCTGGCCGGCGCCCTCATGGGCACCTCGGACGCGACGTCCGATGCCACCTCTTCGTTGCGTGACGACAAGCTCGTGTTGGCCGCCCGTAGCGACGCCGCCAGCTTCATCGCCAGCCAGGGTGCTATCCGTGGCGTGCGGCTGGAGGCGGCGCTGCAGCACATCCGTCAGCAAGCCCCTGAACTGGCCGCCGACGATGAGCAACTGGCGCAGGCGATTCTTAGCCGCTGAAGCAGCGGGCACACCGCTAATTAGCCGCACTGGCTCAGGCCTGATGCAGTAGGCGGCCATGTGCAGGAACTGTCCGCGCGGATAGCCATCCAACCCTCATCATCTGGTTTCCCGGAGATTGCCATGCCTCGTTCCTTGCTTGTCGCTGTCGCCCTGCTTGCCTTGTTCGTCGGCACTGCCCAGGCGCAAACCCTGGTTGCCACCAGCAATATCATCGTGCAGGCGCTTGACCGTACGTTCGACTTCACCTCGGACACCACCACCTCGGTGCGTGACTCGAAAATCGTCCTTGCCGCACGAGACGATGCTGCCAGTTTCGTCGCCAGCCAGGGCGCCATCCGCGGCGCGCAGCTGGAAGCGGCACTCGGCACCATTCGCAGCCGCGTGCCGGAAGCGCAGCACGCCTCCGATCAGGTACTGGCCGAAGCCATTCTCGCCAGGTGAATCTGACCCGCGCCTGGCTGCTGGCCCTTAGTCTACTGACCAGTGTCGGCAGCCATGCCGAGCTGCGCCTGGCGCTGGATAGCGATGCGCTCAACCGTAGTGAACGGCAGGCCAGCCAGGCGCTGTTGAATGAAGCGCTCGCGGCCCTGCCAGCAGGCTTCAAGCAACACCTGGACCGGCGCGTCAAGGTACGCTGGCGGCCGATGCAGGCCGAGGTGTACGGTCGCGCGGGACGCTTCAGCGGCATCGAACTGAACAGCCAGCTGCTGCCGTCACTGCGCGATGGCAGCGCCGCCACTACGCCAACCCAGCGCCCGCATGGCAACGTGCGCCGCGAGCTGCTGGCCACCGTGCTGCACGAACTGACCCACCTGTATGACCGTGCACAGCTCTGGCCGCAGGACGAAAAACGCCTGCTGCAACGCTGCCGACAGCGTCGCGCCAGCCTCGGCCCAATAGGTTTGCCCGACGCCTGCCGTGGCCAGACCGCAAGACGCTTCACCCTCAGCGACGACCCGCGCCTGCTTGACCTGGCTGGCTGGCCGCAACAGGTCGGCCGGCGCGGCGCGCGCGAGCAGGCCAACGGCCAGGTGGCGCGCAGCCCTGACGCCTACGAGCTGCACAACCCGCGCGAATTCGTCGCGGTGAACCTCGAGTACTTCCTCCTCGACCCCAGCTACGCCTGTCGCCGGCCCTCGCTGGCACGCCATTTCAGCGAGCATTTCGCCGGCTGGACAGCGGCCAACCAGCAGCCCTGCACCGGCGGCTACGCCTACCTCAACGCCGGCCGCGATTTCGCCCGCCAACCGCTGGGTACCCTCGACCCGGCACGGGTCTATCAGGTCGACTACCTGCTCGCCGAGGCCAACCAGGAATGGGCCAGCCGCTGGGGCCACAGCATGCTGCGCCTGGTGATCTGCGCCCCCGGCCGGCCACGCGGGCCGGATTGCCGCCTGGATCTGGACGAACACCTGGTGCTGTCCTACCGCGCCTTCGTCGGCGATCTGCAGCTGTCCAGCTGGGACGGCCTGACCGGCGCCTACCCGTCGCGCCTGTTCGTCCTGCCGCTGGCCCAGGTGATCGAGGAATACACCAAGGTCGAACTGCGCAGCCTGGCCTCGGTACCGCTGAAGCTCGACCGCGTGCAGCTGGAGCAACTGGTCACCCGCGCCGCCGAACAGCACTGGAGCTACGACGGCGACTACTACTTCATCTCCAATAACTGCGCGGTGGAAACCCTCAAGCTGCTGCGTAGCGGCAGCCAGCACCCGCGCCTGCAGGCGCTCGACAGCATCCTGCCCAACGGCTTGCTCGAGACTCTGGTAGCGCGTGACCTGGCCGATCGCAGCGTGCTCGACGACCCGCGCGAGGCGCTGCGCCTGGGCTATCGCTTCGACTCCTTCCGCGACCGCTACCAGGCCATGTTCGCGGTGCTGCAACAGCGCCTGCCGATCGCCCAGGCCAACGTCGAGGACTGGCTGGAGCAGAGCGCCGAGGTGCGCCGGCCCTGGTTCGCCAAGGCCGACCTGCGGGCCAGCGCCGCGCTGTTGCTGCTCGAGCAAGCCGCGCTACGCCGCCAATTGCTGTTGGCCCAGGACGAACTCAAGCGCCGCTACCTCACCGGTCGTGCGGCCAAGGATCCGAGCCTGAACAAAGCCGGCGGCGCCTTGGAACAGATCCTCGCCAACAGCGGCTTTCTCAGCCGCCCGGCGGAGCTGCTCGAGGGCGGATACGGCCTGCCGCAACGCGCCGAGTGGCAACGCCTGGAAGCCGAGAGCCGCAACCGCCAGCAGCAACTGCGCCAGCTCAGCGACGACCTCGACCAGGAAGTGCGCAACTTGCTGGAACCGGCGCGCATGGCGGAACTGGAAGCCAACGAAGCCAACCTGGTGCAGCTCGGCGAACACCTGCGCAGGCTGCACAAGGCCAGCGGCGGCTTAATGCTGCCGTAGGCCGTGCCGGACATCGGCGCTCAAGGCTTCGCCATGGCCGCCCTAAGGGATGTGTTCCTGCTGCTCTTGCGGCAACTGCTCGTCCAGCTGCAGCCAGGGCAAACGGTTCTGTACCCAGATATGCCGGTCCGCCGGTGTCAGTTCGGGCTGATCCAGGGTGGCGACGGTGATATCCAGGGTCTCAGGACTGAGCGTGGTGAACAGGGTCAGGTGGGCGCCGCAGCGCGGACAGAAGCTGCGCGTGCAACTGGCTGACGAGACGAACTCGGTCGGCGTACCGGCCAGCCACGCAAAGCTTGCCAGTGGCACCGTGATCCAGGTGGTGAGGATGCCGCCGGTACTGCGGCGGCAGATCGAGCAGTGGCAATGGGCGATGTCGCGCAATGCTGCGCGAAATTGATAGCGCAAGGCGCCGCACTGACAACCACCGCTGTGAACGTCGCTCATAAGCCCCTCCTCGATCGGCACTAGCCTCAGCCTAATACCGTTAACGGCCTTGCGCCGCTGTGCCGCGCTCTCCAAGATAGCCGCTGGTCCGAAGGCGGAGATTGCCGTGCTGGAGTTGTTGCAGGCCTTGTGGCCATTGTTCGCCTTGATCGTCGCCGGCTTTTACCTGCGCCGCTGGGACTTCCCCAACGAAGCCTTCTGGCCCGGTGCCGAGCGGCTGAACTACTTCATCCTGTTTCCCGCCCTGCTGTTCAGCAGTCTGGCCAGAGCACCGCTGGACAACCCGGCGCTGCCACGCCTGGCCCTGGCAGTGATGCTCGGCCTGGGTATCGCCTGGCTGGCGCTGCTTCTGTTGCGGCGCCTGCGCGGCTGGCCTGCCGGCCGTTTCGGTGCCTTCAGCCAGGGCGCGCTGCGCTTCAACACCTACCTGGGCCTGGCCGCTGTGGGCAGCCTGTACGGCCAGGACGGCTTGAGCCTGGCCGCCCTGATGCTGGCCCTGATGGTGCCAACGGTCAACGTGCTGTCGGTCTGGTCACTGACCGCCGAGCGCGGCGTCAGTGCGCGCAGCCTGCTCCTGCCGATTCTCAAGAACCCGCTGATTCTCGCCTGCCTCGGCGGCGTCCTGATCAACCTCAGCGGGCTCGGCCTGCCCGGCGGCAGCGAGCGCCTGCTCGGCCTGCTCGCCGCCGCCAGCCTGCCGCTTGGCCTGCTCTGCGTCGGCGCCGCGCTCAAGCCCGAGCAACTCGGCGGCGAGATTCCCGCCCTGGCCTGGAACAGCGGCCTGCGCCTGCTGGCCATGCCCCTGCTGGCCTGGGCCGTGGCCTATGGCCTGCAATTGCCCGCGCTGGAAAGCAGCGTACTGGTGCTGTTCTTCGCCCTGCCGACGGCACCGACCGCCTATGTACTGACCCGCCAACTGGGCGGCGACAGCCACCTGATGGCCGGCATCATTACCCTGCAGACGCTGTTGGCGGCCGCCAGCCTGCCCTTGCTGCTGATACTGGTGGTGGGCTGAAGACCTGACTCGTCAGGCGTTGAAAATATTGGACTGCCACAGATACTGAAAACAAAATATATTCGTTTAAAAACAGCTATATAAGCCAATATTTCTCAATAATCAGCATACCGACTGCTTGGTTATCTCCACAAATATCGTGCTATTCGTTTGACATATTTTACGGCTTTGGCAGACTGAGCCGGTGTTTCGACTACCCGAGAGCGCCGAAAACAGGTTCAACCGCCACCCTCCCGGCAAGCCTCTTGCAGCCTGTTGCATCTACCCAGGCGCCCGTCGACACCGGCAACAAAAACAGGAAGCAGTGCCGCCGCGACGGCCCTTCCTGCACAGCAACGGCAGACTTTCTCTGCCCCAAGGTGATCTATGTCCAACAACAGCGGCACTATTTCCAACGCCAAACGCAAGCCCGTGGTCCTTATGTCCATGGGCGCCCAGGAACGTAAAGGTCATGCCTATCAGGTGATGACTCACAAATACATCGCCCCCCTCGTCGAGTTTTCCGGCTGCGTACCGCTGCTGGCACCGACCTGCTTCGGCACCGACGACCTCGCGCAATACCTCGACATGGTCGACGGCGTGTACCTCACCGGCGCCGGCAGCAACATCGACCCGGCCCTCTACAACCAGGAAAACCTCACGCCGGACAAGGCCCAGGATCGTGATCGCGACCTGTTCGACCTGCCGCTGATCCGCGCCGCAGTGGCGCGTGGCCTGCCGATCTTCGGCATCTGCCGCGGCATGCAGGAAATCAACGTGGCCCTGGGTGGCGACATCCACCAGAAACTCTATGCCGTCGGCGGCTTCGACGACCACCGCGAGGACTCCAGCGACCCGGTGGAGGTGCAGTATGGCGAAAGCCACAACGTGCGCCTGGTCCCCGGCAGCTGGCTGGCCGACTTGCTGGCCAAGGATGAGATCAGCATCAACTCGCTGCACGGCCAGGGTATCGCCACCCTGGGCGAAGGCCTTGAAGCACTGGCCTACGCCGAAGACGGTCTGATTGAAGCCATCCACGCGCCCGGGCTGGCGCAATTCACCCTCGCGGTGCAGTGGCACCCGGAATGGCAAGCCAGCGCAAACCCCGACTCGGTGAAAATCTTCCAGGCCTTCGGCGCGGCCTGCCGCCAGCGCGTGGCGCAGACGGCGGCGGCTAACCTGCGCTAGTACACAGTGCTTTGCGGCCGAGGTTCTGCACGCAGGCGCTCGGTCGCAGGTGCGGAAGCGGGCGGGCTATTCGAGGGTGAACCACGGCACCTCGACGCGGCGGTTCTGCTCGCGGTACTGACCTCGCGCTCAACGCGCGGCTTGCTGGTCGCGTTGCTGCAGATAGCCGTCGAGTATCAGGCGGTACTGGTTGCCCGCCTGCAACTGCGCCAGGCCCTGATTGAAGGTCAACAACAGCTGCTCGGCGTGCGGATGACGACGCGACACGATCAGGTTCAGGCTCCTCTCGGGAAAAGCACTCTGCGAGCGACGAAAATGACTGGAAGGCTCTCCCGTGGCCTCCAGCGCGGCCTCGCCAATTGGCCCATTGGCGATGAAGAAATCATCGCGCTGGAGCAACAGCAAGCGGGCGCATTCGATCATCCCCGGGGGCGCATGCCGCGTCAGCAGGCCTTGCTCGACCATGCTCTGGATCGCCGTAGGCAACTGCCAGCCGAGCGGATAACACAGCCGCTTTCCGGCCAGAGCCGGCAGGTCGTCGACCTCATAGACCTCGCCAGCCCGGCTGAACAGATGCTGCCTGACCACCAGCAGCGGATCGGAGAACAGGTAGTCCTGCTCCATCTCCTGCGAGCGCACGTAGGGGAAGGTCGCGTCGTACTGCGCTAACAGGGTCATGTGCAGGCCGCGGTTCCAGGGTTGCCAGTCCAGCTCGCTGCTGACCCGGCTCTGACTGAGGGCCGCCTGTACCACCTGGGTGAGGAGGCCGCCACCGGGCAATGCCTTGCCGGTAAAGGGCGCATAACCATCTCCGGTAACCAGCTGCATGGACTCAGCAGAGGCCTGGGGAACGAACCACAGACTCGACAGCAACATCAGCAACCGACCAACTCTCATGAATACTCATTCCTTTCGTTAACTGGCGTAGGGTGGCACCTGAGTAGATCCGCGCGACAGAGTGGCGCGAAGCGGCTACCCAGCGAAAGCGCATCAGGCCACCCTAACAGCCAGGTGTTCAGTCGAACAACGCCAATTGGCCAGCATCCTTACCCGCCGCCGGCACCGGCAAAGCCACCCCCGCCAGCCGCTCGGCCAATCCCGCCGCGCGCTCGGCGCGGGTGGCCACCGCCTCGGCCAGACGCGCCGGCAGGCCCCAGATTTCCACCTTGTGCTTGGCCCGGGTGATGCCGGTGTAGAACAGGCTGCGGCTGAGCAGCGGGCTCGGTTGCTCGGGCAGCGCCAGCAGCACTTCGCTGAATTCCGAGCCCTGGCTCTTGTGCACGGTCATGGCGAAGGCACTGTCGTGGCTGGGCAGGCGTGCCGGGGCGAAGGGGCGGTAACCGTCCTCACTTTCGAAGAACACCCGTAGGCCGTGTTCGCTGTGCAGGCAGATGCCGATATCGCCGTTGAACAGGCCGAGGGCGTAGTCGTTCTGTCGCACCATCACCGGCCGACCGACGTACCAGCGTTCGCGGCTGGCGACCTGGCTGCGCCTCTTCACCCGTGCTTCCAGCGCTTCATTGATCCCGGCCACGCCCCAAGCGCCTTCGCGCTGGGCGCAGAGGGCACGGAAGTCGTTGAAGGCGGCGAAGGCCGCCTGTGGATCGGCGCTTTTCGCCGCGGCGAGAAAGGGTGCGTAGCCCTGGTCCAGCCGTTCGAGCAGATCGGCGGGGGTCGGCTGGGCATTCCAGGCCAGGTCGCTGCGCTGTTCTTTGAGCAAACCCAGGGTGCCGCTGACGTCGCCGCCATTGATCCGCCGCGCCAGCTCGCCGATGCCGCTGTCGCCGGCAAACCGGTGGCTGTGCGTCAGCAGCACCACGGCATCGCCCAGGCGTGAGGTCGGCTGGGCGACCGCTACCTGTTGACCGGTGATGCGTTGCAGGTCAGCCGCCGCCTGGGCGTCGAAGCCACGGCCCTCGCACAGCTCGGCGAATACCGCGCCGGCTTCCACCGCACAGAGCTGATCCTTGTCGCCGAGCAGGATCAGCCGCGCGCTGGGCGGGAGGGCATCGATCAGCTTGGCCATCAGCGCCAGGTCGACCATCGAGGCTTCGTCGACCACCAGCACGTCCAGCGCCAGCGGGTTGGCCGCGTGGTGCCGCACCTGCGGGCTGTCGCCACGGGCGCCGAGCAGACGGTGCAGGGTGCGTGCCTGTTCCGGCAGCGCCGCCTTGACCGCCGCGCTGACCGGCAGCGCTGACTTGGCATTGCGGATCGCCTCGGCCATGCGCGCCGCCGCCTTGCCGGTGGGTGCAGCCAGGCCGATGGCCATTCGCTCGCCGCCGGGTTGTTCGAGTAGCGCCGCGAGCAGACGCACCACAGTGGTGGTCTTGCCGGTGCCGGGCCCGCCGGAGATCACCGCCAGCTTGCGCCGTACCGCCTGGGCAGCGGCCAGGCGCTGCCAGTCGGGTTGCTGCCCCGCTTGGGATGAAGAGTTGAAGGCGAACAGGCGAGCCAGGCTTGCACTCAGTTGGCCCTCGTCGACTACCGGCAGATCGGCCGCACGGCCAAGCAACTGCTCGGCGAGCTGGCGCTCGTAGGCCTGATAGCGCGCCAGATAGAGCCGCCCGTGGTCGAGGATCAGCGGGGTGAAGTCGCCGTCGCCACCGACCAGCGACGAGGCCTGCAGGTGCGCCTGCCACTCGGCCAGGGCCGGCAGACAGAACGCGTGGTCCGCCCAGGGCCGCTGCCCGGCCCGGCGCGCCAGCGGCAGGCAGACATCGCCGTTATCCAGCGCCGCACAGAGCAGCGCCGCCGAAATCAGCACCAGCGGTTCGGCCGCCGGGTCGAGGCGCCGCAGGCTGTCGACCAGGGCACGCTCCAGGGGACCGAGGGGCAGGTCAGTCAGCATGGAGGTACTCCGGCAGGAGATTCCCCGTCATCCAGACGCCGCGTTGTCGCGCAGCAAACTGGGGGGCAATTGCGTCTATCAGCTTGTGGGTACCTGTAGGAGCGGCCCATGGCAGCGATGCGTTTCGCGGGCATGGCCCGCTCCTACAGAAAACGTAATAACCAATAAAATCAATAACATACTGTTTGCTTGATGAGAGCGGGCCATGGCCGCGATGCTCTTGCGCCGGCGCCTTTTCGCGGGCACGCCCCGCTCCTACAAAAGCCGTCATCACCCTTCTCCTTCGAACAGGTTATCCAACGCATCCAGCAGCCCATCATTGGGTCGCGAGAAATACACCCCGGCGCTGGGCATGCCGCGCAGGAACAGGTAGTAGGCGCCGCCTAGTTGGCTGCCGTCGAAGTCGGCCAAGCGTTGACGCAGGAAACGCCGGAGCGCCACCAGGTAAATCAGGTATTGCAGGTAGTAATGCTCGCCGGCCAGGGCCTGGAGCAGACGTTCGCCGCCATAGTAGCTGGCGTCCGGGCCGAGCCAGTTGGACTTGTAGTCGGCGATATACCAGCGGCCGTCGTGCTCGAAAGTCAGGTCGATATAGCCTTTGAGGAAACCCTTGAGGCTGTCGAACTCCAAACGCGCGGCGGCTTCGCGCATCGGCGCGGCCAGGCCATGGGCCGGATCGGTGAGGATCGCGCGCAGGCGCTGCAGATCGAGATTGACCACGGGGAAGGTGAAGCCCAGTTCCGGCAGGCGGCGCGCCGACTGCAGGCTGGCCAGGGTCAGGCCGGCGCCGTTGAGATCGCTGTCGATCACCTGCTGCAATTGGCTCAACGCCACCTCGCTCCAGTCGCAGCTGATGCCATGACCGCGCAGCGCCGGCTCGATCAGCTCAGGCAACGGCGCCTTGCCGCGTGCCCAGTCTTCCAGGATCGCGTGCAGGCAGGTGCCGGCGCGGGCGCCGCGGGGGAAGGCGAAGAAGCCACTACCCGGTTCGCTGGCGGCGGGCAGCACCAGGCTATCGCGGTCCGGCGCTTCCATGTGCATGCCGGAAGCCAGGCCGGAGAAGCTGCCGATGCGCCAGGCGCTGTGCAGGCTGCGGTTCATGTGGTCCAGCTGCTGGGGCGGCGGTGCGCGGCGCTCACCGGCGGCGCTGGCTTCGCTCTCGCGCAGTGCTTGCACGGCCATATGGCCGTGGCTTGAGCCCACCAGCTGATCGATTTCGCCGCGCAGGCCGCTGGGGCTGAGCGCTTGCAGATGGCCGGCGAGTTCGCCCAGGGCATCCTCGCCCGGCAACTGGCGGCCGTGCAGCAGCCAGGCCAGGGCACTGCTGTGCAAGCCGGCCTCGCTGAGCGTGCCGTCCTTTTTCGGCTTGCAGTCCACCGGCCCCCAGTGCAACCAGAGGCGGTCGCGGGCGCGGGTCAGGGCCACGTAGGTCAGGCGCAGGCGCTCGGCGAAACGCTCATGGCGGGCGCGCTCGCGGTGCGTATCAAAGTCTTCGCCACCCAAATCGAGCAACGGCGCACCGTCGTCGGCATGGCAGGTGATGTCTTCGCTCTGGCGCAGCAAGGCGCCGTCCCACAGGTAGGGGCAGAACACCAAGGGGTATTCCAGGCCCTTGGACGTGTGGATGGTGACGATCTGCACCCGCTCGGCATCGCTTTCCAGGCGCAACAGGGCTTCTTCACCGTGGCTTTCGGCGCTGCGCTGGGCGTTGAACCAGCTCAGCAATTGCTCCAGCCCCGGCCGTTGCAGGCTCTCGCTCTGCAGCAGTTCGGCCAGGTGCAGCAGGTTGGTCAGCCGGCGCTCGCCATCGACCAGGGCGAGCAGACGCGGCGCCACCTGTTGCTCGTCCAGCCAGGCGCGGAAGGCGCGCATAAAACCCTGTTGCTGCCAGAGTTGGTGGTAGCGCTCGGCGGCTTCGCGTTCGCTATCCCAGGCCTGGGCGTCGTCCTGGCAGGCCGCCAGATCCACGGCGCTGCGGCCAAGCAGGCGGCTGGCCAGGGCGTAGCGCAGCGCACCTTCGCGGCCGGGCTCGGCGTAGGCGGCCAGCACCGCGGCCAGCTCGCCGGCCTCTTCGCTGTGCCAGACGTTTTCCTTGCCGCGGCGCACGCTGGGCACCCCGCGGGCGGCCAATTCGGCGGCGACGTCGCCAGCCTGGCGGTGGCTGGCGACCAGGACGGCGATATCGCCGCCCTTGAGCGCCGTGCGCTCGCCCTGCGCCTCGAAATAGGCCTCGCCGCGACTGCTCGCCGCCAGCAAGGCGGCGATGCGCCGGGCTGTATCGCGGGCGACCAGAGCGCCGGCTTCGCCCTTGCCGAGGTAGTCGTCGTCCAGCCAGACCAGCGCCAAGGGCGCGTCCGGCTCAGCATCGACAACGGGGAGCACCAACTGCGCCCGTGCACGCTGGCTGGCACCGACTTGCGGATAGCTCAGGCCCGGCTCGGCGAACGGCATGGGCCGGTCGAACAGCTGGTTGAGCGCGGCAATCAGCTCGGGGGTGGAACGGTGGTTGGTGGCCAGGCTGTACTGGCGCGCCGCCTCGTCGCGAGCCTTGAGGTAGGTGGCCAGGTCCGCGCCGCGAAATGCATAGATGGCCTGCTTCGGATCGCCGACAAAACACAGGTCGCCCTGGTTTTCGTAGATCCGCCGGAACACCTGGTACTGCACCGGGTCGGTGTCCTGGAACTCGTCGATCAGCGCCACCGGGTATTGTTCGCGCAGGGTGCCGGCCAGGTGTTCGCCGCCCTCGCCGTAGAGGCCCTGCTGCAGTTTGTTGAGCAGGTCGTCGAAAGCCAGCAGGCGCTGGGCGGCCTTGCGCTGCGGCAATTGCTGGTTGAGCTCGCCGATCAGGCGTACCTGCAGGTCGATCAGGCGTTGCTCGGCTTCGGGCTGCGCGGTCTGCAGGGCGTCGCACAGGCCTTGCAGGGCATCGGCCAGCGGGCTGTCCGGCGCACTGCTGCCCTTCTTGCTGGCCTTGGCCAGGCCTTCACGCGCCAGCCGCTGGTGCGCCTCGGTCTTGCTGAACAGCGCGGCGGCATCGCTGAAGTAGCCGTCCAGCTCGCCTTGCCAGGCGCCGAGCTTGAGCGGGTTGCACATATTGCTCTTGAAGCCGTCGAAGGCCTTGAGCTGCTGCAGCCATTCACCGCTCAGTTGCTGCCAGCAGTCCCGCGCGTGCTGCCAGGCATTGCGCAGGGCGCTCATCTCGCTGCGGGCACCGGGCTGCGGCTCGATGCGCAGGTAGGGTTTGCCCAGGTGGTTGCGCAGACGCTGGCGCAGGCTCTGCGGGGTCAACTTGTGCTGGACCAGAAAGGCCGCCCACTCCGGCTCGGCGGCGGCCAGCTCATGGCGCCAGAGGTCGGCGAGCAAGGCGTCGAGAATCTCGCGGTCGTCGTGGGTCAGCTCGTTGTCGAAGTCGCCGCCGGCCTCGAATGCGGCGTCCTGCAGCGCACGCTGGCAGAAGCCGTGGATGGTGAAGATCGCCGCCTCGTCGAAGCCGTGCACCGCCAGCAGCAGACGCCGATGACTGGCCGCGTCCGGGTACTCGGCGTGCAGGCGATTGAGCAACTCGTCCGCGCCGGGGCCGGCGTCGTAGACCGCCAGCAACTCGGCCAGCCGCAAGCGAATGCGCTCGCGCAATTCGGCGGTGGCGGCGGTGGTGAAAGTCACCACCAGGATCTGGCTGACGCTGAGGCGCTGCTCCAGCAACAGGCGGGCGTACAGCGCGGTGAGGGTCCAGGTCTTGCCGGTGCCGGCGCTGGCTTCGATCAGCGAGCGGCCGGCGAAACTGTCGTGCAGCAGGTCCAACGGTGCGCTCGTCATGCCTCATCCTCGTCACTGTCGCGCAGGGCATCCAGGGCCGGCCCATAGAGTTGTTCGGCCAGGGCTTCGAAACGTGCGTCCAGCGGCTCGCGGTCGCGGAAGGCCAGGGCGTTCCAGGGGTCCTGGCCTTCGCCGCTCATGTAGTCGTTGCCTTGCCACATCACCCGCGCTTCGCTGCGCGCGGCGTCGAGCGGTTCCTTGCGGCCGGGCTTGCGCCATTTACGGGCGAAGCCATAACTGCACTTGGCCAGCACCGGCAGCGGTTCGCACAGCGCACTTTTATAGGCTTCGAGCCAGGGTTCGAGCAGTTGCAACGGGTTGGCCAACGGCCCCAGGCGCCATTCGCTTTTCGGCGACAGCAGACGGCTGTCGCGGGCGATTCCTGGGGTGGCGGCGCAATTGAGCAGCAGGTGGCGCAGCCAGAACGGCGCCAGCTCCCAGGCGCCGAGGTCGCGCAGGCGGTAGTCGAACAAGCCGCTGGCGCTGACGCCGTCGAGCCAGCCGTGGATACGCACGCCGGCCAGCTGGATATCCACCAGCAGCGGTTGCGGCGCATCACTCGGCCGTTCGTCGAACAGGGTCGGGGCGAAGGCGCGGATCGGCCCACGAATCTGGCCCCAGTGCGCCTGGCCCAGTTCGCCCACCGGCAACCAGCCGGAGGCGGCGGCCACGCTGCGTTCCGCACGCTCGCTCCAGCCTTGTTCGACGGCCCGCAGCGCCAGTTGGCGCAGGCCGTGTTGGCTGGTCCATTCGACGCTGAAGGGTTCGTCGCCGGCCAGGGCTTCCTCGCTTTGCGCCAGGCGCAGGCCGAGGCGCTGTTCCAGCAGGTAGCGCGCCGGGTGCTTGAAGCAGTGGATCAGCTGGCTGGGTTCCAGGGTCAGTTGATCGCCGCCCGGCCCGTCCTGGTCCGGCGCGGCCAGGATGCTGGCGAAGGGCTGCGGTGCTGCGACCACCTCACTCAGGCGCTGGGCGGCGCGGAACCAGGGCGCGGCGAAACCGGCCTGGGCGCCACCGGCGAAGTTGCCAGAGGCGAAGGGCTGCAGCGGGTGCTGGTGGGTAATGTGGGCGCTGGCCTTGGAAGGCGATGATGGATCGGTGGCGTCTGTTTCGCGGCTAAAGCCCCTCCCACAGGAGTTTCCACAAACTGCGGTGAGGTCGATGACATCCAGCAGTTCGCTGACCAGCACCGAGGGTGGCAATTCGGCGTTACTACGCGGGTCGCGGCCGACGTAGCTGAGGTACAGGCCGCCACGCGCCGAGAGCAGGGTTTCCAGCAGCAGGTAACGGTCGTCGAGGCGCCGGGCGCGGTCGCCACGCCGGGGTTTCTGGCCGATCAGGTCGAAGCCGGCGGCCGGGGTGCGCCTTGGCAGGGCGCCGTCATCCAGGCCGAGCAGGCAGACCAGGCGGAACGGCAGGCTGCGCATCGGCACCATGGTGCAGAAGGTCACCGCGCCGGTGAGGAAACCCGAGGCGCCGCCGCCCTGCTCCAGCGCCGACGTCAGTTGCTGGCGGATCAGCGCCAGCTCCAGCGGCCGCTCGATGCCGGAAGCCAGCGCTTGATCCTGCAGCGCCGCGCAGGCTCTGGAGAGCAATAACAAGGTGTCGCCGGCCTCGCGCTCATCGAACAGGCCGTCGACCACCTGCAACAGGGTCTCGGCCCATTCGCTCAGGCTGCGTGGGTGCTGCAGGCTCTGCGCCAGGGCGGCCAGGCGCTCGACGAAGGCGATCAGGCGCCCGAGCAACTGCGCGCGGCCACCTTCCAGGGCATCCAGCGGCCAGCTGTCGCCGAGCAAGGGGGCCTGTACGCCGGCCAATTGTGGCGGCGCGGCGAAGCCCAGCAGCAGGCGATCCAGGCCCTGGCGCCAGGTGAAGGCACTGTCGGCCGGCAGACCCAGTTGCTGGCGATGCGCGCCGTCGCGGCCCCAGCGCACGCCGGCCTCGCGCAGCCAGTCGCGCAGCAACGTCAGGTCCTCGGCTTCGATACCGGCGCGGCGGGCGAGCGCCGGCTGCTCCAGCCAGGCGAGGATTTCCTCGGCGGCAAAGCGGCTGTCGGGCAGGGCGAGCAGGTTGAGGAAGGCTTCGATCAGGGGGATTTCCGCGCGCTGGCTGCGGTCGGCCAGGCTGAAGGGAATGCGGGGTCCGGCCGTCCGGGGCCGGCCATCCGTGGGGCGCCGGTTTTAGCCGCAAAAATCGCCTCGATATAAGGCGCGTAGCGCTCGATATCCGGGGTCAGCACCACCACCTGGTCCGGGGTCAATTCAGGCTCGGCGGCAAAGCGGGCGAGCAACTGGTCATGCAGGATTTCCACCTCGCGCAGCGGCGAATGGGCGATATGCAGCTCCAGCGAGCGGTCGTCCTCGCGCAACAGCAGGCGTTCATCGGCCGGGCGGGTGCGCAGGCGCAGGATGTCGTTCTGCAGCGCCTGCAGCAGGCTGGCGTCGTGCAGATCGGCATCCTCGGAGTACAGGCCGGTTTCCTGGCTGCCTTCGGCCGAGGCCAGGGAGAACAGGCTGTCAAAGAAATCGCGGCCCTGCTTGCCCAGGCTGGCCAATAACGGATGGCCGACATCCAGGTACCAGTCATCCGGGCTCAGCTCAGGTTGCCGGGCCAGCTCGCGGATATCGCGAATCTCGCCCCAGGCCTCGCGGCAGGGGTTGAGGGCAAAGATCACCACCTCGGTGTGCCGCGCCAGGCCTTCGAGCACGCGCAGATGGTGGGTCGGCAGGCTGCTGATGCCGAACACCAGCAGGCGCTCGGGCAGATTGGCGATGGGCGCCTCATCGTACAGCCGGCGCAACAGATCCTCGAGCAACCGCGCGCGATGCGGATGGCCATCTCGAGTCAGCTCGCGCCAGAGCAACGCCTGCCAGGCTTCGTCCGGCCCCAGGTCGAGCAGCTCGTTACGCTCCCAGGCGGCCAGCCAGTCATCGCGATACAGCAGGTATTGGTCGAATACGTCGGCGATCTTGCTGGCCAGCGACAGGCGCCGGCGCTCGTCGCCACCCTCGAGGTAATGCGCCAGACGCGGCGCCTCGCCCAGCTTGCTCGGCTCGCACAGCCAGTCGTACAGGCGCCAGGCCAGGGTGGTCGGGGCGAACGCCGATTGCTCTGGCAGCTGCCCCAGAACCAGGCGCGACAGGTCCCAGACGAACTTGGCCGGCAACTGCACCTCGAGCTGCATGGCAATGCCCTGCTTGCGCGCCAGCTCCAGGGTCAGCCAACGGCCCATGCCCTGACTCGGCACCACCACCAACGCCGGGGCGAAGGGCTGATGCAGCGGCTGGGCGAGCAGCGTAGTCGCCAGTTCGCCGAGGGTTTCCAGGTCGGGGGCATGATAAAGATTGAGCATGGTTGGCACTGCATCCGTTGCGAAGCGCTAGCAGCCTGTCGGATTCGACCGGCGGTGGCGAGAGGAAGCCCGCGGTCCGACATTTTGGGTTGAGGCAGTTCTGCTGTGTTATCGAGGCGAATAGCTGGCTACTTAACGAAAACGCACAGCAAAACTAACCACGTCCGGCTTTCCCGCAGTAGGACAGCGTTAAGTCCGCCAGGCTGCTAGATTAACCAGTCTGGCAGCGCGGGGCGACAGCCAGTGTCGCCCGAGCGCGAGGATACGAGTACACAAGGCCAGGAGGCTCGATCAACGCTACGACCTGAGCTTCACGGTCAAGCTGGAGCGCGGCTTCGGCCAAGGGGACGGGGCCATCAAGCGGTTGCCGAGCCATGCCACTTAGGTGCAAGTGCCGGCAGGGAGCGCGTCTGCCACCCTGACGTCCAGCAATCCAACGAGGAAATCGCCATGCCCACCCTTGCCTTCGATGTTTACGGCACCCTGATCGACCCCAGCGACGTCACCCGGCAACTGCGCACGACCCTCGGCGAACGCGCCGAGGTCTTCTACCAGAGCTGGCGCGACAAGCAGCTGGAATACAGTTTCCGGCGCGGCCTGATGGGCGCCTACGTGGATTTTGCCCAGTGCACCCGTGAGGCCCTGGCGTTTGTGTGTGCGCAGACCCAGGCCCCGCTCGACGCCGCGGCGCAACAAGGCTTGCTGGATGCCTGGAGCCACCTGCCGGCCTTCGCCGACAGCGCCTCTGGGCTGCTCGCCCTGCAGCAACGCGGGATTCGCCTGTATGCCTTCTCCAACGGCAGCCAGGCGGCAGTCGGTGCCCTGCTCGAGCAGGCCGGTCTGGTGGACTTCTTCGACGAAATTGTCAGCGTCGAGGCGGTACGCAGCTTCAAGCCGGCGCCGCTGGTTTACCAGCACCTGCTGAGTCGCACCGGCAGCGCCGCCGCAACCACCTGGCTGGTCTCCAGCAACCCCTTCGACGTGCTCGGTGCAAACCATGCCGGCCTGCGCAGCGCCTGGGTCAAACGCAGTGAACAGGCCCAATTCGACCCCTGGGGCATCGAGCCGGATTTACAGGTCGCCAGCCTGCTGCAACTGGCCGAACGCCTGCCCGACTGAGCACCTACCTGGCCCTTGGCGGTTGGCGCGAACGCCAATCGCCGACTACAGCTTAAGATAAGCCCGATAAAAACTATTCAATCCCGGGCCAGCACTATCGACCTGGGCCCAGCGCCGCGGGTAACCTGCTCCACATCCGTTTGTTGCCCGCACGTGGGCGCCCCTGTCAGGGAGATGCACGATGCTGACCCTGCTCAATCTGCTTTCTGCTGTTGCCCTGCTGATCTGGGGGACCCATATCGTCCGTACCGGCATCCTCCGTGTGTACGGCTCGCAGCTGCGCAAGGTCCTCAGCCACAACGTCAGTAAACGGCCCATGGCGTTTGTCGCCGGTATCGGCGTCACCGCCCTGGTACAGAGCAGCAACGCCACCGCGCTGCTGGTCACTTCCTTCGTCGGCCAGGGCTTGATGGCGCTGACGCCAGCCCTGGCGATCATGCTCGGCGCCGACGTCGGCACGGCGCTGATGGCGCGGGTACTGACCTTCGACCTGAGCTGGCTATCGCCACTGCTGATTTTTCTCGGGGTGATCTTCTTCCTCTCACGCCGGCAAACCCGCGCCGGCCAGCTTGGCCGCGTGGGCATCGGCCTGGGCTTGATGCTCCTGGCGCTGGAGTTGATAGTCACGGCCGCCACGCCGATCACCCAGGCCCACGGGATCAAGGTGCTGTTTGCCTCGCTGACCGGCGACCTGCTGCTGGATGCCCTGATCGGTGCCTTGTTCGCCCTGATTTCCTACTCCAGCCTGGCCGCCGTGCTGCTCACCGCGACCCTGGCCGGCGCCGGGTTGATCAGCCTGCCGGTGGCCATTGGCCTGGTGATCGGCGCCAATATCGGCAGCGGCCTGCTGGCCTTCCTGACCGCTAGCCTGCAGACCCCAGCGGGGCGCCGGGTGGCGCTCGGCAGCCTGCTGTACAAGCTGATCGGTCTGGTCCTGGTAATTCCCCTGCTGAACCCGCTGGTGAGCTGGCTGGACAGCCTGAACTGGCGTCCGGCCGAGCTGGTAATCGGCTTCCACCTGCTCTACAACAGCCTGCGCTGTGTGCTGATGCTGCCCAGCGTCGGGCCGATGGCGCGCTTCTGCAACTGGCTGCTGCCAGATCGTGCCGACACCGGCGGCGTCGCCCGCCCGCGTCACCTCGACCCCACGGCCCTGGCCACGCCGAGCCTGGCGCTGGCCAATGCGGTGCGCGAAACCCTGCGCATCGGCGATCTGATCGAGACCATGCTCAACCACCTGCTGGAAGTACTGCGCAGCAACCAGCCGGCGCTGAGCAAGGAGCTGCGCCGCCTGGATGACGATGTCGATGCCCTCTACAGCGCGGTCAAGCTGTACCTGGCTCAGGTGCCGCGTGAGGCGCTCAGCGATCAGGACAGCAGGCGTTGGGCGGAAATTCTCGAGTGGGCGGTCAACCTGGAGCAGGCCGGCAACATCATCGAGCGCATGCTCGGCAAGGTGCAGGACGAAAAAACCGCGCAACGCCATGCCTTCTCCGAGAGCGGCCTGGAAGAACTGACCGGCCTGCACGCCCAGCTGATGGCCAACCTGCGCCTGGGACTCAACGTGTTTCTCTCCGGCGACGCCGAGAGCGCCCGCCAACTGCTCCACGAGAAACGCCGTTTCCGCATCCAGGAACGCCGTCTGGCCCATGCCCACGTCGGCCGCCTGCATCGCCAGGTGGTGCAAAGCATCGAAACCAGCTCGCTGCACATGGAGCTGATCGGCGACATGAAACGTCTCAACTCGCTGTTCTGCAGCAGTGCCTATGCGGTGCTGGGAAGCAAAGAGACAGGCGCGCTGCACGCGGAGGAAGTGGGTGGCGAGTAGCGCCGAGCTACAGGCCCGCCACAGCAAGCCAGCGCCCAGCGCAAGCCCTCAGGCAAACGCCATTACCTCATGCACCGGTTTGCGCGGCTTCTGTGGCCAGTTGCCGGGCGCGGGGTAGCCCGCGGTGACCAGCATGACCGGCACCTCATTTGCGGCCAAGCCAAACTCGCGCGCCACGCCAGCTGCATCGAAACCGCTCATCGGCCCAGTCGACAGGCCCATGCCCTGGGCGGCGAGCATTAGCGTCATCGCGGCCAGGGAAGCAGAGCGCAGCGCCTCGTCGCGTTGTAACTGTGGATTGCCCTGATGCGAGCCCGTGGCCGCGGCGACCCAGCCCGCGACGATCGACTGATCGAGAATGCCCGCGTCGAGCGCCGGCTGCAGCGCATCGGCGAGGCCCTCATGCGCCGCCAGCGTGCCGCAGATGATGAAGGTGACCGGCGCTTCCAGCACCTGCCGTTGCCCGTAGGCCACGGTGTGTAGCCGCGTTTTGGCCTCGGCGGAGCGCACCGCGATGAACGTCCAGTTCTGCAGGTTGTAGGCCGACGGCGCGCGGGTGGCCAGGCCTACCAGTTCGCTGATGACTTGCTCAGACAGATCCCGGTCGACTGCATAACGGCCGGTCGAGACCCGCGATTCGATCAGCTGCTTGATGGAGTTGAACATAACTTTCTCCTTTACAGGGTGGTTGAGGGCCAGCGCAAACACGCCGCCAACCCAGGTGAGCATCAGCGCACGACTTGCGGTGATGCTGTTGGCGCCGGAGCGCTTGAGGCCCACTGCACCGCCAGGATGCTGCCGAGCACGGTCAGCAGCCCCACCAGCGACAGCCCGCTGATGCTCTGGCCGAGCAACGCCCAGCCCAACACCACCGCCACCAGGGGGCTGAGCAGGCCCAGCGACGACACCGCGACCGGCGCCAGGCGGGCGATGCCGCGGAACCACAGGGCATAAGCCAGCAGCGCACCGAACAACGAGAGATAGGCATACCCCAGCAGGTGCGTGGTGCTCAGCGTCGGCAGTGGCGGGTCGACAAGCCAGGCCACCGGCGCCAGCAGCAATCCGCCTAGCAACAGCTGCCAACCGGTGAGGGCCAGTAGGGGCATGGCCGGACGCCAACGGCGAGTCAAGTAAGTGCCGAGGGCCATGCACGCGGTGCCGACAAACGCCGCCGCGATGCCGATCGGGTCCCACACGGCGCCCGGCGCCAGCAGCAGAGCAGCCATGCCGGCGACCCCAAACAGGCTGGCACACACGGCCAGGTAGGCTGGTTGGCGCCGGTCCAGAGTCCACACCAGCCCAATCACCAGCAATGGCTGAATGGCTCCGACTACGGCCGCCAAGCCGCCTGGCAGGCGATACGCCGCGACAAACAACAAGGCCTGAAAGAAGCCGATATTCAGTGCCGCGAGCACCGCTAAGCGGCCCCACCCGGCGCGCTTGGGTAGGTGCCGGCTGTATAGCACCAGCAATATCCCAGCTGGCAGAGTGCGCAGCAGGGCGGCTGTGAACGGGAGGTCCGGCGGCAGCAGCTCGGTGGTGACGATATAGGTCGAGCCCCAGATGGCCGGCGCCAATGCGGTGAGCAGCGCATCGACCCAGGGTGGGATGGTTTTTCCAGCGCCCATGTAATTACCTTCAACTCAAGATATAATTCGAGCCTGACATGAATTAATCTTGATATCAAGACAAGTGAGACTTCCTGATGAGTGCAGATCGACAGCCGGATGCAGTAGACGCCATCCTCGGCCAATGGCGCCGGGAGCGACCGGATCTGGACCTAGGCCCGATGGCTGCCATCGGGCGGGTCAAACGCTGCTCCGTCCTGCTCAGCCGGCGGCTGGACGAGACGTTCGCAACCTTCGGCATGAGCACCTGGGAGTTCGATGTGCTGGCCACGCTCAGGCGCTCCGGGGAGCCTTATTGCCTGGCCCCGACTGCCTTGTTCTCCACCCTGATGATCACCTCAGGCACCATGACCCATCGGCTGAAACGCCTAGAGGCCAGCGGCTGGATCGAGCGCGAAGCCAGCCGCGAGGATGCGCGCAGCCTGCTGGTGCGCTTGACCCCGAGTGGGCTGGAATTGGTTGACCGCGCCGTAGAGGCGCATCTGGAGAATGAGCGGCGCATCCTCGCGCCGCTGAGCGCCGCCGAGCTGGCGGCGCTGGACGCCAGTCTGGCCACTCTGCTGGCGGTGTTGGAGCCGGTTCGCAGCTGAGCCCTGCAAGCGGCGGAAGGGTCTGCGGGAAATAGTGAGGACTGGCGGGGTTGCCCGGGTACCCATATGCAGCGTCAGCCAACCCGCTGCCATGGTGAAACTGCCGATATCCAGATAGACCTCGTTCCTGCGCCAGATGATATTCATCAGATCGCTGGTGGGCTGTCCGATGGGGATCGGCAAAGGAGCCCGGAAAAGCGGAAAAGGGGACAGATTTATTTATCAGTCAAAAATAAATCTGTCCCCTTTTCCTCATGTCCCCTTTTCCTCACGGTAGATCTGCCCATGGATGCCATTGCCGGCGGGTGACATGGCCAGAAAAGCGGCTTGGTGCAGCAGGCTTTCCGGGTCGAGATCGGGACGTTCGCTGACCAGTTCCAGTTCGAATTCGAAGGGCTGGCTGATTGCCTCGCGGCCACGAAATTCAAGCACTTGTTAAGCCTCTGGCCCGCAAGGATCAATGACTCTGACCCTATTGGTCTTCGAGACAATGTGCTAAACGGATGGGTGGCCTGGGTACCAGTACTGTTGCATCCAGGCCATGCCTTACACGCCCTCACGGCTGAAATTTACGCAGCTTTCCAATGTTGTAGTTCATGTCGCTCAGCGACGGCTGCAGTCTCACTAACAGGTTATCCAATCCTTGCCGGTTGAGCTTTAGTGATAAGCGAAATTGCAGGTCTTGCTTGGTTTCTAGCAAGATCCCACGATCCCGCACCAACAACCACCCATCTTGGATATAACCGGAAACCGCCTTAATATCGGATAATTTAATTTTCTCTTGGAACTCTACCAAATTATCCACAGTAGCCAGAATGCGCACTCCATCTTTGCGAAATTCCGCAGATAATTCGCCGATATCTTCGGGGCGGTTCGACTTGGTCATCCATGCGATGAACAGGTACAACACCAAGAAAACCCCGGCAACAAGAACAGCATCTAGCGGACCAGAAAGTTTGGTAACGGCAGTAAATAAAAGTGCAACTGTTATTAATAACCCCGACTCATATTTAGGTCTTTTTGGCTTAGCCTCGGCAGGGCGGTAATATTTTTTGATGAGGTGATGGTCAAGCTTCTTGCTCATGAAAAGTCGTTCCTTGATAAATGTATCGATAATATTCAGTTGCGATGGTCGCTATCGAAATCGTCTGCCTTGGGCGTGGCCAGAATGCCTTTGGCTTCCTGGCTGCGGTAGTAGGTTTCGATGCTTAGGCTGAGGTCGATCTTCGCCTGGAGGATGCAAGGTGGCTCCTGCCAGGGGTAAGTAGCCAGTTGCTCACGCAATTGCTTGCCCTCTTTGCGCGGCCAGGCTTTGCCATTGATATCGCGCCAATAGCGCGGTGGGCGGTTTGTCGCTGCGTCGTGGGCGACGGTCACCGAATCGAGATGGCGGCTTTGCTCCAGAATGGGCATGTCCGGCAAGGGCTGCTCTACATCCATATAGCGCTGCAGGGTGTCCCAGAAAGCCAACAGGTTGGGCTTGTCCAGGCCCAGGCTATGCAGCTTGCCGGCCAGGCAGACCTTGGTGCCGGTATAGCGGTGGTATAGCCACAGGGCATAGTCATGGCCGCCATGAGGCGTGACCATCAGCTGCATCACCGGGTCGTACTCGTAGAAAGGCGCAACGAAGGGTTTGCGCAAGCGTCGGGCAATGGCCAGGGTGCCAGCCTGACGACTGAACTCACTACCATCATGCTCGTAAAAGCGGGCATAAAGCCCGAGCAAGGCATCGGCACCGATCAAGGCCATAAAGAACAGAAACATACCCCACCAGAAGGCGGTTTGCTCAGCCCAGAAGCCCCAGAGCGCCCCATGGCGCCAACTGATCAATGCAGCGGTGAGTGCAGCGCCTACGGCCATCAGCCAATAGGCATAGTGTTGTTTGCTGGTGCCGAAGAGAAACAGCGAGCCAAGGGAAGTCCCAACGGTGGTCATGCCCCAGACAAATACTTCACCATCACTTGACCCTAAATCAAAAAGCACACCGAGCTTTACACCCCAAAAAAACCAAGGGAAGCCAAAGCAACACCACTTAATTACGAATAACAGGTGCGGAATCTTGCTGATGTTTTCAAAGCGCCAGCGCTGGGCATCGCAAAAAATCCGCTGCGGGCGTTTTTCCTGCTCTTGCCGCTCATAGGCCTTATGCAATTCGGCGTTGAGCTGGTACTCCACCTCAGTGGCAGGGTCCAACCCGGCATAGTGTCCCCAGTTCAGTGGGGTATGCATAAGCCCGGCGTGCTCGTCCTTGCTCGGCGGCAGGTCCGGGATGCCATCGGCACTGTAGGCCCCGGGCTCATAGGGAGTATTCGCTTGCTGCACACTCATGCCTTTGGGGAAAAGGGGACAGATTTATTTATCAGTCAAAAATAAATCCGTCCCCTTTTCCATTAATAGATGGCTAATCGCCTCGCGGCTACTTTAAAACCGTGGTCTGTCCCTAAGGTTTCCGGATATCTTCTTCAGAGTTTCCTTAAAGCGGAAGAGCATCCCTGTGTTCGCTGTATGTTCACTAGTACGTAATTGTATCTGGCGCGCCAATTAGTTTGGTGAGCTCACATATAAAATCAGTTTCATCTTTGGCATGTGTTTTGTCTAGAAAATCCAAGAACCACTCGGCATTCAAAATTATAAATATATCACGCCATTTTAATTGTTTTGCTGTTGACTCTGGCAATTCCCCGCCCATCAAGCCATGCCCTTTGCCTTCAAGAAATAAAAAATATTTATCCTTGTAAGAATAGCCAATAATCTTTGGCCATTCGGAGCTATGAGCTGCGTTAGGTGATAAGTCCTTTTGTGCAATAACATAATAATCTTTCATTATTTCTCCGGTAGCACGTCGACTTTATCGAAATCTACTTTCTGTCCGTCCAAATGGATCTGCGCATCTCCGCCCTTTCCGTACTCAGGGTATGCCTCGGCGAAAGGTTCAAACTTGGATTTATCGGTGTCCCCCTTCCAATGTGGCACACGCGCTTTCGGTACGCCTTCGACATAAAGTTGCAAGGTGTCGAACTCACCTCTTAAGCGAGCGTCACTCCAAGATCCCGCACCATTTGCATCTGATCCAATTTCAGGACCTTTAACTTGAAATGCCTCTCTAGCCTTAGAGCCGGTCTCATACTTCTCGAATCCCACATAAGTGGTAGGTGCGGATTTTGATTCTAGTGTCATATCGGCAAATTTATTAATACTGCCATCATCGTTTTCATACCGCATATAGCGATAGCCAGTTGAAGGGAGCGTCGAGTCAGGGCCAGATGGGCCGACATAAAAATCAGGCTTGCCTGGCGAAGGGCAATCCCCCTTCACCCCAGCCAACCCCAACGGATCCACCCACCCCGTCGGGTTGTTCACATACTGGTAGTTATTCAACCCGCCCGCCAGCTTGATCGGGTCGGGGGTGAGGTAGCTGCCGGTGTTGGGATTGTAATAGCGGTGGCGATTGTAGTGCAGGCCGGTTTCGGCGTCGTAGTACTGACCCTGGAAGCGCAGGGGGTTGTCGATTTCGGCGATTTCCAGTTTGGCGACGTTGCCGTAGGCGCGGTATTTCACCGACCAGAGGATTTCGCCGGCGGCGCTGGTGAGCTCCTGCGGGGTGCCGAGGTGGTCGAGCTGGTAGTAGAACGGCTCGGCCGTGGAGCCTTTGCCCTGAAGCATGGCCAGGGGGCGGAAGCTGCCGGGTTCGTAGAGGTAGCTGCGGTAGTGCTCCGGGCCGCTCTCTGCGATCAGGCGGTCGCCTTGCCAGAGGAATTCGCTGGTTTTGCCGTCGACCACCTTGGCGATGCGCCGGCCGAAGGCGTCGTAGCGGTAGCTCACCTGGCTGCCGTCGGGCAGGCTGACGCCGATCAGGCGGTGCTGGCAGTCATAGCGGTAGTCGGTGATCAGCCGCTGGCCGGCGCCGCGGCGTTCGCGCATCAGGTTGCCGAAGGCGTCGTAGTCGAAATGGCGGTCGCCCTGCATCAGCAAACGATTGCCCTTGACGTTGACGCGGTCGTCGGCGACGGCGCTGCTTTGCCCCAGCAGGGTGCCGGCCGGGTCGTGGGCGAAGCTTTCCGGAGTATCGCCGCGTACTGCGATCAGCCGATCCAGTGGGTCGTAGTGGAAGCTCTTGCTGCCTTTGCGCGAGTCGTCGATGCCGGCCAGGTTGCCGTTAGCGTCGTAGCGGTAATGCCGCTGCAGCACGCGTTGCTGTTCCTGACGCAGGCTGTGGGCATGCAACCGACCTTGTTCGTCGTACTGGTATTCGCTGAGCAGCGCGCCTTGCTGACGGTACTGTTCGCGCCCGCCTGGGGTGAACTGGTGGGCGGTCAGCGGCTGGCCGTTGAGATCGATGGCGGCGAGGGTACCGCCGGCCTGGTGGCGGTAGTCCAGGCGGCTGCCATCGGGCAGACGACAGTGGCTGAGCTGGCCGAGGGCGTCGTACTCGTAGCGCAGGGTGGCCCAGCCCTGGTGTTCCTCGATCAGGCGATCCTGCAGGTCGTAGCAGTAGGCCAGCGGCCACTGGCCGTCGTCGACGCCAACCAGACGACCAAGGGCATCATAGGCGTAATGCACTTGCTCGCCGTCCGCCAGGGTCTTGACCAGCAGGCGCCCGGCGGCGTCGCGCTGGTAGGCGGTGACCAGCTGGCTGCCGTTGTCGCCGAACTCGGTCTTCTCGACCAGGTGACCGTTGAGGTCGTAGGCATAGGCGGTGCTGCGCCCGTCGAAGGCGGTTTCGCGCTGGATCAGGCCGTTGGGGTGGTAGGCCAGTGTGTAGTGTTCACTGCGCTCGTTTTCGATCTCGGTGAGCAGCAGGCGGGCGTTGTCATAGCGGTAGCGTAGCTGGCTGCCGTCGGGGTTAATGCGCCGGCTGACCAGGTGCAAGCCGTCGGCGTATTCGTAGCGGGTGACGCGGCCGAGCTCGTCGCGCTCGCCGGTGACCTTGCCGTAGGCGTTGTAGCTGAAGCCGCGCGTGCCACCGCCGGGCAGGGTGACTTGCGCCAGCCGGCCGACGGCATCCCACTGGTACTGGGTGATGGCGCCGCTTTCGTCCTGGCGGGTGATCTGCCGGCCCTGGGCGTCGTAGCGGTAGCGCCGCTCGCCGCCAGTGGGTAACTGTTCCTCTATCAACTGGCCCAGCGGGTTCCAGGTGAGTTTGTGAGTGCTGCCGTCTGGGTGGCTGATGGCGAGCAGACGGCCCTGGGCGTCGTAGCTGTAGCGGCTGGTGTGGCCATGCGGATCGATTTGCGCAGTGATGTCGCCCTGGGCGTTGCGCCGGTATTTCCAGGTCGCCTCGCCGCGCTGTACCGCGCTGACGAAACCGTCGCGGTACTCATAGGCAACAGGCTGGTCTTCCGACGGGATCACGGCGGTGAGACGACCGACCTCGTCGTAGCGGTATTCGGTGATGGCGCCGAGCGGATCCTGCTCGGCGATAAGTTGGCCTTTGTCGTCGTAGGATTTGAGGGTTTGCGCGCCGTCCGGGTCGACCTGTTTGACCAGGCGAGCGTTGTCGTCGTGAACGTAGACTTGTTCGCTGCCGTCGGCGTTGAGTACCGTGACGCCACCCTTGTCGTCCCAGCTGTAGCGTGCCTCCATTTGCCGGAAATTAGCCCAGTGGCGTACGCAGCGCGCCTGCTTGCCGGCGCCTTGCCATTCCCAGTAGAAGGCCGCGCCGCCGGCCAGTTGCCGTTCGAGGATGACGTTGGCTTCGTCGTAGCGGTAGCGCTCGGTCTCGCCGAGGGCATTGCTGGCTTCAAGCAACTGACCGGCCGCGTTGTAGCGATAACGCGCCAGAGTTTGCTCGGTCTGCCAGCTGTCTTCCTCGGTGTCCGCGGCGCGCTGGACCTGATAATCCACCGCGGCGATATGCTTGCCCTCGTAGCGCAGCTTGAGGGCGCGGCCGGCGCCGTTGCTCAGGCGCTGGATGCGGCCCATCAGGTCGCGACTGAGGTTGATGCGGTTGCCGTAGGCATCGCTGATGGCGATCAAATAGCCGCCCTGGGCGTCGCGGCGGAAATGGTAGAAGCGCGGCGTCTTGCCGGCCTGGGCGAGGATCAGTTCGGCGGGGTCGTCACCCAGGTAGATGGCGGCGCGCGACAAGCGGTTGGTGATCGCCGGGCGCTGCTGGCTGGGCACTGGGAAGCGGGTGCGGCGGTTCTCATGGTCGGTCCAGACCAGCTCCTCGCCGTCGCTGTCCAGGCGGTGCGCCAGGCTGTGGCTCCAGCCATAGCCCAGGCCGCGGTCGATCTCGGCGGCACTGGTGCGATACAGACGGCTCCAGGGAAAGCTCAGCAGGCCGTCCAGTTCGCCGTCGGTAAGAGTCAGCAGCTCCTCGCCGGTAACCATCGACACAGGACATTTGTCGGTGCAGGTCTTGTCGGCGCTGTCCGCCGCTTTATCGTTGGGTTTTTCGCCGGTGTCGAAGCATCGTCCACCGTTTCCGCTTTCGTCACCCGAGTGTTTTGCGTCTTGCCGCGTTTGACGCTCAGGGTGTCCGGCTCGGTCAGGTCGATACCCTGAGCCGGGCTCTTGACCTGCAGCGTGGTCTTTTGCGAGCTATTGACCAGCACCTCGCCTCGCACGGCCAGTGGCTTGACCGCTTCGGCATGGGGTTTGAGCGCATGGCTCTTACTCACGTCGATCAGGGTCTGCACGGCATTTCTCAGCTGCCCGGCGGGACCGCTGCTGAGCCCCTTGATCGCTTTGGTGGAATAGCGCACGGCCAACCCGGCGCCGCCAGTCAAAACGATGCCCAATAGTATGTCCAGCAGCAGACCGGTAAGGGCTTGCCCGGTAAGTTCCGCCACGGTGGTGGGCGGTAACAACTGCACCCAGCAAACCACCGCAGAGGCGTAGAGAAACATCAGCGGCTCGTCGCTGACGATCAGCAGCAGGGTGTGCATCAAGTCCTTGGCCTGGGCCTTGAGCTTCTGGAAGTCGGTCTCGGAGATAAACGTCAGCAGCTTGTCGCAGTACTTGTCCAGGTTGGTGAGGATTTCGAATAGCTTCTTGACGTCGTCCCAGAGCGCCATCAGGGCGTTGCCCATGCCGTCCAGAAAAGCCTTGCTGATCTGCGCCAGGCGTTTGGGGTCGCCAACAGGTGCAAGCAGCTTCCACTGCGCGGCGATGTTGCCGCTCCATTCAGCCTGCAACCAATCGTGCAACTTGGCGATGACGCCGTCGTAGGAGGCGTAGAGGGTGTCGACCTCGCGCTGGCTGACGTTGGGATAGAAGCGGATGCGGTATTGGCTGTTCGGGATGCAGCCAACGATGCTGCCCATACCGTTAGCATCGAGAATACCGCTAAATTTCTGCGGGCTCTGACCGCTGAAGATCGAGAGCTGTTGCACCGCCTCATAGGGCGTATTGCCGATGGGCACGAAGTTGGCGGAATCGAACGCATGCAGCAGCTTGAGTTGCCCGTTGGCCGGGCAGGACGCATAGCCGTTTATCGCCCCCGTCTTATCTTTGTCGACCTTGATCGGCATGATCTCGTCGCCGATGGTGAACTTCTGCTGGGCGTCGAGCGCCCAGCCGGTCAGCAGGCTGTCGGCCAGGTCTTTGTAGCGCTCCATGCTATTGCGCTTGAAGTCGCCAATGATCTTGGTCGCGTCGGGCTCCTGCGCCGTCAGGCCGTTGAGCATGAACGAGCCATAAAGGACGTTGCTGATCATCGAATCAGTTCCTGTTCCAAATGGGCCTTGAAGCGCCCAGCTAAAGTGTCTTCCGTGTGCTGGCCGTGCCGAACGAAGTGCGCGGTCTTCAGCCGCAGGTTGGGCTCGGGAAAGGTGAAATACAGCTCGGCGTGATCCTCACGCAGCCACTGCATCAGGTTGTCGACCCGCGGAGTGGGGTCTTCCTCGTTCAGTTCGTCGAGCAAGGTCGCCGGCACTTGCCACCAGGGATAGGGCTTGGCCGGGGTGAGCGCTGGTAGGGCAACTTCAAGCCTCTGGCCGTTGATCAGGTAGCGGTCGAATATCGGCAGCAGCTCGCCGGCCTTGGCGCCTAGGTGGTTGAGGATCGGCAGCAAATGACGGCCATCCCAGAAGCGGAAGAACACCTCGCTGGCATCCGGCATGCGCACCTGGGTCAGGCCCTTGAGGTGGTCGAGCACGGTTTCCGCCGGGTACGGCGAGCTGGCCAGCCAGCCCCAGTCCTCTTCGTCCACCTGCTCGATCCAGTCAAGAAAAGGGCTGTCAGGCGGCAACTCGCCGAGAAACGGCATGACCGCCTGCCAGTCCGCATAGGGCGTGCCGTCCCAGATGGGCAGCGGCGCAATGGCGAACTCCTGCTGGTAATAGGCGTGCAGCGGATTGGCGTCGCTGGCGCTACTCATCACCACGTAGAGATGGCTATCGCCGGGGCGAGGCTGGCTATTCAGCCAGTCGCGGGTACTCAGGCGCTTAGATGGCACAGCCACCATCCTTGCATTTCTCGCACTCTTCACAGAAAGGCGCGTTGCGCTTGAGGGTTTGAATTTGCGCAGGCGTCAACAGGGCGCCCGCCTGGTCTGCATCCGCCGGTTTGACCTTGCCCGGCAAGATGGGCGCCGCCCCCGAGCCGCTGCCTGGGCCGCCGCCGGAGTTGAATTTGATCACGGGTCCGACCAGGGTGATGCCGCCGGCGTCGAGTTTGATAAAGCTGCCGGCGGCTTTTAAGGTCAGTTCGCTGCCGGCTTCGAGGACGACTTTCTGGCCGCTGGAGAGGTGGATTTCGTTGCCGGCGTGGATAAATTGGCCGGTGCCGATCTTGATGTGCTGGTTGTTGCCGACGGTCAGGTGGTCGTTGGTTTTGATTTCGCTTTTGCGGTCGAGGTGGGTGGTGCGGTGTTCTTCGGCCTTGAATTCGCTGTAGCTGTTGGCTTCGACCGTGTCGTGGCGCTGGTGGCCGATGCGGATCTTCTGGTCGTGTTCGATGTTCTCGTCCCAGTCGCGCTCGGCGTGGATATAGATCTGCTCGGCGCCCTTGCGGTCCTCGATGCGCAGCTCGTTGTAGCCGTCGCCACCCGGACTGCTTAGGGTCTTGAATACCGTGCGGGTCTTGTTCGCCGGCAGGTCGTAGGGGACTTCATGGGCAGCGTGGTGCAGGCAGCCGGTGACCAGCGGCTGGTCGGGGTCGCCTTCGAGGAAGCTGATCAGCACTTCCATGCCGACCCGCGGGATGGCGATGGCGCCGTAGCGGTCGCCAGCCCAGCTGCTGGCTGCTCGCAGCCAGCAACTGGTCTTGTCGTCGGCCTGGCCGTGGCGGTCCCAGAAGAACTGCACCTTGATCCGGCCGTATTGGTCGCAGTGGATTTCTTCGCCGACGGGGCCGGTGACCACCGCGCTCTGGCTGCCGAGGATGCGTGGCTTGGGGTGCTCCAGGCTCGGGCGGTAAGGCACCGTCCAGGGCGTGGCGCTGAAGCGGTTGCGGTAGCCCTGCTGGAAGCCGCCGTCGGCTTCGCGGTGTTCGCTCACCGACTCTTCCAGCACTTGCGGCTGCTTGCCTTCGTGGTGCAGTTCGGTGAGCAGCCAGAGGTCGTTCCAGCTGGGCCGCGGGTGGGCGGTGACGGCGAGGAAGTGGCCGCTGACCAGCAGGGGCTGGTCACTTGCGCCCTGGGCCAGTTCGAAGTCGTGGCGGTGGCGTTCCAGCGCGCGTTGGCTGAGGTGTTTGCCGCGCTCGCGCTCGACGAAACGGCCAGGGTAGTCGTAGTCCTCGAGGTCCGGGACGAACGCGCTCTTGGCCTCGGCCTCCAGCAGTAGGCGCGGTTTTTCGAAGTCGTAGTCGCGACGGGTCACCCGGCTGCTGCGGGTTTCCACGCGCACGCCGAAGCGTTTGATTACCGGGTCGTCGGCGACCAGGCCGCTGTCTTGCTGATAAGCCGTGGGCGCGAGCGTGGGGAACGGCGTCTGGTCGTCGCCAAAGACCAGCACATGTCCGTCGGTGCTGTGCTGGAAGTGGTAGTGAATACCTTCTTCCTCGCACAGGCGCTGGACGAAGTGCAGGTCGCTTTCGTTGTACTGCACGCAGTACTCGCGCTCGGGGTAGATCGAGCCGAGTTGAAATTGGTAGGCGTTGGCCTGGATGCCGTGCTCTTCGAGCACTTGGCCGATGATCTTCGCCACCGTCAGGTGCTGGAAGATCCGTTGATTGCTGCGGTGCGCCAGGTACGCCAGCTGCGGGCGCAGGCTGAGGTGGTAGCGACTCAGGCGCTTGCCGGATTCGCCCTGGGCGACGCGATAGATCTGCCCGTGGATGCCGTTGCCGGCGGGTGACATGGCCAGAAAAGCGGCTTGGTGCAGCAGGCTTTCCAGGTCGAGGTCGGGACGTTCGCTGACCAGTTCCAACTCGAATTCGAAAGGCTGGCTGATCGCCTCGCGGCCGCTGAATGCGAGTACCTGCAGATCGTGGCTAACGCCTTCGATGCTCAGGCTGAAGTGGGTCTGGTTGGCAGGGGCGAACATTCGTTGTTCCTCTTCTTTCGTTCCATGAGTCGAAGCGGCTTGGCGCGCAGCTGTTTTAACTCAGACGCGGCCCGCTGAACGTGCACATTCGTCTTTTTACGAGTAGCTCTGCTGCGAAACACAGCGGCCAGGACTATGCCTGGCCGCTGCGGTGATGCACGAACTCAGCCGATGCTCAGGCGGAGATCGGGGTACGCCAGTCGTCGGAACCGGAAGTGCCGGAGACTTCGTGGGTCCAGACGATTTTACGGTAGGTGAAGTAGACGTCTTCCAGGTGGGTGAAGTGAGACATGTTCGGATCCTGGCAGTTCGGCATGCGCGACTGCACGTCGACGATCACGGCATCTTCCAGCTCGATGGTGAAGTAGTGCTCCTGGGTACCGGTGGAGGACGTGCGGTACCACTCCAGGCGGCACTTGTTCAGGCGCTCGCCGGAGGTCAGCGAGTTGAAGATCAGCGGCGAGGACTTGTCGAACACCTTGGTGATCATCAGCGGCTTGTGCACGCGCTGGCCAGTCGGCTGACCGGACTGCGGATCGCGCGGGATGATTACCTGGTGGCTGAAGGCCTGAACCAGAATCTGGTCTTCATGACCTTCCTGGAAGATGTTACCAACCGAATCTTCGGTGAAGGTGCCGGCGGTGATCAAGCCTTGCTTGGTGCCTTCGAGGGACAGATACGCGGGTGTTGGCATGAGTGCTTTCCTTGCCTTGGGTCAGGGATCAAAAGTGATCCGGGAGCCAAGTAGAAAGCTATTTGCGTGCCAATTTTAAAAAATCGATACAAACCAATCAGTTGGCATGACCATAAAGACAACACTAGTCATAACGTGCGGTAAGTCACTGAAAGTTGAGCAACTTATTGCGCAGTGCTGCGCAACAAGTTGCTCACTGGCCTGCAGGCCATTGGCAGCAAGGCCTACAGAGAAGTACCCACAGGCTTATCCACAGCCTACTGCGCAACAAGTTGCGCAGTAGGGCGAGGCGCACGCGAACCTAGGAACACTGAGTCGCCTTCCCTATCAGGCCCCAACCGACACCTCATTCGGCATCCGCCGCCGCCGCTGCAGCCAGACCACCAGGGCGAACAGCAGCAAGCCTGGCAGCCACATCAGCTCCTTCAGCCAGCGCTCGGTCGGGGCGCGTACGACGAGGATCTGCTGGTCGAATTCCAGGCCCGCTTCGGCCGCCAGGCTGCCAAAGGTGACGCTGTCGATCAGCAGCTTGCCGTCTTCTTCAAAGGTCAGCAGGCCGAGTTTCGCCATGCGTTGCTCACCGGTCTCGCCATCCGGCACCGGCAGCAGCAGGGCGAACTCGCGGGGATCGCCCACCGCGTCCTCGCCTTTGATGCGCAGGCGCAACTGGCTGCCTGCCTCGACCTCGCCCAGCGCCTGCACCAGCTGCGCCGGTGGAATATCGCGGTAGGGGTCGTGGAGCATGTCCATCCAGAAGCCCGGGCGGAACAGGGTGAAGGCGATCAGCAGCAACAGCAGGCTCTCGTGCCAGCGGCTCTTGACCAGGAAGTAGCCCTGGGTGCCAGCGGCGAAAATCAGCATGGCGACGGTGGCGACGATGAAGATCAGCACGCCGTGCCAGAAGTCCACGTCGATCAGCAGCAGGTCGGTGTTGAAGATGAACAGGAACGGCAGCGCCGCGGTGCGCAGGCTGTAGTAGAAGGCCATCAGCCCGGTCTTGATCGGATCGCCCTTGGACACCGCCGCCGCGGCGAACGAGGCCAGGCCCACCGGAGGGGTGACGTCGGCCATGATGCCGAAGTAGAAGACGAACAGGTGCACCGCGATCAGCGGTACGATCAGGCCATTCTGCTGCCCCAGGGTGACTACCACCGGCGCCAGCAGGCTGGACACCACGATGTAGTTGGCGGTGGTCGGCAAGCCCATGCCGAGGATCAGGCTGAGCAGCGCTGTGAGCAACAGCATCAACAGCAGGTTGCCCATCGACAACAACTCGACCACATCCGCCAGCACCAGGCCGACCCCGGTCTGCGATACCGCGCCGACGATGAGTCCGGCGGCGGCGGTGGCAATGCCGATACCGATCATGTTGCGCGCCCCGGCGGTCATGCCCTCGCGCAGGTCGACCAGGCCGTCCATGAAGCTGCCGTGCTCGTGGCTGCCGTCGGTACGCAGCCAGCTCAGCAGCGGGCGCTGGGTGAGCAGGATGAACACCAGCATCACGCTGCCCCAGAAGGCCGACAGCCCGGGCGACAGCTGTTCGATCATCAGGCACCAGACCAGCACCACCACCGGCAGCAGGAAGTGCAGGCCGCTGAGCAGTACCGCGCGCGTCTCGGGCAGCTTGTCCAGTGGTGCGTCGGGGTCTTCCGCCGGCAGCGGCGGCACACTGGCGGCGATCTTCAGCAGGCCGAGATAGAGCGCCGCCAGCAGCACGCCGACGACCCAGCTGAAGCCCTCGCCGAGGGCCGGCTTGAGCCAGCCGAGGCCGTAGTAGACGCCCAGGGAAATCCCACTGATCAGCGCCGTACCGAAGGCCAGACCGGTCAGGCGGCGCAGCCAGGGGTGCGCCGGACTGTTGCGCGGCAGGGCGGTGAGGCCGAGCTTGAGCGACTCCAGGTGGACGATGTAAACCAGCGCGATATAGGAAATCAGCGCCGGCAGGAAGGCGTGCTTGACCACATCGACGTAGGGAATGCCGACGTACTCGACCATCAGGAAGGCCGCGGCACCCATCACCGGCGGCATGATCTGGCCGTTGACCGAGGAGGCCACTTCCACCGCGCCGGCCTTCTCCGCGGAGAAGCCGGTGCGCTTCATCATCGGGATGGTGAAGGTGCCGGTGGTCACTACGTTGGCAATCGAGGAGCCGGAAATCAGCCCGGTCATGCCCGAGGCCACCACCGCCGCTTTGGCCGGGCCACCGCGATAATGCCCGAGCAGGCTGAAGGCCAACTGGATGAAGTAGTGGCCAGCGCCGGCGCGCTCGAGCAACGCGCCAAACAGCACGAAGAGGAACACGAAGCTGGTGGACACGCCCAAGGCGATGCCGAACACCCCTTCGGTGGTGATCCACTGGTGATTGGCCAGGGCCGTGAAACTCACTCCGCGGTGCGACAACAGGCCCGGCATATAGGGCCCGGCCAGACTGTAGAGCAGAAAGATCAGGGCGATGATCGCCAACGGCGGACCGAGTGCTCGCCGCGTGGCTTCGAGCAGCAACGGAATACCGATACAGGCGGTCACCAGGTCGGCGCTGGTCAGGATGCCGGGGCGCTGCGCCAGATCCTGGTAGAAGATGAACAGGTAGGCCGCGCTGGCCGCGGCGACCAGTCCCAGGGCGACATCCAGCAACGGCACGCGATCACGCGGCGAGCGCTTGAACGCCGGAAAGGCGAGAAACGCCAGGAGCAGGGCAAAGGCCAGATGGATGGCGCGGGTCTCGGTGCTGTTCAACACGCCGAAGTTGAAGAGGAACGGCAGCGGCGAGGCGATCCACAACTGGAACAACGACCAGAGCAGCGCCAGGCCGGCGATCGCCTGGGCCATGACGCCATCCGGGGTGCGTGCGCCGACGTCCTGGGCGATCAGCTCTTCGGTAGACAGCTCTTTGCTGGCCGGCTTTGCGGTTAAAAGTTGCTTGTCATGCATGGGCTGCAACCTGCATTCGAGAAAGCGGAGAACGGCAAAGCCCGCAGCCTTACAGCACGCGGGCTTGTTTCAACCTTAAGGGTAGCGGGCTATTTCGCGTAGCCCGTAGCCCGTAGCCCGCAGCCCAATAAGTCCAGGCGGCGGACGGGGGCTTACATCCAGCCACGTTCCTTGTAATAACGCACGGCGCCGTCATGCAGCGGCGCGGTCAGGCCGGCCTTGATCATGTCGGCTTCCTTGAGATCGGCGAAAGCCGGGTGCAGGCGCTTGAAGCGCTCAAGGTTGTCGAACACCGACTTGACCAGCTGGTAGACCACTTCCGGGTCGGCACTGGTGGTGGTGGAAAGTACCGCCTTGCCGCCAATCGACGGGGTCGGCGCATCGTTGCCCTTGTACACGCCACCCGGAATTTCGGCCTTGGTGTAGTAGCTCTTCTCGGCCAACAGCTTGTCGATCTCAGCGCCCGTCACCGGCACCAGCACTGCATCGGTGGTGGTGGTGGCTTCCTGGATCGCGCCATTGGGGTGGCCGACGAAGTAGGTCATGGCGTCGATGTTGTTGTCACCCAGGGCAGAGGCCTGCTCGGCGGGCTTCAACTCGGCGGACAGGGCGAACACCGACTTGTCCCAACCCTTGATCTGCATGATTTCATCGAGGGTGTCGCGCTGCCCGGAACCCGGGTTGCCGACGTTGACGCGCTTGCCCTTGAGGTCGTCGAAACTGCTGATCTTGGCATCGCGGCGAGCGAGAACGGTGAAGACTTCGCTCTGCAAGGAGAACAACGCACGCATGTCGCCCATCGCGCCTTCAGCCTCGAACGGCGCCACGCCATTGAGTGCCTTGAACTGGTGATCCGACTGCATGATGCCGAAGTTGAACTCGCCGCTGCGCAGGCCATTGACGTTGGCCACGCCACCACCGCTGGCCGGGGCGTTGCACTTGATGTCGTGCTCGCCACGGTTGACGAAGCGGCAGATCGATTGGCCGGCGACGTAGTAAACCCCGGTCTGACCGCCGGTACCGATGGTGATGAATTTTTCTTCGGCCTGTGCCGCGCCGCTCAGGGTGATACCCGCAAGCGCAGCCGACAGGACCCATGCCAGGGATTTGCCTTTCATGGGAGTGCTCCTTTTCTGCTTGTTGTTAAGCCGCGCGACCTCGTGGGTTGCGGCCAGAAGCGAGAAAGTCTAACCGTTCGGGCAAAATTTGCACGGAGCAATGCGCTTTTAGAGGGTAAGCGAGTCTGTAGCGGCGCCTGCCGTGTCGAGCAACCGGCCATGATCCACCGCCGCAATGCGTAGGGAGTGGCCGTCGGGAAGGCCCACCTGCTCGTGATCCTGCCCGAGCCGAAGTGCGCCAGCCGTGTCCCGTAATGACGCCATGGCCAGGTGCCAGGGTGCGCAGTACGAGGCAACCTGAGCGACTGTAGCCAGACCGCGCGCGGTCCCGCGCCGAGCACGCGAAACCACTGAAGACCGGCAGGCGGCTCTGGACACAGGCGGCGGGCACAAGGAGTATCCTCGACTATTCGCCGACCACTGCCATGAGCCTGCCCTTGACCCTACTCGCGCGCGGAAAAACCCAGTTGTTCCGCCTGATCGCCCTGATCCAGCGCCACCCCGGGCTGGTGGCGATCTTCGGTTTTGCCTCGGGCCTGGCGAGCTTTCTGCTGGTCGAGCGCCAGGCCCAACTGGCCCAGGTGCTGGCCACGGTGATGCTGGTCAGCTGGCTGTGGCTGATTCTGGAGAACATCCTGCGCGCGCAAATCGCCCGCTGGTTCGGCTTCGAGTTGCCGCCACCGCTGCTGCGCTACGCGACCCAGATGATCCACCAGGAAAGCCTGTTCTTCGTCTTGCCATTCTTCTTCATCACCACCACCTGGAACAGCGGCCAGGTGCTGTTCAGCGGCGTGCTGGCGCTGGCGGCGCTGGTCTCGATCATCGACCCGCTGTATTACAAGTGGCTGGCGCCGCGGCGCTGGCTGTTCCTCGCCTATCACACCCTAACGCTGTTTGCGGTCATGCTCACCGCCTTGCCGATCATCTTCAAGCTGACCACCCCGCAGAGCTATAAGTTGGCATTGGCCACCGCGGTGATCCTGTCGGTTCCCAGCCTGACCGGGGTCATCACCGTAAAGCGCTGGTGGCGCGGCGTGCTGCTGGTCGGCTTGATCCTGGCGCTGGGTGCGACCGGTTGGCTGGCCCGGGTCTGGGTGCCACCAGCCACCCTGTGGCTGACCGAGGTGGCGGTGAGCCAGGAATTCAACGACAGCAACCGCTCGCCAGGCGCTGGAATCAAGCAGCTCGGCGTCGCCCAATTGCGTGCCCAGGGGCTGTTCGCCTACACCGCGATCAATGCGCCACGGGGCCTGAACGAGCGCATCTACCATGTCTGGCGGCGCAACGGCGAGGAAGTCGAACGCATCGCTCTGGATATTTCCGGAGGGCGCAAGGAAGGCTACCGCGCCTGGACCCATAAGCAGAATTTCCCGAAGGACGCGCTTGGCCACTGGCAGATCCAGGTGCTCACCGAGGCCGGGCAGATGATTGGCGTGTTGCGCTTCCGGGTGCTGGAGTCAGCTGGCGCCCCGGCTCCCGACCCGAGCGGCGAAGCCGAAACACCGCTTCAACCGAAGAACCAGTAGCACACGCCGATGGCGGCGAGAATCCCGGCCAGATCGGCGAACAGCGCACAAGCCACGGCATGCCGGGCGCGCTGGATGCCCACCGCGCCGAAATACACCGCCAGCACATAGAAGGTGGTCTCGGTACTGCCCTGTACCGTCGCCGCCAACAAGGCGGGAAAGCTGTCCACGCCAAAGCTTTGCATGGTCTCGATCAGCATGGCCCGCGCCGCGCTGCCGGAGAACGGCTTCATCAGCGCGGTGGGCAGGGCATCGATAAAACGGGTGTCCCAGCCCAGCCACTGCACCGCCGCGCGCACGCCATCCAGGCCAAAATCCAGGGCGCCGGAGGCGCGCAATACACCAATCGCGCAGAGCATGGCGACCAGGTAGGGCAACAAGCTCTTGGCCACGTCGAAGCCTTCCTTGGCGCCTTCGATGAAGCTCTCGTAGACCGGCACCCGGCGCAGCGCACCGACCAGCAGGAACAGCAGGATCAGGCCGAACAGGGTGAGGTTGCCGAGCAGCGAGGACAGTGCCGCCAGCGCCGTGGCCGAGAGCCCGGCAAGCAGCGCCATGAAGCCGCCGAGCAGCAGTGCACCGGGAATCAGGTAGGCCAGCACCACCGGATCCCACAGGCGCAGACGCTGCATCAGGGCCACCGCCAGCAGGCCGGCCAGGGTCGAGGCGCTGGTGGCCAGGAGGATCGGCAGGAACACCAGGGTCGGGTCGTCGGCGCCCTGTTGCACCCGGTACATGAAGATCGACACCGGCAGCAGGGTCAGGGAGGAGGTGTTGAGCACCAGAAAGAGGATCTGCGCGTTGCTCGCCACCACCTTGCTCGGGTTCAGCTCCTGCAGCGCGCGCATGGCTTTCAGGCCGATCGGCGTGGCGGCGTTGTCCAGACCGAGGCCGTTGGCGGCGAAGTTGAGGGTGATGAAGCCCAGCGCCGGATGACCGCGCGGTACCTCGGGCATCAACCGCGCAAACAACGGTCCCAGCGCACGACCCAGGAGGTCGACCAGGCCGGCCCTCTCGGCGATACGCAGAAAGCCCAGCCACAGGGTCAGGGTGCCAAACAGCACCACCATCACCTCGACCGCCAGCTTGGCCATGGCGAACAGGCTCTCGACCATGGCGGCGAATACCGCCGGATCGTCACCCAGCAACCAGCGCGACAAACCCGCCACTGCCGCCACCACGAAAAATCCCAGCCACAAGCCGTTCAGCATCATCCACCCCGATCGATGCGCGGATGATAACGCGCCTGTAATGGCCCGTGTGAAGGAGGGAGGGAGTAGGCAGCCCGACTCGATAATGAACGGCCGTGGGATGGACAAGGCAACAGCAGCCGATGCATGACTCGATCAATCGCTAGCGCCCAGACCGGCGCTCGTGGCCATTGTCGCGCTCAGCTGCGCGGCGGCTCCACTCGGCGTTCACTACTCATTCGTTCGTTGTTCAGCGGTTCCTTGAGGATCGGCTGTCCGTGCATCAGGCTTGCTCAGTCGGTGGGCATCGGTGTTCTTGTCGCCGACTCCAGCCGCCACGCTGCCGCCTAGCAACGGCAGCAGCGAGCGTCTTGAGTAACGGCATCGACGCTCCTCAGCCGCGCCGGCGACCCATGATGAAGGACACGACAAACAACACCAGGAACACCACGAACAGAATCTTCGCGATGCCAGTGGCGGTGCCTGCGATACCACCGAAGCCCAGCACAGCGGCAACAATGGCGATGATCAGAAAGGTTATGGCCCAACTTAACATAATGATTCTCCTTCAGTTTTCTGGATATTGCGGTGTATCAGGTAAATCCGAAGTGGCATCACACTGCCCTTATCACGTCCTGCTGCAGCGCCAACCTGACAAGCACACCTGCTAGCGGTTGCGACTGTATTTAGAACACCCAACTGCGTTGCAACCTTTGTCGTTCCCCGAGCGGTAACTGACGGACCCGACTCACCGGTTGCACCGGTGCAGCCGGCGGCACACTCAGTACTTGCTCTGTCGGCAGACGACGCCATTGCGCCGCCTGCGTCGTCGGCTTGGCATCCAGCCCTTGCTCGCCGATCAGCAGCAACAACAGTGCTGCGCTGGCCAGCAGTCCCTTAGCCAACAAAGGGTAAGGCAAGTGACGGTGGTTCATCCTCAAGCTCTTTCTGATCCTTGCTTTGCTGGCCTTTTCTGCCTTATTCATTGCAGCCTGAAGGTCACTCGATAAAAATAAAAATATATAAATCAACAAGTTAAAAATAAATCATGATGCATTAACCGACTGCCCACACAATCGCCCAGCTGCCCTCGGGCGTTTGCACAAGACCGTGGGCCCACGGGCGAGCGGAACGCCCCTGCTCCACTCCATACACCGTTGTTACTGCATGCTTTGCTTGAGCGCGCGCATGCGCTCGTGACAGGCTCGTACCTTCGGCATCTCCACCGCAAGCAGAGCCTTGACGTCCGGCTCAGCACACTCCAGGGCATCCTCGAAGGCGTGCAGGATGCGATCCTCGGCTTCTTCCAACTGGGCCACGTAGGTCGCCTCTTCCTCGCTGGACAGGGTCGCGCGAGTATCGGCATAAACCTGACGCATCTTGCCCAGCAGGGTGCCACCGGTGGCCGGCGTCTCATGGTTGGCCGCGACTTTAACGCCCAGCGCCTGTATCACCTGGGTCTTGGCCTGCTGCATATCGCGGAACACCGCTTGCAGACGTACATCCTCGACGGTCTCCTGGGCGTGCTCGTAGAAGCGCTGACCGTCACGGGTGATTTCGATCAGCTCGTTGAGTTGTGCTGTCTTGCTAGTCATGAAGTTTCTCCATTGGTTGAGTGCCGCGTCATACGGCACTGGGCAAGGAACGCTGGCCACTTCTGGCCAGCGGCTGATCAACTTTCGACGCGCAGGGTGTCGGCATCCACACCGCGTACGCCGCGGATGTTGCGAGCGGTCTCGATGGCCAGCTGCTTCTCAGTGCTGCTCCGCACCTTACCGCTGAGGCTCACCATGCCGCCCTTGGTGTCGACCGAGATGTCCAGACCATCGAGGTTGCGACTGTAGAGATAGCTGGATTTCACCTTGCTGGTGATCCACGCATCGCTGATTGCCGCACTGGCATCATCGGTCGCGTTCTGCGTCTTGGCCGCGGCGCTGTCGGCGGCGCTGACGGTGAGGTTGTTGTGCACCTCACGCACGCCCTTGGTGTTGGCGGCCAGGCGAGCGGCCAGTTCCTTGGCCTCCGGGGTTTGTGCACTACCCGTCAGGGTGACCTCACCATTCTTGGCTGCAATATTAATGTCCAGACCTTCGGTATTGCTGTTCCACAGCAATTTGGATTTCACCGTGGCGACCAGGGTGGCATCGTCGAAACGCTGCGCCAGGGTCGATTCGCCCTCGCCTTTGCGCTCGGCCTTGGCATCGACTTTCAGCTGGTTGTCGACGTTCTTTACACCGTCGATACCCAGCGCAAGCTGTTCGGCTAGATCGCGTTCAACGTCGGTTTCGACACTACCGGTGAGCTTGGCGCTGCCGTTCTCCACATCGACGTCGATAGTGAACGGGTTGAGATGACGGTTGAGGGTGATAGCCGTCCAAATTGACCCCTCCTGACGTGCTTCCCTGAGCTCGCGGCTCATATCGCCTTCGGCCGCATAAGTGGTCAAGGGCGTCAGGGCAATCACGCTGGCAGTTGCAGTGGCCAAGGCGAGGGTTTTGAAATGATTCATGGCGGTTCCTCCAGTCATATCCATATACGCGCTGCCAATGGCAGCCGTTGCATAGATATTTGCAAGCCCTGTGCCAGCTTTTAAATATAAATAACTCTTTTAAAACCAATTACTTAGTTATTCAAACTGACAACCTAAGGCTTGCAGCTTGCAAGATCGCCCCAGACACACCGTGCAACTTGCACGAAAGTTTCCGGACTAATTACATACACTCAATCACTGGAGCACGCACATGGAAGCAGTAGAAACGCAAAGCGGACGCATCCTTCTGGTCGATGACGAGTCCGCGATCTTGCGCACCTTCCGCTACTGCCTGGAGGACCAGGGCTATCAGGTGGCCACGGCCAACAGTGCGGCCCAGGCCGATGCCTTGTTGCAACGTCAGGTCTTCGACCTGTGCTTCCTCGACCTGCGCTTGGGCGATGACAGTGGCCTCGATGTCCTGGCGCAGATGCGCGTGCAGGCGCCGTGGATGCGCGTGGTGATAGTGACCGCGCATTCCGCGGTAGATACCGCAGTGGATGCCATGCAGGCCGGCGCGGCGGATTACCTGGTCAAGCCTTGCAGCCCGGACCAACTGCGCATGGCAGCCGCCAAACAGCTGGAAGTACGCCAGCTGGCCGCGCGCCTGGAAGCCCTCGAAGGCCAGGTAGATAAGGCCAAGGACAACCTCGACTCGCACAGCCCGACGATGATGGCGGTACTGGAAACCGCCCGACAGGTGGCGAATACCGACGCCAATATCCTCATCCTCGGCGAGTCTGGCACCGGTAAGGGCGAGCTGGCACGCGCCATCCATGGCTGGAGCCGGCGTGCGAAGAAGTCCTGCGTGACCATCAACTGCCCGTCACTCTCCGCCGAACTGATGGAGAGCGAACTGTTCGGCCACAGCCGGGGCGCCTTCACCGGCGCCAGCGAAAGCACCCTCGGCCGGGTCAACCAGGCAGATGGCGGCACCCTGTTCCTGGATGAGATCGGCGATTTTCCGCTGAGCCTGCAACCCAAGCTGTTGCGCTTCATTCAGGACAAGGAATACGAGCGGGTCGGCGACCCGGTGAGCAGGCGCGCCGATGTGCGCATCCTCGCCGCGACCAACCACGACCTGCAGGACATGGTGGGCGAAGGGCTGTTTCGCGAAGACCTGCTCTACCGCCTCAACGTCATCACTCTCACTCTACCGCCACTGCGCGAACGGGCCGATGACATCATCGATCTGGCCGAACGTTTTCTCGCCCGCTTCGTCAAAGACTACGCGCGTCCGGCCCGCGGTTTCAGCGATGAAGTGCGGACCGCATTGCTCGACTACCCGTGGCCGGGCAACATCCGCGAGCTGCGCAACGTCATCGAACGCGCCAGCATCATCTGCCCCGAAGAACGGGTGCAACTCAACCACCTCGGCCTGCACACCAGCGTGAGCAATGACACACCGCGGGCCGGTACCGAGCTCAGCCTGGAGCAACTGGAAAAAGCCCACATCGCCGCGGTACTGGCCACCAGCAGCACCCTCGAACAGGCGGCCAAGACACTCGGTATCGACGCCTCGACCCTGTACCGCAAACGTAAGCTGCTCGACCTATGAAACTGCGCAGTCAGCTGTTCCTCAGCAGCAGTGCGCTGATCACCGTCGCCCTGTTCGGCCTACTGCTCGGCATGTTCAGCGTGTGGCAACTGAGCAAAGGGCAGAACCAAGCGATGACCCGCAACCTCGCCATCATCGACGCCTCCCTCGGCCTGCGTCAGGAGATGGGCACCCAGGTCATCCTGATGATTGCCGACAAGCTCGACCGCGATGCCTTGAAAACCTCCGACGCACGCTTCCAGCAGTGGCTCGGCAAGGCCAGCGCAGGCGCCATCGATGACAGCGACCGCCAGGCCGTGGCTGAGATCGGCCGCGCCTATGCGCATTACCAGGACCTCCTGCAAACGCCGCTGGCGGTACGTCGCCAACTACTCAACAACGACGATTTCGGTCACGCCCTGAGGGTCCTGCGCGACCGTATCAATGCCATCCAGATGCGCTATGTCGAGCAGATGCACAGCGCCCAGGCAATGATGCGCGAACGTGCCTGGCTGATTACCGGGCTACTTGGTCTGATCAGCCTGGCCGTGCTGGTCATTGGCTTCATCACCGCGCACAGCATCGCGCGGCGCTTCAGTCAGCCGATCGAAGCCCTGGCGCGCGCCGCCGATCAGATCGGCCAGGGTGATTTCCAGGTGTCTTTGCCCATCTCCCAGGCCGCCGAGCTGGCCACCCTGAGCCGGCGTTTCGGCCTGATGGCCGCGGCCGTGCAGAAGTTCAAGAACAGCAACATCGCCGCGCTGATGGCCGAGCAGCGCCGCCTGCAGGCGGTGCTCGACAGCATCGATGACGGCTTGTTGATTTTCGATCGCCACGGCCTATTGGAACACTTCAACCCCGTCGCCCAGCGCCAGCTCGACTGGCACGACCAGCCTCTCGGTCAGAGCCTCGGCCACGCCCTGCACAAGCCTGAACTGGATGAGCAGCTGCAACGCGTGCTGCAAGGCAAGCACCTGGAGCAGGCGCTGGAGGACCTGCAGATCGAAGCCGACGGTGAAACCCGCCTGCTGGCTTACAGCCTGACCCCGGTCAGTCATGCCTCGGGGCATATCCAGGGCGCGGTGATGGTGCTCCACGACGTCACCAAGCAGCGCGCCTTCGAACGCGTGCGCAGCGAGTTCGTGCTGCGCGCCTCGCATGAGCTGCGCACCCCGGTGACCGGCATGCACATGGCCTTCGGTCTGCTGCAGGAGCGTCTGCACTTCAGCGACGAAGCCCGTGAAACCGACCTGCTGCGCACCATCGACGAAGAGATGCACCGCCTGGTACGCCTGATCAACGACCTGCTGAATTTCTCGCGCTACCAGAATGGCCTGCAACAGCTCGACAGGCGCCCGTGCGACCTCGAACAACTGCTGCAGCAGGCGCAACAGCGCTTCGCCGCCCAAGCCGCCGAACACCGGGTCACACTGAGCGTCGAGGTCGGCGGCGCGCTGCCCGAGATCGACCTGGATCGCCTGCAGATCGAACGAGCCCTCGACAACCTGCTCGGCAACGCCCTGCGCCACAGCCACGCCGACGGGCAGGTCCGTCTGCAGGCGCGGCGCCAGGGCCAGCGGCTGATCGTCAGCGTCGAGGATGATGGCGAGGGCATTCCCTACAGCCAGCAGGCGCGGATATTCGAGCCGTTCGTCCAGGTCGGGCGCAAGACCGGTGGCGCCGGCCTCGGCCTGGCGCTGTGCAAGGAGATCGCCCAACTGCACGGCGGGCGCATCGGCGTGCAGTCACGGCCGAGACAGGGCGCGCGCTTCTATCTGGAACTGCCGTTCTGAGCGGCAGCCTTGGCGTCACAGATTGCACTTTACTACTGGCATCAGCCGGTCCAGGCGGATGCCAGAGCCTGGTACAGGAGCCAGATGGATGCCCGCCATCATCCCCAGTCACGACCAAGCGGCCACCGTTGTCGAGACGATGCTGGGCGCTTGGCGACGGGCTTGAAGCTGGCGCTGACGCTTATCAGCGCCGGCCTAGCTGTCGGCTGCCGCTGCCACTGTCGACGCTTGCCCGCCGCCTGACCTGCTCGCCGGAGCACTTGCCACCAGCAGCGGGACCTCCCGACCCTCAGCGTCGAATAACTTGCCGCCCTTGAAGTAGTCACCATCGTTCAACGCGGCGACATCCTGGTAGCGCAAGGTGCGCTCGCTGGCTGCGGCGAAGACCGATTGCTGGTCCGAGTTACCGGCCTTGAAGTGGTTGAACGCCAGGTTCAGCAGGATCGCCATGATCGCCGCCGAGCTGATGCCGGAGTGGAAGATGGTTTCGAACCAGGCCGGGAATTGGTGGTAGAAGGTCGGCGCGGCGATGGGAATCATGCCGAAGCCGATTGAGGTCGCCACGACGATCAGATTCATATTGTTGCGGTAGTCGACCTTGGACAAGGTGCGGATGCCGCTGGCGGCCACCGTACCGAACAGCACGATGCCAGCACCGCCCAATACCGAGGTGGGGACTGCGGCAACCAGACGGCCCATGACCGGCAGCAAACCCAAGGTCACCAGAATCAGGCCACTGGTGGCCACCACGTAGCGGCTCTTGACCCCGGTGACGGCTACCAGGCCGACATTCTGGGCGAACGCGCTCTGGGTGAATGAGCCGAAGATCGGCGCAAACATACTGGAGATCATGTCGGCGCGCAGGCCATTGCCCAGGCGCTTGGAATCCACTTTGGTCTCGATGATGTCACCGACCGCGAGGATGTCCGCCGAGGTTTCCACCAGGGTAACGATGATCACGATCAGCATCGAAATGATCGCCGCAACCTGAAAGGTCGGCATGCCGAAATGGAATGGCGCCGGGAAAGCCAGAATCGGCCCTTCGCCAACCCTGGAAAAATCCGCCATACCCAGCGCCACCGCAACCAGGGTACCGATCACCATGGCCAGCAGAATCGACAGGCGTGAGATGCTGGCGCTGCCGAGCTTGCTCAGGAGCAGCACGGTGGCAAGGGTCAGCGCCGCAAGGCCGATATTGGCCATGCTGCCGAAATCCTCGGCGCGACTGTTGCCGCCCATCGCCCAACGCGCCGCTACCGGCATCAGGGTGAGGCCGATGATGGTGATGACGATGCCATTGACCAGCGGCGGAAAGAACTGAGTAATCCGCGAGAATATCGGGGTGATCAGCAGGCCAATGAAGGCCGCCGCAATCACCGCACCGAGCACCATGGGCATGCCACCCGCGCCGTCACTACCGATGATCGCGATCATGGTCGCCACACCCGCGAAGGAAACGCCCTGCACCAGTGGCAGCTGGCAGCCAAAGAACGGCAGGCCGATGGTTTGCAACAGCGTCGCCAGGCCTCCGGCGAACAGCGAGGCGGCGATCAGCAGGCCGATATCCGCTGGCGACAAGCCCGCGGCCTGACCAACGATCAGGGGCACGGCAACGATGCCGCCATACATGGTCAGCACATGCTGCAAGCCATAGGCAAGGTTGGCACCGAGGCCAAGATTTTCGTCTTCCGGGCGCGGCGCAGGAGACGGCGTAACAGGTGAAGTCGTCATGCTGGGGTACTCGCTGTTATTCTTGTATGCGGATTGTAGACAGCTATGTCGATAAACATCCTATTCTTTGTATACAATTTCTGTCCAGCAGTACCTGCCCGCACCTTTCGCAACGGCCTGGGGTAATCGATGCATGGCGGTCGCAGGCTGTGGCGCTGCGCGCGCGAGCTTATGGCGCCGGACAAGCAGCCGCGGTCCAGGCACGCAAACGCAAGAGGGAGAGGAAGAGGGGGAGGGGGAGGGGACAGCGGATGGCTGAGCACTGACCACGAGCGGTGATCGAGCTAGCGTGCAGGGCGCCCCAAAACCAGCAGCAGCGCCGCCGTCTCGGCATCCGGCTCACCGTCGTAGCGCGCCGGGCGGTACTTCATCTGGAAGGCTGCCAGCACATTGCGCGTGGCCTTATCCAGCTCGCCATGCTCGGGCACCAGATAGCCCTGGCGCTGCAGCTGCTGCTGAAACCAGGCCACCGTGGGCAGGCTCTGGCTGAACGCTGCCTGTTGCTGCGCCACGGCGCGGGCATCCGGCCAGGGCAGCAGACCGGCATCGGCCAGGCGCTTCCAGGGGAACAGCGGCCCCGGATCGACCTTGCGCTGCGGCGCCACGTCACTGTGGGCGAGGATGCTGCCCGGCGCCAACTGGTGGCGCTGCATGATGTCCTTGAGCAATTCGACCAGCGCCTCGATCTGCGCCGGGGCAAAGGGTTGCCATTGACGCCCGTTGGGTCCGTCGGAATAACCACGGTTAACCAGCTCGATGCCGATCGTACTGGCATTGAGCCAGGTGCGCCCCTGCCACTGGCTATCCCCGGCGTGCCAGGCACGGCGGTTTTCATCGACCAGGCGGTAGATGGTCGCCGGCGTATCACCGATCAGGTAATGGCTACTGACCTCCTCCTCGGTCAACAGACGCAACGAGTTCGACAGATTGGTCGAGGTGTAATGCAGGACGATGTACTGCACCCGGCTGTTCTGGCCGATCGCCGTGTAACGACTGTCGATACGCGGACCGCTGGCACAACCGGCGAGCAGGCAAAGCAACAGGGCAAGGCAAAGGATTCTCATGGGCTGATATGCAACACGCTTTGCAGGTTATCCAGCAGCATGTCGACGCTGAGCATGATCAACAGCATACCCATCAGTCGCTCCACTGCGGTCAGCCCGCGAGGGCCGAGGAAACGCTGCAGGAACGCGGCCTGCAACAAGATAAAGGCGGTCGCCGCCCACGCCAGGATGACGGCCAGGTAGAGCTCCCAGAGCGGCCCTTCGTGGGTATTGCGCAGGGTCATCAACACCGCCAGGGCCGAGGGCCCGGCTACCGCCGGGGTGGCCAGCGGCACCAGCATCGGCTCGCCATCCGGCACATCGCCGAGCACGCCCTGTGGTCCGGGAAAGATCAGGCGCATGGCAATCACGAACAGGATGATACCGCCGGCAATCGCGGTTGCCTCGCGCGACAAACCCAGGGCGCTGAGTACTTTGTCACCAAAGGTAAGGAACAGCAGGAGGAAGGCCAGGGCACAGAGCAACTCGCGCCCCGCCACCCACAGCCGTCGCTTGGGCGCGACGTTCTTCAGCGCGGCGATAAAAATGGCGATATTGCCGAACGGGTCGGTCACCAGAAAGATCAACACCGCGATCCCGAAAATATCCATGCAGCACTCCTAGACAGGTCACGACAGTCTAATGTTGTAGTAGGCGTGAGTCTGTCGGCAAAACGCCTTCGTGAGGCTAATCGGCGGCAAGCGCACCTTCGCCGATGCTTGAGGAACCCTCCATGCGCGCACTGCTGTGGTTCAAACAGGACCTGCGTCTCGACGATCACCCGGCCTTGCAGGCCGGACTGAGTGCCGAGTGCCTGCTGCCGGTGTTCGTCTTCGATCCGGCGCAGCTGCAGACCTGCGCCCTCGGCACCCGCCGGCTCGGCGTGCACCGTGCGCGCTTTCTCCTGGAGAGCCTGATGGTGCTGGATGGCGCGCTGCGCCAGCGTGGTTCGCACTTGCTGGTTCTGCCGGGTACGCCAGAGCAGGTGCTCCCCCGGCTGGTCAGCCAGCTCGGCCTGGATCAGGTGCTGACCCTGGAAGAGATCGCCCCGGACGAACGCGCGCAACTCGCCCGTGTGCAGGCCGCGCTTGCCGGCGTCGCGCTGCAGCAAGTACCTGGCAACAATCTGCTGCACGCCGAGGAACTGCCCTGTCCAGCCGAACAACTGCCGCAAGTCTTTAGCCAGTTCAAGAACCTGGTCGAGGAACGCCTGCATGTGTTCCAGCCCCGCCCCGCGCCACACCGGCTGCCGCCCTTGCCGGACGGCGCGCAGACGCTGCTGCAAGTGCTGCCAAGCCTGTCTCGGCTGGGCCTGGGCGAGCCGCTCAGCGTGCCGGCCAGCGCCTTCCCCTTCTCCGGCGGAGAAACCGCGGCGCAGGCACGCCTGCGCGATTACCTGTGGAACAGTCAGGGGGTGCGCCACTACAAGGACACCCGCAACGGCATGATCGGCAGTGAGTACTCGTCGAAACTCTCCCCCTGGCTGGCCAACGGCAGCCTCTCGGCGCGGCGGGTGGTGGCCGAATTACGCCGGCATGAGGCGCAATACGGGGGCAACGACTCAACCTATTGCTTGTGGCTGCAGCTGCTCTGGCGCGATTTCTTTCGCTGGACCCTGGTTCGTCACGGCAGCGCGCTATTCAAGGCGGGCGGCTTGAAAGCCACGGAGCACGCCCCGCAACGACTCGATCGAGGCTTCGAGCGCTGGTGCCAGGGTCGTACCGGCATGCCGCTGGTGGACGCCAATATGCGCGAACTGGCCGATACCGGCTTCATGTCCAACCGTGGGCGGCAAGTCGTCGCCAGTTACCTGATCAACGACTTGCAACAGGATTGGCGATACGGCGCCGCCTGGTTCGAGGAACACCTGATCGACTACGACCCGGCAAGCAACTGGGGCAATTGGGCCTACCTGGCCGGCGTCAGCTGCGACCCGCGGCAGCAGCGGACCTTCAACGCCCTGCGCCAGGCTCGCCACTTCGATCCGGACGCCAGCTATGTCAGCCTCTGGCTGCCGGAACTGCGCCATCTGCCGCCGCATTTACGCCACACGCCGTTTCTACTCTCGCAACTGCAGCTGGACGCGCTCAACTACCCGCGCCTGGAACAGATTCCCGAGACCTGGCGACCTTATCTGCCCAGGGCGGCCTGAGGCCATCCGGCCGCTCCTGCGACTAATCTCGCGACCCAACTCAAGCTGCGGTTAAACGGCCTCTCGGAGGGCGGCTTAGGCGCACGCGGCCGATCGCGATGATCCAGCAAGATCCGTTGCGCCCCCACCATCGGTGCAACGCGCCCAGTATCGCGGCGATGCGCTTGATGGATTAAGCCGCGCGCCACGATGGCGGCGCCTGAGCGCGCAGAGGCCTTGCTCAGCCGGCCTCGATACAGTTGCGGCCGCCGCGCTTGGCCCGGTACAGCGCCTGGTCGGCGCGCTCGAATACCTGTTCGCTGCGCTCACCGCTGACGAAGGTACTGATCCCGGCGGACAGGGTGATGGTCACCCGCTCGCCCCTGAAGTGGAACGGGCAGGCTTCGATGCCGGCACGCAGGGTTTCCAAGAGCTGCAGACCACCGGCCAAGGGGTTCGCCGGAATCAGCAGGGCGAACTCCTCACCGCCGAAGCGGGCGATGAAGTCAGTCTTGCGCAGGCGCTTGTGCAGTTCACCGGCGATGATTTTCAGCACCTTGTCGCCGGCCAGGTGGCCATACTCGTCGTTGATCCGCTTGAAGTGGTCGATATCGATCACCGCCATCAGCAATTCGCCGCCATAGCGCTGCCAGCGTGCCAACTCCAGATCCAGGCGCTCGTTCCAGGCCGCGCGATTGGGCAGGCCGGTAAGCGGATCGAGCAGGGCTTTCTGCCGCTGCTCTTCCAGGTGCTGACGAAAGCCCTTGGCTTCCTGCTCCATGTTCGCCACTCGCTCGACCAGGGTTTGCAGGCGCCCGGCTACTAGCTGCTCGCGCTCGTCACGCTGGCGCTGGTATTGCTCCATGGTGCCCAGCAAACCGTCCAAGCGGTTTTCCACCAAGTCCTTGAGACTCGGCAAATCCGTTGCCTGCTGCACGCTGCTGTGCAGTCCGTCGACCTGCTGGCGCAGCTCGCTGTCCAGCTCACGCGCGGCATTGACCGAATCGGCGTAACCATCGTGGGCGTCTTGCAAACCGCCCTGAAAGGTCGCCAGGCGCTCATTGAGCTGCTGGAGGTAACCCTCGAACTCGCGCTGCCCGACATCGGCAATAGCCAGCATCAGCACGGCCAGATCGTCCAGCACCGGCACCAGTTCATATAGGTTCAAGCCGGCCAGAATGCGCTCGCGCAGCAGATCGGCCTGGTCCTGGTGGCGCTCCGGCAAGGCCAATTCGTCCAACAGACCGAGCAGAGTTGCCTCGACATGGCTGGCGATGGCGCTGTACCCAGGTTCTGGCGGCGATGGCAGGGCGAACTCGGGATCCGCCTCGAGGGGCATATCACCGGGGCCAGTCTCTTCCGCCGGCGCCGCCGGCGGTAACAGGCCGGTAGGTAGTGGCAGGCTGTCGAGCCTACTCGCCAGCAGGGTCGGGGCTGGCGCGTGAACAGCGCTCGGCTCGGCCTGGCTGGCGGCAACCCGCGTGGGTTCGACCACGGGGCGGGCGGACACCGGTGTCGGCAAGGACGCGACTGTCGATGGCATTAGCGCCGACTGCAGCGGCATCTGCTGGACCACAGACAGCGACGCCGGCACAGGCCCGGATTCGGCCGCGGCCGGCAGGTCACTGGCCGTCGCGGCGCGGCCGGCGAACAGCCGCTGGAGCAAGCCCGGACGCTCGACCTGCTCGTGCCCTAGGACTGCCAGCGCCTGTTGCTGCAGGGTACTCAACTCGGCCAGCAACAGCGGCAACTCGCGTACCTGCTCGGCACGGCTATCGAGCTGCTTGGCGTAGTCTTTCAGCGGCCTGCGCACTTCGCGCGGCAGATCCAGTTCGAGCAGCTGGTCAACCAAGGCAACCAGCGCGCTGGAAACCTGCCCGACTCGTTGCTGGCGCCGCTGCTCGGAATCCAGAACGGCTTTTTCCAGACGCGGGATCAACCCAGCAAGGCCCGCATCCATGTCATCACGGCGCAGGATTTCACGCAGATCCTGCATGCACTGATCGACTGCTTTATCGGCGCCCTCGGCCGCCAGGCTGCTGCGCACCAGGCCACGCCGCAGCAGGTCGACCCGAGCATCCCAGCGCCGCTCGAGGACTTCCTGCTGCTCGAGGCTGGCCAGGTACTTGTCTTTCCAGCGCTGGACGTCGTTGTTCATTGCGATTTTTCGCCAGCGGACAGGTTAAGTGCAGGCAGCTGCGAGCTGCCCAGTGCTTGGGGCAGGCGAATTTCCACGGCCACGGGCAGATGATCGGAGATCGGCAGAGCCAATACCTCAAATCGCTCCAGCGCCAGGCCAGGGCTGAGCAGGATATGGTCGAGGCAGCGCTGTGGCCGCCAACTGGGAAAGGTCGCTTCGATCTGTGGCGCCACCAGGCCGAGGTCGCGCAAGGGCGAGTTCAGCAGCAGGTCGCTGGCGTGGGTATTCATGTCGCCCATCAGGATCTGGTGCCGGTAGCCGCCGATCAATTCGCGGATATAGGCCAACTGGCGGGTGCGGGTACGCGCCCCGAGCGACAGGTGCATCATCACCACGACAATAGCGTCCTCGCCTTCGCCAATGCGCAATAGCATCGCACCGCGGCCCGGCGGACCAGGCAGCGGGTGATCCTCCAACAGGCTGGGCCGCAGCCGGCTGAGCACGCCGTTGCTGTGTTGGGCCAGGCGGCCAAGATTGCGATTGAGCTGCTGGTACCAATAGGGAAAGGCACCGAGGCGGGCCAGGTGTTCGACCTGGTTGACGTAGCCGGAACGCAGGCTGCCGCCATCGGCTTCCTGCAGGGCGACCAGGTCGTAATCTTCGAGCAGATTGCCGATGCGCTGCAGATTGCCGGCACGGCCGATGTGGGGCAGCAGGTGCTGCCAGCTGCGCGTCAGGTAGTGATGGTAACGCTGGGTGGTGATGCCGACCTGGATATTGAAGCTGAGCAGCCGCAGGAGCCCGCCGCAGGGCCAATCGACGGCAGCAGTGCACTGCGAGTTGATCTGTGGATCACACAGACCAACTTGGCGACTGCTCGTCCAACGACGCAGCATGCTCGGCGCTCGTGGCGGCCGCCTACTGCGCGGCGCGCTCTTTGTCGATCAGGAAATCGGCCACTTGCAGAGCCTGCTTGGCACCGCCTGCGCTGCCGATGTCGAAACGGTACTTGCCGTTGACGACCATCGTCGGCACACCGCTGATCTGGTAGGCCATGCCCAGTTTCTTGGCCTTTTCCATCTGGCTCTTCACGCCGAAGGAATTGTAGGTCTTGAGAAAGGCGTCTTTGTCGACCCCCTGGGTGGCGAGGTACTCGGCCATTTCTTCTGCCGTCGCCAGCTTCTTGCCTTGCTTGTGAATAGCGTCGAATACGGCGGCATGCACCGCAGGCTCCACCTTCAGCGCTTGCAGGGTGATGAAGCCCTGACCATGCACGTTCCACAGGCCACCGAACAAGGCCGGAACGCGCACGAAATTGACGTCGTCTGGCAACTGCTCGACCCACGGGTTGATGGTCGACTCGAACTGATAGCAATGCCCACAGCCGTACCAGAACAACTCGACCACCTCGATCTGCCCGGGCTTGGATACCTGCACAGGGCTGGCGAGCTCGACATAGTTCTTGCCGGCTTCGGGTTCCGCTTGAACAGCCAGCGCGAACAGGCTGCTGATGGCCAGGGCAGCGCCGAGGATCAGTTTACGCATAGGGTACTCCTTGCTTGGATGTAAGCGTCGCCCAGCGACGAGTCGGTAGTCAGACCCTGGGCTACGGGCCAGGTTCCAGCCATTGTAGCGGGCTGACAAACGAAACAGGGTGGCCGCGGCCACCCTTTTCGTCGCAGGTTCTTACATCCCGCGCGACAAGACTCAGTGTAGGCCCTGGATGAAGCTGGATACCGCGGCGATATCCTTGTTGCTCAGCTTGGCGGCGATGCCGCGCATGATCATGTTGTCGCCGTCGTTGGTCCGATTGCCTTCACGGAAATCGGTCAACTGCTTGGCCACATAGGCAGCATGCTGGCCACCGATTTGCGGGAAGCCGGCAGCGTCGAGACCCGCACCGTCGGGCGAGTGGCAACCGGTGCAGGCTGGCATGCCTTCGTTCAACTTGCCGCCACGGAACAGCGCTTCGCCGCGGACGACCAGTTCCGGGTCAGCTGCGCCAACGCTCATCGTCTGGCTGGAATAGTAGGCGGCGATATCGGCCAGATCCTCATCGCTGAGGTTATTCAGCAGGCCGGTCATTTCCACGACCTGGCGCTCGCCGGACTTGATGTCGTTAAGCTGCTTGAGCAGGTAGCGCTCGCCTTGACCGGCCAGCTTGGGGAAATTCGGTGCAGCACTGTTGCCATCGGCACCGTGGCAAGCGCCACACACGACAACTTTGCCCTGACCTGCGGCTGCATCCCCGGCGGCCTGGGCCAAACCGGTGATGCCTAGGGTCAACAGCAGACTCACGAGTATTTTGTTCATCAGCTAATCCAATTACGGCTAAGGGAAAAAGAGTTATGGGCCGGATTTACTCGGTCATCCACTGTATGACGGCTTGGTAATCCTCGGCGCTGCAGTCCATGCACAAACCACGCGGCGGCATCGCATTAAAACCATTGGTGACGCTGGTGACCAGCATCTCCATGCCTTTAGCCAAACGTGGCTCCCAGGCAGCTGTGTCGCCTTTTTTCGGTGCCATTGGCAATTGCCCATTGTGGCATGCCCCGCAAGCGCGGTTGAACACCGTTTGTGGATCCTGGGCAGCCTGGCTGTTGTAGGAAAACACCAACACAGCAGCGGCAAGCAGCATTTTAGTCATCAGATCAGACTCATCAGGGAAGGCAATGCACCGCCCTCTATGGACACCAAGGTCTAATTCGTCCCCGCAATACTCATCCAGCGGATGGGACAAAGCGCACACAAAATTTGCGGCATTATATACTGGCACCACTGAAACGGAAACGACGCCGCTTGCCGCGCCGCGTAGCGCCCGCAGGATGTGCGCAAATGTCGCAAGGGCTGCGCGCCTGCAATTTCTATTATGCCCGCCCTCACCGGATACCCTGATGCAAGCTAAGAACCCCATTATCGGCCTGTGCCAACAAGCCACCTTCCAGATCAGCGCCGCCAAAGTCGACCAATGTCCGGACGATCTGGGCTACGAAGTGGCCTTTGCCGGCCGCTCCAACGCCGGCAAGTCCAGCGCGCTGAACACCCTGACCCACGCCAGCCTGGCGCGCACCTCGAAAACTCCGGGGCGCACTCAACTGCTGAACTTCTTCCGCCTCGACGATGAGCGGCGCCTGGTCGACCTGCCCGGTTACGGCTACGCCAAAGTTCCCATCCCGCTGAAGCTGCACTGGCAAAAGCACCTGGAAGCTTATCTGGGCAGCCGCGAGTGCCTGCGCGGGCTGATGTTGATGATGGATATCCGCAAGCCGCTGACCGAGTTCGACATTTTGATGCTGGATTGGTCGACAGCCAGCGAGATGCCCATGCACATTCTTCTGACCAAGGCCGACAAGCTGGCTTTCGGTGCGGCCAAGACGACGCTGCTCAAGGTGCAGCAGGATATCCGCCAGCGCTGGGGTGACCGGGTGAGCATCCAGTTGTTTTCCGCACCCAAGCGTATGGGCATCGAAGACGCCCAGACGGTGCTGGCTGAATGGCTGCAATTGGGTGAGTTCGCGCTGAGCGAGCCGGAAACTGAAGACTGAATCAGCGGCCGAGTACTTTTCTGCGGACAAAAAAAACCCCGAGCCTCATATGGGGAGAGAGAAGCTCGGGGTCTAAGGTCTGAACCGCTAGGGCGGGGTTCAGATATCTGCCAACACTTAACACAACAAGGAGCATTGAAAGGCTTTCTGGGCCATTCGTAAGTTCTGACTCCTGGTGCAAACGCAAAGTTCAGTGGCGTCTTAGAATCTATTGGGCATAAAGCATCTGCACTTGATGCTTTCCGGTTTGAAAAGTCGGCAACCCAGGCAGTGGCCGCCCCCATCCGCTGCCGGGTTCGCGCCGCCCAGCACCCGTATCAGTGCGCCTCGTCCCAGTTATCGCCCACGCCCACTTCCACCAGCAGCGGCACATCCAGTTCGGCGGCGCCGCTCATCAGTTGCTTGATCTGCTCGCGCACCTGCTCGATCAGGTCTTCGCGCACCTCCAGCACCAGTTCGTCGTGCACCTGGAGGATCACCTTGGCATCCAGCCCTGAGTCGCTCAGCCAGTTGTCCACCGCGATCATCGCGCGCTTGATGATATCCGCGGCAGTGCCCTGCATCGGCGCGTTGATCGCGGTGCGTTCGGCGCCCTTGCGCAGGCCCTGGTTCTTCGCATTGATTTCCGGCAGGTACAGACGACGGCCGAACAGGGTCTCGACATAGCCCTGCTCGGCGGCCTGTGCGCGGGTGCGCTCCATATAGGCGAGCACGCCGGGGTAACGGGCGAAGTAGACGTCGATATAGGCCTGGGCCTGCTTACGGTCGCAACCGATCTGCTTGGCCAGGCCGAAGGCGCTCATGCCATAGATCAGGCCGAAGTTGATCGCCTTGGCGCTACGCCGCTGGTCCGTGGTCACCTCGTCCAGGGGAACGCCGAACACTTCGGCCGCCGTGGCCTTGTGCACGTCGCGGCCATGGCGGAAGGCGTCCAGCAAGCTCTCGTCCTTGGCCAGGTGGGCCATGATGCGCAGCTCGATCTGCGAGTAGTCCGCCGCCAGCAGCTTGTAGCCCTTGGGCGCGATGAAGGCCTGGCGAATACGCCGGCCCTCGGCGCTGCGGATCGGAATGTTCTGCAGGTTGGGGTCGGTGGATGACAGTCGCCCGGTGGCCGCCACCGCCTGGTGGTAGCTGGTGTGGATGCGCCCGGTGCGTGGGTTGATCTGCTCCGGCAGGCGGTCGGTGTAGGTGCTCTTGAGCTTACTCAGGCTGCGGTACTGCATCAGCACCTTGGGCAGTTCGTAGTCCTGCTCGGCCAGTTCGGCGAGCACCGCCTCGGCCGTGGAAGCCTGGCCCTTGGCGGTTTTGCTGATGATCGGCAGGCCGAGTTTCTCGTAGAGAATCACCCCGAGCTGCTTGGGCGATGACAGGTTGAATTCCTCGCCGGCGATGTCGAAGGCCTGACGCTCCAGCGCCACCAGCTTGTCGCCCAGCTCGACGCTGTGCTCGCCGAGCAGCTTGGCGTCGACCAGCGCGCCCTGGCGCTCGATTCGCGCCAGCACCGGCACCAGCGGCATCTCGATCTCGCGCAAGACCTTGGCCAGGCTCGGTTCGGCTTCGAGCTTGGCCCACAAGGTCTGGTGCAGGCGCAGGGTCACATCGGCATCTTCCGCCGCATAAGGCCCGGCCAGTTCCAGGGCGATCTGATCGAAGGTCAGCTGCTTGGCGCCCTTGCCGGCGATGTCCTCGAAACGGATGGTGCTGTGGTCGAGGTACTTCTGCGCCAGGCTGTCCATGTCATGGCGGGTGGCCGTGGAGTCGAGCACATAGGACTCGAGCATGGTGTCGAAGGCCACGCCCTGCACGTCGATTGGCGTCGAGGCATTGGCGAGGATATTGATGTCGTACTTGGCGTGCTGGCCGACCTTGGCCTTGTGCGGGTCTTCGAGAATCGGCTTGAGCGCGGCCAGCACCTGATCCCGATCAAGCTGCGCCGGCACGCCCATATAGGAGTGGGCCAGCGGAATATAAGCGGCCTCGCCAGCCGTGACCGCAAACGACAAGCCCACCAGCTGCGCCTTCTGTGCATCGAGGCCAGTGGTTTCGCTGTCGAAGGCGATCAATTCGGCGTCTTTGAGCTTCTCCAGCCAGCGATCGAACTGCGCCTGGTCGAGAATCGTCTGGTAGCCCGTCGAGGCGGGGATCACCACGGCCGGCTCGGCTTGCGGCGCAGCGCTGGCGACCAGGTCAAACAGCTCATCGGCAGCTGGCGCGACGCTGGCGACCTTGGCGCTTTTGGCAACCAGGCCCTTGTTCTGGCGCAACAACTCATCGCGCCAGCTGTTGAATTCCAGCTCGTCGTACAGCTCGAGCAACGCGGGCACATCGGCGGGGCCAGGATGCAGCGCGTCGATTGCCAGGTTCAAGGGTACGTCCAGCTTGATGGTCGCCAGCTCGTAGGACAGATACGCCATGTCGCGGTGCTCGCTGAGCTTGGCCGCCAGGGTCTTGGCCCCGCGAATCGGCAGCCCGGCCACCTGGTCGAGGTTGGCGTAGATCACGTCGAGACCGCCACCAATACCGACCAGCAGACCTTGCGCGGTTTTCTCGCCGACCCCCGGCACCCCGGGAATGTTGTCGACCTTGTCGCCCATCAGCGCCAGGTAGTCGATGATCAGTTCAGGACCGACACCGAATTTCGCTTTCACGCCGTCGATATCATAGATGCTACCGGTCATGGTGTTGACCAGCGTAACGTGCGGGCAGACCAGCTGGGCCATGTCCTTGTCGCCGGTGGAAATCACCACGTCACGGCCTTCGCCGGCGCACTGGCGGGCCAGCGTACCGATCACGTCATCGGCTTCGACGTTATCGACACACAGCAGCGGGAAGCCCTGCGCCCTGACGCTGGCGTGCAACGGCTCGACCTGCACGCGCAGATCATCGGGCATCGACGGCCGGTTGGCCTTGTACTCGGCGTACAGCGCATCGCGGAAGGTTCCGCCCTTGGCATCGAAAACCACGGCGAAGGGGCTGTCAGGGTACTGCTTGCGCAGGCTCTTGAGCATGTTCAACACGCCCTTCACCGCACCGGTGGGCAAGCCCTTGGAGGTGGTCAGCGGCGGCAGGGCATGGAAGGCGCGGTACAGGTACGAAGAACCGTCGACCAGGACGAGAGGAGCTTGGCTCATGAGCAGGATCAACCTTTTCGGCGGGGGCGGCGTTAGAATGACCGCACCATTGAAAACAAAGGGACAAGGTTACCATGCGCACACTCAATCGCTTGTTGCTGGCCAGCCTGTTGGCAGTCACTTCGCTCGCGGCATTTGCCGATGATGCGCCTCGGCCGAGCCGGATGTAACCATCCGCCAGGAAGGCGATCGCACCGTTAAGGAATACCGGGTCAATGGTTTCCTCTATGCAATCAAAATCACCCCCAAGACCGGCAAGCCCTACTTTCTGGTGCGCGCCGACGGCAGTGACGGCAACTTCGTCCGTTCGGATTCTCCGGACATGCTGATTCCGTCCTGGGAAATCTTCAAATGGTAAGTCGGCGGTTCTGATATGTCGGTATTCACCCCCTTAGAGCGTCACGAACTGGAAGTCTTTCTCGCGCCTTATGGCCTGGGTCGCCTGCGCGACTTCCAGGGCATCGTCGCGGGCAGCGAGAACAGCAACTTCTTCGTCAGCCTGGAGCAGGGCGAATTCGTCCTGACCCTGATCGAACGCGGCCCCAGCGCCGACCTGCCGTTCTTTATCGAACTGCTCGATGTGCTGCATGCGGCCGGCCTGCCGGTGCCCTATGCCCTGCGCACCGAGAGCGGCGAAGCGCTGCGCAGCCTGGCGGAGAAACCGGCGCTGTTGCAACCGCGCCTGCCGGGCAAGCACGTCAGCCTGGCCAACCCGCACCACTGCCAGGAAGTCGGCGGCCTGCTCGCGCATATCCACCTGGCCACCCGCGCCCATGTGCTGGAACGCAAGAGTGATCGTGGCCTGGACTGGATGCTCGAAGAGGGGCCAAGCCTGGCGCTGAGACTGCCGGAGACGCAATTGCCGTTGCTGCGCGATGCCCTGGCGGAGATTCATGCGCTCAAGCCACGCATCCTCGCCTTGCCGCGGGCCAACCTGCACGCCGACCTGTTCCGCGACAACGTGTTGTTCGACGGTAATCACCTGGCTGGGGTGATCGACTTCTATAACGCCTGCGCCGGGCCGATGCTCTACGACCTGGCAATCGCCCTGAATGACTGGTGCTCGGACGCCGATGGCCGTCTCGATGCACACCGCGCCCAGGCCCTGCTCGGCGCCTATGCCGCCCTGCGTCCCTTCACCCGGCCGAGGCCGAGCTGTGGCCGGCCATGCTGCGCATCGCCTGCGTGCGCTTCTGGCTGTCGCGGCTGATCGCCGCCGATTCCTTCGCCGGTCAGGAAGTGCTGATCCATGATCCGGGCGAGTTCCAGCACCGCCTGCTGCAGCGCCAACGAGTCGAGGTGGCGCTGCCGTTCGCCCTGTAACGGCGGCGCGCTGGTGTGAGCAGCGGCGTTACCCGGCGACTACCCGCATTTGGAGTGGCCGCAGTTGAGGCAGGTCGCGCAGCCGTCCATCTGCACCACTGCCTGGGTGTTGCACTTGCCACACAGCTGCGCACCGGCCGGGAAGCCGTCGCCCGGCTCCAGCGTCACGGCGCCCAGGCTGGCCTCGTAGGCGGCGCGCTTCTCGGCCAGGTACTGGCGCTGGGTTTCGTCCAGTGCCTGCCCCTCAAGCATGCCGATGGCGATCAGGTGGCGCTCCAGCACTACACCGATCTCGGCGACTATGGAGGGCATGTACACCCGCCCTTCTTCAGGTAGCCGCCGCGCGGATCGAACACCGCCTTCAGCTCCTCGACCAGGAAGGTGCAGCCGCCGCCCTTGCGGAACACCGCGGACATGATTCGGGTGAGCGCGACGATCCATTGGAAATGATCCATGTTCTTCGAGTTGATGAATATCTCGAACGGCCGGCGCTGCTCGTGGGGCGTGCCGGCATTGAGCACGATGTCGTTGACGGTGACATAGAGCGCGTGCTCGAACAGCGGCGACTTAATCTTGTAGGTGATGCCAATCAGGGTCTCCGGACGCTGCAGGCTTTCGTGCATTTCCACCACGCTGCTCTTGTTGGCCTTGTCGGGGGTGGTGCTGGCGGCGGAGCGTTCGAGGGCCTCGTCGACTACTTTGAAACCCGTGATGCGCTGGCTGATCTTGACGGTCATGGTGCAATCTCTCCTGTCGGGCAGCGGCTGCGGCCCGAGTCTTGAACGGTGGCGGCGCCCGGCTCAGTACTTGCCGTAGTAGCCTTCTTTGAGTGCGTCGAACAGGTTGGCGGCGGAGTTCACCTCGCCATCGTATTCGACCTCCTCGTTACCCTTGAGCTCGACCGCGCTACCGTCCTCGAGGACGAAGCGGTAGAGGGTCTTCTCCAAGTCGGCTTCCTTGACCAGTACGCCCTGGAAGGCCGCCGGGTTGAAGCGGAAAGTAGTGCAGCCCTTGAGGCCCTGGAGCCAGGCGTAACGGTAGATGTCCTTGAACGCCTCGAAGGGGTAGTCGGTCGGCACATTGGCGGTTTTCGAGATCGACGAATCGACCCATTTTTGCGCCGCGGCCTGGATATCCACATGCTGGGTTGGGCTGACGTCGTCGGCGGTGATGAAGTAGTCCGGCAGCTGCTCGCCCGGCTCGATCGAACCCGGCGTGGCCCGCTGATTGATCAGGGTGCGGTAGGCCAGCAGCTCGTAGCTGAACACCTCGATCTTCTCCTTGGCCTTGCGCCCGGGACGGATCAGATTGCGCGAGTAGTGGTGGGCGAAGCTCGGCTCGATACCGTTGGAGGCGTTGTTGGCCAGGCTCAGGCTGATGGTGCCGGTGGGCGCAATCGAACTGTGGTGGGTAAAGCGCGCGCCCCGCTCGGCCAGATCTTCGATCAGTTGCGGGGCGAATTCCGCCAGTTTCTGCATGTAGCGCGAATACTTGGCGTGCAGCACGCGACCGGGAATCTGGTCGCCAACCTTGTAGCCATCCGTCTTCATTTCCGGGCGCTTGCGCAACATCTCGGCAGTGACCTTGAAGTCTTCCACCAGCAGCGGTGCCGGGCCTTTCTCCCTAGACAGCTCGAGCGCCTCTTCCCAGCCGACCAACGCCATTTCGCGGGCGACTTCTTCGGTGAACACACAGGATTCCGGGCTGCCGTAGCGCAGCTTGAGCAGGGTCAGGGTCGAGCCGAGGCCGAGGAAGCCCATGCCATGCCGGCGCTTGTGTTCGATCTCGTGCCGCTGCTGCTCCAGCGGCAGGCCGTTGACCTCCACCACGTTGTCCAGCATGCGGGTGAAAATACGCACGACTTGGCGGTACTTGTCCCAGTCGAAGCGCGCCTCGACACCGAACGGATCGATCACGAAGCAGGTCAGATTGATCGAGCCCAGCAGGCACGAGCCATAGGGCGGCAGCGGCTGCTCGCCGCAGGGGTTGGTGGCGCGGATCGCCTCGCACCACCAGTTGTTGTTCAGCTGGTTGACCCGGTCGATGAGGATAAAGCCCGGCTCGGCGTAATCGTAAGTGGAGACCATGATCATGTCCCACAGATGCCGCGCCTTGACCCGGCCGTAGATACGGCAGGCGACCAGGCCGTCCTCGCGGACGATATAGCCGTCGTGCACCGGCCATTCGCGCCAGAGCACCTGCTCCGGATCGTCCAGCTCCAGCTCGGCCTTTTCCTTGTGGTGCAGTGGGAAAATCAGCGGCCACTCGCCGTCGGCCTCCACCGCCTGCATGAACTCGTCGGTGATCAACAGGCTGAGGTTGAACTGACGCAGCCGGCCGTCCTCGCGCTTGGCGCGGATGAATTCGCGCACATCAGGATGGCCGATGTCGAAGGTGCCCATCTGTGCGCCGCGCCGACCGCCGGCGGAGCTGACGGTGAAGCACATCTTGTCGAAGATATCCATGAACGACAGCGGCCCGCTGGTATGCGCGCCGGCACCCGAAACGAAGGAGCCCCGCGGACGCAGGGTGCTGAACTCATAGCCGATGCCGCAGCCGGCCTTGAGCGTCAGCCCGGCCTCGTGAACCTTGCCGAGGATGTCGTCCATCGAATCGGTGATGGAGCCGGAGACCGTGCAGTTGATGGTCGAGGTGGCCGGCTTGTAGTCCTGCGCGCCGGCGTTGGAGATGATCCGCCCGGCGGGAATCGCGCCGTTGCGCAGAGCCCAGAGAAATTGCTGGTACCAGTGCTCGCGTCCTTCTTGCGGCTCGACATCCGCCAGCGCCCGGGCGACACGCTGCCAGGTGTCGTCGACGCTGTCGTCGACCGCCGTGCCGTCCTTGCGGGTGAGACGGTATTTCTGTGCCCAGATATCCTCGGAGGCCGCCTGCAAAGCGATACCAGAAATGTTGTCAATACCTGCCGCGATGGATCCGCTCGTCTTCGCCATGCCCTGCGTATCCTCGTGTCGATACTAAGAAATCAAAGCACTACAGGATAAACAAACTTACGCCCTACACCTTAACCTGCGTCAATTAGTGCACTACGAGTTAGCGCGATTTCAGGCGACCAGCCAGTGGCGCGCCGCGGTTATCCAGCAAGGCCGCATAGCCAGCGCCAGCCACTGCCAGGGTGGCGCCCAGGGTATCCAGTTCAGCCAGAGTCGCCGACAGTTCGCCGCTCAGGGTTTCGGCCAGGCGCGGGCTCGCTGAATACGCGGCTCGGGCCGGCCTGCTCCAGGCGGGTGCGCATGGCCGCGACCTGGCGTGCGCCCGGTTGCACTTCCCCTGGCAGCCTGTCGGACTTGAACTCATCAATGGGCGGGGGCGCGGTGAATCGCTACGGCTTTCGTAGACACATTCGCGCCTACTCTTTTGGCCATTTTCGGCCTGAGCCACCGGCAGCTTCACACCCCGAGAAAGCCATTCGCGCCAAGCCGGCGCAGCCACATTGGTTGCGCCCCTGGGTAGGGATTCTCTGCGCACACCGGGCTGGCCGCCCTTAACCGCCGGCCACTCGCACCCACAACTTCAGCGCCGTTTAGGGCGCCTTGAAATTGCAGGTCAGGTAGCGATTGCTGAAGCCGTAGCGCAGCATCGAGCGCAGGCGCAGCAGCAGGTAGAGGGGGTGCTTGCGGTAATACTGCAGCACCGCGTTGCCCACCCCTTCGGAGCGGTGCTGCTTGATTGGCCGTTTGACAAACAAGCCCTTGAATTGCCACCACTGGATCTGCTCGAACTGCTGATCCGGGCGTAGGCCATGGGCGCGGAACAGGGTGAAAAACGAGGCTTTGCTGAAGTCATGCAGATGGTGCGGGTTGCCGTCCAGGGTCGGGGTGATCGGCACCGAGGCGATCACCTGGCCATGCTCGGCCAACAGCGCGGCATAGTTGGCGACCAGTTGCCGCGGGTTTGGCAGGTGCTCGATGGTTTCCAGGCTGACGATGCTGTCGAAGCGCTGCTCGGCGCTGAAGCTCTGGGCATCGGCGCAGCGGTAGCTGAGGTTGGGCAGGCGGTAGTGCTCCTCGGCATAGGCAATGGCCGCCGGATCGATGTCCACCCCCACTAGAATCTTGTCCGGGTGCAGCTCGGCCAGCAAGGCGGTGCCGTAGCCGCACCCACAGGCCATGTCGAGGATGCGCTCGCCGCTCAGGCAGGCAGCGGCAAAACGATAGCGCTGCAGATGAATGCGCAGGGTGTTCTGATCGTCGACATTGTTCGGGTCGAGTTGCTTGGGGTAGATGCGTTCAATGGTCAGCATGCAGGCCTTCCCTGGTGAGCCAGCGGTGGCGTCGATAACGCCGGACTATAGGGCAGTGCCGCGCGTTTAAACAGGCGTGCAGCCCAAGCGCGGGCCGGGTTGGTGAGTTGGACTGAAACTGTCAGCAATCAATGCGCACGCAGGCATGATCGGCCAGGCTCTGGCGAGAATGTGCTGATAAAAAGCCCTATTGCAGCGAACTACCTTGAAGAACCCGCCTATTCACGCTGTCAGAATGACCGGACCCTGGTGGTTCTCTGTGTTCCTCGCCCAACAACCGGAGTGACCATGACGAAGTGGTACCAGCACGACCCTCTTTCCGCCCTGCAGGCCAAGGAAGAAGCACAGCGCCTGGCGTTTGCGCCAATCGCTTTTCAAACCGCACTGAGCTTGCGTGATCTGGGCATTCTCGAGGTGCTCGACCAGGCTGGCGATAGCGGGTTGCCTTCGGGCGTGATCGCCGAGCGTAGCGGCGTCAGCGAATACGGGGTCAAGGTGCTGTTGGACATGGCCCTCAGTGCAGGCATCGTCACCGAGGACGGGCCCTGTTATCGGCTGGCGCGGCTGGGCCACTTCCTCCTGCACGACGGCATGACCCGCACCAATATGGATTTCACCGCCGACGTCTGTTACCGCGCCATGAGCCATCTGACCGAGGCCATTCGCACGGGCCGGCCGGCGGGGCTGAAAGAATTCGGCGACTGGCCGACGCTGTACCAGGGCCTCTCGCGCATCCCGGAAAAGGCCCGACAAAGCTGGCTGAGCTTCGATCACTACTACAGCGACAGAGCCTTCCCCGAACTGCTGCAGCGGGTGCTGGCCGAGCGCCCGCAACGCCTGGTGGACATCGGTGGCAACACCGGCAAGTGGGCCTTGCAGTGCTGCAAGCATGACCCCGAGGTGCAGGTCACCCTGGTCGACTTGCCGGGACAGCTGGACATGGCCCTGAGTAACATCCACGTCGCCGGTTTTGCCGGGCGCGTGCAGGGCCATCCGATGAACATCCTCGACCCCGGGCAGAGCCTGCCGCAGGATGCCGATATCTGGTGGATGAGCCAGTTCCTCGATTGCTTCGCGCCCATGGAAATCCTCGCCATCCTGCGCCGTGTGCGCGCTGCCATGCGCGCCGACGCCAAGGTCTACATCCTGGAAATGTTCTGCGACCGCCAGCAATTCGAGGCGGCCACCTACAGCCTGAATGCCACCTCGCTGTATTTCACCTGCCTGGCCAACGGCAACAGCCGCTTCTACCGCAGCGACGACTTTATCGCCATCGTGCGCGAAGCCGGTTTTGTGCTGGTCGAAGACATCGACGATATCGGCCTTGGCCATACGCTGCTGCGTTTGCAGGCGGGCTGAGGGGCGATAAGAGGCAGAGCTGGGGCATGGCCGTCGTGGTTGTTACAGCCCTTCCAGGCACCCCGCCAACTCGCCCGCCAGATTCTCCAACAGGGTTTCATAGCCGTGGCCATCCACTGCCAGCGCAGCGCCCATGGTATCCAGTTCGGCCAGAGTCGCCGGCAGGCCGGCGATCAGGGTTTCGGCCAGGCGCGGGCGCCGCGGCGGCTCGTAGAATACGCAGCTCGGCCCAGCCTGCTCCAGGCGGGTGCGCATGGCCGCGACATGGCGGGCACCCGGCTGCACTTCCCCGAGCACGCTGAACACCCCGGCGTGCTGGAGGCCGTAAGCGGCCTCGAAGTAGTCGTAGGCTTCGTGGAAGACGAAATAGGGCTTGGCGGCCACCCCGTGCAAACGCTGTTGCAGACGCTGGTCGAGGGCCTCCAGACGTTTGCCGAAGGCGCCCAGGTTGGCCTGGTAACGCGCGGCGTTGGCCGGGTCGGCGGCGCTCAGGTCGGCGGCCATGCGCGTGGCGATCACCCGCGCATTGGCCGGCAACAACCAGAGGTGCGCATCCACGGTACCGGGGCGGTGATCCTGATCGTGCTGGTCGGCGACCGCCTGCTCATCCTCGGCGTACTCGTCATGGGCCTGTTCGTGGTCATCGTGCTCGGCATGCTTGTCAGCGAAGTGGCGCAGGTGCATGCCGGGCAGATCCTGCACGGCGACGCTAAGCTTGCTGCGCCCCTCTAGCACCCGCGGCAGGAAGCTTTCCAGGTTGGGACCGACCCAATAGAGCAGCGCCACGTCGCGCACTCGCCGCACATCGGAGGGGCGCAGTGCGTAGTGATGCGGCGAGGCGCCGGGCGGCAGCAGCACTTCAGGGCTGCCGACACCGTCCTGCACGGCCGCGGCGATCAGCTGCAAGGGCTTGATGCTGGTCAGCACGCGCGCCTCGGCTAGAGCAGCAGAGCTGGTGAGGAAAACGGCGCAGAGCAGGCTGACAGCAGAAAAAAGACGCAACACGGCGGACACTCTGGCGGGATGGAAAGGGTAATATAATAACGTCTCCAGTCTCTGCCGTCCCTGCCCATGACTCAGCCACCGCTCGCCTCACGCCCCCACGACCATTCCCACTGCGTCAGCCATGCCCTGGCCGAGGCCGAAAGCATCTGCACGCATCAGGGGCTGCGCCTGACCGCCCTGCGCAAGCGCGTGCTGGAGCTGGTCTGGCAGAGCCACAAGCCGCTCGGCGCCTACGACATTCTCGCCGTGTTGAGCGAACTGGATGGCCGCCGCGCCGCGCCGCCGACCGTCTATCGGGCGCTGGATTTTCTCCTGGAAAACGGCCTGGTGCACCGCATCGCCTCGCTCAACGCCTTCGTCGGCTGCAGTCACCCGACGCATACCCATCAGGGCCAGTTCCTCATCTGCCGCAGTTGCCATGCGGCCATCGAACTGGAGCACGCGCCGATCAGCGCAGCGATCATCGGCGGGGCGCAGAGTGTCGGTTTCGTGGTCGAAGGGCAGACCGTCGAAGTGCTCGGCCTGTGTGCCGGCTGCCAGGAGGCCGCATGAGCGATGCGCTGATTCGCCTCGCCGGGATTAGCGTCAGCTTCCGCGGCCAGAGCGTGCTGCAGGATGTGCAACTGAGCGTCAACCCCGGCCAGATCGTCACCCTGATCGGCCCCAACGGCGCCGGCAAGACCACCCTGGTGCGCGCCGTGCTCGGCCTGCTCAAGCCCGATAGCGGCAGCGTCTGGCGCAAGCCGAAACTGCGCATCGGCTATATGCCGCAGAAACTGCATGTCGATGCCACCCTGCCGCTCAGCGTGCTGCGCTTTCTGCGCTTGGTGCCCGGCGTCGATCGCGCCAGCGCCCAGGCGGCACTGGCCGAAGTCGGCGCCAACCAGGTGATCGACAGCCCCTTGCAGAGCATTTCCGGCGGCGAGTTGCAGCGCGTGCTGCTGGCCCGCGCGCTGCTGCGCGAGCCGGAGTTGCTGGTGCTCGACGAGCCGGTGCAGGGCGTCGACGTCAGCGGCCAGGCCGAGCTGTATCGCCTGATCACCCAGTTGCGCGACCGCCATGGTTGCGGCGTGCTGATGGTCTCGCACGACCTGCACCTGGTGATGAGCACCACCGATCAGGTGGTCTGCCTGAATCGACATGTCTGCTGTTCCGGCCATCCGGAGCAGGTCAGCGGTGACCCGGCCTTCGTCGAACTGTTCGGCCAGGATGCCAAGAACCTGGCGATCTATCACCACCGCCACGACCATGAGCACGACCTGCACGGCGCCGTGGTCAACGAACCAAGCGCCGGCCTGAACATCAAGGGTCCGGTCCAACCACACGTGCACGGAGATGGCTGCAAGCATGGCTGATTTTCTCCTCAACGCCCTGCTCGCCGGCCTGGCCCTGGCCATAGTCGCCGGCCCCCTCGGCTCCTTCGTGGTCTGGCGGCGCATGGCCTATTTCGGCGATACCCTGTCGCATGCCGCGCTGCTCGGCGTCGCCCTCGGCCTGATGCTCGACGTCAGCCCAACCCTGGCGGTGACGGTCGGCTGCGTGCTGCTGGCCGTGCTGCTGGTGACCTTGCAGACCCGCCAACCGCTGGCCTCAGACACCCTGCTCGGGATTCTCGCCCACAGCACCCTGTCGCTCGGCTTGGTGGTGCTGAGCTTCATGAGGGATGTGCGCATCGACCTGATGGGCTACCTGTTCGGCGACCTGCTCGCCGTCGGCCCCAGCGACCTGGCCTGGATTCTTGGCGGCAGCGCCCTGGTGTTGCTGCTGCTGTGCCTGCTCTGGCGGCCCCTGTTGGCGATTACCGTGCACGAGGAGCTGGCCCGGGTCGAAGGCCTGCCGGTGGCGGCGATCCGCCTGAGCCTGATGCTGCTGATCGCCGTGGTGATCGCCGTGGCGATGAAGATCGTCGGCGTGCTGCTGATCACCTCCTTGCTGATCATTCCCGCGGCGGCGGCCCAGCGCCACGCGCGCACCCCGGAACAAATGGCCCTGGGCGCCAGTTTGCTGGGCATAGTCGCCGTTTGCGGCGGCCTCAGCCTGTCGTGGTTCCAGGACACCCCGGCCGGACCCTCGATCGTGGTAGCGGCGGCCAGCCTGTTCCTGCTCAGTTTCGCCTTGCCACGGCGCACGGCCTGAGGCTCAGGCTACGCTGTAGCAAGCCTTGTGCATGAACATAGGAACTACCGGGCAATCGCAGCAGGGTTTGGTTGCGCTCGACTCGGCGGTGTAGAATTGCACGTTTTTTGCCCAACATGAGACTCGCAGAAATGATCTCGTTCGCCTCACGTTGTCTTTCCATCCTCGCCATTTCGCTGCTGCTGGCCGCGTGTCAGAGCACGTCTAAAGGGCCGGGCCAGGCCACCGACGAGCTGCTCGGTGATTTTCGCCTGCTCGAGCAGAACCTGGCCAGCGGCCAGTTGAGCGAGGCCAAAAGCCAGCTCAAATCCCTGCACGGGCGCGCCAGCGGCGATGCCCGCCTGGAGCTGTATCAGCGCCAGCTGGCCGAGGCCTATCTGCGCCAAGGGCAAACTGCCCTGCAGACCGGCGATCTGGACCGTGCCGCCAAGGCCCTCAGCCAGGCGCGTCAGTTGATGCCGCAGGCTCCCGCGCTGACTACCGGGCTGGGTGGCGCCATTGCCCAGGTTCGGCAAACCGAGCTGGACGCGGCGGATCTGGCCAGCAACGCCGCCGAACAGGCTGCCGCCCAGGCCCAGGTCGCACGCGGCGAGCAGGCGCGCCAATTGCACCAGGCGGCCGAACGCCAGGCCGCGGCGCTCAGGGCGGTCCAGTTGCCCGAAGCGGCGCCGGAGCCGCACACCCAACTGATCGATCCGGCCGCACCCAGCAGCGTGGTTGCCCTGCCGATGCTGGACAGCCGCGACAACCAAGGCCTGTACCGCCTGCTCGATGCGGTCGCCGCGGAGGTGCTCAAGTACCGCTGCACAGTGGAGATCCAGGTCCGCCAGGCCAGTGACTATCTGTGGCTCGCCCCGCTGCTCAATGCGCGGATAGAACGCCTCGATCCGCGCTTCAGCCCGACCATGAGCCAGGTGCTTGCACCCGCACAGACCCCGCAACTGCGGCTTAGCCCGCAACGCTAGCCCTGCACGACCGGGTGCCGCAACGACGGCACAGGTGCCTGTTGCTGTGTTCATTCATGCGATCTGGCTATAACCATAGGTCTACAAAGATTTTTGCGGCCTAAACGGCGCCGGGTAGACTAGACGCCTTTTCGCCTACCCGGCAGCTCGACAAACCCAAAAGGTTTAACGCGTGATCAATTTTCACCAGGTGCACAAGGCGTATCGCGTCAGTGGCCACGATATCCCCGCCTTGCAGCCGAGCGACCTGCAGATCGCCCGTGGCGAAGTGTTCGGCATCATCGGCCATTCCGGTGCCGGCAAGAGCACCCTGCTGCGCCTGATCAACCGCCTGGAAGAGCCGTCCGGTGGACGCATCCAGATTGACGGGGAAGATGTCACCGCGCTGGACGCGGCTGGCCTGCGGCGCTTCCGCCAGCGGGTCGGGATGATCTTCCAGCACTTCAACCTGCTCTCGTCGAAGACCGTCGCCGCCAACGTCGCCCTGCCGCTGAAGCTGGCCGGGACACTCTCAGGCAGCGCCATGGCGGCGCGCGTGGCCGAACTGCTGGCGCGGGTCGGTCTCAGCGAGCATGCCAACAAATACCCGGCGCAACTGTCCGGCGGACAGAAGCAGCGGGTCGGCATCGCCCGCGCGCTCGCCACCGAGCCGAAAATCCTGCTGTGTGACGAGGCCACCAGCGCCCTCGACCCGCAGACCACCGCCTCGGTATTGCAACTGCTAGCGCAGATCAACCGCGAACTGAACCTGACCATCGTGCTGATCACCCACGAGATGGACGTGATCCGCCGAGTCTGCGACCGCGTGGCGGTGATGGACGCCGGCGTGATCGTCGAGTCGGGCCCGGTGGCCGATGTGTTTCTGCATCCGCAACACGCGACCACCAAGCGTTTCGTCCAGGAAGCCGAACAGGTCGATGAGGACGAACTGCACGACGATTTCGCCCATGTGCAGGGGTGCATCCTGCGCCTGACCTTCCAGGGCCAGGCGACCTATGCGCCGCTGCTCGGTACCGTGGCGCGCGAAACCGGGGTGGATTACAGCATCCTCGCCGGACGCATCGACCGCATCAAGGACACACCCTACGGCCAATTGACCCTGGCCCTGACCGGTGGCGATCTGGATGCCGCGCTGGCGCGCTTCAAAGCCGCCGACGTACACATGGAGGTGCTGCGCTGATGGAAAAGCTATTGGCCAACTTATTGCCGAATGTCGACTGGCTGGAAATCTGGCAGGCCAGCCTGGACACCCTGAGCATGCTCGGCGGTTCGCTGCTGTTCACCATAGTCCTCGGCCTGCCGCTGGGCGTGCTGCTGTTCCTCACCAGTCCACGGCAGATGTTCGAACAGAAAACCTTCTACGGCTTTCTGTCGCTGCTGGTGAATATTCTGCGTTCGGTGCCCTTCGTCATCCTGCTGATCGTGATGATTCCCTTCACCGTGCTGGTTACCGGCACCTCGCTGGGCGTGGCCGGGGCCATTCCACCGCTGGTAGTGGGCGCCACGCCGTTCTTCGCCCGCCTGGTGGAAACCGCGTTGCGCGAGGTGGATCGCGGCATCATCGAGGCGACCCAGGCGATGGGTGCGACTACCCGGCAGATCGTGATCAATGCCTTGCTGCCCGAGGCGTTGCCGGGGATCTTTGCCGCCGTGACAGTGACCGCCATCACCCTGGTGTCCTACACCGCCATGTCCGGCCTGATCGGCGGCGGCGGCTTGGGCGATCTGGCGGTGCGCTATGGCTATCAGCGCTACCAGCCAGACGTGATGGTGGTGACGGTGATCCTGCTGCTGGTGCTGGTACAGATTCTGCAAACCGCCGGCGACAAGCTGGTGGTGCATTTCTCCCGGAAATAAAAAGCTCTCGACAATAACAGCCCAGAAAATAGGCCGGCCACCCGCCGCCGCCACCCCCCTGATCCCACAAGGAGTCCTTCATGAAAAAATTGCTGACTGCCATCGCCGTCGTCGCCGCGTTTTCCAGCGCTGCCCAGGGCGAAGCCCTGAGCGTGGCGGCCACCGCCGTGCCGCACGCGGAAATCCTCGAATTCGTCAAACCAGCCCTGGCCAAAGACGGCGTCGAGCTGGAGATCAAGGTCTTCACCGATTATGTGCAGCCCAACGTGCAGGTCGCCGAGAAGCGCCTGGACGCCAACTTCTTCCAGCACCAGCCGTACCTCGACGAGTTCAACAACAGCCGCGGCACCGAGCTGGTCAGCGTCGCCGGCGTGCATGTCGAGCCGTTTGGCGCTTACTCGAGCACGGTCAAAACCCTGGTTGAACTGCCGCAAGGCGCCAACGTGGTCATCCCCAACGATGCCACCAACGGTGGCCGCGCCCTGCTGCTGCTGCAGAAGGCCGGGCTGATCAGGCTCAAGAACGGCGCCGGAATCACCGCCACCGCCAAGGACATCGTCAAGAACCCGAAAGGCATCAAGATCCGCGAACTGGAAGCCGCGACGCTTGCGCGCGTACTGACCCAGGTCGACCTGGCGCTGATCAACACCAACTACGCCCTGGAAGCCAAGCTCAACCCGACCCAGGATGCGCTGATCATCGAAGGCAGCGACTCGCCCTACGTCAACATCCTGGTGGCTCGCCCGGACAACAAGGACAGCGCCGCCATGCAGAAACTGGCCAAGGCGCTGAACAGCCCCGAAGTCAAAGCCTTCATCCTGGAGAAATACCAGGGCGCGGTGGTGCCGGCGTTCTAAGCCGACGACTCCTGCCCCTGCAGAACGAGCCCGCCGCGTGCGGGCTTTTTCTTGGCTATATCCCCGTTACCTGTTGGAAAAAGCGCTGGGCAAGACCGCAAATCGTAGGGTGGGTTAGCGGCGCATCGCGGGCTAAAACCTAGCCTCAGTGACTGTGCGCCGCGTAACCCACCTACGGTATCGGTTCATTTGGCGGGTTACGGCGCAGCCAACTACCTGCCAACCGCTAGCCATGCAGTCAGTGCCTAACCCACCCTACGAAAACTATTCGCAACACATAACCGGGACATAGCCTTGTTCTTGCCTACCCGTGTGGCAGCGACCGCAGGCACTCCAGCAGACACTCCAGGGCCGGCTGCTGCTGGGCGCGGCGCAGCAGCGCAACCAGTTCGCGGTGGAAGGTTAGTTCGCCCAACTCGAGCACCCGCAGCTGGGTCGGCCGCTGCAGCCACAGGCCGGCGCGCGGGATCAGCGAGACGCCGAGGCCGCATTCGACCATGCGTACGATGGCCTCCAGTTCGTCCAGCTCCAGCGCCTCGTGCACGCTCAGACGTTGCTCGCGAAGAAACTGGCTGACCAGCCGGCCACCGAAGGAGCGGCGCTCGTAGCGTACGAACGGCTGCTCGGCGAGGATCTGCAGCGGGTCATCGCCGGTAACGCCCATGGGCGTGATCAGAACGAAGGGCTCGCGCGCCAGACTGATTTGCAGCAGTTCCTTGGGCAACTCGAATGGCGGCTTGATCAGCAGCGCCAGGTCCAGTTCGCCGGCATCCACCTGGCTCAGCAGATTCAGCGACACGCCGGGCACCAGCTTCAGCTCGACCCGCGGCGCAGCGGTACGAAAGCGCGGCAGGGCTTCGGGCAACAGGCCGGTCTGCACACTGGCGATGGCGCCGACCTTCAGCTCGCCCTGCCACTCGGCAGCCGAGGTCGGCAGCGCCATCTGGGCATAGAGCGCGAGCATCTGCTCGGCCAGCGGCAGGGCATGCCGGCCGGCGGCATTGAGCAGGGCGGCGCGGCCACTGCGGTCGAACAGGCGCACACCCAAGCCCTGTTCCAGCACGCGCATCTGCGCGCTGACCGCCGACTGGGTCAGGCTGACCTGCTGGCCGGCGGCGGCGAAGGTGCCGTGGCGGGCGACCATCACGAAGGTTCTCAACTCACGCAACATCGCCGCCTCGACTGATCAAATTTATTTGTGCTTGCGAACAAGAATATTCGCTTTCACTCAGTATCGCTGTTGCTGAGAATCAACGGACAGTCACCACAAGGAATCTCTTCATGGCGCTCGCCCCCTTTCACCTGGCCATTCCGGTCCACGACCTGGCCGCTGCCCGACACTTCTACGGTGAGGTATTCGGTTGCGCCGAAGGTCGCAGCAGCGCGCACTGGGTGGACTTCGACTTCTTCGGCCACCAGCTGGTGATTCACCAGGCGCCGCAGATGGAGCATCAAAAGGCCGTGCACAGCAACCCGGTGGACGGTCACGAGGTGCCGGTACCGCATTTTGGCGTGGTGCTGGAGTGGGACGATTGGCAAGCCCTGGCCGAGCGCCTGCAGGCCAGGCACACCCGCTTCGTCATCGAGCCCTATGTGCGCTTCGAGGGCCAGGTCGGCGAGCAGGCCACCCTGTTCCTCCTCGACCCCTGCGGCAACGCCCTGGAGTTCAAGGCGTTCAAGGATATAAGTCAGCTGTTCGCCAAATAGCTCGGCGATGGATTGTCAGCTACGCGGCCCGACCCACCAATCAATTCAGTGGCGTAACCAGCCCCGGTAGTTGTACCGCCAGCTTTGCGTTGTTCAACGGCGCGCGGATAAAGCCGCGTTGGGTGCCGTCCGGGCCGATGATCACCAGGTTGCCGCTGTGGTCGACGGTGTAGTTTTCCTTGCTGGTATCGGCCGGAATATAGGGAATGCTCAGCGCATTGGCGAATTTCTGCAGGGTGGTTTCCTCGGCGGTCAGGCCGACAAATCCGGCATCGAAGTAGTCGAGGTATTTCTTCAACTGCTCCGGCGTGTCGCGGTTGGGATCGACGCTGACCAGCATCACCTGCAGGTTGGCGCGGGCCTGTTCCGGCAGCTGGTCTTGCAGCTGGCGCAGCTGGGCGAGCGTAGCCGGGCAGATGTCCGGGCAGAAGGTGTAGCCGAAAAACAGCAGGCTCCACTTATCCTCGAACTGATCGACGTTAAAGGTCTGGCCATTCTGATCGACGAAGCTCAGCTCAGGCAGCGTGCGACTCTGTGGCAGCAGGACGATGCCGGCATCGAGCAGCGCGGTCGGGTCGGCCTGGCCCTTGTTGCTCAGCACCTTGTTGACGGTCAAGCCGAGCACCAGCGCAACCACGGCAACGAGAATGAAAACGGTTTTCTGAGTACGGGTCATAGCACCAACGATTACAGGTTGAACAGCAGGTAGTGATCGACCAGCAGGGCGATAAACAACGAGAAAAGATACCAGATGCTGTATTTGAAGGTATTGATCGCCGCGTGCGGTTTGCTGTCACGGTACAGCACCCAGGCCCAGTGCAAAAAGCGCGCGCCCAGGCCGATGGCGCAGACCAGATAGAGCAGGCCGCTCATGTGAATGGCGTAGGGCAGCAGGGTCACGGCAAACATCACCAGGGTGTAGAGCAGGATGTGCACCTTGGTGTAGTGCTCGCCATGGGTCACCGGCAGCATCGGGATGTTGGCTTTGGCGTATTCGGCCTTGCGGTGAATGGCCAGGGCCCAGAAATGCGGCGGGGTCCAGGCGAAGATAATCAGCATCAGCAGCAGCGGCTCGGCGGTCAGCTCGCCGGTAACCGCGACCCAGCCCAGCAGCGGCGGTGCCGCACCGGCCAGGCCGCCGATGACGATGTTCTGCGGTGTGGCGCGCTTGAGAAAGCCGGTGTAGATCACCGCATAGCCGAGCAGCGAAGCGAGGGTCAGCCAGGCGGCCAGTTCATTGGTGAAGGTCAACAGCAGGCTAAGGCCCGCCACCGCCAACAGCAGGGCGAAGCTGAGCGCCGCCAGCGGAGTGACCCGGCCTTCGGCCAGCGGGCGTTTGTGGGTGCGCGCCATGATCGAGTCGATGCGCCGGTCCACCACATGGTTGACGGCCGCCGCCCCTCCGGCACACAGACCGATACCCAGGTTGCCGAAAATCAATACCGTCCAGGGCACGCCAGCACGGGTCGCGAGGAACATGCCGACCAAGGATGTAATCAGCATCAGCACTACCACCCGCGGCTTGGTCAGCTCCAGGTAGTCGCGCCAGCTGGCGTGAGCATGTTGTTCGCGCAGTAGAGTAGCCATACGGTCTCTCCTTGTTGTTCTTTATTGACCTGTAGGAGCCAGGGGGACGCTTAGTCCTTGCTGGCGATCCGGCGTCCCGGCGTTGTGTTGCCGCACGCCTGGATCGCCAGAATGCCGGACCACAGCAAGCTGGCTGCTATGGGAGTTCAAGCGCACCCGGTAGTTAACTAACACCAGCGTCAACAGCAATAGCGCACCACCGGCGTTATGCGCCACTGCCACCGGCAGCGGCAGATGGAAAATCACGTTACTGATACCCAGGCTGACCTGCACGCCCAGCGCCAACAGCAGCCCGCCGGCCAGACGCGACAAGCCGGTGCGGCGCAGTCGCCAGGCCAGCAGCAGCAGGATCAGAGTCACCACCAGCGCACCCAGACGATGGGTCATGTGGATGGCCGTGCGTGCGTCGCTGTCGAGCTGGCCGCCTAAGTAGTTCGGACCGATATGCTGGGTAAGATGAAAGCCGTTGGCGAAATCCATCGCCGGCCACCATTCGCCGTGACAGGTCGGCAGGTCCACGCAGGCAACCGCCGCGTAATTGCTGCTGACCCAGCCGCCGAGGGCAATCTGTCCGATCACCAGCAGCAGGCTGATCGCAGCCAGACCGCGCAGGCGGGCGGAAAGCGTGGGCATTGGCGGCGCCGCACCAGACAGGCGCAAGGTCAGGAGGAACAGCAGGCTGAGGGTGGCAAAGCCGCCGAGCAAATGGGCGGAAACCACTTGTGGCCAGAGCTTGAGGGTCACCGTCCACATGCCGAAGGCGCCTTGCAGGATCACCAGGCCGAGCAGCAACAACGGCAATTTCAACGGCTGCCCCGGCTCGCCGCGACGGCGCAGCGCCTGTGCAGCAAGCCCCAGAATCACCAGGCCGAGGCTGCCGGCAAAATAGCGATGGACCATCTCGTACCAGCCCTTGGCCACTTCCACCGGCGCCTCGGGGAAACGCACCTCGGCCAGTGCCTGCTTGTGCTCGCTCATGGGCACCGCGAGAAAACCGTAGCAGCCTGGCCAATCCGGACAACCCAAGCCCGCGTGAGTCAGCCGGGTGTAGGCACCGAGCAGCACTACCACCCCGGCCAGGACGGTGGCGAACAAGGCAAGGCGGTATCCGGGTTTGACCATCGTGGTACTCCTTGTGCCGTCGTCGAGATCAGCCGATCTGGGAAATCTTCAGCAAATGGCGTAAGTCGTTGAGAATCGCCTTGCCCTTGCTACGGCTGCCATAGCGCAGCACCAGATTGCCACGCGGATCGACTATCCACAGCTGTGCCCCTTCGGCTTTGCCGGCGACTTCGCCATAGGCCTGGAGCTCGAGTTGATAGCGGGCCAACTGCGGATATTCGCGGCGCAGCAGCGCGTCATAGTCCTCGGCCAAGGGTTGGCTGCTGGCCACGGCATGTGAGGCCCGTGCGGTATCACGATTGAGACCGATATGAATCTGCCGCGCGAGGAACACCAGTTGCTTGCAATCCGTATCGCAGGCACCCGGGACTGTCACCAGCAACTGCCAGCGCTCCTCCGGCGCACCCGTGACACCGAGATCAGCACGGGACTGGCCGGTGCCAATCAACTCGCCGTGGTAGTTGCGGGTTTCCGGGACCCAGAAGCGCCACTGGTACATGGCGCTGGCCAGGATCATCGGCCCGATAACCACGGCGAGAATCATGATCAGCTGCAGGCGACCGCGCCGACGACGGCTGGGCGACACTTCAGGAAGAGTGGTGGCTGGGTTCATGGCGAGTCTCCCGCGCGTTATACAAACCTAAATAGATGAACAGGCCGAGCAAAGCCGTTGCCAAAGCGAACCATTGAAAAGCATAGCCCAGGTGTTTATCCGGGCTCATGGCGATCACCGGCCAGTCGACCCGAAAAGACCCAGGCCCGGGGGCCAGACGCACCTCATGGCTCAGGCCCACGCGCCCCAACTGGCGCCAGATTTCGTCCGGTTTGACCGCGCTGATCAAACGTGGCCAGGCACTGCCCTGCGGTCCCTGCTGCAGTTGCAAGCCATCGCCCAGGGACACGTATACCGAGGCCTGTAGGCGCAGCGGCGTATCTGGGGTGGCGAAAGTCGGGGTTATGCGGCGATCCGGCCAAGGCAGCCAGCCGCGATTGAGCAACAGCCAGAGACCGCTGGCCTGATCATGAAAGGGTTGCAGGACTTCGACGCCCGCCTGGCCATCACGGGTGCGGTTATCCAGCAAAAAACTGTGCTGCGCATCGAAGTAGCCCTGCAGTTTTACCCGCACATAGGCAAGAGTTGCATGGTTCTCGAGTTCGGCGATAGCAATAGGTGTGGCCAGCTGCTGCGCTTGATGGACGGCCAACAATTCGCGCTTTTCTTCGGCGCGTGCCAGCTGCCAGAAACCCAGGCCGATAAGCGTAGGGAACAGCATCAGCACCAGCAGACTGGGCAACCAGCCAGGGCGAAAAGCGCTCATCGCGCGCGCCCCGAAGCCCGGGTCAAGCTGGTTATACTGCATCTGCAACACATTCCTCTCCCCCCGGAGTTACCCATGCTCAAGATCGCGATCGTCCTCTTGCTACTCGCTACAGTGGTCAGCTTGTTCAGCGGTCTTTTTTTCCTGGTCAAGGACGAGGGTCGCTCTTCCCGAGTGGTCAATTCCCTGACCGTTCGGGTCACGCTCACCGCCCTGACTGTAGCCCTCATTGCCTGGGGCTTCTATAGCGGCCAACTGGCGCCCCAGGTGACGTGGTAGGCACCGGTCACACGCCTACCCCCTTCCTGCCGCTTTTCCTAGGCCGCGCGGATCAGAGTACATAAACGAACGTAAACAAGCCGAGCCACACCACGTCGACGAAGTGCCAGTACCAGGCGGCCGCCTCGAAGCCGAAGTGCTGTTCGGGGCTGAAGTGGCCACGCACGACGCGGACCAGCATCACCGTCAGCATGATCGCCCCCAAGGTGACATGGGCGCCGTGAAAACCGGTGAGCATGAAGAAGGTCGCGCCATAGATGCCCGAGCCCAGGGTCAAGCCGAGTTCGGTGTAGGCATGGATATACTCTTCGGCCTGGAACACCAGGAACGCCGCGCCGAGTACCAGAGTCAACGCCAGCCAGAGTGTCAGCGGCTTGCGCTGGTTCTTGCGCAGGGCATGGTGGGCGAAGGTCAGGGTGAAGCTGGAACTCACCAGCAGCACGGTGTTGAGCAACGGCAGACCCCAGGCGCTGATGACCCCGCTGGGGGCCGGGTAGAGTTTGGGATCCGGCGTGTTGAGCAACGGCCAGCTGTACTCGAAACCCGGCCAGAGCATGTTGGCAATGCCTTTGTCGCCTTCGCCGCCCAGCCAGGGCCCGGCCCAGGTGCGCACGTAGAACAGCACGCCGAAGAACGCGGCGAAGAACATCACCTCGGAAAAAATGAACCAGCTCATGCCCCAGCGGAACGAGCGATCCATCTGCGCGCTGTACAGGCCTGAACTGCCTTCCTTGATCACGGTACCGAACCAGCCGAACAGCATGTAGGCGAGGAACAGGCCACCAACGAAGAAGATCAACGGGCCGTTGGAGTCGGCCCGCTCGGCCTTCATATCGTTGAACCAGGTGGAGAGCCCGACGACCGTGATCAGCAAGCCGATAGTGGCGATAATCGGCCACTTGCTCTGGGCCGGAACGTAGTACTGCTCATGAGCTGCCATCTTTATTCTCCTTATTGGCCCACCTGGGCTACAGGCGGTTTACTCGCAGTGATATCGAACAGAGTGTAAGCCAGGGTCAGGTGGCGCACATCTGCGGGTAAATCTCGATCGACGATAAAACGTACCGGCATTTCAATACGCTCACCGGGCTGCAGAACCTGCTGGGTAAAGCAGAAACACTCGGTCTTGTGGAAATACGCCGCCGCCTTGGAGGGGGCAATACTGGGAATCGCCTGAGCAGTCATCGGCTTGTCCGTAGGGTTGTGCGCGACGAATAACATCTGCGTGCTTTCACCCGGATGCACCGTCACTTCATCGCCCAGCGGGCGGAACTCCCAGGCCATATCGGCCGCATTGGTGGCGAGAAACTGCACCCGCACCTGACGCGACTGGTCCACGCTTTGCTGCCCGGCCTCATAGACCCCGGCGGTTTTACCGTTAATGCCGAAGGCCTGGCACATCACGTCGTAGATCGGTACCAGGGCGAAACCAAAGCCGAACATCCCCACCACCACCAGCACTAAGCGGATGACCAGACGACGGATGGCCAGGGCCTCACTCATAGTCGGCTCGCAGGGTGGGCCGGTCAGCGGCCAAACGTGCCTGGCGAACTGGGTCTTCGCAGAGGTTCATCACTTCACGTCCGGCGGAGTCTGGAAGGTGTGGTAAGGCGCTGGCGACGGCACCGTCCACTCCAGACCTTCGGCGCCATCCCAGGGCTTGGCCGCGGCCGGCTTGCCGCCACGGATGCACTTGATGACGATGAACAGGAACAGCAACTGGGTCGCGCCGAACATGAAGGCACCGATGCTCGAGACCATGTTGAAGTTGGCGAACATCATGTTGTAGTCGGGGATCCGCCGTGGCATGCCGGCCAGGCCGACGAAGTGCATGGGGAAGAACGCCATGTTCATGCCGACGAAGCTCATCCAGAAGTGCAGCTTACCGAGGGTCTCGTCATACATATGGCCGGTCCACTTCGGTAGCCAGAAGTAGGCCGAGGCGAAGATGCCGAAGATCGCTCCCGGTACCAGTACGTAGTGGAAGTGCGCCACCACGAAGTAGGTGTCGTGGTACTGGAAGTCCGCCGGGGCGATGGCCAGCATCAGTCCGGAGAAACCGCCAATGGTGAACAGAATGACGAACGCCACGGCGAACAGCATCGGCGTCTCGAAGGTCATCGACCCCCGCCACATGGTACTCGCCCAGTTGAACACCTTAACTCCGGTGGGCACGGCGATCAGCAGGGTGGCATACATGAAGAACAGCTCGCCGGTCAGCGGTATGCCAACGGTGAACATGTGGTGCGCCCAGACGATAAACGAGAGGAAGGCGATCGATGCGGTGGCATAGACCATCGAGGTATAACCGAATAGCGGCTTGCGGGCGAAGGCCGGGATGATCGCACTGACCGCGCCGAACGCCGGCAGGATCATGATGTACACCTCGGGATGACCGAAGAACCAGAACACGTGCTGGAACAATACCGGGTCACCGCCACCGGCGGCGCTGAAGAAGCTGGTGCCGAAGTGGATGTCCATCAGCATCATGGTCACGCAGCCCGCCAACACTGGCATCACCGCGATCAGCAGGAAGGCGGTGATCAACCAGGTCCAGACGAACAGCGGCATCTTCATCAGGGTCATGCCGGGGGCGCGCAGGTTGAGGATGGTGGCGACCACGTTGATCGCGCCCATGATCGAACTGATACCCATCAGGTGGATGGCGAAGATGAAGAAGGTCACGCTTTCCGGCGCGTAGGTGGTGGATAGCGGTGCGTAGAAGGTCCAACCGAAGTTCGGTCCGCCACCCTCCATGAACAACGTGCTGACCATTATGCTGAAGGCCGCCGGCAGCAGCCAGAAGCTGAAGTTGTTCATCCGCGGCAAGGCCATGTCCGGCGCGCCGATCATCAGCGGAATCATCCAGTTGGCCAGGCCGACGAAGGCCGGCATCACCGCACCGAAGACCATGATCAAGCCATGCATGGTGGTCATCTGGTTGAAGAATTCAGGCTGCACGATCTGCAAACCCGGCTGGAACAACTCGGCGCGAATCACCATGGCCATGGTGCCGCCGAGGAGGAACATGGCGAAACTGAACCACAGGTACATGGTGCCGATGTCTTTATGGTTGGTGGTTAGCACCCAACGCATCAGACCTTTGGCCGGGCCGTGATGATGGTCATCCCCGGCATGGCCATGATCTTTATGATCCGTATCGATCACTGCACTCATGTCCTTACTCCTGAGCTTGTTTGAACGCGAGAACGTCTTGTGGCGTGACCATGTCACCCACTTTGTTGCCCCAGGCGTTGCGTTCGTAGGTGATGATCGCGGCAATGTCGACTTCCGACAGTTGCTTGCCGAAGGCGGCCATGGAAGTGCCCGGCTTGCCGTTGACCACCATGCCGATATGTTCTGCGGCTGGGCCGGTGGCGATGGCCGAGCCCTTGAGCGCCGGGAACATCGGTGGCAAGCCTTCACCAGTAGGCTGATGGCAAGCGGCACATGTGGTGTTGTAGGCTTTTTCGCCACGGGCCAGGAGTTCTTCCTGGGTCCACTCCTTGCTGGTCAGCTCCTTCTCGGCAAGCGCGAGCTGTTTGCGCTCGGCCAGCCAGAGGGCGAAGTCTTCCTTCGATTTGACCTCGACCACGATCGGCATGAAGCCATGGTCCTTGCCGCACAGCTCGGCGCATTGACCCCGATAGATCCCTGGTTCCTCGACCCGCGTCCAGGACTCATTGACGAAGCCGGGAATGGCGTCCTTCTTCACAGCCAGGGCCGGCACCCACCAGGAATGGATCACATCGGCGGAGGTAATCAGAAAGCGTACCTTGGTGCCAACCGGCACCACCATCGGCTCATCGACCTCGAGCAGATAATGCTCGCCTTTCTCGGCTTTATTATTGATCTGGTCTTGGGGAGTGGTCAGGTTGCTGAAGAACTCCACGTCCTGGCCCAGGTATTTGTAATGCCATTTCCACTGGTATCCGGTGATCTGGATATCCAGCTCGGATTCCGAGCTGTCGTAGATGTCGATCAGCGTCTTGGTCGCCGGGATCGCCATCAGCACCAGAATCACCAGCGGCACCACGGTCCAGAGGATCTCCACCGTGGTGCTTTCGTGAAAGTGCGCGGCCTGCTGTCCCGTGGAGCGGCGGTGGACCAGCATCGACCAGAACATCGCGCCGAACACCACCACGCCGATCGCGACGCAGATCCAGAAAATGGTCATGTGCAAGTCAAACACCGAGCGACTGACCTCAGTAGCTCCGGGCGCCATGTTGATCGTCCAGCTAGCGTGAGCCGAGCTGAATACCAAACACAGCAGGAGGCTCATCCAAACGCGTGGATGTCGCATCATTGCGGGTTCCCCTTATCATTCTTGTTATCCCGCCGGCGGAACATGCAGCAAAAGGATCGACGGCCATGACAACTGTCGAAACCTCTCCGTGCCGAAGCCCGTCCGGTGTTATCAGGTACTGTCTTTCGAATTCGAGTATAGACGGCGACTTCAACCTGGCAACGTCAAAACGAAAATCGTCAACACCGCGCAAGCCTTGTGCTAAACGCCACGGAGGGTGTGGCCCGCTAGAATCAGGGGTAGCGCGTTATAGCGCTCTCGTATAAGTATGAAAAATTTATGACAATCGCGTCTGAGCAGTCGCCTCCAGCCAGCTATGGTTCACGCCCATGTCCTCACTTCAGGAGTAGTCATGAATACCCCCGCATTGCGCGAACTGATTCAGCGCGCTCACCAACACGAAACCAACAGCAAGCAGCTCTCTGCGCTACTGAGTACGCAACTGGAGCGCCTGCATCCCTCCATCCGCCTACCCGACATTGACACCCTCGAGGTGCTCACGCGCTTTGTCAGCGCCTATATCGAGCAGGTACCCGATGTGTTGGAAGCGGCCAATCAGGTCGCACGCGAAGCCGGCATCGAGGCGCAGATCAAGCCCGTACTGAAAGTCGCCGAACAGTTTTTCCTCCAGCCGCCCGCGCTGATGGCCGGACATGACGGTCTCGATGGCCTGCTTGACGAAGCCTACCTGGCCCACCGCCTGGTCGAGGAGGTCAACGACCGCTACATCGCCCACCTCGGCCGACCCCTGATTCCGCTGGACACCACGGTGGCCAACCTGATCGCCCACCAGTTGATCGGCGAGCCATTTGCCAATCAGCTGGACGAAGCCGTGCACCACGCCGTGGCTGGCATGCTCGATGAGGCCAGCTTCGACCAGGCCTCCGTGCGCGCCTATCGCGAGCGCTTGAGCGATCCGCACACCGAAGCCGCCTGGAAACGCTGGCCCTGCCTGTCAGGCCAACTGGGGGTAGAACTGCAGCTGGACGAATCGCGCATAGCCGGCTGAAGTAGCCTCGCGGCTACGTATGTGCGGGGTCATTCTTCTTGACCCCGCGAATATTCAGCACGGCCAGACAGACCTGCAACACGATCAGCGCCCAGGCACCGGCATGCCAGCCCCAGATCGTCCAGAGCAGGTTGCTCAAGATAAAGCACCAGAAACCGATAGTGCGTCGACGCAAATTCAGTGACGCGATCAACCAGGCGGCGATCACGGTCGCCAGCATCGCCGGCCATTGCAGCCAATCAATGTAATCCACCGGTCTCTCCAGACAATAAGCCGCTGAGGGGCACTAAATAATGGGTGTGACAACACGCGAATAGTTCCCGCAAAAAACCTCGGGTCTAGCTTTGCAAATAACGTGGCCGCGGCGTAGCCATCGGCAGCGGGCCATCACCGATCTGGCGGAACTCGCCTTTCTCGGCGTCATAGGCCTTGATCTCGCTGGTCTCGATGTCGTACACCCAGCCATGGATGAACAGCTGACCGCTAGCCAGGCGCGAGGCCACCGAGGGATGGGTGCGCAGGTGGTCGAGTTGGGCCACCACGTTCTCCTCGGTGAGGATACCCAGGGTGTTGTGGTCGGCGCAGCCGCAATTGTCCTCGACCACGATCTTGGCCACTTCGGCATGGCGCAACCAGGCTTTTACCGTCGGCATGCGCTCCAGTTCTTCGGGGTTGAGCACCGCCTTCATCGCGCCACAGTCGGAATGCCCGCAGATGATGATGTGCTGCACGCCCAGCGCCATCACCGCATACTCGATAGCGGTGGAGACCCCGCCCATCATCTGCCCGTAGGGCGGCACTACATTGCCGACATTGCGGGAAACGAACAGGTCGCCGGGATCGCTCTGGGTAATTAATTCGGGGACGATGCGCGAATCGGCGCAGGTGATGATCATCGCCCGTGGCGTCTGCTCATGGGCGAGCTTCTTGAACAACGCCTGTTGCTGCGGAAACACCTCCTGACGGAAGCGCTGAAAGCCTTCGAGGATATGCCGCAGCGCCTCCTCCGCGCTTTCCACCACGCGAATGCTCTGCTGCTCTTGCTTGTCCATATGACTAACCTCGAAAAATCTGCGGGATCGCATCTTCCTGGCTCGGTCAATGCCCTTAGCAGGTGATTGCGCACCGTTACTGGACACTCGACGCGCGCCTTGGGTCACCGCGAACCCAGCCAATGGTGGCCTGATACATCGCCTGTTCGATTAAGAGCAATTGGCGTTCCAGTTGCGTTACCCAGGACACGATTAGCAACGGGCATCTGTAGGCGACCGCAGTAAACCGTTGATTCATAACCTCCCCGTATTCAGAGCAGGCTCAGCTGCGCACCCGGCGGGCAGAATTGCGAGCAATCCAGACCCTGGGTGTCACGGCGATCCAGACCCAGCTTGCGACTGGCCAGGCGAAAGCGCTGGGCCAGCAGTTCGGCGAACGGGCCTTCGCCGCGCATGCGGCTGCCGAAGCGGCTGTCGTAGTTTTTGCCGCCGCGCGACTGGCGGATCAGGCTCATCACATGCACGGCGCGCTCGGGAAAGTGCGCCTGCAGCCATTGCTCGAACAGCTCGGCGATTTCCAGCGGCAGGCGCAGCAGCACATAGCTGGCCGAGCCCGCGCCGGCATCGCGGGCGGCCTCGAGCAGGCGCTCCAGTTCCATGTCGTTGATCATCGGAATCATCGGCGCGCAGATCACGCTGACCGGCACACCGGCCTCATGCAGCGTGCGCATGGCGCGCAAGCGTGCCCCGGCGAGGCGGCGCGCGGCTCCATGATGCGTTTCAGTTCATCGTCGAGGGTGGTCAGGCTGAAGGCCACGCTGACCAGGCGTTGACTGGCCAGCTCGCTGAGCAGATCGAGGTCGCGCAGGATCAGCGAGCCCTTGGTGATGATGTGCAGCGGATGCTTGTAGCGCAGGAGAACTTCCAGGGCCTGGCGGGTCAGGCGCTGCTCGCGCTCGATCGGCTGGTAGGCATCGGTGTTGATGCCCAGGGCGATCGGCTGCGGCACATAGCCGGGCTTTTGCAATTGTTCTTCCAGGCGGCTGGCCAGGTTGGTCTTGGCGATCAGCCGGGTCTCGAAATCGATGCCTGGCGACATATCCCAATAGGCGTGGCTGGGCCGGGCGAAGCAGTAGATGCAGCCGTGCTCGCAGCCACGATAGGGATTTACCGAACGGTCGAAACCGACATCTGGCGAGTTGTTGCGGGTGATGACGCTCTTGGCGATCTCGCTGCGCACTTCGGTGGCGCGCGACGGCGGCGTCTCGTCCTGAAACCAGCCATCGTCCTCGGCCACCGAACGGGTCGGCGCGAAGCGGTTATGCGGGTTGCTGGCGGTACCGCGACCGCGGGTTGGTAAGGAAACGGACATGGGGCGACTCCGGCAGAATACTGTATATAAATACAGCCATTCTGCCTTGTCACCAAGTGCCAGCCGTCGCCTGCCGGCGGCCGTCCATGCCCAGACCGTGGCTCCAGGGTCATGTGCACGGCCTGCGCCGTCGTGGCTGACGCTTTTCCCATCCGCCATCGCCTTCATCGTTCCCACGCCGCAGCGGTGCAACGCAGCCCAGGACGTTGCGCATCAGCGACGAATCCAACACCTGGCACACCGCGCCGGGGCTGATCCGGGCGACAAAACCCTGTAGCCCGTGCGGGTTTACTCCTTGGGCTTCTTCAGCTTGGGATTGGGAAAGAACTGCACCGCCTGCACCTTGGGATTGGCGGCCTTGGGTTTCAGCGCGCTGATATTGACCCGGGTCGGCAGCTCCTTGGGTACCGAGTTGCCGCGCGCATCCAGGGTGTCGGCGTAGCCACAGGCCACGCATTCGCGGTGCGGCACGCCGTCTTCGTCCCACATCTGGATCTTGTCCATCTCGCTGCAGGCCGGGCACACGGCGCCGGCGATAAAGCGCTTCTTGGTCACCTTGGGTACGTCGCTCATGCGGCCTCCTGACTCAGGCCCAGATGGCGCAACAGGGCATCGATGCGCGGCTCGCGGCCGCGGAAGTCGACGAACAACAGCATCGGTTCCTGCGAGCCGCCACGGGCGAGGATCGCCTCGCGGAAGGCGCGCCCGGTGTCGCGGTTGAACACGCCTTCTTCCTCGAAGCGCGAGAAGGCATCCGCCGAGAGCACTTCGGCCCATTTGTAGCTGTAGTAACCGGCGGCGTAACCACCGGCAAAGATATGCGCGAAGCTGTTGGGGAAGCGGTTGTAGGCCGGCGGACGCAGCACCGAGACTTCAGCGCGGATGCTTTCGAGCACCTCCAGCACGCCGCGGCCGTCACCGTGGGTCGCATGCAGTTCGAAGTCGAACAGGCTGAACTCCAGCTGACGCACCATCATCAGCCCGGACTGGAAGTTTTTTGCCGCCAGCATCTTGTCCAGCAGGTTCTGCGGCAGGGCGTCGCCGGACTGGTAGTGACCGGAAATCAGCGCCAGACCTTCGGGCTCCCAGCACCAGTTCTCCATGAACTGGCTCGGCAGCTCGACCGCGTCCCAGGCTACGCCGTTGATCCCCGAAGCGCCGGCATGCTCGACGCGGGTCAGCAGGTGGTGCAGGCCATGGCCGAACTCGTGGAACAGGGTGGTGACTTCGTCATGGCTCAGCAGCGCCGGCTTGTCGCCGACCGCCGGGGTGAAGTTGCACACCAGGTTGGCCACCGGGCTGATCAGCCGGCCAGCGGCGTCACGACGCTTGTCGCGGGCGCCGTCCATCCAGGCGCCGCCGCGCTTGTTGGCGCGGGCGTAGAGGTCGAAGAAGAAGCGCCCGACATGCTCGCCGTGCTCCTTGATCTCGAACAGGCGGACATCCGGGTGCCAGGCGTCGAAACCCGACAGCTCCTCGATCTGGATGCCGTAGAGCTTCTCGACGATGGCGAACAGGCCGCTCAGCACCTTGTCGATGGGGAAATAGGCGCGGAGGATTTCCTGGGAAATGCTGTAGCGCTGCTCGCGCAGCTTCTCGCTGTAGTAGCCGACATCCCAGCTTTGCAGGTCGCTGCAGCCTTGCTCGGCGGCGAAAGCTTGCAGCTCGGCCAGGTCCTGGGCGGCGAACGGCTTGCTGCGTACCGCCAGGTCACGCAGGAAGTGCAGCACCTGGTCGGTGGACTCGGCCATCTTGCTCGCCAGGCTCAGCTCGGCGTAGCTGGCAAAACCGAGCAGCTTGGCCAGTTCCTGGCGCAAGGCGAGGATTTCCAACATCACCGGGCTGTTATCGTGCTGGCCGGCATTCGGCCCCTGATCGGAGGCGCGGGTGCAGTAAGCGGCATACACCTCTTCGCGCAGGGCGCGGTCATCGGCGTAGGTCATCACCGCGAAATAGCTGGGGAATTCCAGGCTGATCAGCCAGCCGTCCAGGCCCTTGGCCTCGGCCGCTTGCTGCATCTGCGCCTTGGCCGAATCGGTCAGGCCGGCCAGCGCAGCCTCGCTGCTGACCTGCTTGCTCCAGGCCTGGGTGGCATCCAGCAGCTGGTTGGAGAAGCGGCTGCCCAGCTCGGAGAGCTTGCTCTGAATGGCGCCGAAACGCTGCTTCTCGAGCTCCGGTAGATCGATGCCGGACAGGTGGAAGTCACGCAGGCTGTGCTCGAGGATGGTCTGCTGGGCGACGTCGAACGTGGCCGCCTCGGGGCTCGTGGCCAAGGCCTGATAGGCCTCGTAGAGCACGCGGTTATGACCCAGTTCGGTCGAGTACTCGGACAGCTTGGGCAGGCTGGCCTCATAGGCCGCTCGCAGCTCGGCGTTGTTGCACACCGCATTGAGGTGGCTGACCGGGCTCCAGGCGCGGCCAAGGCGATCATTCAATTCGTCGAGCGCCAGCACCAGCCCACTCCAGCTCGGTGTGCCAGACTGTTGCTTGAGCAGTTCGGCAATGGCGGCACGGTTCTCGGCGAGGAGCGTATCCACCGCCGGCTCGACATGCTCCGGGCGGATGACGGAATAGGGTGGCAGGTCGAAGGCTTGCAGCAGCGGGTTGTTGGCGGTCACGATAGGGCACCTGTAACGAAATGGGTTTGAAGCCATGAGCCTGCGCTTGGCAGGGTGGACTCGGCACATATGCCCGTCATCATAATTACAATCACAGCTCACCGCAGCCTAAGAGGTTTCTATCGTGTCGATACGTACATACCAACAGTTCACTCCGCTGCTCGGCGAGCGGGCCTTTGTCGATACTTCCGCCGTGGTGATCGGCGATGTAGAAATCGGCGCCGACAGTTCGGTCTGGCCGCTGGTGGTGATCCGTGGCGACATGCACAGCATCCGCATCGGTGAGCGCACCAGTATTCAGGATGGCTGCGTGCTGCACATCACCCACGCCGGGCCCTTCAACCCGCGCGGCTACCCGCTGAATATCGGCGACGATGTGACCATCGGCCACAACGTCACCCTGCACGGCTGCAACATCGCCGACCGGGTGCTGATCGGCATGGGTAGCATCATCATGGATGGCGTGGTGATCGACGCGGAAGTGGTGCTCGGCGCCGGCAGCCTGGTCACCCCCGGCAGCCACCTGGAGAGCGGCTACCTGTACGTCGGTAGCCCGGCGAAAAAAGCCCGTGAGCTGACCGAGAAGGAGCGCAGCTACTTCCGCTACAGCGCCGACAACTATGTGCGCCTGAAGGATCAGCACCTGATGGAAGGCTATGCCAGCTGATGAAGCCGGGCAGCATGCACTACCAACACATCCTCTTCGACCTCGACGGCACCCTGACCGACCCGCGTGAAGGGATTACCCGTTCGGTGCAGCATGCCCTGGCGCAGCTGGGCATCGACGAATCTGACCTGCAGGCGCTGGAACACTTTATCGGGCCGCCGTTGTTGCAGTGTTTCATGCAAACCTATGCCTTCGACGAAGCGACGGCCTGGCAGGCGGTGCATCACTACCGTGAGCGCTTTCGCGACGTCGGCTTGTATGAGAATCGCCTGTTCGATGGCGTGGGCGACCTGCTTGAGCTGTTGCTGACGCAGCAGCGAACCCTGTATATCGCCACCAGCAAGCCGGCGGTATTTGCCGTGGAGATTGCCCGCCACTTCGATTTTGCCCGGCACTTCGAGGTGATCTACGGCAGCGAATTGGACGGCACACGCACCGACAAGGTCGAGCTGCTTGCCCATCTGCTGGCGCAGGAGCAGTTACCCAAGGACAGGACGCTGATGATCGGCGACCGCAAGCACGACCTGATTGGTGCGCGGCGCAATGGCCTGGATGCGGCGGCTGTTGGCTATGGCTTCGGCAGCCGCGAGGAGTTGCTGGCCGAGGCCCCGACCTATCATTTCGCCAGCCTGGCCGAATTGCACCGAGCCTTTATCGACTGAGACCCAGGATGGGCCGGCGCGTAGCGAGGATGGGTTAGGCACGTAGCGGCGTAACCCATCGTATGGGCAGCATCGGTATCGCTCCGTTCAACTCAGCCTACAGTCAGCCGTTCTTCTGGTAGACGATCTTCCGAGTGCCACCGTCGCAGCTGCCGACCACCATGTTCTGATCCTGCACCTCGTCGTTATCGACGATCTCCAGGGTGTAGCTGGAAACGCCAGCGGCCTGGATCTTCACTTCGATTTCCTGCTTCAGTTCCTCGCAGGGCTTGGGCGCCGCCCATGCAGCGCTGCCGAGCAAGCCGAGCAGCACGGCCACTGTCCATCGGTTCATCGTCATCTCCTTGGTTTTGCGAAACTCGCCAGTATTTGACTGGCGGGCGCTACAGCAAGTTCTAGCTGGCTTTGCGCAAGGCTTCCAGTGCTGCAGTGCGCGCCTCGGCTGGCAACTTGCCGAGGGCGGTGACGCTTTGGTAGAAGCGTGGCCAATCAGCGCCGACCTCGGCGAACACGGCGGCGAACGCCGGCACCCACTTGTCGTAGAGGCCGAACGGCAGCAGCTTGGCGTTATTCAGCGGCGCCGCGACCCAGGCGTCGTAGCGGCCACGCCCGCCCCACTCGCGCTCACGCAGAGCCCGGTACTCCTGGCGTAGACGCTCGAACTCGGCCTGCTTGGCCGCACGCATGGCATCCACCGCCAGGTCGCGGGCATACAGCTGCTCCAGGCGCGCACGGCTAGCCAGCACCAGCGCACTGAACTGTTCGCGCTGCCGGGTTTCGTCCCGGTCGGTAGCCGGGAGGCCCTGCGCCTGTTGCCACTGGCGCAGGCCTTCGCGCTCGACAAAGGTGGCGAAGGATTCGTTGAACGCGGTGTCGTCGGCCACATACAGTTGCTGGTGGGCCAATTCGTGGAAGATCACCGCCACCAGGCGTTCATCGTTCCAGCGCAGCATGGTGTTGAGAATCGGGTCGTCGAACCAGCCCAGGGTGGAATAGGCCTCGACCCCAGCCAGGTAGGTGTCGAAACCGCGCTGCTTGAACAGCGCCGCCGCGCCACGGCCGCGGCCCTGACTGTAGTAGCCGCGATAGGCCACGCAGCCGGCGATGGGAAAGCAGTGCAACTCGGGCTTGACGGAAAACTCCGCCGTGGCGAACAGGTTCCACACCACGAAAGGCCGCTGGATATCGGCATACAGGCGATAGCTGCGGTTATCCGGCAGGCCCAGCCGCGCACTGGCGAAGTCGCGCGCCTGCTGAGTCAGGATCAGGCGTTGCTGCAGGCCAGGATCAACCTGCGGGTCACGCAGCAAGGCAGCGACCGGCGTGCTCGCCTGCAGCAACTGCAGCTGACCCCGGGCCAGGTGGCTGTAGTAATCCAGGGTAGTGCAACCACCGAGCAACAGCAGCGCCGCCAGCAGCGGAACCCAGTGCCGGCAGAGGGAGTCGATAAGAGCATGAGCAGTGCGATAGGTCATGCCCAGCAAACTAGCGCATTGCAGCTACTGTTCGCACTATCGGCGTAAGCTGATTACATAGCGTCAATTTCGGAGACGTCCATGCGTTACCTAACCCTGATCGTCAGCGCATTGCTTCTCAGCGCGTGCGCCTCGCCATTGCCACCGCGCGACCCTGGTATGGCCTGGGTCGATCTGTACACCAGCGCCAGCGACCTGTTGATGGCCGAGCAACTCGACGGCAAGCGCCTCAACGACGGCCGTTACTTCCAGATCAGCCCTGGCGCCCACGAACTGATCGCACGCTTTCACTTCGAAGTGCAGGGCGGCGGCAATCTGATGGCCGAGCCGATTCAGCGCACCTGTGAGATCCGCGTGCGTTACGACGACTTCGCCGCCGGCCAGCACTACCGGATCGAAGCCAGGACGCTGGCGATGAGCGCCCAGGCCTGGCTCTACGACGAGCAACGTAATGTGCTGGCGCGCGCCAAGGTGCTGCGCTGCGGAATGTTCTAACGGCTAGCGGCGCTCTGCCAATACCGATCAGCTGTCGAGCACGGCTTCCAGGGTGATCTCGGCATTCAGCACCTTGGATACCGGGCAACCATTCTTGGCGGCTTCCACCGCCTGCTCAAACGCCGCCCGGTCAGCTCCCGGAATCTTCGCGCGCAGGCTCAGGTGCACGGCGGTTATGGCGAAGCCGCCGTCGACCTTGTCCAGCGTCACTTCAGCCTTGGTCTCGATGCTTGCGGCGGTCATCCCGGCGTCACCCAGTTCCTTGGACAGGGCCATGGAAAAACAACCGGCATGGGCCGCGCCGATCAGCTCTTCCGGGTTGGTGCCCGGCTGATCCTCGAAGCGCGAATTGAAGCCGTAGGGGCTTTTCGTCAGCACACCGCTCTGGGTGGAAATAGTGCCTTTGCCGTCTTTGATGCCGCCTTGCCAGTGGGCCGATGCTGTCTTTTTCATCTGAACTCTCCATTGCATAAGGGCTACAGAGTTCAGAGAGCTATAGGCGCGACAAGTTCGCGGTGATTTAGCCGGCACGCACCTGGGCAAGAATCTCGAAGGCGCGCAGGCGGTCGGCGAAGTCGTAGAGATCGCAGGTGAAGATCAGCTCGTCGGCCCCGGTTTGCTCCAGCAGCACCTCCAGGCGCGCGCGGACTTTTTCCGGGCCGCCGACCACCGCCATGCCGAAGAAGCTGGCAACGGCCTCTTTTTCGTGGGGCAGCCACAGACCCTGCATGCTCTTGACCGGCGGCTTCTGCACCAGGCTGTGGCCACGGATCAGGGCGAGAATGCGCTGGTAGGCCGAGGTTGCCAGGTATTCCGCTTGCTCATCGCTGTCTGCCGCGATCAACGGCACACCGAGCATCACGTAGGGCTGGTCGAGTACCGCCGAGGGTTTGAAGTGGCTGCGGTAGACCCGAATCGCCTCATGCATGTAGCGCGGCGCGAAGTGCGAGGCGAAGGCGTAGGGCAGACCTTTCTCACCCGCCAACTGGGCGCTGAACAGGCTGGAGCCGAGCAGCCAGATCGGCACCTGGGTGCCCGTGCCCGGCATGGCGATGACCCGTTGCTGCGGCGTGCGCGGGCCCAGGTAAGCCTGCAACTCCTCGACATCACGGGGGAAGTCGTCGGCACTACCGGAGCGCTCGCGGCGCAGGGCATGGGCGGTGAACTGATCGGCGCCTGGCGCACGCCCCAGGCCCAGGTCGATGCGCCCTGGGTACAGGGTGGCGAGGGTGCCGAATTGCTCGGCGATCACCAAAGGCGCGTGGTTGGGCAACATCACCCCGCCGGAGCCGACACGCAGGGTCGAAGTACCCGCAGCCAGGTAGCCCAGCAACACTGCGGTTGCCGAACTGGCGATGCCGTCCATGTTGTGGTGCTCGGCGACCCAGAAACGGGTGAAGCCGAGCCGCTCGACATGCCGGGCCAGCGCCAGGGAGTTGTGCAGCGCCTGCTCGGGCCCGCCGTCATCGCGGATCGGTGCGAGATCGAGGGTGGAAATCTTGGTCTGTGCTAACGCGCTCATAGGCCCCGCCTGTTTGCTTGCATGGAGTTATCGGCGCAGGCCTGCGCCAATAACCCAGCTAAAGAGTAGGGCTTACTCTACGGATTGCAGGGACGAACGACCAGCAGGCACTTTTCAGTGCCATAGCCATTGAATGGTAAGCAAGCAGGCAACAGCGGCTGCTTAGCATGATTCGGCAAGCGGGCTGCAATCGGGCTACCCACTTGCGGAGACGGTCGCAGTAGGCGGGAGTTTTTTCACCGCCGCTCAGCTCTCGCTGAGGCGAAAACCAACCTTGAGGGTCACCTGGTAGTGACCGACCTTGCCATTTTCGATATGCCCGCGGGTTTCCAAGACTTCGAACCAGTCGAGGTTGCGCACGGACTTTGAGCACTCTTGCAGGGCATTATTGATTGCTTCATCGATGCTGTTTTTCGACGAACCGACGACCTCGATTTTCTTGTAGGTGTGGTGATCAGACATGGCGTTTTCTCCACTGTGGATAAGTAAACGCTAGTCGAGCACGCCGACTTTTGTGACATGTATTTGGTATATCCCGGCAAACTAAACGCGATAGTCAGACGCGGTTCAGCCGTCCAGCTCGCCGCGCAGCCACTCGGCCAAGCGCTGCGCGCGCTTATCCAGGCGTCGCGCGGGCACCCACAAGGCCAGCCGGGCCGGGGTTGCGACGAAGCCCCAGGGCGCGACCAACCGCCCGGCCGCCAGATCGTCGGCGACCAACTGTTGCGGGGCGATGGCCACCCCCAGGCCAGCCGCGGCTGCCTCCAGCAGGTAGTAGAGATGCTCGAAACCCTGGCCCAGCCTGAGCGCACCAGTATCGAGGCCATTGCTCGCCGCCCAACTTGGCCAGGCTTGCGGGCGCGAACTGGTGTGCAACAAGGGTTCGCCCAGCAGTACCGCCGCTGGCGCCTGGTGCAGTGCGGCGAAGCGCCCATAGCGCGGACTCAAGACCGGTCCGATGTGCTCGACCGCCAGCTCGAACACCTGCATGTCCGCCGGCCAGGGCGGTTCGGCGAACCACAGGGTGGCGTCGACCCCGACTCGCCGCGGGTCCAGTTCACCCTCACTGGCCGAGAGTTGCAGACGCAACTCCGGCAGTTCGCGATTGAGCCGATCCAGGCGCGGAATGAACCAGCGCGCCAGCAGGCTGCCCGGGCAGGCCAACACGAATGGCGCCTCGGCCTGGCCCTGCTGCAACTCGCTGCAGACCGCCCGCACCCGCTCGAACGCCTCGCTGCTGACATCGCGCAAGCGCAACCCGGCATCTGTGAGTTTAAGGCCACGACCGTCCTTGGCGAACAAGGCCACGCCGAGGTGCTCTTCCAGTGCCCGAATCTGCCGACTGACTGCACCATGGGTGACATGCAGCTGCTCGGCGGCCTGGCTGACGCTTTGCAGGCGGGCGGCAGCCTCGAACGCACGCAGGGCATTGAGGGGGGGGAGCATTTGACTCATCTGTGAGTTTTCCTGACAGGTTGCGGCAATCTTATCGCTTTTGTCCTGGGCCACACAGTCTTATCCTGTGGCCATTGTCGCAGGAACCGCAGGACCGCCGCGTCCCGCTCCCAGACGCCCAACACTCCCAGGAGAACGCCATGACCTCTTTCCGCAGCGGCCCCGATGCCAACGGCCTGTTCGGCTCGTTCGGCGGCCAATACGTCGCCGAAACCCTGATGCCGCTGATCCACGAGCTGGCCGCCGAATACGAGAAGGCCAAGCTCGACCCCGAGTTTGCCAAGGAACTGGCCTACTTCCAGCGCGACTACGTCGGCCGGCCGAGCCCGCTGTATTTCGCCGAGCGCCTGACCGAGTTCTGCGGCGGGGCGAAGATCTACCTCAAGCGCGAAGAGCTCAACCACACCGGAGCGCACAAGATTAACAACTGCATCGGCCAGGCTCTGCTGGCCCGGCGCATGGGTAAGCAACGCATCATCGCCGAGACCGGCGCCGGCATGCACGGCGTGGCTACCGCCACCGTGGCCGCGCGCTTCGGTCTGGAGTGCGTGATCTTCATGGGCACCACCGACATCGATCGCCAGCAGGCCAACGTGTTCCGCATGAAGCTGCTCGGGGCCACCGTCATTCCAGTCGTCGCCGGCACCGGCACCCTGAAAGACGCGATGAACGAAGCGCTGCGTGACTGGGTAACCAACGTCGACAACACCTTCTACATGATCGGCACCGTGGCCGGCCCGCACCCGTATCCGGCAATGGTGCGCGACTTCCAGGCGGTGATCGGCACTGAAACCCGCGATCAGATTCTCGCCCAGGAAGGCCGCCTGCCCGACAGCCTGGTCGCCTGCATCGGCGGCGGCTCCAACGCCATCGGCCTGTTCCACCCCTTCCTTGACGACAAGGGCATACAAATCATCGGCGTCGAAGCGGCCGGTTACGGCATCGAAACCGGCAAGCATGCTGCCAGCCTCAACGGCGGCGTACCGGGCGTGCTGCACGGCAACCGCACCTTTCTGCTGCAGGACGACGACGGCCAGATCATCGACGCCCACTCGATCTCCGCCGGCCTGGACTACCCCGGCATCGGCCCGGAACACGCCTGGTTGCATGAGGTCGGCCGCGTCGAATACACCTCGGTGACTGACGACGAAGCCCTCGACGCCTTCCACAAGTGCTGCCGCCTGGAAGGCATCATCCCCGCCCTGGAAAGCGCCCATGCCCTGGCCGAAGTATTCAAACGCGCGCCGACGCTACCCAAGGAGCACCTGATGGTGGTCAACCTGTCCGGGCGCGGCGACAAGGACATGCAGACCGTGATGCACCACATGGGCGAACTGGAGAACCAAGCATGAGCCGCCTACAGACGCGCTTTGCCGAACTGAAACAACAGAACCGCGCCGCCCTGGTGACCTTCGTCACCGCCGGCGACCCTAACTACGCCGCCTCGCTGGCGATCCTCAAGGGCCTACCGGCTGCTGGCGCCGATGTGATCGAGCTGGGCATGCCGTTTACCGATCCGATGGCCGATGGCCCGGCGATCCAGCTGGCGAATATCCGCGCGCTGGACGGTGGGCAGAACCTGGCCAAGACCCTGCAGATGGTTCGTGAATTTCGCCAAGGCGAGCAGAACACGCCGTTGGTACTGATGGGTTACTTCAACCCGATCCACCATTACGGCGTCGCGCGCTTTATCGCCGAGGCCAAGGAGTCGGGGGTCGATGGCCTGATCGTGGTCGACCTGCCGCCGGAACATAACGTCGACCTCTGTGACCCGGCGCAAGTCGCGGGCCTGGACTTCATCCGCCTGACCACCCCGACCACCGACGATGCGCGTCTGCCCAAGGTGCTCAACGGCAGCTCCGGCTTCGTCTACTACGTCTCGGTAGCCGGCGTCACCGGCGCTGGCGCGGCGACCCTGGAACACGTCGAACAGGCCGTCGCGCGTCTGCGTCGGCATACCGACCTGCCGATCAGCATCGGCTTCGGCATCCGCACCCCGGAACACGCGGCGACCATCGCCCGCCTGGCCGACGGTGTAGTGGTCGGCTCGGCGCTGATCGACCAGATCGCCCATGCCGAGGACAGCGAGCAGGCCGTGCAGGGCGTACTGAGCCTGTGCCGCGACCTGGCCGAAGGGGTGCGTAACGCTCGTCTGTAATCCTTGACGCGACACACAAAAGCCGCTACTGCCACACCGGCGTAGCGGCTTTTGTGTGTGTGCAGATCCTGCACGCGCCAATCAACCCCAGCTTGATTGGCAGAAGTGCTGAATAACCACGGTCAAAACCCCAGCACTGTTGCCCATAATGGAATGACCAGCCAGCAGGAGACGCGTCAGTGGACAGGTTTCAGGAAATGCAGGTGTTTCTCGCCGTCGCCGAGGAACAGGGCTTTGCCGCTGCCGCCCGCCGTTTGCACCTGTCGCCACCCAGCGTGACCCGCGCGGTGGCGGCCCTCGAAGAGCGCATCGGCACCCTGCTGCTGGCACGGACCACGCGCAGCGTGCACCTGACCGAAGCCGGCCAGCGTTATGTGGAAGACTGCCGGCGGATTCTCGTCGAGCTGCAAGAGGCCGAGGAATCGGCGGCCGGCAGCCATGCCATTGCTCGTGGTCTGCTGACGCTGACCGCCCCGGTACTGTTCGGCGAGCTGTTCGTCACCCCGCTGATGGTCGATTACCTCGAGCAGCACCCGGCGGTGTCGATCAAGGCCCTGCTGCTCGACCGCGTGGCGAGCATGGTCGACGAAGGCATCGATGTCGCGGTGCGCATCGGCAACCTGCCGGACAGCGGTTTGCACGCCGTGCCGGTCGGCACGGTGCGTCAGGTGGTCTGCGCGGCCCCGGCCTACTTGCAACGGCACGGCCGGCCAGAGCACCCGCACGAGCTGCACGCCGCACGCATCGTCCTCGCCGCCAGCAGCAGCCTGCTCACCGATTGGCAGTTCAACACACCCGAAGGTGCGTTGAGCATCCGCCCAGAACCGCGCCTGGTGGTCAGCGCCAACCAGGCCGCGATCAATGCCGCGCAACTGGGCTGGGGCCTGACCCGGGTGCTCTCCTATCAGGTGGCCGCGCAAGTGGCCGCCGGCGAACTGGAGCTGCTGCTGGAGCGCTTCGAGCCGCCGCCGCTGCCGATCCACGTGGTCTATCAGGACGGCCGCCGGGTGCCAGCCAAGGTGCGCAGCTTTGTCGATTATTGCGTCGAGCGCCTGCGCGGCGACGCGGCGCTCAATCCACCGACGCGTAGCTGACCGACCATGGACCGTTATCAACAGATGCGCGCATTTCAGGCCGTGGCCGAAGACCTCAGCCTGGCCGCAGCGGCGCGGCGCCTGAACATGTCCGCGCCCACGTTGACCCGCGCCATTGCCGCCCTGGAGCAGCGTCTCGGCACCGCGTTGCTGAGCCGCAGCACCCGCGGCGTGCAACTGACCGAGGCTGGCCAGCGCTTCGCCCTCGACTGCCAGCGCATCCTGCGCGAGCTGGTGGAGGCGAACGAGTCGGCCAGCGGCCTGCACCGGCAACCGCGCGGTCGACTGACGTTGGCCATGCCGCTGCTGTTTGGTCAGCAGGTGCTGACGCCGATCCTGCTCGACTACCTGAATGCCTACCCCGAGGTGCAGATCCTCGGCCAGTACCTGGACCGCGTGCCCAATCTGCACGAGGAAGGGGTGGATGTCGCGATCCAGGTCGGCGAACTGGCGGACTCGTCGCTGTACGCGCGCAAGATTGGCAGTATCCGCCGGGTGGTCTGCGCCAGCCCGGCGTATCTGGCCGCGCAGGGCGAACCGGAGACGCCGCAGGGCTTGCATGCCCAGCAGATCATCCACTCGAGTGCCGATACGCGTTTGCCGGAGTGGCGCTTCCAGCACAATGGCCAGGCACTGACGGTGAGCCTGCGCCCGCGTCTCAGCTGCGCCACCAGTCAGGCGGCGATTGCGGCGGCCTGCCGGGGCGCCGGCCTGACCCGCTGCACGAGTTACCAGATTCATGCGCAACTACAAGCGGGCCAACTCCGAACGGTGCTGACGGCCTTCGAACTGCCCAGCCAGCCGGTCTACCTGGTCTACCGTGAAGGCCGCAGGGCCGCCGCGCGGGTGCGCAGCTTCGTCGATTTTGCGGCGGCTAAATTACGCGAGCACCCGGCGCTCACGCCAAGCTGACGACCGCTACGGATTGCCGCAGGTCGGCCCTGATCGGCTCCAGGTGCGTGCCGCACAGTCGGCGGCGCAAGGCCGAATAGGCTTACAGCCGCCTCAGGCGTTATTGCGCAAACTGAAACAGTGGATTGTCATTTCTGGTGATTCTGCAACTTCCATCGAGGGTGGATGATCACGTCCATCGGCGCGGCCTCCGGTATTACCGCCCGCCGCTGAGCGATCCCCTCAACTGCCTTGCGGAGCCTCCCATGTCCCAGAATGCCATCAAACTGTTTGGTTTCCCCCTGTCCGGTCACTCCCACCGAGTCGAGCTGATGCTGTCGCTGCTCGGCCTGCCGAGTGAGTTCGTGCTGGTCGATCTGACCAAGGGCGCGCACAAGCAACCCGAATTCCTGGCAATGAACCCCTTCGGCCAGGTGCCGGTCATCGACGACAACGGCAGCGTGCTGGCCGACTCGAATGCCATTCTGCTGTACCTGGCGCAGAAATACGGCGAAGGCCGCTGGTTGCCGAGCGATGCCGCTGGTGCCGCCGCCGTGCAGCGTTGGCTGTCGATTGCCGCCGGGCCACTCGCTGCGGGACCGGCCCGCGCACGGCTGATCACCGTGTTCGGCGCGCCCTACAACGCCGAAGAAGTGATCGCCAACGCCCACGCCCTGCTCAAGGTAATCGAGGCCGAATTGAGCGGCCGACAGTACCTGGTCGGCGAGCAGCCGAGCATCGCCGACGTCGCCTGCTACAGCTATATCGCCCACGCCCCGGAAGGCAACGTGGCGCTGGCCGACTACCCCAACCTGCGCGCCTGGCTGGCCCGCATCGAAGCGCTGCCGCACTTCGTAGCGATGCCGCGCACGGCCGCCGGCCTGCAAGCCTGACTCGCCGCGCCGGTCACCCGCACGGTGGCCGGCACCCTGTCGCCTGAATTGTTCTGGAGTCGCCGCGATGGTTCCTCACCCTCCCGAAACTGCGCCCTCGCCCTGGCATGCCGGGGAACAGATCCTGCAGCAACGCGTCGGCGTGGCCGAGCGCATGGAGGCGTTCGGGCGCAAGGTGATCCGCGATCACCTGCCCGAGCAGCACCGCGACTTCTACCGCCAACTGCCCTTTATCCTGCTCGGCTCGGTGGATGCCGCGGGTAACCCCTGGGCCAGCATTCTCGAAGGCCTACCGGGTTTTGCCCATGCTCCCGAGCCACGCTTGCTGCAGCTCGATGGCCGGCCAGATGCCAACGACCCGGCGGCGGCCAACCTGGCCGACGGCGCGGCGGTCGGCCTGCTCGGCATCGAGCTGCACAGCCGCCGGCGCAACCGGGTCAACGGCCATGTCACGGGCTCTTCCGCGACTGGCTTCGGCGTGGCGGTGGAGCAGGCGTTCGGCAACTGCCCGCAATATATCCAGCAACGCCAAGCGCACTTCGTCCGCGAGCCAGGCCAACAGCAAGGCCTTCAGCTGCAGCGGCTCGATGCGCTGGACGAGGCCGCCCGCGAGCTGATTAGCGGCGCCGATACCTGCTTCGTCGCCAGCTATATCGACCCGGACGGTGATCCCGCGCGACGCTCGGTGGATGTCTCGCATCGCGGCGGCCAAACCGGTTTCGTCCAGGTCGAAGGCGACTGCCTGAGCATTCCGGATTTCGCCGGTAATCTGCACTTCAACACCCTGGGTAACCTGCTGCTCAACCCGCGCGCCGGCCTGCTGTTTATCGACTTCAGCAACGGTGATCTGCTGCAACTCAGCGGCCACAGCGAGATCATCTTCGATGGGCCCGAGGTGGCGGCCTTTCAGGGCGCCGAACGGCTCTGGCGGCTGCACGTCACCCAGCTGGTACGGCGGCCGGCGGCGTTAGCGCTGCGCTGGGCTTTTCAGGGCTTTTCGCCGAACAGCCTGATGACCGGCTCCTGGCCCCAAGCCCAGCCACGCCTGCAGGCCGAAGCGCTGCGCCACACCTGGCGCAACCTGCGGGTGACGCGCATCGAGGAGGAAAGCGCGAACATCCGTTCGTTCTATCTTGAGCCCGCCGACGGCGCCGGCTTGCCGCTGTTTCAGGCCGGCCAGCACCTGCCCATCCGCCTGCAACTGCCGGGCACCTCGACATTGCTGATCCGCACCTACAGCCTGTCCAGCGCGCCTTCGGATGGCCACTGGCGGATCAGCGTCAAACGCCAAGGCGCGGTGTCCAGCTACCTGCATGAGCACGTCACGGTGGGCGACCTGCTCGAGGCACGGGCGCCGCAAGGCAGTTTCGTCGTCGCTGCCGACGAGCCACGACCGCTGGTGTTGCTGGCCGCCGGCGTCGGCGTGACGCCCCTGCTGTCGATGCTGCGCGAGGTGGTCTACCAAGGCCAGCGCACCCGTCGCACGCGCCGCACCTTCTTCGTGCAGAGCGCGCGCACCCTCGCTCAGCTACCGTTCAAGGATGAGGTGGCGGATCTGACCCGCCAAGCGGGTGATGCGCTGAGCGTGCTGCGCCTGCTCAGCCAGCCGGAGGCGCATGCCCGCGCAGGCGAGGACTTCGAGCGGGCGGGGCGCATCGACATCCATCTGCTGAAGGCGCTGCTGCCCTTCGATGACTTCGATTTCTACCTGTGTGGGCCGAGCCGTTTCACTCAGGATTTGTATGACAGCCTGCGTGCGCTGCGCATCGCTGACGCGCGCATCCACGCGGAAACCTTCGGGCCCTCGACCCTGCGCCGCCAGCCCGATTCAGGCCCAGCCTTGCTCGAACAGACCATGGCGGCCACGGCACCGGTGCCAGTGCTGTTTGCCCAGTCGGCCAAGCAGGCGCGCTGGACGCCCGAAAGCGGCAGCCTGCTGGAACTGGCCGAGAGTCGTGGCCTGAACCCGGAGTTCAGTTGTCGGGGCGGTTCCTGCGGCACCTGTAGCACCCGCCTGGTCAGTGGCCAGGTGCATTACCCGATTCCGCCGGCCGAGTTACCGCCGAGCGGTGAAGTGCTGATCTGCTGCGCCATTCCGGCGCACCCCAGCGAGGGCTCAAGCGGCCTGGTGCTGGAGCTTTAATCCACCGCCCACTATTGCGAGGCAACCCCATGAGCAACGCCGAAGCCCGTCCACCCTTGCCGCCCTTTAGCCGCGAAACGGCGATACAGAAAGTGCGCATGGCCGAAGACGGCTGGAACAGTCGTGATCCACAGCGGGTCGCCCTGGCCTATACCCTCGACAGCCGCTGGCGCAACCGCGCCGAGTTCCCCCGGGGCCGGGCTGAGATCCAGGCCCTCCTCGAACGCAAATGGCAACGCGAGCTGGAGTATCGCCTGATCAAGGAGCTCTGGGCCCATGACGGCAACCGCATTGCCGTGCGTTTTGCCTACGAATGGCACGACGCCGAGGGCAACTGGTTCCGCGCCTACGGCAACGAGAACTGGGAGTTCGACGAGCAGGGCCTGATGCGTTTGCGTTTCGCTAGCATCAACGACCTGCCGATCAGCGCCGCCGAGCGCAAGTTCCACTGGCCGCAAGGCCGGCGCCCGGATGATCACCCCGGGTTGAGCGAGCTGGGCCTGTAACAGTCCCGCCCATGAAAAAGCCGCTGCTCCGGTCAGGAACAGCGGCTTTGCTGTGCGCTGGAGCGCCATGCCGACGCGCTCGTAAGCATGACCTAGCCTCGCACTCACACGCAGATTAGGGCTGCGCCGCCTGCAGCTGCCGTTGCGCCATCTTCTGCTGGCGGTAGCTGATCGCTGCGGCTGGCACCGGAGTGACCTTGCCGGTTTCCAGCCAGCGCTTCAGGCGGTTGGCGTCGGCCATGTGGGTGTATTTGCCGAAGGCGTCCAGCACCACGAAAGCCACCGACTTGCCGGCCATCTGCGTGCGCATGACCAAACAATGACCCGCCGCATTGGTGAAGCCGGTCTTGGTCACCTGCACGCTCCAGTTGTCCTTGCGCACCAGGGCGTTGGTGTTGCGAAAGCCCAGGGTGTAGTTGGGTTTATGAAAGGCCACGGTTTTTTCCCGGGTAGTGCTCAGCTCGCTGATCAGCGGGTACTGCTGAGTGGCCTTGAGCAGCAGCACCAGGTCGTTGGCGGTGGAGACGTTGTGCTGCGACAACCCGGTTGGCTCGACGAAGTGGCTGCGGCTCATACCCAAGGCCCGGGCCTTGGCATTCATCGCCGCGATAAAGGCCACATGACCACCCGGATAGTGATGCGCCAGGCTGGCCGCCGCGCGGTTTTCCGACGACATCATGGCCAGCAGGAGCATGTCGCGACGACTGACCTCGCTGCCCACTCGCACCCGCGAGAACACGCCGCGCATCTCTGCGGTGTCGCGGATCACGATCGGCAATTGCTGGTCCAGCGGCAACTTGGCATCCAGCGCGACCATGGCGGTCATCAGCTTGGTCACCGAGGCGATCGGTACGACCATGTCAGGATTGCTGGAATAGAGCACCTGGTTGGTCTTCAGGTCGACCAGCAGAGCACTCCCGGCAGCAAGCTGCTGGGTCGGGGTCTTGGCGGCGGCCAGGCTGTTCGAGGCAACTACAAGGCTGCTGCAGATCAGCAGCAGACTGACTATCGAATGACGGATTTTCACAGGAGCATTCACTGGTTGGGTGGGGAAGTGCCGGGGCAGCGGATTCTGGCCGCGCCAGTATACGCAACTCGGCTATCACTCTTGCAGTGTAGGGCGTCTGCAGCAAGGCATTGCGCCCGTTCGGCGGAACCTCTCAGACCGGCGGGGCTTCCCGTGTCAGTTCCAGCTTGAGCCAGTCGACGAACTGCTGAGTCAGGCGCTGGCGACGTTTGCGCTCGGGCAGCACCACGTAGTAGCCGAACTCGGAACGAACCTCGCCGGCACAGACCCGGCAGAGCAGGTCCTGGGCCAGCAATTCGTCGACCAGATGGCGCCAGCCGATGGCCACGCCCTGGCCGGCAATCGCCGCCTGGATCAGCAGGGTGTAGTTGTCGAAACGCAACATACCCAGGCTCGGCGTCTCGGCGATGTCGAACTCACGGAACAGGCCGTTCCAGTCGAACCAGCGCGAACGAATCTCCGGCCGCAGGTGCAGCAGGGGGAGTTCGGCCAGTGCCGTCGGCGCCAGAGGCAAGCTCCGCCCCTTGAGCAATTGCGGACTGCACACCGGGAACACTTCTTCATGAAACAGCAGGTGGGCCTCGCCATGTTTGAAACGACCGTCGCCGAAGGCGATGGCGACGTCGATGTCCGAAGGCAGGGTTCCCAGGTCACGCGCGCTGCTGATCAGGCTGACGTCCACCTCGGGGTGGATCTGATGAAAACGCGGCAGGCGCGGCATCAGCCAATAGGCGGCGAAGGCGAAATCGGTGGCCACCTGCAAGACCTCGTGCTGCTGCCGGGCGGTGACTGCCATCAGGCCGGCGTCGAGCGACTCCAGGCCGCTCCGCACATAGCGCAGCAACAACTCACCGGCCTCGGTAAGGACGATGCCGCGATAGACCCGATCAAACAGACGGGTCGCCAGCTGCTGCTCCAGACGCTTGATCTGCTGGCTGATCGCCGGCTGGCTGCTGCCCAGTTCGCTCGCCGCCGCGGTGAAACTCAGATGGCGGGCGGCGGACTCGAACACCCGCAACGCGTCCAGGGACACGCCCTCAATACTCTCAAACATAAGCTGTAGTTATCCGAGTCATGTGTTTCAAGCGGGTTTACCCGATTTATTGCCGGGTAGATTATCGCAAGCAGCAATTTCGCATAAATATTTAATATGGAATACCCGCCATGAAGCGCCCGAATATCCTCTTCATCATGGCCGACCAAATGGCCGCGCCGCTCCTGCCGATCCATGATCCGGCCTCGCCGATCAAGATGCCCAACCTGGTGCGCCTGGCCGAAACGGGCGTGGTTTTCGATTCAGCCTATTGCAACAGCCCGCTCTGTGCACCGTCGCGCTTCACCCTGGTCAGCGGTCAGCTGCCGAGCAAGATCGGCGCCTACGACAACGCCGCCGACTTCCCCGGCGACGTGCCGACCTATGCCCACTACCTGCGCAACCTCGGTTATCACACGGCGCTGTCCGGCAAGATGCACTTCTGTGGCCCGGACCAGCTGCATGGCTACGAAGAGCGCCTGACCAGCGACATCTACCCGGCCGACTACGGCTGGGCGGTGAACTGGGACGCGCCCGAAGAGCGCCTGAGCTGGTACCACAACATGTCCTCGGTATTGCAGGCCGGTCCCACCGTGCGCACCAACCAGCTGGATTTCGATGAAGAAGTGGTGTTCAAGGCCCAGCAGTACCTCTACAACCATGTCCGCGAGAACGCCGAGCAGCCGTTCTGCCTGACCGTGTCGATGACTCACCCGCACGACCCCTACTGCATCCCGGAAGAGTTCTGGAGCCTGTACCGCGATGAGGACATCCCCCTGCCGGGGGTCAACATCGACCAGCAGGACCTCGACCCGCACTCGCAGCGCATCCTCAAGGTCATCGACCTGTGGGGCAAGGACCTGCCCGAGGAGAAGATCAGGGACGCGCGGCGCGCCTATTTCGGGGCCTGCAGTTACATCGACGCGAATATCGGCAAACTGCTGAAGACCCTGGGTGACTGCGGCCTGGCCGACGACACCATCATCGTGTTCTCCGGCGACCACGGCGACATGCTTGGCGAGCGCGGCCTCTGGTACAAGATGCACTGGTTCGAGATGGCCGCACGGGTGCCCTTCGTGGTCCATGCACCGAGCCAATTCGCCGCGCACCGGGTCAGCCAGTCGATGTCCACCGCCGACCTGCTACCGACCCTGGTTGAGCTGGCCGGCGGCTCGGTAGATCCCAGCCTGCCACTCGATGGCCGTTCCTTGCTGCCGCACTTGCAAGGCAGCGGCGGGCATGACGAAGTGCTCGGCGAGTACATGGGCGAAGGCACCAACAGCCCGCTGATGATGATCCGCCGCGGCGATTGGAAGTTTATCTACTCGGAAGTGGACCCGTTGCTGTTGTTCAACGTGGCCAATGACCCGCAAGAGCTGGAAAACCTGGCCCAGTCACCCGATCAGCAAAGTCTGTTGGCCGAGTTCCTCGAGGACGCACGCCAGCGCTGGGACATGCCCACGATCCATCAGGCCACCCTCGCCAGCCAGCGGCGCCGACGCTTCGTCGCTGAGTCACTGACCAAGGGCAAGCTGAAGAGCTGGGACCATCAACCCATGGTCGATGCCAGCCAGCAGTACATGCGCAACCACATCGATCTCGATGATCTGGAGCGGCGTGCCCGCTACCCCAAGGTATGAGCGCGACAACCGACATGCGTGCGACTACAACTATAAATAAGTGGAGATGCCCCATGAAAAAGATCAGCACCCTATGTGCCGCGAGCCTGCTGATGGCCGCCGGCACCTTGCCGGCCCAGGCCGAAGACGCCCAATGCGCCACGGTGAAACTCGGCGATCCGGGCTGGAGCGACATCGCGGTGACCAACGGCATCGCCAGCTTCCTGCTCGATGGCCTGGGCTACAAGGCACAAACCCAGATCCTGGCCGTACCGATCATCTTCGCCGGCCTGCAGAAGGGTCAGGTCGATGCCTTCCTCGGCAACTGGATGCCAGCGCAACAGAGCAACTACGACAAGTTTGTCAGCAGCGGTGAGGTGGCCAAGCTGGCGCAGAACCTCAGCGGCACCGAATACACCCTGGCAGTGCCAGCCTACGCCTATGAGGCTGGCGTGAAGACCTTTGCCGACCTCGACAAATTCGCCGACAAGTTCAACAACAAGCTCTACGGCATCGCCTCGGGTTCGCCGGCCAACGAGTCGATCCGCAAGATGATCGAAGTCGACGAGTTCGGCCTGGGTGACTGGAAACTGGTGGAATCCAGTGAACAGGCAATGCTGGTGCAAGTCGGGCGCGCGGTGAAACGCGACCAGTTCGTGGTGTTCCTTGGTTGGACCCCGCACCCGATGAACGTCAACTACGACATCAAGTACCTCAAGGGCGGCGAAAAGTATTTTGGCGAAAGCGGCAGCGTCAACACCCTGGCCCGCAAGGACTATGCGGCGCAATGCCCGAACGTCAGCACGCTGCTGAGCAACTTGAGCTTCACTCAAGACATGGAGAACAGCATCATGAACCAGGTGCTGAGCAAGCAGGCGAGCAACACCGAGGCGGTCAAGGCTTGGTTCAAGGCCAACCCGGCGGTGCTCGACAGCTGGCTCCAAGGTGTCACCACCCGCGATGGCGGCGACGCGATGGCGGCGGTCAAAGCTAAGCTTTGAATCGCCAGGCTGGATTGCGTAGGGTGACCCCAGGTTCTTCCTCCGCTGGCCGCCCCGGATCAGCCGGGACTTGTGATCGACGGGGCAGCCCGCCTCCAGCCCATAACTAGACGCCCCCATGCAGCGACCCAACCGCCAAACGCTACTGCCTTTCCTCAGATGGCTGCCCAACACCAGCCGACGCAGCCTCGGCAATGATTTGCTGGTGGGTCTGAGCGGCGCCATCCTGGCCCTGCCGCAATCCATCGCCTACGCGCTGATCGCCGGGCTACCTGCGGAGTACGGTTTGTATGCGGCCATAGTGCCGGTGATCATCGCCTGCCTGTGGGGCTCGTCCTGGCACCTGATCTGTGGGCCGACCGCAGCGATCTCCATCGTCCTGTTCACCAGCGTCAGCCCACTGGCGACCCCGGGCAGCGACGACTTTATTGCGCTGATCCTGTTGCTGACCTTTCTCGCCGGGCTGTTCCAGTGGCTGCTCGGTATGCTGCGCTTCGGCGCCCTGGTCAATTTCGTCTCGCACTCGGTGGTACTCGGCTTCACCCTCGGCGCCGCGACTGTGATCGTCCTCGGTCAGTTGCCCAACCTGCTCGGCATCAGCATGCCCAGCCAGGCCACGGCTCTGGCGACCCTGCTCAGCCTCGGCGAGCACTTGCTGGAAACCGACTGGCGCTCCCTGGCCCTGGCCCTATTCACCCTGGGTGTCAGCCTGCTGAGCAAACAGTTGTGGCCACGTTCACCGGCCCTGCTGTTTGGCATAGTCGCCGGCAGCCTGGCCGTGCTGGCGTGGCCGGCCCAGCTCGGCGGCATCGCCCTGGTCAGTGCCTTCGACGGCCAACTGCCGCCGTTCCGCCCACTGACCTTCGAGCTGTCGAACATTCTCAAGCTGCTGCCCGCGGCAGTGGCCTGCGGCATGCTCGGCCTGGTCACCAGCCTGTCGATTGCCCGCGCCCTGGCCAGCAAATCCCAGCAGTTTCTCGACGCCAACCAGGAAGTGCGTGCCCAGGGTCTGTCCAACCTGATCGGCCCCTGGTTCTCCGGCTCCCTGTCGGCCGGCTCCTTCACCCGCTCGGCGCTGAACCTGCAGGCCGGCGCGCGCTCGCCCCTGGCCGGGGTGTTTTCCGCGTTGCTGGTGGCGTTGTTTGCCCTGGTCGGTGCCCGCCTGATCGCGCACATCCCACTGCCGAGCATGGCCGCGAGCATCCTGCTGATCTGCTGGGGGCTGGTGGATATCGCCGGGGTGCGCGCACTATTCCGGGTCAGCCGCTCGGAGTTCCTGGTGATGCTGCTGACCCTGCTCGCCACCCTGCTGATGGAGCTGCAAACGGCGATCTATGCCGGGGTGCTGGCCTCGTTATTCTTCTACCTCAAGCGCACCTCGCAGCCGCGGGTGAAGTTCTGGAAGGAGGGCGAGGAGGAACTGTTGCGCGTGGAAGGCTCGATCTTTTTCGGTGCCTGTCACTACCTGCAACAGATCATCCAGCGCAGCAAAGGCGAGCGGGTGATCATCGATGCCCACCACGTCAACTTCATCGATTACGCCGGGGTGGAAATGCTTCACCAGGAAGCACGCCGCCTGCTCGCGCAAAAACGCAGCCTGATCCTGCGCCGCGCCCGGCCGCAGGTGATCGAGGAGATTCATAAACTGGAAGGCGCCGAGCGCTGCCCGGTGCAGTTCGAGGATTGAAACGTGGATGACGTTTTTCATCCACCTCGCTGTCCTCATGGTGGATGGGTGAAGCGTCATGCCAGCTGACGACGCAACTCGGCCAACACCGGCGCGCTGTCCGGGCGCACGCCGCGCCAGAGGAAGAACGCTTCGGCAGCCTGCTCAACCAGCATGCCCAGGCCATCCAGGGTGCGCGCCGCGCCTTGCTCGGCGGCCCAGCGGTTGAACGCGGTGGGCTCTTTGCCGTACATCATGTCGTAGCACAGCGTATGACCCGACGCGATCAGGCTCGCGGCAATCGGTGGTAGCTCGCCGGCCAGGCTGGCCGAGGTGCCGTTGACGATCAGATCGACTGGGGCGTCGATCCAGTCGAAGCCGCTGGCCACCACCGGCCCCAGGTCGGCGAACTCGCGGGCCAGCTGTTCGGCCTTCTGCACCGTGCGGTTGGCAATCACCAGAACCGCCGGCTGCTCGCCCAGAAAGGGTTCGAGCACGCCACGCACGGCCCCGCCGGCACCCAGCAGGAGGATGCGTTTGCCGCGCAGGGCGAAGCCGGCGTTCACGGTCAGGTCACGCACCAGCCCGGCGCCGTCGGTGTTGTCGCCGAGCAGGCTGCCGTCATCGAGCTTCTTCAAGGTATTCACCGCACCAGCACGGCGGGCCCGAGCGCTCAGGCTGTCGGCCAGCTGGAAGGCCTGCTCCTTGAACGGCACGGTGACGTTAGCGCCCTTGCCCAGGGCGAAGAAGCGTCGGGCGAAACCGCCGAAGTCGTCCAAGGGCGCGAGCAACGTCTCGTAGCTCAGTTGCTCGCCGGTCTGCGCGGCGAACAGGCGGTGAATCAGCGGCGACTTGCTGTGGTCGATGGGGTTGCCGAATACGCCGTAGCGGTCCATCAGACTCATACCTCCTGCAGCCAGTCGCGATCGGTCAGGTAATACTCGGTCAGGCGCGCCTCTTCGCTGCCCGGCTCGGGTTTCCAGTCGTAATCCCAGCGCACGTGCGGCGGCAGCGACATCAGGATCGACTCGGTACGCCCGCCGGACTGCAGGCCGAACAGGGTGCCGCGGTCGTAGACCAGGTTGAACTCGACGTAGCGGCCGCGGCGCAACGCCTGGAACTCGCGCTCGCGCTCGCCGTAGGGAGTCAGCTTGCGCCGCTGCACGATGGGCAGGTAGGCCGCGAGGTAGGCGTCGCCTATCGCGCGAATGAAGGCGAAGCTGGTGTCGAAGTCCCACTGGTTGAGGTCGTCGAAGAACAGGCCGCCGATGCCGCGCGGTTCGCCGCGGTGCTTGATCTGGAAGTAGCGGTCGCACCAGGCCTTGAAGCGCGGGTAGACCTCGGCGCCAAAGGGCGCGCAGGCCTCAAAGGCAACCCGGTGCCAGTGCACGCAATCTTCTTCGTTGGCGTAATAAGGGGTCAGGTCGAAGCCACCACCGAACCACCAGACCGGCTCCTCGCCTTCCTTCTCGGCGCTGAAGAAGCGCACGTTGGCATGCGAGGTGGGCACGTAGGGGTTTTCCGGGTGGATCACCAGGGACACGCCGAGCGCCTCGAAACCGCGCCCAGCCAACTCCGGCCGATGGGCGCTGGCCGAAGGCGGCAGGCCGCTGCCAAACACATGGGAGAAGTTGACTCCGCCCTTTTCGATCAGCGCGCCATTCTCGATCACCCGCGTGCGGCCACCGCCGCCGGCCGGGCGCTGCCAGCTATCCTCGAAGAACTCGGCGCCACCGTCCTCGGCTTGCAGGGCGGAGCAAATACGGTCTTGCAGGTCCAGCAGATAGGCCTTTACGGCCTCAGTACGGTCACTCACGGCGCCACCTTGGAAGCAGTCAGGCCAGCCGGAGGTTGTCCAGCAGGCGAAATCGACGCCAAGCATAACATTTGCCAATGCGCCCTCGCAGTTGACGCCGGTTACACGAAACGATTGGATAGAGACCCCGACGCGCCTCAGCCGCCATCATCGACGGTTTGACCGAACCCCCTTGCCGCAAGGAGCCTTGTATGGCCAAGCGTATTCAATTCAGCAGCCACGGCGGCCCCGAAGTCCTCGAGTACCGCGACTACCAGCCTGCTGCTCCCGGCCCCGACGAGATCCGCGTGCAGAACCAGGCGATCGGCCTGAACTTCATCGACACCTACTTCCGCAGCGGCCTGTATCCGCCACCGGCCCTGCCGTCGGGTCTGGGCACCGAAGGCGCCGGCATCGTCGAGGCAGTCGGCGCGCAGGTCAGCCAGTTCCAGGTCGGCGACCGCGTGGCCTATGCCACCGGTCCGCTGGGTGCCTACAGCGAACTGCACGTGCTGCCGGTCGGCAAGCTGGTCAAACTGCCGGACGCCATCAGCTTCGAACAGGCCGCGGCGGTGATGCTCAAGGGCCTGACCGTGCAGTACCTGCTGCGCCAGGTGTTTCCACTGCAGGGCGGCGAAACCATCCTGTTCCATGCCGCCGCCGGTGGCGTCGGCTCCTTCGCCTGTCAATGGGCCAAGGCGCTGGGGGTGCAACTGATCGGCACCGTCAGCTCGGCCGAGAAAGCCGCGCGGGCCATGGAGCAGGGCGCCTGGGCGACCATCGACTACAGCCATGAGAACGTGGCCCAGCGCGTGCTGGCGCTGACCGACGGCAAGAAATGCCCGGTGGTGTATGACGGCGTCGGCAAGGACACCTGGGAAACCTCGCTGGACTGCGTCGCCCCGCGCGGCCTGCTGGTCAGCTTTGGCAATGCCTCGGGTGCGGTGAGCGGAGTCAACCTGGGCATCCTCGCGCAGAAGGGTTCGCTGTTCGTCACCCGGCCGACCCTGGCTGGCTACGCCGACACCCCCGAGCGCCTGCAAATGATGGCCGACGAGCTGTTCAAGATGATCGAAAGCGGTCAGCTCAAGGTCGATATCAGCAACCGCTATGCACTCAAGGACGCCGCCGCCGCGCAGGCCGCCCTGAGCGCCCGACAGACCACCGGCTCGACCATTCTGCTGCCGTAGGGTGGGGTAAGGCGCGCCAACCGGTTTCGCACGCACAGTCCAATAACTGCCGCGCCGTATCCCACCATGGCCATCTGCGGCGCCTGAATGGGTGGGTTACGAATTGCGCCAGAGCGACTTGAAGTCCTGACTTAGAGCGGCCCAGGCGGCGATCCGCGCGGAGCGTAGGGCGGCTTCGGAGCGCAGCGACAACCCGCCAGCTTTATGCCGCGCGGCTGAACCACGGTGCACTGCCTGCGGCGAGTGACACCCTACAACAGCATCAGGATGGCCTGATCACATCGCCGCTAATCAGGTCGCGAATCAGGCTGGGGTTCTTGCGCCCGCCCAGGGCGCCGCCGAGCACCTTGTCCAGTTGCCGCGGGAAGTACTGCTCGACCCGCAGCCGCGTGCGTGCCGCCGGACGTCCAGCCGGGTTGGCCGAGGTCGATACCAGCGGGCCGGTGAGGGCGCAGAGTTCGCGCACCAGCGGGTGATCGCTGACGCGCAGGGCGACGCTGCTGTGCTCACCGGTGATCCACTCGGGCAGGCGCTGTTGATGTGGCACCAGCCAGGTATTGGGCCCCGGCCAGGTGCTGGCCAAGCGCTCTTGCCAGATATCCGGCAGATCGTCGAGAAGAAAGTCGAACTGCTCAATGCAGTCCGCCACCAGGATCAGGCCCTTGTTCATCGGCCGCTCTTTCAGCGCCAGGAGCCGCTCCACCGCAATTTCGTTCCACGGGTCGCAGCCCAGACCCCATACCGCCTCAGTCGGGTAAGCAATTACGCCACCCTGACGCACCACGCGCGCTGCCTGCTGTACCTGCCAACTGCTGACCATTCTCTGCTCTCCCGCTATAGGAATGCCGCGCAGTGTATCCAAGCTAGCGGCCGCGGCCCACCCAGCGCCCAGCTTCGCAGGCTATATGACCGTCCAGCTCCAGCTCGGTGAGGGCCGCCAACACCTGGGGCAACGGCCAACCGCTGACCGCCGCCAGGGCTTCACTGCTGTGTGGCGCCGCATGCAGCAAGTCGAGCAGCGGATGCTCGAAGCGCTGGGCCGGCCTCGCCTCGCTCGCCAACGGCGGCTGCAGCTGCCAGCCGCGCAGCGCTTCGAGAATATGCTCAATGCTTTCCACCAGCACGGCGCCATCGCGGATCAACTGATGACAACCGCGCGCACCCGGATGGTGGATCGAGCCGGGAATGGCATAGACCTCGCGCCCTTGCTCGGCCGCCAGCCGCGCGGTGATCAGCGAGCCGCTGGAGGGACTGGCCTCGACCACCAGCACGCCGAGGGACAGGCCACTGATGATGCGGTTGCGCCGAGGAAAATTGCTCGCATGCGGCGGGCAATCCAGTGGCAACTCCGACACCAGCGCGCCACCATGCTCGACGATGTCCGCGGCCAACTGCCGGTGCCGCGCCGGATACAGGCGCTGCAAACCGGTGCCGAGTACCGCGATGGTTTTGCCTGCCACATCCAGTGCACCTTGATGGGCAGCGCCGTCGATGCCCAGCGCCAGGCCGCTGGTGATCACAAAGCCACCGGCGGCCAGGCTGCGGGCGAAGCTGTGCGCGGTATCCAGTCCGGGCCGTGAGGCGCGGCGACTGCCGACCATGGCCAGTTGCGGCTGCTCGAGCAACGCCGGATCGCCCGCCACATAGAGCAAGGGCGGCGCATCGCCGAGCTCGGCGAGCAACCCCGGGTAAGTCGGGTCATCCCACATCAACAGATGATGCTGGTCAGCGTCCAGCCAGGCCAGGGCAGCAGCGGCGTGCTCACGCACCTCGCTGCTGCGTCGAGGCTCCGCGCAGGCGGCCGGCAAACCCAGCGAACGCCAGGCGCTGGCTGGCGCACTGAGGGCCGCGGAGGCACTATCGAAAGCGCTGAGCAATTTGCGAAAACGCCGCGGCCCAAGCTCCGGCAGGCTGTGCAGACGCAGGCGGGCTTCGAGTTCGGCAGGGGAAATGCAGTGGCTGGGGCATTGCGCCATGGCGATCATCCTTGATCGGGTGCGCCCGCTAACCTTGAGGGTTGTGGGCGGCAGGTAGCGAGGAAGCAGAAACGCCAACCGCGCAAGCGCACGGCTGGCGTTGGAGTGTTACGGGTTACGCACCTTGTCCATCACTGCAAGCTGACGGGTGGCGCCCAGGATCAGGCCATAACTGAGCTTTTCATAGGTGCGGAACACCATCAACAGACCGGCCCGCTCATCAGGGATCTTCACCGCATCGCCCGTGATCCGATCGCGTACGGTTTCGCCGGTCTTGTACACCGCCAGCACGTTACCCTGGGCCAGGCCATCACGCGTCCCCTTGTTCAGGGTAACCACGTCGAACTGACCGATCTGGGTCACGCCACGCGGAACGTCGAGAATCAACCCCTTGATTTCGCTGCTCGGCTCGCTAGGCATGAAGGTCGAAGTGATCGCCCGCTCTTCAGTGGCGAACAGACGATCGCCAAGGCGGACTTCCTGGGTCGTGCGAGTCAGGTTCATGGTGCCGATATCACCCTCCTCGGCAACGATCTCACCGCCACCGATGTCATCGGCGTTGATCCCGAGAAACTCCTGGGTATCCGGATCGATATAGGTTTTGCCCTGGCGGAAGATGCCATACACCGGCGCCGTTTCGTCAAAGGACCCACGCGCGTAGACGCGATCCCCGGCGCCGCTGACCACACGCTCGGCATTGCCGGCGACGATATAGGGCGCTTCCTGGAATTCTTCCGGGGTATCGACGATGCGGTTACTCAGCAGAAAGCTGTTGATCGCCCCCAACGGAATAGTCGGAATGGCTTCGGCCATCGGCGTGCTGCGGATCTGCGGCGACAGCTTGATAGTGCCACGCGACTCGCCACGGCTGAGCATCAGGCGTGGTTGACCATCGACATAGACCAGGCTGAGCTGATCGCCGGGATAGATCAGGTGGGGGTTGGCCACTTGCGGGTTGGCATGCCAGATTTCCGGCCACTTCCACGGTTCACTGAGAAACCGCCCGGAAATATCCCAGAGAGTATCGCCCTTGACCACGGTATAACGGTCTGGGTGACCGTCCTTGAGATGCACTTCGGCCTGGACCAAGCCGCTAGCGGCAAGCAATAGCAGGGCGAGTAGTGATTTCCTCATGCGGTGAATCCCTTTATTATGTGTCTTCACGTGGAGCGCCCTAGCGCCGCGACTAAACCCAGTAGTACTGCGGCGTGAAGCCGTTTTTCAATGCTGCTCATCATCTTAGCAGCGGATTTTGACTTTATTCCACAAGTGCATCACAAACGCATATGGCTATCTTAAACATCCTCGAATTTCCCGATCCACGCTTGCGCACAATCGCCAAGCCGGTGGACATGGTCGACGACGCCTTGCGTCAACTGATCGACGACATGTTTGAAACCATGTACGAAGCCCCGGGCATCGGCCTGGCCGCGACCCAGGTCAACGTGCACAAGCGCCTAGTGGTGATGGATCTGTCGGAAGACCGAAGCGAACCCCGGGTGTTCATCAACCCCGAGTTCGAGATCCTGACCGACGAGGTCGAGCAGTACCAGGAAGGCTGCCTGTCGGTCCCCGGCTTCTACGAAAACGTCGATCGACCGACCAAGCTCAAAATCAAGGCGCTGGACCGCGATGGCCAGCCCTACGAACTGGTCGCCGAAGGCCTGCTCGCGGTGTGCATCCAGCACGAGTGCGATCACCTCAACGGCAAGCTGTTCGTCGATTACTTGTCCAACCTCAAACGCGACCGGATCAAGAAGAAGCTGGAAAAGCAACATCGCCAGCAGGCTTGAGCCACACCTTGATAGAAGGCTTGCCGCGGCAAGCCTTCTTCTTTTTCAGTAGTGATTAGCGAGAACCCATGTCCGAGTCTTTGCGTATCGTCTTTGCCGGCACCCCGGAGTTCGCTGCCGAACACCTCAAGGCTCTGCTCGATAGCCCGCACCAGATCATCGCGGTGTATAGCCAGCCGGATCGGCCGGCCGGTCGCGGACAGAAGCTCACCGCCAGCCCGGTCAAGCAGCTCGCACTGCAGCATGGAGTTCCGCTCTATCAACCGCAGACCCTGCGCGACCCGGCAGCCCAGGCTGAGCTGGCAGCGCTCGCGCCAGACCTGCTGGTGGTCGTGGCCTACGGCCTGATCCTGCCGCAGGTGGTGCTGGATATCCCGCGCCTGGGCTGCATCAACAGCCACGCCTCGCTGCTGCCGCGCTGGCGCGGCGCCGCACCGATCCAGCGCGCCATCGAAGCCGGCGACAGTGAATCAGGCGTCACCGTGATGCAGATGGAAGCAGGCCTGGACACCGGACCGATGCTGCTGAAAGTCAGCACGCCGATTGCTGCCGACGACACCGGCGGCAGCCTGCATGACCGTCTGGCCGGCCTTGGCCCGCAGGCGGTGATCGAAGCGATCGGCGGCCTGGCCAGTAGCAGCCTGGTTGGCGAAGTGCAGGACGACAGCCTGGCCACCTACGCGCACAAGCTGAACAAGGATGAAGCACGCCTGGACTGGACGCGCCCGGCGCTGGAACTGGAGCGGCTGGTGCGGGCCTTCCACCCCTGGCCGATCTGCCACAGCACGCTGAGTGGCGAAGCGCTGAAGGTGCATGCGGCTGAGTTGGGCGAGGGCAGTGGTGCACCCGGCAGCATACTGTCGGCCGACAAGCAGGGCCTGATGGTTGCCTGTGGCCAAGGCGCACTGCGCTTGACCCGCCTGCAACTACCGGGCGGCAAGGCACTTAATTTCAGTGACCTGTACAACAGTCGCCGCGAGCAGTTCGCCGTCGACCTGGTGCTCGGCGTATGAACCCTCGTCTCGCCGCCGCCCGCGCCCTGGCCGTCGTACTCAATGGCAAAGCCTCGCTGGGCAGCAGCCTGCCGCCGCTGCTGGACAAGGTTGAACAGCGCGACCGCGGCCTGGCCCAGGATCTGGCGTTCGGTACTGCACGCTGGCAACCACGCCTGGCGCTGATCGCCGAAAAGCTGCTGCAAAAACCCTTCAAAGCGGTCGACCGTGATGTCGAGGCACTGCTGCTGATCGGGCTGTATCAACTGTTCTACACCCGTATTCCCGCCCACGCCGCCATCGGCGAGACCGTGGCCTGTATCGACAAGCTGAAGAAGCCTTCGCTCAAGGGCCTGCTCAATGCCGTGCTGCGCAACGCCCAGCGCGAAAGCGACAGCATTATTGCCAGCCTGGACCGCGATCCGGTGCTGCATAGCGCCCACCCACGCTGGCTGCAGAAAACCCTGAAAGCCCAGTGGCCCGAACAATGGCAAGCCATCTGCGCGGCCAACAACGCCCATCCGCCGCTGATTTTGCGGGTCAATCGCCGCCTCGGCAGCCGCGATGACTACCTGGCTGAACTGCGCCGGAGCGGATTCGCCGCCGAACCCTGCACGTTCAGCCGCGACGGCATCCGTTTGCTCCAAGCGTGCGACGTCACCAGCTTGCCAGGCTTCGCCGCAGGCCACCTCAGTGTGCAGGACGAAGCCGCGCAACTGGCCGCCGAGCTGCTCGACCTGGCCCCAGGGCAACGGGTGCTGGATGCCTGCTGCGCACCGGGCGGCAAGACCTGTCACCTGCTCGAAGCCGAACCCGCGCTGGCCGGCGTGGTCGCAGTGGACCTGGAAGCAAAGCGTCTGGTGCGGGTGCGCGAAAACCTCAAGCGCCTCAACCTGGACGCCGAGCTGATCGCCGCCGATGGGCGTGATACCGCAGCCTGGTGGGATGGCCAGCCGTTCCAGCGAATTCTGCTCGACGCGCCGTGCTCCGCCACCGGGGTGATTCGCCGCCATCCGGACATCAAGCTGACCCGTCAGCCCGCGGATATTCCCGCGCTGGCCCAGCTGCAGGGCGAGTTGCTGGACGCCCTGTGGCCGACTCTGCAAGTCGGCGGCATTCTGCTGTATGCCACCTGCTCGGTGCTGCCCATGGAGAACAGTGACAACATCGCCGCCTTTCTCGCCCGAACCCCAGGCGCACGTGAGCTGGAGATAAACGCCGACTTCGGTCTCAAGCCGGCCCATGGTCGCCAGTTGTTGCCACAAATCGACGGTCACGATGGTTTCTACTATGCCAAGCTGAGCAAGATCGCCGCATGCTGAACAGATTCGTCGGCTGGGCCGGGCCGCGCAGGCTTGAGTCCAGCGCAACGCCCGTATAACTGGAGTTGGTGGACTCGAGCTGAACGCAGCCCAGCCCACCCAACAGGAGTGATCGCTTGAAAATCATCATTCTCGGCGCTGGCCAAGTCGGCGGCACCCTGGCGGAACACCTGGCCAGCGAGGCCAACGACATCACCGTGGTCGACACCGATGGTGATCGCCTGCGCCAGCTCAGCGACCGTCTGGATATTCGCACCGTACAGGGCCGCGGCTCCTTCCCCACCGTGCTGCGCCAGGCCGGCGCGGACGATGCCGACATGTTGATCGCGGTGACCAACAGCGACGAAGTCAACATGATCGCCTGCCAGGTGGCCTACACCCTGTTCCACACCCCGACCAAGATTGCCCGGGTGCGCGAGGCTGCCTACCTGACCCGCTCCGGCCTGTTCAACAACGAAGCGATTCCGGTCGACGTGCTGATCAGCCCGGAACAGGTGGTAACCAACTACATCAAGCGCCTGATCGAATACCCCGGCTCGCTGCAGGTAATCGACTTCGCGGAAGGCAAGGCCCAGCTGGTAGCCGTGCGCGCCTACTACGGCGGCCCGCTGGTCGGCCAGCAACTGCGTCAGTTGCGCGAGCACATGCCCAATGTCGACACCCGGGTGGCCGCAATCTTCCGCCGCAACCGGCCGATCATTCCCCAGGGCGACACCGTGATCGAGGCCGATGACGAGGTGTTCTTCATCGCCGCCAAGGGCCATATCCGCGCGGTGATGAGCGAAATGCGCCGCATGGAAGTCAGCTACAAGAAGGTGGTGATTGCCGGCGGCGGGCATATCGGCGAACGCCTGGCCGAGGCGATCGAGAGTCGCTACCAGGTGAAGATCATCGAGATGAACCCGGCGCGCTGCCGCTACCTCTCGGAAAATCTCGACAGCACCGTGGTCCTGCAAGGCAGCGCCTCGGACAAGGACCTGCTGGTCGAGGAGAACATCAGCGACGCCGACATCTTCCTCGCCCTGACCAACGACGACGAGGCCAACATCATGTCGTCCTTGCTGGCCAAACGTCTCGGCGCGCGCAAGGTGATGACCCTGATCAACAACCCGGCCTATGTCGACCTGGTCCAGGGCGGCGAGATCGACATCGCCATCAGCCCGCAGCTGGCCACCATCGGCACCCTGCTGACCCACGTGCGCCGGGGCGATATCGTCAGCGTGCACTCGTTACGCCGCGGCGCCGCCGAAGCCATCGAGGCCATCGCCCACGGCGACGCCAAGTCGAGCAAGGTGGTTGGCCGCGCGATCAAGGACATCCCGCTACCGCCGGGCACCACCATCGGGGCGATCATTCGCGCCGAGGAAGTGCTGATCGCCCACGATGCCACGGTGATCGAATCCGGCGACCACGTGATCCTGTTCCTGGTGGACAAGAAGTACATCCGCGATGCTGAGCGCCTGTTCCAGGTCGGCCTGACGTTTTTCTAGCCCTGACGTTGTTCCGAGCGTAGGAGCGGGCCATGCCCGCGAGCCGGGCAACGCAAGCGCTTCGCGGGCATGCAACTAGGCGTTCCCCCCGCTCCTACTCGGAGGTTTTATGCTCGAATCCCTGGAAAAAATGCTGGCCAAGGGCGTGGACAACGCCCTGCTGCGCTTCGGCCTGGGCAAAGGCTATCTGGATGCCGGCGAGCCGGCGCGCGCCGCCGAACACCTGCAGCGCTGCGTCGAACTCGACCCCAAGTATTCGGCCGCCTGGAAGTTGCTCGGCAAGGCGCTGTTGGCCGCCGAGCAACCGCTGGCGGCCCGCCAGGCATGGGAGCAGGGCCTACAAGCCGCGCACGACCACGGCGACAAGCAGGCGGAAAAGGAAATAACGGTATTCCTGCGCAAGCTGGACAAACGCCAGCAGCAACCCTAGTAGCTCACGGCAGTCTCTAGCCGCCTGTCGAGAACCTGCCTAGCGGCGAATGCAGTCCGCAGGGCTGCCCAGTTGTGCTGCCGCGCACAGGAAACACCGAGCTCGGGCCTCCCACAGATAAGACTCAAGCCGAAGAATTGAGCTAAGCAACTAACCGTATAGGCCACTAGCTAGCAGGGTTGTTCTTCAACCTCGGGAAGACAGCGCCTCGCGCTTGGGCACAGCCCGGGCGATGGCGTTGAGCAGCATGCCGTAGAGCGGCACGAAGAGCAGCAGGCTGACCGCCAGTTTGATTGCGTAATCCACCGCCGCGATCTCGACCCAGTGCTCGGCCATGAACAGGTCGCTGCTTTGCCAGAAGGCGATGGAGAAGAAGACGAAGGTATCCAGCAGGTTGCCCAGCACCGTCGAGGCGGCCGGGGCCACCCACCATTGACGCAAGCTGCGCATACGGTCGAATACCTGGATATCCAGCAGTTGCCCGAGGACATAGGCGAGGAAGCTGGCCAGGGCGATGCGGGCGACGAATAGGTTGAATGCTAGCAACGCGCTAACCCCGGCGAAACTGCCGTTGTGGAACAGCACGGACACCGCATAGGACGCGACCAAGGCGGGCAGCATGACCCGCGCGATCACTTGCCGCGCCGGGCCTTTACCGAGCAGGCGTACGGTGAGGTCGGTCGCTAGGAAGATGAACGGAAAGCTGAACGCGCCCCAGGTGGTCTGCCAACCGAACAGGGTCATGGGCAGCTGCACCAGGTAGTTGCTGGCAATGATGATAAGCATGTGAAACGCGATCAGGCCGGCCAGAGCCGGGCGCCAGATCGTCGCAGAGACCGTGGGCATGACATGTCCTTTTTCAATGAGATGGGGTTAGGGAACCCATTGCGGCGGCGGATGAATATTCACCGCGCGGCATTCTAGCGTTTTCTTGACCGCGGAGATAAGTTTTATTGTGCGCCGCGGACGGCTGGTCAGCGCTCGGAGGTTGTGAAAATATCGAGCGCCGTAGCGAGAGCGTCTTCTGGTGTTCGCGGCAAGGCGCGGTACGCGAAAAATAGCGGAGTTTACTGAGCTAAATGACCCGGTTTTTCGCGTAGCGTAACGCCAGCAGCGGGCGCCAGGGGGCGGTCGCAGTAGGCGAGAGTTTTTCCACTAGCGCTCAATAAAGCGCAGACCGATACCCTCGGCGTCCATCCGCATCACTTCCATCTGCAGCACCGGCGCCTCGATCGGCAGATCCTGTACCTGACCCGTGACTATCGTGCCTTGGGGCAGGGCCAGCAGATCCGGGTGTTTGACGTAGACGCCGCCATCGGAGAGGTCGCGGGTCTGCGCCACCACTTCACCGAAACTCGGGTGGCAGATCTTGATCCGGCACTTCATCGAGGTACGTGGATGCTGGCGCTGACTGGGCATAGAGGTGACCGTCCTAAGCAGGTGAGGTGCGATTAATAGCGCAAAACTCTGAAAACGCCCAGCAGCAAAAGGCAAAAGGCACCGATTGGGCGCCTCGCCTCAATACCACTTCTTCTCGCCTGGCGGGCGCTTCTTGAAGCGTTTCATGCTCCACATGTACTGGCTCGGGTAGGCCCGCACGTATTTCTCGATGACCGCGCTCATGGCCGCCACCGCGACTTCCACATCTTCGCTGTACATCTCCGCTGGCGCCGCCTCGAGGATCACCTTGAAGCCGGAACCATCGGCCAGGCGCAAGGCATGCAGGAACACACCGCGGGCCTTGCCGCCGACCAGCATGCCGGCCACGAATTTGCTGGTCAGCGCTTGGGTGGCCAGAAAGGGCACGAACACGCCCGCGGAGAGACTCGGCTCAGGGTCAGCGGGAATGCCCACGGCGCCGCCTTTGCGCACTTCCTTGATGACGCTGAGGATACCTTCGCGGGTCGAAGGGGCCACCCGGTTGCCCAGTTGGACCCGCTGCTTGCGCAGCAACTCGTCGACCGCCTTGAGCTTGGGCGGCCGGTAGAAAATGATCGGCTTGCACTGGTCACAATAGAAGTGATTGAGCACTTCCCAGTTGCCCAGGTGGCTGGTGATGCCGACCACGCCCTTGCCGCTGGCCAGGGCTTGCTCGAGGACGTCCAGGCCCTCGACCTCACGGATCAGGCCGATGGACTTCTGTGCCGGCCAGATCCAGGCGCAGGCGCTTTCGGTGAATGTCTTGCCGATGTCCTTGAGGCTCTGACCGACCAGGCGCTCACGCTCGGCCTCGCCCAACTCAGGGAAGCACTTGGCCAGGTTGATCCGCACCACCTCGCGCGAGCTGTTCGGCAGCTTCCACATCAGCCAGCCGATGACATTGCCCACCGCCTGAACGGCGCGCCAGGGCAGCAGGGCGAACAGACGGAGAAAGCCGACCACCAGGCGGCCTTTGAATGCTTCCACGTATGACTCCAGGCAGTTGGGTAAAAGCCGGCATTGTAACCGGCTGAGCCGGTTGCGGGCGTGCCGCGTGGTTTGGGTTGGGACGTAGGGCGGGTGCAACCCGTCAGTCTCGCGGATGATCCAGGCGGGTTGCACCCGCCCTACGGGGTCACACCATCTCCGCTAGGCACGGCACAGCGCGGCATAGCGGTCACAATCGGTGGTGTGGTCCATGACCATCCCCGTGGCCTGCATATAGGCGTAGCAGATGGTCGGGCCAACGAAAGTGAAGCCGGCCTTCTTCAGCGCCTTGCTCATGGCTTCGGCCTCCTCGGTGATGGCCGGCACCTGGCTGCGCTGGCTGAAGTGATTGAGCTTCGGCTGACCGCCGACGAACGACCAGAGCAGCGCCAGCGGATCCTCCAGCCGCAGCCAGGCCTGGGCGTTCTGCCGTGCGGCCTTGAGTTTCAAGCGATTGCGGATGATGCCGGGGTCTTGCATCAGGCTTTCCAGATACTCATCGCTCATAGCGGCTAAACGCTGCACGTCGAAGCCGAACAGCACCTCACGGTAGCGTTCGCGCTTCTTCAGCACGGTTATCCAGGACAAGCCGGCCTGAAAGCCCTCCAGCAGCAATAACTCGAACAGGGCTTGGGGATCGCGCTGCGGCACGCCCCATTCCTGATCGTGATAGGCCTGGTAGAGCGGGTCGTCGGTACACCAGAAGCAACGCGGCATAGGGCCTTCCAGGGCGGTGGAGGCCGCGTCGATTGGGGTATACTCCCGCCCTTTCTGTCGCAGCCCCAACAGGTGAATTTTCCGTGAGCCAGACTACGCCTGCCGTGCGCACCTTCCAAGACTTGATCCTCACCCTGCAGCAGTACTGGGCCGAGCAAGGTTGTGTGGTGTTGCAGCCTTACGATATGGAAGTGGGCGCCGGCACCTTCCACACTGCCACGTTCCTGCGTGCCATCGGCCCAGAGACCTGGAACGCCGCCTACGTGCAGCCCTCGCGGCGTCCGACTGACGGCCGCTATGGCGAGAACCCCAACCGCCTGCAGCATTACTACCAGTTCCAGGTGGTGCTCAAACCCAACCCGGAAAACTTCCAGGAGCTGTACCTCGGCTCGCTGCAGGCCATCGGCATCGATCCGCTGGTACACGACGTCCGCTTCGTCGAGGACAACTGGGAATCGCCGACCCTCGGCGCCTGGGGTCTGGGCTGGGAAATCTGGCTGAACGGCATGGAAGTCACCCAGTTCACCTACTTCCAGCAAGTCGGCGGCATCGAGTGCTACCCGGTGACCGGCGAGATCACCTACGGCCTGGAACGCCTGGCCATGTACATTCAGGGCGTCGACTCGGTCTACGACCTGGTGTGGACCGACGGCAAATTCGGCAAGGTCACCTATGGCGATGTGTTCCACCAGAACGAGGTGGAGCAGTCGACCTACAACTTCGAGCACGCCAACGTCGAGAAGCTGTTCGAGCTGTTCGATTTCTATGAGTCGGAAGCCAATCGCCTGATCGAGCTGGAACTGCCGCTACCGACTTACGAGATGGTGCTCAAGGCCTCGCACACCTTCAACCTGCTGGATGCCCGCCGCGCCATTTCGGTGACCGCGCGCCAGCAATACATCCTGCGCGTACGCGCCCTGGCTCGCGCCGTGGCGCAGAGCTACCTGCAAGCGCGACGCAAACTCGGCTTCCCGCTCGCCGCCCCCGACCTGCGCGATGAAGTTTTAGCCAAGCTGGAGGCAGCAGAATGAGTGCGCACGATTTCCTGGTAGAACTGGGCACCGAAGAGCTGCCGCCAAAATCCTTGAACAGCCTGGGTCAAGCCTTCCTCGCCGGTATCGAAAAAGGCCTGAAAGGCGCCGGACTGAGCTATGGCAAGGTGCGCTACTACGCCGCACCGCGCCGTCTCGCGGTGCTGGTCGAGCAGCTTGAAGAGCAACAAGCCGATCGCACCCAGAACCTCGATGGGCCACCCCTGCAAGCGGCCTTCGACGCCGAGGGCAAGCCGACTCAGGCGGCGCTGGGCTTTGCCAAGAAATGTGGCGTCGACCTGGCCGAGATCGACCGCACTGGGCCGAAGCTGCGATTCAGCCAGCGCATCCCTGGTCAGGCCGCCGCCGGCCTGCTGCCGGGCATCGTCGAAACCTCGCTGAACGAGCTGCCGATTCCCAAGCGCATGCGCTGGGGCGCACGCAAGACCGAATTCGTCCGTCCGAGCCAGTGGCTGGTGATGTTGTTCGGCGACAACGTGATCGATTGCGAAATCCTCGCCCAGACGTCCGGTCGGGTCTCGCGCGGTCACCGCTTCCACGCCAATCAGGAAGTGCGCATCTCGGCACCGGCCAACTACGCCGAGGACCTGCGCAGCGCCTATGTAATCGCCGATTTCGCCGAGCGTCGTGCGCAGATCGCCGCGCGCATCGAGCAACTGGCCAGCGAGCAGCAGGGCACCGCGATAGTGCCGCCTGCGCTGCTCGATGAAGTCAGCGCCCTGGTCGAATGGCCGGTGCCGCTGGTCTGCTCCTTCGAGGAACGCTTCCTCGAGGTGCCGCAGGAAGCGCTGATCATCACCATGCAGGACAACCAGAAATACTTCTGCCTGCTCGATGGCAACGGCAAGTTGCTGCCGCGCTTCATCACCGTGGCCAATATCGAAAGCAAGGATCCGCAGCAGATCATTTCCGGCAACGAGAAGGTGGTGCGCCCACGCCTGACCGACGCCGAGTTCTTCTTCAAGCAGGACCAGAAGCACAAGCTCGAGACCCTCAACCAGCGCCTGGCCAACGTGGTATTCCAGGCCCAGCTCGGCTCGGTCTACGACAAGGCTAAGCGGGTGTCCGCCCTGGCCGGCTTCATCGCCCAGCGCGTCGGCGGCGATACCAGCCGTGCCGCGCGCGCCGGCCTGTTGTGCAAGTGCGACCTGGCCAGCGAGATGGTCGGCGAGTTCCCGGAAATGCAGGGCATCGCCGGCTATTACTACGCCAAGCACGACGGCGAGCCGGAAGACGTCGCCCTGGCGCTCAACGAGCAATACATGCCGCGCGGTGCCGGTGCAGAATTGCCGAGCACCCTGACCGGCGCCGCGGTGGCCCTGGCCGACAAGCTCGACACCCTGGTCGGCATCTTCGGCATCGGCATGCTGCCCACCGGCAGCAAGGACCCCTATGCCCTACGCCGAGCGGCCCTGGGCGTGCTGCGTATCCTGATCGAGAAACAACTGGATCTGGATCTGGCGGCCACCATCGCCTTCGCCATCGAACAGTTCGAGGGCAAGGTCAAAGCCGGCGATCTGGCGTCTCAGGTGCTGGACTTCATCTTCGACCGCCTGCGCGCTCGTTATGAAGACGAAGGCGTCGATGTCGCCGTCTATCAGGCCGTGCGGGCGGTCAACCCGGTCTCGCCGTTGGACTTCGACCAGCGCGTGCAGGCCGTGCAGGCCTTCCGCACCCTGCCTGAAGCAGCCGCCCTGGCCGCCGCCAACAAGCGCGTGTCGAATCTGCTGAGCAAGGCCGGGGGTCAGGTCGCTGCGAGCATCCAGGCCCACCACTTCGATACGCCGAGCGAGTTCACCCTCAACGCCGCCATCCAGCAGGCAGAGCAGGCCGTGCTGCCACTGGCCGAGGCGCGTCAGTACAGCGCCGCCCTGGCGCAACTGGCCGGTTTACGCGAGCCAGTGGACGCCTTCTTCGAGTCGGTGCTGGTCAACGCCGAAGACCCGGCGGTGCGGGCCAACCGCTATGCCCTGCTGGCCAAGCTGCGTGGCCTGTTCCTCGGCGTGGCCGATATCTCGGTGCTGAGCTGACGCTTGCCTGATCGTAGGATGAGTTGAGCACAGCGATACCCACCACCACCTTCGCCGGGTTGCGGCCACCACCGCAACCCGGCTACGGACGCCCCATGAAACTGCTGATTCTCGACCGTGACGGCGTGATCAATTACGACTCCGACGCCTATATCAAAAACCTCGACGAGTGGATTCCACTGCCTGGAGCCGTCGCCGCCATCGCTCGTTTGTCCAAGGCCGGCTGGACAGTGGCGGTTGCCACCAACCAGTCCGGGCTGGCGCGTGGCTATTACGCTCAGACCGCGCTCGACGCGATGCACGCGCGCTTGCGCCAACTGGTCGCCGAGCAGGGCGGTGAGCTGGGACTGATCGTGCATTGCCCGCATGGGCCCGATGACGGCTGCGACTGCCGCAAGCCAAAGCCCGGTATGCTCCAGCAGATAGCCGCGCATTACGGCGTCAGCCTGGCCGGGGTGTGGTTCGTCGGCGACAGCAGCGGTGACCTTAACGCCGCGCTTGCCGTCGATTGTCAGCCGGTATTGGTCAAGACCGGTAAAGGCCTGCTGACACTGGCCCAGCCATTACCTGCCGGAACCCTGGTATTTGATGATCTGGCGGCGGTCGCCAGCCAACTTATCCACTGAAAGAAAGCAGGACGGTAACCGCTCCCATGTCGATATTGCAGACCCTCAGAACCTTCCTTTTCTACCTGTTGCTGTCTGCCAGCGCATGCTTCTGGTGCATCCTCAGCGTATTCGTCGCGCCCTTCCTGCCGTTTCGGGCGCGCTACCGGTTCGTCAATCAGACCTGGTGCCGGTGCGCCGTCTGGCTGGCCAAGGTGGTGATGGGTATTGGCTACCAAGTCACCGGCCTGGAGAACATCCCGCAACGGCCCTGCGTGATCCTCGCCAAGCACCAGAGCACCTGGGAGACCTTTTTCCTCTCGGCGCTGTTCGAGCCCCTGAGCCAGGTGATCAAGCGCGAGTTGCTCTATGTGCCGTTCTTCGGCTGGGCCATGGCCATGCTCAAACCCATCGCTATCGACCGCAGCAATCCCAAAGCCGCCCTCAAGCAACTGGCCAAACAGGGCCACGAGCGCCTGGAGCAGGGCGCCTGGGTGTTGATCTTCCCGGAAGGCACACGGATTGCCACCGGCCAGATCGGCAAATTCTCCCGTGGCGGCGCCTCCCTGGCGGTCAACGCCAACCTGCCGGTATTGCCCATCGCCCATAACGCCGGCGAGTTCTGGCCCAAGCAGGGCTGGGGCAAAAACCCCGGTACCATTCAGGTGGTAATAGGCCCGGCCATGCACGCCGAGGGCACAGGCCCGCGGGCAATTGCCGCGTTGAACGAGCGCGCCTTCGCCTGGATCAGCCAGGCACAGCGCGATATCGGTGCCCTGGCCGCCGAAGGTACCGCTTGCGACACCCGCGAAAGCATCTAACCAACCAGCAGATTCAATACCATTGAGAATCCGCCGCATTCTTTAAAATTGTGGATAAGCTGTGCACAAAATATTGAATAGCTTCATTTATCCGGCATAACTAGCTGATTATTAATACCTTTGTCAAAGGTATGAAAAGCTCGCCAGCTGGGTATAAGTTTTCAACCGCAGCGCTAATCCGGCACTGACGCACGGTCAGGACATACAAAGCGCCTAAGTGACTCGCCCCTCCTGTGCACTGAAGGGGATTCAGGCCGTTGCGCTCCATTTACCAACTCAAGCCACACGTCCACAACCTGCTGCGCCCCGGGGTAAAGCACCTCTACGCCAGAGGCGTGAGCGCCAATCAGGTGACTTTGACAGTGGCCATGATTGCGCTGCTGCTCGGCAGCCTTCTGGCGACCTTCCATCAACACGCCTGGCTGTTCGCCCTGATCCCGCTATGGATGCTGCTACGCATGACGCTCAACGCCATGGACGGCATGCTCGCCCATGAATTCGCAAGCAGTCGAAGCTCGGCGCCTACCTCAACAAACTCTCCAACCTGATCGCCGCCAGCCCCTGTATCTGCCGTTCGCCCTACTGTTCGACACCCTCTACCACCGCGTGCGCCAAGGTCTGGCCGAAGCGGCCTGATCTGCCCACTCGATGTTGGGGCATCTCGATGTGCGAAGTACACGCCGTGCTGCAATACCTGTGCGGCAACTGCTAGGCAAACACATATCGTCCCACGCCTGTCGCCCTCGAAGACCGTGGAAGGCTTTATCGGCGGTGTCAGCCTGGCTTGCCTGGTTGGCGCGCTGCTGGGCTGGATCACCCCGTTCAACTTCTGCCAGGCGGCGCTGATGGCCCTGACCCTCAACCTGCTCGGTTTCGCCGGCGCCCTGCTGATGTCGGCGATCAAACGTGATCGCGGGGTGATGGATGGGGGCCATATGATCGAAGGCCATGGCGGCATGCTCGACCGCCGGGACTCGGTGTGTTTCGCCGCACCGATATTCTTCCACTTCGTGCGTTACTGGTGGGTACCGCCAATGGCCTAGAGTCGGTGAGTCGGCCGCCAGGGCAGCCCAAGGAATAAAACAGCCCCAGGTACCCGAGGGCTGCTTTATTCGACTGCAGCGAAGCTCGATATACCGTTCAGTTCATACCCCCAACAGCCCACTCTTCAGCCATTGATCGACGCCAACGCCGGACGATGCCGCCACATGATGGTCGCGATGGCCGCGGCATACAGGGCAATCACCACCAGCCCCACCGACTGAATTTCGAACGGGGTGAATTTGAACAGCAGGACCAAGGCGGCCAGGACACTCACGTTGAGCAAAATGAACTTCGGCCGCCCCAGTTTCTCGACCTTGATCCCCAGGTTGTCGGTGTACAAGCGCACCAGCGAATCGACCGAATTGATCACGAAGATAATCCCCACCGTGACCATCGCCAGCTTCAACAGCAGGGTGATCTCAATGGCGTTGGCGAAGTAGTAGTACAGCACGGAAAACCATATCGCCAACGGAATGGACGGGATGATCAGCAGTGCCAGCAGCAGTTGATAGGTCTTCAGGCCGCCGACAAAGCGCGACACGAACTGCCCGATCATCACGCTCCAGGCAAACCACCAGAACAGATAGAAGGCGTGGTAGTCGCTCAGCGGCAGGACGAACTCATGCAGCTTGGCGAAATAGCCGGTGCCGATCGCCGAAGCCGCCTCGGCCACATAGCCTGCATCGGCATCCATCAGCCACCACATCCCGGCAATCAGGGCGAAGAACAACCAGGTCGAGGCCACGCTCAAGATCTTCAGGTACTTGAGATCGGTGCTCGAATAAACCGCCGCCAACAGAATCAGGAAGACCACCAGGTAACCCCAGCCCTCGCCGACTTCCGGTGCATACCAGGCGATATTCACCAGGAACAGGTAAGCCGTGAAGGCGCAGGTCGAGATGATCACCAAATTGTTGATGATCTTCACCGGTTTCAGTTCGAAGAACTTCACCCGTGGCTCGATCACACAGAAGTAAAAGGTGGTGATGAAGTAAAACACCCAAATCAGAAAGCCCCAGAAGCCGAACTCGACGGCCAATGGGTTGGAGAATTGATATTCCGCATCCTTGGCGTAGACCGGAAACTCGGTCAACGGAAATATGATCAGGCCCATGTCCAGGCCCGAGGTAAACAGGATGGCCATGAAGGTCAACAACCCCACTGGCTCCGAACCATGACAGCGCTGATTACCCCAACGCATCAGAACAAACAGGGTGATGAGCAATAGCGTGATGATCGCGCCGGACAAAACAATATTCATAGAGATCCCATGCCTAACGCCTTGCCTGATGCTGCGGGTCGGGATCAACCTGCAGGTCGGCTGTAGCGTTGTACTTGTAGTTGTAATGGCTTGATGGACTGCTTGCGGATTGGCGCTTGCCTGCTTGGGTACCGCGGTGCGGTCCTAGCGACTCATAACCACGGCTCAACTTCGAGCGGCGGCTATGGCAAGTTCATCTCGGCGGTTGAACCTACGGCCAACATCTTTAGCTCCAGGGCTGGCTGCGTCATAAGCACGCTCAGCTGTCATCGTTATCCTGTCGTTCGCTGCAACTCCACGCATTCCTGTAGGCGACGTCTTTTATCCTGTAGCCGGCCAGGACACGCCACTGTGCGAGTGATTAGTTGAGGGGGAGGGGATCATCGGCTTGACCCAGGCGATTCCAGCGGCGTGGTTCTCTTGCCTGACCTGTTGGTTTGCCTGACTGGCGGCAGGTTCCTACAGGCGGCATGTTCGCTCGGCTACACCACCGCTATAGCCCAACCGCTTGCTCGTCCGACGACCAATCGCCCTGAGTGACACCGCCCAACACTGGCGGCCGAGCGTCCGGTGTTACGACCACCAGCCACAGGTAACGTAACTGAGTGATACGGAAACAGATCAGCCACACGTCTACCTGGCAGAAACAGTGGCAATTTACCAATCTATTGATTTATAAACATATTTTAAAGCTGGCACGAGCCCCCGGTGTCAGGCTAGTTGTCGCCTCAGTGGATTTATCAAAACGATAGATTGGGGGCGTCAAAGAGAGCTGCAATGTCGAGCTATTCACCTGAGCGTAAAGCTGCCCTGCTGAACAAGTTACTCCCGCCACTAAACCACTCCGTAGCTGAGCTCGCGCGCCAAGAAAGCGTCCCCGAAGCGACGCTGTATGCTTGGCGTACCAAGCTCAAAGCAGGAGGCGCAGTAGTGCCTGGAGACAAAACCAAAGCCGATAACTGGCCCGCTGAAGCCAAGTTCGCGGCGGTGCTGCATGCGGCCACCTTGAGCGAGATCGAGCTCAGCGAATACTGTCGCAGCAAGGGTTTGTACCCTGAGCAAATCAGCGCATGGCGCCAAGCCTGCATCAGTGGCCAGCTGTCGGCCCAAGCGCAGCGTCAAGCCGATCGGGATCAGGCGCGTGCCGACAAGAAGCGCATAGCCGCACTGGAGCGCGAGCTGCGGCGCAAAGACAAGGCACTGGCTGAAACCGCCGCGATCTTGGTGCTGCGAAAAAAGATGAATGCCTTCTGGGGAAACGACAACGAGGACGTTTGACCTCGCTGCCAGAACGGCAACAACTCGTTGAACGGTTTAACCATGCCGTCGCTTCTGGTGCGCGCAAGGCGGTGGCCTGCGCAGAGATCGGACTGTCGCTGCGCGCTGACGCCGGTGATGCTGGCCGATGTGCGCACCACCACGGTACGGCCACAGCCGCCGAACGCCCTGAGTGAGGACGAGCGCCGCACCATCCTGGCAGTGTGCAACAGCGCGCCATTCGCCAGCTTGCCGCCTAGCCAGACCGTGCCACGGCTGGCCGATCAAGGCCGTTACCTGGCCTCAGAGGCGACCTTCTACCGCGTCCTCAAGGCCGCCAATCAGCAACATCGCCGCGGCGGTCGCAGCCATGCGCCGCACAAGCACGCGGCGCCGACCACGCACAGTGCAACGAAGAGCAATCAGGTCTGGTCATGGGACATCACCTACCTGCCATCGCCGGTGCGCGGAAAGTATTACTACCTGTATTTGATCGAGGATATCTACAGCCGCAAGGGCGTGGGCTGGGAGGTTTACGAGCAAGAAAGCGGCAAACTGGCGGCCGAACTGATGCAGCGCACCGTGCTGGCCGAGCGCTGCGTGGGTCAGCCCTTGGTGCTGCACTCGGACAACGGTGCGCCGATGAAATCGGTGGCGCTGCTGAGTAAACTCTACGATCTCGGCATCACTCCATCGCGTGGACGACCCCGAGTAAGCAACGACAATCCCTACTCGGAATCGCTGTTTCGAACCCTGAAATACTGCCCGCAATGGCCCAAGGATGGCTTTACAGATTTGGATGCAGCACGCAGCTGGGTGCGCGACTTTATCCGCTGGTACAACCATGAGCACCGCCACAGCCGTATCCGCTTCGTAACCCCGGCACAGCGTCATCGCGGCGAGGATCAAGAGGTGCTGGCCAAGCGCCACGCGCTGTACCAGCAAGCCCGCCATCAGCACCCGCATCGCTGGTCAGGCAACACTCGAAATTGGCAGCCTATCGGGGCTGTCACACTCAACCCAGAGAGACTGCAACCGGCACTGAGAATAGCGGCATAAGAAACACGGCTGACGCGACAACTACCTTGCAAAACGCCGGCTCGGCTACACCACCGCTATAGCCCAACCGCTTGCTCGTCCGACGACCCATCGCCCTGAGTGACACCGCCCAACACTGGCGGCCGAGCGTCCGGTGTTACGACCGCCATCCACAGGTAACGTAACTGAGTGATACGGAAACAGATCAGCCACACGTCTACCTGGCAGAAACAGTGGCAATTTACCAATCTATTGATTTATAAACATATTTTAAAGCTGGCACGCGCTGTGCTCTTTCAATGGTAGAACAACAACAAAAGCAGCAAAAAGAAAAACATCTCGACTCTGGCATAACAACAACAAAACCGCAGAGAAGTAGCAAACAGATTTTTTTGGAGAGGGTACGCTTTCGGGACTTCATTCCGGCAACCAGTTTTAAAAGAATAAATCTACCTTGAGGTAGCTCGTTCTGGTTGGATCACCTAGTGACAAGGTCAGTACCAGCAACCAAAAAAATACGTTTGCCCTTGATCCCTCTTGGGGATCTGATGAAAAAGTTGCCGATCACTAATAACAACAACAGATCGCTAAACATAAAAACAAAGCACGGATTAATTATTAGAGGGGAGCCAATGGCTCCCCTCAGTGCTTTCTGGCATCTCCATCTTTAGCAGGCCAGCCCTCTGCGGGCAGTCCCGGCTTGCTCCGGCAGACGAACGACAGCATAAGACTACGGGCAATGGCGCTGATGCTCTGGCCACTGGCCAAATCCCACCTTCGCATTTCGGCAATGATGTCCATTGATAACACCCAGATTCTCCGGCCAAAAGACCGGATGGTTGTACATCCCGGGTGTTGAAACTATTGGACGCTGTTTACCCCTGGGTAATCTGGAAAATTTCCCACGCGGTGTCACACCATCAGACTTTTCATGGCCAACACACCGGATTTCCCTCGGTTCACGGATATCTACTGTCAGTACACGAGCCTGATCTCGCCACGTTACTTGTAACCCTATGATCACAAAAAGAAAAACCCCGGCTTTTGGCCGGGGTTTTCGTTCTGATCATGACAACAATTGCGCACAAACATGACAGTTTATGCACCCATCGACAAACAATCAGAAGTCCAGATTGGAAACCGCCAGGGCATTGGCCTCGATGAATTCGCGGCGTGGTTCTACGGCATCGCCCATCAAGGTGTTGAAGATCTGATCCGCGCCAATGGCGTCTTCGATCGTCACCTTGAGCATGCGCCGTACGTCGGGGTCCATAGTGGTTTCCCACAGCTGGTTAGGGTTCATTTCACCGAGACCCTTGTAGCGCTGAACGCTGTGGCGTTTAGTGCTCTCGGTCATCAGCCAGCCCAAGGCGTCCTTGAAGGTGGTTACCGCCTTCTTGCGTTCGCCGCGCTGCACGTAGGCGCCTTCTTCCAGCAGACTGTTCAGTTGGTCGCCCAAGCTGGTGACGGTCTTGTAGTCGTTACTGGCGAAAAAGTCGCGATTGAAGGTGATGTAGCTGGATACCCCGTGGGAAATCAGTTCGACCCGCGGTAGCCACAGGTGACGCTCCTGGTCTTCGTGCAGGCTGGTCTTGTACCCCAGACCGGACTTCTCCGTGTCTTTCAGACGAGCATCGAGCAGGCCTAGCCAGGCTTGCATGGCATCCTTGTCCGCCAACTGTTCGCTACTGGCGCGTGGAATGTAGACGAAGTGTTCCGTCAACTCGATCGGGTACAGCCGCGACAAGCGATTGAGGGTCTTCATTACCAGGCGGTAGTCATTGACCAGCCGCTCCAGCGAAGCGCCTGACAAACCGGGTGCACTTTCGTTGACGTGCAGGCTGGCATCTTCCAGGGCCGACTGGGTCATGTACTCCTCCATGGCCTCGTCGTCCTTGATGTACTGCTCCTGCTTGCCCTTCTTGACCTTGTACAGCGGTGGCTGGGCGATATAGATGTAGCCGCGCTCGACCAGTTCCGGCAACTGACGGAAGAAGAAGGTCAGCAGCAGGGTACGGATGTGCGAACCGTCGACGTCGGCGTCGGTCATGATAATGATGTTGTGATAACGCAGCTTGTCGATGTTGTACTCATCGCGACCGATACCACAGCCCAGCGCGGTGATCAGCGTGCCGACTTCCTGGGAGGAAATCATCTTGTCGAAGCGGGCTTTCTCGACGTTGAGGATCTTGCCCTTGAGCGGCAGGATAGCCTGGGTCTTGCGGTTACGGCCCTGCTTGGCAGAACCGCCCGCGGAGTCCCCTTCCACTATGTAGAGTTCGGACAGCGCTGGGTCCTTTTCCTGGCAGTCGGCCAGTTTGCCGGGCAGGCCGGCGATATCCAGGGCACCTTTGCGCCGGGTCATCTCACGCGCTTTGCGCGCGGCTTCACGGGCACGGGCGGCGTCGATCATCTTGCCGACCACGGCCCTGGCTTCACTCGGATTCTCCAGGAGGAAGTCCGAGAAGTGCTTGCCCATTTCCTGCTCGACCGCGGTTTTGACCTCGGAGGAGACCAGCTTGTCTTTGGTCTGCGAGCTGAATTTTGGGTCCGGTACCTTCACCGAAATAATCGCGGTCAACCCTTCGCGGGCATCGTCGCCGGTGGTGGCGATCTTGTGCTTCTTGGCCAGACCTTCCTGCTCAATATAGGCGTTCAGGTTACGCGTCAGCGCCGAACGGAAACCGGCCAGGTGGGTGCCACCATCGCGCTGGGGAATATTGTTGGTGAAACACAGCAGGTTCTCGTTGAAGCTGTCGTTCCACTGCAAGGCCACTTCGACACCGATGCCATCTTCACGCTGGAAGGTAAAGTGGAACACCTGGTTGACCGCAGTCTTGTTGATATTGAGGTATTCGACGAAGGCGCGCAGGCCACCTTCGTACTTGAACAGCTCTTCCTTGCCGCTGCGCTCGTCCTTGAGCACGATGCCGACACCCGAGTTGAGGAACGACAGTTCGCGCAGACGCTTGGCCAGAATATCCCAGTTGAAATGGATATTGGCGAAGGTCAGGGAGGATGGCTTGAAGTGAATCTGGGTGCCAGTGGTGTCGGAGTCGCCAACGATACGCATGGGTTCTTGTGGCACACCGTGCACGTAGGTCTGCTCCCAGATGTGGCCACTGCGGCGCACGGTGAGCAGCAGATGCTCGGAAAGGGCGTTGACCACCGAGACACCCACGCCGTGCAGGCCGCCGGAGACCTTGTAGGAGTTGTCATCGAACTTACCGCCGGCATGCAACACGGTCATGATGACCTCGGCGGCGGAAACACCTTCCTCTTTATGAATATCCACCGGGATGCCGCGACCGTTGTCGCTCACACTGATGGATTCATCCGGGTGGATGGTGATGGTGATGTCGCTGCAATGCCCAGCCAACGCTTCGTCAATCGAGTTGTCGACCACCTCGAATACCATGTGGTGCAGACCGCTGCCATCATCGGTATCGCCGATGTACATGCCAGGGCGCTTGCGTACGGCATCCAAGCCTTTCAAGACCTTGATGTTATTGGAGTCGTACGTTTGGTTTTCGCTCATGCTTCACTCCCGGTGGTCGTGGGTCTGGGTGATACGGCCATGTTCCACGTGGAACATGGCAACGGGCGTATCCGTGCGCCAGCCTTCCCTCAACAATTCATGGTCTACACAGGTGATGAACACCTGGCAGTGCAAGTCTTCCAACAAACGGCACAAGGCGTGGCGATGTTGCTTATCCAGTTCTGACGGTAAGTCATCCACCAGATAAACGCACTGCCCGCGCTTGGCCTGATTTACTAAATGGCCCTGAGCAATGCGCAGGGCACAAATGACCAACTTTTGCTGACCTCTCGACAATATCTCCGCAGCACTATGGGCTGCCAGACGCAATCTGAGATCCGCGCGCTGAGGGCCGGCCTGGGTATGACCTATTTGCTGATCGCGGAGCAGGGAAGTGGCCAACACTTCGTTCAGTTCACGTTCCTTGTCCCAGCCGCGGTAATAACTGAGGGTCAATCCTTCCAGCTCGAGCAACTCGCCTAGTGTGCGCTCAAACACCGGCTTCAAGGCCTTGATATAGGCTCGTCGATAACCATCGATCTCGTCGCTGGCCAGGCATAGCTCACGGTCCCAGGCCGCCTGCGAAGCGGCGTCAAGTGTACCATGCCGCAGCCACGAGTTCCGCTGCCGCAGGGCCTTCTGCAGGCGCTGCCACGCCGGCATAAAGCGAGGTTCCACGTGGAACACTCCCCAGTCGAGAAACTGCCGACGCACCTTGGGGGCGCCTTCGAGAAGGCGGAAACTGTCCGGATTGATCAATTGCAATGGCAGCGCTTCAGCCAACTGAGCCGCACTGCGCGCATTCTGCCCATCGATGCGAATCTGCAACTCACCCTGACGATCACGGGCAATACCCAGACTACTTTGTCGGCCATCGGCCAGTTGCACTTCACCGAATACAGTACAGGCCTGCTGCTCGTACTGAATCATTGGCAGTAGTCGTGTGCTGCGAAATGAGCGTGCCAAACCAAGCAGATGTACGGCTTCCAGCAAACTGGTTTTGCCGCTGCCATTGGCGCCGTGGAGGATATTGATACGCGGGGAGGGGGAGAGGGTCACCGGGTGCAAATTGCGCACCGCGGTGACCATGACGCGGGTGAGGGACATTTAGCAGTTACAGACGCATGGGCATAACGACATAGGCGGAATCGTCGTTATCGGCTTCCTGCACCAGAGCACTGCTATTGGAGTCGGACAGAATCAGGCGTACTTGTTCCGTCGTCATTACACCCAGGACATCGAGCAGGTAGCTGACGTTGAAACCGATCTCCAACTGATTGCCGTTGTAGTCCACGGCAATCTCTTCTTCGGCCTCTTCCTGCTCAGGATTGTTGGCCTGAATTTTCAGCAGGCCGCTGGCCAATTGCAAACGAATACCGCGGTACTTTTCGTTGGAGAGAATAGCGGTGCGGCTGAACGCTTCGCGCAAGCCCTGACGATCGGCGACCACCAGTTTGTCGCCACCGCGCGGCAGCACACGCTCGTAATCCGGGAACTTGCCGTCGACCAGTTTGGAGGTGAAGGTGAACTCACCGGTGGTCGCCCGAATATGATGCTGGCCGAGGACGATGCTGACGTTGGCATCCTGCTCGGTCAGCAGACGCGCCAACTCGAGAATACCCTTGCGCGGCACTATCACCTGATGCCGTTCGGTTTGTTCAATCTCGGCGGCCATCGAGCACATGGCCAGGCGATGACCATCGGTGGCGACTGCGCGCAGAATACCGGTCTGAACTTCCAGCAACATGCCATTGAGGTAATAGCGCACGTCTTGCTGCGCCATGGCAAAACTGGTGCGCTCGATCAGGCGGCGCAATCTGCTTTGGCTCAGACTGAGGGTCAACGAACCCGGGCCTTCCTCGACGGTGGGGAAGTCATTGGCCGGCAGGGTCGACAGGGAGAAACGGCTACGTCCGGCCTTGACCAGCAACTTCTGATCGTCGACGCGGATGTCGATCAGCGCATCATTTGGCAAGCTTTTGCAGATATCCATCAGCTTGCGCGCCGGTACGGTGATTTCACCGGGCTCTGCCGGTTCATCCAGGCTCACCCGTCCCACCAACTCGACTTCGAGATCGGTACCGGTCAGCGACAGTTGCTGGCCTTCGACCACCAGCAGCACATTGGACAGAACCGGCAAGGTCTGGCGGCGTTCCACGACGCCGGCGACCAGTTGCAGCGGTTTCAACAAGGCTTCGCGTTGAATAGTGAAATGCATGGTCTAGTCCCTTGCCTAGTGGAGTGGCGTAATCAAGTGGTCAACGTACGCAGCAGATTCTTGTAATCCTCGCGGATGTCCGCGTCGGACTCCTTAAGTTCAGCAATCTTACGGCAAGCGTGCAATACCGTGGTGTGATCGCGGCCGCCGAAGGCATCACCGATCTCCGGCAGGCTGTGATTGGTCAATTCCTTCGACAGCGCCATCGCCACTTGTCGCGGTCGCGCCACCGAGCGCGAGCGGCGCTTCGAGAGCAGATCGGAAATCTTGATCTTGTAGTACTCGGCGACTGTGCGCTGGATATTGTCGATGCTGACCAGCTTGTCCTGCAGCGCCAACAGATCCTTCAGCGATTCACGAATCAACTCGATGGTGATGTCACGGCCCATGAAGTGCGAATGCGCAATCACCCGCTTGAGTGCGCCTTCCAGCTCACGCACGTTGGAACGGATGCGCTGGGCGATGAAGAACGCTGCGTCGTGTGGCAGATCGACTTTGGCCTGATCGGCCTTCTTCATCAGGATCGCCACCCGGGTTTCCAACTCGGGCGGTTCCACCGCCACCGTCAGGCCCCAACCGAAGCGCGACTTCAGGCGCTCTTCCAGGCCTTCAATTTCCTTCGGGTAGCGGTCACTGGTCAGAATCACCTGTTGGCCGCCCTCGAGCAGCGCGTTGAAGGTGTGGAAGAACTCCTCCTGGGAGCGTTCCTTCTTGGCAAAAAACTGGATGTCGTCGATCAGCAAGGCATCCACCGAACGGTAGAAACGCTTGAACTCGTTGATCGCATTCAACTGCAGCGCCTTGACCATGTCGGCAACGAAGCGCTCGGAATGCAGGTACACCACCTTGGCATTGGGGTTCTTCTGCAACAGGTGATTGCCCACCGCGTGCATCAAGTGGGTCTTGCCCAGGCCCACACCGCCATAAAGGAACAGCGGGTTGTAACCGTGCTTGGGGTTGTCCGCCACCTGCCAGGCCGCCGCGCGGGCCAACTGGTTGGACTTGCCCTCGACGAAGTTGTCGAAGGTGAAGGTACGGTTCAGGTAGCTGGTGTGCTTGAGGCCACCTTCCACTTGTACCGTGCGCTCAGTGCGCGCAGGAGCGGTCTGGCTGGCAGCCCCTGCCATCGGATCGAAACTGGAGCGCGAGGGCTCTGATAGTGCAGGAGCGGCCCTGGGCGGCGGCGCTGGCCTACTGGTCACGACTGGCGCAGGCGCGGCAGCCATGCGAGGAGCGTTGCTGCGTTTGCTGCCTATTAATAAGGACAGTGCCGGCACCATGCCATTGGTGCGTTCGGCGAGCAATTCCAGCAGCCGCGTCAGGTACTTTTCATTGACCCAATCAAGCACAAAACGATTCGGTGCATAGACGCGAAGCTCGTCGCCTGCGGCTTCAACCTGCAGCGGTCGGATCCAGGTATTGAATTGCTGGGCAGGCAGTTCATCGCGCAGAAGCTCTACGCACTGCTGCCAAAGTTCAACGGACACGGATAACCCCTAAATAGGAAAGCGGCGAGGCAAAAAACAGCCGCCATTGTAGCTGCCGAAGACCGAGTTATCCACACGTAACGGCCGCTCTGGTGAGATACCCAGTGCCAGTCATCGGCCATACCACTGGTCGATAGCGGTAAATTTAACTCTGTGGATAACCCCGCTTAAGCCCGGCGGATAAGCCTGGGGACAAGTGGTGCATGAATCCAGCTGTGGATAACATGGCATTCCATCCCCAGCTTATCCGCTGCCTTCACACAGCCGCTGCACGTCTTCCTGACAGACTTACCCTGCTCTGTAAGCTTCATGAATAAAGGGCCAGAGGCACTTATGCACAGAAAAGCGGCTTACTAATAGTTATTAACATTACAGAAAAGCTTTAAATATTCTCTTCTCTATATTCTTTATTAACGAAAATGCTGGTTGGAAATTGACCTGACCCTCGTGTTTCTCTAGAATCGCCGGTCTCTTAAAACGGGGGCCATTCCGGCCCGTAGTCGACAGCCAGGTAACACGCCATGAAACGCACTTTCCAACCCAGCACTATCAAACGCGCTCGCACTCACGGTTTCCGTGCTCGTATGGCCACCAAAAGCGGCCGTGCTGTCCTGTCGCGTCGCCGCGCCAAGGGCCGTAAGCGTCTCGCCGTCTAAATTTCGGTATTTTGGTGAGTCGAGACTTCAGTCGGGAAAAGCGTCTGCTAACCCCCGACAATTCAAGGCAGTCTTCGACTCCCCTAGCGGCAAAGTTCCGGGCAAAAATGTCCTGCTGCTGGCGCGTAGCAACCAGCTTGACCACCCCCGTTTGGGTTTGGTGATCGGCAAGAAGAGCGTCAAGCTCTCGGTTGAACGCAATCGCCTGAAACGCCAGATCCGCGAATCGTTCCGCCTCAACCAGGACAACCTGGTCGGTTGGGACATCGTAGTGGTTGCGCGTAAAGGCCTGGGCGATCTGCAGAATGCCGAACTGGCTCTCCAGTTCGGCAAGCTCTGGAAACGCCTGGCACGCAACAAACCAAGCCCGGAAACTTCTACCCCTATCGGGATAAACGACAGTCCCCATGCGTAAACTGGCCTTGGTTCCAATCCAGTTCTACCGCTATGCCATCAGTCCTTTGATGGCCAGCCACTGTCGTTTTTATCCAAGCTGCTCCTGCTACGCGCATGAAGCCATCGAACAACAAGGCCTCATGCGTGGTGGTTGGCTGGCATTGCGCCGGCTCGGCCGCTGTCACCCGTGGAATCCCGGTGGCTACGACCCGGTTCCCCCCGCGAAACCCTCCCGTTCCTCTTCGATGGCCGAATAATCATGGATATTCAACGCTCGATCCTGATCGTCGCCCTGGCAATCGTGTCCTATATGATGGTTCTCCAGTGGAACCAGGACTACGGTCAAGCTGCCCTGCCGACTCAGACTGCAGCAGTCAGCAGTACCGTTCCGAGCTTGCCAGATACCACTGCCCGCGCCCAAACAGCCAGCGGTGACGACATACCGACTGCAGCCCCTGCCGCCGAATCAGGCTCTATCAGCGTTGCCCCAGTGGCCGTCAGTGATCAACTGATTCGAGTGAAAACCGACGTACTGGATCTGGCCATCGATCCACGTGGCGGTGATGTGGTAGAGCTGCGTTTGCCGCAGTACCCGCGCCGGCAAGACCACCCGGATGTGCCGTTCCAGCTGTTTGATAATGGCAGCGAGCGCACCTATCTGGCGCAAAGCGGTTTGATCGGCACCAGTGCGCCGGACAAATCCAGCGGTCGTGCCCTGTGGAGCAGCGACCAGCAGAGTTATAAATTGGCTGAAGGCCAGGACCAACTGCAGGTAGACCTCAAGCTCAGCGAAGACGGTGTCAATTACACCAAGCGCTTTACCTTCACCCGCGGTCTGAATCCCGAGTGCTCGGCCGCAGAACAACAGCTGAAGAAGCCGGGTTGCGTAGACCCTGCGTCTTACCAGATGAACGTCAGCTACTTGATCGACAACCAGAGTGGCCAGGCCTGGAACGGCAATATGTTCGCTCAACTCAAGCGCGATGGCAGTGACGATCCCTCGTCGACCACTGCCACTGGCACCGCTACCTACCTGGGTGGCGCGCTCTGGACAACCGAAGAGTCGTACAAAAAAGTGTCGATGAAAGATATCGACAAGAAGCCCTTCAAGGAAACCGTCGAAGGCGGCTGGGTAGCCTGGCTGCAGCACTATTTCGTCACGGCCTGGATTCCCGAAAAAGGCAGCACCAATCAGGTCCAGACCCGCAAAGACAGCCAAGGCAATTACATTGTCGGCTATACCGGTCCGGCCGTTCAGGTTGCTCCCGGCACACAAGGCGAAGTCAGTGCGATTCTGTATGCCGGCCCGAAGCTCCAGGGTCACCTGAAAACCCTGTCCCCTGGGCTGGAATTGACCGTCGACTACGGCATTCTGTGGTTCCTCGCGCAACCGATCTTCTGGTTGTTGGAACATATCCACAGCATCCTGGGTAACTGGGGGTGGTCGATCATTGTGCTGACCATCATCATCAAACTGATCTTCTTCCCACTGTCTGCCGCCAGCTACAAGTCGATGGCGCGCATGCGTGCCGTCGCGCCGAAACTGGCCGCGCTGAAAGAGCAGTTGGGTGACGATAAGCAGAAGATGTCCCAGGGCATGATGGAGCTGTACAAAAAAGAGAAGATCAACCCGTTAGGCGGTTGCCTGCCGATCCTGGTACAGATGCCGGTGTTCCTCGCCCTGTATTGGACCCTGCTGGAAAGCGTGGAAATGCGTCAGGCACCCTGGATGTTCTGGATTACCGACCTGGCGATCAAGGATCCGTTCTTCATCCTGCCGATTATCATGGGCGCCACCATGTTCATCCAGCAGCAGCTCAACCCGACACCGCCGGATCCGATGCAGGCCAAGGTGATGAAGATGATGCCAATCATCTTCACCTTCTTCTTCCTCTGGTTCCCGGCCGGCCTGGTGCTGTACTGGGTGGTCAACAACTGCCTGTCTATCGCTCAGCAGTGGTACATTACGCGCAAGATTGAAGCAGCAACCAAGGCGGCTGCGGCCTGATAAGGCGGAGCTTCCAAGCTCGAGCAAGCCGTTAAAAAGACGCCCCCATCGTGGGGCGTCTTGCTATCCAGCGTTTGGAGTCCAGCATGTCAGCAGTCCGTGAAACCATTGCCGCCGTTGCCACAGCCCAGGGCCGTGGTGGCGTCGGCATCGTGCGGGTCTCGGGTCCCTTGGCCGGGCAACTGGCCCTAGCGATTTGCCAACGTGAACTGAAACCTCGTTATGCCCATTACGGCCCTTTTTTTGCCGATGCCGAGCAGGTGCTGGATGAGGGCCTGGCCCTGTACTTCCCCGGGCCCAACTCCTTTACCGGCGAGGATGTACTGGAACTGCAAGGCCACGGCGGCCCGGTGGTGCTCGACTTGCTCCTGCGCCGTTGCCTGCAACTCGGCGCTCGCCAGGCCCGTCCCGGCGAGTTCAGCGAGCGTGCATTCCTCAACGACAAACTCGACCTGGCCCAGGCCGAAGCGATTGCCGACCTGATCGAAGCCAGCTCGGCACAGGCTGCACGCAATGCCCTGCGTTCGCTGCAAGGCGAGTTCTCGCGGCGCGTGCATGGCCTGACCGAACGCTTGATCAGCCTGCGGATCTACGTCGAGGCAGCCATCGACTTTCCCGAAGAGGAAATCGACTTTCTTGCCGATGGCCATGTGCTCAACCTGCTCGAGGGCGTACGCACAGACCTCGCCGGCGTGCTGCGCGAAGCCGGCCAAGGTGCACTGCTGCGCGATGGCATGACGGTGGTGATCGCCGGTCGGCCAAATGCTGGGAAATCCAGTTTGCTCAATGCCCTGGCCGGGCGCGAAGCGGCCATCGTCACCGAGATCGCCGGCACCACCCGTGACGTACTGCGCGAACATATCCACATCGACGGCATGCCGCTGCATGTGGTGGATACCGCCGGTTTGCGCGACACCGAGGATCAGGTGGAAAAGATCGGCGTCGAGCGCGCACTGAAAGCCATTGGCGAAGCCGACCGTATTCTCCTGGTGGTCGATGCCACTGCTCCAGAAGCCGACGATCCGTTCTCGCTATGGCCGGAATTTCTCGCTCAACGTCCCGATCAGGGCAAAGTCACCCTGATTCGCAACAAGGCGGACTTGTCGGGCGAAGCCATTGCCCTGGAAGTCGGCAACGATGGCCATGTGACCATCAGCCTCTCGGCTAGGTCCTGCGACGGTCTGGATCTGCTGCGTGAGCACCTGAAAGCCTGCATGGGCTACGAACAGACTGCCGAGAGCAGCTTCAGTGCCCGCAGGCGGCATTTGGAGGCGTTGCGCCTGGCCGCCACCCACCTCGACCACGGTCACGCTCAGCTGACCCTGGCAGGCGCCGGGGAGCTGCTCGCCGAAGACCTGCGCCTGGCGCAACAGTCTCTGGGCGAAATCACCGGAGCGTTCAGCTCTGACGATCTGCTCGGACGGATATTCTCCAGCTTCTGTATCGGCAAGTAGATACCGTCTTCCCCCGGTGAGCTGGACGGCGATCCGTTCCAGCTCAGCAGCGCCTAGTTCAAAAGATCCGTAGAACGCAGCACATTCGGGGGACGTTCCCGGGTTACGTTGACTCGTATGGGCTATGAACAGCTCCTATGAGTCAGCGGGTAAATCGCTGCAAAAAAATCGATCAGCGCCCTCCTGAGTATCTCCTTCAGCTTCTCCGGCTGATGCAAATCTCTCCTCTGCACCTACCCCATCCTGCGACTTGGACGACCTGTCCTGTCCAACGACTTCACGATTGCATCCTTCAGGCAGTCGTTGCCTTAGCCAAACTCCGTTTTAAATTGAGTTATTTTCCCGTCTAAGCCCTGTGGAAAACCGGGCCTAAGCCCGGTCCATAACCCGGTGATAAAACTGAGGATAAATCGCCCTGTGGATAACTACCCCTTTCATCCACAGGCTGTCTACGGCTATCGAACAGGCTAACGGCAGGATCATCACAGCTTTTTAAAACGCTGAAAGCTACGTGGCCATTGGGCTGTATGGATCTATCCACAGAAAAGCGCTTCCTACTTTATAAACATAAAAACAAAGATCTATATAAATCTATTCTTTTATTCTTTATTAGTCGGAAGCTCTGAGAGAGGCAGGACAGGCTGGCTATTTTTTGTGCAAAAGACTTCTTTCACACCGGCTAAATCCCTATACTCGCCGGCTTTCCAGCTTTTCAAAGCTTCACAACAGGCACGAGGTGCGTGGTGGATTTCCCTTCCCGTTTTCAGGTGATCGTGATCGGCGGTGGTCATGCCGGCACCGAGGCTGCTTTGGCAGCGGCACGCATGGGGGTAAAAACCCTGCTGCTGACCCATAACGTGGAAACTCTTGGTCAGATGAGCTGCAATCCGGCGATCGGCGGGATCGGCAAAAGCCACCTGGTCAAGGAAATCGACGCCCTGGGTGGCGCCATGGCAACGGCCACCGACAAGGCCGGCATCCAGTTTCGCGTGCTCAACAGCCGCAAGGGTCCTGCCGTTCGCGCCACTCGCGCCCAGGCCGACCGGGTGCTGTACAAGGCGGCGATCCGCGAAACCCTGGAAAACCAGGCCAACCTGTGGATATTTCAGCAAGCCGCGGATGACCTGATCGTCGAGAACGATGAAGTCAAAGGCGTGATCACCCAGATGGGTCTGCGGATATTCGCCGATTCAGTGGTATTGACCACCGGCACCTTCCTCGGTGGACTTATCCACATCGGCATGCAGAACTATTCCGGCGGCCGCGCCGGCGATCCACCCTCGATTGCTCTGGCTCAGCGCTTGCGGGAATTGCCGCTGCGTGTCGGTCGCCTGAAGACCGGTACCCCGCCGCGCATCGATGGCCGTTCGGTGGATTTTTCCGTGATGACCGAGCAGCCGGGCGATACGCCGACTCCGCTGATGTCGTTCCTCGGTTCACAAGAGCAACATCCGCGTCAGGTCAGTTGCTGGATCACCCATACCAATGCCCAGACCCACGAGATCATTGCCGCCAACCTCGATCGTTCGCCGATGTACTCCGGGGTGATCGAAGGCGTCGGGCCGCGTTACTGCCCATCGATCGAAGACAAGATTCACCGCTTTGCCGACAAGGACAGCCATCAGGTATTTATCGAGCCTGAGGGGCTGACCACCCATGAGCTCTATCCCAACGGGATTTCCACCTCATTGCCGTTCGACGTGCAATTGCAGCTGGTGCGCTCGATCCGCGGCCTGGAAAACGCCCATATCGTGCGTCCGGGCTACGCCATCGAGTACGACTACTTCGATCCGCGAGACTTGAGATACAGCCTGGAAACCAAGGTCATTGCTGGTTTGTTCTTCGCCGGCCAGATCAATGGCACCACCGGCTACGAAGAAGCCGGCGCCCAGGGGCTGCTCGCCGGAGCCAATGCCGCATTGCGTGCGCAGGGCCAAGACAGCTGGTGCCCGCGCCGCGACGAGGCCTACCTCGGCGTATTGGTCGACGACCTGATCACCCTGGGCACCCAGGAGCCATACCGCATGTTCACTTCGCGGGCCGAATACCGGCTGATTCTGCGCGAAGACAACGCCGACCTGCGTTTGACCGAAAAAGGCCGCGAGCTGGGCCTGGTCGACGATCAGCGATGGGCCGCGTTCGAGATCAAGCGTGAAGCCATCACCCTGGAAGAACAGCGCCTGAAAAGTACCTGGGTCAGGCCCGGCACGCCCCAGGGCGATGCGATTGCCGCCCGCTTCGGCACGCCGCTGACCCACGAGTACAACCTACTCAACCTGTTGTCGCGCCCGGAGATCGATTACCTCGGCCTGGTCGAACTGACCGGCGCAGGTGTGCAAGACCCGCAAGTCGCCGAGCAGGTCGAGATCAAGACCAAGTACGCCGGCTACATCGACCGTCAGCAGGATGAAATCGCCCGGCTGCGCGCCAGCGAAGACACCAAATTGCCTGTGGATATCGATTACAACGGGATTTCCGGGCTGTCCAAGGAAATCCAGCACAAGCTCGGCAACACGCGTCCCGAAACCCTCGGCCAGGCTTCGCGGATTCCCGGGGTCACCCCGGCGGCGATTTCCCTGCTGCTGATCCACCTGAAAAAACGCGGAGCTGGTCGCCAGCTGGAGCAAAGCGCCTGATGTCTGTGGTCACCAGCAAGCACGCCGAAGAACTGGCGCAAGGCGCCCTCGAGCTGGGCGTCGAGGTCTCGGCCGTGCAGCAGGAACAGTTGCTGGCCTATCTGGCGCTGCTGATCAAGTGGAACAAGGCCTACAACCTCACCGCAGTGCGCGATCCGGACGAAATGGTCTCGCGCCACCTGCTCGATAGCCTGAGTGTGCAGCCCTATGTCGCCGAGGCTGGGGATAACTGGCTGGACGTCGGCAGTGGTGGCGGCATGCCGGGCATTCCGCTGGCCATCCTGTTCCCCGAGCGACAGTTCACCCTGCTCGACTCCAATGGCAAAAAAACCCGCTTTCTGACTCAGGTGAAGCTGGAGCTGAAACTGACCAACCTGGAAGTTATCCACAGCCGGGTCGAGGCCTTCAAGCCGCAGCAGGCGTTCAGCGCTATCGTCTCCCGCGCCTTCAGCAGCCTGGAGGATTTTGCCAACTGGACCCGCCATCTCGGTGATGGCCAGAGTCAGTGGCTGGCCATGAAGGGCGTGCATCCGGACGACGAATTGCAAGCTCTGCCGGCCGACTTCCGCCTGGCAGCCACCCATGTGCTCAAGGTTCCCGGTTGCCAAGGTCAGCGTCATCTGCTGATACTGCGTCGCTCGGTCTAGGGGGAACGCAACATGGCTAAAGTATTCGCAATCGCCAACCAGAAAGGCGGCGTGGGCAAGACCACCACCTGCATCAATCTGGCGGCCTCGCTGGTTGCGACCAAGCGCCGCGTACTGCTGATCGATCTTGATCCACAGGGCAACGCGACCATGGGCAGCGGTGTGGATAAGCATGCCCTGGAACATTCGATCTACGACGTGCTGATCGGCGAATGCAACCTGGTCGAGGCCATGCAATATTCCGAGCACGGCGGTTACCAGTTGCTGCCGGCCAACCGTGACCTGACGGCTGCGGAAGTCGGCCTGCTGGAAATGAAAATGAAGGAAAGTCGCCTGCGTAACGCCTTGGCGCCGATCCGCGAGAACTACGACTACATCCTCATCGACTGTCCGCCGGCGCTGTCGATGCTTACGGTCAATGCCCTGGTGGCCGCCGATGGGGTGATCATCCCCATGCAATGCGAGTATTTCGCCCTGGAAGGCTTGAGCGACCTGGTCAACAGCATTCAGCGCATTGCGAAAATGCTCAATCCGACCCTGAAAATCGAAGGCCTGCTGCGTACCATGTACGATCCGCGCATCAGCCTGACCAACGATGTTTCGGCGCAGCTCAAGCAACATTTCCCCGACACGCTGTACCAAACCGTTATCCCGCGCAACATTCGCCTGGCCGAGGCCCCAAGCTATGGCATGCCGGCGCTGGTATACGACAAGCAATCCCGTGGCGCCATTGCCTACCTGGCCTTGGCTGGCGAGCTGGTTCGCCGTCAACGCGCCAGCGCCCGCTCCGCAACCGCATAAGGAACTCTGCATGGCCACCAAGAAACGAGGGCTTGGACGCGGCTTGGACGCCCTGCTGGGTGGCACCACCGTCACTGCTCTGCAGGAAGAAGCCGCTCAGGCCGATAGCCGTGAGCTGCAATACCTGCCACTGGATCTGATTCAGCGCGGCAAGTACCAACCGCGCCGCGATATGGACGCCACCGCGCTGGAGGAACTGGCGCAGTCGATCAAGGTTCAGGGCGTCCTGCAACCGATCGTGGTGCGACCGATTGGCGAAGGCCGTTTCGAGATCGTCGCCGGTGAGCGACGCTGGCGTGCCTGCCAGCAAGCTGGCCTGGACAAGATCCCGGCGATGGTGCGTGAACTGCCCGACGAGGCGGCGATTGCCATGGCGCTGATCGAGAACATCCAGCGTGAAGACCTCAACCCGATCGACGAGGCCGTTGCCCTGCAACGATTGCAGCAGGAGTTCCAGTTGACCCAGCAACAGGTGGCTGAGGCCGTGGGCAAATCCCGCGTGACCATCACCAACCTGCTGCGCCTGATCGGTCTGCCGGAGGAGATCAAGACCCTGCTGTCCCATGGCGATCTGGAGATGGGGCATGCTCGTGCTCTACTTGGTCTGCCAGCGGAACAACAGGTCGAAGGGGCGCGACACGTTGTCGCACGTGGGTTGACCGTGCGGCAAACCGAAGCCCTGGTACGCCAGTGGTTGAGTGGCAAGGAAAAGCCGGTTGTGGAGGCCAAAGCCGACCCGGACATCAGTCGCCTGGAACAGCGCCTAGCCGAGCGCCTGGGCTCTCCAGTGCAGATCAAGCATGGGCAAAAGGGCAAAGGCCAACTGGTGATTCGCTACAACTCGCTGGATGAACTGCAGGGCGTTCTGGCCCACATCCGCTGAAACAATTGAGCATGTAGCGGGGTCACGGAAATCACTACCTGACAGTTGAACCTGGGGGGCTGCGCCCATATACTTTGCGCGCTTTTGTCGGCACGAAATATGCCAAGTCGTTGATTTGAGGCGGCCGACGCCGTAAGGACTGTACCGATGGATGTTCGCAAGCAAAATCGCCTGCCCTTTCATCGTTTAGCGGTGTTTCCGGTCTTGCTGACCCAGCTGGCTGTACTACTGTTAGCGGCTGCGGTGCTGTACGCCACACAGGGAGCAGTAAGTGGTTATTCGGGGTTGTGTGGCGGGCTGATTGCCTGGTTGCCGAATGTGTACTTTGCCCACAAGGCGTTCCGTTTCAGTGGAGCGCGGGCCGCCCAAGCGATAGTCCGGTCTTTTTATGCCGGTGAAGCGGGCAAACTGATTTTGACGGCAGTGCTGTTTGCACTGACGTTTGCAGGCGTGAAGCCATTGGATGCGCTGGCGGTATTCGGCGTATTCCTGTTGACCCAGTTGGTCAACTGGTTCTCACCCTGGCTAATGAAAATAAGATTTTTAAGACCTTAGCGCTCGAGGGATATATGGCAGCAGCAGAAACCGCTTCGGGTTATATCCAGCACCACTTGACCAACCTGACCTATGGTCAGCACCCGGTCAACGGCTGGAGTTTTGCCCACAACCTCAGGGAAGCCCAAGAAATGGGCTTCTGGGCATTCCATGTCGATACCCTGTTGGTGTCGGTGGTGCTCGGCCTGATTTTCATTCTGTTGTTCCGCGCTGCAGCCAAGCGCGCCACTTCCGGGCAACCGGGTGGGCTGCAGAATTTCGTCGAAGTACTGGTCGAGTTCGTCGATGGCAGTGTCAAAGACACTTTCCATGGCCGCAACGCACTGATCGCACCGCTGGGTCTGACCATCTTCGTCTGGGTCTTCCTGATGAACTTTATGGATCTGATCCCGGTGGACTGGCTGCCGATGCTGGCTGCGACCATCATGGGTGACCCGCATCTGTTCTTCCGCGTCGTGCCGACCACCGACCCGAACGCCACCCTGGGCCTGGCCCTGTCGGTATTTGCCCTGATTATCTATTACAGCATCAAGGTCAAAGGCATTGGCGGTTTCATCGGTGAGTTGACCCTGCACCCGTTCGGCAGCAAGAACGTCCTGATTCAGGCGCTGTTTGTGCCGGTTAACTTGCTACTCGAGTTGGTGACCCTGATTGCCAAGCCGATTTCCCTGGCTCTGCGTCTGTTCGGTAACCTGTATGCCGGCGAGCTGATCTTCATCCTTATCGCAGTCATGTTCAGCGGCGGTTTGCTGCTGGGCGGTCTCGGTATCGTCTTGCAGTGGGCGTGGGCAGTGTTCCACATCCTGATCATCGTGCTGCAAGCGTTCATCTTCATGATGTTGACCATCGTCTATCTGTCGATGGCGCACGAAGACAACCACTAAGAGCGCAACGCGCATCCTTGATGCCCTTCCCCGACGGGGAAAAGGCAGATTAGGCTGCGCTCTGCTCAAGGTGGACGCCCGCAAGGGCAATACAGGCAATGATTTAGCTTTACCGCTTTACCTTAGAAAACCTTAAACCAATACGACATAAAAGTCGGGAGGAAAGATGGAAACTGTAGTTGGTCTGACCGCGATCGCTGTAGCACTGCTGATTGGCCTGGGTGCCCTGGGTACCGCCATTGGTTTCGGCCTGCTGGGCGGCAAGTTCCTGGAAGGCGCTGCGCGTCAGCCGGAAATGGTACCGATGCTGCAAGTTAAAATGTTCATCGTCGCCGGTCTGCTCGACGCCGTGACCATGATCGGTGTTGGTATCGCATTGTTCTTCACCTTCGCGAACCCCTTCGTTGGTCAAATTGCAGGCTAATCACTCGAGTATTCGAGTGGATTGGTTTGATGGACAACGAACGAGCGAGGTGTTGGCGTGAACATTAATGCAACCCTGATTGGCCAGTCCGTTGCCTTCTTCATCTTCGTGCTGTTCTGCATGAAGTTCGTGTGGCCTCCGGTCATTACGGCTTTGCAGGATCGTCAGAAGAAGATTGCAGATGGACTGGACGCTGCCAGCCGTGCGGCTCGTGACCTGGAGTTGGCCCAAGATAAAGTGGCCCAACAACTGCGCGAAGCCAAAGGCCAAGCAGCCGAAATCATTGAGCAAGCCAAGAAACGTGGAACTCAGATCGTCGACGAAGCCCGTGACCAGGCCCGTGTCGAAGCTGACCGCGTGAAGGCTCAGGCTCAGGCCGAGATCGAACAGGAACTGAACAGCGTCAAAGACGCCTTGCGTGCCCAAGTGGGTAGCCTGGCCGTCAGCGGTGCCGAGAAGATCCTGGGCATATCTATCGACCAAAACGCGCATGCGGAGCTGGTTTCCAAACTGGCAGCCGAAATTTAAGCGAGGGCGCGATCATGGCAGAACTGACCACGCTGGCCCGACCTTACGCTAAGGCTGCCTTTGAGTATGCCCAGGCCCACCAGCAACTGGCCTCTTGGTCAGCCATGCTCGGCCTGGCTGCTGCGGTGTCGCAAGACGACACCATCCAGCGCATGCTCGGGGCTCCGCGTCTGACGAGTACAGATAAGTCCACCACCTTGAACGAGGTGTGTGGTGACAAGTTCGACGCCCAGGTACGCAATTTCATTCATATTGTCGCCGAAAACGATCGCCTGGCCTTGCTGCCGGAGATCACCGATCTGTTCGAGCTGTATAAAGCCGAACAGGAAAAATCGGTCGACGTGGATGTCACCAGTGCCTTCGCATTGAGCGATGAACAGCAAGACAAACTCGCCAAGGTTCTCAGTGCACGGCTCAACCGGGAAGTGCGCCTGCATGCTACGGAGGATGCCAGCCTGATCGGTGGTGTCGTGATCCGCGCCGGCGACCTGGTTATCGATGGCTCAGTTCGCGGCAAAATCGCGAAACTGGCCGAAGCATTGAAATCTTGAGTTTGAAGGGGCAGCAGAGCTATGCAGCAACTCAATCCTTCCGAAATAAGTGAAATCATCAAGGGCCGCATCGACAAGCTCGATGTAGCCTCGCAAGCCCGAAACGAAGGCACAGTCGTCAGCGTATCCGACGGTATCGTGCGTATTCATGGTCTCGCCGACGTTATGTACGGTGAAATGATCGAGTTCCCGGGTGCCGTCTACGGCATGGCGATGAACCTTGAGCGCGACTCTGTCGGCGCTGTGGTTCTCGGTGCCTATCAGTCGTTGGCTGAAGGCATGAGCGCCAAGTGCACCGGCCGCGTCCTCGAAGTGCCGGTAGGTCCGGAACTGCTGGGTCGCGTAGTCGATGCTCTGGGTAACCCGGTTGACGGTAAAGGCCCGCTGAACAACGTCGCTACCGACGCGGTTGAGAAGGTTGCACCGGGCGTGATCTGGCGTAAGTCAGTCGACCAACCGGTGCAAACCGGTTACAAGGCCGTCGACGCCATGATTCCGGTTGGCCGTGGCCAGCGCGAGCTGATCATCGGCGACCGGCAGATCGGTAAAACCGCTCTGGCGATCGATGCCATCATCAACCAGAAAGACAGCGGCATTAAGTGTGTCTACGTGGCAATTGGTCAGAAGCAATCGACCATCGCCAACGTGGTTCGCAAGCTGGAAGAAAACGGCGCCTTGGCTAACACCATCATCGTCGCTGCCGGTGCTTCCGAATCCGCTGCGCTGCAATTCATTGCACCGTACGCCGGTTGCACCATGGGCGAGTACTTCCGCGACCGTGGCGAAGACGCACTGATCGTGTATGACGATCTGTCCAAGCAAGCCGTGGCTTACCGCCAGATTTCCCTGCTGCTGCGCCGTCCGCCAGGCCGTGAAGCCTACCCAGGCGACGTGTTCTATCTCCACAGTCGTCTGCTGGAGCGCGCATCGCGCGTTTCCGAAGAGTATGTCGAGAAGTTCACCAATGGCGCCGTGACTGGCAAGACCGGTTCCTTGACCGCTCTGCCGATCATCGAAACCCAGGCTGGCGACGTTTCCGCGTTCGTTCCGACCAACGTGATCTCGATCACCGACGGTCAGATCTTCCTGGAATCGGCCATGTTCAACTCCGGCATTCGCCCGGCAGTGAACGCCGGTGTTTCGGTTTCCCGCGTAGGTGGTGCCGCTCAGACCAAGATCATCAAGAAGCTTTCCGGTGGTATCCGTACCGCTCTGGCTCAGTACCGTGAATTGGCGGCTTTCGCCCAGTTCGCTTCTGACCTGGACGAAGCCACCCGCAAGCAGCTTGAGCATGGTCAGCGCGTTACCGAGCTGATGAAGCAGAAGCAATACGCGCCGATGTCCATCGCCGACATGTCGCTGTCCCTGTACTCGGCCGAGCGTGGCTACCTGCAGGACATCGAAATCGTCAAAATCGGCAGCTTCGAACAAGCTCTGATTGCTTACTTCAGCCGCGATCACGCCGACTTGATGGCGAAGATCAACGTGAAGGGTGACTTCAATGACGAAATCGACGCTGGCCTGAAAGCCGGTATCGAGAAGTTCAAGGCCACCCAAACCTGGTAAGCCGCAGCGGAGGTCTATGACCTCCGCCTGCTAACCCGATAGGTGTCAAATGGCAGGCGCAAAAGAGATTCGCAGCAAGATTGCGAGCATCAAAAGCACGCAAAAGATCACCAGCGCCATGGAAAAGGTAGCTGTCAGCAAGATGCGCAAGGCTCAAATGCGCATGTCTGCCAGCCGTCCTTACGCGGAGCGCATCCGTCAGGTGATTGGTCATCTGGCCAATGCCAACCCGGAATACCTTCATCCGTTCATGATCGAGCGTGAAGTAAAACGCGTTGGTTATGTGGTGGTGAGCAGCGACCGTGGCTTATGTGGTGGCCTCAATACCAACCTGTTCAAGGCCCTGGTCAAGGACATGGTGGTAAACCGCGGACAAGGTGTAGAGATCGACATCTGCGTGATTGGTGGCAAGGGTGCGTCATTCTTCCGCAGCTTTGGTGGCAATGTCGTTGCTGCGATCAGCCACCTGGGCGAAGAGCCGTCGATCAACGATCTGATCGGTAGCGTCAAGGTCATGCTCGATGCGTACCTCGATGGACGCATCGACCGTTTGTCCGTGGTATCGAACAAGTTTATCAACACCATGACGCAACAGCCGACAGTGGAACAGTTGATTCCCCTGGTCGCTGATTCGGATCAAAAGCTCAAGCATCACTGGGACTATCTCTATGAACCCGATGCCAAGGAGCTGCTGGACGGCTTGATGGTGCGCTACGTGGAGTCGCAGGTGTACCAGGCGGTGGTCGAGAACAACGCAGCTGAACAAGCGGCGCGGATGATCGCGATGAAGAACGCTACCGACAACGCCGGTGATCTGATCAGCGATTTGCAGCTGATCTACAACAAGGCGCGTCAGGCGGCGATCACCCAAGAGATCTCGGAAATCGTTGGCGGCGCAGCCGCGGTCTGATACCGGTTCATATATTCAGAGGATCCAGCTATGAGTAGCGGACGTATCGTACAAATCATCGGCGCCGTGATCGACGTGGAATTCCCACGCGATCAGGTCCCGAACATCTACAACGCGCTGAAAGTACAAGGCGCGGAAACCACTCTGGAAGTTCAGCAACAGCTGGGCGACGGCGTGGTTCGTACCATTGCGATGGGTTCTACCGAAGGCTTGAAGCGCGGTCTGGACGTTATCGACTCTGGCGCTGCCATCTCCGTACCGGTTGGTAAAGCGACCCTGGGCCGGATCATGGACGTACTCGGTAATCCGATCGACGAAGCCGGTCCGATCGGCGAAGAAGAACGTTGGGGCATTCACCGCCTTGCGCCGTCTTTCGCTGAACAAGCGGGCGGCAACGACCTGCTGGAAACCGGCATCAAGGTTATCGACCTGATCTGCCCGTTCGTCAAAGGCGGTAAAGTCGGTCTGTTCGGTGGTGCCGGTGTCGGCAAGACCGTCAACATGATGGAACTGATCCGTAACATCGCCATCGAGCACAGCGGTTACTCCGTGTTCGCCGGCGTGGGCGAGCGTACCCGCGAGGGTAACGACTTCTACCACGAGATGAAGGACTCCAACGTTCTCGACAAGGTAGCCCTGGTTTACGGTCAGATGAACGAGCCGCCAGGCAACCGTCTGCGCGTAGCGCTGACCGGTCTGACCATTGCCGAGAAGTTCCGGGACGACGGTTACGATGTTCTGATGTTTATCGACAACATCTACCGTTACACCCTGGCCGGTACCGAAGTATCCGCTCTGCTGGGCCGTATGCCTTCCGCCGTGGGCTATCAGCCGACGCTGGCTGAGGAAATGGGTATCCTGCAAGAGCGTATTACGTCGACCAAGAGCGGTTCGATCACCTCGATCCAGGCCGTTTACGTACCCGCGGATGACTTGACTGACCCGTCCCCGGCGACCACCTTCGCCCACTTGGACGCCACCGTCGTACTGTCTCGTGACATCGCCTCCCTGGGTATCTACCCAGCGGTCGACCCGCTCGACTCCAGTTCGCGTCAGCTTGACCCGAACGTGATCGGTCAAGAGCACTACGACACCGCGCGCGGCGTGCAGTACGTGCTGCAGCGTTACAAGGAACTGAAGGACATCATCGCGATCCTGGGTATGGACGAGCTGTCGGAAACCGACAAGCAGTTGGTATCCCGTGCGCGTAAGATCCAGCGCTTCCTGTCGCAGCCGTTCTTCGTGGCCGAAGTCTTTACGGGTTCGCCTGGCAAGTACGTCTCCCTGAAGGACTCCATCGCTGGTTTCAGCGGTATTCTGAAAGGTGATTACGATCACCTGCCGGAGCAGGCGTTCTACATGGTCGGCGGCATCGAAGAAGCCATCGAGAAAGCGAAGAAACTGTAATCACCCGTGCGCCCGGAGACGGGCGCTTTTGTGAGGCTAGATATGGCTATGACAGTCCATTGCGACATCGTCAGCGCAGAAGGCGAGATTTTCTCCGGTCTGGTCGAGATGGTGGTTGCGCACGGCAACCTGGGTGATATGGGTATCGCTCCAGGCCACGCGCCGCTGATCACCGACCTCAAGCCAGGTCCGATTCGCCTGATCAAGCAAGGTGGCGAAGCCGAGGTGTATTACATCTCCGGTGGCTTTCTTGAAGTGCAGCCGAACATGATCAAGGTTTTGGCCGATACCGTGCAGCGTGCTGCCGACCTCGACGAAGCCTCTGCTCAGGAAGCCGTCAAGGCTGCCGAGAAGGCCCTGCATGATAAAGGCGCCGAGTTCGACTACGGCTCCGCCGCCGCTCGTCTGGCCGAGGCCGCAGCTCAACTGCGCACCGTCCAGCAGCTGCGCAAGAAGTACGGCGGTAGCTGATACTCGATTGTTGAAAACGTCAGTTTTCCGCAAGCGATTCGTCAGGCTTCATCGCAAGTGAGTAAAAGGGTAGCCTTGGCTACCCTTTTTCTTTGTCCGCATTTTTTGGATCAGTGTCTGCCTATGTCTCTCGATATCGTCATCCTCGCCGCCGGCCAGGGCACTCGCATGCGTTCCGCCTTGCCGAAAGTCCTGCATCCGATTGCCGGTCAATCCATGCTCGCGCACGTCATCGACCGTGCCCGAGAGCTTGCGCCTGTCGGCATCCATGTGGTGATCGGGCATGGTGCGGATCTGGTGCGTGAGCGACTGGCCGCAGATGATCTGAACTTCGTCCTGCAGAGCGAACAACTGGGCACCGGCCATGCCGTGGCCCAGGCCCTGCCGGCGCTGACTGCCGAGCGCGTGCTGATCCTCTACGGGGATGTGCCGCTGATCGAGACCGCCACCCTCGAGCGTTTGCTCGAGCAGGTCGGCGCCGAGCAGCTTGGGCTATTGACGGTCGACCTCCTCGATCCGAGTGGTTATGGCCGCATCGTGCGCGATGCCGCTGGCGTGGTGAAGGCAATTGTCGAGCACAAGGACGCCACGCCCGAGCAACGGCAGATCTGCGAAGGCAACACCGGCATTCTCGCCGTACCCGGCAACCGTCTGGGCGACTGGCTCGGGCGGCTGTCCAACAGCAATGTCCAGGGCGAGTACTACCTTACCGACGTGATCGCCATGGCCGTGGCGGACGGCTTGATCGTGGCTACCGAGCAGCCCCTGGATGCGATGGAAGTGCAGGGCGCCAACGATCGCATCCAATTGGCCGAGTTGGAACGTCATTACCAGCAGCGTGCCGCGCGCAGCCTGATGGTGCAGGGCGTGACCTTGCGCGATCCAGCGCGTTTCGACCTGCGTGGCGAGGTGACGGTGGGCCGCGACGTGCTGATCGATATCAACGTGATCCTCGAAGGCCGCGTGGTCATCGAAGACTTTGTTTCGATCGGCCCGAACTGCGTGATCAAGGACAGCATCCTGCGCAAGGGCGCAGTAGTTAAAGCCAACAGCCATCTGGACGGCGCCGAACTGGGCGAGGGTGCCGACTGTGGTCCCTTCGCCCGCCTGCGGCCCGGCAGCGTCCTGGGGGCCAAGGCGCATGTGGGTAACTTCGTCGAACTGAAGAACGCCGTGCTGGGCGAGGGCGCCAAGGCTGGCCACCTGAGCTATCTGGGCGATGCCGAGATCGGCGCCCGGAGCAATATCGGTGCAGGCACCATCACCTGCAACTACGATGGCGCCAACAAGCACAAGACGGTGCTGGGCGAGGACGTGTTCATCGGTTCCAACAGCGCACTGGTTGCTCCCGTGACCCTGGGCGACGGCACTACCACTGGCGCCGGCTCGGTGATCACCGCCGATGTACCGGCGGGCACGCTGGCGGTAGGCCGCGCCAAGCAGCGCAATATCGACGGCTGGAAACGGCCGGTGAAGATCAACAGGTAGGGCGGCCTCGCCGTGCAGCGGCAGCCCGCCATAGAGTTCGGCGTACTGCCTTCGGCGAGTACGCCCTACGGTCTGGTCGCCAAGCGGCTCTTGACTCGAAAGCTTCATTAGGTTTTGATTCGCGTAATTATCTTTCGAATCGAAACTTAGCATGTCGAAACGCAACACACCGCAACGTCGACACACCATTCTCGCCTTGCTCGCCGAGCAGGGCGAGGTGAGTGTCGACGCGTTGGCCAAGCGTTTCGAAACCTCGGAAGTGACCATTCGCAAAGACCTCGGCGCCCTGGAGAAGAATGGCTTGCTGCTGCGCCGGTATGGCGGCGCAGTGCCCCTGCCGCAGGAGTTGATCGGCGATGCCAGCCAGCCGATTTCCACCTACAAGCAGGCCATCGCCCGCGCCGGCGTGGCGCGCATTCGCGAGCATGCGCGGATCATCATCGACAGCGGTACCACCACGGCGGCAATGATTCCGCAGCTCGGCCACAAGCCGGGCCTGGTGGTAATGACCAACTCGCTGAATGTGGCCCGCGCCCTCAGCGAGCTGGAGCACGAGCCGGTGCTGCTGATGACCGGCGGCACCTGGGACCCGCACTCGGAATCGTTCCAGGGTCAGGTCGCCGAGCAGGTGCTGCGCTCCTACGACTTCGACCAGCTGTTCATTGGCGCCGATGGCATCGATCTGGCGCGTGGCACCACCACCTTCAATGAGTTGCTCGGCCTGAGTCGGGTGATGGCCGAGGTGGCCCGCGAGGTGGTAGTGATGGTCGAGAGTGACAAGATCGGCCGCAAGATTCCCAATCTGGAGCTGCCCTGGGGCAGCATCCATACCCTGATAACCGACGAACGCCTCAGCGCTGAGGCACGCGAACAACTGACGGCGCGCGGGGTCAACCTGATCTGCGCAGCCGTAGAGCATTAAAGGAGCAAGACTATGTGTGGCATCGTGGGCGCCGTCGCCGAACGCAACATCACCGCCGTGCTGGTGGAAGGTCTGAAACGCCTGGAATACCGCGGCTACGACAGCGCCGGTGTGGCGCTGTTGAATGAGCAAGGCCAGCTCGAGCGCCGCCGTCGGGTGGGCAAGGTCAGCGAACTGCAAGCCGCGTTAGTTGCAGAACCACTGGTCGGCCGTCTGGGCATCGCCCACACCCGCTGGGCCACCCACGGCGCGCCGAGTGAACGTAATGCCCACCCGCATTTCTCCGGCACTGATCTGGCGGTGGTGCACAACGGCATCATCGAAAACCACGAACAACTGCGCGCGCAGCTCAAGGGCCTGGGCTACGTGTTCAGCTCGGATACCGACACCGAAGTCATCGTCCACCTGCTCGAACACAAGCTGCAGAGTGTGGGTGACCTGACTGCCGCGCTCAAGGCCGCGGTCAAGGAACTGCACGGCGCCTACGGCCTGGCAGTGATCAGCGCCCAACAGCCGGATCGCCTGCTCGCCGCCCGCAGCGGCAGCCCGCTGGTGATCGGCCTGGGCCTGGGCGAGAACTTCCTCGCCTCGGATCAACTGGCCCTGCGTCAGGTGACCGACCGCTTCATGTACCTGGAAGAAGGCGATATCGCCGAGATCCAGCGCGATGGCCTGCAGATCTGGGATGTTGACGGCAACCCGGTGCAACGCGAGAGCGTGCAGTACCACGAAGGCGCCGAAGCCGCCGATAAGGGTGAGTTCCGCCATTTCATGCTCAAGGAAATCCATGAGCAACCCAAGGTCGTGCAACGCACCCTGGAGGGCCGTCTGGGCAGTAACCAGGTGCTGGTCCAGGCGTTCGGTCCGCAAGCCGCCGAGCTGTTTGCGCGGGTGAAGAACGTGCAGATCGTCGCCTGCGGCACCAGCTATCACGCCGGCATGGTCGCCCGTTACTGGCTGGAAGAACTGGCCGGAGTCCCCTGCCAGATCGAAGTGGCCAGCGAATTCCGCTACCGCAAGGTGGTGGTGCAGGCCGATACCCTGTTCATCAGCATTTCCCAGTCCGGCGAAACCGCCGACACCCTGGCGGCGCTGCGCAACGCCAAGGCGCTGAGCCCCGAGCAGGGCGGTTACCTGGCCAGCCTGGCAATCTGCAACGTTGGCATTAGCTCGCTGGTGCGCGAATCAGACCTGACGCTGTTGACCCAGGCTGGCCCGGAAATCGGTGTGGCCTCGACCAAGGCCTTCACCACCCAGTTGGTCGCCCTGATGCTGCTGACCCTGTCCCTCGGGCAGGTCCGCGGCAGCCTGGATAAGCAACTGGAAGCCGAGCTGGTGGACGAACTGCGCCGCCTGCCGACCCGCCTCGGCGAAGCCCTGGCGATGGACACGGTGGTGGAGAAGGTCTCCGAGCTATTCGCCGAGAAGCACCACGCGCTGTTCCTCGGCCGTGGCGCGCAGTATCCGGTGGCCATGGAGGGGGCGCTCAAGCTCAAGGAGATTTCCTATATCCACGCCGAAGCCTATCCGGCCGGCGAACTCAAGCACGGACCCTTGGCGTTGGTCGACAGCGACATGCCGGTGGTCACGGTGGCGCCCAATAACGAGTTGCTGGAGAAGCTCAAATCCAACCTGCAGGAAGTGCGCGCGCGTGGCGGCGAGTTGCTGGTGTTTGCCGATGAGCAGGCCGGCCTGCGCAACGGCGAGGGCACCCATGTGGTGAACATGCCGCATATCCACGACGCCCTGGCGCCGATTCTCTACACCATTCCGCTGCAGCTGTTGTCCTACTACGTCGCCGTGCTCAAGGGCACCGACGTCGATCAGCCGCGCAACCTGGCCAAGAGCGTGACGGTCGAGTAATGCGCGCATGAGCCCTGCGTTGGCACTGTTATTCGATGGCTGCCAGGCAGTGCTGCAGGGCGATGAGGCGTTCGTCGGCCTGCTGCGCGAGCAGGATTTTGTCTGTGGGCCAGGTTACTGGCAGTTCCGGCTGCCGGCTCTGCACGGCTTTGTCCAAGCTCAATTGCCGGCGGCCCAGCAGGCCGATTACCCGCGCTTTCTGCAGCAACTGTATGCCAGTGACCTGAACAGCCGTTTGCGTGAGTTGGGAGCCGAAGTGGCGATTGTGGATAACTACGCCAAGATCGACTCCAGCCTGTATTGCCTCAGGCGTCTTGCCCCCTGAACAGGTGACGGTGCTCGGCGTGGTACAGCGCCGAGTCGGCAAAGTCCTGGGCATTGAGCACTCGTCCGACCAGGATCAGCGCGGTGCGGCGAAAGCCCTTGGCGCTGACCAGCGCCTCGATATCGGCCAGGGTGCCGCTGACCCAGTCCTGATCGGGCCAGCTGGCGCGATGGACCACGGCGATCGGGCAGTCTGCGCCGTAATGCGGCAGCAACTCGGCGACGATTTTCCGCAGGTGCACCACACCCAGGTGTATGGCCATGGTCGCGCCGTGGCGGGCCAGATCATGCAGTTGCTCGCCGGCGGGCATAGCCGACTTGCTGGCGTAGCGGGTGAGGATCAGGGTCTGGGAGACGTCGGGCAGGGTCAGTTCGCTTTCCAGCAGGGCCGCACAGGCGGCAGTGGCGGTCACCCCGGGGATGATCTGGAACGGAATGGCCAGCGCACGCAGGTGGCGGATCTGCTCACCGATGGCGCCGTACAGCGAGGGATCGCCGGAATGCACGCGGGCGACGTCCTGACCTTGTTCGTGGGCCTGGCGAATCAGTCGGATGATTTCATCCAGATGCAGTTCGGCGGTGTTGACCAGCAACTCGGCGCTATGCCCATCGAGTACCGCGGTGGGCACCAGCGAGCCGGCATACAGAATCACCGGGCAGCTGCGCAGCAGGCGCTGGCCCTTGACGGTGATCAGCTCCGGGTCGCCGGGGCCGGCGCCGATAAAGTAGACGGTCATACAGTCTCCACAATTGGGGCGAAGGCGAGGGCGCAGGTGGCACTGGCCGAACGGATCTTCTCGCACAGCAGCTCGGCGCGCGCTCCACTCAGGCTTTCGGCTTGAGCCAGGGCGCAGGCTTCGGCCACTCCGGCGCTGCCGGTCATCTGCAGGCTCAGCGCGCTGGGTTGGCTCAGGCGGCTCTGGTAAGCGTCCAGTTGGCTGGCCGACAGCCACGTCAGCGGCAAATGCAGGTGTTCAGCCAGCTGACGGAGACCGGGTTCATCGCGCTTGTGCTCGCTGCTGGCCAGGCCACTTAGGTCGCCGGGCTGCAAACCCTGCAACGCCAGCGCCTGCTCCAGCAGGTGCTGGAGTTGCTCGCGCGAGCAACCGCGCCGGCAACCCAGGCCGGCGACATAGATCAACCTGCGCATGGCGGTCGCGCCCCCGTTGGACTGGCCACCGGAGTGGCTCAGGCGCTCTGCCGGGGGCGCGTGTAGAACCAGGCGGCAGCCAGGCCCAGGGCCGCCCAGAACAGCGCGGTGCTCAGCAGCGAAGCGAGTATGAATTCTTGCTCCAGGGCTGCTGGGGCCAGGCTCGCATGCACCTCAGGTTGCGGCGCGCCGATCAGATGGGGATAGCCAGTACCAGCAAGCCCGCGATGCGCAGCGCCCAGTGACGGCTAAATGCCAACAGGCCCAGGCCGACAGCGGTGGCCACGGCCGTGCCGATCCACCAGTACTGGCGCAGCAGCAACTCGGCGGCGGCGCTGCCCGGCAGTTCCGGCGGCAGGCCGGCGGCCGGCGCGAGGGAGAAGGTGGCAAAGCCGGCGAGGCCCCACAGCAGGCCCTGCCAGGTTTGACCCGGCGCGCGCAGGGTGAACAGACCGGCGAGCACCAGGGCGAAACCGATGGCCACCACCAGGTTGCTCAAACCGGTGGCCAGGGTGCGTTGCCAGCCGTCTTGCGGCGCCCAAGCTTGTGCGTCGTGGCTATGGCCGGCGGCAGCCTCGTGGCTATGGGCGGGGGTTGCGGCGGCATGACTATGCTCGCTCAGCACGTCTTGCGCAGGAGCGCTGTTTTCATAGCTTTCCGCCTGAAGAATCAGCGGGGTCAGCCAAAAACTCTGCAACAGGGTCAGAAAAATGGCGGCAAGCAGGCCGGCGAAGCCTGCCGTCTGGGCAATACGCTTGAACATGGCAGCGGTCTCAGTGGCAGGGGAAGGCGGCGCTGTGGCGGGTATCGTGGGCAGCGTTGTGCAGCGCCTCGATAGGCGAGAAGCCGGCAACGAAGATCAGCGCGGCGCCGAGCAGGCAGCTACCGACGGCCAACACCAGGCGTTGCGAAAGAGGGAGGGTGACGGCTACTGAAGAAGCGAGTGCGCTGCTGGACATGGTCTGACCTTCTGCTGTTGGGGAAGCTATGCAGGAGGAACGCAGCAAGGACCCAGGCCTGAACAGGCTCGGGATTCCGGCGCGTACCCGCCCACCGCGGGTTGCCAAACAAAGTTTCAGGCCGGTCTCCGGGCTTACGCAGACTGTCGACTGGACAGTGGAGGGTCAGCCTTCCCATGCCTTGCGGCACAGTGGCGATGATGACCCTGACATGCGCTTACCGTTGCGGGGGCAGCGCCAGAATTGCCCGCAAGGGCGCACTGGCTTCCCGTTTCACCTCGCGCAGCAATGCGCGAGACACCTGAAACAGCTTTTTAGAACATCACGAAGCGGCCCTGCCCGTCAACTGCGGCGATTGACCTGCCTGCGGGCACTGCGTAGCCTTCACCCCGTCGAGGTTCTTCGGTTTTGCCACCGAAGCTAAGAGGGAACAGGGTTTATGCCCTGGCTGCCCCCGCAACTGTAAACGACTCGTACCCTTGTGTTGGTCTGTCGCCTGAGCGCGACAGCCTGACAGCCACTGCGTCCGCGCGGGAAGGCGAAGGGAATGGCCGGCGAGTATTCGCCAGCCCGGTCGTGAGCCAGGAGACCTGCCTCGCAACGCTTTTGACAACCGGGCGGGGTGCTCCGGTGGTACATGGCTGGCGCGTTCTATCGCCACGCCTGTTCCCCCTGCCCGCTGGTCTTTCTTTCGCAGCCACGCAGGGTCGCCCATGAAAACGCTCGCCAAACTTCCCGTCACCATCGTCACCGGCTTTCTCGGCGCCGGTAAGACCACCCTGCTCCGGCATATGCTCAGCCATGCAGAGGGCGGCGTATCGCGGTGATCGTCAACGAGTTCGGCGAGCTGGGCATCGACGGTGAAATCCTCAAGCAATGCTCGATCGGTTGCAGCGAAGAAGAAGCCAACGGCCGGGTCTACGAGCTGGCCAATGGCTGCCTGTGCTGCACCGTGCAGGAGGAGTTCTTCCCGGTGATGCGCGAGCTGGTGGCGCGCCGTGACGACCTCGATCACATCCTCATCGAAACCTCTGGTCTGGCCCTGCCCAAGCCGTTGGTGCAAGCCTTCAACTGGCCGGAAATCCGCAACGCCTGCACCGTCGACGCGGTGATTACCGTGGTCGACAGCCCGGCGGTGGCCGCTGGCACCTTCGCGGCCTTCCCGGAGCAGGTCGACCAGCAACGCCAGCTCGATCCCAACCTCGACCATGAGTCGCCGCTGCACGAACTGTTCGCCGACCAACTGGCCAGCGCCGACCTGGTCATTCTCAACAAGGCCGACCTGCTCGACGCTGCTGGCCTGGCCACGGTACGCGCGGAAGTGACGCAAGAGCTGCCGCCGGCAGTCAAGGTGGTCGAGGCTCACGGCGGCGAGCTGCCGTTGAGCGTGTTGCTGGGCCTGAACTGCGAGACCGAGCTGCATATCGATGGGCGCAAGACCCACCATGACCTGGAAGGGCATGAAGAGCACGATCACGACGAATTCGATTCGTTCCACGTGGAACTACCGGAGGCCGAGGAAGCGCGTTTGCTACAGGCGCTGAAAGCCGCCGTGAGCACTCACGGCATCCTGCGCATCAAGGGCTTCGCGGCGATTCCCGGCAAGCCCATGCGCCTGTTGCTGCAAGGCGTCGGCCAGCGATTCGACAAACACTTCGACCGCGCCTGGCAGGCCGACGAGGCCCGCGTCACCCGCTTGATCGTGATCGGCCAGCAGCTCGACCACGCCGTCATCGACGCCGAGCTGCAAGCGGCGCTGGCCTGAGCAGAGTGTGGGAGGGGCTTTAGCCGCGACTAGGCTCGATACGGGCCGCGGCTAACGCGGAGTGCCGCCCAGCCCCTCCTACAAGAAGAGCGATCATGCATTTATTGCGCGCCCAGCCCGGCAGCCAGCTGCCGGCCGACAGCATTGCCGACCTTGGCCAGACCCCGGCCGAGTTGGTGATTCTCTGCACCGGCGATTCGCACCTGTCGTTGCTGGCCGAGGTGGCGCGGCAGCTGCCGGCGGATTACCCCAGCCTGCGCCTGGCCAGTCCGGCGCAGCTGGGCAATCACGCCTCGGTAGATCTCTACGTCGAGCAGGTGCTGCAGCACGCCAAGGTGATCCTGATTTCCGTGCATGGCGGCGTCAGTTACTGGCGCTACGGCATCGAGCGCCTGGTCGAACTGGCCGAGCGCGGCGCCCAGGTGATCATGGTGCCCGGCGACGACAGCCCAGATCCCGGGCTGAGCGGCCTGGGCAATGTGTCGGCGGACGACAGCGAACGGCTCTGGCAGTACCTGCGTCAGGGCGGCGCGCAGAACGCGCGGCAGCTGTTCAACTGCATCGCCAGCCGCTGGTTGCAGCGCGATTACCCTTGGCAGGCGCCGTGCGCCTTGCCGCGTGTCAGCCTGTATCACCCGCAGCACGCCAACGCGACCCTGGCCGATTGGCACGCGCAGTGGCAGGCGGGCGCGCCGGTGGCGGCGCTGCTGTTCTACCGCACCCAGCTACAGGCGGCGAATACCGGGTTTATCGATGTGTTCTGCCAGCGCCTGCAAGCCCAGGGCCTGAATCCGTTACCGGTTGCCGTCGCCAGCCTCAAGGAAGGGGCCTGCCTGGCCCAGGTCGAGGACTGGCTGGATGAGGTCGACGCCAGCGTCATCATCAACACCACCGGTTTTGCCATGAGCAACCCGGAAGCGCCGGAGCTGCGCCCGTTCCGTCGCGATGTGCCGGTTTTGCAGGCGATCTGCGCGCTGGACAATCTCGAACTCTGGCAAGCCAATGCCCAGGGCCTGGGTTCGCGCGACCTGGCCATGCATATCGTCCTGCCGGAACTCGACGGGCGCCTGATCACCCGGCCGATCAGCTTCAAGGGCCTGGCCTGGCGCAGCGAACGCAGCCAGAGCGATGTGGTGTGCTACCGCGCGCATCTGCCAGGGATGGACTTCGTCAGTGAGCTGGCGCGCAACTGGGTCGAGCTGGCGAGAAAGCCCAACGCGCAGAAACGTATCAGCCTGGTCCTGGCCAACTACCCGACCCGCGACGGCCGCATCGGCAATGGCGTCGGCCTGGATACCCCGGCGGCGGCGCTGAATATCCTGCGTGCCCTGCAGCAGCAGGGTTATCCGCTCGCAGCTCTGCCGGACAGCGGCACCGCGTTGATCCACCAGCTGCTCGGCGGGGTGACCAACGATCTCGACAACCTGGATGCACGGCCCTGCGCGCAGAGCCTGGCGCTGGAGGACTATCAGGCGTTCTTCGCCCAGTTGCCCGCCGCCAACCAGCAAGCAGTACTCGAACGCTGGGGCGGCCCCGAGCAGGACCCCATGTACCGAGGAGAACGCGGCGGGCGGTTGATGATCGCCGGTCTGCGTTTCGGCCTGACCTTCGTCGGCATCCAGCCGGCGCGCGGTTATCAGGTCGATGTCAGCGCGGTCTATCACGACCCCGACCTGGTGCCGCCGCACGGCTACCTGGCGTTCTACTGCTGGCTGCGCACAGCGTTTGCCACCGACGCGGTGATCCACGTCGGCAAGCACGGCAACCTGGAATGGCTGCCGGGCAAGAGCGTCGGCCTGTCGGAGCAGTGCTGGCCGAGCGCGATTCTCGGGCCGCTGCCGAACATTTACCCGTTTATCGTCAACGATCCGGGCGAGGGCGCGCAGGCCAAGCGGCGGACCCAGGCGGTGATCATCGACCACCTGATGCCGCCGCTGACCCGCGCGGAAAGCTACGGCCCGTTGCGCGATATCGAGCGCCTGGCCGATGAGTATTACGAGGCCAGCCAGCTCGACCTGCGCCGCGCTGTCGAGTTGCGCGGCGAGATTCTGCTCAAGGTGCGCGAGGCCAGCCTCGACCGCGAACTCGGCCTGCAACTCAACGATGATCCCAACAGCTGGTTGCCGCAGCTCGACGCCTACTTGTGCGACCTCAAGGAATCGCAGATCCGCGATGGCCTGCATGTGTTCGGCGAATCGCCGGCTGGCCAGTTGCGCCGCGACACCCTGCTGGCGCTGCTGCGCATTCCCCGAGGCGATGGCCAGGGCGCCAACGCCAGCCTGCTGCGCGCCCTGGCCCATGACCTGGAGTTGGGCTTCGATCCGCTGGATTGCGCCATGGCCGAGGACTGGCAGGGGCCGCGTCCCGAGGTATTACAGGCCTGCGATAACAGCCTGTGGCGCAGTGTCGGCGATACCCGCGAGCGCCTGGCAATCCTCGCGTTGCAGTTGATCGATACAGCGGACTGCGAAGCCGTTGGCCCGGCCAGCGCCCTGGTGCTACAGCGTTTGCGCGATCAGGTCGCGCCGCTGCTGGATGCCTGCGGTCCGGCGGAAATCCACGGCCTGCTCGCCGCCCTGGCCGGCCGCTTCGTCCCGGCCGGGCCGAGTGGCGCGCCCAGTCGCGGTCGCCTCGATGTGCTGCCCACCGGGCGCAATTTCTACTCGGTGGATGTACGCAACCTGCCGACCCCGACCGCCTGGCGCATCGGCGTGCAGGCGGCGGATCGTCTGCTCGAACGCCACCTGCAGGACCACGGCGACCACCTGCGTCAGCTCGGCCTGTCGGTCTGGGGCACCGCGACCATGCGCACCGGCGGTGACGACATGGCCCAGGCCCTGGCGCTGCTCGGCGTGCGCCCGGTGTGGCAGGCCGGCAGCCAGCGCGTCGAACGCTTCGAGGTGTTGCCGCTGGCGCAGCTCGGCCGCCCGCGGGTGGACGTGACCCTGCGCGTGTCTGGCTTCTTCCGCGACGCTTTCAGCAACCTGATTCGCCTGTTCGATGAGGCGGTGCAGGCGCTGGTCGAGCTGGACGAGCCGGAAGAGTTGAACCCACTGTCGGCGCGGGTCTGGCGTGAATCCCTGGCCCTGCAAGACAGCGGCCTGGACGAACATGAGGCGCGCAAACAGGCCGGCTGGCGGGTGTTCGGTTCCAAGCCGGGCGCATATGGCGCGGGCGTGCAGAACGCCATCGAAGAGCGCCTGTGGCAGACCCGCGAGGATCTCGCCGAGGTCTACCTGAACTGGGGCGGCTACGCCTACGGCAAGCACAGCGCAGGCACCCCGGCCCGCGCGCAGTTCGCCGAACGCCTGCAGCAGATGCAGGCGGTGCTGCACAACCAGGACAACCGCGAGCACGACATCCTCGATTCCAACGATTACTACCAGTTTCAGGGCGGCATGCTCGCGGCGGTGGAAACCCTGCGCGGGGCCAAGGTAGCCAGCTATCACGGCGACAACAGCCAGCCCGACACGCCGCGCATTCGTACCCTCAAGGAAGAACTGGGCCGCGTGGTGCGCGCCCGTGCGGCCAACCCCAAGTGGATCGCGGGCATGAAGCGCCACGGCTACAAGGGTGCGTTCGAACTGGCGGCGACCGTCGACTACCTGTTCGCCTTCGACGCCACCAGCGAACTGGTCGACGACCACCAGTACGCCCTGCTCACCGATGCCTATCTGCTCGACAAGGACACCCGCGAGTTTATCCAGCAGCACAACCCCGGCGCCCTGCAGGACATCCTCGAACGCCTGCTCGAAGCCCAGCAGCGCGGCCTCTGGGAGAACCCCGGCGACTACCGCGAAGCCCTGGAAAACCTGCTGATCGACAGCGAGGAAACCTAGATGCGTAGGGAGGGTTAGCCGCATGTTGCCATTTTCAAACATCACGCCTTTTGCGGTGCGGCGTAACCCACCACCGGCGCAACGCGGTCCATCGCCTGCTGGGTTACACGCCGCGCCACCACCGCGTGTGGCTTCCCGGCCGTTGTGCCGCGTCGCTAACCCACCATGGGCGCAACGCGTTCCATCGCCTGGCGGGTTACGCGCCGCGCCACCACCGTGTGTGGATTCCCGAGCGGTGTCCCGCGTCGTTAACCCACCCTACGCATCCACTCCCGTAGGGTGGGTTAGCCGCATGCCGCGGTTACCGCACTACCCAGCGAACCTGATGCGGCGTAACCCACCACCGGCGCAACGCGGTCCATCGCCTGGTGGGTTACGCGGCGCACCACCACCGCGTGTGGATTCCCGGGCGGCGTGCTGCGTCGCTAACACACCCTACGCACCGCTCTTCGCCCATACGGACGCCTGCCATGATCGATAGCCACTTCCCCCTCGCTGCCGTGGTCGGCGCTGACGACCTCAAGCTGGCGCTGTGCCTGGCGGCCATCGACCCGGCCATCGGTGGCGTGCTGATCGAAGGGCCGCGCGGCATGGCCAAGTCGACTCTGGCCCGCGGCCTGGCCGATCTGTTGGCCAGCGGCACCTTCGTCACCCTGCCGCTGGGCGCGAGTGAGGAGCGCATCGTCGGCACCCTGGACCTGGACGCGGCGCTGAGCGAGGGCCGTGCGCAGTTCTGCCCCGGCCTGCTGGCCAAGGCCAATGGCGGCGTGCTCTACGTCGATGAGGTCAACCTGCTGCCCGATCATCTGGTCGACCTGCTGCTGGATGCTGCCGCCAGCGGGGTCAATCATGTCGAGCGCGACGGCATCTCCCACCGGCATGCCGCGCGCTTTGTGCTGATCGGCACCATGAACGGCGAAGAGGGCGAACTGCGCCCGCAGTTGCTCGATCGTTTCGGCTTCAACCTGGCCCTGGATGCCCAGCCGCAACCGGCCCAGCGTGCCGAGATCATCCGCCGCCGGCTGGCCTTCGATGCCGATCCGCAGGCGTTTCTGCAGCGCTGGCAGTCCCCGCAGGATGAGCTGCACAGCCGTTGCCAGAGCGCTCGCCAGCGCCTGGCGGATATCCCGTTGGACGATGCTGCCCTAGAGCAGATCAGCCAGCGCTGTTTCGCCGCAGCCGTCGATGGCTTGCGCGCCGACCTGGTCTGGCTGCGCGCTGCCTGCGCGCATGCCGCCTGGCGTGGCGCCGAGGCGATCGAACCTGTGGATATCGACGCGGTAGCGGAGTTCGTCCTGCGGCACCGGCGTCGGCATAGCCCGCCGCCTGCCGCGCAAGCGTCGCCACCCCAGCCCCAATCCCAGCCCAGCAACGGCGCGCCAGGCGAGCAGCAGCAAGCACCGCAAGGCGAAGGCCAGTGGGGCGAATTACCCGCTCAGGCGCAAACCCTCGGCGTAAGGCGTGTACCGCCGCGCTGGGCAAAAAAGCCCTAGGCATCCGCCCGCGCACAGCCACAGGCGCGGATGCCCAGGCCGCTCCCGGCACACTAGGCGGTGGTCGCAGTGGTGCCATTCGCGCTGGCGCGGGTGGCCGGATTGACTGGCCGGCGACTCTGCTCAAGGGCCGTCCGCGCAATCGCCAGGATTTGCTGCAGCGTCCGCGCAGCGCACGACCCACGGAACTGTGGTTGGTGATCGTCGATGCCTCGGCCTCGACCCGCCGCCACGGCGCGTTGAGCAAGGCCAAGGGCCTGCTCGCTGAGGTGTTCGAGCAGGCGCGCCGCCAGCGTGCGCGCCTGGCCGTGTTGCATGCCACCGGCCGCCAAGCGCAATGGATGTGGCAAGGGCAGCAAGCTACCCAGGCCTTGCAACTGTGGTTGGCCGAGTTGGGCGCAGGCGGCGGCACGCCCTTGCTCGATGCGTTGCACCAGGCCGCCGACTGGCAGGCGCGGCGTCAGCGTTTGCACCCGGGCGAACGCCAGCGCCTGCTGATCATCACCGATGGCCGCCTGCGCGACTGGCCGGCCTTGGCGCCGAGTGCCTGCCCGGCACTGCTGGTGGATATCGAAAGCGCGCCGATTCGCCTCGGCCGCGCCCACCAATTGGCGGATGAGTTGGGCGCGCATTACCGTCATATCGATACGCTGCCGGTTGTGCACGGCAGTCCTGAACACGCTGGAGTGCAAACCCCATGAAAACCCTTCTGATCATCGGCATCGGTGCCGGCGACCCGGACTACCTGACGGTGCAGGCGATCAACGCGCTGAACCGCACGGATGTGTTCTTCCTGATGGACAAGGGCAGCGCCAAGGACAGCCTGATGGGCCTGCGCAAGACCATCTGCGAGCGCTTTATCCAGGGCCGCGACTACCGCTTTGTCAGTGCCGACTGCCCGGAGCGGGTGCGCGATGTGCCCGACTATCGCGGCAGCGTGGTCGAGCTCAATCAGGACAAACAGCAAGTGTTCGAAGGCATGATTCGCGAGCAGATGGCCGACGGCGAATGCGGCGCCTTTCTGGTCTGGGGCGACCCGGCGCTGTACGACAGCACCCTGCGCATCGTCGAACAGATCGTGGGCAACAGCAGCGAGCAGATCGAATACCAAGTGATCCCCGGCATCACCAGCCTGCAAGCCCTGGCGGCCAAACATAAGGTCTGCTTCAACAGCATCGGCCAGGCCTTCCAGATCACCCCGGCCCGCCGTCTGGCCGAAGGTGGCTTTCCCGAGGGCGTGGACAGCGTGCTGGTGATGCTCGACGCCCAGGACACTTACCGGCGCTTCATCGACCAGGACATGCACATCTACTGGGGCGCCTATATCGGCACCGCCGACGAAGTGCTGATAGCCGGCTCGCTGAGGGAGGTCGCCGAGACTATCCGCAGTCGTCGCGCGCAGCTGCGTGAGCAGCATGGCTGGATTATGGATAGCTATCTGCTGCGCAGGACCGGCTGATGGGTGTCCCCTTCCTAAGTCACAGCCGCTTTGCAGAAGGTTCTGAACGCCTGCTGCTGGCCGCTCCATGCTCGCCTCTATATCAAATAGCGAGCACTCGGCAACGGCCGTAACCCGGCCAGAAGGGACTAGCAACTGCGGCTAAGGCATCAGGGCCGATTCAGCGGGCTCGGTAGGCATCAATCATGCTGGCCATGTCGTCGGCAAGTGCTGCAATCTGAGCGTCGGGCACATTGCGCTCGGCAAACGCCCGCAACCCGATGATTTGCGCCTGTAGCAAGCGGGCAAGTCGTGGGCACTCTACATCGGCACGCAATTCCCCCATTGCCTTGGCCTGCACCAGTACCTCGCAAAGTCCCAACTCGATGGTGGCGAGCATTGTCTTCACCTGAGTCAGTAACGCGGTGTCTTCAGCATTAACCTCGAGCAAGGTCTTAATCAGCATGCAAGCCTGCGCAGGCGCTTGCGCGTCGACGCTACAGGGCCGGGCGAATGAGCGCAGGTAGCGCTTTAATCCGTCGACAACGCTCGGTGATCCTTCGATTATCTGGCGAAAGCCATCTCCGGCACGGCTGGCGTAAGCCTCCAGCGCCTCGGCAAACAGACCGCTTTTACTGCCGAAGGTGGCATAGAGGCTACCGGGGCGCATATCCAGCGCCTTCTCAATATCCTTCATCGATGATGCGTAATAACCTCTCGACCAAAACAGCTCAACGGCTCTATCTAGAGCGACTTGGCGATCAAAACGAGCAGTGCGGGGCATCATTGGCTCTCGGATAAAGGGTTAAGTGCAATCGGCGGGATCGAGTTTGAGTGACCGTTCAATTATAGCTTGATTACCTCCCTGACCTCAATTAGGCTGGTGTTCTTATTTGAACGTTCACTCAAAAAGGATTCAGCCAATGAGCACTTTTACTCTGCATGACCAGAACAGCGCACCCGAAGCCGCCAAGCCCCTGTTGGAGAAGTCGCAGAAAGCCTTTGGCATGATTCCAGGCTTGCATGCGGTGATGGCCGAAGCCCCCGGTTTGCTCGAGGGCTATCAAGTGCTGCATGGCCTGTTTCTTAACAGCAGCCTCAGCGCCGATGAAAAAACCGTGGTGTGGCAGACCATCAACGTTGAGCATGCCTGCCATTACTGCGTGCCTGCGCATACGGGTATCGCCAAGTCGATGAAGGTCTCAGACGAAGTGAGCAATGCACTGCGCGATGAGACGCCGCTGCCCACCGCGAAACTTGAGGCGTTGCGCGACTTCACACTGGCCATGGTGCGCCAGCGTGGCGAGCTTGAGCCAAAGCAACTGCAAGACTTATATGCGGCCGGTTACACCCAGCAAAATGTGTTGGAAGTCATCCTGGGCCTTAGCCAAAAGGTCATGAGCAACTACACCAACCATATTGCCCAAACGCCTATCGACGAACCTTTCAAGCAGTTTGCCTGGACTAAGAAGTAATCCCACTAACGGCGAAGCAATGCCCGACGCCACCGTCTATCTCGAGGCCACGGCGGCTTTCCGCTTCTGCACGTGGACCTTCTCAGCAGAACCGGCGGTTCTTGGCGTCACCCAGACGCTGATGTCGAAGTGGACCAGACACCTGGAGCACAGGCTGGTAGATGCACCGTGCCAGTCGAGACCGCCGGGCGTGACGATCATCGTGATACTGCTGGCGTTGCTCAACCTGACTCTGCAGCGGCACAACAAGCGCGCGCTTGGGCGCATTCACCGATGAGCGCAAACCGCTTATCGTAAGGATGACGGCGCCAAGCTCTCGGCTGCCGGGCCGCCCATCACATTCAATCGAGGAGGCACTATGACCACCCCACCCCAAAAGCTGCGGATCGACATCGTGTCCGATGTGGTCTGCCCCTGGTGCATCATCGGCTACCGCCAGCTGGCAAAGGCGTTGGAGGCGACCGGCACGGCGCACGAGATTCATTGGCATCCGTTCGAGCTGAACCCCGGCATGCCACCCGAGGGCCAGAGCCTGCGCGACCACGTGGCCGAGAAATATGGCACTACCAAGGAGCAATCGGAGGAAAGCCGGGTCAAGATGACCGAGGTTGGCGCAGATGTCGGGTTCGAGTTCCGCTTCGCCGACGACATGCGCATGCACAACACCTTCAACCTGCATCAGCTTCTGCATTGGGCCGATCGGCAAGGGCGCATGCACGACCTGAAACAGGCCCTCTTTACCGCTCACTTCACCAACCGCCGGAACCTGTCTGACGACAGCGTGCTGGCGGATGTGGCCGCAGAAATCGGGCTGGAACGGACCGAGGCCCTGGCCGTGCTTGAGGATCAGCGGTTTGCCACAGAGGTGCGCACTGCCGAAGAAGCCTGGCTGGGCAAAGGCATTAGCGGTGTGCCGGCGATGATCTTCAACCGTCGCCACCTGGTAACCGGTGCGCAAGGGGTCGAGAACTACATGAGCATCGTGCAACAGTTGGCCGAGGCGAATGACTGAGCGATCAGTCAACGCCGTGTGAGACTGCGCTGAGGCTTGAGGGGCACGTCCGGTCTTCGCCGCCCCAGCTGGACACAGGGCTAGAAATGGCCTGGAAAGCTGACAGCCAGCCACAGCCAGTATTTGTCCTAAATCCAGCAGCGCCCGCGCCCGGGTCTGCCCTGAACATTAAAGTAAGAGGTCTGGATCATGTCTGATACGAACAATTACGTACCACCCAAAGTCTGGACCTTGAACGGCGAAAATGGCGGCAATTGGGCCAAGATTAACCGCCCCATTGCCGGGCCTACACACGAGGTCAGCCTGCCGCGCGGGAGGCATCCTCTGCAGCTTTATTCGCTGGGCACGCCCAATGGCCAGAAGGTCACCATCATGCTTGAGGAGCTCTTGGCGCTGGGCGCAGCTGGAGCGGAATATGACGCGCACTTGATCCAGATTGGCGAAGGTAGCCAGTTCTCGTCGGGCTTCGTTGACGTCAATCCAAACTCGAAAATCCCGGCACTGTTCGATACTGATACCGGTAGCCGTGTATTTGAAAGCGGCGCGATTCTTCTCTATCTGGCGGAGAAATTCGGACACTACCTGCCCAAGGAAGCCGCAGCGCGCACTGAGGTCATCAACTGGCTGTTCTGGCTGCAGGGCTCGGCCCCCTATCTGGGTGGCGGGTTCGGCCACTTCTATGCCTACGCGCCGGAGAAATTCGAATACCCGATCAACCGCTTCACCATGGAGGTGAAGCGCCAGATGGACGTGCTCGACCGCGAGTTGGCCGAGCACCGCTATCTGGGCGGAAACGAATACTCCATCGCCGACATTGCCACCTGGCCCTGGTACGGCAGCCTGGTGCTGGGCAAGGTCTATGGCGCGGGCGAGTTTCTGCAGGTCGAAAGCTACAAGAACCTGCGGCGCTGGGCCGAAGAGATTCTTGAGCGACCGGCCGTGCAGCGTGGCCGCATGGTAAACCGCACCTGGGGCGAGCCGTCAGAGCAGCTGCACGAACGGCATGAGGCCTCGGACTTCGATCTGAAAACTCAAGACAAACTGGCCCCTGCAAGCACCGTTTGAGAGGCTTACGCTGCCAGCTAATCCACGCTCAAAAGACCGCGTCGCAGCCGGGCTCGGACAGTTCTGTGGCAGTGAGCCCGGTAGGCATCCATCATGCTGAGCATATCCTCGGCAAGGGCTTCACCTTGAGCCTCGGGCACAGGCTGTTGCTGAGCATGAGCAACAGATGCACTCATGTTGAGAGCCATCATGCATCGACTTAAAGCCGTGTTTATCTCGGTTTGAGTCGGTCTACTGAGCGTTGGCGCGATTGGTGCGGCATGGCAGGTCACCCAATCGCCAGTGAGTGCTGAGTGGGTTGTGGTACTCATGGCGCGGCTGCCGACCTTATGGTTTTTCGTCTGGGTGTTTAGCCTCCGTCTCTCCCGCGCGCGCCCCTTTTTCCTGGCTACCGCTCAGCGGAGCAGAAATGCGGCTTAACTCGCTGGATAAGCACATCAGCTCGGGCAGATAGCGGCCATTCAGCGCGGTGCAAAAGCCAAAGGGTGTCTAAAACCGGTCGCTCCCCTTCAATGACCTTGATGGATTCAGGCCGTGCAAAAGCCAAGCGCGCATAGCGCGGCAAGACGGTAAAGCCTAAGCCGCGAGCCACAGGTTCAAGGATCAGACTGATTTGGTTGGTGAAACCATGGCACGGGAGGCTGCCGACCCCGGGCGCGCCGGGGTAATAGCGACTAAGCAGTCGACCGGCCATGGCCTGGCCATCTGGGTGATCAATGAAACCAAGGCGTTCGAGATCAGCCCAGCCCTGAACGCTCTCGCCGGCCGGCACTAGCAGTTCCAGTGGTTCCTCGGCGAAGCGACTCACACTTAAACGCGGATCGTCCGGTTTGAGCGTCACCAGTCCAAGTTCAAAGCGGTTGTCCAACACGGCATCGAGCACTTCACGATCCGGCGCGAAACGCTGTCGAATGCTCAGGCCTGGGTGGGCATGCTGTAACTCCAGCAGCAGTGGATAGAGGGCCAAGCCTATGCTGCCGGGGCAGATCAAGCCTATCTCACCGTGCTCTGCGTCGCGCTCTGACAGACGCTGCTGCAAGCGTTGGTCGGCCGAATCGACCTCCGCGCAGTATTCGAGCAAAGCGCGCCCGGCAGGTGTGAGTTCGAGCTGGCGCGGACGGCGTATCAACAGCGGGCCTAAACGCTCCTCCAGGCGCTGCACATGCTGACTGACAGCCGCTTGGGTCAAGTCCAGGCGCTCGGCGCTACGGGTGAAATTGCCCTGCTCGGCGAGGGTCGCGAAGGTACGCAGCCACTGCGGATTTAGCATAAAGATCTCTTATTGAAATCATAATCTGATGGTTATTTTGATTATGGCTTGGCGCTCCTAGACTGACCACTATCAACTCAACACGAGGTACTGGTCATGTCTCCCGTCTACCCCCGCAGCTTTTCCCACATCGGCCTGTCGGTCACCGATCTCGACGCCGCCGTGAAGTTCTACACCGAGGTCATGGGCTGGTACCTGATCATGCCGGCGACCACCATCAGCGAGGACGACTCAGCCATCGGCGTCATGTGCACCGACGTATTCGGCGCAGGCTGGGGCTCGTTTCGCATCGCCCACATGTCCACCGGCGACCGCATTGGCGTGGAAGTCTTTCAATTCCGCAATGCGGTAAAACCGGAAAACAACTTCGAATACTGGAAGAGCGGAATATTCCACTTCTGCGTCCAGGACCCGGACGTCGAAGGCCTGGCGGCCAAGATTGTCGCCGCCGGTGGCAAGCAGCGCATGCCGGTACGCGAGTACTTCCCAGGCGAGAAGCCGTTCCGCATGGTCTATATGGAAGACCCCTTCGGCAACATCCTGGAGATTTATAGCCACAGCTACGAGCTTACCTACGCTGCCGGCGCTTACCAGTAAGTGGGACAGCTGTAGAGCCTTGAGAACTCTGCGCCACCTGATCATTAAAATGATTCGAGTAGGACGATCACGACCGGCTCTGCCGGTCATCGTCCTGTGGCTAGCAGATAAATAAAGCGGACCGCTTTTTCCATGACTAAGTCACGGCCGTTTTGCAGAAAATTCGGAGCACCTGCTGCTGGCCGATTGCAGACTGCCGCAAAGAACTGCAATCGGTCACTTACCGCTCTTTGAGCTGCCTGATCATCGCCTCCGTACCTTGTCAGTGATTGGGCAATTCGGTGCAGAGGGCGAGTGATTTTAATCCATGGTCTGTTCCACAGTGGTATCGACGGCCTTATCCTGAATACGCTCTTTCGGCGTTTTCTGATTACGTCGTGCTTGTCCGCGCTGGCGCTTCGCCTGCTGCTTCGCATGCAGCGCCTGAGCCGCCGTTACCATTCCAACTGCCTGACCGCTTAGGTCCAAGCGCGGCGCATTCTCCGTCATGCTTGCCCAATATCGACTTCCCCGGCACCAGGTAGCGATGCCCTGCTTGAGCTGTTCGCTGGATACTCCGAGCAGCTCCAGATGTTGCTCGGCATCCTTTAAAATACCTTCCTTAAGCGGAACCTTGGGGGCCGGATTGACCGGGAAGGCCAATGGAAAGTGCTTCTGCAATCGCCAGATCGCCTCCACCGCAGGATCTTGCTCGCGAGGCTTAGCTTGCTCAGAAGGCTTGCGTATAGGCTGCTTCGCACTATCAGTCTTTACCTGCACTTTTTCGGACCGTAGGCGGTCGCGTAGCTCAGCTAGTTGTTCAAAACCCATCGTTCAGTTCACAGCCTTATGATTGATTCGTGGTGCAAGGTTATCCCATGCAGTCTTTTGACACAGCCTGGCCGGTTAGCGACGGCCTGACTTCGACCGTCAGTATGCGTGGTCAAACCTCTGTCTGTTCCGCCATCTCTAGGGCGTCATCGACCTCAATCCCAGGAAAAGGGGACAGATTTATTTTTCAGCTCTACAGCCTGGTGGAAACCGCCAAGGCCAACGGCCAGGAGCCTTATGCCTACTTGCGCCATATCCTCGAGCGCCTACCTCAGGTCAATAGCGTCGAAGGCTACGAAGCGCTGCTACCTTGGAACTGCACACCTGCAATCGCACCCTGACAGCCAAACCCCATCATAAAAAGCCGGGGTTTATGGCGCGGTTACGAAGCTGGCACCGGGCCAGTAAGTTAGATCGACCTTAAGCACTCGACTGATAAACGGCAAGCCGTCTTTCGCCTGCCCTATGCGCGGCCGGTATGTCCCCTGATGGCTAGCGTCGGCCCCGCCAGCGTGGGCGTTCCATCCTGACTTTCCTCCTGCTGTGGATAACCGCGCGGCATAGCTCAACGTTCATGAAACGTCAGATAAGGTGAGCAAACTGGAGCCGATCCACAGTATTTCGCCTAAGGTAAATGAACAGCTCGAGGCGAACCTGACGCTGATGGGTGAAGTGGGAGCCTCGGCAACGCCAGCAATTTACGACCTGGACGACGAGGGGCGTCGGCAACAACAGCAAGGGGTTCCTCGTCCCGATTCGCTGAATCAGATCATGAGGCCGCTGTCAGCGAACCGTTAAACCACTAAACATGCGGCCCAGCGGCGTTACCTTGAACAAAAATGATTTGGAGGCTACATGAACGTCTGTCGCTGGCCCCTTGCAGGGCTTCTTTTAGCAGTTTCCGTGTCTACCCAGGCGGCAGATCCGGCTGCTGTCTATGGCAAAGGCGGCGCCAATTCGGCCGCGATGGCGTGCGCCACCTGCCATGGTGCCGAGGGTGAGGGAATGGCCGCAGCTGGTTTTCCGAGGCTGGCCGGTCTGTCCGCCGACTACATGAAAAAACAGTTGGCCGATTTCGCCTCCGGTGAGCGTGCCAACCCGATCATGCAACCGATTGCCGCTGCCTTGAGTCCCGAGGAAGTAGACGCCGTCACGACGATGCTCGCCAACAAGCCGCGACCGCAAGTCGAACGGATCAGCCGCGCCGCTGCGGCCGAGGGGGTGGGCGCCGTGCTTGCATTGCGTGGCGCCTGGGAGCGTAATATTCCTGAATGCGTGGCCTGCCACGGGCCAAGCGGTGTGGGCGTCGGCAAAGCCTTTCCGCCACTCGTGGGGCAGTCCGCCCAATACCTGTCTTCGCAGCTAATCGCCTGGCAGCAGGGGACTCGCAAGAACGATCCCAACGACCTGATGGGCCACATCGCGCGTGGCCTCACCGAGGACGAGATCAAGGCTGTCGCGGAGTATTTCGCCGGATTGACCGACACAGGAGCCGGAAAATGAACACTCACATAAGCGCCTTGCTGCTGATCGCACTCTCCCTTCCCGCTCAGGCGGTCGAGATCGCAATGGAGGATCAGTCGCAAATTCTCACCACCGCGGGTGAGCCTGCCAGCAACCAGTATTTCCAGCCCCCGCAGGAAAGCGAGCTGCCGGACAACGCCTTTGGCAAGCTGGTGCAGGAAGGCCGCGCGATCTTCGTCGACACAAAAAACCGAGCACCGGAATTTGTAGGTAACGGCCTGTCATGCGCCAACTGCCACCTCGAGCAGGGGCGCAAGGCCAACTCCGCACCGCTGTGGGCTGCGTACACCATGTACCCGGCGTACCGGAAGAAGAACGACAAGGTGAACACCTATGCCGAGCGCCTGCAGGGCTGCTTTCAGTTCAGCATGAACGGCAAGGCACCGGCAGCGGACGGTCCGGTAATTGCGGCCCTCTCGGCCTATTCGTACTGGCTGGCGACTGGCGCACCGACCGCTCAGGAGCTGCCAGGCCGCGCCTATCCCGAAGTGCCGGCCCCCGAGGGAGGCTATGACCTTGCGAAAGGGCAGCTGGTCTACGCCGCGCAGTGCGCGGTGTGCCATGGAAAGAACGGCGAAGGACAGAAGTCCGGCGAGGATTACGTATTCCCACCGCTGTGGGGCGCGGATTCGTTCAACTGGGGCGCTGGCATGCATCGGATCAACACGGCCGCGGCCTTCATCAAGGGGAACATGCCGTTGGGTAAAGGCGGCATGTTGTCGAATGAGGACGCTTGGCATGTGGCGGCATTCATGAACAGCCACGAACGGCCACAGGACCCGCGCTTGATCGATGGCTCGGTCGAAAAGACCCGCGACAAGTACCACGCTAACGATGGCGTGAGCCGGTACGGCGAGACGGTTAACGGAAAGATGCTGGGCAAGGGCATCTAGCCTGGTTGAGTGGTCTTGGGTGGCGGAGGGCAATGGAGTGCTTGCCTGCGGTACGTTGCCTTGCCGCCAAGCGGTGTCGAATCACGCAAAGGGCACGGATGTATTTAGCGGCCAGACTGGCCGCTTAGTGACGGTCGCGAATAGCGCTAATGCCTACGAGTCGCCGTAAGTGTTCGTTAACAGACAGATGCCTGCGCGGCCTCCACATTTGAAGACAACAGCATTCGAATCGCGAGGTCATTATGGACATCCTATCCACGAGGGGCGCCAGCTATACGAAACGCCTGGAGCCGACCTCTGAACTCAACTCGTGCTTGAGCCTGCTTACCGTCGACGCTAGAGCATGGTGTGCCCAAGCACCCGTCATCCAGGCAAGGCAGCCCCAGGCTTGCAAGCTGCACGAATACACACAGCAGCAGGTCAGTAGCACTGGCCAGCTGGAGGCCGAAGCGCAACACACCTTCGACAGACTAATCGTCGGCAGATCGGTATTCAGAAAAAGCTGGCGGCTTGGGGTAATGCGTGAGCTTTTCAAGATCAAGGACGAACTGTTGAGCACCAAGGTGAGGGGCAAGCTCATAACCTTTCTCAAGGAAACTCATTTCAGTTGAATGGGCGTTATATATAACCCGTGCGGCTGTCGCGACACGGGTTATCGGCTGTGCGCCAAACGCTCTTTTCGCTCGATTCAACCTGTCTATTTGAGTGGTTTTTCTTGTCACGCTATTTACCACGACACCCATGCAGTACGCCGCTGGTGAATTTGAGATAAACCGGCAGTTCGGGGCCTCGAAATCACCCGGCCCTAATGCCATAGATACATCTGAACGACTGCTGTTGGCCGATTTCATCCTGGTACGACCGGCGGCTACCGCCCCCACGCAAGCAATGGCACTGCTTGCGTCATCAGCTACCCAGCTCTTCGACAATGAGATCGATGAAGCGCCTGACGCGGGGTTCCAGCAGGCGTTTGCTCGGACAAATTGCCACGATCTCCACGTCGCCAGCGTCGAGGTCGACTAGTACCTGCTGCAGGCGGCCGGCAGCCAAGTCCTCGGCAAGCAGAACGTCCGGCAGCAACGCAATGCCGAGGCCCGCGACAGCGGCGGGACTCGACCCATCCTACGGCTGTGGATAACTCCTCGGCGTATACACCCACTCGCCGCCATCGGCGCGGGGAAAACGGCAGGTCTGGCTGGAGCCGATAATCACCAGGGTGCGCATATCTACTTGCTCGGGGGTGAGTTCGCCGAGGGTCAGGTTGCGCAGGGTTTCGCCGGGGCGGCCGATATCGCGGCCGAGTACCACGACAGTCTGCGGGCTGCGCTGCTGACGGAGGATGTCCAGGGCGCGGCCGAGCTGCCAGGGACGGGCCTTGGAGATAGGGTTGTAGAAGGCCATCACCAGATCGGCGGCGGCGGCATGCTGCAGGCGCTTTTCGATAATCGCCCAGGGCTTGAGGTTGTCCGACAGGGAAATCAGGCAGAAGTCGTGACCCAGCGGCGCGCCGGCCTTGGCGGCGGTGGCCAGGGCGGCGGAGACGCCGGGGAATACCTGCAATTCGACCCGCTGCCATTCGGCGTCGGTCGATTCGTGCAGGGCTTCCAGCACGGCGGCGGCCATGGCGAACACGCCGGGGTCGCCGGACGACACCAGCACCACCCGGCGACCACTGGCGGCCAGCTCGAAGGCATGCCGGGCGCGCTGCATTTCTTCGCGGTTATCGCTGCAGTGGCGCACCTGCTCCGGGCGTAGCGGGCCGGCCATGTTGATGTAGGTTTCGTAGCCGAGCAGGTCCTGCGCCTCATCCAGCGCCTGGCGGGCGGCGGGCACCATAAATTCGGCGGCGCCGGGGCCGAGGCCGATCACAGTCAGGCGACCACGGGGCCGGCCGAGTTGCGCGGCGTCGATGGGCGTAGCGGCCAGCAGCAGGCGCAGGCTGGCGTGCTGGCTGTGCAGCGGCGGCAGTTGCTCGGCGTCGTCGATAAAGCGCAGTGGCAGCTTGAGTTGCGCGGCGGCGGCGTGCAGCTCGGCGTTGGCCATCAGCGCCGGCGCGGCCAGCAGGCAGGCGAGGCTTTGTTCCGCCAGGCCGCTGGCGTGCAGCGCCTGTTGTAGCTCGCCGAGCAGTCCGGGGCTTGGTAGTTCGATCAGCGCCGCCACCTGCTGCGGATAGATCAGCAGCTCGTCGGCGTGGGCGGCGCGGCTATGCGGGCCGATATGGATAACCCGCGAGGCGTGCTCAGCTACCGGCAGCTTGGCCTGGGCCAGCCAGGGCGCGTCGCCTTCGATGCGCACGGACTGGCCGCCGAGCAGGTCGCTGACAAAGGCTTTGCCCTGTTCGAGGTCGGCCAGCACATAGCCGGGCGGCGGGTCGAGCAGACAGGTGCCGAAACGCAGTTCGCCGCTGGTGGTGATGGCCGCGCTGACTTGCAGCTGAGCGGCAAGCTCCCGCGCCATGCGGTTGACCCCGCCGAGACCACCGAGCAACGGCACCACGGCGCTACCGTCTTCGGCCACGGCCAGCACTGGCGGTTCGCTGCCTTTTTCGCCGAGCACCGCGGCCAGGCTGCGAATCACGATGCCAGCGGCGCACAGGGCGATGATCGGGACGTTGCGGCGATAGAGCGCGCGCAGGTTGTCGCCGAAGTCTTCATAAATCCGCTCTACGCCCTCGACCCGGCCGCGCAGGCCGTGGATCTGCGCCTGTGGATAAAGCGCCTGGATGCGCCGCGCGCAGGCCAGGGCGGAGGGGCCGAGAATGATGATGGCGGGGGAGTGGTTCATGCGGGTTCCATCTGTTTTGTGGGAGGGGCTTTAGCCGCGAGCCACATAAGACATGTCGCGGCTAAAGCCCCTCCCACGGGTTGTTTGCAGTTTTTCAACCGCGCCATTTTTCGCCGGGAATCACGATCATCGAGAAGTACGGTGACGACATCGGTTCGACCTCGTCCAGCGCCACGATGCGCTGGTTGCCCATGGTGGCGCGTTCGATGTAATGGGCGCGGCCGGCGATGCCCAGCTCCTGCAGCACCCGCCGGACTTTCTCGAAATTGCGCCCCAGCTTCATCACCACCGCGGCTTCGGCGTCCTGCAGGCGGCGCTTGAGTTCCTCTTCTGGGAGTACCCCGGAGAGCACGCTCAGCGATTGGTTGCGGTACACCAGCGGGGTGCCGAGCACCGAGGCGCAGCCGAGCATGGAGCACACGCCGGGCACCACCTCCACCTGGTACTGGCCGGCCAGACGGTCGTGCAGGTACATGTAGGAGCCGTAGAAGAACGGGTCGCCTTCGCAGATCACCGCCACGTCGCGGCCGGCGTCCAACTGGGCGGCGATCTGCACCGCGCAGGTGTCGTAGAAGTCGCTGATCACATCTTCATAGCTCAGCGGCGCGGCGAGCTTCTCGGTGGTCACCGGGTACACCAATGGCAGGCGCTGCTGCGCATCGGTCAGGTGCTCTTCGATGATGCCGAAGGCGTTGCCGCCCTGGCCTTTGTTCGCCTTGGCCTTGGCCACGAAGTAGCCGACCACCGCCGCGCCTTGCAGCAGACGCAGGGCCTTGAGGGTGATCAGCTCCGGGTCGCCGGGGCCGACACCGAGACCGATCAGACGGCCTTTGCCGGGGCGGGCCATGCCGGGTTGCTGCATAGCACCCATCACTCCACCTCCGTGGCCAGGGCGTTGACCGCCGCCACCGCCATCGCGCTGCCGCCGCGGCGGCCACGCACGATTACGTAGGGCACGCCGCGGCTGTCGGCGGCGAGGGCGTCCTTGGACTCCGCCGCGCCGATAAAGCCCACCGGCATGCCGATGATCAGCGCCGGCTTGGGCGCGCCGGCGTCGAGCATTTCCAGCAGATAAAACAGCGCGGTTGGGGCGTTGCCGATCACCACCACGCTGCCGTCCAGGTGCGCGCGCCAGTGCTCCAGGGCCGCCGCCGAGCGGGTGTTGCCCAGCTCGTGGGCCAGATCAATCACGCCCTCGTTATGCAGGGTACAGATCACCGGGTTGTTGGCGGCCAGGCGCGGGCGGGTGATGCCTTCGGCGACCATCCGCGCATCGCAGAGGATCGGCGCGCCCTTGGCCAGGGCAGCCCGGCCGGCCGCTCCGGCACCGGCGGAAAAGCGCAGGTCCTGCACCACATCGACCATGCCGCAGGCGTGAATCAGCCGTACCGCTAGTTTTTCCAGATCGGCAGGGATGGTGCTGAGGTCGGCCTCGGCGCGGATGGTGGCGAACGATTGGCGGTAGATTTCCTGGCCATCGCGGATGTACTCAAGCATTGCGGTTTCCTGTTGCGCAGTGGGCGGCGAACCAGTCGCCGGCCTCGTCGATAGTCATGGCAGCGGCCAGCAGTTGACCGAAACCGGCCACCGCAGGCGTGCGTTGATAAAGCTGGTAGTGGCCGTCAGTGATGGCCAACAAGGTAAAAGGTGCGGTGTGCGCGGCGGCGCAGGAGCGCGGGCAGGCGCTCAGGTGTACCTGCGGCCGTGCGCTGCTGGCGCGCAGGCGCTCGGCCAGGCGCAGGGCATCGGCCTTGCTGTCGCTCAGGCCTTTGCCGCAGGCGGCGGAGCCGGTGCAGGCGATCAGGCTGGTTAAGGGATCATGCGCATCGCTCAGCAGGCCGAGATCGCCCAGCGCTTGCAGTACGGCGTCTGCCGCCGTCGCGGGGATATTCGGCAGCAGCAGGCCCTGCCAGGGCGTCAGGTGCAGGCTGGCGTCGCCGTGCTGTTCGGCCAAATCGGCCAGGGCGCGCAGTTGCTCGGCGTCGATCCGGCCCAGTCGCGCGGCGGCGGCGACCATGCACAGGCCCGCTTGCCGCTGTGGATAAGTGCCGATGGGCGCGCGCGTACTGACCGGCGGACGCTGCCACGCCACGGGTGCGGCTTGCAGGATGAAGGGCAGGCGCGCTTGCAGTTGTTGCAGGAGTTGGCTGGCTGGAATCACGCTGAGCAGCTGGCGCATCCGGCTGTGTGCGTGGCCGGCTAAGTCGAGAAACAACATCAGCAGTTGTTCGATCAGCACGGGCGCCTGCTCGACGTTGACCACGCCTAGTGGCGTCTCACCGGGGCAGCCGGCCAGACCGAAAGCCAGGCGAGTCGGTTGTCCGGGCAGGGCGCTGAGCCAGATATCGTGCGGGTGTTCGAGCATCGCCAGGGCTTCGCCGCCGTCCAGCTGGATGGCGAACTTAGGCGACAGCGCGTGCAGCGCCGGGCTGTCTTGCAGCAGCGCGAGCAGTTGATCGGCCAGCGGCCGGGTATCGAGCAGGGCCTCTGGGTCGAGGCCGGCGGCGGGGCTGAGCAGCAGGTTGCGCACATCGTCTGCGGCCGGATTGCTCGGGCCAAGGCCGGCGGCCAGCAGGCGCTCGATCAGCGGCTTCTCGGCTTCGCGGCGCACGCCCCGAATCTGCAGGTTGCTGCGGTTGGTCAGTTCTAATACGCCGCTGGCGCAGTGGCTGGCCGCCTCGGCAATGGCGCGGGCCTGGGCGCTACTCAATACGCCGCCGGCCAGCTTGACCCGGCAGATGCCGCCGTCCAGGGCCTGGACGATACGCAACAGGCCGGGGCACGCCGATCCCGGTTTTTCGGGGCGTGGTACGGACGGATCGACGGTGGTGGCAAGGTCGCGCAAAGATTCACCAGCTACAACGAACCTGCCTACGATCTGCTGCGCGTCGGCCCTGTTGCGTTAAAAACAGGCCCTAGCTCGCGAGATCGTAAACAGGTTCTACGACGCGGCGACCGAACCAGCAGAGTCCGCCCAAGTGGGAGGGGGACTCAATGGCATCGGTACACCCCGCCCGATGTTGGCACTCGCGACTAGCGTCGTCGGCAGGTCTCCTGGCTGACAGGTCATCATCTGGCGCGGCCTTCCCGGTTACCCAGTGGCGCTGTTGCGGCAGACTCGCTGTTTACAGTTGCGGGGGCAGCTCGGTCACGATCAACAGATCGCTCCGGATTCCCTCTTAGGCCCATTTTAGAGCCTGTCCAGGGGCGTGCGAGCTAGAGCCAGGCAAGGCGGAAATGGCTGAGAATGCGGAGTTTACGAGTAGTAAATGAGCAGTTCGAAGCCATTTCCGCCTTGCCTGGCCGACGCGCAGCAGACCCTGTTCAGGCTCTTGGGCACCGACGAAGGCTGTATTATGCCCGCTTTGTTTGACGCGCAGACACTCTTGCTCGTCGGGCGTGCGTAGAGGAGTAGGTATGACGGCCTGGTTAACCCTGGTGGGGATCGGTGAAGACGGCTATGCCGGCCTGGGCGAGGCGGCCCGCGAGGCGCTGGGCGAGGCGCGTTGTATCGTCGCTGGCGCGCGGCAACTGGCCCTGCTGCCGGCGGATCTGCCGGCCGCGCAAGAGCTGTGGCCCAGCCCCTTCAGTCTGGAGCCGCTGCTGGCCCGGCGTGGTACGCCGGTGTGCGTGCTGGCCAGTGGCGATCCGCTGTTCTATGGCGTCGGCGCCAGCCTGGCGCGGCAGCTGCCGGCCGAAGAGCTGCGGGTGTTCTCGGCGCCGTCCTCGGTATCCCTGGCTGCTGCCCGGCTCGGTTGGCCGTTGCAGGAGGTGACGGTGCTGTCGCTGGTGGCGCGCCCGTTGGCGGCGTTGCAGGCGCGGATTTTCCCCGGCGCGCGCCTGTTGTTGCTGAGCAATGATGGCGACAGCCCGGCGGCGGTGGCTGAGCTGCTGCGCCAGCGTGGCTTCGGCCCCAGCCGCCTGACGGTGCTGGAACATCTGGGCGGGAGCAATGAGCGGCGTGTCGATGCTCTGGCCAGCGACTGGGCGCTACCGCGTGCCGCCGATCTCAATCTGCTGGCGGTCGAATGTATCGCAGCCGCCGATGCGCGCCTGCTGCCGCTGACGCCGGGCCTGCGTGATGAGCTGTATCAACACGACGGCCAACTGACCAAGCGCGATGTGCGCGCCATCACCCTGGCGCGCCTGGCCCCGCAACCAGGCGAGCTGCTCTGGGATGTTGGCGCCGGCTGCGGCTCCATCGGCATCGAGTGGATGCGCGCCCATCCCGCTTGCCGGGCCATCGCCATCGAGGCGGATGAAGGCCGTCAGGCGCATATCCAACACAACCGCGACGCCCTCGGGGTGCCGGGCCTGCAGCTGGTCGCCGGTTACGCGCCCGCCGCACTGGTCGGCCTGGCCGCGCCGGATGCAATCTTTATCGGCGGCGGGGTAACCGTGCCCGGTGTGCTGGAGCAGTGCTGGGCCAGCCTCAAGCCGGGCGGCCGGCTGCTGGCCAACGCTGTCACCCTGCAAAGCGAAGCGGCACTGGTCGCCTGGCGCGAACGGGTCGGCGGTGAGTTGACCCGCATCGCCGTGGCCCAGGCGCAACCGCTGGGCGCTTTCGACACTTGGCGCAGCGCCCTGCCGATCACCCTGCTGGAAGTACGAAAACCGTGAGCGCGCGCATTCTGCTGCTCGGCGGCACCACCGAGGCCTTGCGCCTGGCGCGGCGTCTCGGTCCCACGGCCATCTACAGCCTGGCGGGGCTAGGCCGGGTGCCGGATGACCTGTCGTGCCAGGTGCGCGTCGGTGGTTTTGGCGGAGCCGAAGGCTTGGCAGGATTTATCCGTGAGCAGGGCATCGAACTGCTGCTCGATCTGACTCATCCCTACGCCGCGCAGATCAGCGCCAATGCCGCCCGCGCCGCGCAGCTGGCCGGGATTGCCTGCTGGGCCCTGCGCCGCCCCGGTTGGCAGGCCGCCGCCGCCGATGACTGGCGCGAAGTGGACGATTGGGCCGGGCTGGTCGCCGCCCTGAACGGCTTCCGCCGACCGCTGTTTACCCTCGGCCGCGAGCCGCTGGAACACCTGCACGAGATTCCCCCTCACCAGCACTGGACGGTGCGCTGCTTGCAAGGTCAGGAGGCTGTGCCGCATGCGGAAATCATCGGCGCGCGTGGGCCGTTTGAGCTGAATGAGGAGCGTGCGCTGTTCGCCCGTCTGCGCAGCGATGTACTGATCAGCAAGAACAGCGGCAGCCAGGCCACCGAGCCGAAATTACAGGTCGCCCGCGAACTGGGCCTGCCGGTGCTGCTGCTGCGCCGGCCGAGCTTGCCAGCGGTGGAGCGCGAGTTCGTCAGCCTCGACGACCTCTGCGAGGCCTTGCCGCTGTAGACCTGCAGGGTGGGTTCCGACCGTGAATCCACACACGACAGTGGCGCGGCGCGTAACCCGGCAGACGATGGACCGCGTTGCGCCGCTGGTGGGTTACGCCGCGTCGCGAATGATGTGTTGTTCGGCAACAGCGGCATGCGGCTAACCCACCCTACGTAAACGGATCGCCTGTTAGACTGCCGGCCCGCTCTGGAGGCCGTCATGACCACGTCTGTTTTGCCCTACGCCTGCATTCTCTTCGTCGGCCCCGACCTTGCCGACGGCTCGTTTGCCGAGCTGTTCCGCCAGCGCCTGGCGGCCTTGCGCGGCGCGGCGGCGCTGGCCGATATCGTCGACACTAGCAGCGGTTACGCCGAGCTCTGGCAGCGGGTCAGCGAAGGTCAACGGCCGTTGCTGGTGATCGACCTGGAACCGCAGAGCAGCAGCCCGCACCTCGACTGGCTGCGCAGCGAACTGGGCCAACTGGCCGAGCCCGAGCAGCTGTTTGTCGCCAGTGCCATCGGCCAGAGCGAAGGCTTGCCAGTGGACGCCGCCTGCGCCCTGATCGAACGCCCCGAATTGCACCTGCCCTGCGTGGGCGTCACCGCCATACCGGGGCACCACGCCTGGTCGCAGATCCCGCCGCATCAGCAGCGCCTGCTGCTGTGCAACGGCCCACGCTGCACCCGTCGCGGCGCCCTGGCGCTGTGGAAAAGCCTGCGCGCGCGGCTCAAGGCCGCCGGCAAGCTGGAGTGCGCGGGCGGTGTGCATATCACCCGTACCCAGTGCCAGTTTCCCTGCGACCAGGGGCCGACCCTGAGTGTTTATCCGTCCGGTGACTGGTACCGGGTGCGCAACGAGGCGGAGGTGATTCGCCTGGTGGACGAGCATTTGGTGGGCGGCCGCGAAGTGCCCGAGCTGTTGATGACCCAGGGCTGACCGGCAAGCAGGCTGGCGCCTGCCACAGGGACCTGTCCGACGCCTCGGCATCAGCGGTCATGCATATGCTCGATCAGCGCGCGCTGTCGGCTGGCTTGGCTGCTGACCTGGTCGGCGAGCTCGAGGGTGTCGCGCTGCAGTTGCAGGCTGTGGCTGGCCAGCCCTTGCAGGGCGTGGATCTTCTGGTTGATCTCCTCGGCGGCCTGGCTCTGCTGGTTGCCGGCCTCGGCGATCTGGCTGCTGATGCCGGCGATCTCACCGATGCGCAGGGTGATGTGCGCCAGGGCCTGGGCGGTGGCGTCGACCTGTTCGACGCTGGCCCGCGACTGTTGTAGGCCCTGCTGCATGGCTTTGACTACCTGCGCCGTACCCTGGCGCAGGGCTTCGATCATGCCCTGGATTTCGTCGGTGGAAGCCTGGGTGCGCTGGGCCAGGGAACGCACCTCGTCGGCCACCACGGCGAAGCCGCGGCCATTCTCGCCGGCCCGCGCCGCCTCGATGGCCGCATTCAGGGCCAGCAGGTTGGTCTGTTCGGCGATGCTGCGGATCACTTCGAGAATGCCGCCGATGGCTTGGCTGTGCTGGCTCAATGCGGTGACCGCCGCGGCTGATTGGTCGAGGGTGGCGGCCAGGGCGGCGATGCTCTGGTGCGCATTGCCTACTTGTCGCTGGCCGTCGTCGCTCAAGGCTTGCGCCTGGTGGGTCTGTTCGGCGGCATTGCGCGTGTTGCCCGCCACCTCCTGAATGGTCGCACTGAGTTGTTCGACCGCGGCGCTGATGCCATCCAGGGCCTGTTGCTGCTGCTCGGCTGCCTGATTGCTGGTGCCGAGCAGTTGCCTGGTGTGGTCGGCATGCGCGCTGACCCGGCTGCTGCTGTCGCCGATGCGCGCCACCATGGACGCCAGACGCGCCTCCTGTAGACGATCGCTTAGCTGCAGCTGGCCGATTTCGTCGATACGCCCGGTGTAGATCAGCTGTTTGATCGGGTGCTCAACGATGCGCCGACTGTGCGCCACCAGCCCGGCAAAGGGCTTGGCATGCAGGCTCAACAGCAGCCAGCAGAGACTGACGCACGCGAACAGTACGGCGCCGCCCAGCTGCGGGCTGTGGCTCAGCGCAAGCAGGCCGAGCGGGCTGAAGGCCAGTAATGCCAGCAGGGTCTGGGCGCGGTTACGGGTCAGCCATTGCCAGCGCAATGCCGCCGGTTGCTTGCCCTGGCTGCGGGTACGGTAAATGGCTGTGGCGCGCTGGATCGCCTCAGCCTGGGGCCGGCGATAGATGGCCTGGTATTCGCTAACCTGGCCGTCTTCCATTACCGGGCTGATGAAGGCGTCGACCCAGAACGGCTGGCCATCGGCCCGGCGATTTTTCAGCATGCCCATCCAGGACTGGCCGCGGCCGAGGGTTGCCCAGAGATCCTTGATCGGTCCCAGCGGCATGTCCGGGTGGCGCAGGCAGGAGGCGGGGCGGCCGATCAGGGCGCTTTCGCTGAGGCCGGCCAGACGGCACAGGGCCGGACTGGCATAGAGGATGTTGGCCTGGCTGTCGGTCAGCAACAGCAGTTGCTCGTTGGTCTGGCCCTTGTCTGGCACGCGCTGTGGCATGGCATCCGATCCGTAGTGAAGGTTTGGGCGGGCGGCGGATGCACAGGTAACGGTTGCCCGTGCTGTGCGTGCGCCGCCTGAGTTGAATTCGGGGGGTAATGCGCGAACCGCCCGGCAGCATGCCGGGCGGTATAGGGGGACGGCCTGTCAGTTACCGGTGGCGCGCATGTGCTGCACACTGAACATTTCCGGCTTGCTCATTTCCGGGTCGACCTGACCCTTGAACTGGCCGGTGGTGCAGTGCATGGCTTGCACATCGATCATGCTGAAGCTGTCGTCGATCGATACACCGCTGCCCTTGTTTTTCGCCAGATGGTGATCCGGGTGGGCCTGGCCGATGGTGAAGGTTTTCCACAGCGCGCCCTTGCGGTCATAGGAGACGGTCCGCGGGATGGTGAAGGTCTGCGCGTCCATGTAGTGCACGCGCTTGGACAGCGGATGGCTGCCTTCCACCGGTGCCGCTTCCACCTCGTAGACCTTGCGCAGCTGCCAGGTGATGTTGGGGAAGCAACCGCCCTGGCCACCGAAGGCCACGACCTGGTAGCCGTCGCTGTCCTGGTGGGTCTCGCTGTCCAGGGTCAGTTCGTTGTGGTTGTAGAAGGGCATCAGCATGAAACGGGTGCCCTTGTAGCTCCAGTTCATGTCGGAGATGCGCCCGTTGTAGCCTTCGAAGTCTTCGATCATCAGGTCTGAGCCGAGGAAGGCGTCGGTCACCTGACCGGTGGCCAGGCGCCGCACGCGACGCTGGAAGCCGAGGTAGAGCCAGGAATTGTCGCGTTTGAGATCGTCCTGGGCGCGGTGGATCAGCAGCTGGGTGTTACGCACGTCATAGGGTTCGAGCACCTTGACGTAGATGCCGCGAAACAGCTCCGAGGGGTTTGGCGTGATCGCCGGCTTGGGTGCCTGGTTGACCCGACCGATGAAGTTGAGGAAGTGAAAATCGAACTTGATGGTGCGTTCGACCTTGGCCGACTCCATGTCGCGGTACTTCCAGTAGAACGGCGAGATGGCAGCGCTGTCGCCCCAGTTGTAGCCGTACTTGTAGTTCCAGGCCAGCTTCTCACCGGCGCGCGGGTCATTGCTATCCGGCTCCTGGGGGAACGGCCGACCAGCGACCCAGCCTTCGATCTCTCCGGCCTTGGCGCCGAGCTTGACCTTGTCCTGGCCCTGGCGGGTGGCCTCGACATAATTGGGGTGCAGGTCGAAGGAGGTGGTCTCGCCAACCTGCATGTCCAGCCAGCCCTTCTCGATGAAGCCGTAGAAGGCCGGATCGATGATGTCCTTGAACTGGGCGACGTTGGCCTTGTTGATAGTCAGGCCGGCGCTGAGTCCGGCAAAGGCCGGTTTCTCAGCCTGGTAGGGTTGGAAAGAGCGGTCGATCACGGCCGAGTCGGCCTGGGCGAAACCTGCGCTGATTGCCAGGGCAAGGGCGGCGAAACGGAAGCGGAATTGCTTATTCATGGGTCTTCCTCGTGGTGATCAGAAGCTGTAGCGCAGGGTCAGTTGCAGTTCGTCTTCCTTTTGCGCCATGCCGATCGGGCCAGCGCGGAAACGACCAAGGGGTTCATAGCCGGTCAGGCCGAGACTCATGCCTTCTGGCTGGCCACTGCTGGTGAAGGGGTCCCAGGGGTTGCAGGTACGGCAGTCGTCATACTCGCGGGCGCCGCGACCGACCTTGATGTTGGCGCCGGCGGTGATCTTCAGGTTGTCGCTGAACAGGTACTCGACGCTCGGGGCGATGGCGGTGGCCCCGGCCTTGAAGTCATGCGCGGCGAGCAGTTGCGGGCTGAGGCGGTCGTTCATCCACCAGCCCTTGACCAGCAGGGTGCCAATCCAGTTCTGCTCCCAATCCGGCATGCCGACCTTGCCCAATACACGTTTCTCTTCCTGGTGTTCGTGGATGTGTTGGCCGAACAGCTGGGCGGAGAACAGGAAGGCGCGTCCGGGGTTGAGTACTGGAATGAAGATGTTCTTGTCCGCACCGATCACGTAGCGGGTCACGTCCGACTCGGAGAACAGCCGCGGCTGCAGGGTGTTGGCAAACTCCTCGCCTTCGGTATGCGCTACCTCGAAGCGGAATACCGTGTCGATCGCTTGCGAGTAGTAGTCCATCGAGCCGCCGAGCAAGTTGACCCGCGGGAAGTGGATATCGAACGCGATCAAGCTCGGCGATACCCCTGTCTCGCCGGTGAAGCCATTCTGCGCTGGAATGCCACCGCGCAGCGAAGGCAGCTGGGAGCGATAAGTGAGGGCGTTGAGGCTGAAGCCAAAGTCGCCATAAACGCCTTCCAGCTTGATCCCGAACTGGGTGTTGGACAGGCTCCAGGACGGCATGTGCGCCTTGCGGATACCGATCTGGCCGGGGCCGAAGTCGGTGGCGGTGTCGCCGAAGGCGAAGTTGGAAACGGTGCCGCCGTTTTCCCACAGGTTGTTCATGCCGCGGAAGAAGCAGGCCGCATCGAGGATCGAGTTGGGGCCGCCGCATTGACCGAGGTTATGCGGGCGAAACTTGTCGACGTTCCACACGAAGGACATGTTGAGGTCGTCGAACAGCTCGCCGGCACCCATGCGCCAGTCGGCCTTGGCGATCCACATGGGGATGCGGATGTCTTGCAGCTCGTCATAGATGTTGTTGCGCGAATAGTCGACCGGGTTGATCACGTCGAGCACCCGGAACAGATCGGTACGACCCCAGATCACCTGCTGCTTGCCCAGGCGCCAGCTGAGGATATCGCCGTTGGGCAGCTCATTGTCGAAGTCGACGTATAGCTCGCGGATGAAATCCAGGCGATCGTTGAACTCGGGGAAACGCAGCTCGTTGCTGCTGTAGTCGAGGTAGCCGTCGATGCAGCCGCGACTGTCCTTGTCGCAGGGCCGCACCGGCACGCCGAAACCGACGCCGCCATTGGTTTTGTGCAGGTTCTCGCCGAGGACGATCATGCCCTCGTTGGGGTTGTTGGCCACGTTGAAGGTGTTCGGCAGCTTCAAGCCGCCGCCATGTGGCACCGAGCTGGCGGGGTTGATCGCGCCCGTGTCCTCCAGCTGAATGGCGCCCCCTGCGCCACTGCCGTATTCGCTGCTGTTGAGGTCGTAGACGCCATCGTAGGTGCCGCGAAAGGTGGCGTGGAAGGCGGTGTTCTTGAAGTTCAGCTGGCCCAGGTCGCCGAACTTGCGGTCGGCGTTGAGCTGCAGGGTGTTGCGAAACTTCGACAGGCCGACGCTATCGCGGGCGAAGGTGGCGTTCTCGACATAACCGGTGACCTGCGTCTCCTCGTCGGCCAGGGCGCTGGCCAATGGCGTCAGGCTGCAGCCCGCGCCTGCCAGCGTGGCCAGGGTCCAGTGTCTCAGGCTTTTTCTTATTCTTGTCTGCATGGCAGAACCTCTTGCGGTGGGTTGTTGGTGCGTTCCGGCTCAGGCCGGTTGACGCGCCTCGGGCAGCAGTCCGCCGCTCGAGTGCGCAGCACTCGGCGGTGTATCGATGGCAACTGGGGTGACGGTGTCCTGATCGGCGTGGATCACACCGTCGGCGTCGACATAGGCATCGGTGATGAAGCGTGGCTTGAATACCAGCACCCAGGCCGGCGCCAACAACATGGCGGCGATGCCGTTGATCACGATCATCACGCACAGCAGCTTGGCGGCGTCGGCTTGGAAGCGCAGGTCGGAGAGCAGCACCCACATGACGATGCCGGCCATCAGGGTCAGTGCGGTGAAGCTGATCGCCATGCCGGTGGTGGCGATGGCGCGGTGCACCGCGGCGGACAGGCTGCCGCTCTTGACCATCTCCTCGCGGATGCGGTCCATCATGTAGATCGAGTAGTCGATGCCGACCCCGATGCCCACGGCGATCACCGGCACCGTGTTGATGTCGATGCTCATCCCGGCCAGGCCCATGTAGGCGTAGGTCAGTACGGTGGCGAAGAGCATCGCCATCAGCATCATCAGGCCGGCATGCCAACTGGTGTAGAAGACCATGACGAAGGCGAAGATCAGCACGAACACCAGTGGCAGCACCAGCAGGTTGGTCTCGAACGCCGATTCGTTCATCGCCGCGGCGACGCCGAGGGTGCCACCGGCCAGGCGGATGGTCAGGCCCGGTACGTCCTCGCCGTGTTCGGCGATCCACTGCTTGGCCATGAACATGGCGCGGCGGATGGTCTCGCCCTGGCGGTCCTTGTAATAGAACACCAGGTTGGCAATGCGGTCGTCGGTGTCGTTGAACTCGTCCAGCGCCCCCGGGATCGGGCTGGAGGCCATGTAGGTGAACATCAGCCCGCCGACGTAATTGGCGTCATGGGGGATCTGGAACCAGCGTGGGTCGTCGTTGTGCATCAGCCGATTGACCTGCTTGACCAGATCCGGCAAACCCTTGCTGCCGCCTACCGCCGGGTCGCTGAGCATGTGCGCCTGCAGCGATTGCAGGGCGTGCAGCACCTCGGGGCGCTTGATCCCGCCGTTCTCGGCGTGCTCGGCGATGATGTACAGCTCCTCGGAACCGGGGAAGCGGTCGTTGATCTGCTTGGACGACAGGTTGTAGTCGTGCTCGGGATAGAGGATCGGCGAACCGGGTTCGGAGTCGCCGATGAGCACCTGCGACGAGGCCCACAGCCCGGCGAGAATCGCCAGTGCGGCCAGGCCCAGCAGCTTGCGCGCGGCACCAGGGCGCGACACGGTGGCGGCGCAGGTGGCGCCGATGTGACGCAGGAAGGTTTCCTTGATCTGTGGGTTTTTCGGCTGCGGCAGGATCGACAGCAGCAGCGGCACGCCGATCAGTACCGAGAAGATCACCGTGGTCGCCCACAGCGAGGCATAGATGCCGAGCTTGGTGTTCAGCGCGATCGAGCCGATGGCAATCAGCGACAGGCCGATGGCGTCGGAGGCGATACCCAGAGTACCGGGGCGGAATAGGCTGTCGAAGGTGGCGCGCGCGGCCAGTTGGCCGTCGCCGCGTTCGCGCACTTCGGCGTAGTAGCGTTCCACCAGCTGCACACCATGGCTCATGGCCCGTGCAGCGATCAGGAAGGGAATCACCAGGCCCAGCGGATCGAGGTTGTAGCCCAGCAGGCTGATGATGCCCAGGCCCCAGATGGTCGAGATCAGCACCCCGCCGAGCGGAATCAGCACGCCGTAGGCCTTGCGGAAATGGAACACCAGCAGCGCCAGCATGGCCAATACGGTGAACACGAAGATCTGCAGGATTTGCTCCATGTAGGTGTACGCCCAGCCAACCAGTACGGGTTGGCCGGTGGCGTAGAGGCGCACGCCATCGCGCACTTCCGCCTGGCGCAGGGCCTGCAGCTGGGCGAAGGTCTGTGCGTAGTCGAGTTGGCCCTCGATCAGCTGCGCCTTGACCAGCGCCACCTTGAGATCCGGCGATACCAGCGGCCCATAGACCCGCGGGTTGGCCACCACGTCGGCCTTCATCGCGACCAGTTGTTGCGCGTCGAGCTGGCCGAACTCGGGCTGGTAGTAGGGCTCGGAGTTGATGCTGCCGACCTCGGTCAGCCAGATCTTGCGCGAGTTGCGGTGGGTCAGGCTGCTGACCAGGTTGTGGTTGACCCCCGGCAGGTTGTCCACCGCCTGGGTGACGCGGTCGAGGGTGGCCAGGTTGGCGTTACTGAACAGGTCGCCGTCGGTGAACTCGACGCCGATCACCAGCACGTTGGCGCCGCCGAAGGTGTCCTTGATGCTGTTGTGCAGCTGGATATAGGGGTGTTGCTGCGGTAGCAGGTCGGCGAAGTCGGTATAGACCTTGAGTGCCGGTATCTGCAGGGCGAAGAACAGGGTCAGCGCGCCGATCAGCGCCAGCACCCGGCGCGGGTGACGGAAAAGCCAGAGTTTGGCCAGGTAGAAAAAATGGGTGAACCGGTGCATGGACATGGTCAAAGCCTCACTGAGCCTGGGCGGCCAGGGCCGGGCGGGTATCGAGGTTGAGCAACAGGCCGCGGCCGCCGGCCACGGTCAGGCGATGGTCGTCGCCGCCGCTGCTGGCGGCGCGCAGGTAAACCGGCGCATTCGGCGTCGGCAATGCCTGCCAGCGCTCGCCGCTCAGACGCAGCACGCTGCTGTGGTCGCCGATAGCGAACAGGCCATCGCGGTTGGCGCTGAAGTTGAAGATCGGCGCGGCGGAGGGGGTGTCCTGGCGCTGCCAGTTCTGCCCGCCGTCGACGGTGTGGTAGATGTAGCCGTTGAGGCCGCCGACCCAGCCTTCAGCGAGGCTGACGAAGTGACTGGCGTGCGGGTAGAACTCGTCCGGCAGATTGCCGCTGGCTTGCCAACTCTGGCCGGCGTCCGTGCTGTTGAAGACCAGGCCGAACTCACCGGTGACTACCGCCTGCTGCGCGTCGAGAAACTGCAGGGTGGTGAGCATGGCGTCTTCGTCCAGGCTGGTTGTGTCCCAGCTGACGCCCTGGTCCTGGCTGCCGAGCAGGGTGGTCAGACCGCCTGCCGCCCACCAGGCACCGCTGGGTGCGCAGGTCGCGGTGAGCATCTGCTCCTCGGTCGGCAGTGCATGGGCATTCCAGCTCAGGCCCTGATCGGCGCTATGCCACAGCTGGTTGTCAAAACCGAGGGCGATGAAGCTGCCGTCCGGGCAGGTATCCACATCGATCAGGCTGGGTTGCCCGGGCAGTTGCTGGCGCTGCCAGTTCAGGCCCTGATCCTGGCTGACCAGGATCACACCGTCGTTGCCGACCAGCACGCTGACTGTCGCGTTGCTGGCCAACGCCTGGTAATGGTCGGTGCGCAGGCTGGCGTGGCTGGTCGTCTCGCCAACCGCCGCCAGATTCAGTTCGGCCTCGCAACCGGCCAGCAGCACGGGCAGCAGAATCAGGGCGAGCGTGCAGCGGGGTAGACGTGGAGTGGTAATAGCGCAGGGCAGGCCGTTACGCGGCTTTAGAGTGAAGCTCATTACAGGTCACCACTTGGATTGTTGTTGTCTTGCAGCGGTTGGTAACCCTAGAGCAACGCCTGTGCCAGTCTCCGGTTTTGTTTTTTAAGTTATTGAAATATAATAGTTTATTCGTATTTAAAGGGCTTTTAAGTAAACCGTTCGAGCAGTGGAGGAGGACTTGTCGTTGAGCAAATAATCAAATCGTCCGGGCCTTTATCCATTTGGTGAAACAGTCTCGAAGCCCCCGTCTGTCTGCCCTTGGCCGAGCCAGAGGGTGCCCGCTCGTTGGGCGTTTTTTGAGCATTTGCACGGTGGCGCCTCGGCATCGTGCAGGGCCTGCCGGCCGCAGCCTGTCTAGCTCGGCGACATGCCGCAGCTGGCGCGGTTGATGCATCGAACCTGGTAATGCAGCTGAAGCCCTTGGCTGGCTAAGGGCTGCGCAGGTTGGAGTCGGCCATGAGCAGTACCCACCCAATTTTCCTGGCAAGCGTGATGCGAGGGGCACGACAGGTGCTCTGGGATATCGACGCAGACGTCGAGCCGCCGCTGGGCGCACACCTGGTCACGCCGCGCCATGGCTATTGCCATCACGGCATCTATGTCGGCAACGGCCGGGTGGTGCATTACGCGGGATTGTGCGAATCGCTGCAGGCAGGGCCGGTGGAAGAGGTGTTGCTAGAGCAGTTCGCGGCAAACCGGCCGGTGTGGATCGAGTATCGGCCCTTGCCTGGCTTCGCGGCCGGACAGGTAGTGGCCAGAGCCCGTTCGCGACTCGGCGAGCACCGCTATCGGCTGCTGACCAACAACTGCGAGCATTTCTGCACCTGGTGTCGCTACGGCTGCCCGCGCAGCGACCAAGTGCGCGGCCTGCTGGCTCGTCCCTTGGTGGCGCTGGGCTTGGTCTGGCGCCTGTTGCCCAGGCTGCTGGTGCGGGCTAACCCGCAGCTGCTGCGGGTCTGTCAGGCCTCGATACCGATCTTCTTCAACCGGTAAGCCAGGGCCGGGCGGGTCAGGCCGAGGATGCGCGCCGCGCCGGAGACGTTGTTGCCTGCCCGCTGCATGGCTTCGCGCATCAACTGCTCTTCGATGGCGTCCAGGCTCAGGCCTGAGCCCAGCACCTGCTCGATCCAGTTCTGCTCGGCAGCCGGCTGTAGCAAGGTGCCTTCGTTGGAGAGCCGGCTCTCGAGCAACTCTTCCCGCTGCAACTGCGGGAACAGGGCCTCAAGGCTGATGCTCTCGTTGCTCTCGGTGAGGATGATGCCGCGCTCGATGACATTCTCCAGTTCGCGGATATTGCCTGGCCAGGGGTAGTGCATGCAGGCCTCCATGGCCAGGTCGGAAAGGCCCAGGGTTTTCTTGTTGTATTCACTGTGGAAGCGCTTGAGGAAATGCTCAGCCAGCAGCGGAATATCTTCCTGGCGTTCGCGCAGGGGCGGGATGCTCACCGGGAACACGTTGAGCCGGTAGTACAGGTCGGCGCGGAACTTGCCCGTCTTGACCGCCTCGCTGAGGCTTTCGTTGGTGGCGGCGATCACCCGCACGTCGACCTTGCGCGTGCGGTTGTCGCCGACCCGCTCCAGCTCGCCTTCCTGCAACACGCGCAGCAGAGTGGCCTGGGCGCGCGGGCTCAGTTCGACCACTTCGTCGAGAAAAAGGGTGCCCTGGTTGGCCCGCTCGAAACGGCCCATGCGCGACTGCAGCGCGCCGGTGAAGGCACCCTTTTCCACGCCGAACAGCTCGGCCTCGATCAGGTCCGGTGGAATGGAGGCGCAGTTGACTGCGACGAACGGCTGTTCGGCGCGGGCGCTGCGCAGGTGCACGCTGCGCGCAATCACCTCCTTGCCCACGCCGCTTTCGCCAAGCAACAGCACTGAGACCTTGCCCTGGGCGGCTTTATCGATCATCTGGCAGACCTTGGTGTAAGCCAGGGACTGGCCGATGCCGTAGTACTGGCCTTCCTGGCGTTGCAGGCTGGTGCGCAGCGAGGCCAGTTGCGACTGCAACTCGTACAGTTCCTCGATGATCGGGTCGCTTTTGAAATACTGCTTGAATGCCTCGGCGTCGTCCCATTCCTCGGCAGGCTTGCCGACGACCCGGCATTTGTCATCGCCGCAACCGCGGCAGGTGACTTCCTTGAAGATCACCTCGCGGCCCATGAACGAGGAGGAATAGCTGCAGGCATAGCCGAGCAGGGTCCAGCACACCGGGTCGGCCATCGGCCCGAGTTCGCTCTGGCAGATCTCCACCTCGAAGGAGTCGACCCACTCCACCTCGACGTAGAAGCGCCCGGCCTCGATGTCGATATCCACCTCGGTGGGAATCGCCTTGACCATGCCCTTGAGCGAGTGCAGCTGTGGCCCGGCGAGGAAGATATCCAGCTCGCTGCAATGCGGGCGTAGCTTGCGCGCCAGTTCGGCATCGCGCAGGCCGGACGTATAACCCAGGCGCAGGAAGAAACCCTTGGCCCGCTCGACGCCGAGGATGCTCACCAGCTCGCGGCGAAAGCTGGCCATGGCCGAGATTTGCAGCAGCAGCATGCGCTGCTCACCGAACCAGATCTTGCCCTCCATGCTTTGAAAGCGGATCTGTTTGCTCAGATCCTGAAAGTCCGAATGTTGCAGTTGTGGCTTGTAGCTGATTGCCATGGCAATAGGGCCCCTGATTGTTTTTGTAAGGGGAGAGCCATCTCGTAGCGGTTTGCAGGTTTCCATTCAGCTACTGAAGATGGCTGAAATTGTCCGCTATTAACCTGCATTTCCTGCATTTCCTGCATTTCCTGCATTTTCCGTCAATGGAAAGGCCCGGGAGGTTGGCGGTCGAGGTTTGGGGCAACGCCTCGTGGCTCGACTCGGCAGTCACCATATCCAGATCCATGCGCGGGTGGAAGTCAACCAATTGATGAAATTGGCGTCGCCAGCTCCGTCCCCGCACAGCCCCTTCAAGGCTGCTGAGCATTTGCTCAAGCCGGCCTGTGGTGTTTGATCAAATCATCAAAAACGGCCCAATCAGCTTGGCCATCAGGCGCTGCGGGGTGCGTCTCTTATTGCCTTAAAAACATTATATAACGATATAAATCAATGTCTTATATCTTTTTTTAGAACATTGGCACAGCCGTTGCGTTAGGCCTATCACCCGCCACCAAGGGAGATGGGCCGAACATGAACACGCTTGAACCCAGTTTTGAAGACCTGCCGCGTTACATCCGGGTGCGCAGCGAACCAGGTGCCCGTTTCGTCGAGTTCGACTTCGCCATCGGCTATCCGGACTTGTTCGTCGAGCTGGTTCTGCCGCAGGCCGCGTTCACCCAGTTCTGCCAGCGCAACCGCGTGGTGGTGATGGACCAGGCGATGGCCCAGGCAGTCGACGACGACATGCTCAAGTGGCGTTTCGGTGAAGCCGGCAGCCGCATGCCGGGTAGACACGACTAAGGGTTTGCCCACGGCAGCCACACACAACAACAACAGGTACGGTCGAGATGAGCATAGAAATCAAGACGAACACGGTGGAGCCGATCCGCCAGACCTTCAGCCATATCCGCAGGCGCTTCGGCGACAAGCCGGCCAGCCGCTATCAGGAGGCCAGCTACGACGTCGCCGCCACGATCAACTTCCATTACCGGCCGCAGTGGCAGCCGGACAAGCTGCTCAACGATGTCACCCGCACCTGCCTGGTGATGCGCGACTGGTATGCGGTCAGCGATCCGCGCCAGTACTACTACGGCACCTACGTGCAGACCCGCGCCCGTATGCAGGAAACCACCGAGCACGAATACGCCTTCTGCGAGAAACGCGAGCTGCTGGGACGCCTGAGCGACGAGCAGCGCGCACGCATCCTCCGTGCGCTGGTGCCGCTGCGCCACGCCGAGCTGGGCGCCAACATGAACAACAGCGGCATCGCCGCCGATGGCTGTGCCACCACCGTGGTGCAGATGCATATCTACACCGCCATGGATCGCCTGGGCATCGCCCAGTACCTGTCGCGCATCGGTCTGTTGCTCGACGACGGCGGTACCGCGGCGCTCGAACAGGGCAAGCAGCTGTGGCTCGACGATCCGGTTTGGCAGGGCCTGCGCCGCTATGTCGAGGACAGCTTCGTGGTCAAGGACTGGTTCGAGCTGAGCCTGGCGCAGAACCTGGTCAGCGATGGCCTGTTGTTCCCGCTGATGTACCAGAAGTTCGACGAGACCCTGAGTGCCGAAGGCGCCGGCGATGTCGGCATGCTCACCGAATTCATGCGTCAGTGGTACGCCGAGAGCAGTCGCTGGGTCGATGCCATGGTCAAGACCGTGGCCGCCGAGAGCGAGAGCAATCGCCTGCAGATCGAAGCCTGGATCGAGCACTGGCTGGCCCGTGCCCTCGAGGCGCAGGCACCGCTGGCCGAGATCAGCGCTGGCGGCGTCGCATTCGCCAGCGTGCACCAGGACTTCCTCGCCCGGCTGAAAAAGCTCGGCCTGAACATTCAATAAGGATTCAGACCATGTCGCTCGTTTACCTCGTCCTGCAGGACAACGACAACGCCCACTACCTGGTGGATGGCATCACCCATGACAACCCCCATGCGGTGGTCCAGCGCCAGCCGGCGATGATCCGCATCGAAGCCGAAGGCCGTCTGGAGATCCGTCGCGACACCATGGAAGAACGCCTCGGCCGCGCCTGGGACGTGCAGGAGATGCTGCTGGACGTGATCACCATCGGCGGCAATGTCGATGAAGACGATGACGCCTTCGTTCTCGAGTGGAAAAACTAGGAGCCAAGCCATGACCGCTACCAAGAAAAAACTCGGCCTCAAAGACAAGTACCGCTACCTGACCCGTGACCTCGACTGGGAACCCAGCTACCAGAAGCAGAAGGACATCTTCCCTCAGGAGGACTTCGAGGGCATCAAGATCACCGACTGGGACAAGTGGGAAGATCCCTTCCGCCTGACCATGGATTCCTACTGGAAGTACCAGGCCGAGAAGGAGAAAAAGCTCTACGCCATTCTCGACGCCTTCGCCCAGAACAACGGCCAGCAGACCATCTCCGATGCGCGCTACGTCAATGCGCTGAAGCTGTTCATCGGTGGCATCAGCCCCTGCGAATACCAGGCGTTCCAGGGCTTCGCCCGGGTCGGCCGGCAGTTCAGCGGTGCCGGTGCGCGGGTCGCCTGCCAGATGCAGGCGATTGACGAGCTGCGCCACGTGCAGACTCAAGTGCACGCGATGAGCCACTACAACAAACACTTCAACGGCATGCATGATTTCGCCCATATGCACGACCGGGTGTGGTTCAACTCGGTGCCCAAGTCGTTCTTCGACGATGCGCGCACAGCTGGGCCGTTCGAGTTCCTCACCGCCATCTCGTTCTCTTTCGAGTACGTGCTGACCAACCTGCTGTTCGTGCCCTTCATGTCCGGCGCGGCCTACAACGGCGACATGGCCACCGTCACCTTCGGCTTCTCGGCGCAGTCCGACGAGGCGCGGCACATGACCCTGGGCCTGGAAGTGATCAAGTTCATGCTCGAGCAGCACGAGGACAACGTGCCGATCATCCAGGGCTGGATCGACAAGTGGTTCTGGCGTGGCAACCGCCTGCTGTCGCTGGTCGCGATGATGATGGACTACATGCTGCCGAACAAGGTGATGTCCTGGGCCGAAGCCTGGGAGGTCTACTTCGAGCAGGCCGGCGGCGCGCTGTTCAAGGACCTGGAGCGCTACGGCATTCGTGCGCCCAAGTACGTCGAGCAGTGCCCGATCGCCAAGCAGCACGTCTCCCACCAGACCTGGGCGACCTTCTACCAGTACAGCCAGGCCACCAACTTCCACACCTGGATGCCCAGCGACGAAGAGATGGACTGGCTGTCGGCCAAGTACCCGGAAACCTTCGACCAGTACTACCGCGAGCGCTTCACCTTCTGGCGCGAGCAGGAGGAAAAGGGCGAGCGCTTCTACAACAACACCCTGCCGCAGCTGTGCCAGGTGTGCCAGGTTCCGCCCATTTTCACCGAGCCGGACGACCCAACCAAGCTCAGCCATCGCAGCCATGTACACGAGGGCGAGCGTTACCACTTCTGCTCGGATGGCTGCTGCGACATCTTCAAGAACCAGCCAGAAAAGTATGTCCAGGCCTGGCTGCCGGTGCACCAGATCTACCAGGGTAACTGCGGCGGTAGCGACGTCGAGTCGGTGGTGCGCGACTACTACAACATCAACCTCGGCGAGGACAACTTGGAGTACCTCGGCTCGCCCGATCACCAGCGCTGGCTGCAGTGGAAGGGCTTGAATCCGGCCGTCGCCCCGCTACCCAAGGCGAGCTGAGCCGGCGCGGGACGGCAGCGCCGTCCCGCTCCTTCCCATACCCAGAACAAGAGGAACCTCTTCATGACCGTCAACTCCATCGGGCCCTATGAATTTCCCCCGCTCGACCTCGAAGCAAACTTCCACGGCAATCGCCTGCTGTACCTGAGCTGGGATCGCCACCTGATGTTCTGCGCGCCGATCACCCTGGCGGTAATCCCGGCCATGGGCTTCAGCGAGTTGTGCGAGCAGGTGCTACGTCCGGCCATGGCCGCGCATCCGGACACTGCCAAGGTCGATTTCGGCGCCAGCATCTGGTTGCTCAACGATGAGCCCTGGGCGCCGGATTTCGCCGCCAGCCTGGACGCCAACGGCCTGCGCCACAAGGACATGCTGCGTCTGCAAACCCCCGGTCTGAACGGCTTGGGCAACTCCGCGAGTTGAGGTGAGCACCATGAGCTACAACGTCACCATCGAACCGACCGGCGAAGTGATCGAAGTGGAGGAAGGCCAGACCATCCTCCAGGCCGCCCTGCGTCAGGGCGTGTGGCTGCCCTTCGCCTGCGGCCATGGCACCTGTGCCACCTGCAAGGTGCAGGTGCTGGAAGGCGAGGTCGAGATCGGCGCCGCCTCGCCCTTCGCCCTGATGGACATCGAGCGTGAGGAGGGCAAGGTGCTGGCCTGCTGCGCCACCGTGCAGAGCGACGTGACCATCGAGGCCGACATCGACGTCGACCCCGACTTCCTTGGCCATCCGGTGGCGGATTTCCGCGCCACGGTCACGGCTATCGTCGAGCTGTCGCCGACCATCAAGGGCGTGCACCTGCAGCTGGATCGGCCGATGGCGTTCCAGTCCGGGCAATACGTCAACCTCGACCTGCCGGGTATCGACGGCAGCCGGGCGTTCTCCCTGGCCAACCCCTCGGGCCAGGCCAGCGAGGTGGAGTTGCATGTGCGCCTGGTCGAGGGCGGCGCCGCCACCAGCTATATCCATCAGCAGCTCAAGGTCGGCGATCAGCTGCACTTGTCCGGCCCTTACGGGCAGTTCTTCGTGCGCAGCTCGCAGCCGGGCGACCTGATATTCATGGCCGGTGGCTCGGGCTTGTCCAGCCCGCAATCGATGATCCTCGACCTGCTCGAACAAGGCGACAGCCGCCAGATCACCCTGTTCCAAGGCGCGCGCAACGTCGCCGAACTGTACAACCGCGAACTGTTCGAGGATCTGGCCCGCGAGCACCGCAGTTTCACCTATGTGCCGGCGCTCAGCCAGGCCAGCGACGATCCGACCTGGCAGGGTTTCAAGGGCTTCGTGCATGACGCCGCCAAGGCCCATTTCGATGGCCGTTTCAGCGGGCACAAAGCCTACCTGTGCGGGCCGCCGCCGATGATCGACGCGGCCATCAGCACCCTGATGCAGGGCCGCCTGTTCGAGCGCGACATCTTCATGGAGCGCTTTCTCACCGCGGCCGATGGCGCCGGTGATAGCCAGCGTTCCGCGCTGTTCAAACGCATCTGAGGTGAACGATGAACAGCGCCAGCTACGAGGTGCATGAAGTGCTCAGCGGCCAACGCTTCCACTGTGCAGAGGACCAGTCGGTGCTGCAGGCCATGGAGCAGCAGGGCAGGCGCTGTGTGCCGGTGGGTTGCCGCGGCGGCGGCTGCGGGCTGTGCAAGGTGCGCGTGCTCAGCGGTAGTTACCAGCGCGGCCAGATGAGCTGCAAGCATGTGCCGGCTGAAGCCGCGAGCCAGGGTCTGGCCCTGGCCTGCCAGGTATTTCCGCGGTCCGACTTGAACATCGAATGCCTGCGCCGAACTGGCGTCGGCGACCACAACAACAAAAACCAGCAAGAGGTGTCGTCATGAACAAAGGTGTACTACGCCCCGGTCACGTGCAACTGCGGGTGCTCAACCTGGAGAGCGCGCTGACCCACTACCGCGACTTGCTCGGCCTGATCGAGATGGATCGCGACGAGCAGGGCCGCATCTACCTGAAGGCCTGGACCGAGGTGGACAAGTTCTCGGTGGTGCTGCGCGAGGCCGACGAGCCGGGCATGGATTTCATGGGCTTCAAGGTAGTCGACGAAGCCAGCCTGAATCGCCTCACCGAGGACCTGATCAACTTTGGCTGTCTAGTCGAGAGTATCGCCGCCGGAGAGCTCAACGGGTGTGGTCGGCGGGTGCGCTTCCAGGCACCCTCCGGACATTTCTTCGAGCTCTATGCGGACAAGGAATACACCGGAAAATGGGGCGTGGACGAGGTCAATCCCGAGGCCTGGCCGCGTGGGCTCAAGGGTATGCGCGCGGTGCGTTTCGACCACTGCTTATTCTACGGTGACGATCTGCAGGCCACCTACGAGCTGTTCACCGAGGTGCTTGGCTTCTACCTGACCGAGCAGGTGGTCGACGACGACGGCACACGGATCGCTCAGTTTTTCAGCCTGTCGACCAAGGCCCACGATGTGGCCTTTATCCAGCACGCGGAGAAGGGCAAGTTCCACCATGCCTCGTTCTTCCTCGAGACCTGGGAAGACGTGCTGCGCGCCGCCGACCTGATCTCCATGACCGACACCTCGATCGACATTGGGCCGACCCGCCACGGCCTGACCCACGGCAAGACCATTTACTTCTTCGATCCCTCGGGTAACCGCAACGAGGTGTTCTGTGGAGGCGATTACAACTACCCCGATCACAAGCCCGTGACCTGGTTGGCCAAGGATTTGGGCAAGGCAATCTTCTACCACGACCGAGTGCTCAACGAACGTTTCCTCACCGTGCTGACCTGAAGGCCCGGCTCGACTTATTGCATTGCAGAGATTGCGCAGATGAAAGAGATCAAGCATTTCATTAACGGTGCCTTTGTCGGCTCGGCCAGCGGCCGTACCTTCGAGGACATCAACCCGGCCAACGGCCAGGTGATCGGCCGCGTCCACGAGGCCGGACGCGCCGAGGTCGATGCGGCGGTCAAGGCCGCCCGCGCCGCACTCAAGGGTCCCTGGGGCAAGATGACGGTGGCTGAGCGCGCGGAGATCCTGCATCGCGTGGCCGATGGCATCACTGCTCGCTTCGACGAGTTTCTCGATGCCGAATGCCTCGACACCGGCAAGCCAAAATCCCTGGCCAGCCACATCGACATTCCGCGTGGCGCGGCCAACTTCAAGGTGTTCGCCGACCTGCTGAAGAATGTCGCCAACGAAGCCTTCGAAATGGCCACCCCGGATGGTGCAGGCGCGCTCAACTATGCGGTGCGTCGGCCCAAGGGGGTGATCGGGGTGATCAGTCCGTGGAACCTGCCGCTGCTGCTGATGACCTGGAAAGTCGGTCCGGCCCTGGCCTGCGGCAATACCGTGGTGGTCAAGCCATCTGAGGAAACCCCGCTGACCGCCACCCTGCTCGGTGAAGTGATGCAGGCCGCCGGCGTGCCGGATGGCGTGTACAACGTGGTGAACGGTTTCGGCGGCGATTCGGCGGGGGCCTTCCTCACCGAACACCCGGATGTCGACGCCTACACCTTCACCGGCGAGACCGGCACGGGCGAAGTGATCATGCGCGCCGCGGCCAAGGGCGTGCGCCAGGTGTCGCTGGAGCTGGGCGGCAAGAACGCCGGCATCGTGTTCGCCGACTGCGACATGGACAAGGCCATCGAGGGCACCCTGCGCTCGGCCTTCGCCAACTGCGGCCAGGTCTGCCTGGGCACCGAGCGGGTGTATGTCGAGCGGCCGATCTTCGACGAATTCGTCGCCCGCCTCAAGACCGGTGCCGAGAGCCTGGTGATCGGCCCGCCGGACGATGCGAGCAGCAACTTCGGCCCGCTGGTCAGCCTCAAGCACCGCGAAAAAGTCCTCAGCTACTACCAGCAGGCGGTCGACGACGGCGCTAGCGTGATCACCGGCGGCGGCGTGCCGGACATGCCGGCGCACCTGGCTGGCGGCGCCTGGGTGCAGCCAACCATTTGGACCGGGCTGGGCGACGATTCGGCGGTGGTCACCGAGGAAATCTTCGGTCCCTGCTGCCATATCCGTCCGTTCGACAGCGAGGAAGAAGCCATCGAACTGGCCAACAGCCTGCCCTATGGCCTGGCGTCGGCGATCTGGACCGAGAACGGCTCGCGCGCCCACCGCGTCGCCGGGCAGATCGAGGCCGGCATCGTCTGGGTCAACAGTTGGTTCCTGCGCGACCTGCGTACCGCCTTCGGCGGCAGCAAGCAATCCGGGATTGGCCGGGAAGGGGGTGTGCACTCGCTGGAGTTCTACACCGAACTGAAAAACATCTGTGTGAAACTCTGAGGTAACCATGAATGCATCCCTGAAGGCACCGCTTGATAGCCCCGAGTTGGGCCGCGAGATCCTCGCCGCCGGCTGGCGCACCAACCTTTTGGAGCAGGGCAGCGGCTTTCCGCTACTACTGATCCACGGCTCCGGTCCCGGCGTCACTGCCTGGGCCAACTGGCGCCTGGTCATGCCGGAGCTGGCCAAGAACCACCGGGTGATCGCCCCGGACATGCTTGGCTTCGGTTACAGCGAGCGCCCGGCCGATGCTCACTACAACCTCGACACCTGGGTGCTGCATGCCCTCGGCGTGCTGGATGCCCTGGGCATCGCCCAGGCCGATCTGGTCGGCAACTCCTTCGGTGGCGCCATCGCCCTGGCCCTTGCCGTGCGGCATCCCGAGCGGGTGCGCCGGTTGGTGCTGATGGGCAGCGTCGGCGTGCCCTTCGAGCTGACCCCGGGCCTGAACGCGGCCTGGGGCTACACGCCATCGCTGGCCAACATGCGTGCGCTGCTCGACTTCTTCGCCTTCGACCGCGGCCTGGTCAACGACGAACTGGCCGAGCTGCGTTACCAGGCCAGCATCCGTCCGGGCTTCCAGGAGTCCTTCGCCGACATGTTCCCGGCCCCGCGCCAGCGCTGGATCGAGGCGATGTGCAGCGACGAGCGGGCGATCCGCGCGCTACCCCACCAGACCCTGGTGGTGCATGGCCGCGAAGACCAAATCATCCCGCTGGAGACCTCGCTGACCCTGGCCCACTGGATCCCCAACGCCCAATTGCACATCTACGGCCACTGCGGTCACTGGACCCAGATCGAACACGCCGGCCGTTTCGCCCGTCTGGTCGAGGATTTCCTCGGCGAGGCCGCCCCCCTTTCCTGAGAGAGACAAGCATGGACCAGATATTGATCAACGAGCTCGGCGACGAGCTGTACCAGGCGATGCTCAACCGTGAGGCGATCGCGCCTCTGACCGAGCGCGGTTTTGCCATCAACATCGACGACGCCTACCACATCTCCCTGCGCATGCTCGAACGCCGGCTGGCCGCCGGCGAGAAGATCATCGGTAAGAAGATCGGCGTCACCAGCAAGGCGGTGCAGAACATGCTGGGCGTGTATCAGCCGGACTTCGGTTACCTGACCGACGCCATGGTGTTCAACAGCGGCGAAGCCGTGCCGATCAGCCAGCGGCTGATGCAGCCCAAGGCCGAGGGCGAGATCGCCTTCATCCTCAAGAAGGACCTGATCGGCCCCGGCGTGACCAACGCCGACGTGCTGGCCGCCACCGAATGCGTGATGCCCTGCTTCGAGATCGTCGACTCGCGCATCCGCGACTGGAAAATCAAGATCGAGGACACCGTGGCGGACAACGCCTCCTGCGGCCTGTTCGTGCTCGGTGATACGGCGGTGTCGCCACGTCAGGTCGACCTGGTCACCTGCGGCATGCTGGTGGAGAAGAACGGTCAGTTGCTCAGCACCGGCGCTGGCGCCGCGGCGCTGGGTTCGCCGGTCAACTGCGTGGCCTGGCTGGCCAACACCTTGGGCCGTTTCGGCATTCCGCTGAAGGCGGGCGAAGTGATTCTCTCCGGCTCGCTGGTGCCCCTGGAACCGGTCAAGGCCGGTGATTTCATGCGCGTCGAGATCGGCGGCATCGGCAGCGCCTCCGTGCGCTTCACCTGATCGAACAGAGGACTATCTGATGAGCAAGAAACTCAAGGCGGCCATTATCGGCCCCGGCAATATCGGTACCGATCTGGTGATGAAGATGCTGCGCTCCGAGTGGATCGAGCCGGTGTGGATGGTCGGCATCGACCCCAACTCCGACGGCCTCAAGCGCGCCCGCGAATTCGGCATGAAGACCACATCCGAAGGCGTCGACGGCCTGTTGCCACACGTACTGGACGACGACATTCGCATCGCCTTCGACGCCACCTCGGCCTATGTGCATGCCGAGAACAGCCGCAAGCTGAATGCGCTGGGCGTGCTGATGGTCGACCTGACCCCGGCGGCCATCGGCCCCTACTGCGTGCCTCCGGTCAACCTCAAGCAGCACGTCGGCCGGCTGGAAATGAACGTCAACATGGTCACCTGCGGCGGTCAGGCGACCATTCCCATGGTCGCTGCAGTATCCCGTGTGCAACCGGTGGCCTACGCCGAGATCATCGCCACCGTCTCCTCGCGCTCGGTCGGCCCGGGCACGCGCAAGAACATCGACGAGTTCACCCGCACCACCGCTGGCGCCATCGAGCAGGTCGGCGGCGCCAAGGAAGGCAAGGCGATCATCGTCATCAACCCGGCCGAGCCACCGCTGATGATGCGCGACACCATCCACTGCCTGACCGAGGGCGAGCCGGACCAGGACGCAATCACTGCATCGGTCCACGCGATGATCGCCGAGGTGCAGAAATACGTGCCCGGCTACCGCCTGAAAAACGGCCCGGTATTCGACGGCAACCGCGTGTCGATCTTCATGGAGGTCGAAGGCCTCGGCGACTACCTGCCCAAGTACGCCGGCAACCTCGACATCATGACCGCGGCCGCGCTGCGCACCGGCGAGATGTTCGCCGAGGAAATCGCCGCCGGCACCATTCAACTGCCGCGTCGCGATATTGCGCTGGCCTGAGGAGTAGCACCATGAATCTGCAAGGCAAGAGCGTCATCCTGCACGATATGAGCCTGCGCGACGGCATGCACGCCAAGCGCCACCAGATCAGCCTGGAACAGATGGTCGCGGTCGCCACCGGCCTCGATCAAGCCGGTATGCCGATGATCGAGATCACCCACGGCGACGGCCTCGGCGGTCGTTCGATCAACTACGGCTTCCCGGCCCACAGCGACGAGGAGTACCTGCGCGCGGTCATCCCGCAGCTAAAGCAGGCCAAGGTTTCCGCCCTGTTGCTGCCCGGCATCGGCACCGTCGACCACCTGAAGATGGCGCTGGACTGCGGCGTCTCGACCATCCGCGTGGCCACCCACTGCACCGAGGCCGATGTCTCCGAGCAGCACATCGGCATGGCGCGCAAACTGGGCGTCGACACCGTCGGCTTCCTGATGATGGCGCACATGATCAGCGCCGAGAAAGTGCTGGAGCAGGCGCGGCTGATGGAAAGCTACGGCGCCAACTGCATCTACTGCACCGACTCGGCCGGCTACATGCTGCCCGATGAAGTCAGCGAGAAAATCGGCCTGCTGCGCGCCGAGCTTAACCCGGCCACCGAGGTCGGGTTCCACGGCCACCACAACATGGGCATGGCCATCGCCAACTCGCTGGCCGCGATCGAGGCCGGTGCCGTGCGCATCGACGGATCGGTTGCCGGCCTCGGCGCCGGTGCCGGCAACACGCCGCTGGAGGTGTTCGTCGCGGTGTGCAAACGCATGGGCGTGGAAACCGGCATCGACCTGTACCGGATCATGGACGTCGCCGAGGACCTGGTGGTGCCAATGATGGATCAGCCGATCCGCGTCGACCGCGACGCCCTGACCCTGGGCTATGCCGGGGTGTACAGCTCGTTCCTGCTGTTCGCCCAGCGCGCCGAGAAGAAATACGGCGTGTCGGCCCGCGACATCCTGGTCGAACTGGGTCGGCGCGGCACCGTCGGCGGCCAGGAAGACATGATCGAAGACCTGGCCCTGGACATGGCTAGGGCCCGTCAGCAGCAGAAGGTGAGCGCATGAACCGTACCCTGACCCGCGAACAGGTGCTGGCCCTGGCCGAGCACATCGAAAACGCCGAGCTGAATGTCCACGACATCGGCAAGGTGACCAACGACTTCCCCGAGATGACCTTTGCCGACGCTTACGACGTGCAGTGGGAAATCCGTCGGCGCAAGGAGGCCCGCGGTAACAAGATCGTCGGTCTGAAGATGGGCCTGACCTCCTGGGCGAAGATGGCGCAGATGGGCGTGGAAACGCCGATCTACGGCTTCCTCGCCGACTACTTCAGCGTGCCGGACGGCGGCGTGGTGGATTGTTCCAAGCTGATCCACCCGAAGATCGAGGCGGAAATATCGGTGGTGACTAAGGCGCCACTGCGTGGCCCGGGTTGCCATCTCGGCGACGTGATTGCGGCGATCGATTACGTGATCCCGACCGTCGAGGTGATCGACTCGCGCTATGAGAACTTCAAGTTCGACCTGATCAGCGTGGTTGCCGACAACGCCTCCTCGACCCGCTTCATCACCGGCGGGCGTATGGCCAGCCTGGAGGAAGTCGACCTGCGCACCCTTGGCGTGGTCATGGAGAAGAATGGCGAAGTGGTGGAGCTCGGCGCTGGCGCGGCGGTGCTCGGCCATCCGCTGTCCAGCGTGGCGATGCTGGCCAACCTGCTGGCCGAGCGCGGCGAACACATCCCTGCTGGCACCTTTATCATGACCGGCGGCATCACCGCGGCGGTGCCGGTGGCGCCGGGCGACAACATCACCGTGCGTTACCAGGGCCTCGGCTCGGTGTCCGCGCGCTTTATCTGAAACCCCGCGGCCGGCCTGCATGGTCGGCCGCCCCTATTTTTGGAGGACGAGGCCATGCCCATCGCCCAGTTGTACATCCTCGAAGGTCGCAGCGACGAGCAGAAGGAAACCCTGATCCGCGAAGTCAGCGAGGCCATGTCACGCTCGCTGGACGCCCCGATCGAACGGGTACGGGTGATCATCACCGAAATGCCGAAAAACCACTTTGGCATCGGCGGCGAACCTGCGAGCAAGGTCAGGCGCTAGCCGCCGGTGACGCCTGCGGCGCAGACCGACGTCACGGGCGGACAATCCTGCGCTAATTCCGGATGCTGGGTTGCCGTGCGGTTGCCGTCGAAATGCCAATCGGCAAAAAAACTTCGGCGTGCTCTGTAACGCCAGTACTTGTCCTCGCTCTAGTTGAGTACCGGCGTGCAAAACCTTGCGGCGACCGGCACTCTCTAATAATTTGAGGATTACCCCATGACTACCAAGACTATGGCTACCGGCGCTGCCCTGGCATTTGCTGCCGCGACTCTGTTCGCCGGCCTGACCAGTACCGTCGTCGTGGCTGAAGAAGCCGCAGTTAACTGTTACGGCGTCAACGGCTGCAAGGGCCAGAACGACTGCAAGACCGCCAACAACGCTTGCAAAGGCCAGGGTGCCTGCAAGGGCCAGGGCTTCAAGAGCATGACCCTGGCCGAGTGCAACAACGCCAAGGGTTCTGTCGGCGAGTGACGGCACGCGGAGTGGCCGTACTCCGGCCACTCCGGTCCTGCGGATATTCAAGGAGCCTGGCATGTCCGTCGAATCATCCAGCCTGGGCTATGGCCTGGGTCTGCGTACCCCCTATTACCAAGCGATTCTCGAGCAGCGACCGAACGTCGACTGGTTCGAGATCCTCTCGGAAAACTACCTGGTCGAGGGCGGTAAACCGCTCTATTACCTGGACGCCATCGGTGAACACTACCCGCTGGTGATGCATGGTGTGTCGCTGTCGATTGGCGGCCCGCATGAGCTGGATCCTGACTACCTGCGCCGTCTCAAACACCTGGCGCAGCGGGTGCAACCTAAATGGATCTCCGATCACCTGTGCTGGAGCCGCGGCAACGCCCACCAGTTGCACGACCTGTTGCCGCTGCCCTATACCGAGGAGAGCCTGCAGCACGTCGCCGCGCGGGTGCGCCAGGTGCAGGACGTGCTCGAGCGGCCGCTGGTGCTGGAAAACGTCTCCAGTTACCTGCGCAGCGCCGACGATCAGTTCACCGAATGGCAGTTTCTCGCCGCGCTCAGCGAGCTCAGCGGCTGCGAGCTGCTGCTCGACGTCAACAACGTCTATGTCAGCGCGCGCAACCATGGTTTTGAGCCCTGGGACTTCATCAGCGGCCTGCCCAAGCAGCGTATCCGCCAACTGCACTTGGCCGGGCACAGCGATTGCGGCAGCTACCTGATCGACACCCATGATCAGCCGGTCAGCGATCCGGTCTGGCAGTTGTACCAGCGCACCCTGCGTCACCTCGGCCCGGTTGCCACCCTGCTGGAGCGTGACGACCACTACCCGCCGCTGTCAGAACTGCTCGATGAATTGGACCAAGCCCGCACCTTCGGTGCCGAAGCCTTGCGTGCGGAGCGGTTATGCAACTGAACGACTGGCAGCGCGAACTCGAGGCCTACTTGCTTGGCCAGGATACGACGGCCAATCCGGCATTGCGTGCCAGCCTGCTGGGTAGCCCAGCGCTGAGCGCCGAAGACGGCCTGGCGATTTACCACAACGCCTACCGCGCGCGCCTGCTGGAAGCCTTGCGCGGTGATTACCACGCCGTACATGGCTGGCTGGGCGATGAGGCGTTCGACGCGCTGGCTGGCGCCTATATCGAGGCTCATCCTTCGCAGCACTTCAGTTTGCGCTGGCTGGGAGCGCGCCTCGCGAGTTTTATCGAGGGCTATCTGATGGCCGAACAGAGCGCGCCGCTCAGCGAGCTGGCGCGGCTGGAGTGGGCGTTCAGCCTGGCCTTCGATACGCCTGCGGGCGAGCCCTTGAGTTTGCAGCAGATGGCCAGCCTGCCGGCCGCGGACTGGCCGACCTTGCAGGTGCGTCTGCTGCCCAGCGTGCAGTGGCAAAGCTGTCGCTATAACAGCGTTGCGGTCTGGCGCGCACTCAAGGATGGCACGGCGTTTCCTGGCAGCACGCGGCTGGAGCAACCACAGGTCTGCCTGATCTGGCGGCAGGGTTTGATCAGCCAGTATCGCAGCCTGGAGCCCGGCGAAGCCGCGGCCTTGCACGGTATGGCCGTGGCCGGCTGGAGTTTTGCCGAACTCTGCGCGCAGTTGAGCGAGCTTGGCGACAACGCGCCGCTGCAGGCCGCCACCTGGCTGCGCCAGTGGTTGAGCGATGGTCTGCTTCAGCGATATGGCATATAGCCACTGGTTATGGAACCGAATAGCTGACAACCGAGTCATCTGAACTACCTTTTCAATTATTTTTAAAGGTGGAGGTTCCTATGCTCGCGTATCTGCCGCCGAACCTGCGTGACCTGCAACTGCCCCTGCGCCTGCGCCTATGGGACGGCACAGAGTTCGACCTCGGCCCTGAGCCGCGGGTGACTATGGTGGTCAAAGACCCGAGTCTGGTGGCGCAGCTGGCCCATCCCAGTCTGGATGCCTTGGGCGGTGCCTATGTCGAGGGGCGGGTGGAGCTGGAGGGGCCGATGAGCGAAGTGATTCGCATCGGCGATGCCCTCAGTCAGGCGCTGGCGGATGACGATCCCCGCGAGCTATCGCGCGTGCCCCACGACAAGGCCAGCGATGCGGCGGCGATCAGTTACCACTACGACCTGTCGAACGACTTCTACGCACTGTGGCTGGACCCGCAGATGGTCTATTCCTGCGCCTACTTCGAGACCGGCGCGGAAGACCTCGAGCAGGCGCAGCAGGCCAAGCTGCGTCACCTGTGTCGCAAACTGCGCCTGCAACCGGGCGAACGGTTGCTCGATGTCGGTTGCGGCTGGGGCGGGCTGGCGCGCTTCGCCGCGCGTGAATTCGGCGTCGAGGTGCATGGCATCACGCTCAGTCGCGCGCAGCTGAAATTGGCCCGTAAGCGAGTCAAGGACGAGGGCCTGGGTCAGCAGGTGCGCCTGCAACTGCTGGACTACCGTGACCTGCCGCAGGACGGTCGATTCGACAAGGTGGTCAGCGTCGGCATGTTCGAGCACGTCGGCCATGCCAACCTGCCGCTTTATTGCCAGCGTCTGTTCGGCGCGGTGAAGGCCGGAGGCCTGGTGATGAACCATGGCATCACCGCGAAATTCACCGATGGCCGGCCGGTGGGGCGCGGCGGTGGCGAATTTATCGGGCGCTACGTCTTCCCCGAAGGCGAGTTACCGCACCTGGCGACCATGACCGCGCACCTCAGCGAAGCAGGCCTGGAGGTGGTCGATGTGGAAAACCTGCGGCTGCACTATGCGCGCACCCTGGAGCACTGGAGCGCGCGGCTGGAAGAGCGTCTGGACCAGGCCGCACAGTTGGTGCCGGAGCAAGCCCTGCGCATCTGGCGGCTGTACCTGGCCGGCTGTGCCTACGGTTTCGCCCGCGGCTGGATGAGCCTGCATCAGATCCTGGCGGTCAAGCCGCACGCCGATGGCAGCCACGGCCTGCCCTGGACCCGTGCCGATCTGTATCGCTGAATTCAGGACGCCATCTATACGCGCGGTAATGAATGTAGACAGCCCCATGCCTTGAGCAGGGCAGTTTCCTTCAATACCGCGCCCTTCACGCCTGTCAGTCTGCGCCTTCTCTCTGGCGATGCTGGCAGGTATGCGATGACTCTTCTGCTTTCCATGGCGGCCTTTGCCCTGGCTTCCTCGATTTCCCCTGGCCCGGTCAACCTGGTGGCGCTCAGTTCCGCTGCCCGCTATGGCCTGCGCGCCAGCTTGCGGCATGTGACCGGCGCGACTCTGGGCTTCACCCTGTTATTGCTGGCCATGGGCCTGGGGCTGCACCGTCTGTTGCAGCAGTGGCCGGTGCTGGCGGCGCTGATCCGCTGGGCCGGCGTGGCCTTTCTGCTCTATATGGCCTACGGCCTGGCGCGAGACGATGGCCGGCTCAATAGTGGCAAGGCGCAACAGCCACCCACCCTGCTCACTGGCGCGGTGATGCAGTGGCTCAATCCCAAGGCCTGGCTGGCGGCCCTGGCTGGCATGGGCGCCTATGCGGCGAACGGCGAACTGGGCGTGGTCGGGCAGTTCGCCGCGCTGTATTTCGTCATCTGCTACCTGTCTCTGGCCTGCTGGGCCTATGCCGGCGCGTTCCTGCGCCAGTACCTGGAGCAACCGCAGCGCATGCGCCTGTTCAATCGCGCCCTGGCCCTGCTGCTGCTGGCGTCTGCGTTCTATCTGCTGTGGTCGTGATCAGACCGAGCGACGGTATTGGCCGGGGGTGGCGGCGAGCAGCTGCTTGAAGGTGCGCTGCAAGTGCGCCTGGTCGGCGAAACCGGCAGCCAAGGCCACCTCGGCGATCTCGCCGCCCTGTCGGAGTCTGGATTGGGCGTATTGGATGCGGCTGTTGATCAGGTAAGCGTGGGGCGTCATGCCATAGCCGCGGCGGAAGCTGCGGGTCAGGTAGGAAGGGGAGAGCCCGGCCGCCGCGCAGATATCTTCCAGCTTCAACGCCTCGGTGCAGTGTGCGCGAATGAACTCGGCCGCCAGGTGTACGCGCGGATTGTCCTCGCGGCGGCTGCGGGGCGCCGGGGCGAGGCGACGCTGCAGTCCGGCGAAGAACTCCAGCAGGGCGCAATGCTTGCCCAGGCTGTCGGCCTGTTGGTCGCAGAGCAGGTCATACAGGCGATTCAACCCGACGTAGAGCATCGGGTCCTGGCTGAGGATGGTCGAGAAGGCGTGTAGCGGCTGGTTGCGGCTGAAACCCAGTTGTTGCTGCAGTTCGGTCAGCCAGGGTACATCCACATAGAACATGCGATAGGACCAGGGCTGGCCCTCCAACGGGTTGCAGGCATGCACGTCACCGGGGTTCATCAGCACCACGCTGCCGGCACCGATCCGTTCGCGCGCCTGCTCGTTGAGGTAGGTGCTGCGACCGTGGGTGATGGCGCCGATCGAGAAGCATTCATGGGAATGCCTGGCATAGCACAGCTGGCGGCCATCCAGCACATCCCTCACCTCGACGAACGGCAGGGCCGGGTCGCGCCAGAAGCGTGGGGTGGTCGGCTGATCCACTGTTGCCATGTTGCCTGCCCGCTGACTGATTCAGACCAAGGCTCCGACTATAGCCGGCTGCACCAGCGGCACAACCCCTCGCGCGCCTGCAATGGGCTGCGCTTTGCCTTACCATGCCGGGATTGGGTCGAGTCGAGCCGTGCATGCCTGCCTTTTTTCAGCGTTTTCGCGTCATCCTGATCGTGCTGCTGATCCTCCTCGGCCTGCTCGCCAGCATGTGGCTGGCCGGGCGATATGCCGAGCAGCGCGCCTGGCAGGAGCGCAGCGTCGAGGCGCGTGGCCAGTTGCAACTCTATGCCCAGTCGATTCATACCCTGGTCGAACGCTTCCGCTCGGTGCCCGAGGTGCTGGCGCTGGACAGCGATATCAAGTCGCTGCTGCATGCGCCGAATGATCGCCTGTTGCGCGCAAAACTCAATCAGCGCCTGGAGCAGTTGAACGCCGCCGCCGGCTCCACCGTGCTCTACCTGCTCGACAGCCAGGGTGAGACGCTGGTGGCGAGCAACTGGCGCGACTGGAGCAGCTTCGTCGGCAACAACTACGCCTTCCGCCCGTACTTTCAGGATGCCGTGCGCCAGTCTTCCGGGCGCTATTTTGCGGTGGGCGTGACCACCGGAGTTCCCGGTTATTTCCTTTCCCATGTGGTACGCGACGATGACGGCGCGGTGCTCGGCGTGCTGGTGGTCAAGCTCGAACTGGAGGCGTTGCAGCGCGAGTGGGCCGGTCAGGCCGGGGTGTTACTGGTGGCCGACAGTTACTCGGTGGTGATTCTCAGCAGCCGCCCGGCCTGGCGCTTTCTCGCCCTGCAAGCGTTGAGCGAACAGGCCCGTGACGAGCTGGTGGAGGTGCGCAAGTATGCCGAACAGGCGTTGCAACCGCTGGCCAGCGAGCTGCGCCGACGCATCGGCGCGGACAGCGAATGGCGCCGGGTCGATGGCCCGGACGGACGTCGCGACTACCTCTGGCAACGCCTGGCGCTGCCAGAGGAAGACTGGACCCTGCATCTGTTGGTCGAGCCGCAGACCCTGGTCGACAGCGTACGCAGCTACCGCCTGGCCGCCGCCGGGGTGTGGATGACCCTGGCGTTTCTGCTGCTGTTTCTCGCCCAGCGGCGCAAGAACCAGCGCCTGCAGGCCGGCATTCGCGAACGCCTGGAGTGCGAGGTGGCGCTGCGTACCGCCGAGTTGCGTGAGGCCCAGGATGGCCTGGTGCATGCGGCGAAGATGGCTGCCCTGGGACAGATGTCGGCGGCCATGGCCCATGAAATCAACCAGCCGCTGACCGCCATGCAGATGCAACTGGGCAGCCTGCGCCTGCTCCTCGACAGCGGTCGCCAGGCCGATGTGCACGAAGGCTTGCGCCGCATCGATGCGCTGCTGCAACGCATGGCCGGGCTCACCGGGCACCTGAAGACCTTCGCCCGCAAGAGCCCGGCCGGCCTCAGCGAACGCTTGCGCCTGGGCGACGTGCTGGAACAGGCGCTGCAACTGCTGGCGCCACGCCTGCGCGGCGAACAGGTCGAGCTGCACTGCGAAACAGACAGCAACGCCATGGTGCTGGGCGATGCTATTCGACTCGAACAGGTGCTGCTCAATCTGCTGAACAATGCCCTGGATGCCATGGCCGGCGCCGAACAGCGGCGGCTCGGCGTGTCGATCCAACGCCAGGGCGAGCAGTGCCGGCTGAGTATCAGCGACAGTGGCGGCGGCATTGCCGAGGAAAATCTGAGTCGGGTGTTCGAGCCGTTCTTCACCACCAAGCCGGTGGGCCAAGGCTTGGGCCTCGGCCTGGCGGTGTCCTACGGCATCGTCCGCGAGTTGGGCGGCAGCCTGGAGGTGGCCAATGGGTCTGCTGGTGCGCTGTTCACCTTGCGCCTGCCGGCGGCTCCGAATCTGTAGAGACCGTCTTGTCTCTCAGCCGGTACGAGCCAATGCTATTGATGACGGGCGGCACCAGGGGCCCGCACTCGGAATTCTTTCAGGGCCAGGTCGCCGCAGGTGCTGCGCTCCTACGACTTCGATCAGCTATTCATCGGCGCTGACGGCATCGTCCTGGCGTGCAGTATCCGGAGGACATGGAAGGGGCGCTGAAGCTCAAGGAGATTTCCTATCTCCACGCCGAAGCCTATCCGGCCGGCGAACTCAAGCACGGACCCTTGGCGTTGGTGGACAGCGATATGCCGGAGGTCACGGTGGCGCCGAACAACGAGTTGCTGGTGTTTGCCGATGTGCAGGCTGGCATGCGCAACGGCGAGGGCACCCACGTGGTGAGCATGGGCATATCCACGACGACCTGGCGCATTACGTCGCCGTGCTCAAGGGCACCGACGTCGATCAGCCGCGCAACTTGACCAATAGCGTGACCGTGGAATAAGGCGAGGCCATGCGCGTTTTGGCCTTTTCAACGGCCTGCTAATGGGGGATTAGCAAGGCGAGCAATTCCCTCCTCCTCTCTACAAGTGTCGATTTACCACACTAAGTTTACCGAGCAGTTCGGCAATGCAGGTTTCGACCGATTGCGTTTCGGTTGTTAAGGTCAGCTCTGCGGTTTCAGGCGCCTATAAGGGCTATCCACTCCGGTAAAGTCCTTTATCATTCCTGCACGTACCTGCCGGTACAGGCCTTTAGGGTCGCGCTGCTCGCAAATCGCTAGGGGGGTATCGACAAACACCTCGATAAATTCGCCCGGCGCGAAGCGCGCACGTGCTGCCTCACGATCCCTTGCGAAGGGTGAAATAAATGCCGCGACAACGATCAAGCCCGCATCGACCATGAGTCTGGCGACCTCCGCCACCCGCCGGATATTTTCTGTTCGGTCCGCCGCACTCATGGTTAGATCCTGGCAAAGACCGTGCCTTAGGTTGTCGCCATCGAGCAGCATGGTCTGCAGTCCGCATTCATGCAGGGCGAATTCCAGCGCATTGGCCAGGGTCGACTTGCCCGCCCCGGACAGCCCTGTAAACCAGATGCAGGCAGGCTTCTGGCGCAGGGCACGGGCGCGCATCGCTGGACTTACCGACGTATGGTTCCGCAGCACCTGCGCTCGGTGTTGATGTTCTTTGTATTTGTTTGGATCCATCTTCCAGTTCATTTCCCGTCAGTTCGTGCCGATACGGTTCGTTAGGGCGTTGTTAAACGCAGATCAACGGCTAAGAAGTGCCGACTCACTCAAAGCATCGGCGCCATAGGCGGTGCCTCGCTGGCAGTTCTGCGACCCCGAACAGCGACTTCTGCTTGCCCTGGAACGTTGCAGCTACCAGCGACAGCGGGTGAGGATCAAAGTTCATCTAGTAAGTATTAGTGGCCGGATGCTATAAGTCGCGCGCCCAATATAATCCTGTCATTTTGCTATCGCACCACTGCGGGCACTTTGTCGCAAATAATAATTAATTAGAAGGATTTAGCCATGTCCCAGCTGCGCCTGCGCATTACCTCGGCCACTCAACAGGTCAATGAGATCCCACTCGATCAGGTTTTGTTTCTGGAGGCGCAGCAAGGCGCGAGCTACACGATCATCGATCCGGCCACCCACAAGCCAGTTAGCGGCATCGTGCTGAAGAAGCGAGGCGATGCGCTGGAGGTAGAGGTCGACGGGAAGCCGGTTGCGCAGATCGATGGCTTTTATGCGGCCGACCAGCAAGCGGTCTTCGATGTTGGCATGCACAGTGCCAGCGGTGAAGCCCAATTGATCACCAGCAGTACGCCGACTGCGGAAGCTTCAGACGTGGTCTGGCAGGCCAGTGCCGGCGAGCAGAGCGGCGCAACGGGCTGGTGGTCGGGGCTGAGCCCAGCGGCGCAACTGGGTATTGGTGCGGCAGGGCTGGGCGGCGTCGCCCTGGCTGCCGGCGGCGGCGGCGGCGGCGGTGGTGGTGGTGGCTCTGGTGCTAGTGCTGCGACCAGCACGGTACAAGGCAGCGTGGTCGCTGGCCCGGTCATCGCCGGTCATGGCCTAAGCGTGGTGGTCTACCAGGCCGACGGAGTGACCGAGCTGGGCCGGACCGCGGTGAGCGCCGACGGCAGTTTCTCTCTGAGCGTTGGCAGCTATACCGGCGTGGTAATTGCCAAGCTGCTGGATGCCGACGCGGGTGCCGACTATCTCGACGAATCCACCGGCCTCAACAAGGATCTGAATGCCGAGCTGTTCACCGCCGGGGTGGTCAGCGCGGCCAACAGCACCCTCAATCTCAACCTCAACCCGCTGACCACCGTGGCCTACCACAAAGCGCTTGAGGCGGCCGGCGGCAATCCGCTGGATGCGAGCACGGTCAATGCCAGTAACAGCGCCATTGCCAACGCCTTTGGCATTAGTGACTTGCAGGGTACCCAGGTGGTTACCACCAACGGCGGCGCCTACAACGCCGGGGATGGCCTGAGTGCCGGCGAGCAGTACGGCGCCATACTCGCGGCGCTGTCCGGCGCAGACCAGAACAACGGAGGCAACAGCCAGCTGACCATCGACGCTCTGGTTGCCGGTATAACCCTCAGCGGCACCAGCGCCAGCCTGAACGCCGCCACCCAGGAAGCAGTGATCCAAGGGGGCAACACCGCCAAGGTCAATACGGACGGCGCAACCTCCCAGATGATCGATACTCATGCTCCCGTCTTCACCTCGGCTGCCAACGCCACTGCCATCGATGAGAACAGTGGTGCAGGCCAAGTGGTGTATATAGCTGCGGCGACCGATGCCAGTGCCAAAACCTACAGCCTCAAGGCTGGCAGCGACGCGGGCCTGAGCATCAACGCCAGCAGCGGGGCAGTGACCCTGGCCGGCAATCCAGACTTCGAAAGCAAGGCCAGCTACAGCTTCACCGTGGTCGCCACCGATGTCGCGGGCAATGCCAGCGAGCAGGCGGTGAGCCTGAACATCAACAACCTGGACGAGGTGGCGCCGAGCTTCACCTCGGGGGCCGTTGCCAGCGCCCTCAACGAAAACAGCGGCGCCGGCCAGGTGGTATACACCGCGACCTCGACCGACAACGGCGACATCGCCACGGGCTCGACCGTATACAGCCTCAAGGCTGGCAGCGACGCGGGCCTGAGCATCAACGCCAGCAGCGGGGCAGTGACCCTGGCCGGCAATCCAGACTTCGAAAGCAAGGCCAGCTACAGCTTCACCGTGGTCGCCAGCGATGCCGCGGGCAATGCCAGCGAGCAGGCGGTGAGCCTGAACATCAACAACCTGGACGAGGTGGCGCCGAGCTTCACCTCGGGGGCCGTTGCCAGCGCCCTCAACGAAAACAGTGGCACCGGCCAGGTGATCTACACCGCGACCTCGACTGACAGCGGCGACATCGCCACGGGTTCGACCGTATACAGCCTCAAGACTGGCAGCGACGCGGGCCTGAGCATCAACGCCAGCAGCGGGGCAGTGACCCTGGCCGGCAATCCAGACTTCGAAAGCAAGGCCAGTTACAGCTTCACCGTGATCGCCACGGATGCCGCCGGCAATGCCAGCGAGCAGGCGGTGAGCCTGAGCATCAACAACCTCGATGAAGTGGCGCCGAGCATCACCTCGGGGGCCGTTGCCAGCGCCCTCAACGAAAACAGCGGCGCCGGCCAGGTGATCTACACCGCCAGCAGCACCGACAGCGGCGACATCGCCACGGGCTCGACCGTATACAGCCTCAAGGCTGGTAGCGACGCCGGCCTGAGCATCAACGCCAGCAGCGGGGCGGTGACCCTGGCCGGCGATCCGGACTTCGAAAGCAAGGCCAGCTACAGCTTCACCGTGGTCGCCAGCGATGCCGCGGGCAATGCCAGCGAGCAGGCGGTGAGCCTGAGCATCAACAACCTGGATGAAGTGGCGCCGAGCATCACCTCGGGGGCCAGCGCTGCGGCACTCAACGAAAACAGCGGCGCCGGCCAGGTGGTGTACACCGCGACCTCGACCGACAACGGCGACATCGCCACGGGCTCGACCGTATACAGCCTCAAGACTGGCAGCGACGCCGGCCTGAGCATCAACGCCAGCAGCGGGGCGGTGACCCTGAGCGGCAACCCGGACTTCGAAAGCAAGGCCAGCTACAGCTTCACCGTGGTGGCCACGGATGTTGCGGGCAATGCCAGCGAGCAGGCGGTGAGCCTGAGCATCAACAACCTGGACGAGGTGGCGCCGAGCTTCACCTCGGGGGCCGTTGCCAGCGCCCTCAACGAAAACAGCGGCGCCGGCCAGGTGGTATACACCGCGACCTCGACCGACAACGGCGACATCGCCACGGGCTCGACCGTATACAGCCTCAAGACTGGCAGCGACGCCGGCCTGAGCATCAACGCCAGCAGCGGGGCAGTGACCCTGGCCGGCGATCCGAACTTCGAAAGCAAGGCCAGTTACAGCTTCACCGTGATCGCCAGCGATGCCGCGGGCAATGCCAGCGAGCAGGCGGTGAGCCTGAGCATCAACAACCTGGACGAAGTGGCGCCGAGCTTCACCTCGGGTGCCGTTGCCAGCGCCCTCAACGAAAACAGCGGCGCCGGCCAGGTGGTATACACCGCGACCTCGACCGACAGCGGCGACATCGCCACGGGCTCGACCGTATACAGCCTCAAGGCTGGTAGCGACGCGGGCCTGAGCATCAACGCCAGCAGCGGGGCGGTGACCCTGGCCGGCAATCCAGACTTCGAAAGCAAGGCCAGCTACAGCTTCACCGTGGTGGCCACGGATGTTGCGGGCAATGCCAGCGAGCAGGCGGTGAGCCTGAGCATCAACAACCTGGACGAGGTGGCGCCGAGCTTCACCTCGGGGGCCGTTGCCAGCGCCCTCAACGAAAACAGTGGCACCGGCCAGGTGGTATACACCGCGACCTCGACTGACAGCGGCGACATCGCCACGGGTTCGACCGTATACAGCCTCAAGGCTGGCAGCGACGCGGGCCTGAGCATCAACGCCAGCAGCGGGGCGGTGACCCTGAGCGGCAACCCGGACTTCGAAAGCAAGGCCAGCTACAGCTTCACCGTGGTGGCCACGGATGTTGCGGGCAATGCCAGCGAGCAGGCGGTGAGCCTGAGCATCAACGATCTCGATGAAGTGGCACCGAGCGTCAGCAGCCTGGCCATCAGTGGCGCGACCGGCGCGCAGAACAGCAGGCTGAATGCCGGCGATGTGGTCAATGTGACGGTCACCATGAACGAGGCCACGCTGGTCAATACCAGCGGTGGCACGCCGCGCGTGGCGCTGACGATAGGTGGCAGCACCGTCTACGCCGATTACGTCTCCGGCAGTGGCAGCACGGCGTTGTTGTTTAGCTACAGCATTCAGGCCGGTGAAACCGATGCCAATGGCATTGCGATTGGCATCGACGCGTTGACCCTCAACGGCGGGATCTTGCAGGACGCCGCCGGTAATGCTGCCAGCCTGAGCCACGGCGCGGTGGCCGATAATTCGAGTTACCTGGTCGATACCACGGCGCCGACGCTCAGCAGTAGCTCCCCGGCGGACAATGCCACGGCCGTCGCCGTAGGCAGCAATATCGTACTGACCTTCAGTGAAGCGGTGGTCGCGGGCAGCGGCGATATTGTGATCAGCGATGGCGTGGATGACATGCGAACAATCAGCGTAACCGACGCCACCCAAGTCACTATCAGCGGCAACCAGGTGACCATCAATCCGAGTACGGACCTGGCCGCGGGGCGCGCTTACGACGTGACCCTGGCCAGCGGCGTGTTGACCGACGCCGCCGGTAACGCGTTTGCGGGGGTGGCGCCGGATGCGCTGGATTTCACCACAAGTCCCACTAACACCGCGATAGTAGTGTTCGATCTGGTCGAGGGCGTGTCGTCGGCTCATTCGGGCCGCACCTTCCAGGCAGGCGTCAGTTACACCATCTATATCCGGGTAAACAGCAACAGCGGGGCGTTGTCGACCGACGGCGATGGCCCGGGCCTAGCCGATAGTTGGGGCACGTGGTCGGGCGCGGCGCAACTGGGTGCCGACGACCTAATCGTAGTGGCCGGGACCGGGTCCCATATTGGCGGGGGTGGGGGCCCATCTAGTAAGTGGGCGAGCCCGTCATTTTGGACCGTGTACGGGGGGGGCGCGGGGTTCAGTCAGTATAAAGCGGGTAATGTTTACTATCACGCTGGGGCGGGTGGGGGCGGAGCTGTTGATTTGTGGAATGGGTCGTGGTCAGCGAACCCCAACGCGGGACGAGCACTGGCTGAAATTTATCGAACCGCGATGCCCGTGGGTATTTTGACGTCGCAGGGCCTGGCCTAATGACCAATGCGGACTGGGGGTCGCAGGGGGATGCCCCTAACCCTGCCAGCAGCCAGCTATGCCTGCGGCTTTGGTACTCCGCCGCCCGCCGCTGCGTCTGTTGCTCCGAGCAACGCAGCCGGCGGCCGGCGAAGTTTTTCTTGAAGATTGTCCAGCGCCCCTGTGGCCACGGCGACCAGCCCCGAGGCGTCGAATTGATAACCCATCCAGTCGAAGCCCCTCTCGGGGCGGCCGATCAAGGTCTTGCCCGGGTGTTGCTGCAAGCCGGCCGCGGCGAGCCCGCGATTCATTCGGGCCAAGGCGTGCCTGAGCTGCCAGCGCGTGTGGGTAAGGATCAGCAGGTCATCCATACGCCTCAGCTAGCGCGTGCCTGGGACGCTCGCCAGTTGCCGGTCCAGCTCATCCAGATGAAAACCGCTCAGCAGGGCCTGAGCGCACTGCCGCGGCGCGGCTGGGTCGAGCAATTGCGCCAGCACCCCGGGCGCCTCCTACCTAAAGGCTCACTAACGTGTCTTACCTGAACATATTGCGCCAGCTGGTTGATCAACAGCAATTTGCCGCGCTGCAAAGCACCGCGCAAAACCACTGGCTCGAGACGGCGGATGTGCAGGCACTGCCGCTGTTGGTGTTGGCCTGGGCGCAGCTGGGCCAGCGGCATGAGGCGATGCACTGGCTGGCCGAGGCTGAAGCGCGCCTGGTGCAACTCGATCTCGACGCACGGGTGGATTTGGCCGCCGCTTATTGCCTGTTGCAGCGCCCGCTGGACGCGACAACCCTGCTCGAAGGCGCGCTTGAGGCGCAACCAGATCATCCGCTGGCCCTGGCGCGCCTGGCCTGGTTCCGGATGCACAGTGGCCAGGCGGAAGTGGCGCGGTGCCTCTACCTGCGCTCTGCCGAGCTAGCCCCGCAGCGCTTGCCGGTGTGGAGTGCGCTGGCCCGGCTGTGCCTGGAGGCGGGCGACCCGGACGCCGCGCAACAGGCGCTGGACGCGGCGATCGAGCGCTTAAACGTGCTGCATGGCGAATTTCCCGAGCCTGCCGTGGTGCAGTTCACTGCCCAGTTGCGCGGCCTGCAGCTGGAAATCTGGCTGGCCCAGGATGACCAGGCGCGGGCCGAACAATGGTTGAACGAGCGCCGCGCCACGCTGACTGAAGCGGACTGGAGCAGCCTGCTCGGTGGCTACGCCGCCTTGTTGGCCGGCCACGATCGTCATGCCGCGGCGGAAGAAGCGCTGCGCGAGGCCCACAAGCACTACCCGGAAAATATCGGGCTGCTCTCGCAATGGGCCGAGTTGGCGCAGGTGCAGGGGCGGCCGCGACAGGCCAGCCAGTTGCTGCGGCGTGCCATCGGGCTGGTGGGTAGCCAGGACGCGCAGGCGCTGGGCCTGTGGCTGCGCCTGTCTGCCGCCTGCTTGCAGGAGGGCGGCGAGCAGGCGCGCCAAGCCGCCGACCAGGCGCTAGCGTTGGCCGAGGCACTGCAAAGCGATGAGACCACCCCACAGCCGTTGATCAGGCAATTGCGACTGCAGGCCAACAACGCCTTGGCCCAGGTGGAAAGCCAGGCGCAGCACTTCGAGCTGGCTGAATCCTTATTCCGCGAGGTGTTGGCGGACAATCCCTGGTTTGTGCCGGCGTTGCAGGGCCTGGGCCAGCAGCAGATGCAGCGCGGCAAGATCGACGAGGCGCTGGCGTTGTTCGAGCGGATCAAACAGATCGATCCGGCCAAGGGCTATGCCGCGTTGATCAGCGCCCGCCAGTTCCCCGAGGACGTGCAGACCCTGGAGCGCATGGAGATGGCCGCGCGCCAGCCGAGCCTGGAAGGCTCGCTCCGTTCCGGGCTGTTGTTGCAGCTGGCCGCCGCCTGGGAAAAACGCAAGGACTATGACAAGGCGTTCGGCTTGGCCTTAGAAGCCAATACGACGAGCAAAAAATTGCTCGCCTACAGCGCCAAGGCCCACCGCGATCACTGTGCGCGGATTCGCCATGCCTTTAACCAGGCGCTGTATGAACAGCGACCGCAGCGCGGGCTGGACTCGACGCTGGCGGTATACGTGGTGGGCATGCCGCGCTCCGGCACCACCCTGGTGGAGCAGATTCTCGCCGGCCACAGCCAGATTTTCGGCGCGGGTGAGCTCGGGGTGATCCCCAGTCGGATCCAGGGTTTGAATCGCTGGGAGCGGCACACCGGCTCCGGTCGGCATTACCCGGACTGCGTCGATGACCTCAGCGCCTCTGTCAGCGCCGGCATCGCCCAGGGCATTCTCGACGAATTGCGCGAATACGCGCCGGACGCCAAGCACGTAGTGGACAAGCTGCCACACAACTTCGAGAACATCGGTCTAATCAAGTTTCTCTTGCCCAAGGCGAAGATCATCTCGGTGCGCCGCGATCCGCGCGACATCGCGCTGTCCAATTACTTCACCGACTACCAGGCCAAGCACGGCGGCATGGGCTTTGCCTATGACCTGACCAGTATTGGCGAGCAATTGGCCGACCACAATTTGCTGATGCGGCACTGGCACCAGCTGTTTCCCGGAGAGATTCTGGAGGTCAACTACGAGGACGTGATCGAGGACCTGGAGGGGACGGCGCGGCGCATGCTCGACTATATCGGCGTGGCCTGGGAACCGCAGGTGCTGGCATTCAACGAACTGGAGCGGCCGATAAAGACCGCCAGTGTCTGGCAAGTTCGCCAGCCGGTGTACCAGACCTCCAAGGCGAAGTGGCGGAACTATCAAGCGCACCTGGGGCCGCTGATCCAAGGCACTAACGGCAAGATCGAATGGGAGCCGATCGAGATGCTCGGCTTGCCCGAGCCGGGCCTGCTCAACGAAGGGGTGGAGCTGTACAAGCAAGGCGAGCTGGATCAGGCCGAGTTGCGCTTGAAGAAACTGCTGCAGCATGTGCCCGAGCATGCGGCGGCCAATTTCATGCTGGGCCTGGTGTACATGGACAAGGGCCATCGGGCAGATGCTATCGCGCTGATGGAAAAGGGCCAGCAGAAGTGTCCGTGGAATCCGAACTGGCGCAAGGATTTGATCCAGGCCTATGAAATGGTCGGTGCTGTGGATCAAGCCGACGCATTGCAGCGTAAGCCTCGCGCCGAAATCGCCGGCAGTGCGGCGGCGGACGGTGCCGACTGGCCGGCCGAATTTACCGAAACACAAGCTGTAGCTGAAGGGATTAGCACGTGAAGATGAGTCGATTATTAACCCTGTCACTGGTGTTGGTTGTAGCGCCCGGAACAGCTGCCCTGGCGGAGAGCCCGCTGGGGCTTGGCGCCGCACTGCGTGCCACGCTGAGCCTGAACCCAGCCGTCAGCGGCAAGCAAGCGGAGGTCAGTGCCAAGAACTTTACCAGTGACAGCGCCCGTGCCCAGCGCTACCCGACGCTGAGCGCGCAGCTGTCCGCTGAGGACGGCGCCAGCGCGCCGCCGAGTTCTGTGCGCATTCGGCAGCCCTTGTGGGCCTTTGGCCGAATCGACAGCAATATCGCCTACGCCGATGCCGATATATCGGTCGGCGAGGCCGATTTGATCCGGGTGAAGCGCCAGCTCATCGAGCAAACCGCCGTAGCCTACGCGCAGGTACTGGGTGCGCGGCAGCGGCAGCTGATCGCCACCGGCAACGTTGCCGGCCTGGACAAGTTGTACCAGCGTATTCAGCGTCGCCAGCTCGGTCAGGCAGCCTCGGCGGCGGATGTGCGGCTCGCCCGGGCGCGTCTAATTCAGGCCAACGCCCAGCAAGCGCGTTATGCAGCCGAGCTGGCAGTAAGCGAAACCGAGCTTCTGGCCTTGACCCAAATCGCGGTGCGGGTCGAACCCAGCCTGCCCTCTGCGATGACCTCTTTGCCGGACGGCGCCGAGCTGGAAACACTGGCCTTGGCGCACAGTGCCGACCTGCTGCTGAAGGCGCAGCAGGTCAGCCTGGCCGAAGCTGGGGTTAAGCGCGAAAACACCGCCGCCATGCCCACGCTGTATCTGCAGGCGGATCAATATTTCAATCAGCAGAACAATTTCAACAATAACGATGACACCCAGGTCGGTTTGGTGCTGGATGCCACGCTGGAAGGCCTGGGCTTCGCTGTTGTTGGTCGCAGCAAGGCGGCGCAAGCGCACTTGCAAGCAGCCGAGGACGATCAGCGTTCAACCCGCAACGAGATCATCCGCGCGGTGAAGAGCCTGTACAGCAACCGGCAATTGCAGCACAGCCTAATCCGCTCCCAGGCCGAGTCGGTGACGGAACTGACGGAGATCCTGGCCTCTTACCGACGCCAGTATGCGGCGGGCCTGAAATCCTGGCTGGATGTACTCAACATGCAGCGGGAGTGGAACGAGCAATTGATCCAACAAGCCCAGGCCGAGAACGAATGGCTGATCTACACGCTTAAGCTAGCCGCTCTGACCGGCGGGCTAGATGCCCTGGCTAGTGGGATAAAGAACTGATGATGAACTCAATCGACGACCCGATCCACCAGGCCACGCCCCCCCAGGAGGCTGATCAGGCCCGTGCTGCCGTGCCCCTACCCGCCATTCTGATTCACCAACTCCTCGAGCAGTTGGCGGTGCGTAGCGACCTGGCTGTAGTGCAGGCGGCTTGCACCAAGGCCGCTGAAATCTTGCCGGCGGCCGTGCAACCGGCCGACCAAGCCCGCTACATTTTTACCCAGGCCCAACTAAAAGGTGTACAGCCGATCCAGCTCGGCTGGCGCCGCTTCGACCAGCGTCGGCTACCGGCTCTGGTGCTACACGACCGTCGCTGGTACCGCGCCGAACGGGCCAGCTCGGAGGCGATCAGGCTAACCGATGCCGCCGGCGGTCAACAGCAAGTCGCTGAAGACACTCTGCAGAACGCTCTGGTGTTGTGGCTGCGGGGCCCTGCGCAGCGCTCAAGATCTTTGCCCTCGCCGCTTAAGGGCAACCTCGCCGCACGCCTGGTCTGGCGCGAATTATTTCGTGAGCCTGGCTGGGTCGCCAAGGTACTGACCGCTACCCTGCTGATTAACCTGTTGGCTATCTCCACGTCACTGTTTGCCATGCAGGTTTATGACCGGGTCGTGCCGACGTTGGCCTATGCCACGCTCACCACCTTGGCTACCGGCATGGCGCTGATCGTCGTGTTTGACTGGGGGTTAAAGACCCTGCGTGCGCGGATTCTCGATAGTGTGTCGATTGCAGTCGATAAACGTGTTTCACAGCAGGTCTTCGATCACCTGCTTCACCTGCGTCTGGATAAACAGCCCAAGAGCCTTGGCACCCTGGCCGCGCAGATCGGCGGCCTGGACTCGGTGCGCCAGTTCATTTCCTCCAGCGTGGTGTTCGGCCTCATCGACCTGCCGTTCGCTCTAGTCTTCATCGGCTTCATCGGCATCATCGGTGGCCAGGTTGCCTGGGTCTATGCGTTGCTGCTGCCGCTGGCCTTGCTGCTGGGCTTGACCACGCAGATGCGCCTGCGCGATCTGCTGCACAAACAGCTGCTGCGCAGCAACGAACGCCAAGGCGTACTGGTGGATGCCATCCGCAGTGCCGAGTCGATTCGCGCAAACAATGCAGGCTGGCGCTTCTCGGCGGAGTGGCAGACGATTACCGCCTCTATTGACGGTTACAACATCCAGCAAAAAGCGATCAGCAGCTTCTCGTCAGTGAGCACCGGCAGCCTGTCCACGCTGGCGTATGTCGCTGCCGTGGTGGTGGGGGTCTGGCAGATTGAGGCCGGGCTGCTGACCATGGGCGGCATGATTGCCTGCAGCATTCTGGGTGGTCGGGTCATTGCGCCTATCGCGCAGAGCGTGCAGTACCTGACGCAATGGCAAAACGTTAAGCAGTCGCTGCACATGGTCGACCAAGTGTTGGCCCTTGAGCTTGAGCGGCGCCCGGGCCAGTACTTGCTGTTGCCCGATGCGCTCCCGACGGCCATTGAGCTGGAGAGAGTTCGTTTCGCTTACCCTGAGTCGCCGGTGCAGCAGATCAATGTCGACGGGCTTACGATCCGCTCCGGCGAGCGTGTGCTGCTGGTCGGCCCGGTTGGTTGTGGCAAGTCGACCCTGCTCAAGGTAATGGCGGGCCTGTATCGCCCGCATGAAGGGCGAGTGCGCCTGGGCGATGCCGACCTGTGGGAAATCGATCCGCAGGTGGTTGCCAGCCAACTGGGCTATTTTCCGCAGTCCCCGCATTTGTTCAAGGGGACGCTGCGCAGCAACCTGGCGCTGTCTGGCAGCGCTGGAGACTCGCGCCTACTTAAAATAACCCGCGAGCTGGGCGTCGATGCTATTGCCGCCAGCAGTCCGCTGGGCATGGATTTGCTGATCAGCGAAGGCGGTGAGGGACTGTCTGGCGGTCAGCGGCAATTGGTTGCCCTGGCTCGCGTGGTAATCACCCAGCCCCGCATCTGGTTGCTCGACGAACCGACGGCCTCGCTCGATGCTGCGAGCGAGTCGCGGGTATGGAAAGTGCTCGAAGAGAACATCGGACCGGAGGATATCTTGATCGTCGCGACCCATCGGCCGATGCAGGCCATGACTCTGGCCACTCGGGTGATTGTGATGCAACAGGGTGAGGTGGTGAAGGACGGCAAACCGCAAACAATAATGCCGCAACTACTGGCGCAAAGGGTCGCTGCTGGTCAGCCGCGCGGGAACGCGAGAGGTACTTTAGATGTGGTCTAACCATGATGGCCATGAAGACGGCGGCGCTGAGCAGGCTCGAGTCGAACGTCTGGAAAATTTCCACCGGCGTAGCCATGGGGTGTTGCTGAGCTTTCTGCTGCTGGGTTTTGTGGCCTTCGTGGGCTGGGCCATGGTCTTTCGCATCGACGAAGTCGCCGGGGCGAGCGGGGAGGTCATTGCCAGCAGTCGCGTACAGGTCATACAGGCGGTCGACGGCGGGGTGTTGGCGCAGCTGAATGTCAAGGAAGGCGATCGGGTCAGGCCAGGGCAAATCCTCGCGCGCCTCGACCCTACCCGCGTCGGCGCAACGGTGGGCGAAGTTGGGGCACGCTTGTTTGCTCTGAAGGCCAAGGTTATCCGCCTCAGGGCAGAAGTGACCGGTAGCGCGCACCTGGTGTTTCCAAATGAAATGAATAACCGACTCCAGGAGTTGATCGATGTTGAGCGGGCGCTTTTCAGGCAGCGCCGTATCGGCATCCAGGCGGAAGTGCGTACTCTTCAAGTGGCCGTTGACCTGGCGATGAAAGAACAGCAGATACTCAATCAACTGCTGAAGTCAGGGGATGTCAGTGCCACAGAGTTGTTGCACGCCAAGCGTGCTGCAAACGAGGCCGAGGCCCGACTGATTAACCGGAAAAACAAGTTCCTGGAAGATGCGCGTATCGATCTGGCCAAAGCAGAGGATGAAATCGCCCAGAATGCCCAGGTGTTGACCCGACACGTGCAGGAGCAGGACGACAGTGTATTCACGGCGCAGGTCTCAGGCATCGTCAAAAATGTTCGGGTAACCACCGTTGGCGGCGTCTTGAGGGCCGGCGAGGAGATCATGCAGATCGTGCCGATCGACGACGAGCTGTTCATCGAAGCCAAGGTCAGCCCGGCAGACATCGGCAAGGTCCGCCCAGGCCTTGAGAGCAATATCCGTTTTGACCCGTTTGACTACACCATCTATGGCGGCGTACAGGGAAAGGTGATCTACGTCAGTGCCGACACCCTGAAAGAAGAAACTTCGCGCGGTGAGGAAATTTATTACCGCGTGCATGTTTCGCCTATTACCAGCCCAGTGACCACAACTACCGGCAAGGTGCTGGAGATATTGCCCGGTATGACCGCGCAGGTGGATATTCGTACCGGCGACCGAACCTTGATGGACTACTTGCTTAAACCCCTGAGGAAAACCCTGGCTGAAGGGCTCAATGAGCGCTAAGACCACGGGCTTCTGCCCGGTCGTGCATGCGCAATGACTGGGCACTGGTTGGCGGTATCTTCGGTTAACACCTGTTCGGTGTCAGCGTGGGTCAACCCGATGACCTGATAGGTCTGTTACCTGCCGCAGGCTTGCATGTCATGGCGCCGGCCGGCATACCTGGCACTGAGATGCTGAGCAGATCGGAGTGCTGGCACAGTTCTGGAATCTGCGCTGCTGGCACATGGCCCTCGACGAACTTGCCGTCGAACACCAAGGTGTGGCAGCCAGCCAGGGACGGATCAGTGCTTCGCGCCCCAGATCGGGCACCTGGCTATCCCTCGAGCGCATCTAAGATGGAACGATCGCGGGCCATGCTCGCGGCGATCAGGGTCTGTATTGTTCTGCTCATATCAGTTTCTCAGACCACATGCGGATAGCGGCGACCAAGCCTCGTCATCCACCCTACAAACTAACCAGGCGTTACACTGCCGCCGTCGAGAAAGGAGGTGCTATGAGCGGTCAGGTAATAGTGGTCGATGACGAGCCGGCGATCCGCGAGGCGGTGCAGCAGTGGCTGGAGCTCTCGGGTTTTCGCGTGCAGAGCTGCGCCAGTGCGGCGCAGGCCCTGGCGCTGATCGACCGCGACTTCCCCGGAATCGTCATCAGCGATGTGCGCATGCCCGGCACCGATGGTTTGCAACTGCTGGACAAGTTGCTGGAGCTGGATCGCGACCTGCCGGTGATCCTGGTCACCGGCCACGGCGATGTGCCCATGGCGGTGCAAGCCCTGCGCCAGGGCGCGTACGACTTTATCGAGAAGCCCTTCACCCCCGAGCGCCTGCTCGACAGCGTGCACCGCGCCCTGGACAAGCGCCGGCTGGTCTGCGAGAACCGCCAGCTGCGCCAGCAGTTCGCCCTCAAGGACCATATCGAGGCGCAGTTGCTCGGCGTCTCACGACCGATGGAGAGCCTGCGCCGGCAGATCCTCGAGCTGGCCGGCACCTCGGTGAATATCCTGATTCGCGGCGACACCGGCAGCGGCAAGGAACGGGTCGCCCGCTGCCTGCATGATTTCAGTTCGCGGGCCGGCAAGCCCTTCGTCGCCCTCAACTGTGCGGCGATCCCGGAGCAGTTGTTCGAGAGTGAGCTGTTCGGCCACGAAAGCGGCGCCTTCACCGGTGCCCAGGGCAAGCGCATCGGTCGTATCGAACATGCCGACGGCGGCACCCTGTTCCTCGACGAAGTGGAAAGCCTGCCGCTGGCCCAGCAGGTCAAACTGCTGCGGGTACTGCAGGAGAAAACCCTGGAGCGGCTCGGTTCCAACCGCAGTATCCAGGTCGATCTGCGGGTGATCAGCGCGGTCAAGCCGGACCTGCTCGATGAAGTGCGTGGCGGGCGTTTCCGCGAGGATCTGTACTACCGGCTGAACGTTGCCAGCCTGCGCATTCCGCCGCTGCGCGAGCGGCGCGAGGACATTCCCCTGCTGTTCGAGCACTTCGCCAGCCAGGCCGCCCAGCGTCACGGCCGCGAGCTAGCGCCACTGTCGCCGGCCGACTTGAGCCGGTTGCTCGGTCACGACTGGCCGGGCAATGTGCGCGAGCTGATCAATGCCGCCGAGCGTCAGGCCCTGGGTCTGAGCACCCCGGTTGAAGACGCTGGCGAGTTGCCGGCGCAGTCGCTGGCCGAGCAGATGGAAACCTTCGAGGCGCAATGCCTGCACCGTGCCTTGCAGCACTGCCAGGGCAATATCGCCGAGGTCATGGCGCTGTTGCAGCTGCCGCGGCGTACCCTCAACGAGAAGATGCAGCGCCATGGCCTGCTGCGCAGCAGTTATCGCCCGGCGGGCAGTGGCGACGAGGACTAGGGGCGTTATGTGCGCTGCGGCAAGCGCAGCGCACTCCGGCCCGCCTCAGAATTTCTGCGGGCGCAGCACCTCCACCTGGGCCAGGTAGCAGACCATGGCGAAGTTGGCGTAGTACTGGTCCTGCAGGTGGGTGGCGAGGCGTTCGGCGATGTCCTGGGTGCAGATAATTTCCACCCGGATATTGCCCTCGGTGTCCCAACCGGCGCTGCGCACCCCACGCGCGCCACGGCCACGGGCGTCGGAGATGGTCCAGCCCGGCGCGCCGAGCTGTTGCAGGTCGGCCAGCAGTTTCTTCTCCAGCGCGGCTTCGCAGATCACGGTGAGCAGGGTGCGGGTATGTGCGCTCATCTCAGAGTCCCCAGGCGATCAGTTGTTCGGCCAGCGCCAGGTACAGCGGAATGCCGATCAGGATATTAAAGGGAAAGGTAATCCCCAGTGAGGCGGTCAGTGACAGCGACGGATTGGCCTCGGGCAAGGCCAGACGCATGGCCGCCGGTACGGCGATATAGGAGGCGCTAGCCGCCAGGGTCGCGAGCACGGCGGTGCCGCCCAGCGACAGACCCATCAGGCGCGCCAGCAAGGCACCGACCAGGGCGCCGAGCAACGGCATCAGCAGGGCAAAGCCAAGCAGACGCAGACCGAACTGCTTCAACGCACCGAGCTGACCCGAGGCGATCAGGCCCATCTCCAGCAGGAAGAACGCCAGCACCGGTTTGAACATGCTGGTGTACAGCGGCTCCAACGGCTTGATCGCCTCCTTGCCGGCCACCGCGCCGATGATCAGGCCGCCGAGTAGCAGCATGATGCTCTTGCCGAGGAAGATTTCCCGGCCCAACTCGCGCCAGTCGGTGTCGCGGGCCAAGCCTTTGGCCAGCAGGATGCCGACCAGGATCGCCGGGATCTCCAGGATCGCCACGAACAGCGGCATGTAGCTCTCGAACTCGATGCCCCGGGCCAGCATGAACGCCACCACCACGGCGAAGGTACCGGCGCTCACCGAGCCATAGTGCGCCGCCACCGCCGCCGCATTGACCCGGTCGAAACTCAGGGCGCGCAGCACCGCAAAGGCCAGCACCGGCAACGCCACGCCCAGGCCCAGCACCAGCGCCGCCTGGACGAGCAACTGCAGGCTGGCCTGCTCCGCCAACTCCACGCCGCCATGCAAGCCGATGGCCAGCAGCAGGACGATGGACAGGGTTTCATAGAGCGCCGGCGGTAGCTTCAGCTCGCTTTTCAGCAGGCCGGCACACAGACCGAAGAGAAAAAACAGCACCACCGGGTCAAGCCCCATTACCGCCTCCAACACCCATGACAGCCCGGCGTTCAGTTAAAAAAAGGGAGCCTTGCGGCCCCCCGAGGTAAACAGTTGCGGCGTCCTGAGCCCATCAGGGGATGGGCTTCAGTGACCCGACTTTACTCGATCTCGATCAGCACTTCGCCCGGATTGACCCGGTCGCCCTTGGCCACATGCACCGCTTTGACCGTACCGGCGATCGGCGCCTGCACTTCGGTCTCCATTTTCATCGCCTCGCTGATCAACACCGCCTGGCCGGCTTTCACCGTGTCGCCTTCCTTGACCAGCACATCGACGATATTGCCCGGCATGCTGGTGCTGACGTCGCCCGGCGCACTGGCCTGCTTGCGCTTGCCGCCGGTCCCCGCGACGAAGTCGTTGAGCGGCTCGAACACCACTTCTTCCGGCATGCCGTCGATGGACAGGTAGAAGTGGCGTTTGCCCTCGCCCTTGACGCCGACACCGGTGATGTCGACCCGGTAGCTTTCGCCGTGCACGTCGATGACGAACTCGGTCGGCACCCCGGCGCCCCCGGCAGCGGCCACGCTACCGCCCTCGGGAATCGGCAGCAGTACTTCCGGGGTCAGGCTGCCGGCCTCACGTTCCTCGAGGAACTTGCGGCCGATGTCCGGGAACATGGCATAGGTCAGCACGTCCTCTTCGGACTTGGCCAGGGCGCCGATTTCGCCGCGCAGCTTACTCATTTCCGGCTTGAGCAAATCGGCTGGACGCACGTCGATCACGTCTTCGTTGCCGATCGCCTGCTTGCGCAGTTGCTCGTTGATCTTGCCCGGCGCCAGGCCGTAGCGGCCCTGCAGATAGAGTTTTACCTCGTTGGTGATGGTCTTGTAGCGCTCGCCAGCCAGCACGTTGAACACCGCCTGGGTGCCGACGATCTGTGAAGTCGGGGTCACCAGCGGCGGAAAACCGAGGTCTTCGCGGACCCGCGGAATCTCCGCGAAGACCTCGTTGATCCGGCTCAACGCGCCCTGTTCCTTGAGCTGGTTGGCCAGGTTGGACATCATCCCGCCCGGCACCTGGTTGACCTGCACGCGGGTATCCACCGCGGTGAACTCGCTCTCGAACTGGTGGTACTTCTTGCGCACGGCATAGAAGTACAGGCCGATCTCCTGGATCAGCGCCAGGTCCAGGCCGGTGTCGTATTCACTGCCCTTGAGCGCGGCGACCATCGACTCGGTGCCCGGGTGGCTGGTGCCCCAGGCGAAGCTGGAGATGGCCGTGTCGATATGCTCGGCACCCGCCTCGATGGCCTTGAGCTGGCACATCGCACCCATGCCCGAGGTGTCATGGCTGTGGATGAACACCGGCAGGTCGACCTCGGCCTTCAGCGCCTGGACCAGCTCGAAAGTGGCATAAGGGGTGAGCAGGCCGGCCATGTCCTTGAGCGCCACCGAGTCGATGCCCATGTCCTGCATGGCTTTGGCCTGGGCGACAAAGGCCTCGACCGTGTGCACCGGGCTGGTGGTGTAGGCGATGGTGCCCTGGGCATGCTTGCCGGCGGCCTTCACCGCGGCGATGGACACGCGCAGGTTACGCACGTCGTTCATGGCGTCGAAGATGCGGAACACATCGATGCCGTTGGCCGCCGCCTTGGCGACGAAGGCCTTGACCACGTCGTCGCTATAGTGGCGATAGCCGAGCAGGTTCTGCCCGCGCAGAAGCATCTGCAGGCGGGTATTGGGTAGCGCCTTGCGCAGTTCGCGCAAACGCGTCCAGGGGTCTTCCTTGAGGAAGCGCACACAGGCGTCGAAGGTCGCGCCGCCCCAAACCTCCAGCGACCAATAACCAACCTGGTCGAGCTTGTCGCAGATCGGCAGCATGTCGTCCAGGCGCATGCGCGTGGCCAGCAGCGACTGGTGCGCGTCACGCAGGATGGTGTCGGTGACGGCGATGCGTTTCGGCTGATCGGTCTTGCTCATCTCTGTTCTCCTGACGCCCGGATAGGATCCGTGGCTGCAACTGCCGGACTGGGTCCGAGCGACGATTCGTTAGAGCCCGGCGTGGGCGGCGATGGCGGCGGCGATGGCCAGCGCCAGCTCTTCGGGCTTGCGCTTGATCGAGTACTGGGTCAGTTCCGGGTGGCTTTCGACGAAGCTGGTGTTGAACTGGCCGCTACGAAATTCCGGGTTGCGCAGAATCTCCTGATAATAGGCCGCGGTGGTCTTCACCCCCTGCAGGCGCATGTCGTCCAGGGCACGCAGGCCGCGATCCATCGCCTCTTCCCAGGTCAGCGCCCAGACCACCAACTTCAAACACATCGAATCGTAGTAGGGCGGGATGGTGTAGCCGGTGTAGATCGCCGTGTCGGTACGCACTCCGGGGCCGCCGGGAGCGTAGTAGCGGGTGATCTTGCCGAAGGACGGCAGGAAGTTGTTCTTCGGGTCCTCGGCGTTGATGCGGAACTGCAGGGCGAACCCGCGGTGGATGATGTCCTCCTGCTTGACCGACAGCGGCAGGCCGGAGGCGATGCGGATCTGCTCGCGAACGATATCGATGCCGGTGATTTCTTCGGTGATGGTGTGCTCCACCTGCACCCGGGTGTTCATCTCCATGAAGTACACCTCGCCCTCGGCGAGCAAGAACTCCACGGTACCGGCGTTCTCATAACCCACCGCCTTGGCCGCGCGCACCGACAGGTCGCCGATATAGGCGCGCTGCTCGGGGGTCAGCTGCGGACTGGGGGCAATCTCGATGAGCTTCTGGTTACGCCGCTGGATCGAGCAGTCGCGCTCGAACAGGTGCACCACGTTGCCGAAGCTGTCGCCGAGAATTTGCGCCTCGATGTGCTTGGGATTGACGATGCATTTTTCCAGGAACACTTCCGCCGAGCCGAAGGCCTTGGTCGCTTCGGAAATCACCCGCGGAAACGCCTGCTCCAGTTCTTCGCGCGAGTTGCAGCGGCGAATACCACGGCCGCCGCCGCCGGAGGTGGCCTTGAGCATCACCGGGTAACCGATGCGCTCGCCTTCGACCAGGGCCTCGGTAATGTCGGCGACGTTGCCCTCGGTGCCGGGGGTGACCGGCACGCCGGCCTTGATCATGCTGCGCCGCGCTTCGGTCTTGTCGCCCATGCGGCGAATCACCTCGGCGGACGGGCCGATGAACTTGATCCCGCGCTCGGCACAGATATCTGCCAGCTCGGCATTCTCGGAAAGAAAACCGTAACCGGGATGCAGGGCATCGCAGCCAGTTTCCACCGCCAGATTGACCAGCTTGCGCGGGTTCAGGTAACCGGCCAGGGGATCGGCACCAATGCCATGGGCCTCGTCGGCACGCTTGACGTGCAGCGCCATACGGTCGGCGTCGGAATAGACGGCCACCGAGCGAATGCCCATTTCGGCGCAGGCGCGCACGATACGGACGGCGATCTCGCCGCGGTTGGCAATCAGGATTTTCTTGATCACGCGTGCTTCCTCGACCCAGTGGACAGACAGGTAATCGCTAGTGGCTAGTCGCGACCACCCATGCACCCTACGCCTGCGCGTTGAATAATCGAAATCAATAATAATTTGCTTGGCTATAAGTCATAGCTTATACACTCGGCCGAAAGCCCCGCCGCAAGGCCCACCCGCAGTTAGCCGAACGAGGTATCCCGTGCGCAAGTCCTTGATGCGCATCACCCTGCGCCAACTTCAGGTGTTCCGCGCGGTGTGCCAACAGCGCTCCTACAGCCGCGCCGCCGAAGACATGTCGCTGACCCAGCCGGCGGTCAGCCTGCAAATCCGTCAGTTGGAAGAGCTGCTCGGCCAACCGCTGTTCGATTACGTCGGCAAGAAGCTCTACCTGACCGACGCCGCCGAGGCCCTGCAACTGGCCAGCGCGGATATTTTCGGCCGCCTGGAAAGCCTCGACATGCAGCTGGGCGACCTGCACGGCTCCCTGCAGGGGCAGTTGAGCCTGGCCGTCGAGTCCAGCGCCAAATACTTCACGCCGCACCTGTTCGCCGCTTTCCGTCGCCAATACCCGGAAGTCAGTTTGCAGCTGGTGGTGACCAATCACGCCCAGGCACTCAAGCGCCTGAGCGCCAACCGCGATGACTTGCTGATCATGTCGCAGGTGCCGACGGACCTGAATCTGGAGTTTCTGCCCTTCCTCAATAACCCGATCGTCGCGGTGGCGCCGGCGCCGCACCCGCTATGCCGGCAGGGCGCACTGACCTTGCAAGACCTCACCGCCTGGCCGCTGCTGGTGCGCGAACGGGGCTCGGGCACCCGTCAGGCCGGCGAGGAATTTTGCCACCAGAAACGCGCGCACTTCGCCCAGACCCTGGAGGTCGGTTCGACCGAGAGCCAGCTCGAAGGGGTGCTCGCCGGCCTCGGCCTGGCGCTGCTGCCACGCCACGCCGTGCGCCGCGAACTGGCGTGCGGCGCATTGCGCGAATTGCCGGTGGCGGAGCTGCCATTGCTGCGCAGCTGGTGCCTGGTGCATCCGCGCGGCAAATACCTGTCGCCGGTGGCCCAGGCGTTTTTCGCCTTCGTGCGCGATCAGCGCAGCCAGATCAACGCCCTGGCTGAGCGCTTCGCCGAGCCGGCGCCTGAGCGGCTGCCAGGTAGTTAGCGGCGACCAGCTCCGGGTAATCGGCCAATTGCTCCTGCAACTGCCGGTGTTCGGCGTAGCTTTCGATGGCGCGGCGGTATTCCATACGGCGCTGGTCGAGCAGCTTGCGCCGGCTTTTCGCATCAGTGTTGACGTGTGACTGCGCTTCATTCGAATAACGAGGCATCTCAGGTCTCCCAGGCTGAACAACGGGAATGACAGGATCGGCCTGGGATGTGACGCTTTGCGGGCAAGGCGATGAAGATGCGATGAACCTGAGACGTTGTCGTCCGTGTCTGGACTCTGCCGTTGCGCTGCCGGTTTCGCGGATTGCGCCAAGGCTTGTCCGACTACGACAGCTGGGCAGGGAGGATGCTGCAGAACGTGCCCATTGATCGAGGGGGCAGGGCTCTGGGTTCGCTAGTCCTCGTGCGGCTTCACCGACTTGGGCGACAGGCGCAGGCTGCGCAAGCTGCGTTTGACGCTCTTCAGGTGGTTGACCAGGCTCGGCCCGCGTGACATGGCCACGCCCATGGCCAGCACATCGATCACCACCAGGTGGGCGATGCGCGAGGTCAGTGGGGTATAGATCTCGGTGTCTTCCTGCACGTCGATGGCCAGGTTGATCGTGGCCAGGTCGGCCAGCGGGGTCTGGCTCGGACACAGGGTGATCAGGGTCGCGCCGGATTCACGCACCAGGTTGGCGGTGATCAGCAGGTCCTTGGAGCGGCCGGACTGGGAGATGCAGATGGCCACATCGGTGGGCTTCAGGGTCACCGCCGACATCGCCTGCATGTGCGGGTCGGAGTAGGCGGCAGCAGTCAGCAGCAGGCGGAAGAACTTGTGCTGGGCATCCGCCGCCACCGCACCGGAGGCGCCGAAACCATAGAACTCCACGCGCTGGGCCTGAGCACAGGCGGCAATGGCACGCTGCAAGGCCTGCGGGTCGAGATTCTCGCGCACCTCGATCAGGGTGTGCAGGGTGGTGTCGAAGATCTTCAGGCTGAAGTCGGCGACCGAGTCGTCTTCATGGATCGCAAACTGGCCGAAGCTGGCGCCAGCGGCCAGGCTCTGCGCCAGTTTCAGCTTCAAGTCCTGGAAACCGCTGCAGCCGATGGCCCGGCAGAAGCGCACGATGGTTGGCTCGCTGATGCCGACGCTGTGGGCCAGGTCGGCCATGGAACTGTGCATCACCGCGGCCGGGTCGAGCAGCACATGGTCGGCCACCTTGAGTTCCGACTTGCGTAACAGATGGCGCGACTGGGCGATGTGCTGCAACAAATTCACGGGCATGGGCTCGGGCTGAAAGATGACGAATACGTTGTGCCATCTTCAGCCGAGAGACGACTCGGTTATGATCGGGGCACGCCGTGGGTGTAGTGACTTTGTAGTTATACTACATGGCCGACGCCCCCGCACGGCTAAACCGAGTCGGAGTTCCCGCTTTGAGCATTCCCTGTGACATGCTGGTTTTTGGCGGCACGGGCGACCTGGCCCTGCACAAGCTGCTGCCTGCGCTCTACCACCTGCACCGCGTCGGCCGGCTGCACGCTGACGTGCGTATCCTCGCCCTGGCGCGCAGCGCGCATAGCCGTAGCGCCTACCAGGCCCTTGCCGAACGCCACTGCCGCGCCGAAGTGGCCCGCGCCGACTTCGACAACGACACCTGGCAGAGCTTCGCCGCGCGTCTCGACTATTTCGCCATGGACGCCAGCCAGAGCGCCGACTTCGGTCGCCTGGCCAAGCACCTTGGCGCCGCTGGCGAGCGTGTGCGGGTCTACTACCTGGCCACCGCGCCCGACCTGTTCGAGGACATCGCCTCGCACCTGAAGATCGCCGGCCTGGCCGGGCCTCATGCGCGCATCGTGCTGGAGAAGCCGATCGGTCACTCGCTGGCGTCGGCGCAGGCGATCAACGCGGCGATCGGTGCGGTATTCGACGAGTCGCGGGTATTTCGCATCGATCACTACCTGGGCAAGGAAACCGTGCAGAACCTGATGGCGCTGCGCTTCGCCAACGCCCTGTTCGAGCCGGTGTGGCGCGCCGGGCACATCGACCACGTGCAGATCAGCGTGTGCGAGACCCTCGGCGTGGAAAATCGCGGCGCCTACTACGACAACGCCGGCGCCATGCGCGACATGATCCAGAACCACCTGCTGCAATTGCTCTGCCTGGTGGCCATGGAAGCGCCGGTGCGCTTCGACGCCGAGGCGGTGCGCAACGAGAAGCTCAAGGTGCTCGAGGCGCTGAAGCCCATCTCCGGCCTCGACGTGCGCGACAAGACGGTGCGCGGCCAGTACGGCGCCGGCAAGATCGGCGGGCAGGAAGTGCCGGCCTACTACTTCGAGAAGAATGTCGACAACGACAGTGATACCGAGACCTTCGTCGCCCTGCAGGTGGAAGTCGAGAACTGGCGCTGGGCTGGCGTGCCCTTTTACCTGCGCACCGGCAAGCGTCTGGCGAAGAAAACCTCGGAGATTCTGATCCAGTTCAAGCCGGTGCCGCACCAGCTGTTCGGCGACGGCGAGGCCAATCGCCTGCTGATCCGCCTGCAGCCGGAGGAGTGCATCAGCCTGCAACTGATGGCCAAGAACCCCGGCAAGGGCATGCGCCTGGCGCCGGTGGAGCTGGACCTCAACCTGGCCCAGGCGTTTCACCAGAAGCGCCGCTGGGACGCCTATGAGCGCCTGCTGCTGGACGTGATCGAAGGCGACTCGACGCTGTTCATGCGCCGCGACGAAGTCGAAGCGGCCTGGAGCTGGATCGATCCGATCATCAATGGCTGGCAGCAGCACCACCAGAGCCCGCGACCCTATGCGGCCGGCAGCAGAGGGCCGGAGCAGGCCAGCCTGCTGCTGGAACTGGCGGGGCGCAAGTGGATGGAGTGAGCTGGCGCACACGGCGCCGACCCACCGGGAAGGTGCCGTGCGGCAGATCGGCGGGTTGCGCTGTGACGTTGCAACCCAGTGGCCAGTGGCTTACTTCAGTGAACGCAGGAAGCTGATCAGGTAATCCTGTTCAGCTGGATCGATAATGGAGACGTGACGCATTCGCGTGCCCGGAACCAGCGCCTGGTTGTCGCTAATCCACTTGCGCAGGTTGTCTTCGCTCCAGGTGATCCCCGAAGCCTGCATGGCGTTCGAGTAGGCAAAGCGGGGCACGGCAGCCGCCGGACGACCGACCACACCAAACAGGCTGGGGCCGAAGGCGTTCTCGCTGCTGTCCAGCGAGTGGCACGCCGTGCAGTGGTGACTGAACAACTGGCGTCCGGCCGCCTCCATGCCGCCCTCTGCAGCCTGGACCAACGGGCCGCAGCCAATGCCGTGCATAACAACGCTAATGATGATGACAGGCGCATTTTCATTCTGTAATTCCCTCTCTGATGACTAGGCAAAAACAGTATATTTTGTAGGGCTTTTGTTCGGCTCTTGTACAAAAGCCGCAATTGCATGGCACCAAAGTACTTTTCTGCATGAGGCCATGAACAGATCTCGGCTCGAACGGGGCGCAGGCGCAGTCGCTGCTGGCCCTGAACCCGCGACGGGCAACTTTGCCACACTACCGAACGGCGAAAGATTGAGTGGCTAATAGCGCGACGAGCAGTTGTCCACTATAGCCGTGAGCAATTCCCGAACCTGGTCGATATATCCACTAGCCATTGGATTTTATTTAGCACCGCCCGCGCCCTGTAACCAACCCCCTCTGCCGCCGTGCATCTTCCCAGCGCTGGGCAGGTATTCTACGAAAGATCCGGGAGATTCACGGGCGTCATATCCACCCGCATATTCCAGCAGATATACAGCGGATATCTGACAACATTACGGCCGTCTGCGCAGGCAATCGCCGGCACTCGATAAACTGCCTAGAGCCCTTGAAAATAGCGGCATTCAGCCCGAATCATGGTTCATCGTCCAGGCGCTTTATCAGCGGTGAAATATAACTACTGCAATGGCGAAATTGGCCTCCGGCAGAACCGCCAGTCGAGGCGCCGATATGCAGCGAAATTCCTGTGCCTATCGACAAGTGCAACTCGCTAGTTACGGGAACTTAAACTAAGGCACTCTAAGCTAATTCTCACGCCGCGATTAAGGCGGGTATCCGGATTGCGGGTTGAGAAAGCTTACGCAGTATGTGTAACCTAATAGGGATTTGCACAACTTCAAGGATGTTAGTTTGAATTTTGCCCCCGTCACATTCCGTCGTCCAACCGACGGCGACGGATATTCGCTGCATCAATTGGTAGCCCGCTGCCAACCCCTGGACACCAATTCCGTGTATTGCAATTTACTGCAATGCGCCGACTTCGCCGATACCGCCATTGCCGCCGAGAACGCTGACGGCCAACTGGTGGGATTCATCTCCGGTTACCGTCCTCCCTCGCGCCCAGACACGCTATTCGTCTGGCAAGTTGCGGTGGATACCTCGCTACGCGGTCAGGGTTTGGCTCTACGCATGCTGCTGGCGCTGACCGAACGGGTCGCCGCCCAGGGCGTAGGCTTTCTGGAAACCACCATTTCGCCGGATAACGGCGCCTCCCAGGCGCTGTTCAAGCGGGCTTTTGCCCGCCTGGGCGTCGACTACGAGACGCGCACCCTGTTCTCCCGCGCCGGGCATTTCGCCGGCCAGCATGAGGACGAAGTGCTCTATCGCGCCGGCCCGTTCAACGCATCCGTCTTGGCAGAAACACATAAGGAAAATGCATGAAACTCTTCGAACAGAATGAATCGTCCGTTAGGAGCTATTGCCGCTCATTCCCCGTGGTATTCGACCAAGCGCGCGGTTCTGAACTGATCACCCGCGACGGCAAACACTACATCGACTTCCTCGCCGGCGCCGGTACGCTCAACTACGGGCATAACCACCCGGTGCTGAAGCAGGCGTTGCTCGACTACATCGGCAACGACGGCATCACCCACGGCCTGGACATGTATTCCGATGCCAAGGAGCGCTTCCTCGAGACCTTCAGCCGCTTGATCCTCAAGCCGCGCGGCATGCACGACTACGTGATGCAGTTCACCGGACCGACTGGCACCAACGCGGTGGAAGCCGCATTGAAGCTGGCGCGCAAGGTCACCGGGCGCAGCAATATCATCAGCTTCACCAACGGCTTCCACGGCTGCAGCATCGGCGCGCTGGCCGCCACCGGCAACCAGCACCATCGCGGTGCCGCTGGCGTGCCACTGACCGATGTCAGCCGCATGCCCTACGCCAACTATTTCGGCGACAAGGTCAACACCATCGGCATGATGGACAAACTGCTCAGCGACCCGAGCAGTGGCATCGACAAGCCGGCGGCGGTCATCGTCGAAGTGGTGCAGGGCGAAGGCGGGCTGAATGCCGCTTCCGCCGAGTGGGTGCGCAAGCTGGAGAAGCTCTGCCGCAAGCACCAGATGCTGCTGATCGTCGACGACATCCAGGCCGGCTGCGGGCGCACCGGCAGTTTCTTCAGCTTCGAGGAAATGGGTATCAAGCCGGACATGATCGCCCTGTCCAAGTCGCTCAGCGGCTTCGGTCTGCCGTTCGCCATGCTGCTGCTGCGCAAGGAACTGGACCAGTGGAAGCCGGGCGAGCACAACGGCACCTTCCGCGGGAACAACCATGCCTTTGTCACCGCCGCCGCCGCCATCGAGCACTTCTGGCGCGACGACGAGTTCGCCAAGAGTGTGCGCGCCAAGGGCAAGCGCATCGCCGATGGCATGAACAAGATCGTGCGTCGCTATGGCCCGGATTCGTTGTTCATCAAAGGTCGCGGCATGATGATCGGCATCAGCTGCCCGGATGGCGACACCGCGTCCGCCATCTGCCGGCATGCCTTCGAGCACGGCCTGGTGATCGAAACCAGCGGCGCCCACAGCGAAGTGGTCAAGTGCCTGTGCCCGCTGATTATCAGCGAAGCGCAGATCGACAAGGCCATGACCATCCTCGACGCGGCCTTCGCCGCCGTGATGGCCGACCAAACCGCCAACCAGGCCTCTAAGGCCTCTTGAGGAGCTGAATATGATCGTACGTACCCTCGCCGACTGCGAGCAGTCCAACCGCAAGATCGTCAGCGAAACCTGGGACAGCACACGCATGCTGCTCAAGGACGACAAGATGGGCTTTTCCTTTCACATCACCACCATCTACGCCAACAGCGAGACCCACATCTGGTACCAGAACCACCTGGAATCGGTGTACTGCATCAGCGGTGAAGGCGAGATAGAGACCATTGCCGACGGCAAGATCTACCCGATCGCCCCCGGCACCCTGTACATCCTCGATAAGCACGACGAGCACCTGCTGCGCGGCACCACGGAAATGCAGATGGCTTGCGTGTTCAATCCGCCGCTCAACGGCAAAGAAGTGCATGACGAAAGCGGTGTCTATCCGCTGGAGGCAGAACCCGTCGCCTGATCAGACTCGGAGGAGTCACCCGTGCAGACCGATCTATACCCTTCGCGCCAGCAGGAACAACCGAGCTGGCAGGACCGCCTGGACCCGGTGGTCTACCGTAACGACCTGGAAAATGCGCCGATCAGCGTCCAGCAGATCGAGCGCTACGAGCGCGACGGCTACCTGGTGCTGCACGACGTGTTCAGCGCCGACGAGGTGGCGGTGTTGCTCCAGGAACTCGACCGCGTACGCCGCGACCCGGCGGTGGCGGACTCCGCCAAGACCATCAGCGAACCGGAAAGTGGCGCGGTGCGCTCGGTGTTCGCCGTCCACAAGGACAACCCGCTGTTCGCCCAGGTTGCCCGCGACGAGCGCATCGCCGGCATCGCGCGCTTTTTGCTTGGCGGCGAGCTGTACGTGCATCAGTCGCGGATGAACTTCAAACCGAGCTTCACCGGCAAGGAGTTCTACTGGCATTCGGATTTCGAAACCTGGCACGTCGAGGACGGCATGCCGCGCATGCGGGCGCTGAGCTGCTCGATCCTGCTCACCGACAACCAGCCGCACAACGGCCCGCTGCTGCTGATCCCCGGCTCGCACAAGCACTACGTGCGCTGCGTCGGCGCCACGCCGGAGAATCACCACCAAGAGTCCCTGCGCAAGCAGCAGTTCGGCGTGCCGGATGACCACAGCCTGAGCGAGATGGCTGGCCGCTACGGCATCGACACCGCCCTCGGCCCGGCCGGCAGCGTGGTGTTCTTCGACAGCAACATCCTCCACGGCTCCAACAGCAACATCACCCCCAGCGCGCGCAGCAACCTGTTCTATGTCTACAACCAGGTGGACAACGCGCTACAGGCGCCTTTCTGCGCGCACACACCACGCCCGGCCTTCGTCGCCGAGCGCGAGGATTTCTCCGCGCTGGATATCCGGCCGCAAGAGTACCTCTGACCCACAGACAGGCCCGCAACAGCGGGCCTGTTCTCTTCCCGGGTGGGCGCTTGTCGGCCACCCGCCGAAATCACCACGAGCGAACTCTCATGCATACCGTAGAAAAAATCGGCGGCACCTCCATGAGTCGCTTCGAGGAAGTGCTCGACAACATCCTTATCGGCCGACGCCAGGACGACCAACTGTATCAGCGGGTCTTCGTCGTTTCGGCTTACAGCGGCATGACCAACCTGTTACTGGAGCACAAGAAGACCGGCGAACCCGGTGTCTACCAACGCTTCGCCGACGCGCGCAGCGAAGAAGCCTGGAGCGAGGCGCTGGCGACGGTGCGCCAACAGATGCTGGCGCAGAATGCCGCGCTGTTCGACGGCGAATTCGAGCGGCATGCGGCCAACCAGTTCATCGGTTCGCGCATCGACGATGCCGGCGAATGCATGCGCAGCCTGCAACGGCTGTGCGCCTACGGCCACTTCCAACTGAGCGAACACCTGATGAAGGTGCGCGAGATGCTCGCCTCGCTGGGCGAGGCGCACAGCGCCTTCAATACCGTGCTGGCGCTCAAGCAGCGCGGGGTCAACGCCAAGCTGGTCGACCTCACCGGCTGGCACCTGGATGCGCCACTGGCATTCGAAGCGATGATCGGCAGTCGCTTCGCCGAGGTCGACCTGAGTCGCGAACTGGCCGTTGCCACCGGTTACACCCATTGCAGCGAAGGCTTGATGAACACCTTCGACCGCGGCTACAGCGAGATCACCTTCGCCCAGATCGCCGCCGCCACCGGCGCCCGCGAAGCGATCATCCACAAGGAATTCCACCTCAGCAGCGCCGACCCCAAGCTGGTTGGCGCAGGCCAAGTGGTGACCATCGGCCGCACCAACTACGACGTCGCCGACCAGCTGTCCAATCTGGGCATGGAAGCGATCCATCCGCGTGCGGCCAAGACCCTGCGCAGCGCCGGCATCGAACTACGGATCAAGAACGCCTTCGAACCCGAGCATACCGGCACCCTGATCAGCCAGAACTACCGCAGCGAGCGGCCCTGCGTGGAGATCATCGCCGGGCGCAAGGACGTGTTCGGCCTGGAAGTGTTCGACCAGGACATGCTCGGCGATGTCGGCTACGACATGGAGATCACCAAGCTGCTCAAGCAGCTCAAGCTATACGTGGTCAACAAGGACTCCGACGCCAATAGCATCACCTATTACGCCTCGGGTTCGCGCAAGCTGATCAACCGCGCCGCGCGACTGATCGAGGAGCGCTACCCGGCCGCCGAGGTGACCGTGCACAACGTCGCCATCGTCTCGGCGATCGGCTCGGACCTGAAGGTCAAGGGCATCCTCGCCAGGACGGTGGCGGCGCTAGCGGAAGCGGGCATCAGCATTCAGGCGGTGCATCAATCGATCCGCCAGGTGGGGATGCAGTGCGTGGTCAACGAGGACGACTACGCTGCCGCCGTGGCCACGCTGCACCGGGCGCTGATCGAGCCGGAGAATCACGGCGATGTGATAGTCGCGGCCTGACCCAGGCCAACCCCGTTACTCCACCGGCGTCAGTTCGGCCACGGCAAGCGGCGGCATCGATTGCGCCGGCAGGCCACGGCCTTTGCCTGGTACGTCGCGGCGACGCGCAGCGACATCCCCTCAGCGGGCGTCGGCCTGGTCGCGTAGAAACTGGGCGAATTGCTCGGCCGGCACCGGTTTGCTGATCAGGTAGCCCTGGATCTCGTCGCACTTGTGGGCCTTGAGGAAATCCATTTGCGCTTGGGTTTCCACCCCTTCGGCGACCACCTTCAACTCCAGGCTATGGGCCATGACGATGATCGCGCGGGTAATCGCCGCATCCTCGCCGCCGAGCGCCAGGTCGCGGATGAAGGTCTGGTCGATCTTCACGTAGTCCACCGGGAAACGCTTGAGGTAACTGAGCGAGGAGTAGCCGGTGCCGAAGTCGTCGATCGCCAGTTTCACCCCCAGGTCACGCAGCTGCTGAAAGGTGGTGATGACGCTTTCGACGTTGTCGAGTAACTGGCTCTCGGTCAATTCGAGCTCGAGGAACTGCGGCGCCAGGCCGGTTTCGTCGAGCACCTGGCGTACCAGGCTGGTCAGCTTGCCCTGGCGCAACTGATGCACCGAGAGGTTGACCGACACACGGATCTGCGCCAGACCCTGCAGCTGCCAGTCCCGCGCCTGCTGGCAGGCGCGGCGCAGGACGAATTCGCCGATCGGTGCGATCAGCCCGGTTTCCTCGGCCAGACCGATGAAATCCCCCGGTGGCACCAGGCCGCGCTCCGGATGGCGCCAGCGCACCAACGCCTCGGCGGCATTCAGGCTGTCGTCGGCCAGGCACAGCTTGGGCTGATAGAACACCTCCAGCTGGTGCTCGTCGATCGCCTTGCGCAGCTGGGTCTCCAGTTGCAGGCGTTCCAGGGTGCAGGCCTGCAGGTTGTCGGTGAAGAACTGGAAGGTGTTACCGCCCAGGTGCTTGGCGTGCTGCATGGCCATGTCGGCCTGGCTGACCAGGGTGGAGATCTCCCGCGCGTTGTCCGGCAGCAGGCTGATGCCCACGGAGGCGCTGACCACCAGCTCCTGGCCGCCGACGGTCATCGGCAGGCGCAACTTGGCCAGCAGGCGGCTGGCCATGCGCGCCAGGGTCGAGAGGCTGCCGTAGGAATCGAGCAACACGGCAAACTCGTCGCCGGACAAGCGCGCAATGGTGTCGGCCTCGGGTATGGCCTGACTCAGGCGCCGGCTCATCTGCCGCAGCAACTGGTCGGCCACTTCATGGCCCAGGCTGTCGTTAAGCCACTTGAAACGATCCAGGTCGACGTGCAGCAGGGCCAGGCTGCGCCCACTCTGCCGCGAACGTTGACTGGCCTCGTGCAGACGCGCCTTGAACAGGCTGCGGTTGGCCAGACCGGTGAGGTCGTCGTAGTGCGACAGATAGCGCAGACGCTCCTCGGCCTCGCGCCGCGACGACAGGTCGGCGAAGAAACCGACGATATGACTGACCAGCCCCCGCGCATCGCGCACCACCTTGAGTTGCAGCAATTGCGGGTAGAGTTCGCCGTTCTTGCGCGTCTCGATCAATTCGCCCTGCCAGTGGTCGCCGCGCTCCAGCTCCAAGCGGATCAGCTGGTACTGGTGACGGGTGTCGCGGCTGCTGATCAGGCTGGCGACGCTTTTGCCGAGCACGTCTTCCTGGCGATAGCCGGTGACCTGGCTGAATGCCTGGTTGACCGCCAGCAGGCGGTAATCCGGGTCGAGGATGACGATGCCTTCGCTGGCCGCCTCGAACACCGTGGCGGCCAGCCGCTGCTGCTCTTCCTGCTGCTTGCGTGCGGTGATGGTGCGCCGCGTACCGAGCATGCGCAGCACCCGGCCCTGGGCGTCGCGCTCCACCGCGCGGCCGCGATCCTCGACCCAGACCCAATGGCCGTCGGCATGCTTGACCCGGTATTCGATCTGATAGTCGTCGCTGCGCCCCTTCATATGCTCGACCAGGGTCCGGCGCAACAATGGCAGATCGTCCGGGTGCAGGCGCGGCTTGAGGTCGCGCAGCATGACCTGCACCGCCTCGGGTTCGAGGCCGAAGATTTCCTTGAGCTGCGAGTGATGCACTTCATCGCTCTGCAGGTTCCAGTCCCACAGCCCCAGCTCGCTGGCCTCCAGGGCCAGGGCCAGGCGCGCCTCGCTCTTGCTCAGGGCGTGGGTGGTGGCGTCCAGCTTCAGGGTGCGCTCGGCCACGCGCATTTCCAGCTCATCATGGGCCGTGCGCAGCTCGCCTTCGGCCCAGCGGCGCTGCTCGACTTCGTGGGCCAGTTCGCCATTGAGCGCCTCGGCCTGTTGCCGGGCATGTTCCAGGCGGCCGATCAGCGCCTGATTCTGGAAGCGCTGCAACAGGCTGCGCTGCACCAGGCGGTTGACCTGCCAGACCACCACCAACAGGGTCATCAGCAGGATGCCGCCAAGCACGCCCCAGCCACGCAGCAGGCTATGTTCGCTGAGCAGCAGATACGCCACCGACGGCAGCAAGCAGGGCAAGGCGAAGGTCAGGAAGGCCGACAGGCTGACGGCATAGGCCACGCTGGCGGACAGGGTCGCCGCCGCGATCAGGCCGTAGACCAGGGCCTGCTGGTAGAACACATCGGCCGGCACCAGGGCGATGGCGGCGAAGGCCAGGGTCAGACCGGAAGCGCCGGCGCCAAGCAGGAAGTTGCGCCGCCAATGCGCTTGCACCTGGCTGCTCGGTTGGGCGCGATTGAAGGCGCTGACCTGGAGCAGGCGCATAACGGCCAGCAGCACCAGCCAGATCAGCCAGCCGGAGAGCAACACACGGCTCGGCGGCGCCCAGAGCAAATAGGCACAGGCCGCGCCATTGAGCAGCATGAATAGCGTCGGCACCCACGAGCCTTGATACAGCAGGCGGGTCCGTTCGATGGCGATATCCGTGGCGAATTGCTGACGAATCTCGCGTGTCGTGTCCAACGTCAGTTCGGCAGCGGCGCTAGCGGTCTGGGTCATAGGCTATTTTCTTGTATTGGGTGCCTAGGTCGGCGGAGCATACCCGAGCTAGAGGCATCGCCCAACAATCATCTGTGCAAATTCATAGGCCCGGCAAGTGACTTTGCGCGACCAGGATGACCTGCAACAACCACCCGGCAAGGTGACTTGCCGGTCGTCCATTGGCCGCGCTGCTGGCATGCGCGGCTTACCCGGTTTGCCCTCGTTGCCGCCGCCCCCTAGAATGCCGCGATGCAAAATGACCCCGAACTCCTGATCGCCTCCCTCAACGATGCCCAGCGCCAGGCCGTAGCCGCCGGCCTGGGCCAGCAACTGGTGCTGGCCGGCGCCGGCTCCGGCAAGACCCGGGTGCTGGTGCACCGTATCGCCTGGCTGATCCAGATCGTCAACGCCTCGCCCCACAGCGTCCTGTCGGTGACCTTCACCAACAAGGCCGCCGCCGAAATGCGCGCGCGCATCGAACAGATGCTCGGTGTCAATCCGGCCGGCATGTGGGTCGGCACCTTCCATGGCCTGGCCCACCGCCTGTTGCGGGCGCACTGGCAGGAGGCCGGCTTGCAGGAAAACTTCCAGATCCTCGACTCCGACGACCAGCAGCGCCTGGTCAAGCGGGTGATGCGCGAGCTGGGCCTGGATGAGCAGCGCTGGCCGGTCAAGCAGGCGCAATGGTTTATCAATGGGCAGAAGGATGAAGGCCTGCGGCCGAAGAACATCCAGCCCGGCGGCGACCTGTTCCTCGCCACCATGCTGAAGATCTACGAAGCCTACGAAGCGGCCTGCGCCCGCGCCGGGGTGATCGACTTCTCCGAACTGCTGCTGCGCGCGCTCGACCTGTGGCGCGACAAACCGGGCCTGCTCGAACATTACCAGCGACGCTTCCGGCATATCCTGGTCGACGAGTTCCAGGACACCAACGCCGTGCAGTACGCCTGGCTGCGCCTGCTGGCCAGGGGCGGCGAGAGCCTGATGGTGGTCGGCGACGACGACCAGTCGATCTACGGCTGGCGCGGGGCCAAGATCGAGAATATCCACCAGTACAGCCGCGACTTCCCGGCCGCCGAAACCGTCCGCCTGGAGCAGAACTATCGCTCCAGCGCCGGCATCCTCAAGGCCGCCAACGCGCTGATCGCCAACAACCAGGGGCGCCTGGGCAAGGAATTGTGGACCGAAGACGGCGACGGCGAGCCGATCAGCCTGTACGCCGCCTTCAATGAACACGACGAAGCCCGCTACGTGGTCGAGACGATCGAAGACGCCCTGCGCAAGGACGGCCTCAAACGCAGCGAAATCGCCATTCTCTACCGCTCCAACGCCCAGTCGCGGGTGCTCGAAGAGGCGCTGCTGCGCGAGAAAATCCCCTACCGCATCTATGGCGGCCAGCGCTTCTTCGAGCGCGCCGAAATCAAGAACGCCATGGCCTATCTACGCCTGCTCGACGGTCGCGGCAACGACGCGGCGCTGGAGCGGGTGATCAACGTACCGGCGCGCGGTATCGGCGAGAAGAGCGTCGAAGCGATCCGCGCCTACGCCCGTGAGCATGACGTGGCGATGTGGGAGGCGGTGCGCCTGATGGTCGCCAACAAAGCCCTGCCGGCCCGTGCCTCGGGCGCCCTGGCCGGCTTTGTCGAGTTGATCGAGAACCTCGCGGCCAAGGTGCTGAGCATGCCGCTGCACCTGATGACCCAGACGGTGATCGAGCAGAGCGGGCTGATTGCCTACCACCAGGCGGAGAAAGGCGAAAAAGCCCAGGCGCGCATCGAGAACCTGGAGGAGCTGGTCAGCGCCGCGCGCACCTTCGATAACGGCGAAGATGACGAGCAGTCGCCGTTGCAAGCCTTCCTCGGCCACGCCTCGCTGGAAGCCGGCGACACCCAGGCGGCGGAAAACGAAGACAGCATCCAGCTGATGACCCTGCACAGTTCCAAGGGCCTGGAGTTTCCCCAGGTGTTCCTGGTGGGCATGGAAGAAGGCCTGTTCCCGCACAAGATGAGCCTGGAAGAACCCGGCCGGCTCGAGGAAGAGCGGCGCCTGGCCTATGTCGGCATCACCCGCGCCATGCAGAAGCTGGTGATCAGTTACGCTGAAGTCCGCCGCTTGTATGGCAATGAAACGCGTAACTCGATCTCGCGCTTCGTCCGCGAAATTCCAGCGGAGCTGATCCAGGAAGTGCGCCTGTCCAATAGCGTCAGCCGGCCCTTCACCGGGAACAGCCGCAGCATGAGCGGCAGTAGCATGTTCGCCGGCAGTGCCATACCGGACACCGCGTTCAGCCTCGGCCAACGAGTGCAGCATGCGCTGTTCGGCGAGGGCACCATCCTCAACTTCGAGGGCTCCGGCGCCCAGGCACGGGTGCAAGTGAATTTCGAGAGCGAAGGCAGCAAATGGTTGATGCTCGGTTACGCCAAGCTGGATGCGTTGTGATGCACATTCCATAGGCTACACATTCAAACAATAAGGACGCCCCGATGAACCGCCGTAACCTCTTCACCGCTGCCGTGGCGCTGCTCGCCGCCCTTGGCCTGGCCGGCTGCAATGACGAAAAAGCCGGTAGCGAACAGGCCGCCGTCGAACCGGCGCAGAGCTTCCAGTGGAAGATGGTCACCGCCTGGCCGAAGAATTACCCGGGCCTGGGCACCGCCGCCGAGCGTTTGGCTGAGCGGGTCAAGACCATGAGCGCCGGGCGCCTGACCATCAAGGTGTATGCCGGCGGTGAGCTGGTGCCGCCGCTGGAGGTGTTCGATGCGGTCTCGCGCGGCACCGCCGAGCTGGGCCATGGCGCCGCCTACTACTGGAAAGGCAAAGTGCCGGCGGCGCAGTTCTTCACCGCCGTACCCTTCGGCCTGTCGACCTTGGAAATGAACGCCTGGCTGAGCAAGGGCGGCGGTCAGGCGCTGTGGGACGAGGCCTATGCACCTTATGGGGTCAAGCCGGTGGTAGTGGGCAATACCGGCATGCAGATGGGCGGCTGGTACAACAAGGAAATCAACTCGCTGGACGACCTCAAGGGCCTGAAGATCCGCATGCCGGGCCTCGGTGGCGAAGTCCTGAGCAAGCTCGGTGCGACCACCGTCAACCTGCCCGGCGGCGAGGTGTTCAGCGCCCTGCAGACCAACGCCATCGATGCCACCGACTGGGTCAGCCCTTACAACGACCTGGCCTTCGGCCTGCATAAAGCCGCCAAGTTCTACTACTACCCGGGCTGGCAGGAACCCCAGGCGGTGCTCGAACTGCTGATCAACCAGCAGGCCCTCGACAGCCTGCCGGCCGACCTGCAGGCGATTCTCACCGAGGCTGCTCGCGCCGCCAGCCAGGACATGATGGACGACTATGTCTACCACAACGCCCTGGCCCTAGATGAACTCAAGCAGCAGGGCACCCTGCTCAAGCGCTTCCCCGACGAAGTGCTCGACGCCATGCAGCGTGAATCCGAAGTGGTGCTCGGCGAACTGGCCGCACAGAGCGAGCTGAATGGACGTATCTGGGCCTCGATGAAGGCCTTCCAGGCCCAGGCCAGCCAGATGCACAAGCTGTCCGAGAAAGAATTGTATAACTGGCGTTGAGCATTCACGCCTAGGCCGGGTTACGCCACACGTTGGCCGTTTCAGCTTGCAGCCATGCCTGCTGGAACCGCCCGTGCACCACACAAGCGAGAACACCCTGATTGCAGCATGCCTGCGCATGACTCACGCACGGATAGCTGATCATAAAAATTGTCGGCACCGTCACCTCACACACAACCACGCTAATAAGAAATGACAAGGATTACCCCGATGAAACGCGCCTTACTCCTTACCGCTCTTCTGACCCCGCTGTCAGCCTTGGCCCAAGGTTTCGAAGGTGCCTACGCCGGCCTCTACACCGGTTATGCCTGGGCCAAGGACAAAGGCACCAGCTATGGCCAAGTGACCGACGCCAAAACCGGCTGGACCCAGGAAACCAATCCCAAGTCTGCGCAATATGGCGCGCTTGCCGGCTATAACTGGACGCTTACAAATAGCTGGCTGGTGGGACTCGAAGGTGACTACGAAGGCCGGGGTGACCAGAGCGACAGCAACTATCAGGAGTTCAACGGAACCGCCGACCCACGGTACGTTGGCACTAGTGGCCTCAACTCCAGCGGCTCCCTGCGCGCCCGCGCCGGCTATTTGCCGAGCAACAATCTGTTGCTGTTCGCTACCGCGGGCTATGCCTATGCCCGCGTCGAGCGGAAGTGGAGAGACCAACTCGCCGGCACGAGCGAAACCAACACCAATGGCCAGGACGGCTGGACGGTCGGCGCAGGCGCCGAATACCTGCTGAGCGACGCCTTTTCCGCCCGAATCGAGTACCGCTACGCCGATTTCGGCACCCAGGAAAATCTCCCCGTCGCTATGTGGGGCGAAGAGTACAAACAGCGCCTGACCGAGCAAAGCGTGCGCCTGGGGGCGGCTTACCACTTCTGAGCCACCCTTGCTCGTGCGCGGGTAGCGCCGCCAGACTGAACCCGCCCGTCGTATCCCACCACCGACCTCCCGCTCAGCCACCATACTACTGAGCGGAGGTGAAGCATGCCGCGTTCCAACCCATCCGCATCACAGATCCTCGATGGCGCCTTGCAATTGGCCGATGTCTGCGGCTGGGAGCGTTTGCATCTGTTCGATGTGGCGGCGCACCTGAACGTTGGCCTGGGCGCCATCGCCGCCCATTACCGGGAAAAGGACCAATTGGTCGACGCCTGGTTCGACCGCGCCGACCGCGCCATGCTGGTGCGCAGCAGCGCCGCCGACCTCGGTGCACTGGAGCCGGCCAAGTGCCTGGAAGAGCTGCTGGTCGCCTGGCTCGACAGCCTGGCCGCGCACCGCTCGGTGACCGGGCAGATGCTGCTGTACAAACTCGAGCCCGCGCATCTGCACCTGCAGGTACTCGGCCTGCTGCGCATCAGTCGCACCGTGCAATGGTGGCGCGAAGGTGCCCGGCGGGAAAGCCGCCACCTGCAACGCATCGCCGAGGAAAGCCTGCTGACCGGCGCCTACTTGCGCAGTTTCATCCACTGGTTGCGTCACCCCGAGGAAGACCCCGCCGAGTTCCGCGCCTTCCTGCGTCGGCAGCTGCGCTACGGGCCGCTGCAGATGCTGTTGCGCCGGTAAGTGGCGGCGCCGAAGCCATACCGTTGAGCGAAAAGCAAAAGCTCGAAACACTCTATGACTGGTTTTCCGCGCGGCTGGCGGGCAAGATGCCGCGCAGCGTTCCAACCACCAAGAGACAGCTAAACATGCAGCGTTTCCTCAGCATTGCCCTGGCCATGTGCCTGAGTTTGGGCCTTACCATGAGTTTTGATGCCGAAGCCAAGCGTTTTGGCGGGGCTAAATCCTTCGGCTCCGCACCGAGCCACCAGACCCGCCAGGCCTCGTCGCCAACCTCGAGCAGCGCCAGCACGCCGACCGCCGGGCGTCAGCCTGCGGCGGCCAGCGGTGCGTCGCGCTGGCTCGGTCCATTGGCCGGTCTGGCTGCTGGCGGCCTGCTCGCCTCGATGTTCATGGGGGATGGCTTCGAAGGCCTGCAGATCATGGACATGCTGATCTTCGGTCTGATCGCCTTCCTGCTGTTCCGCTTCCTCGCCTCCCGGCGCAAGCAGGCCGGCCCGCTCAGCGCCAATGGCGCGCCCATGCAGCGCGAGATGCCTGCTCAGGCGGCACCTGCCTCGATCTTCGGTGGTGGCAGCGCCGCTGCGCTCAAGCCAGTGATCAATGCCCCGGCCTGGTTCAACGAACAAAGCTTCGTCAGCGCCGGCCGCGAGCACTTCCTCAGCCTGCAGCAGCACTGGGACGCCGACGAGATGGACAAGATCGCCGAGTTCGTCACCCCGCAGCTGCTCGAATTCCTCAAGGGCGAGCGCGCCGAGCTGGGTGAGGGCTTCCAGTCCACCTACGTCGACAACCTCGACGTGCAACTGGATGGTGTCGACGACCTGAGCGACAAGACCGTCGCCACCCTGACCTTTACCGGTGTGGCGAAGACCTCGCGCTTCGACCAGGGCGAAGTGTTCAGCGAAAGCTGGCGCCTGGAGCGTGAAGCCGGTGACAGCCAGCCTTGGCTGGTAGCCGGTATCCGCCAGAACGGCTAACGAGTCGCTGGCTTCACACAAAACCCGGGCTTGTCCCGGGTTTTGTGTTTCCCGGGAGCCAATCCCTCTTGTTCGGTCAGGCCGGGCAGAGTAAAAAGCCAACGCGGGAGAGCCTCTTCGCTGCACGGCGAGAGGCTCCCCGTCGCTACCCCCGTCATTCTGCCTTGCTGCTGGAGTCCACCCCGTGGAAGAAGTCATCGAACAACTGCGTGAAATGAACGAACCCGTACCGGTCGCCCTGGAGCTGCCGGAAGAAGAACTGCTGGTGGAGATCGAGGAGCAGATCCTGATCAACCTGCCGTTCGAGCTGCGCGAATTCCTGCTCAAGGTCAGCGACGTGGTCTACGGCCGCCTCGAGCCTGTCACCGCCGCCGATCCGCAATCACACACCTACCTGCCGGAAGTCGCCTCGGTGGCCTGGTCGCTGGGTGTATCGCGTGAGCTGGTGCCGATCTGCGAGGATCGCGGCAACTACTACTGCGTCGAACAGGACGGCACCGTGGTGCTCTGGGAAGGCGACACCGGCGAGCAGAGCGAAGAAGAAACCTGGGACTCGGTATGGCACTGGGTACGCGACGTCTGGCTGGAGAGCTGATTATTTGGTGAGTTGCACGCGCAACCTGACCCATCCGCCTCCTGATCCAGCAGGTTGAGCAGGTACTCGTCGAAATAGCTCAGGTCCTGCTCCATCGCCACTCGCGCCGCCTTGCCGTCACCGGCCTGCAATGCCTTGAAGGCCGCTTCGTGGAAGTCATTGAGGTGCAGTAACTGCTCCGTGCCGGTAAACAAGCGGTTGAAAAAAGGCCCGATTTGCAGGCGCAGCGCTTCGATCATCCGCAGCAGGGTCGGGTTGGCGCAGGCGCGGTACAGGGTCAGGTGGAACAGGCTGTTGTCTTGCAGGTAAGCAGGTACATCGCGCTGCTCCAGCGCCTGCTCCATGCGCAGGATACAACCCTGCAACAGGTCGATGTCGGCGCTACCCAGAAGCGGCGCGGCCAGTTCGACGGCCAAGCCCTCCAGGCTCAAGCGCACCTGGGTGATCTGCAGGAAGCGTTCGCGGCTCATCGCCGGCACACGCGCGGAGCGCTGCTGTTCACCCTCCAGGGCGCCCTCGACAACCAGGCGCTGCAAGGCCGTGCGCACCGGCATTGGGCTGGTGCCCCAGGCAGTGGCGAGGTCGCGAATTTTCAGACGCTGCCCTGGCTGGAAACGACCGGCCAGCAAGTCACTGCGGATCCGCTGGTAGAGTTGTTCCTGAAGGTTATCCGCCATCTGAATCTGACCTTTTCGCCTGCCGGCAAACCGGGCAGGGCGGGGTGAGCGAGCGCGCTGCCCGCTAGCATGAAGGTGATGCACTGAACCGCAAGGGCCGGCACAGCAGGCATCCTTGGTCTCTCCGCCGTCAGGCGTGAACCGCGCTCATCATCGAATATTTACCCCGGCATTGACATGTCTATGGTCACAAAACCATGATGTGCAATAAATCGAACGGGGTGTTCAATAATCAGCGCCAGCAGTATCGCCACATCTGCCAGCAGCGCCTTGATCGCCCGAGAGCGGCAACCCTTCAGCGCACAGTGCCCGCAATCCATGGCGCTGGCCGAGCAAGCCCGCAATGGCCTGGCCCACGCCCCCCAAGGGTACGCATAGGCCAACCTTACCTACACTGAATTAACCAACCACTCTTGAGGAGCACTGCTATGAGCACCCCCGTTATCCTGATCACCGGCGCCGCCGGCGGCCTCGGCAGCGCCATCGCCAAGCGCTTCTCGCAGAGTCACTGGCGGGTCGCCGCCACCGATATCGACAAGGACAACCTGCATGGGTTGAATGCTCAGGTGCCGCTGGAATTCAGCGCCACCGCCGACCTGCGCAGTGCCACCAACTGCCGCGAGCTGATCGCCGCAGCCTTGGTCGCTACCGGCCGCCTGGATGCGGTGGTCAACGCCGCCGGGGTCTGGCGCAGAGGTCCGGTGCAGCACTTTAGCGAGGAAGATTTCGACCTGATCATGGGCGTCAACCTCAAAGCGGCGTTCTACATGAGCCAGGCGGCGATCCCGCACCTCAAGGACAGCCGCGGCTGCATCGTCAACATCGCTGGCAGTACCGGGCAACAGGCGCACCGCGGCTCGGCGGCCTACTGCGCGAGCAAGGCCGCGCTGGTGATGCTGAGCAAGACCCTGGCCCTGGAATTGGCCGAGTTCGGCGTGCGGGTCAATACGGTGTCGCCCGGCGACATCGCCACGCCGATGCTCGACTACCAGGCCGAGCGCTACGGCAAGGGCAACCCCAATGGCTACAAGCGCGAACTGCTAAACCTCTATCCACAGGGCCGCGAAGCGCGCTTCCTGCGGCCCGAGGAAGTCGCGGAGCTGGTCTGGTACCTGTGCCAACCCGCGGCCGAGGCCATCACCGGCGCCGACCTGGCGATCGACTTCGGCCTCTCGGCCGGCAAGTAGCCAAGGCCTCACATGCCGCTGGCGAAGACCGGCGCGATGGCCGTGCGCAGCGGGCGCATGGCCTGGGCGTAGTGCACCAGCACCTCGAGCGTCCAGTCGGCGCGGCTGCGGATCCGCGCATCGGCCTCGTCAACCGCGGTCTCGCCATTGAGCGCCGTCTCGACCTGGCGCACGATCAGCTGCTCGGGCAGGTAACACAGCCGGCAGTTCTTGTAACTGGAGGCGCGCAGTTCGCTCAGCGGGTAGGCGCCGCCCGTGCCGGCCGAAACGCCGACCAGCAGCCCTGGCTTGTGCCCCAGTTCGCGGCGCCCGGCGTAGACGAAGAAGTTCTTCAGTGCCGGGCTGGCCATGCCGTGCCACTCGGGGCTGACCAGCACCAGGCCGTCCGCCTCGTGCAGTAGTGCCGCGCAATCGGCCCAGGCGCCAGCATGGTCCTGCGCCGGCCACAACGGCAGCGGGGTGGCGCCGAGGTCGATCAGGCTGAGGTCCGCCGCCGCGCAATGGCCCAGTTGCAGCAGGCGCCGCTGCAGGTAGGCGGCGACCTTGGCCGACTGGCTGGACGGCTGGCTGGAGCCGGCCAGCAGCACCAGTTTCAGACTCATTGGCCGGCCCCCTCGCCCAGCGGGCCGGGCTCGGTGGCCTTGCCCGGCTTGCGGCTGCGCACCAGCGGCCAGAACAGCTCATGCTGCCAGCTGACCGGGCGCAGGTTTTCCACGCCGAAGGCCTGGGGCCGGCGGCGGGTGATCTTGGCCGTGCCGAACAGCACGTCCCAGAAGAACAGCAGGTTGCCGAAGTTGCCCTTGTAGTGGGTCACGCCATCGGCGGCGTTCTGGCCGTGGTGGGCGGAGTGGGTCGCCGGGGTCGAGATGGTCCGCTCGAGGATCCACATCAGCGGGCGCAGGGCGCGAATACGGTACAGCCGGTCGTCCCAAGCGACGCTGCTGTGGGCGCCGAAGATCACCGCCATCTTGACGATCAGGTAGCCGTAATAGACCTCCGCCAGGCCCAGGTAGACCAGCACGGCGGACAGCCAGAGTCCTGGCATCAGCAGGTAATAGAAGCTGTTGTTGCGGTAGACGATGCGGATGCTCATGTACTGCGCCGAGTGGTGTGCACGATGCAGCGCATACAGCCAGGGCAGCCGGTGCGCCAGACGGTGCCACCAGTATTGGGTCATGTCGTCGCACAGCAGCAACAGACCGACGCCGGCCCACCAAGGCAGCTCACTCAGCACGCCGCTAGCCTGCGGGGCCCAGTGTTCGAGCAGGGCATTGCACAGGAAGAAGATCAGCGGAAAGGTCAGGCCGAGCAGCAGGCTCGAGCCGAGCACCTCGATGGCGACATCGCGCCACTGGCCCTTGGCCTGGCGCAAACAACCGCAGGCCAGCTCCAGCAGGATGAAGCCGAAAAAGATCGCGCCGACCACGAGTGAGGGATTGTTGGCGATTGTTGTTGGATTCATGGCAACCTCGACTGGGCCCGGCAGACGCACCGGGCGACAGCCCCATAAGAAGCCACCTAGGCCCGAGGCAACATGCGCGAACTGGACAAAAACACCCGAGAACGGGCCAACTTGCCGGCCCGACGCTTCCACCGTGGCCCCCTCGGCCAGGTGCTGGAGCGCTTCCTGCACAGCCGTGCCAGTGCCTCGCCGGACTTCAGCCTGGTCGAACTGGAGCAACTGTGGCTGGCCGCCGCCGAGCACGATCCGGCCATCGGCTTGCACCTGTTCGCCCAGTTCAGCCCCCAGGACTGGCACGTACTGGCCCACCTCTGCCTGTTCTGCGCCGACGTCGCCGAGTCCAGCCGCTGCTGGGCACGCTATGCCAGCCTGGCTGCCGACAGCGACCAGCTGCGGATAGTCGAGGAAGGCGAGGGCGCGGGCGTCGAACTGACGATCGACGCCCCACCGCAGCTGGCCCGCTACCTGGTCGAACACTACATGGTCATGGCCGTGACCCAGATGCGCCGTGGCACCGGCCAGTCGGTGCTGCCGCTGCGTGCGCGCTTCCGTCATGCCCGCCCGGCCTACCACGAGCAGTACCGGCCCTGGTTCGGCGAGCGGGTCGAGTTCAATGCCGAGCACAATCGGCTGCTGTTCGATCAGCCCACCCAGACCCTGCCGATGCTTAACCGCCATGCCGGTATGGTCGAGCTGCTCTGCCAGGAGCTGGATCGCCGCCTGGCGCAGCGCCACCAGCTTGGCGGCTGGGCTGGCAAGGTCGCCGCGAGCGCGCGTCAGGCGCTGGAACAGGGCCTGCCGGCGAGCCTGGAAAGTGTCGCCGAATCCCTGCACCAGAGCCCGCGCACCCTGCGCCGGCGCCTGGAGGAACAGGACCTGAGTTTTCGCCAGGTGCTCGACCTGCTGCGCGGCGAACTGGAACAATACTACGAGCTGCAAGGGTTCAGTCGCGCGCAGATCGGCGAACGGCTCGGCTACAACGACAGCGCCGCCTACCTGCACGCGCGCAAACGCTGGCGTGACTCGCCATCGGCCTGAGTCGTTATCATAGGCAGGGCCGCGCGATGCCCGAAGCCGCCCCACCTCAACTACAAGAGTGCCCCCATGGAACCCGGAAACGCCCAGCTGTCGATGACCGTATTGATGACCCCGGATATGGCCAACTTCTCCGGCAATGTCCACGGTGGCACCCTGCTCAAGTACCTCGACGAGGTGGCCTATGCCTGCGCCAGCCGTTACGCCGGCTGCTACGTGGTGACCCTGTCGGTGGACCAGGTGACCTTCCGCCAGCCGATCCACGTCGGCGAGCTGGTGACCTTCCTCGCCTCGGTCAATTACACCGGGCGCAGCTCGATGGAAATCGGCATCAAGGTGATCACCGAGAACATCCGCGAGCGCTCGGTGCGCCATACCAACAGCTGCTTCTTCACCATGGTCGCGGTGGATGACGGTGGCAAGCCGATAGCGGTACAGGTACGCCAGCCGCAGACCTCCGAAGCACAACGGCGCTTCAAACAGGGCCACCAGCGCCGGGCGATTCGCCAGGAACTGGAGCAGCGCTACCGTGACCTCAAGCACGATGGTTGAGTGCTCGGGCAAGACAGCCCGCAGCGGGACTGGCAGAATGGCCTAACGCTCCTCGACACACGCCGCGCTCCGACCAAGCCCGCCTGGAACCCGCAATGCTGACCCTCGGTAATATTTTCGTTCTGATGCTGCTGGCCACCGCCGGCGCCTGGCTCTGGCACGCCCACGGGTTGCGTGAGCGCGCCCTGGCGCAAGTCAAACAGCACTGCGCGAAAGCCGACATCGAACTGCTCGACGGCAACGTCGCGCTACGCAAGATCACCCTGCTGGCCGATGCCCGCGGGCGTAAACGTCTGGCGCGGGTGTATGGCTTCGAGTTCACCGTCACCGGCGAACAACGTCATGTCGGCAGCATTGTCATGTTCGGCCAGCAGGTCGGACGCATCGAACTGGCGCCCCATCCGTTCAGGACGCCACCGGCAGAAAGCCCTCAGGTCATCGAACTCAATGCGTGGCGGCGCGAACATCAGCCGCCCGAGGACTGAGGCGAGCTCAGACGCAGCTGACCTCAGGCATATTGCGGCAAGCAGAACTCGCGCACTCGAATGGCGGCGTCCTCGGGCTGTTCCTGCATAAAGCAGTGCCCGCCAGCCACCACCTGAGCATGAATGTGCGGGTTGCTGGCGCACCAGCGCGCCACCGACTTGGCGACAAAGGGGTAGCTGCGCTGGCCATACAGCACCTGGGTCGGCGTCACCACCTTGGCCAGCGACGGCCACAGGCGCTTGGGGAAAGAGCCGAAGATTTCCGCTTCGCGGCTCGGCCGACACTTGAGTTCGACGCCGGCGTCACTGTCTCTCAGGGCATTAGCGATATAGGCCTCGAACGCCGTCTCGTTCCAGCCGCGGAACATCCCGCGGCCATGCAGCGCTGCATGTGCCGCCGCGCGATCCGGCCATTCGTGGCGGCGTTTGCGCGCCTTGCTCGCCATGGTGTTGCGTGAACTCAGACCGACCACGTCGGAGAGTGCCATCACCCCGATCATCGCCGGAGTGAACAACACCGGATCGAGCAGCACGGCGCGCTGAAATAGCTGCGGCTGTTGGGCCAGCATCAGGCTGGTTAAAACCCCGCCAAAGCTGTGGCCGACGGCAAACAACGGCACCTCGGCAAAGTGCTTGCGGCCCTCGGCGAACGCCTCCAGCGCCAGCTCGGCGCTGCGGTTCCAGCCATGGAAACGGCCGCCATGATCGCTGTCGCCATGGCCCTGGGCATCGCACAGCCAGAGATCGAAATCCGCGGCCAGACCAGCCAGCAGGGGCTCGTAGACGCGACCGCAATAGCCGTTGCCGTGAAGAAAATGCAGCAGCGGCTTGCCCGAAGGCGGCGAATGCCAGCCGCGCAGGGTGAAACCGGCGGAGCAGGCGTGGGACCAGGGTTGAAGATCCATGCAGGTACTCGTTATCGACTGGTCGGGCAGTTTACTGCCAGGACAGCCCTGACGCCGAGAGCCAGACGAAAAGTTGGCACCATAAGGTGCCCAAAAACCCACGTTCAACTCTTTGACAACTACTACTTGGCTCGGATAAAACGCTCCAGCAAGGCATTCAGACGCTCGGGCTGATCCAAGGGCGTGGCATGCCCCGAGTCGGCCACCACCTCCAGTTCTGCATTACGCAATTGCGCCACATAGGCCTGCTTATAGGCCAATGGGGTGTAGTCGCGATCACCCGCCACGATCAACATCGGCGTGTCGACGCCATTCACCGCCGGCAGCGCCGACCAGCCGAGAATCGCGCGTATGGCATGCAGGTAGGACATCCGGTCATTGGCACCGATGCGCATGGCAGTTCGCCGACGCAGTTCGCCCTGCTCGGCATGGGGAAACAGCTTGCGTGCCAGCAGGCGGCCCATGGCCTTCAAGCCGAGCAGGCGGATCAGCGTCAGGCGCAGCAGCACTTTGCCGCGCAGGGCCCAGGAATCCAGCGGGAAGCTCGGCGCACTGTTGATCGCCACCAGCCGCCCGACCAGCTCGGGCTGCTGTGCAAGCAACTGGAAGCCGACCATGCCCCCCATAGAGATGCCCACCAGCACGCAACCCTGAATGCGCTGAGCACGGATAAACTCGGCCACGTCTTCAGCCAGCTCGGCCACACTGACGGGTGCGCGCAGGGGTTCACTGGCACCATGCCCACGTAGGTCGAGGGCAAAGACTTCGGAAAAGCGTGACAATGCGTCAATCTGCGGCTGCCAATCCTGCCAGAATGAACCCAAACCATGCAGCAGCAATACCGGCATGCCCTGTCCCTGGCGGATGTACGCGCAACGGCCACTCTTCAGTTGAATATAGTGCACGGATAACACCTCTTTAATAATAACTTTGAAGCACTACTACTCCTGCCCTCCTGGGCCGCTTCGGTTATCAGGAAACAACTATGAAAGATATCGAATTTGCCCACTTAGTTATTAAGTCAGCGTTTGCCTTGTCGCGGCGAAAAACCTAGAATCGACTGGCTTCTTATAGAGAACTCTCCCCATGTACAGCATTTCCAGCCCGACTCAGGCCCGCAGTAAAAAAGCCTTGGAACGCTTTCTCAACGTGGCTGCCGAACTGCTGGCAGACAACCGTTTCGAAGACACCGGCATTTCCCAGATTGCCCAGCTGGCCAAATCCTCCGTGGGCACCTTCTATCGCCTGCTGGGTGACAAGGACGTGCTGCTCTACGCCGTGCATGAGCGCTTCGTCGAACAGACCCGCAACGCCATCGATGCCCTGGTCGAGGACCTCAGCCACAGCAAACTGTCGCTGGTCGAGCAGATCGAAGCCTTTATCCGCGGCATGGTCGAGTTGTTCGGCGGTCACGAGGGATTGCTCCGCGCCCTGGTTCGCCGCAGCTCGGCCGATCTGCAATTTCGCCAGCGTTTCCACCAGCTCAATGCTTACATCGGGGAGACCTTCTGCCGCATCGTCCTGGCCCGCCAAGGCGAACTGGGCCACCCGCAACCGCAACAAGCCGCCGATCTTTCTGCGCATATGCTGCTGGCCAGCATGAATTACCTGACCATGGTCGGCACACTGGGCGAAACTCCCCGGGAAGTTATTCCCGGAGAACTTTCCAAGCTGATCTGCAATTATCTGGAAGTTGCCAAACATTAACGCCGGCTGTCCCGGCGTAATTGCGCTGGGGTAAAGTCCGACGGTTTCAAGGCAATATCAAACTGATTGGCTGGCTCTTCATTGGACAATACGCCGATGACATAACGGCCACCAATCAAGTCATATACCGCATCGCCTTTAGTCCAGATCAATGGCTGGTCATACAAGTTAATCGTGTAGGACTCGCCCACCCGCCACAGGGTGTCTCGGTTGTCGTAATGATCGACCACCAGAATCTGGTAGCTGTCTTCATCGAAATACATGTCGCGCTGCTTGTACTGGTGGCGCATCCCCGCCTTCAGCGTAGCGCGCACATGCCAGACCCGGTGCAGCTCGTAACGCAGCAGATCGGGGTTGATATGCCCGCGTTTGACGATGTCGCTGTACTTGTTGCTCTTGGCCGCCAGGCGATAGCTGTTGTACGGCACATAGAGTTCCTGCTTGCCCACCAGTTGCCAGTCGTACTTGTCCGGCGCGCCGGAGAACATGTCGAAATTGTCAGTGGTGCGCATGCCATCGGACGAGGTGCCGGGCGAGTCGTAGGCCACGTTCGGCGCACGCCGCACGCGACGCTGGCCGGAGGCGTAGAGCCAGGCCAGGCGCGGTTCCTTGACCTGGTTAACGGTCTCATGCACCAGCAGCTCGGTGCCGGCCAGGCGCGCCGGGGCCAGCACCGACTGGCGGAAGTAGAAGAGGATGTTGCCGTTACTCTGGCTGTCGTCGCCAGCGGCCTGGTTGAACAGGAACAGATCCTCGATCTTGGTCATGAAATAGTCGCCGCTGGCATGCGGCACGGCTTGGGCGTAGTAGCGCTTGACGCTGTCGCCGCGGTAGCGCACCAGGTGATTCCACAACACCTCGAGGCCCGACTGTGGCAGCGGAAAGGGCGTGGCCAGCTTGAAGTCGGCGATACCGTTGCCGTTGTCGATTAGCTTGGCCGAGGTGGCGTTGTGCTTGGCCGCGGCATACACCTTGTCCGGGTAGGAGGCCGAACGTCGGGTCGGGTAGACGTTGAGCTTCCAGCTGGCGCTGAAGCGGGTGAGCATGGCCAGCTGTCCTGGACTGAGGTGCTCGCGGTACTGCTCGGCATTCGCCGCGGTGATGCTGAACAGCGGCTGGTCGGCGGCATAGGGGTCGCGATAGCCCTGAGCCGGATCGAAGGCGCTGGCATCGCGGGCCAGGCCGCCCGTCCAGGGCGGAATGCTCCCGGCGGCATTGCCAGCCATTTCGCCGCCCAGCGGGGTCAGCTCATGGCCGAGGCGCGCGGCCGGCGTGGCATTCACCTGAGCCTGAGCCAGGCCGCCGGTCAGCAGCAGGGAACCGAACAGGCCGGCCCGTAAGAATCCTGAAGTCGTCATGATCTTCCCTTCCTAGAAACTGTATTTGATGTTGAAGCCGAGGTAGTCGCGGTCGCTGCTCTTGTTGGCCAGACCGCCGGCGCTGTAGCCGACATATTTGACGCCGAGGCTCAGGGACTCCTGATAGATCGCATCGAGGCCAACCGAGTAGCTCTTGCGCTCCTCCAGCAGGCCATTGGTCAACTGCGGCGCCACGCCATTGATGCCGTATTGGTAGCTGACGCTGGGCACCAGATTGACCACGTTGAACACGTTGCTGTAGGTCAGCGACAGGCTGCTCTGCGCGCCCCAGGCGCTGGAGGTGGCGCCGTAATAGTCGATATCCGACTCAAGGCCCTGCACCCGGCTGCCCACCACCTCAGTGAATAGCGTGGCGGCGTTGGACCCGAGCAGGTTGTTAAAGCTGTAGATACCCACCAGCGAGGCCTGCCACATGGCCTTCTCGTTAAAGCCATCGAGGCGCGTACCGGCCGGTACTCCCTGGTTGGTACCGAATAGCGCAGTCGGCAGGTACTCACCCAGCCCCAGGGCAATAGGCGCATTGGGCCGATAGCTCAATTCACCGGCCAGGGATAAGCCATTCAGCCAGTTGTCGCCACCGATACTGGTGTTGAAGCTGAGCCCGTAGAGGTGGCGCTTCTCCAGGTACTCGGCGTAGTAGTTGGCGGTATTGGCCAGCGGCAGGCCCATCATGGTCTGCGCCACGGTCAGGCCGATCATCGGCACGTTCATGTTGTAGCGCAGGTAGTAGAAGCCCAGCTCGCTGTCGTTCAACTCCGGCACCATCCAGCGCAGGGCCACGCCGAACTGTGCCGCATCATCGGCTTTGACATCCTTGCCGCGTGGGATATAGGTGGTCGGCAGCAAACCCTTGACCAATGCCAAGGCCGGAATAGCAGGCAAGCTGTTGGCGTAGGCCAGGGCTTGTTCCGGCGTATCGAAGGCCAGACCGCCTGGCACGAGTGCCTGGGTCAGCTGCTCCTGCAAAGGCGGCAGCATCAAGTAATCGCAGCCGCCTCCCAGCGCATCCAGGGTGGAAAAGTACGTGCCGCAGGGGTCGATCTTGGTTTCTTCCCAGGCACTGCCAGGCTGCCAGTAGCCTTCGATGGACAGGTCGTCGCTCAGCTCGAACGAGGCATAGCCCATCAGGGTCGGCAGGTAGGCTTCTTTCAGTTCGGAGCCTGGAGCGCGCAGGGCGTTGAGGTCCACCGGGTTGGTCGCGCCGATGCCGTTCTGGTAGAACAGCCCCTCACCCCAGTTAATTACTTGCCGCCCAAGGCGAGCGTTCAGTGCACGGTCGGCCACCGTCCAGCTGCCATAAACGAAGGCATCCAGCAGGTCGATACTGGAACCGGCATCGTCCAGCCCCTTGGAACTGATCTCGCGGTGCCGACGGTCGTCGTCCTTCAGTTCGAAGTCGTAGAAACCACGAGCGCGCAGAAAGATGCCGTAGTCATCCTGAACGTTCAGGTCCATTTCGGTGACCACCTTGGCCACCTCGGAGAACAGCTCGCCCTTCTTGAAATTGAGGTTGCCGTCGTCGGAGTTGATCAGCGCGCTGTTATCGCCTTTGCCGCCATTGGCGCGGGCAATCAGCCGACGATCTTGGTTTTCCATGCGGTAGTTCACCCCGTAGGACAGGGTGGTATCCAAAGACAGTGCCCAATCCCCTGAGCGCCCCTGAAAAGCATGTGCCTGGCTAACCGCCAGCAATGCCAAGCAACCCGCAGTCCATGCTGATCTCTGTGCTTCCACGACGATCTCCTGTTGTATCGTTTTTATCGGAACCGGAACATCGGTTCCGATAAAGTAGTGGCCCGATTGCCTTTTGGCAAGCCCGTACGTTTTTTTCTTGCGGCGATGGCCGGCGCTAGAGAGTCTGCGGCGCTGTAGCGCCCAGGTTGCGGGGCTCGGTTACTTGACGGAATCGGAATTCAGGTTTCTATTTAGTCCGTGACAGTAGGGAATTAACCTGCTTTTTCACGAAGACAATCCCTTAAAAACCAATAAGAAAGTGGAGAGCCATCATGCATATCACGGCTAAACCGAGTGTCCGCTGGCTGGGCCTGATCGCCCTGCTGGCGTGCTGCTTCGCCACCCCGAGCTGGGCCGACTCGCCCTGCAGCGAACGCAAGAAAAGCCTGCTGCTGCCCGGCAAGATCAGCTGCAGCCACCAGTCGACCTGGATTGCCGCAGGCCCCCTGAGCCTGCGCAAGGTGATCTATCAGACCCCGGCTGGCACCCCGCCTGCTGGCGGCTGGCCGGTGGTACTGTTCTATCAGGGCTCGTTCTTCGCGCTGGACGATTTCGTCTATTACAGCAATCAGTGGCTGGGCAAGCTCTACAACGAGGGAAAAACCATCAAGACCCTGCTGGACCACGGCTATGCGGTGATCGCGCCCAGCGCACCGGCCGACCTATTCTGGCAGACCAATATTCCCGGCCTGTCGGGAGCGCTTTATGAAGCCGGCACGGACTTCAGCTTCCTGAGCAACCTGTTTCAGGCCATTGATGACGGTCACTTTGGCCCGCTGAGCGGCCAACGCAAATACGCCACCGGGATCTCCAGCGGCGGCTACAACACCAGTCGCATGGCGGTGTCCTTCCCCGGCCAGTTCAAGGCCCTGGTGGTGCATTCCGGCTCTTACGCCACCTGTAGCGGGCCTCTCTGCACAGTGCCGGATACCTTGCCAGCTGATCATCCGCCGACCTATTTCATCCATGGTTTCGTCGACGCAGTAGTGCCCTGGTGGAGCATGGATATGTACTACGACCGCTTGCTCTACCAGGGCATCCCCACCGGCCGCTATACCGAGCCCTTGGGTAACCACGAATGGTTCGACGCCTCGCCGGGCAAGGTGCTCGCTTGGTTCAACGCGCACCCCTGACTCCCGGCTCAAAGCCGGCAGGCCACCATGCCCTGACGCAGCGCCTCGATCTCCTGCGCCTCGCCAAAAATCAGTTCCAGGCGCGAGTCCTTGCGCCATTCGCTGGTTTGCCAGTGCAAGGACTGGCCCTCCAGAGCATTGGCCGAGAGCCAGCCGGCGTTGGTCTGCAGCACCAGTTTGGCGCGGCGCCAGGCCAAGCTGGAGAGCCAGTGCTGCACCTGCATCAGTTCGAAACGCTGGCTGGGATGCCAGCGCCAGCCGATGCTCCAGCCTTCAGGTTGCGCCTGAACCTGGCAGATCGGCTCGGCCGGCGTGCGCCAGATCTGCGGCAGGGCTGCGGCTGCGGCGGCGCTGCGGGGCAGGTCGTCCAGACCCGTACCTGCTTCGGCCTGGGCGGCGAAACCGGGTAGTTGCGCCAGGGGCAAGGCCGCCTGAGTCGTCCACAATAGTGGCCGCGCTGGCAGTTGCGCCTGAATCCGCCCCTTCGCCGCATCGTCCAGCTGCTCGGCCTTGTTCAGCAGTAGCAAGCCGGCACTGCTCAAGCTGGCCTGCTGGCTATCGGGCAAGCCTGCGCCGGCGGCCAGGGCGGCGGCGTCCAGCACCAGTACCGTCGGTTGCACGGCCAGCACGCCCTCCCAGGGCGGCTCGCGCAATTGGCGCAACAACTCTAGCGGATGGCCCAGGCCGGACGGCTCGATCAGCAGGCGATCCGGCCTGGCCTTGCGCAACAGTCGGCTCAGGCCGATCTGGAAGGGCACGCCGTTGACGCAGCACAGGCAGCCGCCCGCGACCTCGGCCATGACGATGCCGTCGGCGTCGCTGCTGAGCAGGGCCGCGTCCAGGCCGATCAAGCCGAACTCGTTGATCAGCACCGCCCAACGCTCAGCGGCCGGACGCTGTGCCAGTAGTTGGCGGATCAGGCTGGTCTTGCCAGCGCCCAGGGGGCCGGCGATCAGGTGGGTAGGAATATTTTTCAGCATGGGCCTATGGTGCGGTTGTGCAAGCGCTAGGGGAAGGGCCTGGAGGAGGCGCGACGGTCCGGCTCGGCGCCACGCAGACGTGAAAAAAGCGGCATGGTAGAGTCGCCAGCATATTCGCTTTGGGGGTAAATCGATGCGTGTTGTTCTGCTACTGGGCATGCTCGCCCTATCCGGTCTGGCCTGGGGCGAAGCCTGCGTGATTCACAGTCAGGCCGAGCGCCTGGACATTAAGGTCTGCCAGCAGAATCGCAGCATTCCACCGAACCTGTTTCGCAGCGGTTTCTGCCAACCGCAATTGAAAGGCCAGAAGGTCGAAGTCGCCTTCGTCGAGCAATGCCCGATCGGCGCCTACGGCGTCTGTCGCAATGCTCAGGTGGGCGGCATGCCCTACCAGCAGGACATTCACTATTACGGCGTGGCCAGCGACGCCGCCTACCTCAAGCCCTTCTGCGAACGGCAGAGCAAGGGCGTGTGGATGGCGCGGTAGGGCGAACTCAGGAGCGCAGCGAACAGTCCGCCACACACCGCCGTCGCCGCACTGACGCCTTACGCCAACCAATCTAGAGTCAGCAATAACCGTCGCTCGCCGGCTGGCGGCTGCGGCGAGCGGTGGATCAGCCCAGCACCTTCGTTGCCGATCCATTTCTCGCCCTTGGCCAGCAGCACATGGCCGGCCGCCGCGCGTTCGATCAGCGCTGCATCCTCGGGCTCTGCGGCCGGGTCGCCGAGGCGACGGCGGGCCATCACGCCCTCGCGCAACCACTGGCTGCCGACCCCGGCATAGCTGGTGATCAAGCGCAGCGGCACATGGTCGACATGAAAGCGCGGGCACATGGCCTTGTCCAACGCGCGCACGCGCAAGCCGATGCGCCTGCCATCGACCAGGCAAGCAAAGGCGCCGACCAGCCAGCCGACATCGGCGATAAAGGCCGCGTGGCCGGGCAGCTCCTGGTAACCGGCCAGCAGGCTACTCAGGTCCGGTTCGGTATCGGCGCCTGGCAGCTCCAGGGTCAGGGTTTGCGCCAGCGGCTCGTGCAGCGCCAGCAACTGGGTCGCAAAATCGGTGATCGCAGCCGGCAACCGGCGCTGCCAGACTGCCAGATTTACCTGGTCGTTGAGCACTTCACAGAACACTTCAACCTGTTCGCCGGCCATCTGCGCCAGCGGTTGTCTGAGGATGGGTGCGAGCATCAGGCCGCCGCCTCTTCGACCCAGGGGCCGAACGGGTCGGGCAGCGCCCGCCAGGCATCCATGCCCAGGGCCATTTCCGCGTCATCCAGCAGGCAGGTGTCCAGTTCGGCGGTCAGTTGCGCGAAGTCGATATTCTGGCCAATAAATACCAGTTCCTGCCGGCAGTCGCCGCTCTGCGCCTCCCAGTTCTGCATGATCGCCTGCAGACCTTCGGCGTCCTCAGGCCACTGGGCTTTCGGCACAAAGCGCCACCAGCGCCCGGCAAAGCCATGACGCATCAGGCCGCCAGCCTGGGACCAACTGCCGGCTTCCTGGTATTTGCTGGCCAGCCAGAAGAAACCCTTGGAGCGCAGCAAGCGGCCGTTAGTCCACTCGCGACTGATGAAGCTGAAGAAGCGCTCGGGATGAAAGGGCCGCCGCGCACGGTAGGCGCTGGAGGCGATACCGTACTCCTCGGTCTCCGCGATGTGCTCGCCGCGCAACTCCTTGAGCCAACCCGGCGCCTCGGCCGCGCGGGCGAAGTCGAAGCGACCGGTGTCGAGGATCTTGGCCAGCGGCACCACGCCCATGGCCATGGGCAGAATCTCGGCATGGGTGTTGAGGCCGCGCAGGATGGCAATCAACTCTTCGCGCTCATGGCTGCTGATCAGATCGATCTTGCTGACCAAGATCACATCGGCGAACTCCACCTGCTCGATGAGCAGGTCGGTAATGCTGCGCTCGTCGTCCTCACCGAGGGTTTCGCCACGGCTGGCCAGGCTCTCGGCCTCGTGAAAATCGCGGAGGAAGTTGACCCCATCGACCACCGTAACCATGGTGTCCAAGCGTGCCAGATCGGCCAGGCTCTGGCCGTCCTCGCCACGGAAGGTAAAGGTCTCGGCCACCGGCAGCGGCTCGGAAATGCCGGTGGACTCGATCAGCAGGTAATCGAAGCGACCTTCACGGGCCAGGCGGCCGACCTCTTCCAGCAAGTCTTCGCGCAGGGTGCAGCAGATGCAGCCGTTGCTCATCTCGATGAGTTTTTCTTCGGCGCGGTTGAGGCTGACATCGCGCTGGACTTCGCTGCCATCGATATTGATCTCGCTCATATCGTTGACGATCACCGCGACCTTGAGGCCCTCGCGGTTCTTCAGGATGTAGTTGAGCAGGGTGCTCTTGCCGGCACCGAGAAAGCCGGACAGTACGGTTACGGGAAGACGATTGGACATGGTTTTAGGCTCCATCAGGGTTCGGCATGACGCAGATGCTTTTCGCGTTGTTCTTGGCGTTCTTTGGCCTCAATGCACAGGCTGGCAGCGGGTCGCAGCAGCAGACGCTTGAGGCCGATCGGCTCGCCGGTTTCACGGCACCAGCCGTATTCGCCACGGGCCAGGTGATCGAGGGCTGCGTCGATCTTGTCGAGCCGTTGCTTTTCCCGCTCGAGCTGGCGCAGTTGCCACTGCCGCAGTTCTTCGGCGCTGCCGATATCGGCCGGGTCGCTGCTGGTTTCGTGCTCGCGCAGGGTTTCGAACTCCTCGGCGATGCGCGTCTGCAGATCGCCGCGCTGGCTCAGCAGCACGGCACGGAAAAACTGCTGTTGGGCGTCGTTCATATAATCATCGGCCGGCTGGGCAAGCAGCTCGGTTGCGGTGAGCAGGGTCAAGGTCATGGTACGAATTCACTGGCATGCAGTTTGGATTGATATAACATAACATTTATCGCCACTGCCTACTGCTGGATTTTTGATGCATGCCCTGACTCTGCCGGATATTGCCGCCCAAGCGACTCACTACCCACAAACCCTGGATTGGGTCGGCATGGGCGAAGTCGCCTTACCGCTGTTGTTTGCCAAGCAACGGATCAACGCCCGTGCCGATGCCGGGGTCAGCCTGGACGCTGGCAGCGTGCGCGGCATTCATATGTCGCGCCTGTACCTGGCGCTGCAGGCCTTGGAAGCCGAGGACCTCAGGCCACAGTTGTTAGAGCAGCTGCTGGGCGAGTTTCTCGACAGCCATCAAGGCCTGTCGCAGCAGGCCTATATCACCCTGCGCGGCGAGGCCTTGCTCAGCCGTCCGGCGTTGGTCAGTCCGCTATCGGGCTGGAAGGACTACCCCTTCGAAGTACGTGCACGTCAGGATTCATCGGGGTTCCACGTGGAACTGCAGGTGCAGATCGACTATTCCTCGACCTGCCCCTGTTCCGCTGCCCTGGCCCGGCAGCTGATCCAGCAGCGCTTTATCGAGGACTTCGCCGACCAGCCCCTCGACCATCAGCAACTGCTGAGCTGGCTCGGCTCGACCCAGGGCATTCTGGCCACACCGCACAGCCAGCGCAGCACCGCCACCCTGCAGGTACGCCTGAGCCCGCAAGCCGCTGAGCTGCCGCTGATCGAGCTGATCGACTGCGCCGAACAGGCCCTCGGCACCGCCGTGCAGACCGCAGTCAAGCGTGCCGACGAGCAGGCCTTCGCCCTAGCCAACGGGCAGAATCTGATGTTCTGCGAAGACGCTGCGCGCCGCCTGCACAGTGCCCTGTTGCTGCAACCAGAGCTGAGCGCCTTCAGCCTGCGCGTGGCGCATGCGGAAAGCCTGCACGCCCACGATGCGGTGGCCGCGAGCAGCTGGAACTGGAGCCCGGCATGATCCGTTGCCGGCACCTGCAGTGGGGCCCAGGTGGCCAGCCGCTGACCCCGCCATTGGATCTACAGCTGCCCAGCGGCAGCCTGACGGGGCTGATCGGCGGCAACGGTTGTGGCAAAAGCAGCCTGCTCAAGGTGATTGCCGGCCTGCAACAACCACTGCGTGGGCGCCTCGAACTGGGCGTGCCGCGCCTGGGCGGTGTGGCCTATCTGGTACAGCAGCAGGCCCTCGACCGGCAGTTTCCGATCAGCCTGCAAAGCCTGGTCAGTACGGGGTTCTGGCGCAGCCCGCTGAACCGTCGCGAACGCCAGGCTCGCCTGTGCCAAGTGTTGGACGACTGGGGCCTATATGGGTTGCCGCACCAGTCGCTACAGGCGCTCTCCGGCGGCGAGCTGCAGCGCGCGCTGCTGGCGCGCCTGAGCCTGACCGATGCCAGAGTGTTGCTGCTGGATGAGCCCGAAGCCGCCCTGGACGATCATGGCCAGACGCTGCTCTGGCACCATATCCAGCGCTGGCAGGCCGAGGGTCGCACCCAGTTGCTGGTCAGCCATGACCTCACCAGCCTTAACCAGCGCCTGGACAACGCCCTGCAGCTGTCGCGCAATGCGTGCCTATTCGCGCCGATCCGCCAGCTGATCGGCCAGCGCCAGGCATTGGAACAGGTGGCCTAGGGTGGAGCTGCTATGGGCGCCCTTCGTCGAATTCGCATTTATGCGCCGCGCCCTGCTCGGCGGCTTGGTGCTGGCGCTGAGCGCCGCGCCGCTGGGGGTGTTTCTGATCCTGCGCCGCCTGAGCCTGATCGGCGACGCCATCGCTCATGGCATCCTGCCCGGTGCGGCCGTCGGCTTCTGGCTATTTGGCCTGAGCCTGCCGGCCCTGACCCTCGGCGGATTGGTCGCCGGACTCGGCATGGCCGGCCTTGCCGCCTGGATCACTCGCCGCACCGGCCTGCGCGAAGATGCCAGCCTGGCAGCGATCTACCCGATTTCCCTGGCCAGCGGCGTACTGTTGCTGGGCCTGGCCGGGCGCAAGCTGGATCTGCTGCACCTGCTGTTCGGCTCGGTATTAGCCGTCGATCAGAGCACGCTCAACGGCATGCTGCTGGTGTCGCTCGGCAGCCTGCTGGTCCTGGCGCTGATCTACCGCTGGCTGCTGCTGGATAGCCTCGATCCGCTGTTTCTTGCCAGCGTCAGCCGCTTCGGCCCGCTGGCCTATGGCCTGTTTCTGACCCTGGTGGTGCTCAATCTGGTGATCGGCTTCCAGGCCATCGGCGCGCTGATGGTGGTCGGCCTGATGATGCTGCCGGCCGCCGCCGCACGTTTCTGGAGCCGCCATCTACCCAGCCTGCTACTGCTCGCCGCACTGACCGGTGCGACCTGCGTCTGGCTCGGCCTGCTGCTGTCCTACTACGCCAACCTGCCCAGCGGCCCCTGCATCGTGTTGCTGGCTGGCCTGGCCTATGCCCTTTCCGTGCTGTTCGGGCCGCTCAATGGTCTGCTGCGCACTACTTGCCCCTTACCTTCACCCTGAGGAACGCGCCATGCGTGTGTTGATCGCCCTATTCGCCCTATTCGCCCTGCTCGCGGCGCTGCCCCTGAACGCAGCAGAGAAACTCAAAGTCGTCACCAGTTTCAGTATTTTGGCCGACATTACCCAACAAATAGCCGGAGATAAGCTCGAGTTGTACAATCTGGTCGGTGCTGATGCCGACGCTCATGTCTACCAGCCGAGCGCCGACGATGCCAAGGCGGTGCTCAACGCCGACCTGATCATCGCCAACGGTCTGGGTTTCGAGCCCTGGCTGCGGCGTCTGATCGCCAGCAGCGCAGCCCCCGGCAGACGGCTCGACGCCAGCGCCGGGGTGCTGCCGCTGATGCTTGATGAAGACGGCGAAAAGGTGCCCGACCCACATGCCTGGCAGAACCTGGCCAATGCCGAGATCTATGTACAGAACATCGCCAAGACACTGAGCCAGGCCGACCCGGTCAACGCCGCCTACTACGGCAGCCGCCGCGATGCCTACCTGGCCGAAATCCGCGCCCTGCTCGTTGAGGCGCATCAGGGGCTCGGTCAGCTGCCACCGGCCCAGCGCACCATCATCACCAGCCACGATGCCTTCGCTTACCTGGGCCAGGCTTATGGCCTGAGCTTTATCGCGCCCCAGGGGCTAAGCACCGAGGACGAGCCTTCGGCCGCCGAAGTGGCGGCGCTGATCCGGCAGATCCGCGCCGACGGCGTGCGCGCGGTGTTCGTCGAAAACATCCGCGACCCACGGCTGATCCAACAGATCGCCAACGAGGCCGGGGCCAAGGTCGGCGGCACCCTGTATTCCGACGCCCTGGCCAGGACCGGCCCGGCGAGCAGTTACCTGGGCATGTTCAAGCACAACTGCGACACCTTGCTGGCGGCGTTGCGGCCATGAAGCCGTGGAGCCCATTGCTAATGGCGCGTCAGATCTTGCTGACGAACGTACGGGCTTGGTAGAGCGCGAAACCACTCAAGGCGATGATCACCACCACCGCCAGGATATCGGCCCCTGGATAACCCCAAAAATCAGACATGTTATTTCCCCTTCAGGCAGTTGCCTGGGTAGTGAGCGTATGGGTTTTGCTCAGATCAGCGCGGTATCGCGCATACGCTGCCGACCGAAATCGCTCAGACGAAATTTGAACAGCACCTTGCCGAGGCCGAAGTAGTCCTGCTCATCCAGCTGCTCCTCGACACTTTCGATAATGCCGCTGGAATAGAGGTCGGTCAGGGTCACCCGCGTGGTGCCTCGCCAGTACGGGCCGGAAATGGCGTATTCGCGCTCAAGAATGTCCGATACCTGCCAATCCCATAATCCGTGCTCCAGCTGATCGTTGATCAGCTGCAGGATACGGCCCTTCATATGCAGCTTTTTCATGGGCGGACCTCCTCTGCTTTGGTCTTGGACACGGCACGCACCACTTCCAGTACCTCGTCGCTCTCGGTGTACATCACGAAACCACCGATGACGAACAAGGCAAGCCCGGCGAGGAAGTTCCACTCAGGAAACTCGAGGGTGAAGGCGGCCAGAAAGATCACCGCAAAAAGGCCGTACAAGGCAGCAATAGCCTGCCCGCGGCCCACGCCGATGAGAGGAAAGGACTTGTACCAGGACACATAACAGAAGGCGAAGGTGACCCCGGCCAACATCAACCAGCCGATTGCCGCCCAGTTGAACGTCGCCACTACCAGCTCCACCACCGGTTGATCGGTAAACAGGTAAATGGCGGGCAGAATCAGCGCGACCCAGTAGAGCACCTCGGCGGAGAAGCGCACGGTGATGCCCACGTCGGGGTCGGCAACATCCAGGCCTCGCCCGGCGATCGCGCCCTCAATGCCCCAGCCCAGTGCGGCCATGGCGCCGCCCAGGTAGCCCAGCCAGCCACTGTCCCCGGTCCCCGTCAATTCACCGATAATCCCGGGCGCATAAACCGTCACACCGCCGGCCATGATGATGAAAATGCCAATTGCCGCCCGTTTGGTGATTTTCTCCTGATACCAGAGGCGAGCCAGGGTCGCGCCGATTATCGGGTACATCAGCGCGGCGATGGCAGCGAACGCACCACCGATATACCCCATGGCCAGATAGGAGCCGAAGATCGCCATGGGGCCACCAAAGATGGCGCCGATGAAGAACCACTTGGAAATATTGCGCATCTGGCGAATGGTGCGGCCGTATTCCCCCCATTTGCCGAGTACGCCGTTCCAGAGAAACAGGAACAACAACACGGCGATGGCATTGAAGGTCGTCAGCACTGCCGCCGCCAACAGAAATTCGGAATTAGTCTCATAGGACAGGTTGACATAGGGTGCTTCAAACCAGACGGCGGACCCAGGTACATACCACGCCCCCCACAAAACAGCGCACCACAATGCCCAGATAAATCCCCAGCGAATACTACTGGCAGTAAAGCGCGTGCGCGCCTGCTCCAGACTTTTATGCATTATTATTTCCCCGTTATAAAGTTGAATGAGACGCAGCGGCCGCCGGATACTGCTGTTCTTTTGGCTGGCCGATGTAATTCATTCGACACTTCGTTACCCATGGAAATACGGGGTAACGCCAGTGCAAAAAAAAACTGTGCCCAACTATTAATAGTGTCAGGCGATATAGCGCCTCACGCTGCAACGCTAACATGCAGTCCGCGAAATCGGCTAACCCTTTACCTATAAATATTAAAACCAACAGCCCGTTTATCCACGCAGCGAGCCGTCAAGAAGCGCTTATTCCGAGGCTGTTCGCACGCTTGAATAAATGCTTGGGTGCATGCCGCATCAAGCGAATACTGACCCGGTCAGTTATGTGTATGAGGCGGCGCGCTCGGGAGCTTATTGCCCCGATTGCGAGACGCAATAAACCAACATATTAATTCCTATGGCTATGTTTATGGAGCAACCTCCAGGATTAATCACGCGCTCTTGCGCAACTATTCTACGCAGGCTAGCCACCACCATTAATATTGGCGCAGGCCTTGCTGAGCGGCCGTTTCAGAGAGCTTCAGGTGGAATAAAAACACCGCCGCCGCCGGCCTTTTGCGCCGCGCCTTAGGCCATCCTGGACACCAGCAAACAGACAAGGCTGCACGCTTACTGTATGGTCATCCCTCATTTTCATGCACATCGAACCCGTGAAGTTAGCGATTCATGGTTCTTGATCTATTAACTCGCCTAGTTGATAGAGCGGTATCTTGTTGTTTATTAAAGCGGCAACAAGGCACCTTATCCAGGGAGAAATTTATCACGACTCGAGTAGCTATTATTGGTGCCGGCCCCAGCGGTCTGGCACAACTTCGCGCCTTTCAGGCAGCCCAAGAAAAAGGCGCCGAAATTCCTGAGCTTGTATGTTATGAAAAGCAGGCGGACTGGGGCGGATTGTGGAATTACACATGGCGCACGGGTCTGGACAAGCATGGCGAACCCGTACACGGCAGTATGTACCGCTATCTCTGGTCCAATGGCCCAAAAGAGTGCCTCGAGTTTGCCGATTACACCTTTGACGAACACTTTGATCAGCCCATCGCCTCCTATCCGCCGCGCGCAGTACTCTGGGATTACATCAAGGGCAGGGTCGAGAAAGCCGACGTCCGTCAATATATCCGTTTCAATACGCCGGTTCGCCACGTTAGTTATTGCCCGCAAAGTCGACAATTTACGGTAATTGCCCATGACCATGGCAGCGACAGTACTAGCAGTGAGCTATATGACCATGTGATCGTTGCGTCCGGTCATTTCTCGACACCCAGCGTGCCCTTTTTCGAGGGTTTTGAGGGCTTCAATGGCCGTATTCTGCATGCCCATGACTTTCGCGATGCAGTGGAATTCAAGGACAAGGATATTCTTCTGATCGGCAGCAGTTATTCCGCCGAAGATATCGGTTCGCAATGCTACAAGTACGGCGCCCGGAGCATTACCAGCAGTTATCGCACCCGGCCCATGGGCTTCGATTGGCCGAAAAATTGGCAGGAAAAGCCCCTGCTGACCAAGGTCGATGGCGATACCGCCTATTTTGTCGACGGCAGCTCAAAGAGAGTCGATGCCATTATTCTCTGCACCGGCTATCTGCATCACTTTCCGTTCCTTGATGAAGAGCTGCGCCTGAAAACCAGCAACCGTCTCTGGCCGCTGGGCCTGTATGAGGGCGTGGCCTTCGTCGAGCAGCCAGGCCTGTTCTACCTTGGCATGCAAGACCAGTGGTACACCTTCAACATGTTTGATGCCCAGGCCTGGTTTGTGCGGGATGTGATTCTGGGTCGTATCGTCACGCCCGCCAAGCCGGCAATGGAGGCTGACATCCAGACCTGGAGTCGGCGCGAAGCCCTGCTGAAAAGCGATGAGCAGATGATCCGTTATCAGGGCGACTACATAAAATCCCTGATCGAACAGACGGACTATCCGAGCTTCGACATCGAAGGTGTGAACCAGACTTTTCTGCAGTGGGAACAGCATAAGCACAACGATATTCTGACCTTCAGGGATCACTCCTATCGCTCTCTGATGACGGGTACTCAGGCACCGGCGCACCATACGCCGTGGCTCGAGGCGATGGATGACTCGCTAGACGCTTATCTGAACCCACCGAGCAAAGCGGAAGCTGAACAGGCCATCTGAACCGGGGTCAATCAGGCCCTTCTCGACGGCTGATTAACGCTCTGCAAGGTTCCGCCCGATCGGTGCAGAGCCTCATGGCATGCGCTCCTTGCTGCGGGCTCGCAGCTGTTCTTCCGGTCTGAGTTTCTCTGAGTACAGATCTAGCGGTTTACCACGCCTGCCGGGATCGGCTAGCGTTCAGGGGCACGGGCCGCGTCGCGGCGTTTATTGGCAGACCCCATACGCCGGTAAACCCACAGGCTGCGCGAGGTGGCCACGGCAGGTTATCAACCTCCCCCCGCAACATCGGTCATGACCTATGTCCAGCAAACCCAACATTTCCATCCGCGATTACCGCCCCAGCGATCTCCAGGCTGTAGTCACGCTGTTCAGCACCTCCGTGCATGCTTTGGCGAGTGCTCAGTATGACGCCGCGCAGCGGCTGGCCTGGGCGCCGGAGGAGGCCGATCTGCAGGCCTGGCAAGGGCGCCTGGCGACGTTGCAGGTCAGGCTGGCGCAACACCGGGGACAACTCGCCGGGTTTATCGGCTTCACTGCGAACGGTCATATCGAGCTGCTGTTCAGTGCGCCGTCGTACGCCCGCCAAGGGGTAGCGACAGCGCTGTATCGGGATGCCGAGGTCTGCTTGCGCAGTCTGGGCGTGGCGGCGCTGTCTACTGAGGCCAGCCTGACGGCGCGGCCATTCTTTGCGCGGCAGGGCTTTTCTGTGGAACAGGCACAGACGCTGGTACGCGGCGCTGTTACCTTGCAGCGCTTTGCCATGCGCAAGTCGCTGCGTCCCTGAATTGCTGCGCGACAGCCCGCCACCCCGGAGTAACCATGACTCATCTGACCTGGACAGGACTTGCGCTGGTACTGCTGGCGGTCGCGGGGTTGGCCTACTGGAACTGGCGCAGTAACCGTCAACTCAGGCAGTTGGATCAGCGTGTCCGCCGACAGGGCGAATTGCTCGAGCAAATCGACAGCGTGCTGGATAACCCGCAACTCAGCGAAGACGAGCAACTCGCTAAAAGCGAAGCCCTACTGGCCAAGCTGCGGGAAAGCAGCAAGCCCTGAGTGGCGATCGCACAGCCTGCGACCGCAAGCCTGCAGGCGCCGCGCTGGTTGGCCCGCCCCTCGGCAGTGCATGGGCGCAGCGCCGTGCGCCGGCCATCTATACCTTAAGAGATATGGTCAAAGGCCGGCGGCGCGTGGCAGTGTGGCTATTGCACTGCTCATTTTTCCGTACGGATGGACTGTCATGGATATTGCCGAATTCGCCGACCTGCTGGCCGCCGCCAAGGCCCAGCCGGAACCACAACGCTTGCTGCTGGTGTTCGTTAGCGCCGAGTTACCCGAAGACGCCAGCGCAGAAGAACGCCAGCGCCACGCCGAGAACCAGGGCGGCTCGCTCAAGCCGGTGCTGTGCGTCGACAAGCTGCCGGACGAACTGGTGGACTTTGCCGGGCTGCTGGCCGAGTCCAGCCGCACCGGTGTGGCCTGGGATCTGGTGTTCGCCGCCGGCCTGGCTGGGCGCGCAGGCATGGCGCCGAACAGCGACGAGGCCGAACAACCGCTGAAGATGATGGTCGGGGCCATCGAAGCCGGCAGTATCGGCAACTTCGCCGCCTTCGACCGTGAGGGCCATGCGGTCAACTTCTACTAGGCGCCGGTCACCGTACTACTGCGCAAGTCGCAACAATCAAGGAGCAGCGACCTAGGGCCAAGGTTCCCTGGCTCGCTGCGCGCCCGCGTGTGAACGCCCCTGGACGGGTAAAGCACAACCGGGAGTTCCGGGTGCAAGACGCAGAGTTGTGTCGCTGGCTGCTGGAAGTGAACGAGTCCTGGGAGGTCAGCCGAGTCCGTGTCGACACCCGCAGCCGCGGCTGGCCGACTACTGCGCAGCCATGGTCAATGTCGGCATCCAGTCGCTGGATCGCGAGCCGGGCCTGGTGTCCTTCTACGTGCCGGTGTTCGCCGGGGTGCACTACCGTTTCGCCGACGCGGTCGAGGACTATAGCGAGCGCTTCATATAGGCCATGCCCAGCGACGGCGGCCCCATCCTGTTCGGCTGCAACTGCATCCTCAATTACCTCTATTTGCAGTTGCAGGGGCACCAGACCGCGCGCCTCATCGGCTCCATCATCTTCGGCGAAGTCGCGTACCAGCTGCTTAACCAGGCGGCGGTCTACCTGACGCTTGAGCAACGCTGAACCAGCGGCCTCGCACCGCCAGGATCGCGACCCGGCAGTGAAACAGTCGCGTGTTCGTCGCAGGACACGTTATGGTTAGGGCATGTCGCCCAGTCGGCACAGTGCTGCCGGCGCTCGACCAGTTGGCAGTCATTTTCCCGGGCGAGGTCGACCCCGCGAGACCATAGGTTTGGACTCGTCCGTCCGCCCACTCTCAAGAGACCCGTATGCAGATCGAGTTGATCGAAATCCGCGACCACCTGCAGCGCTTCCCGCCCTTCGATGGGCTGCCCGAAGACACACTCGACGAGATCGCCCGCCAGGTCGAAGTCGGCTACTTCAAGGCCGGAAGCGAGATTCTCAGCTTCGGTGCGGAGATCCACGACCTGCACTATGTGCGCAGCGGCGCGGTGGAAATCTACCGGCGCACCGGGGCGCTCTACAATCGCCTGACCGAGGGCGATGTCTTCGGCCAGTTTGGCCTGCTGCGCGGGCATAAAGTACGTCTGCCGGCCCGGGCCATTGAAGACAGCCTGATCTATTTCATTCCCGGCCGCCTGTTCGAGCAACTCTGCGAGGCCCATGACTTCTTCGCCGACTTCGTCGAGGCCGAGGGCCAGTCGCGGCTGAAGTCGGCGGTGGAAAGCCAGGGCAACGCCAGCGAACTGATGAAGATCAAGGTGCGCAAGCTGGTCTCGCGGCGCACGGTCAGCGTGCCCCTGGGCACCTCGGTGCAGGAGGCAGCGCGGGTGATGACCGAGCACAGCGTGTCTTCCCTGGTGATCCTCGGACCGCCATCCGCCGCCGGGGCGCCCCTGAGTCAGGTGATGGTCGGCATTACCACCGATCGCGACCTGCGCACCCGGGTGCTGGCCGAAGGCCTTGCCCTGGACACCCCGGTCGATCGGGTGATGTCACCCAACCCGATCACCATCAATGCCGACGACTCGGTGTTCGAGGCGATGCTGTGCATGCTCCGCCACAATATCCATCACCTGCCGGTGGTGTACCGTCAGCGCACGGTCGGAGTGATCAACCTGTCGGACATCATCAAATACGAGTCGCAGAGCAGCCTGTACCTGGTCAACAGTATCTTCAACAAGCAGTCGGTGGCCGAGTTGCAGGCCCTGTTGCCGGACCTGCGCATCACCTTCCTGCGCATGGTCAATGAACAGGCCACCGCCCACATGATCGGCAGCGCCATCTCGGGCATCGGCCGCAGCCTGACCCAGCGCCTGCTGGAGCTGGCCGAGCAAGAGCTCGGCCCGCCGCCGGTACCCTACTGCTTCATGGCGCTGGGCTCGATGGCCCGCGACGAGCAGCTGATCGTCACCGACCAGGACAACGCCCTGGTCCTCGACAACCGCTTCGATCCGCGAGTCCACGACGACTACTTCCTCAAACTGGCGACCTTCGTCAGCGACGGCCTGGCGGCCTGCGGATACAGCTACTGCAAGGGCGGGATCATGGCCACCAATCCCCAGTGGCGCCAGCCGTTGCGGGTGTGGAAGGGCTACTTCAACCAGTGGATCGACCGGCCCAACCCGGAAACCCTGCTCAACAGCTGCATCTTCTTCGACCTCGACAGCGTCTACGGCGAGGCCGAGCTGGTCGAAAGCCTCAAGGACCTGCTGGCGCAGAAAGCCAGCAGCAACCCGCTATTTCTCGCCAGCCTGGCGCGCAACGCACTCAACCGCACCCCGCCGCTGGGCTTCTTCCGCACCTTCGTGATGGAGAAGGACGGCCAACAGAACAACATCATCAACCTCAAGGGCCGCGGCACCGCCCCGCTGACCGACCTGATCCGCGTGCATGCGCTGGCCGCCGGCTCCAAGGCGCAGAATTCCCTGGATCGCCTGGACGCCATCGCCAGCACCAAGCTGCTGACCGAGGAAGCCATCACCAAGCTGCGCTACGCCCTGGAATTCCTCTCCATCGTGCGCATCCGCCATCAGGCCATGGACCTCGAGGCCAGCCGCGAGCCGGACAATTACATCGAGCCGGAAAAGGTCTCTGCCAGCGAGCGCTACAACCTCAAGGAAGCCTTCCAGGTACTCAGCAACGCGCAGAAATTTCTGCGCTTCCGCTACCCGGCGGGCGGGTCCCAGTGAAGCTGCCCACGGTCTCGCGTAATACCGCCCGCGTAGTGCCGACAGATTGGCCGAGTATCTTCATCCAGCTCGCGCAAACGGCCAAGGATCCGCGCCTGGCCGCCTTCTATCAGGCCGGCGTGGTAGCCGCCGACACCCCGCTGGAACAGGTACCGCTGGTGGCGCTGGACGTGGAAACCACCGGTCTGGATTGCAATCGCCACTCGATCGTCAGCCTCGGTCTGGTGCCCTTCAACCTGGTGCGCATCCGCTGCGGCCAGGCGTTGTACTGGGTGGTCAAGCCGGTTTCCGAGCTGAGCAGCGAGTCAGTCACCTTCCATCACATCACCCACAGCGACATCCGCGACGCCCCCAGGCTGACGACTATTCTCGGTGAATTGCTGACGGCCATGGCCGGCAAGGTGATGGTGGTGCATTACCGCACGATAGAACGCGGTTTTCTCGACCAGGCGGTACGCCAGCATCTGGGCGAGGCGCTGCACTTCCCGGTGATCGACACCATGGAACTGGAGGCTCGGTTACACCGCAGTCAGCGTCAGCCGGGCTGGTTCGACCGGCTGTTCGGCCGTCAGCCGACTTCCATCCGCCTGGCCGACAGTCGCCTGCGCTATGGCCTGCCGCTGTACCAGGCGCACCACGCCCTGACCGATGCCCTGGCTACGGCGGAGCTGCTGCAGGCGCAGGTAGCCACCCACTATTCACCGACCACCCAGGTCGGCGAGTTGTGGAGCTGATGGATTGCGGCGAAGGACATTTTTGCGAGGGGCCACTGGATCACGCAGAGCTCTTGTAGGAGGGGCTTTAGCCGCGATGCTTTTACCCACTCCCGTTGGCCAACGTAGGATCGGTTGAGCGCAGCGATACCCATAATCCTCAGCGGGTGCCAGTCATTGCGCCGCGTTGACTGACCCTTCAGGTGCGCGCCCGAGGGGCGCAACCCACATCAACTCACACGATGTAATGCCGAACACAAATAGCCGCGTCAGCACCCCACCAACCTGGTTAAGAACTCGCGGCGAAAGCCCCTCCCTCAAGAATTGCGGCGCTGACTCATGCGACCCAGTCCTGCGCAGCGCAGACAAAAAACGCGCCCGAAGGCGCGCTCTTGTATTGCCCAACAACAGCGGTCAGCGCGGCTCGCTCATCAAGCCTTTGACGATGGACACGCAGCCCACCAGCAAGACGATGGTGAACGGTAGTCCAGTGGACACCGCCATCGCCTGTAGGGCTACCAAGCCGCCGCCCAGCAGCAGGGCGATGGCGACCACGCCTTCCATGATGGCCCAGAATGCCCGCTGCGGAATCGGCGCATTGACCTTGCCGCCAGCAGTGATGGTATCGATCACCAGCGAACCCGAGTCCGACGAGGTGACGAAGAACACGATCACCAGGACGATGCCGATAAAGGAGCTGATCTCGGCCAACGGCAAATGCTCAAGCATGACGAACAGCTTCAGCTCCAGCGCGGCATCCTGCACCCCGGTGAAGCCATCGCCGACCAGTTGGCCGATGCCGGTACCGCCAAAGGCGGTCATCCACAGCACCGAGGCCAGGGAAGGCACCAGCAGCACCGCGACCAGGAACTCGCGCACCGTGCGACCGCGGCTGACCCGCGCGATGAACATGCCGACAAAGGGCGACCAGCTGATCCACCAGGCCCAGTAGAAGGCGGTCCAGCCCTGGCTGAAGTTGGCGTCTTCGCGACCAAAGGGGTTGGACAGCTCGGGCAGATAGACCAGGTAGTTCCCCAGGTTGCTGAAGAAGCCGGTGATGATCGCCAGCGTCGGACCCACCAGAATGATGAAGCCGAGCAACAGGATCGCCAGGATCATGTTCAGCTGGGACAGGCGCTTGACCCCCTTGTCCAGGCCGGCCATTACCGACATCAAGGCAATCGCAGTGATCCCGACGATCAGCAGCACCTTGCTGGTATCGGTCGCGGTTATGCCGAACAGGTGATCGATGCCGGCTGCCGCCTGCTCGGCGCCCAGGCCCAGCGAAGTAGCCAGGCCGAACAGGGTGGCGAACACGGCGAGGATGTCGATCACATGCCCCGGCCAGCCCCACACCCGCTCACCCAGCAGCGGGTAGAAGATCGAGCGAATGCTCAGCGGCAGGCCCTTGTTGAACGAGAACAACGCCAGCGCCAGCGCCACAATCGCGTAGATCGCCCACGGGTGCAGACCCCAGTGGAAGATCGTGGAGGCCATCGCCAGGCTTGCGGCTTCCTGCGCATTGCCGGCGGCAGCGCCCAACGGCGCCCAGTCGGTGCGCAGGCCATCTTCGCCGAGACTGGTCCCGCCCATGGCCGAGGCAAAGTGGGTCATCGGTTCAGCCACGCCATAAAACATCAGGCCGATGCCCATGCCGGCGGCAAACAGCATGGAAAACCAGCCGGCATAGGAATGGTCGGGCGTCGCCTCTTTGCCACCCAGACGTACCTTGCCCAGCGGCGAGACGATCAGGAACAGGCAGAGCAGTACGAAGATATTGGCCGCGCCGATAAAGAACCAGGCCAGGTTACTGGTCAGCCAACCCCGTACGGCATTGAACAGCGGCTCGACTTCGCTTTGCAAAGCCAGCGCCAGGACCACGAACAGCACCACGGTCAGAGCCGAGATACTGAAGACCTTGCCGTGGATATCCAGGTTGAACAGGAACCTGCCTTTGATGTTGTCCTGGCCGACCACATAGTCGGTATCGATCAGGTTGGCGGCTCCGCTCGGGGCCGGAATGCCACCCTCTATTTCCGCTTCTGGCTGTGGCGTCGTGTCATGCGAAGGGGGTTTTTCCATGTGGAGTTCTCCTTGAGGCATTTAACTCGCTGGCAAGCACAAGAAGGACGGATTCGCCCAACTTACAACTCATCGCGACCGAAAATATTTTCCCGGTTAGCCGGTAAGGGTAACAGGCAAACCCCACGTTTGCTGGCCACGGGCCGTCATTCGCGGGCCAAATGCCGCCATTTACTGATTTTTGGCTAACTGCACGCGGCCTTGTTGATGCCACACTGCATGGGTAATAGGTTTAGCACCAACCCGGCGTCAGCGCACAGGAACCAGCATGCCTCTGGACTTCGCGATCCCCAATCTTTTCGCCTACCTGATCGCCGCGACCCACGCCCTCGGCATGCTCGCGGCTGTACATGCCGTGCTGACCGTGCGCACCGCCCAGGGTGCGCTGGCCTGGGCGGTGTCGCTGTTCTTCATGCCTTACCTGACCCTGGTGCCCTACCTGGTGTTTGGCCGCAGCCGCTTCGATGCCTATATCAAGGCGCGCCGCCACGCCGACAAGCAGATGCACCAGGCCATGGCCGAGCTGAACTGGCGGCCGTGGGTCGACGAAGCCCTGAGCGCCAGCGCATCCCCGGCCTCCCAGCAACTGCGCGCCTTGCCCCGGCTGGGCCGGATGCCCTGCCTGGCGAACAACCAGGTGCAGCTGCTGATCGATGGCGAAGCGGCCTTTGCCGCGATCCTCGCGGCCCTGGCCCGCGCGCGCAAGGTGATCCTGCTGCAGTTCTTCATCCTCCGCGACGACCTGCTCGGCCGGCGCCTGCAAGACCTGCTGCTGGAGCGCGCGGCTGCCGGCGTGCAGGTTTTCGTGCTCTACGACGGTGTCGGCAGCCACGGCCTGCCGCGTCATTTCAGCGACAAAATGCGCGTCGGCGGCATCCAGGTCCACGCCTTCACCACAGGCGGCGGACTGCTCAGCCGCTTCCAGCTGAACTTTCGCAACCACCGCAAGATCGTGGTGGTCGATGGCGAATGCGGCTTTCTCGGCGGGCTCAACGTCGGCGTCGAATACCTCGGGCACAAGCCGCCCCTGGCGCCCTGGCGCGATACCCATGTCGAAGTGCGCGGGCCGGTAGTCGCCTGCCTGCAGGAGTCCTTCGCCGAAGACTGGTTCTGGGCCAGCCACCAATTGCCGCCGCTGCTGCTGCCCGAGGCCTACCCGGGCGAGGGCATGCTCTGCCAGGTGATCGCCAGTGGCCCGGCCGATCCGCAGGAAACCTGTGCGCTGCTGTTCGTCGAGGCGATTCACAGCGCCCGCGAGCGGGTGTGGATCACCAGCCCCTACTTCATCCCCGACGAGGCGCTGTTCGCCGCCTTGCGCCTGGCCGTGCTGCGCGGCGTCGATGTGCGTATCCTGCTGCCGGCGCGGCCCGACCACCGGGTGGTCTACGCCGCCTCCAGCCTGTATGCCTTCGAGGCCTTGCGCGCCGGGGTCCGGGTGTTCCGCTACCAGCCGGGCTTTCTGCACCAGAAGGTCATGCTGATCGATGACGATGTCGCCAGCGTCGGCAGTGCCAACCTGGACAATCGCTCGTTCCGTCTGAACTTCGAGATCACCCTGCTGACCTTCGACCCCGGCTTTGCCGCCGAGGTCGAACAGATGCTTGAGCAGGACTTCGCTCGCTCGCGCGAATTGCTCGCCGGCGACTACAAGAACCTGCATCGCCTGCAGCAACTGGGCATGCGCGTGGCGCGCCTGATCTCGCCGATTCTCTAATAGGCGGTTGGCGTCTCTGACATGAGCTGCCAGCAGCGCTGTGCGCCGAAGCATGACCGGCATGCGCCTGGCCCCGCACAGCACACATCAGCGCGGTTGCAGGCCGCCACAATCGGCCGCAATCCAACGCGCATGGCTTTCCATGCTGCTGCTCTGGCCGCCGTAGGTGCCGTTGACCTGGGTGGTGAACTCGCGATCGCTGATGAAGCGCGTCTCGCCCTCACCCTGTCCATCCGGGCAACTGAAGCGGAACTTCCAGCGCTCGGCGCTACGCTCGGTGACCTCGTGGCTACACCCTGACTTGGGGTCTTGCAGGGGAATGTCCTGAGCCTTGATCTGCTCCTCGCTCAAACAGATGCGCACACCCTGGTCGCCCAGTTGCACGCCCTGCTTGGCCATCATCTGCTCCATCATCTGACGCTGTTCGGCCGGCAGGTTTTTCATCTGCTCCAGCATTTGCTGCATGCCCGGCAGCGCCTGACCGCCGACCTGCATATTGCTCGAGCTGATTTCCCACAGACCGGGCTGGATCTCCTGCGCCGTGGCCAGCGCGGGCAATAGGCACAGGGCCAAGGACAGGCTTTTTAGTACTGAGATGCGCATGGCCAGACTCCAACGATTCATCGACCCTGCAAGCGTAGGCTGAGTTGGCGACGCAGGCCTGCGCTGATGAAAACAAGCGCACTTTGCGGGGTTGATCGCGCGCTCAGCCGACCGCAGCCTAGAGGGTCACGTCTTCGCGATAGAGCTGCAGGCCGCGCGCCCGGTAATTGGCCAGGGCGCTGGGGTGATCGAGGCTGCAGGTATGGACCCAGACGCGCGTTGTATCCGGCCAGAGCCAGGCCGCTTGCAGCGCATGGCTCAGCAACGGGCCGCCGAAACCCTGGCCGAAAAATGCCTCGGCCAGGCCGAAATAGAGAATCTCCACAGCGCCCTCGGCATCGCGCAATAACTCGTAGTAGCCGGCGATTGCGCCCTGGTGATAGGCCACCCAGGTGCGGTGATTGGCTTGCTCGACCAATGCCCGCCACTGGGCATCGCTCCAGTTCAGCTTGTCCGTCCAGGCCCAGGGCTCACCGACCAGCTGATAGAGAAAACGGTTGAACTGGAACTGCTTGATCCGGCATTCGACGATGTGCAGCTCCGCAGGCAGCGGCTTGGGCCGCAGCTGCTCGGGGCTGTGCATTTCCAGGTAATAGGTCAAGGTACTCATCGGCGGAAAATCCTTGCTTGATAGTGGCCGAGGCTAGACGAACAAAACCCCCACTGGCAAAGCCAAATGGGGGTTCTCCTCTTCTTGCCGCCAGCGCTTGTGACGCTGGGAGCGACAACGGCGTTAGCCGTTACCCGCATCGTTGACCGATAGGGGGGAGCCGAGCTCACAGCTCCAGAGTTCCACCGCCGGCTGGGTCGCTTGTGGCGGGCCGAGCCAGTCGCCCATGGAGCGACAACGCTGGTTGAAACACAGTTGGTAATCCCCTGCCTCGGGGGTTCGCCCCAAGCGCAGTGGTTGCAGGGGCGCTAGCTGGCGTTGGTAATGCCAGCTGCCCTCACGCAGTTCGGCATCGGCAGGAATTTCCATGCCAGCACCAGAACCCTTGACCCGCGCCTCGCCGAGCAGCAAGCCCTCGGCGGTCACGCGGTAATCTTCTTCCCAGCGAATTTTCTCGATGGTGTGCCGCCAGGCCAAGGTGAACTCGACAACCGGCAGCTCGGCCCAGACCGCTCCGGCCAGGCCCATGCACAATCCGATCACGCCATCGTCGCCTGGGCACGGTGCGCCCGCCAGAAGTGCTGGCCGAGGAACAGCGCCACCAGCACGAAGCCGATCTCATCGCTCATCGGCGTGGCCAGGATCAGGCTGATACCCGCGGCGAAGCCCAGCGCGCGCTCCCACCAGGGCATCTTGCAGTGCAGGAACCCGGTGAACACCGCGCCCCAGATACCGATCGCCAGCGCCGCCTTGATCAGCACATAAATGATCGCCAGTAGGCTATCGCTCTGCAGCATCAGCGCCGGCTCATACACCGCCATGAAGGGGACGACGAAACCGGCGATGGCGATACGTATTGCCCACAGGCTGATCTTCAACCCGCTCTCCTTGGCGATCGGCGCCGCCGCGAAACAGGCCAGTGCCACCGGCGGGGTGAGGTCGGCCATGATGCCGAAGTAGAAGACGAACATGTGCGAGACGATCAGCGGCACGCCCAGTTCGAGCAGCGCCGGGGCGGCAATCGAGCTGGTGATGATGTAGTTGGGAATGGTCGGAATACCCATGCCCAGCACCAGGCAGGTGAGCATGGTGAGGATCAGCGAGAGAAACAGGTTTTCCTGGCCGATGGCGAGGATGTAACCGGCGAAGGTCGAGGCCACCCCGGTCAGCGAGACCACGCCGATGATCACCCCGACCAGGGCGCAGGCGATGCCCACCGGCACCGCATGCCGTGCGCCCTCGACCAGCGCATGCAGGCAGACCACCAGGGTGTCGCGCCCGCCCTTGATGAACCAGCAGATCGCCACCAGCAGCGCGACCACCCGAATACCACGCCGATACCCAGCTGGAAGAAACCAGCGCAGAGCACCCCGAGGGCAATCCAGAAGGCCATGCGCAGTACGGTCGAGGACACCCGCAGGATGATCGCCGAACCGAGAATGACGATGGCGGTCAAGGCCAGGCCGACCATCCCGGAAAACAGCGGCGTGCGCCCGGAGAACAGCAGGTAGATGAGGATGAACAGCGGGATCAGCAGGTACCAGCGCTCTTTCACCGCGGCCCAGGGGTTCGGGCACTGGTCTTTCGGCAGACCGCTCAGATTGGCGCGCTTGGCCTCCAGATGGACCATCCAGAACACCGAGCCGAAGTACAGCAGCGCGGGCATCAAGGCGGCCTTGGCCACCTCGATGAAGGGCACGTTGATGGTCTCGGCCATGATGAACGCCACCGCACCCATGATCGGCGGCATGATCTGGCTGCCCATGCTCGAGGTGGCTTCGACGCCGCCGGCGAAGGCCGGCTTGTAGCCGAAGCGCTTCATCAGCGGAATGGTGAACTGGCCAGTGGTGACCACGTTGGCCACACCGGAGCCGGTGATGGTGCCCATCAGCGCCGATGACACCACCGAGACCTTGGCCGGGCCGCCGAGCTTGTGGCCGAACAGGCCCATGGCGAAGTCGGTGAACAGCTTGATCATGCCCGCTTGCTCGAGGAAGGAGCCGAACAGGATGAACAGAAAGATATAGGTGGCCGACACATAGGTCGGGGTGCCGTAGAAGCCCTCGGTGCCGAAGGCCAGCTGGTTGACGATCTGATCCAGGCCATAACCGCGGTGAGCCAGGTCCCCGGGCAGGTATTGGCCGAGCAGGCCATAGGCGAGGAACAGCCCGCAGATCAGCGGCAAAGCAATGCCCATGACCCGCCGCGCTGCCTCGAACACCAGCACTATCAGCACCAGGCCGACGACCATGTCGGCACTGGTCAGGTCGCCGGAGCGCTGGATCAGGTCCGCCTCGAACACCCATTGGTAGGCCGCCGTGCCCATGCCCGCCAGGCCCAGCAGCCAGGCCAGCGGTTGCCAGGGCTTGTGCTTGCCGACCAGCGGAATGCTGAGAAATACCACCAGCAGCAGGAAGCCGACGTGCACGGCACGGAGGATCTGGCTGGACACCGGATGAAAGGCCGCGGTGGTGATCTGGAAGATCGAAAACAGCAGCGCCACATAAAACAGCGCTTTCGGCCAGTCGCCCGGACCTGCCGCGAGGCCGTGGTTTTGTTCAGTCATGGAGCTTATGCCCTCATTGCAACGTCGATAAGGCGCAAGAGTCGCCAATAAAACCTGCCGTACTCAGCACGCTGGTTTTATTCGCAGCTCTACTTGCAGGATGGCGCATGGGTGGCAGGGTAGGATGGGTTAGCCGCGCAGCGGCGTAACCCATCGGGCCGTGGCCATGGGTATCGCTTCGCTCAACCCATCCTACGGGCTCAGTCTGTGCGAGCCCCAACCCACCCGCGTTTTTTACAGCGCGCCGACTTCCTTGTAGAAGCGCTCGGCACCCGGATGCAGCGGGATCGGCAGGTTCTTCGCCGCGCCGTCCAGCTTGATGTCCTTGGCCGCAGAATGGGCGTTGCCCAGACGCTCGAGGTTGTCGAACATCAGCTTGGTCATCTGGTAGGCCATTTCCTCGGACACGTCTTCATGGCTGACCAGGATGTTCTTGATCGCCACTGTCGCGATGTCGACATCCTGACCGTCGTAGGTGCCGGCTGGAATCACGGCTGGCTGATAGGCCGCATTGCCGATCTTGGTGGTCACGTCGGCCGGAATGGCGACGAAATTGATCGGCAAGGTGGCGGCCAAATCGCGGATCGCCGCCATGCCCAGCCCCGAGGATTGCAGGGTGGCATCCAGCTGACGATTCTTGATCAGCTCGACCGACTCGGCGTATGGCAGGAACTCGACCTTGGCCATGTCGTCATAGCTCAGACCCGCCGCGGCGAAGATCGCCCGAGCATTCAGTTCGGTGCCGGACTTCGGCGCGCCGACCGAGATGCGCTTGCCTTTGAGGTCAGCCAGGTTGGCGATGCCGGACTCCTTGTTGGCGACGATCTGGATGTAGTTCGGGTAGGTGCCGGCAATCGCGCGGAGCTTTTTCAGCGGGGTTTTGAAGCCGGCATCTTCCACGCCATTCCAGGCATCGGCGACCGAGTCACCCAGGGCCAGGGCCAGTTCGCCACGGCCGCTCTGCAGCAGGTTGAGGTTTTCCACCGAGGCCTTGGTGGCCTGCACCGAGGTTTTCGCGTCGTCGATACCGTTGCTGTAGAGCTGCGACAGGGCCACCCCGATCGGGTAGTAGACCCCGCTGGTGCCGCCGGTGAGGATGTTGATGAAGGTCGGCGCGGCAAATGCCGCAGTGCTGGCCGTCAGGGCTGCGGCAGCAGCGAGCAGGCTGAAACGCTTGGTCAATCGCATGGAGTATCTCCGTCGTTGTTATGGCTTTATGCAGCGTTTTTTTACTGTAGACGATGCATGGCCGCCGCAGCGGAGATGCAGGTCGGGGGCCGATCAGAATGGGCGAAAGTGGCGAATGCCCGCACCCGGCCGGGGCCTGGCACGCGAGAGGCGGCATAGCGGAGCTGGGCGAGACAGGCTCGCGGGGGACGTACGGCAGTTCATAAGCACACCTCTGGTCTTTCTTATAATCGCCGACGCAAACAACGCGTATGGCGTAGCAGAGCTATAGCAGATGCCGTGCCAAGGGTTGAAATGCCCGGTTTAGAGCACGTTGGCCGAATATCCGCGGGCGCAATGGGCGGAATCATGCCTATCGGCGCACAACAATAAGCGTAAATCCGCCGACGCCATCAGCCGCAGCCTGGGTAAACCCGGGTGCACTCCGGGAGCAGTGCCGTGTGATCAGTGATAGCCGCCTGGCGTCTAGGAAAGATCGTCCGAGGTTTGCTCGGGCATTGCGGCGAGTCTGAGCATGCAAGCGCTGTTGAACGAAATCCTCGATCAAGTCCGCCCGCTGATCGGTCAGGGCAAGGTGGCCGATTACATTCCGGCGCTGGGCGATGTGTCGGGCAACCAGCTGGGCATCGCGGTGTACAGCAACGAGGGCGAGTTGTTCAGCGCCGGCGCTGCGCATACGGCGTTTTCCGTGCAGAGCATCTCCAAGGTGTTCAGCCTGGTGCAGGCCATCGGTCACTCCGGCGAGGAGATTTGGCAGCGTTTGGGCCACGAGCCGTCCGGGCAGCCGTTCAATTCGCTGGTGCAGTTGGAGTTCGAGCGCGGCCGGCCGCGCAACCCGTTCATCAACGCCGGTGCGCTGGTGATCTGCGACATCAACCAATCGCGCTTTGCCACGCCGGTGGTGTCGATGCGCGATTTCGTCCGCCGCCTGGCCGGCAACCCCAAGATAGCGGTGGATAACCGGGTCGCCGATTCGGAATACCAGCATCGCGCGCGCAACGCCGCCGCGGCCTATCTGATGCAGTCTTTCGGCAACTTCCATAACGATGTCGAGACGGTGTTGCGCAACTACTTCAGTTACTGCGCCTTGCGCATGAGCTGCGTCGACCTGGCCCGCGCCTTCTGCTTTCTGGCCAACGATGGTTTTTGCCTACACAGCGGCGAGCAGATCCTCACGCCGCGGCAGACCAAGCAGGTCAACGCCATCATGGCCACCAGCGGCCTGTACGACGAGGCCGGCAATTTCGCCTACCGAGTCGGCCTGCCGGGCAAGAGCGGGGTCGGCGGCGGCATAGTCGCGGTGGTGCCGGGGCGTTTCAGCGTCTGCGTCTGGTCACCGGAACTGAACGCCGCCGGCAACTCCCTGGTCGGCATGGCGGCGCTGGAGCTGCTCAGCGAGCGGATCGGCTGGTCGGTGTTCTAGCGCGCAGCGCCGGTGGATGTAGGCTACAACAGCTTGCGGAACTGCAAGAAGCCCGAGCGCTCGGCGACCCGTTCGTACAGCAGCATGGCCTTGCTGTTGCTGTCGTGGGTCAGCCAGTGCACCCGCGCGCAGTCGGCCTGACGGGCCTGGTCGTAGACGTGTTCGATCAGCTGGCGGCCGACGCCACTGCTGCGCACGTCCTTGGCGATGAACAGATCCTGCAGGTAGCAGTAGTCGCCAACGGTCCAGGTCGAGCGGTGGTAGATCCAGTGCACCAGGCCGATGGCCTTGTCTTCGTGCCAGGCCAGGGCGGCATGCATCGGCTCGGCCGGATCGAGAAAGCGCTGCCAGGTGACGTCACTGGTGGCAGCGGGAATCTCGGTCATGTAGAAGCGCTGATAGCGCTGCCACAGGGGTAACCAGGTCGCCTGGTCGGCGGCGCTGACGGGACGGATCTCGGCGGGAATGCGAACGGCCATCGTGCGACCTCCTGTAGGTAGGATCAGTCATCCTGAAACTGTTATGGCTGCGCTGCAAGTCCTGCCCATCTGGCTAGTCGGCGCGCTCGCCACACAGGTCCAGGGCGAACCAGTGTTCCGTCTCGGCCTGGCTGAGGCCGGCGCCGAGCAGGGCGAACAGCTTGCCCAGGGCGGCTTCGCGGGTCATGCCGCCGGCCGAGATCAGCCCCGCGCTGGCCAGTTTGCTCCCTGCAGCATAGACGCCGAACTCGACATGGCCATGCGCGCACTGGCTGATCGCCGCCAGCACCACGCCACGTTCATGGGCCGCCTTGAGTGCCGCCAGCAACGCGGCGTCATCCGAAGGGCCGGTGCCGCTGCCGTAGCATTCCAGCAGCAGGCCGCGTACGCCGCTGTCGAGCAGGGCGCTGACATGCGCGGCCTGGATGCCGGGGAAGCACGGTAGCACCGCGAGATTGACCGGTTGGCGCGGCTGGCGGTAATCGAGGCTGGCCGGGATGTTCTCGGCGCGCGGGCTCTGGCGCTGGCGCGGCAGTTCGGCGAAGGCGCCGAAGGTGGCGCTGGCCAGTTTGCTGACCCGTGCGCCATGCATCAGGGTGCCGTTGAAGTACAGGTGCACGCCGGCGGCGACACCTTGTTGCAGCGCCTGCATGGCGCCGAACAGATTGGCCCAGGCATCGCTGCCGGCAACGCCGGCCGGCAGCATCGAACCGGTCAGCAGCACTGGAACCGGCAGGCCGAGCAGCAGGAAACTCAGGGCTGCGGCGCTGTAGGCCAGGGTGTCGGTGCCGTGCAGCACCAGTACGGCGTCGCAGCCGTCCTGCTCGACGCCTGCGCGGATCGCCGCGACCATCGCCAGCCAGTTGGCCTGGCTCATGTTGGCGCTGTCGATTGGCGGCAGCAGTTCACGGAAGATCCAGCTGGGCAGTTGGCGCGCCTGCTCTTGCGCTTGCTGGGCACGCAGCTGCGCCTCGAAGCCGGAGGCGGGCGCCAGGCCATCTGCGCTCATCTGCATGCCGATGGTGCCGCCGGTGTAGAGCACCAGGAGTTTTGTTATAGCCATGACGGCTCTCCTCAGAGGTTGTGAAAATATCGAGCAGCCGTCGCGAGGCTGCCGCAGTAGGCGGGAGTTTTTTCACAGCCTCGCATTAAAAAACAGGGGGCCATAGCCCCCTGTGTATCGCGTCGTTAGCGGCTCAGCGCTGGTGCACGCGGTGGCCGATTTCGGCGCTCAGGGTCTGCGGCGCTGTCGACGGCTGGGCGGGCCAGACTGCCGGATCGAGGTCCAGATCAGCGAAGGCTTTCGGGTCGAAGACGGGCGACTTTACCCCCGCCTTGATCTGGTCGTCGTAGTCGCGCATCAGGCGCAGGCCGACCTTGAACAGCAGGGCCAGGGCGATCAGGTTGGCGATGGCCAGCAGGCCCATGGTCACGTCGGCGAAGGCAAACACCGTACCCAGATCCTGCACCGAGCCCCAGAGTATCAGGCCGACTACCAGCACGCGGTAGACCTGTACCGGCCAGCGCTTGGTGGTGAAGAAGCCCAGGGCGTTCTCGCCGAGGTAGTAGTTGTAGATCAGGGTGGTGAAGACGAACAGCAGCAGGGCGACGCTGACGAATACCCGGCCCCATTCGCCGACTACCGCGGCCATGGCGGTCTGGGTCAGGACCACACCGGCCATCTCGGTGCCTGGCTGATACACGCCGGAGAGCAGGATGATCAGCGCGGTGCAGCTGCACAGGATGATGGTGTCGATGAACACGCTGAGCGACTGCACGATGCCCTGGGCGACCGGGTGCTTGACCTCGGCTACCGCGGCGACGTTGGGCGCGCTGCCCAGGCCGGCTTCGTTGGAGAACAGGCCGCGCTTGACGCCCATGAGGATCGCCGCGCCGATGCCACCGGCAAAGGCTGGCTCGAGGCCGAAGGCACTGTTGAAGATCAGCGTCAGGGTGGCCGGAATCGCGTCGAAGTTACTGCCGATGACGTACAGCGCCATGGCGATGTAGGAGAAGGCCATCGCGGGCACCAGTACGTCGGCGAACTTGGCGATGCGCTTGATGCCGCCGAAGATGATCAGGCCGATCACCACTACCAGGGCGATGCCGCTGACATAGGTGGGCAGGCCGAAGGTGTCATGCAGCGAGCTGGCCACGGTGTAGGACTGCACGGCGTTGAAGCCGAAGCCGAAGGTCGCCAGCAGCAGCAGCGACACCACGATACCCAGCCAGCGCTGGCCGAGGCCGTGCTGGATGTAGAAGGCCGGGCCGCCACGGTAGCCGCCGTCGGGCTCGCGGCGCTTGTACAGCTGGGCCAGGGAGCATTCGAAGTAGCTGGTGGCCATGCCGACCAGGGCGACCATCCACATCCAGAAGATCGCGCCTGGGCCGCCGAGCATGATCGCCACGGAGACCCCGGCGATGTTACCGGCGCCAACCCGGCCGGCAACGCTGAGCATCAGCGCCTGGAACGAGCTGAGCTGGCCCGGCTGGTGCTTGAAGGCTTCGCTGAAGATGCGGAACATGCTGCCGAAGTAACGAAACTGGACGAAACGCGAGGCGATGGTGAAGTACAGACCAAGGCCGATCAGCATGACGATCAGCAGCTTGCTCCAGATAAGGTCGTTGAGAATATCGAGCATGACGGGAAGGTCTCTCTTGTTGTTCTGTCAGGAAAAAATGCTAGGGACGAATGGTTGAGCAGGGCGGCCTGTCATGCAATTGCGCGGGTGGCGGCGACCTGATGCGAGTTGATGCTACAATCGCGTCGCTCGCGCCATTAGTCAGCACCTTGCGCAGCGACGAGCGTCTGGTCTTCGTCTGCCCCGACAAACGGTGGCGCGAAGCGCCGGATGAGGGGGCGGCTATGCCGCCGAGGCTTGCATGATTCGGCTATGGCGCTCGCGGCCTACCCGTTAGGAACAGCAGCATGTCGGATTATCTGGGGTCAAATCTCAAGCTGCTGTGCAGCCACTACCGCTCGATTGCCGAGGTGTGCCGCAAGCTGGCGATCAACCGCGCCCAGTTCAATAAATACCTCAGCGGGCAGAGCCGGCCGACCGCCTACAACCTCAAGCGTATCTGCGATTTCTTCGGCGTCGAGGCCTACGAGCTGAGCCTGCCGGGCGAGCAGTTCGCCGACCTGGTCGGTGCGCGCAGTGCCGGTCAGGCCCCGCGGCTGGTCGGCGATCCGTTGCTGGACTTCTTCCAGCCGCTGCGTGAGCACGCCAGCAGCCTGTCGCGCTATTGCGGCTACTACTTCGAGTACGCCAACTGCATGTCGGTGCCGGGGCAGATCCTGCTGTCGCTGGTACACCTGCGCGAAGAGCGCGGCAGCTTTCTGTTCGAGCGCCAGGAGCGCCAGGAGCCCTCGCGGGCCGACAGCGGCAAGGCCGAGGACTGGGTGCGCTGCCGCTACCTGGGCGCGGCTTTCTACCTGCAGGACCGGCTGTTCCTCATCGACTACGAGTCGCTGACCGGCAACGAGATGAGCCAGACCATCCTGATCCCCAGCTTCAAGAGCCGCATCAGTCGCCTCAACGGCCTGAAGACCGGGGTCTCCAGCGGCGACCTGCGCACCCCGGCCTGCACCCGGGTGGTCTGGGAGTTTCTCGGCGGCGAGGTCAATCGGGTCAATGCCTATCGCCAGGTGATGCTCTACAGCCCGGACGACCCGCGCATCGACGCCGACATCCGCCAGCGCCTGGCCGGCGCGCAGATCCGCAACGGCCTGTTCGAGATCGAGTAAGGCGTCTCAGCCCCGCTCGCTAGCCGCGCGCAACTGCTCCAGGCGCTGGATCTGCCGCCCTTGGGGATCGAAGTTGTCACTGCCCAGCCAGCGCTGGAACGCGACCTGGCAGGCTGGCCATTCGTGGTCGAGGATGGAGAACCAGGCGCTGTCGCGGTTGCGCCCATTGATCACCATGTGCTGGCGGAAGGTGCCTTCGTAGACGAAGCCCAGGCGCTCGGCGGCGCGCATCGAGCGGGCGTTGAGGGCGTTGCATTTCCACTCCAGGCGTCGGTAGCCGAGCGTGCCCATGGCCAGCTCGGCCAGCAGGTAGACCGCCTCGGTCGACGCCGGGCTGCGCTGCATGGCGCGGCCGAAGGCAATATGGCCGATCTCGATGCTGCCGTCCTTGGGTGCCATGCGCAGGAAGCTGAGCAGGCCGACGGCGCGCTGGCTGGCGCGTTCGAGCACGGCGAAGAACAGCGGGTCGCTGCTGGCCGCGTTAGCCGCCAGCCAGCTATCGAAGGCCGCGCGCTCGGGAAACGGGCCATAGGGCAGGTAGTCCCACAGCAGTGGATCGGACTGCGGACCTTGCAAGGCCAGCCACAGGTCGTCGCCGTGGGCGGCGAGATTCAGCGGCTCCAGGCGCACATAGTGGCCGATTAGTGGCGCGCGGACCGGGCTGGGCACGGGCTGCCAGTCGAGGTGCAGTTCGTCGGTCATGGGTCATCCCTGGGCTGGGCCACTAGGGGTGTTCATACGCGCGGCCAGCTCGCGGTCACGGGCGTCAAGGCTGTTGCTAAGGCCCTCGCGCACGCCGCTCTGGTCGGCGGCGCTGCGGTTCTGCCCGAGCTTCCACTTGCCTTCCAGGCGCTGGATCGGCAGGGCAAAGCCGACGATGGCGCGCAGCATGCTGTCGATATAGTCCGGCGGCGCCTCGCTGACCGCCCAGGGTTGGGCGCGGCCGGCTTCGTGGCGCTGGCTCAGGCGGCTGACCAGCGCCAGCAGCCGCTCGGCGTCGTCGAACACCTCGGCCTGGCCGTAGGCATGCACGGCGATGTAGTTCCAGGTCGGCACCACCTTGCCGTGCTCGGCCTTGGCCGGGTACCAAGTCGGGCTGACGTAAGCCTCCGGGCCGCTGAAGATCGTCAGCACTTCGCCGCCGTTGGCCAGCTCCTGCCACTGCGGGTTGGCTCGGGCGAAATGGCCGTAGAGGGTACCGAACTCACCTTCAGCGGGTTCCAGGAGCAGTGGCAGGTGGCTGGCCTGCAGGCCGCTCGGGCCCTGGCTGACGATTGTAGCCAGGCGGCAGGCGGCGATCTGCCGGTGCAGCGTGGCGAGGTCGTCCTGGCGGAAGGCGGTGGGCGAGTACATGGTGGCTTCTCCGAAACGGTCTTGACGTGATGGAGCCATGCTAGACAGGGTATTGGTCTGTTGTAAGATCCATTAATCACGACATTGATAGGGCCAATAGTCATGCCAGTCTCGCCGCCGCTGCCGGTCGATCTCTCCGGCATTCGCCTCGACCCGGCCCAGGGTCTGGCGCGCCAGCTGTACCAGGCGCTGCGCGAGCGCATCCTCGATGCACGCCTGGCCAGTGGCACCCGCCTGCCGGCCAGCCGCGACCTCGCGGGTCTGCTGGGCATTTCACGCAATACCGTGACCCGCGCCTTCGACCAGCTGTACGCCGAGGGTTATGTGCAGGGCCGCGTCGGCGCGGGCACCTATGTCGCCGAGCTGGCGGCTGTCGCGCGCCCGGCGGCGCCCGTTGCTCGCCCGGTCGCGACTCCGGCGCTGCAACGCCTCGCCTCCCATCACCTGAGCCTACCGCCGAGCGGTCCGCCGCGGGCCTTCCGGGTCGGCGTGCCGGCCTTCGACCTGTTCCCCTTCGAGACCTGGGCGCGGCTCAGTGCGCGCTTCTGGCGCAAGCCGTCGCCGGCGCGCCTGGGTTATGGCGACCCGGCCGGCGACGCGCAGCTGCGCGAGCTGATTGCCGCCTACCTGCGCAACAGCCGCGGCCTGCACTGCGATCCGGCGCAGATTCTGGTCACCTGCGGCGCCCAGCAGGCGATCAGCCTGTGCGCCCAGCTGCTGGTCGAACCGGGTGACCGGGTCGCCATCGAGAACCCCGGCTATCGCGCCGCCGGGCATGCCTTCGCGGTGGCCGGGGCGCAACTGGTGGGCATTCCGGTGGATGGCGAGGGGCTGGACACGGCAGCGCTGGAACGGGCGGGGCGCTGCCGTCTGGCCTATGTCACGCCTTCGCACCAGTACCCGACCGGGGTGACCCTGTCGCTGGCGCGGCGCCTGGAACTGCTGGACTGGGCCGAGCGCCACGACAGCCTGATCATCGAGGACGACTACGATGGCGAGTACCGCTACAGCGGCACGCCGTTGGCGCCGCTGGCGGCCCTCGACCGCCAGGGCCGGGTGCTCTACGTCGGCACCTTCTGCAAGATCGCCTTCCCGGCGCTGCGTCTGGGCTATCTGGTGCTGCCGGCCGGCCTGGCCGAGTCCTTTGCCCGCCGCCGCGCTCTGGACATGCGCCATTCGGAGATCGGCACCCAGGCGGTGATGGCCGAGTTCATCGCCGCCGGGCATTTCCAGCGGCATATCCGGCGCATGCGCGGCGCCGCGCGCAGTCGCCGCGATGCCCTGCTGGTCGGCTGGCCGCAGCACATACCCGGTTGCGCGCCGCTGCCGGTGGTGGAGGCCGGCCTGCACCTGTGCGTGCGAGTGGACAGCCTGGCGCGCGAAGGCGAGCTGGTCGGCGCTGCCGAGCGGGTCGGAGTGGAGTTGAACGCGCTCAGCGACTACTGGCTGGCGGATAGCACAGAGCCCGAAGATCAGCGCGCCGGGCTGGTGCTGGGCTTTGCCGCGGTGCCCGAGGCGCAGATTACCCAGGCGCTGGAGTCGTTGCGCAGCGTCTGGCAGGTATAGCGCGAGTTCATAGGAGGCGCTTTAGCCGCGCCAGTCCCAGCACAGGCGTGCTGCTAAGGGCAGGTTTTAGGTAACGGCCGCCTTACGCGAACTTATTCATGCGGCACATGCTTATCCAGCAGGTCGTTGCCCTGGTCAGATTGGATTTCCGCGTCCACTTTCTGCTCTATATGTTTGTCCGGGGAGACATCCAGCACCGCATCGCCGCGCTCAACTGGGGTTGCCTGAGGTTCATCTTTGACAGCACGGCTAGCACGCGTGGTGACGTCACTGCGCTTACCCTCCAGAGCGCCAAACAGAGCCGAGTTGACCTCGGGATCGAAGCGCAAACGGTAAATGGGTTCAGGCAAGGTGAAACCTTGCTCTTCCAGTGCACGCATGGTGACGCGAATGGCCAAACTGCGGGCTTTGGCAAAGTTGGTTTCTCGTTGATCTATCCAGGCATAGAACGTCAGCACGATGTTGGAGTCGCCCACCGTGTTTATCAGCGCATCGGGCTCTGGGTCTTGCAGGATAAAGTCGAGGGTGCACATGGCGTTCAATCCGGCCTTCATTCCGGCCACCGGGTCATCTTCGGCATCAACGCCGAGTTCGAACTCAAAACGCCTTTCCGGGTTGGTCGAGTAATTCAGGATGATGCCCTTGAAAACCGCTGCATTGGGTATGCGCATATGGTTTCCGTCGAGGGTCATTAAAATAGTGGCGCGCGACGTGAGGCGTACGACGATGCCTTCTATGTCATTGATGATGACATGGTCCTTGGCGCGGAACGGCTGGCGCAGACTCAGCATAATGCTGGAAATGTAGTTCTCCACCGTGTCGCGCACGGCAAAACCTATTGCCAGGCCGATGACACCGGCACCGCCGAGTATCGTGGTGATAACGGCAGCAGCACCCAACAAATCGAGCGCCAGGATAATTCCCAGCAGCAGAATGACAACGCGTGTCGCTTGGGCGAGCAAATCGGCCAGGAAGGGATTTGGCGCTATTTTTAGCCACAGTACTTTGCGGCGAGTAAGGAAATTGCCCAGCAAGATGAAGCCAGTTAACACAAGCAGAGCCAGCCCAAGCAACGGCAGTGCTTTTATAAAATTCAAGGTTTGCGTTCGCATACGTTCGATCACAGGCCGCACGTTATCGGCCACGGCCAGCGTTCTGCTCATCTCGTCGGTTACCGTGACCACCCCGGCGAGCCGACTGGCCAAGCGCTCGGCTTGCTGCGCAGCCACCTCATTGGCGACCTCACCGCGCAGAATGACCACCCCCTCACCGACATAAACCGTTACGCCACGAAGCGGCTGCAATTCGGCGAAAATGTTTTCGATGCGCGACCTTATTTTCTCATCACTCTCTACAGCCTCTGCTTCGATATCCATAGCGGGTGCAGGGTCGGAGAGAGCGGCGCTGTCGGTCTGGGCCAAGGTAACGTGGCCAGGTAATAGAGCCGCCAGAAAAGCCAATGCCAGCGCGGTGTTCCGCGAGGGTTTGATTGAGAATTTCATCGCATGCGGCTCCAGAATAAGGCGGCGAAAAGTAAATTAGCCTGCGTGGGTGCGCAAACGGGTGACTGACCATGTTGCGAGCTGGTCGACGGGTCGAGCTGTGTGGTGCTGATGCTGCAGTATTAGGGGGCAGACCACCGTTATCCAATTCGATTCCGTCGAATCTTCTGGTGTCATGCCTTAGGAGAAGGCACTTCACTGCGCCATTCGCATAAAAAAGGGATGGCCGAGGCCATCCCTGAGGAAAAGAGGCGAGGGCGCCTCTTGATCGATAAGGTTTAAGCGCTAAGCGGCACCAGGCGCGGGGCGATCATGTTCTCCGGACGGAGGATGTCGGCCAGGGTGGCGTCGTCCAGCAGCTTCTCTTCGCGCACCAACTCCAGCACGCTGCGGCCGCTTTCCAGGGCCAGCTTGGCGATGCGCGTGGCGTTCTCGTAGCCGATGTAGGGGTTGAGCGCGGTGATCAGGCCGATGGAGTTCTCCATCAGCGCGCGGCAATGCGCCTCGTTGGCGGTGATGCCGACGATGCAATGCTCGCGCAGCATGTCCATGGCGCGCTGCAGCAGGCGGATCGAGTCGAAGATCTTGTAGGCGATCAGCGGCTCCATGACGTTGAGCTGCAGCTGGCCGCCCTCGGCGGCGATGGTCAGGGCCAGGTCGTTGCCGATGATCTCGAACGCCACCTGGTTGACCGCTTCCGGAATCACCGGATTGACCTTGCCGGGCATGATCGAGCTGCCCGGCTGACGCGCCGGCAGGTTGATCTCGTTGATCCCGGTGCGCGGGCCGCTGGAGAGCAGGCGCAGGTCGTTGCAGATCTTCGACAGCTTGACCGCGGTGCGCTTGAGCATGCCGGAGAACAGCACGAAAGCGCCCATGTCCGACGTCGCTTCGATCAGGTCGGCGGCCGGCACCAGCGGCTGGCCGCTTATCACTGCCAGGCGGTCAACCGCGAGCAGCTGATAGCGCGGGTCGGCATTGATCCCGGTGCCGATCGCGGTGCCGCCCAGGTTGACCTCGGTGAGCAGCTCCGGGGCCAGGCTGCGCAGGCGCGCCAGGTCTTCGCCGAGGGTATTGGAGAAGGCGCGAAATTCCTGGCCGAGGGTCATCGGCACGGCGTCCTGCAACTGGGTGCGGCCCATCTTCAGGACGTGGGCGAATTCCTCGCCCTTGGCGGCGAAGGCGCCGATCAGGCTGTCGAGGCTGGCCAGCAGGGTGTCGTGGCCGAGCAGCAGGCCGAGGCGGATGGCGGTCGGGTAAGCATCGTTGGTCGACTGCGCCATGTTCACGTCGTTGTTCGGGTGCAGGTACTGGTACTCGCCCTTGGCGTGGCCCATGGCCTCCAGGGCGATGTTGGCGATCACCTCGTTGGCGTTCATGTTGGTCGAGGTGCCGGCGCCGCCCTGGATCATGTCGACCACGAACTCTTCATGGAAATCGCCGCGGATGATGCGGGCGCAGGCTTCGCTGATCGCCGCGTGCTTGGCCGCGCTGAGATGGCCCAGTTCGCGGTTGGCGTCGGCTGCCGCCTGCTTGACCATGGCCAGTGCCGTCACCAGTTTCGGGTAGTGCGCCAAGGGCACGCCGGACAGGCGGAAGTTGTGCACGGCGCGCAAAGTCTGGATGCCGTAATAGGCCTCGGCGGGAACTTCGAGGGTGCCGAGCAGGTCTTTTTCGACGCGAAATAATGCAGCAGCGGACATGATGACTAGGTTCTCTTGGGGATGCGGTGAGTGCCGCGATGCCTTTTAGAATAGGGGCTGCGCTCGAATACTGGCCAATGCTGTTAAGCGCTAGGGTATGCACAATCGGCATAATGTCGGCGTGACGCCGAATTGACGGCGAGCGTAGTAGGGTGGGTTAGCGGCGCCGTACTCCGGCCTAGATTCAGCATGCGCTTGCGGCGCGGCGCGTAACCCAGCAGGCGATCGACCGCGTTGCGCCGGTGGTGGGTTACGCCGCGTTGCGCCACCGTAGGGCGTACTCGCGCAGCAGTACGCCGAAGCCGGTTCGACTGCGAGCGTGGGGTGAACCGGCAAGGGTGGCGGACTGTTCGCTACGCTCCTGAGTCCGCCCTACGGTTCGCCCTACGTTCAAGCCACGAGATGGATGCCTTATGAACCTGGAAACCAAATGGCTGGAGGACTTCGTTGCCCTGGCCGCCACCCGCAGCTTTTCCCAGGCCGCCAAGAAGCGCTTCGTCACCCAGCCGGCCTTCAGTCGACGGATCAAGGCGCTGGAGCAGATGCTCGGCCTGACCCTGGTCAATCGTTCATGCACCCCGGTGGAGCTGACAGAGTCGGGGCAACTGTTCCTGGTCACCGCGCGCAGTCTGGTCGAGCAACTCGGTGAGGTGGTGCGCCATCTGCACAACATCGAGGGCAAGCAGGGCGAGATGTTGCAGATCGCCGCCGCGCACTCGCTGACCCTGGGCTTCTTTCCCGAGTGGATCGCCCGCTTGCGCCGCGAAGGCCTGCCGCTGGCTACCCGTCTGGTGGCGACCAACGTCGGCGAGGCGGTGCATGCGCTGCGCGAAGGCAGTTGCGACCTGATCCTCGCCTACTACGACCCCGACGCCGCCCTGCAAATGGACCCGGAGATCTTTCCCTCGCTGCACCTGGGCCTGACCTCGATGCTGCCGGTGTGCGCGGTGGACGCAGCGGGGCAGCCCTTGTTCGATCTCGACAGCGGCCACAGTGTGCCGCTGCTGGCCTATACGGCTGGCGCCTTCCTCGGTCGCTCGGTCAACCTGCTGCTGCGTCAGCGCGTGCTGCGCTCGACCACGGTGTACGAGACGGCGATGGCCGACAGCCTGAAAAGCATGGCCCTGCAAGGCATGGGCGTGGCCTGGGTGCCGCGCCTGAGCGTGACCGCCGAACTGGCCCGCGGCGAGCTGGTGGTGTGTGGCGGGGAACCCTGGCAGGTGCCGCTGGAGATCCGCCTGTACCGCTGCGCCCTGGTGCGCAAGGCGGCGGTGCGCCTGCTGTGGCGCAGGCTGGAAAGCGGCGAGCTGGGGCGCTGAGGCGGCGGCATGCCGTCCTGAAAAACGGAAAATGCCCGTCTCGCGCGATACGGGCATTGTCTATTTCTGCAGCCGGGTTGCCGCGCGTGCAATCAGGTCGCTGCGCCACTGCTCTGGCGGGCGGTGACCCTCAGGGCCGACTCGACCATGTCGTAATCGACATAGCAGCCTTGCAGGTGACGTCGACCGGTTTGCGGGTCGAAGCGCTTGCGCCCATGCATGACCCGGCGGTTGTCGAAGGCGACCATCTCGCCGGCGGCCAGGCGCAGGTCGAGGCGGTAACGCGGTGAGCGCAGAATTTTCCAGAAGGCCAGGTAGGCGCGGTACCAGGGCATGATCTGCGCAGGCGGCAAGCGCAGGCTGTCGCGCAGCCAGTTGTTGAAGCGCACCTCGATGACCTGGTCGTGCTCGTCGAGGTGAATCACCGTGGCGCGCGTCACCAGGTCCACTTCTTCGTCGGCGAAGCGGCAGTCGATGCTGGTTTCGGCCAGCAGGCGGAAGGCCTGCGGGTCCTGTTTGCGCAAGGCCTCGGCCACGGCGACGCCGTCGGCGAAGATCGACTCGCCGCCCTGGGCGTCGTTGGCCAGGCAATAGAGCATCTGGATATCCGGCGGATTCTTCCAGTTGGTCAGGTCGGTATGCAGCTCCAGGCCCAGCGCGGTGTAGGCGGCGTTATTGGGCTTGGGCTTGCTGAAAACCTCGAAGCGCCCGCCGAAGTTGCTGGCGCGAATCGGGCCGATGGTGGCTGCCACCTGGTCGATCTCGCCGCCCGCGCTGGGGCCGTTCTGCAGGATCGCGAAGCCATCGCGACACAACGCATGCAGCCATGCCAGGCGCGCGCTGCCACCGGCCATGTAGTCGGCGAAGTCACTGCGATGGGGGATGAAGTGTTCCGCCCAGGCCTGGTTCGCCGGCACGATATTCGGCTGCCAGGCCTGCTGCTGCGGGCGCAGCTGATACAGCCAGCCGGCATCGAAGCGGCTGGCATGACCATCGCTCCAGGTCAGTGCCAGGTGTCCGTCCTGCACATTGATGGCCGGGGCCACCTCCAGGCAGTTGGGGTCCAGGTCGATGATGAACTGGGTGCGCTCGTAGGTCTGCGGGTGCCGGCAGGTGTCACAGGCGCAGTGATCGCGCAGCCACAGCAGCGGAAATGCGCCACTTTCGCGGGTATCCAGCAGCTGCCAGTCGATGTGGATGCAGGCGTCTGCGCAGTGGGCGGCGACGATCGGCAGTGAGTTGGCGTAGGCGCCATATTCTTTCATGTCGACTGAGCTGCTCAGGCTATCGGCGGCGGCAGCTGGGGGGGTGAGGCAGTCAGTCATCGGGTATCTCCGCTAAAGCGCAGCGCGCGTAAAAGTAGCTCGGTTGGCCGTGAAGTGAGGTGTTCGGCGCATGCCCGGTGCAAGCAAGCGTGAGGCTTGGCAGTGGGGCTGACAAACGATCAATTCGCGCTCTAAGACCAAGCCATGCTAATGCCTGCCTTAGTCATGTGGGTTATTCTCGGCGCACTGTCCTTCGTCAAGGAGCCACCCTCATGCACGATTCCCCGCGACCTGCTTCGGCCATTACCAGCGGGTCAATGGCTGATAATTTGGATCTGTCCGGGCTGACCCATGATCTTCCGCCCTTGCTCTGGCTGGAGGCATTCGAGGTGGCCGCCCGCACCTTGAGTTTCACCGCCGCCGGCCGCGAGCTGAACATTACCCAGTCGGCAGTCAGTCAGCGCATCCGTTTGCTGGAAGATCGCCTCGGCCAGCCGCTGTTCGTCCGCCATCCGCGCAGCCTGAGTCTGACCCTGGCCGGCCAGGCCTGGTTGCCCTCTATCCAGACCGCCTTCTTGCGCATGCGCGACAGCACGGCCGAGGTGTTCGGCCTGTCGCGCGATGCGCCGGTCACCTTGCGCTCCACGCCGCTGGCGCAACAGGCCTGGCTGGCGCCGCGTTTGGTGGCTTTTCACAAGGCTCATCCAGAGGTTGCCTTGCACCTGGCCAGCGGCTTCTGGAGCAATGACTTCGGCAGCGAGGGCGCGGACATGGAGATCCGTTACGGTCGCGGCGATTGGGACGAGCAGGAGTGCATTGCCCTGGGCGAGGGCGAAGAACAGATGGTGGCCCTGGCCACGCCGGAACTGGCGGCACGTTTGCAGTCTCCTCAGGATCTGGCTGGCGAGACGCTGTTGCACTCAGTCGGCTTCGCGGTTGGCTGGCGCGCCTGGTTGCAGGCGGCTGGGGTGGCCGAGTTGGAGCGGCAAACCCGGCGGGTCAGCTGCGACACCCAGGTGATGGCATTGGAACTGGCGCGCCAGGGCATGGGCGTTGCCTTGGCCCACCGCAACCTGTTCATGCGTTGGCAGCGCGAAGTGCGCCACGGTCTGGTCCCGGTGTTCGATCTATGCGTGACCACGCCGGAGCGTTTCTGGTTGGTGCGCCCGCTACGCCGCCAGTTGCGCGAGCCGGCGCAGAAGCTGTGGGACTGGTTGTCGAGCCACAGCAAGAGCTGACTCGGCGCTGTTCACCTCAGGTACGCACACCGGGCGCTCGGCCCGGCGTACTGCCTGCGAGTCAGAGCTGCAGGTGCTTCATCACTGCGGCCTTGCCATCCTGACCGTCGAAGGTCGTCACGCCCTCCAGCCAGGTGTCCAGCCACTGCGGATTCTTCGCGATCCATTGCTTGGCGACCTGCACCGCCGGTTCCTTGGCCATGATTCTTTCCATCATGTGCGACTCCATCGGGATGTCGAACTTCATGTTGCTCACCAGCTTGGCGGCGTTCGGGCAGCGCGTCTGGTAGTCGTTGGCCATCACGGTGTGGACCTTGGCCGCGCCACCGCCTGGTCCCCACAGGTCGTTGGCACCGCTGAGGTAGGTCATGTCGAACTGCAGGTTCATCGGGTGTGGCGCCCAGCCCAGGAAGACGATCGGCTCCTGCTTGCGGATGGCCCGCGCGACTTGCAGGCGCATGGCCGTCTCGCTGGACTCCACCAGCTGGAAGTCGCCGAGGCCGTAGCGATTTTCGTCGATCATGGTCCTGATCAGCTGGTTGCCGCCGGCTCCAGACTCGATGCCGTAGATTTTGCCTTTGAGTTGATCCTTGTAGCGGGCGATGTCACTCATGTCCTTGAGTCCGTCTGTCGCCAGGTAGCTCGGCACCGCCAGGGTGAATTTGGCCCCGGTCAGGTTGGGTTCCGGCAGCAGGGTTACGCTGTTGTTCGCCGCCGCCGGCTGGAACAGTGGGTCGGAGGCCGGCGACCAATAGTCGAGGAAGACGTCGATATCTTTCTTCTGCAAGGAAATCAGAATGATCGGCAGGCTCAGGGTCGTGACTTTCGTCTCGTAACCCAGCCCCTCGGCTACTGCCATGGTCAGGCCGTTGATGGCGCCATTGTCGACCCAGCCGACGTCGGCCAGCTTCAGGGTCTGGCATGACGGCGCTTCCTGGGCCCAGGACGGGCTCGCGGCGAGCGTCAATGCCATACCCAATAAAGTAGAACGATTCGCTTTATTCATTCTTGTAGTCTCACTGAAATTATAGTTTTAAGTGTGACAAGGACGACGATCACGGCCAGGCGTGGAGCTGCTGAGATTAGCGCGGCCATACTTTCGGCGGCGGCAGCGGGTGGAGGCTGGCAGTAATAGGGTCTCTCGACTAAAGCACATCGCAAGGAAATGGAGCCCGGCCATCCTTGAGCCGGCGCATTCGGCTTATGCCGAGTACGGGCAAGAGTGGGGCCAGGCCGATGTGCAGACAAACGATCAATTTGCCTGCTAAGGCCAAGCTGAACTAATGCCTGGCATTGCTATAGGTCGCGCTCTCCGGCGCACTGTCCCTCCTCAAGGGACAATCACCATGAATGCTGCGCTTCGACCCGCTTCGGCTGGAGGTCTTCGAGGTAGCGGCACGCACCTTGAATTTCACCCCGGTGAGGTACCCCGGCCTCGCCACACTCGATGACCACGCAGTACAGGTCCGGCCACTTCTCGAATACGCCCTGGGCGATCATGCTGGCCACGTGGGCCATGGCCGACTGCGGCAGCAGTGCCTGGGTTTCCCAGAAGAAGGTGGTCGGCCCCGCGCCGATCGGGTTGCTGTTGACCCCGCCCTGGCCGCCTAGGTGGATGGCGAACAGGCATGCTGGCGTCGAACGTCGAGATCATCTTGGCCAGCCTGCGTTAGGGCCTTAGGGCGGCGCATACGGGCAGTGGTTAAGACGTGAATTACCCAACAGATAAGCATCAAGTGCAGCTGGCTGGGGCGTGGTAAGCCATTGCTTGGCTGGCAGCGGTTACCTGGTGTATCTGTAGTTTTATGGCGTCTATTGATATCTGGGAGTCGTGCTCCGTGATGGATATGAGGTGATTTGCGCGACTCTAGTTGCGCCTCAGGGCTAATGATTAAAAAGCGATTAAATCGCTCTGTTTCGGGAGAGATTCACGTATGTATGTCGCAGTAAAAGCCACTTGGGCGCTCTTGATGAGTATGGGGCTGCTCATGCTCGGCAATGGCTTGCAGGGCTCGCTCATCGGTCTGCGCGCCACTCTGGAGGGGTTCTCCACTCAGTTTGCCGGGCTGCTCATGTCCGCCTACTTCGTTGGCTTTCTGCTGGGCTCGACCCTGACCCCCAAGATCGTTTCCAAGGTCGGCCACGTGCGCGTGTTCGCAGCATTGGCTTCACTGGCTTCGACCATGGTGTTGCTCCACTCGGTGTTCGTCGACCCGGCGCTCTGGTTCATCATGCGAGTGATCACCGGCTTCTGTATGGCCGGCCTGTACATAGTCGCCGAAAGCTGGCTCAACGCCCTCGCCACCAACCAGACGCGGGGCCAGCTGCTTTCGCTGTACATGGTCATCATGATCGGCGGCATGGCCTGCGGCCAGTTGCTGCTCAACGTCGCCGACCCGGGCGGCTTCAAGCTGTTCATTCTGATTTCGGTGCTGTTGTCCTTCGCGCTGTTGCCGGTCCTGCTCAGCGTTGCGCCGGCACCGAACTTCGCCTCACCTGCGCCTATGGGGCTGCGCCAGCTGTATCACAGCTCGCCCCTCGGGGTGATTGGTTGCATGGCCGTCGGCTTGTCCAACGGTGCGGTCGTGGGGGTGGGGGTGATCTACGCGGGGCTGATCGGTTTTCCGCTCTCCGACATCTCCATCTTCATGGGGCTGATTCTGCTGGGAAGCGTGGTGCTGCAATGGCCGATTGGCCATCTGTCCGACAAGCATGATCGGCGCTGGGTCATCCTCGTGGTCACGCTGCTGGCCGCGCTAGTGGCGCTGGTTGCGATACCTGCATCGCAGATATCCGCGAATAGTTTGCTGGCTGCGGCATTTCTGTTCGGCGGTCTGTCTTTTCCCATGTATTCGCTGTGCGTGTCGCATACCAACGACAACCTCGAGCCGAAACAAATGGTTGCGGCCAGCGGCAGCCTGGTGCTGGCGCTGGGCATAGGCGCGACCTTGGGGCCTTCAATTGCCGCCGCTGCCATGGGCCTGGTGGGACCAAACGGGTTGTTCTGGTTTCTTGCCGTGGTGCATGCCGGTGTCGGCGTGTTCGCCCTGTATCGCATGACCCAGCGCCGCTCGGTGCCACTCGATGAGCAAGGCCATTGCGTTGCCATTCCTGCTACGGCGTCCCAGGTGGCGATGGCCATGGTCCAGGAAACGGCGGTAGGTGATGCCGATGCAGTTGCTGATCGAGCAGTCGAGTAGCCATCGGCTGGCGCCGCCTCGCTCGCAAGCATGATCGAGGCAATCATCAGCTGAGCATGCGGGCGCTGCCTGCGCGGCGAGTGGGCGCCATCCGTCGATCGTCATCGCCCGGGTCTGGCAGCTGCCGATCTGACGCGTGTTGCAGGCCAGTGCTCTTCACTCGTTTGCTTGCGTCCAGCTCGGGCTTAGGCCCGCCCAATGTACCGAGGGCGTTGCCCAGGGTGAGGCTGCTGATTACCACCGCCACCTCGGTCAAAGGCAGCACTTGCAAGGTGGCAACCCGACCAAGCAGGATCAGGCCGAAGGCGAAACCGATCAGGCTCTGGGCCACGCTGGCCAGGGCCACGTACAGCAGAAATAACCCATGCACCTGCGACTCATACCGCCGCCATTGCCGGGCGGGCGGCCGTCTGCTGATCAGGCGGCCAGAGCAAGTGACCTCGGGCGATTGCTTTAGCCCAGCCACTTCACCGCGAACAGAATCAGCGTGGCGAGAAAAACGGTTTCACTGACCAGCAGGGTCGCCGGACGCCAGCCGACTTCCAGCAGTGACTTCAGCGAAGTCTTCATTCCCAAGGCGGCGATAGCCGTAATCAGGCACCAGCGCGACACATTGCCAGCAAATTCCTGCACCTGCGTCGAGGCTACACCACTGCTGTTAATGGCGACGAACAGCACAAAGAAGATGATGAACAAGGGCAACGGCAATGCCGGGCGCGGACCACCTGCCGCGCCGCGTTTACGCAGCAGTAGCGATAGGCTGAAGACGATCGGCACCAGCATCGCCACCCGCAGCAACTTGACCACGGTCGCGGTATCGCCGGTTTCATCCGACATGCTGTAGCCGGCACCGACCACCTGGGCCACATCGTGAATGGTCGCGCCGAGAAATACCCCGGCTTGCTGGGCATCCAGGCCAAACCATTGGGCGATCGGCGGGTAGGCGATCATCGCGATGGTGCTCAGCGCGGTCACGCTGATCACGGTGAAGATGGTGTTGCGCTCGCTGTCCTTGTTCTGCGGCAGTACTGCGGAAATCGCCAGTGCCGCAGAGGCGCCGCAGATGCCCACGCTGCCGCCGCTGAGAATGCCGAAGTCGCGTGACTGGCCGAGCAGCCGAGACAAGAGAATGCCGAAACTGATGGTCAGGAACACCGCGCCGATCACCACCGCCATCAGCGTACCGCCCAGCGAGAGGATCTGCTCCACGGTGATGCGCATGCCCAGCAGGGCCACGCCGATACGCAGGATGGTGCTGGAGGTGAAACGAATACCGGCGACCGCACGCCCTTCCTCGGAAAGAAAGCCCAGCGCCATGCCCAGCAACAGGGCCATCAGCATCACCGGCGCACCGTAATGCTCAGAGAGGAAGGAAGCACTGGCAGCGACGATCAGCGAGGCGATGATCCCCGGCAACAACAGGTTGAGTTTCTGTTTGCGGCGCATCAGCCAGGACGCTGGCGGCTGCGCCTCGTCCAGCGACGGGTTGGGTAGGGGAGGAATTGTGTGGTGCTGTTTTATGGTCATGTGCTCACCTGCACCCGGCGGGAATGACATGACTGCTTTTCGATGCGAGCAGGCCGTTGTGCCGGAACCCGGCTGTACTGCTCAGGTTCACCGCCAGGGCGGCGCTGAACACGCGGTCTGGCAGCACGCTTTCCACGCGCCGAGCCAACGCCTGTAATGGGCGAGGGAAGGGTGTGGCCTGGCGAATGGTTTTCAACAAAGGCATGGCATGGGTTTCCTTGGCAGTCGCAAGTAAACCTAAGCGTCTTGTGTTTAACTTAAAAACTGATTATATCCATATAACCTACCTGCATAAGTGGTTGATGCCAGTGCGGATAAGCCTGAGGCAATTACAAATCTTCTGCGCCGTTGCCAAGACGGGCAGTACAACGGCTGCGGCCGACTCGATAGCGTTGTCGCAGTCCGCCACCAGTGCCTCGCTGAATGAGCTTGAGGTGCTGCTGGGCACCAAACTGTTCGACCGCGTCGGCCGGCGCTTGCTGCTTAACGACAGCGGCAAGCTGTTGTTGCCCAAGGCGCAGCAACTGCTCGATGGCGCCGGTCAGATCGAGGAGCATTTTCGCGGTGAAGTCGGCGCGCTGAAGAGCACGCTACGGGTAGGGGCCAGCAGCACCATCGGCAATTATGTGCTGCCGCATTACCTGGCGGAATTTCGACGTATATGCCCCGAAATCCAAGTGAACGTGGCTATTTCCAATAGCGCCGCGGTGGCGGCAATGGTGGCCAACTTCGAAGTCGACATTGGCCTAATCGAAGGGCCTTGCCATGAGGCCGGGTTGACCGTGAGTCCCTGGTTGAGCGATCAGTTGCTGGTGTTCTCCGCACCCGAACACCCGCTGGCCAAGCGCAAGGGCGTGACCCTGGAAGAGTTGCAACAGGCGGAATGGTTGCTGCGTGAGCAGGGCTCCGGGACCCGCGAGGAAGTCGAGCATGCCTTGTTGCCGCACTTGCATGCGCTGAACCTGCAGACAGAGCTGGGCAGCTCGGAGGCCATCAAGCGCTCGGTGGCCGCCGGTCTCGGCATCAGCTGCCTGTCGCGTTGGGTGCTGGCGGACTGGCTCGACAACGGTCAGTTACAAGCGTTGGATAGCCTGTTGCCGCCACTGTCGCGCCGCTTCTACATGCTGCGCCATCGCGACAAATTCGTCTCCACCGCCCTGGAGCGCTTCTGGCAGCACTGCGCCGCCAAGGGGACTGGGATTCTCGTTAGCGGGGAGTAGTTTATTGCTCGGCTAAGGCCGCTCTCACAGGGCCGAGAAACCCGTGGCAGCGGCCTTGGCCGCGAAGCGTTGTGCTTAGGGGCGATCAAGGGACGACTCACTAGTCGTCCCGCCCCGGAGCTGTACTCAGGTGCCCGACTTGATCCGGGTCCAGGCGCGGGTGCGCAGGCGCTCGACCTTCAGCGGCAACGGCTTGAGCACATACAGGGTCTGCTGCGCTTCGGCGGTCGGGGTCAGGTCGGGGTTGTCGCGGATCTCTGTGCTGACCAGCGACATGGCGTCCTTGTTCGGGCTCGGGTAGCCGAGGAAATCGCTGATGGGCGCGACCACCCTCGGGTCGAGCAGGTTGTTGAGAAACTCGTGGGCCTCGTCGACGTTCTTGGAACTGGCCGGAATGGCGAAGGAGTCGAACCACAGCGGCGCACCTTCCTTGGGCAGGCGCCAGTCGACCACCACGCCGTTGCCGGCTTCCTTGGCGCGGTTGGCGAACTGGTAGAAGCTGCCCGAATAGCCGATGGCCACGCAGATGTTGCCGTTGGCGATGTCGTTCATGTACTTGGCCGAGTGGAAGTAGCGCACGTGCGGGCGGATCTTCAGCAACAGCTCGGTGGCCTTGTCGTAGTCCTCGCGCTTGCTGCTGCTTGGGTCCAGGCCCAGGTAGTGCAGGGCGATCGGCAGGATCTCGCCCGGCGAGTCGAGCATGGTCACCCCGCACTTCGCCAGCTTGGCGGCGTTCTCTTCCTTGAAGATCAGGTCCCAGCTGTTCACCGGGGCGTCCTCGCCGAGCGCGGCCTTGACCTTCTCCGGGTTGAAGCCGATCAGCACGGTGCCGTACATGTAGGGCATCGCGTGCTCATTGCCGGGGTCGTTGGCGGTCATCAGCTCCAGCAGGGCTGGGTCGAGGTGCTTCCAGTTGGGCAGCTGGCTCTTGTCCAGCTTCTGGAACACCCCGGCCCTGATCTCGGTGTCGAGGAAGGTATTGGTCGGCACCACCAGGTCGTAGCCGGAGTTGCCGGTGAGCAGCTTGGCCTCCAGCGCCTCGTTGGTGTCGAACACGTCCCAGGTCAGCTGAATGCCGGATTTGGCCTGGAACTCCTTGGGCACCGAGGGCAGCATGTAGTCGGCCCAGTTGTACACGCGCAGCTCGCGCTGCTTCTCTTCAGCTTGCGCCTGGGCCGCGCCGCACAGCGCGGTGGCGACCAGGGTCGCGCCGAATAGCTGGGTGATTCTGTTCATCGAGGCCACTCCGTTCTTGTTGTAATTCTGTCGCCGCGCTCGGGCGCGCGGGATTGCCTAGGGTGGATGGATAAGGCGTCATCCACCCTAGGATTAGCTCGCTTCGAAACCTTCCAGCACGTTCACCGCATTGATGCCGATCTCCTCCACCGCGTAGCCGCCCTCCATGACGAACAGGGTCGGCAGGCCGAGCGCGGCGATGCGCTGGCCCATGCGCAGGTAGTCCGGGCTGTCGAGCTTGAACTGGGAGATCGGGTCGTCCTTGAAGGTGTCCACGCCGAGCGAGACGATCAGCACTTCTGCGCCGTACTCGGCGATGCGCTGGCAGGCCTGCTCCAGGGCATCGGCCCATTCCTCCCAGCCGCTGCCGGCCGGTAACGGGTAGTTGAAGTTGCAGCCTTCGCCGGCGCCTTCGCCAGTTTCATCGGCATAGCCGAGGAAGAACGGAAACTCCGCCAGCGGATCGCCATGGATCGAGGCGAACAGCACATCGCTGCGGTCGTAGAAGATCGATTGAGTGCCGTTGCCGTGGTGGTAATCGACGTCGAGGATCGCCACCTTGGCCCGGCCCTGATCGAGGAAGGCCTGGGCGGCGATGGCCGCGTTGTTCAGGTAGCAGTAGCCGCCCATTACATCGGCGGCCGCGTGGTGGCCCGGCGGGCGACACAGGGCGAAGACGCTATGGGCGCCGGCGGCGATTTCCGCCTGGGCGCTAAGCGCGACTTGCGCGGCGCTGTAGGCGGCCTGCCAGGTACCGGCGGTAATCGGCGCCCCAGCGTCGAAGCTGTAGTAACCGAGCTGACCGTGCAGGCTTGTCGGCATGACCGAGCGCAGGGTGCGCGCTGGCCAGGTGTAGGGCAGCAGATCACCCTGACCGGCCTGCTCCTGCCAGCGCGCCCAGGCGCCCTCGAAAAACTCCAGATAGGCCGCGCTGTGGATGCGTTGCAGCGGCGCGCGGCCGAAGTCCTTGGGCGCGCGCACTTCGCCGAGCTGACGATCCTTGACCCGCGCCAGGATATGGTCGGCGCGTTGCGGCTTCTCGAAGCAGGGCACCAGTTGCCCGTTCATCAGTTCGCAGCTGCCGTGGTGCAGGTGATGGTCGTCGCTGTAGTAAGTCAGCATGTGTGGGCGGCTCCCAGGTTTGTTGTTGTGGCAAGCACAGCAATGGCTGCCAATCTTGTGGGAGTCATTGTTCGCCGGGCCGGCCGACTGGGGAACGCTGGCAACGGCCAATAGGGGATCGAAGTGGCCAAACTTGCTGGCCACAGCGTAGCGTCAGCTGCGGAAACGACTCGGCGCGACCCCGCTCCAGCGCTGGAAGGCATGCCGAAAGCTGGCGCTCTCGCTGAAGCCCAACTCCTCGGCGATCCGGCAGATCGGCCAGTCCTCCTGGGCGAGCAAGGTCTTCGCCCGTTCGAAGCGCAGCTCGTCGAGCAGTTCCTGATAATGGGTGCCGAGCTCCTGCAGGTGCCGGCGCAGGGAGCGCGGCGAGCAGTGCATCAGCTGCGCCAGCGCCTCCAGTCCCGGTGGCTCGGCCAAGTGGCTGGTCAGTGCCTCGCGCACGCGCTGCAGCCAGGCCTGGCGGGTGGTGAACTCGACATTCAGCTTGCGGCAGCGGGCGAGCATCTCCTGATGGGTGACCGGGTCGGCCAGCGGCAGGCGTCGTTGTAGCCACTCGGCGGGGAAGGCGAAGGCATTGCGCGGCGCCTCGAACTGCAACGGGCAGGCGAAGCTGGCCGGGTAGCGATCTATATAGGCCGGCCGGGCGTGGCGGAACTGCGCCGCGGCCAGTGGCACAGGCTGACCGAGCAGGTCATCGCAGATCAGCTTCAACGAGGCCAGGCACATCTCCACATTGAACTGCTCCAGCGCCGACGCATGTTGGTACTCGGCGGCGCCGACCCAGGCCAGTTCGTCTTCCACCGTCAGATCCAGCTTGAAATAGGTGCCGAGCAGGGCCGGGTACTGCAGAAGCAACTGCCAGGCGTCACCAAAGGTGGCACTCGACAGCGCGGCGTAACCGAGCAAGCCGTAGGCGGACACGTGCATACGACGGCCCAGCGCTAGGCCAAGGTCGCTGCGCTGGCTCAGGGCATTGGCGCACACTTGCAATTCCTGGGTGCGGGTGATGCGCTGCCCGCCGCTCGCGAGGTCGCTGGCCTGGATGCCACTGCCGGCCAGCAAGGCCTCGCTCCACTCGGGCCGTTCGGCGAACAGCTCGAGAATCATCGAGACGACATGCAGGGTGGTCAGGTGGGCATGCAACATCGACGGCATCCGCTGGGTTCGGGCGTTGAAACAGAGCAAGAAGCATACCGCGAGGCTGGGCCGGATCGGTTTTGGCTGCAGGCTATCGCGCAGCAGATGCTGCCCCGACTCAGTCATGGGCAATGTGCAGGAGCTGATGCCGGCGCTCGGGCCCCCTCAGGAAACCGAGCGTAATAGCCGTGCAAAGGGGTAGAGCTGAATGGATTCCGCGAGGGCTTCGATGTGCGAGGCCGGATGCGGTGTGTGCTGGCAGTTTGCTCCTGTGCAGGCGTCTAGCTCAAGGGCGCAGACGTTCACTGCCTGTATAGAGAGAGAAGGCCCGCGACCCCCGGCGCCAGGCCGGCGGACGGGCGGTCATGCAGGGGGGCGCTCTTTGTGGCGTTACGCTATACTGCGCCGCCTCAAAACCCGCCTGCTCGCGGGTTTGACCCGAACATGACAAGCCACGCCCTCTGCGTGGCTTGTTGGTTTTTGACGCGCCGTGAGGCGCCCGATGAAGAGGCACGACGATGAGCGCACTGGTTGGCGTGATCATGGGCTCCAAGTCCGATTGGTCCACCCTTAGCCACACCGCCGAGATGCTGGACAAGCTGGGCATCCCCTATGAAGTCAAAGTGGTGTCTGCCCACCGCACTCCGGATTTGCTGTTCCAGTACGCCGAACAGGCCGACAGCCGTGGCATCCAGGTGATCATCGCCGGTGCCGGTGGCGCCGCCCACCTGCCGGGCATGTGTGCGGCCAAGACCCACCTACCGGTACTCGGTGTGCCGGTGCAGTCGGCGATGCTCTCGGGCGTCGATTCGCTGCTGTCGATCGTGCAGATGCCGGCCGGTATTCCGGTCGCCACCCTGGCCATCGGCAAGGCCGGTGCGATCAACGCGGCGTTGCTGGCGGCGAGTATCCTCGGTCACCAGCACCCGCAGTTCCACGCGGCGCTGAAGCAGTTCCGTCAGGAGCAGACCGACACCGTGCTGGAAAATCCGGACCCGCGTCAGGCGTGACTGCCGGCTAGGCATTCCTGGCCGGATCAAGGCATCGCGGGCCCGCCCGCTCCCATGGGTTGTGTACCGCGAAGGCGCTTGCGGCATTTGAAGAGGTAGACGCATGAAAATCGGTGTAATCGGTGGCGGCCAACTGGGTCGTATGCTGGCCCTGGCAGGTACTCCGCTGGGGATGAACTTCGCCTTCCTCGATCCGGCTCCGGATGCGTGCGCCCAGGCGCTCGGCGAGCACATCCGCGCCGACTATGGCGATCAGGATCACCTGCGCCAATTGGCCGATGAGGTCGATCTGGTGACCTTCGAGTTCGAGAGCGTGCCGGCCGAGACCGTGGCGTTTCTCTCCCAGTTCGTGCCGGTCTACCCGTGCGCCGAGTCCTTGCGCATCGCCCGTGACCGTTGGTTCGAGAAGTCGATGTTCAAGGACCTCGGCATCCCGACGCCAGCGTTCGCCGACATCCAATCGCAGGTCGACCTGGATGCTGCCGCCGCCGCTATCGGTCTACCGGCGGTACTCAAGACCCGCACCCTGGGCTACGACGGCAAGGGCCAGAAGGTCCTGCGCACGCCTGCGGATGTGACCGGCGCCTTCGCCGAACTGGGCAGCGTACCGTGCCTCCTCGAAGGCTTCGTGCCCTTCACCGGCGAAGTCTCGCTGGTCGCCGTGCGCGGCCGCGATGGCGAGACGCGCTTCTACCCGCTGGTGCACAACCGCCACGACAGCGGCGTCCTCGCCCTGTCCATCGCCAGCAGCGACCACCCGTTGCAGGCCTTGGCCGAAGACTATGCTAGCCGCGTGCTGAGCCAACTCAACTACGTCGGCGTGCTGGCGTTCGAGTTCTTCGAAGTCGACGGCGGCCTCAAGGCCAACGAGATCGCCCCGCGCGTGCACAACTCCGGGCACTGGACCATCGAAGGCGCCGAGTGCAGCCAGTTCGAAAACCACCTGCGCGCCGTTGCCGGCCTGCCGCTGGGCTCGACCGCCAAGGTCGGCGAGAGCGCCATGCTCAACTTCATCGGCGTAGTACCGCCGGTGGCCGAGGTCATCGCCATCGACGACTGCCACCTGCACCACTACGGCAAGGCCTTCAAGGTCGGGCGCAAGGTCGGCCACGCCACCCTGCGCTGTGCCGATCGCGCCACCCTGGACCAGCAGATAGCTGCCGTTGAGGCGCTGATCAGCAAGGCATAAGAGGCTGCGAAAACACGCTCGCCTACTGCGGCCGTCTCCAGGGGGCCGCTGCTGACGTTGCGCTAAGCAAAAAACGGGGTCATTTAGCTCACTAAACGCCCCCGGTTTTTTGCGGAGCGCCTTGCCGCGAACACCTGGAGACGTCCTCGTGACGGCGTTCGATGTTTTCACAACCTCTGAAGTCGTCTCTGGCGGCGGCTGCAACCGGCACCGGAGATTTTTCACGGAACCTCCGCGACTCCCATCCATCCGATAGCCTAATGCCACGGCGTTTCTCCGCCCTGGCCCACTTACCTATTCGGAGAACCAGTCATGGGCATTATCGGCACCATCTTAATCGGCCTGATCGTTGGCCTGATTGCACGCTTCCTCAAGCCTGGCGACGACAGCATGGGCTGGATCATGACCATCCTGATCGGCATTGGCGGCGCCATCGCCGCGACCTACGGCGGCCAGGCGCTGGGCATCTACCAGGCGGGCCAGGGGGCGGGTTTCATCGGTGCAGTGATCGGCGCCATCGTTCTGCTGATAATCTACGGCGCAGTCAAAAAGGACTGAGCGCAGCCCTTGGTTGCCTGCTGGCCTGTTCGGTTAATCCGATTAGCCATGGACTCAAGCTTGTCCGGAGCCTGCTAGGAGGCCGCGCCTCCCGGCATTTTTCCTACCGTCCCATCCATGGGTGCGCTGGCGGGCTTGCGCCATTTGCCACAGCCATGCGGGGGCTTGCCCTTCGGCGAATGCAGCCCGTAAGGCTGCCAGGTTGCGGTGGCACGCTGCAGGACAAAGGCTTCGCCCCGAGGTCGGGCCGCCCACAGACAAGACCCAAACCGGCGAATTTGAGTTAATCCACTAACCACCTGCGAGTCCGCTCATGCGCTACCTGCTGTTGTCCCTCCTGCTATTGAGCAGCCTGGCCTGCGCCGAGCTGCCGGAAACCGACTGGCTCGAGCTGATGCCGGATGAAGACCGCCAGGCCCTCGAAGCCATGCCGGAAATCAGCCACGACAGTCCCGAACAGGACGGCACCTTCTACGATCCCAGTGGCCTCAAGCAGCAGGACAAGAACCTGCCCGCGGTGATGTACTCGGCCAAGACCGTAGCCGCCCTCGACGGCAAGGCCATCCGCCTGGGCGGCTACCCCGTGCCCCTGGAAACCGACTCCCAGGGCCGCAGCATCCTGTTCTTCCTCGTCCCCTATCCCGGCGCCTGCATCCACGTCCCACCACCGCCACCCAACCAGTTGGTGCTGGTGCGCTACCCGGCAGGCATCGAACTCGAAGACATCTACGCCCCGCTCTGGGTCAGCGGGACGTTGCAGGTAGAGCAGGTCAGCAACGAGCTGGCGGATGCGGCCTATGCGCTGGAGGCGGGGGCGGTGCGGCTGGTAACCGAGGAAGATCTATAAGACTGGAGTGTCAGCCATGAAAACCGCCCTCGTTCTGCTGCTGTGCCTGAGCTGCGCCAGCGTCATGGCGCTGGAAACCGGCGAGCGGCTGGCCCTTTGGACCCTGTTGGATCAGCACGACCAGTCCTACACCCTGGATAACCATCTACAGGTGCTGCTGGTGGCCCGCAGCATGGACGCCGCCAAACTGGTCGACGCCGCACTGCAAGGCAAGCCCAAGGGTTACCTGGAGCAACGCCACACGGTTTTTCTCGCCGATATCAGCCGCATGCCCAAGGTGATCGCCAGCCTGTTCGCCATCCCCAAGATGCGCGACTACAACTACCGCATTCTCCTAGACCGCGACGCCCGCATCGCGCCGCGCTACCCGGTAGACACTCCCAACGTGCTTTGGCTCGATTTGCGTGACGGTATACTGCAGGGGCAACGCAGCTTTGCGGACGCAACGGCATTGTCCCAGGCGCTGGAGGCGGTGGAACAGTAAATGTCTGCAGGGGCATTACTTCGCCAGGGTTTGTTTGATGCTTTCACTCAATACCTTGAACCGCGGGATGACCTCTTCGGGCGGTGGCGTTAGGTCTTTCAAATCATCGGTGCCCTGCTGGAAGGTGAACATCTGTACGGCCAGTAGTGGAGACAACGTGCCGCCGGTGTGGGCCAGGCCGAACCAGGCGCGTTCCTGTTCACCTGAGCCAGACTTGGGATCGAGGCGCCAGCCTTCCAGGCCGGCCAGGCGCTTGCCCAGGTACAGGCGCTCTATGAAGGCGGTTTTCGTCCACTTGTTGGCGTCGTAGCCGGGGCGGTAGTCGTTGTCGTAGGTGCCGGTGGTGGGCTTGGTCTGCCAAGGGTCATTCGCGGAGGCGGCGACCAGGGTGAAGATGACGTTGGGCGTGTGGGTAAAGCGCAGGCTGTTCTTGATGCTGTAGGCGGTTTTGCCATCGTCGGCGATAAAGCCGTAGGGAAAGCAGAAGCCTGGATCTTTGGGTACTTCGTAGAGTTCGCGTGGCTGAAAGCGGCCTATCAGCGCCTTGATGCGCTCGGCAGAGTCGGGGCCCGCCTTGCCGAAGGTGAAGTAGTACACCCGGCTGTTGCGCCAAAGCAGGGCCTCGCCCGGCGCGATATTGCCGCCCAAGAAGTAGGCGTCGGGAATACCAAGATCGTATTCATGGATTTTGGCGAGCGGGATTTTTCGTTCTATTTCCTTTAGATCAGTATCAAGACTGGCAATATCCTCTGGCTTATATTTGTTCTCTTTAAACTCCTTCAATAATCGGTTAGCTGTAACGAGGTCCTTCTTCAGTCTCTCCTGATACAGATTTGCCGTGCCCTTTTTATATCTCGCAGCGCCGTCGAAAGCGTCGCGCTCAACAATATCGCTGACATAGATGGTCAGGCCGTCGTAGTCATAGCTGGCGTTATCGCCACTGGCATAAACCTTCTTGGTAAAGCCATGCCCCCCCCCTTCGGTGATGCGGTTGGTATGGTCGGCATTGTAAACAGCCCACTGCATCACCTCTGGCACATCGAAGGTCATGCGCCCAATGCACTCCTGACGTGGCGCGTCAGCCAGCGCCATGCCCGCAGGAATCAGCAGGCATAGGCTCAGGTATTGGAATATTCTTTTCATGTGCGTCGGGTCCCTTCTGCATGCATGCCACTCGCTTCGGCGAACGTCTGATCGGACTGCTCAAGCAACTGGGCCAGGATGGTCAGGTTGATGCCGGAGTCGTTGTTCTCGCCCCGCGTCCAGTTGGTCGGCAGGACTGCAAAAAAGGGGACAGATTTATTTGTCGGCTACTCCCGTCAGTCAAAAATAAATCTGTCCCCTTATCGGTCCTGAGTATGGCCCCTAACTTCTGTGCGTTCTCACAATAAAGGCTTGATGATCGGGGAAGTAAATAAAACAGTTATCTTTTCCGACCAATTTAATCCTGGAAACTAACCATAGCTTCCAATTATTGAAAATATGCCTGAGTCAGGATCCTGCAGCATGCCGAATTTGCACTCTGATTTTCCATCTCGCCAAAAAACAAGTATTTTAACATTGAATTCTAATGGGTTGTTTTGACTTGCCTCATAGGAGGTGATCTCAATTTTTTCTATTGAGCTAATTGCTATATCGGTATAGCTATTATCAAGGGTGTTTCTACCCCAAAGAAATGAATTGATAAAATACTCAGAATCGCCTTTTAGAAAGCCATAGAATTGTTCTTCAAGATATTCCTTGTTCATGTGTTGCATGAAGCGCTTCACGTCTTTTGATTTTATTGTGTTCAGAAATCCGGTCAAAAATGCAGTTTTAATGTCGATTTGCCGAACCAAGTCGGGATTGTTGTAGAGGCAATCTAGCCCTCTGCACTCACTTTGCAGTGCACGAAGATATAAATCCCGCTCTTGGGTGATTTTTATTGCACAGTCCATATCAAACAAGAACTGATAAGATTGCCTATATCCGCACTGACCATCCCTTAACCTGATCCAGCTCAGCTGGCTTTCTTTAGCAGCCTGCTTGCCTTTCATGTCTAGCGACGATATGAGCTTAGTATAAGATTTATTTAGAGCAATGTCTGAGTCTTTATAAATTTCACTTAAACAGCGCAGCCCATTGAAATCATCTGTAGGCGTACGGCATGCAGCCACTGCCTGCATGGTTGACAGGAAACTAATAACAAAAAATATACTGATATTACGCATTATTTAAACTCAGCTGTGGGCAAGAAGAGCCGGAAACGAGAAGAATTGCAGATTTGTTTTCCGGTATATTACCAGTCGTAGAAATAAAGTTATCCCTTACTCATCCGGTTATTTATCTGTATATTGGTTTACTGGCTCATGGAAGAATATCCCTACGCCGCGTCCAAGTAATTGATCCGTTTTACTTATCGACGCCTAAGTTTTGGTTTGCGCATTCGAGTGTATCCTTGCGCTGTATCCACCCCTTGATGTCGCCTTTTTTCTTGTTGTGAAACACGGCCTCCAGCCAGCCTGCTTCCTGATTCAGTACTTGAACCTCATCGCCATCTATCAAATATTTTGAGGTTCTATCTGCAACGTTGGGCTGATCATGTAAGTAGGTCTTTCTCGATATGCGGGTAGTGATTTGTTTCTGTTCGAGCCATGCTTTGTATTGAGCGGAAGCTAATCTGCTTTGGATAGAGACTTCGGATTTGTATGGGTATTCGTATGCGAGTTTGTCGCTCGTAAGTGACGATAAGACGTCCCCACCAGCGCCGAAGTAGGTGCTGACTCGATCGCTCCGTTCGTACGTAAATGTGTCTAGGTACTTGTAGACCAGTGTTGTGAAGTAATCAGAGCCGTAGCTGATACCGGTGTCGGAGTAAAGGGTTGCTCTATGAATGACAAAGAGCTCTGCCTTACCGTCGAAATCTGAGTCTGCCAAGAAGGCGCTCTCCACTTTCCCAGGGTCGCCAAGATAGGGAAGTTCTGCGATTTGCGTTTCGCTTCCGGTATCGCAGTTCTGTCCCACTATCATGATGGGGAAAATATCACCATTCGGATCGATCGATATATTTGAAATTTCAAAGCGTATCGCGAAACTCTTGTCTAGAAGTATCGGGCTGTATAAATCCTTTTCAGATTTGGCCGCACAGGCTGAGCCGTCTGCATAGCATGTACTGACCACGGCAGAAAAAGTCAGTGCGCATAGTAGTTTTTTAATTTTCATGCAGAGCAGCTCCCATATAGCTCAATGAATACCTCAGTAATTTCGCGTTTAAATTGCTTTCTTTCCGCGAGGCCTTTATCCCCACCATTGATGATCCGTGTGATTTTCTTCACAGCTTCCTCTTCTGTGAGTTCGGTGTTTTCTGCGTGGACTTTCAAGTTATTGGTTTTCCAGAACCAGAGCCCGGTTTCGACAATTACAGCTACATCACTTTGTACCAGCGTCGGTTCTGCATCGATCGGCTTGCCTATTGCTAAGGCGCAAGCGTGATAGTTCGTGTAATGAGTGAGGTGGAGCAAACCTCGTCCGCGATAATCGTTGTCTGGATATTCGTTGCTGCCGAAGGAATGCTGGCCGTATCCTGCGTCGTTCTTTAGCAGGTTAGCCTCGATATATTGAAGTTTTGCTGCGTGGGTGGGAAAGGTTAGACCTTTACGAGTGAAGCCATTGTTGATTGCCGTAGGGGCCATGCTATATAGGTCTTGGGCTGTGTAGCTAGAGTAGTAAAGTGACTCGCGAAATGCAGTAAATCGTTTTGTTTCGTGTTTGGCTTGTGCAAGTAGATGGGTTACTTGGGAGCAGGAGTTGATTCCATATTTCTCGAAGAAATTTTCGGTATGCAAAACAAAGTCCTTGATGAAGTCCTCTGCTGTGTTGTTTGGACATATTTTTTTCATCAGCTCATAAGTTATAGAGATGCTCTTGTTGCATTTCGAGCAGGTATTTTTTCTCTTACCCGTAAAGTCGGCAACGAGCATGGGAGCATGGAGGTGCCAAGCTAATCCATCTCCACTAATCTCATGCTGCCCCGCCAGCTCTTTCCACCAGCTCAGCTTCTCGATCCGCTGTTTTTCCACTTCCCAGGTCTGATTTGGCGTGCCAGGCTCCTCTGCCAGCAATGGGTCGAGTTCGTCCCATTTGCTTTTGTTCCAGTACCACTCGCTTTCATATTTGGTGATTAGCTGGCCAAGCACTTGGGCGTGCCAGGGTTTGCCGAGAGCTGCGCGAATCTCGTCGCTGGTAAGTACGTCGTCCTTATTGGTGTCGACTATGTCGTAGAGGCGGGCGATGCCCAAGATAGGGCCGCCGTCGGCTTTGCTGATCTGGGCGCGGTAATTCTGCTTTTCATCGTCGCTCAGCATGCCTCTGGCATTCAGGGTGTAGGCCAGTTTCTCAACCGGCTTGCCGGTGTCTTCGATGCATTGGAAGTCTTGCCATTCCCAAGGGCTATGGCGCGTGGTGATTAGGTCTTGTTCGGCGAGCCAACCGTTGATGGGGTTGCCATCCCTGTCTGCGAGCAGTCCGTCCAGACGCCACCAGTGAGTGGTCTGCGGAATGTTGCTGCCGGCGACAGCTTTGCTGGCTTTGATTTTGTTAGCCGCTGGTAACCCATCAAGCAGGGCTTGAGGAATGATCAGATCAACGCCGATCTGGCTGCCGGCGTCGCCTAGTTGGGGTGGGTTGTCGGCCTTGATATCGTCACGGTGGGTGATCAGTCGGCTGGCGTCCTTGTGGACCTTGAGCAGGGTCTTCTCGGTATCTGGCAGGCTGCGGGCCCAGGCTTGGCTTTGGCTGATAAAGCTGGGTACGTCTTCGCAGCTGAATACCTCCAGATGCAGCAGCGGCTGCGCTGCGCCGTTGTGGTTCTGATAGGTGCCTAGATGACCGATCAGGTCGCCGGCCTTGATCGCGATGCCTGGGTTTAGCACTACCACGCTGTCCTTGGCCTTGGGTTCGTGTTGGGCTTTGAGCAGTTTGAAGGCCACAAAGCCGGGTAGCTTGCCTGCACTGTCTGGCGTCAGAGCCGGTTCGGCTGCCCCACTGACGATGCTAAGCAACTTACAGTAATCGCCCTCTGGGTGGCTGACGGTGACCTGCGAGTCCTTGGCTAGCACGGCCAAATGCGTGCCGTTGGTGTTGGGCTCGGCACGTACATTGAGGCCCTGGTCTTTGGTGTCGACGATATACGTTACTGCGTCCCAGAATCCCGGTCGGGCAAGATCCGCTTTGGCCTGATAGCCCGCCCAGTCCTGCAAATGCATATACAGGCTGTAGACGGTCAGTGTGGGAGGCGACTGTTCGCTGGCTGTTGATGTGCCGTTGCTGGGCTGAGGAGGCTGGAGCTTATGTTTGACCAACACGAACCCCGAGGAGAACGGCACGCGTTTGATCTGCGGGATGGCCTCGGTGTATTCGCTGACCGGGTAGCTATCGTTGATGCGATAAGCGATCACCTCGCCATCGGCGATACAGCGCACGCTGGACTGGTCAAAGACCGCAGCGGTGCCTTTGTCGAAGTGCACGCCGCCGTGCCACAGGCCGTTCTCGCCGGTGGGGTAGTAGCCATCCTTGGCTTTGGCCATGTGGGTCAGGTACTGCAGTGGGTTTACCGATGCTTCAGTGGTTTTGAACGGATACGCCCAGTTGATCGGTTTGCTGTCTGCCATGGTGGTAATCCCTAATCCTTGTTGGCGAGCTAATTGACCGCTCGCGCTCCATCCCTGTTAGCCCGAGAAATTGAGCATACGTTTGCGCTTGTTTGGTGTGTTGAGCAGGGCACCGGCTTGCGCCTGATCCAACAAATTCCCCGCCTTGTCGCTGTCCGCCGCTCCTGGCAGTACCGGCGGTTTGATCTTGATGCCCGAGCCCTTGCCCGGCGCGCCGCCGGCGTTGATCTTGACCAGGGGGCCGCTGAGGGTGATGCCGCCGGGGTCGAGTTTGATGAAGCTGCCGCCGGCCTTGAGGGACAGTTCGGTGCCGGCTTCGATGACCATTTTCTGCCCGGCCTTGAGGTGGATCTCGCGACCGGCTTTGGTCAGTTGCGCGCTGCCGAGTTTGATGTGCTGGTTCTGCCCGACCGTGAGGTGATCGTCGGGTTTGACTTCGACTTTGCGCTCGGCTTTGACGGTCAGGTGTTCTTCGGCTTTGAGTTCGGTGTAACTGTTGGCCTCGACCGTGTCGTGACGCTCGTGGCCGACGCGGATTTTCTGGTCGTGCTCGATGTTTTCGTCCCAGTCGCGTTCGGCGTGCAGGTAGATCTGCTCTTCGCCTTTTTTGTCTTCGATGCGTAGTTCGTTGTAGCCGCCACCGCCCGGCGAGCTCAGGGTCTTGAACAGGCTGCGGGTCTTGTTCGCCGGTAGGTCGTAGGGACGACGTGCTCCTTGTGGTACAGGCAGCCGGTGACCAGGGGTTGGTCGGGGTCGCCTTCGAGGAAGGTCACCAGCACTTCCATGCCGATGCGCGGGATGGCGATGGCGCCGTAGTTGTCGCCGGCCCAGCTATTGGACACGCGCAGCCAGCAGCTGGTTTTGTCGTCGGCCTGGCCGTGACGGTCCCAGAAGAATTGCACCTTGATCCGGCCGTACTGGTCGCAGTGGATCTCTTCGCCGGCCGGGCCGGTGACCACCGCGCTCTGGCTGCCGAGCACGCGCGGTTTTGCGTGCGCCAGCGGCGGCCGGTAGGGCACGTCCCAGGGGGTGGCGGTGAAGCGGTTGCGGTAGCCTTGGTGGAACTCGGCGTTGTCTGTTTGCCCCTCATCCCAAAGGGGGGAGGGCGAATGTATGGCGTCGCCCGACGTAATCGACTCTTCCAGCACTTGCGGCTGTTTGCCCTGGTGGATCACGTCGTGCAGCAGCCAGAGGTCGTTGTAGTCGCCACGCGGGTGGTCAGAGAGTTCGAGGAAGTGGCCGCTAAGCAGCTTGGGCTGATCGCCACGGCCTTCGGCCAGGCAGTAGTCGGCGCGGTGACGCTCCAGGTTGCGTTGGCTGAGATGCTTGCCGCGCGTACGGTCGACGAACCGGCCGGGGTAGTCGTAGTCTTCCAGATCCGGCAGCGGCTTGGCGTCGGGGTCTGGCGCGGGTTTGAAGCCGGCCTGCAGGAGCAGGCGCGGCTGTGCGAAATCATAATCGCGGCGCGTGGTGCGACTGGTGCGGGTTTCCAGGCGCACTTTGAGGCGCTTGATCACCGGTTCATCGGCGGTCATGCCGTTGTCCTGCAGATACGCAGTCGGCTGGCCGAGTTTGCCGAAGGCGCTCTGGTCGTCGCCGAAGACCATGACATGCCCGTTGCTGCTGTGCTGGAAGTGGTAGTGAATGCCTTCCTCCTCGCACAGGCGCTGGATGAAGTGCAGGTCCGACTCGTCGTACTGCACGCAGTACTCGCGCTCGGGATAGACCGTCGGCCGAGTTGGAACTGGTAGGCGTTGGCCTGGATGCCGTGCTCCTCCAGCACCTGCGCGACTATCTGCGGCACCGTCAGGTGCTGGAAGATGCGCTGGTTGCTGCGGTGGCTCAGGTAGCTGAGCTGCGGCACGATGGAGACTGTGTAGCGGGTCAGACGCTTGCCGGACTCGCCCTGGGCAACCCGGTAGATCAAGCCGTGAATACCCAGGTCATCGGGGCTGAAGGCGAGAAAAGCCGGCAGGTGCAGCAGGCTTTGCAGGTCGAGATCCGGGCGCTGGCTGATCAGCTCAACCTCGAAGCGATAGGGCTGGCTGATCGCCTCGCGACCGCTGAACTCGAGCACTTGCAGGTCGTGTTCGAGGCCTTCGATGCTCAGGCTGAAATGGGTTTCATTGGCCGGGTTGAACATGCTCATTTCCTTGTAAAAAGATCATCCATTGATGCCGTCGACTAGCGGCTACGGCCCAGCCAGCGCGACCAGCGGCTCGGCGGCGGCTGCTGGCGAAATACCTCGAGCAACTGCGCGCAACTGATGCTGCGCTGCGCCTCCTCGAATGCCAGAGCGGTGCGCAGGGCCGGCCAGCAGTGCGCCGGCAGTTGCTCCGGTCGTTGCAGCTGCTTGTCCAGTTCCATCGCTTTGGCCTGTTTGGCGCTGAGACGGCGGAACGGATGGCGACCGCTGGCCAGCTCGTAGAGCACGCAGGCCAGGGCGTAGACATCGGCCGCGGCAGTCAGTGGCGCGCCATCGAGCAATTCCAGCGCCGCGTAACGCGGGGTCCAGGCGGTAAAGCGATTGCGGCACAGGCGCGGCAGGCCGGGTAACAGGCCTTCCACCGGCTGGCCGAGACCATAATCGAACAGGCGCAAGCCGTCTTCGGCAAGCATCACATTGCTGGGCTTCAGGTCGCCGTGCAGCACGCCCAGGCTGTGCGAATAACTCAGGGCGTCGAGCAGGGCGACGGCAATTTCCTGCAACTCGCTCCAGGGCACGCCCTCGGGTCGCTCGCAGAGCAATTGATCGAGGGTCAGGCCCTTGAGCAGCTCCAGGATCAGAAAGGCGCGCTGGCTCGGCACGTCCACCTCGAAACCGAACAGGCGCACCACATGGGGATGGGTGAGCCGCGCGGTGAGGGCGAATTCGCTGTAGAGCAGGGCGTTGGCATCCGGGTATTCGGCGAAGTCGTCACTGAGGGTTTTCAGCGCCACATAGGGTTCGGGATCGCCGAACTGTTCGCGCAGCAGGTCGCGGGCGCGGTACACCGCACCCATGCCGCCGACGCCGAGCAGGCGCTCGATCTTGTAGCGGCCGCCGAGCACGTCCGGCAGTTCGCTGAGCACCGGCCGCGTGACCTTTTCCGCCGGTTTGGCCGCAGTGGCGGCCAGGGCGAAATAGGTCAGGTCGCTGGCCTCAGCGCTGGCCAGCGGCGGTGCGTCGAGCAGTTGCTCGCTCATCCTGGGCTCCTCATCGGCGGATCACCACCGCACTCAGGTTGTCCCGCGCCGGGCCGTCGAGCACCCGCTGAAACAGGCGATTGAGGGTCAACTGCGGCGCCGGCAGATTGAGCGCGGCGCCCAACTCGTCGGCGGACAGATCCTGATAGAGGCCATCGCTGCACAGCAGAAAGACATCGCCGGGCAGGATATCCAGTTCGAGAATCTCCAGCTTCAACTCTTCGCTGGCACCAATGGCGCGGGTCAGCGCATGGGCCGCCGGGTGGCGGGCGGCCTCGGTCGGGCTGAGCTGTTGCTCGTCGATCAGTTGTTGCAGCAGCGAGTGATCGCGGCTGAGCTGGTACAGCCGGCTGCCGCGCCACAGGTAGCAGCGGCTGTCGCCGGCCCACACGCAGGCGCCGCGGTCGCCGTCGATCAGCAGCGCCACCACGGTGCTGCCGATCACCGGGTCGGGGCGCTCGGCGGTGACCGTCAGCTCCTGGCCGAGGCGCCGGTTGAGGCCGTGCAGGCGCTGGCGCAACTGCTGCAGACGCTGCTGCAGGTCGCCCGCGCTGGGTTCGGCCAGGTACTCGACGATCAGGCGGCTGGCCAGGGCGCCGTTCTGGTGCCCGCCCATGCCATCGGCGACCACCCACAGGCCCTGCTCCGGCATCGCCAGAAAAGCATCTTCGTTACGCGCGCGCACCTTGCCGACTTCGGTACGCGCGGCGCTGCGCCATGCGTTAGTCACTTGCGCCATCAGAGCGTCGCCGGCAGCTTGAAGCTGCGCAGCAGGTCGATATCGAACGGATTCGGCGAGCGCTGGCTGTGCAACAGGTAGTTGGCATGCCGACCACCGAGATCGGCCTTGAGCATCAGCACGTCGCGACCGCTGTGGTAGTCCACGCTCATCAGGTCGAGCAGGCGGAACAGCGACCAGGGCCCGCTGTTCTTCTCGATCCCGACCTTGTGCCCGCCGAGTTCCTCGACCACCAGGCTGGTGCGGCCTTCGTTGGCCTCGGCTGGCCAGCTGAAGGCGGTCTGCACGATCGGCCCGTGGCGGTATTCCATGCGCTGGCCACCGAAGCGGAATTCCGCACGGCCCAGGCTGGAATCCAGCGAATAAGGCTCGAGCTTGAACAGCACTTTCGGCTCGTTGGGGTTCTCGGCGAAGAAGCTGCGGCGGATGGTCTGGGTATGGCTCATCTGCAACAGGAACTCGCGCGACAGCGGCAAGCCGCGGCCATCGACCTGGCGCCGGCGGTACTGGCCGGCGCTGCCGCTGACAAAGGGCTTGAGGTAGTCGTCGAAGAAGCGCTGGGCGATGCCTTGGCTCTTGAAGAACTCGCGGAAGTCGGCAATCGCCACGTCGCTTTCACTGTGCGCGCTGAACGGATAACGCTGCTTCAACGAGCCTTTATAGGCGGCGTACAGCTCGCTCTTGTAGCGCTGGTTGAGGTAGTAATAGGCGTCGTCCAGCACCAGCATCCAGCTGTCTTCGGCGAGCAGGCTGAGCCAGTTGCCGACCGGTTGCGGCAGGCGCGCGGCGCTGCTGCGCAGCTGGTTGATGGCATCGCGTTTGCCACCCATGCGCGCCTTGGCCAGTTCGAACGCGGCCTGTCCCGGAGCACTGGCGTGGGCCAGGCTGGCCAGTTGCAGCTGCAGCGCATCCAGGGCTTGCAGGGTGATTGCCAGTTCCGGGCCGGCACCGCCGTTGTCGTCGAGCAAACGGTGCAGCGGCTCGAAGCGCCGTTCCAGGGTTTTGCGCGCGGTGTCCGGCAGGTTCTTCACCAGCGCGGCCTGGGCCTGTTTGGCCGCGGCGCCCGCGATCTTGGCGACTTTACCCAACTTGCCCCTGGCGCCCTTCAGCGCCTCGGCAGCTTCGCCCGCGTCGTCGGCGGCGTCGGCCATGCCCTTGAAACGGGTGTTGTCGCGCACCTCCACCAGCAATTGCAGCAGCGGCGAGTTGGCGGCGGTCAGGCCGGCCAGTTGCAGGGCGCCCTGGTTGGCGCTGCCGATCGGCTCCAGCGTCAGATGGGCCAGGGCCTCGCCCCAGTAGTTGGCATAGTCGCGGAAGTACAGCTGTTCCATTTCCACCAGCAAACGGCTGAGGTCGTTGCTGCTGAGGCTGTCACTGCCACCAAGCACCCAGTTGTCGCGCAGGATGTCGCGCACCAGATCGGCGCCCTTGGTGGTGAAGGTCTTCTGGTAGCCGACCTGGGTATAGAAGCCCGGAATGGCGTAATCGCCGCCGGCGAACAACCCGGCTTGCGGGCCGAGTTTCTCGTTGAGGCGATACTCCGGCAGGCTGCGCGCCTGGTCACGCAGCATGCGGTAGACCACCGTGGCCAGCGACTCGCTGCGCAGCACCTGACGGGCCTGGGCGACCAGCGGTTCGTTGAGCGAGTAGGGCGCGAACGACTCGGCCAGCAGGCGCTCGAAGTGTTGGTTGAGCCCGCGCTGCCCGGCGCTGTTGCCGGCGTAGCGCAGCGACCAGTCGGCGGCCAGCCATTGCTGCAGGAAGGCCTTGTCGCGCCGTTCTTGCAGATTGAGCATCAGGTAGGCGCGCAGGCTGTTGAGCAGGCCCTCGCGGTCGTTCAGGTTGGCCCGTACTTGCGCCTCCAGCTGACGGCCGACGCGCGACAACAGCAGGTTTTCCAGCTCGCCGCGGTAGACCCGTTGCAGGGTAGGGCCGACTTGTTCACCCTGGTATAGGCCGCCGCGTTGCAGGTAGGCCGCTTCGTCCACCTGCGGGAATACCTGGGTCGCGGCGTAGCTGTGATCCAGCGCCTTGAGGGTGCGCAGGGCATCGTCCTGATCGCTCAGGCTGCCGTGTTGCTGGGTCAGTTGCTGCGCCAGGTCGCGCAGTTGCTCCAGGCGCCCGTGGTTGCCGGAGAAGCCGTTGGCCCAGAGTGCGCCGAACAGACTCAGGCAGACGAACGCCGCGGCGTACATGGCGCGCTGGCCCCAGTCGATGCGCCGCACTTCCTTCTGGTCCAGGCCGGCCAGCTCGGATTCGGGGAAGATCACCTGGCTCAGCAGGTGGTTGATAAAGCGTGCACGGCCACTGCGAAAGGTCGGCAGCGCGCTGCTGGCCAGGCCGAGGTTGCGGCCGATGCCGCTGGTGCTCGGGTCGAGCTGGCTGTTCAGCTCCGGCGCGCTGGTCAGGTAGAAACCGCGCAGTTGGCTGGCGCGCTGGTAGCGGTTGCCGCTGAAGGCCAACTCGCTGAACAGGCACAGGCGCTCGCCGATCAGCCCGAGTTGATGCGGGAAGTCGAGGATACGGCCACGGCGCTGGGTGTCGCGCTCCTGGTGCATGCGCAGGATCACCTGGCTGTTGAGGCGGCGCAGCAGTTCTTCGAACTCCTGGCGGATCACCTGCACGTCGGTAGCGTTCTGCTCCTTGCGGAAACTGGCGCCGAGCACCTGATCGCTTTCCTCGCGCGACAGCTGGTCGAAGAACTCATCGAAGCCGAGCACCTTATCGGCCTTGCTCAGCACCAGGTACACCGGCACATCGGCGCCGAGGCGCTGGTGAATTTCCTGCAGACGCTGGCGGGTCTGCCGGGCCAGGTTTTCCAGCTCGACTTCGCTGCCGCCCTGCAGCAGCTCAAGCGGAATATTGACCAGCACACCATTGAGCGGGCGGGCGCGGCGCTGGCGCAGCAGGCCGAGGAGGAAGTCCCAGGCGCGGCTGTCGACCTGCGCGTCGGGTTGATTCAGGTAACGCCCGGCGGTGTCGATCAGCACGGCATGATCGGCGAAATACCAGTCGGCGTAACGGGTGCCGGAGACGTCCTTGGTCAGGCGCTGCTGCTCACCGCGGTTGAGCGGAAAGTCCAGGCCTGAGAAATCCAGCAGGCTGGTCTTGCCGCTGCCCTGGGGGCCGAGCAGCAGGTACCAGGGCAACTCGTTGCGCCACTTCTCGCTTCGGCCGCGATACAGGCTGGAGCGTTTCAAGGTGTGCAGCGCCTGCTTGAAGCGCTGGCGCAGTTCGACCTGCTCCTCGCCGATCATGCCTTCGCGGCGCAGACGTTCCTGGGCCTCGGCGTCGTCTTCCTCGGCCTTCTTGCGCGCGCCGCTCTTCCAGCTGGCGAAGACCATGGCCAGGCCCCAGACCAGGAACAGCCCGCTGATGCTCAGCAGGCGGCTGGTGGTCGACGCCCAGAACTTGTAGTCGGCGACCGCCAGCAGCGGGCCGACGAACCACACCAGCAGCGCCAGAACCAACACCAGGCACAGGCTCCACACCCAGGTCTTGCAGAAAAAAGCGGCTAACTTGCCGAAAAAACTCTTCATTTCAGATCATCCATGCTTACACCCGCGGACGGGTCGAGTTGCTCGTACGGCTGCAAAATAGTCTCGCGTTGTTCGCCCAGTACCCAGGCGAAGCCGCCATACATCACGGCCAGACACATCAGGGTGAACAGCGCCACCAGCCACCAGGGCACGATGCGCACCAGGCGCCGGCGGGTATCTTTCAGGCCCTGCCAGTGCGGCGAGACTTCCCGCGGCACGTCGCCGCGCATCTGGCGGATCTGCCGGTACAGGCTGTCGCGCACCGCTTCCAGTTCGAGCATGCCGCGCGGCAGCACGCGGTACTTGCCCTCGAAACCCAGCGACAGGCACAGGTACATCAGTTCGAGCATCGGCAGGTGCTTGACCGGGTTGCGCGACAGGCGCTCGAGCAGCTGGAAGAACTTTTCGCCGCCGAAGGTCTCGTTGTGGAAGCTCGACAGCAGGCTCATCTGCGACCACTCGCTCTCGTTGCCCCAGGGCGTGGTCACCACGGCCTCGTCTACCACGGTGCAGAGCACATAACGCGCGGCCATCACCTGGCTGCTCTCGGCGCCTTCATGCAGGGCGCGGTGCTCGAACAGCTTGATCGCACTGGAAAGACGCTGGTTCAGCGCGCGCATGTCCTCGCTGTCGAAGCTGTGCTTGAGCCGTACCACTTCCGAGAGCAGCGACGAGGCCGCGGCGACCAGCGGATTGAGGCTGATATTGAAGGTTTCCGCCGGGCGCAGACGCGCGGCGTAAATCATCCGCTCTTCCAGCTGCTCGAATTTCGGCGGGGCGGCGAAGTCGGTCAGTGGGCTGTGCGCCGGGGCATCGCCCTGGCGGTTGAGGATGACGGTTTTATCGTCCTGGCCGTATTCCATTTCCTTGGTAGTCATCGTCAGTTCCTGATCGCCCAGAATTTCAGCTCAAGCCCGGAGAACTCGCCGGACACGTGGAAGGCAAAGCCGCCGGAGCGCTCCAGCTGCGCCAGTTCCTCGGAGCCGAGCTCCAAGGCGAAGTAGGTCTTGCCCGAGTGGAACGGGATCTGCCGTGGCGCCACCGGCAGCGGTTTGACCTTGATCCCCGGCAGGTGCAGGTTGACCAGTTGGCGGATGCTTTCCACCGGGCCGACCTTGAGGTGCGCGGGCAGGCGATTGCGCAGCTCTTCCGAGTCGCACTGGGCACTGGCGGCGAGGACGAACGAGGAGGTGGCGAGCAGCTTGTGGTCGTGCAGCGGCGACACCTGAATACCGTACTGGCGCTGTTGCAGCAGCAGCTCGATGGCGTGTTGTTCCAAGACCATCGACAGCACCTGGCGGACCGCGTCCATCAATTTGCGAAAGCTCAGACCCTGGTCGCTGTGCAGGTAACGACCGTCCAGGCGCGGGCGCTTGATCTCGCTGGAGAAGGTCGCCAGTTCGCCGAGCAGGCCCAGCAGTTCGCGGTAGATCTGCTCCGGGTGCACCTGTTCGATGCCCAGGTAATGGCGCAGTACCGGCTCGAAGCGGTTGATCAGCTGCAGCATCATGAAGTCGCCGACTTCCGCGCCGCCGACCTTGCCGGTAGCGCTGATGCGTTCGGCGAGGATGTCGCCACGATGGGCCAGCATGCTGATCACTTCCTTGAGGCAGCTGAGCAGATAGCTGGATGCCTGGAAGTTGACGTAGGTCGGAATGAATTCCGGGTCGAGGCTGATCACCCCGTCCGGGGTGGTATCCAGCACGTCGCACAGCTGCAGTTTGACGTAGGCCTGGTCGCGCTGTTGCTCGCCGAGCAGCAGGCGGAAATCCGGGCGGCCGCAGCTGACCTGACTCGATGCGCTGTCGCCGGCGTTGGAGTCGGCGACTTCCTCGTCGAAGGCGGTGAAGCGTGCCAGCACGTCCTGCTGCTCCGGACGGCGGCTCTCGATATGGTTGCCGGTGACCAGCGGCAGGGCCAGGTACACCGGGGTGTTGCCGGTATTCGGCGGCACGTCGAGGGCCAGCGGCTCGCGCTCGGCGCCAATATCGAACAGGCTGCCATCGGGCAGGATGCCACTGGCCTTGCTCACCACCAACTTGCCCATGTTGAGAAACTGGCGATCGATCTCCAGCTCGAAAAAGCCCCAGGCATAGCTGTCGAGTTTCTGCGTGCGGGTCTTCAGCTGGTAGTCGTAGTAACGGTCGTTCTGCTGGAAGTGCTGCGGACGCAGCAGCATGCCTTCCTGCCAGACCACTTTATGCATGGCCATGGCTTATTTCCCTTCCTGGGTGGCGTCATCCTGGGCCTTGATACCCAGTGCATCGAGTGTCAGTACGCTGCTATTGCGTTGCTGTTCCTGCAGCGGAATGACGAAGCGCCAGTTGCTTTCCGGCAGGTCGCGGTAGGCGGCCAGTACGCCGACATAGCGGCTGCCCGGCTGCACAAAGAGTTTCAGCTCGCGCTGCTCGCCCGGCCTTAACTCAAGCTCTTCGAGGGTGACCATATCCGGCGCCAGGGCTTCCTTCGGGCGCTGGTAGAGCGAGAAGAAGTCGGCGCTCTCGAAGGCCACCGGATGCTTGAGTTCGATCAGGCGCAGCACGATCGGCGAGGGCCGGCCATTGAGGTCCGGGTTGAGCTGTTCGCTGCCGCTGACGCGCAGGTCGAGCTTGGTCATATTCGAGTACGGCGACAGCGCCGAGCAGCCGGCTAGGGCCAGTAAGGCGACCAGCAGGGCCAGGGGGGAAAAGCGATGCATGGAGATCATCCTTGAACGTCGGTGTTGAGGGTGGCGATCAGGCGAACCTGTTCTTCATAGGTGTTGGCGAAGTCGCGGGCGAACAGGCGCTCGCTCCAGTCGTCGTTCTGCGTAAGCTGCGTGTGCAGACGCCGGTACGCGCGCCAACGGCTGCCGGCGGTGGCGATCAACGGCTTGCGCCCCTCGCGCTCGAAACGCAGGCTCAGTTGCTCCGGCGACAATTGCTCGAACATGCCCTTGACCGCCGCGCGGCTGGCGGCCAGCAGGGCCACCTGATGGGCTTGCAGGTCGCGGAAGCTGCGGCTGATGGTCTGCTCGGCGGAAAGCGCGCCGGGCTTGCCGCCGCGTAGCAATGCGCTCAGCGCTTCGCTGCTGTCGGCGCTGTGCTTGAGCGGGTTATTGCCGGCGCTCTGCACGGTGGTCAGGGCCAGGCGCAGTTCGTTCTTCAGCTCGCTGCGGGTGCGCAGGCTTTGTTGCAGGCTGCCGACGCTCTGCTTGAGCAACCTGGCCGCATGCAGGGCCAGGGCCTCGCGGCCATCGTCGTCGAGGTCGTCGAGCTTGACCCCGAGGGCCTCGCCGAATTTTTCCCAGAAGCTCAAAGGCAGGCGTACCGGCTCGGGCGCGCGCTTGGGTTGCGGCTCGGGCGTTGGCATCACCAGCTCGGGCACCTGGAGGTTCTCTTCGTCGATCTGCGCGTAATCGCGCTGCTGCGCCTGCACATTGTGCGGACGCAGGATCGCGGTCAGGTCATCGACCTCGGCGTACACCCGTTCCTGCTGCTCGAGGGCGGTCAGCGGGTCCAGGTCGAGAAAGGCGTCGTCCGGGATGATGCTGCCGGCCGGCTGCGAGCGACCGATATCGCCGGCAAACAGCGCCGGGTCCTGAATCAGCCGCGCGCGAATCTCGAACTCGCCGAAGCAGTACACACTGCCGTGCTCGATGCGTTGCGGTTGATCCTTGCGCAGGCTGGCGCCGCTGTCTTTCAACTGGATGCCATTGCTGCTGGTGTCGGTCAGAAAGAACGAGCCATCGCGGTAGCTCACCTCGGCATGCCGGCTGGACAGCACGCGCTTGCGATCCGGAATCACCCAGTCGCATTCCTCCGCCCGGCCAATGATGCCGCCGGCCTGCTTGAAGGTTTTGGTGGTCAAGAGACCCGGCACAAACTGCTGTGCACTGACCACATCGAAGACCAGTTCCATGGTTGTTAACTCCTTGCGGTCAGTTGCCGCGTTGCGCTGCTTGCGGTTCGCCGAGGGGGCGGTATTGATCGTCGCTGAACTTGTAGTTGCCGCTGCAGGCGGAGAGGCAGAGGGCCAGGGCAATCAGGGCGGCTGGGTAGTAGGTGCGTTTCAAGAGTGTCTCCGTCATAGATCGTTCTGGATCAAATTTGGGTATGAGATGTGTTGGGAATTATTCGACTGCTTGGCGAGCGGGGGCCTTGATGTAACAGCCGTCCATTTCCTCAATAGCCAGGCAATTCGGGCGAATATGCAAAACCATTCCATCAAAGATTTGACCAAAATCGTCTTCTGAGACAGGGCTACTGGTTTGTCGATGCAACGTCAAACGCTGGCCTGTCTGCGTCCAGTTACCCTTGGCGGCGCCAAAGTCCATGATTGCTTCGAAGTTACCGTCATTGCGCAATAACAATTCAGAACCCATCTCCATGGCACCTTGCAGGTAATAGTGGCCAGCCAGATCTTTATTCAGGGCTTCGCTTGATGAGGCACAGGCGGATAGAAGCAGGCATATAAATAATGGGATAATTTTTTTCATATGAACGACTCCTTACCAACTGCCATAAGGAATGCCGAACTGTTCGATATAGGCTTTGGACTCAGGCGTTATGGGATAGGCATAGTGGCCATTGTTTTTCCCCATATCCGGGCCCTCTTTGATGATCTTTCCCTCGAAACGACCGATCTCTACCGGGGCCAGGCAGGGGCCTTGCAGCCAGGCTTTGGCGATCCCACCAGGGGCTAAGCCGATGGTGATGTGATCGCGGTAACCAAAGCTGGGTAGATCCTTGCCCCAGTCGCTCTTCCATGGACAGAGGGGTTGTTCCTTGTTAACCATTCGCTCGCGCACCCACTGCGCAATATTGATCCGCACGTTATAGGTTTGCGGTTCAATCAATGATTGCCAGCGCACAAAGATAAACTCAGGTAGGTCTACCCCCGAGATTGGTTTGGCGCTACCGCCGGGCCGGGTAGTCCAGCCTGCAGGCTGGCCATTTTTATGTGGCGGTTCACCAATAGACCCAACACCACCGTAGACGCGCTCAAATACCCGCCCGCGTTTGTCGATCACGTCCACGCTCTCAATCCATACATCCATATGTTTGGGTGCGAATACGGCAATGGCCCAATTACCATAGGGCAGGTTTGGTTGCCCCTGAGTACTGGCGCAGCCGCTTAGAAAAAGTGTTGTCAGCCATAACAGCAGTGCCGGCAGTTTCATTCTGGGTATCCTTTTTGCGGCTTATTGGAATAGACCGCCCGACGGTTGGCCGCTGGCTTGTTGATCAACAGCCCTTTGCTTGGCGTCCAGTGGGTAGAAATATGGATATAGCGGGCGTGCAGATGGCGCTCTTCCGCCGGAGATAGACGATTCGTTGTGCCCTGAGCCTGGGCCATGATTTTTTCCGCAATAGCCTGCAAGTCATCAGGAATGGCAACAGCGCTGGTATTTGGAACTGGTTTGAAAGGAACCGCATTCTGAGCGGCCAATTCACGCATGACGCGCAGATAGACCCGCGATAGCTCGCCCCGTACTTTGCGGGTGAGAGCTGCCGCGACCATGGCTCTTTGAGTTTGCGAATTTTCGTTAGCACGGCCAGGTACGGCGAAAAACCATCTGGCGGTTTTTATTTCGCCCTCACCGGGCAAGCCGCGCTGTTCCAACTGACCAATAGCCTCTTGGGTTTCACCCCAGGCCCGGCTGCGTTCTAGCGGCTGTGCAGGGGTTACCAGGGTGGAGCGCGGGCGGCTGATAAGCAGTTTTTCGGTCATGCTGCTGCGGTAGCCGCCGCCGATATCAGAGTGTACCCCTGGCAGGCTGATTTCCTGATGCTGCGGCGCCACGCTATTAAGCGCAAAGTTCTGGCGTTGTTCATCTCGGGCAGCCAGTTGCACAACCTTGCGCGCACAGCCTGCGGGTAAGTACAGATTGACCCCCGGGTTGTATTCGTTGGCTGGGCTAAGGTCGCCCCGCGCCGGGTTAACAATGGCAGTTACCGTATCGAATAGGCCGATAAAATTGATGCTAGTGCGTTCTTCCCAAGTGAATCCTGTTGTTACTCCTGGTGCCTGTGAATTAAGTATGGGAGCGAGCAGGCCGCCGCTAGGTTTTAGCAACTCGTTGGCAAAGTGCCGGGCTGCTGCGGCACCACGGCTGAATCCGAAAATATCGAACTCTATATTGCTAATTTGCAAGGTTGGGTTACTGCTTAAAAGTTTGAGCAGTTCTTGCTGAATTTTCTCAGGGCTTTGTTCTACCCGAGCCACTACGCCAGTATCACTTAAGCCAGTGCCTTGGCTGATTAGTGAGTCGGAGTCACCGCTGCTAGTGCCGATCCCTTCAAGGTAGACCCGAAGAGAAGCCTGCTCTGTGTCAGAGGCAATGGAGCTGCCGCTATCATCTCGATAGAGATCATGCAGCAGCGCCACATTACTGGCCCCGTTTCCGTAACTGCTATCGGGAGTTTTTTCGAACATGCCTGAAGCGTTGTTGTCGCGATAACCGTGGGTTGTGCAGTAGCTGATGGTCTCCTGTAATGCAGACTCATCCAGTAGCTGCAAGTCGTCGCGTCGGCACTGCTCGGTGACGGCAGAGTTCGCCAGGTTATTACCGGTGCCATCAAAGAACACGCCAATGCGCAGGGTGATACCTACGGGCGTTTCTTCTTCAAGTTCCTCCTCTTCCTCTTCCAGTAACTCCGCCAGCTTAAGCGGATCTGGTGGTGGCACCAATGTGTTGGCCGCTGGCCCCTTGAGCAGGTTGCCCGCCAAGGCCATCGCGGCAGCAGCTGGGGTAATGGCTGACAGAATGCCAATCCCGCTGCCCTTGCCCGGCCCACCGCCGGAGTTGATCTTGATAGTCGCGCCGCTGAGGGTGATGCCGCCGGGGTCGAGTTTGAGGAAACTGCCGCCGCCGCTGGCGGTGAGTTCCATGCCGGCGTCGATCACCACCTTGCTGCCGGCGTAGTAGTGGATCTCGTTGCCGGCTTCGACGAACTGGCCGACGCCGACTTTCACGTGCTGTTTCTGGCCGACAGTCAGGTGGTCGTTGCTGCGCGCTTCCACCTTGCGCTCGCCGTGGGTGGTGCGGTGTTCTTCGATCTTGAATTCGCTATGGCTGTTGGCCTCGACCGTGTCGTGGCGCTGGTTGCCGATGCGGATTTTCTGGTCGTGCTCGATGTTCTCATCCCAGTCGCGCTCGGCGTGCAGGTAGATCTGCTCGGCGCCTTTCTTATCCTCGATGCGCAGTTCGTTGTAACCGCCACCGCCCGGGCTGCTCAGGGTCTTGAATAGTGAGCGGGTCTTGTTCGCCGGCAGTGGATAGGGCACCAGGTGTTCAGCGTGGTACAGGCAGCCGGTGACCAGCGGCTGGTCGGGGTCGCCTTCGAGGAAGGTCACCAGTACCTCCATGCCGACCCGCGGAATGGCGATGCCGCCGTAGCGGTCGCCGGCCCAGCTGGAGGCGACGCGCAGCCAGCAGCTGGTGGTGTCGTCGGCTTGGCCTTCGCGGTCCCAGTGGAACTGGACTTTGATCCGGCCGTACTCGTCGCAGTGGATTTCTTCGCCGGCGGGGCCCGTGACCACGGCGGTCTGGCTGCCCAGCACCTTGGGTTTCGGGTGCTTTAACGCGGGGCGCCAGAGCACGTCCCAAGGGGTGGCGCTGAACTGGTTGCGGTAGCCCTGCTGGAAACCATCGCTGGCCTGGGTGTGGCTGGTTACGGATTCTTCCAGCACCTGCGGTTGCTTGCCCTGGTGGAAGATTTCGGTCAGCAGCCACAGCTGGTTCCACTCCTCGCGCGGGTGGGCGCTGAGGTTGAGGTAGTGCCCGCTGGCCAGCAACGGTTGATCGCTTTCGCCGGCGGCCAGTTCGTAGTCACTGCGGTGGCGTTCCAGATTGCGTTTGCTCAGGTGCTTGCCGCGCTCGCGCTCGACGAAACGGCCGGGGTAGTCGTAATCCTCCAGATCCGGGCTGAACTCGCTGGTGAACGCCGCTTCCATCAGCAGGCGCGGTTTCTCGAAGTCGTAATCGCGGCGAGTGACGCGGTTGCTGCGGGTTTCCAGGCGCAGGGCGAAGCGCTTGATTACCGGGTCGGCGGCGACCAGGCCGCTGTCTTGTTGATAAGCCGTGGGCGCGAGTTTGGGAAAGGGCGTCTGGTCGTCGCCGAAGACCAGCACATGGCCTTGTTCGCTGTGCTGGAAGTGGTAGTGAATGCCTTCTTCCTCGCACAGACGCTGGATGAAATGCAGGTCGGATTCGTCGTACTGCACGCAGTAGTCGCGTGCGGGATAGACGGTCGGGCCGAACTGGAAGGCGTAGGCATTGCTCTGGATGCCGTGTTCTTCCAGCACCTGGCCGATGATTTGCGCCACCGTCAGGTGCTGGAAGATGCGCTGGTTGCTGCGATGGGCCAGGTAGGCCAGTTGCGGGCGCAGGGTGACGTGGTAACGGCTCAGACGCTTGCCGGACTCGCCCTGGGCGACGCGGTAGATCAGTCCGTGGATGCCGTTGCCGCCAGGGGCGAAGGCGAGGAACGCCGGCTGGTGCAGCAGGCTTTCCAGGTCGAGATCCGGGCGTTCGCTGATCAGCTCCAGTTCGAACACGAAGGGTTGGCTGAGCGCTTCGCGGCCAGTGAATTCGAGTACCTGCAGGTCGTGGGCGAGGCCCTCGATGTTCAGGCTGAAGTGGATTTGGTTAGCTGCATTGAACATGCTCTTCTCCTTAAGCCTTACACGTCAGCCGGGCTGATATTCAGCCGCTGCATGCGGTACAGCAGGGTGCGGCGCGGCAGGCCCAGTTCGCCGGCGGCGCTGGTCTGGTTGCCGCGGTTCTTGCGCAGGCAGTCGAGCAGCAGGCTGCGCTCGACTCGCTCCATGCGCTCACGCAGGGTCATGTTGGCGTCGCTGTTGCTGTCCTGGTGCAGGTTGAAGTATTCGGGTAACAACTCGCCGCTTTCGCAGAGCAGTACGGCGCGCTCGACCAGCCCCTTGAGCTCGCGCACATTGCCGGGGAAGGCATAACTGGCCAGTTGATCCAGGGCGCTGTTGGCCCAGCGGCAAGGGTCACGTTGGAGGAAGGCGCTGGCCTTGTCGGCGAAATGCCGGGCCAGGGTCAGGATGTCCTGGTCGCGCTCGCGCAGGGCAGGTAGCTCGATGGGAAATTGTGCCAGGCGATAGAACAGGTCTTCGCGAAAGCGGCCTTCTTCCACCAGGGCGCGCAGGTCGCAATGGGTGGCGGCGACGATGCGCACATTGACGGTGTGGGTTTCGCTGCAGCCCAGCGGGCGTACTTCGCCTTCCTGTAATACCCGCAGCAACTTGGCTTGCAGGGCCAGCGGCATGTCGCCGATTTCGTCGAGAAACAGGGTGCCGCCGTCGGCCGCGTCGAACAGACCCTGATGGTCGCGGTCGGCCCCGCTGAAGGCGCCTTTGCGGTAGCCGAACAGCTCGCTTTCCAGCAGGGTTTCCGGCAGCGAGGCGCAATTCTGCACGATAAAGGCCTGGCTACGCCGCACCCCGCAATCATGGATGGCGCGCGCCACCAGCTCCTTGCCGGTGCCGGTCTCGCCGGTCAGCAGCACGCTGACCGGGTTGTGTAGCACCTTGCCGATCAACTGGTAGAGGTCGCGCATCGGCGCGCTGTCGCCGATCAGGCCGTAGCCACTGGCGCAGGGTATGTTGCTGGCCCGGGCCGGTTGTTCGGCACGTGGCGCGCGCAGGCGTTGCAGCAGGTGCAGGTGAGCGATCACGAAGCTGCCGAGATGACCAAGCGAGTCGGCAAACCCTTGCAGGTCAACGGCCTGCTGGCTGGCGATCAGCAGCAGGCCGTTGACGTGTTGCTGTTCGTCGAGCAGCGGCACGCACAGCAGGCTGCGCCAGGCCTGTACTACGTCCGGGAGAAAGCCGATCTGCTGCAGGCTGCTGTCCAGTTCACTGATGCTGAGTACCTGGTTTTGGCACAGGCAATATTGCAGCAGTTGCTCGCCGTCATAGTCGCTGGGCAGGCTGGCCTCTGCCCGGGGTTGCAGCAGGCCGTCCTGCCATTCGGCATTCAGGGTCAGGCGGGTGTGGGTGTCGTCGAGCAGATACAGCTGGCTTAGCGCGCAACCAGACAGTTGCGCCGCGGCCTCAACCAGGCCGCCGAGCAGGGCTTCGCCGTTGGCCGCCCGGGCCAGGCCGGCGAAACGCTGCAGCAGCGCCTCGGCATAACGCAGCGGCTGCGCCACCTGGTGGAACATCGGTGAGACCTTAAGCGAACTCACAGACCACCGTCCCTTCACCGTCGAGGGTGGCGTGCACGCGTTGCAGGCTTTCGCCGCTGGCCATGGCCGCCAGCAGGCGATCGACCACCAGGGGTTGCAGGTGCTGGTCGATCAGGTGGTCGATCAGACGCGCGCCGCTGTCGCTGTGGCTGCAGCGCTCGGCGAGGTGGTCGACCAGCGCGGCGCTGTGGCTGAACTGCAACTGACGCGGCTGCAGGCGCTCGCCGAAACGTGCCAGCTTGAGGCCGACCAGTTGGTTGAGCACCTCGCCATCGATTGGGTAGTAAGGCACCACGCGCATGCGCCCAAGCAGCGCCGGCTTGAAGTGCTGCGACAGGGTCGGGCGGATCGCCTGTTCCAGGTCCTCGGCGTCCGGGCGTTGGCCGCCCTGGCAGAGGCTGGCGATAAGTTCGCTGGCCAGGTTGCTGGTCATCAGGATCAGGCAATTGCGGAAGTTGATCTCGCGCCCTTCACCGTCGTTGGCCACGCCCTTGTCGAAGATCTGATAGAAGATGTTCATCACGTCCGGGTCGGCTTTTTCCACTTCATCCAGCAGGATCACCGAGTAGGGCTTTTGCCGTACCGCTTCGGTGAGCATGCCGCCCTCGCCGTAACCGACATAGCCGGGCGGCGCGCCGATCAGCCGCGAGACGCTGTGCTTTTCCTGGAACTCGGACATGTTGATGGTGGTGAGGAAGCGCTCGCCGCCGTACAGCAGGTCGGCCAGGGCCAGGGCGGTTTCGGTCTTGCCGACGCCGCTGGGGCCGACCAGCAGGAACACCCCGACCGGCGCATCGGCGCGGTTGAGGCCGGCGGCGCTGGCGCGCATCGAGCGGTCCAGGGCTGCGATGGCCTGCTCCTGGCCGCGCAGGCGCAGGCGCAGGTCGGTGGCGAAGCTCAGTACCTTGCTGTTGTGCTCGCGGGCCAGCTGGCTCAGCGGCACGCCGGTCCAGTGGCTGATCACTTCGGCGACCAGGCGCGGGCAGACTTCGAAACTGACCAGGCGCTCGTGAGCCTGGGCGCTGGCCAGCTCGACCTGCACGTCGCGCAGCTGGCTTTCCAGCTGTTGCAGATCGGCCTGGCTGGCGTCTTCGGCGTTTGCCGCACGCGCCGTGGCGCATTGCTTACGCAGCGCCAGCAGGCGTTCGGCCAGTTCACGCTGCACAGCCCAGCGGGTTTCGATCTGCTCCAGCTCGGCGCGGGCTGCGCTCAAGCGCTGCTCCAGCTGCGCGAGGGCCTCGCTATCGATGTGCAGGCCGGCCTCCAGGTCGCGGCCCATTGCCTCGCTCTGCCGTTCGCCCTCGGCGATTTCGCCACGCAGGCGTTCCAGCGCCTCGGGGGCGGCGGCCAGGCTGATGCGCACCCGGGCGCAGGCGGTGTCCAGTACATCCACCGCCTTGTCCGGCAGCTGGCGGCCAGCCAGATAGCGGGCGGACAGCTCGGCGGCGGCGACCACGGCGTCGTCGCGCAGGTAGATGCCGTGGCTCTTTTCATACACCGGAGCCAGGCCGCGGAGGATGGTCACCGCTTCCTCGACCGTGGGCTCGAGCAGTTGCACCGGCTGGAAACGCCGGGCCAGGGCCGGGTCCTTCTCGAAGTATTTTTTGTACTCGCTCCAGGTGGTGGCGGCGATGGTGCGCAGCTCGCCACGGGCCAGGGCCGGCTTGAGCAGGTTGGCGGCATCGCCGCTGCCGGCCTGGCCACCGGCACCGATCAGGGTGTGGGCTTCGTCGATAAACAGGATGATCGGTTTGGGCGAGCCTTTGACTTCATCGATCACGCCCTGCAGGCGCCGTTCGAATTCGCCTTTGACGCTGGCGCCGGCCTGCAGCAAGCCGAGGTCCAGGCACAGCAGCTCGACGCCCTTGAGCGCGTCCGGCACTTCTCCGGCGGCGATGCGCAGGGCCAGGCCTTCGACGATGGCGGTCTTGCCGACGCCGGCCTCGCCGACCACGATCGGGTTGCTCTTACGTCGGCGGGCAAGGATGTCGATCATCTGGCGGATCGCCGCGTCGCGGCACAGTACCGGGTCGAGCTTGCCGTCGCGGGCCTGCTGGGTGAAGTTGTGGGTGAAGCGTGACAGGTTGGATTCGCCGCCCGCCGCTGGTTTGCCTGCCGTTTGCTGCGGTTGCTGGGCCATGGCGAAATCGCGCAGGCGCTCGGGGTTGAGCTTGGCCAGCAGCGCCTGGTAGTGGCTGCCGGCGTAACGCAGCGGGTTGCGCAGCAGGGCGAGGATCAGCGCGGCCTGCTCGACCTGGTTTTGGCCGAGCTCCAGGTTGGCTACCAGCAGGGCGTCCTGCAACCATTGCACCAGCTCGCTGGAAAACACCGGATTGCGCGACTCGTTGTGCTCGCCGCGCGGTTGCAGCGCGCGGGCCAGCTCGCCGGCGTCGACCTCTGCATCCTGCAGGGCGCGCTGCAGCAGGCCATCGGGCCGCTCGAGCAGGCCGAGCAACAGATCCTCGACCAGAATCTTGCTGCCGCCACGCACCACGCAGCGCTCGGCGGCGCTTTCCAGGTCGTTCTTGGTGGCGGCGTCGAGGGCTTGCACCAGTTGCTGTAAGTCGACGTTGATCATTACTCTCTTTCCCTAGTGAGTTTGGCTGCCGAGGGTGACCACGCCGTCGGCGTTATCGCGCCCCAGCCAGGTGGTCCAGCCCAGCAGGCAGGGGTTGTCGGCGCCGAGGCGCAGTTGACGAATTTCGTCCTGACGCAATTCCAGGCGGATGTCGTAGTCCAGCGGGTCGCGCAGGGTGAAGCGCACCAGCGCGCAGAGCGGTTGGTAGCCACTGCCAACCGGCAGGAATTCATGGAAGCGCTCCCAGTCGAGCTGGCGCACATGGATGCGGAACTTGCCGCCGCGATCACGCACCCGCTCGCCGAGCACCAGGCTTTCGCCCAGTTGACTGTTGGCCAGGCCGAGGCGATTGCGTTGCTCGTCGAGAATGTCCACCTGGCGCTCCAGGCACTGCTCGATAAACAGCGCGGCGTGCTTGAAGTAGTAACGCAGCACCGACTCGATCAGCGCCGCCGAATGGGCGCGCAAACTGAGCAGGCCGAGGTAGGGCAGCAGGCGTTTCCAGTTCAGTTCCGAGGCGACGCGAATCTGTGCGCCGCCGAGGCCGATCAGGGCGAACAGCTGCTCGGAGAAGGGGTCAAGTGCGCCGCTCTGGAAGCGGGCGTGATAGCGGTACTTCTGCCAGATCGGCAGCAGCAGGCCTTGCAGGCGGTTGTTGAACAGGTCGAGGAAGTCGCGGGTCGGGTTGCCGTCCGCACTGTCGCCCAGGGCCTGTTCGCCATAGAAGGCGGGCAGCGGCGAGCCGGCACCGCACAGGCTGACCAGATTGATGCGCAGGCGTGCGCGCAGCTCGCCGTGCTCCTCGAAGAACTGCACGCGATCGATATCGCTGCCGGGAAAGCCCAGGCTCGGATTGGCCTGCAGTTCCAGACGTTGCAGCAGCGCGTGCTCATCCAGGTGCGGATGGGCGGCCTGCAGGCGTTCCAGCACCAGCTGCACACCCTGGAACAGGCTGTATTCGCGGATGCCCCGGCTGAGCCGGGTGAGGTCCGGCGCAAAGGCTGCTGTGCTGCTGCCAGGCGGCGTTGCAGTCGGGCTCGGAGTACTCATTTACACTCCGTAAACGGCGCTGCTTCGCCCGCTTGCACCTTGCCTGTCTCTGGCTCGCGAGTCTTTGTGCAGAGTCTCATAGCAGGGGTTGTTGCCCCATGCGCGGCGTCCATTGATACAGCTCTCCCTGGGTGCTCTGCACGCGCAACTCGTGGTACGAGTTCAAGCTGGCGTACAGGGCGAAAAATTCATTGAGTACCGTGGCGAACAGGAACAGGTCGCCCTCGCCGACATAGCCCTCGGGGTTGATCGTCAGCTGGGTGCGTACGCCGCGCACCGGCAGGCCGCGGTGCAGACGATCGACGTGCTGGTGGCTGATGCTTTTCAGGCCATCGAGCAGGCGCTTGCTGACCTTCTCGGCGTGCTGGTCGTAGTAGCGCGGCAGGTCGTAGGTTTCGAGGATCACCTTGAGCGCCTCGACGTTGGCCAGCGACAGGTAGTTCAGCGACATGTTGCTGATCAGCTTCCAGAGGAAATCGCGGTGCAGCGGCGGCGCGTAGCTCGGCGTCACCGCGCTGATATTGCGGAAGGTGAGGAACTCCGGGGTGTCTTCGCAGGGCAGGCAGATATCGCCCAGGCCCAGCTGGCGCGGCAGGTTCTGGTTGGTGCAGGTCAGTTCGATCGACAGGGTTTCGTGCTGGTCGAGGTTGCGCAGGCCGAAGCTCAGGTAGGTTTCCAGGCCGTCGCCGAGCATCGACGGCTGCTGCCGTACGCTGTAGTGCGGGCGGGCCTGGGGCACGTCGAAGCTGGCGTCGTGCTCGAAGGATTCGAATGGCACGTACTCCTCGTAGCCCTTGCCGCCGGGCTTCCAACCGGTGACCCGGTCCACCGAGAACACCCCGCAGTGCTGCGAGTCGAACTCAGAAGGCAGCAGCAGGTACTGATCCTGCTTGCCGTCCAGGCGGATCGGAATGGCGTCGTGGGCGAACAGGTTGACCACCGGCGTGCAGTACAGGCGCACGTTGTCCAGGGTCGGGCGAATGCGTTGCACCCCGGCCTTGTGGATATCGAAGCGCAGCTCCAGGCCGCGAGCTTGCTTGAGCAGCTCTGGCGGCAGGCGCTTGAGCGCATCCAGGCCCTTGAGGTCGACGAACAGGAATTTGTCCTGAAAGGCGAAGTACTCCTGCAGGTAGCGGTAGCCGCGGAAGGTGTTGAGCGGGTAGGGGATCAGCGCCTGGTCTTCGTCGAAGCCGACCGGCTGCACCTGATCGGCACCCAGTTTCAAGGCCGGGACCGCTTGGCCCTGAGCGTCTTGCAGCGGCTTGCCAGCGCCATCCAGCAGCACCAGCTGGATGCCGCCCAGATGCCGCAGCAAGCTCAGGTAGAGCAACTGACTGATATAGCGCTCGCCGGCCAGGTGCAGGCGCAGCTGCTTGAGGTCGAGGTCGCCGAGGTGGCCGTCGGCGCTCATCGCCAGCCGCAGGCTGAGCAGCGCGCCGTCGCCCTTGACCGAGTAATCCAGACCGTCGAGCGCCAATGGCAGCACTTCGGTGGCATAGCAGGTGCGGAAGCGACAGGTCACGCCCTGGATCGGCTTGGATTCCACCGGCGTGTGGCGCGGCACCGACAGCGCCGGGCCGGGACGCTGCAGTGGGTCGAACTGCAGCATGCTGAAGGCCGGCAGCGGGCGCATGTAGTTCGGCCACAGCAGGTGCATCAGCGAATGGGTCAGCTCCGGCAGCTCGTCGTCGAGCTTCTGCCGCAGGCGCCCGGTGAGAAAGGCGAAACCTTCCAGCAGCCGCTCGACATCTGGATCGCGCCCGCTCTGCCCGAGAAACGGCGCCAACGCCGGACTGCGCTCGGCAAAGCGCTTGCCGAGTTGGCGCAGGGCAGTGAGTTCGCTCTGGTAGTAGTGGTTGAAAGACACTGATCGATCCCTGATTTTTTAGAGCCGTATGGCCTGTTCTTTTAGCGCTCTGTTGCGCGAATGGCGCTCAATCAACCGCACTCTCGCAGGGTCCAGCCTGCATAACCGTCGTCGGTGGGGTAGATGGCGTTCCCGTTCACCCATTTCTCGCTTTCGCTGTCGGCGAACTCGCGCTGCCAAAGCAGCCATTCAGAATTTTTAAGCAGCGTTCCATCCTTGCGGTACACGCGGAAAAATGCGTCGCTGCTAAAGAGCTTGACGATCTTCCCGGGTACACCAAAGGAAGAGAATTTTGGAATGTAGGCGTTGATATAGCAGGCGCGGGATTCGCTCCATGTAGTTGCATAGGGCTCGGTGCTTCGGCTTAGGTTGACCTTGACGTACAGCCAGATGGCTAACGGCATCAGCACAACGCCTGCCGTCAGAAGCAAAACAACCTTGTATCGAAGTCTGCTGGGCATGGGGTTCTCAGATGCTCGACGCACGAGCTTTAAATTCTTCAAAATCGGTATCGCTTAGGTGCACGACGATGGATATCTCTCAAACGCTCTTTACATCAGAGCCTAATCGTCTGGCTGCATAGATGGCCAAGAGCGCCAGTCCCCCAGACAACCCGGCAAAAAACAGCGCTCGTAGAGGATGCTGAGGTAGCAGATAGATGAGATTTACCAGTACCAATGCACTGGCCAGAAACATCTTTGCCTTCATGCTTGTTGTCATGGCGATCAGCCCATTGGTCAGAACGAAGACGGCAAAAATAAGCTCTACCGCCAAACCTATTGCGACACCTCTGGACAGCGGGGAGCCGAAGATGGACGTATAGGTCTGAAAACCCACCGTGGTGGCAATAGGGAAAAGTAGGCATGCCACGGCATGGCATGCCACGGCTTTAATTTTTTGCTTAGTCATTTCTTCCACTCTCCGAAGGATGTGAGGGATTCCGTGGAGATGGATTGCTGGAGATAGCGTAAGGAGCCAGGTTGGAAGACCGTGCTCGTCCGCTCGACTGTGCGGACGACATCTCGCGTGTGGAGCAATTCCCTGGTAACGATCAGTTGGAAGTTTTCTGAGGCCCAGAGTGCTCCACGAAGCACCATGTAGTTATCGTATTGATTGGTTGGGTCGCTATTGGGAGAGAACGGATTACCGTCTCCGTACTCCATGCCGGTTCGCACGGTTTTGCGGATTGCCTCAGGGTTGATACGTAGTTCTTCGAGATACTTCCTGAATGTGTCGACCGCGAAGGGAATCTGCCCTACGCCATCGGCCCAGAATGGGGAGTTATCAACCATGACCATCAGAAAATCTGCTCCTCCATCGGCGTTGGCTTTCCAGTCTCCCGGAAGATCCTTGGAGAAACTGACCGACCACCGATCCACGATGGCGAAGTCGATGATCTGCTGCCAGGTGAAGTGCTTGTACGCGGAATAAGCTTCGGAGCCCGGCTTGGACGAGCCTGGATGCAGCCAGATACTCTCCCTGTAGTTGTCTCCCAATGGTTCAAACCATTGGATTTTCTCTGAGTAAAGTTTGTCGGCCGTGATGATGCGAAATGGGGTTTCGTCCTGCTTCGGTCGAACGGCAAATAGAGGGAATCCGTTTCTGCGGGTAATCAACCACACGACAGGAATCTGAATCGGCTCAGGGGTTTGATCCTTGCTCGTTGTGCTTTTGGACTGCAGCTTCAGCTCGGTTTTGCCCTCTTTCGTCTCGAAGGTATGGCTGACCCCATCCAGGGTGATGATGGTTTCCATCAGTCGGCCCCCGAGATATAGAGCGTGATCGGCTCTTGCTTGGCGCCGGTGGAGAAGCTGTCTGTGTCCCCAGTGGTTGATGTGTTCCCCTGGCGTGAAAGGCCGCTGGCCGAAACCAGGTGGTAACTCAGCCCGTCAACGGGCTTGCCGTCTGTTGTGGTCAGAGTGAAAGCGCGATCAAAAGTCCCACTGATCGTGAGAGGAGTGGGTGCCGTAAACGCCGCCCCACCCCCACTGGTCCCAATCAATACAGTCCCCGACCCACCCACAACCACATTGCCATGACTTCCGACGGTACCAATGGTGGTCGCCGGTTTGCCGTTGATCAGTACCGTCGGGATCACCGCGCTGGCCAACGCGCTGCCGCAGGCGGTCGGGTCGCCCATGCGCGCGGCCGGCAGGCCGTCGAACAGCACGTCGGCCGAACCGGCGACGATCGGGTTGCTGCCGTGACCCGGAATCGGGCAGGCAGTCGGATCGTTGAGGCGTGCAGCGGGTTTGCCAGACATGGGACGCTCCTTAATTGACCTTGACCTGTCCGCTGCCGTCCAGGCTCGCGGAGAAACTCACTTGGCGCTTGCACCCTTCGATTTCCAGCAGGCCTTCGATGGCGAAGCGCAGGCTGAGGGGATCGTGGTGGCGGGGCAGGGAAATCACCCGCACCTCGCGCAAACGCGGTTCGTACGCTTCGATAAAGCGTTCGATGGCGATACGCGCCTGCTGCAGCGAATCGTGCAGCGACAGGCGCATATCATTGAGATCGGGCAACCCGTAGTCGGGCAGCGTTTGCACGCTGCCCGCCCGGGTGCTGAGCATTTTGGCCAGGTGGGTCGCCACCGACGCCATGGCGGCGACCTCGCGGCTCCAGCCAGCACGTTGGCTGGCTTCACCGCCGAGGCGTTCGAAGAGACTTCCGTACCCGGCCATTGGATGCTTACTCCTTGTCCAGCTTGCCAACCAAGGACAGGGTGAAATCGGCACCCATGTACTTGAAGTGCGGACGCACGTTGAGGCTGACGCGGTACCAGCCAGGCTCGCCTTCGACGTCACTGACGATGACCTGGGCGGCGCGCAGGGGACGACGGCCACGCACTTCGGCGCTGGGGTTTTCCTGGTCGGCGACGAACTGGCGGATCCACTTGTTGAGTTCCAGTTCGAGGTCGGTGCGTTCTTTCCAGGCGCCGATTTGCTCGCGCTGCAGCACTTTCAGGTAGTGAGCCAGGCGGTTGACGATGAACAGGTAGGGCAGCTGGGTGCCGAGCTTGTAGTTCAGTTCGGCGGTTTTGCCTTCCGCGCTGATGCCGAAGAACTTCGGCTTCTGCGCCGAGTTGGCGGAGAAGAACGCGGCGTTGTCGCTGCCCTTGCGCATGGTCAGGGCGATGAAGCCTTCTTCGGCCAATTCGTATTCACGACGGTCGGAGACCAGCACTTCGGTGGGGATCTTGGTTTCGATCTCGCCCATGCTCTCGAAGTGGTGCAGCGGCAGGTCTTCGACTGCGCCACCGCTCTGCGGGCCGATGATGTTCGGGCACCAGCGGAACTTGGCGAAGCTGTCGGTCAGGCGGCTGGCGAAGGTGTAGGCGGTGTTGCCCCACAGGTAGTGCTCGTGGCTGTTGGCGACGTTCTCTTTGTAGACGAAGCTCTTCACCGGGTTGTCTTCCGGGTCGTAGGGGTTGCGCAGGAGGAAGCGCGGCACGGTGAGGCCGACGTAGCGGGCGTCTTCCTGTTCGCGGAAGCTCTGCCACTTGGCGAACTGCGGGCCTTCGAAGTGGTCTTTCAGATCCTTCAGGTCCGGCAGGCCGGTGAAGCTTTCCAGGCCGAAGAATTTCGGGCCGGCCGCGGCGATGAAGGGGGCGTGGGACATGGTGGCGACGCTGGCAACGTATTGCAGAGTCTTGATGTCCGGCGCGCTCGGGTCGAAGAAATAGTTGGCGATCAGGGCGGCGACCGGCTGGCCACCGAACTGGCCGTACTCGGCGGTGTAGATGTGCTTGTACAGGCCGGACTGAACGATTTCCGGGCTGTCCTCGAAGTCATCGAGCAGATCCTGCTTGGAGGCGTTGATGATCTCCAGCTTGATGTTTTCGCGGAAGTTGGTCCGGTCCACCAGCAGCTGCAGGCCGCGCCAGGACGATTCCAGGGCCTGGAAGTCGGCGTTGTGCAGGATTTCATCCATCTGCCGGCTGAGCTTGGCGTCGATCTCCGCGATCATGCGGTCGACCATGGCCTTTTTCACCGGCTCGTTTTCGTTCTGCGGTTTCAGCAACTCTTCGATAAAGGCCGACACGCCGCGCTTGGCGATGTCATAGGCTTCGTCGTCCGGAGTCAGTTTGGTCTCGGCGATGATACGGTCGAGAATGCCGAGTTCGGCGGCGCTACTACCGCTTTCCACTGCTGCGCTTGTGCTCATTAAATTAGCTTCCTTGTTAATTGAGATCAGGAATCCAGCTTGCCTTGGGCGGCGAGGCCGAGCTCACCGAGTACGCGCTCGCGCGAGTCGTCGTCGGCGAGTACGCTTTCGATCGCCTTGCGAAAGGCCGGGGCATTGCCCAGCGGGCCTTTCAACGCCATCAGGGCGTCGCGCAGTTCCATCAACTTCTTCAGCTCGGGCACTTGCTCGACCAGGTTGGCCGGGTTGAAGTCCTTCATCGAGTTGATGCGCAGCTGTACGGCCAGCTCGTCATCGGTGGCTTCGTCCTGCAGACGGTTAGGTACGCCGAAGGTCAAGTTGAGTTCCTGCTTGGCCAGGACTTCGTCGAAGCTGTTCTTGTCGATGCTGATCGGCTTGCGGTCTTCGATCTTGCGTTCGTCGGCGCGCTGGGTGAAATCGCCGAGCACCATCAACTTAAGGGGCAGTTCGATCTCTTCCTGGGCGTCACCGGTGGAAGGTTTGAACGTGACGTTGATGCGTTCCTTGGGGGCTACTGAGCCTTCTTTGGCCATGGTGATTCTCCGTTACGGTTATGGCCCGTGGGCCTAGTCCAGTACCACTTCAAGATCGAGGTGGCACAACCTGCGGTAGATCTCTTCCTTGCTTTCACGCACCGCATGGTTCTGCGGCAACAGCTCGCAGCAACTGTGCAGCATGCGCAGTACGTCCAAGGCGAGATCGGGTTCCCAGTCGCCCAGGCCGGAGGCCTGTAGCGTCTGGTCTAACGATTCGAGTTGGGTTTTGGCCAGTTCATATTTCTTGGCGCTGTAGCACAGGCGGACCAGGGTCAATTGCCAGAAAAAGCGTTCGCGCCCGCCGCGGGCCTTGGCCAAACCCTTTTTAAGTTGTTGTACGGCAGCTTTCAGGCCGTCTTTGCGCAGCTTCGGTAGCACTTCCAGCAGGGCGACTTCCCAGGCCGGTTGGCTAGCGCCTGCAGTGGCCGTCGGGGCACTGTCGGCCACCGGTAGCTGCAGGTGCGGCATGACGTGGGAGCTGATCCAGGCGCGGGTCTGGGCATCGGCGAAGGCACTGCCATCGTGAAAGTGCAGTTCTTCCAGGCCGTTCATGCGCTGCAGGAACAGCGCCAACTGGATCTCCACTTCGCGCATCGCCTGTTCGGCATTGAGCCCTTGCAGGCACTGCCAGACTAGATGTTGGCCGTCGAGCCAGAAGGGCGCGCGGGCGATACTGGCTTCCAGATCCACCAGCAGATCGGCGTACTGGTCTTGTTGATAACGCTCCTGATAGCTGGCCAATTTGTCGGCGGGCAGGCCGCGCAGAGCGGTGATCTGCTCGGCGCTGCGTTCCGGCAGGCTGTCGATTGGCAGCCACAGCAGGGTACGAGACAGACGCAGGGCTCGCAGGTCGCTGGCTTTCTGCTTGAGCCAATAGGCGCACAGTGGTCGGGCCTGGTCTTGCAGGCCGCGCAGGCTCTTGTGTGCGTCTTTCTCGCTGCCCACCGCGGCACCGGCCGTGAGCATCTGGCTGGCGACCTGCTTGACCTGGGCCAGCGCCGCGCCGACGCTGCCTGGTTCCGGGTGGCCCTGGCTGGCGCGATTGACCAGCTCGTCGAGGCGCCGACACAACGGTAGCAACAGCGGCGCGTCTTCGCCCAGGTGGGTGGACAGGCAGGCTTCGAGGGCACGCAGTTGTTCGGCCAGGCTGCGGAACAACGCCAGCTGCTCGCCGATCGGCACATGCTCGGCCAGTGCCTGTTCCAGGCGTGGGATCAGCCAGCTGATGGCAGCTGCACGGGTGCGCGCTTTGCGTGGGTGCAGAGCGTCCCAGTGATTGAGACAGAGGTAGTGCAGCAGGCTCAGGCCGGCTTGCAGACCGGCGAAGGATTCGCGCTGATACAGGCCCCAGATCAACCAGGACGCGACGCGCAGATCCTTGGAGTGGCTGCTGAGCAGTATCTCGCTGTTTTCGCGGACTTTCTGCCAGTCGATAGCGGTGGTTTCATGCAGGGCGGTGGCCTTGCCCAGCTCGTTTTCCAGCACTTCGTATTCACTGGAATAACGCACGTCAGTGCCGGCAAAGGCTCCCTCATTAATAGGGAGTTTGGCCAGTTCCAAATAATGCGCGGTGAGCGTGTTCGAATAGGTCATTCCATGACTCGACTAGTGGTTCAAGCAACTCGAGAGCACGCGGCCTATATATAAGATGGTGGCCGCTGAACTGTCCGAGTTGCGCAACTTCTTGCGCACTTATTTGTGCAACAAGTTGCGCAAAGTCCCTATGAGGCCGGCATCCTAGCCCCATGAAGGCTATGGGGCAACCGTTGAAAGTGTGACGTGCATTGCACTGAAGGAGATTGCAGGAGTGATTGCTGGGGCGATAGTTCCCATTGTTTTTGCGGACCAATAGGCAAGTTTCAAAGTGTTTTATGCGCGTGCGAGATAATGGTTGTGTCGTGTAGGCGATAACTTACTGGCAAATTAGTGGCACATCACAAAAGTTAAAATCTATATGCTCTTTTATGTGAATGAGGCAGCGGTTTTTCCTCTCTATTTATGCCACGCGAGGCGCCACTGACGGCAATCAAGCCGTCAGTGGCGCCTCGTCTCAGGCCGGCAATGCTTCGCTCCACAGGCTGACGCTGAGCCGGTGCTGGGCGCCGGGCGCGAGTAGGATCACATCTTCCAGGACATTGGCGTGCTCGATACAAAGCATGCCTTGCCAGGCGTCCTCGGCGAATTGCGAGAGACGCCGGGCCTTGTCGATCCAGGGGTTCCACATAACGGCCGAGGCTGAGCCGCTGCTGCGTAGCTGGATGCGCCGCTGCCAGGCGGGGTCGACGATGCTCAGTTGCGCCGGGGTATCCAGGTAGATGCGGTCGGTTTCGCCGTGAAAGCTCAGGGTGTCGCTCTGTTGCCGTTCCAGCCAGTTGTCCAGGGTGTCGATGTAGCGGCAGTCCCTGAGTCCTTCGACGCGCACCTGACGAATATCGCTGACGGCGAAGTAGCTGTGCAGGGCCTGGCTGAATGACAGGGGGGTGTCGCCGAGGTTGCGCGTCTCGAGCTCGAGGTGCAGTTGGTCGTCGAGGCGGATGCGCAGCTTCAGCTCGGCGGCATGTGGCCAGTCCGTCTGCGGCTGCTCGACACTGTTGAAGACGAATTCGAGGACGACGCTGTGGTCCTGGCTGTCGATGCCGAGTAGTTGCCAGTCCAGCGCGCGTACCAGGCCGTGGGCCGGCACCAGGCTGCCGCCCTGATACATCGCCTGCACCGCCTGCGGGTTGCGCCGCAGGTCGCCGAACCAGGGCCAGCACACCGGCACCCCGCCGCGCACGGCCTGGCCTTGCTTGAATTCGGCCTGTTCGCTGAGCCAGATCAGCGGCTGCTCGCCATCGCGTTGGTAGCTGAGGATCTGCGCGCCCTGTTGGGCGACCAGCAGTTCGGCGTTGGCGGTGCGCACGCGCCAGCAGGCCAGTTGGTTGAATTCTACCCGCTCCACCTGTGGGCGTTGTTCGGTTCCGCTCATGACTGCGCTCCTCAATTGCTCTTATAGAAAGTGTGAACCGCTGTGCCGGCAAAGGCCAGGCCGCGTCATGCCCTGACCTGGCGCATTGTTGCTCGGTTCCCGCTGACCGATGCTGAGCGCGAGCGATGGGCGCCTGTGATGCGCAAGATTCTGATGGCTGTGCGCTGCGGTTGGCGGCGCTTATCGGCCTGTGCGCCGGCATGACGCGCTTGCATCCGCTGGATGCGTTGCGCCGCGAGTCACAGGTCACGAGTAGGAATGTGGGTTATCTGTGGCGCGCAAACGAAAGGTGGGCTACAGACCGTCAAGAATGTCTATTTGGCGATGGCAGTGTGCAGAGGGTCGCCGCTCGGCCCGCCCTGCAAGCGCGAGTGCACCGTTAACGGGCACATAGTCATAAAAAAGGCCAGCGCTTGCGGCTGGCCTTGATCGTAGAGCGGCGCGGCTTACTTGCCGTACACCTGCTCCGGCAGCCAGGTAATCAGGCCAGGGAAGATGTAGGCAATCACCAACAAGAACAGCTGGATCAGGATGAACGGCAGCACGCCCTTGTAGATGGTGCTGGTCGGTACCGACGGCGGCGTGACCCCGCGCAGGTAGAACAGGGCGAAGCCGAACGGCGGGGTGAGGAAGGACGTCTGCAGGTTCAGCGCGATCATCACGCCGAGCCAGACCGGATCAAGACCCATGGCCATCAATACCGGACCGACAATTGGCACCACCACAAAGGTGATCTCGATGAAGTCGAGGATAAAGCCGAGCAGGAAGATCACCGCCATCACCAGGAAGAAGGCGCCAAGCACACCGCCGGGTAATTGGGCGAAGATGTCTTCGATCATGACTTCGCCGCCGAAGCCGCGGAACACCAGGGAGAACAGTGAGGCGCCAATCAGGATCAGGAACACCATGGCACTGATTTCGGTGGTGCCGTAGGCCACTTCACGCAATTGACCGAAGTTTAGCTGGCCTTTATACAAGGCCAGCAACATGGCGCCGAGCGCCCCGAGGGCCGCCGCTTCGGTTGGGGTGGCGTAACCGGCGAGGATCGAGCCGAGCACCGCCCCGATCAGCAACAATGGCGGCACCAGAGCATTGATCAGCTTGCCCCATTCGATCGGGCCGAGTTCTTCCTGCGGCAGTGCCGGCAGCTTCTTCGGTTGAAAGATGGCCACGCCGATGATGTAGAGGATGTACAGACTGACCAACAGCAGGCCGGGCAGCAGCGCGCCGACGAACAGGTCGCCGACCGAGACGGTCTTGGGCGAGAAGATACCCATCTTCAACTGTGCCTGCTGATAGGCGCTGGACATCACGTCACCCAGCAGTACCAGTACGATCGAGGGTGGAATGATCTGTCCCAGGGTGCCGGTGGCAGCCAGGGTGCCGGTGGCCACGGCCGGATCGTAACCGCGCCGCAGCATGGTTGGCAGGGCCAGCAGGCCCATGGTTACCACGGTGGCGCCGACGATGCCGGTGCTGGCGGCGAGCAGCGCGCCGACCACGCACACGGAAATCGCCAGACCGCCGCGCAGGGTGCCGAACAGCCGCGACATGGACTCGAGCAGGTCTTCGGCGACCCGCGACTTCTCCAGCATTACCCCCATGAAGACGAACAGCGGCACCGCCAGCATGGTCTGGTTGTTCATGATGCCGAACAGGCGGTTGGGCAGTGCGTTCAGGTAACTGCCATCGAAGGTGCCGGTGAGCATGCCGATGCCGGCAAACAGCAGGGACACGCCACCGAGGGTAAAGGCCACCGGGTAGCCCGCCATCAAGGCCGCGCAGATGCTGATGAACAGCAGGATCGCCATTAACTCAATCATGCTTCACCTCCGGCGCAGGCAGGTGGCCGCTGAGGATGTAGGCGGATTTGATCAAGTCGGAGATTCCTTGCAGCACCAGGCTGATGACCAGCACCAGGATGATGCTCTTCTGTAGATAAACGAACTTCAGGCCGCCCGACTCGCTCGAGCCTTCCAGGGTTTTCCAGGAGTTGCCCACGTAATCCCAGCTGCTCCAGCCGAGGAACAGGCACACGGGGAGAAGAAACAGCAGGTTGCCGAAGATCTCCACCAAGGCTTGCCGGCGGGGGCTGAACTTCTGGTAGAAAATATCCACGCGGACATGGCCGTTGCGCTGCAACACCCAGGCCGCGGCACCCATGAATACCAACGCGTGGGCATAGAGCACGGCTTCCTGCAGCGCCGTGGCGCCAATGCCGAAGCCATAGCGCAACACCACCACGGTTGCAGTGCCGATAACCAGAAACAGGGTGAGCCAGGCGCAGGCCTTGCCCAAGGCGGCATTCACTGCGTCGAGCAGGCGCGCAAAACCGAGCAAGGGAGGGGGATGATTCGGCATGGCAGATCCTTATTATTATGGCCAGGAAACCCGACGATTCTAGGCGGGTGGGTGATTGCGTCGCAACCGGCAGTACTACGTACGTAGTCGCTAAGCTTGAGAGGTACCGATTCCTGTGATACTCAACATATAGCTGAATACTGGCGATCCCAGCGCTCAGACCATTAATACAACAACAAGGAGTTATTCCATGAAGCGTCGTCAAATTCTCGCAGCCGCAGGCGTAGGTCTTGCCGCCACTGCATTGGCGGGTTGCAATAAAGAGACTGAAACTGCCGCCAAGCCCCAAGAAGGTGAGAGCAGTGAGACTTTCAGCTGGAAGATGGTTACTTCCTGGCCGAAGAACTTTCCTGGCGTTGGTGTCGGCGCGGAACGGTTTACCACGCTGGTCGATGAGATGAGCAATGGCCGCCTGAAAATCAAACTGTATGCGGCGGGCGAACTGGTGCCGGCCCTGGAAGTGTTCGATGCGGTTTCCCGTGGCACCGCCGAAATGGGCCATGGCGCGCCTTACTACTGGAAAGGCAAGGTGCCGGCCGCGCAGTTCTTCTGTGCCCTGCCGTTTGGCCCCAACGCCCAGGAAATGAATGCCTGGTTGCACAAGGGTGGCGGCCTGGAACTGTGGGAAGAGGTCTACAAGCCCTTCGGCGTGCTGCCGATGGCCTGTGGCAACACTGGTGTGCAGACCGCCGGCTGGTTCAACAAGGAAATCAACAGTGTCGAGGACTTCCAGGGCCTGAAAATGCGCACCCCGGGCCTGGGCGGCGAAGTGCTGACCAAGATGGGCGGCACCGTGGTTAACATGCCGGCCGGCGAGATATTCACCGCCATGCAGACCGGTGCCATCGACGCCACCGAGTGGATCGGCCCGTACAACGACCAGGCGCTGGGCCTGCACAAGGCCGCCAAGTATTATTACACCCCGGGCTGGCAGGAGCCGAGCGTGCTGTTCGAGCTGGACATCAACATCAAGGCCTGGGAAACCCTGCCGGCCGATCTGCAAGCCATCGTGCGTGCGGCCGCGCGCGATGTGAATGCGGACATGCTCGACGACTATGACGCGCGCAACATGGAAGCCATGGAGCAACTCAAGGGCGAGGGCGTTGAAGTGCGTCGCCTGCCGGACGAAGTGCTGGCCAAGCTGAAGGTAATGGCCGCTGAAGTGGTCGACGCCTCGGCCGCAGCCGATCCGGCGGCGAGCAAGGTGTGGGCGCAGCAGAAAGCTTATCTGCAGCGCCTGTACGACTACGCCGAAAGCGCCGAAAAAGACATCTACAACATCCGCGGCTGATTCTTCGCGCAAGGAGAGCGCGCAACTAAAACGCCGGCTCTCGAGCCGGCGTTTTCGTATCTAGGATTCAGGTTTTGCAGTGCGGGCGGGGAACAGGTGATGGCTTAGGTCGTTGCCTCAGCGGCGCGCCGGTACCGGGCGGGTGCGGCCGCTGCCGTCGATGGCGACGAAGACGAACACCGCTTCGGTGACCTTGCGCCATTCGCTGGACAGCGGATCGTCGCTCCACACTTCGACCAGCATCTGGATCGAACTGCGGCCGATCTCGAGTGCCTGGGTGTAAAAGGACAGTTGCGCGCCAACAGCGACCGGTACCAGGAAGGCCATGCGATCGATTGCCACCGTTGCCACGCGGCCACCGGCGACCTTGCTGGCCATAGCCGTACCGGCCAAATCCATTTGCGATACCAGCCAGCCACCATAGATGTCGCCGAAACCATTGGTTTCGCGTGGTAGTGCGGTGATCTGTAAGGCCAGATCGCCTTGGGGGATCGGGTCATCCTGTTCGAAGTCGTCGTTCATCTCGAGTACGGCTCGCGGCGCGGTTGTTGTTATAGGGGCGAAACCGCTGCTTGCAGCGGCCTGCGGGCCCGCAAGGGTGCGGGGTCGATGAGTATACCGACTGAACGGTCGCTGAGCGAACATGGCACTTTGCCGCTAGTTCGGCATGGCAGATGGCGGCAAAGTGCCTGGCATTCATCTAACTGTCACATTGATTTCATAGATTGGTCACAGGGGCTGCAGATACTTGGGCTCGTTCAATCCAACACTAAATTCTGCTAGGAGCAAGGCATGAAACTTAAGCGTTTGATGGCGGCCATGACTTTCGTCGCCGCTGGCGTCGCCGCCGCCACTGCGGTTGCTGGTGTCGACCCGGCTCTGCCGACCTATGAAAAAACGTCCGGCGTGTCGGGCAACCTGTCCAGCGTTGGTTCCGACTCGCTGGCCAACCTGATGACCCTGTGGGCGGAAGAGTTCAAGAAGAACTACCCGAACGTCAATATCCAGATTCAGGCCGCCGGATCCTCCACCGCGCCACCCGCGATGACTGAAGGCACTGCCAACATGGGGCCGATGAGCCGCACCATGAAGGACAGCGAGATCCAGGCCTTCGAACAGAAGTATGGCTACAAGCCGACTGCCATTCCGGTGGCCATTGATGCCCTGGCGGTATTCGTGCACAAGGACAACCCGATCAAGAGCCTGTCGATCGAGCAGGTTGACGCGATCTTCTCCAACACCCGCCTGTGCGGTGGCGCCAGCGACATCAAGACCTGGGGTGACGTGGGCCTGACCGGCGAGTGGGCGACCAAGCCGCTGCAACTGTTCGGGCGTAACTCGGTATCCGGCACCTACGGCTACTTCAAGGAAGAAGCCCTGTGCAAAGGCGATTTCAAGGCCAACGTCAACGAGCAGCCGGGTTCGGCCTCCGTGGTGCAGTCGATCTCCAGCACCCTGAATGCCATCGGTTATTCGGGTATTGGCTACAAGACTTCCAGCGTCCGGGCTGTGCCGCTGTCCAAGAAGGATGGCGAAGCCTTCGAAGCCAACGAAGAAAACGCCCTGGCTGGCAAGTTCCCGCTGGCGCGTTTCTTCTACGTGTATGTCAACAAGGCGCCGAACAAGGCCCTGAGCCCGCTGGACACCGAGTTCGTCAAGCTGGTGCTGTCCAAGCAAGGTCAGGAAGTCGTGGTCAAGGATGGCTACATCCCGCTGCCGAGCAAAGTGGTTGAGAAAACCATGAAGGATCTGGGTCTGTAAGCGCCTGGCTTTACTGGCAGGGACGCCAGTTTTGTAGCGACGCCCGCCTCTCGAATAGTGAGGCGGGCGTCGCTTTGTCTGCGCGCTGTAACTTTTCTGTCACACAAGCTGGCTACATTATTCAGCCTGTGCCACGAATGAAATTACGGCGCGCTCATGGCCGCGCAGAGATGCTCTTACTATGAATGACCTGGCTCGTGAAACCGTGACCGCCTCTCCCAAATCCCTAAGACTGGACTTCAATACGCCGGCCTTGCTGCGCAAGCGACGTATCCGTGCGCTGAAGGATCACCTGGCCCGCTGGTGTGTGACCATCGGCGGCATGGCGGTGCTTGGCACCATTACCCTGATCTTCTTCTACCTGGCCTACATCGTCTTGCCGATATTCCAGGGCGCTGATCTCGCTACTCGCGAGCCGGTGCAACCGGCCTGGTTGGCCCAGGCTGGCCAGCCATTGTTGATGGCGGTGGAGGAGCAGAACCGGGTGGCCATGCGCCTCAATGAGCGTGGTCAGGTGCAGTTCTTCGATGCCAAGAGCATGGACGCACTGAGTGCCGTCGACCTGCCGTTGCCGGCCGATAGCCAGGTTGTCTCGGTTGCCCAGGATCAGCCGGGCAGCAATCGCGTGGCCTTGGGGCTGTCCAATGGCCAGGTGCTGGTGTTCGAGCATGCCTACCCGGTCAGTTACCCGAACGATGTGAAAACCATTACGCCGCGGATCAGCTATCCGTTTGGCGAAGCCGCGATCACTCTCGACGAGCAAGGCCGCGCGCTGGATCACGTGGGCGTCAGTCTGAATGACGGCACGCTGTTGCTGGCCGGTTCCACCGGTACCGAACTGCAGGTGCTGAGCCTCGGTCGCGAAGAAAACATGATGACCGGCGAGGTGAGCCACAGTGAGGCTCGCATCGAGTTGGCGCAGATCGCCGAGCCGATCAAGGCCCTGATCGTCGATCCGCGTCATCAGTGGCTGTATGTGATCAACGGCCGCGCCACGGCGGACGTCTTCAGCCTGCGTACCAAGGCGCTGAATGGCCGCTACAAGCTGCTCAGCGATGGCGCCACTACCGTTACCAATGCCACCGCGCTGCTCGGTGGTATCTCGCTGATGATCGGCGACAGCAAGGGCGCCATCCAGCAGTGGTTCATGGTCCGCGACGAGGACGGCAAGCAGTACCTGAAGTCCATTCGGCGCTTCCAGATGGGCGACAGTGCCATTACCCAGATTCTCCCGGAAGAACGCCGCAAGGGCTTCATGGCCCTGGATGCCAAGGGCAACCTGGGCATCTTCCACAGCACCGCGCACCGCACCCTGCTGGTCGAACCGGTGGCCGACGGTGCGGCCCTGGCCGGTTTGTCGCCGCGCGCCAACCGCATGTTGGTCGAGTCGCAAGGGCAATTGCAGCGCCTGGTGGTCGACAACCCGCACCCGGAAGTCTCCTGGAATTCGCTGTGGGGCAAGGTCTGGTATGAAAACTACGACGAAGCCGATTACGTCTGGCAGTCGACCTCTGCCAGCACCGATAACGAACCCAAGCTGAGCCTCGCGCCACTGGCGTTCGGCACCCTGAAAGCCGCGTTCTACGCGATGTTGCTGGCGGCGCCGCTGGCGATTGCCGCAGCCATCTATACCGCCTACTTCATGGCGCCGTCCATGCGCGGCAAGATCAAGCCGGTGATCGAGCTGATGGAAGCGCTGCCGACGGTGATTCTCGGCTTCTTCGCGGGCCTGTTCCTTGCGCCTTATGTCGAGGGGCATCTACCCGGCATCTTCAGCCTGCTGATCTTTACCCCGATCGGCATCCTCCTGGCCGGGTTTGCCTGGAGTCGCCTGCCCGAGTCGGTCCGCCTGGCGGTGCCGGACGGCTGGGAAGCCGCGTTGCTGATCCCGGTGATTCTGCTGATCGGCTTCGTCTCGCTGGGCATGAGTGGGCAAATGGAAGTCTGGCTGTTCGATGGCAACATGCGCGCCTGGTTGAGCAATGATCTGGGCATTCCGTTCGACCAGCGCAACGCTCTGGTGGTCGGCCTGGCCATGGGCTTCGCGGTGATTCCGACCATCTACTCGATTGCCGAGGATGCCGTGTTCAGCGTGCCCAAGAGCCTGACCTTCGGCTCCCTGGCGCTCGGTGCTACGCCCTGGCAGACCTTGACTCGGGTGGTCATCCTCACCGCCAGCCCCGGTATTTTCTCTGCCGTGATGATCGGCATGGGCCGCGCGGTCGGTGAAACCATGATCGTCCTGATGGCCACTGGTAACACGGCAATCATGGACATGAACATCTTCCAGGGTCTGCGCACCCTGGCTGCCAACGTGGCGGTGGAAATGCCTGAATCGGCGGTGGGCGGTACGCATTACCGGGTGCTGTTCCTCTCGGCGCTGGTGCTGCTGAGCTTCACCTTCGTCATGAACACGCTCGCGGAGTTGGTGCGCCAGCGTCTGCGCGTCAAGTACGCGTCGCTCTAAGGCCCTGGAAGGTATATGTCCGTGAAAAACAACTCCGTAAAAGCCTGGGTTAAAAGCGGTTCGCCGTGGATCTGGATGAACGCCGGCGCGGTGTCCATCGCCGTGATCATGACCCTGGGTCTGCTTGCCGTGATCGCCACGCGTGGCCTCGCCCACTTCTGGCCAGCCGACCTCATCGAAGTCGATTATCAGGTACCTGGCCAGGAAACCAAGGTGATGGCTGGCGAGATCACGCAGCACGAAGAGATCCCGCGTGCACGCCTGGCGGCGTCCGGTCTGCCGGTGGCGACCGAGGGTGGCGAGTTCATGACCCGCGAGCTGTTCAAGGTGGGTAACCGCGACATCTACGGCGCCGACTTCACCTGGGTCGTGGGCGAATGGTTGAGCAACCCGCGCACTCCGGAAAACCTCACCGCGTTCGAGCGCCGTGAGTGGGGCAACTTCTACGGTTACCTGGTCAACGTCAAGGAAAGTGGTCAGTTGGTCGCCGAGGGCGATGGCGCCTGGGACGATCTGCAGGTGCGTCTGGCTCGGGTCGAAGAGTTACACGCGCAAGTGGTGCGCCTGGAAAAGAAAGACATCGGTCGGATCAATGCCGGGCTCGAGCGCATTCGCCTGCAAACCCGCAAGCTGGAACTGCAGGGCGAGCTGGATGCACAGGCCCAGGCTGATCTCGATTCGGATCGGGCGCCGTGGGATGCCGAGTACAAGGTGCTGGAAACCCAGTTGGTTGCGCTCTACGAGGCCTTTAATCGCGACAGCATCACGGTGCGTACTGCCGAAGGCCGCGAGGTCGAGCTGAGCCTGGGCAAGGTGGTACGTGCCTATCAGCCAAACGCCATGTCCAGCCTCGGCAAGCTGCAGTTCTACGGTGTCAAACTGTGGGAGTTCGTCAGCGATGATCCGCGCGAGGCCAACACCGAAGGCGGTGTCTTCCCGGCGATCTTCGGCACCGTGATGATGACCCTGATCATGGCGGTAATCGTCACCCCGTTCGGCGTGATCGCGGCCATCTATCTGCGCGAGTATGCCAAGCAGGGGCCGCTGACCCGAACTATCCGCATCGCGGTGAACAACCTGGCCGGCGTCCCGGCAATCGTTTACGGGGTGTTCGGTCTGGGCTTCTTTGTTTATGTGCTGGGCGGCTCGCTCGACCAGCTGTTTTTCCCCGAATCCGCGCCGGCGCCGACCTTCGGTACGCCAGGGCTGTTGTGGGCTTCGCTGACCCTGGCGATTCTTGCCCTGCCGGTGGTGATTGTCGCCACCGAGGAGGGCCTGGCGCGGATTCCGCGAGCGTTGCGCGAAGGTTCCCTGGCCCTGGGGGCGACCAAGATCGAGACGCTCTGGCGCGTGGTGCTGCCAATGGCCAGCCCGGCGATGATGACCGGCCTGATCCTCGCCGTGGCGCGTGCCGCCGGTGAAGTGGCGCCGCTGATGCTGGTCGGCGTGGTCAAGCTGGCGCCGAGTCTGCCGCTGGACACTAACTACCCGTACCTGCACATGGATCAGAAAATCATGCACCTGGGTTTCCACATCTACGATGTCGGCTTCCAGAGCCCTAACGTCGAGGCCGCGCGGCCGCTGGTCTACGCCACGGCGCTGCTGCTGGTGCTGGTGATCGCGATTCTGAATCTCACGGCGGTGTTCATGCGTAACCGCCTGCGTGAGAAATACAAGGCGCTGGATCACTAAATCCTTTTCGTTGGCTGCCATAGTGGCAGCCAACGTGATAACGAATTGTTCGCGTAGGGAGCATCCCATGCAGCACCAAGCACACACACACGGCATCGATATCACGGCCCTGGGCCGGGAAAAGCAGAGCCTTGACCTGGCCGCGGAAACCGTGGCGATTCAGGTGCCGGGTCTGAACCTGTACTACGGCGACAAGCAGGCGCTGTTCGACGTCAAGCTGAAGATTCCCAAGCAGCGCGTCACGGCGTTTATCGGCCCGTCCGGTTGCGGCAAGTCGACCCTGTTGCGCACCTTCAACCGGATGAACGATCTGGTCGACGGTTGCCGCGTGGAAGGTGAAATCAACCTCGATGGGCGCAACATCTACCGCAAGGGCGAAGACGTCGCCGAGCTGCGCCGTCGCGTCGGCATGGTGTTCCAGAAGCCCAACCCTTTCCCCAAGAGCATCTACGAGAACGTGGTGTATGGCCTGCGTATCCAGGGCATCAACCAGAAGCGTGTACTCGATGAGGCGGTGGAGTCGGGCCTGAAAAGCGCGGCATTGTGGGACGAGGTTAAAGACCGCCTGCACGAGTCGGCACTCGGCTTGTCTGGGGGCCAGCAGCAGCGCCTGGTGATCGCGCGAACCGTGGCGGTGCAACCGGAAGTGCTGCTGCTCGACGAACCCTGCTCGGCGCTAGACCCGATCTCCACCCTCAAGGTCGAAGAGCTGATCTACGAATTGAAAGCCAAGTACACCATCATCATCGTCACCCACAACATGCAGCAGGCGGCGCGGGTGTCGGATTACACCGCCTTCATGTATATGGGCAAACTGATCGAGTTCGGTGACACCGATAGGCTGTTCACCAACCCGGAGATGAAGCAGACCGAAGACTACATCACCGGCCGCTACGGCTGATGGCCATGCCAGCGGGCACTGGACTGCGTCGGCGGAACTTGCCGTACTACTTGTACTGTCTGCGTTCCGCCTCCTTGCCCAGCACCCGCTGGCAAAGCCCATCCACCTGATAATTCGTAGGGTGCGCCGTGCGCACCACAGCCACCCAAGCCGGTAGCTTTCGCGGAGCGAAATATGATCAACAAAGACAACCTCACCCAGCACATCTCCCAGCAGTTCAACGCCGAGCTGGAGGAGGTGCGCAGCCACCTGCTGGCCATGGGCGGCCTGGTCGAGAAGCAGGTCAATGACGCGGTCACCGCGCTGATCGACGCCGATTCCGGCCTGGCTCAGCAAGTGCGCGAGATCGATGACCAGATCAACCAGATGGAGCGCAACATCGACGAGGAGTGCGTGCGCATCCTCGCCCGTCGCCAGCCGGCTGCGGGCGACCTGCGCTTGATCATCAGCATCTCCAAGTCGGTGATCGACCTCGAACGCATCGGCGACGAAGCGACCAAGATCGCCAAGCGTGCGATTCTGCTGTGCGAAGAGGGCGAAGCGCCGCGTGGCTATGTGGAGGTGCGACATATCGGCGATCAGGTGCGCAGGATGGTGCAAGAGTCGCTGGACGCCTTCGCCCGTTTCGACGCCGACCTGGCTTTGTCGGTGGCGCAGTATGACAAGACCATCGACCGCGAATACAAGACGGCCCTGCGCGAGTTGGTCACCTACATGATGGAAGATCCGCGTTCGATCTCCCGCGTACTGAATATCATCTGGGCCCTGCGTTCGCTGGAGCGTATCGGCGACCATGCGCGCAATATCTCCGAGCTGGTGATCTACCTGGTCCGAGGCACCGATGTGAAGCACATGGGCCTGACTCGCATGAAGGAAGAAGTGCAAGGCATCGGCAAAGACCGCTGAATTCGGCGGCCGAGAGTCAGCGCCGCAATTTCTCCAAGGCCCGCTAAAGTGGCGAGCAGCCACTTTAGGGTTAGCCTTTGGTCATTCGCCGCGTTTATGCTGGCAGCCATTCGAACAGGAGTGGCCGATGAGCAAAGTCAGCGTACTGGTGGTGGACGACGCAACCTTTATCCGTGACCTGGTAAAAAAAGGCCTGCGCGACCACTTTCCCGGGGTGCAGATCGTCGAAGCCATCAATGGGCGCAAAGCCCAGCAATTGCTCGGCCGGCAAAGCATCGACCTGATTCTCTGCGATTGGGAAATGCCCGAGCTGTCCGGACTCGAGTTGCTCAGCTGGTGCCGTGAGCAGGACAACCTGAAAACCGTACCCTTCATCATGGTCACCAGCCGTGGTGACAAGGACAACGTGATCCAGGCGATCCAGGCCGGTGTTTCCGACTTCATCGGCAAGCCCTTCTCCAACGAACAGTTGGTGACCAAGGTCAAGAAGGCCCTGAGTCGTGCCGGCAAGCTGCAAGCCCTGATGGCCGGCGCACCGCCGAAAATGCTCAGCGGTGGTGGCTTCGCCAATGACTCCCTGGCGGCGCTGACCGGCGGTCAGGCCCAGGTGGTCAAGCCTGCCGCAGCGGCGCCGATAGAGGCCGTAGCGGCGCGCCCGGATGCGCCTGCGGCTTCGGCTAAAGCGGCGGGGCAGGCCCCGGGCGGGCGTGGTCAGGGCCAGTTGCGTCTGCCTGGCGGCACCATGAACTGCGTGATCAAGGCGCTCAGCCTCAAGGACGCTCAACTGGTGGTCAAACGCGCTGAACTGTTGCCGCAAGTGCTGGAGAGCGCGGTGCTCGACCTCGAGCAGGGTGAAGGTGGCGAGGTGGCGCGGCTTAACGGCTACCTGCACGCGGTGGCAGCGATGGAAGCCAAGCCGGACAGTGAATGGCTGTTGCTGACGTTCAAGTTCGTCGACCGCGACCCGCAGAAGCTCGACTATCTGTCGCGCCTGATCGCCCGCGGGACGACGCAGAAACACTTCGTCCCCGGCGCCTGATCAATCCTCAGGCGTTGTGGAAATATCGAACACCGTCGTGAGGCCGCTCGGAGCGAGGGCGGCCCAGGTGGCGATCCGCTCGGAGCGAAGCGACAGCCTGCGGGATGTGTGCCGTAGCGGTGAGCGACGCTGCACTGCCTGCGGCGCGCGACACTCTGCGAATCGCGGCTTGCTCAGGCAATTACTGCGCAGGGTAGAGCGCCACTTCATGGCGGCGGCCGCAGTAGGCGAGCGTTTATTCACCCGCTCTCAAGGGCTGCTCAGCCCAGGCGTTGCAGTAGCAGGAAAGACACCAGCAGCAGCGTGTTGATCGCCCAGGCGGCCGTCAGGACGCGGGCGATGTCACCGTGGACTGGATTGTCCACGTTGCCACTGCAGTGCCAGATCTCGCAGATAATCCAGGCGGTATAGGCCAGGAGCACGGCGAACATGGGCACCGTCGTGGCCAGTGCGGCGCCGCTGAAATACCCCGCGAGCGTTATGGCCCAGAGAATATTGCTGGGGATCACCCCGTAGAACCAGAAAATCTCCCGCAGTGGCTTATCGATCAGCAAGGTGTGAAGCATCGAGGTTTTCATGGCAGCTAATCCTCGTGGCAGCGAAGGTGGCGTTTGACCGGCCAGTTCCGTGCCAAACCACCACGCATCTCACACTAGAAGCTTAGTCTGCTCAGACGCGGCGTCAAAAAGCTGCAGAGGCTATGGGTGACGCTGGCTGCGCGGGGTCACATTCCAGTCATTTCGGGCTCGCGTGTCTGCACGGGCGCTGCTAGTCTCCAGTGCTCTGGAGAGCCACAGCAGTTCGTGAGCCATGCCCTATCGCCTGACCGTTTTTTGCGCCCTGGTGCTGGTTGCCAGTCAGGCCGCAGCCCTGACCATCTACAAGTACACCGACGCCAGCGGTGTGGTGACCTATACCGATAAAGCGACGGCGGGCGCCCAGGTGTTCGTCTTCCGCGACCGCATGGTCGAGCGGCTGGACAATCAGGTGAAGCTGGAAACCCAGAAGCACGCGGGCGGCGACACCCTGCTGGTGCGCAACGACCTGTATGCCCCGGTGCAAATCGAACTGAAGCTGGAGCAGGTCGACAACGCCATCGGCGCCCCGACTAAACCCATCACCTGGGTGTTGCCGCCGCGCAGCAAGATCCGCCTGGCCACCCTGACTGCGCGCGACCCCAGCAAACCCCTGAGTTACACCCCCAAGCTGCGTTATGCCCTAGGCGACCCGCGCCTGCTGCCGACGCAGCAGAACTACCCGCTACCCTGGCGCGGTGGACCGTTTCGCCTGAGCCAGGGCGCCAACGGTAAGTACAGCCACTTCACCGCGAAAGGCCGTTACGCCCTGGACATCGCGATGCCCGAGGGCACGCCGATAGTCGCGGCGCGCAGCGGCGTGGTGGTCAAAACCGAGAACCAGCAGAGCGGGCGCGGCAACAACCCCTCCGGCAACTATGTGCGCATCCTGCATGACGACGGCACCATGGGCGTCTACCTGCACCTGATGCAGGGCTCGGTCAGCGTGCGCGAGGGCCAGCGGATCAACAGCGGCAGCGCTATCGCCCGCTCAGGCAACACCGGCAACAGCACCGGTCCGCACCTGCACTTCGTGGTGCAGCGCAACGTCGGCCTGGCCCTGGAATCCATCCCCTTCGACTTCATCCAACCGGTCAACAGCCTGCCGAATTTCGCCGTCGGCGGTGATTGAGAGCTGTTTCAAGCGGTAAGCCATACGCTGCGCGTAGAGCCAGGAGGTTCCCCACGGCCATCGTGTCGACGGCGGATGGTGTCGAGCGCAGCGATAGCCATCAGCATGCCGCGCAAACGTGACTGGCATGGATTGCCCCGCCGGGTTTTCATACACGTAGTCCAGATGCAATCCGGGCTACGAAAACGTGCTGCTCACTCGGCTTGAATGAACAGCATGGCCGCAACAGGCGCGGTTTTTTCATCGCCGTTCAATCCAGCCTGAGTACCTTGGCCAGGACGATCTTCGGTCCCTTCATCTTCTTGACGATGATGCGCAGGCCGTCGACTTCCAGCACTTCCTCTTCCTCGGGCATGCGCTTGAGGGTTTCGTAGATCAGCCCGGCCAGGGTTTCCGCCTCGATATGGTCGAGGTTGACCCCCAGCAAGCGCTCGACCTTGAACAGTGGCGTGTCGCCACGGACCAGCAGCTTGCCCGGTTGGTAGGCGAGAATGCCGCGCTCGGTCTTGTGGTGCTCGTCCTGAATATCGCCGACCAGGGCTTCCAACACGTCTTCCATGGTCAGGTAGCCGATCACCTTGCCGTCGGCCTCTTCGACTAGGGCGAAGTGCGAGCCGCCCTGGCGGAATTGCTCGAGTAGGTTGGACAGCGGCATATGCCGGCCAACCCGTTCGATCGTATGCATCAGTTCGACCAGTTTCAGTGCCGAGGGCAGCATTTCCAGCAGGGAAAGGTGCAGCAGCAGGTCCTTGATGTGCAGCACGCCGACGAACTCGCCGGCGGCTTCGTCGAAGATCGGGTAGCGGCTGTACTTGTGCCGGCGAAATACGCTGAACACCTCGTCCAGCGGCGCGTTCAGCTCCAGGTAGACCAGGTCTTCGCGCGAGTTGGCCCAGTCCACCACTTCCAGTTCGCCGAGTTCCACCGCCGAGGCCAGCACGCGCATGTCCTGGTCGCTGGGGTTGCGGGCGCGGCTGGAATGCAGGATCAGCTTGAGTTCGTCGCGGCTGTAATGGTGCTCGTGGTGCGGCCCCGGCTCGCCCTGGCCGGCAATGCGCAGGATGGCGTTGGCGCTGGCATTGAGCAGGAAGATCGCCGGGTACATGGACCAGTAGAACAGGTACAGCGGCGCGGCCGTCCACAGTGACAGTCGTTCGGGCTGGCGAATCGCCCAGGACTTGGGCGCCAGCTCGCCTACCACGATATGCAGGTAGGAAATGATCGCGAAGGCGCTGAAGAACGCGATGCCGTGCACCAGCTTGGCTGACTCGATGCCGATGGCGCCGAGTAGCGGGGTGAGCAGTTCGGCGAAGGCCGGTTCGCCGACCCAGCCCAGGCCCAGCGAGGCCAGGGTGATGCCCAGTTGGCAGGCCGACAGGTAGGCATCCATCTGGTTGTGTACGGTGCGCAGGATATGTCCGCGCCAGCCGTTTTCGCTGGCCAGGGCCTCGACCCTGGTGGCGCGCAGCCTGACGATGGCGAACTCGGCGGCGACGAAAAAGCCGTTGAGCAACACCAGCAGCAAGGCAAATAGAACGAGGCCGAAATCGGCGAAAAAGGTAGCGACGGAGATACTCGTGGAGGGGTCCATAAAGGTTTCGGTAGGCCAATGAGCACTAGAGGGTGGGGCTAAGCAATCGGCTTTGCAAGCCTGCGCGTGCGCCGCAGCCTGTTAGCCGCCGCGGCGTACCACCTGAGTGCTGGGGAAGTGGCAGGTGAAGGTGCTGCCCTTGCCCAGACTGCTGTCGATCTGCAGGCGGGCGCGGTGGCGCAGCAGCACATGTTTGACGATGGCCAGGCCCAGGCCGGTACCGCCGGTGCTGCTGGCGCGGCTGGAGTCGACCCGGTAGAAACGTTCGGTCAGGCGCGGCAGGTGCTTGGCCTCGATGCCCGGGCCTTTGTCCTGCACCACCAGGTGCGCGCCTTGCTCATCGCCCCACCAGCGGATGTCGATGCGACCCTCGTCGGGGCTGTACTTGACCGCGTTGAACACCAGGTTGGAGAAGGCACTGCGCAGTTCCGCCTCGCTGCCCTTGAGACGCAAGTGCGGGTCGGCCTCTAGGCTGATGCGGTGCATGCGTTCGCCGGACAGCGCCTGGGCGTCGCTCTTGATGCTCAACAGCAGCAGATCGACCGCCACCGGCTGATTGTCCGAGGGGTAGTCGGTGGCTTCCAGCTTGGCCAGCAACAGCAGGTCATTGAGCAGGTTCTGCATGCGCCCGCCTTGCTGCTGCATCTGTTGCAGCGCGCGCAGCCAGCGCGGATTGACGTCCTCGACGTTGTCCAGCAGGGTTTCCAGGTAACCGGCGATCACCGTCAGCGGCGTGCGCAACTCGTGGGAGACGTTGGCGACGAAGTCCTTACGCATCTGCTCCAGTTGATACAGGCGGGTGATGTCGCGCACCAGCATCAGGTGTTCGCGATTGCCGTACTGGGTGATATGGAACTGCAGGCGTAGACGGCCACTGACCGGCGAGGGCAGCTCCAGCGGCTCGTTGTAGTTGTGGTTCTCGAAGTACTCGATAAAGCGTGGGTCGCGCAGCAAGTTGGTGATTGCCTGACCACTGTCCTGCGGGGTTTTCAGGCCCAGCAGGGTCTCCGCGGCGCGGTTCCACCACTCCAGGTTGCCGTTGCTGTCGAGCATGACCACCGCATCTTTCAGCGCGGCGGTGGACTCCTGGACCCGGTCGATCACCGCCTGCAGACGGCCGCGGGCGCGCTGGTTGCGCCGTTGCAGGTGGTAGATGCTGTCGAACACCTCGCCCCAAAGACCATAGCCATCCGGTGGCGGCTCGTCCGGCTGGTGCTCGTGCAGCCATTTGTGCAGGCGCAGCAACTGGTTCAGGGTCCAGCCCAGATAGACGGCCAGACCGGTCGCCAGCGCCCAGGCGTACTCGCCGGTGAACAGGCCGAGCAGCAGGCAGGCACCGATTAACAGCAGCAGGCGGCGCACCATGGCGCCACGCCAGTTTTGCTTCACTTGGGAGTCATCCGCCAATCGATCCATTGAGCCGCTGAGGCAAGCCGGCAATCCTAACCCGTGCCGTCATCGACCGGGGATACCGCTAGCTTTTGGTGGAGAAACGATAGCCCGTGCCGCGCACGGTCTGTACCAGGTTTTCGTAGATTTCGCCGAGCGCCTTACGCAGGCGACGGATGTGCACATCGACGGTGCGCTCCTCGACGTAGACGTTGCCACCCCAGACCTGGTCGAGCAACTGGCCGCGGGTATAGGCGCGCTCCTGGTGGGTCATGAAGAATTGCAGCAGGCGGTATTCGGTGGGGCCCATCTCGGCCGGCTTGCCGTCGATGGTCACCCGGTGGCTGATCGGGTCGAGCAGCAGGCCGCCGACTTCGATCGGCCCCTCGCTATCGCTGGGGCCGGCACGGCGCAGTACGGCCTTGAGGCGGGCAACCAGTTCGCGCGGTGAGAACGGCTTGGTGATGTAATCGTCGGCGCCGACTTCCAGGCCCTGGATCTTGTTGTCCTCTTCGCCCTTGGCGGTGAGCATGATGATCGGGATGTCGCTGGTCAATTCGTCACGCTTGAGCCGGCGCGCCAGCTCGATGCCGCTGGTGCCGGGGAGCATCCAGTCGAGCAGGATCAGGTCGGGTTTGCGGTCGACGATGATGGTGTGGGCCTGCTGGCTGTTCTCCGCTTCCAGGCACTCGTAGCCGGCCATTTCCAGGGCCACCGCGATCATTTCGCGGATCGGTGCTTCGTCATCGACGATCAGAATGCTCTTGCCAACCATGGGTCCCGCCTCAAGTCGTTCTACTGTCATGCGTGGCATTAGATAACGGAATTATTGCAGCCATGTGACAGGCCAGCGTTAACGCCCGACTGGTCTATGCTGAGCGATGCGCCCGATCAATCGATCGGGCGCTTGGAGCCTGGCGCAAAAAGGCCTGCTAACTGCAGGCATTTCAGGGTTCTGCCTGCTCGTCCTTCGAGGTTGTCCGGCACCGATCTTAGCCTGTCGCCAGACTAACGTGGCTAACAGAAGGAGATATCACCGATGATCAGATCCAACCCGATCCGACTGGCCCTGCTTGGCGGCGTGCTGCTGGGGTTATCCGCTGTAGTGCAGGCGGCCGAACCGGCGATGGTTGAGAACGGCATGCTGGTCGACAGCAAAGGAATGACGCTTTACACCTACGACCAGGACGCCATGGGCAAATCCAGCTGCTACGACCAATGCGCGGAGAACTGGCCACCCCTGGCCGCCGAGGCCGGCGCCATGGGCGACGATGATTGGACGGTGGTTAAGCGTGACGATGGCACCTTGCAGTGGGCCTATTACGGCAAGCCCTTGTACACCTTCGTCAAAGATATGAAAGCAGGTGATATGACCGGTGACGGTAAAGGGGGCGTCTGGCACATGGCCAAGCCTGAGTGACCCCGCTGTCCACGCAGCGCTTGCGCGCTGCGTGGACTTCAGCGCAGCGCGTAATCCAGCACGATGCCGAGGAAAATCGCCAGCCCGGCCCAGTGGTTATGCAGGAAGGCGTTGAAACAGGCCATCGGCTTGCGATTGCGTGTGGCCCGGTATTCCCAGAGGAAACACCCCGCGGCGACCAGCAGGCCGAGGTGGAACGGCAGGCCCAGCTCGAAGCGGCTGCCCGCCAGCAGCAGACACAGCAGGGTCAGGCCCTGGAGGATGGCGATGATCAGGCGGTCGGCGTCGCCGAACAGGATGGCGGTGGACTTCACGCCGATCTTCAGGTCGTCGTCGCGGTCGGCCATGGCGTAGTAGGTGTCATAGGCCACCGTCCACAGCAGGTTGGCGATGAACAGCAGCCAGGCCTCCGGCGGCAGGCTGCCGGTCTCGGCGGTGAAGGCCATCGGCATGCCCCAGGAAAACGCCGCGCCGAGTACCACCTGGGGGTAGAAGGTGTAGCGCTTCATAAAGGGGTAGCAGGCGGCCAGGGCCAGGCCGCCGAAGGACAGCCAGATGGTCGTGGCGTTGGTCAGCAGCACCAGCAAGAACGCCAGCGCCACCAGCACGGCGAACAGGATCAGCGCCTCGCGCGGCGTCACCTTGCCGCTGGCCAGGGGGCGCGCCTGGGTGCGTTTGACATGGCCGTCGAAGTTGCGGTCGGCGTAGTCGTTGATCACGCAGCCGGCGGCGCGCATCAGGATCACGCCGACGACGAAAATAAACAGGTTTTTCGCGCTCGGCACGCCTTCGGCTGCGACCCACAGGGCCCACAGCGTCGGCCATAGCAGCAGGTAGATGCCGATGGGTTTGTCCAGGCGCATCAGCTGGATGAAGTCCCAGGTGCGGGGGTGCAGGCGATTCAGCGATTTGAGCAGGCGGGTGTACATCGAGCGCGTCTCCGTGCGAGGTGCGGCGGATTATACGGGTGCTGGGCGTGTAGGGTGGATGACGCTGTTTGCATCCACCGTCTTCTCGGCAGATACAGCGTGACCCACCCTGGCCGGTTCGAGCTGGGTAGAAGGCGAGAGGCAGAATGAGCGGTTAGCCCGTGGCAAGCCGCGCGGCATGGTGGGTGGCAAACGCTGCGCGGTTTTCCACCCTACGCCTCGATCCCGGCGGCTGGCCAGAACTCGGGCAGAAACACTTCGACCACCAGCACCCCGAGGGCGCCGCGGCTGAAGCAGGAGCGGCGTGCCCACAGGCGTTCTGCGCGCACCTCGGCGGGCAGCCAGGCTGCCGGGAAACGGCAGACTTGCAGGGCGTTGCGCTCGAACGCGCGGTCGCTGAACAGCAGTTCGCCGAGCGAGCGGCTGCCCAGCTGATCGAGGGCCAGGCCAGAGCCCTCCAGAGCGCTGCGCGCCGCCACGCTGCGGGCGAACACCCAGGGTTGGCCGTGGCCGCGCAAATACACTTCACGCACCCAGCCCTGACTGCCGGCGGCGACGTTGAGGGCCGTGCATTCGTCGCTGCGCAGGCGCTGCCAGCCCTCGACCAGCGGGGTGACGCTAAAACCGGCATTGGACAATGCCGTCAGTCTGCGGGTCAGCGAGTCTTGATTGAACAGCCAGTCGCGTACCCCGGCAGCCGGGGCCGGGTGCAGTTGGCTGGCGGTCAGCCAGTGCGGCGGGTGGGCGAGGGCGGCGTTGGGCACGACAGAATTCACCACAAATCGGAAGCGCGCGAGTCTAGCACGGACGTTCGCGGGCGTAGGCTGGGTTAGGCGGCAAGCCGGTGCCCGGCATAGGCAGCCCCTGGTGGCTTACGCGGCGCCCACAACGCGGTGGTCGGTGCAGGATCGGCGTTACGCGCCGCTAACCCTCAATGCGCCCCTCCCCGACCGATCACGACCAACCCTCCAGGCGCATGGTCGCGCGCACCAGGCGTTGTTCCTCCTGCTCGATTTCCTTGAGGTTGTCGCGAATGCTGTGGATGTGCTCGCGGGCGGCGCGCTGCGCCAGTTCCGGCAGGCGCTCGATCACCGCGTGGTACAGGCGCGAGTGCTGGCGGTCGATCTGGCGTTTCTGCAGGGGCCGGTGATAGAGGTTGTTGACCGAGGCGAACACCGTGCTGAGCATCAGGTCGGTCAGCGACTGCAGGGTGTGCAGCAGCACCGGGTTGTGCGACGCCTCGCAGATCGCCAGGTGGAAGGCATGGTCGAGACGCGCATGCTCGCGCGGATCGACGTCGCTTGGCGGCTCGTTGTGGGCGGCGAGCATTTCCTCGTAGCGTCGGGTCAGCAGGACGAAATCCGCATCGGTACCGCGCAGGGCGGCCAGGCGCGCCGACTCGGCCTCGAGCAGGGCGCGCACTTCGAGCAGATCGAACAGGGTGCGCGGCTGCGAGTTGAACAGGTGCATCAGCGGGCTGGCATCGCGCGGCCCGTTCAGGGTCGCGACCCGCGAGTCGCGGCCTTGCGCGGTTTCGATGATGCCGCGCCCGCGCAGCACCTTGAGCCCTTCGCGCAGTGCCGAACGGGAGATCCCCAGCTTCTCGCACAGGCGCCGTTCCGAGGGCAGGGCCTGGCCCACCTTGAGCACGCCGTCGACGATCAGCCGTTCAATTTTTTCGGCCACTACATCGCTGACCTGGCGGCGTACTGCGGGCTGTTCTGGGTCCATTATGGCGCACTCGATTACTGGTAGGACCAGTTATGGTTTGGCGGACTTCGGCTGAGCAATATAAGCGTGTTAGCCAGTATTGATAAAGCCTGAGTCGATAAGTGGTGACGCGCGAGTCGAAAAAAACTGGTCATACCAGTGTGTCTGGCGATGGACGCCAAGGTTGCCAGGGCCTAACCATGCGGCACAACCAGCGCACCACAGTCCGGCTGCGCCATAACGATGACACCCGCTACGCCACCTGAGTGAGCCTGCCATGAGCATTCTGTACGACGAGCGCGTCGATGGCCCGTTGCCCTCGGTCGATAAGCCAGCCCTGCTGGCCGCATTGCGCGAGCAGCTGCCGGACCTGGACGTGCTGCACGATCAGGAAGACCTCAAACCCTACGAGTGCGATGGCCTCTCGGCCTATACCGTCACGCCGATGCTGGTGGTGCTGCCCGAGCGCATCGAGCAGGTCGAGCGCCTGCTTAAACTCTGCTACCAGCGTGGCGTGCCGGTGGTGGCGCGCGGTGCCGGTACCGGCTTGTCCGGCGGCGCCTTGCCGCTGGAGCAGGGCATCCTGCTGGTGATGGCGCGCTTCAACAAGATTCTCGAGGTCAACCCGGCCGGGCGCTTTGCCCGGGTCCAGCCCGGCGTGCGCAACCTGGCGATTTCCCAGGCTGCCGCGCCGCATGAGCTGTATTACGCGCCGGATCCGTCCTCGCAGATCGCCTGTTCGATCGGCGGCAACGTCGCCGAGAACGCCGGCGGCGTGCATTGCCTGAAATACGGCCTGACCGTGCACAACCTGCTCAAGGTGGAAGTCCTCACGGTCGAGGGCGAGCGCATGACCCTGGGCAGCGATGCCCTGGATGCACCGGGCTTCGATCTGCTGGCGCTGTTCACCGGCTCGGAAGGCATGCTCGGCATCATCACCGAGGTCACGGTCAAGCTGCTGCCCAAGCCGCAGGTGGCCAAGGTGCTGCTGGCCAGTTTCGATTCGGTGGAGAAGGCCGGGCGTGCGGTCGGCGCCATCATCGCCGCCGGCATCATCCCCGGTGGCCTGGAGATGATGGACAACCTGGCGATCAGGGCGGTGGAAGACTTTATCCATGCCGGTTACCCGGTCGAGGCCGAAGCCATCCTGCTCTGTGAACTGGACGGCGTCGAAGCCGACGTGCACGACGACTGCGAACGGGTGCGGGCGGTGCTGCAGGCGGCCGGTGCCAGCGAAGTGCGCCTGGCCCGCGACGAGGCCGAGCGGGTCAAGTTCTGGGCCGGGCGCAAGAACGCCTTCCCGGCAGTCGGGCGCATCTCGCCGGACTATTACTGCATGGACGGCACCATTCCACGCCGCGAGTTGCCCGGCGTACTGCGTGGCATCGCCGAGCTGTCCGCCGAGTACGGCCTGCGCGTGGCCAACGTGTTCCATGCCGGTGACGGCAACATGCACCCGCTGATCCTGTTCGATGCCAACCAGCCCGGCGAACTGGAGCGCGCCGAAGCCATCGGCGGCAAGATCCTCGAACTCTGCGTCAAAGTCGGCGGCAGTATCACCGGCGAGCACGGCGTCGGCCGCGAGAAGATCAACCAGATGTGCAGCCAGTTCAACAGCGACGAGCTGACCCTGTTCCACGCGGTGAAAGCGGCCTTCGATCCCAAGGGCCTGCTCAATCCAGGCAAGAACATCCCGACCCTGCACCGCTGCGCCGAATTCGGCGCCATGCACGTGCACCTCGGTCAGCTGCCTTTCCCCGAACTGGAGCGTTTCTGATGGCCATGCCGGATAATTTCGATGCCAGCACGGCGCTGCTGGAGCAGGTCAATCACGCCCTCAATAATTCGCTTGCGCTGCGTATTCAGGGCGGTAACAGCAAGGCCTTTCTCGGCCGCCCGGTCAGCGGCGAGCTGATCGACAGCCGTGCCCATCGCGGCATCGTCAGCTACGACCCGACCGAGCTGGTGATCACCGCCCGCGCCGGCACCCCGCTGGTCGAGTTGCAGGCGGCGTTGGATGAGGCCGGGCAGATGCTCACCTGCGAGGCGCCGAGTTTCGCTGGTGGCGCCACTGTCGGCGGCATGGTCGCCAGCGGGCTGTCCGGACCGCGTCGGCCCTGGGTCGGTTCGGTGCGTGACATGGTCCTGGGCACCCGCCTGATCACCGGCCATGGCAAGCATCTGCGCTTCGGCGGCGAGGTGATGAAGAACGTCGCCGGCTATGACCTGTCGCGTTTGCTGGCGGGCAGTTTCGGCTGCCTGGGGCTGATCACCGAAGTGTCGCTCAAGGTCCTGCCCAAGCCCCGTCAGTGCCTCAGCCTGCGCCTGCCGATGGACGTCGAGAGCGCCCTGCGCAAGCTTGCCGAGTGGGGCCAGCAGCCGATCCCGCTGAGCGCCGCCAGTCATGACGGTCGCGCCCTGCACCTGCGCCTGGAAGGCGGCGAAGGTTCGGTGGCCGCCGCTCGCAAGAGCCTGGGTGGCGAGCTGCTCGACCCGACCTACTGGGAGCAGCTGAACGAGCAGCGCCTGGCGTTCTTCGCCGATCCGCGGCCGTTGTGGCGCCTGTCGCTGCCCAATAACACTGCGGTGTTGAACCTGCCCGGCGATCAGTTGATCGACTGGGGCGGTGCCCAGCGCTGGCTGAAATCGACTGCCGAGGCGGCGCAGATTCGCAGCAGCGCCAGTGCCGCCGGCGGCCATGCCACCTGCTTCACTGCCGGCGTCTGCGACAGCCCGTTCCAGCCCCTGGCCGCGCCTTTGCTGCGCTATCACCGCCAGCTGAAAACCCAGCTCGACCCGCAAGGGATCTTCAACGCTGGCCGCATGTATGCCGAGGTGTAAGCCGTGCAGACGAATTTAACCGAACAGGCCAAGCGCCTGCCGCGCGGCGAAGAAGCCGAAAGCATCCTGCGCAGCTGCGTGCATTGCGGCTTCTGCAACGCCACCTGCCCGACCTACCAGCTGCTCGGCGACGAGCTGGACGGCCCGCGTGGGCGCATCTACCTGATCAAGCAGGTGCTCGAAGGCAATCAAGTTACCGCCAAGACCCAGTTGCACCTGGACCGCTGCCTGACCTGCCGCAACTGCGAAACCACCTGCCCATCCGGGGTGGACTATCACAACCTGCTGGATATCGGCCGCGCGGTGGTCGACGCGGCGGTACCGCGGCCGCTGGGCCAGCGCGTGCTGCGCGAAAGCCTGCGCGCCCTGGTGCCGCGTCCGGCGCTGTTCAAGGCCTTGGTCCAGGCTGGAGAGGCCTTCCGGCCGCTGTTACCGGGCGTACTCAAGGCCAAGTTGCCCCGGCAGATTCACCCGGCCAAGCCACGGCCGCAGGTGCGCCATGACCGTCGCGTGTTGATCCTCGAAGGCTGCGTGCAGGCGGGCCTGTCGCCCAACACCAACGCGGCCAGCGCGCGGGTGCTCGATCGACTCGGCATCAGCGTCACGCCGATCCGCGAGGCCGGCTGCTGCGGCGCCGTGGATTACCACCTCAACGCCCAGGAACAGGGCCTGCAGCGCGCCCGGCGCAATATCGATGCTTGGTGGCCGGCAATCCAGGGTGGCGCCGAAGCCATCGTGCAGACCGCCAGCGGCTGCGGTGCCTTCGTCAAGGAGTACGGCCACCTGCTCGAGCACGACCCGGCCTATGCGGCGAAAGCCAAGCGGGTCAGCGAGTTGGCCAAGGATCTGGTCGAAGTGCTGCGCGGCGAGGCGCTGGAACAGCTCGGCGTGCGCAGCGACCAGCGCTTGGCCTTCCATTGCCCCTGCACCCTGCAGCACGCGCAGAAGCTCGGCGGCGCCGTCGAGGGCGTGCTCAGCCGTCTGGGCTTCCAGCTCACCGCGGTTAGCGATGGGCACCTGTGCTGCGGTTCGGCCGGGACCTATTCGATCACGCAACCGCAGCTGTCCAGGCAGTTGCGCGACAACAAGATGGACGCCCTGGAAAGCGGCAAGCCGGAGGTGATAGTCACCGCCAATATCGGCTGCCAGACCCACCTCGATGGCGCCGGGCGTACCCCGGTACGCCACTGGATCGAGCTGGTCGAACAAGCCATGGGCTGAGAACCACTGCCCTTACCCGGGCGACGAATTTCGCGCACTGCGCGCCAATCAATCACGAGGAACCACACATGCACAGCAAAGCCGTACTGGGTCAAGCCGAAGTCGCCCGCATCCTTGCCGCTGCGCGCGCCGAAGCGCAGCAGCACAACTGGGCCGTAGCCATAGCCGTAGTCGATGACGGCGGTCATCCGTTGGCCCTCGAGCGCCTCGATGGTTGCGCTCCGATCGCTGCCTACATCGCCACTGAGAAGGCGCGTAGCTCGGCCATCGGTCGGCGCGAGACCAAGGGTTACGAGGACATGGTCAACGGCGGCCGCAGTGCCTTCCTGTCCGCGCCGCTGCTGACGTCGCTCGAAGGCGGGGTCCCGCTGATCGTCGACGGCCAGGTGATTGGTGCGGTTGGCGTGTCCGGGGTCAAAGCCGATCAGGACGCCCAGGTCGCCAAGGCCGGTGTCGCCGCCCTGGTCTGAACGCAATAGCGCTGCGGTTGCTACGCGCAGCGCCGAAAAACCTGCCCCCGCGACTGCTGTAGCGGGGCGGCGGATAACTGAATTGGAGAGCCGAAGATGACCGAACGCGTGAACTGCCAGCGCCTGCAAGTGGCCGCCAAGCTGCAACGTTTCGTTGATGAAGAAGTGCTGCCGGGCAGCGGTCTGGAGAGCGCCGCTTTCTGGGCTGGCTTCGATGCCCTGGTGCACGACCTGGCGCCACAGAATCGCGCGCTGCTGGCCGAGCGCGATCGTCTGCAGGGTGAGCTGGACCATTGGCACCGCGCCAATCCGGGTCCGGTGACGGATATGCCGGCCTATCGCGCCTTCCTCGAAACCATCGGTTACCTGCTGCCGCCACCGACCGAGATACAGGCCAGCACCGCCAATGTCGACAGCGAAATCAGCAGCCAGGCCGGCCCGCAGCTGGTGGTGCCGGTGATGAACGCGCGCTACGCGCTGAACGCCGCCAACGCCCGCTGGGGCTCGCTGTACGACGCCCTGTACGGCACCGATGCGATCAGCGAAGCGGGCGGGGCGCAGAAAGGCCCCGGCTACAACCAGGTGCGCGGGGCCAAGGTGATTGCCTTCGCCCGTGCCTTCCTCGATCAGGCTGCGCCGCTGGCCAGCGGCAGCCATGCCGATTCCGTCAGCTATCGGGTGGTCGACGGCCAGCTCCAGGTGACCCTGGCGAACGGCAGCCAGACCGCGCTCAAGCAGCCGGAGAAGTTTCTCGGTCATCAGGGCGAAGCCGCCGCGCCAACCGCCGTGCTGCTGAAAAACCACGGCCTGCACGTGGAAATCCAGATCGACCCGCACAGCCCTACCGGCGCCACCGATGCGGCTGGGGTCAAGGACCTGCTGCTGGAAGCGGCGCTGTCGACCATTCTCGATTGCGAAGACTCGGTCGCCGCCGTCGATGCCGACGACAAGGTGCTGATCTACCGCAACTGGTTGGGCCTGATGAAGGGCGACCTCAGCGAGGAACTGGACAAGGGCGGCCAGCGCATCACTCGCCGTCTCAACCCGGATCGTCAATACATCGGCGCCGACGGTGCTAGCCTGAGCCTGCAGGGTCGTTCGCTCATGTTCGTGCGTAACGTTGGCCATCTGATGACTAACCCGGCGATCCTCGATGGTGAGGGCCGCGAGATTGCCGAAGGCATTCTCGATGGCGTGATGACCAGCCTGATCGCCCTGCACGACCTCAAGCGCCGGGGCAATTCGCGCAGCGGCAGCGTGTATATCGTCAAGCCGAAGATGCACGGCCCGCTTGAAGTGGCCTTCGCCGACCAGTTGTTCGCGCGTATCGAAGACCTCCTGGCGCTGCCACGCAACACCCTGAAGATGGGCATCATGGACGAGGAACGGCGCACCAGCGTCAACCTCCAGGCCTGCATCGCCGCCGCCAGCACGCGGGTGGCCTTCATCAACACCGGCTTCCTCGACCGCACCGGCGACGAGATGCACACGGCCATGGAAGCCGGGCCGATGCTGCGCAAGGGCGAGATGAAAACCACCCCGTGGATTCAGGCCTACGAGCGCAACAACGTGCTGGTCGGGCTGAGCGGCGGCCTGCGTGGCCGCGCGCAGATCGGTAAGGGCATGTGGGCCATGCCGGATCTGATGGCGGCCATGCTCGAACAGAAGATTGCCCACCCGCTGGCCGGCGCCAATACCGCCTGGGTGCCGTCGCCAACCGCCGCCGTATTGCATGCCTTGCACTACCACCAGGTGGACGTGCAGGCGGTGCAGCGCGAGCTGGAAAGCATCGACTTCAACGCCGAGCGCGACAGCTTGCTCAACGATCTGTTGACGGTACCAGTAGCGGCCGAGCGCACGTGGAGCGAAGCGGATATCCAGCAGGAACTGGACAACAACTGCCAGGGCATCCTCGGTTACGTGGTGCGCTGGGTCGAGCAGGGCGTCGGCTGCTCCAAGGTGCCGGATATTCATAACGTCGGCCTGATGGAAGACCGCGCCACCTTGCGTATCTCCAGCCAGCACATTGCCAACTGGTTGCACCACGGCGTGGTCGAGCGGGCGCAGGTCGAGGAAACCCTGCAGCGCATGGCCAAGGTGGTCGATGGGCAGAATGGCGGCGACCCGCTGTACCGCCCGATGGCGACCAACTATGTCGCTTCGGCCGCGTTCCAGGCCGCCAGCGACCTGGTGTTCAAGGGTCGCGAACAGCCCAGCGGCTATACCGAGCCACTGCTGCACGCCTGGCGTCTGCGCTTCAAGCAGGAGGCGTAAGCCCTCACTGGTAACTGATATTCGGCCCCGTGCGCACATGCGCCCGGGGCTTTTGAGCATGGATGCCGGCATGGGCGCAGCCCAGAGGCGGTGTTCGCGGGCCTGACAAGCTCCGCTGCGTGATACCGGATCTTCCGGGCAACTGTGGTTCACAACAAATAAAAAGGACCCACCCATGAATCAAACGCTACTGTCCATCCTCGCCTTCGTACCTCTGGTGCTGGCAGGTGTGCTGCTGATCGGCTTTCGCTGGCCGGCCAAGTACGCCATGCCGGTGGTCTTCCTGCTCACCGCTCTGATCGGCCTGACCGCCTGGGATATGTCCTTCAATCGGGTCGTGGCTTCCAGCTTGCAAGGGTTGCTGCTCACCGCCGCGATCCTGTGGATCATCTTCGGTGCGATTCTGCTGCTCAACACCCTCAAACACTCCGGTGGCATCACCGCCATCCGCCACGGCTTTGCCGGCATCACCCCGGATCGGCGGGTGCAGGCCCTGATCGTCGCCTGGCTGTTCGGCTGCTTCATCGAGGGCGCCTCCGGCTTCGGCACGCCTGCCGCGGTGGCGGCGCCACTGTTGGTGGCCCTGGGCTTCCCGGCTTTGGCCGCGGTGGTATTGGGGATGATGGTGCAGTCCACGCCGGTGTCGTTCGGTGCGGTCGGTACGCCGATTCTGGTGGGCGTGGCCGGCGGCCTGGACAAGGTCGGCATGAGTGAGCAGTTGCTGGCCTTGAACAGTAACTGGGAAGTGTTCTTCCACCTGATCTACTCGCGGGTGGCGATTACCCATGGCCTGATCGGCCTGCTGATGCCGCTGATCATGGTGATGATCATGACCCGTTTCTTCGGCAAGAATAAGTCGTGGAAAGAAGGCCTGGCGGTGGCGCCATTCGCGATCTTCACCGCGCTGTGCTTCTCGGTGCCGTACATGGCTGCCGGGGTGTTCCTCGGTCCTGAGTTTCCGTCGATGATCGGCGCCATGGTCGGTCTGGCCATCGTCGTACCGGCTGCCAAGGCGGGTTTCCTGCTGCCGAAACAGACCTGGGACTTCGCCGAGGCCAAAGACTGGCCAGCCGAGTGGATGGGCAAGATCGAGATGAAGATCGAGGATGTCGCGGGCAAGACCCCGGTGTCCGTACCCATGGCGTGGGCCCCTTACCTGTTGCTGGCAGTCTTCCTGGTGGCCTCGCGGATCTTCCCCGAGCTCAAGGCCGCGCTGATCGCGGTCAGCTTCGGCTGGACTGACATCCTCGGTGAGACAGGCGTTTCCGGTAGCCTGCAACCGCTGTACCTGCCGGGTGGCATCCTGTGCATGGTAGTTATCGTGACCTGTTTCCTGCACCGCATGCGCTTCAGCGAGGTGAAGGCCGCGGTCAGCGAGTCGAGCCGTACCCTGCTGGGAGCCGGCTTCGTGTTGATCTTCACCATTCCCATGGTGCGTATCCTGATCAACTCCGGGGTCAACGGTTCCGATCTGGTGTCGATGCCGGTGGCCATGGCGCAGTTTGTGGCCAACAGCGTGGGCGATGTGTATCCGTTCTTCTCTCCGGCCGTGGGTGCGCTGGGCGCCTTTATCGCCGGCTCCAACACGGTGTCCAACCTGATGCTCTCGCAGTTCCAGTTCAACACCGCCGGCCTGCTCGGCGTGTCTGGCGCGATGATGGTGGCGGCGCAGTCGGTGGGTGCGGCTGCGGGCAACATGATCGCGATCCACAACGTGGTGGCGGCCTCGGCCACCGTGGGCCTGCTCGGGCGTGAAGGCATCACCCTGCGCAAGACCATGCTGCCGACCCTGTACTACCTCCTGGCAGCCGGCAGCCTGACCATGATCGCCATGTATGGCATGGCGATCAGCGATCCGCTGATGGTCGGTTAACGGGCCGGGCAAAACCTGCCGAGCCTGGCTTCGTTAGGTTTTGCCCAGACCGCTACGGGTTTTCTGGTTGGCTTGCCCGCCATCTGGCGGGCAAGCCAACTCCTCGGACAGCCTGCCGCTGGGCGCAATTGCCCGGCCGCCGGGTTGGCGCATCCGCGCATTTGCGGTAGCGTGCCGGCATGCACTACCCGAGATACACCCGAGGACGTTATGAAGAAGTGGCAATGTGTGGTCTGTGGATTGATTTACGACGAAAGCCAGGGCTGGCCCGACGAAGGCATCGCCGCGGGCACGCCGTGGCAAGATGTACCGCAAGACTGGCTGTGCCCGGACTGCGGTGTGGGCAAGCTGGATTTCGAGATGATTGAAATCGGCTGAGCGCAGCCATACTCATACGGCGACCCAGGGTCGCCGTTTTTTTTGCGCGATCAACGCCGGTCGAGCCGGCATGGGCGCGTATCAGGCTTGGCGGCTGGCGGGCAATTGCGCTAGGGTCAGGAAAATTCTCGCAACGCGCAGGTGCTCTATGTGCAAGTGGCAATGCATCGTTTGCGGCTTTATCTATGACGAAGCTGCAGGCCTGCCGGAAGAAGGCATTGCTCCGGGAACCCGCTGGGCAGACATCCCCGCCGACTGGCTGTGTCCGGATTGCGGCACCGGCAAGCAGGATTTCGAGATGATCGAAATCAGCTGAGCCAGCAGGCCCTTGGGCCTCCCCCGTAACTACCCCATGCGGTGGCGGCAGCCTGAGGCCGTGGCCCGGTTTTGCCGATTAAGGACGTGAAGATGAGTGCAGCTGTGACGACGCCCGTGGTTACACCCGTAGTTACACCCGTGGTGATAGTCGGTACCGGCTTGGCCGGCTACAACCTGGCCCGGGAGTTTCGCAAGCTGGACAGCGCAACCCCGTTGCTGCTGATCAGCGCCGATGACGGTCGCTCCTACTCCAAGCCGATGCTGTCCACCGGCTTCGGCAAGCACAAGGATGCCGATGGTTTGAGCATGGCCGAACCCGGCGCCATGGCCGAACAGCTCAAGGCCGAGATCTATACCCATACGCGAATCACTGGGATTGATGCGGGCCAGCGGCGGCTGTGGATCGGCGAACAGGCCGTGCTTTATCGCGATCTGGTGCTGGCCTGGGCGCCGAGCCGATTCGGGTGCCGGTCGAGGGCGATGCCCAGGACGCGATTCTGTCGATCAACGACCTGGAAGACTACGCACGCTTTCGCGCCGCCGTGGCCGGGAAAACGCGCGTGCTGCTGCTCGGCGCCGGCCTGATCGGCTGCGAGTTTGCCAACGACCTCAGCCTCGGTGGTTATCAGATCGAGCTGGTAGCGCCCTGCGAGCAGGTGATGCCCGGCTTGCTGCATCCGGCGGCGGCTGCGGCAGTCCAGGCGGGGCTGGAAAGCCTCGGTGCGCGCTTCCACCTCGGGCCGGTGCTGGTCAGCCTCAGCCACGCCGATGATGGCCTGCAAGGGCGTCTGTCCGATGGCACGCTGATCGCTTGCGATCTGGTGCTCTCGGCGGTTGGCCTGCGCCCACGGATCGACCTGGCTGCGGCCGCCGGCCTGGCGGTCAACCGTGGGGTGATGGTCGACCGTGAACTGCGCAGTTCCCACGCTCACATCTATGCCCTGGGCGATTGCGCCGAGGTCGATGGCCTCAACCTGCAGTACGTCATGCCGCTGATGCACTGCGCTCGCGCCCTGGCCCAGACCCTGGCGGGCAAACCGACCGCGGTCAGTTACGGGCCGATGCCGGTGACGGTGAAAACGCCGGTGTGCCCGCTGGTGGTTTCGCCGCCGCCGCGCGGCCTGCAGGGCGAGTGGACGGTTGAGGGCAGTGGGGGCGATATCAAGGCGCTGTGCCGCGATGCGGCCGGCAGTCTGCTCGGTTATGCCTTGACCGGAACGGCCGTGCAGGAAAAGCTGGCGCTGAATAAGCAACTGCCGGCGTTGCTGGCGTGAATGCTGGCTGTTCTGTCGTGAACGCCCTTAAATTGCCCGTTTAAACTGTCGGACAAGACTGGCGCAGGTCCGCATCACATGCCATTCTCCCTGGGGTCTGCCGCAGTGTAGAGCTGTTGCGACGCCTTGGGCGCTGCTCTGGATGAGCAGCACGGACACAACAAAAAAAAACCGTCAAAGGGGCATTTATGCGTAAACCGGAACTCGCCGCCGCCATCGCCGAAAGGGCGGATCTGACCAAAGATCAGGCAAATCGCGTACTCAATACCGTACTGGAAGAAATCACCGGTGCACTGAACCGCAAGGACAGTGTCACTCTGGTGGGCTTTGGCACGTTCGTGCAGCGTCACCGCGGTGCTCGCACAGGCAAAAACCCGCAAACCGGTCAGCCGGTCACGATCAAGGCCAGCAACACCGTCGCCTTCAAGCCGGGGAAGTCGCTGAAAGACGCGGTCAACTGAGCCTCGTCAGCCCGGAGCCGGCTGGCTCCGGGTTCTTTCCCCGACTTTGTTAAGCCCGCCAGGGCAACCTGACGATCGACCTGCGGTTATGTGGCTCACCCGCCTCAAGGCTGGGCTGTAGTCCCGTGCAAAAAACACTACAATGCGCCGCCAATACCCTTCCCCGACGAGGCCGTGCGCATGAAATTCCGTTTTCTCCTGTGGATGCTGGGGCGCCTGATGGCCAAGGCCAGCCGTGATAACCCGGCTTTCCAGCAGCAATTGATCGACCGCGACATGGTGTTCCAGCTGCACACGCTGGACGGCAAGGTTGCTCGTCACTTCATCGTCAAAGACCAGCGCATCAGCAGCAAGCGTGGCCCGGCCAGCCAGCCGGCCTTTGCCCTGGGCTTCAAGGATGCCGTCTACGGCTTCGCCACCATGAACGCGAAGAACAAGCAGCTGGCGTTTATGCAGGGTATTCAGAACAAGGACATCCAGATTCAGGGCAACCCGGCACTGGTGATCTGGTTCCAGGGGCTGACCAAGTACCTGATGCCGAAAAAGAAAACCAGCGAGAAAAAAGCCGCCTGATACGCACTGCGGGTCAGTGTCGCTGGCCGGCGCTAGCGCCATTCGCTAGGCTGGACGCCGTCACTGTGGATGCCCGCTTATGCGTTTGTCGATTATTGCCCTGCTGCTCATCAGTAACCTGGCTCACGCCGCCCCGGCCAACGTCGATGCCTTTGCCCCGGTGTTCGAGCTGGCCGGCATTCGCCTGCTCTGCGAGCAGAGCGCGCCATTACTGCAGCGTGGCCTGAGCGAACAGCAGCAGGCGCAACTGGGCGAGGCCTTCGCTGCCGATGCGCTGTGTCTGGATCTGGCCAAGCATCTCGCTGGCAGGTTCGACCAGGCCCAGTTGCGGCAAATCCACAGTGTGCTCGGCAGTCCGATCGCCAAGCGCTTCAGTGCGCAGGAGCGGGCGGTCGGTGCAGACGGCGGCGAGGCACTGGCCAGTTACCGCGTGCAGCTTGCCCAGCGCCCGCCGCGCAAAGACCGCCTGGTGTTGGTGCGGCGTCTCGATGCGGCGGCGCACACCACCACCTTGGCAGGGCTGTTGCGTTATGAAGTGGGCAAGACCCAGGCGCTGTTAGCCCTCATGGCGCGTGGCGAGACGCTCGACGAACAGGCCATGAGCAGCCAGACCGCGGGCCAGGGCAAGGCGCTACTGGCCTCAAGCGCCGAAGCGGTGGAATCCTTCATGCTCTATGCCTACCGGCAGATGCCCAGCGCCCAGCTGGCTGAATACACCGCGCTGTATGAGCAGCCGGCGGTCGCGCGCTTGCTGGAAAGCTGCACACAGGTGTTGCCGGGGTTGTTCGCCGAGCGCCGGGCGGCTCTCAGAAAGGCGGCGGCCAAGCGCTAGGGCTACAGCCGGCCGCTGTCTTAGCCTGGAGATGACGGGGCTATAAACGGGAGGGCTGAAGCCCTCTCTATGCAGCGGCCGCCCGGCGATGGGTCGACCGCATCCTGTAAAAGCTCTCGTAACTCGAGCGCTTTCCAGCGATCTCAAGTCGGAGCATGGAACTGGTTCGCCAGTTCGCGTAGCGCCACTTCGGCGGCGAGCACCTTGTTCACCGCTTCCTCGGCCTTCTCACGGCTCAGGCCCAGGGCATCCAACAGGCTCTGTGGGATTTCGGACTGCGGGCCGGCACCGATCCCGCGGTTGCGTAGCAGGTTGACCGCCAGGCACACCAGATTCGGGTAGGCCGCATGGATGCCGGCATACTCGGGATCGTGCTGGAAGCGCAGCGCGCTGGCCAGTTCTTCGGGCATGTCCCAGTAGCGCATCAGCCAAGTGCCGATCTGCTCGCGACTGATGCCCAGCAGATGCTGTTCGATATAGCTGTGCGCCAGGTGCGGATTGACTTCCATGTGGCGACAGATCAGCGAGAAGTGCGGCGGGAACACATGCGCCAGCACCAGATAGCCGAAGTTGTGCAGCAAGCCGGCGAGGTAGGTCAGTCCGGCTTCCGGGCGCTGGGCGCGGGGCATGGCGCGGGTCAGCCCCTCGATCACCGCGGCGGTGTAGATCGCCTGTTGCCAATAGGGCGTGGCCTGCTGCGGATGATCCTTGGGCAGGCTGAGGGTCTTGCCCAGAGCCAGGCCGAGGGCCAGGTTGATCACCAGGTCGAAGCCGAGCACGCGCACGATGGCGTCTTCTACCGAACGGATCTTGCCGGGTGCGGCGTAGTAGGGCGATGCCGCCCAGCTGACCACTTGGGCGGCCAGCGCCGGGTCGGTTTCGACCACGCCGGTGATGTCGTCTACCGTGGCATTTGGGTCGACCCGCAGTTTGATAATCTTCTGTGCGGTTTCCGCCAGTGGCGGGATTTCGATGGTTTCTTCCAGGCGTTGCTGAATGCGTCGCGCGGTGAAGGCCTGCACCGCCTGGGTGATTTCGGCGCGGTCATCGTCCGGGCGGTCGAGGTTGAGCCGGATATTGCTCAACGGCTCGCCGATACGCGCGGCGCTGGCCTTGCTCAGCAGACTCTTGAAGGCTTCGCTGGCTATTTCCAGGAGTACGCCGGGTTGGCCCGACTCGATGAACAGGCTCGGCACTTGTAGCAGGCGCTCATCGTACAGGCAGGGCGAGCTGGTCAACTGCGGCAGGCCGGGTAGTACGCGCAGGGCATGCTTGGCAAGCATGCGTTCCAGGCGCTCGGGTTTCACCGCGACGAGTTTGCGCCCGGTTAGTTCGGCCAGGCGATCCAGCGCGAGCAGTTGACTCTGAGGATAGAGCACCAGCAAGGCGCCAACCGCATCATCGACCAGCACCGCTTGCACGCGTTGTGCGGCGGGCAAGCGGTGCTGGTCGATGTGCACCCGAAAGGCCAGGCCGAGTTTCTCCAGCAATTGCACGATCACCGGCGGCGGGGTTGCGGCGGTGTCTGGGGCGAGGGCTACATCACTCATAACGAAATCCGGTTTGAGGGGGCGCAAACGCCCGAAGTATAAATAGCAGGCCAGTGGGTCGAGGGTTCAGGCGACGGATACCCGGCAAACTGGATCACACTTGTCCGTATTGCTGGCCATGTCGCAGCCAGCGTTCGAGTAGCGGGCTGACATGCTGTGGCCAATGTTCCAGCAGGGCTTGCGCGGCATCGCGCACGGCCGGCAGCAGATCAGCGTCACGCATCAGGTCGGCGACCTTGAACTGTAGTAAACCGGTTTGCCGGGTACCGAGCATTTCCCCCGGACCGCGCAGCTCCAGATCCTTTTCGGCGATGACGAAACCATCGCAGGTCTCACGCATGATGCCAAGTCGTTCCCGGCCTAATTGCGACAGCGGCGGATGATAGAGCAGCACGCAATGGCTAGCGGCACTGCCGCGGCCGACTCGCCCGCGCAACTGGTGCAGTTGTGCCAGACCCAGGCGCTCGGGGTTCTCGATGATCATCAGGCTGGCGTTGGCTACGTCGACGCCGACTTCGATCACGGTGGTGGCGACCAGCAGTTGCAGGCGGCCCTGCTTGAATTGATCCATCACCGCGGCTTTTTCCGCGGGCTTCATGCGCCCGTGGATCAAGCCGACATGCAGGCCGCCGAGGGCGGCGGAGAGGTCGCTGAAGGTGGTCTCGGCGGCCTGGCAGGTCAGCTCCTCGGATTCCTCGATCAGGGTGCAGACCCAGTAGGCCTGGCGACCTTCGCTGCAGGCCGAGCGTACCCGTTCAATCACTTCCGGGCGGCGGCTGTCGGCGATCACCAGGGTGTTCACCGGCGTGCGTCCTGGCGGTAGCTCATCGAGGATCGAGGTGTCGAGGTCGGCATAGGCGCTCATCGCCAGGGTGCGCGGGATGGGCGTGGCGGTCATGATCAGCTGGTGCGGGCACAGGCGCCCGCCGATGCCTTTCTGGCGCAGGGCCAAGCGTTGTTGCACGCCGAAGCGGTGCTGCTCATCGATGATCACCAGGGCCAGGCGGGCGAATTTGACTTCGTCCTGAAACAGCGCATGGGTGCCGACCACCATGGCCGCGCTACCGGCGATCTGCTCCAGCGCCGCGGCACGGGCCTTGCCCTTGAGCTTGCCGGCCAGCCAGGCCACTTCGACGCCAAGCGGCGCCAGCCATTTGCTGAAATTGAGGAAGTGCTGCTCGGCGAGAATTTCGGTGGGCGCCATCAGTGCGACCTGATAGCCGGCCTCCAGCGCCTGCAAGGCGGCAAAGGCAGCGACCACGGTTTTGCCGGCACCCACGTCACCCTGGAGCAGGCGCAGCATGGGTTCGTCCTGACTCAAGTCATAGGCGATCTCGGCGCCGACCCGTTGTTGTGCGCCGGTGGGGGCAAAGCCCAGGTTGTCGAGGAACTGCTGCGGCAAGCGCTTGGCGATCGGCAGAGCCGGTGCTTGCTGGGCGCGCACGCTTTCGCGCAGGCGCTGCAGGGACAACTGATGGGTCAGCAGTTCCTCGAAGGCCAGGCGGTGCTGCGCCCAGTGGCGGCCCTCGGCGAGTTCATCCTGGTCGGCGTCCGGTGGTGGTCGGTGCAGGTAGCGAATCGCCTGGTCCAGCGGGCTGAGCTGGTAGTCGCGGGCCAGTTCGCGGGGCAGCCAGTCCGGCAGGCTCTGCGGGCCGAGGCGGGCCAGGGCCTGTTCGCTCAAGCTGCGCAGGCGCTGCTGGGTCAGGCCTTCGGTACTCGGGTAGATCGGCGTCAGGGTCTGCTCCACGGCAATCGGCTCGCTGGCCGAGAGCGCGCGGTATTCCGGGTGGTAGATCTCCAGGCCGGAGGAGCCGGGACGCACTTCGCCATAGCAGCGCACCTGGGTGCCGCGCTTCAGGCCTTCCTTCTGCGCCTGGCTGAAGTGGTAGAAGCGCAGGGAGAGGGTGCCGCTGCCGTCCTGCAGGCGCACCAGCAGGCTACGGCGGCGGCCCATGAGCACATCGGCGCCGGCGACCGTACCCTCGACCACGGCGTCCTGGCCGGGCCGCAGCTCGCCGATCGGCACGATGCGAGTGCGATCCTGGTAACGCAGCGGCAGATGGAACAGCACATCCTGCAGGGTTTCCAGGCCGACCTTGGCGAGCTTCTCGGCCAGGGCGGCGCCGACGCCTTTCAGTGCCGTAACGGAAACCGCAGCGAGCTCGGTCATGGGGCGCGCCTTAAGCGGTTTGTGCTTGCGGGCGGGCCACCGAGCACAGGCGGATCGAGTCGGCCAGGATTTCGATGGCTTTCGGCCGCGGGAAGCTGGCGCGCCAGGCGATGGCCACGGTGCGGAACGGCGCCGGGGCGCTGAGCGGGCGCACTTCGATGATCCCGGGTGCATAGTGGTGACTGTCCACCGCCGAGAGCGGCAGGATCGACACGCCCAGGCCGGAGGCGACCATGTGGCGGATGGTTTCCAGCGAACTGGATTGCACGGTGGTGTGCTGGGCGTGTTCTTCGCCGCCCTTGCGCAAGCTCGGGCAGGCTTCCAGCACCTGGTCGCGGAAGCAGTGGCCTTCACCGAGCAGCAGCAGGCTCTTGTCGTTGAGCAGTTTGCTGTCGATGGTCTTCAGCGCCGCCCAGGGGTGGCCGGCTGGCAGCAGGGCATAGAACGGCTCGTCGTAGAGCGGCAGAGTCAGTACGTCGGCTTCCTGGAACGGCAGGGCGATGATGATCGCGTCCAGCTCGCCGGTGCGCAGCTTGTCGCGTAGCACGTGGGTGAAGTTCTCTTCGATATACAGCGGCATCTGCGCTGCGACCCGGTGCAGCTGCGGAATCAGATGGGGGAACAGGTAGGGGCCGACGGTATAGATGGCGCCGATCTTCAGTGGCGCGGTCAGCTGGTTCTTGCCGGCCTGGGCCAGTTCGCGAATGCCCTGGGCCTGTTCGAGTACCTTCTGCGCCTGGGTGACGATGCCTTCGCCGACCGGGGTCAGGCGCACCGCACTCTTGCTGCGCTCGAAGATCAACACGCCGAGTTCGTCCTCGAGCTTCTTCACCCCCACCGACAGGGTTGGCTGGCTGACATGGCAGCGCTCGGCGGCCCGACCGAAGTGTTGTTCCTGGGCCAGGGTGACGATGTAGCGCAGTTCGGTGAGGGTCATAGGGTTTATCCATTAAGTTGCTGCCAAGCATAGCCTTTGCATTGCAATCAACCAACCGGGCTAAACTGCTGGCCAGTGAATTTGAAACATTGATGGAGCCTTACATGTCGACGTGCGCGAGTCTGTTGATTGCCGGTTGCGGCGATGTCGGTACCCGTCTGGGGCTACGTCTGGCCGCGGCGGGCTGGCGGGTGCATGGCCTGCGGCGGGCAGTCGAGCAGTTGCCCGCGCAGATCCTGCCGGTTGCCGGGGATCTGCAGGTCGATGCCTGTCCGCCGGCCTGGCCGGCGGGTGGGCTGGATTACCTGGTGTACTGCGCGGCGGCGACCGAGCGTGACGAGGCCGGTTATCGAGCGGCCTATATTGACGGCTTGCGCCGGGTGCTCGGCTGGTCGGCGCAGCATGGGCAAAGGCCCAAGCGCCTGCTGTTCGTCTCCAGCAGCAGTGTCTATGGCCAGCAGGGTGGCGAGTGGGTCGACGAGGGCTCGCCAGCCGAGGCTACGGGCTTTGCCGGGCGGGTGATGCGTGAGGCGGAGCAGTTGGCATTGGCCAGCGGCATTGCCGCCAGCGTGGTACGCCTGAGCGGGATCTACGGGCCGGGCCGGGAGTGGCTGCTCAGCCAGGTGCGCCAGGGTTACAAGGTGACGAGCGAGCCGCCGCTGTATGGCAACCGCATTCAGGTTGATGATGCCGCCGGCTTGTTGGCATTCCTGCTGCAAGCCGATGCTCGTGGCGTGGCGCTGGATGACTGCTATCTCGGCGTCGACGATGAGCCGGCACCGCTGCACGAGGTGGTAGCCTGGCTGCGCGGCCAGTTGGGCGTCAGTCACTGGTCCGAACAATCCAGCGTGCGCCGCGCCGGCAGCAAGCGCTGCAGCAACGCGCGCGTCCGAGCCCTGGGGTGGGCGCCAGAGTACCCGAGCTACCGCGAGGGCTACGCGGCGGTACTGGCGAGGCATTGAGGCCGGCGTATTTTTTCAGGTAGATGTAAATGCAGTCTGCAGGACGCAGACGGCGCATTTTCCAGGTTGCCTCAGGGTTACGACATCTGGGTAAAGCGTCATCCACCTTACGCTGTCACAGCCCTTGCACGGGGGCATGGACGCTACCGGGTCATGTGCTCAAGCCGCCAGCGCAGTTCGCCCTTATGGTAATCGGGCATTTCATCGCTCTGCGCGCGGTTGAGTGCCTCGAAGATGCTCAGGTGCTGGTCGTCGCGCTCGAACAGCCAGGTCCGGCCCTGTTCGCCGAGTTGCAGCCAGATGCTGTCGAATTCGCCGCTCATCGCGGCGCAGTCGCCGGCCAGGCACAGGGCATAGCGCTCGACACCGGGCAGGCCTTCGACGCGGCCGTCAGGCTGGAACAGCACCAGGCCACCGTTGCCCAGGCCTTGCCTGATTGTCCAGTTTCCGCCCAGGTAGGCACTGTAGAGGGCGTGTTCGAAGCTTCTGCCCAGCGGCACATCCACGGCAACGGGGGTTGCCGGACGGGTAAAACGTTGCTCCGGCCAGGTGTCGCTGGTGGCCTGCAGCAGTTCGCCGCCGCTGAGGCTGAGCGATTCGTGATAGTCGGCGTAGAAATCGACCCGCCAGCGGTTGTCGTCTTCGTCGCGTAATTGGCCTTCGCCCTGTTCGAAGCCGTTGCTGTAGGTGGCGAGCCGGCGCTGCGGCTGGATCCGCCATTCCAGGTTGGGGCCATAGGCGAGCAGTGCTTCGCGCAGCTTGCCGTGTTCGGTCGCGGCATCGATAGCCGCCTGGTTGATCCAGGTGCCGCTGGGGTCGACTGGCTTGCCAGCGCAGCCGCCGAGCAGCGAGGCGCCGAGTAATAGCGCGAGAAGAGGGCGCATGAGCCATTCCTTGGGCGAGAAGGGTGGCGGGGCGCGGTGCCCCGCCGGAGGACTTACTCGAGTACCAGGATTGCGTCCATTTCCACTTGGGCGCCCTTCGGTAGCGCGGCTACGCCGATAGCGGCCCGGGCCGGGTATGGCTGCTGAAAGTAACGGCCCATGACTTCGTTGACGGTAGCGAAGTGCGATAGGTCGGTGAGGAAGATGTTCAGCTTGACCACGTCCTTGAACGAGCCGCCAGCGGCTTCCATGACGGACTTGAGGTTTTCGAAGACCTGCACGGTCTGTGCTTCGAAGCCTTCGACCAGTTCCATGGTCTGCGGGTCCAGCGGGATCTGCCCGGACATGTAGACGGTGTTGCCGGCCTTGATCGCCTGGGAATAGGTGCCGATGGCTGCCGGGGCTTTGTCGCTGGTAATAACGCTCTTGCTCATGAGGGTCTCCTGATTGGTCGGGGTTAGTAGGGTGGGCCGGGCGGCGATCCGCGTTAGCCCACCAGGGAAGTGAATGAATGCGCCGGATCGGGGCCCAGCCTACATGTGTGGATTGGTGGGCATGCGCTCAGCCGCGCGCGCGGGTGATGCGCATCACGCCATTGAGCGCGCGCAGCTTGCGGATCACCCGGGCCAGGTGCACGCGGTCGTGCACGCTGACCACCAGTTGCACGACGCTGATGCGGCCGTCGCGCTCGTCCATGCTGATCTTCTCGATATTGCCATCGGCGGCGTTGACGCTGCCGGCCAGCAGGGCAATCAGGCCGCGCTGGTGTTCCAGTTCGATACGCAGTTCGACATTGAATTCGCCGACCACATCCTTGGCCCAGGACAGTTGGATGCACTTCTCCGGGTTGTGGCGGACCTCGCTGATGTTCCTGCAACTGTCCAGGTGCACCACCATGCCCTTGCCGGCGGAAAGGTGGCCGACGATCGGGTCGCCGGGAATCGGTGTGCAGCATTTTGCATAGCTCAGTACCAGGCCTTCGGTGCCGCGAATCGCCAGCGGGCCTTCGGTGCTCGACAGTTGCTCGCTGTCACTGGCCAGCAGACGGCGCGCCACCACATAGGCCATGCGGTTGCCCAGGCCGATGTCTTCCAGCAGGTCCTCGATCACCTCCTGGTGGTATTCGCCCAGCACCGCTTGCACGCGCTCGGGGGCCAGCTTGTCCATATGGCTGTGGAAGCCGGCCAAGACCTTGTTGAGTAGACGTTCGCCGAGGCTGATCGACTCGGAGCGGCGCTGCAGCTTGAGGGCGTGGCGAATATGCGTGCGCGCCTTGCCGGTAACCACGAAATTGAGCCAGGCCGGGTTCGGTCGTGCCCCCGGGGCGCTGACGATTTCCACGGTCGAGCCGCTTTCCAGGGCCTGGGACAGGGGGGCCAGGCGACGATTGATGCGGCAGGCGATGCAGGTATTGCCGACGTCGGTGTGTACCGCATAGGCAAAGTCGACCGCGGTCGAGCCCTTGGGCAGCTCCATGATCCGGCCCTTGGGGGTGAACACGTAGACCTCGTCCGGGAACAGGTCGATCTTCACGCTCTCGATGAATTCCAGCGAGTTGCCGGCGCGCTGCTGCATTTCCAGCACGCCCTTGACCCACTGGCGGGCTCGCGCGTGGGTGCCCTTGGGCTGGTCTACTTCGTTGGACTTGTACAGCCAGTGCGCGGCGATGCCGTTGTTGGCCATCTCTTCCATCTCGCGGGTGCGGATCTGGATTTCGATGGGCACGCCGTGCATGCCGAACAGCGTGGTGTGCAGCGACTGGTAGCCGTTGGCCTTGGGTATGGCGATGTAGTCCTTGAAACGCCCGGGCAGTGGTTTGTACAGATTGTGCACGGCGCCGAGCACCCGGTAGCAGGTGTCGACCTTGTCGACCACGATGCGGAAGGCATAGACGTCCATGATCTCGTTGAACGCCTTACGCTTGCCGCGCATCTTCTGGTAGATGCCGTAGATGTGCTTTTCGCGACCGAGCACTTCGCCTTCCAGACCTTCGCGGGTCAGGCAGTGGGTCAGCGACTCTTCGATCTTGTTGACGATTTCCTTGCGATTGCCACGGGCGCGGCGCACTGCAGCGCGGATACGCTCGGAGCGCATCGGGTGCATGGCTTTGAAACCCAGGTCTTCAAACTCTATGCGCATGCTGTGCATGCCCAGTCGGTTGGCAATCGGAGCGTAGATTTCCAGGGTTTCCTTGGCGATGCGTCGGCGCTTCTCGCCGGACAGCACTTCCAGGGTGCGCATGTTGTGCAGGCGGTCGGCCAGCTTGACCAGGATCACGCGAATATCGCGGGCCATGGCCATGGCCATCTTCTGGAAGTTCTCGGCCTGCGCCTCGGCCTTGGTCTCGAAGTTCATCTGGGTCAGTTTGCTGACCCCGTCGACCAGTTCGGCCACGGTCTCGCCGAACTGGGTGTTCAGCGCTTCCTTGGCGATTCCGGTGTCTTCGATCACGTCATGCAGCATCGCCGCCATCAGGCTCTGATGGTCCATGTGCATGTCGGCAAGGATATTCGCCACCGCCAGCGGATGGGTGACGTAGGCTTCACCGCTGCGACGGCGTTGGCCGTCGTGGGCTTGTTCGGCGTAGAAATAGGCGCGCCGAACCAGATTGACCTGGTCGTTATCCAGGTAGCTCGAAAGTCGATCGGCGAAGGCGTCTATGCTCGGCATGGATGATCTCCTTGCCGATTCTTATGACTCCGCGCCTCACGACTTCGTCCAGGCATAGGCTTACAGAGGCTCGTTAGCCTCATCCTCGAAGGCAGCGAACAGCGGCTCTTCTTCGATGATTTCGTCTTGGGCGATGACGTCGTAGCTCATCAGGCCGGCGGCGATTTCACGCAGAGCGACCACGGTCGGCTTGTCATTTTCCCACGCGAGTTTCGGTTCTTTGCCGCCGGTGGCGAGTTGGCGCGAACGCTTGGTGGCGAGCATGACCAGTTCAAAACGGTTCTCAACGTGATCCAGGCAATCTTCGACAGTAACGCGAGCCATGGTCTTCCTCGTAGCATATGCAAAATAAGGCTGAGCCCAGATGGGCGAGCGGACTGAGTAGTTTAAAAAACAACCAGTATTAATGGAAGCTTTGTTTTCACCAACTATAAGCTTAAGTCATAAGCAGTATGTGCGGAGGCTCTGCTCGAGGCCGCTCCGTGTGTGGCTCGAAGCCTACAGGGTGCCACAGCCGCTAAGCCAGGAGCTCGCTGAGCAGGCCGCGATGACGTTGCTGCTGCGGGCTTTGCAGCAGCTGGTTGGCGCGGAAGATGGCCTTCAGGTCGCTGAGGGCGTGGGCGAAATCGTCGTTGATCAGCAGGTAGTCGTACTCGACGTAATGACTTATTTCGCTGACGGCTTCGCGCATGCGCTGCTCGATGATCTCGCCGCTGTCCTGGCCGCGATTGGTCAGGCGGTGGCGCAGCGCCTCCTGGGTTGGCGGCAGGATAAAGATGGACTTGGATTGGGGCATCAGGTGGCGCACTTGCTGGGCGCCCTGCCAGTCGATTTCCAGAATCAGATCGTAGCCGTCGATGAGCGTCTGCTCGACCCAGGCTTGTGACGTGCCGTAGAGGTTGCCGAATACTTCGGCGTGCTCGAGCAGTTCACTGTTGTCGATCATTGCCTGAAACTGGTCGCGGCTGGTGAAGTGGTAATTCACCCCCTCCGCCTCGCCTGGGCGCATGGCGCGCGTGGTGTGCGAGACCGATACACGGATCTGTGGTTCGCTGTCGATCAGCGCCTTGACCAAGCTGGTCTTGCCGGCGCCGGAGGGGGCGGAAATGATGTAGAGGGTGCCGGTGGTGATGGCCATAAGAGCTTCCTGGGGCTGGCTGTTCTTTAATCAGGTCTTTAAAACGTAGCGAGCGACGGCTAGGCAAGGCGAAATCAGGCGAGGAAGCGGAGTTTACGACTGTAAATGAGCATTTCGAGCCTGATTTCAACGCGGCATAGCCTAGCGCAGTAGTTTTACTCGATGTTCTGTACTTGTTCGCGCATCTGCTCGATTAGCACCTTGAGGTTGACCGCCGCCTGGGTGCTGCGGGTGTCGAAGGCCTTGGAGCCGAGGGTGTTGGCTTCACGATTGAGTTCCTGCATCAGGAAGTCCAGGCGTCGGCCGGCTGCGCCGCCGGTCTTGAGTACGCGGCGCACTTCGCTGACGTGGGTGCTCAGGCGGTCCAGCTCTTCGGCGACATCACTTTTCTGCGCGAGGATCACCAGTTCCTGCTCCAGGCGCTGCGGGTCGAGTTCGGCCTGTAGCTCGGCGCTGCGGTCGAGGATTTTCTGGCGTTGTATGGCAAGCATCTGCGGCACCAGTTCGCGCAGGGCGGCAACTTCGCCGTCAATGCTGTCCAGGCGTTCGTTAAGCAGCTTGGCCAGGTCACTGCCTTCGCGCGAGCGGCTTTGCTTTAGCTCGTCCAATGCTTGCTTGAACAGGCTCAGGGCGGCTTTGTTGAGTGCTTGCGGGTCGGCGGCATCGGCGACCAACACCCCGGGCCAGCTCAAGATTTCCAGTGGGTTGAGTGGCGCCGGATGCTTGATCAGGCTGGCGACGCTTTCTGCGGCGGCGACCAGTTGGGCGGCGCGCTCGCGGTCCACTTGCAGTGGCTTGCCGGCGCTGTCTTCGGCGATGCGCAGGGTGCATTCGACTTTGCCGCGCGACAGGCCGTTGCGCAGCGCTTCGCGCACTGCGCTTTCGAGGTCGCGGAAGGCGTCCGGCAGGCGCAGGTGCGGCTCCAAGTAGCGGTGGTTGACCGAGCGCAGCTCCCAGGTCAGGGTGCCATTGGTCCCGGCCTGCTCGGCGCGGGCGAAGGCAGTCATGCTGTGGATCATGGGCGAACCTCGCGGAAAGTCGGTACTGACGGGCCTGCCATGCAGGGCCCGTGGAGTCATGAAAGCTGGCAGGGCACGCTCGCCGCCCTGGTCCGGCGCTGCGCGCGGCACAAGGAGGGTGCCACTGGGCGACTTTCATGGTTAAAGGCGCGAGATTGTAGCGCAGTGCGTCGGCCGCTCCCAATTCGGCATGTCGTTGCTGGTGCACGCGCCCTATAATGGTTCGCAGATTTCTATTCAGAGCAGGTATTCCTTGATGAAACGTCCCAGTGGCCGCAGCGCCGATCAGTTGCGCTCGATCCGTATCACTCGCAACTACACCAAGCATGCCGAGGGCTCGGTGCTGGTGGAGTTTGGCGACACCAAGGTGATTTGCACGGTCAGCGTCGAGTCGGGCGTACCGCGCTTCCTCAAGGGCCAGGGTCAGGGCTGGTTGACCGCCGAGTACGGCATGCTGCCGCGTGCCACTGGTGAGCGTAACCAGCGCGAGGCCAGTCGTGGCAAGCAGGGCGGGCGCACCCTGGAAATCCAGCGGTTGATCGGGCGCTCGCTGCGCGCCGCGCTGGATATGAGCAAACTGGGCGAAATTACCCTGTACGTCGATTGCGACGTGATCCAGGCCGATGGCGGTACACGGACTGCCTCGATCACCGGCGCCATGGTGGCACTGATCGATGCGTTGAAAGTGATCAAGAAGCGTGGCGGCCTGAAAGGCGGCGATCCGCTCAAGCAGATGATCGCTGCGGTGTCGGTTGGCATGTACCAGGGCGAGCCGGTGCTCGATCTGGACTATCTGGAAGACTCCGCCGCGGAAACCGACCTGAACGTGGTGATGACCAACAGCGGTGGCTTTATCGAGGTGCAGGGCACCGCCGAAGGCGCGCCGTTCCAGCCGGCAGAGCTGAACGCCATGTTGGCGCTGGCGCATAAAGGCGTGACCGAACTGTTCGAGTTGCAGCAAGCGGCATTGGCCGACTGACACGTTTGACGTTCAGCTAAGGAGGGTGACCATGGAATCGCAGGATCTTGTGCCGGCCCCTACTCCAGAGGCTCGGCAGTGGGCGATGTTCTGCCACTATGCGGCGTTCTTCTGGTTTTTGGTGCCGATGATTGGCAATGTAGTCGGGCCCTTGATCGTCTGGCAGCTGAAGAAAGACCTCGATCCCTTCGTCAACGAGCAGGGCAAGGAGGCGCTGAACTTTCAGATCACCTTCAGCCTGGCCATGATCGTTTGCGGCATATTGGCCTGGGTGGTGATCGGGTTCCCGCTGATGCTGCTGGTCAGCATCAGCGCGCTGGTGCTGACGATTATTGCCGGAATCAAGGCCAATGCCGGGGAAGCCTATCGCTACCCGATTTGCTGGCGCGTGGTGAAATAGAAGGGTGGTAAAGGATGTGAGTGGTAGCCATGCTTCGATGGGTTGCCACCTGCGTGGCCCGACCTACACGGCCCCGCCCCATTCAGTGGTTCTGATCGTCATCACCGGGATCAAGACCAAGGATGCAAAAAGCCGGCGCGATGCCGGCTTTTTTGTCTCTGCAGATAAGCCTAGACGCTGAGAATCCAGTCGTAATCGACGGTCAGCGGCGCATGCTGGGAGAAGCGTGGCTGGCGCGGCAGGCGCGCCGTACGCACGCTGCGGCGCATGCCGGGGGTGAGCAGTTGATAGTCGAAGCGATAACCCAGGTTGAGCATCTCGGCCTGCTCACTGTCCGGCCACCAGCTGAACTGGTCGCCTTCGCGGCTGACTTCGCGCAGGGCATCGACATAGCCCATGGTGCCTATCACTTCGTCCAGCCAAGCCCGCTCGGGGGCGAGGAAGCCCGGTGATTGCTGGCAGTCGCGCCAGTTCTTCACGTCGAGTTTCTGGTGCGCCACATGGAGCGAGCCGCAATAGATGTACTCACGGCGCTTGCGCCGCTGCTTGTCCAGGTAATGGGTGAAGTCGTCCATGAACTTGAATTTCTGATTCAAGCTCTCGTCGCCGTCCTGCCCGGATGGCAGCAGCAAGGTGGCGATACTTACCTTGTCGAAATCGGCCTGCAGGTAGCGCCCGTAGCGATCGGCCATTTCAAAGCCGAGGCCGCTGATTACCGCCTTGGGTTGCAACCGCGAATACAGTGCCACGCCGCCTTGGCTTGGTACTTCAGCATCGCAGGCATAGAGGAAATAGCCATCCAGTTGGAGGGCTTGGTCGTCCAGCTCAAAGGCGGAGGCGCGGGTGTCCTGCAGGCAGATGACGTCGGCATTCTGTGCTTGCAGCCAACTGAGCAAACCGCGCTCGACTGCAGCGTGAATACCATTCACGTTCACACTGATGATCCGCATAAATGGCCCCTAAAAACACGTGCGTGTATGATACCCGAGCTCGTCTCCAATAAGCTAAATTCCTAGCTAAATCCGTGCCGTCCGGGACTTTTCATGCAAGCGTACCAGCGCGATTTCATTCGTTTTGCCATTGAGCGTGGGGTTCTGCGCTTTGGTCAGTTCACCCTCAAGTCGGGGCGTACCAGCCCATATTTCTTCAATGCCGGGCTGTTCGACAGCGGTCTGGCCCTGGCCCGGTTGGGGCGCTTTTACGCCGCCGCAGTGGTGGACAGCGGGATTGCCTTCGATGTGTTGTTCGGCCCGGCCTACAAGGGTATCCCGCTGGCGGCGACCACCGCGGTGGCCCTGGCCGAGCATCATCAGCGCGATGCGCCCTGGTGTTTCAATCGCAAAGAGGCCAAGGATCACGGCGAAGGTGGCAGCCTGGTCGGCGCGCCACTGGCCGGTAAGGTGCTGATCGTCGACGACGTGATCACCGCCGGTACTGCGATTCGCGAGGTGATGCAGATCATCCAGGCCCAGGGCGCGCAAGCCGCGGGGGTGCTGATTGCCTTGAATCGTCAGGAACGTGGCCAGGGCGAGTTGTCGGCGATCCAGGAGGTCGAGCGCGATTTCGGCATGCCGGTGGTGAGCATCGTGTCGCTGGAGCTGGTGCTGGAATATCTGGCAGACGATGCCGAACTCAAGCAGTATCTACCGGCGGTGCAAGCCTATCGCGCCGAATATGGAATCTAACTCCTCGACTTAGGGTGCTGCCTCGATGCGCAAACCGGCTCTGCTCCGCTGTTCGCTGTTGTTCGCTTTGCTGCTGCCGATTGTTGCGGGTGCCACCGAGTTGTATCGCTATACCGATAATCAGGGCGTTACCGTGCTCGGTCGTCAGGGTGTGCCGCCGGAGTTCATCGGCAAGGGCTATGAGGTGCTCAATGATCAGGGGCGGGTGACCAAGGTCATCCCGCCGGCCCCGAGCGCTGAGGAAATGCAGCGTTTGCTCGCCGACAAGGCCCGCGCCAAATCCGATGCCCAGCTGCTGCGCCTGTACAGCACGCCCGAGGACATCGACCGTGCCCGCGATCGCAAGCTGGCCGAGCTGGACGGCTTGATCGGCGTGGCGCGCAGCAATTTGCAATCGGCGCGCCTCCAGCAGGGCAACGTGCAGAGCCAGGCGGCAGATCATGAGCGGGCCGGGCGTGAAGTACCGGAGCACCTGCTGGCGCAGATCGACAACCAGAAAGATGAACAGCTGCGTCAGTACAAGGATATTGCCCGCTATCAGGAAGCGCGCAAACAGACGCAGGCCAGCTTCGCTGCCGATCGCCAGCGTCTCGGTGAGCTACTGGGCAAGCTGCGCTAGCTGGCGCTCACGCCCTCGATCGGCCTGTAGGCGCTATTCCTGAGGCGCGCAGTGCTCATAGCCGCACACCTTGTCGCGCAACCACTGCGGTAGAGGCCGGCTGCTACGGCTGGCGCTGTCGGCATGTACGTAGATCACTTCACCTGCAGTCAGCGCTGCGTCCCCGCGCCAGATGCCCAGGTTGAAACTCAGGCTGGAGCGCCCCAGGCGGCCAACGCGCACGCCAATCTCCAGCAGGTCGTCGAAGCGCGCTGGCGCCAGATACTCGAGTACCGTCTTGATCGCGAAGAAATCGCCGCCGTCGCGGCTCAGGTCGGCAGGGTAGGCAATGCCCAGGGTGCGAAAATATTCGGTGATGGCGACATCGGCGTAGGTTAGATAATGGCCGTTGAACACGATGTTCTGGGGGTCGACTTCGGACCAGCGTACCCGCAGCGGGTGGAAGAAGCGGAAGGTGTCACGGGACGGTGCGGCAGTCATGGCGAGGCCCTGCTCTGTTGCTGAGGTCGGTAGAGCGTCGACGCGCAGTCGCAGAACGGCAAGTGACTGGCGGGACTTATCAAGGCGATGTCCCGGTTAACGGGTGCCTCTCGTTTTGGTGAGGTAGGCCGGGCGGCGATCCGCCTTAGCCCAGCCTACGTTTCCCCTCAATAGGTAAATGGGGCATGGCCAACTCAAGGGGCAAGTCAGCCCGAGCCAGTCGGGCTGATTTGCGGGTTGCCGGTTTCACTGACGCTTGCGGTTGCAGATCTGCGTACCGACACCGCTGTCGGTGAAGATTTCCAGCAGCACCGCATTAGGCACCCGACCGTCGATGATGTGCGCGCTGGTTACACCGCCCTGAACCGCTTCGAGGGCGCAGCGGATTTTCGGCAGCATGCCGCCGTAGATGGTGCCATCGGCGATCAGTCCATCGACCTGTTCGGTGGTCAGACCGGTGAGCACCTCGCCCTGCTTGTCCAGCAGGCCGGCGATGTTGGTCAGCAGGATCAGTTTCTCGGCCTTCAAGGCTTCGGCCACCTTGCCGGCGACCAGGTCGGCGTTGATGTTGTAGGACTCGCCTTCCGAGCCGACGCCGATCGGCGCGATCACCGGGATGAAGTCACCCTTGACCAGCATGTTGAGCAGGTCGGTATTGACCCCGGTGACCTCGCCAACGTGGCCGATGTCGATGATTTCCGGGGTGGTCATCTCCGGGGTCTGGCGGGTTACGGTGAGCTTCTTCGCGCGGATCAGTTCGGCGTCTTTGCCGGTCAGGCCGATGGCGCTGCCGCCGTGGCGGTTGATCAGGTTGACGATGTCCTTGTTGACCTGGCCGCCGAGGACCATTTCCACCACATCCATGGTCTGCGAATCAGTCACGCGCATGCCGTCGATGAAGTGGCTCTCGATCGACAGGCGCTTGAGCAGGTCACCGATCTGTGGACCGCCACCATGCACCACCACCGGGTTGATGCCGACCGCCTTCATCAACACGATGTCGCGGGCGAAGTTGGTTTTCAGTTCGTCGCTTTCCATGGCGTTGCCGCCGTATTTGACCACCAGGGTCTTGCCGACGAAGCGGCGGATGTACGGCAGTGCTTCGGACAGAACTTTGGCGACGTTACTGGCGGCATCACGTTCGAGGGTCATGCGGGTCTCCATGGCTAATCTCAATCAAAACGGCAAAGTGATATCGGGTGCAGCGCTGTACAGTTGCGTGCGAAAGACGGCCTTGATGCGCTCGAGCTCTTCCTCGGTGTCGGCCTCGAAGCGCAGCACCAGCATCGGCGTGGTGTTGGAGGCGCGTACCAGGCCCCAGCCCTTGGGGTAGTCGACGCGTACACCGTCCAGGGTGGTGAGGTTGGCCTCGCCCCAGTGACCGTCGCGCTGCAGCGTCTCGACGATGCTGAATTTGCTCTGCTCGGTGACCGGGATATTGATTTCCGGGGTGGAAATGTCGCTGGGGAAGGCGGCGAACACCTGTTCGGCGTCGCGCGTGTCCTGGCTGAGGATCTCCAGCAGGCGGGCGGCGCTGTAGACGCCGTCGTCGAAGCCGAACCAACGCTCCTTGAAGAAGATATGGCCGCTCATTTCGCCGGCCAGCAGTGCGCCGGTTTCCTTCATTTTTTTCTTGATCAGCGAGTGGCCGGTTTTCCACATCACCGGGCGGCCGCCGTAGCCGCTGATCAGCGGGGTCAGGCGGCGGGTGCATTTGACGTCGAAGATGATGTCGGCGCCGGGATTGCGCGACACCACGTCCTTGGCGAACAGCATCAGCAGGCGGTCCGGGTAGATGATGGTGCCTTTGTTGGTCACCACGCCGACCCGGTCGCCGTCGCCGTCGAACGCCAGGCCGAGGTCGGCCTGCTCTTCTTTGACCTTGGCGATCAGGTCGATCAGGTTTTCCGGCTTGCCCGGATCCGGGTGGTGGTTGGGGAAGGTGCCGTCGACATCGCAGAACAGCGGGATCACCGTGCAGCCCAGGGCTTCGATCAGCTGCGGGGCGATTACCCGGCGGCGCCGTTGCCGCAGTCGACTACGACTTTCAGCGGTTTGGCCGTGGCGATATCGTCACGAATATGGTTGAAGTAGCGCTCCAGCACATCGACCTGCTCGACCGTACCGACGCCGCTGACCAGATCGTTGTTGTCGATGCGGGTCTTGAGAGCTTGAATCTGTTCATTGGCCAGGGTGTCGCCGGCGATGACGATCTTGAAACCATTGTAATCCGGTGGATTGTGGCTGCCGGTGAGCATCACAGCGGATTTGCCCGCAAGGATATGCCCGGCGTAGTAGACCACCGGGGTTGGCACCATGCCGACATCGCTGACGTTGCAGCCGCAGTCGAGCAGGCCCTGAATCAGTTGCTCGACCAGCTCCGGGCCGGACAGGCGGCCATCGCGGCCCACTGCAACATTCGGCTCGCCCTGCGCCAGGCTCTGCGAGCCGATCGCGCGGCCAATCCAGTAGGCGGTTTGCGCGGTCAGGCTGCTGCCGACCACGCCGCGAATGTCGTAGGCGCGGAAGATGTCGGCGGGCACTTGTGCTGCTGAATTTTGCGTATTCATCAAGGGGGGTTGCTCCAGTCCCAGGAGATCCTGGTCTTCGTCGAGAATGTCGATATCGAGGATATCGGTGTCTTGAAACAGCGGATCGATCAGCCCAGCCGTCTGGCTGGGTACCGCTGCGGGCGAAGCGCTGCCGGCGCTGTTGTGGTTTTCCATGGACTTGCTGGTGTGGCGCGATAGGCGGGTCAGGGTTTGTACCAGGTTGTCGAGCGCCGGCAGGCTCAGGCTGAAAGCTTTGACGGCTTTACCGGCTGAGAGTTCTTTAACCAGTTGTTCAAGTCGCAATGCATCCTTGTGCAGACGTCGTTGCTGGCTGCTGTACACCAGGTAGAGGCCAAGCAGGGCACCGGCCAGTGCCAGCAGAGTCGCCAGGCCAGGCAATGTCGACGAGAACGCCGACGCGGTCAGGCTCTGGCCTGGAGTGAAGCTAAGCTGCCAGTTCGGGTTGCCGCTATCGAGGCGTTGTGCGTCGCCCTGCGCTCGGCCGCGTTGCGCCAGCAGCTGGCCGGCAGTGTTGCCGAATTGCTGAATCAGTTGCAGTTGGCCGGCGTCGGCCGGTAGTGGGGGCAAACTGGCCAGCAGGCGGTTCAGCTCGACGGCCAGCAGCAGCGTGCCCTGCGCTGGTTGATCATCACTCTGGCGCAGTGGCGCAGCGCTGTAGACCAGCCAGCGTTGGCCGATCTTGTAGGCCTCGGCCGCAGGCTTCTGGCCGTTTTCCACGCGGCGCAGCATGTCCAGCGCGGCAAAGTTCATCGGTGCTTCCCGGCCCATGTCCTGCACGGCTTCGCCGCGGGCATTGAGGTGCGCATCGATCACGCCATCCCAGTGGCGCAGATTGCGTTCGGCCGCCCGCACCTGCTGGCTGTCCCGGCTTTGCAGCGCGTGTAACAGTTCGGGGTTGCGCGCCGCGGCGCTGGTGTCGGCGGCCAGCTGGCGCAATGCCTGTTGCAAGGTCGCGGCCTGCGCGCCTCCCCAGGCCTGGGCGAGTTGCTGCTGTTGCTGTTGCTGCACGTTGTTGAACAGGCCGAACCAAAGCAGCCCGGCGGCTAGAATCAGTCCGCCGATAACGGCCAGCAAGCCCGGAAGCAGGGCGCTGGCGGTCTGTTTGCCGGTACCTGGCGGCTGCCTGCCCGAGCTGGTGGTGGCGTCCTTGGCGGTGCGCTTGAAGCGTTTCATCGAACGTTTCCTTGGCGGTTCATCCTGAAAGGGGGCGTCACTCAGTGACTGCCGGAATGGCCAAAGCCGCCGCTGCCGCGTTGGCTTTCGTCGAACTGCTCGACCAGCTCGAAGTGCGCCTGCACCACCGGCACCAGGATCAGCTGGGCGATGCGCTCGCCGATGGCCATGCTGAACGCGCTTTGGCCGCGGTTCCAGCAGGACACCATCAGTTCTCCCTGGTAGTCCGAGTCGATCAGGCCGACCAGGTTGCCGAGCACGATGCCGTGCTTATGGCCAAGGCCCGAGCGCGGCAGGATCAGCGCCGCCAGGCTGGGGTCGCCGATATAGATCGACAGGCCGGTGGGGATCAGCACGGTTTGCCCGGGTTCCAGGATCAGCTCCTGCTGGAGCATGGCGCGCAGATCGAGGCCGGCGGAGCCGGGCGTGGCGTATTGCGGCAGGGGAAATTCGCTGCCCAGGCGCGGGTCGAGGATTTTGGCTTGTAAGGCGTGCATGTCAGGCTCTGTGGTCGGTGAATGAGTGCATCAGGCGCGGTGCAAGCGGTCGGCGATAAAGGCCACCAGCTGGCGGGCGATCTTACCTTTGCTGGTTTGCGCGAAGCTGCTTTGCTGGAGGTCGCGATCGATGATGGTGATGGCGTTTTCCTCACTGTTGAAGCCGATGCTGGGATTGGCCACGTCGTTGGCGACGATCAGGTCGAGGTTCTTGTCCTGCAGCTTGCGCGAAGCATAGCCCAGCAGGTTCTCGGTCTCGGCCGCGAAGCCGACGCTGAACGGTCGGTCGCTGCGCCCTGCCAGCGTGGCGAGGATATCCGGGTTGCGCACCATTTGCAGGAGCAGGCCGTCGCCGCTGGCAGGATCTTTCTTCAATTTGTGCTGGGCGACCACTTCTGGGCGGTAGTCGGCCACGGCGGCAGCGGCGATCAGTAGATCGCAGGGCATGGCGGCTTCGCAGGCGGCGAGCATGTCGCGGGCGCTGACCACGTCGATGCGGCTGACCCGGTCCGGGGTCGGCAAGTGCACTGGGCCGCTGATCAGGGTGACCCTGGCACCGGCTTCTGCGGCGGCCTCGGCGAGGGCGAAACCCATCTTGCCGGAGCTGTGGTTGGTGATGTAACGCACCGGGTCGATGTTTTCCTGGGTCGGCCCTGCTGTGATCAGTACGTGCTTGCCGGTCAGTGCCTGGTTATGGAAGCAATCGGCGGCGCATTGCGCCAGGTCATCGGCTTCGAGCATGCGGCCGAGGCCGACATCGCCGCAGGCCTGGCTACCTGCCGCGGGGCCAAACAGGTGCAGGCCGCGCTCGCTGAGGAGTTGGGCGTTGGCCTGGGTGGCCGGGTCGCGCCACATCGCCTGATTCATCGCCGGTGCCAGGGCTACCGGAGCATCGGTTGCCAGCACCAGGGTGGTCAGCAGGTCATCGGCAACACCCTGAGCCAGGCGCGCCATCAGGTCGGCGGTGGCGGGGGCGATCAGCACCAGGTCGGCCCAGCGGGCCAGTTCGATATGGCCCATGGCGGCTTCGGCAGCGGGATCGAGCAGATCCAGGTGGACCGGATGGCCGGACAGGGCTTGCAGGGTCAATGGGGTAATGAATTCGCGGCCGCCGCGGGTCATGACCACATGCACGTCTGCACCCTGGTCGCGCAGGCGGCGAACCAGCTCTGCGCTCTTGTAGGCGGCAATGCCGCCACCCACGCCGAGAACGATGCGTTTTCGATAAAGCCGCTGCATAGGCCTGCCTTGTATTTAGGTGGATGTGCGCCGCGGCGGTGACGCCTCCCCAGGCCAGTCGCCGCGCAAAAAGATGGGCTAAGATAGCACAGCAGCCGCAGCGGAAAAGCGGCGCGGGGAGCTTGCCAGATCCGGCCCATACGGGCAGTTTCAGGTTCGGCAGGTTCAGGGCTCGACATGGAGGTGTTATGAGCATTCGCGATTGGCCCGCGGCGGAACGCCCGCGGGAGAAACTGCTGGCCCAAGGGGCCGCTACCCTGACCGACGCCGAGTTGCTGGCGATCTTCCTGCGTACCGGCGTGGCCGGGCAGAGCGCGGTGGATCTGGCGCGCCATTTGCTTGGTGATTTTGGCGGGCTGCGCGCATTGCTGCAGGCGGATTTGCCCTCCTTCACCCGGCGTCTGGGGCTGGGGCCGGCCAAGTTCGCCCAGTTGCAGGCGGTGCTGGAGATGGCCCGCCGGCACCTGGCCGAGCAGCTGCGGCGTGACTCGGCGCTGGAGAGTCCGCAGGCGGTGCGCGACTACCTTAAGGCCCTGCTGCGGCATGAGCCGCATGAGGTGTTCGGTTGTCTGTTTCTCGATGCCAAGCATCGGGTGCTGGCCTTCGAGGCGCTCTTCCACGGCTCCATCGACAGCGCCAGTGTCTATCCCCGTCAGGTGGTCAAGCGTGCGCTGGCGCATAACGCCGCGGCGCTGATCCTGACCCATAACCATCCCTCGGGCGTGGCCGAGCCGAGTCAGGCGGACCGGGTGCTGACCAAGCGCCTGAAGGAAGCGCTGGAGCTGGTCGATGTACGGGTGCTCGATCACTTCATCGTCGGCGACGGCGAGCCGCTGTCGATGGCCGAGTACGGCTGGTTGTAGCTGGGGCACCGGATCTCCACCGCGGGGCTGGCCCAGCATGTCTGTTTCGCGGCTCGGCACCTTGGCGATTGTCAGGGTGCCAGGCGCACCTTGGAAAAATCCTGGCGGCCGAAGGGACTGACCTGATAGCCCTCGACTTCCTTGCGGATCAGGGCATAGGCGGTCGGGTGGGCCAGGGGCAGCCACAGCGCCTGCTGCTGGATGATCCGCTGCGCGTCCTTATAGATCTGGCTGCGCTGCGCCTGGTCGCTGGTGGCTTTGCCAGCAGCGATCAACTTGTCCAGTTGCGGGTCGCAGTAGCGGGCGAAGTTCAGTCCCGATTCGAGCGAGGCGCAGGCGAATTGCGGGGTGAGGAAATTGTCCGGATCGCCATTGTCGCCGGCCCAGCCCATGAACAGTAGGTCGTGTTCGCCGGCCTTGGCACGGCGGATCAATTCGCCCCATTCGATCACGCGGATCTCGGCCTGAATGCCGACTTTGCCCAGGTCGGCCTGCAACAACTGGGCGCCGAGGCTCGGGTTGGGGTTGAGCAGGCTGCCGCTGGGGCGGGTCCAGATGGTGGTCTTGAAACCGTCGGGCAGGCCTGCCTCGGCCAGCAGGGCGCGGGCTTTGTCCGGGTCATGGGCATATCCGGGCAGCTCTGCGGCATAGCTCCAGGTGTTGGGCGGATAGGGGCCGTTGGCCGCCTCGGCGCTGTTTTCGAACACCGCTTGCAAATAGCTGGTCTTGTCGAAGGCCAGGTTGATCGCCTGGCGCACGGCGATTTTATCCAGTGGAGCATGCTGGCTGTTGATGCCGACGAAGGCGGTCATGAAGGCTGCGGTGTGCACGCTCTTCAGATCTGCATCGGCGGCGCTGGCTACCACGTCCTGCGGCTTGGGTGAGAGGGCGATATGGCATTCGCCACGGCGCAGCTTCTGCAGGCGCACATTGGCGTCCGGGGTGATGGCGAACACCAGGCTGTCTACCGCTGGCTTACCGGCAAAGTACTCGGGGTTGGCCTCATAGCGCACCGTGGCGTCTTTCTGGAAGCGCTTGAAGACGAAGGGTCCGCTGCCAATCGGCTGGCTGTTGAGCCGCTCTGGAGTGCCGGCTGCAAGCAGTTGGTTGGCGTACTCGGCGGAATAGATCGAGGCGAAGCCCATGCTCAGGGTGGCGAGGAAGGTGGCGTCGGGGCGACTCAGGGTAAAGCGCAGACTGTGCTCGCCGAGCTTGTCGATGCTTTTGATCAGGCTGGACAGTTGCATCGACTGGGCGTGTGGATAACCACTAGGCGCAACCTTGTGCCAGGGGTGGGCCGGGTCGAGCATGCGCTGGAAGCTGAACAATACGTCGTCGGCGGTCAATGGGCGGCTGGGGCTGAAATAGTCGGTTTCGTGGAAGGCGACATCCTCGCGCAAGACAAAGCTGTAGCTCAGGCCGTCCTCGCTGACTTCCCAGCTTTGCGCCAGACTCGGCAGCAACTGGCCGCTGCCGGCATCGAATTCCACCAGGCGGTTCATCAATACATCGGCCGAGGCGTTGGTGGTGGTCAGCGAGTTGTATTGCACCACGTCGAAGCCGTCCGGGCTGGCTTCAGTGCACACGCTGAGCGTGGCGGCCTGAACCAGCAGCGGACTCAGCAGGCTGGTCAAGAGCAGCGTTTGGGTGACGAGGCGCATGACAAACTCCTTGATAATGCGGTGCGCGCCCATCGGCACGCCGACAAAGGTTTCACCCTAGAGCATAATGCGGTGGCAGAACAGTAGACTTGTCGACGAGCGGTAGGGTGCCGGTGCTGGCGGCCTGGAGGCCGATGTTTCGCGGCATACGCGGGGGCTGAAAAGTGTGTTTAGCCTTGTTGCACTCTGGGCTTTCTGGTATAAAGCAGCGCTCTTTTGTAGGGGCCCGGTACTTGCGCTTTGCTGTGCAGCTGGTAAGACCCTCGAGATACGCGGCGCCGAGCGCCAGTGACATTCAAGTTAAGCGGCCAACCCATGCCGGGTTGGGCATGTGGTTTTAGAGGGCTGAGGCATGTCGAAAGTCTGTCAAGTTACCGGTAAGGGTCCGGTAACTGGGAACAACGTTTCCCACGCACACAACAAAACCCGTCGTCGTTTCCTGCCGAACCTGCAGCATCACCGCTTCTGGGTCGAGTCTGAGAACCGTTTCGTGCGTCTGCGCGTCTCTGCCAAGGGCATGCGTTGCATCGACAAGCGTGGTATTGACGTCGTTCTGTCCGAGCTGCGTGCTCGCGGCGAAAAGGTTTAAGGAGTAACTCATGCGCGAATTGATCCGTTTGGTGTCCAGTGCCGGTACCGGCCACTTCTACACCACCGACAAGAACAAACGCACCACCCCGGACAAACTCGAAATTAAAAAATTCGATCCGGTTGTACGTAAGCACGTGAACTACAAGGAAGCCAAGATCAAGTAATTGATCCCGGCTCTTGTCGAAAAAGCCCGCCTTATGGCGGGCTTTTTCATGCATGCGATTTAGCTGGGGCGCACGTTCGGTGGTTGCCCATTCACGGGCAAGTCGCTGCGGTCACACGCGCCGCTGGATGCCAGGCATACCGCTGCATGGGCGAAAAAAAGCCCGCACGCGGCGGGCTAAAGGGTGACGCATGAATAGAGCCGGTCAGTGCGCTGCTGGTTCGAAGATCACGTAGACCTTGCGGCAGGCTTCCAGCACTTCCCAGGTGCCGGAGAAGCCGGCGGGGATGACGAAGCGGTCGCCGGTGCGCACGGTCTTGGCGTTGCCGTCCTGATCGCGCAGCACGGACACGCCCTGGAGGATTTCGCAGTATTCGTGCTCGCTGTAGTTGACCGTCCACTGGCCGACCGCGCCCTCCCAGATGCCGGCGTTGAACTGGCCGCACGGGCTGCCATAGTGGTTGTACACGTTTTGCTCGGGGTCGCCCTTGAGGATTTTTTCCGGCGCCGGGCGGTAGTGCTCGGCGGCGGCGGTGCTGGCTTGGGCGAAGTCGAGGATCTGTTCGATAGTCATGGCGTGGTTCCGGTTCGGGGCGGTTAGCTGGCTTGGCGGATCGAATCGGCGAGTTTGTCCACCAGGGAGTCAATCTGCGCCTTTTCCACGATCAGCGGGGGCGACATGGCCAGGGTATCGCCGGTTACCCGCACCATCAGGTCGTTATAGAAGCACTGCTCGAATACCTGGTAGCCGCGTTTGCCGGCGCCTTGGCCGCTCGGCGCCAGTTGCACGCCGCCGACCAGGCCGATGGCGCGGATGTCGATCACGTTGGGCAGGTCGCGCAGGCTGTGCAGGGCGTCCTGCCAGTAGCCTTCCAGCTCGATCGCGCGGTCGAACAACCTGTCGCGCTGGTAGATGTCCAGAGTCGCCAGGGCCGCGGCGCAGGCGACCGGGTGGCCGGAGTAGGTGTAGCCGTGGAACAGTTCGATGCCGTCCGGGCCTTGCATAAAGGCGTCATGGACCTTCTCGTCGACCAATACCGCGCCCATCGGAATGGCGCCGTTGGTCAGGCCCTTGGCCGTGGTGATGAGGTCCGGGGTGACGCCCCAGCGCTGGGCGGCGAAGGCCTGACCAACGCGGCCGAAGCCGCTGATCACTTCGTCGAAGATCAGCAGGATGCCGTGCTTGCGGGTGATCTCGCGCAGGCGCTGCAGGTAACCCACCGGCGGTAGCACCACCCCGGCCGAGCCGGACATCGGCTCGACAATCACGGCGGCGATGTTCTCGGCGCCATGCAGGGTTACCAGGCGTTCCAATTCGTCGGCCTTGTCGATACCAAATTCCGGCAGGCCGCGACTGAACGCGTTGCGCTGGATGTCCAGGGTGTGCGGCAGGTGGTCGACGCCGGGCAGTTGCAGCGCGAAGGCGCGGCGGTTGTTGAGCATGCCGCCGACCGAGATGCCACCGAAACCGACGCCGTGATAACCCAGCTCGCGGCCGATCAGGCGGGTACGGCTGCTTTGCCCGATGGCACGTTGGTAGGCCAGGGCGATCTTCAGCGCGGTGTCGACCGACTCCGAGCCGGAGTTGGTGAAGAACACCTTGTTCAGGCCGGGCGGGGCGATCTCGGCGAGCCGGCTGGCTAGCTCGAAGGGCAGCGGGTGGCCCATCTGGAAGGTCGGAGCAAAATCCAGTTTGGCAATCTGCTTGCTCACCGCCTCGGTGATTTCCCGACGGCCGTGACCGGCATTGCAGCACCAAAGTCCGGCGGTGCCGTCTAATACGTTGCGGCCGTCGTCGGTGGTGAAGTACATGCCTTCGGCGCTTTCCAGCAGGCGCGGCTTGGCCTTGAATTGACGATTGGCGGTGAACGGCATCCAGAAATCGTCGAGGCTGTTGGTTTTTCTGTTCGGTTGAGAGCTGTTTTCGGTTGTCATACTGGTCATCCGGACGCGCGAGGAAAGGGGGCAGGGGGTGATTTCGCGCAGTCTATGTTTAATAAAACGAACATGACAAGGGGGTTTGCCGCTCTTTGTAAAAAATATTGAAAAGGTGCAGCCCTCTGGTTTAGTGTTGTCCGCAGGATTTGGCCCTTAGAGGCCTTGCAGAATTATTGACAGTGCGCGCGCCGACTCCGCGGCACTTTTTACCGATAGAGGATGCTCGAATGACTAGCCTGACTCGCGACGACTGGGAACAGCGCGCCAATACCCTGAAAATCGAAGGCCGTGCCTTTATTCACGGTGAATACTGCGCGGCAGCGTCCGGCGCGACCTTCGAGTGCATCAGCCCGGTGGACGGGCGCATGCTGGTAGAGGTCGCCAGTTGTGACCTGGCCGATGCCGAATTGGCGGTGCAGGACGCCCGCAGTACCTTTAATGCCGGCGTCTGGTCACGCCTGGCGCCGGTTGCGCGCAAGGCCGTGATGATTCGTTTCGCCGAGCTGATCGACCAGCACGGCGAAGAGCTGGCGCTGCTGGAAACCCTCGACATGGGCAAGCCGATCAGCGACGCCCTGGGCATCGACGTCTCCAGTGCGGCCAACGCGATCCGCTGGAGCGGCGAGGCGATCGACAAGATTTACGACGAAGTAGCTGCCACGCCTCATGACCAGCTGGGCTTGGTGACTCGCGAGCCGATCGGCGTGGTCGCGGCCATCGTGCCGTGGAACTTCCCCCTGCTGATGAGCTGTTGGAAGCTCGGCCCGGCGCTGTCCACCGGCAATTCGGTGATCCTCAAGCCCTCCGAGAAGTCGCCGCTGACCGGTATCCGCCTGGCCCAACTGGCCATCGAGGCCGGGATTCCGGCCGGCGTGTTCAACGTGCTGCCGGGTTACGGCCACACCGTGGGCAAGGCCCTGGCCCTGCACATGGACGTCGATACCCTGGTGTTCACCGGTTCGACCAAGATCGCCAAGCAACTGATGATTTACGCCGGTGAGTCGAACATGAAGCGCGTCTGGCTGGAAGCCGGCGGCAAGAGCCCGAACATCGTCTTCGCCGATGCCCCGGATTTGCAGGCTGCCGCCGAAGCCGCCGCCGGCGCCATCGCCTTCAATCAGGGCGAAGTCTGCACCGCCGGCTCGCGCCTGCTGGTGGAGAACTCGATCAAGGACAAGTTCGTGCCGATGGTGGTCGCGGCGATCAAAACCTGGAAACCGGGTAACCCGCTGGATCCGGCGACCAATGTCGGCGCGCTGGTCGACAGCACTCAGATGAATAACGTGCTGAGCTATATCCAGTCCGGTCACGACGAGGGCGCCAAGCTGGTGGCTGGCGGCAAGCGGGTGATGGAAGAAACCGGCGGCACCTATGTCGAGCCGACCATTTTCGATGGCGTGAGCAATGCCATGCGCATCGCCCGCGAGGAAATCTTCGGTCCGGTGCTCTCGGTGATCGGCTTCGATTCGGCGGAAGAAGCCGTGGCCATCGCCAACGACACACCTTATGGTCTGGCGGCGGCGGTGTGGACCAGCAACCTGTCGAAGGCCCATCTGACCGCCAAGGCGCTGCGCGCCGGCAGCGTGTGGGTCAACCAGTACGACGGCGGCGACATGACCGCGCCATTCGGCGGCTTCAAGCAGTCCGGCAACGGCCGCGACAAATCGCTGCACGCCTTCGACAAGTACACCGAATTGAAAGCCACCTGGATCAAGCTGTAACCGCTACCTAGGCTGGGCTTTAGCCCACCGCGAGCAAGAGGTACCGACGAGCGTGTGGTGGGCTGAAGCGGATTATCGCCCGGTCCACCCTGCAGGTCGCGGTGCTGGATAGGTCCGCCCTTCGGGGCCGGCTCTTCATGAGCCAAACCTGCGGCCGGGTTTCCTTGGGAAACCCGGCCGTTTTGTTTTGAATGGCCACGACATAAAGGAGTCTGGCAATGCGTTGGGGTACCTATTTCGCGGTCTGTTCGGCGGTCATCAGCATCGGGCTGGCCCTCGGGGTGACCATGCCGCTGGTGTCGCTACGCCTGGAGAGTTGGGGCTACGACACCTTCGCCATCGGCGTGATGGCGGCGACTCCGGCGGTGGGTATCTTGCTCGGCGCGTCCCTGGCTGGCCGGTTGGCGGCGTACTTCGGTACCACTCGGCTGATGCAGCTGTGCCTGCTGGTCGGCGCCCTGTCCGTGGGGCTGCTGGCGCTGATGCAGAGCTATGCGGTGTGGCTGCTGTTGCGCCTGCTGATCGGCATGGCGCTGACCGTGGTGTTCATCCTCGGCGAAAGCTGGATCAACCAACTGGCCGTGGAGAAGTGGCGCGGCCGGTTGGTCGCCCTGTACGGCACCGGCTATGCGTTGAGTCAACTGTGTGGACCGCTGCTGCTGAGCGCGTTGGGCACCAGCACCGACCTGGGCTTCTGGGCGGGCGTTGGCCTGCTGATCGGCGGTTCGTTGATCCTGCTGGGGCGCACGGGTGCCCCTCGGGTGGACGGCTATAGTGCCTCGGGGCGTGGCCTGCCGGCATTCTGCCGCAAGCTGCCGGCCATCGCCTGGGCGGTGATGCTGTTCGCCGCGTTCGAGGCCATGATGCTGACGCTGTTGCCAATCTACGGCCTGCGTCAGGGTTTCAGCCAGGAGGTGGCGCTGTTCATGGTCAGCGTGGTGGTGGTCGGCGACGCCGCCCTGCAACTGCCGATCGGTCTGCTGGCGGACCGCATGTCGCGGCGCACCCTGTTCCGCGGGTGCGGGGTGATTCTGCTGTGCGCCAGTCTGGCGATTCCATGGTTGCTGCACACGTCGCTGATCTGGCCGCTGCTGGTGCTGTTCGGCGCCAGCGCCGGCGGGCTGTTCACCCTGTCGCTGATCCTGATCGGCGAACGTTACCGTGACGATGAGCTGGTACGCGCCAATGCCCACGTGGCGCAACTCTGGGGCATCGGTTGCCTGATCGGTCCGCTGGCCACCGGCGCGGGTGGTCAGTGGGTCAGCGGTCACGCGCTGCCGCTGTTGATGGCGTTGGGCGCCGCCGTGTTCGTGGTGCTGGCCTGGCGCGGTCAGGGCGCTGATGACCAGTTTGGTGTGGCTGCGCCGGCGCGCAGCGACTAGCCCAGCTCCGCCAGTAGCTCGGCGACGCTCTGGCCGACCCGGCGCACCGCTTGTTCGATTTCCGTACTGGGCTTGGCCGCGTAGTTCAGGCGCAGGCAGTTGCGGTATTTGCCGGCGGCGGAAAAGATGCTGCCCGGGGCGATTTGTACCCTGTGCGGTTGCAGTTCGCGGTTCAGCCGTTGGCTGTCGAATCCCGGGTCCAGCTCGACCCAGAGCATGAAGCTACCCTGGGGCCGGCTGACCCGCGTGCCGGACGGAAAATAACGACTGACCCAGTCGACCATCTGCTCCAGGCCGCGGGCGTACTGGCTGCGCATGCGCCGCAAGTGCGGCTCGTAGTGGCCGGCCTCGATGTATTCCGCCAGGGCCAGTTGCGGCAGCTGCGCGGTGCTGCCGGTGCCCATGTATTTCATGTGCAGCACGCGATCCAGGTAGCGCCCGGGGGCGATCCAGCCGATGCGCAGGCCGGGCGCCAAGGTCTTGGAAAAAGAGCTGCAGAGCAGCACGCGGCCGTCTTCGTCATAGGACTTGATGGTGCGCGGGCGCGGGTAGCTGTAGGTCAGCTCACCGTAGACGTCGTCCTCGATGATTGCCACGTCGTAGCGTTGCGCCAGGGCGAGCAGGGCACGTTTGTTGGCGTCCGGCATGATGTAACCGAGCGGGTTGTTGCAGGTCGGCGTCAACTGTATGGCTTTGATCGGCCATTGTTCGAGAGCTAGCTCCAGGGCTTCCAGGCTGATCCCGGTGAGCGGGTCGGTGGGCAACTCCAGGGCCTTCATGCCGAACCCTTTCAACGCCTGCATGACGCCGTGGAAACTCGGCGAGTCCACCGCGACTATGTCGCCGGGTTGGCAGGTCGCGCGGATCGCTGCGGATAACGCTTCGTGGCAACCCGTGGTGATCACGATGTCCTGATAGGGAATCTGGCAGCCGGAATCGAGCATCAGTCGCGAGACCTGCTCGCGCAGGCCCTGGTCACCATAAATGCAGCCGTAGGTGAGGCTGTTCAGGTCCTGTCTGCGGCCCAGGCGGGAAAGCGAGCGCAGCAGGGGTTTGAGCGTCGGGCTGCTGACATCCGGGCGGCCACGGCCCAGTTGGAGCATATCGCTGCGGCTGGGCGACAGGCTGATCAGCTCGAGTACCTGATCCCATTGTGATACGTCTACCGGCCGTTGCGCCGTACGGCTGACCATCGGCAGCGCCGGTTTTTCGCGCGCCAGTGGGACGAAATAGCCGGACTTCGGCCGCGGTGTGGCCAGGCCCCGGTCTTCCAGGTGGCGATAGGCCTGTTGCACCGTGCTCAGGCTGACGCCGTGCTCAAGGCTGAGGGCGCGCACCGAGGGCAGGCGGTCGCCTGGACGGTACAGGCCTTGCTCGATGCGCGCGCCGAGCTGCTCGGCCAGGTTGACGTAGAGGGTCATGACAGTTGCCCTGATATTTTGTCGCTAACTGAATAAACAGTACAGATTGCGCATGAATCGACGATTCAGAGGCTTTTAAACCTAATCTGTATGTATTTAATAAGATATTTTTGCATCTGTCCTGCTTTTTGTCCGGCGTTCATCATGAGCTCCAATGCGCTTTCGGGCAGGAGAACGAGATGAATGGGCTCAGTGATGTACGGTTGGCGTTGCGTCAGCAGGAATTGTCGAGTGACGGCCGGCCGCAGCTGGCAGACAGCCGCCGGTGGGGCAGCGCGCCAGGCGCGACGCGCTGGCAGGCATTCTGGCGGCGGTTGATCACCCGCCGAGCGTTGCTCGAGCTGAATGCCGCGCAACTCAAGGACATCGGCATTACTCGCGAGCAGGCGCTTAACGAGGCGTTGCGACCGTTCTGGACACTCTGAACAGCCGGCCGCTGGATCAGCTCAGATCAGTTCCTTGAGGCGGTGCCAGAGCATGCCCAGAGCCAGCAACGGCGAACGCAGGTGCTGGCCGCCGGGGAAGGTCATGTGCGGCACCTGGGCGAACAGGTCGAAGCCGTGGCTGGCTTGGCCGGCGATGGCCTCGGCCAGCAGTTTGCCGGCCAGGTGGGTGGCGTTGACCCCGTGGCCGGAGTAAGCCTGGGCATAGTAGACGTTGGGCTGATTGTTGAGCCGACCGATCTGCGGCAGGCGGTTGGCGCCGATGCCGATCATCCCGCCCCACTGGTAGTCGATCTGCACGTCCTGCAGGTGGGGAAAGACGGCCAGCATTTTCGGCCGCATGTAGCCGGCGATGTCCGCCGGGTCGCGTCCGGAGTAATGGCAGGCTCCCCCGAACAGCAGGCGTCGATCGGCGGACAGGCGATAGTAGTCGAGGGCCACACGCTGGTCACAGAGTGCCATGTTCTGCGGAATGATCGCGTGGGCTTCGGCCTCGGACAGCGGCTCGGTGGCGATCACGTAGCTACCGGCCGGCAGCACCTTGCCGCCCAGAGTGGGGTTCAGCGCGCCCAGGTAGGCGTTGCAGCCGAGCACCAGATTGGCTGCGCGCACCACGCCTTGGGCGGTGTGCACCTTGACCTGCGTGCCGTAGTCGATGCGCGTGACGGTGGAGTCTTCGAACAGCTGCACGCCCAGCGCTTGCGCGGCAGCGGCTTCGCCCAGCGCCAGGTTGAGCGGGTGCAGGTGGCCGGAACCCATGTCGATCATGCCGCCGACGTAGCGGTTTGAGCCGACCACCTCATGCATCTGCTCCGGCTGTAACAGGCGCAGTTCATGGCGATAGCCGAGGCTTTTCAGCTCCGCCAGGTCGGCGGCGAAGCCGTCGAGATGAGCGGGCTTGTTCGCCAGGTCGCAATAGCCCCAGGTCAGGTCGCAGTCGATATTGAACTGCGCGACCCGGCGGCGGACGATCTCCACCGCCTCCAGGCCCATCAGCTTGAGTTCGCGCACACCCTCTGCGCCGATTACCGATTCGAACTGCCCGACGTCATGGCCAACCCCGCGAATCAGCTGGCCGCCGTTGCGCCCGCTGGCGCCCCAGCCGATCTTGTGCGCCTCCAGCAGCACCACCGAGAAGCCTTTCTGCGCCAGTTCGATGGCGGTGTTCAGCCCGGAAAAACCGCCGCCGACAATGCACACGTCGGCGCTGAGCTCCCCGTGCAGCGGCGGGTAGGCCAGTTGCCGGTTGACGCTGGCGGCGTAGTAGGAGGCGGCGTGCTGGGTGTTGTGGACCGGTTGGTGAACGCGGGCGTTCATGTGTGAAATCCTGATTGTGGTGTTTGGAAATTTTTACGCAGGATAAGCGCGGACTTTGCTTGCCGCCAAGTGGGACGGTGCAAAAAAGCAGTTTTCCGTCGGTTAATCCGGGTGATCTGCCGCGAATAGCCGCAGGCGGGGTTAAGATGCGCGGGATTTCCCCAGGACACTACCGATGAGTTGTACCAGCCGCAAGATTGACCAGTTGCGTTTGCAGATTCCCAGTTTCGCCTGCGTGCCCGGCTGTCACGACTGTTGTGGGCCGGTCACCGCCTCGTCCGAGGAAATGGCCCGTCTGCCGGTGAAAAGCGACGCCGCGCATGACGCCGCGTTGGCTGAACTGGATTGCGTGCACCTCGGCCCGCAGGGCTGCGAGGTCTACGACCAGCGGCCGTTGATCTGTCGCCTGTTCGGCACGAGCAAAAGCCTGCCCTGTCCGCATGGGCGAGGGCCGGAGACGCCAATCGAGGCGCAGGTCGAACAGCAGGTGCACCACCTGATCGCCAGCACCCGCCAGGTGCTGGTGTAGGGTGCGCGGCATACCTTGCGAGCTATTCCGCAATCGGTAACGCCAGCGATTCCTTGACCTCTTCCATGACGATATAGCTCTTCGACTCGCGCACATGCGGCAGCTTGAGCAGGATGTCGCCGAGCAGCTTGCGGTAGCTGGCCATCTCGTTGATCCGCGCTTTCACCAGGTAGTCGAAGTCGCCGGAGACCAGGTGGCACTCCAGCACATGCGGCAGCTTGAGCACGGCGCGGCGGAACTCCTCGAAGGTATCGCCGGACTTGTAGTCCAGGCTGATCTCGACGAACACCAGCAGGCTGGCCTTGAGGTACTGCGGATTGAGGCGGGCGTGGTAGCCCATGATGATGCCTTCGCGTTCCAGGCGGCGGACTCGCTCGGTGCACGGCGTAGTCGATAAGCCAACTCGTTCACCCAGCTCGGTGAAAGAGATACGCCCGTCCTCCTGCAGGAAACGCAGGATATTGCGGTCGATCTTGTCCAGTTCGCGACGGCTCTGATGCTGGGTGCGCATGGGGGATGCCCCTCCGTTTAAGTGGATTTTGCCAAGAATTCTCGCCAAATATAGTTATATATATAGTGAAAGGCACTGGCTAGTGCTCAATATACTGCGCCCATCAATGCTCAAAACAAAAAACGCCAGCGCATAGTCGCGGCGAGGAGATGACGATGCGGGTTCTGGTGCTGGGTAGCGGTGTGGTGGGTGTGGCTAGTGCGTACTACTTGGCTCGCCAAGGCTTCGAGGTGGTGGTGGTCGACCGTCAGGACGGCCCTGCCCTGGAAACCAGCTTCGCCAACGCCGGCCAGGTCTCCCCCGGTTACGCCTCGCCCTGGGCCGCCCCTGGCGTGCCGCTGAAAGCCATCAAGTGGCTGCTGCAGAAGCACGCACCGCTGGCGATCAAGGCCACTGCCGATATCGACCAATACCTGTGGATGGCGCAGATGCTGCGCAACTGCACCGCCAGCCGCTACGCGGTGAACAAGGAGCGCATGGTGCGCTTGTCCGAGTACAGTCGCGACTGCCTCGACGAACTGCGCGCCGAGACCGGCATCGGTTACGAAGACCGCCGCCTGGGCACCACCCAGCTATTCCGCACCCAGGCCCAGGTCGACAACGCGGCCAAGGACATCGCCGTGCTCAAGCAGTCCGGCGTGCCCTTCGAGCTGCTCGACCGTGAAGGCATCGCCCGGGTCGAACCGGCCCTGGCCGGGGTCAAGCACAAGCTGGCCGGCGCCCTGCGCCTGCCCAACGATCAGACCGGCGATTGTGAGATGTTTACCACCAAGCTGGCCGAAATGGCCAAGCAACTGGGCGTCGAATTCCGCTTTGGCCAGACCATCGAGCGCCTGGATTTTGCCGGCGACCGGATCAATGGCGTATGGATCAATGGCAAGCTGGAAACCGCCGATCGCTACGTGCTGGCCCTCGGCAGCTACAGCCCGCAACTGCTCAAGCCGCTGGGCATTCGCGCGCCGATCTACCCGCTCAAGGGCTATTCGCTGACCGTGCCGATCAGCAATGGCGACATGGCGCCGGCCTCGACCATCCTCGATGAGACCTACAAGGTCGCCATCACCCGCTTCGACAATCGTATCCGCGTCGGCGGCATGGCCGAGATCGCCGGCTTCGACCTGAGCCTCAATCCGCGCCGTCGCGCGACCCTGGAAATGATCACCGCCGACCTCTACCCGCAAGGTGGCGATCTCAAGCAGGCGGAGTTCTGGACCGGCCTGCGCCCGGCGACTCCGGATGGCACACCGATCGTCGGCGCCACCGGTTTCAGCAATCTGTTCCTGAATACCGGTCACGGCACACTGGGCTGGACCATGGCCTGCGGCTCCGGTCGTTTCCTCGCCGACCTGATGGCCAGCAAGCGCCCGCAGATCAGCACCGAAGGCCTGGATATCTTCCGTTACAGCCGTTCCCCGGAGAGCTCGAAACATGCCAATCCAGCGCCTGCGCACTGAAACCCGTTACAGCGAAATCAACATCCACAACGGCACGGTCTACCTGGCCGGGCAGTTGGCGGATGATTACCGCGGCGACATCGCGCAGCAGACCCGCGAGACCCTGGCCAACATCGATGCGATGCTGGCCGAGGCCGGCAGCGACAAGACGCGCCTGCTCTCGGTAACCATCTACCTCAAGGACATGGCGCGCGACTACGCCGGTCTCAACCAGGTCTATGACGCCTGGGTCGCGCCAGGCGCCGCGCCGGGTCGCATCTGCGTCGAGGCGGCGATGTACACCCCGAGGTGCTGGTCGAGATGATGGTGGTGGCTGCCGTCTGAGCCTCTGTAGGCCAATTTTGGTGGTTTTGCCCGGCTGTCACTCCGGGCTTTTTAATTCGTTCGTTAGCGTGCGCTCACGCAGCTACGTACGACGAAGTCGTTCATGGGCTGGGTTACCCAGTCAATCCCGCCAACCGTTTGAAGTGTGGAAACCATGCGTCCAGCCCGTGCCCTGATCGATCTGCAAGCCCTGCGTCACAACTATCAACTGGCCCGTGATGTGTCGGGCGCCAAGGCGCTCGCGGTGGTCAAGGCCGATGCCTATGGGCATGGCGCGGTGCATTGCGCGCAGGCTCTGCAGGGGCAGGCCGATGGCTTTGCCGTGGCCTGCATCGAAGAGGCCCTGCAACTGCGCGAAGCCGGTATTCATGAGCCGATCCTGTTGCTGGAGGGTTTCTTCGAAGCGGACGAGTTGGCGCTGATCGAGCAACATGGCTTCTGGTGCGTGGTGCATTCGCTGTGGCAGCTGGAGGCCATCGAGCGTTCGTCCGTGCGCAAGCCGCTGACGGTGTGGCTGAAGATGGACTCGGGCATGCACCGCGTCGGCCTGCATCCGGCCGACTACCAGGCGGCCTATCGCCGCCTGCTGGCTAGCGGCAAGGTGGCGAAGATTGTACTGATGAGCCACTTCGCCCGTGCCGACGAGCTGGATTGCCCGCGCAGCACCGAGCAACTGGCGGTGTTCGAGCAGGCGCGCCAGGGCATAGTCGCCGAGATCAGCCTGTGCAACTCGCCGGCCGTGCTCGGCTGGCCGCAGATGCCGAGCGACTGGGTGCGTCCCGGCATCATGCTCTACGGGGCCACGCCATTCGAGCAGGCGCAGGCAGTGGCCGCCCAGCTGCAGCCGGTCATGACCCTGGAATCGAAGATCATCAGCGTGCGCGAACTGCCGGCCGACGAACCGGTCGGCTACGGTGCACGTTTCGTCACCGAGCGGCCGACCCGCGTTGGCGTGGTCGCCATGGGCTATGCCGACGGCTACCCGCGGCATGCGCCGAGCGGTACGCCGGTGCTGGTCGATGGCCTGCCGAGCCGGCTGATCGGCCGGGTCTCGATGGACATGCTCTGCGTCGATCTCAGTGATGTGCCCGGCGCAGGCCTCGGCAGTCGGGTCGAGTTGTGGGGCAAGCATGTCCTCGCCAGCGACGTGGCGGCTTGCGCCGGCACCATTCCCTACCAGCTTTTCTGCAACCTGCGCCGGGTGCCACTGCTCTACTCCGAGGGCTGAGGCGCTACTGGGCAGAATTTGCAATCAGGCTGTTGTAAATACTGAACGCTGTTGCCATGATACGGACACTTTTCCGTATCTTCCCGAGGGGGCTCCAGCATTGGACGTCGGTATTCGACTGCAATCCATTCGCAAACTCAAAGGCCTTTCCCAGCGTGAACTCGCTAAGCGGGCAGGCGTCACCAACAGCACCATTTCGATGATCGAGAAGAACAGCGTGAGCCCCTCGATCAGTTCGCTGAAAAAGGTGTTGGCGGGTATCCCCATGTCGCTGGTGGAGTTCTTCTCCCAGGATGGGGAGCAGGACAACCAGGCCCAGGTGGTGTACCGGGCAGCCGAGCTCACGGATATCCACAGTGGTGCGATCAGCATGAAGCTGGTGGGCAAGACCCACCCGAACCGGGCGATTACCCTGCTCGACGAAACCTATCCGGTTGGTTCCGATACCGGCGACGATATGTACACCCATGAAGGCGAGGAAACCGGCGTGCTGGTGGAAGGGCGCATCGAACTGACCGTCGGTGAGCAGGTGTTCATTCTCGAGCCGGGCGACAGTTACTACTTCGAGAGCACCAAGCCGCACCGCTTCCGCAACCCGTTCGAGCACCCGGCACGGCTGATCAGTGCCACTACGCCGGCGAATTTCTAAGCGGCAGGGTGGCGCCAATAACCCTGCGACAATCTGGGTTGTTTCAGCCTGACAGGCTTCCCGTTATACTGTCGCCCGCTCGCGAAACCGTGGCCGCGGGCGTGACTAGCCACGATGAGGGTGTACCGTGAATCTGATTAAGAAAATGCTGGTAGCGCCGGCTGCCGTCTTGGCAATCTGGGCCGTGACTGCTCAGGCCACGACCGATGAGGCCATCGCCGAACGTCTGAAGCCGGTCGGTGAAGTCTGCATCATGGGCGAAGAATGCAAGGGCATCGAGACCGTGGCCGCCGCTGCTGGTGGCGCTGCGCGTACTGGCGACGAGGTGATTGCCAAGCACTGTGGCGCTTGCCATACCTCTGGCGTACTCGATGCACCGAAGACCGGTGACACCGCAGCCTGGCAGGCTCGCGCGAGCAATGGTGTCGATGGCTTGCTGGCGAACGCGATCGCGGGCCTCAACGCGATGCCGCCGAAAGGCACCTGCAGCGACTGCTCGGATGACGAATTGCGCGCCGCCATCGAGACGATGTCCGGCCTGTAAGCATCCAGTGCAGCGATAAAAGCCGCCTTCGGGCGGCTTTTTGCGTTGTGGCGCCGCACTGTTGCCATGCAAAGCCTGTGGCAGGGTCCAAACTGAATCTCTCACGGATGCAGTCGGGAGTCGCCAGATGCCGCAGTTATGTTCCATCGAGCAAGCCGTAGAGCGTGTCGTGCAGGACATCCAGGGACCGATTCGTCTGGGCCTGCCCTTGGGGTTGGGCAAGCCGAACCGCTGGGTCAATGCCTTGTACGCGCGGATCAAGCAGTTGCCGCAGCGCCAACTGACGATCTACACCGCCTTGTGCCTGGGTCGGCCGAGCGCGTCGCACGATCTGCAGCGGCGTTTTCTCGAACCTTTCGTCGAGCGCATTTACGGCGACTATCCCGAACTGGACTTTCTCGCCGACCTGCACGCCGACCGCCTGCCCGCCAATGTGCATATCGAGCAGTTCTACCTGCAAGCGGGCAGCCTGCTGAACAGCCCGCCGGCGCAGCAGGACTACATCAGCTGCAATTACAGCCATGTGGCCCGCGATCTCAACGATAAGGGGGTGAATCTGATTGCCCAGTTGGTCGCCTGCGATCCGCAGAGGCCCGACTACTTCAGTCTCAGCTGCAACCCGGATATCACCCTGGATCTGCTACCGCTGCTGGCCAAGCGGCGCCTGGCCGGGGAAACCATTCTCTGTCTGGCCCAGGTGCATGAGGCGTTGCCCTATATGGCGGGCGCCGCACAGGTGACGCGCGACAGCTTCGACCTGCAGCTGCAGGAGGTGGAGCGCAGCACCCTGTTTTCCACGCCGAACATGCCGATCAGCGTGCAGGATCACTGCATCGGTCTGCATGCCAGCAGCCTGGTGCGGGACGGTGGCACCCTGCAAATCGGCATCGGTGCGATGGGCGACGCGGTGAGTGCGGCGCTGTTGGCCCGACAGCGCGACAACCGCGGCTACCGTGCGCTGCTGGCGGAGTTGCAGGTAGCGGCGCCGGGCCCGAGCGACGAGCTGCAACCCTTTGTCGACGGCCTGTATGGTTGCAGCGAAATGTTCGGCAACGGATTGTTGGCGCTGGCCGAGGCCGGAATAGTGCGCCGGCGGGTGTACCCCGACTTGCGCGTGCAGCAGTTGGCCGTTGCCGGCGCGCTGGACGGCGAGGGACGGCCGCGCAGCGTGCAGCTCCTGCTCGACGCCGGCGTGCCGAGCCGGCTGGATGGGCAAACCCTGGCCTGGTTGCAGGCTGTCGGTCTGTTGGACCCGGCGCTGCAGGTGCTCGGCGATTATCTGCAACTGCCCGATGGCCGGCAGCTGCCGAGCGAGTTGAGCCACCGGCAGACCCAGGCTGCGCTGCGCGATTACCTGCGCCCGGCAGTCGGCGGGGCGGTGCTGCATGGCGGCTTCTTTCTCGGCCCAGCAGACTTCTATCGACGCCTGCGCGCAATGGCGCCGGAGCAACTCGCGCCTTTCGCCATGTGCGGGATCCACTTTATCAATGAGCTCTATGGCGACGAGCCACTCAAGCGCCTGCAGCGCCGCGATGCGCGCTTCGTCAACTCGGTGTTCTGCATGACCCTGCTGGGCGCCGGGGTGGCCGATCAGCTGGAGGACGGGCGCGTGCTCAGCGGCGTTGGCGGGCAATACGACTTCGTCGCCCAGGCTCATGCGCTGGAGGGCGCTCGCTCGATTCTGATGCTGCGCAGTTGGCGCGAGGCCGCGGGGCGAATCAGTTCGAACATCGTCTGGCGCTACGGCCATGTCACCATTCCCCGCCACCTGCGCGACATAGTGGTGACCGAGTACGGCGTCGCCGACCTGCGCGGCAAGACCGACGCCGAGGTGATAGCGGCGCTGCTGGCGATCAGTGATTCGCGCTTTCAGCCCGGGCTGATCGCCGAGGCGCAGCAGGCGGGCAAGCTATCCCAGGATTTTCGCCTCGAGCCGCGCTTCGCCGACAATCGCCCGCAGCGCCTGCAGGCGGTACAGGCGCGGCATTCGCCGCTATTCGGCGAGTATCCGTTGGGCTGCGACTTCACCGGCGAGGAGCGCGACCTGCTGCGCGCGCTGAACTGGCTCAAGCCCCGAGCCCGGCTGGGTGCGGTGGTGGCGCTGGGCAAGGCCGTGCTGACGGCGCCGCCGGCCGCCGCCTTCATGCCACAGCTGACGCGAATGGGCTTGGCCCGGCCGCAGGGGTTGCGCGAGGCCCTGTATCGGCGCCTGCTGCTGGCGGGCCTGCGGGCGACTAGTCGAGAAAGCTGACCTGGCCGTCTTTCAGCGAGCTGATGCGCGCCAATGACTCGACCCGGAAACCCTGAGCGTCGAGTTCGGCGCGGCCGGCCTGGAAGGACTTCTCGATCACCACGCCGACCCCGGCGATGCTGGCGCCAGCCTGCTGGATCAGGTCGATCAGGGCCTTGGCCGCATGGCCGTTGGCCAGGAAGTCGTCGATCAGCAGCACATGGTCGGCGCTGGTCAGGTGCTTGGCGGAGATGGCGATGGTGCTCTCGGTCTGCTTGGTGAAAGAGAACACCTTGGCGGTATAGAGCTCGTCCTTGAGCGTCAGCGACTGGTACTTGCGGGCGAAGATCACCGGCACGCCCAGTTCCAGGCCGGCCATGATCGCCGGGGCGATGCCCGAGGCCTCGATGGTGACGATCTTGCTGATGCCCAGACCGGCGAAGCGCCGGGCGAATTCGTGGCCGATCTGCTGCATCAGGGCGGGATCGATCTGATGGTTGAGAAAGGCGTCGACCTTGAGTACCTGGTCGGAGAGCACCAGGCCTTCGTCAATAATCTTCTGCTTCAGTGCTTGCATGGGGTGGGCTCTCGTGGTCTACGGCGGGTTATTTTTTCAGCATGGCGCGCATGTTGGCCAGCGCCGAGTTGCCGGTGGCGGCCTTGACCTCTGGGGGCGCGTCTTCCAGGCCTTCCCAGGCCAGATCCTCGGGCGGCAGTTCATCGAGAAAACGGCTTGGCGAGCAGTCGATGATTTCGCCGTATTGCTTGCGCTTGGCGGCGAAGGTCATGGTCAGGTTACGCTTGGCGCGGGTGATGCCGACGTAGGCCAGGCGGCGCTCTTCCTCGACGGTGTCGGCCTCGATACTGGAGCGGTGCGGGAGGATTTCCTCCTCCACGCCGAGGATGTACACCGAGGGGTACTCCAGGCCCTTGGAGGCGTGCAGGGTCATCATCTGCACGCCCTCGGCGCCTTCCTCGTCCTCCTGCTGGCGTTCCAGCATGTCGCGCAACACCAGCTTGCCGATGGCGTCCTCGATGGTCATGTCGCCGTCTTCGTCGCGCTCCAGGGTGTTCTTCAGCGCCTCGACGAGGAACCAGACGTTGCCCATGCGCGCGTCGGCGACCTTGTCGCTGGACGCGTTCTGGCGTAGCCAGTTCTCGTAGTCGATGTCCATCACCATGCTGCGGATCGCCGCGATCGGGTCGTTCTGCGCGCACTCCTGGCGCACCCGGTCCATCCACTTGGTGAAGCGTGCCAGGCGTTCGCTAAAGCGTGCGTCCAGGGTTTCGCCCAGGCCCATTTCGCTGGCGGCGGCGTACATGCTGATCTTGCGCCCGGTGGCGTAGTTGCCGAGCTTTTCCAGGGTGGTGGAGCCGATCTCGCGGCGCGGCACGTTGATCACCCGCAGGAAGGCGTTGTCGTCGTCCGGGTTGACCAGCAAGCGGAAGTAGCTCATCAGGTCCTTGACCTCCTGACGGGCGAAGAAGCTGGTGCCACCGCTCAGACGGTAGGGAATCTGGTGGTGCTGCAGCTTCAGCTCCATCAGCTTGGCCTGGTAGTTGCCGCGATAGAGGATGGCGTAGTCGCTGTAGGGCCGCTCGGTGCGCAGGTGCTCGGTGAGGATTTCCAGGGCTACCCGCTCGCATTCGGCGTCCTCGTTCTTGCAGCGGATCACCCGGATCTCGTCGCCCATGCCCATCTCGCTCCACAGCTGTTTCTCGAAGGCGTGGGGGTTGTTGGCGATCAGCACGTTGGCGCACTTGAGGATGCGGCTGGTGGAGCGGTAGTTCTGCTCCAGCATCACCACCTTCAGCGACGGGTAGTCCTCTTTCAGCAGCATCAGGTTTTCCGGCCGTGCGCCACGCCAGGCGTAGATCGACTGGTCGTCGTCGCCGACCACGGTGAGCTGATTGCGCATGCCCACCAGCAGCTTCACCAGCAGGTACTGGCTGGCGTTGGTGTCCTGGTATTCGTCGACCAGCAGGTAGCGGATGCGGTTCTGCCACTTTTCCAGGATCTCGGGGTGCTCCTGGAACAGCTTCACCGGCATCAGGATCAGGTCGTCGAAGTCCACCGCGTTATAGGCCTTGAGCGTGCGCTGGTAATGCAGGTAGACGATGGCGGCGGTCTGCTCCTTGGGGTTGCGCGCCTCGGCCAAGGCCTGGTCGGGCATGATCAGTTCGTTCTTCCAGCTGCCGATGTAGTTCTTGATCTCGTCGGCGCCATCATCGCCGGAGTATTCCTTCTGCATGATGTCGCTGAGCAGCGCCTTGATATCGCCCTCGTCGAAGATCGAGAAGCCCGGCTTGTAGCCCAGCGCCGCGTATTCCTTGCGGATGATGTTCATCCCCAGGTTGTGGAAGGTCGAGACCGTCAGGCCGCGCGCCGCGGGACCTTTGAGCAGGCTGCCGACGCGTTCCTTCATCTCCCGCGCGGCCTTATTGGTGAAGGTCATGGCGACGATATGCCGCGCCTGGATGCCGCAGTTCTGCACCAGGTGGGCGATCTTGCGTGTGATCACGCTGGTCTTGCCGGAACCAGCACCGGCGAGCACCAAAAGAGGGCCGCCGACGTAGTTCACGGCTTCCTGCTGCCGGGGGTTCAGTCGGGACATTGCATCGATCGTCGCGGGGAATGGGCGCGCATTTTAGCAGGCCCTGAGATTTGTGCCTGAATCCTCTGGCGTTGTGCGATGGAACACGTCCTGGCAGTAAGCCGGGCTTGGTTATTTCGTGTAATCCAGTACTCTGACGCCGCTTGTCGGTTTTTTGTCTTTAAGCCAGGATGCACCACAGTAGTACTCGGATGTACTTGATTAGACGCCGATTACGCTGCAACAGGGCGGTATGCCGCCGACTATCTTTGAGGCCTGGGGAGGTTGCTTGTCCGCGCTCGACGAACCTTTGCGGTTGGTTCTGCTGGCTGAAACGCCAGAATGGCCCGAGCTATTGCGTGAGCGGCTAGGCGCTTTAGGCAGTATCTTCCCGCTGATTACCGCGCCCTCGTGGGCGGCGGCCAGCAGTCTGTTCGATACCCCGATCAATGGCCTGTTGCTGACCACCGAGGCGCGCCGGCCAGCCGCCGGGCTCTGCCCTCTACCGGTCATCTTGCTGCTTGACGCGGAACCCGCCGAGGCGCCAACGGGGGTCTGCGACTGGTTGGTGCGTGACCAGCTGACGGTCGATGTACTGCGTCGCTGTTTGCGCTATGTGCGCGAGCAGGGGCGTCTGCAAGAAACCCTGCAGCGCCTGGCCGAGCAGGATGCGTTGACCGGTATCGCCAATCGACAGGGCTTCCAGACGCTGCTTGCTGCCCGTCTGGCCGAATGCCAGGGCCGCGGCCTGGCACTCGCGCACCTCGATCTGGACAATTTCCGGCATGCCAACGATGCCCTCGGCCACCAGGCCGGCGATCACTTGATCCGACAAGTGGTGACGCGACTCAAGGCGCAGTTGCAGGCAGGGGATCAGGTCGCCCGGCTGGGCAGTGACGAGTTTGCCCTGCTGCTCGATGTGCGCAGCGATCCGCAGCGTGCGCCGCGCCTGGTCGAGCGCATTACCGAAGCCCTGGCCGAGCCTTACTGGGTCGACGGTGAGAGTCTGTTGATTGGTTGCAGCATTGGCTTGGCCTACGTGCGCGCCGGTGGTGGCGCCGACTCGCTGATGTGGCATGCGCATATCGCCATGCGGCAAGCCAAGAGCCAGCCAGGCTGTACCTTCCACATCTTCGACGAACAGACCGGTCGCGGCACGCGTAGTCAGGCCGAGTTGGAAAGTGAGCTACGCCGGGCGCTGCGTCGCGACGAACTCGAACTGCATTATCAGCCGCGCCTGTGTGTGCAGACGGGCCGCATTGTTGGTCTGGAAGCGCTAGTGCGCTGGCACCACCGCGAGCGCGGCCTGCTGGCGCCAAACGAATTCGTGCCGCTGGCCGAAGAAAGCGGACTGATAGTGCCGCTCGGCTACTGGGTGATTTCCCGTGCCCTGCGCGATATGCAATGGCTGCGCGGACGCGGCCTGCCTGCTCTGCATATGGCGGTCAACCTGTCGTTCCGCCAGTTTCAGGACAGTCAGCTGTTGCCGACCCTTAGCCGCTTGATCGCCGAGCGCGGAGTCGATGCGCGCTGGCTGGAGTTCGAGTTGACCGAGACCGCGGTGATGCGCCGCAGTGATCAGGTGCAGCAGACCATGCTGGCGCTCGGGCGCCTGGGTGTGCGTTTTTCCCTGGACGACTTCGGTACTGGTTTTTCCTCCTTCGTCCACCTCAGCAGCCTGCCAATAGCCCTGTTGAAAATCGACAAGAGCTTCGTCGGCGACATGCACGAACGCGCGGAGAGTCGCCAGTTGGTGCGGGCGATGATCAATCTGGGCCATAACCTCAATCTGCAGGTGGTCGGCGAAGGCGTGGAAAACGCCGAGCAACTGGCCCTGTTGCGCGAGTTTGGTTGCGACCAGGTGCAGGGCTATCTGATCAGCAAGGCGATCCCGTTGAACGAGCTGGCGCGCTTCCTGGTGTTTGGTATGCGGCAACCGTTGTTAGGGCTGCTCAATCCCTAGCGCGGAGTCGGGCATGGCTTCGCGCTCTGGTAGCCCGGATGCAATCCGGGGTCGATCTTATGGACGCCACCGATGCCCCGGATTTCATCCGGGCTACAAAAGACCGCTTACGCCAAACACGTCTGTTTAGCGGCGTGCGCCGGCCGCAGCAGGCGTGCGGTCTTCCACTCGAAGCCCAGGCTCAGGCCGATGGCCGCGCACGCCAGGCCACTGGCCAGGCCCCACCACACGCCTTGCGCCCCCCAACCGAGCGGGAAGGCCAGGGTCCAGGCCAGTGGTGCGCCGATCAGCCAGTAGCAACCGAGGCCGACCAAGAAGGTGGTCTTGGCGTCCTTGAGGCCGCGAATCGCGCCCATGGCGATGGTCTGGATACCGTCGAAGAACTCGAACCAGGCGGCAATCGCCAGTAGACCTACAGCCAGGGCCGTCACCTCGGCATAGGCCGGGTCGCGGCGGTCGAGAAACAAGCCCACCACCCACTGCGGCGCCAGCCAGAACAGTGCGGCGAAGCCGAGCATGCACACGGCGCCGATGCCGATGCCCAGGCGTCCGGCGCGGCGTGCTTCGAGCAGGCGGCCGGCGCCGAAGTGCTGGCCGATGCGGAAGGTCACTGCGTAGGACAGCCCCACCGGCACCATGAAGGCCACATACACCGACATGATCGCAATCTGATGCGCGGCGAGTTGCAGGCTGCCGAGGGCGCCCATGCACAGTGCGGCGAAGGCGAACAGCCCTGCTTCCACGGCATAGGTGCCGCCAATCGGCAGGCCCAGGCGCAGCAGCTCTTGCAGCTCGCGCCAGGTCGGGCGCAGCAGGCCGCGCCACAGCGGGTAGGCGGCATAAGCGCGGTGGCGCAGGACATGCCAGGCCAGCAACAGGGCCATGGCATTCATCACCAGTGCGGTAACCAGGCCGATGCCGGCCAGGCCCAGATGTGGCAGGCCGAACCAGCCCTTGATCAGTGCGTAGTTGAGGACGAAGTTGGCCAGCGCGCCGCCAATGCTGATGGCCATCACCGGGCCGGGGAGGCCGATCGCGCTGGTAAACCCGCGCAGCGCCATAAAGGTCATATAGCCAGGCAGGGCGAACACCAGGGTGGTGAGAAATTGCATGGCCCCCGTGACGTTTTCCGGCAACTGGCCGAGCCCTAGCAGCGCCGGTTGCAGATGCCACAGGGCTACCCCGGCCAGCAAGGCCAGGCCCCAGCCCAGCCACAGGCCGTTCTGGGTCAGGCGCGTGACACCCGCGGCATCGCCGGCGCCATGACGGATAGCCACCAAATTGCCGACCGCGGCGATCACCCCGACGCAGAAGATCGACACGCAGGCATAGCTGGCCGCGCCCAGGCCGCCACCGGCCAGTGCCGCCGGGCCGAGCCAGCCCATCATTACGGTGTCGGTAAAGACCATGAGCACGTGCGCCAGCTGGGCGGCGATCAGTGGGCCGGCCAGGCGCAGAATGGCGCTGAGTTCGTTGCGAAGGGCGTGCGGCATGATGAGTCAAGCTCAGTAAGAGGGCTTGCCCGGGTTGTCCGGGCGAGCGGAGAATGGCGCTATTCTCGGGAGTCTTCAGCGCTCGCACAAAAGGAAAATAACCATGTCAGGCATGATTAATACTCATGGATAAAAGCCGGCGTCTAGCGCCGCTGTACGCCTTGCGCGCCTTCGAGGCGGCGGCCCGGCATAGCTCCTTCACCCGCGCCGCCGAGGAGTTGGCGATCACCCAGAGTGCGGTGAGCCGGCATGTGCGTACCCTCGAAGAGCACTTCGCCTGCCGCCTGTTCGAGCGCCGCGGGCGCAGCCTGCAGTTGACTGAGCCGGCGCGCATGCTGCTGCCCGGCCTGCGTGAAGGTTTCGATGCCCTGGAGCGTGCCTGCACCACCCTGCGCGCCGACGATGCGATCCTGCGCCTGAAGGCGCCCTCGACCCTGACCATGCGCTGGCTGCTGGCGCGCTTGTCGCGCTTTCGTTTGCAAAACAGCGATATCGAGGTGCAGCTGACCAGTGCCTGGATGGACGTGGACAAGGTCGACTTCCTGCATGAGCCGTTCGACTGTGCGGTGTTGCTGAGCAACGGCGTTTTTACCGAGGAGTGGGGCAGCGTGTTGTTGTTCGACGAGTGGCTGATCCCGGTCTGCGCGCCCGAGGCGGCCGCGGACGGCCCCTGGGATCTGGCGCGGCTACAGGGCGCCGAACTGCTGCATCCCACCCCGGATCGCCGCGATTGGCGGCAGTGGCTGCAGGCCATGGGCCTGGCCGAGCAGGTGCCGCTCAAGGGCGGCCAGGTGTTCGACACCCTGGAGTTGGGCATGGTCGCCGCCGCGCGCGGCTACGGCGTGTCGATCGGCGATCTGGTGATGGTTGCCGAGGACGTCGCCCAGGGCCGCCTCGGCCTGCCCTGGCCCTGCGCGGTGCCCAGCGGCTGCAGCTATTACCTGGTCTGGCCCAAGGCGCGGCGCGGTCAGGAGCGCTACCAGCGTTTGCGCGATTATCTGGTCGGCGAAGTGGCGGCGATGCAGTTACCGCAGGTGCAGCGGCGGGCTTGACCGCGTCAGCTCTGCGGATGACCGCGGTATTGCAGCGCCTCAGCCAGATGGCTGCGGGCGATCTGTTCGACCTGTTCGAGGTCGGCCAGGGTACGTGCCACCTTGAGCACCCGGTGCGCGGCGCGTAACGATAGGCCAAGGCGTTCGCAGGCGCTTTCCAGCCAGCCCTGATCGGCGGCGTGCAGGCTGCAGTGCTGGCGCAGGCCGGGCAGGTCGAGGAAGGCATTGGCCACGCCCTGGCGCAGTATTTGCCGTTGCCGAGCGCGCGCCACCAGGGCGGCACCGGTAGCCGTGTCGGCACCGTCGCTGGGGGGGACATGCAGGGCGGTGGTTTCCCGCGCCACCGTGACATGCAGGTCGATGCGGTCGAGTAAGGGTCCAGACAGTTTGCCGCGGTAGCGCTGGATCTGTTCGGTGCTGCAGCGACAGCGGCCGCTGGGATCGCCGAGAAAGCCGCAGGGGCAGGGATTCATTGCCGCGACCAGCTGGAAGCGCGCCGGGAAACGCACCTTGTCACGGGCCCGGGCGATGACGATCTGTCCGCTTTCCAGGGGTTCGCGCAGCACCTCCAACACCTTGCGGTCGAACTCGGGCAGTTCATCCAGAAACAACACGCCCTGATGGGCCAGGGTGATTTCGCCGGGTTGCGGACGGCTGCCGCCGCCGACCAAGGCCGGGCCGGAGGCGCTGTGATGGGGGTTGCGAAAGGGCCGCTGGGGCCAGGCGTCCAGTGGGGTGTGGCTGGCCACCGAATGGATGGCGGCGACTTCCAGGGCCTCCTGCTCGTTCAGTGGCGGCAGCAGGCCGGGCAGGCGGCTGGCCAGCAGGGTCTTGCCGGTGCCCGGTGGGCCGGTCAACAGCAGGTTGTGCGAGCCGGCTGCGGCGACCAGCAGGGCGCGCTTGGCGGCGACTTGCCCCTGCACTTCGGCCAGGTCGGGATAGGGCAGGCTGCGGTGCAGCAAGCCGAGAGACTGATAGGGCGCGATTGGCGCTTGGCCATTGAGGTGCGCGGCCAGTTCGAGCAAGTGGTCCACGGCGATCACCACCAGCCCGGAGGCCAGGCTGGCTTCCTCGGCGTTGGCTTTCGGCACCACCAGGGAGCGTCCGGCGGCGCGGGCCGCCAGGGCGGCGGGCAGTACGCCCCGCACTGGGCGCACGGCGCCGGATAAGGCCAATTCACCCAGGCACTCGATTTGCTCCAGGGCGGTGCTTGGCACCTGGCCGCTGGCGGCGAGAATCCCCAAGGCAATCGCCAGGTCGAAGCGGCCGCCGTCCTTGGGCAAGTCGGCTGGGGCCAGGTTCAGGGTGATGCGGCGCGGCGGGAAGTCGAAGGCGGAGTTGAGGATGGCGCTGCGCACCCGGTCTTTGCTTTCCTTGACCGCGGTCTCGGGCAGGCCGACCAGCGCCAGCGACGGCAAGCCATTGGCCAGGTGCGCCTCGACGGTTACGGCGGGCGCTTCGACGCCGACTTGGGCGCGGCTGTGGACTATGGCCAGGGACATCGATCACTCCTTGATCGTCAGCCGTTCGAGCGGATTACTCGGTCGGCGGCGTAGCGGCTTGCTCGGTGCGTGCCTCGAGTTCGACAACCTTGGCTTCCAGTGCTTCAAGGCGGGCACGGGTGCGGGCGAGGACCGCCATCTGGCTGTCGAACTCTTCCCGGCTGACCAGATCGAGCTTGCTGAAACCGCTCTGCAGCAAGGCTTTGAACTGGGCTTCGAATTCACTGCGGGGTAGCGGCGTTTCACCGTTGAACAGGCGCGAGGCGTGGGCGCTGAGTGCATCGAGCAGGGCTTTGGGCGGCAACATGGCAGGGTTCCAAGAACAGACGGAGCAGTGTAGCACGCAGCCTGGCTTTGGCCCGCCGCGGTCAGTGCTGCACACTTTTTGCGCATAGGTGGTTGCGTGCATGCACCGTTATCGAGCACTGCTCGCCTGTCGGGGCCACGCCTGCTACTGGGTTTCTATTCTAACTATTTGAAATAAATAGTTTTTATATGAAATGGCAAGCTTTCTGCTTAGTCGACTGTGATGAATGCACCGATGCAGTTCCGGTGCGTTAGGCGAAGCGGGAAGTGTTTCGTCGGGAGCGGTTGGTGGGTATCGCTGTTGTCCCCTGGGGCTAGCGATACATTACAAAAGCCAGACACAGCGCTTAGACTTGAACCGGGTTCGTAATTCCTGGGGCAAGTCCACCTTACACGGGAGAAAGTTTCATGAAGCTAGTCACTGCCATCATCAAGCCGTTCAAGCTGGACGACGTCCGTGAGTCACTGTCGGAAATCGGCGTGCAGGGCATCACCGTTACCGAAGTCAAAGGCTTCGGTCGGCAAAAAGGTCACACCGAGTTGTACCGCGGCGCTGAATACGTGGTCGATTTTCTACCCAAGGTAAAGATTGACGTGGCCATCGCTGATGATCAGTTGGATCGCGTCATCGAAGCCATTACCAAGGCAGCCAACACTGGCAAGATCGGTGACGGCAAGATTTTCGTTGTAAACCTGGAACAGGCGATTCGCATCCGTACCGGCGAAACCGATACCGACGCAATCTAACTAAGCCCGCGAACCCCCAACGCCCCAGGAGTACCCCCAATGACTCTGCGAAAAATCGCAGGGCTAGGAGCCCTTTTGTCTCTGGTTCCTGGCCTGGCCATGGCCGACGAGGCAGTTCTAAATGGCGGCGATACGGCCTGGATGCTGGTCGCGACCGTCCTAGTGCTGTTCATGACCATTCCGGGGCTGGCCCTGTTCTATGCCGGCATGGTGCGGTCGAAGAACGTCCTGTCGGTGTTGATGCAGTGCTTCGCCATCACTGGCCTGATCAGCGTGCTCTGGGTCGTCTACGGGTACAGCCTGGCCTTTGACAGCACCGGCATGGAGCAGGGTGTGGTCAATTTCAACTCCTTCGTCGGCGGCCTGTCGAATGCCTTCCTCGCTGGCCTGACCAGTGACAGCCTGGTGGCAGGCATACCGGAAAGTGTGTTCATCACCTTCCAGATGACCTTCGCCATCATCACCCCGGCCCTGATCGTCGGCGCCTTCGCCGAGCGCATGAAATTCTCCGCCATGCTGGTGTTCATGACTGTCTGGTTCACCATCGTCTATGCCCCCATCGCGCACATGGTGTGGAGCGGTGACGGTGCGTTGATGGGGGATTGGGGCGTGCTGGATTTCGCCGGTGGCACTGTGGTGCATATCAATGCGGGTATCGCCGGTCTGGTGGCCTGTCTGGTGTTGGGTAAGCGTAAAGGCTTCCCGACGACCGCGATGCCGCCGCATAACCTCGGTTACACCCTGATTGGCGCGAGCATGCTCTGGATCGGCTGGTTTGGCTTCAACGCCGGCTCGGCTCTGGCTGCCAACGGCACCGCCGGCATGGCCATGCTGGTGACCCAGATCGCCGCGGCGACGGCGGCCCTGAGCTGGATGTTTGCCGAGTGGATCACCCACCGCAAACCCAGCGTGCTGGGCATCGCCTCCGGTGCGGTGGCGGGCCTGGTGGCCATTACTCCGGCGTCCGGCACTGCCGGGCCGATGGGGGCGCTGGTCATCGGCCTGGCGTCAGGGGTGATTTGTTTCTTCTGCGCGACCAGCCTGAAACGCAAGTTTGGCTATGACGATTCCCTGGATGTCTTCGGCGTGCATGCCATGGGCGGCATTGTTGGCGCCATTCTCACCGGGGCGTTTGCTGCGCCGGCGCTGGGTGGTTTTGGCACGGTGGAGAACATCCCCGCACAGTTGTGGGTGCAGTGCGAGGGCGTGGCCTTCACGGTGGTCTACACCGCGGTGCTGACCTTCGTGATTCTGAAAGTGATCGACCTAGTAATGGGCCTGCGTGTCAGCGACGAGGAAGAGACGGTCGGTCTCGACCTCGCCCTGCACAACGAGCGTGGCTACAACCTGTAAGCACACGGAGTGCGCCCGGAGCCAACCCCGGGCGCCTTAACCGAACAGCGCTATAAACGCGCGCCGGCAAGAGGTGAACCATGGATAACACAGCATTGACTGCGCTGCAGTACGGCTTCGATACCTTCTACTTTTTGATTTGCGGTGCTCTGGTGATGTGGATGGCAGCGGGTTTTGCCATGCTCGAAGCCGGCCTGGTACGGGCGAAGAACACCACCGAAATTCTCACCAAGAACATCGCCCTGTACGCGGTAGCCAGCGTCATGTACCTGGTGATCGGCTACCACATCATGTACTCCAGCCCGGCCGGCGGCATCCTGCCAAGCCTGGGCTTCCTGATCGGCGACGAACACAGTGTCGAGTCGGTTCTCGCTGGTGGTGACGGCGCGCCCTATTACTCGGCCCGCTCGGACTTCTTCTTCCAGGTGGTGTTTGCCGCGACCTGCATGTCGATCGTCTCCGGTGCCGTGGCCGAGCGCATGAAGCTGTGGGCCTTCCTGGCCTTCGCCGTGGTCATGACCGGTTTCATCTACCCGGTGCAGGGCTTCTGGAAATGGGGTTCGGGCTTCCTTAACGAAGCCGGCTTCCTCGACTTCGCCGGCTCCGGCGTGGTGCACATGGCGGGAGCTACCGCTGCCCTGGCTGGCGTGCTGCTGCTCGGTGCACGAAAAGGCAAGTACGGCGCTAATGGCCAGGTCAACGCCATTCCAGGCTCCAACCTGCCAATGGCGACCCTCGGCGCCTTTATCCTGTGGATGGGCTGGTTCGGCTTCAACGGTGGTTCGCAGCTGAAGATGAGCACCATCGAAGATGCCAACGCCGTGGCCAACGTGTTCGTCAACACCAACATGGCCGCCGCTGGTGGTCTGATCGTCGCACTGATCGTGGCGCGCATCCTGTTCGGCAAGGCTGACCTGACCATGGCGTTGAACGGAGCTCTGGCTGGCCTGGTGGCGATCACCGCCGAGCCGCTGACGCCGACTGCCCTGCAAGCGACCCTGATCGGTGGTGTTGGTGGCGTGCTGGTGGTGTTCTCTATTCTCGGTCTGGACAAGCTCAAGCTCGACGATCCGGTCGGTGCCATTTCCGTGCACGGCGTGGCCGGTATCTGGGGGCTGTTGGCTGTGGTACTGACCAACCCGGATGCCACCCTTGGCGCCCAGTTGCTGGGTATCGGCTGCATCTTCGCCTGGGTGTTCAGCGCCAGTTTGATCGTCTGGTCGATCCTCAAACTGGTGATCGGTCTGCGCGTCAGCGAAGAAGAAGAGTACGAGGGCGTGGATATCGCCGAATGTGGCATGGAAGCTTATCCGGAATTCACAAAAAGCTGATTGTCGAAGATTTAAAACAAAGGCGCCTAAAGGCGCCCTTTGTTTTTTCTGACAGCACGCTAGAATGCGCGCCGATAAGTACTGTTATGCGAGGCCGTGGTACTTGTCCGAACCAGCGTGAGAAGCGGCTGGGGACTTTGCCCAGCAAGGTCATTTGAATTTCCCCGGCGACGTACGAAAGAGTACGTAGCTGGGCTATAACTAACCTGCTTTTCGCAAGTCATGAGGTTGAACATGAGCGACGAAGATCTGGAACAAGACGAGCTCGAAGGAGCTGACGAGAACAGTGGCGAGGAAATGGCCGCCGCCAATGACGTCGACAGCGGTGATGACGATGGCGACGAAGTCGTCAGCACGGGCAAGAGCAAGGCCAAGGCCAAGGCGGCGGTCAGTGCTGAAGAGCTGCCGAGCATCGAAGCCAAGCAGAAGGACCGCGATGCCTTGGCGCGCGCCATGGAAGACTATCTGGCGCGCGGCGGCAAGGTGCAGGAGGTCGAGCCCAACGTGGTTTCCGACCCACCGAAGAAGCCTGACAGCAAATACGGCAGCCGCCCTATCTAAGCGGTTTGCAGGCCTGGCCTATACCCAGCTATGCAGCAGCGCGGGCAATTCGGCCAGGCTGCAGATTTCGCCATCGGCGCGCTTATCGCCTTCCCAGACTTTGCCTTGCGGGTTGAACCAGATCGCCCGCAAACCGGCAGCCTGGGCGCCGGCGATATCGTCGCTGGGGTGGTCGCCGATATGCACGGCGTGCTGCGCGGCAACGCCTGCACGCTTGAGTGCCTCCTGGAAAGGCTTGGGATCGGGTTTGCCGACCCCGAGTTCTTCCGCGCACAGGGCGAACTGGAAATAGTCGGCCAGGCCCAGGCGGCGTACATCGGCATTGCCATTGGTAATCACCCCGAGCTGGAAGCGATTGGCCAGGGTCTCCAGGGTCGGGTGTACTTCGGCGAACAGCTCGACCCGATGGCGTGCGGCGAGAAACACCTGGAAGCCATATTCGGCTAGCGCCACGGCCTCGCTGGGGGGGTAGCCGGCGCCTGCCAGGGCGTCGTGCAGGATGCGCCGACGCAGTTCGCTGAGGCGATACTTGAGCGATGGTTCGGCGTGCAGCAACCGCGCGCGAATTGTCCACAGGTGTTCGACCGGCACCGCGCCAAGGCGTGGCGCGTGCAGCGCCAGCCAGTTACGCAGCGTCGCTTCGGCGTCCAGCATCACCGGGGTTATGTCCCAGAGGGTGTCGTCGAGGTCGAAGGTGATCAACTTGATGGTCATTCGCTGCTGCCTTTGCGTTTGGCCCGTGGGTGGGCCTTGTCATACACCGTGGCCAGGTGCTGGAAATCCAGGTGGGTATAGACCTGGGTGGTGGCGATATCGGCATGCCCGAGCAGCTCCTGCACCGCGCGCAAGTCCTGCGAGGACTCCAGCATATGGCTGGCGAAGGAATGGCGCAGCATGTGCGGGTGCAGATTCTGCCCGAGTTCGCGCACCCCGGCCTGACGCACGCGCAGTTGCACCGCGCGCGCACCGAGCCGGCGACCTTGCTGGCTGATGAATACCGCACCATCCCCCGGGTTGGCCAGGGCGCGCAAGGGCAACCACTGTTCCAGGGCCTGACGCGCCATGCGCCCGACCGGCAACTCGCGGGTCTTGTTACCCTTGCCCAGTACCCGTACCAGGCCGTCGCCCAGGTCCAGGTTGTCGAGGTTCAGGCCGACCAGTTCGGACAGGCGCAGGCCGGAGGAATAGAACAGCTCGAGCATGGCCTGATCGCGCCGGGCGATGAAGTCGTCCTCGACCGCGCCATCGAGCAGCTGAGCGGTGCGATCGGCATCCAGGGTTTTCGGCAGGCGCTGCGCGCCTTTCGGCGGCGACAGGCCGCTGGCCGGATCATTCTGGCAATGACCTTCGCGGATCAGGTAGCGGTACAGGCCGCGCGTGGCCGAAAGCAGGCGCGCCAGGCTGCGGCTGGACTGGCCCTCGAGATTCAGGCGGGCGATCAGCCGGCGCAGGCGTGGGGTGTCCAGCTCGGGCCATGCGGCGATCTGCTCGCGCTCGCAGAAGGCGAGGAGTTTGGCCAGGTCGCGGCTGTAGCCGTCGAGGGTGTGCTTGGAGACCTGGCGCTCGCTGCGCAGGTGCTCGAGGTAGGCGTCCAGTTGCTCTTGCATGGAAGCTCCCGGCGTAGGATGGGTTAGCGGCGTAGAGCACAGATTTGAGGCGCTAAGCGATAGTGGTGCGGCGGTAACCCATCGGGCTAGCTATCGAGCAATGCTGGGTATCATGAGGTGCATCCATGTACCTCAGCCTGCGGGTAGCTAAAGCTGTGCAAAACGGCAGCCTGCCGTTCTGTCGCTGCGCTCAACCTAGGCGATCCCACCCATCCTCCGGGCTTGGCGCTGCGTTTAGCGCACCGAACGCAGCGGCGTGGCGAAGCGCGGCAGGACCCGGGCCAGGACCTCGGCGATATAGCCGAGGAACAGGGTGCCCAGGGAGCTCTTGTAATGCTGGGGGTCGGCACTACCGATTGCCAGCACACCATGCAGGCCCTGATAGGACAATGCGACCACGGCTGCCGAGCCGACTTGCTTGGCTGCACTTTCGCCGAACAGGAAGTTCAGTTCATGCTCGCGCAACACGCCGCAGATGGTCTTGCCGCCGGCCAGCAGGCCGCCGATGGCCTGATGCGCTTCGGCGCTGCTGACCGAACGACCGACCGCTAGCGGCGTATCACTGAACAGGATCAGGCTGACGAAGGGCACCTGGAACTGGTGGCGCAGGCTGTCTTCCACAGTGCTGACCAGCTCTTCGAGGCTGGCTGCATCGAGCAGGTCGAGCACCAGGTGGCGGGTCTTGTCGAACAGGCGGTCGTTGTCGCGGGCCACATCCATCAACTGCGAGAGGCGGTGGCGCATCTCGATATTGCGCTCGCGGAGCAGCTTAACCTGGCGTTCGACCAGCGAGATGGTGTCGCCGCGCTGGTGCGGAATACGCAACTCGGGAATCAATTCATCGTGGTCGACGAAGAACTCCGGGTGCAGGCGCAAATAGTCGACGACCGCAGCCGCGTCGAGGTCGTGTGGTTTAGGCGAATCCTGCTGGTCGGTCATAGGCGCACCTGTCCTTCGTACACGCGCATCGCGGGTCCGGTCATCATAACGGGCTGGTCCGCGCCTGCCCACTCGATCAACAACTTGCCGCCGGGCAGTTCGAGTTGCACTGGCGAGTCCATCCAGCCTTGGCCAATCGCCGCCACTGCCGCCGCGCAGGCGCCGGTACCGCAGGCCTGAGTCTCGCCCGCGCCGCGTTCCCAGACACGCAGCTTGGCATGCTGGCGATCGATGACTTGCAGGAAGCCGACGTTGACCCGCTGCGGAAAGCGCGGGTGGTGTTCCAGTTTCGGCCCCAGCTCATGCACCGGTGCGTTGTCGACGTTGTCGACGCGCAGCACGGCATGCGGGTTGCCCATGGACACGGCGGCCAGCTCGAACGCTTGGCCCTCGACCTCGACGCAGTAACTCAAGGCTTGCTGATCGGCCTGGAAGGGGATTTGCGCCGGCTCCAGGCGCGGCGCGCCCATGTTCACGCTGATCTGGCCGTCGGCGCGTACGTCGAGTTCGATGATGCCGCCCTTGGTTTCCACGCGGATCTGCTTCTTCATCGTCAGCCGCTTGTCCAGCACGAAGCGGGCGAAGCAGCGGGCGCCATTGCCGCACTGCTCCACTTCCGCGCCATCGGCGTTGAAAATGCGGTAGCGAAAGTCGACGTCCGGATTGCTCGGCGGTTCCACCAGCAGCAGTTGATCGAAGCCGACGCCGGTGTGGCGATCGCCCCACTGCTTGGCGTTCTTGGACTGGATATGCGCGTGCTGGCTGACCAGGTCGAGAACCATGAAGTCGTTGCCGAGGCCGTGCATTTTGGTAAAGCGCAATAACATCAGGGTGCCCTTATGGTGCTGGCGGCAGACGGCTTTCGCCCGCAAAGAGTTCGCTGAGGGGCTCGCGACGACGCACTTCGAAGGCCTGGTCGCCATCCACCATCACCTCGGCGGCGCGGCCGCGGGTGTTGTAGTTGGAGCTCATGACGAAGCCATAGGCGCCCGCCGAACACACGGCCAGCAGGTCGCCTTCGGCCAGCGCCAAGTGACGATCCTTGGCCAGGAAGTCGCCGGTCTCGCAGATCGGTCCGACAATATCGTAGTTGCGCGTCGCGCCATCGCGCGGCTGCACGGGCACCACGTCCATCCAGGCCTGGTACAGCGCCGGGCGGATCAGGTCGTTCATCGCCGCGTCGACGATGGCGAAATCCTTGTGCTCGGTGTGCTTGAGGTATTCGACCTGGGTCAGCAGTACGCCGGCATTGGCGACGATCGAGCGACCCGGCTCGAACACCAGGGCCAGGTCGCGGCCTTGGATGCGTTCGCGCACGGCCTTGATGTAGTCGCCGGCCAACGGCGGCTGTTCGTCGCGGTATTGCACGCCGAGGCCGCCACCGAGGTCAATGTGGCGCAGGTGGATGCCGCAATCGGCGAGGCGGTCGATCAGCGCCAGCAGGCGGTCCAGGGCATCGAGGAAGGGCGGCAGGCTGGTCAGTTGCGAGCCGATATGGCAGTCGACACCGACCACGTCCAGGTTCGCCAACTGCGCGGCGCGGATGTACACGTCCTCGGCGTCGGCGATGGCGATGCCGAACTTGTTTTCTTTGAGGCCGGTGGAGATATACGGATGGGTGCCGGCGTCTACATCGGGATTGACCCGCAGCGACACCGGCGCTTTCACGCCCAGTTCGGCAGCGATCAGCTGCAGGCGCTCCAGCTCATCGCTGGACTCGACGTTGAAGCAGTGCACGCCGACTTGCAAGGCGCGGCGCATGTCGTCACGGCTCTTGCCGACGCCGGAGAAGACGATTTTGTCGGGCGCGCCGCCAGCGGCCAGGACGCGTTCCAGCTCGCCACGCGAGACGATGTCGAAGCCGGCGCCGAGACGTGCCAGGACGTTCAGTACGCCCAGGTTGGAGTTGGCCTTGACGGCGAAGCAGACCAGGTGTGGCATGCCTTGCAAGGCGTCGGCATAGGCGCGGTACTGCGCCTCGATATGCGCGCGCGAGTAGACGTAGGTCGGCGTGCCGAAGCGTTGGGCGATGGCGGACAGGGCCACGCCCTCCGCGAACAGCACGCCGTCGCGGTAGTTGAAGGCGTTCATCAGCTGTCCTTATTGGTTTTGCGCGGGCGCGGGCTTGCTGTCTTCCGGGAGGAACAGCGGGCCTTTCTGGCCGCAGCCGGCAAGCAGGGTGCTGATGGCGACAAGCGCGATAAGGGCAGTAAGCAGCCGCTTCATGGTGAAGTCCTTGTTAAAAGCATAATTGCGCCGGAGTATACCGGCCCCCCGGGGCCTTGCCTATGCGCCAGGATTCCCGTCCGGCGGGCTTTGCCTGGGTCCAGGGAGAGGTGCGGATCATGCGCATCGAGCACGGTATACTGCGCTCGATGCTTACTCGACCCGCTATGCTGGCCTCGCGAAGCAACCTTCGAGCGCTACATTGCGTTCGGTTCAGATGCTCCCGTCTGGCCATCGCGCGCAACGATGTCCCGGAGCGCCTGGCACTTTTCTGCACTACCTGAATTTTTCGAGGACATCCGCAATGAGTTTGACTGAAGCCCGCTTTCACGATCTGGTCGATACCGTACAGCAAGCGGTGGAAGACATTTTCGATGACAGCGACCTGGATCTCGACCTGGAAAACTCGGCGGGTGTACTGACCGTGCGTTTCGAGAATGGCACGCAGCTGATCTTCAGCCGTCAGGCGCCGATCCGTCAGTTGTGGCTGGCGGCCCGCTCCGGCGGTTTCCACTTCGACTACGAGGAAGCCAGCGAGCGTTGGATTTGCGACAGCAGCGATGAGCTGCTGAGTGAAATGCTCGCCCGCATCACCCTGGAGCAATCTGGAGCCAGCCTTGAGTTTGAAGAGCTCTGAGCCAGCAGGCGCTTCGCCCAAGCCGGCTGAGCCGCTAATCGCCTCGCCGTGCGTGCGCCAGTGCTGCCTGAACGAGCGAGATATGTGCCTGGGTTGTGGTCGTTTGCTCAATGAGATTCTCGAATGGGGCAGTGCCGATCATTCGCGTCGGCGGCTCATTTGCCATGCTGCCCAGGCGCGTTTGCAGCAACGACAAGGCTGATCTGCCGGCCTTGTTTATTTGAACGGCTGTGATACGGTCGACCCGACTAGCGCAAAACCCCGTCTCTAGCAGGCGGGGTTTTGCTTTTTAAGCATTCCGTAAAGGAGAGTTGAGCTGACCATGACCAGTGCACCGTCAATTACCATTACCCGTCTCGATTTGCAGCGGTTGGAACGTTTGCTCGACAGCCTGGAGGAGTTCGGCCCGGGTGCTGTCGCCCTGCAGGCCGAACTGGATCGGGCTGAAGTGATTGGCCATGACCAGGTGCCAGCGGGGGTGGTTACCATGAACTCGCGGGTGCATTGTCGCGAAGAAAGCAGCGGCAAGGACTATCACCTGACCCTGGTTTACCCGCAGGACGCCGGCAAAGAAGGCTGTGTGTCGATTCTCGCACCGGTGGGCAGCGCGCTGCTGGGGCTGAGTGTCGGCCAGCATATGGACTGGATCGCGCCCGGCGGCAAGCAATTGAAACTGACCCTGTTGGCGGTGGAATACCAGCCAGAAGCGGCCGGTGAATACAGCCGCTGAACGACCGTCGGGCAGACCCTGGCTGCCTGCGCCTCGGCGCGCCTGATCAGGTTTTTTCCAGCGCCGTGTTGAGTGCTGCTTCCAGGCGAGCTTTGTAGCGCAGGTAGTGAATGGTCTGGGCCTGTCCGTCGCCGAGTACGGCGGACAGGTCGAGGTCGGTGATGTAGCACGGGTAGCGCTCGCCCTCGCGGCGTTGGGCGAGGATATGCCGGGCCACGGCGGCGAACAGGTCGCCGGCATACTCCAGTTCGGAAAACTCTCGGTGGTTGCAATACAGGGTCACGTTGGCGCGCTTGCCCTCGGCCGGTTCGACAATTGCCTGCACATCGTAGAAGGGCGGGCTCACCGGCGCTTGCGGCGGCGCGCGCAGCTCCACCTGGCGGGCCCGCAGCGGCGCCGCCGGGAGTACTTCGTAATAGCGCACCTCCAGCGCGCTCAACGGTGCCGGGCTGTCCAGCGGCAGCAAGGCGTTGCGCCGGTATAGCAGCGATTGCAGAAAGCGCTGCAACGGCTTCAGCAGGCTTTGCTCGTCGCGAAACGGCATGCTCTGCCGCCACAGCGCGTTGTGTTCGTCGAGCAGGGTCAGTTCGGCCTGACCACTGTTTTCGTGGCGCCGGTAGAACACCTGGATGCACTCGGGGCGGCCGAGCGGCAGGATCAAGGCCAGGTCATCACCTTCCAGCGCGTTGCGGTCGAGGTGCAGCAGGCTATAACCCGGCTGCTCCTTGCCGAGGTGCTCGAGCAGCGCCGGCATGCCTGTGAGTGCCGTGTGGCTGACTTGCCCAGGGATCAGTTCGAGCAGGTGGTATTGCTGCTTGATTTGCAGCAGGTAACGGTTGTGCTGGGTGCCCGCGAAGTTATCCAGGGTGTCGCGAAACAGCTCCTCGACCCGCTCGGCGATGGTCGTGGCGCGGTTGCGGCAGAAGCAGCGCACCTGCAGGTTGGGTTTGCTGTCGCTGGCCGGCAGGCTGTTGAGAAAATCGCGCAGGCAGTCGAGCAGTGCATGGGGGCCGTCATAGCGGCTGACCAGCAGTTCGTTCCAGCTGTTCAGGCTGACCTGATCGATGGTCAGAATCAGGTTCTCGCGCACCCCGGAATAGCCTAAGGCATCGGTCCGCTCGGTGGTCATGTGCACATTCATCTGGCTGTGCTGCTTGAGCGGATCGATGCCGACATTGACCAGCAGCAGCACTGCGCCGGGTACGCGGGCGCGCAGCAACGCGCTTTCTTCGATTGCTGGCAGCGGCAGCGGCACAGTCTGCTGCAGGCTGGTGAGCAGATTGGACAGCTCGAACTCGCTCAGGTCGCTGTCGCCAGGGTGCAGCGACAGTCGCGTGCTGCTGTCGATCACGCCATTGCGGTGGCACCAGGCGAGCAATTCAACCAGTTCGCGGGCGCGCTTGAGCGGGGCGAAGTCCGCGCACTCCTGGGCGCCGAGGCTACCGCCAAACAGGGCCCACTGCTTGCCCTCGCTGGCCTCGGTTCTTGGCACCTGCATCAGGGTCAGGGTGTCTTCGCCCAAGTCCGGGGCGATGCCCGGGTTGATGAATTCGATCTTGCCGGCCTTGCGCTCGAAGGCGGCATACAGGCGCCGACCCAGCACGCCGAGGTCGCGGCTGTTGAGTGAGCTGCCAGCCTGGGCGTCGCGGGCGAACTGGGAGAGGAAGCGGTAGCTGTAGGTCAGTTCGTTGACCAGCGCGCGGCGCTCGGCGCTGACCTGGCGCACCTTCCACTGGCTGCGGCTGTCGAGCATCGCCAGTTGCCGGCTGTCCCAGTTCCAGTCGCTGGTCAGGCGCTCGAGTAGCAGGCGTTGCCAACTTTTGTGGCGGTCGCGCGGCGGCCGGCTGAGTTTTTTATTGATCTTCAGGTACAGGCAGCGACGGATCAGCTCCAACCGCTCGATTTCGCCGCGCCCGCTGAGGTATTCCTCCAGGCGGCGGTAAACCACGATGTAAGGGTCGAGTTCGTCGAGGTCGAGTCGATTGCAGAAGACCGCTTGCTTGAAGCGCAGCGCCAGGCATTGCACCTTGGGGTGTTCGCTGGCGTAAACCTCGGTGAGCAGCAGCTTGAGCACCGACTTGTACGGCGACTCGATGCCTTTGGACAGCTGCCACATGCCCGCGCCGATGAATTCGCTCGGTGGAATCTGCGCCAGGTGACCAAGGTCGAGCACTTCCTCGGCGCGGATGAAGCGCTTGCTCAGCAGGATGCCGATGTAGTCGTGGTAGCGCTGCTCCTCATACACCGGCACCAGCCACCAGAGCGGGGTGCGCCCGGCCAGCCAGATCGCCGTGCGGTAGAACTCGTCGAGTAACAGGTAGTGCTGAGTGGTGCCGCAGTCGTCCGAGGTCAGTTGCGCCTCGCGGTCGCCGACGGTAAAGCGCACCGGGTCGATCAGGAAGAAATGCGCTTCGGCGCCCTGGGTCGCGGCCCAGGCTTCCAGTTGCTCGCACTTCTTGCGCAGTTCGGCGATTTCCTGGGCGCTGAGGTCGGGCGCGTGACAGACCCACAGGTCCATGTCGCTTTGCTCGGCCTGGGCCACGGTGCCCAGGCTGCCCATCAGGAACAGCCCGTGGAGTGGCAGTGCGCTGTTGCCGCGGCGTGCCTTGTAGGCGAAGGAGCGGGTCAGTCTTTGCGCTTCGGCGAGCAGATCGTCGTCAGGCTCGAAGCCGCTCAGTCCGGCCGGTGTCAGTCCGGACACATAGCCCGGCAGCAACGGATGATTGACGTGAAACAACAGCGGCAGCAACTTCAGGACCAGCTGCTGGCGGGTCGACAGTGCCTGCATGGCGCGCTGCAGGCGGCCGTCATTAACCTTGAGAAAGCGTGCACGCAGTTGAGCCAGCACCTTGCGGTCGATACCGTCATCGATATCCGGGCGAATTTCCTGGGTACGGCTCATGCGCGGGCTCGGCGGGCAATGTGCCACGACGGCCAGTCAGTCGTGGCGAGGTGCAGATAGGAGCGCCATAGCGCCCACGCCATTGCCCGCTTGCGCAGGCCGCGTGGGCCGTGCCGGCGGGTCAGGCGGTTTCTTTTACATTGAGAATGGTCAGCAAGACTTGTGCGTGTTCGGCCGCCTCCAGCCCCAGGCTGGTCAGGTAACCGCCATCGTCCTGGGTGACCAGGCCTTTGGTGTGCAGGCGTTTGGCCGCAGCAATCGCTTGCGGGGCGGCAACATGGTGAACCTTGAGGCCTTCCTGGGTGTTGCCCAGGTTAAACAGGGCGAGAAGATCCAGTTCGGCAACCAGCTCAGGGGTAAAGGACATAAGTGCTCCAGGCTCTTGTAAACAGGGGCCGGGCACTGCTGGTGCCCGGCTGGTTGAGTCCCGCGTGAATGAAGCGAGGCGCGGGTGTGTGCAGTGTAGCGAGACGCGAGATTGTCCGCAGGACTAAGCGACTAGCGTCAGGACGTTTCGTTCGGTAATTGCGGCAGTACACGCAGGGCTTGCTCGTAAGCCGCGCCATCGAATGGCCGATCCTCGTCGAGCATGGCCTTGATCTCATGGGCCAGCACCATCGCCATCAGTTGCAGGATTTCCCCACGCTCGTAGCCGACCAGGCTCAGCTTGTTCAAGGTTGCCAAGGCGGCAGGCGGTTCTGCGGCCTCGATCTGATTCTCGATGGCCTGGATCAGCGCTTCTTCGGCAAAGGCCTCGTCTTCGTTTTCGTCGTGTTCGCTCATGCTTGGCTTATCCGTGGACTGAGCGTGCAGTGTGCCAGCGTGACAGCGCCTACGCCATTCACTGACTCGATTCGGCTGGCTGGCTGGCGTACCCGGGGTTATAACTTTAGCTATCCATCCGCTGGCCTGGAGCCTGTCACTATGTTCAAACTATACGGATTTGCCGTTAGCAATTACTTCAATATGGTCAAGCTGGCCTTGCTGGAGAAGGGGCTGGAGTTCGAGGTCGTGACCCTTTACGGCAACCAGAGCGACGAATTTCTCAGTATCAGTCCGCGTGGCAAGGTGCCGGTGCTGGGGGTCGAGCAGGGCTTCATCAACGAGACCAGTGCGATCCTCGAGTATCTGGAAGATGGCGCTGCAGGCAAGGCGTTGCTGCCCCGCGAGCCATTCGCCCGTGCCCAGGTGCGCACGCTGATGAAGGAGATCGAGCTGTATATCGAGTTGCCCGCGCGGATTGGTTACCCAGAAGCCTTCTTCGGTGCGGAGATTTCCTCTGTTTTAAAAAACAAGTGCAAGGCCGAGCTGTTGGCCGGTATCGACACGCTCAAGCGTCACGCCAGCTTTACCCCATATGTGGCGGGCGACAGCTTCAGCCTCGCCGACATCTACTTCCTCTACAGCATCGACCTGGCGTGTGGGGTGGCGAAGAAACTGTTTGGTATCGATCTGCTGGCCGACTTCGCAGAGGCCCACGAGCTGCTCGTGCTGCTCAACCAGAACCCGCACGTCAAACGCATCGCCGCGGATAAAGAGGCGGGGATGGCGGGGTTTATTGCGATGGCTCAGGCCAAGGCCAAAGGCTGAATGTACGCGCAACCTGCAATTGCCGACCCACTGCGCTGAATTGACGCAGTGACTGGCGCGCCCTCCTGCATTTAGGAGGGCTTCTGCACTTTCCCCTCCGCCCTGGGATTGTTGCTAGGGCGAATCCAGGTGGGTCACAGTCGCGTGCTAATGGCTAAAACTGTGGGGCGTGACGCGGTCAGCGACAGCTTTCGCCACTCGCACAATCAGAGTTTCAACTACAGCCTGCCTTACGGGTGGTGGAGCTTTACCTACAGCTACAGCCAGAGTTACTACCGCACCCTAAGTCAGGACAATGGCTTCGCCTTCGACCTGGGCGGTGACAGCAAGAGCCACGGCCTGCGCGCCGCGACAGCCTGAGAAAAACCGCGGTCAACTTCGGCGTCAGCCATCTGCGCGCGCGATTTTATCCTCGGCGATCTGATCGACGTCTCCAGCCAGCGCTTGTCCGAGGCGCAACTGGGCTTCAACCACGGCCGGCGTATTGGCAGCGCCTTCGACGCGCAGCGCAGTGGTGATCCGCACGGCGGCGAGCCGGTCGCCCACTACAACAAGTACAGCCTGACCCTGAGTTACCTGCAGCCCTTCCCGCTATGGGGCGAGTCGCTGAGTTTCGTCAGCCTGCTCGGCGGCCAGAGGAGCGAGAGCGGGCGGGGTTAGGTCTTGTCTTTTGCTTTTTCCAGGAAGACCTGACCCCTGTGTCTTCGTTCATGGCTGGCTTATCCGTGGACCGAGTGTGCAGTGTGCCAGCGCCTAGTCGGCATGCAGCGGTTCTGCTGCCATCGCTTTGCGCAAACGCCGCGCAAACGCCGCGCCCGCGCCGCTCGGGCAGCTGTGTCGGGCGCTCAGAACCTTCCCGGCCAGGTTCGGTTTGCTCTACGCAGTGGCAGGCCGGGCGATAACGACGAGCGTGACGTGAGGCGCAGTATTGATCGGTGTCAATATGCCACTACACGATGTGCGGTATTGGTAAGACCGCTAGGACCACCCTCCAGCTAATTAGGATTTATGGCTATGGCCGTGCATGGCCTGTTCCCTTGTGGCCTGAAGAATCGTGAAAAAGTCCTCGACTACGGCGGCCGTCTCCAGGTGCCAGTCGCCGACGTTGTGCCATGTCCAAAATGGAGCCATTTGGCTCACTAAACTCCCCCTGGTTTGTGTGGCTCCCGTTCACAGCCTTTGAGCGCCATTTGCGGCGAGACGCAAAAAAGGAGAACTGTTGACCCTGACGTTAGAACGTTTTTATGGAGGGAGTCGCCATGCCAACTGAAGTGGCCGAGGTACGCCCGAAACGAGCATCGCAGAGCCGTTGGCCACGGTTCAATGTCAACCAAAAAATGGTGATCAATTTTTTGGTGATATTGCTGGTCGCTGTCGCCAATGTGATCGTGGTGCAAACGATGCTGCGCGACCTCAAAGGGGTGGCGGAGACGGTTGGTCAAGCCGGCAAATTACGCGTGCTGAGTCAGAAAATCGCCTTTGAAACCAGCCTGGTGTTACGCCTGGAAGGGCACAGGCAAGAGCAGGCCGTCGCTACTATTGACGCCTTCGAAATGCATTTGAGTGGCCTGGAGCTGGGCGGCAACGTATTTGGCCATAACGCCATGACCTTATCGACACAGATAACCCCGTTGGTGGCGTCGGTCCGGCCGAAGTGGCACTCCTATCGCAGTCACATCGAATCTCTTCTCGAAATGCGTACCCCCCCTGGAGAGGTGACCGCCGAGCTGGCTCGCGTCCACACCGAGGCGGGGCAACTGCTGAAAATTGCAGAGGCGATTGTTCAGGCGTTGACCATTGAGGCGCAGCAAACACAAGAACGCGGCCTGCAGGTGGTCTACGCGCTGGTGGTGGTGGATGTATTGGTGCTGTTTGGCATTTTCCTGCTTGCCCGCAAGCAGGTTGTCCACCCGCTGCGCGACTTGACCAGGTGCAGCCGGAGGTTCGGTGCGGGGGATTACGGCGTGCGCTCGAATTTTCGCGGCACTGACGAAATAGGTGAGTTGGCCGCTGTCTTCAATTTCAGTGCGCTGCAGATTGAAGAATTGGTTACCAGTATCGACCTCGATCGGCAACGCTTACAGCGGGCAGAGTCGATCTTTCGGGGGCTCGCGGAAAACTCGGTGGTGGGCGTGTACATCGTCCAGGAGCACAGGTTTCAATATGTCAATTTGAAAATGGCCGAGATGTTTTCCTATACCCAAGGCGAGATGATCGCGTCGCTGGGCGTTCTCGACATCGCCAGCGATGCCGATCGCAACCTGGTTGAATCGAATATTCAGAAACGCCTGTTCGGCGAAGCCCGTGCGGTTAACTACGAAATGCAAGGCCGGAAAAAGGATGGCGCAACCTTCGATGTAGAGGTGTTTGGCTCAAAGATGGACGTCGACGGTAAGACCGCCACGATCGGCATCATGCTCGATATTACCGAGCGCAAGCGGGACGAGCGCGCGTTGAAGGTGTTAAGCGCTTGCAATCAGGCGCTGATTCGCGCCACCGATGAGTCTGCGTTACTGACCGAAATTTGCGGCATTGTGCAGCAGCTAAGCGGGCATCCCTTTGTCTGGGTCGGTTATGCCGATGATGAGGCGAGCAAGTTGGTGCGACCCGCGGCCAAAAGGGAGGCGGTGGACGGGGCGCTGCCCTTCACGGCCGGTGAGTTAAGTTGGGATGATTCGGCGCGTGGCAGTGGCGTTACCGGAACCGCCATCAGGACGGGGCGCACCGCCGTTATAAAATATGGGCAAAGCAATATGCAGTATCCGCCGTGGCGTGATTTTTTGATCAAGCATGGCATCCAGTCGGGCATGGCGTTGCCGCTCATAACAGAACGTAAAGTTATTGGTGCACTGACCATCTATGCGCAGGATGCTGCGGCCTTTACCGCCAGTGAAATCAGGATAGTGGAGGAGCTGGCCGGCAGTTTGGCTTACGGCATTACCGCGTTGCGGGCTAATTGCGCACGCCAGGGCTATGCGCAACAACTCATGCATCAGGCCACTCACGACGTGCTGACTGGCTTGGCCAACAGGAGCTTGCTGAGTGACCGTATCAAGCAGGCAATCGCCTCGGCAGAGCGTAGCGGGCGGGCGGCAGCCTTGTTGTTGCTCGACCTCGATGGTTTCAAAGTGATTAACGACAGCCTGGGTCATCCGGCCGGTGATGCATTGTTGCAGGCAGTCGCCGAGCGGCTGTGTTCCCTGGTGCGCAAAGCCGACACGGTGGCGCGTATGGGCGGCGACGAGTTTGTCATCGTGCTTCCCGGTCTGGTGAAAGTGGCGGATGCCAGTCTTGTCGCGGGAAAAATTCTGAGTGCGCTTGCCAGCCCCTTTGTGATCGACCGCCAGGAGTTGCATATCGGGGTCAGCATCGGTATCAGCCTCTATCCTCAGGACGGTACGCGCGAGGAGGTGTTGCTTAAAAATGTCGACTTGGCCATGTACCGGGCCAAGTTTGAAGGACGCAATCAGTTCCACTTCTATACGGAAGAACTAAATATCCATAGCCGGGAACGGCTAGCGCTGGCGTCCGACCTGCGTTTTGCTCTGGAGCGTGATGAGCTGCTGTTGCATTACCAGCCGCAAGTGGATCTGCCCAGTGGTGAAATCGTTGGCGTCGAGGCCCTGCTGCGCTGGCAACACCCCGCGCGGGGGCTTCTTTCGCCCGCGCAGTTCATCCCCATCGCCGAGGAGAGTGGACTCATTATTCCCATTGGCGCCTGGGTGATTAAGGCCGCCTGCGCCCAGCAGCAGGCCTGGCGGGTGGCAGGATTACCCCCGGTCAAGGTCGCGGTGAATATTTCCGCGCATCAGTTCCGCCGCCACGATCTGCTCGCCGTGGTGACAGAGGCGTTGCAAGAAACCGCTATGGAAGCCCGTTATCTGGAGTTGGAACTCACCGAAACCGCGATCATGCAGGAGCCGGAAAAGGCCATCCCCGTGCTCTTGGAGTTAAAGGCGCTGGGCCTGCACCTCGCCCTGGATGATTTCGGCATGGGTTATTCCTCGCTCAACTACCTGCGCCAGTTTCCGCTGGACAATCTGAAAATCGATCGATCGTTCGTCAGTGATCTGACGTCGAGTTCGCACGGCGTGACCATTGTCAAAACCATTATCTCGTTGGCCCACAGCCTGAATCTGAAGGTCATTGCCGAAGGCGCGGAGACCAAGGCGCAGTTGGATCTGTTGCACGCATACGGCTGCGACGAAGTGCAGGGTTTCTATTTCAGCAAGCCTCTGCCAGCCGATGAGCTGGCGTGCTTGTTCGGTTCATGGGGCCATGCTTGAGCCCAGGCCGGCAGGGAAATAAATAATAACGCCGCAACAGGGCTCGGAGTCTGAGGTTTTCCCTCAAATCCTCTCGAGATCCTGGGCCTGCTGATGCACCTCTCGACGCAGGGCGCGCTCTATCTCGCTGAGGCAGGCGGGTTCTTCTTCCTGTCCATAGCGGTGCAAATATTCCACGCCTGATTGCCAAAGCGATAGCGCGTTTGCGCTCAATGCTGTTGCTTTGACAGCGTTGTTCATAGCCTGCCAGTCGGGCCTTTAAACCAAGCAAAAAACAGGTGGTTAGCCAGGGCGGCAATCAATAAAAGGATTCCGATACGCTTGGCGCAGCGACTACAGTGCAGATTTAGGCCAAAGCCTAAATGCTCACTTTTGACGTCTCGGAAGCCTTCTTCGATTTGCATGCGGCGCTTGTAAACGGCGACGACTTTTGCCGCAGCCCATTGCTCCGCAGGTAGGTTGCTGGCCGGCAGCCTGGGTTCGCGCTCACGATGCGGCATTCTGCCGACTGCGCTTATCTTCAGCGATTTTCCCGGTAATGCGTCGGTATTTGCGGCCTAGAGCCGGTTCGCGGAGCAGGTAGAGCTGCGTGAAAGATGGCGCATTGCGCGTCATCTGGTAAGTACCAAGGCTCTTGGGCGAGGCACTGGCCTGTTCGTACAAGGTCTTGATCGGCTGCCAGGGTTGTTCATCAAAGCGGCACAAGTCGCGATTACCAACCCGGCCGACGTAGTACCAGCCTTGCGCTTCAACCGCCTTGAACCAGGGCCGCCGAAAACCTGAGTCAGCCACCAGAATAAGGACGCAGTCAGGGGGCAACATCAGCGCCAAGGCGTCGAGCAATTACCCCTGATATTTCGGGCAGCTCTCGCGCTCATGCCCGCGCTCGTAAATGACGAAGGAGCGTCCGGCCAGAGGCACCGCAGCCCGCAACAAGAAGAAGCAACCGGGAGCGTCCACCGGCGACCAATCAATCAGCACCAAGAGATGCTTCAGCGTGCCGAGCAAGGCACGCAGCATCATCAGGTAGAACAGTGGCTTCTCCGCGTGCAGATGCGGGTTCGCCAAGAGTCGATCAGCACGCTTGATCGCGTGTCGAGGCTGACCATTGCCAGGCATAAAACGTCCCACTGCGGTCAAGGTTAAGCGCCGGCCTGCGAGCAGTGCGCTTACGGCGCACATCAGCGCATTTAAACGTTTGGCGTGAACACTCGGCAGCGCTCGCGCGAAGGCTTTATGTGAAATCGGACAGCTTGCATGGGGGCTTGGGTCTTTGTTTTGTTTGGCGACAACCAAGGTGCCCACCCATGCAAGCCAAATAAAGCACTAACCGTTTGAAATTTATAGAAACTTTGAGGGGAAGCCTCAGGCTCTGTCCCCTATTTCTGCCCCGTCGGCGAAACCACCAACGACATCGAGTTCGGCCATGCCTTCACGCGCAGTGGTTCGTGTCCGCTCAGCGTGCTGGACGAAAATGATCAGATCTCACGCCTGGAGTTCACCGTGAATGACTAGAACTGTGAGGTGGGTCACTTAATGAGCGACTGATGGCTAGAGGCCATATGTTTTAATTTGCGCCGGATTTCCTGGCGGCGCTTATGTACGCCAAGGAAATACTCACTCTCAGTTGCTTAGGCATGACGATCGGGTCGGCCTCATCCCATAAGGAGATTCATCAATGAAGGGAATTCGCTGCGCTTTAATGAGCCTGCCGTTGCTCGCACTACTTCTGATGACCGGTTGTGCATCAGTGCAGCCGCCGGTACCTATGGACTCGGCGTTCTGGAGTGAAAACCAGGAGAGCATTGGCGTGATGGTGGCCGAGCTGCCAGTACCTACCGTTGTCTTATCTGGTAATCAGGGGTTGCTGGACTACGCAATCAATAGCGGGATGGCGACAGGGTTGCGCAATAAGGTCGAGACTTGGGATGCCAGTGCGCTGAATGAATTGTCGCCTCTGGTGGTCGAGCAGTTGAGCAGCAGAGGTTATAAGGTAAAGCTGATTCAGGCATCGATTGATACCGGTGAAATGATTCAACTGAAAGGGGGTAAGTTGGGCTTCTCTCCAGTTGACCTGCGTCCGCTGAAAGAACAGTACAAGGTGGACAAACTGGTGCTGTTTATCGTCACTGCAACGGGCACCGTACGGACCTATTACAGTGTGGTGCCGACCAGCGACCCTATCGTTCAAGTTGGAGTGAATAGCTATGTCGTCGATTTGGATGACAATCGTTTGCTCTTCTATCAGGGGCACTTGACCACTCGTGCTACTGAGGGGCATTGGGATGAAGGCCCTGAGTATCCAACCCTGACCAATACCTTCTATCAAGCACTGGATGCTGCGCAGCAAACCGTGCTGGTCCCATTCACTAGTCAACAAGTTTCGGTTAAACAGCCTTGAAGTTTCGCTGTTTTTGGCTGTTGATTCTGCCGTGTATTGCCGCTTGTACTGCTAATACCCTACACCCGCAAATAGAGGGTGATATAGCCAAACGCCTCCAGGCCGATGGGTATTCGCTTAGTGTGCTTGAGGGAGATAAGCGCCTGTTGCGTGGCGAGAGCTCACGTGACGGTGGCGTTTTTATTAAGAATGGCCAGCAAACGGGGCTAGCTCTTTACAGCGCATCGCAGGGGGCGGGAGCCGTCGGTTCGGGAGCTGCGTCGGCGGGGATCATAATTGGTTCGTTGGTAGCCTCGCAGCTCACTAAGTCGAATGCCGAGAGTGAACAGCAAGATGAGGCGGAGCAGCGCGTTGCGCCGTTGCGCCAAGCGCTTAATGCTCAGCCAATTCAGCACTGGTATGCAGACGCTTATCAGCACGCTTTACATAAGGGGGGCGCCGCTGCCCGTGAGACTGGGGTGATGGCCTTGAGTCTGGCTCCGCAGGCCTTGCTGGCCCAAGACCTACAGAGTGTGCGGTTGATCACCGAAGCGCGTCTGACACTAGGGCGGGCGACTGTCTATCAGGGGCGAATTGAAGTGATTAGCAGGCCGCTGGTCTGTACAGACGACTGCCTAGATATTTGGAGTCATGCTGACGGTCAAAGGTACAAAGCGGCCCTAAAAAGCAATATAGAGGAAACCACTCGCGTGCTTTTGCTCGACTGGCAGAGCCAGCACTTCGCAGAAACGAATACCACAGAGCAGACTTTACGCTATCAGATTGGACAGAGTCGTTATGTGGAACGCGGAAGGTTAGTCGACACCTCGGGTGATCGACATGTGTTTCTCGGCCTGCGAGGTTGGCTCAAATCGGTGCCGTTAACGGAGTATCACTAGCCGGCTCAAAACTACGAAGTTTAAGAGGCCGGAGTGATTTCCTTTTAACACCTGGCGTCTTGGCAAGTTTTTAGTGCCGCCCGCCACAAAAGAAAAAGGGGACAGATTTATTTTCCCTAATCTTAGCTAGTCTACAAGCTCCACGGATGGAGGATTACTTATGCCTAGGATGGGCCGCGTCGTTTTACCGAACTTCCCGCACCATGTTGTGCAGCGTGGTCATAACCGGCAGTTGGTGTTTGCCGCTGCTGAGGATTATCAGCGTTATCTCGCCGACCTTCGTGAACTCAAGGATGTATTTGGCGTGAAGGTCTATGCCTACTGCCTGATGACCAATCATGTTCATCTGTTGTTAGCGCCGGGCGACGCGGTTGCAGGGTTGGGGTAGTTGATGAAGGCGCTGGCGGCCCGGGCTACGCGCTACCGTAATCGGCTGGAGGGGCGCTCTGGGACGCTGTGGGAAAGCCGTTACAAGTCCAGTGTGGTGCAGTCGGATACCTATCTGCTTGCCTGTTGCCGTTATATCGAACTGAACCCCGTGCGCGCTCGCATGGTGGCAGACGCAGCGGATTATCCGTGGTCCAGCTATCGCGGTCGTATTGAGGATGGGGCTGTAGATTAATTTTCTAAACTTTAAATATAACTTGAGGTTGTTCATGTTAGTGCGTTCTCTGCTGGCGGTAGTACTGGTTTCGTTGGCCGGTTGTTCAACGGTTAAACCAAAAGAGTTAACTGGTACTGAGGCTGATCAGCTTCAGGGTAAGACATTGGGCTATTCACGCTATAGCGAGTTGCCCGATTTTATTGCACAAACAGCGGTTAATGTGCAGTTTGGTTTGTTAGGTGTGGCTGCGGCTGTATCCAATGGCAACAGTATGATTCGCGATAACAAAATTGAAGACCCGGCGCTGGGTATGGCGAAGCAGCTAGCGGATGAACTGGCGGCTGCGCAGAAGATGACAATTGTTCATGCTCCTACTGCCGTTGAGTCGGCTGACTTGGATGCGGTTGTCGCCGCATATCCACAGTTTGACTACATTCTGGATGTGCGCACCCGTGGGTGGAGCAGTATTTATTACGTTTCCGATTTTAACAATTATAAAGTGGCTTATAGTGTGTATGCGCGGTTGATAGATCGTAAGACAAAGAGGGTATTGGCTGAGAAGGCTTGTTCATATACACCAATTTATGAAGATACCAATAAAGCACCGTCTTATCATGAGCTTGAGCAAGGTGTTGGGCTACGTTCTCAGTTGGTTCAGTCTGTTGATTATTGCTCGGATGATTTTCGTAAAATTATGGGTTTGAATTTACCCGCAGCCCTAGCTAAGACTTCAAAATAGAGCCGCGTGACCAGGATAAGCTGCGCTGATAAGCAAACCCCCTTTTTGCTGTCCTCTTTTTGCTTATTACCTATTAACGGAGAAACATGCACATGCCACGTAAAACAGCTGTGCTTCACGGAAGAAAAGGGGACAGATTTATTTTTTAGGCTTGCTGGCGGTCGATGAATAAATCTGTCCTCTTTCCCATTTCCACTGTGTCGTCGATATGCGTAGGGCTACGGATAGAGCGGCGAGGGCAGGGTAGACCAAGGGCAGGTCACGGAAAATATATCTGTCCCATTTTTAGTCCCAAAAAAAACCCGCTCATTGAGCGGGTTTTTTTATCGGTAAAGATCAGCTCTTGGTGCTGTCGAGAAATGCTTGGTAGTGGGCGGCAGTTTCGTCTGGACGTTCGAGCATCGGCACGTGGCCACAGTCCTTCATGACAACTACGGTCGATTGCTTGAGCAGCGGTTGCATGACCGCAATGCTGGAGATGTCCAATACACGGTCTTGGTCGCCCCACAGCAGTAAGGTCGGTGCTTGGATCTTGCTCAACTCAGGCTCTAGCGGGATATAACGATCGCGCAGGCTGCTGAAGATTTTTTCGTTCAACGGTCGGTTGGCGATAGATTTTTCGGCAAAGTGTTGCTTGAGTGCGTCGGGGATGATCGGTTGCTTAACAAATACAAAGTTCAGCATGTTGTTGAAGTCCGCGGCGTTATTTACCAGCAGCGGGTTGGCTTCGCCGCGCTCAATGCGCTGGAACATTTCACTTTTGATTGGTGAGGTGATTCCTGCGTTATCCAGTAAGGCCACGCTTAATACTTGTTCTGGGTAACGAGCGGCATATAGGGCCGCAATATGGCCGCCCATTGAGTTGCCAATTAGGTGCAGTTTGTTCAGCCCCAGTTGTTTGCTGAATGCCGCGAGGCGTTCAGTTTGTGTGCCGACGTCATAACTGACGTCGAGCTTGCTGCTGTCGCCAAACCCCGGTAGGTCGAGGGCAATCACGTGATACGTGCTGGTTAGCGGTTTGGCGAAACGCAGCCAATTGTCTTTGTCAGCGCCAAAGCCGTGGATCATCAGAATGGTTTCTGCGTCTTTGGGGCCGCCTTCGTAATAATGCACATCGAATTCGCCCACCTGCACCTGCTTAACGCTTAGTCCGGCCAATTGCCGCTCGGTGAACTGCACGGTAGCCAGTAGGGTAGTAGGAGATAGGTAGAGGGTTGCGCCGACAGTGCTGAGTATTAGGGCGAGCGCGATGAGCAGTTTTTTCATGGTGGACCTTATAGCGATTGGGTTTTGATAAGTCGATTAAGCGAGCATGAGGCCTTGTTCAAGCGTACCGAGGGAGCAATTTTCCCGTCAAGTGATTGGTTGAGAGGGTTTATGTGCGCGGGTTTTGGTATCGCTGTTTTACTGGCGGGTTTCGTTTATTTACCCGTCAGCGCTTTGGCCGCAGCACCCTGCGGGCTTTTAATCGCCACGGGTGATATGCAATCACCGCCTTTATGCCAGCAACGATTTGAATCTATTGGCTGAGTCGAATCGTGACTACAGTTTCTATTCAAAAATGAAGAAAAAGAGCGGCTCGTTTGGCAGTAGCAGCAAAAAAGCACGCTGGATGAAAGCGAAGTCATCAGCGCAGTGGGTTCGAGCATTGTCGCCGGCAATACTGTGCTGGTCGCCGGGCATGACCTGAAGGAAAAAAGGGGACAGATTTATTTTCCCTTGGTAATTGTGGAAATAACTAAAGGGGTCGGAGTGATTTATTTTTAACCAATTGTCAACTTGGCGGCCCCTTTGCCAGACTGCCCATAACTAAAGGGGTCAGAGTGATGTCTTATAGTTACCTGAATTCATAGAATAAGTGCAACGTTTGAGACGACAGGCAGAGAGCCAGCCACCGGTAGAATCCAGGCTCTCACACCGAAGGATTCAAGCGCAGATGACTACGCCTTACCGGCAGCTGACTCAGGGCCAACGTTACCAGATTGAGGCCGGTTTAATCGCCGGCAAAAACCAGGTCAGCCTTGCTAAACAGCTTGGCGTGCATCCCGCGACCATCAGCCGAGAGATCCGCCGCAACAGCTCAGAAAACCGCTACGCAGCTGTTTCAGCGACCCAGAAAAGTGATGCGCGCCGTGCCCAAGCACACAAGTACTGCAAGCCCGTTGCCTGGTTCCGTCACTACCTGCCGATCTGGCTTCAGCACGGGATGAGCCCAGAACAAATTGCTCATCGTTTAAAGCAAGAGCGGCCTGATGACACTGCGAGTCATGAGTGGATTTACCAATTCATCGCCATCGACAAGCGCCGTGGCGGTGATTTGTATACGCACCTTCGCCACCGTCGGAAATGCTACCGAAAGCGCTACGGAAGCCACGACCGGCGCGGACAACTACGAAATCGCGTGTCGATCAGTGAGCGGCCTGCTGAGGTCGAAACACGTGAACGGCTAGGCGATTGGGAGGGTGATACGGTGCACGGACTCGGCGGCAATATCGTGACGTTGGTTGATCGTAAAAGCGGCTACCTGAGCGCGTATCCGGTCAAGCGCAGAACACGGAGACAGGTGACGCGAGCGATCAACCTGCTGCTTAAGGGTCATGTGGCAAACACGTTGACGCTGGACAATGGCCGGGAGTTTGCCGGTCATGAATGCATCGCCCGCAAGAGCCAATGCGCGGTCTATTTTGCTGACCCGTATTCGTCTTGGCAGCGCGGCAGCAATGAAAATGCGAATGGCCTGTTGCGGCAGTATTTTCCCAAGGGCAGCGACTTTAGCAAGCTGACTGTGGAGGCCGTTAATCAGGCGGTAATGAAGATCAATTTACGACCACGCAAACGCTTGGCCTGGAAGACACCATACGAAGTACAAGCAGGGGTAAGCGTTGCACTTATGCGTTGAATTCAGGTTAAGCTAAGCTGTTGAACGTGTTGATTGGCAAAAGGAGCTTGCCATGCCTCGTAAACAGCGGATGTATTTGCCGGGCGTGCCGGCGCATGTGGTGCCGCGTGGAAACAATCGCGACGCCTGCTTTTTCCACGAAGACGACTACCGGTTCTATCTTGCGGTGTTGGCCGAGGGGCTGAAGCGCTACCGGGTGGCGTTGCATGCTTATGTGCTGATGACGCCAGCAGACGAGACAGGCATTTCACGGGTGATGCAGCACGTCGGGCGGATGTATGTCCTCTACATCAATCGCACCTATCAACGTACCGGCACCTTGTGGGAAGGGCGGCACAAGGCAAGCCTGGTCAATGCCGCCGAGTATTTGCTGAGCTGCTACCGCTATATCGAACTGAACCCAGTGCGCGCGGGTTTGGTGGCTGCGCCCGAGGCGTATCCCTGGTCGAGCTATCGCTGGCATGGCTGGGGGAGGCAGATGCTCTGGTGGCCGATCATGCGCTCTATCAGCAGTTGGGCCGAGACGACGCGAGCAGGCAGCATGCCTATCGACAGCTGTTCTCGGGGCATTTGCCGTCCCCGACGCTACATGTCATGCGCGAGGCGTTGACTCATAACTACCCGTTGGGCAACAACCGTTTTCGGGACTCGGTTGAGAGGCAGCTTGGGCGGGTGGTGGGCCAGTGCAGTCGAGGCCGGCCAGTGGTTGACAACAAATCACTCCAACCCCTTTAGACCAAAGCCTAAATGCTCACTTTTGACGACAAGACCGGCGTGCAGCCGGTCTTGTGCGTGTTGCTGAGAGCAGTTTGTTACTGCGCTGCCAGCTGGGTTGGCGTGGGTTGTGGCGCGCGCGGGCCGTGGAGGATGCCGTTGGGCGTGTTTGCCGTCAGCAGGCGCTGGCTGGTGATGCCGGCGACTTCATGGCCGCGGTCGCTGAGGGTGTTGATGATCTGGTTGACGGCAGCGGTAATCAGCATGCCGACCAGGCCGCCGCCGCTGTTGTTCTGATTTTCCGCGGTGCTGGCCCGTGCGTTGCCTGCCCAGAGCAGTTGACCGGTGCGCAGGTCGATGAGTTTGGCGTTGGCGGTCACCGCCACTTCGCTGGTCACCACTTTGTAGCTGCTGCCGTATTCGCTGACCTCGATGTACAGGGCCGCATCGGCGCCAAAGATTTCGTGCAGTTTGGCCGGCGGGGCCATGTGCATTTCGTCGGCATTCATCAAGCCATTCTGTTTGAACGTTTCGTCCACCAGCGCCACTGGCAAGACGTAGTAGCCCGCCTCGGCGAGGGGCAGGGTCACGTGCGAGAGCAGGCTGTAGCTGGCTTTGATGTCCGGCGACTTGTTGATCGGCGGCAGCACCACGATGGACGCTGGCTTGCTCTGCTTGAACGCGGTGTAGTCGTAGGGTGTGGGGGTGGCGCAGCCGCTGATCAGGCCAGCCAACAGCAGCAGTGCAAGGGCTTTGCAGGGATTAAAGCGCATCATGACCTCTTATCTCTCAGCGTTGCGCAGCAGAAAGTCCATGTAGGCAGCGGACTCGGGGAATAGGGTTTTCTCTGTTTCGAACTGCTGGCGGACCTGGTCGGCTTTACCGATCTCGGCGTACAGCATGCCGAGGTGGGCATGAAAGCCGGGAGGGGGCGTGGCGTCCTGGGCGCGTGCTTCCTGCAGGCTGGCTTCCAGGGCGGCTATCTGCTGCTGCGGGCCGCTCTCGTGCTTGAAGTGTTCGTAGACCTGTTCCTGGTAGCCGGCCCAGTGGTACAGCGGCTTGGGTTGGCTGACGCAGCCACCCAGGAGTGTGGCCGAGGCCAGGGCGAGCAATGCGCCGTACTTCTTCATCTCGTTAGTCATCTGGGTTGTCTTCCTTGAATTATTGCGCCGGGCGCCAGGTGCCCGTGTCGACACCGCCAACCAGGTTGTTGACTGCTTCACGTATTGCCAGGTCGAGCACTTTGCCGTTGAGCGTGGAGTCGTAACTGGCGGTGCCGCCGAAGCCGATGATTTCGCGGTTCGACAGGCTGAACTCGCCGGCGCCTTGCACCGAGAAAACCACTTCGGAGGTGTGCACGTTGACGATATTCAGGTTGACCTTGGCATAGGCAATTTGCGATTTGGCGCGCCCGAGGATGCCGAACAGTTGATGGTCGCCGATTTCCTTGCGGCCGAACTCGGTGACGTCGCCGGTCACCACGAAATCGGCGCCGCGCAGTTGCTGGCTCTTCTTCGCAATCACGCTTTCCTGTTGAATTTCCGCGAGGTTGTCGCGATCCAGCACGCTGAAGCGGTTGGACTGCTGCAGGTGGGTGATGAGGATGGTCTTGGCTTGGCCGCCGAGACGATCGACGCCATCGGAGAACAGGCCGCGCATGTAGCTGGAGCGGTTGTCGAACTTACCCACGGCAATCGGATTGCGCGGGCCGTGATAAACGCTTTGGGCCGAAGTCACCTTGGCGACTTCGAGGCTGCGCGATTGTTCGGTCGCGCAGCCGTTTAACAGGCTGATCAGACCAAGCAGGCTGACGGCAAGTAGCGTTGTTCTCATGTGAGTGTTCTCGTTGGATGGGTTTGGCGATGGGTGTAACGAGTTGAGTGGCGCTACCGGGCAGTCCCTTGGGCGCGCGCAGGCAGCGAATAGAGAGGAGTGGGGCGTACTGAAGTGAAAGTCTTTGGTGCATCCATGACCATTGCGTCCTTTGTTGGCACGCCGTCCAGGTAAGCGGCGGCCGAGTACATCCGAGTGAGGGCACGATCGGCTGCTGCGGCTATGTGGCCGGCGCACGACCGAGCACCTATCGTTTTGGCTGGCGGAGTCTACAAAAACCAAGGATGGGTGGCCAGTGGCCAGTGGCCATTCGCTGTGCAGTCGTGCCAGTTGTGACGTGGGTCACCTGTGCGGCGTGCACGGTGTTTGGCCGACTCGAGCTAAAGGGCGCGGAGTGATTGGTTTTTAACCAACAGGCAGCTTGGCAAGCCTTGAATATCGACGTGCCAAGACAATCAAATAACGCCGAGCCGTCTAACTGGTATCAGTAGGCGTGAGCAAAACCCAGTCACACCCAAACCTCAACCATAGGCCTGCAGCAGCCAGAGCGCCGCCATGCCCACCGCCAGGGTCAGCAGGACCTGGCGGGTGCGCCAGGCGACGAACGCGGCCAGGGCGCCGGCCAGCAGGCGCTCGTTGCCCAGGGACAGGTCGATCGCACCGTTGGCGTTGACCAGGGCCGGTAGCACCAGCGCCGCCATCACGGCGGCCGGCACGAAGCGCAGGGCGCGTTGCAGGTACGGCGGCGGGCTGGCCCGCCCGAGCATCTGGATGAACGACAGGCGCAGGGCGAAGGTGCCGATGCCGATGGCGAAAATGATCAGCCAGGCGGTGCTGCTGGACATCGTCAGTCCTCCCTGGTTGGCGAGTGGGTCTGCATGGGAGCGGGTTTGGGCGGCTGCAGGGCTTCGACCAGCAGGCCGGCGCCGATGCCGCTGGCGGCCGCCAGAAACAGACCCAAGTTGTAGGGCAGGCCGGCGGCCGCGACGGCCACTATGCCGCCGGTAATGGCGGCGGCCAGGGTCGCCCGGTCGATGATTGAGGGGATCAACAGCACCAGGAAAGACAGCGGAATGGTGAAGTCCAGCGACCAGTTCGCGGGCACTCCGGCGCCGAGAAAGATCCCGGCGGCGCAGGCCGCCACCCAGGTCAGCCACATCGGCAACGCCGTCCCCAGGTAATACAGGTGTTTGGCCGAGCCCTGGGGGTTGAGGGTGTAGCGGGTGATGCTCAGCGCATAGGCCTGATCGGTGAGCAGGTAGGCCATGGGCCAGCGCCAGCGCCAGGTCAGGCCCTGGAAGTGGGGCGCAATCGAGGCGCTGTACATGGTGAAGCGCAGGTTGATGACCAATGCTGTGAGGATCACTACCAGCGGTAGGGTGCCAATGCTCATCAGCTGGGCGGCCACCAGTTGCGCCGAGCCGGCGAAGACGATGACCGACATGACCAGCGCGGCGCCGGGCGACAACCCTGCGTCGATCGCGGCGATACCGGCGATCATGCCGAACGGAATCATCCCGGGAAGCAGTGGCGCGACCGCCTTGGCCCCGGCGCTGAAGGCCGGGTGTGTTGCAAAGGCCATGGAGTCTCCTGACTGTGCCTGTCTGTGAGTGCTTGCCGGGGCAGGTATCGACGCCCCCGTGATCCGAGACGCTAGGTGCAGCCAGGCCGCCGGGACCAGCTTAATGCGCCTGTTGCGGCGTGGGTGTTCCGTTCACGACCCTGAAATGTATCAGCCAAGCCAGTAATCGCACCTCTTAGATCGACTGTGCTGCCCGATTAAACCCTGGCTGTATTGGCGGCTAAATGCCGGCGAAAGTGGTTATAGAGGCTTACTCGTGTGCCCTGGAGTCAGCGGCATGTCGGCGAAAGATTTGCGTCTTGCCCTGGTGGTGATCGTGGCCTGGGGCCTGAATTTCGTGGTCTTCAAGGTCGGCTTGGACGCTGTGCCACCGATGCTGCTCGGGCGCCGCGTTTCAGCCTGTCCTCGATTCGGGCGATCGTTTACCTGGCCTGTGCCGCGACCGTGCTCGCCGGTTCGCTGCTCAGCCTGGGCAGTGCTTTCGCCGCCGAGGCGTTGGTGGTGGTCTCGGGGATCGATACCGAAGGCGCAGTGCTCGGGCATTTAATCGCCCAGGCGCTGGAGCGGGAAGGGGGGCCGCTGACCGAGCGGATCCAGTCGGGTGGTACTCGCAGCGTGCGTGCCCTGCCCATCCTCCGGGGAGATCGATATCTACCCGGAGGATGGGCAGGGCTGAACTCATAAAGGGGCACGCACGTAGGCAGGATTAGAGTAGATAAGGTCGGACTCGGGCAAATGCCGCCACTGGCTTCAGGTCAGCGCGGTCATCACGCCTCGGCGGTACGCCGGTCTGTCTTTGAGTCGCTGGTACCAGTCGGCCAGATGCGGGAGCTCGGGACGCTCGATCGACATTTCGAACCAGGCATAGGCAATCGACCCCAGCGGGATATCGCCCATGGCGAAGGTCTCACCGGAGAGATAGGGACGATTGGCCAGCACCTTCTCGGGGATCGCCAACAGCTCGGCACAGCGCTCGAGGGCATCAGCCATCAGTCGGTGGTCGCGTTGCTCGGGCGGTGTGCGCAAGGTACCGACGAACACATCGCTGAAAGGATCGATCAGGCAGGAGGAAACCCAGTCCATCCATTGCTCGCTTTGAGCACGCTGCACGGCAGACTCCGGGTAGAGACTACCAGGCGCATAGCGGGCTGCCAGATAGCGCACGATGGCGTTGGACTCCCAGAGCACCAGGTCGTCGTCCTCGATCATCGGGATCAGGCCATTGGGATTCTTCGCCCGATACTCAGCGTCACTCACCAGACCAAAGGCACCGCCAGCATTAATCGACTGATAGGCCACGCCGGCCTCTTCCGCGCACCACAGTACCTTGCGCACGTTGTTCGAATTCGGTCTGCCCCAAATTTTCAGCATCTGTTGTTGCTCCTTGATCAAGCGGTACTGGCATTCGTGCTGTGCTCAGCACAAGCCGCAAAACTAGGCACCCTACCACTGGAAAAAGGGGGCGCCCATTAGCCGACCCTATATCCAGAGCCAAAGCTACGCGGCCTGACTTTTTTAACAAAGTGCTCCCTTTTTCCCCTTTTTCCCCTTTTCCCACACCAAGGTTACCAGCGCAGCAGGGTCAGCCCGCCAGTGCCGATCAGTAGCAGACTGGCGGCGCTTACGGCCAGTGGCCAAGGCGGCGCCACCGTTTGGTTGCGCCTCCTCTTCGCCATGCCGACGAAGCGCGGCACCACCTTCCGGCTCAGCCCGGCGGCAAACAAGGCGGTCGCCCGCCCGGCGCTGCCGGAACCTGGCCAGAGCAGGCACAGCAGGTGTGCCGAAAACCCGCACGCCAGCAGGCCGAAGGTGATGAGGCGAGGTTGCGGGTCGAGCTGGTAGCCGGCGAGGGCAAAGCCGAAGAGCAGTTCATGGGCGTGGCCGGCGGCGCTGGCCAGGTCCGGCAGGTCCGGCAAATAACCGAGCAGGCCGAGCACGGAAAGCGCGAGCAACAGCGCCGCATAGACGGCGGCGGGGAAGACTCAGGCACTGGCGCAGGCAGGCGGCCTGGCAGCGTTCATCGGCGTCTGGTATTAGGGTGGGCAGGCCAAGCGTGGCCCGCCCGCCTGGGCTCAGCGGTTAGCCAGCAGCGCCTGGCCGCGCTTGACCGCCGCGCGCACCTGGTTCGGTGCGGTGCCGCCGATGTGGTCGCGGGCATTCACCGAGCCTTCCAGGGTCAGTACCGCAAACACATCCTGTTCGATCTGATCGCTGAACTGGCGCAGTTCGTCCAGGCTCATTTCGGCCAGATCCTTACCGCTGTTGACGCCGTACTTCACCGCATGGCCGACGATCTCATGGCAGTCGCGGAACGGCAGACCCTTGCGCACCAGGTAGTCGGCCAGATCGGTGGCGGTGGAGAAGCCGCGCAGTGCCGCCTCACGCATGATTGCGTGCTTGGGTTTGATCGCCGGGATCATGTCGGCAAAGGCGCGCAGCGAGTCGCGCAGAGTGTCGGCGGCGTCGAACAGCGGTTCCTTGTCTTCCTGGTTGTCCTTGTTGTAGGCCAGTGGCTGGCCCTTCATCAGGGTCAGCAGGCCCATCAGCGCGCCGAACACCCGGCCAGTCTTGCCGCGCACCAGTTCGGGTACGTCGGGGTTTTTCTTTTGCGGCATGATCGAGCTGCCGGTGCAGAAACGATCCGGCAGGTCGATGAACTGGAACTGCGCAGACGTCCACAGCACCAGCTCTTCGGAGAAGCGCGACAGGTGCATCATCGCGATCGCGGCGGCGGCGCAGAACTCAATGGCGAAGTCGCGATCGGAAACGCCGTCCAGCGAGTTGCCGCCGACGGCGTCGAAGCCGAGTAGCTGGGCCGTGACTTCGCGCTGGATCGGGTAGGTGGTGCCGGCCAGTGCGGCGCTGCCCAGGGGCATGCGATTGGTGCGCTTGCGGCAATCGAGCAGGCGCTCGTAATCGCGGCTGAGCATTTCGAACCAGGCCAGCAGGTGATGACCAAAGGTCACCGGCTGGGCGGTTTGCAGGTGGGTGAAGCCAGGCATGATGGCCTCGGCTTCGCGCTCGGCTTGCTCCAGCAGGCCCTGCTGCAGGCGGCTGATTTCGGCGAGGATCAGATCGATCTCGTCGCGCAGCCACAGGCGGATATCGGTGGCGACCTGGTCGTTACGGCTGCGCCCGGTGTGCAGCTTCTTGCCGGTCACGCCGATGCGGTCGGTGAGGCGCGCTTCGATGTTCATGTGCACGTCTTCCAGATCGACGCGCCAGTCGAACTGGCCGGCTTCGATTTCGAGCTGGATTTGGGTCAGGCCATCGATGATGCTGTCGCGTTCGGCATCCGTCAGTACGCCGACCTTGGCCAGCATGGTCGCATGGGCGATCGAGCCCATGATGTCGTGGCGATACAGGCGCTTGTCGAATTCGACGGAGGCGGTGAAACGGGCGACGAAAGCGTCGACGGGCTCGCTGAAGCGGCCGCCCCAGGATTGATTGGTTTTTTCAGTGCTCATGGGCTTCGCTCGGCTAATGCGCTAAAACAGGCGGGCCGCAGGTGGCGGCCGGCATGGCGGAAAAAGTCCGCCGATAATAACAGGCTGGCGGGCAAAATCGCCGGGTCGGTTTGTCGGCCGCTGCGTACGGCGACAGCTTGGGCAGTGATGCGTGGCTCACAGTTTGCCGAGCCAGGCCGTATTTAAGCGGTTTATTTTGCCCGACTGGAGCCGGCTCGCTTGCCGCCCGGTCGAGCCACGGGGAAACTGCGCCGATGGATACTCAATGGTTGAACAATAAAAACCCACCGGCGCCCATCGACGACTTCTTCGTCCCGGAGCTGTGCGAGCCGGAAGCGCTGCTGAGCATGGTCTTGCTGGCCGAGTTGCTGGTGCTGGTACTGGTGCTGGCCGAGCCGATGTTGCCGGGCTTCGACTGGGTGCGCCTGGCGCTGACCTCGCTGTTCGTGCAGTGGATCCTGTTGCTTTCGGCGGCCCTGCTGTGTCGTCTGCGGCCCCTGCTGGCGCGCTGGCGTGCGGCTTTGGCGGGCGTGCTGTGCTGTCTGATCGTGGTCGGGCTGACGCTCGCCTGCACCGCAGTGGCCGATTATTACGACCTCGGCGGGCCGCTGCCACATGCTGGCGAGGTCAACCTTTACCTGCGTCACGCCCTGATCAGCATGATCATGTCTGCACTGCTGCTACGCTATTTCTATCTGCAGAGCCAATGGCGAAAGCAGGAACAGGCTGAGTTGCGCGCGCGCATCGAGTCCTTGCAAGCGCGGATTCGGCCACACTTTCTGTTCAACAGCTTGAACAGTATCGCCAGCCTAGTGGTGATCGACCCGCTCAAGGCCGAGCAGGCCGTGCTGGATCTGTCCGACCTGTTTCGCGCCAGCCTGGCCAACCCCGGCAGCCTGGTGCCCTGGAGTGAAGAGTTGGAACTGGCCAAGCGATATTTGTCGATTGAGCACTATCGCCTCGGCGAACGACTACAGTTGCAATGGGAGGTGGTCGATGTGCCTAACGATTTGCCGATTCCGCAGCTGACGCTGCAGCCTTTGCTGGAGAACGCCTTGATCTATGGAATCCAGCCACGCATCGAGGGTGGCTTGGTGCGTGTCGAGGCGAGCTATACCGATGGGGTGTTCCAGTTATGCGTCAGCAACCCTTATGAGGCACAACACGAGCAGCCGGCTTCGCGTGGGACACGCCAGGCGCTGGGTAATATCGATGCGCGTCTTGCGGCACTTTTCGGGCCGCGGGCCAGTCTCAGCGTGGAGCGCCGTGACGGCCGCCACTTCACCTGTCTACGCTATCCTTGTGCGAGACTTACGCAGGAAGCCCGTGTCCTATGAATGTCCTGATCGTCGATGATGAACCCCTGGCCCGCGAGCGCCTCAGCCGTATGGTCGGCGAGCTCGATGGCTACCGTGTCCTCGAGCCGTCTGCGAGCAATGGCGAAGAGGCCCTGACCCTGATCGACAGCCTGAAGCCGGATGTCGTGTTACTGGATATCCGCATGCCGGGCTTGGATGGCTTGCAGGTTGCCGCCAAGCTTTGCGAGCGTGAAGCGCCGCCCGCAGTGATTTTCTGTACGGCCCATGACGAATTCGCCCTGGAGGCGTTCAAGGTCAGTGCGGTGGGCTACCTGGTCAAACCGGTGCGCGCGGAACATCTCAGTGAGGCGCTGAAAAAGGCCGAGCGGCCAAACCGGGTGCAACTCGCTGCCCTGACTCGTCCCGCTGCGGAGAGCGGCGTCGGCCCGCGCAGCCATATCAGTGCGCGCACCCGTAAAGGCATCGAGTTGATTCCGCTCGATGAGGTGATCTTCTTCATCGCTGATCATAAATACGTGACCCTGCGCCATGCTGGCGGCGAAGTGCTGCTGGACGAGCCGCTCAAGGCGCTGGAAGACGAGTTTGGTGATCGCTTCGTGCGCATCCATCGCAATGCCCTGGTCGCCCGTGAACGCATCGAACGCTTGCAGCGCACCCCGATCGGGCACTTTCAGCTATTCCTCAAAGGTCTTAATGGCGACGCGCTGATCGTCAGCCGCCGGCATGTGGCCGGGGTGCGCAAGCTGATGAACAGTTTGTAGGGTTTGTAGGGTTTGTAGGGTTTGTAGGGTTTGTAGGCGAGTGGGTCGGGAAGGGCATGAGGAGTGGGGCGCATGCTCTGCATTCCACACGCCGTCCCCCACCCGCTGTGCGGCCCCTGTTATTATTCCAGGCAGTTCGTTTTCTGGAATTGCCCATGTCCCGCGAAATTCGTATCGCCACCCGTAAAAGCGCCCTGGCCCTGTGGCAGGCCGAACACGTCAAGGCCCGCCTGGAGTTGGCTCACCCTGGTCTAAAAGTCAGCTTGGTGCCGATGGTCAGTCGTGGCGACAAGTTGCTCGATGCGCCGCTGGCGAAAATCGGTGGCAAGGGCTTGTTCGTCAAAGAACTGGAAACCGCTCTGCTCGAGAATGAGGCCGACATCGCCGTGCATTCGATGAAGGATGTGCCCATGGACTTCCCCGCTGGCCTGGGCCTGTTCTGTATCTGCGAGCGCGAGGACCCGCGCGATGCCTTCGTCTCCAACAGTTTCGACAGCCTGGATGCCCTGCCAGCCGGCAGCGTGGTCGGGACCTCCAGTTTGCGTCGCCAGGCGCAGATACTGGCCCGGCGACCCGACCTGAAAATCCAGTTTCTGCGTGGCAACGTCAATACCCGCCTGGCCAAGCTGGATGCGGGTGAGTACGACGCCATTATCCTCGCCGCCGCTGGCCTGATTCGTCTGGGCTTTGCCGCGCGTATTCGCGCCTCCATCAGTGTCGAAGACAGCTTGCCGGCGGGCGGGCAGGGTGCGGTCGGGATCGAATGCCGCCGCGCCGATACCGAGATCCATGCCTTGCTGGCAGTATTGAACCATCACGAGACGGCCTTGCGCGTCACCGCCGAGCGGGCACTGAACAAGCGGCTCAATGGTGGCTGCCAGGTGCCGATCGCCTGCTATGCGGTACTTGAAAGCGAGCAATTGTGGTTGCGCGGCCTGGTTGGTCAGCCCGATGGTGGCGTGCTGCTGTGTGCAGAAAGTCGCGCGCCGGCGGCGCAGGCCGAGCAACTCGGTGTGCACGTCGCCGAGGCGCTGCTGGCGCAGGGTGCCGCGGAGATTTTGCAGGCTGTCTACGCTGAGGCCGATGCCGAGTGAGCAACTGGCGCCTGCTGTTGACCCGTCCGGCCGAGGAGTGCGCGGCCCTGGCCGCGACTCTGGCCGAACAGGGGATCTACAGCAGCAGCCTGCCGCTGCTGGCGATCGAGGCCCTGGCCGAGACGCCGGAGCAGCGCGCGACCATCCTCGAGCTTGATCGCTACTGCGCGGTGATTGTGGTGAGCAAACCGGCGGCGCGGCTTGGCCTGGAGTTGCTCGACCGTTACCGGGCGCAACCGCCGACCGAGCAGCCCTGGTTCAGTGTCGGTGCAGCCACCGCCGAAATCCTCGAGCACTATGGTCTGACCGTGCATTTCCCCGCGCATGGCGATGACAGCGAGGCTTTGCTCGCGCTGCCGCAGTTGCAGCAGGCGCTGGCTGCGGCGCTCACTCCTCGCGTGCTGATTCTGCGCGGCGAGGGCGGCCGGGAGCTTCTCGCCGAGCGCTTGCGCGACCAGGGCGTGGCGGTCGACTATCTGTCACTGTACCGTCGATTGTTGCCGCACTATCCGTCAGCGGCACTTGCCGAACGGGTGCAGGCGGAACGCTTGAATGGCCTGGTGGTCAGCAGTGGGCAGGGCTTTAGCCACCTGCTTGAGTTGGCGGGCGCGCACTGGCCATCGCTGGCTCGACTACCCTTGTTCGTACCTAGCCCGCGTGTGGCTGAGCAGGCGCGTGTTGCTGGCGCCGAAAGTATTGTGGACTGCCGTGGCGCGAATGCCGTGGCGTTGTTGGCGGCGTTGCAGGCGCAACCTGCCCCGACCTCTGATGCAAAGGATGGATACGTGAGCGAAGCGACTAGCCCGAAAAAACAAGAGCAGCCAGTAGCGGAGGAGCCTGCTGTTACACCGCCAGCCCCTGCGGAAAAATCACCCTCACGCGGCAATAGCCTGGCCTTGCTAGCACTGTTGTTGGGCGCGGTGGGAGTGGCGGTGGGTGGCTGGAGCTTATGGCAATTGCGCAATCTGGAGGTGCGCGACCAGCAGCAGCTCAGTCAATTGGCGGAGGCGCGCAGTCAGACCGAAGTCTTGGCCCAGCGCACCCAGGGACTGGATGCTCGCCTGCAGCAATTGCCCGATGCCGATGAACTGGATGCTCGCCGCCGTCTGGTCGCGCAGTTGCAAGGCGATCAGCAGCTGCTCAATCAGCGCCTAGAGACGGTCCTCGGCGCCAGCCGCCAGGATTGGCGTCTGGCTGAGGCCGAGCATTTGTTACGCCTTGCCAGTCTGCGCCTGTCGGCCTTGCAGGATATCGACAGTGCCGAAGCCTTGGTGCAGGGCGCCGACGAGATTCTCCGCGGGCAGGACGATCCTGCCGCTTTCGCGGCGCGCGAGCAATTGGCCAAGAGCCTCGAGGCATTGCGCGCAACCGTCAATCCCGATCGCACCGGGTTGTTCCTTCAGCTGGCGGCGTTGCGTGAGCAGGTGGCGCAGTTGCATGCGCTGAACCCAACCTTCGTCAGTTCCGGTGGGGTGCTCAGTGATCTGGCCGCCGAGGGTGATGGCAGCAGTTGGTGGGCGGAGTGGCTTGAGACCCTGTCGCAGTATTTCCGCATCGACTTCAACGCCGATCAGAATATTCGGCCGTTGCTCGCCGGGCAGAGTCTGACGCAGGTGCGCCTGGCCCTCAGCCTGGCCCTGGAGCAGGCGCAGTGGGCGGCGCTGCACGGGCAGACCCCGGTATATCGGCAGTCGCTGGTGCAGGCGCGCGAGGTGCTGGATGCGCATTTCGATCTGGACAATCCCAGTAGTCGTGCCTTGCGTGCACGCATCGAGGAGTTGCTCGAGCAACCGGTCGAGGTGGTCGCGCCGGACCTGAGTGATTCGCTCAACGCAGTGCAGGCCTATATCCAGCGCAAGCAGACAGCCCGGGCGCAGCTCGAGCGTGACGCGCCGGCAGAAGCGCTGCCGAACGTGGAGGAGGCTCGCCCATGAAGCGTGTTTATCTGCTGCTCGTCGTGCTGGCGGTCGCTGCGGGGCTGGCGTTGCTCGCCCTGGCAGTAGCCGAGCACAAGGGCTACGTGTTGTTCGCCTACCAGGGCTTTCGCTACGAGTCGAGCTTGTGGGCTTTCCTGGCGTTGGTCACGTTAGTCTGGCTATCGCTCTATCTGCTGCGTTTGATGCTGCGCCTGGTGGTCACCTCGGGCGGGCTGGTCAATCCCTGGTCGCGTCTGCATGGCCGTCGCCGCGTGCGTCTGGCCCGCGAGCAGGGTTTTCTCGATCTGGCCGAAGGTCGTTGGGCGTCGGCCTTGCGCCATTTGCGCCGAGCCGCCGCAGGCGAGGAGCAACCCCTGGCCTATTACCTGGGTGCCGCTCGTGCCGCGCATCAACTGGGGCAGGCGGAAGACAGTGATCAGTTGCTGGAGCAGGCGCTCACGCGGCAGCCGCAAGCCGAGCTGGCCATCGCCCTGACCCATGCCGAATTGCAATTGGCGCGCGGTCAAGCCGATGCGGCGCTGGAGACCTTGCAGGTGATGAGCGAGCGCCATCCCCACCACCAACTGGTACTGAGTCAGCTGCAGCAGCTGTATGTGCAGCGTGGCGATTGGTCGGCGTTGCTCGGCTTGTTGCCGGAGTTGCGCAAGGACAAGGTTCTCGCTGATGCTCAGTTGGCCGAGCTCGAGCGGCAGGCCTGGAGTGGCCGGCTGGCGGATGCCGGTCGGATTGACGAAGGCGGCGGACAGGATGCTTTGGCGACGCTGGCGCAAGCCTGGCAGCAACTGTCAGCGGCGCACCGCCAGGAACCGGAGTTGCTGGCTGTCTATGCCGAGCGTTTGCGTGTGCTGGGCGCTGAGTCCGAAGCCGAAGAATTACTGCATACGGCGCTCAAGCGCAGCTATGACAGTCGCCTGGTGCGACTCTATGGCTTGCTGCGCGGGCGCGACCCTGCGCGCCAGTTGCAAGCGGCCGAGGGTTGGTTGAAGCAGCACCCGAGTGATGCAGGCTTGTTGCTGACACTGGGTCGGCTGTGTTTGCAGTGCCAGTTATGGGGCAAGGCCAAAGAATATTTCGAGACTAGCCTGGTGTTTCAGCGCCACCCGGAAACCTGTGCGGAATTGGCACGCCTGCTGGCCCGGCTGGGCGAAACCGAGCAGAGCAATTGTTTGTTTCAGGAAGGGCTGGGGCTACTCGATCAACGCCTGAACAGCCTGCCTTTACCTGCGCCAGTTGCCAGCTGATAGGCGGATTTTCCCAGGTGTTGGCGGGGGCAGGGACGCATCGCCACCGATAGTGTGTCGATCCGCTTGATGTCGATCATGGGATGGGCCTGATTATTCAACCCATGCTGTGCAAGTTGGTCTGCATATGTTGTAGTGCAAGCAAGCGTCGTGTGGGGTTTGGCTGAGTTTCTCCAGGCCAGCCGCCACGCGGGACACCGATTAAACGCTCGTATGAAATTTTCTCGACCAAGCGCCTTGATGACGCAGGTTCGCGAGCATAATCTGGCTCGCAAGTACCGCCGGAAAGCTGCCGTTTCCGGTCGCTTTTCCAAGACCATCTGCCGATTGACAAAAAACCGTCTCGGATCGGACGTATAACAGAAATACCGATAAGGGAAGTGAGGCCATCATGCTCGATAGTTGTCAGAACGCCCAGGAACGTTGGGGTGGTGTTCACCTGCTGATCGATCGCTGGTTGCAGGAGCGCCAGGAATTGGTGAGTGCCTTTACGGCCATCAGCAATTCCCCACAAGCACCCATTACCAATGCGCAAGCCTTGCAGAGGTTCTGCGAAATTCTGGTCGACTACGTGTCCGCCGGGCATTTCGAGGTCTATGAACAGCTGACCAATGAAGCCAAGGCCTTTGGCGATCAGCGTGGCCTCGACCTGGCCAAGCAGATCTACCCACGTATCGAAGTGATCACCGAGGTCGCTCTGACGTTCAACGACCGCTGCGACAATGGCGATTGCCACGATAGCGTGTCTCTGGGCGAAGAACTCCAGCGCTTGGGGCCGTTGCTGCATGAGCGGTTCGAGCTGGAAGACTGCCTGATCGAAGTGCTGCATAACGCGCATCAGCAGCTGGCTTCGGTCCCGGCTCCCGTACTCTAGCAGGCGACTTTCAATCGCCTGCCAGTAGGGCCTCGGTCGATGCCGTCGAGCCACGTCGGCTCGACCATCAGGTGCCAGCTTGCCCCTCTTGAGCAAGCGGGGCTTGGTCTTTGCTTTGGCGGGGATGCGGTTTCCGCCGCCCTGGTTGGCGCGAGTGTTTGTCCTGTCGCAGCCAGCTGCCTGTCAATCCCCTCAAGCAGTCGCTTGGTGCGTTCGATCTTTCGGGCTCACTGGCTTAAGTCGCTCTCCCAGATCCAGATCCTAGGCCGAAGCCGCGCAGCGTGAACGCCAGCGGGGAGATGTGATTGGGCTGCGTTCCTCGGCGCCTGCCTACAATTTCGAGCCAATTACTATTCTCCGACAGGCTGCTAGTATGACTGGCATCTACATCCGCCCGGAGGCGTGCCATGTCGGCCAAAAAGAACACCAAGAAGAAATCGGTAAGTACCCCGCTGCACCTGCTCCATCAACTCTCCAGCAGCTTGCTCGAACATCTTGAGGATGCGTGTTCGCGAGCGCTGATCGAAGCTGAAAAGCTGCTCGGCAAGCTGGAGAAGCAGCGCGGCAAGGCCCAGGAAAAGCTGCATAACGCCCGCGTCAGGTTGCAGGATGCGGCGGTGGCGGGCAAGGCCAAGGCGCAGGCCAAGGCCAAGGATGCGGTGGCCGAGCTGGAAGATTTGCTCGATACCCTCAAGGACCGGCAGAGCGAGACCCGCAATTATATCGTCGGTCTCAAGCGCGACGCGCAGGAAAGCCTGAAGCTCGCCCAGGGGGTAGGCAAGGTCAAGGAGGCTGCCAGCAAGGCCCTCGGCCGCAATGAAGCCAAGCCAGTGCTCGTCAAGCCAGCAGCCAAGCCGGTCGCTGCCAAAACGCCGGTAGCCAAGGCCACTGCCAGGCCGGCGGCGAGCAAAGCGCCTGCCAAGGCTGTTAGCAAGCCTGTGGCTAAGCCCGCGGCTAAGCCCGCGGCTAAGCCTGCAGTCAAAGCTGTCGCCAAGCCGGTTGCCAGTAAAGCCGCGGCAAGCAAACCAGCAGGCGCCGCTGCCAAGCCGGCCGGCAAGACACCGCTTAAGCCCGCGGCGAAGCCAGTAGCTGCTCCTGCGGCCGCCAAGCCAGTTGCCAAGGCACCGGCCAAGCCGGCAGCCAAGAAGCCGCTTGCCACCAGCACGGCTAAGCCTGTGGCAGCCAAGCCGGCCGCCAAGCCCGTGGCAAGCAAAGCGGCGAGTAAGCCAGTGGCGAAGCCTGCGGTTAAAGCTGCAGTCAAGCCCGCGGCGAAAAAGCCAGCGGTCGCTAAACCCACGGCGGCAACCCCGGTTGTCAGCTCGCCGGCAGAGCCCGTTGCAGCCACTGCCGTGCCTGCGGGCAGCACCCCGCCTAAAGCGTCCTAAACTTGTCGGGCTGCGGCGTGCAGCAGCTGCAGCGCGTCACGGTCGGCTGCCGTGGTCGCAAAGGCCAGCGAGTGCAGCCAGTCATGTATGTCTTCGGCAGTATCGCCTGGCCAGTCATGGCCGCATGACGCCAGGCGTTGCAGCAGTTCGCGTTCGGCCGCCAGTTCAAGCTGTTTGATCTGCTCGCGCAGCGCCGCCAGTGCGCTGTCGTGGTGAGCGGCTGCGCGCCATTGCTGGCGGACGTGCCTGAGCGCACTGACCACCTCGCGCTGCCAGGGCTGGGCTATGGCGCGCAGGCCGTCGGCTCGTTCGGCGCTGCAGGCCACACCACGGCAGCCGAGCCAGGCGCCGCAGAGCAGCAGGCAGATATCACTCCCCTGAGCCTGCAGGTGCAGGCAGGCGGTCTCGACGCCAGGGCGGCGATAGAGGTCTTCGGCGAAACGCCACAGGTCAGGATGCATAGTGCTTTCCGGGTATGCCGCGGGCGACTCTGGTAGACTCCGCCGCCATTATGATTCGACTCCAGAACCTCACTTTACAGCGTGGCCCGCAGCGTCTGCTAGAAGACGCCGAGCTGACCCTGCATCCCGGCCAAAAAGCCGGCCTGATCGGTGCCAATGGCGCCGGCAAATCCAGCCTGTTCGCCTTGTTTCGCGGCGAGCTCAGCGCGGACGCGGGCGACTGCCTGATCCCCGCCGACTGGCGCATTGCCCATATGCGTCAGGAGATCGACGCGGTCGAGCGCCAGGCGGTGGACTATGTGCTCGATGGCGATGTACAACTGCGCCGGGTGCAGGCCGACCTGGTCGTGGCTGAGGCGGCGCACGATGGCGTCGCAATTGCACGGCTGCATACCGAGCTGGATAACCTCGATGGTTATGCCGCCGATGCGCGTGCGCGCAAATTGCTCGCCGGCCTGGGTTTCGAAAGTGCGCAGATGGACCGCCGCGTCGGTGATTTCTCCGGTGGCTGGCGCATGCGCCTGAACCTGGCCCAGGCGCTGATGTGCCCATCCGACCTGTTGCTGCTCGACGAGCCGACCAACCACCTGGACCTGGATGCGATCCTCTGGCTGGAAGGCTGGTTGCAGAGTTATCCAGGCACCCTGCTGTTGATTTCCCACGACCGCGACTTTCTCGATGCGGTGGTCGATCACATTGCGCACGTCGAGCAGCGCAAGTTGACCCTCTACCGCGGTGGATACTCGGCCTTCGAACGCGCCCGCGCCGAGCGCCTGGCTCAGCAGCAGCAGGCGTTCGAGAAGCAGCAGGCGCAGCGCGCGCACATGGAAAAGTACATCGCCCGCTTCAAGGCCCAGGCAACCAAGGCGCGCCAGGCGCAGAGCCGGATCAAGGCGCTGGAGCGCATGGAAGAGTTGTCCGCCGCGCATGTCGACTCGCCCTTCGACTTCACCTTTCGCGAGGCCAGCAAGATTTCCAGCCCGCTGCTGGACCTGAGCGAAGGCCGTCTCGGTTATGGCGACAAGGTGGTGCTCGAACAGGTCAAACTGCAGTTGGCGCCGGGTGCGCGCCTGGGTTTGCTCGGACCCAACGGGGCCGGTAAATCGACCCTGATCAAGAATCTGGCGGGCGAGTTGCAACCCATCAGCGGCCGCTTGCAGCTTGGCGAGAACCTGGTGGTGGGCTATTTTGCCCAGCATCAGCTCGACGCCCTCGACGATAAGGCCAGCCCGCTCCTGCATTTCCAGCGCCTGGCACCCACCGAGCGCGAGCAGACGCTGCGCGATTTCCTCGGCGGTTTCGATTTCCGCGGCCCGCGCTGCGACGAACCCGTGCTGAATTTTTCCGGGGGCGAAAAAGCGCGCCTGGCCCTGGCCCTGATCGCCTGGGGCAAGCCCAACCTGTTGCTGCTCGATGAGCCAACTAACCACCTCGATCTGGAAATGCGCCTGGCGCTGACCATGGCCCTGCAGGAGTTCGCCGGCGCCGTGGTGGTGGTCTCGCACGATCGGCACTTGCTGAAAAGCACCACCGACGAATTCTTCCTGGTCGCCGATGGCCGGGTGCAGCCGTTCGACGGTGATCTCGAGGACTACGCACGCTGGTTGGTGGATTACCGTGTGCGCCAGGCGCCAGCCAGCAACACTGAAAGCAATCTGGATAAAACCGACAAGCGCGCCCAGCGCCAGGCCGCTGCGGCGCTACGCCAGCAGCTGGCGCCGCTCAAGCGTGAGGCCGACAAGCTGGAGAAGGAGCTCGGCCAACTGCATGAGCGCCTGGCTGCCGTGGAAGCCAGCCTGGGCGACAGCGCGATCTACGAAGCGGCCAGCAAGAATCAGTTGCGTGAGGCGCTGGCCGAGCAAGCCAAGCTGAAAGGCCATGAAGCCGACCTGGAAGAGCGCTGGATGGACGCGCTGGAAACCCTTGAGACCTTGCAGGCTGAATTGGCAGCGGCCAGTTGAGCAGGCGTGATCGCCATCGGCAGCGGTGGCCCGCGGTGTCGCGGACCTAAGCAATTGCCAGGCAGGCTAACGAGTGAGTGGAGGTGAAGGCATGAGCATGGAATGGGACCAATATGCCGATCACTGGGACAGTAACCCGGATGTGCTCAGCTACGCCAAGAGCGCCTTTGCCACGCTCGCCGAGGTCATCGAGCTAGGCGGTTTGCGCGTGCTGGATTTCGGCTGTGGCACGGGGCTCTTGACCGCACGCATGGCGCGGCTGGCGCGCGAAGTGGTGGCGCTGGACGCTTCCGCCAAGATGATCGCGGTACTCGATGGCAAGCAGCTGCCGAACGTTACCCCGGTGGCGGGGCTGTTGAGCGAGGAGTGGCTAACGGACAGTCGGCCCTTGGCGCGGCCGTTCGATCTGATCGTGGCGTCGTCCGTTTGTGCTTTTCTGCCTGACTATGAGCGGACCCTGTCGTTGCTGGCAACGCTGCTGGTGCCGGGAGGTACCCTTGTGCAGTGGGATTGGCTGGTAACGGACGCCGGGGCCGGCTATGGCTTTACCGAGGCGCGGGTGAAAAAGGCTTATGAGCAGAGCGGGTTGTTGCTGCAGTCCCTCGGTCAGGCGTTTTTGCTGGCGAGCGCTGAGGGAAAGATGCCGGTGCTGATGGCCGTGGCGAAGGCGCCCGGCAAGGCTTCGCGCTGAAGCCAGGTAGCGGTGATCTACGCCCGCCTCGAAAGCGCCGACCTTTCACTCGACATGCCGTGCGCCCCTGGCGTGACGGAACACTTTCAACCCCTGGCAATCACGAGACTTAACGCATTATGGAATGGCTCGCCAACCCTGAACTCTGGATCGCTTTTCTGACCCTGACAGCCCTGGAAATCGTCCTCGGCATCGACAACATCATCTTTATTTCGATCCTGGTCAGCCGCCTGCCCAAGGCCCAGCAACCCAAGGCGCGCTTCTTCGGCCTGGCCCTGGCTATGGTTACGCGGATTCTGCTGCTGCTGTCGATCAGTTGGGTGATGCGCCTGACCACGGATCTGTTCCACGTCTTCGGCGAGGGTTTCTCCGGGCGCGACCTGATCCTGTTCTTCGGCGGCCTGTTCCTGCTGTTCAAGAGCACGGCGGAGATCTACCACGGCCTGGAGGGCGAAGAGGATGACCAGCAGGCCGGTGGCAAGGCCTATGGTGTCATGGGCATCATCGTGCAGATCGCGATCATCGATATCATCTTCTCGCTGGACTCGGTGATCACCGCGGTCGGCCTGGTCGACAACGTGCCGGTGATGATTGCCGCCATTGTTATCTCGGTGATCGTGATGATGCTCTCGGCCAGCACCATCAGCGACTTCATCGACAAGCATCCGAGCTTGAAGATGCTTGCGTTGTCGTTCCTGATCGTGGTCGGTACCGTCTTGATCGCCGAAGCCTTCGGGGTGCATGTGCCCAAGGGTTACGTCTACTTCGCCATGGCCTTCTCGCTGTCGGTCGAGGCCGTCAATATCCGCATGCGCGGTGCGCGTGCCCGCAAGAAGGGGCTGGAGCCGGTGCAGCTGCGCAAGGGTGCGCCGGACTAAGCGCCTGGCTGGGCATGGCCAGCGGACAGAGGTAGGCTAGCGAGCCTGCCGGTGTCCGCTGGCAGCCCTTTATCACTCTGTTCTGAGGTATTCGCCATGGCGCTCGAAACCTGGCTCGCGTTCTTCGTCGCCTGTTGGGTGATCAGTCTGTCGCCGGGGGCTGGGGCCATTGCCTCTATGTCCGCCGGGCTGCAATACGGCTTCTGGCGCGGTTACTGGAATGCCCTGGGGTTGCAGCTGGGCCTGGCGCTACAGATCGTCATCGTCGCCGCCGGCGTCGGCGCGATTCTCGCCGCATCGGAAGTTGCCTTCGGCCTGATCAAGTGGTTCGGCGTGGTCTATCTGGTGTACCTCGGTTATCGCCAGTGGCAAGCCTTGCCCAGCGATATGGCGGCGCAAACCGAGCGCCCGATAGGTCGGCCGCTGACTCTGGTCCTGCGCGGTTTTCTGGTGAACTTCAGCAATCCCAAGGCCATTGTCTTCATCCTGGCGGTGTTGCCGCAGTTTCTCAATCCGCAGGCGCCGTTGCTGATGCAGCACCTGCTGATGGGCGTGACCATGATCTGCGTCGACCTGGTCGTCATGGCCGGCTACACCGGGCTGGCGTCGCGAGTGCTGCGGGCATTGCGTTCGCCGCGGCAGCAGCGGGTGATGAACCGCAGTTTTGCCGTGATGTTCGTCGGTGCCGCAGCGCTGTTGGCCACGGTGCGCCGCGCTTCTAGCTGAATCTGGCACCAGTCAGATGAACCCTCAGCAGGGTATTGGTTGACCGCCCCAGGCCCAGAAAGTACCGGGCTGTGCGGGACCGTGGCGCTCGATCTGGCTCAGCAGGTGCGTGGCGATGGCGTTGGCCTGGAACGCCGCTAGCATGCCGGGCAATCGCCCATACCCAGGCTACATCCGCGCGCTACAACAGTTATTCGCTGAGGGCTTGGCCAATGCTTCGGCTGGCTCCGTAGGCCAGCGTTGCAGCGGCTCCTGCAGGCGACTCCATCGGCTCACTAGGGCACTCCAGTATTGCGGCAAATTGTCACGCACCATTGGAGGGTGGAGGCTTGAGGTAATTAGTTAGGCCGGTAACAATGCAACGCTATTCATTCGTATTTGTGACTAACTCCTATATGTTCTCTTCTTCTCGTTTACTGCGCGGGCTGCTCGTGCCCCTGCTGGCGCTCTGCAGCCTGAGTAGCATGGCCGACACCACTGCGGGCGCGGCCCAAGCTCTGCATTTGTTGGGCTACCTGGGCGCCGATTATCCGGCGACCGTGGCCAACGGGCAGGTGCTCGACGCCGCTGAATACCACGAGCAGTTGGAGTTTGTCGCCGTGCTGCAGGGCTTGATCGTCGCGTTGCCGGCCCGCCCAGAGCAGGCCGAGGTGGAGCAGGGCGTTGCCAACCTACGCCAAGGCATCGAACGGCGCGAAGAGGGGGACAAGGTCGCCGCTCAGGCCCGGCAATTGGCGGCGACCCTGGCCAAGGCCTATGCCATCAGTCAGACCCCGGCGATCACCCCTGACCCGGCCCGCGGCGCCCCGCTGTTCGCTCAGCACTGTAGCGTCTGTCATGGCGAGCAGGGCGCTGGTGATGGCCCGGCAGGGATTGGCCTGGAGCCACCACCGGCCAATCTGCGCGATCTGTCGCGGATGGATCGGCTGAGCCTATACGACCTCTATAGCACCATCGGCCTGGGCATCGACGGCACCGATATGGCGGCGTTCGCCGACCAGCTGGATGCGCGCGAGCGTTGGGACTTGGCCAGTTATATCGCCGGTTTCGGCGCCGAACAAACGCTGCAGACCCAGCCATTCAGTCTGGCCGTGCTGGCAGGCACCCCGCCTGCGGAAATCGCCCAGCAGCAGGGCGAGGAGGCTGCCGCGCAATTCCGCGCCCAGCGCGCCCAGCCACCGCCGCCGTCGCGTGGCCCGCTACAACTGATCGAGCATACCCGCACCACACTGGAGCAGAGTCTGGCGGCTTATCGGCGCAGCGAGCGGGAGCAGGCCTACGATCTGTCAGTCGGCGCCTACCTGGAAGGTTTCGAGCTGGTCGAAAGTGCCTTGAACAACCTCGACCCGTTGCAGCGCAAGGCCACCGAAAAGGCGCTGATGGCCTACCGGCAAGCGTTGCAGGATGGTCTCTCGGTAGCCCAGGCGGCGCAGCGCCTGGAGCTGGCCAAGGTCGAGTTGGGCAAGTCTGCCGCCTTGCTCGACGTGAGCGGCCTGTCGGACTCGCTGAGTTTCTTCTCCAGCCTGCTGATCCTGCTGCGCGAGGGCCTGGAGGTCATCCTGGTGCTGGCGGCGATCCTCGCCTTCCTGCGCAATACGGGACAACAGCAGGCAGTGCGCAGCGTGCACCTGGGCTGGGGGTTGGCGCTGCTGGCTGGGGTCGGCACCTGGGCGTTGGCGACTTACCTGATCGATGTCAGCGGCGCCCAGCGCGAGATGCTGGAAGGCATCACCGCCTTGTTCGCCAGTGTCATGGTGCTCTGGCTCGGCGTGTGGATGCATGACCGGCGTCATGCCGCGGCCTGGCAGGACTACATCAAGAGCAGCCTGGTCGGCGGTGGCGGGCGCTTCGGTTTCGCCGTGCTGGCGTTCTTCTCGGTGTACCGCGAACTGTTCGAGGTCATCCTGTTCTATGAAACCCTCTGGTTGCAGGCCGGCCCTCACGGCCACGGCATGGTCCTGGCCGGCGCTGCAGTGGCCCTGCTGCTGTTACTGGGCTTGGCCTGGGTGATCCTGCGCGGCTCGCGTAAATTGCCGCTGGCGACCTTCTTCAGCGTCAACGCGGTACTGCTCTGCGCCCTATCGGTGGTGTTTGCCGGGCATGGGATCGCCGCGCTGCAGGAGGCAGGGATGCTCGGCACACGACCGCTGGCGTTCTTCGAATTTGACTGGCTGGGCATCCATGCCGACGCTTATGGCCTGTCTGCCCAAGCGCTGGCACTGCTGGCTATCCTGGTGTTCTATGCTCGCAGCTGGCTTGGCGAGCGGCGGCGTGGGCAGGTTGGTACAGCCTGACGCGCAGCCCTGCTGAACGGCGGCAGTTCACTTGAACTGCCGGGTATGCCTGCAAACCTAGGGAGGTCGAGAGTCGATGCGCGTGTGGATAGATGCAGATGCCTGCCCGAAGGGGGCCAAGGATCAGGTGGTCAAGTTCGCCCTGAAGCGGCGTTTCGAGGTGTTGCTGGTGGCTGGCCAGGCGCAGATCAAACCGGCCTATGCCTGTGTACGCTTGATTGTGGTGCCCAGCGGACCTGATGCGGCCGACGATTACCTGGTCGAGCATGCCCAGCCAGGTGAGTTGGTCATCTGCAGCGACGTGCCGCTGGCCGATCGCCTGGTGAAGAAGGGTGTTGCGGCGCTCGATCCGCGCGGTCGCGAGTTCAACGAAAGCAATATGGGTGACAAGCTAGCGGTGCGTAACCTGTTTACCGAGCTACGCGAGCAGGGGCAGATCGGCGGTGGTCAGGGGCCTTACGGCGAGCGCGACAAGCAGGCCTTTGCCAATAGCCTGGATCGCATCCTGACCCGACTTTTGCGCAGCTGATTCAGCCGCACAGGTAGGTGCCGGTGCCTACCGCGATCAGGGTGCCGTCATCGCTGTGCAGTTCGCTGCGCACCACCGCGACTTTGTTGCCGGTACGCAGCAACACGGCGCTGGCGGTGAAGTGCTGGCCGCGACCGGGACGCAGGTAGTCGATGCGCAGGTCGATGGTGCCCAGCTTGGACAGTCGCACCATGCGCTCCTGGCTGGACAGGTGTTGATGCTTGTCGAACGCGCCGATCAGCGCCATGGCGCCACCGGTGACATCCAGTAGCGAGGAAATCACCCCGCCATGCAGGATGCCGTGGACAAAGTTGCCAATCAGCGCAGCCTGCATCGGCAAGTGCATGGTCACGCGCTGCGGACTCAGCTCGCCGAGCTGGATGCCCAGCATCTGGTTGAACGGAATGCGCTGGAAAAAGCCGCTCACCGCCTGATGCAGTTCTGGGTTGAGTTCTAGAGGTGGAGTGGTCATGGCGCCTGCCTTTGCGAGATGTTAACCACGCTGCAGCAGGTCGCCGTGCTTGGCCAGAGGCGCGGCGGGTGTGCCGCGCGCATTGGCGGTTTCGGCCTAGACGTGGGTCAGCTCGAGTACCCGGTCGACCAGCTTGTTAATACCCGAGGCCGCTTCACTGATCGACTGGGCGAGCATGTAGGCCGGCGTGGTGACCAGCTTGTTGGCGTGGTCTTCGACAACTTCGCTGACCTCGCACTCATGATGGACTGCGCCCATCTGCGTCAGGGCGGCGGCGGTTTCCTGGTCGTTGCCGATGGTGCAGGCCACGCCGCGGCCGAAGATCCTGGCCGCCAGGGCCGGGGCGATGCACATCATGCCGACCGGTTTGCCGGCCTTGACGAAGGCTTGGGCGGCGCTCAGCACGTCGGGCTGCACCGTGCAGTTGGCACCGCTGAGGACGAAGTCGGAGAGATTCTTGGCCACGCCAAAGCCTCCGGGCATGATCAGGGCGTCGAAATTGTCCACGTGCAGTTCGCGGACGTCCTTGATCTTGCCGCGGGCGATGCGGGCGGCCTCTACCAGGACGTTGCGCGTCTCGTCCATTTCATCGCCGCTGTAATGATCGACCACATGCAGTTGCTGCACGTTCGGCGCAAAACATTGCACTTCTGCACCGCGCTGGTCGAGGCGCAGCAGGGTGATCACGCTTTCATGGATCTCAGCGCCGTCGTAAACGCCGCAACCGGAAAGAATCACCGCTACTTTTCTGTTCATTGAGAACTCCTGGTCACTGGGCTGAGCCAAGGTGGCTATGCAGATTATGGCTGGTCTGCGGCCGACCCTCGACAAGTTGAACGAGGTGAATCGCTGTGTGGGTCGGGCGCATCATCATCGGCCTGGGTAGGTTCAGGTCGGTAGGGGGCGCGCGAAAGACGCGATACGCCGAGGTTAGGCTCCTGAAGGTAATCCTAGCCGCTGGGCTGTGGCAGCGATATGGGTCTGGGATGAATTACATCCGCTAGACCACCTCTCTGTGGGCGGGATGCTGCTGGGGGTTACCACCTGCTCCGCGCCCAGGTGATAGGCCGCCAGACCCAGGCCGGTAGACCAGATGGCCACGCCGATGGCGTCCAGCAGCAGGTAGCGTCGCCATGAGTAGCCGGACAGGCCGATAGCCAGCGGCATCACCGTGCGCATGCCGTAGATGAAGCGAAAGCCCAATACCCACAAATCCGGATGCCGGCGCAGGAGCAGCGATGCCTTGTCGCCCAGGCCCTGCAAGTGTGGCCGGCGGGCGAGAATGCGGCGGCCATGGCGGCGGCCGAGGAAATACCACAGTTGGTCGCTGGCGTAGGTGCCGCCGAATGCTCACAGCACCACCCCTTCGATGCTCAGGTAGCCGCGCAGAGCCAGATACGCCGCCAGTAGCCGCGACATCTCGCCTTCGAGAAAGGTGCCAAGCAGCACCGCGGGATAGCCAAATTGCTGCAGGAGGTTTTCGAGCATGGGGGCGGTCGAATGATCGGGCGCTCAGCCTACTCCCTTGCGCCACTCGGGAAAACGGCGCGCCGCTCGACGACTGTGGCATGGTGGACACAATATCTGCAGGCTACCGCGACGCATTGGCGCAGTTGTGCCTGCGCTCGTCATCATTTGGTCATAATGGTGGCTTATAACTGTCACGCTTGCCCGTTCCTACGGGCCATGGAGTCTGCTGTGAGCTTTACCCCTGCCAATCGCCTGTTTCCCGCCACCCGCCTGCGGCGCAACCGTAGCGATGATTTTTCCCGGCGCCTGGTGCGCGAGAATCGCTTGAGCGTCGACGACCTGATTTTGCCGGTGTTCGTGCTTGACGGTGACAACCGCCGCGAGGCGATCGCCTCGATGCCGGGTGTCGAGCGTCTGTCCATCGACCTGCTGCTGCAGGAAGCGGAGAAGTGGGTAGCCCTGGGCATTCCGGCGCTGGCGCTGTTCCCGGTGACGCCGCTGGAGAAAAAATCCCTGGACGGTAGCGAGGCGTGGAATCCCGAGGGCATTGCCCAGCGCGCGATCCGTGCTCTGCGGGCGCGCTTCCCGGAGCTGGGCATCATCAGCGACGTGGCCCTGGATCCCTTCACCACCCACGGCCAGGACGGCATCCTCGACGAAGACGGCTACGTGCAGAACGACGTCACCGTCGACGCCCTGGTCAAGCAGGCGTTGTCGCATGCCGAAGCCGGCGCCCAGGTGGTCGCGCCGTCGGACATGATGGACGGTCGGGTGCAGGCCATCCGCGAGACCCTGGAGCTGGCCGATTTTCCCAATGTGCGCATCATGGCCTACTCGGCCAAGTACGCCAGCGCCTACTATGGCCCGTTCCGTGATGCCGTGGGCTCGGCAGCCAACCTGGGCAAGGCCAACAAGGCCAGCTACCAGATGGACCCGGCCAACGGCGACGAGGCGCTGCACGAAGTCGCCGCCGACCTGGCGGAAGGCGCCGACATGGTGATGGTCAAGCCGGGCATGCCCTATCTGGACATTCTCTGGCGGGTCAAACAGGAATTCCGGGTGCCAACTTTTGTCTATCAAGTCAGTGGCGAGTACGCCATGCATATGGCTGCGATCCAGAATGGCTGGTTGAGCGAGGCGGTGATTCTCGAATCGCTGACCGCTTTCAAGCGTGCCGGTGCCGATGGCATCCTTACCTATTTCGCCGTTCGCGCGGCAGAACTGTTACAGCCGGGGCACTAGTCCCGCAGGACGATCCAATGACCACCGAAGGACTCACCCAGAGCGAATTGCAGACTGCCGAAGCGGTCGTCGCTGAACTGCCAGCGGAAATCCTGCCGCCGCTCGAAACGCCTGCGCCCACGCCGGCACCGCCCATGGTGGTGCCAAGCCTGGACGACAGCAGCCTGTATATCCACCGCGAGTTGTCGCAGCTGCAATTCAATATCCGCGTGCTGGAACAGGCGCTGGATGAGTCCCACCCGTTGCTGGAACGACTGAAGTTTCTGCTGATTTTCTCCAGCAACCTGGATGAGTTCTTCGAGATCCGTGTCGCCGGCTTGAAGAAGCAGATCAATTTCGCCCGCGAACAGGCCGCTGCCGATGGCTTGCAGCCGCATCAGGCGCTGGCGCGGATTTCCGAGCTGGCGCACGAACAGATCAGCCGCCAGTACGCGATTCTCAACGACACCCTGTTGCCAGCGCTGGAAAAGCACCAGGTGCGCTTTATCCGCCGGCGTCACTGGAACACCAAGTTGAAGGCCTGGGTGCGTCGCTACTTTCGCGACGAGATCGCGCCGATCATCACGCCAATCGGCCTGGACCCGACTCACCCGTTTCCCTTGCTGGTGAACAAGAGCCTGAACTTCATCGTCGAGCTGGAGGGCATCGACGCCTTCGGTCGCGATTCGGGCTTGGCGATCATCCCGGCGCCGCGCCTGCTGCCGCGGATCATCAAGGTGCCGGAGGATGTTGGCGGCCTCGGCGACAACTACGTATTCCTCTCCTCGATGATCCACGCGCATGCCGACGATTTGTTTCAGGGCATGAAGGTCAAGGGCTGCTACCAGTTCCGCCTGACCCGTAACGCCGACCTGTCGGTGGACACCGAAGACGTCGAGGACCTGGCTCGCGCCCTGCGCGGCGAGCTGTTCTCGCGGCGTTACGGCGATGCGGTGCGTCTTGAAGTGGTCGACACCTGCCCGCGGCCGCTGCTCGATTACCTGCTCAAGCAATTCAGCCTGAGCGAGAGTGAATTGTACCGGGTCAGTGGCCCGGTCAACCTGACCCGCCTGTTCAGCATCACCGGCCTGGCCAGTCACCCGGAGCTGCAATACCCGCCGTTCACCCCGGTAATCCCCAAGCTGCTGCAAAACAGCGACAACATCTTCAGCGTGATCAGCAAGCAGGACATTCTCCTGCTGCACCCGTTCGAGTCCTTCACGCCGGTGGTCGATCTGCTGCGCCAGGCGGCGAAAGACCCGCACGTGCTGGCGATCAAGCAGACCCTGTACCGCAGCGGCGCCAACTCGGAAATCGTCGATGCGCTGGTCGAGGCCGCGCGTAACGGCAAGGAAGTCACCGCGGTGATCGAGCTGCGCGCGCGCTTCGATGAGGAGTCCAACCTGGCCCTGGCCAGCCGCCTGCAGGCGGCCGGTGCGGTGGTGATTTATGGGGTGGTCGGTTTCAAGACCCACGCCAAGATGATGCTGATCCTGCGCCGCGAGAGTGGTGAGATTGTCCGCTACGCGCACATGGGGACCGGCAACTACCACGCCGGCAACGCCAAGCTGTATACCGACTACAGCCTGCTCACCGCCGATGTGGCGCTGGGCGAAGATGTGGCAAAAATGTTCAGCCAGCTGATCGGCATGGGCAAGACCCTGCGCATGAAGAAACTGCTGCATGCACCCTTCACCCTGAAGAAAACCCTGCTCGAGCTGATCGCCAAGGAAACCGCCGCGGCCAACGAGGGCAAGCCGGCGCACATCATCGCCAAGTTCAACTCGCTGACCGATGCGAAGATCATCCGCGCGCTGTACAAGGCCAGCCAGACCGGGGTGCGTATCGACCTGGTGGTGCGTGGCATGTGTTGCCTGCGTCCGGGTATTCCGGGTGTGTCGCACAATATCCACGTGCGTTCGATCATCGGCCGCTTCCTCGAGCACACGCGGGTGTTCTACTTTCTCAACGAAGGTGAGGAAAAGATTTACCTGTCCAGCGCCGACTGGATGGAGCGCAATCTGGATAAGCGCGTTGAGAGCTGTTTCCCGGTGGAAGGCAAGAAGCTGATCATGCGGGTGAAGAAGGAGCTGGAGGCTTACCTGGCCGATAACACCCAGAGCTGGGTGCTGCAGTCGGACGGACGCTACCTGCGTAGCAGCCCAACCGGCAACCAGAACCCGCGCAGCGCGCAGGCCGGGCTGCTGGAGAAATTGACGGTGCCGTTGGTCAGCGCACGCTGAGTTCGATACCGGTGCGTTTGAGCCACTCGGCTTCCTGAATGAAGTCCGCCTGGGTCAGCGGATTGCTCGCCAGCCAGTCCTTCGGGAAGCGAATCTCCAGGCTTTGCGCCGCTGCCCGCAGTTGCACCTGCGGCATCTCATGGGTGCCGCGGATGTGATGGAAGAGGATGGCGAAACGCAGCAGTACGCACAGGCGGATCAGCTTGATGCCTTCATCGCCAAACTCGCCAAGCTTGTCTTTAGGAATATTGCGCCGGTGACCGCGTACCAGCAGTGCGAGCATCTGCTGATCCATGCGTGAGAACCCGGCCAGGTCGGAGTGCTCGATCAGGTAGGCGCCGTGCTTGTGATACTGGTAGTGGGCAATGTCCAGGCCCAGTTCATGCACCCGCGCGGCCCAGATCAACAGTTCGCGGTGCCATTCGTCGCCCAGCTCCCAGCTGTCGGCCACTTGATCGAGCGCTTCCAGGGCCTTGTGCTCGACCCGGGCGGCTTGCTCCAGATCGACGTGGTAGCGCTCCATCAGCGCGCTCAGGGTGCGCTGGCGTACATCTTCGTGGTGATGGCGGCCGAGCAGGTCGTAGAGCACGCCTTCGCGCAGGGCGCCTTCGGAGTGCGACATGCGCTCGATCTCGCAGGCATCGAAAATCGCTTCGAGAATCGCCAGGCCGGCGGGGAATATCCCGCGGCGATCCGGTTTGATACCGCCGAGGTCGAGTTTTTCCACGTCGCCGAGCTTGAACACCTTGCGCTTGAGCCAGGCCAGACCTTCCGGGTTGATCTCGCCAGTGCCCAGTCCAGCGGCCTGGATCGCCAGGCCTATGGCCTTGATGGTGCCGGACGCGCCGACGGCTTCCTGCCAGCCGAGCCTGTGCAGGGCGTGCTCGATACCCATTATTTCCAGGCGTGCCGCGGTATAGGCCTGGGCGTAGCGGGCCGGGGTGATTTTGCCGTCCTTGAAGTAGCGCTGGGTGTAGCTCACGCAACCTATCTGCAGGCTCTCGCGCAGCAACGGCTCGAAGCGCTGGCCAATGATGAATTCGGTACTGCCGCCGCCGATATCGGTAACCAGGCGCTTGCCCGGGGTGTCGGCGATGCTATGGGACACGCCGAGGTAGATCAGTCGCGCTTCTTCGCGGCCGGAGATGACTTCGACCGGATGGCCGAGGATTTCCTCGGCGCGACGGATGAATTCGCCGCGGTTGTGCGCCTCGCGCAGGGCATTGGTGCCGACGATGCGCACCGCACCCTCCGGCAGGCTGGCAGTCAGTTGGGCGAAACGGCGCAGGCACTCGAGGCCGCGTTGCATGGCTTCCTCGTTGAGCAGGCGCCGCTCGTCGATGCCGGCGGCCAGCTGCACCTTGTCACCCAGGCGTTCGAGGATGCGCAGCTCACCGTGATCGGCCTTGGCCAACACCATGTGGAAGCTGTTGGAGCCCAGGTCGATGGCTGCAATCAAGGGAAATGACTCTGCAGGGGTATGCGGCATGATGGGGCTTTCTCAATGCGGTACGCCGCCATCGTGCCACGATAGGTGGGGCACGCCAACGCATACCGATGTCGCAGGTTGTTGTCTTGGGCTGGAGGGTCCGTTGTTTACGGCTGGAGTTGCGCGGTTCTTTGCCAAGGCCTATAGATAGTCTCAATGGCGTTCGCCTTCCTGTGTCGGGAAAGGCGGGCTATGATGGCGACCACTTTTTGCTTCCGAACACGGAGATTTTCCATGAGCGAATTCATCACCAATGTCAGCGACGCCAGTTTCGATCAGGATGTGATCCAGGCCGAAGGCCCGGTGCTGGTTGACTACTGGGCAGAGTGGTGCGGCCCGTGCAAGATGATTGCTCCGGTCCTGGACGAAATCGCCCAGACCTACCAAGGCAAGCTGAAAGTCTGCAAGCTGAACATCGACGAAAATCAGGACACCCCGCCGAAGTACGGCGTGCGTGGCATTCCGACGCTGATGCTGTTCAAGAACGGCAATGTCGAGGCCACCAAGGTTGGCGCGTTGTCGAAGTCGCAACTGGCGGCTTTCCTCGACAGCAACATCTGAGCCAGGTCGTGATGAAGAAGCCCCGCATATGGTGGGGCTTTTTTCTGTCTGAGTGCTGGACGTGCCGCTAAAACCGGTGTTACATTCGGCCTCGCTGTATTTCCTATGCAGCCCCCTGCAAGCCGTCGCCGACGGATTCCTACGCGAATACCTTCGATACACGCTGGCGATCCAATCGCCTTTTAGCGGCGCGGCCTCCCAAGCTGAATAGCTTATTTCCCCTCCTTCATGATTACGTCATTCCTATGAATCTGACCGAACTCAAGCAAAAGCCGATCACCGAACTGCTGGAACTCGCCGAACAACAGGGCCTGGAAAACATGGCCCGTTCGCGCAAGCAGGACGTGATTTTCTCGCTGTTGAAAAAACACGCTAAAAGCGGTGAGGAAATCTCCGGTGATGGCGTGCTGGAGATTCTCCAGGACGGTTTCGGCTTCCTCCGCTCCGCGGATGCCTCGTATCTCGCCGGCCCCGATGACATTTACGTGTCGCCGAGCCAGATCCGCCGCTTCAACCTGCGTACTGGCGATACCATCGTCGGCAAGATCCGCCCGCCGAAAGAAGGCGAGCGTTACTTCGCGCTGCTCAAGGTCGATACGATCAACTACGATCGCCCAGAGAACGCCAAGAACAAGATTCTGTTCGAGAACCTGACGCCGTTGTTCCCCACCAAGCGTCTGATCATGGAAGCCGGCAACGGCTCCACCGAGGACATCACCGGCCGGGTGATCGACCTCTGCGCGCCGATCGGCAAGGGCCAGCGCGGCCTGATCGTGGCGCCGCCGAAAGCCGGCAAGACCATCATGCTGCAGAACATCGCGGCGAACATCGCGCGCAACAATCCTGAGTGCCACCTGATCGTCTTGCTGATCGACGAGCGCCCGGAAGAAGTGACCGAAATGCAGCGCACCGTGCGCGGCGAAGTGGTCGCTTCCACCTTCGACGAGCCGCCAACCCGCCACGTGCAGGTTGCCGAGATGGTGATCGAGAAGGCCAAGCGCCTGGTCGAACACAAGAAAGATGTGGTCATCCTGCTCGACTCCATCACCCGTCTGGCGCGCGCCTACAACACCGTGATCCCGAGCTCCGGCAAGGTCCTCACCGGTGGTGTCGACGCCCACGCCCTGGAGAAGCCAAAGCGTTTCTTCGGCGCGGCGCGTAACATCGAGGAAGGCGGCTCGCTGACCATCATCGCCACCGCGCTGGTGGAAACCGGCTCGAAGATGGACGAGGTGATCTACGAGGAATTCAAAGGCACTGGCAACATGGAGCTGCCGTTGGATCGTCGTATCGCCGAGAAGCGCGTGTTCCCGGCGATCAACATCAACCGCTCGGGCACCCGCCGCGAAGAGTTGCTGACCGCCGAAGACGAATTGCAGCGCATGTGGATCCTGCGCAAGCTGCTGCACCCGATGGACGAAGTCGCCGCCATCGAGTTCCTCATCGACAAGCTGAAAGCGACCAAGACCAACGAAGAGTTCTTCCTGTCGATGCGTCGCAAGTAAGTCGCGCGAGTCTCGCAGAGGCCGGGGAAACCCGGCTTTTGTGTGTCTGCGCACTGCCAATCCTTCTGAATAACCCAGTTCGGCGCTAAACTTTGCGCCCCGACTGGTATGCCCGACACGAGGCTCCTGCATGCAGTATCGCGACCTGCGCGACTTTATCCGCGGACTGGAACAGCGCGGCGAACTCAAACGCATCCAGACGCCGGTTTCTCCCGTGCTGGAAATGACCGAAATCTGCGACCGCACCCTGCGCAAGGGCGGCCCGGCGCTGCTGTTCGAAAACCCCACGGGCTTCGACATGCCGGTACTCGGCAATCTGTTCGGCACGCCCAAGCGGGTGGCGCTGGGCATGGGCGCGGAAGAGGTCAGCGAGTTGCGCGAGATTGGCAAGTTGCTGGCGTTCCTGAAAGAACCCGAGCCGCCGAAAGGCCTGAAAGACGCCTGGTCGAAGCTGCCGATCTTCAGGAAGGTGCTGGCCATGGCGCCCAAGGTGCTGAAAGACGCGCCCTGCCAGGAAGTGATCGAGGAGGGCGACGACGTCGACCTCGGCAAGTTGCCGGTGCAGACCTGCTGGCCGGGCGATGTCGGTCCGCTGATCACCTGGGGCCTGACCATCACCAAGGGGCCGAACAAGGAACGGCAGAACCTCGGCATTTATCGCCAGCAGGTGATCGGCCGCAACAAGCTGATCATGCGCTGGCTCAGCCATCGCGGCGGTGCTCTGGATTTCCGTGACTGGTGCGAGAAGTACCCGGATCGGCCTTATCCGGTGGCCGTGGCCCTGGGCGCCGATCCGGCGACCATCCTCGGTGCGGTTACCCCGGTGCCGGATAGTCTGTCCGAATACGCCTTCGCCGGTTTGCTGCGCGGCCACCGCACCGAGTTGGTGAAGTGCCGGGGCAGTGAGTTGCAGGTGCCGGCCAGCGCCGAGATCGTCCTCGAAGGGGTGATTCATCCCGGCGAGATGGCCGATGAAGGTCCCTATGGCGACCACACCGGCTACTACAACGAGGTGGACCGCTTCCCGGTGTTCACCGTCGAGCGCATCACCCGCCGGCAGAAGCCGATCTACCACAGCACCTATACCGGCCGGCCGCCGGATGAACCGGCGATTCTCGGGGTGGCGCTGAACGAGGTGTTCGTGCCGATCCTGCAGAAGCAGTTCCCGGAAATCACCGACTTCTACCTGCCGCCCGAAGGTTGCTCGTACCGCATGGCGGTGGTGACCATCAAGAAACAGTACCCCGGCCACGCCAAGCGGGTAATGCTTGGCGTCTGGTCGTTTTTGCGACAGTTCATGTACACCAAGTTCGTCATAGTCACCGACGACGACATCAATGCGCGCGACTGGAATGATGTGATCTGGGCCATCACCACGCGCATGGATCCCAAGCGCGATACCGTGTTGATCGAAAACACCCCGATCGATTACCTGGATTTCGCCTCGCCGATCTCCGGCCTGGGTAGCAAAATGGGTCTGGACGCCACCCACAAATGGCCGGGTGAAACCAGCCGCGAATGGGGTCGGGCGATCGTTCAGGATGAGGCGGTCAAGCGCCGGGTCGACGATCTTTGGGCTCAGTTGGGGATCGACTGATGCGCCATGGCTGGATATCTGTGCGGCTGCGGCCGCGCTTACTGCAATGCGTGCGCAACCCGGGCCAGGCCGCGGGTGTGTGCTTTGGATTGAAAACGCTATGAAAGTTACCCTGCAACCCTCAGGTGCCGTACTCGAAGTCGAACGTGGCGAGCGCATTCTCGATGCGGCGCGCCGGCTCGGTTACGACTGCCCGCAGAGCTGTCGCAATGGCAACTGTCATATTTGTGCGGCCCTGTTGGTCAACGGTCGGGTGCGTCAGGCAGGCCAAACCCTTGAGCATGGCGAGGTGTTCGCCTGCCTGGCCGAGCCCGAGCAGGAGTGTGTGCTGCTCTGGGATGGCGTGCTGGCCCCAGGCGAACTGCCGGTGCGCGAGTTGAACTGCCAACTGATCGAATGCCACGACGCCGGTGGCGACGTGTTCCGGGTGCGCCTGCGTGCACCGGCCGGCAAGTTGCCGCGTTATCACGCCGGCCAGTATCTGCTGCTGCAGCGGGCGGAGGGCGAGTACGCCGCCTTTTCCCTGGCGTCGGCGCCGCAGTCCGGGCGTGAGCTGGAGTTGCATATTCTGGCGCGTGACCCGTCCAGTATCGCGGTCATCGAGCACCTGCGCACACAGGGCTTCGCCCGGATACAAGCACCGTTTGGCGACACCCATCTGGCCGAGTTGCCGGACGGTCCGTTGGTGTTGATCGCCGCCGGTACCGGCATGGCGCAGATGCGCAGCCTGATCGAGCACTGCCGCGCGGCCGGCTTCCCCCATCCCGTACACCTGTACTGGGGCGCGCGGCGGCCGGAAGATTTCTATGAGCTGCCCTGCTGGGTCGAGTGGCAGTCGTTACCGAACCTGTTTCTGCACCAGGTGGTCAGCGATCAGTGCGGCTGGCAGGGCCGTTGCGGGCTGTTGCACGAGGCGGTGCGCGAGGACTTCGCCGATCTCAAGCCATTGCATGTGTATGCCAGTGGCTCGCCGACCATGGTCTACGCGACCCTGGACGCGCTGGTCGAAGCCGGCATGGATGCCCGGCAGATGCGCGCCGACGTGTTCGCCTACGCGCCGCGTGCGTAGGGTGGCGCGCGCTTCACCGACCCCCCCCGTCAGGCTCGGTAGGGTGGATGAAAGAAAGAGCGTCATCCACCCTAAGGCTCAGCGTACCTGCACCACCACCTTGCCGACTGCCTTGCGCTGGCCGAGGGTGTCGATCGCTTGGGCGGCCTGCTCCAGCGGGAAGGTTTGCGAGACCAGCGGCTTGAGCTTGCCTTCGGCATGCCAGGCAAACAGCTGTTGGAAGTTGGCGGCGTTGTCCTGCGGCTGGCGCTGGGCGAAAGAGCCCCAGAACACCCCAACCACGGCGGCACCCTTGAGCAGGGCCAGGTTGACCGGCAGTTCGGGGATGCGCCCGCTGGCGAAGCCGACCACCAGCAGGCGGCCATTCCAGGCGATGCTGCGGATGGCCAGGTCGAACAGGTCGCCACCCACCGGATCGTAAATCACGTCGGCACCCTTGCCGCCGGTCAGGCGCTTGATTTCATCTTTCAGGTTGTTGTCGCTGTAGTTGATCAGTTCGTCGGCGCCAGCGGCCTTGGCCACGGCCAGCTTCTCTGCGCTGCTCGCCGCGGCAATCACCTTGGCGCCCATGGCCTTGCCGATTTCCACCGCCGCCAGACCGACGCCACCGGAGGCGCCGAGTACCAGCAGGGTTTCTCCCGGTTGCAGGTTGGCGCGTTGCTTGAGCGCGTACATCGAGGTGCCATAGGTCATGCCGAAGGCGGCGGCGCTGCTGAAGTCCATGTTCGGCGGGATCGGCATGACGTTGTAGCCCGCAACTGCGACCTGTTCGGCAAAGCTACCCCAGCCGGTCAGGGCCATCACCCGGTCGCCGACTTGCAGGTGACTGACCTTCCCGCCCACCGCCGCCACCACACCCGCGGCTTCGCCACCGGGGGAGAAGGGGAAGGGCGGCTTGAACTGGTATTTGCCCTCGATGATCAGGGTGTCGGGGAAGTTGACCCCGGCCGCGTGCACGTCGAGCAGGATTTCGTTGTTCTTCGCTTCGGGGCTGGCGATTTCTTCCAGTACCAGGGTTTCGGCGGGGCCGAAGGCTTTGCACAGCATGGCTTTCATCGGGCTTTTCCTCTGCGGATGATGGTTTTGCAGTGTAGAGGCGAGGGCCGTTCGGTCAACGAGCATGGTCGTGTCTGATGGCGCGGCATAAGTATGCGGGCTATTTCACGCGCGCCAGGGCTTGGGCTGCGGCCCAGCTATGGCTATGCTAGGCGGCCCTGTGGAGGAATACCCCCTGTGAAAGTCTGGATAGCACTGTTGTTGGCCCTGTCCCTGCCCGTGATGGCATTTGCCAAGGAAGCGGAGAAAGAGCCGGAAGAGGGCGCACCGCCGGCGGTTGCCTATGTCAGCCTGGTGCCGGCATTGGTGGGTAATTTCGGTGCAGGGCCCAAGCTCAAGTTTTTCAAGGCGGATATCGCGCTGCGGGTCAGCGGCGCTGCAGCCGAGACCAAGGTCAAACACCACGAGCCGCTGATTCGCAATCAGCTGGTGATGCTGTTTTCCCAGCAAACCGAGGCGAGCATCGGGGTGGCCGGCGGCAAAGAGGTGCTGCGTCAGGAAGCGCTCAAGCAGGTGCAGGATGTGCTCAATCAGGAAGAAGGCCAGCCCCTGGTGGACGACCTGTTGTTCAACAACCTGATCATCCAGTAACGCCAGCGCTCAAGGCGACAAAGTGGCCGCAGGTTTACGGCTGAAGGGGCATGAGGGATAGGCTGTGTTGGTCTCGCGGACCGACACCTTCCCTCACGTCTCGTCCTGCCAGACGCAGATGCGGTTGCGTCCCTCGTGCTTGGCGCGGTAAAGCGGCTGGTCGCAGTGTGCTGGCAGCAGCTCCGGCGACTCGCCGTTGCCTGGTTCGACAACCGCCAGGCCAATGCTCAGGGGCAGGCGCTCCAGCGGGTTGGCCGGGTGGGCGAGGTTCAGCGCTTCGAGTCGTCGTTGTACCCGTTAGGCGACATGCATGCCGCCCTCCAGTCCGGTATCGGCGAGGATGATGGCGAATTCCTCGCCGCCTTAGCGGCAGGCGCTGACGGTCTCGCGCTGCAGGCTCGTGTGCAGGATCTCGGAAACCTGGCGTAGTGCATCATCGCCAGCCAGATGGCCGAGTTGGTCGTTGTAGCTCTTGAAGTAATCGATATCCAGCATCAGCAGGGTCAGCGAGGCGCCCTGGCGGCGCAAGCGGCGCCACTCGCTGTTAAGTTCACTGTCGAAAAAAACGTCGGTTGTACAGGCCGGTCAAGCCGTCCTACTGCGACAGGCGTTGCAGCTGCGCTTCGAGTTGCAGGCGTTGGCTGTTGTCGCGAGTTACTCCAGTCAGGTATTCGTGATCGTTAATCCGAACCAGTTGTACGCTGATCTCCGCGGCCTGTTCGCTGCCGTCGCGTCTGCGCATCTTCTGCTGGAAGATGCTCGTCAGCTTATCGTGCTGGGCTTGGCGTACGCCCTCCAGCCAGTCGTGATCGCCCGGCAGCAGGTGTTCCGGATCCTGCTTGAGCCGTTTGCGGAACGCTTCTGCGCTGTAGCCCAGGCTGCTGTAGGTGGCCTGGTTCATATGCAGGATGTCGCGGTTCTGGTGGGCCGGGGTCAGGCGAAATTGCTGCGCCGCTTCGTTGCCCTGCAGGGGCTCGATCCAGCGCATCGCCAGGTCGGCACCGAGCCACTGGATCGCCTGGTAGCCCTTGACGCGCTCGAGTGAGAAGCGGCTGTCGAGCAGCCATTCATCCAGCGGTATGCGCCCGCGGTAATCCCACTGCAGGGCGATGCGGCGCAGGCCGGCGACCTGATCGTGCAGGTTGGCTTCCAGTTGCCGGGCAAGGTTGTGCGCCTGGTAGTCGACGCGTTCGGCGACACGCTCCTGCTGGGCGGTCAGCCGCCGCTGCCAGAGCAGCAGGCTGACCAGGCCCAGGCCCAGGAGCACTGCTGCCAGCGCCGCATGGGCTGGATCCGCGATGAGTCGTTGCTGTCATCGCGCAGCGCCGGTTCCCTGCGCCAGGGTTCGCTCAGCGCCGCGCGAGGATTGCCGCCCATTGTTCGGCACTGACCGGCATCACCGACAGACGGCTACCTCTGTGTACCAGGGGCAGTTCCAACAAGGCGCTTTGCGCCTTCAGTTCGGCCAGTGGAATGAGCCGGCTGAAGATTTCGACAAAGGTCACGTCGACCGCGCTCCAGGGATTTTTCTCACTACTGGCCTTGGCGTCGAAGTAATGGCTGTGCGGGTCCAGCGCCGTCGGGTCGGCATAGGCGAGGCTGCTGATGCGGGCGATACCGGCGATGCCCGGTTCGGGGCAGCTGGAGTGATAAAAGAACAGCTGCTCGCCAATCTGCATGCTGCGCAAAAAATTTCGTGCCTGATAATTGCGTACGCCATCCCAGCGGGCTTGGCCGAGGCGCTGCAGGTCGTGGATCGACAGTTCGTCAGGTTCCGATTTCATCAGCCAATTAGGCATGAACTTTGCTCCGTAAAGTCGGTCCTTGCTGCGAGCTGATGGTCGTGCGCGCAGCTGGCGACCGTTTGGCGCCAGAAATTGCTTGGTTGTGGCAGTAGGCAGACAATGCCGGCCATTGCGCCAGACACTTAGAGCGACCGATAAAAATAAAGCCGCCGGTCCACCGTGCGCAGCATGCCTCGAAGGGGGAGGCATCCAATGAAACGTAAACCAGATCTTTTGTGGGTATTAGTCGTCCTGTTCAGCCTGGGCGTGGTTACTACGGGTTACACCCAGAGCCAATGGGAGCGCCAGGGTGATGTGCCCGTGAGTGTCACCCAACAACCTTGATCCGCCATGCGCCGCAGGGATCGCGGTGCCATCAACGTCGCTCAGTACCACGCCTTATCCGTCACCGTCGCCTTGAGCGGCACATCCCAGCTGGCCAGCGCCAGCCGATCTACCTGCTGACATTCATGCGCCAGGCCCAATAAGGTCGGCTTGTGCCATTTTTTGCGCACTGCGCGATACGCCAGGCTGCGATCGTAAAAGCCGCCGCCCATGCCGATGCGTCCGCCGTGGCGGTCGAAGCCGACCAGCGGTAGCAACACCAGATCCAGTGCCCATACCTTGCGTTGCTGCGCGCGATTGTGGCGGGGCTCGGGGATGCGGAAACGATTGGGTTTCAGGGTTTCGTGCGGACGCACGCGCTGAAACACCATTTTGCTGCGCGGCCAGGCGTTGAGTACCGGCAGGTAGGTGGCTTTGCCTCGGCGTTGAGCGGCGCGTAACAGCGGTCTGGGGTCGATTTCGCCATCGTTGGGCAGGTACAGGGCGATGTGTCTGGCGCGCCGAAACAACGGGTGTTGCACCAGCTGCCGATACAGTTGACGGGCGGCTCGGTGTTGCGCTTGAGGGCTGAGGGCGCGGCGTTTTTGCCGCAGTAGGCGGCGTAATTTCGGGCGGGACAGGTCGACTGAATCGAGCATGATCAGGCGAGGCACCTGTGGCCGGCAGAGGGCCGCAGGTGTGAAAGAAAGACTCCCCGACGTGCCGCTGTCGGCTTAGCCCTTGAACCCGAAAGTTCAAGGTGGAGGTTGCAGGAGGCGTTAAGGCTTTCCGTCAGGCGGACATGCACACCGGCCCCAACATGCAACCCCCGGGTTTGTGCGTATCGGCTCAGGGACATCACCAACTGGCGCACACTCCAGGGAGCAGCGGCAAGTATACCTGAAACCACTGCGCCGTAATTAGCGAGCTTGGCCATTGTCATCGTCATCATTGGCCAGGGCATGGTCGACGCGTGCGAGCAGGTCGCGCACATGGTCGCGGGTCGAGGTCGTTTGCTGGCCCAAGTTGTCCAGGTCGTCCTGCTGGTGCAGCAGATCGTGGGTGATGTTCAGTGCGGCCATCACCGCGATGCGGTCGGCGCCGATGACTTTGCCGCTGCTGCGGATCTCACGCATCTTGCCGTCCAGGTAGCGCGCGGCGCTTTCCAGGTTGGCGTGTTCGCCCGGCGGGCAGGCGATGCAATATTCTTTGTCGAGAATATGGACGGTAACGGTATTCGACTGGGTCATGAGTCCTGCTCCAGGGCTTTGAGGCGCGAAATCATGGATTCGACCTTGTGTCGGGCCATTTCGTTCTTTTCGATTAGATGGGAGCGTTCCTCGCGCCAGGCCTGTTCATGTGCCAGGAGAACCCGGTTGCGGGCCTTGAGCTGCTCGACGCGCTGGATCAGTTGGTCCAGCTTGGTCGTGAGGGCGTGCAGGTCGACGTCTTCCATGGGGTCTCGCTAAGGCAAGGATTAACCGGACTATATAGGCTTGTACCTGAACGAGGTCAAACCTGCGCCGGCCTTGGATGGTCTTGGCGCGTCTGCCGGTGCTAGGATACGAGGCCTTCATTCTAGTGATTGCGCCGCTTGGCGCCTAGTGATCTATGCCGACTTCAAGTTCTCCTTATACCGCTTTCGCCGCGCTGCTCGCCAACAGCGGTCATCCCGTTTCCCCGGCCGAGTTGCATGGCCTGCTGCTGGGTCGCAGCTGTGCCGGCGCCGGCTTCGATATCGACGCCTGGCTGGTGGATGCCGCCGAGCTGCTCGGCGCTGCCCCGCAAGATAACGTGCGCCAGGCGCTGCTTGGCTTGCAGGAGATGGTCAAGGGCGAGCTGTGCGGTGACGAGGTCACGGTGGTGCTGCTCTTGCCGTCCGACGACGCGCCGCTGGGCGAGCGTGCCGCGGCCATTGGCCAGTGGTGCCAGGGTTTTCTCGGCGGCTTCGGCCTGACCGCACGTGAGAGCGCCCTGAGCGCCGAGGCAATGGAGGTGCTGCAGGACCTCTCGGCCATTGCCCAGGTGCAGAACGCCCTGGAAGAGTCGGAGGATGGCGAGAACGACTACATGGAAGTGATGGAATACCTGCGGGTGGCCCCGCTGTTGCTGTTCAGTGAATGCACCAAGCCTGTAGCCGCGGCCGCCAAACCGTCGCTGCACTGATTTTTTACGCATTAGAAATGGATCCAACCTGCCCATGATCAGCATCCCCAAGTCGGAATACGTCCGTCGACGCAAGGCGTTGATGGCGCAGATGGAACCCAACAGCATCGCCATTCTGCCGGCGGCGCCGGTGTATATCCGTAACCGCGACGTCGAGCACGTCTACCGCCAGGACAGCGACTTCCAGTACCTCTCGGGCTTTCCCGAGCCGGAGGCGGTGATCGCGCTGATTCCCGGCCGCGCACATGGCGAATACGTGCTGTTTTGCCGCGAGCGCTCTCCCGAGCGCGAGCTGTGGGATGGCCTGCGCGCCGGTCAGGACGGTGCGATCAGCCACTATGGCGCCGACGATGCCTTCCCGATTGGCGACATCGACGACATTCTTCCCGGTCTGATCGAAGGCCGCGAGCGCGTGTACTACGCCATGGGTACCAACCAGGAGTTCGACCGCCACCTGATGGAGTGGATCAACGTGATCCGCTCCAAGGCGCGTCAAGGTGCGCAGCCGCCCAACGAGTTCGTCGCCCTCGACCACCTGCTGCACGACATGCGCCTGTACAAATCGAGCAACGAGGTCAAGGTGATGAAGGAGGCCGCGCAGATTTCCGCGCGCGGCCATGTGCGCGCCATGCAGGCCAGCCGTGCCGGCCTGCATGAGTTCCACCTGGAAGCCGAACTGGACTACGAATTCCGCAAGGGTGGGGCGAAGATGCCGGCCTACGGTTCGATCGTCGCGGCCGGCAAGAATGCCTGCATCCTGCACTACCACGAGAACGATGCGCCGCTCAAAGACGGTGACCTGGTGCTGATCGACGCCGGTTGCGAGATCGACTGCTATGCCAGCGACATCACCCGCTGCTTTCCGGTCAACGGCAGGTTTTCGCCCGAGCAGAAGGCCATCTACGAGTTGGTGCTGGCCGCCAACGAAGAGGCGTTCAAGCATATCGGCCCCGGCAAGCACTGGAACGAAGCCCATGAAGCCACGGTGCGGGTGATCACTGCCGGCCTGGTCGAGCTGGGTTTGCTGCACGGCGAGGTCGACGAACTGATCGCCGCCGAGGCCTACAAACCCTTCTACATGCACCGTGCCGGCCACTGGCTGGGCATGGATGTGCACGATGTCGGCGACTACAAGATCGGTGGCGAGTGGCGGGTGCTGGAAGTCGGCATGGCCATGACCGTCGAGCCGGGCATCTACATCGCCGTGAATAACACCAGTGTGGCGAAGAAATGGCGCGGCATCGGTGTGCGCATCGAAGATGACGTGGTGGTGACCAAGAACGGTTGCGAGGTGCTTAGCCTTGGCGTGCCGAAAACCGTCGCCGAGATCGAGGCGCTGATGGCCGCCGCACCCACAGTGGCGGCCTGAATCCATGCAGCGAGTCGATCTGGCAATCATCGGCGGCGGCCTGGTCGGCGCCAGCCTGGCCCTGGCCCTGCAGGGCGAGGCCAAGGCGCGCGGCTGGCGCATCAGCCTGATCGAACCTTTTGCGCCGGGCGCAGGCTATCAGCCGAGCTACGATGCGCGATCTACCGCGCTGTCCTACGGCACGCGGCTGATCTACCAGCGCTTTGGCTTGTGGCAGGCCATCAGTGAGCGCGCCGAACCGATACTGCAGATCCACGTCTCCGATCGCGGCCGCTTTGCCGCGGCGCGCCTGCGCGCCAAGGACGAGGGCGTGCCGGCGCTGGGCTATGTGGTGGAAAACGCCTGGTTGGGCCAGTGCCTGTGGCAGGCCCTGGATCAGCAGGTGGTCAGTTGGCGCACTCCGGCGCAGGTGACTCGCCTGGATGCGCTGGAGAAGGGTTATCGACTGACCCTGGATGATGAGTCCAGCCTGGAGTGCGATCTGGCGATTCTGGCCGATGGTGGCCGCTCCGGCTTGCGCGAGCAGTTGGGCATAGGCGTCAGCCACAGGCCCTACGGCCAGAGTGCGCTGATTGCCAATATCAGTCCGCAGGACGATCACCAGGGCAGGCCTTCGAGCGCTTCACCGCAGACGGGCCGATGGCCATGTTGCCGCTGGCGGACAAGCGCTGTGCGCTGGTCTGGACTCGCTCAACGGCAGACGCCGAACGCTTGCTGCGGCTGGATGAGGCAGGCTTTCTCGAGGAATTGCAGCAGGCCTTCGGTTATCGTCTCGGCGCCTTGCGCCAGGTCGGTGCGCGGCATCTGTACCTGCTGGCGCTGACCGCGGCCGAAGAGCAGGTGCGCTCCCATCTGGTGGTGCTCGGCAATGCCGCGCACAGCCTGCATCCGATTGCCGGGCAGGGCTATAACCTGTCCCTGCGCGATACCCTGGCGTTGGCCGAGACGCTTCAGGCCAGCAGTGCGCCGCTGGGCGATCTGGCCACCTTGCAGGGTTATCTGCAACGGCAGCGGGTCGACCAGCAATTGACCGTGGGTTTTTCCGATCAGGTCACTCGCCTGTTCAGCAGTGGCGAGCCGCTGCTGGCCGCCGGGCGCGGCCTGGGCCTGCTGGGCCTGGATCTGCTGCCACCGGCCAAACGCTGGTTCGCTCGCCAGGCCATGGGCCTGGGCACCCGTATGGAGCGCTAGGCAATGACGGCTCGCCGTTTGGCGCGCAAGGCGCGCATGCTGCGCTGGGCGATGAATATCTATCCGCCCTACCTGGGCGCCGGGGTGTGGGTGCGGCATATCAGTGCGGACTTCCGTCAGGTGCAGGTCAAGATGGGCCTGAGCTGGTACAACCGTAATTATGTGGGCACCCAGTTCGGCGGCAGTCTGTATTCGATGACCGATCCGTTTTTCATGCTGATGCTGATGGAGAACCTCGGGCGCGACTATATCGTCTGGGACAAGGCCGCCCACATTGACTTCATCGCGCCGGGCAAGGGCCCGGTGTATGCAGACTTCAGCGTCGGCGCCGAGCTGTTGCAAGACATCCGTGCGCAGACCGCCGCCGGCGAAAAATACCTGCCCGAGCTGCAGGTCGAGGTGCGTGACGGCGCCGGAACCCTGGTGGCGCGGGTGCATAAAACCTTGTACGTACGGCTCAAGCCCCGTGCCCGACAGGCAGTTTAAGGAATCAACATGCGTGCGGATCTAATCATCGTGGGTGCCGGTATGGTCGGCAGCGCCCTGGCGTTGGCCCTGCAAGAGCAGGGCTTGGACATTCTCCTGATCGACGGCGGGCCGCTCAGCGTCAAGCCGTTCGATCCTGCCGCTCCCTTCGAACCGCGGGTCAGTGCGCTGTCGATCGCCAGTCAACGGGTGCTCGAGCGTCTTGGCGTGTGGCAGGGCGTCGCCGCGCGCCGCAGCAGTCCCTATGCCGAGATGCAGGTGTGGGACGGTTCCGGTACCGGGCAGATTCATTTCAGTGCGGCCAGCGTGCATGCCGAGACGCTCGGTCATATCGTCGAGAATCGTGTGGTCCAGGACGCCTTGCTCGAGCGTTTGCACGAGGGCAATGTCGGCCTGCTGAACAATGCCCGCCTGGAGCAGTTGCGCCGTTCCGGCGACGACTGGCTGCTGACCCTGACCGATGGCCGCCAGTTGCGTACGCCCTTGCTGATCGCCGCCGATGGCGCCAACTCGGCGGTGCGCCGCCTGGCCGGTTGCGCCACTCGTGAGTGGGATTACCTGCACCATGCCATCGTCACCAGTGTGCGCTGTGCCCAGCCGCACCAGGCCACGGCCTGGCAGCGCTTCACCGACGACGGTCCGCTGGCCTTTCTACCCTTGGCTTCAACGCCAGGCGAGCACTGGTGTTCGATCGTCTGGTCGGCCACCCCGAGTGAAGCCGAGCGCCTGATGGCGCTGGACGACGCCGGTTTCTGTGTCGCGCTGGGCAAGGCCTTCGAACATCGCCTGGGCGAGGTGTTGCACGCCGATCCGCGGCTGTGCATCCCGTTGCGCCAGCGCCATGCCAAGCGCTACGTCGAAGATGGGCTGGCGCTGATCGGCGATGCCGCGCACAGCATCCATCCGCTGGCTGGGCAAGGCGTCAACCTGGGCTTTCTCGACGCTGCAGTGCTGGCCGAGGTGCTGCTGCATGCCCTGGCGCGTGGTGAGCGTCTGGCCGATGAGCGCGTGCTAAGCCGCTACGAGCGTCGGCGCATGCCGCATAACCTGGCGATGATGGCGGCGATGGAGGGCTTCGAGCGGCTGTTCCAGGCCGATCCATTACCGCTGCGCTGGCTGCGCAACGCCGGCCTCAACTGGGTCGACGAATTGCCCGAGGCCAAGGCGCTGTTCGTCCGCCAGGCGCTGGGCCTCAGCGGCGATCTGCCGGAACTGGCGCGCGCCTGAAGCCGTCGCAACACCTTCCCTGTGTCACCCGTCACTGCGCCTGCAAAAGGCGTGGCGCACGGTGTTGCGGATTAAAAGGTTGGCGAAGATTGACCTAGGTCATGGCGGATTACGTCTGCGGGGCGAACAATGGTTGAGAAACGAAATGACATTCACTATTATTTAATCTTTCGACTCACCTTCGCTCAAGAGGCAGGATTCATGCAGGTAAGTAAGCGTTTGTTTGCCGCTCTCACCCTCACTGCGCTGGCCGGCGCCGTCCAGGCTGCCGATGAAGTGGTGGTCTACTCCGCCCGTATCGACGAGCTGATCAAGCCAGTCTTCGACGCCTATACCGCCAAGACCGGTGTAGCGGTGAAGTTCATCACCGACAAGGAAGCGCCGCTGCTGGCTCGCCTGAAGGCCGAAGGCGAGAACACCCCGGCCGACATGCTGATCACCGTGGATGCGGGCAACCTCTGGCAGGCCGAGCAGGAGGGCGTCCTGAAGAAGCTCGATTCCCAGGTGATCGCGAGCAATATCCCTGCTCAGTATCGCTCCAGCACCGGCGCCTGGACCGGCCTGTCGCTGCGTGCGCGGACCCTCGTCTACTCCACCGAGCGGGTCAAGCCGCAGGAACTGTCGACCTACGAAGCCCTGGCCGACAAGAACTGGGAAGGCCGTCTGTGCCTGCGTACCAGCAAAAAAGTCTATAACCAGTCACTGACGGCCACCCTGATCGAGACCCACGGCGCCGAAAAAGCCGAGACGATCATCAAGGGCTGGGTCAGCAATCTGGCGACCGATGTATTCGCGGACGATACCGCATTGATCCAGGCGATCGACGCTGGCCAGTGTGATGTCGGCATCGTCAACACCTATTACTTCGGCCGCCTGCACAAGCAGCAGCCGGACTTGAAGGCCAAGCTGTTCTGGCCTAACCAGGCCGACCGCGGTGTGCATGTCAACCTGTCCGGTGCCGGTGTCACCTTGCACGCACCGCACCCCGAGGCCGCACTGAAGCTGCTGGAGTGGATGACCACCGAGGACGCCCAGGGCCTGTTTGCCAGCCTGAACCAGGAGTTCCCGGCCAACCCGCAGATCGCGCCGTCCGCTGAAGTGGCTGCCTGGGGCAACTTCAAGGCCGACAGCATCCCTCTGGAAGTGGCCGGCAGGCGTCAGGCCGAAGCGACCATGCTGATGGATCGCGCCGGCTGGAACTGATCCAGGTCAGTGTCTGAGCGGCAACGGCAGAATCGCTTCGGTTTCCTGCTTTAGGCTGCAGTTATACTCCACGCCCCGGCTTAGTCCGGGGCGTTGTGTTTATGCCGTCGAGAAAATAGTTTCGAGGATTGTGCGTGGCCCTTCCTGCCCAGCGTCGCTGGTATCCCATCGCTTTTGCCGTTGCCCTGCTGGTCTTGCTGCCGCTGAGTGTGCTGCTGTTCAGCTGGCATGAGGTGGATCGGCAAATCTGGGCGCACCTGTGGCAAACCCAACTGCCGCGCCTGATCGGCAACACCCTGATGCTGGTGCTCGGTGTCGGGATCGGGGTCACTGTGCTCGGCGTCAGCCTGGCCTGGCTGACCAGCCTCTGCGAATTCCCTGGGCGGCGTTGGCTGGATTGGGCGCTGATGTTGCCCTTCGCCATTCCTGCCTATGTCCTGGCTTTTGTCTTCGTCGGTCTGCTGGATTTCGCCGGGCCGGTGCAAACCTTGTTGCGCGACTGGTTTGGCGCTGGCCTGCGTCTGCCGCGGGTGCGCTCCACCGGCGGGGTGATCATCGTCCTGGTGCTGGTGTTCTACCCCTATGTCTACCTATTGGCGCGTAATGCTTTTCTGGCTCAGGGCAAAGGCCTGATGGAAGCGGCAAGGGTGCTCGGGCAGAGCCCCTGGCAGGCGTTCTGGCGGGTGGCTCTGCCAATGGCGCGACCGGCCATCGGTGCGGGCCTGGCGTTGGCGATCATGGAGACTCTGGCCGATTTCGGCGCCGTATCGGTGTTCAATTTCGATACCTTCACCACGGCCATCTACAAGACCTGGTACAGCTTCTACAGCCTGACCAGTGCCACCCAACTGGCCAGCCTGCTGTTGCTCGCGGTGATGCTGGTGCTCTATGGCGAGCGCCGCGCTCGCGGTGCCGTGCGTCCGGCCAACGAGCGGCCCCGGGTCAAGGCGCTCTATCACCTCAAGGGTGGCCAGGCACTGGCCGCCAGCGTTTGGTGCGGCCTGGTGTTCGCCTGTGGTTTCGTCATTCCCGTGCTGCAGTTGCTGGTGTGGTTCTGGCAGCGCGGCCGTTTCGATCTGGACGAGCGCTACACCGCCTTGATTCTGCACACCGTCTACCTCGGCGGCATGGCCGCGTTGATCACGGTCACTGTGGCCTTGCTGCTGGCTTTTGCCCGGCGTATGGCACCGACTCGCTTGATGCGCTCGACCGTGAGCCTGGCCAATCTCGGCTATGCGTTGCCGGGGTCGATGCTGGCGGTGGCAATCATGCTGGCCTTCAGCTTCCTCGATCGCGAACTGGTGATTCCGCTGTCCAGTTGGCTCGGCGGCGCGGGCAAGCCGATCCTGCTCGGCAGCCTGTCAGCCTTGTTGCTGGCGTATCTAATTCGCTTCATTGCGGTGGCCTACGGGCCGCTGGAGAACAGCCTGGCGCGGATCCGGCCATCGTTGCCGGAAGCCTCGCGCAGCTTGGGGGTCGGCGGCATCGGCCTGTTCTTCCGGGTCTACCTGCCGCTGCTGGTGCCGGGGGCGATGTCGGCGGCGCTGCTGGTGTTCGTCGATGTGCTCAAGGAAATGCCCGCGACCTTGCTGATGCGCCCCTTCGGCTGGGGCACCTTGTCGGTGCGGGTGTTCGAGATGACCAGCGAGGGCGAATGGGCCCGTGCCGCGCTGCCGGCCCTGACCCTGGTGCTGGTCGGTCTGCTGCCGGTGATCCTGCTGATCCGCCGTTCGGCGCGGCGGATCAGCTAGGGGGCGGACCGGGACGCCGGCCGCTCATGAGCGCAGCGAACAGTCCACCGTTCGGCCGCGGAGAGTACGGCCAACGGCCAAGATGACCCGCGGCGGTCTTGCGGCTACAATGCGCGCCATTCGCTGCGGAGCGTCATTGCGATAGCCCGGGCCAGCGCCCTGTTGCAAAGGGCTCAGCCGGGTTCAGCACTTGCCCGCAGCTCTGCCAAGCCCGGAAGGAGACACCCATGGGACAGCGCACCCCTCTGTATGACCTGCACCTCGCCTTGGGTGCCAAGCTGGTCGATTTCGGTGGCTGGGATATGCCGCTGCACTATGGCTCGCAAGTCGAGGAACATCACCAGGTGCGTCGCGATTGTGGGGTCTTCGACGTTTCCCACATGTGCGTGATCGATGTCGGCGGCAGTCAGGCCAAGGCCTATCTGCAGCACCTGCTGGCCAATGACGTGGAGCGTCTGCACCTCTCCGGCAAGGCCCTGTACAGCGCCATGCTCAACGAGCAAGGTGGGGTGATTGACGACCTGATCGTCTACCTCACCGACTCCGCCGAGGGGCAGAGCGGCTATCGTCTGGTGGTCAATGCCGCTACCCGCGACAAGGATCTAGCCTGGATGCGTCAGCAGAGTGGCGCCTTCGCCGTCGAACTGCATGAGCGCAGCGAACTGGCCATGCTCGCGATCCAGGGCCCGCATGCCCGCGCCAAGACCTGCGAGCTGGTGACCCAGGCCCGCGCCGCGCTGATCCACGAACTCACGCCGTTCCAGGGCCTGGCGGAAGGCGACTGGTTTATCGCCCGCACCGGCTACACCGGCGAGGATGGTCTGGAGATCATGTTGCCGGCCGATCAGGCCGTGGAATTCTTTAATGACCTGGTCGGCGCCGGCATATCGCCGATCGGCCTGGGCGCACGCGATACCTTGCGCCTGGAGGCCGGGATGAACCTGTACGGCCAGGACATGGACGAGAACGTTACGCCGCTGGCGGCCAACATGGCCTGGAGCATCGCCTGGGTACCGGCCGGGCGTCAATTTGTCGGGCGCAAGGTGCTAGAAGAGCTGAAAAATACGGGTGTCCAGTCCAAGCTGGTCGGCCTGGTGCTGGAGGAGCGTGGTGTGCTGCGCGCCCATCAGGTGGTACGGGTTGAAGGCCTGGGCGAGGGTGAAATCACCAGCGGCAGCTTCTCCCCGACCCTCGGTAAGTCCATCGCCCTGGCGCGCGTACCGACCGCCACTGGCGAGCGCGCCGAGGTGGAAATTCGCGGGAAATGGTATCCGGTCAGGGTGATCAAACCGATGTTTGTCCGCCATGGCAAGGCCCTGATCTGAACGCGACTGCAGGCTGCGTCAAGCCTGTAACCTAGATGGAACTGGGAATGCCGTCACCCGCTGGGTGCGGCTGTGTGCGCTATGTTGCAATGACTTGATTTCGCTAAGAGGGTGTTTACAAATTACTGCGCTTGACCATGCCGCGTTGAAATCAGCCTCGAGTGCGAGCCCAGTCAAAATGCTCATGTACTCCTCGTACATTCCGCTTTTGACTCGCTTCGCTCGCCCTACGGGCCAGCCTGCGGCTGTTACTCCGCTGCGCTGCGTTTCGGTTGATTTCGCCTTGCCAGGTCATCGCGCGCTACTTTTGTAAGCCCCCTCTAAGGCCAACCCCTGCTAAATTCTCCTGACGGCGCGGTCGCCGTCATGTCTTACGAGGAACGACACATGAGCACTATTCCCGCCGATCTGCGTTACGCCACCAGCCACGAATGGGCCCGTCTGGAAGCCGATGGTACGGTCACCATCGGTATCTCCGATCACGCCCAGGAAGCCTTGGGCGACGTGGTCTTCATCGAGCTGCCGGAAGTCGGCAAGACCCTGACTGCCGGGCAGGAGGCCGGGGTGGTGGAGTCGGTCAAAGCCGCATCCGATATCTACACGCCGGTGGGCGGCGAAGTGATCGCGATCAACCAGGATCTGGCCGACAGCCCGAGAGCGTCAACAGCGATCCCTATGCCAGCTGGTTCTTCAAGCTCAAGCCAAGCGATGCCAGCGAGCTGGACAAACTGCTGGATGCGGCCGCCTACAAGGCGACTGCCGACAGCGACGCCTGATCGGCTCGCGCCAAACCGGCCCGTCGGGCTGGTTTGCGCACATGGAGCGGTGTTTTGTCCCGGCGGATAGAGCCTCGCGATGTCGAGACTTGGTCATTTTCATGCGTCCTCGACCCGCTTAGTGATGCCCGCCAGGCGTTCGTTGCCGGACTGTTCGCCGGCATCGCCAACGCCTGGGTCGGGGCGGTTTCCTGCTAAGGTAGACGCCCGCCATCCAGTGTGTCTGCTCGATTGATTGCCCATGCCTGAACTGCCTGAAGTCGAAACCACCCGCCGCGGTATCGCTCCCTTTCTCGAAGGTCAGCGGGTTACCCAAGTGATTGTGCGCGAGCGTCGTTTGCGCTGGCCGATCCCGGAAGACCTGGATGTGCGCTTGTCAGGGCAGCGCATCGAGTGTGTCGAGCGACGGGCCAAATACTTGTTGATCAAGGCCGAGACCGGCAGTTTGATCAGCCACCTGGGCATGTCCGGCAGCCTGCGCCTGGTTGAGTGTGGCCTGCCGGCGGCCAAGCATGAGCATGTGGACATCGAGTTGGAGTCCGGTCTGGCGCTGCGTTACACCGATCCGCGGCGGTTTGGAGCGCTGCTCTGGAGCACTGATCCCTTGCATCACGTGCTGCTCAGCAAACTCGGTCCGGAACCGCTGACCGAGTCGTTCGACGGCGAGCGCTTGTATCAGCAATCGCGTGGTCGTTCGATGGCGGTCAAGCCCTTCATCATGGACAACGCCGTGGTGGTCGGGGTCGGTAATATCTATGCGAGCGAAGCGTTATTCGCCGCCGGTATCGATCCGCGCCGCGAAGCCGGTTCGATTTCCCGGGCGCGCTATATGGCCCTGGGCGCGCAGATCAAGCGCATCCTCGTCCATGCCATCGAGCGCGGTGGCACCACCTTGCGGGACTTCGTCGGTGGCGACGGTCAGCCGGGTTATTTTCAGCAGGAGTTGTTCGTCTATGGGCGCGGCGGCGAATTTTGCAAAATTTGCGGCACGACCCTGCGTGAACTCAAACTGGGGCAGCGCGCCAGTGTCTATTGCCCACGCTGCCAGCGTTGAGCGGTTGTGAAAAAACGCTCGCCTACTGCGGCCGCCTCCAAACGACCGCAGCGGCGTTGCGCGACGTGAAAAGCAGGGTCATTTAGCTCATTAAACGCCCCTGCTTTTCATGCATCGCGCCTTGCCGCGAACGCCTGGAGACGGCCTCGCGACGGCGCTCGATATTTTCACAACCGCTGAGCGGTTGTGAAAAAACTCGCGAACGCTTTTCATGCGATTGACGGGCGTCACGCTGACAATTTCAAGAGCACTGTTATAGTTACTGGCACTGCCTCCTAATAGCTGAAGGATCGCCCCGATGAAACTGTTTCCCTCAACCGCTGTTGTCCTGGCGCTGACCGCTGGCTTGCTGGCGCTGCCGGCACAGGCGGAAGTGGTGCAAAACGCCAGTGGCGATCCGCTCTACACTGCCGAGGCGCCAGACGCCTTCTCGATGGTGGCGGATCTGTTGATTGCTCGTCCCTTGCTAATCGCTGCCACCGTGATCGGTGCCGGTGTATTTGTCGTGGCGCTGCCGTTCGCCGCTACCGGTGGTGGTATTGGTGATGCCGGCCGGGCCCTGGTGGTCGAGCCGGGCAAGGCGGCCTTCGTGCGCTGCCTGGGGTGCACCGGGGATGGCTACAACAAGCGCCAGTGATTGCGCTTGAACGCACACTGAATGCCTGACGCCGGCCGCGGCCTGCTTCTGCGATTACGGTCGTTTAGCTGGATTTTCCTGTTTGCCCTGCTGGCCCTGAGCTTCTGGTTCAGTGCCGGCTGGCTTGGCCTGTGCGCCGGCCTGGCGCTGTTCCTGTTCGGCATGCAGTGCCTCGAGGAGGGGCTGCGCCAGCTGGCCGGCGGAAAACTGGAGCGCCTGCTGGCGCTGAGCACTGCCACGCCCTTCAAAAGCCTGATGTTCGGCGTGAGCGCCACCATGCTGGTGCAGTCCAGTTCGCTGGTGTCGCTGCTGACCATCGCCTTCCTCAGTACCGGCCTGATCCAATTGGCGGCGGGAATCGCCATCCTGTTTGGTGCCAACCTGGGCACCACCAGCGGTATCTGGCTGCTGGCCCTGGCTGGGCAGAACGTCAGTCTCGGCCCCCTGGCGTTGCCTCTACTGGTGTTTGGCGTGCTCGGCAGTTTCACTGGTCCGCGAGGGCCTGCTGTCGGCCGGGTGGTGTTGGGCGTGGCGTTCCTGTTTCTTGGCATCGACCAGATGAAGGCCGGCTTCTCCAGCGTGGCCGGCGACTTCGACCCCCTGCAGTACCAGCTTCCCGGTATTGCCGGCCATCTGCTGTTTACTGGCGCAGGCTTGCTGATCACGGTATTGCTGCAGTCCAGCCATGCCACCCTGATGCTCACCCTGACGGCTCTGGCCGGGGGCCAGTTGGCGTTGGAGCAGGGCTTGGCAATCGCCATCGGCTCAAACCTGGGCAGTACGGTAACGGCGGTGATCGGCGCCCTCGGTGGCTCCCGCGCCGGGCAGCGCTTGGCCTTGGCGCATGTGCTGTTCAATCTGACCAGCGGTGCCCTGGCACTGGCTCTGCTGGTGCCGTTGGCGATCTTGGTGCAGTGGCTGACGGCGCCGCTGGGCCTTGGCGGCAACCTGCTGATTCAGCTGGCGCTGTTCCATACCCTGTTCAATGCCATGGGCGTGAGCCTGTTCTGGCCGTGGCAGGGTGCGCTGGCGGGCCTGCTGGAACGCTGGCTGCCGGACCACGAAGAACCCCAGGTGCTGATCACCGAACTGGCCGAGCCGGCGACTGAGCGGACGCGCGCGCGTTATCTCGACGACAGTGCCCTGGCCAGTGCCGACAGCGCGGCTCAAGCGGTGGTGCTGGAGTTGCAGCACCTGGCCCGTCTCAGCCTGGAGGTGATTTGCCACGCGCTCTATGTGCCGGTGGATCAGCTCGAGCGTAGCCGCCAGGACGAACGCCTGCTGAGCGCCCGCCCCGATCCCCGCGCGCTGGATGCCGAGCAGCTCTACCAGCGGCATATCAAGGGTGTGTACAGCGACTTGCTGAGTTTCATGAGTCGCCTGGAAGTCAGCCTCGATGAGGCGCATCAGCACTTCTGGGTCAGCTGCCAGCTGGCGGCGCTGCAACTGGTGGACGCGGTGAAAGATGCCAAGCACTTGCAGAAGAATCTCGGCTGCTACTTGCGCCAAGCTGACAGCAGCACCCGCCAGAGCTATGTCGAGTTGCGTCGACATCTGCTCGGCGTGCTTCACGAGGTACGCGAGCTGGGTCGGCTCGAGTTGCCCGATACGCTCTTGGACGAGCGCCTGCGGCAGTTCGACGAAGGGGCGGCAGCCTTCGACAGTGGCTTTCGCCAGCGCCTGTTCGCCGCCGTGCGCGAGCGTCGGCTGGATGGCCAGCAGGCCAGTTCGCTGATGAATGATCTGGGCTATGTCAGCCGTATCACCCAGAGCCTGCGCAACGTGCTGCTGCTCGGGCAGGGCGAGGGAAACGAGCTGTTCCGCCCGTTGCGCCAACTGGTGGCCGAGGATGGCCCGTTGATCCAGCTGGATTGAGGTATGAGTGGCCAGCGCTGCAAGGCTTGCTCGACGCTAGCTACCGCCGTGGCGGCGTAACCACTGCGCTGATGCCTACGCCGCGGGGGTCGCTGGCGGCTTGGACCCGTTTGCCCGACTTGTCCCAGAACAGCACCTGCTGGTTGCCGTAACTGCGCTCCAGGGCCTTGAGTTGATGGCCGCGGGCGCGCAGGGCGGCGATCTGCGCCGGGCTGAAGGTGTTCGGTTCGTGCTCGATCAGATCCGGGCGATATTGATGGTGATAGCGGGCGACGCCCGGCCAGCGGGTAATCGGCTGGCCGTCGAGGTACTCGAGCATCGCCAGCAGCACCATGCTCGGGATGCGGCTGCCGCCAGGGGTGCCGAAGCTGGCGAACTCGCTGGGGCTTTCGATAAAGCTCGGACTCATGCTCGACAGCGGGCGCTTGCCGGCGGCGATGGCGTTGGCCGGGCTGCCGACCAGGCCGTAGGCGTTGGCGCCCTGGACATCGGCGGCGAAGTCGTCCATCTCGTCGTTGAGCAGCACGCCGGTGCCGGGCGCAATGAAGGCGGCGCCAAACGGCAGGTTGATCGACAAGGTGGCGGCCACTGCATTGCCGTCGGCATCGAGCACCGAGAAATGGGTGGTGTGGTCGCCTTCGTGCCAGCCAACAGCAGGTGGCAGGCTGTCGCTGGGCGTGGCTTTATCTGGATCGATGCTGCCAGCCAGTTGGTTTATATAGCTCGGCGCGAGCAACTGCTCTTGCGGGTTGGCGACAAAGTCCGGGTCGCCGAGCAGGCCGCGATCGCGGTAGGCACGGCGCAGCGTTTCGACGACAAAATGCGTGCGTTGCACCGGTTCGGCCTGGCGCCAGGGCAGTTGTTGCAAAATCAGCAGGCTTTGCGCCAGGGCCAGGCCACCCGCCGAAGGTGGCGGCGCACTGATCAGCTCGCGACCATCAGCCAGGGGCACGCGCAGGGGGTGGCGTTCGACGATCCGGTACTCGGCCAGGTCGCGCAACGACCAGATGCCGCCGGCAGCGCGCACGCCACTGACCAGCTTCTCGGCGATATCTCCGGCGTAGAAGCCGGCATGGCCGTCGCGGGCCAGGCGTTCCAGGGTCGTGGCCAGCTCCGGTTGGCGCAGCAGGGAGAACTCTGCGGGGATTTCGCGTTCATCGTCGAGGAAAATCCGCGCGCTTTGCGGGTCGTCGCGCAGGGCGGCCAAGCGCCAGCTCGCCCGCTCGCGGTAGACCCTGTCGATGCTGATGCCGTCGCGGGCCAGGCGAATTGCCGGGGCCAGCGAGTCGCGTAGCGGCAGCCGGCCGAAGCGTTCAGCCAGCAGTACCAATGCGGCGGGCAGTCCGGGAATAGCGGCGGCCAGCGGGCCGTTGAGCGATAGCGGCTTCTGTACCTCGCCGTCACGCCGGTAGAGGTCGACGTGGGCGGCCAGAGGCGCGCGCTCGCGGGCATCGAGAAAACGATAGGTGGGCTGTGCGCCGGCTTCACGCAGCAGAAAGAAACCGCCGCCACCCAGGCCCGAGCTGTAAGGCTCGGCCACGGCCAGGGCAGCGCTGATGGCGACCGCCGCATCGAAGGCATTGCCGCCCAGGGCCAGGGTTTCCTGGCCGGCGACGGTGGCGGCGGGGTGGGCGCTGGCGATGGCCGCGCGTCCGGGTTGTTCGGCTGCCTGCAAGCCCAGGGCGAGCAGCAGCAACAGCGAGCTGGCGAACAGGCGCCAGGGCAGCGCGCCGCGATTCAGGCGGTGCATGGCGTCACGCCTTGCCAGTAATGATCAGGTACTTCTCCATCAGCTCGTCCTTGCTCTCGACGTGATGCTCGTCGAGCGGGATGCAATCGACGGGGCAGACTTGCTGGCACTGCGGCTCGTCGTAGTGGCCGACGCATTCGGTGCACAGGTTGGGGTCGATCACGTAGATCTCCTCACCCTGGGAGATCGCGCCGTTCGGGCATTCTGGCTCGCAGACGTCGCAGTTGATGCAGTCGTCGGTGATGATCAGGGACATGGAATTAAAGCTCCTGTCGCAGCCTTCGGCGACGACATTCTCAAACAACAATAGGCAGACAACGATGGCGAATTGTGCCGGATTGTTGGGGCGGGCGCCATGTGTGGGCGCGGGTCGGGAACAGGACATCTGGGCTGTAGGAGCAGGCCATGCCTGCGAACCGGGGCTGCCCGCAATACCGATCGCACGCATGGCGTGCTCCTACAAGGGTGGTCGCTCAGCGTTTGAAACGCTCGTGCAGGGCATCGGCCACGGCAGGATGGACGAATTTGCAGATATCACCGCCCAGCGCGGCGATCTCGCGCACCAGGGTCGAGGAAATATAGGAGTATTTTTCCGACGGAGTGAGGAACAGGCTCTCCACGTCCGGCGCCAGTTGACGGTTCATGTTGGCCAGCTGGAACTCGTATTCGAAGTCCGAGACCGCGCGCAGGCCGCGCAGAAACACATTGGCACCCTGCTCCTGGGCGAAGTGCGCGAGTAAGCTGGAGAAGCCGACCACCTCGACATTCGGCAGGTGCTTGGTCACTTCGCGGGCCAGTGCAACCCGTTGTTCGAGGGGGAACAGCGGGTTTTTCTTCGGGCTGGCGGCCACCGCAATGATGACGCTGTCGAACAGACGCGCGGCGCGTTCGACCAGATCGCCATGGCCTTTGGTGATGGGGTCGAAGGTGCCTGGGTATAACACTCGATTCATCGTGACGTCCTGGCGGATCCGTTGGGGAGTCGGATGGTAGCGCAGCGATCCCCTTGGGGCCAAGTCGGCGAGCGATTTAGGCTTTGCCACGGGCCACCTGGTACAACAGCACCGCGAGCGCCAGACAGGCCAGGGCGATCCAGTCGGCGATAACCACGCGGCGCAAGGCGTCGTTATAGCCGGGAGCGCTCCAGGCCAGCAGTAGAAAGCCGAGCACGCTGACCAGTCCGCCGAACAGGGCGAGGGGTTGCAGCGTCGGGCGCCAGGCGGCGTAGATCATAAAGGCGCCGAGTAGGCCGAACAGCAGGGCGCGGCTGCGCATCAACAGCAATAGGTTGGGCTCCTCGAAGGACAAACCATAAAGTGCCGCCAACCGCTCGGCGCCGAGCACGCCGCTGAGCGGCAGCAGGTGGATGATGCCGGTGACTATCAGCAGGCCTGAGAGGATTTTGGGCAGCATGCGAAGCTCCTAAGTGACAGATTCAGGTAGAAAGCCGCTCGGCCAGTTGGCTCGCCAGCTGCGCGGTCAGGCCATAGATCGACAGTTGTGGGTTGGCGCCGATGCTGGTGGGGAACAGCGAGCCGTCGTGGATCGACAGGTTGGCCAGCTGGTGATGCCGGCCCAGGCTGTCGGTGACCGCCTGGCGCGGGTCTTCGCCCATGGCGCAACCGCCCATGACATGGGCGCTGCCTAGGCGGGTGCGGTAAATTTCCAGACTCAAGTTGTCGATCAGGTTCTTGGCTTCGCCCAGGGTCTTCACATAGCCGGCGTCGGCATGCAGGGGCAGCACCGCGTTGGCGCCGGCGGCAAACTGGATCTCGGCCATGCTGTGATAGGCGCGGCGCACGCCATCCCAGGTGTAATCGGTCATCTGGTAGTCAAGCACCGGGCTGCCGTCGTCACGCAACTCGACAGTGCCTTCGGCGCTGTCCGGGTGGAAGCCGTCGCGCAGCAGGGCCAGCATCACGTTGGTGTTGGGCAACTGCTCCATGCGCAGGGCGTTGTCGATGCCGAAACGGCCGAGCAGGGTGGCGGTCAGGGCCGGGTGCAGCGGCGGCACTTCCAGCTTGTAGGACAGGCGGCCAGCCGTGCCGTCATCCCACTGGAAGTGATCGGAGTAGATCGATTGCGGCGCGCCATAGAAGGGGTTGATCACCTGTTCGAATAGCGCGGCGGAGAAGTTCACCAGGTGCAGGTAAGTGCGCTTGCCGGTGCGCCGGTGCGGGTCCGGCGCCTGGGAACGCAAGAGAATGCCCGGCGTGTTTATGCCGCCGCCGGCCAAGACATAGTGCTTGGCCTTGACCCGGATCTTGCGGCCGTTCGGCGCCACGCTGCGTTCGTCCATGCCCAGGCACTCGATGCCGGTAACCCGCTCGCCATCGATCAGCAGGCGTTCGGCGCGGGCCAGATAGAGCAGCTCGCCGCCTTTGTCCAGGGTCGCCGGGATGGTGGTGACCAGCATCGACTGCTTGGCGTTGGTCGGGCAGCCCAGGCCACAGTAGCCGAGGTTCCAGCAGCCGCGCACGTTGCGCGGGATGATTTTCCATGCGTAGCCGAGCTTGTCGCAACCGCTGCGGATCACCTCGTTGTTGGCGTTGGGCGGCACGGCCCAAGGTGCGACGCCCAAGCGTTGTTCCATCAGCGCAAACCAGGGCGCCATCTCCTCCTCGCTGTGGCCGGTAACGCCGTGTTCCCTGGCCCAGTGCTGCAGGGTCGGCGTGGGGGTGCGAAAGCTTGAGGTCCAGTTGATCAGGGTGGTGCCGCCTACCGCACGGCCCTGCATGATGGTGATTGCGCCATCCTTGCTCATGCGGCCGATGCCTTCCTGGTAGAGGCTGGCGTAAGCCTCGGCCTCGAGCATCTTGAAGTCGTCGCTGGTCTTCAGCGGGCCTTCCTCGATCAGCAGCACCTTGAAGCCGGCGGCGCTGAGGATCTCCGCGGTAGTGCCGCCGCCTGCGCCGCTGCCGACGATGGCGACATCGGCTTCCAGGGTCAGGTCGCTGTCCAGGCGCGAGCCGTCGTAGGTTTTCCAGCCGCGGGCCAGGCCTTGCTTGAACATGTCGGGTACGGGCATTTCGAATTCTCTTGTTGTTCTGGGCCGGTGTGGCGGCTCTGCGGTGGGTAGCGCTGCGCTCAACCTGCGCGGCCCGGCCCATCATACGTACGTAGGGTTTTAGACCGTCGGTGGGCCGGGGTAGCCGCAATGGGCCCAGGACTCGGCGCGGCTGTACCAGCTCATCATCACCAGTTGCAGCAGGGAGGCATGACCCATCTTCAACAGGCCGATGGAGCTGTTCTGCCAGCGATTGAGGAACACCTGCACATCGGCTGCCGAGGCGTTCTGCCAACTGCCCCAGACCCCGGTCAGTGGGCCGCGGGTCAGGGGCATGGCCAGCACGTCGAACAGTTGCACGGTCAGCTTGAGCAGTTCGGGCGACAGGTGGTTGAGGCTGTAGTCGAGGCTTTCGAGGGTGCCGTTGACGGCCTGCGCCATCCTCGCCGGAGCCACAGCGCCTTTCAGCATCACCGGAATCAGGGCCTGGAGGAAGGGCAGGTCGGATTCGCGGATCACGCTAAAGCCGAGCTTGGGCGTGCTGGCCGAGCAGCCGCTGAGGCTGGCGGTCAGCCCGGCAGTGGCGAGAAAGGCCGAGCCGAACAGGCCGACTTTCAGCAGGTTGCGCCGCGACAGGTGCGGGCGGGCAATCGTGGTGTCGTTCATTGTTGTTATCACCTGGATCGGCTTGTGTAGGGGGCGGGACGCCTAGTTCCATGCCTGCGAGAGCGACCATGCAAAAACATCGCGGGCATGGCCCGCTCCTACAAAGGAAGAGCTAGCGCACGAACAGCTTGTAGACCAGCTTGTGCAGCGTCTTGCCATAGGGTGGATAGATCAGCTTGGCGGCATTCAGGCGTTGCTTGATCAGCACGCCCTTGGCCTTGCTGAAGGTCAGGAAGCCTTCGTGGCCGTGGTAATGACCCATGCCGGATGGGCCAACGCCGCCGAACGGCATATCGTCCTGGGCTACGTGCAGCAGGGTGTCGTTCAGGCACACGCCGCCGGAATGGGTCTCGTGCAGTACGCGCTCTTGTTCGCCCTTGTCGTAGCCGAAGTAGTAGAGCGCCAGCGGCCGGGGGCGCTGATTGACGTAGGCGAAGGCCTGCTCGATGCCCTCGTAGGGGACGATCGGCAGCAACGGGCCGAAGATCTCGTCCTGCATCACCTGCATGTCGTCGCTGACATTCAACACAACGGTGTGCGGCATGCGCCGGCCCTGGGTTTCGGGGTACAGCGCAACCAGGGTCGCGCCCTTGCTCTCTGCATCGCTCAAGTAGCCGTTGAGGCGCTGCTGCTGGCGCTCGTTGATGATCGCGGTGTAGTCGGGGTTGTCCTCAAGCTGCGGGTAGAAACCCAGTACCGCCTGGCGGTAGGCCTCGACGAAACCCTCCACGCGGTCTTTCGGCACCAGCACGTAGTCAGGCGCCACGCAGGTCTGCCCGGCATTCATGGTCTTGCCGAAGGCGATGCGCTCGGCGGCGTCGGCCAATGGCACAGTGGCGGAGACGATGGCCGGCGACTTGCCGCCCAGTTCCAGGGTCACCGGGGTCAGGTTCTCGGCGGCGGCGCGCATCACGTGCTTGCCGATGCTGGTGGCGCCGGTGAACAGCAAGTGGTCGAACGGCAACTTGGCGAAGGCCATGCCGACTTCCGCCTCGCCCAGCACCACGCTGACCAGGTCCTCGGGAAACACCTTGGCCAACAGCTCCTTGATCAGTTGCGAGGTGGCCGGGGTCGACTCGCTCATCTTGATCATCACCCGGTTGCCGGCCGAGAGCGCGCCAACCAGCGGGCCAATGGCCAGAAACAGCGGGTAGTTCCAGGGCACGATGACGCCGACCACGCCGAGCGGCTGGTAGACCACCTTGGCCGAGGCCGGCAGGAACTGCATGCCGACGCTGCGCCGCGAGGGTTTCATCCACTTTTTGATGCGTTTGCTGGCGTAGTGGATGCCGTGCAGGCTGGGCATCAGTTCGGCGAGCAGGGTCTCGTCGGCCGAACGGTTGCTGAAATCCTGGGAAATCGCCTGGACCAGCGCCTCGCGCTCGTTGCTCAGCCGCTCGCTCAGGGCCTTGAGCCACATCAGTCGCTGCTCGGCGGACGGCATTGGGTTGGCCTGGTACGCCTGGCGTTGCAGGGCGAAGCTGGTTTCCAGCTGGCTGATCTGCTGCTGGCTGTGTTGCGGGTCTTGTAGATAGGCGGTGTCGGCGGCCATGTGCAGTTCCTCGGCATTGCAGTCCTGTCGACCCGAGAAGGGGAGGCCTGCGGAAAAGGGTGTGCTGGATTTTTAGAGCAATTACTCTAATATGTCAAATGGGATAACCGTGCCAGGCGACCAGCGCACCCAGGCGAGTCATCAGTCGCTGCCCAGAAGCTGCGCCTGGCTAGCCTATTGCGCCTTCCACCCTGTACCTTTGCCGGGCACTTGCAGTCGAGACCGAGCAGTTATGGCAGCGCCACCGAAAACCCGCGAACGCATCATTCAGGCCAGCCTTGAGCTGTTCAATGCCCATGGCGAGCGCAGCGTCAGCACCAACCACATCGCCGCGCACCTGGGCATTTCGCCGGGTAACCTGTACTACCACTTCGGCAACAAGCAGGCGATCATCGCCGAGCTGTTCGGCCAGTATGAGCGTCACGTCGACAGCTTCCTGCGTCTGCCGCCCGACCGGCCCATGAGCATAGACGACAAGACCTTCTACCTGGAGGCGCTGCTCGCGGCCATGTGGCACTACCGCTTCCTGCATCGCGATCTGGAGCATCTGCTCGACAGCGATGCCGAGCTGGCCGAGCGCTACCGGCTGTTCGCCCAGCGCTGCCTGCAGGGCGCGCAAGGCATCTACCAGGGCTTCGTCGAAGCCGGGATCCTGTTGATGAACCCTGCGCAGATCGAGGCGCTGGCGCTCAATGCCTGGATCATCATGACCTCCTGGGTGCGCTTCCTCTGCACCACCCGCAGCCAGCCCGGTGAGCTCAGCGAAGCAATGTTGCGCCGCGGCATCTATCAGGTACTGGCGCTGGAAGGCGGCTATATCGCGCCGCAGGCGCAGGCGGCGGTTGATGCCTTGTATGAGAAGTTGTTTGTGCCACTGCAGCAGGTGCTCTAGCTATTTGTTTGTGATGTTGATCACAGATTGACGGTAGAGTGGGTGGCGATCTAGTATCATTTTCTGCATGTGCACGTCGACCCTGTTCGGGGCCGGCGAGCATGCTAATCCTGCCTCCTTTTCTCTAAGGTTAATGCGCTTTCGGTGCATTGAGGTGTCTGTGAGTGCCCCCCCGTCGGTTCCAGCGGCAGCAGAGTTGCTGCCTTCTTCGCGTGCTTTGAGAAAAATCATGCTGGTCTTCGGTACACGTCCCGAGGCCATCAAAATGGCACCTGTAGCTCAAGCACTTGCGGCGGCCGATGACCTGCAACTGTGTTTGTGCGTCAGCGGGCAGCACCGGGAAATGCTTGACGATGTGCTAGGTCTTTTTTCGTTGAGTCCAGATCATGACCTCGACGTGATGACGCCGGGCCAGACACTGAATGGCCTCAGCGCTGCGATTCTCGCCAAGCTCGATCACGTATTGCAGGTCGAGATGCCTGACATGGTTCTGGTGCACGGCGACACAACAACTTCCTTCGCCGCTGCACTGGCAGCATTCCATCGCGGCATTCCGGTCGGCCATGTCGAAGCGGGGCTGCGAACCAACAATCTTTATGCGCCTTGGCCAGAAGAGGCCAATCGGCGGTTGACCGGGGTGCTCGCCAATCTGCATTTTGCTCCGACCGCCTGGGCGCAGGCGAACCTGCTCAAAGAAGGCGTGCCGGCCGCTCAGGTCAGTGTTACTGGCAATACAGTGATCGATGCTCTCATGTGGATGCGTGCCAAGTTGCGAGAAATGGACTGGAGGCCCGCTGATTCGACACTGGCTGGCCTGGGTGGTGAGGCGAGGATGGTCCTGATCACAGGGCATCGGCGGGAGAACTTCGGCGATGGGTTCTTGCGTATTTGCCAGGCGCTACGCAGTCTTGCTCAGCGTTACCCTGAGGTGCGTTTCATCTACCCTGTGCACCTCAATCCACGGGTTCAGGAGCCTGTCTATCGGTTGCTTGATGGACTGCCCAATCTACTGCTCATCGCGCCGCAGAGTTATCAGTCCTTCGTTTATCTGATGGATCGGGCCAGCATCATCCTCACCGATTCGGGTGGGGTGCAGGAAGAGGCGCCCTCATTAGGCAAACCCGTGCTGGTCATGCGCGATACCACCGAGCGTCCGGAGGCGGTGGCTGCCGGGACGGTGCGCCTGGTTGGAACCGATGAGGCACGTATCGTCGAGGAAGTATCACGCCTGCTTGATGATCCGGCAGCCTATGCGGCCATGCAGCGGACGCACAATCCCTATGGCGACGGCCAGGCGAGTGCACGGATCGTCGAACAGGTGCGTCAGTACCTGATGGTAGGGTGCCAGTGAGCGATTCAATCAGTTTGAGCTATGCCTTGATTGACGGCTTTACCTACTACCTCTACGGCCTGAAGTGGGTGACATTGGTCCTCGCCGTGCTGATGCTGGTGTTGGGCGTGGACGACCTGTTCATTGACCTGGTGTATTGGGGGCGAACACTCTGGCGTAAGCTGGGGGTGTTTCGTCGCGTTACCCGGGCCGACGAGTCGCTGCTCTACGGCGTCGCGGAAAAGCCCTTGGCAATCATGGTGCCGGCCTGGCGTGAGGTCGGAGTGGTCGGTGAGATGGCGCGTCTCGCGGCCTCGACCCTGGACTACGAGAACTATCAGATATTCGTCGGCACCTATCCGAACGACCTGGAAACCCAGGCCGACGTAGACGCCGTCTGTCTGCGTTATCCGAATGTGCACAAGGTCGTCTGTGCCCGTCCAGGACCGACCAGCAAGGCTGACTGCCTGAACAATATCATCGACGCGATGCTGCGGTTCGAGGAGCAGGCGAAGCTGAGTTTCGCCGGTTTTATCCTGCACGACGCCGAAGACGTAATTTCCCCGCTTGAGCTACGCCTGTTCAATTACCTGTTGCCGCGTAAAGACCTGATTCAGGTGCCGGTGTATCCCTACGTCAAGCGCTGGTGGAACTTCACGACGGGCCATTACGCCGACGAGTTCGCCGAGTTGCATGGCAAAGACGTGGTGGTGCGCGAGGCATTGGTCGGCCAGGTGCCGAGTGCGGGGGTGGGTACCTGTTTCAGCCGCCGCGCCATAGTCGCGTTGCTGGAGGATGGTGACGGGGTGGCCTTCGACATCCAGAGCCTGACTGAGGACTACGACATTGGATTCCGTCTCAAAAGAAAGGGAATGAAAGAGATTTTCGCGCGTTTCAGCGTATCGGATACAACCCTGGCCCCGCTGGGAGAGCGGCGTCGGGGGGTTAATAAACGTGCGGCCGGCGTCATCTGCGTGCGTGAGCATTTTCCCGAAACCCTGGAGGCCTCGATTCGCCAGAAAGCCCGATGGATCACCGGGATCGTCTATCAGGGCACCCGTACGCTTGGTTGGAGCGAGCAGCCGATGCTCAACTATTTTCTCTGGCGCGACCGCAGGGGTGGCGTCGCCAATATGGTCGGTCTGTTGGCCAGTTTGGTTTTTGTACAGTTGCTGATGATTTGGTCAGTCAGTCTGCTGCTGCCCGGCGCCTGGAATTTTGCCTCGGTACTGGGGGACAGTCCGCTGCTGTCCAGCCTGTTGCTGCTCAATGGCCTGCTGCTGGCTAACCGCTTGTTTCAACGTTGCTACTTTGCCGGCTCATTTTACGGTGTGGCGCAGGGCGTGCTGGCGGCGCCCCGGATGCTGTGGAGCAATTGGGTGAATTTTTTCGCCAATTTACGTGCAATGAAACAAGTGATCGCCATGGGCGATTCCCGTCGCGTGGCGTGGGACAAGACGTCTCACGAGTTTCCGGCGCTGGTCGACTCGCCCCGTCGCGAACCGATTGGCAGGAAACTGCTGCGTGCTGGGCTGATCAATCAAGAGCAACTGGAAGCGGTGCTGACCGCACCTCGTCGGCGGATCGGGCGAGAGTTGCTGCTGCGTGGCTTGGTCGACAGTCAGCAACTGGCCCAAGCACTGGCCGAGCAGGCTGAGTTGGAATGCTGTCCGCTCAATCCTTTCGCGCTGGATCGGCGCTTGATCGATGCGCTGCCAGCGCGCCTGGCACTGCGCTACTCAGTCCTGCCGGTTGCGGAGCAGGCCGATGGACTGGTCATCGTCTCCGAACGCGCACTCAGTCAGGTCGCACTTGGCGCAATGGCTCGTCAGCTGGGGCGTCCATTGATCAACAGGATCGCGCCGCAGGGCCGGGTCACGGTCGGGCTGCGGTATTGGTACGGCCGCCATCAGTCCAGCGCTACGGGTGAATTGCTGGAGCAGCTGGCAGCACGTCAGAACGACGCTGAGCTGATGGAGCGGGTCTGTCGTCATCAGGTCATGCTTGGAGACCTGATCCAGGAGTTCGGTATGTTGCCGAATACGGTCATGGCCCAGGCCCTGATCGATTTTGACCCTGAACTGGAGAGTCTGGGGAGTTCGCTGGTGCGGCGCGGGCTGGTCAGTGAAGTGGTTCTCCAGGAAGCCCTGGAAGAACAGCGCAAAGAGCAGCAAGTCGGTTTCCACGCGCTGGAGGAATGCATCAGATGCCACGCCATCACCGTTTAGGGCTATTGCCACTGCTCTTGCTGGGCTCTTGGTTTGCTCACGCAGAGCCGGCTGATGGGGCAAGTGAGCTGCAAAACTTCCGCAGCTTTCCTTTTATCGACAAGGCCTACAAGGCTCTGCAAAAAGACCAGCCCGTAGCAGCCGAAGAGCTGGCGCGGCATGTCCTCGAGAAGATCTCACCGAATGCCGTGGAGGCGAGACGGATATTGGTCCACGCCCTGCTGAAGCAGGGCCGCTATGCCGATGCGCTGGAAGTGGCCTCGGCCTTGCCGGCGCAAGAGCGCGCGGCGCAGATCAACGCGCTACGGATCGGCTGGATCACCTCCAGTGCAGCGCCGCCGGCGAAACAGCTGGAGGCCTGGTTACAGGCCGAGCCTGATGCGCTCGCCCGCGAGCGACTGATGCTGGCCTATGCGCAACAGCTGAGCGAGCGCGAGGGGCCCCCGGTCGCCTGGGCGTGGTTGCAGGCAGTGCCGATCGAGTTGACCCCGGTCTTGCGCCGTCATCGGGCGGTGCTGGCCGAGCAGTCCGGCGACTGGTCGGCGGTCATCGAGAGTCTCTTGCCCCTTCAGGCCGAGGCCGAGCTGGACGCCGAAAGTTGGCGCCGACTGGGGCTGGCCTATGCGGCGCTTGGGCGGCAGCAGGGAGTGGCTGACCTGCTGCGGCAAGCCCCCTCCCCGGAGGATGAGGGTTGGTTACGGCTGCTGCTGGCAGACCGAGCAGTTGGCCAAGGGCATACGCGTTCGGCGAAAGAGTTACTGCTGCCCCTAGATAGTGCAGGGGAACTCGATGCGCCGCACCGCGTCAGGCTGTTACAGCTTGCGCGTGATGATGGGGATGTTGAGCTGGCCATGGTCATGGCTGACGCCTTGCATCAACCCTGTCTGGATAATGCGGCCTGGCTGGCCAAGCTTGATCCGCCGCGGGCTCGTCGCGAGCTGGAACGTTGCTCGGCCGAGGCCGAGCCGCAGCGTTGGCTGGTGCTAGTTGAGGCTTTGCAGGCCGAGCAGCTAATGGCGCGCACAGTACTTGCCGAACCTTGGGATGCACTGCGCCGGGAGCATTTGCTGGCCCGTTGGATTGCGCGCGGAGACTTTATCAGCGCCCGAGCCTGGCTGGATGCCCAGCCCGACAGCGCGCAACGCTCAGCGCAGCAGGCGCAGCTCGCGCAGAAAATGGCTGATGCACCTGCGGCAGCAACGTGGTGGCAACGGCACTACCAGGCTACGGGCGATCTACGCTCGGCGGACCTGGCCAGTTATTTGTGGATGCAGACCGGCCAGCCGCTTCAGGCGCGGCAGCTTCTTGAGCGGGTGCAGCAAGGTCGGCGCGGCAATCTACCCGAGCCGCTACTGACTCGCCTGGTCGATCTGTATGGGCAGGCGAGGGATATTCCGTCGGCCCGCCTCGTTACCTTCAGAAGGCAGCTGCCGGCGACGCTACAAGGGCGCCTAACCAGTAGTTTGGCCGCTCAGGGGCTTTGTCCGCGGGTACAAGAACTCGCTGGCGATACTCCATCCGACCCGCTCGAGTGGCGTGCGCTGGGGCAGTGCTCGATGCCGGACCAGCCTGGACAGGCAGTGGTCTATCTACAGGCGGCGGTAGCTGCCGGCGATGCAGACAGTCGCGGTTTGTTGGCCTACGCCCTGGCTGCAGCCGGAATGCCGGCCCAGGCTTATGAACTGTGGTCGAGCTTTACCGAGCAGCAACTCGACGTTGAGGCCCGGCTCGCGCGGACCCGTGTAGCGTTGGCGAGTGACCAGGCCGACAAGGCCGAGGTGCACTGGCAAGAATTGACGGCGCGTACAGCAGAATACTGGCGGCTCGGCGCGTCTATCGCTGACGCGCGCAGTCGCCCCGCCGAAGCGTTGGCGCGCCAGCGAAAGGTCTTGGAGCTGGAGACGCAGGGCGGCGATTACTATCGGGCGGGCCAGCTAGCCATAAAAGCGGGTGGGGAGGAAGAAGGGCTGCAATGGCTGCGGCGTGCTGCCGAGCTGGAGCCGGACAATGGCGTGCTGCAGAGCGAATACGGCTTGCGCATGGCCGCCTCGCCTACTCCGGAGCTGCGGGCAACCGCCATCGCACCGTTGGTCAGGGCCAGTGCCTTGCAGGCGGAGGATTTTCGTCTGGCTGAGGCGCTCGCGGCGCGCTATATCGAAGTGGGGGATAAGCCGCGGGCGCGTGAGAGTCTGCGGCGCGCCATCGACCTGGAGCACGCGCAGTTGAAGGTGGTTGATGAGAGCATTCGCGATCTTCAGGAGCGCCGCTATGCCGCACGCCGCCAGCATGAATATCTGCAGCGGCGCGACAGTATTTCACTGGCGAGTACCTGGTCACCGGACGGAGTCGCCAGCGCCGCCGACCAGCGCGACTCGGGCGAATTTACTGAGACCGCGCTATGGGACCACTCCCTGGAGGACTACAGCGGCAAGCGGTTGTCGGTGTACGGGCGGCTGCTCGGCTCAGGGGATGGCGGTCCGCTGAGTTCGACCCTGGGGGGCGGCATAGGTCTGCGCTATGTGCCGTTCAATAACCTGAATCTGAACCTGTCCGCAGAGCTCTATCGGGAAGACTTCGGGGTGGCGGATAACGACTTGATGTTGCGTGCGACCGCGTCGTTTCTCGACCAGGGCAACTATCGCAATGACTGGCGCCCGACGCAGGACAGTTGGCCCGAGCGCTCGCTCTATCTGGATGCGGCATGGTGGGTCGATGAGTCCGAGCGCCTATTGCTGGTGCGCTACAACCAGGGCCAGATGTTCAAACTGGGCAGCCAAGGCGCGCAGGCGCTCGGCCCCTATGCGATGCTGCAAGGCACCGAGCAGGACGCGCAGCAGGACGTGCGCCTGGGCGCCGGGTTGCGTTGGCAATTATGGTTTGGCGCCACGCAGTACAGTGCGTATCGGCATCGGCTGGCGCTGAAGGTGGAATATCAGCAGGCACTGGGCGGCACGTTGTACGACGGTTCGAACGGTTGGTTGCTGGGTGTGGAGCTCGCCCTATGACGCGATTTTTGCTGGTCCTGGCACTTGCCCTGGGCATGGCGCAGGCGACTCGTGCTGAGACGCTGTTCTATCAGCCGTTGAACAGCGACGCGCAGCTCAGTGCCAGTGAATGGCGCGCTATCTGGCAGCAGAGCCGTGAACAGGGCGTCGATCGCCTGATCGTGCAGTGGACGCGCTATGGCGACGAAGACTTTGGCGGTGAGCAGGGCTGGCTGCGGGCCGCACTCCTGGACGCGCAGGCTCAAGGGTTGCAGTTAATCCTGGGGCTGTACCAGGATCCGGACTATTTCAGTCGGGTTGCCGCCGTCGACCAGCTGCCATTCTATTGGCATCAATTACTGGCGCGGGGGCTGGATCAGCAACGCCGTCTGGCTGTCGAAGGGTTTGCACCAGCAGGCTGGTATCTGCCAGCGGAGTTGTCGGATCGGACCTTTAACGACCGGGAACGGCGTGAGGAGTTCTTGCGGCAATTGCAGAGTCTGGCGGAGTTAATCAAGCAGCCACTGCATGTCAGCGCATACAGCAGCGGCCAGTTGGCGCCCGTGGCCAATGCCCGTTGGCTAAGCGAGCTGAAGGCGCGGGGGGTGCAGGTCTGGTGGCAAGACGGTGCAGGCCTGCGCGACATCCCCGCGGTGATACGCAGTGCTTATGCATCGGCCTTGCCGTGCGAGGTCGGTATCGTCAGCGAGGCCTTTACCCAGGTAAATGCGGAAGGGCAACCATTCCGGGCGGTTCCCGCAGCGCCCGTGGCTTACCCCGCCTGTCATCCAGCTGCAGTCTTTTCATTGCGCTATCAGCCGTGGGGAAAAGCCCTGCTCAGGGCCATGCCGCTATAGCGTCTCCAGCCACAGGGGAATGCGCCGCTCCAGGTAGTAACCCGGTCGTCGCGGCGAGCCGTCGATAAAGCCGACATGGCCGCCCTGCTCATGCAGCTCGAACTGGGTGCTGGGCGACAGCTCGTCGGCCTCGGGCAGGCTGTGGCGGAACACGAAGGGGTCGTCGGCGGCCTGGATGATCAGGGTCGGAGTTGCGATGCTGCCCAGGAAGTAGCGGCTGGACGAACGTTTGTAGTAGTCCTGGGCATCGCTGAAACCATGCAGCGGCGCGGTGATGCGCCCGTCGAAGTCCCAGAAGGTGCGCATGCCATCCAGTGCCCCGAGGTTGTCCAGGGTGGACAAGCGATCGGCCATGCCCTGGTGGGCGAACAGGCGCTGCTTGGTCTTCACGTAGGCGACCATCTCGTTCATGAAGTGCGCCTGGTAGATCCGCGAGAAGCCCAGGCCGAGGCGATCCGCACATTGATCCAGGCGAAACGGCACCGATACCGCGACGGCGCCTTGCACCTGGCTGTCGCTGCCGCTTTCGCCGAGGTACTTGAGCAGCACGTTGCCGCCCAGCGAATAGCCGACGACATACAGCGGCGTCATCGGCCGTTGTGCGCGTAGGTGGCGCACCGTTTCGGCCAAGTCGTCGCTGGCGCCGGAGTGGTAGCCGCGCGCCAGCAGATTGGGTTCGCCCGAGCAGCCGCGCCAGTTCAGCGCCGCGCTGGCCCAGCCGCGCGCCGCCAGGGATTGCTGCAGGCCGAGCACATAGTGCGAGCTGGACGACCCGGTCAGGCCGTGCAGCACCAGCACCAGTGGTGCTTCGGCGGCATGTGGACCGTGCCAGTCGAGGTCGAGAAAGTCACCGTCCTCCAGCCACAGGCGTTCACGCTGGCGCTGCAGTTGCGGTGGCTTGCGGCACAGCGGGTTCCACAGGGTCTGCAGGTGCGGGCCGGGTAGCCACCAGGCGGGGTTGAAGGTCGGACTCATGCTTGTCGCTCGTAGCGCGGATGCAATCCGGGGAAGTTGTGGCTAATCGACAATACCCCGCGGATTACACCCGGGCTACAGGGGCTGGCTGATGCGCCTGCCTGTTCCGGATTGGCCAGGACCGTGGCGGGGTGCCGTCTCAGCCACCCTGCGCGCTGCGCTGCCACAGCGCGTAATACACCTGACCGGCCTTCTGCTCTCGGTGCTGGCGCCAGTTGCCGGGCAGGCCGAGGCTGGAGGGCGGATGTTCGCTTTCGGTGTAGATCCAGGCATCAGCCGCCAGCCAGCCGTGTTGCTCCAGCAGGTTGCAGGCGGGCAGGAGCAGATCCTGGCTGAACGGCGGGTCGAGAAACACCAGGTCGAACGCTGTGGCGGCCTGGGTCTGCAGGTAGACCAGGGCATCGCTTTGCAGCAACTGGCCGTTCTCGCAGTTCAGGGTCTGCAGGTGGCCGCGCAGGCCGGCGATGGCGCTGGGGTTGCTATCCAGCGCCAGGGCACTGCCGGCCCCGCGTGACAGCGCTTCGAGGAACAGTGCGCCGCTGCCGGTGAACGGGTCGAGCACCGTGGCACCTTCGATGTAGGGTGCCAGCCAGTTGAACAGGGTTTCGCGCACGCGATTGGGGGTGGGGCGCAGGCCGGCGGCCATGGGGAAGTTGAACTGGCGCGAACGCCATTGCCCGCCGATGATCCGCAGTTGGCCATCGCCACTATGGGCTGTGCCCGCTTTGCTTGGCTTGCGCATTAGTGCTCCGGTACGGCTGAGGGTTGTTCGGCGGGGTCGTCGCTGGGTGGCGGCAGTTCTTTCTGTTCGACGGTAGGGCCTGCAGTGACAATCACCAGCGCCTCAGGATCGAGGTGCTTGGCCATGGCAGCCTTGACCTGCTCGGTACTGAGGGCCTGGACTTCACGCATGAAATCTTCCAGATGGCTCAGCGGCAGGTCGTAAAAGCCCATGGAGCCGAGCTGGCCAACGATCGCGGCGTTGCTCGCGGTGGACAGCGGGAAGCTGCCGGCCAGCTCGCGCTTGGCGTTGTCCAGTTCCTCCTGGGTCGGGCCGCTGGCCAGGTAGTCGCCCAGCATGTCCTTGACCAATTGCAGGGTGCCGGCGCTGAGTTCGGCGCGGGTCTGCAGGTTGATCATGAAGGGCCCGCGTGCCTGCATGGCGCTGAACCCGGAGGAGACGCCGTAGGTCAGGCCGCGCTTTTCGCGGACCTCGGTCATCAGCCGGGTGCCAAAGCCGCCGCCACCGAAAATCTGGTTACCCAGATAGAGCGCGGCGTAGTCCGGGTCGCGGCGGTCGATGCCGAGCTGGGCGATCATCAGGTGGGTCTGGTTGGACGGGAACTCGATATGGCTGAGGCCTGCTTGCGGCACTTCCGGTTGGGCAATGAGGGGTAGGGCCGGGCCTTGCGGCAGTGCGGCGGAAACCTCAGCCGTGAGTGCTTCTGCTTCGGCGCGCGAGAGGTCGCCGACCAGCGCGATCACGGCGTTGCCGGCGGCATAGGCCTTGGCATGAAAGGCCTGCAACTGCTCGCGGCTAATCGCCGGGACGGACTGTTCGCTGCCTTCGCTGGGGTGGGCGTAGGGGTGGTCGCCGTAGAGCCGCTCGAACAGCTGCAAGCTGGCGAGCTTGCCGGGGTTCTGCTTCTGGTACTCGAAACCGGCCAGCAGCTGGTTCTTGATCCGTGCCAAGCCATCGTCGGGGAAGGTTGGCTGGCCGATCACCTGATTGAACAATTGCAGGGCCGGCTCGCGTTTATCCACGGCGCTCAGGCTGCGCAGGCTGGCCACCGCCATGTCGCGGTAGGCGCCGTTGCCGAACTCGGCGCCGAGGTTTTCGAAGCCGGCGGCGATGGCGCCGACGTCTTTGCCCGGTACGCCTTCGTTGAGCATGGCGTTGGTCAGCATCGCCGCCCCTGGTACGCCGTCATCCTGGCTGCTGCCGGCGGCGAAGGTCAGGCGCAGGTCGAGCATCGGCAGCTCGCGCGCCTCGACGAACAACACCTTAGCGCCCTCGGCGGTTTGCCAGGTCTGGATCTCCAGGTTGCGCCGGCTCGGTGCCTGGCCGTTGAGTGCGGCGAGGGATTCGATGGCCGTCGACGGGGCGGGTTCGGCTTGGCTGCTGGTTTCGTCGGGGCGATTGTTCACCAGGACGAGAAGTGCCAACAGCGCCAGTACCGCCAGGCCGAGCAGGCCGTAGCGCAAACCATTGCGCTTACTCATCATGCTTCTCCTCGGGTAGAACATGGGCGACGCTCAAGCGGTCGCGGGTAAAGAAGGTTTTCGCCGCGCTCTGGATATCGGCCGGGGTAACGGCTTCCAGTTCGGCCAGTTCCTGATCCATCAGCGTCCAGGACAGGCCGACGGTTTCCAGCTGGCCGATGGCGGTGGCCTGGCTGGTGATCGAGTCGCGCTCGAAGACCAGTCCGGCGATGACCTGAGCGCGCACGCGGGCCAGCTCCTCGGCGGAGGGCGGGTTCTGCTGCAGATCCTGCAGCTCGCGCCACAGGCCGGCTTCGGCTTGCGCCAGGGTCTTGCCGGTTTGCACATTGGGCGTGGCGGACAGGACGAACAGGCTGTCGCCGCGCGTCTGGCCGTCATACCAGGCGGAGGCCCCGGAAACCAGTTCCTCGCCACGTTCCAGGCGCGTCGGCAGACGGGCGCTGTAGCCGCCATCGAGCAGGGTGGCGATCAGGCGCAAGGCATGCACCTGTCGCGGGTTTTCGGCGGTGGCCAGGCCCGGCACGTTGAAGCCCAGCATCAGGCTCGGCAGCTGGGTTTTCAGGTGCAGGGTGATCCGTCGCTCGCCCGGCGCGGCCAGTTCGCGGGGGATTTTCGCCGGCGGCACCGCGCGTGCAGGGATGTCACCGAAATAGCGTTCGGCGAGCACCTTCACCTCGCTGGCACTGACATCGCCAACCACCACCAGGGTGGCGTTGTTCGGTACGTACCAGGCTTCATACCAGGCGCGCAGCTCCTCGACGGTCATGCGCTCGAGGTCGGCCATCCAGCCGATGGTCGGGGTGTGGTAACCGCTGGCGGGGTAGGCCATGGCCTTGAACCGTTCGTAAGCCAGCGAGCTGGGCTTGTCGTCGGTGCGCAGGCGCCGCTCTTCCTTGATCACCTCGATCTCGCGGGCGAACTCTTCGGCCGGCAGCTTGAGGCTGGCCAGGCGATCGGCTTCCAGCTCCAGGGCCACACTCAGGCGATCCCGCGCCAGCACCTGGTAATAGGCAGTGTAATCATCGCTGGTGAAGGCGTTTTCCTCGGCGCCGAGCTCGCGCAGGATGCGTGAGGCTTCGCCGGGACCGAGCTTGCGGCTGCCCTTGAACATCATGTGCTCGAGGGCGTGGGACAGGCCGGTCTGGCCGGGCGTCTCGTAGCTGGAGCCGACCTTGTACCAGAGCTGGGACACCACCACCGGGGCGCGGTGATCCTCGCGCACGATGACCTTGAGGCCATTGTCCAGGCTGAATTCGTGAGTTGGTTGCGGCTCTGCGGCCAAGGCCGTCAGGGGCATGCAGAGCGCAGCGAGGAGCAAGGCGGCTGCGCGTTGGACTGTCATCTTCATCAATTGTCGACCTGTCGGACGGACCCGCTTGGACTTAGCGTCGGCGGGCGCGGAGGTGCTAGGATACGCATCCGTTTTACTGGCGGCCACGTCTGGTATGTGGTCTGAATATTACTGTGCGGTTTCTTCAGCTTTTTACCCGCCGCGCAGGCAATGTCTTAGACCCGCCCACTGGCGCGTCGCACCTTTGAGATAGCCGGCCTCCATGTTTGGTTCCAACGACGACAAGAAGACCCCCGCACCCAGCGCTACGCCGCCTGTGCCAGCAACTGCCGAGAAGCCCGCGGAGAAACCCGTGGAGAAGAAAGACCTGTTCGGCTGGTTGCGCAAGAAGCCGCAAGAGCCCGCCAGCAGTCAGCTTCCGGTTGCCCCTGAGCCGACGCCGGCTCCTGAACCGCAAGCATCAGTCGCCGAGACCGCTGCGCCAGCGGTCGAACCGCTTGCGCCGCCTGCCAGTGCCGTGCCGGCAATGACGCCGACGCCGACGCCGACGCCGACGCCGACTGAGTCTGTGGCCGAACCGGTGCAGGCGCCGCGACCTTCGCGGTTCCGCATCAATGCCGGCAGTGAAGTGCTGCATCCCGTCGCTCACCAGCCTGAACCCGAGCCGCCGACGCCGGTACCGGTGCCGGTGCCGGTTGCGCCGATCATGGAGCAGCCTGCGGGCGCCGAGGCGCTGGCCGAGCAGAACAAACCGGGCGATAACCAGGGCGGCTGGTTCGCCCGTCTCAAGCTGGGCCTGTCGAAGACCAGTGCCAGCCTGGGCGAGGGCATGGCCAGTCTGTTCCTCGGCAAGAAGGCGATTGATGACGAGCTGTTCGAGGAGCTCGAGACCCGCCTGCTGACCGCCGACGTCGGTGTCGAAGCCACCAACCTGATTATCCAGAGCCTGACCCAGAAGGTCGCGCGCAAGCAGTTGACCGACAGCGGCGCCTTGTACCAAGCGTTGCAGGACGAGCTGACGGCGCTGCTCAAACCGGTCGAACAGCCGCTGCACGTGGATCAGACCAAGCAGCCCTATGTGATTCTGGTGGTGGGCGTGAATGGCGCCGGCAAGACCACCACCATCGGCAAACTGGCGAAAAAACTGCAGCAGGACGGCAAGAAGGTCATGCTGGCCGCCGGCGACACCTTCCGCGCCGCCGCCGTTGAACAGTTACAGGTCTGGGGTGAGCGCAACCAGATTCCGGTGATCGCCCAGCACACCGGGGCCGACTCGGCATCGGTGATCTTCGATGCGGTGCAGGCCGCCAAGGCGCGCGGCATGGACGTGCTGATCGCCGACACGGCCGGCCGCCTGCACACCAAAGACAACCTGATGGAAGAGTTGAAGAAGGTCCGCCGGGTGATCGGCAAACTGGACGACACGGCGCCCCATGAGGTGCTGCTGGTGCTGGATGCTGGCACCGGGCAGAACGCGATCAATCAAACCAAGCAGTTCAACCAGACGGTGAACCTAACCGGCCTGGTCCTGACCAAGCTGGACGGGACCGCCAAGGGCGGGGTGATCTTCGCTCTGGCCAAGCAGTTCGGTCTGCCGATTCGCTATATTGGCGTCGGCGAAGGCATCGACGACCTGCGTACCTTCGAGGCCAACTCTTTTGTCCAGGCGCTGTTCCAGTCGCGGGAATCGTAATGATCAAGTTCGAGCAGGTCGGTAAGCGTTACCCCAACGGTCACGTCGGGCTGCACGAGTTGAGCTTTCGCGTGCGCCGCGGCGAATTCCTCTTCGTCACCGGCCATTCCGGGGCCGGCAAAAGCACCCTGCTGCGCCTGCTGCTGGCGATGGAGCGGCCGACTACCGGCAAGCTGCTGCTGGCCGGGCAGGATCTGGGGCAGATCACCAACGCGCAGATCCCCTATCTGCGCCGGCAGATAGGCGTGGTGTTCCAGAACCACCAGCTGCTGTTCGATCGCAGCGTGTACGACAACGTCGCCCTGCCGCTGCAGATTCTCGGCCTGTCCAAGCCGGAGATCGGCAAGCGCGTCGGTGCCGCGCTCGAGCGTGTTTCGCTGGCGGACAAGGCCGAGCAGTTCCCCGGCGAACTCTCCACCGGCCAGCAGCAGCGTGTCGGTATTGCCCGCGCGATCGTGCATCGGCCGGCCCTGCTGCTCGCCGACGAGCCGACCGGCAACCTCGACCCGCGCCTGGCGGCGGAGATCATGGGTGTGTTCGAGGACATCAACCGACTCGGCACCAGCGTGCTGATCGCCAGCCACGACCTGGCGCTGATCGCGCGCATGCGCCATCGCATGCTGACCCTGCAGCGCGGCCGCCTGATCGGCGATGGGGAGGCCGTCTGATGAGCGCCACCCGCATGCCACCCCCACAGCCGGCGCAGCGCGTTGGCGCCGCGCCGAAAAAGCACGAGCCGAAAACCCCAGGCGACGAGCCGGACTTTCGCAGCCAGCTCGACGCCTGGCTGGAAAGCCACCGCGCCAGCCTGGTCGACAGTCTGCGCCGCCTGACCAAGCAACCGATCGGCAGCTTCTTCACCTGCCTGGTGATGGCCGTTGCCCTGAGTCTGCCGATGGGCCTGGCCTTGCTGCTGGACAACGTCGAGCGTCTGGGCGGTTCCTGGCAGCGCGCCGCACAGATATCCCTGTTCCTGCAGGTCGAGGCGAGCGAGGCCGAAGGCCAGACGCTGCGCGAGCAGATTGCGGCGATGGACGATGTCGCCGCGGCCGACTGGATCAGTCGCGAGCAGGCCTTGCAGGAGTTCCAGCAGCAATCCGGGCTGGGCGAGGCACTCAAGGACTTGCCGGAAAATCCGTTGCCGGGCGTGGTGCTGGTAACCCCCAGGGAAGTCGACAAGGTCACCCTGGAGGCCCTGCGTCTGCGTCTGGCTGACTTGCCCAAGGTGCAGCAGGCGCAACTCGATCTGGTCTGGGTCGAGCGGCTGACGGCGATTCTCAGCCTGGGCGATCGCTTCGTCTTCGGCCTGACCCTGTTGCTGGTGATGGCCTTGTTGCTGGTGATCGGCAATACCATTCGCCTGCACATCGAGAACCGGCGTACCGAGATCGAAGTGATCAAGCTGGTCGGCGGCACTGACAGCTATGTGCGTCGGCCCTTCCTTTATATGGGCGCGCTCTATGGTTTGGGTGCCGGGCTGCTGGCTTGGCTGGTGCTGGCCTATGGCCTGGGCTGGCTGAATGACTCGGTGATTCGCCTGGCCGGACTGTACGGCAGCAACTTCGCCCTGGCTGGCGTGCCGGCAGGTGACGGCTTGTCGTTGCTGCTTGGCGCCGTATTGTTAGGCTATATCGGCGCCTGGCTGGCGGTCGCTCGGCACCTGAATGAATTAGAACCTAGATAGGTAAGTTATTGTTTTTATTGATATTGACTATGTGTAAGGGAACTTGTACAGGCGTTCCTAGTCGTAGAACTCAGTGTTACACTGCGTTCGATTCGTGAGTCGGAGGATCCACATGTCCACTTCTTTGCAACCTGTTCATGCTTTAGTCCCGGGCGCCAACCTGGAGGCTTACGTGCATGCGGTCAACTGCATACCGCTGTTGACCCCTGAGCAGGAGCGCGAGCTGGCCGAGAGCCTGTACTACAAGCAGGACCTCGAAGCCGCTCGGCAAATGGTGCTCGCCCACCTGCGTTTTGTCGTGCATATCGCGCGCAGTTATTCCGGTTATGGCCTGGCCCAGGCCGACCTGATCCAGGAAGGCAATGTCGGCCTGATGAAGGCGGTCAAGCGCTTCAACCCGGAAATGGGTGTGCGCCTGGTGTCGTTCGCCGTGCACTGGATTCGTGCCGAGATCCATGAGTTCATCCTGCGCAACTGGCGCATCGTCAAGGTCGCCACCACCAAGGCGCAGCGCAAATTGTTCTTCAACCTGCGCAGCCAGAAGAAGCGCCTGGCCTGGTTGAACAATGAGGAAGTGCACGCCGTGGCGGAAAGCCTGGGTGTCGAGCCGCGCGAAGTGCGCGAGATGGAAAGCCGTCTGACCGGCCACGACATGGCCTTCGATCCGGCTACCGAGGCCGATGACGAAAGTGCGTTTTACTCGCCGGCCCAGTACCTGGAAGATCACCGCTACGATCCGGCGCGGCAACTCGAGGCTGCGGACTGGAGCGACAGCTCTGCCGCCAACCTGCATGAGGCCCTCGACGGACTCGATGAGCGCAGTCGCGACATTCTCTACCAGCGCTGGTTGGGCGAGGAGAAAGCCACGCTGCACGAGCTGGCCGCCAAGTACAACGTCTCCGCCGAGCGTATCCGCCAGCTGGAGAAAAGCGCCATGAACAAGCTCAAGGGCTCGATCGCGGCGTAGTTGCTGCGTGACCCGAACAAGCCGCACTCGAGTGCGGCTTTTTTCCGTCTGGAGAATGCGTATGAACATGCCGCCCCTGCGTGCGCAGCATGGCTTGATCTTTGTTGCCGTCGCCCTGCTGTTCTTCGCCTGGGGCGCCTGGCTGATGCGCCCGCAACCTGCGGCGGCGCCACTGCCTTGGTTGGCCGAGTGGCAAACCGCCGTGCTCGTGCCCTTGGCCGATAACCGCCTGAGTCTGGCGATGTTGCGAACTCAGGTGGAGGGCGAGCTTTGGCTGCAGCCGCCGCGCTTGCTCTATCGTGCTGACTGGCAGGCGAGTGGCGAGCCCTGGACGCTGGAAGCCGAAGTCAGCCTGGGCGAGGCCGAGCGCGCCAGTCTGCTGGCCGCGGCCGGGTTGGGGGGGCAGCCGCTCAGCCAGCAACTACTGGCCGAGTTGGGCACGCATGCCATCGTTGCGCTGAGTCTCAAGCCGCAGCAGGCTGTGGCTGCTGAGCGGCTGGTCAGTAGCGTCGGCCAGCCGCGCCTACGCCTGGAGTTGGGCGAAGGCCAGGCCTGGGTCTATCCCGAGTCGGGGCTGACGGCACACACCGAAGACGAGCAGCTGCTGCTGTTGCATGTGCTGCCACGGCAGGCCTTGAAGCAGCCCTGACACCGACTTGCAGGGGCCCCGTCAGGATTTCAGCCAACTCGGCCACCAGTCCGGGAGCGTGACTTGCAGTCGGCTGAGGTAGTGGCTGCCGCCGAGTTGGCGCATCTGCTGGCGAATCCAGCGGGCGCGCCGGCTGACTTGTGCGCTTGGCTGGCCGGCACTGCGTTGGCGTGGGTTCGGCAGTACGGCGGCCAGCAGGCTGGCCTGTTGGGCCGACAGGTAGGGCGCGCCGATATTGAAGTGATGCCGTGCCGCGGCTTCGGCGCCGAAGATCCCGGTGCCCCACTCGGCGCTGTTGAGATAGACCTCGAGGATTCGCTGTTTCGGCCAGAGCAGCTCGATCAAACCGGTAAACCAGGACTCGATGCCCTTGCGCAGCCAACTGCGGCCCGACCAGAGAAACAGGTTTTTCGCCACCTGCTGGCTTAGCGTGCTGGCCCCGCGCAGCGAGCCGCCTTGCTGGTTGTGTACCAGCGCGGCGCGAATCGCGGCGATATCGAAGCCCCAGTGCTCGGCGAATTTCTGGTCTTCGCCGGCAATCACCGCGATTTTCAGGTCGTCCGGCAGCTCGCTCCAGGGGCGCCAGCTGCGCTCCAGGTCGATCGGTTTGCCGTCGATCCAGGATTCGACCTTGCGTTCGACCATCAGGGCCGTGCCAGGTGGCGGCACCCAGCGCAAGACCAGTACCAGTAGCGCCGAGCCGAGCATGAGGCAGAGCAGCAGTTTGAATATGAGGCGGCGGATGGAGCGAAACATGCGGGCTTGGCCAGGGGGATTTTGCCGGCCATTATAGCGGCCGGTTTGCCCTTGTCTGGAGTGATACATGGCGCGTCTATGGTTGTTGCTGTCTGCCTTCGCCGGTTTTACCGGTGTCGCCCTGGGGGCCTTCGCTGCCCACGGCTTGAAAAATCGGTTGAGCCCGGAGCACCTCGCAGTATTTCAGACCGGCAGCCACTACCAGTTGATCCACGCCTTGGCGCTGTTCGGGGTCGCCTTGCTGGCGCTGCAGGTGCCTGGCCGGTTGGTGAATCTGGCCGGAGGCTGTTTCGCCCTGGGCATTCTGTTGTTCTCCGGCAGCTTGTATCTGCTGAGCCTCAGCGGCATCGGCGGGTTCGGGATCATTACGCCGTTCGGTGGCCTGGCCTTTCTCGCCGGTTGGCTGTGCCTCGGCCTGGCGGCCTGGCGCTTCACCGAGCGCTGAACAGGACGGCTGGCGTGCCGCCCGGCGTTGCCAGTGCCGGTTAACCTGACCCCCACGTCAGAATGCTGGACGAATGGCACCCTTTAGCCTTGGTCATCGCCCGCGATCGGGCTAGAATGCCCGCCCCTCCCAAGTTGTGACCGCTGCGTTATGCGTATTCAGTTGAACGGTGAATCTTTCGAACTGGCCGATGGCGCTACCGTTGCCGACCTGGTCAGCCGTCTGGATCTGACTGAACGCCGGGTCGCGGTCGAGCTCAACCTGGATATAGTGCCGCGCAGCCAGCATGCCGCCACCGCGCTTCGCGACGGTGACCGGGTCGAGGTGGTGCACGCGATTGGTGGCGGTTAATCCGCACAGGAGTTTGCAATGAGCCAAATACGTAGCGACAAGCCTTTTACCCTGGCCGGCCGTACCTATCAGTCACGTCTGCTGGTCGGCACCGGTAAATACAAGGATCTCGATGAGACCCGCGCGGCTATCGAAGCCTCGGGGGCGGAGATCGTCACGGTCGCCGTGCGCCGCACCAATATCGGCCAGAACCCGGGTGAGCCGAACCTGCTCGACGTTATCTCGCCTTCGCGCTACACCATCCTGCCCAATACCGCCGGCTGCTACGACGCCGAGGATGCCGTGCGCACCTGTCGCCTGGCCCGTGAGCTGCTCGATGGTCACAAGCTGGTCAAGCTGGAAGTACTGGCCGACCAGAAGACCCTGTTCCCCAACGTGATCGAAACCCTCAAGGCCGCCGAAGTGCTGGTCAAGGACGGCTTCGACGTGATGGTCTACACCAGCGACGACCCGATCATCGCCCGCCGGTTGGCCGAGATGGGCTGTATCGCGGTGATGCCGCTGGCCGGCCTGATCGGCACCGGGCTGGGTATCTGCAACCCTTACAACCTGCGCATCATCCTCGAAGAGGCGACCGTGCCGGTGCTGGTCGATGCCGGCGTGGGCACCGCGTCCGATGCCACCATCGCCATGGAGCTGGGCTGCGCGGCGGTGCTGATGAACAGCGCCATCGCCCATGCGCAGCACCCGGTGATGATGGCCGAGGCGATGAAGTACGCCATTGACGCCGGTCGTCTGGCCTATTTGGCTGGGCGCATGCCGAAGAAGCTCTATGCCAGCGCCTCGTCGCCGCTGGACGGGCTGATCCGTTGAACCGAGCATGATCTGCTGCGCGTCGGCCATACGGCGTTAAAAATGGCTTCGGAATGCTCATTTACAGCCGTAAACTCGCATGCGAGCCCAGTCCGCATCCTCAGCCATTTTTGCCTTGTCTGGCTCTAGCTCGCTAGATCCGAGAGAGCTTTGCGTGCTGTAGGCAGACCCAAGAACCACCGATTTGAAGAGCCTCCGATGACCGAATCGCACCAACCCTCGTCTGCAGCCGAGGACAAGCGCCAGCACCGCGCTATCAAGAGTTTCGTGATGCGCGCCGGGCGCATGACCGAGGGCCAGCAGCGTGGCCTCGACCAGGGCTGGGCCAAGTTTGGTCTGCAGTTGGACGCTGGCGCCCCGGATTTCGATGGGCTATTCGGCCGCAGTGCGCCGCGGACCCTGGAAATCGGTTTCGGCATGGGCCAGTCCCTGCTGGAAATGGCGGCGGCGGCCCCCGAGCAGGATTTCATTGGCGTCGAGGTGCACCGCCCCGGTGTCGGCGCCTTGCTCAACGGCCTGATGACGCAAAACCTTGGCAACGTGCGGGTCTACAGCTGCGATGCCCTGGAAGTGCTGCGCAACTGCGTGGCCGACGCCAGTCTCGACCGCCTGCTGTTGTTCTTTCCCGACCCCTGGCACAAGGCGCGCCATCACAAGCGTCGTATCGTCCAGCCGGCGTTCGCCGAGCTGGTGCGGCAGAAGCTCAAGGTCGGTGGCGTGCTGCACATGGCCACCGACTGGGAGGCCTACGCCGAATACATGCTCGAAGTGATGAACGTGGCGCCCGGTTACCGCAACCTGGCGGCCGACGGCCGTTGCGTGGAGCGCCCGCAAGAGCGGCCGGTCACCAAGTTCGAGCGTCGTGGCGAGCGCCTCGGTCATGGCGTCTGGGACCTGAAGTTCCAGCGCGAGAACTGAGCGCTTGTGAAACGGCTCTTGTCTACTGCGGCCGCCTGCGAACGCCCGTAGCATGCCGCGCCGCGAACGCCGGGAGGCGGCCTCACGACGGCGCTCGATATTTTCACGACCTCTGCGCCTGTGTGAAGAAGTCGCGCTACAGCGAACGCGATGTCAGCGTCGCTATAGGTAACTGCAACTAAGCAGAGTATCGTGCCAGCCGCTGCTCCGGCAGCGTGACTGGGCTGACCCACAGCCACAGGACGCTTGCACAAGACCGGGACCACCCGGCGTCAGGACAACCCTCACCGCAACAGCGAAGCACATCAATCCCGACCCTTTTTGCGGTTCGGGTACAAAAAAGCAGTGGCGCAAGACGTCAACTGCGCTGAGGAGTTGGTTGTGTTGAGAAAATGTTCAATTCTGCTGCTGGCCGTCGTGGCGCTGCAGGCGCAGGCCCAGGTCGACAGTGCCCAGGCCGCGCGGCTGGGTCAGGATCTCACCCCGCTGGGTGGCGAGCGCGCCGGCAACCTCGCCGGCACCATTCCCCGTTGGCAGGGCGGGTTGGCCCAGCCGCCGGCCAATTACCGGCCCGGTATGCACCATCCCGACCCTTATGCCGGCGATGCGCCGCTGTATAGGCTCGACAGCCAGAGTCTCGCCCAGCACCAGGGGCAACTGCCGGCCGGCCTGAAGCTGCTGCTGGAGAACAATCCCGACTACTTTCTGGACGTCTATCCGACTCGACGTAGCGCTGCGGCGCCGCAACGCATCTACGACGCCACCCGCTTCAACGCGCAGAATGCCAAGTTGATCTCCGGCGGCAACGGCGTCGAGGGCGTTGCCGCGGGTATCCCGTTCCCGCTGCCGCAGAACGGCCAGGAAGCCATCTGGAACCACATCATGCGTTACCGTGGTGAGCAGCTCAGCATGGTTACCAACCAGGCAGCGGTGCTCGCCAATGGCGATTACAGCCTGCTCAAGCTGGAGCGTGACGTCTACTTCCGCTATGGCCGCGAAGGCACCAGCCCGCAGGATCTGGACAACACCCTGTTCTATTACAAGTACAAGGTGATTGCCCCGTCCATGCTGGCGGGCTCCGCGCTGGTGGTGGAGGAAACCCTCGACCAGGTGCTGGCGATCCGCAAGGTCTGGCGCTTCAGCCGTGGCGAACGCCGCGTGCGCCGGCTGCCGATGCTGGCCTATGACACCGCACGGCCGGATACCAACGGCATGGTCACCGCCGACCAGGTCGATGCCTACAACGGTGCGCCGGATCGCTACGAATGGAATCTGCTCGGCAAGCAGGAAGTGCTGGTGCCCTACAACAGCTACGCGGTGCATCAGCAGGGCATTGCCTACGAGGACATCCTCAAGCGCAACACGCTCAACCCCGAGCTGTTGCGCTATGAACTGCACCGCGTGTGGGTGGTCGAGGCCGAGCTGCGCAAGGGTTTCCGCCATCCCTATGGCAAGCGGCGCTTCTACCTGGATGAGGACAGCTGGCAGATCCTCGCGGTCGATCTGTATGACAAGAATGGCGAACTGACGGGGCTGCAGGAAAGCCACCCGATCAGTTACTACGAGGTGCCGATGTTCGGCAGCACCCTGGAAACCGTTTACGACCTCAAGGGCGCTCGTTATTTCGTCGATGGCCTGGATAACAACGAGTCGATGTACGACTTTAACGCGGCGCTGAGCCCGCGCGACTTCACCCCGCAGGCTCTGCGCCGCGACGGTAACTGAGGCGCAAACCAAGCGCAAAAAAGCCGCCTAACTGGCGGCTTTTTGCTGTGCGCGGCGCCGTCCTCGCTTGTGGCGATTAGGCGCTGGTGCGCGAGGAGTCGATGCCTCTGGGTTGCTGTGGTGGCCGCTCCAGGGGTTGAGTGCCAGGCACTCTGCGCGCCAGCCAGTGGTGCCGAGCCAGCGCGTTAGCAGGCCGTTGAAAAATGTAGCGAGCGAAGGCTAGGCAAGGCGAAATCGGCCGAAAAAGCGCAGTTTACGTGGTGTAAATGAGCATTTGATTCGCTTCGCTCACCCCTTCGGGGCCGCGCTAAAGCGCGTTCAACGCTTCGCTTTTGTGAGGCCGGTTTCAACGCCGCTTAGTCGAGCGCAGTAGTTTTTCAACGGCCTGTTAGGCATCAAGCAGGTCAGGCGACGGCGTACACCACCAGCTCCACCAGCATTTCCTCGCGGGCCAGGCCGGCGATGACCATGGCTGCGCGGTTGGGGTAGGGCGCGCTGAAGTATTCGGCGTACACCGCGTTGACCGTGGTCAGGTAGCTGCGGTCGGTGACGTAGATCAGCACCTGGGTCACCGCGTCCATGCCCAGGCCCGCGCATTCCAGGGTGTGCTTGAGGTTGTCCAGGGTCTGCCGGGTCTGCGCCTCGATGCCGCCGGGCACCACCTGGCCCTGGGCGTCGATGGGGATCTGCGCGGTGTACAAGGTGCCGTTGCCGATCACCGCCCACTCCAGTGGGGCCTTGGACGGGAACAGCTGGGTTTTCACGGCCTGTTTCATGGCGTGCTCCTATTTCGTGGGGAATAAAAAAGAGGGAGGCGACGGCTGTCGCGTTCCCTCAGAAAACTAGCGTCGAAGCGGTTACAGCCCTTGCTCGTCAGCCATGCGCCGGGCGATCTGCGGTGCGTTCCACAGGGCCGGCAGCAGCACCAGGGACACCGGCACGGCGGTGATGACGATGAACGATTGCAGCGCACTGATGCCGCCCGAGCCGATGGAGATCAGCAGGGCCGCCACCACGCCCATCATCACGCCCCAGAACACACGGATCTCGGTGCGTGGATGATCGGTGCCGGTCATCACCATGGAAATGGTGTAGGTCATCGAGTCACCGGTGGTGGTGACGAAGATGATGGTGAGGATCAGGAACAGTACCGAGATCAGGTAGCCCAAAGGCAGCTGCGCGGTGATCGCCAGCAGGGCGCCGGGCAGGTTGAAGCCGGCGAAGGCTTCGGACACCGAACCGGGGTTGCTCAGCTCGAAGGCCAGGCCACTGCCGCCGACGATGGTGAACCAGAAGCAGGTGATCACCGGCGCGACTATCGCGATCATGGTCACCAGCTCGCGGATGGTGCGACCACGCGAGATACGTGCGACGAACATCGCCATCAGCGGACCATAACCGAGGAACCAGCCCCAGAAGAACACCGTCCACCAGTCCAGCCAGGCCGGGTCGGCGCGGAAGGTGGCCATCGGGATGAACTTGTCCAGGTAGATGCCCATGGACTGCACGTAGGCATCGAAGATGAACGCGGTCGGGCCGAACAGCAGGATGAACAGCATCAGCACCACCGCCAGCACCACATTCAGCTGGCTGAGGATCTTGATCCCACGGGTCACCCCGGACACGGCGGAAATGGTGTAGGTCGCCACCAGTGCGCCGATGATGATCAGCTGGGTGCCGTAGTCGTTAGTGATGCCGAACAACTTCTCCAGGCCGAAGCTGACCTGCAGGCCGAGGAAGCCGATCGGGCCGATGGTGCCAGCGACTACCGCCAGCACGCAGCAGGCATCGATCAGGGCGCCGAACCAGCCGCTCATGACGCGCTCGCCGAACATTGGGTAGAGCAGGGTGCGCGGCTTGAGTGGCAAACCTTTTTCGTAGTGCAGGTGCATCAGCACGATGCCGCTGAGGGTGCCGAGAATCGCCCAGGCGAGGAAGCCCCAGTGCATGAAGCTCTGTGCCAGTGCGTTGTAGGCCGCCTGTGGGGTGCCCGTCTCACCGCCGTACAGTGGCGGTGGCGAGAGAAAATGCGCCATCGGCTCGGCCGCCGCCCAGAACACGCCGCCGCCGGCGAGCAGGGTGCACATGATGATCGACACCCAGGTGTAGGTCGGCATCTCAGGCGCAGCCAGGGCGCCCAGGCGCACGCGGCCGGTACGGCCCACGGCGAGGAACAGGCCGATGACGAAGGTCATGAGCAACAACACCTGCCAGTAGGCGCCAAACACCTTGGTCGACCAGGCGAAGGCGGTGTTGACCCACTCGGTCATCAGTTCGATGTCGAGCAGCGCGAGGATGGCGAACAGCAGCACGGCGCCGCCGCTCATCAGCAGTACGGGTACATCCACATCATGCAGCAGAGAGCGTTTGCCACTGTCGACGGCCCCCATCTGGGCCGCCTGCGATTTGCTATTCATAGTGTTCTCCTGACAAGAATTTTGTACTTGTTGAGTTGTTCAGGACAGTTACGGGGCAGGCTTGAGGCCCTGCTCCAGGGTGTTGAGCCAGTTGATACCCATCACCTTGGCGGTGTCTTCGGCGCTGAAACCGCGCTGCAGCAGGCCCTGGGTGATGTTCGGGAAGTCGCGGCTGTCGCCGAACCAGGTCAGCGGCTTGGGCCAGCTGGCGTTGCTCGCCGAGCCCTCGCCGTAATCGACCTGCTTCGACCAGCGGCCGCTGCGCATCCACTCCAGCACCGACTGCGGCTGGTTCTGGCACAGGTCGGTGCCGATACCGATGTGGTCGATGCCGATCAGCTCGGCGGTGCGCGCGACCATGTCGCAGAACTGCGCCAGGGTGCAGTCCGAGCCGTTGTGCAGGTGGAAGGGGTACAGGCTGAAGCCGAGCAGGCCGCCGGACTGGCCCAGTTCACGCAGCACGGTCTGCGACTTGTTGCGCTTGGCCGGATGGAAGAACTCCGGGTTGGCGTGGGAGATGATGATCGGCCGGCTCGACAGCTCGATGGCTTCCAGGGTGCTGCGCTCGGCGCTGTGCGACATGTCGATGAGCATGCCGACCCGGTTCATCTCGGCGATGGCCTGCTTGCCGAAGCGGGTGATGCCGCTGTCGCTGCCCTCGTAGCAACCGGTGGCCAGCAGGCTCTGGTTGTTATAGGTCAGCTGCATGATCAGCAAGTTGAGCTGGCGGAACACCTCGATCAGGGCGATATCGTCCTCGATCGGCGAGCAGTTCTGCGCGCCGAAGAAGATCCCCACCTTGCCCAGCTCCTTGGCCCGGCGGATGTCGGCGGCGCTAGCCACCGGCATGATCAGGTCGCCGTGTTGCTCGAAGCGGAGGTTCCACTCACCGAGACGGCTCAAGGTCTCGCGGGCGTTCTCGTGGTACACCAGGGTCACGTGCACCGCAGTGACTCCGCCTTGGCGCAGCTGGGTGAACAGCTCGCGGTCCCAGTTGGAGTATTGCAGGCCGTCGATCACGATCAGGTCGTCATGCATGGCGCCGTCCTCAAGCACGGATGTAGGTGGTCTTGACCACGGTGTAGAACTCGCGGGCGTAGGTGCCCTGTTCGCGCGGGCCGAAGCTGGAGTTCTTGCGGCCGCCGAACGGCACGTGGTAGTCGGTGCCGGCGGTCGGCAGGTTGACCATCACGCAGCCGGTCTTGGCGCGGCGCTTGAAGTCGCTGGCGTGCTTCAACGACTGGGTCATGATCCCGGCGGTGAGGCCGAAGTCGGTGTCATTGAGGGTGGCCAGGGCCTCCTCGTAGTCGGCGACCTTGATCACGCAGGCGATCGGGCCGAACACCTCGTCGCGGTTGATCTGCATGTCGTTGCGGGTCTCGACGAACAGCGCCGGGCGCATATAGAAGCCTTCGTACTCTTCCTCGATGCGCTCGCCGCCACAGGCCAGCACCGCGCCATCGGCCTTGGCCTGCTCGATGTAACGCAGGTTCTGCTCCAGCTGCTTGCCGTCGATCACCGCGCCTATCTGCGTGCCTTCGCGCAGCGGATAGCCGACCTTGAGCTGACCCATGCGCTCGACCAGGGCGGCGACGAAGCGGTCGTGCATGCCGGCGGTGACGATCAGCCGCGAAGAGGCGGTGCACTTCTGCCCGGTGCCGAAGAAGGCGCCGTTCAACGCGCAGTCCACGGCCAGGTCGAGGTCGGCGTCGTCGAGCACGATCAGGGCGTTCTTGCTGCCCATTTCCAGCTGGCAGCGGACGAAGTTGGCGGCGGTGGCGCAGGCCACCTTGCGCCCGGTCTCGACCGAGCCGGTGAAGCTCAGGGCATCGATCTTGTTGGAATGGATCAGCGCGTCGCCAACCGTGGCGCCGCTGCCCATGACCAGGTTGAAGGTGCCAGCCGGCAGGCCCTGGCGGGCGATGATCTCGCTCAGCGACCAGGCGCTGGCCGGTACCGCGTTGGCCGGCTTGAACACCACGGCATTGCCGAACGCCAGCGCCGGGGCGATCTTCCAGGCCGCGGTGGCCATGGGGAAGTTCCACGGGGTGATGATGGCGACTACACCGACCGGCTCGCGGCGGGTTTCGATTTCCACACCGGGGCGCACCGAATCGGCGGTCTCGCCCATCTGCCGCAGCACTTCGGCGGCGTAGTAGTGGAAGAACTGGCCGGAGCGGTAGACTTCGCCCATGCCTTCGGCGAGGGTCTTGCCTTCTTCGCGGGCCAGCTGCTCGCCCAGTTCGGCCTTGCGCGCAATCAATTCGTCACCGATCGCGGTCAGCACCTGATAGCGCTGCTCCAGACCGCTGCGCTGCCACTCGAGCTGACCGGCGATAGCCGCGTCGAGGGCCTGCTCGATTTGCCCAGCGTCGGCCTGGGCATAGTCGCCCAGCACATCCTGGATGTTCGCGGGGCTGATATTACGGATAGTCGCGGAGCCCGTAAGCCACTCGCCATTGATGTAGTTAGCAAAGATATCGCCGGACATATGCACCTCCTCTCAAACTGTTAACGAATGGTAGGCGCGGTTTTCGATAAACTAAAATGAGTTGTAAATATTGTTTGATAAGGAAAACTTACCGTGCTCGCCGACCTCAAGATCGTCCAACTGCGGCACTTCGTCTGGGTGCATGAGCTGCAAGGCTTTCATGCCGCCGCGGAAAAGGCCCACCGCACCCAGCCGGCGATTTCCCTGTCGATCCGTGACCTGGAGGGCAAGCTCGGCCAGTGCTTGTTCGAGAAGCGCAACGCCCGCGCGGCGCGGCCGGAGCTGACCCCCTTCGGCGTGCAGTTCATGGCCTACGCCAAAGAGCTGATCGCCCACCACGACCGGGTGATCAAGGACATGAGCCTGATCGCCCAGCATAAATCCGGGCATTTGCGCATCGCCTCGGTGCCGTCGATCGCCAGCCGCCTGCTGCCGGATATCCTCACGCGCTTTATCGGCGATGCCACCGACCTGCACGTCAGCCTGTTCGACGACAGCTCCGAGGTGGTGCTGGCGATGGTCGAGAACCAGCAGGTGGATTTCGGCATTGCCAGCCTGTGGGAGGCGGAGAGCGACATTCGCTTTATCCCGATCTGGGAGGACAGCATCGGTGTGGTCTGCCGCAGCGATCATCGCCTGGCTGGTGAAGCCGAATTGAGCTGGCAGCAACTGCGCGGCGAGCGGCTGATTGGCAACGGCACCTCGCGCCTGCTGGCTGGCACCGAGGCCGAAGAGCTGGTGGCCGATGCGCAGTTCTATATGTCCAATATGATCTCGCTGCTGGCCATGCTCGAAGCCGGCATGGGCATCACCACCCTGCCGCGTTTCGCCTTTCCGCTGGAGCACAGCCAGCTGCGCTTCATTCCGCTGAGCGAGCCGCTGGTGACGCGCGACATCGGCATCGTCTGCCTGGCCAATCGCTCGCTGCCGGTGGCGGCCCAGGCGCTGTTCGAGTTCATCCTGCGCGATAACGAGCTGGACCCGAGTGCGCTTTAATCTGATCGAGATGGCGTTATAGATAAGTTTCCCTTATCGGCTGATAGGGCGATCTGAATTGCCCTGCGCCGACCCTTGGACCACCATCGACGGCAGATAACAACAATCCTCCGTATCCCGCTTGGCCCTCAGCAGGCCGCAGTGCCGGGTACGGTTTGCCCCAGTCGAGGTCAAGCCCATGAGCACTCCTTCCAGCATCGATCCCGTCAAGCGCGGGGCACAGGCGATCCGCCTGCGTCCGGCCCATGTGGTCATGGACCTGGAACGCCTCGGCAGCCTGCACCAGAGCCGCCTGAGTTTCATGCGCTGCCTGGTGCGCAAGATCATGCGCGAGGGCTGGCAGATCGAGGCGCGGCGTTTCGAACTGGATGCCGAGGGCTACGGCACCGTGATCTACCGGGTGCAGACCAGCGGCGACCTGTTCAGCTTCGTGCTGTTTTCCCAGTATCTGGACCCGGACAAGCGCAACGACCGGGTGATTGCCAGCGAATGGGACCTGACCATGGCGCTGTGCGAGGGCGAGGTGGACGACGCCTACGTCGACTACCTGCGCCTTAACGTGCCGTTGCAGGAAGCCGGCCGCCTGGATTCACGGGTGATGGTGCTGTCGCGGGCCAACCGCAGCGTGCGCAACTTCGACAGCGTGGTGGCGGCCCTGAGCGCCGGCCAGCAGCCCGAGGTGGAGCAGATCGCCAAGGTCGGCTACCTCTATCGCACCACCGCGGTGTACGGCAGCGGCAAGCTGGGCATGGCTGACTGGGAGAAGGTCAGCAGCAAGCACCCGGACTTCGCCCGACCCTTCGCCGCCGAGATGTTCAACTGCTTCATGCTGCGCAACTTCAGCCTGCAGCAGGCCGAGCACATCGCCCGTCAGCGCGCGCCGGACACCGCAGTGCCGCTGCAGCCGGCGCTCAAGCGCTACTTCGGCATAGGCAATTCCACCGGCCTGGGCATGGCGCCCTACCTGATCAATCACCCGCAGCTGATCAGCCGCTGGATCGAGATGCGCGAGCTGGCCCTGGCGCGGGTGCGCGGTCTCGGCCAGGTCACCGCCGAACGTCTGGCTCGCCTGCAGGTGCTGGTCGAGCGCGGCACCCTGCATATCCAGCAGACCGTCACCGAGGACGACTGGCAGACCGGCAACAACCGGGTAGTGCTGGAAGACTTAGCCGCGCTGCAGGACTGGCTCGCCAACCACCCGCTGCAAAGCTGGGAGCAGTTGTCGAGCTGGGCCGAGCAGCAGCTCAGCCTGCAGGGTCAGGAGCTGCTCAACTGCATCCTGCTGGAGCTCTACCCGGAGCTGATCGACAGCTTGGAAGACAGTTTTTCCCTGGTCGAATCCCTCGAGTTGCAACCACAGATGCCGGCCGCCGAGTTGCAGGCGCTGATCGAGCAGCATTACGCCTGGGCCCTGGCCATCGACTTTGCGGCCGACGGCGCCAGTGAAACCTTCTGGTACCGCTCCGAGGAGAAACAGGAGCCGCGCCTGGGCAACTGCAACCTGGAGAGCGGCCGCGACAAGCAGATGCCCCTGGGCATCGGCTACCTGGCGCAGCAGTGTCATCGTCAGCTTGGCGCCTACCTGGCCGAGCATCCCGCGCAGTGCACCGCCAGCTTCCTCCTCCGTCACCCCGAGCAGCGCGGCATCGTGCGCCGTATGCAGAGCATGGCCAAGACCCACTACGGCGAGATCCAGGCCAACCTGCTCGATCGCGAGGTGCTGCCCATGCACCTACTGCGCTGCAAACTGGCCTTCTTCGGCGTCAGCAAGTTCGACCCGCGCTCGCGTCTGTGGGTGCGCAACACCATGTTCCAGGGCGCGCCGCTGCTGGAGGATATCGGCCAGCCGTTCGAGGACGACTGGTTCCTGCCCCTGGCCCCGACTGAGGAGAAGCGCTGATGTTGATCTCGTCGAATGAACTGACCTCCCTGCTCAAGCGCGTGTTCGAAGGCATGGGCTATCCCGTCGGCTACTACGAGGACGCCGCCGCCTTGGTGAAATGGCTGCAGGTGCATGGCGAGCTGGGCTTCGGCGAGCTGCAGCGGGCCTTGCCCTATGTCGCCGACAGCCAGAGGCCGGCGATGGAACTGCTGGCCGAGGAGAGCCAGGCGCTACTGTTCGACTGCTTTGGGCGCAGCGGCCTGAACTGCCTGCCGAGCATCGTCGAGCTGGCGCAGACCAAGGTACTGGAGCAGGGCTGCGTCAACGTCAAGGTGCGCAACTGCCACAACCGCAAGTTCATCCTCAAGCTGCTGGTCGACTGCGCCCGACAGGGCATCAGCGGCTTGGCCTACTGGCAGAACGGCAAGCAGCCGATCAGCGAGCATGTCGCCAGCATCGCCGCCGGCGCCCGCTACCCGAGCTACAGCGAGGCGCTGCTGGCCGATCCCGCCACGGCCGACACCCAGACGCTGACCCTGCTGCTCAGCACCCGCATCGACCTGCAGGGGCAGTTGCACGGCAGTGCGGGTCAGCGCAGCGGCTATCGCCAGGTCAGCCCCGAGCAATTCGCCCGCGCCGGCGAGGGCGCCCTGGAAGCCGGCATGGATATCTCCATCGAGCTGTGGCAACAGCTCAACCAGTTGGCCGAAGCGGTGCTGGTGGAGAACTCCGAGCAATCGCGCAGCGGCGCCGGTGGCCGTTAACAGGCCGTTGAAAAACGACTGCGCTCGGCTGACGTCGCCCTGCTTAGCTTTCGCGCGCTACATTTTTCAAAGGCCTGTTAAGGCTAGTGTCACGACAACGTTTAACTGTCGGTTAATCGCGGTCGTACCCATGTACCGCGATCCCTGTAGGGTGGGTTAGGCGCATGCTACCGATCGCGATGAGCCTGCAAGATCCGTTGCGGCGTAACCCGCCATCGGCGCGACGCAGGCCTATCGCCTGGTGGGTTACGCGGCGTGCCACCATAGCGCAGCCTGATTGTTCGCAGCTTGGCGCCGCTAACCTGCGCGGCCCGACCTAAGCGGCCCCACCCACCCTACAATGATCCGACCTTGCATGATTGACACGACACTAGGTAGATATAGGCCTTGATGGACTACAGCGGCAGCGACTGTCTGGCGCTGTTGATCGTGCTGGGCGGCAGCCTGGTGCAGGGGCTGCTGGGCATCGGCTTCGGCCTGCTGGCGGCGCCGCTGCTGTATCTGCTCGACCCCAGCTACGTGCCTGGGCCGATCTTGTTGCTGGGCTTTCTCCTGGCCTGCTGCATGCTGCTCGGCAATCGCCAGTCGATGGCCTGGCGTCGGCCCTTGCCGGCCATTCTGGCGCGATTGCCCGGCGCCTGGTGCGGCGCTCTATTGCTCGGCTTGCTGCCTGCCGCCTGGCTCGGTCTGCTACTCGGCGCCTGCGTGCTACTGGCGACCCTCAGCAGCTACCGCTGGCTGGAAGTGCGTTGCAACCCGCGCAACCTGGCCATTGCCGGCTTCTGTTCGGGGTTGATGGGCACCGCCACCTCGGTCGGAGGCCCGCCCATGGCCTTGGTCTACCAGAGCTGCAGCCGCATCAGCGCGCGCGATGAACTGGCCGCCTTCTTCCTGCTGACCACCCCGGTCTCGGTGCTGTTCCTGCTGTACCAAGACCGCATGCCGCTGGATTACCTGCACAGCACCCTCAAGCTGGCGCCTGGCGTGGTGGCCGGCTATGCCCTGGCCCGCTGGCTGGACGGCCGCTTCGACACACGCAGCCCGCGCCAACTGTTGCTGCTGCTCTCCCTGCTGGCGGCGAGTGGCTTGTTGGTGCACAGCCTGTGGCGGCTGTTGGCTTAGGCGCTAGGCCGAAGCGGTTGAGCGACTGAACAGCTGGTGGACAGCCTGATGGCAAATCAGTAGCTTCGCTGGGGCTTGCCGTCCATGTCGCGTTGTCCCCCGAGTGATGTCGCGTTTGCCGCGACCACCTCTGAGCTAGACAAGGACTTATAGGGCGACAAGGAACGTTATACGACATGTCGTCACGACAGAAAGCGCGACATGGCATGTCGCCTAATTACTAGTGATGCACTAAGAGCGCGCGCCAGGGTCTGGTTCAATATTTTGAGCTGATATTATTCAAGAATTTACAAGCTGAGTAGAGGAATATGAATCGTCGTAAAAAAATAAATCAGTTATTAAAGGCGCACGCCAAAAAAGCTAGTGCCAAATTGGCGCCAAAAAGTAAGTCTAACTACATTTGTAAAGCTGACCGTTTGAAACTAGCTACTGAGGCCGCTCAAGACGCAACCATTTTTTCTGAGAATTGATCCATGTATCTTAAGCGCCAAGTTAGTTCTATGTAGTGGCGGGTAAGATATTCTGTGCCGGCGCGCATAACAAGGCGCTGAAATCGCAACTTTTATTCGCTGGGACGGCGTACCGCCGCCCCTTAGCTTAATCATTATGCCTATAGAGCATGCCGCCATGAAACTGAAGGATCATGTTTGCCTAATGGCAGACTATAACCAGTGGATGAATCAAAAGATTTACGAAACAGCGGGAACGCTTCCGCCAGAAAAGCTGCATGAGAATAAAGGTGCATTCTTTAGTTCAATATTTGGCACGTTAAATCATATCTGTGTGGCTGACACCATCTGGCTCAAGCGGTTTACGCCTGCTTTGCTCGCGCATCAGGCATTGAATCAGATACTGGATTTGTCGTGTCCTGAGTCACTTGACGTACTGCTCTGTGAAAACTTCAGCGAACTTAAAGGCCGTCGCCAACTACTAGATGAAATCTTTTCAGATCTGGCTGCTTCATTAAGTGACGAAGAGCTTTCGCAGGTTGTTAGTTACCAGGACACTAAGGGTGTGGCTTCTACGAAGATTTTTTTCAGTCTGCTTATGCATGTTTTCAATCACCAAACGCATCATAGGGGGCAAGTAACAACACTTCTGAGTCAGTCTGGTATCGATGTTGGTATAACCGACCTTGTCTTTATTGTGCCAAATGCATAACAAGTCGCTCAACGTCGCCGCGTTGCGGCTGGACAGCCCCAGTCAGCACCTGCTGCGCATTTTATGCGCTGCCTGTGTCTGCCCTTTAGCCCATGTACAAGCGAGGTAGCCTGGGAACGAATTGCTGGACAACGCTTGCTTGTCCAGCAGCCTCTGCGATTGGCCGTGCCAGATTGCTTGAGGGCTATGCGGTCGTCAGCCTGATGCCGCATGCCAGCCGCGAGCCTGTAAAATAGCCGCCGCCATTACGGGCTGGGTTAAGCGAGCGGTAGTTGTATGGATGTGGCGTCACCCCTGGCAGCCTATCGGCGGGCCATCGAGCAGCAGGGCTTCGAGTCGGATCAGGCGCAGTGGCAGGCCGCGCAGTTGCTGGAAGACTGCCACCAGGCCCTGCATCAAGCAGGCAGCGCAGGGCAGCCACCGACCGGGGTGTATCTCTGGGGGCCGGTGGGGCGTGGCAAGACCTGGTTGATGGACCAGTTCCATCGCAGCCTGCGGGTGCCGACGCGGCGGCAACACTTTCATCACTTCATGAGCTGGGTGCATCGCCGTCTGTTTCAGCTGACCGGCACGCCCGCCCCTTTGCAGGCGCTGGCGCGCGAGCTGAGCGCAGAGGTGCGGGTGCTGTGTTTCGACGAGCTGTTCGTCAATGACATCGGCGATGCGATGATTGTCGGTCCTTTGCTGCAGGCGATGTTCGAGGCCGGCGTGGTGTTGGTTGCCACCTCCAACCAGCCGCCGCGGCAGCTGTATGCCGAGGGCTTCAACCGCGAGCGCTTTCTGCCGGCGATCGTGGCGATCGAGCAGCACATGCAGGTGTTGGGTATCGATGGCGGCCAGGACCATCGCCTGCATCCGGGCGCCGCGCAGCCGCGCTATTGGGTGGCTCATCCAGAGCAGCCGAGCGGCCTGAGTGAGGTGTTCGAGCAGCTGACGCCAGGCCAGCCGGCCTCGACCGAGCAGATAACGCTGGGGCACCGGGCGATTAACGTGGTGCGGCGTAGCGCGACGGCGCTCTGGTGTCGCTACGCCGAACTGTGCGAGCAGCCGCTGTCGGCCCTGGACTTCATCGGCCTGTGTGACCGTTACTCGGCCATTGTGTTGAGCGAGGTGCCCAACCTGAGTGCCCAGCAGCGCGCCGCGAAGATTGCCCGTGGCACCGAGGATGGTGTCGAGCGGGTGCAGGCCGGCGACCGTGAGTTACCCGAGCTGTCGGTGCATGACGACAGCGTGCGGCGCTTTATCGCCCTGGTCGATGAGTGCTACGACCGCCGCGTACCGCTGTATCTGGAGGCGCAGGTGCCGCTGGATCAGCTGTATACCCAGGGTTATCTGGCCTTTGCGTTTCGCCGCACCCTCAGCCGTCTGCACGAGATGCAGTTGCAACGCTTCGCCAGCGTCTAGCCCCCGCTAGCTGCGATCCGCCAGCACGCCGATCAGGAAGAACACCAGCAACAACACCGGCGCCAGGGTGTAATTGTTGAAGTGGCCGAGGCCTTGGGCCAGCCAGGGGGTGACGAAGACCATTGCCAGGCCGTAGCCGACCGCGCAGATCAGGACGAAAATCAGGGTGCGGAAGACGAAGTTGAGGCCGCCGATACTGCGTTGCACCCAGGCATTGATGCCGGGGCCGAACAGCACCAGCAGGGTGGCCATGATGGCCAGGGCGATGTCGTAGAGGTGGCCACGGCTCCAGCGCGACAGGGTGGCAATCAGGTCGAATAACAGGTCCAAACGGGGTCCTTAGCGCCGCGTGGCGCACAGCAGGTCAGGGTAGAAAGTGTTGCAGCAGGTCGTTGAGAAACAGCTGGCCTTCGCGGGTCGCCGTCAGGCGCGTCGGGTCGCTGTGCAGCAGGCCTCGGCGCTCGGCCTCGGCGCGGGCGGCGGCCAACTGGCTGAGTGGTAGGCCGGTGCGCTGAGTGAACAGCTCGCTGGCGCTGCCGGCCGATAGGCGCAGCACGTTCATCAGAAACTCGAAGGGCAGTTCGTCGGGGCCGAGCACTCGCTCGCCGGCGCTGAAGCCTTTGCTGGGGTCCAGGTAGTCCTTGGGCAGGCGGGTTTTCCAGCTGCGCTTGATCGTGCCGTCCGGGTTGCTCAGCTTGGCGTGGGCGCCAGCGCCGATGCCGAGGAAGTCGCCGAAACTCCAGTAATTGAGGTTGTGCCGCGCCGCCTTGCCGGGCTGGGCGTAGGCGGACACCTCGTACTGGGCGTAGCCGTGTTCGGCCAGCAGCGCCTGACCGGCTTCCTGGATGTCCCAGAGGATATCGTCCTCGGGCATCACCGGTGGCTGGTTCCAGAACACCGTATTCGGCTCCACCGTCAGCTGGTACCAGGACAGGTGGGTGGGGCCCTGGGCGATGGCGATGCGCAAATCGCTGAGGGCATCCTCAATCGACTGATCCGGCAGGCCGTGCATCAGGTCCAGGTTGAAGTTGTCGAAGCCGGCGGCGCGCGCCATGTCGGCGGCGCGGATCGCCTCGTCACCATCATGGATGCGGCCCAAGGCCTTGAGCTTGGCGGCCTGGAAACTCTGTACGCCGATCGACAGGCGATTGATGCCAAGGCCACGGTAGTCGCGGAACTTGGCCTGCTCGAAGGTACCGGGGTTGGCTTCCAGGGTGATTTCGATATCGGCGGCGAAGGGCACGCGGCGCTCAACTCCTTCGAGCAAGCGGCCCAGCGCCTTGGCCGAGAACAGGCTGGGCGTGCCGCCACCGAAGAAAATCGAGGTCAGTTGGCGGCCGTAGACCTGCGGTAGATCTTCATCGAGATCGGCGAGCAGGGCGTCGACGTATTCCTCTTCCGGCAGCGTGGGTCCGGCGGCATGGGAGTTGAAGTCGCAGTAGGGGCACTTCTTCACGCACCAGGGGATATGGATATACAGCGCTAACGGGGGCAGTTGGAAGCCCCCGCCCGTGGACAGTGTCATGCCAGCCTCAATCGTTGCTTGAGCAGGGCCATGGCGCGGGCGCGATGGCTCAGTTGGTTCTTCTCGCCGGGCGCGAGTTCGGCGCTGGAGCACTGGCGCTCCTCGACCCAGAACAGCGGGTCGTAGCCGAAGCCCTGTTCGCCGCGTGCGGCATGCAGGATATGCCCGTACCAGAGGCCTTCGCAGATGATCGGCAAGGGGTCTTCGGCATGCCGCACCAGTGCCAGGCAACAGACGAATTGCGCGCTGCGCTGCACGTCAGGGACGCCTTGCAAGACTTCGAGCAGTTTGGCGTTGTTCGCCGCGTCGCCGCGGCCATCGGCATAACGCGCCGAATAGATGCCCGGTGCGCCGCCGAGAAAGTCGACGGCCAGGCCGGAGTCATCGGCCAGTGCCGGCAAGCCCGATACGCGCGCGGCATGGCGCGCCTTGAGGATGGCGTTTTCGATGAATGACAAGCCGGTTTCTTCGGGCTCCAGGTCGCTGAACTCGCCGATTGAGCGCACACGCACCGCATTGCCAAGCATGGCCTGGAGTTCCTTGAGTTTGCCGGCGTTATGGCTGGCGAGGACGAGCTCGTTTAACTGGATCATCAGTCGGGGAAGAGTTCCTGGTTGAAGTCGAGGCTGTGCGTGTTGCCGCCGTCCGCCTGGATACTGAGGCTGAAGCGCAACATCTCCTGTTGCTCGATGGGGAACTGCGCCAGGTAGTAAATAGCCGTGCCTTCTTTCACCTGCTTGAACTGCAGGGGGTGGATCTGGCCGAGCAGGTTGCGTATCTCGCCACTGACGGCGGCGGCGGTCGGTTGGCCGGCCTTGAGCACCGCAATATTCAGCACGCCCTGTTTCTTGTTGCGGCTGAGGCCCGTCGCCGCGGCGATATCCGGTTGCAGGAAGCTGGAGTTGAAGGCGCTGTAGTGCACGTCCAGGTCGCCGAAGCTTTGTTTGCGTTCGGCAAGTGCCGGCAGACTCAGGCACAGGGCGATAAACAGTAGGGCGATGCGACGCATGGTGGTTCTCCTCAGGATGACCTGGTTGCCGGCGAATCAGTTGGCGGTCGGTCCGCTGATCCGATAGATGCCGATCTCACCTAACAGATTAGGCCAAATGCGGCTGGCCCAACCGTGCAGATGGTCGCGATCGACCGCCAGGCGGTTCAGTACCCTGGCGTTTTGTGCCAGGCACAGGCGCTCGAAGTCCTCGAAGGTACAGAAATGGATGTTCGGCGTGTTGTACCAGGTGTACGGCAGGAAGTCGGACACCGGCATGCTCCCCTTGCTCGCCAGGTACCAGCGGCAACGCCAGTGGGCGAAGTTGGGGAAGGTGATGATGCAGGTCTTGCCGATGCGCAGCATCTCCGCCAGTACTTTGTCCGGGAAGTGCAGGGCCTGCAGCGACTGGGTCATCACCACCACGTCGAAACTGTTGCTGGCGAAGTTGCCCAGGCCCTTGTCGAGGTTCTGCTCGATGACGTTGACGCCCTTGCCGACGCATTGGGCGATGTTGTCCGGGTCGATCTCCAGGCCATAACCGCTGACCTCTTTGTGCTCGGCCAGCCAGGCGAGCAGTTCGCCATTACCGCAGCCGAGGTCGAGTACCCGGCTGCCGGCGGGGATCCAGTCTTGGATGATGTCCAGGTCGGCTCTCATGCGCGCCTCATACTGCGATTCGGTTCATATAGCTGCTGAACGCCTGCAAATAACGCGGGATCGGGATCAGGAAGGCGTCGTGGCCCTGGGGCGCGTCGATTTCCAGGTAGCAGACGTTCTTGCGGGCGGCGATCAGCGCATCGACGATCTCCCGCGAGCGCGCCGGCGAGAAGCGCCAGTCGGTGGTGAAGGACATCACGCAGAAGTGCGCCTGCACCCCGGCCAGAGTTTGAGCCAGGTCGCCGTCGTGGTTGGCCGCCGGGTCGAAATAGTCCAGCGCCTTGGTCATCAGCAGGTAGGTGTTGGCGTCGAAACGCCCGGAAAATTCCTCGCCCTGGTAGCGCAGGTAGCTCTCGACCTGGAACTCGACGCTGTGGAAGTCGTAGTTGAGCTTTTCACTCTTCAGGCCACGGCCGAATTTCTCGCCCATGGCGTCGTCCGACAGGTAGGTGATGTGGCCGACCATGCGCGCCAGCATCAGGCCGCGCTTAGGGATCACCCCGCGCTCCTGGAAGTGCCCGCCGTAGAACTCTGGGTCGGTGAGGATTGCCTGGCGCGCCACTTCGTTGAAGGCGATGTTCTGCGCCGACAGCTTGGGCGCCGAGGCAATCGCCAGGCAGTGGCGGATGCGCTCGGGGTAGCTGATGGCCCACTGCATGGCCTGCATGCCGCCGAGGCTGCCGCCGACCACTGCGGCCCACTGGCCGATGCCGAGGGCATCGGCCAGGCGGGCCTGGCTGTGCACCCAGTCCTCCACGGTCATCACCGGGAAGTCCGCGCCAAAGGGTTTACCGGTGGCCGGATTGAGACTGGAGGGGCCGGTCGAGCCGTTGCAACCGCCGAGGTTGTTGAGGCTGACGACGAAGAACCGGTTGGTGTCGATCGGCTTGCCGGGGCCGATGCAGCTGTCCCACCAGCCGGGCTTGCGCTCGTCCGCGCTGTGGTAGCCGGCGGCATGGTGATGGCCGGACAGCGCGTGGCAGATCAGCACCGCGTTGCTGTGCGCGGCGTTCAGCTCGCCGTAGGTTTCGTAGACCAGTTGGTAGTCGGCCAGGCTGCGTCCGCACGCGAGCGCCAGGGGTTCGGCGAAATGCAGCACCTGCGGGGTCACCAGGCCAACAGAGTCTTGGGGAAAGGCAGTGGGCATCGACCCTGCTCGCAGTAAAGGAAGTGCCGCAGTCTAAAGAGCGCGGCCCCAGGCGGCAAGCGTGCGGGGCCGCGGGCAATGCCCGGCCGCGCTGCTGCCGGGCGGTTATTCGCCGCCGCTGTGGGCGCGTGCCACGCCGGGCAGATTGACCACCTTGCCCTGGCGCTGGATCGGCGCTGGACGGCGCAGGTGGCGCAGCATCTCGCCCGCCTGGGCCAGTTGCTGTTGCAGCTCGTCGCGGTAACCGGCCAGATGCTGGCCGCGCTGACGCGCCTGCTGGGTTTGCTGGGCCAGGGCCTTGAGCCGCAGCATGTGGCTTTCCAGCAACTGTTTGTGTTCCAGGGTGTGTTGCATCAGTGGCATCAGCGCGTCGCTGGCCCATTGCCCGGCCTCGACCCGCAGGCGCTGGTGCAGGCCGATGACTTCCTGCACCAGGGTGGCGAAGAAGCGTTTGCTCAGGCTGCGCTGTTCGGTGAGCAGGGTTTTCAGGTGCAGGCGGAACTGGTCGGCCTGGGTCTGCAGCTGTTTGAGTTCGCGCCGGTAGCGGTTGATGTTGAACTGCGGTGCATCGACGCCTTGCAACGGATTCTCTTGGTTGTGCCGGCGGTAGATGGCGGCGACCATCTTGTTGGCCATCTCGGCCTCATGCGCCAGGCTGTCGAGGTCATGCTCCACCGCGCGGAAGAACTGCAGGATTGCCTGGTTGATGCCCAGGGTGGTCCAGCTGCCGGCGAGGTCCTTGCGCACTTTATTCAGGTGTTCGTCGAGGCGTTCCGCACGCACGGCGATCTGCAGTAGCGCGCCTTGGCGCTTGAGCAGGCGCTGGTTGGATTTCAGGCCGAGCAGGCGCTTGTGATGCTGGTTGTGATCGTCCTTGGTCTTGGCAGTCAGCTCGAACAACAACTGGCCGTTGTCGTGCTGGTGGTTGCTCAGCAGCGCGTGTTGTTCGTTGACCTTGTCCAGGCGCAGGTTGAGTGCATGCTGACTGCCCTGCAGCAGGACGAGCACCTGGTTGACCACGCGCTCTTCGATCAGGCGTTCTTTCTGGCTGACGATGCGCTCGCACAGCAGATTCTCCAGATTGCTCATCTGGCTGCGGGTCAGCAACGCCTGATCCTTGCGCACCTTGGCCAGCAACGCCTGTTTGGCCGACAGCGGCAGCACCTCCTCGGGCTGGATGCCGAGTTGCCTGGCCGTGAGGGTCTGGATCTGCCGAATGGCGTTCTGCACGAAAGCTTCGCCGGCCAGGTCGTCCCAGAGGATGTCGATCTTGTTCAGCACGGCGAACAGGCAGGTCTGGGTGTCATCGTCGAGTTGGCGAATATGCTGCTGCCAGACCGCCATGTCGCTGGCGGTTACCCCGGTGTCGGCGGACAGCAGAAAGATGATCGCCTGGGCGCTGGGCAGCATCGACAGGGTCAGCTCCGGTTCGCTGCCCAGGGCATTCAAACCGGGGGTGTCGAGGATGCGCAGGCCCTGGCGCAGCAGCGGGTGGTCGAAGTTGACCAGCGCATGACGCCAGGCCGGCACCAGCACCTGGCCGGGTTTGCCGGTGCTTTCCAGGGTGTCGGGGTGGAAGCCCAGCTGGATGGCTTGCTCCACCGGCATGGGCTTGCTCTTCGCCACCTGGGTGAAGGCCTGGACCATGTTGTCCGGGTCGCTGAGGTCCAGCGGGATGTTCACCCAATGCCGGGGAATGCGCTTGAACTGAGCGACACTGGCCTCGGTGGCGCGGGTTTCGATCGGCAGCAGGCGGATGTAGGAGCGTTCCGAGCGGGGGTCGAAGAACAGCTCGGTGGGACACATGGTGGTGCGCCCGGCCTGGGACGGCAGCATGCGCTGGCCGTATGCGGAGAAGAACAGGCTGTTGATCAGTTCGGTCTTGCCGCGCGAGAACTCGCCGACGAAGGCCAGGGTGATGTGGTCGGTACGCAGCAGTTTCAGCGCGCGTTCGAGTTTGCCGTCCAGCGCCTCGGAGTTGAGCCGGTTGTTGACCAGCCAGCTGCGGTAGCGCGTGATCTGGCGCATCAGCTCGCGCTTCCAGTCGACGTAGGCATCGACCTGTTGACTGAGACGTTCCATGCTCATCCTGGCGTTCCTCTGGCTAGCGCGGCTCTGGGGCCGTGCTGTTACCGGCTCTGTCAGGCATCGCGTGGCGGGCGCTGATGCTCTGGGCTGACGAGCATTATGCGGAGCGAGCAGGGGGTGTCAATTGGCTAGCCGGTCGTTGAAATACTATCTGCGTGGGCGATACGGCGTTAAAAATGCGCTAAAAATGCTCATTTACACCAGTAAACTCCGCTTTTGACTCGCTTCGCTCGCCCTGCGGGCCAGCCTGTGGCTGTTACTCCGCTGCGCTACGTTGCGGTCATTTTTGCCTTGTCTCGCCGGCCTCGCCTACGTTTTTCAACGGCCTGCTGGTATTTCGATCCGGCTTGATGGTCGTTCAGGCGGGCCGAGCGGTCAGTTCGAGCTCTGCGGGCAATTGCCGTGGCTGTGTGATGCGCACGCGCTTCTGGCGGCTTTGCTGGCCGCTTTCCAGGCTGACCTGGCGCTTGCTCACGGCAAAGGCGTCGGCGAGAAAGGCCAGCAACTTGGCGTTGGCCTTGCCGTCGACTGGCGCAGCGGTGAGGCGGATCTTCAGCCGCTCACCGTGCAGCCCGGCGAACTCGTCGCAACTGGCTTTGGGCTGCAGGTGGCAAGCGAGGATCAGATCCTCGCCGTCCCAGCGATAGAAGCTCATCAGACCGCCAGGCTGAGGCCCTGGAACATGCCGGACATTACCGCCAGGTTGCGAATCACCAGCATGTCGATCAGGTTGAGAATCAGGAAGGCCACGATCGGTGACAGATCCAGGCCGCCCAGGCTCGGCAGCATGCGCCGGATCGGCGCCAGCAGCGGTTCGCAGATCTGATTGATCAGTTCGGCCGCCGGGTTGTGGCTGCCTTGGGCGACCCAGGACAGGATCACACTGATGATCAGGGCGAAGAAGAACACCTTGATGAACAGTGCGGTGACGCCAATGATCGACCAGACCAGCAGTTGCAGCGGATTGTCGAAGCCATAGCCCATCAGCATCAGGACCAGGGCCATGAGCACCAATTGCACCAGGATCGCCAGCACCAGCGAAGCCAGGTCGAGTCCGGCGAAACTGGGGATGATCTTGCGCAGGGGTTTGATCAGGGGGTGGGTGGCGCGCACGATGAACTGGCTGAGCGGGTTGTAGAAGTCGGCTTTCACCAGTTGCAGGATGAAGCGCAGCAGCACGATCAGCAGGTACAGGCTGCCGATGGTTTGCAGGACATAAAGCGCTGCGGTACTCAGTCCGATCATTATTGACTCCTTAATGGCTTATCTATCTGTGGGTCGGGCTGTTTATTGACCAAGCTGCTCGGCCAGTTCCGCCGAACGCTGGGCGGCGGCATTCAGCGCCTGTTCGACCAGGGCTTCGAAGCCGCCAGCCTGGAAGGTCTTGATGGCGGCCTCAGTGGTGCCGCCCAGCGAGGTAACGCGGCGCCGCAGTTCGCTGGCATCGACATCGCTGGCCACGGCCATGCGTGCGGCGCCCAGCGCCGTGTGCAGGGCCAGTTGGGCGGCGGTGTCACGCGCCAGGCCGAGCTTTTCGCCGGCGGCGGTCATGGCTTCCATCAGCAGGAAGAAATACGCCGGACCGCTGCCGGATACGGCGGTAACCGCATCGATCAGCTGTTCTTCGTCCAGCCACAGGGCTAGCCCCACCGCGCCAAGCAGCTGTTCGGCCTGCTGGCGCTGTTGCGCCGAAACCCGGCTGTTGGCATACAAGCCGCTGACGCCCTGGCGCAATAGCGACGGCGTATTCGGCATACAACGGACAATCGCAGGGACTGCCTCCGGTTGGGCGGCGAGCCAGCGTTGCAGGCTGGCGCAGTTGATGCCGGCAGCGATGGAAACGACCAATTGCGTCGAGTCGAGATGGGCGGCCAAGTCCAGGCAGACGTCTTTCATCACCTGCGGCTTGACGGCCAGGACGATGACCGCGCAGCCCTGAATGGCTTCGGCGTTGCTGGCGAAAGTTTCGATGCCATGTTCGGCGCTGATCTTGGCGCGTTGTTCGGCGCCATGGTCGCTGGCGCGAATGCTGCTGGCGTCAACGCCTTGGGCGCGCAGCCCGCCAATCAGGCTAGCGGCCATATTGCCGGCGCCGATAAACGCAATGCGGGGGGAGGTCATAAGCGGTTTCCTTATTTATCGAGTCGAGTAGAGCGGCGCTTATGCATAGTCGCGCTCGCCAAACAGGGCGGTACCGATACGTACCCAGGTCGCCCCTTCGGCAATGGCGGCCTCAAGGTCATGGCTCATGCCCATGGACAGGGTGTCGAGGTTCAGGTTCAGCTGGGCTTGCAGTTCAGCCAGGCGGGCGAAGGCGGCCTGTTGCGTCGCGCGGTCTTCGCTGGGTTGGGGAATTGTCATCAATCCACGCAGCTTGAGGTTGGGCAGTTGCGTCACCGCCTGTGCCAATGCCGGCAATTCTTCTGGGCTGCAGCCTGATTTGCTGGCCTCGCCACTGACATTCACCTGCAGGCAGATATTCAGCGAGGGCAGGTGTGGCGGGCGCTGCGCGGACAGGCGTTCGGCGATTTTCAGGCGATCCACCGAATGCACCCAGTCGAAATGCTCGGCGATCGTCCGGGTCTTGTTGGATTGAATGGGGCCGATGAAGTGCCAAATCAATGGCAGGCCGGCCAACTCGAGCTGTTTTTCCAGGGCTTCCTGCAGGTAGTTCTCGCCGAAATCATGCAGGCCGGCAGCATAAGCCTGGCGAATTGCCGCTGCGGGTTTGGTTTTGCTCACTGCGAGCAGGCCAATCGTTGCACAATCTCGCTCCGAGGCTTGCGCCGCCTCACGGATGCGTGCTCCGACCTTTGCAATATTCTCTGCTATCGTGGACATTACTTGCGCCAGCCGCCTAGTGTTCGCGGCATTCTACCGTCATTAGGGAGTCCCATGGATATCACTGAGCTGCTTGCCTTCAGCGCCAAGCAAGGCGCGTCGGACCTGCATCTCTCTGCTGGTCTGCCGCCGATGATTCGGGTTGACGGCGATGTGCGCCGGATCAATTTGCCGGCCCTGGATCACAAGCAGGTGCATGCACTGATCTACGACATCATGAACGACAAGCAGCGCAAGGATTTCGAGGAGTTCCTCGAGACCGACTTCTCCTTCGAAGTGCCTGGTGTCGCGCGTTTCCGGGTCAACGCCTTCAACCAGAACCGTGGCGCCGGTGCGGTGTTCCGCACCATTCCGTCCAAGGTGCTGACCATGGAAGACCTCGGCATGGGCGAGGTGTTTCGCAAGATCACCGACGTGCCACGGGGCCTGGTGCTGGTCACCGGGCCCACGGGTTCGGGCAAGTCGACCACCCTGGCGGCGATGCTCGATTACCTCAATAGCACCAAGTACCAGCACATCCTGACCATCGAAGACCCGATCGAGTTCGTTCACGAGTCGAAGAAGTGCCTGATCAACCAGCGTGAAGTGCACCGCGACACCCTGGGCTTCTCCGAGGCCCTGCGCTCGGCACTGCGCGAAGACCCGGACATCATTCTGGTCGGCGAGATGCGCGACCTGGAGACCATCCGCCTGGCGCTGACCGCCGCGGAAACTGGCCACCTGGTATTCGGCACCCTGCACACCACCTCGGCGGCCAAGACCATCGATCGGGTGGTCGATGTATTCCCTGCCGAAGAAAAATCCATGGTTCGCTCGATGCTCTCCGAATCCTTGCAGGCGGTGATCTCGCAGACCCTGCTGAAGAAAGTCGGCGGCGGTCGGGTGGCGGCCCATGAAATCATGATTGGCACCCCGGCGATTCGTAACCTGATCCGTGAGGACAAGGTGGCGCAGATGTACTCGTCGATCCAGACCGGCGCTTCGCTGGGCATGCAGACCCTGGATGCCTGCCTGAAAACCCTGGTAGCCAAGGGCCTGGTCACCCGCGAAAATGCGCGGGAAAAATCCAAGACCCCGGATAACTTCTAATTCGTATCTGGCCAGCCGCGAGGTTGGCCGAGACCCAGATCGCTGGTGAGGCACGCGCCCCAGGGGCTGGAGGTTGGCTAAGCGCGTGACGGTGATGGGCGAGATAACGCATGGAATTCGAAAAACTGCTGCGCCTGATGGTAGAAAAAGGCGGCTCCGACCTGTTTATCACTGCCGGCGTACCGCCGTCGATGAAGGTCAACGGCAAGATCATGCCGGTGACCAAGAACCCCATGTCGCCAGAGCAAACCCGGGAAACCGTGCACTCGGTGATGAACGAGCAGCAGCGCCGCGATTTCGCCGAGAGTCACGAATGCAACTTCGCCATCAGTGCCCGTGGCATCGGCCGCTTCCGCGTCAGTGCCTTCTACCAGCGCAACCTGGCCGGCATGGTGCTGCGCCGCATCGAGACCAACATCCCGACTCTGGATGACCTCAAGCTGCCGGAAATCCTCAAGAAGCTGGCGTTGACCAAGCGTGGCCTGGTGCTGTTCGTCGGCGCCACCGGTACCGGTAAATCGACCTCGCTGGCGGCGATGATCGGTTACCGCAACAAGAACAGCAGCGGCCACATCATCTCCATCGAAGACCCGATCGAGTACATCCACCAGCACCAGAACTGCATCGTCACCCAGCGCGAGGTCGGTATCGACACCGAATCCTTCGAGGTGGCGCTGAAGAACACCCTGCGCCAGGCGCCGGACGTGATTCTGATTGGTGAGGTGCGCACCCGCGAGACCATGGATCACGCCGTGGCCTTCGCCGAAACCGGCCACCTGTGCCTGGCCACCCTGCACGCCAACAACGCCAACCAGGCGCTGGACCGGATCATCAACTTCTTCCCGGCCGACCGGCAGAATCAGGTGTGGATGGACCTGTCGCTCAACCTCAAGGCCATCGTCGCCCAGCAGTTGATTCCAACCCCGGATGGCAAGGGGCGCCGCGCGGTGATCGAGGTGTTGATCAATACCCCGCTGGCGGCCGATCTGATCCGCAAGGGCGATGTGCACGAACTCAAGAACTTGATGAAGCGCTCCACCGAACTGGGTATGCAGACCTTCGATCAGGCGCTTTACAGCCTCTATAGCCAGGGCGAAATCACCTACGAAGATGCGCTGCTCTACGCCGACTCGGCGAACGATTTGCGCCTGCTGATCAAGCTCGGTTCGGAAGCCGACGGCGACCACCTGGCCCACCTGAGCGATGGTCTGTCACTGGAAGTCGCCCCCGATGACCCCGGCCGGCGTTTCCGCTGAAGTAATTCAATCCAGCCCGCACTCGCGGGCTTTTTTCATCGGGCGGTAAACCCTGCGCGGTCTTGCCGGTCCCATTCGTACCATTCAGCGGCGCAGGAGCAAGGCATGGACGTAAGAAAGGACACCCACAGCAAGGTCATCGGTTATCTACTGTGGATCTTCGGTTTTCTCGGCGCACACCGGTTCTACTACGGCAAGCCAGTCACTGGGACTATCTGGTTCTTCACCCTCGGCTTGCTGTTTATCGGCTGGATCGTCGATCTGTTCCTGATTCCGGCGATGGATCGAGAGGCCGATCTGCGCTTCACCGCCGGCGACAGCGATTACAACGTCGCCTGGGTTCTGTTGACCTTCCTCGGTGTTTTCGGGGTGCATCGCATGTACCAGGGCAAGTGGCTCACCGGGATCCTCTACCTGTTTACCGGTGGCCTGTTCCTGGTCGGTGTGCTCTATGATTTCTGGACCCTGAACGAGCAGATATCGATCAAGAATGCCCGGCGTAGCTGAAGGCCTAATAAAACATCGCCCGCAATGGATGAGTGTCATTCACCAATGAGGTTCAACCCTGCCGTGGGAGGGGCTTTAGCCGCGATAGAGCCGTTAAAAGCTCGCCGCTGAAGCGCCTCCCACATAGCCCAACCACCCTTATGCGTTAGCAATCACGCCTGGTAGCTGATCCGTCCATCGACCAGGGTGTAACGCACCGCGCCGGGCAGGCAGTGGCCGATAAACGGGCAGTTGGCACCCTTGGAGAACCAGCTTTCTCCGGCCAGGGTCGAGGCCTGCGGGTCGAACAGCAGCAGGTCGGCCGCTGCGCCCACGCTCAGGCGCCCGGCGGGCAGGCGCAGGGCCTGGGCCGGGCCGCTGGACAGGCGCGCGAGCAGGGTCGGCAGGTCGAGCAGGCCGTCTTGCACCAGGCTCATGGCCAGCGGCAGCAACAGCTGCACGCTGCTGATGCCCGGTTCGGTGGCACCGAAGGGGGCCAGCTTGGCGTCACGTTCGTGGGGTTGGTGGTGGCTGGAAATGGCACCGATCACCCCGTTCTTTAACGCTTCGCGCAGGCCGTCGCGGTCGGCGCGAGTGCGCAGCGGCGGTTGCACGTGATACAGGCTGGAGAAGTCGCTCAACGCCTCATCGGTGAGAATCAGCTGATACAGTGCCACATCGGCCGTCACTGGCAGGCCGCGGGCCTGGGCGGCGGCGATCAGTTGCGCGCCGCGAGCGCTGGTCAACTGGCTGAAGTGGGCGCGCACGCCGCTTTGCTCGACCAGCAGCAGGTCGCGGGCCAGGGCCACGGTCTCGGCGGTTTCCGGGATGCCGGCCAGGCCGAGGAAGCTGGCCGTAGGGCCTTCGTGGGCCAGACCGCCTTCGGCCAGGTCGTGGTCCTGGGAGTGGAAGATCACCGTCAGGTCGAAGGTGGCGGCGTATTCCAGGGCGCGGCGCAGGGTACGGGTGTTGCGGAAGCTATCCAGGCCGTTGCCGAAGGCCACACAGCCGGCGTCGCGCAGGGCCACCAGCTCGGCCAGCTGTTCGCCGTCCAGGCCTTTGCTCAGGGCGCCGATGGGGAAAACCTTGGTGTGGCCGGCCTCGCGGGCGCGGTCGAGGATCAGTTCGGCCACCGCCGGGGTGTCCAGCACCGGTTTGGTAAAGGGCGGGCAGCACAGGCTGGTGACGCCGCCTGCCGCCGCGGCCAGGGTTTCGCTGGCGATGCAGCCCTTGCGGCTGTAACCGGGTTCGCGCAGGGCAACGGACAGGTCGACCAGGCCGGGCGCGGCCACCAAGCCCTGGGCGTTGATGATTTTCTCCGCGACGAAACCGGCCGGCGTCTGGCCGATGGCGATCAGCTTGCCGCCATCGATGAACAGGTCGGCGACCTGGTCGAGGTTGCTGTTCGGGTCAATGACGCGGGCGCCAAGGATTGCGGTACGCATCAGTTGGATTCCTCGGCTTCCTGGTTGAGTTGACGCTGGGCATTCTGCCCGCTCATGGCCATCGACAGCACGGCCATGCGCACGGCAATGCCGTAGGTGACCTGGTTGAGAATCACCGATTGCGGGCCGTCGGCCACCGCCGACTCGATTTCCACGCCGCGGTTGATCGGCCCCGGGTGCATCACCAGGGCATCCGTTTTGGCCAGGGCCAGGCGTTGCTCGGTCAGGCCGAACAGGCGGTAGAACTCGCCCTCGCTGGGCAGCAGGCCGCCAGTCATGCGTTCGCGCTGCAGGCGCAGCATGATCACCACGTCGACATCCTTGAGGCCGGCGGCCATGTCGCTGTAGACGGTCACGCCGTACTGCTCGATGCCGACCGGCAGCAGGGTCTTCGGTGCGATCACGCGGATGTCCGGGCAGCCGAGGGTCTTGAGTGCCAGCATATTGGAGCGGGCCACCCGCGAGTGCAGGATATCGCCGACGATCGCCACCGAGAGGTTCTCGAAGCCGCCCTTGTGCCGGCGGATGGTCAGCATGTCGAGCATGCCCTGGGTCGGGTGCGCATGGCGGCCATCGCCGCCGTTGATGATCGCCAGGTTCGGGCACACGTGTTCGGCGATAAAGTGCGCGGCGCCCGAGTCGGCATGGCGTACGACGAAGATGTCGGCGGCCATCGCCTCGAGGTTGCGCAGGGTGTCGAACAGGGTCTCGCCCTTGCTGGTCGAGGAGGTCGACACGTTGAGGGTGATGACGTCGGCGGACAGCCGTTGGGCGGCTAACTCGAAGGTAGTGCGGGTGCGCGTGGAGTTCTCGAAGAACACATTGCACACGGTCTTGCCGCGCAGCAGCGGGACTTTCTTCACTGCCCGGGCGCCGACTTCGAGGAAGGAATCGGCAGTATCGAGGATTTCCGTCAGCAGTTCACGGGGCAGGCCGTCGAGGGTGAGGAAGTGGCGCAGCTGGCCTAGGTCATTCAGCTGCAACGGGCGCTTGGCATCAATCGGCGTCATCGCGAGGGTCTCAGTTGGCAAGCATCTGGAGTTCGAGGGTCAGCGGTGTGGGACCGGACAGTTTGACCCGCTGATCGGTGGCCAGCACCAGGCTGGCGCCGACCACGTCGGGACGGATCGGCAGCTCGTGAGCGTTCAGGTCGAGTAGGCAGACCAGGGTCACGCTGGCCGGGCGGCCATAGTCGAACAGTTCATTGAGGGCGGCGCGGATGGTGCGGCCGCTCATCAATACGTCGTCGATCAGCACCAGGTGCTGACCTTCGACCTCGAACGGCAACTCGGACGGCTGTACCTGCGGGTGCAGGCCATTCTGGGTGAAGTCGTCGCGGTAGAAGGAGACGTCGAGGATGCCCAGTGGCGCTGGATTGCCCAGGGCCTCTAGCAGCGCCTGGGCGACCCATACGCCGCCGGTACGGATGCCGATAAAACGCGGCTCGCTGATTTGCCGCTGGTTGAGATGGCCGATCAGTGCCGCAGCCATTTGCGGCAGCAGTTCGGCAGGATTGGGTAGGCTCATCGGGAACTCCTTGTGGGCGGGCCGGGCGAAAGCTGCTGCGGGCTGGGCGCATGATGCGGGCTTAAAAGCAGGCTCGGCGCGCCGGACTGAATGTTGTTCGCTAGGTTTATACAGGACCCGAGATCGCGTTTTTTCAAGACGAACAGTGCTCTGTCAGCCAGCCTTCGAGCAGCAGCGCGGCGGCCAGGGCATCGACCGGGCGTTCGCGATAGCCACTGTTCTGGCCTTGTTGCAGGCGCTGGCCCTTGGCCTCATAGGTGGTCAGGCGTTCATCATGGGTATGCACGGGCAGGTTGAAGCGGCCGTTGAGGCGGCGGGCAAATTTCTCCGCGCGCTCGCTCATCTCGCTCGGAGTGCCGTCCATGTTCAGCGGCAGGCCGACGACGATGGCATCCGGCTGCCATTCGCGCAGCAGCGCTTCGACCTTTTGCCAATCCGGCACGCCATTCTGGGCCTTGAGGATGCACAGTTCGCGGGCCTGGCCGGTGATCACCTGGCCGACGGCAACACCGATCTGCTTGCTGCCATAATCGAAACCCAGTAACAGGCGCAACGGTTTGGCCTCGCTCATCAGGCGTGTCCGGCTTGCGAGGTGAGCAGGCTGAGGTTGACGCCCAGGCGCGCGGCGGCGGCGTTCAGGCGTTGATCGAAGGGCAGTTCGAAGAGGATCGCATTATCGGCCGGGCAGGTCAGCCAGGCGTTGTCGGTCAGTTCGGCTTCCAGTTGCCCGGCATCCCAGCCGGCATAGCCGAGGGTGATCAGGTATTTTGCCGGTCCCGTGCCGTCGGCAATGGCGAACAGCGCGTCCTGGGAGGTGGACAGGCCCAATTCACCGAGCTCCAGGGTCGCCTGGAATTGCGGGCCGGTCGGGTGCAGGACGAAACCGCGATCGGTCTGCACCGGACCACCGGAGAAAATCGGCAGGTTCTGGCAGCGCAGCGGCGGCTCCTCGTCGGGACGCAACTGCTCCAGCACATCGGCCAGGCTGAGACCGTGGGGACGGTTGATCACCAGGCCCATCGCGCCCTGTTCGTTGTGTTCGATCAGGTAGATCAGGGTCTGCGCGAAATTTGGATCGGCCATGTGCGGCATGGCAATCAGGAACTGATGCTTGAGGTAGCTTGGTTTGGCGTCTTTCATGGGCATTAGTTTCAGGCCTGGAGCCAAGAGCTTCAAGCGTCACGCTGCAAGCGGCAAGAAAAAATCCGCTTGAGCTTGAGGGCTTGTGAAAAAATTCTCGCGACGGCGCTCGATTTTTTCACAACTTCTGAGCGTCAGTTGCTGGACAGGCGGTCGCCGCGTTCGAAGCGCCAGGTGCGGATGATTTCCAGGCGGTCGATATCGGCCAGGTCACCGGTGAACGGGGCGTAGGGTGCGGCCAGGCGCACGATGCGCAGGGCGGCCTGGTCAAGCAGTTGCTGGCCGGAGGACTGCAATACCTGGACTTCGTAGAGGGTGCCATCACGGTTGATCGAGACCAGCACCCGCAGGCTGCCATAAATCTGTTGGCGGCGTGCATCGTCGGGGTAGTTGAGGTTGCCGACTCGTTCGACCTTCTTGCGCCACTCGTCCTTGTACCAGGCGCCCTTGTCGCGCATGGTCGAGGCCGCACTGAGGCGGTGGATCTTCGGCCGTTTGGCGTACTGCTGGATGTCGTTGGCCAGTTCGGCTTCCAGGCTGGCAATTTCCGCAGAGAGTTGCGCGCTGTCGAATACCGGTGCCGGGGGGGCTTGCACGGTGGGCTTGACTGCTTCGCGCTTGACCGGGGTCTTTTGCTGTTGCGGGGCGCGAGTCGCTACTGCGGCTTTCGGCGCTTCCTGGCGCACCGCCGGCTGTGCCGGGGCCGCGGGCGGCGTTACACGCTTGACCTGGGTGTCCTGGAACAGTGCCTGCTCGGTGGTTTTCGGCGCGGCCTTGTGTTCCAGGGTACCGCTGCCCTGCTGGTTGTCCTGGGCGAGGAAGTCGGCTTCTTTCGGCTTTTCCTCGCTCTTAAAGGTCGACAGGGTGATTTCCAGGGTTTTGCTGATCTGGCTGGGCTCGGCCAGGCTGAAGCCCAGACCGAGAATCAGTGCGGCATGCAGGGCCGCGGCGAGGAACAGGGTAAAGCCCAGCCGATCCGCTGGGCGGACGCCAGCGGCGGGTAGATCGGGTGGGTTGGTGGCTGGGTTCATGCTGCTTCGGGTCTGTTCAGGTTGTCGCGCAGTCTGACGGCTTCACGCCGCTAGCTGCAAGCGACACGCTCGAAGCTGCTACTTGCTTCAAACTTTCGCCTTGACGCCTGTGGCTTGCAGTTGGCCCGCGATGGCATCCATCAGGCGCTCACCGATGCGGGTGTCGTAGGCGGCATCTATCTCGCGGATGCAGGTCGGGCTGGTCACGTTGATTTCGGTCAGATAGTCGCCGATCACATCCAGGCCGACGAACAGCAGGCCTTTCTCGCGCAGGGTTGGGCCGACGCCTGCGGCGATCTCACGGTCGCGTTCGCTCAGTGGGCGTGCTTCGCCGCGCCCGCCAGCGGCAAGGTTACCGCGGGTTTCGCCGTGTGCCGGGATGCGTGCCAGGCAATACGGTACTGGCTCGCCATCGATCATCAGGATGCGTTTATCGCCTTCGAGGATCGCTGGCAGGTAGCGTTGCGCCATGATCTGCTGTGTGCCATGGGCAGTAAGGGTCTCGAGAATCACCGAGAGGTTGGGGTCGCCCTCAGAGTGACGAAATATCGAAGATCCGCCCATACCATCCAGGGGTTTGAGAATGATGTCACGTTGCTCTTTGGCAAACTCGCGCAGAATGTCGGATCGGCGACTGACCAGCGTCTCGGGGGTGAATTGGGGGAACTGGGTGGCAAACAGCTTCTCGTTGCAGTCGCGCAGACTCTGTGGGCGGTTGACCACCAGTACGCCGGCTTGCTCAGCCTGTTCCAGCAGGTAGGTGGAGTAGACGAATTCGTTATCGAAGGGCGGATCCTTGCGCATCAGGATCACATCCAGCTCGGTCAACGCGACGTCGCGCTCGGCGCCCAGTTCGAACCAGCGCTGGGGGTCGTTGAATACGTTGAGTGGGCACAGGCGGGCACGTGCTTCGCCTTTGGCCTGGTAAAGGTCTTTCTGCTCCATATAGAAGAGCGACCAGCCGCGCGCCTGAGCGGCCAGCAACATGGCCAGCGAGCTGTCTTTTTTAAAGGCGATCTGGGCGATGGGGTCCATGACAATGCCGAGGCGAACGCTCATGGGGGATTCTCCGTGAAAGGCAGCAGGTTAGAAGGTGTCAGGGCTGGTGTGTGGCGTCAGGGTGGCGCCGGTACGGCGGGTGGTCAAGGAAAAAACCTTGGCCTTCCGCGGCTTATAGCTTGCATGGGGAGAGTGTGCTAAAAAGGCCCGACGATTGGGTTTTGACCCGTCGGTGGTAAGGCCTCAGGCGCACTGATAGAACGCAAAATAACGACTCACCGAGGCGATGGCAGGGTAAACATGGAACAGCATTCCGAGGGTTTGAGGGTGATGGTGATCGACGATTCGAAGACGATTCGTCGTACCGCGGAAACCCTGCTAAAGAAAGTGGGTTGCGAGGTAATTACCGCAGTTGACGGCTTCGATGCTTTGGCAAAGATCGCCGACACCCATCCGAATATTATTTTTGTCGACATCATGATGCCGCGGCTCGATGGCTATCAGACCTGTGCCCTGATCAAGAACAACAGTGCTTTCAAGTCCACCCCGGTGATCATGCTGTCGTCCAAGGACGGCTTGTTCGACAAGGCCAAGGGGCGCATCGTTGGCTCCGATCAATATCTGACCAAACCTTTCAGCAAGGAAGAGTTGCTCGGCGCGATCAAGGCCCATGTCCCTAATTTCACCCCGGTGGAACAGGCATCCTGACGTCTGCTGGATCGCGGTAGACGCCTTTTCATGTATTGGGAAACACCATGGCTCGAATTCTGATTGTTGATGACTCTCCGACCGAAATGTACAAGTTGACCGCCATGTTGGAAAAAAATGGCCATCAGGTACTCAAGGCGGAAAATGGCGCGGACGGCGTTGCCCTGGCGCGCCAGGAAAAACCCGACGTCGTGTTGATGGATATCGTCATGCCGGGCCTCAATGGTTTTCAGGCGACCCGCCAGCTGACCAAGGACGCCGATACCAGCCACATCCCGGTGATCATCGTTACCACCAAGGATCAGGAGACCGACAAGGTCTGGGGCAAGCGCCAAGGCGCCAAAGACTACCTGACCAAGCCGGTTGACGAAGCAACACTGCTGAAAACCTTGAATGCGGTATTGGCCGGTTGATGCTGCGCCAGTAACCCAATAAGAAGAAGGTCACGGCCGGCATGACGGATACGCAGACACCTTTTCAAACCCTCCTCGGAATCGACCAGCGTTGCCGGTTGCTGGCGGCTGGCCTGCCGTTGCAGCAGGTTGCCGTGCAAACCTGGAGCGGGATCGGTTTTCGCATGGGCGAGCGATTTTTCGTCGCGCCCATGGGCGAGATAGGGGAGGTGCTGCACGAGCCGCGTCATACCCTGTTGCCCGGGGTTAAAAACTGGGTCAAGGGCGTGGCCAACGTGCGCGGACGTCTGTTGCCAGTGATGGACTTGTGCGGTTTCTTCGGTAACGAGTTATCGCCGCTGCGCAAGAAGCGGCGGGTGCTGGTGGTCGATCACCAGGATGTATTCGCCGGGCTGACGGTCGATGAAGTGTTCGGCATGCAGCATTTTCCGGTGGACGCCTTCTCCGAGCAGCTACCGCCGCTCGAGGCATCCATCGCGCCGTTTATTCATGGCGTCTTCCAGCGCGAGCAGCCCTGGTTGGTGTTCAGTCCTCATGCGCTGGCCCAGCACCAGGGGTTTCTCGATGTTGCGTTTTAACAGTTTTTCGGTTGGGTCGGCTTTGTCGGCCTGTTGGGGTTGTGTGGGAACCGTAGCGCGGTCGGTCCGGGCGGGGGCCAGAAAATGAAAAAACTAAATACAGGCAACTTATTCACGAGTACGCGCAGCAGTACGCTGATCGCTGGGCTGTTTATCGTCCTGATCGTCTCCATCGTGCTGTTGTTTGCCAACTTCGCCTACATCAACACGCAATCCAATTACGATACGGAATACATCAGCCACGCTGGTGAGCTGCGGGTTCTGTCCCAGCGTATTGCCAAGAACTCCACCGAAGCGGCTGCCGGTACGGCCGAAGCCTTCGGTCTGTTGCGCGAGGCGCGCAACGACTTCGAGACCCGTTGGGGGTATCTGACCGACGGCAACCAGGCGAGCGGTGTGCCCTCTGCGCCGGAGCCCGTGCAGGCGCAGATGACTGCCGTGCAGCAGGACTGGGATAGCCTGCGGCAGAACACCGACGCCATTCTGGCCAGCGAGCAGACCGTTCTGTCCCTGCACCAGGTGGCTGAGACCCTGGCGGAAACCATCCCGCAGCTGCAGGTCGAGTACGAAGAAGTGGTCGACATCCTCCTGGAAAGCGGTGCATCGGCCGCCCAGGTTTCGGTGGCTCAACGCCAGTCGCTGCTGGCCGAACGTATTCTCGGCTCGGTGAACAAGGTACTGGCCGGTGACCAGAACTCGGTGCAAGCGGCCGATATGTTCGGTCGCGATGCCAGCCTGTTCGGGCGGGTATTGAGCGCCATGCTGGAAGGCAATGCGGCAATGGAAATTGCCAAGGTCAACGACGCGGAAGCGCTCGATCGACTGGCGGAAATTTCCGAGCTGTTCGAGTTTGTTTCCGGTTCGGTAGATGAAATTCTCGAAACCTCGCCGGAACTGTTCCAGGTGCGGGAGTCGGCCAACGGCATTTTCACCGTATCGCAGACCCTCTTGGATAAAGCCTCCGAGCTGGCTGTCGGCTTCGAAGACATGGCTGAAGGCCGTGCCATCAACACTCTGGCTGGATACGTACTGGGCATTTTGGCGTTGGGCTCGATCATCCTGATCGGCATCGTGATGGTGCGGGTAACCAACCGCCGCCTCGCTGAAACCGCCGAGAAGAACGAACGTAACCAGGCGGCGATTCTGCGACTGCTCGACGAAATCGCCGACCTCGCCGATGGCGACTTGACCGTTGCCGCGACCGTAACCGAAGATTTCACCGGTGCCATCGCCGACTCCATCAACTACTCCATCGACCAGCTGCGCGACTTGGTGGTGACCATCAACCTGACTGCTGTTCAGGTAGCTGGCGCCGCCCAGGAAACCCAGGCCACGGCGATGCACCTGGCCGAAGCCTCGGAGCACCAGGCTCAGGAAATCGCCGGGGCATCGGCTGCGATCAACGAAATGGCCGTGTCGATTGACCAGGTATCGGCGAACGCCTCGGAGTCCTCCGCGGTAGCGGAGCGTTCGGTAGCCATTGCCAACAAGGGTAACGAGGTGGTGCACAACACCATCACCGGCATGGATAACATTCGTGAGCAGATCCAGGACACCTCGAAGCGGATCAAGCGCCTCGGTGAGTCGTCCCAGGAGATCGGTGACATCGTCAGCCTGATTAACGACATTGCCGACCAGACCAACATCCTCGCTCTCAACGCCGCAATCCAGGCCTCCATGGCCGGTGACGCGGGCCGTGGCTTCGCCGTGGTAGCGGACGAAGTCCAGCGCCTGGCGGAACGTTCCTCTGCGGCGACCAAGCAGATCGAGGCCCTGGTCAAGACGATTCAGACCGATACCAACGAGGCGGTTATCTCGATGGAGCAGACCACCTCCGAGGTGGTGCGCGGTGCACACTTGGCGCAGGACGCCGGGGTCGCGCTGGAGGAGATCGAGAAGGTATCCAAGACCCTCGCAGCCCTGATTCAGAACATCTCCAACGCGGCGCGCCAGCAGGCTTCTTCGGCCGGTCATATTTCCAACACCATGAACGTGATCCAGGAGATCACCTCGCAGACCTCGTCCGGTACCACGGCTACGGCCAAGAGCATTGGTAACCTGGCCAAGATGGCCAGTGAGATGCGTAAGTCGGTTTCCGGCTTTACCCTGCCAGAAAGCGGCGAGCAGGCATAAGCAAGCGTGGCGTGGCGACCTTTTCCGGTTGCTGCCCAGCGTCTATGGCCATGAGCGAGAGGCACGACATGCAGTCAGGCGCCTGGGCTTTGCAACCAGTGGTGGACATGGCCGCCGCCGAGTTTCGCGCGTGGCAAGCGCTGCTCGAGGAACGCACCGGTGTGGTGATCAGCGAACAGCGGCAGGCGTTCCTGCAGACCAATCTGAGTGCGCGGATGCGTGAACTGGGTGTGGCGGATTACGCCAGCTATTTCCGTCAGGTCACCGATGGTCCGCGCGGGGCAGTCGAGTGGTCGACCCTGCTTGATCGCCTGACCGTGCAGGAGACTCGTTTCTTTCGCCACCGGCCATCGTTCGACGTACTCGAGCGTTACCTGCGTGAGCGACTACAACAAGGATTGACCAGTCCATGGGAGTTGTGGAGCGTGGGTTGCTCAAGTGGCGAGGAACCTTATTCGTTGGCCATCACGGCGGCTGAAGTGCTGCGTGACAGCGAGCAGCCCGAGCACTTTGGCGTAACGGGTACCGATATCAGCCTGAACGCCCTGAGCAAGGCGCGTGATGGTCAGTATGTCCCGCGCAAGTTGGAACAAATCGATACGGAGTTGGGTCAACGCTATTTTGTGGCCCAAGCCGATGGACGCTTCAAAGTAGTAGCGGATCTGGCGGCGCGAGTGTGTTGCGCCAGGCTCAATGTGCTGGAGTTGGCCAAGGCGCCAATGTCCGGTATGGACGTCATTTTTTGTCAGAACTTGCTGATCTATTTTCGCCGCTGGCGTCGCCGAGAGATCCTCAACTGCCTGGCCGAGCGCCTGGCACCGGGTGGTCTGCTGGTGGTGGGAGTGGGTGAAGTGGTCGGTTGGCAGCATCCGGACTTGCTTCCGGTGGCCGACGAGCAAGTGCTGGCGTTTACCCGCAAGGGATAGGGCAGAGCCAAGTTTATGAGTGGAGCGGCTATGGGGGATCGGCACGACTATGTCGCCCTGGAATGGGTCAAAGGCGAAATCGCGGAAACCCTGAAACAGGCGCGCCAAGCCTTGGAGGCGTACGTCGAGAATCCGCAGGATTCAACGCGCATGCGCTTCTGCCTGACCTATGTGCACCAGGTACATGGCACTCTGCAAATGGTGGAGTTCTACGGCGCTGCGCTGCTCGCCGAAGAAATGGAGCACCTGGCCCAGGCGTTGATGGAAGGTCGCGTGGCCAACCAGGGCGAAGCCCTGGAAGTGCTGATGCAGGCCATTCTCCAGCTGCCGGTCTACCTCGACCGTATCCAGACTGCCCGCCGCGATTTGCCGATGGTGGTGTTGCCACTGCTCAACGACCTGCGTGCCGCCCGTGGCGAAAAGCTACTCTCGGAAACCAGTTTGTTTTCCCCGGATATGTCCGTGCGCGCGCCAGCCTTGTCTGCCGAGTCCCTGGGCGAACTGCGCACCGCGGAACTGCCAATGCTGCTGCGCAAACTGCGGCAAATGCTGCAGGTGGCCCTGGTCGGGGTCATTCGCAATCAGGATCTACCAACCAATCTGGGTTACATGGCGCGGGTTTTCGGCCGTCTTGAGACGCTGTGCAAAGACGCGCCGCTAGGCCCCTTGTGGCAGATCGCCTCGGGTCTGGTCGAGGGCCTGGCCAGCGGCGGCGTGATCAACAGTCCGTCGGTACGCACCCTGTTGCGCGAGGTCGATAAAGAGCTCAAGCGTCTGCTCGAACAGGGCGCCGACGGGATCAACCAGCCTGCCTCCGACGAGTTGAGCAAGAATCTGTTGTTCTATGTGGCCAAGGCACCGGCGCAGTCGCCGCGCATCAGGGTCTTGAAGGAACGGTTCCGTCTCGACGACGCGTTACCGGATAACGATATCGTCGATGAGGAGCGTGCCCGTCTGGCCGGTCCGGATCGCGATGCCATGCGCTCGGTAGTCGGCGCGCTGTGCGAGGAGCTGGTGCGGGTCAAGGACAGCCTCGACCTGTTCGTGCGCAGTGACCGCAATCAGGTGGCCGAGCTGGATAGCCTGCTGGCACCGCTCAAGCAGATTGCCGACACCTTGGCCGTGCTGGGTTTCGGTCAGCCACGCAAAGTCATCCTCGATCAGATCGACGTGGTGCACGGCCTGGCCCTTGGCCGGCAGGCGCCGAGCGATGCAGTGCTGATGGATGTTGCCGGTGCGCTGTTATATGTCGAAGCGACCCTGGCCGGCATGGTCGGTCCGGTTGCCGACGGCTCTCGCGAAGAGAATCATCTGCCCACCACCGACGTGGCGCAGATTCACCAGCTGGTGATCAAGGAAGCGCGCAATGGCCTGGAACAGGCCAAGGACGCGATCATCGAATTCATTGCCTCGCAGTGGAATCACGAGCACCTGGCGCGTGTGCCGGCGCTGCTGACCCAGGTGCGTGGCGGCCTGGCCATGATTCCGCTGGCGCGAGCCGCGGATCTGTTGAATGCCTGCAATCGCTATATTCAGGAACAGCTGCTGGCGCGCAAGGCCGTGCCGAACTGGCAGAGCCTGGACACCTTGGCCGATGCCATCACCAGCGTCGAGTACTACCTCGAGCGGCTGGCCGAAGACCATGGCAGTCAGGGTGACCTGATTCTCGATGTGGCCGAGGAAAGCCTGGCAAGTCTCGGCTATCCACTGAAAGAAAAACCTTCGATTCTCGATGCGCTCGAGCCACGGCAAGAAGATTTCGCACCGCTTGCCGACCCTCTGCATGACCTAGACGTACTGGTCGATGAGCCGGCCGAGGCCGAGGCTCTTGAACCGGAGGCGCAGGTCGAACCCGCGCCGCTCGAGGAGCCGAGCGGCGAGCTCGGCGATCCCGGCACTGCGATGGTCGAGGCCCCGCAGCCACTTGACGATGACGGTTGCAGCCTTGCCCCGCTGGAAGCTGATCCACTGGCGCTCGATCTGCAGTTCGAGTCGCCGGCAATCGAAGCGTTGCCGGCCCTTGATCTCGGCGAAGAGCCACTGGCTACCTTCAGCAGCGATGCCATGCAGTTGGACGAGATACAACAGGAAGAGCCGAGTCTGGACGAGCTGGACAGCCCTGGCCATTGGGATGAGGCCGAGCTGGTATCGCTGGGCGTGCCCGAGGTTGAACTGCCGAGTGCGCCGCTGACGGTCGCTGAGCCCGCCCCCGAGGCCGACAAGCCGCTGTCGCTGGCCGATGTCATGGCCGCGCCGCTGCAGGCGATCAATCCGCCGGCTCACGATGTGCCGCCGAGTCTGCTGCCACCGCCGGCCGATGAAGAGTCGTTCGATGAAGAATTGATGGAGGTCTTCGTCGAAGAAGCCGGCGAAGTGCTGGAAACCGTCGGCGAGTTTCTGCCGCAATGGTGCGCCGACCCGGCTAACAAAGAAGCTTTGATCGAAATCCGCCGCGCCTTCCACACCCTCAAGGGCAGCGGTCGCATGGTTCGGGCGCTGGTCATCGGCGAGTTGGGCTGGTCGATCGAGAACCTGCTCAATCGGGTGCTCGATCGCAGCATCCAGCCTGCAGCCGACGTGCTGCAGGTGGTGGCCGACGTGGTCGCGCTGATGCCGGCCCTGGTCGAAGAATTCGCCACCAAGGCCCAGCGCCAGCGCGATGATGTCGACCTGTTGGCCGCCACCGCGCATGCGCTGGCGAAAGGGCAGAGCCTGGCGAAAGCCGATGCCCCGGCTGTCCCTATAGCGCCGCCTGAAGGTGAAACCGAGGCTGTTGCGACAGTCGCTGAGCAGGACGACGTACTCGATGGCGAGCCCCTCTATGGAGAGCCCCTCGATCCGCAGCTGTTGGAGATTTTCCGCAACGAAGCCGAAACCCACCTCGATACCCTGGTCGGTTTTCTTGCCAATTGCGCCCAGGAACTGCCACAGCCCGTCACCGACGACCTGCAGCGTGCCTTGCACACCCTCAAGGGCAGTGCCTACATGGCCGGGATTCTACCGGTGGCGGAGATAGCCGCACCGCTGGAAAAAATGCTCAAGGAATTCAAAAGCAATCTGATCCCGATGGATCTGGCCGAAGCCGAATTATTTAGCGCTGCCGAGAAGCTGTTCCGTCTGGGCCTGGCGCAGTTGGAAACTCAGCCGCTGGCTCCTTTGCCCGGTGCGCCGGAGTTCCTCGAGCGTGCGCACAAACTGCATCAGGATCGCCTCGAAGCCGCGCAAAGCAGTCGCCAGAGCGGGCAGGGCGAAACCCGCGATCCGCAGCTGATCGGCATTTTCCTCGCCGAGGGCATGGATATCCTGCTGGATGCCGAGGCTTTGCTGCGGCGCTGGCGCGAGCACCCGTCCGATCGTCAGGAATTGAGTGCCTTGCTGGACGAGTTGACGACCCTGGGGCGCGGCGCGGAAATGGCCGAATTGCCGCAGATCGATGAACTCTGTGAAGCCCTGCTCGACCTCTATGGTGCCGTGGAAGAAGGCAGCCTGGCGGTCAGTGAACGCTTCTTCAGCGAGGCGGAACAGGCGCATGAAGCACTGATCAACATGATGGATCAGGTCGCCGCCGGCCTCCAGGTCAGCGCCGAGCCTGCGCGGGTCGAGGCGTTGCGGGTTTTGCTCGGCGAAGCGCTGGATCCGCGCGCACTGGCACTGTTGTCCACGGAAGGTCAGGCGGGTCAGGAACCCGTCGAGTTGGATGCCGCTACTGCGGCGATCGAGCAGACGCCCTGGGCGCGGGAGAACGACGGCGAGACAGTGACGGCAGTCGAGTTGCAGGTCGATGAGGACGCCGGCTGCATGCCTGAGCATGCTGCTGCGCTCCCCGGTCATGAGGTGCTCGACGCGGAAATGGTCGAGATATTTCTCGAGGAAGCCGTGGATATCCTCGAAAGCGCTGGTCAGGCGCTGCAGCGCTGGAGCGCCGAGCCGGACAACAAGGCCGCCCTGTCGTCCCTGCAGCGCGATTTGCACACCCTCAAGGGTGGCGCAAGGATGGCCGAAATCCGTCCGATTGGCGACCTCGCCCATGAGCTGGAGTCCTTGTACGAAGGCTTGGTGGATCGGCGCTTCAGCCATTCCCCGGCGCTCGTCGCTCTGCTGCAGCAAAGCCACGACTGCCTGGCCATGTTGCTGGAGCAGCTACAAAATCAGGCTGAGTTGCAGCTGCCGCACGAACTGATCGAGGCGATTCGTCGCTTCCGTCAGGGTGGTGGCGCGCAGAGCTTGTCAGCTGCGGCCACGGCCGCCGAGGATGATCTCGAAGCCGAAGCCGAAGCCGAAGCCGAAGCCGAAGCCGAAGCCGAAGCCGAAGCCGAAGCCGAAGCCGAAGCCGAGCGTGAGGTTGAGGATGAAGACGTGCTGGCGTCATCGCTGCACAGTGAGGACGCAATCGAGCTGAGTCTGGAGACGGACCTTGAGGCAGACGCTGGGCAGGATCTTGCTGAGACCGAGCCGCAGGGCCTCGCAGTGCCTGCAGTAACCGATGCTGATATACCCGCGGCAGCACAACTCGAGGATCAGCCCGATCAGGAGCTGGTGGACATCTTCCTCGAGGAGGGTTTCGATATTATCGACAGCTCTGGCGCGGCCCTGCTGCGTTGGATGGATGACGTCGACAACAGCCTCGAACTGGAAGCCCTGCAGCGCGATCTGCACACCCTCAAGGGTGGTGCACGAATGGCGGAAGTACGCGAGATTGGCGATCTTGCCCATGAACTCGAATTCCTTTACGAAGGGCTCGGTGATGGTCGGCTGCGTCCTAGTCAGGAGCTGTTCGACCTGCTCCAGACTTGCCACGATCGCCTGGCCGAGATGCTCGATGCGGTGCGTGGCAAACGCGCGGTGCCCGATGGCGATGCGCTGATCGAGACGATCAAGCATTTTCGCGCCAACCCGGAGCAACAACTGAGCATACCGTCTGCCGTACAGCTCAAGGCAGTCGCGGAAAACCAGGGGCAGGACGATGACGAGTCGGACATCCTCGACATCTTTCTGGAGGAGGCCGACGACCTGTTGGAGTCGATGGAAGCAGCCATGGGCCGTTGGGACCAGAGCCGCGACGATGGCGCGGCTATCGATGACATGTTGCGCGTCCTGCATACCCTCAAGGGCGGCGCGCGGCTGGCCGGGCAGAATCGCCTGGGCAACCTGACCCATGACCTTGAAGCACACCTGAGCGAGGCCCTGCTGCAAGGTGCACCTTGGCCGGAAAGCCTGTTCCTCGATGTGCAGTCTGGTTTCGAGGGGCTGCAGAAAGAACTCGATCAACTGCGTCAGCGTCTACAAGCCAGTTTTGCTGAGGACGACAATGCGGCTGGCGTTGAGGCAACGGCGGCAAAAGTCCCCGGGCTGCTAGCGCCAATAGTCGCGGCCAGCGAACTGCCGGCGCGGGAGCTGGTGGCGAAAGTCCTGCCGTTCGTTCGTCGTGCGCAGGAAGCCGCGCAGGAAGCTGCCGCGCGACGTGCTCCGCAGGAGCTGGTCAAGGTGCCGGCGGAACTGCTCGAAGGCCTGGTTAACCTGGCCGGTGAGACCTCGATCTTTCGCGGTCGGGTCGAGCAACAGGTCAGCGATTTTGGTTTTACCCTGAGTGAGATGGAAGCGACCATCGACCGTGTGCGCGACCAATTGCGCCGTCTGGACATCGAAACCCAGGCGCAGATCCTCAGTCGTTACCAGGCCGAGGCCGAGCGCGCCGGTTACGAGGATTTCGATCCGCTGGAAATGGACCGCCATTCGCAGTTGCAGCAGCTTTCACGCGCCCTGTTTGAGTCGGCCTCCGACTTGCTTGATCTGAAAGAAACCCTGGCCATGCGTAACCGCGATGCGGAAACTCTGCTGCTGCAACAGGCGCGGGTCAATACCGAGCTACAAGAAGGCTTGATGCGCACCCGCATGGTGCCCTTCGATCGACTGGTCCCGCGGCTGCGGCGGATTGTCCGTCAGGTTGCTGGTGAGTTGGGCAAGCAGGTCGAATTCGTGCTCGGCAATGCCGACGGCGAGATGGACCGCACCGTGCTCGAACGTATTGTCGCGCCGCTGGAGCATATGTTGCGCAATGCCGTCGACCATGGCATCGAGTCGGCGGCGGTGCGCCGCGCCGCGGGCAAGCCGGAGCAGGGCACTATCCGCCTGAATCTGGGGCGCGAGGGCGGTGATATCGTCTTGACCCTCAGTGACGATGGCGGCGGGATCAAGCTCGATGCCGTTCGGCGCAAGGCCATCGAACGTGGCCTGATGGACCAAGGGTCGGATCTGACCGATCACGAAATTCTCCAGTTCATTCTTGAGGCTGGATTTTCCACTGCCGAGGCGGTCACCCAGATTTCCGGGCGTGGCGTCGGCATGGACGTGGTGCATTCCGAGGTCAAGCAACTCGGCGGCTCCATGAGCATCGACTCGACACCGGGCGAAGGGACGCGCTTTGCCATTCGTCTGCCGTTCACCGTGTCGGTCAACCGCGCGCTGATGGTGCTGTCGGGCGAAGACCTCTATGCCATCCCGCTGAACACCATCGAAGGCATCGTGCGGATTTCCCCCTACGAGCTGGAGGCGCTCTATGATCAGAGTGGCTCGGCTGCGGCGGAGACACCTCGTTTCGAGTATGCCGGTCAGGCCTACGAGTTGCGTTACCTCGGTGACCTGCTGAGTAACGGCCAGCAACCCAAACTGGTCGGCCAGAGCCTGCCCTTGCCGGTGATCCTGGTACGCTCGAGCGAGCACGCGGTGGCGGTGCAAGTCGATTCCCTGGCCGGTTCCCGCGAGATTGTGGTGAAGAGCCTCGGGCCGCAGTTCGCCGGGGTACACGGAATTTCCGGCGCGACTATTCTGGGTGACGGTCGCGTGGTGGTGATTCTCGACCTGCTGGCAACCATCCGCGTGCTGCATGCGCACCTGCTCAATCAACTGCATCCGCGCATGCTTGGCCACACGGCGACTGCCGCGGAAATTGAAGCGGATCGGCCGACCCTGGTCATGGTGGTGGATGACTCGGTCACCGTACGCAAGGTCACCAGTCGTCTGCTTGAGCGTAATGGTATGAACGTATTGACGGCCAAGGACGGCGTCGACGCCATCTCCCAGCTGCAGGAGCACAAGCCCGACATCATGTTGCTGGACATCGAAATGCCGCGCATGGACGGTTTTGAAGTGGCAACGCTGGTGCGTCACGACGAGCATCTGAAAGACCTGCCGATCATCATGATCACTTCGCGTACCGGTGCGAAGCACCGTGAGCGAGCGCTGGCGATTGGCGTCAACGAATACCTCGGCAAACCCTACCAGGAGTCGCTATTGCTCGAGAGCATTGCCAGGTTGGTGGATCGCCGCCCAGTAGAGCGCCACCCGGACTCGCGCGCATGACGGAGAAAAGCGTGGCACGTATTGCGGTCATTGCCGATACCTCCCTGCAGCGTCATGTGCTGCAGCAGGCGTTGACCGGGAGTGGCTATCAGGTCGTGCTAAACAGTGATCCGGCGCGCCTGGATGAAGCAACGCTGACGGCTTGCGAGACCGACCTGTGGCTGGTCGATCTGGCTCAGTCCGAGGATTTTCCGCTGGTCGACAACCTGATGGAAAGCGCCTGCGTGCCGATCTTGTTTGGCGAGGGGCATGCCCCGGAGCGGCATTCGGAAAACTACCCGCGTTGGGAACGACGCCTGTTTGGCAAGTTGAAGAAGCTGATCGGCGACCCATCGCAAGCGGTAGGACCCAGTCTCCAGGCGTTACTGGCCGAGGCACAGCGGCCAACTCGTCTGGATCTGCCACAGGTGCTCGCAGATACGCCGCTGGTGGTCGGTGAGCCGGCCCGGCAGGTCTGGCTGCTGGCCGCTTCGCTCGGCGGCCCGGCAGCGATCAAGGCTTTCCTCGACGCCTTGCCTGGTGGTTTGCCGGTTGGGTTTGTCTATGCCCAGCATATCGACCCCAGTTTCGAGTCGGTGCTGCCGCAGGCGGTCGGACGCCATAGCCAATGGCGTGTCAATCCGGCGCGTCACGGCGATTCGGTGCGCTGCGGCGAGGTGGTGGTGGTGCCGATCAGTCGCGAGCTGGGCTTCAGTGATGAAGGAACCATGCACATCAGCGAGCGTGCCTGGCCGGAACCCTACAGTCCGTCGATCGATCAGATGATGCTCAATCTGGCTAAGCATTATGCCGGGCTTTGCGGTGTCATTGCGTTCAGTGGCATGGGCAGCGATGGCAGCGCCGCAGCGGCCTATGTGCGGCGCCAAGGTGGCGCCATTTGGACTCAGCGTGCCGATACTTGCGTCTGCCCGAGCATGCCGGACAGCCTGCGCGAGGGCGGATACAGCAGCTTCAGCGGCGACCCGCGGGAGCTGGCCGCAGGGCTGGTCAATCATCTGGCCGAGCAGTGCAGTGAACCCGAAGCGCTTCAACCCATACAACAGATCACTGGGGCATAGCCTTTTCATGAGCCAAGTAGTCGCCACCCCGAATACCGTCAACAGCCTGACTGCGCTGCAGGTGCCACTGGCCGATCGCACCCTGTTGCTGCCTAACGTGGCAGTCGCCGAGCTGGTTGCCTATCGCGCACCGCAAGTCAGTGCCGGCATGCCGGCCTGGTTTCTCGGTCAGGTTAGCTGGCGTGACTTGAGTTTGCCGCTGTTGTCGTTCGAGGCGGCCTCCGACGGCCAGGCGCAGGTCGGTTCCACTGCGCGCGTGGCGATCATCAACGCCCTCGGCGGGCGCGCCAAGGTCAAGTTCATCGCCCTGTTGGTCCAGGGCATTCCGCGTTCGATAAAGGTCGGTACCGAGCTGCTGCGTGCCGACGTGCCGCTGTCGCCTCTGGAGCTGGATGCGGTGGTCATTGGCGAGAATGTGCTGAAGATTCCCGACCTGATTGGCCTGGAGCAGAAACTGGCGGATGCCGGGTTGATCTGAGGGATCGCCGCCCGGCCCACCCTCGCGTCTTTTAGAAATCTCCCCACAATTGCTGCGCCACGCTGAGCGCCACCACCGGTGCGGTTTCCGTGCGCAGTACCCGCGGCCCCAGGCGTGCGGCGTGGAAACCGGCATTTTTAGCGTGCGTCACTTCAGCATCCGCCAAACCGCCTTCCGGGCCGATTAGAAAGGCCAACGACTGCGGTTTGCCGTGGCTGGCCAGCGGCTCGGCAACCGGGTGCAGCACCAGCTTCAAGTCCGCCTCGACCAGGCCGAGCCAGTCGGCCAGGCCGAGCGGTGGGTGGATGACCGGAATCAGCGAGCGACCGCACTGCTCGCAGGCACTGATTGCCACCTGGCGCCAATGGGCCATGCGCTTGTCGGCACGCTCGTCTTTCAGGCGCACCTCGCACCGCTCGCTGACAATCGGGGTGATGGCATTGGCCCCCAGTTCGCAGGCCTTCTGGATCGCCCAGTCCATGCGCTCGCCACGTGACAGGCCCTGGCCCAGATGGATGTGCAGCGGCGATTCGGCCAGACCGGCGAAGACTTCACGCAACTCGACGCGCACGTTCTTTTTGCCGACCTCGATCAGCTCGCCGAGAAACTCGTTGCCGCTGCCGTCGAACAGTTGCACGGCATCGCCAGCCGTATGACGCAGTACGCGGGCGATGTAGTGGGCCTGGGCTTCTGGCAGCTCTTGCTGACCGAGAGCGAGTGGGGCGTCGACAAAGAAGCGGGAAAGGCGCATAGGGGCGAACCTGAGGCAAAGGCGTAAATTCTAGCGCTAGGCTGCGCTGTGCGCACCGCTATCCGGCGCTCTTTCCATCCACCGCAGTGTCGCCAGGGTGGATGGGTGAAGCGTAATAAACCCTGCGCCACGTTCAGCCCGGATCGCGAAAGTCCGGGTAGCGCGTGTTGCCCACGGCTACGCTGACCGAGTTGCGCGTCGCCAGATCGATGCCTTCAGTGGCGACCTCGGCAAGGAAGTCGATCTGCTCTTCAGTGATCACATAGGGCGGCAGGAAATACACCACGCTGCCTAGCGGGCGCAGCAGGGCGCCGCGTTGCAGGGCGTGCTGGTATACCTTGAGGCCGCGCCGCTCCTGCCACGGGTAGGCGGTCTTGCTCGCCTTGTCCTGAACCATCTCGATGGCCAGGGCCATGCCGGTCTGGCGGACTTCGGCGACATGCGGGTGATCGACCAGGTGCGCGGTGGCGCTGGCCATGCGCGCGGCGAGCTTCTTGTTGGCCTCGATGACATTGTCCTGCTCGAAGATATCCAGGGTCGCCAGGGCCGCGGCGCAGGCCAGCGGGTTGCCGGTGTAGCTGTGCGAGTGGAGGAACGCGCGCAGGCTGGTGTAGTCGTCGTAGAACGCCTGGTAAATGGTGTCGGTGGTCAGGCAGGCGGCCAGCGGCAGATAGCCACCGGTCAGGGCCTTGGACAGGCAGAGGAAGTCCGGGCGGATGCCGGCCTGTTCGCAGGCGAACATCGTCCCGGTGCGGCCGAAGCCGACGGCGATCTCGTCGTGGATCAGGTGCACGCCATAGCGGTCGCAGGCCTCGCGCAATAGCTTGAGGTAGATCGGGTGGTACATGCGCATGCCACCGGCGCCCTGAATCAGCGGCTCGACTATCACCGCCGCCACCTCATGGCCGTGCTCGGCGAGGGTCTGCTCCATATGGGCGAACATGGCCCGCGAGTGGGCTTCCCAACTGATGCCGTCGGGGCGCAAATAGCAGTCCGGGCTGGGCACCTTGATGGTGTCCAGCAGCAGCGCCTTGTAGGTGTCGGTGAACAGCGCGACATCGCCGACCGACATGGCTGCGATGGTCTCGCCGTGGTAGCTGTTGGTCAGGGTGACGAAGCGCTTTTTCTCGGGCTGGCCGACATTCAGCCAATAGTGAAAGCTCATCTTCAGCGCGACTTCGATGCAGGATGAGCCGTTGTCGGCATAGAACACCCGATCGAGTCCGGCCGGCGTCATCTTCACCAGGCGCTCGGACAGTTCGATCACCGGCTGGTGGCTGAAGCCGGCGAGGATCACGTGTTCCAGTTGGTCGACCTGATCCTTGATGCGCTGGTTGATCCGCGGGTTGGCGTGGCCGAACACGTTGACCCACCAGGAGCTGACCGCGTCTATGTAGCGCTTGCCGTCAAAGTCTTCCAGCCATACCCCGTCACCGCGCTTGATCGGCACCAGGGGCAGCTGTTCGTGATCTTTCATCTGCGTGCAGGGATGCCAGAGCACATTCAGGTCGCGCTGCATCCAGTGGTCGTTCAGGCTCATCGAAACACTCTCCCAATCATCTGCGGCAAGCCTATCAGATGCCTCCCTGCCCATGTGCGCTACAGTCGGCCGGCTCGCCGAGCGCGGCGACACCGGTCATCCGCTCTGGCAGGCCGTCGGTAGGCGTTGCCTGAACTTCCGGCGAGCCTTGTGTACCAACTGAGTTGGATAAAATCCCTGGTTTAATCATCGTATTTCCCGATATTTCAAAGCGAAAAATTCCGCTTTTAATCGATAGATTTGCCGCTACCCTTGCCGGATCATTTTTTTAGCGAACTTTCTGTGCGGAGCCTTCTCGATGCAGTGGCGTAACACCCCCTCCCATTACGGTTTGATCAGCATTGCCTTGCATTGGCTGGTGGCGCTGGCGGTCTTTGGCCTGTTCGGGCTGGGCTACTGGATGGTCGGCCTGGATTACTACAGTGGCTGGTACAAGAGCGCGCCGGACCTGCACAAGAGCATCGGCATCCTGCTGTTCGCCGTGATGCTCGGGCGCATGCTCTGGCGCTGGCTCAGCCCGGCGCCGGCCAGCCTGGCCAATCACAGTCGGCTAACCCGACTGGGCGCCAAGTTCGGTCACACCTTTCTCTATCTGGGATTGTTCGTGTTGATGCTAGCCGGCTACCTGATTTCTACCGCCGATGGCCGGGGTATCGAGGTATTCGGCTGGTTCGAGGTGCCGGCGACCCTCACCAGCATTCCCGATCAGGAAGATGTGGCCGGCCTGGTGCATGAATACCTTGGCTGGGCCCTGGTGATTTTCGCCGCTATCCATGCACTGGCCGCTCTGAAACATCACTTTATCGACCGTGACCGCACGCTGACCCGCATGTTTGGTCGCTGACACCTTTTCTGGTGCGTGGAATGACCCGCGTGCCGAATTATTCAACCTCATAAGGAGATTGCCCATGTTGAAGAAAACCCTCGCCGCCCTGGCTCTCGGTTCCGCTCTGCTCAGTGCTGGCCATGCCATGGCCGCCGATTACGCCATCGACAAGCAAGGTCAGCACGCTTTCGTCAATTTCAAGATCAGCCACCTGGGTTACAGCTGGCTGTACGGCACCTTCAAGGACTTCGACGGCAGCTTCAGCTTCGACGACAAGAACCCGGAAGCCAGCAAGGTTAATGTCACGCTCAACACCCAGAGCGTCGACACCAACCACGCCGAGCGCGACAAGCACATCCGCAGCGGCGACTTCCTTAATGTCGGCAAGCACCCGACTGCGACCTTCGCGTCCACGGCGGTTAAATCCACGGGCGAAGGTACGGCCGATATCACCGGTAACCTGACCCTCAATGGCGTGACCAAGCCGGTGGTGATCGCCGCCACGTTCATTGGCCAGGGCGATGACCCGTGGGGCGGCTATCGTGCCGGCTTTGCAGGCAGCACCATGCTCAAGCTGAAAGACTTCGAAATCGAGAAGGATCTTGGCCCGGCTTCCGCGGAAGTTGAGCTGATCATCTCGGTGGAAGGCGTGCGCCAGTAAGCCAGCCACGCTGCTTCCCCAGAACGCCGACCTCAGGGTCGGCGTTTTTGCAGGTGCAGAAACGACAACGCCGACCCTGAGGTCGGCGTTGTCGTTAAGCGTGCTGCTTAGCTTTCGCGATTACGCGTCAGCAGGGCAGGCTTCTCGCCGCGCGGACGACTGCTTGGCAGCTGGTCGAGTTGCTCGGGCGTCGGGAAGCGCTCAGTGCTGCGCGAACCTTTGTGCACGATCACCGGCTGCTTGTCACTAGGGCTCTTTACCGGACCCTCTTTGCGTGGCAGTTCATCGCGGTTGAGCGAGGTGGTGGTTTCACGCGAGTCGCGCGGCGGACGGGCGCGGCCGGAGGCATTGCGTCCTTGACCGCCCGAACCCTGGCGTTTGCCTTGGTTGGCTGTAGCGCCAGTACCGGCGCCTGCACCGCTGCGTGGGTTTTTGCTGGGTGTGCGTGGGGCTTGGCCAGCAGCATTGCTGGCGTTAGGACCCGAAGCAGGCGCACCGGGCCGACGGCCACGGTTCTGCTGCTTGTTCTGGTTCGGGCTGACATAGTCGGCCCGATTACCAAAGTTATCGATTTCGTCGTCGCGGAACTCATCCGGTGCCCGATCCGGTGGCAGGGCGGGTACTGCCGGCGCCGCAGCGCGGCCGGGTTGAGCGCTGCGCGGCTGCTGCGAACGGGCGGCCTGGGGCTTGGCCTTGCCGCTGTCCTTGCCCTTGTCCTTGCGCCCGCCGCCGTGGCGTTCGCCTTCAGGCTTGGCACCGCGGGGTTGGCGCGGCTTCTGCGGCTCGCGCACTTCCGGGCGCTCCGCCTCGACCGTGCTGGCGTCGAAACCGAGCAGGTCGCCATCGGCGATTTTCTGCTTGGTCATCCGCTCGATGCCCTTGAGCAGTTTTTCTTCATCGGGAGCGACCAGCGAGATCGCCTCGCCACTACGCCCGGCGCGACCAGTACGGCCGATGCGGTGAACGTAGTCTTCCTCGATGTTTGGCAGCTCGAAGTTGACCACGTGCGGCAGTTGGTCGATGTCCAGGCCGCGGGCGGCGATATCGGTGGCAACCATGATCCGCACGGCGCCGGCCTTGAAGTCGGCCAGGGCTTTGGTGCGAGCGTTCTGGCTCTTGTTGCCGTGGATCGCCACGGATGCCAGGCCATGCTTGTCGAGGTACTCGGCCAAGCGATTGGCGCCGTGCTTGGTGCGGGTGAACACCAGCACCTGTTCCCAGGCGCCGGCGCTGATCAGGTGAGCGAGCAGGGCACGCTTGTGGCTGGCCTGCAGGCGGTATACGCGCTGTTCGATGCGCTCGACCGTGGTGTTCGGCGGCGTGACCTCGATGCGCTCGGGGTTGTGCAGCAACTTGCCGGCAAGGTCGGTGATGTCTTTGGAGAAGGTCGCCGAGAACAGCAGGTTCTGCCGTTTTGTGGGCAGGCGTGCCAGGACCTTCTTCACGTCATGCACGAAGCCCATGTCGAGCATGCGGTCAGCTTCGTCCAGGACCAGGATTTCCACGTGGGACAAATCCACGGCACGCTGGCCGACCAGGTCAAGCAGGCGGCCGGGGCAGGCCACCAGGACGTCGACGCCCTTGGCCATGGCTTGCACCTGGGGGTTCGTGCCGACACCGCCGAAGATGCAGGTGCTGACGAATTTCAGGTCACGGGCATAGACCTTGAAGCTCTGGTGCACCTGGGCGGCCAGTTCGCGAGTGGGGGTGAGCACCAGTACGCGGGGTTGTTTCGGGCCGTGGCGGTGCTCGCGATCGGGGTGACCGTTGGGGAACAGCAGTTCCAGGATCGGCAGGGCGAAACCGCCGGTTTTACCCGTCCCTGTTTGGGCGGCAACCATCAGGTCGCGGCCTTGCAACACGGCGGGAATGGCCCGCTGTTGCACCGGGGTAGGCTGGGTGTAGCCCGCTGCCTCGATGGCGCGGACTAAAGCCTCGGAGAGACCGAGGGAGGCAAAGGACATGAGTAATCCTGTCTAGTGAGGGCGAGGCCCTATGGGGTGTATTACCTGACTTGAATCGCACTTGGGGGGTGCAATCCCGTCCGGTACTGCTGGTCTCTGGTGACTAGCATCCGGGCGCAAGCCTGGCGGGAAGGGTCGAGTATAACAGAGCAATGCCCTTGCGCAGCGTTCGCCTGCTTAATGGTTTGCCGTCTTGCCTGGGGGCTGTACTGCGAGTCGGGTCCGATCCGGGCTGTTGTAGCGTGCTTTCAAGGCGGCATAGGCTGGTTCATGTTTGAAGCGGCGCAGTTCACTGGCGAAGCGCTGGGCCAGTTGATCAAGCCCGGCATTGCGGCGCAGGCCCAGGTACAACTTGTCGCGACTGATGACCCGGGGATGATGCTGGATGTGCTCATCCAGGCCGGTCTGGGCCAGGATAAAGCGTCCACCGCGGCGGTCGTTGATCACCAGGTCGACCCGTTTGCGCACCAGCTTGCCGAAGTTGGCCGCGTGACTGGGGGCCGGTTCGCGGGTAAACAGCGTGGATTCACGGAAGTCCCGGTTGTTGTACCAGTAGCCGGCGGAGACGCCGATTTTCAGCCCGCGCAAATCCGTCAGGCGTTGAGATGGATGGGGATTGGCCTTGGCGTAGAACAGCACGAATTCGATCTGCGACAGCGGCTCGCTGGGAAACAGCATCAAGGCTTCGCGCTCCGGGGTGCGGAAGATGTCCAGAATGCCGTCGGCCTGGCCCTGTTCCAGCGCCATCAGGCAGCGCCGCCACGGTAGCAGTTGCCATTCGACCTCGACACCCAGTCGTTGCAGGACGATCTGCGCGGTTTCGTAATCGAGGCCGCGCAGTACGCCGTTGTCATCATGGATATAGGGTGGCCAGGCTTCGCTGACAATGCGCAGCGTCTGGCCCTGGGCCGCGAGGCTCAGGCCGGCGAACAGCAGCGCGGCGATTAATTGGCGGTGGAATAATGGCATTGCGCCAGATTACCCGGGCAACACGGTGCTGAAAAGTGGCCAAACGGTCTGATTTGGGTGGTTAGTTCACAAAACAAAAGGACATCGCGCCTTCCGGGGAGGGCGCGATAAACCGGTTCAGGTCACCAGTTTGTAGCAGGGCACGTAGGCCGTGTTGCCCGGTAGCTTCATGCGATGCTGGTCGACAAAGGCCTGCAGCAGGCGATCCAACGGCTGCATGATGTCCTGGTCGCCGGTGATTTCGTAGGGGCCATGCTGTTCAATCCGGCGGATGCCCTGGTCTTTGACGTTGCCGGCGACAATGCCCGAGAACGCGCGGCGCAAATGCGCTGCCAGTTCATGCACCGGCTGGTTGCGGGTCAGCTTGAGGCCGGCCATGTTCTCGTGGGTGGGTTCGAAGGGGTGCTGGAAGTTCTCGTCGATCGTCAGCAGCCAGTTGAAGTGGAAGGCGTCATTCTGCTTACGCCGGTACTGGGTGACCTCGTTGATGCCTTGTGCCATCTCCCGGGCCACCTGGCTCGGATCATTGATGATGATTTTGCAGCGTTGCTGCGCTTCAGGGCCGAGGGTGGCGCCAATGAATTCATGCAGCTGCTCAATGTAGGGCGCGGCTTTTTTCGGCCCGGTCATGATCAGCGGGAAAGGTAGGTCTTTGTTGGCCGGGTGCATCAGGATGCCGAGGAAGTACAGCAGCTCTTCGGCGGTGCCGGCGCCACCGGGGAAGATGATGATGCCATGGCCGACGCGGACGAACGCCTCGAGGCGCTTTTCGATATCGGGCAGGATCACCAGTTCATTGACGATTGGGTTGGGTGCTTCGGCGGCGATGATGCCCGGCTCGGTCAGCCCCAGGTAGCGGCCGTCGACGTTGCGCTGCTTGGCGTGGGAGATGGTTGCGCCTTTCATCGGTCCCTTCATCACGCCCGGGCCGCAACCGGTGCAGATATCCAGGCCGCGCAGGCCCAGTTCGTGGCCGACGATCTTGGTGTATTTGTATTCTTCGGTGCTGATCGAATGGCCGCCCCAGCACACCACTATTTTTGGTTCCACCCCGGCGCGCAGGGTGCGGGCGTTGCGCAGCAGGTGAAAGACGTAGTCGGTGATGCCTTTTGAGCTGCTGAAATCCACCCGCTTGTTTTCCAGTTCGCTCTGCGTGTAGACGATATCGCGCAGGGCGCTGAACAGCATTTCCCGGGTGCTGGCGATCATTTCGCCGTCGACGAAAGCATCGGCCGGCGCGTTGCGCAGCTCCAGACGAATGCCGCGATCCTGCTGAAGAATGCGAATCTCGAAGTCCGGGTAGGCTTCCAGGATGGTCTTGGCGTTGTCGCTGTGCGAACCGGTATTGAGGATCGCCAAGGCGCACTGGCGGAACAAGGCGTAAACGCTACCGGAGCCGGTCTCGCGCAGTTGTTGTACCTCGCGCTGCGACAGGGTTTCCAGGCTGCCCTTGGGGGTCACTGTGGCATTGGTGGTTTTTCTTGTGGTCATTTAGCGCTCCAAGGTTGTCATCCCGCTCAAACCATATAGGGCCAGAGGCGCGGTCAAAAGATGGGGTCGGGCAGTCCGGCAGCGTTTGCCCCGGCTTGATGCTGCTGCCGGGGTTCGCTTTACGGCTGCGTTGGCAATCAGCCTAACAGGCTGCGGCCAGCAAGCCTCGCCGTAGCGGGCCTGTGACCTGCAGCGCCATGTGGCCCGCCTGCAACCAGGCAGGAGGGGGCATGACGCACATAATGCCCGGCGCAGTTATCAGCGCGGCAGCTTGAGGTTGTTCCAGATTGCCAGGCTGGGGGCTGCCAGGTTCATGCTGTAGAAGTGCAGGCCCGGGGCGCCGCCTTGCAGCAGGCGTTCGCACATCTCGCTGATCACTTGCTCGCCGAAGGCGCGGATGCTGTCGCTGTCATCGCCATAGGCCTCCAGCTGCTTGCGCACCCAGCGCGGGATTTCGGCGCCGCAGGCATCGGAGAAACGTGCCAGCTTGCTGTAGTTGGTGATCGGCATGATGCCCGGTACCACCGGGATATCCACGCCCAGCTTGCGCACCCGCTCGACGAAGTAGAAGTAGCTGTCGGCGTTGAAGAAGTACTGGGTGATCGCACTGCTGGCGCCGGCCTTGGCCTTGCGCACGAAATTGGCGATGTCGTCCTCGAAATTGCGCGCCTGCGGATGCATCTCCGGGTAGGCGGCGATTTCGATATGGAAGTGGTCGCCGGTTTCTTCGCGGATGAAGCTGACCAGTTCGTTGGCGTAGCGCATCTCGCCGCTGGCCATGCCCATACCGGAGGGCAGGTCGCCGCGCAGGGCGACGATGCGCTCGATCCCGGCCTTCTGGTACAGGTGCAGCAGTTCGCGCAGTTCGGCCTTGGAATCGCCGACGCAGGACAGGTGCGGCGCCGTGCTCACGCCGACCTCGTTATTCAGCTGCAGCACGGTATTCAGGGTACGGTCGCGGGTCGAGCCGCCAGCACCGTAAGTGCAGGAGAAGAAATCCGGGTTGTAGCTCGCCAGTTGGCGTGCCACGTTCAACAGTTTTTCATGCCCGGCTTCGGTCTTGGCAGGGAAGAACTCGAAGCTGAAGCGGCGTTCTTGAGACATAAGAAAATTCCGTAGGGTGGGTTAGCCGAAGGCGTAACCCACCATGGTTCTCGATGGGTTAGGCCGCTGCGCGGCTAACCTGCGCGGCCCGACCCATCCTACGCATCAATAGCGATAGGCGTCCGGCTTGAACGGGCCTTCCTGGGTGACGCCAATGTACTCGGCCTGCTGCTTGGTCAGTTGCGTGACCACGCCGCCAAAGCCCTTGACCATCTCCAGTGCCACTTCTTCGTCGAGCTTCTTCGGCAGCACTTCGACGGTCAGGCGTTCGGCTTTCTGCGCGGCAGGCAGCTCGGCGTACTTCTGGCCGAACAGGAAGATCTGCGCCAGCACCTGGTTGGCGAAGGAACCGTCCATGATCCGGCTCGGGTGGCCGGTGGCGTTGCCCAGGTTAACCAGGCGGCCTTCGGCCAGCAGGATCAGGTAGTCGTCGTTGAGCGGATCGAGGTCTTTGCCGGTGCGGTGGATCTTGTGCACCTGCGGCTTCACTTCTTCCCAGGCCCAGTTCTTGCGCATGAAAGCGGTGTCGATTTCATTGTCGAAGTGGCCGATATTGCACACCACGGCGCGCTTCTTCAGGGCGGTGAGCATATTGGCGTCGCAGACGTTGACGTTGCCGGTGGTGGTGACGATCAGGTCGATCTTGCCCAGCAGGGCCGCGTCGATGCTGGCGGCAGTGCCGTCGTTGATCCCGTCCTTGAACGGTGAAACCAGTTCGAAGCCGTCCATGCAGGCCTGCATGGCGCAGATCGGATCGATTTCAGAGACCTTGACGATCATGCCTTCCTGGCGCAGCGATTGCGACGAACCCTTGCCCACGTCGCCGTAGCCGATCACCAGCGCCTGCTTGCCGGACAGCAGGTGGTCGGTGCCGCGCTTGATCGCGTCGTTGAGGCTGTGGCGGCAGCCGTACTTGTTGTCGTTCTTGCTCTTGGTCACCGAGTCGTTGACGTTGATCGCCGGGACTTTCAGGGTGCCGGCCTTGAGCATGTCGAGCAGGCGGTGCACGCCGGTAGTGGTTTCTTCGGTGACGCCATGCATCCGGTCGAGCATCGCCGGGTATTTGTTATGCAGGATTTCGGTCAGATCGCCGCCGTCATCGAGGATCATGTTGGCGTCCCACGGCGTGTCGCCAGCGAGGATGGTCTGCTCGATGCACCACTCGTATTCGGCTTCGGTTTCGCCCTTCCAGGCGAATACCGGAATGCCGGCGGCGGCGATGGCCGCTGCGGCCTGATCCTGGGTGGAGAAGATGTTGCAGGACGACCAGCGCACTTCGGCGCCCAGGGCGATCAGGGTCTCGATCAGCACGGCGGTCTGGATGGTCATGTGGATGCAGCCGATGATCTTCGCGCCCTTGAGCGGTTGCTCGGCGGCATACTTGCGGCGCATGCCCATCAGGGCTGGCATTTCCGATTCGGCGATGATGATTTCGCGGCGGCCCCAGGCGGCCAGGGAAATGTCGGCGACTTTGAAGTCGGTAAAACCGGCAGGCGTCAGTACAGCGCTCATAAATGAGTTCTCCATTCGTTTGTGTCGAATGGGCGCCGTTGGTGCGTATGGTTAACGCCCCATCCGAGCCTGACAAAACCCTGGGTCGACAGGGTTTGCTGCAGCGCCCCTCGGACAGGTGGCGGGAGCGACCGGGCTGTGCCGATCGTGTGAAACCCGGCGATTATAGCGATGCCGCGCGCCAAGCCCAAGGCTTTCCGTCGCCCGGGATGGACGTGGGTGGTAGCCTTGGCCAATTCCGCCGCAATGGACCGAGCATGGGCAATCACAAGAGCGAGATACGGCGACGCAATGTCGACAAAATCCTTCTGGCCGCCGAACAAGTCTTCGCGGAGAAGGGCTATGGCGGCACTGCCATGGGCGACATCGCCGGACAGGTCGGGCTGCCGCGATCCAACCTGCATTACTACTTCAGCACCAAGGACGACCTCTATCGCGCGGTGCTGCTCGGCCTGCTCGAGTTGTGGAAGCAGGACGCGCTGTGCTTCGAGATGTACGACGATCCGCGCGTGGTGCTCAGTACCTATATCCGCGCCAAGATGAACCACTCTCGCACCCGCGCGCATGGTTCCAAGGTCTGGGCCGACGAGATCATCCACGGCGCCCCCATGCTCGGCGCGACCCTGGATGACAGCCTGTACAGCTGGGCGAAGATGAAGGAGGCGAAGATTCGCCAGTGGGTGGACGACCGGCGCATCCTGGCGGTGGAGCCGTCGGCACTGCTCTACATGATCTGGGCCTCGACCCAGCATTACGCCGACTTCAGCCATCAGGTCGGGGTGCTCAACGAGCATCAGCCGCTGTCCGACCTGCAGTTCGAGCGGGCGGTGCAGACGGTGACCAGTGTGATTCTGCGCGGCATTGGCCTGGAACCTTGAGTCCGTGTCCGCGTTCGCGAACTCATTCGGCATGCATACCGCGCGATTGATGCGGATCGTCGCCCGGCTGCGCCCATGCCTTCGCCGCCAGTCCGGCAAAACCCCGGGCTGCGTATGGTCGTTCGGCGCGAGCCTGGGGTAGACTCGCTGACTCCCTCGAAAGCCGCCTGCGATAACGCCATGCTCGAACAGTACGTCAAGATGATCCTCACCTCGCGCGTCTACGACGTCGCGGTGGAAACTCCGCTGCACGCCGCCAACCAATTGTCCGAGCGTCTGGGCAACCAGATTCTGCTCAAGCGCGAAGACCTGCAGCCGGTGTACTCGTTCAAGATTCGCGGCGCCTACAACAAGCTGGCGCAGCTCTCGGTCGAGGAACGTGCGCGCGGGGTGGTTACCGCCTCCGCTGGCAATCATGCCCAGGGCCTGGCCCTGGCGGCCAAGGTGCTGGGGGTCAAGGCGACCATCGTGATGCCCAAGACCACGCCGGAGATCAAGGTCCAGGGCGTGCGCTCGCGCGGCGGCAAGGTGCTGCTGCACGGCGACAGCTTTCCCGAGGCGCTGGCCTATTCGTTGAAGCTGGTGGACGAGAAGGGCTACATCTATATCCACCCCTATGACGATCCGCACACCATTGCCGGCCAGGGCACCGTGGCCATGGAGATCCTCCGTCAGCAGCCGGGGCAACTGGACGCGATCTTCGTGCCGGTCGGCGGCGGCGGGCTGATCGCGGGCATCGCCGCCTACGTCAAATACCTGCGGCCCGACATCCGGGTGATCGGCGTCGAGCCGGATGACTCCAACTGTTTGCAGGCGGCCATGGCCGCTGGCGAGCGTGTGGTGCTGCCACAGGTCGGGCTGTTCGCCGACGGTGTCGCGGTGGCGCAGATCGGTCAGCACACCTTCGATATCTGCCGGCACCATGTCGACGAGGTGATCACCGTCAGCACCGACGAGATCTGCGCGGCGATCAAGGACATCTACGACGACACTCGCTCGATCACCGAGCCGGCTGGCGCCCTGAGCGTCGCCGGGATCAAGAAGTACATCGAACGCGAAGGCTGCACTGGCAAGGTATTGGTCGGCATCGACTCCGGCGCCAACGTCAACTTCGACCGCCTGCGCCACGTTGCCGAGCGCGCCGAACTGGGCGAGAAGCGCGAGGCGATCATCGCCGTGACCATCCCCGAGCAGCCGGGCAGCTTCAAGGCCTTCTGCGAGGCGATCGGTAAACGCCAGATCACCGAGTTCAACTACCGCTACCACAGCGACAAGGAAGCGCACATCTTCGTCGGCGTGCAGACCCACCCGGAAACCGACCCGCGCGCCGCCTTGGTGGAAAGCCTGCGAGGCCAGGGCTTCCCGGTGGTGGACCTGACCGATAACGAGCTGGCCAAACTGCACATCCGCCATATGGTCGGCGGTCATGCGGCGCGGGTGCGCGACGAGGTGGTGCTGCGCTTCGAGTTCCCCGAGCGGCCGGGCGCGCTGTTCAACTTCCTGCAGAAACTCGGTGGGCGCTGGAACATCTCGATGTTCCACTACCGCAACCACGGCGCCGCCGATGGGCGGGTGGTCGCTGGCCTGCAAGTGCCAGAGGCCGAGCGCCATCTGGTGCCGGCGGCGCTGGACGCGATCGGCTATCCATACTGGGACGAAAGTGAAAACCCGGCGTACACCCTCTTTCTGGGTTAACCGACCGGCGAGACATTCCTGCGTGCGATCGGGTGGCGTTGCCATCAGCCTCGCCCGACCGGCGTACACGACATTGCTTAACCACTTATTGCGTCGGTCATCCGACAGGGAACAACCGCCTCATGGATCCATACCTGCTTCTGCGAATCGCTCACAGCCTGCCCGCCATCCTGCTACTGCTTGGCGTGCTGGCCCATGTCTTCATGCTGTGGAAGGCCCGGCGTGGCGGCGATACGGTCATCTTGCAACGCAAGCTGCGGCGCACTCGCATGATCAGCCTGCCGCTGCTGGGCTTGCTGGCACTGAGCTTGCCGGTCAGTGGTTGGGGGCTGGTGAATCTGCGCGGTTGGCCGCTGGGGCAGACCTGGTTGCTGGGCGGCAGCATCCTGTTCGCGGTGATGATGCTCTTCGGCCTGTTGCTTGCCGGTCGCCTGGCCGCCTGGCAGGCACTGGGTGACACGCCAGCCTCTAGTCGCCTGCTGGGCTTTACCGCCGCGTATGCCGGGCTGATCGTCCTGTTGCTGCTGGTGATCATGGGCCTGATGGGCGCCAAACCCGCCTGACGGTGCAGGCACTCATGTAGATCCGTTTATGCGCAATGCTTCGTAGGAGCGGCGGGGCGCCTAGCCCATGCCCGCGATGCTTTTGCAGGCATGCCCTATCGCGGTCATGGGCCGCTCCTACGAAGCGGTGTAGGTGGAGACGCTTTTTTCATCCACCATCGTCGTTGGTGGATGAAAAAAGCGTCTTCACCCTGCACGGCTGCAGACCTTGCGCCTAAACATAGGGTCTAGAAGGGCCTGAGGCAGGCCTGTTCTTGGGCAACCTACAAGGGACAGGCGCTTTCTAGCGCAACGAGATCACCGGCCAGCCGCGTTTTTCGGCTTCGGCGCGCAGGTTCGGGTCGGGGTCGACTGCTACGGGGTGGGTGACTTGCTCCAGCAGCGCCAGATCGTTCATCGAGTCGCTGTAGAAGTAGCTGTCGGCCAGGCTGAAACCGGTTTCCGCCAGCCAGCGGTTGAGCCTGGTGACCTTGCCCTCCTTGAAGCAGGGCACGTCGGTGGTGCGCCCGGTGTAGCGCCCGTTGGCCATTTCACATTCGGTGGCCAGCAGGGTGTCGACGCCCAAGCGTGCGGCAATCGGCGCGGTGACGAAGCGGTTGGTGGCGGTGATGATCAACAGCTTGTCGCCGGCGCCGCGGTGTTCCTCGAGTAGGGCTTCGCCCTTGGCCAGGATCATCGGTTCGACGCAGTCGCGCATGAACTCGCGGTGCCACTGCTCGAGTTGCGCCATCTCGCTACGACCGAGAATTGTCAGGCTGAAATTCAGGTAGTCGGCGATATCCAGGCGGCCCGCCAGGTAGTCCTGGTAGAACTCGTCGTTGCGCGCCTTGTAGGCGATGCCATCGAGAATGCCGCGCTCACACAGGTAATCGCCCCAGGCGTGATCGCTGTCGCCGCCGAGCAGGGTGTTGTCGAGATCGAATAAAGCCAGACGCACAGGACACCTTTCATCAAAACCTAGAAGGGCCGTCAGGATAACGACTTTTATAAGAGCTGCCCATTCGGGTGCCTGCGTTGCTGCTGTCGCGACCTTTGTGGAACAATGCCGAACCATGCGTTTACGAGGTTGTGCGCCGTGATCGATCCTGATGGTTTTCGCCCCAATGTCGGCATCATTCTGACCAATGATGTTGGCCAGGTGCTCTGGGCGCGTCGGATAAACCAGGACGCCTGGCAGTTCCCGCAAGGCGGGATCAACGACTATGAGTCACCGGAAGAAGCGCTGTACCGCGAATTGAACGAGGAAGTCGGCCTGGAGCAGCAGGATGTGAAAATTCTCGCCTGCACTCGGGGTTGGTTGAGGTATCGTCTGCCTCAACGTCTGGTTCGCACCCACAGTCAACCGCTGTGCATCGGCCAGAAACAGAAGTGGTTCCTGCTGCGTCTGACGTCGGACGAACAGCGGGTGCGCATGGACCTGACCGGCAAGCCCGAGTTCGATGGCTGGCGCTGGGTCAGTTACTGGTACCCGTTGGGCCAGGTGGTCACATTCAAGCGCGAGGTCTATCGTCGCGCCCTCAAGGAACTCGCTCCGCGGCTGCTGGCGCGGGACTGATACGGACTAGAGCCGAGCCATGCTCAATACGCTGCGCAAGATCGTCCAGGAAGTTAATGCCGCCAAGGACCTCAAGGCGGCCTTGGGCATCATTGTGCAGCGGGTCAAGGAGGCCATGGGCAGCCAGGTCTGCTCGGTCTATCTGCTCGACCCGGAGAGCAACCGCTTCGTGCTGATGGCCACCGATGGCCTGAACAAGCGCTCCATCGGCAAGGTCAGCATGGCGCCCAACGAGGGCCTGGTCGGTCTGGTCGGCACCCGCGAGGAGCCGCTCAATCTGGAGAACGCCTCCGAACACCCGCGTTACCGCTACTTTGCCGAAACCGGCGAGGAGCGCTATGCCTCCTTCCTTGGCTCGCCGATCATCCACCATCGCAAGGTGATGGGCGTGCTGGTTATCCAGCAAAAGGAGCGGCGCCAGTTCGACGAGGGCGAAGAAGCCTTTCTAGTCACCATGAGCGCCCAGCTCGCCGGGGTTATTGCGCACGCCGAGGCAACCGGCTCGATCCGCGGCCTGGGCAGGCAAGGCAAGGGTATCCAGGTGGCCAAGTTCGTTGGCGTGCCAGGTTCGCCCGGTGCGGCGGTGGGTACGGCGGTGGTGGTATTGCCGCCGGCCGATCTGGAAGTGGTGCCGGATAAAGCCGTCGACGACATCGCCGCCGAGCTGACCTTGTTCAGCAACGCCCTGGAAGGCGTGCGCAGCGACATGCGTGCGCTGTCGGCGAAGATGGCCAGCCAGCTGCGCCCGGAAGAGCGTGCGCTGTTCGACGTCTATCTGATGATGCTGGAAGACGCCGCCCTGGGTAACGAGGTGGTCAAGGTCATCCGTACCGGCCAGTGGGCCCAGGGCGCACTGCGCCAGGTGATTGGCGAACACATCAATCGTTTCGAGCTGATGGACGACGCCTACCTGCGCGAGCGCGCCAGCGACGTCAAAGACCTCGGCCGCCGCCTGCTCGCCTATCTGCAGCAGGCGCGTCAGCAGACCCTGGTCTACCCGGACAACTGCATCCTGGTCAGCGAGGAGCTGTCGCCGGCAATGCTCGGTGAGGTGCCGGAAGGCAAGCTGGTCGGCCTGGTTTCGGTGCAGGGCTCGGGCAACTCGCATGTGGCGATCTTCGCCCGCGCCATGGGCATTCCCACGGTGATGGGGGTGGTCGATCTGCCCTATTCGAAGATCGACGGCATCCAGCTGATCGTCGATGGCTACCATGGCGAGGTGTTCACCAACCCCAGCGAGCTCCTGCGCAAGCAGTATGCCGAGGTGGTCGAGGAAGAACGCCAGCTGACCCAGGGCCTCGATGCCTTGCGTGGCTTGCCGTGCGAGACGCTGGACGGTTACCACATGCCGCTGTGGGTCAATACCGGTCTGCTTGCCGATGTGAAGCGTGCTCAGGAGCGCGGCGCCGAGGGCGTGGGTCTGTACCGTACCGAAGTGCCCTTCATGATCAAGGAGCGCTTTCCCAGCGAGAAGGAACAGCTCGCCATTTATCGCGAGCAGCTGGTCGCCTTCCATCCGTTGCCGGTAACCATGCGCAGCCTGGATATCGGTGGCGACAAGTCGCTGAGCTATTTCCCGATCAAGGAAGAAAACCCCTTCCTCGGTTGGCGCGGCATCCGTGTCACCCTCGACCACCCGGAAATCTTCCTGGTGCAGACCCGCGCCATGCTCAAGGCCAGTGAAGGCTTGGATAACCTGCGCATCCTGTTGCCGATGATTTCCGGGATTCAGGAGCTGGAAGAAGCGCTGCACTTGATTCACCGCTCCTGGGGCGAGGTGCGCGACGAGGGCGTCGACATCCCGCTGCCGCCGGTTGGGGTGATGATCGAGATCCCCGCAGCGGTCTATCAGGTGCGCGAGCTGGCGCGTCAGGTCGACTTTCTCTCGGTCGGCTCCAACGACCTGACCCAGTACCTGCTGGCGGTGGACCGCAACAATCCGCGCGTCGCCGAGCTCTACGACTTTCTCCATCCGGCAGTGCTGCAAGCGCTGTGCAAGGTGGTCGAAGGCGCCCATGCCGAAGGCAAGCCGGTGAGTATCTGTGGCGAAATGGCCGGTGATCCGGCGGCGGCGGTGCTGTTGATGGCGATGGGCTTCGATAGCCTGTCGATGAACGCCACCAACCTGCCCAAGGTCAAGTGGCTGCTGCGTCAGATCAGCCTGGGCAAGGCCAAGGAGCTGCTGGCCCAGGTGATGACCATCGACAATCCGCAGGTGATCCACAGCACCCTGCAGCTGGCCCTGCGCAACCTTGGCCTGGGTCGCATGATCAATCCGGCGTCGGGTATCCAGGCCTGAATCCCATGCGGGGTGCAGCCTAGCGCTCGATCCTCACCTCGTTCAGCTGTCCGCCCAAGGGGCCGTAGCTGCGCTCGACCAGGGTTCGCGAACCGTCGGCCTTGACCAGCAGCACCGTGCTGGCACGGGTGCCATAGCTGTGGGTGGCGATGAAAATGCTCGAGAGCAGGCGTTCAGTATTCAAACCCATGCCGGTGTCGGGTAGGCGAGCGTCTTCGGCTTGTTGGCGGTCATGGAGCAGGTCCAGCAACGCCGGAATCTGCGGCGCTATCAGGCACTCGTCGAGCAGCGCCTTGGCTTTTTCCACCTTGGGCCAGGGTGTGTCCAGTTCGGCATTCGACAGGCCGTAGAGCCCCGCCGTCAGTTGCACGGGCTCGCCTGCGCGCGAATTCAGCAGCCAGAGCTGCTGCTGATCGCCGAGTAATAGGTTGAAACCAGAATAGTCCCCGGCGCGTTGCGCTAGCTCGCGCAAAAAGGCTTCTGGGCCGAGCGGGCCACTCAGGAACTGGATGGGAAGTTCGCCCCTGGAGCGACCTCGCGGCGGCTGGCGGGGGTCGCGGATATTAGTCAGCGCGGCGAAACGGCCCTTGGCGCCGATGCCCAGCCAGGTGCCCCCGGCCTGTTGGTCGCGCCCGGCGATCACCCCAGGCATGTCCGGCCATTGCGCCAACGGCAAGCTGGGGCGGTCATAGAATTCGTCGCGGTTGGCTGCCATGACCAGTGGCAACTCGTGGCCTGGACGCCAGGCGAATACGATCAGGCACATGGGAATCCTATCGGGGGGCAGTAAGCTTGAGGTACTAAGATTGAAGCGCAGCTGCCCGATTGCGCAAGTCTCGGCTTCAGCTTCGCGCTTCCCGCATCTGCCTGCGACGATTACCATTGCGCATTGTTTTCGGGGGTGGCGATGGAAATCTTGCTGTATTTAGTGCTCGGCGCCGCTGCCGGCGTGCTGGCCGGCATGTTTGGTGTCGGTGGCGGGATCATCATCGTGCCGGTGCTGGTATTCAGTTTCGCCGCCCAGGGTTTCGATGCAGCGGTACTGACCCATCTGGCGGTGGGGACTTCTCTGGCGACCATCGTCTTCACGTCGGTCAACTCGATACTGGAGCACCATCGCCGAGGCGCGGTGCGCTGGCCGATCTTCGTCTGGATGACTCTGGGCATCCTGCTGGGCGCGGCCATGGGGGCGATGACCGCCGCGGCGATTAAAGGGCCGCAGCTGCAGAAGATCATCGGCGTATTCGCGATCCTTATCTCCCTGCAGATGGCCCTGGATCTTCGACCCAAGGCCAGCAGCTCGGTCCCCGGCAGGCTGGTGTTGGCCGTCGCCGGCGGGGTGATTGGCTGGGCTTCGGCGATTTTCGGGATTGGCGGCGGTTCGCTCAATGTTCCCTTCCTGACCTGGCGCAGTGTGCCTATGCAGCAGGCGGTGGCCACTTCCGCGGCCTGCGGCCTGCCGATTGCCGTGGCCGGTGCGCTGACCTTCATGTGGCTGGGCTGGGACAGCCCGCAATTGCCGCAGTGGAGCCTGGGCTTCGTCTATCTGCCGGCCATGGCCGGGATTGCCGCCACCAGCATGTTTTTTGCCCGTTTTGGTGCACGCCTGGCGCATCGTCTGTCGCCCCGCCTGCTCAAGCGCCTGTTCGCCTTGCTGCTATTCAGCGTTGGCGTGAATTTTTTGATGTGAGGAATTAACATGCTGGCTTACCCGCAGATCGACCCCGTGGCAATTGCCCTGGGACCATTGAAGATTCACTGGTATGGCCTGATGTACCTGATCGGCATCGGTGGCGCCTGGTGGTTGGCGTCGCGCCGGCTAAATGCCTTCGAGCCGAGCTGGAACAAGGAAAAGCTCTCCGACCTGGTGTTCTGGGTGGCCATGGGGGTGATTCTCGGTGGACGCCTGGGCTATGTACTGTTCTATGACCTGGCCTCGTACATCGACCAGCCGAGCCTGATCCTGCAGGTATGGAAGGGCGGCATGTCGTTCCATGGCGGCTTTATCGGCGTGATGCTAGCGACCTGGTGGTTCGGCCTGCGTAACGGCAAGAGCTTCTTCCAGCTGATGGATTTCATCGCGCCGCTGGTGCCGATCGGTCTGGGTGCCGGGCGCATCGGCAACTTCATCAACGCCGAACTCTGGGGCAAGGCCACCGACGTGCCTTGGGCCATGATCTTCCCGACCGATCCCGAGCAACTGGCGCGCCACCCCTCGCAGCTCTACCAGTTCGCGCTGGAGGGCGTGGCCCTGTTTGTCATCCTCTGGCTCTACTCGCGCAAGCCGCGGCCGACCATGGCGGTGTCCGGCATGTTCGCCCTGAGTTATGGGATCTTCCGCTTCATCGTCGAATTCGTCCGGGTGCCGGACGCTCAGCTCGGTTACCTCGCCTGGAACTGGCTGACCATGGGCCAGGTACTCAGTCTGCCGATGATCTTCGGCGGCCTCGGCTTGATCTGGTTCGCCTACCACCGCCATGCCGCCCAGGGAGCCGTCCGATGAAACAGTACCTCGACCTGATGCGCCTGGTGCGCGACACCGGCACCTTCAAGAACGACCGCACTGGCACCGGCACCTACAGCCTGTTCGCCCAGCAGATGCGCTTCGACCTGGCCGCGGGTTTCCCCCTGGTCACCACCAAGAAGTGCCACCTGAAATCGATCATCCACGAGCTGCTGTGGTTTCTTCAGGGCGACACCAACATCAAGTACCTGAAGGACAACGGCGTACGCATCTGGGACGAGTGGGCCGACGAGAACGGCGACCTTGGCCCGGTCTACGGCTATCAGTGGCGCAACTGGCCGGCGCCGAATGGCCAGTCGATCGACCAGATCAGCACGCTGATCGAGATGATCAAGACGAATCCGGACTCGCGCCGCCTGATCGTCTCGGCCTGGAATCCCGCGCTGGTCGAGCAGATGGCCCTGCCGCCCTGTCATGCGCTGTTCCAGTTCTACGTCGCCGACGGCAAGCTGAGCTGTCAGCTGTACCAGCGTTCGGCCGACATCTTCCTCGGCGTGCCCTTCAATATCGCCAGCTATGCGCTGTTGACCCTGATGGTCGCCCAGGTCTGCGGCCTGCAGCCGGGCGAGTTCATCTGGACTGGCGGTGACTGCCACCTGTACGCCAACCATCTCGAACAGACCGACCTGCAACTGTCCCGCGAGCCGCTGCCGCTGCCGACCATGCAACTCAACCCGGCAGTGAAGGACATCTTCGCCTTCACGTTCGAGGACTTTGAACTGCTCGGCTACCAGGCGCATCCGCACATCAGTGCGCCGGTCGCGGTCTAGTGCTCTGGCGCTAGGCCCTAGGCTGTTGTGCAAACGCCGCAGCGCCCAGCCGAAGAACACCAGGCCGATAGCGATCATGCACGGGAGCAGGCCGGCAACCGGGCCGCAAGCGTTGCCGGTAGTTTTGTTACCCTGACACTTTGTTGGTTGGGGAGGAGTCTGCTTGTGCCTAGGATTTTGATCATTCTGCTGCTGTGTCTGATGGGGTTGCCCGCCGCTGCGCAGGAGTCGAGCGCGCCAGTCTTGCGGGTGGGCATTAACGAGGTGCCGCCGTTCGTCATCCGCGAGCCCGATGGCAGTTGGCGCGGCATCAGCATCGATCTGTGGAAGGCGGTCGCCGAGCAGTCGGGCTATCGCTACGAGCTGCTGCCGATGCCGTTCGAGCACCTGTTGCCGAGCCTGGAGGACGATCAACTGGATGTGGTAGTCGGCGCCCTGACCATGACCGCCGAGCGCGAGGAGCGCTTCGACTTCACTCATCCGTTCTATCGCACCGGGCTGGCCATCGGCGTACCGAAGGGTGGCGATGGCAGTGGCTGGGCGGCGGTCAAGGGTTTGCTGTCCTGGCAGTTCGTCAGCCTGATCCTCGGCCTGGCGGTGTTGATGCTGGTCGTTGGCGGCCTGCTCTGGCTGTTCGAGCGGCGGCATAATCAGGAGCAGTTCGGCGGCACCCCGGTGCAAGGCTTGGGTTCCAGCTTCTGGTGGGCGGCAGTGACCATGACCACGGTCGGCTACGGCGACAAGGCGCCGGTGACCCTGGGCGGGCGGCTGATTGGCCTGGTGTGGATGTTCGCCGGCTTGATCATGGTGTCGACCTTCACGGCGGCGGTGACCAGCGCGCTCACGGTGGGCAACCTGCAGGGCGGAATCCAGGGGCCGGAGGATCTGCGGCGGGCTCATGTGGCGACTATCGAAGGCACCATCAGTGCCCGCTACCTGGACAGCCTGCGGATTCGCCGTAGCGATTACCCCGGCCTGCTCGAGGCGATGCGCGCGGTACAGCAGGGCGAGGCCGATGCAGTGGTCTACGACCTGCCGATCATGCAGTACCGCAATGGCGAGCTAGGCGAGGGTGGATTGCGCATGCTGGCCGGCACCTTCGAGAACCAGTCCTACGCGTTCGCCCTGGCCAACGGCAGCCCTTACCGCGAGCGGCTCAGCCAGGAAGTGCTGCGTATAACGAACGACGCTGACTGGAGCAAGGTGTTGGAGCTGTACCTGGGAAGGCCCTGAAAGGGTATTTACAAATTACTGCGCTCGGCCATGCTGCGTTGAAATCAGCCTCTGAGAAAAGGTGAAAAAATCCTCGACCACTGCGACCGTCTCCGGCGGCGCGCGGCTGACAATGCGCGACGCAAAAGATGGCAGCACTGCAGAGGCGCACGACTAGGTAGCGACCGCCAGGGATGACCATCTCGCGAATGCCGAACCCATACGGCGCCACGGCCTCGTGACGCTCGCCGCACATGGCGAAGCGCAATGCCTGCGCAGGTGGGGTAGCGGGGGTGCCGTAGGGAATGCCCAAGGTGCGGCTCGATGCCAGCGGCGACGGTCCGCTCTGCATACGCCACTGGATAAATTTGCCCACGCTCTTATCGATAAGCTTCGTTGGCCCGCAATGCTCAAGGGCTGCGACCCGGACTTCGGAGAATTCCACGGTCGGTACTTGCATGATGATGGTCCTGGAACAGTGAGGGATGACGAACACCAAATGCCATGTCTGCCAGTTCGACTCCTTCCTGAACGCACTCTGAGTCATAGCAAACGGTGAAAAGGGGACGGATTTATGTATAGGGCGGACGTTCAGAGCAGGAAAAATAAATCTTCCCCCCCTTTGGCCGACGAACCCAGCCAAGACTGAATACAATGTGCGCACGATTATCCCGGGCCATGAATATGGCTGCACTGGACAAGGAACTCGCCTCCATGGCCTCCCCAGATAAACAGAAAAAACGCGCCCAGCGGGCCAAGGTCAAGGCCAAGCAGAACCGTTCGGGCAAGTCCCAAGCCAATGTCGTACATCCGCTGCTGGCCAATCCGCTGATCAACGAACCGTTCGATGATGTCGAAATCGACCTGAGCACCTTCGATTTCAAAGACATCGAAGAAAACGGTTTCGACCCGGCGCACTTCGACGACCTGTTCCAAGCGATGAAAGTCGGCGAAGGCATCAGTCTGATCGCGATGTGCGTGGTGTTCCTGCAATACCCGGTGTTGGAACTGGTGGTCGCTGAGGAGGCGGAAGACGCGGCCACCGACTTCATGATGGGCCTGCTGATTACCTATCGCGGGATCTTCCACGATGAAGACGAAAACACGGCAGTGGAATGGATCGGCGGCGACGCCTTCCAGCATGCCTACAACGAAGCGTCGATGATCCTGCAGAAGAAGAACGCTCGCGGCTCCCCAGGCGCCCGCGCCTAAAGAGGAAACGGAGGAAAGGGAACGGATTTATTTATAGGGCGGACGGTCCGCTTGTGGTCGATTTCTGCCGGTGACCAACGCCTGCTACGGGGCGGAAACTGCCTGCCGGGCAACGACCGCCATCAACCACCTCAGACGTGCTGCCATCGATGAGGATGAGGCCATCTGTGGTCGCGCTATATCCATATCTCCACCCATTGGACGCCTAGCGAGGGCCTGCTGCAGCACAGCACGGCGGTGCCCATTGCAACAACAGGCCATCTACGGGTGCAAGCCAGGGCGGAGTGTACGCACGCCCCTCGGCTTCTATCTGGCTACGACGCCGACAACGTCGCGCTCAGCACCTCGACCTGCTCCTGACGTTCTGCCTGTTGCAGGCGGGCGCCTGGGTTGAGTGAGGACCATTCGGGATGGGCGCGGGCCTTGTGCAGGGCGTCGGGCAGTTTGCCCTCGCGCCATAGCGCCTCTTGCGGTGCGGGCAGCGTGATGGCCTGCACCGCCGCATGGCCGCGGGCTTCCAGGGTTTGCAGGAGTAATTGTTGGCGCAGGGCGAGCAGGCGCAATACGGCGTCGTCCACGGTCAGTTCGCGCTGGCCCTTGAGCTTGCCTTTCAGGCGGGTGCCATAGCCGCGCAGGGTCTGCGCGCTGCCGCCGATCAGGGCGCCGAGGACGGCCGCGGCGCCGAGGGTGACGCCGCCGACCAGCAGGTCGATGCCAACTCCGGTGGCGGCGCCAGCGGCCATGCCGCCGCCGACCTTGACCCCGAGCTGCTTGAGGGTTTCCGGGTTGAACAGGTCGTCACCCCAACGGCCGTCGAGCAATGGCACTGCTTCGGCCTTGGCGTCGTCCTGGCGGAAGGCGTAAAGCCGTAGCAACGCTTCGACGCAACGCTGCTCGCGCTGGCGGATGGTTTCGCGCAGTTCGCGGATCGCGCCCTGTTCCAGGGTTGGCTGGGCCGCCACGCTACGCCGGCAGGCGGCGCAATCGAGCAGCAGTTCGGCGATCAGGCGGGTGCCGTTGTGACGGCGGGCCTGGCGCTGCGCCTCGTGGTCGTCGATCAGCCGTTGCAGTTGTGGCCGGGCTTTTTCTTGCAGCAGGGCCAGGCTCTCGTAGAGGCGGCGTTCGCCATCCAGCGGCGGCGCCACGCTGTCGAAGGCGACCCGCGCATGCAGGCCAAGGCGGGCCAGAGCCTCGCGCCAGTCGTCTTCGCGGTGCTGATGGCCGGCGACGAAGTTCAGCACTGGCAGCAAGGGCCGGCCGCACATGGTGAGTATCGCCAGTTCGTCGCGGTACTTGGCCAGTACCGGCTCGCGGGCGTCGATCACATACAGGCCGGCGTCGGAGGCGAGCAATTGGCGCAGCACCTTGGCCTCCTGTTCGAAACGCTGGCGCGCCTCGCTGCCATCGAGAAAGCGCGCCAGCCGGGCGGGGCCATCCAGGCGTTCGCCGGGGCGGTCCAGACGTTCCAGGTAGTCGAGCAGGGCGATGGCGTCTTCCAGGCCGGGGGTGTCGTACAGCTCCAACAGCGCCAGACCGTCCACCGACAGGCGTACACCCTCGACATGGCGGGTGGTGCTGGGGCGATGTGAGACCTCGCCGAAACCGACATCGCGGGTCAGGGTGCGCAGCAGCGAGGTCTTGCCGACATTGGTGTGACCGACCACGGCCAGCTTGAGCGGGTGGTTCATCGTCGCCCCCGTAGTTGCCATGTGCATGCGCAAGGTCTGCGTCGCTCTGGTAGCCCGGATGCAATCCGGGGAGGCTTGCCGAGCGGGATAAAGCGCCCGGATTGCCTCCGGGCTACGCCTTTGTCGATGTCAGTCATGGCCTGTCTCCAGCCAGTTCAGCGGGGCACTGTCACTGTGCGCCAGGTGCAACTGGTCCAGGGCGCTGTGCCAGTCGCCGAGGCGTTCGCTGTCCAGGGCTTCGCCGGGTTGTGCCGGCAGCAGCCAGATGCGCGTGGCGGCTGCCGTGCGGGCCAGTTCGCCGAGTAGCGCCAGGCTGCCGCGATCCGGCGAGCGGCGCGGGTCGCAGGCAATCGCCAGGCGCGCCGGAGGGAAGCGGGTGAGTTGTTCGAGCAGGCGCTGGCGCTGTTCGCGGCTGTCGATCATCCCGGCGTCGCTGATGGCCTTGGGCAATACCGGTGGCCACGGGCGCCGCTCGTCCAATTCGATGGCGACCAGCACTGCACCCTGGCTGCCCTGGGCGTTGCTGCCGGCGGTTGGCGGCGGCAACTGTGCGGGCGCCGCATCGCTTACGCCGAGGCGCTCGCTGCTCGGTTGCAGGCGCTCGCGCAGCAGGTTGTAGCCAGGTAAGTCGACGTCCAGGCGCAAGCTCGTGCAACCGCGGCGCCAGCGCCACAGGCAGAACAATCCCAGCAGTAGGCGCGGCAGCAGGCCGTAGACCAGCAGCACGCCGACCAGCCAGCCGGCCCAGCTGTGGCGTGCGGTTTCGCTGAGCAAGGCGCTGTCGCCGCTGGCGCGAATCAGGTCGGCATCCGGCAGGCTGAAACCGAGCAGCGCTGGCAGCGCACCTAGGGCCTGGGTCAGGCCGATAAAGGTTTCGCCGCCGAGGATGGTGCTTTCCCAGACAAAGCCGTAGCGGCGGGTGGCGAGCAGCGCCAGCAGGCTCAGCAGTGCCGCCAACAGGGCCAGCAGCCACAGACCGTGAGCCAGCATGCCGAGACCCCAGCGGCTCAGGCGCTGGCGTTGCAGCAGTAGCAGTAACGCTGGCGCCAGTTGCGCCGCCTGGGCGTCGCGGGCGAGTTTTTCGCTGAGCCACAACCACAGTCGGCCGAGGGCGCTAGTACTGTCGCGAGCCAGCAGCAGGCTTAGAATCCAGCCGAGCAATAGCAGCAGGTTGAGGCCGAGCAGGCTACCCAGGGCCCAGAACACATTGACCGGACGCTGGCCGTCGCCGAGAGCCGCCACCGCCAGGCCAATGCCGCTGAGCAGGGCCAGTACCAGCAGCGCCGCCAAGGCCAGACGGGCGCCCTGCAGCCAGTGGCGTAGCGCCTGTGTCTGGCCGTCGCGCTCGGCGAGCAGCAGGGCGCGGGCCTGGATGCGTTCGGCCAGATCGCCGCCGCCAGCCTGGGCGCGGCGGTTGGCTTCGCGGTCTTCCAGTGGGCCGGCGTGCTCTTCGCGCAGGCGAATGGTTTCGCTTAGCCAGAGACGCTGGAGTTTGTTCGGAACAGAGTCGGCAGTCACGCGGCGTCTCGTTGGCCAGGTCGAGTCTGAGCATAACCTGTGCTGTCGCGTTGGGCTAAACCTTGTCTGTCCGTGGCCGGCTGCACGGGCACAGGTTGCTCTGCTATGCTCGCCGCCATGAAAAATTATCTGCCCCTCTGCCTGATCGCCGCCCTCGCGCAGAACCGCGTGATTGGCCGCGACAACCAACTGCCCTGGCACCTGCCGGCCGACCTCAAGCACTTCAAGGCGCTGACGCTGGGCAAGCCGATCATCATGGGTCGCAAGACCTGGGACTCCCTCGGCCGGCCCTTGCCGGGCCGGCTCAACCTGGTGGTCAGTCGCCAGCCCGGCGTGCAGTTCGAGGGTGCGGAAGTCTTCGCCTCGCTCGAGGCGGCCATCGTGCGGGCCGAACAGTGGGCGCGCGAGCAGGGTGTCGACGAACTGATGCTGATCGGCGGCGCGCAGCTCTACATGCAGGCGCTGCCATTGGCCGCGCGCCTGTACCTGACCCGGGTCGAATTAAGCCCCGAGGGCGATGCCTGGTTTCCGCAATTCGACGCTGGTTCCTGGCAGCGCACGGCCGCCGAGACCTTTGCGCCTCTGGAGCAATCGCCGGCCTACACCTTCGAGACCTGGACCCGGCGTTGAGCGCATCGAGCTGCTGCGCCTGAATTGAGGTGCCGCGCTCTGCCGCTTTCTTGACCCCAGCCAATTCGGCGCGTGCGTGACAGGGCTATGCTTGGCCCTTCAGTAACAGCAATCACAGGTCATACAGCATGCGTGGAGTCGACTCCGACAGCCCTCAGGCGGATGCCATTGCCGCGATTTTCATGCGTCACCCTCTGTGGGAGGATGCTCTGGCCCTGCTGATGGGCACCATGATGGTCGCGCTGGGTATCGCCTTGTATGGTCATGCGGGGCTGCTGACCGGCGGTACCGTGGGCGTAGCCTTCCTGCTCAAGTACCTGCTCGGTTGGTCATTCGGCTGGTCGTTCTTCCTGATCAATCTGCCGTTCTATGCCCTGGCCATCTGGCAGATGGGCTGGCAGTTCACCTTGCGTACCTTCTGCGCGGTCGGCCTGGTGTCACTGTTGGCCGAACTGACCCCGCAGTGGATCGGCTTCGCCCAGCTGAATGTGGTTTATGCGGCCTTGTTCGGTGGTTTCGCCATGGGCTTGGGGCTGTTGATGCTGTTCCGTCATCGCGCCAGCCTAGGCGGGGTGAATATCCTCGCGCTGTTCTTGCAGGACCGCTTCGGCCTGCGCGCCGGCAAGATCCAGATGGGTATCGACGTGGCGATCGTGCTGGCGGCGGTGTTCATCGTGCCGCTGGACAAGGTCGCCCTGTCGATCCTCGGCGCGGTGGCGCTGAACATGGTATTGGCGATCAATCACCGCGCCGGGCGTTACATGGGCGTGAGCTAGGGCCTGAAATAAAAAGCCCGGCACTAGGCCGGGCTTTTTGGTCTGCGCGACGCGTTACGGCACCAGCTTGTCCAGCAGCGCCTTATCGCGCACCGCGCCCTTGTCGGCGCTGGTGGCGAGCAGGGCGTAGGCCTTGAGCGCGGTGGTGACCTTGCGCGGACGCGCTTCGACCGGCTTCCAGCCTTTCTTGTCCTGTTCGTGACGGCGGTGGGCAATTTCCTCGTCGCTGACCAACAGGTTGATCGAGCGCTCGTGGATGTTGATCAGGATCTTGTCGCCTTCGCGCACCAGGCCGATGGCGCCGCCCGCAGCGGCTTCCGGCGAGGCATGACCGATGGACAGGCCTGAGGTGCCACCGGAGAAGCGCCCGTCGGTGAGCAGGGCGCAGTCCTTGCCCAGGCCCTTGGACTTCAGGTACGAGGTCGGATAGAGCATTTCCTGCATGCCCGGACCGCCTTTCGGGCCTTCGTAGCGGATGATGACGATATCGCCTGCCTTGACTTCGTCATTGAGGATGCCGCGTACCGCGCTGTCCTGGCTTTCGAAGATCTTGGCATTGCCTTCGAAGATGTGGATGGATTCATCCACCCCGGCGGTCTTCACCACGCAGCCGTCGACGGCGATGTTGCCGTAGAGCACGGCCAGGCCGCCTTCTTGTGAGTAGGCATGCTCCACCGAGCGGATGCAGCCGTTTTCCCGGTCGTCATCCACGGTGTCCCAGCGGGTACTCTGGCTGAACGCGGTCTGGGTCGGAATGCCGGCGGGCCCGGCCTTGAAGAAGGTGTGTACGGCTTCATCGTCGGTCTGGGTGATATCCCACTTGGCGATGGCCTCGCTCATGCTCTTGCTGTGTACGGTCGGCAGGTCGGTGTGCAGCAGGCCGCCGCGGGCCAGGGAACCGAGGATGCTGAAGATGCCGCCAGCGCGGTGCACGTCTTCCATGTGGTACTTCTGGATGTTCGGTGCGACCTTGCACAGCTGCGGCACTTTGCGCGACAGGCGATCGATATCGCGCAGGTCGAAATCGATTTCCGCCTCCTGGGCGGCGGCCAGCAGGTGCAGGATGGTATTGGTCGAGCCACCCATGGCGATGTCCAGGGTCATGGCGTTTTCGAAGGCCTTGAAGTTGGCCACGTTGCGCGGCAGCACCGAGGCATCGTCTTCCTGGTAATAGCGTTTGCACAGCTCGACCACGGTGCGCCCGGCCTGCAGGAACAGCTGTTCGCGGTCGCTGTGGGTGGCCAGGGTCGAACCGTTGCCTGGCAGGGCCAGGCCTAAGGCTTCCATCAGGCAGTTCATCGAGTTGGCGGTGAACATGCCGGAGCAGCTGCCGCAGGTCGGGCAGGCGCTGCGCTCATACTCGGCGACTGTCTCATCCGAGGCACTGTCGTCGGCGGCGATCACCATGGCGTCGACCAGGTCCAGGCCGTGGCTGGCCAGCTTGGTCTTGCCGGCTTCCATCGGTCCGCCGGAAACGAACACCACCGGAATGTTCAGGCGCATCGCGGCCATCAGCATGCCGGGGGTGATCTTGTCGCAGTTGCTGATGCAGACGATGGCGTCGGCGCAATGGGCGTTGACCATGTACTCGACGGAGTCGGCAATGATCTCGCGGCTCGGCAGCGAATAGAGCATGCCGTCGTGACCCATGGCGATGCCGTCATCCACGGCGATGGTGTTGAATTCCTTGGCCACGCCGCCCGCGCGTTCGATCTCGCGGGCGACCAGCTGGCCCATGTCCTTCAGGTGCACGTGGCCGGGCACGAACTGGGTGAAGGAGTTGGCGATGGCGATGATCGGCTTCTTGAAGTCCTCGTCCTTCATCCCGGTGGCGCGCCAGAGGGCGCGGGCGCCGGCCATGTTGCGGCCGTGGGTGGAGGTTTTCGAGCGGTAATCAGGCATGGCGTTAATCCTGCAAAGGCTGTTCAGGTCGGGCGTTCAGTGCGGTCGCGTGGGCGACGGCGCTGTACGCGCAACGGGCTGTTGGTGCGTATGTTGAGCTGGGTTCAGGCCCAAGGCAAACGGAAGTGACCATTTGCCGGGCTGGGGCGGAGGCTGGCGCGGGGTCGGCGCCGGCTCGGCTGGGCTCAAGAATCCGCCTGGGGTGGGGCAGGAGATCGTCGATTCTAATCCCAGGCGGTGTGGCGGCGAAAGCGCAAAGCGCTTAGTTAAAGCATGAGCGAGTTATTCGATCAACTCGATGCCCCGCAGGCGCTCGGCGCGGCGGCGCAGCAGCTCAATGGTTACCAGCAGGGCGATGGATACCAGGATCAGCAGGGTGGCGATGGCCAGGATGCTCGGGTTGATCTGCTCGCGCAGGCCCGAGAACATTTGCCGGGGAATGGTGCGTTGCTGCGGCCCGGCCATGAACAGGATGACCACCACTTCGTCGAACGAGGTGATGAAGGCGAACAACGCACCGGAGATCACCCCGGGACGGATCAGCGGCATGATGATGTCGAAGAACACCCGCAACGGCCTGGCGCCGAGATTGATCGCGGCGCGCGCCAGGGAATAGTCGAAACCGGTCAGGGTTGCGGTCACGGTGATGATCACGAAGGGCGTGCCCAGCGCCGCGTGGGCCAGGATCACCCCCAGGTAGCTGCCGGCCAGACCCAGGTTGGAATAGAAGAAGAACATCCCGGCAGCCGTGATGATCAAAGGCACGATCATCGGCGACAGCAGCAAAGCGGTGATGAAACGGCGGTAGGGCATGTCGTCACGGGACAGGCCAACGGCGGCGCAGGTACCGAATACAGTGGCGAGCACGGTGGCACAGATGCCGATCAGGAAGCTGTTCTGAATCGCCAGGATCCATTTCGGGTCATTGAAGATTTCCCGGTACCAGCGTAGCGAATAGGCTTCCGGCTGCAGGGTGAGCATGCCTTCGGTGAAGCTGAAGAATGGCTCGACGTTGAAGGACAGTGGAATGATCACCACGATCGGCATGATCAAAAACAACAGCACCAGCCAGGAACTGGTTTTCAACAGCCAGGCGCCGAGGTGGTGCCAGAAGCCAAAGTAGCTAGGGATTTTCATGTAGGGCCTGTTCCTGTTTCGTTCGTGAGCCGCGTTGCTGCGCCAAATGGTGCCAGGCTAGGCGCGGGACGCCGGGAATGGTGTTCCCTTACCAAGTCCCGCAACGCCGCATGGCACCATTTGCCGCGCAACCCGGAGGGCCGGGCCAGTTTTTGCGCGGTGCTGCGTTATTCGTCGTTCATTTGGAATGACCAAACTTCTCTCCTCATGCCTTGCTCCGCGCAAAAACTGGCTCCGGCGCAGCCGCGAACGAAACAGGAACAGACCCTCTATCCCAGTTTGATATTGCTGGCGCCGACGAAACGGTCGTACACCCAGTACAGCAGCAGGATCAGGCCAAGCAGCAAGGAACCCAGCGCGGCGGCCAGTTCCCAGTTGTTCGAGCGCTGCATGTGGAAGGCGATAATGTTGCTGATCATCTGGCCATCGGTGCCGCCGACCAGCGCCGGGGTGATGTAGTAACCCACGGAAATGATGAACACCAGCAGCGCGCCGGCGCTCAGGCCCGGCAAGGTCATCGGGAAGTAGATCCGGGCGAAGGCCGGAATCGGCTTGGCGCCGAGTGACATGGCCGCACGCAAGTAGCTAGGGTCGATGCCGCGCATCACGCTGTACAGCGGCAGGATCATGAACGGCAGGAGAATATGGGTCATGGCGATGATGGTGGCGAACGAGGTGTAGAGCATCTCGAAGGGCTCATCGATCAGGCCGGTGCCGAGCAGGAATGAATTGATCACGCCGTTGGTCTGCAGCAGCGCAATCCAGGCCGTCGTGCGCACCAGCAGGGAGGTCCAGAACGGCAGCAGCACCAGCACCAGCAGCAGGTTGGCGCGGTTTTCCGGCAGGCCGGCCAGGTAGTAAGCCAGCGGGTAGCCGAGCAGGGCGCAGAACAGGGTGATGACCAGTGCCATGTTCAGGGTCTTGCCGAACAGCTGCAGGTAAATCTGCGTGTCTTCACGCACTTGGATGCCGTGCTCCGGATCCAGTTCCAGATCCAGGGCGGTCAGGTAATAGTCGTAGGTGTAGACCTTGCCCGCGCGTTCGATGGCATGCCAGACCTCGGGTTTGCTCCAGTTGCGATGTGCCTGCAGCAGGGTCTCGGCGCCTTGGCTCTCAAGCTGTTCGACCTTGAGTCGGCCGACGCGTCGGGCGGTGGATTTGACCACGCTGGACATGCCGGTATAGGCCCGGTTGAACTCCTCGGACAGCTTGCCAGACAGGCGCTCCTTGGCCAGGCCATGCAGCTCGCGGGCAAATATATTCAGGGTGGTTTCATCGGGTACTGTTTTGCCGTCCCAGCGTTGCAGTTCCACCAGGGTCAGCGGGATCAGTTCGGCCACGGCCGGGTGATGTGCGCTGCGCCAGAGCATGCTGCCGATGGGCGCAACGAAGGTCAGCAGAATGAAGGCCAGCAACGGCACCACGAAAAGAAAGGCAGTCAGGCGTTTCTTGCTGCGGGCGCTGGCGGCTTGGCCGGCTTCGGTGGTGGTAAGGGATGACAAGCAGCGACTCCTCGACGGCGCGATGGCAGTGCCCCTCTCTGCGGGAGAGGGGCACACGCAGGTATTACTTCAACAGCCACTCGTTGAATTTCTCGCCGAGCGACTCGCCGTAATCCGCCCAGAACTCCGAACCGGCCTGGATGCCTTTATCCAGGTGCGCGGTCGGCAGGTGCGGTGCAGCCGCCGGGTCCATCATCGGGGCCGAGGACTTGCGGGTCGGGCCGTAGGCGACATCTGACATGCCGGCCAGTGGCTTGGATTGAGTGACGTAGGCGATGAACTTCAAGGCCAGGTCTTTCTTCGGTGAACCTTTCAGGATCGCCCAGGCATCGAGGTCATAGACGTGACCGTCCCAGACGATGACGAAGGGCTTGCCTTCCTGGCGGATGGCGTCATAGAAGCGGCCATTGGCCGATTGCACCAGTACCGCCCCGCCGTCGTTGAGTAGCTGGGGTGCCTGCGACCAGGAGTCGAACCAGACCACGTCGTCCTTGATCGTGGCCAGCTTGTCGAAGGCGCGTTGCTGACCTTCGGGGGTCGCCAGCACTTCGTAGACCTCGGCTGGAGCTACCCCGTCGGCCAGCAGCGCCCACTCCATATTGACTTGCGGGCGTTTGCGCATGGCGCGTTTGCCGGGGATTTTGCTGGTGTCGAAGAAGTCATTGATCGAGGTTGCCTCGGTGCCGCCGATGGTGTCCTTGTTGTAGGCGAACACCACCGACCAGACGATATTGCCGACTGCGCACTCGTTGGCCAGGGCTTCGGGGATGAAGTCTTGTGCCGCGGGGGTGCCATCGACACCGGGCGGCAGGATGTCCTGCGGGATGACCTCAAGCAGACCTTCGGAGCAGGCGCGCTCGAGGTCGATGACTTCGAGGTCGACCACGTCCCACTGAATATTACCGGACTCGACCTGAGCTTTCATCTCGGCGACACCGCCTGAGTAATCCTCGAATAGCACCTTGACCCCGGTGTCCTTCTGGAACGGGTCGATCATGTGGGTTTTCTGTGCCGCGCCATAGGCGCCGCCCCATGAGACCACGGTCAGGCTTTCTGCGGCGCTGGCCGTGAAGGTGGCCGTGCCTAACGCTGCAGCCAAAGCGAATGTGGAAAAGCGGGTGGTCAGTGATCTAGCCATTGCTGTGCTCCATTGCTTTTAGTTGTGTGGTTATTGCGTAGTCGAAGTGGCTGGTCGGTCCAGCGCCTGGCTGTCCTGGGGTAGCCAGGCCAGAGCGACCTCGTCCTTGTGACTGAACTGCGGGGCCGAACTGTCGTTCAGGTTCTTCACCACCAGCTCGGTCCCATCGCTGGTTTTGAAGTGGTAACGAATGTATTCGCCGACATAATGACGGGTCACGAAGCGCGCCTTGACCTGGTTGCCGGCATTGCCGAGACGGTCGGTGAAGGTGAGTTTTTCCGGGCGAATCGAAACGGTGGTCGGCAGGCCGACGTCGCAACAGTTGGCCTTCAGGCTGCTGATCAGGCCGCCATCTTCCAGACGCACGTCGACCGTGTCGTCGCCGACCGACTCGATGGTGCCCTTGAGCTTGTTGCTCTCGCCAATGAAGTCGGCCACGAACAGGTTGGCCGGGCGCTCGTAAAGCACATGGGGCGCGGCACATTGCTGGACGATGCCGCTGTCGAACACGGCGATGCGGTCGCTCATGGTCAGGGCTTCGGTCTGATCATGGGTGACGTAGATCACCGTGAAGCCGAGCTGCTCGTGCAGGCGCTTGATCTCGAACTGCATCTGTTCGCGCAGCTTCTTGTCGAGGGCGCCGAGTGGCTCATCCATCAGGACGATATCCGGGGCGAAGATCAGCGCGCGGGCCAGGGCTACGCGTTGGCGCTGGCCGCCGGACAGTTGCCCGGGAAAGCGATTGCCGAAATCCAGCAGTTCGACCAGCGACAGGTACTCGTCGACCTTGGCCTTGATTTCGTCTTTGGGCAGTTTGCGGATTTTCAGCGGGTAGGCGAGGTTTTCGCGTAGGGTCATGTGCGGAAACAGGGCGTACTGCTGGAACACCATGCCGATGTTGCGGGCGTAGGGCGCGATGCTGGTAACCGAACGGCCGTTGATCAAAATTTCGCCGCTGGTCACGTCCTCGAAACCGGCGAGCATCATCAGGCAGGTGGTCTTGCCGGAACCGGAGGGGCCGAGCAGGGTGATGAATTCGCCCTTGGCCACCTCCAGGTTGAAATCCTTGACCACCAGGGTTTTGTGGTCGTAGGTCTTCTTCACATTAGTGAATTGTAGAAACGGTTTGTCACCAGCTTGCTCAGCCATAATCCTCCCCAGCTTCCCATCAAAACAGGCGTCCAGCTCTTGGCGTTCACCTGACTGCTTCAGTCAACCGTCTCGCTCACTTATAGGTACGAGCAGCTGTTATGAACATAACCAAAAGCAATAAGCACGCCAGCCAGCGATAACCGTGCACGGCTGCGCTGCGCGTGTATTTAAGCCTAGCCCAGCTTGGGGTTTGTGCTAGCTAGGTGGGAGAAGTGGTAACAGCAACGGGGAGGGGGGTACCTGCCGACACGCACTCGGCAGGTGCAATGGGCTCGACTATCGGGCATGAATCAGCCGCGTGCTCACGCTGGTTGCAGGAAAGAACCGCCCAGGCTGCTTTACCCGTCGGCGCTTGCCAGCCGCCGCAAATTGGTCAGTTCGCCCGCGGGCAGGCGGATGCCGTTGAGCGTGGCCTCGGCCCGCTGCCGATAACGGCGGTCGCCCGGTTGGCGCTGCTGTCCTGTCGTCTGCATGCGGGCAATCAACTGCTCGGTACGGGCCGCGAAATTGCTGCCTGCGCCATGGCTAGGATCAATGACGATCAATAACTGTCCGGTCCAGGGCGTCTGGGCGCCGGGATGGCCAGACCAGTCGACCTCGAAGGAGAAGTGTCCTCCGGTTAGTGCGGCGGCCAACAGTTCGACCATCATCGACAGGGCAGATCCTTTGTAACCGCCGAAGGGCAACAAAGCGCCACCGTCGAGAATGGCCTTTGGATCGCACGTGGGCTGGCCGGCCTGGTCGACGCCATAGCCTGGCGGCAGCTGCTTGCCTTCGCGGGCGGCGATCTGCACGTCGCCGTTGGCGATGGCACTGGTGGCCAGGTCGAACACCAGCGGCAGGCCCTGTGCGCGCGGCGCGGCGAAGGCGATCGGGTTGGTGCCGAACAGCGCGCTATGGCCGCCGTGGGGGACCACGCAGGCGAAGCTGTTGACGAAGGACAAGGCGACCAGGCCTTGCTGGGCGAACGGCTCGACATCCGGCCAGAGTGCGGCGAAGTGGTGAGAGTTGCGGATGGCCAGCAGGGCGATACCCGCCGTTCTGGCCTTTTCTTCCAGCAGCGCTCGGGCGGCGGCCAGTGCCGGCTGGGCGAAGCCGCCACGCGCGTCGACGCTGACGAAGGCCGGTGCCAGGTCTTCCACCAAGGGCTCGGCCTGACCATCGACCCAGCCGCTGGCCAGGCTCGACAGGTAGCCGGGAATGCGGAAGATGCCATGGCTGTCGGAGCCGTCGCGCTGAGCACTGGCGCAGTTTTCAGCCAGGCAGCGTGCGACCTGGGGTGAGGTGCCGTGGCGCTCGAAGATGGCGGCGAGCAGCGCGCTCAGTTCGGCAAAGCTGATGGTTTCAATCGGGGCGTCGGGTGTCATGGGAGGCTTCTCCGGAATGCTCTGAGCGGCGGGTTGAGGCGTGCCTTGGTGCGCATGCTGTGCGCTGGCCACTAGCTGATTGTGCCAGCTATCTGTCAATCATTGACGTAATGACAGAAAACATTCATTTTAATCGTGAACGGGAGTCACTCATGAATCAATCGATCAAGCAGCGTCTCGAGCACAGCCTGGAACATTCGACCGCAGCGGGGCGTGCGATTGCCAATTACATGCTGGCCAATCTGCATGAGCTGCCTTTTCAGACCTCTGTCGCCATCGCGGACAAACTGGGCATGAGTGAGTCCACGGTCGGCCGTTTCTGCCGTTCCCTGGGTTATAGCCACTTCAAGGCCCTGAAGAACGACCTGAAGGATGACCTGGGCGATAGCCCCTGGTTGATCGGCGATCGCCTGAAGGAGTTCCGACAGCACAGCGACCAGGATTCGCAGCGTGCCTCGCGCAGTCTCGAGCAGGAAATCGCGGCACTGGTGCAAGTCTACGAGCATAGCCGCAGCCTCCAGTGGCAGGCCGTGGCTCGGCGCCTGGCGACGGCCCCGCGGGTATTCGTCGCCGGTTTTCAGACCGAGCGCGGCATCGCCGTGTCGGCCGTGCATCTGCTGCAGTACCTGCGCGATGGGGTGCAGCTGGTCGATGGTGCTTCCGGGCATTTTGGCGAAGTGCTGCTCAGTCAGCCGGGGCAGGCCGCACTGCTGGTGTTCGAGGCCCGGCGCTATTCGCAGCACGCCCAGATGCTGTGTCGCAAGGCACGCGAGGCGGGCATCGCGGTGACGCTGGTGACCGATCCCTACTGCGAGTGGGCGGACGCGCATGCCGATGAGGTGTTCCGCGTGCCCACCGAGATGAATCTGTTCTGGGAGTCGACGGCGGCGATGCTGTCGCTGGTGCACCTGCTGGTCAACGAGGTGTTCCGCAACCTGGGCCCCGAAGTTGAAGCGCGGCTGGACGCCACTGCCGCGCTGCATAACGAGTTTGTCGGCTACACCACGTCGCCGGGATTCAGCAAAAAATCCATAACAACAATGTAGAGGTGAAGCATGAAGCGAATCATGGGTCTAGCAACTGCGTGCGCATTGACCTTCGGCGCCCTGGGCGCCGCGCAGGCGGAGCCGTTGCGTATCGCCACCGAGGGGGCCTACCCGCCCTTCAACTATGTCGACTCGAACAATGAGTTGCATGGCTTCGATGTGGATATCGCCAACGCGCTGTGCGCTCAAATGAAGGTGGAGTGCACCCTGGTCGCGCAGGATTGGGACGGCATCATCCCGGCCCTGATGGCCAAGAAGTACGATGCCGTGGTGGCGTCTATGGTGGTGACCGAGGAACGGCAGAAGCAGATTGGCTTCACCGATCGCTACTACCGTACCCGCCTCGCCGTGGCGGTGCCGAAGGACTCCACGCTGGCCGACACCACGGCGGCTTCGCTCGCCGGCAAGATCGTGGGCGCCCAGTCGTCCTCCACCCAGGGGGTCTACGCGGAGGACGTCTATGGCGCAGTGGGTGCCGAGGTCAAACTCTATCCGACCCAGGACAACGCCAATAACGATCTGGCCAACGGTCGCCTGGATGCGGTGGTGCATGACAAGTTCCCGCTGCTCGACTGGCTGGCGCAGAGTGGCAAGGACTGCTGCAAGCTGCTCGGCGACATCCAGGGCAGCGATGCCGATGTGGCCATCGCCGTGCGCAAGGACGATCAGGCGCTGCGTGAGCGGTTGAACAAGGCCCTGGCGGCGATTCGCGCCGACGGCACCTATCAGCAGATTGTCAGCCAGTATTTCGCTTTCGACATCTATTGATCGAGCGCCGGGCTCAGGCGCTTGCCTGAGCCCGGGGTTGCTCGCCCGTTTGCAGCCATGACGGCCGCAGGCAGGCGAGTAGCCTCAGACTCGGTGTGGGTTATCTGGCACAGGACATTCAGAGGTCACGATGATCCCGGAACCCTTTTCTCTACTCTTGTTCGGCGACGGTGGCTGGGGCCTGGTCCTGCTGGCCGGCGCCCTGGTGACTATTTCCCTGGCGCTGTGCTGCCTGCTGCTGGGGCTGCCGCTGGGCCTGGCGGTGGCGGTGGCGGCACGCTCGAAGAAGCGCTTGCCGCGCGCCCTGTCCACCGTGTTCGCCACGGTGTTCCGCGGCCTGCCGGAGTTGCTCACCCTGCTGATCGTTTATTACGGCTGCCAGATTGGGCTGCAGAAGCTGCTGGCCTATTGGGGCTACAGCAGCGAAGTCACCATCAATGCCTTCTTCGCCGCGGTGATCGCCTTCGGTCTGGTGTTCGCCGCGTTTTCCAGCCAGGTCTGGCTCGCCGCCTTCAAGACCGTGGGCAAGGGCCAGTATGAGGCGGCGAGCGTGCTGGGCCTGTCGCGCTGGCAGACCTTCCGCAAGGTAATACTGCCGCAGCTGGTGCGGGTCTCCCTGCCGGGGTTGTCGAACAACTGGCTGACCCTGCTCAAGGACACCTCGCTGGTCTCGACCATCTCGTTGGTCGACCTGATGCGCCAGACCAATCTCGCGGTGAGTGCCACCAAGGAGCCGATGTTGTTCTACTTCGCGGCCTGCCTGCTGTACCTGTTCTTCTCGGCGCTGTCCGGTCGGGTGTTCAGCTTCGCCGAGAAACGTAGCAGCCTCGGGCACAGGAGCGCGCAGTCATGAGTGCCACGGAATTGCTGCATCTGTTCTTCGACCCGCAGCTGTTCGAGCGCTATGGCCTACGCATGCTCGACGGTTTGCTGGTGACCGCCAAGTTGGTGGCGATCTCCTTCAGCCTGGGCCTGCTGCTCGGCCTGCTACTGGCGCTTGGGCGCCTGTCACGCAACTCGGTGCTGCGTGGGGTGACTGGGGCCTACATCTATTTTTTCCGCGGCTCGCCGCTGTTGGCGCAGTTGTTCCTGCTCTATTACGGCCTGGGCTCCTTTCGCGAGTTCTGGCAGGACCTGGGATTGTGGTGGTTCTTCCGTGACGCCTGGTATTGCGCGCTGCTGGCGTTCACCTTGAATACTGCGGCCTACCAGGCAGAAATCTTCCGCGGCAGTCTCCAGGCCGTCGCCCGCGGTCAGCGCGAAGCCGCCGCGGCGTTGGGGCTGAGCCGGCGTACCACCTTCTTCAAGGTGATTCTGCCGCAGTCGATGCTGATTGCCATCGGCCCCCTCGGCAATGAGCTGATCCTGATGGTCAAGGCCAGTGCGATCGCCTCCCTGGTCACCGTCTATGACCTGATGGGCATCACCAAGCTGGCTTTCTCGCGCACCTTCGACTTCCAGCTCTACCTCTGGGCGGCGGCGTTGTACCTGCTGATTGTCGAGTGCATCCGCCGGCTGCTGCGGCGTGTCGAGGCTCGACTGGGCCGGCATCTCGATACCTGAACCTGGCCACTTTCGCTAACAGTCGCGGCCCGGCAAGCGGGCGCGACCCAAGGACTTTTGCATGAGCTGCGACACTATCGTTTTGGGCGCCGGTATCGTCGGCGTCTGTACGGCGCTACACCTGCAGGCGCGCGGCCGCGAGGTAACCCTGGTTGACCTCAAGGACCCTGGCGAGGGCACCAGTTTCGGCAATGCCGGCTTGATCGAGCGGTCCAGCGTGGTGCCCTACGCCTTTCCCCGCGAGTTTCTGCGCGTGCTGCGCTATGGGCTGAACCGTGAGCCGGATGTGCGTTACAGCCTCAGTCATTTACCCAAGGCGGCGTCCTGGTTGCTGAGTTTCTGGCGGCACTCGGCGCCGAAGCCGCTGGCCGCGGCGACCCACGCCATGCGGCCGTTGATCGAGCGCTGCGTGCTGGAACACGACGCGCTGGTCGAGCAGGCCGGCCTGCAGCACCTGATTCGCGCCGATGGCTGGATCGAGATATTCCGCTGCCCACGTGCCTTGCGCCGCGCCCAGCAGGAGGCGCAGGCCATGACCGCCTATGGCCTGCATTTCGAGCTGCTGGATGCCGCGCAGTTGCATGCCCGCGAAACCAATCTGTCGGCGGCCGTGTGCGGCGGCGTGCACTGGCTGGACCCGAAGACGGTCACCGATCCGGGCAACCTGACCAAAGGCTACGCGGCCCTGTTCAGCCTACGCGGCGGGCGGGTGCTCAAGGGCGACGCGCGCTCGCTACGCAATGACGAGGCCGGCTGGCAGCTGCAGACCGCACAAGGTCTGCTGCACGCGCAGGAGGTGGTAGTCGCCCTGGGGCCGGAGTCCAACGAGCTGTTGAATCCCTTGGGGTATCGGATCCCCCTGGCGGTCAAGCGCGGTTATCACATGCACTACGCGGCCGACCACGAGCTCACTCATTCGCTTTGCGACTCCCTGGGCGGCTACGTGCTGGCGCCTATGGCTGAGGGCATTCGCCTGACCACCGGCATCGAGTTCGCCGCCGCCGATGCACCGGTCAACGAGATTCAGTTGCGCCGCGCCGAGGCGCTGGCCCGCCAGGTGTTTCCCCTGGGCGAGCGGCTCGACCCGCAACCCTGGCTGGGCAAGCGCCCCTGCCTGCCGGACATGCTGCCGGTCATCGGGCCTGCACCGCGGCATCCAGGGCTCTGGTTCAACTTCGGCCACGCCCACCACGGGCTGACTCTGGGGCCGGTCAGTGGCCGTTTGCTGGCCGAGATGATGACCGGCGAACAGCCCTTTACCGATCCTGCGCCCTACAGCGCCGCACGTTTCCCTTAGCCTCGAACCACACAACAATAAGCGCCAGTCGAGCGCCGACCTTCCGCTCGGGAGGCCGGTGCCCAACGGGCCGCAATAGGAGAGAACTCGCATGCTTTCGACTCGCAGTCAGAGCCACGCACTGGCGCCAACCCCCGGCTTGGACCAGGCTGCGCCCCGCAGTCGGCCAGCCGTTGAGATCCAGGGCGTGAGCAAGTGGTACGGCCCTTTTCAGGCGTTGCACGATATCGACCTCAGCGTGCAGTCGGGCGAACGTATCGTGCTCTGCGGGCCCTCGGGCTCGGGCAAATCGACCTTGATCCGCTGCATCAATCGGCTGGAAATCGCCGAACAGGGGCGGATTCTGGTCGAGGGCAGCGATCTGTCACAGGGCACGGCGCAGGCGGCCAAGGTGCGCCGGGAGATTGGCATGGTCTTTCAGCACTTCAACCTGTTCCCGCACATGAGCGTGCTGGACAACTGCAGCTTGGCGCCGATCAGTGTGCACGGCCTGAGCCGCAAGGCCGCCGAGGAGCGGGCGCGGCGCTACCTGGCCAAAGTGGGTATCGAAAATCAGGCGGACAAATACCCCAGTCAGCTATCGGGTGGTCAGCAGCAGCGGGTGGCCATCGCCCGGGCGCTGTGCATGCAGCCGCGCATCATGCTGTTCGATGAGCCGACCTCGGCGCTCGACCCGGAGATGGTCAACGAGGTACTGGATGTCATGGTCAAGCTGGCCGACAGCGGCATGACCATGCTCTGCGTCACCCACGAGATGGGCTTCGCCCGTCAGGTGGCGCAGCGGGTGCTGTTCCTCGATGGCGGACGGATCGTCGAGGACAGCCCGCCCGAAACCTTCTTCAATGCGCCGAAAAGCCCACGGGCGCAGGCTTTTTTGACGCAGATCCTGCACTGAAGCTGCTTGCTCCTGCCGTTGCGCAGGCCGTTGATAAATGTCGCGAGCGATGGCTAGGGCCGCGCCCGTTCCCTACGGGTAGCGGCATTTCCCACAGCCATGTGGGTCACAAGGCGCAATGGCCAGCGGGAGTAGCCGCCGAAGGCTGGCCCGCAGGGTGAGCGTAGCGAGTCAATCGGCCGAAGCCGCGCAGCGTACGAGCCGTACATGAGCATTTGCTTCGCTTGGCTCACCCCTTAGGGGCCGCGCTGAAGCGCGTTCAACACGGCGCTTTTGTGGGCTGAATGCAACGCCGTATAGCCGAGCGCAGTAGTTTTTCAGCGGTCTGTTAGCTGTTGGGCAGCAAGCGGCAGGTCAGGCTCTTGATATAGCGAGTCTCGGCGATGGCCGGGTGCACCGGATGATCGGGGCCCTGGCCGCCACGTTCGAGCAGTTGGATATTGCGGTCGAGGTGACGGGCGCTGGTCAGCAGGATGTTCTGCAGGTCGTCTTCCGGCAGGTGCATGGAGCAGGAGGCGCTGACCAGGATGCCGTCCTTGTTGAGCAGGCGCATGGCCGCTTCGTTGAGGCGGCGGTAGGCGGCTTCGCCGTTCTTCAGATCCTTCTTGCGCTTGATGAAGGCAGGTGGATCGGCGATCACCACGTCGAAGCGCTCTTCGGCGTTTTTCAGTTCCTTGAGGGCGGCGAACACGTCGCCTTCGATGCAGGCAACTTGTTCGGACAGGCCGTTGAGGGCTGCGTTGCGCTCCACCCCATCGAGGGCGAAGGCCGAGGCGTCCACGCACATCACTTCAGTGGCGCCGAAGGCCGCCGCTTGCACGCCCCAGCCGCCGATGTAGCTGAACAGGTCGAGCACGCGCTTGCCTTTGACGTAGGGCGCCAAGCGCGCGCGGTTCATGCGGTGGTCGAAGAACCAGCCGGTCTTCTGCCCCTCGATCACCGGCGCTTCGAACTTCACCCCATTCTCTTCCAGCGCCACCCATTCCGGCACCACACCGAAAACGGTGTCGACATAACGCTCGAGACCTTCGGCGTCACGGGCGGCGGAGTCGTTCTTGAGCAGGATGCCGCTCGGCTTGATCACCTGGATCAACGCGGCGAGCACCTCATCCTTGTGCCGTTCCATGGTGGCGGAGGCCAGTTGCACCACCAGGATGTCGAAGAAGCGATCCACCACCAAGCCCGGAAGCAGGTCGGAGTCGCCAAATACCAGGCGGTAGCAAGGCTGGTCGAACAGGCGCTCGCGCAAGGACAGGGCGACCTTGATGCGGTGTACCAACAGGGATTTGTCCAGTACGTGCTTGACGTCGCGCGACAGCAGGCGAGCGCAGATCAGGTTGTTCGGGCTCATGGCAACCACGCCCAGCGGCTTGCCGCCGGCGGCTTCGAGGATCGCCTGATCGCCTGCGGCAAAGCCGTGCAGCGGGGTGGCGGCGACATCGATTTCGTTGCTGTACACCCATAGATGACCAGCCCGCAGGCGTCGATCGGCGTTGGCTTTAAGCCGCAGGCTGGGCAGGGACATGGGGTGTTCTCCAGAAAAAGAGCGCGATTATAGCTGGTTCGCCAAGCGCAGGCGCAGCTCGGACGGGCTTCCTTCGCGCCGATGAATGTTTCCGGCTTGCTCGGGCGGGGGGTGATCCGGCTACACTCTGGCCCTCTGCCACTATTGTTGACTAGCCATGGCCTACGCCCTCTCCGCCGAACAGCTGCACAAAGCCCTGCAAGGCATCAGCGTGCCGCCGCAGCCACAGATCATGGTCGACCTGCAGATGGAGCAGGTCATGCCCAACCCCGACCTGAAGGCCATTGCCAGGTTGATCAGCCAGGATCCGGGGTTGTCCGGGGCGTTATTGAAGATCGTCAACTCGCCGTTCTTCGGCCTGAGCAACCGCATCGCCTCGATCCAGCAGGCGGTCAATCTGCTCGGTTGCGACACGGTGATCAACCTGATCAATGCACAGTCGATCAAGGGCGAGCTCAGCGACGAAGCGATCGTCACCCTCAGCCGATTCTGGGACAGCGCCCAGGACGTGGCCATGACCTGCCTGACCCTGGCCAAGCGTATCGGCTACCAGTCGCCGGATGAGGCCTACGCCCTCGGGTTGTTCCATAACTGCGGGATTGCGCTGATGGTCAAGCGCTTCGCCAGTTTCATGACGGTGCTGGAAGAGGCCTATTACAGCGCCAGTACCGAGTTGCGGGTGGTCGATACCGAGAATCGCCTGCTCAGTACCAACCATGCGGTGGTCGGCTATTTCACTGCCAAGTCATGGAACCTGCCGCAGCACCTGTGCGAGGCGATCGCCAGCCACCATGACGCCTTGGCGATCTTCAGCGACGACTCGGGCCGCGATGCCCAGCTGAAGACCCTGTTGGCGATTCTGAAGATGGCCGAACACATCTGTGAAAGCCACCGGGTGCTGGGCAATCAGGCCGAGGATCATGAGTGGCAGAGTATCGAACAGCTGGTGCTGGAGTATGTCGGGCTGTCTGAGTCCGACTTCGAGTACCTGCGCGAGAGCATCCGTGAACTGGGCGAGGCCTGACCCGCCGCGACTGGCAAACCTTCAGGGTTTGTCAGTCGGGCGCGGTATTTTTTGCTGGCCTGCGGCTACTGTTCTGCGGCGAGGATCGCGCTGGCCAATTCCATGTCGCTGGCCTGCAGGTCGGGATGCTCGGCGCGCAACTGGTTGAGCGCCGCTTCCAGGTAAGGCCCACGAATTTCCCCGGCGCTGGCGACATAGCTGCTGGCATCGTCACGCGCAGGCACGATCAGCTTCTTGTCCTTGAAGGTCAGGTAGGTCGAGGCGGTGGTCGCGCCGGACGAGAGGATGTCGCGCACCATGCTTTCCGCGAATGACGGCGCAGCGAAGGCGAAGAGACTGGCAAAGAGTAACGGACCAAAGCGGCTCATACGGGTGACTCCGGGAGATGGCTCTATATATCTGAGTCCTGGTTGCCGCCGGTGGTTCCAGACGTCTGCCGAAATAACCGCGCTGAGTAATCTGGATGAAAGCAGGGGCGCTAGTCGCTGCCGCCGGTTTGCAGGTAGTGCTGCTGCAGACCGGTCAGCGTCAGGTGGCTGGTCTGGGTAAAGCCGTGGCGCGGCTGAGCGGTTTCCAGGGCGAGCCGCTGGCAGCCGTGGTGACGGAGTTGGGTCAGGAGCTGGTCCACCTCACGCCGCCGCTGGCGGCGCGAGGTGCAGGGCGTTCACCCGCTGGCTTCGACTTTCAGCAGCACGCCGTCCTGGCCGATCACCTTGACCTGGCTGCCGGCCGGCAAATCCGGCCCGCTGACCAGCCACAGGGTGTCGCCGGCCTTGATCTTGCCGTGGCCAGCATTGATCGCTTCATAGAGAACGAACTGGCGGCCCATCAGTTCACTGCCGCGGCGGTTCAGCCCCGGCTGATCGGAGGGTTTGGCTGCGGTGCGTTGGCGGCGCCACCAGTACACCGCGGTGAGCACCGACAGCGCGCCGAACAGGATGAACTGCACGGCCCAGGGCAGCGCCGGGAACAGGTAGGTGAGGACGCCGACGCTGGCGGCGGCGATGCCGATCCACAGCAGGTAACCGCCCGTGCCGAACACCTCGAGGATCAGCAGCAGGGTGCCGATGGCCAGCCAGTTCCAATACGACAGGTGCTGCAAGTAATCCCACATCGCTTAACCCTGCTTGTTGTCACCGAAGGTGGCTTTGACGATTTCACCGATTCCGCTGACCGCGCCGATCACCTGGCTGGCTTCCAGCGGCATAAGGATGACCTTGCTGTTGTTGGCGCTGGCCAACTTGCCGAGGGCATCGATGTATTTCTGCGCGACGAAATAATTGATCGCCTGCACGTTACCATCCGCGATGGCGACCGAGACCACCCGGGTGGCTTCGGCTTCGGCGCCGGCGGCACGCTCACGGGCTTCGGCTTCGAGGAAGGCCGCTGCCCGTTCACCCTCGGCCTCGAGGATCTGCGCCTGCTTCTTGCCTTCGGCGGTGAGAATGGCGGCGGCGCGCAGGCCTTCGGCTTCGAGGATCTGCGCACGCTTGATCCGTTCGGCCTTCATCTGCCCGGACATGGCGGCCATCAGGTCGGCCGGCGGGCTGATGTCCTTGATTTCGATGCGGGTGATCTTGATGCCCCAAGGCGCGGTCGCCTCATCCACGGTGCGCAACAGTTTCTCGTTGATCGCATCGCGCTGGCTGAGCATCGCGTCCAGCTCCATGGAGCCGAGTACGGTACGGATATTGGTTTGCAGCAGGTTGCGGATGGCATGGATGAGGTTGTTCACCTCGTAGGCGGCCTGAGCGGCGTTGATCACCTGGAAGAAGCACACCGCATCGATCTGCACTGTGGCGTTGTCGTAGGTGATCACTTCCTGCGGGGGAATATCCAGCACGGTTTCCATGACGCTGAGCTTGTGGCCGATGCGGTCCATTACCGGCACGATGATGTTCAGGCCCGGGGTCAGGGTGTTGGTGTAGCGGCCAAAGCGCTCGACCGTCCACTGAGAGCCCTGGGGCACCACTTTGAAGCCCATAAGGACCACGGCGAAGGCCAGGCCGACGAAGAGAAAGATCACGCTGCCGATTTCCATGAGGCGTATTTCCTTGCGGGGTGCTTGTAGGGTAGCGGCCGATTGTAAGCCAATTAGCGGCGTTTTTGCCCCGAGCCAAGGCAGGCGTGTGAATCAGTATGTGTTGCGCTGCAGGGCGGCGAGCACGCTTTGATCCCGGGCGTAGAGGTCGTTGCGCAAGATCAGCTCGCCGTCGGCATCGACTTCGGCGGTCCAGTAGGCCAGGACGATCGGCAGGCGCTCGCGCAGTGGAAATTCCTTGGTGTTGCCGCTGGCCAGCAGGCGTGCGATCTCGGCGCAGTCATCGGCTGGCAGCAGGGTGTCGAGCAGCTCGACGATGCCTTCGATGCGCACGCAGCCAGAACTGAAGGCGCGCGGCGATTTGCTGAAAAGGTGCTGGCTAGGGGTGTCGTGCAGGTACACGGAGAACGGGTTAGCGAAGCGGATGACCAGTTGCCCCAGGGGATTTTTCGGACCGGCATCCTGGCGCAGGATGATCGCCCCAGGGCGCTGCCAATCAACCTTGGTCGGGTCGAGCGGGTTGCCATCGCGGTCGAGCACGCGCAGCTGGTGCAGGGCCAGGTAGCCAAGGTCGCGGCGGATCGCCGGCAGTTTGTCCTCGCGCATGATGGTGGGCGGCACGGTCCAGGTGGGGTTTAGGGTCAGACGGCTGACCAGCGATTTTAGCTGTGGCGTCTGGCGTTCCGGCCGACCGACCTGGGCGCGCCCCTGCCACAGCAGTTGATGGTCGCGGTAATAGCTGAGTTGGCCGCCGGCGATGTTAACCAGCAAGGTTTGTGCCTCGATATCGCCGGCCAGCCAGCGCCAGCGCTCGAGGTTGACCCGCAGTTGCTCGAGGCGTGCGGCCGCGCTGGTGTTGAGGGCGGTCAGGCTGTCCGGGCCGATCATGCCGTCGGCCTGCAGGCCGTGGCGAGTCTGGAAGCGCTGCGTGGCGGTCACCAGGGCAGGGTCATAGTGGTCGCTGGCGACTGCGGGTCGTTCGTCTATATAACCTTCTGCGGCCAGACGGGCGAGCAGAAGGGGGACACGCGCATCGCGCATGTCCGGGCGCAGCAGGCGACCGCCGGGAATCGGCGTCCACTCGGCGAGCGGCAGGCGCCGCCGCTCGGCATAGGCGCGGCGCAGTTGCTGGTACTGGCGCAGGATCGGGCGCGCCGTGGCGAAGGCCGCCGGCAGGTCGTCGATGCCTTGCCCGGCCATGCTGAGCAGGCTGGGGCGTGGTGTCGGGCTGACGCTGTCGGGGGCGCGCCAGAAAGGTTCGATCGGTTCCTGCGCCACGCGCCCGCGTGACAGGTGTTGCAGGGCTTGCAGGTAGCGGTGGCTGATCAGCAGGTCGGCGCAGGCGCGTTGCTGAATATCCTTCGGCAGCGCGGTGCGCAGGCTGTCGAGTAGATACTCGTTCGGGTTGAGGCCGTCATCGTCCAGTCGCTCCAGTTCATGCAGCAGCGCCACGCGTCGGCTAGGCTCTTGCCAGAGTGGCAGGAATGCCTCTTGGGCATAGAATTCGTGGAGCAAACTGGCGCTCTGCAGCTCGGCGGCCGCCAGCGTCGAGGCGCAGGCACTGGGCTGCGCCGCGAAGCTCTGGCGGATCGCCTGGCTAGCGTCGTCATCGGCGCCGTAGGCCTGGGCCGTGATCGCCAGCAGACAGCCGGCGGTCAGGTAATGTGCGGTTTTTTTGTACAATCGCGCGCTGAAGTCCATGATCGCCAGTTCCGTGATGACTCTGCCAAGCCGTTGAAAAAATACGGCGCTAGGCGTTTCAGCGTTGCTGAGACGCGTCGAACCGCCTTGCCTTGCCGTCGCCCGCGCCATTTTGCAACGAGCTGTTGCGCCGTCGAATGGGTTGTCGCAGTCGGTGCGTGTCATGCCCGGGGTGTTTAGAAAAAAACAGGCGGTCGCGGCGGTCGCCAAACATTGCCCGCAGTGTACACAGGAGCTTCCTGCCCATGATCACATCACTCCGCCGGCTCGGCCTCAACCTGATTGGCCTTTGTCTGCTGGCATCGCCCTGGCTGGCGGCGGAATCCGCGCCACGACCCCTGCTCGACAGCCTGACGCGCGTCGCGCCCGGGCTCGATCGCCAGGCGCTTGAGCATGCGCTGGCAGCCATGCAATGTGCGGTCAGCCATGGTGCTGAGCCGGCGCAGCGCCTGGCGGTGATCGACTATGCGCAGCCGTCCACGGCGCGGCGGTTGTGGATCTTCGATTTAAAGCGTCAACGGCTGCTGTTGAACGACCTGGTTGCCCACGGGCGGATGTCTGGCGAGAATCTGGCTACGCGCTTTTCCAACACGCAGGACAGTCATCAATCCAGCCTGGGCTTGTTCCGCGCGGCGGAGAGCTACAGCGGCAAGCACGGCTACTCGTTGCGCATGGACGGCCTCGAGCCGGGGGTGAACGACCGGGCCCGCGAGCGCGCCATCGTCATCCACGCCGCCAGCTATGTCGACCCGCGTCTGGCGCGCAGTCAGGGGCGGATCGGTCGCAGTCTCGGTTGCCCGGCGGTACGTCCGGAGGTGGCGCGGATGGTGGTCGATCAGCTCAAGGGTGGCCAGTTCATCTTTGCCTGGTATCCAGATCAAGACTGGCTGCAGGGCTCGGCCTACCTCAACTGCAAGTCTGCCCAGTTCGCCAGCCTGCGGTGACGGTGCGCAGCGCTCAGCAACACTCGGGTTGTGGCCCGCAGATGCGGTTGCGGCCGTTCTGCTTGGCCTGGTAGAGGCGCTCGTCTGCGGCATTGATCAATTGCTCCAAGTGCATCTGCTGCTGGCGCGCCGCCACGCCTAAGCTGGCGCTTAGGGCTACTGGGCCGGGCGTCAGGGCAGCGATCGCCTGCCGCAGGTGCTCGGCCAGCAGCAGCGCCTCCTCCAGGCGGGTGTGTGGCAGCAGCAGCAGAAATTCCTCGCCGCCCCAGCGGGCCAGCAGATCGCCCGCGCGGCATTGCTCGCTAATCAGGCGGGCAGTGCTGATCAGGTAGTGATCGCCCATGTCATGGCCATGCTGGTCATTGATGGCCTTGAAGTGATCGAGGTCGAGCATGATCAGCGCCAGTGGCTGGCCATGGCGCATGGCCTGGCCCCACAGGCTATTACCCTGTTCGAGGAAGGCCCGGCGGTTGAGAAGGCCGGTCAGTGGTTCGATGCGGGCAAGGGTTTCCGCCTCGCGGCGTGCCCGCTGGTGCTGGCGCATCTGATAGGCCAGGGCCAGTGCCAGCAAGGTGGCCTCCAGCAGAATACCGAGTTCCACCGCGCGGTAGGTCAGGGTGGTGAAGGGGATCATGCCCCACACGCTGAGGTCGGTCAGGGCGGTACCGAGCATACCGAACACGGTGGCGGCGAGAAAATAGCGCGCCGCCACCTGGCCGCGGCGCAGGCTGACCAAACCCAGTAGCACCATCAGCAGGCTGTAGACCAGCACGCTGAAAAAGGCCACCCAGAGGGCCTGGGCATGCCAATCCAGGCTGGCGCATAGCACCAGCGCCAGCATCGCGGCAGAGGCGCCGTGCTTGACCGCGCGCGCAAGACGGGGTGTATGGGCGTCCAGGGCGAGAAAATGGCGGGCAAAGTGCAGGCCGAGCCAGGCTGCTGCAGTCATCAAGAATGGGTTGGCATAGCGTTTGAGGAACAGCGAATCCGGCCAGAGCCAGGCGCCGGCATGGCCGGTGTAGGACAGGTTGAGCAGAATAAAGGCGCCGAGGTAGATCGAATAATTGAGATTGTTGCGATCCTTGAGGCCCGCATAAAGCATCAGATTGTAGGCCAGCAGCGCCAGCAGGAATCCATACAGGGCTCCGTAGCTGTACTGGCTGGCAGCGCGCGCCTGCAGCAGGGCGCTATCGCTAAGCAGGCGCACAGGCAGGAGCAGAGGGTCGGCAGTGGCGACCTGCACATAGAGCTCGGAGTGCCCCGGCGGCAGCTGCAATTCCAGCAGATAACCCATGCCAGGAGTGGCCTGTAGGCGTTGCAGCTGTCCATCACCGGCATGCAGTTGCTGCAGGAGGTGGCCATCGCCGAGCAGGTAGACGTCCACTTGGTCAATCCAGGCTTTGCCCAGTTGCAGGGTACGTTTGAGCGGCTGTGCCGTGGGGTTGTGCAGCGGCAGGTAGATCCAGTGTGGCGGGGTGCCGATGCCGAAGCGTGGCACCAGCTGCTGCGAGGGGCGGAACTCGCCTGCCTCGCGAGCCTCGATGGCGGCCGCCAGGCTGCTCGGCTCATCGGTGTCGAACAGGCTGAGGTGCAGACCGAGGGGTTGCGTCTGCTCACCGACGTCGACCCAGGCCAGGGCATGCGGTGACAGGCACAGCAATAGCCAGACGCACCAGATGGGCCAGTGCCGGCGGGGCGGGTTCGCGCTCATGGAGGACTCGATCATTTTTTTCGCTAGTCTAACAGCCTGTCGGACTTAACCCTGTCCTACTGCGGAAAAGCCGGACCTGATCATTTTCGGCGCTCTTGTTCGTTACATAGTGCGACTGTTCGCGCGGCGGCCTCCCGCCTCAACATAGCGTAATAACTGCCTCAAGCCGACATGTCTGACCACGAACGTCCCCTCGCTACGGGCGCTCAAGTCAGGCAGGCCGCTAGAAGAACACGGGCATTTTGCCTGTCTCTCAGCGCTGTTCGCTCTGCGGCGTGACCCGCAGCACTTCCTCGATGGTGGTCAGCCCCGCAGCGATTTTTTGCGCGCCCGACAGCCGGAGGCTGCGCATGCCCTCCTTGAACGCCTGGCGGCGCAGGGCAGTGAGATCGGTGTCGGCGCTGATCAGCGCTTTGATGCCATCGTTGAGCTGCATGATCTCGTAGACCCCAGCGCGGCCACGGTAGCCGGTATCACGACACTCCAGGCAACCCACGGCCCTGTGCGCACCAGTCGGCAGAGGGGCGTTCCAGGGTTTTGTCAGGCTCTGCCAGTCATCGTCGCTGAGCTCGTGTGGCGCCTTGCAATGCGGGCACAGGGTGCGCACCAGGCGCTGGGCCATGACCCCGAGCAGCGTGGCCTTGAGCAGGTAATGCGGCACGCCCAGTTCGAGCAGGCGGGTGATGGCGCTGGGCGCGTCGTTGGTGTGCAGAGTCGAGAGCACCAGGTGCCCGGTGAGTGCGGCCTGAATCGCCATCTCGGCGGTTTCCAGGTCGCGGATCTCACCGATCATGATGATGTCCGGGTCCTGGCGCATCAGCGCGCGCACGCCGCTGGCGAAGCTCAGGTCGATGTTGTGCTGCACCTGCATCTGGTTGAAGGCGCCTTCGATCATCTCGATCGGGTCTTCGATGGTGCAGACGTTGACCTCCGCCGTCGCCAGCTGCTTGAGCGTGGTGTAGAGGGTGGTGGTCTTGCCCGAGCCGGTTGGCCCGGTGACCAGAATGATGCCGTTGGGCTGGCGGGTCATGTCGGCCCAGCGCTTCATGTCGTCCGGCGAGAAGCCCAGCTGGTCGAAGCTTTTCAGCAGCACTTCCGGATCGAAAATGCGCATCACCAGTTTTTCGCCGAAGGCGGTGGGCAGGGTCGACAGGCGCAGCTCGACTTCGCCGCCGTCCGGGGTCTTGGTCTTGACCCGGCCGTCCTGGGGTTTGCGTTTTTCCGCGACGTTCATCCGGCCCAGGCTCTTCAGGCGACTGACCACTGCCATGGTCACCTGCGGCGGGAACTGGTAGACGGTGTGCAGCACGCCGTCGATGCGAAAGCGCACGCTGCCCTGCTCGCGGCGCGGCTCGATGTGGATATCGCTGGCGCGTTGCTGGAAGGCGTACTGGAACAGCCAGTCGACGATGTTGACGATATGCGCGTCGTTGGCGTCCGGCTCCTGGTCCTGGGCGCCGAGGTTGAGCAGTTGCTCGAAGTTGCCGACGCCGCTGATCTTACTGTCGCCGGCGCTGGCGCCACTGACCGACTTGGCCAGGCGATAGAGCTCCACGGTCAAGCGCTGGATATCCGCCGGGTTGGCCACCACCCGCTTGATCGGGCGTTTGAGCACGTGGGTCAGGTTGGCTTCCCAGCTGTGCATCAGCGGTTGCGCGCTGGCGATGGTCACCGCATCGGGGGCCACCGCTACGGCGAGGATCTTGTGCCGTTGGGCGAAGGCGTAGGACATCAACGGGGTAATAGCGGCGACATCGATCTTCAGCGGGTCGATGCGCATGTAGGGTTGGCCGACGAATTTCGCCAGCCAGACGGTGAGGCTTTCCAGGTCGAGTTTATGGCCCGGACGACTGAGGTCGTCGACCTGCTGCGCGGCGAGAAATTCCAGCGGGTGCTGCTGGTTGTTCACCGCGCTGCGGCGGATCGCCAGGCACTGCTCGGCGCTGTCCTGGTCGACCCGGCCCTGGGCGACCAGTTCGCGTAGCAGATCGCCGAGGTCGAGGGTACGGTCGGCGGTGGGCGAGGTGATGGCAGACATGGGACTCCCTGCGGTAGTAGCGGCAAGCGGCAAGCGGCAAGCTTAAAGCAGCAAGTTGAGAACTATTGCGTACCAATGCATAAACGCCACACTGACTTGCTTGCAGCTTGCAGCTTGCAGCTTGCAGCTTGCAGCTTGCAGCTTGCAGCTTGCAGCTTGCAGCTTGCAGCTTACTTCACCAGCATTCTCCAGGCTTTCAGCGAGGCCACAATATGGGCCTGGGCTTGCCGTGCGGCCAACGACTCGGGGTCGATGCTGCGGTTGGCCTGTTCGCTCAGTTTGCTCAGCTCGCCATACAGGCGGTCGACTTCCGGCACTTCCAATACGCCGCGGGCCATGCGCAGCCAGGCCAGCAGGCGCTCGATACGCGGCAGTTGTTCGGCCAGGTCTTCCGGTTGTTTCTGGTAGCGGTTCAGCTGCAAGTCATGGCCTTCCTCGGCCAGCAAGGTTGGCAGCCAGTTGCCCAGCGGTGCGGCGCCCTGGCGATTGCCGCGGTTGTTGCGTGCGGTCGTCCAGCCCTTGGCCAGCAGCCAGCGCGAACTGATCAGGGAGAACTGGCCCCAGCGCGTGCCCTGCAGTTCTACGGCGAACTGCGCCGGCGCGGCCCGGCGTACGGCATCGTCGAGTTGACCGGCCTGGACCCGTGGGCGCCAGTCGTGGAGCAGGGCGTCGAGGGTCTGGCGTAGTTCGCTGCTGCTGCTGCGCGGTGCAGCCTGGCCGAGGCTGCCGATCAGCGCGCGCAGGCCGACCAGTTGTTCCAGCCAGTCGACCAACAGGCGCCAGTGGCCATTGAAGCGGTATTGCTCGGCCAGCCGCTGGCTGCTGCCGAGCAGGTGCCAGGCAATCGCGGCAAAGCTATCATCCAGGCTCATTTCGCTGCTCAGCTCGGGGGCTGGCAGGCTGAGGCTGTAACTGTTGGCATCGAACAGGCGGTAGCCGCGTTCGGCCTTGCTGATGTCGCAAGGCATCAGTGGCAGATCGGCGGCGAGTTCGGCGGCCAGCTCCAACAAGGCTTCAGGTTCGCCCTGGCGCAGCTCCAGTTCCAGCTCACAGATTTCCTCGGCATGCTCGCCGGCGATAACTTGGCCGAGATCCAGGGCGGCTTCGATGACCACCTTGGCCTTGCCGCGGCCCCAGGCGATGTCGGCACGCTGGCGGACGAAATCGGTGCTGAAGATCGGTTGCAGCAGGCTCTTGTCCAGGTCGGCCAGGGCCGCCGGCCAGCAGCTGTCATCGAGCTTGCTCAGGTCCAGTTCGGCCTGATCCAGATTCCAGTCGAATTCGTTGCGTTCGGACAGGCCCGCGACGCTCTGACCACGGCTTTTCAGGGTCTGGATAAAGGCATCGCCATCGCGGCGGATGCGCAAGGCGACCTTGGCCTGGGCCAGATCACGGGCGGGCGTGTCGAAATACTGGTTGAATAACTCGCGCTGTTCCCAGCCGCTCTTGTTGCGCTTCTTCAGCAGTGGGTGCTCGCGCAGTGCTGCCAAGGTGTCGCGGCTGACCCGCAATTTGATTTCGGTTTCTTTGACCATGATGGTGAGCTAAGCGCCTACTGTGAAATTGTGACTGTCTGATGATGCGTGCTGGCGAGCTTTTCGAGTGATCCGTATACTTGCCGCCTTCATTAAAGCCGGGGTTCACCCTATGCCACTCAATCCATTCGCCAGCCTGTTCGGTCGCTCGCCCATTGGGCCGATGCAGAAACACTTCGCCAAAGCCCATGAGTGCGCAGCGCACCTGGTGCCTTTTTTCGACGCCGTGATGGCTGAGGACTGGGCCAAGGTAGAGCAGGTGCAACAGGACATGGCGCGGCTGGAGGGCGAAGCCGACAAACTCAAGAAAAGCGTACGGCTGCACCTGCCCAAGAGCCTGTTTCTGCCAGTGCCGCGCTCGGATCTGCTTGAGCTGCTGAGTGTACAGGACAAAGTTGCCAACCGCGCCAAGGACATCGCCGGCCTGATGCTGGGCCGTGAAATGGCCATTCCGCAGGCTATGCAGCCACTGATGCGCGCCTTCGTGCAGCGTACCGTGGATGCCAGTGCCCAGGCGCTGAAAGCCATGAACGAGCTCGATGAGCTGCTGGAGACCGGTTTTGGTGGGCGCGAAGCCGCCTTGGTCGGATCCATGGTCGAGGAGCTAGAATTGATCGAGCAGGACACCGACCGCATGCAAATCGAAGTTCGTCGTGCCCTGTTCAAGCTGGAAAAGGACCTTCCTCCGGTTGACGTGATGTTTCTCTACCAGATCCTCGAGTGGATCGGAGATGTCGCCGACCGTGCCGAGCGTGTCGGTAACCGACTGGAACAACTGCTGGCGCGTTAAGCGCCAGTGTCCTTTCTGGAATCTACGGATTAATTATTTATGTCTTTGATTGCGGACTACGGCCTCGTACTTCTGCTCCTTGCCTGTCTCTTCGGCTTTTTCATGGCCTGGGGCGTGGGTGCCAACGACGTGGCCAACGCCATGGGCACCTCGGTTGGCTCACAGGCGCTGACCATCAAACAGGCGATCCTGGTCGCCATGGTCTTCGAGTTCGCGGGCGCCTATCTGGCCGGCGGCCAGGTGACCGAAACGATCAAGAGCGGCATCGTCGATGCCACGTTGATCACCCCGGATTTGATGGTGCTGGGCATGATGTCGGCGCTGCTGGCGGCAGGAACCTGGCTGCTGATTGCTTCGATGCGTGGCTGGCCGGTTTCCACCACCCATTCGATCGTTGGCGCGGTGATCGGCTTCGCGGCGGTCGGCGTGTCCATGGACGCAGTGAACTGGGCCGGTGTTGGCCCGATTGTCGCTAGCTGGGTGATCTCGCCGGTGCTCTCGGGCACGGTCGCTTTTGGACTGTTCGTCAGTGTGCAGAAGCTGATCATCGATACCGATGAGCCCTTCCTCAATGCCAAGCGCTTCGTCCCGCTGTATATGTTTCTGACCGGTTTTATGGTCAGTCTGGTTACCGTGACCAAGGGCCTCAAGCATATCGGCCTGAACCTCTCTGGTGCCGAGGGCCTGGTTATCGCCCTAGGGATAGGCGCGCTGGTGATGCTGCTGGGTATCGTCCTGCTCAGCCGGATCAAGATCGACGTCGAGGCGGACAAGGGCTTCCACTACGCCAGCGTGGAGAAAGTATTCGCCGTACTGATGATCTTCACCGCCTGCTCCATGGCCTTTGCCCACGGCTCCAACGACGTGGCCAACGCCGTCGGTCCGCTGGCGGCCATCGTCGGCGTGATCCAGTCCGGCGGTGAAGCCGTAGGTGCCAAGGCAGCGCTGCCGGCCTGGGTCCTGCTGCTCGGTGCCATCGGTATCGTCATCGGCCTGGCCACCTATGGCTACAAGGTGATCGCCACCATCGGCAAGCAGATCACCGAACTGACCCCGAGCCGCGGCTTTGCCGCCGAACTGGCGACGGCCACCACCGTGGTCGGCGCCTCGGCCATCGGCTTGCCGGTGTCCACCACCCACACCCTGGTCGGTGCGGTACTGGGCGTCGGCCTGGCGCGGGGTATTGGCGCACTGAACCTGGGCGTGATCGGCAAGATCTTCATGTCCTGGCTGGTCACCCTACCGGTCGGTGCAGCCCTGGCCATCGTGTTCTTCTATATCCTGCGCGGCATCTTCCTTTGAGGCTGTGAAAAACGCGGGCGCCGGTGCGCGGTATGTTCCCAACCGCCGAGATAGTGCCCGGCGGTTTCATCCGCACCGGCGTTGCCCCTATGATGGTGGCAACGCCCGCGGAGACCGCCAATGCCCCTGCCTTCCTTCAAAGAGCAATTCGCCGCGCTGATCGCCGCGCCTTCGGTGAGCTGTACCCAGGCGCACTGGGATCAGTCCAATCGGCCGGTGATCGAGTTGCTCTCGAGCTGGCTCGGCGACCTCGGCTTCGCCTGCGAAGTGCAGGAAATCAATCCGGGTAAGTTCAACTTGCTGGCCAGCTTCGGCAGTGGCCCTGGCGGCCTGGTGCTGGCTGGGCACAGCGATACCGTGCCCTTCGATGCGGCCTTGTGGCAGAGCGACCCGCTCAAGCTGACCGAGGTCGATGGCCGCTGGGTTGGCCTCGGCAGTTGCGACATGAAGGGCTTCTTCGCCCTGGTCATCGACGCGGTGCAGCCCTTGCTGACCCAGCGCTTCCAGCAGCCACTGCTGATCCTCGCCACCTGTGATGAAGAAAGCTCGATGTCCGGCGCCCGCGCCCTGGCCGCTGCCGGCCGACCGTTGGGGCGCGCCGCGGTGATCGGCGAGCCGACCGGGTTGAAGCCGATCCGGCTGCACAAGGGCATCATGATGGAGCGCATCGACATCCTCGGGCAGAGCGGCCATTCCTCCGACCCGCGCCTCGGCCACAGCGCGCTGGAGGCGATGCAGGATGTACTGGCCGAACTGCGCGGCTTGCGCGGCCAGTGGCAGCGTGAATTCAACAACCCGCAGTTCAGCGTGCCGCAGCCAACCCTGAATCTCGGCTGCATCCACGGTGGCGACAACCCCAATCGCATCTGCGGCCAGTGCTCGCTGGAGTTCGACCTGCGCCCACTGCCGGGCATGCAGCCGGAACTGCTGCGTGCGGCGATCCGGCAGAAGCTGCAACCGCTGGCCGAGCGGCATCAGGTCAAGATCGACTTTGCCCCGCTGTTTCCTAGCGTGGCGCCCTTCGAGCAAGTCGCCGACAGCGAGTTGGTGCGCCTGGCCGAGCGCCTGACCGGGCACAGCGCGGCTTCGGTGGCGTTTGCTACCGAAGCGCCTTATCTTCAGCAGCTTGGTTGCGAGACCCTGGTGCTTGGCCCCGGCGATATCGACTGTGCCCATCAACCGGGTGAGTACCTGGAAATGTCACGTCTCGAACCGACCGTGCGTCTGTTACGTCAGCTGATTCAGCACTACTGCCTGAGCCCGGTCGGATGATCCGGGCATGACCTGTACCCATGGGAGGAGCGAACGCGTGAAGCTGTCCTACTTGCGACGATAACCTGCTGCTCCCGGCTGCCTCGTCCGGCGCTCGCGCGCCTTGTTCATGCGTTATCTTCACGACTCACAGGTTCTCTGCGCAATGCACGACTACGTTAATTGGCTTCGCCACGCTTCGCCCTATATCAATGCCCACCGCGACTGCACCTTCGTCGTGATGCTGCCGGGCGAGGGCGTTGCCCACCCGAATTTCGGCAATATCGTCCACGATCTGGTGCTGTTGCACAGTCTCGGCGTGCGCCTGGTGCTGGTGCACGGCTCGCGCTCGCAGATCGAGGCGCGGCTGGTCGCACGCGGGATAACCCCGCACTTTCACCGTGATTTACGCGTCACCGACAGCGCGACTCTGGAGTGCGTGATCGATGCGGTCGGCCAGTTGCGCATCGCCATCGAGGCGCGCCTGTCGATGGACATGGCCGCCTCGCCGATGCAGGGCGCGCGCCTGCGCGTGTCCAGCGGCAACTTCGTCACCGCGCGGCCGATTGGCGTGGTCGACGGCATCGACTATCACCACACCGGCGAAGTGCGCCGGGTCGATCGCAAGGGCATCGGCCGTCTGCTTGACGAGCGCAGCATCGTGCTGCTGTCGCCGCTGGGCTATTCGCCGACCGGGGAAATCTTCAACCTGGCCTGCGAAGACGTGGCCACCCGTGCAGCCATCGACCTGGGCGCCGACAAGCTGCTGCTGTTCAGTGCCGAGCGTGGTCTGCTCGACGAAGAGGGCAGGCTGGTGCGCGAACTGCGTCCGCAGCAGGTACCGCTCTACCTGGCGCGCCTGGGTAACAGCTACCAGGGCGAGCTGCTCGATGCCGCGGCTCAGGCCTGCCGCGCCGGGGTCAAGCGCGCGCATCTGGTCAGCTATGTGGAGAACGGCTCGCTGCTGACCGAGCTGTTTACCCGCGATGGCGGCGGCACCCTGGTCGACCAGGAGCAGTTCGAGTCATTGCGTGAGGCGAATATCGGCGATGTCGGCGGGCTGATCGAGTTGATCAGCCCGCTGGAAGAGCAGGGCATTCTGGTGCGCCGATCGCGCGAGGTGCTTGAGCGCGAGATCGAGCAGTTCAGTATCGTCGAGCGCGACGGCCTGATCATCGCCTGCGCGGCCCTGTACCAGCTCGACGACTCGGACTACGGCGAGCTGGCCTGCCTGGCAGTCAATCCCGACTATCGCCACGGCGGTCGCGGCGACGAACTGCTCGAACGCATCGAGGCCCGTGCCCGCGCCCAGGGCCTGAAGCACCTGTTCGTGCTCACCACCCGCACCGCCCATTGGTTCCGCGAGCGCGGTTTCGTGCCCAGCAGCGTCGACCGCCTGCCCACGGCGCGCGCCTCGCTGTACAACTTCCAGCGCAATTCCAAGGTGTTCGAGAAGGCCTTGTAGCCTGCCGCCGAACCCACCGCAGTCAGCCTGCAGGCGGGGTCGAGAGGTGCCGCGCCGCCGCTCAAGAGGCGGGGTTGGGTTCATCGCGGCGGGAAGGTTGCTCGGGTACAGGCGCTTTGCTGGTGTCTGGCTCCTACCGGCTGGCCCAATGGCTCAGGCGATTTTCTGCTGGCGCAGCAGCTGTTCATGGCCGTCGTCCCAGCCGGCCTCCCAGGCGGCGGCAAGCACTTCGGCGCGGTGGTCGTGACGGTTATTGGGTTGGCCGGTGAGGCCCGCCATATAGCCTTGCTGGTAAGCCTTGTTCAGGCTTTCCAAGCTCCAGTGGCGGTTATCCTTGGGATGGGCGTCGGACTCCATGGGCACAGCTCATGTTGATTGCTCTGTGCTCATGCTAGTTGCGCCCCGCTTCCCTGGCTGGGTCGCCGGTCACAGCTTTGGCGCCGTTGTTGGCTTTTGTGACTGGGTCGACTAAATGGCCGGGGCCAGGATGCTCGCCTGGTAGGTCGTGGCAAAGCTGTCGAAATCGCCCTGTTCCTGAGCCTCCAGCTCCGTCTGCTCGCGCAGTGAGCGTGTGCTCGCGGCTTCGAAGGCGGCTTGCTGCTCAGCGCTCAACGGCTGGCTACGGAAGTAGTCGGCGTGCTGCTTGCTCTGGCGCAGGGCGAACTGGCTGAAGCTTTCGCCCTGCTGCAGGTCTGCGAGCACCTGGGCCGAAGGCGTCAGGCTGGCATCATCGACCTTGTCGCGCTGCGCCTGTAAAGCCTGACTGTGCGCGTCGTCGCCATGGCTCTGGTCGAGCAGCGTAACGGTTTGCTGGATGCTGTCGAGCAGATCGTGAGCCCAGGCTTGCAGCGCCACGGGTTGACCCTGGCGCTGCAAGTGCAGGCCGGGGCGCCGCCCGTCCTTGACCACGTTGAGGAAATTGTCGGTGCAGGCGTGGCATTCGTCGCCGTCCAGTGGCGGGCTTTCCTGCAGCGCACAGAACAGCAGGAAGGCGTCGAGGAAGCGCGCCTCGACCAGGTCGATGCCCAGCGGCAGGAAGGGATTGATGTCCAGGCAACGCACTTCGATGTACTGCACACCGCGGTCCTCCAGCGCCTGGACCGGCCGCTCAGCGCTGTGGGTCACGCGTTTCGGGCGGATGTTCGAGTAGTACTCGTTCTCGATCTGCAGGATGTTGGTATTGAGTTGCAGCCATTCACCGTCCTTCTTGCTGCCGATCTCGACATAGGGCGGGTAGGGCGTGGCGACCGCTTGCCGCAGGCTGTCGGTGTAGCTGGTCAGGTCGTTGTAGCAGGGGGTGAGGCCGGCCTGGGCGTTGCTCTGGTAACCCAGGTCGCTCATGCGCAGGCTGGTGGCGTAGGGCAGGTACAGGGTGTCGTCATCGAGTTGCTGCAGTTGGTGCGGGCGGCCACGCAAAAAGCCTGCATCCAGGGCTGGCGAAGCGCCGAACAGGTACATCAGCAGCCAGCTGTAGCGGCGGAAATTGCGGATCAGGGCGATGTAGCGCGCCGACTGATAGTCGCGAGCATTGCGTGTATTGCCCTCGGCCTGCTGCAGCAGTGGCCACAGGCTGTCCGGCACGGAGAAGTTGTAGTGAATGCCGGCGATGCACTGCATGGTCTTGCCGTAACGCAGGGCCAAACCCTTGCGGTAGACGTATTTGAGCTGGCCGATATGCGAGCTGCCGTACTCGGCGATCGGAATCGTCTGCTCATCCGGCAAGGCGCAGGGCATTGACGGGCTCCACAGGTATTCGCCGTCGAGCTTGCTGTAGACGAAACGATGGATCTGCTCGAGGTCGGCCAGGGTGATGGCCGGGTCAGGCTCGGCCGGGGTGATGAATTCCAGCAGTGCCTCGGAATAGTCCGTGGTGATTTGCGGATGCGTCAGTGCCGAGCCCAACGCCAGCGGGTGCGGGGTCAGGGCCAGCTGGCCATCGCCATCGACGCGCAGGCATTCGCGCTCGATACCGTGCAAGCACTGGCTAAGCAGGGAGAGGTTGGCGCGTTCGCCGAGCAGAGCCAGGCGGCGGGAGAACAGGTCGCTCAAGATTGCATTCCTTCACGCATCGGTCGCCCCAATATGGGGGCGGCCGATGCGCTCTACAAGAGGGCGGGTGACCGACGTTGGTCGTCGGGTCGGGCAAGTCGCGGCAAAACACCAGCGACGCCTTGGCCGGCCTGCGCGATGCATTTGTGCTGCAGCCTGCCGGCTGAATGGTGCCAGTTATAACCCAGCTTGAGCCGCTACAGTTACACGCAAGCGAAGGTGGCTTGTGCCTTGGCGACCAGCTTGTCGCCCTGATGCACTTCGGCTTCGAGCACCTGGGTGCGCCTGCCGCTGTGCAGCAGCCAGGCGCGGCAGAGCAGATCGCCTTCGCTGACGGGACGAATGTAGTTGACCTTGCACTCCAGGGTGACGCTGCTCGGTGTGCCATCGGTCAGGCTGTGGCTGGCCTGGCCCATGGCGCTGTCGATCAGCGAGAACAGCGCGCCGCCGTGCAGCTTGCCGTGCAGGTTACGCAGGCCGTCGTGCATGCTCAGCCGCAGCACGGCCTCGCCAGCGTCGGCCTTGACGATTTCCAGACCGAGCAGGCGGCCAAAGGCGCTGCTCTTGCCGATTGCCTCCACGGGCTCGCTCACGGCTTACTTCCTCCGCTGCTTGGCATTGGCGAACAGCGCGGCCATGGCGGCGTTATTGGCCGGCTGCGGCTCGGCGCGCGGGGTGCTGGCCGACGGGCGCGGGCTGGAGTCGCGCTTGCCAGCGCCACGTTGGCCGCCGCGCGGGCCTTCGATTTTTTCGCCCGGGGTGTCGCCCATGCGCATCGACAGGGCGATGCGGTTACGTGGGATGTCCACCTCCATCACCTTGACCTTGACCACGTCGCCGGCCTTGACCGCTTCATGCGGGTCCTTGATGAACTTCTCCGACAGCGCCGAGATGTGCACCAGGCCATCCTGGTGCACGCCGATGTCGACGAAGGCACCGAAGTTGGTGACGTTGGTCACCACGCCTTCGAGGATCATCCCCAGTTCGAGGTCCTTGAGGGTTTCGACCCCCTCCTGGAACTCGGCGGTCTTGAATTCGGGGCGCGGGTCGCGGCCGGGCTTTTCCAGCTCTTGCAGGATGTCGCCGACGGTCACCAGGCCGAAGCTTTCGTCGGTGAATTTCTTCGGGTCGAGGCGCTTGATAAAGGCCGCATCGCCGACCAGCGAGCGGATATCACGACCGGTGTCGGCGGCGATGCGCTGCACCAGCGGGTAGGTTTCCGGGTGCACCGCCGAGGCGTCCAGCGGGTTGTCGCCGTTCATCACGCGGAGGAAGCCGGCGGCCTGCTCGAAGGTTTTCTCGCCCAGGCGCGAAACCTTTTTCAATGCGTCGCGGGTCTTGAACGCGCCGTTGGCGTCGCGGTGCGCGACTATGTTCTGTGCCAGGGTCGCATTCAGTCCGGAGATCCGCGCCAGCAGGGCGACCGAGGCGGTATTGACGTCGACGCCGACGGCGTTGACGCAGTCTTCCACCACCGCGGCCAGGCTGCGCGCCAGCTTGAGCTGGGACACGTCGTGCTGGTACTGGCCGACGCCGATGGATTTCGGGTCGATCTTCACCAGTTCGGCCAGCGGATCCTGCAGGCGGCGGGCGATGGACACGGCGCCGCGGATCGACACGTCGAGGTCGGGGAATTCCTTGGCGGCCAGTTCCGAGGCCGAATAGACCGAGGCGCCAGCCTCGCTGACCATCACCTTGGTCATCTTCAGGGCGGGGTATTTCTTGATCAGCTCGGCGGCCAGCTTGTCGCTCTCGCGGCTGGCGGTGCCGTTGCCGATGGCGATCAGGTCGACCGAGTGCTTGGTGCACAGCGCGGCGAGCACGGCGATGGTCTGATCCCACTGGTTCTTCGGCACGTGCGGGTAGACGGTGGCGGTGTCGAGCAGCTTGCCGGTGGCGTCGACTACCGCGACCTTGCAACCGGTGCGCAGGCCCGGGTCGAGGCCGAGGGTGGCGCGCGGGCCGGCCGGGGCGGCGAGCAGCAGGTCGTGCATGTTGCGGGCGAACACCGAAATGGCCTCGTCTTCGGCGCCTTCGCGCAGTTCGCCGAGCAGGTCGGTCTCCAGGTGGGTATAGAGCTTGACCTTCCAGGTCCAGCGCACCACTTCGCCCAGCCATTTGTCGGCGGCGCGACCCTGGTTGCTGATGCCGAAACGCTCGGCGACCATGCCTTCGCAAGGGTGCAGGGTGCCGGGCAGCTCTTCACCGATCTTCAGGCTGGCGCTGAGGAAGCCCTCGTTGCGCCCGCGAAAAATCGCCAGGGCACGGTGCGAGGGCGCACTTTTCAGCTTCTCGTCGTGCTCGAAGTAATCGCGGAACTTGGCGCCTTCCTGCTCCTTGCCGGCAATCAACCGAGCACTGAGGGTGGCGTTGTCCTTGAGGAAGCTGCGCAGGTTGGCCAGCAGGGTGGCGTCTTCGGCGAAGCGTTCCATGAGGATGTACTTGGCGCCTTCGAGCACCGCCTTGATGTCGGCGTAGCCTTTTTCGGCGTCGACGAAGCGCGCGGCTTCGCTCTCCGGGGCCAGGCTCGGGTCGTTGAACAGCGCGTCGGCCAGTTCGCCAAGGCCGGCTTCCAGGGCGATCTGGCCCTTGGTGCGGCGCTTCTGCTTGTAGGGCAGGTAGAGGTCTTCGAGGCGCGTCTTGGTCTCGGCCAGGTTGATTTCGCGGGTCAGCTCCGGGGTCAGCTTGCCCTGCTCCTCGATGCTGGCGAGGATGCTGGCGCGGCGATCGTCCAGTTCGCGCAGGTAGCGCAGACGCTCTTCCAGGTTACGCAGCTGGGTGTCATCCAGGCTGTCGGTGGCTTCTTTGCGGTAGCGGGCGATAAACGGCACGGTGGAGCCTTCATCGAGCAGCGCTACGGCGGCGGCAACCTGTTGCGGGCGCACGCCCAGTTCTTCGGCGATGCGGTTGTTGATGCTGAGCATATGAATAGCTACCCACACTGAGAGGCGGTGAAAAAACTCTCGCCTACTGCGGCCGTCTCAAGGCGCCCGCTGCTGACGTTGCGCTACACCGCGAACACCTGGAGAGGGCCTCGCGACGGCGTTCGATATTTTCACAACCGCTGAAACGAAAAACCGACCTCGCAAACCACGGGCCAGACAATAGAACGGCGCATTATAACCATTAGCGGCTGGATGAATGGGGGCGGAGGGCGTTAGCCGGGCGCAAGCGGATCCGGGTCGCACCACGGCCGATTACTTGGCCCCCGGCCCGCGAGGAAAAATCTGCTAACAATGGCTGCCACCGGTGAGCGCGGTGGCTGAGCCATAATGCCAGCGTTGGAGACTGTCTACGCCCGACGGGCGGTACAGATTCTCGGTCAAGGAGCTTCTATGAGCAGCACTGCACTTTCGCTTGAAGGCGAGAAAATTCTGGTTGTCGATGACGATGCCCGCTTGCGGCGCTTGCTCGAGCGTTTCTTCGAGGAGCAGGGCTACCGCGTGCGGACGGTGGAAAACGTCGAGCAGATGGATCGCCTGCTGGCGCGTGAGCTGTTCCATCTGGTCGTGCTCGACTTGATGCTGCCGGGCGAGGACGGCTTGTCTGCCTGTCGCCGGCTACGGGCGGCGAACAATCAGGTGCCGATCATCATGCTCACCGCCAAGGGCGACGAAGCCAGCCGGATCCAGGGCCTGGAGCTGGGCGCCGACGACTATCTGGCCAAACCGTTCAACCCGCGCGAACTGCTGGCGCGGATCAAGGCCGTGCTGCGTCGCCAGGTGCCGGTAGTGCCGGGAGCACCGGGAGCCGAGGACGAGAGCGTCAGCTTCGGCGAGTATGAATTGTCCCTGGCCACCCGCGAGCTGAAGAAGGGTGACGAAGTGCATATGCTCACCACCGGCGAGTTCGCCGTGCTCAAGGCCCTGGTTCAGCACGCTCGCGAACCGCTGACCCGCGACAAACTGATGAACCTGGCCCGCGGTCGCGAGTGGGACGCCCTGGAGCGCTCCATCGACGTACAGATTTCGCGCCTGCGCCGACTGATCGAGCCGGACCCGACCAAACCGCGCTATATCCAGACGGTCTGGGGCGTGGGTTACGTGTTCGTGCCGGATGGCAATAAATGACGTCGGCGCAATGATCCATCGTAGGAGCGGGCCATGCCCGCGATCCGCAGTCCAATCGCGGGCATGGGACAAGCTGTCCCCCACCGCTCCTACAGATTCCTGTAAGTGCCTATGAAAACCCCTCTCTGGTTCCCGCAAAGCTTCTTCGCTCGCACCCTCTGGCTGGTGTTGATCGTGGTGCTGTTCTCCAAGGCACTGACCCTGGTTTATCTGATGATGAACGAGGACGTGCTGGTCGATCGGCAGTACAGCCATGGCGCGGCGCTGACGCTGCGCGCCTACTGGTCCGCCGACTCGGAGAATCGCGAGAAGATTGCCGCCGCCGCGGGTCTCGAGCGGGTACCCCGTGACACTGTGCCGGTCAGCGAGCAGCACTGGCCCTACAGCGAGATTTTTCAACGGCAGATGCAGTCCGAACTCGGCCCTGAGACCGAAGTGCGGGTGAGTGCGCAAAGTCCGCCAGCGTTGTGGGTGCATGCCCCGGCGTTGGGCGCTGACTGGCTGCGGGTACCGCTGTATCCGCACCCGCTGCGCGGCCAGCGGATCTGGAGTGTACTCGGCTGGTTCCTGGGCATTGGTTTGCTCTCCACCGCCGCCGCCTGGATTTTCGTGCGCCAGCTCAGTGCGCCCTTGAAGCGCCTGGTGTTCGCCGCCCGCCAACTCGGCAAGGGCCGTAGCGTGCGTTTGCCGGAGAGCGATACGCCCAGTGAGATGGCCGAGGTCTATCGCGCCTTCAACCAGATGGCCGAAGACGTCGAGCAGGGCGGCCGCGAGCGCGAGCTGATGCTGGCCGGGGTGTCCCACGACTTGCGTACGCCACTGACCCGTTTGCGCTTATCCCTGGAGCTGTTAAACCACGACTCCGATCTGACCGAGGACATGGTCCGCGATATCGAGGACATGGACGCGATTCTCGACCAGTTCCTCGCCTTTATCCGCGACGGCCGCGACGAGCCGTTGGAACCTATCGATCTCGGCGAGCTGATCGGCGAAGTGGTGGCGCCCTATAATCAGCAGCAGAAGAGGGTGCGCCTGTGTCTGGAGCCGGTGCCGGTCTTCCCGCTGCGGCGGGTATCGATCAAGCGGCTGCTGGTCAATTTGATCGAGAATGCCCTGCGCTATGGTGGCAATGCGGTCGAAGTCGCCGTGTCGGTGGCCGGAGACTGCAGCGCGCCTTACATCGTGCTCAGCGTGCTCGACCGTGGCTGCGGTATCGATCCGAGCGAGCTGGGCAGCATCATTAATCCCTTCATTCGCGGCGACCGCGCCCGCGGTGGCCAGGGTGCCGGGCTCGGCCTGGCCATCGTCAAGCGCATCGCTGCCCTGCACGGCGGCAGCGTCGAGTTGCGCAACCGTTGCGGCGGCGGCCTGGAGGCGCGAGTCTGCCTGCCGCTGGGGCTGTTGCTGCCGCGCGACGCGGTTTAACTGCAGGCGGTTGTGGCGCTGAATTATGCCGATTCAGCCCACTGTCGCAGACCCTGCACGAGAACATAGGCTCTACGGGGAATCGGTGCGGGTGTCTCAGCCCTTGCCCTTGGTGCGGGTCAGGTTTGGTCCGCCGTTCTTCTCCAGGTACTGGATGACCAGCTCGGCAACGTCCTTGCCGGTGGTGGTTTCGATGCCCTCCAGTCCCGGCGAGGAGTTCACCTCCATCACCAGCGGGCCGTGATTGGAGCGCAGGATGTCCACGCCGGCGACGTTGAGCCCCATGATATTGGCGGCGCGAACGGCGGTCATGCGTTCTTCCGGGGTGATCTTGATCAGGCTGGCCGAGCCGCCGCGGTGCAGGTTGGAGCGGAACTCGCCGGGCTTGGCCTGACGCTTGATCGCTGCGATCACCTTGTCGCCGATCACGAAGCAGCGGATATCCGCGCCGCCCGCTTCCTTGATGTATTCCTGCACCATGATGTTGGCCTTCAGGCCCATGAAAGCCTCGATCACCGACTCGGCGGCCTGCTGCGTTTCGCACATGACCACGCCGATACCCTGGGTGCCCTCCAGCAACTTGATCACCAGTGGCGCGCCGTTGACCATCTGGATCAGGTCGGGAATATCGTCGGGGGAGTGGGCGAAACCGGTGACCGGCAGGCCGATACCTTTGCGCGAGAGCAGTTGCAGCGAGCGCAGCTTGTCGCGTGAGCGGCTGATCGCCACCGACTCGTTGAGCGGGAACACCCCCATCATCTCGAACTGGCGCAGCACCGCGCAGCCATAGAAGGTCACCGAGGCGCCGACCCGCGGGATCACCGCATCGAAACCCTCCAGGGCTTTGCCGCGGTAGTGAATTTGCGGCTTGTGGCTGGCGATGTTCATGTAGGCGCGCAGGGTATCGATCACCACCATTTCATGGCCACGCTGCTCCCCGGCTTCGACCAGGCGACGAGTGGAATACAGGCGCGGATTGCGCGATAGCACGGCGATTTTCATGGGGCACCAGAGATGTCGAGGAGCACAGGTTTGTCTTGAATATAGGTTAGCGCCGGGTTGACCACCAGTTGGCCGTCGACCAGCGCCTTGGAGCCTAGAAGTACGCGGTAACGCATGGTTTTGCGGCAGGTCAGGGTGAACTCCACCGGCCACATGCGATCGCCCAGGGTCAGGCCGGTGCGGATCACGTAGCGGCTCTGCACATGGCCGGTGGAACTCTTGATCCGTTTCACCGTGACCAGAGCGGCTTCGCAGCGATGCCGTCGCTGGACCAGGGTGCCGATGTGTGCGGTGAAGCGTACCCAGTCCTCGCCATCACGTTGGAATGGCTGGATATCACTGGCATGCAGGCAGGAGGTGCTGGCGCCGGTGTCGATCTTGGCGCGCAGGCCGATCATGCCCAGGTCCGGCAGGTTGATCCATTCGCGCAGGCCGATCACGCTGAGGTGGTCGAAGGTTTTCACGGTAGGCGAGTGCCCTCAGGCCGGGTTGCCCTATAGTGCCTGCATTCTAGTGGTGCGCCGGGACAACTGCATCAGGCAAAATCGCTGAGGGCGAGTGTTTTTGATTTGAGAGTGCGATGAGCGATAAAGACGACGACAAAGTACGCCTGGACAAGTGGCTGTGGGCGGCGCGTTTCTTCAAGACCCGGGCCCTGGCCAAGGCGGCGATCGAGGGCGGCAAGGTGCATTGCCGTGGTGAGCGTTGCAAGCCGGGTAAGGAACCTCGGATCGGTGACGAACTGCTGATCCGCATCGGTTTCGACGAGCGTAGCGTGGTCATTCAGGGCTTGTCCGTGGTGCGCCGCGGCGCCCCCGAAGCCCAGGCGCTGTACAGCGAAACGGCCGAGAGTCTCGTCCGTCGCGAACTGGCCGCCGCGCAGCGCAAGGCCGGCGCCCTGGGCATGCAGACCGACGGCCGGCCGAGCAAGAAGCAGCGCCGGCAGATCCATCGGTTTCGTGACGGACAGGATTGAGCCCCGGGTCTCCCAAGGGCTGTACGCCAGCTAGTCTGTAAGCATCGCCCTTGGCGTTGCGGAGGCAAGCATGCAGCTGTCGCGAATCAGTCGTCGTCTGTTGTTGACCGGGCTTGGCGGCGGCGTCTTGCTGTTGGCTAGCCCCGGCGTCTTCGCCGAGCTGCTGCTGACTCCGGCGCAGACGCCGGGGCCCTTCTATCCCGAGCAACTGCCGCTGGATCAGGACAACGATCTGCTGCTGATCGGCGACCAACCGACTCAAGCCAGCGGCGTCGTTGTGCAGTTGCACGGGCAGATTTTCGATGCCCGCGGCAACCCACTGAAGGGCGCACTGGTGGAAATCTGGCAGGTCGATGCCAATGGTATCTACCTGCACCGCCGTGGCGGTGAGCGGGCCAGGCGTGACCCGAATTTTCAGGGCTATGGTCGCTTCGAGACTGCCAGCGATGGCCGCTATCGTTTCCGCACCCTTCGCCCGGTGCCCTATCCGGGGCGCACCCCGCATATCCATGTCGCCGTGACCCTGCCCGGCCAGCCGCGCTTCACCACCCAGTGCTACATCCGTGGCGAGCGGCTGAACCAGGGCGATGCAGTGCTCAATGCGATCCGCGAGCCACGCCTGCGCGAACGCCTGATCGTGCCCTTCGTCCCGGCGGCCGGCGCGCGGGCGGGTGTGCAGGTGGCGCACTTCGATATCATCCTCGGCGTGACTCCGGCGTCCTGAGAGGCTGTGAAAAAAATTCTCGCCTACTGCGGGCGCCTGGAGACGGTCTCGCGACGGCGCTCGATATTTTCACAACCGCTGAGGCGTCACAGCGGCCAGACGATTAGCAGCAGCGGCACACTGACCAGCACCACAAGAATCTCCATGGGCAAGCCCAGGCGCCAGTAGTCGCCGAAGCGGAAGCCGCCGGGGCTGAGGATCAGGGTGTTGTTCTGGTGACCGATAGGCGTGAGGAACGAGCAGGAGGCGCCAATCGCCACAGCCATCAGCAGCGAATCGGGGTTGACCCCGAGCTGGCTGGCTGCGCTCAGGGCGATCTGGCACATCACCGCGGCAGTGGCGGCATTGTTCATGAAGTCCGAGAGGGTCATGCTCACCACCAATAGCAGGGTCAGCACGATCACTGGATTGCCTTGGGCTACATGCTCCATCAGCAAGCGCGCCAGCAGGTCGGCCGCGCCGCTGCTGGACATGGCGCCGGCCACTGGGATCAAGGCGCCAAGCAGCACGATCACCGGCCAGTCAATCGCCTCGTATACCGCGCGCAGGGGCACCACGCGCATCACCATGAACACCAGTACCCCAGCGGCGAAGGCTACGGCGGCCGAGAGCAGGCCAAAGCCGGCGGCCACTACGGCCATCAGCATAACCCCCAGGGCCAGGCTGGCCTGACCAGGGTTGGGAATGCTGATGGCGCGGGCGGCCAGCGGCACGCAGGCATAGTCGCCGGCAAACTCGTTGATATCGCCGGGTGCGCCCTGCATCAGCAGGACATCACCGCGCTCGATCAGGGTCGAGCGCAAGCGCTTGATCGAGCGATGACTCGCCCGCGAGATTGCCAGCAGATTGAGGCTGTAACGGCTACGCAGGCGGGTGCTGCTGGCCGAGCGCCCGATCAGTTGGGAGTCGGGGCGCACCAGCAACTCCTGCAGAACGCTGGCATCGTCGCTGGATTCCTTTTTGTCGTTGCTGCTGTCCTCGTGGTCATGCTTGGCTGCTTCGCGGGCGGCTGGCTTGCTGTCTTTTTTGTCTTTTTTGTCTTCTTTTTCTTTGTCTTTTTCTTCTTTGTTTTCTTTGTCCTCCTCGTGCTCGGCCTCCAGTTGCAGGCCCAGCTTGCCCAGTACTGTGCCGAGGGCCTCGGGTTCGGCCTCGATCACCAGGACGTCATCGGCTTGCAAGACCCATCGTGGGTCGGGCGCGGACAGCCGCAGATCATTGCGCAGCATGCCGATTACCTGGGCGTCAGCCTCATCGAGCAACAGCTCGACTTCCCGCAAAGTCTTGCCCGCCGCCTTGGCGCCTGGCTTGACCCGCGCCTCGGTGAGGTAGGTGCCGGTGTCGAAGCTGGCCACGCCAGCCACCTCGCGCTTGGGTACCAGGCGCCAGCCGAGCAGGGCGATAAACACCACGCCGGTGAGGGCCACCGCGATGCCAACGGGACTGAAGTCGAACATGTTGAAGGGGCCGGCGCCGCTCTGCGCGCGGAAGCTGGAGACGATCAGGTTGGGTGGCGTACCAATCAGCGTGGTCATCCCGCCGAGAATGGTGCCGAAGGCCAGCGGCATCAGCACGCGACCGGGAGGCAGCTTCTGTTTCCTGGCGATCTGCAAGGCAATCGGCATCAGCAGGGCGAGGGCGCCGACATTGTTCATAAAGGCCGAAAGCAGCGCGCCGAGGCCGGTCAGTGCGGCAATCGAGAACATGGGGCCGGCATTACTCGGCAGTACGCGCTGAGCCAGGACGTCCACCGCGCCGGTACTCTGCAAGCCGTAGCTCAGCACCAACACGCAGGCGACGGTGATCACCGCCGGATGGCCGAAGCCGCTGAACGCCTCCGCGTCCGGGATCAGACCAACCATGACGCAGGCCAGCAAGGAACCGAGGGCGACTATGTCATGGCGCCAGCGGCCCCAGACAAACATGCCGATGGTGGTGGCGAGGATGGCGAAGATCAAGCCTTGGTCTTGGGTCACGCGGCAAGCGCTCCTCGGGCAATTAGGACGGGATAACGACGCGGTTAATGGCCGTGTCGGTTTGTCGGTAGCTTTGTAGCAGAGCACGCGGCCTGGCGTCAGTTCAATTACCGGCTTCTCGCCAGTTTGGCCTGGCGGGCCACTCGTTGGGCCGGGGGTTAGCGTCTAAGCTCGAGCCTTCGCCGAGGAGTCCCCGCGCCATGCCTGCCAAGACCGTTCTGATCGTGTTGCCGAAGCGAGACTTCGATCCCAGCGAAGTCGCCATCAGTTGGCAACTGCTGCGCGCGGCGGGCCATCGGGTGCGCTTCGCCACCCTGGATGGCCAGCCGGCGGTTGCTGATCCGCTGATGCTCACGGGCGAGGGCCTGGACCCCTGGGGTTGGCTGCCCGGTTTGCGGCGTTTCAAGCTGCTCGGTTTGCTCCTGCGCGCCCGCCGTGATGCGCGCGAGGCCTATCGTGACGTGCTGGTGGATAGCGAGTTTCGCCAGCCGCTGGATTACCAGCAGCTCGCCGTGGCGGACTTCGACGGCCTGCTGCTGCCCGGCGGGCACTGGGCCCGAGGCATGCGTGCCTACCTGGAAAGCGAGTGCCTGCAGGCCTTCGTCGGCGCCTTCTTCGCCAGCGCCAAGCCGGTCGCGGCGATCTGTCACGGCGTGCTGCTGGCTGCGCGCAGCCGCCGGGCGGATGGTCGCTCCGCTCTGTACGGGCGGCAGACCACCGCCCTGACCTGGGCGATGGAGCGCAGCGCCTGGAACCTGACCCGCTTCTACGGCCGCTTCTGGGCGCCGAACTATTACCGTACCTACCTGGAGGCGCCGGGCGAGCCGGCCGGCCATATGAGCGTGCAGGCCGAGGTCAGTCGCGCCCTGGCCAGCCCGGCGGATTTCCTCGACGTGCCGGCGGCTGCGCCGGATCGCCTGCGCAAGACCAGCGGCCTGCACCGCGACAGCCTGGCCGACAGCCGCCCGGCCTGGGTGGTGTGCGACGGCCGCTACGTATCCGCGCGCTGGCCGGGGGATGTGCATACGTTCGCCCGGCGCTTCGTCGAATTGCTGGCTGAATAGGGCGCCCGCATGGACGCGGCGGACTTCGCCGCGGTGTTGATGCGCGCGGCAGCGCCAGTTCCTGCGCGGCTGGTTGCTCAGCGAACTGGATGACGCTAGCCCGCGCTGCTGCATGCTGGTGAATGTGGCCAACGAGTTCTCCCAGGCCGATCCGGCCGGGAAACGAGTGCGGCCTGTCGATGAATTCTTGGCTGCAATGCCGCGCCGCCGCGCCGCCGGACCGCCTTAGCTCGGGCGCTGGGCGTCGCGCATCGCGCCGCGGTTGCCTGGCCACAGGCGGCGCGCTGAGCCCGCTACCCGCCGGCTCAGCGCTGCGCTTCAGACGTACTGCGCCGCCGCATAGCCCGAGGCCCAGGCCCACTGGAAGTTGAAGCCGCCCAGGTGGCCGCTGACATCCAGTACCTCACCGATGAAATACAGCCCCGGGCTTTTCAGCGACTCCATGGTCTTCGACGACACCTCGCGGGTATCCACGCCGCCCAGGGTCACCTCGGCGGTGCGGTAACCCTCGGTGCCGGCCGGCACCAGTTGCCAGTCGGCCAGCTTGTCGGCGATCGCCTTGAGTTCGCCCGGGGTGTACTGCTTCATCGGCTTGCTGGCGAACCAGTTGTCGGCCAGCAGGCTGGCCATCTTCTTGGTGAACAGCTCGGCGAGCAGGGTCTTCAGCTCGCTGTTCGGTCGGTCGCGCTGCTGCTCGGCCAGCCACTCGGGCAGGTCGATATGCGGCAGCAGGTCGATATGCACGGTGTCGCCCGGCTGCCAGAACGAGGAAATCTGCAGGATCGCCGGGCCGCTGAGGCCACGGTGGGTGAACAGGATGTTCTCGCGAAAGCTCTGGCCGTTGCAGCTGACCAGGCAATCCTCCACCGAGGTGCCGGACAGCTCAGTGCACAGCGTCTTCAACTGCGGATCGGTAATGGTGAACGGCACCAGCCCGGCGCGGGTGGCTAGCACGCTGTGGCCGAACTGGCGCGCGACCTGATAGCCGAAGCCACTGGCGCCGAGGGTCGGGATCGACAGGCCGCCGCTGGCGATCACCAGTGACTCGCAGCTGACCAGGCCGGCGCTGGTCTGCAACTGGTAGCCGGCCTCCAGCTTGGCAATCTCGCTGACCGAGGTATCCAAGCGCAGCTCGACCCCGGCCTGCGCGCACTCGTCGAGGAGCATGCCGAGGATGTCGCTGGCCTTGTGGTCGCAGAACAGCTGGCCGAGCTTCTTCTCGTGATAGGCCACGCCATGCTTGCCCACCAGGCCGATGAAGTCCCACTGGGTATAGCGCGCCAGGGCCGACTTGCAGAAGTGCGGATTCTCCGAGAGGAAGTTGCCCGGCTCGCAGTACATATTGGTGAAATTGCAGCGCCCGCCGCCTGACATCAGGATCTTCTTGCCGGCCTTGTTCGCATGGTCGAGCAACAGCACCCGGCGCCCGCGCCCGGCAGCGGTCAATGCACACATAAGGCCGGCGGCACCGGCACCGACAATCACAACTTGAGTAACCAGCACAGCCACGTCCCCACAACACCCCAGGCGCCGCGAGCGCGGCGCCAAACAGCGCGCATCTTAACCGAAGCCGCTAGACCGGTGCGGGCTGGGCGCCGGGCGGGGCCGTGAGCAGACGTTGGTAAACCTGCAGGTCGCTGGCCGAGAAACAGCAGAAGATCACCTCGTCGAAACCGCTGAACTCCTTTAGCACCGCCCGCACCGTGCTTACCGCGATCTGCGCCGCGAGTGCGAGCGGGTAACCGTAGACGCCAGTGCTGATGCTCGGGAAGGCCAGGCTGCGGATGCCCTGGGCCACGGCGATTTCAATCGAGTGCCGATAACAGGCGGCCAGCAGCGCCGGCTCGCCGCGGTCGCCGCCATGCCAGACCGGCCCGACCGTGTGGATGACGTATTCGGCGGGTAAGCGATAACCCAGGGTCAGCTTGGCCTCACCAGTGGTGCAACCGCCCAGTTGACGGCACGCCTCCAGCAACTGCGGCCCGGCGGCGCGATGAATCGCCCCATCGACGCCGCCACCGCCGAGTAGCGTCGCGTTCGCCGCGTTGACGATGGCCTGCACCGGCAGCTGGGTGATGTCGCCCTGCAGGGCGCGGACGGCGGTTGGCATGTTATGGCTCCGGTAATGCGCATGGTTCGAATGCGGCTGGCCGCTATCGCCCCGGTCAGCTCAAACCGGACCGCACAACTGAAAAACGGTGAAAAACTCCCGCCCCTGCCTAGTTCGCAAACGCCCCGTTACCTCAAGAGACCCACGACCCGTAGGGTGACACTCGCCGCAGGCAGTGCACCTTCGATCACCGCTACGCTACACATCCGCCGGGATGCCGCGGCGCTTCGAACGGATCGCCCGACGCGCCGCGCCGAACGCAACGCGCCTTGCCGCGAACACCAGGAGTCGGCCTCGCGACCGCGCTCGCTATGTTCACAACCTCCAAGTCTAGTCGCTGCCCCCGGCCCGTTCAGCTGCCTAGCCACTCTGCCACATGGGGTCGGACCTAGCCAATTCACTGAAATTTAGAGTAATTCATCCAGTAAGACCGCGTTATCAGCCCTTAAACAGGCCATTTCCGGATCGAAATGGCTGTTGTAGCGCGCTACAGGTTCGCGTAGGCGATAGCCGTCATCGCCTTGAACAATCTCACGGTGGCGGGTGGCAATACCGCTTTCCGATTGGAACCGCGCCACGAACGCTTGACTGCCCACCGCCAGACTCTTGCTCCAACCCTCAACACGCCTGAATGGCTCGGCTTTCAGAGCCTCATCCATCCAGGCTGCATGGGTGCGCTGGAGAGTGTCCAGGTCGCGGATGCCAAGCAAACTCATCAAGGCCTCCAGGTCGATAACGCAATACCGCGTGGGCGGCTGCTGAATTTCTCGGTAACCACAGGAATCCCATTGCGCCGGATGGGAGACAGCCCCGGCACGCACCATGTTCATGTCGATATACGTCATGCAGCGCGCCAGGTAGCCGTCGGTGTCCACGGCAGTGGCATGGTAGCGATCCTCCCAGTAGGCGCCGTGCCGCTGTTTGCGCTGGTTGTATTCCTGTGCTGTGCGTCCGGCGATCAATTGCATGCCGCGCGCGATTTCACCCTGACCGCGGTCTACTACCAGCAGGTGGACGTGATTCGACGTCACGACGTAGTTCAGCACGCTGAGGCCAAAGCGTTTCCGCGCCTCGAACAGCCAGTACCGCCACCGTTGCCGGTCGCGGGCAAACTTGAGCAGAAACTCGCGCTGGTGACAGCGGTGGGTGATATGCCAGACGTGACCCGGCAACAAGAAACGATTCGCACGAGGCATCCCTTTCCCCTTTCCTTAAAGCACGAAATTTGATGCAAAAATTGGCTGTCTAAGCGGTTATTTGGTCCTTATCTGGCGATGTTTTTCTTATCAGTCAAACAGTTACGTGGGTCCGACCCTGAGATTAACCAGGTGTGAATACAGGTATGTTCATGTGGCTAACGATTAAGCTAAGGGGCGGGCTTTAGCCCGTCCCAGCGAACGAAGTGAGCGATTTGAGCGCATAGTTAGAGGAGCCAAATTTAAACTTTTGCAACTGCTATTAAAACTCCTGAGGCAGCAGTGGCTATTGCTGCAATAGCAGTGCTGCTGCCAAACGTTGTTCCCAGTGCAACACTAAACCCAGCAATATATGAACTGAAAAGCAATCCAATTACAACGATTGCCGCTGCATCTGTAAAGCTATGTATTCCTGTGGCGCTACTAAAGCTTGTTAGCGCAAATACTGCAATGCAAGCGAATAGCAGAGAAAGACCGACAGCTTTAAATGCTTCGACCAAACTGACATTATTACCTGTGACAATTCGTGTTGATATTTTTACCACGCAAAGAATCAGGAGCATCAGGGCCGCAAAGGTTATTGTTGTTTTAATAGGTGCAATAGCAACAAAAAATATAAATGCAGCAATCAGCAGAAGGATAAGCATGTTTACCTCTAACGTTTGGTTAAGGGGCGGGCTTTAGCCCGTCCCAGCGAGCACAGCGAGCGATTTGAACCATTTGTTAGAGGTTATTTAACACCGCCAACAGAGTAATACGTCTCGCCATTCGAGTCGGCGGTCAATTCAACTTTATAAGATGAAAATTTATTGCAGCCGCCAACTTTCCATAATTCGTTTGCTTTAATGATAGCCCCCGACTCAGAATTTACTAAGTTTGTTATTTCTGTATTTATAGTTTCTATGTTGTAACAGCTATGCTGGGCTTTAAAGAGTAATGATACGTTCTTATAAATATCCTGGCGAAGGACTTGGTCTGTAACGCTGCTGCCGGAATACCTAGGTGCACTTGCACAGCCTGCAATAAGTAGAGCCGCGATAATTGGTAATGAAGCGCGATGAATCATGGTTACCTCTAACGTTTTGTTAAGGGGCTGCGGCACGCAGTCCCAGTGAGCGAAGCGAACGACTTGAACTGCTAGTTAGGCATTTCTGATCGTGCGCGATTTTGTGTGTTTGCAAAACCTTGTACCTCAAGCGAACGCAGAACGCCGCCTATTTTTGAAAGCGACGCTAAGCGAAAGCCGAACATCCGGCAATTTGTAAGCCAGCGCTGAACGTGACACGAGCGCAGCGCGATAAATTGTTAATTTGTGCCTGCCGATTATTCAAACTTGAAATCCTTTTAAAGCACGAATTGAATTGAGTAGTACAAACGCCTTGCGGTGGAGCTGAATAACGTAAAGCGTGAAAATCCGATAGCGATATTGAAAACGATACAAAAGCCACAAAGAAAACTAACGGAGTGGGCCTAACGTTTGGTTAAGGGGCGGGCTTTAGCCCGTCCCAGTGAGCGAAGCGAACGGTTTGAACCAGTTGTTAGCGGTGATACCACGTGGCATTTTTGATTTTTCCTACCGGGGTATATTTTTTAAGCAACTCCGCCATTTCAGCTAAATTTTCATAGCCTTCAAAACGTAGGTTACTGAAAGATTTTGTGGTTAGCAGTAGAGATTTAATATTGCCCTTCATGCTCTGGATTTTAAGGCTTTCTATATCCGATAACGGCATGCTCACAACAGCACCTTTGTGTGATATGTCAATTTTATTCTCGGATTCGATAATCGATACGGATGGATAGGATGAGTCGTGATTTTTTATATTTTTATACGCGCCGGGCAGATGCTTTACGAGTAGCAAAAAAATAATTGCAGCTAGTATTTTGTGATACAGGCTTTCGCTGGAGATGAACATCCAGGCAGCGCCGGCTATTATCCCGATGAAAAGCAAAGCGGCGAGTATCACTTTTCGTTTTTCGCTACGTTTGTATTTTTCGGTTACGTTGAAATTCATATATACCGCTAACGTTTGGTTAAGGGGCGGGCTTTAGCCCGTCCCAGTGAGCGGAGCGAGCGATTTGAACCATTTGTTAGGTGCTGGCACGCCGAGCCTCTTTTCTTCTGCCGGGTTCGACCTCATGCAGATATCGAGTGAATGTATCTTTCGGGCGCTCAAGACCATTTGATGCCAATGTTCGTGAAGCCATACCTCTGTGATTGCTGCCGTGCGTTAGCAGATGAACCATTACTTCTTCTACTGATAGTGTTCCCAAATCACCGTCAGTGAATTTAAAGGAAATGGTTTGGCTCATGGTTTCAGGAGTGGCAGTTGCGGAAAAATCCATAAGCCATGAATCATTTTTCTCAATTCTTTCTTTTAGCTCTGAGTAAGTTGGTGTTTCTACCGTGTTGTCAGCAGAGTAAAGCTCAGGGGTTCCTAACATTCGGCTGATAAATAAGCTGTCAACCACTGTGGTGTGGTTGAGGATTCTAATAAAGAAGACTGCATCGCTCTCCGGAAGCAAGTGCAACTGGCGCTCTCCGAAAGCCAGTAGCTCAGAGTTAGCCCATTTTTTATACTGAAATGCTTTTGCAAACAGCAATTTAGAAATCTCCATTTTCTGTTGAAGGCAGTGCTTTCTCGCTCCAGCACCTAACTATAAATAGACACCAAATGGTGTGATAACGCTTTTACGGGCGTGGTGGATAACATTCCTCACCATTTTTCTCTGCCGCTCTATTCTGCGGCTTTCGGTGGATCGATGGTGGTGTAAGGATGTTATACACCCCTCCTGCAACGCCTCGGCTGCGCATTCCCGCGAAGCTAGCCATTCGCCAGCACTTTGTCCAATCGTTGCTTGCCAGGCCTGCCTTGCCGACTCAGGCACCGGCCGTATCTGGCCGACGGCTTGGCCCGTTGTATGCGGCTTTCAAACCGTACGACGTGCCAGATAGCGGTTGCCTCGCGACCCGCAGGGTGGTTCAGTACGGCGCTAACCAATAAGGCTTGCAGACCCGCCGGATGTGCGGGGACTGACCAGTCTGGAATCTTTACCTTGTGGACAGCCCGTCATGAATGGACTGCGTGCGTTCTGTTTGTCGTTTGTGTTGTTGCCGCTGGGCGTGATGGCGCAGACCCTGCGGCTGGTGGCCGACCCCTGGCCTCCGTTCACTGACCAGCCCCTGCTCAATAACGGTGTGGCTGCCGATCTGGTGAGCAGTGCGCTGGGCCGTGCCGGTTATGCCACGACCTATGTGCAGGTGCCTTGGGAGCGGGCGCTGCGTGGCTTGCAGCGCAGCGACTACGATGTGCTGATCAACGCCTGGTATACCGATGAGCGCGCCAGCATCGGTTATTTTTCCCAGCCCTATCTGATCAATCGCATCCGCTTGTTGCGGCGCAAGGGCAGCGGCATCAAGTTCGAGCAATTGTCCGATTTGTATCCCCAGCGCATCGCGGTGGTGCGTGGTTACGCCTATTCCGCCGCGTTCAACAGCGCCCCGTTGCGGCACAAGGTGGGTGTCGGCAGTTTCGAGAGCGCCGCGCGCATGCTGCAGGCCAAGCGGGTCGAGTTGACCCTGGAGGATGAGTTCGTCGCGCGTTATCACTTCGACCGCGAGCTGAGCGGTATCCGTGATGAGCTGGAGTTTCTCGAGCGGCCGTTGAGCGAGAACGGCCTGCATATCCTGATCAGCCGCAGTCATCCGCAGCATCAAGCGATCGCCGCGGCGTTCAACCAGGCCATAGTCGCCATGCACGCCGATGGCAGCTATGCGGCGATTCTCCAGCGGCATGGGCTGTAGCGGGCTGTTGCTCCGGTGCTGACACCTGCTGACTTCATCAGTCCGGCGTGGGTGTTTTGCCGGAACGGTATGGGCCGCCATTGATGGGTATCGCTGCGCTCAACACCATCCTACACGGCCGTGCCTTGGCGTTGCCGCCGATAGCTACCGGCTGCTGCGCGCCGCCTGCAATCAGCAGAGATTCACAGCGTCAGGGTCAGGCGCCGGAGCAGGGCGCCAGGCAGCAGGGTCGAGCCGTTGTGGCGCTGGTAATAGGTGCTGGTGGACAGGCTCAGCTCGCGTTCGCGGGTCAGCGCTTCGAGCTGGCTGCCGAGCAGGTCGTAGAGGCTGTCGTCGAAGCGCATGCTGGTGAGTGGCGCCTGGAGCTTGCCGTCCTCGACCCAGAAGGTGGCGAAGCGGGTCATGCCGGTCAGGCGCCCGGCCGGGCGGTCGGAGTAGTTGAGGTACCAGAGGTTGCCGATGTACAGGCCCGTGCCGAGACGGGCGAGGATCTCGTCCTGTTCCAGGCTGCCGGCGGCCATGGCCAGCGCCTGCGGGCTTTCCCAGGGGCTGGCGCCGTTGGCCGGCAGGCCGTATTCGGCGGCGCTGCGAGAGCTGACCAGTTGCTCGCCGGGCTGGCCGGCCTGGATCAGGCTGAGGTCGCGGCGCGGATAGCCTTCGCTGGAAAACGCCGGGGTCAGCGAGCCCGCGACCTGCTCATGCAGGTTTAGCAGCGGGCTGAGGCTGGCGGCGCCGGCATGCAGGCGTTGCAGCGGGCTGTCCTTGTCGGCCAGGGCCTGGGCGGAAAAGCCGCCCCAACTCATCAGTTCGAGAATTTCCTGCAGGGCGGCGGGCGCCAGGTAGGCGCGGTAGCTGCCGGGCGCCAGGGTGCGCACGGGCTGGCCCAGATAACCCAGTTGCTCGCGCGCCTGCTGCATGCGCCGGGCGAAGGCGTCGGCCTGCCAGGTCTGGCCGGCGTATTGCGCCTTGAGCGCCTGGCCGTTGGCGTGGAACAGGCTCCAGTCGAAGTTGAAGCTGCTCGCCTGGTGCCAGCCGAAGGCGCCGCTGGAGCTGGCGAAGCCGCGGCTGATCGGGCCGGCGGCGTAGAAGCCGACCAGATCCAGGCCCTGCGCGGCCTGGCCGATCTGCTCGACCACCGCGGCGCTGTCCGGCAGCGCTTCGAGTTGCAGCACATGGCTGTGCCAGGCCTCGCGGTTGAGCTGCAGGTAAGGGTCGGCTGGCAGCAGCGGCAGGGTCTGACGCAGGTGCTGCAGGGCGTCGGCCAGGCGCTGGCGGTCATCCTGCGCCGCGCCGCTGAGAGTGACTTGCAGCTCGGCATGGCGGCCGTCGCGAATCAGCTGCAGGGTCAAACTGGCCTGCTGTACATGGCCGGCCTGGCGTACCTTGCCCTGGTTGAAGCGGATGAATTCGGAGGATTCGGCGCTGTAGCCGAGGCTGAATTCTTCGCCTGGGTTTAGCGCGCCACGCAGCCATTCGCTCAGCGCTTCAAATTGCTTCAGGTTGTTCATCAGGCTGCTCCGCCGAATACGTCGACCTGGCTAAATACGCAGGCCGGGGTGGCGTGGCCGACGCGGACCACCTGGTTGGGCTCGCCCTTGCCGCAGTGCGCGGTGCCGAGCACCTCGCGGGTGCTGGCGTCGCCGACGGCCGCGAGCGAGCCCCAGAACTGGCTGGAGATGCCGCGGTAGTTGGGATTCTTGACCACGCCGCGCAGCTGGCCGTTTTCGATCAGCTGGCCCCATTCGCAGCCGAACTGGAATTTGTTGCGCGCGTCATCGATCGACCAGGAGCGGTTGCTGGCCATCAGGATGCCGTGCTCGATGCCACCGATCAGCTGCTCAAGATTCTGTTCGCCCGGTTCGATATTGAGGTTGGCCATGCGGTCGATCGGTGGCCGGTTCCAGTTGCAGGCGCGGCTGTTGGCCACGCCCGGCAGGCCGCTGCGCCACTGCGACAGGGCGCCACCGAGGGGCCGCAGCAGCAGGCCGTCGCGGATCAGGTACTCGCGGCGCGCCGGGCTGCCGTCGTCGTCATGGGCGTAGCTGGCCAGCTCCTCGGGGATGTGTGGGTCGAAGGTCACGTTGAGCAGGCTGGAACCGTATTGCAGGTTGCCGAAGTCGCTGGCCTTGACGAAGCTAGTGCCGGCGAAGTTGCGTTCGTCGCCGAGGATGCGGTCCAGCTCCAGCGGGTGGCCGATGGATTCGTGCAGCTGCAGGATCATCTGGTCCGGCATCAGCAGCAGGTCACGCGGGCCGCTCGGCGCGTTGGCCGCGAGCAGCAGTTGCAGCGCCTGGTCGGCGACCTGTGGCGCGGCGCCGATCAGGCCCAGGCGCTCGATCACTTCGGCGCCGCCCTGCTGGCCGAGGTGGGCGCCGCCGAGGTTGCGGGTCTGGCTGTCCTGGCCGTCGTAGGCGGTGACGCTGAGGTGCGGGTAGACGAAGCGCTGGGCCTGGTGCAACTCGGCGCCGCTGTTGTTGAGGTAGAGCTGCGCGCTGCTGGTCAGGTCGAGGCCGACCCGCCAATTGACCAGGCGTGGATCGCTGGGCACGGCGGCGGACTCGGCGGCGAGCAGCTGGTAGCAGGCGGCGAGCGAGGGAAAATCGTCCTCCAGACCGGGCGAGCGGTACTCGCCGCGTTCGCTAGAGGGCGCCAGTGCGCGCAGGTCGAGCAAGGCCTGCGGAGCGATTCGCCGGGCCAGTGCAGTGGCCCGATCCAGCGCGGCCTGCAGGCCCTGGCGGGACAGGTCGCTGGTCGCCGCGTAGGCCTCGACCCCGGCCACCCGCACGCTGAGCATTGCGCCTTGATCGCGACTGAAGCGCGGCGGCTCGGCCACCTGCTTGCGCATCGCCAGCTGCTGCTGGTCTTCGCGGACATAGCGTAGCGACCAGTATTCGGCGTCACTGTGCAGGGCGGCGAAGTGCTGCTTGAGTGTGGCGAAAGCCTCGAACATGCGGCGGCTCCTGGGCTGGGGCGCCCGCGGCAAGGGGCGTCAGGCGGATGCCGGCGACAGCCGACGGGAAAGGTCATGATTGCCCAAGGGGCGGGGTGGCGACAAGCGCGTGGGCGGGGTGCTGGATGACTGGGTCCGGGAGCCAGGGAAATGCATCGCCCCGAGGTCGGGCCTCCTACAGGTGCGCGGATAGCGCCAGGCTCTTGTAGGAGGCGCGCCCCGCGGCGAATGCAGGCTGCAGGGCTGCCAGCGTCGCCACGGCGGGCCGTGGCGAGTGCCTTACAGCGAGCGGACGCGCAGCGTGCGGCCTTTGATCTTGCCTTCGCTCAGGCGTTTCAAGGCCTGCTGGGCCATGCTGCGTTCGACCGCGACATACGCCTGGAAGTCGAAGATGGCGATCTTGCCGACCTGGCTGCCAGGGATGCCGGCATCGCCGGTGAGGGCGCCGAGGATGTCGCCGGGACGGACCTTGTCCTTGCGTCCGCCGCTGATGCACAGGGTGATCATCGGTGGTTGCAGGGGTTCGCCGGCCTTGGCCTTGAGGCTGTTCAGCGGGTGCCAGTTGAGCGGGCTTTTCTGCAGGGTCTCGATGGCCTGGGCGCGATGGCCTTCGGCGGGCGCGACCAGGCTCATGGCCATGCCTTTCTCGCCCGCGCGGCCGGTTCGACCGACGCGGTGGATGTGGATTTCCGAATCGCGCGCCAGTTCGACGTTGATCACCATGTCCAGGGCGTCGATGTCCAGGCCGCGTGCGGCTACATCAGTGGCCACCAGTACCGACAGGCTGCGGTTGGCGAACATCGCCAGCACCTGGTCGCGGTCGCGCTGTTCCAGGTCGCCATTCAGGGCCGCGGCGGAAATGCCGTTGGCGCTCAGGTGGTCGACCACTTCCTGGCACTGCTGCTTGGTAAAGCAGAAGGCCACGCAGGACTCGGGCCGGAAGCTGGCGAGCAGCTTGACCACCGCGTCCATGCGTTCTTCGGGGGAAATCTCGTAGAAGCGCTGTTCGATCTGCGCGTCGTCGTGCATCGCCTCGGCCTTGACCTGCTGCGGGTTGCGCATGAAGGCGGCGGACAACTGCTTGATGCTCGACGGGTAGGTGGCGGAGAACAGCAGGGTCTGCCGCTTGCTCGGGGTCTGGCCGATGATATCGGCGATGCTGTCGTAGAAACCCATGTCGAGCATGCGGTCGGCTTCGTCGAGCACCAGGGTGTTGAGGCCGTCGAGCTTCAACGTGCCCTTGGCCAGGTGTTGCTGGATGCGTCCGGGAGTGCCGACGATGATCTGCGCGCCATGCTCCAGCGAGGCGATCTGCGGGCCGAAGGGCACGCCGCCACACAGGGTCAGGACCTTGATGTTGTCGGCGCCACGGGCCAGGCGGCGGATTTCCTTGGCCACCTGGTCGGCCAGTTCGCGGGTCGGACAGATCACCAGCGCCTGGCAGCCGAAGTAACGCGGATTCAGCGGATTGAGCAGGCCGACGCCGAAGGCCGCGGTCTTGCCGCTGCCGGTCTTGGCCTGGGCGATCAGGTCCATGCCCTTGAGCATCACCGGCAGGCTCTGCGCTTGGATCGGCGTCATCTCGGTGTAACCGAGCGACTCGAGGTTCGCCAGCATGGCGGCGGACAGCGGCAGTGAGGAGAATGCGGTGTTGGTCACGGTTCAGGCCTGCAAATCGAAATGGCGCGCAGTGTAGCAGGCGGGGACGCTGGCGTTACTGCTGGTGCGACCGAGGGGCATCGCCGCGGCGCCCTTGGCTCCGCCCCATGGCCTCGAGCAATCCATGATTCGTTGGGTGCCACTCGCCGCAGGCAGTGCAGCGTCGATCACCCCTACGCCCCACATCCGGCGGGCTGTCGCTGCGCTCCGAGACCGCCCTACGCCCCACGCACGGCGTCTGGTGCGAGCCGCGAGCTGTAGGGTGCCACTCGCCGCAGGCAGTACAGCGTCGATCACCTGTACGCCACACATTCGGCGGACTGTCGCTTCGCTCCGAGGCCGCCCTACGTCCTACGCACGGAGTCTGGTGCGAGCCGCAAACTGTAGGGTGTCACTCGCCGCAGGCAGTGCACCGTCGATCACCGCTACGTCACACATTTGGCGGGCTGTCGCTGCGCTCCGAGGCCGCCCTACGCCCTACGCCCCACGCACGGCGTCTGGTGCGAGCCGCGAGCTGTAGGGTGTCACTCGCCGCAGGCAGTGCACCGTCGATCACCGGTACGCCACACATTCGGCGGGCTGTCGCTTCGCTCCGAACAGATCGCCGCCCGGATCGCCCCACGCTTTGCACGGATCGCCGGTGCTCGGCATTTTCACCGCCGCTGAGTGCAGGGGGGGGAGGAAAATAGCTGCGCGATGCCAGTCTGCCACTGTCGTGGATGGCTTATGCTTAGTGCGTCCACCCACTGTCGCCATGGTTGCCTTCGTGCTTAAGCGCATTTCCGTCACCGAGTTGCTTGAGGGTATGTACATCCATGAGCTGTGCGGTTCATGGATGGAGCATCCGTTCTGGAAGACCCAATTTCTCCTGAGCAACCCCAAGGACCTGCAACGTATCCGCGACAGCGGTATCAGCGAGCTGTGGATCGACACCAGCAAGGGGCTGGATATGTCGAGCGGGCAAACGCTCGAGCAGGTGGAGGAGGAAACTGCGGCGGTGTTGCAGGTCGCCGCGCCGCGGGTGGAGCGCAGGCGGACCGATCTGGATGAGGAAATCGGCCGTGCCGCCAAGCTCTGCGACAGTGCCAAGGCTGCGGTGGTGCAGATGTTCGGCGATGCCCGCATGGGCCGGGCGATTGACGTTGGCCATGTGGCCGAGTTGGTCGATGAAATCTCCGCCTCGATAATGCGTCAGCCCAGTGCCCTGATCAGCCTGGCGCGCCTCAAACACGCCAATGAATACACCTATATGCACTCGGTGGCGGTCTGCGCGCTGATGATCGCCCTGGCGCGGCAACTCGACCTGGACGAGGCTCAGGTGCGCGAGGCGGGCATGGCCGGGCTGCTGCATGACATCGGCAAGATGCGCATACCGTCGGCGCTGCTGAATAAGCCGGGCAAATTGAGCGACAGCGAGTTTGTCACGATGCGCAGCCATCCCACGGAGGGCGCGCGGATTCTGCTCGACAGCCGGCAGGTCAGCGCGCAGGTGCTGGATGTGTGCCTGCATCACCATGAAAAGGTCGATGGCAGCGGCTACCCGCATCGACTGGTCGGTGAGCAGATCAGCCTGTTTGCCCGGATGGGTGCGGTCTGCGATGTCTATGACGCGATCACCTCGAACCGTCCGTACAAGGCTGGCTGGGGGCCGGCTGAGTCGATCCACAAGATGGCGGAGTGGAGCAAGGGGCATTTCGATGAGCAGGTGTTCCAGTCGTTTGTCCGGGCCGTCGGTATCTACCCGACCGGTTCGCTGGTGCGCCTGCAGAGTGGCCGTCTCGGGGTGGTGCTGGAGCAGCACGCTACTTCGCTGTTGATGCCCAGGGTCAAGGTGTTCTTCTCGGCCACCTCGAAGGCCCCGATTGCCCAGGAAGTAATCGACCTGGCCGACTGGGTCGGCCGCGACAAGATCGTCAGCCGCGAATCCGCCGCCGACTGGGGTTTTCGCCACCTGGATGAGTTGTGGACGGGCATGCCCGCCAGATAAGTGGCGCGCCGCAAACCGACATCCGGTCGAACCATCTGCCGCTGAGCCGGTCGGAGTTCCTGACGTTTTTACGGAGCACTGACAGGTTATGAAGATTGTTGCTGCACTCTTGGTCTTGGTCGCTTTCCCGGCGATGGCCAATCAGCCGGCGCTCTACGGGCGCTACGAATACATTGAGTTGCCGCAAGTCGGCCAAACCCTGAAAGCCAAGATGGACACCGGCGCGGTGACTGCCTCGCTGTCGGCCAAGGACATCGAGCAGTTCCGCCGTGGTGGCCAGGAGTGGGTGCGTTTTCGCCTGGCCACGGCGAGTGCCGACGACACCCAGTTCGAGCAGCCCCTGACCCGCATCAGCGAAATCAAGAGCCGCGCCGAAGAGCAAGGTGCCGCCAGCACCCCCGCGGTGGCCAAGCGTCCGGTGGTCGATATGCAGCTCTGCCTGGGTAACCAATTGCGCACTGTTGAGGTCAACCTCACCGACCGCAGCCACTTCGATTATCCGTTGCTGATCGGCGCCAGCGCCTTGCGTGATTTCGACGTGGCGATCAATCCGGCGCAGCGCTATACCGCCAACCAGCCGCAGTGCTGAAAGGTTGTTGACCTAGGCGGCATGCAGCCGTCCGCGCTGCTTGCCTGACCTGAGAGCTTGTGAAAAACGCTCGCGACGGCGCTCGATTTTTTCACAAGCGCTGACGCGAGTAGCCCGGCGTAATTCTTGCTTGATGATGTTCTTTGCCACACCTTTTGCCAGGTGTGGGTGGACTCGTTGAGGTGTCGTTATGACTGGAGTACTCAAGCCGGGTATACGCGTATTGGAGCGCTTCAGCTTCGCGCGTAAATTTCAGCTGCTGTTTGTATTGTTCGCCCTGCCGCTGGGTTATGCGTTGTGGGTGATCTCTAGCGATCATCTGGCCCGCCTGACGCTGATCGACCATGAGCTGGAGGGGGTGCACGGGGTGCAGGCCCTGGGCGCGGTGCAGCGTGAGATTATCGCCCAGCGCACCTTGTTGGCGCGCTGGAAGGGCACCGACCAGTCGGCCAAGGCGCTGCTGCAACAACGCGCGGGCGGCCTCGACCAAGCGCTGGAGCAGGCCGTTACGCAGCTGGCGAGTGTGCCGTCGAGCGCCCAGGCGCGTGAGCAATTGGCTGCGCTGCAAGCGCTGCGCGCCGAGCTGAGTGTGGCGGTGTTGGGCGCGATGGCGCTACCGGATGCCCTGGAGCGTTACCAAAAGACCCTGTTGCAACTGATGGCGCTGCGCGAGCAGGTGGCCACTGACAGCGGCTTGATTCTCGATCCGCACCTCGACACCTACCTGATGATGGAGCAGCTGACCTTCACTCTGCCGCGCTTGCAGGAAAGCCTTGGCGACTTCGCCAGTCAGGGTTATGGGGCGGTGTTCTCGGAGCATTTCACTCTGCAAAGCCGGGTCAAGATCCGCGATTTGCGCCGCACGCTGGACGAGTCGCGCGGCCAGTTGATCAAGGCGCGTGCGACGCTCGGTCAGGAGGCGTCGCCGTCGATGGGTGATTTGCAGGCGTCATTCGTCGCGGCCGAGCAAGGATTCGACACGTTTCTTCTCGAGATCGACCGCGATATGTTCGAGGCCAGCCCGATGACCTTGAGTCCGCAGCAGTTCATCGAACGCGTCGATACTTTGCAGACTCAGCTGACCGGCCTGCAGCAGGCGTTGTACCAGCAGTTCGCCCAGAGCCTGGGCAACTACCGGCAGCAGGCGCAGCGCGACATGTGGCAGGTGATCGCCGTGTTCGGCGTGCTGACCCTGTTGGCGCTCTACGTGCTGTTTTGCCTGAATGCCTCGATTCGGCGCAGTACCGCCGGCATCATTGCTGCCGCGCAGGGCCTGCGTGACGGCGACTTGCGCGTGCACATGCAGGTGCATGGCGAAGACGACCTGGCGAGCATCGCCACCGCATTGAATGCCGCGGTCGCCCAGTTGCGTGGTTCGCTGCAGGGCGTCGACCAGGAAAGCCAGAGCCTCGGCGGCACCGTGCAGTTGCTCAGCAGTCAGGCGCAGAGCGCGCTGGCGGCAGTGGAGCAGCAGCAGGGACAGATGAGCCAAATCGCCACCGCCGCCACGCAGATGGCAGCCACCGCACAAAGCGTTGCGCAGAGCTGCGAGGAGGCTGCGGTGGAAGCCGGGCAGACCCGTGAAATCGCCAACCAGAGCAACCAGCGCAGCGTGCGTACCAGCGCCAGCATGCGTCAACTGAGCAGCCGCTTGGGCGACAGTGCCGCGAGCCTGCAGCAGCTGCGCGTGCAGACCGAGCAGATCACCCGGGTGGTCGACGTAATCAAAGGTATCGCCGAGCAGACCAACCTGCTGGCGCTCAACGCGGCCATCGAGGCGGCGCGTGCCGGCGAGCAGGGTCGCGGCTTCGCCGTGGTTGCCGACGAGGTGCGCTCGCTGTCGCAGCGCACACAGAACTCCACCGCGGAAATCGCCCAGACCGTTGCCGATCTGCACAAGGTGGTCGGTCAGTCGGTCAGCCTGATGGAAGAGGCCGTGCAGCAGGCCGAGGGCGATGTCGGCAGCGTGCTGGCCATGGGCGAGGATCTGGCCGGGATCGTCGAGTCGGTGCAGCGGGTCAGCGACCGCCTGGCGCAGATCGCCACCGCCGCCGAACAGCAGGCGGCCACCGCGGACGAGGTCAGCGGCAATATCCAACAGGTCGATCAAGGCGCCAGCACCATGCTCGACGGCGCGCAGGCGGTGAGCGAAGCGGCCGAGCAACTGCGTCGCGGCAGCCAGGTGCTGGCGCAGAACACCGGGCGTTTCCAGTTGGATTGAAGGCTACGATAGGGCGGGCAATCATCAGTTGATGGTTGCTATTGCCTCGAGGGATTCACGCGCATACTGACCGAGCACTGCAGAACCCGCACATTCATCCGCCAGGAAGACACCATGACTCTTGCACTGACTCCTCTGATTTCCCTGATCGCCGGCATCCTGATACTGGTAGTGCCGCGGCTGTTGAATTACATCGTGGCCATCTACTTGATCGTCATCGGTTTGGTGGGGATTTTCGGTACCGGCAATTTCAACCTGCGCTTTTGAGCATCTGAGTTCATCGGATTGCGGCAATGCTTGCAGAGTTAGACCCAGGGTATCGGCTAACTCTGGCAACTAACCTGCCGTGCCTGGCGTGCCTGGGAGTGGTGCGGGTGAGGGCCGCCGCCCCGTGAGGGATAGCAGACGCTGCCGCCTGGAGTCGCGGGGGAATGCCACAGGGCGGCCTCGTCGCCCGGCCACGATCTTCCCGAAGCGCCCATAGAAACCATTCTGTCCGCTAAACCAGAGGCGCCCTGTGCAAGCACGGTGGTATTCAGGTGTGGGCGGCCTTTGCCAGGCTCCTGGGTTGCATTGGGCCACGGGACTGATAGGCCGGTGAACAAGACTTCGTCCTATCCCCCTAGACACTCAAATGCTTGCACATAAAGGCCGCTGTGGCCGGGCAAAGCCCGCGGAACTGCCTGGTCGCGACAATCGCCGGGGGTGCCACTGAACGTTCGGCCAAGCGGTAACCGCGCTGGGTAAAGAAGGCCTCGGCCGTGGTGGTGAGCAGGTAGATGGCTTGCACGCCATGGGCCGTAGCCTGCTGTTCGGCGTAGGCCAGTAACTCAGCAGCGAGCCCTTGGCCGCGTGCGCAGTCGGCCACAGCGAGGGAGCGTAACAGTGCATCAGCGCCATGTATCTGCAGGCCCACCAGCCCGGCGAGATGGTCGTCAGCCTGGCAGCCAAACAGATGCAGGTTATTCGCGGCGTCCTGTAGGTCGTCGGTCGGCAGCTGGCAGGCAGCGAGTAACTGCTGCACCTGATGGTTGAGTTCAACGGCTTGAATCCTGGCTTTCATAGGCGCAGCTGCCTGTCAGTCCGCATGCATCACGTCCTCCCCTGCCTTCGAACTGAGCACCTTGGGCTTGACGGTGGGCGTGTTTGAATTGGAGATAAAGGACGGCGTGTGTCTCCGGTTCAGACCGCGGCGGATGGCTGGGCCGCTGGTGCGTCTTGGCGCAGGGCTTTTACCACCAGGTACAGCAGCGGGCCGACTGACACGAACACGACGGTCAGCGCAAAGAACGGTAGCAGGTAGATCCACGATTTGCCGCGTGCCTGGGCGTCGCGGTACATCCATACGCAGGCCAGGGCGGCCAGGATATAGAGGTCGATCACTACCTGGGCGGTGTCTGCACTGGACATCAATTGCAGGCCGAACTGCAGCAGGGACTGTTCGGCATGCAGCATCACATAGAGGGTGTAGGCGCTGAACGCCAACAGAGTGATCAGTGGCAGTGCGAGCTTTTTCATGGTCTTCCTTGGTTGTGATCAGTTGAGTCGTTCCAGCTGCTGTACCGTTAGCCTACGAAACGCGGCTCGCAGCGCACCTCGGATTTCACCGAGTTGGCGATAAAGCATTCCTCGTGGGCCTGATGGTGCATCTGCTCGATCTGTTCGCGCGTGGGCAGGCGCTCACCGGAGAAGCTGACCGCAGGGCGTAAGGTCACCTGGGCGATAAACAGCTTACCGGCCTCGTTCGCCTGCATCAGCCCGCGGGCACTGTCACGGTAGTCATCCACGCAAAAGCGGCGCTTGGCGGCGATGGAGAGAAACCACAGCATATGGCAGCTGGCGAGCGAGGCGACAAAGGCTTCCTCGGGGTCGACTGCGCTTTCATCCGACATCGGCAGCGGCACCACATGAGGCGAGGACGAACCCGCGACCTCCAGGCCACCATCGAAACGCAGTAGATGCTTGCGGCTATAGCGGTTGCCGAGAAAGTCCTGCTCGCCGTGCTGCCAGATTACATGGGCGACATATTCAGCCATGGCTGCTGTTCTCATCTAGGTGGGTTGGTGAGGCGGCGCAGTGCCGGCTCGTTATCACGACTGCCGCATTTTCGCGCAGGCAGCCGTAATACCCTGGCCGGCGCCGCGGGTAAAGGAAATGGCTAAGGCCTACGCCATTCGCGGATGATCGTTAGTCGAGGCATGTTTGGCGTGGACTTCCCTACCACCAGCCGTTGTCGTTCAAGACCATCTTCTTGTAGTAATCGATATTGGCGCGTACGGCGAATATCGCACCCACGCCATAGCCGAGGGCGTTGGCGATATTGCCATAACCCAGGTAATCCAGGCTCACCCCTAGGGCGATTACGACGGCCGCGCAGGCGAGGAAAAGCGTCAGGCTTTTTTTCCACATGCCTTTGATGGCGTAGTAGATCGGGCCGAACAGGAACGCCAGGATGTTGAAACTGGATGCTTTGCGCCGCTGCGCGGGCGGCAGCTCCTTGAGCGTTGGCATCTTGAGGCCGCCGGCATGCTGAATCGCGCTAAAGCGTTGTTTCCACTTGTCGGAGATGGGCAGCGCTGCAATCTGCTCGTCTGAAACCTGCGCTTGCGGGTCGGCGACTATGGCTTGGGGGGTGGCATAGGGGTTGTTCGAGGTCATGAGCCGATCACCCTTAATGGCAAAGCACCAGCGGCAACCTACGCATTTTCCGAATCGCTGTCTGTTTGCGCTCGGCAGTTTGCGCCGCCGCACTCTCGGTAGGCGCCAGCTTGCTGCAGTCCGGCGTCCCAGCGCTGCTTTACGCTATTTTCTTTCGTGCCCGGATCGCCAGCCAGGACTCGGCGTGCCCCTGGTTCCTACGAGGCATGGCAGCAACATGGCCATTGGCACGCGGTCTATTGCCAGGCTCAGTCCGGCGGCTGGGTGGCCTGCATCGATGGCCGCTGGCTGCTCTCGGCATACCAGCCGGCCAGTTGCGGGAAGCGTTCGCGCCAGCCCAGTTGCGCCTGGCGGAAATCCAGGTAGCCGAGGGCGCAGGCGACGCCGATCGCGGCGATATCGAAGTGGCAGGCCAGTTCGGCAATCGCCTCATCTTCGAACTGTTGCAGGGCGCGCTCGATCTTCGCCTGCTGGCCTTGCTGCCATTGCTCCCAGCGCTTGTCCGCTGGCCGCAGAAAGGTCTCGTAGCGGATCAGCACGGCCGCGTCGAGGATCGCGTCGGCCAGGGAGGCCAGGGTCAGGCGCCGCCAGCGCGAAGGCCCCTGTAGCGGGATCAGCGGGTCACCGACATGTTGCTGGTCGAGGTAGTCGAGGATCACCCGGCTGTCGTGCAGCACATTGCCGTCGGCCAGGCGTAATGCCGGGATCTTGCCTGCCGGATTAAGCCGGTTGAGTTCGCCGTCGGTGGTGGTCGGGGTGGCCTGGACCTGCTGCAAGGCCACACGGTCGAGTTGACCGGTCTCGTGCAGCAGCACCATGACCTTGCGTACGAAGGGCGAGGTGGGCGAGTAGAACAGGGTCATGCTGGGGCTGGACATGCGGCCTCCTTACAGGCGGTTGAGCGCAATCGTGGAAAGATTACTGCGTTCGCCCCACGCCTGCATGACTCAGTAACCAATGACCACCAGCCGATCGGTTGCCGGCTCGACCGCCCAGGCTTCGCCGGGGCGGTCGAGCCTCTGCCGCACGTTGGCGTTGCTCGGTCGCTGGGGACGCTCTAGACGCGTTCCCGGCCGGCTCGACATGGACGATGGCCTTGGCCGCGGAGTCGGTCAGCCAGACCTGATCGCGCTCATCGACATACACCGAGAAGGCGCGGCGCGCTGCCTGGCCGTGGCCAGTACTGCACCTGCGCGGCCTGTAGCGAGGCCGAGGCTGATGAGGCGGTTTATGGCCGGCTGCCGAAGCTCAGGGCAGCGCGGTATGGCCCCGAAAATCGGCCGAAGGTTACCGATTGCAGCCACAGCCACCGCGACAACCGCCGGTTTGCCCGTCAATCCCGGACTAGAGCGGCGCTCGCGCATTCGACCTTGGTAGGGGCGGCGGTGCCCGGCGGCTCGGGTTGTGTGCCTGTAAGCCGCGCCACTGGGGGCTGGAAAGGCTTATGCACGCGGCTGGGCGCGGGCACTCGACCAAAGTCTCACTGGCGGTCGCCACTGGGACTGCTAAGTTGCAAGGGTCAAAACAACAAAAAACGAGGAGTCCCTCATATGTCCGTATCTAAGCAAGAGGCCGCCAAGGCCTACTGGAAAGATAACCTGCGACTGATGTTGATCCTGCTGACCATCTGGTTCGCAGTGTCATTCGGCGCAGGGATTCTGTTTGTCGAACAGCTTAACCATATCCAGTTCTTCGGTTTCCCTCTGGGCTTCTGGTTTGCTCAGCAGGGCTCAATCTATTCGTTCGTGGCGATGATTTTCTTCTATGTGTGGAAGATGAATCAGTACGACCGCAAACACGACGTCCACGAAGAATAAGGCGCCGAACATGGATACCCAAACTCTGATCTATCTGTTCGTCGGCGCGACTTTTGCGCTGTATATCGGCATCGCCCTCTATACCCGAGCCGGCTCCACCAGCGAATACTATGTCGCCAGCAAGGGCGTGCATCCGATCCTCAACGGCATGGCCACCGGCGCTGACTGGATGTCGGCGGCGTCGTTCATCTCGATGGCGGGGATCATTTCCTTCATCGGCCTCGACGGTAGCGTGTACCTGATGGGCTGGACTGGCGGTTACGTGCTCCTGGCCATGTGCCTGGCACCCTACTTGCGCAAGTTCGGCAAGTTCACCGTGCCGGATTTCATCGGCGAGCGTTACTACTCGCAGACGGCGCGTCTGGTAGCGGTGGTGTGCGTGATCTTCATCTCGTTCACTTACGTGGCCGGGCAGATGCGCGGCGTCGGTATCGTCTTCTCCCGCTACCTGGAAGTGGACATCAACACCGGCGTATTGATCGGCATGGCCATCGTGTTCTTCTATTCCGTGCTCGGCGGCATGAAGGGCATCACCTACACCCAGGTGGCGCAATTCTGCGTGATGATCTTCGCCTACATGGTGCCGGCGATTTACATCTCGATGATGATCACCGGTAACCCGATCCCGCAGCTGGGCTTCGGTAGCGACGTGATCGGTACCAGCACCTCGGTACTCGAACGCCTCAACGGCCTGAGCACTGAACTGGGCTTCGACACCTACACCGATGGCAAGAAGTCGACCATCGACGTGTTCTTCATCACCATGGCGCTGATGGTCGGTACCGCCGGTCTGCCGCACGTGATCGTACGCTTCTTCACCACCCCGACCGTGCGTGCTGCCCGTCTGTCCGCCGGTTACGCCCTACTGTTCATTGCCATTCTCTACACCACCGCTCCTGCTCTCGCAGCTTTTGCCCGGATCAACCTGTTGACCAGCATTCCCGGGCTGACCTACACCGAAGCGCCGCAGTGGGTGAAGAACTGGGAGAAGTCCGGTCTTATCGCCTGGATGGACAAGAACGGTGACGGCAAGATCCAGTACGGCCCAGGTGCTCCATTCGTCGGTGCTCCGACCTTCGCCGCAGAGCTTGGGGTGAATGGCGAACGGGTGGTGACTAACGTTGCTACACCGGCAGCCACCGAGTTCTACGTGGATCGCGACATCATCGTCCTGGCCAACCCGGAAATCGCCGGTCTGCCGGGCTGGGTGATCGCCTTGATCGCTGCGGGTGGTCTGGCGGCTGCACTGTCGACTGCTGCAGGCTTGTTGTTGGTGATTTCGACCTCGATCTCGCATGACCTGCTCAAGAGCAATCTGATGCCCAACATCAGCGAGAAGAAGGAGCTGCTCGCGGCACGTTTGGCAGCAGGTGTGGCGGTAGTGGTCGCTGGTCTGTTCGGCATCTACCCGCCGGCCTTCGTGGCGCAGGTGGTGGCGTTCGCCTTCGGTCTGGCTGCAGCCTCGTTCTTCCCGGCCATCGTCATGGGCATCTTCTCCAAGAAGATGAACAAGGAAGGGGCGATCGCCGGCATGGTGGTGGGTCTGGCCTTCACCTTCAGCTATATCGTCTACTACAAGTTCATCTTCCCGACTGCCGGGCCTGCTGACTGGTGGTTCGGTATCTCGCCTGAAGGCATCGGTACCCTGGGCATGATCTTCAACTTCATCACTGCGATCGCAGTGGCCCAGGTAACTGCTGCACCGCCGGAGCACATCCAGCACATCATCGAAGACATCCGCATCCCCCGTGGTGCAGGTGCTGCGATCGAGCACTGAGTGCTAAAGCGCTAAAGCGGTAAACAGAACGCCCCGGAAACGGGGCGTTTTGCTGTCTGCAGCATTCGTGATTTTTATAGATGCAGATCAAGGCCGGTCGCCACTTGCGTGCTTAGAATCGCGGCCCTCCTGGATTTTCGAGCGTGCGGCATATGGCCTCTTCACCCCGTCACCCCGAACTGCTGTCCCCGGCCGGCACCTTGAAGAATATGCGCTACGCCTTCGCCTACGGTGCCGATGCGGTCTACGCCGGGCAGCCGCGCTACAGCCTGCGGGTGCGTAACAACGAGTTCGACCACGCCAACCTGGCGCTGGGTATTGCCGAGGCGCATGCCCAGGGCAAGCAGTTCTACGTGGTGGTCAATATCGCGCCGCACAACGCCAAGCTGAAGACCTTTCTCAGGGACTTGCAGCCGGTGATCGAGATGGGCCCGGATGCACTGATCATGTCCGACCCCGGCTTGATCATGCTGGCGCGCGAGCATTGCCCGCAGATGCCGATCCACCTGTCGGTGCAGGCCAACGCGGTGAACTGGGCCAGCGTCAAGTTCTGGCAGCAGCAGGGCTTGAGCCGGGTGATTCTGTCGCGCGAATTATCGCTGGAGGAAATCGCCGAGATTCGCAGCGAAGTGCCAGGGATGGAGCTGGAGGTGTTCGTCCATGGCGCGTTGTGCATGGCCTATTCCGGGCGTTGCCTGCTGTCCGGCTATATCAACAAGCGCGACCCCAACCAGGGCTCCTGCACCAACGCCTGCCGCTGGCAGTACAAGGCCGAAGTTGCCCAGGAGAACGAGCTGGGCGATATCGTGCGCATCGTCGAGCCGACCCTGGGTGCGGGTGCACCGACCGAACAGGTGTTTCTGCTGGAGGACGGCAGCCGCCCCGGCGAGCAGATGGCCGCCTACGAGGACGAGCACGGCACCTACATCATGAACTCCAAGGATCTGCGCGCGGTGCAGCACGTCGAGCGCCTGGTGCAGATGGGCGTGCACTCGCTGAAGATCGAGGGTCGCACCAAGTCCCATTACTACGTGGCGCGCACCGCTCAGGTGTACCGCAAGGCCATTGACGATGCCATGGCCGGGCGGCCGTTCGACCAGTCGTTGCTGGGCACCTTGGAATCCCTGGCCCACCGCGGCTACACCGAGGGTTTTCTGCGCCGTCATGTGCACGACGAATACCAGAACTACCAGCGCGGCAACTCGGTGTCCGAGCAGCAGCAATTCGTCGGCGAGCTGACCGGCGAACGCCGCGGCGAGTTGGCCGAAGTACGGGTGAAGAACCGCTTCGCCCTGGGTGATGGCCTGGAGCTGATGACGCCCCAGGGCAACCTGCACCTGCGCCTGGAGGTCCTGGAGAATCGCCAGGGCCAGGCGATCAACGTGGCGCCGGGCGACGGCCACGTGGTCTACCTGCCGCTGCCGGCCGAGGTGTCGCTGGAATACGGACTGCTGATGCGCGATCTGTAGTCGTCGCGCATACGCGCAGGCAGGGGGATTCGCTTCGGCGCAGAGATGCCGGCGCTCTTCAGGTGGGTTGCTTTGCAGACGCTGGGCCTGCGCGTCCAGCCCCGGTGCTAAAGCGTCAGCGTCCGGCTGACATGATTGATAGTGGCGAGGATCTGCCGAGGCTCGGCCAGGGCCGGGGCCATGCTCCAGCGTTGGTAAGCGTCGTTGCCGATGCGCAGCATGCCGGTGTGGGTGGTCTGGTCGCGGTCGACCTCTGGATCGGGATCGGAGAAGCCGAGGCTGTAGCGCAGCTCCTCGATGTCGGCGGCTGCGCCGGTGAGGAACAGCCAGCCTGGGTCTATGCGGTGCAGTTTGGCGTAGGCTTTGAGGGTTTCTGGGGTATCCAGCTCAGGCTGCAGGCTCAGCGAGTACATGAATATATCCCGGCCCACGCGCGCGCCTAATAGCTGTTGCACGCGGCGCAGGTTCGCCGTTGCGGTCGGGCAAATATCGGCGCAGGAGACATACATCATGTTGATGGTGACCACCTTGTCGCGCACCAGGTCGTCGTAGAACCTGACGTTCTTACCTTCGTGGCTAACCAGCGGGATGTTGGGGATGCGCGAGCTAGCGTTTATGGCAAGCCGGGGCTGGGCCTCGGCACCGCGCCAGACTGTGGGGGCGAGCGCGGCGGCGCCCAGGGTGGCCATGCCCAGCACTAGTTCTCTGCGAGTGTTCATGTGCGGTTCACCTCATTGATCAAGGGTGTTGCTGCGCGCGAATCAAGCATCTGGATCCTCGACGTCCCAGCGCACCATCATCGCGTGGTCCTCGTGGATCACGTTGTGGCAATGCATGACGTACTTGCCGTGGAAGTCGCGAAAGCGCACGAGCACGCGAATGGTCATGGTTTTCTCGAGGACGAATACGTCTTTACGTCCGCGCTCGTGGGGAGGCACCGGCACCTCGATACCGTCCACGCTCTTGCTGAGGATGCGGCCTTCCTCCAGGTGCAGGTGAATGGGGTGTGACCAGCCGCCAGACTTGCTCACCAACTCCCAGACCTCGGCGCTGCCTTGCTTGATCTTGGCGCGCGGGTTGTGGCTGTCGAATAGCTGGCCGTTGACCGTCCATAAACCATTCTTGCGATCGAACTCCCAGCGCCGCACGCGCAATTTGGCGATCTCCTTGGCTGAAGGCAGCTTCGGCAGTTCGCGCAGTTGCTCGGGCACCTGGCTCAGGTCCTGCTGCGGCGGATATTGGTCGACGATGAACTTCAGTACGCGAGTGCCGGGCGCCTTGACGTCCTTGGGCTTGCGCGTGCTGTCCTGGCGCAGGCGGTTGACCAGGTACAGTTCGGTGCCGATTGGGTACTGGGAGAAGTCGACCACGATGTCGGCGCGCTCGGCCACGCCGAGATGCACCTTGCGCTGGTTGAGCAGCGGCGCCGGCAGCAGGTTGCCGTCGTTGGCGATATAGGAGAAGGGCTGCACCTGGTCTTTCGCCGTGACCAGATAGAACTCGTAGAAGCGGCTGGGGCCGCTGTTGAGCAGGCGCAGGCGATATTTGCGCGCATCGACATGTAACACCGGCTCGATCTTGCCATTGACCGTCACCTTGTCGCCGAGCACGCCCTCGACATGCAGGTCGTCCCAGAACAGCTGGCCGTTGGGGGCGAAGCGCTTGTCGCCAAAGGCCAGCGGGTAGTCGTAGGGGGGGCTCGGTAGGCGCAACGCGCCCGGTTTATCGTCGTCTTCTTTGCCCGAGTCGATGTGGTCGAATAGCAGGTAAAAACCCGCCAGGCCGCGGTAAACGTTAGGTGCGGTGTAATCCTCGGTGTGGTCGTGAAACCACAGCGTACCCAGAGCCTCCTTCGGATCGCCGATACCCTCGCCGTGGAGGGCTCGCCATTCGTCGTAGCCGGCGTAAATGTTGGGGTAGAAGTGGTCTTTGAATTTTCCTGTGCCTTGCCTCGGCCCCGTCTGGTCCAGGGCCGACCCTGCCATTGTTTCGCTGTAGAAGTCTGCCGGATAGCCGTCGCAGCCTGAAGACATGTGCAGGTTGTGCAGGTGGGTGGAGATCTCCGGGCTGCCGAAGCCGACATGACCCGGCGGCAGTTCATTATGGAAACGGCACAGGATCGGTTGGCCGTACTTCGCGAAGATGGTCGCGGGCGCGGTTGCGTCCGGTGTGTCGGCAACTGTGGCGGCAACGTAGGTCCAGGCGGTCTGTGTGGGCAGGTCCGGATGGAACTCCCAGGGAATTTCCTTGGCGGTTAACTTATAGAGTTCCGGCGGCCCCAGCGCGCCGACGATTTCGTCGAAACGCTGGTGCGGCTCTCGCCCGGCTTCGTCGTCGGCTTTCTTCGGTGCCGCCTCGGCGCTTGGGGTCAGCACGCTGACCGGTTGGACCGGCACTATCGCCCTGGGCAGCTCCACCAGCCAGGGCTGGGTGGGCGGGCTAGGCGGGAAGACCGGCTGCGGGGTGGTCACCCACTCCACCGCATCACTGTCACGCCCGTTTAGCAGCAGCGGGGCGGCCAGTACGCTGGCGGAAAGTTTGAGGAATGTGCGTCTTGCGGGACCGTCGGGTGGGTCTTTTGGAGCGGCCGACGGATTTTTTTTGCCCTTTTTGCTCATGGATTGCCTCCACATCCTTGCCATTGTTGTGCCAAGGAATGTTGATTGCACTGGTGTTGTTCTCCCCGAGAGCGGCTGCGCAGCGCGGCCTCGTGCATTGCGTGCACTGTCCGCACGTCTCGCGCTCGCACATTCAACTAAAGACGCCAGCCTTGGCCGTGTCAACCTATTGGCGTTTATCTATATTCTGATTATTAGTTTATATAATGCACTGATAACTATTGATAAATATAAATTCGTATTGCGAATATGTTGCTCCGCCAGACAGGCATATCGCGAAATAAATGCAGTCGGCGCGGAAATATTCAACGCGATGCCGCACCGGGAGTCGACCGCTGGACGGCCTTGCTCGGGTTTAGGCTGCAGCGAGCCATGTGCGCCAGGACGACGCTGAAAAAATGGCGAGAGCGGCGCTCGATGTCAGTGGGATTGGCGGCCGGGTTATGCGTTGCGCGGCAGGCAGGCGCGGGGCGCAGGCCTGATCAGGTGGCAGCGCTCGGTGCGGCACTCGGTTAGCCGTGCGCCTTAAGGGTGGCGCGTGGCCAGGGTCGCGTCGGCGAGTGTGTCGGGCGGATGTCCGTGGCGGCGGTTATAGCGAGTGGACGCGCGGCCGCCGCCGCCAGCTGGCCAGGCGCTGATCCAGCGCCAGCAGGCTGTCCAGTTGCTGCTGACGCGCCTTGCTGAACAGAATCAGGGCCAGTTCGGCGGTGACCAGGGCGTCGGCGCTGGCATTGTGGCGCTGCTGCGCCTGCAGGCCGAAATAGCGGGTCCAGTCATCCAGGCCGCCGCGCGGGACCTTCGCCTGCGGGCAGAGCAGCGGCGCCAGTTCGGCGACATCGAAGAAATGGTGGTGCAGGCGGTAGCCCAGGCTCTGCTTGAGGGCGCGCGCGAGCATGCGCTGGTCGAAACCGGCATGGAAGGCCAGCAGCGGGCTGTCGCCGAGGAACGCCATAAAGCCCAGCAGGGCTTCGGCCGGCTCGATGCCCGCGGCGATGGCGCTGGGCGCCAGACCGTGGATCAGCACGCTGGCGCTGACCTTGTGGTTGTGGCGCTGCAAGGTGCATTCGAACTGCTGGCCCAGGTCGATGGCGCCGCCTTCGATCACCACCGCGCCAATCGACAGCAACTGGTCGCGCTTCATGTCGAGGCCGCTGGTTTCCAGGTCGAGCACCACCAGGCGCTGTTCATGCAGTGGCCTGTGGTCGAGGACGGCCGGCTCGGCCAGGCCGATGCGCCGGTCCAGTTGCGACTCGAGCAGGGCGGGACCGCGGCCAGTGAACCAGGTGAACTGACTCATAGCTGATAGCGCAACGTCAGGCTGCTTTGCAGGCGCTGGGCCTGGCGAAAGGCCTCGCGCAGGATGCGTCGGTCGAGCTGGTTGAGGCTGTCGGGGTCGATCCGATTGGAGTAGGGCCGGTCTTGCTGGGCTTGCCGTTGATGTTGCTGCATGCGCGTCTGCTGGATGAAGTGATAGGCCTCTTCATAGGCCGCGCCGTCGAGCGGCTCGATCACCCCTTGGCGATCAGCTCGCGCAGGCGCTCCAGGGTGTTGCAGGCTTCGATGCCGTGGGCCAGGGCGAGCAGGCGGGCGCCGTCGACGAAGGGGGTCAGGCCCTGCACCTTGAGGTCGAGGGTGTCCTTCTCGACGCCCTTGCGGGCCACCACGAAGTCGCGAAAACGGCCCACCGGCGGGCGCTGGCGCAGGGCGTTCTCGGCCATCATGCGCTGGAACAGGCTGTTGCTGGCGACCTGCTTGAGCAGGCCCTGGCGCAGCAGGTCACAACCGTAGGGATCGCCCCAGACCACGCGCAGGTCGAAGTAGATGCTCGATTTGAGCAGGTTCTCCGGGGTCGCCTCATCGATAAAGCTGGTGAAGCGCCGCGTCCATTCGCGGCGTGACAGGCACAGCTCCGGGTTGCCGGCCATGATGTTGCCCTTGCACAGGGTAAAGCCGCACAGCGCCAGGCGCTGGTTGATCTCGGTGGCCAGCGGCAGCAAGCGGCGGCGCATGTCGGCGGCGCTCGCCGCGTCGCTGGCCTCGAACAGGATGCCGTTGTCCTGGTCGGTGTGCAGGGTCTGTTCGCGGCGGCCCTCGCTGCCGAAGCACAGCCAGGTGAAGGGCACGCCGGGGTCGCCGAGGTCTTCCAGGGTCAGTTCGATCACCCGGCACACGGTGTGGTCGTTGAACAGGGTGATGATGTGGGTGATCTGGGTCGAGCTGGCGCCGTGGGCGAGCATGCGCTCGACCAGTTGCTGGATATCGCTGCGCAATGCGGTCAGGGTCTCGACCGTGCCGGCATGGCGAATGGTGCGGGCCAGATGGACCAGATCGACCCGCTGCAGGGAGAACAGGTCGCGCTCGGAGACCACGCCGCACAGGCGCTCGTGTTCGACCAGGCAGATGTGGGCGATATGCCGCTCGGTCATGGCGATTGCCGCCTCGAAGGCGCTGGCGTCGGGCGGCAGGTAGAAGGGCTCTAGGGTCATCAGGCTGTCGATCGCCTGATCCAGCGAGCTGCCGTCGGCGATCACCCGGCGCAGGTCGCGCAGGGTGAAGATGCCCAGGGGTTTGAGCGCCGGATCGACGATGACGATGCTGCCGACGTGCTGTTCGTGCATCAGTTGCACGGCCTGGCGCAGCGGCGTGGTGGGCGGGCAACTGATTGGCTGGCGCATCGCCAGTTCACCCAGGCGGCTGTCCAGCGAATACTGCGCGCCGAGGCTTTCCACCGCACGCATCTGGACCTGCTGGTTGACCTGGTCGAGCAGGCTGCTGACCCCGCGCAGGGCGAAGTCGCGAAATGGGTTGGACAGCGCGAACAACTTGACGAAGGCCGGCTTGCTCAATAGCAGGCAGAAGGTGTCTTCGGCAGCCAGGTGTTCGGTGCGGGTGGCGCGGTCGCCAATCAGCGCCGCCAGCGGGAAGCATTCGCCGCTGGTGATCTCGAAGGTGGTTTCGCTGCCGCGCTTGGCCGAGTGCGGACGCTCGCCATGCACATGGCCCTGCTTGACGATGTAGAAGTATTCGACCGGGCCGTCGGTCGGCTTGATGATGGTCTCGCCTGCGCTGAAGAAGCGCAGCTGGCAGTTTTCCACCAGGTAGGCCAGGTGGGCCATGTCCATCTGGTTGAACGGGGGGTATTTCTGCAGGAACTCCACGGTGCCGTGGATGTTCTGCAGCACCGCTGTCTTGCCGGCCTGGGTGTAAGCGTCCGATTTGCTCATGCCGCACGGCCTCGAAGCAACTGTGGGTGTCTATGGTCTGCCGCAACGGTCAGGGTGCCCATTGGACGTAAGTCTAGAAGGCTGGCGCTCAGGCACAAAAAAACCGCCCCGAAGGGCGGTTTTTTCAGTGCAGCAGCGCGGCATTACAAGCCGTTGTTGGCCTTGTTCTTGGCCTTGAACTCGCGGCGCCGGCGGTGCAGTACCGGCTCGGTGTAGCCGTTGGGCTGCTTGCCGCCTTCGACCACCAGTTCCAGGGCCGCCTGGAACGCGATGTTGCTGTCGAAGTCCGGTGCCAGCGGCCGGTACAACGGGTCGCTGGCGTTCTGCCGATCGACTACCGGCGCCATGCGCTTGAGGCTCTCGATCACCTGTTCCTCGGTGACCACGCCGTGGCGCAGCCAGTTGGCCATGTGCTGGCTGGAGATGCGCAGGGTGGCGCGGTCTTCCATCAGGCCGATGTCGTTGATGTCCGGCACCTTGGAGCAGCCGACGCCCTGGTCGATCCAGCGCACCACGTAACCGAGGATGCCCTGCGAGTTGTTGTCCAGCTCGTTCTGGATTTCCTCGGGCGTCCAGTTGCTGTCGGCGGCCAGCGGAATGCTCAGGATGTCGTCCAGCGAAGCCGGCACCCGTTTGGCCAGTTCGGCCTGGCGGGCGAACACGTCGACCTGGTGGTAGTGCAGCACGTGCAGTGCGGCGGCGGTCGGCGAGGGTACCCAGGCGGTGTTGGCGCCGGCCAGCGGGTGGGCGATCTTCTGTTCGAGCATCGCCGCCATCAGGTCGGGCATGGCCCACATGCCTTTGCCGATCTGCGCACGACCCTGCAGGCCACAGGCCAGGCCGGCGTCGACGTTGTTGTCTTCGTAGGCGGCGATCCACTTCTGGCTCTTCATGGCAGCTTTGCGCACCATGGCGCCGGCTTCCATCGAGGTGTGGATTTCGTCGCCGGTGCGGTCGAGGAAGCCGGTGTTGATGAACACCACGCGCTCGCTGGCCGCCTTGATGCAGGCCTTGAGGTTGACCGTGGTGCGCCGCTCTTCGTCCATGATGCCGACTTTCAGGGTGTTGCGCGGCAGGCCGAGCACGCCTTCGACGCGGCCGAACAGTTCGCTGGTGAAGGCGACTTCTTCCGGGCCGTGCATCTTCGGCTTGACGATGTAGATCGAACCGGTGCGGGTGTTCTTGCGGCTGGTGTTGCCATTCAGGTTGTGGATGGCGACCAGGCTGGTCAGCAGACCGTCCATGATGCCTTCCGGTACCTCGAGGCCCTGGTTGTCGACGATCGCGTCGATGGTCATCAGGTGGCCGACGTTGCGGATGAACAACAGGCTGCGCCCGTGCAGGGTCAGCTCGCCGCCGTCGGTCTGGGTGTAGACGCGATCCGGGTTCATGGTGCGCGTGAAGGTCTGGCCACCCTTGGCCACGCTCTCGGCCAGGTCGCCTTTCATCAGGCCCAGCCAGTTACGGTAAACCACCACTTTGTCGTCGGCATCGACGGCGGCGATCGAGTCTTCGCAGTCCATGATAGTGGTCAGCGCTGCTTCCATCAGCAGGTCCTTGACCCCGGCCGGATCGGTCTGGCCAACCGGGGTGCTGGCGTCGATCTGGATCTCGAAGTGCAGGCCGTTATGCTTGAGCAGCACGGCGATCGGCGCCTGGGCGTCGCCCTGGAAACCGGCCAGTTGGCTGTCGTCGAGCAGGCCGCTGTTGCTGCCGCCCTTGAGGCTGACCAGCAGTTTGCCGGCTTCGATGCGGTAGCCGGTGGCGTCGACGTGGGAGCCGGCGGCCAGCGGTGCAGCCTGGTCGAGGAAGGCGCGGGCGAAGGCGATGACCTTGTCACCGCGAACCTTGTTGTAACCCTTGCCTTTCTCGGCGCCACCTTCTTCGGAAATCACGTCGGTGCCGTAAAGGGCATCGTACAGCGAGCCCCAGCGGGCGTTGGAGGCATTCAAGGCGAAACGCGCGTTCATCACCGGCACTACCAACTGCGGGCCGGCCAGGCGGGCGATTTCTTCGTCGACGTTCTCAGTGGTTATCTGGAAGTCGGTTGGCTGCGGCAGCAGGTAACCGATTTCCTCGAGGAAGGCTTTGTAAGCCGCGGCATCAAAGGTCTGACCGGCGCGGGCCTGATGCCAGGCGTCGATTTGCGCCTGGATCTCGTCGCGCTTGACCAGCAGGGCGCGGTTTTTCGGGGCCAGTTCGTTGATCAGGGCCTCAAAGCCGGCCCAGAACTTGTCGGCAGCGATGCCGGTACCGGGGATGGCTTCGTTGTTCACGAAGTCGAACAGTACTTTGGCGACCTGCAGGCCACCCACTTGAACGCGTTCAGTCATCACTTGCCTCACTCTGCTCAGCTCTTCAGCTCTACTCGATAGCCGCTTCGGACCTGGGGTTTAAGTCGTGTAGTCCGAGGCGCGGCATACTACATCAAGATTCTTGGAAAATCAGTGGGTGCGCGTCGTTGTGCGACCAAGAGGCGCTTTGCAGTCACGATGAGGGCGCTGTGCTCTCAAAAAACGGCAATTATTGTTTCATAAAACCATGAAAACGGTACACATTAATTGCGCCAGGCCTTGCGGCGGGTGTTTGTCAGGCTGCCTATACTGCGACGACAGTATGGAAGCTTGTGTATATAACCGCGCCTACTGCGACCGCTGTACGGTTGCCCTACGCGAGTTACCGAAGGAGTTGATGTGATGCGCATACACGCGGCCAGCTCGGCCGATCTCGACGATCTGACCTGGTTGTTTGCCGGCTACCTGCAGTTCTATCGGGAGGACAAGTCGCTGGCGGCGATTCGCGAGTTTCTGGCGGCGCGCCTGAGTCGCGCCGACTCGGTGCTGTTCCTGGCACGTGACTCGCAGGGTAGGGCGCTTGGCTTCGTCCAGCTCTACCCGTTTCATGCTTCGCTGGCGCTGCAACCGGCCTGGCTGTTGAGCGACCTCTATGTGCTCGAGGCCGCCAGGCGTCAGGGGGCTGGCGCAGCGCTGATGAACGCCGCCCGCGCCCATGCCGAAACCACTGGCGCCTGTGGTTTGCAGTTGCAGACGGCGAAGAGCAATCTGGCTGGGCAGGCACTGTACGAGCGGCTCGGTTATATGCGCGACGAGCTGTTTCATACCTACTGGCTGGACTTGCCGCCGCCACGCGGCGACTGAAAACGGAGCCGTTGCCGTGCGCGCGGACCTCCTTACCTGACTGCTGAATAACCACGAGAGGCTTGTCATGGATCATCTGGTATTAACCGTCATCGCCAAGGATCAACCCGGGCTGGTCGAGCGTCTGGCCCAGTGCGTGGCCGACCACGGCGGCAACTGGCTGGAAAGTCGCATGTCGCGCATGGCCGGCCAGTTCGCCGGGATTCTGCGCGTCGCGGTGCCGGCCAAGGCCCACGCCGAACTGGTCGAGGCGCTGCAGGGCCTGAGCGTCGAGGGCATCCGCGTGCTATTGGAGCAAGGTGGCGCCGAACCATCCGGTAACTGGAAGTCGATTCATCTCGACCTGGTCGGCAATGACCGCCCAGGCATCATCCGCGATATCACCCGCTTGCTCACCGAGCACGGGGTCAACCTGGAAAGCCTGATCACCGAAGTGGCGCCGGCGCCCATGAGCAGCGAGTTGCTGTTCCATGCCCAAGCGCAGCTGGCGGTGCCGCAGGAGTTCTCCCTGGATGTGTTGCAGGCCAAACTGGAAACCCTCGCCGATGACCTGATGGTGGAGCTCAATCTGCGCACCGATGCCTGAGCGCGGGTGAAAAAACGCTCGCCTATTGCGGTCGCCTTCAAGCGGCCGCAGTGTGCCTTGCCGCGAACGCCTGGAGAGGGTCTCGCGACGACGCTCGATATTTTCACAAGCCCTGAGCGGGTATGCACATATCCCCAGCTGGCGTGGGTATCGTTGTGGATAAGCTGGGGAGACTCGGCTGTCCTGCTAGTCCCCCGCGACTCTCCGGAGCTTGGTTAAAAAAGCAGCTGTTTCAATAACTTGTGCACATAGGCCGGGGATGCTTCTGTGGATAAGGTTGGGATGGATGGCTGCAGCCCAGGCGCGGTCGAGTGTGCGCAGGTTTGCGCATTTTTTGTACAGTTCGTGGTTGGCTGGGCGCGGACTAGTCAGCACCCAGCGACTGGCGTCCGCCGCGCTTGCGCAGGGTCAGCCAGGCATCGACGCTGTAGAGCGCCAGGCCGGCCCAGATGCAGATAAAGGCCAGCAACTTGCTCGGATCGAAACGCTCGCCGAATACCGTTACCGCCAGCAGCAGCACCAGAGTCGGTGCGATGTATTGCAGAAAGCCCAGGGTGGTGTAGGGCAGGTGACGTGCGGCGGCGTTGAAGCACACCAGCGGGATCAGGGTGATAGGCCCGGCCGCGATCAACCAGAGCGCTTCGGGCGTACTCCAAAATTCGCCCTGGCTGCTCATCGCGGCCGGGTGCCAGAGCAGCCAGCCGATCGCCAATGGCAACAGCAGCCAGGTTTCCACCACCAGACCGGGCAGCGCGGCGACCGGCGCCTGCTTGCGGATCAGCCCGTAGAAACCGAAGGTCAGCGCCAGCACCAGCGACACCCAGGGCAGGCTGCCGACCTGCCACACCTGCTGCGCCACGCCCACGGCGGCCAGGCCGACGGCCAGCCATTGCAGGCGGCGCAGGCGTTCGCCGAGCAACAGCATGCCGAGCAGCACATTGACCAGCGGATTGATGTAGTAGCCGAGTGCGGCCTCGAGCATGCGTTCGTTGTTCACCGCCCAGACGTACACCAGCCAGTTGCTGGCGATCAGCAGGCCGCTTAGCGCCAGTACCGCCAGGCGCTTGGGGTTGTCGCGCAGCTCGCGTAGCCAGCCCGGGTGTTTCCAGACCAGCAACAGCGCGGCGCCGAAGACCGCCGACCAGAGCGCGCGGTGGACGATGATTTCCAGCGCGGGGACATCCTGGATGGCTTTGAAATAGAGCGGGAACAGGCCCCAGATGACGTAGGCGGTCAGGCCGAGAATGTACCCGCGGCGCGGGTTGGCGGTGGCCATGCAGAATCCTTGCTTAGGCTACTAACTAAAGCCCTGGATTCTAGCCGTGCGGCGCGACACTTGTCTGCAGACTCAGGTTTTTCCTATCAGGGAAGAAGTTGTTATGCGTAACGCGGACGTTACAGTCCTGGAACCTAGGGTCATGGGCACAATCTGAGGCCATCGTCGGATGGATGACGCCCCGCTCAGCTTTACCACTGTAGACCCTATGTTCCGCTGCAACCCCCGCACCGACCTGGCCCGTGCCGGCGCAAGTCGCGTCTGCTCTATAAATCCAGGCGGGCGTCGGGATTGTTGCTCTTGCTGGTTGCTTGCCGTTGTCCCTCCGATCAGAACAGTCTCAGCGGCTCTTCATCCAGCGCGGCCAATTGCTCGCGCAGCATCAACACTTGCTCGCCCCAATAACGTTCGCTGCCGAACCAGGGAAAGCTGTGGGGGAATGCCGGGTCGTCCCAGCGCCGCGCCAGCCAGGCGCTGTAGTGCATCAGGCGCAGGGAGCGCAGGCCCTCGATCAGCGGCAGTTCGCGCGGGTTGAAATCGTGAAACTCCTGGTAACCGTCCATCAGTTCGGACAGTTGGCTGAGGCGATCATGGCGTTCGCCGGCCAACATCATCCACAGGTCCTGCACGGCGGGGCCCATGCGACAGTCATCGAGGTCGACCATATGGAAGGTGTCGTCGCGGCACAGCAGGTTGCCGGGGTGGCAATCGCCATGCAGCCGAATCGCCTGCACCGGGTTATCGGCGAACAACCCATCGAGGCGTTTGAGCAGGTCGCGGGCCACCGACTCGTAGGCCGGCAGCAAGCTGCGCGGAATGAAGTTGCCCTCGAGCAGGGTGGCCAGCGAGGCGTGGCCGAAGTTCTCTACCTGCAGGGTTTCCCGGTGGGCGAAGGGTCGCAGCGAACCGACTGCATGCAGGCGGCCGAGCAACTGGCCGAGGCGATACAATTGATCCAGATTGCCCGGCTCCGGTGCGCGGCCGCCGCGCCGCGGGAACAGGGTGAAGCGGTAGCCGGCATGCTCGAACAGGGTTTCGCCATCGCGCACCAGTGGTGCCACCACCGGCACCTCGCACTCGGCCAGCTCGAAGGTGAAGCTGTGCTCCTCGCGAATCGCCGCGTCGGTCCAGCGCTGCGGCCGGTAGAACTTGGCGATCAGCGGCGTTTCGTCCTCGATACCCACCTGGTAGACGCGGTTCTCATAGCTGTTGAGCGCCAATATGCGGGCATCGCTGAGGTAGCCAATGCTTTCCACGGCATCCAGCACCAGGTCGGGAGTAAGTGCGGCAAATGGGTGGGACATGATCGGCTCCGGTCTCTGGGCCGACGAGTGTAGCGCTTATGCATGGCCGGGCGGTGTTTGGGCGCTCCGTAGGATGGCGTTGAGCGTAGCGATACCCATCGGTAATCAGTCAATCCGCACGCAGGCCGATTATGACCATCGTCAGCAATTACCTGCCTGGAAGTGAGTTGGCATTCGCTGTGATGGGTATCGCTGCGCTCAACGCCATCCTTCGAATCGATTCGAGTCCGGATGCGATCGCTGGCGTCAGTCCCCTGGTTTCGGTGTGCGCGCCAGGCAATAGATGTCGACCCGCGTCGCGCCGGCCTTCTTCAGCAGGCGCGCCAGGCTCTCGGCGGTGGCGCCGGTGGTCAGCACGTCGTCGACCAGGGCCAGGTGCAGGCCGCTGACCTGACTCTTGGGCGCCAGGGCAAAGGCGCGGCGCAGGTTGCGTTTACGGGTGGCGGCGTCCAGTTGCTGCTGCGCCGGGGTGTCGATAACCCTTTGTAGCCAGTGTTGCTGCAACGGCAGGTGCAACTGTTCGCTCAGCCACTGGGCGAGCAACGCCGCCTGGTTGAAGCCGCGCTGGCGTTGCCGGCGCTCGGCCAGAGGCACGGGCAGCAGCAGGTCGGGCCTGGTCAGGCCTTCGCCGAAGGCATGCAGCAGGTGTTGTGACAAAAGCTCGCCGAGCAGACGTCCCAATGGCCACTTGGCCTGATGCTTGAAGCGAGTGATCAGGCTGTCGACAGGGAAGGCGTAGCGCCAAGGCGCCTCGACCCGATCAAACCGCGGCGGTCGTTTCAGGCAGCCGCCACAGGTCAGTCCGGCGTGGGGCAACGGCAGGGCGCAGACCTGGCAGCGTGCACCGAGCCACGGCAGTTCGCTTTCACAGCTGACGCAGAGGCTGTTTGCGCTGTCGGCGGGCTCGTCGCAGAGCAGGCAGGCCTGTTTGTTTTTTAACCAGTTGTAAACCTGCAGCGGCTCATCTGGTTGACAGCGCATAAGGCTTCCTTAAATATGCCGGACATCCGTGTCGTGCTGGCTGACTCTAGCAGCCGCTACAACTAACCAGGAATCACCGATGAGCGCCACTACCGCTGCCCACTTGCGTCACGATTGGACCCTCACCGAGGTCAAGGCGCTCTTCGAACAACCTTTCAACGACCTGCTGTTCCAGGCGCAGACCGTGCACCGCGCGCATTTCGATCAGAACCGCGTGCAGGTCTCGACCCTGCTGTCGATCAAGACCGGTGCCTGTCCGGAAGACTGCAAATACTGCCCGCAGTCCGGCCACTACAACACCGGCCTGGAAAAGGAAAAACTACTGGAAGTGCAGAAAGTCCTGGAAGCGGCCGCCGAGGCCAAGGCCATTGGCTCCACCCGGTTCTGCATGGGCGCGGCCTGGAAGCACCCGTCGGCCAAGGACATGCCCTATGTGCTGGAGATGGTCAAAGGCGTGCGCGCCATGGGCCTGGAAACCTGCATGACCCTGGGCAAGCTCGACAAGGAGCAAACCGCGGCCCTGGCCGAGGCTGGCCTGGACTACTACAACCACAACCTGGACACCTCGCCGGAGTTCTACGGCAAGATCATCACCACCCGTACCTACGCCGATCGCCTGGAAACCCTGGCCTACGTGCGCGATTCGGGGATGAAGGTCTGTTCCGGTGGCATTCTTGGCCTGGGCGAGTCGCTGGACGACCGCGCCGGCCTGCTGATCCAGCTGGCCAACTTGCCGGAGCATCCGGAGTCGGTGCCGATCAACATGCTGGTCAAGGTCAAGGGCACGCCGCTGGCCGACGAGCAGGACATCGACCCCTTCGACTTCATCCGCATGCTCGCCGTGGCGCGGCTCATGATGCCGCAGTCACACGTGCGCCTGTCCGCCGGGCGCGAGGCGATGAATGAGCAGATGCAGGCCCTGGCCTTCCTTGCCGGTGCCAATTCGATCTTCTACGGCGAGAAACTGCTGACCACCGCCAACCCGCAAGCCGGCAAGGACATGCAGCTGTTTGCCCGTCTCGGCATCAAGCCGGAAGAGCGCGAAGAGCATGGCGACGAAGTGCACCAGGCGGCCATCGAGCAGGCCCTGGTCGAACAGCGCGATTCCAAGCTGTTCTATAACGCCGCGGTCTGATGGCTGTGCTCTGAATAGGTGGGAGGGGCTTTAGCCGCGACCCGGCGCGAGGTCGGTCGCGGCTAAAGCGGATCGCCGCCCGGCCCCTCCCACGGTATTGCGCCCTTACACCCAGGTTGCCTATGTCCTTCGCTCTCGCCGCCCGCCTCGCCGAACGCCGCGCTGCCAACCTCTACCGCCAGCGGCCGCTGCTCGACTCGCCGCAAGGGCCGCTGGTCAAGGTCGACGGCCGCGAGCTGTTGGCCTTCTGCTCCAACGACTACCTCGGCCTGGCCAATCACCCGCAGGTGATCGAGGCCTGGCGCGCCGGCGCCCTGCGTTGGGGGGTCGGCGGCGGCGCCTCGCACCTGGTGATCGGTCACAGCACGCCGCACCACGAGCTGGAGGAGGCGCTGGCCGAATTCACCGGGCGGCCGCGGGCGCTGCTGTTCTCCACCGGCTACATGGCCAACCTCGGTGCGGTCACCGCGCTGCTGAGTCAGGGCGATACGGTGCTGGAAGACCGCCTCAATCACGCCTCTTTGCTGGATGCCGGTCTGCTCAGCGGTGCGCGCTTTTCCCGCTATCTGCATAACGACGCCGCCAGCCTGGCCAGTCGTCTGGACAAGGCCGTCGGCAATACCCTGGTGGTCACCGATGGGGTGTTCAGCATGGACGGCGACCTGGCCGAGCTGCCGGCGCTGTGTGCGGCGGCCAAAGCCAAGGGCGCCTGGGTGATGGTCGACGATGCCCATGGCTTCGGCCCGCTCGGCGCCAGCGGCGGCGGCATCGTCGAGCACTTCGGCCTGGGCCAGGACGACGTCCAGGTGCTGGTCGGCACCCTGGGCAAGGCCTTCGGTACCGCCGGCGCCTTCGTCGCTGGCAGCGAGGAGTTGATCGACACCCTGGTGCAGTTCGCCCGGCCGTATATCTACACCACCAGCCAGCCGCCAGCGCTGGCCTGCGCCACCCTGAAGAGCCTGGAGTTGCTGCGTAGCGAGAATTGGCGGCGCGAGCACTTGAACGCCTTGATCAAACGCTTCCGTGAAGGTGCCCAGTCTATTGGTCTTGAATTGATGGACAGCGCTACGCCGATTCAACCGATCCTGATCGGTGACAGCGCTCGCGCCATGCGCCTGTCGCAGCTGCTGCGCGAGCGTGGCTTGCTGGTCACCGCGATTCGTCCGCCCACGGTGCCCGCCGGCAGTGCACGGCTGCGCGTTACCTTGTCGGCGGCGCACAGCGCTGCCCAGCTCGAACGGCTGCTGGAAGCCTTGGCTGAATGCTGGACGCTACTGGAGAGCCGCGATGCGTGATCGCCTTATTTTGCTACCCGGCTGGGGCCTCGGCAGTGCTCCGCTGGAGCCGCTGACCGCGGCCTTGCGTGGCCTCGATTCGCGTCTGCGGGTTGAGATCGAACCCTTGCCGATGCTGGAATCCAGCGACCCTGCCGACTGGCTGGATGAGCTCGATGCCAATCTGGCCCAAGACACCTGGCTCGGCGGCTGGTCGCTTGGCGGCATGCTCGCCAGCGAACTGGCGGCGCGGCGCGGGGAGCGCTGCGCCGGCCTGCTGACCCTGGCGAGCAATCTGCGGTTCGTCGCCGAGCCGACGTGGCCCAGTGCGATGGCGGCTGAGACTTTCGGCGTGTTTCGTCAGGGCTGCGCCGCAGATGCACGCGCCACCTTGAAGCGTTTTGCCCTGCTCTGCTCCCAGGGCGCTGCGGATCCGCGCGGCTTGTCGCGGCTGCTGCTCGGCGCGGCGCCGCAGATCCGCCCAGAGAGTCTGCTGGCGGGGCTGAATGTACTGGCCGCGCTGGACACCCGCGGCGCCGTGCAGGCCTTTGTCGGCCCGCAACTGCATCTGTTTGCCGGCGGCGATGCGCTGGTGCCGGCGAATGCGGCGGCCGCGCTGTTGGCGTTGCTGCCGGATGTCGAGATCGGTCTGATCGATGCGGCCAGCCATGCCTTCGCCCTGGAGCGTCCCCACGAAATCGCTGCGGCAATCCAGGCCTTTCTGCATGAGGCCGGCGATGACTGAGTGGACACAAGACCCGCTGAGCGGCTTGCCGGACAAGCGTCAGGTGGCTGCGTCCTTTTCCCGCGCGGCCGACAGCTACGACAGTGTCGCGGCCCTGCAGCGCAAGGTCGGCAGCGAGTTGCTGACACGCTTGCCGGCCGACCTGAACCCGCAACGCTGGCTCGACCTGGGCTGTGGCACTGGCTACTTCAGCCGTGCCCTGGGCCAGCGCTACGGCGCGACCGAAGGTGTGGCCCTGGATATTGCCGAGGGCATGCTGCGCCACGCCCAGCCATTGGGCGGCGCGCAGCAGTTCGTCGCCGGCGATGCCGAACGCTTGCCGCTGCGCGACGCGTCCTGCGACCTGCTGTTTTCCAGCCTGGCGCTGCAGTGGTGTGCGGACTTTGCCGCGGTGCTCAGCGAAGCCCGGCGGGTATTGCGCCCCGGCGGTGTGCTGGCCTTCAGCAGCCTGTGCGTCGGCACCTTGCAGGAGTTGCGTGATAGCTGGCAGGCGGTGGACGGTTTCGTCCACGTCAACCGCTTCCGCCGCCTCGGCGATTACCAGCAGCTCTGTGCGGGCAGCGGCCTGCAGGTGCTCAGCCTGCAAACCCAGGCCGAGGTGCTGTATTACCCCGATCTACGCAGCCTGACCCATGAGCTCAAGGCCTTGGGTGCACACAACCTCAATCCCGGTCGCCCGGGCGGCCTGACCGGACGTGCGCGCATGCTGGCGCTGCTTGCTGGCTATGAGCAATTCCGTCAGCCGCAAGGCCTGCCGGCGAGCTATCAAGTGGTCTACGGCCTTTTACGCAAAGAGAATTGAGATGACTGCAGCCTTCTTCGTCACCGGCACCGACACCGAAGTCGGCAAGACCACTATTGCCGCCGGCTTGCTGCATGCCGCGCGCATGGCCGGGCTGTCTACCGCCGCCGCCAAGCCGGTCGCCTCCGGTTGCAGCAAGACCGCCGCCGGTCTGCGCAACGACGATGCCCTGGCCCTGCTGGGCGAATGCAGCCTGGCGCTGCGCTACGAAGAGGTCAATCCGCTGGCCTTTGCCCCGGCTATCGCCCCGCATCTGGCGGCCCGCGAAGCCGGTGTGCGCCTGGATCTGGACGCCCTGCAGGGGCCGGTGCAGAAGATTCTCGACAAGGGCGCAGATTTCACCGTGGTCGAAGGCGCCGGCGGTTGGCGCGTGCCGCTGGCCGGCCAGGCGACGCTGTCGGACCTGGCGATCAGCCTGGATCTGCCAGTGATTCTGGTGGTCGGGGTGCGCCTGGGGTGCATCAATCACGCCGTACTGACCGCCGAGGCGATTGCTCGCGACGGCCTGACCCTGGCCGGTTGGGTGGCCAACGTGGTCGATCCCAAGACGTCACGTCTGGAGGAAAACCTGGCGACTCTCGCCGAGCGCTTGCCGGCGCCTTGCCTGGGGCGGGTGCCGCGCCTGGCCAACGCAACGCCGGCGGCGGTGGCCGAGTGTCTCGATCTGGCGCTGCTGGAGTTGGAGCTATAAGCAGGCCTTTTGCCATAGCATTTTGCCGGTACGCATCGGGCGGATTATCTGCTTCAATGCAGTGCAATCATGTAGTACACCTGCGGGAGCTGGTTCATGCAAATCTCCGCTAACGCCTTCAGTTCGGGTATCAGCACCATTCAGTCGGGGCAGCGTCGGGTCGATCAGGCTGCCACCGAAATCGCCGGCAGTGGCATCGCAGGCCCCCAACAGGCCGGACAAACGCCCGCGCTCAATCAGGTCAACCCGTCAGCAGAAGCTGCCGGGCAAAACCCTGCGGACCTGGCCGAAAGCCTGGTCGCGTTGCGTGTGGGTCAGAACGAGGCACTGGCTGGCGCACGTGTCGTGCGCACTGCCGATGAAATGCTGGGCACGCTGATCGACACCAAAGCCTGAGCTCGCTGACGCGGCCAGTGCACATGCGCAACGACAAGGAGGTACGGCATGCAAATCGGCGCTACGTCGACGTATCTCTCACCGGCGCCGCCATCGCCGGCTCGCCTTGTTGTGCCCGCCGCCTCGGCCGATGTTTCCCCTGACCTGACCCGCGCTGCCCAGGCGCCCGCTACCCCGTCTCCCGCCCTGAGCGATGAACAGAGCGCGTCGGCCCGCGAAGAAGCGGATCAGCCTGCCGAGCAGTCGACCCAGTCCGCTGGCAAGCGCGATACAACCGAACCCAGTTCGCAACAACAGCGCCTCGAACAGCTGGAGATTGCCGAACTGGCCAGTCGTGATCGCGAAGTACGTACCCACGAGCAGGCCCACGCGGCGGTTGGCGGCGGCTATGCCGGCGCACCGAGCTTTACCTACACCCGTGGTCCAGATGGCCAGCGCTATGCCGTCGCGGGTGAGGTCAGTATCGACACCGGCGCGGTGGCGAACGACCCGCGAGCGACCCTGAACAAGATGGACATCGTCGTGCGTGCGGCCCTGTCGCCGGCCGAGCCCTCCGCTCAGGATCTGCGTGTGGCGGCGCAAGCCCAGGCGCAGATGGTCCAGGCGCGCGTGGATCTGGCCGAGCTGCAGCGCAGCGACGCCGCACAAGGGCAAGCCGAGCGCGTGCAACCGAGCGAGGTGGTTGAGCCGGCGGAGCGGGGAGGCGATCCCGAGGCGTCACGTCAGCCGTCGCGTTCGTCGGCAACCGATCTCGATCTGTATCGGCGCACCGCCGCGTTACCGGACTCTGCGCCGCTGATCGACCTGCTTGGCTGATCACCAACAGCCCGTCGGAATTAACCCTGGCCTATTGCGCAAAAGCCTCCAGCCGAACGGCTGGGCTTCCGAGCCATGCACCACGGACTTTCTTCGCTGCCGACGGTCGAGCCTGACAAGCGGCCATTGCCGCGATGCTTGACAAGGCTGGACCGTAAACGTATGTTTCAAACACTTGTTTGATTGCTGGGTGGCCAAGATGTCTCCAGGCAATCGGGAGTGATCCCCCAAGCGACCGTCCATTCGGTCACCCAAACACACTAATGAGTCCACCGCAGAGGTTATTCGCTATGCCTGACTACAAGGCCCCCTTGCGTGATATTCGCTTCGTCCGTGACGAATTGCTCGGCTACGAAGCGCATTATCAGAGCCTGCCTGGCTGCCAAGACGCTACCCCGGACATGGTTGACGCCATCCTCGAAGAGGGCGCCAAGTTCTGTGAGCAGGTACTGGCGCCGCTGAATCGTGTGGGTGACACCGAAGGTTGCACTTGGAGCGAGTCCGGCGTTAAAACGCCGACCGGCTTCAAGGAAGCTTACAAGCAGTACGTCGAAGGTGGCTGGCCGAGCCTGGCCCATGACGTCGACCACGGCGGCCAAGGCCTGCCGGAGTCGCTTGGTCTGGTCGTCAGCGAATTGGTCGGTACCGCCAACTGGTCCTGGGGCATGTACCCCGGCCTGTCCCATGGTGCGATGAACACCATTGCCGAACACGGCACCGACGAGCAGAAGCATGCTTATCTGACCAAGCTGGTTTCTGGCGAGTGGACCGGCACCATGTGCCTGACCGAGTCGCATTGCGGCACCGATCTGGGCATGTTGCGCACCAAGGCCGAACCGCAGGCCGATGGCAGCTACCAGGTTTCCGGCACCAAGATCTTCATCTCCGCTGGCGAACATGACATGGCCGACAACATCGTCCATATCGTGCTGGCCCGCCTGCCCGACGCGCCGCAAGGCACCAAGGGTATCTCGCTGTTCATCGTGCCTAAGTTCCTGCCGAACGCCGAAGGCGCTGCCGGCGAGCGCAATGCCGTGTCCTGTGGCTCGCTCGAGCACAAGATGGGTATCCACGGTAACGCCACCTGTGTAATGAACTTCGACGGCGCAACCGGTTACCTGATCGGCGCGGCGAACAAAGGTCTGAACTGCATGTTCACCTTTATGAATACCGCGCGCCTGGGCACCGCACTGCAAGGCCTGGCGCATGCCGAAATCGGCTTCCAGGGCGGCCTGAAGTACGCTCGCGAGCGTCTGCAGATGCGTTCCCTGACTGGCCCGAAAGCGCCGGAAAAAGCTGCCGACCCGATCATTGTGCACCCCGACGTACGCCGCATGTTGCTGACCATGAAGGCCTTCGCCGAAGGCAATCGCGCCATGGTCTACTTCACCGCCAAACAGGTCGATATCGTCAAGTACAGTCAGGACGAAGCCGAGAAGAAACAGGCCGACGCCCTGCTGGCCTTCCTTACCCCGATTGCCAAGGCGTTCATGACCGAAGTCGGCTTCGAAGCGGCCAACCACGGCGTGCAGATCTATGGCGGCCACGGCTTCATCGCCGAGTGGGGCATGGAGCAGAACGTGCGCGACAGCCGTATCTCCATGTTGTACGAAGGCACCACTGGCATCCAGGCTCTCGACCTGCTCGGGCGCAAGGTGCTGCAGACTCAAGGCGAAGCGCTGAAAGGCTTCACCAAGATCGTGCACAAGTTCTGCCAGTCCAACGAAGGCAACGAGGCGCTCAAGGCCTTCGTCGAGCCGTTGGCCCAGCTGAACAAGGAGTGGGGCGACCTGACCATGAAGGTCGGCATGGCGGCGATGAAGGATCGCGAAGAAGTCGGCGCTGCGTCGGTGGACTACCTGATGTACTCCGGTTACGTCTGCCTGGCCTACTTCTGGGCCGATATGGCGCGCCTGGCCGCCGAGAAGATCGCTGCTGGTGCTGCCGACGAAGCCTTCTACAAGGCCAAGCTGCAGACCGCGCGCTTCTACTTCGCGCGCATCCTGCCGCGTACCCGCACCCACGTGGCCACCATGTTGTCCGGCGCCGGCAACCTGATGGACATGCACGAAGACGACTTCGCGCTGGGCTACTAAGCCCTCCCGCGATGTCGCTTGAAAAAGCCGCTACCTCTCGAGGTAGCGGCTTTTCTATTTCCGATCAGTAACCAACCACGGCCGCGGCTCCATTGGCGTAGGCATGACCAGCGTTGTCTGGCGACAGTCTCAAACAGCTCCGCCAGCAATGCTCTGTCCCTGTTACTTGTTGCACGTAATTTTTGTCGGGTGGGTTAGTGGCGCTGCAGGATTTGCGCAGTAACTGCGGTAGTGGTGCGCCACGTAACCCGCCAAGCGCTAATGGGTCTGTCTCTGCTCAGGCCTGGCCCCGGCTTCGCGAGGAGGCTGGCACCTCTTGGCCGTGCACCAGCCATTTATGTCGACGCATTCAGCGGGCGTACGGTTGTTGTGGATCCGCCTGCTTCGGCGGTAGCGTGGGGGTATTGACCCGCGCCCTGCGCGCCTGCCTGACGGAGAACAACCATGCCCGAGTACAAGGCCCCCCTGCGCGACATGCGCTTCTTGATCGACGATGTCTTCGACTTCCACACCAGCTACGCCGCACTCGGCGCCAGCGAGGCGACGCCGGACATGGTCGGTGCAATCCTCGAAGAAGGTGCCAAGTTCTGCGAGCAGGTGCTGGCGCCGTTGAACCGTTCCGGCGACGAAGAAGAGTGTCAGTTTGATAACGGTGTGGTGACCACGCCCAAAGGCTTCAAGGAAGCTTTCGCCCAGTATGCCGAAGGTGGCTGGATGGGCTTGGCCGCCGACCCGGCCTACGGTGGCCAGGGGTTGCCGCATTCGCTGGGTTTGCTCAACAGCGAAATGGTCGGCGCCAGCAACACTTCCTGGGGCATGTATCCGGGGCTGACCCATGGCGCCATGTCGGCGATCCATGCCCACGGCACGGAAGAGCAGAAACAGACCTACCTGACCCGCATGACCGAGGGGCTCTGGACCGGCACCATGTGCCTGACCGAAGCGCATTGCGGCACCGACCTGGGCATTATCAAGACCCGCGCCGTGCCCCAGGCCGACGGCAGCTATGCGATCAGCGGCAGCAAGATCTTCATCTCTGCCGGCGAGCACGACATGAGCGAGAACATCGTGCACTTGGTGCTGGCCAAGCTGCCCGACGCGCCCGCCGGAACCAAGGGTATCTCACTGTTTATCGTGCCCAAGTTCCTCCCCGACACCGCCGGCCAGGCCGGTGAGCGCAACGCGGTCAGCTGCGGCTCGATCGAACACAAGATGGGCATCAAGGCCTCGGCCACCTGCGTGATCAATTTCGACAGCGCCCACGGGTTTCTGATTGGCGAGGCCAATAAAGGCCTCAACTGCATGTTCACCATGATGAACCACGCACGTCTGGGCACAGGCATGCAGGGGCTGTGCCTGGGTGAAGCGAGCTTCCAGGGCGCGCTCAAGTACGCCAACGAGCGCCTGCAGATGCGTGCCCTGACCGGACCAAAAGCGCCAGATAAACCGGCCGATCCGATCATCGTGCACCCCGATGTGCGACGCATGTTGCTGACCATGAAGGCGCTCAACGAAGGCAACCGTGCCCTGGCTTACTTCACCGCGCAGCTGCTGGATGTCGCGCACCTCAGTGAAAACATTCAGCAGCGTGAGGAAGCGGAAAACCTGCTGGCCTTGCTTACCCCGATCTGCAAGGCCTTCATGACCGACACCGGGCTGGAGGTGACCAACCACGGCATGCAGATCTTCGGCGGCCATGGCTATATCCGCGAGTGGGGCATGGAGCAGCTGGTTCGCGATTGCCGCATCGCGCCGATCTATGAAGGCACCAATGGTATTCAGGCCCTCGACCTGCTCGGGCGCAAGGTGCTCGGCAGCCAGGGCAAGCTGCTGCGCGGCTTCAGCAAGATCGTGCACAAGTTATGCGTGGCGCAGGCCGAGCATCCGCAGCTCAAGGGCTACGTGGCACAGTTGGCGACACTGAACACCCAGTGGGGCGAGCTGACCCAGAAAATCGGTCTGGCGGCGATGAAGAATCCTGACGAGGTCGGCGCCGCTTCGGTGGATTACCTGATGTACTCCGGCTACGTGATCCTGGCCTACTTCTGGCTGCGCATGGCGTTGGTGGCCCAGGAGAAGCTCGACGCGGGTGCCGGCGATGCGGCCTTCTACCAGGCCAAGCTGGCCACTTGCGCGTTCTACTTCAAGCGCCTGCTGCCGCGTACGGCCGCCCACCTGGCTGCGGCCGAGGCCGGCAGCGAGTGCATGATGAGTCTGCCAGCCGAGCATTTCGCGCTCTGAGCGATGCTTGAAACTAACCAAAGCCCGCCTGTTGGCGGGCTTTGGTTATCTGCGATTTGGCAAGCAGCCTGAGACTGTTCGGTCATAACACGACCCTATGTGTCTGAAATGTTGCTCGGTTAAACTCCCAGGCCTGCTTTAACCCTGTTGCTCCGTTCGAGGATTTTCCATGGCTGACTACAAAGCTCCCCTGCGCGACATGCGCTTCGTGCTCAACGAAGTGTTCGAGGTGTCCAAGCTGTGGGCCCAATTACCTGCCCTGGCCGACGTGGTGGATGAAGACACTGCCAGCGCCATTCTCGAAGAAGCCGGCAAGGTCACCGCAGGCATCATTGCCCCGCTCAATCGCAGCGGCGATGAGGAAGGCTGCACCTGGAACGATGGCGCGGTGAAGACGCCGGCCGGCTTTCCCGAAGCCTACAACGCCTACGCCGAAGGCGGTTGGGTGGGGGTCGGCGGCGACCCGCTGTTCGGTGGCATGGGCATGCCCAAGGTGATCTCCGCGCAAGTCGAGGAGATGGTCAACTCGGCCAATCTGTCATTCGGCCTCTACCCGATGCTCACCGCCGGCGCCTGCCTGTCGATCAACGCCCACGCCAGTGAAGAGCTGAAAGAGCAGTACCTGCCGAACATGTACGCCGGCATCTGGGCCGGTTCCATGTGCCTGACCGAGTCGCACGCCGGCACCGACTTAGGGATAATCCGCACCAAGGCCGAGCCGCAAGCCGATGGCAGCTACAAGATCAGCGGCACCAAGATCTTCATCACCGGTGGCGAGCACGACCTGAGCGAAAACATCATCCACCTGGTGCTGGCCAAGCTGCCCGACGCACCGGCTGGTCCCAAGGGCATCTCGCTGTTTTTGGTACCCAAGTTCATGGTGGCTGCCGATGGCTCGCTGGGCGAGCACAACGCGCTGTCCTGCGGCTCGATCGAGCACAAGATGGGCATCAAGGCTTCCAGCACCTGCGTGATGAACTTCGACGGCGCCACCGGCTGGATCGTCGACGCGCCGAATCGCGGCCTGGCCGCCATGTTCACCATGATGAACTACGAGCGTCTGGGCGTCGGCATTCAGGGCCTGGCCACCGGCGAGCGGTCCTACCAGAGCGCCATCGACTACGCCCGCGAGCGCATTCAGAGCCGCGCGCCGACCGGCCCGGTCGCCAAGGACAAGGTCGCCGATCCGATCATCGTCCATCCAGACGTACGCCGCATGCTGCTGACCATGAAGGCGTTGAACGAGGGCGGTCGCGCCTTCTCCAGCTACGTCGCCATGCAGCTCGATACCGCCAAGTTCAGCGAGGACCCAGTCGTGCGCAAGCGCGCCGAAGAGCTGGTCGCCCTGCTGACCCCGGTGGCCAAGGCCTTCCTCACCGACATGGGCCTGGAAACCACTCTCCACGGCCAGCAGGTGTTCGGCGGTCATGGCTTCATTCGCGAGTGGGGCCAGGAGCAGCTGGTGCGCGATTGCCGCATCACCCAGATCTACGAAGGCACCAACGGCATTCAGGCCCTCGACTTGGTCGGGCGCAAGGTGATCGGTAGCGGCGGGGCGTTCTACCAACACTTCGCCGAAGAGATCAAGGCCTTCACCGATTCGGCCGATGCTTCGCTCGCCGAGTTCACCGAGCCGCTGAAAGCTGCCATCGGCAATCTGGAGCAGATGACCGTCGATCTGCTGGCGCGGGCCAAGGCCAACCCCAACGAAATCGGCGCCGCCTCGGTCGAGTACCTGCAGGTGTTCGGCTACACCGCCTACGCCTACATGTGGGCACTGATGGCCAGGACGGCGTTGGGCAAGGAGGGTCAGGACGACTTCTACGCCAGCAAGCTGGGTACCGCGCGCTTCTACTTCGCGCGCATCCTGCCGCGTATCCACTCGCTGACCGCCTCGGTCAAGGCCGGCAGCGCAAGCCTCTACCTGCTGGATGCGACGCAGTTCTAAGGCACACCCTGCAACGCCAAAGCCCCGGTCATGTACCGGGGCTTTTTTACATCTACTGGCGATGGACTAGTGGTTGGCTTCAGTCTTCAGCGGCGGGATGTCGAGCGTTTCGGCTGGCGTCGAGCCATTGGCTTGCGGGCGTTCGCGCCTCCATTGCAGGGCAATCAGAATCAGGGTCGGGATTCCCAGCAGGGCGGTGATCAGGAAGAACTCGGCATAGCCGAGTTTCTCCACCAGCACGCCGGAATAGCCACCGATCAGTCGCGGCAACAGCAGCATGATCGAGCTGAGTAGGGCGTATTGGGTGGCCGAGAACTGCAGGTTGGTCAGGCTCGACAGGTAGGCGACGAACGCCGCCGTGGCCAGGCCGGCGCTGAAGTTGTCGGCGGAGATGGTGACGATCAACATCTGCAGGTCGGCGCCCATGCCGGCGAGCATGAGGAACAGCAGGTTGGTCGCCGCCGATGCTATGCCGCCGATGAACAGGATCGGCAGGATGCCGAAGCGCACGATCAGCAAGCCGCCAAAGCCGGCGCCGAGCAGGGTCATGACCAGGCCGAACAGCTTGCTGACGCTGGCGATCTGATCCTTGGTAAAGCCCTGGTCGATGTAGAACACGTTGGCCATCACGCCCATCACGGTATCCGACATGCGGTAGGTCGCGATCAGCCCGAGCAGCAGCAAGGCCTGCCAGCGGTAACGCACGATGAAGTCGTTGATCGGGGTCAGCACCGGTGCCAGGCCGCGCCGGCCCATGCTCGACAGGCACAGCGTGGTGAGGATGGTGTAGAGCAAGGCGCGCAGAAAGGCGCGATCTTCGAGGAGCAGGCCGAGCAGGCTGATTTCGCCCCGTACCAGGCTGGCGAAGTCGGTGTAATAAAACTGGGTGAACATCGCCGGCATCGAGACCAGCAGCACGATCAACACCAGCACCGAGGCGATCTGATGGCTGAAACCATAGCGCGCCGCGGCCAACTGGGTTTGCAGCGGTACCGCCGGTTCGCGCATCCACAGGCTGGTGAGCAGGCCCGGCAACATCAGCAGGGCAAACACCAGGTAGGTGCCGGACCAGGCGCTGTGCTGGTAAAGCTGTACGGTAGAACCGAAACCTTCGGCGAAGTACAACGCGCCGGCGGTGGCCAGCAGCGCGGCGACCCGGTAGCCGGCCATGTAGCTGGCGGCCAGGGCCGCCTGGCGGGTGTCTTCGACGATCTCCAGGCGGTAGGCATCGATGGCGATGTCCTGGGTGGCTGAGGCGAAGGCCACCAGCACCGCCAGGGAGATTAGCCAGGTCAGATTGGTCTGCGGGTCACACAGCGCCATGCCAGCCAGGCCTATGGCAATCAGCACCTGGGCCAGTACCAGCCAGGAGCGGCGCCGGCCGAGCCTGCCGAGCAGCGGCAGGCGCCACTGGTCGAGCAGTGGCGACCAGACCCATTTGAAGGCGTAGGCCAGGCCGATCAGGCTGGCAAAACCAATGGTTTCACGTGCCACGCCAGCTTCGCGCAACCACACCGACAGCGTCGAGAACACCAGCATATAGGGCAGGCCGGCGGCGAACCCGAGGAGCAACAACACCAGCGTGGCGGGGCTGGAATAGGCGGCGATGGCTTCGCGCCAACTTTTACGGGGCATTGAGCGGGTATCTGTCTGCGGAGAGAGAGTGGGTTCAGGGCGCACTCTAACCGCTGTGCTCCATTGGGCGCCAGCCGTGCCGTCGGATATCCACGCGATCATTGATGACCAGCACGCCTTCGGCGCGCAAGCGCTGCCGTTGCTCCGCGCCGGAAGCGCTGCCCGCCGGCAGGCTCAGGCGACCGCTGGCGGCGATCACCCGATGCCAGGGCAGTGTCGTACCCTGCGGCAGCTGGCTGAGGCTGCGTCCTACCCAGCGGGCGGCGCGGCCAAGGCCGGCCAGCTCAGCCAATTGACCATAGCTGACCACCTTGCCCGCCGGAACGTGCGCGAGCGTCATATACAGTGCCTCGCGTCGTCCTTCCGGGCTTGCCGCTGACCGGGGCGCAGCGGCTTGCGTGGCGGCTTCATCCTGAGCTGGCGGTGGTCGATTGATCATGCTGCTGCGCACCCTGCGGTTATCTGCGTTGGTGGGTTGGGCCAGGCCAGTGGTGGCGGACAGGGTCGCGCTGAATAATGGCGACCGCCTGAGCAGGCGACATTCTGCTGCTCGCCGGCGGCAAGCGGGCGCTGAAAACCCGCTATGCCGGCCAGGTGCCGGTCGCCTGCAAGGATATCGATACCTGGCGATCGGACAAACCCCTGTTACTGCGCCGAGCGAGCACTGCAGCCAACCGCCGGGCTCGCCTGTCGCTGCCGTACGAGCTGGAGCAAATGGGTGGCCTGGGGCGTACCTCCTCCGAGCGCCATTATCTGCTGGGGCCCAGGGTCAGAGGCTCGGATCGTGCCATCATGGCGCCGGTCGCCTGGCTTGAACTCCGATTAATTCCGACGGTCAGTGCTTGTTCAGAGGTCGGGCTTGCGCATAATGCTCGGCGTTTATTCAATCAGAGTTTTTCAAGCATTCTTATGATTTTCAGAACCCTGCTGTGCCTGACCCTTGCGGCCGCTACCAGTCCTCTGCTGGCCGATACTGTGTGGTTGAAAAACGGCGATCGGCTGAGCGGTACGATCAAATTCTTTGAAGGGAAAAAACTGCTCCTGGAAACCGAGTACGGTGGCTCGATCGCGCTGGATTGGAAGAAAATCGCCACCCTCGAAAGCGACCAGGAGCTGCTGATCAAGGAAGGCAAACTTACCGGTGAACGGGCCAAAGCCCTGCTGGCTGCCGAGCAGGGCAAAGTCACCCTGGCCAATGGCGAAGGGCCGCGAACCATCGAACTGGCGAGTATCGAGCGGATCATGAAGCCCAAGCCACTGATCGAGGATTTGACCTGGGAGGGCAATATCGATGCCGCGCTGGACTACAAACGCGCCGAAACTGATACCGATGACTATGATGTCGACCTGAAAACCCAGATGCGCCATGGCCTCTGGCGGCACTCTGCCGCGGCCGAGTACAACCGCGAGTTCCAGGACGGCGTAGTGGCCACGGATAACTGGGGTGCCGAGTATGCCCTCGACCGTTTCTTCAATGAGCACTGGTTCTGGGAGGGGCGTGTCGATTACAAGCGCGATCAGATCGAAGAACTGCAGCGCCAGCGCACCGTCGGTACCGGTCCGGGTTACCAGTTCTGGGATAACGAATTGGGCGCCTTCTCCGTCGCCGGCTTGATGAACCGCACCGACTACCTGTATGCCAATGGCGAGAAGGACAACTTCTATGCCGTGAGCGCGAAGTGGGACTACAACCGTTATCTGGTCGGCAAGAGCTTCGAGCTGTTCAGCACCGGTGAGGTCGGCAAGCCGCTGGCTAATGTCGCCGAATACGCCCTGGATGCCGAGGTGGGACTGCGCTACAAGGTCACCGACTGGGCTTCGCTGAACATGAAGGCCGAGAAAGATATCGTCAGTGGTTCGGAAGGCGATATAGACGAAACCCACTACAGCCTGGGCTTTGGTGTCGGCTGGTAAGCCATTTCGCAGCCAGTCAGCTGTAGTTTGAATCGCTCTGGCCATGTGCCGCAATGCCGTTCACTTGAGCCAAGTGAGCGGCATTTTTCTTGGCATGCAAAGGCATAAAGCGATACCCCGCGGAGCAATCTGAACCGGTCCGCAACCACCAGGTAGGCGGTTAGTCGAGCATGTCGGTGAAGCGGTCATCCTGCTTGAACACCAGCGGCTGAGCGAAGCCCGGCACCTTGATCTGTTCGGTGCCCAGCTCGATGGCCTTGTCGTCGATCAGGTCGCGGCCGAAGTTGTAGATGATTTCCAGTTGACCCTGCATGGCCTGTTCGTCGTAGGCGCGGGCGGCGGCGCGGGTCTGTTCGCGGCGTGCGCAATAGGCGGCGAAGGCCTCGGCGCCGTGACGCTTGCGCAGCATCTTGTCGACCACATGGGGCGCCAGCACCACGGCGCTGGCGTTGTTGCCGCCGAAGCCCTTGGAGTTGATGAAGCACACGTCCAGCGCCTGCTGGCCGAGCTGACGATCCTCGGTGGCGATGTGCAGGTGCTGTTGGAAGACGTCATCGGCGACCGCGTCGATGGTCTTGATTCCGGGGATGACGCCGTACTTGAAGCTGCCCAGGGCGGAGATCACCTGGTCGCCGCTGGCGGTGGCCAGGGAGTGGCCGACGAAGGCCTTGACTGCGGTCACCGGCCATTGCTCGATGGCGAAGGTGGCGGCGATGCGGTCCAGTAGTTCCGATTCGGTGGTGCGATTGGCCGGGGTGCTGGAGCCGTGGGCGTGGACGAAGCTGCGCTGGCGCACGGCATCGAGGCCGAGCAACTGCACGGCGCTGGCGACGGCCTTGGCCATGGTCAGGTAATTACCGGGGCCGGGGGCGGAGATGGATTTCTTGAAGCCATCGGCGTTGACGAATACATCCGGCACCGCGCCGTGGATGTCGGCGCCCAGCTCCAGGGCCAGTTCGTCGTCCATCAGCACCACGAACTGGCAGGCCTCGGCCAGGGTGAAACCGCAGTTGTCGCCGAACGGGCGGCTGGCGCGGCGGAAGTTCACCTGTTGCTGGCCTTCGATCTGGCGCAGGCCCTCTTCGGTGGCCAGCGCGCCCATGGCGCCGTAACCCTCGATGCACTCCTGATTGAGCGGCGCTTCGCTGCTGCCGACGATCACCACCCGGGCCTTGCCCGTGGTGATCTGCTCGATGCCCTTCTGCAGGTTGTAGAGGAAGGTGGCGCAGGCGCCGGTGATGCTGCCGGTGCTGCCGACACTGCCGAGCACGTAGGCGTTGATGAAGTCCGCTGGCATGCTGTTGAGGCCCAGGGCCAGCTGCTTGGCGGTGACCCGGCCGCCCTTGAGGCGCGATTGCATCATGCCGCCGAAGCCGTTTTCGTCGAGCTGGCTCATGATGCAGCTGGCGAACACCGCGACTTCGTCCGGTTGTACCCGATCGACGATCGATTGCCAGGGCAGGCCGGTCGAGCGCAGGGCGTCGGTCACCCCGACGATGGCCATGCTCAGGCCGCGCGGGTGGAAGCGTGAGTTGTAGTGTTCGCTCGGCTCGAAACCGCTGGGCAACTGACCGGCGGACTTCACCGGCAGGGCGCGGTAGCTGTCGACCTTGAAGTCGCAGTTGTCGTGCAGGGTGACGCGCACCTCGGTGGCGTTAAGCTCCTCCACCGACCAATTGGTCGGCAGTGGCTCGGGCAGTTGCTTGCGATTGCTAATGAAGCTCAGCGGGGTGCCGGACGCGCCACTGACGCTGATGTTTTTCTGCCAGTGGGCGGCGTCGACATCCAGATGCTGCTTTTCGATACGCCGTACCAGGGTCGAGGCGAGAATCTGTTCGGCAAAACGGCTGTCGATCTCCGCCAGGCTCAGCGCCGTGCCGTCGATGGTCTGGTAGTTGCCGTCGAGTACCTGCAGCAGTTTCATCATCACGGCCAAGCCGGCGAGGGTTTCCTGGCGTGCGCGCAGGTCCATCGACTCGATCACGGTGCGGCGGAAGCCGTGGTGAAAGGAGCTGCGGCCGGCTGCGTTATAACCACCAAAACCAACAATCACGGGTAAGCGAGACTTCACGCGGGAAACTCCTTCAAATAAATACGCCGGACAAGCTCAGATGAAGCGATACCTGCTTGTCGCTCGCCCAGGGACCCGCAAACACGGGGTAATTCGATGGGGCGAGCTGTGGCTCGACTGTTCGGGTGATTATGCTGACGTGATTTATGACCCGTGAGTCACTGCTTCGACCAAGGTAGCGCTTCGGCAAAACCATACTACTGGTAAGGTTTATCCAGCCCAAGGTTCCGCTGGAGAACAATAATGCACAGCCCCAACCCCTACGAATATGGCATGCCGCGCGAGGCGGCGAATTTTCAGGCACTCAGTCCCTTGAGTTTTCTCGAGCGCGCGGCGAGTGTCTACCCGCAGCGCACGGCGCTGATCAACGGTAGTCTGCGCCAGACCTGGGGCGAGACTTACCGCCGCTGTATTCGCCTGGCTTCGGCCCTGGCGCAGCGCGGCATTGGCCTGGGCGATACGGTAGCGGTGATCGCGCCGAACGGCCCGGCGATGTTCGAGGCGCACTTCGGTGTACCCATGTGCGGCGCCGTGCTGAATGCCATCAATACCCGTCTGGATGCCGAAGCTATCGCCTTCATCCTGCAGCATGGCGAAGCCAAGGTGCTGCTGGTCGACAAGGAGTTCGGCGAACTGGTGCAGCGCGCCACCAGCCACCTGCCCAACCGGCCACTGATTATCGGCATCGACGACCCGGAATATCAGGACGGCCAGTTGATTGGCCAGTTCGACTACGAGGCGCTGTTGGCCGAAGGCGACGCCGACTATGCCTGGCAGATGCCCGCCGACGAGTGGCAGGCGATCTCGCTCAGCTACACCTCCGGCACCACGGGCAACCCCAAGGGCGTGGTCTACCACCACCGCGGCGCGCACCTGAATGCCTTGTCCAATGCCATGTGCTGGGACATGAGCCGCTTCCCGGTGTACCTGTGGACGCTGCCGATGTTCCACTGCAACGGCTGGTGTTTCCCCTGGGCGCTGGCGGCCTATGTCGGGGTCAATGTGTGCCTGCGCCATGTGCGCGCCGAGGCGATTTACCCGGCGATTGCCGAGCATGGCGTCGACCACTTCTGTGGCGCGCCCATCGTGCTGAACATGCTGGCCAATGCCGCCGATGAGCTGAAGGCGCTGAAGACCCGCCCGGTCAAGGTGCTGACTGCCGGCGCCGCGCCACCTGCGGCAGTGATCGAGGCCATGGAAGCCATGGAGTTTCGCGTCACCCACGTCTATGGCCTGACCGAAACCTATGGCCCCAGCGTGGCCTGCGAATGGAAGGAGGAGTGGGACAGCGAAACCCCCGAGCAGCAAGCGCGCCTGAAATCCCGCCAGGGCGTGCGGGCGCCATTGCTCGACGGTCTGATGGTGGCCGACCCGGACACCCTGCAGCCGGTGCCGAAGGACGGCCAGAGCATCGGCGAGATCATGATGCGCGGCAACGTGGTGATGAAAGGCTACCTGAAGAACCCCACGGCCACCGCCGAAGCCTTCGCCGGCGGCTGGTTCCACTCCGGCGACCTGGCGGTGTGGCACGCCGACGGTTATGTGGAGATCAAGGACCGCTCCAAGGACATCATCATCTCCGGCGGCGAGAACATCTCCTCGATCGAGGTGGAGGACGTGCTCTACCGTCATCCGCAGATCCTCGAAGCGGCGGTGGTGGCCATGCCCAGCGACAAGTGGGGCGAAACCCCCTGCGCCTTCGTCACCGCCAAGCCGGGAGTCGAACTGACGGAGGCCGAAGTGATTGCCTTCTGCCAACAGCGTATGGCGCGCTTCAAGGTGCCTGGTCGTGTGGTCTTCACCGCGCTGCCAAAAACTGCCACCGGCAAGGTGCAGAAGTTCGTCCTGCGCGAGCAGGCCAGGGCGATGGCGGCGACCTAGGAGCCTGTCGAATTCTGGTGTACGCACTCGCCTGCGGGCTAAGCGGCGCCGCTGCTGCGAATCAACAGATGATGGTTGCTGTGCGCGGCAGTGTGGTCGATGGGCGAGCGTGCTGCGCCGTTAGCGCCAGGTCTTCGGGTTGCTGCGCGCTGGCGCGACGGGGCCGATCGTCATCGACGTATGGCTGCAACGCGAGGCTCGGCATGGGCGCGCTATCGCCCCGTTGCTGCCGGCCCGGGCCTGGTGCGCAACAAGCCCGGGCAGTTACAGCAAGTGCTCTGGCTTGACCGCCTCACCGGAATGCAGATCGAGGCGCTGGCGGATGTCTTCGAACATGGCGTCGTATTTGTGGTGCATTGAGATGATATTCGCCGTTTTCGGCAGGCCGTGTTTCTGCGCGAGGTGGAAACAGTTGCTGGCAAAGTTGCAGGCCATGTCCCTGGGCAGTTCGAATTCTTCCGTGAAGGCTGCGCCGTTGATTTCACCGTGCATGCTGAAGTGCATGGCCGTGCCCGTCGCGGGATCATTGACCACCTGATACTCGACGTTGATGTCGTAGCCAAAGTCGTTGGGCTGCAAGGGCGCACGGGTGATATGCAGATGGCCGGGTTCGCTCATGGCGAGGCTCCTGTAAGTATGAATAGGGGGATGTCAGCGGTAGTGAATGCCCGGTTGCGCCGTGCTGATCCGGGTGCCGGCCTTACCTTGGACGATGGCTTGGATATCCGCCAATGCGCCGATCACCGCGACTTTGCCGGTATTACGGGCGAACTCGCAGGCGGCCTGGACTTTCGGCCCCATGGAGCCGGCGGCAAAGTCGAGTTGCTCCAGGGCGTCCGGGTGGGCGGCACTGATGGTTTTTTGCGTCGCCTGGCCCCAGTCGACATACACCGCGCTGACATCGGTGGCGATCACCAGTAGATCGCTCTGCAGCTGTTCGGCCAGCAGCGCCGAGCACAGATCCTTGTCGATCACCGCTTCCACGCCCTTGAGCTTGCCGTCTGCGCCGTACAGCGTCGGGATACCGCCACCGCCGGCGCAGATGACGATGCTGCCTTTCTCCAGCAGCCACTTGATCGGGCGGATTTCGAAGATCCGTATCGGCCGCGGGCTGGCGACCACGCGGCGAAACTGCTCGCCATCGGCGGCGATACTCCAGCCTTTTTCGGCGGCCAGGCGCTCGGCCTCGACCTTGCTGTAGACCGGGCCAATCGGTTTGCTCGGGTGTTGAAAGGCCGGGTCGGCCGGGTCGACTTCCACCTGGGTCAGCAGGGTAGCGAAGGGCACCTCGACGGGCAGCAGGTTGCCCAGCTCCTGTTCAATCATGTAGCCGATCATGCCTTCGGTTTCGGCGCCCAGCACATCCAGCGGGTAGGGGCTGAGCTCGGTGTAAGCGGCGGCCTGCAAGGACAGCAGGCCGACCTGGGGGCCATTGCCGTGCGCCACCACCAGCTCGTTGCCGGGGGCTATTTTGGCGATCTGTTCGGCGGCGATCCGGATATTGATCCGTTGATTGTCCGCGGTCATGGGTTGACCACGGCGAAGGAGGGCGTTACCGCCCAGTGCAACGACGATACGCATAGTGCATGTCCCTCTCGAAGGTGATGACTCTTGCCTGTAGCCGCTGGCAAGCTAGCGACTTGCCCCGTGCGCTGTGGCAGTTACACCCGCGCACGGGACTCCTTCGCGGTCTATCGGCAGCCCCAGGGGCGGGGTTATCCGTCAGATATCAGCCAACGCCGAGACCAGAATCGCTTTGATCGTGTGCATGCGATTCTCCGCCTGCTCGAAGGCGATGTTGGCCGGCGACTCGAACACCTCTTCGGTGACCTCCACGCCGTTTGCCAGGTGCGGGTAACGTTCGGCCAGCTCCTTGCCCACTTCGGTCTCGCTGTTATGAAAGGCCGGCAGGCAATGCATGAATTTCACCCGGGGATTGCCCGAGGCTTTCATCATCTGCGCATTCACCTGGTAGGGCAGCAATTGGGCGATGCGCTGGTCCCATACCGCGGCGGGTTCGCCCATGGAGACCCAGACATCGGTGTGGATGAAATCGACGCCCTTGACTGCTTCCTCGGGGTCTTCGGTGAGGCTCAGGCGCGCGCCACTCTCGGCGGCGAAGGCCTGACATTGGGCGATAAACTCGGGCGTCGGCCAGAGATCCTTGGGCGCACCGATGCGTACGTCCATGCCCAATTTGGCGCCGATCATCAGCAGCGAGTTGCCCATGTTGTAGCGGGCATCGCCGAGGTAGGCGTAGCTGATCTCATGCAGCGGTTTGTCGCTGTGCTCGCGCATGGTCAGCACGTCGGCAATCATCTGGGTTGGGTGGAATTCCGCCGTCAGACCATTGAACACCGGCACGCCGGCGTACTTGGCCAGCTCATCGACTATCTCCTGGCCGAAACCGCGGTATTCGATGGCGTCGAACATGCGTCCCAGCACGCGGGCGGTGTCCTTCATGCTCTCCTTGTGGCCGATCTGCGAGGAGCTCGGCTCTATATAGGTGACATGGGCGCCCTGGTCATGGGCCGCGACCTCGAAGGCGCAGCGGGTACGGGTCGAGCTCTTCTCGAAGATCAGCGCGATGTTCTTGCCCTTGAGGTGCTGCTGCTCGGTGCCGGTGTAGGTGGCGCGCTTCAGGTCGCGGGACAGATCCAACAGATACTGCAGTTCGCGGGCGCTGTGATGCATCAAACTCAGCAGGCTACGGTTGTGCAGGTTGAACGCCATGACGGATTTCCTCTTGAGAAATTAACGTTTTTAACCCCGGCGCTGGATCAGCGTCGGGATTGTCGCGGCTCGGGTAAGGGCCGCTGCGGGTTACTCAGTAATCGATCGGGTCGCGAATAATCGGGCAGGTCATGCAATGGCCGCCGCCGCGGCCGCGGCCCAGTTCGCTGGCGTCGATGGTGATGACTTCCACCCCGGCCTTGCGCAGCAAGGTGTTGGTGTAGGTGTTGCGGTCGTAGCCGATGACCACGCCGGGTTCGAGGGCGACTACATTGTTGCCGTCGTCCCATTGCTCGCGTTCGGCCTCGTAGCTGTCGCCGCCGGTTTGCACCACGCGGAGCTTCTTCAGGTTGAGCGATTCGGCCACCACCTCGAGGAACGGTTTTGCTTCACGGCGGATATCCATACCGCCGGGACGGCTTTCATCCGGGCGAATGCTGAAGGCGACGATCTGTTCGACCACCGATGGGAAGATGGTCACCAGGTCACGGTCGCAGAAGCTGAACACGGTATCCAGGTGCATGGCAGCCCGCGACTTTGGCAGGCCGGCGACTATCACCCGTTGCACCGCGCCGGCCTTGAACAGCGATTGCGCCAACTGACCGATGGCCTGGTGCGAGGTGCGCTCGCCCATGCCGAGCAAGACCACGCCGTTGCCGATCGGCATCACGTCGCCGCCCTCGAGGGTGGCAGCGCCGTGGTCGAGATCCGGATCGCCATACCAGAACTGGAAATCGGCATTGAGAAAGTCCGGGTGAAACTTGTAAATCGCCGTCATCAGCAGGGTTTCCTGGCGCCGCGCTGACCAGTACATCGGGCTCAACACCACGCCGCCGTATATCCAGCAACTGTTGTCCCGGGTGAACTGGGTGTTCGGTAGCGGCGGCAGGATAAAGCTGGAGGCGCCGAGGAATTCGCTGAACATCTTGGCCAGCTCGCTGCCACCGCCGGTGAGCAGGTCGACGCCGGCGACGCCACCGATCAGGTACTCGGCCAGTTTGCGCGGCGCCTGGCCTTCCAGCCAGCTGCGCAGTTCGTCGTGCAGGCCGAGGCCCACCTGGTTAACCGAGGTCTTGCGGTCGAGAATCCACTTCAGGGCGTCGGGGTTTTGCACCACCTCGGTGAGCAGGTTGTGCATCTCGATCACTTCGATATTGCGTTCACGCATCTTGGTGACGAAGTCGAAGTGGTCGCGCTTGGCCTGATTGACCCAGATCACGTCGTCGAACAGCAGCTCGTCGCAGTTGCTCGGGTCAGGCGTTGATGGGCCAGGCCGGGGGAGCAGACCAGCACCTTGCGCAATTTGCCGGCTTCGGAATGCACTCCAAGTTTTCCATTACTCATGTCATAAATCCTTCTGTTAGAGGCTGAGGAAGCCGGCATAGAGGCCATAGGCGGCAATGCCTGCACCGATCAATACGGCCAGGAAGATCAGCTGCTCCACGCGGGTGAAAACAGCTTGGCCCTGTTCACGCTTGGCTTTGGCGAAGAACAGCGCGCCCGGCGCATAGAGCAGCGCCGACAGGAGGACGTACTGCACACCGCCGGCATACACCAGCCACACCGCGTAGATCACCGCGATCAGGCCGATCAGCAGATCCTTGCGGCGCGTACCGGGCTGGCCTTCGTAGGTTTCACCACGTACCGCCAGCAGCACCGCATAGGCGGCGGACCAGAAATACGGCAACAGGATCATCGAGGTGGCCAGGTACAGCAGCTTGAGGTAGGTGGCGTCGTTGAACAGGGTGATGATCAGAAACAGCTGAATCAGGCCGTTGGACAGCCACAGCGCGTTGACCGGCGCGTGCTGGGCGTTTTCCTTTTTCAGGAAGTTGGGCATGGTGTGATCGCCTGCGCCGACGAACAGGATCTCCGCACACAGCAGGGTCCAGGACAGCAGCGCGCCGAGCAGCGAGACGATCAGGCCGATGCCAATCAGCGCCGCGCCCCAGGGGCCGACCACCTGTTGCAGCACGCCAGCCATGGAGGGATTCTTCAATCCGGCCAGTTCGGCCTGGCTGAGGATGCCCATGGACAACACGTTGACCATCACCAACAGCAGCAAGACACCGACGAAACCGATCACCGTGGCCTTGCCGATGTCCGCACGGTTCTCGGCGCGGGCCGAATAAACGCTGGCCCCTTCGATGCCGATAAACACCCAGACGGTGACCAGCATCATGTTGCGCACCTGGTCCATCACGCTGCCCAGCTCCAGGTTGCCGCGTCCCCAGAAATCTGCGGTGAACACCTCGAGCTTGAAGGCAATGGCGGTGATGACGACAAACAGCAGCAACGGCACGATCTTGGCAACAGTGGTCACCAGGTTGATGAACGCCGCCTCGTGGATGCCGCGCAGCACCAGAAAATGTACGGCCCAGAGCAGCAGCGAGGCGCCGATGATGGCGGCCAAGGTGTTGCCTTCACCAAAGATCGGGAAGAAGTAGCCGAGGGTGCTGAACAGCAGGACGAAGTAGCTGACGTTGCCGATCCAGGCGCTGATCCAGTAGCCCCAAGCCGAGGAGAAGCCCATGTAGTCGCCAAAGCCGGCCTTGGCGTAGGCGTAGACCCCGGCATCCAACTCCGGTTTGCGCACGGCCAGGCTCTGGAACACGAAGGCCAGGGTCAGCATGCCCACGGCGGTGATGGCCCAGCCGATCAGGATGGCCCCAGCGCTGGCGCTGGTCGCCATGTTTTGCGGCAGCGAAAAGATTCCCCCGCCGATCATCGAACCGACCACCAGTGCAATCAGTGCGGCCAGACGGAGTTTTGTGGAAGCCTGGGGCATGGTGACTCTCCTTGAGGGTATGGCAATCGCCATTTACCCATGTTGGGTCTCAGGCGGTGCTGACGTGGGTCAAGGATAGGAATGGTTGTCAGGCGCTGGCCGGAGTTGTCCGGACGCTGTCCCGCTGCGGTGTTGAATCCGGTCGCCGTCTGTGGACGCGGCTTCAGCTGCGGATTTTGTCTGTGGTTAGATGATTTTCGCGGATAAATCCGCTGCTACGAAAAGACTCCCCGCGCGCAGCCTGTGACCGCAATCGCGCCCAAAAAAAGCCCGGCACTGAGGCCGGGCAGAAGGTACAGGGAGTACTTCAATAGAGTGCGGTCAGTTCATGCCCAGCCAGTTCGGCAGGGCCATGGACACGGCCGGCACATAGGTGATGATCATCAGGAAGCCCAGCAGCAGCATCAACCACGGCCAGGCGGCCTTGATCACCGCGGTCAGCGGCATGCCGGTCACCGCCGAGGTGACGAACAGGTTCAGGCCCACCGGCGGGGTGATCAGGCCGATCTCCATGTTCACCACCATGATGATGCCCAGGTGGATCGGGTCGATGCCCAGCTGCACGGCGATCGGGAACAGGATTGGCGCGAGGATCAGGATGATCGCCGAGGGTTCCATGAAGGCACCGGCCACCAGCAACACGATGTTCACCACCAGCAGGAATTGCCAAGGCTGCAGGCCCATCTCGATCACAATCGCGGTGATGGTCTGGGGGATCTGCTCGGTGGTCAGCACGTGGGCGAAGAGCATGGCGTTGGCGATGATGAACATCAGCATGATGGTCAGTTTGCCGGACTCCAGGAGCACCTTGGGGCACTCGCGCACCGTCATGTCCTTGTACACGAACAGGGCGACGAAACCGGCGTAGACCGCCGCCACCGCAGCCGCTTCGGTCGGGGTGAACATGCCGGAATAGATGCCGCCGAGGATGATTACCATCAGCAGCAGGCCCCAGATCGCCTTGCGTGCGGTGGTCAGCAGTTGGCGCAGGCTGGCACGCGGCAGAGAGGGCAGGTCCATCTTGCGCGCGACAATGTAGATTGCCACCATCAATGCCACACCCAGCATCAGGCCCGGTACCACACCGGCCATGAACAGCTTGCCGACCGATTGCTCGGTCGCGGCGGCATACACCACCATGACGATCGACGGTGGAATCAGGATGCCCAGGGTGCCGGCGTTACAGACGATGCCGGCGCCGAATGCTTGCGGGTAACCGGAGCGGACCATGCCGGCGATGGCAATCGAGCCCACTGCGGCCACGGTCGCCGGCGAGGAGCCGGACAAGGCGGCAAACAGCATGCAGGCCATCACCGCGGAAATCGCCAGGCCGCCACGGATATGGCCGACGCAGGCGTTGGCGAAATCGATCAGGCGCTGGGCCACACCGCCAGTGGTCATGAAGGCGCCGGACAAGAGGAAGAACGGAATCGCCAGCAGGGTGTAGTGCTCGCTGGTCTCGAACAGCTTGATCGCCAGCGAACGCACGGAGTCCGGGCTGAACAGCATGATGGTCACCGAACCCGCCAGGCCGAGGGACGCTGCAACCGGCACGCCAATGAACATCAGCACGAACAGCAGAATGAAGAGGAACAGAATGGTCATTGCTTGGGTTCCTCGTGCTCGGTCAACTTCATGGCTTCGGCGGCTTCATCGGCCAGGCCGAGACCGGTCTGCTGGTGGCGTAGGATACGCACGAAGATTTCCAGGAAACGAATAAATACCATGGCGTAGCCGAACGGCACGATCAGGGTGATATGCCATTGCTTGATGCCGTAGTGACCGAGGTCCTCGGCGCCAATGTTGGCGGTAAACAAGGTGTGCATCCAGTCGAAGCTGGCTACCGCGATCAGCCCGGCATAGGCCAGGCAGCACAGGCAGGCGATCAAGCCAATAATCCGTTGCACTGGCTTGCTGGCCAGTTTGACCAGCGCGTCGACGCCGATATGCCCGGCGGTGCGCACGCCATAGGCCAGGCCGAAGAAGATCAACCAGGCGAACAGGGCCTTGGTCAGAGAGATGCTCCAGGTCATGTCCTGGGCCAGCCCGAGAATGAAGTCGCCGATGGCGAAGAGCTGGTCGCTGGCGCCTTCCCAGCGATCGCCCCAGTTGTAGAACAGGGTGTAGAGGTTGTTGAGGATCACGTAGACGAATGTCACCAGCGTCATGAGCGCCAGGAGAAAGGCGATAAAGCCTTCCTCGAAGTGATCATACGCGCGTCGCAAGGCGTTCATCGATAGCATCTCCAGTGGAGAGAAGGGGGGCCAGGGCTGCATCTACGGCAGTACCTGGCGCAATAGCCCGACAGCGGGGCGAGCAGCCGCCGCTGCCGGTGGGTTACGCCACTTTGTGGCTAAACCCACCCTTCTACTGGTTGGCGGCGTCGGCGGCCTTGATCAGGTCGGCACCGATCTCGCCTTCGAACTTGGCCCACACCGGCTTCATGGCGTCGCGCCACATGCCGCGTTGCTCTGGGGTCAGGTTGATGATTTCGCTGGTCTTGGCATCGAGGATGCGTTGCTTGTCACCTTCGTTCAGCGCGTCTGCTTGCTTGTTCACTTCGGCAGTCACCTCCACGATGATCTTGTCCAGCTCAGTGCGGACGTCTGCCGGCAGGCCGTTCCAGAACGTGGTGTTGGTGATCAGCATGTAGTCGAGGACACCGTGGTTGGACTCGGTGATGTACTTCTGCACTTCATGCATCTTCTGGCTGTAAATGTTCGAGTAGGGGTTCTCGGCACCGTTGACCACGCCAGTCTGCAGACCTTGGTAAACCTCGGCGAAGCTCATCTTGCGCGGGTTGGCGCGCACGGCCTTGAACTGCTCTTCGAGGACGGCGGACGCCTGTACGCGGAACTTCAGGCCACGGGCATCTTTTGGCTCACGCAGCGCCTTGTTGGCGGACAGCTGCTTGAGGCCGTTGTGCCAGTAACCCAGGCCGGTGATGTTCTTGTCTTCCATGGATTTCAGCAGCGCCTGACCTTCCGGGCTTTGCTGGAAACGGTCGACGGCGGCCATGTCCTGGAACAGGAACGGCAGGTCGAATACCTGGATCTGCTTGGTGTATTGCTCGAACTTGGCCAGGGACGGTGCGATCAGTTGCACGTCACCGAGCAACAGCGCTTCCATTTCCTTGCCATCGCCGAACAGCGAGGAGTTCGGGTAGACCTCGACCTTGACCTTGTCGCCCAGGCGCTCTTCGGCGAGCTTCTTGAACAGCGCGGCGCCCTGGCCTTTCGGCGTGTGCTCGGCGACCACGTGGGAGAATTTGATCACAATCGGATCGGCCGCTTGGGCCATGCCGGCGATGCTCAGCGACAGGGCGCAAGCCAGCGCCTTGGCAGTCAGTTTGAACATGAAATGCTTCCTCTTGTTTTTGTGCTTCGGTATGCGCCGCAGCGCTGTAGAGCGGGCGAACAAGAATAAGTCTAGGCGGCCTGCCGGAAAACGACGGACGCTGGGCAGCGACTGCCTGGACTTGTGCTTGTTGGATCGCCTGCAGGAACTAGAGCAACCGCCATGCCAGACTGTTGATCGGCGCTCCTTAGAGTCGCGAATAATCCTTGGCAGAAGGCGATGGCAGCTTGCGGGAGCTGGCTTGTGCGGGGAGCAGAGAGGTTCCCGCCAGCGGTTCGGCACGCCGCTGCTGCAGATTATGGCGCGCTGGGGTGGGCAAAAATGGCGGGAATCCGCCAGTCAGTCGAGGTCATCTGGCGAGCTTCCGCCAGAGTCGCTGACGCTCAGGCCATGCTTGCGTAATTTGTCGTGCAGGGTCTTGCGCGGCACGCCGAGGGCTTCGGCCAAGCTGCGCAGCGAACCATGGGCACGACTCAGTTCGGCGGCGATCATGGCGCGCTCGAAGGCCTCCACCTGCTCGCTGAGGTTACCGCTGGGCGGCACGCCGCTCTGCGGGCTGTCCAGGCTCAGCTCCAGGCCGAAATCCAGACCCAGGTCGAGACCGATGGCGAAGCGCTCCGCGGCATTCTGCAGTTCGCGCACATTACCCGGCCAGGGATGGCGCAGGAGCATGGCGCGCTGCCCTGGTTGCAGTTCGCGCACGGCCAGGCCATGGCGGGTGCTGGCGCCATCGGCGAAGTGCTGGAACAGCAGCAGGGCGTCTTCGCCACGTTCACGCAGGGGCGGGATGCGCAGCGGGGCGACGTTCAGGCGGTAATACAGGTCGGCGCGGAAGCGGCCCTGATCGGCGGCCTGGCGCAGGTCTTCCTTGGTCGCGGCGATCACGCGGATATCCAGGGGGATCAACTGGTTGCCGCCCAGGCGCTCGACCACCCGTTCCTGCAGCAGGCGCAGCAGCTTGACCTGCACCTCCAGGCTCATGCTCTCGATTTCATCGAGGAACAGGGTGCCGCCGTTGGCGAACTCGAACTTGCCGATACGGCGTTTTTGCGCGCCGGTAAAGGCGCCGGGCTCGTGGCCGAACAGTTCGCTTTCCACCACCGACTCGGCCAGGGCGCCGGCGTTGATCGCCACGAAGGGCCCGTCGCGGCGGTTGGACAGGTCGTGCAGGGCGCGGGCGACGACTTCCTTGCCGGCCCCCGTCTCACCGAGGATCAATACATCGGCGCTGATGTTGGCCAGGGCACCGATCTGCTCGCGCAGGCGCGCCATGGCCGGCGACTGGCCGACCAGGCGCGCGCTCAACTGCTGGCGGTCGGCCAGGGCCAGGCGCAGGCAGCGGTTATCCAGGACCAGGCGGCGCAGGGCGAGGGCGCGGCGTACGCTGTCGAGCAGGTCTGCGCTGGCGAAGGGTTTCTCGAGAAAGTCATAGGCGCCGGCGCGCATCGCCTGCACCGCCAGCGGCACATCGCCATGGCCGGTGATCAACAGCACCGGCAGGTCCGAGTCCTGCTCGTGCAACTGTTCGAGCAGTTGCATACCATCGATGCCCGGCATGCGAATATCGCTGACCACCACACCGGCCCAGTCGCGCTCGATGCGCGCGGCGACGCCGCGAGCGTCGGCCAGGCTGACGACTTGCAGCCCAGCCAGGTCGAGGGTCTGGCTCAAGGCCTGGCGCAGGTGCGGGTCGTCGTCGATCAACAGCACTTGAGTGCGTGGGTCGAGGGTGGTCATAGGTAGTAGTCCTCGGGCGACTGGGTTCTAACGCCGTGTTCGGCGGCGCGCAGGCGCAGGGTCAGCAGGGCGCCACCGTCGGGGTGGTTGGCCAGCAGTAGTTCACCGCCGAGGGCGCGTATCAGGGTATCGCAAATCGCCAGGCCCAGGCCCAGGCCCTGGGCGCTGGTCTTGGTGGTGAAGAAGGGTTCGCGGGCGCGTTGCAGGGCTTCGGCGCTGAAGCCCGGGCCGTTGTCGCGCAGGTGCAGGTCGATGCCCGTGGCGTGGCGTTCGGTGCTGAGCCAGATGCGCCGTGGTGGCGCTTTTTCGCCCAGGGCGTCGAGGGCGTTGGCCAGCAGGTTGCCGAGTACCTGGCGCAGGCGGGTTTCGCCAGCCTGAACCCACAGGGTGGCTTCTGGCAGGTCGCGGATCAGCTCGACTTCCATCGCCCGGCGGCGTTTGGCCAGCAGCGCCAGGGCGTCGTCGAGGGCCGGTTGCAGGGCCACGCTTTCCGGGGCGTGGCGGTCACGGCGGGCGAAAGCGCGCAGGTGGGAAATGATCGAGGCCATGCGCTCGGTCATCTGGCTGATCAGCTTGAGGTTGGCGCGCGCATCTTCGCTGCGCTGGTGGTCGAGCAGCACGCAGGCGTTGTCGGCATAGCTGCGAATCGCCGCCAGCGGCTGGTTGAGCTCATGGCTGATGCTCGCGCTCATGGTGCCCAGGGCCGACAGTTTGCCGGCCTGGACCAGTTCATCCTGGGCGCGCAGCAGTTCCTGCTGGGCGTGTTCGCGCTCCAGTACTTCCTGTTTCAGGCGGCTGTTGAGCCGCTCCAGATCCTGGGTGCGCTCCTGCACGCGCTGCTCCAGTTCCTGGCGGGCACGGGCATCCAGGGCGATGCGTTCGAGGTAATGACGGCGGCGTTGCATCAGCAGACCGAGCAGCAGGATTAGCACCAGCAACGCCGCGCCACCGATGGCGACAGCGCTGCGCACGGGACGATCGAGCAGCAGGCGCGGCGCCAGAATGCTTACGGTCCAACCGATATCGTCGAGATCGCGGCCCTGCCGTAGCCAGGCCCCTGGCTCGAGTTGCAGGGGCGGCGGCGACTGGATGCGGTAAGGCTGGGTGGCGGTAATCGCGGCGCGTTCGGCATTGTCCAGCTCGCGGGTGGCATGGAAGCGCCAATCGGCCTGCGAGGTGAGGATCACCACGCCGTAGTTGTCGGTGACCAGCAACTGCTCGGGGCGATTGCCCCACAGTGTTTCCGTATGATCGAGGTCGACCTTGACCACCAGCACGCCGAGGATCTGCGCGCCCTCGCGTACCGCGGCGGCGAAGAAGTAGCCACGCTTGCCAGATGTGGTACCGAGGCCGAAGAAGCGACCGGGACGGCCTTGCAGGGCTTCGCGGAAATAGGGCCGGTAGGAGAAATTGCGCTCGACGAAGCTGTCCTCTTGATCCCAGTTGGAGGCCGCCAGGGTCTGGCCGTCGGGGTCCATCAGGTAGATCACGTCGGCCCCGGTCTGCTGCTGCAGGCCGGCGAGCAGGCGGTTGGTCTGGTCGCGCAATTGGACATCGGCGCTTTGCTGCAACAGCTGGCGCAGGGTCGGTAGTTGGCCGAGGATCGGCGGCAACACCTCATAGCGGTTCAGGGTGCCGAGCAGGTTGGCGACGTACAGGTCGAGGGTCTGACGGTTCTGCTCGCTCAACACGCCGCGGTAATAGCGCTCGGCCAGTTGTTGCAGCGGCCAGAGTAGCGGGGTCAGGAGCAGGGCAAGCAACACCAGGCTACGCCAGCGGAGACGTTTGGGAGTGCGGAGGGCTGCGGTCATGAAGTCAGGCGCCTGGGTGTCGCAGGAATTATGCATCTTCGAGCTTTAGCAAGGGATGTGCCAGTGACGCTTGGCTGGCCAGGCCACCCTTTGCCTGGCCAGCCCGCTCGAGCCGGCAACCCTGTCACCTGGATAAGCCGCAGGGCGCCGTACAATCCTGGAAAGTCAGCGCGGGTGCGCGGGCGCCTATGCGGACACCGCCGGGCCGCTCAGCGGCGTGCGCGTTATGCCTGGCGAGGGCTGTGCAAACATTCCAGCAGGGCGCTGTGCCAGTCCGCCAGCTGGACCTGCCAGTCGCGTTGCAGGCGACTGCAGTCGAGTCGCGAGTTGAGCGGGCGCTGCGCCGGGGTCGGGTAGGCGCTGCTGGGGATGGTCTCTAGCTGGGCCGCCGATTTACCCTGGGTGCGCAGTTGCTCGGCGATCGCGCTGGCAAAACCGAACCAGGAGATTTCGCCCTGGGCGGTCAGGTGATATACGCCCCAGGGGCCGTTTTGGCCGTTGCGCCAATGCTCGATCAACTGGGCGCTGGCGCTGGCGATGCTGCCGGCCCAGGTTGGCGCGCCGATTTGATCGGCCACGACTTTGAGCTCGTCGCGTTCTTGCAGCAGGCGTTGCATGGTCAGCAGAAAGTTGCGCCCGTGCAGCGAGTAGACCCAGCTGGTACGCAGAATCAGGTGGGCGCCAGCGACGGCCTGAATCGCCCGCTCGCCGGCCAGCTTGCTCTGGCCATAGACACCGAGCGGGTTGGGCGTATCGTCCTCGGCATAAGGCGCCGGCTTACGGCCGTCGAACACGTAGTCGGTGGAGTAGTGGATTAGCGGCACGCCTAGGCTGGCGGCTTCCTCGGCCAGCACGCCGGGCGCCGTGGCGTTGATCGCGAAGGCCAGTTCTGGCTCGCTTTCGGCCTGGTCGACCGCCGTGTAGGCGGCGGCGTTGACGATCAAGTCGGGGCGCAATTGGCGCACCTGCTGGCGAATCTGCGCGGGCTCGGCCAGGTCGAGTTGAGCGCGACCGCGCACGATCAGTTCCCCTTGCCCGTGCAGGCTCAGCTGCAATTCGCGGCTGACTTGGCCGTGTTGACCGAGCAGCAGAATCTTCATGGGAACAGCTCCGCATCGGCCAGGCTGAGGCCGAGTTGGTCCTTGGCCGACAGCTGCGGCGCTTCGCTCAGCGGCCAGTCGATGGCCAGGCTCGGTTCATCCCAGCGGATGCAACGTTCATGGGCCGGGGCGTAGTAGTCAGTGGTCTTGTAGAGGAATTCGGCGAATTCGCTAAGCACCAGGAAACCATGGGCGAAGCCCTCCGGCACCCACAGCTGGCGCTTGTTCTCGGCGGACAGGTGCACGCCGACCCAGCGGCCGAAATTCGCCGAGCCGCGGCGAATATCCACGGCCACGTCGTACACCTCGCCGGCAGTCACCCGCACCAGCTTGCCCTGGGCCTGCTGCAGTTGGTAATGCAGGCCGCGCAGCACGCCGCGCTGCGAGCGCGAATGGTTGTCCTGGACGAATTCGCGATTCAGGCCGGTGGCCTCGGCGAAGGCGCGGGCGTTGAAGCTCTCGTAGAAGAAGCCGCGCTCGTCGCCGAACACCTTAGGCTCGAGGATCAACACCTCCGGTAGAGCGGTTGGGATGACCTTCATGCGTGCTCCTCCGCCAGTTTGAACAGGTATTGGCCATAGCCGGTCTTGCCGAAGGCCTGGGCTTGCTTGAGCAACTGTGCGCGATCAATCCAGCCATTGTGGAAGGCGACTTCCTCCAGGCAGGCAACTTTCAGGCCCTGGCGATGCTCGATAGTCTGCACGTACTGCGAAGCCTCCAACAGGCTGTCGTGGGTGCCGGTGTCGAGCCAGGCGAAACCGCGACCGAAGCGTTCGACGCGCAGCTCGCCGCGCTCGAGGTAGGCGTTGTTGACGTCGGTGATCTCCAGCTCGCCACGCGCCGACGGCTTGACTGCTTTGGCGATCTCGATCACCGCGTTGTCGTAGAAATACAGGCCGGTGACCGCGTAGCTGGACTTCGGTTGCTGGGGCTTCTCTTCGATGGACAGCGCCCGGCCGTCGGCGTCGAACTCGACCACGCCGAAGCGCTCGGGGTCTTTTACCCAGTAGCCGAATACGCTGGCGCCTGAGGGTTGCGCCGCAGCCCGCGCCAGTTGGTCGCCGAAGTGCTGGCCGTGGAAGATGTTGTCGCCGAGGATCAAACACACCGAATCGTCGCCGATAAACGCCTCGCCGATCAGGAAGGCCTGGGCCAGGCCATCTGGCGAGGGCTGCTCGGCATAACTGAAGTGCACGCCGAACTGGCTACCGTCGCCAAGCATCTTCTGGAAGTTGGGCAGATCCTCGGGGGTGGAAATGATCAGAATCTCGCGGATGCCGGTCAGCATCAGCACCGAGATCGGGTAGTAGATCATCGGCTTGTCGTAGATCGGCAGCAGTTGCTTGGATACGCCCAGGGTGATCGGGTGCAGGCGGCTACCGGAGCCGCCTGCGAGGATGATGCCTTTCATGCCGATGCTCCCAATCGTTCGCGTTGATAGCTGCCGTCCTGTACGCGGCGGCACCAGTCGAGGTTGTCCAGGTACCAGCGCACGGTCTTGCGCAGACCGCTGGCGAAGGTCTCTTGCGGCGTCCAGCCCAACTCGCGTTCGATCTTGCTGGCATCGATGGCGTAGCGCAGGTCATGGCCGGGACGGTCAGCGACAAAGCTTATCAGCTCGGCATAGGCGCCGCCTTGCTGCGGTCCGGCGCCCCGGCGCGGCGCCAGCTCATCGAGCAGGGTGCAAATACTCTGCACCACATGCAGGTTGGTCTGCTCGTTGTGGCCGCCGATATTGTAGGTCTCGCCGACCTTGCCTTCGGTCACCACCTTAAACAGGGCGCGGGCGTGATCCTCGACATACAACCAGTCGCGCACCTGCTGGCCATTGCCGTACACCGGCAGCGGCTTGCCATCCAGGGCATTGAGAATCACCAGCGGAATCAGCTTTTCCGGGAAGTGGTAGGGGCCGTAATTGTTCGAGCAATTGGTCAACAGCACTGGCAGCCCGTAGGTGCGCTGCCAGGCGCGCACCAAATGGTCGGAGGCGGCTTTGCTCGCCGAATAGGGCGAGCTGGGCGCGTAGGGCGTGGTTTCGCTGAACAGGTCATCGACCCCGTGCAGATCGCCATACACCTCGTCGGTGGAAATATGATGGAAGCGAAACGTTTGCTTGCGCCCGGGCGGCAGCGCCGACCAGTAGGCGCGGGTGGCCTCTAGCAGGCTGTAGGTACCGACTATGTTGGTCTGGATGAACTCGGCTGGGCCGTCGATGGAGCGGTCGACATGCGACTCGGCGGCCAGGTGCATGAGCGCGTCCGGCTGGAACTGCGCCAGCGCGGCGCTGACCGCAGCCTGATCGACAATGTCGGCCTGAAGAAACTGATAGCGCGGGTTGTCCGCGACGCTGGCCAGCGACTCGAGGTTACCGGCGTAGGTCAACTTGTCGAGGTTGAGAACCTGGTGCTGGGTGTCGTTGAGCAGGTGGCGAATCAGCGCCGAACCAATAAATCCGGCGCCGCCGGTGAGCAGAATACGCATGAAATGAGTGCCTTTTTCGACATACTTTGAGCATCCGGCTTAGCTTGTCGGCTGAGCGGCCCGACCGCAAGCGCTGGATGCCGGCAGACGTGCAGTTGTAGGCCCATGAAATCCGAGCAAAGCCAGCGCCGGTAATATCTGCCAACCAAGGCCCGCGCTCAGGCGCGCAACTCGGCAGCCCCGACCATCACCGGCACTATCGTATAGACCACCCGCGCAAACGCCGGCTCTTGCTCTGGTATCCAGCACTTCCAACGAGAATCCTGCGTGAGTGGATACGGGGCATAGCTGCACCAGCTTGGCCCTTCAGTTCGGGTGGCGAGCAACAACCCTAAGTCGCTTGATGTCCTTGTCAGATATGTACCCCAAATCCACCCCGCGCCGAATTTCAGGCACAAAAAAGGGCTACGTCTTCACGTAACCCTTTGTTTTGTATGGTGCCGGCACCAAGAGTCGAACTCGGGACCTACTGATTACAAGTCATTAATCTACGCTGATTATCAGTGGGGTTGAGCAGTTAAGTTATTGTTATTTCTTATTAAAAAAACCTTTTAAATCAAGGATTAGGTGTAAATCTTTAGAAGATATGTGGAAATCATATCACTGTGTTTTAAATCGTCAAATTCCTACCCCAATCCTACCCCGTGAGCTATATTCCTACCCAGAGTCTACCCAGGAAATGGTCAGGTTTTAGTTATGGCAAGAACTGCTCCCATCAAGGACCACACCCTCAGGAACCTTAAGTACGACCCTAAACGGGGGCGTTTTGAGATATTTGATCCGACCAACTGGGGGCATGGAACCTTCGGGTGAGGGTCAATAAGGCATCGATTGCATTCATCTATCTGTACAGCTTTCATGGCGCGGCGCGGCGGATGACGCTGGGCCAGTACCCGGCCCTTAGCTTGGCGGATGCGCGTGCCGCAGCGCACCGTGCCGCTCAACTAGTGGAGCAGGGTCTTGATCCCGGGCAGAAAAAGGTGATGGAGTTGTTCGAGTACCGCGAAAGTCCGAGCGTGGCTGAGGCGGTACAGACCTACATCAAGTGGGCAGAACTCAATAAGAAGTCATGGAAGGAGGATCAGCGGCAGCTTGAGCGTGAGTTGGTAGAACCGCTCGGACGGATGAAGATTCAGGACGTTAAGCGTAAGCAGATTCTTGCGCTGCTTGATGAGAAAGCCAAAACAGCTCCTGTTGCTGCCAATCGCATCCAGGCCGTCATCCGAAAGCTCTTCAACTTCTGTTTGGAGCGCGAAATCATTAGTGCCACGCCCTTGGTGCAAATGAAAAAAATTGCGAAAGAGGCGCCGCGTGAGCGATCGCTCAATCGCCATGAGTTGGTCTGGTTTTTCCATCGACTCGTTGAGCCGACGCTAACGATCGATACGCGCTTCGCTCTGCTTATGTCGCTTGTCCTAGCGCAACGTTCGGGACAGGTCGTAGGTATGCGCTGGGTCGATCTGGATCTGGAAGAAGCTCTCTGGGACCGTACCGGTAAGTTTGAGAAGAACAACAATCCGGTTGCGATTCCGCTCCCACGGGGCGTGATCGATATTCTCGAATACCTGCGTGAGCGACGTCTGCACAAGTTGCGACAAGGTCAGCCTGAAGCTAAGAGCAAGATCAGAAATCCAGGGGCGTGGGTTTTCCCTGGACGGGTGGCCGGTACGCACATGTTGCAACCGACGCTCAACCGCGGCATGCGCCGTTTCTACGACAACTACGTTGCCCAGGAAGGCAAAGTGGAAGAGGAGGGGTTATTGCGGGTCGCGGTGGGTTATCCGCGTCCAACGGTTCACGATCTGCGCCGCACCGCTACGACACATATGTCTAGCCGCGGTCTAGGCAAAGATGTACGTGGACGCTTGCTCAACCACAAGGATGTGTCGGTTGATGCTATCTATGATCGTTACTCCTACTTCGATGAAAAATCGCGGGCGCTGGACGATTGGTTTGAGTATTTGATGGGGCTCTTCAGGAAAGAGTTTGGCGACGTCAGCTGGGTGGAGTTTTATGGTTCGCGGATGGAGCATAGGGAGCTGGCAGATAAGATGGAGCCGTCATAGTCCGACCTGACTCATCGAATCGATCAGCGTCCATCGAGAGGTTTGCTGGAGCGGGAGAAGCACGACGGCAAAGCCGGGCGGATTGCCCAGGCACTGCTGCGCATGGATTTGGTCATCCTCGACGAGCTGGGCTATCTGCCGTTCAGCCAGGCAGGCGGTGCCCTGCTGTTTCATCTGCTGTCCAAGCTTTACGAGCACACCAGCGTAGTAATCACGACCAACCTGAGCTTCGCAAAATGGTCGAACGTGTTCGGCGACGCCAAGATGACCACCGCCTTGCTGGATCGGCTTACGCACCACTGCCATATCGTCGAAACGGGCAACGAGTCCTACCGCCTGCAACACAGCCGCTTGGCGGCTCAGGCAAAGATCAAATCACGCGAGCGAAAACGTAAGGGCGACAACGACACGGCGGTTGACGAACTGTTTTGATTTTACGCAATGGATGGTCTGCTACATGAAGTATGTGGCAGGTCTTCAGTCGCCGACTGGGACGATCGAAAGGAAGGGATGCAAAAGCAGCTCCGCTGTTAAACGTATCCACAGTTGCTGTTGCAAAAATCAGCAACCAGCCCTGGGCCAAATTTCAATCGGCAGAATGGGTCAATTTTCCATCAGCGCCAACATGCCTAGAAAACCCGGGGCGATTCAACGATCGGATAGTTGCACACCACCAGGGTGGAAACTATTGGACGGTGTTTACCCCGGGAATCTGGAAAATTTTGCACGCTGATTAACAGTCAGCGAATTCCATCAGGGCCAGCATGCGTTCGGTCTGCGTAAACAGGCCGGATATAGACTGCTCCTACCTAAAAGCCAACAACGTTACCTATTGAGCTCCGGGAGGCGTCCATCTAGGCCATCCCTAGGCGCCGATGGCGATTCCCATATAATTTGAGTACATAAGTTAATCTTAATGCTGAATTTAGATTATATGGCTTTATATTTTCAATGGGTTGCAATACTTTAACAATTGATATAAGTCTGCTGGTAATCAAATAAAAAATAAAAAGGAGGTGGTAAGAATTCATTGTTTTTCTGATATTTGAAACGTCGGTTTGGCAGACGAAGCTTTGTTGTAGTTTCGCTTGCTGCCAAAATAATAACAATTATTCCTGCCCGTTTGTATATCTTGGAGAAGATATGATTACTATCTTGTCAGTTTTTTCTGTAACGATAATAGGTGTTGTGCTCGTGTTCTTGTTACGCTGGGGCAATACCACTTGTAAGGGCTCAATGCCTTCTTCCCTCTTTGTGTTTATTGCGATTCTATTTACGTCAGGTCTGGATGTGGGGTTGATTATGTTCCCGTTGATGGAGTTTCCAGATTACGCATCGAAGCCTGATTACAGTTTTACCAATCCGTTGGCAATAGAGTTTGGCTTTTGGGGAGGGTTGGTTTGGCTCTTCTATTTTGTACCAACTTTCTATTTTTGCGTCATTGAGCCTAAGCTTCAACTTTTTGAAATCCCGATAATAAAATTGGCAAATAATTTTGTTATTATTGCAACTTGTGCCTTTACTGGCTGGCTCTTTATGGATTATTTGCCCAGTTATATCGAAGGCATCAGTGACTCGGCACGCTATGCATTAGTCGCAGTTGTAGTTCTTTTTGCTGTAATGTCCAGCACTCATATACGCTATATTAAGATTCTTAGTGTTTCATCTACTTGGGTGTTCTTTGGCCTAATTGGCGTTATGTGGATTAACTCGGAAATGGGGATTATCAAATTCGCTGAAACCGCTTCGTTAGCGGGAGATTATGTCGTCAATGTGGAGCACTTTTTGAAGCCATTTAACGATTATCATGGCTTCTACATTGCCTGGTGGACCACGTGGAGTATCATGATCGGTCAGTTCGTGGCTCGTTTCGTTGGGGGGATCAAGACCTGGCAGTTACTTATAGCGTTGTTGGTATGCCCCTCAATTCCCCTATTGATTTGGTTTACGGTTCTTTTCTATTACTTTGATACCGGTCTGGCTGTGGCGGGAGCACTCAATGTAGCAATGATAGTTGTTGGAATCGTTTTTGTGGTGAACTCATTCGACTCGCTGATCCGCCTTTACACAGTTAGTCTCAACCTAACCGTGCAGCGGCTTAAACTACCTGGCTATATTGCTTTAAATTTTTCAATGATGTTTGGGCTTATTCTGTTCTTTCAGTTCACTCCCCTGAAGATCGAGTGGATTGCAATGGTTTCGATCAGTATCTACTGTATGGTCGGCACATTGATATTCCTACGTCGTAAGCAACTTGGTAACGATTGCTCTGACAAAGAACTTGCTAAGCAACAAGTGCTCTGATCTATTGCTAAGCGGGCTAGAATAATTTGAGAGAATAATGAACGGCATTAGTAGAGTGAATGCTCTCTAATGCCGTTCATTAGAAATATTGGATCGCCGCTATTTCTTTAGATACACGCTGATCGTTTCTCGGAAACTATCAACAAACCGCACACTGGGTTCCGTTTTCTAGTGAGGTACCATGACGACAGCCTCTCGATAAGGACTACGATTATGAATCGCCACGGATTTTCTAGACACTCTCTAAGCTTACTAAATGTCGCCATGCAAACCCTGCTGGGGATAGCGGGCTCTCGAAACCGTGTCGAACTTAGAGGTTGTAAAATTCGGTGTAATTGAACACATCAGCACGAGCATCCTGTAGCGTGATGTAGATATCTCACTTGAATCGTTCCCGTTACAGCAACTGAAAAAGCTCCATGCTACGGCATTGTATTGGCAGTTGTCGCGTCAATTCATGATACCAGTCAAGTTGTTGGCGTTAAGAAAATTGCGCTAATCAGTGCTGCTGTACTGGCTACCTTGAATTGAATTGGTCATCACTTCCTGTTTCAGCCTGCGCTACCGTGCCGCCATCAGCAGCGCATCAATTGACGAGCGGGTGGTCATTTGCGACTTCATCGACCAGCCGATGATCTGCCTAGAAAACAAGTCAAAGATAAGGTCTGTTCAACAAGCATGCTGTAGTGCTTTGGCAGGCATGAAGGCTATGTACGAACATGCCCAGTCGTGGAACAACCTCGGTAACGGGTAGGCCGCGATCAGTCACTTGCTTGACGGCTTCAATTTTGAATTCTCCGGGATAACGCTGGTTGATCATGGCACCTCTTGGTGGGCCTTAGTTTAAGCCTGAAGGTGTCCACGAAAAAAGTAACGACTCATCCCTTGAAGGAGCTGGTTACCCGATAAGTGTCAGATAAAGTAAATTATCGATGTAGATCAAATGAATTTTAAATTTATCTGTTACGCCTTATATTTAAAGCATGTTTCGCGTAGGTGTTGTTTGTTTGGTTGGATTATCTATTTAATCTAAATAACGAATATTTTGGCAGCAGTGTATGCAGTCTTATAGCAGAGGGTCTATATTGATGGGTAACTCAATTCATTCAGATACGGAAAACACTGTTCAAGTCGGCGCGAGGCGCTTCGAGAAGTCTCCATATTATGACTTCTACGCAAACTCAAGCACAGTTCTTGGGGTTGTTGCTGGACGATACTATGGTGTATTCAATGGCGAAGATCCGATAGATACATATTGGACACTACGTCGAAAAGCTGTTCTGTATGATGTGCCCGAAAAACCCTGGCAAATCGAGGGGCCGGACGCCGTCCCTTTCATGGAGCGTGTGTTTGCTCGTCGCATAGAGAATTTTAAAGAAGGGCGGGGGCTCTATGCTATTGCCTGTACCCATGACGGCGGCACTTTCATGGATGGTATTCTGTTCAAGATGGGTGAAAACCGGTTTTGGTACGTGCAGCCTGATGGTGCACTGGAGCCTTGGTTGATGGCGCTTAGTGACGGGTTCGATGTGAAAATATCTGACCCAAAGTCGCGCGTACTCCAAATACAAGGCCCTAATTCTATGAAAATCATGTCCGATCTGACCGGTGGAGCGGTTAATGACGATATGAGGTATTTTCAATCCGGTTTCTACGATATTAAAGGGCAGGAGCTTTATGTCTCCCGCACGGGGTGGACCGGAGAATTGGGATACGAAATCTATTCTGAAGGGGGCAAAACAGATCACAAAAAGCTTTGGGATGACGTGATGACTGCCGGAGTCCCGCATGGCATGGTCTATGGAAGTATGGCCTCAATGGAGATCCGACGAATTGAGGCTGGTATTTTGGACAATGTCACCGATTTTGACACCTCGATGACGCCTTTTGAGGCTGGGCTTGGTGCCTTCGTCGACGTAGATAAAGAGGGTTTTGTAGGCCGGGATGCATTGCAGAACGCGGATAGGCAGGTGGCGCTTTACGGTGTGAAATGCCAGGCGGATACACCTGAGTATCGCGGGGAAGTCCTTGATGGTTCTTCAGCGGTTGGTCACGTCACCGCCGCAGCCTGGTCACCATATTTGAACTGCGGAATTGGCTATGTCCGTTTCAAGAAGTCAGGAGACTGGGCTGGAAAGAAGCTGTCAATGAAAAATCAGAACGGAGAGACCGTGGAGTGCGAGATTGTGGAATTGCCTTTCTACGATAAGGAAAAACGCATCCCACGGGGGCAGGATAAGACAATTCCATAAGAATGCAGCGGGCGGGCGCGATCTTGGTTCGCGTCCTCATTGACCAATCACCATCGGAAGATTTTCGCTGAAAAGGGCAAGTCTTCAGATGTTTTGATTGGAATTATAAAAAACTTATCTATCAAGCCCCAGTCTATCGTTGTTTGGGTTCTGGGCGACTTTTCAATGTTGTGTTGAGATTAGGGTCGATCGTTAATCCATTTTGCAGGATGCTTTTTCCAGAAAGCACACGATGCTGCATTTTTAGCGATGAAATAGCCTAAGTTTACCAAAAAGTTGGGTTTTGACTGCCTCATTATGGCGCCGCTCACAGGTGGCCATGTATAAAAACTCGCTTTAATCACTGCATTCAAAATGTGCAGACTGGGTGTCTAACCGTTATTCATCCCAGCCAAGCTGTTAACTGTTCAGCAATGAGGAGTTTCGGGAGTCACGAGTCTGTCCCTGATAATGATCAAGTACTTTTCATCTGACTTATAGGTTTGTGTCATGTCAAAAAAAATTAATAACGCCAATCGTTTTATATTGACTATCAGCTGTAGTGCTGCTCCAGGCATTGTTGCAGGGGTAACATCTTATTTAGCGGGTAGAGGTTGTGATATCGTCGAATCTGCGCAGTTTGATGATGAAAATACAGACAAGTTTTTTATGCGCCTCGTGTTTAAGATTCTAGAAAATTCCACTCATGCTATCGAAGAGATAACAAGTGGATTTTCTGATGTGTCGGAAAAATTTAACCTGAATTGGGCCATACATGATTCTTCTCGCCCAACAAAGGTTCTGTTGATGGTTTCTAAGTTTGATCACTGCCTGGATGACTTGCTCTACCGGTACCGTAAAGGCGAACTGTTTATTGAGATTACTGCGGTGGTCTCCAATCATTTGGATCTCCGTTCCATGGCCGAACGGGAAGGAATTCGGTATGTCTATCTTCCAGTGACGCGAGAGAACAAGGCGGAACAAGAGGCCGAACTGCTTAATATTGTGAACGAAACTGGCAGCGAATTGGTTGTTTTGGCGCGCTATATGCAGATACTTTCAAATAACCTGTGCTCCCAGTTACATGGGAAAGCTATTAATATCCATCACTCATTTTTACCAGGATTTAAAGGTGCACAACCTTATCATCAAGCTTTTGAACGAGGCGTTAAGCTTATCGGAGCAACGGCGCATTACGTGACTTCTGACCTGGACGAAGGGCCCATCATTGAACAGTCCGTACAACCCGTCTCCCACACGTACAGCTCAGATGAATTGGTTACTGTCGGTCGTGATACTGAGACCATGGCTTTGGCACGTGCAGTAAAGTTGCATGTCGAACATCGGATCTTCTTAGATGGAAATAAAACTGTAATTTTCAAATAAGGACTGGGAACAGCATGGCTCAACTAATTGACGGCAAGCAGATATCGGCACAGGTTCTCGCAGACGTTGCCCGCGATGTCGAAATACTAAAGGCTTATAATGGGGTCATCCCTGCGCTGGCAGTGATACTCGTCGGCGAAGACCCTGCAAGCCAAGTTTATGTCCGCAACAAGATTAAGCGTGCCGCTGAAGTGGGGATTATCTCCATCGAGCATCGATTAGAAGCGGGTACTTCCCAAATCACACTGAATACGTTGATTGAAGAGTTGAACCAGGACTCGTCGGTTCACGGCATCTTGGTGCAGCTGCCCTTGCCTGACCACTTAAGCGAAGAGGAAATTATCTCATCAATCAACCCGAAAAAAGACGTGGATGGGTTCCATCCGCTGAACGTAGGCGCTCTGGCTTCCGGGAGATCAGTACAGGTGCCATGCACCCCGCAGGGCTGCATGATCATGCTACAGCAGATACACAAAGACCTGAGTGGTAAATTTGCGGTAGTCATTGGTCGATCCAATATTGTCGGTAAGCCGATGGCGGCCCTATTGTTGCTAGCCAATTGTACCGTGACCATCGCACACTCACGTACGCGCGACATTGAAAATCTGTGCCGCCAAGCGGACATAGTGATAGCAGCGGTTGGCCGGGCGAAAATGGTTAAAGCAAATTGGATTAAACCAGGCGCAACTGTGATTGATGTAGGCATCAATGCAGTTGATGAAGATGGCAAGCGTAAGCTGTGTGGCGATGTTGACTTCGAGGCGGTTGAACTCATTGCCGGTGCAATTACTCCGGTGCCGGGCGGCGTCGGTCCGATGACAATAGCATGCCTACTCTTAAACACTCTAAATGCGGCAAAGCGATTGACTGCTTAAAGCACTGGGATGGACCCCCTTCAATCGACATCTATGTGCCAGAACACCGAAACACAATGTGTCTGCTATCCTGGGTATCCCTGGTCCTACTACAGTTATGACAGGCTGTATAATTATTTTGCAGCCTCTGCTTGAATCCACTCAATGAATCGGACAACGCTGGGGCGTGATAGCGCAACCTCAGTTGTGACAAGATCGTACCCGATGTCTGTTGCAATTGATGCGGTGAAGGGATTAATAAGTAGATTTGCGTCGACAATGTTTTGCAGGATTGGCTGGCTACCGAGAATCAATCCTTGTCCGGCGATCGCTGCCTGGACCGCTAAGTTGTAATCAGTGAATCTAATACGTTCGCCAGGCTTGATGTGGTCGGCTCCCAGATGCGAAAGCCAGTGCGTCCATTGATTCCATTTCCTCGTATTTGATGCTAATTCTAAATGCGATAAATCCCAGCACAGCAAGGTTGTATTTTCAAGGTCCTCCAGGCGAGTGATTTCCGGGGGGCCCTTCGCCAGCACGGGGCTACAAAAGACGCAGAGCTTTTCATCGAAAAGACGGTGCACAACCATATTCCCGTGATCTACTACGCCAAAACGAATGCCGATATCAGCGTTACTACGATCGAGATCGATAACCTTTATCGTTGAGTCAATTAGTAGTTCGATGGCCGGGTGTTTGATCTTGAAATCAGCCAATCGGGGAATGAGCCATGCTGAGGCAAATGATGGATCGACGGAGACGATCAACTGCGTATCCTGATCTGGCGATCGCATTTTCTCAACAGCCCTAGATATTTTTCGGAATGCGTCGATCAGGTCAGCGCTCGCTCGGATGCCTGCAAGGGTCAATGCAAGACCGCGACCTTGCCTCTTCAATAACGGTGTTCCAACGGCTTCTTCAAGCTTGACGACCAACTGTTTGACAGCCGCAGGAGTTACGCAGAGTTCATCTGCCGCTAGGCGATAACTTAAATGTCGGGACACAGCCTCAAAGGCGCGCAACGTATTTAGGGAAGGTAACCAATCGTTCATAGTAAAAACCTTAATCCGGCCGGTTAATGTATGAAGTAGAGATGCTTCATCATTGGACCGTCCTCAGAAACGATGGTCCAAAACCAACGCTACTCCTTCCCCAAAAAAAGTCCAGTATGTCCGCATCCCTGCGCCACTTTTTTTGATTAAACAACCTGTGGCGTGATCGCATGCGCGCGTCCATGAGTACGCGGCATACCGTACTTCCTATGCATAGCGGACAAATAGGGAAGGAGCTTGTTGGTCCGCTACGTTGATTAGAAAATCTAAACTATAAGTTCAGATCAAATGATTTCGGAAAAAGAATCTGATCTGTATTATTTAGAAAATATCGGCAGTTATGGTGGTTATCAGCGTGACTACGGAGTATGGGAGCAAGGAACTGGTTGCCGTTGAGGATGGTTGTCGAGAGTCTAAGGCTCGCGGGTCAAAGCTGTCGTCGAGCTGAGAGCCAAGGGACTGACAGTCAGCCGGTGGCAATAGGCGACTTGGCTTTGGGCTTCTGGAATACGCCGGCTAACCATTAAGAATGGTCGTGGAGGAATAGTGTAATGAGAAGTGTACGTTATTGGTCGGTTGAGCATGCCGGTCTAATGGAGTTGGTTTACAACCTGTTTGAAAAAACGATGGTTAGGTTAAATCCACTGTGGAAATTGATCGGTTATGAACGGATAGAGAAGCCATTTGCCTTGGTGGAAAAAGCGGTAAAGGGTTTCCTATTCGATTGCAAAATGTGTGGCCAATGCATGCTGTCATCGAACGGCATGTCCTGCCCGATGAATTGCCCTAAGACCCTACGCAATGGCCCCTGCGGCGGTGTGCGCGCCAATGGTAACTGTGAAATCGATGCCGATATGCGCTGTGTCTTTGTTGAAGCGGCCAAAGGGGCACGCAAGATGCAAGATGGCAACTTGATACAGATTGTTCAATTGCCTGTGGATCATACCCAAACGGGACGTTCCTCCTGGTTGCGGGTAACGCGTGAAATGTCTGAAGCCAAAAAACGCCGCGCCGAAGGCGCTCCTAAATCTGTGTAAAGATTAAAAATCAAAAGAGAAACGCCATGAGATTCTCCGATGAACCTGTCGATCCAGCAGTTCTTTATCCCATTCTGGAAGGACACGTTTCACCTAGCCGCTTGGAGCGTTTGCTGCGCATGGGTACCTTCGCGGTGACCACGGAGCTTGCACCGCCGGATTCGGCTTGCCCTGAGGACGTTTACGAGCGGGCGCGGATCTTCGATGGCTATGTGGACGCTATCAACGCCACCGATGGTTCAGGTGCGCACTGTCATATGTCCAGCGTTGGCGTATGTGCGCTGCTGACCAGGGTTGGCTACTCGCCGATTATGCAAATTTCCTGCCGCGATAGGAACCGCATTGCTATTCAGGGCGATGTGTTGGGAGCGGCTGCCATGGGCGTGTCCAATATGTTGTGTCTAAGCGGCGATGGAGTGCAGAACGGTGATCACCCCGGCGCCAAACCTGTGTTTGATCTGGATTGTATGTCCGCCCTAGTGATTATTCGCGGAATGCGCGACTACAGCCAGTTCGAAAGCAAGCGCAAATTGACCACTGCCCCCAAGGTATTTTTGGGAGCGGCAGCCAATCCCTTTATGCCGGATCACGAGTTCCGTGTGCAGCGACTGGCCAAGAAGATCGCTGCCGGGGCGCAATATATTCAAACCCAATACTGTTTCGATGTGCCCATGTTGGAAGAGTATATGAAGCGGGTCCGTGATTATGGCCTCGATAAAAAGGTGTTTATTCTCGTTGGCGTCGGTCCCCTCGCCTCGGCCCGGGCAGCTGAGTATATTCGCAGCAATGTGCCGGGTGTTCATATTCCCGATGCGGTTATCAAGCGTCTGGCCGGTTCTGATAATCAGAAGGAAGAAGGCAAGAAGATTTGCACCGAAATCATCCAACAAGTAGCCGAGATAGAGGGTGTGTCGGGCGTGCATGTGATGGCTTTCCGCATGGAGGAAAGTGTGGCGGAGATAATCGACAAGACCGGTGTCCTGCAAGGACGCGTACCTTGGTATCCAGGACGCGATAAGAAATATGGAGATAGCCTACCTGTGGTTAAAGTGAACTAGTTCTTCCTAGGGCCAAAACCTGTGGTCAGTGATAGTGTCGGATTAAGAGACTTGTGAAATGAGTCGGAGTGTTCCGTGAGGGACTTAGAGCGGCCAAATTCATGAATGCATAGCCTTATGTGTTATAAAAATACACCAAAGAATAAAAAGATGCTTAAGCGTTTAAATCGATGGTGGGCGACTCAAATGCACCAAAAAATATAGGAATACTTTCTTGATGGGGTCGACGAGGCAGCTGCGTGATTTAACGTGGATCGAATGTTAGGTGCCTCCAGATTTTTCTACTTATTTTACCCGGTCTTCATCGAGTGCGCGCCGCAAGGCAATGGTTAGTGTCGCGCGAGTTGTTTGGTGGTAAGTTTTTCTTTCAGAATCGATATTTCTGGAATTTGTTGGCTTTCCGTCGCTGATCATTTTTGTGCGTTGTTGTTGTTGTTGTTGTTGTTGTTGTTGTTGAGAAATATTAATAACGCCAAATGTCGCATATAAAACCATTATTTTATGATTGTTCCTGGATGACTCTTGGCTGTTAAGGACTCGGGTTCGGCTAAGTATCGATCGTGTATTTTAGCGCGATTTAGTATTTCTATATTCTGCATTCAGATCAAATAACTTGGTTTTTTTCGTGGTCATGAATAGTATTTCAAATATCGTTTTTCTACTCAGTGACATTCAAAGTGTTGGTCCTGTGAATTAATTAGGCCTCTTTCTGTTTCTGTGCCCTTCAAGTATCACCGTCCAATAAGTTAATAATAAATCTTTCTCAAGAGAGGACATTACATGACGAATTCACCTAAGGTGCCGAAGGAGGCTGACGTTCTAATCATCGGGTCTGGTCCTTCAGGTGCGGTTACCGCAAAGCTCTTAACCGAAGCAGGAATGTCGGTGGTGACATTGGAGCAGGGCACCTGGTTCGATCCGGGTGACTATCCCGGTGATAAGAAGGAATTTGAACTGGCGAGTGGGAAGCAATGGCATCCCTCGCCTAACGTTCGTGATCGCGAGCGTGACTATCCGATCAACACCTCGGAAAGCGATGTCGAGCCATTGATGCAATCAGCCGTTGGCGGCAGTGCCACGATCTGGGCTGGTCACTGGGTCCCGTTCCTTCCGTCCGACTTCAAGGTCTGGTCGCTTGATGGTGTCGCCGTCGACTGGCCATTCGACTATTACGAGGTTCTACCGCACTTGGAAGCGGTGGAAAAACTCGTTAGCTCTTCGGGCACACAGGGTAACCCGAGTTATCCGGCGCAGGCAGGCTATCCCACACCACAGATTCCGATCGGAAAGACCGGGATGAAGCTTGCCGAAGGTATGGACAAGATGGGTTGGCACTGGTGGCCGGGCCTGAATGCGATGCCGTCGATCCCCTGGCAAGGCCAGAATCCCTGTGCCCGCCGCGGCACCTGTATGTTCGGTTGCCCGGAAGCGGCGAAATGGTCGCCCGATCTGGTTCTGTTCAAAGAGGCCAAGAAGTACGGCCACCGTATGATCTCAGGCGCACGTGTCAGCGAGATTATCTATGACGACAACCTGGGGCGTGTCACTGGGGCCATCTATATCGACCAGAACGGGCGCAAGCGCAAGCAAATGGCGAAGTCTGTCGTCTTGTGCGCGAACGCTATAGGTACACCTCGTATCTTACTCAATTCAAAATCCAAGCGTTTCCCGGATGGCCTTGCGAACTCTAGCGGACTGGTGGGCAAGAACCTGATGATGCATCCCTTCAGTTTGGTCATGGGCCATTTTGAAGAAAATATCGAAAGTTGGTACGGGCCATCTGGGCAGTTGATTAACTCACTGCAGTTCTATGAAACAGATAAATCACGCGGTTTTGTGCGTGGCGCGAAGTGGGGTGGAATGGCCGCTGGCGGTCCGTTGTCTTCCAAAGGATTTGTTGGCTCAGAAGTCTTTTCGGACGATGGGAAAATTGAAGATTCATGGGGCGATAACTGGCACCAAATGATCGACGATAAATTCGGCAAAACTGCGCTATGGGCGATTGTAGGTGAAGACCTTCCCGAAGAATCTAACCGCGTTGTTATCGATGACGAACTTGTGGACAGCGACGGAATTCCAGCGCCGAAGGTTATCTACAAAACGTCGGAGAACTCTCGAAAATTGCTGGAATTCAACGCAGATCGAGCAGAGGAATCCCTACTGGCTGCCGGCGCGAAGTCCACCTCCAAGCAAGTCCAAATGCGTGAAAGCGGCTGGCACCTCCTTGGTACCACGAGGATGGGTAACGATCCCAAAGATTCGGTTCTGAACCAATACGGACAAAGTCACGATGTCCCAAACCTTTACGTCTTTGATCTGAGCGCTTTCCCTACCGGTGGGGGCGTGAACCCAACGGCGACCCTAATGGCCGTGGCGCATCGCCAAGCAACTCAAATGATTAAAGAAGCACGTAAAGAGGAGACGGCTCAATGACAATCTTTTCTGATGAGGAACGCACTAACTACGGGAAGCTGGCCGACTACTTGATCCCAGCATGGAAAGACCGTCCGGCGGCAACGACAGTTGGCGTTCACCTGCACATGCTGGACGAAGTCTTGCGGATTCGACCTGATCTCGAAGACGGGTTTCGGCGCGCAATCGAATTTTGCGCCGGTAAGGATACTTCAGCGGCATTGAATGCCCTGGCGCGCGAAGACAGCGGCGCATGGACCGTGCTAACTGCCGTGACCACAGGTGGATACATGATGACCGATGAGGCGCGTGCTGCTGTCGGGTATCCCGGTCAGGAAGCACCACCTTACGATCCTTACGAAACCCCCGAATACCTGGCTAACGGCATGTTGGACAGGGTCAAGGCTCGCGGCAACATCTTCCGCGATACACGGCATCTTTCGTAGTCACTGGAGTTCAAAACAATGCAAATAGTGGTGATTTTGCGGCTCAATCCCGTGTTGACGGATGAGCTAGAGCTGACAGATGACAGCAAGGATATTGACCGGGAATGGATAGGCCTCGAACTGAATCCCATGGACGACCAGGCTCTTGAACAGGCTGTGCTTCTGAAGGAAGCCGCCGGCGCCAAGGTCATCGCCATTGCGGTCGAAGCGGATGGGGGAGAGCGATTGCTAAAAACTGCTCTGGCCCGAGGCGCCGACGAAGTTTTGTTGATCCTGCGCGATGAGGACTCTCCCGCCCCTTCTTCCCGGGCACGAACGCCGTTGCTTGTCGATGCTATCGAGAAGCTGAACCCGGATCTTGTGATTACCGGAATTTTGTCGACCGATGACCTCTATGGAGAGCTGGCGCCTCAACTTGCGGCCAGGTTGAACTGGCCGCAAGCCTCGGCCATTTCTGACGTGCGGTTGAGCGGCTCGACCGTGATGGTCCGTCAGGAGTATGCAGGCGGTTTGGCCGCGCATCTTGAAATCGATCTACCTGCAGTCATCGGCCTGCAAACCGCTACAAGTCCTCCACGCTATGTGGCCGGCTCCAAATTGCGCGAGCTTCTGAACGTCGATGTTCCCAAGATGGATCCGTCGGTGGAGTACGGGGGCGACCTTTCGTATTCGACAACGCTACAACTGCCCGACACCAGTGGTGGAGCCGAGATGATAGAAGGTGATGCAGTTGCGGTTGCCGCAAGAATCTACGAAATACTGGTCGAAAGGAGGATGGTCTGATGCGAGCGCTGATTTTAATAGAACACGTCAATGGGACAGTTTCTGAGTCTGCGTTTGAATTGGCTCGATTGGCCAAATCGATTGGTGCCGAATGCCAAGGTTTTGTTTGCGCCGGTGATGCAGAGGCAGTTAGCGCACTTGCCTCACAATTGAACGGTTTTGACAGTGTACTTGGTGTGGCGGACGCAGCGGTCGAACACTACAACCCTGACGCCATTCTGACCGCTTTGAGCAATGTGGTCGAAACACACGTTCCTGATTTGGTCATGACCAGCTACAGCACTGCTGGAGTTGACCTAGCATCGGCCTTGGCCGTGCGATCCGATCGTCAAATGCTGGGTTATGTGACAGCAATTGAGTCCGTTGACAACAAGTTGTCAATAACTTCGCAGGTCTATGGCGGAAAATTAATGGCTCAGACGTCTGTCCAGCTGCCTGCGGTGATTGCGGTCATGCCTGGCGCAGCCAAGGCAGGCGAGGTGTCCGGTGCGGCACCGAGCCTCACGATGATAGATGTAGATCTGTCTGGGACCAGAATCCGAGTGAGTGAGCTTATCTTGCCGGACTCTTCAGGCGTGAACTTGGCTGATGCGGACAAAATTGTCTGTGTTGGACGGGCGCTTGGTGGAGTCGAAAAATTACCTATGGTTGAACGGCTTGTAATGTCTCTCAAGGCGGAGATAGCCGGTTCTCGTCCGGTGATCGATGCAGGCTGGCTTCCGAAGGTTCGTCAGGTAGGCAAGTCTGGTACCAAGGTGAAACCCAAGCTTTATCTGATGGCAGGCGTCTCCGGTGCCCCTGAACACCTGGAAGGTATGGAAAGCAGCGAACTGATCATTGCCATCAATTCCGACGAACAGGCGCCGATCTTTCGCAAGGCACATTATGGGGCGGTCTGCGACATGTTCCAGTTGCTGCCGGCGCTGACCGAGCGCCTGGAAAACGGAGGCTGAGCGATATGTCTAGCATGCATACTCCAATTCTCTGGTTGGTGACGCTTGCTGCGTTTGCCATTACAGCCTGGCGCTTTTGGGTCAGGCTGCGCCCCCTGACAAGAGCGCAGAGTTTGACCCGTACGGATTTTCCGCAGGAAAGATTGAGTGGCGTCTTTGGAGATATTGGCCTGCATCGCAGACTACTCAAAATTCGCTATTCCGGTGTATTGCATCTGATGATTTTCAGCAGCTTTCTTATTTTGCTGACTGCGATCATTCAGGCTTTCGGTAGCGGTCTCTTCCCGGGCTTCAGCCTAGCGCCTATCGGCGGTGAAACCTGGATCGCGATGCTTCAGGAGATCTTTAGCCTGATTATCCTTAGCGGTCTCGCCATGGCGGCCTGGCAGCGGTTCATCCGCAAACCAGCTCGATTCATCGGTTCCAAGCAAACTGACGCAACGATCATCTACGTACTAGCAACAACAATCGTCACAACGATGTTGCTGGAGTTTGCGTCGGAGATTGTCGCGGCGGCCGCAGGGCCTCACCCCTTTCGCCCAGTTTCTTCTGCTCTGGCGCAAGCGTTGGTCAGTTTGGGAGTCGATGGGCAGACCGCGAACAGGGCGCGTGAAGTGTTTTACTGGCTACACGTTGCCGCCGTCCTGTTATTCCTCGTGTATATCCCCGGTTCAAAACACCGGCACATGTTCCTGGCGGCCTTCAATATATACTTTCGGCCACTCACGCCAAAGGGGCAACTTCCCAGTCCACCCAAGAAAGGGATGGCAAGCGACGTCGTCGAGCGTTTTGAAGACTTCACCTGGAAGGATCTTTTCGACACATTATCTTGCACCGAATGCGGCCGTTGCCAAGACGTATGCCCAGCTCATGCGGCAGGTAAGCCGCTTAGTCCGAAACAGCTGATCATCGACCTGCGAGACGGCATGCTCGCTAATGAAGGGCTAGTTGACAAAGAGGTCAAGTTTCCTATCGCAGGAGGCATTATCAATGAGGAAACTCTTTGGTCTTGCACAACCTGCGGTGCGTGTATGGAGGTTTGCCCGGTACATATCGAGCATGTGCCGAAGATCGTGAAACTGCGCCGCTCCATGGTGGAACAAGGCAATGTCGAGCCACTGCTACAAGTCACCCTGACAAACTTCCAAAACCAAGGGAATTCGTTCGGCAAACCCTCCAAGCAGCGAGCGCGTTGGACAAAGCAACTGTCCTACAAAATCAAGGATGCACGTAGTGAACCGGTCGACATCCTGTGGTTCGTAGGTGATTTCGCAAGCTTTGATGAGCGCGCCCAGAAACTGACAGTGCAGGTGGGCGAGCTTCTGGCGCAAGCCGGTGTGGATGTCGGCATCCTGTATGACGGCGAGCGCAACAGCGGAAATGATATCCGCCGTGCCGGTGACGAAGGTCTTTTTGTGCTGCTGGCTACTCACAATATCGATCAGCTTAAAAGTTGCCAATTCAACCGGATCATGACGACAGATCCGCATTCGTTGAATGCGCTGAAGTCGGAGTATCCGGCCCTGGGGGCCGAATTCGAAGTTGTTCACTATTCACAACTTTTTCTGGAGCTGATCAAGCAAGGGAAGTTGAAGGTGAACCCGACCTCTGGCGCGAATGTGACCTACCACGACCCATGCTACCTGGGACGTTACAACGGTGGTTTCGATGCGCCACGCGATCTAATCGCGGCGATGGGGCACACACTTAAAGAGATGCCACGAAACCGCGAGAACTCGTTCTGCTGCGGTGCCGGCGGCGGGCGCATCTTCATGGTAGACAACCCGACAGGTGAACGCCCCAGTGAAAACCGCATCCATGAAGCACTGGAACTTGGCGATGTAAGCTACTTCGTCGTGTCCTGTCCCAAGGATGTCGTCATGTACACGGCTGCGATCCAGGCTGTCGGTGCGGAAGGAAAAATTGCTGTTCGTGACTTGGCGGAGTTGATCTTTGACAGCGTGATGGTGCCAGAGGAGGTAACGCAATGAACATGCAACCAACGCCTATTCAGATTGGGACTACGATGACTGACAATCACAACAACGACATTTTGTGGACACCAAGCGACGAGCAGAAAAAATCCTCAGCGATCTGGCGCTTTGCCGAAGCCAATGGGTTTGATCCGTTGGATTATGAGACTCTGCATCGCTGGTCGATTGACCATAAGGGTGAGTTCTGGTCCGCTCTTTGGGCTTTTTGCGACGTCATTGGTGACAAGGGGCAAACGGCCTTCCAGCCCGATGAAGCGGCATGGATGACCGGTGCGCGCTTCTTTCCGGAGGCACGGCTGAATCTTGCCGAAAATCTCCTCCGCGGTGATGAAAATGCCACGGCCATTTTCGCAATGAATGAACTGGGCGATCGTCAGTGCATATCCCGAGGCCAGTTGCGGACCAAGGTCGCCAAAGTCGCTCAGGGTTTGCGCGATGCAGGTGTTAAGCCTGGGGATCGTGTCGCGGGCATCCAGCCGAACGATATCGATGCGCTCGTTGCCCTGCTGGCGACTTTGGCGATTGGCGGCACCTGGACGTCCTGTTCACCGGATTTCGGCGAAGCCGCGATCATCGACCGGATCGGACAGGTCGAACCCAAGGTTCTCTTTGCGGCACCTGTCTACAGATACGGTGGAAAACAGCATGATGTATCTGATCGTATCAACGCGATCATGGCAAAGATGCCATCAGTCGAAAAACTGGTTGTCAGCGGCAGCGGCGATGTTGCACCAGGTCTGAACGCAGTGCGGCAGGACGAGTTCGGCTCGGATGCAGAACTCGTGTTTGAACGCCTTTCCTTCGATCATCCCGCGTATATTCTGTATACATCGGGGACCACGGGCGCACCCAAAGCGATTGTGCATCGCTCGGGCGGTGTGCTGATGCAGCACCTCAAAGAGCATGTCCTGCACGGTGACGTCCGCCGAGGCGATAGCGTGATCTGGTACACGAATACGGCCTGGATGATGTATCACTGGTTGATTTCAGCTCTGGCCGCCGAAGCAACTGTGATTCTCTATGATGGCGCGTTGATTCTAAAGACCGAAAGTGGTTTGGATTGCTCTCCGCTCTGGACCACTGTCGAGGCTACCAAAGCGACTCATGTGGGCGTCAGCCCGAAATATCTCGCCACGCTTGCTGCTGAAAACTACCATCCGGGCAAGCAGGTCAATCTCGAGAATCTGCGCAGCCTGCTTGTCTGCGGTGCACCGACACTGCCGCACCAGTTCGACTGGGTTTATCAGGCTGTCAAGCAGGACATGTCGTTTGCGTCCATTTCCGGCGGAACCGAGATTCTCGGTAGTTTCCTCATCGGATCCCCGCTGCATCCCGTTCGCCGCGGACAATTGACCGTCAAAGCTTTGGGGCACGCGGTCAATGTGTTTGATGGCCGAAACTGTCCGGTTGTCGGTCAACGTGGTGAACTGGTCTGCACGGAGCCGTTTCCTTCCATGCCATTGACCTTTTGGGGGAGGGTGGAACCAAGCGCTACCATGACACCTATTTCAACGAACACGTCGAAATCTGGACGCATGGTGACGTGGCCGAGCTGACGTATACGGGCGGTGCCTATGTTCATGGTCGTTCGGACAACACTCTCAAACCAGGCGGTGTACGGATCGGAATCTCGGAGATTTACGCCGTTTGTGAGACTTATCCTGAGTTTGAAGACTTTCTCGTATTTGGTGCGGATAACGAAGGCGACGAAGAGGTTGTCTTGTGCCTGAAACTTACCGAGGGCGCAGACGTTTCGCGCGATACCCTGACATCGTTGCGCAAAGACATCCGCACCCAGGCCTCACCGCGCCATGTGCCCGCCCGCATCCACCTGGTTTCGGATGTGCCGTATACGATCAACGGCAAACGAGTTGAAAGCGCGGCGCGCACGACACTGGCCGGCTTGCCGGTCAAGAACATCGGGTCGCTGGCAAACCCGCAATGCCTTGACGAATACAAATCCCTGACTCGAGACGCCGCCTTATGAGACACATGAGCTCAAGGGCAGCCTTGGTTGGCATTGGCGAGCTGAAACCACAGCGGCGCACCGAAGGTGTTACCACCATGGAATTGCTGATGAAGGTCTCAGCAGAAGCCATGTCCGATGCGGGGCTGTCGCCCGAGGAGGTCGACGGGTTATTGGTCGCTCCACAGGTTGGCGAAACCCCACAACATGTCCCGGCAACGGTGGCCGAATACTTCGGCATGCAACCTACCATGGCCAATATGGTTGATCTTGGCGGTGCCTCAGGCCTCGGCATGATCTGGCGTGCTGCGGCTGCTATCGCGGCGGGTCAATGTGAAACGGTTCTGTGTGTGATCGGGAACCACCGCAACACGCCGGCACTGCGTGCTCCCAACCGAAACCCTGCGCGGGAATTCGACACGCCGTTCGGGGCGTCCGGGGCAAACACGTCCTATGCGTTGCTCATGCAGGCCCATATGGCCGCCTATGGGTGTCGTCCCGAGGATTATGCTGCGATCGCTGCCGGATCACGGGCGAATGCTCAGTACAACGAAATGGCAATCTTCCACGGTCAACCCGCCTCGGTCGAGGAGGTCCTGGCCTCGCCCATGATCGCGTCACCCTTGCATCTATTCGAGATCGTGATGCCGGTGGCTGGCGCCGATGCGGTGATTGTAACCACGGCAGACAGGGCAAAGTCCCTGCGTCATCCGCCGGTGTTCCTTAACGGGGCAGGTGAAAAAGTGACCCATCGTGCGGTCAGTCAGGCACCCAGTCTTACGTCTGGGCCGCTCAAGCCCTCTATTGCGCGGGCACTGGGACAGGCGGGGATGGATGTGAGCGATATCGATTTCCTGTCTCTCTATGACTGCTACACCATCATGGCGGCGATTACGATCGAAGACGCCGGGCTTTGTGCGCCGGGCAAGTTCGGGACCTGGCTCAGAGACAATGGCGGCATGTCCCCGGACGCCCGCCAGCCGATCAACACTCATGGAGGGCAATTGGGGTTTGGCCAGCCGGACCTTGCCGGTGGCATGACCCATGTTGTTGAAGCCGTTCGCCAAATTCGCGGCACAGCACCCAATCGCCAAATTAGAAACTGTCAGAGCGCACTTGTCACGGGCAACGGTGCCACGATGTCCGAGGCTGTCGCCCTAGTTTTGGGGGCCGACCTATGACCGATTACAGCAGACTTGAAGTTCCCGGCCCGACGGTCACTGAACTGTCCAAGCCATTCTGGGATGCCGCGGCGCAGGGGCGTCTGGTGATCCAGCACTGCACATCTTGTGAGAGGGGTATTTTCTACCCCCGCCCGATCTGTCCACATTGCTGGAATGATGCGTTGGAGTGGCGGGATGCCAATGGAATTGGTCGTCTTAAAAGCTTTTCCCAGATATGGAAGCCCGGTCATCCAGGCTGGATCCCTGCCATTCCCTACATAGTTGGATTGGTGGAGCTGGCGGAAGGAGCAACCATGCTCAGCCTCATATTGACGGATGGAAAAACCGTGACGGTAGGGGAGCTTCTGCGCTTCAAACCCCAGAATATCGGCGGACGCATTTTGCCCTGCTTTGAAATAAGCCTTTCCTGAAAGGGGAAACAGAAATATTGGTTACTTCGGACACATGTGAGAGCTCTATGCGATGTTGGACTGGCTTCTTACTTATGTAGTGCCAATACGGATGGGCTGGAGTTTGCGAGCGTACCGACACTGACATTTGCCGTTGCCGCCATGGAGGCAACGTATGTCTGATCGGTGGGGCTGGCCTACAAGACCGGACGGTGCCCCACCTCGATCCTGATGATAGGCACTTCGGGGCTGACTGTGCTGATGATTAGTTTCGCCTACGATAGACCCTTTTGGATTTTCGTGTTGGTCGTACTGCTCTGGTGACTCACGGTCATGGCGGATAGTGCCCAGTTTTCGACGGCCATCACGGAACTGTCCGATGCCCGGTTTGTTGGCTCTTCGCGGGCCTTTCAGATGGGAGTGGGCTTTGCGATCACAGTCTTTGTTATCTAACTTATTCCGATCATTCTAACTTACTCCGATTATTGCGGATACTTTGGGATCATGATGCTCGTACCAAGCTCCCTGGTCAGGGTATTAATGATGACAGTGTTACGTAGAGATTCAAAGTCCATCCATATGGAGGGCGGCTTGCGTTAAGGAGTTAGAAAGACGGCAATAGAACAAACCGTTATTGATAGGTATTAATTGAGAAGACCTCAAGGAGAATGCATGATTAACATTGATAAGTTCTACATTGGTGGAAAGTGGGTCGCACCCCATGGTCAAACCATCCATCAGCTCACCAATCCGGCCACCGAAGAGCAGATCTACCCTATTCCCATGGCCGATGAAGTGGACGTGAATCTTGCAGTCGCCTCAGCGAAAGCAGCTTTTGACAGTTACTCGATGACCACCAAGGAAGAGCGTCTCGGGCTCCTGCGACGCCTACTCGAGCTATATAACGCCGCCTATAATGAAATTTCCGAGTTGATGGTCGAGGAAATGGGGACAACGCTCGCCTTCTCTCGCGCAGCTCAAGCCTGGGTGGGTACCGCTCACCTCGAAGCCACGATAGAGGCGTTGGAAAAGGAGGTGTTTGAAGAAGTCCGAGGCAATACGTTGATTTCAAAAGAAGCGATCGGTGTTTGTGCACTCATCACTCCTTGGAACTGGCCAATGAATCAATTGGTTGTCAAGGTTGCTCCAGCTTTGGCGGTTGGTTGCACAATTGTTGCTAAGCCTTCGGAATACTCACCGCTTTCGTCGATCCGTTTTGCGGAGCTGATTCACGAAGCGGGTTTCCCTGCTGGCGTCTACAACCATATCACGGGTTCAGGCGAGGTCGCTGGAGAGGCTTTGTCGCGTCATCCCGACGTAGACATGATTTCTATCACCGGCTCTACCAGAGCTGGAATTGCCGTTGCTCGGGCTGCGGCCGATACGGTAAAGCGGGTGACCCAGGAACTAGGAGGTAAATCTGCTAACTTGATCATGCGAGATGTGGATCTTGAGAAGGCCGTCAAGGACGGCGTTGACGCATGCTACATCAATTGTGGACAGGCGTGTCGTGCACCAGCTCGCATGCTTGTACCAGCAGAACGCATGGAAGAAGCAAAGCGTGCCGCCAAAGAGGCGGCGAATAAACATACTGTAGGCGACCCCAAAACAGCAGTTTCTTTAGGGCCGGTTGTGAATGAATTGCAGTTTCATCGGATTCAGTCATTAATTCAATCAGGCATCGATGAAGGCGCAACGTTGGTTGCTGGCGGCATCGGTCGGCCTAAAGGTTTGGATCGGGGCTACTACGTTAAACCAACCGTATTTGCGGATGTGACTCCGAAGATGACGATTGCGATCGAGGAGATCTTTGGCCCGGTGATCGCATTAATTCCCTACGAAACCGAAGAGGACGCCATTCGGATTGCCAATGACTCTGTCTATGGTTTATCCGGATACATTCAATGTGCTGATATTGAAAAGGCAAGAATGATCGCTCGACGTCTCAAGGTCGGGTCCATTTGGATCAATGGCGCGGATTGGGATGCGCGGGCTCCATTTGGTGGATATAAACAATCTGGTAATGGTCTAGAGCATGCGGAGTGGGGGCTACATGATTATCTTGTGATCAAGTCTACCGCAGGATATGCATAGAAGAATGGAGTGCAATATTCGCTAATTGGGAGTCAACCTGATTGGGCGTTATGATGTTTCCGGGATAATAGTCTGGTGCTTTGTTGATTGAGATGAAATAGGAGAGGCGTGATGATTAAGTCGGGTTGAATAACCACCAAATTGCTAACCTATTTGATTCCTATCAATACAGTTGGGCGGAGCCGGTGAGCTATCTATAGTGATCCAGCCCCACCTTATCCCGCCGGTAGTAGTCACTAGGAGCAATCGAGGAGCGGTCGACCAAGGCGTCTGCTATAGGGACGATGGTTTACAATCCCTGAATTTATATAATAAGTGCAATGCTTGAAACGATAAGCAGAGGGCCCGCCGCATGATGACTGCCCAAACCATGGACGTCGACGGCGGCGTCGTGTGACGGGATGAGGCGGATAGCTGGGTGGGGCACCAGCCGCATGCGTGCCTCTGCTCTGACAAACGGAGGCGAGGTGTTGGCCCGTGCCCAGAGCGACCAGAGCACGGCGGGTTGGCGCCGGTGTATTTCAAGCTGGCGTTATTACGGCTGGTCGAGGCCTGACTCGCTAGAGGCCGTACCACGCAGGTGGTCGCCTCTGACATGGTCGACGCGCGCCAGCGTTGGGTCGAAGCCGAGTATCAGAGTACACCTGCCGGCCTATGGGGCGCTGACGGCCGCGCCGGTTCGTGATTCACGGTTAAGTATCTAGCTGTGCCGAGTTGAAACAGCAGAGACCGGCGTGATAGTGGGTGAAAAATGTTGTGGCTCAATGATTCTGGACTCCCCGATAGGGCGTTAAGCTTCGCCCAGCAATGAGGTGTTAAGTGACCAGAAGATATTTCAGCCCGTATTTCAAACTTGAAGCTGCAGGCTTGGTTCTAGATCAAGGTTATTCAGTGCCTGAGGCCTACAAGTAGAGGGGAGTAAGTCCGACATCGTTGCGCCTATGGGTTGAGCAACTCCGTGACTAGCGCGGTTGAGCAACACCACAGCGCATCAAGGCCATGACGCCTGAGCAAAAGAACCTACAAGACCTGGACGCTCAGGTTCGACGCTTGGAGGTGTCGACCGAAGCGGGGGTAGTCCAGATAACCCTAAACCAGTGTCCACAATTTGTTGACCATTACAAAGCGATGGCAGATAGATATGGTCGGGCAATAAACATCCACTGCCAGTTCTTCCGTATTAGGTCTTCGCTTTCGTGCAGAGCACTAGGCTTATCCCTCCGAGCACCGCGACCGACGCGATTGCTATCCGCAGGGTCAGGGGCTCGCTTAACAGTGCTACCCCAGCGAGTGATGCGAGAATGGGTACGCTCAACTGTACGGTGGAAGCCTGCATTGCGCTCAGACCTCGGAGCGCGCTGTACCAGATGGCATAGCCAAGTCCCGACGCTACAGCGCCAGACAAAACAGCGTAAAACGCCCCCCATCCATCGAGCCGTAGACTCCCAATGAACGGCAAGCAAAGGACGAGCGCGATGGGGACCGCCTTGCGAAAGTTCGCGGCTGTCAGCGCGAGCGGGTCCACAACGCCCCGACCAAGCAAGGAATAGGCGGCCCAGGCCAGCCCTGCGGCAATCATCAGCGCCGCACTGCCTGTCGGGGGGGTGCTGGCACCGGGAAGCAGTAACACGACGAGCCCCGCCAGCGACAGCAACAGTCCAGCGGCGGCCAAAGGCGCCAACCGCTCGCCGCGAAGAAAACCGTAGGCCAGCATGCTTAGTTGAACGGCGCCAAACAGCAGCAGGGCCCCCATCCCGGTGTCCAGCTTGATATAGGCGAATGTAAATGCAACAACGTAGATGCTCAGGGCCAGCGCGCCCGACCATGACCCAGTGTTGCCGTTGCCGTTGCCGTTGCCGCGTTTGCGTAAGGCGAGCAGCAACCACAATACCAGCGCACCACTAGCCAGACGAAGCATGGAGAAGGTCGCTGCGTCAATGTCAGTGTTCTTTAACGCTAGTCGGCAGAGTACTGAGTTGCCGGCAAAGGCAAGCATCGCGATTGTGGTGATCGGGACAATTCCCATTGCCGTTGCCGTGCTTGTTTGAAACAACGATCTATTCATCAACGGTTCCTAGTTAACTACTGGTTGCGGTCATGAGATCGCTTCTTTCGGTCGTTTTTTTGACCGCATCGAGCGCGCGCGCCGAATAGACGAGCGCCGCTCCGGCATTTAGCGCGACCGCAACGCCGAGTGCCTCGGCGACTTCTTGCTCGGAAGCGCCTTGTTTGACTGCCCGTTCGGCATGCACGCTAATACAGCCGTCGCAGCGGGTGGTCACCGCCACGGCAATCGCGATCAACTCGCGAGTCTTGCCGTCTAGGTAATTGGTTTTGGCACCTGCGCCGCTAGCTTGAACGTAGCCACCTACTGTATCGGGAGACAGCGCCTGAAGGTCGCCAATACCTGCCATAAGCTTTTCGCGATATGCGTTCCAGTCCATCATTTCAGTGACCTCTAGATTTATTGGAGGGCAGCCCGCAGAGCAGCAGGCTACGGGTAATTCAGCGGGGCAGGTCAGCTGTGTACGTCACTGCCTTGCCTTCAAGGCAGAGCTCGCCTTTCTGGTTGTGCACCTTGGTCTCTATTGTGCAGAAAGGCTTGTCTTCACGAACCTCTAGGACCTTGACGGATGCCGTGATTCGATCGCCAACATAAGTCGGTTTAATGAATTTCCATTCCACACTCATGAATACTGTTCCCGGCCCCGGAAGGTCTTCGGCGACCACCGCATTGAGCATCCCCGTTGTCACCCCACCTTGGACTATCAGTCCACCGAAGCGGGAGGCTTCGGCTGCTGCCTTGTCTGTATGCAAAGGGTTTCGGTCGCCGGTCATTGCACTAAAAAGCTCAATATCAGCCAGCGTGACGTCCTTGCCGCGCTCGGCGGAGGCGCCGACTTGAGGCATGCCCTTCCGTGTTCCGGTCCAGCCATTAACTTGCTTGGTTACTTCGCTCATCGCTTCATCCTCTCTATGATTACTGCAAAACCTTGCCCACCCCCACCACACATGCAGGCCACCCCGTAGCGCGCCTGTTGGCGGACAAGCTGGTGTGCAAGAGTAAGTAACAGACGAAAACCTGTGCCGCCGAGCGGGTGGCCGATGGCAATCGCACCGCCATTTACGTTCACCACGTCTATCGGGATGCTCAACCGCGAGCAGCTTGCGGCCACGACAGCGGCAAAAGCCTCGTTGATTTCGAAAAGGTCAATATCGCTCAGCCGCAAGCCCGCCCGGTCGAGCGCTCTTTCCACCGCAAATGCTGGCTTGAGGTGCAAGGTATTGTCCGGTCCGGCAACCTCGGCGAACGCGACGATCCGAGCTAGTGGCTCACGTCCGAGCGCCTCGGCGTAGGCCAGCGAAGTCAAGGCTCCGACCGAAGCTCCGTCACTCATCTGCGAAGCGTTTCCCGCAGTGATAGACCCGCCCGCGACAAAGGCAGGCTTGAGTTTCGCTAGTCGTTCGGCACTGATGTTGGCGCGGATACCCTCGTCCTGTTCCAGCGTCGTGTTGCCAATCGTAATCGGGATGATTTCCTCGCGCAGGCGACCCGCTGCAACCGCCTGGCTTGCCAGGCGCTGAGATCTGAGCGCGATGTCATCCTGGGTGACGCGGCTGATACCCAACGCCTGGTTCGCCCGCTCGGAGACATCCCCCATTCCTTCGTCGGTCAGCGAACACCAGAGGCCGTCGCGAATCAATGTATCGACTAGCTCCAAGCTGCCCGGTCGTGGCACGCCCGGGCGCAAAAGGCTGGTATGCGGCGCACGCGACATGGAGTCGCCGCCTCCTACCAGAAAGGCTTTCCCTTCCCCCAAGCGGATGCGTCGAGCCGCATCGGCGACCGTACCCAGGCCGGCCAGACACACGCTGTTCATGGTAGCGGCCGGGACGGTGGACGCGACGCCAGCGTCGACCGCGGCCAGGCGTGCCGGATTCTGGCCTTGCGCGGCTTGAAGAACTTGGCCGAGTAGCACGCCATCGCACTCGACGAGTTCGGGCTGACGTTTGAGCAAGGCTTTCAGTGCGATGGCGTTCAGTTGCCTGCCACTTAGCCCGGCGAGCGCGCCGCCGAGTTTGCCGAATGGAGTGCGAATGCCGTCGAGCAACACCGGAGTGTATTCAGTGGTCATGCCAGTGATCATCTCGAGTACTCGTTCTTCAACCGGAGTACAGGAAAGGTCAGATCGCCCCGTTCTTCCCAATCCACGCTGAGCGGCATCCCGGTCCGGATCTGTTCGCCCGGTACGCGCATAATGCGTTCGAGCCTCAAGAAATGAGCGAAGCGGGTTATCTGTGCGCTCTCGATTTGCGCTTTATTGGGTGACCAGAGAGCTTGGGGTGCATTGATGTTCTTATTCATCGAGTAGCACCTCATTCAAGTAAATAACAGCGGAAGAATTGTGACGCCGACGCCGAATATCACAAACGCAACCATCATCATTACTGCCGTGTAACCAAGAATTTCGCGGGCTTTAAGCGCTGTAACGCCAAGCAGGGGCAGCATCCACATAGGCTGAATGCCGTTGGTGAGCTGATCGCCATAGGAGAAGGCCATTACAGTGACACCGATATCTGCCCCGATTTTTTGTGCGGCCTCTATCAATAGCGGGCCTTGCACGGCCCACTGCCCCCCAGCCGAAGGAACGAACAGGTTGGTGATGGCCGAACTGATGAGTGTCATCAGCGGGAATGTGTACTGGTTGGATGCTGCGACCAGAGACTCCGCGAAGATCGACACAAGACCTGAGCTAGCCATCATTCCCATGATCCCGGCATAGAACGGAAACTGCAGAACGATCTGGCCACAGCTTCGGATGCCATCGTCGATCGCTTCGACATAATCTGTGGGTGTTTTGTAAGCGATTAACCCAAGGATCAACAGGGTGAAGTTGACGATGTTGAGGTTGAGGTCGAAGCCCTTGGTCGTGAAGTGATAACCCAGGTAGCTCAATCCCGCGACTGCAACCAGCCAGGACAGAGGTTGCGCCTGTTCAAGGCGCTCGGCGAACGACCGAGCCGCTTGCTCACTACCGATTTGGTCAAATTCTGTGGGAGCGGCTGTCATCACTCCGGTCGGGCTGATCTGAAAGAGCTGATCAAACTCTACAGCCGAGCGCTGCATGGCCGTGGCCGCGTCTCCCGTGCCAACCGAAAACGGTAGTTGTTGGGGTGTATCGACGGGCTCATCGCTTACTTCTTCAGTTTGTGTCTCGGCCGGATGCATGGCGCGATAGACCAGCGGAATGATCAAAAGGAAGGCTGTGATAACGATGAGGTTGTAGGGTGTGAAGATTGTCTCGGCGATTGGAATCAGACCGATTTTGTCTGCCAGGAAATGGCCTTCCGTGTTTACCAATAATGGGGCCGAGGCGGAAAAGCCGCAGTTGAAAATGATGAGTCCGGAAAATCCCGCTGCCGCTGCGAGCGGATAGTGAACTTTGATGCCGCGTCGCTTGGCCTGAAGGCAAACCTCCTTGGCCGCAATGGCCCCGATGATCAGGCCTAACCCCCAGCTGATGAAGCCGAAGACCACAGCCAGCACTGTGATCAGAACGATAGCCTGCCCGGCACTGTTTGGCAGGCGCGCTGCCCAACCGATAATCCTGAGAGCGGGGGGCGAGGATGCGAGCACGTGACCGAACAGCAAAATCACGACCATTTGCATCGCAAAACTGAGCAGATTCCAGAAGCCGCCATACCAGTACTCGACCATCTGGAACGGCCCCGAATCGGTCAGAGCGATCCCAAGCAGATAGACAACTACCGAGAGGATGATGGCAAAAATGAAGGGATTGGGTATGTATTCCCGAGACAATCTTGCGCAAAACGCGCCTGCAGTCTGCAACATGACGTTTCTCCTGCAACCGGTAGGTCGCCTCTTGTTTTTGTGTGGAATCGTCCTAATTGCTCCGCTAGAGAGCAGCAACTAGCGCAACAGATAGCTAGATTTATAGATGATCTGTACTGACCGGTCAATATTTAATGTACCGATCGGTCAGTGCTATTATTGGTTGTGAAAGTTTCCCGCTCTAGGGCGGTAATTTGGGCAGAAGGAATGAGAAAAATGGTAAAGACCAATGCGACTTCGGATGGGGACGCGAATACGGGCGGAAGCAAGGAACGGATTTTCAAGGTGGCTGCAGAGTTGTTCGCAACTCGCGGCTTCCATGCGACGGGCATGGCGGATCTTGAAAAGGCCACTGGCCTCGGAAGGGGCGCGCTCTACTACCATATCTCCAGTAAGGAAGAGCTTCTGTTCGAAATCACTAGTCGCTATCTGCGCGAACTGCTGAACGCGGGCGATGCTCTACTGGCTACACCCATGTTGGCGGAAGCCCGATTTCGCCGGTATTCAGGGGTCGTAATGGCCACTATCGTCGACCATCTCGCGGAGCTGACGGTGTGCTTTCGTGAAGTTCATTCGGTCGTGGGCGAGCGCAAGCTGGAATTGTTGGAGCTACACCGACAATACGAACGCGTCTGGACCGATATCCTGAAGATCGGTGTCGCCGAGGGTGTGTTTCATACAGCCGACTCGCTGGCCGTCAAGGCTGTGCTCGGCATGCACCACTACACCTATCTCTGGATTCGTCCAGGGGGGCGTCAGACGCCGGAGGAAATTGCCAATTTTTTCTGTGAGCTGATGCTGCCTGGTCTCAAGGCCTGAATAGATTATGACCTGACGGACAGCGAGATTTTCGCGCTGATCGGTTGACTGGCTGCCTGCGCTTTGCTTGATAATCCGCGCATTGGGTTCTGTGGTATAAAACGTTATACTGACCGATCGGTCGGTAATGAGAGCGCCGGCAATCGTATCAGAGCTACAGGAGACGCTCACGATGGGCAGGGGAAAAAGAACACGCGGACCGTCGCATCGGATCCGAACGCCTTGGGCTTTGCCGAAATTCCGGCGCGATGCGAATTCTTGCGCAAAAGTGGCGTTGCCTTTTTCAACGCCATGTAGTCATGCACAGTAGTTGTTACTCGGTAAGCCAGCGATATGGCAAGGCCTTGGCGTGTTGTGGAGAGAGTGCTTGAACGCAGTTTTTATTAAAGGCCTGGAAGTCGATACGGTAATCGGCACCTACGACTGGGAACGTACTATTCGGCAGTACTTGCGCCTGGATCTGTGCCTGGGTTGGGACAATCGCCCGGCAACGGCTGGTGATGAGCTGAGCAAGTCGCTCAATTACACAGCGGTGTCGGCGCATGTCCAGGGCTTCGCCAGCGAAGCGCAGTTCATTCTGGTGGAACCCTTTGCCGAGTGGCAGTCGAGGTGTTGATGAGCGAGTTCCAGATTCCCAGGCTGCACTTCAGGTGGACCAAGCCTGGTGCAGTACCGGCAGCGGTTAATGGTGTTGGCGTGGAGATCGAGCACGGATGTCGCTAACTCCGGTTGTGCTAGGTCTGGGCAGCAATATCGAGCGTGAGGCGCATTTGCAGGCCGGGCTCGATGCGTTGACCCCAATGTTGCGCGACATGCGCTGCTCGCCGGTATTCGAAAGCCAGGCGGTGGGCATCAAGAGTGGACCCTTCTTGAACCTGGTGGTGGCGGGCTACAGCGAGCTGCCGTTGGGTGAGCTGGATCGGCGGCTGAAATTCATCGAGGCGGACAATGGTCGTTATGCACCCGGGCGCAAGGGCTTGCCGCTGGATATCGATGTGCTGCTGTATGGCGATCAGGTCGGCAATTTCGACGGGGTGGTGCTGCCGCGTGCAGAAATTCTGAAAAACGCCTTTGTGCTCTGGCCGTTGGCGCTATTGGTGCCAAATGACCTGCATCCGGCTGAACAGTGTAGTTTTGCTGCCCTGTGGCAGAGTGCGCAGATCGAGCAGCAGCTTCACCCTGTGGCATTCCAGTGGCGGGGGGCCGAGCTGACCCCCGTCGAGCTGCGCCAAACCTTCCCCGCGCACCGTTGACGTCGGTTGCACGGTTTGGCCTATGGCTGTGCTTTGTAGGTCATGAGTGCCTCGCCCTGTTCGGGGCCTTGCAAGCCCTGCTCCGGCAGCGACTGTACCTCCATGGAGCGAGCCGCCTGCATGGCACCGCGTAGGTGGGCAGCTTGCAGGTAGTTGCGCTGTTCCAGTCCGCCCCGCCCCAGGCATCCATTCCGCAGGCTGCGATGAGCGCCTCGAAGCGTTGCGGGCGGCGAAACACATCGAAGTGCTGCAACAGCTCCAGTAGGGGCGAGGCTTTCAGCTCAAGGGCGCGATGGCCGTGTGTGTAGTACTCACCGGCCAGCAGGGCCAGATCCTGGCAGTCCTTCGGTGCCTTGCTGCGCTCGTTGATCGCGCTGATCGTCTTCAGTCCGCGTTGCTCATGGGCAATATGCCGGGCCAATCGGCCATCGGTGTCAAGCCTTTGCCGACATCGTGTAGCGGGCAGACCCCGCGCACTGTCAGCGGCTCCTGGTGTTTGGCGCACTGACGCTGCACGCATCTGAAGCGTGCTATGAGAATTGCAAGTTGCGTGATCCGGGTCTCTGATCGTTGTCAGGGCCTGATGTGGGTGCATTGCTCCAAATCGTTTGCCCCCCCCGTCGGCACGGAAAACTATTAGTGCGCACGGGGAAACGGCTTACTAGGTATGGACAGCAACTGTCAGCAGCTTCCCAGGCGATGGTCGATCATCCGTGATCCTAAGCGCGTCCTGCACTGCAAAGCACGGGACGACCTGAACGATACATTATGGTGAACAAACTACTAATTAGGAGGCAGTCCTTGCAGGCGCAACGGGCTACTTCACGCTGACTTTGCGGTGTTTAGTAACCACTCGCGAAAGAGCAGCACCTCTGGACGCGGGGGCTCTTCACCTTCGGGAAGGAGTAAATAATGGGACTGTTCAATTTTCAGCTCTCCTTCAAAGGGCGAAATCAGCCGACCGGCTTCTATGTAAGGGGTCGTGAAACTTCGTAGTATCAGGGCGCAACCAGAGCCCGCGCAGGCTAGCTCCAGGGCGATGAGCGAAGAGTCAACCTGAATACCTTTTGGGGCGGTGTAGTTTTCTGCGCCGGCTGCGCGAAACCAGCGCGTCCAAAGGTCTTCGCAGCCCATGATATGAATCAGGTGGCGCTGGGCGTATTCGGCCAGCTCCGCTGGGCTGCCCGCTCGACTGTGCCACGTTGGACTACACACAGGCACTGACGACTCTTTCCTGATCAGCTCTACCTCATAGCCCTCCCAGCGGCCGTCGCCGAAGCGGATGTCAATATCCGACTGATCGGCCTCCAGCGCATCCGCCCATATAGCTGTAAACAGACGCACATCAATATCTGGGTAGGCCTCCAAGAATGAGTTAAGGCGCGGTGCCAGCCAGAGGATTGCGAATGAAGCCGTAGAACGAACCGTCACTGACCGATCGCCCCTGCTGCCGAACAGGCCCACGGTTGAAAGCGAAAGCCCATCGAAGGCCTTGCGAATTGACGGTAGGTAGGCGCGGCCCATATCGGTAAGCCGCACGCCGCGTGGCAGTCGCTCAAACAGGGGAAATCCCAAGTGTTGCTCCAGCGAGCGAATTTGCAGGCTCACTGCTGCGGGCGATAGATGCAATTCGCTGGCCGCTGCGGTGAAGCTCAAGTTGCGCGCAGCTGCCTCGAAAGAGCGCAACCAGGGCAGGTGGGGAAATGAGTAACTCATAGGCTAGCGTTTAATCCATTGACCCCAAAGGGCTATTTTTGCTTGTTTGATTGATGGCTAGATTACCTGAATTATGTGTACCCACAAGATTGGCGTACGGCAGACCGACTACCGAAGGTCGGACCGCTACAACTGCAATCGTTTAAACACGGAATGGGCGCATAAGGCACAAGCATGGGTGAATTCGACTACATCATTGTGGGCAGCGGTTCGGCTGGATGCGTATTGGCGGATCGGCTATCCGCCGATGCTCGAAATCGCGTGCTGGTGCTTGAGGCCGGCGGCACAGATCGCCGCTTCTGGATAAAACTGCCAATCGGTTACGGTCGGACTTTCTTTGACGAGCGCATCAACTGGAAATTCGAGACCGAGCCGGAGCAAGCGATGAAGGGCCGCAGCAGCTACTGGCCCCGAGGTCGGGTAATTGGTGGCTCCAGCTCAATCAACGCCCTGGTCTATTGCCGCGGTCTGCCAAGCGACTTTGACAGCTGGTTGGACAAGGGCAACGTCGGCTGGGGCTGGACTGACGTGGAGAGCTACTTCAGGCGCTCTGAGTGCCGGGTTGATGCTGAGGGTAAGGCCGGGCCTGGCGGCCCCCTGCATGTCTCAGACGTCAGTCGCGAGATGCATCCATTGAAACGGCACTTTTTCGCCGCAGCCCAGGAGATGAAACTACCCTACACCGACGACTTTAATGGTCCAACTCCGGAAGGTGTTGGTCTCTATCAGATCAATACGCGCAAGGGCGTGCGCTGCTCTTCGGCCGACGCTTTTCTGCGCCCGGCGCTGGACCGAGCCAATCTGCGCCTGGAGACCCATGCGCTGGTGCGTCGAGTGTTGTTCGAGGGGCGACGTGCGGTGGGTGTCGAATTCGAACAGAACGGGCAGGTATTTACTGCCCAGGCAGCTCGCGAAGTGATCCTCAGTGCTGGGGCGGTTAACACGCCTAAGCTCTTGCAGCTCTCTGGTGTCGGCCCTGCTGCGCTGTTGCGCAAGCACGGCATCGACGTGGTGCTGGATCAGCAGGCGGTCGGAGGGCAGTTGCAGGACCACATCGCCGTCAGCTATTTCTACAAGGCGACCGAGCCGACGCTGAATGATGCGCTCTACCCGCTGAGAGGCAAGCTGGCGGCGGGTTTACGCTATGTGTTGAGTCGCAAGGGGCCGTTAAGTTTGGGCGTGAATCAATGTGGGGGCTTCGTCCGCTCGCGTTCTGATGCGACTCAGCCAAACATTCAGCTGTATTTCAACCCGATTACTTACTCTACGGCCCCGGAAGGCAAGCGACCGCTGATGAATCCCGATCCGTTTTCGGGGTTCATCCTGTCTTTCCAGCCCTGCCAGCCACTCAGTCGGGGGCGCATAGATATTTGTTCGGCCGACCCCAAGGTGCCGCCGGCCATTCGACCTAATTATTTGTCTGAAGAGCAGGATATTGCTGACGTCATCGCCGGTGGGCGCTTCATCCAAAAAATGGCCCGGACCCAGGCGATGCGTGGCCTGATCAAGGAGGCCATGCCCCCTTGTCTGGATATCATGACGGACGAGGACATAGTCGAAGATTTCCGCGAGCGCTGTGGCTCGGTGTTTCATCCGGTGGGTACCTGTGGAATGGGCCCAGACCCTCGACACTCGGTGGTCGACCCCATGCTGAGAGTGCACGGTCTCGATGCACTAAGGGTGGTCGATGCCTCCATCTTCCCTTCAATTACTTCCGGCAATACCAACGCGCCAACCATCATGGTCGCGCAGAAGGCTGCCGACATGATTCTGGCCGATCGCCTGAACAAGGATGCTGCATGATGAAGATCAGCAAACTGGAAACCTTCTGCAACGAGTTCGTCGGCTTCGTCCGGGTGACCACCGACGAAGGCGCAGAAGGCTGGGGTCAACTGTCGACCTACAACGCGGACATCACCGCCCAGGTTTTCCATCGTCAGGTGGCGGTCTGGGCACTGGGCGCCGATGCCCTGGACATCGGCGCGCTGATGCAGCAGATCCCTGAGCGCGAGCACAAATACCCCGGTTCTTACCTGCTCCGGGCCATGGCCGGGCTGGATACCGCACTGTGGGATTTGCGCGGCAAGCTGGAGGGCAAACCGGTGGTGACCCTGCTCGGCGGCACGCCGGGCAGCCTGCGCGCCTACGCCTCGTCGATGCGTCGCGACATCACCCCGCAAGCCGAGGCTCAGCGCATGCAGAGTTTGCGAGATAAGTACGGTTTCGATGCCTTCAAGTTCCGCGTCGGCCGCGAGTGTGGGCATGACGTCGACGAGTGGCCCGGGCGTACCGAAGGCATTGTGCCGACCATTCGCCAGGCATTGGGCGATGAGGTGGCGTTGCTGGTTGACGCCAATTCGGGCTACTCGCCGCAGCGGGCCATCGAGGTCGGCCGTTTGCTGGAGCAGCATGGTATCGAGCATTTCGAGGAGCCTTGCCCTTACTGGGAGCTGGAGCAAACCCGTGAGGTCAGTGAGGCACTGGATGTGGCTGTGACTGGTGGCGAGCAGGATTGCGACCTTGCGACCTGGCGGCGCTTGATCGACATGCGCGCCGTCGACATCGTGCAACCCGACGTTCTCTACCTAGGCGGCATCACCCGCTCCATGCAGGTGGCCGAGATGGCCGCCAAGGTCGGACTGCCTTGCACACCGCACTGCGCCAACCTGTCGATGGTGACCCTGTTCACCATGCATTACCTCAAGGCGATCCCCAACGCCGGCAAGTACCTGGAGTTCTCCATCGAGGGTCCGGATTACTACCCCTGGCAGGAGGGGCTGTTCGTCGAGTCGCCTTATCGCATCGAGGACGGCGGCATAGTCGTCTCGGACGCGCCCGGCTGGGGCGTAGAAATCGCGCCGCAGTGGCTGGCGAAATCCACCTATCAGGTCAGCGAGGCCAAGCAATGAGCAGCATCACCGAACAACTGATTGGCGAGTACTTCGCTACCGGCACGCTCGCTGGACTGCCGAGCGGGCACTTTATTGACGGCAAGTCCCGTCCGGCTGCCACTGGACGAACCATGGAAACCTTCGACCCGGGTACGACTAAGGTGTTCGCCCAGTTCGCCGCTGGCGATGCCGAGGACGTTGAAGCCGCAGTTGCCTCATCCGACCGCGCTTTTCGCGACTGCTGGCGCAAGGTCGCCCCGGCCGAGCGCGGGCGCATCCTGCAGCGAGCGGCCGAGGGCATACGCGCCAACGCCGAGCGGCTGGCGGTGGTGGAGACCCTGGACAATGGCAAGTCCCTCGCCGAGGCTCAGGGCGATATCCGCTCCGCGGCCCGGCTGTTCGAGTACTACGCTGGAGCAGCCGACAAGCTGCAGGGCGAAACCATACCACTGGGCATGGATTATCTGTCTTACACCAGCCTGGAGCCGGTCGGCGTCACCGCCCATATCATCCCTTGGAACTACCCCACCTCGACCATGGTGCGCGGCATCGCACCTGCACTGGCCGCCGGCTGCACCGTTGTGGTCAAGCCGGCGGAACAGACGCCGCTGACCGCGCTGATGTTGGCCGAAATCCTGCGCGATGCCGGTTTGCCTGACGGCGTGTGCAACGTGCTGACCGGTACCGGCACTGCAGTGGGCGCGCCCCTGGTGGCCCATGCAAAGGTCCGCCACATCACCTTCACCGGTTCGGTGAACACCGGCAGCCTGGTGATGCAGGCGGCGGCCCGCAACATCACCAGCGTCACCCTCGAACTTGGCGGAAAATCGCCGGCGGTGATGCTCGCCGACTGCGACATCGATGCCGCAGTCGAGGACGTGCTTTGGGCGATTTTTTCCAACTCTGGACAGACCTGCTCGGCTGGCTCGCGTCTAGTGATCGAGCGTTCGATCCATGCCGAGTTCGTCGAACGTCTGGCTGCACGCACGCGCAAACTGAGCTTCGGCCATGGTCTGCGCAATCCTGAAATCGGCGCGATCAGCTCGCAGGAACAACTGAACAAGATCGCCGGCTACGTCGACGAGGCCAAGAGCCGCGGAGTGCGGGTTGCCGTGGGCGGCTCGAGGACTGTGGATCAGGCCAGCGGCAGTGGTTGGTTCTTTCAGCCGACCATTCTGGATGACGTAGGCCCCCTAGACGTGGTGGTGCAGGAGGAGATCTTCGGCCCCGTACTCTCGGTGCAGATCGCCGATTCTGCCGAGCAGGCCCTGGAGTTGGCCAACGGCACCGCTTTCGGACTGGCCGCTGGCATTTACACGCGGGACATCAAGAAGGCCCTGCGCCTGGCCCGGGACATCGATGCGGGGCAGATCTATATCAATGAGTATTACGCCGGCGGCGTCGAGACACCATTCGGCGGCAACAAGCTGTCCGGTTTCGGCCGCGAGAAGGGCCTGGAGGGGCTGCGCGCCTATTGTCGGGTCAAATCGGTTACCGCACGGATCTGATTCGCGCCAATGCATCGACGGCTGGCAGTCGGCCGAGCTGCGCAAGGTTTCTTGCATCGATGCATACGGGGGGCGTGGAGTCCACCCCGTTACGGTGAGTGTTGTTTTGAGCTACATCCGAATAAGACAGCCAATTAAAGGAGAGCAACTCATGAGCACGATTTTCGATGACATTGCCACACGTTTCCGTCAGGGGCGGATCGATCGGCGCACCTTCATGATGAGCATGGTGGCCGCTGGCGCAAGCGTCGCGCTGGCCAGCTCCCTCGTCGGGCGTGCCGAGGCGGCGATGCCCAAGCCGAAGAAAGGCGGACACTTCAAACTCGGTATCGGTTCCGGTTCTACCACCGACTCCTTCGATCCCGGCGCCTACAGCGACAACTACATGCAGTCGGTCGGGCATGCGGTGCATAACTACCTGACCGAGGTGACCAATACCGGTCAGCTGAAGTCCGAGCTGGCCGAGAGCTGGGAGCCTTCGGCTGATGCCAAGCAATGGTCCTTCAAATTGCGCCAGGGCATCGAGTTCCATAACGGTAAGACCCTGGAGGCCGCCGACGTAGTGGCCTCGCTTAATCACCATCGAGGCGAAGCCTCGAAATCGGCGGCCAAGACCATTGTCGACCCGATCGTCGACATTCAGGCCGACGGCAAGGGTACGGTGGTCATCACCCTCAGTGGCGGCAACGCCGACTTCCCGTTCCTGCTCTCGGACTACCACCTGCCGATCATGCCGGCCAAGAATGGTGTGGTCAGCCCCAGTGAGGGTGTTGGCTGCGGCGCATTCGTTCTGGAAAGCTTCGATCCGGGTGTACGCACACTGGTCAAGCGCAATCCCAACTACTGGAAGGATGATCGTGGCTGGTTCGATTCCGTGGAGTTTCTGGTCATAGCCGATGTGGCGGCCCGCACCAACGCGCTGACCACCGGCGAAATCCATGCGATGAACCACGCCGATCTGAAGACCGTGCACCTGCTTAAGCGTATCGCCGGCCTTGAGCTGTACTCGGTCAACGGTGGCCAGCATTACAGCCTGCCGATGAACACCACGCTGGGGCACTTTAAGGACAACAATGTGCGCCTGGCGCTCAAGCATGCCCTGGACCGCAAGACTCTGCTGCAAACCGTGCTACGCGGTTATGGCGAGGTGGCCAACGATCATCCGATCAGCCCTGGATATCGCTACTACGACAAGCAACAAGCGCAACGCGAGTACGACCCTGAAAAGGCCAGGTTCTATCTCAAGCAGGCGGGCCTAAGTTCGCTCAAGGTAGACCTGAGCACGGCCAACGCGGCTTTCGCCGGTGCGGTGGATGCTGCAGTGTTGTTCAAGGAACATGCCGCCAAGGCTGGCATCGACATCAACGTGGTGCGCGAGCCCAACGATGGCTACTGGGACAACGTATGGATGAAGAAGCCCTGGTGCGTGTCTTACTGGGGCGGCAAGCCGACCGAGGACTGGGCCTTCTCCGCGGGCTATGCCAAGGGTGCCGCCTGGAACGATACCTTCTGGGATAACGAACGCTTTAACAGCCTGCTGGTGGCGGCGCGCGCCGAGCTGAACGAGACACTACGCGCCGAGATGTACAGGGAGATGCAAGGCATGCTGCGCGACGATGGTGGCGCCTTGATTCCGTTGTTCGCCAACTATGTCGGCGCTACCTCGAACAAAATCGGCCACGACGCTCTGGCTGCCAACTGGGACCTCGACGGGCTGCGCTCCGCGGAGCGCTGGTGGTTCGTGTGACGTTGCCGCTCTCGTCAGTAGAAGGAGCCTAAAATCATGAACCCGCTCCTGAAAATGGTGGCCCAGCGCATTGCGCTGGGCTGCCTCAGCCTGTGGATCGTGTCGCTGATCATTTTTCTTGGCATGGAGTTTCTGCCCGGCGATATCGCCACGGAAATACTCGGTCAGTCGGCGACCGCGGATACCGTTGCGGCCTTCCGGCTGTCCCTCGGTCTCGACCAGCCGCTGCATGTGCGCTATGTCGACTGGTTTCTCCGTCTGCTTCAAGGCGACTTCGGCCATTCGCTGGCCAACGGCCGGGAGATCGGTGAATTGCTCGGCGGTCGCTTCGGCAACACGCTGTTCCTGGCGGTGGTGGCGGCCTTGATTTCGGTGCCTCTGGCGCTGGCCCTGGGCTTTCTCGCCGCCTTGTATCGCAATGGCCTGTTTGACCGGGTAATTAACGCAGTGACTCTGACTTCGATCTCCTTCCCCGAGTTCTTCGTCGCCTACATCTTGATCCTGTTTCTCTCGGTCAACGCCGGCTGGTTTCCCAGCCTGGCTAATGTCGATGCCTCGCAGTCGCTATGGCAACGCTTGTACAGCGTGGCGCTGCCGTCGCTGACCCTGACTCTGGTGGTGGTGGCGCACATGATGCGCATGACCCGGGCGGCGATCATCAACCTGCTGGCCAGCCCCTATATCGAGATGGCCACGCTCAAGGGCGTCGGCCGCTGGCGCATCATCATGCGCCATGCCCTGCCCAACGCCTGGGCGCCGATCATCAACGTGGTAGTGCTCAATCTCGCGTATCTGGTGGTGGGCGTGGTGGTTGTCGAGGTGGTGTTCGTCTATCCGGGCATGGGTCAGTTGATGGTGGACTCGGTACAGAAGCGTGACGTGCCGGTAGTCCAAGCCTGCAGTCTGATTTTTGCGGCCACCTACATCATCCTCAATCTGACCGCGGATATCCTCTCGGTCGTTACCAATCCACGATTGAGGCATCCCCGATGAGCGAACGAATTTCTCCGATCGCCGGAGCCGGGCCAGAGGAAGGTGTGCCGGAAACTGAACAAGCACTCGAATCCTTTCACCTGGCCGAGCGGCGCAGCACAGGGCAGTCCGCCTGGCGTGAGTTGGTCAGCGCGCCGTGGACGGCCAAGCTCGGCCTGCTAATCATCGTCACCTACGTGTTTGCTGCGCTGTTCGCACCGCTGCTCACACCCTACAGCGAGTCGCAGATCGTCGCGGCCGCGTTCGAACCTTGGAGCAGCGAGTTCCTCCTCGGCACCGACAACCTCGGTCGCGACATGCTCACCCGTCTGCTTTACGGCGCGCGCAACACCATCGGTATCGCCACGGTGACCACTGCCCTGGCGTTCCTCATCGGTGGCGCCGCTGGATTGCTGGCGGCGACCCTCGGCGGCTGGGTGGACCAGACCATGGCGCGTGTTGTCGATGTGCTGATGGCAATTCCCCAACTGATCTTCGCCTTGCTGCTGCTGACCATATTCGGCACAGAGGTGCCGGTGCTGATCGCCATCATCGCGGTGCTCGACTCCACCCGAGTGTTCCGCCTGACCCGGGCGGTGGCAACCAACGTGGCGGTATTGGACTTCGTCGAAGCCGCGCGTATTCGAGGGGAGGGGGTTGGCTGGATCATGTTTCGCGAGATTCTGCCGAACATTCTGCCTCCGCTGGTGGCCGAGTTCGGCCTGCGTTTCTGCTTCGTGTTCCTGTTTATCAGCGCACTGAGTTTCCTCGGTCTGGGTATTCAACCGCCCACGGCCGACTGGGGTTCGATGGTGCGCGATAACGCCACCCTGATCAGCTACGGCGATATCACGCCACTGCTTCCGGCCGCGGCCATCGCCTTGTTGACCGTAGGGGTTAACTTCGTGGTCGATTGGTTCCTACACAAAACGAGTGGTTTGCGCGATGAGCATTGAGACACAAGAACGCACCCGCGGTGAGCTGCTGCTGCAGATATGCGATCTACGCATCGAAGGGCAGAGCGGCGAGGCCTGGCAGGAAATCGTCAAGGGCGTCGACCTCAGTCTGCACCGCGGTGAAGTGCTGGGGCTGATCGGCGAGTCGGGAGCGGGCAAGTCGACCATCGGTTTGGCGGCCATGGGCTACGAACGTCCCGGCTGCCGCATCAGTAGCGGTAAAATTTTATTCGACGGCGTCGACCTGGCCCAGCTTCCCGTCGAGCGCAAACGCCGGCTATGGGGCTCGCGCATCGCCTATGTGGCGCAGTCGGCCGCAGCGTCCTTCAACCCAGCACACACTCTGATTGATCAGTACGTCGAGACCGCTGTGCTGCATGGGGTGATGAGTGAGGCCGAGGCACGTGCCGACGCGGTGGACCTGTATCGCCGCCTACGCCTGCCCGACCCGGAGCGCATTGGCCTGCGTTATCCGCACCAGGTCTCCGGCGGACAGCTGCAACGGGCGATGACTGCGATGGCCATGGCCTGTCGGCCCGACCTGATCATCTTCGACGAGCCGACCACGGCCCTTGATGTGTCCACCCAGATCGAGGTTCTGGCCGCCATTCGCGACCTGGTCCAGCAGTTCGGTACCGCCGCCATCTACATCACCCACGACCTTGCAGTGGTGGCGCAGATGGCCGACCAGATCAAGGTGCTGCGCCACGGCCAGACGGTCGAGGAGTCCGACACCCGCAGCATGCTGACGGACCCGAAGATGCCCTACACCAAGACACTGTGGGCGGTACGCTCGCTGCAACGCGAACCGAAGGCCCCCCCGGTGGACGAGCCGCTGATCAAGGTGAGCGGAGTGCATGCCGCTTACGGTCCCGTGAAGGTGCTGCAGGACGTCTCGCTGAACATCCATAAAGGTTCCACCGTGGCGGTGGTCGGCGAGTCCGGCTCGGGTAAATCGACCCTGGCGCGGGTGCTCACCGGCCTGCTACCGCCCACCAACGGCGAAGTGCTGTTCAAGGGCCAGGCGCTGGCGAACGACTACCGTCAGCGCAGCAAGGACTCGTTGCGGCATATGCAGATGATCTACCAGATGCCGGATACGGCGCTCAATCCGCGCCAGCGCATCGGCGACATCATCGGCCGTCCGCTGGAGTTCTATCTGGGCCTCAAGGGGCGGGCCAAGCAGCAACGGGTGTGTGAACTACTCGAACAGATAGAGTTGGAACCTAACAAATTCATCGACCGTCTGCCGGGCGAACTCTCCGGCGGGCAGAAGCAGCGCATCTGTATCGCCCGGGCGCTGGCAGCCGAACCTGAGTTAATTATCTGCGACGAGGTCACTTCTGCCCTGGACCAGATCGTCGCCAAGGGCATATTGCAGCTCCTTAACCGGTTGCAGGAGCAGCTCGGCCTGTCCTATCTGTTCATCACGCATGATCTGGATACGGTGCGCGGCATCGCCGACGAAGTGGTTGTGATGTTGCGAGGCAAGGTCGTTGAGCAAGGGCCGACCAAAGAGGTGTTTGCACCGCCGCATCATGACTATACCGATCTCTTACTCGCATCCGTTCCGGAGATGGACCCTGATTGGTTGACCCGGCGGTTGGCGCAAACGGCGCACGGCTAATGGACCAAAGCTTAGTAGAGCGTTATCTACCGCTAGCTCACATAAGAGCGGCGCGCCGCGCCGCGCCAAGTAAGCATCGAGATAAGTAGCGTGCTACGTCTTCTGAAAACAGCGTGTGCCGTGTTGCCATTTGCAGGGGACTACTTTATTTGCAGACGACAACTCGTTCGGCCCCTTGGCACGTTCGCCTTATTCCCTACATGACTGATCGCAAACCTTTGTGGAGTTAAGCATGCACAGCAAAGCTGTATTGAGCCAGACCGAAGTCACCCGCATTCTCGCTGCCGCCCGGGCCGAGGCAATGAAGAACCATTGGGCCGTGGCCATCGTAGTGGTGGATGACGGTGGCCACCCTTTGGCGCTGGAACGTCTCGACGGATGCGCCCCGATCGGCGCCTATATCGCCACCGAGAAGGCACGCAGCTCGGCCCTCGGTCGCCGTGAGAGCAAGGGCTACGAGGAGATGGTCAACGGCGGGCGAAGCGCCTTCCTGTCAGCGCCGCTAATCACTTCCCTGGAAGGTGGCGTGCCGCTGATCGTCGAAGGCCAGGTTATTGGCGCCGTTGGCGTCTCCGGGGTCAAGGCAGACCAGGACGCTCAAGTGGCCAAGGCCGGCATCGCCGCCCTAAGCTGAAGCGAATATCGATTCGGCTCCAGTACGAGCCGCTGGTAATGACCCACATCGCATACGTACAGTTTAAGGTGAAGTGCAGATGACTGATCGGGTGAACTGTTAGGGCCTGCAAGTGGCCGCCCGTTGCGGTGTGCTTTCAGCGAGGGTGTGCCTCCGGGTAGCGGCATTAAGCGCGAGGCATTATGGACTGACATGCCGGCCTACCGCGCCTTCCGCGAAGCCATCGGTTTGCTGCTGCGGGAGCCGGCCAAAGCATGCAGATCTACTGGGACGCCTATATCGGCACCGCCGACGGAGTGCCGATCGCCTGCCACCTCAATGAGATAGTCGAAACCATCCTCACCTGTCGCACCGAACTGCGCGAACATCTCGGCTGGATCATGGATAGCTACCTGCTGCGTAAGAACGACAAGCCCCGTGACTGAGTGCCTAGCTGCACCTACTTGGCCATTCAGCAGTATCCGGCTTGATCACTCTGGCTGCGAGACGGTCGATTTTCTGAACGAGGGGATTACCGTGCCACACACTTTCTCACCAAAACCCTGACGCGGGGGGGGGGGAGTACCCGGCCACCAATTGCTGCTGAGAACAGCATTGAGCCAAGGAATTGAAAACGAGCTTGGATCTGCCACTGTGCACCCCGGTGCTACATGCTGAAGTCTGTAGCTCAACCTACTTGAATGGGCATTTCCCGCGTCTACTTGTTCGCGAGGCGTGCCTTTGATGGGTACTTCGCCCAATAGAGGAAACGATCCTTATGCTCGAAAAGTGATCAAATAGAGAAGCCAGGAGAGGATGTTTTAGAGCTTAGAGTGGCCAGCTTCTCGTAGATACTTTATGTCCGCTCTTGGCCGATTGCGGCGGCTACGGGCGTAGTCGCCGCCAGCCGAAAGTTACACCTCTGTCTGCTCTGCTATTTCTAGAGCATCGTCGACCTCAATGCCAAGATATCGGACGGTGCTTTCTAGCTTCGTGTGGCCAAGCAGCAGCTGGACTGCTCTCAGGTTCTTTGTCCGTCGGTAGATCAGCGATACCTTGGTGCGCCGCAGAGTGTGAGTGCCGTACAGCGCTGGCTCCAAGCCTATGGATGTCACCCAGGCTTTGACTATGCGTGCGTATTGCCGTGTGGAGAGATGCTCTGAGCAGTGCAGGCGACTTGGAAACAAGAAATCGTCGCTTCTGAGCTTAGCCAGATTTACCCATGCTTCCAGAGCAGTACGGGTTTGCTCGGTGATTTCAAATTGCACTGGGCGCTGGGTCTTCTGTTGCATCACGATAGCTCTTGGCGATACGTGATCTCCATGGGCTACATCCCGCAGCCGTAGCTTGGTTAAGTCACAGGCGCGCAGCTTGCTGTCGATTGCCAGATCAAAGAGGGCTAGGTCTCGTACCCGAGCGGCAAGCTGCAATCTGACCCGAATGGCCCAAATATCTCTTAGCCGGAGTGGAGCCTTCTGTCCGACAAGTTTTCCCTTGTTCCAAGGCTGATAGTTGTAGAAAGCAGCAGTATTCATGGCTTGTCCTCCAAGTTGAGGAAGGACAAGGGTGGATCAGTCATAGCGCGCGGTCGCTACCTGATTCAAGCTCCCGGTAGATGTAGCCAGCAGCCGACAAGTGGGGCCATCCAGCAAGATGCGTTCCGAGGCTTTCTGGCCCATGCAATATTTTCGAGTTGCGCTGACTATCTATCTGGGTGCACCGGAAATGTAGTTGATGAATAGTCGGAATAGATCGGCGTTACTGGAGATCTGAAGGCGCTGGTAGATGTTGTGCTTATGCACCTTTACCGTGCCTTCGGAGATTCCGAGCAGGTGGGCAATGGACGCGTTGCTGTGGCCTTGGAGGAGTAGCTTGGCGATGTATCGCTGAGCGTCAGTCAGCTGCCCCTGAAGAATGTCCACAAAGGCGCTTTCGAGGTGGTTTTCGGGATTGCCGGGGGCTACGCCGGGTTCTTCCGGACGCAAGCGCCAGTGTGCCTCAAATGCCTTGTTTACGATCGGTGCCAGCGTTTGCAAGCGACGGACTTCTGATTCTGTGAAAGATCCATGACTTTGCTCTTTCATTAGCGAGAAGACGACGGCTGTGTGTGCCTGAAGCGGGATGATGTAGCCCAACTCCTCGACCAGACTACCGTGAGTGGATGAAATGCAGGGGTGGATATCAGGCGAGATAGCGAAACCCGAGGAGAGGAAACTATCCGGCGCCAGGTCGCTCATTCGCCAAAGACCTGCCGGGTGCTCATGCATGCAAGCGACGTAGAAAGGGTCTAGTAAATAGCCGCCGCGAACGTAGGCGCTCAAAGTCTTTGTTGGCACCATGCCATTGTAGCCATCGTGCACTAGCACGGCGGTACGATCGAAGCGAAAGACGTAGGCGCAGCTCATGTCGAAGCGCACATCGCCCTCCAGCAAGGTGCAGAGGCTATGACCCAGATTATCGGTACCCACGGCGGCGATCACGTCTGCCACCTTGATTGCTTCCTGGTTGTTCATACGTAACCGTACTGTTTGTCTTAACCCGGGAATTTCAGCGCCGTCCCATGATGGGACAGCGCTGCACGATTCAGGACAGACCGGCCGAGGCTCGCAAAGAATCGCGGGGGAGTTCTTCGCTGCCGAGCTGTAACGCCTTCGGCACTGCCAGCCAGTAGGCGATGGCCATGCCGATGAAGCCGCCACTGAGTTTTCCAATAATCAGCGGAAGGATCAAGGTGGGTTGGAAGTTAGCCGAGAAGGCCATGTGGTCGCCAAAAGTGAAGGCAGCGCAGACCGAGAAGGCGATCACTAGGACCTTGTCCTTGGGCGGCATATCCGCGACCAGGCGGAACATCGCCAGGATGTTCGCCGAGGCGGCGAGAATGCCAGCCGCACCAACTGGTGACATGCCCAGTTTGACGGCCACCAGTTCGAGGGGGCGGGAGAGGTAACGCTTGATCAGGCAGACCATAGGGAAGGCGCCGCAGAGCATGATGCCGATGTAGCCGGCGATTTCCAGCGCACGGAACTGATCTTCCTCGTCGGCGATGATGGGGGCGAAGCCCCAACTGCCGAAGGTATTGGTGAAGGCACCGGTGAAGTACTCAACGATGGACGCCACCAGGATCAGCGTGACCGCAGCGTAAATTATGCGTCCCAACGCCAGGAACAGTCGCACCATCAGGCCAGGGAGGTATCGCAGGGCGGCGGCTAGGAAGACGCAGAAGAGAATCAGCGGTAGCAGATTGCGCAGCAGCAGCGGCAGCGTGAAGTTCAGCGCCTGAGTGGCTGGGCCACTGGTGGCAATATCTGGGCGTACGCCCAGGCCCAGCCACTGCATGGCCATGGCGACGGTAATGATGCTGATCGGGATACTCAGCAGCCCGGCCATGATGCCCAGTGCCATGTACTTATGGTCGGCTTTGTTGAGCATGGCCAAGCCCACGGGAATGACAAAGATAAGGGTCGCGCCGGACTGGAAGCCGGTGATCAGCCCAAGAACCCAACCCTCAGGGTCTTCGGCCAAGGAATGGGCGAGCTGATAACCCCCCATGTCCGAGGCAATGAAGATGGGGCCGGCGATGCCGGGGTCGGCGCCCAGCGCAGAAAACAGTGGGGCGATCCAGTGGCCGATGAAGCTGGAGATGAAGGGAATAGCTGCCATCGTGCCGGCCACGGGAATGAAGATGGGGCCGATGCTATGCAGGCCGGCCGTGAACTCTTTGCCCAACTCTGACTCCGCGTTGACCACGGAGGCGATTGCGCCAATAACGGCGCAGGCCATGATGAGGTAGATGACGTACGTACCGATGTTTTCCATAGCTGCCTCGTCTCTTGTAAATTTTTTGTTGGGTGGCAGAACGTAAGTAGGTTGAGTACTTATTGTTTTGGTGTTCAGTCCTTTTGAGCTCGGAGGTCAGGCTGCGGTATAAGCGTTGTCGACGAACAGATGCGTGCCGTTGACGAAACTGGCGTCGTCACTGGCCAGGAATAGCGCGGCGGCGGCTACTTCGGTTGGGTCGCAGAGTCGGCCCTGCATGGCACGTAGTGCCTCGTCGGTAACTTCTGCGCCAAACTCACGCAGTAGGTCAAGCTCACGTCGGCCGTGGGTGGTGCCGATAAAGCCCGGGCAGATGGCATTGCTGCGGATATTGCGGTCGCGGAACTCGACGGAGAGGGCGCGGGCAAACATGTGGCAAGCACCCTTGGTAGTGCAATACAGGACCTCCATGGGTGTGCCTACCACGCCGGAGATGGACGAAGTGCAGATGATACTGCCGCCGCCGGCCTCAATCATCTTCGGCAGTACGGCCTTGGTCACCAGGAACATGCTCTTAACGTTGATATTCATCAACCGCTCCCAGTCATTTTCGCTGGTATTGAGGAAGGGCGCTGCGTGAATGGTGCCAGCGTGGTTCATCAGCACCGTGATGGGCCCGAAGCGCTCTTCAGCCTGGGCCACCGCGCTGTTGACCTGCTCGGCTACCGAGACGTCCGCAGGTACGAAGAAGGCGCTGCCGCCAGCTGCGTTAATCCGCTCGGCTACCGCCGCACCGTCGCTGTGGGGCAGGTCGAGGATGGCGACCTTGGCGCCTTCGCGTGCAAAGAGCTCAGAAACGGCTAGCCCGCAACCACCTGCGCCGCCAGTGATCAGAGCCACCTTGTTGTTCAGTCGTCCCATGATTGTCTCCATTGCTGTTGGTGAATTCGACCGTTCTCACGCTAGGGGCGGGCTGAAGAACTGTCTATATATCGATGGATATATGAATCGATAACTAACTGTTTTCAATGAAATTAATACCAAGGGCGAGATGTAGAATGACCTGCGCTGGCTCGACGAAGGTTCGCAACTGAGTTCGCTGATGGCAGATACGGCGGTGGCGACTTAAAGCCCTTGCAGCCACTGACGCTCCTGTTGGCCGTTAAGAGCCTGTAGGCGTAAGGGACCGTGCGACGTTGATTGGGAGACTCGGCGGACCCGACACATCAGGAGGGCTCGTCTTGAATCTACGTCCAAGCTCTATACCCATCGACATATGGTGGTTGTTTTAGGGCGCCTTCATTCTGTCCCCAACGAATCCGATAAGGGCGCTGGCCATATGCTTGCCTGTGCGGCTTAGTTTCTTGTCAGTGACGACGCGAATTTCTTGAGCAAAACACATCCATTTTCCGGCAACGGCTACATCGCAATCCAAGTAAAAAGTAGGAGAACAATAATGAACACTTCATCGCACAACATGCACATCAACGAGTTCGGGCTTGAACACGCACATTGGCGCAACTGGGTCGGCAACCAGTCTTGTATTCGCGCAGCTCGTGGTGCTCCGTCAAGTGAGGATGAGCTTTGCAGCATGATCATTGATGCAACCGGCAAAGGACTGAACGTCCGAGTCGCGGGCTCCGGCCACTCATTTACTCCTGTTGCACTCACCAGTGGCCTGCACCTGACGCTAGCCAACATGCAGGGTGTACGCCACATCGATCATGCTAAGCGTCGAGTCACGGCCGCCGCGGGGACGACGATCAATCAACTCGTTCGAGTCCTCAAGGCCGAAGGCCTGTCGATGATCAACCAGGGCGACATCGACAGTCAGGCTCTCGCAGGTGCTTTGACGACAGGAACGCATGGCACGGGCCTCACGCTCGGCAATATGGCGTCGTCAATCGTGGGCATGAGGCTCGTTCAGCCGAATGGCGAGATCATAGTCGTCGACGAAAGCACGCCGGACTTGCTCCATGCTGGGCGCGTCTCGCTCGGCGTTCTTGGAGCAATTTCCGAAATAACGCTTCAAGTGATGGATAGCTTCAATCTTCACGAGCGCATCTGGCGCGAAGATTTCGAAAGCGTCATGGAAAAGCATGATGAAATGGCGAAAAAGCATCGCCACTTCAGCTTCTTCTGGTGTCCGTACGAGCAGAGCCGACATTGCTACTGCCTGCCCGATACCGCAGCGACCTCCAAGACTGGCCGTACAACCGATGTGTGCGAAGTGAAGGTTATGGATATAACCGACCGTCCAATTTTCGAGGGTGAGTTCGAAAAGGTAGCCTATAGCTCGGATGCCTATCCGATCGAGTACGTTCCGAACTTCCACGAGCTCGAATATGCAGTGCCTGTTGCACATGCAAAGGAAGCGCTCAGAGCTGTGCGCAAACTTATGCTGGAGGACTTCCCTGAAGCGATATACCCAATAGAGTATCGCTTCACCGCGGGCGATGGCGCATGGATGAGTCCCTTCTTCGAGCAAGATAGCGTCACCATTTCCGTCTCCGGAGAACCAGGAACCGACTACTGGGACTACTTGCGGAGCGTCGATAAAATCCTGCGTTCTTTTGGGGCAAGACCTCACTGGGGCAAGATGCATTTTCTGACCGGAGAAGATGTCACCTCCATCTACCCTCGCGCGAATGACTTCCGCAACCTGCGTCGGAAACTCGATCCTCAGGGTTTCTATCTGAACGATCACCTCAGTGCTCTCTTCAAGTAGAGAGCGCCGGTTCGCCATACTCCGTGGCCCTGGGAGGCCATACTGGCCTTCCTAGGGATACTCCTTACAAGTCAGCACCGATCCAACTAAGTCGCAGTCGGCGGATTCATCCAACAACCCGGGTTTACCGGGTTGTTGCGTTTTACATCCTGAATGGGGCCAGAAATGTCACGAGCCACCCACATGTCCGACTGAATGAACAACGTGATCAGGTGAGCGGCGCTTTTGGCTCAGTGCGAGCTCTCGGCAGGTTGTTCTTCTGGAAGATAATGTCAGGGACCGGACACCGCGGGCTGTCGCGGGTGTCTGCTATTGGCCGATGACGACTGGAGGGGCTGGCCGGTTTCTACCGGTTGTCACTGGAAACCTTGGGTCGGTGCTGCTGGTTGCGAATAGCCCTAACTGTAGTGGTCAAATTCTGCCCAGGGTTGTGTGAAAACAACAAAGTGCTCCCCTCTGGGGAGGGTCTCAACTAGCCATGTATTTATGAAAGACTTCAGTCTTCGTCAATTTTTAAAGCGGCGAATTAATCTGAAACGATCAGATCACCCGCTCACATCTTGGTTTTTAGTCGCCGCAGCTCTCGCAGCGGCAATTCCCCGCATTCCAAGCGCACCTCTCCTGCGTTTGTCAGTAAATACCGGCGTGCCATACACGGGTTTGACCGCGCGAACATCATCAGTTGCGCCGTGTTCTTGGCCAGGATACGGAAGCGCACCGTCACATAGCCGAGCTGGCACAGCGTTTTGCAAGGTTGTTGTCGTGTCAGCCGTGGCTCTTATGTCGCTGTTCTCTGTGCCGGTTGCAGACTCTCTGGGTTGAGTGTGACAGCCCCGATAGCTCGCCAAGTAAATCAGGCTGGCCGAAACCTCGGCGCCGTGTATCTCCTACACGTACGCCTGAGTCCACGCCCTGTCATGTCAAAGGTCTTAAGCGAAAGGGCCTTGTCGTCGAGGCGCTGTCCAGGGCGTCTCGACGATCTGCGCCTGAAAAGCGCTAAGCAATCGCGCGGCACCTCGATTGCGCGAGAAGGCAGGTGGATCAACGGTTGTTGACAAGTTTACTGGAAGGGGGTTTCATTCAATATATTAAAGATATATTCTGAATATTACCTAACAAGTGAGCGTTGAGATGACCTACACGAGAAATCTTCCCGCGGGATTCAAGGCCGACCTGAACTGCTTTGGTCACTTTGACGTAGTGGTAGTGGGCGGCGGCCCTGCGGGCATTGCCGCGGCTGTCACCGCTGGCGAGCGCGGACTCAGCGTGCTGCTCATAGAACGCCTGGGATTCTGCGGTGGCGCTGCCGTGGCAGGCCTGTCCGGCACCATCTGCGGCCTGTACATGACGGTCCAGGACCCACATAAAGCAACGCCCGAACAGATTATTTTCGGCTTTGCCGAACGCTTTCGCGATGCGCTGTACCGCGAGGGCGGTCTGACCGAGCCGCAGATCTATGGCAAGACTTGGGTCGCCACCCATGACTGCGCTAAATACAAGAAAGTCGCCACCGACTTGCTGCGGGCGGCCAAGGTCACCGTGCTTTACCACACGCAGATGATCGATGTGATCGCCGAGGAGGAAGAGCTCAAGGGCATGGTGTTGCACACCAGCGCGGGGTTCACCGCGGTCTATGCCAAGAAGGTCATCGACGCTAGCGGCGACGCTGATGTGGTCTACAAGATGGGGCTTAAGACCACTAAGGGTAATAACGGAGTCATCCAGAACCCGACCATGATGTTCAAGGTAGGCAACGTAAATCTGCTGAAGTACCTGGCCTACTGGGGTGAGGACACCATCTCGCCGCCCAAGGTGGTGAGCATGTTGGAAGCTAGGGACGAATTGCTGCGCAAGAAAGTCTGGCTATTTCCCACCGTGAACCCGGGTGAACTGCTGGTCAATGCCACCAAGATCACCGGTTTCGACAAGCGCGCGTTAGATGTCACCAATCCGGTCGATCACACCGAGGCGGAGCAGTTTTCCATCTATCAGGCCAAGGCATTCTTCGACTTCATGAAGGCAAACGTGCCGGGCTGCGAAGACAGTTACTTCATTGACTACGCCACTGAAGTCGGCGTCCGCCAGACCCGTTCCATCGATGGAGTGGCGCGTCTAACCAATGACGATGTCATCAACAAACGCAAGTGCAGTGATGCTATCGCAAAAACATCCTGGCCGATCGAACTGCACTACGGCGCCAAGCCGAAGACCGAGTGGTTAATTGACGACTATTACGAAGTGCCATTTCACACCCTGGTGCCCAAGGTCGGTAAGAACATCATCGTCGCGGGTCGTTGCCTGAGCAGCGAACACGAGGCGCTGGCCAGCTGCCGGGTGACGGCGCAGTGCTTTGAGTATGGCCGAGCGGCTGCCCTGGCGGCTGAGCTGGCGATCAAGGAAGACCTGACGTTCCAGGTGATCGAAGGTGGACATATGGCCTATCTGATGCAGCAAGCCAATTAGTTGGCTTGCTGCTGTGGACTCATTTAACCCGTGGCAATTACAACAATAAGAGGTGACTTAATGAATATGAAAGCAGCGGATATTCCAATGGAGGCCGGTGTGCAAAAACGCGTCGTCAAGCCCATCGAAACTGATCGAAAAATGCAGATCATCAGCCTGCTGATCATCTGTGCCGTGGCGATGACTCTTGTGCTTTTCCCGGAGGACAGCGCAACCAGTATCAACTCCATTTTTAAGTGGATGACGCACACTTTCGACTTTATCTACCTTGCTGTCGGCCTTAGCGCGCTGATCTTTCTGGTGGTACTGGCCTGCTCCCGTTTTGGTGACATCAAGCTGAGTGCCGATAAGGATGCTGCCCCGGAGTTCACCAAATTCGGCTGGGGCTCAATGGTTTTTCTCGCCGGCATTGCGTCCGGTCTGATGCTCTGGGCAGGAACTGAGTGGGGCTATCATTTCGCCTGGACCCCTTTTGGCCTGGAGGCCAAGAGCAAGGAGATGTACACCGTTGGCCAGGCTTACGGCATCTTCCATTGGGGGCCGACTGCATGGGCCATCTATTGCGTGCCTAGCATTGCAATGTCGTATATCTATTATGTGCGGCAGAAACACATCTACAAGATCAGCGAGGCTTGCCGCGGTGCACTGGGCAATTTGGTCGATGGCCCTGTCGGTACGGTCATCAACTATTTGTTCATTCTCGGCGTGCTGGGGGCTTCCGCAACCTCTCTGGGTCTGGGTACGCCGATGATCGGTGGCGCCTTGGCTGAAGTGATGGGCGTTAGCAGCAGCGTGTATCTGGACATGGCGATCATCCTCACCTGCACCGCCGTGTTTACCGTCAGCAGTGGTTTAGGGTTGGCCAAAGGCATCAAGCGCCTCAGCACCTTTGCCACCGTGCTCACGCTTGCGATCGTGGTCTATGTCCTGCTGGTCGGGCCAACCAAGTTCATTCTGGGCCTGGGCATGGATTCGATCGGTTACGCGGCGGATAACTTCATCAAGATGAGCACCTGGACCGACAGCGTTAACGAGAGTGGCTTTCCGCAAGCGTGGACAGTCTTCTACTGGGCTTGGTGGGTTGCCTATGCACCGTTCATGGGCATGTTCGTCACCCGCATTTCTCGCGGTCGTACCATCCGCGAAGTGATTGTCGGCATGCTGTCCTACGGCACCTTGGGCTGTGCGCTGTTCTATGTCGTGCTGGGCGGTTATGGCATCAATCTGCAGCTCACCGAAACCCTGGCGATGTCCGAGTTGGTGAACACCCTAGGCGTTGCGCCGGCCATTATCGCGATGTTCAAGACGCTGCCTCTGAGTGGACTGGTACTGCTGGCGGTCGCTGTCTCCGGGATCGTCATGCTGGCTACCACCTTCGATTCCGCCGCCTATGTGATGGCCTGCGCGACCACCAAGGAATTGGGTGAGGGGCAAGAACCGCAACGTTCCAACCGCTTATTCTGGTGCTTTGCCATCGCAGTCCTGCCCGTGGCGTTGCTGTTCCTCGGCGGTTTGAAGACCATGCAGACGACCTCGGTAATAATCGGTTTGCCGCTGATGGTAATCCTGGTGCTGATGATGATCAGCACCGTCAAGTTCATCAAAGAAGATCACGCCTAAAATGACTCAGCCTATTGTGAAAAGCATTGAAATCTTCGCAATAGGCCCGGACGGAGAGAAGATCAGCTGGTCTTCGTTCCTCGGGCCGATGTACGAAGCGATGATCGTTGCCCGCCTGACCTTTGATAATGGACTGCAGGGGATAGCGGGCCTGACCACCTATACCGAACATGAGTTCGATCAGACGGCCTTCCACAGTCTGGCGCTGCTGGCGCCGTTCCTGTTGGGCAAAGGGCTATACGAGGCCCCGCAGATTGCCAGGGCCATGTCCGGCAAGTACGTGCCGCTCAAGCATCTATCCATGTCCTTGTTCGATATTGCCCTGCACGATGCCAAGGCCAAGGCGCTGAATCTGCCCATCTACCAGATGCTCGGCGCCGCCAAGCACAAGATACGGGCCTATGCCTCCAGCCCGGTAATGGCCACGGTCGATGACTACATCACCTACTGCCATCGGATGCTGGACCAGGGCTTCAGTGCCATCAAGATTCACCCGCGCTGTGTCTTCGCTGAAGACTCTGCGCTGGTCCATGCATTACAGGAAGAATTCGCGGGCAGAAATATTGGTTGGAGCCTGGATGTCGACGCCAATTACTCCTTCCAGGAGGCCCTGCAAATGGGCCGTTTGCTCGATTGCTATCAGTGGGAATTCTTCGAGGAGCCTTTGCCCGACTCGGATCTGGATGGCTACAAGAAACTGGCAGCGGCATTGGATCTGGATGTCATCAGCGGTGGCAACTCGCTGCCCAACCTGCAGTTGATCAAGCACGGCTTGCAGAACCATTGCTGGGACCGCAGCCGCTTCGATGTCACCAGCATTGGTGGCTTCATCGGCGCCACCCAGGTAATGGGCGTGACCCGCGCCCAGGGCTTGAAGGCCGAGGTGCAGTCCTGGGGCTATACCCTGACCCAGGCAGCCAACCTGCATCTGATGTTGGCCTATGACAACTGCGAATATTTTGAACAGGCCGCGCCTTACGAGAAATATGAAATTGGCGCCAGGCAGGTCTTCCGCCCCGACGCGCAGGGCTTCATCCACCCAACCGGTTTGCCCGGACTAGGCGTCGAGCTGGATTGGGACCTGTTGGAACCTTTCATCTACCAGAGGCGAACGTTCAGCCTGGATAGTGGGCGATGAGTGTCAGGATCGAGAGCGTCGAGGTCACCTGCCTGCAGGACCCGCAAGCGGACTTCGTCCGCTTTGAGGGTAGCTACCAGAATGCCCTGGTCGTGGTGCGCGGGGACAACGGCCTGTACGGCATCGGCGAAACGGACTCGCCACCGCAGGTGATCAAGGCGCTGATTGAGTCTCGACCCTACAATTACCTCTCCACAGGGCTGGCCAGCGTACTGGTCGGTGAAGTGCTGGATAACCCGGTCCGCTTGTGGAACAAGATGTACCAGAGCAGCAACTGGCATGGCCGCTACGGCGTGACCATCCATGCCATCAGCGCGCTCGATATTGCCTTGTGGGATCTGTTTGCCCGCTCCGAAAAACGACCGTTACACAGCTATTTCGGTGGAATGAAGCACAAGCACCTGCCGGCGTACGCCACCATCTACCCGATGCAGGCAGAGCAGGCACTGTTCCAGCAGCAAGTCAGCGCCTGTCTGGAGCAGGGTTTTAAGCGCATCAAGATCTGTGTAGAGCCGTGGTGGCAGGACGTGGAGCAGGCCATCGGGAATCTTCACTGCCTGCGTGAGTTTGTCGGCGCCGAGATCGAGTTGATGCTGGATGTGGCCATGGAGTTCACGCGTTTCGAGCAGCTGGAGCCGTTCCTCGGCACCTTGCAGGCGCTGGACTTCAAGTGGATCGAAGCCCCCTTCGATGCAGACAACCTGCAGGACCATCGTCGGCTGCGTTCCTCGACGGCAATCCCCGTGGGCATCGGCGATCTGGGCTTCACCACCTGCAAGGAGTTTCAACCCTACTTAGCGGCTGACGCGTTCGACATCGCTCAGCCGGATATCACCATGTTCGGCGGCGTCAGTGAGGTCATGAAGCTGCGTGATTTGCTCGCGCCCAAGGGCAAGCGAATCGTGCCCCACGCCTACAATACCGACCTGACCATTGCGGTAAACGCCCATTTTCTTTGTGCACAACAGCGGGTCGAGCCACTGGAGTATTCGACCAGCCCATCGATTCTTCGCCGGCAGTTGGTGGTCAACCCACTTCGCCTAGATGAGCAGGGTATGATCACGCTCGAGGACGGGGTACACGGTCTCGGACTTGAGCTCAACTGGGACTTGGTCAACGCATGCAGAACAACGTAGATAAACGAAGCAAAGCTGAAATTGCCCATGACGAACTTGAGGCGGCGATAGTCGATTGCCAGATTGCCCCAGGTTCGGTCATGACTGAAACCGAGATCAGCGAGTATCTAGGTCTGGGTCGCACTCCCGTTCGAGAAGCGCTGATGAAGCTTGCGAACGAGAACCTCGTGCGCCTGTCGCGCGCTGGTGTGGTGATCCCAGAGCTCAATCCGCTCACCATGCTGAAGTTGCTGGAGCCGCGAGTACTGATCGAGCGGTTGTGTATCGAGAAAGCAGTCGAGCGCCTTGTTGAAGAGGACAAGCCGCCAATCCTAGAGGTAATCCAGGTGCTTCAAAGCCTGGCGAGCGATGACCGTAAAGGTTTCATGGCATTGTTACGGCGCATGCACCACATTTTGGCGCGCTCTTCAAAGAACGAATTCATTCTCTCTACTATCAAAACTACTCAGGGTCTTTCCCGCCGTTTTTGGTGTTATTACGCGACGAGCGAAGATCAAGCCTACTGCACCCAGCTCTACATCAAACAGATGCAAGCCTTGGTCAATCAGGACAAAGACGTAGCCGTGGGTGCTTCTGCCGAACTCATGCACTACTTGCATGAGTTTACCAAAGCACATCTAGACCACTTTAAATGAACAGCGGTCTATCCGAAAACAGGTTGAAAAATAGTTAGGCGTTGTTGATCGCAGGTCACCGTTAAAATCCTGTCAGTGGATCTATCCAGTAATTTCTGCCAGTTTTGAGCGTAAGCTTTTGGCCGAATTTTGCCGTTTCTGACCGGCTGCTTCGGGTCGGTCCCGGTCGTTCGTGACCGGCAGCTACCGACCCGAAGCGGACTCTCAGAGAGGACTATGAAACTAGGGGCGATTCAGAGCAAGTCTTAATCTAACCGGTAATCTCTTTGAAGCTTACTGGTTAGATAATATTTTTTGTGTGTGAAATATCAAATAGTTTTTATCTGGATTAGCCCGCTGCTGTTTAACCACCCGAGATCTAAACTAAATCGAGTTGCGCCTGAGTCTGTGGCGCCTAAAAGTCGTTCATAGATCCTTCCAAGGGTTGGTAATCCGACTCCTCGATCAGCTCCCACCCCCGGGGCAATTACAACAACAGAACCTCCACTTCTCTGGAATCGTTCTCCTTCCACCACAATGATATCCAGCAACATTATACGTCTTGAATTTACAAGCAGTCTTGGTGAAATTTGGATAAGGCCAGAAGCTTGTAACATTAAGCTTTCTGCAATACAGAAATTATAACACCGTAAAATCTCTTCCTCTGAGTAGCCTTCATCAATCAAAATTAACCTTGCGCGCTCTAGCGATCCTTCAGCACGGAGTAGTGCATGCACAAAATCGAGAGGCGTTAAAAAGCCAATATTTTGTAACGTCCGGCGAAGTTTCACATGAGCCGTTCTTACTTGGATGAAGTCCGCAGTGGAGGGCATCTCAAGCATGTGCTTGAGATCTCGATAAAGACTCGAGTAATAGCCCGCACCATCCAAGTACTCAACAAATAGTGCCCTTGGGTATATTGCTCTAGTCAATACTCTAGATGAACGTGTTTGATCAACGACCTTGTGAGAAACACTGCCTGAATCACCAGCGTAAAACTGTGCTTGAATAAAAATGCGCGGTGACCAGCCAGGTGTTCTATACGGCAATACAAAATCATATGCTCGCGTTTTAGTAGGGTCGGCACTCAAGTCATCAATAATACGGCCCCCATTGTTATTCTCTTGTAGCTCAGCGGCGGCCTCAATAAGATCGTCTCGTTGCAGGTCGCTACCACTAATTACTACGTCATCAATATTGAAATCGATACCGGATTTTAAGCCCCACATTGTCATGCAGCTTCTGAGAATTTTCTCTGGCAGATGTCCACTCTGAGCTGCGACTGATCCGCGCACTTTAAAGGCAACGATAGGGGCCAACAGCTTGCCTTCAAAGCCAGGGTTTCTTACCTTTAGGGTAAAGTAACTAAATCCTAACGCCCAAAGTTGTTCAATGCTTTCATCGCTATTAAGTATACTATTGATGTAACCCTTTAGAAGCCAAACTGCTTCGGACTCTAGGTCAATTGCTCCAGGATATCTCGCTCGAAGAACTAATGCTTCGCCGATCAGCTTAGAGACTTTCTCCTGCTTAATTACTCGGCCTAGCTCTGCAAATTCAAAATTGACACGTCCATTTCCACGGCGGTTTACCATTGGGAAAACAGTTCTATTTTCGCTTTGAATTAGGTATACCGGAAATTGACACTTCATATTGTTATCAGACTTTCCAGTGACCAGGAAAAGCATTGATATCAATGAATCGAGTAGATCAATTGCAGCAGTAAGTGATAATTCAACTGTCTCAAATTCAGCTATAATTCGTTCTACTTGCGCGATGCAATAGATTGCCATCTGCTCAGGATTGCAATCTTCTACACGTTGAAATCCGTTGGTAGCGGCGCCGAGTGAATCTAGAATTAGGCTGATCTTTTCTAGTTCGCTGCGATAGGTTGCCGTGTCACTAACCTGCTGAATAGATGCAGTAATCCAATTTTCAAACTCGCTCAACTTCTCTTCTAGAGAAAGTTCTACTGATACCAGTTTCAATTTTCACTTCCTTGGACAAATACTTAAAAATTGCCTTTGCAAACGCGCGACCCACTGGTGGTGATACAGCGTTACCTACAAGCCTATAACCATCCACAAGTTCGCGTTCGCCACTTCCAAAAGTAAACAAGAAATCGTCAGGGAATCCTTGAAGGCGGGCACATTCCCTCAAGGAGAAAGGACGATTTGCCTCCGGGTGAAGGAAATATCTCGGATTGTGAAAATTTGTCAGCACTGTAGAGGAGGGAGAGTCCCAGCCTGGTCGTTTGTATAAGCCTGAGCAAAACATTGCCCCTTTTAAGTCAAACTTTCCTTCGACGTCTTTGAGGTAGCCTTTAGTCATAAGGCTATCTATATGACGGGTTACTGATTTTATTCCAGAAAGTTCTTTTATGACTTCGATTGAAAGAGGGTTTCCATTTGGAATGGAGCCATATTTTTTATGGCGTCTATTCTTCCCAATTGTTTCGAGAATATTTCTTTCTATGTCGTTGATATGACCGAAATATTCTGGTATATCCCAGGTATAAACGGACGTCGGGGAGTGCCTAACATTACAAAGTTTCTGACCAGGCCCAATCTTCGCGAAAATAGAACTCCAGGCAGCATTCCATGCATATGTGACCCTATGGTCCGCAATCTTAGAATCTAGCTGAATAAGATCCCCTATAGACTCTCGGATAGTCCTCGCTGGTAGCAGGGTTTGCTTATCCTGAGAGAAAAAATCCCCGAGGTCCGCAATCGCTGCTTCACCGTTTCGGCTCTGGCTTAAATGTGTAAATTCGGGCCAGTTAAAGTCATCAAATAAAAGGTCATCCCTAACCCCAATAAAGTATATCCTTCTTCTATGTTGAGGAACCCCGAATCCAACGGAATCAAACAGCCGATACTCAACTCTATAACCAATATCTTTAAAATCTCGGACTATGGCTTCTAGGTACGCGCCCTTAAAGTTTTGCGATAATCCGTCGACATTTTCTGCGAGAAACAATTTCGGTTTTAATCTATTTACGGCTGAATGCATTTCCAGATACAGCAGGTTTCGTATGTCATCATGTTTTTTTGGTCCAGCCTTCGAGAATCCTTGGCATGGGAATCCTCCAAGAATGATGTCGCACGATCCAATAGATTTCATTTCAGCATGGAATTCGTCAGAGGTGACGTCTCTAACATACGCCCTCTCGTCAATATTTTTTTTATAAACGGCCACAGCTGCAGGGTCATTATCACAAGCGTAAATCAAATCGTAATCAAGTTCTTTAAACCCGACATCAAGTCCGCCGCACCCAGCAAAAAGGCTTACAACGGTTGGTTTTTGAACTAAACTACTCATATTGACTTCGCTGCGTAATATAAACAAAAAAATAAATTTCCGCATTTTATCACGTACCAAATGACTGGGCAAGATCATGATTAGGCTTGACTATTTTAATAGGCTTCCGGCTCGCGAAGAGCATACGACATTGGTATGCGAAATTTTGAACAGGGGAGGTAAGTTTCAGTTGAAAAGCATTGTAAGCAAAACTGGACTCACAAGAACCCAGGTGTTGTGCACTTTGCAAGCACTTGTTAATGATAAGATAGTATCTTTTTCTGCTATTGGAAAAACAAAGTTTTACTTTATAGAGTCTGATATATGAGCAAGCATTTACTTTGAGATAATAATAGTCTGCTACAAAATGTAGTTATGGTTTACAGTGGTCTTACTTTGGTTTTTTGCTAGGTCTTCTGTCCGGGGATGGTAGTAGCGCATTAGCATGCGTGAGTCTTGGTGTCCTGTAATTTTCGTTAATTCATGCAGTGGAAATGTTTCAGCAAGTCGGGAAGTTGCTTCGTGCCTCAGATCATGAAATTTAAGGCCCATCAGAAAAAATCATCTTCAATTTCCTTCTGGAATTTATCTTTCTTCTTCCCCTCATTTTCCCAAAATTTTTCTAGGCCTTTTCATAGGCCAATCGAGCGTTGTTCAATGTTTCCCTGAATTCATACCTGAATTCATAGAATAAGTGCAACGCTTGAAACGAGAGACTGAGAGCCAGCCACACCGGTAGAATCCAGGCCCTCACACCAAAGGATTCAAGCGCAGATGACTACGCATTACCGGCAGCTGACTGAATCGACCCTGCTTTTGTAGGCGTATTGAATGACCGCTTCTGGCCGGCAGCGGGCACATCTGACAGGCGGTACCCGCCACTTGCCGCTCTTCGACCCGCCTCATCATCGCCTCGCGCACCTTGTCAGTGATCGGGCGACTCGGTGCTGAGCGCGAGTGATTTTAATCCACGATCTGTTCCACAGTGGTATCGACGGCCTTATCCTGAATACGCTCTTTCGGCGTTTTCTGATTACGTCGTGCTTGTCCGCGCTGGCGCTTCGCCTGCTGCTTCGCATGCAGCGCCTGAGCCGCCGTTACCATTCCAACTGCCTGACCGCTTAGGTCCAAGCGCGGCGCATTCTCCGTCATGCTTGCCCAATATCGACTTCCCCGGCACCAGGTAGCGATGCCCTGCTTGAGCTGTTCGCTGGATACTCCGAGCAGCTCCAGATGTTGCTCGGCATCCTTTAAAATACCTTCCTTAAGCGGAACCTTGGGGGCCGGATTGACCGGGAAGGTCAATGGAAAGTGCTTCTGCAATCGCCAGATCGCCTCCACCGCAGGATCTTGCTCGCGAGGCTTAGCCTGCTCAGAAGGCTTGCGTATAGGCTGCTTCGCACTATCAGTCTTTACCTGCACTTTTTCGGACCGTAGGCGGTCGCGTAGCTCAGCTAGTTGTTCAAAACCCATCGTTCAGTTCACAGCCTTATGATTGATTCATGGCGCAAGGTTATCCCATGCAGTCTTTTGACACAGCCGGGGCCGGCCATTGCTGCCTTTTCCCTCCGGCAGCAATGGCCGACAGCAGCCGGTCACGATGGAATGGAATCGGCCATAAGCGGCCGCTGAAAAAGCCCGGCACCGTAGGATGGTGTTGAGCACAGCGATACCCGTCATCGGCAGGTAAGCCGAGCAGGAGTACCGTCAGTATTAAGTGGCCTCTTCGGGTTAAGGGCGTCGCCCAATGATTCGGACGATTACGTGATGGGTATCGCTGCGATCAACCCATCCTACGAGCTTCGCCTCCTTTGATCGAGCAGGTTGGCCTGCCCGCTATTCGTTGTGGGGAGTTTTCGGGAGGTGCGCAGAGCCTTGGCCCAAAAACGTCACAAGATCATTCAAGTCCTCTTCGCCCATGGACCAGCGCGGCATCGATGTATCCATCTCCTTACCAGAGGGATCTTTGCCTTGGGTGATGGCCACTTTCAGCGCATCGAGCGTGTAGGCGTCATGATCTCCATGCCCTTGATCATGGGCATCGAATAGGGCGTCCGCAGTCAGCGGCGGTGTCTTGAGCCAGAACATTGGGTACATGCGCCGCCCGCCTTGCCGATTCTCACCATGACAGCTCACGCAGCCGCCCTGGTGTCCTTGAGCATGCATGTTGCCACCGCTAAAGGAGATCGCTGTTCCGGATTGGCTGCGGCCAGTGAAGTAGATCCGCTCACCGTTACTGGAGAATTTTTTGCCAGCATAATTGGAGCCATGCATCCCGTTCATGTCCATATCGCACCCTGCCAGCACGCTCAGCATCAGCCCTAAACCTAAGTACTTGATTGACTGCATTCGCACTCTCCTCGCAATTGTGTGGCAATCCGCGTCGAGCAGCAGATAGCAGCCAGTCTGTACGCTGCCTGTTCTCAACTTGTATAACCAGCCTAGGCCAGCAGGCAGATTTCCGGCAGCGCTGTGCGTTCACTTGTTGTCATTGCCCCGCTGTCGAGCCCTCTGGCCGAGGAAATTCCATATGGAATGCGGTCTGGCCATTGGATGAGGTGCACCAGATCTTGCCATGGTGCGCCTCGACGATGGAGCGCGTGATGGCCAGGCCCAGTCCTGCATTGCTGAGGCTGCCTTCGCGGCGGGCAGGATCCGCGCGGTAGAACCGGTCGAGCAAGCTCTCAAGGTGTTCCGGGGCAATGGTTTCCCCCGAATTTTCCACAACCAGCTGGGTTACCGAGCAGGATGGTAAGCAGGTCAGCCAGTTTCTGCTGGGACGTCGCCTTCAAAACCCAGACTGTCGAGATCGAGCTCATCCACAAAGACATCGACTACCCGTACTGGGTTGGTGTCTGCGACGTAGTCGTCGAGACTTTCGGGCAGTAAGGTCGTCTGGCTGCGACTTTCACCTTGGATGAAACGCTTCATGGGCAGTCCCTGCGATGAGTCCAAAGAAATCATAGCAAGGGAAGGGCCGCGTTTTTACGCAGTCTGGGCCGATTGTTGCCCGTCACGAAAGGCAGCAATGGGTCGGCTGCAGCCCTGGAAAGAGGCTGAAACCGACCGGAAGCAGAAGCTCGGTAATATCACCAGCCGCCGCGCCAATTGGCAGCAGGCGCCCTGATGGCCACACTCGGGGCAGATGAAGTTGGCTGGTCAACGTAGCTTGAAGAGCGCTTCGCGACACTGCTCCTCGTTTGCTTAGCGCTTAAGGACGTTAGTGACCGAAAGGCCGGGCTGGGATTGAGCCTGATTACGGGCCATGGGACACCTCTGACTGGTTATTCATAAAGTTAACCGTGGCAGGGGATTCCAATTATGCAGCTGAGCTTGGTACGTAATCAGGAATGCAAATGGGTCGTCAAGTCTGTGCAATTGCCCACCTCAACCTGCTCTGCTGCCGGGCCTAGCTTTTTCCTGCCTTTCGACGATAAAAAACATAATTTCGCTATTGGGCGTATCTGCACAGAATGCATCGAACACCCTCTGTGAAGGACACAGACATGTCAGATGAAAATATAGAAATAGACACCCTTATCGTCGGCGCTGGCCAGGCTGGGGTGGCCATGAGTGAGCACCTGAGCAATCTCGGCGTGCCGCATCTGGTTCTGGAACGTAATCGTATCGCCGAAGCCTGGCGTACAGGACGCTGGGATTCGCTAGTCGCCAACGGACCCGCTTGGCATGATCGTTTTCCGGGACTTAAATTTGACGATCTGAGCCCCGACGGCTTTGCGCATAAGGACCGGGTGGCCGATTACTTTGAAACCTATGCCAAGAACATCAAGGCCCCTATCCGCACCGGCGTGGAAGTGAAGAAGGTAGAACGCAATGTCGGTCGGCCGGGCTTTACGGTCGAAACCTCCGAGGGTGTGATTCAAGCCAGCCGCGTAGTGGCTGCAACTGGACCTTTCCAGCGCCCCGTCATTCCGTCAATTGCGCCCAAGGATGAAACACTCACGCAAATTCACTCGGCCCAGTACCGCAATCCTCAACAATTGCCTGAAGGCGCTGTACTGGTGGTCGGAGCTGGATCTTCGGGAGTGCAGATTGCCGATGAACTGCAGCGTGATGGCAGACAGGTGTACCTCTCGGTGGGTCAGCATGATCGTCCGCCTCGTGCCTACCGCAATCGGGACTTTTGCTGGTGGCTGGGGGTGCTCGGCGAGTGGGACGCTATGGCCATGAGGCCTGGCAGGGAACACGTCACCATTGCAGTGAGTGGTGCTCATGGCGGTCGTACCGTTGATTTTCGAGGCTTGGCCCACCGAGGAGTGACGCTGGTGGGGTTGACTCAATCCTTCAATGACAGCGTGGTGACTTTCCAAGCAGATCTGGCGGCCAATTTGGCGCGTGGAGATGAGAACTACCTGTCGTTGCTGAACGCGGCAGACGCTTATGTTGAGCGTAATGGTCTTGATCTTCCGCAGGAGCCTGAAGCGCGGGAAACCTACCCGGAACCTGCGTGCGTGAGCGAACCCATTCTTGAGCTGGATCTGGCCAAGGCTGGCGTGACCTCGATTATCTGGGCAACCGGTTTTGCACCAGATTACAGCTGGCTGAATGTAGACACTTTTGAACCGAATGGTAAACCAAGGCACCAGCGCGGTGTATCGTATGAATCTGGCATTTACTTCCTAGGCTTGCCGTGGCAGTCCAGACGCGGTTCGTCATTCATCTGGGGCGTTTGGCACGACGCCAAGTACGTTGCCGACCACATCGAGACCCAACGCCGATACCTCTCTTATCGTGATGTTTCGTAATGAGGGCATACTTCGCGATTGTGAATCGCCCCGAGTTTCGTGGAGGCCGTTCCGTTTTGGTCAGGCTGCTATAGCCTGACCTGCTTGTTGCCGGTAGAGGTTTACCTCAGCCTCTGCAGGCGGAATATAGCCAATGGCGCTCAGTAGATGTTCATTGTTGTACCAGTGCACCTACTGCAGGGTAGCCAGCTCCACCGCTTCACGGCTCTTTCATGATTGACGATAAATTAGCTCAGACTTGTACAAGCCATTGATGGTTTCAGCCAGGGCATTGTCGTAGCTATCGCCCTTGCTGCCGACCGAGGGCTCGACTCCAGCTTCGGTCAGTCGCTCGGTGTAGCGAATCGAGACTTACTGGCTACCGCGGTCGCTGCGGTGAATCAGGTCGCCTGTGCGATGTGGCTGGCGCGCATACAAGGGTTGCTCCAGAGCATCCAGCACGAAGTCGGTCTTCATGCTGGTACTGACACGCCAGCCTGCGCGCAAACACGCCGATCACGAAGGCCACATACAGCCATCCCGGCCAGGTCGAAACGTAGGTGAAGTCCGATACCCACAGCTGATTGGGGCGGTCGGTACGGAACTGCTGCTAAACACGATCCAGCGGGCAGGCTGACTGCTCACCTGCTACCGTTGACCGCACGATCTGGCCGCGCCTTATGCCCTGCAATCCAGCCTGACGCATCAATCGCTCAACCCTGCATCTGGCAGCTTTGATGCCTTCTCGCCGGAGCTGCTTCTAGACATTCATCGCGCCATAGCACTGCATGTTGGCATTCCACATGCGCTAGATTTACAGTTTCAGTAGTTCATCGCGGCGAACACGGCAACAACGCAGCGCAGGGTTACGCAGCCCCGCCGCATGCCTCCGGTAAGCGGACGGGACGATCCGCAAGACGCGGCAGATCGACTCGCCCCCGAGACGGTCACGATGCTGATCGACAAATGCCTTCAGGCCTTGGTGCGACGCAGGGGTGCCGGCCAGTCGGGCTCCGCTTGGGCAAAATACGCACTTGCCAGGCGTAGGATCTCGTTAGCCTTGCGCAGCTAACGGTTCTCTCGCTCCAGAGCCTTGATGCGTTCGCGTTCTTCACTGGTCTGACCCGAGCGCTGCCCAGTGTTGGTCTGATGGCGACGAATCCAACCATGCAGGGTTTGCGCGGCACAGCCAATCTTCGGAGCATTCGCCTCAATGGCTGCCTACTCGGATGGGTAACCGCTCAAGTGCTCTAGGATCATGCGCACGGCACGCTCACGGAATTTAGGGGGGTAGGTAGTGGACTTTCTCATGACCTCATCTTCTCAAGAGTTGAGACCTCCACGAAGCCCGGGGCGATTCAGTGCAATTTCGCAGGAGGGTTTCGCGCTTACGGCGCACTAAGCATTTTTTACGTTACCAAACACCATAAAAAACCTCGTTTCGCCTACTGTGGCGTATGGGGAGAATACCGTCACAGCCCACCTGAAAGAGCAAACGTGGATGACCCAGCCGACCCATACTCGCATTCGCATGTTCAACACCAAAGAGACCTACCCCAATCAAAGTCTGGATAACGACCTTTGCCAGGCCGTGCGTGCAGGCAACACCGTGTATGTCCGCGGCCAGATAGGCACTGACTTTGAAGGCAACCTCGTCGGCCTCGGCGACCCTCGGGCCCAGGCCGAGCAGGCGATGAAAAATGTCAAACAATTGCTCGAAGAGGCAGGCAGCGATCTGAGCCACATCGTAAAGACCACCACTTACCTGATCGATCCCCGCTACCGGGAACCGGTCTACCAAGAAATCGGTAAATGGCTCAAGGGGGTATTTCCGATTTCCACCGGACTGGTCATTTCAGGGCTGGGACAGCCGGAGTGGCTGATGGAAATCGACGTGATCGCGGTCATTCCTGAATAAAAAGGACGAACACACCATGACGTTTTCAATCGTCGCTCGTTGCGCCGAAACCGGGCAACTGGGCATCGCCATCAGTTCTTCCAGCATCGCGGTGGGCGCACGTTGCCCTTGGCTATGTCCCGGGGTCGGCGCCGTCGCCACGCAGAACATCACCTTACCGGCGCTTGGGCCTCAAGTGCTCGAGCAAATGGAGAGTGGATTATCCCCCGCCGACGCGCTGGACAAAGCGCTGACCAGTAATGGCTACACCCAGTTCCGCCAGCTGACAGCGATCGATCACCTGGGCCGGACCGCCCATTTCAGCGGCAGCGAAACGCTGGGCAAACATAATGCTCTGGCCGGGGAACAATGCGTGGGGGCAGGCAATATGCTGGCCGATGGAGCGGTGATCGAGACGCTAGTGCATACCTTTGAAAACAGTGGTGGGCAGTTGGCCGACCGCCTGCTTACGGCGATGCAAGCCGCCGTCGCTGCCGGTGGCGAGGCCGGTCCGGTTCATTCGGCCGCCATGGTGGTGGTTGGTGAACTGACCTGGCCGATTGTCGATCTACGGGTCGACTGGGCGGACGAAGATCCTATCGGGCAACTGGCGCAACTGTGGGCGGCTTACCGCCCGCAAATGCAGGACTATATTGTCCGCGCCCTTGATCCGACCAAGGCCCCAAGCTATGGCGTTCCAGGGGATGAGTAAGTGAGCAGAAGCCGAGAACTGTTGGGCTCGCTGATCGAGTTCGACACCACGAGCCGCGAATCGAACCTGCAACTGATCGAGTTTGTACGCGACTATCTGGCCCAGCTGGACGTGCCCTGCGAACTGATCTTCAACGTCGAGCGCAGCAAGGCGAACTTGTTTGCGACGCTGGGTCCGGACAACGTTCCAGGTATCGTGCTGTCCGGTCACACCGATGTGGTTCCGGTGGATGGCCAAGCATGGACAGTTGCGCCTTTTGCGCTGACGGAGAAAGACGGCAAGCTCTATGGTCGCGGCACCGCTGACATGAAGGGCTACATTGCCTGCGTGCTGGCTGCTGTGCCCAAGCTGTTGGCGGCACCGCTGCGCATGCCGGTACATATCGCTTTGTCGTATGACGAAGAGGTCGGTTGCCTGGGCGTACGCTCATTGCTTGCCGAGCTGGCGCAGCGGCCGCTCAAGCCCCTGTTGTGCATCATTGGTGAGCCCACCGAACTCAAACCGGTGCTCGGCCACAAAGGCAAACTGGCCATGCGCTGCGATGTTAAGGGTGTGGCATGTCACTCGGCCTATGCGCCGCAAGGTGTCAACGCCATCGAATATGCCTCACAGTTGATTGGCGAACTGGGCCGTATCGGCGCGCGGTTGCGCGCCCCTGAACGGCACGACTCGCGCTTCGATCCGCCTTTCAGCACGGTGCAGACCGGTGTCATCACCGGTGGCAAGGCGCTCAACATCGTCCCGGCGGATTGCCGTTTTGATTTTGAAGTGCGTGCGCTGCCTGCGCAGGATCCGCGTGAGGTGGCTGACCAGCTTGAGCGTTACGCTGAGCAAGAAGTTCTGCCGAAGATGCACGCCGTCAACGGGCAAAGCAGCATTCGCTTTTCCGAGTTATCGACTTATCCGGGGCTGGCCACCGATTCCCAGAGCCAGGCGGCACAGTTGATTGCGCAATTCTGTGGTTCAAGCGAATTCACAACGGTTGCCTTTGGCACTGAAGGCGGGCTCTTCGACGCCATCGGCATTGCGACGGTGATCTGCGGTCCCGGCAGTATGGACCAGGGGCACAAGCCCGATGAGTTCGTCAGTGTTGAACAGCTGGACGCGTGCGATGCGATGCTCGACCGCATCGCTCGCTCGCTCCACGCCTGAACTCAGGCCTCCGCCTTGGGGGCTAGCATTTCCCGACAATGATCGACAAACAGTTGCGCTGGTTTGGTCAACGGCGCGCGGCGCAGCCAAGCTGCCGAAAGCCCTGAGCCTGTTACTTGTTCTGCCAACGGCACGCACACCAGTTTCTGGCCGTCGTAGGTGTAATCGGAGTGCGGCCGCGTCACCAAGATAGAAAAGCCGAAACCGCGACCGACCATTCCCCTGACCATTTCGATGGACGGTGAGCTGAACAGGATATTCGGGCTCAATCCGCGTTCCTCGAAAATGCTAACAAAATAGGTGCGACTGGGTTGCACATCGAGCAACACCATGGGCTCCAGCACCAGATCGTTGAGCGAAACTTTTGCCTGATGGGCGAAACGGTGCCCCTCGGGTAGCAGGGCATAGGGTTGTTGCGGCGCCATCAAGTGCAGAGTGTCGATGGTGCTGTCCAGGTCGTGTTCGTAAAGGATCGCCAGATCGATGCCGCCCGACGTCAACGTCTGGACCAGCTCCTGCTGCTCGCCGTCGCGAATACGAATTTCCACTCCAGGCCAGCGATCCCGAAAGCCTGCGATCAGCCGCGGCAGATAGAGTGGCGCAACGGTTTCAAAACAGCCGATATCGATCTGCCCGGAAACCACATCGTTGTCGGCCAGGGCGTTTTGCTCGAACTCGTGAGCCACTCGCAGCAGTTCCTGCGCCTTGCGGTAAAACCGTGCGCCACTGGGAGTCAACGAGACACCTTGAGCGTGGTGGCGAATGAACAGCTGTACAGAGAAACTGTCTTCTAGGTTCTTGATGGCGGTGGAAACCGAAGGGTGTGCGATATATAGCTTGCGTGACGCCTCCGCTACGCTGCCGCACTCGACTGTGGTGACGAAGTATTTGAGCTGTCGCAGGTTGTAAGCTGCCATTTTACCTCTTCCCAGGCTTGTCCCGTGCCCCAAAGTAGAGCAGGAAGCTACGCATGACTCGCATGCGCTTTTACTCAAGGCAAATGCAAGTTCAATACAGGATGATCCGATTCGCCACAATCACTCCACAGATCGACATCTGTCTCAAAGCGATCGAGCCTGGCGCCTTTTGAAGTAGCGATAAGGTCGTGTCAGATTCGCACAAAAAAGGACGCGAGACGTACCAGAAGCGCTCATTCCTGGGCATTATTTTTATATGCTCAAGGCACATTTTTACTACTTTATTTATCCTTCCTGCTCGGCCAACATCCTTTCAATGACTCGCCGTACACACGAGTTATGCGCCGCAATCAGTCGTATTCGCGCCGTATAGCGCTTGCTGCAACGTCTTTTCGAGGAACCTTCATGACACAGTTGATCATTCCCACACCCGTGGCCGAACTCACCACAACGCTGCAGGCAAACTGTAGTCGGGATTTTGCCGATGCCCGGGGGATGCCGCCAGAGGTGTACACCTCTGCACAATTTCTCGAACTCGAAAAGCAGCAACTTTTTCGCACGCAATGGCTGTGTGTGGGCCGTGCCAGTCGTTTGCAGAATACCGGCGATTATCTGACTTGTGATTTAGCTGGCCAGCCGGTGGTGGTGCTTCGCGATAACCATCAGCAGATCCGCGCTTTTTCCAACGTCTGCCTGCATCGTATGTCGGTGCTGCTGACAGGCAGTGGCAATGTACGTTCGATCGTCTGCCCCTATCACGCCTGGGGCTACGACCTGGAAGGAAAGCTTCGCGGCGCGGCACAAATGGATCGCCAGAGCGGCTTTTGCAAAAGTGATTACCAGTTGCCCAGCGTGCGTTGTGAGGTTTGGCAAGGCTGGGTCTATGTGACGCTGGACGAACAATTGCCACCTTTGAATGAGCACCTAAGCGAGCTCGACGATCTGATCGGACACTACCACATGGAGGACTACGTCGAGACCTTCCAGGAAGAACACATCTGGGACAGTAACTGGAAGATCCTGGCCGAGAACTTCATGGAAAGTTACCACCTGCCCATGCTGCATCGGGCGACGGTCGGGCCGCACTCGCGGCTCGAAGAAATGGAATGCCCGCCGGGCTCTGAGGCGTTCAATTACCACTGGATCACCAAGGAAGCGTCGCTTGCGATTGGTAACGCGCACCCTGACAACCAGCACCTGGAAGGTCACTGGCGCAAGACCACAGCGCTGCTAAGCATTTATCCCAGCCATTTGATTACCCTGACCCCTGGCTATTTCTGGTACCTGATCCTGCAGCCGCACGGTGTGGATCAGGTGCACATCCGCTTTGGCGGCGGCCTGTCGCCAGAGTTCATGAACGATCCCAAGGCTGCCGAATACCTGAGTAGCCTTAAAACCTTGCTCGACGAAGTCAATGCTGAAGACCGCCTAGGTGTGGAGGCGGTAATGCGCGGAGTGCGAGCGCCGCTGGCGAAACCTGGCCACTTGAGCCACCTGGAACGTCCCAACTATGACTTTGCACGCTACATTGCAAAACGAGTGTCTCAACAATGAATGCTACTCCCATGATTAAGTCGCGCGCTGCCGTTGCCTTTGCCGCCAATCAACCACTGCAAATCGTCGAAGTGGATGTCGAGCCGCCGAAGGCCGGTGAAGTTCTGGTGCGCATCGTCGCCACCGGCGTATGCCACACCGATGCCTACACCCTGTCCGGTGAAGACTCGGAAGGCGTATTCCCGTGCATCCTCGGCCATGAGGGTGGCGGTATAGTCGAAGCGATCGGTGAGGGTGTGACCTCGCTGGCCGTCGGCGATCACGTAATCCCGCTGTATACCGCCGAATGCCGTACCTGCAAGTTCTGCACCTCGGGCAAGACCAACCTGTGCCAGGCCGTGCGCGCTACCCAGGGCAAGGGCCTGATGCCGGACGGCACCTCGCGCTTCTCCTACCAGGGCCAGCCGATCTACCACTACATGGGTTGCTCGACCTTCTCCGAGTACACCGTGCTGCCGGAAATCTCCCTGGCGAAGATCCCCAAGGAAGCGCCGCTGGACAAGGTCTGCCTGCTTGGCTGTGGCGTCACCACCGGCATCGGTGCGGTACTCAACACCGCCAAGGTGGAAGAGGGCGCCACCGTGGCGATCTTCGGCCTCGGCGGCATCGGCCTGGCGGCGATTATCGGCGCGAAGATGGCCAAGGCCTCGCGGATCATCGCCATCGACATCAACCCGGCTAAGTTCGACATCGCCAAGGAGCTGGGCGCCACCGAATTCATCAACCCGAAGGAGCACAGCAAGCCGATTCAGGACGTGATAGTCGAGCTGACCGACGGCGGCGTCGACTACTCCTTCGAGTGCATCGGCAATGTGCAGCTGATGCGTGCGGCGTTGGAGTGTTGCCACAAGGGGTGGGGCGAGTCGGTGATCATCGGCGTGGCCGGTGCCGGCCAGGAGATTTCCACCCGTCCATTCCAGCTGGTCACCGGGCGCGTCTGGCGCGGTTCGGCCTTCGGCGGCGTGAAAGGCCGCACCGAGCTGCCGAACTATGTGGAGAAGGCGCAGAAGGGCGAAATCCCCCTGGACACCTTCATCACCCACAACATGCCGTTGGAACAGATCAATGAGGCCTTCGACCTGATGCACGAAGGCAAGAGCATCCGTACGGTGATCCACTTCTAAGCATTTTCTCGGTGCCTCTTCGGATGTACCGCTTTTGTTCCACAACAACCCACCCGCAATGGAGACATTCATGTCGATCTTTACTCATGTAACTGTAGGCACCAATGATTTGGAAAAATCTCGTAAGTTTTACGACGAAGTGCTCGGCAAGATTGGCTTCAAGCGAATCGCTGACCTCGGCGATAACGGCTCGATCTGGGGCGTGGACAAGCCTTCCTTCTTCGTGCTAAAGCCTGCAAACGGCCAGCCTGCTACTGTGGGTAACGGCGTAACTGTCAGCTTCGAAGCTCCAAATCGCGCCGCCATCAACGCCTTCCACGAAGCAGCTGTTGCTGCTGGCGGCAAAGATGAAGGTGCCGCGGGCACTCGCGATTGGGCACCAAATGCCTATGCTGCTTACGCTCGCGACCTAGACGGCAACAAGCTTGCTGTGTACAGCTTCCAAACCGAGTAATTTGGTTTCAGCGGCGTCTCACGGGCGCCGCTTCCGTTCGCTTTCGCAGCAATTTTGGGAGCTGTAGTCATTGAGAGAGTGAATCATCAGTCGTTGTGCCGGCCAGTAAACACCTGGGTTTTTGAAAAAACCATCCTCAGTTTTCTCTTCGCACACAAAAACAAGAACATCGAATGCGCTAAAAATGACCTAGGGTAATTCGCCCATTTTTAGTACTTGCCAGAAGTAGATGTCAGGCCGAGAGGGTCAACTTCTGTTTGGGGTGATACCTCCCAGAGCCATGTTTGACCGTTCGTGATTGTATGTCCACACCCAGCGAGTTGCATGCTCCTGCACCACGGAGATGGACTCGAACAAGTAAGGCCCCAATCAGTCGTAACGTACCGTGCGGTTGTAGCGCTCGACGTAGGCATTCTGCTGTGGATTGCCTGGCTGGATATGCATCCAAGCGGATGCAGTGCTTTTCAGCCCACAACATTAGCTCGCTGCTGATGTACTCCGGGCCATTGTCGCTGCGAATAGTCTGTGGCTTCCCGTGCCACTCGATGACCTGATCCAGTGCGTGCACGAAGCGTTCTGCCGGAAATTACAGATCGATATCCATGGCCAAGGCTTCACGGTTAAGTCGTCGATCAGGTTGAACAGGCGGAAGCTGCAACCATCGGCCAACTGATCATGCATGAAGGCCATCGACCAGCATTGAATGATCGCCTCTGGTACCGCCAGCGGCTCGGGCTTCTCACGCACTATGCGGTTGCGCGGCTTGATTCGCAGGTTCAGCTCCAGTTCCCGATAGATCCGGTACACCCGCTTGTGATTCCAGCGATGACCTTTCACGTTGCGCAGGTACAGGAAGCACAAGCCGAACTCCCAGTTGCGCTGGTTGTGCGTAAGCCGAATCAGGTGGTCGGCGATCTTGGCATTTTCCGAGGACCACCGAGGCTGGTGGCGATCCCATTGTTCATCATGAAGAAGCCTATGGCGACTCGAACGATGCCTCCATTATGGGCAGCGCGCCCTAAAATAGCGCAGTTGGCTAAACGTGAAACAAGCCATATTTTTCCTTCGTAGTTGACATGTTTTTTAAGCTTTTACTTTCTTTAATTCCCAATTAAGGTTTGGGTCGTCAGCGAAAAGCATATTAGTCCCGAGGGCATCACATGACAGAAGATGCATCCATATCGGAACTGCTGATAGTTGGATTTGAACGCTCTCTCCCACTAGCTACCGAGTGAAACCGATGGAAGACAAGCGAAACAAAGTAGTTGCGGACATGGCAGCGCGGCTGCACGACATAGCGGCTCTTCCCGAGGTCGAAGCCCAGTGTCTTCCAGGGCAGTTCTATACCTGCCCGGAGTTCTATCAGTTCGAGGTCGAGACCTTCCTCAAAAAGGAATGGCATTGCGTCGGCCGGAAAGATGAAGTGGCGTCCCCGGGAGACTATTTCACGACCGTACTCTTCGACGAGCCGCTGCTGGTCATTAGGGGTGACGATGACGAGATCCGGATACTGTCCAATGTGTGTCGGCACCGGGGAATGCCTCTTGCAGAAGGACGAGGCTCGGCCCGGCGTTTGGTCTGTTCCTACCACGCATGGAGCTATGCGCGTGACGGACGGTTGTCTAACGCTCCGCGAATGCAAGACAAAGGCGTCAGTGCAGACAATTGCAGCCTGCCGGTCTTTCGAAGCGAGCTCTGGAATGGCTTTATCTACGTCAATCTGGACGACGACGCCGCCCCGCTGAGTAGTCGACTGCAGGGGCTGGAGGCGCTTCTCGGCAGCTACGATACCCGGGAAATGCGCATCGTCCACACCCAGGAAGAGATCTGGAATACGAACTGGAAGTGCCTCGTCGAGAACTTCATGGAGGCCTACCATCTATCGGTCGTACATCCGGAAACACTGCATCCCTATACACCGACCGGCCTGAGCCGGAAGTCGATGACCGATGACTCCTTTACGAGTTATTGCGCAAACTATCCCGAAACCGCCGAAGCGAGAGGGGTCGGAGCGCCAGGATTGTCAGGCGAGGAGCGGAAACGATCGACGTTGTTCTGTCTTTTCCCGGCCCAGATCGCGAGCCAGGCGGCCACACTGCTGGTTTCTCTGTCCATCCAGCCTCTCGCCGTCGACAAGATCATGGTCCGCTGGACGATGTCGACCTACTCGAACGAGCTTACCAGCGACGAGCTAGAGGTAAGGCTCGCCTTGTGGAACGAGGTCAATCGCGAAGACCGGCAAAAGCTTGAGCGTATGCAGCGCGCACTGTCATCGCGACACGCACCCTCCGGGCATCTGGCGCCTCGAGATTTCGAAGGCACGATCTGGGATTTCTATCGATACCTTTCGCGCAGCATCGCGAAACCCACGACGACCAGTGCCGACATCTGAAGGCTCTCTGTCTCATCTTCTTCGAGGAGTAACTGCTCATGCCCCGTGTAACGTGGAAATCCTCTGACGGCCCCACCGTATCCGCAGATATCGAGAGCGGCGTCAGCTTGATGGAGGCCGCCGTCAACCTGAATGTCGCCGGCATTTTTGGCGATTGTGGTGGCGCACTTTCCTGCGCCACTTGCCATGTAGTGGTCGATGAAGCATGGCACAACATTGTGCCGGGCCCGACGGATATGGAAAGTGAGATGCTTGAAGTGGTGGAGGTCGGTAGGACTGATCGCAGCCGCCTCAGCTGCCAGATCCGGGTAACCGAGCAGCTGGACGGTATCGTCCTCTATGTGGGGGCGTGAACATGGAGGAAAACATTGTCATTGTCGGCGCGGGTCAGGCCGCCGCGTCGTGTGCAGCTCGGCTGCGTACGCTATCGCCAGAATGCAGCATCAACCTCATCGGCGACGAGCCCTATCTACCCTATCAACGGCCGCCGTTGTCGAAGGCGTTTCTCACCGGTGATATCTCGATAGAGCGTCTCGCACTCAAACCGCACGATTGGTATGTCGCCCAGGCAATTGGCCTGAGGACCGGAAGTCAGGTCAGCAGCATCGATAGGCGCGAACGCCTGGTCATATTGGAAGGTGGAGAACAACTCCCGTACGCGAAGCTCGTATTGGCGACAGGCTCGCGTCCGCGCGTTCTTCCCGAGACATTGACGCGCAACGCCAGCCGCATCTACACCCTGCGCGGCATAGCCGATGCCGAAATGCTGAAGGGCGAGCTTCGTTCCGGCAGCCGGCTCCTAGTGATTGGCGGCGGTTATGTCGGTCTGGAATTTGCTGCGTCCGCTGCTAAGGCCGGCCTGCATGTCGTGCTTGTTGAAGCCGCCGAACGCATTCTCGGCCGGGTTGCAGCCTCCGAAACTGCAGACTATTTCCGCGAGCTTCACCTCAGCCACGGCGTCGAGATCCTCGAGAATGTTGGCGTTCTTTCGATCTGCGACACGGATGGAGCAAGGCGAGCCTCGCTTTCAAACGGCGAACAGATAGACGTCGATTTTGTCGTCGTCGGCATCGGTGCCATCGCCAATGATCGACTCGCTCTTGAATGCGGTCTCGAAACTCGAAACGGGGTTCTTGTCAATGAGAACGGCCAAACCAGCGATCCGCTCATTTTTGCGGCGGGAGATTGCGCGACCCTGTTCGGCGAAACGGTGACCGCCCGGATCGAGTCGGTTCAGAATGCAATCGAGCAAGGTGAGGCGGTTGCTCATTCGTTGCTGGGTCAGGATGCGCCTCCCAGAAAAACACCGTGGTTCTGGTCGGATCAATTCGATGCAAAGCTTCAGATAGCGGGTATCAACAGCGGTTTCGACCGTACCGAAGTCAAGGCCGGAAAGAGGGCCGGGGCACAATCCATCTGGTATTACGCGGGCGAGACGCTGATTGCCGTCGATGCAATCAATGATCCGGTCACTTATATGACTGTGCGACGTATCTTGGATTCGAGAACGTCAAAGGTGGACTGAATAGGTTAATCCAGTGGGTGAAATATATGCTCAACCGGATCGGGTATTTCATAGCTACAGTCGAAACCCGCGAGTATGACACTCGCATCTGAGCACTTGAATATACCCCAGCCATAGATCTCGACTGCTATCACGTATTCGAGAGCAGGGACTGGAAACGTAGCTGTTCGTGCAGCATGTCGAGGGTTTCTACACCCTCGCTGTTGGCAAGAAGAACTGGTTGTTTACCGGTTCTGAAAGGGCCAGGCGTCGTGCGGCATGAATGGTCGAACAATAGGACTGGATAAGTTCTCAGATAGACAATATGCGCCATTGGCACTTCTCATGTGGCGTGTTGATTTATAACTGGGAAATTTGAATTGGCCTGGTATTTTAATGGTGTCTAAGTAGTAAGAATTTAAATAGGCGGCCTTGATTTTCAAGGCTCTTAGGTCAATGGTGATGATGTAAGATATTTATATAAACCTAATTTGTCCGCGCTGGGAAAGAGGATCTAACTGCGATGAATGATAAATACAATATAGCTCGAGTCGGATTTTTTAAAGGCATTAATCCCACTATGGGGGTGTTATCTAAGATTTTAGTACTCGGCTTTTTGATTTTTACGATATATGATCCAAAATATGCCGGTGATGCATATGAGAGTTTAAAAAATACTATACAGTCAGCCTTTGATTGGTATTATGTTGGGTTGGTAGGTGTGATATTTTTACTTTGTATTTGGTTGGGCTCAGGAAAAAGAGGCAATATACGGCTTGGAGCAGATAACGAAAAGCCGGAGTTTAGCTACTTTGCATGGTTCTCAATGCTTTTTGGCGCTGGAATGGGCATTGCAATGCTATTCTGGAGTATTGCTGAACCAATTAACCATTTCCAGGGTAACCCCTTTCTTGGTATGGCTGGAATTGACCCTAAAACACCTGAGGCTGCTCAGGTTGCCATGAGAATTTCATTCTTTCATTGGGGGTTTCACGGCTGGGCAATATATGCTATAGCGGGGCTAGCAATGGCCTATTTTGCGTATCGTAAGGGCCTTCCCCTAACAATACGCTCTGCACTTTATCCCATTTTTGGCGATAAAATCTATGGCCCTATCGGTCATGCTGTCGATCTTCTCGGCGTTTTTGCCACAGTATTCGGTGTAGCTACCTCTTTAGGTCTGGGTGTATCTCAGATGAATGCTGGTCTTAACTACTTATTCGGGCTTGGAATATCTACATTAAATCAAGTGATACTGATTTTAGTTATCTCGGCATTGGCAACATTTTCAGCCGTTTCTGGAGTTGCTAAGGGGATTCGTATCCTCAGTGAGTGGAACGTAAAGATAACCACTTTACTTTTTGCTTTCTTTTTGATCGCAGGCCCTACGACCTACCTACTGGGATTACTCTCCACTAGCTTCGGTGATTATCTATGGAATATGATTCCTATGAGCTTCTGGGTGGATCCTAATCCGGAAGGGCAGTGGCAGGGCTGGTGGACTGTATTTTACTGGGGCTGGTACTTAGCGTGGACACCTTTTGTAGGTATGTTTATCGCACGTATCTCTCGTGGCCGTACTATCCGTGAATTCTTAATAGGCGTCATTGTAGTGCCTAGCTTGGTTAGCTTTCTATGGATTGCACTTTTTGGTGGTACAGCGTTACACATGGAGCTTTATGGTGCAGGAGGCATTGTTGACGCAGTAAATAACAATTTGACTACCGCGCTCTACGTAACAATTGAAAACATGGCTGTACACTGGTTATCTTGGCTGATGGCTGCATTGGCTACCTTGATGATCGTAACTTGGTTTGTTACTTCTGCAGATTCCGGAACTTTAATGGTGTGTACGTTGCTTTCGATTGGCGATAAAGAGCCTCCGCGTAAGTTTCGAATTATCTGGGGCATGGGCTTGGGGGCGGTAGCTGCAGTATTGCTGTTGGCAGGTGGTCTGAAAGCATTGCAAGCGGCGTCTATTGCTGCGGGTCTCCCATTCTCAATAGTGATGCTCATGATGATATATGGCCTTATGAAATCAATCATTTATCATCCAGAATACGAAAGCGATTCAAGTCACGCTTATTTGGAACCTACCTCATTAGAGGCAGGTGATCTTAAGGCTTCATAAGAAAACCTATCGACTGCAAGATTTTAATAGCAAAGATCGACATGCATCTAGCTCCTAGCTGCTAGGGTCTGTTGACGTTTCGATCCAACCTATTGATCTATAAGAGCAAACTCGTATCGTTGAAGAGCTGACCCAACAGCGATACGAGCTTGCAATGCCGCGATTACTGCTCAGCGATGAGCCCTGGTCGAAGCTGCGGAAAATTCTGCTGCATAAGCCCATCTACAACAAGCGTGACCTACGAATGACGGTTGAGGGGATGCTCTACCGGAGCACGCCGCATGTACCGACGCGTTCACCCACGCAGCAACCACCAATCAATGGTTTACATGTCGTAATGAGACGTCGATCGACGACGCGACCTTGCTTGTGAAATCAGCGATTTACGGCCATGGATGCTGACCAATCGGATGAGTTTCCTAAGATAGGTTCTGTTGACGTATCAGCGCAACCACAACAGAACAGCGGCGAAGGCCAGCATTGACTCCTCATCGAGGAACGCCGCTTCATCATGCTGGGGGTGCCTCGTTCGACCCTCTACAGAGCGTTGTTGCGCCCTACGTCGCTTTAATCGGCTTCGGTAAGCGAGGTAGCCTGGACGACCATTGGTGGAGAATACTTCGCGGTTTTCCACCCTACGCGGAATTGGGCGCTGGGTAGGGTGGACAACGTTCACTTGTCCACCAGCGTCTGCGACTGACCGCTCCTGGCCGGCAGCGGGCACATCTGACAGGCGGTACCCGCCACTTGCCGCTCTTCGACCCGCCTCATCATCGCCTCGCGCACCTTGTCAGTGATCGGGCGACTCGGTGCTGAGCGCGAGTGATTTTAATCCAAGATCTGTTCCACAGTGGTATCGACGGCCTTATCCTGAATACGCTCTTTCGGCGTTTTCTGATTACGTCGTGCTTGTCCGCGCTGGCGCTTCGCCTGCTGCTTCGCATGCAGCGCCTGAGCCGCCGTTACCATTCCAACTGCCTGACCGCTTAGGTCCAAGCGCGGCGCATTCTCCGTCATGCTTGCCCAATATCGACTTCCCCGGCACCAGGTAGCGATGCCCTGCTTGAGCTGTTCGCTGGATACTCCGAGCAGCTCCAGATGTTGCTCGGCATCCTTTAAAATACCTTCCTTAAGCGGAACCTTGGGGGCCGGATTGACCGGGAAGGTCAATGGAAAGTGCTTCTGCAATCGCCAGATCGCCTCCACCGCAGGATCTTGCTCGCGAGGCTTAGCCTGCTCAGAAGGCTTGCGTATAGGCTGCTTCGCACTATCAGTCTTTACCTGCACTTTTTCGGACCGTAGGCGGTCGCGTAGCTCAGCTAGTTGTTCAAAACCCATCGTTCAGTTCACAGCCTTATGATTGATTCATGGTGCAAGGTTATCCCATGCAGTCTTTTGACACAGCCGGGGCCGTTTTCTGCCCGTCACGACTGGTAGCAATGGGTCGGTTGCGGCCGGTCGCCATAGGTAGGAACCGGCCAGAAAAAGACGGTCAGAAGCGCCTGCGAAGCCAAGGCCAATTCACTACAGCCTCTACGTGGAGACAGCCGGGCAGGATTAACCCCGGTTCAAACGGTACGTGCCAGATATTGTTCGGTCGATACCACCTGCGCATAGGCGAATGCCAGAGCAGCCATGAAGGCGGCATGTACCTGAACGGCGGGAACATTCACACCCTCGAATTCCAGGTCGTGCGTGGCACATGCATCCGCGATAACGGTATTGGCATAGCCATAATCAGAGGCGGCCCTGACCATGGCATCCACACACATGTGGCTCATGTTGCCGGCGATCGTCAACTGCTCAATCGAGTTCTCGTCCAGAATCGCTTTCAAGGGGGTATCGCGAAAGGCATTGACGTGGTTTTTCAGTACCACGGGCTCACCGTCCAGGTTGATCACTTTCGCGTGTGTCAGAGCACCCGGGCTTCCCGGTGCGAAGAACGGCGCATCATCCATATCGAACTCATGACGAATATGCACTACTAATTCGCCAGAGGCGCGGGCATGGGCCAATAAACGCGCCGCGTTATCGGAGGCCGCATCTATACCCTCCAGCGGCCACTTCCCGTTCACAAAGTAATCGTTCTGAATATCCACCAACACTAAGGCTCGCTTACTCATGACACACTCCATCATCAGGCTTGATTGCAGGTAAAAAGCACTCAAGTACCCTATTGAATGCCCACTCCATTGTGAATTGGCGAAACCGACAATCTTGGTGGAAAAACTGACAATGACGAAAAGTGCCTCCCCAGCGCAGGTTGGAATCCTGGTCTACCCGGGTGCCCAGCGTGCGGCTGTGTATGGGCTGACCGACATGTTCACGGTCGCCAACAAGATGAGGCGTGAGCACCTGGCGCTCGATTTACCCGAGATAAGGACCTGCCATTGGCAGCTGGATGCTCAGGGGTTCATGGCCTGCATCGAGGACTCACATCCACAAACAGACCACACGCCTACCGTAATCATTGTCCCGCCTTGCTTGGGCGAGCAGCCCGACGCCCTGACGGCGCGGCCCTTCATTGCCAGCCTGAAACGCTGGCATGACGCCGGAGCGGTGGTGGGTTCGGTGTGCGCGGGCGTCTATCTACTGGCAGAGGCCGGCTTGCTGGACGGGCGTATGGCAACCACACACTGGAGTCTGGCTACCCATCTGGCGGACAGTTACCCGTCGATACAAGTCGACATCGACAAGATGATCATTGATGACGGCGACATTATTACCGCAGGCGGACTCATGGCCTGGACGGATCTTGGCCTGGCCCTGGTGGAGCGCCTGCTCGGCCCGACCATTGCCACTGAAACGGCACACTTTCTGGTGCTTGACCAGGTACGGGGCTCTCAGCGTTGCTTCAAACGCTTCGTCCCAAAACTGACCCATGGCGATGAAGCCATATTGAAGGTGCAGCACTGGCTGCATGCGCACAACGGCCTTACAAACGGCATTGCACAATTAGCCGACCTGGCCAGCCTCGGCGAGCGAACCCTGCTGCGCCGTTTTCGCAGCGCAACGGGCCACACGCCGACCGAATACTGCCAGGCATTACGCATCAGCAAGGCCTGTGAACTTCTGGAACTGACCAACCGTACCATCGAGCACATCGCTTGGGCCATTGGCTACAGCGACACCGGTGCGTTTCGCCGACTCTTCAACAAAGTCACCGGCCTGTCGCCGGCGCACTATCGCCGCCGGTTCGGGGTCAACGGCACAGTATGAGAGGCCGCCCTGCGGGCCAGAATCGCTAGGCGGGTGCGTCCACGCTAAACGGCAAAATCTTAGAGGTCTCGCTCCGCTTCCGACACCTCCAGGACGGGTCGTTGGTACTCAGCGGTAGATCGGCCGTTCATGGCCGGTAGTTGCCCGTCGTGACAGGCCGCAGTCGACCGATCCTGTTGAAAAGTCGGTTTTCTATTTAACGGCAGAAAAGTTCGCACCTAAGATTGAAATCTATACTTTATGCGGAAGGTTAAGGGTGTTGCCGCGGCCGGAAACTGATCCAAGTGTTCAACTGCTTCTGCTCATTTTTTGAGCAGGAGAACACAGGGTGATCAGTATGGAAATGATGGGGAAAATTCAGCGACAAGCTGTTGCTACATGAGATGACCAAGCGCACTGGGTTGGCGCGCACACGATTCGCAAGTGGATCAGGGTTCCGTAGACCAAGCAGCCGGTGTACCAACTCAATAAGCTCAGTGCTTTTCACGCAACGCTGGAGCAGGCGCTTAAAGCCTACTTGCTGTGCCCCAAACAGCAGCGGCGCAGTGTCAATGCGCTGTTGGCGCAAATCAAAGTCGAGGGTTACGACGGTGGCTACAGTCAGCTGGTCGCGTTCATCCGTGCCTAGTGCGGGGAACAGGGCAAGTCGTTGCATGCCGATGTGCCGCTGACTTTTTGGCTAAGCAGCGCACTTGATCAGGATAATGCCCAGCGTCACGGTTATTGCGGCAATCAGACGGCGGTGACCGAAGGGCTCCTTAAATAGCAGCGTGGCAATCACAGCGCCGATAATCACGCTGCTCTCCCGCAGGGCGGCGATTTTTGCCACGTTTTCCAGCGTCATGGCCCATAACACCAGTGCGTACGCCGCGCAGTAGGTCAGCCCGCCAAACACCGACATACGCCAGTGTTGGCGGGCGTGTCGGCCCAGCGCGGGGCCCCTTTGCCATGCGGCGAACAGGGGGATTGGTACGCTCAGCAGCAGCGTGAAATACACCAGGTACTGCAGCACGCTCTCTGAGGTACGCACGCCATGAGCGTCGATCACCGTGTACAAAGCCACGCACACCCCAGCCGCCAGCGCGTTGCGTGGCGCCTGCCAGTTCTGGGTTACGTGCAGCAAGCTGAGCACCCCGAGCGATAACACCACCACGCCGAGGATGCCCAGGCCCGGTAGCGACTCCCCCAGCCAGAAGGCGGCAAATACCACGACCAGTAAGGGTGGTAAGCCGCGAACCAGCGGGTATACCTGGCCGAAGTCGCCGAAGGTGTAGGCACGGATTAGAAAGTAGCGATAGAACAGGTTGACCAAGGTCGACAGGCCAATCACTACCCATATTTCCAATGAAGGCAGGTCAACGAAAGGCAGCAAGGCCAAGGCCACGACAAATGCGACACCATCGACCATTGCCATCGATGACAAACGATCACTGCTGGACTTGACCACCGCGTTCCAGCTGGCGTGCATAAACGCAGAAATCAAAACCAGTAGGGTGGCCAGGTTGGCATCTGACATAGGATCAGCTCGCTGAAAAGACCCGCGCAGCATGCACAGCATATGTGCATCAAGCCAATCGATTAGGCGGTTGTCAGGTATCAGTAAAACTTATTTATCGGCTGAAGCCCAACGCTGAATCAAACGCTAGGTAAGGCTGACCGTAACCGCGTTTGACGCTGTCTTCGCGGGCTACTGCATCAAATACTCGGAGCTGGAATAAGTTCATTTGTAGCGGTCAGGCTGACAGCTGAAATAAGAAAACAACCTGATTGCCGGCTGGAAATTGCAACCTACTGCACGTCCAGAAAGCCACCGCACGAGTAATCACCCTACAAGGTGCTGCGCGCTGTTGCAGGGCAACCGCGCTGCATGGATAACCTCAAAAACCGATCACAGCCGATAAAAATGTGGGCCTGGGAAAATTTCACCGCCGGTTAGTCCGGCGGCCTCACCGCAAAAGTCGCCGACTTAATCAGTGAGGCTCGACCGCACCACATCAAGAAAGGTCTCGATGACTCGTCGCGCGCCTTGGCTGCGCAGACACACCAGGGTCTCGGTCATATAGCGCTGGCAATCCTCAATCGGCAAGGCGCGCATGCTGCGGCTGCTGCCGAACTCTGCTGCTGAGACGATGCCCACCCCCAGCCCGGCGGCGACCATCTCGAACACCGCCTCGCGGCCCTCTACCTCGATAGCCGGACGCAACCTTGCGCCGACGCGCAGCATCTCGTCTTCGATGCTTTGCCGAGTTGTTGAGCCGCGCTCGCGCAACACCAGCGGTGTGTTGTCGAGGTCGGCCAGCACAATAGATTCGCGCTCGGCCCAAGGATGTCCCGGGCCGACAAAGGCCACCAGCGGGGCCGTGCTGAGTACTTGGGTTAACAAATTGGGGTCTTCGATCGGCCGGCCAAGCACAGCAAAGTCGGCCTTGAACTCGAACAGCCGGGCCAACGCCTCGTCGGTATTGCCGGTCACCACGCTGAAGCGAATGCCCGGGTAACGCTCGTTGAACCGGGCGATAAATGGCAGCACATGCACCGGCGAGTCGACCGCCAAGGTCAGACTGCCGGCTTGTAAGGCCTGTGAGCTGGACAGCAACTCCTGTGCCTCGGCTGCTACGGCATACAGGCGTTGGGTGATGCCCAGCAACTGCTCGCCCAGGTCAGTCAGCTGCACCGAACGCTTAGTGCGGTTGAACAGCAGCACACCGAACTGCTCTTCCAACTTGCGCACTTGGTCGGAGACCGCAGGCTGGCTGAGAAATAGGCGCTCCGCTGCGCGGGTAAAACTGCCCTGTTGGGCCACCGCATGAAAGGCCCGTAGCTGCGCGTGTGATACCGCCATGAACACTCCATTAATAATCTGAGCTTATTTTAGAAATACTATAAATCGATTTTATTTATTAACAATAACTTGTTTTTATCTATTCCAGCACGGCGTACCGCCGCCTCAACACACGCTGGAGACGATCATGAGCAAAGCTGAATTCCCCATCGCCCGCCCTGCCCTTAACGCACCTGCCCTAGGCGAACCGTACCTGCTCACACCAGGCCCACTGACCACCTCGCTGGCCACCAAGCAAGCCATGCTGAGTGACTGGGGTTCTTGGGACGCCGATTTCAACCGCATCACTGCGGAAATCCGTCAGGGCTTGCTCGCAATGGCCGGTGTGCATGACGACAGCTACGCCTGCGTGCCACTGCAAGGCAGCGGTACCTTCGCCGTGGAAGCTGCGCTGGCCACCGCCATCGCGCGTGATGGCAAAGCGCTGGTGCTGATGAACGGTGCCTACGGTAAGCGCGCCACGCAAATTCTCGATTACTTGGGCCGCGACTATATTGCCCTGGACAAGGGCGACTACCTGCCGCCGCAGCCGGAAGAGGTTGCCGAATTACTCGCCGCCAACCCCGACGTCACTGACGTGTTCCTGGTTCACTGCGAAACCAGTTCGGGCATTCTCAACCCGCTGCGCGAGATCGCTGAGGTGGTCAAAGCTCATGGAAAGGGCTTGATCGTCGACGCCATGAGTTCCTTCGGCGCGGTACCGCTGACTGTCGATGAGATCCCCTTCGACGTCATGGTGTCCTCGGCCAACAAGTGCATCGAGGGCATCCCAGGCTTCGGCTTCGTCGTCATTCGCCGCACATTGCTGGAGCAGTCTAAGGGGCGTGCCCACTCCCTGAGCCTGGACCTGTTAGAGCAGTGGCAGTACATGGAGCGCACCGGCCAGTGGCGCTTTACCCCGCCGACCCATAGCGTCGTGGCCTTCCGCAAAGCGCTCGAACAGCACGTGGCTGAAGGTGGAGTCGCAGGCCGGCAGATGCGTTACACCAATAACCGTAATGTCTTGGTCAGCGGCATGCGCGACTTAGGCTTCCAAACCCTACTGGAAGATCGTTGGTTGTCGCCGATCATTACCACCTTCTTCAGCCCGGCCCACCCGAACTTTGAGTTCAAGCGTTTCTACGACGAACTCAAGGCCCGCCAGTTCCTGATCTACCCCGGCAAGTTGACCACCGCTGAGAGCTTTCGCATCGGCTGTATTGGCCAGATTGACGAACGCATTGTGGCTCAGTTACTGCGCGCCATCGCTGATGCCCTCGCGGTTATGGGCGTAGATACGTGCCAACCCGCTGCCTGAGAAATGCGCCCGCCATCCACCTTGAGTACCTGTAATACGGAGCCGACTCGCAGAGTTCGATCCAGCGTAGTGACACCGCCCGTCGTCGAGCGGTGTCACTACGCCACGCAGCAGCGTAGGAAAGAAACTGTGATTCGTTGGTCCCGATTCATCTGGATATACCCGTTCGCGAGAGCGGTGAAAGAAGTGCTTTTAACAACAACAAATTGCACGTCATTGAACTGCAAGCACATTAAATTCAGAGGACCGCAGCATGAATCATTCGATAAGCCCCTCACCCTTCAACCTCGGCAGCCTTAAGCGCTGGCGACTACAGATATTTGCCATCACCTGGTTGGCTTACGCCGCGTTCTACTTCACCCGTAAGGCCTTCTCAGTGGCCAAGCTGGGCATCGGCGATGACCCAGATTTCATGATGGAAAAATCCGTCATGGCCAACCTAGACGCCCTGTACTTGGGCGCCTACGCCATCGGTCAATTCACCTGGGGCATTCTCGCCGACCGCTTTGGTCCACGGGTCGTGGTACTTGGCGGTCTGCTGATCTCGGCCGCCGCTGCCGCGATCATGGGCACCTTCGCCACACTGCCGATCTTCGCCACCATGATGGTGGTTCAAGGCTTGGCTCAGTCCACGGGTTGGTCCGGGTTGTGCAAAAACATTGGCAGCTTCTTTTCCACCGAGGAGCGCGGTCGCGTACTTGGCTGGTGGTGCACCTGCTATGCCTTCGGCGGCCTCGTGGCTTCGCCCTTCGCCGGTTGGATGGCCTATGAGGTCTATGGTGACTGGCGCGCGGCCTTTATCGCCACCGCCGTGGTAGTCGCCTCAGTTGCCGTATTGTTCTTCATCTTCCAGCGCAACACACCACAGGACGTCGGCCTGCCCCCAATCGAACCTTTGGCCGAAATGGCCGACGGCACTGTCCCGGCGCATCCCAGCTTCCTCTCCTGCCTGAAAACTATCCTCAAGAACCGCACGGTGCTGGTGCTTGGCCTGGCCTACTTCATGCTCAAGCCGGCGCGTTACGCCATCCTGCTGTGGGGTCCGGTGATGGTTTACGAGCGTATGCCGGAGATCGGCAAAATCGCGGCCGCCGTGGTGCCGACCGCCTTCGAGCTCGCCGGCCTGGCCGGTCCGATCCTAATCGGCCTGATTTCAGACAAGGTGTTTGGCGCCCGCCGCTTTCCCGCCTGCGTAATCAGCCTGCTGGCATTGACCGTGAGTCTGGTGCTCTTCGTACCTGCCATGAACACCGGCAGCGTGATGGTAGTGGTTGCCTTGCTGTTCATGATGGGCCTAACCCTGTACGGACCGGACTCCATGATCAGCGGCGCCGCTGCTATCGACTTCGGCAAGGAAACCTCCGGCACCGCCGCGGGCTTCGTCAACGGTTGCGGCTCGATCGGCGCAGTGCTCGGCGGCCTGCTGCCCGGCTACTTCGACACCGAAACGGTATTCCTCTGCTTCACCGCCTCCGCTGTGGTCGCCATCCTGATAATGCTGCCGTTCTGGAACAGCCGACCAAGTGCCAAGCCAAACAGCGAACCCTTTATCCCCAGCCGTGACATCAGCAACGCACCGGTCAAGGCCTGAACCCACTAACCACTCGCCCTCTTTCGGCAATTAATTGGAGTTACTCACATGAACTATCAAACCCCCGACCAACTGCAAGCCATTATCCTCGACTGGGCCGGTACGGTCGTCGACTTCGGCTCCTTCGCGCCGACCCAGATTTTCGTTGAGGCCTTCGCCGAGTTCGGCGTCGAGGTCAGCTTGGCTGAAGCCCGCGGCCCGATGGGCATGGGTAAGTGGGATCATATCCGTACCCTGTGCAATGAACCGCAGATTGCCGAGCGCTATCGTGCCGCCTGCGGCCGCCTGCCTACTGACGAAGATGTGACTGCCCTCTACAAGCGCTTTATGCCGCTGCAGATCGAGAAGATCGCCGTGCATTCGGCGCTGATTCCCGGCGCCCTGGACACCATCACCGCTCTGCGCAAAACAGGCCTGAAAGTTGGTTCCTGCTCTGGCTATCCGGCCGTGGTCATGGAGAAGGTGGTGCAGTTGGCCGAACGCAATGGCTATGTTGCCGACCACGTTGTCGCGACCGATGAAGTACCCAACGGCCGTCCGCACCCAGCTCAGGCCCTGGCTAACGTGATCGCTCTGGGCATCAGCGACGTCGCCGCCTGCGTCAAGGTCGACGACACTTGGCCGGGCATTCTTGAAGGCCGCAGCGCCGGCATGTGGACTGTAGCCCTGACCTGCTCCGGTAACGCACTGGGCCTCACGTATGAACAGTTCCGCGCACTGCCGGAAGAGAAACTGGCACAGGAGCGCGCACGCATCGGCCAGATGTTTGAGCCCTCACGCCCGCATTACCTGATCGACACCATCAACGATCTCCCTGCAGTGCTTGAAGACATCAACGCTCGCCTCAAGCGCGGTGAAACTCCGCAGGGCGCCTAACCCAGGTGCGCGGGGGCCGCAGAGGCCACTCGCGCCGCCTGTTTTGCACATCTTCTCTAGCGCGGTCGCGACCATCAAAATGGCCGGCCAGCGCCCCCGACTAATACGAGAGGTCGTCCACCATGATTTACGCCAAACCCGGTACACCAGGCGCACTTATTAACCTAAAACCGCGCTACGGTAATTTTATCGGTGGCGAGTTTGTCGCCCCCGTCAATGGCCTGTACTTCACCAACACCAGCCCGGTGGATGCCTCGGTGATCGGCGAATTTCCCCGCTCCACTGCTGAAGATATCGAGCTGGCTCTGGACGCTGCCCACGCCGCCGCCGATGCCTGGGGCAAGACCTCGGTGCAGGATCGTTCGCTGGCATTGTTGAAAATTGCCGACCGCATCGAGGCTAACCTCGAACTGCTGGCCGTCGCTGAAACCTGGGACAACGGTAAGGCTGTGCGCGAGACGCTGAACGCCGACGTGCCGCTGGCCGTTGACCACTTCCGTTATTACGCCGGTTGCATCCGCGCCCAGGAAGGCAGCGCCGCCGAAATCAACGAGCACACCGCCGCTTACCACTTCCACGAGCCGCTGGGCGTGGTTGGGCAGATCATTCCGTGGAACTTCCCACTGCTGATGGCCGCCTGGAAACTTGCCCCGGCCCTGGCCGCCGGTAACTGCGTGATCCTCAAGCCGGCCGAGCAGACGCCGCTGTCGATTACTTTGTTCGCCGAACTGGTTGGCGACCTGCTCCCACCGGGCGTACTGAATATCGTCCAGGGTTATGGCCGCGAAGCCGGCGAAGCCCTGGCCACCAGCAAGCGCATCGCCAAGATCGCGTTCACCGGTTCCACCCCGGTTGGTTCGCACATTTTGAAATGCGCGGCCGAAAACATCATCCCGAGCACCGTCGAGCTGGGCGGCAAATCGCCGAACATCTTCTTCGAAGACATCATGAGCGCCGAGCCTCAGTTTATTGAAAAGGCCGCCGAAGGTTTGGTCCTGGCCTTCTTCAACCAAGGTGAAGTGTGTACCTGCCCGTCGCGGGCGCTGGTGCAGGAGTCCATCTACCCGGCGTTCATGGCCGAGGTCATGAAGAAGATCAAGCAGATCAAACGTGGCGACCCACTGGACACCGAAACCATGGTCGGCGCCCAGGCGTCTGAGCAGCAGTTCGACAAAATCTTGAGCTACCTAGAAATCGCCCAGCAGGAAGGCGCAGAGCTGCTCACCGGCGGCGCAGTGGAGCGCTTGGAGGGCGACCTGGCCAGTGGTTATTACATCCAGCCGACCCTGCTCAAGGGCAACAATAAAATGCGCGTATTCCAGGAAGAGATCTTCGGCCCAGTGGTCAGCGTGACGACCTTCAAGGACGAAGCCGAAGCCCTGGCCATCGCTAACGACACCGAGTTCGGCCTTGGCGCTGGCCTGTGGACCCGCGACATCAACCGTGCCTACCGCATGGGCCGGGCGATCAAGGCAGGTCGGGTGTGGACCAACTGCTACCACCTGTACCCGGCGCACGCCGCCTTCGGTGGCTACAAGAAGTCCGGTGTTGGTCGTGAGACCCACAAGATGATGCTCGACCATTATCAGCAAACTAAAAACCTGCTGGTCAGCTACGACATCAACCCGCTGGGCTTCTTCTAAGAGCCAGCCCCGACGGCAGGCGTCGTCGGGGTCAGTGGCTTCTCTGGATTGCCGCCAGCCATGAAACCGCGCCGCTCTCGAAGCGGCGCGCGAGTATGTCAGGTCGCGGTGTCGTCTGGGGTGCTGATGAGGTACGCGCTTTTGCCTCGCGGACCTCATCCGCCATCCACTCAGCAAGGTTGTCCTCTCAGCCGTTTCAGGCGTTGACCTCGCTGTTGCGTACTGGCCGTTGCAAACACCGCTATCGGCGGTTTGCACGGGACGGTTCTGACAATGCCAGGTTGTCTGAGCGCCACGACAGGTTGGTCCAGCGCATACAAAAACAATTATTCCAGCTAGGTATTAAAGATGAGTGCGACTTCTCCGTATTCCGTTCGCCCCGAGGTTTTGCTCAATACGCTGACTGACGAGACGACGTATAAAACCATGTACCAGCAGTCGATCGTCAACCCAGATGGGTTTTGGCGTGAGCAGGCTCAGCGCCTCGACTGGATTAAGCCGTTCACCAAGGTCAAGCAGACCTCATTTGACGATCATCACGTCGATATCAAATGGTTCGCCGACGGTACCCTCAACGTTTCCTACAACTGCCTGGATCGGCACTTGGAAGAGCGTGGCGACCAGCTGGCGATCATCTGGGAAGGCGATGATCCGTCCGAGCACCAGAACATCACCTACCGCGAACTACACGAACACGTGTGTAAGTTCGCCAATGCCCTGCGCGGCCAAGATGTGCACCGTGGCGACGTGGTGACCATTTATATGCCGATGATTCCGCAAGCAGTAGTGGCGATGCTCGCCTGTGCCCGCATCGGGGCGATCCACTCAGTGGTATTCGGTGGTTTCTCGCCGGAAGCCCTAGCGGGCCGAATTATCGACTGCAAATCCAAAGTGGTGATCACTGCCGACGAGGGCATTCGTGCGGGCAAGAAGATCCCGCTCAAAACCAACGTTGATGATGCACTGACCAACCCGGAAACCAGCAGTGTTCAGAAAGTCATCGTGTGCCAGCGCACCGGTGGTGAGATCAAGTGGAACCCGCATCGCGACATTTGGTACGAAGACCTGATGAGCGTGGCCGGCAGCGTTTGCGCCCCGAAAGAGATGGGGGCCGAGGAAGCGCTGTTCATCCTGTACACCTCCGGTTCCACCGGCAAGCCCAAAGGCGTGCAGCACACCAGCGCCGGCTACCTGCTGTATGCCGCGCTAACCCATGAGCGGGTATTCGACTACCGGCCGGGTGAGGTTTATTGGTGCACCGCTGACGTCGGCTGGGTCACGGGGCACAGTTACATCGTCTACGGCCCGCTGGCTAACGGCGCGACTACGTTGCTGTTCGAGGGCGTGCCCAACTACCCGGATATCACCCGCGTCGCCAAGGTCGTCGACAAGCACAAGGTCAACATCCTCTACACCGCCCCAACGGCAATCCGCGCCATGATGGCGTCGGGCACCGCCGCCGTTGACGGTGGCGACGGCAGCAGCCTGCGCCTGTTGGGTTCGGTGGGTGAACCGATCAACCCGGAAGCCTGGGACTGGTACTACAAGAACGTCGGCCAATCCCGCTGCCCGATCGTTGACACCTGGTGGCAGACCGAAACCGGCGGCATCATGATCAGCCCCCTCCCGGGCGCGACCGCGCTCAAGCCAGGCTCGGCAACCCGTCCGTTTTTCGGCGTGCAGCCCGCGCTAGTGGACAACATGGGCAACCTGTTGGAAGGGGCCGCCGAGGGCAACCTGGTGATCATCGACTCCTGGCCGGGCCAGGCGCGCACTCTCTATCGCGATCACGATCGCTTCGTCGACACCTACTTCAAAACCTTCAAGGGGATGTACTTCAGCGGCGACGGTGCGCGCCGCGACGAGGACGGTTACTACTGGATTACCGGGCGTGTCGACGACGTACTCAACGTGTCTGGGCACCGCATGGGCACCGCCGAGATCGAAAACGCAATGGTGGCCCACCCGAAGGTCGCCGAAGCGGCGGTGGTGGGTGTACCGCATAACATCAAAGGGCAGGGCATCTATGTCTACGTCACCCTGATTGGTGGCGAAGCGCCGAGTGAGCAATTACGCCTGGAACTGAAAAACTGGGTACGCAAAGAGATTGGGCCGATTGCCTCGCCGGATGTCATCCAGTGGGCACCGGGCTTGCCGAAGACCCGCTCGGGCAAAATCATGCGGCGCATCCTTCGCAAGATAGCCGCGGCGGAATACGACGGCTTGGGGGACATCTCCACCTTGGCGGATCCAGAGGTGATTATTCATTTGATTGATACGCACAGAACCATGAACGTCGCCTGACCGACATTAGTGCCAACCAGACCCCGCCCGGCAACTTGCGAGCGGGTTTTTGTATTTCTCATTTAATCAGCCGTGGAGACGCCCAGCGTGTTGCCGGGCAGGTGCTCCAGGCTCAGAGACCAAGCGGGTGCAAGCTCGAGGGCTGCTAGGGACGCTTGCGCTGGCCAGGCCTTCGGCGGGCGAGACCTGAGGCATCGGCGAAAACCCGTGAGCCTTTTTCCATCCCTCCGAGAAACATCAGCTCGGCAACCTGCCTAGGTTGCAATAAACAAGCTCAACTTATTTATGAAATACGATAAATCGATTTTTCTTATTCGCTTCAAGTTGCTTCTATAACTGCGCGCCTCACGCTTCGCCAGCCACCCGACAGCACTGGAAGAAATCATGAATATCGAACGCTTTGAAACCTCTGCGCGCCGCTCCGATATGGTGCTGCACGACAACACCCTGTACATCGGGGGCCAGGTCTCCGCAAATACCCAGGGTGACATCGAAGCCCAGACCCGCGAGATCCTCGGCAATATCGAAGCGATGCTGCTCAGTGTCGGCAGCAACCTCAGCCGGGTGCTCTCGGTACGCATTCTGCTGGCTGACAGAGCTGACTATGCAGGGCTCAACCGGGCCTGGGACGGCTTCTTCCCAGAAGGCCATGCGCCGACTCGCGCCTGCACTTTGGCCGAACTGATCAACCCGGACTGGCGAGTGGAAATGATCGTGGTTGCCGGACGCTGATCAAGCTCACGACACGCTTACAACCTAACCATTCGGAGGCCTCGCGATGAGACCCTACTGGCTCGACCGAGCACTGCAAGAAGACACTTCTGCTCCCTGTGCATCACTGCAGCAGGACACCCAGGCTGATGTCTGCATCGTCGGTGGTGGTTATACCGGCTTGTGGACGGCGATCATGCTCAAGGAGCAGAACCCCGAGCTCGATGTGGTCATCATCGAGGCCGACATTTGCGGGGCCGGGGCCAGCGGCCGGAACGGCGGCTGTGCGCTGTCTTGGTCGGCCAAGTACTTCACCCTGGAGCGTCTGTTCGGGGTGGAGGAAGCCATCCGCCTGGTCAAAGCCTCAGAGCAGAGCATCTATGCCATCGGCGATTTCTGCCAGAAGTACGGGGTGGATGCCGACTACCGCCTCGACGGCACACTCTATACCGCGACCAATCTCGCTCAGGTCGGCGCCACCGACGGAGTTATCGCTGCGTTGGAGCGCAACGGCATCAACTCGTTCAGCAGGCGTCCACTGGCCGACGTGCAGCGCATGGCCGGTTCTAATAAACACCTGGAAGGCTGGTTCTCACCGGCGGCGGCCAGTGTGCAGCCCGGCAAGCTGGTACGCGGCCTGCGACGAGTTGCCCTAGCTCTAGGCGTGCGCCTGTATGAAGGCACGCCCATGACCAAGCTCAACGAGGGTTTGCCAGCCACCGTGGCCACGGCCCATGGGCAGATCAAGGCGGATCGCGTTGTACTGGCGATCAACGCCTGGATGGCGAGCACCTTCCCGCAGTTCGAGCGCAGTGTGGCGATCGTTTCCAGCGACATGATCATCACCGAGCCACGTCCGGATCTGCTGAAGAAAATCGGCCTGACCAGCGGCGTGACGGTGCTCGACTCGCGGATTTTTGTGCACTACTACCACAACACCCCAGACGGCCGAATCATGCTCGGCAAAGGCGGCAACACCTTCGCCTATGGCGGGCGCATGCTGCCGGTATTTGACCAGCCGTCGCCCTACGAGGGTCTGCTGCGCAAGACCCTGAGCGATTTCTTCCCGGCTTTCGAGGGGGTCGGCATCGAGTCAACCTGGAACGGCCCGTCGGATCGTTCGGTCACTGGTTTACCGTTCTTTGGTCGGTTGGAACAGGCCAGCAATATTTTCTATGGCTTTGGCTACTCGGGAAGCGGCGTTGGCCCCTGCCACATGGGCGGACAGATTCTCTCCTCGATGGTCCTCGGCCTGGATAACGAGTGGACTCGCTCGCCCCTGCTCAATGGTCCTCTCGGTTATTTTCCGCCCGAACCGATTCGCTACCTCGGCTCGCTGATGGTGCGCAACGCTGTCCGCCGCAAGGAGCAGGCCGAAGACCACGGCAGACGACCTCGCTTGCTGGACATCAGGCTGGCGAAATTTGCCGCGGCGGCCGGCAAAGCGGATAAGGGTTAACGGTCTGGGCTGCATATGTGAAGTGTGCTAATGCGCCAAGTACCAGGCCAATAAACCGAATGCTCGTTTGGATTGCGCGTCCAACTGCTTTAGGCGCATAGGTTCGTTTGCAGGCAGCAGGACTGCCTGTTATGGGGCTGGCTGACTTGATCAGATGCTCCAGCAGTTCAGGCTCATCAATCATGCGTAGCGGAACCATTCGGCATCTCCCGTCCAAATTAGGTTGCTCATCAGCAAGTTCGGCCTTTCTATGCCCAAAAGGGAATTGCTAGGCCGGATTTGGTCGCGCCGTTCCGAAATCGGAAATGCAGGGCCGAACTGGGAGGCTATGCATCCAGATTTGGAAATGAAAGGCCGAATTGGGAAGTACAAAGAGGGTGTGTGGTTCGTGTTTGTGCGGAGAGAAAGCAGTTAATTACCGTGTAAATACCGAATTTCCTGCGAAAACGACCAAGTTTCCCATGTGACGTTTTTAGCTATTTTTTCTGTGAGATACTTTATCTCAAGGCAGGGTTTTGCGAGCAAAGGCGTTGTACGTCACTTCGTTCCTTCCAACGCGACTCGTTTTTCAGCGCTGCGCTTGAAAAAGAAAGGCGTGTTTAAAGCGTCAATAGCATTGACATAAAAATAATAAAAAGGTGCTCATCATGGATAGAAAAACAGCGAGGCTATGCCTCCGAATTACTCCCGGCGACAAGACACTCATCTTCGTCAAAGCGAACGATCTTCACCTCAGTGTTGCCGATTGGCTCATTCGAGCAGCGCTGGATCGCGAAATTATTCCTCCGAAATCTGCCTGGGACGCTGAGTCGATCAGTCAGTTGTCTCGTATCGGCAACAATCTCAACCAGCTTGCCTACTGGGCTAACTCTGGAATGTTGGTGGACGACTCCGTCTTGCGTGAAATCGCAGTCGAGCTGCATGCGTTGCGAGGTTTGGCAGATGATCTTTAAGGTTCGCAAACATCACTCGCAGCAGCATTTGCGCAACCTGGTTAGGTATCTGCTGTCACGGAAAGGTAAGTCCAATGAGCGCGTGCTACGGCACGAGTCCCTGAATGCGCTACCGATGTTACCGGGGGAGAGCCCACTCAACTACGCGAAGCAGTGGTCTGCGGCATTGTGGAATTTCACCACTCAAGAGCGGTGTGGGAAGCCGCCGCCGGAAGATTATTTCGTTCACTCGGTGATGAGTTTTTTCCCTGGAAATGCCGAGCATGCGGCTGATCAGCTCACTGCAGAACAAGCAATCGCATTGGCTAAAGAAGCCATGGTCGAGGTGGCACCCGGAGAGCGGCAGGTACTTTATGTCGTGCACGGTGATAAAGCGCATCTGCATGTCCATATTGCATTTTCTGTCGTCGAACGGGGTGGCCGGATTTGGAATCCCCACCACGATTTCCGCCTTTGGGAGTCTGCGGCGGCTCGGCTCGAAGTGAAGTACGGTTTGTACCAGGGTAACTGTTGGTCGGCCTGGGGGCGAGCCAGTCTTGAAGAAGTCGCCAACCAGCAATGAACTCAATATGGCAATCCGCACCGGTAAGCCTTCTGATCGGATGCTATTGCAGGAGCTGGTTTCCGCGGCTCTTGCAGGTAAACCGTCATTTCCTACGTTCTGGAATCGTTTGCTGGATGCTGGTGTTACCCCTATTCCCAGTGTTGCGACTACAGGTCGAGTGTCCGGCATCTCTTTCCAATATGGGCAGGGTCTGCCAATGAAGGGCAGCGATATGGGCAAGGGGTTCTCATGGCCAGCACTCGCCAAGCAGCTCAACTTTGCAGCTTCGCAGCATCTTCATCTGGTGAAGCCTTTTGCTTTGGCGCGAGAGCCTGTGGGCGGTGAATTACACGTTGGTTTTGGCGTAGAGGTTCTGCCAATTACAACGCCAGCGATTGGTCAGCCGGTATTGGCGCGGTTTATTGCCAAACCGGTCGACGACCAATGCACTGATTGGGTATGGCGCAACAAGCCGAAGCGTATTGCGTTCGTGGAGAGGCCCAAGGTGTATCTCGCTTGTTCGGGCCATCCGCTTGTTCACGAAGCGATTGCGGAGCGAGCCAAGCAGCGTGGGGTAAAAACCATGGCTGTAATGGGGTCAGAAGAGTTTCGAAAAAGGATGTGGTTCGAGCTGTCGCTACGTGAGATTGCGGTGGCTGGATACCAGCCAACAGAACAAGAAAAACAAGGCCTGGAGTGGTGGATACATGAGCAAACTAAAGCAGGCGGAGCAGATTGCTCAGCAGACGTTGGAGAGCCGAACGGAGACGCTGTCGTTGGTGTTGGCAATCAAGCTGGACAAAATGCGACAGGACAAGGTGGCGACCAGCGAGGAATTGGCGGCAGCGATGTTTCCAGTGCTCCAGGCTATGACGACACTGGCAGTGGAAAACCAAGCGCTGCTGAACGACATGCGCTCTCTGATGAACAACGAAATAAAGTTGATACGCGCGGAGATGCGCGAATTACGCGCCACGATGACGAACCTCCAGTTCGTTATCACCGAGAGCAATCACCCGGGCAGGAGCTGAGTCCAGAGATCCTGCCTGCTGTTCAAGCTCGCCGGGTAGCTCGAATGGGCGTGGCAGCCCTGTTACGGCAGGGCATAAATCGGACTTACCAGCAGGCTGATTGGAAGGCGACCATCGAAATGTTGTGGGAGCTTAATCGCCAGTTCAGCAAATGGGCGATCAGCTACGGCCATCCAAATGAGGAACCCTTTGGGCAAATTTCTCATCCAGATCAAGTAACGAAGGACTGGGCGCAATTACTGGTACTGAATAGCCACAGCTGCAACGTCCGTCTGGCGCTCGTATCAGCGCAAAGCTGGCTGCATTTGGTTGGTGTGACTGCGGAAGATTTGGCGTGTATGGACAGGTATGGCATGTCGCCGGCGATCAGGTTCACTTCGGGCGGAGTGCCCGAGGCTTTTGTGCATGTGAGTTATGGTTGTGAAAGCCGTTATGTCATGCAACGACTGGCAGAAAGGATTCAGCCTGGACTCAATGCTGTGGTCAGTGCACGGATTGGTAGTGTTTCTTTTCCCCTGCCGGGATTTGACCACTGGGAGGAGGACGGTACGCTCCAGCGCTGCTCAGATGTCGGCTTCGATGGCGACCTGATTGGCGCGCAGTTGTCGGAGCCGTTGCGTGCAATCAAAGCAGAGCTGAACAGGGAGCAAGGTGGGGTTTCTGTGTGTCACACCGAACAGATCCAAGTGCCGGAGACGTTGCTGCCAGGCCCGCTCGGGATTACGCAAAAGCGGGAGAGGGATACACCCGCAGGGCCGGCTAGCCCAGGAGGGTAATGAGCGGCTATCGCTTTCGAATTGACTGTAAAGCAGTCCTCAATATTCATCAGCAAGCTGATGAGCATCCTACTGGCACATCCGCACCCTATGCCACTCCCAGCATATTAAGCTCGCGTTTCACCGTATCAAGTAGCTCATCTACTGACGAAGCCTCATCAATGACGAGATAAGAGAGAGCAAAAAGCGTCAGTGGATGTACCTCTAGTTTCACCGCCAACTCAGTCACCTTACCCCACGTAGGTTCCCTCACGCCTCGCTCGAGGCGACTGAGGTGCGCCTGTGTCGTGGTAGTGGCGAAAGCGTCCTGGGGAAGTCCTCTCGCCAAACGCATTCGTCGCAGCGCAGGTCCGAATAAATACTCTCGTTCCATTTTTCGGTCTTTTCAAAAAGAAAAGATAGGGCCACAATGCGGCCATGTCGGCTATGTCGCCGACGACATATATTGTGCTTTTCAGGAAATTATATGTTCGAGACTTTTCCGGATACCGAAATTCAGCTATCTCCTTTCCTAAGGAGCAACACTGTGTCGTGGGAGTACGTGGTCCAACCTATTTTTGTGCCTTGGTTTTACGTCTCCTGGGTCGTCACCCCGTGCGGTGAGGATCCGCAGATGGAGATGCGTCTATTACCCAACATCTATGCGTTGAAACACCACATAGAGATACAGGATGAGGAAACCTTCATTCTGGACACTCAACTTGTATCGCCTGGCCATCTCAACGGCTCGGGCATGTACCAGATGCAGCCACTTGCCAAGGTTATTGCATACACAGAAACCATCATGGGTGCCGGAGCCCACAAAGAGTTTGCTTACGAGCTCAAGGATGGGGCCCGCTACCCACGCTACCTGGATTGGGCAAGCCTTGAGTCGATTGACGTGGTGTACGACAGCTCCATGATCCATCTGCCGATCCTTGAAACGACAGGAGACGAAGACGAGGAGGGCGAGGAGCAATGAACGACGAACTCGACATCGAGTTGACCTCACGCTATCCAGTCGTTTATCCGCCTATTAGTAACTCTGGGCTCCATGGCTTCGAGTGCGGTAGCGGATGGTTCCACTTGCTTGACGCGACCGGCTGCCTAATCCAGCGGCGGATGGATGCAGCCAAGTCCGAGCCATTCGTTGCTCATCAGATCAAAGAGAAATTTGGAGAGCTTCGCGTCTACTACTCACATGGCGACGCTTATGTGTCCGCGGTGATTGACGTGATAGAGGGCTTGTCAGGTAGGTTCTGCGAGATATGCGGCGACCGTGGAGAGATCCACGAAGACCAAGGATGGCTATCTACACGGTGCGCCAGGCACCTAGGCACATCAGCAGGCAAGACTGTCCAAAGAGAAGGGCAGGAGGCACCGCAAACGGGAGCATCGCCGTTGCACTCCCCATCGATTGCCGATGTCATCGATAGTGCCCTATCCCTGTTTGGAGGCAATCCGACTCATGTGATCGGCTGGTATACACGCCAGGCGCATGCACTTGGGGGAATCGCTCCTGTCGATTTGTTAAACCATCCGGCGGGTCGAGCCCAGTTGCTGAGGTTAATTGGCCAGATAGAGCACGGCGTTTATACCTAAGGAAGAACACAATGCAAATCGAAGTGGCCAGCCGACCTGGGCTCTGAGTCTCGAATCATTACGCCGATCAACAACACCTTGGAAAGCCTAGGGTTCTTCATTAATACCGATGGGAACTGAGAAACTGGCCTCAATAAGGGGCACGGTATAGGCCGAGGTGTTCGGGATGAGCGGGGGCCAATTGAACCGCTTCGTTAGCGCGCTCTGGGTGTTAGGGCAGAAATTGGTGCCCTCGCCATCCGAAGAGTCATGACATCGTTTTGATCGAAAAAAACGGGACATCACCAGTACTTCTCAAGGTCCAGTGGCGCCCGAGCGTCCAACCAACCAACCAACTCATCGACGCGATCAGGGACGTGCGTGGGATTTTCTGAGCACGAGGCCGCGTGTCGTCCCCATAAACTCTTCGTCCAGGGACAGCGAGCAGCCGATGTCGACGCACAGTTCCTGGAGCACCTCGTTGAGGATGTAGATGCCTCCGTCGCCGTCCCAGATCTTTGATCTCGATGTAGTGGGTCTCTATACGCGGCTCCTTGAGTTGTTCGTCAGGTCGAGACCAGATGAAGCGTCCACGGGGGAGGCGGTGACCACTGCCTACAAGTCCACTGCATCATATCAATCACAGTGAGCAGCAGAGCCGCGAGCTGAGATACCCCGCGCGCAGTGCAGGGTGTTCCTGGCATATCGGGGAGCCAGTACACCTCCCTTCTGGCCGGACGCGTTCATGGGGATCTGAGCAGCAGACTTCCCTGGCCGCTAGTAAATTCAACTGTGTTGCTGCATGCCAGGCAAGAACTGAGCTTCCTATCTAGGTATCTTGTTTCTGTCAGATTCCTACCCCAAATCTACCCCAAGCCGAATTTCAGGCACAAAAAAGGGCTACGTCTTCACGTAACCCTTTGTTTTGTATGGTGCCGGCACCAAGAGTCGAACTCGGGACCTACTGATTACAAGTCAGTTGCTCTACCAGCTGAGCTATACCGGCATTTCAGGGGCGCCATTATATCCATTCATCTGGCCGAGTAAAGGCGTCTGCGCATTGTTTACTCTGATTATTTTCAAGCCGCACTCAGTCTGAAGTCGGCAAGGCGTGGGCGGCGTTCTCGGGCATGTCTTGGGCGCGGACTGCGTGCTCGGAAATGCTTCCGGAATTTTTCTTGCTTAGCGCATCCAGGGGATGGGGTTGGGCATTTCTCACATTCATAGGGGTACGCATCGCCGGGGTGAAAGCAGGCCATTCTGCGACCTAAAATAGCGCGCCTAGGAGGCTCTCCTGCAACAGCGGTACGCCGCTATGGAGGGGGCTCCGGGCTGATGAGTGTGGCTAATCAGGTCGTTTAATGCAGTTCTGGCGATTAGCTGCGAAATCCTTATGCACAAGCTGACGTTGTTTGGCGAGAGTACACATGTTTTTTGCGAGGTATTTCTCTGCTTTTTATAAGTACATGTTTTAATTGATATTTATTTGCTGCTCAAAAAACGAGCAAGCGCCGTGAGAGCCGATGGTAGAGGCGTTTGGTGGGGTTGCTCAGAAACTATCAACACAGTTATCCACAGATAATGTGGACAACTTGTGTGAGCTCAGCGGCGTTCAGCGTTCGGCGAGCAGCAGCAGGTTGCGCGGGGTGAGCTGGCGCGGGCAGAAGCTGCCGAGGCGCACGTTGTAACCCTGATCTTGCAGGTAGAGCGCACGGTCGAGGAGCAGCCACAGTTCCAGCGGGCGGCGGAACAAGCCGCGCAGCAGCTCCAGATTGCGCACCTGGGCCAGTCGTTGCCAGCCTTGGCTCTGCAGTTGTTGCCAGTCTCTTGAAGTGTCTGGTGCGGGCAGTTGTTTCAGGGCGGCGAGGTCCGTGCAGTAGTCGGCGAAATCTTTAGCCAACCAGGTCGTCGGCAAGGACGGTGTGGGCAGGTACTGGTCGATGCCGCGCAGTTCACGTTGCAGCACGTCGAATGCCAGGCGCCAGGCCATGGAGCGATCGCGCTGGCGGCGTACGCGAGCGCCGGCGGTGACGGTTTCGCTAAGGGGTAGGGCCAGGTCATCCAGCGAGAGTCGCAAGGCTGATGCCTGGGCCGCTGAGGAGAGCGCCTGGTAATTGGGGGTGGTGATGCGGTTGTAGCAGCACGGCGCTATGGCCAGCTGCTGGCAGTCGGCCGCGCTGGCGAGTTGCATTAGGCGTACATGCAGGTCGCCGCAGGCATGCAGGGCGACCGGGGTGTGTTCGCTGCGGAGTTGGGCGCCGGCATCGGCGTCGAGTACATCCTGCTGCAGATGCCGGGCGTTGAGGTGCAGGCGCTGGCTGAGCAGTTGGCCGCTGTGTACCAGTTCGGGGTTGTGCTCCAGGCAGGTCAGCGGGCGCCCGTCATGTGCCAGCAGACGCCCGAGATGGCCTTTGCCGGCGCACCAGTCGAGCCAGTGTTGGGCAGGTTGGTGAAACTGCAGGCAGCCGGCGAAGGCCTGGATCTGTTGCCATTTACGGCCTGGTACGTCGACCGAGAAGCGGGCCGGCAGTGGCGGCGATGGCAGTGGCGTGAATGCGCCGACTCGGCTCAGGGTCTCGGCTTGCGCGGCGAGGCCGGGAAAGGGCGCGGGGGCTTCCAGCAGGTGCGGCTGGTTGTGGCTGGCTTCGGCCTGCTCCAGGCTGCGCGATCTGAGCCAACGGGCGAGTTCTGGATGCTGGCTTTCCCACGGCAGTTGCTGGTGGGTGAATGGCCGCGGTTGCCATAGTGCTTGGTGCTGCAGCAAAAATGCATCCAGCGCCTGGAAGCGCTGGAGCAGGCTGTCGCCGCTGAGGGGGGAGTCGTTCATGGTCGTGTCGTCAAGCCTAGATGGGGCCGTGAGTGCCCCATCGCGTCAGCGGCCCTGGCAGGCGTCGACCCTTAGCCAGTTTTCCAGCAGCTTGAAGCCACGGACCAGGATGAAGGCGATCAGCAGGTAGAACATCCCGGCGGCGAAGAAGATCTCCACTGGCAGGTAGGTGCGGGCGATGATGGTGCGCGCCATGCCGGTCAGTTCCAGCAGGGTGACGGTGCTGGCCAGGGAGCTGGCCTTGAGCATCAGGATCACTTCGTTGCTGTAGGCCGGCAGGCCGATGCGTGCGGCGCGCGGCAGGACGATATAGAGCATGGTCTGCCAGCGGGCCATGCCCAGGGCGCGCGCCGCTTCCACTTCGCCCGGTGGCACGGCCTGAATCGCACCGCGCAGGATCTCGGCGATATAGGCGGCGGTATGCAGGGTCATGGTCAGGATGGCGCACCAGTAGGCGTCGCGCAGGTAGAACCAGAGCGGCCCTTCGCGCACGGCGTCGAACTGGGCCAGGCCGTAATAGACCAGAAATAATTGCACCAGCAGCGGTGTGCCGCGGAAGAAGAAGATGTAGCCGTAGGGCACGGCGCGGACGAACCAATGCTTGGAGGCGCGGGCGATGCCCATGGGTATCGCCAGGATCAGGCCGGCGACTACCGCGATGGCGACCAGCTCCAGGGTCAGTACGGCGCCTTCGGCCAGGCGCGGCAACCACTTGATGATGACTTCCCAGTTCATGAGGTGCTCCTGATGAAGCCACGGCCGGCACGCTGTTCAAGGAAGTGCAGGCCGATCATGGCGAGCACGGTGAGGCCCAGGTAGATAAAGGCCGCCACTAGGAAAAAGGTGAAAGGTTCTTTGCTCGAGGTTACGGCGATCTGCGAGCGGCGCATGATTTCTTCCAGGCCGATCACCGACACCAGGGCGGTGTCCTTCATCAGGATCATGAACAAATTACCCAGGCCGGGCAGGGCGATGCGCCACATCTGCGGCAGGATCAGGCGCCAGAAGATTCGCGGTACGGACAGGCCCAGCGCCTGACCGGCTTCGCGATGACCTTTGGGGATGGCGAGGATCGCGCCACGAAATACTTCGGTGGCATAGGCACCAAAGCAGATGCCCAGGGCGATGGTGCCGGCGGCGAAGGCGCTCAGTTCGAGGCTGTCGATGCCCAGCAGGTCGGCCAGGTTGCGCATCAGTTGCACGGTGCCGAAGTAGATCAGCAGGACCCAAAGCAGTTCGGGTATGCCGCGCACGATGGTCGAATAGGTGCCGCCAAGCCACTGCAGCGGCTTGTACGGCGAAGTCTTGGCCAGTGCGCCGAGCAGGCCGAGCACCAGACCCAGGCTCAGCGCACAGAGCGCCAGCTTGATGGTCATCAGGGTGCCGGCGGCCAGGGCCGGGCCGAATCCGTAGAGGTCTAAATTCATGGGGGGTCAGAAGCCTGCATCGCCCGTGAGGGCGACGCAGGGCAGGCTGCTCAGTAGATGCTGAACGGGAAATATTTATCGTTGATGGTCTTGTAGGTGCCGTCTTCGATGATGGCCTGCAGCGCGGTGTTCAGCTTCTCGCGCAGTGGGTCGCCCTTGCGCACGGCAATCCCGATCTTGTCGTTGTCGAATACCGGCTTGCCCTTGAACTCGAAGCTTTTGCCGGCATCGCTCTTCAGCCATTCCCAGTTGACGAAGGTGTCGGCCAATACGCCGTCGAGGCGACCCGAGGACAGGTCGAGGTAGGCGTTTTCCTGGGTGTCGTAGAGCTTGATGTCGACGACGCCGTCCAGGTTGTCTTCCAGCCAGGTGCCAGCGATGGTGGCGCGCTGAGCACCGATCACCTTGCCTTTGAGGCTGGCCTTGTCGGATTTGAAGTCACTGTCTTTCGGCGCAATGAATTGCAGCTTGTTGGTGTAGTAGGGCTCGGTGAAGTCAACGGCCACCTTGCGCTCATCGGTGATCGACATCGAGGCCACCAGGAAGTCGAACTTCTTGGCATTGAGGGCCGGGATGATGCCGTCCCAGTCGGAGGTGACCACTTCGCACTCAGCTTGCATCTTGGCGCAGAGGGCCTGGCCGATGTCCACGTCGAAACCACCAACCTGGCCGCTGGCGTCGATCAGATTGAAGGGTGGATAGGCCCCTTCGGTGCCCATCTTGAGTTTTTCGGCAGCGACGGCGCCGGTACCGAACGCCAGGGTGGCTGCCGCGGCCAACAGGATTTTCTTGTAATTCAGCATGCGAGAGTTGCTCCGTGTTTAGTCATTGCTGGACATGAATTGTTTGCAGCGCGCCGAAGCCGGGTTGTCGAACACTTGCTCGGGTGAGCCTTGTTCTTCCACCAGGCCCTGATGCAGGAACACCACTTCGCTGGAGACCTGGCGGGCGAAGCCCATCTCGTGGGTGACCAGGAGCATGGTGCGACCTTCATCGGCGAGCGCGCGGATCACATTAAGCACTTCTTGGACCATCTCCGGGTCGAGGGCCGATGTCGGCTCATCGAACAGGATCACTTTCGGCTGCATGGCCAGGGTGCGGGCAATCGCCGCACGCTGCTGTTGGCCGCCAGAGAGCTGATTGGGATAGACATGACGCTTGTCGGAGATGCCGACCTTGGCCAGCAGCGCCTCGGCCCGTTCGATGGCCTCGGCCTTGCTCAGGCCGAGCACCCGGCGCGGCGCCTCGATGATGTTGTCGAGCACGCTCATGTGCGGCCACAGATTGAAATTCTGGAAGACGAAGCCCAATTCGCTGCGCAGGCGGTTGATCTGCTTGCCATCGGCGGCGACCAATTCGCCCTGCTTGCCGGGTTTGAGCTTGAGCTCCTCGCCGGCGACGATGATCTGACCCTGGTTGGGGTTTTCCAGCAGATTGATGCAGCGCAAGAAGGTCGATTTGCCGGAGCCGGATGAGCCGAGAATCGAGATCACGTCGCCATCGTGGGCGGTGAGGGAGATGCCTTTGAGCACCTCGAGGTCGCCATAGCGTTTATGCAGGTCGCGAATTTCCAGCGCGGGCGTGGCCTCGGCCATGGGGGGTCCTCTTCTTATTCGGTTGCGCTCCGGCGTTGCATGGCCTTCCTGGCGAGGCGTCAAGCTAGCATAGCGTTCGGAACGGCGCCATGCCGACCGGGTGGCTAAAGCAGCGGTGCCCCGCAGGTTGTCGCATCCTTAAACCAGCCTGTCGCGCAGGCACAAAAGTCCGCTGGTCCGACCGGGCTCCTTGCCTGCTGGGGGTGCCCCGGCGCCGGTAAGTTCAAGGCCTGGCCCGAGTCGCTTCATTGGTCCCTGGGGTACAATCCGTTGGGTTTCCTGCGGGCGTTCTGTTTGCCTCGGGAGGCTGCAATTTGGCGCATAACCGGCGCAACCGGCTCTGCCCGGTGGATGTGCAGCCTATGGGCGCTCACCACCCGCACGGGCCATCACGCCGGTGCGCTGCCGTCCATGGCTTGCAGTGCAGCGGCATCGCAGGTTACCGCAGCTGTCGAGCGCAAGTGCACCAATTGATCATCGGGGACTGGGCGTCCAAGCAGATAACCCTGGATTTCATCGCATTTGTGCGTCCGCAGAATTTCGAGCTGGCTGGCATTTTCCACGCCTTCGGCGTTCACGCGGATATCTAGTGAGTGCGCAAGCGAGATGATCGACTTCACGATCAGGTTCACCTTGGGGTCAGATGCCAGGTGTGCGGTGAACGAGCGGTCGATCTTCAGCTTGTCGAATGGGAAGCGCCAGAGATACGCCATGCTCGAATAGCCTGTGCCGAAATCGTCCATGGCGATCTGCACGCCCATCGCTGCAAGGCGCGCCAGGGTCTGGGTGACCAGCTGGGTATTGTTCATCAGCATCGATTCGGTAATTTCCAGCTCAAGGCGATGGGCCGCAAGGCCGCTGGCGTCAAGCGTTCGGGCAACCACTTCGACCAGATCGCCTTGCTGGAACTGCGCGGCGGAAAGATTGACGGCGACGCTCAGCTCATCCGGCCACAGGGCCGCCTGCGCACAGGCGGTACGCAGCACCCAGCGGCCCAGCGGGTCGATCAGGCCGGTGTCTTCGGCGAGCGGGATGAATTGATCTGGCATCTGTGCGCCGAGGGTCGGATGCTTCCAGCGCAGCAAGGCCTCATAGCCCTTGAGGGTCGTGCCGTCCGGTGCGAATTGCGGCTGGTAGTGCAATGTGAACTGCTCCGTACCGATCGCGGTGCGCAGTTCGCTGGTCAACATGCGGCGCGCTTCCAGTTGCTTGTCGAGCTCTTCGTCATAGAAACTGAAGGTGCCGCGCCCAGCGGCTTTGGAGCGATACAGTGCCAAGTCGGCCTTGTGCATCAGGTCCTCTTCAGTGGTCCCATCGACGCCGAAGACGGCGGCACCGACCGATCCATTGCAATGGATGGTATCGGTGCCGAGATCGTAGGGGCGGGCGAGGAGTTCCACTACCCGTTCCGCGAGCGTGCTGACATCGTCGATGGCGGCCACGCCGGTCTGCAAAATCGCGAACTCATCGCCGCCCAGTCGCGCGACTCGGTCGCCGTGGCGAACCAGCGAACGCAGGCGCTCGCCGACCTGGCGCAGGACCTCGTCGCCGGCACCGTGGCCGAGTGTGTCGTTCACTTCCTTGAAGTGGTCAAGATCGATGCACAGCACCGAGAACACCGGCCCGCCAGCCTCATGGCGCCACACGGCCTCATGCAGTGCCTCGTTGAAACTCATCCGGTTCAGCAGTCCCGATAGTGCGTCGTGATGAGCCAGGTAGCGCATCCGCTCATCCGCCAGGCGCTCAAGCTCAATGCGCCGCAGGATTATCAGGCCGATGATCAGCCCGATCGCGCTTAGCAAGATGAACAGCGCCCCGGCCACGAGCGTGAACGCCCGCTCGATGCGTGCGGTACGGTCGGCCTGGTCGACGTAGACCTCGACCACGCCGATTATCTGGCCGTCGCGCCTGATCGGCACGTAGGCCTCGCTGTAGACGGCGGGGCGGTTTGCATTGACTGGATTTCTTTCCAGCAGGATGACGTTGTTGCCGCCCAGGACCATATTGCGAACATTGTCATTGCCATGCCCGATAGAACTCTTCGTGGGCTGGCTGTCGGCGGGGTTGTCCAAGTCGTCCGAAACTAGGACGGTGTGCCCCTCGCGGTTGAACATCTTGAAGCGGAAGACCTCCTGCACGCGCTGAAAGCGCTTCAAGTCCTCGTGCGCCCTATCGGTGAGTTCGCCCTGCATCAGCAGCGTATCGAGGTCGCGGACGCTGCCACCGACGAATTCGGCCCAGAATAGGGCGGTGTGTTCAGCGTCGCGTTCGAGCAGGGTCGTGGAGGCATAGCGCATCACCGCCGCCATAATGATTACCACCAGGAGCAGACTGACGAAAACGGTGGCGCTCACCAGCCAGATTTTGTTGTTTTTCATTGTGTCCCCCGAAAAAATCTTGGCTTCCGAGCCTGCGCCACGATGTAAGGTCTCTCGCGGTATCGCCTTCATGTGTAGGGGGCGGTTCTATACCTGTCAATAGAGCCTGAATTTTGACGGCGGCGCTGGTTTGTTTCGCTGCGTGACCTCGGCGGAATGACTGGTGTCATCTGTCGGTCTGTCGGTCTGTCGGTCTGTCCGCTGCGGCTAGGCGCAAGGTGCATTGGCACCAGCGGCCAAGCAGAGTTCTTGATCGATTTGCCTACCACCGAGGCACTCATTGGGCGTGCACTTATTGCCGATCGGCGGCGCACATTGTCCGTTTGCTGCGCGTCGGGCCTCGCCGGATCGTCAAGATGTGGCGGAAAACTGACAGGCGAAAAATCAGGCCTGGGCTTGAAATTCCAGCCTTGGCTGCCATGAGTCGGAACGGTTAGGGCTTCTAATCAGCCAGCCTTGAGAACATTGTTTTCGACGATATAGGCCTGGCGACCGCGGGCCAGGCGTAGCGGGTTACGCCCCGTAATGTCAACGCCCGCGCATATCATTTCGTCCACACGGCTTCGCAGGACGTGATACCTGCGCATGTCGAGCTGGTCGAGTGTGGCTATTTGTGGTGGGCAGTGCCGGATGCGCCGACGGTAGACGCCTGACGCGTCGCCAATGCCTTACTCTCGCCGAGTATTGCCGACGGGCTATGGCTTGTGACCCGAGCTCGCTCCATAGTCTTTCTCCTGCATGACGTCCTGTCTTTAGGTTGAATAGTGGTTATTTTTTGCGCAAGTGCTGTGCCAGTACCGGCGTGCAGGCCTGATGTTGATGACTCTGCGATCTGGTTCGCCGGATTCTAACGCCGCCAGTGTTACAGGGAGATGAATGCGCTGCGGGGCTCAACGCAAAAGACTCGGGTATGCGCGGATGGCCGTGCCGGGGAATGTTTGCTTTCAGTTCCTTTATTTCCGCGCAGGCGCGGTTGGGCGGATTTTCGCGAAGGGGCCGGCAATGCATCGGACGCTGAGAGTTAACGCCCAGAAAGCAAAAAAACCCAGCACAGGGCTGGGGCTTTCTGTTCGGTATTAGTGGGCGGGTTTGCGTCCACCACGCCAGTGGCTAGGCCGTACCTGAATATCTGGTGTAACCATTGGCGAATCTTGCCGGCGGCATTCAGCGTGCCGCGGGCCTCCACCTTGCGCACCAGCTCCACCAGCTCCACCAGCTCCACCAGCTCTACCAGGTCGGGCCGGGTGATGGCTTTAACCGGGCGCGAACCGATAGCGGGTATCAGGTCGTTTTCCATATACAGCTTGGCTTTGCGTGCGGTGCTCTCTGCCCAGCGTGGCGAGTTGTAGTCGAACCACTCCCGCGCTAGCCCTTCAGAGGTTAGTCCTATGACCTTCTGTGCCAGTTTAGCGGCTTTCTTTTGTTCGCCGGGGTCTTATGCCGTTGGCTAGCTGCTCGCGTGCTTCGTCGCGCTTCTGGCGAGCTTTTAGCAGGGATAGGGGGGGTAGGTGCCTAGCGCCAGCATCTTGGCCTTATCGTTGAAACGATAGCGATAGCGATAGCGCCAGAGCTTGGAGTCGGTCGGGGCTATTTCTAGGCATAGGCCATTGTTGTCAGTGATGCGAAACAGCTTGGCAGCGGGTTTGGCTGCCTTGATGGCTGCGTCTGTCAGTGCCATATCGTACCCCTTGAAAGCCGCGCCAGTCGGGCGCTTTGCTTTCGTCTTGTGAGTAGATTTTTAGACCGAGCCGGCTCTACTCACAATTGTCAGGGCTTACAAGGCATGGCATGGGAACGCCAGACAATAAAAAACCCGCACTAGGCGGGTTTTTTAAGTGCTTCCGGGTAGTTTTGCGACTTCCTGGAAGCTAGGTATGGTGCCCGGGGACGGAATCGAACCGCCGACACGGGGATTTTCAATCCCCTGCTCTACCGACTGAGCTACCCGGGCTAACGGGGCGCTATTAGACGGATTTGAGGGGTAGGTGTCAAGCGTGAGTTTGAAAAATATTTAATTATTACGGGCGGTTAGCCGCGAATGAAGGAAATACGGCCGGGTGTGCTGGCCGCCTGGGTGAATTCAGGCGGCCGGACTCAGTTTATTCGCTGGGCGGCACGTAACCTTCGGCCTGGGCGTAGTCCTCGCCGGAGAGGAACTTGTCCATCTCGCTCTGCAGGAACTTGCGGTCTTCGGCGTTCATCATGTTCAGGCGACGTTCGTTGATCAGCAGGGTCTGGTGCTTCTGCCATTCGTCCCAGGCTTGCTTGGAGACGTTGGTGTAGATGTCTTCGCCTTTGGCGCCCGGATAGGGTGGGCGGTCGAGGCCAGGCAGTTCTTGTTTGTGCTTGCGGCACATTACGGTGCGGGTCATGGCTGCTCTCCAGTGTTCTGTTCGGTCGCGAGTGCGTCGGCCGCGCGCTTCAGCAGTTTTTTTACCGGGGCGGCAAGGCCTAGGCGCGGCGGTGTGGCGAGGTTATACCAGAGCCAGTCGGCCTCGGCCACGGCCGATGGCGCGGCTTCGACGCGGATCAGCCAGGGTTCGATGGCCAGTTGGAAGTGGCTGAAGGTGTGGCTCAGGCCGGCCAGTTCGCGGCGCTCGCCCAGTTGCAGGGCGTGCCGGTTGGCGAGCAGGTCGAGGCTAGGCAGGTCGTCCAGCTCCGGCAGGCTCCACAAGCCGCCCCAGAGGCCGCTGGAGGGGCGTCGGTAGAGCAGAACCTCGCCAGCTCGGCTGGTCAGGATCGGCATCAGGGTGCGCCTCTGAGGCAGTGCCTTGCGCGGTTTGGCGATCGGGTAGCGAATCTCCAGGCCGAGCAGGTGGGCCTGGCAGCCACTTTGCAACGGGCAGAGCAGGCAGCTGGGTTTGCTGCGGGTGCAGAGGGTGGCGCCGAGGTCCATCATCGCCTGGGTGTAGTGGTTGACCCGTGCCTGCGGGGTGAAGCGTTCGGCCACCGCCCACAGTTGTTTGGCCACTTTCGGCTCGCCCGGGTAGCCCTCCTGGGCCACGTAGCGTGCTAGCACCCGCTTGACGTTGCCGTCGAGAATCGGCGCGCGCAGGCCCATGCTCAGGCTGGCGATGGCGCCAGCGGTGGAGCGGCCGATGCCGGGGAGTTCGGTCAGTTGCTCGACGTCGAGGGGGAATGCGCCGCCGTGCTCACGCATGACGATCTGTGCGGTCTTTTGCAGGTTGCGCGCGCGGGTGTAGTAGCCCAGGCCGGTCCACAGGTGCAGCACTTCGTCTTCCGCTGCTGCGGCCAGGTCTTGCACGGTCGGCAAGGCGGCCATGAAGCGGTCGAAGTAGCCGAGTACGGTGCTGACCTGGGTCTGCTGCAGCATGATTTCCGAGACCCATACGCGGTAAGGATTGATGCCCTGCTGCCAGGGCAGATCCTTGCGTCCGTGGCGGTCGTACCAGTCGAGGACCGCCATGGAGAACTGCTCGGGACTCATCGGTTGAACAAGCCCTTGAGCGCGTCTTTCAGTTCGGGGCTGACCTTGTCACCGAGCTTTTCTTCGAGCTTCTGGTTGATCTTGTCGCCGGCCAGCTTGGCGGCGACCTTGCCCATGCCGTCCTGGTCCAGGCGGCAGGTCTTGCCGCCCATTTCCAGCGGGCCACGGCAGCGTACCGGCCAGGCGATGCCGACATAGCGCTCGTTGATCTGGCAGGCCGGATCGGGCATTTCGCGCTGGTCACCGCTGGGGGTGATGCCGACGCGGTAGTCGAGGCCGAGTACGCGCAGGTCCAGGTCGCCGTTGCCGCTGACCGCGAGGCCGGGAACCTGGATTTTCAGATCAGGGTTATGGGCTACGCCTTTGAGGAAGGTCAGGTTGCCTTGCAGTGTGTCGAAGGGCGTGTCCTTGTTGCGCGGCTCGCTGCTCAGTGCCTTGCGGTTGAGTGCGGCAATGCCGCGGCAGAGTTGTTGTTCGAGGTCGGCGCCGACCAGAATGCCGTCGTTGAGGGCGAAGCTGGCCGTGCCGTTGAGGCCGTCGACCCAGGCTTTCAAGCTGTTGCCGCTGGTGCTCAGGTTGGCCTGCAGGTCGAGCAGGCCCTTGACCGGCGAGGGCTGCTGTTCGCTCTTGAGGAAGGGCTCTACGCTGATTCGACTCAGGTTTTTGTGCAGGCTCAGCAGGGGGATGGTCGGGCGTACATCGACCGTCGCCTTGGCGTCGAAATTGCCGCTGCCGAGTTTGCCGCGCATCTCTTCCAGGGTCAGCAGGCCGGCTTTGCTCTTGGCCTTGAGGTTGACGGCGCTGAAGGCTTGCTTTTGGTAAATCAGCTGGTCGAGGCTCAGCGCCAGTTGCAGGTCGAGGCTGCGCAGGCGCTCGATCGGCAGCACAGTTGCGGCGCTCCAGGCGTGCTGGGTCGGTGCTTTGGGCAGTGGAGTGCTACCGCTCTGGCCGGCGCTGGCGACGCTTTCCTTGACCTCGGCTTGGCGCGCGGCGCCGGCATCCTGGCTGTCCTTGGTTGGCTTCGGCAGGTAGCGGTCGAGATCCAGGCTGTCGCCTTTCAATTGCACGCGCAGGGCTTGCTTGGCGAAGTCGGCGATGCCGATCTGGCCGCTGAAACTGCTGTCATCGAGCTTCAGTTTCAGCTCTTGCAGGGTCAGGCTGGTCGGGCTGCCGTTGAGGCGGGTGACCAGTTCGAATTGGCTCAGGGCCTTGTCATCGTTCAACGGCGGCAGTGTTTGGCCGATGGTGGCGAGAAATTCGCGCAGGTTTACCGGCGCGATGGACAGACCGCCGGTCAGTTTTGGCTGGGTATCCAGGTCGCGAATTTTCACTTCGCCGAGGGCGCGCAACTGGTTGGCCGAGAGTTTCAGGCCGTTCCATTCGGCAACCTGTGCGGCCAGATCGACCAGCAGCTGGCCTTGCAGGGAGTAGGTCAGGGTTTGCCCGTCGAAGGGCTCGCCGGAGGCTTCGCCGGAGATCTTGGCGTCTTCCAGTTGGTAGCGCTTGAGCGCCCGGTCGAAGCGCAGCTCGCCTTGCAGTTCGGTGCGCGCCCGCATGACCGGTTGGTTGGTGCCGAAGAAGGCGCTGAGCTTGACCGGGATGGCGGTCCCTTCGCGGATCGCCCCGGTGGTCAACTGAATGCTTTCGGCGCTGAATTGTTGGCCTTTCTGCGCGTCGTGGTAATCAATGCGTGCGCTGTTGACGATCAGGCTGTCGATATCCAGCTTGATCGGTTGGGCGCTTTCGCGGGTGCTGGCTGGCGCACTGTCGGCGGATGGCGCGGTTGCCTCGCCGGCCGGCGTGCTGGTGGCCACGGCGGGTTGGGGTGGGCGGCCGACATCTTCCCAGTTGCCGCGACCTTTTTCGTCGCGCTGCAGGTTCAGGTTGAGGCCGTCGACGCGGATGTCGCTCATCTGTACTTCGCGGCGCAACAGCGGCAGCACGCGTACCGACAGGCCGAGCAGGCGCAGGTCGGCAAAGGGCTGGTCGGGGGTGGTGGCGCTGGCCAGGGTGGCGTCGGTCAGTTCGAGGCCGAGCCAGGGGAACAGGCTCCAGCCGATATCGCCATTGAGGGTCAGCTCTAGGTTGGCCTTGTCGCGGGCCAGTTGGCGAATTTCGTCTTTGTAGTCGTTGGGATCGAACAGATGGGTCAGGGCAAAGCCCAGCGCCACCAGGATCAGCAACAGCCCGAGAAAAAACAGACCCAGGATTTTGCCGAGCGCTTTCATGGACGATTCCTTGTTTCGGTGAACTTGAATTGAGTCGGCGAGTATAGCGCCGACCGCTGCAATAGGCCGGCGAAAGTCCGGCTAATGCACTGATTTTGCAAGTGGCTGTTACAGCGCTCGAGCGACGCGTTCGGCAATCGCCAGGCTGGCGGTCAGTCCTGGCGACTCGATACCGAACAGATTGATCAGCCCCGGCAGACCGTGATCGCTTGCGGTTTGGATAAGGAAGTCGGCGGCCGGTTCCCCGGGGCCGACCAGTTTCGGCCGGATGCCACTGTAGCCTGGCACCAGGCGCGTGCTGTCGAGGCCCGGGAAGTAGCGGCGGATCGCGTTGGCAAAGGGCTCGCGCAGCTGTTCGTCGACTCGGTAATCGATATGCTCGAGGTGCTCGGTGTCCGGGCCGAAGCGTACCTGGCCGCCGAGATCGAGGGTGGCGTGGATGCCCAGGCCCGAGGTGTTGGCCTCCGGCAGCGGATAGATCAGGTGCTGGAAGGGCGCGCGGCCGCTGTAGCCGAAGTAGCTGCCGCGGCACAGATGCAGGGCCGGTATGCCTTGCAAACCCTGGGTATTGGCCGCCAGCTGCTGGGCGAACAGGCCGCCGGCATTGATCACCCGCTGCGCCTTGAGCTGGAAGACTTCGCCGGCGCTGCGGCCCGTGACGATCCAGCCGTCAGGGCCGGGTTCGAGCTGGTCGACGCGGGTATGCAGGACCAGTTGTGCGCCCTGCTTCTCGGCGGCGGCGAGCAGCGATTGCAGGTAGGCATGGCTGTCGATGATTCCGGTGCTCGGCGACAGCAGCGCTGCAAAGCCGCGCACGGCCGGTTCCAGTTCGGCGAGCCGGGCTTGCTCGATATATTCCAGGTCATGCACGCCGCAGGCATGGGCATTGGCGGCCAGTGCGTCGAGCTTGCTGCGTTCGGTCGGGCTGACCGCCACCAGCAGCTTGCCGATGCGGCGGTGCGCTACCCGGTGCTGGGCGCACCAGGCATACAGGCGCTCGCGGCCTTCCAGGCATAGCTGGGCTTTCAGCGAGCCGGGGGCGTAGTAGATGCCGGCGTGGATGACTTCGGAATTGCGGCTGGAGGTGTGGCTGCCGATCAGCTGCTCCGCCTCGACGATCAGGCAGCTCTGCGGCGCTCGGGCCAGGCGTGCGGCGCAGGTCAGGCCGAGGGCGCCGGCGCCGATAATCAGGGTGTCGATACTGTCCATGGCGGGTGCGTTGCCGGGGTTTGGCTGGGGTGGCTGCCGCTTTTCGCGCGAGTCGGCGTCAAGCTGTCGAGCATAGCAAGATCTGCGCGGTGGCTAGGCGTGTCATGACGCTTGCGCTATCGACGCTGGCTGGGACGGTGGCTGCCGGCCCCATGCGGCGCGGTTGCTGGTCGCCGGGACGCCGGACCGCAGCAAGCTGGCTGTTATCAAGCAACACGTATGTTATTGGTTTTATGGGTTATTACGTTTCCTGTAGGAGCGGCCCATGGCCGCGATGCGTTTCGCGGGCATGGAACTAGGCGTCCCCCCCTGCTCCTGCAGGTACCTACAAGCTGGCGGACACGCTTGCCTCCAGTTTGCGGTGCGACAGCGCGGCGTATGGACAACGGGGGGGTCGCCTACCCGTCAGGCGTGCACCTCGTTGACGGCTGCGCAGCATAAAACGGCGTCAATTATGCCGATAGCCTTGCTTGCCGACCGCCGCCGGTAGCCGCCCAGGCCCAGGGCCGCCTATAATGACGGCCCTTTCGCACAACGATTTTGTGGAGCTGGTGATGGCCGAACGTACGGCATCCGTCGAGCGCAACACCCTGGAGACCCAGATCAAGGTCTCGATCAACCTGGATGGTACTGGCAAGGCCAAGTTTGCTATTGGCGTGCCGTTTCTCGAGCACATGCTCGATCAGATTGCCCGTCACGGCCTGATCGACCTGGATATCCAGTGCAAGGGCGACCTGCATATCGACGACCACCACACCGTCGAAGACGTTGGCATCACCCTCGGCCAGGCCTTTACCAAGGCGATTGGCGACAAGAAGGGCATGACCCGTTACGGCCATTCCTATGTGCCGCTTGATGAGGCGCTGTCGCGCGTGGTGATCGATTTCTCCGGTCGCCCGGGGCTGCAGATGCACGTGCCGTTCACTCGGGCAGTGGTCGGCGGCTTCGATGTCGATCTGTTCCAGGAGTTCTTCCAGGGCTTCGTCAACCATGCCCTGATCAGCCTGCACATCGACAACCTGCGCGGCACTAACACCCACCACCAGATCGAGACTGTGTTCAAGGCCTTCGGCCGCGCCCTGCGCATGGCCGTCGAGCTGGACCCGCGGATGGCTGGGCAGATGCCCTCGACCAAGGGTTGCCTCTGATGCAAACGGTTGCAGTAATCGACTACGGCATGGGCAATCTGCACTCGGTGGCCAAGGCGCTGGAGCATGTCGGTGCCGGCCGGGTGCTGGTGACCAGCGATGCCCAGGTGATTCGTGAAGCCGACCGCGTGGTGTTTCCCGGAGTCGGGGCGATTCGCGATTGCATGGCCGAGATCAAGCGCCTGGGCTTCGACACGCTGGTGCGTGAAGTCAGTCAGGACCGGCCGTTTCTCGGCATCTGCGTCGGCATGCAGGCCTTGCTTGAGCGCAGCGAAGAGAACGATGGCGTCGATTGCATCGGCCTGTTCCCCGGCCAGGTGCGCTTCTTCGGCAAGAATATGGTCGAGGACGGCGAAAAGCTGAAAGTGCCGCACATGGGCTGGAACCAAGTGGCGCAGTCGGTCAATCATCCGCTGTGGCACGACATCCCGGATCTGGCGCGCTTCTACTTCGTGCACAGCTACTACATCGAGGCTAGCAAGCCGCAGCAAGTGGTTGGTCGCGGCCATTACGGCAAGGATTTCGCCGCGGCGCTGGCCGAGGGCTCGCGCTTCGCCGTGCAGTTCCACCCGGAGAAGAGCCATACCCACGGCCTGCAGTTGCTGCAGAACTTCGCCGCCTGGGACGGGCGCTGGTAGATGAGCAAGGCCAAGAGCAAGCCGCCGATCCTGACCCTGACCCCGGAACAGGAGCGTGAGGCGACCAGCGTCATCAAGCGCTTCATGGAGACGCGTTTCGAGCTGCAGCTGGGTTCGTTCGAGGTCGCGGAAATCCTCGAGCTGTTTACCCGCGAAATTGCTCCGCACTATTACGATCGGGCGATTTTCGATGTGCAGACCGTCCTCAAGGACAGGTTCGAGAGCATCGAAAGCGACCTCTGGGCGCTCGAGAAGAGCTGATCCTCACCGAATCCAACGACTTGAACAGGTTCAACCGATGCTGATTATTCCCGCTATCGATCTGAAAGACGGCGCCTGCGTGCGCCTGCGCCAGGGCCGCATGGAAGATTCCACGGTGTTCTCCGACGATCCGGTGAGCATGGCGGCCAAGTGGGTTGAGGGTGGCTGCCGCCGTCTGCATCTGGTCGATCTGAATGGCGCCTTCGAAGGCCAGCCGGTCAATGGCGAGGTGGTCACCGCCATCGCCAAGCGCTACCCGCACCTGCCGATCCAAATCGGCGGCGGCATTCGTTCGCTGGAAACCATCGAGCATTACGTCAAGGCTGGGGTGAGCTACGTGATCATCGGCACCAAGGCTGTGAAAGATCCGGCCTTCGTTGCTGAAGCCTGCCGCGCTTTCCCGGGCAAGGTCATCGTCGGTCTGGATGCAAAAGACGGTTTCGTCGCCACCGACGGCTGGGCTGAAATCAGCACGGTGCAGGTCATCGACCTGGCCAAGCGCTTCGAAGCCGATGGCGTCGCTGCGATCGTTTATACCGACATCGCCAAGGACGGCATGATGCAGGGCTGCAACGTGCCCTTTACCGTGGCCCTGGCCAACGCCACGCGAATCCCGGTGATCGCCTCCGGCGGTATCCACAACCTCGGTGATATCCAGACCCTGCTTGACGCCCGCACCCCTGGCATCATCGGCGCCATCACCGGCCGGGCGATCTACGAAGGCACCCTGGACGTGGCCGAAGCGCAGGCCGTCTGCGACGCCTACGGCGGCTAATGTAGGGCGGGTGAAACCCGCCGCAACTGACGCAATCTTTATCGGTGGGTTGCACCCACCCTACGGGAGCACCGTATGGCACTGGCAAAACGCATCATCCCCTGCCTCGACGTGGACAACGGCCGGGTGGTCAAGGGCGTCCAGTTCGAGAATATCCGCGATGCCGGCGATCCGGTGGAAATCGCCCGCCGCTACGATGAGCAGGGCGCCGACGAGATTACCTTCCTCGATATCACCGCCAGCGTCGATGGCCGCGACACCACCCTGCATACGGTGGAGCGCATGGCCAGCCAGGTCTTCATTCCGCTGACCGTGGGCGGCGGCGTACGTACCGTGCAGGACATTCGCAACCTGCTGAATGCCGGCGCGGACAAGGTCTCGATCAACACTGCGGCGGTATTCACCCCGGAGTTCGTCGGCGAGGCTGCTGCGCGCTTTGGTTCGCAGTGCATCGTCGTCGCCATCGACGCCAAGTGCGTTTCGTTGCCGGGCGAGCCCCCGCGCTGGGAAATTTTCACCCACGGTGGGCGTAAGCCGACCGGCCTGGATGCCGTGCTCTGGGCGAAGAAAATGGAAGACCTCGGCGCCGGTGAAATTCTCCTCACCAGCATGGATCAGGATGGGGTGAAGCGCGGCTACGACCTCGGCGTCACCCGTGCCATCAGCGAGATGGTCGGCATTCCGGTAATCGCCTCCGGCGGCGTCGGTAATCTGGAACACCTGGCCGCCGGCATCCTCGAAGGCAAGGCCGATGCGGTGCTGGCCGCGAGTATCTTCCACTTCGGCGAATACACCGTACCCGAGGCCAAGGCCTATCTGGCCAGTCGCGGCATCGTGGTGCGCTGATCGTTCGATGCTGGGGCGCTGTCGAGCGAAGCTGGGAGCGAGTCGACAGCGCCCGCCAGCGCGCTGCGTTAGGGTCTTGGCTAGCGTCCTGCCGACAAATACATAAATGCGTCATTCCAGGTCTTCCATGGACCGGATGAGCCGTATTCTCCAGGGCGCGGCTGGGCGTAGATGATCGGGCTGAGTATGCTGCGGCATCCTGCTCACACCAGAATAGTCCTGCCCTAACCAGAATAAAGAGAATGCACATGCACAAGCACAAACGCCTGCTGTTTGCGCTGGCCGGCGTCGTATTCGGGCTGAGCGCTAGCGCTCACGCCGAATCGGCGCCGGACTACCGCGTGGTTTTGCTCACCGAGAACTTCCCGCCCTACAACATGGCAATCAACGGCAAGAACTTCGCTCGGGAAGACAACCTTGACGGTATCGCCGTGGATATCGTGCGCGAGATGTTCAAGCGTGCCGAGGTCAGCTACAGCATGACCCTGCGCTTCCCCTGGGCTCGCATCTACAAACTGGCGCTGGAGAAGCCGGGTTACGGCGTGTTCGTCACCGCGCGTCTGCCCGAGCGCGAGGCCCTGTTCAAGTGGGTCGGGCCGATTGGCCCGGATGACTGGGTGCTGCTCGGTAGAAGCGACAGCTCCATCAGCCTGACCAGCCTGGAGCAGGCCAAGCAATACAAGGTCGGGGCCTACAAGGGCGACGCGATTGCCGAGCATCTGCTGGAAAAGGGCCTGGAGCCGATCACCGCGTTGCGTGACCAGCAAAACGCCAAGAAACTGATGGCCGGGCAGATCGATCTGTGGGCCACCGGCGATCCTGCCGGACGTTACCTGGCCAAGCAAGAAGGTGTCTCCGGGCTGAAGACCATCCTGCGTTTCGACAGCGCCGAGTTGTACCTGGCGCTGAACAAGGCTGTGCCCGACGAGGTGGTACAGAAGCTGCAGGCTGAACTGGACAAGATGCGCAGCGAAGGATTCGTCGATGACATCCTCAGCAGCTATCTGTAAAACAGGACTCAGCAGGTTGGCCACGAGCCGAACTGCCGCTAGCCATAATCACAATACCTGCGAGCGGGAAGACTAATTAATGTTGAAGATCATCAAAAGCAGTTTGTTGTTCGGCCTTCTTTTCAGCGCCTGCGCGGCCCATGCCGAGTTGCCCTATGGCTACAAGGTGGTGTTGCTGACCGAGAATTTCCCACCGTTCAATATGTCGGTCGACGACAAGAACTTTGCCCGTGACGACAGTATCGACGGTATCAGTGCCGAGATCGTCCGGGCCATGTTCAAGCGCGCCAAGATCGACTACAGCCTGAGCCTGCGTTTTCCCTGGGATCGGCTGTACCGGCTGACCCTGGACAAGCCCAGCTACGGGCTGTTCTCCACCACCTTTACCCCGGAGCGCCAGCCGCTGTTCAAGTGGGTGGGGCCGCTTGCCAACACTGGCTGGGTGCTGCTTGCCGCGCCAGGCAACAACCTCAGCGTGGCCAGCTTGAAAGAGGCTGGGCAGTACAAGGTCGGCGCCTACAAGAACGATGCGGTCAGTCAGCATCTGGAAAGCCAGGGGCTGGAGCCGATCAACGCGCTACGCGACCAGCAGAACGTGCAAAAGCTGATCAAGGGGCAGATTGATCTGTGGGCCACCACCGACCCGGTTGGCCGCTACCTCGCCAAGCAGGAAGGCGTCAGCGGCCTGACCACTGTGCTGCGCTTCAATGAGGCCGAGTTGTATCTGGCGCTGAACAAGGATACCCCCGACGAGGTGGTGCAGCGGTTGCAGAAGGCGTTGGATGAGCTGCGCAGCGAAGGCTTTGTCGAGGACATGACCAACAGCTACCTGTAGCGGTTAATCCAGGCAGGCAAGAACAAGGCTCTGTAGCATTATGGGTTGAGGGTAAAGCTGGGCTGGCAGCGAGCCGCTTCAGCCCAGCAAGTCCCAATCTAGCGGTGCTGGGCTGAAGCCCACTCAACAGCCGCGCCTTGCAACGGCTCACTAGTTCAGAGCCAAGAAAAAGCCCGGCATCGTGTCCGGGCTTTTTCGTACCTGCCCTGCGTCAGCGGTTCAATCGCCGCGGGTGACGCTCAGGCCTTTGAGCAGGTTGAGCGCCTGGCTCAGTTGGTAGTCGTCATCCTGTGGGCGTGCCGCTTTGCTGGCTTTGCTGGCTTTGCTCTGGCTGGGTTTATCCACACCGCCGTTGCCGTTACCCAGGTGACCCAGCAGGTCAGCTTCCTTGATATTGGCGTCATCCTGTTCGCGAGTCAGCTTGGCGCGCGCCACTTCGATGTCCGGCGCTATGCCCTGGGCCTGGATCGAGCGGCCGTTGGGCGTGTAGTACAGCGCCGTGGTGAGTTTCAGGGCGCTGTCGTTGTTCAGCGGCAGCACCGTCTGCACCGAGCCTTTGCCGAAGCTGTCGGTGCCCATCAGTACGCCGCGCTTGTGATCCTGCAGGGCGCCGGCGACGATCTCCGAGGCCGAAGCGCTGCCGCCATTGATCAGCACCACCAGGGGCACGCCTTCGCTGGCATCTGCCGGGTCGGCGGAGAAGCGCAATTCGGAGTTGGCGATGCGCCCTTCGGTGTAGACGATCAGGCCTTTCTTGAGGAAGTGGTCGGTTACTTCGACCGCGGCCTGGAGTACGCCGCCAGGGTTGTTGCGCAGATCCAGCACCAGGCCGCGCAGCTTCTTGCCGTTGTCCTTGCGCAGCTTGTTCAGCGCCTTGCCGACCTCTTCGCCGGAGTTGACCTGAAACTGGGTGATGCGCAGGTAGCCGTAGCCATCGTCGAGCAACTGGCTCTTGACGCTGCGGACCTTGATTACCGCGCGGGTCAGTTCCACGTCGAAGGGCTTGCCGCCCTCGCGCACCAGGGTCAGGAGGATCTTGCTGCCGGCTGCGCCGCGCATCTTGTCCACGGCTTCGAGCATCGACAGGCCCTTGGTCGGCTGGCCGTCGATCTTGACGATCAGGTCGCCCGGCTGGATCCCGGCTTTCGAGGCCGGGGTGTCGTCGATCGGCGAAACCACCTTGACGAAACCGTCTTCCATGCCGACTTCGATGCCCAGGCCGCCGAACTCGCCGCTGGTGCTTTCCTGCAGCTCACGGAAGGCTTCGGGGTCGAGGTAGGCGGAATGCGGGTCGAGGTTGCTGAGCATGCCCTTGATCGCATTTTCCAGCAGGGTCTTGTCGCTGACCGGTTCGACATAGGCCGACTTGATCCGATCCAGTACCTCGGCGAAGGTGCGCAGTTCGTCCAGCGGCAGCGGCGCCTTGTCATTCGCGATGGCCGCCGCTGGCGGCGTTTCTGCGGCCTGCAGCAGGTGAGGGCTGCCGAGCAATGCGATAGCCAGGGCCAGAGAGGTGAGGCGAGACAGATGCGGCATGTCGAACTAACTCCTAGAGAGATGAGCGCAGCGCTTATCCTTGCGTGCGGCACCATTGTGCAGGGTCGCTGGGGCGGCCCTGCTGGCGAATCGCGAAATACAGCGCGGGAGTGTCTTGCCCGCCGCTGGTGCCGACTGTGGCGATGGGTTCGCCGGCGTTGACTACGTCGCCGGCGTCCTTGAGCAGGCTTTGGTTGTGTCCGTACAGGCTCAGGTAGCCATTGCCATGGTCGAGAATGACCAGAAGCCCGGCACCGCGCAACCAGTCGGCGAATACTACGCGGCCGCCATGTACGGCGCGCACCTGGCTGCCAGCCTTGGCGCCGATCAGTACGCCATCCCATTTAGTCCGAGTGTCAGTACCGCGTGGGGTTCCGTAACCGGCGACCAAGCGGCCATCGACCGGCCAGGGCAACTTGCCGCGGGCCTTGGCGAATGGCCCGCCATAAGTACTGCCGGAGCTGACCAGTGGGCCGCTGTTGGGGCTGTTGGGGCTGTTGGTGGCTGCAGCGCTGCTGCGCTGTTGCTCGCGCGCGGCGATCAAGGCCTGTTGCCGCGCCTGTTCGGCTTCACGCGCCTGGCGGGCCAGGGTCGCTTCGATGGTTTTCAGTACCCGGGCCAGTTGCGCCTGCTCTTGCTGGCGGGCCTTGAGCTTGTGGTCGCGGGCGGAATATTCCTGGTTCAGCTTGGCCAGGGCCAGTTGGCGCTCTTTGCGCGCCTGGACGAGTTGCTCGCCGCGCGCGTCCAGAGCCCCTTTGTCTTCGAGCAACTGGTTCTGCTGGTTGACGATGTCCTGCTCGACGTTGGCCAGCTGGCGCAAGGTTTCGTTGAACGTGGCCAACTGCTCCATGCGCGCTTCGCTGAGGTAGTCGTAATAGGTCAGGGTGCGGGAGAATTTTTCCGGATTCTGCTGATTCAGCAGCAGCTTCAGGTATTCCTGACGACCGCTCTGGTAGGCGGCGCGGGCCTGGATGCCGATCAGTCGTTGTTGCTCGAGGCGCGCGTCATGGAGTTTTTTTTTCTCCTGATTGAGGCGCTGGATTTCCACCTCGCCGTCTTCCAGGCTTTTTTGCAGCTCCTTGACCTGCTTTTCCAGCTCGCCCATTTCGGTTTCGGTCTTGCGCAGGCCTTTCTGCACGCCGGATTTGTCCTGCTGCACCTTCTCCAGCAGCTTTTTCAGCTCGGCCACGTCGCTGCGGGCGGCTTCCAGCTGTTTCTGGGCGTCGGCTTTCTCGCCGGCAAAGGCCGGAGTCAGCAGGCAGGTGAGGAAAATCAGGGCAAGGAAGCGGAGCATGGTACTGGCGACACCTGGGCGGGAGACGGGCCTAGTATGCCTAAAAATCCAGCGGCAAGCTGCAAGATGCGCTGGCTGGTCGGGGGCGTTGCGTGGGGTGCTTCGGCGCATGGATAGAGTGGGCCGGGCGGCGATCCGCTTCAGCCCACCCGGATCTTCAGTTCAGTTGAATGATGCTGGTGCCGGTCATTTCCTGGGGGATGGGCAGGTCCATCAGGGTCAGCATGGTCGGCGCCACGTCGGCCAGCACACCGTCTTCGCGCATGCGCAGTTGGCGCTTGCCGACATAGATGAAGGGTACCGGCTCGCAGGTGTGGGCGGTGTGCGCCTGACCCGTGCAGGCATCCTCCATTTGCTCGACGTTGCCGTGGTCGGCGGTGATCAGGGCTTCGCCATCGACCTTGCCCAGCGCCGCGACTATGCGTCCGACGCAGCTGTCCAGGCATTCCACGGCCTTGACCGCGGCGTCGAACACGCCGGTATGACCAACCATGTCGCCGTTGGCGTAGTTGACGATGATCACGTCATAACGCTGCTGCTCGATCGCCTCGACGATCCGGTCGGTGACTTGCGGCGCGTTCATCTCGGGTTGCAGGTCGTAGGTGGCGACCTGCGGCGATGGGATCAGGATGCGTTCCTCGCCCTCGAACGGCTCTTCGCGGCCGCCGGAGAAGAAGAAGGTGACGTGGGCGTATTTCTCGGTCTCGGCGATACGCAGCTGGGTCTTGCCGTTCTTCGCCAGGTATTCGCCGAGCACATTGCTCAGGCTGGCTGGCGCGAAAGCGCTGGGCGCCGGAATGTTCGCGGCGTACTGGGTCAGCATGACGAAGTCGGCCAGTTGCGGCAGTCGGGCGCGCGGGAAATCCTGGAAATCGGGCTCGACGAAGGCGCGGGTCAGTTCGCGGGCGCGGTCGGCGCGGAAGTTCATGAACACCACGGCGTCGCCGTCTTCGACCTTGACCGGCGCGCCGAGGGTGGTGGCCTTGACGAATTCGTCGTTTTCGCCGCGGGCGTAGGCGGCCTGCAAACCTTCAGCCGCGCTGGCGGCGTTGAACTGGCCCTGGCCGTTGACGATCAGGTTGTAGGCCTGCTCGACGCGGTCCCAACGGTTGTCGCGGTCCATGGCGAAGTAGCGGCCGACCAGGCTGGCGATGCGGCCCTTGCCGAGCGTGGCGAAGGCCGTGTCGAGCCGTTCGATGGAGGCCTGGGCGCTTCTCGGCGGCGTATCGCGGCCATCGAGGAAGGCGTGCAGGTAAATTTTCTCGGCGCCGCGCTGGGCGGCCAGTTCGGCCATGGCGACCAGGTGATCCTGGTGGCTGTGCACGCCACCGTCGGACAGCAGGCCGAGGATGTGCACGGCCTTGCCGGCGCCCGCCGCCTGATCCACCGCGCGGGTGATCGCCGAGTTGTCGAAGAAGTCACCATCGCGAATGGACTTGGTCACCCGGGTGAAGTCCTGGTACACCACACGACCGGCGCCGAGGTTCATATGGCCGACCTCGGAATTGCCCATCTGGCCGTCCGGCAGGCCGACGTCCATGCCTGAGCCTGAGATCAGGCTGTGCGGCTGGGTGGCGCGTAAGTGGTCGTAGACCGGCGTGTTGGCGGCATGGATGGCGTTGTATTCGGTGCTGTCACTGTGACCGAAGCCATCGAGAATGATCAGGACCAAAGGTTTGGGCGTGGCGCTCATTAATCTGGCTCGCTGTGCATAAGGGACAAAAAGGCCAGGCATTTTAAGGCCTGCTATCAGGCCCGTCACCGCCGGGCGGGGTGTGGCCGACCTGTGGGGCTGTGTATACTGCCGGGATTTTACCGTCCCGGAACCACCTCATGCTTGCCAATCTGATTGAATTTGCCTCTACCCACTATGTACTGGGCGGATTGTTCGTTGTCCTGCTGGCGCTGCTGATCTTCACGGAGCTGCGTAAGGGCGGGCAAAGCCTGAGCAGCCGTGAGCTGACCGCCTTGATCAACAGCGAGCAGGGCATGGTGCTGGATGTGCGTGGGCAGAAGGATTTCTCTGCCGGCCATATCGTCGGCGCCTTGCACGTCCCCTATGAAAAAATCACCAGCCGCATCGGCGAACTGGAAAAGCACAAAGGCAAGACCCTGATCGTGGTCGATGCCATGGGCCAGCATGCCGGGACGGTCAGTCGTGACCTGAAAAAAGCCGGTTTCAATGCCGCCAAGCTGTCTGGCGGGATTGCCAGCTGGCGTGGCGATAACCTGCCATTGGTGAAGTGATATGTCTGCCGTCGTCATTTATTCCAGCGATTGGTGCCCCTACTGCATACGCGCCAAGCAGTTACTGGCCCGCAAGGGCGTGGACTTCGATGAAATCAAGGTCGACGGCAAGCCTGAGGTGCGTGCGGAGATGACCCGCAAGGCGCTGCAGACCTCGGTGCCGCAGATCTGGATCGGCAGCAGCCATGTTGGTGGCTGTGACGATCTGTATGACCTGGAGCGCGCTGGCACGTTGGATGCGCTGCTCGAGGCTTAGTACTCCCCTCATCTACTCAGTACCCACGACAAGAAGGCATTGCCATGACTGAACAAGCTAGCAACGGCGCCGCCCAAGGCGAACAGAATCCGCAGTTTTCCCTGCAACGCATCTATGTCCGCGACCTGTCCTTCGAGGCGCCGAAGAGCCCGGAGATCTTCCGTCAGGAATGGAGCCCGAGCGTTGCACTGGATCTGAATACCCGGCAGAAGCCGCTCGAAGGCGACTTCCACGAAGTGGTGCTGACCCTCTCGGTCACCGTGAAAAATGGCGAAGAAACTGCCTTCATCGCCGAAGTCCAGCAAGCCGGGATCTTCTTGGTCAAGGGTTTGGACGCCGCCGCCATGAGCCACACCCTGGGCGCGTTCTGCCCGAACATCTTGTTCCCGTATGCGCGCGAAACCCTCGACAGTCTGGTGGTGCGCGGCTCCTTCCCGGCACTGATGCTGGCGCCGGTGAACTTCGACGCCCTCTACGCCCAAGAGTTGCAGCGCATTCAGCAGCAGGCTGGCGAGGCTGCTCCGGCCAATTGAGCCGTTGCAGCAGATAAAGAGCGCCCTTCGGGGCGCTTTTTTGTACTGCAAATGGGCTGGCGCAAGGTGGGCTGAAGCCACCCGGGCGGGAGCCTGTCAGGGCGTGGCGAAGTCCTGCTGGCGCCAGGCCTCGTAGACGGCCACTGCCACGGTGTTGGACAAATTCAGGCTGCGGCAGCCTTCGCGCATCGGCAGGCGCAGGCACTGTGCGGCGGGCAGAGCGTCGCGGATGTCCTGGGGCAAGCCGCGGCTCTCCGGGCCGAATAGAAAGGCGTCGCCGGGCTCGTAGCGCACCTGATGATAAGGCTGAGAGCCTTTGGTGGTGAAGGCGAAGACGCGCGGCTGGCCGAGGCTCTCCAGGCAGCTGGGGAGATCCGCATGACGCTGCAGGGTGGCGTACTCGTGGTAGTCGAGCCCGGCGCGGCGCAGGCGTTTGTCATCCAGTTCGAAGCCCAGTGGCTCGATCAGGTGCAGGTGGCAGCCGCTGTTGGCGCAGAGCCTGATAATGTTGCCGGTATTCGGTGGAATTTCCGGTTGAAAGAGGATCACGTGAAACATGCGCGGCTCCAAGCCTGAAGACGGTCGGCATTCTACTCCTGATTCGGGCTCGCGGCCGCGCCCTTGGCTGCAGGTGATCGGCTCGCTGGCGTTGTTCGGTTTTCTGATCGGACTGATGATCGGTCGTATGTTTCAACCCAACCCACTGTGGCTGGCGAGTGTCGAGGTGACGGAGCAGGGCCTGCAGCTGTGGTTCAACGTCGAGCCGAAGGTGCGTGCCGATCACATTGACGGGGCGTTTTTTCTGCGTGTCGAAAGCCTGGGGCGCGAGCAGCAGGGGCAGTTGCACCTGCAGGGCAAGCTGGTCAATTGGCGGGTGCGGCGCGAGGAGCGGGAGTTGCTGCTGCGAGTGGTGGCGGCCCGTCCGCTGCGCGGCGAGTGGCGCGCTGAGGAGCTTGACGGGCGGTGGCGGCTAACGGTCAGCCTGGCGTACGAATAAAAGCGGGGAATCCCCGGCCTGCCTGTACCAAGGTCCCCGAAACTGGGATTGCTTAAGCATATGCAGACTGTGTGCCAGTTTTGTTACTACGACGGAGAGCCCCGTAATTACTGGCTTGTGCTGCTGTTACGGGGCTATTGGTGCCGCGCAGGCGAGCGAAAATGTTTCTTGTGAGTGCATTGCGGTGCATCCTGGCGCCGATTCAGGGCATGGGTCGACAAGACGGCTGCAATTGGTCGTTGCTGCGGCTAGTGGCCAAAGCATGGCGCCTTGCTAGCCTTCCTCGAGGGCTGCCCTGTAAGCATCGCGCAACTGTATGCATCGGCTTATGAGAGGCCCTGTCTACAGCTGCGTACCTGGATAAGCCCGGCGCAACCGGGAAACACCCTTGCGGATGCACGCCAGCGTAATCCGGCTACGCGCTGCATTTGCCGCAAAAAAAACGGGCCAGCGGCCCGTTTTTCTGTACTCGGTTCGCGGTTAGGCGTCGTCGCTGTCGTCGTCATCGCTGCCGTCGACCTTCATGCCCAGTTCCTTGATCTTGCGGGTCAGGGTGTTGCGGCCCCAGCCCAGCAGCAGGGCGGCGTCACGGCGGCGGCCGGCGGTGTGCTTGAGCGCCGTTTCGATCATGATCCGCTCGAAGGCCGGAACTGCGCTGTCGAGCAGGTCCGACTGACCGCGGGCCAGGGCCTGGTCGGCCCATTGCCGCAGGGCCTGCTCCCAATTGTTCACCGGCGCGCTGTCCTGCGGCTGGCTGAGTAGTTCCGGGGGCAGGTCGCTGACATGCACCTCGCGCCCGGAGGCCATTACGGTGATCCAGCGGCAGGTGTTTTCCAGCTGGCGCACGTTGCCCGGCCAGGGCAGGTGCTGCAGATAGTCCTCGGTCTCGCTCTTCAGCAGTTTGGGTTCGACGGCCAGCTCCAGGGCGGCGCGGGCGAGGAAGTGACGGGCCAGGGTCGGGATGTCTTCGCGACGGTCGGACAGCCGCGGGATGTGGATGCGGATCACATTGAGGCGGTGAAACAGGTCTTCGCGGAACTTGCCTTCCTGCACCAGGATTTCCAGGTTCTGGTGGGTGGCGGCGATGATCCGTACATCGACCTTGACCGGCGTGTGGCCGCCGACCCGGTAGAACTCGCCGTCGGCCAGCACGCGCAACAGGCGGGTCTGGGTGTCGGCCGGCATGTCGCCGATTTCGTCGAGGAACAGGGCGCCGCCGTCGGCTTGTTCGAAGCGACCGCGGCGCAGGTTGGCCGCCCCGGTAAAGGCACCTTTCTCGTGGCCGAACAGCTCGGACTCCATCAGGTCTTTCGGGATCGCTGCCATATTCAGCGCGATAAAGGGCGAGGCGGCCCGCGGGCTGTGCCGGTGCAGGGCGTGGGCGACCAGCTCCTTGCCGGTGCCGGATTCGCCGTTGATCAAGACCGTGATATTGGAGTGGGAGAGCCGGCCGATGGCACGAAACACCTCCTGCATGGCCGGCGCTTCGCCAATGATTTCCGGGGTGCGCGGCTGCTCGACAGGCACCCGCAGGCCTTGTTGCTCCTGCGCATGCTGATAGGCGCGCTGGACCAGGGAGACCGCTTCATCGACGTCGAACGGCTTGGGCAGGTACTCGAATGCGCCGCCCTGGTAGGACGCCACTGCGCTGTCCAGGTCGGAATGGGCGGTCATGATGATGACCGGCAGGCGCGGGTAGAGTTCGCGGATCCGCGCCAGCAGTTCCAGGCCGCTGGAGCCAGGCATGCGGATGTCCGAGACGATCACATCCGGTTGTTGCCGGCTGAGGTGGCTGAGGACACCGTCGGCGCTGTCGAAGCTTTGGGTGGTCATGCCTGCCTGTTGCAGGGCTTTTTCCAGCACCCAGCGGATGGAGCGGTCGTCGTCGACGATCCATACGGTTTCACTGCGACTCATGACGGAGTTACTCCTTGTTCAAGCGGCAGGAAGATCGAGAACAGGGTATGACCAGGATGGCTCTCGCACTCGATCAGACCCTGATGCTGACTAATGATGTTCTGGGTTATCGCCAAGCCCAGCCCGGTGCCGTCGGCACGCCCGCTGACCATGGGATAGAAGATGGTGTCCTGCAATTCGGCCGGGATGCCGGGGCCGTTGTCGATGATTTCCAGGCGGGCGACCAAGCGGTGGCGGACATGGCCGATAGTGAATTGGCGCAGGGTGCGGGTGCGCAGGGTGATGCGGCCCAGGCGCATTTCGTTCTGCCCGCCGATGGCCTGCATGGCGTTGCGCACGATATTGAGCACGGCCTGGATCATCTGCTCGCGATCGATCAGCACGTCGGGAATGCTCGGGTCGTAATCACGCAGCAAAATGATGCTGCCCTGACTCTCTGCCTCGATCAGGCTGGCGACCCGTTCCAGCACTTCATGCACGTTGGTCATCGCCAGCGACGGCAGTTTGTTCGAGCCAAGCATGCGATCGACCAGGTTTCTCAGGCGATCGGCTTCTTCGATGATGACGTTGGTGTAGTCCTTGAGTTCTTCGTTCGGCAGCTCGCGGGCGAGCAACTGGGCGGCGCCGCGAATGCCGCCGAGCGGGTTCTTGATCTCGTGGGCCAGGCCGCGCACCAGCAGCTTGGTGGTCTCCTGCTTGGACAGCTGCGCCTCTTCCTTGGTGATGCGCAGCAGGCGGTCGCGCGGATGCACTTCCAGCAGCAGCAGGGTTTCGCCGCGATTGAGGATCGGCGTGACCGAGTAATCGACGGTGAGAGTCTGGCCGGTGACGGCAGTCAGCACCGCTTCGCGCTTGTTGAACGGATGCGCCTGTTCGACGGCCTGGCGCAGTGCGCTCAGGGCCTCGGCCGACTCGGTGAACAGCTCGCTGATGAATTGTCCGTGGCTGCGCTGGCCGCTGACAGCCAGGAGCATTTCCGCCGCCGGGTTCATGTATTCAAGGCGCAGGTCGGCGTTAAGCAGCAGGGTGGCGGTGGTCAGGTTGTCCAGCAGCAGGCGGTGCAGTGCGTCATTGATAGTCATATTGAGGGTCTGCTGACGTTTCGCCGCGAGCCGCGTTGCGCGGCCGAATGGTGCCAGGCAAGGCTGTTTCCGGCGGGCTTGCGGGCGACACCACATCCCTGTGGATTGCGCGGGACGCCGGCAATGGCTGTTCCCTTGCCAAGCTGGGCCGCGCCGACTGGCACCATTTGGCGCGCAAGCCAAAGGGCGGGTGGCCGTTTGGCATGGCCCTGCGTTTCTCGACGCTCATTGGGAATAAGCAAACTTCACTCCTCGCGCCTAGTTCTGCGCCAAACGGGCCGGCGTCGCGGCCGTGACTAAATGTCAGCAGACCCTAAGGCTTGCGGCAATGCAGCAGGAAAATGCAAGAAGCAAACCAAAGCCCCGGAAAAATGCAGGGAATCAGCGGAATCAGCGGTGCTGGCCGTATTTCGGCGCAGGCACAGGGCATGTGAGCGAACCAGAATGGGGAGAGTATAGAAAGTGGTGCGGCTTATTGCACCACAATGGTGCGGTGGTTATCTGGCTTAGATAAAGGGGATGAAGGGAATGTTGCGCTTCTCCGGCGGCTTGTCCTTCAGTGGGCATTCCGGGCGCACGCCGTAGTCGGTTTTTTTGCAGGGTCGGACCATGCGCTTCTGGGCCAGCGATATGCGCAGCATGTGCAGCGGTTGGCTGGGCGTGCGTTCCAGCGTGCGGCCTTGGGCGTCGACGATCTCGACAGCCAGTTGGTGGGTGCCGCGGTCGATATTTTCCAGCGGGAAAACCGGGCTGCGACCAGTTTCGCCTGTCGCGTGGCCATCCAGCAGCAGGCGAAAGCGGTGCCCACTCTGCAGGGCCGGCTCGCTGCTGGCGGTGACGATCAGATTACCGGCGCTGTCGCGGATAGTGGTGTCTGGTTCCGGGAACAAGATACGCAGCACTTGGTAGGTGGGCGGCCGTGCGGTAGTGGTGACAGGTGCTGGCGGCGCGGCAGCCGGCAAGCTGGGCATGTCGTTACTGGGCGTCAGCTCGATGCGTTCGGCGTTACCCTGCCTGGGCTGGTCGGTGAAGACGCGATTGCCCTCCGCGTCGATGTAGGTATAGACCTGAGCGGCAGCCGGTAGGCTCAGCAGGAGTAAGTACAGCAGTAGGTTGCGCATGGTTCAGCTGGCCGGTTTGGGTGTGGGGGGCGGTGGTGGTGGGCGCAGTGCTGGACTGCTGGTATTGACGCGCTGCACGGTGAAAGTGACGCTGGCGCTCTGTTGAATCGACTGCTCGCCATTGAGTATTTCAACCGCCAGGCTGTGTTCGCCGCGATCTACATTGATTAGCTGCAGGCGCGGTACGTTGCTTGGCTGGCCGTAAGGCTGGCCATCCAACAGCAGGCGCAGGCGGTGGGTCGCGGCCAGGCGCGGCTCCAGTTGCACGCCGACACTGAAGGTGCCGTTGTTGGCGCGCAAGGCTTGGTCGCTGGGGATGCCGGTCAGTTCGAGTACCGAGTAGCTTGCCGATGAGGCCACTCCGGCGGGGGTGCTCGGTGGCGTGGTGAGCGGCTGGGCTTCCACGGTGTTAGTCGCGGGCAGCTCAACGGTTTCGGCGTTCTGGCCGTCCGGGGGCTGGTTGGTGAACACCGTATTACCGTTGGCGTCGGTGTATTTGTAGATCTGCGCGCTGGCCGGCAGAGCCAGTAGCAGCAGCAGGCAGGTGAGTATCCGGCGCATGGCCATTCTCCCGATGGATGTACTGCTAAGACTTGCACTGGCAGGTCGCGCTGGCAAGGGTGCGGGTGTGGCAATTAGGGCTGGCGCAACAAATTGCCTGTTAAGCGTAAGTGCTCGCTGAGCAGGCACAAAAAAGGCCACCCGAAGGTGGCCTCTTGTACTACGTGCGGGATTTAGACGCTGTAGTACAGGTCGTATTCCAGCGGGTGGACGAAGGTGCGTACTTTGATTTCTTCTTCGTGCTTGAGTTCCAGGTAAGCGTCGATGAAGTCGTCGGAGAACACGCCGCCTTTGGTCAGGAACGCGCGGCCCTTGTCCAGCTCTTCCAGGGCTTCTTTCAGGCTGCCGCAGACCTGCGGGATCAGCTTGCCTTCTTCCGGTGGCAGGTCATACAGGTTCTTGTCCGCTGCATCGCCCGGGTGGATCTTGTTCTGGATGCCGTCCAGGCCAGCCATCAGCAGTGCGGCGAAGCACAGGTAAGGGTTGGCAGCCGGATCCGGGAAGCGCGCTTCGATACGGCGGGCTTTCGGGCTGGAAACATACGGAATGCGGATCGAGGCGGAGCGGTTACGCGCCGAGTAGGCCAGCATCACCGGCGCTTCGAAACCCGGAACCAAACGCTTGTAGGAGTTGGTTGCAGGGTTGGTGAAGCCGTTCAGGGCCTTACCGTGCTTGATGATGCCGCCGATAAAGTACAGGGCAGTGTCGGACAGACCGGCATAGCCTTCGCCGGCGAAGGTGTTCTTGCCGTCTTTGCTGATCGACAGGTGCACGTGCATGCCTGAACCGTTGTCACCGTACAGCGGCTTCGGCATAAAGGTAGCGGTTTTGCCGTAGGCATCGGCCACGTTGTGCACGCAGTATTTCAGGGTCTGAACTTCGTCAGCCTTTTTCACCAAGGTGTTGAACTGCACGCCGATTTCGTTCTGGCCGGCAGTCGCCACTTCGTGGTGATGCACTTCGATGACCAGGCCCATTTCTTCCATGGCGTTACACATGGCAGTACGGATTTCGTGGTCGTGGTCGAACGGCGGAACTGGGAAGTAGCCGCCTTTGACGCCTGGGCGGTGGCCCTTGTTGCCGCCTTCGACGTCCTGATCGGACATCCAGGAGCCTTGCTCGGAGTAGATCTTGAACATCGAGCCGGAGATGTCGGACTTGAACTTCACTTCGTCGAAGATGAAGAACTCAGGCTCGGGGCCGACGAATACGGTGTCGCCGATGCCGGTGGTCTTCAGGTATTCCTCGGCGCGGGCGGCGATCGAGCGTGGGTCGCGATCGTAGCCTTGCATGGTGCTCGGCTCGACGATGTTGCAGACCAGAATCAGGGTCGGCTCTTCGGTGAACGGGTCAAGTACGGCGGTGTCGTCGACCGGCATCAGGATCATGTCGGAGGCTTCGATGCCTTTCCAGCCATGAATGGACGAGCCGTCGAACATCTTGCCGATTTCGAAAAATTCATCATCCAGTGCGTCGCGCGCGGGCATGGTGATGTGGTGCTGCTTGCCCTTGGTATCGGTGAAGCGCAGGTCAACCCACTTCACGTCGTGCTCTTTGATCAGTTGAATCGACTTCGACATGCTGTCCTCCAGGTGGATAAGGCTCGGAATGGTGAGCCCTCAATAATAGGGTGCGGCCGGGCGCGATAGTCCGCCAGGATAGCCTGCCTCACAAGAGAGCAAATTGCATGCCAGTGCACAAGGATGGGTTAGGCGGCTGAAACTCAAGCATGACGAGGCCTGCAAATACGTAGGGGCGAAATTCAGTGCACCAAAATGGGTCTAAAGAACCATTAGTGCACCAGTAAGGTGCGCGTGAGCGGGGTGGTGGTATTTTTGGTCAAAGCTTGCACAATTTCCGCTATAATCCGCGCCCCTGATTTTTAGTCGTCTTGGCATGTGCTGTTTTAATGAAACTGATCGTTAAAGTCTTTCCAGAAATCACCATCAAAAGCCGGCCGGTGCGTAAGCACTTTATCCGGCAATTGGCGAAAAACATTCGTTCGGTGCTGCGCGATCTCGATCCGCAGCTGCTGGTCAGTGGTGTGTGGGACAACCTGGAAGTCGAGACGGCGATCAGCGAGGCGAAAACCCTGCAGGCGATGATCGAGCGGCTCAGCTGCACGCCGGGTATCGCCCATTTTCTCCAGGTCGACGAATACCCACTGGGCGACTTCGACGACGTGCTGGAAAAATGCAAGCAGCACTTCGGCGACCGCTTGCCGGGTAAGGTCTTCGCCGTGCGCTGCAAGCGTGCCGGCAAGCATGCGTTCAGTTCGATGGACATCGAGCGCTATGTCGGCAGCCAACTGCGCCAGCAGTGCGGCGCCGCCGGGATCGACCTGAAGCAGCCCGAAGTCGAAGTGCGCATGGAAATTCGCGACCAGCGCCTGTTCGTCATCCACAACCAGCACCAGGGCCTGGGTGGTTACCCGCTGGGCTCGCTGGAGCAGACCCTGGTACTGATGTCCGGTGGTTTCGATTCCACGGTCGCCGCCTATCAGATGATGCGCCGTGGTCTGGTCACCCATTTCTGCTTCTTCAACCTCGGTGGCCGTGCCCACGAGTTGGGCGTGATGGAAGTGGCGCATTACCTGTGGCAGAAGTTCGGCCGTTCCCAGCGCGTGCTGTTTATCAGCGTGCCTTTCGAGGAAGTGCTCGGCGAGATTCTCGGCAAGGTCGACAACAGCCAGATGGGTGTGATCCTCAAGCGCATGATGCTGCGCGCCTCCACGCACATGGCCGAGAAGCTGCAGATCAATGCCCTGGTCACCGGCGAGGCGATTTCCCAGGTCTCCAGCCAGACCCTGCCCAACCTCTCGGTGATCGACTCGGCCACCGACATGCTGGTGCTGCGCCCGCTGATCGCCAGCCACAAGCAAGACATCATCGACACCGCCACCGCCATCGGCACCGCCGAGTTTGCCAAACACATGCCCGAGTATTGCGGCGTGATCTCGGTGAACCCGACCACCCGGGCGAAGAAAGATCGTATCGAATATGAAGAGCGTCAGTTCGATATGGCAATTCTTGAGCGCGCCCTTGAGCGCGCGACATTGCTGCCGATCGACAAGGTAATCGACGAGCTGGGCAAGGACATCAAGGTCGAGGAAGTCAGCGAAGCCCTGGCTAGCCATGTCATCATTGACATCCGTCATCCAGATAACGCCGAAGAGCAGCCTCTCGAGCTGCCCGGTATCGAAGTGCAAACGCTGCCGTTTTATGCCTTGAACAGCCGCTTCAAAGAGCTGGATGCCAGTCGCCAATACCTGCTGTATTGCGACAAAGGCATCATGAGCCGTTTGCATGCCCACCACCTGCTTAGCGAGGGGTATGCCAATGTGCGCGTTTATCGTCCGGCATAAGACGCCCGGGTTGAATGGCGGAAGCATCCGCCATCGCCCTCCCGACCTGCAGGCGGGGTAAAAGCCGCTGCGCTTTTGCACCGTCTGGCCGAATTCGTATTTAGTTAATATCCGCCGCGTAGAATATGCGGCAAACCGAATCCTCTGATCGAGATACACAAGTGATCGAAAAACTACGCAACATCGCCATCATCGCTCACGTCGACCACGGCAAAACTACCTTGGTTGATGCCCTTCTGCGCCAATCCGGTACCCTCGAGCGCAACGAGCTCGACACCGAGCGCCTGATGGACAGCAACGACCAGGAAAAAGAGCGCGGCATTACCATTCTGGCGAAAAACACCGCCATCAACTGGAATGGCCACCACATCAACATCGTCGACACCCCCGGCCACGCTGACTTCGGCGGTGAAGTCGAGCGCGTGATGTCGATGGTTGACTCGGTGCTGCTGGTCGTCGACGCCCAAGACGGCCCGATGCCGCAAACCCGCTTCGTGACCCAGAAAGCCTTCCAGGCTGGCCTGCGTCCGATCGTGGTGGTGAACAAGGTCGACCGTCCGGGCGCGCGTCCGGATTGGGTTGTCGAGCAAATTTTCGACCTGTTCGACAACCTTGGCGCGACCGAAGAGCAGCTGGACTTCCCCATCGTCTTCGCTTCGGCGATCAACGGTGTTGCCGGTCTGGAACACACCGACATGGCGGATGACTTGGTGCCGTTGTACCAGGCCATCGTCGACCATGTGCCGGCGCCGCAAGTCGACCGCGACGGCCCGTTCCAGATGCAAATCTCCGCACTGGACTACAACAGCTTCCTCGGCATTATCGGCGTTGGCCGTATCGCCCGTGGCCGCGTCAAGCCGAACACTCAGGTGGTGGCGATCGACGCTCACGGCAAGCGCCGTAACGGTCGTATCCTCAAGCTGATGGGTCACCACGGTCTGCACCGCGTCGACGTGGAAGAAGCCGCCGCTGGCGACATCGTGTGCATCAGCGGCTTCGATCAGCTGTTCATCTCCGACACCCTGTGCGATCCGCAGAACGTCGAAGCCATGGTCCCGCTGTCCGTGGACGAGCCGACCGTTGCCATGACCTTCCAGGTCAACGACTCGCCGTTCTGCGGTAAGGAAGGCAAGTTCGTCACCAGCCGCAACATCAAGGAGCGTCTGGAAAAGGAGCTGCTGTACAACGTGGCCCTGCGCGTCGAAGAAGGCGATACCGCCGACAAGTTCAAGGTCTCCGGCCGTGGCGAGCTGCACCTCTCGGTACTGATCGAAACCATGCGTCGCGAAGGCTTCGAGATGGGTGTTGGTCGTCCGGAAGTGATCATCAAGCTGGTCAATGGCGTTAAGCACGAACCCTTTGAGAACGTCACCATCGACCTGCCGGAAGTATCCCAGGGCGCGCTGATGGAGCAGATGGGTCTGCGCAAAGGCGACCTGACCAACATGGTTCCGGATGGCAAGGGCCGTGTGCGCCTTGAGTACAACATTCCGGCCCGTGGTCTGATCGGTTTCCGTAACGAGTTCCTGACCCTGACCTCCGGTGCCGGCATCATGACCAGCATCTTCGACCGTTACGACGTGATGAAGTCCGGCGACATGTCCGGCCGTCAGAACGGCGTACTGGTATCGGTCGCCACCGGCAAGGCGCTGACCTATTCGCTGGAAACCCTGCAGGCGCGCGGCAAGTTGTTCGTCGAGCACGGCCAGGACATCTTCGAAGGTCAGATCGTCGGCCTCAACAGCCGCGACAACGACATGGGCGTGAACCCGACCAAAGGCAAGAAGCTCGACAACATGCGTGCTTCCGGTAAGGACGAAACCATTGCCCTGGTTCCACCGGTGAAGTTCACGCTGGAACAGGCTCTGGAATTCATCCAGGACGATGAGCTGTGCGAAGTGACGCCGAAGTCGATCCGCCTGCGCAAGAAAATTCTGGGCGAAAGCGAGCGTACCCGCGCTGCCAAGAAGGGCTGATAACCCGGTTGCATGAGTGAACAAGCCCCCGCCAACGTGAGTTGGCGGGGGCTTTTTTGTGTCGGGGAGTTTTTTTTCATAGAAAAGACGCCGCTGCTGAATTCACGGCGGCTGTGAAGTGGCCAGCATTCGTCTGTATTGGCTGAGCAGGCTCGACCGATATACTCGTGCACGCGGCTTTACGTGCAGGCACAGCTGCGACTTGGCGCAACACAGGTTGAGCACCATCGATTTGGGAAGTCAGTACATGCAATGGATCTTCATGCTGGTTGGGCTGGTGCTGGGGGCGTTGGTTGCGGAGTCGCCCACTGGCGCGGTGTTGGGTGGTTTGGTCGGCCTGGGTATTGCTCAGGCGCTCACGCTCAGAGGGCTGCAAGCTCAGCACGCCGAGTTGGCGAAGCAGCTGAAAAGCTTCGCCGAGCGCTTCGAGCAGGGTACCCAGGCCATCCATGAGCGGCTGCTCAAGGTCGAGGCGCCGCGCTCGGCAGCGGATGAGTTATTGCCGGCCACGGCACCAGCGCCCGAGCCCGAGCCCGAGCCCGAGTTGAGCTGGGAGCTGCCGCCGGAAATTCTCGCGCAAGCCGAGCTCCAGTCTGCGCCGGCCAGTGCCGAGGCCTGGGCGCAGGCGGCGGAGCAACCGCGTGGCGCGCCCACCCCACGCAAGCCGGTCAAGCCGCGCGAACCTTCGCCGATCGAGCGCGCTATCGCTCTGGCCCAGGCCTGGCTGTTCGGTGGCAATACCGTGCTGCGCATCGGCGTGCTGTTGCTGTTCCTCGGCCTGGCCTTCCTGTTGCGCTACGCCACCGAAGGTATGGTGGTGCCGGTGCAGGTGCGTTACGCCGGGGTTGCGGCCAGTGCCATCGCCTTGCTCGGCCTGGGCTGGTGGTTGCGCCTGCGCAACCCGAACTATGGCCTGATGCTGCAAGGCGCGGGCATCGCCGTGCTGTACCTGACGATCTTCGCCGCCATGCGCCTGCATCCGCTGCTCGAGCCGGCGCAGGCGTTCGCCCTGCTGCTGATCGTGACCCTCTGCTCGGCGATTCTCGCGGTGACGCAGAATGCCCTGGGGCTGGCGGCCGCAGCCGCGCTCGGTGGCTTTGCCGCGCCCATCCTGACCTCGACCGGTAGCGGCAACCATGTCGCGCTGTTCAGCTATTTCGTCCTGCTCAACAGCGCCATCCTGGCCATCGCCTGGTTCAAGACCTGGCGCCTGCTCAACCTGATCGGCTTCGTCGGCACCTTCGGCATCGGTTTCGCCTGGGGGTTGGATGCCTACACCCCGGCGTTGCTGGGGAGCACCGAGCCGTTCCTGCTGCTGTTCTTCCTGATGTACGTGGCCATCGGCCTGTTGTTCGCCAGGCGCAAGCTGACCGAGGCCGGGGCGGGGCCGCAGGAGCGCGAGGCCTTGCTGAGCTGGTCGGCGCGCCAGGGCGATTATGTCGACGCGACTGTACTGTTTGGTCCGCCGCTGGTGGGCTTCGGCCTGCAATTCGCGCTGGTGCAGCATCTCGAGTTCGCCGCCGCTTTCAGTGCGCTGGTGCTGGGGTTGTTCTACATGGGCCTGGCGCTGCTGCTGGCCAGGCGCACGGAAGGCCGCGCCTTGCTGCTGGTGGAAACCTGTCTGGCGCTGGGGGTGGTGTTCGGCACCCTGGCGATTCCCCTGGGCCTGGATGCGCGCTGGACGTCGGCCGCCTGGGCGGTGGAGGGCGCGGGTATCTTCTGGTTGGGGTTGCGTCAGGGCCGCAGTCTGGCCCGCGCCTTCGCCCTGCTGTTGCAAGTGGGCGCCGCGCTGGCCTTTCTCGGCGAGCTGCGCCCGGGGGTGGATAGCCTGTTGGCCGCCCCGGCGCTGGGTGCGCTGATGCTCGGCGCGGCGCTGCTGTTCAGCTTCTACCGGTTGCGTCAGGCGCATGACGCTCAGGCCTCGGCCTGGGAGCGGCGTGGCTTGCCGCTATTGGCCTGTGCCGGCTTGGCATTTCTCTATCTGCTCGCGCCGCTGTGTTTCAACGCCGAGGCCACGGCGATCAGCTGGGCCTTGGCCGGCCTGGCCACCTTGTTTATCGGTCTGCGCCTGCAGTCGCGCGCCTTCCTGTTCAGCGCCTTTGCCGTGCAGTTGCTCGGCGGGGCGTTGTTCCTGCTGCAACTGGATGCTGCCTCGGGCATCGGCATCGGCAGTGGCGCGTTTGGCGCCGGTTGGAGCGGCTTGCTGACGGCCTCGCTGATCGGCCTGGCGCTGATCGGCGGCATGTTGCTGGCGGCGCGTGACCAGCAGATCAGCAACGATAAGAAGCTGATGCGCGGGCTGTCGCTGGTCTTGCTGATCGGCCTGCTGTTTATCAACCTGGCGGTGCTGTTCGTGCTGCCCTGGCAGAGCGCCAGCGCGGTGTGGGGCGGCAGCGGTTTGCTGGTCGTCTGGCTCAGTCTGCAGTTGCAGCAGCGCGCCAGTTTTGTCTTCGGCCTATTGCTGCAGGTGTTTGGTGGTCTGTCCTTCCTGCTCGCCAGTCCGCTGCTGTTCGGTCAGCTCGCTAGCGAAGGCCTGCGCCCGCTGGCCCACGCCGGCTTCTGGACTCCCGCGGTACTGGCCCTCGCCGCCCTGATCGGTGCCTGGCGTCTGCAGCAGGTGGCGCGCCGTGAACAGGCCGCTACGCTGTCTGCCCGGAGCCTGCAGCGCTTGTCGCAGCTGTTGCTGGTCTGGGGCGGCGGCTGGTGGGCGCTGGCGCTGGTCAGCGAAATCGTCCGTTTCGGCGCGCCCGCGTTGCAGGCGTCGCTGTTGCTGTTGGGCGTCGCCTCGAGCGTGGCGTTGTGGCTGTGGGTTGCCGTGCGGGCGCAGTGGCGGGCCATGGCGTTGCTGTGCACGCTGTTGGTGCCGCTGGCTGCGCTGATCCTGCTGTCTGCCTGGCACCTCGAGTATCACCCGCTGGCGGACTTCGCTTGGCTTGGCTGGGGCGCGCTATTCGCCGTGCATCTGCTGGCGTTGCGGCGCCTGAGCGGTCTGCTGCCGGCTGGCGTGCTGAGCGCCGTCCATGTGCTGGGCTGCTGGCTGATCCTCGGGGTCTTGGCCCTTGAGCTGCGCTACCTGCTCTATCTGCTGTCGGAGCACTACAATGCCTGGCGCTGGTTGGGTTGGGCGCTGTTGCCAAGTCTGTATTTGCTGCTGATGGCGGCGCCACGTCAGTGGCCGTGGCCGATAACCGCGTACTCGCGCGAGTACCGCCTGTGGGCGGCGACGCCGTTGGCGCTGCTGATGCTGGTCTGGTTCTGGCTGGCCAATATCGCCAGCGATGGCGCCGCCGAGCCGCTGCCTTACCTGCCAGTGCTCAATCCGCTGGAGCTGGGGCTGCTGATTAGCCTGTTCGCGGTGTTCCAGTGGCTGCGTAGCGCCTTGCCGCAACTCGGTCTGGCGACGGTGCTGCGCGGCCAATTGGCCCAGCTGCTGGCCGGTGTTTCGCTGTTTGCCCTGCTGACGGCGGCGGTGCTGCGTACGTCCCACCATTGGGGCGGGGTGCCTTACCAGTGGCATGGGTTGCTCGAGTCGATGCTGGTGCAGGCGGGGCTGTCGATTGTCTGGACCCTGATCGCGCTGCCGCTGATGATCGTCGGCCACCTGCGCGCCCGCCGGGAGTTGTGGCTGGTCGGCGCGGCCCTGATCGGCGTGGTGGTGGCCAAGCTGTTCTTCGTCGAGCTGGGCAATCAGGGCGGCCTGGAGCGCATCGTCTCGTTTATCGGTGTGGGCGTTTTGTTGTTGATCGTCGGCTATTTTGCGCCGCTGCCGCCCCGGCAGTCGGTGCCTGAAACGGAGCGGGTGCAGGCATGAGGATTACCGGTGTGCGTGGATTGCTGCTGGCGTTGCTGGCCTTGGCCGCACCTCTGGCAGTGGGGCAGGGCAGCGCCAGTGACTATGCCGTTCAGCTGCCACTGAGCCTGAGTGGCGAAGGCCCTTGGTATCGCCTGGAGCTGCCAATGGCTGTGCATATGGCCGCGCGTTACGCCGACCTGCGCGACCTGCGGGTATTCAACGGCGCCGGCGAGGCGCAGGCCTACGCCTTGACTCAGGGCAGTGCCCAGCAGCGTGAGCCGCTGCAGGACACGGCGGTGAAGTGGTTCCCCTTGCGTGGCCCGCTGAATGCCGAGCAGAGCCCCAGCGTGCGCGTGCAGCGCAGCACCAGCGGCACCCTGGTCGAGGTGCTGGCCGACGATGCGTCGCGTGCCGATGAGCAGGTGTTGCGCGGTTGGTTGCTCGACGCCAGCGGCATCGAGACGCCGCTGCAGCAGTTGACTCTCGATTGGAGCGCCGAGCACGAGGGCTTTCAGCGCTTCAGCATCGAGGCCAGCGATGACCTGCAGCACTGGCGCGCCTGGGGCGATGGGCAGATTGCCCGTCTGGCATTTGCCGATGAGCGCATCGATCAGCGTGAGGTGAGTCTGCCGGGCCAGTCCGCGCGCTACCTGCGTTTGCTCTGGAGCAGTCCTCGGCAGGCTCCGCAGCTGTTGTCCGCGCGTCTTCTGAGTGCCAGCAGCGACAGGCTGGCGGCGCCTCTGACCTGGTCGGCAGCCTTGTCGCCGAGCAGCGCCAAGGCCGGGGAGTACCAGTGGGAGCTGCCGCTGGCCTTGCCGTTGCAGCGCTTGCGGGTCGAACTGGCCGAGGCCAACAGCCTGGCGCCGGTGAGTGTCACGGGGCGGCGAGAGGGCAAGGTGCAGTGGCAGCCGCTGGCGCGCGGCCTGCTCTACCGCCTGCCGCAGGATGGCCAGGAGGTGCTGCACAACGAGCTGCAACTGTATGGCGCGCCGGTGCAGCAACTGCGCCTGCAGGTGGATGAGCGCGGTGGCGGCCTGGGCAGTGCCGCGCCGAGCATCCGCGTGGCTATCCGCGCGACCCAGGTGGTATTCCTGGCCCGCGGTACGCCGCCCTATGTGCTGGCCATCGGCAAAGCGGCTGGCGCCGCGGCGAGCCTGCCGCTGAGTACCCTGATTCCCGGTTACGACGAGAAGCGTCTGGCTGCTCTGGGCGTTGCGACTGCGGCCGAGGCGCCATTGCTCGAGGCGGCAGGCGCCGGGCAGACGTCAGGCTGGGACTGGAAACGCCTGGGCCTATGGGCGGTGTTGCTCGCCGGGGTCGGCCTGTTAGTGCTGATGGCCTTGAGCTTGCTGCGGGCCAGGCCCGCCGCGCCCTAACACAACAAAGCCGCCGTCAGCCTGGCTGGCGGCTGGATCGTGCTTCAACTCAGCGTTTTCGGGATGTACGCGCAGAAGCCAGGGCGTGGACCGACCTTGGGATGGTTGCGGCAGGTGTCCGGGCGCTTGTCGTAAATGGTGCACAGGCGGGTCTTGCGATCCAGGTACAGGCAGTCGTTGTTGCTCATGCGGATCAGGGTGAAGATCCCCGACTTCTGATTGAACCGCTCGACGATGCCCTCCTTCTGCAGGCGTTTGGCGATATTCTTCGGCGGGTCGCCGCGCTCGAAGTCGTCGACCACACCGATGCGGATCAGGTCGCCAATGCGCACCTCGACCGGCAGCGTGCAGCAGCTGGAGTTGCAGCTGTGGCACATGTCGGGGGTGTATTTGGCCCAGGTATCCAGGCGGTCGATTTCGGCGGCGGCGATCAGGTTGTTCTTCATGGGGCTATAGGCGCGTGTTGGCTGGGCAGCGGGCGATGATAACGGCGTTGGCGGATTTGTGAACCAACATCTGCCGGCTGGTCGTATTTTTAGTGCCGTGCAGAGCCGTTTGTGCCCGTGATGCAGGTCGCATGTGTCTCTGTGCAAGGAGGCGGCCGGTCTCAATAGAGTTGGAATTGTTCGCGGCCGGGCAGGGGCGGCTGCCTCGTCTCTTGGCTGATTGAGGGGGCGCTGCATGCAATGGGTTTTCATGCTGGTCGTTGGTGTTGTAGGTGGTGTTGCTTGCAGGCATCGGCCTGCTTGTGCTGATGGCGCTGAGCTTGCTGCGCGCCAGGCCTGACGTCACCTGATCCGAATGCTGTCGGTTGGGCGTGCCCAGGGGATCAGGTGGGTCGGTGACGCGAGGTTATTCCGATTTGTCCGCTCGGTTCTGTGGCTGTGGGCCGATATTCAGGTGGTTATACAGGCATTTGGGTGCCCGCCATCAATGCCATGCTCATCCACGGGGGTGAGGAACGGCGCTGTGTGGTCAGCCGATGCCTGGGTTTCAGTGATGTTCAACGAGCAAATAGTTGAAGGTCGCCGCACCTGCTTCGGTTTCATTGCCGGTGTTATCCAGTGTGTAGACGCCCGCCTTGAAGTACATGGGATATGCGGCCCAAGAGCTGTCAAGTTTTTCCTGCCATTGCTTTATGGCGCCGCTGGGTTCGAGTACATAAACGATGAGCGTACCGTTGGCGGTGAGGTTGATGCGGTAGGAGAAGTCCTGATTCAGTTGGACGTGCTTCGACAAGACAATTTTTCGCGAGGATGGCTGGGTTGGCGAGTTGCGAACAGCGAGCGTCACGTTGCCATAGCCGGTGCCAGGCAGGTATTGATAACCCAGCATCACCGGTGGCTGACTGGTTTGCGTGCTATGGATCTGGCCGAAGGCAATCAAGCCATTCGAGGGTACCTGAGTAATGCGCAGCGTAGCCGTCAAGAAGTTGTTGGCCTGGCGGTACGCCCAGTTGCGGAGCTGGCCGTTGGCATAGGTTTCGCGCAGTTCTGAGCGCGGGTAGACCGAGCCGGAGGTGGTTGTGCCATTGGCGGGCGCCCAGAAAAAGATAGCTCCATTGTTCGACTGAAAGTAGTGGTCCTGGTAGCCGCCTGCCAATAAGGGTGTGTCAATCGTGGCCGCTGGGACGCCAACGGGAATGGTCAGATTCCAAGTGCTGAGATCGAGCATGGCTAGAGCTCCAAGTATGGACAATGTGCTGGGGGGAGGCTGCTATCGGGCGATGGTGGCTGGTCTTGCGCCGCTGAGCGAGCCGGGCACGGCTTGATATAAATATACCCGGTCGGTGGTCGCTCGTCGTAATTATGACGTCAATAACCTTGCGACTTTTAGGCTCTAGTCTTGCTGAATCTATCGGCTGTGGTTGCGTAAGATCTGTTCTCTGCCGGCATGCACTGAATTTCAGTTTTCGCTGTCTGCCCAAGGCCTGAATTCAACTCTTGTGGGAACCGCGCCTGCAGGACATCAGCATGGAGCGCAGGCGCGTGTTATCTCTCTGGCGCACTGGCGTGGAGTCTGGGTATCGCAAAGGGCGGGAGCGGGCAGAGGAGGGGGCAGCTGTCTTACCGGTATCGAGCCTGCTGTGCGCTAAGGGGCTTAGCGGCAGGCTCAGGGGTGTGGGTGGTTATGCGGGTCGCCCTGTAGAACGGGGTCCTATGAAGGAGGCACGCAGTGAGCGATCTGGGCTTTGTCGTGTGCTTTACATACCCTGCTCGGGCGACGCTGGGGGCTTGCCAGAGAGCAAACCATGGGCTGACTGGCTAGCGTCCCGTGATGCTGATTTTTGGACCTGACAGTCCTTCTTGGCGGGAAAGTTAGCCAAGCGTGCCGTGGCAGGACGTACTTGAATGATGCACCCGCGCTTGTAGGTGGCGTCGAGCAGTAGGCTTTGCAGCGGCAGGATATCCCCGCTCAGGATGCTTTGCGTCAGCGGGCCGAGCTGATAGTCATTGTTGCCCAGCGTCAGCTGTTGTACGCCCTCGGTGCGGATCAGTGCCTGACCAATATTCCCCAAGGTATTGCCAATCACCACTAGCTCGCTCGGTTGCCCACCAGGGTTCAGCACGCTGATTCCGTAGTTGGCGCTTGCGTGGATCTGGTTGTCAAAGATATACGCCCGCTGCAGGTTGTCGGCATAAACGCCACTGGCGTCGTTGTTGCCGATCAGGTTGCCAGTGATAAGCAGTGCGCTATGGGCAGGATCCGAGACGACATTGCGCAGTAGGATGCCACTGCCCCTGGAGGCTCCGATCTGGTTATCCGCAAGCACCAGGCTCCCGCTTTGATCGCTGATTTCAATCCCGGCTTTTTCGGTCTGCAGCAGCGTGTTGTGCTCCACCACGCCGGTACTCGAACCACGGATACGGATGCCGCTCTGGTTGCGCACTTGCTGAATACGGTTATGGCTAAGGAGCAGGCGCGCATCCTGCAGATCGATGCCGTACTGCTGCAGGTTGGTGAAAGTGCTGTGTTCGATCTGGGCCTGGACGGCCTGCAGTTCGACGCTGGAGAGCGCGTCGATCTGACTGTCGCTGATCAGCACCCGCGCCGGCTCTTGCTGCAGCGGCTGGCCGCTACTGCGCGCACTGCTCATGCCTCTGGACAGGTGTGCGTTGTAGCCGAGCTTGCGCAGGGTCGAGCTTTTGATTTCAGTGGTACTGCCGGCCCAGGCCATGATGAACGGACGGAAGGGCCGGTCGGTGACCGTGGGGCTGTCATCGTTCCAGCTCTCCAGCGTGGTATTCACCAGGCTGAGCGTGCCCAGGTTGATCAGCGCAGTCCCGCTGGGGGTAAGCAGGTACAGGTGACTGTCCTTGATCAGCAAGGCGCCGTCGGCTTCGACCATCAAGGGATAGCTGAGCAGGTAGCCATCTTTGTAGCGTTTGAGAATGCGTGGATCAGCGAGGCGTTGGTGCAGTTGTTCGAGGGTGATCTGGCCTTTGCCGATGACCACGGCTTGCGGGTGGCTCGACTGATAGCCGGCAATCGCCCGAAACAGGCCATTGTTGACGAAGGGCTCGAACGGCCAACTGCCCTCCTGGGCGGAGAACATGGTCTGCAACGCGACAGTCGCGGTTGCAGAGGTTGCGCGCGTGCTCCAGTGCGGCAGGCTGCTACGAGCCTGCTGACGAATCCGTTCGGCCTGCGCTTGCTGTACGGCAACGGCGCTCCAGTGCCAATCAGCGCCACTGAGGGGCTGCGCGTAGCTGCTGGAAAGCGTCAGCAGACTCAGGATTAGGCCCGCGGCACTAGCCGCGAGGTGACGGAGGGTCTGGTAAGTCTGAGGCATCTACGGATTTTCCCTGGATGATTGGAAGTGGCTGTAGAGCGGTTTGAGATGGCCGCCAATCTGACCGTAGTTATCGACTTCGCCGTCTTGTGCTGCGTAGAGCTTGCGCGCCCACACGTGTTCGGGATATCGGTTGAGGTAGGGGATCAGCCAGCTCATCTTGTGTGCACCGACTGCCTTCTGGGTCTTGCCTTGCAGTTCTTCCAGGGTTTTCGGCTGCAGCACGGCGCGGGCGGTGAAGTTAGCCAGGAGTTGCAGCTTGCGGCTTTCCTCTGCGGACAGCGGGCGACCATTGAACTGCGCGGCTTCCGCCAGCAACACCAGGGGCACCATGGCGTAATTGCTGTAGTCGGCGGCCAGCTGGCTGCGGGCCACCTCGAGGGGCAGGTAGGCGTAATCGCCGCTAGCCGACAGGGTCATCTGCCTGAAGGCGCGCCTCAGGTTGCTATCGGCCCAGGCCATGAAGTCATCGCGGCCGAGCAGCATGCCGGTCGCCGCCACGGCCCAGCCAGCCCAGTAATCATGGTTGTTGAAAAACTTGAACCCTGGCTGGTGGCGGGGCTGGTACTCGGCAATTACCTGCTCGGCTAGTTGTTCCAACCAGGTTCTCTGTAGGGGCGAAGGTTGCCAGGCGCGATCGCTCAGGGCTTGGGTTTTCAGCAGGGTCGAAGAAATCGCGGCCAATGCCCATTTACGCGAGGCAACGCCGGTGTTGCTGGCGTTTTTGTTTTGCAGGGCGCCGGCGTTGGCCCATGCGCTGAGCCACTGGTCGAGGCACGCCAGTGCGAGCCTGGCCTGCTGCGGTTTTTTCGCGCGTTGGAATTGGTTTGAGGCGCTGACCAGGCCTCCGATGTAACGCTTGATCTGCTTGCCGATCTGGGTGGTTTCCTTGGACTGCTTGGTCAGCAAGGTCGACTTGCTGCTGTCGCTCTGGTCATATTTGCTTTGCAGCTGCAGGTGCCCGGTATAGGCGGCAGGCGCTTTCTTCGGGCAGTTTAACTGCCGATAGTCTGCGGCTTGGTCAACCAGTGCATTCGGCTGCGCCGCCCATATCGACGTGGTCGCATGGGCCGGCAGCTGCGCGAGGCCGAGCAGCAGCAGAGCAACCAGGGATTTAACGCTTAACGACATACTTTGACCTCGAGTGTCGTGGCGCTCGCCAGTGGGGTGGTGGGCTCCATGAATACTGAGAGCAGGTTGGCGTCCTTGAACTCGGCCGCCTGGCTCAACTCCAGGTAATACTGACCACCGCTAACGGCGGCCTGGCGACGCATCCACACTTTGTCGCGGGCGCCATTGTCGTAATAGACGATCAGGTAAAAGTCCTTGACGCTCTTGTCGCCGATCTTGACATCGAGAAAGCCGTTGAGGTTGCCAAGGCTCTGCCGGTCCTGACCGGCGTTGCTGAACAGTTCGATGCGTTCGTTGACTTGCAGCGAGGGCCGCTCGAGTGAGTGGCTCGCCAACGTCTCGGCCTTGGCGCAGCCGCCGTTGATCGCCGGAATTAGCTGCCGATACAGGTAGGGACTGTCGAGGCTGTAGCTAGCGGGCAGTTCCCAGACCAGCATCTTCGGCGGGGCGTCAGGGTTGTAGTTCGGCGAGAGCAGGTATTCGAGTAATGCACCGTCCTGGCCGCCGCCGGGCAGGGCAAAATTGAGGATGTCGACGCCCAGGTATTCCTTGAGGTAACCGTCGAAGTTGTACTGGCGGGTTTCGTCTTCGCGAGCGGCGGAGTTACTGGTGCCGACCAGGATGACCTCGGGATCGGCGTTCTCGTCGAACAAGGTGCTGACATCATCCGAAGCCGGGATGGTGCGGTAGTTTTTGACGAACTGATAACCGAAGGTGTTGTTGCAAATCCGTGCGAGCGCCATGTCGAGGATGCCGTTCTTCGGAATGATCACGCCAGGCTCGGTGCGATAGGCCTTGTGACTCAGTTGCGCATAGAACGGCTGTCGCTTGACTTCGTCAGCTAACACGCGGGCGGTAACCTGAGCTCCGCTGGGGGTCCAGTGCGAGTCGCGGCGGAAGAAATAGTCGGGCTGCGGTGGCTGATCCACCACTTGCAGCATGTCCGGTACCACCGCCCCGCCGGCTCGTAATTGCCGCTGCATCGTAGCCAGGCTGGCGCGGGCCTTGGCATAGTCGAAGCCGTAGGCCTGCGCGGGGCGTACCTTGTCCCGGTGCATCAGGCCGCGGGTCGGCTGCACGGCAATGGCCACGTGCGTGCCCTTGGCCGCGAAGGTCGCCATCAGCCGTGCAAACTCCGGTTGCATGGCCGGAGGAATGCCGAATTCATTGACCAGGTCCACCGAGGAGCGGAACAACCAGCGGTCGTCGCCGGGCGCGATGAAGCGCATCAGCTTCATGCCGCGACCCTGGTACTGGTCAGGATCGGTGACCGCCGAACAGATCAGACACTCCAGGCCATCACAACCCTCGGACGTTTCATCGGCAACGCTCGACAAGCTGCACAGGGCGAGCGCCATAGCCAGAATTTGCTGCAGTGTTTTCTTCATGTGCGGGCTTATTGTCCTGTTGGGCCATGCGCCGGCCTAGCAGCCGATGCAGAAAACCGGTCATCCGTTTACTCGGTCGGGTCGATCGCGTTGGCTTGGCTGATGGTGCGGTAGCCGGCGCCTTGCGGCAGCAGTACGTAACTGTAGGAACGGCCCTTCTTCAAGAACATCTCGTCGAAGGTCGCGACATTCTGGTCGCCGACATAGGCGGCGAAGGCAATCTTGAACTCATTGACCATGCGTCCGCCGGTTTGCGCCTTGTCAATCGCATCGACCACCACGTGTTTGCCGTCCACGGTCTTCAGCGCCGCACTGTTGTCGGTCAGGTTGTAGAAGGCCAGCTGGGCTTTTTTCGGCTCGTTGACGTAGCTGTCCTTGATCAGCGTCAGCTGGCCGTCGGCGTAGAGCAGGGTGCTGGCGGTATTGGCTGGCAGGTCGGGTTGCAGGGATTTGCCGTCGACCATCAGCGTGATCTTGCCGGGCGGGGTGAAACGATAGTTGCCGAGCTGAGCTGGGCCGACTTTCTGCGGGGTCTTCTTGCTGCTGAGGCTGACCTCGACCACCGCGTCGCTCAGGTTGAGTACGCGGATGAACGCCGAGTTGGCCGGTGCGACCGCATCGTAGAGGTCGGCGGCGTTCTCCTTGGCTTGGCTGCTGGTCGCGGCGAGTAAGGTCAGTAGGCACATCAGCCGGCGGGCAAAGGTCTGCATGGGGAAGCTCCTGGAGGCTAGAAATGTTGTGGTTGAACGGCTTGCCAGCTTTTTTCGCCGGCCTGCTGGGCCAGCACGGTGCGAACCGGAAATTCCCAGATCACGGTGTGGATGCTGTCGTTGTCGAACAGTTTGCTGGCGGTGAATTCGGTCATCGCCTGGAACGGCCCGCGGGCCTCGACGGCAACACTGACCAGGTCGTTCTGCAGGGCTTCCTTGAGGAAGCCGAGGAAGTTCCAGTCTTCGATCTTGGTGTAGCTGGAGCCGACCACGGCAATCGACTGGCCGCTATCGCCGAACAGGTTGTCTTCGCTGACGGTCTGCGCCGCGTTGAGCGTCTCGTAGAGCGGGATGATCGCCGGGCGGTAAGGCCAGGGTGCCAGGCGTTGGTCGAACAGGATGTAGTTCATCAAGTCGCCCTTTAGGCTTTTCTCGTCCACTACATGGGAGGCATAGGGGATGGTGCCGCGCAGTTGCGGGTTCTGTCGCGCCACTTCCTGAGCGGCCAGGTTGGCACCGAAGGGACTCCAGTGAGTGTCGGTCTTGAGGAACAGCCGTGAGCTGTCGCGCTGGTTAAGGAAGGCGTCGCGCAGGTTGGTGACCTGGATCTGCCGGTGCTGCAGGGCTTGGCTGAAACGCTGGTAGAGGTCGACTGCCCGCGGGTCGGGGGGCTGCCGGGCATGTTGCGCATAGATATCCAGCTTCATCGGCACTGGCAGCATGATCAGGCGTTTGCCGTGCTCCTGCAGCAGGGTCTGTACCTTGGCGATTTGCTCGACCTGTTGCTGCAGGTTGGCGCTCAGGTCGTTGGGCACCAGGTACTCCTGGCTGGTGTAAAGCCAGCCGTCGTTGCCCAGCACCACGCCTTGCGCGCCTTCGTTGAACAGCAGGTATTGGGTACTGGCCCAGAGCTTGACCGCCGAGTCGCGGATGAAAAACTGCTTGTCGTAACGCTGCTCGAATTTGCGCAGCAGCTTGCCGTCGAGGAACAGTTCGAGGGACTGCGCCTGGGTCTGCGACTTGGAAAAATCATAAACCGCAGGCAGCGAGTAGATGAACATCACCAGCAACAGCGCGCAGAAGGCGATGCCATTTATCTTGCTCGCCGAACTCATCACCGGAAACATGGCAGCACCTCAGAATTGGAAGTACAGGAAGGGAGAGAAGGAATTAGCCGCCAGGCGGCTGATGGCCAACGCGAAGCCTGCCCACAGCAGCAGGGCGCTGAAGCCGCCGACATGCTGCATGAAGTACTGTTCCTTGTTGCCGGCGTAGTAGCGGCTGTTGATGGCACCGGCGATGACCAGCCAGGCGACAGCCACCAGGGCGAAGGAAATGGTCATCGCCGACGTGCCGAACAGGTAGAGATTGAGGGTGCCGATGCCGTTCATGCCGAGCATCGCCGCATAGATACCCAGGCTGTGTTCGAGGTCGCCGGTGAAGAACAGTGGCATGCACGACAAAATCAGGAGCACTGTGCGCAGGTTGCGCAGTGGACTGTAGGGCGTGGTGATCTTGGTCGCCAGGCCAAGCTTGCGTTCGGTCACCATGGCCACACCGAAGAACAAGCCCCAGAGGATGAAGGCGAAGCTGGCGCCATGCCAGAGGCCGGACAGCAGCATGGTGTAGACCAGCGCCACCAGCATGCCGGCCAGGCGCTTGCGCACCATGGGCATGTAGACATAGTCGCGCAGGAAGTCCGCCAGGGTCATGTGCCAGCGCTGCCAGAACTCGGTGACGCTCTGTGCCAGGTAGGGCTGGTTGAAGTTCTCGGCGAAGCGAAAGCCCATCATCATGCCCAGGCCGATGGCCATGTCGCTGTAGCCGGAGAAATCGAAGTACAGCTGCAGCGTCGAAATGAACAGGCCGAACCAGGCGTCGACCAGTTGCGGTGAACCTTCGCCGACGAACAACATGTTCATCGGCGCCAGGGAGTCGGCGATCAGCACTTTCTTGATAAAGCCGAGCATGAACCGGCAGGCGCCCAGGGAGAACAGCTCCAGGGAGTGCGTACGCTGCTTGAGCTGCTTGTCGATCAGGCTGTAGCGCAGGATCGGACCGGCGATCAGTTGCGGAAACAGGGCAATGTAGGCCGCAAAGTCGACGAAGCGGGTGGTTGGTTCGGCATTGCGCCGGTAAATATCGACGATGTAGCTCAGCGCCTGGAATACAAAGAAGGAAATCCCCAGCGGCAGGATGATGTGTTCCAGGGTGAAGGTATCGATACCCAGCGGCTGCAATACCGCGGCGATCACCTCGACCCCGAAGTTGGCGTACTTGAAGTAACCCAAGGTCGACAGGTTGCCGACCACGCCTACGCACAGCAGGCGGAAAGCCAGGGTCTTGTTGCCGGCATCCATGCGCGCCTTGATCTTGATGCCGAACCAATAGTTCCAGTATGAGATGGCGACGAACAGCAAGAGAAAGTCCGGGCGCCACCAGGCGTAGAACAGGTAGCTGCCGAGCACTATCACGTAGGAGCGCCACTGGTCTTTGACTGCGTAATAGCAGAGCAGGAAGACCGGCAGGAACAGAAACAGGAAGATGTTCGAGGTGAAGACCATGGTGTTTCGCCTGTCAGTAGTGCATCACGATACCCAGCGTGAGCTGGTAGTCATCGCCACTAGCGACCGCATCGCCGGCGCGAAAGTAGCTGGCGCTGAGCAAGGTGTTGAGGTCGAGATGCTTGCCCTGGTGAGCGATGGGAAACATCTTCCAGTAGTAATTCACATCGAGCACCTGGCCCACCGAACTGCTGCCGTCGTGGCTGCCGTTGGCAATATTTGCCTGGCGCGTACGGCTCTGCTCACGATCGACGCGTAGCGGCAGGTCGCCCGCGTCATCGCGCAAATAGAGATCGCTGAGGCGAAAGTCCAGCGAGCTGCGCGGAGTCGGCTGGGTCTCCAGGGTGACCCCGTAGTACTTCAGGTTGCGCACGTTGACGTTGATGAACGCGCTGACCAGGCGGGTGCTGTAGCGCTCCAGTTCGACCACTCGATCGGACTGGATGCGGTTCAGGTAGAAACCGTCATTGGCATCGTCCGGCTTATCGGTGATGCCGCCGCGCAGGGCTAGGCGCGGGGTCCAGGGCAGGTCGTTGAAACGCTTGCCGACTTCGCCGAGCACCGCCCAGCCTCGGGTATGGCCATCGTCGCGCAGATTGTTGCTGTCGATGCTTTCGACTGTGCCGTCGAGTGTTGCCAGTTCCAGGTGGTAATCGCTCAGCGGTCGCAGGTCGAGGTTCTGACCGTCGAAGAACAGCCCGGCACGCAGGCCCGTGAAGTCCTGGCGGTCTGCAGGATTTTGATCCGAGTGATCGTCCTCGTAGAGCATGCGTACGCCGACACTGTTGTGCGGGCTCCAGCGCCAGGCGTACTCGCCCATGGCGTAGAAGATGTCCTCGTCGGTGTCGTCGAGATCGTTCACGTCGGTGTTGTAGTAATAGAACTTCTGGCCCATTGCCAGAAAACCGCTGGAGAAGCTGTCCTGGTAGTTGAAACGCACGGATTCGATGGTGTCGTCCCACCAGATGCCGTAGTGGTCGAAGAAACTTTGCCGGCCCAGGGTTACCGAGTAACGGGGGTCATCCCATAGTAGGTTGCGGCGTACATAGAGCTCGCGCAGTTCGGAATAGAAGTACTCCGGTCGCTCACGCTCGGGGCCAGATTGCGGGTTGTTTTCTTGCAGCGAGGTAGAGGCCTGGCTGGTGTCATAGTTGATCCAGGCCCGGCCGAAGACTTGCCATTTGGCCCAGCGATTCTCCGGGGAGTACCAGTGAAACGAGGGTTCATAGCGGTAGCTCTGGAAGCTTTCGCGACGGTTGCCTATCGTCGAGTCCTGAGGGCCGTAGCCGGTTTGCAGGGTCAGCTTGTGGAAGACCTCGGAGGTGATCACCTCATCTTCAACGCCCAGCGCAAGCGCCGGTTCGTCTGCTGCCCAGGCCAATGAGGCCAGCAGTGCGAGTGAAGTAGCGCTGAACCTGAGCGCGTTCAAAGTGTTCATTGGTACACATCCTTGAGCAGTTTGGCCTGGGCGAGCAGCGCTTGCTCGATGTCGTGCTTGGGCATACGTCTTTCCAGCTCTTTAAGCAGGTTGCTGGCACGGTAGTCGCCGTATTCCACCGCGACACTGGCGTAGGTGTAGGCCTTCACTGCGTCGTAACAAATGCCGCGTGCGCTGGAGTAAACCGAAGCCATGCGGTAATACGCAGTCGATGAGCCGCTTGCGGCCATTTCCCTATAGATCGCCAGCGCTTTTTGCTGTTCGGGCTCGTCCAGGCCGCCATGGCTATACAGATCGCCAAGCAGCATGCGCGCGTCGCGGTAATCGGCGGCGATCAGTTCCTCGATCAGCGCCTGGGCCTTGAACGGGTCGAGGGTCGGCCAACTGGTCACCAGGTGCAGGGATACGCGCAGGGCTTTGGCGCGCAAGGGCTGGCTCTGCTCAATGCGCTCGATCAGAGCGGCAGTGTCGCTAGCACTGTGCTCGGTGGGCGAAGAAGTCATGAAGTTGACCTTGGCGACCATCCCCGGCACCCAGCCGCGTTCGACCGCGTTATCCAGCCAGATCAGGGCGTCGCCGCGCAGCGACTCGGCTTCTTCTTCAACCGTGGTCTTGACCTGTTCGATGGCCGCTTTTTGGGCGTCCTGCTCGGCTGGCGGTAGCCGATCCAGTGCGGCTTTAGTCGGTTCGAGCGGGTAGCGCAGGCCCACACTGCGCTCAGCGCTGATGCTGTCTAGCTGCGTGCCGATGCGGTGCACGATTTCGACCGGGATGCTGTCGAGGCGCTCGACCAGAGTCTTGGCGAAACGGGCAAACAGTGGATCTTGCTGTTCGCCGAGCACGGCGTAGTAGCGATCGACGGCCCTGACATCGGTCATCATGGCTCGTTCATAGCCGGCTTTGGCTTGATCGATCTGGCCGAGCCGCTCGGCCAGAATCGCCCGATAGAAGTCACTGCTGCAGTCCACCAGGCAAGACCTGCCGTATAGCTCGATCAGCGACTGAGCCTCTTGCGGGGTAAAGAACTCGGGGTAGGCGACGAAGACCTCAAGGCTGGTGTTGAGGGTTTGCACGTCACGGTTTTGCGCAAATTGCTGCAAGGCCGCCCGAAAGAAATCGCTGTTTTCCCGCCGTAGCCGTGGATTGCGATCCATTAGTCGGGCCATGGACGCGAGCGCCGCAATTTCGCCACGGCCCTCGGCAAAGGCGTTCTTATAGAAGGTTACCGCCTCGTATGTTTGCACCGGGTCTGCCGCCAGTACGTTGGCTAGCAGGTGCTGGGAGGCCAGGTCGCCCTTTTCCGCCAACAGGCGCAAGTCGCCTTCTACCGAGGCAGAGGGATCCTTGAATAGCGCATAGCGGATTTGCTGCAGGCTTTGTCCGGCAATGGCTGATCCGCTGGCACTTGCAGCGAGCAGCACGGCGATTAGCCCGGCGGCATAAGACGGTAAATATCTCATCGATGCGCCTTAGAACTGAGCGATCAGCGGCAGGCCGAGGAACAGTTCCACGGAGACTGGTTTCTGGTACGCGTCGTGCGGCAATGCGCGCTCTGGCTTGATGCTCAGCACCAGGGTCTGGTTCAGCTCGTCCACCGCACTGGCGACGACTGTGCCGCCGACGGGCTCATCGATACCGAAGATTTGCATCTGTACCGAGCTGACCCGGGCGAGCTTGCTCATCTGCTCGAACGGCACCGTGGCTTTGATAAACAGGTCCTCGTCGCGCGGCAGCAGGTGTACCAGCGGCTGGTACTTGTAGGCGTAGCCATCGAGCGTCTTGGCGGGGAAGAACACATCGCAATCGCAGGGGCTGGCGATCACCGTCTCGATCAGGGTGCGGCCCATCAGCAGCTGCATGTCGGTCTGCGACAGGTTGGCCAGCGCCTGAATATCCGATGGCGTGGTGAAGGTGGCGGCCAGCTGACTGGACACGCTGGCCACCGGCTCACCCACCTTGACCTGGACCTGACCGGGTTGCAGCAGGTACTTCACATAGCCGTTATCCGGCATGCTGATCACGTAAGCATTGGCACTGACGATGGCTTGGCTGGCCGGGATGCGGAAGAACAGCAGGTAGCTCTTGTAGAGAATCAGGCTCAGGGCCGCCAGACCCACGGCGAGGAACAGCAGGGTGCCCAGGGCGGCTTTCAGGCGCTCGCCCGAGGTGCGGGCGCTGGCGTGTTTTGTCTTGCGCTCCTTGATGTAGTTCTCACGCTGCATCACGTTGAACAGGCCGTTGATGTCGGCGATATCGCCGGACATGTAAGCTGCGATGATATAGCGCAGGATGTCGCGTTTCTGGCTGTCCAGTTCGACGAACTCGGCGCCGACCTCCCGGCCGCGTTGCGAGACGATCTTCACCTTGGCGTCGATGTTCAGGTCGATCGTGCTCAGCTTGAGGCGGATCGAGGCGTTGAACAGGCTGCCGAGTTTCAGTGGCTGGTCGTACAGCAGACCCATTCCGCCGAGAGAGATGTCCTGGATATTGCATTCGAGACCGCTCAGGCCATGGCCACTGAGGATGGCCTTGGCCGGTATTTTGGTGCGGACGAACTGACGTTCGTCGATGGCCTCGTGAACAACGTTTGCCGCTAAGACAGAGGTGCTACTCATAGCGTTCGCGCCTTTACTTTATGGTTGCGTGAGATCTAGCAGGACCGAAATGACCCCGAAGAAAATGGCAATGGAGGACAGCAGCATCGCCTTCGAAGTCCATCGGTTGAGGGCTGCATCGAAACTGACGCTGCCGTTGCTGAGCGTGGTTTTTTGCCGGGTCCAACTTTGCAGATCCATGTGGAACATGGTGTAAACCTTCATCACCGAGCCGACGATCTGGTTGTAATAAAGAACAAAGGGGTAGATCGGGTCGACCGGGTGCCGCGTGAAGAAAAACAGCAAAGTCACCAGCGTGCGCGATAGCAGAACCCAGAACAGATACAGCAGCAGGTACTGCATGCCGAACAGCAGGCCGGCCACTACCGAGGCACTCAAGCCCATCAGGCAGGTCCACATGGACACGCGCTGGTCATACAGCACGTACATGGTGAAGAGCCCCAGGCGGTCGAGCCCCAGCAGTTTGGTGGCGCGGAAATTCTGCCGCAGCGAATTGCCATACCAGCGGTACATCAACTGCCGGGTCGCGCGCAGGAAGCTGCTGTCGGGCGGATGTTCCACCGTCAGGGTATGGCTGTCGGGCACGTAAAAGGTGTCCCAGCCGGCGCGCATCAGGCTGAGCCAGGACGACTTGTCGTCGCCGGTGAGGAACTGGAAACGGCCGAGGCGCCAATGCTCGAGGAAGTCGGCCTCGACGTCTTTGATGAACTCGGGATTGGTCATAACACTGGCGCGGAAGAACGACAGGCGTCCAGTGAGGGTCAGCACACGGTGGGACAGGGCCATCGAGCACATGTTGATGTGCCGTTGGACGAAGCGCATGGTGTGCCACTCCTTCATCACCTTGCTGCCTTCCACCTCACAGAATTCGTTGGTGGTGATGCCGCCGACGTTGGGTAGATAGGCGAACATGCTCACGGCGCGCTCGACGCAGCCGGGCAGCATCATGGTGTCGCCGTCGACCACGCCGACCACTGCGTTTTCCATAGGCATCTGCCGCGATAAGGCGCGGAAGGCGTGCGCCAGGCCGTCGCGCTTTCCGGTACCGCGGGCGCGCACGATGATCAGCTTGATGTCGGTACGCTCGCGCACTTCCTGGCGCATGATGTCTTTGATGAAGTTCTCGTCACCTTTCTCGACAATCGACGCGATCACCGTGCAGGGCACTGGCAGACGCTGAATTTCCTGGAATACCGATTGGTAGACCTTGAAGGTGGTGTGGGTGGGAATGCGGAAGCTGGTCACCACCATGAACATATGCTCGGGCAATGCTGCCGTCCCCATGTGCTCGACGGCCTTGCGCATCCGCGGAAAGCGCCAGTGCAGGAAATACATGCCGCGCAGGTAGTGAACGATGGCGTTGCCGTAGCGCCACATGCCCAGCGCACCGACCAGGAAGATGAACTTCTGGTGCGAAGGATCCAGGTATGCCGGATCGACCATCTCGGAGGCAAGAGCGATCAAGGCGACAAGGCAAGCCCAGCCACAGAGTTTGGCGAAGACCGCTGAAGTCTCCAGCCTCTCAAATGCACTGACAAAATACTTGAGCATGGGTTGTGCTTCCTCCGTTGAAGCCGTCCTCTGTCGCCGGGCGTTTCGCCGAGCGGCCCCGGATCGGGTCCTTGAATTAGTTGAGAGTGGCGTCGGTGCGTCCGTAGACGTCGTCGAATCGCTCGATATCGTCTTCACCCAGGTAGCTGCCCGACTGCACCTCGATGATTTCCAGGGGGATTTTTCCGGGGTTGGAAAGGCGGTGGACCGACCCAATAGGGATGTAGGTCGACTGGTTTTCCGAGAGCAGAAACGTTTGCTCATCACAGGTCACGCGTGCAGTGCCTGTGACCACGATCCAGTGCTCGGCACGGTGATGGTGTTTCTGCAGAGACAGGCTGGCGCTGGGATTGACTATGATTCGCTTGACCTGAAAGCGGTGACCGCTATCCACGGAGTCATAGCTGCCCCAGGGGCGGTAGACCTGGCAGTGGTTCTGGGCTTCGGGGCGGCCCTGGGCGGTCAAGGTGGTGACCAACTGCTTGACCTCTTGCACCCGGTCCTTGTGAGCAATCATCACTGCATCCTTGGTCTCCACCACCACTACGTCGTCCAGGCCGACCAGAGTGACCAGCTTGCTCTGGCTGTGTACCAGGTTGTTGTGGCTGTCATACAGGACTACATCACCGGTATGGCTGTTGCCATTGGCATCCTTGTCCTGGACGTCCCATAGCGCCGACCAGGAGCCGACATCGTTCCAGCCGGCCGCGAGCGGCACTACGCAGGCGCGCGTGGTCTTTTCCATCACGGCGTAGTCGATCGAGTTGTCCGGGCAGCAGGCGAAGCTGCTCGGGTCGATACGCACGTAGTTCAGGTCGATCTCGCTGCGTTTCAGCGCCAGCATGCAGGTGTCGTAGATGTCGGGGTCGTGGCGTTGCAGTTCTTCGAGGTAGCGGCTGCAGCGGAACAGAAACATGCCGCTGTTCCAGAAGTAGTCGCCTTGTGCGACGAATTCACCGGCAGTGGCCAGGTCGGGTTTCTCGACGAAACGCTCCACGGTCAATACGCCAGTCGGCAGCTCGCTGTTGCTGCTTCCGCTCTTGATGTAGCCGTAGCCAGTTTCCGGGCGTTCGGCGGGCACGCCGAACAGCACCATCTCGCCTTGCTCGGCGGCCTGGCGCGCGACATCGAGGGCCGCATGGAAGACCTCGAGCTCCTCGATTACATGGTCTGCTGGCAGTACCAGCAGCAGCTCGTCACGGCCATCGGCGAGCAGGTGCATGGCGGCGATTGCCACCGCCGGTGCAGTATTACGACCGAAGGGTTCGAGCAGGATCGTTTGCGCACTACAGTCGATGGCGGCCAATTGTTCGCTGACGATGAAGCGGTGCTCTTCGTTGCACACCACCATGGGTTTGCCCATGCCCTCGAGCGCCAGGCGCTGCAGCGTCTGCTGAAACATCGTTTCCGGGCCGGTGAGGGCGAGGAACTGCTTGGGGTAGAGCTTGCGCGAGAGCGGCCAGAGTCGAGAACCGCTACCACCGGACAAAATCAAGGGGATCATGCTGTCACTCCTTTGGTGCATGGATTTGCATCACGTTGGGCAGTGAAGAGGCAGGGCGCTTTGTTGCGGTCCGCGGCAGCCCGAATACCGTTTAATTGTTGCGGGGGCGAGAGTCATTGCGCTTACCAGCAGATACCTTCCTTGGAACCGCTGGAGCTGTGCTGCATGAAGCCAACCAGATCGACGATCTGTTTGTCGTCGCCGGCATTCATCAGTACTTCGGCGAAGCGTGGGTCGCCGTTGCCGAGAATCAGCACGTCGGAAGCCGCGACCACATCTTCGAGTTCGCTACACAGCAGCGAGGAGACGTGGGGGATCTTCGACTCGATGTATTCCTTGTTGGCGCCGAAAACCCGGGCATATTCGACGTTGTTGTCGAATATGCGTAGCTCGTAACCCTTGCCGATCAGCATCTCCGCCAGCTCTACCAGCGGGCTTTCGCGCAGGTCGTCGGTGCCCGCCTTGAAGCTCAGGCCCAGCAGGCCAATCTTGCGCTTGTCGTAGCTGGAGATGATGTCGAAGGCGTTCTGCACCTGAATCACGTTGCTGCGCATCAACGAACCAATCAGCGGCGCTTCGACGTCCAACGAGCCCGCGCGATAGGACAGGGCGCGCACGTCTTTCGGCAGGCAGGAGCCACCAAAAGCGAAGCCGGGCTTCATGTAGTACTTGGATAGATTGAGCTTGTGATCCTGGCAGATCACGTCCATCACTTCGCGGCCGTCGACGCCGCAGGCCTTGGCGATGTTGCCGATTTCATTGGCAAAGCTGACCTTTGTGGCGTGCCAGACGTTGCAGGTGTACTTGATCATTTCGGCGACTTCGATCGACTTGCGGATGATCGGGGCGTCCAGTTCGCTGTACAGCTCCTGGAGCAGGTCGCCCGATTGCGCGTCCAGCTCGCCGATCACGGTCATGGCGGGGAAGTCGTAGTCGTTGATGGCTGTGCTTTCGCGCAGGAACTCAGGGTTGGTCGCCACGCCAAAGTCGACGCCGGCCTGCTTGCCGGAAGCGGCTTCGAGCAGCGGGATCACTACGTTCTTCACGGTGCCCGGCAGTACGGTGCTGCGTACCACAATGGTATGGCGCTCGCTTTTATCGCGCAGTGCTGTACCAATCTGCGTGCAGACCTGCTCCATGTAGCCAAGATCGAGATCGCCGTTGCGCTTGCTGGGTGTGCCTACTGCAATGAACGAGAGCTCACTCGCCAGCACGGCGGCGGCGACGTCGGTGGTGCCATGCAGTCGGCCGGCTTTTACCCCAGCGTCCAGCAGTTCGGCCAGGCCCGTTTCGACGATAGGGGATTTACCCTGATTGATCAGATCGATTTTGGGTTGCGAGACATCGACCCCGATGACCTCATGCCCGCGAGCAGACAGGCAGCCAGCACAGACGGCGCCCACATAGCCCAGGCCAAAAATACTGATTCTCATAAGGTCCCTCTCCAATAATATCCGATGATTAGCAAAATCACTTTTCACCAACTTCCCTGCGATTAAATACAGGGTGCAGATTGCGCAATCGTTACAGTTTCTTCGATTGTTTGGCTGCCACCGTAATTAGTTCGACGGGGATCTTAAGTTGGCTGGCTAAGTGGTTCAAGCAAAACTTGAACCAAATTCGTTTTTTACGATCCTTCTTCTTCTGTAATAATTAAATGCTTATAAAACAATGAGTTAAATATCGACTTATTTAAGGCGCCAATAATATGCTATATTTTTTTATGTAAAATTAATGACGCCAAAAAAATATCAAAGTTCTTGCACAGTTATAATTCGCTGGCATACAGAGTTGCGCCCTGTTTGTGCGTTTTGTGTTGTGTCGGTCGTTGGCAAGTGCTGGGCGTTTGGAGAGTAGACCCTGTCGGAGGGTGCTGGGCTGGGTGGTGAGTTTACTTGGTACTAAGGTGCTGTTATTGGTGATGAATGCTGCGTCTGATAGTTGGGCGTGGTAACTACTGTTCTGAGTTAAATAAATTGATTGTGTAGTGGTGGCAGCGCAAGCAGGGTTCTGTCGGATATTTACAGGGGCAGTGTTGCGCAGTGCGGGAGTTGCCTGATTTTGCTCTTTCGGTATGTATTGAGGTGCCGTCCTGTTGTCGAGAGAGGGTCGGTCAGCTTTATCTCCCGCCGGATATGGGTGCCGATTCCTGAGTTGAGTGTGGGCTCATGCGGGGTATGTCCGCAGGCAGTTGATCCGCGCAAAGCGGCGGGGTGCCGTTGTTGGGGCAGGCGGCGCGCAAGCGCCTGGCGTCGATCTGTCGGGGCCTGCCCGCGAGTCCGCTGCTTAAGCGCAGTGGTGAGCGAGCGGTAACCTTGTTGGCTGGCCTGGCGCTGTGGCCCGAGCAAGGCCACGCGCTGGATGAACTCCTGCATGCGGGCGATGTCGCACTATAGGAGGCAAAACGGGCGGGACGTAACCGCGTGCAGGTATGCATGCAGGCTTAAGCCGTTCCGAATGCCGAGTATGCGCTCCACCCACTCTGGGTTGGAGGCGCTGCCGCCCGTAAAGGGTTAAACTGCGCACGATTTCTTTCCTTCCCGGAGCCATCCATGTCCCGCATCACCCTGAGTCGCTATCTGATCGAGCAGACCCGCAGCCATAACACTCCCGCCGATCTGCGTTTCCTTATCGAAGTGGTAGCGCGGGCCTGCAAGGCGATCAGCCATGCGGTATCCAAGGGCGCCCTGGATGACGTGCTCGGCAGCATGGGCACCGAGAACGTGCAGGGCGAAGTGCAGAAAAAGCTGGATGTAATGTCCAACGAAATCCTCCTCGAGGCCAACGAGTGGGGTGGTCACCTGGCCGGCATGGCGTCGGAAGAAATGGACCAGGCCTACCAGATTCCCGGGCGCTATCCGAAAGGCGCTTACCTGCTGGTGTTCGACCCACTGGACGGCTCGTCCAACATCGATGTCAACGTGTCGGTAGGCACCATCTTCTCGGTCCTGCGTTGCCCCGAGCGCAACGGCGCCACCGGCGATCTTGGCGAAGAAGCCTTTCTCCAGCCAGGCACCGAGCAAGTCGCCGCCGGTTATGCGATCTATGGCCCGCAGACCATGCTGCTGCTGACCCTGGGAAACGGCGTCAAAGGCTTCACCCTGGATCGCGAGCTGGGCAGCTTCGTGCTGACCCACGATGACATCAAGGTGCCGGAAACCACCCAGGAATTCGCCGTCAACATATCCAACCAGCGTCACTGGGAAGCGCCGGTGCAGCGTTATGTGAGCGAGTTGCTGGCCGGTGCAAGCGGGCCGCTGGAAAAGAACTACAACATGCGCTGGATCGCCTCCATGGTTGCCGACGTGCACCGCATCCTCACCCGTGGCGGCGTGTTCATGTACCCGCGTGATGATCGCGATCCTTCGATGCCCGGCAAGTTGCGCCTGATGTACGAAGCCAACCCGATGTCCTTCATCATCGAACAGGCGGGTGGCGCTGCGACCAATGGTACCCAACGTATTCTCGATATCCAGCCGACTTCCCTGCACCAGCGCGTGCCGGTGTTCCTTGGCTCCAAGGAAGAAGTCGAGCGCGTGACCGCCTACCACCAGGAGTGATCCATGCATAAACCTTGGCAGCCGTTGCTCGACTGGTGGTTTGGGCCCGGGACAACGGCCGCCGAGGTGGCGGCGGCGCGTTCCGCACTGTGGTTCGGCAAGCAGGATGGCCAGGACGCCGAGGCGCGTGAGCGATTCGGCGAGCTGGTGGGGCAGGCGCTGGCCGGCGAGTTGCGCGACTGGGCGGAGTCGCCGCGCGGCTGGCTGGCGCTGATCCTGCTACTCGACCAGTTACCGCGGATGATCTTTCGCGGCAACCCGCAGGCCTTCGCCGGCGCTGCCAGGGGCCTGCAACTGGTGCTCGAAGGGCTGGACGGAGAGAAGGAAGAGGCGCTGGCGCCGATTCAGCGGGTGTTCGTCTACCTGGTCCTGGAGCACGCCGAAGACCTGCTGCTGCAGGACGAGGCGGTGCGCCGTTTCGCTCAACTGTTGTCCATCGCGGCGCCTGGCGAGCGCGCCCTGTTCGCCGATTACCTGGATTACGCCGAGCGTCATCAACGGGTGATCGCCCGGTTTGCCCGCTTTCCCCATCGCAATGCCGTACTTACTCGGCCCTCGACCCCGGAAGAGTTGGCTTTCCTGCAGGAACCTGGCTCGCGTTTCTGACGTCCTAATCGGGCAGCTGCTGCGGCGCTGTGCCAAGCTTGTCCTACTTTAAATTCTGGAGTCTGCGCCATGTCGTTGCGCTATTTCGTCGTGCTGTCGGGTTGTGTGCTGCTGGCTGCTTGCAGCAAGGTCAATCAGGATAATTATTCCCAACTCAAGTCCGGGATGAGCAAGCCGGAGGTCGAGCAATTGCTCGGCGCGCCCAGCGAGTGCGCAGGCGCCTTGGGCATCACCAGTTGCACCTGGGGCGACGAGAAGAGCCTTATCAGCGTGCAGTACGCTGGCGACAAGGTGGTGATGTTCTCGGGCAAGGGTCTGAACTAAGGAGTCGAGCATGCGCGTACTCGCGGGGTTATTAGCCGTTGCAGTACTGGCGGGTTGCGCCAACTCGGGTACCGGAGTGGTGCCGCCGAAAACCGTCGACAAGGTCGACCTGCAGCGTTATCAGGGTACCTGGTACGAGCTGGCGCGCTTGCCGATGTTCTTCCAGCGTAACTGCGCGCAATCCGAGGCGCGTTATGCCCTGCAGGACGATGGCAGTCTCAGTGTGAGCAACCGTTGTCGCACCCTCGAGGGCGAGTGGCAGGAGGTTGAGGGCGGGCGGTGCCGCAGGTGGCAGGCAAGACTAGCAAGCTGTGGGTGCGCTTCGACAACTGGTTAGGCGGCCTGCTGCCGGGCGTCGCCAAGGGCGAGTACTGGGTGCTGTACCTGGATGACGACTACCAGAGCGCACTGGTTGGCCACCCGAATCGCGACCACCTGTGGCTACTGGCGCGCAGCCCGCAAGTGGCGCCGGCCATGCGTGACAAGTTGCTGGACGTGGCGCGTGGACAAGGCTATGACACCGCTGCATTGATCTGGCGCACGCCAGACGACCAGTTGCCGCAACCCTGAACAACGCCCGCGAAGGGCGATACCGCGCACTTGAGAAAAATGCCGCTTTCCTTATCAGGACAGCGGCATTTTTCTGGGTCTGCAGCCGTATGCGCTACTGGACGTAGGGCGCGTGGCAGCCCATTGAGCGGGCGCCGCTAACCAAGCAGTTCGCGCAGTACCTGGGCGAAGGCTTGGGCGGTTGCCACTTCGCCGGCATGCTGGCCGTCGCGGACTACCCAGCGACCGCCGACCATGACATCGCGGATCTGCCGTTCGCTGCCGGCGAACAGCCAGCGGCCCAGCAGGGCATCGTCGCTGGCCGTGGCGATATAGGGGTCGTCGCCATCCAGCACCAGCCAATCGGCGCGCTTGCCGACCGCCAGTTCACCCACCGCTTGGCCGAGCGCCTGGGCGCCGCCGGCCAGGGCCGCGTCGTACAGGCTGCGGCCGATCAGCGGTTGATCGCTGCGGTAGAGACGATTGCGCCGTTGGTCGCGCAGGCGTTGGCCGTATTCCAGCCAGCGCAATTCCTCGGTCATGTTGACCGAGACATGGCTGTCCGAGCCGATGCCCAGGCGACCGCCCTGGGCGAGGAAGTCCACCGCCGGGAAGATGCCGTCACCGAGGTTGGCCTCGGTGGTCAGGCACAGGCCGGCCACTGCGCCACTGCGCGCCATCAGGGTGACTTCGTCGGCCTGTGCATGGGTGGCGTGCACCAGGCACCAGCGTTGATCCACTGGCGCGTGTTCATACAGCCATTGCAGGGGGCGGCGACCGCTCCAGGCCAGGCAGTCGTCGACTTCCTTCTGCTGTTCGGCGATATGAATATGGACTGGGCAATCGCCGGCAGTCGCGTCCAGTACGCTCTGGATCTGTTCGGGGCTGACCGCGCGCAGCGAATGAAAACACAGGCCCAGGCGCTGCGCCGGGCGCTGTTCGAGCAGGGGCTGTAAGCGCTGTTGCAGGGCCAGGTAGCTGTCGCTGCTGTGGATAAAGCGTCGTTGTCCCTGATTCGGCGGCTGACCGCCGAAGCCGGAATGGCTGTAGAGCACTGGCAACAGGGTCAGGCCGATGCCGGCATCCAGGGCGGCCTGGCTGATGCGCAGGGCCAGTTCGGCCGGATCGGCGTAGGCCTGGCCCTGGGGGTCATGGTGCACGTAGTGGAATTCGGCGACCGAGGTGTAGCCGGCCTTGAGCATCTCGATATACAGCTGGCGGGCGATCACCTCGACCTGTTCGGGGCTGAGCTGGCCGACCAGGCGGTACATCAGTTCGCGCCAGGTCCAGAAGCTGTCATTGGGATTGCCGGCCACTTCAGTGAGGCCGGCCATGGCGCGCTGAAAGGCATGCGAATGCAGGTTGGGCATGCCCGGTACCACCGGGCCGCGCAGGCGCTCGGCGCCCGCGGCCGAGCCGTCGACGGTGATGCTTTCCAGGATGCCGGAGGTGGAAATTTCCAGGCGTACGTTCTGTGCCCAGCCTCGGGCGAGCAGGGCGCGGGGGCGAAGAATGCAGGCATAATGCTTGTCCACTTGCTGGTGTTTATTTGTATATACATATACAGGTGTTTGTGGCGAGGGTAAACTGCCGGTCAGGCGACAAGGAGAGGTACATGGTTAAAACATTGTCGAAGCCGTCCGCTTTTGCCGGTCAGCTCAGTGAAGCACCGGCGCCGCTGTATGCCCAGGTCAAGCAGATGATCGTCCAGCAGATCCATAGCGGCGCCTGGCCGGCGCACCACCGGGTGCCCTCGGAAAGCGAGCTGGTGGAAGAGCTGGGTTTCAGTCGCATGACCATCAACCGCGCCTTGCGCGAGTTGACCAATGACGGCCTGCTGCTGCGAATGCAGGGCGTGGGCACCTTCGTTGCCGAGCCCAAGGGGCGCTCGGCCTTGTTCGCAGTGAACAACATCGCCGACGAGATCGCTGCCCGCGGCCATCGTCACCAGTGCAAGCTGATTCGCCTGGGCGAAGAGTTGGCCAACCCGGAGCGGGCCATGGCGCTGGATCTGCGCGAAGGCCAGCGGGTGTTCCACTCGCTGATCGTGCATTACGAAAACGATGTGCCGGTGCAGTTGGAAGATCGCTATGTGAATGCGGCGGTGGCCCCCGACTACCTCAAGCAGGATTTTACCCAGTTGACGCCCTATGCCTACCTGTCGCGGGTCGCGCCGCTGACCGAGGGCGAGCATGTGGTCGAGGCGATTCTCGCCGATGCCGAAGAGTGCCGGCTGTTGCAGATCGAGCGCGGCGAACCCTGTCTGTTGATTCGCCGGCGCACCTGGTCCGGTCCACAGGCAGTAACCTCGGCGCGCCTGCTGCATCCGGGATCGCGCCATCGTCTGGAGGGGCGTTTCAGTTCATGAGTCGGATGCAGATCCTGCGCGCGGCCGACTATCCGCGCATGCCGTGGAAGAACGGCGCGGGCAGTACCCTGGAAATTGCCCGTGATCAGGGGGAAGGCCTGGAAGGCTTCGGTTGGCGCCTGTCGATTGCCGATATCGGTGCGTCGGGTGGTTTTTCCGCGTTCAATGGCTACCAGCGCATCATCACCGTGCTGGAAGGTGAGGGTATGTGCCTGCAGGTCGACGGCGTGCCGTCGCGGCCGCTGTTGCCGATCGATCCCTTCGCCTTCGCCGGTGACAGCCGGGTGGAGTGCCAGTTGCTGGCCGGTGCCATCCGTGACTTCAACCTGATCTATGCGCCGCAGCGCTATGCGGCGCGCCTGCAGTGGTTGTCCCTGGAGCGGTCACAGCGGGTGTTCAGTTCGGCGGCTGTCATGCTGCTGTTCAACGCTGCGTCGGCGCTCGAAGTGCGCCTCGCTGATGGCAGTGCAGTGCTCTTGGGGCATTACGACTGCCTGCAGGTTGAGCGTGCAGCCGACTTGGCCGAACTGCAGTTGCAGGGCAGTGCTGCCGGCGTTTGCTGTTTGATCGAATTGACCTCGCGCTAAACCCCCTCATTTCAGTTTTTTTGAGCGGACGTTGTCCGCTACGCCGCGGGGCGCGCCTCCTGCAAAGGGGCACCGAGGACCGCCCCGACGCGCTGCTTTTGCTGATTAGCAATGATCCTCAGCCGCTACCGCCGGCGCCCCTTCGCGAGCGGACCGGGAGGCGAAAATAACGGGTTTACCGCAGTTGTTTGGCGCGCCGAGCCGGAAGCCGCCGTGCTGTGGTCCCTGGCTTGCTTGCGATGGCGCGGGCTGGGGTCCATTGCTAATCAGGTCATTTTCGCTCGTTTTGCGAGCATATTGCCGTTCTATTTGTATATACATAAGGGTGCGTATTTTTCGGGAGTAACGGCCAAAAAACCGGCTTGGCAGGTGTTTGTATCCTCTGTGCCGGTGTAGTGGGTTGTGGGCAAGCGAATTGGCAGTGGGGCAATGAGCGCGAAGGGGCGGGATTTTCACTTGATCATACTTGTATATACATGTTTAGATCTGCGCATGCCCAGCCGTAATGCGTAAAAATAGTCAGGCTGACGGCGGTCTTTCCCTGGAGGATTTCTTGTGAGCAACTCGACCCGTTTCCGTGATAGCGAAATTCGCGCCCCGCGTGGTAATCAGCTGACCGCCAAGAGTTGGCTGACCGAAGCGCCGCTGCGCATGCTGATGAACAACCTCGACCCCGAAGTGGCCGAGAACCCCAAGGAACTGGTGGTGTATGGCGGCATCGGCCGCGCCGCGCGCAATTGGGAGTGCTACGACCAGATCGTCGAGTGCCTGACCAACCTGAATGACGACGAGACCCTGCTGGTGCAATCCGGCAAGCCGGTCGGCGTGTTCAGGACCCACAGCAACGCGCCGCGAGTGCTGATCGCCAACTCCAATCTGGTGCCGCACTGGGCGACCTGGGAGCACTTCAACGAACTGGATGCCAAGGGCCTGGCCATGTACGGCCAGATGACCGCCGGCAGCTGGATCTACATCGGCAGCCAGGGCATCGTCCAGGGCACCTATGAAACCTTCGTCGAGGCCGGGCGCCAGCACTACAACGGCAGCCTGACCGGCAAGTGGGTGCTGACTGCCGGCCTCGGCGGCATGGGCGGCGCGCAGCCGCTGGCGGCGACCCTGGCCGGCGCCTGTTCGCTGAATATCGAATGCCAGCAGAGCCGCATCGACTTCCGCCTGAGCAGCCGTTACGTCGATGAGCAGGCCAAGGATCTCGACGACGCCCTGGCGCGTATCGAGAAGTACTGCGCCGAAGGCAAGGCGATCTCCATTGCCCTGCTGGGCAACGCCGCCGAAATCCTCCCGGAACTGGTCAAGCGAGGCGTGCGCCCAGATATGGTCACCGACCAGACCAGCGCCCACGACCCGCTCAACGGCTACCTGCCGATCGGCTGGAACTGGGCGCAATACCGCGAGCGGGCGCAGACCGAGCCGGCCGCGGTGGTCAAGGCGGCCAAGCAGTCGATGGCCGTGCACGTGCAGGCCATGCTGGATTTCCAGCAGCAGGGCGTGCCGACCTTCGACTATGGCAACAACATCCGCCAGATGGCCAAGGAAGAAGGCGTGAGCAATGCCTTCGACTTCCCCGGCTTCGTGCCGGCCTATATCCGCCCGCTGTTCTGCCGCGGTGTCGGCCCGTTCCGTTGGGTGGCCTTGTCCGGCGACCCCGAGGACATCTACAAGACCGACGCCAAGGTCAAAGAGCTGATTGCCGACGATGCGCACCTGCACCACTGGCTGGACATGGCCCGCGAGCGCATCGCCTTCCAGGGCCTGCCGGCACGTATCTGCTGGGTCGGCCTGGGCCAGCGCGCCAAGCTCGGCCTGGCGTTCAACGAGATGGTGCGCAGCGGCGAGTTGTCCGCACCGATCGTGATCGGCCGCGACCACCTCGATTCCGGTTCGGTGGCCAGCCCCAACCGCGAAACCGAAGCCATGCAGGACGGCTCCGATGCCGTGTCCGACTGGCCGCTGCTCAACGCCCTGCTGAATACCGCCAGCGGCGCCACCTGGGTCTCGCTGCACCACGGTGGTGGGGTGGGCATGGGCTTCTCCCAGCACTCCGGGGTGGTCATCGTCTGTGACGGCAGCGATGAAGCCGCCGAGCGCATCGCCCGGGTGCTGCACAACGACCCGGCCACCGGGGTGATGCGTCACGCCGATGCCGGTTATCAGATCGCCATCGACTGCGCCCACGAGCAGGGCCTTAATCTGCCGATGATCAACCCGGTTAAAGGAGCCTGAACATGAGTACCTTGAATATTGTTCCTGGCCAACTGAGCCTGGCCCAACTGCGTCAGGTCCATCAGGGCGCGCTGAGCGTAACCCTGGATGAGAGTGCCGCCGCGGCGATCGAGGCCAGCGTCGCCTGCGTCGAGCAGATCCTCGCCGAGAACCGCACCGCCTACGGCATCAACACCGGTTTCGGTTTGCTGGCGTCGACCCGTATCGCCAGCGCGGACCTGGAAAATCTGCAGCGCTCGCTGGTGCTGTCGCACGCCGCCGGCGTCGGCCAGCCGCTCGACGATGACCTGGTACGGCTGATCATGCTGCTCAAGGTCAACAGCCTGGCGCGTGGCTTCTCCGGCATCCGCCGGCTGGTGATCGATGCGCTGATCGCCCTGATCAACGCCGAGGTCTACCCGCATATCCCGCTCAAGGGTTCGGTCGGCGCGTCCGGCGACCTGGCGCCGCTGGCGCATATGTCGCTGGTCCTGCTCGGCGAGGGCAAGGCGCGTTATCGCGGCGAGTGGCTGCCGGCGCGCGAGGCGCTGGCGATCGCCGGTCTCGAACCGCTGACCCTGGCGGCCAAGGAAGGTCTGGCGCTGCTCAATGGCACTCAGGTCTCCACCGCCTATGCCCTGCGCGGCTTGTTCGCCGCCGAGGATCTGTTCGCCGCGGCGCTGGTCTGTGGCAGCCTCAGCGTCGAAGCCATGCTCGGTTCGCGGGCGCCCTTCGATGCACGCATCCACGCGGCCCGTGGCCAGCGTGGGCAGATCGATGCGGCGGCGGCCTACCGCGACCTGCTCACCGCCAGCAGCGAGATATCCCGCTCGCATGAAAAGTGCGACAAGGTGCAGGATCCTTATTCGCTACGTTGCCAGCCCCAGGTGATGGGCGCCTGCCTCAATCAGATCCGCCATGTCGCCGAGGTGCTGGGGATCGAGGCCAACGCAGTATCGGACAACCCGCTGGTGTTCGCCGCCGAGGGCGACGTGATCTCCGGCGGTAACTTCCACGCCGAGCCGGTGGCCATGGCGGCCGACAACCTGGCCCTGGCCATCGCCGAAATTGGCGCGCTGTCCGAACGACGCATCTCGCTGATGATGGACAAGCACATGTCACAGCTGCCGCCGTTTCTGGTGGCCAATGGCGGGGTCAACTCCGGCTTCATGATCGCCCAGGTCACCGCCGCCGCGCTGGCCAGCGAGAACAAGGCGCTGGCCCATCCACACAGCGTCGACAGCCTGCCGACCTCAGCCAACCAGGAAGACCACGTGTCCATGGCCCCGGCCGCCGGCAAGCGCCTGTGGGAGATGGCCGACAACGTGCGCGGCATTCTCGCCGTCGAGTGGCTGGGTGCCTGTCAGGGCCTGGACTTCCGCGAAGGGCGCAAGACCTCGGCGAAACTGGAACGGGCGCGCGCTGCGCTGCGCGAGCAGGTCAGCCACTACCAGGAAGACCGCTTCTTCGCCCCGGACATCGAGGCGGCCAGCGAACTGTTGGCGTCCCGTTGCCTGAGTGACCTACTGCCGGCGCAGCTGCTACCGTCCCAGGCCTAAGCCCGCCTGTTGCGCGCCCATGCCCCGTCGATTGTGCCGGGGCATGGCGCGTTTTGGCGATTCAACAGGATCGACAGACCGTGCTGACACATACAGTCGGGCTGACGGTGCCGGTTTTGCCAGCATTTCAACCGGGCAGCGATTGCCTTTGTCGAGGCGGCGGCCATGCTTGTGGTAAAGGTCATCCCGGTTCGAATGATTAGCATTGCAGCAGGCGGCTGGCCGCCCTGTACCGCGAGGAGGAACCCCCCTTATGCAACGCCTATGGCTCAATTGCCACGCCGCGACCATGGCCGGCGGGCGCTACTCGATCATCGAGGACGCCGCCCTGGTCACCGAGGGCGCGCATATCGCCTGGATTGGCCCGCAGGCCGAACTGCCCGCCGGCGACTACGCCGAGCGGCATGATCTCGAGGGGGCCTGGCTGACTCCCGGGCTGATCGACTGCCACACCCACCTGGTGTTTGCTGGCGACCGCAGTGGCGAGTTCGAGCAGCGCCTCGAGGGCGTCAGCTATGCCGAGATCGCCGCGGCCGGCGGCGGCATCGCCAGCACCGTGCGCGCCACCCGCGAGGCCAGCGAGGGCGAGTTGCTGACCGGCGCGCTGCGGCGGGCGCGGCAGTTGTTGCGCGAGGGCGTCACCACCCTGGAGGTCAAGTCCGGCTACGGCCTGGATCTGGCCAGCGAGCGCAAGATGCTGCGGGTGATCCGCCGTCTCGGCGAGATGCTGCCGCTGACCGTGCGCGCTACCTGCCTGGCCGCCCACGCCTTGCCACCCGAGTTCGCCGGTCGGGCCGACGCCTATATCGAGCAAGTCTGCAGCGAGATCCTGCCGGAGCTGGCGGGCGAAGGGCTAGTGGATGCGGTGGATGCCTTCTGCGAGCACCTGGGCTTTTCCCCGGCTCAGGTCGAGCGGGTATTCCAGGCCGCTGGCGAGTTGGGCCTGCCGGTCAAGCTGCACGCCGAGCAGTTGTCATCGTTGCACGGCTCCAGTCTCGCGGCGCGCTACCAGGCGCTGTCGGCCGATCACCTGGAATTCATGGACGAGTCCGACGTGATCGCCATGGCCAAGGCCGGCAGCGTGGCGGTGCTGCTGCCTGGCGCCTTCTACCTGTTGCGCGAGACCCAGCTGCCGCCGATCGAGCTGCTGCGCCGGCACGGCGTATCTATGGCGGTGGCCAGTGACCTGAATCCCGGCACCTCGCCGGCGTTGTCGTTGCGGCTTATGCTCAATATGGCCTGCACTTCGTTCCGCCTGACCCCCGAAGAGGCCCTGGCCGGGGTCACCCTGCATGCCGCCAAGGCCTTGGGCCTGGCGGCCAGTCGCGGTAGCCTGGAGGTGGGCAAGGTCGCCGACTTCGTCGCCTGGCAGATTCAGCGGCCGGCGGAACTGGCCTATTGGCTGGGCGGCGAGCTGCCCAAGCGGGTCATTCGTCATGGCGAGGAGATCACCGATGAATAACGTACTCAGTTTCAAACCTGGCCGGGTGCCGTTGCTGATCAGCATGCCGCACCCCGGCATCCTGCTGACGCCTGCCGTGGAGGCCGGGCTGGTGGAGGAGGCGAAGGAGCGTCCGGACACCGACTGGCATATCCCCCTGCTGTATGACTTTGCCGATGAGTTGGGCGCCAGCACCCTGCAGGCGTGCTACTCGCGCTATGTCATCGACCTCAATCGCCCGGAGGACGACGCACCGCTGTACACCAGCGCCACCACCGGCCTGTATCCGGCCACCCTGTTCGATGGCGAGCCGCTGTACCGCGCCGGCATGGCGCCCAGTGCCGAGGAACGCGCGCGCTACCTGGCCGAGATCTGGCGACCCTACCACCAGACCCTGGCCGACGAGCTGGCGCGGCTGAAGGCCGAGTTCGGCTATGCGCTGCTGTTCGATGCCCATTCGATCCGCTCCAGCGTGCCGCTGCTGTTCGATGGCCTGTTGCCGGATTTCAACCTGGGCAGCAATGCCGGCGCCAGCTGCGACCCGCAACTGTGCGAGCGCCTGCTGGCGGTCTGCGCCAAGGCCAAGGATTACAGTCACGTGCTCAACGGCCGTTTCAAGGGCGGGCACATCACTCGCCACTACGGCCAGCCGCAGGCGCACGTGCATGCCGTGCAGCTGGAGCTGGCGCAGTGCACCTACATGGAGGAGCAGCTGCCCTTCGACTATCGCCAGGACCTCGCCGAGCCGACCCAGGAGGTAATTCGCGGTCTGTTGGCGGCGATGCTGGCCTGGGGCCGCGAACGCTACGGACGCTAGCTGCCATGCTGTGATGGAAAACCGCTGCGCGGATTTTCCATCCGGCGTCAGGTTTGAGTCGTGCGTGATCGGGGAATGCACTCGCCTCACCCATATGGGTGGCTGTGTCGCTCGACCGGCATGGATATTCTTCCAGGCTTGCCCGCAGGCAAGCCTAATAAGAAGGAGCATCCATGACCCCCAGCTTGAAAGTCCTGACCGCCGCCGTGTTGTTCGCCGGCCTGCCCACCGCGACCCACGCCATGCCGTATTCACAACTGATCATCTTCGGTGACTCGCTGAGCGACAGTGGCCAATTTCCTGATGTTGGCAGCCCTTTGCTGGGGGGCAATCCGACTGGTGGGGTGCGCTTCACCAACCGCACCGGGCCGAACTACCTAGGCAATAACACCGAGTATTACGACGCCGTTGCTACTCAGCGCCTGGCATCGTTGCTGGGGCTGCAGGCGCTGCCCTCGACCCCTATTCTGCCGCAGATACTCACTGGCAACGCCGACGGCAGCAACTATGCGGTGGGCGGCTACCGCACCGATCAGATTCTGAATTCGATCACCGCGGCCAATGGCTCGGTGGTTAACGCCGGTGGCGGCACTATCCGCACCCGCAACGGCTATCTGGTGGATGTGCCGCGAGTCGATCCCGATGCCTTGTTCTACATCAACGGCGGCGGCAACGACGTGCTGCAGTTCGTGGTCACCGACCAGGCCAGCGCTGCCGCGGCGGCGGCCGATCTGGTGGCGGGCGTCGCCGCGCTGCAACAGGCCGGTGCGCGCACCATCATCGTCTCCGACCTGCCCGACGTCGGCTTGACCCCGGCGGGTTTCGCCAGCGGCTTTCGCACGGCCTGGTCGAATGCCTCGGGTCTGCTCAACGCCGAACTAGGTAGCCAGCTTTCGGCCCTCGGCGGCAATGTCATTCGTCTCAATTTCCGCGGCCTGTTGAGCGAAGTGAAGGGCGACTTGGCCACTTTCGGCTTCGACCCGTTGGTGAGCCAGGCCGATGTCTGCTTCAGCGGTGCCAGCTGCCTGGCCGATCCAACGTGGGGATTGGGCGGGCTCACGCCGAATCCCAACCGGCTGATGTTCAATGACGGGGTGCACCCGACCGCCGCCGTGCAGCAGATCAGCGCCGATTACATCTATTCGATTCTCGCCGCGCCCTGGCAGGTGTCCTTGCTGCCGGAAATGGCCATGGCCAGCCTCAACGGTCATCAGCAGCAACTGCGCAGTGAATGGCAGGCCGACCGTGGCGCCTGGCAAGCCGTCGGCCAGTGGCGCAGCTTCGTCGGTGCCAGTGGTCAGCGCCAGCAGTTCGAGCGCGGCGAGGCGGTAGCCAGCGGCGACAGCACGGGGCTGGGCGTCAATCTGGGCAGCAGCTACCGGCTGAACGAGCAATGGCGCCTCGGCCTGGCCCTGGGCCTGCAGCAGCAGACCCTCGAAGTGGGCGAGGCCGACTCCGAGTACGACCTGCGCAGCTACCTGCTCAGTGCCTTTGCCCAGTATCAGCAGGACCGTGTGTGGGCCGACGCGAGCCTCAGCCTGGGTCATCTGGATTACAGCGACCTCAATCGGCAGTTTGCCCTGGGCATTGCCGAGCGTAGCGAGAAGGGCGACACCGATGGTCAGCTCTGGGCCCTGTCCGGGCGCCTGGGTTATGACCTGGCCAATGCCGATACGGGCTGGCGGGTCAGTCCGTTTATCAGCGCCGACTATGCCCGGGTGGATGTGGATGGTTATCGCGAGCGCGGTGCCAGTTCGACGGCGCTCAACTACGGCGACCAGCAGCGCGACAGCGCGCGGCTGGGGCTGGGCTTGCAAGCCAACTACCAGCTATCCCCGGCGACCCAGGTGTTTGCCGAGATCGCCCGCGAGCGTGAGTTCGAGGACGATCGCCGCGACCTGCGCATGGGCCTCAACTCGGTAGCCGGCAACAGCTTCGAGCTGCAGGGGCATACCCCCGCCAGCGGCCAGACCCTCGCCGGACTGGGTATCAGTCATGCCTTGGCTGAGGAGCTGCAACTGCGTGCGGCCTATCAGTTCCGCGGCAACGACGACCGCCAGCATGGCGTCAACCTGTCCCTCAACTGGGATTGGTAAATACCGGGCCCCGCTGGCATAAGGTCGCGCCTGCAACTTTATGCCAGTCGGGTACGCTCAGTCGCGAGGACGTACGCGACTGGCGTCACTCCCAGCTCAAGCGCGCCAACTGCCATTCATCACCTTCGCGCCACCACTCCAACGTGACCGCATAGTGCCGTGCGCTGTCGGGGATCAGGCCTGCGGCCCCGGTCAGGGCGACTTGCGCCTGGCTATGGCCTTTCTCACTGTAAGTCGGGTCGAGGCGGCTATTCTTGGTGAGGGCGATCACCCTGACGTTCTTGTGCCTTAGAAACAGCAGGGTCATGGTGCGCCTGGCCCAGTCGCGGTCGAATTCATGCTGGGCGGAGAACTGCGGATGCAGTTGCGCGAGGACGGCGCCAGTGTCTTTCGCTTCCAGGTTGTCCTGCAGCTGCTGGACCGCCGCTTCCAGGCTCGCCTGTGGGTCATCCTTGGTGCCACAACCCGTCAGCAGGATGAAAGGCATCACTAAAAGTAAGGCAAATCGCCGAGCTGACATGCTGAATTCCTTTTACATGGTTATGATGCGAGGCAGAGCGGGTGGCGGCAGTGGCAGCAAACTTGCGGGACGTTTGTACACGAGTTGGCGCCGTACCCTAGGTATACATCCAGGAGTGCACCATGCAGACTTTGTATCCGGAGATCAAACCATACGCCCGCCACGAGCTGGCCGTAGAGGCGCCGCACGTGCTCTATGTGGACGAGAGCGGTACCCCGGAAGGTCTGCCGGTGGTGTTCATCCATGGCGGCCCGGGTGCGGGGTGCGATGCCCTGAGTCGACGCTTCTTCGATCCCAACCTGTACCGTATCGTCACCTTCGATCAGCGCGGCTGCGGGCGCTCGACGCCCCATGCGAGCCTGGAAAAAAATACCACCTGGGACCTGGTCGCCGACCTCGAACGCATCCGCGAGCACCTGGGTATCGACAAATGGGTGCTGTTTGGCGGCTCCTGGGCTCGGCGCTGGCGCTGGCCTATGCGCAGAGCCACCCCGAGCGGGTGCAGGCGCTGATCCTGCGCGGCATCTTTCTGTGCCGTCCGCAGGAGTTCCACTGGTTCTACCAGGAAGGCGCCAGCCGCATGTTCCCTGACTACTGGAAGGACTACCTGGCGCCGATTCCAGTCGAGGAGCGTGGTGAGTTGATGCAAGCGTTCTACAAGCGTCTGACCGGGTCCGATCAGATCGCCCAGATGCACGCGGCCAAAGCCTGGTCGAACTGGGAAGGGCGTACCGCCACGCTGCGGCCGAACTCGCAAGTGGTCGACCGTTTCAATGATTCGCACCGCGCGCTGTCGATTGCCCGCATCGAGTGCCACTATTTCGTTAACAACGCCTTCCTCGAAGCCGACCAGTTGCTCCGCGACATGCCGAAAATCGCCCACCTGCCTGGAGTGATCGTGCACGGCCGCTATGACGTGATCTGCCCGTTGGACAATGCCTGGGCGTTGCACCAGGCCTGGCCCAACAGCGAGCTGCAGATCATCCGCGATGCCGGCCACGCCGCATCCGAAGTGGGCATCACCGACGCCCTGGTGCGTGCGGCCAACCAGGTCGCCCGGCGCCTACTCGACCTGTCGCCCGACGAAGCATGAAGGCGCTGATCCAGCGGGTCAGTAGTGCGCGGGTGGAAGTGGCCGGCGAGGTCGTCGGCGCCATCGATCAGGGCCTGCTGGCCCTGGTCGCGGTCGAGCCGCAGGACGATCCGGGCAGCGTCGCCAAATTGCTGCACAAGCTGCTCAACTACCGGGTGTTCAGTGACGCCGACGGCAAGATGAACCTGTCGCTAAGCGATGTCGGTGGCGGCCTGCTGCTGGTCTCGCAGTTCACCCTGGCGGCCGACACCCGCAACGGTCTGCGCCCGAGTTTTTCCAGCGCGGCGCCGCCGGCCCTGGGCGCCGCGTTGTTCGAGCTGTTGGTCGAGCAGGCGCGGCTCAAACATGCCCAGGTTGCCTGCGGCCGCTTCGGTGCCGATATGCAGGTACACCTGGTCAACGATGGACCGGTAACCTTTCTCCTGGAAGTCTGACGGCATCTTCCGCCGGTGCGCCGAGGGGATGGCCGGCTACCGCGACGGCGTGCGGGCTTTGTTAAAATTCTGCGATTTCCCCTCGCGCCTGCATCAGGCAACGTAGCCGCGCCGCCATGAATGGTCTCTATGCAACTCAAACAAAAACTCGTCGCGCTCGCCATTTTGCCGCTCCTGCTGGCCATCGCCGTGATCGGCGCGCTGGTGCAGTCGCATGCCCAGCGCTTGGGCGAGCAGCAGGAACAGCTGATCGAGACCAGCATCATCGCCAGCAAGAAGACCGAGCTGCAGAACTACGTCGAGCTGGGCTTGAGCGCTGTCGCGCGGCTGTATGCCAGCGGTCGCGATGATGCCGTCACCCAGCAGCAGGTGCTGAACATACTGCTCGGCCTCGACTATGGTAGCGATGGCTATTTCTTCGTCTACGACGGCCGTGGGCGCAGCCTGATGCACCCGCGTCAGCCGGAATTGATCGGCCGCGATCTGGTGAATATGACCAACCCGCATTGGGTCCAGGCGATCCAGGCCCTGTTGCTCAGCGCGCGCAGCGGCGATGGATTTCAGCGCTATCAATGGGAGAAACCCTCCTCGGGCCAACTGACCGAAAAACTCGCTTATGTCGTGATGCTCGAGCGGTGGGACTGGATGATCGGCACCGGCCTCTATCTCGATGACGTCGAACAGGCTACCGCGCTGGCGCGGGCCAAGGTGGCGGAGAATATCCGCAGGACCATGTGGTCGCTGGCTGGCGTGGCACTGGTGGCGGTGCTGCTGGTGTCAGCCGGCGGCTTGACGCTCAACGTTAGTGAGCAGCGCCTGGCCGACCGCAAGCTGAAACTGCTGGCGCAGCGCATCGTCAGCTCCCAAGAAGACGAGCGTTCGCGGGTTTCGCGTGAGTTGCACGACGGTATCAGCCAGTTGCTGGTGTCGGTCAAGTTCCGCCTCGAACTGGCCTGTCACGAACTGGAAAGTGGGCGCAGCCAGGCGCTGGAGACGCTGCGCGGCGGGCTGGTCCGGCTGGGCGGGGCGATTGCCGAGGTGCGGCGCATTTCCCATGATCTGCGTCCCTCGCTGCTGGACAGCTTCGGCCTGCCAGCGGCCATCGGCCAGTTGGCGGTCGAGTTCGAGCAGCGCAGCGGGCTGCTGGTCGAGTACCAGCAGAGCCTGGACATGATCCGCCTACCCGATGGCGAGTCGGTCGCGTTGTTTCGCATCGTGCAGGAGGCGTTGGCCAATATCGCGCGTCACTCCCAGGCCGGCCGGGTCAGCATCGCGCTGGTGCAGGATGGCTCGACGCTGCAGCTGAGGGTTGGCGATGACGGGGTCGGCTTCGACATCGCCCGGATCGAGCAGGCGCGCAGTAGTGGCATCGGCCTGCGCAACATGCGCGAGCGAGTCGAGCACCTTGGCGGCCGTTTTACGTTATCTTCAACGCCAGGCCGCACCGAGCTTATGGTGAGCCTGCCGCTACCGGGTTAAATCATGTCCAACGTATCCCCGCATCCCGAACCTATCCGCGTTGCCCTGGTCGATGACCATGAACTGGTGCGCGACGGCCTGCGCGCATTGTTGACGGCCATGCCGCAGTTGGAGGTGGTGGGCGAGGCCAGCAGCGGCGCCGAGGCGTTGATCCTGGTCAGCCAGGTTCGACCCGATCTGCTGCTGGTCGATATCGGCATGAAAGACATGACCGGCCTGCAGTTGACCGAGATCCTCTGTCGCCAGTACCCCGGCATCCAGATCCTGATTCTGAGCATGTACGACCACGCCGAATACGTGACCAGTTCGATCCGTGCCGGCGCCCGTGGCTATGTGCTGAAGGATGCCGCCTCATGGGAAATAGTCGCCGCCATCGATGCGATAGCCGCCGGCGGTAGCTACTACAGCGCCGATCTGCTGGAAAAAACCGTTAGTCCGCCAACCGATGATGACGAGCTGACCCCGCGTGAGCGCGAGGTCTTGCAACTGCTGGTGCAGGGTCTGAGCAACAAGGCCATCGCGCGCATGCTCGATATCAGCGTACGCACCATCGAAACCCATAGACTCAGTATTCGGCGCAAGTTGGGCGTCGATACGCCGGCCGGACTGGTGAAATATGCACTGGAACGCGGCTGGTTGAGCATCTGAGCAGCCCACTGTTTGCAGGTGCATGTTTATCGGGGTTGCGGGGCTCCCGTGCCGGGCTAGTCCGCTGCCTCAAGGCCATTGGCCTGTAGCCACTCGAGCACCTGCTCACGAGCTCGTTGGGCTTGATAGGCGTGCCAGGTGCACTGCAGGTGCGGTAACTTTTCCAGCTCATAGTCGAAGGTGCGCAAGGGTCTGCGTCCGCTCAGGGCATGGCTGAGCAGGCTATGGGCGTGCGGATCGTGCAGGCTGAACAGGAAGGCGTCGCGCATGGCCAGAAGTTCGTCCAAACCCAAGGCGTCTATGGCCAGGTAGCGCTCAGGTTGGACCAGGTATTTCTCCTCGGTCCCTGGCGCAGGCGCACCAGGAGCGATGCGCAGCACAGTGCCACTTTCAAGGTCCAGGTACTGCTCGGCATCGTCCTGGCTGAGCAGTGCCTGTTCGAGGCGCTGTAGATCGATGGTCAAGGGGCGCATGGCCGTTCGCTCCGGCTGGAAACTGTTTGACCATAACGCCGCGGCGGCGGCATTGCACCTTGTCGCGGCTGCCGCCCAGGCTGGATAGTCTTTCAGGTTGTCCGGGCCAGGGCCTCGGCGACGAAGTCGAGACGATCCTGGCCAAAAAACATCTCGCCGTCGACGAAGAACGTCGGGGCACCGAACACGCCACGCCGGATCGCCTCCTCGGTATTGTCTTTGAGTCGCTGCTTGACCGTCTCGGCGCTGACCAGTTGCTCGAATTCGGCGGGGTTCAAGCCAGCGGCGTGCAGTACCTCAGCGACTACCTCGGCGTTGCCGAGATTTTTCTGTTGCACCCAGATCGCCTCGAAGATCGCTTTTACATAGGGCTGGAAGGCAGCGCTGCCGAGGTAGCCGACGGCGCCACGCATCAGCTGCAGGGTGTTGATCGGGAAGTACGGGTTGAACGCCAGCGGCACGTCATAGCGTTGGGCGAAGCGGGCGAGGTCGTGCAGCATGTGGCGGCCCTTGGCCGGGATGGCCACGGGCGACTGGTTGCCGCTGGCCTTGAATACACCGCCGAGCAGCATCGGCCGCCAGGCGATCTGGCTAGCGGCCGTCGCAGCGATCTGTGGCAACTGGGTCCAGGCCAGATAGCTGGTCGGGCTGCCGAAATCGAAGAAGAATTCCACGTTTTTGCTCATCGTCGTTTCCTGTTTGGCGGGCTTGAGACTAGCCAGATGGTTGGCGTTAGAAGGTTTCCGTCCAGGGTCGCAGATCCAGTTCATGCACCCAGCAATCGCGCGGCTGGCAATGGATCTGCCAGTAGGTCTCGGCGATATGCGCGGGGTTGAGGATGCCGTCCTGCTCCTTGCGCTGGTACAGCTCGGGGAAGGTCTCGCGGATAAACGCGGTGTCAATGGCGCCATCGATGATCGGGTGAGCAACATGGATGCCCTGCGGCCCCAGTTCGCGCGCCATGCTCTGGGCCAGGGCGCGCAGGGCGAACTTGGCACTGGCGAAGGCGGAAAAATTGGCTCGGCCACGCAGTGAGGCGGTGGCGCCGGTGAAGATGATGCTGCCGCGAGCGCGAGGCAGCATCACTTTCGCCGCTTCACGACCGGTGAGGAAGCCGGCCAGGGCGGCCATTTCCCAGACCTTGCGATAGACCCGCTCGGTCGTCTCGGTGATGGAGAACTGCACGTTGGCGCCGATATTGAACACCACGGCCTCCAGCGGGCCGACCTCACGCTCGATACAGGCGAACAGTTCGATCACCTCGGCTTCAACCCGCGCATCGCAGCCGAAGCCCCGCGCCGTGCCGCCCTCGGCTTCGATGGCCTCGACCAGCGGGGCCAGTTTGTCCGCGTGGCGACGGGCCACGCAGGCGACATAGCCCTCGCGGGCGAAGCGTTTGGCGATGGCCCCGCCAGTCGCGTCGCCGGCACCCATCACCAGGATTGCTTTACGTTCAGTCATTGCGGCTCTCCGTTAGTTCTGTTTTGGAACCTGGCTTGATAGTCGGTTCCATTTTGGAACCTGTCAAGCTATGGTGAGCCATCGCTGGCTGGAGACTGTTCAATGCGTTGGGAAGAACTCGAGCAACAACCCTGTTCCCTGGCCCGCACCCTGTCGGTGGTCGGGGATCGCTGGACCCTGCTGGTGCTGCGCGAGTGCTTTCTCGGTATTCGTCGATTCGATGAGTTCGAGAAACGCCTGGGCGTGACCCGCCATGTGCTGGCCGAGCGCCTGAAGAAACTGGTCGAAGCCGGGGTGCTGGACAAGGTGGCTTACCAGCAGCGGCCGCTGCGTGAGGAGTATCGCCTGACCGCCAAGGGCCGCGACTTCTATCCGGCGCTTCTGGCCCTGGTCAACTGGGGCGATCGGCATATGAGCGGCAGCGAAGGCGCGCCGATCCGGCATATCCACCGTAGCTGCGGCAAGCCGATGCACGGCGTGTCGGTCTGCTCGGAGTGTGGCGAAGCGCTGCTGCCGGGCGATGTGGCGCTGGAGGAGGCGGCAGCGCTCAGGGGGCAACTGCTACCAGCGCACTGGCAGGCCCGGCGAGCGGAGGAAAACCCGTAGCCCGGATGCAATCCGGGGATGTGCGCTCCCTGCTTGCATCCGGGCTACGGGGCGGCAAAAAGCATCGAGGGCATGGGCTAGGCGCCCCCACCGCTTTACGAGCCCAGGCATGCCATGGTGCCTAGAACAGGCGCGCCAGCAGGGCGGTAACCGCCGTTTCCACGCGCAGGATACGTTCGCCCAGTTGCACCGGCTGCAGGCCAGCCTTGTGCAACATTTCGACTTCGTAGGGAATCCAGCCGCCTTCCGGGCCTATGGCCAGGGTCACGGCTTGTTCGACCGCCCGCGGGCAGGGCGGGTAGGCGCCGGGGTGACCGATCAGACCGAGGCTGCCGGCAGTCAGCGCTGGCAGGCGGTCTTCGACGAAGGGCTTGAAGCGTTTCTCGATGATGATTTCCGGCAGTACGGTGTCGCGCGCCTGTTCCAGGCCGAGGATCAGTTGCTCGCGTATTGCCAGCGCCTCGAGAAAGGGGGTTTGCCAGAAGCTTTTTTCGACCCTATAGCTGTTCAGCAACACCACTCTGGGCACGCCCATCGCGCTAATCGACTGCACTATGCGGCGCAGCATTTTCGGGCGCGGCAGGGCCAGCAGCAGGGTGATGGGCAGTTTGGCCGGAGCAGGCTGGTCGAGCGCGACGCTCAGTTCGGCTTCGTTGGCATCCAGGCGCAGCAACTGTCCCGTGCCCATCAAGCCATCCAGGCGGCCGACGCGCAGGCTATCGCCCGCTACAGCACGGTGCACTTCGTGCAGGTGTTTGAGGCGGCGGCCACGGAGCAGCGCACGGTCCGGGGCAACGAAGTCGCCGTCTTCCAGCAGCAGCAAGTTCACGGCTGAGGGGTAGGCGGTTGGTCGTTGTGTTCTTGCTCGGCGGCCTCTGTCTCGGCCTCGTGTTCGCTACGGCGCTTAACCAGATTGCCGCAGAGCAAGCCCACCTCGAACAGCAGCCACATGGGCACGGCCAGCAGGGTCTGCGAGAGCACGTCGGGCGGAGTCAGGACCATGCCCACGGCGAAGCAACCGACGATGACATAGGGCCGGCCTTTGCGCAGGGCGGCGACATCGACGATGCCAACCCAGATCAGCAGAAAGGTCGCCACCGGGATCTCGAAGGCCACGCCGAAGGCGAAGAACAGGGTGAGGACAAAGTCCAGGTATTGACCGATATCGGTCATCATCGCCACGCCTTCCGGGGTCACGCTGGCGAAGAAGCCGAACATGATCGGGAATACCACGAAGTAGGCAAAGGCCATGCCGCCGTAAAACAGCAGGATGCTGGAAATCAGCAACGGGATGGCGATACGTTTTTCGTGCTTGTACAGGCCCGGCGCGATGAAGCCCCAGATCTGGTGCAGGATGATCGGTATCGTGAGAAACAGGGCGACCATCATGGTCAGCTTGAACGGCGTCAGGAAGGGCGAAGCCACGCCCGTGGCGATCATGGTCGCGCCTTCCGGCAGGTAAGCCCGCAGGGGTGCGGCGACCAGCGCGTAGATCTCCTGGGAGAAGTAGAACAGCCCGCAAAACAGCAGTAGCACGGCTCCGACAATACGGAGCAGGCGCGTGCGCAATTCGGTCAGGTGCGAGACCAGGGGCATTTCCTGATCGTTGTCGGAAACTCGGCTCATGGTCGCGGACTTTTATCCTGGCTGGTGCTGGTGCCTGTCTCGGCCTTGGGGGCGGCTTCGCTAGTGGGGGTCGGTTCGAGCAGGCTGCTGAGGGGCGCGTTAGCGCTCTGCTTCATCGCCTTCATTTCGCGCTCAAGGTCGAGAATCTGCTCGTTATGCAGCTGGCGGCGGATTTCATCCGCGCCGATCTCGCGCTCGACCTCAGCCTTGATCGTACTGAAGCTGCGTTTGATCCGGCCGATCCACAGCCCGGCCGTGCGCACGGCACCGGGCAAGCGCTCGGGGCCCAGCACGAGCAGGGCGACCACGCCTATCAGCAGCAGCTCGGTAAAGCCTATGTCGAACATGGCTTAGTCTTTCTTCGTCGGTTCTTCGACCTTGCGCGCCTGGGCGTCGATGGTCTGGCCCTTGGGCTCTTCCACCGACGGCTTGTCGGCGTCGTCGTTACCCATGGATTTTTTAAAGCCCTTGATCGCGTCGCCGAGATCGGAACCCAGGCCTTTCAGGCGCTTGGTGCCGAACAACATGACGACGATCAGCAGGATGATCACGAGTTGCCAAATGCTTATGCCACCGAAACCCATGATGTGTACTCCTCAGTAGCTGGTTGTTGATAAATAGTTGGTCAGGATTGCGGGCGTGCGGCTTTTTCCGCGTGCCCAGACAGGCCGAAGCGGCGATCCAGTTCGTCCAGCACGGCTTGCGGATGCTGGCCGAGAGCGGCAAGCATGATCAAGCTGTGGAACCACAGGTCGGCGGTTTCGTAGATCAGGTCACTGCAGTCACCACTGACGGCGGCGTCCTTGGCGGCGAGAATAGTTTCCACCGATTCTTCGCCGACTTTTTCGAGGATCTTGTTCAGCCCCTTGTGGTACAGGCTGGCGACGTAGGAACTGTCGGGCGCGGCACCTTTGCGTGCTTCCAGGACTTCGGCCAGGCGGCTCAGGGTGTCAGTCATGGCGGTGTCCTTTGGCGTAGATGGCGTGCGGGTCTTTGATCACGGCATCGACGATTTTCCAGGTGCCGTTGTCGAAGACCCGATAGAAGCAGCTTTGCCGGCCGGTATGGCAGGCGATGCCGCCCAATTGCTCGACCTTGAGGATGATCACGTCGGCGTCGCAATCCAGGCGCAGTTCATGCAGCTTCTGCACATGGCCGGATTCTTCGCCCTTGCGCCACAGCTTGCCGCGCGAGCGTGACCAGTAGATGGCGCGCTGTTCGGCGGCGGTCAGGGCCAGGGCTTCGCGGTTCATCCAGGCCATCATCAGCACGCGGCCGGTTAGGTGATCCTGGGCAATCGCCGGCACCAGGCCGTCGCTGTTCCAGTTGATTTCGTCGAGCCAGTCGGTCATCGCTGCGTCCGCCCGTCACGGGCCTGTGGGATAGGGTTCTAGTGTGCCAGCGTGGCTGCGGTGTGGCTATCGGCGCATGACCAGATACACGCCGCCTGCGAGCATCGCCCAGCTTGGCCAAGCAGCGAGACTGAGCAGCAGGCCCTGGGTGGCCGCGCCGCCAATCAGCACGGCGCCGAGCAGGCGCGCCGGCCAATGCGCTTTGCTGCTGGATGCAGTGGGATTGCCGCGCGGCTGCTGGTTGAGGCGTTCCAGGGTGTCGCGGGCCATCTGCGACAGGTGCGGCACTTGCTCGGCCTGTTGTTGCAGGTTGCGCAGCAGGTGCAGCGGGCTGACCCGATCACGCATCCAGCGCTCGAGAAAGGGCTGGGCGGTCGCCCACAGGTCCAGGTCCGGGTAGAGCTGGCGGCCCAGGCCTTCGATGTTGAGCAGGGTTTTCTGCAAGAGAACCAGCTGCGGTTGGACTTCCATGTTGAAGCGTCGGGCGGTCTGGAACAGGCGCAGGAGCAATTGGCCGAAGGAAATATCCTTCAGCGGGCGCTCGAAGATCGGCTCGCAGACAGTGCGGATGGCCGCCTCGAAGTCGTTGACCTTGGTGTCGGCCGGCACCCAGCCGGAGTCGATGTGCAGTTGTGCCACGCGGCGGTAATCGCGCTTGAAGAAGGCCAGCAGGTTGCGCGCCAGATAGTCCTGGTCTTCCGCGGTCAGGCTGCCGATGATGCCGCAGTCGATCGCAATGTACTGCGGGTTCCAGGGCGTGCGGGTGCTGACGAAGATGTTGCCGGGGTGCATGTCGGCGTGGAAGAAGCTGTCGCGAAACACCTGGGTGAAGAAGATCTCCACGCCGCGCTCGGCCAGCAGCTTCATGTCGGTGCGCTGGTCGGTGAGGGTGGCCAGGTCGGTGACCTGGACGCCGTAGATACGCTCCATCACCAGCACCTTGGGGCGACACAACTCCCAGTACACCTGAGGCACATAGAGCAGAGGCGAATCCTCGAAGTTGCGCCGCAACTGGCTGGCGTTGGCCGCCTCGCGCAGCAGGTCGAGCTCGTCGTAGATGGTCTTTTCGTAGTCGCCGACCACTTCCACCGGGCGCAGGCGGCGCGCATCGGCGGAGGCCTTCTCGGCCAGTTTGGCGAGCAGGAACAACCAGGCCAGGTCCTGGCGGATCACCGGCTCGAGACCGGGGCGGATGACCTTGACCACCACTTCCTCACCGCTCTTCAGTTGCGCGCCATGCACCTGCGCAACCGAGGCTGAGGCCAGCGGCTGGGCGTCGAAGCGGGCGAACAGGTCGCCGACCTTGGCGCCGAGCTGGGCTTCGATCAGCGCCCGCGAGTGTTCCTGATCGAACGGCGGCACCTGATCCTGCAGCTTGGCCAGCTCATCGGCGATATCCATCGGCAGCAGGTCGCGGCGGGTAGAGAGCAGTTGGCCGAATTTGATGAAGATCGGCCCCAGTTCTTCCAGGGCCAGGCGCAGGCGGGCGCCGCGCGACAAGTGCAGGGCTTTGCGCGGCAGCCAGCGCCACGGCAGGGCATAGCGCAGAACGCGCAGCCAGAGCGGCAGGGGTTGGGCGAACAGCAGGTCATCCAGTTGGTAGCGGATGACTACGCGTTGAATACGCAGCAGACGACGAACGGCGAGCAGCTTCATGCGTTGGACTTATGCGGTGGGATGATGCGCTCGATGCGGGCATCGAGACGGTCGAGGTCGAGCTTGAGCCGGTCGAGTTCGGCGAAGCGGGCATCCGCTTCGCGTTGGCCGACCAGGCTACGCGATTCTTCGTTGAGGTAGTCAGCCAGATTCAGGCGCAGGCTGTCGAGGGTCTTGCCGGTCCAGTTGGCCCGGCTGCGGATATGGCTGCCGAGTAGCTGGCTGGCAAGCGGGCCGAGCCAGCGTGACAGTTCGTACTCCCAGTCCAGTTCCAAGTCCTGAAGAATTCCGGCCAGTTCCAGCAGGGCGGCGCTGTCGCCGTCCAGTTCGACCTGCGGGCTGTGCAGCACCGCCGTTTTGTCCTTGCCGGTGGCCAGGCGCAACAGGCTCGCGGCAGGCGCGCGCAGGCGGCAATCAGCCGCGCCGGCCCATTGCCCGGCCAGTTGCAGGCCTTCGCCGCTGGGCAGGATGAACAGTTGCAACGCCGGCGCCGTGCAGTCCACCGCGATCACCCGACCGCTCAAACGTGCCAGACGTGGCAGTGCCGTGCTGTCCAGGGCCAGCACCCGGTTGAGGCCGTGTTCGACGCCGGCCAGCAGGGCGGTGCTGAGCATCAGGGCTTGATGCCGCGATGCAGGGCGACGATGCCGCCGGTCATGTTGTGGTAGGTGACGCGCTCGAAGCCGGCCTCGACCATCATCGCCTTGAGGGTGTCCTGATCCGGGTGCATGCGGATCGACTCGGCCAGGTAGCGATAGCTTTCGGAGTCGTTGGTGATCAGCTTGCCCATCAGCGGCATGAAGTTGAACGAGTAGGTGTCGTAGACCTTCGACAGCAGGCTGCTCGACGGCTTGGAAAATTCCAGCACCAGCAGGCGCCCGCCAGGCTTGAGCACGCGCAGCATGGAGCGGATGGCGTCGTCTTTATGGGTGACATTGCGCAGGCCGAAGGCAATGGTCACGCAATCGAAATGATTGTCCGGGAACGGCAGCTTCTCGGCGTCGGCCTGGACGAACCGGACGTTGCCGGCCACGCCGCGGTCGAGCAGACGGTCGCGGCCGACCTTGAGCATCGATTCGTTGATGTCGGCCAGCACCACTTCGCCGGTGGGCCCGACCAGGCTGGCGAACTTGCGCGCGAGGTCGCCAGTGCCACCGGCGATATCCAGCACCCGGTTACCCGCGCGCACGCCGGATAGCTCGATGGTGAAGCGCTTCCACAGACGATGCATGCCGCCCGAGAGCAGGTCGTTCATCAGGTCGTATCTGGCGGCCACCGAATGAAACACTTCGGCGACTTTCTGCGCCTTCTGGCTTTCCGGTACATCCTGGAAACCAAAGTGCGTGGTGGGTTCGCTGTCGCTGTTCTTGCGCGGGTCGTTCATCTCGCCCTTACCTGAATATATAGAGAGGCTGAATCAAAGTGGCGGCCATTCTAAACCGAAAAGGCCGCGCTGAGCTGAAAGGGTCAAACTGCAAGTAGCGCCAATGTGAAATACCTGCTCACTCCTGCAGTGTGCAGCGAGTGGCTGCGGCTTATTGCTATAGTCGCGCGACTTAAGGTCGCAGTTGGTCTGCTGAGGAGAAACGCCATGGCCAGAATTGATGTGCAACGCCCCCATTCGCTCGGTCGCGAGGCCGCCCGGGAAAAAGCCGAGCAACTGGCCGAACGCTTGGCCCGCGAATACGCCGTGCGTTACAGCTGGAACGGCGACACCCTGGAATTCAAGCGCAGCGGTGCCGATGGTCGTATCGAGGTAGGCGAGGATCAGGTGCGTGTGCAACTTAACCTCGGTCTGCTGCTGTCTGCCATGAGCGGCAGCATCAAGCGGGAAATCGAAGAGGTGCTGGATAAGAGCCTCAAGGCCTGAGTTTGTGATAAAAATCTCCGTCGACTGCGGCCACTTGGGCGCCCGCTGCTGAGGTTGGGTAGCTGCTGAGGCTCGGCTGATCTTTTTTCGCAACTAGTATGTGGTTTCTAATTTTCCTCGATACCGTGTGTTCAAGCCTGCATTCCGTGGGCGTTTCCTCAAACCACTGCGCGTGAGGTGCACCATGTCGAAAGTTGTCGTGAAGAAGAAAGTCGAAGTCGAAGTCGAAGATAAAGCCACCGTGCTGACCGACGCCAAAGTCTATGCCCGCAAGATCTGGCTGGCTGGCCTGGGCGCCTACGCCAAGGCCGGACAGGAAGGCTTCGAGTATTTCAAGGAGCTGGTCAAGAGCGGCGAAGGCGTCGAAGAGCAGGGCAAGAAGCTGGTCAGCGAGCAAGTCGAGGCAGCCAACAGCCAGATCGACCACGTCAAGAACAACGTGACCGGCAACGTCAGCAGCGTAAAAGGTAAAGTCGAAGTGCAGCTCGATAAAATCGAGAAGGCTTTCGATGCCCGTGTGGCCAGTGCGCTCAACCGTATCGGCATCCCGTCCAGGCAGGACGTTGCAGCACTCTCTGCTAAGCTTGATCAGCTGAGCGCGTTGCTCGAGCAAGTCGCGCGTACCAAATAAGGAGAACAGCATGGCCGTCAAAAAGAAAATCGAAAAGCAGTCCAGCTCCTGGATCGGCGAAGTTGAAAAATACTCGCGCCAGATCTGGTTGGCAGGTCTAGGTGCTTACTCCAAGGTCAGCAAGGACGGCACCAAGCTGTTCGATACGCTGGTCAAGGACGGCGAAAAAGCCGAGACGCTGGCCAAGAGCGAAGTCGACAAGCAAGTCGATGCGGTGAAGTCCACTGTCGAGTCGAAAGTGGGCAGCACCAAGTCCAAGGTCGATGAAGTCAAGGATCGGGCACTCGGCAAGTGGGGCGAGCTGGAAGAAGCGTTCGACCGGCGCCTGAACAACGCCATTTCGCGTCTCGGCGTACCGAGCCGCAATGAAGTGAAAGCGCTCAACGCCAAGGTCGATAGTCTGACCAAGCAGATCGAGCAGTTGACCGGTGTTTCGGTCAAGCCTGCCGCTAAGTCTGCCGCCAAGCCAGCAGCCAAAGCCGCTGCCAAGCCGGCAGCGAAAGTTGCAGCCAAGCCAGTCGCCAAGGCCGCCGCCAAACCTGCGGTTAAAGCTGCACCCAAGCCAGCTGCTAAACCGGCCGCCAAGCCGGCTGCAAAGCCAGCAACCAAGCCCGCGGTAAAAGCCGTCGCTAAGCCGGCTGCGCCGCAAGCTGCAGCGGAGCCAGCAGCTGCGCCTGCGCCTGCTCCTGCGCCCGTAGCTGCTCCAGCAACACCGGCCAGCCAGGCCTAAAGACTTACCGCGGTAAACACAAACGCCCGGCCTAGTGCCGGGCGTTTGCGTTTGTGTTTACGCGGGATTCAGCTTGGCAGACTCAGGTTTCCAGATAGCGTTGCGCCAGATGCTCGGCAGCGAAGCGTGATTCACTTGTCAGGTGTGGCGCCACCAACATCATCACCTGATAGACCACCAGTCGGCTCTCGCCCTCGCGGCCGATGATGCGCTGATAGTCGAGAGAGAACAGCAGGGTCATGGTGATCTGCTCGACCAGTTGGCCGAGGGAATGGGTATCGCTGACTAGCTGATTTTCCGCCTTCAGTCGCGCCAGCAGTGATGCCAGGGTGCGTTTCAAGGCGTTCAACCAGTTACGGATGCCGCGGGCCAGCTTTGGCAAGCGCCCGGCCAGGTTGGACAAGTCCTGGAACAGAAAGCAGTAGTGTGCCATGCGTTCGACGATCAGGTGCAGGAACAGCCAGTAGTCCTCGACATCCAGGCGTACGTCGTCAGGAGGATTGAGCAGTGGCGCCAGTTCTGCATGGAAACGCTCGAACAGACCGAGAATCAGCGGTTCTTTACCGTGGAAGTGGTAGTACAGGTTGCCCGGGCTGATCCCCAGTTCATTGGCGATTTCCAGGATGGAAACATTCGGCTCGCCTTGCTGGTTGAACAGCATCAGCGCGCATTCGAGGATACGATCGCGGGTTTTCATCCGGTCTTCTTATGCTGACAGGGGCGGCTGGAAGATAACCGGCCGAAGGTGGCCTCGGCCGGTGCTCGGTAGCGTGCGCTGCTAGCGCACATGCACAAAGGTGCCGGGTGCTGCTTCCATTGCCGGGTAATGCGCGTTGCCCAGGGTTACAAGGGTATCGCGTTGCTCGCCGGCGTGCTCCTGGATCCAGTTTAGCCACTGCGGCCACCAGCTGCCGTCGTGCTTCTGGGCGTCATGGTACCAGGCGCGCGGGTCGGCGCTGAGCTTGTCGCTCTCGAGGTAGTTGGCCTTGGGGTTGCCCGGCGGGTTGAGGATGCTCTGGATGTGCCCGCTGTTGGACAGGATGAAACGCTTGTTGCCGCCCATCAGCAGGCTTGAGCGGTACACCGCATCCCAGGGGGTGATGTGGTCGTTGATTCCGGCGACGTTGAAGCTGTCGACCGTGACCTTGCGCAGGTCGACCGGGGTGCCGCAGATTTCCAGGCCGCCGGCACGGATCAGCGGATTGTGTTGGAAGAAGTCGATCAGGTCGCCATGCAGGGCGGCCGGCAGGCGGGTGCTGTCGTTGTTCCAGTAGAGAATGTCGAAGGCCGGTGGTTGCTTGCCGAGCAGGTAGTTGTTGATCCAGTAGTTCCAGATCAGGTCGTTGGGGCGCATCCAGGCGAACACCCTGGCCATGTCGCGACCGTCCAGTACGCCTTGCTGATAGGAGCGGCGCTTAGCCGCCTCCAGGGTTTTTTCATCGGCGAAGAGCATGGCCGGGCTATCCAGCTGACTGTCCAGCAAGCTGACCAGATAGGTGGCGCTGGCGACTTTGCGCAGCTGCCGCTTGGCTTGCAGGTGCCCCTGCAAGGCGGCGATGGTCAGACCGCCGGCGCAGGCGCCCAGCAAGTTGACGTCCTTGCTGGCGGTGATCGCCCGACAGACATCAATGGCCTCTTCGACTGCCTGCACATAGCTCGACAGGCCCCACTCGCGATGACGCGCGTCCGGGTTGCGCCAGCTCACCACGAAGACCTGCAAACCGTTCTTCAGCGCGTACTGGACGAAGCTCTTGTCAGGCGACAGGTCGAAGATGTAGTACTTGTTGATCTGCGGCGGCACGATCAGCAGGGGCCGTAAGTACTGCTTCTCGCTCATCGGCTTGTACTGGATCAGCTCCAGCAGTTCATTGCGGAACACCACCGCGCCGGGCGTGGCGGCCAGGCTGCGGCCGACTTCGAAGGCGTGCTTGTTGACCTGGCTGGGCAGGCCGTCGTTGTGCAGCAGGTCGTCGAGCAGATGGCCCAGGCCTTTGACTACGCTGCTGCCGCCACTGTTGAACAGTTCCTTGAGCGCCAATGGGTTGAGTAGGGTGTTGGTGGGGGACAGGGCATCGCCGAGGATGCTGACAACGAAGCGCGCACGGGTGCGGTCGTCGGCGCTCATGTCGCTTTCCTCTATCCAGTTGTCCAGCTGATGTTGCCAGGCCAGGTAGGCCTGCAGGCTGCGCCGGTAAAACGGATTGAGTTGCCAGGTCGGATCGGCAAAGCGCGCATCCTTCGGGTTGACCTTGTACGGCGTGTCGCCGAGCAGGACGCGGCCCAGTTGTCCGCCCAGCGCCAGTACGTGTCGGCCGCTGTGAACCGGCTGGCGCAAGCCCTGCAAGGCCAAGCCGCGCAGGGTGGAAAGCACGTCTCTGGCACGCAGGCCAACGACCGCGTTCTGGGCATTCATTGAGCCGGACGGGGCCGGCAGGCTATGTGCCGAAGGTTGTTTGCGCATGGGGCGACACTCCAAAACTATCCGTGATCAGGGAGCAATACAGCAAGGCTTGTACCAAGAGGCTGCGGGTTCGCCGTCTAGACTAGCGCAGGATGTTCCCCAGCATGTAACTGCGTGGGCAATCAAGTGCCAGACCCCCAGGCCTGCACCAAGATGGGGCAGTCGTGTGCCGTTCGTGCCCCACTCGGCTCGGTGATCGTGAACCTATTGGGCTCATCGGGCGAGGGGTTTTTTACCGGCTGATCTGCGATGGTGAACATATCGGGTGCTGTCGCGAGAGCCGCTCGGGGCGTTGCGCAACGCCAGCAGCGCGCGCGGTCGCAGGACGAGCGTTTTGCGCTGAATGCCCCCGCTTTTTTATGTAGTGCAACCTCGCCGCGGGCGTTGGCAGGCCGCCGCAGTCGGCGAGCGTTTTTTCAGCGTATCTCGGTGCGGCTCAGTTCTGGCGAGCAGTTGAGGGCTTGGGGTGCATCACTGCAGGTTGGCGTTCTTCGGCGAGGAACTTCATGATCAGCGGTGCCACTACTCCGGCGCGGGTCACCAGGAACAGGTGACCATCGTCGATTACGTGCAGATCGGCATTCGGAATGCGCCAGGCCAGCAGGCGCATGTTGATCAGCGGGATCAACGGGTCGTCGTCGCCGGCCAGTACCAGGGTCGGTTGGCGGATCTTGTGCAACCAGTGGATGCTGGTCCAGCCGACGCCAGCGAACAGCTGCCAGTAGTAGCCCATCTTGCCGCCCGAGCGCACCTTGCTGGCATGTGCCAGGGCCAGCTTGGGGTCGCGGCGGAAGGCGCCGCCATAGATGTCCGGAGCGATCTGCACGCCATAGGACGGCTGCACATAGCGCCGCGGACTGGCCATGCGCCAGAGCACCTTGGGCTTGCCCGGGACCATTACCGCGCCGGCCGAGGTGGCCGCCAACACCAGCTTCTTGCAGCGTTCCGGGTAGTCATGGGCGAACTGTTGCGCCAGGGCGCCGCCCCAGGACACGCCGATCACATTGACCTGGCCGTAGTCCAGGTAGTCGAGCATGCGCGCCGCCAGTTTGGCCAGGCCGGGGAAGCGATAAGGGGTGCGGGGGGTCGAGGAGCCACCGACACCGGGCACGTCGAAGGCGATCACTTCGAGATCGCTGTCGAGCGCGCGAACGAAGGGCATGACCAGTTCCAGGTTGGCGCCGATACCATTGAAAATCAGCAGCGGCGCCATCTTGCCACTGCCGGGACGCACGGCAGTACGGATGGTTTGGCCATCCAGGTCGATGGTGCGGAATACAAAAGGTAATGACATGCGCGCAGGCCCTATGAGTGAAAACACTGGGTGAGACCGTCCAGGTCTCACCGAGAACTACCAGGGCAAACCTGGTCGCCAACGCGGCGGGTATGCCGGTTGGGCGAGCGGCACTTCCAGGTGCCGCGGGCAGTGGTGCGCAGGGCGCAGTCGATCAACGTTCGTGTACGTAGGTTCCAGGTGCTGGCTCGCCGGGCGGGAACTGTTTGTTGCCCAGTTTGCTCGGCGCTTTTTTACTCGGCCCGGAGCGCTCGGTCAGCCACTTCTGCCAGTGCAGCCACCAGGAGTCGGTGTGCTTGGTTGCATTTGCCTGCCAGTCTTTCGGCTCGAAGGGCATTTCCGTGTTGGTCATGTAGCGCGACTTGGGGTTGCCCGGCGGGTTGAGGATGCTCTGGATATGCCCGCTGCTGGACAGGACGAACTCGCATTTGCCGCCGAACAGGTGGACCGACCTGTAGCACGCCTCCCAGGGGGTGATGTGATCGGTGGTGCCGGCGAGGCAGAAGACGTCGCAGGTGACCTGCTTGAGGTCGATCGGCGTGCCGCAGACTTCCAACGCGCCGGGACGGATCAACGGATTGGTCTTGAACATGTCGATGAACTCGCCGTGCAGCGCGGCGGGCAGGCGGGTGGTGTCGTTGTTCCAGTGGAGGATGTCGAACACCGGAGGTTCGTTGCCGAGCAGGTAGTTGTTGACCCAGTAGTTCCAGATCAGGTCGTTGGGACGCATCCAGGCAAACACCTTGGCCATGTCGCTGCCCTCGATGACGCCGGCCTGGTAGGAGCGCCGCTTGGCCATCTCCAGGGTATTCTCGTCGGCGAACAGTGCGACCTGGGTGTCCAGTTTGTTGTCCAGCACGCTGACCAGCAGGGTCAGGGCGTGAACCTTGTGCTCGCCAAGCGCCGCATAGTGGCCGAGCAGCGAGGCAGTGGTCATGCCGCCGGAGCAGGCACCGAGCATATTGATATCTTGGCTGCCGGTGATCGCGATGACCGCCTCGATGGCTTCCTTGAGCGCTTCGATATAGCTCGACAGGCCCCACTCGCGTTGCGCCTTGGTCGGGTTGCGCCAACTGACCACGAAGGTCTGCACGCCGCTACGCAGCAGGAAGCGCGCCAGGCTCTTCTCTGGCGACAGGTCGAAGATATAGAACTTGTTGATCTGTGGTGGCACCACCAGCAGCGGGCGCTCGTGCACCTGTTCGGTGCTCGGTCGGTACTGGATCAGCTCCAGCACGCTGTTGCGGAACACCACCACGCCTTCGGTGGTGGCCAGGCTCTTGCCGACCTCGAAGGCCGTCATGTCGACCTGGCTGGGCATGCCGCCGTTATTGACAATGTCCTTGGCCAGGTGCGACAGGCCGTCGAGCAGGCTCTTGCCGCCGGTCTCGAAGAAGCGCTTGACCGCCGCCGGGTTGGCCATGCTGTTGCTCGGCGCCATGGCGTCGATCATCAGGTTGATGACGAAGTGTCCGCGGTTGGCGTCCTGCTCCGACAGGTTGCTGTGCTCGACCCAGTCATGCAGTTCCTTGCGCCAGGCCAGGTAGGTTTGTAGATAGCGCTTGTACAGCGGATTCTGGCTCCAGGCCGGATCGACGAAACGGCGGTCGCCACTCTCGGGTTGCAGGTCGGACTTGCCAAGCAGGACGTTCTTCAGCTCCACGGCGAAATGAGCGACGTGTTTGGCGCTGTGAAACGGTTGCCGGATGGCCTGGGTGAGCACCGTGCGAGCCGACGTAAGCAGGTCCTTGCTTTGGATGCCGACGATCGGGTTCAGACCGAGGGTGTTCTCTGAAGCTTGGCGTTTCAGATCATCATTGCTTTTTTCAGACATCTACGACGCTCCATTGTCCTGAGACGAATACCGGCGTGTTGCTGTGCAAGGCGACACGGGACTAGACCGGGTATTGCTCGGGTTACCGGGGGCGGAACTAATCCGCTTCTCAATGTATGCATCCGGCTTGGCCAAATGCAGGGAACCTGCCAGTTCCTTGGTTACCCGAGTTTATTGATTTGCGCAAGCTTGCCGCGATACGGGCAAGTGCGCGCTGAGTATGCCGAGATAGATTAGAAAGTGCGCTCTAACCTCGGCGCGGGAAGCTCTTGAGCGTGGATCCGTCCGCCCGTTGCAGGCGGCTGGAATAGGCGGGGCGGCTCTGGCTCGCCTGTTGGGCTAGAGCATCAGCTTGACCACGAACTCGTCGGGGTCGCGGGATTTCCCGGCAGCAGCGAGCGCGGTCAGGTAGTCGGCCCATAAACGATCCTGATGGGTGGCCAGTTCATACAGGTAGTCCCAGCTGAACAGCCCGCTGTCGTGGCCATCGTCGAAACAGAGCTTCAGGGCGTAATTACCGGCCGGCTCGACGCCGCTCAGGGCGACGTGCAGCTTGCCGGTCTGCAGAATGGGCTTGCCATGGCCTTGCACTTCCGCCGAGGGCGAGTGCACGCGAAGGAACTCTGCCGGCAGGGTGTAGCTGGCGCTGCCGTATTGCAGCTCCAGGGTTCGCGATGCCTTGTGCAGTTTGACTGCGGAGGGGATGTGCATTATCGATGCCCGGTTGTTGTAGGAGTCAGCAAGCCGACTCCTACAGGTTGGCTGTTGGGTTAAAGAATATAGCGCGAGAGGTCTTCGTCCTCGGCCAGTTCGCCGAGGTGGTCATTGACGTAGTCGGCATCGATGCGGATCGGCTTCTCGTCATGCTGGGCGGCCAGGTCGCCGGCGCTGAAGGACACCTCTTCGAGCAGGCGCTCGAGCAGGGTGTGCAGGCGTCGCGCACCGATATTCTCGGTCTTCTCGTTGACCTGCCAGGCAATCTCGGCAAGCCGCTTGATGCCGTCTGCGGCGAACTCGATTTTCAAGCCCTCGGTGTTGAGCAGGGCAATGTACTGCTCGGTCAGGGAGGCGTGCGGTTCGGTGAGAATACGCTCGAAGTCTTCCGGCGACAGCGCCTTGAGTTCGACGCGGATTGGCAGGCGGCCTTGCAGTTCCGGCACCAGGTCGCTCGGCTTGCTCAGGTGGAAGGCGCCGGAGGCGATGAACAGGATGTGGTCGGTCTTGACCATGCCCAGCTTGGTGTTGACCGTGCAGCCCTCAATCAGCGGCAGCAGGTCGCGTTGCACGCCTTCGCGGGAGACGTCGGCGCCGCCAACGTTGCCACGTTTGGTGACCTTGTCGATCTCGTCGATGAAGACGATGCCGTTCTGCTCCACGGCTTCGAGGGCCGTGGCTTTCAGCTCTTCCTCGTTGACCAGGCGCGCGGCCTCTTCGTCGCGCACCAGCTTCAGCGCTTCCTTGACCTTGAGCGTGCGGCTCTTCTTCTTGCCCTTGCCCATGTTGGAGAACAGGCTCTGCAGCTGGCTGGTCATCTCTTCCATGCCCGGCGGGGTCATGATCTCGATACCGGCAGGACTGTCGGTCACCTCGATGTCGATGTCCTTGTCATCCAGCTGGCCTTCGCGCAGGCGCTTGCGGAACAGTTGGCGGGTATTGGAGTCGCCGCTCGGCGTTGGGTCTTCATTGAAGCCGGCGCGCGGCGGCGGTAGCAGGGCATCGAGGATGCGCTCTTCGGCGGCGTCTTCGGCACGGTGGCGGACCTTGATCATCTCCTGCTCGCGGAGCATCTTGATCGCAGCATCGGCCAGGTCACGAATGATCGACTCGACATCGCGGCCGACGTAGCCGACTTCGGTGAATTTGGTCGCTTCGACCTTGATGAACGGTGCACCGGCCAGTTTGGCCAGGCGTCGGGCGATTTCGGTCTTGCCGACACCGGTCGGGCCGATCATCAGGATGTTCTTCGGCGTCACTTCGGTGCGCAACTCCAGCGGCAGTTGCATACGCCGCCAGCGATTACGCAGGGCGATGGCCACGGCACGCTTGGCGTCATCCTGGCCAATGATGTGGCGGTTGAGTTCGTGAACGATTTCGCGGGGCGTCATGGACATAGCAGGCGGCTCCGAACGGAAATCGGCTCAGATGGCCGAGTCCAGTTCCTCGATAGTCAGATTCTGATTGGTAAAGACACAGATGGACGCGGCAATGTTCAACGCCTTTTCCGCAATTTCGTGGGCCGACATCTGCTCGGTATTCTGCAGCAAGGCCAATGCCGCGGCTTGGGCAAAGCCGCCGCCGGAGCCCATGGCGATCAGGCCGTGCTCCGGTTCCACCACATCGCCATTGCCGGTGATGATCAGCGAGGCGTCTTTGTTGGCCACTGCGAGCATGGCTTCCAGGCGGCTCAGCGAGCGGTCGGTGCGCCAGTCCTTGGCCAGTTCGACGGCGGCGCGTACCAGGTGGCCCTGGTGTTTTTCCAGCTTGCCTTCGAAGCGCTCGAATAGGGTGAAGGCGTCCGCGGTGGCGCCGGCGAAACCGGCGAGGACCTGGCCGTGATAGAGGTGACGAACCTTCTTCGCATTGCCTTTCATCACGGTGTTGCCGAGAGAAACCTGGCCGTCGCCGCCCATGACGACTTTGCCGTGGCGGCGTACTGAAACGATGGTGGTCAAGGGGTAGTCTCCACGCAGCGGGGCGAAAATGCCCAATGCTGATTCAAATGGGGGGGCGTGGGGGGCTTTTCAACCTGCGCTGGATGATTCTCGACCAAACGGTGTGATTGCGCCTGTAACAGCAGATTGCCGAGGCAGGGTGTGAGCGCTGGGCAAAAGCCCCGACCGACCCCTGGTGGGCCGATCGGGGTGAGGTTCAGCGGTTCTGCCGTTGCTGCAGGAGCAGATTGCTGAAGCCGTTGGCGGCCAGGGCTTTTTGCGAGACTGCGAGTTGTTCGCGGTTGGCGAAGGGACCGACCAGCACGCGGTACCACGTCTCCTCGCGCACCGTGCCGGACTCCACCCTAACGTTCTGGCCGAGCAGGATGATCTGCGCCCGGACGCTTTCCGCATCATCCTTGCGCCGGAACGAGCCGGCCTGGAGGAAAAACTGGGTGCTCAGTGGCGCCTGGACAGCTGGTGGGGTGGGGGCAACTGGCGGTGCCGGCGGCGGCGTTTCACCGTTGAGTGCGGCCAGGGCGCGTGCGGCGTCGATTTTAGCCGCCTGTTCCGGCGTCACTGTTGGTTGTGCGGGCGCAGGTGGCGGTAGGGCGTCCGGCGGCACTATGACTTCCGACTCGGGCAGTAGGGTGTAGAAATCGTACTTGGGCTTGGTTGGCGCCTGCGTGGTGGATTTCGGCTTGGGCTTGCTACTGACGCGCGCGGTCTCGGCCTTGTTGCGTTTGACCGCGTCGCCCCCTGGCTGCAGGTTCATCAGCAACATGACAAATACGCCGACGACCAGGCCGCAGGCCAGCCAGATCCAGCCCGGCACGGGTTTCTTCGCCGGTGCCTTGTAGCGGCTGGCGCCGCGTTTCACCGGGGGCTTCTTGCGCGCCGCCATTTACATGCGCTCCAGGGTTTCCAGACCGAGTAATTCCAGGCCCTGTTTGAGCGTGCGGCCGGTCAGGGCGGCCAGGCGCAGGCGACTCTGTTGGGTTGCCTGGTCCTCGGCGGTGAGGATCGGACAATGTTCGTAGAAGCTGGAGAACAGCCCGGCCAGGTCGTAGAGGTAGGCGCACAGTTGGTGCGGTTCGCCTTTCTCGGCCACGCCGCCGAGTACTTCGGAAAACTGCGCCAGCTTGCCGGCCAGCTCGACTTCATGGGCGGCTTGCAGGTCGAGTTGGCCGTCGATCTCCGCGAAGCTCTTGCCCAGCTTGCGGAATATGCTGGCCACGCGGGTGTAGGCGTAGAGCAAATAAGGCGCGGTGTTGCCCTCGAAGCTGAGCATCTGCTCGAAGTTGAAGCGGTAATCGCTGGTACGGTGCTTGGACAGGTCGGCGTATTTGACCGAGGCGATGCCCACCACGTTACCGATGGTTCGCAGTTGCTCTTCGGTAAACGGGGCTTCTCCGCGGTCGGCTCGTTGATCATTGCGGGCTTTTACCAGCGCATAGGCACGTTCTACGGCCTCGTCGAGCAGGTCGATCAGCTTCACCGTGCCGCCATCGCGGGTCTTGAACGGCCGGCCATCGGCGCCGTTCATGGTGCCGAAGCCCATGTGTTCGAGCTGCATGCCTGCATGCACGAAGCCGGCGCGGCGCGCCACTTCGAAGGTCATCTGGAAGTGCAGGGCCTGGCGCTGGTCGACGAAATACAGCGCACGGTCGGCCTTGAGCACCTGGCTGCGGTAGTGCATGGCGGCCAGGTCGGTGGTCGAATAGAGGTAGCCGCCGCCGGCCTTCTGCACGATCACCGGCAGCGGCTTGCCTTCGGCATTCATGTATTCGTCGAGGAATACGCACTGGGCGCCGTCGCTCTCGCTGAGCAGGCCCTTGTCACGCAGGGCGTCGATAATGCCCGGCAGTTCGGCGTTGTAGGCGCTCTCGCCCTTGACGTCGGCCGGGGACAGCTTGACGCCCAGGCGGTCGTAGGCTTTCTGGCAGTGCGACAGGGAAATCTCGTTGAAGCGGTGCCACAGGCGCATGCATTCGGCGTCGCCGGCTTGCAGCTGTACCACCAGCTCGCGGGCGCGCTCGGCGAACGCGGCGGAGTCGTCGAAGCACTTCTTCGCCGCGCGGTAGAAGCCTTCCAGGTCGGCCAGCTCGCTCTCGGCGGCGGCTGGGTTGGCCTCCATAAAGGCCAGCAGCATGCCGAACTGGGTGCCCCAGTCGCCGACGTGATTCTGCCGGATCACCCGGTCGCCGAGAAACTCCAGCACCCGTGCCACGGCGTCGCCAATGATGGTCGAACGCAGGTGGCCGACGTGCATTTCCTTGGCCAGGTTCGGCGAGGACAGGTCAATCACCACGGTCTGCGGGGCGCCGGCTTTGCGTACGCCGAGCTTGGCGTCGGCCAGTTGGGCGTCGAGGCGACCGGCCAGGGCCTGGCTGTTCTGGTAAAAGTTGAGAAAGCCGGGGCCGGCGATTTCGACCTTGCTGATCTGATCATCGCTGGGCAACGCGGCGATCAGCTTTTCGGCCAACTCGCGCGGCTTCATGGCGGCCGGTTTGGCCAGCATCATGGCGATATTGCTGGCGAAATCACCGTGGCTCTTGTCCTTGGTGTTCTCCACCTGAATCGTCGGGCTCAGGCCCTCGGGCAGCACGCCTTCGGTAGTCAGGCGGATCAGGGCTTGCTGGATCAGGTGGCGAATGCTGTCTTTCATGGTCTGCTCGGTCGGCCGTTGAGGCGGCTGTGCCCTGAGGCGCTGGTTGAAAACGGGGCATTATCGGCGCCCTACGGCCGCAGCATCAAGCTTTAAGCGGGTCGGCGCGGCATCAGTCCTCTGATACATGGCTTGTGTTGGCTGCCAATGGATCGCCGTCCCGCCCGCCCTGCAAGGCTTGCAGCTTGCCGTTCAAAACAAATCTATCGGGTCGACATCCAGCGACCAACGGACCGCGCGGCCGCTGGGCATTTGCTCCAGCGCCAGCATCCAGGTGCTGAGCAGGCGGTGCAGCGGCGCGCGGGCGTTGGCTTGCACCAAGAGTTGCGCGCGGTAACGGCCGGCGCGGCGTTCCATCGGTGCCGGAACTGGGCCAAGCAGCTCGATGCCGCTCAGCTTGAGTTCGCTCACCAGCAGTTCGGCTTCGCTGCAGGCCTCATCGAGAAAACCTTCGGCCTGTCCCGGCTTGTGCGCTTCGGCGCGCAGCAGAGCCAGGTGGCAGAACGGCGGCAAGCCGGCGCTGCGGCGTTCGCTTAAGGCTTGCTCGGCGAAGGCGAAGTAGCCCTGTTCGGTCAGTTGCACCAATAATGGGTGGTCCGCCAGGTGACTCTGAATGATTACTTTGCCGGGTTCCTCGGCGCGGCCGGCGCGGCCGGCGACCTGGACGATCAGCTGGGCCATGCGCTCGCTGGCGCGAAAATCGGCGGAGAACAGCCCGCCGTCGGCATCCAGAATCGCCACCAGGGTCACGCGGGGGAAATGGTGGCCCTTGGCGAGCATCTGGGTGCCGACCAGGATGCACGGTTCGCCGCGTTGCACGGTGTTGAACAGGCTGGTCATGGCCTCCTTGCGCGAGGTGCTGTCGCGGTCCACGCGCAATACCGGCACCTGCGGAAAGAGAATGCCCAGGCGCTCTTCGGCGCGCTCGGTGCCGGCGCCGACCGGGCGCAGGTCGACGTTGTTGCACTTCGGGCAGTTGCTCGGCTGGCGCTCGACGTGCCCGCAGTGATGGCAGCGCAACTCGCCGGAGCGCTGGTGCACGGTCATCCGCGCATCGCAGCGTGGGCATTCCGACAGCCAGCCGCAGTCGTGGCAGAGCAGGGTCGGGGCGAAGCCGCGGCGGTTGAGAAACACCAGCACCTGCTGGCCGGTCGCCAGGGTCTTGGCGATGGCTTGCTGCATGGGGCCGGAAATGCCGGAGTCGAGCGGCCGGCTCTTCACGTCCAGACGCAGAAAGCGCGGTTGTTGGGCGCCGCCGGCGCGCTGGTGCAGGTGCAGCATGGCGTAACGGCCGCTGTGGGCGTTGTGCAGGCTTTCCAGGGAAGGCGTGGCCGAGCCGAGCAGGATCGGAATGTTTTCCTGGTGCGCGCGCACCACGGCCAGGTCGCGGGCGTGGTAGCGCAGGCCTTCCTGCTGCTTGTAGGACGCGTCATGTTCCTCGTCGATGATGATCAGGCCGGGGCGCTGCATTGGCGTGAACAGTGCCGAGCGGGTGCCGATGATGATGTCGGCCTCGCCGTCGCGGGCGGCCAGCCAGGCGTCCAGGCGCTCGCGGTCGTTGACCCCGGAGTGGAGCAGGGCGATTCGCGCGTTGAAGCGCCGCTCGAAGCGCGCCAGGGTCTGTGGGCCGAGGTTGATCTCCGGGATTAGTACCAGGGCCTGCTTGCCGGCTTCCAGGGTCTCGCGGATCAGCTGCAGATAGACCTCGGTCTTGCCGCTACCGGTGACCCCAGCGAGCAGGAAGGCATTGAAGTGGCCGAAGCCGGTGCGAACCGCTTCGGCTGCCGCGCGTTGCTCCGGGTTCAGGGGCAGTTCCGGTTCCGCCAGCCAGTTGAGGTGGCGTTCACTGGCGGCATGCCGGCGTATCTCGACGCGCACCAGGCCTTTCTCACGCAGCTGACCCAGGCTTTCCTTATTCAGTTGCAACTGGCCAAGCAGTTGATGAGCAACGCCGTGCGGGTGCTGGGCGATGGTTTGCAGGGCCTCGCGCTGGCGCGGTGCGCGGCTCAGGCGCGGGTCATCCAGTTGGGCGCCGTCGACCAGGTGCCAGAAGCGCTCCTGGCGAACCTCCGCCGGTTCGCCCTGGCGCAGCAATACCGGCAACGCCCAGCTGAGGGTGTCGCCCAGGCTGTGCTGGTAATACTGCGCCGTCCACAGGCACAGCTTGAACAGCGCTGGCGGCAGCGGCGACTGGGCATCGAGCAGTTGCAGGGCGGGTTTGAGCTTGCCTGTGGGGACCTCACTGTGATCCGTCACCTCGATCAGGATGCCGATCAGCTCGCGCCGGCCAAAGGGCACGCGCAATCGTGCGCCCGGCTGCAGGGCGCTGCGCGGTACGCCGGGCGGCGCACGGTAGTCGAACAGGCGGCGCAGCGGTGAGGGCAGAGCAATGCGCAGAATGGCGTCGGGCACGCGGCGGGCTCCAGGCAGAAGGGCGCGATCTTAGCACGCGGCCTGGCGACGGCCGGCCTCCGCGGTGGCTTGCGTCGTGGCTCGGCTCTGGTATCATCCCGGCCTAATTAAGTGCGGTACTCGACAATAGTGTCGGGTGGCGGCATGTCAGCCCCGAGGAATACACCATGAAAGCCGATATCCATCCGAACTACGAAGGCCTCACTGCTACCTGCAGCTGTGGCAACGTGATCGAAACTCGCTCCACCCTGGCCAAGCCGCTGAGCCTGGACGTGTGCAACGAGTGCCACCCGTTCTACACCGGCAAGCAGAAAATGCTGGATACCGGCGGCCGTGTTGATCGCTTCAAGCAGCGTTTCGGCATGTTCGGCGCCAAGCAGTAAGCTTGCGCGCAGCGACGGGTACCCTGATGGGTGGTTCTTCGCTACTGAAAAAGGCGTCCCTGGTGGGCGCCTTTTTTGTGTCCGTGTTTTGCCTAACCTCCGCCCAGGCGTTCTGTCCCGAGCCCGGCCAATTGCCGAGCTTCAGCGTGCAGCGGATCGTCGATGGCGACACCTTGCGCTTGCACGATGGCCGCAGTGTGCGGCTGATCGGTCTGAACAGCCCCGAGCTTGGGCGTGATGGGCGCAGCGCCGAACCCTTTGCCGAGGCCGCGCGCCGCCGCTTGAGCGAGTTGGTGGCGGCCAATGACGGGCGCGTCGGTTTGCAGCTTGGCCGTGAACCCAAGGATCACTACGGCCGTACCCTGGCGCATGCCTATGACGGCAAGGGCCGCAACCTCGAAGCGCAACTGTTGGCCGAAGGGCTCGGCTATCTGGTGGCGATTGCGCCCAATGTGGCGCTGGTCGAGTGCCAGCAGGCGGCCGAGCGGCTTGCCCGGCAGTCGCGCATCGGCCTGTGGCGGCGCTCGCCGGTACAAACGCCCGGACAGTTGAGTCGCGGCGGTTTTGCCCTGATCGAGGGGCGGGTCGAGCGGGTCGAACGCAATCGCGGCGGGGTGTGGCTGGAGCTGGGTGGTGGGTTGGTTCTACGTGTGCCGCCGCAGGCACAGGATGGCTTCGATATCGGTTGGTTGCACAGCTTGACTGGGCACCAGGTCGCAGTCCGGGGCTGGGTGGTTGACCGCTCCCGCCGCGCAGGGGTAAAACCGGGACAGGCACGCTGGATGTTGCCCGTGACCCATGAGTCGATGCTGGAGGTGCTGCCATGAGCCTACGTTATTTGGCGGTAGCACTGCTGCTCCTCGGCCAGCTGGCAGGTTGTGCGGTCAATCCCGCCACCGGGCGCAGCAATTTCGTGATGATGAGTGAGCGACAGGAGCTGGAGCTTGGTCGGCGCTACAGCCAGGAAATCCTCAAGCAATACCCTCGCTATGCCGACGAGAAACTGCAGGCGTATGTCCAGCAGGTCGGCGAGCGAGTGGCCAGGCACAGTCATCGCAACCAGCTCAATTACCAATTCACCGTGGTGGACAGCCCAGATTTCAACGCCTTCGCCCTGCCGGGCGGCTATATCTATATTCACCGCGGGCTACTCGCCTATCTCAACTCGGAAGCCGAACTGGCTGCGGTATTGGGCCACGAAGTTGGGCATGTCACCGCACGGCACGGTGTGCAGCAGCAAAGTCAGTCGAGCGCCTGGGGTATGCTCGGTCAGGCGCTGGCAATCGGCACCGGTGTCGGTGCAGCGGCCGACCTGACCACTGCCTTGGGCAGTGCCTTCGTGCGTGGCTATGGCCGCGACATGGAGTTGGAGGCCGATGGTTTGGGTGCCCAGTATCTGGCGCGCAGTGGCTATGACCCGCAGGCGATGATCGAAGTGGTCAAGGTGCTGAAAAGCCAGGAAGACTTCGCTCGCGAACAGGCGGCCAAGCGTGGTCAGGCGCAGCCGGCGGGCGGCTATCACGGCGTATTCGATACCCATCCGGATAATGATCGGCGTCTGCAGCAGGTTCTGGGGCCGGCGCGGGCGTTGGCAACCGGGCAGCAAGAAATCAATCGCGACGCCTTTATCAAGCATCTGAATGGGCTGCCATTTGGTGATTCCGCCGCCAGCGGGGTGCGCCGTGGCCAGCATTTCTACCATGCGGAACTGGGCTTGACCCTGGAGTTCCCGCAAGGCTGGGGCATGGTCAATCGGCCGGATGCGCTGATCGGTCATAGTGCCGATCAGCAGGCCTTTATCGCCATGACCCAGCAGGCCAATCCACAGCACCTCTCTGCCGCTCAACTGCTGCGTCAGCTTGTCGGCGGGCAGCGTTTGACGGCTGAAAGTGAATTGCGCCAGGCCGGGTTGTCGGGCTACAGCGCCATCATTCCCGGCACTGCCGCCAAGCGCGTTGCGGTGCTGTTGCAGGGGCAGCGCGCTTACCTGTTTGTTGCGGCGGTACGCGGACGCACGTCGCTGGAGGCTCACGATGAGACCTTTCTCAAGGTGATCAAGAGCTTGCGTCCGCTTACCGCAGCCGAGCGGCGTCTGGCAGAGCCGCTGCGGCTGCATCTGGTCAAGGCGCAAAGTGGGCAGGGCATGGCGGCGCTGGCCAGACAAAGCAAGTTGCCGGGTGATGCCCAGGCGACCTTGCGCCTGCTCAATAATCTCTATCCCGCAGGTGAGCCAGCCCCTGGCAGCTGGCTCAAGGTCGTGCGTTAGTCACGTGGATTCGGGCAAGGCTTAACAGTCTTGTGCAGATGTATACAACTTGCGTATCCTCGGCCGCCTGCCTGTTCAACAGCCAAAAAAGCGGAAATGCCCCTATGTCTGATTTGAAAACTGCCGCTCTCGAATATCATGCAAAACCCCGTCCGGGTAAGCTGAGTGTCGAGCTGACCAAGCCCACTGCCACTGCTCGCGACCTGGCACTGGCCTACAGCCCGGGAGTTGCCGAGCCTGTGCGTGAAATCGCACGTGACCCTGAATTGGCTTACCGTTATACCGGTAAGGGCAATCTGGTCGCGGTGATTTCCGACGGTACCGCGATTCTGGGCTTGGGTAACCTCGGTCCGTTGGCTTCCAAGCCGGTTATGGAAGGCAAGGGTGTGCTGTTCAAGCGCTTCGCCGGTATCGACGTCTTCGACATCGAAGTCGACGCTGAAAGCCCGCAAGCCTTTATCGACACGGTCAAGCGCATTTCCATCACCTTTGGCGGCATCAACCTGGAAGACATCAAGGCACCGGAGTGCTTTGAGATCGAGCGTGCGTTGATCGAGCAGTGCGACATACCGGTTTTCCACGATGACCAGCACGGTACCGCTATCGTTACCGCCGCCGGCATGCTCAACGCCCTGGAAATCGCCGGCAAGACCCTGGAACAGGCGAAGATCGTCTGCCTGGGCGCCGGTGCCGCGGCGACATCCTGCATGAAGCTGCTGGTGAGCATGGGTGCCAAGGTCGAAAACATCTACATGATCGACCGCAAGGGTGTGATCCACGCGGGTCGTGACGATCTGAACCAGTACAAGGCGATATTTGCCACTGAGACCGACAAGCGCACGCTGTCCGAGGCTCTCGAGGGCGCCGATGTGTTCGTCGGTCTGTCCGGTGCCAATCTGCTCCCGGCGGAAGACCTCAAGCGCATGGCGGCCAACCCGATCGTGTTCGCGTGCTCCAACCCGGATCCGGAAATCGCTCCGGAACTGGCCCATGCCGCACGCAATGACGTGATCATGGCCACCGGTCGTTCGGATTACCCGAACCAGGTCAACAACGTGTTGGGCTTCCCGTTCATCTTCCGTGGTGCCCTGGACGTTCGCGCCACTCGCATCAACGAAGAGATGAAAATCGCCGCGGCTCTGGCCCTGCGTGATCTGGCCAAGCTGCCGGTGTCGCAGGAAGTCTGTGATGCCTACGGTGGCATTTCGCTTTCGTTCGGTCGTGAGTACATCATTCCCAAGCCGATGGACCCACGCCTGATCACCGTGGTCTGCGATGCCGTGGCCAAGGCTGCCATCGAAAGCGGTGTGGCAACGCTGCCCTACCCGAAACACTATCCGCTGACATCGGTGGATGATGTGTTCAACGGCTAAGCTGCACACATAAAAAAACCCGCTTCGGCGGGTTTTTTTATGTGTGCAGAGCATGAGTCTGGCTCCTGGGCGGGCGGGCGATCATCGCAGGCAGCCGAACCCCACGGCTCGTCTGGTCTACGGCGACGTCTCCCCTCTGCGCCAGGCGCTTACCGCTTGTGGCATTCACCACATCCAGGCGGGCGCGCGCTTGTTCGCGCCAAAGCACAAGCACCGCGTCGCTGCGACCTTGCTCCCCAAGTGGCGCTGATTCCTTGCAGCTTGCCGTCGCCTCTCTTGCTCTAGAACAAGTCGATCGGTGCCGATTCGTCAGCTGGCAGTGGGCTGCCCGGCGCGCGAATGCCTGGGTCCAACTCGCTCATAGGGGGTGGCGAGTCTTCGCTCTTGAACAGCTCGAAGAAGGCGTCAGCGGTGCCAGGCGTGGCTGCACGGCCGCTATAGGGATCAATGCGCAGGGTCAGCAGGCCTTTGGGTTCCGCAGGTGCATGGCTGGGGTGATCTTGGAGAGCGCTGCCCATGTAGCTCATCCAGATCGGCAGGGCGATGGTGCCGCCGTATTCATGCCTGCCGAGGCTTTCCGGTTGATCGAAGCCGGCCCAGACGGTAGTCACATAATCGGCGTTGTAGCCGGAGAACCAGCTGTCTTTGGACTCGTTGGTCGTGCCGGTTTTTCCGGCCAGATCATTGCGGCCCAGGGCCAGGGCTCTGCGGCCGGTGCCGCGCTTGATCACGTCTTGCAGCATGCTGGTCATGATAAAGGCGGTGCGTTCGTCGATGATGCGCTCTGCGGCAACAGGCTCGTTCGCAACCAGCGCTTGCTCAGGCGTCTGCTCGGAGTTGTCGGTAGTGGCTACTGGGTCGACTACAGCGGCGGTTACCGCGTTTGGGGTGCTTGCGGGGTTGGCGATAAACAGCGGTTCGCCGTAACGGCCGTCAATGCGCTCGATCAGGTAGGGCTGGGTTTTGTAACCGCCGTTGGCAAACGTGGACCAGCCGCGAGCAACTTCCAGTGGCGTCAGGTTGGCTGTGCCAAGCGCCAGGGACAAGTTGCGCGGGAGGTCCTGTTTGTCGAAGCCAAAGCGGCTGACGTAGTCCAGGGCGTAGTCGATGCCGATAGCTTGCAGCAGGCGAATCGACACCAGATTGCGTGACTTATAAAGGGCCTCGCGCAGGCGAATAGGGCCGAGGAAGGTGTTGTTGTCGTTTTTCGGTCGCCAGCCCTGGTCGAGGTACTCGTCGACAAACACGATCGGCGCATCGTTCACCAGGCTCGCGGCGGTGAAGCCACGGTCCAGTGCGGCGCTGTAGATAAAGGGTTTGAAGCTGGAGCCCGGCTGACGCTTGGCTTGCGCGGCACGGTTGTATTTGCTTTGCTCGAATGAGAAACCGCCGACCAGCGCGCGGATCGCGCCGTTGTGCGGATCAAGTGAAACCAGCGCGCTCTGCGCCTGCGGCAACTGGACGAAGCGCAAACTGCCATCGTTCTGGCGTTGCACGCGAATTAGATCGCCAACCTGGGTGACATCGCCTGGTTGCTGCGGGCGAGGGCCGAGACTGTTGGTGTTAAGGAAGGGGCGTGCCCATTTCATGCTGTCCCAGGCGACCGCCTCTTCCTCGCCGCTGCGCAGCAGGACGAGAATGCCGCTTTTTTCGATTTGGCTGACAATTGCGGGTTCTAGGTCGCCCAACGTGCGTCGTTTGGCCAACTCGCTCAGCCAGTCTGCTTTGCCCATGTCGGGCAGGCGGCGGATCGGGCCGCGATAGCCATGGCGCTGATCGTAGGCGATCAAGCCTTCGCGAACGGCCGCGTTGGCCGTGTTCTGCAAGTCGCTTGGGACGGTGGTAGTGACGCTGAAACCTTGGGTGTAAGCCTCGCTGCCATAGCGGCCGACCATTTCCGCGCGAACCATTTCCGCTACATAGGGGGCCGTGACTTCGGGGTCAGAGGCGTGGAGGCTGGCGTCGCCAGGCTCGGCCAGTGCGGTTTCATAGCTCTGCTGGTCGATCCGGCCAAGCATGTGCATGCGTCCGAGGATCCAGTCGCGGCGTTCTTTGGCGCGGCTGGGGTTGGCAAGAGGATTGTAGCGTGAGGGCGCTTTCGGCAGGCCTGCAATCATCGCCAGTTGGGCGAGGCTGAGCTCTTTGATCGATTTGCCGTAATAGACTTGAGCGGCGGCTTCGATTCCGTAAGCGCGGTGGCCGAGGTAGATCTTGTTGACATAGAGTTCGAGGATTTCATCCTTGCTCAATTCACGCTCGATCTGCAGCGCAAGGAGGATCTCATTGATTTTGCGTGAGAAGCTTCTTTCACTGGACAGGAAGTAATTCTTCGCCACCTGCATGGTGATGGTGCTGCCGCCACTCTGGATGTGTCCGCTTTTTAATATTTGCGTGGCAGCGCGCATCAAGCTGGTAAGGTCGACGCCATAATGGTTCGCAAAGTTGTCATCTTCCGCGGCAAGCAGGGCGCCGATGAAATCAGGTGGGATGTCCTCGAATTTGATCGGCGAACGGCGCATTTCGCCAAATTCCGCGATCAGCTTGGCGTCGCTGCTGTATACCCGCAGAGGGATCTGCAACTGGATGCTGCGCAACGTTTCAATGGACGGCAGGCTTGGGCTGAGATAGAGAAAAGCGCCACTGAAACTGAGTAACAACGCACAAAAAGTGGCGACACCAGACCAACAGATGAATTTCAGCAAACGCATCAAAATTTTTGTATTTCCAGATAAAAGAATGAGTTAAGCGGAAGGCAATGCTAAAAGGGAAAAACTGATCACATTATAAGCGTTTTTTTTCCCGGTGATCCATTTGCGCTTCTGTCAAGACTGTTATTTAATGTAAAAAAACATAAATAGTCCGTAAGTCGCGGATGCCAATAGGAAATCGGTCGTGCTAGGGCTCTTCAATAAGAAAGCGAATACGCTGCTGGGGATCGATATCAGTTCGACCTCCGTCAAGCTCCTCGAATTGAGTCGCTCAGGAAGCCGCTACAAGGTAGAGGCTTACGCTGTCGAGCCGCTCCCACCAAATGCGGTGGTCGAGAAAAATATTGCCGAACTTGAGGGGGTCGGGCAGGCGCTTGCGCGTGTGCTGGCCAAAGCCAAGACCGGTGTGAAATCCGTAGCGGTCGCTGTAGCTGGCTCCGCGGTGATTACCAAGACCATCGAGATGGAAGCCGGGCTTTCTGATGATGATCTCGAGAATCAACTGAAGGTCGAGGCCGATCAGTACATTCCATATCCGCTTGAAGAAGTGGCTATTGATTTCGAGGTGCAAGGCTCTTCGCCGCGGAATCCTGATCGGGTCGAGGTGCTGCTGGCAGCCTGCCGCAAGGAGAACGTAGAGGTTCGCGAGGCCGCCCTGGCCTTGGCCGGGTTGGTCGCCAAAGTGGTCGATGTCGAAGCCTACGCCCTGGAGCGTGCTTATGGCTTGCTCACGGAGCAGCTTGGTAGCGGGCATGACGAGCTGACGGTGGCCGTGGTCGATATTGGTGCAACCATGACCACGCTCAGCGTGTTGCACAATGGCCGCACTATTTATACGCGTGAGCAGCTATTTGGCGGCAAGCAGCTCACCGAGGAAATCCAGCGGCGTTACGGTCTGTCCGTGGAGGAAGCCGGTCTTGCGAAAAAACAGGGCGGCCTTCCCGATGACTACGACAGCGAAGTATTACAGCCGTTCAAGGACGCGGTCGTACAGCAAGTTTCGCGCTCCCTGCAATTCTTCTTTGCTGCAGGTCAGTTCAATGATGTCGATTACATTCTTCTGGCTGGCGGCACGGCTTCCATTCCCGACCTCGATCGTCTGATTCAGCAAAAGATCGGCACGCAAACCCTGGTTGCCAATCCTTTCGCGGACATGGCACTGAGCAGCAGGGTCAATGCTGGAGCGTTGGCCAGTGATGCCCCAGCATTGATGATTGCCTGTGGTCTGGCGATGAGGAGTTTCGATTAATGGCGCGGATTAACCTTCTTCCATGGCGCGAGCAGTTACGCGAGGAGCGCAAGCAGCGCTTTCTGGTGACGCTCGTCGGTGTCGTGGTGGTCGCTGCCGGTACGGTGTTCCTTGGTGATCAGTATCTGAGCGGTGCAATCGAGCAGCAAAATGCACGCAACCAGTTCGTGCGCAAAGAAATTGCAGTGCTGGATGCCCGCATCAAGGAGATTAGCGAACTGAAGACGCGACGCCAGCAATTACTGGAGCGCATGAAAATCATTCAGGACTTGCAGGGCAATAGGCCGATCATCGGGCGAGTATTCGACCAGTTGGTGCGGACCTTGCCGGATGGCGTGTATTTCACCAGCGTCAAAATGACAGGCAAGAATATTGCAATTGTCGGGGCGGCTGAGTCGAACAACCGGGTGTCGAATTTGATGCGTAATCTGGATGCGTCCGATTGGCTGCATGCGCCTAACTTGACGCAGGTCAAAGCCACCACCGCAGGTGCTCTGGATCAGGCCAATGTGTTCCAGCTGACGGTTAAGCAAACGCAGCCTGGCGTTGAGCCGGTAGAAGGTGATGAGAAATGAGCCTGGCTGAATCCATCGAGAATTTGCGCAAGATTGAACTCAGTAATCTTGAACTGAATAATATCGGTTCATGGCCAGCTGTTATCAAAGGCATCGTTTTTGTTTTATTTTTCGTGGTAATGCTGGCGCTTGGTTATAACTTCCATCTGAAGGATTTACAGGCCAGCCTAGAGCGGTCGCAGGGGGAGGAGCAAGCTCTCAAGCAGCAATTTTCCAGCAAGGCTTTCCAGGCTGCAAATCTGGAGGCCTATAAGGAGCAGATGAAGGAGATGGAAATTTCCTTCGGGACTCTGTTGCGCCAACTGCCAAGCGATACCGAGGTGCCTGGACTGCTGGAGGACATTACTCGTACTGGTCTGGGTAGCGGCCTTGAGTTCGAAGAGATCAAGTTGCTTCCCGAGGTGACGCAGCCATTTTATATAGAGCTACCTATCCAGGTGGTTGTGGTGGGTAGTTACCATGACTTGGCGACCTTTGTCAGTGGTGTCGCCAGCCTTCCGCGAATTGTGACGCTGCATGATTTCGACACTAAACCGGTTAGCACGGAGAGCGCTTCTGTCATTCGAATGAGTGTTATGGCGAAGACATATCGTTATAACGATAAAGGGATGGATAAATGAAGATTCTTCGTTTGGCTGTATCTGTCTGTTTGTTGTCGTTTTTGCAGGGGTGTGGCTCGGGGGGCGATTTTTCCGATCTGCAGTCATTCTTGGATGAGGTTCGCGCCAGACCGAAAGGCTCGATCGAGCCTTTGCCAAAATTTCAACCCTATGAAGCGTTCACATATGGGGCTTCTTCTCTGCGCAGTCCGTTCCAACCGCCGGTCAAAATCGACATGGTGCGCCGTCAAAAGGGCTCGCAGGAAGTTAAACCGGATGAATCGCGGGTCAAGCAGTTCCTCGAGAGTTTCAATATCGAGGTCTTCGAAATGGTCGGTACGCTTGCCAATGCAACCGATGTGTTTGCTTTGGTGAACGGGGCGGGAGGGGTTCATCGCGTCAAGGTGGGGGATTATTTGGGCCGAAATTACGGCCGCATCCTGGCGATAGATGAAGCAAAAATCGATGTGATCGAGATCGTTCCAGACGGTGAAGGTGGCTGGCTCGAGCGACCGCGCAGTCTCTCCCTCAAGGAGCGCTCTTGAATGAGCGGAATGATTATGAAAAAAAATAACCGGTCTGCCCAACGGAACCCAAGAATGAATAGCCCCTTATCGCATCTAGGTATCTCTCTATTAGCGTTGTTGCTATCGCCGGCCTTGTTGGCCGCTGACCTGCAGGCGCTTGATGTTTCTGCGTTGCCAGGTGATCGCGTCGAATTGAAGTTGACGTTCGATGAGCCGGTGCTTGCTCCGCGCGGCTATACGATAGAGCAGCCGGCGCGGATTGCCCTGGATTTCCCGGGTGTTTCCAGCAAATTGGGTACGAAGAACCGAGAGCTGGGCGTGGGTAACGCGCGCAGTGTCACCGTGGTCGAAGCCAAGGACCGGACCCGGTTGATCATCAATCTGACCAGCTTGGCTCCCTACAATACGCGGGCCGATGGCAACAACCTTTATGTTGTGGTTGGTGAAGGGGCGTCCGGCTCAGCGTCAGTGCGGCCGGCGGCTGCAGCGGCAGTTGTCAGTACCGCTGCGCCGGTAAAGAGCTATGCCGCACATGGCAAGGCTATTAGCAATATTGATTTCCAGCGGGGCGAGCAAGGCGAGGGTAATGTTGTGATTACCCTGTCGGATGCTTCGGTAAGCCCTGATATTCAAGAGCAGGGTGGCAAGATTCGCCTGGACTTCGCCAAGACTCAATTGCCTGAGGCGCTACGCGTTCGCCTGGACGTCAAGGATTTCGCTACGCCAGTACAGTTCGTCAGCGCCACGGGCTCGGCTGACAAAGCGAGTATCGTGATCGAGCCGACAGGTTTCTATGATTATCTGGCATATCAAACCGACAATAAGCTCACGCTCAGCATCAAGCCGTTGACCCAGGATGAAGTTGAAACGCGTAAAAGCGAGCGGTTTGCTTATAGTGGCGAGAAGTTGTCCTTAAATTTCCAGGACATCGATGTTCGCTCAGTACTGCAGTTGATCGCGGACTTCACCGATCTGAACCTGGTGGCCAGCGATACAGTACGGGGCAACATTACCTTGCGCTTGCAGAATGTGCCTTGGGATCAGGCGCTGGATCTGGTGCTGAAAACCAAAGGCCTGGACAAGCGCAAGGTGGGCAATGTGCTGTTGGTGGCTCCGGCGGATGAGATTGCCGCGCGCGAGCGTCAGGAACTCGAGTCGCAGAAACAGATTGCAGAGTTGGCGCCACTGCGGCGCGAGCTGATTCAAGTGAACTATGCCAAGGCCAGCGACATGGCCAAGTTGTTCCAGTCGGTCACCAGCGCAGAGGGCTCTGTAGATGAACGCGGCTCGATAACGGTCGACGACAGAACCAACAGCATCATTGCTTATCAGACTCAGGGTCGTCTGGATGAGTTGCGCCGGATCGTCGCTCAACTCGATATTCCGGTGCGTCAGGTGATGGTGGAGGCGCGGATCGTCGAGGCCAATGTCGACTTCGACAAGTCACTGGGTGTTCGTTGGGGAGGTAATTTCTGGTCTGGTGACAAATGGAATGCTTGGGGCAAGGATGGAAACCTCGGGGTCGAGGATGGTGACGTGGGGCAAGTTGGGCGTTTTCCCGGTATTCGCGAAACGCCATTAAATACCCCTTTTGTTGACTTAGGTGCTGCCGGCGCTACGACGGGTATTGGTATAGGTTTTGTTACCAACAACGTTCTTCTTGATCTCCAGTTAAGCGCCATGGAGAAAACCGGCAACGGTGAGGTTATTTCTCAGCCAAAAGTTGTGACCTCGGATAAAGAGACGGCAAAAATATTGAAGGGTTCTGAGGTTCCCTATCAGGAAGCGAGCTCAAGTGGTGCTACGAGCACCTCTTTCAAGGAAGCCGCGCTTTCGTTGGAAGTGACGCCGCAGATTACGCCGGATAATCGCATCATCATGGAGGTCAAGGTCACCAAGGATGCACCGGATTTCTCTAATGCGGCTGCGAGTGGTGGGGTCCCTGCGATTAATAAGAATGAGGTGAATGCCAAAGTTCTGGTTGCTGACGGTGAAACTATTGTCATAGGTGGCGTGTTTACCAACACCCAGAGCAAGTCGGTAGACAAAGTTCCGTTCCTTGGCGATATTCCGTACTTGGGTGTCCTGTTCAGGCGCGACCTGGTCAAAGATAGCAAATCGGAACTGTTGATTTTCCTCACTCCGCGCATCATGAACACTCAGGCTGTAGCGGTATCTCGTTGAAATATATGCGTAATGTTATTCTTGTTGGCCCGATGGGCGCTGGTAAAAGCACCATCGGGCGGTTGCTGGCCAAAGAGTTGCGGTTGCTATTCAAAGACTCCGACAAGGAGATAGAACAGCGCAGCGGCGCCGATATTCCATGGATCTTCGATGTCGAGGGTGAGCAGGGGTTTCGCGAGCGCGAGCGGGCGGTGATTGCAGAACTCTGCGAGCTGGACGGCCTGGTGCTGGCCACTGGTGGTGGTGCGGTGCTGCATCCAGACAACCGTGCAGCATTGAGGCGTGGCGGTCGAGTGGTGTATCTGTATGCCTCGGTCGAGCAGCAGCTCGATCGCACCTCGCGTGACCGTAATCGTCCATTGTTGCGTGCTGCCGACCCGGGAAAAGTGCTCAGTGATTTGTTGGCGATTCGCGATCCGCTGTATCGCGAAATTGCCGATGTGATCGTGCAAACCGACGAGCGCCCGCCGCGTTTGGTTGTGCAAGAAATCTTGGAGCGCATCGAAGAGCTTTCTCCCCGTTAAAGCGCAGGCTGAACTGCGCTATTCTAGAGCCCTTTTTACATCGGGGGCTCCATGCAAATTCTTCAGGTCGATCTCGGTGAACGCAGTTATCCCATCTATATCGGTGCCGATCTATTGCGCCGCGCGGATCTGCTGGCGCCGTATATCATTGGCCGGCAGGTGGCCATCGTCACCAATGAGACAGTCGCACCGCTCTACCTGGCTGCACTCAGGGCTGCACTTGCCGGTTATACAGTGACCGCGATTGTCTTGCCGGATGGCGAGGCGTTCAAAACCTGGGAGACTTTGCAGCAAATTTTCGATGGTCTGCTCGGCGCACGACACGATCGGCATACGACCGTGATTGCGCTGGGCGGTGGGGTTGTCGGCGATATGGCCGGTTTTGCTGCGGCCTGTTATCAGCGGGGGGTCAATTTCATCCAGATCCCGACCACGTTGCTGTCCCAGGTCGATTCCTCGGTGGGTGGCAAGACCGGCATCAACCACCCGCTCGGGAAAAACATGGTTGGGGCGTTCTATCAGCCGCAAGCAGTCTTGATCGATACGGCCAGTCTGGCCACTTTACCAGCGCGCGAGCTGTCGGCGGGTCTGGCCGAGGTGATCAAGTATGGCTTGATCTGTGACGAGCCTTTTCTCTCCTGGCTCGAGCAGCACATGCCTGCACTGCGGGCGCTCGATCAGGAGGCGCTGACTGCGGCGATCGAACGCTCCTGTGCGGCCAAGGCGCGGATTGTCGGTGCGGATGAGCGGGAGGCGGGGCTGCGGGCCACGCTCAACCTGGGGCATACCTTCGGGCATGCCATAGAGACGCAGCAAGGCTATGGTGTTTGGCTGCACGGCGAGGCGGTAGCCGCGGGCACGGTCATGGCGTTGGAGATGTCGCAACGCTTGGGTTGGATTTCACTGGCCGAGCGCAATCGGGGTATTCGCCTGTTTCAGGCGGCAGGCTTGCCCGTTGTGCCGCCGCAAGACATGACGGCCGAACAGTTTCTGGCGCACATGGCGGTTGATAAAAAGGTGCTGGATGGTCAGTTGCGACTGGTGTTATTGCGTCACATCGGCGAGGCCGTGGTTACCGGTGATTTCCCTCGCGAAATTTTGAATGCCACGCTGAGCGTAGATTACGCCGCGCTGGTGGATCAGCTTGAACATTAATGAGTGTCCCATGACCAGTTTGCATGCTGACGAAGCTTTTCTCGATCACTACAAGTTCAGCCACGATCCCTTTGCGGCGCGTGTGCCGGGGTTCAAGTTTTTTCCGGCCCAGCGCAAGCCGGTCTTGGGCCAGTTGCATCACCTTGCTCGTTACAGCCAGTTGCTGCTGTTGGTCTGCGGTCCTCTGGGGAGCGGCAAGACCCTGCTGCGCCAGGCGCTGGTGGCCAGCACCAACAAGCAGGCTGTGCATAGCGTGGTTGTTTCCGCCCAAGGCGCAGCCGATACGGCGGGCATTCTGCGCCAGGTAGCCCAGGGCTTGCAGGTGCAGCAGGCAGAGTCGCAGGCGATTCTGGCGCAGGTCGGCCAGTTGGCCTTGACCGGGCAGGACGTCTATTTGCTGGTCGACGATGCGGAGCAGTTGAGTGATGGAGCGCTCGCCAGCTTGCTGGCTCTAGCGGCTGGAAGCAGCGAGGGGCGGCCGCATGTTTTCCTGTTTGCCGAACCTGAGTTGATTGCGCGGCTTGAACTGCTGGCCGATGGTGAAGAGTGTTTTCATGCCATCGAATTGCAGCCTTACAGCGAAGATGAAACCCGTGAGTACCTGGCTCAGCGCTTAGAGGGCGCCGGGCGAGAGCTCGGGGCGTTATCGGATGAGCAGGTCGCCACCATTCACGAACAGTCCGGGGGCTGGCCGGGGGCGATCAATCAGGTTGCCCATGACTCCCTGATCGAGGCCATGCGGGTTCAGCGCCGTGCCGCCAAGCGCGCCGGCTTTGCCTTCAATTTGCCGCGCAAGCATCTGCTGGCGCTGGCGGTGGTTGGGCTTGGGGTCTTGGCGGCCTGGTTGATGCAGGGCCGCTCGGATGGCGAGGTGCCTATGCCGGTAACGACGCAGTTGTCACTTGATCGGGTCGCGCAGCCTGTTGTTGATGCGACTGTTCCTGCTTCCGGGGCTGCTGGCGCCGGCGCACCGGCAATAGAGTTCGCGGGTAGCAATCGGCCCGTCCCGCTGCCCCTGGTCGGTGAGTCTCAGCCGGTTATGCGCGAGCCTTTGGCCCGTGCTGCTGGCTTGAGCGGGGTCGAGGAGGCTGATGTCGCGGATGTTGCTGGTTCGAGTGCTGTTGGTGTGCTGGTGGATGAACGTGAGGCGCCAATTGCGTCGGTGCCCCCAGCGCCACCTGCAGTGCCGGTGGCCCCTGTGCCTGTGCCAGTTGCGCCGGCCGTTCCGCCCGCGCCAGTGGTGGCGCCTGCGTTGAAGCCAGTGGCGGTAGCACCTGCGCCAGCGAAGACTGCGGCGGTGGATGATTGGTACGCGGCTCAGGCAGGTTCGCGCTATACCCTGCAAATACTTGGTGCGCGCACAGAGGGCAGTGCTCAGGCGTTTGTGCGTGAGCACGGGGCGCAGTACCACTATTTCAAGAAGCAGCATCAAGGTCAGCCGCTGTATGTCGTGACCTACGGTAGTTTCGCCACTCGCGAGGCGGCTCAGGTCGCCTTGAAAAGCTTGCCGGGCAAGGTGCAGGCTGGCAAGCCGTGGCCACGGACGTATGCCAGTATCAGGCACGAAATCGCCCAGGCCCGTTAACCGGCGCTATGTTTGGCCGTGCGGCAGCCCGGCGTGCGCCATCGATGTGCATCCGGTGACTTGCAGGTCGGTAGCATGACTGCCTGGTCGGTTCCTTCGTTTTCGCGACATAAGCTTGCGATGGGTCGTCACGCCGATTTGTGACGACCCTGGTGGATATGTACAATGACCTCCGTTTTGCCTGCGCAAAGCTGGCACTATGCCCTGCGCGCACGGTAAGTATTTGAATTAGAACGTGATTTGCCTTTGAGAGGCAGCCTGGTGAGAGTCCCTATGAAAGCAGGTTTGTACCGTCCTGATGAGTTCAAGGATAACTGCGGCTTCGGCCTGATCGCCCATATGCAGGGCGAGGCCAGCCATCACCTGCTGCAGACCGCTATTGAAGCGCTGACCTGCATGACCCACCGCGGCGGGATCAACGCCGACGGCAAGACGGGTGATGGTTGTGGTTTGTTGATTCAGAAGCCTGACGCCTTCCTGCGTGCCATGGCCCTGCAGCACTTCGCGGTCGAACTGCCGATGCAGTACGCCGTGGGTATGGTGTTCTTCAACCAGGACCCGGTAAAAGCTGAAGCCGCGCGCGAGAATATGCAGCGCGAGATTCTGGCTGCCGGGCTGACCCTGGTTGGCTGGCGCAAAGTACCAATCGACACCAGCGTGCTCGGCCGTCTGGCCCTGGATCGTCTGCCGCAGATAGAGCAGGTGTTCATCGGTGGCGAGGGGCTCAGCGATCAGGAGTTCGCGATCAAGTTGTTCAGCGCCCGCCGCCGTTCGTCGACGAGCAATGCGGCGGACAGCGATCACTACATCTGCAGCTTTTCGCACAAGACCATTATCTACAAAGGCCTGATGATGCCGGCCGACCTGCAGCAGTTCTACCCGGACCTGGGTGACGAGCGTCTGCAGACCGCTATTTGCGTGTTCCACCAGCGCTTCTCGACCAACACTCTGCCGAAGTGGCCGCTGGCGCAACCGTTCCGTTTCCTCGCCCACAATGGCGAGATCAACACCATCACCGGTAACCGCAACTGGGCACAGGCTCGGCGCAGCAAGTTCAGTAATGACCAGATCTTCGATCTGGAAGAGCTTGGCCCGCTGGTCAACCGCGTCGGTTCCGATTCATCGAGCATGGACAATATGCTCGAACTGATGGTCACCGGCGGCATCGACCTGTTCCGCGGCGTGCGCATGATCATTCCGCCAGCCTGGCAGAACGTCGAAACCATGGACGCCGATCTGCGCGCGTTCTATGAGTACAACTCCATGCACATGGAGCCGTGGGATGGTCCGGCGGGCGTGGTGCTGACCGACGGCCGCTATGCCGTCTGCCTGCTCGACCGCAACGGCCTGCGCCCGGCGCGCTGGGTGACCACGACCAATGGTTATATCACCCTGGCTTCGGAAATCGGCGTGTGGGACTACCAGCCCGAAGACGTGATCGCCAAGGGTCGTGTCGGTCCGGGGCAGATCCTCGCCGTGGATACCGAAACCGGCCAGGTGCTGGGCACCGACGATATCGACAACCGCCTGAAGTCGCGTCACCCCTACAAGCAGTGGCTGCGCAAGAACGCCTTGCGTATCCAGGCGACCATGGAAGACAACGACCATGGTTCGGCGTTTTATGACGTCGACCAGCTCAAGCAATACATGAAGATGTACCAGGTCACCTTCGAGGAGCGTGACCAGGTGCTGCGCCCGCTGGCCGAACAGGGTCAGGAAGCCGTCGGCTCGATGGGCGACGATACTCCAATGGCCGTGCTGTCGCAGCGGGTGCGCTCGCCGTACGATTATTTCCGCCAGCAGTTCGCCCAGGTTACCAACCCGCCGATCGACCCGCTGCGTGAAGCCATCGTCATGTCCCTGGAGATCTGCCTCGGTGCCGAGCGCAACATCTTCCAGGAGTCGCCGGAACACGCGACCCGCGTGATCCTCAGCTCGCCGGTCATTTCCCCGGCCAAATGGCGCACGCTGATGACCCTGGAGCGTCCAGGCTTCGAGCGTCAGCTGATCGACATGAACTACGACGAGTCGCTCGGTCTCGAAGCGGCCGTGCGCAACATGGCCGACCAGGCCGAGGAAGCGGTGCGCTCCGGCAAGGTGTTGCTGGTGCTGACCGACCGCAATATTGGGCCCGGCAAGCTGCCGGCCCATGCCGCGCTGGTGACCGGTGCCGTGCATCATCGTCTGACCGAAAAGGGCCTGCGTTGCGATTGCAACATCCTGGTCGAGACCGCCACCGCGCGTGACCCGCACCACTATGCGGTGCTGCTCGGCTTCGGCGCCTCGGCGGTCTATCCGTTCCTGGCCTACGAAGTGCTCGGCGACCTGATCCGCACCGGTGAAGTGCTGGGCGATCTCTACGAAGTGTTCAAGTACTACCGCAAGGGCATTTCCAAGGGTCTGCTGAAGATCCTGTCGAAGATGGGCATCTCCACCGTCGCCTCCTACCGCGGTGCACAGCTGTTCGAAGCGGTCGGCCTGGCCGATGAAGTCACCGAACTGTGCTTCCGTGGCGTGGCCAGCCGGATCAAGGGCGCGCGTTTCGTCGATCTCGAAGCCGAGCAGAAATTGCTCGCGGCCGAGGCCTGGAACAAGCGCAAGCCGATCCAGCAGGGCGGCTTGCTCAAGTTCGTCTATGGCGGCGAATACCATGCCTACAACCCGGACGTGGTCAGCACCCTGCAAGTCGCCGTGCAGCAGGGCAGTTACGAGAAGTACAAGGAATACAGCGCCCTGGTGGATACCCGCCCGGTGTCGATGATCCGCGATCTGCTCAAGCTGAAACTGGCCGAACAGCCGCTGAATCTCGATCAGGTCGAGCCGCTGGAAAGCATCTTCAAGCGCTTCGACTCCGCCGGTATTTCCCTTGGTGCGCTGTCGCCCGAGGCCCACGAGGCGATTGCCGAGGCGATGAACCGCCTGGGTGCGCGCTCCAACTCCGGCGAAGGCGGCGAAGACCCGGCCCGTTATGGCACGGTGCGCAGCTCGAAGATCAAGCAGGTGGCCACCGGCCGTTTCGGCGTGACCCCGGAATACCTGGTCAACGCCGAAGTGCTGCAGATCAAGGTGGCCCAGGGTGCCAAGCCCGGTGAGGGCGGTCAGCTGCCCGGTGGCAAGGTCAACGGCCTGATCGCGCGGCTGCGTTATGCCGTACCCGGCGTGACCCTGATTTCGCCGCCGCCGCATCACGACATCTATTCGATCGAAGACCTGGCGCAGCTGATCTATGACCTCAAGCAGGTCAACCCGGCCGCGCTGGTTTCGGTCAAGCTGGTGGCGGAAGCCGGTGTCGGCACCATCGCCGCCGGCGTGGCCAAGGCCTATGCCGACCTGATCACCATCTCCGGTTACGACGGTGGCACCGGTGCTTCGCCGTTGAGTTCGATCAAGTACGCCGGCGCGCCGTGGGAGCTGGGCCTGGCAGAAACGCACCAGACCCTGCGCGGCAACGACCTGCGCGGCAAGGTGCGGGTGCAGACCGACGGTGGCCTGAAGACTGGCCTGGATGTGGTCAAGGCGGCCATCCTCGGCGCCGAGAGCTTCGGCTTCGGCACCGCGCCGATGATCGCCCTGGGCTGCAAGTACCTGCGTATCTGTCACCTGAACAACTGCGCCACCGGCATCGCCACGCAGAACGACAAGCTGCGCAAGGATCACTTCATCGGCACTGTCGAGATGGTGATGAACTTCTTCACCTATGTCGCCGAAGAGACCCGCGAGTGGCTGGCCAAGCTCGGCGTGCGCAGTCTCGAAGAGCTGATCGGGCGGACCGATCTGCTGGAGATTCTGCCGGGCGAGACCGCCAAGCAGAATCACCTGGATCTGAGCCCGTTGCTGGGTAGCGACCACATTCCGGCCGACAAGCCGCAGTTCTGTCAGGTCGACAGGAATCCGCCGTTCGATAAGGGCCTGCTGGCCGAGAAGATGGTCGAACTGGCCAAGCCGGCAATCGATGCTGCCAGCGGTGGCGAATTCGCCCTGGATATTTGCAACTGCGACCGCTCCATCGGTGCCCGCGTATCCGGCGAAATCGCCCGTGTACATGGCAATCAGGGCATGAACAAGGCGCCGATCACCTTCCGCTTCAAGGGCACGGCCGGGCAGAGCTTCGGCGTGTGGAACGCCGGTGGCCTGAACATGTACCTGGAAGGCGATGCCAACGATTACGTGGGCAAGGGCATGACGGCCGGCAAGCTGGTGATCGTGCCGCCGCAGGGCAGTCCATTCAAGTCTCAGGACAGCGCCATCATCGGCAACACCTGCCTGTACGGCGCCACTGGCGGCAAGTTGTTCGCCGCCGGCACTGCGGGCGAGCGTTTCGCCGTGCGCAACTCCGGTGCGCATACTGTGGTCGAGGGCACCGGCGATCATTGCTGCGAGTACATGACCGGCGGTTTCGTCTGTGTGCTGGGCAAGACCGGTTATAACTTCGGTTCCGGCATGACTGGCGGCTTTGCCTATGTGCTCGACCAGGACAACAGCTTCTACGACCGGGTCAACCATGAACTGGTGGAGATCCAGCGGATCAACAACGAGTCGATGGAGGCCTATCGCAGCCATCTGCAGCGTGTGCTCGCCGAATATGTGCAGGAGACCGCCAGCGAATGGGGGAGCAACCTGCTGGAAAACCTCGACGATTACCTGCGCAAGTTCTGGTTGGTCAAGCCCAAGGCCGCGAGCCTGAAGTCGCTGCTCTCCAGCACTCGTGCCAATCCGCAGTAACGCAGTTTCAAGCTGCACGCCTGACGCTATGCGTAGCGCGGGGCGTGCAGCTAACGTGATGAGTCTTGCAGCTTGCAACCTGTAGCTTGCAGCTGCTGTAAAGAGGTTTGCTATGACTGAACGTCTGAATAACGACTTCCAGTTCATCGATGTCGGGCGCAATGACCCGAAGAAGAAGCTGTTGCGTCAGCGCAAGAAAGAATTTGTCGAAATCTACGACAACTTCAAACCGGCTCAGGCCTGCGAGCAGGCGCACCGTTGCCTGGGTTGCGGCAACCCCTATTGCGAGTGGAAGTGCCCGGTGCACAACTACATTCCCAATTGGCTGAAACTGGTGTCCGAGGGCAACATCCTCGCCGCCGCCGAGTTGTCGCACCAGACCAACACCTTGCCGGAAGTCTGCGGCCGCGTGTGCCCGCAGGATCGCCTGTGCGAGGGTGCTTGCACCCTCAATGACGGTTTTGGCGCGGTGACCATCGGTTCGGTGGAGAAATACATCACCGATACGGCATTTGCCATGGGCTGGCGTCCAGACATGTCGGGGGTGGTGCCGACCGGCAAGCGTGTCGCCGTGATCGGTGCCGGTCCGGCGGGCCTGGGCTGCGCCGACGTATTGGCGCGCAACGGTGTGACCCCGGTGGTGTTCGACAAGAACCCGGAAATCGGCGGTTTGCTGACCTTCGGCATCCCCGAGTTCAAGCTGGAAAAGACCGTGCTGAGCCATCGTCGCGAAGTCTTTACCGGCATGGGCATCGAGTTCCGGCTGAACACCGAGATCGGTAAGGACGTGACCATGGAGGCCCTGCTCGCGGAATACGATGCCGTGTTCATGGGCATGGGCACCTACACCTACATGAAGGGCGGCTTCCCCGGCGAGGATCTGCCTGGCGTGTACGACGCCCTGGATTTCCTGATTGCCAACGTCAACCGCAACCTCGGCTTCGAGAAGAATACGCAAGACTTCATCGACACCAAGGGCAAGCGCATCGTCGTGCTCGGCGGCGGCGACACCGCCATGGACTGCAACCGCACCGCGATCCGTCAGGGCGCCAGGAACGTGACCTGCGCCTATCGTCGTGACGAAGAAAACATGCCGGGCTCGCGCAAGGAAGTGAAGAACGCCAAGGAGGAGGGGGTTAAGTTCCTCTTCAACCGCCAGCCGATCGCCATCGTTGGCGAGGACCGGGTCGAAGGCGTCAAGGTGGTCGAGACCCGTCTCGGCGAGCCGGATGCCCGTGGTCGCCGCAGCCCCGAGCCGATTCCCGGTTCCGAGGAAATCATCCCGGCCGACGCCGTGCTGATCGCCTTCGGCTTCCGGCCAAGCCCGGCGCCCTGGTTCGAGCAATTCACCATTGCGACCGACAGTCAGGGCCGCGTGATTGCCCCGGAACAGTCGCAGTTCAAGCACCAGACCAGCAACCCGAAGATCTTCGCCGGTGGCGACATGGTGCGCGGTTCCGATCTGGTGGTGACGGCGATCTTCGAGGGGCGTAACGCCGCCGAAGGCATCCTGGATTACCTCGGCGTCTAAGCTGCTGCGCTCGCTACGCTTAGCGTGACGTAGTGGCAAATCGTCGCAATGAACAAAAGGCACGGCACCCGCCGTGCCTTTTGTTTGGTGGTCTGCGAAAATACCCGCACTTTTATGCCGACGACTTATTGCTCAGGAATTGCCATGACCGCCCTGAAGAACGACCGTTTCCTGCGTGCCCTGCTCAAGCAGCCCGTCGACGTCACCCCGGTGTGGATGATGCGTCAGGCCGGCCGTTATCTGCCGGAGTACCGCGCCAGCCGGGCCAAGGCGGGTGACTTTATGAAGCTGATGATGAACCCCGAGTTCGCCTGTGAAGTCACCCTGCAGCCGCTGGATCGCTACCCGCAACTGGACGCGGCGATTCTGTTCTCCGACATCCTGACCATCCCCCATGCCATGGGCCAGGGCCTGTACTTCGAGACTGGCGAAGGCCCGCGCTTCAAGAAAGTGATCAGCACTGCCGCCGATGTCGAGGCCCTGCCGATTCCCGACCCGGAAAAAGACCTCGGCTACGTGATGGACGCCGTGCGCACCATCCGCCGCGAGCTGAACGGCCGCGTGCCGCTGATCGGCTTCTCCGGCAGCCCCTGGACCCTGGCTACCTATATGGTCGAAGGCAGTTCCTCGAAGGACTTCCGCAAGTCCAAGGCGATGCTCTATGACAACCCGCAGGCCATGCACGCGCTGCTCGACAAGCTGACACAGTCGGTGATCGGCTACCTCAACGGGCAGATCCTTGCCGGTGCCCAGGCGGTACAGATCTTCGACACCTGGGGCGGCAACCTGTCGTCGGCGGCCTATCAGGAGTTCTCCCTGGTCTATATGCAGAAGATTGTCGATGGCCTGATCCGCGAGCATGACGGGCGCAAGGTGCCCGTGATCCTGTTCACCAAGAACGGCGGCATGTGGCTGGAATCCATGGCGGCGACTGGCGCCGATGCCCTCGGCCTGGACTGGAGCTGTGACATCGGTGAGGCGCGGCGCCGCGTCGGTGGCCAGGTTGCCCTGCAAGGCAATATGGACCCGACCGTGCTCTACGCCCAGCCCGCGGCCATCCGCGCCGAAGTGGCCCGTATTCTCGCCAGCTATGGCCAGGGCTCGGGTCATGTGTTCAACCTCGGCCACGGCATCACCCCGGAGGTCGACCCGGCCCATGCCGGCGCCTTCCTCGAGGCGGTGCATGAACTGTCGGCGGCCTATCACCGCTAGACTGGTCGGCTCGTCGACGCGGAGTGCGATGCAGTCCGGGGAGTCCAGTGCCTGGCGAAGCGTTCCCGGACTGCAGCCGGGCTGGAGAACTGGGTGGATCCCGCAGACCTTGCATATGCACAGCGGATCTACGGGGCCTGCCGGGCCGGGCTCTTAGGGCTGCAGCGTCGCCTGCAGGCCGCTGTCGCTTTGCGGGTCCGCCGAGCCGGCCATGCGCAGCAACAGACGATGGCCGATGGCGTTGGTCCAGTTGAAGCTGTTCTGCAGCACCACCACGGCGGTCTTGTGCCGGCTGTCCAGGCCCAGGTAACTGGAGTAGCCCGCGACTAGGCCGATCTGATAGGTGATTTTCTGCCCGTCGATGTCATCGACAACCCAGGCGATGGCGGCGGCTTCTTGCGGGCGCTCGACGCGTACCCGCAGGCTGTCCAGCAGCGCCGCATCCAGCTTCGCGTGGGCACTGCCGTGCAGGTGCACCGCGGCATAGTCGAGCAGGTCTGCGGCGTTCGAGTAGAGTGCCGCGGAACCCTGCAGGATCTCGCTGAATTGCCAGTCGGGCACGGGCTGGCCGCGGCGGATGAACTTGGGTTGGTCGCCGGCATGACCGCGAGCCCGCTCGCGATAGCCGCTCAGCTGTTCGGGAGGGTAGCCGGTGTTGTTCAGATGCAGGGGGGTGAGAATCCTCTCCTGCACCAGTTCGGCGATCTTCTTGCCGCTGCGTAGCTCCAGCACATGGCCGAGCAGGCCGTAGCCGATGTTCGAGTAGTGCGGTTCGACCTGCTCGGGGCCGTCGAAGTCGGCCAGGTAGTCGAGTAGGTAGTGACGATCGAAGTGACGGTAGAAATTGTTGCCGGTGAACAGGTACTCGATGAAGTAGCTCAGCGTCCGCGGCGTCATCGGTTGGCGTGGCAGACCTGCGGTGTGGGTGGCCAGTTGCAGCAGGGTGATCTTCTTGGCGTCGTCACTTAGCCGGGTATCGGCGGGCAGCAGGTGTTCGAGGTCGTCATCCCAACTGAGCAGGCCATCCTGTACCAGCATGGCGGCGACGTTGCCCATAAAGCCCTTGCTCACGGAGCCGACGGCGAACAGGGTGTTGCCATCCGGTTGTCTGCGACTGTGCCGATCGGTAACGCCATAGCCGAAGAAGTGTTTTTGCCCATCGGCGCTCAGCACGCCGACCACCAGGCCCGGGGTGCGCTTGCGCTCGATCAGCGGCTGGGCCAGGGCGTCCACCTCGGCCTGCCAGCCACCGTCGTGGGCGAACCGCAGGCCTTGCCGATCCGCTGGGTCGAGGGGTATGCGGGTCAAGGTGCCGCAGGCGGCGAGAAACGACAGCGCCAGGCCGGTGCCCAGCAGCTTGCCGAGCCCGCGAGCGACGGCCGCTGGCCTCACGCCGCGGCCTGGTGCGGGATGAGGCGCGGCGCTTGCAGTTGCTGGGGAATGCTCACGCGCAGGTTGTTGACCCAGGGGTTGTAGTGGCGGGGGATCTTGCTGTCCCGGTAACTCAGGCCTCGACGCTGTAGGGCATGCCGATCTGCACGTGATGCCGGTCGCGCAGGGTGACCTCGGCCTGGATCTCGCTCGGGCCGACCTGCAGCAGCCATTCGCGTTGCTCAGGGCGCGGACGATCGCCCGTTGCATGTCCGCGTTGATGCCTGCGCTGGGGGCCGGGGCGGTTTGCTGGGTGTGCTCGACTGGCTTGCTGGTACCGCCGGCCAGGGCGCTCCGGCCGATCCACCGCAGCAGTGTGTGAATCAGCTGGGACATTCCTTAATCTCCGGCCGTTGTGAGTGGATTTCAGCGCCAGCGGCGGAAGATCAACGAGGTGTTGACCCCGCCGAAGGCGAAGTTGTTGTTCATCACGTATTGGTTGCTCATCTGGCGGAATTCGCCGCGCAGGTAGTCCAGTTCGCCGCAGGCCGGGTCGATATGGTCGAGGTTGAGGGTAGGTACGTAGCTGTCGCGGTTCATCATCTCGATGCTGAACCAGGATTCCAGTGCACCACAGGCGCCGAGGGTGTGACCGAGGAAGCTCTTCTGCGAGCTGATCGGCATCTGTGCGCCGAACAGGCTACTGGTGGCCAGGGACTCGGCGATGTCGCCCTGCTCGGTGGCGGTACCATGACCATTGACGTAGCCGATCGCTGCGGGCTCCAGGTTGGCGTCTGCCAGGGCCAACTGCATGGCGCCACGCATGGTCACCAGCTCCGGTTTGGTGGCGTGCTGGCCGTCGGCATTGCTGCCGAAGCCGACGATCTCGGCGTGGATGTGGGCGCCGCGCGCCAGGGCGTGCTGCAGTTCTTCCAGTACCAGCATGCCGGCGCCTTCGCCGATCACCAGACCATCGCGAGCGCTGTCGTAGGGGCGCGGCGAAGACTGCGGGGTGTCGTTCTTCAGGCTGGTGGCGTAGAGCGCGTCGAACACCATGGCTTCGGTCGGGCAGAGTTCCTCGGCGCCGCCGGCGAGCATCAGCGGCAGGCGGCCGAACTTGATCGCCTCATAGGCGTAGCCGATACCCTGGCTGCCACTGGTGCAGGCGCTGGAAGTCGGGATCAGGCGGCCCTTGAGACCGAAGAAGATGCTGATATTGGCCGCCGTGGTGTGCGGCATCATGCGCACATAGGAGTTGGCGTTGAGGCCGTCGGCCACCGAGTTGAGCAGCATGTTGCCGAAGGCCTTGATCTCCTCGGTGCTGCCGGTGGAGGAGCCGCAGGCCACGCCCATGCGTCCATCCTTGATCGACTCGTCGCCGAGCAGGCCGGCATCGTCCAGTGCCTGCTCCGCCGCCCGGACTGCCAGCTTGGCCACCCGGCCCATGCTGCGCAGTTGTTTGCGGGTCCAGTATTTGGGCACCGCAAAGTCATCGACTGGCCCGCCGAGGCGGGTGTTCAGTTCAGTGAAACGATCCCACTCGTGCATGTAGCGGATGCCGCTCTTGCCGGCCCGCAAGTTCGCCTCGATGCTTGCCCAGTCGCTGCCCAGCGAGGTGATGCCGGCCATGCCGGTGACTACGACTCGTTTCATCAACACAACCCACCGTTTACCGAGAGGACCTGACGGGTAATGTAGGCCGCCTCCTCGGACATCAGAAAATTCACCGCCCCGGCCACTTCTGCCGGGGTGCCCATGCGTGCGGCGGGGATCATCTTGAGGATGTCCTCCAGCGGCAGGTTTTCGTCGAGCATCTCGGTGTCGATCAAGCCCGGCGCCACGCAGTTGACCGTGATTCTGCGTTTGCCCAACTCGATGGCCAGGGCCTTGGCCGCCCCTATGACCCCGGCCTTGGACGCGCTGTAATTGACCTGGCCACGGTTGCCGATCAGCCCGGATACCGAGGTGATGCAGACGATGCGCCCCGGCTGGCGCCGGCGGATCATCGGCATGGTAAGCGGATGCAGGACGTTATAGAAACCGTCGAGATTGGTGCGCAGCACCTGGTCCCAGTCGTCTTCGCTCAGTGCCGGAAAGGCGCCATCGCGGGTCAGGCCGGCGTTGCACACCACGCCATAGTAGGCGCCATGTTTTTCCACATCGGCTTCGAGTACTTCTCGGCAGGCGGCACGCTCGGCGACATCGAACTGCAGGATGCGCGCCTGGCGGCCCAGCGCCTGGATCTGCGCTTGTACCGCCTCGGCCTCGTCGCGCCGGGCGCGGCAGTGCAGGACGATATCGAAGCCGGCCTGGGCCAGGCGCAGGGCGATGGCGCGGCCGATGCCGCGGCTGGAACCAGTGACCAGAATCGGATCAGTCATGTGCAGTCTCTCGAAGATATGGTCGGCGACTTGCCACGCTGGCGCGGGCGCTATGACCGCGGCTGGAGCCGGTGAGCAGAATCGGATCAGTCATGTGCGATCTCCCGTAAATGCGCCGGGCGACTTGCCACGCTGGCGCGGGCGCTATGACCGCGGCTGGAGCCGGCGAGCAGAATCGGATCAGTCATGTGCAGTCTCTCGAAGATATGGTCGGCGACTTGTCACGCTGGCGCGGGCGCTATGACCGAGGCTGGAGCCGGTGAGCAGAATCGGATCAGTCATGTGCAGTCTCTCGGAAATATGGTCGGCGACTTGCCACGCTGGTGCGGGCGCTATGACCACGGCTGGGACCGCTGAGCAGAGTCGGGCCAGTCATGGCGTGGCTTCCTCGGGTTGTTCTTGCAGGTAGCTGGCCACCTGCGGCGGGCAGAAGACGTTGAGGCGCGCTTCGGCATGGATGCCGGGGCCGCGCAGGTGGCAGGCGAACACGCCCATGCCATTGTCGTCCTGCAGCGAGCGCTGGGCCTGGATATGCAGTTCGCTGCCGGCGGGGAAGCGCTCGACGTTGCATTGGAAATTGCGCGTGCCGAGGAGGAAGCCCAGCGCCACCGGCACGCCGGCCTGGCGCGCCTGGCAGCCGGCGTAGGCGGCCACGCTTTGCGCCATCAGCTCGATGCCGACCCAGGCCGGCAGGCTACCGTCGGCTTGATTGAACAGGCCGCCGGGGCGCACGGTCAGGCGGGTTTCGACATCGTCTTCGGCGAAGTGCAGCACTTCGTCGATCAGGATCATGTCGCCGGCATGTGGCAGTAATTCGGCGATGGGCCACAGGCTCATGGCAGGGCTCCGAGAATCAGCGACAGGTTGCTGCCGCCAAAGGCGAACGAGTTGCTCATCAGCCGCTGCGGGCGCCTGGCGACCGCGGCATGCGCGTCGACCAGCTGCAGGCGCGGCAGTTGCGGATCGCTCTGGCCGTCCCACAGATGGGGCGGCAGGCGCTGATCGCGGTTGTAGGCGCTCAGGGTCAGCCAACAGAACGCCGCCTCCAGCGCTCCAGCGGCGCCCAGGGTGTGGCCGCTTAGCGGCTTGGTCGAGGAACAGGGTACGCCTTGGGGAAACACGGCCTGTACCGCCAGGCTTTCCATCGCATCGTTGTGCTGGGTGGCGGTGCCGTGCAGGTTCAGGTAGTCGATCTCCTCGGCGGCTACGCCTGCGGCGGCCAGGGCCTTGCGCATCGCCTGCTGGGCGCCAAGGCCCTGGGGTTCGGGCGCGGAGATGTGGTAAGCATCCGAGCTGGCGCCGCCGCCGAGCAGGGCGATCGGCGCTTCTGCGGCTGCAGCCTCGCCGTGGGTCAGCGGCGTTCGGGTCATGACAAACAACGCCGCCGCTTCGCCAATATTGATGCCCTGGCGATTCAACGAGAAGGGATTGCAGGGTTCGGCAGACACCGCTTCCAACGCGCTGAAACCGTTCAGGGTCAGGCGACACAGGCTGTCCACGCCGCCGCATAACACGGCGTCGCACATGCCCTGCTGCAGCAGGCGCTGGGCGCTGAGCAGGGCGCGGGCGCTGGAGGTGCAGGCGGTGGACAGGCAGTAGGCCGGGCCGCTCAGGCCGAGCCACTCGGCGAGAAAGCTGGCCGGGGCGGCGATTTCCTGTTGGGCATAGCTATAGTCCGCCGGCAACGCGCCGTCGTGAAGGAAGCGGGCAATGCCCTGGCTGGCTTCGTGAATGCCCGAGGTGCTGGTGCCGAGCACCACGCCGACGCGTGCGCCACCGTACTCGGCGATGGCGGCGCGGATCTGCGGCTCGATCTGCAGTGCGGCGGCCAGCAGCAACTGATTGTTGCGGCTGAACGAGGCCTGCATGCCGCTCGGCATCGGCGGTAATTCGGCATGCACCGCGCCGACCGTCAGGCTGCGGCCGCTGACCCAGCCGTCCTGTGCGCGCATGCCGCTGCTGTCGCCGGCGAACAAGGCATCGGCGACAGCCTGTTTGTCCTGGCCGAGGGCGCAGATCAGGCCAAGGGCGTTGAGGTAGCCGGGCATCAGGGAATCTCCTGGTTGGAGAGCACGTGGACCCGGTAACTCAGGTCGTGCGCCTGGTTCAGGGTGAAGTCCAGGGGCGCACGGTAGCTGATTAGCCAGTGGGGGGTAAGCCGGCGCTGACCGTCGGCCAGCAATTGCCAGGTCGCTGGCGTATAGCTGCTGGCCAAGGCGTCGGACGGGGTCAGGGCGAACAGCAGGGCGGCGAACAGCTCGAGTGCTTCGCCATTTGGCGGTAGCAGGCCGTCGGCTCGCCAGGCGCCGTCCTGCCACAGTTGACGCGCCAGGGGTACGCCGAGCTGGTCGAGCAACGACCAGCGCAGGGCTGGGCCCTCAGCCTGCAGCACCAGCCACCAGAACCGCTGTTCGCCGGCCTGCTCGCGCTGGATTTGCAGGGTTACAGGCAGTGGCGTGGCGAGGATTGGCGGGATCAACGGCAGCGGCGTGCGGGCTGCGCAGGCCGTCAGCAGCAGGCCGATACCGAGCAGCAAGAGACGCCTCATGGCCGGGGTTGCTCCAGCGGTTTGCGAGCAGCCAGGTTGACCAGGGTTTCGTCACGCTGGCCGGGCGGTTTTGGCTGGCGCAGGCCCCAGCGTTCGAGCAGACCGAAGTCCTTGGCGCGGCTCCACCACAGGTAGGGGTAAGAGACGTTGCGCTCGGCAAACTCAAAGCCCTGGTCGCGCAGCATGTCGAGGTATTGCTCGGCGCTTTTTTGCACCTGCATCGGATGGCGGAACAGCCAGCGGATCACCCAGGTATCGATATAGAACTTGGTCGACTCGGCGAACAGCAGCAGGCCGCCGGGCTTGAGTACGCGCCAGAATTCGGCGAGGGCTTGTTGCTGCTCGACCAGGTGGTGAAAGGTCTGGTGGCAAAAGAGCATATCGACGCTGGCATCGTCCAACTGGATCGCCGCGCAGTCGCTGGCGAGCAGGCGCACGGACAGGCCCTGACGCTCGGCTTCTCGGGCCGAGCAGGCGAGGCTGTGCGGGTCGGCATCCAGGCCGATCAGCTGCGCGGGGGCGAACGCCTGCTGCAGCAGGCGGAACGATTTGCCCTGGCCGCAGCCGGCATCCAGCAGCACCGCGGCGCTGGGCAGTGGCGCGTCGATCAGGCGCTTGAGGTCAGCGACCGCCACGCGCAGTACGTGCTGCTCCCAGACACGGCTCTGCAGGAACCAGAAACCGAATCCGGTTTCTTCAACGTAGCTACTGGCAGGGTTGTTCATTGATGTCCTTATCAGTGGGTGGCACAGAGTTCGGCCAGTACGCGCAGGCGCCGTTTGGGCTCGGCGACATAGGGGTTTTTCTCGTCCCAGGCATAGCCGGCGAGGATCGAACTGATCATTCGGCGAATATCCACCGAGGCGTGCGGGAAATAAATCACGTCCTGGAAGGAGCCGTCGTACCAACCCTCGACGTAGACCCGGAAGGTATCGATGCCGCGCTTGAGCGGGACGGCAAAGTCTTCTTGCCAGTCCACCTGCTCGCCGCTCAACTGCCGGTGCAGCACGCTGGCGGCCATGCTCGCCGAGCGCATGGCGATGGTGACCCCGGAGGAGAACACCGGGTCGAGGAATTCCGCGGCGTTGCCGAGCAGGGCGAAGCCCGGTCCGTGCAGGCGTTTGACGTTGGCCGAGTAACCGCCGATGGCCCGGGTCGGGGTGTCCCATACGGCGTTGGCCAGTACGCGGTTGAGGCTGGGGGTTTGTGCGACGAATTGCTTGAGGCAGGCATCCAGATCGTCAGGTCGGCCGGCAAAGCGGCTGACATCGGCGACCACCCCGACCGAGCAGCGGCCATTGCTGAAGGGAATGGTCCAGAACCACACATCCTGCATGTCGGGATGGGTGGTGATGAGGATCTTCTCGCGGTCGAAGCCGCTGTCGGCACTGCGATCCTCGACGTGGGTGAACAGTGCCTGGCGCACCGGAAAATTCGAGGGGATGTCGAGGTCGAGCAGGCGTGGCAGCACGCGCCCGTAACCGCTGCCGTCGAGGACGAAGGCGCATTCCACCTGGTATTCGTGGCCGTCGGCCAGTCGCCGTACCGACAGCCGCGGGCAGGCGCCGCTGAAATCGGCGGCGACTATTTCTTCCTCGTAACGGATCTCCACGCCCTGCAGCTCGGCCTGATCGGCCAGCAGCTTGTCGAAGTCGGCGCGCTGCACCTGATAAGTCGAGCTCTTGCCTGGGGTGAAGCCGTCGCGGAAGTCGAAGTCGCTGTAGCGCTCGCCCCAGGCGAAGGCCGCGCCATGCTTGGTCTGGAAGCCTGCCGCCTGCACCGCCTCGAGCATCCCGGCCTCCTCGAGGAAGTCCAGGCAGTGCGACAGCAGGCTCTCGCCGATCGAGAAGCGCGGGAAGCGTTGGCGTTCCAGTACCAGCACGTCATGGCCGTTGCGCTTGAGCAGGGCGCTGGCGATGGCGCCAGAGGGTCCGGCGCCGATGACCACGATCTGGCGTTGTTCGACTTCAAGTGACGTCATAAGGGGCTGTGCGTCTCGTGATCGGCGGTGGTGTTGCGAGTGGGAGTGGCCCAAGGGGACAGCAGGAAGCAGAAGAACAGACCGAGGCTGATGGCCAGGCCGAAGTTGGCGATGGCCGGGGTCTGGCTGAGCAGCAGCAGACCGAAGGACAGCCAGCTGGTCAGGGCCGCGAGCAGGGTGCCGAGCAGACTCACCGCCTGGCCGCCGATATTTTCGCGCATCAGGATCGCGTAGTCGACGCCGATGGCGCTGATCAACAACAGGCCGAACAGGCTGAATAGGGTCAGCGGTTGGCCCAGCCAACCGAGGCAGGCGAGTGCCGCCAGGGCGGCCAGCAAGGGTAGGCAGACGATCTGCAGGGCGCCGGCGAAACCGAACGGCAGGCACAGCAACAGCACAATCGCCGCACAGGACAGCAGTTTGAGCTGCGCCGCGCTCAGTTGCGTGGCGCTGAATAGGCGGTTCAGCTCGCCGAGACGGTCCACCAGCTGCACGCCGTCGAGCCCGGTGCCGATGCTGTGCAGCACCGCCGTATCGTTCAGCCCTTGCAGGCTCACCAGACCGGCCACGCCGCCGGCACTGTGGCCGAGCCAGAGCGGGCGCCAGGCTTCGCCGAGTGGGCCGGCGAGGGCTTGGGCCAGGCGCGGTTGGTCGCGCTCCAGCAGTTGCGCGAGTTCCGCGTTCAGCACCTCTTCGGGAATGCCGGCCGCCAGCAGCGGCTGCCAGTGTTGCGGCAGGGCTTGCAGCGCCTCGCGCAGTGGTTGCAGCTGGGTGGCCGGGGCGACCAGTTGACTGAGGGCGCGGTAACCGAGCAGCTTGCCGTCGGTCACGGCACGCGCCAGCTGTTCGCTCAGGGCCGCCTGGCGCTGGAGTAACTGTTGCTCATCGGCGGCGCGCACCAGAAAGAACTGGCTGGTGGGTTGTTGCCCGGTCAGCTCGGCGATCCGCTGGGCTTCGTCGAGCAGTTGCGGTTCTGCGCCCAGCCACTGGCGCAGGTCATTCTGCGTCTGCAGCTGGAGCAGGCCGGCGGCGCAGAACAGCATGAGCAATGCCAGCAGTTTCCAGTTGCCGGTGAGGGCGAGCAGACGCGCGCGCACGCTGAGCAGCTTTTCGCTAAAGCGCAGTAGTCCGGGCGCTGGCTGCAGTTGCAGGCCGTCAAGCCAGGCCGGCAGCAGGCACACCGCACAGAGGTAGGCGGCGATCAGCCCGGCGGCGGAGAACACGGCGATCTGGGTCAGCACCGGGAACGGGGTGAAGGCCAGCGCCAGGTAACCGATCAGGTTGGTGCCCAGGCTCAGGCTCAGGCCGGGCAAGGTGACAGCCAAGACCTGCCAGCTGTGCCAGTCGCCCCGATCGCGCAAGCTGCTCCAGCTTTTACTCAGATAATGTTGCGGATAGTCTGCGGCTACGCCGATCAGGCTGGCGCCGAGCACCAGGGTCAGCGCATTGATCTGGCCGAACACCAGCACGCAGGCGGCGCAGCCGGCCAGCAGCGCCACGCCGATGGGCAGCAGGCTGACCAGCACGCGCACGCGGCGGTAGCTGAGCAGCAACAGCAGGAGGATGCCGAGGGTCGCGGCGCCACCGATCCAGGTGATTTCACGGCTCGCCTTGGCCTGGCCGGCGGCGGCATAAAGCAAACCGCTGGCGGCGAGCAGTTGCCCGCCCGCGGCGGTCACCCGCGTACGCGCGTCGGCCACCTGCGCGGCGATCGCGGGCGGTGCCTGCAGGTCGAATGAGTCGCCCTGGATGCGCGCGCGCAGCAGCGCCCAGGTCAGGCCCTGGTCTTCGACCAGCAGGGCGCCGCTGCCGAGGTCGGTCTGGATCCGCTGATGCGGGTTGAGCGCCTGTTGCGCGCGGGCGCCCAGGCCCAGCCAGTCCTGCTCGATGGGCAGCAGGTTGAAACCGGCGAAGGTGTCGAACAGCTGGGCGGCGCGTTGCTGGATAAAACTGTCGGGTTGTTCGATCAGCAGTTGCCGATCTGCTTGCGGCAGCAGGGCCAGGCGGCTGGCGCGCAACTGCTGGCGCAGGGGGGCGAGATCGGCCTGCAGGTTCCACTGCACCTGCTCGAAGCGTGCCGATTCAGCCCATTGCCGGCCGACGCGCTGCACCAGGGCAATGGCCTGCTCGCGCTCGGCATGGCCAACCAGAATCAGCAGCTCGCGATTGAGGGGTTCCTGCATGCGCTGTTCGGCCTGCAGGACCAATTCGTCGCCCGCGCCTTGCGGCAGCAGGGCGAGCATGCTCGCCTGCACCGGTGGGCCGGCGCGCCACTGCCAGGCGCTCAGGGCGAGTAGCGCGAGCAGCAGGGCGAGGAACAGGCGCGGCAGGAACCGCTGCGTCGCCAGGCGCTCAAGGGCCAAAGGCTTGGCGCTCCGCTTCGCTCAGCGCGCTGCCGGCCTGGCTCTGCGGCAGGCGCAGCAGGGTGCTGTCACCCTGGGTTTCCGCCAACTCGATGCGTTCGACCAGTGCGCCACCCTGGATATGGATGACCTTGAAAATCTGCTGCAGCAGCCGCGAGCGCGGGGTCAGGCTGAGCTGCCAGGCCTCGGCTGTGCCACTCAACTGCAGCTCGAAGTCGTCGGCCAGGCCGGCATGGTCACCCTTGAGCACGGCGAGGAACAGCCGGCTCTGTTGCGCGGCCACGTCCTGTGCGGATTGTTGCTGCCAGCCTTGTGCGGTGCGTCGGGCGATCCCGCGGTCGTCGATGCGGTAGTCCTGCTGCAGCGGGCTGCGCAGTTGCCAGAGCAGGCCGTGCTCGCTGGACAGGACGAATTGGCCACGGCTGGTCAGCGGCTGCGGCAGGGCGCGCAGGTGTTTTTCCTGGATGAACGGGCCGCGCACCACCGCCGGTTTGGCCAGTTGGGCGCTGAGCTGATCGAGGTCGAAGGCCTGTGCCAGGCTGGCGCCGAACAGTGCGATGGCGGCGGCGCTGGCCCAGATGGCGCGCCTTGCGGATTGTGACCAGCGCCTCATGCGAGGGCTTGCTCCACGGCGGCGACCAAGACCCTGGGCGAGGCCAGCTGCATCTCGCGGCTGGCGATGTCCACCGCGACCTGGACGCTGCTGCCGCGGGTCATGCGTTCGCCGGTCTCGGCATCCGCGATCAGGTAGTGGAGCTTCAGACGGTTCTCCCACTCGATCAGGTCGGCGCGCACGATGATCTTCTGGCCGAAGCGGGCGCCGCGGATATAGCGCACCTGCAGGTCGATGATCGGCCAGGCATAGCCCGCCGCGAGCATGTGCGTGTAGTTGTGGCCGAGTTTGTCGAGCAGCGCGCAGCGCGCCACTTCGAAATACTTGACGTAGTGGCCGTGCCAGACCACCTCCATCGAATCGACGTCGAAGAAGGGCACGACCATCTCGATCTCGGCTTGCAGCACCCCGGCCTTACGCATGGCCATGCTCCAGATGCGTAGAAAACCCGTAGGAGCGGGCCATGCCCGCGAAGCATGCGCGGAGCCCGTTTCGCGGGCATGGCCCGCTCCTGCGAGATATTCGATGCTTACCCATACAACCTCCAGTGCTGGCTGCGGATGCGTTGCAGGCACAGGCGCAGTTCGCCTTCCAGGGCGCGGTCTTCGATCACCGGCGGGAAGTCGGCGGCCAGTTGCTCGCGCATGGCCGCCACGGGTGCGGGGATGTCGCTCTTGCCGTCGCGCAGGCGCAGCCACACGCCCTGGTTGGCCGCCAGCAGGGTGGCGGCGGCGACCTGTTCGGTCAGCTCCAGGCTGCGCAGGGCGTCGCGCGCGGCGATGGTGCCCATGCTTACCTTGTCCTGGTTGTGGCACTCGGTGGAGCGCGAGAACACGCTGGCCGGCATGGTGTTCTTCAGCGCTTCGGCGGTCCAGGCGCTGGCGCCGATCTGCACGGCCTTGAAGCCGTGGTTGATCATCGCGGTGACCGCCGGCGCGCCGGACAGGTTGCTCGGCAGGCCATGGTTGTAGCGCGAGTCGACCAGCAGGGCGAGCTGGCGGTCGAGCAGGTCGGCGACGTTGCCGACCAGGTTCTTCAGGCTGTCCATGGCAAAGGCGATATGGCCGCCATAGAAGTGTCCGCCGTGCAGTACGCGTTCGGCTTCGGCGTCGATCAGCGGGTTGTCGTTGGCACTGTTCAGTTCGGTTTCGATGAACTGCCGCAGCAGGCCCAGGCTATCGGCCATGACGCCGAGCACATGCGGTGCGCAGCGCAGCGAGTAGCGGTCCTGCAGGCGGTGCAGCGGCGCGGTCGGCGCGGCGATGGCCAGATCGTGACGCAGCCAGGCCGCGACTTGCATCTGGCCCGGGTGTGGCTTGGCGGCGAACAGGCGCTCGTCGAAGTGCTCCGGGTTGCCTTCCAGCGCCACCACGTTGAGCGCGGTAATGCGCGTGGCCAGCTTGAGCAAGTACTCGGCGCGGGAAAATGCCAGGCACGCCAGGGCGGTCATCACCGCCGTGCCATTCATCAGTGCCAGCGCTTCCTTGGGGCGCAGGGTCAGCGGCGTCCAGCCCAGCTCGGCATGCACCTCGGCGGCGCTGCGGCGCTGGCCGCGATACAGCACCTCGCGCTCGCCGCTGAGGGTGGCGGCCACGTAGGACAGCGGGGTCAGGTCGCCGCTGGCGCCGACCGAGCCCTCCTCGGGGATCAGCGGCAGCACGTCATGCTCGAGAAAGGCGCGCAGGCGTTCCAGCAGCTCCACGCGCACCCCGGATACGCCCTGGCACAGCGACTGCAAACGCGCGGCCAGGACCGCGCGGGTGCTCGCTTCGTCGAGCAATTGGCCGAGGCCGCAGCCGTGGAAGGTGTAGAGGTGGCGCGGCAGCGCCTCGACCTGGTGCAGCGGCACGGCCACCACGCAGGAATCGCCGTAGCCGGTGGTGACGCCGTAGATCACGCCTTCCTTGTCCAGCAGGGTGTCGAGGAAGCGCGGGCCCTTGGCGATCATCTCGCGGTAGGCGGCATCGTCCTGCAGCAAGGCCTGGGCACGGCGCTGGGACAGGACGTTGATGTTCTCGATACTCAGCGGTTGTTCGCCGAACACCACGGGTTCAGCCAGGTATGTCGTCATCTTGCTTCCAGAACGGGTAGAAGTTGAACCATTGTTGCGGGGCATCCAGGCAGAGTTGGCCGAGGCGCTGCGCGTAGCGTTGGACCCAGGTGCGGATCACGGCGTCGCGTTCGCCGCGCTTCCATTGCACGCGGTCGGCGAGGGGTTCGAGCAGCACCTGGTAGCGGCCGTCGATCTTCAGGCAGCTCATCAGGTTGAGTGGGCAGCGCAGTAAGCCGGCCAGCAACCAGGGACCCTGGGGGAAGGCGGCGCTCTGGCCGAGAAAATCCACCGTGACGCTGCGGGCGCCATGCAGCGGCACGCGGTCGCCGGCGATGGCCAGCCACTCGCCGCGCTCCAGGCGCTCGGACAGTTGCAGCATGATCGCCGGGTCCAGTTCGCTGACCTGAATCAGCCGTAGGTTGCTGGCCCCGGCTTCACCGAGCAGGCGATTGAACTGCTCTGCATGCTTGGTGTGCACCAGCACGTTCATGCGCACTTTATTGTTCAATTCGGCCAGCGCGCGGCAGACTTCCAGGTTGCCCAGGTGGGCGCCGACCAGCATCTGGCCGCGCGCGTCCTGCATGTGGCCGTGCAGGTCATGGCGGTCAACCAGGTCGATGTCCTGCAGGCTCAGCCTGTCGTTCCAGACGTCCAGTTTGTCCAGCAGGGAGTCGGCGAAGGCCATGAATTGACGGAACACCGATAGGCGGCTGGGCTGCAGTTCGCTGCGCCCGCTCCAGTTGGCCAGGTTGTGCTGGTAGTGCCAGATGCTCCGCCGGGCCTTGCCGCCGAGCAGGAAGAAGTACAGGACGATCGCATAGAGCAGCGGGCTGAGCGCGCGGCGACCGAGCAGGCGTACGGCCAGGGCGATGAACTTCATCAGCAGGAAGCTGCCGCGCTCTTGCTGCGCGGCCCAGTGCTGGCTATTTGGCCGCGCACTCATGCACGCCACCGGCGCCAGAGCAACTGCGGGGCGCGCAGCAGCATGCCGCAGAACAGTTTGGCGTGCATCTTCGAGATCAGTGCGTTGTCGTGCCACAGGCGAAAGTGCGAGAGGCCGTCGCTCGGGTAGTTCACGCGCACCGGCAGCCAGCGCATTGGCTGGTCGCGCCAGTACAGGCGCACCAGGATCTCGGTGTCGAAGTCCATGCGCCGGCCGATGGCCACCGCGTCGAGCAGCGCCAGGGTGGCGGGCAACGGGTAGAGGCGAAAGCCGCACATCGAGTCGCGAATGCTCAGCGACAGGCAGTTGATCCACACCCAGACATGGGTCAGGTAGCGCGCGTAGAGGCGGCTTTTCGGCACGCTGGCGTCGTATAGCGGGTAGCCACAGATCAGGGTTTGCGGCTCGGCCTGCGAGGCGGCGAGGAAGATCGCCAGCCCGCTCAGGTCGTGCTGGCCGTCGGCGTCCACCTGCAGGGCGTGGCTGCAGCCCAGTCGCGCAGCTTCACGCAGGCCGGCCATCACTGCGCCGCCCTTGCCCTGGTTGACGGGCAGGCGCAGCACGTAGACGTCTGCCTGCCTGGCCAGGCGATCGATGGTCGCGGCGCAGGCCGGGCTGGAGGCGTCGTCGACCAGCACACAGGGCAGCCCGGCGTCACGCAAGGCCTGCACCACCGCCGGCAGGGCGTGTTCGTGGTTGTATACCGGGATCACCGCGCAGGGCTTATGCATCTGGCGTCGCCAACCGGTAACAGCCGTTCACAGGGCTTGTCCCAGCAAGATGCGCCCAGACGAGCAGGCCTTGTCGCCGTTGCGGAAGGTGAAGTAGAGCTTGCCGCGGGTGGCGTCGAAACGCAGCGACAGTTGCAGGGGATCGCCGGGACGCACCAGTTGCTGGAATTTCAACACTTCCATGCCGACGAAGCGCGGTGGCAGTTGCTCGATCAGTTGCCGCGCCAGTTGTTGCGCCCAGTCGATCTGCACCACGCCCGGCAGCACCGGGGTCTGCGGAAAGTGGCCGCTAAAGTGGGCCAGATCCAGCGGCACCTCCAGTTCAAGCTGCCATTCGCCGTCGCGCTCCACGGCGCTCAGCGGCTCGATCTGGGTCGGGCGTGGTGCGGCGAGCAGGGCCTCGACCGTGGCCTGGGCCAGCTTGCCCTGGCTGCTGTAGGGCAACTGGCTGAGCAGGCGCCAGCGTCGCGGCAGGGCGATGGCTTCGCAGTGCCCGGCCAGATGCTGGCGCAGGGTCTCGGTGACACTGCGCCGGCCCTGGTTGCGCAGCGCATGCACGCCGGCCGGGCTCAAGGCCAGCAGGGCGCCGAGGAAGGCGCGGCCCTGCTGAATCACCCCGAGACGCGCATCGCCGACCCAGGCATGCGCCATGAGGGCCTGTTCCAGCTTGGGCAGGGAGATACGTTTTTCTTCCAGTTTGACGATGCGGTCCAGGCGTCCACGCAGGACGAAGCGGCCGTCGGCCTGGAGCTCGACGGCATCGGCGGTCTGCTCGCAGTGGCCGGCCGGCAGGTAGGGCGAGGTCAGCCTCAACGCACCCTCGGCGTTGACGTCCAGCTCGACACCGGCGAACGGTTGCCAGGGCGTATCGCCCTGGCGCCAGGCGATGCCGCCGGTTTCCGAGCTGCCGTAGATTTCCGTTGGCCACTGGCCGAGCTGGGCGTGCAACAGCTGTGCGGCCTCGACTGGCAGGGCGCCGCCGGAGGAGAACACCTGGCGCAACGGCTGCAGGGCGGTCCAGTCGAGGTTGTCGCCCATGCGTTTCAACAAGGCCGGGCTGGCGACCCAGGCGAACGTGGGTTGTTCCAGGCTGGTGCGTTGCATGTCCTCGGGAAACGGTTGCGCGCGGCGCAGGAAGGCGCGGCCGGCACACAGTGGCCAGAGCACGCGGAACAACAGGCCGTAGATGTGCTGGGCGGCCACGCTGGCGACGATCACCGCGTCGCCCAGGGCCGCGCCCCACAGCTGTTCCAGCGCTGCGACTTCGTTGTTCAGTTGGCGCAGGCTCTTGTCGATCAGCTTGGCCTCGCCGCTGGAGCCGGAGGTGCACAGGGTCAGTCGGCACTGGTCGAGGTCCAGGGCGCGGGCCTGCAGGGGCTCGGCGGCGCCGGCGGGATCGAGGGCATCGAGCCACAGGTCGATCCGGCTCGCCAGCTGCAGACGCGTCTGCGGCTGGGCATCGGCGGGGAGCAGCACATGGACACCGGCCAGCCAGGCGCCGAGCAGGGCGATCGCCAGGTCGGCGGCGTCTTCCAGGTAGAGCGCGACGCGCTGCACGTTCTGCCCCCGCAGCTGACCACCCAGGCGCCGCGCCCGTTGGCACAGCTCGGCGTGGTCGAGGTCCGGGGTAACCTGGCGGCTGGGCTCGGGGTTGAGCAGCAAGCAATCAAGACCTATCCAGCTCATGCCAGGCGCCTTACGCGCTGGCGCACCAGCCATTCGCCGGCGAACAGCAGGCCGATCAGGCCGTAGGAAATCAGTCCGGTGTAGAGGGTCCACCAGAACAGCGGCGCCCACAGGGTCAGGACGGCGCTGATCAGGCCGTTGCCGAGAAAGAACAGCGCCCAGACCTTGGTCACCTGGCGGGTGTAATGCACCGCCACCTCGGGCAGTTCCGGCTCGCGCAGGCGCGCCAGGCGTTCCACCAGCGGTGGGCCGATTTTCAGGCTGAGGGCAAACAGGCCGAGCAGCAGCAGGTTGATCAACACCGGGTACCAGCGCAGCAGCGCCGGCTCGCCGGCCAGGCCCAGCAGCAGGCAGAAGGCCAACACCGAGGCGGCCATCCAGCGCCCACCCGCGCCTTGCTTGCCAAGCAGCAGGCGTGCCAGCCAGAGCCCGCCCAGCAGGGCGGCGAAGACGCGGGGCGACAGGTATTCCATGCCGAAATACACGGCAAACGGATAGGCCAGGCCGGCCACGACCAACAGCAGGCCGAGCAGGCGACTCATGCGCGATTCTTCATTAACGGTCCGCCCATCAGCTGTCCGGGTTGACCAGGCGGTGCACGGCTTCGACCACATCGCTCACGCTGCGCACCGACTTGAACTCCTCGGCGGCGATTTTCTTGCCGGTCTGGCGCTTGATGTGATCGATCAGGTCGACGGCATCGATGCTGTCGATTTCCAGATCCTGGTAGAGGTTGGCTGTCAGGGTCACGCGCTCGGCATCCAGCTCGAACAGTTCGACCATGGCGGTGCGCAGGGTGGCGAAGATTTCATCACGGGTTTGCATGTGCTGCATCCTCAGGCCGTTTGCCGTGCTGCAACGAAGGCCGTCAGGCTGGCCACGTTGGCAAAGTGCTTACGGGTGTCCTTGGCTTCGGCGTCGATCTTGATGCCGAAGCGCTTCTGGATCGCCAGGCCCAGCTCCAGGGCGTCCACCGAGTCCAGTCCAAGGCCTTCGCCGAACAGCGGCAGATCGGCGCCGATGTCTGCGGCCACCATGTCTTCCAGGCCAAGGGCCTCAATGATCAGATGCTTGATTTCCAGCTGTAAATCGCTCATCTACGGCGAGCTCCTTAATGAAGTGGTGGTGCAAAAATTCGTTGAGTTTACGCGAGGCGATAGGCGCCGCGCCCTGCGCGCTGAACAGTTGCGGGTCGATATCTTCGCCCACACGCAGGTGAATATGGAAACGCCGCGGCGGAATACGGTACCAGGGCTCGGCCTTGGTCAGCGTGGTTGGGGTCACGCTGATCGTCACCGGGGTGACGACGCGCGCACCGCGTAGCGCGATGGCGGCGGCGCCTCTATGGAATTCGGGCGGCTGCCCCGGTGTGGTGCGCGTGCCTTCGGGGAAGATCACCAGGGTCTGGCCGCTGCGCAGGGCGGCGGCGGCCTCGTCGAGCATGTCCATGCTGCCGCTGTTGCTGATGTACTGGGCGGCGCGAATCGGTCCGCGCATGCAGGGGTTGTCCCACAGGCTCTGCTTGACCACGCAGTTGGCATCGCGAATGAAGGCGATCAGCGCCACCACGTCGATCAGCGATGGGTGGTTGGCGAGTACCAACTGGCCCGGCCGGCCCAGGCGTTCGGCACCTTGCACCTCGTAGGTCAGCACCCCGCTGCGGAACATGAACTGGATGAAAGCCCTGAACGCCCAGCTGATCACGCGGCGGGCGCGGTAGCGGTGCGCCTCGGCGTTGCCCGGCAGCAGGGCCAATACGGGAAAGACCAGTACGCGCAGCAGCACGCCGCCTATGCCGAACAGGGCAAAGCTCAGCGCCGTGGCGATCAGGCGCCACCAGAGGGGCGCGCTGTATGGGCTCAGGCCTTGTTGTGTGACCAGGTCCATTGACGGTTGTTCCAGTGATGCACGAGGGTCGGCTGCCCGCTGCAGAGCGTACGCAGCAGGCTGATGGGGTGTGGCCATGCGGCTTTTTGGCCGGTACCGCTGCACAGTTGCAGGTGCCAGTCGTCGCCAGGTGTCAGCAGCAAGGCCACCGCGTAGGGGAAAGGCACGTCGTCGACATAGGGCGCATACAGCGCTGGCGGTGTTTCTTCGGCGATGACCAGCAGCACTGCCGGAGCGCCCTCGCCGAGCAGCATGCTGGCTTCCAGCATGGCGTGCTCGAGGCCATCGCCGGCAGCGGCCACGGCGCTCATCTCGCTGGTGTCGCCACGCAGGATCGACCATTGACCAATGATGGCGTTGTGCACCGAAAGGCTGAACTGGGTCGGCGACAGGGGCTCGTCGCGCGCCAGGTCGCTGAGGATGGCCAGGGTGCGCGGCGTTTCGCCGTGGCGCGAGGCGAAGATCAGGGGCAAGGCCGGGTAAGCGTCGGCCAGCGGCCAGGCAACCTGGAACAGCATCCGCGCCAGGCGGCTGAGGCGTCGGCGTTGCATGGCCGGGAGGAAGCTGACATCCGGTTGCTGCTGGCCGTCAGCCAGGCGCACAGGTGCCGCGCACCAGGTGCGCCAGTCATCAATGCTCTCCAGGCCGGGGGCCCAAGCACGCCATTGCTCGATCCTGAAATGCATCACATCAAGCGTTTTCCCGGCCCTTGTGGGCGTCCTTAGTCAACTGCGGCTGTCTCGCGCGACGGGTTGAGTTGTCGGCGGCGCCATGGCGAAGTAGCGCATTATCTAGGTCGCCGGCCCTCTGCGCAAACTTTGCCAGAATGCCTCTGATGGATGGGCGGGCGATTTCAGACGCCGACCTCGCCCTTGTCCTGCGCTTTGCATAGAATCCAAGGCCAACGAAATCAGGGAGGTTTGTCATGCGGCGTGTGGTGTTCAATCAGAAAGGCGGAGTGGGCAAGTCCAGCATTGCCTGCAACCTGGCGGCAGTAAGTGCCTCGCAGGGCTACCGCACGCTATTGGTCGATCTGGATTCCCAGGCCAACTCCACTCACTACCTCACGGGCTTGACGGGCGATGAGATCCCCACGGGCATCGCCGAGTTCTTCAAGCTCAGCCTGACCAGTGGCCCGTTTGCCAAGAAAGGCCGGGTCGATATCTACGAGACGCCGTTTGCCAACCTGCACGTGGTCACGGCTACGGCCGAGCTGGCCGACTTGCAGCCCAAGCTGGAGTCGAAACACAAGATCAACAAGCTGCGCAAATTGCTCGATGAGCTGGCCGGGGATTACGACCGGATTTACCTGGATACACCGCCGGCGTTGAATTTCTACACGGTTTCCGCGTTGATCGCCGCTGATCGGGTGTTGATCCCCTTCGACTGTGACAGTTTCTCGCGACAGGCCCTGTACGGCCTGTTACAGGAAATAGAGGAACTCAAGGAAGACCACAACGAAGGGCTGGAGGTCGAGGGCATCGTGGTCAACCAGTTTCAGCCCCGTGCGACCTTACCGCAGCAGTTGCTCGATGAACTGATCGCGGAGGGCTTGCCGGTGTTGCCGGTGAACCTGATGAGTTCGGTGCGCATGCGTGAATCGCACCAGGTCTGCACGCCGTTGATCTATCTGGATGCACGGCACAAGTTGACCCAGCAGTTCGTCGAATTGCACGACTTGCTCAATGCGGCCGATTGAACGGGCTGAGTAACGACCAAGTGGGCAAAACCCGCCAGGTATCGACGGGTAACCGACGGCGGCCCTGGGACTTGCGACCCTCAGCAGGGATATAGCCAACAAAAAGGCGCCACTGGCGCCTTTTTGTTGTGTTGTTCGGCTGACGGCTGTTTAGCGCACGACCAGAATGTCGCAGGGCGCCTTGTGCAGGAAATGCTGCGCCAGGCTGCCGAGCAATGCCTGGGAAAAGGCGCTGCGGCCATGGCTGCCGAGTACCAACAGCTCGCTGCGGCGGGTTTTCAGCTGTTCCTGCAGTTTGCGCAGGATGCCGCCTTGTTGCACCGAATGGGTCAGGCTCGGACCATCGGCGGGTAGGATCTGTGCTTCGTCCTGCAGCAGCTGGTCGATCAAGGCGCGCTGGATCTGCAACTGCGCCTCGACTTGCTTGGCCGTGCCCTTGTCCGGCTCGAACACGTGCAGTGCATGCAGTTCGGCCGTTGCCGGTAGCAGGCGATAGGCCTGCTCCAGGGCACTGCAGGCGCAGAGGGAGAAGTCGATGGCGGCGAGGGCGCGCTGGTAGGGCTGGGGCTCATTGCGCGCCACCAGCAGCAGCGGCACGCTGCAGTTCCTGGCGATACGGTCCAGGCTGGTGCCGGAGAAGAAATCATGGCGCTGGTGGTGGGCGCCCAATACCAGCAGGTCGCAACCCAGTTCCTGCACTTGCTGCAGCACCACCTCGGAAGGTTTGCCGCTGATCAGGCGCAGTTTGCTGCCCGGCGGGGCGTATCGGGTCAGGCTGCGATCCAGGGTCTGGTGTGCCTGCTCATGCTCCTTGCTGCTCTGGGTGGGATCGAGAACGTGCAATATCGTCAGCTTGGCGTTGTGTTGCTGTGCCAGCTGGGTGGCGCGGCACAGGGCCATATCGGCCGTGTCGCGCAAATCATGGGCAATCAGGATATGGGTGAACATGGGGGCAAATCTCCGGCCGATGGATGTCGGCGATTTATTATCCATCAAGCAATAGTCGTTCTTTTGATTCAAGGCAAGGCCAGGCGTCAGTGAGCACGTAATTGATAGAGGCCGCGACTCTCGGCCACTATTTCGCCACTGGCGTCGGTCAGCTGCAATTCCAGCAGGTAATCGGCCTTGCCCTTGGATTGCGCCTCGCTCTGCAGCCGGTCGATCTGCTCGGCATCGAGTCGGGCCTCGACGTGAATATCGGCCAAGGCCGGACGGCGAAAGCGCAGGTTCATTTCCTTGATCACCGGGTAGAAGCGCTGGCTGTCGAAGCTGGTGAGAAACAGTGCGCCACCGGGGATCTCCGCCAGGGTGAAGAGTGCGCCGGCGTACATGCTGCCGATATGGTTCTGGTTACCGGTAAGCGGCATACACAGACGCACGTGGCCCGGTTCGAGCACTTCGGCCTTGAGACCGCTACGTTTAACGAAGGCGATCTGTTCTTCGGTGAGTTGGCGCACCAGTTCAATAGGCATCGGCATTGTTCGGCTCCCTGGGTGATGGTCAGGTCAACTTAAAGGTTGAGCGGCCGCTGGGTAATGACCGTAATGCCAGCCGCGGGTTGACCGATTCGTTCAGATTCCTTGCTCACGCAGCCAACCGAGTAATTGCGGCAGCGACAGTGCGCCACTCTGGCGCGCCACTTCAAGACCGCCCTTGAACAGGATCAGGCTGGGGATCGAGCGAATGCCCAGTTGGCTGGACAGTTGCGGGTTGGCCTCGCTGTCCAGTTTGCCCAGGCGACAGCGGCCCTGCAGTTGGCTGGCCGCCTGGTTGAACGTCGGTGCGAAGGCCTTGCAGGGGCCGCACCAGTCGGCCCAGACATCCACCAGCAACGGTAAATCACCCTTGCGCTGGCTGGCGAAGTTGGCCTGGGTCAGTTCGAACGGTGTACTCGCCACCACTGCATGCTTGCAGCGCCCGCAGCGCGGATTGTCGCCCAGGCGCTCGGCGGGGATGCGGTTGAGGCCATTGCAGCTTGGGCAGGGGATCAGCAGCGGGTTGGACATGAGCGACTCCAGAGACGGGATAGCCCTTATCTGGAGTCGGCCGGTGCACTTATCAAGGCTAATCCCGCAAGGGTACCGTCAATCCCCGGCGGCCTGCAGTGCCTGTTGCAGGTCGGCAAGAATGTCGTCGCTGTGTTCGATGCCGACCGACAGGCGCACCATGTCGCGCGGCACCCCGGCCCTGGCCAGCTCCTCGTCGTTGAGCTGACGGTGGGTGGTGGACGCCGGATGGCAGGCCAGCGACTTGGCGTCGCCGATGTTGACCAGGCGCACCACCAGTTTGAGCGCATCGATAAAGCGCGCGCCGGCCGCCTGGCCGCCGACGATGCCGAAGGATAGGATCGAGGCCGGTTTGCCTTGGCAGTATTTTTGCGCCAGCTCATGCTCGGGATGATCGCTCAGGCCGGCGTACTTCACCCAGGCCACCTGCGGGTGTGCCTTGAGGAATTCAGCCACCTTGAGCGCGTTCTCGCAGTGGCGCTCCATGCGCAGGGCCAGGGTTTCCAGGCCTTGCAGGATCAGGAAGGAGTTGAAGGGTGAGATGGCCGCGCCCATGTTGCGCAGCGGCACCACCCGGCAGCGGCCGATGAAGGCGGCCGGGCCGAAGGCCTCGGTGTAGGTCACGCCGTGGTAGGAGGCGTCCGGGGTGTTGAGCAGGGCGAAGCGCTCCGGGTGCTGGGCCCAGGGAAACTTGCCGGAGTCGACCACGATGCCGCCGATGCTGGTGCCGTGGCCGCCCATGTACTTGGTCAGCGAGTGCACCACGATGTCGGCGCCGTGCTCGAACGGCCGGCAGAGCATCGGCGTGGCCACGGTGTTGTCGACAATCAGCGGCACGCCATGGCGGTGGGCCGCGTCGGCCAGCGCTTGCAGGTCGATGATGTTGCCGGCCGGGTTGCCGATGGACTCGCAGAACACCGCCTTGGTTTTGTCGTCGATCAGCGCTTCCAGGGCCGCGATGTCGTCATGGGCGGCGAAGCGCACTTCGATGCCCTGGCGCGGCAGGGTGTGGGCGAACAGGTTGTAGGTGCCGCCATACAACTTGGCCACCGAGACGATGTTGTCGCCGACTTCGGCAATGGTCTGGATGGCATAGGTAATGGCCGCCATGCCGGAAGCCACGGCCAGCGCGCCGACCCCGTTTTCCAGGGCCGCCACGCGCTTTTCCAGGACGTCGGTGGTGGGATTCATGATCCGCGTGTAGATGTTGCCGGCGACCTTGAGGTCGAACAGGTCGGCGCCGTGCTGGGTGTCGTCGAAGGCGTAGGAGGTGGTCTGGTAGATCGGCACCGCCACCGCCTTGGTCGTCGGGTCGGGGCTGTAGCCGGCGTGGATGACCAGGGTTTCCAGTTTCATGCGGGCGTTCCTTCAGGCGATTGAAAGAGGCGCAGCATGGCGAGGGAGGCCAATCCGGGTCAATGATCTGCGGCAATAAAATTGCAGCGACATCAGCTCAATTGATGTGGACCTGATGTCGCTCACACCGGCGTCAGTGGCCAGAACCAGGGGATGACGAAGCTGGCGACCACCCAGAGCAGCAGATTGAGTGGGATGCCGATCTTCATGAAGTCGGTGAAGCGGTAGCCACCAGCGTTGTAGACGAAGGTGTTGGTCTGGTAGCCGATGGGCGTGGCGAAGCTGGCGCTGGCGGCGAACATCACCGCCACCACGAAGGGCCGTGGATCGACGCCCAGGTGCTGGGCCAGGCCGATGGCGATGGGGGTGACCAGTACCGCCACGGCGTTATTCGACAGCATCTCGGTGAGGATCGAGGTGAACAGGTAGATGAACGACAGCATCAGCAGTGGCCCGGCCCAAGGCATCAGGCCCATGACGTTCTCCACCATCAGTTTGACCAGGCCGACCTTGTCCATGGCGATGCTGATCGCCAGCATGCCGAAGATCAGGCTGAGGATCTTCCAGTCCACTGCCTTGTAGGCGTCTTCCACGTCCAGGCAGCGGGTTGCCAGCACGGTCACCGCGCCGATGATCGCCAGGCCTTCGATGGGCATCACGCCGAAGGCGGCGAGCAGCATCACCGACAGCGTGGCAATGATCGCAATCGGTGCCTTGTCGCGGCGGAAGGCGCGCTCCTGCACGGCGTTGAGGCTGATCAGTTCGCCATTGTCGGCGAAACGTTTGATTTGCGCTGGGGTGCCCTCGACCAGCATCACGTCGCCGAATTGCAGCTCGAAGTCGTCGAGGTTGCCCTGGATATTCTCATCCTGACGGTGCACGGCGAGCACGGCGATGCCGTAGCGCGCAGTCAGGTCGAGGTCGCGCATGGGCCGGTGGCTGTAGCGTGAATTGCGCCCGACTATGGCCTCGGCGAGGATCACGTCGTGGCTGCTGATGGTTTCGAAGGCGTCGCCGCGGTTGAAAGTCAGGTGGCCGCTCTCGCGCAGCTCCACCACGTTTTTCACCTGGCCATGCAGCAGCAAGCGGTCGCCGCTGGCGAGCGGGGTGTCGTGGCTCGGCTCGGTCAGCTCCTGGTCCTCGCGGAACAGCTTGAGCACCTGCAAGCCGTTGCCGCCATTGAGGTTGGCCTCGCTCAAGGTCTTGCCGATCACCGGCGAGCCGTGTGGCACCAGCAGCTCGGTCATGAAGGTGCGATCGAGGTCGGGGCGCAATTGCTTGGACAGGGTTTCTCGATCCGGCAGCAGATGGCGGCCGATGGTCAGCAAGTAGAGCATGCCGACCGTGGCGAGGATCAGCCCGGCGCCGGTGATCTCGAAGATGCCGAAGGGCGCCAGGCCAGCCTTGCGCGCCACGCCGTCGACCAGGATGTTGGTCGAGGTGCCGATCATGGTCAGGGTGCCGCCGAGGATGGTGGCGTAGGACAGCGGAATCAGCAGCTTCGACGGCAGGGTGTTGGCGCGGCGGGCCAGGGCGATGGCCACCGGGGTCAGGATGGCCACCACCGGGGTGTTGTTCAGGCAGGCGGAAATCACCAGGGCGGTGAGCGTCAGGCCGGTGAGAACGCGAATCGGGCTGGTGCCGACCAGGTTGCCCAGCCAGTTGCCCAGGGCGTCGATGCAGCCGGTGCGCTCCAGGGCGGCCGACAGTACGAACATGCAGGCGATGGTCACCGGCGCCGAGTTGCTCAACACGCTGAGTACTTCGGCGGGGGTCAGCAGTTGCGTGACCAGCAGCGCCGCTACGGCAATCGCCGCGACTATGTCCGGGCTCCATTTCTCGCGCACGAAGGCATACAGCAGCCAGACCAGCAGGGCGCCGACAAACAGCAAGGGCAGGGGCAGTGAGTCCCAGAACATGAGCGTCCTTAGCGTGCGAATCTTGTGTGAGGTAGCGGGCACGCTCAAGGGCGGCCTCGCGAGGCGCTGAAGATAAGGGTTGCGGCTTAGAGAGTCTAAGAATGTTTGAGAAGGTTTATATGCCTTTTCGGTTTAATAAGTAAGGCTGTACCGCCACCCTCGTCGTGCACTGTCTCTGTGTCAGCCAGCCATTGGCCGGTTAGGCTCGGGTTTTTGTGAAGGGGATGAGCGATGCGCCAGTTAGGTATTCTCGGAGGCATGAGCTGGGAGTCCACCGCGAGCTATTACCGCCTGCTCAATCAGGGCGTGCGTGAGCGTTTGGGCGGCCTGCACTCGGCGCCCTTGCTCGTGCATTCGCTGGACTTCGCCGGGATCGCCGCGCTGCAGCAACTGGGCGACTGGGAGGCTGCTGGGCGGCAGTTGGCTACTGCGGGCCAAGGGCTGGAGCGTGCCGGTGCGACGGCGCTGCTGCTGGCGACCAACACCATGCACAAGGTGGCGCCGGCCATCGAGGCGGCGCTGGACATTCCCCTGCTGCATATCGGCGATGCCGTGGGTCAGGCGTTGCAGCGCCAGGGGATCAAGCGCGCGGCCTTGCTCGGTACGCGCTTCACCATGCAGGAGGCGTTCTACCGCGAGCGCCTGGCCGAGCGCTTCGGTATCCAGGTGGTGGTCCCCAAACCGGCGCAAATGGCAGAAATCGATAGGGTTATTTTCGCCGAGCTGTGTCAGGGCCAGTTCCACGACGCTGCCCGTGCCTTCTACCTGGACTGCCTGGCACAGCTGCACGAGCAGGGCGCCGAGGTGGCGATTCTCGGCTGCACCGAGATCGGCCTGCTGCTCGAAGGCGCGTGCGCGGCGCTGCCGTTGCTCGACAGCACCGAGCTGCACGTGGCAATGGGGCTGGAGTGGCTGCTGGGGCCTGCTACGACGAACAGCTGATCTCCAGGTGCTTGCCCCATTCCGGCGGGCGCTGGGCATAGCGCTCGAAGCCGGGTTGCTCGTCGAACGGCCGGCTGAGCACGGCGTGCAGTTCGCGTACCGGGCCATAGTCGCCTTGCTCGGCGGCATCGATGACTTGCTGGGCCAGGTAGTTGCGCAGGATGTACTTGGGGTTGGCCGCGTGCATGCGCGCGCGGCGCTGTTGCTGATCGCCACCATCCTGTTGGCTGCGGGCACGGTAATCATCGGCCCAGGCATCGAAGCCGTTGAGGTCGGTGAAGTCTTCGCGCAGGCGGGCCAGAGACTGGTCGGGCGCGCTGTCGCCCAGTTCGCGGAAGAAGAGGGTGTAGTCCACCGCGCTGCTCTGCATCAGTTGCAGCAGGCGTTGGATCAAGGCGTCGTCGCCGGCATCGCTGCTGAGCAAGCCCAGGCGGCGGCGCATCAGGTCAAGGTAATGGGCCTGATACAGCGGCAGGAACAGGCCCAGGGCCTCGCGCAGGGCGTCGACCTCGACCAGCGGAGTCAACGCCTGGCCCAGCGCCGCCAGGTTCCACTGGGCAATCGGCACCTGGTTGCTGAAGCTGTAGCGCCCGGTGTCGTCGGAGTGATTGCAGATGTGCTTGCTATCGAAGTCGTCGAGGAAGGCGTAGGGGCCATAGTCGAAGGTGATACCGAGGATCGACATGTTGTCGCTGTTCATCACCCCGTGGCAGAAGCCATAGGCCTGCCAGTGGGCGATCAACTCGGCGTTGCGCTCGACCACCTCGCGGAACATGGCCAGGTAGGGTTCCGGCTGTTCTTTACACGCGGGGAAGTGGCAGCTCAGCACATGCTCGCCGAGTTGTTTCAGCAGGTCGTGCTGCTGGGTGTAATAGAAGTACTCGAAGTGGCCGAAGCGCACATGGCTCTGCGCCATGCGCAGGATCATGGCCGCGCTTTCCTGTTTCTCGCGCCATACCGGGGTGCTCGACGCGGTGACGCACAGCGCCCGTGAGCTGGGGATGCCGAGGGCATGCAGGTGTTCGCTGGCGAGAAATTCACGGATCGATGAGCGCAGTACCGCACGGCCGTCGCCCATGCGCGAGTAGGGCGTCTGTCCGGCACCCTTGAGGTGCAGATCCCAGTACTCGCCGGCCTGGTTGACCACCTCGCCCAACAGCAGGCCGCGGCCATCGCCCAGGCGCGGGTTGTAGCTGCCGAACTGATGCCCGGAATAGACCATGGCCCGCGGCTCGGCCTCGCTCCACAGCGTGTGCCCGGCGAACAACTGGGCGAATACCTCGCTCTCGGCTTCGCCGGGGTCGAGGTCGAGCAGGGCCATGGCCTCCTGGCTGACCACCACCACGCGCGGCTCGGCAATCGGCTCGGGCAATATATGGGTGGAAAAGGCATCGCCGAGACGGGCGAAGCGATTGTCGAAGGTCAGGTCGGTAAGCGACTTCAAAGTAAGACTCCAGCAGGACGGGGCACTGCGACGATCCGCACGTTGCTCGGACGGTAGACCCCGAGCAACGTCAGATGTTTAGGTCGGGTCGATGTCAGGCGTCGTCGGGGTGATCGGATCCTGGTCGGCTTCAGGTTCGGCTTCGGGTTTAAATGTGGGTTTGTGCGCGGTATCGGGGGCGGGCTTGGCGGGTTCGCCGAGCGTGCTCTTGCCGGTGCTCAGGTTGAGTTCCTGGCCCTGCAGGTTCTTGACCATGACTTCGACCTGGTTGAAGGCCATCTCGACGTCGTTTTCGCGGAAGCTCAAGGCGATGCGGGTGAGGATTTCATCGGTGGAGGCATTGCGGTCGCCCAGTTCGCGCACATGGAAGCGCAATTCGTAGTCGAAGGTGCTGGGGCTGATGCTCAGGAAAAACAGCAGCGGCTCGGGATCGCGCAGCACCCGTGGATTTTCCTCGGCGGCCTGCAGCATCAGCTTGCGTGCCAGCTCCAGGTCGGTCTCGTAAGCCACGCCAATCTTGATGATCACCCGGGTGACGGTGTCGTTCAGCGACCAGTTAACCAACTGGTCGGTGACGAAGGTCTTGTTCGGTACGATGATTTCCTTGCGGTCGAAGTCGGTGATGGTGGTGGCGCGGATGCGGATCTTGCTGACCGTGCCGGACAGATTGCCGATGGTCACCACGTCGCCGATGCGTACCGGGCGTTCGAACAGGATGATCAGGCCGGAAATAAAGTTGGCGAAAATCTCCTGCAGGCCGAAACCCAGGCCGACCGAGAGCGCCGCCACCAGCCATTGCAGCTTGTCCCAGCTGACCCCGAGGGTCGACAGGGTGACCACGAAGCCGATGGCGACAATCGCATAGGACAGCAGGGTGGTGGTGGCGTAGGCGCTGCCTTGTGCCAAATGCAGGCGCGACAGCACCAGGACTTCCAGCAGGCCGGGCAGGTTGCGCGCCAGAGCCGCGGTGATACCGACGATGATCAGCGCGCTGAGCAGGTCGCTGAGGCTGATCGGTACCAGACTGGCGCTTTCGCCGCTGCCGCTGCTGTATTCATAGAGACTGATGTTGTCCATGTAGGCGAACACTGAAATCAGGTCGGCCCAGACCCAGTACAGTCCAGCAATGAAGATGCCCAGCAGGGCCAGGCGAATCAGCCGTAGCGACTGCTGGTTGACCTGTTCGATGTCCAGGGTTGGTTCTTCGATCACCACGTCGCCGCTTTCGCCCTCGCTGGCTTGTTGCGCCAGGCGCTTGGCGGTGGCGCGCTGGTAGGCCAGACGCCTGGCGGCGACGCCGAGGCCGCGGACGAAGGCCGCCTCGACGAATAGCCAGATGATCAGCAGGTAAAGCGTGTCGATCAGCCGGTCGCTGAGTTTCAGCGCGGTGTAGTAGTAACCGAAGCCCACCGCGATGATCAGCGCCAGCGGCAGCAGGCTGAACAGCAGGCCGAGGAATATCCGGAACGCCGAGGCTTGCTCGCGGGCCGGGCCACTCAGCAGCAACTTGTGCAGCATCCAGGCCATCAGGCCGTAACAGCCCAGCACCACGGCAATCCCGATGACATCATCGGCCAGGCTGGCGGGTTGGTGTTCGGCGACGGCGACAACGCCGGCCAGGGCCAGTACCACCAGACCCAGGTAACGAATCTGTCTGTGGAGGAAATTTACCTGCGCTCGCGGCCAGCGGAAATGCAGTTCGGCCACGCCACCCGGGGCGAGGATCCGGTAGACGGTGTAGAACACCAACCAGGCCTGGGCCATTTCGAACATGGCCGCCCCGAGGTTGGCGTTCTGTCCGCGGGCGTCCATCTGCAAGGCGAAACCGCACAGCGCCAGGAACAGGGTGCCGGGTAGGGCCAGCAGCATGTTGAGGAAAACGGCCAACGGCGTGTGCAGCTGGCTGTCGCGCTTGAAGTGGCTAATGTCCTGATGCAGTTCGCTGAGCTTGAGGTACAGGTAGCTGCGTTTCCACAGCAGCAGGCCGATCAGCAACAGCAGCGGCAGAAACAACAGCGGGCGCTCGACCAAGCCGGCGCCCAGCTCGCGCAAGCTGGAACCCCAGGGCAGGTCGGCAATCTGCCGTTCCAGCAAGCGTGGCACGCTTTTGAACCAATCGAGATCCAGGGGCTTGTTGCTGGGGATCCAGAACATCTGCTCGTCCAGGGTCGCGCGCAAGGCGCCGGCGGTGCTTTGCAGTTGTTTCTGGTTGAGTTGCAGGGTGATCGATTCGTTGAGCAGCGCATTGAGCTCACGGTTGAGACGGTTGAGCAGCTCGCGGCGGGTGCTCATCAGTTCAAACAGGGTCGCGCGCAATTCCGCGGTGACGTTCTCGGCGGGCTGCTTGGCGAGCAGCTGCTCGACATAGTCGCCGGGGTTGCTGAGTTGCTCGCGCTGTTGGGTCAGGTCGAACTGGTAGAGGCGAATGTCGGCAATTTCGTCGGCCAGTCCTTTGTCCAGCGTCAGCTTGGGCAAGGCCTGCTTCTGCTGGTAGAGGATCTTCGACAGCAGCAGGCTGCCTTGCAGCACGCCAATCTGTTCGTCCAGCGCTTGATCGCTCTGGTTGAGCGCGTCCAGTTGCTGGCGGGTTTGCAGGTTCTGCTGGGTCAGCTGGTTAAGGCGTTCGGTGGAGCGTAACAGGTAGTCGGACAGCTTGAGGTTGCGCGTGCTGACGCTGGTCAGGAGCTTGTCGGAGCCGGCTTTTTTCGCTTCGATCGATTGCTCGGCGACGGTTTTCTCGGACTGTGCCCGGCGCTTTTCGTTGACCAGCGATTGCAGCTCGAGCAGCTCCTGCTCCAGACGCTTGATGCGTTCATCGAGCAAGTCGCGCTGGCTGCTGCCAAGGTCCTGCAGCAGGCTGTTACCTGCCAGCTCCTCGCGCCGCAGCTGGGTCTGCGCATTGAGCGCGGCGAGTTCCGCGTTGAGCAGGTCGCGGCGCTCGGTAGTCAGTGATTTGTTGGCGTCTTTACCGTTTTTCAGGGCAGTGTTGATCTCCTGAATCCGCGTCTGATTGCTGCTGATCTCCCCCTGCGCCCGCTCGGGACGGGTCTGCGCGGTGATGATCAGGCTGTTGGCGTCGATGATCTGCTTCTGCCAGTCGTTCAACTGAACATTGCGCTCGCTGAGCAGTTGCTCCAATTGCGGCACAGCCGTATCGGCATAGCGCGGGGTAACCGGGGTGGCTTGGCTGGCTTTGAGGCGGGTCAGTTCGCGCTGCGCTTCATTAATCAGTTGCGGCGCCTGCTCGAGTTGCTGTTTGAGATCGACCAGGCGTTTTTCGCTGTAGGTTTGCTGATTGAGCAGCTCGAGGGTCTTCTCCAGGGTCTGCTTGAGCGCCAGCTGCTCGGTTTCCGGCATTTTGCGCTCGGCCAGGTTTTCCAGGTTGCGCTGCACATCGGCGCTTTTCGGCGACTCGGCCGCGAGACTCAAGGGCGTACTCAGGCAAAGCCCGAGCAGAAGGACGGCTAGATAGGGACGTAAAGAGGGCATGGTCGCGATCGTGCTGCTGGAAAAGAGGTTGAGTCTAACAGGCTGCTGAAAAGCGTGGCGCAGCGGGTTTGCAGCAGTCGGTCAGAGAAACAGCCCTGGCCCTGGACGGCTACCTTCGGGAAATTTGACGCCGACTTTGCGGACCTTGTTCCCCTCCATCGCCGCCACTGTCCAGAGCAGGCCCTGCCACTCGACCTGATCGCCGATCACCGGTTCGCCGCCGATCTGCTTGGCGATAAAGCGGCCTAGCGCTTGCTGGCCGTTGATGTCGGCCAGTTTCAGGCCGTACAGCGCGGCAACCGCGCCGAGTTCGGCGTCGCCTTCCAGGACGAAATCGCCGAAGAAGCGCAGATCCTGGCCACGCTTCGGTGCCTGGCTGAACAGTTTGCCCAAGCCTGGCAGGTCGTGTTCGTGGCCAACTACGCAGAGCAGGTCGCCAGCTTCGAGGCGGGTGCTGCCAGAGGGGTGGAGCAGTTCCTTGTCGCGAAACAACGCGGCAATGCGGGTGCCCTCGGGCATCTTCAGTTCGCGCAGGGCGGCACCGATGCACCACTTCTCCGCGCCCAGTCGGTAGATGAACAGCTCCCACTGGCTGGTCGGGTGCACGTCCAGGCCAGCGCGCGATATCGGTGCCGGCTCTGGCGGCACGGTGACGCGCAACAGCTTGGCGGCCCAAGGTAGGCTGGTGCCCTGCAGCAGCAGGGAGACCAAGACGATGAAGAAGGCCACATTGAAGAACAGCTGGGCATTCTCCAGACCGGCCATCAGGGGGAACACCGCGAGAATGATCGGCACCGCGCCACGCAAACCAACCCAGGCGATAAAGGCGCGCTCGCGGTCATGAAAGCCTTTGAATGGCAGCAGGCCAATAAGAATCGACAGTGGCCGGGCGAATAGAATCATCCACAGGGCCAGGCCCAGCGCCGGCAGGGCAATCGGCAGCAGTTCATGGGGTGTGACCAGCAGGCCGAGTACCAGGAACATGCCGATCTGCGCCAGCCAGGCCAGGCCGTCGAGCATGTGCAGGATGCCGTGACGCGAGCGGATAGGCCGATAGCCGAGCAGCAGGCCACACAGGTAGATGGCCAGAATGCCGCTGCCGCCCGCGGCATTGGTGATGGCGAAAATGATCAGCCCGCCGCTGACCACCAGCAAGGGGTAGAGGCCGTTGGCCAGCTCCATGCGGTTGACCAGATTCAGTAGCAGCCAGCCGCCACCCAGGCCGAACAACGCGCCGATGCCGAATTGCTGCAGCAGTTGCAGGGGTAGTGACCAGCTCAAGCCATCCTGGCCGCTGGCAAGCATGGCGATCAGGGTCACGGTGAGGAACACCGCCATGGGATCGTTACTGCCCGATTCGATTTCCAGGGTAGCGCTGACCCGTTCGTTCAGGCCACGCCCGCCGAGCAGGCTGAATACCGCAGCGGCGTCGGTGGAGCCGACGATGGCGCCGATCAGCAAGCCTTCCATCCAGCTCAGGTTGAACAGCCAGGCGGCGGCCATGCCGGTCAGCCCGGCGGTGATCAGCACCCCCACCGTGGCCAGGGACAAGGAGGGCCACAGGGCTACGCGGAAACTGGAAACGCGGGTGCGCATGCCGCCATCGAGCAGGATGATTGCCAAGGCCAGGTTGCCCACCAGATAGGCCAGTGGGTAGTTTTCGAAGAGGATGCCGCCTGGGCCATCAACGCCGGCGAGCATGCCGACCGCGAGGAAAATCACCAGGATGGGAATGCCGAAACGCGAACCGAGCGCACTGACCAGAATGCTCAAGGCCACCAGCAATGCACCGATCAAGAACAGATTATTGATGGTGCTGGCGTCCAAGGAGGTACTCCGGGTCGGAAGGCGACTGCATCGATATGCATGGTGCGTGCCAGCGATTCTAACCTGCGTCTTCGTCTCACTGTCAAGAAAACGCCCCGCTCATCCAATGGGGGCGTCCGCTTGGTGGTTTGCTCTGCTTGAGTGCCTAGGGTGGGTTAGCGGCGCGGGAGGAAGGGGGCGGTTTGCCTCGCAGGTCGAGCGCCGCGTAACCCTCCAGGCGTTAGCCCGGTCGGCGGCAATGGTGGGTTACGCCGCCATTGAGAGTGGAATGCAATGGGCGACCGAGGCAGGCGCCTAACCCACCCTGCGTCGGTCGCGCTGTCAGCCTTAGAACCAGCTGTTCTGCATGCTCAGGCAGGTGTCGTCGCGCGCTTCGAGGATAGCCAGGTTGTGCTGGCAGCCCGGCACTTCCCAGGTCAGGAAGTAACGCGCGGCCTGCAGCTTGCCTCGATAGAAGTCGCGGTCGACTGGATTGCCGGCCGCCAGACCCTGCTCGGCCTTGATCGCCTGCTCCAGCCAGCGCCAGCCAATCACCATATGACCGAAGACGTTCAGGTACAGCGCCGAATTGGCCAGGCCCTGGTTGACCTTGCCGCTCATCAGGTCGCCCAGCAGCGCCAGGGTCACGGCGGACAGGCGCGCCAGTAGTTGCTCCAGCGGATGGCGCAGGGCGTTCAGCGACGCATGTGCGCTGGCGCGTTGGCAGCAGTCCTGGATCAGCTTGACCAGTTGCTTGAGCGCCGCGCCGCCGTTCATCGAGACCTTGCGCCCGAGCAGGTCGAGCGACTGGATACCGTGGGTGCCTTCGTGGATCGGGTTGAGGCGGTTGTCGCGGTAGTACTGCTCCACCGGGTAATCGCGGGTGTAGCCGTGGCCACCGAGGATCTGGATCGCCAGCTCGTTGGCCTTCAGGCAGAACTCCGAGGGCCAGGATTTGACAATGGGCGTGAGCAGATCCAGCAACTCCAGGGCGATACGCCGTTGCTCTGCGGTTTCCAGGGTCTGGGTGTCGTCGAACAAGCGCGCGGCGTACAGGCCGAGGTCGAAGGCGCCTTCGACGTAGGCCTTCTGGGTCAGCAGCATGCGCCGCACGTCGGCGTGCTCGATGATCGCCACTTGACTCGAGGTCGGGTCCTTGCCGTCCGGCTGGCGGCCTTGCGGGCGCTGGCGGGCATAGTCCAGCGAGTACAGGTAGCCGGCGTAACCGAGCATCACCGCGCCCATGCCGACGCCGATGCGCGCCTCGTTCATCATCTGGAACATATAGGACAGGCCGGCGTGCGGCTGGCCCACCAGGTAGCCGATGCACTCGCCGTTATCGCCGAAGTTCAGCGCGGTGGAGGTGGTGCCGCGCCAGCCCATCTTGTGGAACAGACCGGCCAGGATCACGTCGTTGCGCGGCCCCAGGGAGCCGTCGTCGTTAACCAGAAACTTCGGCACGATAAACAGACTGATGCCCTTCACTCCGGGCGGCGCGTCCGGCAGCCTGGCCAACACCATGTGCACGATGTTCTCGCTCAGCGGATGGTCGCCGCCGGAGATGAAGATTTTGTTGCCCTTGATCCGGTAGCTACCGTCAGCCGCCGGTTCGGCCTTGCTGCGCAGGTCCGACAAGGAGGAGCCGGCATGCGGTTCGGTCAGGGCCATGGTGCCGAAGAAGCGGCCGTCGATCATCGGCTGCAGGAAGCGCTGCTTCTGTTCCGCGCTGCCGAAACTTTCGATCAGGTTGGCCGCGCCCATGGTCAGGAAGGGGTAGGAGGTGGTTGCCGCGTTAGCCGACTGGAAGTGGGCAAAGCAGGCCTGCGACAGCAGATTGGGCAGCTGCATGCCGCCGGCGTCAAACTCACGGGTGGCATTGAGGAAGCCGGCTTCGAGGAAGGCGTCGACCGCCGGCTTGACCTCGGGAATCAGCACCGCAGCGCCGTCGACGTACTCGGGCTCGTGTTCGTCGTTCTTGCGGTTGTGCGGGGCGAACAGCTTTTCGGCGATGCTGCGCGCGGTGTCGATGGCCGCATCGAAGGTCTCGCGGCTGTGCTCGGCGAAGCGTTCGCGCTGGGTCAGGGCTTCGGCGTCCAGCACTTCGTAAAGCTCGAAGGCCAGGTTGCGGGAGCTGAGCAGGGACTCGGACATGGGTATATCTCCGGTTAGGATGCGCCGAGTCTAAGCAGGCTCAGGTGTGGCTCCCAGCACTATTAATGAGCGTGATAAAGGCTCAGAGAGCAAACCCCTTGGCCAGTTCGCGGGTCAGTGCGCCGGCCTCTATCTCGGCGCAACCGCTGACATTCTGGCCGGCCCAGAGTGGCGAGAAGTCGCCGCTGCCCTGGCTTTCCGCCTTGGCGCGCAAGGGTGCGATGGCGGCAGTGGCCAAGGGAAAGCCCGGGGCCACAGGGCTGATCGGCCCCTGCTCACGGATTAGCCGGTTGACGATGCCCCGCGCCGGGCGGCCGCTGAACAGGTTGGTCAGGGCAGTATGCCGCGCCTGCGGACTGTGCAATGCGGCGCGATGGATGGCGCTGGTGGTCGCTTCCGGGCAACAGAGGTAGGCCGTGCCGATCTGCACCCCGGCCGCGCCCAGGGCCATGGCCGCGCGCACGCCTTGGGCATCGGCAATGCCGCCCGCGGCAATCACCGGCAGTCGCACCGCCGCCACGATCTGCGGCAGCAGGGCGAAGGTGCCGCACTGGCGACTCAGGTCCATATCGAGGAAGTGGCCGCGATGGCCGCCGGCTTCCAGGCCCTGGGCGATGATCGCATCGACGCCATGCTCCTGTAGCCAGAGCGCTTCCTCAAGCGTGGTCGCCGAACTGAGCACCTTCGCCCCGCAGGCTTTGACGCGGGCCAGCAACTCGGCGCAGGGCAGGCCGAAGTGGAAGCTCACCACGGCCGGGCGAAACTCATCCAGCAGATCCGCCATCTCGGCACTGAACGGCTGCCGGCCAGGGCCACTGCCGATGCCTGCCGGGTCGATGCCTAGCTCGGCGTAGTACGGTTCCAGCGCGCTGCGCCAGGCCGCTTCCCGCTGCGCATCGGCCTGCGCCGGGGCGTGGCAGAAGAAGTTGAGGTTGTAGGGCTTGCTGGTCTTGGCCGTCAGCGTAGTCAACTCGGCGCGCAACCCGGCGGCATCGAGCATGGCGCAGGGCAGCGAACCAAGGCCGCCGGCATTCGATACGGCCACTGCCAGTGCGTGATTCTGCACCCCGGCCATGGGGGCCTGGATCAATGGCAGGTCGATACCCAGCAGTTGTTGCAGTGGCATAAGGTTGCGCTCCATGACGTTGCGTTGCCGCAGGAGGCATAACCATAGCCAGTTGCAGCCGGTAGTGGCCAGTGCAAATGCTGACGCGGCAGTTGCTGGCGGCCTGTTAAGCTGTGCGGCCACAGGAGCCCGCACATGAACTACCGTCACGCCTTCCATGCCGGCAACCATGCCGATGTGTTGAAACACGTTATCTTGAGTCGCTTGATCGCCCTGCTGTCACGCAAGGACGCGCCTTTCGCCTACCTCGACAGCCACGCCGGCGTGGGTCTCTACGACCTCGCGGGGACCAGGCCAGCCGCACCGGCGAATGGCTGCAGGGCATCGCCCGGCTGTGGCAGGCCGAGGATGTACCGGATCAACTGGTCGATTACCTGGAAGTGATTCGCGCCATGAACCCCGGCGGCGTGCTGCGGCATTACCCGGGCTCGCCGGAGCTGGCGCGCATGCTGACGCGCGAACAGGATCGTCTGCACCTCAACGAGAAACACCCGGAAGACGGTCGCCTGCTCAAGGAAAACATGGCCGGTGACCGCCGTGTTGCCGTGCACCTGGGTGAAGGCTGGCATGTGCCGCGGGCCTTGCTGCCGAGCCGCGAGAAGCGCGTGCTGCTGCTGATCGATCCGCCCTTCGAACAGGCCGATGAGCCGGAGCGCTGCGTGCAGGCGTTGAACGAAGCCATTGGCCGGATGCGCCAGGCGGTGGTGGCGATCTGGTACCCGATCAAGGAACTGGGCCAGCTCAGACGCTTCTACCGCGACCTGGGAAAGAGCAATGCGCCCACGCTGCTGCGCATCGAACTCTATGTGCACCCCGCCGATGACGCGCAACGCCTGAACGGTTCCGGCCTGGTGATCAGCAATCCGCCCTGGGGCCTGGAGGACGAACTCAAGCAGATCCTGCCCTGGCTGACCACCTTGCTCGGGCAAAGCCAGGCCGGCTGGCGGATGGATTGGCTGATCGAGGAAAAGGCCCCCTAAATGGAGGCGCGTTGGGCTCAACCCCTGCACAGTGATCGCTATGCCGGGGTGGGCTGTCGCGTTATGCGCGGGCCAGTTCCAGTTCGACTTCCGCGGCCCAGTCCAGCCAGGACTGTTCGCCGAGTATGCCGCGGCGCAGGGTCAGGTAGGGCAGGCGCAGAGCGGCGCGGCGGTCTTGCGGCTGAGCGAGATACTCACGCTCGATGTCCAGCAGGCTGTCCAATGTCTTGCGGTGCACCGCCACGTGCCGGTGCATTTCCTCGCGCAGGTTGTCCAGCGTGGTATGGGCGCCCGCGTACAACTTTACCAGCAACGCATCGTTGATCTTGTTGGGCTGCACCGGCTCGGCGAGCCAGCGCAGTAATTCTGTGTGGCCGGCCGGCGTCAGGCGGTAGACCTTCTTGTCCGGGCGGGTTTCCTGCGTCTGTGCTTCAAACTCCAGCCAGCCGGCCTCGTTGAGCTTTTTCAGTTCCAGGTAGACCTGCTGGTGCTTGGCATTCCAGAAATAGCCGAGGCCATCCTTGAAGCGCTTGAGCAGGTCGTAGCCGCTGCCGGGTTCACTTTCCAGGAGGATGAGGATGGCGTGCTTGAGCGACATGGATAGCGTTCACCGGGTCGATGGGGGCGAGCGCCGCAGTATACGGATTATGCAAAAAGTTGCATTGGGCGGAGAGCCTGCTTAGTATGCAAAAAATTGCATAATAAAAACGCAGGGGCTTCCCATGAAACGCACCGGTACCCGCTTTCGCCCGCGCCTGGCCAGCAATGACTACGACGCCATCATCATTGGCTCCGGTATTGGTGGCCTGACCACCGCCGCGTTGCTGGCCAAACTCGGTAAGCGTGTCTGCGTGCTCGAGCAGCACTACACCGCCGGCGGCTACACCCACAGCTACGAGCGTGCAGGCTACGAGTGGGACGTCGGTGTGCATTACATTGGTGAGGTGCACAAACCCTGGTCGGCGATCCGCCGGGTGTTCGATGTGATCAGCGATGGCAACCTCGAATGGGCGTCGATGGACGCGCATTACGATCGCATCGTGATCGGCGACAAGACCTATGACTACGTGGCCGGGCGCGAGGAATTCAAGGCGGAGATGCAGCGCCACTTCCCCGATGAAGCGGCGGTGCTCGACCGTTATGTCGACCTGCTCAGCGAGGTCAGTGCCAAGGTCCCGCGCTTCTTTGCCGGCCAGGCCCTGCCACGCTCGCTGGGTATGCTCTACGGCAAACTGCGCCGTCTGTGGCTGCCCGACTACATGTTCAAGACCACTCGCGAAGTGCTTGAAGGTCTGACCCAGAACCAGGAACTGATCGGCGTGCTCACGGCCCAGTGGGGCGACTACGGGCTGCCACCGGCGGAGGCGGCGTTCGTCATGCACGCCATGGTCGCCAAGCACTACATCACCGGCGGCAACTACCCGGTGGGCGGTGCCACGAAAATTTCCGCAACCATCATTCCGGTCATCGAAGCCGCCGGTGGCCACGTATTCACCTATGCCGGGGTCGACAAGATCCTGGTCGAGAAGGGCCGCGCGGTCGGTGTGTGCATGCAGAAAGACGGCTTCGAATTGCGTGCCCCGCTGATTGTCAGCTGCGCCGGCCTGGTGCCCACCTATACCCGTCTGCTCGAGCCGCAGGTGGCGAGCGAGCATGGCCTGCTGGACCACCTGCCGAAGGTCGAACTGTCAGCGGCCACCCTCTGTCTGTACGCCGGGTTCAAGGGCAGCGCCGCCGACCTGCACCTGCCGAAGACCAACTACTGGGTCTACCCGAGCCACGATCACGACTACAACGTCAGCAGCTTCAAGAGCGGGCAGAACCCGGCGATGCCGCTGATCTACATCAGCTTCCCCTCTGCCAAGGACCCGGCCTGGGATGCCCACTACCCGAACAAGGCCACGGTGGAAATCGTCGCGCCGACCCAGCCGCAGTGGTTCGCCCAATGGAAGGGCACCACCTGGGGCAAGCGCGGCCCCGAGTACGAAGCCTTCAAGGCCGAGCTCACCGAACACCTGCTGGAAACGCTCTACCGTCATCAGCCGCAACTGCGCGGTGCGCTGGATTTCTGCGAGCTGGGCACACCGCTGTCCAGCGAGTGGTATCAGTGGAACGAGCAGGGCGAAATCTACGGCATCGACCACACGGTGCAGCGTTTCGAGCAACACTGGATTCACTGCCAGACGCCGATCAAGGGCCTCTACCTGACCGGGGCGGACACCGTTACCGCCGGGGTTGGTGGTGCTCTCATGGCCGGGGTGCTGACCGCGACCCGCATGCTCGGCTGGCGCGGCTACCGGGTCGGTCAGTTGTTGAAGCGCTGGACACCAGGGACGACAGTCGAGGCAGGGGAGCAGACGCCGGCGCTCTGAGCACGTGTCTCGGCGCCGGGCGGTTGGAGGTCAGCGCTTGCGCGTGGTTGCGACTGGGGCTCCACGCCATCCTTGGCCTGAACGTCGCTATCCCGGCAGGCACACTCCGGTGCCGCCCAGGCCGCAATAGCCGCCGGGGTTCTTCGCCAGGTATTGCTGGTGGTAGGCCTCGGCATAGTAGAAGGGCGGTGCCTCGGCGATTTCGGTGGTGATAGGGCCGAAGCCGGCCTTTGCCAGTTCGCCTTGGAACTGCGCCTGGCTGGCTTCGGCGGCGGCCAGTTGCTCGGCGCCGTAGCAGTAGATCGCCGAGCGGTACTGGCTGCCGGTGTCGTTGCCCTGGCGCATGCCCTGGGTCGGGTTATGCGCTTCCCAGAAGGCTTTCAGCAGCGCCGCGTAACTGGTCTGTTGCGGGTCGAAGACCACCAGCACCGCTTCGGTGTGGCCGGTCAAGCCGGAGCAGGCTTCCTCATAGGTCGGGTTTGGCGTATGGCCGCCGGCATAGCCGACGGCGGTGCTCCACACCCCCGGTTGCTGCCAGAAGCGTCGCTCGGCGCCCCAGAAACAGCCGAGGGCGAATACCGCTTGCTGCATGCCGGCCGGGAATGGCGCCTGCAGGGGATGGCCATTGACGTAATGGGCGTCTGGCACTGGCAGCGGCGTATCGCGGCCGGGCAGAGCCTGCTCGGCACTGGGCAGTTCGAGTGGCTGGGCAAGAATTTGCGAACGCAGAACCATGAGCGATTTCCTCAACATAAGCGGGTGTATCGGTAGACCGCGCGGGTGACGGGACGTTACCGGTCGTGGTCGGCGCGACATGATCGGCTAGCGGCAGGGATAGCGCTGCAGTCTTGCGATCAGTTCGCCCCCGGCGATCGGCCGGTCGAACAGGTAGCCCTGGCCGATGTCGCAGTGCTGGCGCCGGAGGAAGCCCAGTTGCGCGGCGGTTTCGATGCCTTCGGCGACTACCTTGAGTTTCAGTTTATGGGCCATGGCGATCACCGCCGAGGTGATCTCCATGTCGTCCTGATTTTCCGGGATGTCCTTGATGAAGCTACGGTCGATCTTGATCACGTCGATGGGGTATTTTTTCAGGTAGCTGAGCGACGAATAACCGGTGCCGAAGTCGTCCATCGCCAGGGTCAGCCCCAGGCTTTTCAGGCGACTGAGCTGGTGGCGGGTGTCGTCGGTGGCCTCCAGCAGCAGGCTTTCGGTCAACTCCAGCTCCAGCAAGGTTGGCGCCAGCTGTTCCTCGTGCAGGATCGCGGCGATCGAGCCAACCAGATCGGGGTCGGAGAACTGCTTGGGCGACAGGTTGATCGCTACCTGCAGGTTGCCCAGGCCAGCCGCGGTCAACTGCTTGCTCATATGGCAGGCTTGGCGCACCACCCATTTGCCGATAGGGATGATCAGCCCGGTTTCCTCGGCCACGCCGATGAATTGGTCCGGCTGAATCATGCCTTTCTCCGGATGGTGCCAGCGCAGGAGCGCCTCCATGCCGGTCAACTGGCCAGTCTTCAGGCACAGTTTGGGTTGATAGAACACTTCCAGCTCGTTCTGGGTCAGCGCGCGGCGCAGATTGTTTTCGACGAACAGTTTGTAGTCGGCCTCGGCGTTCAGTACCTCGGTGAATACCTGCAGTTGGTGCTTGCCGTTGGCCTTGGCCTTGTGCAGCGCCAGGCCGGCATGCTTCATCAGGGTTTGTGGATCGGTCCCGTGCTCTGGCGTGCTGGCCACGCCCACCGAGCCGGTGACGCTGATCAATTGATTGTCGACGAACAGTGGCTTGTCCAGGGTATGCAGCACCTGGTGGGCCAGCTGTTGGGCGCCAGCCAGGTCGGCGGCATCCAGCAGGATGGCGAATTCGTTGCTGGCGAAGCGCGCGAGTATGCCGCTCGGCGTGAGGCTGTTGCGCAGGCGCCGGGCCAGGCTGATGAGCAGCTTGTCGCCGGTCTGGTGGCCGAGGCTGTCGTTGATCCGCTTGAAATTGTCGATGTCCACCAGCAGCAGGCTGAACGGCTTGCCGTCAGCGCTGGCAAAGCGGTGTTCCAGGGCACGGATAAAGGCGTAGCGGTTACCCAGGCCGGTGAGGCTGTCGCTGTAGGCCAGGCGCTCGATGCGTTGCTGGGCCTGTTTGGATTCGGTGACGTCTTCGTAGATGCCGATGTAGTGGGTCAGAGTGCCGTCATCGGCATGCACCTTGGATATCGACAGCTGCCCCCAGTAGGGCTCGAGGTTCTTGCGCCGGCTTTTGAACTCGCCTTGCCAGTTGTTGTGTTCGGAGAGGCTGGTGGGTGCATCGAAGAGCAGCTCGCCGAGGTTTTCCAAGGCCTGCAGTTCGGACAGGCGCCGGCCTTGTACCTCGTCGGAACTGTACAGGGTGATGGCGGTAAAACTCGGGTTGACGTATTCCACCAGCCCGTCGCGATCGACCAGGATAAAGGCGCTGGCGCTCTGCTCGACCGCGCGCTTGAACAGGTGCAGCTCGCTGGTAGCGCTGCGCCGTTGCTGATTGCTCAGCACTTGCGCGTACTGATCGGCCAGTTCGCCGGCAAAGGCGATTTCGTCGGCCTGCCAGACGCGCCGCGAGTCTGTGTGCTCCAGGCACAGCACGCCGACCACTTCACCGCCGACGCGGATACTGGCATCGAGCATGGCCGTGATGCCCATGGGTTGCAGGTAGCTGTCGCGCAGTTCACGGGTACGCGGGTCGAGCGTGGCATCGTGGGCATCGATCGCCCGGCCACTTTGCAGTGCTTGCAGGTAATCCGGGCAGTCGCCCATTGCGAACGGCATGGCGCGTTCATGACGGTCGATATCGCGGCGAAACAGGGTCACGGGCGCAAGGCTGGCGCCATTCAGATTCCAGATGCTCGCCCGCGCTACGCCATACAGGCTGCACGCTGAACGGGTGATCAGCTCGGCGGCTTCACGCAGCGGATCGCTGGTCGTGTAGTGCTGGCGCGCCAGGCGCACGATCAGGCTTTGCTGGGCATGCGAGCGCTGCTGCCGTTGCTGATCCTCGCTGCTCGACGCAGGCGGGGTGGGGGCGCTAGTCTCAGCGGTGACTATCAGGTAGCCGCGCAGCAGATGCCGGCCGTGTTGCTTGAACGGCTCGCCCATTTCCATCAGGCAGACGGGGCCGTGCGCGGTATGCAGGGTGTAATGCACCAGATAATGCGCTTGCTGCGCCAGTTGCAGCTGAATGGTGTCATGCAACCGATGGCGAGCTTCGGGCTCCATCAGGCAGGCGTAGGGGGCATCGACCAGTGCGCAGAGTTCGCTGGCGGGGATGCCGAACTGGCGTTCGCAGGCCGGGTCGAGAAACAGCAGCGCCCAGCTGGCCTCGTTCAAACGCTCGAAGCGCAACATGCCGAGCCTCGACGGCACTGGTAACTGTGTCACAACCTCGGATGCTAACCGGCTCACGGCATCGGGATGGCTTTTCATCAAGCGGCTGGCTTCCAGTATGCTGGCTGAGGCAAGGGTTAGGCCCACTTCACTATAGCGTTGAGTAAGGGTGCATCATGCATTTGCGACTGACAAGAAAACTAATTCACACCGTGTGTTTACTTGGCTGCCTGGTTGCGCCGCTGACCGTGGCCAGCGAACCCGCAGCGGGGCTGAGCAGCGCCGAACAGGCCAGTTATCTGGCCGGCTTGAAGCGCCTGTACCTGAGTCAGAACGAGCGCCAGGTGCTGCTCTTGCACAGCAATGCGCTGCTGACCACCTACGCCCTGCGCGCCGGCTATCAGGTGGGTCAGGCGCAGCCTCGGGATCTGCTCTACCAGTTGCGTCTTGGCGCGCCCGGTGAGCTGATCCTGCGCGAGGAGATTCGTGGGCAAGGCAGCGACATGGCCGTGCGCAACCAGCGCATTGCGCTGTTCGGGGTCGACCCGTTTATCCGTTACGACTGCCCGTCCAGCGGCATCAGTTGCGTGCTGTACAACCCGGTCGATGGGAGCCCGCTGTTGACCATCGTGCGCGATCACCAGGGTGCGGCCGAGCTGGCCAAGGCCCTGAGCTTTCTGATCCGCAAGGTGCAGAAGGGCTGAGGCGCTGTACCGCCTGGCGTCTTTTCATTCTAGGTCGAGCCTGGGCTGGAAAATTTCGTCGGTCAGGGCGATGCTTTCAACAGACCCTGGATGCTGAGTGGCGTGCATGCAGATGCTGGACGTCAATCCCGATACTGTTTGCCGACTGATTGCTCTTGCCCAGGTGTTTCATGCCCAGGAGGCAGTGGTTATTCCTGAACAGCCGACCAGCCCCGGTGCCGATTGGGCGATGCAGGTGTTCGCCGACCATGCGGACGACGAGGTATGCCTCGAGTTCAAGTCGAGCATCGATGACCTGGAGCCTGAGCAACTACAGCAGGTCGTGGCCTTGCTCTGGTTGGGGCGTGGCGACGGCACGCTGGAGGACTGGCCAGAATTGCTCGAGCAGGCGCAGGACGACTGGAATCCAAGTACCGCCGAGTACCTGATCGCTCATCCCTTCCTCGCGGATCCTCTGCGCGAAGCCCTGGCCATGCAGGGTTACGACTGCGAGTGAGAGGTACGGCAATCGCGCCAGGAGCAGTTGCCCCGCCCCCCGGCCATGGGGCAGGCCGAACAGCGCTCGCGGGGTTAGGTGGAGCCTAGCTGCTTTCGGCGACTCTCAACCCCGTTCTTGCCCCTCTAGCCCACTCAAAAAAAACCCCGCCAAACAGGGCGGGGTTGAGGTACGAGCGTGGCGTGCTCGAAAGTTGTTGCCAGTTGCCGCTAAGTCTTACAGCAGCATGGTGCGGATATCTGCCAGCACATCCCCGAGGCGCTTGGTAAAGCGCGCGGCTGCAGCACCGTTGATCACCCGGTGGTCGTAGGACAGCGACAGCGGCAGCATCAGCTTGGGCTGGAAGGCCTTGCCGTCCCAGACCGGCTGGATGGTGGCCTTGCTCACGCCGAGAATCGCCACTTCTGGCGCGTTGACGATCGGCGTGAAGCCGGTGCCGCCAATATGGCCGAGGCTGGAGATGGTGAAGCAGGCGCCCTGCATGTCATCGGCGGCAAGCTTCTTGGTGCGGGCTTTTTCCGCCAGTGCGGCCGCTTCAGCCGCAAGCTGCAGCAGGCTCTTCTGGTCGACGTTCTTGATTACCGGGACCAGCAGACCATCCGGGGTGTCGACGGCGAAGCCGATGTTCACGTACTTCTTGCGGATGATCGCCTTGCCGCTCGGCGCCAGCGAGCTGTTGAAGTCCGGCAGTTCCTTGAGCAGGAAGGCGCAGGCCTTGAGCAACAGTGGCAGCACGGTGAGCTTGACCCCAGCTTTCTCGGCCACGCCTTTCTGCGCGACGCGGAAGGCTTCCAACTCGGTGATGTCGGCCGAGTCGAACTGAGTCACATGCGGCACATTGAGCCAGCTGCGATGCAGGTTGGCGGCGCCGACCTGCATCAGGCGGGTCATGGCCACTTCTTCGATTTCACCGAAGCGGCTGAAATCCACCACCGGGATCGGCGGGATGCCTGCACCACTGGTGGCACCTGCGGTGGCGCCAGCGGGCGCCTCCTTGGCTTTCTGCAGCATCGCCTTGACGTAGGCCTGCACGTCTTCCTTGATCACCCGGCCTTTCGGGCCACTGCCGGTGATGGCGGTGAGCTCGGCACCCATTTCACGGGCCAACTGGCGCACGGCCGGACCGGCATGCACCTTGGCACCGTCGGACCGTGGCGCGGCCGTCACGCTGGCAGCGGCGGCCGCCAGCTTGGCGATGGCGTTGACTTCGGCGGCTATCGCCGGGTCGGCCCCGGCGGGGGTTTTATGCACCTCCGCCGTTTGCGCTGCCGTTGGCGCTGGCGCAGCAGGAGCGGCGGCTCCTGCCACTTTCAGCTTGAGGATCAGGTCGCCGGTGCCGACGTCGGCGTCCAGCTTGACCTCGACACTTTCCACCACGCCGGCAACCGGCGAGGGGATTTCCATGCTGGCCTTGTCCGATTCCAGGGTGATCAGCGACTGGTCGGCTTCGACCGTGTCGCCGGCCTTGACCAGGATTTCGATGACCTTGGCCTTGCCGGCCGAGCCGATGTCCGGGACATGGATGTCCTGCACGGACGACTCTGCCGCCGCTGCTGGTGCCTCCGCTGCTGGTGCTGCCGCAGCAGGCGCCGGAGCGGCTGCCTTGGCGGCTTCGGCAGGTGCGGGCGCTGCCGCGTCGCTGGCGCCTTCGACTTCCAGCTCGAGCAACTCGTCGCCTTCTTTCAGGCGGTCGCCCAGTTTGACTTTCAGGCTCTTGATCACCCCGGCTTTCGGTGCCGGGATTTCCATGCTGGCCTTGTCCGACTCGAGGGTCAGCAGGCTCTGCTCGGCTTCGATGCGATCGCCGACCTTGACGAACAGCTCGATGACTTCGCCTTCACCACTGCCGATGTCGGGTACGCGGATTAGTTCGCTCACAGTGCGTCTCCTTAGAGAACCTATTCAATAACTACTGCGCTTGCTCATGCTGCGTTGAAAGCAGGCTCGAACGGCTCATTTACAGTTCGTAAACTCCGCGTTCTCGCCTGTTTTCGCCTTGCCTGAGCTACGCTCGCGACGTTCTTGAACAGATTCTTAACAGTCCAGTGGGTTGAGTTTTTCCGGGTTGATGCCGAACTTGGCGATGGCCTCGGCCACCACTTTAGGTTCGATATCACCACGGTCGGCGAGGGCTTCGAGAGCGGCCAGGACCACCCAGTTGCGATCCACTTCGAAGAAGTGGCGCAGTTTCTTGCGGCTGTCGCTGCGCCCGAAACCGTCGGTGCCCAGGACCTTGTATTCCTTGCTGGGAACCCACTGGCGAATCTGGTCGGCGAACAGCTTCATATAGTCGGTGCTGGCGATGACCGGGCCTTGGCGGCCGGTCAGGCACTGCTCGACATACGACAACTTGGGCTTCTGCTCGGGATGCAGGCGGTTGTTGCGTTCCACGGCCAGGCCGTCGCGCCGTAGTTCGTTGAAGCTGGTGACGCTCCACACATCGGCGCCGACCTTGAACTGCTCGCGGAGGATCTTCGCCGCCTCGCGCACTTCGCGCAGGATGGTGCCGGAGCCGAGCAGCTGCACGTGATGGGCGGCTTCCTTCTTGTCCTCTTCGAGCAGGTACATGCCCTTGACGATGCCGGCCTCGACACCTTTAGGCATGGCCGGCTGCTGATACGCCTCGTTCATCACGGTGATGTAGTAGAAGACGTTCTGCTGCTCTTCGATCATCTGCCGCGTGCCTTCGCGGATGATTACCGCCAGCTCGTAGCCGTAGGTCGGGTCGAACGTGCGGCAGTTGGGGATGGTCGAAGCCATGATGTGGCTGTGACCGTCTTCGTGCTGCAGGCCTTCGCCGTTGAGCGTGGTGCGCCCGGCGGTGCCGCCGATCAGGAAGCCACGGGTGCGGCTGTCGCCGGCAGCCCAGGCCAGGTCGCCAATGCGCTGGAAACCGAACATCGAATAGAAGATATAGAACGGCAGCATCGGCTGGTTGTGGCAGCTGTAGCTGGTGCCCGCGGCGATGAAGGAACTCATGGCGCCGGCTTCGTTGATGCCTTCCTCGAGGATCTGACCTTTCTTGTCCTCGCGGTAGAACATCACCTGATCCTTGTCCACCGGCTCATACAGCTGGCCGACCGAGGAGTAGATGCCGAGCTGGCGGAACATGCCTTCCATGCCGAAGGTACGCGCCTCGTCCGGAATGATCGGCACGATGCGCTGGCCGAGTTCCTTGTCCTTGAGCAGCTGGGCGAGTACCCGCACAAAGGCCATGGTGGTGGAGATTTCACGGTCGCCGGAGCCGTCGAGGATGGCCTTGAGGGTATCCAGTGGCGGGGTCGGGATGCTGAAGCTGTTGGTGCGGCGCTGCGGTACGAAACCACCGAGGGCGGCGCGCCGCTCGTGCAGGTACTTGTATTCGGCGCTGCCGGGTTTCGGCTTGAAGAACGGCAGGTTCTCCAGCTGGTCGTCCTGGACCGGGATGTCGAAGCGGTCGCGGAACTGCTTGAGGCTGGCGACGTCGACTTTCTTGGTGTTGTGCGCGGTGTTCTTCGCTTCGCCCGCGCCGGTGCCATAACCCTTGATGGTCTTGGCCAGGATCACGGTCGGCTGTGCTTTGTGGTGGACCGCGTCATGGTAGGCCGCATAGACCTTGTACGGGTCGTGGCCGCCACGATTGAGCTTCCAGATCTCGTCGTCGGAGAGGTCTTTGACCATCTCTTTCAGCTCGGGGCTGTTGAAGAAGTGCTCACGGACGAAGGCGCCGTCTTTGGCCTTGTAGTTCTGGTACTCGCCGTCGATCACTTCGTCCATCCGGCGTTGCAGGATGCCGTCGGTGTCCTTGGCCAGCAGTGGATCCCAGAAGCGACCCCAGACCACCTTGTTGACGTTCCACTGGGCGCCACGGAACACGCCTTCGAGTTCCTGAATGATCTTGCCGTTGCCGCGCACCGGGCCGTCGAGACGCTGCAGGTTGCAGTTGATGACGAAGATCAGGTTGTCGAGTTTCTCGCGGCCGGCCAGGGAGATGGCGCCGAGGGATTCCGGCTCGTCGCACTCGCCGTCGCCGAGGAAGCACCAGACTTTCTGCTTGCCGGCCGGGATATAGCCACGGTCTTCCAGGTATTTCATGAAGCGTGCCTGGTAGATCGCCTGGATCGGCCCCAGGCCCATGGACACGGTGGGGAACTGCCAGAAGTCCGGCATCAGCCAGGGGTGTGGGTAGGACGACAGGCCCTTGCCATCGACTTCCTGGCGGAAATTGTCGAGCTGCTCTTCGCTGATTCGGCCTTCCATGAAGGCGCGAGCGTAGACGCCTGGCGAGGCATGGCCCTGGAAGAAGATCAGGTCGCCGCCGTGCTCGTCGGTCGGGGCCTGGAAGAAGTAGTTGAAACCGATGTCATACAGGGTCGCCGAGGAGGCGAAACTGGAGATGTGGCCGCCCAGATCCGGATCTTTCAGGTTGGTGCGCATCACCATGGCCAGGGCGTTCCAGCGTACCAGCGAGCGAATGCGGCGTTCCATGAACAGGTCGCCAGGCATGCGTGCTTCGTGGGTTACCGGGATGGTGTTGCGGTATGGCGTAGTGATCGCATAGGGCAACTGGGAGCCACTGCGGGTGGCCAGTTCGCCCAAGCGGGTCATCAGGTAATGCGCGCGGTCTTCGCCTTCCTTGTCAAGAACAGACTCAAGGGCGTCCAGCCATTCCTGGGTTTCGACGGGATCGAGGTCTTGCATGGGTTGCTCCAGGGCGGAAAGGCTTCCAGAATCGGAGGCCAGGATTCGTGACCGGCTTTGTGGGCGGGCACGTGAATTCTTGGATGCACCGGGGATAGGACCGGCTCTGTGTAGTTTTACTACATTTCGACGCCGATTTCAGCCCTTTGGATACAATCTTTCGTAGCAAAACTACAATTTATTTGTCTGTTTGTTGCGCGCGCCGCGTCAAGCGAGAGGGTTTCCGGCTTTACGCGTGTCACTTGCAGTCCGCCAAAAAGGATAGACCATGAGCCTGCCCGCGTTGGCTTCTTTACCTGCCACTCTTGCTCCCCTTGCCCTGCGTGCCGAACAGTCCTTGCAGACGGCCTTCGCCGAGTGCTGCGCTGCTGCCGTGGCCGATTTTGCCGCCTGGCCGAGTGCGCGTCGCGAGGTGCTCCGGCGCGTGGCGGCGGCCAGCGATTTCGTCGTCGAGCAAGCCCAGCGCGACCCGCAGATGCTCCTGGGGTTGGCCGCCTCCGGCGAGTTGGAACGCTCGCTGCAGGCCGGTGAATTGCGTGGGCAACTGGCGGCCGCGTTGCTCGATTGCGCCGATGAAGACGAGCTGGGCCGGTGCCTGCGGCGTTTTCGCAATCGCCAGCAGGTGCGTATCATCTGGCGCGACATCAGTCGCCAGGCCGACCTGATCGAAACCTGTCGCGACCTTTCGGAACTGGCCGACGCCTGCATCGATCTGGCCTATCACTGGCTCTATCCTCGGCATTGCACGCAGTTCGGCACGCCCATCGGTCGACGTAGCGGTCAGGCGCAGCACATGGTGGTGCTCGGCATGGGCAAGCTGGGCGCCTTTGAACTGAACCTGTCGTCGGACATCGACCTGATTTTTGGCTACCCGGAGGGCGGCGAAACCGAAGGGGTCAAGCGCCCGCTGGACAACCAGGAGTTCTTCATCCGCCTCGGCCAGCGCCTGATCAAGGCGTTGGACGTGATCACCGTCGACGGCTTCGTCTTCCGCACCGACATGCGCCTGCGCCCCTATGGCTCCTCGGGTTCGCTGGTGCTCAGCTTCAACGCGCTGGAACAGTACTACCAGGATCAGGGCCGCGACTGGGAGCGCTACGCCATGATCAAGGCGCGGGTGGTCGGCGGCGATCAGGTCGCCGGAGCGCAGTTGCTGGAGATGTTGCGGCCATTCGTCTATCGGCGGTACCTGGATTTTTCCGCGATCGAAGCGCTGCGCACCATGAAGCAGCTGATCCAGCAGGAAGTGCGGCGCAAGGGCGTGGCCGAGAACATCAAGCTCGGCGCCGGCGGCATCCGCGAGGTGGAGTTTATCGCCCAGGCCTTTCAGCTGATTCACGGCGGCCGCGACCTGAGCCTGCAGCTGCGGCCGCTGCTGCAGGTGCTCGGCACGCTTGAAGGGCAGGGGTATCTGCCGGCCGCGGCAGTCGACGAATTACGTCAGGGCTACGAGTTCCTGCGTTACACCGAACATGCCTTGCAGGCGATCGGCGATCGGCAGACGCAGATGCTTCCCGATAACGACCAGGATCGCGCGCGCGTGGCCTTTATGCTTGGCTTCGATGACTGGCAGGCGTTTCACCAGCAACTGATGCACTGGCGTGGTCGGGTCGACTGGCATTTCCGCCAGGTGATCGCCGACCCGGATGAAGATGCCGAAACCGCCGATGATGAGGTGGTCGGTGGGGAGTGGCTGCCGCTGTGGAACGATGTTCAGGACGAGGCGGCGGCCTGCCGGCAACTGGCCGAAGCGGGGTTCGCCGAGGCGCAGTCGGCATGGCGGCGCCTTGCTGACTTGCGCAGCGGTAATCAGGTGCGGGCCATGCAGCGTCTCGGTCGTGAGCGTCTGGATGCCTTCATGCCGCGGCTGCTGGCGCAGGCGGTGGAGCACGACAGCCCCGATCTGGTTCTGGAGCGGGTGCTGCCGCTGATCGAGGCGGTGGCGCGGCGCTCGGCCTATCTGGTGCTGCTGACGGAAAATCCCGGCGCCTTGCAGCGCCTGCTGACCCTGTGCGCCGCCAGCCCCTGGATCGCCGAACAGATAACCCGCTTTCCTTTATTGCTCGACGAGTTGCTCAACGAGGGGCGCTTGTTCAAGCCGCCGCTGGCGCCGGAGCTGGCCGCCGAGTTGCGTGAGCGGCTGATGCGCATCCCCGAGGATGACCTCGAGCAGCAGATGGAGGCGCTGCGCCACTTCAAGCTGGCGCACCGCTTGCGCGTGGCCGCGTCGGAGATCTCCGGCAGCCTGCCGTTGATGAAGGTCAGCGATTACCTGACCTGGCTGGCCGAGGCGATCCTCGAACAGGTGCTGGCCCTGGCCTGGCGGCAGACCACCAGTAAATATGGGGTGCCGCCGCGTGCCGATGGCCGCCCGTGCGACCCGGACTTCATCATTGTCGGTTACGGCAAGGTCGGCGGGATCGAGCTGGGCCATGGCTCGGACCTGGATCTGGTGTTTATCCACGATGGCGATTCCCAGGGCGAGACCAATGGCGTCAAACCGATCGACGGCGCGCAGTTTTTCAATCGCCTGGGGCAGCGCATCATCCACCTGCTGACCACCCAGACCAACTCCGGCCAGCTCTATGAAGTCGACATGCGCCTGCGGCCCTCGGGGGCAGCGGGCCTGTTGGTCAGCTCGCTGGGCGCCTTCCAGCGCTATCAGGAAAACGAAGCCTGGACCTGGGAGCACCAGGCCCTGGTGCGCGCCCGCGTGCTGGTCGGTTGCCCGCGGGTCGGCAAGGCATTCGCGGCGGTGCGCGCGGCGGTGCTCGGTCGTGAGCGTGATCTCGACCTGTTGCGCGCCGAGGTCAGCGAGATGCGCGCGAAGATGCGCGACAACCTCGGTACCCGGGCTACGGCTGCCGGGACCGCGGCGAATGCCTTCGAGGCCTCGATCTGGTTCGACCTCAAGCAGGATGCCGGTGGTATCGTCGATATTGAATTTATGGTGCAATACGCGGCCTTGGCTTGGTCGCGACAATATCCCGAGCTGTTGGCGTTCACCGATAACATCCGCATTCTGGAAGGTCTGGAGCGCATTGGCTTACTGACCGCTGAAAATGCCCGTCTGCTGCAAGAGGCCTACAAGGTCTACCGCGCGGCGGCCCATCGCCAGGCATTGCAAAAACAGCCTGGGGTGGTGCGTGGCGACCAGTTCCAGGAGCAAAGACGCAGCGTGCTGCGCATCTGGCGGGGGCTGGGGTTGAACTGAATTTTTCCGAGGCTGGGCGCGTGTGGCGCCCAGATCCGTGTGTGGCAAACGAATTTTAGGAGCAGGCTACTATGTCGATGGCCGATCGTGATGGCGTGATTTGGTATGACGGCAAACTGGTGCCGTGGCGTGACGCGACTACTCATGTGCTGACCCACACCCTGCATTACGGCATGGGCGTATTCGAGGGCGTGCGCGCCTACGACACCCCGGACGGCGCGGCAATCTTCCGCCTGCAGGCGCACACCGATCGCCTGTTCGATTCGGCGCACATCATGAATATGCAGATCCCGTTCAGCAAAGACGAGATCAACGAGGCGACCCGCGCCGCCGTGCGCGAGAATAACCTGGATAGCGCCTATATCCGCCCGATGGTGTTCTACGGATCGGAAGGCATGGGCCTGCGTGCCAGCGGCCTGAAGGTGCATGTGATAGTCGCCGCCTGGAGCTGGGGCGCCTACATGGGCGACGAAGCCCTGCAGGTCGGGATCAAGGTGCGCACCAGCTCCTTCACCCGCCACCACGTCAATATCTCGATGACTCGGGCCAAGGCCAACGGCAACTACATCAACTCGATGCTGGCCCTGCAGGAAGCCATCTCCGGCGGCGCCGACGAGGCCATGCTGCTGGATACCGAAGGCTATGTGGCCGAAGGCTCGGGCGAGAACATCTTCCTGGTCAGGAATGGCGTGGTCTACACCCCGGAAGTGACTTCCTGCCTCAACGGCATCACCCGCAACACCATCCTGGCCCTGGCCGACGAGCTGGGCATCCAGGTGATCGAGAAGCGCATCACCCGCGACGAGGTGTACATCGCCGACGAGGCCTTCTTCACCGGCACCGCCGCCGAAGTCACGCCGATCCGTGAAGTCGATGACCGGCAGATCGGCGCCGGCCGCCGTGGCCCGGTGACCGAGAAACTGCAAAAAGCCTATTTCGACCTGGTGGCCGGCAAGACCAGCAACCATGCCGAATGGCGCACGCTGGTTAAATAAGCAGCAAGCCGCAAGTAGCAAGCTGCAAGCGCTCCGGCTGCTTTAGCTTGCGTCTTGTAGCTTGCGGCTCGAGGCTGCCCCTATGAATATTCTGATTGTCGGCCCCAGCTGGGTCGGTGACATGGTGATGGCGCAGACGCTGTTTCAGTGCCTGCAACAGCGTCATCCTGGTTGCGCGATCGACGTGCTGGCGCCCGAGTGGAGCCGGCCGATTCTCGAGCGCATGCCCGAAGTGCGCCAGGCCCTGAGCTTTCCGCTCGGCCATGGCGTGTTGCAATTGGCGACCCGGCGCAAGATCGGCAAATCCCTGGCGGGTCAGTACGATCAGGCGATTCTGCTGCCTAATTCGCTGAAGTCGGCGCTGGTGCCGTTCTTTGCCGGTATCGGCAAGCGCACCGGCTGGAAGGGCGAGATGCGCTATGGCCTGCTCAACGATGTGCGCGTCCTGGATAAACAACGCTACCCGCTGATGATCGAACGCTTTATGGCGCTCGCCTTTGAACCGGGCGTCGAGCTGCCCACGCCCTATCCGCGGCCGTCCCTGCACATCGACGAAGACAGTCGTGCGGCGGCGCTGGCCAAGTTCGGCCTGAGCCTGGACCGGCCGGTGCTGGCGCTCTGCCCCGGGGCCGAGTTCGGTGAAGCCAAGCGCTGGCCGAGCGAGCATTACGCCCAGGTCGCCGAGGCGAAGATCCGTACCGGCTGGCAGGTCTGGCTGTTCGGCTCGAAGAACGATCACCCGGTGGGTGAAGAAATCCGCCTGCGGCTGATTCCCGGGCTGCGCGAAGAAGCGGTGAATCTGGCCGGCGAGACCAGCCTGGCCGAAGCCATCGACCTGCTGTCCTGTGCTGGCGCCGTGGTCTCCAACGACTCGGGCTTGATGCATGTGGCCGCCGCGCTCAATCGTCCACTGGTGGCGGTCTACGGCTCCACTTCGCCGCAGTTCACCCCGCCGCTGGCCGAGCAGGTGGAGATCGTCCGGTTGGGCATCGAATGCAGTCCCTGCTTCGACCGCACCTGCCGCTTCGGTCACTACAACTGCCTGCGCGAGTTGCCAGCGCGGCCGGTGCTGCAGGCGCTGGATCGCCTGGTGGCCGATCCGATCGAGCCGGTTGAGGTCGAATAGTGCGGGTTCTGTTGATCAAGACGTCCTCGCTCGGCGATGTCATCCATACCTTGCCGGCGCTCACCGACGCGGCGCGGGCGATACCCGGTATCCAGTTCGACTGGGTGGTGGAAGAGGGCTTCGCCGAGATTCCCGTTTGGCACCCCGCGGTGGCCCAGGTGATCCCCGTGGCGATCCGCCGTTGGCGCAAGCACCTCTGGCAGACCCTGAAAAACGGCGAGTGGCGGCGCTTCAAAGAGCGTCTTGGCGAAACCCGTTACGACTTGGTGATCGATGCTCAGGGCTTGCTGAAAAGTGCCTGGCTGAGCCGTTACGTCAAGGCGCCGGTGGCTGGCCTGGCGCCGGACTCCGCACGCGAGCCGCTGGCCAGCCGCTTCTATGACCGCCGTTACAGCGTGCCGCGCGAGCAGCACGCGCTGGAGCGGGTGCGTCAGTTGTTCGCCCAGGCGCTGGGCTATCCGCTGCCAGCGGGTATTGGCGACTATGGGCTGAATCGCGCGCGCCTGGCCGGTGTGGTGGAGCAGCCGTATCTGTTGTTCCTGCACGGCACCACCTGGCCGAGCAAGCATTGGCCAGAGGCCTGCTGGCGCGAACTGGCCGAACGCATGAGCGCGCTCGGCTGGGTGGTGCGTCTGCCGTGGGGCAACGAGGTCGAGAAGGCGCGCGCCGAGCGCATCGTCGCCGGCCTGGACAATGCCGCGTTGCTGCCAAAATTGAATCTGGCCGGCGTGGCCAAGGTCATCGCCGGTGCCAGCGCTTGCGTGGCGGTCGACACCGGGCTCGGTCATCTGGCCGCGGCCCTGGATGTGCCGACCCTCTCGCTCTACGGGCCGACTTTGCCGGGGCGGGTGGGTGCCTATGGCCGTTCCCAGGTTCATCTGTGCGCCACGGGCCCAGGGGCCGGTTCGGGCGACCGCAACACGCCCTGTTTCGAGACGCTGTTGCCGGAGCGGGTGGTCAGCGAGTTGCAGGCGTTGCTGCTGTCCGAGGAAGCCGTCTGATGCAGGTGCCAAGCATTTTTCCCGGGTTGCATCCGGGCTACGCGATTGAAGGGCACGCCTGATGCAATTGGCTTTTATCCTCTACAAATATTTTCCCTTTGGTGGCTTGCAGCGCGATTTCCTGCGCATCGCCCTGGAGTGTCAGCAGCGCGGCCATGCGATTCGCGTGTATACGCCGATCTGGGAAGGCGAAGTGCCTGATGGTTTCGAGGTGGTGGTGGTGCCGGTCAAGGCGCTGTTCAACCATAAGCGCAACGAGAAGCTCACGGCCTGGGTCGAGGCTGACCTGGCCAGGCGCCCGGTAGACCGGGTGATCGGTTTCAACAAGATGCCGGGGTTGGATGTGTATTACGCCGCCGACGGTTGTTTCGAGGACAAGGCGCAAACCCTGCGCAATCCGATTTACCGCATGTGGGGCCGTTACAAGCATTTCGCCGACTACGAGCGGGCGGTGTTCGCGCCGGAATCTGCGACCTCGATTCTGATGATCTCCGAGGTGCAGCAGCCATTGTTCATCAAGCATTACCACACCCCGCTGCAGCGCTTTCACCTGCTGCCGCCGGGCATCGCCCAAGACCGCCGCGCGCCGGCCAATGCCGCCGAGATTCGCGCCGAGTTCCGCCGCGAATTCGGCCTGGCGGATGACCAGCTGTTGCTGGTGCAGATCGGTTCCGGGTTCAAGACCAAGGGGCTGGACCGTAGCCTGAAAGCCGTCGCCGCCCTGCCGCGCGAGCTGCGCAAGCGCACCCGGCTGATCGTCATCGGCCAGGACGACCCCACGGCGTTCCTCCTGCAGATCAAGACCCTGGGGATTTCCGAGCAGGTGCAGATCCTCAAGGGCCGCAGCGATATCCCGCGTTTCCTGCTCGGCGCCGACCTGCTGATCCACCCGGCCTACAACGAAAACACCGGCACCGTGTTGCTCGAAGCGCTGGTCGCAGGCCTGCCGGTACTGGTCACCGATGTCTGCGGTTACGCCCATTACATTTGCGACGCGGATGCCGGGCGGGTGCTGCCGAGCCCCTTCGCGCAGGAACGGCTCAATCACACCCTGGCCGACATGCTGGCCGACGATCAGCGCCGTGCATTCTGGGGGCGTAACGGCCTGGCCTATGCCGACTGCGCTGACCTCTATTCCATGCCGCAGAAGGCCGCCGATGTGATCCTGGCGGGGCGCCCATGAAACTGCTGCTCAGCGAGCCGTTCAAAACCCTGTGGGCCGGCAAGGATGTCTTTACCGCGGTGGAGGCCTTGCAAGGCCAGGTCTATCGCGAGCTGGAGGGCCGCCGCACCTTGCGCACCGAAGTGGCCGGGCGTGGTTACTTCGTCAAGATCCATCGCGGCATCGGTTGGCGCGAGATCGTCAAGAACCTGCTCACCGCCAAGCTGCCGGTACTCGGCGCGGGGCAGGAGTGGCGGGCGATCCAGCGCTTGCATGAAGCCGGCGTGGCGACCATGACCGCGGTGGCCTATGGCGAGCGCGGCAGCAACCCAGCACGGCAGCATTCCTTTATCGTCACCGAGGAGCTGGCGCCGACCGTCAGCCTGGAAGACTTCAGCCTCGACTGGCCGCAGAACCCGCCCGCGCCTGCGCTCAAGCGCGCACTGATCGCCACAGTGGCGCAGATGACCGGCAGCATGCACCGCGCCGGAGTCAATCATCGCGACTGCTATATCTGCCACTTCCTGCTGCACACCGATAAGCCGGTTAGCGCAACCGATTTCCGCCTGTCACTGATCGATCTGCACCGTGCGCAGATCCACGCCAGGTTGCCGTTACGCTGGCGTAACAAAGACCTGGCCGGACTGTACTTCTCGGCCCTGAATATCGGCCTGACCCGGCGCGACAAGCTGCGCTTTCTCAAGGGCTATTTTGCTGCCGTGCAGGGCCAGCAACCCCAGAATCCGCTGCCGCTGCGGCAGATTCTGCGCGATGAGGCGCGGCTGTTGGCCTGGCTGCAGCGCAAAGCGGACCAGTTACTGGCCCGCTATGCGCGCAAATACGCACCAGGTGCCGGTCATGAGTAAGTGGCGGCTGAGCGAAGAGGCGTCGCCGCGAGTGGCGGCTGCCTTTGCCGATCTGGAGACGGTATTCGCCCTGCAAGGCGAGCGCATCACGCGCGACCCGCTGTCCGAGGTGCTTCGCGTCGAGTGCGAGGGCGTGCGCTACTACGTCAAACGCTATCACGGCGCCGGCAAGGGTTTGCGCCGCTTTATCGGGCGGCCGCGGGTCAAGGCCGAATGGCAGAATCTCAAGTATTTTGCCAAGTGGGGCATCGCCACGGCGCCCATCGTCGCCTACGGGCTGGAGCGCAAGGCGGGCGCTTTCGTGCGTGGCGCGCTGATTACCCGCGAGCTGGTCGACACCGAGGACATGGCGCAGTTGGCGCAACGCGATGCGGCCTGCCTGCGCGACCGTACCTGGGTGGCGCGCGTCAGCCAGCAACTGGCCGCCGCGACCCGTGCCCTGCATGACCATCACTTCACCCATAACGACCTGAAGTGGCGCAACGTGCTGGTCAACAATCAGTCCGAGCTGTTTCTCATCGATTGCCCGACGGGTGCCTTCTGGTGGGGGCCGTTGTTGCGTTATCGCATCGTCAAGGACCTGGCCTGCCTGGACAAGGTGGCCAAATACACGTTATCGCGCACCCAGCGCCTGCGTTTTTATCTGCAATACCGCGGTCGACAGCGCCTGAATGCGGCAGACAAGCGCCGTGTGCGGCAGATCGTGGGCTATTTCGAGGGCCGCGAATGAAGGATTTTATCGCTGAGCAGGATCGTGAACTGCTCGAGCGCCACGGCCTGGCCAATTATGACGCGCTCTGGGCGCTCAAGCTGGAGGCGGTGGACGAACCGAATACCGAGCGCGGCGGCTGGAGCAGTGTCTATCGCCTGGACCTGGGCGAGGCTGCGTTCTATCTCAAGCGCCAGAGCAATCACCTGACCCGCCGACTGACCTGTCCGCAGGGGGAGCCGACTTTTACCCGTGAGTTTCGCAATATCCAGCGCTACCAGCAGCTGGGTATTCCGGCATTGCAGGCGGCGTTTTTCGCCGAGCGCCGGGTCGCGGGTGAGCGCCGGGCGATTCTGCTGACCCGCGCCCTGGATGGCTGGCAGGATCTGGAGGCGCTGCTGGGCAGTTGGCAGGAGCGCGCCGAGGGCGAGCGCACGAGCATTCTGCGCAGTTGCGGCGTACTGGCGCGGCGTCTGCATGACGCCGGGCAGATGCATGGCTGCTTCTACCCCAAGCATATTTTCCTCAAGCAAAACGCCGACGCATTCAGTGCGCAATTGATCGACCTGGAAAAGACCCGACCGCTGCTGTTCGGCGAGCGAGATCGGATCAAGGACCTGGAGCCGCTGCTGCGCCGCGCCAGCCTCTGGAGCGAGAGCGAGGCGCGCCAGTTGCTGGCCGCCTACCTGGGGGCGGACGCTGATGTCGAACACTGGTGGCAACGCCTCGGTAGCCGCCGGCGTAACAAGGAGGCACGCCCTTGACCCTTGCTGAGTTGAGTCGGAGCGGACGCAGCCCGCCGTTGCCGCTGCATATCGAGCTGGCGGATGCTGCCGGCCCAGCCACCCTGGGGCTGCAACAACTGCTACGCGTGCTGCCTGGGCAGCGCTATGTCGGCGTGGCCGAATGGCGTGGGCGCAAGGTACTGGCCAAGCTGTTGGTGGGCGACAAGGCGGCGCGCGCCTTCCGCCGTGAGCTCGATGGCGCCCGCCTGTTCGCCGGGCAGGGCTTGCCGACGCCGCTGCTGTTGGCCGATGGTCTACGTGAAGGCGAGGGCGGCTGGCTGTTGTTCGAGTACCTCGATAATGCGCAAAGCCTGGGGAAGCCTGGCGCGCGGTCGAAGGGCAGCCACTGCTGTCCGCTGGCCAGCAAACCGTACTTGGCGAGGCCCTGGAACTGATTGCCCGGTTGCACGGCCAGGGGCTCTGGCAGGCTGACCTGCACCTGGACAACCTGCTGCGTCATGACGGCCAACTGCAGGTGATCGATGGCGGCGGCGTGCGTGGCGAAACGCCCGGCCAGCCACTGTCGCGCAACAAGGTGCTGGAAAATCTCGGGGTATTCTTCGGTCAATTGCCGGCCAGCCTGGATGCCTATATCGAAGAGCTGCTGGTGCATTACCTGCTGGTCAATGGCGAACATGCCCTGCCGGTGGAGGCATTGCTCAAGGAGGTTGGCAAGGTTCGCCGCTGGCGCCTGCGCGACTACCTGCGCAAGATCGGCCGCGACTGCACTCTGTTCAGCGCGCGCCGCGGTGCATCGGTCCTGCGGGTGGTGCGGCGTCAGGATGAAAGCGGATTGGCGGCATTGCTGGCCGATCCAGATGCGGCCATCGCTGCTGGTCAGACGCTCAAGCTGGGTGGCACGTCGACGGTGGCGCTGGTCGAGCAGGCTGGCCGCCAACTGGTGGTCAAGCGCTACAACATCAAGGGCTTCGCCCATTGGCTCAAGCGTTTCTGGCGGCCCAGCCGCGCCTGGCACAGTTGGCGCGCAGGCAATCGCCTGGATTTTCTCGGCATCGCCACGCCAAAACCGCTGGCTCTGCTGGAGCTGCGCACCCTGTGGCTGCGGCGGCGAGCCTATCTGATTACCGAATACGCGGCCGGTGAGGATATAATCGCGCGCTTTAAACCCTGCCTGGACGCGTCGGGCGCGGCCACTTCGCCGCCCGAGGCCGAACTCCAGGCACTGGATCTGCTGTTCGCGGCCCTGCTGCGCGAGCGCATCAGTCATGGCGATTTCAAGGGCAGCAATCTGCTCTGGCAGAACGGTCGCTGGACCCTGATCGATCTGGATGCCATGCAGCAACACCAGAGCACGCAGCGTTTCGCCCGGGCCTATGCTCGTGACCGCGCCCGCTTTCTGCGCAACTGGCCGGCCGACTCAAGGCTGTTCCAGCTGCTTGACGAACGTTTACCGCAGGTGCCCGGCACCTGCCCTGAATAGAGGTTTCACCTGTGGCACTGACGATTCTTGGCCTGTCCGGCGCTCTCAGTCACGATCCTTCCGCCGCCCTGTATATCGACGGCAAGTTGATCGCGGCCGCCGAAGAAGAGCGCTTCGTGCGCGACAAACACGCGAAGAACCGCATGCCCTATGAGTCGGCCAAGTTCTGCCTGGAGCAGGCCGGCATCAAACCGAGCGACGTCGATGTGGTGGCGATTCCCTTCGCCCCGATCAGTCTGTTCGGCGAAGCCCGCTGGAAGTACGCCAAGCGCTACTGGTACGCCCCGGACCGGGCGCTCGACGCCATCCTGATGGGTAATCGCCGCTACAAGCGCTACCGCAACAAGATCGTCTGGTGCCTGGAGCAACTCGGCTTCGATCCGAAGAAGATCAAGATCGAGCCGGTCGAACACCACCTGGCCCACGCCTCCAGCGCCTACCACTGCTCCGGGTTCAAGGAAAAGACTGCGATCCTCGGCATCGACGGCAAGGGCGAGTACGCCACCACCTTCTTCGGCTACGGCGAGAACGGCAAGATCCACAAGATCAAGGAGTTCTTCGATCCGGATTCGCTCGGTGGCCTGTACGGCGCGATCACCGAGTTCCTCGGTTTCGAGATGCTCGATGGCGAGTTCAAGGTCATGGGCATGGCGCCCTACGGCGACGCCAGCAAGTACGACTTCTCCCGGTTGGCCAAGTTCGAGAACGGTGAGCTGATCATTAACACCGAGTACGCCAACGTCATCGGCCTGCGTCGTTATAAAGAGAAGGGCAAGGGCTTCTACTTCTCGCCCAAGTTGATCGAGTGGCTGGGCCCCAAGCGCGAAGGCGACATTGCCGACGATCCCTACATCCACTATGCGGCCAGCATGCAGGCGCTGTTCGAGAAGCTGGCGCTGCAGATGATGGATTACTACCTGGGTGACATCCTCAAGGAAACCGGCAAGCTCGCCTTCGCCGGCGGCTGCGCACTGAACGTCAAGCTCAACCAGAAGATCATCGCCCGCGACGAGGTCAAGGAGCTGTTCGTTCAGCCCGCTTCCGGCGACGCCGGCACTGCGGTGGGCGCTGCCGCCTATGTGTCGCATGCCCGCGGCGTGCCGGTGGAGAAGATGGAGCATGTTTACCTCGGCCCGTCCTTCTCCAATGAAGACGTGATTGCCGCCTGCGCCAAGCACCCGAGCAAGCCTGCATTCAAGCAGATCGACAACATGCCGCAGCGCATCGCCGAGATCATGGTCGCGGGCAACCCGGTGGCCTGGTTTCAGGGGCGCATGGAATTCGGCCCGCGCGCCCTTGGCGGCCGCTCGATCATCGGTTGTCCGAGCATTCCCGGGGTGGCCAATCGGATCAACGAACAGATCAAGTTCCGCGAGCGCTGGCGGCCCTTCTGCCCGTCGATGCTCGACACCGTCGGCCCGCAGATGCTCAAGGTTGATCACCCGTCGCCGTTCATGACCTTCACCTTCGAAGTCAACGAAGAGTGGAAGAGCCGCGTCAGCGAAGTGGTCCACGAAGACGGCACCTCGCGCGCTCAGGTGCTCAAGCGCGAATACAACCCGCGCTACTACGACATGATGCTCGAACTGGAAAAACTCACCGGCAACGGTGTGTCGCTGAACACCTCGCTGAATCGCCGTGGCGAACCGATGATCTGCTCGCCTAAGGATGCGTTAGACATGTTCTATGGCTCGGATCTGCAGTACCTGATCATGGAAGACATCCTGGTGGTGAAGGACGGCATGGACTGGCATGAAAATGTTGGCTAAGCCGCTGCTTAGCGTCGTCATTTCCACGTACAACTACGCGGTGGTGTTACCGCGTGCGGTGGAGTCGGTGCTGGCGCAGCTGGATGAGGCATCTGCCGAACTGGTCGTCATCGATGATGGTTCAACGGATGACACCCAGCAGGTGCTTGCTGAGTCGCTGGCGGCTCAGTCCGGACGTTTTCGCATCGTCCACAAGAGCAACGGTGGTGCCTCCTCGGCGCGCAACCTGGGCCTTCGCGAGACTGCAGGTGACTACCTGATCTTTCTCGATGCCGATGACGAATTGGCCCCCGCAGCCCTGGCGGCGCTGAGCGCGCATCTGGCTGCGCAGCCGCAGACGCGCATGGTGATTGGCGGGCATATCGCCGTGTCTGCTGATGGCAACCGCCGGGAACACAAACCCGCCGCCTTGCCCGAGCAGCCGCTTGCGCGCTTGCGCGCCTATCTGCTGGACAAGCGCCTGGCCCTGTCCAATGGTGCTTGTGCCATGCACCGCGACGTGTTCACGCGCGGTAACTACCCCGAGGCGTTTCGCAGCGCCGAGGATATCCCGGTGTTCGCTCAGGCCCTGGCCAATTACCCCTGTACCCTGCTGGAGCAGCCGCTGGCGCTGATCCACAAGCACGACGACAGCCTGCGCCACCAGTTCAGCCACGCCAAGGCCGGCGGCCTGGCGCTGGTCGATGAGGTGTTTGCCCCGCAGCGGCTGGATGCTCGCTTCCAGTCGCTGAAACCTGAGTTCTATGTACAGCGCTGCCTGTCATTGTTCCGCAGCGCCTACCTGGCCGGCGATGTGACGACGGCCAAGTCTTACTTCACTGCCGCGGTGAAGGTGGATTGGCAGGTGCTGTTCAAGGGCTCTTATGCGCGCAAGGCCTTGCGCCTGTGGTTGGGCGCGGCTAGATGAAGGTCCTGGCGCTGAGCTCGGCCCGCCGAGAACCCGATTTTTCGAGCGTTTTCCAGCACCTGGGGCAGCACGTTGAGCTTGATCTACGGGTGCTGGATAAGCAGGCCCAGCGCGATTTACGCGGTACTCTGCGTGGTATCGACCTCTCTCGTTATCAGCGCATCCTGCTTGACCTGCACTTCAAGCACATCTGTCGCCAGGCCGGGTTTCTCCAGAGCTTGCCCGGCCTGTTGATCTATGAGGAGGACGCCTGCCAGAATTATCTGCATGGCTCTCGTTGGCGCGGCCGCTTCAGTCGCTTTTACCGTGCCCTGCCCAATGCGCGGGTCGTCGTAACCGGCGCTGACGTCGCCGAGCAACTGGCAGCGGAAGGCTTTGCTGTCAGTTTCATCCCTAAGGGCTACGATCCGGCCATGATCTTCGCTGAGGCAGGCGAGCGCGATATCGAGTTGGGCTTTATCGGGCGTACCGGTAGTGCGGCATACACGCAGCGCAAGGCGCTGTTGGAGCAGTTCGCCGCCAATGAGCCATTGCAGGTGCTGCGCACTGAACCGGGTGAGCCCTATCGGAAGATGCTCAATCGGATTAGTTTCTTCGTCAGCGCCGATGTCGGCCTGGGAGAGTACATGGCCAAGAACTTCGAGGCGATGGCCTGTGGTTGTGTCCTGCTGGCCTGGCGTCAGGGGCGCGAGGAAGAGGTCATCGGCTTGCAGGATGGTCATCACCTGTTGCTGTACTCCAGTATCCAGGAGTTGCGTGGCCATTTGCAGCGGCTGCGTCGCGATCCCGCCTGGGCGCAAGGCATCGCGGACAATGGGCGCTGTTTCGTCGAGCAGCATGTAGCACATCCTCAACTGGCCAGGCGACTTGCTGATGAGCTTGGCAAGCCGCCGTTGCCGGTTGCCATTTCAGCCTGGCGGACACTGTGGTCGCGGCTATCACCGTTTTGAGACACTCCCATGTCCAGTAATCAGCAGCCTTTGGTCAGCGTGATCATTGCGTCTTACAACCATGCGCATTACATCGAGGCCAGTATCCTCAGCGTGCTGGCGCAAAGCTATTCCAGTGTTGAACTGCTCGTTGTGGATGATGGCTCCAGCGATGACAGCGTTGCCCGGATCGAGGCTTTACAGCGGGTACATGGCTTTGATTTTCGCGTGCAGGCGAACCAGGGTTTGTCGCGAACCCTGAATGAGGTGATCGCACGGGCGAAAGGCAGTCTGATTGCGCCTTTTGGTTCGGATGACATCATGTTGCCCGAGAGGCTGGCTCTCCAGGTCGCCCACCTGGCGGATCGTCCCGAGGTGGGCATCTGTGCCGGCGCTATCCGCAGCATCGATGCGGCGGGGCTACCGCTGGGGGGGGGCGCGATTTGCCGTCGCGGCGGCTGGATTTCGAGGATGTATTTCTGCATCGAAAACCCGGCGCTCCGGCACCGACCCTGCTGTTCCGGCGCGAAGCGCTTGAGCGGGTAGGCGGTTTCGATCCGGAAGTTCGCCTGGAAGACCTGATGATCGAGCTGAAGATTACCCGCGCCGGCTACGTCATCGACGTGCTGGCGGAGGTACTGGCGCTCTATCGCGTACATGGCAGCAACACCTACAAGAACTACCGCTTCATGGTGGATAACGTGTTACGTACCTATGCGCGCTTCAGCGACCATCCTGCCTATGCCCAAGTCTGCGCCAACTACCGCAATTCGATGTTGCTCAAATGCGCGCGTTTGGACAAGGCGTTGGCGCGTGAGTTATTGGCCGAATTGCCGGTGCGCCATTGGAATCGAAAGACCCTGCGCGGGCTCTGTCGTCTGCTTTTACCGGCTCAGGGGCGTGATCGGGCGTAAGCTAGAAACGCTGCTATGTCGTTGCTGCAGAGCTTTTCGACTATGTGTCGTATTTCTTCTTCTGGCCACTCCCACCAAGCACTCTCGAGCAGCGCGGTGCGCGTATCTTCGTCGAAGCGCCAGCGAACGTGGCGTGCCGGGTTGCCGGCCACTACGGAGTAAGGCGCTATATCTTGAGTGACCACCGCGCTGCTGGCCACCACGGCTCCGTGACCTACGTTCACTCCCGAGAGGATCGTGCAGTTCGAGCACAGCCATACGTCACTGCCGATCACTACATCGCCGCGGGTTCCGCCGAATCCCTCGATATGGGCTGCTTCAGGCAGGTACGCTGGGAAGGGGTAACTACTTACCCAGTCGATTCGATGTTGCCCGCCAAGAAATATCTGCACATTAGCGGCAATGGAGCAGTAGCTGCCGATATGTAGCGTACTGCCCTCGCTCCAGTCGTGTACCACCGGCATACCGTAGCTACCCAAGCCTATCCGGTAGAGCGGATAGCGCTCACGAAAACGGCTTTGGGCGCGATAGAAACGCGGCTCAGCGGATTTGCCGCGCCAGCCTTTCCAGAGCTTTCGCAGGCGTTGTTCAAGTCTTTTCAACAGGCGCATGTGCGGTGCTTCCACTTGGCGAGATGAATAGAGCGGCCGTCAGCAGTGATATGGGGATCCAGATCAGGAACCAGTGCTCATTGGGGCGGGACAGGTAACCTCGGCCCTCGGTCAGGCCGGCTCCCAATCCGTATACCACCAGTGCCGATGCGATCATCACTAAGGGGGTATGGCGGTTGCGCCAGGCGAACAGAAACATGATTGCGTAGAGGCTGATCCACATGAGCAGGCCAGTCAGCCCGCCCGAGAGTAGTACCGCCAGTTCGATATTGTGCGGGTCGTTGAACGTAAGGCTCTTGGTTTGCAGCGCAATGCTCAGGGTGTGGTCGAAACCGTGGCCGAACCAGGGCTATCAGCGGCAAGTTGCAAGGCGCCAAACCAGATTTCAGGGCGGTAGGAAAGACCACGTTGCAGCAGTGACTCCGGGAACAGCAGCAACAATCCGGCGGCCAGCACAATCGCGCAGGCACCCGCGATCAGGCTACGCCGACTGGCATGGGTCGCGGCCAGCCAGATCAAGGTCAGCGACAGTGCCAATAAAGGCGTGCGCGACCCGGTGCTCAGTAGCACCACGCCGAGCACAAGCAGCAGCAGGACTGGCAATGCCGCATTGCTGTGCGCATCCACTCGGGTGAACCAGGTGGCCAGCCAGAATGCAGAAAAGAAGCCATAGACATGGGCGCTTAGCAGTGGGTTGAATAACGCGCCGTATCCGCTGAAGCGTCCCGCACCGCCTGTGCTGTACAAAAAGTAGGCAAATGACAGTGCGCCACTGCCTGCGGCGATGATTCCCGCGAGCAGCAGCAGTGTGCTCAGGCGTTGTGGCGACTTGAGCGCGAGTAGACCGACGCCGAGGAAGAGCATCAGGACGTACAGGGGGCGCTTGACCAGTGAGCTGAATTTGTTATCGGTGTCCGACCACAGCAGGCTGAGCACGGTGTAACAGCCAAAAACGATGAATGTGAGGATCAGCGGGTTGCGCAATAACCTCTTCAGCAGCCTCGGCTGCAGCATCAAGGCGAGCAGGGTCGGTGCGGCCAGCAGGGCGTAGTACAGCTTAGTGTAGAGCGTGCGGTCGCCGCTCCAGAACATGCCGGTCAATAATACCAGCCAACCGATGGGCAGTAGATAAGCGATTATCCAGTCTGACAGGCGTGTGCAATGAGCAGTGGCTGTAGGGTATTGCCGATCATTGCATGGGCTCTTTGGTCACGTGTCTGAGGAGGTCGCCCAGCTTCCAGTTCACTTGGGCATGACGTAGGTAGCTATCGAAAAACGCCTGCCCCTTGTCCACCAGCAACCATTCCTGATCGCGCGGGTCGCGCAGGATGTGCTGGAAGTTACGCATGCGCTTGAACTTGCCGAGGGCGCTACGCTGCGCACGTAGGTCGGCGATATCGATCAGGCCGAGTTGACCCTCGGGCGTCAGGACGATATTGCCCAGGTGCAAGGAACGGAAAAGAACCCCCTTTGCATGCAGTTGAGCTACGAACTCGCCGAGCCGAGGCCGTAGTCTGCTGCGGGTCGGCTCATCATCGATCTGCCGCAAGGTGATACCGGGTAGCGGCGCATAATGCACGGCATCACGCTGGATCTGCGCGATGCGGAATACATTGAGAATCTTGGGGCAGGGTATGCCTCGCTGCTCAAGTGTGTCGGCATTGTTGGCGAAGCGTTGCGCGTAGGGGTACAGCGCAGCGGATGACAGCAAGCGCTTACGGCGGAACAGCTTGAGCATGTTGCCGTCGGCCAGCCGTAGCACTTTCTCGCCATGGTAGTCGGCCTCAAGCACTTCAGCCTTGTTGCGCAGGAGGAGGAATTGCTCGTGGGAAAGTGGCGTCATAAGAACTGGGCAGAATCGGAGAAGGGCGCAGTTTACCTGAAGCCATTTCCGGGCTGGGCTCTTTCTGCAAGCTGTGATGGGGCGATGGGCTGGACCGGCAAGGCTGCAAAGCGGGCAGTCCAGTGCTGGCATGCTAGTATTCGCACTTTTAATCTGGATTAGCTTTCCTGATGAGCACACCCTCTGTAGCCTCTGGCCAGCAGCCATCTAGTCTTAAGATATATCTCCGCCTGCTCGGTTACGTAAAGCCCTACATCGGCTACTTCGCGATCAGCATCCTCGGCTATGTCATCTTCGCGTCCACCCAGCCGATGCTCGCCGGCATCCTCAAGTATTTCGTCGACGGCCTGTCCAACCCCGAAGCCGTGCTCTTCCCGACGGTGCCCTACCTGCGCGACCTGCAACTGCTGCAGGCGGTGCCGTTGCTGATTGTGCTGATCGCTGCCTGGCAGGGGGTGGGGGCCTATCTGGGTAACTACTTCCTGGCCAAGGTTTCGTTGGGGCTGGTGCACGATTTGCGCGTTTCCTTGTTCAACAGCCTGCTGGCGCTGCCCAACCGCTATTTCGATAGTCATAACTCCGGGCATCTGATCTCGCGCATCACCTTCAATGTGACCATGGTCACTAGCGCGGCGACCGATGCGATCAAGGTGGTGATTCGCGAAGGCTTGACGGTGATTTTCCTGTTTGCCTACCTGTTGTGGATGAATTGGCAGCTGACCCTGGTGATGCTGGCCATCCTGCCGGTGATTGCGCTGATGGTCGGCAGCGCGAGCAAGAAATTTCGCAAGCAAAGCAAGAAGATCCAGGTGGCCATGGGCGATGTCACCCATGTTGCCTCCGAGACCATCCAGGGCTATCGGGTGGTGCGCAGTTTTGGCGGCGAGGGTTACGAGTCCAAGCGTTTTGCTGCCGCCAGTCAGGACAACACCAGCAAGCAATTGCGCATGACCAAGACCGGTGCGGTCTACACCCCCATGTTGCAACTGGTGATTTACAGTGCCATGGCGGTATTGATGTTCCTGGTGCTGTTGCTGCGCGGCGATGCCACGGCGGGCGATCTGGTGGCTTACATCACCGCCGCCGGCTTGCTGCCCAAGCCGATTCGCCAGCTCTCCGAGGTCAGCGCCAATATCCAGAAAGGCCTGGCTGCTGCCGAAAGCATCTTCGAACAACTCGATGAAATTCCGGAAGTCGATCATGGCACTGTCGAGCTTGAACGGGTCAGTGGCCGTCTGGAAGTACGCAATCTGAGCTTCCAGTACCCTGGCGCCGAGAAGCCGGTGCTCAGCGATATTTCCTTCAGCGCCGAACCTGGGCAGATGATTGCCCTGGTCGGGCGCTCCGGCAGCGGCAAGTCGACCCTGGCCAGCCTGATTCCGCGCTTCTATCACCATGAGACCGGGCAGATTCTGCTCGACGGTGTGGATGTCGAGGATTACAAGTTGCGCAACCTACGCCGGCATATCGCGCTGGTGACTCAGCAAGTCACCCTGTTCAACGACAGCGTGGCCAATAACATCGCCTACGGCGACTTGGTCGACGCGCCGCGTGAGGCTATCGAGCAGGCGGTCGAGGCGGCCTACGCTAAGGAATTCATCGACAAGCTGCCGCAGGGGTTGGACACCGAGGTCGGCGAGAATGGCGTACTGCTCTCCGGCGGCCAGCGTCAGCGCCTGGCGATTGCCCGGGCCTTGCTCAAGGATGCGCCGATTCTGGTGCTGGATGAGGCGACTTCGGCCCTCGATACCGAATCCGAACGGCATATCCAGGCGGCCCTAGATCGGGTGATGACGGGGCGTACCACGCTGGTCATCGCGCACCGCCTGTCCACCATCGAGAAAGCCGATCTGATTCTGGTAATGGACCAGGGGCGGATCGTCGAGCGTGGCACCCATGCCAGTCTGCTCGAACAGAACGGTTTTTATGCGCGCCTACATGCGCTGGGGCTGGATGAAAGCGCGCCACTGGATATCGCCTGATAAACTACGCGCCCACCACTTGAGGCCACCGGAGTCCCCATGAAATTGTCCATGCCCCGTTTCGACCAGGCCGCCGTATTGGTGGTCGGTGATGTCATGCTCGACCGCTACTGGCATGGCGGCACCTCGCGGATTTCGCCGGAGGCGCCGGTGCCGGTGGTCAAGGTCGAGCAGATCGAAGACCGTCCAGGCGGTGCCGCCAACGTGGCGTTGAACATCGCTGCCCTCGGTGCTCCGGCAGTTTTGGTTGGCGTGACCGGTGCAGACGAAGCGGCCGAGAGCCTGTGCAATAGCCTGGCGGCCGTGGGAGTGAAAACCCGGTTTCAGCGCATCGCCAGCCAGCCGACCATCGTCAAGCTACGGGTCATGAGTCGGCATCAACAACTGCTGCGCATGGACTTCGAAGAACTGTTCAATACCGATGCCGCAGCATTGGCGGTCGAGGTCGAAGCGCTGCTCGCCGGGGTCAAGGTGCTGGTGCTGTCCGACTACGGCAAAGGCGCGCTGAAGAATCATCAGGTGTTGATCCAGGCGGCGCGGGCCAAGGGCATTGCGGTACTGGCCGACCCCAAGGGCAAGGATTTCTCGATTTATCGTGGTGCTAGCCTGATCACGCCAAACCTCAATGAGTTCGAGACTATCGTCGGTCATTGCGTCGACGAGGCCGAACTGGTGGCCAAGGGCGCCCGCATGATGCGCGAGTTAGAGCTGGGCGCGCTGCTGATTACCCGTGGCGAGCACGGCATGACCCTGCTGCGCCCCGAGCATCCAGCGCTGCACCTGCCGGCTCGCGCCCGTGAGGTCTTCGATGTCACCGGTGCCGGCGATACGGTGATCTCGACCCTGGCGGCGTCCCTGGCCGCCGGCGAGGAATTACCCCAGGCCGTGGCGCTGGCCAACCTGGCCGCCGGTATCGTGGTCGGCAAGCTGGGTACCGCCGCCATCAGTGCGCCGGAACTGCGCCGGGCGATCCAGCGCGAGGCCGGTTCCGAGCGCGGCGTGCTGAGTCCGGATCAGCTGTTGCTGGCGATCGAGGACGCCCGCGCCCATGGCGAGAAGATCGTCTTCACCAACGGTTGTTTCGACATTCTGCACGCCGGCCACGTGGCCTACCTGGAGCAGGCCCGTGCCCAGGGTGACCGCCTGGTGCTGGCGGTCAACGACGACGCCTCGGTCAGTCGCCTGAAAGGCCCCGGTCGACCGATCAATTCGGTGGATCGGCGCATGGCCGTGCTCGCCGGCCTTGGCGCAGTGGATTGGGTGGTGAGCTTCAGCGAAGACACCCCGGAGAACCTACTGCGTGAGGTCAAGCCGGACGTGCTGGTCAAGGGCGGCGACTACGGCATCGATCAGGTGGTCGGCGCCGACATCGTCAGCGCCTACGGTGGCGAAGTGCGCGTGCTGGGCCTGGTGGCAAACAGCTCGACCACCGCGATCGTTGAGAAAATTCGCAGCACCTGATCCCACGTATATGCCGTTCAGCCCAGTTGGGCGGCATTCAGCTTGAGTGGCGCAGAGGCAGTCGGCGATCGCGGCTTCGCCGAAGGTTTGACTGGTGCGGCGCTTAGGCTTTGCTGGTTCAGCCAGTCCTTCCAGCGGATGCGCTCGTCGCGCACCAGCCAGCCATCCTGCGGCGCGAAGCTCTCGGCCAGCCACAGGCCACGGGTGCTGGCGGCTTTCAATACACCTTTTTTGAGCGTCAGCAGTTCGGCGGTTGGCCGGCCATGTTGCAGCGGAATCAGGTACAGGTCCGGTCGAGTGCGGTCGAGGCGGGCGACCAGCTTGCCGTCTTCCAGGCGTTCGTCGACGTGGAACAGGCTGGGCTGCCTGGCCTCTTTGGGCAGCGCCAGGCGTAGGTCATAGACCAGTTGCAACGAAGATGTGGGCAGATGCACGTAGGCGCGTGGCCGTTCCAGCAGGGTCAGGTTGCCGCAGTGCACCGGACGTGCCGCGCCGGACAGTGGGCTGAGTTGAAAGTGCAGGGTCTCGCGGTAGCGCAAGGCACCTTGATAGGGCGAGGGCAGCCAGGTTTCGCCGAAGCGGCCACTCAGCCAGCCTTCTGGGGTTTCCAGCAGGCACTCTTCAGCGACCTCTTGAATGGCGGTGAGCAGCGGCAGATTGAGTTCGTGGGCGGGCACGTAGCCGGAGATCAGCTTGAGCACCACGTCGCCACGGTCCAGGCGCCGTTGACGCACCAGTATCCAATACTCCCGGCCTTGCCAGCTCAGGGTCAGGCGTACCGAAACGCCCAGGTTGGCCAGCTCAACGGCGAAGCGTTGGCTGTCGCTCACCTCGATCACGCGGCGGCGTTCAAGCATCTCGCTGAAGTTCAGGGGGCGGCCCTGGCTCTGGTAGCGCAGGCCGTCCGCGCTGGCCTCGACGAGCAAGGGTAGGGTTTTGAAGGCGCTGGGGTCCTGGCGGCTAAGCGTGCGCGACATATCGGCTCCTGCAGTGCGTTGGGGCGGCCCGGCAAGGCCGGGTGAGGTATTGCCCTGCCAGGCATGGTCGCAAGGGCTGAGGTTTGCTGGCGGGCAGTGCTCGAGCACTTGCGCGCAGTGCGTCATGGCGAGTCAGGCAATATCCTGAATGACCGCCGCGGCAGTCGCGACGTTATGGCCCAGGTGTTGCGCATTGATGGTGCCGACAATCGCACAGCTCACCGCCGGGTGGGCGAAAATCAGTTCGAAGCTGGCGCGCACCGGATCTTGCCCTGGGGCCAGGCAGGCATGCCCGCTGGCCAGGGCTTTCTTGATCAGGATGCCTTTGCCGTGCTGCTCAGCGTAGTCCAGTACCGGCAGTTCACCCTGTTCCTTGAGGTTGTAGGTGACCATCCCACAGTCGCCTTGCGCGAGTGCCTGCAGGCCGCCCTCGACGGTTTTGCCGGACAGGCCGAAGCCGCGAATCTTGCCTTCGCGCTTGAGCTCGGCGAGGGTCTCGTAGACCCCGCTGTCATGCAGGATAGAGAGATCGTTGCCGTCCGAATGCACCAGCACTAAGTCGATGAAGTCGGTCTCCAGGCGCTTGAGACTGCGCTCCACCGAGAAGCGCGTGTGGGCTGCAGAGAAGTCGAAACTGGAGTGGCCGTTGACGAATTCTTCGCCGACCTTGCTGACGATCACCCACTGCTGGCGCTGGCCGCGCAACAGCGGACCGAGGCGGCTTTCACTGCTGCCGTAGGCGGGGGCGGTGTCGATCAGGTTGATCCCCAGATCATGGGCCTGGGCGAGCAGCTCAAGTACCGCCGCGTCGTCCGGAATGCTGAAGCCGTTGGGGTACTTCACGCCCTGGTCGCGGCCGATCTTCACCGTGCCGAGGCCCAATGGCGAGACCATCAGCTCGGTCGCACCGAGCGGGCGGTGCAGGTTGTGCAGGGTATGCAAGGCGTGCATTAGAACAATTCCTCCCAGGCTGGGCGCGCTACGGCCGGGCGTGGCAGGGCCGGGAGCGGCGCATGGATGGCGGGTTGGATGCCGTCACGGACGAGAGCCGCCAGTACGCGGTCGGCGAAATCCGGGGCTAATGCCAGTTTAGTCGGCCAACCGACCAGTAGCTGCCCTTGCTCGGCGAGAAAGGCGTTGTCCGGGCGCACCAGGCCGGACTGTGCCGGCTCGGCGCGGTCGACGCGCAGCGTTGTCCAGCGGGCGTTGGAAAGGTCGAGCCAGGGCAGCAGGGCGCTGATTTCCTGCTGCGCGGCTTGGATCTGCGCGGCGGCGTCGCGGGCCACGCCTGCCGCTTCGGCGAGGTCGCCGCCGAGGTACCAGACCCACTCGCCATCGGCTGCCGGATGAGTGGTGACGGTGACTCGCGGCTTCGGTCCGCCGCCGAGGCAGTGGGCATACAGCGGTTTCAGGGTCGGGCCCTTGACCAGCACCATATGCAGCGGCCGCAGTTGCTGCGCGGGCTGAGTGAGGCCCAGCGCGGCGAGCAGTTCGGCATTGCCGCGGCCGGCACTAAGGACGATGCGCTGGGCGCGAATCTCGCGGCCGTCGACGAGCAGGCCGACCAGTTGACCCTGCTCGTGCAGTGGCGCGATGGACTCGGCGGCCAGCAGGCCGTCGGCGGCCAGTTCGGCCAGGCGGGCGATCAGGCTGGGTATGTCGAGCACCAGTTCGGCCAGGCGGTAGACCTTGCCCCTGAATTTCGGATGTTGCAGGGCCGGCGGCAGTTGCTCGCCCTTGACCTGGTCGACGCGGCCGCGCACCGCCTTGCTGGCGAAGAAGCTGGTGATATTGCCGGCCAGGCTACCGGGCGACCACAGGTAATGCGCATCGGACAACAGGCGCACGCCGCTCAGATCCAGCTCGCCGCTGCCAGCCAGCGCTTCGCGCCAGCGTCGCGGCATGTCGGCGATGGCTTCCGAGGCGCCGGTGAGCGCGCCATGCAGGGCGTACTTGGCGCCGCCGTGAATGATGCCTTGCGATTTGACGCTCTGCCCGCCGCCTAGGGTGGCGTTTTCCACCAGCAGGGTGGCAAAGCCCTGGCGGCGCAAGCGCGCATTCAGCCAGAGGCCGGCGATACCTCCGCCGACGATCAGAATGTCAGTGCTCAGAGCCTGGGACATGCGAGGTCCTCATTGGGAATCAGGCCCGCAGTATACCGGCAACTGCTGGTGTCGGGCCTCCAGCCCCAAGCGCCAGCTTGGCGCTTGGCCCAACTCAATGGCCGACGCTGTGCGAGAACAATTGAATCACCACCACGCCGCAGACGATCAGGGCCATGCCGAGCATGGCCGGCAGGTCGAGGCGCTGCTGGTAGAGAAACGCGGCGGCAATGCTCACCAGTACGATCCCCAGGCCCGCCCAGACGGCGTAGGCGACGCCGACCGGAATGGTTTTGACCACCAGGCTGAGCATCCAGAAGGAAATGACGTAGCCGACCACTACCAACAGCAGGGGGAGTGGTTTATTGAAGCCGTCCAGGGCCTTCATCGAGGTAGTCGCGATGACTTCGGCGGTGATGGCGACAGCGAGATAGAGATAGCCGCTCATGGTGGGCCTCCTGTTTGATCTGTCGGCCATTCTAGTCGTTCAGCTGATGGGATAAAGTGATTACCTATCTGGTTTGGAGATTGGTTATGCAGTGGAACCTGGAGCAAATCCGCCTGTTCGTCAGCGTGGCCGAGGGCCAGTCGTTTTCTGCCGTGGCCCGGCAGATGAATCGCGCGCAGTCGGCGGTCAGCAATGCGATTGCCATGCTGGAGGCCGATCTCGGGGTGCTGTTGTTCGAGCGCAGCAGTGGCCGCCAGCCACGCCTGACGGCCGCCGGTGCGTCGCTGCTGGAGGAAGCGCGCGAGGTGCTGCGCCAGTGCGAACGTCTGGAAGGCCGGGCGCTGGGGCTGGTGCGCGGCGAAGAAGTGCGCCTGCGCCTGGCCCAGGACGAGGCCATGCCCTATCAGCCGGTGCTCGACAGTCTCGAGGCCCTGGCCCAGGCCTTTCCGCTGCTGGAGGTACAGCTGGCCAGCGGCGCTCAGGGCGATGTTGCGCGCAAGCTGCTGGAGCGCCGCGCCGACCTCGGTCTGCTGTTTCACCACGAGCAGATGCCTGAAGCCCTGGAGCGCCAGCGGCTGGGCACTATCGAGATGGTCACGGTGTGCGGTGCCGGGCATGCGCTGGCGGGGGCGGGGCATGTCGACCGGCGCGAGTTGGCGCGTCACCGGCAATTACTGATGGCGCCGCAGGACAGTCACTATCCGGGCGGCGAGCAGCTCAGCCCATGGATCTGGCGTGCTGACAGTTTCTACGTCATGGCCGAGCTGTTGATGCGTAATTTAGGCTGGGCCTGGCTACCACGCCATGTGATGCAGTACCCGACCTATCAGAACCAGCTGGTTGAACTGAGCAGCGACTGGACGCCGCCGCCGCTGGTGGTGGAGTTGGTCTGCCGGCGTGATGAAGCCCTGGGGCCGGCAGCACTCTGGCTGGCCGAGTGTTTCGCCGAGCGGCTGCAAGCCATCGGCTGATTGCTGGCAGCCGCTCTGCTAAGCTGCGCGCCCATGAATAGACACCTCTACACCCTGCTGCTGCATCTCGCTCTGCCCCTGGTCGCCGGGCGTCTGGCTTGGCGCGCGTGGCGCGCACCGGCGTATGCCAAACGCATTGGTGAACGCTTCTCCCTCGGCTTGCCGCCTCTGCAAACCGGCGGCATCTGGCTGCATGCCGTGTCGGTGGGCGAGAGCATTGCCGCCGCGCCGCTGATCCGCCAGCTGCTGGCGCGCTACCCGCAGTTACCGATCACCATTACCTGCATGACGCCGACCGGCTCCGAACGGATTCAGGCCATGTTCGCCGGGCCCGATTATGCAGGACGCGTGCAGCACTGCTATCTGCCCTATGACTTGCCGTGGGCCGCGGCGCGCTTTCTCGATCGCGCGCAGCCTCGGCTGGCGGTGGTCATGGAGACCGAATTGTGGCCCAACCACATCCACCAATGTGCCCGCCGTGGCATTCCCGTGGCCCTGGCCAATGCACGGCTATCCGAGCGCTCGGCGCGTGGTTATGCGCGCTTCGCCAAGCTGACCGGGCCCATGCTGGCCGAGTTGAGCCTGATTGCGGTGCAGACCACCGCCGAGGCCGAGCGCTTTCGCAGTTTGGGTGCGCGGCCCGAGTGCGTCGAGGTGACCGGCTCGATTAAGTTCGACCTGACCATCGACCCCGCGTTGCTTGCACGCGCCGCCGAGTTGCGCGAGCAGTGGGGCGCGGTGCGGCGGCCGGTGTGGATCGCCGCCAGCACCCATGCCGGTGAGGATGAAATTGTCCTGGCGGCGCACCGCGAGCTACTCGAACAATGGCCCGAGGCGTTGTTGATTCTGGTGCCGCGACACCCGGAACGCTTTGCCGCGGTGTACGAGCTGTGCCAGCGCCAAGGCTTCGCCACGCGCCAGCGCTCCAGTGGCGAGGCGGTGGTGGCGGGCGACCAGGTGTTGCTCGGCGATACCATGGGCGAGCTGTTGTTGCTCTATGCCCTGGCCGATCTGGCTTTCGTCGGTGGCAGCCTGGTGGGCAATGGTGGGCATAACCTGCTGGAGCCGGCGGCGCTGGGCAAACCGGTACTCAGCGGCCCGCACCTGTTCAACTTTCTCGAGATCGCCGCGCAGTTGCGTGAGGCCGGCGCGCTGCTCGAAGTGGCGGATGCCGAGGGACTGGCGCACCGGGTCGATCAGCTTTGGCGCGAGCCTGCCCTGGCGCAAACAATGCGCGGGGCGGGCCAAGCAGTAATGCAGGCCAACCAGGGCGCGCTGGCGCGCTTGCTGGCGGGGCTGGCGCGCTTGTTACAACACTCATGAACGACATGGCGCACATGGCGCGGTAGCCGCACTCCAGCACGCCGCAGGCACTACGAGCCGTCAGGCAGTACCCCACAAAAAAGCCCGACTCGCGTCGGGCTTTTTTGCTGAACAGGAGGGCTCACTGTGAGCCAATCAATCTAAGCCACCCAATATGTGAGCCACTCAAATCTGAGCGACTCAATGTGAGCCACTCAATAATCCAGATTGCCGCGTAACTGCGCTTCGGCGGCCTTGGCCAGGTCCGGTGGCAGGAAGTCCTGGTCTGGGTCGTAGTCCGACTTGAGGTATTGCTCGAGGGCTTCCAGGTCGGCCGGGCTCAGGGTGCCGGCGGCCTGCTTGAGACGCAGGTTGTTGAGAATGTAGTCGTAGCGCGCGTCGTTATAGGTGCGCACCGAGCTGTACAGCTGGCGCTGCGAGTCGAGCACGTCGACGATGTTGCGGGTGCCGACCTGATAGCCGATTTCCGTGGCTTCCAGGGCGCTCTGGTTGGAGATGATCGACTGTTTGCGCGCCTGCACGGTTTCCACGTCAGTGTTCACCGCGCGGTGCAGGTTGCGGGTGCTTTGCACCACCTGCCGGCGCAGGCTTTCGCGCAGCTGCTCGCTCTGGGTCAGGCGCTGGTAGGCCTCGCGCACCTGGGAGCTGGTCAGACCGCCGCTATAGAGAGGGATATTCAGTTGCAGGCCGATCGAGCGCTGTTCGGCATCACCATTGAAACGAGGTTGACCAGCAAAGCTGGTGCTGGAGTTGCTGAAGCCGAGGCTGTCGTTATCGCCTCTCTGATAGCTGGCCACCGCGTCCAGGGTCGGCGCATGCCCGGACTTGCGCTGGCGCAGGGTTTCTTCGGCGGCGTTCACCGCGTAATTGCTGGCTTGCAGATTGAGGTTCTGCGCGGCGGCGGTATCGACCCAGGCCTTGGCGTCGTTCGGCGTCGGCGCCAGGATCGGCAGGCTGTGTTCGATCCCTTCGAGTGCTACATATTCGCGGTTGGTCAGGGTGATCAGTGCCTGGAAGGCATCCTCGACCTGGCGCTGGGCGATGATCCGGTTGGCCCGTGCCGTATCGAAGCCGGCCTGGGCCTCGAGTACGTCGGTCTTGTCCGACAGGCCGACGTCGAAGCGTTCGTTGGCTTGGTCGAGTTGGCGTTTGAAGGCGGCTTCTTCGGCCTTGGTCGAGGCCAGGGTGTCCTGGGCACGCAGTACCGCGAAGTAGGTTTCCGCACTCTGCAGGATCAGCGTCTGTTCGATCGCGGACAGCTCCAGCGCTGCCTGCTCGCTGCTGGCTTCGGCGGCCTGCAGCTGGAACCAGCGATCGGCGCGGAACAACGGCTGGCTGAGGTTGGCCTGGTAGACCATGCCACTGCGTGAAAGTGACTGCGAGCCGCTCGACGTGTCGACATCTGTCTGGGTGTCGCTCAGGTTGGCACCGGCCGAGAGGTTCGGCAGCAAGCCGGAACGAGCCTGTGGCACCACTTCGCGGCGGGCCTGATAGTCGGCGCGGGCGGCCGCCAGGTCGGCGTTGTTGTTGGCGGCTTCCTGATAGACCGTGACGAGGTTCGTTTTGGTCGATAGCGGGGCCTGTTCGGCCCAGGCCATGCCAACGGAAGCAGCAGCCACAGCAAGAGTCAGGGAGAGTCTGCGCAACATGGGGGGAGATCCTGAATTTGGCGGTAATCGGCAAGGCTAAGGGGCGCTGCCAAGGGGGTCAAGGCATGCTTAATGTGCCTGAGTGTAGTTTGCAACAAGCTATGTTGCCTGTGCGCAACAATCGGCTTGGCTGGGATGGCGTCGTCACTATCCGACGCGTGGGTCAGGCTTTTTTGACTCCCCGGTTGGTTTTATTGCGGAGTCTTGATTAGACTGGCCAGGTTCTTGTCGGGGTGCCCCATATGTGGGCTGAGATTGGCAGCTGCCGGATCCCGTTGAACCTGATCAGGTTAAGACCTGCGTAGGGAACAAGATGGCCTCGTCACCCCCTCGGCGAGTGCTCTCGGCACCACTAGCGGTGCACTCCGTACGCTCATCCGCCCCAGGTTCGCTCCGACATTTCGTCCCAGGAGAGCACCAGCCGATGAGCACACAAGAAAAAAACCTCAACACCACGAATCTGAGTGATTCCGCCCAGGTCGACCAGCAGTCGATCCAGCCGTTTCCGCGTTCGCAGAAAATTTACGTGCAAGGCTCGCGTGTGGACATCCGCGTACCGATGCGCGAGATCAGTCTCGACATCACCCCGACCGAGTACGGTGGCGAGATCAATGCGCCGGTGCTGGTCTATGACACCTCCGGCCCTTACACCGACCCGAGCGTGACCATCGATGTGCGCCAGGGCCTGGGCGACGTCCGTTCGGCCTGGATTGACGACCGTGGTGATACCGAAATGCTCGACGGCCTGTCCTCGCACTTCGGCCAGGAACGCCTGGTCAATCCCGAGCTGACCAAGATGCGCTTCGCCCATGTGCGCAACCCGCGCCGGGCCAAGGCCGGCAACAACGTCAGCCAGATGCACTACGCGCGCCAGGGCATCATCACCCCGGAGATGGAATACGTCGCCATCCGCGAGAACCTCAAACTGGAGGAAGCCCGCGCCGCCGGTCTGCTCGATCAGCAGCACGCCGGCCACAGCTTCGGCGCTTCTGTGCCGAAGGAGATCAGCGCCGAATTCGTCCGCGAGGAAATCGCCCGCGGCCGGGCGATCATCCCCGCCAACATCAACCACACCGAGTTGGAGCCGATGATCATCGGCCGCAACTTCCTGGTGAAGATCAACGGCAACATCGGTAACTCGGCGCTGGGCTCCTCCATCGAAGAAGAAGTGGCCAAGCTGACCTGGGGTATCCGCTGGGGTTCGGACACCGTGATGGACCTGTCCACCGGCAAGCACATCCACGAAACCCGCGAGTGGATCATCCGTAACTCGCCGGTGCCGATCGGCACCGTGCCGATCTACCAGGCGCTGGAGAAGGTCAACGGCGTGGCCGAAGACCTGACCTGGGAGCTGTTCCGCGACACCCTGATCGAGCAGGCCGAGCAGGGCGTGGACTACTTCACCATCCACGCCGGCGTGCTGTTGCGTTATGTGCCGCTGACCGCCAAGCGCGTCACCGGTATCGTCAGCCGCGGCGGCTCGATCATGGCCAAGTGGTGCCTGGCGCATCACCAGGAAAACTTCCTCTACACCCATTTCGAAGACATCTGCCAGATCATGAAGGCCTACGACGTCAGCTTCTCGCTGGGCGACGGCCTGCGTCCGGGTTCGATTGCCGATGCCAACGACGCGGCGCAGTTCGGCGAGCTGGAAACCCTCGGCGAGCTGACCAAGATCGCCTGGAAGCACGACGTGCAGTGCATGATCGAAGGTCCCGGCCACGTGCCGATGCAACTGATCAAGGAGAACATGGACAAGCAGCTGGAGTGCTGCGACGAGGCGCCGTTCTACACCCTCGGCCCGCTGACCACCGACATCGCGCCGGGCTACGACCACATCACCAGCGGCATCGGTGCGGCGATGATCGGCTGGTTCGGCTGCGCCATGCTCTGCTACGTCACGCCCAAGGAGCACCTGGGCCTGCCGAACAAGGATGACGTCAAGACCGGGATCATCACCTACAAGATCGCCGCCCACGCCGCCGACCTGGCCAAGGGTCATCCGGGTGCACAGATCCGTGACAACGCCTTGAGCAAGGCGCGTTTCGAGTTCCGCTGGGAAGACCAGTTCAACCTCGGCCTGGACCCGGACACCGCGCGCAGCTACCACGACGAAACCCTGCCGAAAGATTCGGGCAAGGTCGCGCATTTCTGCTCCATGTGCGGGCCGAAGTTCTGCTCGATGAAGATCACCCAGGAGGTGCGCGACTACGCCAAGCTCAATGGTCTGACCGACGAGCAGAAGGCCATTGAGGCTGGCTTCAAGGAGCAGTCCGGGCGCTTCAAGGACGAAGGCTCGGTGATCTACAAACAGGTCTGACGGCATGACCCTACGCCAGGAGCAAGCAGGCTCCTGGCGTTCCCTATTCAGTTCTTTGAGACCTCCCCCATAGTGAACACCCCAAGTAGTTACTCACCGCATGTGCCGGTGTCGATCGGCCAGCGTGTGTTTGGCGCACGTGACATGTTTTCCCTGTGGTTTTCCTTAGGGATCGGCCTGATGGTGCTGCAACTTGGCGCCTTGCTGGCGCCGGGCCTGGGCCTGAGCGGCGCTTTGCTGGCGATTGCCTGTGGCACCGCCGTCGGCGTGTTGCTGTTGGGCTCGGTCGCGGTGATCGGCAGTGATACCGGGCTGTCGTCCATGGCGGCGCTGAAACTCAGCCTGGGCAGCAAGGGGGCCGTGGTGCCGGCCTTGCTCAACCTGTTGCAACTGGTCGGTTGGGGCGCATTCGAGATCATCGTCATGCGCGATGCCGCCAGCGTGTTGGCGGTGCGGGCCTTCGGCGAGGGCAGCCTATGGAACAGTCCGGGCCTCTGGACTCTGTTGTTTGGCGCCCTGGCGACCCTGCTGGCGGTGGCCGGTCCGCTGACCTTCGTGCGCCGGATCCTGCGCAAATGGGGGATCTGGTTGCTGCTCGGCGCCTGCCTCTGGTTGACCTGGAACCTGTTCGACAAGGCCGACCTCGCGGCGTTGTGGGCGCGCAGCGGTGATGGCTCGATGCCGTTCGCCCTGGGCTTCGACATTGCGATTGCCATGCCGCTGTCCTGGTTGCCGCTGATCGCCGACTACTCGCGCTTCGGCAAGGCGGCCGGCCGGGTGTTCGGTGGCACCGCGCTGGGTTTCTTTGTCGGCAACTTCTGGTTGATGAGCCTGGGCGTGGCCTACACCCTGGCCTTTGCCGACAGCGGCGAAGTCAACGCCTTGCTGCTGGCCCTGGCGGGCGCCGGTTTGGGTATTCCGCTGCTGCTGATCCTGCTCGACGAGTCGGAGAACGCGTTTGCCGACATCCATTCGGCGGCGGTTTCCGTCGGCATTCTGCTGCCATTCAAGGTCGAATTACTGGCGTTGCTGATTGGCGCCTTGTGCACCCTGATCGCCTGGTTCGCGCCGCTGGCCGAGTACCAGAACTTCCTGTTGCTGATCGGCTCGGTGTTCGCCCCGCTGTTCGGTGTGGTGCTGGTCGACCACTTCATCCTGCGTCGCCGTCGTGCCGAGCTGGCGCCGCGCGTGGCGCTGCGTTGGGACACGCTGCTGGCCTGGGCTTGCGGTGCGACCATCTATCATGTGCTGGCGAATTTCTGGCCCGATATCGGTGCGACCCTGCCGGCCTTGTTGCTGGCCGGCGTTCTGCAGTTCGCCTTCGGTTCCTTCAATCGTAGTCGGGAAAGTATTGCGCTTTGAGGATTCCCTTGAGTTGGCTATAGGGGATCGTCAGCTGCGGATGCCCGCTGGAGTAGGGCGCAATGCTGTAGACGTTGTATTTCAGCAGCAGTGCGGCTTGACCGAGGGCGACGTTTTCGCTGCGCTCGAACGGCCAGTTGCTGATGTACTCGGGGTCCTGATCCAGCTGGTTGGCTGTCAGCCAGCGCTGGTGGGCTTGGCCGGCGAGGTCCCAGAATGCGGCCGTCTGCCCGGGCAGTAGCATGTCCTGCAGGCTCAGGGCCTTTTTCAGCGTGCGGTCGTAGTTGATGAAGCCGCGGCCCGGCATACCGTGCGCCCCGCCCGTGGACAGGTAGCTGGAAAATTCGATGATCACCAGTTGATCATGTTGCTCGCGCACCTTGGCTTGCAGGTAGGTGTTCCAGCCGCGCTTGGCACTGTGCAGGAAGTCCTTTTCGTAGGACTGCAGCGAGGCGGGCAGAGGCGCGTCCGGCGAATCATTGGTCATCTGCAGCAGGCGCTGTTCAATCAGTTCGCTGAGCGGCGTTTCGTCGGGAAATATCAGCGTGTCGATATTCACCAGTGGGCAGGCGTCGCCCTGGCAGCCAGGCTGAATACTCTCCCAGGCGACACGTTGCACCGCTAGCGCGCCATCGCCTGAAGGCAGGCTTTGGCAGGCGCTTAGCAGGAGGCCAAGACTGATGGTGACGAGTTTTTTACGTGCAAACATTGAGTTCAGCGCCAGACGGGGAGAGGGTAGGGGTCGCGGGGTTGGACTGCCGGTTATCCCAGTGGTTCGCCAGGGCAGTCAGCCGCAACAGCACTGCATAATCCCAGGCAGCGCCTAATATGCAAAGAGGCTGCGCAAGGCTGGATGCCGGGGTAGGATGCGCGAAAGCCAAGATTATCGGATTGAGAGAGACGTGGATGACCGACACCTTCAAACCTGGCCCGGATGCCGTGCAGATCATTGAGCGAGAAGCCTGTTTTCGCGGGTTTTATAGCCTCGATCGCTTGCGTCTGCGCCATCTGCAGTTTTCTGGCGAAATGGGCCCGACGCTCAGCCGCGAACTGTTTATCCGCCACGATGCCGTATGCGTGCTGCCCTATGACCCGCAGCGCGATGAAGTGGTACTGATCGAGCAGTTCCGCGTTGGCGCCATGGGCAAGTCCGCCAGCCCCTGGCTGCTGGAACTGGTCGCCGGGCTGATCGATACCGACGAGCAGCCGGAAGAAGTGGCGCTGCGTGAGGCGGTGGAGGAGGCCAACCTGGCGCTGACCGCACTGTGGCCTATTACCGAATATTTTCCTTCGCCCGGTGGTTCGGACGAGCGGGTGTACCTGTACCTCGGCCGCTGCAATAGCCTGGGTGCCGGGGGCGTGCATGGTCTGGCCGAAGAGGGAGAGGACATCCGGGTGCATGTCCTGCCGCTGGAAGATGCCCTGGATGCGGTCAAGGACGGGCGGATCAACAATGCGGCGAGCATCATCGCCTTGCAATGGCTGGCGCTGAACCGCGCCGAGGTTAGGGGGTTATGGTCGTGAATCTGTTGCGTGACCGCTATCGGGTTGACTTGATCGAGTTGCAGGCGGCTTGTGAAGTCAACTACGCACGCCTGATGCGCCTGCTGCCGGACATGCGCGAGGCATCATGCGCGCGGCGGGTTGCCCTGACTCAGGGCGAGCAGCTGCTCGGTGTGCTGGCTCTGGAAGTGCTGGAAACCTGTCCCTACACCTCGACCGTGCGGGTGTGCCAAGAACACAGCCTGCCCTGGTTGCCGGTGCCGCAACTGGACGTGCGGGTGTATCACGATGCACGCATGGCCGAGGTGATCGGTGCACAAAGTGCCCGGCGTTTTCGCAGCATCTACCCTTACCCGAATGCCGCCATGCATCAGCCGGATGAAAAGTCCCAGCTCAACCTGTTTCTCGGCGAATGGCTGAGTCATTGCCTGGCCTGTGGCCATGAACTGGAACCAGTGGTTTAAAACGGCGACAAGCACTAAGCCGCAGGCTTCAACAACAGCCTGATTGCGACACCCTCCTGCCTGACTTCGCCTTGTCGCTGCTTTATGTGACCCATGCCCGCTTCTTGGGTTTACCGCTGCCGGGACTAACCACCATAATCCACGCATTCCGCTCAAGGAGACGGCCTTGCCGAGCGCGCTCAATTCCGCTGCTGATTCCTCGGTCCTGCTGGTGCAGTTGTCCGACAGCCATCTATTTGCCGAAGCGGCCGGCAAGCTATTGGGTCTGGATACCCAGGACAGCCTGCAGCAAGTGATCGAGCGGGTGCTGCAAGAGCAGCCGCAGATCGACCTGATGCTCGCCAGCGGCGATCTGTCGCAAGACGGTAGCCTGGCGTCCTATCAGCGCTTTCGACAGATGACCGCGGCGCTTGCGGCGCCAGCCCGCTGGTTTCCCGGCAACCATGACGATGTCCCGACCATGCAGGCCGCCTGCGCCGATAGCGATCTGCTGGAGCCGGTGATCGATCTGGGTAATTGGCGCATCATTCTGCTCGACTCGTCGATTCCCGGCGCGGTGCCGGGCTATCTTGGCGAGCAACAGCTGGCCCTGCTGGAGCGTGCGCTCAGTGAAGCGCCGGAGCGCCATCACCTGATTTGCCTGCACCATCATCCGGTGTCCATCGGTTGCCGCTGGATGGAACCCATCGGCCTGCGCAACCCCGAGGCGCTATTCGCCGTGCTGGAACGCTTCAGTCAGGTGCGCGCGGTGCTCTGGGGGCATATCCATCAGGAGTTCGATCGCCAGCGCAATGCTGTGCGCCTGCTGGCTTCGCCTTCCACCTGTGTGCAGTTCGCCCCGGGCAGTGAAGAATTCCAGGTCGACAGCACTGCGCCCGGCTACCGCTGGCTGCGTCTGCACGCCGACGGTCGGCTGGATACCGGCGTGTCGCGGGTGACCGGGATCGAGTTCGAGGTGGATTACACGGTGAAAGGTTACTAAGAGCGCAGGCGTTCAGCGCGGCAACGCTACTGGCTAGCCGGCCAATGTGACCACTGAGCGATGTCTAGCAAACTCGCGCGGAGCCAAGTGAATCGCCCCGCTTTTTACCCTTGGCTATCTGTTGTTTAATTTGTCTCGGCTCGCGTTCTGCCTGATAAACAACCAGGTCCGGCGATGCTGTTCACGTCATGGATTAGCCCGCGGTACCGCCGACCGAGCGCTTAGCGGCAACTGACCGTTCTCTCCCGCTCAGTATCGTCGCCTGACTCCCGCCGCCCTGGTACAACGCCACGGATAAAAACTGCCTCGCCACGGCCGTAGGCCCACCCTCGGTTCGCGCCGTTCCTCCAGCGCTTGCCAGCCTCCAGCAAAAAACACTTATCATTCAGTCATATACCTCATGCTCCAGGTGGGAATCGTCGAATGTTGTCTGCTGTCGAGCGCTACAAACTGCTCCTCTCCGGTGCCTTGGCCCGTTATTTCCCGCGGACCACGGCCTATCTGCGCGCCGAGCGCGAGGCGGGCTTGCCGCAGAAGAAACCGCGTTCCCGGGCGAAGAAGGCCACCGCCGCGGTAGGTAAGAGCAAGGCGGGCACTGGGAAACAACCTGCCAGGTCGCGTGGCAAACCCGGCCAACCGGCGAGCACGGCCATCTACGGGCCGGCGTTGCTGGCGGTCGATGCGGCGCAGGTCGAGGCCATGCGCGAGCGGGTCGCCCAGGCGGTAGTGGCGGGGGTGATCAATGCGCCTTCGGACGAGCAGTGGGCGATGATCCTCGGTCGCCATCCGCTCACGCGGATCTTTGCCGGGGCGGGTTCGGGCAAGTCCACCACCCTGGTGCTGCGCGTGGTGTTCATGCTCTGTCATCTGGGCATCGAGCCGGGACGCTTGACGGTGATTTCCTTCACCAACGCCTCCTGCGCCGAGCTACGCACGCAGCTGCTCAGGGTGCTGGGTTTCTGGCAATACCCTTTCGACGCCGCCCAGGCCCGCCAGTGCGTGCGCACTTTCCATTCGGCCATGGGCGTGCTGGCCAAGCAGGCGCTGAACAGCCCGCGTTGGTTCGAGCAGCTGGATGATGCGCCCGGCGCGGCCCGTGAGCTGGATAACCCGCTGACGTCCGCGCGTCTGCGTCCGGCCCAGCAGCGCCTGCTCAAGCAGGCCTATCAGAGTTGCTACGCCCAGGAGCCGGTGTTTCGCGAGCGCGTGCACAGCCTGCTGGGGTTGCCGGCGCCGCCGGCTGACACTGGCGAAGGCAAACGGCCGCGGGTGGCCAAGGCGCCGCTGGATGGCTTCAAACTGGCGGGGGAGTTCACTGCATTGCCGCTGTTCGAGGCCTTCTATGTGCAGGCCGGCTTTATCCAGAGCATCGGCATCCGCCCCGACCAGATAGATGTCCAGGCGCTGTCCTGCTCCGCTCGCGAGCGTGATTTTATCGAGGCCCTGGTGTTGTTCTGCAAGGCCTTCGAGGCCTGCCTGCAGGCGCAGGGCTTGATGACCTTCGATGGCGCCTTTCAAACGCTCGGCGAACGTTTGGCCGCCAATGCACCGGGAATCTCGGCCGAGGCGCTGGCGCCGTTCAATCACCTGCTGATCGATGAATTCCAGGATATCTCGCCGCAGATCGTCCAGTGGCTGCAAGCGCTCCACCGCGCGCTGGCGCGTCAGGGCGCGGCGGTCAGCCTGATGGCGATCGGCGACGACTGGCAGTCGATCTATGGTTGGCGCGGCAGTTCTCCGGAGCTGTTCATGGACTTCGACAGGCACTTCCCGGGCAAGGGCAAGGCCAAGAGCAGTGCGCTGCTGATGCTGGCCACCAACTACCGCTCCATCGAGCCGTTGATCCGCGACGGCGAGGCGGTGCTCGCTGGCGTCGCCTGCAAGCAAGCCAAGACCAGCAAGGCGTTCAAGGCCATGCAGCCGGGGGATCACGGGGTCAAGCTGGTGCAGGGCTTCGATATCAAGGCGCGCCTGCCGGAGCTGCTGAAGGTGATCAACGCCGAGTGCGCGCACGTGGCCAGCCGCACAGTGGCCGACCGCAGCGCGGTGCTGCTGCTCAGTCGGCGCAACGCAGACTTGCAGACGATTCAGGCCCAGTTGGACAAGAAGTTGCCGGTCAAGGCCTACACCATCCACCGCGCCAAGGGCCTGCAGGCCGAAGTGGCGATCATCGTTGATGATTGCGCGCCAGCGGAGCCGCACCCGCTGCGCAATGCGCTGTATGCCTACTCGGGATTCTTCCGCAACAGCTACGACCAGGCGATGACCGATGAAAGCCTGCGCCTGGCCTATGTGGCGATCACCCGGGGCGTGAGCCGGGTGCTCTGGTTTACCCGCAAGGCCCAGGGCGCGACCCTGGTGCTGGCGGGGCGCGCCAGTCGGCGCGGCGGAGGGGGCTGAAGCCTGCGCGGCCCGACCCACCCTACAGTGCCGGCTCGGGCTAGCCCAGTTGGCGCTCGGCCCAGACCTCGGCCGCGCTGTGATGGAGGATGCCGTGACGGCGGGCCAGGGCGTGGCGGTCTTTGTCGTAGCCGCCGCCGATCAGGCCGACCACCGGGATGTCGCGGCCCAGGCAGTGGTTGAGCACCGCCTGGTCGCGGGCGGCGACTCCGGCGTCGGTCAGTTGCAGGTAGCCGAGGGCATCGTCCTGGTGCACGTCGACGCCGGCGTCGTACAGCACGATGTCCGGCTGGTACAGCGGCAGCAGGTAGTTCAGCGCATCGTCCACCACCTTCAGATAAGCGGCGTCGCCCATGCCCATCGGCAGGGGAATGTCCCAGTCGCTGGCGGCCTTACGTGCGGGGAAGTTCTTTTCGCAGTGCAGAGAGACGGTGATCGCCTCCGGGATATCGGCGAGCAAGCGGGCGCTGCCGTCGCCCTGGTGCACGTCGCAGTCGAAGATCAGCACCCGTTGCGCCTTGCCGGCTTCGAGCAGGTAACGGGCGATCACCGCCAGGTCATTGAAGATACAGAAGCCAGCCGGGTGATCGTAATGGGCGTGATGGGTGCCGCCGGCCAGATGGCAGGCCAGGCCATGCTGCAAGGCTTGCTCGGCAGCCAATAGCGAACCGCCCACCGCGCGCACGGTGCGCTGCGCCAGGGCCGCGCTCCAGGGCAGGCCGAGGCGGCGCTGGTCTTCGTGGGGCAGTTCGCCGCTCATGTAGCGCTCGATATAAGCGGGGCAGTGGGCCAGGGCCAGTATCTCCGGCGGGCACAGTTGCGGACGCAGCAATTCGGCATCGCGGGTCAGGCCGCTGGCCACCAGGTGATCACGCAGCAGGCGGAATTTTTCCATGGGGAAACGATGGCCGGCCGGGAAGGGCGGGCTGTAGTCGTCGTGATAGACCAGCGGCAGGCGCATACAATGGCACTCTTTAATGCAGCGTCTGAGTATGGCGGCGCTGCCTGGGCCGACTCAAGTGGAGCCGTAATGACCGAGCAGGACGCCGTGCGCGCCTATCACCAACTGAGCAAGCATCAGCCGCAGCGCTTCGCCCCCGGGCCCGGGCAGCTGGACTGGGCGACCCAGCCCGCCGCCTTTCGGCGTTACCGCGGCGCCCGCCTGATCGAACTGTGGCACCGGCCGTTGCTGGAGTCGCCTGACTACGATGCGGTGTTCGCCGCGCCGCTGGGCACGCCGGCGCCGCTGAATCAGGCCAGCCTGTCGCAGCTGCTGTATGACAGCCTGGCGCTGTCGGCGTGGAAGGAGGCCGGCGGCAGCCGTTGGGCGCTGCGGGTCAATCCGTCGTCGGGCAATCTGCACCCGACCGAGGCGTATCTGCTGCTGCCGCCCGGCAGCCTGCAAGACCAGGCTTTGCTGGCCCATTACACCGCCGATGCGCATGCCCTGGAAGTGCGCGCCGAGCTGCCGGCGCCGCTGGCCGCGCAACTGTCCCAGGCGTTGCCGGCGGGCGGCTGCCTGCTGGCGCTGGCCAGCATCCCCTGGCGCGAGGCGTGGAAATATGGCGAGCGGGCCTACCGTTATTGCCAGCATGATCTCGGCCATGCCCTGGCTGGCCTGGCGCTTGCCGCCAGCGCGCTGGGCTGGCAGGTGCGTCTGCTGCGCGGGGTGGCCGAGGCGCGGCTGGACGGCGTGTTCGGCCTGGATCGCCAAGGTTTTGCCGAGGCCGAGCATATCGACTGCCTGCTCTGGATAGGCCCGGCCCAGGCCGCCGAGTTCGCCCTGCCAGAGGATCTGTTAAACGGGCTGGCGGCGCTGGAGCTGCAGGGCACGCCTAATCGCCTGTCGCGCCAGTACCACGACTGGCCGGAGCTGGCGCGGGTGCAGGCGCTGTGCCGTGCCCCGGCCTTGCCCGCTCAGCCCTGGTTGGTCGAAGCCGGCCGCGCGCAGGCGGATAACCCCGGCTTGGCGCTGCGGCCGATTCTGCATCGACGCCGTAGTGCGCAAGCCATGGACGGCAAGAGCGGGATTCACGCCGAGCTGTTGTTTGCCTGGTTGCAGCGGCTGATGCCGGCCAATTCGCCGGTGCCATTCGCCCTGACCGGGGAGGCGGCGCAGGTCGATCTGCTGTTGTTCGTCCATCGCGTGCAGGGCCTGGAACCCGGCTTGTACTGGTTGGCGCGGGTTGATGGCCAGGCGCAACTTGGGCTGCGCGAGGATTTTCTCTGGCAGCGCGCGCACGACCAATTGCCGCTGTACCGCCTGCTTGCAGGCGATGCCCGCGGCTTGGCGGAGTTTCTCTCCTGTGGTCAGGACATCGCCAGCGATGGTTGCGTCGCCCTGGCCATGCTCAGTCGCTTCGACACAGCCCTGGACGCCGGCACCTGGCGCTATCCACGGTTGTACTGGGAGTGCGGGCAAATCGGCCAGTTGCTCTATCTGGAAGCCGAGGCGGCGGGGCTATCGGCCACTGGCATTGGTTGCTATTTCGACGATTCGGTACATGAATTACTAGGACTTGCCGACAGCCGCTGGCAAAGTCTTTACCATTTCACCCTTGGTCGTGCCGTGTGGGATGAGCGCCTCAGCTCACTGCCGGCCTATCCCGAATTACGTTTACCCCGCTCTTAGCGGTTACTGGAGAACAAGCATGAGTCAGGTACTGGACGAATTGGTCGCCCTGTTGAGCCTGGAGGCCATCGAAGAAAACCTCTTTCGCGGTGCCAGTCAGGATCTGGGTTTCCGTCAGCTGTTCGGCGGTCAGGTGCTCGGTCAATGCGTGTCGGCGGCCAGCCAGACGGTCGAGGCGGATCGCCATGTGCACTCCTTGCACGGTTACTTCCTGCGTCCTGGTGACTCGGCCCTGCCGGTGGTCTATCAGGTCGACCGGGTACGCGATGGCGGTAGCTTCAGCACTCGGCGGGTGACGGCGGTGCAGAAGGGCAAGCCGATCTTCACCTGCAGTGCTTCCTTTCAGTACGACGAGGAAGGCTTTCACCATCAGAACCCGATGCCGGATGTGCCGGGGCCTGAAGGGTTGAAATCGGAAACCGAGCTGGCCCGACTGGTCGCCGACTCTCTGCCAGAGCGCATGCGCGAGCGCGCAGTGGCCGACTCGCCAATCGAAATCCGCCCGGTGACGGTCAGCAACCCTTTTGCCCCGCAGCCGAGCGAACCGGTCAAGTACGTGTGGTTCCGCGCCGCCGGTGACCTGCCGGACGACCCGCAGTTGCACAAGTACCTGCTCGGCTATGCCAGCGACTTCAACCTGCTGACCACCTCGATGCTGCCGCATGGGGTGTCGGTGTTCCAGAAGTTCATGCAGGTGGCCAGCCTCGATCACTCGCTGTGGTTTCACAGCAACCTGCGCATGGACGAATGGCTGCTCTACGCCATGGACAGCCCCTGGGCCGGCAACGCCCGTGGCTTCTCGCGCGGCAGCATCTTCAATCGCCAGGGCCAGCTGGTCGCCTCGGTCGCCCAGGAAGGCCTGACCCGAATCCGTGAGGATTGGAAGTGAGCCGCGAGGACTGGCAATGAGGCTGCAAACGGCGCGTCACTGGGTGTTCGACATGGACGGCACCCTGACCCTGGCGGTGCATGACTTCGAGGCGATCAAGCGGGCGCTGGACATCCCCCTGGAGCACGACATCCTCCATCACCTGGCAGCCTTGCCCGAGGATGTAGCGGCCGCCAAGTACCTCTGGCTGCTGGAGCACGAGCGCGAGCTGGCGCTGAGCGCCGAGCCGGCGCCGGGGGCCATCGAGCTGGTTCGCGCCCTGAAAGAGCGCGACTGCCGGCTCGGTATCCTCACCCGCAACGCCCATGAGCTGGCGCTGGTGACGCTGCAGGCGATCGGTCTGGGCGATTGCTTCGCCAGCGGCGACATTCTCGGCCGCGACGAGGCGCCGCCCAAGCCCGATCCCGGCGGTTTGCTGCACCTGGCCGAGCGCTGGCAGGTGACGCCGAATGAGCTGGTGATGGTCGGCGACTACCGCTTCGACCTGGAATGCGCCCGCGCCGCCGGTGCCTGCAGCGTATTGGTCAACCTGGCGCAGAATCCCTGGCCGGAATTGACCGATCACTTCGCCGTGGATTGCGCCGTGCTGCAGCGGTCGCTCGTGCCGTAGGGCGGCTTCGGAGCGCAGCGACAACCCGCCAGTTTTTCTGCCGCGCCGATAAACCAGGGTGCACTGCCTGCGGGTAGGGCGGCTTCGGAGCGCAGCGACAATCCGCCGGCTTTTGTGCTGCGCCGATAAACCATGGTGCACTGCCTGCGGGTAGGGCGGCCTCGGAGCGCAGCGACAGCCCGCCAGCTTGTGTGCCACGCCAAGCAGCCAATGGTGCACTGCCTGCGGCGAGTGACACCCTACGGGTTGCTGACTGTGTGGTTGCTGCCGCCGGACTCCAGATCCTTGAGGATCGGGCAGTCGGGGCGGTCATTGCCCTGGCAGTGCTGCATCAGGTCCTGCAGGGTGTCGCGCAGGCTGCTGAGTTCGGCGATCTTGTGGTTGAGTTCGGCGATATGCCCGGCGGCCAGTGTCTTGACGTCGGCGCTGGCGCGCTGGCGGTCCTGCCACAGGGTCAGCAGTTGGGCGACCTCGGCCAGGGAAAACCCCAGATCCCGCGCACGTTTGATAAAGGCCAGGCGATGCAGGTCCTGCGCGCCGTACTGGCGATAGCCGCTGTCGCTACGTCCGGCGGCCGGTAACAGTTCGATGCTCTCGTAGTAGCGGATCATCTTGGCGCTGAGGCCGGTCTTCTGTGCGGCTTGGCCGATATTCATCGGTCGCTCTCCAGTTGGGGCGTGGGCACAAAATGTAGGAGCGAGGGGGGCGCCGAGCCCCATGCCCGCGAAAGCCGTTCGAGCAAAAGCTTCGTGGGCATGAACTAGGCGTCCCCGCCGCTCCTACGAATTTCATGCAGGCTAGGTGTGGTCCTTGGGTTTCCAAGTCTTGAGCAGCAGCGCATTGCTCACCACGCTGAGGCTGGACAAGGCCATGGCGGCCCCGGCGAGCATCGGGTTGAGCAGGCCAGCGGCGGCCAGGGGGATGCCGATCAGGTTGTAGACGAAGGCCCAGAACAGGTTCTGCCTGATCTTGTTGTAGGTGCGCCGGCTGATGTCCAGCGCCGCCGGCACCAGGCGCGGGTCGCCGCGCATCAGGGTGATGCCGGCGGCATGCATGGCCACATCGGTGCCGCTGCCCATGGCGATGCCGACATCCGCGGCAGCCAGCGCCGGGGCATCGTTGATGCCGTCGCCGACCATCGCCACCACCCCGTTGTTTTTCAGCTCGCCGATAATCGCCGCCTTGTCTGCCGGCAACACTTCGGCATGCACGGCGTCGATGCCCAGGGCGCTGGCTACCGCATTGACGCTGCCGCGGTTGTCGCCGCTGATCAGGTGGCTGCTGATGCCTTGCGCCTTGAGCTGGGCGATGGCCTCGGCGGCGCCGGCTTTGAGGGTGTCGCCGAAGGCAAACAGCCCCAGCACCTGAGGCGTCGGTGCCTGTTCGATCAGCCAGGACAGGGTACGGCCTTCGGCTTCCCAGGCCAGGGCCTCGGCGACCAGGGTCTGGTTGTGCAGCCAGCCCTCCTCGAGCAGGCGTTTGTTGCCCAGGGCCAGCTGGCGTTCGCCGATCTGCCCGGCAATCCCGCGTCCGGCCAGGGCCTGGCTGTTGACCACCTCGGCCAGCGGCAGCTGCTGGGCGGTGCATTCATCCAGCACGGCCTTGGCCAGCGGGTGTTCGCTGCCACGTTGCAGGGCGCCGGCCAGTTGCAGCAGGCTGGCGGTGTCGCCATCGAGCGCGCTCATGTGGGCGATTCGTGGCGTGCCAGAGGTCAGGGTGCCGGTCTTGTCGAACGCCACTGCCGTGACGCCATGGGCCACTTCCAGCGCCTCGGCGTCCTTGATCAGGATGCCGTGGCGCGCGGCCACTCCGGTGCCGGCCATGATCGCCGTTGGCGTGGCCAGGCCGAGGGCGCAGGGGCAGGCGATCACCAGCACGGCGACGGCATTGAGCAGCGCGGTTTGCAGCGTGGCGCCGAACAGCAGCCAGCCCAGCAGGGTGGCCAGGGCGAGCAGCAGCACCGTCGGTACGAATACCCGACTGACCTTATCCACCAGTTTCTGGATCGGTGCCTTGGCCGCCTGGGCGTCCTCGACCAGGCGGATGATCGTGGCCAGCACGGTTTCTGCGCCCAGGGCGGTGGTCTCGATCAACAGGCGGCCCTCGCCGTTGATCGCCCCGGCGGTAACCTTGTCACCCGGCTGCTTGGGCTGCGGCAGGCTCTCGCCGCTGATCAAGGCTTCGTCGGCATGGCTCTGGCCTTGCAACACCTGGCCGTCGACCGGGAAGCGCTCGCCGGGCTTGACCAGCACCTGATCGCCCAGGGTCAGGGCACTCAGTGCCACCCACTGCTCGACGCCATCGCGCAGACGCAGCGCCTGATCCGGGCGCAGTGCCTGCAGGGCACGAATGGCGCTGGTGGTCTGCCGTTTGGCGCGGCTTTCCAGGTATTTGCCGAGCAGGATCAGGCTGATGATCACCGCCGAGGCTTCGAAGTACAGGTGCGGCATCGTGCCGCTCGGGGTGATCGCCCATTGATAGAGGCTCAGGCCATAGGCGGCGCTGGTGCCCAGGGCGACCAGTTGATCCATGTTGCCAGCACCGGCGCGCAGGGCTAGCCAGGCGGCGCGGTAAAAGCGCGCGCCGAGGACGAACTGCACCGGCGTGGCCAGGGCGAACTGGAGCCAGGCCGGCAGCATCCAGTGGGCGCCAAACGGCTCCGCCAGCATCGGGATCAACAGTGGCGCGGTGAGCAGCAAGGCCAGTGCCAGCGCCCAGCGCTCGCGCTGCAAATGACGTTCGGCCTGGGGCTTGGCGGGCGTCTCGCTATCCAGCAGGGTGGCCGTGTAGCCGGCTTTGGCGACTGCCTGCAACAGGCTTTGTGGGTCGAGACCCGCAGTGACCTGTAGCAGCGCGTGCTCGGTGGCCAGGTTGACGCTGGCCGTGAGGACGCCTGGCAGTTGCGCCAGGGCGCGCTCGACGCGGCCGACGCAACTGGCGCAGGTCATGCCGCTGATGGCCAGCTCCAGGCGTTCGCTGGGCACTTCATAGCCGGCGCCGGCGACGGCGGCGAGCAACTGCTCCAGGCTGTCCACTGGCGCCTCGATACGCGCCTGTTCGTTGGCCAGGTTGACCGTGGCGCTGGTGACGTTGGGTACTTTGCGCAAGGCGCGCTCGACGCGGCCGGCGCAACTGGCACAGGTCATGCCGCTGATAGGCAGGTCGAAAGTGGTCAGGCTGGACATGGAGGAGCCTCGGTTAAGTTCCGCTACAGGATCAACCTTGACCCATGGGGAAGGTCAAGTGTTGTTTTATGCCTTGACCTTACCTGTGGGGGAAGACGGACACTGAGCACATCCCGCAAAATGCGGACGTACATTTAATCAGGAGGTTGCACATGCAAGCATCAAAGGTTCACACATTCAGGATCGACGGCATGACATGCGAGCATTGCGTGAAGACGATTACCGAGGCCTTGCAGGCGCGTGATCCGGCTGCCGATGTAAAGGTGAAGTTACAAGGCGGTGAGGCGCGCGTGGTAAGCAGCTTGTCGAGCGATGAGCTGATCATTGCAATTGCCGAGGCGGGTTATGGCGCAGGCCTGGCGTAACCATCGATGCCGTCATGCACCCGCGGCGGTTGACCCGGGAGAGTAGCCCGGCGGCAACCTGGGGCAGGTTGTGCGGGCCATGCGCTTCCCCGGATTGCATCCGGGCTACGAGAGCCGGGCAAGGTGGAGAGGCTTCACCCATCCACCAATAGCGGGGGATGACCAAAGCGTCATCCCCCTTAGCACCTATCCTTGCTGCCAGTCGCGCACCAGGCCGCGAAAGCAGGCGTCGATCATCGGTGCGCTGTCGCTCAACGGGTCGAACAGTGTCGGATCGCGCAGCCAGTCGCTAAACAGGCCGATGATCATCGCGTGCAGTGTGCGGGCCGCCAGGCGTGGGCTCATACCTGGCTGCAGGCGCGGTTTGACGCCGGGCTGGTCGAACTGCTGTTCGCACAGGGCGATGAACTGATTGATAAAGGCGGCGTGGCGCTGCTCCGCCTCACGCAGTTCGTCGGTGAATTCGCAGCGGCGCAGGAGAATGGTGAAGATGCGTTGCTGCTGCGGGTCGCGGGCGAGGTTTTCGATGGCCTCGATACACAGTTCGCGCAACGCCAGCAGGGGATCGCGCCCGGCGCAGGCGCTCAGGCGCATGGCCATTTGCTCGGGTGGCAGGCGCACCTGGCTGAGCAGCTCGTGAAACAGGTGAGCCTTGTTCTCGAAATGCCAATACACCGCCCCACGGGTGACTCCGGCGTGGCGGGCGATATGCTCCAGGCTGGAGTGGGCCACACCTTTTTCCAGAAACAGTGTCTCGGCGGCGGCGAGGATGGCGCAGCGGGTCTGTTCGGCTTGTTCTTTGGTTCTGCGCATGACGGTCGGGTGGATTCTGTCTAGGCTCTGCATTGAGGAACAGAGTGTACTGAATTTGAACACGATGGTTTGTTTACAAGCAGCAGTGTATGTAATTAGCATCGTCACCTTTGTGCGGTACGCATTGTGTTGCTCCGGAGAGCCTTATGTTTTTTGTCCGTCACCTCGCGCTTGTTCTTGGGGCGTTAGCCTATGGCGCGCTGGCGCCCATGACCCAGGCCGCTGAGGCTCCCCCCGCACCTGAAGTGCTGGTGGAGACCGTCAAGGTTGGCCCGCTGCCGCTGGAGCTGGAGTACTCGGCCCGCACCGCGGGCTTTCGTGAGGTACAGGTGCGTGCCCAGGTCAGTGGCATCCTGCAGGAGCGTACCTATCTGGAGGGCAGTGCGGTCAAGCAGGGCCAGGTGATGTTCCGCATCGACCCACGCACCTACCAGGCCGCCCTGGCTCGGGCCAAGGGCGCACTGGCCCAGGAACAGGCGCGTTTTCGGCAGACCGAACGCGACCTCAAGCGGATCCGCGAGCTGCAGAAGAAGGGCTACGCCAGCGAGAGCGAGCTGGACAATGCGATTTCCAACTTCGAGCAGAGCAAGGCCAACATCCAGGCCGCCGAGGCCGAGGTGCAATCCAAGCAGATCGATCTCGATTACACCACGGTGAAGGCGCCGATCTCGGGGATCACCAGCCGCGAAACCGTTTCCGAGGGTAGCCTGATGGTCGCGGGCGATCCGAACGCCAGCTTGCTGACCAACATCACCCAGCTCGACCCGATTTTCGTCAATTTCGCCGCCCCGGACACCGATGTTGCGGTTGTGCGCAGCGGTTTGAAAAGTGGCGCGCTGACCCTGCCTGAAGACCAACACATGCGTGTCGAAATCAAGTTCGGCGATGGCTCGGTCTATCCATTGGCAGGCAAGGTGGACTTCACCGGTAGCCTGATCGACCGCAGCACCAGTACCGTCAGTGCTCGCGCCGTGGTGCCCAACCCGGAACAGAAGCTGCTCCCCGGCCAGTTCGTGCGGGTCGTGGTCAAGGGCATCACCTTGCCCGGCGCCATCACAGTGCCGGAGCGCGCGGTTGCGCAAGGCCCGCGCGGTACCTTCGTGTACGTGGTCGACGCTCAGAACATCGCCCGCACGCGCCAGGTCAGCACCGGGCGCACCGCCAATGGTCGCTGGGTGATCGAGTCCGGCATCAGCGCCGGTGACCGGGTGATCGTCGAGGGGTTGCCCAAGGTGCGCCCGGATACGCCGGTCAAGGTCGCCGAGCCCAGCGACTCATCCGCCAAGCAGTCCTAAGGAGCGTACCCCGTGTTCTCACGCTTCTTTATTGATCGCCCGGTTTTCGCCGCAGTTATCTCCATCATTATCGTACTCGCCGGCCTGATGGCCATGCGCGCGCTGCCGATTGCCCAGTACCCGCAGATTCTGCCGCCGCAGGTGTCGGTCAGCGCCGGTTATTCTGGCGCCAGCGCGCAGGTGATCGCCGAGACCGTGGCCGCGCCGCTGGAGCAGTCGATCAACGGCGTCGAGGGGATGATCTACCAGCAGTCAAACTCCGGCGGCAACGCCATGAGCCTGTCGGTGTATTTCCAGGTCGGCACCGATCCCGATCAGGCCACCATCGACGTCAACAACCGGGTCCAGGCCGCCCTGGCCAAGCTGCCGGAAGAGGTGCGTCGGCAAGGCGTCAAGGTGGAGAAGAAGTCCTCGGACATCCTCCAGGTGGTTGCCCTGTTCTCCCCGGATGGCTCGCGCGACCCGGTGTATATCAGCAACTACGCGCTGATCAACGTGATCGACGAGCTCAAGCGCTTGCCGGGGATCGGTGACGCCCGCCAGTTCGGCTCGAAAGACTACTCGATGCGCATCTGGCTGCGCCCGGACAAACTGGCACAGTACAACCTGACGCCGGCCGATGTGGTCAGCGCCATTCGCGAGCAGAACTCGCAGTTCGCCGCCGGCAGCTTCGGCCAGCAACCGCTGCAACAGGAGCAGGACTTCACCTATACGGTGACCACCCAGGGGCGGTTCACCGATCCGCAAGAGTTCGAGAACGTGATTTTGCGCAGCGACGAGACCGGCGCCAGCCTGCTGTTGAAGGATGTGGCGCGGATCGAGCTGGGCGCCCAGGACTACTCGCTGATGACCTCGCTCAACGGTCAGAAGAACGCCGCCTTCGGCATCTACCTGCAACCGGGTGCCAACGCGCTGGACACCGCCGAAGCGGTGCGGACCACGCTGCAGCGTCTGTCGAAGAACTTCCCCGAGGGCATCACCTACAAGATCCCCTACGACACCACCAAGTTCGTCAAGGTCTCCATCGAGGAGGTGATCTACACCTTCTTCGAGGCTCTGGTGCTGGTGGTGCTGGTGGTGTTCATCTTCCTGCAGAACTGGCGCGCCACGTTGATTCCGTTGCTGGCCATTCCGGTGTCGCTGATCGGCACTTTCGCCGGCATGTACCTGCTCGGTTTCTCGATCAACCTGCTGACCCTGTTCGGCATGGTGCTGGCGATTGGCATCGTGGTGGACGACGCCATCGTGGTGATCGAGAACGTCGAGCGGGTCATGAACGAGGACAAGATCGGCCCGCGCGAGGCGACCATCAAGGCCATGCAGGAGGTCACCGGGCCGATCGTCGCCATCGTCCTGGTGCTCTGCGCGGTGTTTGTGCCGGTGGGCTTTCTCGGCGGCCTGGCGGGTGAGATGTACAAGCAGTTCGCGATCACCATCGCCGTGTCGGTGGTGATCTCCGGCATCGTCGCGCTGACCCTGAGTCCGGCGCTGTGCGCGGTATTGCTCAAGCCGGGCCATCAGCAGCCGGCCGCACCGTTCCGCGCCTTCAACCGCCTGTTCGACCGCCTCACCAACGGTTACACCGCTGGCGTACGCTTCTTCCTCAAGCGTTCGGCGATCGGCCTGCTGCTGTTTGGCGTGATGATCGCACTGATGCTGGCGCTGTTCAGCCGAGTGCCCAGCTCACTGGTGCCGGATGAGGATCAGGGTTATGTGATCAATGCCTACTTCCTGCCACCGGCGGCCTCGCTGACCCGCACCGAGAAGCTGACCAGCGCGGTCACCCAGCAGTTGATGGACCACCCGGCAGTCGCGGATGTGGTGACCTTCGCCGGTTTCGACATTCTCACCTTCGGCACGCGCAGCAACGCCGGGGTGTCCTTCGTGCCGCTGAAGGACTGGAGTGAGCGCACCACGCCGGAACTGGACGCGCGCAACCTGACGAAAACCTTCATGGCCATGGGCGCGGCGCAAAAGGATGGTCTGGTGATGACCTTCAACCCGCCGCCGATTACCGGCATGAGCACCACCGGCGGTTTCGAGGGGTTTATTCAGGATCGCAGTGGTGGCAGCACCGCGCAGTTGGCCAGCAAGGTCACGGCTTTCCTCGAGGCCACGGCCAAACGGCCGGAGCTGGCCGGGGTGCGCACCACCTTCAGTGCCAACGTGCCGCAGTACTACATCGACCTCGATCGGACCAAGGCGAGTGCCCTGGGCGTGTCGATCAGTGATGTGTTCACCGCCATGCAGGCGACGTTCGGCAGTTACTACGTCAACGATTTCAGCCTGTATGGGCGTACCTTTCAGGTCAGCCTGCAATCGGAGTCGGAGTTCCGCAGCAAGCCGGAAGACCTGGCCCAGGTCTATGTACGCTCGTCCAGCGGCGAGCTGGTGCCGTTGTCCAGTCTGGTCAAGGTCGAGCGGATTCTCGGCCCGGACAGCTACGCGCGGTTCAACGTCTACCCGGCGGCGAAGATTCTCGGGGGGCCGGCACCCGGTTACAGTTCCGGTCAGGCCCTGGCGGCAATCCAGCAAGTGGCCGATGAGATGCTGGGCAGCGACTACAGCATCGGCTGGACCGGTTCGGCCTTTCAGGAGCAGGCCACCCAGGGTTCCGGCAGCACTGCGTTTGTTTTCGGTCTGATCATGGTGTTCCTGATTCTCGCGGCGCAGTACGAGCGCTGGACCCTGCCGCTGGCGGTGGTGAGCGCCGTACCGTTCGCGGTGTTCGGGGCGATTCTGGCGGTCTGGCTGCGCGGCATCGAGAACGACGTGTACTTCCAGGTCGGCCTGTTGACTCTGATCGGGCTGGCCTCGAAGAACGCCATCCTGATCGTCGAGTTCGCGGTGATCTGCCGCAAACAGGGCATGGGTATCTTCGAGTCGGCATTGGAGGCTTCGCGCCTGCGCTTTCGGCCGATCATCATGACCTCGCTGGCCTTCATCCTCGGCGTGGTGCCCCTGGTCATCAGCAGTGGCGCCGGCTCAGCCAGCCGCCACTCGATCGGCACCGGGGTGATTGGCGGCATGCTGGCGGCGACCTTCTTGGCGATATTCCTGATCCCGATGTTCTACCTGCTGGTGGAATCCTTGGCGGAAAAACTGCGCAAAGGCCGGAACAAAGCCGAAGAGCCGGCCGGCGAGCCATAGGCGCAGGGCGGTCGAGGACGGCCAGGTTAGCGGCCTGCCCCGATAGCAAATTCACCACGCCCAGCGAAGGCCGCGTACCCGGTAGCGCCGGTACCAACAGCGGAAATGCCGGAAATGCCGGAAACGGTGGGTTACCGCGCGTCAGGCTGCGCACTCCGGGCGGGGATGGAGGCACGCGGCAAACTCCCCTACGTCTGGCGTTGGATTGGTTTATCGGCGCCGGGCCCGCCCCGTCAATATCCACATTCAAACTGCCCTGGAGCTCCATGCCATTACGCCTTTTGCTGATCCTCGGCGCTTTGAGCGCGTTTGGCCCCCTGGCCATCGACTTCTACCTGCCGAGTTTTCCCACCCTGGCGCGGGTTTTCGCCACTGACGTCGAGCATGTGCAGTTGTCGTTGGCCGCCTATTTCATTGGCCTGGCGCTGGGACAACTGATCTATGGGCCGTTGGCCGACCGTTTCGGCCGGCGCAAGCCGCTGCTCGCCGGGGTGCTGCTGTTCAGCCTGGCCTCGCTGGCCTGTGCGCTGGCACCGAGCCTGGAATGGCTGATAGCCGCGCGTTTCGTCCAGGCCCTCGGCGGCTGCGCCGGCATGGTGGTGAACCGCGCCGTGGTGCGCGACCTGTGCGACCCAATTACCTCGGCCAAGGTATTTTCCCAGTTGATGCTGGTCATGGGCCTGGCGCCGATCCTCGCGCCGCTGGCCGGTGGCATGCTCTTGAGTTGGCTCGGCTGGCAGTCGATCTTCGTCTGCCTGTTCGCGTTCGGCGTGCTCAGTTGGCTCGGCGTGGCGCTGTGGCTACCGGAAACCCTGGCTGTCGACGCGCCGAGAGCGCCATTGCGCGGCGCGCTGGGCGAGTACCGGCGGCTGCTCGGCGACTTGCCGTTTCTCGGCCATGCGCTGACCGGCGGCTTGGCCGTCGCCGGAATGTTCGCTTATATCGCCGGTTCGCCCTTCGTCTTCATCGAATTGTACGGCGTACCGGCCGAGCACTACGGCTGGCTGTTCGGCAGCAATGCCCTGGGCTTTATCCTGGTGGCGCAACTCAATGCCTGGCTGGTGGCGCGGCATGGGCCGGGCTATTGGCTGCGGCGCACGGTGTGGTTCTATCTGGCCTGCGGTTTGCTGCTGCTAGCGATTGCGACCTCGCGCCCGACGGCGCTGTGGCCCCTGTTGATTCCCTTGTTCGGCTGCATCGCCTGCCTCGGCATTCTCCTGCCGAATGCCTCGGCCTGCGCCATGGCCGGCCAGGGCACGCATGCCGGCAGCGCCTCGGCATTGCTCGGTTGCCTGCAGTTCGGCATAGCCGCCAGCGCTGCGGCATTGGTCGGTGTGCTGCATGACGGCAGCGCCTGGCCGATGGCGCTGGTGATCTGCGGCTGCGCCGCGCTGGCCGTACTCTGCTCGCGCTTCACCCGCTGGGCGGAGCGGCGTAGTGGCTATCCGGGTTGGTAAGCGGGGTCGTCCCGTCTTCGACGCCGCGCTGTCGCGCAGCAAACGTGGGCACTCAAGGATCAAGACCGTAGATGGGTGAGGCGCCCGCAAATTGACCTGCTGTCAGCAGAACAAACGCGCCGTAACCCATCATCGATATTCGCCCTGTCAGCGGCTACAGGCATAAGCCGCCCGATGGGTATCGCTGCGCTCAGCCTACGCGGCCCGCACATCCTACGGTCTCGGGCTGCATGCCACGTGGACGGTTCGACGCCTCGACGTGGAGACGATCAAGCGATCTCGAGCAATCCGCCCGATCTGGGGCAGTCCACGAACAGGGTGTCACTCGCCGAAGGCAGTGCACCACTGGCCGCTTGGCGCGCCACAAAGGCTGGCGGTTTTTCGCAGCGCTCCGATCGGAACGCCGCCCGGATCTCCCTGCGTTCTGCTGCTCAGCTGGCGGCGCGTTGTATCTGACTCGGCCATTGATGCGGGGCTTACAGGCGCGTTTCAAGGGTGGCGACGAACTGGCGGGCTTCGGCTTCGCTGCGGAAGGTCACGCTATGGCGGGCGAAACGTACTTGCCAGCAGACACCTTCGGCTTGCTGCAGTGACTGAATGCTGATGTTCATGAACGACACCTCCGCGAGTTAGGCGGATCAGTCTAGTCCTGGCAAATGTACGTTTCCTGACAGGGATCAAGTGGCCGACTGGTGGTGGTCGGCCTGCGCCGTTCATCGCTGCCGCTGCAACTGTTGCACGGCCAGGCTGGCCAGGCGGGTGAACTCGGTGACCAGGGCGATATCGCTCTGGCTCGGCCGTTTGGGGTGGTCGTAGTAGATGCCGAAGGTGCCGAGTACCCGCGCGTTGTCGTCCTTGAACGGCAGCGACCAGCAGGCATGTAAACCGGCGGCCAGGGCCTGGGTGCGAAACGCCTGCCAGTAGGGATGAGTATCGAGGTTTTCCGCGATCACCAGTTCGCCGCTGCACGCGGCGTGACCACATGAGCCGAGTTCGAGCCGCGCCGGCAGGCCGTCGATGGCCTGCCGATACAGCTCGGGCAGGCTGGGCGCGGCGACCAGACGCAGGCACTGCTGCTCGTCCAGCAGCATGATCGACACCTGCATGTGCGGATTGAGATCCTGTAAACGCTGGCTGATGCCGTCGAGGATGTGCGCCAGGGGGCGGCGGGCGAGCAATTCATCGAGTACCGCGTTGCGCGCGTGCTGCAGTTGCTGCAATTGCTGGCGGTCATGAATGTCATGCAGGCTGCCGTTGAGCATGCTATTCGATGGGCTGTGGCTTAACTGAATGTCTATCCAGCGCAGTTGGCCCTGGCGGGTGAGCAGGCGGAATTCGCCACGCAGGCCGGTCTGCTGGCCGTTGTCGATGGCACTGAGCTGCTGGTTGAAGCGCGCCGCGTCTGCGCCGTCGAGAAACTGGGTCAACGGTCGACCGAGGCATTCGTAGCCGGCATAGCCGCTAAGCTTTTCCCAGGCCGGGTTGAGAAAGTTCAGGTGGCCGCTGGCGTCCGTCAGCACTATCACTTCGTTCAGCTGTTCGACCAGTTCGCGGTAACGCCCCTCGCTGGCTTGCAGTTCGAGATTGATCTGCTTCTGTTCGCTGAGATCGATGTCGATGCAGTACAACTCCAGTTGGTCGCGGCTGTTGGGCAGCATCGAATGGGTGGAGTACACCCATACCTTGCTGCCGTCCTTGCGCTGCAATTGCAACTCCGCTGCGGCAATCGGCGGGCCACCGAGCAGCCAGCGGTTGATTGCGCTGATGGCCTTGCTGCGCGCGGCGGGCGGGATGATCAGCTCTTCCAGACGCCGGCCCATGGCTTCCTGCAGGCTATAGCCATAGAGCTGGGTGCTGGCCTGGTTCCAATAGATCACCCGACGTTCGCGGTCATAACCCTGCACGGCAATCCGCGGGGTTTGCTCGAACAGTTGGCGGAAACGCTGCTCGCTTTCACGCAGGGCGGTTTCGTCGCGCTTCTGGGGGCTGATGTCCTGCACGGTACCGAGGATCTGCCCATTGGCGTCCGCCTCGCCCCGCAACATCAGCCAGGTGACCTGTTGTTGCGTCGGTTGATGCAGACGCACACTGGTTGCCATCGGCGTGTGCTGTTCGCGCAGACTCTGCAAGGCGCGCTGCAGGGTCGGGCGCTCGGCCGGGTAGAGCCAGCTGAGCAATTGCTCGGTGCTGCTGTATTCACAGCCCGGGTCGCGGCCTAGCAGTTGCAGGGCCTCAGGGCTCCAGTGCATGTGCCCATCATATTCCCAGCTGCCGAGGGCGGCGTTGCGCTGGGTGTGCTGCAGCAGTCGGCTGTTGTGCGCCAGGGCGTTGAGCAACTCATGCCGGGCGCGGCGGTTACGGTAGCTGAGGTAGAAGATCAGCAGGCTGCTGAGCAGTACGAAGAACACGGCCTTGGCGGTTTGCAGCTGGCTGTTCAAGGCTCTGTCGTTGACCATGGCCATCAGTAGGGAGTCGCTGGCGAGAATCCAGACGCTGCTGAACAGGATGTAGACGCCGGCCAGGCGCACTGGGGCTGTTAGCTCGGAACGCATCCTTACCTCCGATGAGTCGCGGGTTCGCGAGAGGCCGCTGGGCATGCCGTAATCTGCCTGGCATGCCTTGAGCGTACTTGTAGTCTAGTCGGCTGTTGGCCGCTTGTTGGGGGAAAGGGCTGCCAGCGCCGCGCTGGCAGCCCGCCTGCCGGCGAATAGCCAGATAGCAGGCGCCAGCGGGGTGAGTGGCGGGGTCAGTCGCTGCTGTCGTGGTGACCCAGTTCCAGGTAGTTGACCTTGTGCAGCTTGCCGTTGCTGTCGAGGAAGGTGATGGTCGCGGGCACCACGCGGACCTTGTTCGAGTTGTCGCTGATCTGGATGACTTTCTGGATATCCAGGGACATGCCGTAGTGATAGTCCACCGCTTGCACGTCTTCAGGGTTTTGGCTGAGAGGGGTTTGGGCCCACGTTGCGCCAACGATGGCGAAGCTCGCGGCGAGGGTGAGGGGGATGAGAGGTTGCATGATGCTGACCTGGTAAGAATGCTCACATCTCAATAGATCGATCAACCGGCATGCCGTTACAGGCTCGACATGCCGTTGCTCGGCGTTGCCGGGGGCCGGCAACGCCACGGTTTCAGAACCCCTCGAGCACCACCTTGCCGCGGGCTTGGCCGCTTTCCAGCAGGGTGTGGGCGCGGCGCAGATTGGTCGCATTGATGGTGCCGAAGTGTTCGCCGAGGGTGGTTTTCAGTACGCCGGCATCAATCAGTTCGGCGACATGATCGAGCAGGCGGTGCTGCTCGATCATGTCGGCGGTTTCGAACAGCGAGCGGGTGAACATCAGCTCCCAATGCAGCGACAGACTCTTGCCCTTGAGCTTCATCACGTCCAGCGGTTGCGCGGGGTCGTCGATCAGCGCCAGGCGCCCTTGCGGAGCCAAGGCTTCGACCAGTTGAGCGAAGTGCTGGTCGGTCTGAGTCAGGCTGGCGACGTGGGTCACCTGATCGATGCCGATGCGCTTGAGTTCTTCGCTCAGGGGCTTGCTGTGGTCGATCACGTGGTGCGCACCCAGCTCGCGCACCCAGGCCTGGGTCTCCGGGCGTGAGGCGGTGCCGATCACGGTCAGCCCGGTGAGTTGACGGGCCAACTGGGTGAGCATCGAGCCGACCCCGCCGGCGGCGCCGACGATCAGCAGGCTCTGGCCCTGATCGGTGTTGCCTTCGGCAATCTGCAAGCGCTCGAACAGCAATTCCCAGGCGGTGATTGCGGTCAACGGCAGCGCCGCGGCCTGGGCGAACGACAAGCTGCTGGGCATGTGACCGACGATGCGTTCGTCCACCACATGCAGCTCGCTGTTGGCGCCGGCGCGGTTGATCGCGCCGGCATAGAACACCTGGTCACCCGGTTGAAACAGGCTGACCTCGCTACCTACGGCTTTGACCACGCCGGCGGCGTCCCAGCCGAGCACCTTGGGTTGCCGATTCTCTGGCGCCACGTTACTGCGGATTTTAGTGTCCACCGGATTCACCGAGATGGCTTTGACCTCGACCAGCAGGTCTCGCGGGCCAGGGCTGGGCGCTGGCAGTTGCAAGTCCTGCAGCGACTCGGGGTGTTCGGCGGGTAGCGATTGCAGGTAGGCGATGGCTTTCATAAGGGTTCCTCGATCTGGGGGCGCAGTCAGATGATGCGTCGCAGGTGGTTGAGTTCGACACTGACGAGTTGCGCGTTGAAGGCCGCGCCGAATGCTCGGTAGTGCGCAGTAGCCTGATGTGCGGCGAGGGCCTCGGCGTCGAGCCATTGCTCGATCATTACCAGGACATTGTCAGCGCTGTGCTGTTGGTGCAGGTCGTACTGCAGGCAACCCGCCTCGGCGCGGCTGGCGTTTACCAGTTTCTCCAGGCCTTCGAGCTGCAGGGCATCGGGAGCCCGGTGCAGGGTCAGGGTGGCGATCAGGGTGATGGGTGTGGGCATGGGGGGACTCCAGGTTAGAGAGCCATGCTCGTCTATTTATTAACCCGAAAAAAGCGTATGGGAGTAGAGTCTCTTTCAATATTTTTTTGAAAATGGCCCGCCATGTTGCGTTTCGATGACTTGCAGCTGTTCGTGCGCACTGCGGAGGCCGGCAGCCTGTCAGCCGCTGCCCGGCTCCTGGATATATCGCCGGCGGTGCGAATCGCGCCCGAATCCAATGCTAGAGTCGCGCCCCATGAACCTGCCCCGTAACGACCGCTCGCTGATCGCCTGGATGCTGTATTTCAGCGTCCTGTTCAGTGCGTTCGCCTGCAGCATCGGCCATGGCCAGATGGCCGGTTTACAGCTCAGCGGCCTGGATGGTCAGTACTGCTCCTTCGAGGGCAATTTCGCTGCCGGAGTGGATCTGACTGGTTCCGGGATACCTGCGGTCAGCCCGGCCACGGGTTCCGGTTGCTCGCTCAGTTCGACCTTCAGTGCCATCATCCTCGCCGCCTTTTTCGGCCTGCTCGGGCTGCTCGCGGCCAGTCGCCCGCCGCTGGCTGCGCCAGCCTTGGTCCCGCGTCCCGTCCGCTATCTCTGGCCCTCGGCCAATCCCCGCGCCTCCCCGTCGCTCGCCTGATTTCGGCAAACCTTCAAGGTTGAATGCTGCCCAGAGCAGCCGGTTGAGTCTGTTGGCACCGCGCCGACGGCCAACCGACCAATGCGTTACCGCGCGCCGCAGCAGATGGCTCGGCGCCGCCACCCCCGATGATTTGGAGAGTCCGCATGTTGAAGAAAACCCTGCTCCTGGCTGCACTGCTCGGCACCAGTCTGCTGGCCAGCGCCCACGACTACCGGGTAGGCGAGCTGCAGATCGAGCACCCCTGGTCGCGCGCGATGCCGCCGGTGGCGCCGACCGCCGCAGCCTATTTCGTGGTGCACAACCAGGGCCCGGAAGCCGACCGCCTGCTCAGCGTACAAACCCCGGTGGCCGCCAAGGCCGAGATGCATGAGCACATGCATGCCGATGGCCTGATGAAGATGCAGCAGGTGCAGAACGTGGCGATTCCGGCCGGTGGTGCAGTGAAGTTCGAGCCCATGGGCTACCACGTGATGCTGTTCGGCCTGCAACAGCAGGCCAAGGAGGGTGAGCGTTTCCCGCTGACGCTGACCTTCGAAAAGGCCGGCAAGGTCGAGGTCCTGGTTGTCGTGCTCACGGAAGCGCCCGCAGCCACGACTGCGCCCGCGACCCAGGACGCCGCCCATCAGCACTGATGATGGCTGTCTTGACCGGGGACAATGAGCGTCCTGCCACACTGGACAATAATTGCGGCAGGACTCACGGGCACTGATCGATGCAGGCACCAGCACAGCTAGTTAACCGTCGCAGGGGGCTGAAGCCAGCATTGCTGGCCATGCTGTTGCTCTGTATCGGCCCGCTGCTGTCGCAGTGGCTGGTGCCCGCGCAACCGCCCGGGCGCGCCGAGCTGGGTTGCAGCGAACACCCGGCCAGCCACTCTGCGGGTGCCAGCGACAGCCATGCGCATGATCCGCTGTGGGCCAAATGCGGCTACTGCACCCTGTTGTTCAGCAGCCCGGCGCTGGCCAGTCCGGCGTTGGTGCTGCTCGGGTCAGCGCTCTTCGCTACGCCCTCTATCCCTGCCGGCGGCTCGCAGCATGTTCCCGCTTCGCCGGTATTCCCCGGTTCGCGCAGTCGCGCGCCGCCGTTGCTTTGCTGATCGTTTTTGTTGCTCTCACGCGCCAGCACCCTCTGTAGGACGGCTGTTGCCGGCGCGCTGGATTGTCTCGATCTTGGAAAAATCATGCCTGCCCTTACCTGTGCTCGTATTCCAGGCGCCTTGCGTCTGCCTGCCCCTTTTCGCCTGGCGCCGCTGTGCGCTGCCGTGTTCTGTAGTTCTCCGGCGCTGGCCGATGACGCGGCCATCGCATTGCCCCCGCTGGTCATCACCGGCGCCAGCCATCACTCACCGCTGACCGTGGTGACCGACCCCAAACAACCGCGCCAGCCGATGCCGGCCAGCGATGGCGCCGACTACCTGAAGACCATTCCGGGTTTCAATGCCATTCGCAACGGTGGCGCCAATGGCGATCCACTGTTTCGCGGCATGTTCGGCTCGCGTCTGAACATCCTCATGGACGGCGGTCAGATGCTCGGCGCCTGCCCCAATCGCATGGATGCGCCGACCTCCTACCTGTCGCCGGAGAATTTCGACCAGCTAACCGTGATCAAGGGGCCGCAGAGCGTGCTCTGGGGGCCGGGCGGTTCGGCCGCGACCATTCTCTTCGAGCGCGACACCGAGCCCTTCAACGAACTGGGCGGGCGTGTCGATGGCAGCATTCTGGCCGGCTCCAACGGCCGCTTCGACCGCCGCATCGATGCCACTGCCGGTGGCCGCCAGGGTTATCTGCGGGTATTGGCGAACAAGGCCCGGGCCGACGATTACCAGGATGGCAACGGCGATACCGTGCCGTCGCGCTGGGACAAATGGAACAGCGATGTGCTGCTTGGCTGGACCCCGGACGACGACAGCCTGATCGAACTCAGTGGTGGCCGTGGCGATGGCGAGGCGCGTTACGCCGGGCGTGGCATGGACGGCAGTCAGTTCCTCCGTGAGAGCCTGGGGCTGCGCTTCAAGAAGGACAACATCGGCGAGCTGTTCAGCGCGCTGGAAGGGCAGGTGTATTACAACTATGCCGACCACGTGATGGACAACTTCAGCCTGCGCACTCCCTCGGGCAGCGGCATGATGGCCAATCCGCTGGCCAGCAATGTCGATCGCCGCACCCTGGGTGGCCGTCTGGTCGGCACCTGGAACTGGCAGCAGGTCGAGCTCAAGAGCGGTATGGATGGCCAGCGCAACGAGCACCGCAAGCGCGCCTCCAGCTTCACTATGATGAACAGCGCTTATACCGACTACGACCAGTTCGCCTGGGACAAGGACGCGGTGTTCCACAATTATGGCCTGTTCGGCGAGCTCACCTGGAATGTCACCCGCGGTCAGCGCTGGATTGCCGGTGCGCGGCTGGATCGCGCCTCGGTCAAGGATTACCGCCAGACCCTGGGCAGCGGCATGACCCTGCGTGCCAACCCGACGGCCGACGAAACCCGCAGCGATACCCTGCCCAGCGGTTTTCTGCGCTATGAGCAGGATCTCGCCGGCGTGCCCGCGACTGTCTATGTCGGTCTTGGTCACGCCCAGCGATTCCCCGATTACTGGGAGTTGTTCTCCGCCAGCCATGGCCCAGTCGGTTTTGTCCAACCGATGGAAAGCCTCGTCCCGGAGAAAACCACCCAGCTCGATTTCGGCGCGCACTACCGGCGCGACAAGCTGGAGGCCTGGGCGTCTGCCTATGTCGGCCAGGTGCGTGACTACATCCTGTTCAGCTACGGTCCAGGGATGATGCCGGGGCATACCCGTTCGCAGGCCAGCAATATCGATGCACGCATCATGGGCGGCGAGTTGGGCGCCAGTTACCGCCTGGACAGCAACTGGAAAACCGATGCCAGCCTGGCTTATGCCTGGGGCAAGAACAGCTCGGACGACCGCCCGCTGGCGCAGACGCCGCCGCTGGAGGCCCGCTTCGGCCTGGGCTATGAGCGCAGCGACTGGAGTGCCGGGGCGTTGTGGCGGGTGGTTGCCGCGCAGAACCGGGTGGATCAGGGCAAGGGTAATGTGGTCGGTAAGGATTTCGGCAAGAGTGGTGGTTTTGCCGTGTTCTCGCTCAATGGCGCTTACCGCATCAGTGCCTCGGTCAAGCTCAGCGCCGGGGTCGACAACCTGTTCGACCGGGACTACGGCGAGCACCTGAATCTGGCGGGCAACGCCGGCTTTGGCTTCTCGGCGGATGATCCGCAAGCGGTCAACGAGCCGGGCCGTATCCTCTGGAGCAAGCTCGACTTCAGCTTCTGAGTGCGCCGGTCCGCCGCGCTGGTCGCTGCCCATACCGGCGGCCAGCACGGCGGTGCCAACTTCGTAGGATGTGGCGGGCCGCGTAGGCTTGAGCGCAGCGCTACTCATAGGCGATTGAAAACGCCCTAGGCAGATGCTGGCTAGCAGCAGGTCTCAGGGCGCAGGCTGGGCGTTCAGCAGTTGCATCAACTGCCCCTCGGCCTTGAGGCTGGCGAACGCGCCGCGGCTACGCGTCACTATCTCGTCGGCCGTCGAATTGCTGTAGGCCATATAGAGGTCGCTGGTGAGCGCGTCCAGGGTGTAAACCTGCTCCAGGCTGGCGTAGTCGACCCCAGTCTCTGCGCACAGCAGGATGACGTCGCGCTTCGGCATGGGGACCAACTGGACCTGCCGATTGAGCAGTCGCTTGAAGTTGTCGCGGTTGTGCGCCGCGACCACCAACTTGGTGAAATCCTCGGCCTGCAGGTACTCATGGCGCACGTCGTCGCGCAATACGCCAATGCTGTAGTTTTTTGCGTCCGCCAGTGAGTGCACTCGAATGTCCGGCTGCTCGCGCAGTTTGTAGAAGTGATATTCGATGCGCGTGACCTCGCCCACCCACTTGAACAGCGGCTCGCGCTCCGGGGTGCGGGCGATCAGGTAGATCAGCACGTCGGGTTGCTGCAACGCCATGTCGTAGGCGCGCGCCCAGGGGTACAGGGCCAGGCTGTAATCATTGAGTCCGGCGCGCTGCAGCATGGCTTCGACCACCCGACTCGCCGGCCCGGCCACTTGGCCGTCTTGCAGGTAGCTGTAGGAGGTGTCTTCGGTGACGGCCTTGATGCTTTCGGCGTGACTGCTGGCGCAGAGCAGTGCCAGCAGCAGGGCGAACCAGATGGTTGGGCGCAATCTCATGAGGGGCCTCGGTGTGGTTATCAAACGGCGATTCGATTGCGCCCCAGATGCTTGGCCCGGTACAGGGCCTGGTCGGCGCGCAGCATGAGCAAATCGAAATGATCCATCGTCTCCGGCTCGAACTGGGCGACGCCGATGCTCAGCGTCACATAGGCGGCCACCGGCGAACTGCTGTGTTCGATCGCCAGCTGCGCCAGCTCCAGACGCAGACGCTCTGCGGCCGTGCGTGCGGCCAGCGCATCGGCGCCCGGCAGCAACACGGCAAATTCTTCGCCGCCGATCCGCGCCACCAGCTCGCCAGCGCGGGCGAAGACCCTGTTCAGGGTGGCGGCCACCGCTTGCAGGCATTGATCGCCGAGGGCGTGACCGTAGGTGTCGTTGTACAGCTTGAAGCAATCCAGGTCGCACATCAGCACCGACAACGGCTGGCCCAGGCGCAAGGCACGGCGAAACTCGACGTCCTTGAGTTCGTCGAAATGCCGGCGGTTGGCCAGTCCGGTCAACGGGTCGCTGCGCGTGAGTTCCTCCAGGCGGCTATTGGCCGCGCGCAACTCGACCGTACGCGCTTCGACCAGCTCGGCCAGGTGGTCGCGGTGCGCCGCCAGGTCGTGTTCGTCCTGGCGTTGCCGCTCGAGGTAGGTCGACAGTTTGTCTTGCAGGCCGTTGACGCCCACCGCCAGCAGGCTCAGTTCATCGTGGCGCGCCTCCGAGCGGCCGAGGCGCAGGGTCTGCTTGAGGTTGGCGGGGGATAACTGGTTCAGGTGGCGGGCGATATGCTGTACGTGCACGGTGACCGAGCGGTTGAACATCCACATGATCAGCCCCGCCAACAGCAGCGACTGGATGATCTGGGTGAGGACGATGCCGGCCACCTCCATTTGCAGGCGCTGCCAGAGCAGCTGCTCATCGCCTTCGAGGGTCAGCTCGCCGACCGTCTCGCTGGCGCCGGGATAGGGCGCGTAGATCAGCATGTGCTGTAGCACGGGCGCCAGTGCTGAGGGTGGGCGCGATCCGCTCTGCTTCTCGAGTATTTCGGCCGGGCGGCCGGCGCGCAGAATGCGCAGCTGCACTCGGCCTACGGGGGCGACCTGGGCGACGCTGTCGAGTTGGGTCTGCAAGGATTCATGATCCACTTCCCAGAGCGCCTTGGCCAGCGTGCGCTGGAACACCTGGTCGATCAGGGTCAATTCGCTGGTCATCGCGGCCAGGTTGCTGTGCCATGCCGACCAGGTGCGCACTGCGACCGTGATCAGGGTGAACACCAGGCAAAACACCAGGGTCGCCAGCACCAGCCGGCGGCCAAGCGAGCCTACTGGCCTGGGGCGCGTCACCTCGCTGGCAGGCAGGCCAAACACGCTACAACCACTTCCTGGCGATGGCGTCGTAGGTGCCGTTGCTGCGGATGGCTTGCAGACCCTGGCGGAAGCGCTCGACGGTGGCGTCCGCGGTCTGCAGGCTGAAGGCCATGTTCAGTCCGTCGTCACCACCGAGGCCGGGCAGGCTCAGCACGGGCACCACCATGCTGGCTGGGTCTTCGCCTGCCTGGCGGATCAGGTACAGGGCGTTTAGCTCGATGGAGATCCACAGATCGACCCGGCCGAGTTTGAATTTTTCGTAGTTATATTGGTACTTGTTGTTCGACTGCAGGTTCTTGCCGACGGTGAACCCCTTGGCTTTCAGGTACTGCTCACCGGCGTCGTCCTTGACCGTGGCGATCTGGTACTGGCGCGCCTCGTCGAGGCTATTGAGGCTGATATTGCGCTCGGGCCGCGCGTACAGGTACCAATGCATCGGCGCGACCACGCCGACCCACTTGAACAGGTGCTCGCGTTGGGCGGTGCGGGTGATCGAGTAGATCAGCACGTTCTCGGCATTCAGCGCGATGTCGTAGGCGCGTGCCCAGGGCATGGACTGGATGCTCGCCTGCTCGCCGATTTCCTGCAGTACCGCCTGTACGACTTCGGTACTCATGCCAGTGAGCTTGCCGTCCTGGGTCATGTTGTAAGGCGGCAGCTCCTCGGTGACGATCTGGATCTGGTCGAGCGCAACGGCCAGCTGCGCGAAGCCGGCCAGCATCACGAAGAGCAGGGCGCGGGCGCTTGGGCAGGTGAACATGGGCAGTTTCATCGGCTCGGCGATCTCGGCGGCGGCAATAGGCAGGTGCGATTGATAGCAATGATAGCCATTATCTGGCCATCATTTTTCGGTCATCTGATCAAGTTACACCTTCTGTGTCGGCGCCGGGCGCGCAAACTTCAGGGTGCTCAGCTTAATCGTGCCTCCAGGCTGTTCTGCGCCAGGCGCTGGGCTTGCTCTTGGGTCATGCCCAGGCTGTCGTGCAGGGCGGCGAAGTTCTCGTTGACGTAGCCACCGAAGTAGGCCGGATCGTCCGAGTTGACCGTGACCTTGACCCCGCGCTCGAGCATCTCGAGGATGTTGTGCTGGCGCATGTCGTCGAACACTCGCAGCTTGGTATTCGACAGCGGGCAGACGGTCAGCGGGATCTGCTCGTCGATGATCCGCTGCATCAGCCGCTCGTCCTCGATGGCGCGCACGCCGTGGTCGATGCGTTCGATCTTCAGCAGGTCCAGCGCCTGCCAGATGTACTCGGGCGGGCCTTCCTCGCCGGCGTGGGCGACGGTCAGATAGCCTTCGCTGCGCGCCTTGGCGAACACCCGCTGGAACTTGCTCGGCGGGTGGCCCAGCTCCGAGCTGTCGAGGCCGACGGCGATAAAGGCATCGCGAAACGGCATGGCCTGCTGCAGGGTGTTGAACGCTTCTTCCTCGGACAGATGACGCAGGAAGCTGAGAATCAGGCCGTGAGTAATTCCAAGCTGTTGCTCGCCATCGACCAGCGCCTGCTTGATCCCGCGCAGCGCCACCTCGAAGGGGATGCCGCGGTCGGTGTGGGTTTGCGGATCGAAGCACGGCTCGGTGTGGATGACGTTCTGCGCCTTGCACTTGAGCAGGTAGGCCCAGGTCAGGTCGTAGAAATCCTGCTCCGTGCGCAACACGTCGGCGCCCTGGTAATACAGGTCGAGAAACTCCTGCAGGTTATTGAAGGCGTAGGCGCCGCGTAGCGCCTCGACATCGTTCCAGGGCAGTTTGATCTTGTTGCGCGCGGCCAGGGCGAACAGCAGTTCGGGCTCCAGTGAACCCTCCAGGTGCAGGTGCAGTTCGGCCTTGGGCAGGGCGTTGAGCCAGTCGTACATGATGAGGTCTCGCTATTGGGCGGGGTCGAGGACGAGTTTAACTGCTGGTATCGATTGGCGCGTGGGTTGTAGTTCGAGGATGGCGGCACAGGCATTGACCGTGGGAGTGGCTTCAGCCGCGATATTCCAACGTTTTCGCGGCTGAAGCGGATCGCCGCCCGACCGCTCCTGCAGGGGGTATCGACTCAGCCGGCGATCAGCTCGCGTGCTGCCTGGCGGTGATCGGCGATCAATTGCGCCACGTCCAGGCCTTCGATCTGTCCGTCGATCACTCGCCACTGACCGCCGATCATCATCCGGTCGGCGCGGTCGGCGCCGCACAGCAGCAGGGCCGAGAGCGGGTCGTGGCTGCCGGAGAAACGCAGCTCATCGAGCTTGAACAGCGCCAGGTCAGCCTGCTTGCCGACCGCCAGCTCGCCGATATCCGTGCGCCCGAGCAGGCGTGCCGAACCTTGCGTGGCCCAGCCCAACACCAGCTGCGGGGTGATCTTTTCGGCGCCGTAGCGCAGGCGCTGCAGGTACAGGGCCTGGCGCGCCTCGAGGATCATGTTGGAGGCGTCGTTGGAGGCCGAGCCATCTACGCCCAGGCCGATCGGTGCGCCGGCCGCCTGCAGGTCGAGGGTCGGGCAGATGCCCGAGGCCAGGCGCATATTCGAGCTCGGGCAGTGGCTGATGCCGGTGCCGGCCGCGCCGAGGCGGGCGATCTCGTCCGGGTTGAAGTGGATGCCGTGGGCCAGCCAGGTGCGCGGGCCGAGCCAGCCGACGCTGTGCAGATAATCCACGGTGCGCAGGCCGAAGCGCTGCAGGCAGAAGTCCTCCTCGTCGAGGGTTTCCGCCAGGTGGGTGTGCAGGCGCACGTCCAGTTCCTCGGCCAGTTCGGCGCTCTGGCGCATGATCTCTGGCGTCACCGAGAACGGCGAGCAGGGCGCCAGGGCGATCTGGATCTGCGCACCTGCAGCGCGCTCATGGTATTGGCGAATCAGGCGCTGGCTGTCGGCCAGGATCACCTCGCCCTGCTGCACCGTCTGCTGCGGCGGCAGGCCGCCGTCGGCCTCGCCCAGGCTCATCGAACCCCGGGTGAGCATGGCGCGCATGCCCAGCTCGCGCACCGCCTCGACTTGCACATCGATGGCGTGCTCCAGACCGTCTGGAAACAGGTAATGATGGTCCGCCGCGGTGCTGCAACCGGACAACAGCAGTTCGGCCAGGGCCACTTTGCTGGCCAGCGCGAGCTTTTGCGGGGTCAGCCGCGCCCATACCGGATAGAGGGTCTGCAGCCAGGGGAACAGCGGCTGGTTGACCACCGGCGCCCAGGCGCGGGTGAGGGTCTGGTAGAAGTGATGATGGGTGTTGATCAGCCCCGGCAGCAGCACATGCTCGCGGGCGTCGAACACCTGATCGCAGGGACGCGAAGGTTGCTCGCCGGCGCCGAGCAGTTCGCTGATCAGGCCATTGTCGATTACCAGACCGCCAGTGGCGTCGAGCTGGTTGGCGGTGAAGACGGCCAGGGGGTTCTTGATCCAGATACGGGTAGCTGCCATGAGCAGGCTCCTCTGAGGGTGAATTCAGGTTAGCCAGCTCAGTGTTGACCCTGTCTGCTGATCCAGGTGCGCCGAACGGCGTGTCGCTGAAGATACCTGTCCTGGCGGTCAGAATCAACGGCAGTCGCGGCTAAAGCGGACCGCCGCCCGGCCCTCTCACAGTGAACCGCAGCGCCTGTGGGAGGGGCTTTAGCCGCGATTAGCAATCCGCCAATTCGGCTGCTATACAGGCTTGAACGAAAATCAGGGAGGCAAAGGAATGCCCCGTTCAGATCAATTGCGCATCGGCCGTTTTTCAGAGCATGAGCGCATCTACCTGCTGACGGCGACTGTCGAGAAGCGTGAGCCGATCTTCGCGAATTGGCGTGTAGGCAGAGTCCTGGTCGATGAGTTGCGTAGTGCTCATGTCGATGGCCTGGTTGAGTCCTTGGCCTGGGTGGTGATGCCCGATCACGTGCACTGGTTGCTGGTTCTGCAGCGCGGATCACTCAGCGCGTTGATGCGTCGGGTGAAAGGACGCAGTGCCAAGCAGATCAATCAGCTCAATGGACGAAGCGGAAAGCTGTGGCAGGACGGTTTTCATGACCGTGCGCTACGCCGCGAAGAGGATGTGTTGCCGGTCGCCCGCTATATCGTTGCCAATCCATTGCGGGCCGGGCTGGTGGCGCGGGTAGGGTGCTACCCGCTGTGGGATGCAGTCTGGGTTTAGGATTTGTCGCGGCTAAAGCCCCTCCCACAGGATTGTGGTGATCCGTGGGAGGGGCCGGGCGGCGATCCGCTTTAGCCGAGATGGTTTTACCGGCGCTGCAATTCAATACGCCCGCGACTGATATCGGCCAGCAGCCGTTGCAGCTCGGCGAAGCGCGCTTCGGGCACCGCCAGGTGCAGTACGGCGCCGCTGGCATCGAAGGTCTCGCTGTCCAGCACCGCGTCCAGTTCGCTCAGGCGCGCCTTGAGCAACGCCAGTTCGGCGAAGCCGCAGTGGCAGGCGCAGCGCGTGCGCGTGACCAGTTCGCGGCGTTGGCCGCCCTGCAAACATTTGTTGGCGCTGCCGCCATAGGCGCGGGCCAGGCCGCCGGTGCCGAGCTGGATGCCGCCGTACCAGCGGATCACCAGCAGCGCGACCTGGTCGCAATCCTGGCTGTCGATGGCGGCGAGGATCGGCCGCCCAGCGGTGCCGCCGGGTTCGCCGTCGTCGCTGAAACGGTACTGCTGGCCGACCTTCCAGGCCCAGCAGTTATGCGAGGCGCCGGGGTCGCTGACGCGGGCGATAAACGCCTGCGCCTCGGCCGCGCTGGCCACCGGCGCGGCGAGGGCGAGAAAACGGCTCTTGCGGATCTCCTCGCGGTAGTCGCAAGGGCCGAGCAGGGTGTAGGGCATCAGGTTGTGGCGGGCGGGGTCAGGCCGCAGCCCTTGAGGATGATGCGCACCAGGTTGTCGCTGGCCACCTCGAAGTCCTGTTTGCTCAGGCGCGTGCGGCCGGTGACCCGGCAGATCTGCGAGGCAAAGTCGGCGTAGTGCTGGGTGCTGCCCCACAGCAGGAAGATCAGGTGCACCGGGTCGACCGGGTCCATCTTGCCGGCGGCGATCCAGGCCTCGAACACGGCGGCGCGGCCACGGAACCAGCTCTGATAGTCCTGGTTGAAGTACTCCGACAGGCACTCGCCGCCGCTGATCACCTCGATGGCGAAGATTCGCGAGGCCTTGGGGTAGCGCCGCGAGAATTCCAGCTTGGCGCGGATGTAGCGGGCCAGGGCCTCGGCCGGATCGTCGTCGACGCTCAGGCTGTTGAAGGTGCTGTCCCAGAGTTCGAGGATGTTGCTCAGCACTGCCAGGTACAGGCCCAGCTTGTTGCTGAAGTAGTAGTGCAGGTTGGCTTTCGGCAGGCCGACGGTCTGCGCGATGGTGTTCATGCTGGTGCCCTTGAAGCCGTGACGGGCGAATTCTTCCTCGGCGGCGGCAAGGATCGCTTCTTCGTTCTTCTGGCGGATGCGCCCGGCCGGTTTGCCGGCGGCATGGGCGCTGTGCGCGGGTACTTCAACGGTCATGGGGCGGTTCCACGGTGGTCAGGTGTTCAACGACTGCACTGATAACCCACTGTCATCGAGGTGACAAGCGCAAGGCGCAGAAAAACCGCAGCGGATGCTCTCCAGCCCAGGCCCTGCACCAAGGTTGTGCGTATAGGTGACGTGGCGAGGTGTTCTCGGGTCTGGCAGTGTGTCTTGGTCGCCCGGATGCAATCCGGGGGAATCTGCCTACTACCAATCGTTCCCGGATTGCATCCGGGCTACAGGGGTGGCTGGTCGCGGGCGCGCGGTTCTGCCTGGGCTTGCTGCGCGCTCTGCTTCCCGCCCAGGTACCAACCGAGCGCGGCCCAGGCGGCGGCGCAGGCGGCGCCGACCAGTGCGGCGAGCAACGCGCCCTGGCTGATCAGGTCGAGCAGCGCCTTGACCCAGGCGCTGACGGCGTCGCCACCGCGGTAGACCACGGTGTCGATGAAGTTCTTGGCTTTGTACTTGGCCTGTGCATCGAGCGGGGCGAAGAGCATTTCCCGGCCGGGGCGGACGAAGGAGTACTCGCCGACCCGGCGCACGATCATCAGCGCCGCGAGCATGGCGAAGGTCGGTGCCAGGGCCAGGCCGAGAAAGCCCAGGCAGACCAGCAGCGGCACCCCGGCCAGCAGCGCGCGCAGGCCGAATTTCTCCGCCACCCGCCCGGTGATGAACAGCTGGGCCAACAGCGACAACGCCTGCACGCTGAAGTCGATCAGGCCGAACACGCGGATCTGCTGGTTGCGCTCTGGGAAGGTCAGCGCCACCAGGCGCGCCTGCTCGAAGTAGAGGAAGGTACTCGCCGTCGCCAGGAGGATGACGAAGGCGCTGATGCCCAGCAGGTAGGGCGAGGCCAGCACCCGGGTCATGCCGCTGAACGGGTTGCCCGTCACCGGCTCGCGCGGGTTCTCGCTGGGCGCTGCGCCGGGGCGGCCGGCACCGCCCTGGGCGCGCCAGGCCATCAGATGGTGCTTGGCCAGCACGGCGCCGCCGAGCAGCAGGGCGGCGCAGAGGATCAGGCCACTCTGGCCGATGGCACCGACCAGCAGGGCGCCGAAAGCCGGCCCGGCCAGACCGCCGCAACTGGCGCCGGCGGCGATAAAGGCGAACAAGCGCTTGGCCTGGGCCGCATCGAAGACATCGGCCATCAGGCTCCAGGCCACCGAGACCACGAACAGGTTGTAGACCGAGATCCACACGTAGAACAGCCGCGCCGCCCAGATATCGTCGCCGACTTGCTGGAACAGTGCGGCGAAGGCCAGCAGGTTGACGATGAAGAAGCCGTACACCCAGTCGATATAGCGTGCTCGCGGCACCCGCGAATTGAGCCAGGCGAACAGCGGTACGGCGGCCAGCATGACCAGGAACGTGCCGCTGAACAGCCACTGCAAGTTCTCCACACCGCCGCGAATGCCCATCGCTTCGCGGATCGGCCGTAGCATGAAATAGCCGCTGAACAGGCAGAAGAACAGGCCGAAGCCACCCAGTGCGGCGAGCAGTTCGGCCGGTTTGGCGTTGATCGCAATGGCCAGACGCTGGGTTGGGCTCATTGATCGTTCCTTCGGCGCGGAGTGAACGGCTTGGGCCACGCATGCACGGGAGAAGCACTATCTCGTGGGAGGGGCTTTAGCCGCGATTTTTTCAACGCACAGCCCAAGCATCGCGGCGAAAACCCCTACCAAGGCACGCGCAAACGTAGGGTGGAGATGCCACCAGGCTTGCCCGCAGCAGGCTTCGCCATGTCCACCCTATGCACGCCTCAGCTGAACGCGCGAACGATCCGCTCGCGCAGCGCCGCATCCGGCAGGCGACCCTGGCCGGCCAGCAGGTTGTCGGTCATATAACGCACCTTGGAGGTAGCCGGGATCACCACGGTCACCGCCGGGTTGGCGAGGATGAACTTGAGCAGCAACTGTGCCCAGGAGGTGGCGTCGACCTCGATCGCCCAATCCGGCAGCGGCTTGCCCTCGACCCGGCGGAACAACTGGCCGCGCTGGAACGGCCGGTTGATCAGGGTGGCGATACCGCGGTCGGCGCAGTAAGGCAGCAGGCGCTTCTCGGCGTTGCGCTCGGCCACCGAATAGTTGAACTGGACGAAATCCACCGGCTCCTTCGCCAGCACCTCGAGCAGGTCGGCGTGGGCCGCTTCGCGGTAATGGGTGATGCCGATGTAGCGCACCTTGCCTTGCTCCTTCAGCTCACGCAGCAGGGCCAGTTGGGTGCGGGTGTCCTGCAGGTTGTGCACCTGGAGCAAATCGAGTGTGTCGGTTTGCAGGGCGCGCAGGCTGGCCGCGACCTGGGCCATGCCGCGCTCGCGGCCGTTGGCGGACACCTTGGTCGCGAGAAACGCCTTGTCCTGGGTATTGGTCCGCCTGAGCAGTTCGCCGCTGACGGCCTCGGCGTTGCCATAGCTGGGTGCGCTGTCGATCAGGCTGCCGCCGCCGTTGATAAAGGTCCGCATCACCTCGTCCAGGGGGTTGAGGCTGGCATCGTCGAGGTTGACGTCGAAGGTGCGTGAGGTGCCCAGGCCGATTACCGGCAGGCGTTCGTCGCTGCCGGGAATCTGCCGCTGCAGCAGTTGCTCGGGGGGCAGGGCGAAGGCATTGCGCGCCAGCCAGGGCGCGGCGGCAATAAGGCTGAGCAGGGCGGCGCTGCGCTGAATGAAGTGGCGACGGCTAGGCATGGCATCCTCCGTGGTGACACCGCGTGGGTATCGAGCATAGTTGTGTGACCGCCCCGCGCGCCACCTGCGCCCGCCCAGTTGTTACCTGGTGTGTCGGCGTTCCGAGGCGCCGTGGGCAGTGCATCCGGACCGCCATCAGGTCCGGGGCAATCGCAATCTGTAGGGTGTCACTCGCCGTAGGCAGTGCACCATTGGCCGCCTGACGCGGCACAAAAGCTGGCGGGCTGTCGCTGCGCTCCGAACGGATCGCCGCCCGAGCCGGCCTACCCGCAGGCAATGCACCATTGGTTCATCGGCGCGGCATAAAAACTGGCGGGCTGTCGCTGCGCTCCGAACGGATCGCCGCCCGGACCGCCCTACGCCCGGAACGCCATCGCCACCCGAGCCGGCCCTACGGCGTCGCCGATCAGCCACTCGCTTCCAGCGCCTCGAGAAAGCTCTCCAGCACCAGGTGCGGGCGGCGGCCCTTGCGGGTGACGGCGGCCAGGTTGACGTCATAAAAGCGCGAGTCCGCTTTCAGTGCGCGCAGGCGGCCCTGCTGGACCCAGGCTGCGGCGTAGTGGTCGGGCAGGTAGCCGATGAAACGGCCGGTGAGAATCAGGAAGGCCATGCCCTCGCGGTCCGAGGCGCTGGCGGTGCAGTTGAGTGCCTGGTAGTGGCTCTGCACGTCGGGCGGCAGGCGGAAGGTCGGCGCGATGGCGTCCTGGGCATTCAAGCGCTGATCCTCAAGCTGCTGGTCGTCGACATAGAACAGCGGATGGCCGACCGCGCAGTAGAGCAGCGAGCGCTCGTCGTACAACGCCTGGTAGTCCAGCCCGGACAGTGCGCCGGCCTGCGGCACCACGCCGATATGCAGGCGGCCGTCGAGCACGCCTTGCTCGACCTCGCTCGGCGGGGTCATGCGGATATGGATGCGCACGTCCGGGCCGCGTTCCTTGAGGCGCGCCAGGGCGTTGGTGATGCGCATATGCGGCACCGTCACCAGGTTGTCGGTCAGGCCGATATTCAGCTCGCCGCGCAGGTGCTGATGCAGGCCGTTGACCTCGGTGCGAAAGCTCTCCAGCGCGGCCAGCAGTTGCTGGGTCGACTGGTACACCTCGCGGCCTTCCTCGGTCAGGGCGAACCCCGCGCGACCGCGCTGGCACAGGCGCAAGCCGAGGCGCTGTTCGAGGTCGCTCATCTGCTGGCTGATTGCCGAGCGGCCAATCCCCAGGACGCTCTCGGCGGCGGAAAAGCCGCCGCATTCCGCCACGCTGCGAAACAGCTTGAGCAGGCGAATATCGAAGTCGCTGACCTGGGCCAGGGGATCGGGGCGGCGTGTGCTCATTGTTTAGCCATCGCTTAACTAAAGATAAGAAGAGTGTGCTTTTACTGACTGTATTCCCGTGGCACCTTGTCTGGCAACAGATTCGCTTTTGCTGGGTGGGAGCGCCGTTCGGCCCCTCCCACAAACTAATCAAGTTGCCCATACGCGAGGCCACCCGATGAACATGCCGCAGACCGCCACCCCGCCATTGGCCAGCCAGCTCAAGCTGGATGCGCACTGGATGCCCTTTACCGCCAATCGCAACTTTCAGCGCGACCCGCGCTTTATCGTCGCCGCCGAAGGCAGCTGGCTGACCGACGAGAGCGGGCGCAAGGTCTACGACAGCCTGTCCGGCCTGTGGACCTGTGGCGCCGGTCATTCGCGCAAGGAAATCCAGGAGGCGGTGGCCAAGCAGCTCGGCACCCTCGACTACTCGCCGGGCTTCCAATACGGCCATCCATTGGCCTTCCAGTTGGCCGAGCAACTGGTCGAGCTGGTGCCGGATGGCTTGAACCATGTGTTCTTCACCAGCTCCGGCTCCGAGTGTGCCGATACCTCGGTGAAGATGGCCAAGGCCTACTGGCGCCTCAAGGGCCAACCGGCCAAGACCAAGTTCATCGGCCGCGCCCGTGGCTACCACGGCGTCAATATCGCCGGCACCAGCCTCGGTGGTATGGGTGGCAACCGCAAGATGTACGGCCAGTTCATGGACGTCGACCACCTGCCGCACACCCTGCAGGCGGGTCTGGAGTACACCATGGGCATGGCCGCGACCGGCGGCGTGGAGCTGGCCAACGAACTGCTCAAGCTGATCGAGTTGCACGACGCCTCGAACATCGCCGCGGTGATAGTCGAGCCGATGTCTGGTTCGGCCGGGGTCATAGTGCCGCCGGTGGGCTACCTGCCGCGACTGCGCGAGATCTGCACGCAGCACAACATCCTGCTGATCTTCGATGAAGTGATCACCGCATTCGGGCGCATGGGCAAATGGAGCGGCGCCGAGTACTTCGGCGTCACCCCGGACATCATGAACACCGCCAAGCAGATCACCAACGGTGCGATCCCCTTGGGCGCGGTCATCGCCTCCAGCGAGATCTACAACACCTTTATGCAGCAGGCTACGCCCGAGCATATGGTCGAGTTCACCCACGGCTACACCTATTCCGCCCACCCGGTGGCCTGCGCCGCCGGCCTGGCTTCGCTGGAGCTGCTCAAGCGCGAGAGCCTGGTGCAGCAAGCCGCCGAGCTGGCGCCGCAGTTCGAGAGCGCCCTGCATGGCCTGAAAGGCAGCAAGCACGTCCTCGACATTCGCAACTGCGGTCTGGCCGGCGCGATCCAGATCGCTCCGCGTGACGGCGACCCGGTAATCCGCCCCTTCGAGGCCGGCATGGCCCTGTGGAAGGCTGGTTTCTACGTGCGCTTCGGCGGCGACAGCCTGCAATTCGGCCCAACCTTCAACGCCAAGATGGAAGACCTCGACCGCGTCTTCAATGCGGTTGGCGAGACCCTGAACAAGCTGGACTGAAGCAACGACAACCTGTAGGAGCGGGCCATGCCCGCGAACACCGCGAACACCGCGAATCGCGGGCGCGGCCCGCTCCTACAACAACACAACTATTTGGCTGGATGCCGCTACCTTCATCCACCCTACAGAATTCGATCACGGAGATTTTTATGAGCCATATCCCGCACCTGATCAACGGCGAGCGCGTTGCCGGCACCGGCCGCCACGCTGATGTATTCAACCCGTCCACCGGCGAGGTGATCCACCAGGTCGCCCTGGCCGACCGCGCGACCATCCAGCAGGCCATCGACGCCGCCAAGGCCGCCTTCCCGGCCTGGCGCAAGACCCCGCCGGCCAAGCGCGCCCAGGTGATGTTCCGCTTCAAGCACCTGCTCGAACAGCACGAAGGCGCCATCGCCAAGCTGATCAGCGAAGAACACGGCAAGACCATCGAGGACGCCACCGGCGAACTCAAGCGCGGAATCGAAAACGTCGAGTTCGCCTGCGCCGCCCCGGAAATCCTCAAGGGTGAATACAGCCGCAACGTCGGCCCGAATATCGACGCCTGGAGCGACATGCAGCCGATCGGCGTGGTGGCGGGGATTACCCCGTTCAACTTCCCGGCCATGGTGCCGTTGTGGATGTACCCGCTGGCCATCGTCTGCGGCAACTGCTTCATCCTCAAGCCGTCCGAGCGTGACCCCAGCTCGACCCTGTACATCGCCGCCCTGCTGATCGAAGCCGGCTTGCCGAATGGCGTGATGAACGTGGTGCACGGCGACAAGGAAGCGGTCGACGCGCTGATCGAAGCCCCGGAAGTCAAGGCCCTGAGCTTCGTCGGCTCGACCCCGATCGCCGAATACATCTACAGCGAAGGCACCAAGCGCGGCAAGCGCGTGCAGGCCCTCGGCGGGGCGAAGAACCACGCGGTGCTGATGCCCGACGCGGATCTGGACAACGCCGTCAGCGCCCTGATGGGCGCGGCCTACGGTTCCTGCGGCGAGCGCTGCATGGCCATCTCGGTCGCCGTGTGCGTGGGTGACCAGATCGCTGATGCCCTGGTGCAGAAGATTACTCCGCAGATTCACGAACTGAAGATCGGCGCCGGCACCTCCTGCGGCCTCGATATGGGCCCGCTGGTCACCAGCGCCGCCCGCGACAAGGTCACAGGCTACATCGACGCTGGCGTCGCCGCCGGTGCCGAGCTGGTGGTCGACGGCCGTGGCCTGAGTGTCAGCGGCAACGAGAACGGCTACTTCCTCGGCGGCACCCTGTTCGACAAGGTCACCTCGGAGATGAGCATCTACACCGACGAGATCTTCGGTCCGGTGTTGTGCATCGTCCGCGTGGGCAGCCTGGAAGAGGCCATGCAGCTGATCAACGACCACGAATACGGCAACGGCACCTGCATCTTCACCCGCGACGGCGAGTCGGCGCGGCTGTTCTGCGACGAGATCGAAGTCGGCATGGTCGGCGTCAACGTGCCCTTGCCGGTGCCGGTGGCCTACCACAGCTTCGGCGGCTGGAAGCGTTCGCTGTTCGGCGATCTGCATGCCTACGGCCCGGACGGTGTGCGTTTCTACACCCGCAAGAAGGCCATCACCCAACGCTGGCCGCAGCGCGCCTCGCATGAAGCCGCGCAGTTCGCGTTCCCCAGCAATGGCTAACAGCGGGTAGGGCGGTACACAAAAAGGCCAGTCGAGAGACTGGCCTTTTTTCTGTGTAAACCATCGGCATCGCTGCGCTCAACCCATCCTTAGGGCCAGCGAGGAGAGTCAACTCGCCAGGCCTACTGCTTACCCTGGCGCGTCTGTGCCGCTAATGGCGGGTGGGGCGCAGGCTTACCTCGCGAACGCTTGCGCCGCGCAAACGTTGGCTGGACCATATGGCTGACAGGCCGTTGCACCCGGTAGCGAGCGAAGGCTAGGCGGACACGTCGGCGATATCAACCGACCCCCCAGTGTCCGCAACGCTGTTCACTTAAGTGACCTTCTCAGGGTGCTTGTCGTAAGTCAGCCCCCGCGCCAGGTGCGGGGCTGTTGTCTGTACGGCCGCTGACGATTGATGCCCATCGTAGGAGCGGGCCACGCCCGCGAAACTGCTGTCGCGCCCATGGGCCGCTCCTACGGGGCCGATACTTCCCCGGATTTCATCCGGGCTACGAAAAATGCTGCTCACTAGGCTTAAGTGAACAGCATTGCCCCAGTGTCCGAGCTGTACAGGCGCAGTTGATGCGCTTCGCTCACCCTGCCTGCGGCGGTTACTCCGCTTCGCGATCTTGCAAGGCCGCTTAGCCGAACGGATAGTTTTCAACCGCCTGCTCATGCCGCGCGAGCGCTAGCCAACGAGTTTACCGCTATCCCCTGTTAAGCCCCCTGTAGTCTCAGACCAGGGCGTTCGCTGTTCCAGGCGCGTTGTATGTTCAATACCAGCTGATCGATCTGCGGCACCAGCAGATTGGCGGCGAGCACGGCGAAGCAGAGACCATCGGCATACAGCCCGAATTCGCGAATCAGCTCGGTCAACGCGCCAATGATCACGCCGAACAGGATGCGGCCGGCAGGCGTATCGGGACTGGTGACCGGATCGGTGGCGATGAAAAAGGCGGTGAACAGAAAACCGCCGAGGCTGAGGCTGTACAGGCTTTCCTGTGGGCTATGGCCGGCGGCCAGGCACAGCACTGCGGCGGTGGCGAGCATCGCCAGCGGAATCTCGATGCGGATCACCTTCAAGATGCCCAGCAGTAAGCCGCCGGCTATATAGCCGACCCCCGACAAATTGGGGGTGGTAGGGCTGAGCTCTCCCAGGGCCAGTTGGGTGGCGCCAGCGAATGCATCGAGGCTGAGGCGTGGCGCCAGTTGCAACTGCTGCAGCAGAACCTCTTTAGCGTCCAGGGTGAAGGTCCAGGGGGCCAGGTTCGATGGCGCGGGGTACAGCAGTTGGTAGAAACCCAGGGCGATGATGCCCAGGCCAACCATGGCGGGGTTGAGGCGGTTGCGGCCAAGGCCGCCACTGCCGTATTTACACAGTACGACGGCGGCAAAGCTGGCCAGCGCGATCATCCACAGCGGCACCAGCAGCGGCAGTGCCCGAGCCAGAATCAGGCCTAATACCAGCCAGCTCAGGTTGCCCAGCCCCGCCCGCACATCAGATCCGCGCAGGCGCAGCACAGCGGCTTCGAAGCCCAAGGCCAGCAGCACGCACCAGAAGGCCTGCAGCCAGACCACGATGCCGAATTGCCAGGCATACAGGGCGGTGCCCGGCAGCAGGCACAGGCTGACCAGCAGCATCAGCGTCCTGAGGCGGTGCGGGGTAGGGCGGAGTATCAGGCTCATTTGCGCAGCTCCGCCTTGCTCTGGCGAAAGCGCTCGCGCAGCGGCAGATTGCTCGGGCAGACGCTGCTGCAGCTGCCGCACTCGATGCAGGCGTCCAGCTGCAGTGTCTGCAATGTCGCGTGGTCAGTGCGCTCAGCCGCGGAGTAGAGATCCAAGGGTCTCAGCGAGATCGGGCAGACATCTACGCAGCGGGTACAGCGGATGCAACTGCTCGCAGGTTCGGCTGCCGGCAGGTAGCGCTCGGCAGCAAATATCAGGCAGCTGCTGGTCTTGCTGATGACTGCGCTGGGGTCCGGTAGTGGCAGTCCCATCATCGGGCCGCCGACCTGGGTCAGACGGCCCGCGGGATCGGCACCGGCAATCTCGCGCAGTGCGCTGACCGGATAACCAAGCGGCACTTCGACATTCCCGGGGTGCTCACAGCCCCCGGTCAGCGTCAACACCCGTGATATCAAAGGCTCGGCGTGGAACACCGCGCGGCCCAGTGCGTAAAGCGTGGCGACATTCAGCGCCAGCACGCCGATCTCGGCCGGCCGGGCACCCGGCGCCAGGTTACGACCGCTCAGGCTCTTGATCATCAGCGGTTGGCCGCCTGCCGGGTAACGCGCCGGTAACGGACAGATCTCGACGTGGGTACGCGCCTGGCGGGCGGCGGCACGCAACGAGGCCATCGCCTCAGGTTTGTTGGTTTCGATACCGAAGCGGGTCTGGGTTATTCCCAGCAGGGTAGCGAGATAGTCGGCAGTCTCGATCAGCGCCTCGGCGCGTTCGCGCATGAGACGGTCATCGCAGGTCAGGAAGGGTTCACATTCGGCGCCGTTGATCAGCAGCAGGTCGGGCTGCTGGGCGCCGGCCAGCTTGAGGGCGGTCGGGAAACCCGCGCCACCCAGCCCAACGATGCCCATCTGCAACGCCCGTTCGACCAGCGCCTCGGACGTGTGGGGTAGCCCCAGCACGGGGCGTTCGATCCACTCATCCAGACTATCGGCGTTCAGCATAACGGCCATAACCGGCTCGGCTGAGTCGGCGGCGAAGGCGAGACCGACCTGTTCCACGATGCCGGAGGTGCTGGCATGCACCCAAGGGGTGTTGCCATCGCCGATGCCGATCACCTCGCCCTTGCGCACATGCTGGCCCGGCTGCACGCAGGGCTGGGCGCATCTGCGACCGCGCTGGAGCGGAATCGCCAACTGTAGTTTGCCGACCGCGACCGGGGCAATCGGCGTGGAATTGGATAACTGCTTGTAGCCTCTGAGCTTGAGTCCGCCGCGCCAGCTGTGCTGAGTGGGCGCGGCAATGGCGAGCAGGCGCCGCCAGAAGGGTTTCTGTTGCGGTTGGCGTTGGGCTCGGATGGGGAGCTGCATGCGTTCGACGCTCTGAAGCGAATGCTTAGACATTATCTGTCCTCCAATTTTTGGACATAAAACACCCCCGTGCACTCATGCACATAAGAGGATTTTGCTTCCGGGTCTTTGAGGGAAAAGCGAGGGGGGACACTCGATCACTCGTGAGGTTCAGAGCGCTCGATGCGTGGGTTGTTCACTTATTGATCAATTCTGCTGATAAACGGTAGGTCAACTGCCGGTCAGTGTGGTGATTGACAGGAGCACTGCCAGGCGTCGCCGCCAGTGGCTGCGGGGTTTCCAGCGCTTGGCCGAGGAGTACGGCCGTGGTGTTTCGCAAGCCTTACTCGATCGGCCTGCGCCGCTGGAATTTCGCGTGCTGAGCTGCATGGCACGTAGGATTCGGTTGAGCGCAGCGATACCCATCGGCTGTTCATTGAGGTTGATACCCAGAAGCTGTCTTCTGGTTACCGTTTCGCCCTGTCGGGCGAGTCACTTCTGGCAGTCGCCCCAGAAGTAACCAAGAGGGCTTGCCCCGCCATCCGGCCCGCCTACGGCGGGTTCCCTCACTCCATCATTGCTCCAGGGGCCGGCGTACAAGGGCCGTCCCTGGCCCTTTACGCCTCTCGGCTTTGGCATCCTGCGTCGCCCTACCTCCTGCATCCATGCAGTCGTCGCCGCATCCATGCGGCTCACTCCCTTGCGCAACGACTCCGTTCGGCCTCCTGAAGGGGCTTTTGGCGTCGCCAGATAGATCTCATCCAATTACTAAACAGATCAAAAACACCGCCCACGCGAAGCGTGGGCGGTGCTTGCTTCCGATTGTGCCCACGCTCAGTTCGTAGGGCGGGTGTAACCCGCCGCGTAGAGATTGATTGTGCCCACGCTCCAGCGTGGGCACACCGCCTGTGACGCTCCGCGTCACGGTTTGCTTTGCCTCTCGCCGAGCAAGGACGCGGAGCGTCCGGTGCTGCGTGCCCACGCGGAGCGTGGGTACGATCAAGTGCTTTTGGCGTGGCCGTCCACAAATCGCCCAGACGACGCGATCCCCGATCCCGTCAGGAGGCCGAGTGGAGGTGCTGTGGAGAGGGGCGTTTGGCATGGATGCCAAACGAGGAGCGATGGGCCAGGGATGGCCCTTCGTGACGACCCTCGGAACAGTGCCGGAGCGAGGGAAGTTGAGCGAAGCGAAACCCGTATGCCGGGCGCGCTTTCTCTTTGGTTACTTTCTCTTTAGCGCGAGCAAAGAGAAAGTAACTCGCCGTAAGGGCGAAACACGTAATTAAGTCCAATAGAGTTGCGGCGGATCAACACCGGATGTTTGGATGGATGCTGGTCAAGAAATTGATGGGTATCGCTGCGCTCAACCCATCCTACAAAGTAGTTTCGCGTCACATTAAAAGTTAGGAGTAAAAACCGGTGGTTGTTTTCAACTGGTCGGAAAAATCGTAGATTTCGTCCAGTGAGTTGATCGGGTGGCGGGTCTCGGTTTTTTCTTGGTCAAAGATACCGATGTACTTTTGCATGCGATTAAAGTGCAGGCGGCAAATCGGTTTACGGTTATTGTCGTCCAGCAAAATTCCGAAGTAACTCTGGGTGTCACGCTGGATAATTCGCTTCGCGTCAACAACCGAACGCACAATCGCTTTAACGATATGGTAGCCCTCAAGCTCTTCAAGCGTGGTCATGATTTTGTCGTCTGCGGGCTCGTCGAGTTGTTCTGCAGAGGCTTCGGTTGCTGTAGGTGCGGCAGTGCTATAGCTGGGTTGAAGCGCACCGCTCATCGCTGACTTCAAGCGATCGTTCACTTGGTCGCTCAAAAATTGAGCAACAGCCTTTCGGGTCAGTTCGGCGAATTGCTCACGCACTTTTTGCGTGATCATTCCGTCATAAACGCGGGAGGCAAAGAACTTTACAAAGTCATCATCAGGTTTGCTGAACTGGGATGCGATCTCTTTTTTTATTTGGCTGACATACTTAAGTTCGCCCGCAGAGTTGACGATGGAGTCAACGTCGAAAGCCGATTTTGTGAGCTTTATTAGTTCAGGTACGGCGTGTTCATCGATGTCGAGTAAATCCAGTTCAAGAAAGGGCTTCTCGTCCATCTTGTTTGGGGCGTCCAGGTCAGTAAAAAATTTGTAGACTTGGCCGTTTGTGAGGATGGAGATACGAGCATTTGTTACATGGAAATAGCGAAACAGTTGGGAGGCGTGATTGACATTCAGTGGCTCGCCAATTTTCTTGCATTCGATCAACATTTGAACTTCGCCATCTTTCAGGATTGCGTAGTCAATCTTTTCACCTTTCTTCGTCCCTACGTCACAGACGAATTCTGGAGTTACTTCCCGAGGATCAAATACGTCGTAGCCAAGCACGCTGTTGATGAATGGCATGACAAAGGCATTTTTTGTAGCTTCTTCCGTTTTTATCGCTGCAGCCTGTTGGCGAATCTTGGCGGAGAGACTGTTAAGTTTTTCGAAGAATTCCATGTCTAATTCCTTGCTGTATTAGCGTCCGTGGTTTGTGTTGGGTTATGCGGTACGCGTGTCACTTCCCCACCTTCCGAGTCCTCACATACAACGCCTCGCCCCCCATCGCACTGCTCCCGCGCACCTGCAACTCGAAGCGCTTGGGATGGCCCTTGATCAAGTCGCTGAGTTTCCTGAAGCCATACAGTCGTGCATCGAACGCCGGGCGTAGTTTGCTGATGGTCGAGCCGAGGGAGCCGAGTTGAATCCAGCCGTCCTCGTCGCTGATGTCTTCGATGACCTTGGCGATAAAGTCCGTCGGCACCTTCTGCGCTTTCGGTTTGGCGGCGGGCTTGGTCGGTTCGTCGGGTTGTTCGCTGGGCGCGTTCGGTTGCGATTTGTCGCCGCTGGCGGCGGGTTCGTCCTGGGTATCGGCGGCGTCGGCGCGCAGCAGTTCGGTGTAGATGAACTTGTCGCAGGCCGAGACAAACGGCTTGGGCGTTTTCTCCTCGCCGAAGCCGTAGACGGTCAGGCCTTCCTCGCGCAGGCGGGCGGCCAGGCGGGTGAAGTCGCTGTCGCTGGAGACCAGGCAGAAGCCGTCGAAGCGCCGGGTGTAGAGCAGGTCCATGGCGTCGATGATCAGCGCGCTGTCGGTGGCGTTCTTGCCGCGGGTGTAGGCGAATTGCTGGATCGGCTGGATCGAGTAGTCCAGCAGCACCTTCTTCCAACTGCCGAGGTTGGGCTGGGTCCAGTCGCCGTAGATGCGCTTGACGCTGGCGACGCCGAACTTGGCGATTTCCTCGAACAGGCCTTCGACGATCGCGGCGGAGGCGTTGTCGGCATCGATCAGCAGCGCCAGAAGCTGTTGCTGACGCTGCGGGTGGGCTTTGCTGGCCATGGGGTCATCCGTGAATAAACGTACCTCGAACATACTGCGGATGCTGGCAGGGCGCCATAGGCAGCAGCCCGCCGCCTGGGTGCAGGCGGCCAAGGGGTAAACAGGGCCTGGAACTTGCTATGGGTCTAGTGTCCGGGCGCCCGTCCGGTCGACCACGACTCGCTAGCCCCACGGGAGCCCGCTCGATGAACACTGCCGCTATTGCCGATTACATGACCAAGGACTTTGCCAGCATTGGCGCCGATATGCCGGTGGTGGAGGCGGCCAGGCAGCTGATGCGTTATCCCATTCTCGGCGGGCCGGTCACCGATGCGCAGGGCCTGCTCTTGGGCTGGATTTCCGAGCAGGAGTGCCTGCAGGTGGCGATCCAGGTGGCTTATTACAACCAGCGAGTGGCCACGGTGCGCGACATCATGCGCACCGACGTGCTCAGCGTGACCACCGCCATGGACGCCGTGGCGCTGGCGCAGCAGATGCTCGGCGACAAGCCGAAGAGTTACCCGGTGGTCGATGCCGGCGGCAAGGTGATCGGGGTAATTACCCGCCGGCACATGCTCAAATTGCTGGATAAGCTGATGGAGTTGCCGCTTTCCCGCTCGGCCTGAACCGCGCTTATGCCCCTTCTGTGTGCATGCGCAGGGCGGCCTGACCGGTGCATGCACCAAAAGCGGCTGATTGCGTCCGGACGCAGGGGGGCATCTTAGGCCTGAGCGCCTCCTCAGCCAGGTTTTGCATCCATGCGGTGCCGCCGCCCAGGCCGCGCGTTGCGCCGCGCTATCTGCCATTTGCTTGACCTGCGCCGGGGTACGGCCGGGTGGTTGCGCCTATAGTCGCCGCCCGTCCTACCAAGCAAACCAGGCAAAGGTCTCCCGCCATGCGCGTACTCACCCTTGTGTTCTTCTGTTGCATCGCCAGCCTGGCCCAGGCCAACGATGAGGCCATGCAACGCTTTACCCGGCTCAACGCCGACCCGGTGTTGCGCGAGCAGGCCTATGCGGCCGGCCAGGAACGGATGCTCTTCTGCGGTAATTGCCACGGCGAGAACGGCAACAGCAAGCGCCCGTACATTCCCAATCTGGCCGAGCAGAACCCGGTGTACCTGTTCAACGCCTTCGAGAAATTCGCCAGCGGCGAGCGCAAGGACTTCGTCATGTCCAAGCTGGCGCCGACCCTGACCCTGGAAGATCGGGTCAACGTCGCCATCTACTTTGGTCAGCAAAAGCTGCTGGCGCATAGCGAGCCGGTCGATGCGGCGTTGCAGCAGCAGGGCGAGGTGACGTTCAAGACCATCTGCACCGGCTGCCACGGCGTGCATGCCGAGGGCCGCGACAACACCCCGCGCCTGGCCGGTCAGCCGGCCGAGTACCTGCGCAAGGCGCTGACGCGGTTTCGCGACAAGGACCCGAGTCGCGCCGGCTCGGTGATGATGTCGATCGCCGCCGACTTCAGCGACGCACAAATCGACGCCCTGGCCGCCTATCTGCAGCAGTTGCAGCCCTGACGCTTAGGCGGCCCGGCGTTCGGTTGTAATGGGTAGCGCTGCGTTCAAGCACATTCCCTAAAGCAACTGCATCCCGCCAAAAAGCGTCCCGTCAGCCGCTGCTGCGGCGTGGCTCGCCGGCGCGCCGCAGCGGGCTGCAGTTGGCCGGGTCGACTGCGCCGATGTAGGGGTTGCCGTGGCCCATCACGCAGCCGACTTTCTGGTTGCGCCAGCGCTCCCACTCGCTGATCGGGTATTGGCGGTTCCAGGCTTCGTAGGTGCGCCGGTCAAGCTTGGACAGGCGCAGCTTGTAGTGGTCGGCCATGTACAGGTAGATGCGCGCCGAGGCGCCGCGTGCCGGCTCGGGTGGCATGGCGGTTTTCTGCTTGAAGTTGACCACCATGGGGCAGGCGCCGTACTGCTGCGGTTTGTCGCTGAGCATGCCGAGGGCGTAGTTGGAGCGGTCGCCATTCACTTCGCCGATGCTCGGCACCAGGTTGTGCAGGTCGGCTTCGGCGGCCTTGAACACCGGGTCGCTGCGCGTGCAGTTCTTGCGTCCGCCGTGCTGCCAGCACTGGCGCTGGTGACCGATCACCCAGGCCGGCACCACGTGCTCCCATTCCAGGCGCTGCGCGCGGCGTTGTTGCTTGCGCACCTTATAGCCGCAACTGGCCAGGTCGACGCGCTTGCCTTGGTAGGCGCAGCCGCAATAGAAGGTGCTTTGTCGGTCGGCGTAGAGCTGCCAGGCAATTTTCTTGGCGGCGGCGAAGTTGTGCGGGGCGTCGGCGTGGATGGAGACGGCAAACAGCAGGCAGAGCAGGGCGATCAGGCGCGGCATGGAGGACTCTAGGCAAAAAGCTGCGCATGATAGTGCTGGAAGAGCTGGCCAGGGGCCTGCAAGACGCTCTAGCCCGGATGTTTCATGAGCAAGGCAGTCTGCTCGAATTATCAGCAGGCAGCCGTTTTTGCTCGTGCGCTGGGTGGCCAGCGTTTGGGCTGCGTGCGGCGCTGCGGGTTGCTGGCGTCATCGCCGGTCGCAGGCGCTCTGATAGATCCGCTGGCGCAGTAGTTCGCCGACGCTGTGCTCGCTATAGGACGGATACCGGCCGTCATGGATGGCTTCCTCCAGGCGGCCGGTCAGCCCACACTGCGATGTGAAGCCGCGTAGCCGCATTGGAGCAAATCGCTTGATCGCTCGGGAGCGCGGCCTTCGCAGTCGGTGCGCACGGTGACAGCGGCGATGGCAGGAAGACCCGCTGGCGCGGGCTAGAATCACCCATAGCGGTCGCGTTTAAGCTCCGTGCGAAGCGTTATTGGCATAACGCCTTTTATATCGAAAGGTTAAATGGGCTTTGCGTCTGCTTGTGAACGGTTCGCGCGAGTGGCGTTATGGCTTTCGCGCCCAGCGCAGGGCGGATGACGCTGCACCTGCATGCCGGGACGCTACGCGAAACTGAATAGTGAATGACGAGGCGTGCCACGCCGGGAGGTTGCAATGGCTAGTGGTTGGGCAAATGACGGTGCGGTGCAAGAACAGATCGACAGCAGCATAGAGGACGCCATTGCTCGCGCCCGCAGCCAGTTGCCGACCGGCGAGAGCCTGGAGCACTGTGAGGAATGCGCTGCGCCGATTCCGCTGGCGCGCCGCGAAGCGATCAGGGGCGTGCGCCTGTGCGTGGCCTGTCAGTCCGAACTGGATAAGCAGCAGAAGGCGGGCGGCGGTTATAACCGTCGCGGCAGCAAGGACAGCCAGCTGCGCTAACCTGTAGGGCGGGTGCAACCCGCCACCTGCGATTTAGCGCGACAAGGACGTTGCCATGCCTGACTACCGTCGAGCCAGCGTACCCGGCGGCAGTTACTTCTTCACCCTGGTAACGGCACGCCGCCAACCGATCCTGACCCGTCGCGATATTCGTCAAGCGCTGCGCGAGGCCATCGAGGTCGTACGCTCAACCCAACCGTTGCGTATCGATGCCTGGGTTCTATTGCCCGATCATCTGCATAGGATCTGGACCTTGCCTCCAGGCCATGCCGATTTCTCCAACCGTTGGCGTCTGCTCAAGCGGCATGTCACCCATGCTTGTGGCGATCGCTACAACCGTGTTGACCGGATGACCAATCGCCGTGCCGGCAAGGGTCAAGGCACCCTTTGGCAGCAGCGTTTCTGGGAACACCTGATTGGCGATGAGGCGGACTTCGCCCGGCATTTCGCTTACCTGCACGGCAACCCGATCAAGCATGGTTTGCTCAAGCGAGTGCAGGATTGGCCCTGGTCATCCTTTCATCGCTGGGTCGGGCCGGGCGTCTATCCGTTGGACTGGGGTGGCGCACCGGCGACGGACGCGCTTGTCGTCGGTGAGTGAGGTGGCGGGTTGCACCCGCCCTACATGGCTGCGCCAGGTAACCCTGAGCGGACTGCAGGCGGAGGCTGTACGTCAGGGTAGAGGCTGCGATAGCTCGCGGTGCTGAAAGGCTACCAGACCGGCTGCTGGGAGACGGTCTGGCCAGAGTCGCTTACTGAACGCTGCTGAGCTTGACCACGTCGCCGGAAACGGTGGTGGTATAACCGGTCAGTACCCAGGCCCAGAACCAGTTTTCCTGAATCTGAGTATTGATCAGCGCATCGCCGCCCTTGGCCTTGATGGCTGCGTTCTGCGCGCGGACGAAGCGGTTGTTCTGCTGGATGGGGATCAGGCCGAACAGCAATAAGCCGGTAGCGCTCGCCTGGCTGTGACCGATTACGGTGTATTGCTGGTTGTCCAGATTCTGGGTTTTCATCGGCGTGCCTGTGCAGCCGGTGATGGCCAGGGCGAACAATAGGGTGGCGATGATTTTGCTAGCGTAGTTCAAAGGTCTTACTCCATAGGGTTGCGATCCTGAGCGTCATTTCTCAGGGGCGAGCAATTTAGCGGCTGCGATACCAAAATGGAATCAGTGCATTGAAAACCAGCCTGCGATCTGGGTTTTCGTGTTCGATTCATCGAAGTGGGCACTTCGCCAGTCTGGGCGGGTCACATGACTCACACCATTTATTGCCAAGGAGGAGGTTTACTCCATGAATATTTTTGAAGCTTTGCGCTTGAGCCACCAGACGCAGCGTGAGCTGTCGACAAAACTGATCGACACCAGTGGCGATACCTCAGCGCGCCAGGCGCTGTTTACTCTGCTGAAGTCGGAGTTGGCGGCGCACTCGGTTGCCGAGGAGCGGCACTTCTATATTCCACTGATGCAGGAGGATCTCGGCGTCGACCTCTCGCGCCATGCGATTGCCGAGCATCACCAGATGGACGAGATGGTGGAAGAGCTCGAGGACACCGACCCCAGCAGCCCGAGCTGGTTGGTGCAAGCCAAGAAGCTGGCGGAAAAGGTGCACCACCATCTGCATGAGGAGGAACAGAAGTTCTTCCAGATGGCCGGCAAGCTGCTCAGCGAGACGCAGAAAGAGCAACTGTCCGGCGACTACCTCAGTACCTATGAAGCACACAAGAAAGCCGAAGCCTAAACTGTCGCGCCGATGGCCACAGGTGACCGTATGGCGCTCGCCAGGGCCAACGCCAGCGCTGCCCCGTGGCGCGTGGTAACGAGCAGTCGCCCCTCAGAATAGGAAATAGCGCTGCGCCATCGGCAACACCTCGGCCGGCTCGCACCAGAGCAACTGGCCATCGGCCTTGACCTGGTAGGTCTGTGGGTCGACCTCGATATTCGGCAAATAGTCGTTGTGGATCAGGTCGGTCTTCTGCACTGAGCGGCAACCCTTGACCACGGCGATCTGCTTTTTCAGCCCTAGCTGTTGCGGTACTCCGGCGTCCAGCGCGGCCTGGCTGATAAAGGTCAGGCTGCTAGCGTGCAGGCTGCCGCCGTAGCTGGCGAACATCGGCCGGTAGTGCACCGGTTGCGGCGTGGGAATCGAGGCGTTGGCGTCGCCCATCAGGCTGGCGGCAATCGCTCCGCCCTTGAGGATCAGACTCGGCTTGACGCCGAAGAATGCCGGACGCCAGAGCACCAGATCGGCCCACTTGCCCACCTCGATCGAGCCCACTTCATGGCTGATGCCGTGGGTGATCGCCGGGTTGATGGTGTACTTGGCGATGTAGCGCTTGGCGCGGAAGTTGTCGTTGCCTTCACCGTCTTGCGGCAGTGGGCCGCGTTGCTTTTTCATCTTGTCCGCGGTCTGCCAGGTGCGCAGGATCACTTCGCCGACCCGGCCCATGGCCTGGCTGTCGGAGCTGATCATCGAGAAGGCGCCGAGGTCATGCAGGATGTCTTCGGCGGCGATGGTCTCGCGGCGGATGCGGCTTTCGGCGAAGGCCACGTCCTCGGCAATCGAGGGGTCGAGGTGGTGGCAGACCATCAGCATGTCCAGGTGCTCGTCGATGGTATTGCGGGTGAACGGCCGGGTCGGGTTGGTCGAGCTGGGCAGCACATTGGCGAAGCCGCAGGCCTTGATGATGTCCGGAGCGTGGCCGCCGCCAGCACCCTCGGTGTGGTAGGTGTGGATGGTGCGGCCCTTGAATGCGGCCAGGGTGGTTTCGACGAAACCAGACTCGTTGAGGGTGTCGGTGTGGATCGCCACCTGCACGTCATACTGGTCGGCCACGTTCAAGCAGTTGTCGATCGCAGCCGGGGTGGTGCCCCAGTCTTCGTGCAGCTTGAGGCCGATGGCGCCGGCCTTTACCTGCTCGATCAGCGGCTCCGGCAGCGAGGCGTTGCCCTTGCCGGTAAAACCCAGGTTCATCGGGAAGGCGTCGGCGGCCTGCAGCATGCGCATCATGTGCCAGGGCCGGGGGTGCAGGTGGTGGCGTTGGTGCCGGTGGCAGGCCCGGTGCCGCCGCCGATCATGGTGGTTACACCGCTCATCAATGCCTCTTCGATCTGCTGCGGGCAGATGAAGTGGATGTGGCTGTCGATGCCGCCGGCGGTGAGGATCATGCCCTCGCCGGCGATCACCTCGGTGCCGGCGCCGATGGCGATGGTCACGTCCGGCTGGATGTCCGGATTGCCGGCCTTGCCGATGGCGGCGATACGCCCGTCCTTGAGGCCGACATCGGCCTTGACGATGCCCCAGTGGTCGAGGATCAGCGCGTTGGTGATCAGGGTGTCGACCACGTCCGCCGCGCAGAGTTGGCTCTGGCCCATGCCGTCGCGGATCACCTTGCCGCCGCCGAACTTCACTTCTTCGCCGTAGTTGGTGAAGTCTTTTTCCACTTCGATCCACAGCTCGGTGTCGGCCAGACGCAGCTTGTCACCGACGGTGGGGCCGAACATGTCGGCGTAGGCTTGGCGGGAAATCTTCATCAATAAAGTCCTGACACAGTGTGTTCGCTGTAGTGCTGTGGGAGGGGCCGGGTGGCGCTCCGCTTTAGCTGCGATACGTTGGCGTCGCGGCTAAAGCCCCTCCCACAGGCCCTCTATACGTGCGTTTAATCCAAGTCGCCCATCACCCGCCCAGCAAAGCCGAACACCCGGCGGTCACCGGCGAGGTCCACCAGCTCCACGTCGCGACTCTGCCCTGGCTCGAAGCGCACCGCCGTGCCTGCGGGAATATTCAGACGCATACCCCGTGTTACAGGCCGATCAAACGTCAGCGCATCGTTGGTTTCGAAGAAGTGGTAGTGCGAGCCAATCTGGATTGGCCGGTCGCCGCTGTTGGCCACGCTCAACGTCAGGGTGCGGCGGCCGACGTTGAGTTCGATCTCACCGTCCTGGATCTGGTATTCGCCGGGAATCATTGGTTTATCACTCCAGGATCAATTGCATAAAGGTCAGGTCGAGCCAGCGGTCGAACTTGCGTCCGACCTGGGACATTTGCCCGCTGATGGTGAAGCCGAGGCGCTCATGCAGGCGGATCGATGCACTGTTTTGCGCCTCGATGGCCGCGACCATGACGTGCAGCCCAGCCGCTTTGGCCCGATCGATCAGCGCCTGCATCAGCAGGGGACCGAGGCCCTGGCCGCGTTGGTCGCTGCGCACATACAGCGAGTGTTCGACGGTGTGGCGAAAGCCCTCGATGCTGCGCCAGGTGCCGTAGCTGGCGTAACCCAGCACCTCGCCGGCAGCATCGTGGGCCACCAGCACCGGGAAGCCGGCGGCATTGCGTTCGGCCAGCCAGGTTTGCCGATTGTCCAGGTCCACCAGGGTTTCGTTCCAGATCGCCGTGGTGTGTTCGACCGCATCGTTGTAGATGGCCAGGATGGCGGGCAGGTCGGTGGCGGTGGCGTCTTCAATCGTCATGGGATGTTCCTGGAGTCCATTCGAGGTCGTGGTGAGCAGGGTCAGGCGATCGGCTGGTGGACGGTAACCAGCTTGGTGCCGTCGGGAAACGTGGCTTCGACCTGGATCTCCGGGATCATCTCCGGGATGCCTTCCATCACCTGATCGCGGGTCAGCAGGGTGGTGCCGACGTGCATCAACTCGGCCACGGTGCGGCCGTCGCGGGCGCCTTCCAGCAGGGCGGCGGAGATATAGGCCATGGCTTCCGGGTAGTTGAGTTTCACCCCACGGGCGAGGCGGCGTTCGGCTACCAGGCCGGCAGTGAAAATCAGCAGTTTATCTTTTTCGCGAGGCGTCAGGTCCATCAGTCAGGTGCTCCAAATTCGTGGGGGTACGGCGTCGCGCCCGAGCAATTCAGGGCGCAGCAGGCGCCACAGGTCGATCAGCCAGGCGCGGGCATGCAGCGCCTCATCGGCCAGGCAGCGGGCCACCAGCAGGCCGGGTAATTGGCTCAGGTCGCCGCGTACGCGGGTGGTCAGATTACGGCAGCGTTCGAGCAACTCGGCGTCGATTTCACCACTGATCAGCAGGGTGGCAAACACCGGTTTGCCGTTCAGGCCGATGGGCGAGTCGAGCAGGCCGTCGCTGCCTTCGATGCGCTGGCGTTCGTGCCAGAGCAGCAGGCCGTCGCGGCGGATATTCAGCTGCGCTTGGAAATGCCCGGTATCGAAGCGCTCGCCACTGGCCGGGCGGCCGAGGGCGACCATGTCCCAGTACAGCAGCTTGGCATCGCCGAGCAGTTCGATCTCGCCGTGCAACTCGGCCTGGGCGCCGGCGTAGACGATGGTTTCCTGGGGCAGCCATTCCAGGGTGGCGCCGGCTTCGACGCGCAACTTGAGGCGTTGATAGGCCGGGCCGGCGGCGCGGTACCACTTGGCGGCGCCGGGGCTGGTCAGTTGCGCCCAGGCGCCGCTGCCGACACTGGCGCTGATGTCCAGGCGATCGCCACCGGCGATGCCGCCGGGCGGGTGGACGATGATGTGCTGGCAGACTTGCGGACCTTCGGCGTACAGGTGCTTCTGCACCCGCAGCGGGCCTGTGTGGCGGCGCAGGGTCGGCCGCGTACAGTCGCCGTCGCGGCCATAGCCCAGCTCCAGCTCGGCGTGCCAACTGGGGGTGAACAGGGCGGTGGGGGCAGGTGCGTTCATGGTTTTTTTTCGTGCTGCTCTGGTTGATGGCTATCGCTGCGCGCAGCGGAGCGCCGCGCGAGCCAAGCTACGGGAAAACTCAAATCGTCACCAGCCCGCGCACGCCGTCGGCTTGCATGGCCTGACCACGGCCTTGCTGGACGATCTCACCGCGGCTCATGACCAGGTATTGGTCGGCCAGTTCGGCGGCAAAGTCATAGAACTGCTCGACCAGCAGAATCGCCATGTCGCCGCGTTCGGCGAGCGTCTTGATCACCACACCGATTTCCTTGATCACCGACGGCTGGATGCCTTCGGTGGGTTCGTCGAGGATCAGCAAGCGCGGCTTGCTCGCCAGGGCGCGGCCGATGGCCAGCTGTTGCTGCTGGCCGCCGGACAGGTCGCCGCCCCGGCGTTGTTTCATCTCTTGCAATACCGGGAACAGCTCGTAGATAGATGCCGGGACGACCTTGGCCTGGCTGCCGGGAAAACGCGACAGGCCGATCAACAGGTTTTCTTCCACCGTCAGGCGGCCGAAAATTTCCCGGCCCTGGGGCACGTAGGCGATGCCGGCATGTACACGCTGGTGCGGCTTGAACGTGGTAATCGGCTGGCCTTCCCAGTTCACCGCGCCTTGTTTGGCCGGCAACAGGCCCATCAGGCATTTCAGCAGGGTGGTCTTGCCCACGCCGTTTCGGCCGAGCAGGCAGGTGACTTCGCCGACCTGGGCCTCGAACGACAGGCCACGCAGGATATGGCTGCCGCCGTAGTATTGATGCAGTTGTTGGACTTGCAGCATGTCGATGTCCTTCAATTCGTTCGGTGGGAGGGGCTTTAGCCGCGACGCTTTTGATCTTTAAGAGCTCGCGGCTAAAGCCCCTCCTACAGGTATGCATTAGCGGCCCAGATAGACCTCGATCACCCGCTCATCGGCCTGGACCTTGTCCAGCGAGCCTTCGGCCAGCACGCTGCCCTGGTGCAGCACGGTGACGTGGTCGGCGATGCTGCCGACGAAGCCCATGTCGTGTTCGACCACCATCAGCGAGTGCTTGCGCGCCAGCGACTTGAACAGCTCGGCGGTGAACTCGGTCTCGGCGTCGGTCATGCCCGCCACCGGCTCGTCGAGCAGCAACAGTTGCGGGTCCTGCACCAAGAGCATGCCGATCTCGAGAAACTGCTTCTGGCCGTGCGACAACAAGCCGGCCGGGCGCAAGCGCGAGCTGTCGAGCTTGATCGTCTGCAGCACTTCATCGATTCGGTCCTTCTGTTCGCCGCTGAGTGTGGCGCGCAGGCTGGCCCATACCGTCTTGCTGGTCTTCTGCGCCAGTTCGAGGTTTTCGAACACGCTGAGGGCCTCGAATACCGTGGGCTTCTGGAACTTGCGGCCGATGCCGGCCTGGGCAATCTCGACTTCGCTCATCTGGGTCAGGTCGAGGGTTTCGCCGAAGTAGGCGACGCCGCTGTCCGGGCGGGTCTTGCCGGTGATCACGTCCATCATGGTGGTCTTGCCAGCGCCATTGGGGCCGATGATGCAACGCAATTCACCGACGCCGATATACAGGCACAGGTTACTCAGGGCCTTGAAGCCATCGAAGCTGACGTTGATATCTTCCAGGGTCAGGATGGTGCCGTGGCGAATATTCAGGCCCTGACCGGCGGCTGTGCTGGCGCCGATGGCATCGCGGCCGCTGCCGGCGGGATCAAAGGCGGGTTCGAGCATAAATTCGGCAATGGGCACGGCTTTCATTGTTCGCCTCTCTTGCGTAGCAGGCCGATCACGCCCTTGGGCAGGAACAGGGTGACGACGATAAACAGCAGGCCCAATGCGAACAGCCAGTACTCCGGGAAGGCCACGGTGAACCAGCTCTTCATGCCGTTGACCAGGCCGGCGCCGAGCAGCGGGCCGATCAGCGTGCCGCGCCCGCCGAGGGCGACCCAGACGGCGGCCTCGATGGAGTTGGTCGGCGACATTTCGCTGGGGTTGATGATGCCCACCTGCGGCACATAGAGCGCGCCGGCCAGGCCACAGAGCACCGCGCTGAGGACCCAGATGAACAGCTTGTAGCCGCGCGGGTCGTAGCCGCAGAACATCAGGCGGTTCTCGGCATCGCGTAGCGCCGTCAGCACCCGGCCGAACTTGCTGCGTGCCAGCCGCCAACCGAGGCACAGGCTGGCCACCAGCAGGGTCACGGTGGCGAGAAACAGCACGGCGCGGGTGTGGGTCGCGGTGATGTCGAAACCGAGGATGGTCTTGAAGTTGGTAAAGCCGTTGTTGCCGCCGAAACCGGTTTCGTTACGAAAGAACAGCAACATGCCGGCGAAGGTCAGTGCCTGGGTCATGATCGAGAAGTACACGCCCTTGATCCGCGAGCGGAAGGCGAAGAAGCCGAACACCAGGGCCAGCAAGCCGGGGCCAGGACCACCAGACACAGCGCCCAGAGGAAATTCGAGGTGCCGTACCAGTACCAGGGCAGCTCGGTCCAGGCGAGAAAGCTCATGAACGCCGGCAGGCCGGTACCTGCGGCTTCGCGCGACAGGTACATGCCCATGGCGTAGCCGCCCAGGGCGAAGAACAGGCCATGGCCGAGCGACAACAGGCCGGCGTAACCCCAGACCAGATCGAGCGCCAACGCGACTATGGCGTAGCAGAGGATCTTGCCGACCAGGGTCAGGCTGTAGGCCGACACGTGCAGGGCGTTATCCGCCGGCAGCAGGTGCAGCAGCGGCAGGGCTATCAGCCCGGCCAGCACCAGCAGGCCGATGGCGAGCGACAGTTGCGGGCCGAGCCTGGCACCGGCGCGGGCCAATAGCGTTTGGTTAATTGGCATAGTCATCAGTCGATCACCTGTCCTGTCGCGGCAAATGATGTTTGGCTTGGAGTGAGCTCGTCAGCCTGTAGGCGCGCGCCATGCGCGCGAACAATGGCGGCGACGCGGGCGCAGGCATGGCCAGCTCCTACGGGCTCAATGCAGTTAATCCGACTCAATCGATCACCCTTCCTTTCAGTGCGAACAGTCCCTGCGGGCGTTTCTGGATAAACAGAATGATCAGCCCGAGGATGAGGATTTTGCCCAGTACGGCGCCGATCTGCGGTTCGAGAATCTTGTTGGCGATGCCTAAGCCAAAGGCCGCCATCACGCTGCCGGCCAACTGGCCGACGCCGCCGAGTACCACCACCAGGAAGGAGTCGATGATGTAGCTCTGGCCCAGGTCCGGGCCGACGTTGCCGATCTGGCTCAGGGCCACGCCGCCGAGGCCGGCGATGCCGGAGCCGAGGCCGAAGGCGAGCATGTCCACCCGCCCGGTCGGTACGCCGCAGCAGGCTGCCATGTTGCGGTTCTGCGTCACGGCGCGAACGTTGAGGCCGAGGCGGGTCTTGTTCAGCAGCAGCCAGGTCAGCACCACCACACACAGGGCGAAGCCGATGATGACGATGCGGTTGTACGGCAGCACCAGGTTCGGCAGGACCTGGATGCCGCCGGACAGCCAGTAGGGATTGGCCACTTCGACGTTCTGCGCGCCGAACAGCACCCGTACCAGTTGGATCAGGATCAGGCTGATGCCCCAGGTCGCGAGCAGGGTTTCCAGCGGCCGGCCGTAGAGGTGGCGAATCACCGTGCGTTCCAGGGCCATGCCGATGGCGGCGGTGACGAAGAAGGCCACCGGCAGCGCCACCAATGGGTAAAGGGCAATGGCTTCGGGGGCGAAGCGCTGGAACAGCACCTGCACCATGTAGGTGGCGTAGGCACCGAGCATCAGCATCTCGCCGTGGGCCATGTTGATCACCCCGAGCAGGCCGAAGGTGATGGCCAGGCCGAGGGCCGCGAGCAGCAGGATCGAGCCGAGCGACAGGCCGCTGAAGGCCTGGCCGAGCAACTCGCCGATCAGCAGCTTGCGCTTGACCTGGGCCAGGCTGGTCTGCGCGGCGGTACGCACGCCGGCATCGTCCTCCACTGCAGGGTCGAGCAGGGTTTCCAGGCGGGTACGCGCCAGCGGATCACCGGTTTCACCAAGCAGGCGCACGGCAGCCAGGCGGATCGCCGGGTCGCGGTCGACCAGTTGCAGGTTGGCCAGGGCCAGCGTCAGGGCCGTGCGCACCTGGGCGTCGGTTTCGCTGGCGGCGCGGGCATTGAGGAGGGCGAGTTGCGCCGGTTTGGCGCGCTTCTGTAGTTCCCTCGCAGCGGCCAGGCGCAGCGCCGGATCTGCGGCGAGCAGTTGATGGCTGGCCATGGCGGTACCGATCAAGCCGCGCAGGCGGTTGTTCAGGCGCAGTTTGCGCGGCGCCTCAGTGGGCGCAACCTCAGCTTCGGCGGACTGATAAACGCCATTCACTTGGATAAACGCATTCTTGCTGCTGTCGGCGGCCAGGCGGCCTTGTTGCAGGGCTTCGAGCAGCGGCAGGCGCGTGGCGTCGGGGGCGGCTGACCAGCTTTCCAGCAGGCTTGCCTGCCTGGACGGGCTGGCCGCGACGAAGTCATTGGCGTCGCCGGCATGGCCGGTGAGCGGCAGCAACACGGTCATAAAGAGGAAAAAGCGGGACCAGGCAGTGGGCATATCAAGAAACCTTGGGAGTACAGCGCAAGCCCCCGCGCCGAGGCGGCAAAGGGGGCGCTCAGCGTAGCCCGGAGGCAATCCGGGGCTAGCTTTTGCCGAATTGCATCCGGACTACGACATCGCTTAGTTCGACTTCACCGCGTAATCCGGCTTCTTGGCGTTGCCTTCGATGTACGGGCTCCACGGCTGGGCGCGGATCGGGCTGCTGGTTTCCCAGACCACCGAGAACTGACCGTCCTCCTGGACTTCACCGATCATCACCGGCTTGTGCAGGTGGTGGTTGCTGGCGTCCATGGTCAGGGTGTAACCGCTCGGCGCGGCGAAGGTCTGGCCGGCGAGGGCGTCACGCACCTTGTCGACGTCGGTGCTGCCGGCTTTCTCGACCGCTTGTGCCCACATATGGATGCCGACGTAGGTGGCTTCCATCGGGTCGTTGGTCACGGCCTTGTCCGCGCCCGGCAGGTTTTTGGCCTTGGCATAGGCCTTCCACTTGTTGACGAACTCGCTGTTGGCCGGGTTTTCCACTGACTGGAAGTAGTTCCAGGCGGCCAGTTGGCCGACCAGCGGCTTGGTGTCGATGCCGCGCAGTTCTTCCTCGCCGACCGAGAAGGCCACCACCGGAATGTCGGTGGCTTCGATGCCCTGGTTGGCCAGCTCTTTGTAGAACGGTACGTTGGAGTCACCGTTGACGGTGGAGATCACCGCGGTCTTGCCGCCGGCGGAGAACTTCTTGATGTTGGCGACGATGGTCTGGTAATCGCTATGGCCGAACGGGGTGTATACCTCTTCGATATCCTTGTCGGCCACGCCTTTGCTGACCAGGAAGGCGCGCAGGATCTTGTTGGTGGTGCGCGGGTAGACGTAGTCGGTGCCGAGCAGGAAGTAGCGCTTGGCGCCGCCGCCGTCTTCGCTCATCAGGTACTCGACCGCGGGGATGGCCTGCTGATTTGGCGCCGCACCGGTATAGAACACGTTCGGCGAGAGTTCTTCGCCTTCGTACTGCACCGGGTAGAACAGCAGGCCGTTGAGCTCCTCGTACACCGGCAGCACGGATTTGCGCGACACCGAGGTCCAGCAGCCGAAGGTCACGTCAACCTTGTCCTGGCTCAGCAGTTGCCGCGCCCGTTCGGCGAACAGCGGCCAGTTGGAGGCCGGGTCGACCACCACCGGTTCGAGTTGCTTGCCGAGTACGCCGCCCTTGGCGTTGATCTCGTCGATGGTCATCAGCGCCATGTCTTTCAACGAGGTCTCGGAAATAGCCATGGTGCCGGACAACGAGTGGAGGATGCCGACCTTGATGGTCTCGGCCGCCTGCACGGTGAACGGGAACAAGCCGCTGAGCAGCAGGGCGCTGGCAGCTAGGGTGGATTTCAGCAGAGGACGACGCTTCATTGTTATGGCTCCATGCGCAGCGATTGGGGTGGGCCCAGGAGGGTCGCCAATCTAATGGCAGCTTCCGTGCCAATGCTCGCAAAGCCTTGTGCCATAAGGGGTCGAGCGGGGTTAATGATTTTTCAGGGGGCAAGGCTGCGCCAGTATGGTGCGCGCGCAGGACCTGGAGCGAACGCCCAGGCGGCCCTGCACCGATTCAGAGCGAGAGGAAGTTCTTCACCCCGGTGAAGATGATTTGCGCGGCCAGGGCGCAGACGAACAGGCCCATCAGCCGACTGACGATCTGCAGACCTTGATCGCCGAGCAGGCGTTCGAACTGGTTGGACAGGTACAGCACCACGCCGACCGTCAGGCTGGCCAGGGCGATGCCGACTACCGCCACCAACTTGTCGTCCCAATGCGGCTGGCTGGCGCCCATCAACAGCAGTGCGCCTATGGTGCCGGGACCAACGGTGAGCGGGATGGTCAGTGGCACTATGGTCACGTCCTGCTGCACGTTGTCGCTTTGCACCGCCGACTTGCCCTGCGCCATGCCCAGTGCCGAGATAAACAACACGCTGCCGGCGCCGATGCGGAAGGCGTCGATGGTGATGCCGAACAGGGTAAAGATGTGCCTGCCGAACAGGTACAGCAGCAGGCTGGAAATCAGTACGCCGAGCGCGACCTTCCAGGCCAGGCGCTTGCGCTCCTTGACCGTGTAGCCACGGCTCAGGGCGATAAAGCAGGACAACACGAAGAATGGGCTGTAGAGCACCAGCAACTTGAGATACAGACTGAACAACTCGGACGCCATGGGTTGGGCTCGTCTCTTGGGTAAAGGGGGCGTGGCCGGCACCATCGGCGCCGCCTGCATGATCCGGGATTGTCGTCCCGATCTCCAGTGCCTGCTGCGGCAATTGCGCGCACAGCAGGCAGCCGTTCGGCAGCCGAGGCGGAGCCGGGCAACGGCGTCGGCTATACCTGTTGGGTGAACCACTGTTGGCAACGGCTGCATGCCGGGAGCGGCGGATGGCACGTATCAGCTTCACCCCCAACCTGCAGCGTCACCTCGATGTGGCGCCGTGCGCGGTGATCGGCGACACAGTCGCTGGCGTGCTGGCCGAGGTATTCGCCGTCAACCCGCGGCTGCGCAGTTACCTGCTGGACGACCAGGGGCAGGTGCGTCGGCATGTGATGATTTTCGTCGATGCCGAGCGGATTGACGACCGCCGGCACCTGAGCGACAGGGTCGGCGTCGACAGCGAAGTCTATGTGGTGCAGGCGCTTTCTGGCGGCTAGCGGGAGATCGATATGGCGGATGTGCTTTATGTGGCTACGCGCAAGGGCCTGCTGACCTTCGCCTGCGCTGGCGGGGGCTGGCGCCTGGCGCGCACCGACTTTCTCGGCGAGCCGGTCAGCATGGTGCTGGTCGATCGCCGCGACGGTTATCTGTATGCGGCCCTGAACCTGGGGCATTTCGGCCCGAAACTATGGCGCTCGACGGATACCGGCCAGCACTGGCAGGAGATCGCCGCGCCGGCCTTCGCCGCCTGCGAGGAGGGCGAAGGGCCGTCAGTGACGATGATCTGGTCGCTGGAAGCTGGCGGCGCCGAGCGACCCGGCAGCCTGTGGGCCGGCACCCTGCCGGGCGCCTTGTTCCACTCGGCAGATCACGGCGACTCCTGGCAGTTGAACGAATCGCTGTGGCAGCGGCCGGAGCGGGCCAAGTGGTTCGGTGGCGGTTACGATCAGCCGGGTATCCACTCGATATGCGTCGACCCGCGCGACAGCGCGCGGCTGCGCGTCGCCGTGTCCTGTGGCGGGGTCTGGTGCAGTGACGACGACGGCGTCAACTGGGCCTGCCGCACCCAGGGCATGCGCGCCGCCTATATGCCGGCGGAACTGGCGCAGACCCCGGAGATCCAGGACCCGCACCGCATGCTGGCGTGCCCGACCGCGCCCGAGACCCTGTGGGTGCAGCACCATAACGGCATCTTCCTGTCCCGTGACGATGCCGCGCACTGGCAGGAGCTGCTCGACGTCGAGCCCTCGAGCTTCGGCTTCGCGTTGGCGGTGCACCCCCGCGAGCCGGAAACGGCCTGGTTCGTGCCGGCGGTGAAGGATGAATGCCGGGTGCCGGTGGGCCAGCGTCTGTTGGTGACCCGCACCCGCGATGGCGGGCGCAGTTTTACCCGCTTGAGTCGCGGCCTGCCGCAAACCGATTGCTTCGATCTGGTCTATCGCCATGCGCTGGAGGTGGACGAGCGCGGCCAGCGCCTGGCGATGGGTTCGACTACCGGTCATCTGTGGCTATCGGACGATCAAGGCGACAGCTGGCAGGCGTTGGCCGGTAACCTGCCGCCGATCCATGCCCTGCGCTTTGCCTGAACCACCGCAGTCAGGAGCCGCCGATGCAGGTGCCTGGTGACTCAGGGCCGGGCCTCGCGCTGTTGGCGGATCTCCCGCTGGGCGATCCAGTATTCGAGCAGTTCACGCAATTGCGAGAGTTCCACCGGCTTGGCCATGTGGCCATCCATGCCGGCCTCACGTGCCCGTTCCTTGTGTTCGTTGAGGATGTGCGCGGTCAGTGCCACCACCGGCGTGCGCGGGCGTTGCTCGGCGGTTTCCCAGGCGCGCAGTTGTTCGGTGGCGGAGAAGCCATCGAGTACCGGCATCTCGCAGTCCATCAGCACCAGGTCATAGTGCTGCGCCTTTATCGCGCTGAGGGCTTCTGCGCCGTTGCTGGCGGTGTCCGGTTGCAGGTTGAGCTTGCCGAGCATGCCGCGGATCACCTTGGTCGAGATGCTGTTGTCTTCGGCGACCAGGATGCGGAAATCGCTCGGCACATTCAGCGGGGTGCTGACCCGGGTCGGGGTGAACACCGGCGAGCTGCCACCGCCGCGCTGGGACAGTTCATCGGCCAGGGTGGTTTTCAGGGTGTAGCCGGCCACCGGCTTGGCGAGGATGCGTTTGATCCCGGCATTACGCGCGATGATCTTGCTCGGCGCATTGCTGATGCCGGTCAGCATGATCAGCAGGATGTCGTGGTTGAGGCTGGGGTCTTCCTTGATCTTCGCCGCCAACTGCATACCGGTCATCCCGGGCATGTCCTGGTCAAGCAGGACCACGTCGAAGTATTCGCGCATATGCGCCTTGGTGCGCAGCAGGGCCAGGGCTGCCTTGCCCGAGGGGACGGCACTGACCTGCAGGCCCCAGCCATTGCATTGCTGCACCAGGACTTTGCGGCAGGTGTCGTTGTCATCCACCACCAGCAGGCGCGCGCCTTGCAGCGGACCATCGAGGTCGGCCGTGGGCTGTTCGAGACGCTGGCTGTCCAGGGGCAGGGTCAGCCACAGGGTCGAGCCCTGAGCGCCGCCGCTCTGGATGCCAAACTCGCCGTGCATCAGGCGCACCAGTTGGCGGGCGATGATCAGGCCGAGGCGGCCGCCGAGCTTGGTCGCCGCGAGGAAGTCCTTGCTGTGCAGTTCGGTATTGAGCAGGGCGTCGCGCTCGCTGGCCTGCAGCGGGCGGCCACTGTCCTGCACGGCGATGCGCAAGCGCGGTTGCTCACCTGCGGTGTCGAGGGCTACGACCAGGAGAATTTCGCCTTCGTCGGTCTGCTTGAAGGCATTGTCGAGCAGGCTCAGCACCGTCTGGCGCAAACGCGTCGGGTCGCCGCTGATCACCCGTGGCACCTGCGGTTGCATGAAACTGATCAGTTCGACCTTCTGCTGCTCGGCCTTTGCGCGGAAGATGTCCAGGCAGTCCTCGATCAGCGCATTGAGGTCGAACTGCACGTCGTCCAGCTCGATCTGCCCGGATTCGAGCTTGGAAATGTCGAGGATCTCGTTGATCAGCGCCAGCAGTTCGTTGCCCGAACTGTGGATGGTCTGCACGTAATCACGCTGCTTGGCCGACAGCGGGGTGCCGAGCAGCAACTCGGTCATGCCCAATACGCCATTCATCGGTGTACGGATTTCGTGACTGATCTTGGCGAGGAAGTCGGCCTTGGCCTTGAGTTCGGCTGCACTGGCGGCCAGCGCGGTGCTTTCGCGGAACCTGGTGCGCTGGATCTGGCGTTGTCGTTCGGCGGGCGAGAGGCTGAGGAAGATGCCGCCGAGCATGGCGATGCCGAAGACGGTGATCACCAGCCAGCCGGGGTTGAGCTGGTCGAGGCCGAGCAGCACCGGGATGCAGGCGCTGAAACCGAGGGTGAATACCAGCATGCCGACGACGATGAAGCGCGCTGGCTGATAACCGCCGTACCAGAGGCGACTGGCCACCAGCAACGCGCTCAGGGCACTGAGCAGCACCAACAAGTAGATCAGCGTGCTGTACCAGAGCAGGCCGGTGCCGGCGATCACCAGCGCGACGGCGAGGATCAGCACGGCGTTGCCTTGCAACAGGTGCTTGAACCGACCCGGTTGGGCCGGGGTGTGCTGCATGAAAGCGAGGCAGAAGGCCTGCAGGCAGAAGGCGGCCAATAGCGCCGACACGTCGGCGACCAGCGATTGGTTGTAGCTCTGGCTGGGCACCCAGACGGCGAAGAGGCCGAGATTGGCCGCCGCACAGACCGCCAGGCTGATATGCAGGGCGCTCAGCCACAGACTGCTGGTGGCGCGGCTGTAGAAAAAACGGATGAGGTTGTACAGGGTGATCAGCAGCAGGCCGCCGAGCAGGGCACCAAACACATAGGCGGGTTTTTCCTGCGCCACCAGTCCGGCTTCGTCGATGACCTTGAACCAGGCCATCAGCGGGTGGTTCGAGGTCATGCGCACATAGGCTTCGCGCGGCTGGCCATCGTTCGGCAGCGCCATCAGGTAGGCGCGGGAGTCGAGCGGTCGCGAACTCATCGGCCTGGATTCGCCGGTCAGGATCTCGCGCTCGAGCGTGCCATCGTGCAACAGGTGGTAGTCGAGGTACTGCACGCGCGGGGCGAAGATCCACAGCCAGCTCGGCTGTTGGTTGCGCGGCAGCTCGACATGCAGCCAAACGGCCTGCTCGCTGAGGGGGAAGGTAAAGGCCTGTTTGCTCAGGGGCTGGAACTGCTGGCGGCGTGCTCGCACATCCTCCAGGGTCAGCGCGGCACTCGGGTCGAGCAGATATGACCAGTGCTCGGACTGACCGCCAGCTGCGCCGGGTACGTTCTCGGCCATGGCTGACGGCAACAGACAGGCCATAAGCAAACCGACGAGTAGTCCTGTGGCAATCCTGAGCCCGCGCACGCTGAATTCCCTTTGAATGATAAATGGCCAGATTATAAGCAAGCCGTTGTTTAGCGGAATATGGCCAGGAAGGCCAGTCCAGACGCGGTGAAAGCGACCACTGGCACTGCGACGCCAGCTGCAGCGTGGCGCCCTCACTGCCTGGTGTTGCCGCGTTTAGCGGTTGCGACACGACCCCCGGGGGAGTGGGCCGTGCCCGATGCCTGCCGCGGCTGAGCGGGTTTGCCGTCCGTTATGCCTCGCCACGTTCGCGGGCAATCGCGCGGTAACCGATGTCCTGGCGGTAGAAACAGCCATTCCAGCGGATTTTTTCCGCCAGGCGATAGGCCTGCTGCTGGGCGTCGGCAACGCTGGCACCAATGGCCGTGGCGCAGAGTACCCGGCCGCCGGCGGTAACCACCTGGCCGTCCTTGAGTGCAGTACCGGCATGGAACACCTTGCCCTCCAGCGCGGCGGCGTCGGCCAGACCTTCGATCACCTCGCCCTTGGCGTAGTCACCTGGGTAGCCGCCGGCGGCCAGTACCACGCCGACGGTTGGGCGCGGGTCCCAGCGGGCCTCGACCTTGTCCAGCGCTTGCGCCAGGGCGGCGTCGATCAGCAGGACCAGCGATGACTCCAGGCGCACCATGATCGGCTGGGTTTCCGGGTCGCCGAAGCGGCAGTTGAATTCGATGACCTTCGGCTGGCCGGCTTTGTCGATCATCAGCCCGGCATAGAGGAAGCCGGTGTAGACGTTGCCTTCGCTGGCCATGCCGTTGACGGTGGGGTAGATCACCTCGTCCATCACCCGCTGGTGCACGGCGGCGGTGACCACCGGCGCGGGCGAGTAGGCGCCCATGCCGCCAGTATTCGGGCCGCTGTCGCCGTCGCCGACGCGCTTGTGGTCCTGGCTGGTGGCCATCGGCAAGACATTCTTGCCGTCGACCATGACGATAAAGCTGGCTTCCTCGCCTTCGAGGAACTCCTCGATCACCACCCGCGAACCGGCTTCACCGAAGGCATTGCCGGCGAGCATGTCGCGCACCGCGTCTTCGGCTTCGCTCAGGGTCATGGCGACGATCACGCCTTTGCCGGCCGCCAGGCCGTCGGCCTTGATCACGATCGGCGCACCGACTTTCTGCAGGTAGGCCAGGGCCGGCTCGACTTCGGTGAAGTTCTGGTAATCGGCGCTGGGGATCTGATGGCGGGCGAGGAAGTCCTTGGTAAAGGCTTTCGAACCTTCCAGTTGGGCAGCGCCGGCCGTCGGGCCGAAGATGTCCAGTTTGCGTGCGCGGAACAGATCGACCACCCCGGCCACCAGCGGCGCTTCCGGGCCGACGATGGTCAGCTGGACGTTGCTGGCCGCGAAATCGGCCAGTTGTTCCAGGGCCAGCACGTCGATGGCGACGTTCTCGCACTTGGCTTCAGTGGCGGTGCCGGCGTTGCCCGGGGCGACGAAGACTTTTTCGATCCGTGGATCCTGGGCGACTTTCCAGGCCAGGGCGTGTTCGCGCCCGCCGCTGCCGATGATCAGTACGTTCATGTCTGTCTCCTTGTGGAGGCGGGCCTGCGGCCCGTTTGGTGGATAAGCAAAGCGTTATCCACCCTACAAAATGATGTTGGGTATCGCTTTGCTCAACCCAACCTACGGTTCAAAACTGGCGACGACTATCGAGGTTGTGATCAAACGGGTGGATGCAAGGCGTGGCTGGCTTCGATAAGCGGAGTTGCCTGGTGGCAATGAGCATTATCGGAGCCAGCCACAACGCAGCAGGCGCCTGTTTGAACGCGACCGTCCTTAGTGCCTAAAGTGGCGCATAGAGGTGAACACCATGGCGATGCCCGCTTCGTCGGCGGCGGCGATCACTTCCGCATCGCGCATCGAACCACCCGGCTGGATCACCGCGGTGATGCCGTTGGCGGCGGCGTTATCCAGGCCGTCGCGGAACGGGAAGAAGGCATCCGAGGCCATAACCGAGCCGGCTACCTGCAGGCCGGCATGCTCGGCCTTGATCGCGGCGATCCGCGCCGAGTTGACCCGGCTCATCTGGCCGGCGCCGACACCGATGGTCTGGCGGTTCTTGGCGTAGACGATGGCGTTGGATTTGACGAACTTGGCCACTTTCCAGGCGAAGATCAGGTCGTGGACTTCCTGCTCGCTGGGCGCGCGCTGGGTGACGATCTTCAGGTCTTCTGCCTTGATCATGCCGATGTCGCGGCTCTGTACCAGCAGGCCGCCGTTGACCCGCTTGAAGTCCCAGCCAGCGCTGCGCTCGGCTGGCCATTCGCCGCACTCGAGCAGGCGTATGTTGGCCTTGGCCGCCACCACATCGCGGGCCGCCTGGGAAATCTTCGGGGCGATGATCACTTCGACGAACTGACGCTCGACGATGGCCTGGGCGGTGGCGCCATCCAGTTCGCGGTTGAAGGCGATGATGCCGCCGAAGGCCGATTCGGTGTCGGTGGCGTAGGCCAGTTCGTAGGCCTGACGGATGCCGCCTTGCTCGTCCAGCGCCACGGCTACGCCGCAGGGGTTGGCATGCTTGACGATGACGCAGGCCGGCTTGACGAAGCTCTTCACGCATTCAAGGGCGGCATCGGTGTCGGCGACGTTGTTGAACGACAGCTCTTTGCCCTGCAGCTGCACGGCGCTGGAAATGCTCGCTTCGCCTTTCTTCGCCTCGACATAGAAGGCCGCGCTCTGGTGCGGGTTCTCGCCGTAACGCATTTCCTGGGCCTTGACGAACTGGCTGTTGAAGGTGCGCGGGAAGGTGCCGCGGGCTTCGGTGCTGAGGGTTTCGCCGCTCTGGTCGATGGTGCCCAGGTAGTTGGCGATCATGCCGTCGTAGGCGGCGGTGTGCTCGAAGGCCTTGAGCGCCAGGTCGAAGCGCTGGGCATAGCTCAGGCCGCCGCCTTTCAGGCTGTCGAGGATGCCGGCGTAGTCGCCAGCCGAGACCACGATAGCCACGTCTTTGTGGTTCTTGGCTGCCGAGCGAACCATGGTCGGGCCGCCAATATCGATATTTTCGATGGCGTCGGCCAGGTCGCAGTCAGGCTTGGCGACCGTGGCTTCGAAGGGGTAGAGATTGACCGCGACCAGGTCGATCGATTTGATCCCGTGCTGCTCCATGACCGCGCCGTCGAGGGCGCGACGACCGAGAATGCCGCCGTGGATTTTCGGGTGCAGGGTCTTCACCCGGCCGTCCATCATCTCCGGGAAACCGGTGTAGTCGGCGACTTCCACGGCGGCCACGCCGTTGTCCTTGAGCAGCTTGTAGGTGCCGCCGGTGGAGAGGATTTCCACGTTGAGGGCGACGAGCTCGCGGGCGAATTCAAGGATGCCGGTCTTGTCGGAAACACTGATCAGCGCACGGCGGACGGGGAGGCGGGTAGTCTGGTCGGTCATCAATCGGATCCGGTTGCGTAATAGAAAATTGGCTTGAAGCCGCGGCGGCCAGCTTCAAGAAAAAGCCGTTTGCCCGGCCTGCAGCTTCAGAGCAGGTCGTACTGCTTGAGCTTCTTGCGCAGGGTGCCGCGATTCAGGCCGAGCAGTTCGGAGGCCTTGGTCTGGTTGCCCTTGACGTAATTCATCACGGTTTCCAGCAGTGGCGCTTCCACTTCGCTGAGCACCAGGTTGTAGACATCGGTGACGTCAGCGCCCTCAAGGTGGGCGAAATAGTTATGCAGGGCTTTCTCGACACTTCCGCGCAGGGTTTGCCCTTCTTCGCTCGGTGTACTGAGGTGCTGTTTCAAGCTTGTACTGTCGCTCACGGGAGCCATTCCAGTTCCTAAAGTGTCGGTCAACATCGTCATGCGGCCACCCCATCTCCATCATTATGCCGTTCGCCGAAGAACTGGCGAACGTTGGTGCACTGCGCGTCCGTACTTTCCAGACGATTGAATTGGGCGCGAAACTCCCTGGCGCCTGGCAGGGTAGCGAGGTACCAGCTGACATGCTTGCGGGCGATGCGCACCCCCATCACCTCGCCATAGAACAGGTACAGCTCGGCCATGTGCCCTAGCAGAATACGTTCCACCTCGAACAGGCTCGGCGCCGCCAGCTTCTGGCCGGTGCGCAGGTAGTGCTCGATCTCGCGGAAAATCCACGGCCGGCCCTGGGCTGCCCGGCCAATCAGCAGGCCGTCGGCACCGGAGGCGGCCAATACCGCCTTGGCCTTTTCCGGCGAATCGATGTCGCCATTGGCCAGCACCGGAATCGACACCGCCTGCTTGATCGCGGCGACGGTGTCGTACTCGGCTTCGCCGGTGTAGAGGTCGGCCCGGGTGCGACCATGCACGGCCAATGCCACTATTCCCGCCTGTTCGGCAATCTTCGCTACCGCGATGCCGTTCTTGTTCTGTCTGTCCCAGCCGGTGCGGATTTTCAGGGTCACCGGCACATCTACCGCAGCGACCACCGCCTGAAGAATCTCGCGCACCAGAGCCTCGTCCTTGAGCAGGGCGGAACCGGCTGCCTTGTTGCAGACCTTCTTGGCTGGGCAGCCCATATTGATGTCAATAATCTGCGCGCCCAGTTCAACGTTGCGCTGAGCCGCCTCGGCGAGCATCTGCGGGTCACCACCGGCGATCTGCACCGAACGCGGCTCGGCATCGTCCTGGTGGATCAAGCGCAGGCTCGACTTGCGGGTATTCCACAGACGCACATCGCTGGTGACCATTTCCGATACCACCATGCCCGCCCCCATACGGTGGCAGAGCTGGCGGAACGGCCGGTCGGTGACTCCCGCCATGGGCGCGAGTATCAGCGAATTGGGCAATGTGTAGGGGCCGATACATAACGCCGACATGGGGCTTCCCTGCTCAAGAGACGTACTGTTGAGACCAATAGGAGACAGCGAAAAAGGGTGGGAATCATACCCGCTCTGGATGACCGGATAAAGGCTGTTTTGAACAAATTCTGAACAGCTATGGGCTTATCGCCAAGGGTTAGATACGTTCCCGGAAAACCTCAAAGAACGTGTGGGGCCGGCTAGGCGCGAGAGGGGAGAGGGTTGTGGTGGTCTTGATCGCGATTGCTCATGCCTTACTCCGGCGAGTGGAAACTCAGGCTGTAGTTCACCGCCTGGGTGCCTGGGTCGAGGATATCCAGGGACACATGAATGGGTGTCTGCGGCGGCATTTCCGCCTGTCCGGCCAATTCGCCGGCGAGGTACTCGCTGGGCTTGAAGCGGCGACTGGCCAGTAGTCGACCATTGATGTCGGCAAAACGCATTTCCAGCAAGGGGAATGGCTGGGCGAAGGGCGCACGGTTATAGAGGATTGCATCGACTATCAGGGCGCCGCTGAAATCGGGATGACTACGCACCACCAGATTGCTGCTCTTGATCTGGCTGATATCGACCTTGGACGGCAAGCTGCAGCCCATGACTGGGCAGAGCTGCTCGAACCAGGGGCGGTATTGATCCTGGCGAGCCAGGTCGTCGAAGTTGTAATGGATGTGCTGACCGATCAGGGCGGCCGCGGCTAACAGGTTCAGCAGGCCCCAGCCGAGCCAGCGGCCCCAGGGCTTGCGCGGTGGTTGCCAGTCATCCAGTTGCAGCGGTTCGTCGTCCAGCTCGAACAGGTGTTCGTCGCGCAGGCTTGGCTCGCTACGCGCCGTTCTTCTATCGAATGGGTGCGGCTCGGCGGGGTCTTCCTGTTCCTCGTCCGGCGTGTCGAGGATGTCCGCGTCAATACTGGGATCGTCGCGGCGGGCGCTCAGGCTAGGCTCGTCCAGTGCGGATTCCTGGTCGTCTATCTCCAGTGCGTTGAGCGTGAACGGCGGTACGTCACGAACAGGGGGGGCTGCCACTTGCACCGCGCCTGGGGGCGTTGGCGCAGGTGTATCGTTCGATGAGGCAAGTGCCTGGGGCGCATCGCTGGGGGCTGCGGGGGTGATGCTCAGTGGCGGCTGGGGCGAGTCCTCTTGCAGGAGGGCCTCGGCCCAGTCTTCGTCATGGTCCCCGGTATCCGCGGCTGGACGGAAGGTCTCAGCATGCGCGGGGGCGGAGTTCAGCGCGAGGAACTGCTGCGAGAGTTGCTGTTCCTGCTCCTCCAGCTTGGCCAGCTCCTCGTCGAGATCGAGGCTGTCGAGGTCCAGGTCGTCGTGAATCCACAGCGTATCGCTGTCACTCTTGTGCCGTGCAACAGTCTGCTCGGGCTCGGGCTCGGGCTCGGGCTCGGTCTGGGGCGCTGGCGCGCCGACCGTGCTAGTCGCTACAGGCGTCAAGGGCGCTGCCTGGGGCGCGGTTCCGGGCAGCGGTTGGCCCTGATCGAGCAGTTGCTGCGCGGCATTGAATACGTGCAGGCAGGCTCCGCAGCGCACGGCGCCACGGGCGGCGCCGAGTTGCATGAGGCTCACGCGAAAGCTTGTGCGGCAATGGGGGCACTGAGTGACGAAACTTTCGGTCATGCGACGATCCGTCGGCCTGCGATCAGGGGAGTCAAGGCGATTAGTCTAACGCAAGTGCCTGAACAAGCGGCAGTGCCTGGGTTAGCGACGAGTACCGCTGATGCGTACCCAGCCGTCCTTCTCCTCGGTCGGGTCAAGCGCGAAGGCCTCGGCGTAGGCTGCGCGCACTTCCTCGGCTTGCTCGGCGAGAATGCCCGACAGGGCCAGGCGTCCGCCGGTCTTGGCCAGGCTGGTGATCTGCGCTGCCAGGGCCACCAGCGGCCCGGCGAGGATATTGGCAACCACCACGTCGGCCTGCTGCGGCGGCAGGTCGGCGGGCAGGTAGAGCGGGAAGCGGTCTGGGTCGATGCCATTACGCCCGGCATTGTCGCGCGACGCTTCCAGGGCTTGCGGGTCGATGTCGGTGCCAACTGCCTGCGGTGCGCCCAGCAGCAGGGCGGCGATGGCCAGGATGCCCGAGCCACAGCCGAAATCCAGTACCTCGCAATGGCTCAGGTCCTGGCTGTCGAGCCATTCCAGGCACAGTGCGGTGGTTGGATGGGTGCCAGTGCCGAATGCCAGGCCCGGGTCGAGCAGCAGATTGACTGCGTCTGGTTCGGGCGCCGCATGCCAGCTTGGCACTATCCACAGACGCTGGCCGAAGCGCATGGGGTGGAAGTTGTCCATCCAGCTGCGTTCCCAGTCCTGATCGGCGATCACTTCGGCGTGATGTTCCGGTAGCGCGGTACCTGTCAGCAATTGCAGGTGGGCAAACACGGCGTCGGCCGAGGTATCGGCTTCGAACAGGGCGAGCAGGTGGGTGTGCGACCACAGCGGAGTGGTGCCCAGGTCCGGCTCGAAAATCGGCTGATCTTCGGCGTCCATGAAGGTTACCGACACGGCGCCGACCTCGAGCAGGGCGTCTTCGTAGGTTTCAGCCTGATCCGGAGTGATGGCGAGACGGACTTGTAACCAGGGCATGGGAAACCTCGTGAGCGCTGTGGGCTGATGGTGCAATTGGCCGCGCAGCTTACTTGAAGCGATGGCCCGGCTGCCACCGCCGCGCCGCGCAGACACGACAAGGGCCGCCCAATGGCAGCCCTTGTCGAGACTTTAAGCATGACCTGGCGAGCTAGAGCGAGGCTGTTTTTAACCCAGTATCGCCAGCGCGCAGCAGGTCATGGGGTCAGTGCTTATCCATACCCAGTTTCTTTTCCAGGTAATGGATATTCACGCCACCTTTGCAGAAGCCCTTGTCGCGTACCAGGACGCGGTGCAGCGGCACGTTGGTCTTGATGCCGTCGACGACGATTTCGTCCAAGGCATTGCGCATGCGCGCCATGGCCTCGTCGCGGGTCGCGCCGTAGGTGATCAGCTTGCCGATCAGCGAGTCATAGTGCGGTGGCACGGTGTAGCCACTGTACAGGTGCGAATCGACCCGTACGCCGTTGCCGCCGGGGGCGTGGAAGTGCTTGACCTTGCCGGGGCAGGGCATGAAGTTGTCCGGGTCTTCGGCGTTGATTCGGCATTCCAGGGCGTGGCCGCGGATCACCACGTCCTCCTGGGTGAACGACAGCTTGTTGCCAGCGGCGATGCTGAGCATCTCCTTGACGATGTCGATGCCGGTGACCATCTCGCTGACCGGGTGCTCGACCTGGACGCGGGTGTTCATCTCGATGAAGTAGAAGTTGCCGTCTTCATAGAGGAACTCGAAGGTGCCAGCGCCGCGATAACCGATCTCGATGCAGGCATCGACGCAGCGCTTGAACACTTCGGCGCGGGACTTCTCGTTGATGAACGGCGCCGGCGCTTCTTCCAGTACTTCTGGTGGCGGCGCTGCAGCGAGCAGTCGCGGTCACCCAGGTGGATGGCGTTGCCCTGGCCGTCGGACAGCACCTGGACTTCCACGTGACGTGGATTACCAAGGAATTTTTCCAGGTAGACCATCGGGTTGCCGAACACCGAACCGGCTTCGCTGCGCGTCAGCTTGGCCGATTTGATCAGGTCTTCTTCCTTGTGCACCACGCGCATGCCGCGACCACCGCCGCCGCCAGCGGCCTTGATGATCACCGGGTAGCCGACTTCACGGGCAATCGCCAGGGCGGTTTCCTCGTCTTCCGGCAGCGGGCCGTCGGAGCCGGGTACCACCGGCACGCCGGCGCGCTTCATGGCGTCCTTGGCCGATACCTTGTCGCCCATCAGGCGAATGGTTGCAGCTGTTGGGCCGATAAAGGCGAAGCCGGAGTTTTCCACCTGTTCGGCGAAATCGGCGTTTTCCGCGAGGAAGCCGTAGCCTGGGTGGATAGCGGTGGCGCCGGTGACTTCGGCGGCGCTGATGATCGCCGGAATGTTCAGGTAGGACAGGGCGCCGGACGCCGGGCCGATACACACCGATTCGTCGGCCAGGCCCAAGTGCATCAGTTCGCGGTCAGCAGTGGAGTGCACCGCGACGGTCTTGATGCCCAGCTCTTTACAGGCGCGCAAGATGCGCAGGGCGATCTCGCCGCGGTTGGCGATCAGGACTTTTTCCAACATCGGAGGCTCTCCGCGGTTCAAACGATGGTGAACAGGGGCTGATCGTATTCCACCGGCTGGCCGTTCTCGCCCAGGATGGACTCGATGGTGCCGCTGCTCTCTGCCTCGATGTGGTTCATCATCTTCATCGCTTCGACGATGCAGAGGATGTCGCCTTTCTTCACGCTCGTACCGACTTCAACGAAGTTGCCCGAGGTCGGCGAGGAGGCGCGGAAGAATGTCCCGACCATTGGTGAGCGGACCACGGTGCCATTCAGCTTGGCGGCGGCCGGGGCGGTCGCTTCGGCGGCGGCAACAGGAGCGGCAGGGGCTGCCGGTGCTGGCTGCGGAGCGTACATGGGTTGCTGGGCGTAGGTCGGTTGCTTGCCATGACGGCTGATGCGCACGGACTCTTCGCCTTCGCGAATTTCCAACTCGTCGATGCCGGACTCTTCCAGCAGTTCGATCAGTTTTTTGACTTTACGTATATCCATAGTGGCTCAACTCCCAGTGAGGTCAGGGCTGTTCAAGTTGTTCAAGTGCGGCCTCCAGGGCCAGCCGATATCCGCTGGCGCCAAGACCGCAGATCACCCCTACTGCGACATCGGAAAAGTAGGAGTGATGGCGGAAAGCTTCGCGTTTATGCACGTTGGACAGGTGCACTTCGATGAATGGGATGCTCACCGCCAGCAATGCGTCACGTAATGCGACGCTGGTATGGGTGAAAGCGGCGGGATTGATCAGGATAAAGTCGACACCTTCGCCTTTTGCGGCGTGAATGCGCTCAATCAGCTCGTACTCGGCATTGCTTTGCAGGTAGAGCAGATGATGGCCAGCCTCGCGGGCGCGGCGCTCCAGGTCGAGATTGATCTGTTCCAGGGTGGTGGCGCCATAGACGCCCGGTTCGCGGGTACCGAGCAAATTGAGATTGGGGCCGTGCAGCACCAGTAGGGTGGCCATGATCCGGTGTTCCTTGTTGTTTGCACTGGCGGACTATGCCGGAGACGGCGCAAGGCTGTCCAGTTACCAGCAGTAGTCGACACGATGGCGGTAGTTTGCGTCATTCATGCGGCGGTGGGCGTTAGAAACGTTCGCTTGCCTGGTTGAGGCGAGTGGCGAAGTCTGCCGCGTCGATTTCACCGACCACGCGCAGGTCCTGCCATTCGTCACCCTTGGCATCGAACAACAGGATCGCCGGGGGGCCAAACAGTTGGTAGCGATCGAGCAGGGCGCGCTGGGCCGGGCTGCTCTCGGTGATGTCGAAGCGCACCAGGCGGTAGTCGCCCAGTTGGCTGGCGACTTGCGCGGCGGTTAGCACTTCGCGCTCGATTACCTTGCAGCTGATGCACCAGTCGGCGTACCAGTCGAGCATCAGCGGTTTCCCTGCGCTTTGCGCGGCGGTAAAGGCCGCGTCCAACTCGGCCGGGCTGCTGATGGTCTGCCAGCTGCTTGGTTCCAGTCGTTCGCTTGAGTTGCTGGCCAGTGGCATGCGTCCGAGTGGGCGCAATGGATCGTTCTGGCCTTGCAGGGCGCCGGTCCAGGCGGCCAGGGCGTAGACCAGCAGCGCCAGGCCGGCCAGCTGGCCGAGTTTCTGCTTGTGGGTTTTCGGCCCGAGTTCCAGGGCGCCGAGAAACAGCGCCACGCCGCCGGCGAGCAGGCCCCAGAGTGCCAGGGACAGCTGGCCGGGCAGCACCCGTTCGAGCAGCCAGATGGCCACGCCGAGCAGTAGGACGCCGAAAGCGTTGCGCACGCCGACCATCCAGGTGCCTGACTTTGGCAGCAGGGCGCCACCTCCGGTGGCGAACAGCACCAGTGGGGCGCCCATGCCCAAGCCCAGGGCGAACAGTTTCAAGCCGCCGCCCAGCGCGTCGCCGCTGGCACTGATATAGAGCAGGGCGCCGACCAGGGGGGCCGACACGCAGGGCGACACCAGCAGGCTGGAGAGCACGCCAAGCACCGCAGCGTTAGCGTGGGAGCCGCCGCGGGTCTTGCCGGCCAGGCGGTCCAATGGTTCGCTGAAACGGCGTGGCAGGCGCAGTTCGTAGACGCCGAACATGGCCAGGGCGAACAGGGCGAAGAAGGCGGCGAAGGGCACCAGAATCCAGGCCGACTGCAGGCGCGCCTGCAGGTTGAGGCCGGCGCCGAAGACCCCCATCAGGGCGCCAAGCACGGCGAAGCAGGCCGCCATCGGTAGCACGTAGGCCAGCGACAGGCTGAAGCTGCGCAGGCCGCCAACCTGGCCGCGCAACACCACGCCGGAGAGGATCGGCAGCATCGGCAAGACGCACGGGGTAAAGGTCAGGCCCAGCCCCGCCAAGAAGAACAGGGCCAGATCGCTCCAGCTCCAGCTGTTGCCTGTGGCGTCGGGTGTGCCCGGCGTGGCGCTGGGGGCAGGCACGCCGCCGGCAATCTTCAGCTGCTCGGTTTCCGGCGGGTAACACAGGCCCTGGTCGGCGCAGCCCTGGTAGCTGACGTTGAGATTGAATGGGCGGTTGTCCGGATTATCCAGTGGCAGCTCGACATCCAGCACGCCGTAGTACACCTCGACATCGCCGAAGTATTCGTCGACCTTGGCCTTGCCGGCCGGCAGTTGCGCGGCGGCCAGGTCAATATCGGCCGGCTCACTGCTGAATTGGAAGCGGTGTTTGTAGAGGTAGTAGCCCTCGGCAGCGACGAAGCGCAGTTTGATCGAGTCGCTCGAGCTGTCGATCAGGCTGAGCCTGAACGCCTCGCGTACGGGGAGGAAATCTGCGCTGTTATTCAGCGCCGCGCCCAGCGGCGCCGGGGCGGGGCGGTTATCGAACAGGCCAGCGCCGGCGGGCAGGGCAACCAGCAGCAGGATCAGGTAGAGCAAGCGGCGCATGGCGGTCTCGCGGGTCGGAAGTGAGTGCATCATAACCAAGCTGGCGCCCCAGCGTCAGGGCCAGGCTGTAAGCGGTCTTGTCAGGCGCCTCAATGGCCGGCAATCACGCTGGTATGGCGCGCCTGCGACAGATGGTCGCGGCTAGTCGGTCGGGCGCCTTGCCTGGTCTGTTACAGGCGAAACGCCTGGACCGCGGTGTGCAACTGGTCACCCACCTGCAGCAGCCGATCGCCTTGCTGACGGCCTTCGCCGATGCGCACCAGGTTGTCGCCGCCGAGTTGGTGGATGCGCTCGCTGTGGCCGCGAATCTCGCTGACCGCGCCGCTCTGCTGGGCGGTGGCGTCGGCGATGCGCTCGGCCATGCTGGCGATGGTACGAATCGCCGCGATGATTTCGTCCAGCGCACCATCGGCCGCCTCGGCCTGGCCGGCGCTGGCCTGGGCGTGTTCGACCTGGGTCCGCATGGCGCTGACCGATTGTCGGGCGGCCAGTTGCAGGCGGCCGATCAGTTCCTGGATTTCTGCTGTGGCACCGCTGGTGCGCTGCGACAGGGAGCGCACCTCGTCGGCGACCACGGCGAAACCGCGTCCAGCCTCGCCGGCGCGGGCCGCTTCGATGGCGGCGTTGAGGGCCAGCAGGTTGGTTTGCTCGGCGATGCTGCGGATCACCGTCAGCACATTGCCGATGGTTGCGGTTTCCTCGGCCAGGCGTTCGATGGCCTGGGCGTTGTCCTGCACTTCGCCGACCAGCGCATGCAGCCCGCTGAGACTCTGGCCGATCACCTGCTGGCCTTGTTCCAGAGCGCGGTCGGCATCGCGGCTGGCATCGGCTGCCTGACTGGCATCGCCGGCGACTTGCTGGATGGTCGCCTGCAGATCACCGAGGGCATCGCGAATCTGGGCGGTATCGCCGGCCTGGCGTTCGGCGCCGGCATGCAGGCCGCCGCTGAGGTCGGCCAGGGTGCGGCTGGAGCCGGCAACCTGTTCGGCATGCAGGCGGATGCTGCCGACCAGGCCGACCAGATAGGCGCGCAGGCGATTCAGCGATGCCTCGATGTCGCACAGTTCGCGGGTGCGTGAGCCGAGCGTGATGTCCTCGGCGAAATTGCCCTGGGCCCAGGCCGACAGAGCCGGTACCAGAAGGTTGAGAACTCGGGTCAGGCGCCGTTGAATGGTATCGATGGTCAGCGCAATCAGCAGAATCAGGCCGATCATCAGGCCCTGGAGCAGGCGCACTTCAGCCTGGATCCGCCCATGTTCGGCGCGCACGGCTGGCTCCAGGGTGGCGAGGGCCTGTTGCACGCCATCGACCTGGCTGCGGGTGGCGCTGGCCAGGGCGGCGCGCTGTTCGATCAGGCGCCGGGTGCGTTGCAGTTCGCTCGGGTAGCGACTGATCAGGCTGGCCAGGTCGCGCTTGAGGGCGATGCCGCGATCTTCTGCTGGCGTGCTGTCACTGTCGCCGGCGAGGCCCAGCAGGGCGGAAAAGGCATCGCTGCCAGAGCGGCTGTCATCGGCCACGCCGAGCAAGGGCAGGGCCTCCAGGGTTTGAGCCTGCAGGCCGAGTGCAGCCAGTTCGCGTTCGACGTCGCGGGCCAGTTCGCTGCGCCCACTGCTGACCAGCTTGTCGCGGGCGTGGGCCAAACGGGTCAGGTGCTGGGCCGCGGCAAACAATGGCTGGCGGTATGTGCTCGCCGCATTGCTGGTGCCGCTATCGGCATAGTCCGCCAGTTGCTCCAGGGCGCTGCCCATCTCGCGCTCGGCCTGCAGCAGCAAGCCCTGAGGGTCGCCGGCCAGCTTGCCGGCGGCGAGCAGTTGGTTGGCGCTGAAACTTTGCAGCTCGGCCAGGCTGGGGCGCACCCCCTCGGCCAGCTGTGGCGGCAGCTCGGCAATGGCGGGAGCCAGATTGGCCAAGGCCTGGAGCGCCGCGCTGTGCTGCAGGGCGTCACCGCTGCCGAGATAGCCGAGGATGTTGCGCGCCGCCTCCCGCTGGAACTGCTGGGACAGGCTCAGATAGCGCTCCATCAGCAGATAAGGGCGCTCCAGGGCGCGTTGCGACCACCAGAGGGTGGCGGCCAGCGCCACGCACACGGTGACCAGCAGCAGGGTATTGAGGTTGGTAAGTGATTTCAGGCGCATAGGACTCGACCGCAGACGGAAGGGTGCTGGCGTGCACCCGATGACGTCTGGGCACAACCGCTATGTCGCTGAAGTTATTGCGTTTTCATGACAGGGTTATGACGGCGCAGGTAACCCAGGGATTATTTTGGCGCAGAGATTGTGGAAATATCGAGCGCCGTCGCGAGAGCGTCTCCAGGCGTTCGCGGCAAGGCGCGCAACGCCGCTGCGGCCGTTGGGAAACGGCCGCAGTAGGCGACAGTTTTTCACAGCTTCTCAGTCAGGGTTGAACACTTCGACCCGATTGCGCCCGCCGTGCTTGGCCACGTAGAGCGCCTCGTCGGCGTGCTGGGTCAGGGTTTGGCTGCTCATCTCGCCCTGCAGTTGAGCGATGCCGCCGCTGAAGGTGCAGGACAGATCGAGCGGCTGCGCCGGGTAGTGGATCTCGGCGAAGCGCCGGCGAATCTCGTCGAGCACCTGGTAGGCGGCTTGGGCGTTGGTGTTGGGCATGACCACGGCGAACTCTTCGCCGCCGTAGCGGCCGATGTGGTCGCTCTTGCGCAGGCGCTGCTTGAGGAACAGGGCCAGGCTCTTGATCACCCGGTCGCCCATGGGGTGGCCATAGTTGTCGTTGACCTTCTTGAAGAAGTCGATATCGAGCATGGCGAAGCTCAGCGGCTGCTGATCACGCTGGGCGCGGCAGCGCGCATCTTCGAGCAATTGCAGGCAGTGGGTGTGGTTGTACAGGCCGGTGAGGCTGTCGCGCACCATGCGCGCCTTGAGGTTGCGCGCGCGGGCGGCGCGGTTGCGCACGGTGGCGATCAGGTGACGCGGCTTGATCGGTTTGGTGAGGAAGTCGTCGCCGCCCTCACTCATGGCGTCGAGCTGCTTGTCGAGGTCGTCTTCGGCAGACAGGTAGATGATCGGCACGCTGACGTAGCGGTCGTTGTGGCGGATCACCTTGGCCAGTTCGGTGCCGTTGCAGTCCGGCATGTACATGTCGAGAATGATCAGGTCTGGCTGGAATTCGGCCAGCTCGGTCATCGTCTGGATCGGTTCGATCAGCGTGCGGGTGAGGATTCCGGCGCTGTTGAGCGCCCGTTCGGTATAGGTGGCCTGGGCGCGCGAGTCGTCGACGATCAGCACTTTGTAGGGTTCGTACTGCGCCACATGGGCGAGCACTTCGATGCGTTCGAGCAGGCTGGAGGCGTCCAGGGTGCCGGTGAAAAACTCCTGGCCGCCAGCGCGCACCGCCGCCAGGCGGGCCGGCATGTCGGTGTCCAGGTGGCTGTAGAACAACAGGGGAATCTTCTCTTCCAGGTCTTGCTGCACCGCTTGGGCCAGTTGCAAGCCGGCTCCGGGGCCGGAGAAGTCCACGTCCATGAGGATGGCGGCCGGGTGACGCTCGAGCATCGCCGCGCGAAAGGCGTTGGCGCTGTCCAGTGGTAGCGCGGTCATGCCGAAGTACCCCAGCTGCTGCGCCAGGCGCTCGGCCCGCTCGAGATGTTGCAGGGCCAGGTACACCGGTTTGCGCAGCGGCGGCAGCACGGTTTGCCCGAAGCTGTCACCGTGACGCAGTCCGGTGCGCGACAGGCGTTGCATAAGCTGGTTGAGTTCGCTGATCAGTTCGCTGTTGAGGCGGCCACGATTGTTCGTGATCGCCTGCAGGCAATTGCCAATGCTCCGGGCCAGTTGGCGGTGCTCGGCCTGCTCGAAACGCTCGGCGTAGCGTTGCAGCAGCAGGGTGGCATCGCGCAGTTCGTGCATGCCGCGCTCGTTCCACTCATTGCGTTGCAGGCGTTGCCAGATTTCCAGGGTCTGTCGCGCCTGATGAATCACGCGCTGGGCAAAGTGCTGCTTGAGTCGGTCGAGACTGGGGTCTTCGTGCTCGGTCATGGCCCGGATTCCGGTGGAGGGCGGAGGAAACAGTCTTCCTTGGTGGCTCCATGCTATCACTGCTGTTTTGCTCGGCAGTACCACCGATCTATCAGCGTGAGCCTTCGGTCACATTGATCGTCACGCGGGCCGGGAGTTTCAGCGACGGCAAGTTTACTGCCCAGCGCTGCGCATCGGCCTACGCTTCATTTATAGTGCGAGGCGATTGCGCAACCTTGGGTGTAGGGTTGTGGTCGAACAGCCAAATGCCGTAGATAAAGGACATTGCCATGCTGGACTGGAAAAAACGCACTGCAGGCGCGCGCGACAGCGTCGATGACTCTGTGGATAACGTGCGCAGTTACCTGGGAGGTGGCTGGCTCAGCCGCACCATAGGCGGCTTGCTCGGCCTCTACCTGTTGCTGGCGCTGGTGGTCGGCTGGTACTGGAGTCAGGAACCGGAGCAATTTCCGGTGCAGCAGCGCGCCCAGGCCGCGGCACAAGGCGCGCAGCACCAGATGGTCAATGGCTACACCACGGCGGCCACCCTGAAGCATGTCGCCAGCACCTTGCTGGATAAGCCGGGCGGTTACCTGTCCAACGATCTCGCCCCGCCGGGGCTGTGGCTGGACAATATGCCGAGCTGGGAATTTGGTGTGCTGGTGCAGGTGCGTGACATGGCGCGCGCCCTGCGCAAGGACTTCACCCGCTCGCAGTCGCAGTCCACCGAAGATCCGGACCTGGCCAAGGCCGAGCCACGCTTCCACTTCGACAACAAGAGCTGGGCACTGCCGGCATCCGAGGCGGAGTATCGCGAAGCGATCAAATCACTCGATCGCTATTTGACCCGGCTGGGCGACCCAAGCAAGTCGAACGCGCAGTTCTATACCCGTGCCGATAACCTCAACGCCTGGCTGGGCGATGCCGCGACCCGTCTGGGCTCGCTGTCGCAGCGCTTGTCTGCCAGCGTCGGTCAGGTGCGCCTGAACACCGAAACCGGTCTGAAAGATGCGGTTGAAGGCCAGGCGGTGCATGTCAACGAGGGTGCTTACGAGACGCCGTGGATGCAGATCGACAACGTGTTCTACGAAGCCCGTGGCCAGGCCTGGGCGCTGTCGCATCTGCTGCGCGCCATCGAAGTGGATTTCGCCGATGTCCTGGTGAAGAAGAACGCCACCGTCAGCCTGCGTCAGGTGATCCGCGAGCTGGAGGCCGCGCAGGAAACCCTGTGGAGTCCGATGATCCTCAATGGCAGTGGCTATGGTCTGCTGGCCAACCATTCGTTGGTGATGGCCAACTATATTTCGCGGGCCAACGCCGGGCTCATCGATCTGCGTCAACTGCTGTCGCAGGGCTAGGTAATGGCTATTACCGCCGCCGAGGTGGCGCACCGCGCCGCCTCCGATGCCGAGCTGATCGCCTGGGTCGACGAACAGGATCGGCCGCTGGGTGGTGTCTTGCGCGCCGAGTTGCGCGAACGCCGGTTGATTGGTCGTGGCACCTACATCCTGCTGTTCAACTCGGCCGGTGAGTTGTGTGTGCACCGGCGTACCCTGAGCAAGGCGTTGTACCCGGGCTATTGGGATGTGGCCGCCGGTGGCATGGTGCTGGAGGGGGAGCGTTACGCCGAGTCTGCTGCTCGCGAGCTGGCCGAAGAGCTGGGTATCGAGGATGTGGTGCTGGTCGAGCATGCACATTTTCTCTACGACGCACCGGAAAGCCGTTTGTGGTGCCGGGCTTACTCGGCGGTGTCCGATGCCGCGCTGGTGTTGCAACCGGAGGAAGTGCTGGAGGCGCGTTTCATGTCGATCGACGCGGCCTTGGCTGATACCCAGTGCAAGCCCTACTGTCCCGATTCGCTGGCGGCGCTCGAGCGCTACTTGGCCACCAGGGCGTAGAACCTAGGGTGGGTGGAACGTAGCGATACCCATGCGCTTTGGGCGTTGCCTGAATCGCGGTGTTGATAGGTTATGCCTGCGGCCAACCCATCCTAGGTCGCGCCTTGTCAGGTATTTCGAGCGTTGCCGTGGAGGATCCCGAACGGCGTCGCCAATCCACCGATTAATGACGCATCTTTGCTCTTAGCATTCGCCAACTTTGCCGTTACACTGCGCGCCCTTCAAGCCCGAGCCGTCCAGCTCGGGTGCGCCGCCCCTGCCAGAGTGGGGCTTCGCGGTCGATGCATATCGGCCAGTCGCTATCCTGACCCCACATGAGGAAAAGCCGGTGGTCAAGAAAGCTTCGTCATTCGCCGCCCTCAGCGGCCTGGTGTATTCCACCGACAGCGGCCGGCATTGCCCGGACTGCAGTCAGCCGGTGGATGCCTGTATCTGCAAGCACTCCCTGATTCCTGCCGGTGACGGCATCGCCCGCGTGCGCCGCGAAACCAAAGGCCGTGGCGGCAAGACGGTGACCACCGTCAGTGGCGTGGCCCTGGCCGAAGAACCGTTGAAAGAATTGGCCAGCGCCCTGAAGAAACGCTGTGGTTGCGGCGGCTCGTTGAAGGATGGGGTGATCGAGATTCAGGGCGATCACGTCGAACTGTTGCTTGAAGAACTGCTCAAACATGGCTTCAAAGCCAAAAAATCCGGCGGCTGACCCCCAGGTTTTCTAAACTTCCCCGGCAGATGGCCAGTCCATCGCCGGGTAATCGTCATTTCCAGACTTTAATCTGCACGGGCCCCGCTTGATCCGGGGCTTCAATCGCCAGCAAGGGAGACCTCGATGTCTGCACGACGCACACGCAAAGATGACGGCAGCCAGTGGACAGTAGCGGACAGTCGCAGCGTCTACGGTATCCGCCATTGGGGCGCGGGTTATTTCGCGATCAATGACCAGGGCCGCGTCGAAGTTCGCCCGAATGGCCCCGACAGCACGCCCTTCGACCTGTCGGCACAGATCGATGAGTTGCGCCAGACTGGCCTCAGCCTGCCGCTGTTGGTGCGCTTTCCGGACATCCTGCAGGACCGCGTGCGCCAGTTGACCGGTGCCTTCGACGCCAACATCGCGCGGCTGGACTACCAGAGCTGCTACACCGCCCTGTACCCGATCAAGGTCAACCAGCAGGAAGCGGTGATCGAGAACATCATCGCCACGCAGAACGTCTCCATCGGCCTGGAAGCCGGCTCCAAGCCCGAGCTGATGGCCGTATTAGCGTTAGCGCCTAAGGGCGGCACTATCGTCTGCAATGGCTACAAGGACCGCGAGTTCATCAAGCTGGCGCTGATGGGGCAGAAGCTCGGCCACAACGTGTTTATCGTCATCGAGAAAGAATCCGAGGTGCAGTTGGTTATCGAGGAGGCGGCCGAGCTCAAGGTCGCCCCGCAGATCGGCCTGCGCGTGCGCCTGTCATCGCTGGCCTCTTCCAAGTGGGCCGACACCGGCGGCGAGAAGTCCAAGTTCGGTCTGTCGGCGGCGCAGTTGCTGTCGGTGGTCGAGCGCTTCCGCGCGGCCAAGCTGGATCAGGGCATCCGCCTGCTGCACTTCCACATGGGCTCGCAGATCGCCAACCTGGCCGACTACCAGCACGGCTTCAAGGAAGCCATTCGTTATTACGGCGAGCTGCGTGGCCTGGGTCTGCCGGTCGATCATATCGATGTCGGCGGCGGCCTGGGGGTCGACTACGACGGCACCCACTCGCGCAACGCCAGCTCGATCAACTACGACATGGACGACTACGCCGGTGTGGTGGTCGGCATGTTGAAAGAGTTCTGCGACGCCCAGGAGCTGCCGCACCCGCACATCTTCTCCGAGAGCGGCCGCTCGCTGACCGCGCACCACGCCATGCTGGTAGTGCAGGTCACCGACGTGGAGAAACACAACGACCAGATCCCGCAGATCGAAGATGTCACCAGCCTGCCGGAAACCGTGCAATACCTGGTCGAGCTGCTTGGCCCGACCGATATCGAGATGGTCACCGAGACCTACTGGCGCGCCACTCACTACATGAGCGATATCGCCAGCCAGTATGCCGATGGCAAGATCAGCCTGGTCGAGAAGGCCCTGGGCGAACAGTGCTATTTCGCCCTGTGCCGGCGCCTGCACAACTCGCTCAAGGCGCGTCAGCGCTCGCACCGTCAGGTGCTCGACGAGCTCAACGACAAGCTGGCGGACAAGTACATCTGCAACTTCTCGGTGTTCCAGAGTCTGCCCGACACCTGGGCCATCGGCCAGGTGCTGCCGATCCTGCCGCTTAACCGCCTGGACGAAGAACCCATGCGCCGTGCGGTGCTGCAAGACCTGACCTGCGACTCAGACGGCAAGATCCGTCAGTACGTCGACGAGCAGAGCATCGAAACCAGCCTGCCGGTGCACGAAGTGCGCGAGGGTGAGGATTATCTGCTGGGGATCTTCCTGGTCGGTGCCTACCAGGAAATTCTCGGCGACATGCACAACCTGTTCGGCGACACCGACTCGGTGAACATCTACCAGAACCAGGATGGCAGCGTGTACCACGCCGGGATCGAGACCCACGACACCATCGAGGACATGCTGCGCTACGTGCACCTGTCGCCGGAGGAGTTGATGACTCACTACCGTGACAAGGTTGCCAGCGCCAAGATCAGCCCCCGCGAGCGCACCCAGTTCCTTGACGCCCTGCGCCTGGGCCTGACTCGCTCGTCCTACCTGTCATCCTGAAGCGCAGCTCCCGAGTCGCGCAACTTTCGTAGCCCGGATGAAATCCGGGCTACGAAGCTGGTTCGGCGGCGCTTCACCAAGCTGGCAGGCTATCGCTGCGCTCCTGGGCGGCCGGTGTCCCGGGCCGTCCTACAATCTGGAGCAATCCGCAATCTGTAGGGTGTCACTCGCCGCAGGCAGTGCACCATGGTTGCTCGGCGCGGCACAACGCTGGCGGGTTGTCGCTGCGCTCCGAAGCCGCCCTACGATCCGAACGGAACGCTGTCCGGGCGGCCCTATCCAATCACGCCAAAGCCGCGGGCCATCAGCGTTGCCAGTAACGGCAGGATCAGCAGCAACAGCAACTCCAGGCGAATGGTCATGATCACCAGCGTGCCCAGGCGAGCGCTGATCTGCGGCACCTGGCCGGCCTTCAGGTCGTTGCGCCAGTTGAGGAAAACCACGGTCGGCAGGATCGACAGCAAAGCAATCAGGATGAACAGGCCGAGCTTGGCGTGGAACAGGCTGTTGTGCAGGTAGTAGGCCAGCCCTTTGCCATACCAGACCAGGCGCGCGGCGCCGCTGGCCAATACCAGGCCCGCCGACAGGGCATAGGCAATGTCGACGCGGATCAGGCTGCGCGCACGCGGCAGATCCAGTGGCCGTTTGAACAGTTGGTGCTCCAGGGTCAGCAGGGCAAACAGCAGAAAGATCGACAGGTAGTGCAGGTAGGCGGCTATGGCTTCGCCCATGGTGGATTCCTTTCAGGTTGCTGCGTGAGTCGGTTGCCGTCAGCCGGTGGGACGCGCGCATCGCGCCGGAACTGCGGCGAACCACCGATCGTCGCGCGTCAGTTGGTAAGCATAGGTGCCCAGGCAGAGGCTGCGCAGCAGCATAAAACAGAGGAAGGTCAGCCACAGACCGTGATTACCGAAGGCTTGCAGCAACCAGGCCAGTGGCACGCTCAAGCCGAGAGCCAGGAGCATGGCGTTGCGCATTTCGCGGGCGCGGGTGGCGCCGATGAACAGGCCGTCGAGCAGGTAGCTCCACACCGCCAGCAGTGGCAGCAGGGCCAGGTATGGCAGGTAGTCGAGGGCCAGGGCGCGCACCGGGGCGATATCGGTTTGCAGGCCGATGAACCAGTGGCCAGCGAACAGGAAGAACAGGGCAAAGCCGAGGCTGGCCAGCAACGACCAGCCGCCTGCGACGATCAGACTGCGGCGCAAGCTCTGGCGGTCGCGGGCGCCGAGGGCATGGCCGCACAACGCTTCCACCGCATGGGCGAGACCGTCGAGTGCGTGGGCAGTGAGCAGCAGGCCGTTGAGCAGCAAGGCATTGGCCGCCACCGTGACGTCGCCCAAACGCGAGCCCTGCACGGTGATCAGGAAGAACACCGCCTGCAGCGCCAGGGTGCGGATAAAAATGTCGCGATTGACCGCCAGCAGCGGTCGCCAGTTCAGCCAGCGGCGCAGCGCCGACCAATCGATCTGCCCGGCATAGGCGCGCAAGGCCTGGCGCGCCAGGTACAAACCCAGCAGCGCGCCACTCCACTCGGCGATCACCGAGGCCCAGGCGGCGCCGGCCACGCCCCAGTGCAGACCGAGTACGAAAAGCAGGTCGAGGGCGACGTTGAGCAGGTTGGTGGTCAGCAGGATCGCCAGTGGCCCGCGGGCGTTCTGGGTCCCGAGTAGCCAGCCGATCAGGGCATAGGTGGCCAGCGCCGCCGGCAGGCCGAGCAGGCGGATCTGGAAATAACTGCGGGCCAGCGCATCCAACTCCGCCGAGGGTTGCATCAGACTCAGTGCGGCGGCACTGAACGGCAGCGCCAGCAGGATCAAGAGCAACGCCAGCAGCCCGCCGAGCAGCAGGCCTTGCAGCAACACCTGGCGCAATGCGCTGCCGTCTTCCCGGCCGGCGGCCTGGGCGGCGAAACCGGTGGTGCCCATGCGCAGAAAGCCCACGGCCCAGGTCAGCAGGGTATACAGGCTGCCGCCGATCGCCACTGCCGCCAGTTGATGGGCATGCGGCAGATGGCCGACCACTGCGCTGTCGACCAGCGCCACCAGCGGCACCGACAGGTTGGACAAAATCATCGGCGCAGCCAGGGCCCAGACCCGTTTGTGGGTGGGCGCGTGCTGCCAGGCATCGAGCAGTGCGGACATGGCGACTCCGGGAAAATGCCGATTATAGGGGCAGTGCCGGCGGCTTGCGGATTCGATAGTGCTTTTTCGACTATGCCTGCCGCGCTATAGCAGCAAGCGTTTCTTGGCTGCGGCGTCGTAGGCATCCAGGCTGACTAAACTTGCTAAGGGGAATCAGCAATTACCGCGAAGCTAGCGGTCGAGGAGGTGGCTCATGCATATGGCACAAACTCTGGAGCGCAGCCTGCAGCGGGCGCACTGTCAGTTCCAGCTGGTCGAGCACATGCCCTCGGCGACCAGCCTGGAGTCGGCGCGCAAGGCCGGGATTCCCGCTTCACGAATGGCTAAATCGGTGATTCTCGATGATAGGCGCGGGCATTATCTGATGGCCGTGTTACCGGCCAATCGGCAATTGGATCTGAGCAAGGTGCACAAGGGCACGCGGCGTTGGCAGCTCAGTGGCGAGCAGGCGCTGGTGAACCTGTTCAAGGATTGCGAGCGCGGCGCGATACCGGCGCTGGGTGAGGTCTATGGCCTCGACATGCTGATCGATCCGATGCTGGTGCGCCAGCAGGACATCTACCTGGAAGCCGGGGATCACGAAAACTTGCTACATATGCCGGTCGACGAGTTCTTCAAACTGGCGCCCAACGCCAAGGTGTGCGACCTCTGCGTCTGAGCGCTGGTGAAAAAATCCCGCCTACCGCGGCCGCTGCTGAGGTTGTGCTGCGCAAAAAATGGGGTCATTTAGCTCACAACATCCCTCCGTTTTTTGCGCAGCGTGTCTTGCGGCGAACAGCTGGAGACAGCCTCGTAACGGTGTTCGATAGCTTCACAACCGCTGTGCTCGAGCCTATGACCCGGTTGGCCACTGCGACCGTGCCGCATGTGCAGTTTTGCTGCGCCGGTCTCGTCGCTCCAGGGCGGCTCGGCTATAGTGATTGGCCTCTGCGCCTGCCATTTTGTTGGAGCCTGCAATGCCGAACAAAGGACTGTTTCTGGCACTTGTCCTGAGCCTGCTCAGCGCCTGTGACTCCTCCGCCCCCGAGCCCGCCAACGTCAACCCGAACGCCGCCGCGGTGAGTCGCGAGCCGACCACGCCGGTCAGCGACCGCGCGGCGTTGGCCGAGCGCTATGCTGGGCGCGAGCTGAGCGTGGTGGATGTTTCCGAGGTTCAGGTAGATGGCGCCAGCGCGTTGTCCGTGAGCTTTTCCGTGCCGCTCGAGCCGCAGCAGAAATTCGCCGAACGCGTGCACCTGGTCGACAGTAAAAGCGGCAAGGTCGACGGCGCCTGGGAACTGAGCGACAACCTGATGGAGCTGCGCCTGCGCCATCTGCAGCCCAAGCGCAAGCTGGTGCTGACGGTGGATGGCGGGCTGCAGGCGCTGACCGGCAAGCAATTGGCGGGTGAGCATGTCAGCCGTCTGCAGACCCGCGACCTGCAAGCCAGTGTCGGCTTTGCCAGCCGCGGTTCGCTGTTGCCGACCCGTCTGGCCGAAGGGTTGCCGGTGATCGCGCTGAACGTCGACAAGGTCAACGTCGAGTTCTTTCGCATCAAACCCGAGTCCTTGCCGAGTTTTCTCAGCCGTTGGGGCAACAGCAGCACTCTCGACACCTGGGAGGCACGCTCGCTGCTACCGATGGCCGAGCTGGTCTACGGCGGGCGCTTCGACCTCGATCCGCCGCGCAACACGCGCGAAACCCTGCTCCTGCCGATTGCCGGTCTGCCGCCGTTCAAGCAGCCCGGGGTGTACCTGGCGGTGATGCGCGAAGCCGGCAACTACAGCTATTCGCAGCCAGCCACCCTGTTCACCCTGAGCGACATCGGCCTGTCCGCCCACCGTTACCGCAATCGCCTGGACGTGTTCACCCAGGCCCTGGCTGGCGGCCTGGCGTTGGCCGAGGTCGAGCTGGAGTTGCTCGATGGCAAGGGTCAGTTGCTGGCCGAGGGCAAGACCGACAGCGCCGGGCATGCCGAGCTGCCGCTGCCGGCCAAGGCCGAGGTGTTGCTGGCGCACCTGGGTGAGCAGACCAGTCTGCTGCGCTTGAACGGCCCGGCGCTGGACCTGGCCGAGTTCGACATCAGCGGCCCGCAGGCGCATCCGCTGCAGTTCTTCGTGTTCGGTCCGCGTGACCTCTATCGCCCCGGCGAAACCGTGCTGCTTAACGCCTTGCTGCGCGATGCCGACGGCCGCGCGCTCAAGGCGCAGCCGGTGCATGTCGAGGTGCGCCGGCCGGACGCACAGGTCAGCCGCAAGTTCGTCTGGCAGGCCGACGCTTCGGGGCTCTATCAATACCCGTTGCAGCTGGCCGAGGAGGCGCCGACCGGGCGCTGGCAGTTGCTCTTCGACCTCGGCGACGGCAAGCCGCAGCTGTATGAATTTGCGGTCGAAGACTTCCTGCCCGAACGCCTGGCCTTGGAACTCACGGGCAGCGAGCTGCCGTTCAAGCCAAGCGCCAGTGCGCGTTTCGCCGTGAGCGGGCACTACCTGTATGGCGCGCCTGCCGCCGGCAATCGCCTCAGCGGTCAGCTCTACGTACGGCCGCTGCGCGAGGCGGTGGCCAGCCTGCCGGGTTATCAGTTCGGTTCGCTCACCGAGGAGGAACTCAACCAGGACATCGAGCTGGACGAGGTCAAGCTCGATGAGCAAGGCCAGGCCAGCCTGAGCATCGACAGCCGCTGGGCTGAGACCAAGTCGCCACTGCAGCTGATCCTGCAAACCAGTCTGCAGGAGTCTGGTGGCCGCGCCATTACCCGTCGACTGATCCAGCCGGTATGGCCGGCAGAACGTTTGCCGGGCGTGCGCGGGCTGTTCGATGGCGAGCAGGTCGACGCCGACAGCCTGGCCGAGTTCGAGGTGTTGGTGGCCGATGCCGCCGGCAACAAACTGGCCGCCGAGCAACTGCGCGTGCGCTTGATTCGCGAACGCCGCGACTACTACTGGAACTTCTCCGATAGCGATGGCTGGAGCCATAACTACAACGAGAAATTCCTCACCCTCAACCAAGAAACCCTCAAGGTCGCAGCTGGCGGCACGGCCAGGATCAGCTTCCCGGTGGAGTGGGGGCCTTATCGTATCGAAGTGATCGACGCCCAGACCGGCCTGCTCAGCAGCCTGCGCTTCTGGGCCGGCTACCGCTGGCAGGACAACGCCGACGGCGGCGCGGTACGCCCGGATCAGGTCAAGCTGGCGCTGGACAAACCGGCCTATGGCGACGGTGAAACCGCCACGGTCACGGTGACGCCGCCGGCCGGCGGCAGCGGTTATCTGCTGGTCGAGTCCAGCGACGGCCCGCTGTGGTGGCAGGCAATCGAAGTGCCGGCCGAGGGCAAGGCCTTCGCGATTCCGCTCGCCAAGGACTGGGCGCGCCACGATCTGTACGTCAGCGCCCTGGTGATCCGCCCCGGCGAGCGCAAGAGCAACGCTACGCCCAAGCGCGCGGTCGGCCTGCTGCATCTGCCGCTGCAGCGTGCGCCGCGCAAGCTGGCGCTGAGCCTGCACGCCGCGGAGCAGATGCGGCCGAACCAGCCGCTCAAGGTCAAGGTGCGCGCGCGCAATGCCGATGGCAGTGTGCCAGAACGGGTGCAGGTGTTGGTCGCCGCGGTGGATGCCGGCATCCTTAACATCACCGACTACCCCACGCCTGACCCATTTGTCAGCCTGTTCGGCCGCAAGGCCTACGGCGCCGACCAGCTGGACGTCTACGGGCAACTGATCGAAGCCGGCCAGGGTCGGCTGGCCAAGCTGGCCTTCGGCGGTGACGCGGCCCTGGCGGGCGGCGGCAAACGCCCGGACACCAGCGTGCTGATCGTTGCGTTACAGAGTCAGCCGTTGCAGCTCAATGAGCAGGGTGAGGGCGAAGTCAGCCTGGACATCCCCGACTTCAATGGCGAGCTGCGCCTGATGGCGCAAGCCTGGAGCGACGAGCGCTACGGCATGGTCGAGGGCAAGACCCTGGTCGCTGCGCCGCTGATTGCGCAGTTGTCGGCACCGCGGTTCCTCGCTGGTGGCGACGAAACCAGCCTGGCCCTGGACGTGAACAACCTGTCTGGCCAGGCCCAGCAACTGCAGGTGAACTTCGGTGTCGAGGGCCAATTGAGCCTGATCGAGCCGGGCGCGGCAGCGACTACCCTCAACCTGGCCGATGGTGAGCGGCGCATCCTGCGCATTCCTGTGCGCGCCCTCGGTGGCTTCGGTCAGGGGCGACTCAAGGTGACGGTGCAGGGGTTGACTCTGCCCGGCGAAGACCTGCCGCCGTTCAGTCGCGAGTGGAGCCTGGGCGTTCGCCCGGCCTATCCGGCGCAGCTGCAACACTTTCGCGCAGTGCTCAAGGATCAGGCCTGGAACCTGCCGGCCGGCGCGCTGGAGGCCTTCGAACCGGCCGGGCTGGAGGCGCGTCTGGCGATTTCCAGTCGTCCGCCGCTCAACCTCGGCGAGCAGATCCGTGCGCTCAAGGCCTATCCCTACGGCTGTCTGGAACAGACCGTCAGCGGCCTGTATCCGTCACTGTATGCCGATGCGGCGACCCTCAAGCGCCTGGGCCTGGAGGGCGAATCGGACGAGCAGCGCCGGCGCGCCATCGAACTGGGCATCGAACGGCTGCTGAGCATGCAGCGGCACAACGGCAGCTTCGGTTTGTGGGGCGCTGACGGTGACGAGGAATACTGGCTGAGCGCCTATGTCAGCGACTTCCTCCTGCGCGCCCGCGAACAGGGTTTCGGCGTGCCGAACGAGGCACTGAAAAAGGCCAGCGAGCGGCTGCTGCGCTATGTGCAGGAGCGCAATCTGATCGAGGTCGACTACAGCGACAACGCCAATCACAGCCGTTTCGCCGTGCAGGCTTATGCCGGATACGTGCTGGCGCGCAGCCAACAGGCGCCGCTCGGTGCCTTGCGCAGCCTCTACGAGCGGCGCAGCGACGCGCTGTCCGGCTTGCCGCTGGTGCATCTGGCCGTCGCCTTGCAGAAAATGGGCGATCAACCTCGCGCCGACGATGCCCTGGCCGCTGGCCTGGCGCGCAGCCGGAAGCGTGACAACTGGCTGGCCGACTACGGCAGCCCGCTGCGCGATCAGGCGCTGATCCTGGCCTTGCTGGAGGAGCATGAGCTGGCGGCGAGCAGTCGCGAGGCGCGGCTGTTCGCCTTGGCCGACGAAGTGGCCGGCCAGCAATGGCTGTCGACCCAAGAGCGCAATTCGCTGTACCTGGCCGGGCGTAATCTGCTCGGTAAGCCGGAGCCGAACTGGCATGCCGGCCTGCGCAGCGGTGCGTTCGAGTTCGAGCTGAGCAATAGCCGGCCCGGTCTCAAGCTGGACGCTAGCGAACTGGCCGCGGCCATGAGCATCAGTAACCCGGGCAGTGAAGCGCTGTATCAGCAGCTGACCCTTTCCGGCTACCCGGCCAAGGCGCCAGCGGCAGGCGGCGACAACCTCAGTATCTACCGCGAGTACTTGGCTATGGACGGCAGTCCGCTGGATCTCTCCGCGCTGCAAAGTGGCGAACTGGTGCTGGTGCATCTGGCCGTGGCGGCCAAGCAGCGGGTGCCGGATGCCTTGGTGGTCGACCTGCTGCCCGCCGGCCTGGAACTGGAAAACCAGAACCTCGCGCTAAGCGCCGCCAGCCTGGAAGACGCTGGCAGCGCGGTGCAGGAATGGCAAAAGGCGATGCACGACGCCAGCATCAAACACCAGGAATTCCGTGGCGACCGCTATGTCGCGGCCGTGGATGTGCAGGCTTACGGCACTACCCACCTGCTCTACCTGGCCCGCGCCGTCACCCCCGGCAGCTACCGCGTGCCGCCACCGCAGGTGGAGTCCATGTACCGGCCGAACTGGCAGGCCCTGGGCGATACTCCGGGGCGGATGGTGGTCAAACCGCGCTAAACAGCCAGGGCCCGCCAGCGCAGTGGCGGGCCCTGGCCTCGATGAGCGGGACGCTTGGCCCTTGGCTGCGCGAGCCTCAGCTGATCAGACCACCGAGCAGCCACAGACCGAAGAACAACCAGATCAGCCCGGCGATAAATTGGCGTTTGAGCAAGGCCCGCACCGCGGCATAGAGCAGCAGCAGGCCGATGATCAGCACGAGGAAGCCGAGCAAGGACGGGGTAATGTCCAGGGCCTTGGACATGCCGTTGATAAAGCCGCTGAAGGCGCTGCCGAACAGGCCGAGGAAGCTGCTGAGGGCCTCGATTATAAAGCGGATAACAGTGCCGAAGGCCTGCCCCAGCCATTCGAAAAAACTTTCTACCTGCATTCAACGGTTCCTTTCAGCCGAGCGGCGCAGTGGATTGTTGCCGGCGATCACCGGCGGCAAGGGGCGTTAGTGTGCCATCCCTCGGTCGGTCCCGCAGGCGTATCGGTCGGACGCTCGACGTCGATCTTGCTAGCGCGCAGAACAAGCCCACGCGACCAAGGACTCCTCCGGCCGGCATAGCCTCAATGCAATCCGGTGAACGCGTCGACCGTACGGAGGATTCGCGGCAGTTTTTTTGGCGGGTGCTTGCACGCGAGGCGGTTTGGCATTTGGCCCTGGTTCTTTGTCGGGGTGAAACGCAAGACGCAAGGGGGATAGCGGGGTATCGGCAGAAACGGATGTTCGGGTATCTGGAGGGTGGGAAATTGGCGTGCTCCCGGATGGCAGATATGCCAGCCGGGAGCATGTTGCGGGGGTTACTTGCCGTTGAGCAGATCGGCGGCGTTGATCAGCATGGATTGTCCCACCGACACATAGTCCGGCTCGAGCATCAGTGAGCCTAACTCTGCACTGGCCATCGCCAGTTCTTCATTACGGCAGGCCTCGAGGGCTGCGGGGACCAGGGCTTCGACCGCGCCCAGCACATTGGGCTGGGCGGAGGTCGCCTGGTTGGCTGCGTTCTGCACATTGGTGAGGTCTGCAGCACAATGATTTGCCAAGGCTGGCCCGGTTAAGAGAGTCCCGATAGCTGCCCATGCATAAAGTGAGAGTTTGTTCATGGCTAAATCTCCAGTGGTGCCGGGCTAGTTAGTTGGCAGATTGATTCGTGCACATATCGCGTATACCTTCATTGGCTCCGCAGACTTTAGCGTCACGGTCCAGCTCCCGGAGTTCGGGTAGCTCTGAATGATTGTCGGATTTGTGGCTGTGATGCTCACACCACCGCCGAGAATGCTATTCCCTGAAGAGCAGACTGCTGTGCACGTGGTGTTTGTTGGGTTCCCGGTGCAGTCTTTGATGACTGTTTCCCACAGAGACAGGCCTGTATTACCCGCTGGTCCCTGTGGTCCGGTGTCGCCCTTGTCGCCCTTGTCGCCCTTCAGGCCGATGTCGCCTTTGTCGCCCTTCAGGCCGATAGGGCCGATATCACCGGTTTCGCCCTTGTCGCCTTTGTCGCCCTTGTCGCCCTTCAGGCCGATAGGGCCGATGTCGCCGGTTTCGCCTTTGTCGCCTTTGTCGCCCTTCAGGCCGATAGGGCCGATAGGGCCGATATCACCGGTTTCGCCCTTGTCGCCTTTGTCGCCCTTCAGGCCGATAGGGCCGATGTCGCCGGTTTCGCCTTTGTCGCCTTTGTCGCCCTTCAGGCCGATAGGGCCGATGTCGCCGGTTTCGCCTTTGTCGCCTTTGTCGCCCTTCAGGCCGATAGGGCCGATGTCGCCGGTTTCGCCCTTGTCGCCTTTGTCGCCCTTCAGGCCGATAGGGCCGATGTCGCCGATTTCGCCTTTGTCGCCTTTGTCGCCTTTGTCGCCCTTCAGGCCGATAGGGCCGATGTCGCCGATTTCGCCTTTGTCGCCTTTGTCGCCCTTCAGGCCGATAGGGCCGGTGTCACCGGTTTCGCCCTTGTCGCCTTTGTCGCCCTTCAGGCCGATAGGACCGATGTCGCCGTTTTCGCCCTTATCGCCCTTGGCACGGGCGCAGCCTCCGCGACCATTTTCGCAATCCCAGACACGTTGTTCGAGGGCGCCTACCCCGCCCTTGAGATTGGCTACGGTATGAGTGACATCGTGGTCGGCCAGCGCCGTGCCGCTGATGCCGAGCAGCGTGATTGATATAAGGGCTGCCGGCATAGCCGCTGCAGATCTGTGGACAAGCCTGGCCAGTGCCGATCTCGCCACCGGGTACTGCGAATCAACCGGATAACTTTTTTCCATGATCAATGTCCTGTCGTAAATTTTGGGGGGCAACCGTTCCACTCGAACCTGCCGAGCTCGCCACCGATCTCCCTGATCAGCCTTCCGTGAGGCGAAGTCGTACCTAGGGCTGCCGCCTTCGCGGTAACCTCTGCTGTCGCGTGCTGAGAGTGATGCCTGTGTTTGCGTGGCAACTGATTCAGGTGAGCGGCCTACTTGCCCTGATGTCAGTGTGATATTGGTTTAGGTGGGCGCCGAGGTCTTGTAAAGGCGCGAGCTGAGCGAAAAATCACTTTGTGACAGTAATCCGACGATCGGTTGATTTTCGCTTTTAGGCTGTGTACTGGCGTCATTTTTATGGCTTTCTGTGGTGGCGGCTAATTGCTACTAAAAGGTGGATAAACATTTTTATTTCAAGGGGTTAGCCTGTTGAACAAGTGGCCGGCATGGAGCCAGGCGGCACCGCTTGGCAAGACGCGTCGCCGAATCTGGCTGGTGGCCACATTGGTGCTGTTGCCGGCACTGCTGTGGCTGGCCGACCGCCTGTATCCCTTGTCGTTGCCCGAAGACGACCTGGCTCGCGTAGTACTGGCCGAGGACGGTACGCCGCTGTGGCGTTTCGCCGACCGCGACGGGGTGTGGCGCTATCCAGTCAGCCCCTCTGGGGTCTCGCCTTATTATCTGGAGGCGCTGCTGACCTATGAGGATCGCTGGTTCTATCGGCATCCGGGGGTGAATCCCTTGGCGTTGGGCCGCGCACTCTGGCAGAACCTCAGTGGCGGACGGCTGGTCTCCGGCGGCAGCACCTTGTCGATGCAGGTGGCGCGACTACTCGATCCGCATACGCGCAGTTACGCCGGCAAGCTCAAGCAACTGTGGCGCACGGCGCAGTTGGAGTGGTACCTGTCCAAGGACGAGATCCTCGGCCTGTACCTCAACCGTGCGCCTTTCGGCGGCACTCTGCAGGGGGTGGCTGCGGCCAGTTGGGCCTATCTGGGCAAACCGCCGAGCCAGTTGACCCGCGCCGAGGCGGCGTTGCTCGCGGTCTTGCCGCAGGCGCCCAGCCGCCTGCGTCCGGATCGTCACCCCGCACGCGCCCAGGTCGCGCGCGACAAGGTGCTCAAGCGCTTGGCGAGTTTCGAGGTATGGCCGCAGTCGGCGATCAATGATGCACTGCAGGAACCGGTGCTGCTGGCGCCGCGCCAGGAACCGCGCCTGGCACCGTTGCTGGCGCGGCGGCTGAACCGGCCCGGCAGCCCGCCGCTGATTCGCACGACCCTGGATGCGGCGCTGCAGCGACGCCTGGAAGACCTGCTGCTGGGCTGGCGCGCACGCTTGCCGGAGCGCACCTCGGCGGCGATCCTGGTGGTCGAGCAGCCGAGCATGGCGGTGCGCGCCTACCTCGGCTCGGTGGATATCGGCGATGGCAAACGCTTCGGCCATGTCGACATGATCAGTGCCGTGCGCTCGCCCGGCTCGACGCTCAAACCCTTCCTGTATGGCCTGGCCCTGGATGACGGGCTGATTCATTCCGAATCCTTGCTGCAGGACGTGCCGCGGCGCTACGGCGATTACCGTCCGGGCAACTTCGCCGCCGGTTTCAGCGGCGCGGTGTCGGCCAGCGAGGCGCTGGCCCGCTCGCTCAACCTGCCGGCGGTGCAACTGCTGGAAGCCTACGGGCCGAAGCGCTTCGCCGGCGAACTGCGCAGCGCCGGCGTGCCCCTGGCCTTGCCGCCGCTGGCCGAGCCGAACCTGGCGTTGATCCTCGGCGGCGCCGGCAGCCGCCTGGAAGATCTGGTCAGCGGCTACAGCGCCTTCGCCCGTGGCGGCAAGGCCGCACGCCTGCGTTTCCAGCCGCAGGATGCGCTGCGGGAGCGGCGCCTGCTGTCGCCCGGAGCGGCCTGGATCGTGCGGCGCATTCTCAGCGGCCAGGCCCGGCCGGATCGCGATCCGCACGCGCAGTTGGTGCAACGCCCCGGCCTGGCCTGGAAGACCGGTACCAGCTACGGCTTTCGCGATGCCTGGGCGATCGGCGTGGCGCCGCGCTATGTCATTGGCATCTGGGTCGGGCGGCCGGACGGTACCCCGGTGCCCGGTCAATTCGGCCTGGCCTCGGCCGCGCCGCTGCTGCTGCAGGTGCACGATCTGCTGGTCAACCGCGACAGCCAGCACGGTCTCGCTGTACCGGCCGATCCGCAACCGGCCGCGGTCGGTGTGGCGGCGATCTGCTGGCCGCTGGGCCAGCCATTGGCCAAGGCCGACCCCAACTGCCGCCGTCAGCGCTTCGCCTGGACCCTGGCGGGCACCACGCCGCCGACTTTGCAGGCGCTCGATCAGCCGCTCGGCTTGGGCTTGCGCGAACCGCTCTGGTTGAACGCGGCGGGGCTGCGCGTCGCGGCCAACTGCCCGGGGGCCAAGCCACACGCGCTGCTGCTGTGGCCGGCCGCCCTGGAGCCCTGGCTGCCGCGTGCCGAACGGCGCAGTGCGCGCTTGCCTGCTAGCGACCCGGCTTGCCCGCCGCACGGGGCAAGCCGGGTCGCGCCGCTGTCGATTGTCGGGGTGCGCCAGGGTGATCGCCTGCGTCGCCCGGCGGGCAGTGCCGAGCCGCTGCGTCTGCGCCTTGCGACCCTCGGTGGCGCGGGCCGGCGCTGGTGGTTCGTCAATGGCCAGCCGCTGGGTGAGACGGCGGCCGCGGCCGACTTCAACCACGCCTTCAGCCGCAGTGGCCGTTACCAGCTCAGTGTGCTGGACGAGAGCGGCCAGACCGCGCGCCTGGAGTTCAGTGTGGGTCAGTAGGCGATTGCCTGGAGCGTCCGGCGGCCGGCGGCCGGCTGAGCTATCTTCAAAGCTCAGGGCTGGCACGATGCTATTGCAGGCCTGTTGCTATGGGAGCGTCGGCTTTGCCGGATAAGTTCGCGAGTGCTGGTCTTTGGGCCTGTCTGCGTCTGTTGGCTTGCATGCTGGTTCTGGCCAGCCCTGTTGGTGCGGCCGAGCCGCAAGTGTTGATCGTCGATGGCAGCCAGTCAGACATCGCTCTGCAGCCTTACATCCGCTATCTGCGCGACCCGGAGCGCAGCCTGCAGATCGAGCAGGTTCTGCAGCAGACCGAGCAGTTCCGCCCGGCCAGTGAGCGCCGCGATCTGAATTTCGGCTATACCCAAGATCATCTCTGGCTGACCCTCGACCTGGTCTCCGCGGCCGACGAACTCACCGATTGGCTGATCGAGATGCGCTATGCCTCGCTTGATCGGGTCAGCCTCTACAGCGTCGGCGCGGACGGCATCCAGGTCCAGCATTCTGGCGATACCCTGGCCTACAGTGAGCGCAGCATCGGCCATCGCAATCCTATCTTCGCCCTGCGCCTGGCGCCCGGCGAGCAGCGCCGGCTGTTCATTCTCGCCCATTCCGAAGGCAGTCTGACCCTGGATAGCCAGCTATGGTCGGCGGCGGGCTTTCAGCAATACAGCCAGAAGGGCTATGTGCTGCTGGCCCTGTATTTCGGCGCGTTGCTGGCATTAGGCAGCTATAACCTGTTGCTGTTCGCGGTGTTGCGCGAGCGCTCGTTCATTCTGTATGTGTGTTTTGTCGCCAGCTTCGGGGTTGGCGTGCTGGCCATCAACGGCCTGGGTGCCCAGTACCTGTGGCCCAATCTGGGCACGCCGGGCAATCGGCTGCTGCCCTTGGGCATCAGTCTGGCGGCCACGCTCGGGGTGCTGTTTGCCCAGGCGTTTTTGTGTACCGCCCGGCGGGCGCCAAGGCTCGATCGTTGCTTGGGCGTGTGGGCCTTTCTGGCCGCTCTAGCGACCCTGGTCACGCTATTGATCGACGTGCAACGAGCCCTGCAACTGATGTCTATCGTCGGCCTGATCACCTGTTTGGTGCTGTTGGTCAGCGGGCTCATCTGTGTGGCCAAGCGAGTGCCGGGAGCGCGGATCTTCGTACTGGCCTGGCTGGCGCTGCTGGTCGGCGGGACCCTGCTGGCGCTGCGTAATTTCGCTCTGATCCCGTCCAACTTCGTTACCCTCAACGCCATGCAGGTTGGCTCGGCCATGGAGATGCTGCTGCTCTCACTCGGGTTGGCGGCGCGCTTCAATCAACTCAAGCGGCTGCAGGAAGAGACGCAGAGGCTGGCGCTGGCTGCCGCGCTGCACCAGGAACAGGTGCTGGAACAACGCGTTACCGAACGCACCGAAGCGCTGGCCGAAGCCAATGCCAGGCTGGAAGCGCAAGCCATGCAGGATCCGCTGACCGGACTGGCCAACAGGGCCGCCCTGGCCAGCCATATGCAGCAGGCGATGTTGCGCACCAGGCGGCGCGGCGAGTTGCTGGCGCTGGTGTTGATTGATCTGGATGGCTTCAAGGACATCAACGACGAATGGGGGCATGCGGCTGGGGATCGGGTGTTGATCGAGGTTGCCGCGCGGCTGCAGGCGTTTGCCCGCGGCAGCGATCTGGTCGCCCGGCTGGGCGGCGATGAATTCATTTTGCTCAGCGAAGGCATCCACAGCCGGCAGGAAGTCCTGGGGCTGGCAGAGCGCCTGCTGCAGGTCATCAGTTTGCCGGTGGCGCTGCAGAATCAAAGCGTCAGGGTTGGTGCCAGCATCGGCATCAGTTTCAGCGACGGCATCGAGCCGGATATCGAAATCCTGATGCGTCAGGCCGATCAGGCCATGTATCAGCGCAAACGCAGTGGTAAGCAGGGGGTGCTGCTGTATTCGTCGTGAGTTGGCTGATCATCCGGCTGTTGTGACGGGTACTCGATAATTGCTAATGGCTGTCACAGTCTTTAAAAGTGTGCACAATGCTGTATGCAATTTTCCGGCTACTCACAACAATAAAACGGCAGGCTTTCCATGCATCTCTGGCAGCGCAGCATTCAGTGGCAACTGATCCTCAGTATGGGCGCGGCGTTGCTCGCCAGCATCCTGATCGTGGTGGGCATCTATTCGGCAGTGGTCAACCGTCTGGCCGAGCGCTATTTGGTCGAGGAGGCGTTGCCGGCAAGTATCCTGGCCATCCGCAACGATCTCGAGCGAGTGCTGACCGAACCCTTGACCGCGGCCCGTGGCATTGCCGAGAACAGCCTGGTGGTGGATTGGCTGGAGCAAGGCGAGGACGCCGCCCAACAGGCCGCGTTCGTGCGCTACCTGAGCGCTGTGCAAACGCAGCAAAAAGCCCTGACGACCTTTATTGTTGGCCTGGATAGCGGTCACTACTTCACCGGCAAGGGCCTCGATCGCAGCCTGGCGCGTGGGCCGGCCGAGAATAACTGGTTCTACGGTTTCGTCGATGGCGGCCAGGCACGCTCGCTGGATATCGACATCGACCAGACCACTCGCGAACCGACCCTGTTCATCAATCAGCGTGTTGTCGCCGCAGGCAAGACGCTTGGGGTGGCCGGTCTGGGGTTCAGCCTGAGCGCGATGTCCGAGATGATTCGCAACTTCCATTTTGGCGAGGCTGGCCGGGTCTATCTGGTCAGCGCGGACGGCAAGGTCAAGGTGCACCCACAGTCCGAGTTCAATAACAGCCGCGACCTCGGCCAACTAGTCGGTGGCCAGGCGGCGACCGAGTTGCTGGCCAAAGGCCGTGATGCGGTGTCCTTCCAGCGTGATGGCGAGGACTTCCTGGCCATCGCCCAGCCGCTGCAGACCCTTGATTGGCTGCTGGTGAGCGAGATACCCGAGGCGGAAATCTATGCCGAGGCGCGACAGGCACTGCTGCTGAGCAGCCTGATCGGCGGCGGCGTGGCGGTGTTTTTCCTCGGCCTGGTGGTGTTGCTGGCGCGCGGCCTAGTGCGGCCAATTCGCCAGGTCACGGCGGCACTGGTGGAGATCGGTGGCGGCGGCGGTGACCTGACCCGCCGCCTGGATGAGTCGCGCGCCGACGAATTGGGCGATCTGGCCCGCGGTTTCAACAGTTTCATCGGCAGTCAGCGCAGCCTGATTGCCGATGTCCTGGCCACCAGCGAACGCCTGCGTAGCTCGGTCGGGCAGGTCGCCCGGGTGGTGGAGAACACCGCCGGGCGCGCCGGCCAGCAGCGGGAGATGACCGACATGGTCGCCACCGCGGTGCATGAGATGGGCCTGACCGTGCAGGAAATCGCGCGCAATGCCAACCGCGCCGCCCAGGCCTCGCACGGGGCCCGTGACGAGGCGCAGCAGGCGCGTGTGGTGGTCGGTCAATCGATCGAACATATCGAACGGATGTCCGCCGACATTGGCGGTGCGGCCGCGGCGGTGGGCGAGTTGGCGCAACAGGTGGGGTCCATCGACCAGGTGCTGGCGGTGATCCGCGGGATTTCCGAGCAGACCAACCTGCTGGCGCTGAATGCCGCGATTGAGGCGGCGCGCGCCGGAGAAATGGGCCGCGGCTTTGCCGTGGTGGCCGACGAGGTGCGCACCCTGGCCAGCCGTACCCAGCGTTCCACCGACGAAATCCAGCAGATTATCCAGCGCCTCAAACAGGGCGCGGATACCGCGGTCATCTCCATGCATGCCGGACAGGCGGCGACGGGCACCGGGGTCGAGGCCAGTCAGCGCACCGGCCAATCGCTGGGGGCGATCACCGAACAGGTGGAAACCATCAGCGACATGAATACTCAGGTGGCGGCGGCGACCGAGGAGCAGTCGGCGGTCACCGAGGAAATCACCCGTAACGTTCAGGGCATCGCCGACCTGGCACATGCCACCGCCGACGAAGTGCGCAGTTGTCGTGAGGACTGCCAGGCCCTGAGTGGCCTGGCCGATGATCTGGCCCGGCAGATGGGCAGTTTCAGGCTCTAGTAACGCACGACCCGCGGCGATAGCGGGCGTAGTTCGCGCAACAAGCAAAAGCATTGCGCCGGGGTCTGCCCTCCTACCAAGAGCGGCGGACAACGGATTTGCACGCCGCTGCGCGGCGGTCGCAGCAGGCGGGAGTGGTTTCACCGCCTCTCAGGCCAGTTCGAGGCGATTGCGGCCCCCGGCCTTGGCCCGATAGAGGGCGTCGTCGACCCGTTTGTAGAAGCTTTCCGCCGAGTCGTCGCAGAGTGGCAGGAACTGGCCGATGCCGAGGCTACAGGTCAATGGCAGCTCCTGCGCCTCGACTTGCAGCGGTTGCGCGGCCAGCGCCGCGCGAAAACGCTCGGCCAGCGGGATGGCCTGCACCAGCGCGGTGTCGGGCATCAGCACGGCGAACTCCTCACCACCCAGGCGCAGCAGGGTATCGCTGTCGCGGCGGAATCCCTGGCGCATGCGTTCGGCGAAGGCTTGCAGACAGAGGTCGCCGGTGCGGTGGCCGTACTGGTCGTTGACCCTCTTGAAGAAATCGATATCCAGCAGCACCAGGGTCAGCTGGCTGTTTTGTCGGCGTGCGTTGGCCAGCCAGCCGGGCAGCAGCGCGTTGAACTGATAACGATTGCCCAGTTCGGTCAGGGCGTCGGTGCGACTCAACCGGTCCAGCTGTTCGCCGTGCAGCAGCAGGCGCAGTTCGCGTTCGAGGCCGATGCAGTACTCGCGGTTCCAGCGATAGAGGAACAGAGCCAGATAGCCCAGGTAGGCCACCAATGCCACGGATTCGCCGATGTCGCCGATGCCCAGGTGGAACTTGACCGCAGTACTGGGCAGGTAGGTCAGCAGGATGGCCAGTGCGCAACGGCCCATGCGCATCGGGAAGGTAAACGCCAGGGCGGTGCCGAACACCACCGCGCTGAGCATGATCAACAGGTGCGAGGCGACTATCTCGGGGTGCAGCTGGAGGCCCGCCAGCATCAGGCCCCAGGTCATCGACTGGAGAAGGATGGCCAGCCAGTGTAAATCCAGCCAGCGCTGCAGTTGCGTCGGGTCGAGTTGTGCGGATGGGCGATGGCGACTGCGCAAAGCGAAGAACAGCAGCAACAACAGGCTGCCGCCACCCCACACCCAGAGGTTCTCCCAGGGGGCGCTGCTGGTGAACCAGAGCAGGCCCCAGGCGAGCAGGTAGTAATAGCCGGCAAACCTGGAGCGGACATGGGTATCGCTGGCTTCCCGCCACAAGCTGAGGCGGGTGCTGGAGGCCGCAGGTTCAGGCTTCATCGACGCGGTACTCGAAAGGTACAGTTTCAGCCTAGTCGAACGATGGCCATTTGCCTTGGTCGGCTCGCTGACCGCTGAGCCGGGCAACACGCTCGATGAGCGGTCGACAGTTGCGTGGCCCAGATAAGCGCCGGCGCTAGCCGGGAGGGTGTGCCGCCGTAACAGCATCTCCGGGCTGCATCCGGACTACGGGGGGGGGGGGGGGGGGTGACCCGCTCGCTGTGGGGAGGCGCGGGGCTGAAGAACGTAGCCGATCAGCGTCGGTTCTGTTCAGGCCTGGACCAGGCGGTTGCGGCCCGTACGCTTGGCTTTGTAGAGCGCATCGTCGACGCGCTTGAAGAAGGCTTCGGCGTTGTCGTCGCGCTGTGGATCGAAACAGCCGACGCCGAGGCTGGCGGTCAGTGGCAGGCTGTTGCCCTGCACGTTGAAGCCTTGTTGGGTGAGTTCCAGGCGAAAGCTCTCCGCCAGCAGGCAGGCCTGTTCCAGCGTGGTATTGGGCATCAGCACGCCGAACTCCTCACCACCCAGGCGCAGCAGGGCATCGCTGCGGCGGCGGAATACCTGGCGCATGCGTTCGGCAAAGGCGCTGAGGCAGGCGTCGCCGCAGGTATGGCCGTGTTCGTCGTTGACCCGCTTGAAGAAGTCGATGTCCAGCAGCACCAGCGACATCGACGCACTCTGGTGTTGGGCGTTGGCGACCATCACCGGAAACAGGCTGTTGAACTGATAGCGGTTGCCCAGTTGGGTCAAGCTGTCGGTGCGGCTGAGTTGTTCCAGGCTTTGCTGTTGTTCCAGCATCTCGAGTTCGAGCGCCAGATGGTTGCGATATACCTCACGGTTGCGGCCGAGGGCGAGGATCAGGTAACTGAAGTAGACGATCAGGGCGATGAAGAGCCCCCGCTGCGCCTGCCAGTCCAGCATCAGGGCCAGCAACCCCGGCAGGTAGAGCAGTGGCAGGATGAGTAGCGACAGGTGCTTGCGCATGGCCAGGTGATAGATGCTGGCGGTGCTGAAGGCGATGGTGGCCATGATCGCGATGACCCGTGAATTCTCTAACTCCGGACTGGACAGTGCCCAGCCCAACGTCAGGCCCCAGCCCAGGGCGCCCAGCAGGATCAGTGTCCACTGCCGGTTGAGCCAGCCCTGCAGCAGCGCCTCGGTGTGCTGCGCCGGCAAGCGGTGCGCCAGGCGCAGGAACATTAGCGCCGCGAAGAAGGCGGTGCCGGTCAGGCCGATGACCAGCTGCGGCCCGGGCTCGCCGACCATTGTCCAAACCAGCAGCCAGGCGATCAGGTAATAGACACCAGCCAGGTGCGAGCGCGCATGAATGTCCTGAGCTTCGCGCCAGAGGGCGAAGGCCGCAGGGTCTTGAGGGAGTTCGCTATGGGTCATGGCAAGAAATCACTAATGCGTCGAGGTAGAGCATAGCGCTTCTAACGCAGCAGCAGTGATTGGTGGCTATATAGTGGCTCGCTGGCGTTGGTGCCCTTGGAAAAGCGAGCTGCGCGGCCGAACCTGGGCGGTTCGGCCAGATCGGCTGGCGCGAGGGAGAGCCGCGCTGCGCCTGGCTCAGCGCAGGATCAGCAGCGGGCTGACGCTGGTGCGCAGCAAGTGGCCGGTGGTGCTGTCGACCAGGTGCACCTCGCTGGCCGAACCCTGCAATACGCGTTCGGCGGACTTGAGCTGGTCCCAGGCATCTACCCGATAGAGGGCGTCGTCGACCCGTTTGTAGAAAGTTTCCGCCGAGTCATCGCAGAGTGGCAGGAAGTGGCCGATGCCAGGCTGCAGGTCAGTGGCAGCTCCTGCGCCTCTACTTGCCGCGGTTGCGCGGCCAAGGACGCGCGAAAACGCTCGGCCAGCGGGATGGCCTGCACCAACGCGGTGCTGGGCAGGTAGGTCAGCAGAATCGCCAGTGCGCAACGACCCACGCGGATCGGGTAGGTAAACGCCAGGGCGGTGCCGAACATCACCTCACTGAGCATGATCAACAGGTGCGAGGCGGCTATCTCGGGGTGCAACTGGATAGCCGCCAGCATCAGGCCTCAGGTCATCGACTGGAGGAAGATGGCCATTTGCCTTGGCCGGCTCGCTGGCCGCTGTGCCGGGCAACACGCTCGACAGATGCGTGGCCCAGATCAGCGTCGGCGCAATCCGCGCGAGCGCGCCGCCGTAACGGCATCACCGGATTGCCTCCGGGTTACGGGACGGGGGCGGCTCGCGGTGGGGATGCGTGGGGCTGAAGAGCGTCGCCGATCAGCGGCGCTTCTGCTCAAGCCTGGACCAGACGGTTGCGGCCCGTACCCTTGGCCATGTAGAGCGCATCGTCGACGCGCTTGAAGAAGGCTTCGGCGTTGTCGTCGCGCTGCGGATCGAAGCAGCCGACGCCGAGGCTGGAGGTCAGGGGCAGGGTGATGCCCTGCACGTTGAAGCCTTGTTGGGTGAGTTCCAGGCGAAAGCTCTCCGCCAGCACGCTGGCCTGCTCCAGCGTGGTATTGGGCATCAGTACGCCGAACTCCTCACCACCCAGGCGCAGCAGGGCATCGCTGCCGCGGCGGAATACCTGGCGCATGCGTTCGGCAAAGGCGCTGAGGCAGGCGTCGCCGCAGGTATGGCCGTGTTCGTCATTGACCCGCTTGAAGAAGTCGATGTCCAGCAGCACCAGCGACATCGGCTCGCCCTGGCGTTGAGCGTTGGCGAGCATCGCCGGAAACAGGCTGTTGAACAGATAGCGGTTGCCCAGTTGGGTCAGGCTGTCGGTGCGGCTGAGTTGTTCCAGGCTTTGCTGTTGTTCGCGCAGTTCGAGTTCGAGCGTCAGGGTGTTGTGGTACTCGCGGTGGCTGCGGTTGAGCGCCAGGACCAGGTAGCTCAAGTAGAGGGCCAGGGTGGTCAGGATCGCGTGTTGTTCGTGCCAATCCAGGGCCAGGGCGATCAGGCCGGGTAGATAGAGCAGGAGCAGGGCGACGATGGCGCGGCCCTTGCGCATCGAGAAATTGAAGGTCAGCGCCGTGCTGAAGGCGATGGTGCTGAGGGTGGCGACCAGCCAGGAACTGGCAAATGCCGGATCGTTGAGGGCCCAGGCATGCACCAGGCCCCAGGCCAGCGCGGTCAGCAGAACTAATCCCCAATGGCGGTCGAGCCAGGTGCGCAGCGTTTGCGGTGTCTTCTGCGCGGGCAGGTGATGGAGCAGGCGCAGCGCGAACAGCAGGGCGAACAAGCCGACCCCGGCCAATCCCCATGCCAGCAGCTGAGTCGGGTTGTCGCTGAACAGCCAGGTCAGCAGCCACGCCAGCAGGTAGTAGATACCGCCCAGGCGCGTACGGATGCGTGTGTCCTGGGCTTCGCGCCAAAGGACAAAGGTCTGGGGTTCACGGGGTACTTCGGCGTTGCTCATAGTGTGTGACCACAAAAACCGCTGGGCCCGGCTATAGTGCGTCAGTCAGGCTTGGCGCGCCACTTTGCCAACACGTAGGCTGTCGTTCATTGACCGTGGCGCAGCGAATACACAGCAACCTCGCAGCGTCGAGCTTCAAGGCGTGTAATTGATTAGCCGTAGCCGTAGCGCTCGTGCAGGCGGGTGCTCTCATGCTGCGCGCGCGCGGGCGTGGGTAGCATCGAGCATGGCCTGTTGCTGCAGGGCATCCATGCGCGCCAGGCGGCCGACCTTGCTCTGATCCAGTTCGACTGCCTGCGCGCAGGATTCTTCGCCTAGGATCAGCCGTTGCAGCGCATCCAGGCGTTGCTGCACAGGCGACGACAGTGTGCGAGATCCAGCTCCTCGCCCATATAGCTACCTCCGAGGGTGTGAAAAACCGAGCGCTACAGGCGACTCAGCGCAGAATCAGCAGCGGACTGACGCTGGTGCGCAGCAGGTGGCTGGTGGTGCTGCCGACCAGGAACTGGCGAATCCGCGAGTGGCCGTAGGCGCCCATGGCCAGCAGGTCGATGGCGTGCTCGGCCTGGTAGGCGTGCAGGGTCGGTTCGACTTCGCCGGCGCGGATCGCCAGGTGCACCTCGCTGGCCGCGCCCTGCAGCACGCGTTCGGCGGACTTGAGCTGTTCCCAGGCATCGGCGGTATCGGCGCCGACCATCAGCAGGTGACACGGCAGGCCCTTGAGCAGCGGGCTGGCGGCGATCATCTCGATGCTTTTGCGCGCCGTGGCACTGCCGTCATAGGCGAACAGGTAGCTCTGCGGCGCCTTGAACTCGCCGCAGCTGACCAGGATCGGCCGCTGCACGGTGCGGATCACGTTCTCCAGGTGGCTGCCGACCAGTTGGCTGAGGTTGTCGCTGGTTTCGCCCTGACGGCCGATCACCAGCAGGCGGATGTCCGCTTGCAGTTCGGCGAGGCTCTCCACCAGGTCGCCATGCCGTTGGCGCAGTTGCGGGTTGCTCACGCCATCGGCAATGGCCCGGGCTTTGGCCGCTTCGAGCAGGTGATGGCCCTGCTCCAGGGCCAGCTTGCCGCGTTTTTCGTCGAGTGCCGCCAGTTCTGCCAGCAGGTGTTCGCGGCTGCCCAGGCCAATGTTGCCGGACAGGTCGCTTGGCTGCGGGTATTGCACCTGATCCAGGACATGCAGGAAGCACAGCGGTGCGTCGAGGCGCTGACTGGCCCAGGCGGCGTAGTCGCAGACACCGGTGGCGGATTGCGAACCATCGATACAAGCCATTACGTGGGTCATGCGGTGCTCCTTTAGTGGCCCATCAGTTGGTCGACGGCATCGGGTTTGTCATGCACGCCGAAGCGGTCGACGATGGTGGCGCTGGCTTCGTTGAGGCCGAGGACTTCGACGTCGGTGCCTTCGCGGCGGAACTTGAGTACCACCTTGTCCAAGGCGGAGACGGCGGTGATGTCCCAGAAGTGGGCAGGGGACAGGTCGATGCTCACCTTGTCGACCGCCTCCTTGAAGTCAAAGGCGGCGACGAACTTGTCGGCAGAGCTGAAAAACACCTGGCCGACCACCTTGTAGCGGCGCTGGCTGCCGTCGTTGTCGGCCTCCGAGCTGATGTACATGAAGTGGCCGATCTTGTTGGCGAAGAACATCGCCGCCAGCAGCACGCCGACCAGCACGCCATAGGCCAGGTTATGGGTGAAGACCACCACCACCACGGTGGCGAGCATGACGATGTTGGTGGACAGCGGGAACTGCTTGAGGTTGCGCAGCGAGTCCCAGCTGAAGGTGCCGATCGACACCATGATCATCACCGCGACCAACGCGGCCATGGGATCTGGCTGACCCAGTCGCTGAGAAAGACCACCATCAGCAGCAAGACCACGCCGGCGGTCAGGCAGGACAGGCGGCCGCGGCCGCCGGATTTCACGTTGATCACCGACTGACCGATCATCGCGCAGCCAGCCATGCCGCCGAGCAGGCCGGAGGCGATATTGGCCACGCCCTGGCCCTTGCACTCGCGGTTCTTGTCGCTGCTGGTGTCGGTCAGGTCATCGACAATGGTCGCGGTCATCATCGACTCCAGCAGGCCGACCACGGCCAGGGCCGCAGCGTAGGGGAAGATGATCGTCAGGGTCTCGAAGGTCAGCGGCACGTTCGGCCAGAGGAAGATCGGCAGGGTGTCGGGCAGCTCGCCCATGTCGCCGACGCTGCGGATATCCATGCCGGTATAGATGTAGACGCCGGTCAGCACCAGGATGCACACCAGCGGCGAGGGCAGGATCTTGCCGATTTTCGGCACATAGGGGAACAGGTAGATGATGCCCAGGCCGGCGGCGGTCATGGCGTAGACGTGCCAGCTGACGTTGGTCAACTCCGGCAGCTGGGCCATGAAGATCAGGATCGCCAGGGCGTTGACGAAGCCGGTGACTACCGAGCGCGAGACGAAGCGCATCAGCGAGCCCAGCTTGAGGTAACCCGCGCCGATCTGCAGCACCCCGGTCAACAGGGTAGCGGCCAGCAGGTACTCCAGACCATGATTCTTCACCAGGGTCACCATCAGCAGGGCCATGGCACCGGTGGCGGCGGAGATCATCCCCGGACGGCCGCCGACGAAGGCGATCACCACGGCGATACAGAAGGACGCATAGAGGCCGACCTTGGGGTCGACCCCGGCGATGATCGAGAAGGCGATGGCTTCGGGGATCAGCGCCAGCGCCACCACCAGACCGGCGAGCACGTCGCCGCGGATGTTGAACAACCAGGTGTTTTTCAGGCTTTGCAGCATGGCTTATTCCCAAAGGGCTGGGTTCCGCTGGTGCGCGCAAAGCGCTGGGCGGACTGGGTGAATGGCAGATTTAAAAAGTAAAACAGGTGCATGACCGAGCAGTGTTCGGCTACGCAAGAGCGCACAGCTAAGCGACCGGGAAACCGGCGAGGCAATGCAGGAGGGGCGTAACGCTAAGGCGGCTTAGGCAGCCAGCGTAATGGTTGGGCCAGCGTCATGACGACCTGTCTCTATCCATGCAAGCAAAAAGGGCGTGCACTTTAACATAACCGGAAGTCATGGGCGCATCCCGCCAGGCGATCTGCGGCATGAGGCGGAACTTGCCCGGTGCGGCATGTTCGAATCCTACGCGCCTGCGGGCTTCTGCGAGGTTGTGAAAAAACTCTCGCCTACTGCGAGCGTCTGCAGGCGCCCGCTGCGGACGTTGCGCGACACAAAAATCGGAGTCATTTGGCTGACTAAACTCCCCCGGTTTTTGCTTGCCGCACCTTGCCGCAAACGCCCGGAGGCGCTCTCGTGACGGCGCTCGATATTTCCACCACCTATGAGCCGCGCGGATTGCAACAATTGCGGGGCAGACTGCCTCTTCCCATCTGCACGCGAGAGTGACCGTCGATGATGTCAACTGCCAAGGGGATGCTAGGACGGCTGTCTGCCTTAAGCCCATGGCAATGGGCGCTGCTGCTGGTCCTGCTGAGCCTGGTTTACCAGGTGCGCAGCTTGCACCTGGATGATCGCTTGTACTTCTGGATCCAGACCTCCTGGCACGCAAGCGAGTGGCAAGACCACAGCCTGTGGTTGCCGAAATACCAGGTGCGGATCGACGCCAAGGCCGTACCGGGTGTCAGCGATAACCTCTCCGGCTTGACCTATGACGAGCGCCGCAACCAGCTTTGGGCGGTAGTCAACAACCCGGAAGAGCTGCTCGCCCTGAGCACGGACGGCGAGGTCCTGGCCCGTTATCCGCTGAGTGGTTTCAGCGATGTGGAGGGCATCACCTACCTGGGTGACAACCTGCTGTTGTTGGCCGAGGAGCGTAACCAGGCGCTGGTGGTGGTCGAGGTGCCGGACCAGCCCGGGGCCTTGTTTCGCCAGGATTACCAGGCGCTGACCTTGGGGGTCGAGGCGGGCGACAATCAGGGTTTCGAGGGTGCCGGCTACGACCGCGGCGGTGACCGGCTGTTCGTGGTCAAGGAGCGGTCGCCGCGCAAGCTCTATGAAATCCGCGGGCTGAAAGCGAGCATCGAGGGCGACTTCAACCTCGAAGTGATCGACCGCGAGGAATGGCTCAAGAATATCTTCGCCACCGACCTGTCCTCGGTGCATTACGACGAGCAGACCGGCCATCTGGTCTTGCTCAGCGATGAGTCTAAGGTGTTGATGGAGCTTGACGACCAGGGCAAGCTGATCAGCTTCCGCTCGCTGCTCGGCGGCTTCGCCGGCCTGCAAGACAGCGTGCCGCAGGGCGAAGGCATGACCCTGGACGACCGCGGCAACCTGTATCTGGTCAGTGAGCCCAATCTGTTCTACAAATTCGAGCGCAAGTGATTGCGGCGGCCGTTTAGCCGCGCCTGATCAGCCAGATGCCGGCCACGATCAGCAGCAAACCGCCGATCTTGCCGAGGCTGACCGGTGCTTCGCGAAAACCGGCCCAACCGAAATGATCCAGGGTCAGGGCCATGCTCAGCTGGCCGACCAGGACCAGCGCCATCAGCAGCAGGGCGCCGATACGCGGCCCGGCGAAGGCGGCGATGAAGATGAAGAAGGCGCCGAGCAGGCCGCCGCTCCAATGCCACCAGGTCAGCCCCTTGAGGGCGCTGAGGCTGGGTGCTTCGCGCTGGAGCAGGACCATCAGCAACAGGGCCAGGCTGCCGACCAGAAAGGAGATCAAGGCGGCGCTGAGTGTGCTGGACACGTGCTTGGCCAACTGGCCGTTGATCCCTGCTTGCAGCGGCAGGCAGGCGCCGGCGAGAAAGGGCAGGGCGAGTAACCACCAGATCGGGGCGGGCATGGGTATCTCCAAGGCGCGGGCAGGCAAGTATGCCGGAAAAGCTGTCTGTTCCGTCAGGGTGAACGAGCCCGGGTTTTGCCTTACAGCGCCTTGCCGAATTGAATCAAGGCCACCCGCGCGCCTTGCGCATCGCGGCGCTCGACCACACCGCTGAGTTGATAGCCGTGCTTGGGGTAGAGCAGTAGCCCGGCGCTGTTGGCGTTGAAGCAGGACACCTGCATGCGCGTGGCCTGGTAGTGGTCGCGCGCCAACTGCTCCATCACTGTCAGCAGATAGCTCGCCACGCCCTGGCCACGCGCCCAGGGTGCGACCATCAGGTTGCCGAGGGCGCAGAAGTCGCCATGCTGCCACTGGTAGAAATTGGCGAAACCGGCCACTTGACCATTCAGCAGCACCACGGTGCTGTCGCGGCGCTCGGCCATGGCTGCGGCCAACTGACCGACGCTGAGTGGCCAGCCAGCCTTCGGGTAGGCAAAGAACAGCTCCTGCGCGCTCTGCGGGAACGCGACTATGGCGCTCAGGTCGGCGGCGCTGGCGGAGCGGTGGCTAAGCGTTGCGGGCTGATTCATCGGGCGTCCTGGTGAGCGGGGCATAGCGTTAAGGTAGCTTGATTGCGCAGAGCCAAAGCGTGTCTGGAGGAGCGCGCCTCGACAGGCGCGGCCATGGCCAAACCGGTCGGAGGCACTGTTAACGCGGTGGGTATTGGCTGAGTACCTTGACCACCGTCTCACGCAGCGCTGCGCTGCGTTCAGTCGGGCTCGCCTGGCTACGGCGCAGGGTTTGTTCGGCGCTGCCACGCCATACCAGCTTGCCGTCCTTGCCGTCGAACAGGTCGATCTGCAGGGTGCCGACTTGATAATCCACGGTGCGGGTTTCGACATAGGCCGGGCCGCCCCAGACACCGCCCCACTGATTGCCCCAGCCAGCCCCCCAACCGCCGCCGTAGCCGCTGCTGATCTGCTGCTGGCGGTTATCGACGATCACCCAGGCCTGTACCTTGAGGTCGGCCGGGGTGTTGTCGGGGCCGGGCGCAGGCCGTGTTGATCGAGCTGTTCGCTGACCGCCGTGCGCAGGCGCTGTTCGGTCAGGTCGCTGTTGATCCGCGGGTCGTCGGGGCGGTATTGCACGGCCGGTTCCTGCCAGCTCCAGCTGCGGTAGGCGGCGAAGTCGCGATTGGGGTCGAAGTCGCGATTGAGCTGGGTGGTTTGGCAGGCGCCGAGCAAGAGCAGCGCGGGAATCAGCAACAGGTGCAAACGCATGATCTAACCTCCGAAGCCCTCGGTTGAATGCACGCCGGTGCGTGAGCCCAGAGCCGTTGTGTGGGTGTATCAGCTGGGCGGGTAATTCTCCAGAGCCCGTTGCAGGGCCTCACGTAGCGCGGTGGCGCGCTCGGCCTGGCTGCCAGCGCTGAGCACTTGCGCGCTGCCGCTCCACACTGGCTGGCCGTCCTGAGCGTCGAACAGGTCGATGCGTACTATCAGCACTTCTTCCTCATAGGTGCGCACCAGCGGCGCGCTGCCCTGCAGGCCGTAGCCGTCCCAGTGGCGGCCGTGGCCGTAGTAGCCGCCGTAGTCCTCGCGGACCTGACGCATGCGCCGCTCCAGCCGCAGCTCGGAGCTGACTTCAAGGTCGCCGGCGCTGCCAGGTTGGGCCGGGCGCAGGCCGCGCTGATCGAGGGCATTGCTCAGCGCCTCCTGCACCAGAGCCGAACTGGCCCAGGCGCTGCCTGCCGGCTGCCGACCATCGCGCCAGGCCCAATTGCGGTAGCGCGCATAATCGCGCGCAGGCGCCGGGTAGGCGCTGAGATCCACCCGGCTGGCGGCCTGCGCAGGGGCCGGCGGCAGCGGATTGGACTGCGCCGTATAGGGGTTCTGGCTCTGGCAGGCGGCCAGGCCCAGGCACATCAGCAGCGCCATGCGGTTCATCGATACCTCCCTTCAGCGCGGTCGGCAGATCCAGTGCAGGTAGCGACCCAGGCCGGCAAAGCTTGGGTGGCGGCGGTAGGCCAGCTCCATTTCCAGCAGGTCGATCAGCTCGGCCTTGAGCTGAAAATCACGGGGCATGTAGTCATGGAACACGCGGATGCCACTGTGACTTTCGACCTGCCAAGACGCCTCGAGTTGCGTCGCCAGCTCGCGCGGATCGATCGGTCGCTGTGGCGTCAGGCTCTGCTTCTCGCCGGCGAACTCGGCCTTGCGCAGCTTGCGGAAGTGGCCCTTGAGCAGGTTGCGGTAGATCAGCGCGTCCTTGTTGTAAAAGGCCAGCGACAACCAGCCGCCCGGTGCGCAGAGTTGGTGCAGCACGGGCAGAATGGCCGACGGTTCAGCCAGCCACTCCAGCACCGCGTGACAGATCACCAGGTCGTAGGGTTGCTCGAGCTGGCCGAGCAGTTCCTGCCAGGGCGCCTGGATGAAGGTCGCCGCTTGTCCGGCGGCGGCGAAGCGCTCGCGGGCGCCGGCCAGCATCGGCTCGGCCGGCTCGGCCAGGGTCACTTGATGGCCGCGTTCGGCCAGCCACAGCGACATATGACCGAGCCCGGCGCCGATATCCAGCACCCGTAGCGGTCGATCCGGCAGGGCTTCGGCGAGGTCGGCTTGGAGCACCGCCAGGCGAATCGCGCCCTTGGCCCCGCCGTAAATCTTCTCGGCGAAGCGGGTCGCCAGTTCGTCGAAATGTCGATCGGTCATTTGCTGAAACGCCGTTCGCTATCGGCCAGCTTGGCCCGTACCGCCTGCTGCATGTCGATCCCCAGTTCGCTGCACATCAGCAGCAGGTAGAGCACGATGTCGCCGACCTCCTGGCCGGCATGCGCCAGTTGTTCCGGGGTGAGCTGGCGCGACTGCTCTTCGCTCAGCCACTGGAAAATTTCCACCAGCTCGGCCATCTCCACGCTGGCGGCCATGGCCAGGTTCTTCGGGCTGTGGAATTGTCGCCAGTCGTTCTGGTCGCGGATGGTGTGCAGGCGGGCGGTGAGTTCGGTGAGGTTCATGGGCAGCTCCTTCAAGCCGCATAGCTTCGGCTGGAAGTCGCCACCGTGCAAGCCGGCGCAGCGCCGATCCGCGCGGCATGCCGGCGAAACCCGCGGCGGATGGCTAGACCAGCGCTCGCCAGCTGCCGGCCATATGCGCCAAGTCGTCCTGACCGCGCAGTTGAAACTGGCCACTGGGCGCCTTGGCGCTGGCCAGCAAGCTGAGCGAGCTGGGCAGCAGTACCGGCTTGTGAAAGCGCACCTGCACCTGATAACCGGCGCTGGGCAGGCGTTCGCCCAGCTCGGCCAGGGTGCGGCCCTTGTTCCATAAGCCGTGGGCGATGGCGCGGGGGAAACCGAACAGCTTGGCGGTCACGCCGAACAGGTGGATCGGGTTGTAGTCGCCGGCGATTTTCGCGTAACGCCGGCCGATGTCGCTGGGCGCCTGCCAGTGGGCGATGGTGGTCAGCGGCAGTTCGCCCTGCTCCTCGCGGGTGGCCACCGGGCCATCGAGGTGCACGGCGCGACAGAGGATGCGGCTATCGCCTTGCCAGAGCAGGCCGAGCTGGTCTTCCAGGCGGGTGATCAGGCTGAACTGCGCGCCTTTTTCATGGGCCTGCAGGTTCTCCACCTGCACGCTGACATTGAACGGTCCCAGGCCGCCCAGCGGGCGCAGCACACGAATCTGATTCTCCAGGTGAACCAGGCCGAGCAGGGGGAAGGGGAAGCGCTTGTCGGTCAGCAACTGCAGCTGCAGGGCGAAGGCCAGCAGGTGCGGATAGGTCGGCGGCAGCAGACCATTGTCGGCGAAGCCGCAGATCTGCCGGTAAGCCGTCAGGTGTTCGGGGTCGACGCTGATCTGGCAGCGCAGACCATGGCTCGGCAGGGTTTTACCGGTGACGCCGCGGCGCAACAGGGCGCGCGCGAACAGGCCAGGCAGGGCCGATGGGGCGAGCAGATCGTGCCAGTCGTGGGTCATGCGTGAACTCCTCTGCGTGAGCAATCCCAGTGGGCAAGCGCTGGGGCGGATGAGCAGCGCATCAGGCCCCCAGCAGGCTTTGCCCACAGACCCGCAGCACTTGTCCGCTCAGTGCGCCGGAGCCGGGTTGGGCTAACCAGGCCACGGCTTCGGCGACGTCCTGGGGCAGGCCGCCCTGGCCCATGGAATTCATCCGCCGGCCGGCCTCGCGTAGGGTGAAGGGGATTGCGGCGGTCATCTGGGTTTCGATGAAACCGGGCGCCACCGCGTTGATGCTGATGCCTCGCTTGCCCAGTGCCGGTGCCAGGGCCTGAGCCAGGCCGATCACCCCGGCCTTGCTGGTGGCGTAATTGCTCTGGCCGAGGTTGCCGGCGATGCCGCTGATCGAAGCGATCAGCACTACGCGGCCGTTGTCCTGCAGGGTGCCGGCATCCAGCAGCGCCCGGGTCAGCAGTTGCGGGGCCTTGAGATTGACGTCGATCACCGCGTTCCAGAAGCCCTCGCTCATCTTCGCCAGGGTCTTGTCGCGGGTGATGCCGGCGTTATGCACGACGATGTCCACGCCATCGGCCAGGGCCGCGACCAGTTGCGCAGGCGCGTCCTCGGCGCAGATGTCCAGCGCCACGCCGCGCCCGCCCAGGCGTGCGGCCAGCGCATCGAGGGCGTCCTTGACCGCCGGCACGTCCAGCAGCACGACCTCGGCGCCGTCGCGCGCCAGGGTCTCGGCAATCGCCGCGCCTATGCCGCGTGAGGCGCCGGTGACCAGGGCCTTCTTGCCGGCGAGTGGGCGGGTCCAGTCCTTGACCTGTTCGCTGCAGCGGCCGAGGCGCACCACCTGGCCGGACACGTAGGCACTCTTGGGTGAGAGGAAGAAGCGCAATGCGCCTTCCAGTTGATCCTCGGCGCCCTTGCCGACATAGATCAGCTGGACGCTGCCGCCGTGGCGGATCTCCTTGCCCAGCGAGCGGCTGAAGCCTTCCAGCGAGCGCTGCACGCTGGCCGCTATCGGGTCTTTCAACGACTCCGGGGCGCGTCCCAGCAGTACCACGCGTGGGCAATTCGCCAGGCCCTTGAAGGTCGGCTGGAAGAAGTCGCGCAGCGCGATCAGCTGTTCGAAACGGGTCAGGCCGCTGGCATCGAACAGCAGCGCCTTGAGCGTTGGCCCATGCTCGGCGGTCCAGCGCGGCAGCGCGTGCTGGCCTTCGTGGGCGGCGTACAGCGCATCGGTGAGTTTATCGGCGAACGGCACTACGGCCTCGTTCAACGTCCCCTCGCCGCCGAGTAGCAGGGCGCCGTCGATCGGCCGAGTGCGCCCGCCGCGCCAACGCTCTAGGGGCAGGGGCGCGGGCAGGCCGAGCGTGGCGACCAGACGGCGGCCGGCTGTGGTGTTGGCGAAGGCAAGATATCGATCGGACATGGAACGGGCTCCAGGTGGCTGACTCCAATAGTGGACCACAGGACTCGGCCGCGGGTTGCATGGCTCGGCTGGCTGGCGAGCCGGCCCCTGTGGTTTATAGGCGCTAGTGGCCGCTACGGCCAGTGGCTTCGCTCACGTTCGGATGAACTAAGTTCCGATGGCTTATGTTTCGAGCCAAGGCGCCGTAATTGATCATTGAGCTAGTTGCACCGGCCACTAAGCTAGCCTTGTGCCTAGCTCATTCATTTTGCAAGGAGTCCAGCATGACCCAGCTGCGTCGGGTCGCCATCGTCGGCGGCAACCGTATTCCCTTCGCCCGCTCCAATGCGGCCTACGCCACGGCAAGCAATCAGGAGATGCTGACCAGCGCCCTGGAAGGCCTGATCGAGCGCTTCAACCTGCATGGCGAGCGCATGGGCGAGGTAGTCGCCGGCGCGGTGCTCAAGCATTCGCGCGATTTCAACCTGACGCGCGAATGCGTGCTCGGTTCGCGTCTGGCGGCGCAAACCCCGGCCTATGACCTGCAGCAAGCCTGTGGCACCGGTCTGGAGGCGGCCTTGCTGGTGGCCAACAAGATCGCCCTCGGGCAGATCGAGTGCGGCATCGCCGGCGGGGTGGACACCACCTCCGACGCGCCGATCGGGGTCAGCGAAGGGTTGCGGCAGGTTCTCCTGGAGGCCAATCGCGGCAAGACCACCGGTGACAAGCTGAAGACCCTGCTCAAGCTGCGTCCGCGTCATCTGCTACCGTCGCTGCCGCGCAACAGCGAACCGCGCACCGGGTTGTCGATGGGCGAGCACTGCGAACTGATGGCGCAAACCTGGGCCATCCCGCGTGACGAACAGGACCTGCTGGCCGTCGCCAGCCACCAGAAGCTGGCCGCGGCCTATGCCGAAGGCTGGCACAGCGACCTGATCACGCCCTTCAATGGCCTGACCCGCGACCAGAACCTGCGCCCAGACATCGATCTCGCCAAGCTGGCCAGCCTCAAGCCGGTGTTCGAGCGGGGTCCGCGCGGCACCCTGACCGCCGCCAATTCCACCCCGCTGACCGATGGTGCCTCGCTGGTGCTGCTGGCCAGCGAAGACTGGGCCAAGGCCCGTGGCCTGCCGGTTCTCGCCTACCTCAAGGATGGCGAAGCGGCGGCGGTGGACTTCGTCAACGGCGCCGAAGGCCTGCTAATGGCGCCGGTCTATGCCGTGCCGCGCCTGCTGGCGCGCAATAACCTGAGCCTGCAGGATTTCGACTACTACGAGATCCACGAAGCCTTCGCCGCGCAAGTGCTCTGCACCCTCAAGGCCTGGGAAGACGCCGAGTACTGCAAGACCCGCCTGGGCCTGAGCAAACCGCTGGGCGCCATCGACCGCAGCAAGATGAACGTCAAGGGCAGCTCGCTGGCCGCCGGCCACCCGTTCGCCGCCACCGGTGGGCGCATCGTCGCCAACCTGGCCAAGCTGCTTGCGGTGGCAGGTGAGGGGCGCGGGCTGATCTCAATCTGCGCCGCCGGCGGTCAGGGAGTGACGGCTATCCTGGAGCGCTGAAACCGGTAAGTACGACGGGTTGTGGGGGCGCATTGATTCGCGATCGAAGGGCCAGCCCATCACCCTATTGCGAACGAATGTGCTCCGGCAGGCCCACGCGCCGCTCGATACGCAGGATGCCGTCGAGCGAAGCGATGCCTCTCGGCTTACGCAGGTGGGAGTTTTTTCATACGCTTTTAGTCGAGGAGGTGGATGTGGATATCGCTGAGGCCCACTTCATCGGCCCGGCGATCCAGGCTGGAGCGCAGGTTCTGCTCCCAGGGGGCGTCTTCCACCATGCGTAGCTCGTCGGTGTGCTTGTGCAGCAGATGTAGGCGCACCTGGTCGAAGGTGGGTTCGTTGAATTCGTCGAGAGTGAGGGCGGCGGGGTGACCGTTGATGTGATAGTCGACCTGGTAGTGCTTCAATTCATGCATGGCGGGATTCTCCAAGGGCCTGTTTAAGCTCAGACAACCGAATCGGCTGCGATTTCCCCGGATGATTCAGCTCGCCGCGGGTTCGGGCGTGTGGCCGCCGGCCCGTTCGCCTTCCAGCAGCGCTGCCTTGCGCTCCACGCCCCAGCGATAGCCGCCCAGGGCGCCGGTGGCGGCGACCACTCGATGGCACGGTATCAGCAGGCCCAGTGGATTGCTCGCGCAGGCCCGCGCCACGGCGCGTGGGTGGCTGCCGATGCTGGCGGCCAGTTCGCCATAGCCGCGGGTCTGGCCGACGGGGATTTGTCGCAGCGCGCGCCACACCTGTTGCTGAAACACCGTGCCGCGCAAGTCCAGTGGCAGCTGTGCGGCGCGCTGGGGGGTTTCGATTTGGTTGATGATCTGCTGCAGCCAGTTGCCCAGGCCGGCATCGTCGCGTTGCAGGTGGGCGGCGGCGAAGCGCTGGCGCAACTCGCTTTCCACGTCCTCGGGGCTGTCGCCAAACAGCAGGGCGCAGACGCCCTTGGCGCTGCTGGCCAGCAGTAGCTGGCCGAGCGGGCAGGCGGCGATGGCATAACGCAGGGTTTCGCCGGCGGCCTGGCGGCGGCGTTGCGCGGGGCTCAAGCCGTCGCGGTGTTGATACAGCGCCCTGGTGTCGGAGTAACCGGCGGCCAGCGCGGCATCCAGCACCGACTCGGCCTGCGCCAAGTTGGCCTCCAGCTGCGCGCGACGCTGGGCATTGGCCCAGGCCTTTGGCGTCAGTCCGGTGCGCGCCTTGAACGCGCGAGCCAGGTGCGAGGACGATAGGCCGATGCGCGCGGCGAGCTGTTCGAGGGTGGGCGTTTTGTCCTGTTCGACCAGCAGGCGGCAGGCGGCGGCGACCAGTTGATCGAGCTGTTCGGCCGGACTGATGCCCTGCGGGGAGCAGCGTTTGCACGGGCGAAACCCTGCCGCTTCGGCGCTCGCCGGGGTGACATGAAAGCTGACGTTGTCGCGACGCGGCCGCCGCGCCGGGCAGCTCGGTCGGCAGTAGATACCGGTGGAGCGCACGGCGAAGACGAACTGGTTATCGCGTGCGGCATCGCGCGCGCAGACGGCTTGCCAGCAAAGGTCGGTGTCGAGCATGGCGCGGCTCCGCAGGATGATGAGTCGATTGTCGACCCTTGCGCCGCGCAGGCCAAGGCGAATTGCGCTTTCAAATCTGCCGTTGGATGCCTGGATGCTGAGTGTCTGCGCCAACATTTATTGATTCGCTAATGGACACATGGCGCTCCATGGGCTGGGCGCTGCCCGAGGATTGCCGTATAACGGGCGGTATATGCGAATAGGGCAACACAGGACCCCAGATTAAAGCTAATGAAGACGCCAAAACGTATTGAACCCCTGGTCGAGGCTGGTCTGGTCGACGAAGTGATGCGCCCACTGATGAGTGGCAAGGAAGCCGAAGTGTACGTGGTGCGCTGCGGTGATGAACTGCGCTGCGCCAAGGTCTACAAAGAGGCCAATAAGCGGAGTTTCCGGCAGGCAGCGGTCTATCAGGAAGGCCGTAAAGTGCGCAGCAGCCGTGATACGCGGGCCATGACCAAAGGCACCAAGTACGGCCGCAAGGGCCAGGAAGACTCCTGGCAGAACGCCGAAGTGGCCGCCTTGTTCCATCTGGCCGGCGCCGGGGTGCGGGTGCCCAAGCCTTACGACTTTCTCGAGGGTGTGCTGCTCATGGAGCTGGTCCTCGACTATGACGGCGCCGTTGCACCGCGCCTCAATGATGTCGACCTGCACCCGGATGATGCCCGCGAATACCATGCCTTCATGATCGGTGAAGTGGTCAAGATGCTCTGCGCCGGCCTGGTGCATGGCGACTTGTCCGAGTTCAACGTACTGCTAGGTCCTGAAGGCCCGGTGATCATCGACCTGCCCCAGGCAGTCGATGCCGCCGCCAATAGCCATGCCTTCAGCATGCTCGAGCGCGATGTCGGCAACATGTCCGCCTACTTCGGCCAGTTCGCCCCGGAACTCAAGTTCAGCAAGTACGCCAAGGAAATGTGGGCATTGTACGAGGTCGGCGAGCTGACTCCAGACAGCCTGTTGACCGGCGAGTTCGACGACCCGGAAGAGGCCGCCGATATCGATGCGGTGATGCGCGAGATCAAGGCCACCCTGGCCGAAGAAGCGCGTCGGCTGGCGCTGCTCGATGCCGAAGACGCCCCCTCCGGAGAGGAACCGCCGCCGCCCTGGGCGCAGTAGTCGCCGCACGCTAGGCGAGGGTTGAGGCGCGAGCCGTTGCAACCCGACTTCTTCCATCCAGCATGGCGATCACCGCCATGCTGGCTGGAAATAGCGCCCCTACAGACGTGCCACCTGGAAGGTATCGCAACGGCCGATCTGGCCTTGTTCGAAGCCGAGCGTGAACCAGCGCACGCGCTGCGCCGAGGTACCGTGGGTGAAGGAGTCCGGCACCACCTGGCCGCGCGCCTGTTTCTGCAAGCGGTCATCGCCGATGGCATTGGCGGCGTTCAATGCTTCTTCCAGGTCGCCCGGCTGCAGCCAGTCGAGGCGGCGCTGGGCGTGATGGGCCCAGATCCCGGCCAGGCAATCGGCCTGCAGTTCCTGACGCACCAGCAGGCCGTTGTCGCCCTCCATGCGTTCACCGCGTTGCCGTGCCGCATTAACTTTGGCCGAGACACCGAGCAGGGTCTGCACGTGATGCCCCACTTCATGGGCGATCACATAGGCCTGGGCGAAGTCGCCAGCTGCGCCGAAGCGTTGTTCCAGTTCACGGAAGAACGCCATGTCCAGGTAGACCCGCTGATCGCCGGGGCAGTAGAAAGGGCCAGCCGCCGAACTGGCGAAGCCACAGGCCGAATTGATCCCGCCACGAAACAGCACCAGGGTTGGGTCGCGGTATTGGCGCTTGGCGCTCTGGAAGATTTCGCGCCAGGTGTCCTCGGTGTCGCCGAGGACGGCGCGGACGAACTCCGCCTGTTCGTCGTTGGCGGCCGGCGGTGCGCTGCGCTGCTGGTCGAGCGAACTGGTCTGGGTGGCCTGGCCGGCCAGTCGGCCGAGGATCTGCAGCGGGTCCTGGCCCATCAGCAAACCGATGATCACCACGGCGGCGATGCCGCCGAGGCTCAAGCCCTTGGCTCCGCCAAACCGCGTGCCGCCACTGCGCCCGCGCGCATCCACTACGTTGTCACTGCGTCTTGCCCGTTTCCAGCGCATTGCCCGGCTCCCTTGGCCATCTGCAGGGCTTCAGTGTCGTTGCTCATCGGGGCGGGCGCCAGTGGCGCCGTCAGTTGCCTGGGTAGGTGCTGAGCGTGCGTTGCTTGCCCTGCTGGTCCAGGCCGATGACTTGATAGGCCTGTTGGCGGTCACCCATCTCCATACCCGGTGAGCCGGTCGGCATGCCCGGTACGGCGGCGCCGAGCAGATCAGGCTGCTGGCGCAGTTTGAGGATGTCGGCCGCGGGCACGTGGCCCTCGACGAACTTGCCGTCGATCACCCCGGTGTGGCACGAGGCCAGGCGTGGCGGGACGCCGAGGCGCTGCTTGACCGCGCTCATGTCGCTTTCGACGTGGTCGATGACGTTGAAGCCGTTCTCCTGCAGATGGCTGATCCAGGCCTTGCAGCAGCCGCAATTGGCGTCGCGGTGCACGTCGATGTCGATCGGCTCGGCGGCCTGGGCCAGGCCGGCGAACAGGCCGGCGATAAGGATTAACGGACGCATGCAGGAACTCCCCTGTGGATTGTTGGCCGAGCATAACGCTGTCCAGGCAGGGGGCCAAATCAGCGGCTGTATCCGGATCTGTCCTGGGCAGCCTATGCTGCGCGGACGATTATTGGGGAAAGGGAGCTGGCGATGCTGTTTGCACGGGTGATTCTGGTTATTCAGATGGTGGCGCTGGCCGGTTTGGGCCTGGCCTATTTCGTCCGTCCCCATGAGATGGCCAACCTCAGTGGCATGCTGCTGATGGCGCCTGCCGCGGCGACCGATGTGCGCGCCTATTACGGCGGCCTGCAGATCGGCCTGGCGGCATTCCTCGCGTTGGCCCTCAGTCGCCTCGATCTGACCCGCGCCGCGTTGACCCTGATGGTGCTGCTGTACAGCTCGCTGGCGCTGGCGCGCATCGGCGGCCTGTGGCTGGACGGCGGCGCCCAGCAGACCTTCAACTTGCTGGCATTGCTGGTCGAGGTAGTGTCCGCCGGACTGGCTTTCTGGGCATTGCGCGGGCTGGCGCGGCTATAGCGCGAGGCCGGCGATGTGCTCTGGCGCTGCGCGGTTGCACGGTGAACAGGTTACCTTCGCGCCGCGCGAGCGGGCTGCAAGGGCGCCGCTGCCCTCATTACCTGATGGACCCCTAAGGATAAGCAATGCTTGAGTTGGCTGCGGCATTCATCTGCCTGACGACGCTGATGACATACGTCAGCTATCGCTTCACCAATCTACCGCCGGCGATCGGGGTCATGGCGACTGCCTTGATCTTCTCGCTGGTGCTGCATGGGGTGACCCTCGCAGGCTACCCGGTGCTTGAGGATCAGGTTGGCGACATGCTCCGGCAGATGTCATTCCAGAGCCTGTTGATGGACTGGATGCTGTCGTTCCTGCTGTTCGCCGGTGCCCTGCATGTCAAACTTGACGACCTGCACAGCTATAAGTGGCCGATCGGCTTGCTGGCCACCGTGGGAGTGCTGCTCTCGACGCTGATGATTGCCGGCATGGCCTACTGGATGTTGGCGCTGTTTGGTTGGTCGGTGAGTTTCCTCTATTGCCTGCTGTTCGGTGCGCTGATCTCGCCAACCGACCCGATTGCGGTGCTGGGCATCCTGCGCAGCGCGGGGGCGCCGAAGCCGCTGGAAACCACCATCGTCGGCGAGTCGCTGTTCAACGACGGTATCGCCGTGGTGCTGTTCACCGTGCTGCTGACCGTCGCCCTGCAGGGGCAGGCGCCTTCGGCGCTGGGCATTGTCGAACTGTTCGCCACCGAGGCGCTGGGTGGCATCGCTCTGGGGCTGCTGCTGGGCTACGGCGTCTATCTGATGATGCGTTCGATCGACCAGTATCAGGTCGAGGTGATGTTGTCGTTGGCCCTGGTCATTGGCGGTTCCGCACTGGCGGCGGGCGCCCATGTCTCGGCGCCGATCGCCATGGTCGTAGCCGGGCTGATCATCGGCAACATGGGTCGCAGCTATGCCATGTCCGATCAGACCCGGCTGTATGTCGACAAATTCTGGGAATTGATCGACGAGATGCTTAACGCCTTCCTGTTTGCCTTGATGGGCCTGGAAATCCTGTTGTTGCCCTTCTCCTGGCTGAATGTCGCGGCGGGCATCTTGATGGCCCTGCTGGTGCTGGGCGCGCGCATCGTGACCATCGCCCCGGCCATCCTCCTGCTGCGCCGCCTGCCGAAATCAGGTGACGGCATTCCCGCGGGGGCGATTCGCATCCTCTCCTGGGGCGGGTTGCGCGGTGGCATCTCGGTCGCCTTGGCGCTGTCCCTGCCGGTTGGCCCTGAGCGCGACCTGCTGTTGAGCATCACCTACGTCATCGTCCTCGGTTCGATCCTGATCCAGGGGCTGACCATCGGGCCGCTGGTGAAGAAGATCTACCACGACAAGACGACTGCCGCAGACGATTGAAGTGGCTGGCCGCAGCTAGGTCGGACGCCGCTCCAGCAGCACACCCGACTCCATATGATGGGTGTAGGGAAACTGGTCGAACAGTGCCGAGCGCGTGACCTGGTGGGTATCGCTGAGCTGGGCGATGTTGGCGGCCAGGGTCTCGGGGTTGCAGGAGATGTAGAGGATGCGCTCGAAGCGCCGGGTCAGTTCGCAGGTGTCCGGGTCCATGCCCGCGCGCGGCGGGTCGACAAACACGCTGCCGAACTGGTAGCTCTTCAGATCGATGCCGGCCAGGCGACGGAACGGCCGCACGTCGTTGAGGGCTTCGGTCAGCTCCTCGGCGGACAGGCGCACCAGGGTGACGTTGTCTACGGTGTTGTCGGCCAGGTTGGCCAGGGCGGCATTTACCGAGGATTTGCTGATCTCGGTGGCCAGCACCTTGCGCACCCGGGTGGCCAGCGGCAGGGTGAAGTTGCCGTTGCCGCAATACAGCTCCAGCAGGTCGTCGTCGCGCTGGCCCAATGCGTCGTAAGCCCAGCCGAGCATCTTCTGATTGACCGCGCCGTTGGGCTGGGTGAAGGCGCCTTCCGGCTGGCGGTAGCGGAAGCGGCGACCTGCGACCTGCATTTCTTCCTCGACAAAATCCTTGCCGATGACAATACGCTTGCCGCGCGAACGGCCGACGATATTAACCTGCAGTTCGGCGGCCAACTGTTCCGCCGCAACCTGCCAGGCCGCGTCCAGCGGGCGGTGGTAACACAGGGTGATCAGCGCATCGCCACTCAGGGTGGTGAGAAACTCGACCTGGAACAGCTTGAAACTCAGCACCTCGCTGGCCTGCCAGGCCGCTTTCAGCTTCGGCATCAGCGCGTTGATCTGCAGGCTGGCGATGGGGAAGTCTTCGAAGAAGATCGGCGTGTACTTGTCGCCGGCCTCGAACATCGCGTAATGGCGGGTGCCGTCTTCGCGCCACAGGCGAAATTCTGCGCGCAGGCGGTACTGCTCGCGTGGCGATTCGAACACCTCCGGTTCGGGAGCCTCGAAGGGCGCCAGCAGCTCGACTAAACGGGCCTTCTTGTCGGCGAGCTGAGCGGCATAGGTGCGGGGATCGAACTGGGGACGGCTCATGGATTGCTTGGGACTCGTATGAATTACGGCACTTGTAAGAGCTGCGGGGGCGCCTAGCCCATGCCCGCGAAACATGATCGCGGGCATGGCCCGCTCCCACGGGGTTGTCGTTAGGCGTTAAACCAGCCCAGCTTGATCACGAACAACACCGACAACACCACCAACGCCGGGTTGAGGTCGCGCCAGCGTCCGGCCAGCAGCTTTACCACTGTCCAGCTGATGAAGCCGAAGGCGATGCCGTTGGCGATGGAGAAGGTCAGCGGCATGGCCAGCGCGGCCACCACTACCGGCGCGGCGACGGTTAGATCGTCCCAGTCTATCTGGGCCAGGCTGCTCATCATTAATACGGCGACGAACAGCAGCGCCGGGGCGGTAGCAAAGGCCGGGATGGCCCCGGCCAGTGGGGCGAAGAACAGGCTGAGGAGAAACAGCAGGGCGACCACGCAGGCGGTCAGGCCAGTGCGCCCGCCGGCGCTGATGCCCGCCGCGGATTCGATGTAGCTGGTGGTGGTGCTGGTACCCAGCGCGGCGCCGGCCATGGTCGCGGTGCTGTCGGCCAGCAGGGCGCGGCCGAGCTTAGGCATCTTGCCATCCTTATCCAGCAGGTCGGCCTTCTGCGCGACCCCAACCAGGGTGCCGGAGGTGTCGAACAGGTCAACGAAGAGGAAGGCAAAGATCACGCTGAGCAGGCCGATGTCCAGGGCGCCGGCGATGTCCAGCTGGAGCAGGGTCGGCAGCAGCGACGGCGGCATCGATACCACGCCGTCGAGCTGTGAAAAGCCGAAGGCAACGGACAGGCCGGTGACCAGCAGGATGCCGATCATCACCGCGCCCGTGACCTTGCGGTAGGCCAAGGCGGCGATCACGAAAAAACCCAGGCAGGCCAGCAGTACGCTGCCTTGGCTCATGTCGCCGAGGCCGACCAGGGTGGCCGGATTGTCCACCACGATGCCGGCGTTCTTCAGCGCGATGATCGCCAGGAACAGGCCGATGCCGGCGGCAATCCCGGCGCGCAGGGCCATGGGGATGCTGTTGATGATCCACTCGCGGATCCTGAAGATCGACAGCAGGAAGAAAATCACCCCGGAGAGAAACACCGCACCCAGCGCCACCTGCCAGGTGTGGCCCATGGTCAGCACCACGGTGTAGGTGAAGAAGGCGTTGAGGCCCATGCCCGGCGCCAGGGCAATCGGGTAATTGGCCACCAGGCCCATGATCGCCGAGCCGATGGCGGCGGCCAGGCAAGTGGCGACGAATACCGCGCCCTTGTCCATGCCGGTTTCGGCCAGAATATTGGGGTTGACGAAGAGGATGTAGGCCATGGTCAGGAAGGTGGTGAGGCCGGCCAGCAGCTCGGTGCGTACCGTGGTGTGATGCGCTTTGAGGTGGAAGATTCGTTCCAGCATGCAGGGCTCCCTATGGCGTGGCTGACGCCTTCAATGTGCAGATCGAAAGCAAATCACCTGTGCACGATTTTGCTGGCGATCTGGAAAAAGGCGCGCATCATAACAGCTCGTCCGCATGCGGTGCAGACATGGCCCTGGGGACGCTTTTCGTTGGGTTTTCCGAGGAGGCAAACATGACTTCACGTGCCCTTATCACCATTGCCGATGGCGTCGAAGACATCGAATGCGTGACCCTGATCGACGTGCTGCGCCGCTCCGAGGTCGAGGTGGTGGTCGCCAGCATCGAAGGCCGGCGCATGATCACCTGCGCCCGCGGCACCCGACTGACTGCCGACACCATGCTGGTCGACGTCCTGGCCCAGGAGTTCGACCTGATCGTACTGCCCGGCGGCATGCCCGGTGCGCAACGTCTGGCCGAGCATGAGCCGCTGGCGGAGCGGGTGCGCCAGCAAGCCAAGGCCGGCAAATGGTTCGCCGGGATCTGTGCCGCGCCAGCGGTGGCCTTGCAGGCGTTCGGTGTACTCAAGCAGCGGCAGATGACCTGCTACCCGAGCTTCAGCGAGCGCCTCAGCGGTTGCACCTTCATCGACCAGTCGGTGGTAGTCGACGGTAACTGCATCACCAGTCAGGGCCCGGGCACCGCGCTCGAGTTTGCCCTGACTCTGGTCGAGCAACTGCGCGGCAAAGGCACGCGCAAGCAGGTGGCCGAGGCCATGCTGGTCGGTTAAGGACGCCGTGCTAGGTTGACGGGTGGGGTGCCAGCGCGGGTTCGCGCGTGTCCAGTTGCCCAAGCAGGCGCGCCAACTGGCTGTCGCGGCGAGCGAGGAACTGCCACAGGCGCTCGGCATAATCCGCCGGCGCTGCGGCAATTACCGACGGTCGCTGGGACAGTGCCTGACGCCAGGGCGTCAGTTTTTCCAGGCCATTGAATAGATCGAAGTCGGCGATCCGGTCGAAGGCTAGCCAGTAGCGAAATACCGGGGCGAAGGCTGCATCCACCAGGGAGAAATGCGCGCCGGCGAACCAGGGGCCGAGCGTTAAGGCGTTCTCCAGCTGCTCGAAGCGCTGGCGCAAGACTTGCCGTTGGGTGTCCAGGGCCTGAGCATCGGCGGCGTTATACAAGCGCGCGATGTCAGTCAGCAGCGCCGAGGCGAATTCGATCCACGACCGATGGCGGGCGCGGGCGAAGGCATCTTGCGGGTGCAGCGCTGGTGCCTGGGTCTCGTCGAGGAACTCGGCGATTACCGCCGATTCGAACAGCACGCCCTGTTCGGTGCGCAGTACCGGTACCCGCCCCAGTGGTGACAGGGCAATAAACCAGTCCGGTTTGTCCGCCAGGTCGATGTCACGCCGCTCGAAGGGCACGCGCTTTTCCGCCAGCACTATGGCGGCGCGCTGTACATAGGGGCAGAGCGGATGGCTGATCAGTTCGAGGCTGGCGGTCATGGCGTGACTCCTTCGGGTTTAACGGCCCACTGGCCGTCGCCGAGCAGCAGGTGCACCAGCGACATCAGGGCGAGGAACAAGGGGTATTCCCAGCCACCATTGGGGTTGGAAAATACCCAGCCGTTGCCGGCATGCACCAGCAGCGCGCCGAGCAGGATCGGCAGCAGCGCCAGAGATACCCAGCGGCCATGCCAGCCGAGCAGAATCAACAGGCCGCCGGCGCTTTCGGCGATGATCAGTGGCAGGGCCAGGGCCCCTGGCAGGCCGATGCTGACCAGCCAGGCGGCCAACCCGGCGACACCGAAGGTGAGCAGTTTGAGGATCAGGCCGTGGCTGATCCACATGCTGGCCAGGGCGACGCGCAGCAATAGGCTGGCGCTGGCCGGGTAATGGGTGTTGGCGAAGCGAGGCATGGTGAGTTCTCCACACGGGGCAGTGGTGCCGTTGAAGTCAGCCTATGCTTTGCAATTTGGCGGATAAATTCGCAATATCTGCGAAACGGTTATGCGGATTTGCATAGGATGGATTGGAGCGACCTGCAGTACTTTCTCGCTGTCGCCCAGGGCGGTTCGGTCAGCCAGGCCGCGCGCGCGTTGAAGGTCAACCACAGCACTGTGCTGCGGCGCCTGCAGCGGCTCGAGCAGCAGCTCGGCGCCGCCCTGTTCCAGCGCCTGCCGGGGGGCTATGTGCTGACTTCGGCGGGGGAAGAGCTGGTCGGGCGCCTGGCCCCGGTCGGCGAGCAGATCGAAAGTGCCGAGCGCCAGCTGCTTGGCCAGGATCTGCATATCCGTGGCAGTATTCGTCTGACCTCCACCGACACCCTGTTCGCAAGCCTATTGATGCCATTGCTGGCCGAGTTCAGACGGCTGCATCCGGGGGTGTCGCTGCAGCTGGTGAGCAATAACAGCTTCCTCAGCCTGACCCAGCGCGAGGCGGATATTGCCGTGCGCGGCAGCAACACGCCGCCGGAAAACCTGATCGGTCGACGCCTTGGGCGCATTCAGACCGCGCTCTATGGCGCGTCCGCGTATCTGGCAGAGCAGCCCGCGCACCTGGCCCTGAGCGAGCATCTCTGGGTGGGTCCGGATGAGAGCCTGGCCCACCTCGAGCAGGCCGCCTGGTTGGCCGCGCGGATACCGGCGGCGCAGGTGGTGGCGCGCAGCGACAGCTTGGTGGGTATGCTCGAGTGCGTGCGCCAGGGGATGGGCGTCGGTTTGCTGCTTTGTCCGTTGGCCGAGGCGCATGCCGAACTAGAGCGCTTGGCCGAACCAGAGCCGGCCCTGGATACTCAGGTATGGCTGCTCAGTCACCCGGATCTGCGCAAGGTGGCGCGAATTCGCGCGCTAAGTGACTTCCTCTACCAGCGCCTGAGTGAGGATCCTCGCCTGCTGCACTGAAAGGGCTGGATCAGCCCTGGTTGACCTGCTGTTCGCTGGGTAAATGCAGGTGATCGCGCTGCGCCAGGGCGGGGAACAGTTTGATCCAGGCGCCGGTGACCAGCAGGGCACCGACGCCGCCGATCAGCACCGCCGGCACGCTGCCGAACCAGGCCGCGCTGACCCCGGCACGGAACTCGCCGAGCTGGTTCGACGCGCCGATGAACAGGCCATTCACCGCGCCGACCCGGCCGCGCATTTCGTCTGGTGTTTGCAGTTGCACGAAGGCGCCACGGATGACCATGCTGACCATGTCCGCCGCGCCCAGCACCACCAGCGTCGCCAGGCTGAACCACAGTGAGGTGGACAGGCCAAAGCCGATGGTCGCCACGCCGAAGATCGCCACCGAGGTGAAGATCACCGGGCCGACCCGGCGTTCGATGGGGAAGTGCGCCAGCCACAGTGACATCAGCAGCGCGCCCACCGCCGGCGCCGAACGCAGCAAGCCGAGGCCCCAGGGGCCGGTGAGCAGGATGTCCTTGGCAAATACCGGCAGTAGCGCAGTGGCGCCGCCGAGCAGCACCGCGAACATGTCCATGGAGATCGCGCCGAACACTGCGGGGCGGCTGCGAATAAAGCGAAAGCCGGCCAGCAGCGACTCCAGCGAAGCCTTCTGTTTCAGCGGCACTTGGCGCGACGGCAGGCTGAGCATCAGGCTCAGAGCAGTGATATAGAGCACTGCGGCGGGGCCGTAGACCCAGCCCGCATCCACCGCATAGAGCAGGCCGCCGAGCGCCGGCGCGACTATGGTCGCGGTCTGCATCGCCGAAGCGGAGGCGGCCACGGCGGCGGGAAACAGCGCCGGTGGCACTATGTTGGGCAGCAGCGCCTGGGTGGTCGGCATCTCGAAAGCGCGGGCGCTGCCGAGCAGAAAGGCGATCAGGAAAATCATCTCGCGGGTGAGGCCGCCGGCGCTGCTGCCAAGCAGTAGGCCCAGAGCGGTCAGGCCTTGGGCGCCCTGGCACAACGCGGCGACCTTGCGCCGGTCGAAGCGATCCGCCACATGGCCGGTGAGGAGGATGAACAGTACCCGCGGGAGAAACTCGACCAGGCCGACCAAGCCCAGGTCGAGTACGTTGCCGGTCAGCGTGTACATCTGCCAGCCGATGGCCACGGTGAGCATCTGGAAACCGCTGGCGGTGCCGACCCGCGCCAGCCAGAAGGCGATGAAGGGGCGCTGGTGACGCAGGAGTAGCTTGGCGTGGGCGCTCATGATTTATTTAGATAGCTAACTACTGAAGAGGCGCCAGCCTAGCATGGCAGGTGTGTTGGGCGAGCGGCGTGCGCGACAAATAACCACAGCGGCAAGCGTCGGGCGAGGCGTTACTCTCTAGCCAATACTTGATTCAGATCAACGTTTGGGTTGGGTTTTACTGAGGCTACCTTGGCCCAGTACGCAGTGTCACCCCGTAATAACAAGAACAATCGCACCCTTTTGCGTTCCCATATCGATAGGAGTGCGCACACGGTTGTGCCCCGATTAACCTGAGTGAGGATGCTCCATGTTCGGCTTAGAGGCTCTCGACCTGGCGCGAATCCAGTTCGGCTTCACTATTTCCTTCCATATCATTTTTCCGGCCATCACCATTGGCCTGGCCAGCTATCTGGCGGTATTGGAAGGCTTGTGGCTGAAGACCAGGCAAGAGGTCTACCGCGATCTGTACCACTTCTGGTCGAAAATATTCGCCGTCAACTTCGGCATGGGCGTGGTCTCCGGCCTGGTCATGGCCTATCAGTTCGGCACCAACTGGAGCGCCTTCTCGGATTTTGCCGGGGCTGTCACCGGGCCGTTGCTGACCTATGAAGTGCTCACCGCATTCTTCCTCGAGGCGGGCTTTCTTGGGGTGATGCTGTTCGGCTGGCAGCGCGTCGGCCCGGGTCTGCACTTTTTCTCCACCCTGATGGTTGCCATCGGCACCCTGATCTCGACCTTCTGGATCCTCGCCTCCAACAGCTGGATGCACACCCCCCAGGGCTTCGAGATCATCGACGGGCGGGTGATTCCGGTGGACTGGTTCGCCGTGGTGTTCAATCCGTCCTTCCCCTATCGTCTGGCCCATATGGCCACGGCGGCGTTCCTCGCCACGGCGTTTTTCGTCGCTGCTTCGGCGGCCTGGCATCTGCTGCGCGACCGCGATAATCCGGCGCTGCGCAAGATGTTGTCGATGGCCATGTGGATGGCCCTGCTGGTCGCGCCGATCCAGGCGGTGATCGGCGACCTGCATGGCCTCAACACCCTCAAGTACCAGCCGGCCAAGATCGCCGCGATCGAGGGCCACTGGGAAAACCACGGTGATGAGCCGACTCCGCTGATCCTGTTCGGCTGGCCGGACATGGACGCCGAAGAAACCCGCTTCAAGCTGGAAATTCCGGCGCTCGGCAGCCTGATCCTGACCCACAGCCTGGACCAGCAGGTGCCGGCACTGAAAGAGTTCGCCAAGGAGGATCGGCCCAACGCGACCGTGGTGTTCTGGACCTTCAGGGTAATGGTCGGGATCGGCATGCTGATGATCCTCACCGGTCTCTGGAGCCTGTGGCTGCGCGCCCGTAGTCGCCTCTTCCAGTCGCGGGCGTTCCTCCATCTGGTGGTGTGGATGGGGCCCTCGGGGCTCATCGCCTTGCTGGCTGGCTGGTACACCACCGAGATCGGCCGCCAACCGTGGATTATCCAGGGGCTGATGCGCACCGCCGATGCTTCCTCTGGGCATAGCTTCGCGCAGATGAGCCTGACCCTGGCATTGTTCGTGGTGGTGTATTTCGCCCTGTTCGGCGCCGGGCTCGGTTACATGATGCGCCTGGTGCGCAATGGGCCGGTCACCGGCGAAGGCCAGCAAGCCATCGAAGGCGGGCCTGGGCAGCAGCGCACGCCATCACGTCCGTTGTCCGCTGCGGATGAGGGGCTGGACGATAACGACACCCAGAGAGGAAGGAGTTGAATATGGGCATCGATCTTTCGCTGATCTGGGCCGCGATAATCGCCTTCGGCGTAATGATGTACGTGGTCATGGACGGTTTCGACTTAGGAATAGGCATCCTCTTTCCCTTCGTCAAAAGCAAAGGCGAGCGCGATGTGATGATGAACACCGTGGCACCGGTCTGGGACGGCAACGAGACCTGGCTGGTGCTCGGCGGTGCGGCGTTGTTCGGCGCCTTCCCGCTGGCCTATGCGGTGGTCTTGAGCGCGCTCTACCTGCCACTGGTGTTCATGTTACTGGGGCTGATTTTTCGCGGCGTAGCCTTCGAGTTTCGCTTCAAGGCCAAGGCGCACAAGCGCCATCTGTGGGACAAGGCCTTCATCGGTGGCTCGCTGACCGCGACCTTCTTCCAGGGAGTGGCCCTGGGCGCTTATATCGACGGCTTCGAGGTGGTGGACAGGGTCTATGTCGGCGGTTCGCTGGGCTGGCTGACGCCGTTCTCGTTGTTCTGCGGGCTGGCGCTGATCGCCGCCTACGCCTTGCTCGGCTGCACCTGGCTGATCATGAAAACCGAAGGCCGCCTGCAGCAGCAGATGCACGACCTGGCGCGGCCGCTGGTGCTCGTGGTGCTGGCGGTGACCGGCATGGTCAGCCTGTGGACGCCGCTGGCGCACGCCGAGATCGCCGCGCGCTGGTTCAGCCTGCCGAATCTGTTCTGGTTCATCCCGGTGCCCTTGCTGGTGCTGCTGTGCACCTGGGCGCTGCTGCGTGCGGTGGCTAACAACGCCCACTATTCGCCGTTCCTGCTGACCCTGGCGTTGATCTTCCTCGGCTACAGCGGCCTGGGCATCAGCCTGTGGCCGAACATCATCCCGCCGTCGATCAGCATCTGGCAGGCCGCCGCGCCGCCACAGAGCCAGGGCTTCATCCTGGTCGGCGCGCTGTTCATCATCCCCTTTATCCTGATGTACACAGCCTGGAGCTACTACGTGTTCCGCGGCAAGGTGACCGAGGAAGACGGCTATCACTGAGGAACCCGCCATGCAGGACGAGCAGGACGAGCAGGAGAAGAAACCGCTCTGGCAGCGCCTCGGCTGGCTGCTGGCGATCTGGGCCGCCAGCGTGCTGGCCTTGGGCGTGGTAGCCGGGCTGCTACGCCTGTTTATGAGCGCGGCGGGGATGGGGACGCCCTGATCGCAGCCGATGTGCGAGGTTCTCGTAGGGAGGGTAGGCGCATGTCCTGGTTGCCGGTGTTGCGCCAATCGTTGTTGCGCCGTAACTCACCATGGCGGCGACGCTGATCTTGATCTGGCGGGTTACGCGGCACCCAATCAGGCTTGTAGCCTTCGCGTCTGGTGTCTGTGCCGCTAACCCACCCTACGCTGCGCGGTTATTTGATCGCTTTCAGCACCACGAACTTCGGCGTCGCCGCCACCTGCTCGACGCCGCGGAACAGGCGCTTGAGCTTGGCGTGGTAGCCCAGGTGGCGGTTGCCGACTATCCATAGCTCGCGGCCTGTGACCAGCGCGGCGCGGGCTTGCTGGAACATGCGCCAGGCGAGGAAGTCGCCGACCACCTGTTGCTGGTGGAACGGCGGATTGCACAGCACCAGGTCCAGCGAATCCGCCGGCTGCTCGGCCAGGCCATCGCCGGCGCGTATTTCCACCGGGCGTTCGCCCAGGGCCGCACGCCAGTTTTCCCGCGCCGATTGCACCGCCATATAGGATTCGTCGACCAGGCACAGTTCCGCTTGCGGACTGCCCAGCGCATAGGCGATGCCCAGCACACCATTGCCACAGCCGAGATCCGCTACGCGCATGCGACTGAGGTGTTTGGGCAAATGGGGCAGGAAGGCGCGGGTGCCGATATCGAGGTCTTCGCGGCAAAACACATTGGCGTGGTTGAGCAGTTCGATGGCCGGCTTGTCCAGGCGATAGCGGCTCGGGTAAGGCGACACCGGGACCGGTTTGTCGGTCGGTGTGGCCAATAACAGGCGCGCTTTCTTCACCGCCAGCGAGGCCTGTACCGGGCCGATATAACGCTCCAGCAGATCGCCCGCCGCGCGCGGCAGGTGTTTGACCATGGCGGCGGCGATCACCTGGGCGCCGGGCGCCAGTTGGCCGTGCAGGCGGATCAGTTGTTCTTCCAGCAGCGCCAGGGTCTTGGGGATGCGGATCACGACCCGGTCGAACGGGCCCTGGATCGTTGCGTTGGCTGGCACGAAGCTGGCCGCGTCTGCCGGCAAGTGATTGCGCGCCAGGTTGGCCTGCAGGCCGAGGTAGCCCAGGTGCGAGTCGCCGCTGCTGGTGACCTGGGCCTGGCCGGCCAAATTGGCCGCCAGGGCGCCGAAGCTGTCGTTGAACAGCAGCACGCGCGCATCCACGGGCAAGCCCTGCTCATGCAGATGGTTGAGCAGGTATTCGTCGGCGGCATCGAAGGCCTGCAGGGGTTCGGCCTGCTGTTCGGGCTGGCGGATCAGGTCGAGTTGGGCAAAGGGCGTAACGAATATAGGCATATGGACTGCTGGTGTTTGTTATGGGCGCTTTGCGCGACACTGTGACAGGCCGTTGAAAAACTACTGCGCTCGGCTATGCCGCGTTGAAGTTAGCCTCGGACTGCTCATGTACAACTCGTACACTCCGCGTCCTCGGCTTACTTCGCCTTAACTAGGCGTCCCCGCCTAGTCTTCGCTCGCTACGTTTTTTAACGGCCGGCCAGATCTTCGGCACAGCAGAGGGCGTGAAGTATGACCGCCAGTGAAGACAAGTTCACCCGGCAGATCTTGAGTGACGTGCATGTGTGGTCGCCGAGTCTGTTCAGCCTGCGTTGTTCGCGCGATTCCGGGTTCCGCTTCCGCGCCGGACAGTTCGCTCGGCTTGGCGTGCAGAAGGCCGACGGCACTATAGTCTGGCGTGCCTATTCGATGGTTTCGGCGCCGCATGACGAGTTTCTCGAATTCTTCTCCATCGTCGTGCCCGGCGGCGAGTTCACCTCCGAGTTGAGTCGCCTCAAGGCTGGCGACAGCTTGCTGGTGGACAAGCAGGCTTTCGGTTTTCTGACCCTCGACCGTTTTATCGATGGCCGCGATCTCTGGCTGCTGGCCAGCGGCACCGGCCTGGCGCCCTTTCTGTCGATTCTCCAGGACTTCGAGGTCTGGCAGCGGTTCGAGCGCATCGTCCTGGTCTACAGTGCGCGCACCGTCAGCGAACTGGCCTATCAGCCGTTGATTCACGGACTCAAGGAGCTGGAACACCTGGCCGAGTACGCCGACAAGCTGACCTACCTGCCGCTGGTGACCCGCGAGCAGGCGTCAGGCTGTCTGCCTGGGCGCATCACCACGCTACTGACCGACGGCGGCCTGGAGCACGCCGCCGACCTGGCCCTGAGCCCCGCGCACTCGCGATTGATGCTCTGTGGCAATCCGCAAATGATCGACGACACGCGCAAGCTCCTGAAACAGCGCGACTTGCAGCTGAGCCTGAGCCGTCGGCCGGGCCAGGTGGCGGTCGAGAATTACTGGTGAGGATGAGGCGGCGCGGGACGCCAACCGATCAGGAGTGCAGCGCCAACCCGCCATCCGCAACCAATGCGGCACTGCCTGGGCGAGTGACGGCCTACGGATTGTGGGTTGCTTCAACTCCGCCGCTCCACTCTATTCCTTGCTTTGCTGGGTCTTGAGCAGGTCGCGAATCTCGGTCAGCAGGGTTTCTTCCGGGCTTGGTGTCTGCGGCAGGCTCGGGGCTACGGCTTCCTCGCGCTTGAGCCGATTGATCACCTTGACGGCCATGAAAATGGCGAGGGCTACGATCACAAAATCCAGCAGGGTCTGGATAAACTTGCCGTAGCTGAGGATCACTGCCGGCAGGTCGCCCTCGGCAGCCTTGAGGGTAATCGCCAGGTCGGAGAAATCGATGCCGCCGATCAGAAGGCCGATAGGCGGCATGACTACATCGCCGACGAAGGACGAGACAATCTTGCCGAAGGCCACACCGATGATGATGCCCACGGCCATGTCGACCACATTGCCCTTGACCGCGAAGGCCTTGAATTCGCTGACGATACTCATGTGTCACTCCCTGATTTGGTGGATGTGCAGAGTGTAATGCAGTGCGCCGCACTTGCCAGGCGAGCGCTCAGCGTGGGTGAAAAACTCAGTAGGGAAAGCGTACGTCGGGCAGGCTCTCGAAACCCGGCTTGGCGAACAGGTAACCCTGAAACAGTTCCACCCCCATGTCGCGCAGCGCATCGAGCTCGCCAGTGCTTTCAATGCCTTCGGCGATCACGCGGATATTCAGCTTGCGGCACATCTGCAGGGTTGCCTCGACCAGGATCTGCCGCACGCTGTCCTGGTCGATGTTGCGGATCAGCGCCATGTCCAATTTGATCAGGTCGGGCTGGAAGTCGGCCAGCAGGTTGAGGCCAGCATAGCCCGCACCGAAGTCGTCGATGGCAGTCATGAAGCCCTGCTTGCGGTAGGCCCTGAGGATATTGGTGAGGTGAGCGATATCCAGCACCTGCTCCTGCTCGGTGACCTCGAAGATGATCCGCTCGAGCGGGAAATTGCAGCGCCGAGCCGCTTCCAGGGTGGCGCGGATACAGGTTTCCGCGCGGTACACGGCATTCGGCATGAAATTGATCGAAACCATGGCCGGCACCCGCAACTTTGCCGCCCATTCCACTGCCTTGATCCGGCAGCTCTGGTCGAAGGCATAGCGGTTGTCGGTATTGACCCGGGCTAGCAGGCTGCCGGCTGACTCCCCCGTTGTGCCGCGCACCAGGGCCTCGTGGGCAAATATTTCTTGTTTGGCCAGGTCGAGAATCGGTTGGAAGGCCATGGTAATGGGGAACTCCAGCTTTTCCCCGTCTAGGCAGGCGGAACAGTTTGAAGGCGTGTTCATGGGCATTATCTCGTGTGGGGCACGCCAACCAAGCTAAGCAATAAATGCCGCGCGTGTTCTGCAAGTTCGCCAGTGGTCTAGGATATCGGTGTGAGGCATCGGGCTGAACTAGTCTGATACATACATTCGGAGGGTGCTGCCATGCCATTGCAATATCATCCACTCAGCCGCGAGTTTCCACAGTTTGAACCGCAAATGCGCGCCTTGTTGCAGGTTGATGGTCATTTCGCCCGTATGGCCGAGGAGTACGAACAGCTGGATAAACGTATCTATGAGGTGCTTGGTGGCCGGATGGCAATGGACGAGTTGCAGCTACAGGGCCTGAAAATGCAGAGGGTTATCCTCAAGGACGAAATCGAAACCTTGCTGCGCAACGGTGCGGTGGGTTGATCCGGGTCAAGGGGCGAGCCGGAGCAGGGGCATATGCTGAATCCAGTCTTTCCTTGGAGTATCAGCATGCATATCGAACATCACCCCTTGATTCATGATTTCCCCGAACTACGTGCCGAGTTGCACGATTTGCGTCAGGCCGACCCGGACTTCTCACGTCTGGCCGATGAATACGAGACGCTGGATAAGCGTATTTGCCGCGTCGAAGAGGGTATCGAGCTGCTGGCCGATGCCGCCTTGGCCGTGTTGAAGCGCGAACGTGTTGACCTCAAAGATCAGGTGGCCAAGCGCCTCGCCCCCCTGCCGCTCAGTGCTGCGGTTGCTGCAAGGGCTGATCCGGCTTCCCGATTGACTGCTGGTAAAGGCTATGATGCGGGCTTTCGTTTGAGGGAGTCCGCTCCATGGCCAAGGCCAAGCGCATGTACGGCTGCACCGAGTGTGGCGCCACCTTTCCCAAGTGGGCCGGGCAATGCGGCGAATGCAGCACCTGGAACACTCTGACCGAAACCATGATCGAAGCCCATGCGGTTGCGCCCAGCGGACGCAGCGGCTGGACGGGGCAGCAGACGCAGCTGAAAACCCTGGCTGAAGTCAGTGTCGAGGAAATGCCGCGTTTTTCCACCGCATCCGGCGAACTGGATCGGGTGCTCGGTGGCGGTCTGGTAGACGGCTCGGTAGTGCTGATCGGCGGTGATCCAGGGATCGGCAAGTCGACCATCCTGTTGCAGACCCTGTGCAATATCGCCACGCGCTTTCCCGCGCTCTATGTCACTGGTGAGGAATCCCAGCAGCAGGTAGCCATGCGCGCCCGCCGCCTGGGCCTGCCGCAAGACAAACTCAAGGTGATGACCGAAACCTGCATCGAAAGCATCATCGCCACCGCGCGCCTGGAACAGCCCAAGGTCATGGTGATCGACTCGATCCAGACCATCTTCACCGAGCAATTGCAGTCGGCCCCCGGTGGGGTGTCCCAGGTGCGCGAGAGTGCGGCCTTGCTGGTGCGATACGCCAAGCAGAGCGGCACGGCGATCTTCCTGGTCGGTCACGTGACCAAGGATGGCTCGCTGGCTGGTCCGCGAGTGCTCGAACACATGGTCGATACCGTGCTGTATTTCGAGGGCGAGTCCGATGGCCGCCTGCGCCTGCTGCGGGCGGTGAAGAACCGCTTCGGCGCGATCAACGAGCTGGGCGTGTTCGGCATGACCGACAAGGGCCTCAAGGAAGTCACCAACCCGTCGGCGATCTTCCTCACCCGCGCCCGGGAAGAAGTGCCGGGCAGCGTGGTGATGGCCACCTGGGAAGGCACCCGGCCGATGCTGGTGGAGGTGCAGGCGCTGGTCGACACCAGCCATATGGCCAACCCGCGGCGCGTCACCCTGGGCCTGGATCAGAACCGTCTGGCCATGCTGCTGGCCGTGCTGCACCGCCACGGTGGCATCCCCACCCATGACCAGGACGTGTTCATCAATGTGGTCGGCGGGGTCAAGGTGCTGGAAACAGCGTCCGACCTGGCGTTGATGGCGGCGGTGATCTCCAGCCTGCGCAACAAGCCGCTGGCCCATGATTTGCTGGTGTTCGGTGAGGTTGGCCTGTCCGGCGAGGTGCGGCCGGTACCGAGCGGTCAGGAGCGCCTGAAGGAAGCCGCCAAGCACGGCTTCAAACGCGCCATCGTGCCCAAGGGCAATGCCCCAAGGAGGCGCCGGCAGGGTTGCAGGTGATCGCGGTAACCCGTCTGGAACAGGCGCTTGATGCGTTGTTTGAATAGACGTTGAACCGCACGCTGCTAACGGCCAATAGGAGCAGAAGCTGACGCCGGGATTCTTCTCCAGGCGTCAGCGCAATCAGGGATCGTTCCCCCTCAGTCCCTTTCGCCCAGCGCCGCCAGTTCGCGTTCCAGCAGGGTCTCATCACCGAGGTTGAGCTCCACCAGGCGCCGCAGGTGGCTGATCGAGTCGAGGTCGATATGCCGGCAGATGAAGCCGAGCAGCTCGCCATGGGTGCGGGTCAGGACCACTTCCATCTCCACGCGGGCGTCCTCGGCGAGCTGGATACTGGCGATGAAGGGGTGATTGGGATCGCCATTCCACTGTTGCGGACGTTTGATCAGCAGCCCCTTGAGCGATACGTCATGCAGTTCGACAACCCAGCGGCGCTCCCCCTGAACGAGCTCGGTGGGGGCGTCGAAGGCGATGCGCTGAAAGCGTCTACGCTCGTTGCTCGTGTCGCTCATACAAATAAACTCCTGCACGGTTTTGTCCACTATAGCCAAGGCCGGTGCGGCGGGCTTGGCTTTATGCGGCGCACTTGGGGGGCACGAGGCCCAATGCCTGGTCGGGTGGTCTGAGTAATTGTCAGTCGGCAGCCATCCGACGCTTGTTGCCACGCCACTAAAAAGCCCGCCAAGTGGCGGGCTTTTTAGTGCTGCGCTTGAGCTTAGTTGCCGTAGACCGGGAACCTGGCGCAGAGCGCTTTGACTTGCTCGCGGATGCGCGCTTCGACCGACTCGTCGCCCAGGTTGGCGAGGATCTCGCAGATCCAGCCGGCCAGTTGGCGGCACTCGTCTTCCTTGAAACCGCGGGTGGTCACAGCCGGGGTACCGATGCGCAGGCCCGAGGTGACGAAGGGCGAGCGTGGGTCGTTGGGCACGCTGTTCTTGTTCACGGTGATGAAGGCGCGACCCAGGGCGGCGTCGGCGTCTTTACCGGTGATGTCCTGCTTGATCAGGCTGAGCAGGAACAGGTGGTTCTCGGTGCCGCCGGAGACCACGTCATAGCCGTTGTCGATAAACACGCTGGCCATGGTCTGGGCGTTCTTCACCACTTGCTGCTGGTAGACCTTGAACTCGGGTTGCAGGGCTTCCTTGAAGCACACTGCCTTGGCCGCGATCACGTGCTCCAGCGGGCCGCCCTGGCCGCCTGGGAACACGGCTGAGTTGAATTTCTTCTCCAGCGCTTCGTTGGCGCGGGCCAGGATCAGGCCGCCGCGCGGGCCGCGCAGGGTCTTGTGGGTGGTGGTGGTGACCACGTCGGCGAACGGCAGCGGATTCGGGTACACACCCGCGGCAACCAGACCGGCGACGTGAGCCATGTCGACGAACAGGTAGGCCCCGACCTTGTCGGCGATGGCGCGGAAACGTGGGAAATCCAGGACCTGGGAGTAGGCGGAGAAGCCGGCGATGATCATCTTCGGCTGGTGCTCGACGGCCAGGCGCTCGACTTCGTCGTAGTCGATCAGGCCGGAAACGTTGTCGATGCCGTACTGCACGGCATGATAGATCTTGCCGGAAAAGCTGACGCTGGCGCCGTGGGTCAGGTGGCCGCCATGCGCCAGGCTCATGCCCAGCACGGTGTCGCCCGGGTTGAGCAGGGCCATGTACACGGCGGCGTTGGCCTGGCTGCCGGAGTGCGGCTGAACGTTGGCGTAGTCGGCGCCGAACAGCTGCTTGGCCCGATCTATTGCAAGCTGCTCGACCACATCGACGTATTCGCAGCCGCCGTAATAGCGCTTGCCCGGATAGCCCTCGGCATACTTGTTGGTCAACACGCTGCCCTGGGCTTCCATCACCGCTGAACTGCAGTAGTTTTCCGAGGCGATCAGCTCGATATGTTCTTCCTGGCGCTGGGCTTCTTGCTCCATCGCGGTAAACAGTTCGGCGTCAAAACGAGCAAGATTCAAATCACGGCTGAACATGGCAAATCCCTGAGAAAATCAGCTGGGCGGTAGAAAGAGGGGGCGAATTCTACCCCATCTCGGTTAAGCAGGGGTATGCAGCGCAGTCATGTGGCGGACAAGTGGGGTTCATGCTGGCGGCAGGCATAAGTTACCAGCGGGTAGGTTGGGCTCGCGGCGGCCGCACTCCTGTGCGAGCTGCAGGTTCAAGGCGCGGCGTAAGCCGACATGGCGTCAACAGGCACGCCGCAATGATCGGTTACGCCGTGCAGAAAATGCGCTCTTGCCGCGCATCGCCTTGGCGGCAACCCATCCTTTGTGCGTCGATGCACCGCGAAAAGCTTCGCGGCTGAAACGGATCGCTGCCCGCAACAGTATCCCCGGATTACAGTGGGCTACGGGACTGGATGTGCGCCACGCCCTACGGGCTCGATCCCGGTTGCCTCTCCGTTAGCTGAGCATAAACAGTGCGGCACCGCTGAACTGGGCGGCGAACTGGTGAGCGGGCATGGGTCGGCCGAGCAGGTAGCCTTGCACTTCGTCGCAACCGTGGGTGCGCAGGAAGTCGAGTTGCGCCTGGGTCTCCACGCCTTCGGCGATTACCGAAAGGTTCAGGCTGTGGGCCATGGCAATGATGGCGCGGGCGATTTGCGCGTCCTGTTCGCCTTGCGGCAGGCCGTCGACGAAGCTGCGGTCGATCTTCAACACGTCGATGGGAAACTGCTTGAGGTAGTTCAGCGACGAGTAGCCGGTGCCGAAGTCGTCGATGGCGATGCACAGGCCAAGGCTTTTCAGGTCGTTGAGGGTGCGCAGGGCGCTCGCCACGTCCTGCATCAGGATGCTTTCGGTCAGTTCCAGTTCCACGCAAGCCGGGGCGACGCCGCTGTCTTCGAGTATCGCGGCGATGCGCTGAGCCAGCGCGCCCTCGCTGAACTGCCGGGCCGACAGGTTGACCGAGATCTTCGGCACCCGGATCTTCGCCGCGTGCCAGCTCTTCAGTTGCCGGCAGGACTCGGCCAGGACCCAGTCGCCGACTTGCACCACCAGACCAAGCTCTTCCAGCACCGGGATAAAGTCATCCGGCGGCACCAGGCCGCGCACTGGATGCTGCCAGCGCAACAGGGCTTCGACGCCGGTCAGGCGTTGGCCGTTGCCGGAGAACTGCGGTTGGTAGTAAAGAATGAATTCCTGCTGTTCGAGGGCATGACGCAGGTCACTCTCCAGCTCCAGGCGTTCCAGGGCGCTGGCGTTCATTTCCGCCTGATAGAACTGGAAGTTGTTCTTGCCGTGTTCCTTGGCGTGGTACATCGCCGTGTCGGCGTTCTTCATCAGCTGGCTCAGCTCGTTGCCGTCCTGTGGGCTGAGGGCGATGCCAATGCTGGCGGTGACGAAGAATTCGCGGCCTTCGAGGACGAACGGCTGAGCCAGGCAGGCAAGAATCTGCTCGGCCACATGAATCGCCCGGTTCAGTGCACCTTCGCGAGTGGCGCACGACTGCAGCAGCAGGGTGAATTCGTCGCCGCCCATGCGGGCCACGGTGTCGTCGCTGTCTACGCAGGCCTCCAGGCGCACGGCGACGTCCTTGAGCATGCGGTCGCCGGCGGCGTGGCCGAGGGAATCGTTGATCGGCTTGAAACGGTCGAGGTCGAGGAACATCAGTACCACCCATTCCTGATGCCGTTCGCCGTGTTGCAGGGCGGTGTGCAGGCGATCCTGGAACAGCGTGCGGTTGGGCAGCAGGGTCAGGGCGTCGTAGTAGGCCAGGCGATGGATGCGTTGTTCGCTGGCCTTGCGCTCGCTGATGTCGCTGAAGAAGCACACGTAACTGACCAGGTCGCCCTCTTCGTCGTGCACCGCGGTGATCCCCACCCAGGACGGGAAACTCTCGCCGTCGCGGCGCTTGAGCCAGATTTCACCTTCCCAGCTACCGCGCTGATGGAGTTGGTTGAGGACATAATTCAGGTGGCTGGCCTGCTGGCGATCGGCAGTGAGCATGCCCGGCAACTGGTCGAGAACCTGGGCCGAGGAATAACCGCTGACTCGACTGAAGGCCTTGTTGACCTGGACGATGTAGCCGGCCGGGTCGGTGACCAGGATCGCCGCGGTGGAATGTTCGAATACCGTGGCGGCCATGCGCAGGTCTTTTTCCGCACGGCGCTGCTGGCTGATGTCGCGGCCCACACCGAGCAGGCCTTCGAAATGGCTGTTCTCATCCCACATTGGCACCAGGCGCAACTCGACCGGGATTTTCCGTCCATCGGCGCGCAGGCAGTCGAAGACGAACAGTTGCGGCTGGAACTGCTCACGCAACTCGATCATGCGCAGGGGGCTGCCGAGCGCTGCGCGTATCCGCTCGAGCAATATCGACAGGCCGGCCAATTGCTGGGGGTTGGCAGCCAGGCTGTCGAAGCTGTTGGCCAGAATCCATTCCGGTGGATGGCCGAGCACCGGTTCCACCGAGGGGCTGACGTAGTTGAGGTGCAGGTTGCTGTCGGTGGAAAAAATCACATCGCTGGTGCTCTCGGCCAGCAGCCGGTAGCGCTGCTCGCTGTTGCGCAGCGATTCGCTGCTTTCGATCTGCTCGGTGACGTCTTTGGCCACCCCGATCAGGCGGCTGACACGGCCGCGGGCATCGCGGGCCAGGGCCTGCTCGCGGATGCTGAACCAGCGCCAGGTGCCGTTGCGATGGCGCCAGCGCAGCTGGGATTCGAGCAGCACGCCGTCGCCGATTACCTGCTGCAGGTTGCGGATGCGCCAGTAATAGTCGCTGTCGTCCGGATGCAGGATGTGCTCCCAGAAGCGCTCGCCCAGGGCTTTCAGCTCAAGCGTGCTGTAGCCCAGTTGCAGGCCCAGGTGGTGGTTGCTGAACAGCACGCTTTTGCTCAGCAGGTCGTGCACGTAGAGGGTGTCCGGTACCGCGCGCACCACATCCGCCCAGAAGCGCTCGCGCTCGATCAACGACAGCTCGATGCGTTTGCGACTGGTGATGTCGCTGATGCTCAGGGTTACTGCATTCAGTTCCTGCGCGCTTTCCGGCAGGCGCAGCAGCAGCCACAGGTGACGCTCGTGGCCTTGCGGAGTGCTGATCTGGCATTCCAGTTCGAGCTGGCCGGCACCCTCGAGCAGGGCCGTGAGCAGTTGCACGCGGAAGCCCTCGGGGCGCAGCGGGCCGCTGTCGATCAGGTGCTGCCAGGCGTGTTCGACGGAGTCGACGCCGAGCAGGCGCAGGGCGACCTGGTTGGCCTCGGTGAAACGCAGCAGTTGCAGCAGCTCAGCATGCCGCTGCGGCTGGGCGAGCAGCCAGCACCTCAGGCTCGCACCGTCATGTATCTGTTGCTGTTGCAGGTACTCCGGCAGCGCGGCCAGGTCCAGTACGCAGAGCGCGGTGCCGGTGCCTTCGAAGATATCCTGGTAGCGTCGGCGGGTTTCCTGCAACACGCGGGTGGCATGCTGTTGCTCGGTGACGTCGCGCAACACCCAGACGAAGCCCAGGCGCTTGGCCGGCTCAGCGAGTTCGCTGCGGCTTATCGCGAACAGGCGGAGCATGCCATCCTGCTGGATCTCGACCAGGTCGGCGCCAGGGTTGTTAGGCAAGGCGCCGTCGTGCAAGCGCAGCGGATCGAGGCGTGGCAGCAGTTGCAGCAGGTGCCAGTTATGCGCCTCGGTGCTGCGTAAACCGAACAATTCCTCGGCCTGGGAGTTGAGGTAACTCAGTTGGCCATTACTGTCGGTGACCAGCACGCGCTCCTCGATAGCCCCCAGAACACTGGCCGCCTGGCGCAGCGAGCGGCGCGAGGCCGTATTGAGTTCATGCAGGCTGCGCTGTTCGCGCAGCAGGCGGTACAGGGCGAGCAGGGTTAGCACGGCGCAGAGGATGAATAACAGGAGTTTGCTGGTCAGCGCGGGTAACAATTGTGCGCGGGCACTGCGTTCGTCGAACAGGGCGCGCAGTTGCCAGTCGCTGCCGTTGAGCGGCGCCAGGAGAATGCTCTGCTGCCGATCGGCAGCGCTTATCGGCGCCACGCTCGCGTTGTCGGTGGTCGAGTCGGCCTGTTGGCTGGCAAGCGTAAGTTGCGCCTGGTGGTCTTCCAGTTGCCAGCGATAGGGGCTCTGGTGGTGTTGATACATCCAGTTGCGCAATGCGTCGGCGGTCAGACGCAAGACCCAGTAACCGCTCGGGCTGCCACCCTCGTTCTGACGCAGCAGTAGGTAGATCAGCCCGCCATCGCGGGTGTTGAACGCATAGTGATAAGCCGAGCCGTTGCTGCGCTGGATCAGGCCAGCCAGGTATTGCGGGTCATCCGCCTGGACTTGGGTATCTGTCTGGATATCGCCGCGCGGGCCGAGCCAGGCCAGGCTGTGTAGGCTGCTAAAGACTCCTTGCAGGCTGCGCAGCAGGTTCTCGTCGATCTCGCCTGGGCCTGGCGCGGCGGTGTTTTGTTGCAGCATCACCATGCCGGCCTGAGCCTTCAGTTCCATGCTCAGGCTGATGTTATTGGCCAGTTGCACGTTGAATGCATGGTTGAGTTGGCGCTGGTTGTCGAGAAAATGCTGCGACTCCAACTGCAGTTGCCACAGCAGCAACGCCAGCATGCCCAGCACCAGCGCGACCAGAGCACCCTTGATGGAGCTGCGCCGGGAAGGCGTCAACGGTTCGTCTGGTGCGTGTGGTAACGGCGGTGATGGGTGGCTTGGCACTTGATAACGATCCTGCAATTACGGCTGGATGAAAGCAGGGCGTGTCCATGTCTTCAGGCAATACGGGCGCGCGCGAGGGCCGCTAGCATGCCATAACCGTGGCGAAGTGCCAGTGGCGCCGACCAGCGTCGTTTGCCCTGCACGGCGCATTCCGGTAGCTTTGCCGCACGCGCGCGGGAGCTTTTATCGGCGTTTTCGATAAGCCAGGTGGTGTGTGGTACCGGGTGTGTAGCCTGGCAGAAGTCGTCACCCATGCCCTGCGTTTGTTGCGCGACAAACCGCTGCCATTTTCAGTTTTCTGTCTTAGAACCAAGGTTATTCATGGCCCAATACGTTTACACCATGCACCGGCTGAGCAAAGTAGTGCCGCCGAAGCGGGAAATCCTCAAGAACATTTCCCTGTCGTTTTTTCCTGGCGCCAAGATCGGCGTGCTTGGCCTCAACGGTTCGGGCAAATCCACCCTGTTGAAAATCATGGCGGGTGTCGACAGCGAGTTTGATGGCGAAGCCCGGCCGATGCCCGACCTTAATGTCGGTTACCTGCCGCAGGAACCGCAACTCGACCCGAACAAGACCGTGCGCGAAGTGGTCGAAGAAGCCGTCAGCGTGATCAAGGACGCCCAGGCGCGCCTCGATCAGGTCTACGCCGAATACGCCGAGCCGGATGCCGACTTCGACAAGCTGGCCGCCGAACAGGCGAAGCTGGAAGCCATCCTGCAAGCCAGCGACGGCCACAACCTCGAGCGCCAGCTGGAAGTCGCCGCCGATGCGCTGCGTCTGCCAGCCTGGGATGCCAAGGTCGGCGTGCTTTCCGGTGGTGAAAAACGCCGCGTCGCGCTGTGCCGCCTGCTGCTGTCGGCGCCGGACATGCTCCTGCTCGACGAGCCGACCAACCACCTGGACGCCGACTCGGTGGCCTGGCTGGAGCATTTTCTCCACGACTTCCCCGGCACCGTGGTGGCGATCACCCACGATCGGTACTTCCTCGACAACGTCGCCGGCTGGATTCTCGAGCTCGACCGCGGCGCCGGTATCCCCTACGAGGGCAACTATTCCGGCTGGCTGGAGGCCAAGTCGGATCGCCTGGCCCAGGAATCCAAGCAGCAATCGGCCCACGAAAAGGCCATGAAGGAAGAGCTGGAGTGGGTGCGTAAAGGCGCCAAGGCGCGCCAGTCGAAATCCAAGGCGCGTCTGCAACGCTTCGAGGAACTGCAGTCGCAGGAATTCCAGAAGCGCAGCGAAACCAACGAGATCTATATTCCGGCCGGCCCGCGCCTGGGCGACAAGGTCATCGACTTCGTCAACGTGAGCAAGGCTTACGGCGACCGTGCACTGATCGACAACCTGTCGTTCAGCATGCCCAAGGGCGCTATCGTCGGGGTGATCGGCGGCAACGGCGCCGGTAAGTCGACCCTGTTCCGCATGCTCATGGGCAAGGAGCAGCCGGACTCGGGCAGTATCGAGATCGGCGAAACCGTGCAGCTGGCCTGCGTCGACCAGAGTCGCGATGACCTCGATGGCAGCAAGTCTGTGTTCCAGATGATTTCCGACGGTTCCGACCAGATTCGCATCGGCAACTACGAGATTCCCGCGCGTACCTACGTCGGCCGCTTCAATTTCAAGGGCGGCGACCAGCAGAAGTTCGTCAAGGATCTCTCCGGTGGTGAGCGTGGCCGTCTGCACCTGGCCCTGACCCTGAAAGAGGGCGCCAACGTCCTGCTGCTCGACGAACCGTCCAACGACCTCGACGTGGAAACCCTGCGTTCGCTGGAAGAAGCGCTGCTCGACTTCCCTGGCGCGGCCATCGTCATCTCTCACGATCGCTGGTTCCTCGACCGCGTCGCCACCCACATCCTGGCGTACGAGGACGACTCGCACATCGAGTTCTTCGAGGGCAACTACACCGAGTACGAGGCCGATCGCAAGAAACGCCTCGGCGACGCCGCCTCCCAGCCGCACCGCGTACGCCATAAGAAACTGGCGTAGTAACCCGTTGGCAAAAAGAGCCTGCACATAGCCTGTGCAGGCTCTTTTTTATGGCTGTTTTCCGGCAATGCGCTGCCCGGGTGTCTGTTTTCCCGTAGGCGCGGATTTATCCGCGAAGCTTTATCGGCGTTTCGAAGACCTTTCCGGTTGGTCTGCCGCCGCCACGGCAGTGGCCGATGTCATTAGTTAGCCAGCCAGGATCGATTGGCTATTCATGCATGTAGTGATTGATCTCAGTGCAAGTCGGCCAGGAACGTCCACACTTTAAAGACTCAGGTTCCTCTGGAGTTTTCCCTATGTCTGCTTTCGATCCTCAAGCAGCGCTTGATGCCCTGTTCGTCGAGTACAGCGCTCGGGCCAAAGCCACTCGGCGGGACTTGGCCCGCAGCCACTCGCCGGACTTCGCCGAACAGGCCCTGCAACGACAGAACGATGAGGTGCTGGAAGCCCTGCAAGCTGAGGCCGAGGCGGGCATGCGGCAGGTGGGCATGGCCAAGCTGAGGCTGGCCGAAGGCACTTATGGTGACTGCCTGCGTTGTGGCGAACCGATTGAGGTCGCGCGCTTGCAGGTGTTGCCGGCTGCCGAATATTGCCTGGCCTGTGCCGATCACGTAGGTGCCGGCTAGCAGGGCTGCATCGGCTCTATTTCAGTTGCCCTGCCAGTGGCGGGCGTGGATAGCGCCAGGAGGATGGCGGCTTCCTGGCGCAGGCTCATGCGTAAGGCTGCTGATCTGACGTATGCCGGCATCTTTTCACGAGCCTGGGATCAACCATACGGCTTGTGGATGACGGCCGATGCGGCCATGATTTCACCAGCCCCCCGTTCAAGGATTTCCAATGCCAGACTCCGTTGCAGCCCATTTGCGATTGGCACCTGAAGCACTCACCCGTCCGTTCTCTCCCGCGCAGTTCAACTTCACCAGCACCGATGATCTGGAGCCTTTTCGTGGCGTGCTGGGCCAGGACCGCGCGGTCGAAGCCTTGCAGTTCGGCGTGGCGATGCCGCGTCCCGGTTACAACGTATTTGTCATGGGCGAGCCCGGTACCGGGCGCTTCTCTTTCGTCAAACGTTACCTCAAGGCAGAAGCCAAGCGCCTGGCGACCCCTGCAGATCACGTCTACGTCAATCACTTCGACGAACCGCGCGAGCCGCGTGCGCTGGAACTGGTGTCGGGTAGCGCCGGGGCGTTCATCAGCGACATCAACCTGCTGATCGACAACCTGCTGGCGACCTTTCCCGCGGTATTCGAACACCCGTCCTATCAGCAGAAGAAAAGCGCCATCGATCGTGCGTTCAACAAGCGTTACGACCAGGCGCTCGCGGTGATCGAGAAGCTGGCCCTGGAAAAGAGTGTGGCGCTGTACCGCGACAGCAGCAACATCGCCTTCACCCCGATGCTCGAGGGCAAGGCGCTGGATGAGGCCGAATTCGCCCAGTTGCCGGAAGCCGAGCGCGAGCGCTTCCATGTCGACATCTCCACCCTGGAAGAACGGCTCAACGAAGAGTTGGCCAGCCTGCCGCAGTGGAAGCGCGAGTCGAGCAACCAGCTACGCCAGCTCAATGAAGACACCATCACCGTGGCGCTGCAGCCATTGCTGGCACCGTTGTCGGAAAAATACGCGGAAAATGCCGGCGTCGGTGCCTATCTGCAAGCGGTGCAGGTCAACCTGCTGAAAACCGTGGTTGATCAATTGGTCGAGGGGGAAAAGGCCGATGCACAAACCCGCATGTTGCTCGAGGAGCAGTACTGCCCGAGCCTGGTGGTTGGTCATCAGGTGAATGGCGGCGCACCTGTGGTGTTCGAGCCGCACCCGACCTACGACAACCTGTTCGGGCGCATCGAGTACAACACCGACCAGGGCGCGCTCTATACCAGCTACCGGCAACTGCGCCCTGGAGCCTTGCACCGCGCCAACGGCGGTTTCTTGATTCTCGAAGCGGAGAAGATGCTCGGTGAGCCGTTCGTCTGGGATGCGCTCAAGCGTGCCCTGCATTCACGCCAGCTGAAGATGGAGTCGCCGCTCGGCGACCTCGGCCGCATTGCCACCGTGACCCTCAGTCCGCAGGTCATTCCGTTGCAGGTCAAGGTGATCATCATCGGTGCGCGCCCGCTGTATTACGCCTTGCAGGACCATGATCCGGATTTCCAGGAGATGTTCCGCGTACTGGTCGACTTCGACGAGGACATTCCCCTCGGTGACGAGAGCCTGGAGCAGTTCGCCCAGTTGATGAAGACCCGCACCATGGAGGAGGGCATGGCGCCGCTGACCGCCGCGGCGGTAGCACGTCTGGCGACCTTCAGCGCGCGCCTGGCCGAGCACCAGGGACGTCTGTCTGCGCGGATCGGCGACCTGTTCCAGTTGGTCAGTGAGGCCGATTTCATCCGCCAGCTGGCCAATGAGGCTGTGACCGACGTCGGCCATATCGAGCGCGCGCTGAAAGCCAAGGCGACCCGCACCGGGCGCGTCTCGGCGCGGATCATTGACGACATGCTGGCCGGTATCATCCTGATCGACACCGCGGGTGCCGCAGTCGGCAAGTGCAACGGCTTGACCGTGCTGGAAGTCGGCGACTCGGCCTTCGGCGTACCGGCGCGGATTTCCGCCACCGTCTACCCAGGCGGTTCGGGCATCGTCGACATCGAGCGCGAGGTCAACCTCGGCCAGCCGATTCACTCCAAGGGCGTGATGATCCTCACCGGCTACCTGGGCAGCCGCTACGCCCAGGAGTTTCCCCTGGAAATTTCCGCGAGCATCGCCCTGGAGCAGTCCTATGGCTACGTCGACGGCGACAGTGCCTCGCTCGGCGAGGTCTGTACCCTGATCTCGGCCTTGTCGCGCCGACCGCTCAAGCAGTGTTTCGCCATTACCGGTTCGATCAACCAGTTCGGCGAAGTGCAGGCGGTCGGCGGTGCCAACGAGAAGATCGAAGGCTTCTTCCGCCTGTGCGAGGCCCGCGGTCTGACGGGCGAGCAGGGGGCAATCATTCCGCACTCCAACATTGCCACCCTGATGCTCGACGAGCGCGTGCTGCAGGCGGTGCGGGCCGGGCAATTCCATATCTACGCGGTGCGCCAGGTCGACGAGGCGTTGAGCCTGCTGGTCGGCGAAGATGCCGGCACGCCAGGGGCCGACGGTAAGTTTCCGCCTGGCAGCGTCAATGCGCGGGTGGTCGAGCGCTTGCGCGAGATCGCCGAAATCGGCATGACCGAGGATGACAAGGAGGTGAAGAGCGACGTGCTGGTGGCGCTGCCCAAGGAGAAAAAGCCGCGAGTGAAGAAGCCGGCCGCCTGAACCCGCCATGCGTCCGCAGCCTGGCGGGCTGCGGGCGCAACCGGCGGGTTGGGCGAGGTTTCGGCGCGGCCCTGCAGGCCGCTGCCTGAGGATTTCATCCACACAGTTATCCACAGATGACCGAGCTGACTGGCGGCTTCCCAGCGCCGCCTGTGCGGGTGTAGGCTGAAGACCTGATCACATGAGGGTCGCCGCCATGCCGCGCAGCCTCTGTCTCACCCGTCAATGTCTGGGTCTGATTACCCGTATCGAGTGCGTGGTATTGCCATTGGCTGGCGATAAGGGCCTCTGGACACTGATCTGTGCCGCCGGCTTGTCCGGCGCCCAACCCTCTGCGATCAAGGCACAAGGCCCATTCTGCGGACCTGTTGTGGCCGAGGGGGTGCTTGCCGAGATTGCCGAAAGCCTGTTCATCCAAGGTTACGAGGAATGCCCCGAGCTGCCGATCTGGCGTCTGCATATCCAGGCCGAGCTGCGCCGTTTGAACGGCGACCGCTACGGCCATCCAGGCTGCTTCCAGTTTCAGCCGGATAGCTGAGTACGACTTGGTGGGCTTTGAGCAGCTGCCAGCATGGCTTCTCGTCGCTGGCGTGGCGGCTTTAAACCCGAGCATGCCCACAAGGTTATCCACAGTTGCGGGGGAGAGCCGAAATGCTCGGTAGCGACTTGCGCCTTTGTCTGCCGGGGAACGCTGGGTATACTCGCTGGCAGTTTTATCGGCCACTTGCGAGACCCCATGGAACGCTTTATCGAAAACACGATGTACGCCTCGCGCTGGTTGCTGGCGCCAATTTACTTCGGGCTGTCGTTGGCAGTGCTGTCGTTGTCGATCAAGTTCTTTCAAGAGGTCTACCACATCCTGCCGCAGATCTTCGCCCTGAGCGAAGCGGATCTGATCTTGCGTCTGTTGTCCTTGATCGACATGGCCCTGGTTGGCGGCTTGCTGGTCATGGTGATGCTGTCGGGCTATGAGAACTTCGTCTCCCAGTTGAATATCAACGAGGGCACCGAAAAACTCAGCTGGCTGGGCAAGATGGATTCCAGCTCGCTGAAGATGAAGGTGGCGGCCTCGATAGTGGCGATTTCCTCGATTCATCTGCTCAAGGTGTTCATGGATGCGAAGAACTATGAGGTCGAACACCTCAAGTGGTACGTGATCATTCACCTGACTTTCGTCGGATCGGCGTTCGCCATGGGTTATCTGGATAAGCTGACCAAAAAACAAGCGGACTGATCCCCGCCTAGGCTTGAGCCGCCGCCCGGCCGTTGCAAAACGGACGGGCGGTTTGCTTTCTGCCTTGTGCTTCTTGGCTCCTGTGCAACGACTATCCTTATGGAGTCTGTACGAGTCGTTAGCACGAGGTAGCCTCATGAACCTGCACGACCTTTCCGGTCATGCCCGCGCCGGGCATGTCGATGAGTTGAACCTGATCTCCCTCGAAGGGGGCAACTATTACTTGCTGGAAGCGCGCGTGAGCGGTCAGCCATTCACGCTGGAAGATGGCCACGGCCATATCCTCCATCTGCGCTCGCTGGAGCATGCCCGTGAGGTGCTGCAGCCCTTGCCGCAATTGCCATCGCTCCACCTGGTGCAGGCGCAAGTGCATGACGAAATGTGCGGCATGCCCGATGAGCCAGGGATAAAGCCGGGGTCGACTTCATCGCACTGAAAGCTGGACCTGTCACCCCCCGGGCTTCGCGGCGGCACTCGCGCGGGGCGTGGCAGCGGTAGGGTGACCGGCGCAGCTGTGCTAGGCTGGTCGCCCTTTTTTCAGCACCAGCGGAGCCTTCGCATGTCCGAACTCAATTTTTCCACTGACGAAACCCGCGTCAGCTACGGCATCGGTCTTCAACTTGGCGGCCAGCTGCGCGACAACCCGCCGCCGGGTGCCAGCCTGGAAGCCATCATCGCCGGCATCTCCGATGCATTCGCCGGGCAGCCGAGTCGCGTCAGCGAGGCCGAGCTGTCGGCCAGCTTCAAGGTGATCCGCGATGTCATGCAGGCCGACGCTCAGGCCAAGGCCGAAGCTGCGGCAGGCGCCGGCCTGGCCTTCCTCGCCGAGAACGCCGCGCGTGATGGCATCAGCGTATTGGCTTCCGGTCTGCAGTACGAAGTGCTGAGCGCTGGCGCCGGCGCGATGCCGACGCGCGAAGACACCATTCGCGCTCACTACCATGGCACCCTGATCGACGGCACTGTCTTCGACAGCTCCTATGATCGTGGCCAGCCGGCCGAATTTCCGGTTGGTGGCGTCATCGCCGGCTGGACCGAGGCCCTGCAGCTGATGAATGCCGGTAGCAAATGGCGTCTGTACGTGCCGAGCGAGCTGGCCTACGGCGAGCAAGGCGTTGGCAGTATCCCGCCGCACAGCGTGCTGGTGTTTGACGTCGAGCTGTTGGACGTCCTCTAAGCGGCGCTTACCTAGGGTGGATTGCGCTCTGTGCATCCGCCTACGGCTGTCCCGTCGCCCGGATGCAATCCGGGGGCGAGATAGGCCGTGTGTCACGGGCGCAATGCCCGTGCATAGCAGTACAGAAACAGGCTGCGGACCAATTCCTTGAGCACCAGCGGCTCGCTCGAATTCAGCTCATGCAAATCCAGATCGCCCTGATCGCGCAGTTCATCCAGTGCTTGTTCTTCCAGTACCGCGCAGACTTCGCCGGTGTTGCGATTGAGAATGCGCAGGTAAGGCTGTGGTCGGTCCAGCCAGGCATCGATCAAGTAGGTCATGACTCATCTCCCATTCAAGTGGTTAGATGAGAATAATTCCTATTAATTTAATAGCAAGTATTAATCGCGGCCTTTGGTCGAGCAATAAAAAGCCCGTCGCATGGACGGGCTCTGCTTGTCGCGTCAAGCGTCAGTGGGTGCGGGCGACGGCGAAGCGGCTCAGTTCGACCAGGGCGTCGCGGTATTCGCTGGCGGGCAGGGCGTCCAGGCAGGCGATGGCGCGCTCGGCGTAGTCACGGGCTTGTTGGGCGGTGTAGTCCAGGGCGCCGGCGGCTTCTACGGCATTGCGAATGCTTTCCAGGTCCGCGATGCCGCCTTTCTGGATCGCCTGGCGCACCAGGGCGGCCTGTTCGGCAGTGCCTTCGCGCATGCAGTAGATCAGCGGCAGGGTCGGTTTGCCCTCGGCCAGGTCGTCGCCGACATTCTTGCCCAGGGTCGTGGCATCGCCGCGGTAGTCGAGCAGGTCGTCGACCAGTTGGAAGGCCACGCCGAGGTTGTCGCCAAAGGTACGCAGGGCTTCGGTCTGTTCGGCCGAGGCGCCGGCCAGGACCGCCGCGCTGTGGGTCGAGGCCTCAAACAGCATCGCGGTCTTGCCGCGGATGACTTCCATGTAGGTTTCTTCGGTGGTGCTGGCGTCGCGAATCTTCGACAGTTGCAGCACTTCGCCTTCGGCGATGACCCGGGTGGCGCGGGAGAGGATCTTCATCACCGGCATCGAGCCGAGTTCGACCATCATTTCGAAGGAGCGCGAATAGAGGAAGTCGCCCACCAGTACGCTAGGGGCGTTGCCCCACTGGGCGTTGGCGGTGCTGCGGCCGCGGCGCATGTCGGACATGTCGACTACGTCGTCGTGCAGCAGGGTGGCGGTATGCAGGAACTCGATAGTGGCGGCGAGTAGGCGCAGCCTGTCGTCCTGCAGGCCCAGGGCCTTGCCGCTGAGCAGCACCAGCAACGGGCGCAGGCGTTTGCCGCCCGCGGAGATGATGTAGTCGCCGATCTTACCCACCAGCGGCACGCGCGAGACGAGTTGTTGACGGATGATGCCGTCGACGGCGGTAAAGTCATCCGCCACCACATGGTAGAAAGCCTGGGGTTGCATCAGCGGCACGTGCTCCTCAAAGGTTGCGCGGCATGCTATGGGGCGGGGTAGGGGCTGTCAAGGCGAGTGGTAGAGGGGCTTGCGTCGTGACGGTGGCTTGCGTAGAATCGCGCACCCTGAACTTCCCCCTGGGTATTTCCCTGACTTACGCAATTGCAAGGGCGTCATATCCGGCCCCGAGCAGCCATGCCAGCTAATAACTATTTCTATAAAGCGCTGGGTGAGCAGGATTAACGGAGATTTACCATGTACGCAGTGATTGTTACTGGTGGCAAGCAATACAAGGTCACCGAAGGCGAATTCCTCAAGGTCGAAAAGCTTGAAATCGCCACTGGCGAGGCCATTACTTTCGATCGCGTGTTGTTGATCGGCAACGGCGACGACGTGCAAATCGGCGCTCCAGTTGTTGAAGGTGCCAAGGTTGTGGCTGAGGTCGTTGCACAAGGCCGTCACGACAAGGTCACCATCATCAAGTTCCGCCGTCGTAAGCACCATATGAAGCGTCAGGGCCACCGTCAGTGGTACACCGAGATCAAAATCACCGGTATTCAAGCCTAATTCGTTTCGGCCTGATCCCTTAATAGGAGTATTGAACTCATGGCACACAAAAAAGCTGGCGGTAGTACCCGCAACGGTCGCGACTCAGAAGCTAAACGCCTTGGCGTGAAGATGTATGGCGGCCAGAAAATCATTCCTGGCAACATCATCGTGCGTCAGCGCGGTACCCAATTCCATGCCGGTTACGGCGTGGGCATGGGTAAAGATCACACCCTCTTCGCGAAAATCGAAGGCGTGATCAAGTTTGAAGTAAAAGGCGCGTTCAACCGCCGTTACGTGAGCGTCGTTGCGGCCTAATCGCGCGACTGCTGGGAAAGCCTCGTCCTTGCGACGGGGCTTTTTTGTTTCTGTATTCTAGGGTTCTTGCCAAACTGTCCTGGCTGTCGCGCTTGTGCTTTGAGCGGATCCGGCGCAGGTCAATTTTGCAAGAACCTGGTGTCCCTTGGTTTAGATAACCCGCGTTTACTGCGGGAGGCGTACCCATGAAATTCGTCGATGAAGTATCGATTTTTGTAAAAGCTGGTGATGGTGGCAACGGTTGCATGAGCTTCCGGCGTGAGAAGTTCATCGAAAATGGTGGGCCGAACGGTGGTGATGGTGGCGATGGCGGCTCCGTGTATATGGTGGCCGACGAAAACCTCAACACCCTGGTCGACTATCGCTACACCCGGCGTTTCGATGCCGAGCGCGGGGCCAATGGTGGCAGCACCGATTGCACTGGGCGCAAGGGCGAGGAGATGGTCTTGCGCGTGCCGGTCGGCACGACGGTGATCGATGCCGGTACCCAGGAGGTCATTGGTGACCTGACTCGCGCCGGTCAGCGCCTGATGGTCGCCCAGGGCGGCTGGCATGGCCTGGGTAACACGCGCTTCAAGTCCAGCACCAACCGGGCGCCGCGGCAGACTACCCCGGGCAAGCCGGGTGATGCGCGCGACCTCAAGCTGGAGCTGAAGGTGTTGGCGGATGTCGGTCTGCTCGGTTTGCCGAATGCCGGCAAGAGCACCTTTATTCGATCGGTGTCGGCGGCCAAGCCGAAAGTTGCCGATTATCCGTTCACCACCCTGATTCCCAATCTTGGGGTGGTCAGTGTCGATCGCTACAAGAGCTTCGTCATCGCCGATATTCCCGGGCTGATCGAAGGTGCTTCCAATGGCGCCGGTCTGGGTATTCGCTTTCTCAAGCACCTGGCACGCACCCGTCTGTTGCTGCACCTGGTGGACATGGCGCCGCTGGATCTGACCGATCCGGCGGAGTCGGCGGCAACCATCGTCGATGAGCTGACCAAGTTCAGTCCTTCGCTGGCTGAGCGCGAGCGCTGGTTGGTGCTGAACAAAGCCGACCAGATGCTCGATGAGGAGCAGGAGGCGCGCGTCGCCGAAATCGTCGCGCGGATTGACTGGAAGGGGCCTGTCTATGTGATTTCCGCCCTGGCTCGCCAAGGCACCGATCAGCTGTGCTACGACATGATGGATTTCCTCGAGGCGCGCGCTGAGCGTATTCAGGAGAACCCTGAGTTTGCCGCTGAGCTGGCTGAGTTGGATACGCGCATCGAGGATGAGGCGCGTGCTCAATTGCAGGCGCTGGATGACAAGCGTACGTTGCGTCGTACCGGGGTCAAGGCTGTCGGTGATGTTGAGGAAGATGACAGCTTCTGGGATGAAGAAGATGATGAGGATGGCCCGGAAATCATTTACGTCCGGGATTAAGCAACTTGTTGAACGCCGCTTAATTGCGGCGTTCTTGTCTTGTAGCGAGTGATTGGGGGCTGCGAGCGCAGTGGCTTCCATTCCGTTGGGCGCTTTCTGGCTGAGGTTGGATGATCATGCGTGACAAGGTAACCAGTGCGCGGCGCTGGGTGGTGAAGATCGGCAGTGCATTGCTCACCGCCGATGGGCGGGGCCTGGATCGTGCGGCCATGGCGGTGTGGGTCGAGCAGATGGTGGCCTTGCGTGCGCAAGGCGTGGAGCTGGTGCTGGTGTCCTCTGGTGCGGTGGCGGCGGGCATGAGTCGCCTCGGCTGGACCGCGCGGCCGAAGGCCATGCATGAGTTGCAGGCTGCGGCGGCGATTGGTCAGATGGTGCTGATTCAGGCCTGGGAATCGAGTTTCGGTGAGCATGCGCGGCGCACGGCGCAGATTCTCCTGACCCATGACGACCTGTCGGATCGCAAGCGCTACCTCAATGCGCGGAGCACCTTGCGTACCCTGGTCGACCTGGATGTGATTCCGGTGATCAACGAGAACGATACGGTGGTCACCGACGAGATTCGCTTTGGCGACAACGATACCTTGGCGGCGCTGGTGGCCAATCTGGTCGAGGCTGATCTGCTGGTAATCCTGACTGATCGCGACGGTATGTATACCGCCGACCCGCGGCATAATCCCGATGCCGAATTGATTTACGAGGCGCGCGCGGATGATCCGGCGCTGGATGCCGTGGCCAGTGGTGTGGGTGGGGCGCTGGGGCGTGGCGGCATGCAGACCAAGCTGCGCGCAGCGCGGCTGGCGGCCCGTTCCGGAGCGCATACGGTGATTGTCGGTGGCGCCATCGAGCAGGTGCTGGCGCGGCTCAAGGCGGGTGAGCGGTTGGGTACTCTGCTGGCGCCCGAGCGGGGCTTGCTGGCGGCGCGCAAACAATGGCTGGCCGGACATCTGCAGACCCGGGGCACCCTGGTGCTGGATGCGGGGGCGGTCAAGGCCTTGGCGAGCGGACGCAAGAGTCTGTTGCCGGTCGGGGTCCGGGCGCTCCAGGGGAGTTTCCGGCGTGGCGAGATGGTGATCTGTGTCGATCCGGATGGGCGTGAAATCGCCCGTGGTCTGGCCAACTACAGTGCCCTCGAGGCGCAAAAAATCATCGGTCAGTCGTCGGATGCCATCGAAAGGTTGCTCGGTTACGTCGATGAACCCGAATTGATCCATCGAGATAATCTGATTCTGGTTTGAGGTGTGCTGATGCAGGTGATCAATATATTGCTGTGGGCGCTGCTGGTGTTGCCGATGTTTGCGTCGGCTGAGCAGATAGCTGAGGTGTCCACGGTATTCAAGTGGATGGGGCCGAACGACAAGATCGTGATCGAGGCCTTCGATGACCCCAAGGTGGCGGGTGTTACGTGCTACCTGTCGCGTGCCAAGACTGGCGGGATTAAGGGTGGTCTGGGCTTGGCTGAGGACCGTGCCGAAGCCTCAATTGCCTGCCGCCAGGTGGGGCCGGTCAGCTTCAAGAGCGAGCTGAAAGACGGTGAGGAGGTGTTTCGCGAGCGCACGTCCCTAGTGTTCAAGACAATGCAGGTGGTGCGTTTCTTCGATGAAAAGCGCAATACCCTGGTTTATTTGGTGTACAGCGATCGCTTCATCGAAGGCAGTCCGCAGAATGCGGTAACCGCTATCCCGATCCTGCCCTGGCCGGAACAGCGCTGAGCCTGCTCATTTCTCCGTTCGGCGACGCCTCGTAGGGCGGCCTCGGCGCGCAGCGACAGCCCGCAAGTTGTGTGTCGAACGGCCGAACCATCGGTGCACTGCCTGCGGCGAGTGACTCCCTGCGGATTGCGGCTTGTTCCAGGTCGTGTGTTCAGCGGCGGCCCATAGGGCGGCCTCGGCGCGCAGCGACAGCCCGCCAGATGTGTGCCACGCCGCCGAACCATTGGTGCACTGCCTGCGGCGAGGGACACCCTGCGGATTGCGGCTTGTTCCAGGTCGTGCGTTCGGCGACGCTCCGTAGGGCGGCCTCGGTGTGTAGCGACAGCCTGCCGGATTTGCGCTGCACTGGTGCTCTGTGCTGTCTGTCTGTGGCGATTCCGTCCTGCACTCTTGATGCCCGCGCAGTCTGCGGCCAAGGTAATCCACGGATTACGCCTTTGACCCATTCGGGCGACAACTTTTGGCTTTGTGCGGGCAATAAAAAACCGACCCTAAGGTCGGTTTTTTAAGAACTAGCAGTAAAGCAAGAAGCGCTTATTAAGCGGCTTTGGCTTCACTGAGGGCCTTGATGTGGCCATTCAGGCGGCTTTTATGACGCGCTGCTTTGTTCTTGTGGATGATGCCTTTATCGGCCATACGGTCGATGATTGGCACAGCCAGGGTGTAAGCGGTTTTTGCTACGTCAAGATCTTTGGCGTCAATAGCCTTGACCACGTTCTTGATGTAGGTACGGACCATGGAGCGCTGGCTGGCGTTATGGCTACGACGCTTCTCAGCCTGTTTGGCGCGTTTTTTGGCAGAAGGTGTATTGGCCACCGTCAAGCTCCTCGAAATCTGGGTTACTAACAAATAAGGCCGCGAATCATGCCGAGGCCTTCGCTTATTGTCAAGCCTGTTGGCTTGGATCTACTTGCTGTCTGTCGGCTGGTCGCCAACAATCGACGGCACACCGCTTGCTCTACCCAGTATCCATACGGGTCGGTAAACTCGGCGACCTTATTCTAAGGGGTTACATATGTCCGAGCGTACCGGGAAGGGCGGCTTGTTACGTTCCAGCGCGGTGGTCAGTGTAATGACCCTGTTATCGCGTGTGTTGGGCATGATACGCGATATGGTGGTTGCCGCCTATTTCGGTTCGGGTTCGGCGGCCGATGCGTTCTTCATTGCCTTCAAGATTCCCAACTTTCTGCGCCGGTTATTTGCCGAGGGTGCCTTCGCTCAGGCGTTTGTCCCGGTACTTTCGGAATACCGGACGCATCGCAGTCTGGCCGAGGTCAAGCAGCTGGTCGACCGCACCGCGGGCTACCTGGGGCTGACGCTGACCGCTCTGACCGCTCTGGGAGTGGTTGGCTCGCCCTATTTGATCATGCTGTTCGCGCCCGGCTTTCACAGTGATCCGGCCAAGCTCGAACTGGCGGGGGATCTGCTACGGATTACCTTTCCCTATCTGCTGCTGATCTCGCTTACGGCCTTTTCTGGCGGGATCTTGAACGCCTACGGGCGTTTCGCCGTGCCCTCATTTACCCCGGTACTGCTGAATGTCTGCATGATCGGGGCGGCAATTTACCTGACGCCGTATTTCGATCAGCCGATCATGGCTCTGGCCTGGGGCGTGCTGATTGCCGGGTTTGCCCAGTTGCTGTTCCAGCTGCCGTTTCTGGCCCGGATCAAGCTGCTGCCCACGCCCAAGGTGCACCGCGACGAGGGCGTACGGCGGATCATGCTGTTGATGGTGCCGGCGCTGTTCGGGGTGTCGGTCAGCCAGATCAACCTGCTGCTCGATACCGTGCTCGCCTCGTTGCTGCAGACCGGCAGCGTGTCCTGGCTGTATTACGCCGACCGTCTGTCTGAATTGCCCCTGGGGGCGTTCGGGATCGCCATTGGTACGGTGATTCTGCCGAGCCTGTCGCGCCAGCATGCCAGCGATGATCCCAAGGCGTTTTCGGCCACCATCGACTGGGCCTTGCGCATGGTGTTGCTGCTCGGGGTGCCGGCGGCGCTGGCCCTGGCGATCCTCGCCGAGCCGTTGATCGCCACGTTGTTTCACTATGGGGCGATGACCGAGCGTGACGTGCTGCAGTCGGCCGCCGCGCTGCGGGCCTATTCGCTCGGCGTGCTGGCCTTCATGTTGATCAAGGTGCTGGCGCCAGCGTTCTTCGCCCGGCAGGACCTGAGAACCCCGGTGCGGATTGCGATCATCTGCATGGTGGCGAACATGGTGTTCAACCTGATTTTGATCTGGCCCTTGCAGCATGCCGGTCTGGCGCTGGCGACCTCGCTGTCGTCGTTACTCAATACCGTCCTGCTGTTCTGGGGCCTGTACAAGATCGGCGTGTATCGCCCCGCGCCGGGCTGGGGGTTGTACGGCCTGCGCCTGCTGGGCGCCTGTGCAGCCATGGTGGCGCTGGTCTGGTGGTTGAATGTGGCGCCGGCCGAGTGGTTCGTCTGGGGTTGGCAGCAGCGCGTGCTCTGGCTGAGCTTGCTGGTCGGCGGCGGTCTGCTGGCGTTTGTCGCGGCCTTGCTGGTGCTGGGGCTGCGCATGCGTCATCTGCGTCATTGATTGCTGCGTGGCCCGCTGTGGCTGGGTTTGAGCGCGGCATTGTGCTTGTCTGCCGATCGAGTCTACGCCCGAGGGCCGAGCATGGGTATAATCGGCCACTTTATGAGCAAGAAGCGCGTTATGCAGCTGGTTCGAGGCCTACACAACTTGCGGCCCCAGCATCGGGGCTGTGTCGCCACTATTGGCAATTTCGACGGCGTCCATCGTGGCCATCAGGCCATTCTGGCGCGTTTGCGTGAGCGCGCGGCCGAGTTGGCGCTGCCCAGTTGCGTGGTGATTTTCGAGCCACAACCGCGCGAGTTCTTTGGCCCCGACACGGCGCCCGCCCGCCTGACGCGTCTGCGCGACAAGCTCGCGTTGCTGGCCGCCGAAGGTGTCGATCGGGTGCTGTGCCTGAGCTTCAATCCGCGTTTGCGCGAGTTGAGCGCCGCCGAGTTCGTGCAGAAAGTCCTGATCGACGGGCTGGATGTGCGGCATCTGGAGGTCGGTGATGACTTCCGCTTCGGTTGCGACCGGGTCGGCGACTTCGCCTTTCTGGAACAAGCCGGTGAGCGCCAAGGCTTTACCGTCGAGGCTGCCGCCACGGTCGAACTGGATGGAGCGCGCGTCAGCAGTACCCGAGTGCGCGAGGCCCTGGCTGCAGGTGACTTCGCCCTGGCCGAACACCTGCTCGGTCGACCGTTCCAGATCGCCGGGCGCGTGCTGCACGGGCAGAAATTGGGTCGCCAGCTGGATGCGCCGACCGCCAATGTGCAGCTCAAGCGCAAGCGCGTACCACTGACTGGGGTGTACCTGGTCAGCACCGAGGTGGACGGTCAGCCGTGGCCGGGAGTCGCCAATATCGGCGTACGGCCGAGCGTGGCGAGTGATGGCAGTGCCCACCTCGAAGTGCATTTGTTGGATTTTGCCGGTGATTTGTATGGCCGGCGTTTGACGGTGGCATTCCACCACAAGCTGCGTGAAGAGCAGCGTTTCGCCTCCCTCGAGGCACTGAAGACGGCAATTGCTGCCGATATTGCCGCCGCCCGTGCCCATTGGCAGGGTCAACCGCTTAAGTGAAGAGCCTGAAATGACCGACTACAAAGCCACGCTAAATCTGCCTGATACCCAGTTTCCGATGAAGGCCGGCCTGCCGCAGCGCGAGCCGCAGATTCTGCAGCGTTGGCACGACATGGGTCTGTATCAGAAGCTGCGGCAGCTGGGCGAAGGCCGGCCGAAATTCGTCCTGCACGACGGCCCGCCTTATGCCAACGGCAGCATTCATATCGGTCATGCGGTCAACAAGATCCTCAAAGACATCATTACCCGCTCCAAGACCCTGTCCGGGTATGACGCCCCCTATGTGCCGGGCTGGGATTGTCACGGCCTGCCGATCGAGCACAAGGTCGAAACCACTTTCGGCAAGAATCAGCCGTCCGACCTGACCCGCGAGCGCTGCCGCACCTATGCCGGCGAGCAGATCGAAGGGCAGAAGGCCGACTTCATCCGCCTCGGTGTGCTCGGCGACTGGGACAACCCGTACAAGACCATGGACTTCGCCAACGAGGCCGGCGAGATCCGCGTCCTGGCCGAGATGGTCAAGCAGGGCTTTGTGTTCAAGGGCCTGAAGCCGATCAACTGGTGTTTCGACTGCGGCTCGGCGCTGGCCGAAGCCGAAGTCGAATACCAGGACAAGAAATCCGATGCCATCGACGTCGCCTTCCCGGTCGAAGATGCCGACAAGCTGGCCGCCGCCTTCGGCCTGGCCAGCCTGAGCAAGCCTGCGAGCATCGTCATCTGGACCACCACGCCCTGGACCATTCCGGCCAACCAGGCGCTCAACGTGCATCCCGAATTCAACTACGCCCTGGTCGATACCGGCGACAAGCTCCTGCTGCTGGCCGAAGAGCTGGTCGAAAGCAGCCTGCAGCGCTATGGCCTACAGGGCGAGGTGATCGCCATCGCCAAGGGCGAAGCGCTGGAACTGATCCGTTTCCGCCATCCGTTCTATGAGCGTTTCGCGCCTGTGTACCTGGCCGATTACGTCGAATTGGGCGCGGGCACCGGCATCGTCCATTCGGCCCCGGCCTACGGCGAGGACGACTTCCGCTCCTGCAAGGGCTACGGCATGAGCAATGACGACATTATCAGCCCGGTGCAGAGCCATGGCGTCTACGTCGAGTCGCTGCCATTCTTCGGTGGCCAGTTCATCTGGAAGGCCAACCCGAATATCGTCGCCAAACTCGACGAAGTCGGTTGCCTGCTCAAGCACGAAGTCATCCAGCACAGCTACATGCACTGCTGGCGGCACAAGACCCCGCTGATCTACCGCGCCACCGCGCAGTGGTTCGTCGGCATGGACAAGCAGCCTAACGAAGGCGACACCTTGCGCGAACGCGCGCTGGCCGCCATCGAGCAAACTGCATTCGTCCCGGCCTGGGGCCAGGCGCGCCTGCACAGCATGATCGCCGGCCGGCCGGACTGGTGTATCTCGCGCCAGCGCAACTGGGGCGTACCGATCCCGTTCTTCCTGCACAAGGAAAGCGGCGAGCTGCACCCGCGCACCGCCGAACTGATGGAGGCCGTAGCGCTGCGCGTCGAGCAGGCGGGCATCGAAGCCTGGTTCAAGCTGGATGCTGCCGAGTTGCTCGGTGACGAGGCCGCGCAGTACGACAAGATCAGCGATACCCTGGACGTCTGGTTCGACTCCGGCACCACTCACTGGCACGTGCTGCGCGGTTCCCATCCACTTGGCCATGCCACTGGCCCGCGCGCCGATCTCTATCTGGAGGGTTCCGACCAGCACCGTGGCTGGTTCCATTCCTCCCTGCTGACCGGCAGCGCCATCGATGGTCACGCGCCCTACAAGGAGCTGTTGACCCACGGTTTCGTGGTCGACGAGAACGGCCGCAAGATGTCCAAGTCGATGGGCAACGTGGTCGCGCCGCAGGAAGTGAATGACAGCCTGGGCGCCGACATTCTGCGTCTGTGGGTCTCGTCCACCGACTACTCCGGCGAAATGGCCGTGTCCAAGGTGATCCTGCAGCGCAGCGCCGACTCCTACCGGCGGATTCGCAACACCGCGCGTTTCCTGCTTTCCAACCTCAGCGGTTTCGACCCGGTGCAGCATGTGCTGCCTGCCGCGGACATGCTCGCCCTGGATCGCTGGGCGGTGGATCGCGCCCTGCTGCTGCAGCGCGAGATCGAGGAAGCCTACGGCAGCTATCGCTTCTGGAACGTCTACCAGAAGGTGCACAATTTCTGTGTGCAGGAGCTGGGTGGCTTCTACCTCGACATCATCAAGGACCGCCAGTACACCACCGCCGCCGACAGCGTGGCGCGGCGTTCCTGCCAGACCGCGTTGTTCCATATCGCCGAGGCGCTGGTGCGCTGGATCGCGCCGGTGCTGGCGTTCACCGCCGACGAGCTGTGGCAGTACCTGCCGGGCGAGCGCAACGAATCGGTGATGCTCAACGGCTGGTATCAGGGCCTGAGCGAGCTGCCAGAGGACTTCGAGCTGAGCCGCGAGTTCTGGGAGCGGGTCATGGCGGTCAAGGTCGCGGTCAACAAAGAGATGGAAAACCTGCGTGCGGCCAAGGCCATCGGCGGCAACCTGCAGGCCGAGGTGACCCTCTACGCCGAAGACAGCCTGATTGCCGACCTGAGCAAACTCGGCAACGAGCTGCGCTTCGTATTGATCACCTCGACTGCCAGCCTGGCGCCGCTAAGCAGTGCGCCGAGCGATGCGGTGGAAACCGAAGTGCCGGGCCTCAAGCTGAAAGTGCTCAAGTCCGGCCACGCCAAGTGCGCCCGTTGCTGGCATCACCGTGAAGATGTCGGGGTCAATCCGGCGCATCCGGAAATCTGCGTCCGCTGTGTGGACAACATCGAAGGCGCCGGCGAGGTTCGTCACTATGCGTGATGCCCCGCGCACTGTTGTGTCGGTATCCGTAGGCGCCAGCTTGCTGCGGTCCGGCGTCCCGGCGATTCGCGGTATACCGCGAGCAAGCGGGCTCCTGCAGGAAGGCCGAGTATGAGCGCCCGCTTCGGTAGGTTGCCCTGGTTGTGGCTGAGCCTGCTGGTGTTCGTGATCGATCAGGCCAGCAAGTTCTACTTCGACAACGCGCTGACCCTGTACCAGCAGATCGTGGTGATCCCCGATTACTTCAGCTGGACCCTGGCCTACAACACCGGCGCGGCGTTCAGCTTCCTGGCCGGCGCCTCGGGCTGGCAGCGCTGGCTGTTTGCCTTGATCGCCATAGTCGTCAGCGCTGTGCTGGTGGTCTGGCTCAAGCGCTTGAAACCGGACGAAACCTGGCTGGCCATGGCGCTGGCGCTGGTACTCGGCGGCGCGCTGGGCAATCTGCTCGACCGCGTGGTGTTCGGCCATGTGGTCGACTTCATCCTGGTGCACTGGCAGCACCGCTGGTACTTCCCCGCCTTCAATGTCGCGGACGCCGCTATTTCCCTCGGCGCTATCTTCTTGGCGCTGGATATGTTCAAAAGCAACAAATCCGGAGAAACCACCCCATGACTGATGTACGTATCGGCCCGGACAGGGAAGTCACCCTGAATTTCGCCCTCAAGCTGGACAACGGCGACGTGGTCGACAGCACTTTCGACAAGCAGCCCGCCACCTTCAAAGTCGGCGACGGCAATCTGTTGCCCGGTTTCGAGTCCGCATTGTTCGGCTTCAAGGCCGGCGACAAGCGCACTGTGCAGGTGTTGCCTGAGCATGGTTTCGGCCAGCCCAACCCGCAGAACGTGCAGGTCATGCCGCGCAGCCAGTTCAAGGACATGGAGCTCTCCGATGGTTTGCTGGTGATCTTCAATGACGCCGCTAAAGCCGAGCTGCCGGGCGTGGTCAAGGCATTCGACGACAACCAGGTGACCATCGACTTCAACCACCCGCTGGCCGGCAAGACCCTGAGCTTCGATGTCGAGATCATCGCGGTCAAAGCGCTTTGACGCCGTTGTAGATCCTATCCGATGGTTCCCACACTCGGCGTGGTAACCCCGCCAGGGACGCTCCGCGTCCCGCTGTGAGGCGGACGCAGAACGTCCAGGCTGCATGCCCACGCGGACGGTTCGACGCCTCGATGTGGGAACGATCAAAGGCGCGAGGCAACCCTGCGAAGGACGCCCCTAGTGTCGATTCGAACCCGTAGCCTGGGATCGTGCAGGCGTCTCGCGTTACACTCTTCATCCTCAAGTTTCCGCGCGCCGAGAGTCACCATGCATATCAAACTCGCCAATCCCCGCGGCTTCTGCGCCGGTGTCGATCGCGCCATCGAAATCGTCAACCGCGCCCTGGAAGTCTTCGGCCCGCCGATCTATGTACGCCATGAGGTGGTGCACAACAAATTCGTGGTCGAAGACCTGCGCGCACGCGGCGCCATCTTCGTCGAAGAGCTGGATCAGATCCCCGACGACGTCATCGTCATCTTCAGCGCCCATGGCGTGTCCCAGGCTGTACGCAACGAAGCCGAGCGGCGCGGCCTGAAGATCTTCGACGCTACCTGCCCGTTGGTGACCAAGGTGCACATGGAAGTGGTGCGCTACAGCCGCGAGGGGCGCGAATGCATCCTGATCGGCCATGCCGGCCACCCGGAAGTCGAAGGCACCATGGGCCAGTACGATACGGCCAACGGTGGCGCCATCTACCTGGTGGAAGACGAGGCCGATGTGGCCCGGCTCAAGGTGCGCAACCCCGAGACCCTGGCATTCGTCACCCAGACCACCCTGTCAATGGACGACACCAGTAAAGTCATCGACGCCCTGCGCAACAAATTCCCCAGCATCGGCGGGCCGCGCAAGGACGACATCTGCTACGCCACCCAGAACCGCCAGGACGCGGTCAAGCTACTGGCGGCCGAGAGCGACGTGCTGCTGGTGGTCGGCAGTCCGAACAGCTCCAACTCCAATCGCCTGCGCGAACTGGCCGAGCGCATGGGCACCCCGGCCTACCTGATCGATGGCGCCGAAGACCTCAAGCGCGAGTGGTTCGATGGCGTTAGCGGCATCGGCATCACCGCCGGTGCATCGGCGCCGGAAGTGCTGGTGCGCGGGGTGATCAGTCAGCTCCAGGCGTGGGGCGCAACAGGGGAGAGCGAGCTGGCCGGAAGGCCGGAAAATGTGACGTTCTCGATGCCCAAGGAATTGCGGGTGACGCGTCTCGATTAAATATTCTAGTGCAGATTAAATAAAACCAAGCCCGACATAACCGGGCTTGGTTTTATTGGGGTTCTGTACCAGTTATGTGTTGAGGAGGGTGGGTCAGCGCTCGGCCCTCCCTACAAAATCGATGTAAACAGCTAACGCGTACATAGCCTTTATTGGCTTAGCGCCAGCATTGTTCAATAGTTTTTCCGGTTCCGCTTCTTCCTTTTACGCCCAAGGCATTCAGTGTGAGGTTTCCGCACTGGTTGTCGCCAATTGTCTGGTTGGCCGTCAGCGTGTATCCCCCATCGCTAGCCACCGCACTGACCGCGACCTCGTAATAACCATTCTCCGAAATGATTCTGTTGTTGGCGGCTTTAGGGAAGGCCAAATTCGCAATATTGGCTGGGTTGGTAACGTAATTGGTGTTTTGGGCATAAAAGCGCTCTTGGCGTGCGGAAACGTCACTCAGCAGCGCTTGCCCCTCTGCGCGTTTCGAGCGGGTCATGTATTCCGTGTAATTAGGTAACGCGATAGCCGCCAGTACACCAATAATTGCCACGGCTATCATCAGTTCAATCAGGGTGAAGCCAGCGCTGTATCTGCTGTGGGCTTTCATTGGAATTCCTCCGGGACGATATGCCAGCTCTGGCGACCTGCGGTGTTCGGGTCATCGCCAACTGTACCTGGATCATTCGCGCCGTCACTGCCATAAATTTTGTTGCCGGGTGCCAGGGTGAAGCCACCAATAGCCGGGAAGCGGACGCCTGAAACAACGTCCTTTGCCGATCCGTAGGTATCTTTCGAGTTGACGATTTGGTCATTGTTGAGGTCGAGGACGTTGTACTTGGTTCTGCCCCCCGTGTATGCACTGATGCCATATAACCATGTGTCGGCGCCAGCCTTGCAAGGGTCTTGGTTGGGGGTCAGGCTGGTCACGAATAAAGTCTGGCCTCGCGCCGCCATGTTGTTGACGATCATCTCACCCGTCAGACTGTTATTCACTGCAAGGTTTAGCTTCCAGCCCCAGCGGTCGACTGAAGTGTCATCAACAAGGTCGGTAGCAGTATCTTTATACCATTTGATCTGGTTTTGACTCAGCAGTCTGATGGCATTGACCTCTATCTGATCTTCGTTAGCAAACTCTGCGCTATCGTCTTGGCTTGTGAATTGCTGAGCCCCCAACTTAGTGCGATCTGTCGCGCGCGCAGTACCGGCGATCGTGGCTTGCCGTTTGGTTTTCCGATCCCACACCCCGTAGAGTGTCATGGCACGACTGGTATCGACATTGGCATCGCTGTTTTCAAAGTATTTGCCTGTGCCAATCAACACCAAGTACCCATAACCGCTAGGGTGGCGGACAAGAGACGGCTGAATGGTAATGGCTTGACGCTTGGCTGTTATGGGATCCGCGTCTCTGGCGGTAAACAGCGGATTGCCACCGTAGGCAATCTTGAAATCAGAATTGATGTTGGTAGTGACACTGCTTCGTGCGAACGGATCACCCGCTATACCCTCGGCGGCTCCCGCCTTGATCAGGTCGAAGCGCCACAGGTTGCCCTGCAGGTCTCCTGCGTAGGCATAGTCGACCAAGCCATCGCCGTTATTATCTGCACCACGGACGCTGGACAAGCCGTTGCTGAGGGTTACGCCAGCTTCGACCACATTGGGTGCGACCAGCTTCTTGAGTAGATTGCCCGTTTTGATATCGATGATCAGTAAGGCTGCGCGGTCATTGATGCTGTTGTAACCATTGCCCATCAATACGGCCCACTGACCGGTATGCAGTCGGGTAATTTCCGGTTGGGCAAAGGTATTGCCAAGGTCACTGTCGATAGATGAGTCGAACTCCCAGAGCAGCTTGATGTTCGCTGGGTCAGTGATGTCCAGGGCGAACAGTGCTTTACCCCCCGCCCGGAGTGTTCCAATCAAGATGGTATGCCAGCCCTCATTTTCGGCATCGCCGAAATACACATCTCTGACAATCGGTGAGCCATCAACGTAATAGTGATGTGCGCCACCTTTATAATTCTGGCCAGTGAGGCGGTACAGGTTTTTGATGACCTCGGTGGGGATAAAGGCGAATTCTTCTTTGCCGGTTTTGGCATTGAAACCATGCAGCATGCCGTCGTTACCGCCCACATATATCATTTCTTTACGAATGGTCTTCACGTTAGCCGTACGGAAAGCCGCATAACTTTTATAGTTGGGGTTTGTGCCATTTGGGTTTTCTATTTGATCGGCCAGGTATGCCAGGTAGGCGGGGGTGCCGACGACGACCGGGCTGGAGTTGATAATATCGCCGATGACAGTGCTGCGCTTCCTGAAGGTGGTGCTTTCAGTACCCTCTTGGCTTCTGTCACCGCGAATATAAGCGACGCGATCTGCTCCTTTGCTATCGATTCCGCTATTCAGGCTAGCGGGGTCACGATTAAGCCAGCCTTGTTGAAGGCTATCCAAGTTGCCCCAAGTGAAATTCTTGAGTTTGCTTGTCGAGTTGGTGGAGTCTTTGATCATGACTTTTCGAGTGGAGGCTACTATGTTCTGGTTTTCACTTTTGGCACTCCACTGAAGAGTCTGTACGCCATTGCTGTTGATCAGCGTTTTGGTCAGTTCACCACTCCAGTCTTCGCTGGAAAACTGGGTTGCATATACATTGCTTTGAATACTGTTGTCGGTTGCATCAGAAACAAATGACGCGGATACGGCGGGGCGCGCTGCCGATGTGGTGCGGTCAGCGATGCGGTTGAGAATGTCCTTGAACGCCTTGACCATATCGTCGGGGCTTTCAACGCTAAAGAACTCCCCGCGCGAGTTGACTGCGGCGTGCCAGAGATCATAGACGTTGTTGTTGGAGCTGACGCCCGCTTCGGGCCAACTCTGCGCGCCGCTAACGAGGTTTCCGTAACCCGCGCCGGCGAAGGTGTCACCTGACCATTCAATGCCGGGTGTGGTCAACGAACTGGTCAGCGCCAGGCCCATGGTGAAGTTGACCATATGCTGCCAGGAAGCGGGGTCGTTCTTCGGGTTCCAGTACTGCTTGGTCAGGTCGCTATTGGGCGCCCGCGTATAGGGTTTCAGATCATTGGCAAGTGTAGGCCTCAGGTCCGTTGCCCAATAGTGCATGGCCAAGTCGGCCAGGGTATTGGTGGCGGCGTCGGCAAAGGGTTTCAGGCTATTGGAGTAGCTCTTGCCGTCTGGCAGGGTGAAGTTGCTATGGTCAGCTCTCAGCGTACCTGACGGTGAACCATCGGCGCCGTTCCACATACCGTCAGTCATCATCACATGGTAGCTAGGGCGGCAGGCGTGAACCGGGTTGGTCACTGTGCTGCCTAGACCCCCACTGGTTGTGACCGGATTGGGTGTGCTGGCCCAAGCAGTATCCGTCTGTAGAAACTTGCCAGCCCGATCCATTGCTACGCGAAGCGGGGTGCTTTGATTAAAGTCGATACTGCCGAGCCAGTTGAAAAAATTCCCCTTATGCTGCGTGCCGAACTCGCGCAAATAGTTTTTGCTGCAATTGTTTGAGTTAAGTGACGTACAGCCACCAAGGCTCTGCCAGGTCAAGCGAACTGACGGAGAAAGTTCGTTGAACGCGAGGTTTGCGGCGCTGAGTGTGGCCAGTGCACGAGTTCTGTAGAACGAATACCAAATTGCAAAATTTTGTCGTTCGTCTACTCCATCGAGCGGTGCATCTTGTCGCGACTGGCCGGAGGTGCTTGATACCACTCTCAATGTGTAGCAGTTGTCTTCGATTTTTCTGTTGGCTACAGTGGGGCAGCTTGGTTGCGTCTGGTCGTATACATAATAGTACGCCCCGGTGGCACTTGTTCTCAGGTCGTTGGATGTAATGGTGTAGTCGGAATTTGATCGACTGCAGGAAAGGCTGGTTAGCACGGTTGGGGTTGTGATGGTTGCCGTGCAGTTGGTGTTGCTTACTCGTTTGATGGTAAAGGTGATGTTGTTGACTGTAATGGGAGCCGAGGTATTACCGTTGCTCAGAGAGAGCGACTCTGTTCTATTGAGGCGGAAGTCAGGTTCTGGTTCTGTGCGAGATTGTAAATTTGACCAGTTGGGGCAGAGTAGTTGGTGCTATTGGTATAGGAGTAGTTCATGGCTCCGTCAGGGCTGTAGTTCCAGGAAACCTTGTAGCTAGTGCTCAGGTTAACTGTGCCTTGTTCTGTTTTGAAACCATTTTGGTAGGCGTTGGTAAAACTGGTGGTATAACCTGTTGCTGGCGTAGAGCCATCGGTGTTGAGTTTTACGGGTAGCCGATAGGTTACGCTCGGGTTGTAATACATCGGGTTCTCTGTAGAGGATTTGGCCCGACGCGTATTGCGTATATTGAGTGAGCTGGCCTCCCGGCCCGCATCATCTGGTCCGAACGCCCAGCGCATACTGCCGGAGTCATCCAGGGTGAAAATTAGGTTAGGCGCAACGGTTTCGCTGAGAATAAGCGGTTTCTGGCTGACATCCAGGGTCGCGGCGGACGCAGAGAGCATGCCGCTGAAGTAAACAGTAAAGCCGAGGGCGCTAAGCAATGTTTTGCACGTGGTGTTCAGCGTTTTCATGAGTTTCTCCCTGAAAACAGCATTGCGTATGTTTTTTATATACGCAACGTAGGTTATTCGGTTTCGATCCGGCCTTTTGAATTCAGGGCAACTGTGGATCTTATTGCTGTTTTCATGTTTTGGCTTTCTGCAACACCGTTGACTTCATAACGGAAGATGCCAATGCCCAGCATCATGTTGCCGTATTCGGGGTTTTCGCTTTGACCCAGGTTATCGCCAGCCGGTGCAATCAATGCGTACCACTCCGCACTGTTTTTCTGGGTGGTTCCGTCGTTGGGTGAGTACATCTGCATATCTGCCGCGCTAACTGAATAGGTCGGGTCGTCACCGAGCAGGCAAAGCTTTTTGGGGTCAATGCCTGTGCAATTCGTCATGGGTTCTTGGGGGCCGCGCTCGACAGTGCGGCGCTCTCCGTCACGCAGGGCTGACTCGGCCTCGCCCATCAAGCGTTTGTTCTCAACTACATTGCCAGTGATACGCGCTTCAAGTGCAACCTCACGCATGCTGGAAATAGCCAGTACAGTAATAATCAAGAGGAAAACCAGGGCTAGCAACAGGGTCACGCCTTGCTGGCAGTTTCTGTGAGAGAGGATGTTGTAGTTATTCGCTCTCATGGCATGCGGTTCCTCATGCTGATGCTACTCGATAGCATGTTGTAAAGTTTCTTATCGCCTGGCTCTGTGCCAAACCAGTAGGTATACACGGCACTGCTAGGTTCTTTGGTGATTTCGGTGCTGCTGGAGACAAGCGTTGAAAATCTCACAGCGCGTACTTCGTTGTCGCTAGGGTCTTTGGCATAGCGGGATACGATTTTTTCTTCATTGGTATTGAAACCGTATTCGAAACTCATGGCGGTAATGTTGGATGCGATTTGTTGGGCGCCAACACCTGTTGCCGTTGTGGCCGAATAGCTTCTGCAGGTCAGATTGAGCGATGTGTTGTCAGTGTCCGATACGGTCAGCTCATAGACGGAGGTTATGACGTCAGCATCCGTATAAGGCTCGGGCGGTATTCCGGTTATTGTGTTGCCTTCGCAGGTTCTGGCGTTGGCAAACGCGGGTTGGTAGCGCAGGCAGAATTTAGTGTCGCTGACACGGCGCACCACCTGGCCTGGGTTGAAAGTTCCGCAGCCCGGTATCGGCGCGCTAGGGAACGCGTTAGCAGGTTCTTCATCGGGGCGTCTGCGGTAGCCGGTTTTGGCAAACTCCTGCTCTAGCAGCAGAATGGCAAAACGACCATTTTCGATGTTATTGCTCTGGCCTTGCTGAAAGAGATAGCTTTGTTTGTTGTCCAGGTAGACCTGAGTGATGCCCAAAATCAGAAAGCTGCTGATAAGAAGCGCAACCAGCAACTCGATGATGGAAATGCCATGTTGTTTGTTCATGCTTAAAGTTCTCCGCGGATGCTGAGGCGGCATATGCTGGTGTCTGCATTTGCGGCAGCGTTGGCATCCAGGCAGCCTTCACCGACAGCGCGCCATGCGAGCTGGATTTCGATGGCGGAGCCCGCCGCGCAGGTGCCTGGGGTCTTGGAGCGGCAGGCATGGAATTCGCTTTTAAGGGTCGCAGCATCGGGTAACAGCAGGTGTACATTGTTTGCCCAGCACTTCAGTTGCTTTTCAACGTCGGAGTTCTCAGTCGTTGCTGAGCCGTCACAGGAAATATTGTCATCTTTGGCGGGTAGTTCGGTCAGGAGATACTCGCTGCTGTCATCGGGGTTGGCGCGAATCATTTCCATCAGTTCGGTGGCGAGCATCGCCGCGTTGTTCCGCTGTGCTGAGTCTTGGGTGTACTGAATGCTGCGGCCTTGCATTGCGACCAATCCAAGCATGCCAATGGTGAGTAGCACCAGGGTCACCATGACTTCGATCAGACTGAAGCCTTTATTGCTAAATAGTTGATTGTTCATAGCGTGCAATCCGTCAACGCGACGTTATCTGCATCCTTGCCGCGTGGGTTGATGCGAGTGCTTCCGCTGGGTTGCACGGTAATTTGATAGGCGGTTTCGGGCTTGGCGTCGCGGCAGACCATAACGTTCAGCGCCGTTGCGCTGCCATTGGCAAAGTAAGTCAGTGCCACGGGACTTGGCACGGTCGTTATCGTTGCTTGCGCGGTATTGAATGTTTCCTGGCGGATTGGTTGTCCGCCCAGGCTGATGGTCCAAACATTGTTGTTATTGGTGACGAGAATCGAGGTGCGTCTAACCACTGCCTCACTGCGTGCGAACTGCAGCAGACTGTTGAGTGACTGCGTTTGTGCCTCGAGCTGATTGTTGCGGATCAGCCCGGTAAAATTTGGGATGGCAATGCCGATGACAATCGCCAGCAACGCGATCGTGATCATCAGTTCGATCAGGGTGAATCCAAGCATGTCGGTACGGCGTGACATGGTGCGCTCCATCAAAATTCTTGAGCGGATAGTGGTATGGCGCTGGCACTTTGTCCGCAGTGCCGGGACCACTGGTATCTTTGAGTGGATGGCCGGTTGACGGTGTGGTTGGTTGGGTTGTGCGGGGGCCGCATGGAGCTCCTAGCCAAGCGTTGCCATATGCTCCGGCATTACGTCGGTTGCCAATTCAGGCGCTGCAGCGCGCGGCCTCGGCTGAGTTTTCCGCAGGGCTGCCGACTCTCAGTCGTCCTTGCCGGTTGAGGATCAATTGCCAGGCGAGTTTTTGCTTGTGGCATTGATAAAAACGACCGTTGCTGGCTGCGGTGGTGCCGTTGGCGTGAAAGCGGATACTTTTACTAAAGCCACTCCAGCGCAGTTCGCCGGGGGTAGGGAGTTGCACGACACTCAGTACATTTTGTGTTGCCATTACCTGGGTGAGCCAGCCATTTGCCCAGTTTGCATTGCATGTGCGGGTGTCGCTGGATCCGCATAACTCGACAGCCTTGCGCTGCATGATTGCAGTTACTCGGGCGTTTTGTATGGCGTGCTGTACATGGTCGCGCAGGGTTTGCTGGCGGTTGCTGGCGATCAGCTCGGCGAAGGCTGGTACGGCCATTGAGCTGGCGATGGCGATCAGGGCGAGGGTGGTCAGCAGTTCGATCAGGGTAAAACCTTGAGGTCGGTTGCAGGGCATGTTGCGCTTCCTTTGCACGTATTATGGGCAGCCATCCTGGCTGTCTACGGTCTTACCTTGCTCGTCCGATCAGTAGTGGACGCAGACGATATCCACAGATCGCGCCTTGCTGGCAACAATCGGGCGTAGGAATTCTTTTAGTCCAGCAGGCCTGTATGTCAAGGCGATGGCAGTAGCCGTGTTACCCAGAATTGGAGGGAGTGTGAGTAAAGAGACAGTTGTTGTCGGTGCTGGCGTTATAGGTTTGTTGTCAGTCTATGGCTTGGCCGTTAACGGCGTGAAGGTGACGTTGCTGGATCGCCAGCAGGTTGGCCAGGAGTCGTCCTGGGCCGGTGGCGGCATCGTCTCGCCGCTTTATCCCTGGCGTTACAGCCCAGCGGTGACGGCGCTGGCGCACTGGTCGCAGGATTTCTACCCGCAGCTGGGAGCGCAGTTGCTCGAGGACACTGGCATCGATCCCGAGGTGTATGTCACCGGCCTGTACTGGCTCGATCAGGAGCAAGCCGCGCCCCTGGCCTGGGCCGCGCGTGAGCAGCGGCCGATGCAGGCTGTGCCTGTCGAGGCGGTGTATCGAGCGGTGCCGGCGTTGGCCAAGGGCTTCTCGCAGGCGCTGCACATGCCGGATGTGGCCAATGTGCGCAACCCGCGGCTGGTCAAGGCCTTGCGGGCGGCGCTTGCACAAATGCCGAATGTGACCGTGCATGAGCAGTGTGCGGTAACCGGGTTTATCCGCGCAGGCGAGCGGATTTGTGGCGTGCATACTTCGCTGGGGGAGATGCATGCCGATCAAGTCGTGGTCGCCGCCGGGGCATGGAGTGGCGAGTTGTTGCGCAGCCTGGGCATCGAGTTGCCGGTCGAGCCGGTGAAGGGACAGATGATCCTCTACCAGTGCGCCGAGGATTTCCTCACCAGTATCGTGCTGGCCAACGGGCGTTACGCGATTCCGCGGCGTGATGGCCATATCCTGATTGGCAGTACCCTCGAGCATGTGGGGTTCGACAAGACGCCTACCGAGGAAGCCCTGGCCAGCCTCAAGGCGTCGGCGGTCGGACTGTTGCCGGCGTTGGCTGATGCCGACGTAGTGGGCCATTGGGCAGGATTGCGCCCCGGGTCACCCAAAGGCCTGCCCTTTATCGGCCCGGTGCCGGGGCATGCAGGCCTCTGGTTGAACTGCGGCCATTTCCGCAATGGCCTGGTGCTGGCGCCGGCCTCCTGCCAATTGCTGACAGACCTGCTGCTCGGGAATGAACCGATCATCGATCCGGCGCCTTACGCGCCAGAAGGGCGTTTGGGTTGAGAATTTAGGCGGCAGCTTGCTGGGGTGCGCTCCGCTCGGAGCGCGGCGACAGCCTGCCAGCTTAGCGCTGCGCCGATGAACCAAGGTGCACTGCCTACGGCGAGTGGCACCCTGATATGGAGTGCGGATTGTTCAAAATTTTGCGGTTTGTCCGTAGGGCGGCTTCGGAGCGCAGCGACAACCCGCCAGGATTTGCGCCGCGCCGATGAACCATGGCGCACTGCCTGCGGCGAGTGACACCCTACAAGAGCATCAGGATCGCTCGCTCAATCGATCCCCAGTTTCTTCAGCCGGTAGCGCATCGAGCGAAAGCTCAGGCCCAGGCGTTGGGCGGCGGCGGTGCGGTTCCAGCGGGTTTCTTCGAGGGCTTGCATGATCAGCTTGCGCTCGATGTCTTCCAGGTGGTCTTCCAGGTTGTCGATCTGCGCCAGGCTGGCGTCGCCGGTTTCGCTGGAGCCACAGGCGTCGGCCAGGCGCAGGTCACTGGCGGTGATGCGGTCGTCTTCGCACAGGGTGTAGGCGCGCTCGAGCATGTTCTCCAGTTCGCGCACGTTGCCGGGGAAGCGATAGCTCTTGAGTTTGTCCAGCGCGTCGGAGTCCAGTCTGACCGGGCTCAGGCCGGGGCCTTCGGCCAGGCGCTTGAGCATGACCTCGGTCAGGTGGGCGATGTCTTCGCGTCGCTCGCGCAACGGTGGCACGCGCAGTTCGATGACGTTCAGGCGGTAGTAGAGATCCTGACGGAAGCGTCCTGCGGCGACCTCTGCGGCCAGGTCTTTGTGAGTGGCGCAGAGAATGCGCACATCGACCACCAGCTCCTGTTGGCCGCCGACCGCGCGTACGGCTTTCTCCTGAATCGAGCGCAGCAGCTTGACCTGCATGGGCAAGGGCAGATCGGCGACTTCGTCGAGAAACAGGGTGCCGCCATTGGCCGCCTGAAACAGCCCCTGCTTGTCTTCGATAGCGCCGGTGAAGCTACCCTTCTTGTGGCCGAAAAATTCGCTTTCCATCAGCTCCGACGGGATCGCGCCGCAGTTCACCGGCACGAACGGCTGTTCGCTGCGACCGCCCTGTTCGTGGATCAGGCGAGCGACCAGTTCCTTGCCGCTGCCGGACTCGCCGCTGATATACACCGGCGCCTGGCTGCGCGCGAGTTTGAGGATCTGTTTGCGCAGCGCCTTCATCGGCGGCGACTCGCCGAGCAGGCGGCTATCGACCGGCAGCTCTGCGCCGTCCGTCGAGCGCAGGCGCAGAGCGGTGGCCACCAGTTCGCGCAGGCGGCCGAGGTCGACCGGCTTGGTCAGGAAGTCAAAGGCGCCGGCTTTCAGCGCGTTGATCGCGGTGTCCAGGCTGCCGTAGGCGGTGATCATGGCCACCGGCACCTGCGGATGACGTTGCAGGATATGCTGCACCAGGTCCAGGCCGGTGCCATCGGGCAGGCGCATGTCGGTCAGGCACAGGTCGAACGGCTCCTTGGCCAGCCATTCGCGCGCTTCCTTGACGTTGCGGGCGCTGCGGGTGTCGAGCTTCATGCGGCCTAGGGTGATTTCCAGGAGTTCGCGGATATCGGGCTCATCGTCGACGATCAGGGCTCTCTGGCGGGTCATGGTCAGCTCAGTTTGCGTGGATGGGCGAAGGTGATACGAAAGCAGCTGCCGCCGCCCTCGCGCGGTTTGTAGTCGAGTCGCGCCTGGTTGCTTTCGCACAGCTCGCGGGAAATATACAGGCCGAGGCCGGTGCCTTTGTTTTCCGTGGTGAAGAACGGTTCGAAGATGTGCTGCAGTTGCTCGGGCGCCACGCCAGGACCGTCGTCGAGTATTTCCAGCGCCGGCAGATCGCTGCTCTTATCGCGGAACAGTTTCAGCCAGACCTGACCCTGCGGGTTGTTCTGCGCGCTGTAGCGCAGGCCGTTTTGTACCAGATTGGTCAGTACCTGGGTGAGTTGGTGCGGGTCCATGCGGGTTTGCACGGTGCCGCTCTGGGTCTCCAGGTGGAGTGTCTGGCCAGGCGCAGCCGAGCTGCGGAACTCGCTGGCGAAGCGGTGCATCCAGTATTTCAGGTCCAGCAGTTGCGGCTCGGCCTGGCGTCGGCGCGACAGCTGCAGGACGTTTTCGATCACCAGGTTCATCCGCCGCGAGTGATCCTGAATGATTTGCGCCAGACGCTGGTCCGGGCCATGTAGGTCTTCCGACTCCTGCAGCAGTTGCGCGGCATGACTGATCGCGCCGAGCGGGTTGCGGATCTCATGGGCGATGCCGGCGGTCAGGCGACCGAGGGAGGCGAGCTTGAGCTGCTGGGCCTGCTGGGCAATCTGCGAGATGTCATCGAGAAACACCAGGATGTGCCGCTGGCCGCCGCGCTGCAGGGCGATAAAGCTCGGTTGTAGTGTCGGGCCATCGGCAAAGGCCTGCAGGCTCGAGGGGCGTAACGTCGGGTTGTGCAACCATTGCTGCAGGCGCTTGACCAGTTCGGGGCAGTGCGGGTCGAGGATCTTGCCGGTCAGTGCATCATGGCCGAGCAGGTGCAGTGCGCCCTGGTTGGCCAGCAGTACCCGATGCTGCGCGTCGAGCACCAGGATGCCGGTACGCATGCGCTGTAGGATCAGGGCGTTCAGGGCTTCCAGGCTGGCGACGTCTGCCGCGCGCTGTTCGGCCAGGCTTTCGCTGTCTTGCAGGCGCCGGGTCAGCCCTTGCACGAGCAGGGCGGCGGCAAAACACAGAGTGCCGAGCGCCCCAGCTTGCACGTACTGCGCGCTGGCTTCCGGGCGACTGAGGCTAAGGTAGAAGGTCAAGTAGATCAGGCCGATGGTGGCGACAGCGGCGATCAGCAGGCCGATGCGTCCGCGCAGCAGAATATTGGCGATGGCCACCGCAACGATCAGCAGGTTGCCGATCCCGCTGGGCGTGCCGCCGGCCGCATAGAACAGGGCGGACAGCAGGATCACATCGACCATGGCCAGGCTGAAGATCTGCACCACGTTGCGGGGGCGCTGCACCAGCACGGCCACCAGCATATTCAGGATCAGGTAAAACCAGCTGCCGTAACGGAACAACTCGACCTGGGCCAGGTTCAGTAGCTGTGTGTCCATGTCGCTGGAAATCAACAGGACCAGGGCCAAACCGATGGTCAGACGATACAGGTGGTAGAGCCGCAGCACGCGGCGGCCCTGGGTACCGGTGAGCGCTAGCGCTTCAACGCTCACCGGTTTTTGGGCCCTGCTCGAGATGGCCCTGGCTGCAATACCACTGGTCGGCCCTGGTCAGTGCCTCTTCGCGGGGCAGATAAACCCCGCAATGGGCGCAACGGACCATGGGCGCGGGGTCTGGCCGGTTTGGCCCGGAGCGCCGCGCGGGGCGGGTAAAGCGCCGCCAGAGCCAGAAGGCGGCGGCGATAATGGCTATCCAGAACAGCAGGCGGAACAGGCCCATAACGCTCTCTTCTTGTTGGAAAGGCAGATTGATGGAAAGCCTGGCAGTTTAGCCAAGGAAGCGGCGTCAGCACAGCGGCTATTCTGCTTCCTGGTTGGCAACCATCGAAACCGCGCGCCCCTGTAGGAGGACCGCGCCCGTTCCTGACGGGCTTTGCGGCATTCCCCTCATCCATAACGTCCGCCCAACAATCAAGAGCATCGCGCCGGGGTCGGCCCTCCTACAAAAGCGGCAGACACCGCGTTGATCGTTCCCACGCTCCGCGTGGGCATGCCACCCGAGACGCTCCGCGTCCCGGCAGAGCGTCCTGGCCGGGGTTGCCACGCAGAGTGTGGGAACCATCGAATGGCGCGCTGCCTGCGGGTAGGGCGGCCTCGGAGCGCAGTGACAGCCCGCCAGATGTACGCCGCACCGATCAACTACGGTGCACTGCCGGCGAGTGACACCTTACGGATCGCGGACTACCCCCAGGTCGGACGGTTCTCCTTGCGGCTTGGGGTTTGTAGATAATCAGGTGCTGCGTCTGTGGTTGCGCTCGCGACATGCTTACCCGCCGATTAAACCCTATGCTGAGGAATGGACGATGCAATGTTACGACTGAGCCGCCGGGTGCAGTCGAAAGTGGCACTTATGAGGTGGAGGCAGTCATGAGCCAAACCCTGCGGGTCGTGATGGCCCAGTTGAATTTGCGTGCGGGTGATGTGCACGACAACGTCGAGAGCATCATTGAGGCGGCATGCAACGCCCGTGATCAGTGGCTGGCGGATGTCATTGTGTTCCCCGAGTTGGCGCTTTGCGGCTATCCGCCAGAGGATCTGCTGCTGCGTTCGAGCATGCAGCGGCGCATCGAGCAGGGCTTGCAGCGCCTGCAGGACGACGTCAGCGGCATCTATCTGGTGGTTGGCTATCCCTGGCTGGAGGATGAACTGCGCTACAACGCCTGCGCGGTGATCGCCGACGGCCAACTGCTGGCCAGCTACTACAAACAAAAATTGCCGAATTACCGGGTGTTCGACGAAAAGCGCTATTTCGAGCCCGGCAACCAGCCCTGCGTGGTCGACATCAAGGGCGTGGTCGTGGCGCTGAGCATCTGCGAGGACATCTGGTTCGCCGAGCCGATGGCGCAGGCCCGTGCCGCCGGGGCGCAAGTGATGCTGAGCCTGAACGCCTCGCCGTTCCACCTCGACAAGCAGCGCGAGCGCGAGGAAGCACTTGCCGAGCGTGCGCGCGAAGGGGCGATGCCGATTGTCTACGTCAACCAGGTTGGCGGCCAGGACGAGCTGGTATTCGACGGTGGCAGCTGCGTGGTCGATGCTGACGGCCAGGTCTGTCAGCGCATGGCCGCCTTCGCCGAGGGCCTGTACCCGGTTGACCTGGTGTGCGATGGCGAGCGAGTCAGCCCGCGGCCGGCCAACTGCGTGCCCTTGCCGGAGCTGGAAGCCAGCGTGTATCAGGCTCTGGTCGTGGGCGTGCGCGACTATGTGGGCAAAAACGGCTTCAAGGGCGTGCTCATCGGGCTGTCCGGCGGCATCGACGCGGCCCTGACCCTGGCGGTGGCGGTCGATGCGCTGGGCGCCAAACGGGTAGAAGCGGTGATGATGCCGTACCGCTACACCGCGCAGATCAGCCTGGAGGACGCCGAGCTCGAAGCCCGTGCGCTGGGCGTGACTTATCGGGTGCTGCCGATCGGGCCCATGGTCGAAGCGTTCATGGGCACCCTGGCCCCGGTGTTCAAGGGCCTGGCCCGCGATGCCACCGAGGAAAACCTGCAGGCACGCTGCCGTGGCACGCTGTTGATGGCCCTCTCCAACAAGCAGGGCTACCTGGTGCTGACCACCGGTAACAAGAGCGAAATGGCGGTCGGCTACGCCACCCTCTATGGCGACATGGCCGGCGGTTTCGATGTGCTCAAGGATGTGCCCAAGACCCTGGTGTTCCGCCTCTGCGAGTACCGCAACAGCCGGGGGGTGGTGATTCCGCAGCGGGTCATCGACCGGCCGCCTTCAGCCGAACTGGCGCCGGATCAGCAGGACGAAGATTCGCTGCCGCCGTACCCGGTGCTCGACGAGATCCTCAAGCTGTACATCGAGTACGACCTGTCGGCTGATGCGATCATCGCCGAGGGCTTCGATGCGGATACGGTCAAGCGCGTGCTGCGCCTGGTCGATCTCAACGAGTACAAACGCCGCCAGGCCGCAGTCGGCGTGCGGGTCACCCAGCGCGGCTTCGGTCGCGACCGGCGCTACCCGATCACCTCGGGTTGGCAGATTGGCGATTGAGGTGCAAAGGCAGGCCCGCGTTCCGATTGGAGGTAGGGCGGCTCGGGCGGCGATCTGCTCGGAGTGCAGCGACATTCCGCCGGATATGCGCTGCGCCGATGAGCCTTGGTGCACTGCCTGCGGCGAGTACACCCTACGGTGTTGCGGCTTGCTCGAGGTTGTAGGGCGGCCTCGGAGCGCAGCGACAGCCCGCCAGATATGCGGCGCACCGATGAGCCTTGGTGCACCGCCTGCGGCGCGTGACGTCCGATGCGAGCACAAGGAGTAGGCGGTGTTGCTGCTGTAAGCTTTGGGCTCGGTTGCACAGGCGTCAGATATCCCCGATTTTATCTTGCCCATAAAAAATGCCGCGCACTCGTCTCAAGTGCGCGGCATTTTCTCTGAACCTCGCTGTTTAGGCGGTTCAGTTTTTCAGTCGAACAGGCCGAAGGTCATGTAGCTGAACCAGGAGCGTTTGCGGCCCTGGGTTTCCTGGCGGGGTTCGTCTGCGGTTGCCGATTTCAGCTCTTCGGGGATCTCCTCCGCGGCGTCTTCGTACTGGCGGATCACGTCCTGGCCGGCGCGGGTTTCGCCCGGCGGCAGCGGCGTGTCGCTTTCGATCAGGCCGAGAGTAGCCTTGGCCAGCCAGGAGCGGGTGTCGGCTTCTTCTTCACGGGGCACGAATTCGCCACCGGCCAGGCTTGGGTGCTCCGGGTAGTTGAGCTTGAGGGTTTCCAGGCTGGTCGCGGCCAGATCATCCAGGGTCAGGCGCTGATAAGCCTCGGTCATCACCGCCAGGCCGTCGCCGACTGCCGGGGTTTCCTGGAAGTTTTCCACCACGTAGCGGCCACGGTTGGCGGCGGCGACATAAGCCTGACGGGTCAGGTAGTAGTGAGCTACATGGATTTCGTAAGCGGCCAGCAGGTTGCGCAGGTAGATCATGCGCTGCTTGGCATCCGGCGAGTACCGGCTGTTCGGATAGCGGCTGGTGAGCTGGGCGAACTCGTTGTAGGAGTCGCGAGCGGCACCGGGGTCGCGCTTGGTCATGTCCAGCGGTAGGAAGCGGGCGATCAGGCCACGGTCCTGGTCGAAAGAAGCCAGGCCCTTGACGTAATAGGCGTAGTCGACGTTCGGATGCTGCGGATGCAGGCGGATGAAGCGCTCGGCGGCGGATCTCGAAGCTTCCGGCTCGGCATTCTTGTAGTAAGCGTAGATCAGCTCCAGCTGGGCTTGTTCGGCATAACGGCCGAACGGATAACGCGACTCCAGAGCCTTGAGCTTGGTCACCGCACTGGTGTAGCTCTTGTTGTCCAGATCGCTTTGAGCCTGCTGGTACAGCTCGGTCTCGCTCAGGTTCTCGTCGAGTACGTCTTTGGACGAGCAGGCAGCGGTAAGGGCGAGGATGGCGATCAGCAGCAGGTGTCTCACTTGCATGGCGGCTTGCGTCCCTGTGACGGCGGCTGTCTTGAGCAAAGCCGTCCTGTTATGATGAGCGCCCCCGGTGACCCTGGGGCAAAGACGCCGTATTTAACCACAAGCGCGTAGCCGAAACCAAAAGTAGGGCCTGTTGACGTTGCATTTTCACCGCAGCCCTTGGGGTTGTGCGGCAAAAGCAGCCAGGTCGTAGTGCGGGTCGTGCCAAGTTAGCGACCATTCAGCGATGTCCCACGCCTTGCCTGGCCTGATTGGCCACGGCAATGCGGCGTGCAATGAACCATCAACCGACCCTCAGGTCCCCCACTGTTGCCGAGCATGTCCTCTATTAATAAGCAGACCATTGAACTGAACGCCGAGGTGCCCATTGATATGGGCGGTCAACGCCTCGACCAAGTCGCCGCCCAACTGTTCGCCGAGCACTCGCGTTCGCGCCTGTCTGCCTGGATCAAAGAGGGGCTGCTGACTGTCGATGGTGCCGTGGTACGCCCGCGTGACATCGTGCATGGCGGAGCGTTACTGGCGCTGCGCGCCGAGCAGGAGGCTCAGGGCGAGTGGATCGCCCAGGATATCGCCCTGGACATCGTCTTTGAGGACGACCAGATACTGGTGATCAATAAGCCGGCGGGGCTGGTGGTGCATCCGGCCGCGGGGCATGCCGATGGCACTCTGCTCAACGCCTTGCTGCACCACGTGCCGGATATCGTCAACGTGCCGCGTTGCGGCATCGTTCATCGCCTGGACAAGGACACCACCGGACTGATGGTGGTGGCCAAGACCATTGAGGCGCAGACGCGCCTGGTCGATCAACTGCAGAAGCGTACGGTCAGCCGGATCTACGAGTGCATCGTGATCGGCGTGATCACCGCCGGCGGCAAGATCAACGCGCCCATTGGCCGCAGTTCGGCGCAGCGCCAGCGTATGGCCGTCAGCGACGGCGGCAAGCCGGCGGTCAGCCATTACCGGGTGCTGGAGCGCTTCCGCTCGCACACCCATGCGCGGGTCAAGCTGGAAACCGGGCGTACTCACCAGATTCGCGTGCACATGAGCCATGTCGGTTATCCGCTGGTCGGCGACCCGGTCTACGGTGGGCGTTTCCGCATTCCGCCTGCGGCCAGCCTGACCATGGTGCAGAGCCTCAAGGAGTTCCCGCGTCAGGCCCTGCATGCGCGCTTCCTCGAACTGGATCACCCGATTACCGGGAAACGGATGAAGTGGCAGTCGCCGCTGCCGGATGATTTCGTCTGGTTGCTGACGCTATTGCGTCAGGATCGCGAGGCGTTTATTGGGTGAGCAGCTGGGCCCATGACTGGTTGACGCCAGATTGGCCTGCGCCCGCCTGGGTCAAGGCCTGTATCACGACGCGCAGCGGTGGTCTCAGCGCCGCGCCGTTCGACAGCTTCAATCTCGGCGAGCATGTCGAGGACGACCCTGTTGCCGTGATCAAGAACCGCCAGCGCCTGATCAGCCAGCTGGGCTGCAAGCCGGCCTGGTTGCGTCAGGTGCATGGCGTTGCCGTCGTGCCTGCCGAGCCGGGTGAAGTAGCCGAAGCCGATGCCAGTTGGACCACCACGCCGGGGGTCGCCTGTACCGTGATGACCGCCGATTGTCTGCCAGTGCTGTTTTGTGATCGTGCCGGCAGTCGGGTCGCCGCCGCCCATGCGGGGTGGCGTGGGCTGGCTGGCGGCGTGCTGGAGGCGACGCTGGATGCGCTGGCTGTGCAGTCGGAGGACGTACTGGTCTGGCTCGGGCCAGCGATTGGCCCGCAAGCCTTCGAAGTCGGCGCCGAGGTGCGCGAAGCGTTCATGGCCGTGCACCCGCAGGCAGCCGAAGCCTTCGTTGCCAGCGTCAACCCGGATCGTTATATGGCCGATATCTATCAGTTGGCGCGGATCCGCCTGGCGGCGCGAGGGGTTACGGCCGTCTTCGGCGGCGGCTTGTGCACCTATAGCGACCCGCGCTTCTACTCCTACCGCCGCGCCGCCCGTACCGGTCGCTTCGCTTCGTTGATCTGGCTGGTCAGCTGATCCTTTCTCTCTAGGGTGTCACTCGCCGCAGCCAGTGCGCCGCGGCTCGTGGGCGCGGCACATAACTGGCGGGCTTGTCGCTGCGCTCCACGCGAACGCCTGAGTGTGCTCGGCATGACCCAGATCAACGCTTGCGCGCTTGAAACTCGCACAATCGACCTCATCTAGTCTTCATCTCGGCAGGCTTTCAATATAGGGGTGTCCATCGCGCCGGCCTGCTCTTAAAGGAAGGATGACGCAATGCGAATCGACCGTTTAACCAGCAAGCTGCAACTTGCCTTATCCGACGCCCAATCACTGGCCGTCGGCCTCGATCATGCCGCTATCGAGCCGCTGCACCTGATGCAGGCGTTGCTCGACCAGCAGGGCGGTTCGATCAAGCCGCTGCTGAGGCAGGTTGGCTTCGACGTCAACAACCTGCGCCAGGGGTTGAGTCAGGAGCTCGATCGTCTGGGCAAGATTCAGAACCCTACCGGTGATATCAACCTGTCCCAGGATCTGGCGCGCCTGCTCAATCAGGCCGATCGCCTGTCCCAGCAGAAGGGTGACCAGTTCATCTCCAGTGAGTTGGTGCTGTTGGCTGCCCTAGACGATGGCACCAAACTGGGCAAGTTGCTGCTCGGCCAGGGCGTGAGCAAGAAAGCCCTGGAAAACGCTATCAGCAACCTGCGCGGCGGCGACGCGGTGAACGACCCGAATGCCGAGGAAGCTCGTCAGGCTCTGGATAAATACACCGTCGACCTGACCAAGCTCGCCGAAGAGGGCAAGCTGGATCCGGTGATCGGCCGTGACGACGAGATCCGCCGCACCATCCAGGTGTTGCAGCGCCGCACCAAGAACAATCCGGTGCTGATCGGCGAGCCGGGCGTGGGCAAGACCGCGATTGTCGAAGGCCTGGCCCAGCGTATCGTCAACGGCGAGGTACCGGATGGCCTGAAGGACAAGCGCGTGCTGTCGCTGGACATGGGCGCGCTGATTGCCGGGGCGAAATTCCGCGGTGAGTTTGAGGAGCGCCTGAAGGCGGTGCTCAACGAACTGGGCAAGCAGGAAGGGCGGATCATCCTGTTTATCGACGAAATCCACACCATGGTTGGCGCCGGCAAGGCCGAGGGCTCGATGGACGCCGGCAATATGCTCAAGCCGGCCTTGGCGCGTGGCGAACTGCACTGCGTCGGCGCCACCACCCTCAACGAGTACCGTCAGTACATCGAGAAGGACGCCGCTCTGGAGCGACGCTTCCAGAAGGTGCTAGTGGATGAGCCGAGCGAGGAAGACACCATCGCCATCCTGCGTGGCCTCAAGGAGCGTTACGAGGTGCACCACAAGGTGGCGATCACCGACGGTGCGATCATCGCCGCGGCCAAGCTCAGCCACCGCTACATCACCGACCGCCAGCTGCCGGACAAGGCCATCGACCTGATCGACGAGGCCGCCAGTCGTATCCGCATGGAGATCGACTCCAAGCCGGAAGTGCTCGACCGTTTGGAGCGCCGGCTGATCCAGCTCAAAGTCGAAGCCCAGGCGTTGAAGAAAGAGGACGACGAGGCGGCGATCAAGCGCCTGGAAAAACTCAAGGAAGACATCGCCCGGCTGGAGCGCGAGTACGCCGATCTTGAAGAGATCTGGAAGGCGGAAAAGGCCGAGGTGCAAGGCTCCGCGCAGATCCAGCAGAAAATCGAGCAGTCGCGCCAGGAGCTTGAGGCCGCGCGGCGCAAGGGCGATCTCAGCCGCATGGCCGAACTGCAGTACGGCATCATTCCGGATCTGGAGCGCAGCCTGCAGATGGTCGACCAGCACGGCAAGACCGAGAACCAGCTGCTGCGCAGCAAGGTCACCGAGGAAGAAATTGCCGAGGTGGTGTCCAAGTGGACCGGCATCCCGGTATCGAAGATGCTCGAAGGCGAGCGCGACAAGCTGCTGAAGATGGAAGGCCTGCTGCACCAGCGGGTGATCGGCCAGAACGAAGCGGTGGTCGCCGTGGCCAATGCGGTACGCCGATCCCGCGCCGGGTTGTCCGATCCAAATCGGCCCAGCGGCTCCTTCCTGTTCCTCGGCCCGACCGGGGTGGGCAAGACCGAGCTGTGCAAGGCCTTGGCCGAGTTCCTCTTCGACACCGAGGAGGCGCTGGTGCGCATCGACATGTCCGAGTTCATGGAGAAACATTCCGTGTCGCGGCTGATCGGTGCGCCGCCAGGCTACGTCGGCTACGAAGAGGGCGGTTACCTGACCGAGGCGGTACGCCGCAAGCCCTACTCGGTGGTGCTGCTTGACGAGGTGGAGAAAGCTCACCCGGATGTGTTCAACATTCTGCTGCAGGTCATGGAAGACGGTCGCCTGACCGACAGTCATGGGCGCACCGTCGACTTCAAGAACACCGTGATCGTGATGACCTCCAACCTGGGCTCAGCGCAAATCCAGGAGCTGGTCGGTGACCGCGAGGCGCAGCTAGCTGCGGTGATGGATGCAGTGAACACGCATTTCCGTCCGGAGTTCGTCAACCGTATCGATGAAGTGGTGGTGTTCGAGCCACTGGCCCGCGAGCAGATCGCTGGCATCGCGAAAATCCAGCTGAGCCGCTTGCGCCTGCGTCTGGCTGAGCGCGAGCTGAGCCTGGAGCTGAGCGACGAGGCCTTGGACAAGCTGGTTGCCATCGGTTACGACCCGGTCTACGGCGCGCGGCCGCTGAAGCGGGCGATTCAGCGCTGGATCGAAAACCCGCTGGCGCAGTTGATCCTCGCCGGCAAGTTCGGCCCTGGCAGCACCGTCAATGGCACAGTCGAAAACGACGAAATCGTCTTCGTCTAAGCCTGCTGCAATAACAACGCCCCGCACGGCCAGGCTGTGCGGGGCGTTTTTTATACGGTGCGACAGCTCTCATGCGTGGTCGCGAGTAACTAGGTACGGCTTTCGTAGGGTGCGCTCGGCCTACGCGACCCGCACCATCCTACGGATCACTGGATCACTGGATCACTGGATCACTGGGTCATCGGCATGATCGGCTAGCGCTTAAAGATGCTTGAGCAGCATGTCCAGTGCTGCGGCCTGGTCTGGTTCTAGGTCAATGATATGAAAACCGGCCCAGCAGTGTTGGCCATCGGCGCCGGGGCGGCTCCATAAACAGTCGGCGCTTAACTGGATCTCGCCGACCCCGTCGATCACCTGCTCGCTGACCAAGCGGCATTCGACCAGGTTATCCGCGAGGTGCGGCTTGTCGCTGAACAGCATGAAGCCGTCGGCAGAGAGGTCTGCCACACGGCCGAGGCGCTGTCCGGTATGCAGTTCGAAGACTTCCAGCTGCAGTTCGGTACTGTGACGGCTGTGCTGGCGACGATCTTCCATGGAGGCTCCTTGGCGGGTTAGCGTGGGTTGGTGGGTTTGCTCGTGTGGCCGCTAAAGCGCTGCAGTGCACGATAAATGGCATTGAGGGCGCGATCCACCAGTGGCGCATCGCTTTCGGGCGGAACGATGCGGGCCAGGCCCTGTTCCATTTCAGTGGCCAGTAGGGTCAGGGGTTTGATCGCCGCCCGCTGGCCACTGTGATCGACAAACATGTAATTGCGCGTGGTCGGACTGAACCAGGAGAGCTTGAGCAGGTGGGGTTGGTTGTCCGTGAGGAATTCGAACCAGGTGCCGAACTGGATTTGCATCAGCTCCTGGGCGAATGTCTGTGCGCGTGCAGACAGGCCGGATTCGCGCGGCGCCAGGGAAGCGAGCATGGCGTCCTCGCCGAGCATGGCGCCGAGTGTGCTCGGCGGCAGCTGCGGCGCGAAGGTGTCGGCGAGTTGCGGTTGCTTGGCTTGTGCAGCGTACTGGCAGGCGACCAGGTCCTGCAGCAAACGGCGAATGCCGTCGTCGTGGTAGCCACCGAGCAGTTGCAGGCCTTTGCGCAAATCATCCAGCAGCGCCACGCGCAGCCCTTGCAGTTGCTGGCGGCCGCTTTCATCAAGTGGTGTGCCGCTCCAGGCCAGTTGTTCAGCCACTTCACAGGCGCGTTGCCATTCCCTGCTGTTCTCGCCATGGCGGAGCAGGACGAAGACCAGAACATCGGCCCAGGTCAGTTTAAGGAAGCTGCGAATGATCCCTGGCGTCTGGCGTTGGTTCAGGCTGCGGGCAATCACGTTGACGGCCTGCTGGCGGGCGCCCAGCAGTTTGTCGCGGCCCTTGGCGGCTTCCACGGCGCGGTGTTCGCGCAGTTCGACCTTGTGCTTGAGGGTGGCGGTGTATTCGTCAAACTGCTCGAGTAGCGCCTCGAACAGCGATTGATCGCCGCTGACTGCACCGACCACCCGCTCCACCACCCATTGCATCTTGGCCAGCAGGGCGGGTTCATTGGTTTCGCCGCCATAGAGCACGCCAGCCTGGGCCATGCTGTTGAGCAGGCGTCGCGCCGGGTGCTTGTGTTGGGTGAACAGTGCCTTGTCTTGCAACGCCACTTTCAGATAAGGGGTGTGCAGGTGGGAGAGGAGGCTCTTGTAGCTGTCGTTCAGACAGGTGTCGTCGAGGACGAAGTCGAACAGCATGCCGACCAGGTCGATCACATCGGCTTCCTGGTCCGCCAGTTTCTGTTGGCCCGGGTGCTGACTGGAGGTCTCCAGTTGTCGCTGCAAATCGGCTTTCAAGCCTTCGACCTGCTGTGGATGCTGTAGGCGCTGCGCCAGTTCATCGGCAGCCTGACGTTGCATGTGGTTGAGGGCGTCGAGCAAATCGCTGGCGCTGTAAGTGCTGGTGGCATCGCGCGGGGCATAGCTGGCGATACTGCGGGTGCCGCCGAGCAGGGGGGCGTCAATATTGCGTTGGCGATGTTCGCCAAGCAGGGCGGTCAGGCCCTGTAGCAGCGCTAGCGGATTGCTGGGGGGCGGGCCATCGAGATCGAGCGGCTGTGCCGGGGCTGAGCGGTGAGTCGCGTTGGTCGAGGGGCTGGCGGTGGCCTGGGGATTGCTGTCCGCCGGCAGCTCCTCCCTGGCGTCGGGCGTGTTCTCGGTTCTGCTTGGTCGCTCTGGGTTGGCGACGCGCTGGGCGCTGTATTTGAGGTTGGGCAGTACGCCCGCGTCCACCAGTCGCTGATTCAGTGCGCTATATATAGTGTCCAGACTGAGCATCACGTGCTTGTCGAACAAGCTGTAGAGGATGGCTTTGATCCGCAGCGGAAACGGGCTGGGCGCCAAGGCCTGACGAAAAGCTAGAGCAATCATTTGCGGGCCGAAGGGATTGTTCTCCTCGCCCAGTTGTTGCCCATTGCTGAGCAGGACCAGGCGTTGCTCCAGGGCAAATAGCTGTTGCGCGCAGCGTGATTTGACCTGGTTGACCATGGTGGTGATCAGCAGGCTTTCCTCATACTCCTCGTTCTGTACCAGAGCGAGCTGTTCGGCATCCAGTTCAGCGGTGCTGGGCACAGGTTTGAGCTTGCCATCAAGAAAGTCGGAGAAATTCTGCGAGATTTTCTGGTGGTAGCTTCGCTCGATCAGCGATCGCTGTTTGCGAATCTCGCGCATGCTGTCGAAGAACAGGGTTTGCACCTGATTATTCTCGGCTTTTTCCGCGCACTCGAACAAAGTGTCATCGACCTGAGCGAAAACGCCCGTCAGTTGCTCCGCCAGCCGGTTCATCACCAGCTTGCGACTGCTTTGCACCAGCTCGCCAAAACGAGGCTGGATGCCACGGCTGGCAAGGGTTGGCGCTGGTTTTTGCGTGCTTGGTGGTATGTCCTGGTTGCTCATGGACGTTCCTGATTGAGGCCTTGTGGCTAGCGCATCCTGCGCGGAGCACACTCAATGAAGATATAGCAGGCCATCAGCCACGTGCAAAGCATTGTCATAAAAGCAATTTAAGGGGTTGACAGGCGGCCGCGGAAACGTAAAATGGCGCGCCTCAGACACGGGAATAGGTTCACGCCAAAGCCTAGTAGAAGAGACCTGAAAGCACGAAGTTCCGCGATAGCTCAGTCGGTAGAGCAAATGACTGTTAATCATTGGGTCCCAGGTTCGAGTCCTGGTCGCGGAGCCAATCTTTCAATCGGGGTATAGCGCAGTCCGGTAGCGCGCCTGCTTTGGGAGCAGGATGTCGGGAGTTCGAATCCCCCTACCCCGACCATTTTTGGGTCGTTAGCTCAGTTGGTAGAGCAGTTGGCTTTTAACCAATTGGTCGTAGGTTCGAATCCCACACGACCCACCATTTTCACCTGCAGCTGTTTGCAGCGTTGAATCTTAAGGTTGCGATGAGATGTTCATCAGCAACCATAAAAGAAGCGCCCCCCGGGGCGCTTTTTTTATGCGCGTGATTTGTAGTCGGTCTCGCGACGATAGCAGGCTTGAGGTGGCGATCCGTTCGGAGCGCAGCGACAACCCGCCAGCTTTTGTGCCGCGCCGATTGAACCAATGGTGCACTGCCTGCGGCGAGCGACACCCTGCGGGTTGTGGATGGCCCCAGATTCGGCGGTCCGTATGTAGGGCGGCCTCGGAGCGCCGCGACAGCCCGCCAGCTTTTGTGCCGCGCCGATTAAACCAATGGTGCACTGCCTGCGGCGAGCGACACCCTGCGGGTTGTGGATGGCCCCAGATTCGGCGGTCCGTATGTAGGGCGGCCTCGGAGCGCAGCGACAGCCCGCCAGCATTTGTGCTGCGCCGATAAAACCAATGGTGCACTGCCTGCGGCGAGTAACACCATACGGGAGCGCAGGGCCAGCGAATGCATCTGCCCCTGCGTCCCGTATATCGCTCAGTGCAGTTTCAGGCGAGGCTCGGTGCTGCGGCCGATGCGGTCGCTGAGCATCAGCAGCAGGGTGCGCAGCGGGCCGTACAGCGCCATTTGGTGCATGCGGTAGAGCGAGACATAGAACACCCGCGCCAGCCAACCTTCGAGCATCACGCTGCCGGTGAGGTTGCCCATCAGGTTGCCGATCGCCGAAAAGGTCGACAGCGAGATCAACGAACCGTAATCGCGGTAGCGGTATTCCGGCAGGGTCTGGGCTTGGTCGTCGATGCGCAGTTTCAGCGACTTGGCCAGCAGCGAAGCCTGCTGGTGAGCGGCCTGGGCGCGTGGCGGCACATTGCGGCCTTCGCTGCCGGGTTGCGGGCAGGCGGCGCAGTCGCCGAAGGCGAAGATATTGTCGTCGCGGGTGGTTTGCAGGGTAGGGCGCACCTGTAGCTGGTTGATCCGGTTGCTTTCCAGGCCGTCGAGGTCCTTGAGGAAGCCGGGCGCGCGAATCCCCGCGGCCCAGACCTTGATGCTGGCGGTGATGATGTCGCCTTGGGCGGTGTGCAGGGCGTCGCGGGTCACCTGGCTGACCGAGGCGTTGGTCATGACCGTCACGCCGAGGTTTTCCAGGGTCTTGTGCACCGGTTTGCCGATCCGCTCCGGCAGTGCGGGTAGCACCCGGGGTCCGGCTTCGATCAGGGTGATGCGCATGTTTTCCGGGTGGATGCTGTCCAGTCCATAGGCCGCCAATTGATGCGCCGCATGGTGCAGTTCGGCGGCCAGTTCCACGCCCGTGGCGCCAGCACCGACGATCGCCACGCTGATCTGCTCGGTGGTATCGCTCTGGCTGGCGTGGGCGCGTAAATAGTGGCTGAGCAATTGGCTATGGAAGCGCTCGGCCTGTTCGCGGGTGTCGAGAAACAGGCAGTGTTCGGCGGCGCCAGCGGTGCCGAAATCGTTGGTGGTGCTGCCGACCGCGATCACCAGGCTGTCGTAGCCCAGTTGCCGCTCGGGCACCAGCATCTCGCCGCGCTCGTCGAGCGTCGTGCTGAGGGTGATGCGCTGCTCGGCCCGGTCGAGCCCGGTCATGCGCCCGAGCTGGAACTCGAAGTGATTCCACTTGGCCTGGGCCACGTAGTTCAACTCGTCTTCCGAAGAATTCAACGAGCCGGCGGCCACCTCATGCAGCAGCGGTTTCCAGATATGCGTCAGGTTGGCGTCGATCAGGGTGACTTTGGCTTTACCGCGTTTACCCAGAGTTCTACCCAGGCGGGTAGCAAGCTCCAGGCCGCCGGCACCGCCGCCGACGATCAGGATTCGATGGGACATGGATCACTCTCACAAGGCTTGGAAAAAAATTCGGCAAGTCTGGCTGGGCGAGCGCGAAGCAGCTCATAGCACCAGGCGACTCAGAAGACGGCTCAGCAGGCCTAGGGCGATCACCACGCCGACAATGATCAGGAGCAAGCGCCACACCTTGAAAGGTTGACGTTCGACTTGATGTTGCGGGGCACTCAGGTACTGGTCGACGAGCTTTTGATCATCGGGACTCAGGCGGCTGGACATAGGAACCTCGAGGGATCAGGCCGTGGGAAAACACTGCGGTTCTCGGCCGGCCTGTGGATGGTGGCTATTCTAGCCGTGGCGTTCACAAAGGCTCAACGCACAGGTCGTCATTCAGACGAATAATACCGCCTTCCAGTACGCGGGCGGTGATGCCGCCATGGCCGCGCACCGCCTGGAAGGTACCTGGTCCCAAGCGTTCTTCGAGCCGCGCACAGGGCTGGCACCAGCCGGTGGTTTCCAGCACGGCCTGGCCGATGCGAAAGCGCCGGCCCTTGAGGCTGAACAGGTTGATGCCACTGATGGCGATATTGCGGCGCAGATCCTGCGGCTGGATCGGTTGTGTGGCGGTGCGACCGAGCAGGGCGCCGATCACCGCCAGGTGTTCCCACTGGATCAGGGTGACCTGTCGCGCATTGCGTGGCCCGGGACGGCTGTGGTCGCCGGTCAGGCCGGCTTCATGGCGCGCCTCCACCGCGTCCAGTGCGAGCATGGCGCCGCGCGAGGCGGGACGTACGCCAATCCAGCGCACCTGGCCACGTTGCGGTACGGCCGCTAGCAGTTCTTGTAATGGACTCATGGCGGCTCAGTGTCTCTCGCGTGCTGTCATCAGGCGGGCCGGATTGCAGGAGTCTGGCATGCCATTGCAGGGTATTCATCACAGGCTGATGCCGACATCGAACAATACGCTGCGGCCGAGGTTGTTGCGCAGAAAATCTGGCGCATCGGGGTGAGCGAACAATACCCGGGCGAAGGTCGGGCCGACCAGCGACAGCGAGCGCCAGCCCTGGCGCAGGAACTCGGTGGGCGGCGGGAAGTGGCTGTTGAAGTCGGGGACGGCGCGTTTCAGGCTGACGAACGCCAGCATGTCCAGTTCGCCAAGGTCGAGGCCGCGTTCGCTGTAGTTGTGCGCTTTCTTGCGCAGGGTCGTCGCCAGGCGTGCCTGCAGCTCGGCGGCCCCGATGCGTCTGGGTTTGGCTTCGCGCTTTACCAGTTGGCTGAGTGAGAAGGCACTGCGCCGGCGTTCCAGCTCGGCGCGCCACTCCTCGGTGAGGCGCCGGCCTTCGTCGAGTACGAAAAACACCTCGAAACTGGCCTCGCGAAACAGTACGTCTGGCGGTTCCTGCTCGGCCGCACTGAACTCCTCGAGTCGATGGCTGACGTTCAAGGCTTGCAGCAGGCGCTGGCACACCCAACGCTCACGCTCCCACTTGCGGGCGTTGGAAAGGAATTCATTAGCCTGCTCGGCCTGGTGCGTGAGCAAGCGCAGGTAGTCGGAATCATCCATGCCTACAGCTTAGCCCGCAGTCGTGGGGGCTTGGTACCCCTTGGATGAATGCGATGTTTCATGCTCTAGCGGCCCTGGCGATATTTCGGGCGTAGGGCGGCTTCGGAGCGCAGCGACAGCCCGCCAGCTTGTGTGTCGCGCCGATAAACCATCGGTGCACTGCCTTCGGCGAGTGGACCCTGCGGATCGCGAACCATCCCGGATCGGGCGGGTTGCTCAATAGCGTGGGACGGTCCGGGCGGAGCTCTGATCGAAGGTAGGGCGGCTTCGGCGCGCAGCGACAACCCGCCAGTTTGTGTGCCGCGCCGATAAACCATCGGTGCACTGCCTTCGGCGAGTGGACCCTGCGGATCGCGAACCATCCCGGATCGGGCGGGTTGCTCAATAGCGTGGGGCGGCCCGGGCGGCGCTCTGATCGAAGGTAGGGCGGCTTCGGCGCGCAGCGACAACCCGCCAGTTTGTGTGCCGCGCCGATAAACTATCGGTGCACTGCCTTCGGCGAGTGACACCCTACGGAGTGCGAGTTGTGCCTGATCGGTCGCGCCGTTTTTTTCGCCGCATGAGCGCCGGTGTAGACTGGCTGCGTTCATCATTCAGGCGTAGGCGCTACCTATGATTGCTGCCGAACTGCTCTCGCCCGTCAGCCAGATGATTGGCTGGGCACTTTATCTGCCGCTGCTGCTCTGGGCCATATGGCGGGCGCCGTGGCTGGAGTTGTTCAGCGACCTGCGGCGCCAGCACTTGGTCTGCGGGACGGTGCTCGCCCTATTTGTGCTGTGGTTGGTGCGCCGCGATTTCGATTCGGGGTTGTCTTACCATGTCATCGGCATGACGGCGGTGACCCTGCTGCTCGATTGGCCGCTGGCGATCCTCGTCGGGTTTGTCGCCCAGCTCGGCATGCTCCTGTTGGGCCGCCAGGACTTGGCCGCGTTGGGCGTGAACGGTGTACTGCTGGTGTTGATTCCGGTGCTAGTCACCGAGCGCTGTGCGCTACGGGTCGAGCGCGCGCAGTCGCGCAATCTGTTCGTCTACATCTTTTTTAGCGGCTTCTTCCCTGCGGCCCTGGCCGCCTTGCTGTGCATCCTGGCCGGGCTGGGAGTGTTGTGGGTCGACGGCTTGTTCCCGATGCCGCCCTGGCTCGAGGATTTCGTCGGCTACCTGTGGCTGGTGATCTTTCCCGAGGCGTTCATCAATGGAATGCTCGTTACCGCGCTGGTGGTGTTCTATCCCGATTGGCTGGAAACCTTCAATCGCTCACGCTACCTGGCGGCCCCCTGGAAGGACGACAACCAGCCGCGTTGATGGCGCCAGCTTCAGCAAACTGATCGGGGTTGGTGTGTTGACCCAGATCAACAGGCCCAACCTTCAGCCTGCCAGGCTCTATCGACGAGGTGGGGTGGTTCGGGCAGTCAACCACCGTAATTACCTCCCCCTGCGATTACAACAGCGGAGACAATCTCATGGGTGTACACGAGTGGGCCAAACAGCAAATCGAACATAACCTGCACCAGGCGCAAGAGCAGGGTTTCGATCCCGCGCTCGGCTTGCGCGCCTTGCTCGGCGCAGTGGTGGCGCGCAGCCGTGTCGAGCGCGATGGCAAAGACCTGGCTGCCGAACTGCAATTCCTTGCCGACAACCTGGACGATGAACGCGACTACGGCTTCATGCGTCCCTGATCCTCGCTGGACCGCTCCCGCACCATGCCATCGGCCGTAGGGTGCGCCTCACGGCATGGGCTTATTGGCGCGGCTCCAGTCGTCAGTGCTGGCGCGGCGGCTGATCCAAATCGCTGGAGAACAGTTCGTCTTCCAGGTTGTCGCCGGGGATAGCGTGTTCTTCCGAGGCCCAGGCGCCGAGGTCGATCAGTTTGCAGCGTTCCGAGCAGAAGGGGCGTTGCGGGCTTTGCGGCCCCCATTCGACCGGGGCGTTGCAGGTGGGGCATTTCACGATGGTGGGTTGGCTCATGGTTGGCCTCCGCGCAGGGTCAGGTAAAAGGTGTGTAGGCGTTCGACTTCGCTTTTCAGCCAGGCCAGGTCGCGGTCATTCAGCAGCACATCATCGGCATGCTGCAGACGTTGTTCGCGGCTGGCCTGGGCCTTGAGAATCGCCTGCACCTGTTCGGCCGAGCTTCGATCGCGCTGCATGGCGCGTTGCACTTGCAATTGCTCGGGGGCGTCGATCACCAGCACGCGCTGGGTCAAGCTCTGCTGGCCGGACTCGACCAGGAGCGGCGACACCAGAATCGCGTAAGGCGACTCGGCGCGCGCCAGGTATTGGCTGATTTCCTGGCCGATCAGCGGGTGCAGCAGGGTTTCCAGCCAGCGCCGCTGCTCGGAGTTCTCGAAAATCAGACCGCGCAGCGCCACGCGGTCGAGCTGGCCGTCAGGCCGCAGCACCCCTTCACCGAAGTGCTCGACGATCTTGGCCAGCGCCGGCGTGCCCGGCTCGACCACCCAGCGCGCCGCATGATCAGCATCGACCAGATGCACGCCTTGATCGATAAAGTGCTGGGCGACTGCGCTCTTACCGCTGCCAATACCGCCCGTTAAGCCAAGAATCCAGGGTTTCATCTTCGGGTGCGGCTCTCATTGGCCATAAACAGGGCAACAATTGTAGAGCAGGAGCCGGCGCCCTGGCGAATCAGGCGGCCAATGCGGTGTGAGCCGCTCTTGTAGGAGGGCCGCCCCGGCGCGATGCTTTTGCTGATTGGGCGGTCCGGGCGGCGCTCCGCTCGGAGGTAGGGCGGTCCGGGCGGCGTTTCGTTCGGCGGTAGGGCGGTCCGGGCGGCGTTCCGTTCGGAGGTAGGGCGGCCTCGGAGCGCAGCGACAGCCCGCCATTTTTGTGCGGCGCCGCCGAACCATCGGTGCACTGCCTGCGGCGAGTGACACCCTACGGATCGCGAGCCATCCCAGATCGGGCTGATTGCTCAAGGCTGTAGGGCGGCTTCGGAGCGTAGCGACAACCCGCCAGCTTTTGCGCAGCGCCGAACAACCATGGTGCACTGCCTGCGGCGAGTGACACCCTACAGATCGCGAACCATCCCAGATCGGGCGGATTGCTCAAGGCTGTAGGGCGGCCTCGGAGCGTAGCGACAGCCCGCCAGCTTCTGCGCTGCGCCGAACAACCATGGTGCACTGCCTGCGGCGAGTGACGCCCTACGGATCGCGAGCCATCCCAGATCGGGCGGATTGCTCAAGGCTGTAGGGCGGCCTCGGAGCGCAGCGACAGCCCGCCATTTTTGTGCGGCGCCGCCGAACCATCGGTGCACTGCCTGCGGCGAGTGACACCCTACGGATCGCGAACCATCCCAGATCGGGCTGATTGCTCAAGGCGGTAGGGCGGCTTCGGAGCGCAGCGACAACCCGCCAGCTTCTGCGCCGCGCCGAGCAACCATGGTGCACTGCCTTCGGCGAGTGACACCCTACAGATCGCGAACCATCCCAGATCGGGCGGATTGCTCAAGGCTGTAGGGCGGCTTCGGAGCGTAGCGACAGCCCGCCAGCTTCTGCGCCGCGTCGAGCAACCATCGGTGCACTGCCTGCGGCGAGTGACACCCTACGGATCGCGAACCATCCCAGATCGGGCTGATTGCTCAAGGCTGTAGGGCGGCTTCGGAGCGCAGCGACAGCCCGCCAGCTTCTGCGCCGCGCCGAGCAACCATGGTGCACTACCTGCGGCGAGTGACACCCTACGGATCGCGAGCCATCCCAGATCGGGCTGATTGCTCAAGGCTGTAGGGCGGCTTCGGAGCGCAGCGACAACCCGCCAGCTTCTGCGCCGCGCCGAGCAACCATCGGTGCACTGCCTGCGGCGAGTGACACCCTACGGATCGCGAACCATCCCAGATCGAGCTGATTGCTCAAGACCGTAGGGCGGCTTCGGAGCGCAGCGACAACCCGCCAGCTTTTGTGCCGCGCCGAGCAACCATCGGTGCACTGCCTGCGGCGAGTGACGCCCTACGGATCGCGAACCATCCCAGATCGGGCTGATTGCTCAAGGCTGTAGGGCGGCTTCGGAGCGCAGCGACAACCCGCCAGCTTTTGCGCAGCGCCGAACAACTATGGTGCACTGCCTTCGGCGAGTGGCACCCTACGGATTGTGGGTTGTTCAGGGTTGTAATCAGCTTGTCTTAGCCGAACCCGGCAAACTGCAGGTAGGTCCCGGTGATCTGCTCGCCCCAGAGCAGGGCGATCCAGCCGGCGATGGCGAGGTAGGGGCCGAACGGGATCGGTGTGCTGGTTTCGGCATTGCGCAGGCGCAGCATGAGCAGCCCGAGCACGGCGCCAACCAGCGACGACAGCAGGATGGTCAGCGGTAGCACTTGCCAGCCGCCCCAGGCGCCGAGCATGGCCAGCAGCTTGAAGTCGCCATAGCCCATGCCTTCCTTGCCGGTCACCAGCTTGAACAGCCAGTACACCGACCACAGGCTCAGGTAGCCGCCAATCGCGCCCCACAGCGCGGCTTCCAGGCTGGTGAACACGCCGAAATAGTTGGCGATCAGCCCCAGCCACAGCAACGGCAGCACCAATGCGTCCGGCAGCAGTTGATGGTCGGCGTCGATCAGGCTCATCGCCAGCAGGCCCCAGGTCAGCAGCAGGATGCCGGCGGTCTGCCAGGTAAAGCCGAAGTGCCAGGCCACATACGCCGAAAGCAGCCCGCAGGCCAGTTCCACCAGCGGGTAGCGCAGGCTGATTGGCGCCTTGCAGCTGGAGCATTTACCGCGCAGGAACAGGTAGCTGATTAGCGGGATATTCTCCCAGGGGCGAATCTCGTGGCTGCAGTGCGGGCAGCGCGAGTTGGGCAAAATTAAATTGAACAGCGGCGCGTCCGGCAGCGCCGGCAGCTCAAGGATTTCCCGGGCCTGGGCCTGCCAGTCGCGTTGCATCATCACCGGCAGGCGGTACACCAGCACATTGAGAAAGCTGCCAATCAACAGCCCCAGCACCAGGCAGGCCAATGTAAAGGCCGGCAAGTCGCCGGCCAAAAAATCTAGAGCCATGAGTTAGCCAACCACCGCGCCCAGCTGGAAGATCGGCAGGTACATGGCAATGATCAAGCCGCCGACCAGCACGCCGATAACCGACATGATCATCGGCTCCATCAGCGTGGTCAGGTTGTCGACGGCGTTGTCCACCTCGTCCTCGTAATAACCGGCGACCTTCTCCAGCATCTCGTCCAGCGAGCCGGACTCCTCGCCGATGGCGGTCATCTGAATGGCCATGCTCGGGAAGATCCCGGTGCTGCGCATCGAGAAGTTCAGCTGGGTACCGGATGACACATCATTGCGGATCTTGTGCACGGCATTGCGGAACACCACGTTGCCGGTTGCCCCGGCCACCGAGTCGAGCGCCTCGACCAGCGGCACCCCGGCGGCGAAGGTGGTCGCCAGCGTCCGCGCGTAACGCGCGACCACCGCCTTGTACATTATGTCGCCAATAATCGGCGCCTTGAGCAGGGTGCGGTCGAGGAAGTCGCGGAATTTTTCCGAGCGTTTGAAGACCCATTTAAACGAGAAGGCGATGGCGAATATGCCGAAAATAAACATGAACCACCATTCCTGCAGCCCGCGCGACATGTTCACCACCACCTGGGTGAACGCCGGCAGTTCGGCGCCGAAGCCGGCGAACACGCTCTCGAATTGTGGTACCACCTTGATCAGCAGAATCGCCGTGACGATCACCGCCACCACGATCACCGAGATCGGGTAAGTCATGGCCTTCTTGATCTTGGCCTTCAGCGCTTCGGTTTTTTCCTTGTAGGTGGCGACTCGGTCGAGCAGGGTTTCCAGTGCGCCGGACTGTTCGCCGGCGTCAACCAGGTTGCAATACAGGTCATCGAAGTACAGCGGCTTCTTGCGCAGCGAGGCGGCGAAGCTGTTACCCGCAGCAACCTCCTGCTTAACCTCGTCAATCAGCTTGCGCATATTCGGGTTTTCAAAACCCTCGCCGATGATGTCGAACGACTGCAGCAACGGCACCCCGGCCTTCATCATGGTGGCCATCTGCCGGGTGAACAGGGCGATATCCATCGGCTTGATCTTCTTGCCGGCGCTGAACAGCGACATCGGCTTCTTGCGCACCTTGAGCGGGTTGATGCCCTGCTTGCGCAGCTGCGCCTTGATCAGGGCAGGTGACTGCCCGATCAATTCGCCCTTCATCTTGCCGCCTTTCTTGTCGGTGCCTTCCCAGACGAAAACGCTGGTTGCTAGTGCTTTGGCCGCCATCAGTTAGTCCTTTGTCACGCGGTTCACTTCTTCGAGGCTGGTGATGCCCTGCATGGCCTTGAGCAAGGCCGAGGTACGCAGGTCATTGAAGCCGTCTTTGCGCATTTGCACGGAGATATCAATGGAATTACCTTCCTCCATGATAATCCGTTGCAATGCAGGCGTGTTTTTAACCACTTCATAAATTCCGATACGGCCCTTGTAACCGCCGTTGCAATTTTCGCAGCCGACCGGGCCGTAAATCTTGAAACTGCCGAGCTGGTCTTGCGGGAAGCCTTCCTCGAGCAGGGCCTCGCGCGGGATCTGCACTTCCTTCTTGCAGTGGCTGCACAATTTGCGCGCCAGGCGCTGGGCAATGATCAGGCTGACCGAGGTGGCGATGTTGAACGAGGGCACGCCCATGTTGCGCAAACGCGTCAGGGTTTCCGCGGCGCTGTTGGTGTGCAGGGTCGACATCACCATGTGCCCGGTCTGCGCCGCCTTGATCGCGATGGAGGCGGTATCCAGGTCGCGGATTTCGCCGACCATGATGATGTCCGGGTCCTGACGCAGGAAGGCGCGCAGCGCGGCGGTGAAGTCCATGCCCTGCTTGGGGTTGACGTTGACCTGGTTGATACCCTCCAGGTTGATTTCCACCGGGTCTTCGGCGGTGGAGATATTCACGTCCACGGTATTGAGGATGTTCAGACCGGTGTACAGCGACACCGTCTTGCCCGAGCCGGTCGGTCCGGTCACCAGGATCATGCCTTGCGGTTGTTTGAGCGCCGCCATGTACAGGTCTTTCTGCCCAGGCTCATAACCCAGCGCATCGATGCCCATCTGTGCGCTAGAGGGGTCGAGAATCCGCATCACGATCTTCTCGCCCCACAGGGTCGGGCAGGTGCTGACGCGAAAGTCGATCGACTTGGTCTTCGAGATGCGCATCTTGATCCGCCCATCCTGCGGTTTGCGCCGCTCGGAAATATCCAGCGCGGCCATCACCTTCAGGCGTGCCGAGATCCGCGGTGCCAGTTGGATCGGCGGCCGGGCGATCTCCTGCAGAATGCCGTCGGTACGAAAGCGCACCCGGTAGGCCTTCTCGTACGGCTCGAAGTGCAAGTCCGAGGAGCCGCCCTTGATCGCGTCCAGCAGCATCTTGTTGACGAAGCGCACCACCGGCGCGTCGTCGGCACTTTCGCCGGCGACCCCCTCTTCCTTGTTGTCATCCACCGCCTGCACGTCGAGGCCGTCGAGGTCGACGTCGCCCAGGTCATCCATGCCGCTGTTGGCCGCCTCGAAGAACTTGTCAATGGCATCCCCAAGCTTGTCGTCCTCCACCAGCAGCGCTTCGGTACTCAGTCCGGTGCTGAACTGGATATCGGTCACTGCCTGGTGGTTGGTCGGGTCGGACAGGGCGACGAACAGCTTGTTGCCACGCCGGTACAGCGGCAGCACGCGGTGCTGGCGACACAGCTTCTCGCTGACCAGGTCGTGCGGCTGGCTGTCCTTGTCGATGGCCTTGAGGTCGCACAGCGGCACGCCAAACTGCTCGGAGGCGATTTCCGCCACTGCCCGGCTGCTGGCCAGCTTGTTCTGCACCAGGTAGGACACCAGCGGGATCTTGTTACGCAGCGCCTGGGCCTGGGCCTGGGCCGCGGCGCGTTCGTCCAGCAGTTCGGCGTTGACCAGTTGTCGAGCCAGGCCGGTCAGATTCGGAGCTTCGTTCATTGCAGCCTGCTAATCGAAGGGAGGCGGATGCTGCTGACTTATAGCCTAATCGCGCGCCAAGCCCAAGTGCGGCAGTTGTGCCTGACAAAAAACGTCAGTTGTTGCCGTGCTCGGGGCCAATGATTGGGGGCGGTGGAGATAAAGTCCCTTGTGCAGCGAGTTATGTAGAGTTGGCACGGCATCTGCTTTGTCGTATGCAGGTCGCTGACCTTAATCACACAGGAGCTTGCCCATGAAGTCTCTCAAGAAACAAAAAGGTTTTACCCTGATCGAACTGATGATCGTGATTGCAATTATCGGGATTTTGGCTGCTATCGCTATTCCGCAGTTTAATGACTACCGCGCGAAAGCGAATGACTCCCTGGCTCTTGCTGACAACAAGAATATGGTTACGTCGTTTTCTGCAGCAATGCGATAAGGAGGAGATAAAAAATGAAAAAGCTAATTCTTAGTGTTGGTATCCTTGCTTCTTTCTGCGCCTCCACTGCTTTCGCTACTAACAACGCGGCTGAGGCTATTTCTAGTGGTAATCTCATCGTTCTGACTGATTGCGATCTGTTGGCCGATGACGTAACGCTAAATCTTTCTAATGGTGTTCTCGCCAACTATTTTTGCCGCCTTCCTGTTCCGGGTACGCCTGGTGAAGTTGTGGTTGCTACATGTCACGAAAATGGCAGGACGTCAACTCGTACTATTGAATCGGTCTGCACGAATACAACCCCTGTCCCTGCAGGTCAGGTTGCGTGCGCGGATCCGACAATTCCCTTTAACACTGCAACAAGCCAAGGCGCCTCCATTTTTCAGGGGCGCACTTCCGGTGGTTCGATTGGGCCAACTGCCCTTGATGGTGCGGTGTGCACTGCTGCTGGTGTAGCTACGCGTTCAAATTAAGGTTCATGTAGTGTAGAAGGAGAGGCTTTGCTTCTCCTTCTTTAATTTTGAATTTCAAGTTTTTCTTGCCGTTGTTACCCTTATGAAGAAATCGGGGTAAAGTCGACTTTCTCTTGATTTTCTCGGCTAGCAGAACGCTCTTTAAGTCGTTTTTTCTGTTAGAAATTGCGCCAAAGATGCTGCCGTGCTGTGACTTGAGTTATTGTTGGAGTAGTGACAGTTCAGTCGGCTTGAGTGGCGTCGACTATCTACTCTCCGTTTGCGATAATATTTACCTCCTCATGAATTTCTGATGGCTGCTTATGTTGTTTTTTTCTGATTTATTAGTCGGCCTTCGTCTGGCCATGCGCGCCAGCTATCTATGGCTAGCTGGCTGTTCATTGCTGGTGCTGGCCTTGGCTGTGCTGATGGCGGCCCAGTTCAGTGGTCGCCAACCTGCCACAGTAGCGCTGGATGTTGGTCTGTCGGTGATGCGCCTGCTCTTGCCGCTGGTGCTGGTGCTGATGACTCAGGAGCTGCTCTCTCGCGAGTTCGATCGGCGCTATTTTCTCAACTCCCTGACCTACCCGCGTCCACGGCATAACCTGTTGCTCGGCCGCTTTCTTGCGGTTGCCACCTTGACCCTTGGCCTGCTGTTAGCGATGGCGCTGCTGTTGGCGCTGCTGGTCGGGCTGGTCGGCCAGGGCTACGCGCAGGGCACGCCGGTGGCGCTGGGTCAGCACTATTTGGTGACCATTGCCTTTGTCGGGGTGGATCTGCTGTTGCTCACCGCGCTGGCCTGCCTGCTCGCCGTGGTCGCCTCGACCCCCAGTTTCGTCTTGATCGGCACCTTCGGTTTTATGTTGGTGTCACGTTCTTTTGCCTCCATTGTCGAATTGCTCAGTCGGGATGCTGGGGTAGTCGGCGATGCCGAGAGCTATCGCGCGGGTGTTGGCCTGCTCGGTTATCTGCTGCCGGACCTGGGGGCGCTGGATGTACGCATGGTCGCACTCTACGGCAAGATGGAGCTCCTTCCCGCTGACTGGCCCTGGCTGCTGCTCTCCAGTTTGGCGTATATAGCCGCCTTACTGGCGCTGGCGGTCTGGGCGCTGCAGCGCAAGCGGTTTGCCTGATATGCGCGCACGCTACGCTCCCCTGTTACTGGCTCTGCTAGGCTTTGCTGCGTTTGCCGGTATCGCCTTTTGGCGCGCCCAGCAACCGTTGCCGGTTGAGCAGTCACAGGTGCAGGATCGGGTAGTAATCGCCGCGCCCATCTTGCTGGCACTGTTCGGTGGCGATCGTTTTCTCGCCGCCGATTTGGAAGCCATGCGTCTGGCCGCTACTGGCATAGAGGATGGCCGGAGCGATACCAATTATCTAGTCCGTGCCCAGCAGGTCGTCGCGCAGTTGAATGGCTGCCATGAAGATAACTATTACCTGGCAAACGGCCTGCTCACCTGGGGTGGCGCGGTCGATGAGGGTAATCAGGTGCTGCGTGCGGCGGTGCAGTGTCGTACCTGGGATTACATTCCGGCGTTTTTCTATGGCATCAACCTGGCGTTCTTTCAGCGCGACATCGCCGAGGCGCAGCGCGTACTCGAGCTGGGTGCGCAGCGCTCGCCGGAGAATGCCGCAAGCCTGCGCAAGCTGGGGGTAATGTTGCAGGCAGAAACATTTGCCGATGAGCAACTGGCCCTGGACTACCTGATTCAGCAACGCGACGCCGCCAGCGATCCCAAACTGCGCGCTATGCTCGACAAACGTGTCATCCGCCTGCAAGGCTTGGTCACTCTGCGCGAGGCGCAGCGCCGTTTCGAGGCGAAAAACGGCGCGCTGGCTAGGCTTGAACAACTGGTCGAATCCGGTTTATTGCCGGCCTTGCCGGATGACCCGCTTAGGCTTGGCTACGAGTTGCACGAAGGACGGATCATCTTGAAGAAAATGAAGATCGCCGGCATGGAGGATCAGTCGTGAGTGCTGCACTGGAGTTTCATGGCGTCAGCCACACCTATCGCGTCAAGGGCAAGGCGGTGCAGGCGCTGCGCGAGGTCAACTTTAGCCTGGCCGAGGGCGAGGTGTTCGGTTTCGTCGGGCCCAACGGTGCCGGCAAGTCGACCACCATCAAGGTCATGCTCGACATCATCAATGACTACCAGGGCCGGGTCAGTCTGTACGGCACCTGCGCGCGCCAGGCCGAGGCGCGCCAGGGCGTGGCCTATGTGCCGGAGGCCCCGGCGCTGTACGAGCAGTTCACCCCGTTGGAAATCCTGCGTATGGGCCTGTCCATGTACGGCATCCGCCGGGCGGACGAGAAGGCCTGGTGCCTGTACTGGCTGGAGCGTTTTTCCATCGGCGCGGCGGCCAACCGGCGCATCCGCGAGCTGTCCAAGGGTACGGTACAGCGCGTTGCGCTGGCCCATGCCATGGTGGTACAGCCCAAGCTGCTGGTGCTCGACGAGCCGCTGTCCGGCCTCGACCCGGTCGGGCGCAAGGATGTGGTGGATATCCTCAACGAATACAAAAACCAGGGCGGCGCGATCTTCTTCACCTCCCATGTGCTGCACGACGTCGAGCGCATCGCCGACCGCTTCGGCTTCATCAACAAGGGCGAACTGCTGACCGTGCGCTCGCCGCGCGAACTGGCGGCGGAGCGCGCCGATTACCTGTTGGTGCGCTTCAATGCCGAACACGCCATCCAGCCCGGCGCCCGCCAATTACGCGACGGCGAGTTCGAATGCGAACTGAGCCAGGTCGCGCTACCGGCCTTCATCGCCCAGCTCAACCAGGCCGGCGGCCACCTGCTAACGGTAAAACCGGCGGTATCGCTGGAAAGCGTGTTCTTCAAAATCCTCGACGACGCCGCCCGCAAACCCCAATCCGCGCCAACCCCACTGCAAAAAGTCCCGGCCTAACCCGTCCGTAGGGTGTCACTCGCCGCAGGCAGTGCACCATTGGCCGCTCGGCGCGGCACACAAGCTGGCGGGTTGTCGCTGCGCGCCGAAGCCGCCCTACGGTCTTGAGCAATCCGCCCGATCTGGGATGTTTCGCGATCTGTAGGGTGTCACTCGCCGCAGGCAGTGCACCGATGGTTGCTCGGCGCGGCAGAAAAGCTGGCGGGTTGTCGCTGCGCTCCGAAGCCGCCCTACGGTCTCGAGCAATCCGCCCGATCTGGGATGCTTCACGATCTGTAGGGTGTCACTCGCCGCAGGCAGTGCACCATTGGTTGCTCGTAGCGGCACACAAGCTGGCGGGTTGTCGCTACGCTCCGAAGCCGCCCTACGGTCTCGAGCAATCCGCCCGATCTGGGATGCTTCGCGATCTGTAGGGTGTCACTTGGCGCAGGCAGTGCACCGTGGTTGCTCGGCGCGGCAGAAAAGTTGGCGGGTTGTCGCTGCGCGCCGAAGCCGCCCTACGGTCTCGAGCAATCCGCCCGATCTGGGATGCTTCGCGATCTGTAGGGTGTCACTCGCCGCAGGCAGTGCGCCATTGGCCGCTCGGCGCGGCACAAAAGCCGGCGGGTTGTCGCTGCGCGCCGAAGCCGCCCTACGGTCTCGAGCAATCCGCCCGATCTGGGATGGTTCGCGATCTGTAGGGTGTCACTCGCCGCAGGCAGTGCACCGTGGTTGCTCGGCGCGGCAGAAAAGTTGGCGGGTTGTCGCTGCGCGCCGAAGCCGCCCTACGGTCTCGAGCAATCCGCCCGATCTGGGATGCTTCGCGATCTGTAGGGTGTCACTCGCCGCAGGCAGTGCACCATTAGTCGCTCGGCGCGGCACACAAGCTGGCGGGCTGTCGCTGCGCGCCGAAGCCGCCCTACGGTCTCGAGCAATCCGCCCGATCTGGGATGTTTCGCGATCTGTAGGGTGTCACTCGCCGCAGGCAGTGCACCGATGGTTGCTCGGCGCGGCAGAAAAGTTGGCGGGTTGTCGCTGCGCGCCGAAGCCGCCCTACGGTCTTGAGCAATCCACCCGATCTGGGATGGTTCGCGATCTGTAGGGTGTCACTCGCCGCAGGCAGTGCGGCATTGGTTGCTCGGCGCTTCGCAAAATCTGGCGGGTTGTCGCTGCGCGCCGAAGCAGCCCTGCGCTCCGGACGGACCGCCGCCCGGAGTCCCTCCGGTCCTAATCGGCACTACACTCACGCTTGCAAACGAACTTCCCAATGTCATGGATGACTGTAATGCCCGACTACCGTCGTGTCTGGTGTCCTGGTGGCACCTATTTCTTTACCCATGTCCTCGCACGTCGGCATGGCAATGATTTGCTGGTGCGGCATGTTGATCTGTTGCGCCAGGCTGTGCATAAGGTTCGCGGCGTGCATCCCTTTCATATTCACGCCTGGGTGGTGTTGCCCGATCATCTGCATTGCGTGATCGAGTTGCCGCACGGCGATAGCCGTTACGCACTGCGTTGGCGGCTGATCAAGCTGATTTTTTCCCGCAGCCTACCTCTTGCAGGTCGGCCTACTGCGATACAGGAGCGCCGCGGTGAAAAAGGCATCTGGCAGCGCCGCTATTGGGAGCACCTGATTCGTGATGAGCGCGACTTTCGCAAGCACATCGATTACGTGCACATCAATCCGCTCAAGCATGGGTTGGTTCAACACGTTGGCGAATGGCCGTATTCAACTTTTCATCGATTGGTCGCGCAGGGTATATATCCCAAGGATTGGGCGGGAGGGTCTGATACAGAGGCCTTGCCATACGACGATTGAATTGCCGAGCTGGGATGTGATGTAACCGTGGGGGGGCGCCAGAGGCAGTGCGCCGGTAGTTGACCGGCGCGGCGCAAAGGCTGGCGGGCTGTCGCTGCGCTCCGAGCGGCCGGCGTCCCGGCCGCCCTACCTCCCGTCGCCCGGCATCGTTTGGGTTATAAGCTCAGGCGCATCGACAGGTCTACTGCTTTGACATCCTTGGTCAGGGCGCCGATCGAGATGTAATCGACGCCGGTCTCGGCGATTGCGCGCAGGGTGGTTTGATTGACGCCGCCTGAGGCTTCCAGCTTGGAGCGGCCCTGGGTGATGGCAACCGCTTGGCGCATGTCGTCCAGCGACAGTTCGTCGAGCATGATGATGTCGGCGCCGGCGTCCAGGGCTTGTTGCAGTTCTTCCAGGCTTTCCACTTCGACTTCCACCGATTTGCCGGGGGCGATCTTGTGCGCGGCTTGCACGGCTTCGACTATGCCGCCGCAGGCCGCGATGTGGTTTTCCTTAATCAGGAAGGCGTCGAACAGGCCGATGCGGTGGTTGTGGCAGCCGCCGCAGGTGACGGCGTATTTCTGTGCCAAGCGCAGGCCGGGCAGGGTCTTGCGGGTGTCGAGCAGTTTGACCGCGGTGCCTTGCACCAGGTCGGCGTACTGCTGGCAGCGGGTGGCGACGGCGGACAGGGTCTGCAGGAAGTTCAGGGCACTGCGCTCGCCGCTGAGCAGGGCGCGGGCCGGACCTTCGAGATGGAACAAGGCCTGGTTGGGGCTGACGCGCTCACCGTCGCGGACCTGCCAGTGCACGGCGACGCGCGGATCGAGTCGGCGAAACACGGCATCGACCCAGGCGATGCCGCAGATCACGGCGGCTTCGCGGGTAATGATGGTGGCGTGGGCCAGACGCTCGGCAGGGATCAGTTGGGCGGTGATATCGCCGCTGCCAATATCCTCGGTCAGCGCGCGACGGACATTGGCCTCGATTTCGGCAGTCAGGTCGGCGAGGGTTAGGTTCGGCATGGTTGGCTCCACTGTCAGGGTCGGGCGATTATAGGGATTGCCGACCGCGGGTGCAGCGAGATTGCTAATCGCGGATGGGCGGAGGCTTTTGTAGGGTGCGGTTGAACGCAGCGATACCCATCGGCAATCTGCTGCAATCGCAGCCACCCTACGAGTCGCGTCGCCCGAATAAGCCTTGGCGCAATCCGCGGCGGGGTGGTTGTCTGGCTTGAATGATTGCGTTGGTCGGGTTCTGCTCGTCGTCGTCAGGCTGGTGCTTTATATCTGTGACCTGGGTCATATCCGCAGGAAAAGCCTGTTTTGGGGTGGATGCGGTATACCTATAATAACTTTATGGATGTTGACGCCATAACCTTGACGTTAGGGATGACGCTCGGTTGGTTGCTATGCAGATCGGTTGGCCCAGGCAGGGGCAGTCTGCAGGAGAGTCGCAATGAAGACTGACGCGAAAGTGGTGCACCTGAACAAGGTAGCTGCGGAGCAATCGCCCACTTCACCGGGAGGAAGACTGCCCGTGGCGCTCATTCATCTACGCGACAAGGCTGCGCTGCAGCTCAAGCACGCCTTGCAAGCGCTGTTCGACAATGCTGACGATACGCTGTTCGAGATGGCGGATCGGGCAGCCAGCAACGCCGAGCAGAACGCTTTCTTCGAGGCTATGCGCGATCTGCGTTTGAAGCGCAAGAATATCGAGCGCGGCTTCCTGCAAAAAGTCTTCGAGCCTTTCGCCACCCTCAACCAATACGAGATCGGTAAGCCGGCTATGGAGGCTGTCTCGTTCGATAGCCTGGCGTTGGTGCAGAACGATGAGCTGGAAGAGTCCGTGGCGCTGGATGCCATGGTGGCCAAGGTCATGAGCCGGGACAGCACGGGGGTCAGCCACCTGACCACGCGCCTGAATGCCCTGGTCAGCAAGAAGCTCGACGACAAGTCCAACCCGCTCGGTCCTGCGGCGCTCTGTGCGGCTTTTCTCGAGGCGTGCAGTAGCTTGGGGGTGGAGATCAAGGTCAAACTGATCATCCTCAAGTTGTTTGAAAAGTATGTGTTGGCCGATCTCGATCAGCTCTATGCCGAGGCCAATCAGTCGCTGGTCGCTGCGGGTGTGTTGCCGGAGCTGAGATCGGCGCCAGCGCGGCGTAACCCGGGTCGTTCCGGGGCAGCTGCGCGCGGCCCGGCTGAACCGGCGGGCGCCAGTGCTGGCGAGCAGGCCGGCGACGGCGTGCAGGAAGTTTTCGTGGCGCTGCAGGAGCTGCTCGGGCAGGTGCGCGGCAGTGCCATGCCGCGGCGCGAGACGCCGGCCGATGCGTCACCGATTACCAGTCACGACCTGATGCGCCTGCTCTCCCATATGCAGCAGCATGCCCCCCTTCAGGTTAGCGATGATTTCGATCTGCGTGAGCAGCTCGAACAACTGCTCAGCCGCGCCAGTGCCAGGAGCGGCAAGGCCCGAGTGGTCGGCGAGGTGGATGAGGACGTTATCAACCTGGTGTCGATGCTGTTCGAATTCATCCTCGATGACCGCACCCTGCCGGATTCGCTGAAAGCGCTGATCGCGCGCTTGCAGATTCCAATGCTCAAGGTCGCGGTGCTGGACAAGACCTTCTTCAGTCGTGGCAGTCATCCTGCGCGGCGGTTGCTCAATGAAATTGCCTCGGCCGCTCTGGGCTGGGGTGAGCAGGACGAGACACAGCGCGGCAGCCTGTATCAGAAGATCGAGCAGATGGTGCAGCGCCTACTCAACGACTTTGTCGATGACCCACTGATTTTTTCCGAACTGCTGGCGGACTTTCTCGCCTTTACCGGTAACGAGCGGCGGCGCAGTGAGCTGCTGGAGCAGCGTACTCGCGACGCGGAAGAGGGCAGCGCCAGGGCCGAACTGGCGCGGCGCCAGGTCGAGCTGGCACTGAATGAGCGGCTGCTGGGCAAGCGTCTGCCCGAAGTGGTGGTGCGCGTGCTGCAGGAGGCGTGGAGCAAGGTGTTGATGCTCACCTGTCTCAAGCACGGCGTCGACTCGCCCGAGTGGCAGATGGCGTTGGCGACCATGGATGATCTGGTCTGGAGTGCGCAACCTCACGAGGATCCGCAAGCGCGTCAACGCTTGCTCGAGCTGGTGCCGGGGCTGCTCAAGGCGCTGCGCGAAGGCATGGCCAGTGCGGCGTTCGATCCGTTCTCCACGGGTGAGTTTTTCAGTCAACTGGAAGATTTGCATGTGCAGTCTATTCAGCGATTCAAGCAAGTGGTGCCTGCGGTCGAAACGCTCCAGAGCGAAGCGCTGACAGCGCGCGGCAACGACGATCAACCGCATGACGCCGTGGCTGCGAGCGCTGACGAGCCATCCTTGCTGGAGTTGCCAGCACCGACAGAGCTGTCGGCGATGATCGAAGTAGTCGAAGAGATCGTGCTGCTGGCCCCGGGGCAAAGCAGCGCGAGCGAACCTGAAATCTGCCTGGCAGATGACGACGAAGCCCTGCTGCGAGTCGATAACCTGCGGGTAGGTAGCTGGGTAGAATTTCAGGAAGACCAGGAACACAAGCTGCGCTGCAAGCTGGCCGCGGTGATCAAGCCGGCCTGCAAGTACATCTTCGTCAACCGCACCGGCATGAAGGTCCTGGAAAAAACCCGTATGGGCCTGGCGGTCGAGTTTCGTCGCAATGCCATCCGCCTGCTCGACGATGCGCTGCTGTTCGACCGGGCGCTGGAATCGGTAATCGGTAACCTGCGCAAGCTCAAGGGCGCCTGAGTTCGCCTGGTTTCTCTCGCTTTTGTGCAGGGGCTACGGACCCAGGGGCGCGGCCGATCTGGGGCTGCCCGCGATCCGTAGGGTGTCACTCGCCGCAGGCAGTGCACCATGGGCTCATCGACGCGGCACAAAAGCTGGCGGGTTGTCGCTGCGCTCCGAAGCCGCCCTACGAGCGGGTCGCCGCTGGCCGCGCTGACAAGTTATCCATCGATCTGCGAGGCTACGGTGGCCAGCCTCGTGGTTCGGATGCAAGCCGGAGATCCTGTTGCGGGCAATGGTCGCTCCCGGATTTCATTGGCATAGGGTTCTTTCAAGCGCTCGCCAAAGGGCGCTACGCATGACCAGTGCTTGGCCCTGCTGGCCGCCTGCTCTAGAGTGGAGGCTCGTTCAAGGAGCCTTTATGCAGCCGGATCCTCGCAGTGGTTGGTACCAAGGTGTGCGCCACTGCCCGTCCCCCAATTTCAATGAGCGCCCGCAGGGTGAGGTTTCCCTGTTGGTGATCCATAACATCAGCCTGCCGCCGGGGCAGTTCGGTACCGGCAGGGTGCAGGAATTTTTCCAGAATCGCCTGATCGTCGATGAGCATCCATACTTTGCCGAGATAGCGACGTTGCGCGTGTCGGCGCATTTCCTGATCGAACGCGACGGCGCCATCACCCAGTTTGTCTCGTGCAACGAGCGCGCCTGGCATGCCGGGCAATCGTGTTTCGCCGGGCGCGACAACTGCAACGATTATTCTCTGGGAATTGAGCTGGAAGGTACTGACGAACAGGCCTTCACCGATGCGCAATATGCCGCATTGGTTGGCCTGACGGTCGAGTTGCAAAGGGCGTATCCGGCGCTCACCCTAGAGCGGATCTGCGGGCACAGCGATATCGCTCCGACCCGCAAGACTGACCCCGGCCCGGCGTTCGACTGGTCGCGCCTGCGCGCTGCACTGATGGATAGGAAGGAGAAGTCATGAGTTTTCTGGTGTTGTTGCTGGTGCTGTGGGTGGAAAAGTTCTCGGCCTGGCGCAACAAGATCCAGCAGGACGGTCCCTGGTTGCGGCTGATGGCCTGGGCGGAACGGCAAGCGAGCTTTATCGAGAGCCCGTGGTTGGCGATCGTGCTGCTGGTGGTTCTGCCGCTAGTGGTGTTGGGGCTGCTGCTGGTGCTGCTCGAGCCGCTGGCCTACGGTTGGTTGGCGTTGCCGCTGCACCTGCTGGTGCTGATCTATAGCCTTGGGCGTGGCGATTTGCAGGCGGCGCTCGGGCCGTTTCGCGACAGCTGGCGGCGCGGCGACAGCGAGGCAGCCTATCTGGTCGCCCGTCGTGACCTGGCTCTGGAGGCCGACGAAGAGGGCGCGCTGCTGCAACAGGTGCAGGGTCATTTGGTGTGGCAGGCCTATCAGAGTTTATTTGCCGTGATCTTCTGGTATGCACTGCTTGGCCCGTTGGCGGCCTTGGCTTATCGGCTGCTGGCTCTGCTGGCCGAACATGCCGAGCAGGAAGTCTTGCGCGAGCGCGCCGTGCAGCTGCGGCATGCCTTCGACTGGTTGCCGGTGCGGGTACTGGCGGCGAGTTTCGCCCTGGTCGGCAATTTCGTGGCGGTCAATCGGGTGTTGCTGCACGAATTGTTGAGCTGGGACATCAGTGCCGCACAGTTGGTGATCGATGTCGGGCGTGCGGCCTGCGAGACGCCGGCGCCGGTGATCGGCGAAGTCGGGGTGAGCAGCCTGGACAACTTGTGGCAGCTGCTGGTGCGCGCTGCCGTGCTCTGGTACAGCGTATTCGCCCTGTGGGCGCTGTTCTACTGACCATTCGCGCTCGCAGGCTTTTGTAAGATGTGATTGAGCGCAGCGATACCCATCGGCGCTCATGCGTCATCATCGGTCAATCAGTCCATATACGCATAAGCTTCGGCGCTCTCCGGGGCGCGGTTGCGCGGGCGGCAGATTTCCCGAAGTTCATCCTGATCACTGTGAGCGGTATCGCTGCGCTCAGCCTACGCGGCCCGCAGCATTCTACGGCTGCCGGTCAGCCTGCGCTCGCCGGGCAAGGCTCCCGCACCTGCTGACGGTCAAGACCTTAGGGTCGGCGGGTGTTTAACCTTAAGTTACAGAGTTTGGTGTCGATAACGGGTATACAGCCACACTGTGCTCGATCGATCAGCCAAGAGGTTGCTCTAGCGGACCTGCCGTACTGGCAACTTACGCTTTGATCGGGACGCCTCAGGTCCGGCTGCAAGGCACGCAACCATTACCGCGGTCGACCTTGATAACGCTTCATAACAATAATCAGAACAGGAGACGTCTTGTGAAGACCGTGCTGTATCCGGCCATCGCGCTAATGAATCGCCTCAGCTTTGGCATGAAATTCAGTTTGATCAGTGTCCTGTTCTTTCTGCCCATGCTGGTCACCAACTTCTATCTGGTACGCGACTCCAATCGCCAGTTCGTCAGTACCCAGGCGGCTCTGGAGAGTATTGATCTGCTCGGTCAGGCGCTGAGTTTAAGGCGCGACCTGGAGGATTTCTCCGACCTGGCGGAAATCAACGTGATGATCGGTCAGTCCGGTCAGGCCGGCGATCTCGAGAGTCGTAGCACGCGCCTGCAAGGCTCCATCGCGGAGCGCCTGCGCGGCTTGGCGCCGGTGGTGCACGAGGCCGAACAGATCGACGAATTCGCCGCCAAACGCGATGAGATGATTGCCAACCTGGCCGCTGTGCAGAGCGAGACGTCGCTGCAAGGCAAAGCGGCAATGGCCGAAAGGCTGTTGGGCCGATCGCAGGTATTTATCAAGCTGATCGCAGCTCAGGCCGGACTCAGCCAGGATCGTCAGCGCGAAGTGCGGCAGATGACCGAGCTGATCGTCGGCATCACGCCGCGGGTTGTCTCCGCATTGGGCGAAGGCCGGACGATGGGTGCTGCTTCCCTGGGGCAGGGCTTTCTCGATTCGGGCACCAGTACCAAGTTCGACGACTTATTGCTGGAGCTGGAAAAACTCCACGCCGAATATGGCTTGAATCTGCAGGAAGCCTTGAGTAGCAGCCCGGCTGCGCGTGGGGCACTGGAAGCCTTGGCCACGGCCAGCCAGGCGACCCTGAAGACCAGCGCGGTGCTGTTCGAAGACAAGGTGGTGATCGCCGATACCCTGGAAACGCCCTGGACGCAGTTCTATGAAGAAGTCGGCGCGGCCATGGGCAAGACCTATGAGCTGAACGATGCGGTGCTGGCTTTCCTCGATCAGCAACTGCAGGAGCGGCTGCAGGAAAACCGTGGGCAGATGGTCCTGTTGGTCGCGGCGCTGGTGCTGGTGTTCCTGCTGATCGGCTACCTCTATGGCGCCTTCTATGTGTCGACCCGGAGCACCTTGAAGAGCCTCGGCGAGGTCATGAATAAAGTCGCGGCCGGCGATATGACGGTCAGTTTCACGGCGCAGAGCAAGGACGAGTTGGGCGAGCTGGGGCAGGTGTTCAACGAGACCGTGCAGAAGATCCATGACCTGATCGAGCGCGTCGGCCAGACCGTGGTCGAGGTCGAGCGTCAGGCCGATAGCGTGGAGCTGGTTTCCGGCGAGAGTAACCAGGCGGTCGCCGGGCAACGCAGCCAGATCGAACTGGTGGCGACGGCGATGAACCAGATGTCCGCCACCGCCCAGGAGGTCGCGCGCAGTGCGGCCGCGGCGGTCGACAGCGCGCAGAGTGTGAACCGCGAAACCGTTAACGGCCGCGCCTTGGTCGAGTCCCAGGTGAGCAGTATTCAGCGCCTGGCCGGCGAGATCGATCAGTCGGTGGCGGTGATCAACCAATTGGCCAGCGACAGCGCCTCGATCAGTCAGGTGCTGGACGTGATCAAGGGCATCGCCGAACAGACCAACCTGCTGGCCCTCAACGCGGCTATCGAGGCGGCGCGGGCCGGCGAACAGGGCCGCGGTTTCGCCGTGGTCGCCGATGAGGTGCGCAATCTGGCCAAGCGCACCCAGCAGTCCACGGAGCAGATCGAGAGCATGATCGACAAGCTGCAGGGTGGCGTCGGTGCGGCGGTCAAGGCCATGGGCGCCAGCCATCAGATGGCCAGCGGCACGGTCAGCGAGTCGGGCAAGGTGCAACTGGCGCTGGAGAACATCCTCGGTGCGGTGGGCATGATCGTCGACCAGAGCCAGCAGATCGCCACGGCCGCCGAGCAGCAGACTGCGGTGGCGCACGATATCGACCAGAACATCGTCGAGATCAACCGCGCCGGCGAACGCACCGCCGCGGGTGCCAGCCAGACCGAATCGGCCAGCCGCGAATTGTCCGGGCTGGTGTCGCGCTTGAAGCAGTTGATCGGCGCGTTCCGCGTCTGAGTGTGCAGTAGTGCCAACAAGGCCCGCCATTTGGCGGGCCTTGTCGTTTGCGCCAGGCGCGTAGGACGACCCAGGCGGTGTGCCGTTCTGGGCGTAGGGCGGCTTCGGCGCGCAGCGACAACCCGCCAGGATGTGCGCCGCGCCGGCGAACTATGACGCACTGCCTGCGGGTAGGACGGCCCGGGCGGCGTTCCGTTCGGAGCGCAGCGACAGCCCGCCAGCTCTTGTGCCGCGCGATGAACCATCGATGCACTGTCTGTGGCGAGTGACAGCCTGCAGATTGCGAGCCATCCCAGATCGGGCGGATTGCTATGAGAAGGGCGGTCCGGGGGGCGTGCCGTTCTGGGCGTAGGGCGGCTTCGGAGCGCCGTGACAACCCGTCTGGATGTGTGCCGCGCCGAGCAACCATGGTGCACTGCCTGCGGCGAGTGGCAGCCTACTGATTGCGGGCTGGCCGGGTTACGCGGTGGTGTTCAGAGAGCCCAGCCAAACAACTGCGCGGCATTGCGGCTGCTGGCTGCGGCCAGTTGCTCTGGCTCGACATTCATCAATTGGGCCAGGCAGGCGCAGATGTCCGGCAGGTATTCCGGGCTGTTGCGCTGGTGCGGGTGCATGGCCGGGGCCATGTCCGGGGCGTCGGTTTCCAGCACTACGGCCTCCAGCGGCAGGCGCGCCAGGGTCTGCTGCAGGCGCTTGGCCTGGGGCCAGGTTGGCGCGCCGCCGAGACCCAGTTTGAAGCCCAGTTTGAGGTATTCGCGGGCTTCCTCAACGCTGCCGGCGAAGGCGTGGATGATCCCGCCGCGCTGGGGTTTGAGGCGCTTGAGGGTGGCAATGGTGGCGGCATGGGCGCGGCGCACGTGCAGCAGGGCGGGCAGCTCGAACTCCAGGGCCAGGCGCAGTTGCGCCTCGAACAGCGTTTGTTGGCGTTCGCGGTCGAGCTGTTGGAGAAAATAGTCCAGGCCGAACTCGCCCACCGCGCAGAGTTGCGGGTGGCCAGCCAGGCGCTGCAGCCAGTCGCGCAAGGCGTACAGGTGTGCGGGCTGATGGTTGTCGAGGAACACCGGGTGCAGGCCGAAGGCGGCGTACAGGCCGGCATCGGCCTGCACTAGATCCCACAGTCGCTGCCAGTTGCCCTGGTGCACGCCGAGTACCACCAGGCGCTCCACTCCGAGGGCGCGGCAGCGCGCGAGCAGCTCGGTGCGGTCGGCGTCGAAGTCGGGGAAATCGAGGTGGGTGTGGGTATCGATCAGGCGCATGGGGCAGAGCATCGATGATTTGTCGGCGATGCGCCAGTCGGCATGCCTCCTGGCCAATCTAGAAGCGGCTGGCAGGCGTGGCCGGGCGGCGTTCCGCTGCAGTCGCTGGCGGGCAATCGGTTGCTACAGCGTGCGGCGGATCTTGAGGGTGCGCGGGATGGCTTCGATACCGGGTTGGTAGTCGTTGTGCTCGATGGCGCGTAGGGCCAAAGCGAGGACGCGTTCGGCGATCTGTGCATGTTGCTGGACTATGGCGTTGACCCGCAACGGCAGAAAATCCAGTAACTGGGTGTCGCCGAAGGTGGCTATACGCAGGCTGTCGATGCCCGGCCCCGCCTGTTCCTGCAAGGCATCGAGTACCCCTTCGAGCAGGACATAGGCGGTGGTGATCAGCGCATCCGGCAGGTCGGTGGGGTTGTCCAGCAGGGCACGCATCTGCCGGTAACCACAGGCGCGGTTGAATTGTTCGGCGTGGCTGACGCTGACAGTGCCGCCGAAATCGAGCAGGGCCTGACGAAAGCCGCGTTCGCGGGCCTGGCTGATCGGCAGCTCCGGGCGCGCGCCGATCAGGGCGATATGCCGCGGTGGCGGGCTGAGCAGGCTGGCGGTGAGCAGGGCGCCGGCCTGCTGGTCGTCGCTGACCACCGAGCAGATGTGCGCGGGATCGAGGGCGCGGTCGACGGCGATTACCGGCACGCCGGCAGCCAGCAGGCGCCGATAGGCCGGGTCGTCCTGCGGCAGGCAACTGGCGACGATCAGGGCGTCGCAGCGGCGCGAACGGAACAGGTCGAGCAACTGGCGCTCGCTGCTCGGGTCGTCATCGGAGCTGGCGATCAGCAATTGATAGCCGGCGGCGCGGGCGCGCTGTTCGAGCAGCTTGGCCAGGCGCGCGTAACTGGGGTTCTCCAGGTCCGGCAGGATAAACCCCAGGCAGCGGCTCTGCCCGCGGCGCAGGCCGGCGGCTTGCTGGTCGGGGCGGTAGCCGTGGCGTTCGACCACTTCCAGCACCCGCGCCACGGTGGCGGCGCTGATCCGCCGCTTGTCGGCCTGGCCATTGATGACGTAACTGGCGGTGGTCACGGAAACCTGGGCCAGGCGGGCGATGTCACTGAGTTTCAAGGTGGAGTCCTGAGTGGGATGACGACCAGGCTTCAAGGATCGCCGATTATCAGGTAACGTGCCAGTCATTAGGTGAAACGATTCAGCAGGTCGCCAGAGCGACTATTCTTTGCGAATAGTCGGGGTTTCACCCTAGCGCCGCCGTCAGTTGCCAGAGGATGCCTTCAATGCTCGAGTTGAATGTCACGCAGATCCAGATGGGCCGCAGCGCCGCGGATAAACCGGCGGCGCTGGCGCTGCTTGCCGATCGCCTGGTTGCCGATGATTTGGTGGCACCCGGCTATCTCGCCGGCATGCAGGCGCGCGAAGCGCAGGGTTCGACCTACCTGGGGCAGGGCATCGCGATTCCCCATGGCACCCCGCAAACCCGCGATCAGGTGTATTGCACCGGCGTGCGCCTGATCCAGTTCCCCGACGGGGTGGACTGGGGCAATGGGCAGATGGTCTACCTGGCGATTGCCATCGCCGCGCGCTCGGATGAGCACCTGCGCTTGCTGCAACTGCTGACCCGCGCCTTGGGCGAAGGCGATCTCGCTCCGGCGCTGCGCGAGGCGCAGGAGCCCGAGGCGATAGTCGCGTTGCTGCAAGGTGCGCCGCAGGAACTGGCGCTGGACAGTCAACTGATCGGCCTGGGCGTGGCGGTCGAGGATTTCGACGAGTTGCTCTGGCAGGGCGCGCGGCTGCTGAAGAAGGCGGGTTGCGCCGAGTCGGGCTTCGCCAACAGCCTGGCCCAGGGCCAGCCGCTGCCGCTGGGCAATGGCTTGTGGTGGTTGCACAGCGATCAGGCGGTGCTCAGTCCCGGTCTGGCGTTCGTCACCCCGGCGCAGCCGCTCGACTATCAGGGCCAGCCATTGACCGGCCTGTTCTGCCTGGCCAGCCTGGGTGAGGCACACCGGCAATTGCTCGAACGCTTGTGCGACCTGTTGATCGAGGGCCGCGCCGCGGCCTTCAGTCAAGCGACCAGCAGTCGTAGCGTGCTCGAGGCCCTGGGCGCCGAAGTGCCCGCCGACTGGCCGATGCGGCGCGTGATCCTGGCCAATACCCATGGCCTGCATGCCCGCCCGGCCAAGGCCTTGAGCGAAATCGCCCTGGCCTTCGCCGGCGAGGTGCGGGTGCGTCTGGTTGGCGAGACGGGGCCCGGGGTGTCGGTCAAGAGCCTGAGCAAACTGCTGGCGCTGGGCGCGCGACGTGGTCAGGCGCTGGAGTTCAGCGCCGAACCGGCGATCGCCGGCGAGGTCCTGCCGGCCCTGGAAGCCGCCGTGTTGGCCGGTCTCGGCGAAAGCCTCGAGCCCTTGCCGCTGGCCGACACCCCAGTCTCGACCAGTGTTGCGCCTGTGCCCAGTATTGTGCCCAAGCTGCAAGCACCGGCTGGCGGGGCGCGACTGCAGGCAGTAGCCGCCGCGCCAGGTATCGCCATCGGCCCGGCGCTGGTGCGGGAGCCGCCGGTGCTGGATTACCCGCAGCAAGGCCAGGGTGCGGCCCTGGAGCAGCAGCGCTTGAGCGCGGCGCTGGAGCAGGTCGGCGCCGACATCCAGCGCTTGGTCGAGGCCACGGCCGAGGCCAATATCCGCGAAATATTCATCACCCACCAGGCGATGCTGCGTGACCCGGCCCTGGCCGAGGACGTGACGGCGCGCCTGAGCGCTGGGCTCAGCGCCGAGGCGGCCTGGGCTGGCGAGATCGAGGCGGCGGCGAGCCAGCAGGAGGCCTTGCATGATGCGCTGTTGGCCGAGCGCGCCGCCGATCTGCGGGATATCGGCCGCCGCGTGCTGGCTACGTTGCGTGGCGTCGAGGCGCTGCACGAGCCGGACGAACCCTACATTCTGGTGATGGACGAAGTGGCGCCTTCGGATGTCGCCAGCCTCAACCGGCAACGCGTCGCCGGCATCCTTACCGCGCGTGGCGGCGCCACCGCGCACAGTGCGATCATCGCCCGCACGCTGGGCATCCCGGCGGTGGTGGGTGCCGGCGAGGCGGTCCTGGCGTTGGCCCAGGGCACTGTGTTGTTGCTCGATGGCGATCACGGCCTGCTCCGCGTGGCGCCCGATCAGCAGACCCTGGCGCAGGCGTTGCGCCAGCGCGAGGCCAGTGAAGCCCGCCGCGCGCGCGCCCATGCCGAGCGCATGCAGCCAGCGGTGACCCGCGACGGTCATCGCCTGGAAGTGGCGGCCAATATCGGCGCCAGCGGTGAAACCGCTACGGCGGTCGAACTGGGTGGCGAAGCGGTCGGGCTGTTGCGCACCGAGCTGGTGTTCATGGATCACGCCGAGGCGCCGACCCAGGCGACCCAGGAGGCCGAGTACCGGCGCGTGCTCGATGCCCTCGACGGGCGACCGCTGGTGGTGCGCACCCTGGATGTTGGGGGCGACAAGCCGCTGCCTTATTGGCCGATGCCGGCGGAAGTGAATCCGTTTCTCGGCGTGCGTGGCATTCGTCTCAGCCTGCAGCGCCCGGAGATCCTGGAAACCCAGTTGCGCGCCTTGCTCGCCGCGGCCGATGGGCGGCCGCTGCGGATCATGTTCCCGATGGTCTGCTGCGTCGAGGAATGGCGCAGCGCGCGTGACATGGCGCTGCGCTTGCGCGAAGAGATGCCGCTGGCCGACCTGCAACTGGGGATCATGGTCGAAGTGCCTTCGGCGGCGCTGCTGGCCCCGGTGCTGGCGCGCGAGGTGGACTTCTTCAGCATCGGCACCAATGACCTGACCCAGTACACCCTGGCCATCGACCGCGACCACCCGACCCTGTCGGCCCAGGCCGATGGCCTGCATCCGGCGGTGCTGCGCCTGATCGCCATGACCGTCGAGGCCGCCCACGGCCAGGGCAAGTGGGTCGGGGTGTGCGGCGAACTGGCGTGCGACATGCTTGCGGTGCCCCTGCTGGTCGGCCTGGGGGTGGACGAATTGAGCGTCTCGGCGCGCAGCATCGCCCTGGTCAAGGCGCGGGTGCGCGAGCTGGATTTCAGTCAGAGCCAGTTGCTGGCCCAGCAGGCGCTCGGTCTGGACAGCGCCGCGGCAGTGCGCGCCCTGGTCGAGGAGCTTGGCTGATGGCACGTATTCTGAGCCTGACCCTGAATCCGGCGCTGGACCTGACCGTGTCCCTCGAAGCGCTGCACCCCGGCGCCGTCAATCGCAGCCTGGGCTTGCACGCTCACGCCGCCGGCAAGGGCCTGAACGTGGCCCAGGTGCTGGCCGACCTGGGCCACAAGGTCACGGTCAGTGGTTTTCTCGGGCTGGCCAACGCCACGCCCTTCGAGGCCCTGTTCGCTCGGCGCGGTTTCGTCGACGCCTTCGTCCGCGTGCCCGGCGAAACCCGTAGCAATATCAAATTGGCTGAGCGCAGCGGGCGGATCACCGACCTCAATGGTCCGGGACCGCAGGTCGAGGCGGCGCACCAGGCCGAGTTGCTCGAGGCGCTGGAACTGATGGTTGCCGGCCACGACGCCATCGTGGTCGCCGGCAGCCTACCGCAGGGCGTCAGCCCCGAATGGTTCACCAGCCTGCTGCGCCGGCTGCAGGCGTTTGGCCTGCCGCTGGCGCTGGATAGCAGTGGCGCTGCGTTGCGCGCCGGGCTTGGCGTGGCGCCCTGGTTGATCAAACCCAACGAGGAGGAGCTGGCCGAGGCCTGCGCTTTGCCGACGTCCTCGGCGGCCGATTTGCGGGCCGCTGCGCTGCGCCTGCGCACCTCGGGTGTGGAGCATGTGCTGCTGTCGCGCGGTGCCGAGGGCGTCTACTGGTTCGGCCCGGACATTGCGCTGCAGGCGCGGCCGCCGCGGGTCGAGGTGGTCAGCACGGTGGGCGCCGGCGACTCGCTGCTGGCCGCCACGCTGCACGGCCTGCTGATGGGCTGGCCGGCCGAACGCACGTTGCGTCTGGCCACCGCGATTGCCGCCCAGGCGGTCACCCAGCTCGGTTTCGGCATTCACGACCGGGAACAACTGGCGCGCCTGGAAGCGGGCGTGACTGTCGCGGCCCTGGATTAAAAGTCGCGTCCCTGGATTAAAACAATAATGAGGTCATTGCCATGAATCTGCTGATCGTCACCGCCTGCCCCAATGGCATGGTCACCAGCGTGCTCTGCTCGCGTTTACTGGAAGCCGCCGCCCAACGTTTGGATTGGTCGAGCCGGGTCGAGGTCCACGACCCCAAGGCAATAGGCTCGCCGCTGAGCGACGCGGATATCGCCGCCGCCGAACTGGTGGTGGTGGTCAAGACCGGCGACTTGTCGCTGCAACGCTTTGTCGGCAAACGCCTGGTGCAATCCACGCCGGCCGAAGCGCTGGTCGATCCGCAGCAGTTCCTGCTCGCCGCCGCCGAGCACGCCGAAATCCTGCAGCAAGCTGCGCCAGCGCTCGCCGAGGCGACTGCCCGGCCACGCCTGGTCGCGGTGACCGCCTGCCCGACCGGGGTAGCGCACACCTTCATGGCCGCCGAGGCCCTGCAACAGGCGGCCGAGCAGCTTGGCTACCCGCTGCAGGTGGAGACCCGCGGCTCGGTGGGCGCGCGCAACGTGCTGGATGACGCCGCCATCGCCGCTGCCGATGTGGTCCTGCTGGCCACCGATATCGAGGTGGAAACCGCCCGCTTCGCCGGCAAGAAGGTCTTTCGCTGCGGCACCGGGGTGGCCCTCAAGCAGCCCCGACAGACCCTCGAACGGGCCCTGCTCGAGGCGCAGCCCCTGGCCGCTGGCGGCAAAGCAGAAGCCGCGCAGTCCGGCCCCGCGGCACAGGGCGGGGCGTACAAACATCTGCTCGCCGGGGTGTCCTTCATGTTGCCGATGGTGGTGGCCGGCGGCCTGATGATCGCCCTGTCGTTCGTCTTTGGCATCGAGGCGTTCAAGCAGGAGGGCAGCCTGGCCGCCGCGCTGATGCAGATCGGTGGCGAGGCCGCGTTCAAATTGATGGTGCCGGTGCTGGCCGGTTACATCGCCTATTCGATCGCCGACCGTCCGGGCCTGGCGCCGGGGATGATCGGCGGTCTGCTCGCCAGCTCGCTCGGTGCGGGCTTTATCGGCGGCATCATCGCCGGCTTTCTCGCCGGCTATGCGGCCAAGGCCATCGCCCGCTGGGTGCAGCTCCCGGCCAGCGTCGAGGCGCTGAAACCGATCCTGATCATCCCGCTGCTGGCCAGCCTGTTCACCGGCCTGGTGATGATCTATGTGGTTGGCAAACCGGTGGCTGGCCTGTTGCTCGGGCTCACCGCGTTCCTCGACAGCATGGGCAGCACCAACGCCATCCTGCTCGGCCTGCTGCTCGGCGGCATGATGTGCGTCGACCTTGGCGGGCCGATCAACAAGGCCGCCTACGCCTTCTCCGTCGGCCTGCTGGCCTCGCAAAGCTACGCGCCCATGGCCGCGGTGATGGCCGCCGGCATGGTGCCGCCGATCGGCATGGCCATCGCCACTTTTATCGCCCGGCGCAAGTTCGCCCAGAGCGAGCGCGAGGCCGGCAAGGCGGCGGGGGTGCTGGGGCTGTGCTTTATTTCCGAAGGGGCGATTCCTTTCGCGGCCAAGGACCCATTCCGGGTGATTCCGGCGAGCATCGCCGGTGGCGCCCTGACCGGCGCGCTGTCGATGTACTTCGGCTGCAAACTGATGGCGCCGCACGGCGGCCTGTTCGTGCTGCTGATCCCCAATGCGATCAACCATGCGGCGCTGTACCTGCTGGCGATAGTCGCCGGCAGCCTGCTGACCGGGGTGGTGTATGCGCTGATCAAGCGGGGCGAGGCGCAGCCGCTGGTCGTCGATGCGCTAGCCTGAGGGGAGCGGTAGCAGGGCTGAACCAAGGTCCTGCAGCCGTAGCCACAGCTAGCAGGCCGCAATGGTGTCGCGCCAGGTGCGCCAGCGCTGCGTACGCAATTGAATCGGCAGGAGAGTGCTCGATGAATAGTGAATACGGACCACGTCCATTGCGGATTACCCTGACCGCCGTGGTGATACTGGTGCTTGGGGGGCTGATGCTGGCGGGTGGCGGTTATCTGGCGCTACTGGGTGGGTCCTGGTATTACCTGTGCGCGGGCAGCGGCCTGGTGATCGTGGCCGGCCTGATGTTCGCCCGGCGGCGCGGCGCAATCGGGCTCTACGCGCTGCTGCTGTTCGCCACGCTGGCCTGGGCCCTCTACGAGGTGCGCTTCGATTGGTGGCAGCTGGCGCCGCGTATCGACCTCTGGTGCATCCTCGGTCTCTGGTTGATCATGCCGTTCATCAATCGCCATGTCGGCGGCCGTTTGGTCCGGCGCGACGGGGCCTCTGGCCTGCTCGGCCTGGGCCTGCTGGCTGGTGCGCTGATGGCGGGCTACTCGCTGACGCAGGACTATTCATCGCTCAAGGGCGAGTTCAGCGACGCCCAGATGCAGGGCCTGAATCCTGACGGACTGGCGGGTCGCTCGGCGAGCGACTGGACGGCCTATGGCGGCTCCGACCGCGGCGATCGCTATTCACCGGCCAAGCTGATCACCCCGGAAAACGTCGGCACGCTGGAAAAGGCCTGGGAATACCACACCGGTGATCTGCCGGGTGAGGGTGATCCCGGCGAGGTGACCAACGAGGTCACCCCGCTCAAGGTGGGCGACAAGCTGTTCATCTGCACGCCACACAGCATTGCCATCGCGCTGGATGCCGACAGCGGCGAGGAGCGCTGGCGCTTCGATCCGAGCATCAATCGAGCGGCCGAGTACTACCAGCACATGACCTGTCGCGGCCTGGCGTTGCACGACGCCAGCGTCTATGCCGCGGCTGGTGCAAGCCCGGTAGCGCCGACAGCCGCCCGCTGCGAGCGCCGGCTGTTCCTGCCGACCAACGACGGCACCCTGGTTGCGCTGGATGTCGAGGACGGCAAGCCCTGCGCGGACTTTGGCAGCGCAGGCGTCGTCGACCTGAAGGTCGGCCTGGGTGAGGGTGCGCTGGGCGTCTATCTGCCGACCTCACCGCCGGTGGTGACCGAGAAGCTGGTGATTGTCGGCGGCTCGATCACCGACAATGGTGCGGTGGATTCCCCAGGCGGAGTGATTCGCGCCTATGACGTGCGCAGTGGCCGGCTGGTCTGGAATTTCGATCCGGGCAAGCCGGACGCGACCGCCCCCCTGCCGCCGGGCGAGAGCTACGTGCGTAGCACGCCGAATTCCTGGACCATCGCGACGGCCGATGAGGCGCTGGGGCTGGTCTACATACCCACCGGCAACCAGACGCCCGATCAATGGGGGGCGCAGCGCACGCCTGAGTCCGAGCGCTTCACCGCCACCCTGGTGGCACTGGAGCTGGACAGCGGCAAGGTGCGCTGGGAGTTCCAGACCGTGCACCACGACCTCTGGGATCGCGACCTGCCCGCACAACCGATCCTGGTGGATATCGACGGTGCGCAGGGCAAGGTCCCGGCGATCATCCAGCCGACCAAGCGTGGCGACCTCTTTGTGCTGGATCGTCGGACCGGCGAACCCATCGTCCCGGTGACCGAGCGGCCGGTCGCGCAGGGCGCCGTCGCCGGTGACTTCACCGCGCCGACCCAACCGGCCTCCGCCCTCAGCTACGCGCCGGATCAACCGCTGCGCGAGCGGGATATGTGGGGCGGCACGCCGCTGGATCAGATGATGTGCCGCATCCAGTTTCACCAGCTGCGCTACGAAGGCGACTTCACCCCGCCGTCGGAGCAGGGCTCATTGATCTATCCGGGCAATGTCGGCACCTTCAACTGGCCATCGGTGGCGGTCGATCCGGTGCGGCAACTGCTGTTCGGTGCACCGAACTACCTGGCGTTCGTTTCGCAACTGGTCAAGCGTAGCGACGTCGACCCGCAGGAACGCAGCGGCGGTGGAGAGACCGGTCTGCAGGCCAACCTCGGCGCGCCCTATATGGTGCGCCTGCAACCCTTCATGTCGGTGCTCGGCCTGCCGTGCCAGGCGCCGCCCTGGGGCTTCGTCAGCGCAGTCGATCTGCGCAGCATGAAGCCGGTATGGATGCACAAGAACGGCACCAGCCGCGACAGCGCGCCGTTCGGCATCCCCTTTACGGTGGGTACGCCGGCGCTGGGCGGACCGCTGGTAACCGCCGGAGGCGTTGCTTTCCTCAGCGGCACGCTGGACTACTACCTGCGGGCGTACGACCTGCAGAGCGGCGAGCAGCTGTGGAAAGCGCGGCTGCCGGCGGGCGGCCAGGCGACGCCGATGACCTATGTGTCGGCGAAGACCGGCAAGCAGTACGTGGTGCAGATGGCCGGCGGGCATGGATCGTTCGGTACCAAGATCGGCGATTCGCTGATTGCCTGGACGCTCGCCGAGCAGTAGCCGCACGCTCGGCGCATTCGCGAGCAGGCGTGCAGGACGGCTGCGGTGCTGAATCGGGTCGCTGTTTAAGTGTCGGTTATTCGCCGGCCCAGGCTTATGCGCGGCTCGGTGTTGCGCCGGTGCCGGCATTGTCGGCGTGCCCAACGCCTGCGCTTGCGGCAGGCCAAACAAATCGCTGGCACCCGCCCCGGCCAATCCGCAGGCGATGAAGGCAAGCCCGCCGGTCGAGCGTGGATGCTCCGCCATTGCGGCGATTTTTTGCCGTGACAGGCGGCTAAGCCTGCGCCGGTTCATCGACTGGCGCAGGGGGTGGCCTAACTAGCTAGCGGGGTGGGGCCTTCCCTGCCGACGGAGGCGCCGCAGAGCAGGGCCAGGACCGTCAGTAGCATCTTGGCGATGGCCACCGGTACCGCCAGCAGCTGGCTGCGCAGGCGCGTCGAGGGCTGTTCCAGGCAGGCGATCACCTGGGGAATGCCACTACCCTTGGCCTCCTTCAGCCAGCCCTGGGTCAGCCAGGCGAGCAGGGCGAAGCCCAGCGGGGTGACCAGCCAGGGCCAGTAGGCACTCTGCCCCAGCAACCATTCGAACTGCTCGAAGGCATGGTCGGCCAGCCAGGCGAAAGCCAGCGCGATGAGGCCGACCAGCAAGGCGCCGAGTCAGAAAGCGGCACGCTGGCGCAGGCTGCGCAACCGGCGCCGCCGCTCACGCAGGCGCTGGGTGGGAGACAGGGCAATCGCTGGCGATGGCTTTTCCATGGTTTCCTGGGGGTCGCAGGCGCTCTGCAATGGTCAGTGTGGCGCGCCGACCGCAAGCGCGCGGCCGCCCGGGACCCTGCGGGTAAGCGCCGCTTGCTTTGCCGTGCCCCGGAGCGGCAGGATTCGGCCCCTGAATTCAGCTGGATGGCAGGACACGATGCTGAGCATCAATAATGGCGTACTGATTGGCGCGGCCCTGTTGTTCGCCGGCCTGTTGTTTCGGCCCAGGCTGCTGGCTGCGCCCATGTGGCGGGCGACGGTCACGCCACTGGCCTCGATCATCGGCTCGGGCTTCCTGGTGGCCGGGCCGATCCTGGCACATACCGTGGGCAACTGGGCCTGGCTGGCGATGCTCGCCCTGTGCGCGCTGGGCTACTGGTTCGGTGCGTCCATTCGCTACAACATCAGCTATGTCGAGCCGAGCCTGGCTAATCAGCCACCGCTGTATCAGGTGGGTTTGGAGCGTCTCTCCGAGCTGGCATTGTCGCTGGCCTACTTCGTCTCGGTGGCCTACTACCTTAATTTGTTCGCCGCCTTTGGCCTGCGTCTCGGCGAGGTGCTCGACCCGTTCTGGATTCGCCTGCTGTCGACGGTGGTGATCGCCACCATCGGCCTGCTCGGGGCGCTGCGCGGCCTCGCCGGGCTGGAGCGCCTCGAAGTGCTGGTGGTCGCCTTGAAGCTGTCACTGATTGGCGGTCTGTTGGCGGTGCTGGCGCAGGTCAACCTGGCAGCGTTCACAGCGGGCGAGCTGGCCTGGCTCGGCCAGCAACATGTGCGCGGCTGGCAGGCGCTGGAGATCCTCCTGGGGCTGGTGATTCTGGTGCAGGGGTTTGAGACTTCGCGTTATCTGGGCAGCAAATATGACCCGGCCACGCGGGTGCGCAGCATGCGTTGGTCGCAATGGATTGCTACCGCGATCTATCTGGCGTTTCTGTTGCTGATTACCAGTCTGTTCCGCGATGGCTTGCCGCCCCAGGGTGGGGAAACCGCGATCATCGACTTGCTGCGACCGCTGGGCACCGCCGTGGCGCCGCTACTGATCCTCACCGCGCTGGCCTCGCAGCTGTCTGCCGCGGTAGCCGACATGAACGGCGCCGGCGGTTTGTTGGCTGGTGCTTCGGGCGGGCGGGTGCCGGTGCGACTGGGCAACCTGATCACCGCGCTGGTGGCCATCGCCATCACCTGGACGGCGAATATCTACGAGATCATCACCTACGCCTCGAAGATGTTCGTCATCTACTACGCCCTGCAAGCCTTGCAGGCTTCGCTGGCCGCCCGGCATCGGGGGGAATGGTGGCGCGCCAGCGGGTTTGCCGCTGCGTTGCTGGTGGCTCTGGGAGTGATTGTGTTCGCCAAGCCGCTCGCGGCCTGATCGGTCGATCACTGCAAGGGTTCCTAAGGCGTGCCCCGGTGCGCTTATGGGTGGGCAAACGCCATCAAGGCAGGCAGCGGTCGCCGGCAAGATTCAAGCGCTGCGCTTCCGTGTCGTTTACGCATTTGCTAGCGAAACCCTGGACGATAAGCGGCGATTTATCACGGATGCTGCTGGTGAAACTGTCGACAAAACGCTGTGCTTTGTCGTGTCCATCAAAGCGGCGCGCCGAATTCTGGTTCGACGTATAGCTGCCGTTGCTGGCGGCGAAACACTGCGAGTAACCCTCGCAGCTGAGTTGTACGTACCAGTAGGGTTGGCGGATTTCCACGCCGGCCAAACTGGAGGTGGCGATCAGGCTCAAGGCGGCGAAGAGCACAGTGCGCATAGGTTAACTCCCTGTAAGGTGGCGGCGCAGAATACGCAGTCTCTAGCAGGCCGTTGAAAAAACTACCTACGTTGCCGATACGGCGTTAAAAACAGGCTCGGAATGCTCATTTACAGCTCGTAAACTCCGCTTCCTCGCCTGTTTTTGCCTTGTCTCGGCTGCCTCGCCTACGTTTTTCAACGGCCTGCTAGCCACGGGAGAGCAGTGGCTAGAGGCTGCGTATTGGTCAGGTTGTAGGTGAAACGTTGCGCCTCAGTGATGCTCGCGGGTGGCGCGGAATTTTATATCCGGCCAGCGCTCTTCCATCAGTGCCAGGTTGACCCGGGTTGGCGCCAGGTAGGTGAGGTGGCCGCCGCCATCGATGGCGAGGTTTTCCACTGCCTTGTTGGTAAATTCCTCGAGCTTCTTCTTGTCGCTGCACTCGATCCAGCGCGCCGACCAGACGGTGATCGGCTCGTAGCCACACTCGACCTTGTATTCCCCCTTCAGGCGACTGGCGACCACGTCGAACTGCAGCACGCCGACCGCACCGAGGATGATGTCGTTGCTGCGCTCAGGGAAGAACACCTGGGTCGCGCCTTCCTCAGCCAACTGCTGCAAGCCCTGACGCAGTTGCTTGGATTTCAGCGGATCCTTCAGGCGCACGCGGCGGAACAGTTCCGGGGCGAAGTGCGGGATGCCGGTAAATCCAAGGTTTTCACCTTCGCTAAAGGTGTCGCCGATCTGGATGGTGCCGTGGTTGTGCAGGCCGATGATGTCGCCGGCATAGGCCTCGACCAACATCTCGCGCTCGCTGGAGAAGAAGGTCAGGGCATCGCCGATGCGCACGTCCTTGCCGGTGCGCACATGGCGCATCTTCATACCTTGGCTGTACTTGCCCGAGCAGATGCGCATAAAGGCGATGCGGTCGCGGTGCTTGGGGTCCATGTTCGCCTGGATCTTGAACACGAAGCCGCTGAATTTCTCTTCAACAGGCTCCACGGTGCGCTCGTTGGCCACACGGGCCAGGGGTTTTGGCGCCCAATTGACGACCGCGTCGAGCACATGATCGACGCCGAAGTTGCCCAGCGCCGTGCCGAAGAATACCGGAGTCAGCTGGCCATTGAGGAACTCGTCCTGGTCGAATTCGTGGCAGGCGCCCTGGACCAGTTCCAGCTGCTCGACAAAGCGCTGGTACTCGTCGCCGAGGTGGGCGCGGGCTTCGTCAGAGTCGAGCTTCTCGATGATCTTCACATCGGTGCGTTCATGACCGTGGCCGGCGGTGTAGACGATGATGTAGTCGTCGGCCAGGTGGTAGACGCCCTTGAAGTCGCGGTAGCAGCCGATCGGCCAGGTGATAGGCGCCGCTTTGATTTTCAGCACCGCCTCGATTTCGTCGAGCAGCTCAATCGGGTCGCGGATGTCGCGGTCGAGTTTGTTGACGAAGCTGACGATCGGCGTGTCGCGCAGGCGGCACACGTCCATCAGGGCGATGGTGCGCGGCTCCACACCCTTACCACCGTCGAGCACCATCAGCGCCGAATCCACGGCGGTCAGGGTGCGGTAGGTGTCTTCCGAGAAATCCTCGTGGCCGGGGGTGTCGAGCAGGTTGATCATGTGGTCGCGGTAGGGGAACTGCATCACCGAGGTGGTGATGGAGATGCCGCGCTGCTTTTCCATCTCCATCCAGTCGCTGGTCGCGTGGCGGTCGGACTTGCGCGACTTCACCGTGCCGGCGATGGCAATCGCCTTGCCCATCAGCAGGAGTTTCTCGGTAATCGTGGTTTTACCGGCGTCCGGGTGGGAGATGATGGCGAATGTGCGCCTTTTGGCGACTTCGGCGGCCTGGTTGCTCATGCTGGGGGAACCCGTCGACTGATAGTCTGTCTGTCAAAAAAGGCGTCGATTATAACGGCAAACGGCCCTCAGCGCGGAGCCCTGTAGTCAGTGCGGGAAAAGTGCGATTTGCCGGGCTTTGTGCAGCATTTCGTGACGCCTTGTTTTGAATCCGCAACGACCCATGAATAAGCCGAAAAAACCGAGTGGCAATCCGACAATTTTTGATTGATCTAAGCTGTCCATGGTCCTAAAGTTCGCGCCCGAACGTCCATGCTGGCAACGATCCATCCGGCTCAAGTACTGACGACGAGAGATCGATTTCGATACTCGGCGACATGCCTTGGGAAGTAGGCGAACCAAAGTGGGGAAACTGATCAGGCGTTCGCGGCCTTGCAATTAGTTGGCAAGGCCTCCCTAATTACCTTTGTGTGTTTTGCCATTTGGAGTCCCGCGCATGCCGATTCAGGTCGAAGACTACTACCCGCGTGAAACCTTCCAGAAAATGAAGGATTTCGCCGACCAACAGGAAACCCCGTTCGTGGTGATCGATACCAAAATCATCGATCAGGCTTACGACGACCTGCGCGCTGGTTTCGATTTCGCCAAGGTCTACTACGCGGTGAAGGCCAACCCGGCGGTCGAGATCATCAACCTGCTCAAGGACAAAGGCTCAAGTTTCGATATCGCCTCGATCTACGAGCTGGATCGGGTGATGAACTGTGGCGTCGGCCCGGAGCGCATCAGCTACGGCAACACCATCAAGAAAGCCAAGGACATCCGCCTGTTCTTCGAGAAGGGTGTGCGCATGTTCGCCACCGACTCGGAAGCCGACCTGCGCAACATCGCCAAGGCTGCGCCAGGCTCGAAAATCTATGTGCGCATCCTCACCGAGGGTTCCACCACGGCTGATTGGCCCCTGTCGCGCAAATTCGGCTGCCAGACCGACATGGCCATGGACCTGCTGATTCTCGCCCGCCAACTGGGCCTGGTGCCCTACGGCGTCTCCTTCCACGTCGGTTCGCAGCAGCGCGATATTTCCGTATGGGACGCGGCCATTGCCAAGGTCAAGGTGATCTTCGAGCGCCTCAAGGAAGAAGACGGCATCGAGCTGAAGATGATCAACATGGGCGGCGGCTTCCCGGCCAACTACATCACCCGCACCAACAGCCTGGAAACCTACGCCGAGGAAATCATCCGCTTCCTCAAGGACGATTTCGGCGATGACCTGCCGGAAATCATCCTCGAGCCGGGCCGCTCGCTGATCGCTAACGCCGGCATCCTGGTCAGCGAAGTGGTGCTGGTCGCGCGCAAGTCGCGTACCGCAGTCGAGCGCTGGGTGTATACCGACGTCGGCTTGTTCAGCGGCTTGATCGAAACCATGGGCGAGGCCATCAAGTTCCCCATCTACACCGAGAAGAAAGGCGAGATGGAAGAAGTGGTCATCGCCGGGCCGACCTGCGACAGCGCCGACATCATGTATGAGAACTACAAGTACGGCCTGCCGCTCAACCTGGCGAGCGGCGACCGCCTCTACTGGCTGTCTACCGGGGCTTACACCACCAGCTACAGCGCGGTGGAGTTCAACGGCTTCCCGCCGCTGAAGGCTTACTACCTGTAACCGTGACTGCATAAAAAAGACCCGCCTGTTGGCGGTCTTTGCGTTTAAGGCCTTGGCGAGCATAGGTTGTTGCCGGTTTCTCCGGGTAGCCCCACCGCTGAGCTCAACGGTGGGGGCGCCACTCGATAGGCAGAGACCTAGAACCGATAGTTGGCACTCAGCTCCAGGCTGCGCGGTGCGCCGGGGTGATCAGGTCCACCGAACCGTGGGCCGAGGCGAAGTACTCCTTGTCGAACACGTTGCGCAAGCGCAGGGCCGCGTCCCATTGCGGCTGGTTGTACAGCAGCGCGGCATCGAAGGTGGTGTAGCCAGGCATGACGGTAGCGTTGTCCAGCGCGGTGAAGCGCTCGCCGACGTAGTTGGCGCCCATGCCGACTCGCCATTGCTCGGTTAGCGAACGCACCAGCCACAGGTTGGCGCTGTGTTCCGGGGTCAGGGTCGGGGTCTGGCCCTCATTGGCCACGCCGTTGGTCAGGCTGTTGGACTTGGTGATCTGCGCATCCAGGTAGGCGTAACCGGCATACACCTGCCACTTGTCGCTGAGCTGGCCGGTCAGGGTGGTCTCGAAGCCATCGGTACGCTGTTCGCCGGCGAGGATCAGCTGGCCGGGATTGGCCGGGTCGCTGGTCTTCATGTTGGTGCGTTCCAGGCGAAACAGCGCGGCGGTCAGCGACAGGCGCTGATCGTGCAGGTCCCATTTGCCGCCCAGCTCGTAGTTGGTGGTCTGCTCCGGTTCCAGGTCTTTGATCGAATTATTCAGCGGGAAGGTCTCGCCCGACGGCTGATAGGAGCGGCTCACCGACACGTAGTAGGACTGGATCTGGTCCGGCTGATAGACCAGGCCGACCCGCGGGCTCCAGGTTCTGTCGGTGCGTGAGATGTCGCTGCCGCTCAGGTCGTCATCGAAAGCTTGCTCGAACACGTCGTAGCGCACCCCAAGCAAGGCCTTCCATTGCGGCGCCAGTTCGATCAGGTCCTGTACATAGACGCCGGCGGTGTCCTGGCTGTTGAGTCCCTTGGAGGTCTGTTGCGCCGCCGTGAACGGCACCGCGACCAGGCCGTCGCGGAACACCGGCACCCGCGCCACATCGCTCTGGCTGAATACCGACTGGTGCTTGTACTGCCGGCCCAGCTCCACCCCATACAGCAGGCTGTGCTGCATGCCGGCGAGCTGGGCTTGTTGCTTCAGCTCGGTCTGGTTGAACCAGCCATCTTCCTTGCGTTGCACGTTGCCGCGGCGCAGCTTGACCAGCAGCTCGCCATTGGCGGCGGTGACGACGCGGTTGGCATCGGTGTGCGCCAGGGTGTTGTTGCGATCCAGATCGTAGTGGTAGTAACGGCTGGTATTGGACAGGCTGAAGTCGTCGTTGATCTGGTAGTCGAGGCCGGCGGTGAGGGAGAACACCTCGCTGCGGGTGTAGTCCTGGTCCGGGTCGGCGGAACCGAAGCGGGTGCCCGGGTCGACATCCACCGGGCGGCCGTTCAGCGCCGGAATGCCGAAGTCGATCAGGCGTTTGTCGTACAGGTAGTTGGCGCCCAGATTGAGCTCCAGGTCATCGGACAGCTTGAAGTAGGCCGAAGCTGCCAGCGCCTTGCGCTCGAGGAAGGCATCGTCGCGAAAACCGTCGCTGTCCTCCAGCGCACCGGTGACGCGCAAGGCCTTGTCGCCGTGCTCCTGATCGGCCCAGCCGGCATCGAACTGGGTGCGCTGCTTGCCTTCGCTGTCAACGCTGACACCCACTTCCTGCACCGGGGCGAAGGTCGGGCGCTTGCTCACGCTGTTGATCAGGCCGCCGGATGAGCCGCGACCGTAGAGCACGGCGGCAGGGCCCTTGATCACTTCTACGCGCTCGATATTCGACAGGTCGCGGTAGTACAGGGCGTCGTCGCGAATACCGTCGATGTACTGGTCGCCGATGGCGCTGAAGCCACGGATGGTGACCTGGTCGCGCTGACCGTCGCCGTTGGACAGGCCCACGCCAGGCACGTTCTTCAGCACGTCTTCCATCGACTGGGCGCCCTGATCCTTGATCACGCTCTGCGGGATGACGTTGACCGTCTGCGGAATATCGCGCAGCGGCGCATCGATCTTCAGCGCGCTCTTTGTGCGGTTGGGCTTGTAGCTGGTCTGTTGCTGCTGCCCGGTAACGATGGCGGCTGGAATCTCCAGCGCGCTGTTCGATTCGGCATGCACGGCCTGAGCAGCGAAGGCGCCTAGCAGCGATAGGTAGAATGGATTTAAGCGTAAGACGGTCACCGCGCGACTCCCCATGAAAAGAGTGCGAATGGTATTGTTTTGCATTTGCGTATGCAAATGAGTTGCAACTATATTTTTCGAGGGAGGTCTGCGCGCAGCGTGCGCCGACTCATGGGCAATCATCAGATTTAAGACACGGCTCTGTGAGGACGATCTCGACCACGAAACCCACAGCTTTTCCGTCAATTACGTGCATGCGCGGCAGTGATTCGTGTCTCTGCCGGTCAGACGCGGCTGTGGACAAAGTCGCGTTGCGCTTGACGATCGTCGTCATCACCGAGCAAGGCTGCACGGGAAAAATAGTCGCGGGCCAGTGTGCGTATGGCCTCGTGGCTGGATTGCAGCAGCGCGTGGCGGGCGACCCGGAGGAAATTCAGAGTGCCGGCCGCTAGCGCGCGGTGCAGCCGGGCCAGGGCCTGTTTGAAACCATGGAGGAGGCAATCAAGTTCCCGATCTGGACTGAGAAGAAGGGCGAGATGGAAGAGGTTGTGCTCGCCGAGCCGACCTGCGACAGCGCTGACATCATGTAAGAGCACTACCAGTACGGTTGCCGATGAACCTGGCGATCGGCGGCCGCCTCTACGGACGATCGTCCGGTGGCTACACCACCAGCTATAGCGCAGTGGAGTTCAACGGCTTCTACGCTGTAAGCGTTCGCGCTCCCCGAAACCCTCTCTCTGATGGGCTACAAAAAAGTTCCGTGTTCCGCAAAATAGTTGTTGATTGATAATTATTAGCGAATAGAATTGCGCCTCTTTCTATTTGTGAGTGATTCGCATGCGCAAGTGTGGCAAGGGTATGGGCAGTCTACCGCAGCGTCGTTTGTTGGCTTGTACAGTCGCATCCGCCAGTTTGGTACTTGTCTCGGCACAGCCGGTCAACGCGGCAGAAACGGACAGCGTCACGCTGGCGCCTATGCAGGTGGTGCAAAAGCGCAACGCCTATGGGGTCGAACGTGTACGCACCGCCACCAAGACGGACACACCGCTGCGCAACGTGCCGCAGGCCATCAGCGTGGTGACCGACGAGCAGATCCGCGATCAGTCCATGAAGGGCATGGCAGATGTAGTGCGCTACGTGCCGGGCGTGCAGATGGCCCAGGGAGAAGGCCACCGCGATGCACCTATCCTGCGCGGCAATGCCACCACCGCGGACTTCTTCGTCGATGGCATGCGCGATGACGTGCAGTACCTGCGCGACCTGTACAACGTGGAGCGGGTGGAGGTGCTGAAGGGGCCCAGTGGCATGATCTTCGGTCGGGGCGGCAGCGGCGGCCTGATCAATCGGGTGACCAAGCAGGCCAATTGGACCGACGGCCGCGAAGTCGGGCTGACCTACGGCTCCTGGGAGAACCGGCGGATGACCGGCGACTTCAACCAGGCGGTCAACGAACGCCTGGCGCTGCGCCTGACTGCGCTCTATGAGGACTCCAACAGCTTCCGCGACCATGGCGAATTGGAGCGCTGGGCGATCACCCCGACAGCGAGTTTCGCGCTGAGCGACGCCACCCTGATCGAGGTCGGCTACGAGCATTTCGAGGACGACCGCACCGTCGACCGTGGCCTGCCGTCCTTCACCAGGCCGGGGCACAGCCGAGGCGAGCCGCTGAAGGTCAACGAGTCCAGGTACTTCGGCAGCCCGGACGACAGCTTTTCCACGGCCGAGGTGGATGCGCTGAACGGCCGCATCACCCATGAGTTTGCCAATGGCGTGCTACTGACCAACCAGACTCGCTATGCCGACTACGCGAAGTTCTATCAGAACGTCTACCCATCCGCGGCCTACAGCGCCACCACCAATCAGGTTCAGCTCGGCGCCTACAACAACGCTACCGACCGCAGCAACCTGATCAACCAGACCGACTTGACCCTGTCCGGCCATGCCCTGGGCTTTGACCACACCTTGCTGGTCGGCACCGAGTTGAGCCGCCAGGGCACGGAAAACTTCCGCGAGAGCGGCTTCTTCAACGCGGCCGGCACGCAGAAAAACACCCTGGTGACGCCGCAGAACAGCACCTATCAAGGTCCGGTGGTGTTCCGCCACGGCGCGACCGACGCCGACAACGAGAGTGTCGCCAGGACCTCCGCATTCTACCTGCAGGACCAGATCGAGCTGACCCAGCAGTGGGAGCTGCTGCTCGGGGTGCGTTACGATAACTTCAAGGTGGATGTGGACGACTACAAGGGCGGCGGTCACACCAAGCTGTCCAGCTCGGACGACCTGCTCTCGCCGCGTGCCGGGCTGATCTATAAGCCGCTGGACAACCTGTCCTTCTACACCAGCTATTCCATCGCCTACGTGCCGCGCGCCGGCGAGCAACTCGCCTCGCTCAGCGCCAGCAACCGTTCGCTGGACCCGGAGGAGTTCACTAACCGCGAAATCGGCGTGAAGTGGGACATCAATGAGCGGTTGGCGGCGACCGCGGCCCTCTACCACCTGGAGCGCACAAACGTGGCGACCAGCGACCCGAGTGATCCGAGTCGCTCGATCTTGGTCGATGGCCAGCTGGTGCGGGGCGTCGAACTGAGCCTCACTGGCAACCTCTCCGATGCCTGGCAGGTCACCGGCGGCTATGCCTACCAGAACAGCGAAATGCAGACCCCAGGCTTCGAGGGCAACGAAATCGCCCAGGTGCCGCGCGACTCCTTCTCGCTGTGGAACCGCTACGACTTCGACCCGCAGTGGGGCGTGGGGCTCGGTATGATCTACCAGAGCGACGTGTTCGCCGCGGCAGACAACAAGGTGGTGCTGCCGAGTTTCACTCGCGTCGATGCGGCCGTCTATTACAAGGTCAGCCCGGACCTGCGCCTGCAGTTGAACGTGGAAAACCTGCTGAACGAGGAGTATTACGCCTCGGCGCATGGCAACAACAACATCATGCCAGGCTCGCCGCTGGCCCTCGGGTTGAGCGCCAATGTCGCCTTCTGAGTAGGGGCATGGCTGCTCGTCCTCAGCGCTCAGCCGGAACTTGCAGAAGGCCGTCCCTTTCGGACGGCCTTCTGCTGATTGCAGCGCCAGAGAGCTGTTTGTGGGGCGCGGCCACCAGGCTGCGGCCCGGCTGGCATGCCGACCGCTGTAATAAAGAGTAAAGTCGCCGCCCTCTGCTCCGATGCAATTAATTCTCAATCAAGCTAGCCGCGCCCTAAGGGCCCGTAGTGTCGACACTCCTGCTAGGTGAATCCCGTGGTGAAGAAAGTCCTGTTCCAACTGCATTGGCTGCTCGGCATCAGTGCCGGTCTGGTCCTGGCCCTGATGGGCGTGACCGGTGCGCTCTACGCCTTCGAGGGCGAGATCATGGCGGCGCTCAATCCACAGGTGTTGCGCGTCGAGGCGCGCGACTCCGGGATACTGGCGCCGGCCGAACTGGTGAGCAAGATTCAGGCGGCAGAAGGCAAGACGGTCTCCGGGCTATGGGTGGATACCCGCGATGCAAGCGCCGCACGCGTGTTCTTCACCCCGCCAGCAGGCGAGCGACGCGGGCCGATGCGCTACTTCGACCCCTATACCGGTGAGCTGCTTGGACGCCCTGCTGGGCAGCAGTTCTTCGGCCTGATGCTGCAACTGCATCGTTTCCTCGCCATGGGTGAGACGGGCAAGCAGATCACCGCGGCCAGCACCCTGGCGCTGCTGTTTTTCTGTCTGTCTGGTCTGTACCTGCGCTGGCCGCGTCGGGCCCTGAACTGGCGAGCCTGGCTGACGCTCGACTGGGCCAAGCGCGGGCGCGCCTTCAAGTGGGACCTGCATGCGGTCGCCGGCACCTGGTGCCTGCTGTTGTACCTGTGCGCCAGCCTGACCGGCCTGTACTGGTCCTACGATTGGTACCGCGACGGCATGACCCGTCTGCTCGGCGATGCGTCCGCGCAGCAGCAAGACAAACGGGACGGCTCACGAGCATCACGGGCCGGGCGAGGTGAGGCACCAACCGCGCCGCCGGCGGTCGACTATGACGCGGTCTGGCGTAGCCTGCAGGACGCCGCCGGCCCTGGACTGGTGGCCTGGAACCTGCGTCTGCCGCCGGTGGCCGGTAAGCCGGCTACCGTGTTCTACCTGCTGGCGGACGCCGAACATCCGCGTGCGTTGAACCAGCTCAGCCTCGACCCGCTCAGCGGCCAGGTTAGCCGGAACGAGCGCTATGCCGACAAGTCCTTCTCCGCGCAGTTGCTGACCAGCGTCTATGCCCTGCATACCGGCGAATACTTCGGCCTGGCGGGGCGCATCCTGATGCTGCTGGCCAGCCTGGCGATGCCGCTGTTTGCGATCACCGGCTGGTTGCTGTATCTCGAGCGGCGGCGTAACAAGCGCGCGGTTTCCAAAGCGCGTAGCGGCTTGGTTGCTGCAACGACCGGGCAGACGAGTTGGCTGATTGGTTTTGCCAGCCAGAGTGGTTTCGCCGAGCACCTGGCCTGGCAGACCGCCGGGCAGCTACAGGCCGCCGGCGTGGCGGTGAATGTGCAACCCCTGGCGCGGGTCGATCAACAGATGCTCAGCCAGGCGCAGAACGCCTTGTTTGTTATCAGCACCTTTGGCGATGGCCAGGCGCCGGACAGTGCCCGCGGTTTCGAGCGCGCGCTGCTCGGTCGTGAGCTGGCGCTGGACGAGTTGCGTTACGCGGTATTGGCCTTGGGCGACCGCCAGTATCAGCAGTTCTGTGGCTTTGCCCAGCGTGTGCATGACTGGCTGACGCGGCAAGGCGCCGCCAGCCTGTTCGCGGCGATCGAGGTCGACAGTGGTGACGTCGAAGCGATTGCCAGCTGGAACCGCCAATTGAATGCACTGACCGGTGCCGCTGCGCTGCCGACGCTGGAGCGGGCCTTCGACGAGTGGCGCTTGCAGGCACGGCACTGCCTGAACCCCGGCAGCGCCGGCGCGCCGACCTTTCTGTTGCGCTTGCAGCCGCCCGAGGGCGCGACCTGGCAGGCGGGGGATCTGCTCGAAGTGCTGCCGCGCAATGACCGCGAGTTGGCCGTGCGCGAGTATTCGATTGCGTCATTGTCGAGCGATGGTGCTCTGGAGTTGATCGTGCGCCAGGAAACCCACCCCGACGGCTCCCTTGGGCTGGGCTCTGGCTGGTTGTGCCAGGAACTCGCCCCCGCGCAGGTACTCAAGGCGCGATTGCGCCGCAACAGCAATTTCCATCCGCCGGAAGATGCCCGGCCGCTGATTCTGCTGGGCAACGGCACCGGCCTGGCCGGACTGCGCAGCGTGCTCAAGGCGCGCATCGCAGCCGGTCATCGGCGTAACTGGCTGCTGTTCGGTGAGCGCAATCAGGCCCACGACTTCTATTGCCGTGACGAGCTGCGGGGCTGGCTGGCCAGCGCTGATCTGACGCGCCTGGACCTGGCGTTTTCCCGCGACCAGGCGCACAAGGTCTATGTGCAGGATCGCTTGCGCGAGTCCGCCGAGCAGCTGCGCGACTGGCTGGCGCAAGGGGCGTCGATCTACGTGTGCGGCAGCCTCACCGGCATGGCTAGCGGAGTGGATGGCGTGCTGCATGAGCTGCTGGGCGAGGCGGCAGTAACCGAGTTGAGCGAACAGGGGCGCTATCGGCGTGACGTCTATTGACGCCTAGTCCGGATGTCGTTTGCGGCCGGCTCAGCGCGAGCATGACGGCGGACTGCATCCGGGGCGCTGGTACTGCTCCTGCCGGCGCTCTAAGCTTGTGCTCATGAACAGACGAATCCTGCTGAATTGCGACATGGGCGAGAGTTTCGGCGCCTGGAGCATGGGTGATGACGCCCTGGCCATGCCGTTGATCGATCAGGCCAACCTGGCCTGTGGCTTTCACGCCGGCGATCCGCTGAGCATGCAGCGGACTGTCGCCCTGGCGGTGCAGTATGGGGTGAGCATCGGCGCGCATCCCGCTTACCCCGACCTGGTCGGCTTCGGCCGCCGACATCTGGCCTGCTCGCCGGAGGAGGTCACCGCCCAGGTGCTCTATCAGATCGGCGCGCTGGATGCCTTCTGCCGTTCCGCCGGTAGCCAGCTGGCCTACGTCAAGCCGCATGGCGCGCTGTACAACGACCTGGTGCGCGACGATGCCTTGCTCGCGGCGGTGCTGGATGCCTGTTCCAGCTACCGCAAGGGCTTGCCGCTGATGGTCCTGGCGTTGATCGATAACCGCCGCGAGTTGGAGTTCGCCGATGCCGCCGACGTGCCGCTGATCTTCGAGGCTTTCGCCGACCGCGCCTACCTGGCCGACGGTCAGTTGGCGCCGCGGCGGCTGGCCGATGCGCTGCACCGCGATCCGCAGCGGATTCTCGATCAGGGCCTGGCCATCGCCCAGGGTGAAGCCTTTGCCGATATCGACGGCAAACCGCTGCAGCTCTGTGCCGACAGCCTCTGTGTGCATGGCGACAATGCCGAGTCGTTGGCCGTGCTGCGGCGTTTGCGGGCGCTGCTGGACGCCATGTGAGGCGCTCCGAAGCCGCCCAACCTCCCTCCGAGCGCAACGCCGGCCGAGCCGGCCAACGCCCGAGCGGACTGCCGATGGTTGCAGCCGTCGCCGCAGAGGGCGTTTTTTCACACCCTCTCAGTCCAGCGCGTTGCGAGGTTACCCAGCTCGCTAACCGTTGATTGTCTCCGCGTGATGACAGGCCACTTGCCGGGCATCGAGCAGGCGTAGTTGCGGTTGTTCTACGCTGCAGCGCGCGGTCGCATAGGGGCAGCGCTGATGGAAGGCGCAGCCACTGGGGGCGCCAGCGGGTTGGGCAGTTCACCGACGATCTTGATCTTCGGCTTGCTTGGGTCCGGGTGGATGGTCGGCGTGGCGGAGAGTAGCGCCTGGGTATAAGGGTGCAGCGGGCGGGCATAGATCAGCTCCTTCGGCCCCATCTCGACCGGCCGGCCGAGGTACATCACCAGCACATCGTCGGCGACATGGCGCACCACCGAGAGGTTGTGCGAGATGAACACGTAGGCGGTGTCGAACTGCTCCTGCAGGTCCATGAACAGGTTGAGCACCTGGGCCTGGATCGACACGTCCAGCGCCGAGGTCGGTTCGTCCGCCACCAGCACCTTGGGGTTGAGCATCATTGCCCGGGCCAGGGCCACGCGTTGGCGCTGACCGCCGGAGAACATGTGCGGGTAGCGCTGGTAGTGCTCGGGGCGCAGGCCGACCTGCTGCATCATCGCCTGCACCTTGTCGCGGCGTTCGAGGCGCGACAGCGAGGTATTGATCAGCAGCGGCTCGGCCAGTTGGTCGCCGATCTTCTGCCGCGGGTTGAGCGAGGCGTAGGGGTTTTGAAAGACCATCTGCACGTCGCGGCGCAGTTGCTTGCGCTGGGCCTTGTTGGCGCCGCTGACTTCCTGGCCGGCGATCTGCAACGAGCCGGATGTGGGCTCCTCGATCAGGGTCAGTGCGCGCGCCAGGGTCGACTTGCCGCAGCCGGATTCGCCGACCACGGCCAGGGTCTTGCCGGCCTGCAGCTCGAACGACACGCCATTGAGCGCCTGTACCGTGGCGTGGCCCTTGAACAGGCCGCGCGATACTGCGTAGTGGCGGGTCAACTCGCGAGCGCTGAGCACGCTGCTGTTGCGCGGGGCGTCAGTCATCCCGTGACCTCCTGATTGAGCGGATAGAAGCAGCGCGCCGCGCCGTGGACCTGCGGGTCCAGCGCCGGCCGCTGCGCATGGCAGTTGCTTTGCACGTAGGGGCAGCGCGGCGCGAGCAGGCAACCCTGGGGCGGTCGAAGCGTCCGGGGACGATGCCGGGCAGGGTGGCCAGACGCCGGGCGCCCAGGCTGTGTTCGGGAATCGCCGCGAGCAGCGCCTCGGTATAGGGATGGCTGGGCGCGTCGAACAGGTGCGGCACCCGGCCGATTTCCACCGCTTGTCCGGCGTACATCACGCAGACGCGCTGGGCGGTTTCGGCGACCACGGCGAGGTCGTGGGTGATCAGCACCAGGCCCATGTTCTGCTCGCGTTGCAGGTCGAGCAGCAGCTCCATGATTTGCGCCTGGATGGTCACGTCCAGCGCGGTGGTCGGTTCGTCTGCGATCAGCAGCTTGGGCTCGGCGGCAATCGCCATGGCGATTGCTACGCGCTGGCTCATGCCACCGGAGAGCTGGTGCGGGTAAGCGCCGAGGCGGCTTTCGGCGGCGGGAATCTCGACCCGTTCGAGCAGTTGCAGGGCGCGCTGGCGGGCGGCCTTGGCCGACAGGTTGAGGTGCTGACGCAGCACTTCCTCGATCTGGAAACCCACGGTGAAACTGGGGTTGAGCGAGGTCATCGGGTCCTGGAAGATCATCGCCAGGTCCTTGCCGACGATGTGTCGGCGCTGCCGGCCCTTCAGGCGCAGCATGTCGGTGCCGTCGAATTGCAGGCTGTCGGCGTGGACGATGCCAGGGGCGTCGATCAAGCCCATCAGCGCCATCATGGTCACCGATTTGCCCGAGCCGGACTCGCCGACGATGGCCAGCACCTCGCCCTTGTCCACCGAGAGGTCGAGGCCATCGACCACCGGCACGGCGTTGGCGCCGCCGAAGCGCACGCTGAGGTTCTTGATGTCGAGCAGGCTCATGGGCGCGGCTCCGATCCGGAGGGTGGGTTGAGCCGCGCGATACCCATTATTGTCACTCGACCATTTCGATGGGTATCGCTGCGCTCAACCTTGCGCGACCCGACCCATCCTACAAAAGCTGTCATGTTCATTTGGGTGTCCTCACTGGGCATTCTTCAGCTTCGGGTCGAGCGCATCGCGCAGGCCGTCGCCCATCAGGTTGATTGCCAGCACGCTGAGCAGGATGGTCAGGCCGGGCAGGGTGACCACCCACCAGGCGCGCTCGATATAGTCGCGGGCCGAGGCCAGCATGGTGCCCCACTCCGGCGTCGGCGGTTGTACGCCGAGGCCGAGGAAGCCCAGGGCGGCGGCGTCGAGAATCGCCGAGGAAAAGCTCAGGGTGGCCTGCACGATCAGCGGCGCCATGCAGTTGGGCAGCACGCTGACGAACATCAACCGCGGCAGGCTGGCGCCGGCCAGGCGTGCGGCGGTGACGTAATCGCGGTTCAGTTCGCCCATCACCGCGGCGCGGGTCAGGCGCACGTAGGATGGCAGCGAGACGATGGCGATGGCGAAGATGGTGTTGATCAGCCCAGGGCCAAGGATGGCGACCACGGCCACCGCCAGCAGCAAGGACGGCAGCGCCAGCATGATGTCCATCAGGCGCATGATCGAGGGCCGAGCAGGCGCGGGAAGAAGCCGGCGGTGAGGCCCAGGAGAATGCCGGGGATCAGCGACAGCACGACCGAGGCCAGGCCGATCAGCAGCGACAGGCGTGCACCGTGAATCAGCCGCGAGAGCAGGTCGCGGCCCAGCTCGTCGGTGCCCAGCAGAAACTGCAGTTGGCCGCCTGCGAGCCAGGCTGGCGGGGTCAGCATGAAGTCGCGGTACTGCTCACTGGGATCGAACGGCGCCACCCAGGGGGCAAACAGCGCGCAGAACACCAGCAGGCACATGAACAGTAAACCGGCTACTGCGCCCTTGTTGTGCGCGAAGGCCTGCCAGAATTCCTGCAGCGGTGAGGGGTAGAGCAGGCTTTGGTCGATGACGGGTGTAACGGTTTCAGTTGTCATAGTGGGCTCCGTAGAACCTGTGCATGGCCTCGCGAGCTAGAGCGAGACAAGGAAAAATTCGTCGAGAGAGCGGAGTTTGCTGGTGCAAATGAGCATCTCGAGATGGATTTTGACGCGGTATCGCCGACGCGCAGCAGGCCATGGGCAGGTTCTCAGCGCTGATGGCGAATGCGTGGATTGGCCAGGCCGTAGAGGATGTCCACCACGAAGTTGACCAGGATCACCAGGCAGGCGATCAGCAGGATGCCGTTCTGCACGACCGGGTAGTCGCGGGCGCCGATCGATTCGATCAGCCATTTGCCAATGCCCGGCCAGGAAAAGATGGTTTCGGTCAGCACCGCACCAGCGAGCAGGGCGCCGACCTGCAGGCCGAATACCGTGAGTACCGGAATCAGCGCGTTGCGCAAACCGTGGACGAACACCACCCGCGCCGGAGACAGGCCCTTGGCGCGGGCAGTGCGTACATAGTCCTCACCCAGCACTTCGAGCATCGCCGAGCGGGTCATCCGGGCGATCACCGCCAGGGGGATGGTGCCGAGCACGATGGCCGGCAGGACCAGGTGGTGCAGGGCATCGGCGAAGGCGCCTTCTTCATCGCTGAGCAGGCTGTCGATCAGCATGAAGCCGGTCACCGGCGGGATGTCGTAGAGCAGGTCGATGCGCCCGGACACCGGGGTCCAGCCCAGCCACACCGAGAAAAACATGATCAGCAGCAGGCCCCACCAGAAGATCGGCATGGAATAGCCGGCCAGGGAGATGCCCATCACCCCGTGATCGAACAGCGAGCCGCGTTTCAGTGCGGCCACCACCCCGGCGATCAGGCCCAGGCTGCCGGCGAACAGCAGGGCGGCGAGGGCCAGTTCCAGGGTAGCGGGGAACAGGGTGAGGAACTCGCTCCAGACACTGGTGCGGGTGCGCAGCGATTCGCCAAGATCGCCCTGAGCCAGTTGGCCGATGTAGTCGATGTACTGGGCGTATAGCGGCTTGTTCAGGCCCAGGCGCTCCATGGCTTCGGCGTGCATGACCGGGTCGACCCGACGTTCACCCATCATCACTTCCACCGGGTCGCCGGGGATCATGCGAATCAGGGCGAAGGTGAGCAAGGTGATGCCGAAAAAGGTGGGGATCAGCAGCCCCAGGCGGCGAGCAATAAAGGACAACATGGGATATCAGCACTCCAACGGTTGGCTCGGTGTGCCGGGCTGCGTGGCCCGGCGCTGTTGTTATAGAGGGTCTGTGTGGTCCGGCGTTTTTTTGTAGGAGCGGGCCATGCCCGCGATAGCTGTTCGCGGGCATGGGACTCGGCGTCCCCCCGCTCCTACGGGTTAACGTTCACTTTAGAGAAATTGTTTGAACCCATGGGGCTGAGGACGAAACCCTGCACGCCCTTGCGCAGGACGCTGAACTGCTTGGGATGGGCCAGGGCGATCCAGGGCGCCTGCTGATGAAAGATCGCCAGAGCCTGGCGATACAGCGCGGCTCGTTTGGCCTGGTCGTGGACCTGGCGAGCCTGGCTGATCAGCGCCTCGAATTGCTTGTCGCACCAGCCGGCCTGGTTTTCGCCGCTTGCCGCGGCCGCGCAGGACAGGTTGGGGGTGAGGAAGTTGTCCGGGTCGCCGTTGTCGCCGGCCCAGCCCATGAACACCAGGTCGTGTTCGCCATTCTTCGCTCGCTTGATCAGCTCACCCCACTCGAACATGCGGATATCGGCCTGGATGCCGATGGCCGCGAGATCGGCCTGGAGCATCTGCGCGCCTATGCCCGGGTTGGGGTTGGTCGGGCCGCCGCCGGGGCGGGTCCAGATCGACAGCTTGAAGCCGGCACCGAGGCCTGCGTCGCGCAGCAACTGTTTGGCGCGCGCGACATCATAGGGCCAACCGGTCAGGTCAGGGTCGTGGCCCCAGAGCGTCGCCGGGTAGGGCGCCACGGCCGGGCTGGCGCCGCCCTCACCGTATTGCGCGCGCAGGTAGGCGGTCTTGTCGAAGGCCAGGTTGAGTGCCTGGCGTACGCGCACATCGTCCAGCGGCGGGTGGCGGGTATTGATGCCGATATAGGCGGTGAGCAGCGAATCCAGCTCCAGCACCTGCAGCGCGGGGTCGGCTTGCAGGGCCGCAATGTCCACCGGCCGCGGGTACAGGGCGATCTGGCAGTCGCCGGCCTTGAGCTTCTGCTGACGCACAGTGGGTTCGGGGGTGATGGCGAAGATCAGCCGCTCGAGTGCCGGTGCGCCATTCCAGTACTGCGGGTTGCCGCGAAAGCGCACCTGGGCGTCCTTGGCATAGCGTTCGAAGATGAAGGGGCCGGTGCCGATTGGTAGGCGGTTGAGCTGTTCGCTCTTGCCCTGGGCGAGCAACTGCCCGGCGTACTCGGCGGAATAGATGGACGCGAAGCCCATGGCCAGGTCGGCCAGGAAGGGCGCTTCGGGGTGCTTCAGCACGAAACGCACGGTACTGTCGTCGAGCTTGTCGATGCGTTCGATCAGCTGCGCCATGCCCATGGCTTCGGCATAGGGGAAGCCGCGCACGGACAGCGGGTGCCAGGGGTGCTGCGGGTCGAGCTGGCGTTGCAAGCTCCAGAGCACGTCGTCGGCATTCAACTCGCGGCTCGGGGTGAACCAGGCGGTGCTGTGGAATTTCACCCCCCGGCGCAGGTGAAAGGTGTAGCTCAGGCCATCGGCGGAGACGTCCCAACGCTCGGCCAGGCCGGGGATCAACGCGGTGCTGCCCGGCGCGAAATCGACCAGGCGCTCGAGCACGGTTTCTGCCGCGGCATCGGCGGTGGTCGCCGCGGTGTACTGGACGATGTCGAAGCCTTCCGGGCTGGCCTCGGTACAGACCACCAGGCTGTCGCTGGCGGCATAAGTCTGGCTGGCAGTGGCAAGGGCGCCACAGAGCAGCAGGTGGATCAACACGCGTGGACAGTTCGGCATGGTGCTTCCCCGAAGGACGGCAGTGCGGATCAGTAGCAGCCGGATAAGCTGCTCTGGCACGGAACCCGAGCCGGTGGGTAACCGACTCGGGTGTTCACTTTGGGCGGGTTACTTGCTGACGCTGACGCCGTAGAACGAAACCAGGCCGAATGGGCTGATTTTGAAGCCATGGACCTTCTTGCTCATCGGCTGATACACCGTGGAGTGGGCAATCGGGGTGATCGGCACTTCGCGCTTGAGGATCTGCTGAGCCTCTTTGTAGAGGACGCTGCGTTGATCCTTGTCGTTAATCGCTTTGGCTTGCTTGATACGCTTGTCGAACTCAGCGTCACACCAGCGACCATAGTTGTTGCCACCGATGGCATCACAGCCATACAGCACGCCCAGCCAGTTGTCCGGGTCACCGTTGTCGCCGGTCCAGCCGATCAGCAGGGCGTCGTGCTCGCCGGCCTTGGCGCGTTTGTTGTACTCGCCCCATTCGTAGCTGACGATCTTCGCCTTGATGCCGACCTTGGCCCAGTCAGACTGGAGCATCTCGGCCATCAGCTTGGCGTTGGGGTTGTAGGGGCGTTGCACCGGCATGGCCCACAAGGAGATCTCGGTGCCTTCGGCGACACCGGCCTCTTTCAACAATTGTCTGGCCTTTTCCGGGTTGTAGCCGGCGTCCTTGATGGTCTCATCGTAGGACCACTGAGTCGGTGGCATACCGTTGACGGCCAGTTGTCCGGCGCCCTGATAGACGGCGTCGATGATGCCTTGCTTGTTCACCGCCATGTCCAACGCCTGGCGTACTTCAAGCTTGTCGAGCGGCTTGTGCTCGGTGTTGTACGCGAGGTAACCGACGTTGAAACCTGCTTGTTCCGGCATCTGCAGGTTGGCTTCTTGCTTCAGCGAGTCCAGATCGGCGGGGCGCGGGTAGACGCTGACCTGGCATTCGCCAGCCTTGAGCTTCTGCATGCGCACCGAGGCGTCGGTGTTGATGGCGAAGATCAGGTTGTCGATCTTCACCTCATCGGGGTTCCAGTATTCCTTGTTGCCGGTGAAGCGGATCTGCGAGTCCTTCTGGTAACGCTTGAATACGAAGGGCCCGGTGCCGATTGGCTTTTGGTTGATGTCGGCGGCCTGGCCGGCCTTGAGCAACTGCCCGGCGTATTCGGCCGAGTGGATCGAGGCGAAGCTCATCGCCAGGTTCTGGATAAACGCGGCGTCCACTGTGTTGAGGGTGAACTTGACGGTCTTGTCGTCGAGTTTTTCCAGCTTGGCGATGTTGGCGTCCATACCCATGTCGGTGAAGTAGGGGAACTCGGTGGGGTAGGCCTTACGGAACGGATGATTCTTGTCGAGCATGCGTTGAAAGGTGAACAGCACGTCGTCGGCATTGAAGGTGCGACTCGGCGTGAAGTACGCGGTGCTGTGGAACTTGACGTCGGGACGCAGGTGGAAGGTGTAGCTCAGGCCGTCTGCGGCAATGTCCCATTTTTCCGCGAGACCGGGGATGACGGCGGTGCCGCCGCGCTCGAACTGGGTCAGGCGGTTGAATACGGTTTCCGCTGAAGCATCGAAGTCGGTGCCGGTGGTGTACAGGCCTGGGTCGAACCCGGCCGGGCTGCCTTCCGAACAGTACACCAGGTTACTGGCGGCCTGAGCCAGCGAAGTGCTGGCGATCAGCCCAGCAACGAGAAAAGCCTGGATGACGGCGTTCTTACGCATAGTGACCTCATTGATTATTATGGTTGTTCGCGTGAGGGGACTCTCGTGGAGACCTTGGCTGAAACTATGCATGGCATGTGCCGCAGGCAAGGGGCATAACGCATTCAGCGTAGCAACTGTGGGCGAGTTGTACGTGGTTGTCGCATTTGAGCAATTGTGTGGCGATAACATGGCAAAACGCCGCTATCTTCCGATAACGGCGTGGCATGCTTGCAAGGCATGGTTCAGGGCATCTGCACTTCGATCACGCCGTCGGCATTGATGGTCACCTGGCTGGTGCCGGCTTCGATTTCCGGTGTCACTGCGTCTTCCATCCTCGCTGCGCCTTTCATCGTGTTCATGCGCATCGGCATCGGCGCTTGAAAGCCACCGCTGTTCAGGCTCAGGTTGACCAGTTTGTAGCCGCTGCCACCCAGGGCTGCGGTGGCCAGTTGCGCGCGGGCCTTGAACGCCGCCACGGCCTCCTTGAGCAGGGCATCTTCATGGGTTTTGCGCGTGGCGCTGGCAATGCTGAAGTTCATCCCGCCCATCTTCAGGTCTTGCAGCATTTCGCCGGTAAGCCTGGACAGGGCACTGAAGTCGGCGCTTTCCAGGCGCAGTTCGGCACGCTCGCGCCAGGCGGTGATTTGCTGGCCCTTGTCATCGTAGACCGGATAGCTGTGGCGGCTGCCCATGGCCACGCTGACGCCTTTGGCCTTGCGCGCCTGGGCGATGCTGGCGTTGAGGGTCTTGCTGATCTGCGCAGCCAGTGCGGCCGGGTCGCTGTCCTGCGCTTCGCTGTACAGCGTGACGTGCATCAGGTCGTGAGCGATTTCCTGATTGACCTCGGCACGCAGGGAGATCTGGTTGTAGTGGACCTCTTCGGCGTGTGCCGCAAGGCTGAGCAGGCCGGTGGCGCTGATGACCAGGGCACTGGCAAGACGGGACAATGGCTGCATGACGTTTCCTTGTGCGTGATGGGGACACAGAGTGTGCGGGGTGTTGCTAAGGGTAGACGTAGCGATTCGACGGTTCGGGTTAACGCCGGTTGATTGTCCGGCCTGGGCAGTCGCGTTGCGTTGCTGTGGGGCGGGGCGTTTGCCTTGGTTATGGTGTTTGCTGGGCTGAAATGGATCGCCGTCCGCCCGCCCTTGTAGCTGACTGCTGCCATGGCTGCGGCCAGTTGCCGCAGCTGACTAGGCGGAGCCTTGGTTATACTCGCCCAGCTCGGCAAACGAGACCTTTTTGGAGAGCCCATGCTCGCACCCGTACAGTTGCTGTCGGCCAGTCGGCAAAATCTCTGGCGCCTGACGCTGATTCGTATCCTGGTGTTGGCCGCCCAGGCGGGCTCGGTGGGCCTGGCCTACAACTCCGGATTGCTGCCGTTGCCCTGGCAGGAGCTGAGCATCACCCTGGGGGTCTCGCTGGTGTTGTGCCTGCTGACCGCCTTGCGCCTGCGCGGACCCTGGCCGGTCACCGAACTGGAGTACGCGGTGCAGCTGGGCTGCGACCTGGTCATCCACAGCGTGCTGCTGTATTACTCGGGTGGCTCGACCAACCCCTTTGTCTCCTATTTCCTGGTGCCATTGACCATCGCCGCGGCGACCTTGCCCTGGATGTTCACCATCACCTTGTCGGGCCTGGCACTGGCCGGCTACACGCTGCTGCTGGTGTGGTCGCACCCGCTGAACTTGCCGCCAGGCCCGCGCGAAAGCCTGTTGATCTACGGCATGTGGCTGAGTTTCGCCCTGGCCGCGGGGCTGATTACCTTCTTCGTCGCCAAGATGGCCGAGGAGCTGCGCGATCAGGAGGAACTGCGCGCCGAGCGCCGTGAGGAAGGCTTGCGCGACCAGCAGTTGCTGGCGGTTGCCACCCAGGCCGCCGGCGCCGCCCATGAGCTGGGCACGCCGTTGGCGACCATGAGCGTATTGATCAAGGAGCTGCGCCGCGAGCATCAGGATCCGCTGTTGCAGGAAGATCTGGCGGTGCTGCAGGAGCAGGTCAAGCTGTGCAAGGAAACCCTGCAGCACTTGGTGCGCGCCGCCGAGGCTGACCGGCGTCAGGCGGTGATCGAGCAGTCCGCGGTGGAGTGGCTGGAAACCGCCCTCAAACGCTGGCACCTGATGCGCCCGGAGGCCAGCTACCGCTATCAGTGCCTGGGGCTGGGTGCGCCGCCCCACCTGATGCCGCCGGCGGATCTGACCCAGGCGCTGCTCAACCTGTTGAACAACGCTGCCGATGCCTGTCCGGACAAGCTGGATATTCGCCTCGACTGGGATCACCAGTGGCTGCGCCTGAATATTCGCGACTTCGGTACCGGGGTGCCGCTGGCGATTGCCGAGCAGATTGGCCGGCCGTTTTTCACCACCAAGGGCAAGGGTTTCGGCCTGGGTCTGTTTCTCAGTCAGGCCAGCGTCACCCGTGCCGGCGGCACGGTAAAGCTGTATAACCACGAAGAGGGCGGCACGCTCACCGAGCTCAAGTTGCCGCGCGCCTATGGCCGAGCCTGAGGAAGTATTGAGTATGAGTGACGAAGTCTTATTCGAAGGCGAAGAGCAGCCCCATCTGCTGCTGGTCGACGATGACCCGACGTTTACCCGGGTGATGGCGCGGGCCATGAGCCGTCGCGGCTTGCGTGTGTCGACCGCCGGTTCCGCCGAAGAAGGCCTGGCTCTGGCCGAGCAGGACGTGCCGGAATACGCGGTGCTCGATTTGAAGATGGAAGGCGATTCCGGGCTGGTGCTGTTGCCCAAGTTGCTGGAGCTGGATGCCGAGATGCGCGTGGTGATTCTCACCGGCTATTCGAGCATCGCCACCGCGGTGGAGGCGATCAAACGCGGCGCCTGTAACTACCTGTGCAAGCCGGCCGATGCCGACGATGTGTTGGCCGCACTGCTGACCCAACACGCCGACCTGGACACCCTGGTGCCGGAAAACCCGATGTCGGTGGACCGCCTGCAGTGGGAGCATATCCAGCGCGTGCTCAGCGAGCACGAAGGCAATATCTCCGCCACCGCCCGCGCGCTCGGCATGCACCGGCGCACCTTGCAACGCAAATTGCAGAAGCGCCCGGTCAAGCGCTGAGAAAGGCGGCGCGACCGCACGTCCCCCTGGAGCGCATCCGGGGGACGTGCAGATAGTGTCGGGTTATCGTACCTCTTCTGTTGCTATGATTAGCCCCCTAAGTAAATCGTCTTCCAGGGGCTGCCATGCTCGCCGTCGTTCAGCAAACCCTCGCCATCACCGCGCCGGTCTTCTCGATGCTGTTTCTCGGAGTGGGGCTCAAGCGCCTGGGCTGGATCGACGACGCCTTTATCAATACCGCCTCGTCGCTGGTGTTTCGCGGCACCCTGCCGGCTCTGCTGTTTCTCGGTATCGTCAAGGCGGACCTGAGCGCGGCCCTGCAGCCGGCGCTGCTCGGCTACTTCGTGCTGGCGACCCTGGTGTGTTTCCTGATCGCCTGGGGCTGGGCGATCTGGCGCTGGCCGCAGGTGGATCGCGGGATCTACACCCAGGGCGCGTTTCGCGGCAACAACGGCATCGTCGGCCTGGCGCTGGCCACCAGCCTGTACGGTGATTACGGCCTGTCGGTCGGGGCGGTGTTGGGCGGGGTGGTGATCCTTTGTTACAACACCCTGTCGTCCATCGTCCTGGCGATCTACAGCCCGCACGTCAAGTCCGGTCCTTGGGCCATCGGCAAGAGCATCCTCAGTAATCCGCTGATCATCGGCGTGCTGGCGGCGATGCCGATCGCCTACTGGCAGCTGCCGCTACCGGATTGGCTGATGATCTCGACCCAGTACTTCGCGCAGATGACCCTGCCGCTGGCATTGATCTGCATCGGTGGCACCCTGACGCTGGCCTCGTTGCGCAACAGCAGCGGCATTGCCATCAGTGCAAGCCTGATGAAGATGGTCTGGCTGCCGTTGCTGGCCACCCTGGGCGCCTGGCTGTGGGGCTTCCGTGACGCGGATCTGGCGATCCTGTTCCTCTACTTCGCCAGCCCCACGGCCGCCGCCAGCTTCGTCATGGCGCGGGCGGTGAATGGCAATCATCAACTGGCGGCGGCGATCATCGTGATCACCACCCTGGCCGCGGTGGTGACCATCAATATCGGTTTGTTGCTGTTGCAGTGGGCCGGTTGGATCTAGGGGACTGCTGGGCAAGGCCAGGCGTTCATCCCGAGCGCAGCGATAGCCAGCGGCGGCCCGCGGAGCACCGCTCAATCGGCGACCTAGGCCACTGCTAAGCGTCAGCGCAATCCAGGAGCCCCGCCCTGCGAGGCTTGCTCATTGAGGGCGAGGAGGGCCTATCTGGTCTAACAGGCCTGGCGCTGCTTTTGCCAGGCGCGTCCGGCGATCACCGCCAGGGTCACCGCAGTCAGCGGCAGCACATAGCCGAGCATGGCGTCGCCGAAGGTCTGGGCGAACGGTCGGCCGGTGGCGAACAGCGCCAGGTAGAGGGTGTAGGCCAGGTAGTAGGCGAGGAACAGCAGACCCTCCCAGCGGTTGATGCGGTAGCCGGCAAAGAAGATCGGCAGGCAGGCCACGGCCACGGCGATCATCACCGGGAAGTCGAAGGCCAGGGCGTTCGGCGAGATCGAGATCGGCAGCGGCGAGACCAGCGAGGCCAGACCCAGTACGCAGAGCAGGTTGAAGATATTACTGCCGACGATATTGCCCACGGCGATATCCCGTTCGCCGCGGATGGCGGCGAGGATCGAGGTCGCCAGCTCCGGCAGCGACGTGCCGATGGCCACCACGGTCAGGCCGATGATCAACTCGGACAAGCCCAGGGCGCGGGCCAGGCTGACGGCGCCTTCGACCAGAAAGTGGGAGCCGCTCACCAGCAGGATCAGGCCGACCACGATCAGTGCCAGGTTGATCAACCAGGCGTAGGGTTTGGGCGCTGCGTGCAGGCTGAATTCCTTGGCGAACTCATCGTCCTCGCTCGTGCTCTTGTCGCGCAGGCTGCTGATGATCAGAAAGCCGGTGTAGGCCACTACGCCGCTGAACAGCAAGGCGCCGTCGAGCGTACTCAGGCTGCCGTCCCAGGCCAGGGCGTAAACCACCAGGCTGGCGCCGATCATGATCGGCACATCCAGGCGGATCAGCTGGCGGGAGACGATCAGCGGTGCGACCAGGGCCGTCATGCCGAGGATCAGCAGGACGTTGGCGATATTGCTGCCGATCACGTTGCCGATGGCCAGGTCGCCGCTGCCGTTCAATGCGGCTTGTACGCTGACGGCGGTTTCCGGCGCACTGGTGCCGAAGGCCACCACGGTCAGGCCGATTACCAGCGGCGGGATACCGAATTGCGCCGCCAGCTTGCCGGCGCCGCGGACCAGCACCTCGGCGCCGGCCACCAGCAATACCAGGCCGGCAATCAGGTAGACGAAGGTAATCGGGTCATTGCACGGGGCTCCAGAAAAGTGCCGCTAGTTTAATCATCGGCGTGCAGTACGCCAGAGGGCGATCAGGGCAATCGATTCTTCTTTGTAAACAGCTATGTTCATTCGGCCAGTTGCTGCACGCGCACCGGCACCACGCCGGCGCGCAGCATATCCAGCTGTTCGGCGGCTTTTTTCGAGAGATCGATGATGCGTTTCTTGGCATAGGGGCCGCGGTCGTTGATGCGCACCACCACGCTCTTGTCGTTGCGCAGGTTGGTGACCAGTACCTTGCTGCCGAAGGGCAGGCTGCGATGCGCGGCGGTCAGGGCGTGCTGGTCGAAGCGCTCACCACTGGCGGTTTTCTTGCCATGGTGGCGCGCGCCGTAATAGGACGCCTGACCTTCGGCGCGGTAACCGTGCGGGTCTAGCGGGCCCTGGCTGGCACACGCGCTGAGTAGCAGGCTGATGGTCATGATCAAGAACAGGCGCATGGCGACTCCTTGTCTGGATGGATAGCGCTTCGGGCATCCACCGGATTGTGGAGGAAAACCCTGCGCGGTTTTCCACCCTACGGATAAAGCAACGCCGGCGGGCCCGGCGTTGTGTGTAGCGAGACATCCGTATCCTGTTAGGAGGATCGGCCCGGCCATTCATGGCCGGTCGTTCGCTGGGCCAACGCAAGCGTTGGCGTATTCTTCAGAAATTTAAAGCAGGCTCAACCTTCGAGCTTGTTCTTCAGCAGTTGGTTCACCTGGCCGGGGTTGGCCTTGCCTTTGGAGGCTTTCATGGCCTGGCCGACGAAGAAGCCGAACATCTTGCCGCGCTTGGCTTCGTCGCTGGCACGGTACTGTTCGACCTGCTCGGCATTGGCCGCCAGCACTTCATCCAGCATGCTTTCGATGGCGCCCGAGTCGGTGACCTGCTTGAGGCCATGCAGCTCAATGATGCGATCAGCACTATTGAGATCATCACCTTGGATCTGGTCATCGCCACGAGCGATGAACTTGAAAACATCTTTGGCGAGTTTGCCGGAGATGGTGTTGTCCTGAATGCGCCGAATCATGCCGCCCAGCTGTGCGGCGGAAACGGTCGACTGCTCAATCTCAATGCCTAGTTCGTTGAGCAGGCTGGACAGCTCGCCCATCACCCAGTTGGCGGCCAGCTTGGCATCGCCACACACGGCATTGACCGCCTCGAAGTAGTCGGCCTGTTCGCGAGTGGCGGCCAGTACGTCGGCATCGTAGGCGGACAGGCCGAACTGCGCCTCGAAGCGCGCGCGTTTCTCCACCGGCAGCTCTGGCAGGCTGGCGCGAATTTCATCGAGGAAGCTCTGTTCGATCACCACTGGCAACAGGTCGGGGCAGGGGAAGTAACGGTAGTCGTTGGCTTCCTCCTTGCTGCGCATCGAGCGCGTTTCGTCCTTGTTCGGATCGTACAGGCGGGTTTCCTGGACGATCTTGCCGCCGTCTTCGATCCGCTCGATCTGCCGCTGTACTTCATGATTAATGGCTTTTTCGATGAAGCGGAAGGAGTTGACGTTCTTGATTTCGGCGCGGGTGCCGTATTCGGCCTGGCCGACCGGACGTACCGAGACGTTGCAGTCGCAGCGCAGAGAACCCTCGGCCATGTTGCCGTCGCAGATCCCCAGGTAACGCACCAGGGCGTGGATCGCCTTGACATAGGCCACCGCTTCCTTGGCCGAACGAATGTCCGGCTCGGAGACGATCTCCAGCAGCGGCGTACCGGCACGGTTGAGGTCGATGCCGCTCATGCCGTGGAAGTCTTCGTGCAGGCTCTTGCCGGCGTCTTCTTCCAGGTGTGCGCGGGTGATGCCGATGCGCTTGCTGCTGCCGTCTTCCAGGGTGATGTCGAGGAAGCCCTTGCCGACGATGGGGTGATCCATCTGGCTGGTCTGGTAGCCCTTGGGCAGGTCCGGGTAGAAGTAGTTCTTACGGGCGAACACGTTCTGCGGCGCGATGTGCGCGTCGATCGCCAGGCCGAACTTGCAGGCCATGCGCACCGCTTCGGCGTTGAGCACCGGCAGGGTGCCGGGCATGCCGAGGTCAACCAGGCTGGCCTGGGTGTTGGGTTCGGCACCGAAGGCGATGGCGCTGGCGGAGAAAATCTTCGATTGGGTGCTGAGCTGTGCGTGGATTTCCAGCCCGATCACGGTTTCCCATTGCATGTGAGTCGTCCTCAAAATCCGCTTGGCGCGCGAGTGTGCCAATCAGTGACTTGTTGATATTGGTGCGCCACGTTGAGTAGGCGTCCTTCCTGGAAGTACGGCGCGAGCAGTTGCACGCCGACCGGCAAACCGTCGACGAAGCCGGCGGGCATCGACAGGCCGGGAATACCGGCGAGGTTGGCGGTGATGGTGTAGATGTCTTCCAGATAGGCTGCGACCGGGTCGTTGTTCTTCTCGCCGAGCTTCCAGGCCAGGTTCGGCGTGGTCGGGCCGAGAATCACGTCCACCTCGTTGAAGGCACCGACGAAGTCGTTCTTGATCAATCGGCGAATCTTCTGCGCTTTCAGGTAATAGGCATCGTAGTAACCGGCCGACAGGGCATAGGTGCCGATCATGATCCGGCGCTTCACCTCGGTACCGAAGCCTTCGCCGCGCGAGCGCTTGTACAGGTCTTCGAGGTTGACCGGGTTTTCGCAGCGGTAGCCGAAGCGTACGCCATCGAAACGCGACAGGTTGGAGCTGGCTTCGGCCGGAGCGATCACGTAATAGGCCGGAATCGCATGCTGCATGGCCGGCAGGCTGATGTCCTTGACCGTGGCGCCGAGCTTTTTCAGCTCCTCGACCACGCTCAGCACCGCCTCGGCAATACGGCTGTCGAGGCCGGCACCGAAGTACTCCTTGGGCAAGCCGATGCGCAGGCCATTCAGCGGTTTGGCCAATGCCGCGAGGTAGTCATCGACCGGCTGGTCGACGCTGGTGGAATCTTTCGGGTCGAAACCGGCCATGGCCTGCAGCATCAGTGCGCAGTCTTCGGCGCTACGGGCCAGTGGGCCGCCCTGGTCGAGGCTGGAGGCGTAGGCGATCATGCCCCAGCGCGAGACGCGGCCGTAGGTCGGCTTGATCCCGGTGAGGTTGGTCAGCGCCGCCGGCTGGCGGATCGAGCCGCCGGTGTCGGTGCCGGTGGCGGCCGGCAACAGGCGTGCGGCCACCGCTGCGGCCGAGCCACCGGAGGAGCCGCCCGGTACGCGGGTCAGATCCCAAGGGTTTTTCACCGCGCCGTAGTGGCTGGATTCGTTGGCCGAGCCCATGGCGAACTCGTCCATGTTCAGCTTGCCCAGGGTCACGGTGCCGGCGGCGGCGAGTTTCTCCACCGCGGTGGCGTTATAGGGCGCCTTGAAACCTTGGAGGATTTTCGAGCCGCAGCTGGTCAGCACATCTTTGGTGCAGAACAGGTCCTTGTGGCCGATTGGCGCGCCGAGCAGGGCGCCGGTTTCACCCGCGGCGCGGCGGGCATCGGCGGCCTTGGCCTGGCCCAGAGCCAGCTCTTCGGTGACGCTGATGAAGCTGTTGAGCTGCGGGTCGAGTTGTGCAATGCGTTGCAGCAGGCCGCGGGTCAGTTCCTCGGCGGAAAATTGTTTGGCAGCCAGGGCGCGGGCGATTTCAGCCAGGGTCAGTCGATGCATCACTCAATCACCTTGGGAACCAGATACAGGCCGTTCTCGACGGCCGGGGCGATCGCCTGGTAGGCGTCGCGGTGGTTTTCTTCGGCCACTGCGTCGGCGCGCAGGCGCTGGGTCGCTTCCAGGGGGTGAGCCAGTGGCTCGATACCCGTGGTGTCGACCGCCTGCATCTGATCGATCAGGCCGAGAATGTTGTTGAGGGTCTCGGTGGTACGTGGAATTTCGCTTTCATTCAGGCCAAGTCGGGCCAGATGGGCGATTTTTTCCACCTCGGAGCGTTCAAGCGCCATTGAGGTTCTCCAGTAGAGGGCAGCCAATTGAAGTGTGCGTGGGTCGCCATGCCTAACAGGGTGTTTACAAATTACTGCGCTCGGCTAAGCGGCGTTGAAATCAGCCCGGGGCTCGGCGTCTCAAAATACTCATGTACTACTCGTACACGGCGCTTCTGACTCACTTCGCCTGCCCGGCGGGCTAGCCTACGGTTGTTACTGTGCTCCGTAGCGGCTGAATGCGCCTGGCTACGCGGCCCGGCTTAGCCGTCGCGCGTTATATTTTTCAATGGCCTACGGGGCTGGGCAGGGAACGGATTCAGTGATTGGGTGGTCAAAGGCCGCGATGATGAGCGGTAAAGCTCCGAAAACAGGCAATCTAACATATTGCCGCCTTGCTCAAAATCCCTGTCGTTGTTAGAGTTTGCCGCACTTTTTACCTGCGCGTTACTCGCGCGTGCTTCATGCACACAAATTACCTGCGCGTTACCCGCGCGTTGCTTTTACCCACGCGTTGCCTAGGGTCCCTCTCCCATGTTCAAAAAACTGCGTGGCATGTTTTCCAGCGATCTGTCGATCGATCTGGGCACTGCCAATACCCTGATTTATGTGCGCGAGCGCGGTATCGTCCTGAACGAGCCTTCGGTCGTAGCCATCCGTACCCACGGCAACCAGAAGAGCGTCGTTGCTGTCGGTACCGAAGCCAAGCGCATGCTCGGTCGCACCCCTGGCAACATCGCAGCTATCCGGCCGATGAAGGATGGCGTGATCGCCGACTTCAGCGTGTGCGAGAAAATGTTGCAGTACTTCATCAACAAGGTTCACGAGAACAGCTTTCTCCAGCCTTCGCCGCGCGTGCTGATCTGCGTGCCGTGCAAATCCACCCAGGTGGAGCGCCGCGCCATCCGTGAATCGGCCCTGGGTGCCGGTGCCCGCGAAGTATTCCTGATCGAAGAACCGATGGCCGCCGCTATCGGTGCCGGCTTGCCGGTGGAAGAGGCGCGTGGCTCGATGGTCGTCGATATCGGCGGCGGCACCACGGAAATCGCCCTGATTTCGCTGAATGGCGTGGTTTACGCCGAATCCGTTCGGGTCGGTGGCGACCGTTTCGACGAAGCCATCATCACCTACGTGCGGCGCAACTACGGTTCGCTGATCGGTGAATCCACCGCCGAGCGGATCAAGCAGGAAATCGGCACCGCCTACCCGGGCGGTGAAGTGCGCGAAGTCGACGTGCGTGGCCGCAACCTGGCTGAAGGCGTGCCGCGCGCCTTTACCCTCAACTCCAATGAAGTTCTGGAAGCCCTGCAGGAATCCCTGGCCACCATCGTGCAGGCGGTCAAGAGTGCGTTGGAGCAGTCGCCGCCGGAGCTGGCTTCGGATATCGCCGAGCGTGGCCTGGTGTTGACCGGTGGCGGTGCCTTGTTGCGTGATCTGGACAAGTTGCTGGCCCAGGAAACCGGTCTGCCGGTGATCGTTGCCGAAGACCCGCTGACCTGCGTCGCCCGTGGCGGCGGCAAGGCCCTGGATATGATGGATCGCCACACCATGGACCTGCTGTCCACGGAGTGAGCCGTCTGCGCCAAGTCTCGAGCTGCAAGCCGGGTTTCCACTCGCTTGCAGCTTTTTGTTTGCTGCTTGACGCTTGAGAGGAACTCGCCATAAAACCGCTATTTGCCAAAGGTCCTTCGCTCGGTGTACGCCTGCTGGTGTTCACAGTGCTATCGGCTGCGCTGATGGTGGTGGATGCGCGACTTACCGTGTTGCAGCCGTTGCGCAGCCAGTTGGGGCTTATTGTCGAGCCGGTCTACTGGTTTGGCCGTTTGCCGGTGACCCTGTGGGACAGCGCCACTCAGGAGCTCAGTTCGCGCAGCGACCTGGCGGCCGAGAATGAAAAACTCAAGGCCGAAAGCCTGATGATGCAGCGGCGGCTGCAGAAGCTGGCGGCCTTGACCGAGCAAAATGTGCGCTTGCGCGAGCTGCTCAACTCTTCGGCGCTGGTCGATGATGATGTGCTGGCCACCGAGCTGATCGGTATCGATCCCAACCCCTTCACCCACCGCATCCTGATCGACAAGGGCGCCAAAGACGGCGTGCTGCTCGGTCAGCCGGTACTCGATGCACGCGGCCTGATGGGCCAGGTGGTCGAGGTGATGCCCTACACCTCGCGGGTGCTGCTGCTCACCGACATCACCCATAGCATCCCGGTACAGGTCAACCGCAATGGCCTGCGCGCGATCGCCACTGGCACCGGCAATCCGGAGCGCCTGGAGTTGCGGCATGTGGCCGATACCGCGGATATCAAGGAAGGCGATCTGCTGCTCAGCTCCGGGCTGGGCCAGCGTTTTCCGGCCGGCTATCCGGTGGCGGTGGTCACCGAGGTGATTCACGACTCCGGTCAGCCGTTCGCGATTGTCCGCGCTATGCCGACCGCCAACCTCAATCGCAGCCGCTACATGCTGCTGGTGTTTACCGATCCGCGCACGCCGGAGCAGCGCGCCAGCGATTCGGCCGAGGCCCAGGAGGCGGTGGATCGGCAGGCCCTTGAGTCTCCGGCGAACGCGCCCTCGCAACCGTCTGACCCGCAAGGGACCGCGAGCGCTGCGCCAGCTACCTCATCCATCACTGCAGCGGAGCCTGGCCAATGATCGCTTTGCGTGCGCGCAATACCTGGGTGATCTGGCTCAGTCTGGCCCTGGCCCTGTTGCTCAGTGTGTCCAGCTTACCCAAGTTCATGGAGGTCGGCCGGCCGCTGTGGCTGGCGTTGTTCCTGACCTACTGGGTGCTGGCCTTGCCCCATCGGGTGGGCATGACCACGGCCTGGTGCACCGGCCTGTTGGCCGATGTGCTGAACGGTACGCTGCTGGGGCAGAATGCCCTGATTCTGACCCTGGTGATCTTCTTGGTATTGAACCTGCAGCAGCGCTTGCGCATGTTCCCCATGTGGCAGCAGAGCATGGTGCTGCTGGTGGTGTTCGGTCTAGCCCAACTGGTCCAGCTGTGGCTCAATGCCTTGACCGGCAACCGTCCGCCGACCCTGGCGTTCGTCTTGCCGGCACTGGTCAGCGCACTATTGTGGCCATGGGTCTGTGTCATCCTGCGCGGTGTGCACAAACGCCTCAGCGTCAATTGAGTGCGGCTGGCCCTGCACGAATTCGACAGGGAGAAGTCCGCATGACTACGCTTTACTTGGCGTCCGGGTCGCCGCGACGTAGCGAATTATTGGCCCAGATCGGTGTGCCCTTCATCACGCAAATCGTCCCCGTCGATGAAAATTCATTGCCAAACGAGTCACCCAGCGCCTATGTAGAGCGTCTGGCCCGCGCCAAAGCGCAGGCCGGACTGGCCGCCTTGGTTGATCCGGGTGATGCTGTAGTCCTCGGTGCCGATACCGCGGTGGTCCTCGATGGGCAGATTCTCGGCAAGCCACAGGATCGCGACGAAGCCGTGGCGACCCTGAGCGCGCTGTCCGGTCGCGAGCATCAGGTGCTGACGGCGGTGGCCCTGGCGTCGACTGCCAAGGTGGCTGCGCGGGTGGTCAGCAGTCGGGTGAGCTTTCGGCAGTTGAGCCGTGCAGAGATCGAGGCGTATTGGGCCACCGGCGAGCCCCGGGACAAGGCTGGCAGTTATGGTATTCAAGGGCTGGCGGCAGTGTTCGTCAGCCAGTTGCAGGGCAGTTACTCGGCCGTGGTGGGCTTGCCCCTGTGCGAAACCGCCGAGTTGCTCGCAGAATTCAGCATTCCGTGCTGGCAGACGCTGCCAGTCCATAGTCAAGAGAGCGCCGGCCGCGGGTGAGTGAATCCTTGCGCTGAAGGCTTGGGTTCCCCCGGTTTGCCGCTGCGCCGGAACAGAGATAGAGCCATGAGTGAAGAGATCCTGATCAATATCACGCCGATGGAGTCGCGCGTAGCGGTAGTGGAAAACGGTGTGCTGCAAGAGGTGCATGTCGAGCGCACGCAGAAGCGCGGTATCGTCGGCAACATTTACAAGGGCAAGGTGGTGCGGGTGTTGCCGGGCATGCAGGCGGCGTTCGTCGACATCGGCCTGGATCGCGCTGCCTTTATCCATGCCGCGGAAATTTCCAGCCGCGAAGGCAGTGCGGTGGAAAGCATCAGCGCCCTGGTGCATGAAGGCCAGGCCTTGGTAGTGCAGGTCACCAAGGATCCGATCGGCAGCAAGGGCGCACGGCTGACCACGCAGTTGTCGATCCCCTCGCGCTATCTGGTGTACATGCCGCGGACCAGTCATGTCGGCATCTCGCTGAGGATCGAGGACGAAGCCGAGCGCGAACGCCTCAAGCAAGTGGTGGCGGACTGCGTGGCGGCTGAAGGCATCGCCGAGGCTGGCGGCTTTATCCTGCGCACCGCCGCCGATGGTGTGGGCGCCGACGAAATTCTGGTCGATATCCGCTACCTGCGCCGCCTGTGGGATCAGATTGCGGCGCAGAAGCAGAGCGCACCGGCTCCTTCGGTGATCTACGAAGATCTCAGCCTGGCCTTGCGCACCCTGCGCGACCTGGTCGGCCTGCGCACCGAGAAGATCCGCATCGACTCGCGGGAAACCTTTCAGAAGATCAGCCTGTTCGTCGCCGAGCTGATGCCGGAAATCGCCGATCGTCTGGAGCACTACCCGGGCGAACGGCCGATTTTTGATTTGTACGGCGTCGAAGACGAGATCCAGCGGGCGCTGGAGCGCAAGGTATCGCTGAAATCCGGTGGTTACCTGATCATCGACCCGGCCGAGGCGATGAGCACCATCGACGTCAATACCGGTGCCTTCGTCGGTCACCGCACCCTCGAAGAGACTATCTTCAAGACCAATCTCGAAGCGGCCACTGCCATCGCTCGGCAACTGCGCCTGCGCAACCTCGGCGGCATCATCATCATCGACTTCATCGATATGGAAGATGAAGAGCACCAGCGCCAGGTGTTGCGGACCCTGGAAAAACAGCTGGAGCGCGATCACGCCAAGACCAACATCATCGGACTCACCGAGTTGGGCCTGGTGCAGATGACCCGCAAGCGCACGCGCGAGAGCCTCGAGCAGATACTCTGCGAGCCCTGCGGCTGCTGCCAGGGACGCGGCAAGATGAAAACCCCGGAAACCACCTGCTACGAGATCTTCCGCGAGATCCTGCGTGAGGCACGGGCCTACCAGGCCGAGGGCTATCGCGTGCTGGCCAACCAGAAAGTGGTGGATCGCCTGCTCGACGAAGAGTCGGGCAATGTTGCCGATCTCGAAGCCTTTATCGGCCGGACCATCAAATTTCAGGTCGAGACGATTTACTCCCAGGAGCAATACGATGTGGTGCTGCTGTGAATCCGTCGGCCGTGTTCAAGGAATGAACTGAATGGCGCTTCTGGCCCGTTTGTTGGTGCTGGCGTTGCGCTGGGGGCTGGGCTTGTGCGCACTGGGCCTGGTGCTGGCGGCGCTGTATGTCAGCCTCGGTCGCGAGTTGGTGCCGTGGGTCGCCGAATATCGCTTGGAGGCCGAGGACCAGGCCTCCGCGGCGCTCGGCATGCCGCTGCGTATCGGCCGGCTGGAGGGGCGCTGGCAGGGCTTCGTGCCGCTGCTGATCGCCCATGACGTGCAGCTGGGCGAAGGTGTCAGCGCGCTGCGTCTGGATCAGGTACGCCTGACGCTGGACCCGTTCGCCAGCCTGTTTGCGCGCGAGCCGCGGCTGGCCAATCTTGAATTGGATGGCTTGCAGTTCAGTCTGCACCAGGACGAGCAGGGCGCTTGGACGTTGAAGGGACTGCCACAGCGCAGTGAGCCCGCAGCCCTGGATGTCGCGCAGGTATTGCAGCAGTTGCAAGCGGTGAACCGGGTGTCGCTGCTGAACAGCCAGGTGACCCTGGAAGCCCATGAGCGGCCGGCCGTTACCCTGACGTACGTCAACCTGACCCTGCGCAATGGCGCGAGTCGCCAGCGTCTGGATGCGCGCCTACTGCTCCCCGATGGCCAGCCGGTTGCCGTGCAACTGCGCACGCGCATGCAAGTCGAGCGCTGGCGCGAGGCGCAGGCCGACCTGTACCTGAGTCTGCCGCAAAGCGATTGGGCGCGCTGGTTGCCGCCGAGCGTGACGCGCGAGTGGCGCCTTGAGCAGTTGCAGGCCGGCGGTGAAGTCTGGCTGGACTGGGCCGATGGTGCCTTGCAGCGTGCCGTCAGTCGCCTGCATGCGCCGCAAGTGGTCGCTGCCTATCGCGAGCGTGAGGCGGCGCAGGTGCAGAACCTCGCCCTCAACGCCTATTTCGAGCGTACCGAACAGGGCTTCGAGCTGCTGCTGGACGACCTGGCGCTGAGCCAGGGCGAGACCCGCTGGGGCGAGGTGCAGCTGGGTATCAGTCATCTTCAGGGCAGTACTGAAGCCGAAGAACAGTGGTCGCTTGGCGCCGATCGCCTCGACTTGGCGCCGCTGCTACCGCTGGTCAAGGCCCTGGCGCCCTTGCCGGACAAGAGTCTGGCGCTGCTCGAAAGCCTGCAGCCGCAGGGGGCCTTGCGCAACATCCAGGTGGACTACCGGCCGCAGGCCGAAGGCGACAAGCGGCTGCAGTTCGCCGCCAATCTCGAGCGCATCGGCTTTGCCGCCTATCTGGCTTCGCCCGCGGCAGAAAACATCAGCGGCAGTCTGGCCGGTGACCTGGGGCAGGGCGAGCTGCGCCTGGCAGCAGAGAATTTCTCCCTGCACCTGGACACGTTGTTCCCCACGCCCTGGCTGTATAGCCAGGCCAATGCCCGGCTGACCTGGCAACTGGATGAGCAGGCCTTCACCCTGCGCAGCCCCTATTTGCAAGTGGTCGGCGAGGAGGGGCCGGTTGCCGGTGACTTCCTGATCCGTCTGATGTTCGATCCCGAAGCCGAGGACTACATGGACCTGCGTGTGGGTCTGCGTAACGGCGACGCGCGTTATACCGAGAAATACCTGCCGACCCGTGCACCTGACTTTAGTCCGCAACTGGCAGACTGGTTGAAAACTGCGATTCGCGGCGGCAAGGTCAATGAAGGCTATTTTCAATTTCAGGGTTCGCTGAACAAGGGCGCCGCCGACGCTGCGCGCAGTCTCAGCCTGTTCTTCGCCGTGGAAGATGCCGAACTGGCCTTCCAGCCGGGGTGGCCGGCACTGCGCGAGGCGCGTGGCGATGTGTTCATCGAAGACAGCGGCGTGCGGGTACGGGTGGCCGAGGGGCGCATACTCGATAGCCGGGTGCGCAACGCCGCGGCTGACATCCCCCACGCAGCGCCGGGGCAGGCACTGCGGCTGCTGTTGACTAGCGAGCTGGAAAGCAGCGTCGCCGATGCCCTGAAGATTCTCCAGGATGCGCCCATGGGCACTGCCGAGACGTTCGCCGGCTGGCAGGGCGAGGGGCCGTTATCGGGCAGACTGAAACTCGATCTGCCGCTGCACAAGGGGCAAGCAGCGGACGCAGACGTGATAGTCGACTTCGCCACCGAAGGTGCGCGGCTGCAGTTGCGCAATCCCGAGTTGGAGCTCAGCCAGCTCAAGGGGGCTTTTCGCTATGACACGACCAGTGGCTTGAGTGCCCCGGACATTCGCGCGCAAGTCCTCGGCCATGCCGTGCGGGGCAAGGCAATCGCGGAGGGTACCCGCGGCCAGGCGCGCACCCAGATCGAGGCCGGCGGCCAGGTGCCGCTGAGCAACCTGACGGCTTGGCTGGGCGTGACCGCACCGCTGCCTCTGAGCGGTACCTTGCCCTATCGCCTGCGCCTGACTCTGGATGGGGTCGACAGCCAGCTGCGCGTGGATTCCAATCTCCAGGGGGTGGCCGTTGCGCTACCAGCGCCCTTCGGCAAAAGCGCCAGCGAGGAAGGTTATGCCGATTGGCGCATGACTTTGAATGGCGCCGAGCGGCGCTATTGGCTGGATTATGCCGATCTGGCGAGTCTGGCCTTTGCGGCACCGCCCGGCCAGTTAGCCGAGGGCCGCGGCGAACTGCGCCTGGGTGACGGCCCGGCGCTGTTGCCGGCGGCGAAGGGTGTGCGCTTGCGTGGGCAAGTCCGCGAACTGGATTGGCCGGCCTGGCAGGCGGCGCTCAAGCCGTATGTCGGTGTGGCGCGCGAGGATGCGCAGCAGGTGTTCAAGGATGCACAACTGCAGATCGGTCGATTCAGCGGCTTTGGCAGCACTGTCGACAACCTCGGGGTACAGCTCAAGCGTGCGCCTGCAGCTTGGTTGCTTCACCTGGATAGCCAGCTATTGAAAGGTCGGGTCGACTTGCCGGACGCCGACGCGACGCCTATCGCGGTCAACCTGGAGTACCTGCGTTTGCCGGCGGCCGCCGCCAAGGATGCCGCGGTCGAGGACAAGCCGGACCCGCTGCTTGGCGTCGACCCGCGGCAGATTCCGCTTCTCGATCTGCACATCGATCAGGTGCTGCAAGGTACCGAGGCGCTGGGCGCGTGGTCGCTGAAAGCGCGACCGAGCGCTAGGGGGGTGCAGTTCAACGATCTGGATCTGAATCTGAAAGGCTTGCAGCTGACCGGTCGCGCCGGTTGGCAGGGTACGGCAGACGCTAGCAGCAGTTGGTACAAGGGGCGCCTGCAGGGCAAGGACCTGGCCGATGTGCTGCTGGCCTGGGACTTTGCGCCGACGGCGAGCAGTGAAAGCTTTCATCTGGATGTCGATGGGCGTTGGCCGGGTTCGCCGGCGTGGATCAGTCTGAAGCGCTTTTCCGGCAGCCTGGATGCAACCTTGCGCAAGGGCCAGTTCACTGAAGTGCAAGGCCCTGCATCGGCGCTGCGGGTATTTGGCCTGCTCAATTTCAACTCTATTGGCCGCCGTCTGCGCCTGGACTTTTCCGACCTGCTCGGCAAGGGCTTGAGCTATGACCGGGTCAAAGGGCTACTGGTCGCCAGCGACGGGGTGTACGTCACTCGCAAACCCATTACCCTGACCGGGCCATCGAGCAATCTGGAGCTGGACGGTACCCTGAACCTGGCCGATGACCTGGTCGATGCCAAGCTGCTGGTGACCTTGCCGGTGACTAATAACTTGCCGCTGGCTGCGTTGATCGTCGGCGCACCGGCGATTGGCGGGGCGTTATTTCTGGTGGACAAGCTGCTGGGCGATCGCGTGGCACGTTTTGCCAGTGTGCAATACAGCGTCAAAGGCCGTTGGCAGGATCCGCAGATCACGTTCGACAAGCCTTTCGAGAAGTCGCGCTGACAGGTTGTTGAAAAAACCGCTGCGCCAGGCGATGCAGCCGATGGCCATGGCTTGTAAGCTGAAGACTCACCACTCACCGACCTGGAGCGCGCATGACCCTCGCGGTGATTCAAATGGTCAGCCGGGACGATGTACCGGCCAATCTGCTCCAGGCCCGGCGTCTGCTCGAGCAGGCCGCAGCGGGCGGAGCGCGCCTGGCGGTATTGCCGGAGAATTTCGCCGCCATGGGTCGCCGCGACCTGGCCGCGCTGGGCCGCAGCGAAGCGCGCGGTGAAGGGCCGATCCTGCCCTGGTTGAAACAGGCCGCCCGCGACCTCAAATTATGGATAGTGGCCGGTACCTTGCCCTTGCCGCCAGCGGGTCAGCCCGAGGCAAAGGCGCGGGCCTGTTGCCTGTTGCTCGACGAGCATGGCGAGCAGGTCGCGCGCTACGACAAGCTGCACCTGTTCGATGTGGAGGTCGGCGACAGCCAGGGCCGTTACCGCGAGTCCGATGATTTTGCCCACGGCAGCCAGGTCGTGGTGGCCGATACCCCCGTTGGGCGCCTGGGCTTGACGGTTTGCTACGACCTGCGTTTCCCTGAACTGTATGGCGCCCTGCGTGACGCCGGGGCTGAGTTGATCAGCGTGCCCGCGGCCTTCACTGCGCTGACCGGTGCGGCGCATTGGCAGATACTGGTGCGGGCCCGGGCCATCGAGACCCAGTGCTACCTGCTGGCCGCCGGCCAGGGCGGCACTCATCCCGGCGGGCGCGAGACCTTCGGCCATTCGGCCATCGTCGATCCCTGGGGTCGAGTGTTGGCCGAGCAGGCGCAAGGCGAGGCGGTCTTGCTGGCTAGCCGCGATGCCGTCGAGCAGGCGGCGATTCGCCAACGGATGCCGGTAAGCCGGCATAAACGATTTTTTGCAGCGGCCGAACCACGGCTGCCTGGTTTGGAGCAAACATGAACGAGATGAAACAGTTATGAGCGAGATGTTGTTATCCGTCAGTGAGCACCTGTTGGGCCCGGGCGGCTTGACCCTCGACCATCTGCCAGGGGTGCTGGGCGAGTTGTCCGGCCCCGGTATCGATGCTGCCGATCTGTATTTCCAGAGCCAGGTGTCCGAGACCTGGGTGCTGGAGGACGGCATCGTCAAGGAAGGCAGTTTCAACCTGGATCAGGGCGTCGGTGTGCGTGCCCAGTCTGGCGAGAAAACCGGGTTTGCCTACAGTAATGCCATCACCGCCGAGGCACTGACCCAGGCCGCCCGTGCGGCTCGCTCGATTGCCCGCGCCGGGCAGAACGCGCGGGTGCAGGCCTTCAGCAGCCCGCAGGTCACCGCCTTGTATGCAGCGGAAAATCCGCTGGACGTGATCGGTCGGGCGCAGAAGGTCGAGTTGCTCAAGCAGATCGATGTGGCCACGCGTGCTCTCGATGCGCGGATCAAGCAGGTCACGGTCAGCCTCGCCGGGGTCTGGGATCGCATTCTGGTGGCGGCGCAGGACGGCAGCCTGGCCGTCGATATTCGTCCGCTGGTGCGTTTCAATGTCAGCGTGATCGTCGAGCAGAACGGTCGCCGCGAGCGTGGCAGCCATGGTGGTGGTGGGCGCAGCGACTACCGCTACTTCATGAGCGAAGATCGCGCCATGGGCTATGCCCGCGAAGCGCTGCGCCAGGCCCTGGTCAATCTCGAGGCGATTCCCGCGCCAGCCGGCACCCTGCCGGTGGTGATGGGCGCCGGCTGGTCCGGCGTGCTGCTGCACGAGGCGGTCGGCCATGGCCTGGAAGGCGATTTCAATCGCAAGGGCAGTTCCGCCTACAGCGGGCGCATGGGTGAGAAGGTCGCCTCCAGCCTGTGCACCATCGTCGACGACGGCACCCTGGTCGGGCGTCGTGGCTCGCTCAGCGTGGATGACGAAGGCACGCCGACCCAGTGCACCACGTTGATCGAGAACGGCGTGCTCAAGGGCTATATGCAGGACAAGCTGAACGCCCGCCTGATGGGGCTGGCACGCACCGGCAACGGTCGCCGCGAATCCTACGCGCACCTGCCGATGCCGCGGATGACCAATACCTACATGCTGGCTGGGGAAAGCGACCCGGAAGAAATCATCCGCTCGGTGAAGAAAGGCATTTACTGCGCCAACCTCGGCGGCGGCCAGGTCGACATCACCAGCGGCAAGTTCGTCTTCTCCACCAGCGAGGCCTACCTGATCGAAGACGGCAAGATCACCGCGCCGGTCAAGGGCGCCACCCTGATTGGCAACGGCCCCGAGGCCATGAGCCGGGTATCGATGGTCGGCAACGACCTGGCCCTGGACAGCGGCGTCGGTACCTGCGGCAAGGACGGTCAGTCGGTGCCGGTCGGCGTCGGCCAGCCGACCCTGAAGATCGATGCGATTACCGTCGGCGGCACAGGCTCCTAGGACGTGGGTTAGCCGAGGGCGTCACCCACCTTTACGGCAGGATCAACGCAATCCGCGTTGGGCTTCGTCCAGTTCGCGGATGTACTTGAAGATTTTGCGCGAGGTCGCTGGCGCTTTGTTCTGCGCCAGTTCGTGCTGGGCCTGGCGAATCAACTGACGCAGGTGTTGCCGATCTGCTTCAGGATAGTCGCCAACAAAGGCTTCCAGGGTGTCGTCGGTACCGTTGATAAGACGGTCACGCCAGCGCTCCAGGCCATGAAAGCGTTCGTTGTACTGGCGAGTTGAAGCGTCCAGTTGGTCGAGCAGGGTAAGAATCGCTTCGATGTCCTGATCGCGCATCAGCCGGCCGATAAACTGCATATGGCGCTTTTTCGCGGAATTGGCCGTGTGCTTGGGCGCCTCTTCGAGGGCGCGGCGCATTTCGTCGGTCAACGGCAGTTTGTTGAGCAGGTCGGGCTTCAGGGTGGTCAGGCGTTGACCTAGGTCTTGCAAGGCGTGCAGCTCGCGCTTGACCTGGGTTTTACTCTTCTCGCCGGAGAAGTCATCAAGATATTCAGGCATGGGGGGGGTCCAATGGAAAACGCCGCCATGATAGCAAGTATCCAACTGCAAGCGTTCAGCCCGCAGCATCACGCGCGAAGCTCGCAGTAGATCCGGAACAGATTCTTAGGAGTGGTTATGAGTGCAGTAGATATAGTCGGCCCCGAAGCCGTGCCGCAGTTGCAGGCCCAGGTCGAGCAGATTATCGCCGAGGCGAAGAAGCAGGGCGCCAGTGGCTGTGAGGTGGCCGTGTCGGTGGAACAAGGCTTGTCCACTTCGGTTCGCCAGGGCGAAGTCGAAACGGTCGAATTCAATCGTGACCAGGGTTTCGGTATCACCCTGTATGTCGGCCAGCGCAAGGGCTCGGCCAGCACCTCGGCAAGTGGCGATGCCGCTATCCGGGAAACCGTCGCGGCGGCTCTGGCGATCGCCAAGCATGCGTCGGAAGATGAGGCGGCAGGCTTGGCCGATGCCGAGCTGATGGCGCGCGAGTTTCCGCAACTGGATTTGTATCACGCCTGGGCGGTCAGCCCGGAGCAGGCCATCGAGCAGGCGCTGCGCTGTGAAGCTGCAGCCTTTGCCGCGGACCCGCGGATCAAGAACGCCGACGGCACCACCCTCAATACCCACCAGGGCTGCAGGGTCTATGGCAATAGTCATGGTTTCATCGCGGGCTATGCCAGCACGCGGCACAGCTTGAGCTGTGTGATGATCGCCGAAGATGGCGGGCAGATGCAGCGCGATTACTGGTATGACGTCAATCGTCAGGGCGAGCTGCTGGCCGATGCCGCAGGGATTGGTCAGCGTGCCGCGCAGCGTGCGGTCAGTCGTCTGGGCGCGCGGCCGGTACCGACCTGCGAAGTGCCGGTGCTGTTTTCCGCCGAACTGGCGACGGGGCTGTTCGGGCATTTCCTCGCGGCTATTTCCGGCGGCAACCTGTACCGCAAGTCATCCTTTCTCGAAGGTGCCCTGGGCCAGCAGTTGTTCCCCGACTGGCTGACTCTCGACGAGCGTCCGCATATTCCGCGTGCCCTGGGCAGTGCGGCCTTCGACGGCGATGGGCTGGCGACCTATGCCAAGCCCTTTGTCGCGGGCGGCGAGCTGGTCTCCTACGTGCTGGGCACTTACTCGGGGCGCAAGCTGGGCATGCCGAGTACGGCCAACTCTGGAGGCGTGCATAATCTGTTCGTCAGCCATGGCGCGGAAGACCAGAACGCGTTGCTCAAGCGCATGGGCCGTGGCCTGTTGGTCACCGAGTTGATGGGCCAGGGCCTGAATATGGTCACCGGCGACTATTCGCGAGGGGCTGGTGGTTTTTGGGTGGAGAACGGCGAGATCCAGTTCCCGGTGCAGGAGGTGACCATCGCCGGCAACCTGCGCGACATGTTCAAACAGATAGTCGCGGTGGGTAACGATCTCGAGCTGCGCAGTAATATCCGCACCGGCTCGGTGTTGATCGAGAAGATGACGGTGGCGGGTAGCTGACGCCAGCCCTAAGCGGCAAGCTAGAAGTAAAAAACCAAGGGCGCCCATTGGCGCCCTTTCGTTTGGCTGTTGCTCAAGGTTCACTGTCCCTGGCAATCTAAAGCTGCAAGAAAAACAGGAGGTAAACTGAGTGAATTCGAGGGCACACTGCTTGGCGCTTGCGCGCTTGCGCGCTTATTCGCCTTCGTCGAAGTAGTTGTTGATCAGTTCGACCAGGGAGTTGAGTGCGTCATCGTCCTGCTCACCTTCGGTGTGCAGGTGAATCGGCGTGCCTTTGCCAGCCGCGAGCATCATTACCGCCATGATGCTTTTGCCGTCCACCAGGCTCTCCGGTGCGCGGCCGACCCTGACCTGGCAGGGGAAGCGCCCGGCGACACCGACGAACTTGGCGGCTGCGCGTGCATGCAGGCCCAGTTTGTTGATGATGGTGACTTGGCAGGAAGGCATCGCGGCAGGATCCTTAGCTAAGGTCGCGGTGGCGAACCTGGACGTTTTTCAGAATGGGTTTCAGGGCCTCGCCCAGGCGATTGGCCAGGTACACCGAGCGGTGATGACCGCCAGTGCAGCCTATTGCCACCGTGACGTAGGCACGGTTGCTGGCGGCGAAGCGGGGCAGCCATTTCTTCAAGTAGGCGAGGACGTCCTGGAACATTTCCTCGACATCGGCCTGGGCCGCCAGATAATCGGCCACCGGCTGGTCGAGCCCGGAGAAATCGCGCAGGTCCGGCTTCCAGTAGGGGTTGGGCAGGCAGCGCACATCGAACACCAGATCGGCATCCACCGGCATGCCGCGCTTGAAGCCGAACGACTCGACCAGAAAGGCCGTGCCTGGCTCCGGTTGATTGAGCAGGCGCAGCTTCAGGCTGTCGCGCAACTGGTAGAGGTTGAGGTGGGTGGTGTCGATTTGCAGGTCAGCGAGGTCGGTGATTGGCCCGAGCAGCAGACTTTCATCGGCAATGGCCTCGGCCAGCGAGCGGTTCGCGTTGGTCAGCGGATGGCGCCGGCGGGTCTCGGAAAAGCGCTTGAGCAGGGTTTCCTCATCGGCATCCAGGTAGACCACGTCGCACTTGATATGCCGCGCACGTACCTCCTCGAGGATTTCCGGGAAACGCTTGAGCTGGCTGGGCAGGTTGCGCGCGTCGATCGACACGGCGACTTGCGGGTGGAGCAGTTCGGTGTCCTGCAGGGTGCGCTCCGCCAGTTCGGGGAGCAGGCCGGCCGGCAGGTTGTCGATGCAGTAGAAGCCGTTGTCCTCAAGGACGTCGAGGGCGGTGCTTTTGCCGGAGCCGGAGCGACCGCTGACGATGATCAAGCGCATGGTCAGGCCCGGTTGAGTTGGCTTTGTATGTCCACAACGACCTGATACAGCGCGTCGCTGTTCTGGGCTTGGCGCAAACGCTCACGCACATCGCTGCGGTCGAGCATGCTGGCAATCTGGCGCAGCAGTTCCAGGTGTTCGTCGGTGGCCGCTTCCGGTACCAGCAGGACGAACAGCAGGTCGACCGGGGCGCCGTCGATGGCGTCGAAGTCCACCGCTGCATCCAGGCGCAGCAGCGCACTGATCGGTGCGTTGCAGCCCGGCAGGCGACAGTGCGGAATGGCAATGCCATTACCGAAACCGGTCGAGCCGAGTTTTTCGCGGGCGATCAGGCTTTCGAAGATGTCTTGGCCATCCAGGTCGGGCAGTTCGCGTGCCACCAGGTTGGCTATCTGTTCGAGTACGCGTTTCTTACTGCCTCCCGGCACGTTCACCAGGGAACGGCCGGGGGTCAGGATATTTTCGAGTCGGATCATAGGAGGGAGGCGATCTCAGCGGGCCATAGCGCCCTGCTGGCGGTCGATCTGCTTTTCCTTGTGCTTGATGAGTTGGCGGTCGAGTTTGTCGGTCAGTAGGTCGATGGCTGCGTACATGTCGTCGTGCTCGGCATTGGCGACCACTTCGCCGCCGGCAATATGCAGGGTCGCTTCGATTTTCTGCTTGAGCTTCTCGACCTCCATGGTGACTTGCACGTTGGTGATCTTGTCGAAGTGGCGCTCCAATCGGCCGAGCTTTTCGTCGATATAGTCGCGCAGGGCGTCGGTCACATCCAGCTGATGTCCACTGATGTTGACTTGCATACCGTTTCTCCTTGTTGCCGCGGATGAGAGGCAGGCTACCGGGCCTGCCGCCGGAATACTTTGGCGTGAAAGACGCTGGCATGTCACACCTGGCACTGTCGCTCGGGTCTTGGCAGTGTGGCTGCTATCGCGAGAGCGAGGCCGGGTATGACGTATGCCTTGTTTGTGGGTCTTTCGTCGAGTGCCACCTTACATCAATCGCTTGCGCTCGCTAGAAGGCGCTATACCAAGCGATTCACGGTATTTTGCGACTGTGCGGCGGGCTACTTGTATGCCCTGTGCCTCCAGTAAACCAGCGATCTTGCTGTCACTCAACGGCTTTTTTGCATTTTCCGCGGCGACCAGTTTTTTGATGATGGCGCGGATCGCCGTCGACGAGCATTCGCCGCCTTCGGAGGTGCTGACGTGGCTGGAGAAGAAATATTTCAGCTCATAAATGCCACGCGGGGTGTGCATGAATTTTTGCGTGGTGACCCGCGAAATGGTCGATTCATGCATGCCCACCGCCTCGGCGATATCGTGCAGGACCAGTGGCTTCATCGCCTCGTCGCCGTAGTCGAGAAAGCCACGCTGGTGTTCGACGATCTGGGTGGCGACCTTCATCAGGGTTTCGTTGCGACTCTGCAGGCTCTTAATGAACCAGCGGGCTTCCTGCAGTTGGTTGCGCATGAAGGTGTTGTCGGCACTGGAGTCGGCGCGTTTGACGAAACCGGCGTATTGCGCATTGACCCGCAGGCGCGGCATGGCTTCCTGGTTCAGCTCCACCAGCCAGCGTTCGTTGTGCTTGCGCACGATGACGTCAGGCACCACGTATTCTGGCTCGCTCGACTCGATCTGCGAGCCGGGGCGTGGATTGAGGCTCTGGATCAGTTCGATGACTTGGCGCAGCTCGTCTTCCTTGAGCTTCATGCGGCGCATCAGCTGGCTGTAGTCACGACTGCCGAGCAGGTCGAGGTAGTCGTTGGCCAGGCGTAGAGTCTCGCTCAGCCAGGGTGTCTTGGCTGGAAGCTGGCGCAGTTGCAGGAGCAGGCACTCGCGCAGGTCACGGGCGGCAATGCCAGCTGGCTCGAACTGCTGGATGCGGTGCAGTACGGCTTCCACTTCGTCGAGTTCGATGTCCAGGTCCGGGTCGAAGGCTGCGACGACTTCCTCGAGGCTTTCTTCCAGGTACCCCTGATAGTTGATGCAGTCGATCAGGGTGACCCCGATCAGCCGATCCTTGTCGGACATCGGCGCCAGATTGAGCTGCCAGAGCAGGTGACTCTGCAGGCTTTCGCCAGCCGAAGTGCGAGTAGTGAAGTCCCACTCGTCATCGTCGTTGCTCGGCAGGCTGCTGGCGCTGGTCTGATAGACGTCTTCCCACGCGGTGTCGACCGGCAGCTCGTTGGGGATCCGTTCGTTCCATTCGCCCTCTTCCAGGTTGTCCACGGTCTGTGGGGTTTCCTGGTGGCTGTTGTCCTGGTAGGACTCTTCCTGCTGGGGGGCGGGCGCCGGGTTTTCGGCGCCGTCGGCCAAGGGGTTCGCGTTGTCGAAGTCGTCACCGTCTTCTTCGCGCTCGAGCATCGGGTTGGACTCCAGGGCCTCCTGGATCTCTTGCTGCAGATCCAGGGTAGACAATTGGAGTAGGCGAATAGCCTGTTGCAGCTGCGGGGTCATCGTCAGCTGCTGGCCCATTCTCAGGACTAGCGATGGTTTCATTGCAGACCTTATTTGCCGGCGTCTGTGCGCAATCCACTACAGGGCGCCGTAGCGCCACAAGGAAGCAAATTATATGCCTGATCTGCAGTGGTTTGCCTAGCTCTGGCTGCTGTTCGGTTGAGGAAAACCGCTGTTACAGGCGGAACTCGTGCCCCAGGTAAACGTCTTTGACCAGCTGGTTGGCCAGAATAGCATCGGCATCGCCTTCGGCAATCAGTTGGCCGTCGCTGACGATGTAGGCTGTTTCACAGATATCCAGGGTCTCGCGGACATTGTGGTCGGTGATCAGTACGCCGATTCCCTTGGCCTTGAGGTGGTGGATAATCTGCTTGATGTCGCCGACCGAGATCGGATCGACTCCGGCGAAGGGTTCGTCGAGCAGGATGAATTTTGGTGCGCTGGCCAGGGCGCGGGCGATTTCCACGCGACGGCGTTCGCCGCCGGACAGACTCATGCCGAGGTTGTCGCGGATGTGGCTGATATGGAATTCCTGCAGCAGACTTTCCAATTCTTTGCGGCGACTGGCCCGATCCAGCTCCTTGCGGGTCTCGAGGATGGCCATGATGTTGTCGGCCACGCTGAGCTTGCGAAAAATCGAGGCTTCTTGCGGCAAGTAACCGATACCGGCGCGGGCGCGGCCGTGCATCGGCAGGTGGCTGACGTCGAGGTCGTCGATCAGTATGCGGCCCTGATCGGCCTGCACCAGGCCGACGACCATGTAGAAACAGGTGGTCTTGCCCGCGCCGTTGGGGCCGAGCAGGCCGACGATCTGCCCGCTGTCGATGCTCAGGCTGACGTCGCGCACGACTTGGCGGCCTTTGTAGCTCTTGGCCAGGTGCTGGGCTGTCAAAGTGGCCATTGCTACTGTGCCTGCTGTTCGGCTGGTGGGTTCTTCGGCTGGATCACCATGTCGATGCGTGGGCGCGGCGTAGTGATGTTGGTGCCGGTGGCACGCCCGGCATTGACGATCTGGCGGCGGGTGTCATAGATGATTTTCTCGCCCTCGAAGGTATTGCCTTCCTGGATCACCTTGGCCTGGTCGATCAGCACGATGCGTTCATTGGCGGCGAAATACTGGATGGTCAGGCCGTAGGCTTTGACGATCTGCTTGTCCGCAGATGGTTTCTGCTCGTAATAGGCGGGTTTGCCGACCGAGGTGAAAATTTCGATGTCGCCCTGGGCGTTCTGGGTGATGGTCACGGTGTCGCCCGTAATCTTCAGGGTGCCCTGGGTGATGATCACGTCGCCGCGATAGACCGCGATGCCTTGTCGGTCATCGAGTTCGGCGCTGTCGGCCTGTACGCGGATCGGCTGCTCACGGTCAGTGGGCAGCGCCCAAGCGCACGCGCTTCCGAGCGCGACGCTCAAGCTGAGCAAAAAGGGGAAGGTTTTAACGAACCTCATGCTGGCCTCTTACGTTGGACAGCAGGAGCATCCTGCCGTCATTCAAATACGCTTTCATTCCTTGTGCCGTGGTCACTCCATTGGCCGCGACGATTCTAACGGCTTGCTGGGTCTGCGCATATTCCTTATCCGGAAATACGGTCAGGCGGCTGGTGGTCAGGATGGTCGGGCGACCCTTGGCATCGGTGCGTTCGACGCGGACTTTGTCGATCAATTCCACTTCCTTGCCTTGCGGCGCCACTTCGGCGCGCTCGCTACTCACCTTCCAGGGTAGTTCGGTGCCGCGATACAGGTGCAGGAAGGGGTTGGTCAGCAGGGTAATGTCGCTGCTCTTGATGTGCTCCAGCTTGTCGCTGGTCATCTGGTAATGCAGCTTGCCGTCGGCCTGGTATTGCACGGTAGTGGCATTGACCACATAGAAATCGATGGCGTTTTCGTCGCGGGCTCGTACCGGTTGCTCGGAGAAACTGTCGGGGTTGATGTTCCAGTAGCCTACGGCGGCAAGCAGTGCGGCCGCGAAAGTGTAAAGGACGGGTGTCAGCAATTTGCGCAGCATAGTGGGCTCTACAGGTAGGCGGCTTGGGCGGCGTCGAGGCTGCCTTGGGCGCGCATGATCAGCTCGCAGAATTCGCGGGCTGCGCCTTCGCCGCCGCGGGCCTGGGTCACGCCCTGGGCATGCTCGCGCACAAACGCGTCTGCGCTGGCGACCGCCATGCCCAGGCCAACCCGACGGATCACCGGCAGGTCCGGCAGGTCGTCACCCAAATAGGCGACTTGCTCATAGCTTAGGCCGAGTTCGCCAAGAAGCTCGTCGAGTACCACAAGCTTGTCTTCGCGGCCCTGGTACAGGTGCTGGATGCCCAGATTTTTTGCCCGGCGTTCGACTACCGGAGTCGTGCGTCCGCTGATTATGGCGGTGCGCACGCCCGAAGCGATCAGCATCTTGATGCCGTGGCCGTCGAGGGTGTTGAACGTCTTGAACTCGCTACCGTCGACCAGGAAGTAGAGCTTGCCGTCGGTGAGCACGCCGTCGACATCGAAAATCGCCAGTTTGACTGCCTGGGCGCGTTGTTGCAGGTCAGGGTTGATCACATCAGGGGGCATCACATTACTCCGGCGCGTAGCAGGTCGTGCATATTCAGGGCGCCGACCGGGCGGTCGTCGCTGTCGACCACTACCAGTCCGCTGATCTTGTGGTCTTCCATGATTTTCAGTGCTTCGGCGGCGAGCATCTCCGCGCGGGCGGTTTTGCCGTGCACGGTCATCACGTCATCGATCCTCGACTGGCGCACATCGATGCCGCGATCCAGGGTGCGGCGCAGATCGCCATCGGTGAAGACGCCGGCCAGGCGTCCGTCGCCCTCGACTACTACGGTCATGCCCAGGCCTTTCTGCGTCATCTCCAGCAGGGCGTCACGCAGCGAGGTGCCACGCTGCACGCTAGGCAGGCTGGAACCGGCATGCATGACGTTCTCCACTTTCAGCAGCAGGCGTCGGCCAAGGGCGCCGCCGGGGTGGGAGAAGGCAAAATCTTCGGCGGTAAAGCCGCGGGCTTCCAGTAGGGCAATGGCCAGGGCGTCGCCGAGGACCAGGGAGGCGGTGGTGGAGGAGGTCGGCGCCAGGTTGAGTGGGCAGGCTTCCTGGGATACGCGGGCGTCCAGGTTGACTTCGGCGGCCTTGGCCAGCGGCGAGTCCGGGTTGCCGGTCATGCTGATCAGGGTGATGCCGAGGCGCTTGATCAGCGGCAGCAGGGTGATGATTTCCGCCGTCGAGCCCGAGTTGGACAGGGCCAGCACTACGTCGTCGCGGGTGATCATGCCCATGTCGCCATGGCTGGCTTCGGCCGGATGCACGAAAAATGCGGTGGTGCCGGTGCTGGCCAGGGTGGCGGCAATCTTGTGGCCGATATGCCCTGACTTGCCCATACCGACCACCACCACGCGGCCCTTGCTGGCCAGAATGAGTTCGCAGGCGCGAATAAAATTGCTGTCGATACGTGGCAGCAGTTCTTCAATCGCCTCGAGTTCCAGGCGAATGGTGCGTTGTGCGGACTTGATCAGCTCGTTGGACTGGCTCATGGCGTCTTTATAGGCATATCGAGTAAAAGGCGGCGATTATAGCGGGAAAGTTTCGCGCACTCACCTTTGAATCGTTCGGTGGCCGGGCTTGAGCGCTTTTCGCGGTCGCGTGCAGGCACGTGTTCGATCATGTGCTCGGCGGTTTGTAAACAAATGTTCGATCTTGGGCAGGCTAATTCGGCAATGTTATAGTGCCCGGCCATTTTCGGCCGGTCCGGCAACTGCAGTGTCTTCGCAGCGCTGGCGGGCGTCTGTCAGGGAGGCTGCATCCAAGGAGTCGAGATGAGTGCCGAGCAGCAATATGCGGTCGAGCTGAAAAACCTCAGTTTTCAGCGGGGCGACCGGGACATTTTCAAAGATATAGACATTCGCATCCCGCGTGGCAAGGTCACCGGCATCATGGGGCCTTCCGGCTGTGGCAAGACCACGCTGTTGCGCCTGATCGGTGCGCAGCTCAGGCCGAGCAAGGGGGAGGTGTGGGTCAATGGGCTGAACTTGCCGAACCTCTCGCGCAGCGAGCTGTTCGACATGCGCAAGCAGATGGGCGTGCTGTTCCAGAGCGGCGCGCTATTCACTGACCTGGATGTGTTCGAGAACGTCGCCTTTCCGCTGCGTGTGCACACCCAGCTGCCTGACGAAATGATCCGTGACATTGTCCTGATGAAGCTGCAGGCCGTGGGTCTGCGCGGTGCGCTGGAATTGATGCCGGATGAGCTGTCCGGTGGCATGAAGCGCCGCGTAGCGCTGGCGCGGGCGATTGCCCTCGATCCCCAGATACTGATGTACGACGAGCCTTTCGTTGGCCAGGATCCGATTGCCATGGGTGTGCTGGTGCGCTTGATTCGTTTGCTCAGCGATGCCTTGGGTATTACCAGCATCGTGGTGTCCCACGACCTGGCGGAAACCGCCAGCATTGCCGATTACATCTACCTGGTGGGCGACACCAGGGTGCTCGGTCAGGGCACGCCGGATGAGTTGATGAACTCGGATGACCCTCGCGTTCGCCAGTTCATGCAAGGCATTCCAGACGGGCCGGTGCCGTTCCACTTTCCGGCGGCAGACTACCGCGACGATTTATTGGGGGGGCACTGATGCACAAGACATCTACGCTCGAACGGATCCGTCTGTTTGGTCGCGCCGGCATCGATGTGGTTGCCACGCTTGGGCGTGCGACGGTGTTTCTGGTGCGTGCGCTGTTCGGTCGCAGTTCTGCCGGCAGTCCGCTGCAGTTGCTGATAAAGCAGTTGTACTCGGTCGGCGTGATGTCCCTGGCGATCATCGTCGTGTCGGGGGTTTTTATCGGCATGGTCTTGTCGTTGCAGGGTTTCAATATCCTGTCTGACTACGGTTCGGAACAGGCGGTTGGGCAGATGGTCGCCCTGACCTTGTTGCGCGAACTCGGTCCGGTGGTCACCGCCTTGTTGTTCGCTGGGCGCGCGGGATCCGCATTGACAGCGGAAATCGGCAACATGAAATCCACCGAGCAATTGTCCAGCCTGGAAATGATCGGTGTCGATCCGCTCAAGTACATTGTTGCGCCGCGTCTGTGGGCCGGTTTCATCTCGATGCCGTTGCTCGCGGTGATTTTCAGCGTGGTCGGTATCTGGGGGGGGCGATGGTCGCCGTCGACTGGCTCGGCGTTTATGAGGGTTCGTTCTGGGCCAACATGCAGAACAGTGTTTCGTTTCGTGAAGACGTGCTCAATGGTGTGATCAAAAGCATCGTTTTTGGCTTTGTCGTTACCTGGATTGCCGTTTTTCAGGGCTATGACTGTGAGCCGACCTCGGAAGGCATCAGTCGCGCCACCACAAAAACAGTGGTTTACGCCTCGCTCGCCGTGTTGGGGCTGGACTTTATTCTGACCACTTTGATGTTTGGAGACTTCTGATGCAAAACCGCACACTGGAGATTGGTGTCGGCCTGTTCCTGTTGGCCGGGTTATTGGCCCTGCTGCTGCTGGCGTTGCGCGTCAGTGGTCTGACGGTAGGTAGCAGCGATACTTACAAGGTCTATGCGCACTTTGAGAATATTGCCGGTCTAACGATACGGTCCAAGGTGACCATGGCCGGGGTGACCATCGGTAAAGTGACCGCAATCGATCTGGATCGCGACAGCTACACCGGGCGCGTCACCCTCTTGCTGGATGACAGCGTGGACAACCTGCCCACCGATTCGACTGCTTCGATCCTGACCGCCGGTTTGCTCGGTGAGAAGTACATCGGTATCAGCGTTGGCGGTGATGAGGAGGTGCTCGTCGATGGCGGTATCATCTACGACACCCAGTCGTCGTTGGTGCTGGAGGACCTGATCGGTAAATTCCTGCTCAACTCGGTCAATAAAGACGAGGCTAATTAATGAGGGCTCCCACTATGCTCAAGACCCTGCGTAACAGTCTGTTCGCTCTGCTGGCGGCCATGCCGCTGCTGGCTGTCGCCGCGCCGAGTGCCCATCAGGTGGTGGAGCAAACCACGACCACGCTGCTGGAAGACCTGAAGGTCAATAAAGACAAATACCGCAGCGATCCAGCGGCTTTTTATGCATCGCTGAACGATATTCTCGGTCCGGTGGTGGATGTTGACGGCATTTCCCGCGGGGTGATGACCGTGCGCTACTCGCGCCAAGCCACGCCTGAGCAGATGCAGCGCTTTCAGGAAAACTTCAAGCGCAGTCTGATGCAGTTTTATGGCAACGCCCTGCTCGAATACAACAATCAGGATATTCGCGTGCTGCCATCCAGCGGCAAGCAGAGTCCGCAGCGCGCTTCGGTGCACATGGAGATCAAGGACGGTAATGGCACCCTTTACCCGCTGTCCTACACCATGGTCAAGCAGGATGACGGCTGGAAGATGCGCAACCTGATCATCAATGGCATCAACGTCGGCAAGCTGTTCCGCGATCAGTTCGCCCAGTCCATGCAGAACCACGGTAATGACCTGGACAAGGTCATCGACAGCTGGGCCAATACCGTAGCCAAGGCCCGTCAGTCTGCGGGTGAGTCGTGAGCAAGGCTGCCATCGTCGAACAATCGTCCGGACTGTTTCAGCTCTCTGGCGTGCTCGATTATCTCGGTGGCCCGGCCTTGCGCGAGCAGGGCGGACGGCTGATTGCCGCCAGTCAGGCGGCCCGCTGCGTGATCGACTGCGCGTCTGTGGAGAAGTCCAGCAGCGTGGGTCTGTCGCTGTTGCTGGCGTTCATGCGTGATGCCCAGGTTGCAGGTAAAAGCCTGGTGGTGCGCAGTTTGCCCGAGGAGATGCGCGAGATCGCCAGTGTCTCCGGGCTGCTGGATGTGCTGCCGCTGGAAGCCTGAGCCCGGCTCGCGGTCGGGACAACCTCCGTGCGGGGTTCGCAGGCGCGTGGCTTTTTTTGTATGATGCGCGACCGCGAGCTTTGTAGTCTGTCGGGCTTGTCGCTGTGCTACTGCGGAAAAGCCCTCCAGCTCCCAAGACTCTGCTGTCGTTAATCAATGTGTTGATCGAGGTTGAGCATGCAGGCCTTAGAAGTGAAAAGCCTCCTGGAGGCCAAACTGCCGGACACCCAGGTGGAAGTTGAAGGCGAAGGCTGTAACTTCCAGCTGAACCTGATTAGTGATGAGTTGGCTGGCCTGGGCCCGGTCAAGCGTCAACAGCAGGTCTACGCTCACCTCAATCCGTGGATTGCCGATGGCAGTATCCATGCGGTGAGCATGAAATTCTTCAGCCGTGCCGATTGGGCCGCGCGCTCCTAAATCGAGAGAGTCATGGACAAACTGATTATTACCGGCGGTGTGCGCCTGAATGGCGAGATCCGCATTTCCGGGGCGAAGAACTCCGCCCTGCCGATTCTTGCCGCCACCCTGCTCGGCGATGCGCCGGTGACCATCTGCAACCTGCCGCACTTGCACGACATCACCACCATGATCGAGTTGTTCGGGCGCATGGGCATCGAGCCGATCATCGACGAGAAACTCAGTGTTGAAGTCGACGCGCGGGCGATCAAGACGCTGATCGCGCCCTACGAGCTGGTCAAGACCATGCGCGCCTCGATCCTGGTGCTCGGGCCGCTGGTGGCACGTTTCGGTGAGGCCGAAGTCGCCCTGCCTGGCGGTTGCGCCATTGGTTCGCGGCCGGTCGACCTGCACATCCGCGGCCTCGAAGCGATGGGCGCGATCATCAATGTGGAAGCTGGCTATATCAAGGCCAAGGCGCCCGAGGGCGGTCTGCGCGGTGCGCACTTCTTCTTCGATACCGTGAGCGTGACCGGTACTGAAAACATCATGATGGCCGCGACTCTGGCCAAAGGCCGCAGCGTGCTGGAAAACGCCGCGCGCGAGCCGGAAGTGGTGGATCTGGCTAACTGCCTGATCGCCATGGGGGCGAAGATTTCCGGTGCCGGCACCGACACCATCACCATCGATGGCGTCGAGCGTCTCGGCGGTGCCCGTTTCAGTGTAATGCCCGACCGTATCGAAACCGGCACCTACCTGGTGGCGGCAGCGGCGACTGGCGGCCGGGTCAAACTGAAAGATACCGATCCCACCGCCCTGGAAGCGGTACTGTCCAAGCTGCAGGAAGCCGGTGCGGAAGTCACCACCGGTGCCGACTGGATTGAACTGGACATGAAAGGCAAGCGGCCGAAAGCCGTCAACCTGCGTACCGCGCCCTATCCGGCGTTCCCCACCGACATGCAGGCGCAGTTCATTGCCCTCAACGCGATTGCCGAAGGTACCGGCACGGTGATCGAGACCGTGTTCGAGAACCGCTTCATGCACGTCTATGAAATGACCCGCATGGGTGCGCAGATCATGGTCGAGGGCAATACCGCCATCGTCACTGGCGTCGAGAAGCTCAAGGGCGCCCCGGTCATGGCCACCGACCTGCGTGCCTCGGCCAGCCTGGTCATCGCCGCACTGGTCGCCGACGGCGACACCCTGATCGACCGCATTTACCACATCGACCGTGGTTACGAGTGCATCGAGGAAAAACTACAGATGCTCGGCGCTAAAATTCGCCGTGTGCCGGGTTAGGTTGTTGCTGAGCGCGGCGATGTCCCATAGCCAGTCCGCAAGGGCTGGTCTGGTCCAGTTCCAAAGGAAATTTGCTTCATGCTGACGATTGCGCTGTCCAAAGGCCGCATCCTCGACGACACCCTGCCGCTGCTCGCCGCTGCAGGCATTGTGCCGACCGAGAATCCGGATAAAAGCCGCAAGCTGATCATCCCCACCACCCAGGCGGATGTGCGTCTGCTGATCGTGCGCGCCACCGATGTGCCGACCTATGTCGAGCATGGTGCCGCGGATCTCGGCGTGGCCGGCAAGGACGTGTTGCTCGAGTACGGCGGCCAGGGCCTGTATGAGCCGCTGGATCTGCGCATTGCGCTGTGCAAGCTGATGACCGCCGGTGCCGTTGGCGCGCCCGAGCCGAAAGGCCGGCTGCGGGTGGCCACCAAGTTCGTCAACGTGGCCAAGCGTTACTACGCCGAGCAGGGTCGTCAGGTCGATATCATCAAGCTTTACGGCTCGATGGAGTTGGCGCCGCTGGTGGGGCTGGCCGACAAGATCATCGACGTGGTCGATACCGGCAATACCCTGCGCGCTAACGGCCTGGAAGCCCAGGAGCTGATCGCCCACATCAGTTCGCGGCTGATCGTCAACAAGGCTTCGATGAGGATGCAGCACGCGCGCATCCAGGAACTGATCGATACCCTGCGCGAAGCCGTAGAGGCACGACACCCCAGCTAATACCTTTGCGGCATTGCGCCGCGTGACCGCCAAGGACGGCGGAAATGCCGAATATGCAGGAGCGATTTTCGGCCGCCTATCCATGTCATAGCCAATTATCTCGGGCGTCCATGCGGTGGGCTTGGTAGCCTGTCGACGCCCGAGCATTTGCCAATCATGAGGCCCGCTATGACTGCTGCTATCGCCATCCGCCGACTCAACGCTGCCGACCAGGACTTTGCTCGTCATCTGGATCATCTGCTCAGCTGGGAAAGTGTCTCGGATGATGCGGTCAACCAGCGTGTGCTGGAGATCATCAAGGCCGTGCGCGAGCGTGGCGACGCGGCATTGGTCGAGTTCACCCAGAAGTTCGACGGTCTCGAAGTCGCCTCGATGGCCGACCTGATCCTGCCGCGCGAGCGTCTGGAGTTGGCCCTGACCCGTATCACCCCGGCGCAGCGCCAGGCGCTGGAACTTGCCGCCGAGCGCGTGCGCAGCTACCACGAGAAGCAGGTGCAGGATTCCTGGAGCTACACCGAGGCCGACGGCACCGTGCTCGGCCAGAAAATCACCCCGCTGGATCGTGCTGGCCTCTATGTGCCGGGCGGCAAGGCCTCCTATCCGTCCTCGGTGCTGATGAACGCCATTCCGGCCAAGGTCGCCGGCGTGCCGGAAGTGGTGATGGTGGTACCGACCCCGCGTGGCGAGATCAACGAGCTGGTGCTGGCCGCGGCCTGCATCGCCGGGGTCGACCGGGTGTTCACCATCGGCGGTGCCCAGGCCGTGGCGGCATTGGCCTATGGCACCGAGAGCGTGCCGCCGGTGGACAAGATCGTCGGCCCTGGCAACATCTATGTGGCTACCGCCAAGCGCCACGTATTTGGCAAGGTCGGTATCGACATGATTGCCGGGCCGTCGGAAATTCTGGTGGTCTGTGACGGCCAGACCGACCCGGACTGGATCGCCATGGACCTGTTCTCCCAGGCCGAGCACGACGAGGACGCGCAATCGATCCTGGTCAGCCCGGATGCGGCCTTTCTCGATCGCGTGGCCGAGAGCATCGCCAGGCTGCTGCCGACCATGGAACGTGCCGAGATCATCCGCACCTCCCTCGAGGCCCGCGGCGCGTTGATCCAGGTGCTCGACATGGCCCAGGCCATCGAGGTGGCCAACCGCATTGCCCCGGAACACCTGGAGTTGTCCGTCGCCGAGCCCGAGCAGTATCTAGCGCAGATCCGTCATGCCGGCGCGATCTTCATGGGCCGCTACACCGCCGAGGCGCTGGGCGACTACTGCGCCGGGCCGAACCACGTGCTGCCGACCTCCGGCACCGCGCGCTTCTCCTCGCCGCTGGGGGTATACGACTTCCAGAAGCGTTCCTCGATCATCCAGTGTTCGGCTGCCGGTGCGTCGGAACTGGGCAAGACCGCTTCGGTGCTGGCCCGTGGCGAGTCGCTGACCGCCCACGCGCGCAGTGCCGAGTACCGCATCAAGGGCTAACGACGCCACCGTAGGATGGGTTGAGCGCAGCGATACCCATCGCCAACGCAACAAATTCGAGGAGAGAAGGGCAGATGAGCAAATTCTGGAGCCCCTTCGTCAAGGACCTGGTGCCCTATGTGCCGGGTGAACAGCCGAAACTGGCCAAGCTGGTCAAACTCAATACCAATGAAAACCCTTACGGCCCGTCGCCCAAGGCGATTGCCGCGATGCAGGCCGAACTCAACGACAACCTGCGTCTGTACCCGGACCCCAATGGCGAGCGCCTGAAGCAGGCCGTGGCCGACTATTACGCTGTGCGGCTCGATCAGGTGTTCGTCGGCAACGGTTCCGACGAGGTCCTGGCACATGCCTTCCATGGCCTGTTTCAGCACGACAAGCCGTTGCTGTTCCCGGATATCAGCTACAGCTTCTACCCGGTCTACTGCGGCCTCTATGGCATCACCCCGGAGGTGATCGCGCTGGACGAGCAGTTCCAGATTCGGCTCGAGGACTACGCTCGGCCCAATGGCGGCATCGTCTTCCCCAACCCCAATGCGCCGACCGGCTGCCTGTTGGCCCTGGAGGCCATCGAGCAAGTGCTCAAGGCCAATCCCGACAGCGTGGTGCTGGTCGACGAGGCCTATATCGATTTCGGCGGTGCCACAGCGATCAGTCTGGTCGACCAGTACCCGAACCTGCTGGTGACCCAGACCTTGTCCAAGTCGCGCTCTCTGGCTGGCCTGCGCGTCGGTCTGGCGGTGGGTCACCCGGATCTGATCGAGGCGCTGGAGCGGATCAAGAACAGCTTCAACTCCTATCCCCTGGATCGCATCGCGATTGCCGGCGCGGCGGCGGCCTTCGACGATCGCGAGTACTTCGAGGCGACCTGTCAGCAGGTCATCGAGAGTCGTGAAACTACGGTGGCCGGCCTGCAGGCACTGGGCTTCGAGGTGTTGCCCTCGGCGGCGAATTTCGTCTTCGCCCGTCACCCGCACAAGGATGCGGCGACCTTGGCGGCCGGCTTGCGTGAGCAGGGGGTGATCGTGCGCCACTTCAAACAGGCGCGAATCGCCCAGTTCCTGCGCATCAGCATTGGCGCGCCGGAGCAAAACCAAGCGTTGCTGGATGCGCTTGCAAGCCTGTAACCGACGGTAGGGAGGGCTGGGCGGCAATCCGCCTTCGCTCACCGGGGCGGCCAGCCTGGCTGGTGGGCTAAAGCCCGCCCTGCGCAGGAGGATCGGGCGGTCGGCCTATTCGCGTTGCATCTCAACGAGGCGAACAGGCTGCAGATTAGAGGTTGCCACGCCGCGGGATAAACTGCGCGGCAGGAGGACTGTCAACCTTCCTTCACGGGCGGGCGTACGCCTATTTCGGCGCTCAGTTCCTGTCGTTCGCCGTTGCGCAGGATCTCGATGCGGATCTTTCCGCCGGGCTTGGTGCGGGCTACCTGGTTCATCGAGCGGCGGCCGTCACTGGCTGCTTCGCCGTCGATATTGAGGATCAGGTCGCCGGGTTGCAGGCCGGCCTTCTGCGCCGGGCCATCACGGTAGATGCCGGCGACGACGATGCCCGGGCGACCTTCTAGGCCGAAGGACTCCGCCAGCTCCGGGGTCAGCGGTTGCACTTCAATGCCCAGCCAGCCGCGAATCACCTGGCCTTGCTCGATGATCGCCTGCATCACTTCCAGCGCCAGTTTCACCGGGATGGCGAAACCAATGCCTTGCGAGCCACCTGACTTGGAGAAGATCGCGGTGTTGATCCCGACCAGGTTGCCGTGGGCATCGACCAGCGCGCCGCCCGAGTTACCCGGGTTGATCGCCGCATCGGTCTGGATGAAGTCTTCGTAGGTGTTGAGGCCCAACTGGTTGCGCCCGGTGGCGCTGATGATGCCCATGGTCACGGTCTGGCCGACGCCGAAAGGGTTGCCGATGGCCAGGGTGACGTCGCCGATCCTGATATTGTCCGAGCGACCGAGGGTGATCGCTGGAAGGTCAGGCAAATCTATTTTCAGCACGGCGAGGTCGGTTTCCGGATCGCTGCCGATTATCCGCGCCAGGGTTTCGCGGCCATCGCGCAAGGCCACCACTATCTGGTCGGCGCCAGTCACCACGTGGTTATTGGTCAGCAGGTAGCCTTCGGTGCTCATGATCACCGCCGAGCCGAGGCTGGATTCCATACGCCGCTGCTTGGGCAGGTTGTCGCCAAAGAACTTGCGAAATTGCTCGTCCTCGAACATGGGGTGAGTCGGCTTGTTGACGAACTTAGCGGTGTAGAGGTTGGCTACGGCTGGCGAGGCGGTGCCCACCGCATCGGCATAGGACACCGGACCTTCCTGCGCGGAGCCATAGACAGGCGCCTGGCGTAGTTGCACATCCTGGGTGGGCAGGCCAACCCATTGTGGGAAGTACTGGATGATCAGCAGTGCCAATAGCACTCCGACCAGCAGGGGCCAGCCGAGAAAACGCAGGGCCTTGAACATCGATGAAATCCTGAAGGTTGCCGGGGACTGATATGCCCCTTAAGGTGCGCCATTATAGAGGGGCGATTGCCAATAAGGCAGCGGCCTGTAACAGCCGGTGAGGAATCCATATGGCTATTGCCTTGACCACCCTGGTGGAAGAAGCACAGCGCTACTTGAATGCCGCTCGGATCAGTGACTACTGCCCGAATGGTTTGCAAATCGAAGGGCGGCCCCAGGTGCGGCGTATCGTCAGCGGCGTAACCGCCAGTCAGGCCTTGGTCGATGCTGCGGTGGAGGCTGAGGCCGATGTGCTGCTGGTGCACCACGGCTATTTCTGGAAGGGCGAAAACCCGTGTATCACCGGAATGAAGCAGCGCCGCTTGAAAACCCTGCTGAGCAACGATATCAGCTTGCTGGCCTATCACCTGCCGCTTGACCTGCACCCGGAGGTCGGCAATAACGTGCAGCTGGCCGCCCAGCTCGATATTACCGTCGAGGGGCCGCTCGACCCGGATGATCCGCGCACGATTGGCTTGCTTGGCTCTTTGCGCGAGCCCATGAGTCCGCGCGATTTCGCCCGGCGGGTGCAGGAAGTGCTCGGCCGTGAGCCCTTGTTGATTGAAGGCGCGGCAGTGGTTCGCCGGATCGGTTGGTGCACCGGTGGCGGTCAGGGCTATATCGACCAGGCCATCGCGGCCGGCGTTGACCTCTACCTGACCGGCGAAGCCTCCGAGCAAACCTTTCACAGCGCGCGCGAGAACGGCATCAGCTTTATCGCCGCGGGCCACCATGCCACCGAGCGGTATGGCGTGCAGGCGCTGGGTGATTACCTGGCGCGTCGGTTTGCCATCGAACACCTGTTTATCGACTGTCCCAATCCAATCTGATGTCCGTGGATGGCCGAATCAGCGGGTATAAAGCTAGATCGTTTTGATCTAGTTAGCCTCCTGATTAGAAGCGGATGCTGTGCTAGAGTGCGCCATCGTCCACGGCCCTCCGGCCCAATCACACTGCAAATCGTGAGTAACCATGCTCGATAAACTGACCCACCTGAAACAGCTGGAGGCGGAAAGTATCCACATCATTCGTGAAGTGGCCGCCGAATTCGATAACCCGGTAATGCTCTATTCCATCGGTAAAGACTCCGCCGTGATGCTGCACCTGGCACGCAAGGCGTTCTTTCCCGGCAAGCTGCCGTTCCCGGTGATGCACATCGACACTCGCTGGAAATTTCAGGAGATGTACAGCTTCCGCGAGAAGATGGTCAGCGAGTATGGCCTGGACCTGATCACCCACACCAATCCGGATGGCGTGGCGCAGGACATGAACCCCTTCACCTACGGCAGTGCCAAGCACACCGACGTGATGAAGACCGAGGGCCTCAAGCAGGCACTGGATAAATACGGTTTCGATGCGGCCTTCGGTGGCGCGCGGCGTGACGAAGAAAAGTCCCGGGCCAAGGAACGCGTGTACTCCTTCCGTGACAGCAAGCACCGCTGGGACCCGAAAAATCAGCGCCCCGAGCTGTGGGATGTGTACAACGGCAACGTCAAAAAGGGCGAGTCGATCCGCGTGTTCCCGCTGTCCAACTGGACCGAACTGGACATCTGGCAGTACATCTACCTGGAACAGATCCCGATAGTGCCGCTGTACTTCGCCGCCGAGCGCGAAGTGATCGAGAAAGACGGTACGTTGATCATGATCGACGACGAACGCATCCTCGAGCACCTGAGCGATGAAGAGAAAGCCCGCATCACCAAGAAGATGGTGCGTTTCCGCACCCTCGGCTGCTATCCGCTGACCGGCGCGGTGGAGTCCACTGCGACTACCTTGACCGACATCATTCAGGAAATGCTCCTGGCCCGTACTTCCGAGCGCCAGGGCCGGGTCATCGACCACGATGGTGCAGGCTCCATGGAAGAGAAAAAACGTCAGGGGTACTTTTGATATGTCGCACCAATCCGATCTGATCAGCGAGGACATCCTCGCCTACCTGGCCCAGCACGAACGCAAGGATTTGCTGCGCTTTCTCACCTGCGGCAACGTCGACGACGGCAAAAGTACCCTGATCGGCCGTCTGCTCCATGATTCCAAGATGATCTACGAAGATCATATGGAAGCCATCACCCGTGACTCGAAGAAGTCCGGCACCACCGGTGAAGAAGTGGATCTGGCGCTGCTGGTCGACGGCCTGCAGGCCGAGCGCGAGCAAGGCATCACCATCGATGTGGCCTACCGCTATTTCAGTACCACCAGGCGCAAGTTCATCATTGCCGATACCCCCGGCCATGAGCAGTACACCCGTAACATGGCCACCGGCGCCTCCACCTGCGACTTGGCGATCATCTTGATCGATGCCCGTTATGGCGTGCAGACCCAGACCAAGCGGCACAGCTTCATCGCCTCGCTGCTGGGTATCAAGCACATAGTCGTGGCCATCAACAAGATGGACCTGAAGGACTTCGATCAGGGCGTATTCGAGCAGATCAAGGCCGATTACCTGAAGTTCGCCGAAGGTATCGCGCTCAAGCCGAGCTCGCTGCACTTCGTGCCGATGTCGGCGCTCAAGGGCGACAACGTAGTCAACAAGAGCGAGCGTTCGCCTTGGTATGACGGTCAGTCACTGATGGAAATCCTCGAAACCGTGGAAGTCGCCGGTGACCGCAATTTCACCGACCTGCGTTTCCCGGTGCAGTACGTCAATCGTCCCAATCTGAACTTCCGCGGCTTCGCCGGCACCCTGGCCAGCGGCATCGTGCGCAAGGGCGACGAGGTGGTGGTGTTGCCGTCCGGCAAGGGCAGCAAGGTCAAGTCCATCGTCACCTATGACGGCGAACTGGAGCATGCCGGTCCAGGCCAGGCGATTACCCTGACCCTGGAAGACGAGATCGACGTGTCGCGTGGCGACATGCTGGTGCATGCCGACAACCGCCCGCAGGTGGTCGACAGCTTCGACGCCATGCTGGTGTGGATGGCCGAAGAGCCGATGCTGCCGGGCAAGAAATACGACATCAAACGTGCCACCAGCTATGTGCCGGCCTCGATTGCCAGCATCACCCACCGGGTCGATGTGAACACCCTGGAGCATGGTCCGGCGAGCAGCTTGCACCTGAACGAGATCGGTCAGGTGCGAGTGGCCCTGGATGCGCCCATCGCCCTGGACGGCTATGCGCACAACCGCACCACCGGCTCTTTTATCATTATCGATCGATTGACCAACGGCACCGTGGGTGCCGGCATGATCATCGCCGAGCCGGTCGGTGTGCAACGTGCCGATGGTCATCACGGCAAGCTGGCTCACGTGTCGACCGAAGAGCGCGCCGCGCGCTTCGGCCAACAGCCGGCCACCGTGCTGTTCAGCGGCCTGTCCGGCGCCGGCAAGAGCACCCTGGCCTACGCCGTGGAGCGCAAGCTGTTCGACATAGGCCGCGCGGTCTATGTGCTCGATGGCCAGAACCTGCGGCATGACCTGAACAAGGGCTTGCCGCAGGATCGCACCGGACGTACTGAGAACTGGGGTCGTGCCGCCCATGTGGCGCGTCAGTTCAACGAGGCCGGCCTGCTGACCCTGGCGGCTTTCGTTGCGCCGGATGCCGAAGGCCGTGAACAGGCCAAGGCGCTGCTCGGTGCCGAGCGGTTGATTACCGTCTATGTGCAGGCTTCTCCGCAGGTCTGTGCCGAGCGTGACCCTCAGGGCTTGTACGCGGCGGCTGGCGACAATATCCCCGGTCTGTCATTCCCCTATGACGTGCCGCTGGATGCCGACCTGGTAATCGACACCCAGAGCCTGTCGCTGGAAGAGAGCGTCAGACAGGTGTTGGCGTTGTTGCGTGAGCGCGGCGCGATCTAACGGATCGTACGCCTAACAAAAAGCCCCGCTCTTGAGCGGGGCTTTTTGTTAGCTATGTGCCAATTAGCCGTTGTGAGCACTTATGGCGCCATAGTCTTTCTGTAGGGGTGGATTTCGCGGCTGAAGCGCAACGCCCCCCGGCCACTCGTGCAGGGCAACGCATGCCTATGCAGCAGGTAGCAACAGCGAGTTGCAGCTCAACCAGTACCGAGCTTTTTGTTGGGCCGGGTGAGTGTCAGCCGGCTCCGAGTGCGCTCAGCGTTTGTTCTTCAGGCCGTAGCTTTCGTCGAGCATGCCCGGTATATCGGCGCTTTTCGGCGCATAGTCCTTGGGCATTTCCTGGGACGCCGGAGGCTTCAAGCGCTCGCGTCGTTCGCTGCCGCCGTCTTCTGCGTGCAGGCTGGCGAGCAGGCGCTGGCGGGTCAGTTCGTCGAGTGCCAGGCGGTTGGCCCCTTCGGAGAGGTGTTGTTGCACGTCCTGATGGCTCTGGGTGAGCTTCTTCACCAGATTGGCAGTGGTGTTGAAGTGGGTTACCACTTCGCTTTGGTAGGTGTCGAAGCGTTCCTGGATCTCGTCCAACTGGCGTTGTGTGCGGCCGGGGGCTGCATTGGGCGCAAGGCGAGCAATCAGGAAGCCGATGGCGATGCCGGCTACCAGGGTGATGGCCGGTAGCAACCAGGCTGTGAGCGTCTGTTCCACGAGTCCTTCCTCTCTAAACGGCTTTGCTTTACGTTAACGGCTGGAACCTGCGCTGTATACCGCAATGCGATGCCGAAGTGTGTGCGGCGCAGGCTGTCAGCTAGACGAGTCGACCCTCTAAGAGGTCACGGAGTTCACCGTTGCTCACCCGCGAAACCCCTGTTTTTATCGATGGCCCCTGCGGCCAGCTGGAAGCCCTGTCTCTCGATGTGGCCGACGCGCGCGGCGTTGCGCTGATCTGCCACCCCAATCCGGCGCAGGGTGGAACCATGCTCAACAAGGTCGTCTCGACCCTGCAGCGCACTGCCCGTGATGCCGGTCTGGCTACCCTGCGTTTCAATTATCGGGGTGTCGGCGCCAGTGCCGGTAGCCATGACATGCACAGTGGCGAGGTGGATGACGCGGAGGCGGTGGCCCATTGGCTGCGCAAGCACTACCCGCAGCTGCCCCTGACCCTGCTGGGCTTTTCCTTCGGTGGCTTTGTCGCCGCCAGCCTCGGTGGGCGCCTGGAACATCAAGGCGTGGAGCTAGCGCATTTATGCATGGTGGCGCCAGCGGTCAGCCGGCTGACTGCCGAGAATCCGCTGGCGCAGCGCTGCCCGCTGACGCTGATCCAGCCTGAGGCCGATGAAGTGATCGATCCGCAGGCGGTTTATGCTTGGTCCGCCGGCTTGGGGCGTGCCCATGAGCTGCTGAAAGTGGCAGAATGCGGCCACTTTTTTCACGGCAAGCTGACCGATCTCAAGGATCTGCTGCTGCCGCGCCTTTCGAACTGATTGCAGCCTTATAAGCGATAGCCATGACCACTCGTATCCTTACCGGCATAACCACCACCGGCACCCCGCATCTCGGCAACTACGCCGGCGCCATCCGCCCGGCGATAGTCGCCAGTCGCGCAGCCGATGCGGACTCCTTCTATTTTCTCGCCGATTACCACGCACTGATCAAGTGTGATGATCCGGCGCGGATCCAGCGCTCGCGCCTGGAAATCGCGGCGACCTGGCTGGCCTGCGGTCTTGATGTGAGCCGGGCGACCTTCTACCGTCAGTCCGATATTCCGGAGATCCCCGAGCTGTGCTGGCTGCTCAGCTGTGTTGCGGGTAAAGGTCTGCTCAATCGCGCGCATGCCTACAAGGCGTCGGTGGACAAGAATGTCGAGCAGGGCGAGGACGCGGATGCCGGTGTCACCATGGGCTTGTTCAGCTACCCGGTGCTGATGGCTGCTGACATTCTGATGTTCAATGCGCACAAGGTGCCGGTCGGTCGCGACCAGATCCAGCACGTGGAAATGGCTCGCGATATCGCCCAGCGCTTCAACCACCTGTTCGGCCAGGGTAAGGAGCTGTTCACCCTGCCCGAGGCGGTGATCGAGGAAGATGTAGCGACTCTGCCGGGCCTGGACGGGCGCAAGATGAGCAAGAGCTATGACAACACCATTCCGCTGTTCGGCAATGCCAAACAGCTCAAGGATGCGATTGCGCGCATCGTGACCGACTCCAGGTTGCCCGGTGAACCCAAGGATCCGGATAGCTCCCATCTGTTCACCCTGTACCAGGCCTTCGCCGCACCGACCCAGCAGGCGGATTTTCGCGCCGAACTGATCAAGGGGCTGGCCTGGGGTGAAGCCAAGCAGCAATTGTTTCAGCTGCTCGAGGCCGAGTTGGGCGAGGCGCGTGAGCGTTATCACGCCCTGATCGAAAAGCCCGCCGAGCTGGAAGATATCCTGCTGGCCGGTGCGGCCAAGGCGCGCAAGATTGCCACGCCCTTCCTTGGCGAGTTGCGCGAGGCTGTTGGTCTGCGTTCCTTCCGCAGTCAGTCCGTCGGTGCCGAGAGCGGCAAGAAGAAGGCGAGCAAGAGCGCGCGGTTCGTCAGCTTTCGTGACGAAGACGGCAGCTTCCGCTTCCGTCTGCTGGACGCCGCTGGCGAGCAACTGCTGCTGTCCAAGCCGTTTGCCGACGGCAAGTCTGCAGGGCAGGTGAACAAACGCCTGCAGTCGGGCCAGCCGCTGGATCTACGTGAAGAGAGTGACGGCTTTACTGTGTGGTTAGACGGTGAGTGCGTGGCGCAAAGCCCGGCGTTTGCCGATGTCACCACCTGCCGGGCGGCTCTCCAGCGTTTGCGCGAGGCGCTGGCGCCGCAGGAATAAGGCCTTGTCGAGCGGGGCGGGCTTTGCCCGTTGAGGTGCGCTCCGACGCAGCTCACCATGGCTGCGCGGCTTTTCTCCGTGCTCGGCACCAGGCTAGCCGATTGCCAAGTTGCGGGGGCGTCGTTAAAGTTACGCCCCCGTTTTACTTGCCCGGCTAACGAATATGACTCCCCTTGCGCGCTACCAGGCCGATCTCGAACGGCCCGAATTTTTCCACGATGCGGCCCAGGAAACAGCGGTGCGTCACCTGCAGCGGCTGTACGACGACTTGGTCGCGGCTGAAAAGGGAACGTCCGGGGTATTCGGCAAGCTGTTCAGCAGAAAGCCGCAGGGGCCGGTCAAGGGCCTGTACTTCTGGGGCGGGGTGGGTCGCGGCAAGACCTACCTGGTCGATACATTCTTCGATTCGTTGCCGTTCGAGCGCAAGGTGCGCACGCACTTCCACCGCTTCATGAAGCGCGTGCATGAAGAAATGCGCACCCTCAAAGGCGAGAAGAATCCGCTGGTGATCATCGGCCAGCGTTTTGCCGACGAGGCGCGGGTGATCTGCTTCGACGAGTTCTTCGTCTCCGACATCACCGATGCGATGATCCTCGCCACGCTGCTCGAGGAATTGTTCAAGAACGGTGTGAGTCTGGTGGCGACCTCTAACATAGTGCCGGATGGCCTGTACAAGGATGGCTTGCAGCGTGCGCGCTTTCTGCCGGCCATCGCCTTGCTGAAAGCACACACCGAGATCGTCAACGTCGACAGCGGTATCGATTACCGTCTACGCGCGCTGGAGCAGGCCGAGCTGTTTCATTGGCCGCTGGATGCGGCGGCCGAAGCGAGCCTGGAAAAGAGCTTCAGAAGCCTGTTGCCCGAGCACTGTGTGGTGCAGGAGCACGAGGCTTTGATGATCGAGAACCGCAGCCTGACCGCGCGTAAGATCGGCGATGACGTAGGTTGGTTCGAGTTTCGCGAGCTGTGCGACGGTCCGCGCAGTCAGAACGATTACATCGAGCTGGGCAAGATATTCCACGCGGTGTTGCTGGCCAATGTCGAACAGATGGACGTGCATACGGACGATATGGCGCGGCGCTTCATCAATTTGGTGGACGAGTTCTACGATCGCAACGTCAAGCTGATCATTTCCGCCGAAGTCGAGTTGAAAGACCTCTATAAGGGCGGTCGCCTGAATTTCGAGTTCCAGCGCACCCTGAGCCGGTTGCTCGAAATGCAGTCCCATGAGTTTCTGTCGCGACCGCATAAGCCGTAAACCACAGATTTGCGCGGCAAGCGGCACGTCTTCAGGACCGGCAATGGGCTTGTCCGCGCCGCCGCGGTGCCCTGGTCCGCTTGTGGCGTACTTACACCTGAGCGTCCTTGTGCTGGAACTGTCGGCGATACAGGTTGGGTGACAGCTCTGTGTGTTGGCGGAACAGGCGGGCGAAGAAGCTGGCGTCGTCGTAGCCGACTTCGTAACTGATGGTCTTGATGCTCTTGCGCGTGGCGCTGAGCAGGCTTTTCGCCGTTTCGATGCGCAGTCGTTGCAGGTAATGCAGGGGTTTGTCGCCAGTGGCGGCCTGGAACCGGCGCATGAAGTTGCGGATACTCATGCCGTGCTCGCGGGCCACGTCCTCGAAGCGGAATTTGTCGGTGAAGTGCTCTTCCAGCCATTGCTGGATCTGCAGGATGGTCAGGTCGTGGTGCAGTTTCTGCCCGCCAAAGCCGATCCGGCCGGGGGTGTAGCTGCGCTGTACTTCGTAGAGGATGTCGCGGGCCACGCCCTGGGCCACGCTGGCGCCGCAATAACGCTCAATCAGGTAGATGTAAAGGTCGCAGGCCGAGGTCACGCCACCGGCGCAGTACAGATTGTCGGCGTCCGACAGGTGTTTCTCCTGGTTGAGCAATACCTTGGGGAAGCGCTCGGCGAACTCGCGGAAGAAGCGCCAGTAGGTGGTGGCTTCCTTGCCGTCGAGCAAGCCGGCCTGGGCCATCCAGAACACCCCTTTGGCTTCGCCGCAGATTGCGCTGCCGCCTGCGTGGCGCTCTTGTAGCCAGCGGAGTACCTGTGGGTGGTGCTGGCAGAGCGCGTCGAAATCGTCCCAGAAGGTGGGCAGGATAATCACATCGGTGGCGTCGAGGCCGCCGTCAACCGGGATCATGACGTTGCTGAAGCTGCGCACCGGCTGGCCGTCCGGGCTGACCAGGCGAATCTCGAAGGTCTCGGTCAGGCCGAGTCCTTGCTGTTTGCCGTAACGCAGACTGGCCATGTGGAAAAAGTCCTTGGCCTGCATCAGGGTCGAGGCAAATACCCCTTCGGTGGCGAGGATACTGACGCGCCGCAAGGGCGGCGACTGCTGAGTAAGCATAATTAGGGTTCTTATCAAGGCTAAGTGGTCATCGTCTGGCTGGATCGTCTTATTTTTTGGCGGTTGTGTCCAGTGCGACCAAGCGTTTGCTTGGTTAAAGTCGAGGCATCTTTCAGACGCTTCGCTATTAGGTGCCAGCATGATCCCCAGAACCCTATTCAGCTCCGACCATGAGCTCTTCCGCGACAGCGTGCGCAAGTTTCTCGAGCAGGAAGCCGTGCCCTTTCATGCGCAGTGGGAAAAGGATGGGCATATCGATCGCCAGCTGTGGAACAAGGCGGGCGAGGCGGGAATGCTCTGCTCGCATATCCCGGAAGAGTATGGCGGCATGGCTGCCGATTTTCTCTACAGTACGGTGGTGATCGAGGAGGTCGGCCGCCTGGGGCTGACCGGGATCGGTTTCTCCCTGCATTCCGACATCGTGGCGCCTTACATCCTGCATTACGGCTCAGAGGCGCTGAAGCACAAATACCTGCCCAGGCTGGTGTCCGGCGAAATGGTCACGGCCATCGCCATGACCGAGCCAGGCGCCGGCTCCGACCTGCAGGGGGTGAAAACCACGGCGGTGCTGGATGGTGACGACTATGTGATCAACGGCTCCAAGACCTTTATCACCAACGGCTACCTGGCCGATCTGGTCATCGTGGTGGCCAAGACCGATCCGAAAGCCGGGGCCAAGGGCACCAGCCTGTTTCTGGTCGAGGCGACCACGCCGGGCTTCTCCAGGGGCAAGCGCCTGGAAAAGGTCGGCATGAAGGCCCAGGATACCTCCGAGTTGTTCTTCCAGGATGTGCGTGTGCCCAGGGAAAACCTGCTGGGTCAGGCAGGTATGGGCTTCGCCTATCTGATGCAGGAACTGCCTCAGGAGCGCCTGACCGTCGGTATCGGTGCCCTGGCCTCGGCCGAGGCGGCGTTGCAGTGGACCCTGGACTACACCCGTGAGCGCAAGGCGTTCGGCAAGGCCATCGCGGATTTCCAGAACACCCGCTTCAAGCTGGCGGAAATGGCCACGGAAATTCAGATTGGTCGGGTCTTTCTCGATCGTTGTCTCGAATTACACCTGCAGGGCAAGCTGGATGTGCCGACCGCCGCGATGCTCAAGTACTGGGGCACCGACCTGCAGTGCAAGGTGCTCGACGAGTGTGTGCAGTTGCATGGCGGTTACGGCTATATGTGGGAATACCCGGTGGCGCGCGCCTGGGCCGATGCCCGGGTGCAGCGCATCTACGCTGGAACCAACGAGATCATGAAGGAAATCATTGCGCGTTCGTTGTAGATGCGGGCCTGGGCGTAGGGCGTGTGTAAGACGCCCTACGCCTGGCTCCGGCAGTGCTCAGGGGGCTGGGTTGGGTTGCGCCTGGTGAATAGCCTCTATGCTGGCCAACAGTTCATCGTCGAGAGTCAGTTCGCTGCTCATCAGGTTGGCCTCCAGCTGCTCCATCGTAGTGGCGCCGATGATATTGCTGGTCACGAACGGCTGGGCGGTGACGAAGGCCAGGGCCATTTGCGCCGGATCCAGGCCGTGTTCGCGGGCCAGGGCGACATAGCGCGAGCAGGCCGTCTCGGATTGCGAGTTGGTGTAGCGGGTAAAGCGGCTGAACAGGCTGAGCCGTGCGTTGGCCGGACGGGCGCCACCCTCGTATTTTCCGGAAAGCATGCCGAACGCCAGCGGTGAGTATGCCAGCAGGCCGCACTGTTCGCGCATGGCGACTTCCGCCAGGCCGACCTCGAAGCTGCGGTTGAGCAGGTTGTAGGGATTCTGGATCGAGGCCACGCGCGGCTTGCCGTGGCTTTCGGCCAGCTGGAGGAATTTCATGGTGCCCCAGGGCGTTTCGTTGGACAGGCCGATGTGGCGGATCTTGCCGGCTCTTACCTGTTCGTCGAGCACCGCCAGGGTTTCTTCCAGGGCGGTGAACTCGTTGTTCTGGTGGCGATAGCCGAGCTGGCCGAAGAAGTTGCTCGGGCGCTCTGGCCAGTGCAGTTGGTAGAGGTCGATCCAGTCGGTCTGCAGGCGTTTCAGGCTAGCGTCCAGTGCGGCGACCAGGTGTTTGCGGTTGAATTTCAGGTTGCCGCCACGGATGTAGTCGATACCGTTGCCGGGGCCGGCGATCTTGCTCGCTAGCACCCAGTCGGCGCGATCACCGTGTCGTTTGAAGTACTCGCCGATGATCTGCTCGGTCTTGCTGTAGGTATCGGCGCGCGGCGGCACCGGGTACATCTCGGCAGTGTCGATGAAATTGACGCCGTGGGCCTTGCTGCGCTCGATCTGGGCGAATGCCTCGTCAGCGCTGTTCTGTTCACCCCAGGTCATGCTGCCGAGGCAGAGGGTGCTGACGCGCAAATCGGTGCGGCCTAACTGGCGATAATCCATTTGCTGCTCCTTTTCGTAAAACAACCATACAAGCAGGTTGAATTTTTTTTCGCAATCGGCATAATTGCGCACCTCTTTCTGCGGTGGAAGTGATGCGCCGCCTGCCGAAGAATCTTGCCGTATTACGGACGCGCTGACCCGAGCCCCCGATAGCGCCCGTTTTCGGCTGCCTTTGACTTGTCAAAGTAAGCACTATTCAGTAAGATCCGCCGTCTTATTTATCAGGGCGGCCCCTGAGGCTATAAAGAATGAAAACTTTTACTGCTAAACCGGAAACAGTAAAGCGCGACTGGTTCGTCGTCGACGCTGCGGGTCAGACACTGGGTCGTCTGGCTACCGAAATTGCCAGCCGTCTGCGTGGCAAGCATAAGCCTGAGTACACTCCGCACGTAGATACCGGCGACTACATCGTCGTGATCAATGCAGAGCAGGTACGTGTGACTGGTGCCAAGACCACCGACAAGATGTACTACTCTCACTCCGGTTTTCCGGGCGGCATCAAGTCGATCAGCTTCGAAAAGTTGATCGCCAAGGCGCCAGAACGTGTGATCGAGACCGCGGTCAAAGGCATGCTGCCGAAGAATCCGCTGGGTCGCGACATGTACCGTAAGCTGAAAGTGTATGCGGGCGCTGCTCACCCTCACACTGCTCAGCAGCCCCAAGAACTGAAGTTTTAACGGAATAGTTCATTATGTCGGCGACTCAAAATTACGGCACTGGCCGTCGCAAGACTGCAACCGCTCGCGTGTTCATGCGTGCTGGTACTGGCAAAATCTCTATCAATAACCGTACTCTCGACGGTTTCTTCGGTCGCGAAACTGCCCGCATGGTAGTTCGTCAGCCGCTGGAATTGGTTGAAATGACCGAGAAGTTCGATATCTACGTCACCGTTCTCGGTGGCGGCGTGAGTGGTCAGGCTGGCGCAATCCGCCACGGCATCACTCGTGCGCTGATGGACTACGACGAATCGCTGCGTCCTGCTCTGCGCAAGGCTGGCTTCGTGACTCGTGATGCTCGTGAAGTTGAGCGTAAGAAGGTTGGTCTGCGTAAAGCGCGTAAGCGTCCGCAGTACTCCAAGCGTTAATTCGCTACTTGCGTTCAAAAGCGCCCGGTTTCCTTTTGGAACTGGGCGTTTTTTTTGGGCGACTGGTTCTCTGCGGCATCATGCCGCAGCCGTGCGCGCCGTGCGCTGTAAGGGATTGAGCTGTTTTCTGTAAGGTAATTGCCTTGTCAGATTAGGGGCTTTTCTTTACCATTTGGCGGATTTTTTGCGCGACTCGATTTTTACCTAGTAGAGGCCTGACAACAGGCCACAACGCTGATGGGAGACGACTGAATGAGCAATGACGGCGTGAATGCAGGCCGGCGTCGCTTCTTGGTGGCGGCCACCTCTGTGGTGGGTGCTGCTGGAGCGGTGGGTGCCGCGGTCCCGTTCGTGGGGTCATGGTTCCCGAGCGCTAAGGCTAAAGCTGCCGGTGCACCTGTGAAGGTGAATGTTGGCAAGATCGAGCCTGGCCAGCAAATGGTTGCCGAGTGGCGGGGGCAACCGGTTTTTATCGTGCGCCGTACCGAGGAAATTCTCAGCAATCTGATCAAGCTTGAGCCGCGACTGGCCGATATCGAATCTCAGGCGTCTGATCAGCCGAGCTATGTCGATCCGAAAACCCGTTCAATCAAGCCGGAGCTGCTGCTGCTGGTCGGGTTGTGCACTCACTTGGGCTGTGCTCCGTCCTTCCGTCCGGAAGTGGCGCCTGCCGATCTCGGCGCCGAGTGGGTCGGGGGATATTTTTGCCCTTGCCACGGTTCTCGCTACGACCTCGCTGGCCGGGTCTACAAAGCGCAGCCTGCGCCCTTGAACCTGCCGGTGCCACCGCACATGTACGAGTCGGATGATGTGATCATCATCGGTGTGGACCAGGAGCAAGCATGATGAGTAAGTTCATGGAATGGGTGGATGCGCGCTTCCCGGCCACCAAGATGTTTGAAGACCATCTGAGCAAGTATTACGCACCGAAGAACTTCAACTTCTTCTACTTCTTCGGCTCCCTGGCACTGCTGGTGCTGGTCAATCAGATCGTCACCGGCGTCTGGCTGACCATGAGCTACACGCCGTCGGCTGAAGAGGCGTTTGCTTCGGTCGAATACATCATGCGTGACGTCGAGTACGGCTGGATTCTGCGCTACCTGCACTCCACCGGTGCTTCGGCATTCTTCGTGGTGGTCTATCTGCACATGTTCCGCGGTCTGCTCTATGGCTCCTACCAGAAGCCACGCGAGCTGGTGTGGATCTTCGGTATGCTGATCTACCTGATGCTGATGGCTGAAGCATTCATGGGCTATCTGCTGCCATGGGGGCAGATGTCCTACTGGGGGCGCAGGTGATCATCTCGCTGTTCGGTGCCATTCCGGTCATTGGTGCGGATCTGACGCAGTGGATTCGCGGTGACTATCTGATCTCCGGGATCACCCTGAACCGCTTCTTCGCCCTGCACGTGGTTGCGCTGCCAATCGTGATCCTCGGTCTGGTTGTCCTGCACATCCTGGCGTTGCACGAAGTCGGTTCGAACAACCCCGACGGCGTCGAAATCAAGAAGAAGAAAGACGCGAACGGCATACCGCTCGATGGCATTCCTTTCCATCCCTACTACACCGTGAAAGACATCGTCGGCGTGGTGGTGTTCCTGTTCATCTTCTGCTTCATCGTGTTCTTCTTCCCGGAAATGGGCGGCTACTTCCTCGAGAAGCCCAACTTCGAAGAGGCCAACGCGCTGAAGACGCCAGCGCATATTGCTCCCGTCTGGTACTTCACCCCGTTCTACGCGATCTTGCGTGCTATCCCCGACAAGCTGATGGGGGTCATCGCCATGGGTGGCGCCATTGCCGTGCTGTTCGTGCTGCCGTGGCTGGATCGTAGTCCGGTCAAGTCGATGCGTTACAAGGGCTGGCTGAGCAAGATCTGGCTGCTGGTGTTCTGCGTGTCCTTCGTGATTCTGGGCGTGCTGGGCGTACTTGCGCCGACCCCGGGCCGCACCCTGCTGGCGCAGGTGTGTACCTTCCTGTACTTCGCGTACTTCATCCTGATGCCGTTCTATACCAGGATGGAGAAGACCAAACCGGTTCCGGAAAGGGTGACTGGCTGATGAAAAAGCTATTTGCTGCGTTTGTTATTGCTGCGCTGCCAGTCTTCGCTTTCGCTAGTGAAGCCGGCGTGCATTTGGATGAAGTCGAAATTGACCTGACCGACAAGGCCGGCATGCAGGATGGTGCGCGTACCTTCGCCAACTACTGCATGGGTTGTCATGGCGCCAAGTTCCAGCGCTATGAGCGTGTGGCCGATGACCTGGGTATCCCGCATGAGTTGATGCTGGACAACCTGATCTTCAGTGGCGCCAAGATTGGCGAGCACATGAAGATTGGCATGCAGGTCGAGGATGCCAAGGTCTGGTTCGGGGCAGCGCCTCCGGATCTGACTCTGGTCGCTCGTGTGCGTGGCACCGACTGGCTGTATACCTACCTGCGTACGTTCTACGATGATCCGAGCCGTCCGCTGGGCGCCAATAACAAGGTGTTCCCGAACGTCGGTATGCCGAACGTGCTGGCCTCCCTGCAAGGGCGTCAGTACATAGGTTGCAAGCAGGTTCAGGTCGTCGAGGATGGCAAGAAGCAGTTCGATCCGTTGTCGGGCACGCCAATAACGCATGAGGCCTGCGATCAGTTGGTCATCGAGCCGAAAAGCGGTGCCCTGAGCGAAGAAGAGTTCGACACCAAGATCAAGAATCTGGTGACCTTCCTGGCTTACTCGGCTAATCCGGTGAAGCTGAAAAGTCAGCGTGTCGGCGCTTACGTGCTGCTGTATCTGGCCTTCTTCTTCGTCTTCGCCTACCTGCTCAAGCGTGAGTACTGGAAGGACGTGCATTAATCGTTTGTTGCTGCAATGTTGTCCTGCGCGCCCCTTTGGGCGCGCAGTCTTTTCTGCTTCCAATAACCTATATAAGCGAGGAGGACCGCCATGAGCGTGACCAACCGGTTAGCCTGCTACTCCGACCCCGCCGACCACTATTCCCACCGCGTACGCATCGTGCTCGCCGAGAAGGGTGTCAGCGCCGAGATCATCAGTGTCGAAAAGGGCCGTTACCCGGCAAGGCTGCTGGAGGTCAACCCCTATGCCAGCCTGCCGACCCTGGTCGACCGTGATTTGGCGTTGTACGAGTCGACCGTGGTGATGGAATATCTGGATGAGCGCTATCCACATCCACCGTTGTTGCCGGTTTATCCGGTGGCGCGGGCCAATAGCCGCCTGCTGATTCATCGTATTCAGCGAGATTGGTGTGCTCAGGTCGACCTTATCCTCGATCCGCGCAGCAAGGAGCCGGCTCGCGTGCAGGCCCGCAAAGAACTCCGCGAGAGCCTCACCGGCGTTTCGCCGCTGTTCGCCGACAAGGCGTACTTTCTCAGTGATGAGATGAGCTTGGTGGATTGTTGCCTGCTGCCGCTGCTCTGGCGCCTGCCGGTGCTGGGTATCGAGTTAGGCAAGCCAGCCAAGCCGTTGCTCGACTATATGGACCGCCAGTTTGCCCGCGAGGCCTTTCAGGCCAGTCTTTCCCCCGTTGAGCGCGATATGCGCTGAAGCTGAGGAGGCTTTGATGAATTCCAGTCGTCCTTACCTGGTTCGTGCACTTTACGAGTGGATCGTCGACAACGATTGCACTCCGCATTTGTTGGTCAACGCCGAGTTTTCCGGTGTGCAAGTGCCGCCAGGCTTCGCCAGTGATGGGCAGATAGTGCTTAACGTCTCGCCCAGCGCGGTGCGTCATCTGCATATGGATAACGAGGCGGTGAGCTTCGAGGGGCGCTTCGGTGGGGCGCCGCACAGCCTGTACGTCCCGGCTGCAGCCATACTGGCAATTTATGCGCGGGAGAATGGTCAGGGCATGGTCTTCGATCTGGAGCCGCCGGTGCCGGATGATGAAGAGGGCGATAGCCCGGATGATCAGGGACCGCCGGACGGCGAGCCGCCGCGTCCCAGCGGGCGGCCCAGCCTGAAGGTGGTCAAGTAAACAAAAAAGGCGATCCACTGGATCGCCTTTTTTGTGTTCGTGCAAAGATCAGTCAGTGTATTGGAACAGTTTGACGATCTTCTGCACGCCGGAGGTGCCCTGTACCACGTTGGTCGCCCGATTGGCTTCCTGGCGTGAAACCAGGCCCAGCAGGTAGACGATGCCGTTCTCGGTGATCACCTTGATCCGCGAGCTCGGTACGCTGGCGTCGGTGACCATCTGGGTCTTGATCTTGGTGGTCAGTAGCGTGTCGTTGCTACGCGCGAGCAGCGAGGTCGGCTGCAGTACCTGCAGTTCGTTATGCACCTTGGTGATGCCTTGAACCTTGCGTGTCGCCTGTTCGGCGGTGCTTTTCAGTTCACTGCGTGGCGTCTGACCGGCCAGCAGCACCACGCCGTTGTAACTGGTGACCACGATGTGCGAGGTTGGGTCGGTCAGGTCGGCGTGAGCGCGGGCGATATTGGCGCTGACTTGTGGGGCGATGAACTGGTCATCGATTTTGTTGCCGATGCTGCGGCTGCCGCAGCCGGCAAGAATCAGGCTGCACAGCAGTCCGGCAAGAATCAGTGGCGAACGGGTCATTCTTCACTCCCAAACAGTTGGTGGTCGATCAGGTCGCACAGGCAGTGGATCACCAGTAGATGGACTTCCTGAATGCGTGCGGTGGTCTTCGACGGTACGCGAATTTCCACATCTTCCGGCAGCAGCAGTGAGGCCATGCCGCCGCCATCGCGGCCCGTGAGGGCGACCACGGTCATTTCACGGTCATGGGCGGCCTGTATGGCCTGGATCACGTTGGCCGAGTTGCCGCTGGTGGATATCGCCAGTAGCACGTCGCCCGGCTGGCCGAGTGCGCGGATTTGCTTGGAAAAAATTTCGTTGTAGCTGTAGTCGTTGGCGATCGAGGTGATGGTCGAGCTGTCGGTGGTCAGGGCGATGGCCGGCAGGCTCGGGCGTTCGCGCTCGAAGCGGTTAAGCAGTTCGGAGGAGAAGTGCTGGGCGTCGCCGGCCGATCCGCCGTTGCCGCAGGTGAGAATCTTGCCCTCGCTGAGCAGCGCCTGAACCATGGCCAGGCTGCCTTGCTCGATGAAGGGAACCAGTACTTCCAAAGCCTGTTGCTTGGTTTCAATGCTGGCCAGGAACAGTTGGCGGATGCGGTCTTGCATTTCCATCAGAGATTTAACCTTCAGTGTGGCGCCGGTTCAGGTGTCAAAGGCGTTTTGAATCCAGTTCAGCCCGGGAGTCGAGTTGCCTTCGGCGGTTATGGCAATCACGTCGAACCGACAAGGGTGTTTGGCCCAGCGCGATTCCTGCTGCAAAAAGTGCATGGCTGCTTTCGTGAGCTTGTCGCGCTTGCGGGCGTCGACGCTCTCCACGGCGCCGCCCCAGGTGGAGTGCCGACGATAGCGGACTTCGACGAATACTACTGTATCGATGTCGAGCATGACCAGATCAAGCTCGCCGCGGCGGCAGCTCCAGTTCTGCGCCAGAAGCTTCAGGCCGTGTTGCTGCAGATGCAGGCGGGCCAGCTCTTCGGCAGCCTTGCCGCTGCTTTGCGTGCTGCGGTGGTCGATCAATTGAGGTTGTCTGGCAGGCGCTCGACGCGACCGTCGCGAAACTCGGCCCAGGGCAGTTGGCGTTCAATGCGCTGCGCCGGGTTGAGGCTGAGGCTGCCGGACAGGCCGTCGATCCGGGTATCCGGCAAGGCCTTGAGCTGGCTCAGGCGCGGCGCCAGGAGGTAGGCGTCGGCACCCATGGCGTAGAGGCGGCCGAGACTGCCTCCGGCCTGTGGCCATTGGCTTTCGACTTGCTGGCGTACCGGGTCGTTGACGTTCAGCAGCCAGGGCGTTTCGCAAAAGCGGATGCCGTTCAGGTCGTGATATTGCGCATCGCTGTGGTTGCCGGTAAACAGGTGCGAAGTGGCATACACGGGCACGTCGCCAGCGTATTGGAAGGCCAGGATCGGTTTGATCTGTTGCGCTTGCTGCGGGGTGGCCGCAAGGAAGATGAAGTCGATGTCCTGGCGCCGTGCCGGCTGCGCGGCCACCGCAGTGCCCAGGGTGTTCTTTAGGCGCTTGCTGCGTGCTTCGCTTTCACGCAGTTGGAACAGTTCGGCGATTTGCCGCGCCAGTTCGACGGGCTGGTCAACATGTTCGGCGGCGATCAGGGTGCCGCCCTGGGCTTGCCAGCTCTGCCGGAAGGCATCGAGTACCCGGTCGCCCCAATCACCGCGCGGCACCAGGGCCGCTGCGCTGCGCATGCCGTCAGCCCAGGCGCGACGTGCCGCTTCGCGCGCTTCATCTTCGGCAGCAAGGCCGAACTGGAACAGCTGAGTCGGACCTTCCTGGCCTGGGTCGCTGTAGTTCAGGGCCAGGGTGGTGATCGGTAATTGCTCGCGATCACTGAGTTGTTTGACCAGTGGTTTTTCCAGTGGGCCGATAACCAGTTGCACGCCGGCAGCCTGTGCCTGGCGGTAGAACTCATCCAGTGAGCCCATGCGTGAGCTGTCATAGAACTGGATATTCGGCGGGTTCTGCCCGGCCTGCTGGGCTTGATAGTGGGCGGCGAGAAAGCCGTCGCGCAAGGCGCGCGCTACGGCTGCAAGCGGGCCTTCTTGTGGTAGCAGCAGGGCGATTTCCTGCAAGGGCTGGCTGGACAGTTCTTGCAGTTTGCGCAGTGCTGGCGGTAATTGCAGAGCGGCGGGATGTTGGGGGTGTTGTGCCAGCCAGTCATCGATGGCTGTTTGCTGTTGTTGCACGGTGCCAGGAGTCTTGGCGGCCTGAGCCAGGCCCAGCCAGCCAGCCAGGTCGGCGCCGTCGTTGGATTGCAGTTGCTCGCTTGGCAGGCTGGAGACCAGGCTCCAGATCGTTTCGTGGTTGCGGGTGGCGGTCTCGCCGCTTATCAGCAGTGGGGCGATGTACACGCGTTCGCGCGCGGCGGCGAGGATCTGTCCGTCGGCCTGCAGGGCGTTGGCGCGAGCCAGTTGGGTGCGCACCTGTTGTTCGATCGGCAGTTCTCCCAGGCGCTCCAGGCTGGGATGGCTGAGCGCCTCCAGGGCGGCTTTGGGTTTTTCGCGCGCCAATGCCAGTTCGGCGGCCAGGGTGCTGGCATAGATCTGCTGGGCCGGCTTCAGGCTACTGAGTTGCACCTGTTCGAGGATGTTGTCGGCACGCGCGATATTTTTCTGCTGATAAGCCTGATCGGCGGCAGCCAGGCGCAGCAGGGCGGCTTGTTCGGGCTTGCTTTCGGTGGCCTGTTGCAGCAGTTGCTCGATGCTGGCTTGAGGGGTGCGCGGCAGTTCTCCCAGGTTGGATGAGGGCGGGCTGGCGCAGGCGGTAAGCAAGCCAGCAAGACAGAGAACGAGGAGCGGACGCAGGCAGGCGATCATGTAAGCGGTCCTGATACTTGATCAAATGAACGGTGAATTGTACCCAAGGCCTGGCCCTGGCGCGATGTCGATGGCGTGAAACGGGCTACAATGCGCGCTTTTGCGATTGAAGAGGCTCGAGCTGTGACCAGTCCCGGTGCACTGAATTCCACTCCCGGCACCCTTTATGTGGTCGCCACGCCAATTGGCAACCTGGACGACATCAGTGCGCGGGCGCTCAAGGTGCTCGGCAATGTGGCCTTGATTGCTGCCGAGGACACCCGCCACTCCGTGCGCCTGATGCAGCATTTCGGGATTGCCACGCCGCTGGCCGCCTGTCACGAACACAACGAGCGTGATCAGGGCGGGCGCTTTCTCGCGCGGCTGTTGGCGGGCGAGGACGTGGCATTGATTTCTGACGCCGGTACGCCGTTGATTTCCGACCCCGGCTATCACTTGGTGCGCCAGGCGCGTGCCGCCGGGGTCGCCGTAGTGCCAGTGCCGGGGCCTGTGCGCTGATTGCGGCGCTGTCGGCGGCGGGCTTGCCGTCCGACCGGTTTATTTTCGAGGGGTTTCTGCCGGCCAAGACCGCCGGCCGGCGGACGCGCCTGGAGCAGGTAAGGGAAGAGCCGCGCACGCTGATCTTCTATGAGGCGCCGCACCGCATCCTCGAGTGCCTGGAAGACATGCAGGCGGTGTTCGGCGATGAGCGGCCGGCCTTGCTGGCTCGCGAGATCAGCAAGACCTTCGAGACGCTCAAGGGCCTGCCATTGAGCGAGTTACGCGCCTGGGTGGCGGCTGACAGCAATCAGCAGCGCGGCGAGTGCGTGGTCCTGGTCGCTGGCTGGCAGGCGCCGGAGGGCGAGGCGGCGGTCAGTGCCGAGGCGCTGCGTGTGCTCGAGTTGTTGCTCAAGGAAATGCCCCTCAAGCGAGCGGCGGCGTTGGCGGCGGAAATCACCGGAGTGCGCAAGAATCTGCTCTATCAGGCGGCGCTGGAGCGGCAGAAAGACGCTTGAGCCTTGTTCTATCGGGCGCGTGCCGGTAACCTTGGCGGCGGAGAGTCGATCGGACAGTCGCTGCCGTGTTTCGTTCTGCGAAATGCGGGGGAGGAAAGTCCGGGCTCCATAGGGCGGAGTGCCAGGTAACGCCTGGGAGGCGTGAGCCTACGGAAAGTGCCACAGAAAATAACCGCCTAAGCGCTTCGGCGCCGGTAAGGGTGAAAAGGTGCGGTAAGAGCGCACCGCGCGGCTGGTAACAGTCCGTGGCTAGGCAAACCCCACTCGGAGCAAGACCAAATAGGGTTCCATTGGCGTGGCCCGCGCTGGAACCGGGTAGGTTGCTAAAGGCGTGCAGTGATGTACGTCGTAGAGGAATGACTGTCCTCGACAGAACCCGGCTTACAGATCGACTCTCCACCTTTCCTTTCTATCCGCGACACCTCTACTCCTCGCTTTTCTAAGACCAAAAAAATCTTACTCTTAACAAATCACTTTAAGTTCGAAGTGCAGCTTGCTGTACATGCTCAACTTGCCGCGAAAAACTCCGCGTATTGCTCCGCTCTTACTCCTGTTTAGTTTGCTAAATCGCCGTTCTGTAAGGGTTTTTCCCTCCAGGCGCGTCTTGACGGTGGGGTGTGGGCGTTCCTATAGTGTGCGCAGGTGGTAAGAAGTGGCATGAAGTGGGTTTTTTGGGGCATGGATAGCTAATTTAAGGGGAAGCGCAGCTGTGTTTCGTGGAGCCAACGCCATCAGTCTCGACGCCAAAGGGCGACTCGCGATGCCAAGTCGGTATCGGGACGAGCTCGTGTCGCGTTGTGCGGGCCAGCTTATCGTGACCATCGATGCCATCGACCCCTGCCTCTGTGTCTACCCACTGGCTGAGTGGGAGCAGATCGAGAACAAGCTGCGCGAATTGGCCTCCTTCCGTGAAGAGAACCGCCGTTTGCAGCGTTTGCTGATCGGTAATGCTGTTGACCTCGAGCTGGATGCTAGCGGTCGCTTTCTGGTGCCGCCGCGTCTACGCGAGTACGCCAGGCTGGATAAACGCGCGATGTTGGTCGGCCAACTGAATAAATTTCAACTGTGGGACGAAGATACCTGGAATGCGGTCGCCGATGCCGATTTGGCGGCCATCAAGCAACCGGGTGCTTTGTCCGACGAACTACGTGACTTGATCCTGTGACTATGACCAGCAGCTTTCGCCATATTACTGTGCTACTCGACGAGGCTGTCGGCGGGTTGGCTGTGCGTGCGGATGGCTGTTACCTGGATGGCACCTTCGGTCGTGGCGGGCATAGCCGGTTAATCCTCGAAAGGCTCGGGCTAGACGGGCGCTTGCTGGGGTTTGACAAAGACCCCTTGGCGATTGCCACGGGGAATGAGTTAGCGGCCGAAGACGGCCGCTTTGTCGTTGTGCAGCGCAGTTTTGCGGAACTTGGCGAGGAAGCTGCTGTCCGCGGGCTGGTTGGCAAGGTCAATGGCGTTCTGCTGGACCTGGGCGTTTCATCGCCGCAGCTGGACGACGCCGAGCGCGGTTTCAGCTTCCTCAACGATGGCCCGCTGGACATGCGCATGGATCCCGCACGCGGCGTCAGTGCGGCGCAGTGGATCGCCAGCGCCAGCGAAGAGGAAATTGCCAGGGTCTTTAAGGAGTATGGCGAAGAGCGTTTCGCCAGGCGCATGGCTCGTGCCGTGGTGTTGCGTCGTGCGGAACAGCCCTTTGAGCGCACCGCCGACTTGGCCCAGGTGCTGACGGTGGCCAATCCCGCCTGGGAGAAGGGCAAGAATCCGGCGACCCGCGCGTTCCAGGGGCTGCGCATCTACATCAATAACGAGCTCGGCGATCTGCAGCGTGGCCTCGATGCCGCGCTGGAGACGCTTGAAGTGGGCGGGCGCTTGGTGGTGATCAGCTTTCACTCCCTTGAGGATCGCATCGTCAAGCAGTTCATGCGCAAGCATGCCAAGGGCGAGCGGGACGAGTACCCGCGCGACTTGCCGATCATCCCCAAGGCCTTCGAGCCCCGTTTGAAACTGATCGGCAAGCCGCAGTTCGCTTCCGAAGCCGAGCTGAAGGCCAATCCGCGCTCGCGTAGCGCCGTCATGCGTGTGGCGGAGAAAATGCGATGAGTACGGCCTTCGCCAAGCCATTGCCAAAGGGCAGCCTGCTGATGCTGGTGCTGTTCATTGGCGTGCTCGGCAGCTCGCTGGCGGTTTCTTACAGTGCGCACTGGAATCGGCAGTTGCTCAACGGGCTGTATGCCGAGCTGAGCATCCGCGACAGGGCGCAGGCCGAATGGGGGCGTTTGATTCTCGAACAAAGCACCTGGACCGCGCACAGTCGTATTGAGACTCTGGCCAGCGCACAGCTGAAGATGCGTATTCCCGAAGCCGCCGAAGTGCGCATGGTGGCGCCATGATCAAGCTCGAAGGGGCTCTTTATCCCTGGCGTTTTCGCCTGGTGCTGCTGCTCCTGGCGCTGATGGTCGGTGCGATTGTCTGGCGCATCATCGATTTGCATGTATTCGATCATGATTTTCTCAAGGCCCATGGCGATGCGCGCAGCGTGCGGCATATTCCGATTCCTGCGCATCGTGGTTTGGTCACTGATCGCAATGATGAGCCGTTGGCGGTGAGCACCCCGGTCACCACCCTTTGGGCCAATGGTCGGGAGTTGCAGGCGGCCAAGGCTCAATGGCCGGCCTTGGCGGCGGCGCTGGGGCAGGAGCCCAAGGGGCTGGGCGAGCGCTTGCAGGCCAATGCCGAACGCGAATTCATGTACCTGGTGCGTGGCCTGACGCCTGAGCAAGGGCAGCGGGTGCTCGACCTGAAGGTGCCCGGCGTGTATGCCATCGAAGAGTTTCGGCGTTTTTATCCGGGCGGCGAAGTGACCGCGCACGTGGTCGGTTTTACCGATATCGATGATCGCGGCCGCGAAGGCATGGAGCTGGCTTTCGATGAGTGGCTGGCCGGCGTGCCGGGCAAGCGTCAAGTGCTCAAGGATCGCCGCGGTCGTTTGATCAAGGATGTCCAGGTTACCCAGAATGCCAAGGCAGGTAAGGCGCTGGCGCTGTCGATCGACCTGCGCCTGCAGTATCTGGCGCATCGCGAGTTGCGCAATGCCCTGGTCGAGTTCGGGGCCAAGGCGGGCAGCCTGGTGATGATCGATGTGAAGACCGGCGAAGTGCTGGCGATGGTCAATCAGCCCACCTACAACCCGAATAACCGCCGCAATCTGCAGCCGGCCGCCATGCGTAACCGGGCGATGATCGACGTGTTCGAGCCGGGCTCGACCATGAAGCCATTTTCCATGAGTGCCGCGTTGAAGAGCGGCCGCTGGAAGCCGACCGATACCGTCGATGTGTCTCCGGGTACCTTGCAGATTGGCAGGTACACGATTCGGGATGTTTCACGCAGCACTGGGCCGTTGAATCTGACCGAAGTTCTGATCAAGTCGAGCAACGTCGGCATGAGCAAGATCGCCTTCGATATTGGCGGCGAGTCCATCTACTCGGTAATGCAGGCGGTCGGGTTGGGGCAGGATACCGGTCTGGGCTTTCCGGGCGAGCGGGTCGGCAATTTGCCCAATCACCGCGAATGGCACAAGGCCGAAACCGCCACCCTGTCTTATGGCTACGGCTTGTCGGTGACGGCTGTGCAGTTGGCGCATGCCTACTCGGTACTGGCCAATGATGGTCGCAGCGTCCCCTTGTCGTTGACCCGAGTTGATCGCAAGCCGGACGGTGTGCAGGTGATCCCTGAAAATATCGCCAAGACCATGCAAGGCATGCTGCAGGAAGTGATCGAAGCGCCCGCGGGTGTGTACCGGGCCAAGGTTCCGGGTTACCACGTTGCGGGCAAGAGTGGTACCGCGCGCAAGGTTTCGAAGGACTCAAGAGGTTATCGGGATAATGCCTACCGTTCATTGTTCGCTGGCTTCGGCCCGGTCAGTGATCCGCGGATTGCCGTTGCCATCGTCATCGACGAGCCCAGTAAAGGCGGTTACTACGGTGGTTTGGTGTCCGCGCCGGTATTCGGCAAAGTCATGGCAGGCGCCCTGCGGCTGATGAATGTCGTGCCGGATAACCTGGCGCCGCCGGTCGAATCGCAAGCGACTGCAGTGAACGCAGCCAAGGGAGAGCGCATCTGATGCCCATGCCTCTGAATCAACTGTTGCCCGAAGCCGCCAGTGCGGTGCTGATCCGTGAATTGACCCTGGATAGTCGCAAGGTGCGTCCCGGTGATCTGTTCCTTGCCGTGCCGGGTAGCCAGCAGGACGGCCGCGTGCATATTGCCGACGCGATTGCCCGCGGTGCCGCTGCGGTGGCCTATGAGGCCGAGGGTGCGCCGAGCATGACGGCCGGCAGCGCTGAGCTGGTGGCGATCAAGGGCTTGGCCGGTCAGCTATCGGCTATCGCCGGGCGCTTCTACGGTGAGCCGAGCCGCAGGTTGCATCTGGTTGGCATCACTGGCACCAACGGCAAGACCAGCGTCAGCCAGTTGTTGGCCCAGGCGTTGGATTTGCTGGGTGAGCGCTGCGGCATCGTCGGTACCCTGGGCAACGGTTTTTACCACGCCTTGGCCCTCGGTCGGCATACCACCCCGGATCCGATCGGCGTGCAGGCCACCCTGGCCGACATGAAGCATGCCGGTGCCCGTGCGGTGGCCATGGAAGTCTCCTCCCATGGCTTGCACCAGGGCCGGGTGACGGCGCTGGCGTTCGACGTGGCGGTCTTTACCAATCTGTCGCGCGATCATCTGGACTATCACGGTTCGATGGATGCCTATGGCGAGGCCAAGGCAGCCTTGTTCGCCTGGCCGGGCTTGCGTTGCCGGGTGCTCAATCTGGACGACGAATTCGGTCGTAAACTGGCCCGTGCCGAGCATGACTCGCGCCTGATCAGCTACAGCCTGGAAGACCCAACTGCTTACCTGTACTGCCGCGACGCCCAGTTCGACGAGCAGGGTGTGCGGGTCAAACTGGTCACGCCGCGCGGCGAAGGTAACGTGCGCAGCGCACTGTTGGGGCGTTTCAACCTGAGCAACCTGCTGGCCGTGGTCGGTGCGCTGCTGGGCATGGATTATCCGCTCGACGAAATCCTCAAGGTGCTCCCGCAGTTGCAGGGCCCGGTCGGGCGCATGCAGCGCTTGGGCGGCGCCGAACAGCCACTGGTGGTGGTCGATTACGCGCACACCCCGGATGCCCTGGAAAAGGTTCTCGAAGCCCTGCGGCCGCATGTCAAAGGTCGTTTGCTGTGCCTGTTCGGCTGTGGTGGTGACCGTGATCGCGGCAAGCGTCCGCTGATGGCGGCCGTGGTCGAGCGTCTGGCCGATAGCGTGCTGGTCACCGACGACAACCCGCGTAGCGAGGCTCCCGGGCAGATATTCAGCGATATTCGCGCAGGTTTTGCGATGCCCGACAGCGTGCAGTTCATCCATGGTCGCGCTCAGGCCATTGCCCAGTTGATCGCCGCCGCCGGCCCGGCCGATGTGTTGGTGCTGGCGGGTAAGGGCCACGAGGACTATCAGGAAATCAACGGCGTGCGCCAGCCATTCTCCGATCTGGTCGAAGCTGGCAAAGCCCTGGCGGCATGGGAGGTTGGACATGCTTAAAGCCCTGCGATTGAGCGAAATCAGCGCGGCGCTGAATGCGCAGCTGATCGGTGAAGATTGTGCCTTCGATGCGGTCAGCACCGACAGTCGGGCGATTCAGCCGGGTCAGCTATTCATTGCGCTGACCGGGCCGAACTTCGACGGTCACGCTTACCTGGCCGATGTCGCCGCCAAGGGTGCGGTGGCTGCGCTGGTCGAGCGGGAAGTGGCGGACGCACCGTTGCCACTGTTGCTGGTGGCTGATACGCGCCTGGCGCTTGGCAGGCTCGGCGCTCTGAATCGTCGGGCCTATGGCGGTCCGCTGGTTGCGGTCACCGGTTCCAGCGGCAAGACCACGGTCAAGGAAATGCTGGCCAGCATTCTGCGCACGGCGTTCGGCGCGCAGGGCGGTGCCGTGCTGGCTACCCGTGGCAATCTGAACAACGACCTGGGTGCGCCCCTGACTCTCCTTGAGTTGGCGCCCGAACATGTCGCAGCGGTGATCGAACTGGGCGCCAACCATGTCGGCGAGATCGCCTACACGGTCGGGCTGACCCGGCCCCAGGTGGCCATCATCACCAACGCCGGAACCGCGCATGTCGGCGAGTTCGGCGGTCCGGAAAAAATCGTCGAGGCCAAAGGCGAGATCCTCGAAGGGCTGGGCGAGGGCGGGGTTGCCGTGCTCAATCGTGACGATGCGGCCTTTGCGCTCTGGCAACAGCGGGCAGGCGACAAGCGCGTGCTCAGTTTCGCCTTGCACAATTCGGCGGCCGACTTCCATGTCAGCGACCTGGACCGCGATGCACGTGGCTGCTCGGCGTTCACCCTGCACTGTGCCGATGGCCTGGCGCGTATCCAGCTCAACCTGCTCGGCGAGCACAATGTTGCCAATGCCTTGGCTGCATCTGCGGCGGCGCGGGCCCTGAGCGTGCCGCTGGTCGATATCAAGAATGGCCTGGAAAACCTGCAACCGGTCAAGGGCCGCGCCGTCGCGCAGCTGGCGAGTAATGGCGTGCGGGTAATCGATGACAGCTATAACGCCAACCCCGCGTCGATCTGCGCGGCGGTTGATATACTCGCCGGCTTCTCTGGTCGCACCGTTCTGGTGCTCGGGGACATGGGCGAGCTGGGAGCCTGGGCTGAGCAAGCTCACCGCGATGTGGGCAGCTATGCCGCTGGCAAGGTTGCCGCGCTCTATGCGGTTGGCCCGCTGATGGCTCATGCGGTTGCCGCGTTCGGTGCAGATGGCCGGCATTTTGCCGATCAAGCCGGTCTGATCGAAGCGCTCCGCAGCGAGCATGGCGACACCACCATTCTAATCAAAGGTTCACGCAGCGCCGCGATGGATAAAGTCGTGGCGGCGCTCTGTGGCATATCCAGCGAGAATCACCCAATGGAGCGTCACTAAATGCTGCTGCTGCTGGCGGAGTACCTGCAACAGTTCCACAAGGGCTTCGCGGTCTTTCAGTACCTGACCCTGCGCGGGATTCTCGGTGTGCTGACCGCACTGGCGCTGTCGTTGTGGCTGGGGCCGTGGATGATCCGTACTTTGCAGATCCGTCAGATCGGCCAGTCGGTGCGCAGTGACGGACCGCAGTCGCACCTGTCGAAGAAGGGCACGCCGACCATGGGCGGCGCGCTGATTCTCTCCGCCATCGCGATCAGCACGCTGCTCTGGGCCGACCTGAGCAATCGTTATGTGTGGGTGGTACTGGTGGTGACCCTGCTGTTCGGCGCGATCGGCTGGGTCGATGACTACCGCAAGGTGATCGAGAAGGATTCGCGCGGCCTGCCGAGTCGCTGGAAGTATTTCTGGCAATCGGTATTCGGCCTGGCTGCGGCCTTGTTCCTTTATATGACTGCGCAGAGTCCGGCAGAAACCACCCTGATCCTGCCGCTGCTCAAAGACGTCAGCATTCAGTTGGGCTTTGGCTTCGTGGTGCTGACCTACTTCGTCATCGTCGGCTCGAGCAACGCGGTCAACCTCACCGATGGCCTGGATGGCCTGGCGATCCTGCCCACCGTGATGGTCGGCGGCGCCCTGGGGATCTTCTGCTACCTGTCGGGCAACGTGAAGTTTGCCGAATACCTGTTCATCCCCTACCTGCCGGGCGCGGGCGAGTTGATCGTGTTCTGCGCCGCCCTGGTCGGTGCCGGTCTGGGCTTCCTCTGGTTCAACACTTACCCGGCCCAGGTGTTCATGGGCGATGTCGGCGCGCTGGCGCTGGGTGCAGCCCTGGGCACCATTGCCGTGATCGTCCGCCAGGAAGTGGTGCTGTTCATCATGGGCGGGGTGTTCGTCATGGAAACCCTGTCGGTGATCATCCAGGTCGCTTCGTTCAAATTGACCGGCAAGCGGGTGTTCCGCATGGCGCCGATTCACCACCACTTCGAACTGAAAGGCTGGCCCGAGCCCCGCGTCATCGTACGTTTCTGGATCATCACCGTAATTTTGGTGCTGATCGGCCTTGCCACCTTGAAATTGCGTTGAGGAGACTATGAGCCTGATCGCTTCCGACCAATTCCGCATCGTTGTCGGCCTCGGCAAGAGCGGCATGTCCCTGGTGCGTTTTCTCGCGCGCCAGGGCTTGGCCTTTGCCGTGGTCGATAGCCGTGCCAATCCGCCAGAGCTGAGCACCTTGCGTGAACAGTTCCCGCAGGTTGAGGTGCGTTGCGGCGAGCTGGACGTGGACTTCCTCTGTCGTGCCAGCGAGTTGCTGGTCAGCCCGGGCCTGGCGATTGCCACCCCGGCGCTGCAGGAAGCGGCCAGGCGCGGGGTGAAGCTTTCCGGCGATATCGAGCTGTTCGCTCGTTATGCCAAGGCCCCCATCGTGGCGATCACCGGTTCCAACGCCAAGAGCACGGTGACCACATTGGTCGGCGAGATGGCGGTGGCGGCCGGCAAGAAGGTCGCGGTCGGCGGCAACCTGGGTACTCCCGCGCTGGATTTGCTCAGCGACGAAGTCGAGCTGTATGTGCTGGAACTGTCCAGCTTCCAGTTGGAAACCACCGATCAGCTGAACGCTGAAGTGGCGACCTGCCTGAACATCAGCGAAGACCATATGGATCGCTACGCCTCGCTGGCGGCTTATCACCTGGCCAAGCACCGGATTTTTCGCGGCGCGCGTCAGGTGGTGGTCAATCGCGACGATGCATTGTCGCGGCCGCTGGTAGCGGACGATATGCCGTGCTGGTTGTTCGGTCTGGGCAAGCCGGATTTCAAGCGCTTCGGTCTGCTCGAGGAGAACGGCGAGAAATACCTGGCCTACCAGTTCGACGCGCTGCTGCCGGTGCGCGAGCTGAAAATTCGCGGTGCGCATAACCAGTCCAATGCCCTGGCGGCACTGGCCCTGGGGCATGCGGTCGGCCTGCCGTTCGAGCCGATGCTGGAGGCCCTGCAGCGCTTCGCCGGCCTGCCGCACCGCTGCCAGTGGGTCGGTGAACATAATGCCGTGAGCTACTACGACGACTCCAAGGCGACCAACGTCGGCGCCGCCCTGGCTGCCATCGAGGGCCTGGGCGCGGATATCGCCGGCAAGCTGGTGTTAATCGCCGGTGGCGACGGCAAGGGTGCCGATTTCTCCGCCTTGGGCAAGCCGGTCGCGCAGTTCTGCCGCGCCGTGGTGTTGCTCGGCCGCGATGCCGAGCGCCTGGCTACGGCGCTCGGCGACGGCGTGCCGTTGATCCGGGTGACCAGCCTGGAAGAAGCCGTGCAGCGCTCCGCCGAGCTGGCCCAGCCGGGCGATGCCGTGCTGCTCTCGCCGGCTTGCGCCAGCCTGGACATGTTCAAGAATTTCGAAGAACGCGGACACCTGTTCGCCCAAGCCGTGGAGGCGCTCGCCTGATGCTCGCCTTCCTGCGCCCATACCCGTCCCCGCTGTTCAGCCGCCGTGGCCTGGACATGGACTTTCCGTTGCTGGTCGGTTGTCTGGCCCTGCTCGGTCTGGGCCTGGTGATGATCGCTTCCGCCTCTACCGAGGTGGCCGCGGTGAATGTGGGCAGCCCGCTGTACTACATGCTCCGTCACCTGATTTACCTGTTGATCGGCCTCGGCGCCGCCGCTGTGGTGCTGTTGATCCCGCTGGAAACCTGGCAGCGTCTGAGCGGGGTGGCGTTGCTGGCCGCCTTCGCCATGCTGGTACTGGTGCTGGTGCCGGGAATTGGCCGCGAAGTGAATGGCTCGATGCGCTGGATCGGCTTCGGCGCATTCAACGTGCAGCCTTCGGAAATCGCCAAGTTGTTCGTGGTGATCTACCTGGCTGGCTATCTGGTGCGTCGTCAGGCAGAAGTGCGCGAAAGCTGGGCTGGTTTCTTCAAACCCTTCGTCGTATTGCTGCCGATGGCCGGCTTGCTGCTGCTGGAGCCGGACTTCGGTGCCACCGTGGTCATGATGGGCGCCGCCGCGGCCATGCTGTTCCTCGGCGGCGTCGGCCTGCTGCGTTTCGGCCTGATGGTCGGGCTGGCTGTCGGGGCGATCTTCGTCCTGGTGCAGACCCAGGAATACCGTTTGCAGCGTCTGATCACTTTCACCGACCCCTGGGCCGATCAGTTTGGCTCCGGCTACCAATTGACCCAGGCGTTGATCGCCTTCGGTCGCGGCGAGTGGTTCGGCGTCGGCCTGGGTAACAGCATTCAGAAACAGTTCTATTTGCCAGAAGCGCACACCGACTTCGTGTTCGCCGTGCTCGCTGAAGAGCTGGGCATGGTGGGCGCCCTGATTACCGTTGGCTTGTTCGTCTTCGTCTGCGTGCGTGCCCTGTATATCGGCGTTTGGGCCGAGAAGGCCAAACAGTTTTTCGCGGCCTATGTCGCCTACGGTCTGGCGTTCCTCTGGATCGGTCAATTCCTGATCAATATCGGGGTCAACATCGGCCTGCTGCCGACCAAGGGCCTGACCTTGCCGTTTCTCAGCTATGGCGGCAGTTCCCTGGTGATCTGCTGCGTCAGCCTGGCGCTGTTGCTGCGGATCGAGTGGGAGCGGCGCACCCAGTTGGGCAGCGAGGATGCCGATTTCAGCGAGGCGGATTTTGTTGACGAGAAGCACGCGGAGGAGTCTGCCCATGCCCGGTAATGTGCTGATCATGGCCGGCGGTACCGGCGGGCACGTGTTCCCGGCGCTGGCCTGTGCTCGCGAGTTCCAGGCACGCGGTTACCGCGTGCATTGGCTGGGCACCCCGCGCGGCATCGAGAATGAATTGGTCCCGGCCGCCGGCCTGCCGTTGCACCTGATCAACGTCACGGGTCTGCGCGGCAAGGGCAAGCTGTCGCTGCTCAAAGCACCGTTTCAGCTTATCAAGGCACTGTTTCAGGCCCGTAAAGTGGTGCGTGAGCTGCAGCCCGTGTGCGTGCTCGGTATGGGCGGCTTCGTCACCGGCCCTGGCGGCCTGGCGGCCAAGCTGGGTGGCGCGCCGCTGATCATCCACGAACAGAATGCCGTGGCCGGCACCGCCAATCGCAGCCTGGCGCCGTTTGCCAGCCGCGTTTGCGAGGCCTTCCCGAATACCTTCGGCGCTTCGGCCAAGCGCCGCACCACCGGCAATCCGGTGCGCGAGGAACTGTTTCTGGAAACCCCGCGCGCAGCGCTGCGCGATCGCCGGCCGCGCCTGCTGATCCTCGGCGGCAGCCTGGGCGCCGAGCCGTTGAACAAACTGCTGCCCGAAGCACTGGCATTAGTGCCAGGCGAGCTGCGCCCGGAAGTGTTCCACCAGGCCGGCAAGCAACACGATGTGATTACTGGCGAACGTTACCGCGCTGCCGGCGTCGAAGCGCAGGTCGCTGCGTTTATCAAGGACATGGCCCGCGCCTACGCCTGGGCCGATCTGGTGGTATGCCGCGCCGGTGCCTTGACCGTCAGCGAACTGGCCGCCGCCGGTCTGCCGTCGTTCCTGCTACCGCTGCCCCACGCCATCGACGATCACCAGACGCGTAACGCCGACTATCTCGCCAGGGAGGGCGCTGCCGTCCTTCTGCCACAACGCTCCACAGACGCCGCCACGTTGGCTGCACAGCTGTCCGAGGTCTTGATGCACCCTGAACGATTGAACGAAATGGCGCGTACCGCGCGGCGTCTGGCCAAGCCCGATGCAACCCGCACTGTTGTTGATATTTGTCTGGAGGTGGCCCGTGGTTGAGAGTCGCAAAACTTTCCCGCAGCCTGAAATGCGCCGTATCCACCGCATCCACTTCGTCGGCATCGGTGGTGCCGGTATGTGCGGCATCGCCGAAGTGCTGCTTAATCTGGGCTATCAGGTGTCCGGCTCCGACCTCAAGGCTTCGGCGGTCACTGAGCGTCTGCAGAGTTTTGGTGCGCAGATCCATATCGGCCACCGCGCCGAGAACACCGAGAACGCCGATGTGCTGGTGGTCTCCAGTGCCGTGAATACGTCCAACCCGGAAGTGGCCGCTGCCCTGGAGCGACGTGTCCCGGTGGTGCCGCGTGCGGAAATGCTCGCCGAACTCATGCGCTACCGACATGGCATTGCCGTGGCCGGCACCCATGGCAAGACCACCACCACCAGCCTGCTGGCTTCGGTGTTCGCCGCTGGCGGCCTGGACCCGACCTTCGTCATTGGCGGTCGCCTGAATGCGGCGGGCACCAACGCCCAGTTGGGCGCCAGCCGCTACCTGATTGCCGAAGCGGACGAAAGCGATGCCAGCTTCCTGCATTTACAGCCGATGGTTGCGGTGGTCACCAATATCGACATGGACCACATGAGCACCTACGAGGGCGACTTCAACAAGTTGAAGAAAACCTTCGTCGAGTTCCTGCATAACCTGCCGTTCTACGGCCTGGCGGTGATGTGCGTCGACGACCCCATCGTGCGTGAGATCCTGCCGCAGGTGAAGCGCCCGGTCATGACCTACGGCTTCGGTGAGGATGCCGACGTGCGCGCGATCAACGTGCGCCAGCAGGGCATGCTGACCTTCTTTACCGTGCTGCGTCGCGACTGCGCGCCGCTGGATGTGTCGGTGAACATGCCGGGCAATCACAACGTCCTCAATGCCCTGGCGACTATTGCCATTGCGACCGATGAAGGCATCAGCGATCAAGCCATCGTCCAGGGTCTGTCCGGTTTCCAGGGCGTCGGCCGACGCTTTCAGGTCTACGGCGAACTGCCAGTGGCCGACGGCAGCGTGATGCTGGTCGACGACTACGGCCACCACCCGCGCGAAGTCGCGGCGGTGATCAAGGCGGTGCGCGGTGGTTGGCCGGGCCGTCGTCTGGTGATGGTTTACCAGCCGCACCGTTTCAGCCGTACCCGCGACCTCTACGAGGATTTCGTCCAGGTCCTGGCCGACACCAACGTCCTGCTGTTGATGGAAGTCTATCCGGCCGGCGAAGAGCCGATCCCGGGGGCTGACAGCAAGCATCTGTGCCACAGCATCCGTCAGCGTGGCCAGTTGGACCCGATCTACATCGAGCGTGGCGTCGACCTGGCGCCGCTGATCAAGCCGCTGCTGCGCGCTGGCGACATCCTGCTATGCCAGGGTGCCGGCGATATCGGTGGCTTGGCCCCGCAACTGCTGCAAAGCGCGCTGTTCGCCGTGGCTGTCGGCGAGTCGAAAGAGGAGGAGTCCAAATGAGCGCCGAATCCTTGACGTCGCACCTGCCAGTTACGGCTTTCGGCCGCGTCGCCGTGCTGTTCGGCGGCAAGAGCGCCGAGCGTGACGTCTCGCTGAACTCCGGTAATGCCGTGCTCAAAGCGCTGCAAAGTGCGGGCGTGGATGCCTTTGGCATCGATGTCGGTGACGATTTTCTGCAGCGTCTACTCACCGAGAAAGTCGACCGCGCCTTCATCGTGCTGCACGGTCGCGGCGGTGAAGACGGCAGCATGCAAGGCCTGCTCGAGTGCGCCGGCATCCCTTATACCGGCAGCGGCATTCTGGCTTCCGCCCTGGCCATGGACAAGCTGCGCACCAAGCAGGTCTGGCAAAGCCTCGGTCTGTCGACTCCGCGTCATGCGGTATTGGCCAGTGCCGAGGACTGCCGCGCCGCCGCGGCGGAGCTGGGTTTCCCGCTGATCGTCAAACCGGCCCATGAAGGCTCGAGCATTGGCATGGCCAAGGTGGCCGATGTCGACGCCTTGATCGCCGCCTGGCAGGACGCCAGCCAGTACGATTCGCAGGTGTTGGTCGAACAGTGGATTCACGGTCCGGAATACACCATCGCCCTGCTGCGCGGCCAGGTGCTGCCGCCGATTGCCCTGGGCACGCCACATTCGTTCTACGACTACGACGCCAAGTACCTGGCCAGCGATACCCAGTACCGCATCCCCTGTGGCCTCGATGCGGCCAAGGAAGAAGAGCTGAAAAACCTCAGCGCGCGGGCCTGTGAAGCGGTTGCTACCCAGGGGTGGGCGCGAGTCGATGTGATGCAGGACGCTGCCGGGAAGTTCTGGCTGCTGGAGGTCAACACCGTACCGGGCATGACCGACCACAGTCTGGTGCCAATGGCGGCGCGTGCTGCCGGTCTGGATTTTCAACAACTGGTGTTGGCGATCCTCGCCGACAGCTTTGAGGCGCGGGGTTAAACCATGATCGCCACTCTGCGTCACCAGCCAGGCTCTGCACGTGCACCGTTGCGCGGCAAGCCTGCGCAGCGCGGTGCCAGCCGCATGGTGGCCAAGGAGTCGGTCGGCCTGCGGTTGCCCAAAGCCAATTTCGCTCTGCTCAAGCGCATCACCTGGCCGCTGTTGCTGCTGGTGTTGGGCTTCGCAGCTTACGAGTTGGCGCAACGCCTGCTGCCCTACGCGGACCGGCCGATCGCCAAGATCAGCGTCGAGGGCGATCTCAGCTACATCAGCCAGCAGGCGATCCAGCAGCATATCGAGCCGTTCGTTAAGGCGAGCTTCTTCAGTGTCGATCTGCCGGGCATGCGTCATGAGTTGGAGCAGATGCCCTGGATCGCCAGTGCGCAGGTGCGGCGGGTTTGGCCGGACCAGTTGGTGGTGCGCCTCGAGGAGCACCTGCCGATCGCCCGTTGGGGCGATGAGGCCCTGTTGAACAATCAGGGTAAGGCCTTCGCGCCCAAGGAACAGGCGAACTATCAGCACCTGCCGCAACTGTATGGCCCCAAGCGGGCACAACAGAAGGTCATGCAGCAGTACCAGGTGCTCAGCCAGATGTTGCGTCCAATGGGTTTTTCCGTGGCGCGACTGGAGCTGCGTGAGCGAGGCAGCTGGTTCCTCTCCACCGGGCAGGGGATCGAGCTGCTGTTGGGCCGTGATCACCTGGTGGAAAAAATGCGTCGTTTCAGCGCCATCTACGACAAGGCGCTGAAAGAGCAACAAACGAATATCGCGCGAATCGATCTGCGTTACGCCTACGGCTTGGCCGTGGCGTGGCGTGAGCCGGTTGCGCCCACGGCGGCTGATACCGCTGTCGTGCAGTGAATCAGGAGAAGGCGAGACCCATGGTAAACGTGCAGAGCGGCAAGATGATCGTTGGCCTCGATATCGGCACCTCCAAGGTGGTGGCGCTGGTCGGTGAAGTGACTGCCGATGGCCAGTTGGAGATCGTCGGTATCGGCACCCACCCGTCGCGCGGCCTGAAGAAGGGCGTGGTGGTCAATATCGAATCGACCGTGCAGTCGATCCAGCGCGCGGTGGAAGAGGCGCAGCTGATGGCAGGTTGTCGCATCCACTCGGCCTTCGTCGGCGTGGCCGGTAATCATATTCGCAGCCTCAACAGCCACGGCATCGTGGCCATCCGTGATCGCGAAGTCAGTCCAGCCGACCTTGAGCGCGTACTGGATGCAGCCCAGGCCGTGGCGATTCCAGCGGATCAGCGGGTGCTGCACACCCTGCCGCAGGATTACGTGATCGACAATCAGGAAGGCGTGCGCGAGCCGTTGGGCATGTCCGGCGTGCGCCTGGAAGCCAAGGTGCATGTGGTGACCTGCGCGGTGAATGCGGCGCAGAACGTCGAGAAGTGCGTGCGCCGCTGCGGCCTGGAAATCGACGACATCATTCTCGAGCAGCTGGCTTCGGCCTATGCGGTGCTCACCGATGACGAGAAAGAGTTGGGCGTGTGCCTGGTCGACATTGGCGGTGGCACCACCGACATCTGCATCTTCACCGAAGGCGCGATTCGCCACACCGCGGTGATTCCGATTGCGGGCGACCAGGTCACCAACGACATCGCCATGGCGTTGCGCACACCGACCCAGTACGCCGAAGAAATCAAGATCCGTTATGCCTGTGCCCTGGCCAAGCTGGCCGGTCCGGGCGAGACCATCAAGGTGCCGAGCGTCGGCGATCGTCCGCCGCGCGATCTGTCGCGCCAGTCCCTGGCTGAAGTGGTCGAGCCGCGTTACGACGAACTGTTCACCTTGATCCAGGCCGAGCTGCGCCGCAGCGGTTATGAGGACCTGATCCCGGCGGGCATCGTGCTCACCGGCGGCACCTCGAAGATGGAAGGCGCGGTCGAGTTGGCCGAGGAAATCTTCCACATGCCGGTCCGCCTGGGCATGCCGCAGGGGGTCAAGGGCCTGGCCGACGTGGTGCGTAACCCGATTTATTCCACCAGTGTGGGCCTGTTGCTATATGGCCTGCAGAAGCAGGCTGACGGCATATCGATGTCGACCATCGGCAGCTACAGCGATGAACCCAAGACACCGCTATTCGAGCGCGTGAAGCGCTGGATACAAAGCAATTTCTGATTTAACAAGCGTTTATGCAGTAGGCGTTACAACTAGAAGCAAAGGAGAGGGAAAATGTTCGAGCTCGTAGACAACATCCCGCAAAGTGCGGTCATCAAGGTAATTGGCGTGGGCGGCGGCGGCGGTAATGCGGTCAACCACATGTCGAAGAACAACATCGAAGGCGTCGAGTTCATCTGCGCCAATACCGATGCGCAAGCACTGAAAAACATCGGTGCGCGCACCATCCTGCAGCTGGGTACTGGCGTGACCAAGGGCCTGGGCGCGGGCGCCAATCCTGAAATCGGCCGTCAGGCCGCCATGGAAGACCGCGAGCGCATCGCCGAAGTGCTGCAAGGTTGCGACATGGTCTTCATCACCACCGGTATGGGTGGTGGTACCGGTACTGGCGCTGCGCCGGTGATCGCCCAGGTGGCGAAGGAAATGGGCATTCTCACCGTCGCTGTGGTGACCCGTCCGTTCCCGTTCGAAGGCAAAAAGCGTATGCAGATCGCCGAGGAGGGTATTCGTGCCCTGGCGGAAAGCGTCGACTCGCTGATCACCATTCCCAACGAAAAACTGCTGACCATCCTCGGTAAAGATGCCAGCCTGCTGTCGGCGTTCGCCAAGGCGGATGACGTGCTGGCCGGTGCCGTGCGCGGTATCTCCGACATCATCAAGCGTCCGGGCATGATCAACGTCGACTTCGCCGACGTGAAAACCGTGATGAGCGAGATGGGCATGGCGATGATGGGCACTGGCTGCGCCAGCGGTCCGAACCGTGCGCGTGAAGCCACTGAGGCGGCAATCCGCAATCCGCTGCTGGAAGACGTCAACCTGCAGGGTGCGCGTGGCATCCTGGTGAATATCACCGCCGGTCCCGATTTGTCCCTGGGCGAATACTCCGACGTGGGTAACATCATCGAACAGTTCGCTTCCGAGCACGCCACCGTCAAGGTGGGTACCGTGATCGATCCGGACATGCGCGACGAGCTACACGTTACCGTGGTCGCCACTGGCCTGGGCGCAAAAATCGAGAAGCCGGTCAAGGTGATCGACAATACCGTGCAAGTCACGACCAGCAGTGCTTCGTCGGCGGCTACCCCAGCTTCGCGTGGCGAGCAAAGCGTCAATTACAAGGACTACGAGCGCCCAACCGTTCAGCGGCAAAGTCACGGCGGCGGTGCAGCCGCGGCCAAGCTGAATCCGCAGGATGACCTGGATTACCTGGACATCCCGGCCTTCCTGCGTCGTCAGGCCGATTGATGGCATGTATCAGGAGTATTGGGGCGATTGGTGTTCAGCAAAGGCCGGTTCTGCTATTATCGCCGGCCATTGTTGAAAACAATTCGCAACTAGTGCTATAGCGGCCAGAGCCATGATCAGACAACGTACCTTGAAGAACATTATCCGCGCCACTGGCGTCGGCCTGCATTCCGGGGAGAAGGTATACCTGACCCTGAAGCCGGCACCTGTGGACACCGGTATCGTGTTCCGTCGTACCGACCTTGACCCTGTCGTGGAAATTCCCGCGCGGGCAGGCAATGTCGGTGAAACCACCATGTCGACCACGTTGGTCAGTGGTGACGTCAAGGTGGATACGGTAGAGCACCTGCTTTCGGCCATGGCTGGCCTGGGCATCGATAACGCCTACGTCGAGCTCTCCGCGTCCGAAGTGCCGATCATGGATGGCAGTGCTGGCCCCTTTGTATTCCTGATTCAGTCCGCTGGGTTGCAGGAGCAGGAAGCCCACAAGAAGTTCATCCGTATCCTTCGCGAAGTGACGGTCGAGGAGGGCGACAAGCGCGCCACCTTCGTCCCTTTCGAAGGCTTCAAGGTGAGCTTCGAGATCGATTTCGATCACCCGGTTTTCCGCAATCGAACCCAGTCGGCCAGCGTGGATTTTTCCAGCACCTCCTTCGTCAAGGAAGTCAGCCGCGCGCGCACCTTCGGCTTTATGCGTGACATCGAGTTCCTCCGTTCGCAGAACCTGGCGCTCGGCGGCAGCGTGGATAACGCCATCGTGGTGGATGAGTTTCGTGTGTTGAACGAAGACGGCCTGCGTTACGAGGACGAATTCGTCAAGCACAAGATCCTCGATGCCATCGGCGATCTCTACCTGCTGGGCAATAGCCTGATCGGTGAGTTTCGCGGTTTCAAGTCGGGGCACTCCTTGAACAATCGTCTACTGCGCGCGTTGATCGAGCAGCCGGACGCTTGGGAAGTGGTCACCTTCGATGACATCAAGAATGCGCCTATCTCTTACATGCGTCCGGTTGCGGCGGTGTAAGTAAAAACTCTCTCCCTTTGTTTATGAAGCCACCCTAGGGTGGCTTCTTTTTTCTGCAAAACAGCCGCAAACCATTCGCCATGGCCCAGCTTGTTTTGGTGCTATTCGCGGGGTTGGCCGTGCTTGGCCAGTCGCTCCAGGGCGGCGCGCAGTTTGGGGTCGGTTATGCCGTCTGCAGTGGCCTGGATGTTCTCGGCAGCGCTGCTGGATAGGCTGATTGTGCGACCGGGTGCACGCCTTTCAGCAGTTGGCGGTTGCACCTTGAACAGGATCTTAGTTAATGTCGCGAACTCTTCGAGTGTCTGCAGCTGCCTGAGCAGGCGACGTTGCTGATAACGCAAGCGGGTGGCCCAGTGGCCATCGGTGACGATAAGAAGCAGGCAACCCTCGCGCCAGGATGCTACATGGCAGTGTTCGCGGGCCGCGGGTTGTAGCTGGCTTTCAAGTAAGTGCTGCAGGTGATCGATGCGTTGCGCCTGACTAAACAGCGCTCTCAAAGGCTTCGCTTCGCGCATTAGTGCGGCGGGTGCTTTGGCCGGCAAGGGACGAAACGTCATGGCAGGACGCCTGAAATTGTGGAGCCGCCATGGTAGCAGACTCTCTGCCGCCGACTTTGGCTCTGCCTTAATGGGGAAGCCATGCACATTATTTTACTCAATCGGAGTCACGGAGCCGCGCGCTCACTGAGCCTGGATTTACGTTGGTTGCTGGTTGCGCTGCTCATGCTGATCGTGGCGGTGCTTGGCGGTGGGGTCGCAGTGGGGGCGTGGGTCGTGCCGCAAGTGGAAAACGCGCCAGGCAGCGCGCAATTGAGCGCGGCGCTGGATCGGCAGCGTGCGGAAGTGGGCGCGGTGCGGGTCAAAGCGCAGCGTCAATTGGATGCTTTCGCCGCCCATGTTGCCGAGTTGCAGGCCCGCTTGACCCGTCTGGATGCACTGGGCGAGCGCTTGACCGAGCTGGCCGAGCTGGATGCCAGTGAATTCGATTTTTCCTTGAGCGTGGGTCAGGGCGGTCCCGAAGAGCTGTTCGGTGGCTCAGCCTATTCTCCGCCGTCATTCATCAGCACCCTCGATGATCTGGCCCTGCGCCTGGACAGCCGTGAGCAGCAGCTCGAGGTGCTGGAGCAGCTGCTCGCCGATCGCCAGCTCCATGAAGCCGAATATCTTGCGGGGCGCCCGGTATTGCAAGGCTATATATCATCGCCGTTCGGCCGGCGTACCGACCCCATGAACGGGCGTTTGAGCGTGCATAAGGGCGTGGACTTCGCCGCCAAGGCCGGCAGTGATGTGATCGCCGTGGCAGCGGGCGTCGTGACCGCGGCAAGCCGCCGCTCCGGCTACGGTAATGCCGTGGAAATCAGCCATGTCGATGGTTACGTCACCTTGTATGCGCATAATCAGCGCAATCTGGTGCAGGTTGGCGATCTGGTGCAGCGCGGTCAGGTTATCGCCAAGGTTGGTAGCACCGGCCGCTCTACCGGTTCCCATGTGCATTTCGAAGTCAGTCAAAATGGCCGGGTGGTCAACCCCACCAGCTATATCGCTCGAGTCAGCGACGTCGAATAACGCCGCTTTCTTCATCGCCGTTTCCGGGTAGAATGCCCCCTTCGCACGCAGCCATGAGGGCTGCATGGGCGACTCATGGGCCGCCCTCCATCCATACGCGTGGAAGACCCTGCCTATATGTTTGCGCCTTTGTTGAAAAAGCTCTTTGGAAGCAAGAACGAGCGTGAAGTCAAGCGCATGCTCAAGACGGTTCAGATCGTCAATGCCTTCGAGGAGCAGATGCTCGCGCTCTCGGATGAGCAACTGCGTGCCAAGACCGCCGAGTTCAAGGCCCGCCTGGCCAAAGGTGAATCCCTCGATCAGTTGCTGCCGGAAGCCTTCGCGGTAGCCCGTGAAGCGGGCAAGCGCGTCATGGGCATGCGCCACTTCGATGTGCAGTTGATCGGCGGCATGACCTTGCATGAAGGCAAGATTGCCGAAATGCGTACCGGCGAAGGCAAGACCCTGGTGGGAACCCTGGCGGTCTACCTCAACGCGCTGGATGGTAAAGGCGCGCATGTGGTCACGGTCAACGACTACCTGGCTCGCCGCGATGCCAACTGGATGCGTCCGCTGTACGAATTCCTCGGTTTGTCGTTGGGCATCGTTACGCCCTTCATGCCTCCAGATGAAAAGCGTGCCGCCTATGCTGCCGACATCACTTATGGCACCAACAACGAATTCGGTTTTGACTACCTGCGCGACAACATGGCCTTCAGCATGGAGGACAAGTTCCAGCGCGAGCTTAATTTCGCCGTAATTGACGAAGTCGACTCGATTCTCATCGACGAGGCGCGTACCCCGTTGATCATCTCCGGCCAGGCCGAAGACAGCTCCAAGCTGTATACCGAGATCAACAAGCTGATCCCTACCCTCAAGCTGCACATCGAGGAAGAGGAAGGCGTGGTCACTCAGGAAGGCCATTACACGGTCGACGAGAAGGCCCGTCAGGTTGAGCTGAATGAGGCTGGCCATCAGTTCATCGAGGAAGTGCTCACCGAGGCCGGTTTGCTGGCCGAGGGCGAGAGCCTTTATTCGGCGCATAACCTCGGCTTGCTGACCCACGTCTATTCCGGTTTGCGGGCGCACAAGCTGTTCAACCGCAACGTCGAATACATTGTGCAGACCGATCAGGTACTGCTGGTCGACGAGCACACCGGTCGCACCATGCCGGGCAGGCGCCTATCGGAGGGCCTGCACCAGGCCATCGAGGCCAAGGAAGGTTTGCCGATCCAGGCCGAGAGCCAGACCCTGGCCTCGACCACCTTCCAGAACTACTTCCGCCTGTACAACAAACTGTCCGGTATGACCGGTACCGCCGACACCGAAGCCTTCGAGTTCCATCAGATCTACGGCCTGGCGGTGATCGTGATTCCGACCAATCGGCCGATGGAACGCAAGGACTTCAACGACCTGGTCTATCTGACCCAGGAAGAGAAGTACGCGGCGATTATTACCGATATCAAGGAATGCCAGGCCCAGGGCCGGCCGATCCTGGTCGGTACCGCGACCATCGACAGTTCCGAGTACGTCTCGCGATTGTTGAATGAAGAAGGCATCGAGCATAAGGTGCTCAACGCCAAGTTCCATGAAAAAGAAGCCGAGATCATCGCTCAGGCAGGGCGCCCTGGCGCGCTGACCATCGCCACCAACATGGCCGGTCGCGGCACCGATATCGTCCTGGGGGGCAACTGGGAGGTCGAAGTGGCCGCCCTGGAAAACCCTACTGAAGAGCAGATCGCGCAGACTAAAGTCGACTGGCAGAAACGCCATCAACAGGTGATCGAGTCCGGCGGCCTGCATGTGGTCGCCTCCGAACGGCACGAGTCGCGGCGTATCGACAACCAGTTGCGCGGCCGCTCCGGTCGCCAGGGCGACCCGGGTTCCAGCCGCTTCTACCTGTCACTGGAAGACAACCTGATGCGCATCTTCGCCTCGGATCGGGTGAAGAATTTCATGAAGGCTCTGGGCATGCAGCCCGGCGAAGCGATCGAGCATCGGATGGTCAGCAACGCCATCGAGAAGGCGCAGCGCAAGGTCGAGGGACGTAACTTCGACATGCGCAAGCAACTGCTGGAATTCGATGACGTATCCAACGAGCAGCGCAAGGTGATTTATCACATGCGCAATAACCTGCTGGCAGCCGAGGATATTGGCGAAACCATTGCCGAGTTCCGCAAGGAAGTGCTGGAAGGCATCATCAACGATCATATCGCGCCGCAGTCGTTGCCCGAGCAATGGGATGTCGCCGGCCTGGAAGAGGCGCTGTACACCGGCTTCAACCTCAGGCTAGCGATCCAGCAGTGGCTCGACGACGACCACAAACTCTACGAAGAAACCCTGCGCGAGCGCATCTTGCAAGAGCTGATCGCGGCCTACAACGAGAAGGAAGAGTTGGCCAGCGCCGAGGCTCTGCGTAGCTTCGAGAAGCAGATTCTGCTGCGCGTGCTCGACGACCTGTGGAAAGACCATCTGTCGACCATGGATCACCTGCGCCACGGCATTCACCTGCGTGGTTACGCGCAGAAGAACCCCAAGCAGGAGTACAAGCGCGAGTCGTTTACCCTGTTCCAGGAGCTGCTCAATTCGATCAAGCGCGACACCATCCGGGTCTTGTCGCATGTCCAGGTGCGTCGCGAAGATCAGGTCGATGAAGAGGCGCGTCTGCGCCGCGAAGCCGAGGCACTGGCCGAACGCATGCAGTTTCAGCACGCCGAAGCCTCTGCCCTGATGCAGCCCGACGCCGTGGCTGAAGACGGTGATGTGGCCGTTGCGCCGCCGCCAGTGCGTGCCGAGCCGAAAATCGGCCGTAATGAGCCTTGCCCCTGCGGTTCCGGCAAGAAGTACAAGCATTGTCACGGCCAGGTCAACTGACAGACGCGTTGATAAACTACTGCGGGCTTCGCGCGCTAGGTTTCTCAACGGCCTGTTGGTCACCCGGTTGGATGGGTAGATGCCTCACGCTACCTACAACGCCGCGAACGGCTTAGCCGCTCGCGGCGTTTTGCCATCGAATTCGGTCGCGTCCAGTGGCGCGACACTTAAATCCCTCAAGGAGCACACCCTATGGCTGTTGGTCTTGGCCCGCTGTCTACCCTGCACCCGGTTCCAGGTTTCGAGCTGGGCATCGCTTCGGCTGGCATCAAGCGCCCCGGGCGCAAGGATGTGGTAGTCATGCGCTGCGCCGAAGGCTCCAGCGTGGCCGGGGTGTTCACCCTCAATGCCTTCTGTGCGGCACCGGTGATCCTGGCGAGAAAGCGTGTCCTGGGTAGCGTGCGCTACCTGCTGACCAATACCGGCAATGCCAACGCCGGCACCGGCGAGCCCGGCTTGCAGAATGCCAGGCGCAGCTGCGCCAGCCTGGCGCAGCTGGCCGGTGTCGAGGAGGGGGCGGTGCTGCCGTTTTCCACCGGGGTGATCGGCGAGCCCTTGCCGGTGGAGAAGATCGAAGGCGCCTTGCAGGCGGCTTTGGACGATCTGGACGCGGACCACTGGGCTGAAGCGGCCAGCGGCATCATGACCACCGACACCCTGCCCAAGGGCGCCAGCCGTCAGTTCGTGCATGACGGGGTGACCGTCACCGTCACCGGCATCAGCAAGGGTGCCGGGATGATCAAGCCGAACATGGCGACCATGCTCGGTTATATCGCGACCGACGCCAAGGTCAGCCAGGGTGTGTTGCAGGACTTGCTGCGCGATGCGGCGAACAAGTCGTTTAACCGCATCACCATCGATGGTGACACCTCGACCAACGATTGCTGCATGTTGATCGCCACTGGCCAGGCGCCGCTGGAGGAGATTACCCAGGCCAGCGGCGCGCTGTTCGCCGCACTCAAACAGGCGGTGTTCGATGTGTGCATGGAGGTGGCCCAGGCCATCGTGCGTGACGGCGAAGGCGCGACCAAGTTCGTCACCGTGCAGGTCAATGGCGGGGCGACTTACCAGGAGTGTCTGGACGTCGGTTATGCCGTGGCCCATTCCCCGCTGATCAAGACCGCGCTGTTCGCCTCCGACCCGAACTGGGGGCGCATCCTCGCCGCCGTCGGCCGTGCCGGTGTGGCGCAGTTGGATGTCAACCTGATCGACGTGTTCCTCGGCGACGTGTGCATTGCCAGCCATGGCTGCCGTGCGGCCAGCTACACCGAAGAGCAGGGCGCGGCGGTGATGGCCCAAGCGGAAATCACTATTCGCATCGAACTGGGGCGTGGCACCTGCAGCGAGACGATCTGGACCACCGACCTGTCCCACGAGTACGTGAAGATCAACGCCGAATATCGGACTTGAGCGCAGCCTACCGCCTTTAGCGCGCAAGGTAGGCGCGAGCGGCGTCGAATATTCCCATTGTTCATGGGGGCATGAACAATGGGAATTTGCTATTGAGCGGCGCTGCGTCCTAATGTCCATTGACCCTTCAGCAACCGCATCACGCAAGGAGTGCCCCCATGTCCCTGGTTCTGATCATCGGCAACAAAACCTATTCGTCCTGGTCGCTGCGCGCCGCCTTGGCCATGGAGCTGGCCGAGGCTGCGTATAGCGAAGTACTGATCCCACTCGATCGCCCGGACACCCGTGCGCGCATCCTTGTGCATTCGCCGACCGGTAAGGTGCCGCTGCTGCAGACCGAAGAGGGGCCGGTGTGGGACTCCTTGGCGATTGGCGAATACCTCGCCGAAAGCTTCCCCGAGGCTCACCTATGGCCGCGCGGCGAATACGCCCGCGCGGTGGCGCGCAGTGTCTGTGCCGAGATGCACAGCGGTTTTGCGGCGCTGCGCACGCATCTGCCGATGGACCTCAAGCGCGATCAGGCACTGGCCGAGATGCCGGCTGATGCCGAGGCCGATATCCGCCGCATCTGTGCGCTCTGGGCCGAGTGCCGTGGCAACTTCGGTGAGGGCGGCCCCTTCCTGTTCGGCCGCGCCAGCCTGGCGGATGCCTTCTTCGCGCCTGTTGCGGCTCGGCTGCGCAGTTATCGGGTGGCGTTGCCCGAGGTGGCGGCGGCGTATGTGGCCACGGTCTATCAGTGGCCGGCATTCCTGCGCTGGTATCAGGCGGCTCAGGCGGAGCAGTTGGAGTGAAACGCATTCATGTAGCCGCCGCGGTGATCCGTGCGGCGGATGGCCGTATCCTGATTGCCAAGCGCCCGGACGACAGGCACCAAGGCGGGCTGTGGGAGTTTCCCGGCGGCAAGGTCGAGCCCGGCGAGGCGGTGGAGGCCGCCCTGGCTCGCGAGCTGGAGGAGGAGCTGGGGATTCGCCCGACTGAAGCGCGGCCATTGATTCAGGTGCATCACGATTACCCGGACAAGCAGGTGTTGCTGGATGTCTGGGAGGTGTCGGCCTTCGTTGGCGAACCCCACGGTGCCGAAGGCCAGCCGCTGGCCTGGGTCGGTCCGCGGCAGTTGGCCGAGTATCAGTTTCCGGCGGCGAACCAGCCGATCATTGCCGCTGCCCGTTTGCCCGACCGCTACCTGATCACGCCAGAGGGACTGACCCCGCAGGCGTTGTTACAGGGGGTGCGCGCGGCGCTGGCCGCCGGCATTCGGCTGGTCCAGCTGCGTGCGCCGGGTATGTTCGATGCCCAGTACCGTGACTTGGCCCTGGATATCCAGGGGCTCTGCGCGGGCAGGGCGCAGCTGATGCTCAAGGGGCCGCTGGAGTGGTTGGGGGATTTTCCCGCCGCGGGCTGGCACCTGACCGCCGAGCAGCTGCGCCGATATGCCGGCAAGGGCCGACCATTGGCCCAGGGGCGTTGGTTGGCGGCGTCCTGTCATTCGGCGCAAGAGCTGGCACTGGCAACGCAGATGGGCGTGGATTTTGTCACCCTGTCGCCGCTGCAGGCCACCCAGACTCACCCTGATGCACCGGCGCTGGGTTGGGTTGTGGCCGGCGAACTGCTGCGCAGTTTCAATCAGCCGACCTACCTGCTTGGCGGTGTCGGTCCGCAGGATTTGGCGCAGGCATGGCAAGCGGGTGCTCAGGGTGTCGCCGGCATTCGCGCGTTCTGGCCGGAGCCGGCTGGCTGAGCACGCGGATAGGCTGAGCTGCGCTGATGCGAGCAAATTGCGATTAGACGCGTAGACCTGCTGCCCTTAGTCTGCGCGATCACTTTGCTCGTAGGTGGTCGGCTTCATGGCTTCGGTGTTCAACGTTATTCTGCCTATTTTTGCTCTGATCCTGGCCGGCTACTTGTGCCGCCGCACGGGCGTTCTTGGGCCGAGCGCCGCCTCGGAAATCAACCGCCTGGTGGTCTGGCTATGCTTGCCAGCGTTGCTGTTCGAGGCCACGGCCACGGCGGTCTGGACGCAGATCTGGCAGCCGCAGTTCATCCTCGCCTATAGCCTGGGCACCTTGCTGGTGTTCCTGCTGACGCTGTGCTGGCGCCTGCGTCGGGTCGGTAATTTGGCCGATGCCAGCATCCAGGGACTTAGCGCGTCTTACGCCAATACCGGCTATATGGGCATTCCGTTGTGTCTGCTGGTTTTCGGTGACGAGGGACTGCAGCCAGCGCTGATCGCCAGCCTGATCGTGATCTGTGTGCTGTTTGCCCTGGCGGTGGTGTGTATCGAGGTCGCCCTGCAGGATGAAAAGAGCCTGCGGCGTGCGACGGCCAAGGTGCTGATTGCATTGATCAAGAATCCGCTGGTCGTTGCGCCGTTGCTTGGCGGTCTGTGGGCGCTGGGCGGCCAAGCGCTGCCCGCGCCGCTGCACCGTTTTATCGACTTGCTGGCCAGTGCCACCGCGCCCTGTGCGCTGATTTCCCTCGGCCTGTTTCTGGCCCACAAGCAGGTTGGGCGCAGCGAGGGTAGCGTCGCCCTGGTGCTGATCAAGCTGATCGCTCACCCATTGATTACCTGGGTACTGGCTTTCCATGTGCTGCAACTGCCGCCCCTGTGGGCCGCCGCGGCCTTGCTGCTGAGCGCCCTGCCGACGGGTACTGGGCCCTATATGCTGGCCGAGTTCTATCGCCGCGAGGCGGCAGTGGTCTCCAGCACTATCTTGCTCTCGACCCTTGGCTCGCTGCTCAGTCTGTCGCTGTGCCTGTATCTGCTCGAACTCTGAGACTGAGGGCTGAAGTGAGGGGCGTCCGGTATAGCACCAGGCGGTAGCAACCCAGGCTGATCAGCCAGTCGAACAGCGCGGTCCACAGGTTGTGCGAGAAGAAGTGCGCGCCCTGCAGCATGCGCCCGACCGAGAAGGTAATGCCCAAGATCAGGGCCACGGCGAGTGCTGCCCTGGCCAGACCTGGGCGCCGGTCGCGCAGGACGAAGAACAGCGCGAGCAGCGCGAAACCCGCGCCAGCGTGGCCACCGGGCCAGCAGCGCCCGGGGTGCTCGGTTGCTGCGCGGCTGCTGAACAGTGGTGTGTAAGTTTCCTCGCCACCAAATTCGCTGAGGCTCCAGGGGCAATGCACGCCGGTCAGGGCTTTCAACGGCGTCACATAGCTGGTCGACAGCCCCATCGCCAGCACCAGGTAACCCAGCGGGCGGCGCCATGCCCGCCAGCGCCCGACTAGCAGGCTGAGCACGAAACCGACAATGGCCAGTACGCCGATGGCGATCACCGCCTGCTTGGCGCGGTCATGCAGGATGTCTTCGAGAAACCAACTATGCCGACCAATAAAGCCCGCCTGTGGATCGTAGGCCCAGTGGGCAATGACAAAGTCCAGCGCAGTTGGATCTGCCAGCAACAACAGCAGCATCAGCGCGAGGGGCAGGCCGAAGCCCAGGTGGAAGTTGAACGGCCTGGATGCGGCCGGGAGGAGTTCAAAGCGCATGGTCACGATCCTTGGTCTGGGCCGGAGCGACGGCGAGTCGCTCGGTGGCGGTTGCGCGCGTCTGCTGCCAGCCAAGCAGGTGGTGGCTGAAGTCGTAACTGGCGCTCTGGTAGTAGCTGATATTGCGCTTGATCAGCGGCTCGTCGGCCGTGGCACTCGCTTCGTGGCTGAGACCCAGGGCGTCAGCGTGGCGGCGCATGCGCTTGCGTGGGCTGAGAATCGCCAGGTCGTGCCCATCGAACAGACCGAGGTGTTGGTAATTGCCAAGCAGAGCGCGGCCTGGCGCTGCATCCGCGCGTAGTACATTGCGGCCAAAGAAGGTCGAGGTGTAGTCGACATTGAGCAGGCCCAACAAGGTCGGGGCCAGGTCGATCTGGCTGGTCAGGCCTGCATGTTCGCGTGGTGGGATAAAGGCCGGGGCGTAGATGAACAGCGGGATATGGTAGTTAGCCACCGGCAGGTCTTCGGTGCCGGCGCTACCGGCGGTGTGATCGGCAACGAAGACGAACAGGGTGTTGGCAAACCAGGGTTTGTGCCGCGCCTGCTCGAGAAACAGGCCGATGGCATGGTCGGTGTACTTGACGGCGCCTTCGCGGCCATAGCCCGATGGGATATCGATACGCCCGCTCGGGTAGGTGTACGGTCGGTGGTTGGAGGTGGTCATCAGTTGCAGGTAGAACGGCTTGCCGGCGGCATGGTCGGCGTCGGCCAGCTTCAAGGTTTCCGTGTAGAGGTCTTCGTCTGACATGCCCCAGGCATTCTTGAAGTGGATATCGTGCTCATTGACGCTGCTCTGATCGACCACGCGGTAACCGTTGCCGCGGAAAAACGCGCTCATGTTGTCGAAATAACCGCGCCCGCCATAGACGAAGGCGCTGTCGTAGCCGAGGGCCTGGAATTGCTGGCCAAGGCTGGCGAAACCGCTTTCACGGCCGATGCGTTTGACGATAGAGCGCCCTGGCGTCGGCGGCATCGACAGGCTGATGGCCTCGAGTCCGCGGTCGGTGCGGGTGCCGGTGGCGTAGAAGTTGGGGAAGAACAGGCTCTGCTGGCGTAGCCGGTCGAGGTTGGGGGTCAGACCGCGAGTGTCGCCGAAGCTGCCCAGGTATTTGGCGCTGAGGCTCTCTATGGTCACCAGTACCACGTTGCGCCGCTGTACCAGGCCGGGATTATCGATCCGCCGGCGAATATCCATAGGTTCGCTGCCGATAAAGCGTGCGTTGGGCTCGCTGAGCTCGGCGCGCAACTGCTTGGCGATTTCGTCCTGGTTAAGGCTGGCGTAGAACTGTGGGTAATCCAGCTCATTGTTGCGAAAGGCCGCGAAGAATTGGTAGGGGCCATTGCTCGCCAGTTCGCGTTGGTACGGATTGCCGTCTGTGCCGCGGGGGAAGTCCTGGTCGAGCAGCAGGCTGCTGACGCAGGCCGCCAGGACAAACCCTGCTACTGCCCATGGCGTATCACGCCAGCTCAGCAGCGCTGCGTTGAGGGCGGCGTCTGTGGCGCTGCGCAAGAGCATGGCGGCAACCGCAGCAATGACGGCAAGAGCCGCCAGCAGCGGGTAGATCGGATAAGACTCGAGGATGTTGTTGAGTACCTCGTCGGAGTAAACCAGGTAATCCACGGCGATAAAGTTGAAGCGCACGCCGAACTCGTCCCAGAACAGCCACTCCGCCACGGCGGTAAACAACATGGCGAACAGGCTGACAGCCACTACGCCATGTAGCAGGCCGCGGTGCCAGCGCTGCTGCCAGGTGCGCCGTGGGCAGAGCAGCAGGTAAAGGGCCAGCGGCAGTGCCGCGTAAAACCCAAAGCCCACGTCATAGCCCAGACCTGTGGCGTATAAACGGGCGAGTTCGCTCAAGCCGAGATCCGCTTCGCCGAGGTGACTGAGTAGCAAGGCACTGCGGGTCAGGGTAAAAACTGTCAGCCAAGCCAGTAGAATCAGCGCCAGGTAACGCAGTTGAGCAAACTTCAAGGCTGGCATCGTATGATCCGGCAGCGGAAAGATGCCGTGCACTCTGCCCATCGGCATGTGAGATCAATGTAGAAACCGCGTGAAAAAAACATCAAATCGTTGCGGCACGCTTGAGGATTGAACGGACATGCGCATTCTTGTGGTGGAAGACAACCGGGATATTCTGGCCAATATCCTCGATTACCTGACCCTGAAGGGTTACAGCGTCGACTGCGCGCAGGATGGCCTGAGTGGGCTGCATCTTGCGGCCACCGAACACTACGACTTGATCGTGTTGGATATCATGCTGCCGGGCATCGATGGTTATCAGTTGTGCAAACGCCTGCGTGAGGATGCCCGGCGTGATACGCCGATCATCATGCTGACCGCGCGCGATGCCCTCGACGACCGCCTGCATGGCTTGAGTGCGGGGCCGACGATTACCTGCTCAAGCCGTTCGCCCTGTCCGAACTGGTGGCGCGCATCGAAGCGATCCTGCGCCGCAGTCAGGGTAATCGTAAGCGCCAGCTGCAAGTCGGCGAGCTGGTCTATGACCTCGATACCCTGCATGTCAGTCGCGCCGGTCAGCCGTTGAAACTCAATCCCCTGGGCCTGAAGCTGCTGGCCGTGTTGATGCAGCGCAGCCCGGCGGTGGTGCGTCGCGAGGCCCTCGAAGAGGCCCTGTGGGGCGACAATTGCCCGGACAGCGACAGCCTGCGCAGCCATATCCATCAGCTGCGCCAAGTGCTCGATAAACCCTTCGCCACACCCTTGCTGCACACTATTCACGGTATCGGTTATCGCCTGGCGGAGTCCGCCAATGGGGTCTAAACAGCCGTTGCTGAGGCGCATCGTGATCGCTTTCGTGCTGATGACGCTGGTGGTCAGTGGCGTGTTTTCGTTGAGCATCGTGGCGATTGTGCACTTCGTCGAAGAGCACCTGGTGTCCCAGGAACTTGATCGTGAGCTGAGCATCGTCCTCGATGAGGAGATACGGCGTGGCGAAAGGCCACGGCTGGATTCCAGCACACGTTTTTTCGCCTCGCATCTGCCGGAGTACCAGGTGCCGCCGCAGTTCGCCGAGGCGGGCGACGGGTTTTCCGAGGTGATCGAGGGCGACCAGGCGTTTTATCTGTTCAAACGCAGCAAAAACGATCGGACTTTCATGTTGGTGCAGGAGCAGCACGAGTTCGAGGCACGCGAACAGGTGCTGTTCAATGTGGTACTGGCTGGCTTTCTGCTCAGCCTGCTGGTCGCCTGGGGCCTTGGCTGGCTGTTGGCGCGGCGGGTGATGGCGCCGGTGATCCGCCTGGCCAACCAGGTGCGCCATCGCGATCAGTTGCTCGAGTTGGCCCCGGCCCTGGCGCCGGAATACCCGGACGATGAAGTCGGTCACTTGGCGGCGGCCTTCGACAGTACGCTCGGCCAGTTGCGTCATTCTCTGGAGCGTGAGCGATTGTTCACCAGTGATGTCAGCCATGAGCTGCGTACGCCATTGATGATCATCGCCAGCTCCTGTGAATTGCTTGCAGAGCTACCTAATCAGGATGCGCGCCAGCTTGAACAGGTACAGCGCATCGGTCGTGCGAGCGAGGAAATGCGTGACCTGGTGCAGACCTTTCTGATCCTCGCACGGGCCAGGCCTCAGGAGTCGAGCCAGGGTGGCAGCGCGACCCTGGCCGACGTTGCCGATGAGCAGAGCAAGCGCTGGGCGCCACTGATGCACGAGAAGGGCCTGCAGTTCCAGTTGATCACCCAGGGTCAGGATGAGGCGCAGTACAACCTGACGTTCCTGCGCACGGTGATCTCCAATCTGCTGCGCAATGCCTTGCATTACACCGAGCAGGGCACGGTGCGCTTGATCCTCGAGAACGGCAGCTTTCGCGTGGAGGACAGCGGCGTTGGCATCCCCCTGAATCAGCAGGAACAGATGTTCCAACCTTTTGTGCGCGGTGCTCAGGCGCGTGGCGAAGGCCTGGGTCTGGGCTTGTCCTTGGTCAGGCGGATCTGCACGCACCAGGGTTGGACGGCGCAGGTGCGCGACCTGCCTCCACAGGGCAGTGTGTTCGAGGTTAGCTTGCGCCGCTGATGGCACTGCCGCACGGCGTGCTGCCGTCGATTCACGTTTTTTTCACACCCTTTTGACGGCTACATGATGCGCTAGTAGTTAATTTGGCAACCATGGATTCCTCAGAGGAGCAGGTTGTCATGTCTAGCGCTAAACCCGTCGAGTTGGACTTCTCGCGCAAGTACGACCGCGAGCATGCCCGCCAGTACTTGGCAAAGCATCAGGATGGCCTGTCCCGCCGATTGTCCCATTGGCGCGACGAGCAACTGGCCCGACATGCCCTGAAGTTGGCGGGCGAGCCGAATCTGCTGCTCGATTTACCGTGCGGCGCCGGTCGATTTTGGCCGCTGCTGGCCAAGCGGCCGAACCGGGTGATTCTCGCAGCTGACAACTCAGCGGACATGCTGGCGATTGCCATGAACGGGCAACCGGCAGATGTGGTGGCACGGGTAAAGCCCTTTCAGACCTCGGCCTTCGCCATCGATCTGGGTGATAACGCGGTCGACAGTATTTTCTGCATGCGCCTGCTGCATCACATCGCAGACCCCGAACATCGCCTGGCCATGCTGCGCGAGATGCGCCGGGTGACCCGCGACACCCTGATCGTCTCGCTGTGGGTCGACGGCAACTACAAGTCCTGGAAACGTCGGCGCCTTGAGGCTCGACGGGCAGTAAAGGGCGGGGCAACGAATAACCAGAACCGCTTCGTCATCGCCAGGTCGACCATCGAGGCGGAGTTCAAACAGGTCGGTTTCGATATCCTCGGCCACCAGGATTTTCTCCCGGGCTATGCCATGTGGCGGGTCTATGTGCTGCGCAAGGGCAATTGAGATGAGTAGCCTGATTGCGCTAGCCAAGACCGAGCCGCTGCCCAGCACCTTCGAGCGTTGGTGGCAGGCTCGGGGTGAGTGGGTCGAGGCGCCTAATCAGCGCCGTGGCGGTGAAAGTGGCGTGCAGCGGTTACATAGCAAAACAGGGCCGTTATTTTACCTGAAACGCCAGACCGGACACCTGTATCGCTCCTGGCTGCACCCCTTTGGCCGGCCCACGGTGTTGCGTGAGCTGCATGCAATGCGGGCGCTGCAACGGCTTGGCATCCGCGTGCCAACGCTGGTCTATGGTGCGGCGCAGCAACAAGCCGGCCAGTGGCGGGCGCTGTTGGTGACCGAGGCCCTCGAAGGTTTTATCAGTCTGGAACAGTGGTATGCCAGCGCAGCGCAGCAGCGCGACACACCACTCAATCGGTGCATGCTGGAACAACTGGCAGCGATGCTGAGCTGCCTGCACCGGGCCGGCTGGCAGCATGGCTGCCTGTATCCCAAGCACATCTTCATCAAGTCTCACGCTACCGTCGACGGCGGTGGGGTCGAAGTGGCGCTGCTCGACCTGGAGAAAAGTCGTCGTCGGTTGTTCAGTCGCTCGGCTTCGCGGCGCGACATGGGGCAACTTTTTCGCCATCGTGACGGTATGCCGGCTGCCGATTGGCACGTGTTGCTCGAGGCCTACAATCGTTCAATGGCTACCGTGGGGGCTGTTTCCCATGAGGTCTGAAGTCGCTGTCACTGTGCGCGATGGCAGTGCGCTGAAGGGGCAAACCGGCTGGCGGCGTATCGTGCATGCCTTCGGCTATTCCCGGGCAGGCCTGTTGGCCGCGTTCAGGGGCGAGGCGGCGTTCCGTCAGTTGCTGCTGCTCAATGCCGTGCTGTTACCCCTGGCGTTCTACCTGGATGTTGGCAAGGTCGAGCGTGCGCTGTTGCTCAGCGTATGTTTGCTGGCGCTGATCGTCGAGCTGCTCAACTCGGCGATCGAGGCCACGGTGGACCGTATCTCCCTGGAATTGCACCCCCTGTCGAAACAGGCCAAGGACCTGGGCAGCGCCGCGCAATTGGTGACCATGACCCTGATCGCCCTGGTCTGGGCGGTGATACTGCTGTAACCGCCCTGGCCTTTGACGCCAGGCGAGTGGCTGCGGCTTAATGGGCGCTGGTTACCTTTGCCGTTGTCCGCCGAGCCCCGTCATATGTCCGTATCCGCCCGTTCCCCCTCCAACATGCGTCCCAGCACCCTGCATCTGCCCCAAGGCGACTGGCCGACGGTGCTCGACTGCCTGTGTGCGCATTTTCCGGCGATCAACCGCGAGGTATGGCTGCAGCGCATGGCGCGTGGGCGGGTGCTGGATGCCGAGGGTGCGCCGATCGGCCCGACGCATGTATATCGAGTTGGTCTGCGCGTGCATTACTTTCGCGAGGTGGCAGCGGAGACGCCGATTCCCTTCGTCGAGACCGTGCTGTATGTCGACGAGCACCTGCTGGTGGCCGACAAGCCGCATTTCCTCCCGGTGATGCCGGCCGGCGAGTATGTCGAGCAGACGTTGCAGGCGCGCCTGGCCAAGCGTTTGGGCAATGCCGATCTGGTGCCGCTGCACCGCATCGATCGGCATACTGCCGGGCTGGTGCTGTTTTCCTGCAACCGGCAGAGCCGTGGCCAGTACCAGGCGTTGTTCCGTGAGCGGCAGATCGACAAGCGCTACGAAGCCCTTGCGCCGGCGCTGCCGGAGTTGGATTTTCCCCTGCGGCGGGCCACGCGACTGGCCGCCGGTGAGCCGTTTTTCCGCATGCAGGAAGTCGCCGGCATGGCGAATACCGAGACCCGCATCGAAGTGGCGCAGCAGTTGGGCGAGCACTGGCTCTACGGGCTCTATCCGGTGACGGGGAAAAAGCACCAGCTGCGGGTGCATATGGCCGCCTTGGGTGCGCCCATCGTCAACGATCCCTTCTACCCCGAAATCAGCGAAGGGCCCGATGCGCCTGACGACTACAGCCGGCCGCTCAAGCTGCTGGCCCAGGGCCTGGCCTTCATCGACCCACTGAGTGGCGAGCAACGCCGCTTCGCGAGCCGGCTGAGTCTGCTCTGAGCGAGATGCCGGGCGGATGACGCCTCGTTCATTCACCGCCGCGATGGGTGGATGGATAAAGCCTCATCCACCCTACGAATTGCGGAGTGCTCGATATCACCGGGCGGTCCGGGCGGCGTTCCGTCTGAGCGTCGCGTCAGCCCGCCGAGCGAGCCCAGGTGCACTGCCTGCGGCGAGTGGCACCTTAGGCTGTCGCAAACCGTGCTCATGCACAGATGATCACGCCGGTTGCTTCGGCGCCGCCTGCCAGAGCACTTCAGCGATGTGCTGGCGCTTGGCGATCAGGCGGGCGGCGACGAACAGCAGGTCAGAGAGGCGGTTGACATAAGCCAGGCCGACGCCGCGCAACGGCTCCAGCGCATTCAGCTGTTGGCAGCGGCGTTCGGCGCCACGTGCCAGGCTGCGGCAGACGTGCGCCTGAGCGACCAGGCGCGAACCGCCCGGCAGGATGAAGTTCTCCAGCGGGCCGAGCTCTTCGTTCCAGCGATCGATGGCGGCTTCCAGACGTTCGACTTCGACTTGTTGCAGGGCCTGGTACTCGGGCATCGCCAGTTCGCCGCCGAGGTCGAACAGGCGGTGCTGGCAGGGCGCGAGCACCGCGCTGACTTCGCTCAAGCCCGGCCACGTCGCCTGGTGTTCGGCGAGGTCGGCCAATAGCAGACCGAGCTGGCTGTTGAGCGTATCCACCTCGCCCATGGCCTCTACCCGCGGGTGATCCTTGGCCACTCGGCGGCCGTCGGCCAGCCCGGTTTCGCCAGCATCGCCGGTGCGTGTGTAAATCTTCGACAGTCGATAACCCATGTTCAATGACCTGTGTGGGGGATGGCGGCAACCAGGGGTAGGCGCAGCGTGAAGCAGGTGCCCTGGTCTGCCTTGGATTGCACTTCCATCTGTCCTTTGTGGTTGTTGGTGATGATGAAGTAGGACACCGACAGGCCCAGTCCGGTGCCCTGGCCGACTTCCTTGGTGGTGAAGAAGGGCTCGAAGATGCGCTTGCGCACCAATTCAGGCATGCCGAGGCCGTTGTCTTCCACCTGGATCTCTGCCCAGGGCGGTGCCAGCCGGGTACGCAAGGTGATCTGTCCGGGCGTGCTGCAGTCTTCGCGTTGGTGAATCGCCTGGGCGGCGTTTTTCAGCAGATTGAGCAGCACCTGTTCCAGTTCGTTGGTGGTGCCGGGCACCGGACCCAGTGTCGGATCGAACTCGCGGCGAATGAGCAGGCTTTTGAAGTCGAAGCTTTCGGTCAGGTCGAAGTCGTTGCCGGCGATGTCCAGTGCCTGGTCGATCAGGGCGGGCAGCTCGCAGGGCGCCAGTTGGCGGTTGCTGCGGCGACTGAAACTGAGCATGTGGCTGACGATTTTCGCCGCGCGCATGCCGGCCTTCTGGATGTCATCGAGCAGGCGCGGGATTTCCCGAGCCTGCAGGTAGCCGTCGATGTTTTGCAGGCTGATACCGATGCGCTCGGCCTGCTCGCGGTTCTTCTCCAGCTCCGGCGACAGGCGCCGGCGAATATTCTGCACGTTATGCAGGATGGCGCCGAGCGGGTTGTTGATCTCGTGGGCCATGCCGGCAGCCAGGCCGCCGACCGAGAGCATTTTCTCCGACTGCACCATCATCTCTTCCATGCTCAGGCGCTGGCTGATGTCGTCGACTCGGATCACCACGCCGCGGCCACTGCCGCCCATCAGCGGGTAAAAGGTCAGGGCGTAGTGATGCGGTTCTTCGTCTTTGCTCCAGGTCACGCGCTCGATTTTCTCCACCTTGTGTTGCTCGACGGTGCGTTTGAGCAGCGGCAGAAAGGGTTTCAGCGGAGGGAAGGCGAGGAACACCGGCTGGTTCAGCGCTTCTGCCAGGTGCGTGCCGGAGAGGGCGCTGGCTTCCTGATTCCATTGGGTGACGTAGAGTTGCTCGTCGAGGGCGATCAAGGCCGAGGGCATGGAGTCGATGATGCTGTTGAGGTAATTCTGGAAGCCGGTGAGCTTTTTCTCGATCTTGCTGCGCACCTGCACTTCCAGCTCCAGTTTGCGGTTGGAATGGCGGGTTTCTTCGGCCAGCTTATGCGCCTGATCGAATGCGGCCTGGGCATCGTCGCGGGCGCGCTCGAGTTCTCGTTCGCGCGCCTCGATGCGCACCAACATGGTGTTGAAGGCGTCGGCCAGGCTGCCGATTTCGTCCTGATTGCCGCGCCTGGCCCGCAGGGAATAGTTCTCCTCGCGGGTGACTTGGCGCGACAGTTCTTCCAGTCGGCGGATCGGCTTGGTCACCAGGCGGCGGATCTGCCGCGCCACGGTAAACCACAGCAGGATGCTGACGAACAGGATTGCCCCGCTGGCGGTCAGGGTGCCGGTATAGAAAGCGCCAGGCAGTTCGCTGGACGCGACTAGCAGCAAGTAGCCGTGGCGGGCGCCAAGCTGCGGCAGTTCGACCAGCAGGTTGGTGCGAAATTCGCTGTGACGCCAGCTGTCCAGTTGTTCGACGCGCTGTGGCAAGTCCAGGGACTCTCCACGGTGCAGTTGCGCCAGGCTTACGCCATTGCTGTCGTAGATTACCGCGGCGCGCAGTGGCGGGTAGTCATCCAGGCGTTGCAGCAGAGCTTGGGCCGCGCTCGCCGAGCGCAGCGCCTCCTGACCTAGGGTGGGACTGGCGATCAGTTGGCCGAGGGTGTGCAAGGCCTGCGGTGCGACGCTCTGCTGGGAAATCCAGTAGGCCGCGCTGATGAACGCCAGGTTGGCCATCAGCAACACGGCGGCCAGCAATACCAGGAGTGCGGCGAGCAGTTTGCGGCCGACGGGCAGATTTTCGAGGCGCTGGCGCAATAGCATGGGCGGGCAAGTCGCAGTGGCGAGGAAGTGTAAGCAGGGTAACGCGCGACTTAATGGCTGGGCAATCCATGTGCGTCGAGGTACTGCAACAGACGCTCATGCAGTGCCGCGAGGTGCGGCAAGACCAGGTGCTGGCGCTGCGCCGTGGCACAGGCATGGCCAAGCAGGTAGGCAATTTCGGTGCGCCGGCCCTGGGCGACATCTTGGTGCATCGAGGAGTAGTTCGCCGCGGTAGCCTGGATCACCCGTTGCACGTCGGCATGCAGGTCCAGCGCCGCGGCGGGCTGGCCACAGGTTTGCAGCAGTAGACCGAGCTCCGCGCAGAGCGTGGCGACCTCAGCCCGGTGTTCACTCAGGCCGCCGTTGCGGCAAGCGTAGAGCACGGTCAGCGGGTTGATGGCGCAGTTCAGTGCCAGCTTGCGCCATAGCCGGCTGAGAATATCCGGGCTCCACAGGTGGGGGATGCCACTGCGCTCGAGCTCACCCAGCCAACCCGGTGGGCTGCCGTCGAGCGGGTCACCAAGCCAGGTGTGGCCATGACCGGCGAATACCACACGCCATTCTCCTTCAGGCGCGGCGCGATCGCGAAAGGCGCCTTCGGTGCTTGCGGCGAGAATACAGCGCGCATTGGCTACCCGGGCAGCCACGGCATCCTGGCTGCCCAGGCCGTTTTGCAGAAGAACCAGCTCGGCGCCAGGCGCCAGGCGCGGTGCGAGACTGGCAATGGCGCTTTCGGCGTCGTAGGCCTTGCACGCCAGCAGCAGGCGTTGGATAGGCGCCGGGTCGTCGGCGGTCTGCCCCGGCACGGGGTAGTGTCGGGCCTGTCCCTGCTCGACCAGGGTCAGGCCGCCAGCGCGCTGATAAGCATCGAGCCGAGCCGAGTCGCGCAGGATCAACTGCACCGGCACGCCGGCACGCGCCAGGCGTGCGGCCCAGAGGCAGCCCAGGCTGCCGGCGCCGAGTACATGCCAGCTCATTGTCGGCACCGCCTGGCAAACCGTTGGAAAACTACCTGCGTTGGCAATACTGCGTTAAAAACGGCCTCACAAAAGCGCAGCGTTGAACGCGCTTTAGCGCGGCCCCGAAGGCGGTGAGCGAAGCGAATCAAATGCTCATTTACAGCACGTAAACTGCGCTTTTTCGGCCGTTTTTGCCTTGTCTTGCCTGCCTCGCCTACGTTTTTCAACGGATTGCTAGGTCGCATGCGGCAGGCGCATGGCGGCGACCCGGCCGCTGGCATAGGACTCCGGCAGCAGTTTAGTCGCATGCGCAATCAGGTCTTCCGGGCCGATAGGCAAGGCTTTGGCGTCGAGGCCGACCAGGCAGATCCCTGCCTTGAGACTGACGAAGCCTTCGCTGGTCTTGAACGCCTTGAGGTTGATCCCTTCGTGCAGGCGCTTGAAGCTGCTCGGCGAGCACTCGTGCAGGTTTTCGAGCAGGGTAATCAGGGCGAAATGGTCGTCGTCCAGACGCACCAGTACGTCCAGCGGGCGCACCAGTTGCTGCAGGCGGCGGGCGACGCCATGCAGCAGCTCGGTGTAGAAACCGCTGCCATGACGCTGGCGCAGTTCGCTGGCCTCCTGCAGGCCGATCAACAGGTAACACAGCGCGCCACCGCGCGACTCGATCTGGCGCAGGCTGTCGAGCAGCTTCTGCCGCAGGTAGCGTGCGTTGCCCAGGCCGGTAAGCGTATCGACCTGGTTGCGCTGTTCCATACTGGCGATGTTTTCCGTCAGCAGGCGGTTTTCCTGCAGCAGGCGGTGCAGGGTGTTGCACAGGCGGTCGGCGGCATAGACCCGTGGCACCAGTTGTTCATTCATCTGCGCCTTGTTGATGAAATCGTCGACCCCGCGGTCAAAGGCTTCGCCCAGCACGTTTTCGCCTTCCTTGCCGGTCAGCAACATGACGTAGGTGTAGTGATCGGTCATTTCATCCAGCTGACGAACCCGGCCGGTCAGTTCCAATCCGTCCATTTCCGGCATCAACCAGTCCGCCAGAAGCACGCTGGCCGGTCGCAGTTCGAGCTGCCTGATGGCTTCCGCGGCGCTGTTGGCAAAACGTACATCCTGGTAGCCGGCCTGGCTCAGGGCGCGGCCGATCATGGCGCTGGAGAACTTGGCGTCGTCCACCACCAGAATGCTGAGATGGGGGTTGGGCATGGGCAGGCTCGTAGGGAAAGTCACATGGGCCCGGTACATCGCCGGGCAGTGTTTGTCGCTATGGCTATATAATGGCCGGGTTTTTCAACCATCAACAAGCCACGCGTGCCCCGTCCGTGATCTGGGTCGCGCCGTCTATCAGGAGGAATACCATGCCCTCGTTCGACGTGGTGTCCGAATTGGACAAACACGAAGTTACCAATGCTATCGACAACGCCCTCAAGGAACTTGAGCGCCGTTATGACCTGCGCGGTAAAGGCAGCTTCGAGCTCAAAGACCTGACCGTCAACCTGACCGCCGATGCGGATTTCCAGCTGGAGCAGATGGTCGAGATTCTCAAGCTCTGCCTGATAAAGCGCAAGATCGATGTGCAATGTATGGAGTTCAAGGACGCCTATCCCTCGGGTAAGAGCGTCAAGCAGGAGATGACCCTGCGCGAAGGCATCGACAAGGAACTGGCGAAGAAAATCGTTGCCCACATCAAGGACTGCAAACTCAAGGTGCAGGCTGCCATCCAGGGTGAGCAGGTGCGGATTACCGGCAAGAAACGCGATGACCTGCAGGACGCGATTGCCGCCCTGCGCGCCAAGGATTTCGGAATGCCGTTGCAATTCAATAACTTCCGCGATTGATGCGGCAAGCCTGTCGGGCCTGGGTGGCGCGGCAGCAGTTATCGTAAAGCGACCGCCATGGCTTGCCATGGCGGTCGCGTTTTAAGTGTCGAAAAGGAGCGTCAAATGGAGATGAATGTCGAGCAACTGGTGAAGATGTCCGAGTCATGGCTGCCGGCGGTACTGCAATACAGCGGCCAGCTGACCTTGGCGGTCATCACGCTGCTGGTCGGTTGGTGGTTCATCAACACGCTGACCCATAAAGTCAGTGGTGTACTGGAACGCCGCAATGTCGACCGCGCCCTGCACAGCTTTATTAGCAGCCTGGCGAGCATGATTCTCAAGGTGCTGTTGCTGGTCAGCGTCGCCTCGATGATCGGTGTGGAAACCACTTCCTTCATCGCGGTGATCGCTGCCGCAGGCCTGGCCATCGGCTTGGCCCTGCAAGGCAGTTTGGCGAATTTCGCCGGTGGCGTGTTGATCATATTCTTCCGGCCGTTCCGCGCCGGCGACTGGATCGAAGGGCAGGGCGTATCGGGCAGCGTCGACAGCATCCATATCTTTCACACCACCCTGAAAACCGCCGATAACAAGGTGGTGATCGTGCCCAACGGCAGTTTGTCGAATGGCAATATCACCAACTATTCGCGCGAACCCAAGCGTCGCGCCGACATCAATCTGGGCATCGACTACTCCAGCGACATCAAGAAGGCCCGTGATGTGCTGCTGAAGATCGCCGAGGACCCGCGCATTCATCTCGACCCGGCTCCGGTGGTGTTCGTCACCGGCCTGGGGGACAGCGCGGTCAATTTGTCACTGCGCGTCTGGGTGGCCACGCCGGATTTCTGGCCGGTGACCTTCGCGTTTACCGAGTTGGCCAAGGAACGCTTGACCGAAGCCGGCATCGGTATTCCGTTCCCGCAGCGAGTGGTGCATCTGGTTCAGCCCAGCTGAGCCAGCGCAGTTAAAAATCGCACGTTGCGCTTATGAAAATGCCGCGTTCCCTTCGACAGGAACGCGGCATTTTTCTGCGCTTGGGCCCGCCCGGATTACCCCGCGTTCTGCGGTTTTGTTCGGGCTGCAGGCCGAGCGATTACTGAAATTACATACGCAGGCCGCCGTCCAGTTCGAGGATACGGCCGGTGTAGTAGTCGTTTTCCAGGATGTAAGCCACCGAGTGGGCGATCTCAGCCGGCTTACCCATGCGTCGCAGGGGGATGCCAGAGGTCATTTTCTCCAGGGCTTCCGGTTTCATGCTCAGGGTCATCTCGGTCTCGATGAAGCCCGGTGCCACGCCGGCCACACGAATGCCGTAACGTGCCAATTCCTTGGCCCAAACCACGGTGTCGGCGGCGACGCCGGCCTTGGCCGCGGAGTAGTTGGCCTGGCCCATGTTGCCGGCACGGGAGATGGAGGAGATATTGACGATCGCGCCCTGCTGCTTCAGCTCGATCATCTTCGCCGCCACTTCACGGGTGCAGAGGAAGACGCCGGTCAGGTTGACGTCGATCACCGACTGCCACTGGGCCAGGCTCATCTTGGTCATTTCGCCGTCCTTGACCTTGATGGTCAGGCCGTCACGCAGGATGCCGGCGTTGTTGACCAGGCCATTGATCGCCCCGAAATCTTCGGCGACCTGGGCGACCATGTGCGTTACCTGCTCTTCGTTGGCCACGTTGCACAGGTAGGCGCGTGCTTCTGCGCCGAGGGCCTTGCAGGCGGCTACGGTTTCGTCGAGCTTTTCCTGGTTGAGATCGACCAGTGCCAGTTTCACGCCTTTGTCCGCCAGGTATTCGCCCATGGCGCGGCCCAGACCCTGGCAGCCGCCAGTGATGATGATGACTTTGTCTTTGAGTTGCATCGCGTATCCCCTCAATGTGTGTCGTGTAGCCCCGCTGGCGCGCTGTAACAGCTATTCTAGGGCGCCTGTCCGTTAGTGACGGATTCTTTGCAAGGAGTCATAAGGTGAGCGTGAAAGCCGCTAAGCATGCCCGAGAACTGCTGCTCAAGGAATACCGAGGGGTACTCTCGACTCATTCGAAGGCCATGCCGGGCTTTCCTTTTGGATCAGTGGTGCCCTACTGCCTGGACGCTCAGGGCTGGCCGCTGATCCTGATCAGCCGTATCGCCCAGCACACCCATAACCTCAAGCAGGACGCCAAGTGCTCGCTGTTTGTTGGCGAGCGTGGCGCCGAGGATGTGCAGGCGGTCGGTCGCCTCACGCTACTCGCCCAAACACGACAATTGTGTGACCAGGCCGCAGTCGAAGCGGCCGCTCGGCGTTATTACCGCTATTTTCCCGAATCGCAGAATTATCACCACGCCCATGATTTCGATTTCTGGGTGCTGGAGCCGGTACGCTGGCGCTACATCGGCGGTTTCGGCGCGATTCACTGGCTGGACCACGTGGCGCTGGCCAACCCGTTCGCGGCGGTAGTCGGTGTAGGTGAAAGCGAGCAGGGCATGCTGGAACACATGAACAGTGACCATGCCAGTGCCATCGGCCATTATGTCGCGCTGGCCGGTTTGCCGGCCCATGTGCCGGCCGAACTGGTGGGTATCGACAGTGAGGGGTTCCACCTGCGCATCGGTCAGGGCTTGTATTGGCTGGCCTTTTCCACACCCTGTAACACTCCGACTGAAGTGCGCCAGGCCTTTGTTCAGCTGGCTCGTGCAGAGATTTGGCCGACCGGTGGCGCTGTTTCAGCTTGAATTAAGCGCAATATCCCATACTTCACTCTTACTGGAAGCCGTTCTTCCGCTAAGGAATTCTTGATGCGTGTTTTTCTGTTTTTGTTCTTATTGTTCCCGTTCGTCGAGCTGGCGCTGCTGATCCAGGTCGGCAGCGCCATTGGCGTGCTGCCGACTTTGTTGCTGGTCATCGGCACGGCGATCCTCGGCAGCATTCTGCTGCGCGTTGCCGGTGTGGCCGCCGCCTGGCGCGCGCGCGAGAAACTGGCGCGCGGCGAGTTGCCCGAGCAGGAAATGCTCGAAGGCCTGCTGATTGCGGTTGGCGGCGGCCTGTTGCTGTTGCCGGGTTTCATCAGCGACATCTTCGGTGTGGTGTGCCTGATCCCCTTCACCCGCCGCTTGCTGGTTAATAAAATCCGCCTGCGGGCAGCCGAGCAGGCCATGCGCCAGCGGGCCTTTGCCGATGATCTGGCGGCGCGCTCCGGACAGGCCCGTCCGGGTGCGACCCGGCCGAATGTGCTGGAAGGTGAGTTCAAGCGCCACGACTGATGCCTGTGTGCAAGCCTCGGCGGCACGGCAAGGGTGGGCTGGCCAGTCCCCTTGCGTGGCGTTTTGTGTTCGCCGGGCTGGCGTCAATACGCCGATGCCGCGGTTCCTCGATAGCAAAAAAAATCAACGCTGACCCTTGAAATCCCCTTGCACGCCCTTATGTAGCGGTCACCGCAAGGTTTTCTGCTGGTTTCGGCAGAACAGACTTCCGCGTTGTACTTAGGTGCAGCGCAACCGGCCCCGCCGGACTTTGCCAACCCGCTGGCGTGAACGCCAGCTGATGTAAACAACCTATTTGGGAGAGATCGACAATGAAGCTTCGTCCTTTGCATGACCGCGTCGTGATCCGTCGCAGCGAAGAAGAAACCAAAACCGCAGGCGGCATCGTGCTGCCGGGTTCCGCTGCCGAGAAGCCGAACCAGGGCGAAATCGTCGCCGTAGGCACCGGTCGCGTGCTGGACAACGGCGAAGTACGCCCGCTGGCCGTGAAGGTTGGTGACAAAGTGGTGTTTGGTCCTTACTCCGGCAGCAACGCCATCAAGGTTGACGGCGAAGAGCTGTTGGTCATGAGCGAGAGCGAAATCCTGGCCGTTGTCGAAGCCTGATTTCCATCTCCAGCACAGCGTACTGCGCTCCACCAAAACGAATTTTGAGGAATATCCATCATGGCTGCTAAAGAAGTTAAGTTCGGCGACTCCGCCCGCAAGAAAATGCTCGCCGGTGTAAACGTGCTGGCTGATGCCGTTAAAGCGACCCTCGGGCCAAAGGGCCGTAACGTGATCATCGAGAAGAGCTTCGGCGCTCCGACCATCACCAAGGACGGCGTTTCCGTTGCCAAAGAAATCGAGCTGAAAGATCGCTTCGAAAACATGGGCGCCCAGCTGGTCAAAGACGTGGCTTCGCGTGCCAACGATGACGCTGGCGACGGCACCACCACTGCCACCGTCCTGGCTCAGTCGATCGTCAACGAAGGCCTGAAAGCCGTCGCTGCCGGCATGAACCCGATGGACCTGAAGCGCGGCATCGACAAGGCGACCATCGCCATCGTCAAAGAAATCAAGGCTCTGTCCAAGCCGTGCTCCGACACCAAGGCGATTGCCCAGGTCGGTACCATCTCCGCCAACTCCGACTCCTCCATCGGCGACATCATTGCCGAAGCCATGGGTAAAGTCGGTAAAGAAGGTGTGATCACCGTTGAAGAAGGCACGGGCCTGGAAAACGAGCTGTCGGTTGTAGAAGGCATGCAGTTCGACCGTGGCTACCTGTCGCCGTACTTCATCAACAAGCCGGACACCATGGTCGCCGAGCTCGACACTCCGTTGATCCTGTTGGTCGACAAGAAGATCTCCAATATCCGCGAAATGCTGCCAGTACTGGAAGCCGTAGCTAAGGCTGGCCGTCCGCTGCTGATCGTCGCCGAAGACGTTGAAGGCGAAGCCCTGGCGACTCTGGTCGTGAACAACATGCGCGGTATCGTCAAGGTCGCTGCCGTCAAGGCACCGGGCTTCGGCGATCGTCGCAAGGCCATGCTGCAGGACATCGCCATCCTCACCGGCGGTACCGTCATTTCCGAAGAAGTTGGTCTGAGCCTGGAAAGCGCCACCCTGGAGCACCTGGGTAACGCCAAGCGGGTCATCCTCAACAAGGAAAACACCACCATCATCGACGGTGCTGGCGTGCAAACCGACATCCAGGCGCGCGTCGCCCAGATCCGCAAGCAGGTCGAAGACACTTCGTCTGACTACGACAAAGAGAAGCTGCAAGAGCGTCTGGCCAAACTGGCCGGCGGTGTTGCCGTAATCAAGGTCGGCGCTGGTTCCGAAGTCGAAATGAAAGAGAAGAAAGCCCGCGTTGAAGACGCCCTGCACGCCACCCGTGCAGCCGTTGAAGAAGGCGTTGTACCTGGCGGCGGTGTAGCCCTGGTACGTGCCCTGCAGGCTATCAGCGAACTGAAAGGCGAGAATGCCGATCAGGACGTCGGTATCGCTCTGCTGCGTCGCGCTGTCGAAGCGCCGCTGCGTCAGATCGTTGCCAACTCCGGTGACGAGCCGAGCGTTGTGGTCGACAAGGTCAAGCAAGGTTCGGGTAACTACGGTTACAACGCAGCGACCGGCGAGTACGGCGACATGATCGAAATGGGCATCCTCGACCCGGCTAAAGTGACCCGTTCGGCGTTGCAGGCAGCCTCTTCGATTGCCAGCCTGATGATCACTACCGAAGCGATGATCGCTGAGATTGTCGACGACAAGCAATCCGGCGGCGGCATGCCGGACATGGCGGCATGGGTGGTATGGGCGGCATGATGTAAGCCAGCCTGCTCCCCAGCAGTCCTTGAAAAACCCGCGCCTCGGCGCGGGTTTTTTATTGGGCGCAGATAAAGCCAGGTCATGCTTGTCCTGGCTGAATTGGCGATGGTTTTACGGGTCGATGATATCCAGTGATGTACTGTGGGTAGGCACGGATAGCTGCATGAGCGTTAACGGGCAGCAGACTGACCCGGCGCTACATGGTTGTATGGTGTGGAAATTGCTGCAAGTTTCACTCTTGTGGCCACTGGCAAGGCGCTGCTCGCTGCGGCCATGCAGTCGGGGCCGTTCAGGCTTGCTGCATGAATGCGTAGAGATGGTGATGGGTTACCCACGGGTTCTTTGTTACGGATGGTGACTGCCCGGACTCTTGCTCACGTTCGCGAAGGTAGCGGTTTGATTTACAGGCGGATGAAATGACGGCAGCGATGGGCTTCGAACAATGGTGGCAACGGCAGGGTGAGTGGGTCGAAGAGCCGAATCATCGGCGCGGCGGCCAGAGCGGCGTACAGCGTCTGCGTCAGGACGACGGTCAGATGCTCTATGCCAAGCGCCAGGTGGGGCATATCTACCGCAGTCTGCGTTACCCCTTAGGTCGGCCCACAGTGCTGCGTGAGCGCGATGCCTTGTTGGCCCTGCCGCGAATTGGGGTCAAGGTGGCGAGCCTGCTCTATTGCGACGTGCGGCGCGATGCCGCCGGGCTCTGGCGTGGTTTGCTGGTGTCGGAAGAGCTTAAAGGCTTTCAGGAGATCAATCATTGGTATGCCGGCGGTGGCCGTGAGCGTTTCGGCGTCGCGGTGAATGAGCAATTACTGAAACAAGTGGCCGGTATGCTGGCGCGGTTTCACCGGGCGGGCTGGCAGCATGGTTCTCTCTATCAAAAGCATCTGTTTGTGCGAGTCGAGCAGGTGGGCGAGCGTATCGAAATTGAAACGGCCTTGTTGGACCTGGAAAAAAGCCGGCGGCGTATCACCAAGTGGCAGGCCGCCCGTCACGACATGCTGCAGCTTCAGCGCCATTCGTCGTGGAGTGCTGGTGATTGGGAACGATTGGTCTACCTTTACCAGCAAGCGTTTGGCAGCGCTATCAAGGGGTTGCGATTATGAAGTTAGAAGTTGCTAGAGGAGTTTTTCTGATTGCCGCGCTGGGTGTGGCCTCATTGGCCGCAGCCGCCTGGCATGAGCCGGGTCCGGTCATGCTGGGTAACGCCAGTAGCTCGGAGCACTGCCCGCTGCCACGCAAAGCCAGCGCAGCGATGCAACAACTTGCTCCAGATAAGGATTTGCTGCTGTTCATGTTCAGCCTGTCGCAGAGCCTGTCCGGCCATAAATGAGCGAACGGCCTGTCTGACAAACCCTGCTGCGCTGCCAATGCCGTGCACTTGCCTCAAGTGCACGGCATTGGCTTTTCTGATGACTTGCCCTGGCTCAGCCCCTCAAGCGTTTTGTCGTCATTCCTGGGGCGGCCCACTAGCCTGCTGACCAAAGCCAAGGTTATCTGCCTGGTCAAGACTCAGTTACGGCTGTCGGTGTCGGCGCGGGCTCGGCGTCCGGCTTGGCCAGCAGGCTGTAGACGCAGGGCAGCACGAACAGGGTGAACAGGGTGCCCACCGACATGCCGGTGGCGATTACCAGGCCGATATCGAAACGGCTCACCGCGCCGGCGCCGGTGGCGAGGATCAGCGGCACCATGCCGAAGACCATGGCGGCGGTGGTCATCAGCACCGGGCGCAGGCGGATCGATGCGGCTTCCTCGACCGCTGCGCGGCGCGACAAGCCTTTCTCGCGGCGCAGCTGATTGGCGAACTCGACGATCAGGATGCCGTGTTTGGTGATCAGGCCAATCAGCGTGACCAGCCCGACCTGGGTGTAGATGTTCATGCTGGACAGGCCGAGGAATAGCGGAATCAGCGCGCCACAGATCGACAGCGGCACGGTCACCAGAATCACCAGCGGATCGCGGAAGCTCTCGAACTGCGCGGCCAGGACCAGGAAGATCAACGCCAGCGCCAGGCCGAAGGTCTGGTACAGCGCGCTGCCTTCCTGCACGAACTGGCGCGAGGCACCGGCGTAGTCGAAGGCGTAGCCTTGCGGCGCCTCCTCCTCGGCGATCTGCCGCAGGCTGTCGATGGCTTCGCCCATGCTGACAATCGGCACGCCCTGGATGATCGCCGAGTTGAGCTGCTGGAACTGATTCAGCTGAGTCGGTCGGGCGCGGTCGCTGACCGTGATCAGGGTCGACAGGGGCAGCATCGCGCCGCTCTTGCTCCTCACGTAATAACTGCCGAGCCAGCCCGGATTGTCGCGGTAGGCACGTTCGACCTGGGCGATCACCTTGTAGCTGCGACCGTCGATGGTGAAGCGGTTGATCTCGCCCTCGCCGAGCAGGCTGGCCAGGGTCAAGCCGAGGTCCTGCATCGACACGTCCATCTGCGCGGCTTTCTGGCGGTCGATCTCGACCACCACTTCCGGCTTGTCGAAGGCCAGGTCGACGTCGAGGAAGGCGAACTTGCCCGACTCCAGCGCGCGCTGCTTGATCTTCTCGGTCACCTGCAGCAGCGACTCGTAGTCGTTGGGCGTGTTGATCACGAACTGGAAGGGCAGGCCCTGGCCGGTGCCGGGCAGGGAGGGCAGGTTGAAGCCGAAAATCTGCAGGCCGGGTATCTGCGCCAGGCGCCCCTGTACTTCGGGGAGCAACTCCATCTGGGTGCGTTCGCGATCGCTCCAGGGGGTCAGCAAGAAACCGCCAATGCCTGATTGCACACCATTGAAGCCGTTGATCTGGAACGACGAGTAGTACTCGGGAAACTCCTTGAAGATCGCCACGAACTCATCGGTGTACTTGTTCAGGTACTCGATGTTGGTCGGTTGTGGGGCGTTGGCGATCATGAAAATGATGCCCTGGTCTTCCTCCGGGGCCAGTTCGCTCTTGGTGAAGTTGAGCAGCACGGGGATCAGCGCCATGACGATGAGGGCGAACACCACCACCACCGGCCGCGTCTCCAGGGTGCCGTGCAGGGCGCGTTGGTAGCGGCGCTTGAGTGTGTCGAACAGCCGGTCGAGGCGGTGCGCCAGCCCTGAGGGGTTCTCGTCGTGGCGCAGCAGCTTGGCACACATCATCGGCGACAGGGTCAGGGCGACGATGCCGGAGATGATCACGGCGCCGGCCAGGGTCAGGGCGAACTCCTTGAACAGCGCACCGGTGAGGCCTTCGAGGAAGCCGATCGGCGCATAGACCGCGGCCAAGGTGATGGTCATCGACACCACCGGCACGGCGATCTCGCGTGCACCTTCGATGGCCGCATCGAACGGCGTCTTGCCCTCTTCGATATGCCGGTGGATGTTTTCCACCACGACGATGGCGTCGTCCACCACCAGACCGATGGCCAGCACCATGGCCAGCAACGTCAACAAGTTGATCGAGTAGCCCATCAGCTGCATGAAGAACAGCACGCCGATCATCGACAGCGGGATGGTGATCACCGGGATCAGTACCGAACGTAGCGCCCCGAGGAACAGGAACACCACCACGATGACGATCAGCACCGCCTCGAACAGGGTTTTCACCACCTCGTCGATCGAGGCCTGGATAAACAGCGTGGCGTCGTAGGCGATGGAGACCTTGAGGTTGGGCGGCAGCTGGGCTTCCAGCTCCGGCATGAGCTTGCGCACTTCCCTGATCACGTCCAGCGGGTTGGCGCCCGGCGTGCCCTTGACGCCGATATACACCGAAGGAATGCCATCGAACGAACTGACCGAGTCGTAGTTCTCCGCGCCCATCTCCACCCGTGCCACGTCGCGCAGCAGCACCCGGCTGTCACCGACGGTCTTCAGTGGAATGGCGGCGAAGGCATCGACGGATTTCAGGTCGGTTTCGGCGTTGATGCTGGTGACTACATACTCGCCTTTCACTTCGCCGGCAGCGGCGAGGAAGTTGTAATCGCGCACGGCGTCGTTGACGTCGCTGGCGGTGATGCCATAGGCCGCCAGTTTCATCGGGTCGAGCCACAGGCGCATGGCGAACACCTGATTGCCGAGGATTTCCGCCTCGGCCATGCCGGGCAGGGTGGCCAGCTTGGGCTGGATGACCCGGGACAGGTAGTCGGTGATCTGCGGGTTGGACAGCTGCTCGCTGTAGAAGCTGATGTACATCAGCGCCGAGGCGTCGGCGGCCTCCTTGGACAGCACCGGGTCTTCGGCATCCTGCGGTAGCTGGTTCTTCACCTCGTTGGCCTTGGCCAGCAGTTCGGTGAACAAACGGTCGCTGTCGGCACCGATGCGCGCATAGATCGAGACGATCGACACGTTCTGCCGACTGACCGAAGTCATGTAGTCGATGCCATCGGCGCTGGCCAGGCTCTGTTGCAGCGGCTGGGTGATGTAGCCCTGGATGGTTTCGGCGTTGGCCCCGGGGTAGGCGGTGGTCACTGTGATCAGGGCGTTTTCCAGCTGCGGGTACTGACGGATGGTCAGTTTGCTGAACGCCTGCAGGCCGAGCAGGATGATCAGCAGGCTGACCACGGTTGCCAGCACCGGCCGACGGATGAAGGGATCGGTAAAAGCCATAGGTAAGTTCCTTTACGCCAGCGTCGGCTTACTGTTCGGCGCTGGGCTGGCTGGGCGCATTGGCCGGGTCTTCGGCGAGCGAGACCTGGGCACCGTTATCCAGCTTGAGCTGCCCGGCGGTGACGACCCGCTCACCGGCTTGCAAACCCTTGATAATCACCACTTGCCCCGCGCGGCGCTCACCGGTTTCGACGAAGCGACGTTCCACGACGAGTTGGGTTTGCCCCTGCGGATCTTTGCCCTCCTGGCCATCCGGGTCTTTTTGCTCTTCGATCACGTAAACCGAGTTGCCGTAGAGGGTGTAGGTGATGGCGGTTTCCGGCACCACGACGCGCTGGCGCTCACCCGGCAGAAGCACCTCCAGGTTGGCGAACATGCCTGGCAGCAGCTTGTCGTCGGGGTTATCCAGCTGGGCGCGTACCTGGACGTTGCGCGTGGTGTCTTCGACCTTGGGATTGATCGCCGCGATCTTGCCCTCGAATACCTCGCCCGGGTAGGCCGTGACGCTGAAGCGCACACGCTCGCCGACGGCCAGTTGCGGCACGAACTGCTCGGGCAGGAAGAAGTCGAGGTAGAGCCTGGACAGGTCCTGCAGGGTGGCGATGGTGGCGCCGGGCGCCAGGTAGTCGCCGAGGTCCACCTGGCGGATGCCGATGGTGCCGGCGAAGGGGGCGAGGATGCGTTTCTTCGCCAGGGTGGCTTGTAACTGGGCGACGCTGGCGTTGGCCTTTTGCAGCTCGGCGGAGAGCGTGTCGAAGGCGCTCTTGGAAATGTTCTGCCGGCTGACCAGGCTGCGTCCGCGCTCGAACTCGACACGGGCCAGGCCTCTTTCGGCTTTTGCGGTCGCCAGGATGGCCTGCTCGACATCGCTGTCCATCTGCAGCAGTGGCTGATCGCGTTCGATTTTTTCACCGGAGCTGAACAGTATTTCGTGGACGATGCCGCCGACTTCCACGGTCAGGTCGATGCCCTGGAAGGCCTTTAGCGTGCCGATGGCCGGCAAGCGGCTCTGCCACGGACGTTCCACGGCCTGTTCGGCGGCCACGCTGATAGCCGGTTGCGGCTGCGAGAACTGTTGGACCTGCTGGTAAATGGACCAGCCTTTGTAGGCGGCGAGGGCGAGCACCACGAGGGCTACGACGCCCAGCATGATAAGCATGCGGCGGAGCAACATATTCCGGTTCCTTGGCAAGACAAGTGGGGGCCTGGGAATAGGCAAGGAAAGCACCTTAGTACCCCGCCCGAAGCAAGTCAAAGCGGCGCTTTGCGAGAAGTTTCCTAGCACTATTTTGCGGCTGAAAGGCATGCTCAGCCAGTGGGCTGGGGCTTGTGTGTCGGCGCTTTGGCGCAGGTTCGAGGCGATTGCTCGGGCGGGGCTGTACCCTGCGCGCAGAGCGCTGCGCAAGAGCCGCGAGCGACTATGGAGGGGGCGCTGGATACGCTGGGGAACTGCCCCCGTCAGCGGGGGCAGTGGCTGGGCGTTACGCGCTCAGGCGACGGGTGACTTCGCTGAGTTGCCCGGACAGCTCGTTGAGGTTCTGGCTGGCAGCTTCGGTGCGCTGGACATTTTCCTGGTTGGTGGTAGCGATTGAGGTGATCTCGGTGAGGTTGCGCGAAATGTCTTCGGCTACCGAGGTCTGCTCTTCGGCGGCCGTGGCGATCTGCCGATTCATGTCGCGGATCGCTTCCACCGCCTGGGTGATGCGCTGCAGCATGACGCCGGCCTCGGTCACCTGTTCGACGCCTTCGTCACTGCGGCTCTGGCCACTCTCGATGGCGCGCACGGCATTTACCGCGCCGGTCTGCACCGTGTCGATGATCTGGTGAATCTCGGCGGTGGATTCGGCGGTGCGCTGGGCCAGGGTGCGTACTTCATCGGCGACCACGGCGAAGCCACGGCCGGCCTCGCCTGCACGAGCGGCCTCGATGGCGGCGTTGAGGGCCAGCAGGTTGGTCTGGTCGGCAATCCCGCGGATCACTTCGAGTACCTTGCCGATACGGCCGCTGTCAGTTTCCAGGCGACGGAGCACTTCGGCGGTGTTGACGATCTCGCCGCGCATCGCGGTGATAGAGCTGATGGTCGACTGCATGACTTGTCCGCCCTGCTGTGCGGAACGGTCGGCGTCGTCCGCCGCGCTCGCGGCTTCGGCGGCATGGCGTGCGACTTCCTGGGCGGTGGCGGACATTTCGTGCATGGCGGTGGCGACCTGGTCGGTGCGCGAGAATTGGTCGCGGGTGCCTTGGGCCATCAGGGTGGCGATGGTGTTCAGGTCGCCGCTGGCGTTGTCCAGGTTGGCGGTGCTGCGCTGCAGGCGGGCGAAGGTGTCGGCGAGAAAATCGCGCAAGGTGTTGGCGGCCACGGCCAAGTGGCCGAGCTCGTCGTGACGGCTGCTATCGACCTGCTGGCCGAAGTTGCCGTGGCTGAGCTGGGTAATGTGCTCGATCAGCTCGCGAATCGGGTTGATCAGGCTGCGGTTGACCAGCCACAGGCTGAACAAACCGACCGCCAGGCTGGACAGCAGCATGACCGCAAAACCGATTTGCAGGGTGCGATCGGCCGCGACACTGATCGTCGCCGACTGGACCAGGCCTTGTTCGCCGAGTTGTTGTACCAATGCGCTCATCTGCTCGCTGGCTGCCCGGTCGATACCTTTGACCGCTGCATCGCCCACGGTCGGGTCGGCACCCGCCGCGACAAAGGCGTTATAGCCCTGGTGGTACGCACGACCCATGCTCTGGTGTTCGTTGCGCAGTTGCTCGACCTGGCGATTCAGTCCGGCGATCTGTTGGCGGTCGGCGACCTCAAGCAGTTGCCCCAGCACAGCCTGAACCGTGCGTTCCTGGGCCTGGAAGCGTTCCCAGTATTTATCCCGGTCGGTCGGGTTTTTGCCACGCAGCAGGACGTTCTTCCACTCCTGAACCTGGGTTTTGAATTCAACGTTGGCACTGTCCACCAGCCGGGAGGCGTGCAGCGGTCCGTTGATCAGGCCGCGGTAAGCGTCGATGCCATTGGAGAGGAAGCTGAAGCTGGCCAGTGCGACCAACAGAACCAGCAGCAGGCTGCTACCCAGGAGGGTAAGAATCTGCGCGCGTAGTGAATTTTTTAACATGCTCTATGCCTCGTCGTAGCGAAGGAAGTCAGAGTCCGGGCCGCCAGGTTATCGAGGCGTTGTGACTTCCATGTGAGGCAAAGCGGCGCGGGGGTACTGTTAGCCGGGGTTGTCGGCGCTGCGCCGCTATTCTTGAGCGCTAATCGGGCCTGAGTTTAGAAGGGGCGCTAGCGCTGCTAGACCAAACGTAGATGGTTATCCCAAAGGCCCGCCGGCAGTTGCAGCGGCTGAGTCAGAATGCGCTCGCCGCGACAATCGTAGCGGCGACAGCGGCCAATCCCCGCGCTGACCACGAACCCTTCGGCCACCGCGCCGACGCCGGCGCAATCGGCTAGTGCTGCATCCAGGCGCAGTTCGGCACTGTCCAGGTCCCAGATGAATACCCGGTTGCCACGCGGCGCGGTCAGTGCCAGCAGGCGCAGCTCGCTGTTGATTGCCACGCTGGCGGTGTACTGGTTCATCACCAGACGTTGCGCCTCGGCCAGGGGGAAGGGCTGGAAGGCTTGGCCGGGGCGCTTGATCGCCAGCAGTGACGCCGCATCGCCGGCTTCGCCCATGTATTGCTGGCCGCTGACCACAGTGCCGTCGCTGGCAACCGCCAGGTGGCGCACGCTGTTCATGCGTTCGGGGAGCTGCTCTTTGCTGAGCAATGTGCCGTCGCGCTGGAGCAGGACCAGGCTGGACTCCATGGTGTCGAGGTTCATTTCCACCCGGCTGTCGGCTTCGGTGCGGATACCGCCGTTAGCCACCACCAGGGTTTCACCATCGGCCAGCCAGAGCAGCTGGTGCGGACCCAGGCCGTGGCTCGGCAGCTCATTGCTGCGCTGCAGCCGCTGGCCATCCAGACGATAGACGCCAATCACCCCGCGGCCGGGATCGCTGGTGTCGTTCTCGGTGGTGTACAGCCACTCACCGTCTTTGTGAAATAGCGCATGGCCGAAGAAGTGCCGTTGTGCCGGAGTGTGCAGGGTTTGCAGCAGGCGGCCGTCGCGGGTATCGATCAGGTAGCTCTGGGTGCTGGGTCTGCGGCCGACGAACAGCGCCAGCGGCCGACTGGGGTGGGGCACCACATCGTGACAGCGTTCGCTGACCTGGGTGGCGAATACCTGGCTGCCGTCCAGGCGATAGCCCACTGCATAGTGTTTGCCGGCGGCATCGTTGCGCGCCGACAGCAGCAGAGGTTGTGCGCCGTTGTCGCTCAGGGTCCAGCCAGCAAAAGCCCCGGCAACCGCTGCGGTGGCGGCCAGGGTCGCGCCAGTCAGGCCGAGAAAGGCTCTGCGCTTCACCAGTGGCATCTCTTAGTCGCCATCGTGGGAGTTGAAGCCCATCTGGATGCTGAGGGCTTTCGCCAGCTCGGTTTCATGCAGGCGGTGCAAGGCATTGAGGCTGTCGTACAGCGCGTTCAGCTCGCTGCGACCGGCCGGGTCGGCGAGCAGCTCGCCGAGTGGACGTTGCAAGGCGGCAAGGCGTTGGCGAGTATCGCTGTAGGCGGTGTCGATGCGTTGTTGCAGGGCTGCCTGATCACTGCTCAGCAGGGCTTGCACGCCGTCCTGCTCGGCACCACGCCAGATGCGTTCGGCGCTGGCCAGGCCGGCCGCCAGGTTGGCCAGGCTGGCCTTGCTGCGCCACGCCTCGGCCTGATACGGCTGCGGCTGGCCTTTGCTCTGTCGACCGAGTGGGGTGCCGAGTTTCTTTTTCAGACCGTCGAGGGCGTTGACCTGGGTGCGCAGCAACTCGGCGACGGCCTCGGCAGGCTCGGCGTAGCGCTCGTTGGGGAAGGCTTGCAGCTGCGCGGCCATCCCGTCCTTGGCTTGCCAGCGATCGAGTACGTCGGTTGCCAGGGCTTGCTGGTGCTGACCGATGGCGACTAACAGTGGCAGTAACGGGCCTTCTGCTCGGCATTGCCGAGGTCGATGGCCGCGTCGTACACCAGGTATTCGTAAGCAGTCAGGCCTTGTACCACCACGCTGGATTTATCCAGGTCGGCGGGCGTCAGCTCTGGTTTGTTCTTGAGCAGTGCTTCGACCTGGCGCGCCACCAGATTCTTCTTGTCCGGCCAGAACTGTACCTGCCAGGCCCGGTTGCCCTCGGCCAGCGGGCCGATCAGCAGCGGCTGCAGGCTGGCCCAGGCGCTTTGCGCGGTGAGGAAGGCCTGGCGTGCATCGCTGAGGTTTTGCTGGTCGGCGCAGAAGGCCTGGCCGCTGCTGGCCAGCTGCCGGTTGGCCTCGGTCCAGGTGCTGTAGGCCGGCAGCAGTACGCCGTTGGTCAGGGCGCTGCTGACGCTCTGCTGCGGATCAGCGGGTGAACAGGCGGTGAGTGTCAGGCTCAGCAAGGCGAGGGTGAGGGGGGAACGGATCATGCACAGCTCCTTAGTGAGTGTTTACACATTACTGCGCTTGGCCCGGCTGCGTTGAAATCAGCCTGGCCATCGCTCGCTACTTTGGTAAACACGCTCTCTATAGCGAATTCAAGAAAGCCAGCAGCGCGGCACGCTGCTGGGCTGAAAAAGTCAGTACTTCCTGCTTGGCCGCTTCGGCTTCGCCGCCGTGCCAGGCAATCGCCTCAAGCAGGTTGCGCGCACGGCCGTCGTGGAGGAACTGAGTATGGCCGCTGACCCTTTCGGTGAGGCCTATGCCCCATAGCGGCGGAGTGCGCCATTCTTGACCGGTGGCGAGGAACTCGCTGCGGTTATCCGCCAAACCCTCGCCCATGTCGTGGAGCAGCAGGTCGGTATAGGGACGAATCAGCTGGTTGGCCAGCTCCGGCTCGGCGGCATCGCTGGCGGTGGTGAATTGTGGGCTGTGGCAGCGCTGGCAACCAGCCTGGTGGAACAGGCTCTTGCCCGCGAGTACCGCCGGCGCAGCGACATCGCGCCGCGCCGGCACGCCCAGGTTGCGGCTGTAGAACAGCACGCTGGCGAGAATGCTGTCGGTGACTTCGGGCGTGCCACCGTGGGCGGCGTTGCGGCAGTCGTTTTGCTTGCTGCTGCAGTTGTCCTGGGTGGTCAGCGAGCTGGTCAGGCCCATGTCGTTGGCGAAGGCCTCGGCGTTTTGCTGATTCAGGCTGGGTTGCCCGGCTTTCCAGCCGAAACGGCCCAGCACCGTGCGCTGCTGCGCCCGATCCCAGACTCGGTTGGCGCGCCCGGAGATGCCGTCGCCATTGCTGTCGTCCGGGTCGGCATTGGCCAGGATAGCCGCGTCGGGGATGGCTTCGAGCAGTCCCAGGCCGATCATCGGCGGGGCGATGCGGGCGGAGAGCCGGGTGTCCGCATGCAGCGGGCCATAACCGAGCTGACTGATGTCCAGTTGCGGATGGCGCAACTCAACCGCGCTGCCATCGGCCAAGTACAGGTTGTGCAGGCTGTAGCTGACCCGCACTTTGCCCTCGGGGGCGACGCCGGGGTTAGCCATGTCTTGCAGTTGGCCGCCGTAGGTCGGTTCGGCAAGCACGCCCAGGCGCTTGATGATGTCGGCGTGCTCGTTTCCCGTGGGTAGCGATAGGCGCACCAGCATGGAGGCGGCGCTAATGGCATCCGGTGCGGGCGGGTGGCCACGGCCGTCCTTGATGTGGCAGTTCTGGCAGGCGTTGGTGTTGAACAGCGGGCCCAGGCCGTCGCGCGCGGTGGTGGTGGCCGGGGAAGTCACCCAGGGATTGCGGAAAAAGCTGTTGCCGACGCTGAAGTCCAGGCGGCGTGAGGGTGGCAGATTGGCCGAGGGCAGGGAGAAGGCATTGTGGTCGTGCTTGAACACGGTGGCAGTGCCGGCCGACAGCGCTTCCCCTGGCTCGGCCTGGGTGAAACGGGGTGACTGATCACAGCCTGCCAGGGCGAGGAGAAGGCCCAGTAGCAGGTGAGGGAGCGGGGCACGCATCGACGGGAGTCCACGGCAGGAAAGTCAGGCGGGCAAGCTTAGCAGGCTGACTGAGTTTAAATAAGACGGATTTGCGTTAGCGTTGGAGGTGAAAAGTCGCAGGCAGAACAACCTGGGTGATCGTGCGATCGCCCAGGTTGTCAGGCGGACTTAGAAGCTGTGGTCGGCGGTGTCCGGGTTGAGGTCGCCGAGGCCCAGCTTGCCCGCGACCTGTTCGATCGCGTCGGTCTGTTTGACCAGGGCGGTGATGGCAGCGCGCACGATCTGCTGGCCTGCGGTGTTGTCGGCAGCGATCAGTTGGTCAAAATGCTGGTCGTTGTTGGCGCTGTCGACCAGGGCCTGCAACTTGGCTTCAGTCGCTGCGAGGTCGGCCTTGAGCGTGCTGTCGGCCTGGACGTCGACCTTGGCCACCAGCGCGGACAGGCTCGGGCCGGTCAGGGTCGTGCCGTCGGCCTTGAGGTATTCGCCCAGGTAAACGTTACGAATGCCTTTGCCATCGTAGAAATGCGAGTTGTGGGTGTTGTCGCTGAAGCAGTCTTGCTCGTCTTCGGTGGAGTTGGCTTCCAGGGCGACCTTCATGCGCTCACCTGCCAGCTCGCCAAGGGACAGGCTACCCATGCCGAAGAGCATCTTGCGCAGGCCGTTCTCGGCCGGTTCGGCTCGCAGGCTGGCGCGGTAGTTGTCCGTCACGCCGGCCTGCCATTGGCCGACCATCTCGTCCAGGTCGCTGACCAGTAGATCGCTGGCGGCCTTGATGAAGGCGCGACGGCGTTCGTTGTTGCCGCCAGTGGCACCGTCGCCGACCACGAAGTCTGTGGCTGGACGCGCGCCGGCACCCGGGTTGCTGCCATTCAGATCCTGGCCCCAGAGCATGAATTCGATAGCGTGGTAGCCGGTGGCGACGTTAGCTTCGGAGCCACCTAGCTCATTCAGGCTGGCGAGCAGTTGCGGCGTGATCGTCGTCACGTCGAGCATGTCTTCGCCAACCTGGAGTTGCGTGTTGGCGATGATATTGGCAGTGGCGCCAGGATTGCCCAGGGCCGACTGGTAGTCGGCTGCCACATAATCGATCAGGCCTTCGTCCAACGGCCAGGCATTGAGTTGGCCTTCCCAGTCGTCGACCACGGCATTGCCAAAGCGAAAGACTTCCGACTGCATGTAGGGCACCCGCGCAGCCAGCCAGGCTGCGCGGGCGGCTTGCAGGGTGGCGTCAGTCGGGTTGGCGAGCAGCGCGTCGATCGCGCTCTGCAGCGCCTTGCCGGTGCTGGCGGCGTCGCTGAATACAGCCAGAGCCAGGTCGGCATAGTGGGCGACCACGGCGCTGGCAGCGGCTTCGTCGATGTGGTTGGTCGCGGCTACCGGGGCGCTGGCGACAGGTGCTGGGGTTTGGCTGACAGGTGCCTTGTCTTCGCCGCAGCCAGCGAGGGAAATAGCGATGGCCAGCAAGCTGGCGGAAGCCAGGGGCATACGAATCATGGTGAAATCCTTTGCATGGAAATGAGAGCTATACGCAAATGCGTACGCAAAGCTGCAGCATAATGCGAAAGATTTGCATTTTGCGCAAAGGGTTACTGCGATTAAATCGCATAAACTCGTGCGCCGGATCTCCGTCTCAGCAGATCGATGCCGCTAGAATGCCAGCATCCCCTCGCAGTCATGGCCCGCCGTTATGGAGCAAGCCGCATGAGTCTAACCAGTGTTGCCGTCCTCGTGATTCTGATTCTGATCGCCGCCTATGCGGTGATTCTCTACAACGCCCTGGTGCGCTTGAAGCATGGGCTGAGCAAGGCCTGGGCGAATATCGATGTGTTGCTCAAACAGCGCCACGAAGAGTTGCCCAAGCTGGTGGAGACCTGCAAGCAGTACATGCAGTACGAGGGCCGTACCCTGGAACGGGTGATTGCCGCGCGCAACGCCGTCGCCAGTGCCCGCGCGCAGCATGATCTCGGTGCCCTGGGCAAGGCCGAGAGCGGCTTGCGGGTTGGGCTTGGGCAGCTGTTTGCGCTGGCCGAGAACTACCCGGAACTGAAGGCCAATGACAATTTTCAGCATCTGCAGCTGCGCATCAGCGGCCTGGAGAACGGCATCGCCGATCGCCGCGAGCTGTACAACGAGGCGGTCAACCTGAACAACGTGCGCATTGAGCAATTTCCCGACGTATTGATCGCCCGGGCCTTCGCCTTCAAGGCGGGTGAGTTGCTGGAGTTCAGCGATGCGCAGAAGGCAGACGTCGATCTCAAATCGCTGTTCAGTTAAGCCGTGGCGTTCGAAGGGCTGTTGCTCAGCCTGCTGTTCAGCGGCGGCGCGACTCTGGCTGGCGCCTGGTGGAGCCTGAAACGCTGGTCCCAGGTCCGCCAGCTACTCGACACGCCGACCTCGAAGATCCGCTCGGCGGCCCAGGGCTATGCCGAGTTCTATGGCGTGCTGGCCGCGCTGGCCGATGCGCCGGTGCGTGCGCCGCTGACCGGTAAGCCCTGTCTGTGGTGGCGCTTCAAGATCGAGGAATACCAGTCCAGCGGCAAGAATCGCAGTTGGCGGGTGGCCGAGAGCGGTAGCAGCGAAGCCTGGCTGCGCTTGCGCGATGGCACCGGCGACTGCCTGATCGATCCGCGCGGCGCCGAGGTTCGCCCGGCGATCCGCGAAGTCTGGCAAGGCAACCTGCGCCACCCGATGGGCTCGGCGAAAAGCGGGTTGCTCAGTTGGTTGGGCAGCGGCAAGCGCTATCGCTACAGCGAGGAGCGTTTGCAGGTCGGCCAGCCGCTGTATGCCATTGGCGATTTTCGCAGCTGTGGTGGCGGTCGTCAGGCCCGCGACCTTGAAGCAGCACAGAGCGCGGTGATCCGTCAGTGGAAGGGCGATTTCAGCGGCCTGTTGCAGCGTTTCGACAGTGACCGCAACGGCCGGCTGGATGAGCAGGAGTGGAATCGCGTGCGCCTGGCCGCGCAACTGGAAGCTGAAGACCGCCATCGCCAGGAGAGTTCGCAGCCGGCGCAGCACCATCTGGGCAAACCTGCCGAGTCGCGGCCGTTCATTCTGGCCAATGCCGGCGAAGATGAACTGGCGCGGCATTTCCATTGGCAGGCGGCCGGCGGCGCTGTGGTCTGCTTGGTCGGCGCGTTGGCGACGGCCTGGTTGCTCGGGGTGAGGGTGCTGTAGCAAGGTTGGCGGAGATTGCTTTCAGCCCGCCACGCCTGACGTGGGGCGCCGCCCGTCTGCCCCTATGTGCGGTTGTCGGCAGGCTACGGGCTGTTACAGCGTGGCTGGGTTGATGGCGGCTTGGTTGAGACGCCGGGCCTGCTTGAGGAAGAGTACTAGTTCGCGGGGTGGTAGCGGCTTGCTGTAGAAGTAGCCCTGACCTTCATGGCAGCCCTGGGCGATGATGTAGGCTTCTTGCTCGATGGTTTCCACGCCCTCGGCGATCACCTGCATGCCCAGGCTCTTACCGAGCTGGATGATGGCACGCACGATGGTGGCGTCGTCGTCGTCGTCGAGCAGATCCTGGACGAAGCTCTTGTCGATCTTGATCTTGTCCAGCGGCAGGCTCTTCAGGTAGCTCAGCGAGGAGTAGCCGGTGCCGAAGTCGTCAATCGCGATCAGTGCGCCGGAGCGGCGCAGGCTGAGCAGATGCTGGGCGGCGGTGCTGATGTCTTCCATCAGGCCGGTTTCGGTGACTTCCAGTTCCAGGCTGCGCGGCGGCAGGCGATAGACCTGCATCAGGTTGTTGACCACCCGCGGCAGTTCGGCGTGATGCAACTGCACGGTGGACAGGTTGATCGCCATGCGCAGCTCGCTGAAGCCCTGATCGTGCCATTCGCGCAGTTGGCGGCAGCCTTGGTCGAGAACCCACTCGCCGATCGCGATGATGCTGCCATTCTGCTCGGCCAGCGGGATGAACAGATCCGGCGGCACCAGGCCATGCTGCGGGTGCTGCCAGCGCAGCAGCGCCTCGACCCCGACTATCCGGTGATCGCGGTAGTCCACTTGCGGTTGATAGACCAGGAACAGCTGGTTGAGGGCCAGGGCCTCGCGCAGATCCTTCTCCAGCTCGCGGCGGCGGCGCATCTCGCTGTCGACGCTGGCGATATAGAACTGGTAGCGGTTGCGTGAGCGGCTCTTGGCCAGGGTCATGGTCTGTTCGGCTTTCTGTAGCAGCTTCTCGGTGCAGTCACCGTCTTCCGGGAACAGGGTGATACCGATAGTGGCGCGCAGGCGCACTTCCTGCTGGTCGAGAATAAAGGGTTGTTCAAGGTCATCCAGCACGCTTTGCGCCAGTTCGGCGGCCTCATAGGGCTGCTCGATGTCGGCTTGAACCAGAGCGAACTGGTCACCTCCCAGGCGGGCCAGGACGCCGAGGCGACCACCGTGGCTGCGCAGGCGATCGGACAGGGCCAACAGCAACTGGTCGCCGGTCTGGTAGCTGAACTGTTCGTTGATACCCTTGAAGTCGTCCAGGCCGACGCAGAGCACGGCGACCCGACGTTGCAGGCGCCCGGCATCATTGAGGATCTGGTCGAGTTGCTGTTGCAGTTGTTGGCGGTTCGCCAGGCCGGTGAGGAAGTCGTACTGAGCCATGCGTAGCAGGCTGTTTTCCGCTTCGCGGCGCAGGTGTGTGTTGCGTTCGATGGAGGAGAGCAATTGGTTGGCGGTGTTGATCCACAGGCCCAGCTCGTTTTTCTCGTTGCCTTTGAGCATCGGCAGCTTGTGTGCGCTGGGTCGATCCGGATTGATCTTGCTGAGGTGTTCGATGATTTTCGACAGCGGTTTGGTCAGCAGCCAGTGGTAGACCAGGAACAGCACCAGGCCCATGGCCAGGGCGCGGAGCGCACCGACGATGAAGATGATCACCGAGTTGGTGACGAAGCTCTCGCCGTAGTGTGCGGTATCGAGGGTGATGCTGAGGTCGCCGTAATATTCGCTGTAGGGGCCGCGGCCCAGCAGTTTGGTGGTGAAACTCTGTTCCTGGCCGAGAATCGGGTCGGTCAGCCAGCGGGTGGGCAATTGCGCCGGAGCACGGGATTTTTCCGCAAGCATTGGCTCGTTGGGATGGCCGATGGCAGCCACCCGCACCGATTCGTGCTGGAACAGGCCTTCGATGACCTGCATGCCCATTTCGCGATCCAGGCTGTAAACCGCCTGGGTCGAGGGGTCGCGAAACATGCCGAGAATGCGCTGGGCATCGTTGGTCACTGCCTGGCGGGTCTTGTAAACATCGAAGGCAATTTGCGCGCAGCTCAATACCACCCCAACGGCAAGCGCCGAAAGCAGTACTACACGTAGCAGCTTCAGAGACAGGCTGTTCTTGAGTTCCAGCTTCAAATGGCGGTTCCTTGTTCGATGCCAGAGGCGTCAGACCGGTGTGAGTATTAGCAACCTCGCGGTTGACGTCAAAGGGCCATTACATCAATACGCAACAGTCTACCGGGTGAGCCGCGCTGGCACGGCTGCCGCAGGGCGTTGGCAGCCTCTCCAGTATGTCGGTGCGAAGGGCTGAGTACTTGAGCGCTATCTGCTGATTTATTTCACTGACCACTGCGTCGCGGCCTGCTCCACGAATCGTCGTCCGGCATGCTCAGCATGTCGAGTCCGGCATTGATCCTACCCTGTTTTCAGGTATGGCGGCGAGGTGCGGGTGGTGCTCCCCGCATCGGGGTTGGCTGGGGGTGTGACGCGGTTGTGCGGCGCGCCGTGGAAAGTAAAAAGCCCGGCTGATCAGCCGGGCTTTTTCATTACCTGCGCGGGCCCTGGGGCTCGCGCAATGGCAGGTCTCAGGCTGCGTAGTTGTTCGCTACGAAGTCCCAGTTGACCAGGTTCCAGAACGCTTCGACGTACTTCGGCCGCACGTTGCGGTAGTCGATGTAGTAGGCGTGTTCCCATACGTCGCAGGTCAGCAGCGGAGTGTCGCCGCTGGTCAGCGGGTTGCCGGCACCGATGGTGCTGGCCAGGGCCAGGGAGCCGTCGGCTTTCTTCACCAGCCAGCCCCAGCCGGAACCGAAGGTGCCGATGGATACTTTGCTGAACTCTTCCTTGAACTTGTCGAAGGAACCAAAGGCCGCGTTGATCGCGTCGGCCAGGGCGCCAGTCGGTTGACCGCCGCCGTTGGGCTTCATGCAGTTCCAGTAGAACGTGTGGTTCCAGACTTGAGCGGCGTTGTTGAAGATGCCGCCGGAAGAGGTCTTGACGATCTCTTCCAGGGTTTTGCCTTCGAACTCGGTGCCAGGCACCAGGTTGTTCAGGTTCACGACATAGGTGTTGTGGTGCTTGTCGTGGTGGAATTCCAGGGTTTCCTGGGAAATATGCGGCTGCAGAGCGTCATGTGCGTACGGCAGTGGCGGCAATTCGAAAGCCATGGTTGATCTCCTAATCAGGTCAGGTGCGGTGTTCGCGAAGCCGATCACGGGCGGCCATATCTGCGGCGGGAGTTATCTCTTTGCGCCGCGAGTCCAGAAGCATAGCACTGGGTCCGCGGCTTAAACACACGGGAACTGTGTGGGAAACCAACTTGAAGCAGCTACCCCGGGCTTGTCGGGCAAGTGACTCAGGCGGCGGCGGGAGCGGCCAGCAACTGCCAGGCGATAGTAAACATCATCAAGGCCACGGCCAGATCGATCAGGCGCCAGGTTAGCGGTCGTGCCAATTGCGGGGCCAGCCAGGCGGCGCCGAGCGCGAGGCTGAGGAACCAGATCAACGAGGCACTGGCAGCGCCCATGGCATAGGCTCCGGGCACACTCTGCTGGGCGCCGAGCGAGCCGATCAACAGCACGGTATCGAGGTACACATGGGGGTTGAGCAGGGTCACCGCCAGGGCGGCGAGTAATACGGTGCGTAGCGAGCGCGGGGCGGCTGCCCTTTGTTCCAGACCCTGCGGCCGGCAAGCGCGCAGCAGGGCCTGGGCGCCATACCAGAGCAGGAAGGCCGCGCCGCCCCAGCGGGCGACACCCAGTAGCAGCGGGTTCTGCGCCAGCAGCGCAGCCAGGCCGAACACTCCGGCGGTCACCAGCAGGGCATCGCAGGTCACGCAGAGCAAGGCCACGGGTAGGTGATGTTCGCGGCGCAGGCTTTGCGCGAGAACGAAGGCGTTCTGCGCGCCGAGCGCGATGATCAGCCCGGCGGCGACCAGCAAACCATTGATATAGCTCTGCCACATGATAGTCACTCCGTCTGCTTGGCCAGTTGTTGCAGCACCGTCACGGCGCGTTGGCCATCGGCTTGGGCGACGAACAAGTGGTCGTGGTGGTAGCCGGCGATCACGTTGCAGCTGATGCCATGGGCGGCCAGGGCGGTAGCCACCGCGGCGGTGAGGCCGACTGCGGCGAGCGCCGAGTGCACCTCGAGGGTGATCCAGGCGGCGATATAGTCGAACTCCAGGCCCAGCCGCTCGGCCTGCTGGCGCGGCAGGATCAGGCTCAGGCCCTCGCGCTCGCGGAAACTGCCGAGTGGTTGCAGGTCGGCCGGTGGCGTGGCATCGGCCAGACAGCAGAACACGTAGTCGCCGTCGTTCAGGATTGGGCTCATGCTGCGTAGCAGGGTGGGGAGCGCGGTCTCGCCGGCCATGATGATGTCCTTGTTGCAGGGTGGGGAGGTAGCCAGTCTGTTGCGCCTGGTTGTATAAGAGAAACAAATTATGCTGATCTCTCATTAGGAAAATTGATTTGTTCGACTACAAGTTGTTGGCCGCTCTGGCGGCGGTGGTGGAGCAGGCCGGTTTCGAGCGCGCCGCCCAGCTGCTGGGCTTGTCGCAATCGGCGGTGTCGCAGCGGATCAAGCTGCTCGAAGCGCGGGTTGGCCAGCCGGTGCTAGTGCGTGCCACGCCGCCGACGCCCACCGAGATCGGCCGGCGCCTGCTCAATCATGTGCAGCAGGTGCGTCTGCTCGAGCGCGATGTGCAGGATCAGGTGCCGGCGCTAGACGCAGGCGGGGTACCCGAGCGCCTGCGCATCGCCTTGAATGCCGACAGTCTGGCGACCTGGTGGGCCGCTGCCGTGGGCGAGTTTTGCGCCGAGCACCGGCTGTTGCTGGAATTGCTGGTGGAGGATCAGGACGTCGGCCTGAAGCGCATGCGCGCCGGTGATGTAGCGGCTTGTGTATGTGCCACGGACCGGCCGGTGGCAGGGGCGCGTAGCCAGGCCCTTGGCGCCATGCGTTACCGTGCGTTGGCCAGTCCGGGATTCATTGCCCGGCATTTCCCCCAGGGCGTCACGCCGGCAGCGCTGACCCGGGTGCCGGGCATCGTGTTTGGCCCGGATGACCTGTTGCAGCATCGCTACCTGGCTGAACTTGGCGTCGAGGGTGGCTTTTTGCATCATCTGTGCCCGTCGTCCGAGGGTTTTATTCGCATGACCCAGAGTGGCCTTGGTTGGGGCCTGATGCCGGAACAGCAGGTGTTGAATGAGCTGGCCCGTGGCGAGTTGGTCGAGCTGATCGCCGATCGGCCGGTCGATGTGCCGCTGTACTGGCATCACTGGCGCAACGGCGGCGAGCTGCTCAATCGGCTGACCGATCATTTGCGCAAGGCGGCCGGCGAGTGTCTGGTGCCCGCGGGTCAATCCGTTGGCTAGGCCGCGCCGGGCGGCGATCCGCTTCAGCTCAGCTAGCCCGGTTTGCCTAACGGTGGGCTGAAGTACGGGGCCGGGCGTCGCTCAACGCCTTGCGGCGCCGGTTTCGTAGTCTGGATAAGCGCCAGCGCAACCCTGGATGGCCCGTCCGGATCGCAGCGCATTCACGCTTTATTGGGCTACGAGAGCTGTGGGGCTGGCGCCTTTTCATCCACCCTCGTTATTGATGGATGGATGGGTAAAGCGTCAGCCATCCTAGGCCGCGCTCGCGGCCACAGCGACAGCGTCAGGACAGCAGAATCTTGCCCGACCCCGGTAGCTGTTCTACGCAGCGTGCGCCGAGTAGTTGCGAGGGCGTGAAATAGCCGCCAGGGCCGCTGTAGGCGAGCAGGTGACGCACCGCCAGCAGCACGCCATGCACGGTCACCTCATAGCCATTGGCTGTTTCCAGACGGGCGGTTTTCATCTCGCCAGCGGCGTTGCGTGCCTCGCCCCACAGCCAGGTGCGCTGCTGTTCGCGGGTGGCCTGGTCGGGACCCGCTACGCGCTTGTCGACCAGGCGCTTGAGCCAGTGCTGGACGGCATTCAGGCCGAGCAGCGGGCGCAGCGGGTCGAGCAGGCGCATGCCGATGGCCAGGGCCGGCGGGGTAGACAGGTAGACCTCGATGTTGTCGATGCCGGTCGAGTAATAGGCAGTCGCCACGTCGCCCCAGGGAATGCTAACCGCGGATTTCACGCCGCGGCCGAAGTTGATCTGGCGGCGCCTATAGCCCAGCGGTACATCGGTGATGATGCCCGCGCGGCGCACCTTGCCGCCGAACTTGAAGCCTTCCAGCGTGGTTTTCGCGGTGCCCGGCGATAGCCCGCTGGCCGTGTCGAAACCGAGTGCCAGATGGCTGGCATCGGGCAGCGCCTGGTGCAGGCAGGCGGCCAGGCAATCGCTGGGGATGACGTCGAAGCCAACGCCGGGGCAGACCGCCAGTCCGGCCTCCCGGGCTTGCCGGTCACGGCCGTGAGCCGCTTCGAACACGCCGATCTCGCCGGTGATATCGACATAATGGGTCGCGCTGGCCAGGCAGGCATCGAGCATCGGTGCGCTGGTGGCGGAAAAAGGCCCGGCGCAGTGGGCGACCAGCGCCACGTCGGCCAGTGCCTCGCGAGCGCGCTCGGGCTGGCCAATGTCGAATATCCGGCATTCCAGGCCCAGCAGGCTGCCCAGGGCATGCACCGCCGCCGGGTTGCGTCCGGCCAGAATCGGCGTCAGGCCTTGGCGTTGCGCTTCGGCGGCCAGCAGGTGGCCGGTGTAACCGTTGGCGCCGTAGATCATCCAGTTGCTCGTGGTCATGCCTGACTCCTGTGGGGGATGCGCTGCATAACAGCGTAGTTGCTATATTCCGGCTGGCGTCTATCCAGAGGGCAGCCGCCTGGTTCGCCCGGTCGCTGTTCTGGCGAGTTGCGACACGGCGAGCCAGCGTCGGCACTGTTAGAGTGCGCAGACGGTCAAGTACGGCATGGAGTGGTGATGAAGATTCTGGTTACCGGTGCAAGTGGCTTTATCGGCGGACGCTTCGCCCGCTTTGCCTTGGAACAGGGCTTGAGCGTGCGGGTCAATGGTCGCCGCGCAGAGGGAGTGGAGCACTTGGTCAAGCGCGGCGCCGAGTTCATCCAGGGCGACTTGTCCGACCCCGAGCTGGTGCAGCGGCTCTGTCATGACGTCGAGGCGGTGGTGCACTGCGCCGGCGCCGTGGGCTTCTGGGGCAACTATCAGCAGTTCCATCAGGCCAATGTGGTGGTTACCGAGAACGTGGTCGAAGGCTGCTTGAAACAGCACGTGCGGCGGCTGGTGCACCTCTCCTCGCCGTCGATCTATTTCGATGGCCAGTCGCACGTGGCGATCAAGGAAGAGCAGGTGCCCAAGCATTTCTTCGATCATTACGGCAAGACCAAGTACCTGGCCGAACAGCAGGTGTTCGGCGCCCAGGAATTCGGTCTCGAGGTGCTGGCCTTGCGTCCGCGCTCGGTCACGGGGGCCGGCGATACCAGTCTCTTTCCCCGGCTGATCAATATGCAGCGCAAGGGACGCCTGTCGATTGTCGGCAACGGCCTGAATCGGGTCGACTTCACCAGCATGCAGAACCTCAATGACGCCTTGTTCAGCTGCTTGCTGGCCGCCGCGCCGGCGCTGGGCAAGGCCTACAACATCAGCAATGGCGCACCGGTGCCGCTGTGGGACGCGGTCAACTATGTGTTGCGCCAGCTCGAGCTGCCGCCGGTGACCCGGCATCTGCCCTACGCCCTGGCTTATGGCGCCGCGACGCTCAACGAAGGGCTGTGCACGCTGCTGCCTGGCCGCCCCGAACCCACCCTGTTTCGCCTGGGGGTGGCGCTGATGGCCAAGGATTTTTCTCTGGATATCAGCCGTGCGGGCGAATACTTGGACTATGCGCCGCAGGTCAGCCTGTGGACGGCGCTGGATGAGTTCTGCCTGTGGTGGAAGGCCCAGTATCCCGGCTGAAGGCTCTCAACCCAGGTTCAAGGCGCTCAGGCGTAGACCCGCTGGCCGCGATACATGCGCAGCGAACCGCTCGCCGGCTTGGCCTGCGGATCTTGATCCGGCAGGGGATGGCCTGCCTGCAGGCGGGGCGTAGGGCTATCGCTGGCGGGGTTGAATGGCTGGTCGCTGTACTGGGCGAGGAGCTGGCCGAGCTGGCGGGTCTCTTCGCTGGTCGACCTCAGGCAGGCGCTGAGCATCGTGCTGATCGCGTCCGGCTGGCTCATACGGATATCCACCGCCAGTTCCTCGCGTAGCCTGCGGCGCAAACTCTTCATGCAATCCAACACTGCTCTGTTCAGTTCCATATGCCTTAGCCCTGTTCTTGGAGTGGGCTGGGTGTCACTCATCTTGAAGGACACGAAGCTCGTTCTATCGGTAGAAACCGTTCAGGTCGCTGCCTCCAGCGCCATTAACCCTGATCCCAGGCACTGTGAGGACGGCGCTGATAAATTAATGCAAAGCGCATACCAGTCCACATGATGCGGAACTGTGCGCCCTGCAGGCGGTCTCTTTGCCAGTACCGCGCTCTGCGTCGGTGCGTGTCGCACTGGCTTGGCGCGCCGGTGAAGCGTTGCGCACTAACCGGTATACTGGCCGGAATTTCGTGTCTTCAGCGTTTTCTAAAGGTTTACTCATGCGTAACGATGCCCACGACGAACTCGATCATGTGCCCAGTCTGACCACCGATCAGAGTGATCGTGATTATTTGGATACGGGTCACCAGGAGCCCGACGCGCGGACACCATCCCGCGCCGCGGCGGATGCGCCCAAAGCGCCCAAAGCAGGCAAAGCCCCGAAAGCTCCCAAAGCCCCCAAGGCAGGCAGCACTGGCGCGCTGTGGGCCTTGGTCGGCGCCCTGGCTATCGCCTTCTGTGGGCTGGGCTGGTGGAGTTTTCAACAGATCAGCCTGATGGAGCAGCAATTGGTGGCCACCCAGGAAAGCTTCGCGCGTATCAGCGAGGAGGCTACCGGGCGTATCCAGGATATCAGCGGCAAGGTAGTGGCTACCGAATCCACGGTCACCAGCGGCAGTGAATCGCTCAAGCTGCAAGTCAAACAGCTGGAAACTAAACTGCTCGAACTGAGCAAGCAGCAGCAGGGCGTGGCCGGTCAGCAGAGCGGCCAGGACAAGCGCATAGAGCAGTTGGCAGCCGAGCTGAAGACTCAGCAAGGCGCGACCGGCAACTTCGATGGCAGCCTGAAGAGCCTGAGCAGTGAGCAGGTCGCGCTGAAAAAAGCCCAGGCGTCATTGCAAGCCGAGCAGGCATCCTTGAAAGCCGCGCAAACCGGGTCGGCCAAGCTCGACGGGCAACTGCAAAACTTGAATGACGAGATTGCGGCGCTGAAAAGGGCTGGCAATTCGAATCAGGCCATCGGCCGTCTGGAGCAGGATCTGCTGGTGTTGCGCAGCGAATTGGACAACCGTCCGGCGGCGAAAAGCAACACGGCCGAGTTCGATGCCTTCCGTGCGCAGATGACCCGCAATATCAGCACCCTGCAAGGCCAGATCCAGAACCTGCAGCAGCAAATCGACGCGCGCTGACCGGCGCGCTCAATGCCGCCAATATGAGTGTCCCGGCCATGCTCGCCTGTCGATTCGGGCGTTCAGGGCGCCTGGCGTATGCGCCGGCGGAATGCGCCCGGAGGTTCGCCGCAGAGCTGCTTGAACAGCTTGGCAAAGGTCGCCCGATCGGCAAAACCGACCTGTTCGGCAACCTGCTCCAGCGAGCGCGCGGGCTGGCGCAGGGCGTTTTGTGCGGCGCTGATGCGCAGGCGCTGCAGGTAGTCGTTGGGTGTCAGCCCGGTACTGGTCTTGAAGCGGCGCAACAAGGTGCGCGGCGAGCAATTGGCCTGCTCGGCCAAGCGCTTGAGGTCGATTGACTCGGCGTGATGCTGTTGCATCCAGTGCAGCAGCGGGGCCAGAGGGCTGTCAGTGGCGCTGCTTGCCGGCAGCAGCGGGGCAAACCTCGACTGGCGTCCGCGTTGGGTGTCGAACACCAGCGCGTTGGCGACTTGCTGCGCGAGCCACGCCCCGGCATGCCGGGTAATCAGGTACAGGCACAAATCCAGTCCGGCGTGGGCGCCGCCTGAGCTGTGTAGGTTGCCGTCGTGGCAGAGCAGTTCATCGATTTCCAAACGTACCTGCGGGAAGCGCTGGCGGAACTGGCTGGCCAATGCCCAATGGGTGGTGGCCCGACGGCCATCAAGCAGACCGGCGGCGCCGAGCAGGAAGGCGCTGCTGCACAGGCTGGCGATTGCTTGGCTGCTCGGACGTTGCGCGAGCCAGGGCAGCAAGGCGGCATTGGCGGCAAGACTCAGGTCGATGGCGCTGCCGGTGGCCGGCAGTATCAGCAACTCGGCCTGTTCGGCCAGCGCCAGGCCGCCGTCGACCTGGATACGCGCGAAGTCGAGGTCGACCGGCTGGGCATCCAGGCTGAAACGCTGCAGCTTGAACAGAGGCTTGCCGGCCAGGCGGTTGGCCAGGGCAAAAGCATCGCAGGCCATGCTCAGGCTGGAGCAGACGGTTTGCGGGCAGACGTAGAGTGCGATGGTGAACATGGCGAGTGAGTCATTGCTGGTTTGTGGCGATTATTGACACAAAGTTGGCGTGCGCGCCAATCGCCAGCTAGCCCTTTGCCGGCAATACTAAGCGCTTGTGAAACAACGCTCGCCTACTCCGGCCACCTCCAAACGCCCCCTGCTTTTCACGTAGCGCGCCTTGCCGCGAACGCCTGGAGACGGCCTCGCGACGGCGCGCGATATTGTCACAACCGCTGAGACACTCTCACCTCTGGAGTCGTGCCCATGAATCACCCCAACGCCGAACTCATCTGCCATTTCTACCAGGCCTTCCAGCAGCGTGACGCCGAGGCCATGGCGGCGTGCTATGCCGAGGATGTACGCTTCAGCGACCCGGTGTTCGAGGATTTGCGTGGCCGCGAAGCGGCGGACATGTGGCGCATGTTGACGGCGCGGGCGCAGAATTTTTCGCTGACCTTCGACCATGTCCAGGCGGACGAGCGGCAGGGCAGTGCGCAGTGGGTGGCGACCTACCTGTTCAGCCAGACCGGCAATACGGTGGTCAACCGCATCGATGCCCACTTCGTCTTTAGCGCCGGCAAGATCGTCGAGCACCGCGACCATTTCGACCTGTGGCGTTGGGCGCGTCAGGCCTTGGGTATGAAAGGGCTGCTGCTGGGTTGGGCGCCGCCGGTGCAGAACGCCATTCGCCGTCAGGCGGCCAAGGGCTTGGCGCAGTTCAGGGCCTCTCGATAACCCTTGATTCATGGCTTTTAGCTGCAATAGCGAACGTAATGGTAGGCTTTCTGGTCTGAACCTTCAGCGACGTCAGGCGCAAGTTGTAAGCCTGGACTATTCGTTGAATAACAGACCGTAGCTGAACGCGGCCCAACCGAGTGCAGTGGTTCTCCAGCTGCCAGACACAAGCCAGAGCGCCAGGAAGCCTGATCATGAATGTAATATTGCTGTCCGCAAGCAAAGCCAAGGCTTGGGGCGCGCATGCCGTCACCTCTAGCGGGGTGATTCTGGCGTTGCTGGCCTTGCTGGCTGTACTCGATGGTCGGCCGCAGGTCTGCCTGCTCTGGTTGGGATTGGCATTGCTGGTCGATGGCCTGGACGGCACCCTGGCCCGCAAATTCGACGTCAAGGTGGTGTTGCCGCACTTCGATGGCTCGACCCTGGACTTGGTGATCGACTACCTCACCTATGCATTCATCCCGGCGATCTTCGTGTATCGCTTCATCCCCCTACCCGAGTACACCCTGCTGCTCTCGGTCGGAGTGATCCTGCTGTCGTCGTTGTTCTGCTTCTGCAACCTCAACATGAAGAGCAAGGACAACTACTTCGTCGGCTTCCCGGCGGCCTGGAACGTGGTGATCGTCTACCTCTACCTGTTGGACTTCGATCCCTGGCTAAGCCTCGCCACCATCGTGCTGTTGTCGGGCCTGACCCTGACCAGGATGAAGTTTCTCCACCCGTTTCGGGTCAAGCAGTTCATGCCACTGAATATCGGTGTGACCTTGGTGTGGATGTCGGCCTGTGCCTTGCTGATTGTGCAGTACCCACTCAACCAGACCTGGCTGCTGGCGGTCTGGGGGCTGGCCTCGGTCTATTTCGTCGGTATCTGCCTGTGGCGTACGGCTCGCGAATGGTTCGCCTGACTCGGTTCGCGGGCGGTGCCTGCGATGACTGAGGCCGCCGGCAAAACCTGGTTCGTCTATCTGGTGCGGACGCAGAACGGCGCGTTGTATTGCGGTATCAGCGACAACCCGCAGCGGCGTTTCACCCAGCACCAGAGTGGCAAAGGCGCGCGCTTCTTCTATTCCAGTCCGGCGCTGGCGTTGGTCTATATCGAAGCCTGCGCGGGCAAAGGCGATGCGTTGCGCCGGGAGCGGGCGATCAAGCGTCTGGGCAAACCGGCCAAGGAAGTGCTGGTGGCCGCTGGCAGTCTTATCGCCGTGGTTGATGGCGCGCTATCAACCTGAGCGGGTAGGCCGCAGTGGTGGGCACGGGTAAGCTGGCGGTTTCCTGAATAGTTGCGGAGCCTGTCATGCACGAGTTGATCCTGCACCATTACCCAACCTCGCCGTTTTCCGAAAAGGCGCGCCTGATGCTGGGCTTCAAGCAACTGTCCTGGCGCTCGGTGATGATCCCGGCAATGATGCCCAAACCGGATCTGATCGCCTTGACGGGCAGTTATCGCAAGACCCCGGTGTTGCAGGTTGGTGCCGACATCTATTGCGATAGCGCGCTGATCGCCCGGCGTCTGGAGGCGGAAAAAGCCACGCCGCCGTTGTTTCCCGAAGGCCAGGAATTCAATGTCACCAGCTTCGCCCAGTGGGCCGACTCGCTGGTGTTCCAGCATGCGGTGAGCCTGGTGTTCCAGCCTGAATCCATCGCTGTACGCTTCGGCACCCTGCCGCCGGAATTCCTCAAGACCTTTATCGTCGACCGTACCGCGCTGTTCAGTGGCGGCAATGCCGTCCGCGTGCCGCTGGAGCAGGCCAAGCATCAATGGCCGGTGCTGATGAGCCGTTTGCAGCAGCAACTCGAGCGCGAGCAGGGCGATTTTCTGTTTGGCGAGCCGTCGCTGGCCGACTTCGCCATGGCCCATTCGCTGTGGTTCCTGCGCGGCACCCCGGTGACTGCGCCGCTGGTTGACGAGTATCCGGCAGTGGCGGCCTGGCTCGGCCGGGTGTTGGGTTTCGGTCACGGTGCGCACAGCGAGATGAGCGGTGAAGAAGCCGTGGCGATCGCGCGCGAGGCCACCCCGGCAGAGCTCCCCAATGAGGCATTTACTGACCCGAATGGTTTCACGCTCGGCCAGCAGGTGACCATTGCGGCCATCGATTACGGCGTCGATGCGGTCGCAGGCGAGTTGTTGTTCAGCGGTAGCGAAGAGTTGATCCTGCGTCGCGAGGATCCGCGCGCCGGGGTTGTGCACGTACACTTCCCGCGCATGGGCTTCCGGATCGAGGCGCGCTGAGGCGCGCTTGCCCCGGCCTACGGCTTGCGACAGCTGTCGCAGGCTTGGATGGCCGCCTGGCGCAGGCGCGGTAACTGCACGGCGAGCAGCTGAAAATGCGCCAGGCGTTCGTAGCACAGCACCAGCTCGCCGCCGGTGCGGCTGTACCAGGCGTCTGGCGCACCACAACTGGCCAGGCGCAGCACCAGATCACGGGGCAGGTGGTAAGTCTCGCTGGCGCGGGCGGCGATGGCCTCCACTTCGCCAGAGCGGCGGATCTGTTCGAGCAGGCGCTGACTCTCTTCCGGGCGCAAGCTCGGCGGCTCGTAGATCACCTGGATGCGATGGCCAAGTGACTCGCCGGGGCGGCGGCCGTGTTGTTGCTCGACCCAGGCCAGCGCCTTGCGCACCTGGGCGTACTCCTGGTCGCAGTAGAGTGCACGTTCCATTGGCAGGCCGGTGAGCTTGGGCACCCATTCCAGCCGATCCGGATCGCTGCCGTAGATCAGGCAGGCCAGATTGTAGAAGCGCTGGGCATCGAGGCCATGGCTGGCCCAGGCGTACACTTCCTCATGCTCCGGTTTCGCCCGTTGCCATTCCAGCCGCCAGTAATCGGCGATGTCCAACAGCTTGGCGTAGAAGTCGGCGTCGCGCTGACGCCCGTTGGCGAGGAACAGGCTGATGAAGCCGAGTTGATCGGCGGCATCCTCCTCGCGGCCGAGCACCGGAAGATTCAGTTCGGCGATCAGCAGGTGGCCCATTTCGTGCGATAGGGTGAACGCAGTATTCACCGCGACGAAACGTGCGCTGTCGCTGCGCAGCGCTTCCGGTGGCGGTTCTTCACTGGCCATGCTCGCCATGCCGGCCAGTAGTCCCAGGCATAGCGTGGCGCACACAACCAGGCGGCGACACTGGGCCGCAGGGCCTGGTTGGTTGCAGGACGGTTTCATCCCCGACTCCTCAGCGCAGACGGTGGAACCTTTACATCTGACTCTAGCAGCCTGGCGGGCTTGGGATTGAGTGCACAGGAGCGGCTTCAGCCGCGCAGCGCTTGGTTGCTTGTGCGACGGCTAAAGCGCAGCGCTGCCGCTGCTTCCCAGGCGAGCAGAGGGAAGTGGCTCTAATCCGCGTCCTGCAGGTCGTCCACCGTGAAGGGCGCTGGGCGATCCGGCCACTCGAGGTGCAGGCGTTCGAATTCGCGGGCCAGCAGGCTGGCCAGCAACCAGTCGCGCAGCCAGCGATGCTCGGCCGGCAGCACATACCAGGGGGCCTGTTCGCTGTGGCTGGCCGTCAGCAGTTGGCTCCAGTGTTGCTGGCGCACCGCGTAGCCACGGTAGGCCAGCAAATCACTGGCGCGCAGTTTCCAGCGCTTGTCCGGGCGCTGCACACGTTGCAGCAGGCGCGCTTTCTGCTCGTCGCGGGATATCTGCAGGTAGCACTTGAGCGGATGCAGGCGCTGCGCCGGCAGACCCGCTTCCAGGGCCAGCACGCGCTGCAGGCGGGCGGGTAACTCGGCGGCGGCGATCAGGCCGTCGAAGAGGTCGCTGGCCAGGCCTTCGTAGTAACTGCGGTTGAACACCCCGAGCAGTCCGGGGGCGGGCAGCCGCCGCCGATAGCGCCAGAGGAAATCATGCCGTCGCTCGCCGGCATCCGGTTGCTTGAAACTGTGCAGGTGCAGGCCTTGCGGGTCGATGCTGTTGAGCACGCGCCTGATGACGCCGTCTTTGCCGGCGCAGTCCGGGCCTTGCAGCACCAGCAGCAGGGCGTCCTGGCCGTTGGCCTGGAGCCGCCGCTGCTGATCGTTGAGCCAGGCGCGCAGTTCGGCCAGGGCCGATTGCGCGGCCTTTCTGTCCAGGCCGAAATCGCGCGCCGGATCCTTGGCAAAAGGTGCCGCCGGATCGAGCAGGCAGTCGTCGAGCACACTGTCGGGCAGGCGTGACATGGCGCAGTGCCTCGAATGTCATGAAACTATCGAACGCAACCTCAGCGCGAGCGCCTACAGATGGTCGCAATAGGCGCTCAGTCTTTCAGTCCTTGCGCCGCTTGAGCTGGTCGGTCAGTTGGGTTGGCAAGTTGCGCAGGATCAGGGTGCCCTGGCTCTCGTCGTATTCGACTTTCGAGCCGAGCAGGTGAGCTTCGAAGCTGATCGACAGGCCTTCGGCGCGGCCGGTGAAGCGCTGAAACTGGCTGAGCGTGCGCTTGTCCGCCGGGATCTCCGGCGACAGGCCGTAGTCCTTGTTACGGATATGCTCGTAGAACGCCCGCGGACGCTCTTCGTCGATCAGCCCGGAGAGCTCCTGCAGGCCCATGGGCTCGCCGATCTTGGCCTGGCTGCTGGCGTAGTCGACCAGGGTCTTGGTTTTTTCCCGTGCCGCTTCTTCTGGCAGATCCTCGCTTTCGACGAAGTCGCTGAAGGCTTTCAGCAGGGTGCGGGTTTCGCCCGGCCCGTCGACGCCTTCCTGGCAGCCGATGAAGTCGCGGAAGTACTCCGACACCTTCTTGCCGTTCTTGCCCTTGATAAAGGAAATGTACTGCTTGGAATTAGCGTTGTTCTGCCATTCGGAAATATTGATCCGCGCCGCCAGGTGCAACTGGCTGAGGTCCAGGTGCTTGGCGGCAGTCACGTCCAGCGCGTCGTTGACCGCCACGCCGTCGCTGTGATGCAGCAGGGCGATCACCAGGTAGTCAGTCATGCCTTGCTGGTAGTGGGCGAACAGCACATGGCCGCCGGTGGACAGGTTGGACTCCTCCATCAGCTTCTGTAGGTGCTCGACCGCCTGGCGGCTGAACGCGGCGAAGTCCTGGCCAGCGTCGAGGTAATGCTTCAGCCAGCCACTGAACGGGTAGGCGCCGGATTCGGCGTGAAACAAGCCCCAGGCCTTGCCCTGCTTGGCGTTGTAGCTCTGGTTGAGGTCGGCGAGCATGTTCTCGATGGCCTGCGAGGCACCTAGTTCGTTGTCGCGGGCGTGCAGCACGGCGGGAGTTCCATCGGGTTTCTTGTCGATCAGGTGGACGATGCAGTGGCGGATCGGCATGGACGGTCTCTCTGGAATCTTCAGCGGTGAACGGGGGCGCTGACAGCTGGCGATGGCCGGCTTCGCTGCCCCGGGAATGCTGCGCAGTTTACCCGAGTGTCTCGGCCTCGGTCGCCCGCCGCTGCTGCAAGGTCTGCAATCGTTCAATCACGTAGCGCAGGTGCACATGCAGTTCGTACAGTTCGTTGGAGTAAGACAGCGGTACCTCGACCTTGGCCAGTTCGTCCTGCAGTTGTTCCAGGCGCTCGATCTCGCTGCCCAGGCGTTCCGGCAGGGTGCCGGCATCCAGTTGCCGGTCAATCTCGCGCAGGTGCTTGTACCAGCGGTAGATGCGCGCGCGGATGCGCCAGCGATACAACGGGCCGACCGCCTTGAGCAGCGGCACCAGCACCACGATCAGCGGGATCAGCAAGATGATGTAGCGGTCGGCCAGGGACGCGATGCGAAACGGCAGGTAGCGCTGCAGTAGGGGTAGACCGCTCTTGTAGTAGTGCTCGGCGTCGCTGGACAGTTCGAAGGTGCGCGGCACGGCGCTGGGAAAGGCGCCGGCCTGATCGAGCAGGGTGCCGTTCTTCATCACCTCGCGGCTCGCCTCGAGGAACAGCGCCACCAGACCCGGGTGGAAGTTTTGGTTGATCACCAGGGTGGCCACCGGGGATAGGGTGACGGTGGTTTGCGGCGGGCTGTTCAGCGCGAGATTGAGCAGGCCTTCCTCGATAGTCACGCGCTTGAAGAACGGCAGGCGGGCTTCATAGGCGGCGGCGCGGCGGAAGTTGGCCAGGCGTAACGCCGGGTTGGCCGCCAGTAGCTGCACGCGGGTGTTCTCCGCCGGACCGACGAAAAAGGCGGCGTCCAGTTCGCCGGAGTTCAGGGCAGCGGCGGCCTTGTTGCCGCCCAGATTCTGCCAGGTGGCGGGGTACTGCTGCGGGTCGATGGCGTTGGCGAGGAGGATTGCCTCGCTGGCCGCCTGGGTGCCGCTACCGACGCTGCCCAAGGCCAGGCGCAGCGGCAGTAGATCGGCGATGCGATCGAGCGCGATGTCCTTGCGGTAGTACAACCACAGCGGTTCCTGATACACCGCACCGAGGCTGTGCAAGCGGGGTTTGTCGCCGGCGCTGAGCTGGCGTTCCAGGCCGCTCTGCACCAGGGCGATCTCGACCTGGCTGTCCTCCGCCAACAGCCGCCCGAGGTTGTCCCGCGAGCCGGCGCTGGGTACCAGGGTCAGCTCGAAGCCTTCCCTGGCCAGTTGCGTCTTGAGCTTCTCGGCAAATAACCGGTAATTGCCACCCTCAGCGCCGGTGGCCATGCTGGCGTGCATCGGCGGCGGCGGGGCCACGAAATAGAACACCGCGCCGACCAGCGCCGCGACCACTGGGACTATCCACAGATTGGCCAGCAACATGATCTTCAGGTCTGTGAGTACGCGGTGCATGGGGCTTCCTTTCGGCGGGTTCGCCCCAAGGATAGAGCATCTAGGAGCCTGTCGGACTTGACCGTTCGTAGCGAGGGGAAGTCCATGGTCCGACAATTCGGTTCGAGTCAGTTTTGTCGGTCTTTCGAGGCGAATAGCTAGCTATTTAACGAGAAAGAGCGGCAAAAATGGCCGAACCCGGCTTTTCCGCAGTAGATCAGCGTTAAGTTCGACAGGCTCCTTGTGCCTCAGGTCACCTTTGCCGCCTGCATGGGCGGGTTGCGCAGGTAATCGAGTGCCGCCAGCACGGCCAACAGGCCCAGGGCATACCAGGCATCCACACCGAGCATCAACAGCACCAGGGTGCAGAGCAGCGCGCTGAAACCGGCTAGCCAGCGCCAGACGCCGCGCAGCAGTACCCAGCCGGCGGCCATGCTCAGCAGGTAGATGACCACGAAGTTGCCGTTGGCGTAGCGGATCAGGTCGTCCACCGAGAGGTTGAACAGACCGGCCAGGCTGGCGCACAGGGCGCAGCTGAGGACCACCAGCAGCAGGGCGCGGGCCGGCACGCCGTGGTGATTGCGCTGGGCCAGGCGGGCTGGCAGCTTGCCTTCGTCGGCCAGGCTCCAGATCAGCCGGGCGAAGCCCTGGATATAGACGTTGATCGAGGCGAAGCAGGCCAGGTAGCCGACCAGCGCGATCAGCCAGCGCGCCTGCTCGCCCAGCAGCAGGTCGAACAGGCGCGGCAGCGAGGCAGCGTCGCTGTGCACATTGCCGTACGCCTGAAAGCTCAGCACCGCGACCGAGCAGGCCCAGTACACCAGGCCGGCAAGTAATACGCCGAGCAGCAGGGCCAGGGGGAAGTCGCGCTCGGGGCGCTTGAATTCCTCGCCCATATGGGTGAACGCCTCGATGCCGACGAAACACCAGAACATCACCCCCAGCGCGGCGGGCAGCAGGTGCCAGGAACCGGCGATGGGCGGCAGCAGCGACTGACTGTTGAGCGGCAAGTCGCCGACCCACCAGATCAGGCCGACACTGCCGACGATAGCCACGGCGATCAGACCCTGTACCAGCCCCGAGGCCTTGGCCGGACGCTGGCCGAGCAGCAGGATGGCGCCGAGTGTGGCGAGCTGGATGGTCAGCGCCTGGCCGCGACTCAAGTCGACCACGGCCTGCCAGAAACCGCTGGCGATATTCAATGCTGCCGGCAAGCCGACTGGCAGCACGGCGAGGAACAGCCAGGCGCTGAGGCGCTCCATGCGCGGGCCGAAGGCGCGGCCGATCAAGTGCGGCGCACCGCCGGCATGGGGGTAGTGCCGGCCCAGCTGGGCGAAGGTGAAGGCGATCGGCAGGACCAGGGCGATGAGGATCATCCAGGCCCACAGCGAGGCCTCGCCAGCCGCGGTGGCGGCCAGCGCCGGCACGACGAAAATACCGGTGCCCAGCAGCGACGTGCTCAGCAGGCCAATGCCCTGCAGCAGGCCAAGTTCTTGGTTCAGGCGGCTCATGTTGTATGCTCGTGTCCTTTCGAAGAATGCTGCCATATTAAGCCGCCGATCCGGCGCAAGCTGCCGGCTTTCACCGACGAAACGGCGCAATTCCCCCTCAAATTGCCGGATGCACGAGAACCCTGTGGACAAGTTCGATCGCCAGATCCTCGCCCTGCTGCGCAGCGATGCGCGTACCCCGGTCAGCCAGATTGCCCGCGACGTCAACCTGTCGCGCTCGGCGGTCAGCGAGCGCATTCGTCAACTGGAGCAAACCGGGATCATTCAGGGCTATCACGCCCGGGTCGCCGATCCCGATGGCGGCGCAGTCAAGGCGTTCTTCGAGCTGTTCTACAAGGATGGCCGCTGCCAGGACTACGTCGAGCGCATGCGCGCCTTCCCGGAAATCCGCCGTTGTTGCGGCATCAGCGGCGAGACCGACATGCTGGTCTACGTCGAGGTGGCTTCAATGGCGCGGCTCAGCGAGATTCGCGACGAACTCGAACGCTTCCCGCAGATGCAGCGGGTCAAGACCCATATGGTGGTGCAGGAGTGGGCCATGTGAACCGGGGCGGTTGCTCTTGAGGTTTGCCGTTCAGGGCCAGGCGTCGGCTGCGGCTCTGTAACACAACCGCTCAACCAGTGCCGGCAGCTCGCGCATGTCCTCGATCAGGTGTTGCACACCGAGTTGCCGTAGGGTCTCGCCATGTTCCGGAGGAATGTGGCTGGCACCTAGGAAGCCGATTACCTGCATGCCTGCGGTCAGCGCTGCGGTAGCGCCAGTGGCACTGTCCTCCACTACCAAGCAGCGCTGCGGGGCGACGCCGGCGGTTTTCGCGGCCAGCAGGTAAACATCGGGTGCCGGCTTGGGCCGGTCGACCTGTTCTGCGGCAAAAATGCCGCTATCAACCCGCCCGCTCAGATCGCTGCGCTGCAGCGCAAAGACAACCGCCTGATGACGACCATTGGAGGCGATGGCCAATGGCAAGTCGATGCTGTGCAGGGCATCGCGTACCCCTGGAATAATCTGCACCTCGCTGCGGATCAGCGCTTCGCTACGGGCGAGTTGCTCGGCATGGAAGTTGACCGGCAGGCAGATGCCGAAATGCGCTTCGACCCTGGCCAGGATGTCGCGGCCCTGCAGGCCGAAGGTGCCGTTCAGCACGACGTCCAACTCATGCAGGGGGACCAGGCTGGCAAGCGCTTCGCGCAGGGTCCTTTCGGCGATGATTTCGCTGTCGATTAGCACACCGTCGCAATCACAGATCAGTAAGTCGATATGACGGGTTTGCTTCATGCGGTGCGATCCTCCTGGTTATTGAGTGCTGAGGCGATTTTACCGATTCAGCCTTGGCTGCCGCGGCGACCTATCGAGTATTTGCTTCGACCGGTGCGAACAGGCAAGGTTGCCGGATTATTTTTCGTGAGAATTACAGCGAGATGCGCATTCTGCACACCTCCGACTGGCACCTTGGCCAGCACTTCATGGGCAAGACCCGCCAGGCCGAACACCAGGCTTTCTGCGCTTGGCTGATCGAGCAGGTGCACGCACATGAGGTCGATGCGCTGCTGATCGCCGGCGATATCTTCGACACCGGCGCGCCGCCCAGCTATGCCCGCGAGCAGTACAACCGCTTTATCGTCGAGCTGCGCGGCAGCGGCTGCGAGCTGGTGGTGCTCGGCGGCAACCACGATTCGGTGGCCATGCTCGGCGAGAGCAAGACCCTGCTGGCGCAGCTGGATACCCGGGTGATCCCTGGCGTGTGTGCCGATCTGCGCGAGCAACTGCTGGTGCTGCACCGGCGCGACGGCGCGCCCGGGGCGATTCTCTGCGGTATTCCCTTTATCCGCCCGCGCGATGTGCTGCAGAGCCAGGCCGGGCAGAGTGCGCAAGACAAGCAACTGTCGTTGCAGCAGGCGATCCAGCAGCATTACCAGGATCTGTATGCCCTGGCCGAGGCCGAGCGCGACGAGCTGGGTGGCGACGTGCCAATCATCGCCAGCGGGCATTTGACCACGGTCGGCGCTAGCGCCAGCGAGTCGGTGCGCGAGATCTACGTCGGCAGCCTGGAAGCCTTCCCCACCAGCGCCTTCCCGCCGGCTGCCTATATCGCCCTGGGGCATATCCACCGGCCGCAGAAGGTCGGCGGCCTGGAGCATATCCGCTATTGCGGTTCGCCGATCCCGTTGAGTTTCGATGAGGCCAGGCAGCAGAAGGAGGTGTTGCTGGTCGAGCTGGATGGCAGCGGTTTGCGCGCTATCACGCCCTTGCCGGTGCCGCGTTTCCAGCCACTGTTGTCCGTACGCGGATCGCTCAAGGAGCTGGAACCGGCGATTGCCGAGGCCGCGCAGCAGGGCAGCAGCGAGTTGCCGGTGTGGCTGGAAGTGCTGGTGAGCACCGATGACTACCTCAGCGACCTGCAGCTGCGCATCGCCGCGCTGTGCGAGGGCTTGCCGGTCGAAGTGCTGCGCATCCGCCGCGAGCGCGGTAATGCCGTGGCCGCGTTGCAGGGCCAGGCCAGGGAAACCCTGGACGAACTGAGCGTGGAGCAGGTGTTCGCCCAGCGCCTGGGCAGCGAAAGTCTGGATCAGGCGCAGCAGGCACCTTTGCTCGCCCTGTATCGGCAAGTGGTCGGCGCATTGCGCGAGGGCGAGGCATGAAGATCCTCAGCCTGCGCCTGAAGAACCTCAACTCGCTGAAGGGCGAGTGGAAGATCGATTTCACCGCCGAGCCGTTCAAGGACAACGGCCTGTTCGCCATCACCGGGCCGACCGGCGCCGGCAAGACCACCTTGCTCGACGCCATCTGCCTGGCCCTGTACCACCGCACGCCGCGCATGAGCAGCGTGTCGGCCAGCGCCAACGAGCTGATGACCCGGCACACCGGCGATTGCCTGGCCGAGGTCGAATTCGAGGTCAAGGGCGCGCGTTACCGTGCCTTCTGGAGCCAGCGCCGCGCCCGCGACAAGGCCGGCGGCGCGCTGCAGGCGCCCAAGGTGGAACTGGCGGCGGCCGACGGCACTATCCTCACCGACAAGATCAACGAGAAGCTGCGCGAGACCGAGCGCCTGACGGGCCTGGATTTCGAACGTTTCACCAAGTCCATGTTGCTGGCTCAGGGCGGGTTTGCCGCCTTCCTCGAAGCCAATGCCAACCAGCGCGCCGAGCTGCTCGAAGAGCTGACCGGCACCGACATCTACGGCCAGATTTCCCAGCGCGTGTTCGAGCAGACCCGCGAGGTCAAGGGCGCGCTCGATCAACTGCGTGCGCGGGCCGAAGGCGTCGAGTTGTTGGGCGACGAACAGCGTCGCGCGCTGCAGCTCGAAGCCGAACGCCTGGGCGCCGAAGACACCCGCCTGAATGCCGAGCAGGTCGAACTGCAACGCCAGCGCCAATGGCGCGATGACCTGGGCAAAGCGCAGAGCCAGCAGCACAGCACGGCGCTGGCCGAGCAGCGGGCCCAGGACGAATTGCAGGCCGCCCAGGCGCAGCTGGCGCAACTGGCCGCCAGCGAACCCGCGGCAAAGTTGCAGCCTATTTATCGCGACTGGCAGCAGGCGCAGCAGGCCGTGCACCAGGCTGAGCAGGCCTTGCAGCAGACCCGGCTCGAGCAGCAGCAGACCGTACAGCGCAGCAGCGCCTGTCTGTGGCAGGCGCACCAGTTCAGCCAGCAACTGCTTGGCGAGCGGCAGCACGCGTACGATCAGCTGGCCGCGCAGCGCCAGCAGCTGGACACCCGCCTGGCCGAGCACGCGCAACACGCTCGGCTCGGTGAGCAACTGGTGGCTTGGCGCAGCCAGTTCGCGGCGCGCCAGCAGTTGGGCGTGGACATCGACCAGCTCGGCAGCCGCCAGCAGCAGACCGCGCAGGCCGTGCAGGTGCTGGATCGGCAGTTGGCCGAGCAGGCCGCGCAGTTGAGCGCCGAGCAGGCGCACCTGCTTGCAGCGCAACGGGTGGAAGGCGAGCAGCAGCGGCTAGTCGATGGCCTGTTGGCCGGGCGCAGCGAAGCCGCCCTGCGCGAGCACTGGCAGTTGCTGCACCGCCGCAGCGGCCTGCTGGGCCAGCTCAAGCAGCTGGTCAGCACGCGCCTGCAGTTGGCCGAACAACAGACGCAGCTGGACGGCAAACTGCGCGAATTGCACGGCCAGCACGCCGCCAAGGATGCCGAAGTGCTCGCCTTGCGCGCGCGCTACAAGGACGTGCAGCAACAGCTGCGCGACCAGGAAAAACTGCTGGAGCAGGAGCAGCGCATCCAGGCCCTGGAGACCTACCGCGCGCAGCTGCAGGAGGGCCAAGCCTGCCCGTTGTGTGGTGCCCACGAACACCCGGCGATTGCCGCCTACCAGGCACTGGACGTTTGCGCGACCCAACAGACCTTGCTGGCGAAGAAGGCCGAACTGGAAACCCTGACCGGCAGCGGTCAGCGTCTGGCCAGCGAGCTGGCGACCTTGACCACCCAGCTCGAGCAGCAGCGGCAGCAGTTGCAACGTACCCATCAGGAGCACACTCAGCAGGAGCAACGCTGGCAGCAGTTGACCGAGCAGCTCGGCACCGTGCTGGCCGATGCTGCCGCCTTGGCCGCGTATGAGCAGCAGCAGGCGGGTGAGCTGGATGCCATCCAGCGCAGTCTGGATCAGCTCGAACACGTGAAGAGCGCCCATGACGGCGCGCGCACGGCTCGTCAGCAGCTCGAGCAGGCGTGCATCGCCAGGCAGCAACAGCTGGCCCTGAGCAGTCAGCAACGGCAGCATCAGGACACCCAGGTGGCGGACCTCGCCACCCGTCTCGAACAATTGCAGGGCCAGCGCCGCGAACGCGACAGCCTCCTCGGCCAAGAGCTGGGCGCCCTCGGCTATAACCTGCCAGCCGACGGTGACGCCTGGCTGCGCGAGCGCGAAGTCGAGTGGCACAGCTGGCAGCAGGCGCAGCAACGGCGTCAGCAACTGGAGGGTGAACAGCGCGAGCTGGAACATGCCCTCAGCGTTGCCCGCGAACTGCACGGCAACTGGCTACAGCGCTGGGCGGCAGAGCAGCAGGAACAGCCGCCGACACTGGCGGCGGTTGCCGATGCGCGGGCCGCCCTGCGGCAAAGCGAGGCGCAGCTAAGCCATGAGCAAAGCCGTCATCAGCAATTGCACGGTACGCAACAGACCCAGGCGCAGCGGCTGATTGATGATCAGCACGACCTGCAGACCAAGGTGCAGCAATGGGCGGCGGCCCTGGCCGCCAGCCCGTTCGGCGACGAGGGCGCATTCCAGGCTGCGCTGCTTGACGATCAGCAGCGTGCTGCGCTGTCCCGGCTCAAGGAGCGCCTGGACAAATCCCTGGCCGAGGCCCAGGCGCTGAAAACCGCCGCCGAGCAACAGTTGGCGACCTTGCAGGCCAATCCGGCCAGTGAACTCGAGCGCGAACAGCTTGAACAACGCCTGCTGCTGCTGACTGCCGAGCTAAAAACCCTGACCCAGCGCCAGGGCGAAATCCGCGCCCAGTTGCAGGGCGACGATGCACGGCGGCTGAGCCAGCAGAGTCTGTTCGCCGGGATCCAAGCCAAGCAGGTCGAGTACGACCTCTGGCAGCAACTCAACAGCCTGATCGGCTCGGCCGACGGCGCCAAGTACCGCAAGTTTGCCCAAGGCCTGACCCTCGATCACCTGGTCTACCTGGCCAACCAGCAACTCGAACGCCTGCATGGCCGCTACCAGCTGGCCCGGCGTAGCAGCGGCGAACTGGAACTGGAAGTGATCGACACCTGGCAGGCCGATGTCGCCCGCGACACCAAGACCCTGTCCGGCGGCGAAAGCTTCCTGGTCAGCCTGGCCCTGGCGTTAGCCCTGTCCGACCTGGTCAGCCACAAGACCAGCATCGACTCGCTGTTTCTCGACGAAGGCTTCGGCACCTTGGACGGCGAAACCCTGGAAATCGCCTTGGATGCCCTCGATAGCCTGAATGCCAGCGGCAAGATGATCGGCGTGATCAGCCACGTCGAGGCCATGAAGGAGCGGATTCCGGTGCAACTGAAAGTGCACAAGAGCGTGGGCATGGGCTACAGCGCCCTGGACCGCCGTTATGCCCTGTGACTCGCTGCCCGCGTCTTTACCTATACTGGCCAGGGCGCTGACCAGGCGCGTTGATACATGCTATGAGCATGGACGTGATGCCCAACCAGGGCCGGGGGAGGAACACACTTTGCTCAGGTTGTTCATTTGTACTGCTTGGTTGTTTTTTTGTCCCGCCGTGGTTATGGCTGAGCAAACAGCGGCACAGCAGCTGACTTTTTGCCATGAGGACCAGGATGCCTATCCCTGGGTCATGACTGACAAGAGCGGGCTTAATCTGCAGTTGCTGGGGTTGGTCGAACAGACCCTGCCGGTGACCTTCACCTATGTGTCCGTGCCCTGGAAGCGTTGCCTGTCCGGGCTGGAACAGGGCACTTATGACGGCGCCTTCGCCTCCAGCTTCAAGGTCGAACGCATGAGCGCCGGGCGCTATCCCATGGCGGCGGATGGTCAGCCTGACGCGAGTAAGCGCCTGCACATGTCGCGCTATGCGCTTTACCGCCGCCGGGGCGACTCGGTGTCCTGGGACGGTTCGGCGTTCCAGCAGCTGAGTGGCCGAATCGGTTCCCTGAGCGGGTTTTCCATCGCAGCATTTCTGCGTGAGCAGGGCGCCGAGGTGGATGAAACCAGTCGCGACCCCCTGGCGCTGCTGCGGATGCTCCAGTACGGACGTATTGAGGCGGCGGCGTTGCAGAGCCAGCGCGCCGACTTCGTCCTGCAGGCCAATCCGCCGCTGGCTGCACGGATCGAGAAGGTCGAGATGCTGCTGGAAGAAAAACCCTACTACCTGATGCTGTCCAAGGCTCTGGTCGCGAACCATGCCGCCCTGACAGAGGCCATCTGGAGCGCCATCGCGTTGCAGCGTGAGTCCGCGGCTTATCAGCAACGTATGCGTGTGTTCCTGAGCAGCGCCACGCCGTGAGGCGTGGCGCTGGCGGCCGCTAAACCATTCAGGGGCAGGCTGCTAGGGCGTGGCGATGATAAAGCGCAGCACCACGGCGGCCAGCTCTTCGCCTTGGTCTTCCTGGAGGAAATGCCCGGCGCCGGCGATGGTGGTATGGGCCTGGCCCTGGGTGCCGGGAATCAGCTTTTGCATCAGTTTGTCGCCGCCGGCGGTGATTGGGTCGCTGTCGCTGAAGGCGGTCAGGAATGGTTTGCACCAATTCGCCAGCACCGTCCAGGCCGCGCGGTTGGCCGCTGCGGCCGGGTCGTCCGGGGTGGTCGGCACCAGCAGGGGAAACTGTCGGGCACCTTCCTTGTAGCGCTCGTCCGGGTAGGGGGCGTCGTAGGCGTCGATCACCGTTTGCGGCAGGGTCGTCACGGTGCCGCCCTTGATCACCCCGCCGGCGGGAAATACCGGCACCTCCTGGGAGAATTTCTGCCAGTTACTGAAGGCCGCGCCGGGAGTGTGATCGCCGGTTGGCAGCATGGTGTTGGCGGCAACCACCCGGGCGAAGCGCTGCGGGTTTTCCGCGACCAGGCGCAGACCGATCAGGCCGCCCCAGTCCTGGCAGACCAGGGTGATGTGCTTGAGGTCGAGCTGCTCGAGTACCGCATGCATCCAATCAACGTGACGTTGATAGCTGTAGTCCTGGCGTTGAGTCGGCTTGTCGGATCGGCCAAAACCTATCAGGTCGGGGGCGATCACCCGATGCCCGGCGGCGACGAGCAGAGGGATCATCTTGCGATACAGGTAACTCCAGGACGGTTCGCCATGCAGCAGCAGCACGGGAGCGGCTGCGGCAGGCCCCTCGTCGAGGTAGTGCACGCGCAGCTGGCCGCCCTCGCAGTCATCCACCTGCAGGTAGTGGGGCGCGAACGCATAGCCCGGCAGATTGGCAAAGCAGCTGTCAGGGGTGCGTAAAAACTCCATGGGATTGTTCCTCTCGATGGCCAAGCAGGTAAATTGTGCTGTGCCGGTGCCGCTGTACAGTGTGTTGGCTGTCATGAATATAGCTGCATCAGCGGGCAGGGGCCGCGACCAGCGCTTGAACCCCAGGCATACGCGTGCATGATGGCCTCGCAAAAACTACCGGCTGCCTCGTCGCCGTAGGGGCCGCCACGAGCCAACCGAGGCACGGTGCCAGTAGCCAGCCTGCGACTCTTTGTCGAGACTATGCTCGACGTGGGTGCAGCGAAGCAGAATTGCTCCCCATCAAAACCCTCCACAGCAGGATCGCCAGTGATCGCCGTATTTCTAGTCAACAGCCTGATCGTGATAGCCGCCGTCATCATCCACTACGAATTCCTCTATCGGCTGACGCTGCTGTTGCCGCACATTCAGGTGCGCCACCGCTTTCGCATCGTGTTGGGCGTCGGTGGCGCTCTGCTGGCGCATGCGGTCGAGGTGTGGATATTCGCTTTCGCCTACTATGTGATGCACCGCGCCGGTGGCTGGGGCTACCTGGAAGGCAACTTCAACGGCAGTTTGATGGACTCGGTGTATTTCTCCTTCACGACCTTCACCACCCTTGGCTTTGGCGATATCCAGCCGCACGGCGATCTGCGCTTCCTGACCGGAATTGAATCGCTCACCGGACTGGTGCTGATTACCTGGACCGCGACTTTTCTCTTCGTGGAAATGCAGCGGTTCTGGAATACGCGATAGCCCGGGGCGTTGCCGCGCGGTCATCGTTGCTGACCGGCTTGCCCGTTGGTAACTGTCCCGAGCAGGCGCATGATCACTGTACGTTCTGAAGAGCATCGCCAATGGCCAAGCCCCCGCTAATTCCATCCTCAGCCTCCGCGCTCGGGCGTTTTTTCAAACTGGCCGGCACTGCGACACGCATCGGTGGCGGACTGCTCGGACAGCAGCTCAGCCTGGGCCGCTCGGCCATCGATTGGCAGCCAGTGGCCGAGCAACTGGGCACTGTGCTCGGCGAGATGAAAGGCCCGGTGCTCAAGCTTGGGCAGATGGCCTCGCAATGGCACGAAGTGCTCCCCGAACCGGTGGCGCAGGCCTTGAACAAACTGCAAAACCGGGTGCCGGCGTTGCCCTTCAGCGCCCTGCAAGGGCATTTGCAGCAGGTCTATGGCGATGATTTAAGCCAGTTCTTCCAGAGTATCGAGGAGCAGCCGTTTGCCGCCGCTTCGCTGGGCCAGGTGCATCGAGCGGTGGCGCTGGATGGGCGGGCGCTGGTACTCAAGGTGCAGTACCCCGGTATCGCCGAGATCTGCGCGGCAGATTTGCGCCAGTTGCGTCGTCTGCTGCCGCTCGGGCGCTTGTTCCGCGCGCCAGCCGAACAGTTGGAAGGGGTCTATCAAGAACTGGCGGCGGTGATCGCGGCCGAACTGGATTACCCGGCGGAGATGCGCCGCCTGCAGCAGTTCCGCGCGCACTTTGCCGACTGGCCGGGGCTGCGCTTGCCGCAGCCGCAGGAAGATCTGTGCCGGCCGGGCGTACTGGCGTTGAGCGAAGAGCCCGGCTTGCCCTTTGCCGAAGTCGCTCAGGCCAGTGCCGAGGTGCGCGAACGCCTGGCCCTGACGCTGGTGCGCTGGCTGAGTACGCAGGCCTTCGAGCTGGGGTTGCTGCATGCCGACCCGCATCCGGGTAATTTCGCCTACACCGCCACCGGCGAATTGGTGGTGTATGACTTCGGCTGCGTTCAGACATTGTCGCCCGCGTTGCTGGGCGCCTACGTGCAAACCTACCGGGCGCTGCAGGCGCGCGATGGCGAACAGCTGGAGCGGGCTTTCCAGGCACTGGGCACACGCCAGCCGCAATCGACCACCCCTTATGGCCTGTATCGCCAGTTGCATGGGCTGCTCGGGCCGTTGTTGCAGCGGGGCAAGTGCTGGGATTTCGCCGCCACGCCGCTGCACCAACAGGTGCAGGCGCTGTTACCGGATGTATTGGGCGCGCTTGGCAGCCTGCAACCGGCGCCGGCCACCCTGCTGGTCAACCGCACCCTGGAAGGGCATTACTGGAATCTCAGCCGGCTGGGGGTGGCCTTGCCGCTGGCAGATCTGCTGCATGAACAGATGGCGCTGGTGCAGAACCACTAGCAGGCCGTTGAAAAACTACCTACGTTGTCGATACGGCGTTAAAAACAGGCTCGGAATGCTCATTTACAGCTCGTAAAATCCGCTTCCTCGCCTGCTTTTGCCTTGTCTCGGCTGCCTCGCCTACGTTTTTCAACGGCCTGCTAGCCGCTCGGGAGTACGGACGGCGTAAACCTGGGCGCTCCAGTCCAGGCGGGGCTGGCTTACGGCTCGACTAAATCGGCTTCGAGGTCGATTGCCTGGCCGGGTGTCTGTTGGTATTTGCCTAGCTGCAGGTCGCGAAAATACTGCTGGTAGCGGCCGCTGTCGCGATACTGCTGCAGGCGCCGGTTGAAGCGCTCGCGCAGCGCCTGACTGCCTTCGAGCTGCGTGGGGAACAGCAGGTAGCTGAAGTTGTTGAGCAGTGGTTTGCGGTGGTGGGTGATTTTGCCGATGTCGGCTGCGCTGAAATGGCTGTGCAGTGCGGCGTAGCCGACGTTGATTTCCTGCGGGTAGAGCGCCACGCGATTTTTCAGCAGTTTCTCGAAGTTCTGCATGTCGCTGGAGACCCGCTCCATGCGCACGTTGCCGGTGTCGAGAAATGCATCGAATTTGGCGCCATAGCTGTATCCCAGACCGCCGCCCAGGGTCATGCCGGTCAGGTCGTAGGGGCTCTGCCAATCGAACGGAAAGTCTTTCAGGTGGAAAAACACGAACTGTTCATCGAGGATCGGTGCGCTATAGAGAAAATCCGCCTCGCGCTCGTTCTTGTGCATCCAAATCGCGCTGGCGGCGAATCTACCAGCGGCCGTTGCCGCATAGGCGCGCGGCCAAGGCAGGAATTGGAAGCTGACGCGATAGCCTTCATCGGCGAACAGGTCGCTGATCAGGTGGGCAATCACGCCGTTGTGCTTGAGGTCGGCAGACAGGTAGGGCGGCCAGTCGCCGACGCTGATGCTCAGCGCCTGCCGTTCGGCGGCCTGAGTGTTCAGGCACAGCAGCAGGCAAAGGCTGGTGCATAGTCGTCTTGCATTCATTTGCGCTACTCGCTTGGCACTGCAGCCATAGTGGCACGTTGGCCAATTTGTGCTCAATGCGCATTGTGCTGTATCGCCCACAGGTCAGTGCTTGAGGATTCGGCGCATGCCCTGGCCGCTTAAAAAAAACGCGGCGATGACGACGATTTGCTCTGTGAATGTTGCGTGCCTATGGTCATAAACAGCAAGCCAGTTAACCTTAAGGGGCTGCTCGGCCGTATTGCCGGGTCGAGCGTTTCTGGTCATCAACCAACAGGGTGGAAAAACCATGTCTTTATTGGGCAAGCTACTGGGTCGTGTGCTGTCACTGCTGGCGCTGTGGGGCGTAATGGCTGCTGCCCAGGCGCAGCCAAACGTGGTGGTCGCCTCCAAGATCGACACCGAGGGCGCGGTGCTGGGGCAGTTGATCTATCAGGCGCTCAAGCGTGGCGGGGTGCCGGTTGAAGATCGCACCCAGCTCGGCGCCACCAATATCGTGCGCAGTGCACTGATCGCCGGAGAGGTCGGTATCTACCCGGAGTACACCGGCAATGGCGCGTTCTTTTTCGACAGCGCCGACAGCAGCCTGTGGAAAGACGCCGAGCAGGGCTACGCCAAGGTCAAGGAGTTGGATCTTGCCGCCAACCAGCTGGTCTGGCTCCAGCCTGCCAATGCCAACAACACCTGGGCGATGAGTGTGCGCGGCGACCTGGCACGCGCCCACGGTCTGAAGACGCTGGATGATCTGGCCCGCTACCTGACCGAGGGCGGCGACTTCAAGTTCGCCGCCAGCGCCGAGTTCGTCGAGTCGCCAACGGCGCTCCCGGCGTTCCAGGAGGCCTACGGCTTCAAGCTTGCGTCCGAGCAGCTGCTGATCCTCGCCGGCGGCAATACCGCGGCGACCCTCCGCGCCGCGTCGATGCAGACCAATGGCGTCAATGCGGCCATGACCTACGGCACCGATGGCGGATTGAGCGCCCTGGATCTGCTGGTACTGGACGACACCCGCGGCGTGCAGCCGGTCTATCAGCCAGCGCCCGTGGTGCGCGCGGATGTACTCGAGGCCTATCCGCAGATTGCCACGCTGCTCCAGCCGGTCTTCGCCGCCCTGGATCTGCAGACCCTGCAGCGGCTCAATGGCGAGGTGGCGGTGCAGGGCGCCGAGCCGGCGAAAGTGGCGGCAGCCTTCCTCGATAACCTGGGCCAATGATCTCGGCATGATGCCGCCACTGTGGGGCAATAGAGTCATTCCTGTGCTGGCGCTGATGGCGCTGGCACTGCTCTGGAGCCTGGATTTCGTCAGTATTCAGCCCAACCGTATCGCCGCGGGCAATGGCCTGGGACTGCTGGCGGCTGTGGGGCTGCCGTGGGCGTTATCGCTAACGGCGGCGTTGCTGGCGTGTGCGTTGCTGGCGCTGCGCCCGCAGTATCCGGCCTACTGGCCGATCCTGCTGATGGTGTTGCTGCTGTTGCTGCAATTACCCCTGAGCCTGGCCTGGAGCATCGAGCGCCATATAGGCGCGGACATGCCCTATGCGCGGGTGGGTCTAGGCGCGGGTTACTGGAGCCTGCTGTTCCTGCTGGGGTTGCTGCTGATCGAGCTGCAGCAGCGCCTGCGTCTCGCGCGTGCCTGGCTGCTCGGCAGCGGCGTCGCCCTAGCCCTGCTGCTGTGGTTGCTGGCCCCGCAGGACTGGCTGGAGCCGTTGGCGTTGTTGCGTGAGTACCGCTCTCGCCGCAGCCAATTTGCCGCGGCCTTGACTAGCCATCTGGGCCTGGTCGGTGGGGCTGTGGGGCTGAGCTTGCTCTTGGGCAGTGCCATCGCCCTGTTGCTGCAACGTTATCCCAGGGCGCAAAAGGGCAGTATCGGTCTGCTGAGTTTTATCCAGACCATTCCCAGCCTGGCCCTGTTTGGCCTGCTGATCGCGCCGCTGAGCTACCTGTCTGCGCAGTTCCCCTTGCTGCTGCAGCTGAATATCCGCGGGATCGGCTGGGCGCCGGCACTGCTTGCCTTGATCGCCTACAGCCTGCTGCCGATTGTGCGCAATACCTGCGTCGCCCTGCAGGAAGTCGAGGCTGCTGTCATCGAGTCCGCCCGCGGCATGGGCATGAGCCCCAGCCAGGTGTTCCTGCAGGTACGTCTGCCACTGGCCATGCCCCTGATCATCGAGGGCGTGCGGGTTACCAGCATCCAGGCAATCGGCCTGACGGCAGTCGCCGCGCTGATCGGCGCGGGCGGTTTTGGCACCTTTATCTTCCAGGGCCTGGGGCAGTCGGCGATGGACCTGATCATTCTCGGCGCCTTGCCCATCATCGTCCTGGCGCTGCTGGCAGACAGCCTGTTCAGTCTGTTGGCAGAACGCTGTTCCACCGGAGTGAGTCGATGATCGAGCTGAGTAATGTCAGCAAGCTGTTTGGCCAGACCCGGGCGGTGGACGACATCTCCCTGACCGTGCAAACCGGCGAGCTCTGTGTGCTGGTCGGTACCTCGGGCTGTGGCAAGTCGACCACCTTGCGCATGATCAATCGCCTGATCGCGCATTCGGCTGGCAGCATCCGCATTGATGGCCGCAACATCGAGCAGATCGATCCGCAGCAGCTACGCCGCGGCATCGGCTATGCGATCCAGAGCACCGGCCTGTTTCCACACTGGACGGTGGCGCGCAACATCGCCGTGGTGCCGCGCCTGCTCGGTTGGCCGGCCGCACGGGTGCGTCAGCGGGTCGAGGAATTGCTGCAGTTGCTCGAGCTGGCGCCGGCCGAGTTTGCCGACAAGTACCCCAGCCAGCTGTCCGGCGGCCAGGCCCAGCGGGTCGGCGTGGCTCGGGCGTTGGCCGGCGACCCGGACATCCTGCTGATGGACGAACCCTTCGGCGCACTCGACCCGATTACCCGTGAAAGCCTGCAGAACGAGCTGTTGCGCATCCAGCAGCAGGTGCGCAAGACCATCGTCTTCGTCACCCATGACATGGACGAGGCGCTCAAGTTGGCCAACCGTATCGTGGTGATGGACAAGGGCCGGATCGTCCAGCAGGACAGTCCGCAGGCGCTGCTGGGCAAACCGGCCAATGCCTTTGTCGAGAACCTGCTCGGTGGCCAGGAGCGTGGCCTGAAGCAGGCTGGGCTGTTGCGCGTCGATAGCCTGATGCAGGCGCTGGCCACGCCTGCCATACCCGCCGCTGGGCCCACGCTCAAGGCCTCGGACAGCCTGCGCCAGGCGCTGTCGCTGATGCTCTGGCATCGCTGCAGCAGCTTGCCGGTGGTCGATGCGCAGGGTCTGCAGGTCGGTGTGCTGCAGCTGGATGCGCTGCTGAGCCGACCCCAGTGAGCAAACTCGGGCTGCTACGTGGTGGCGGCTGGCAGCCGTTGCTGTGGCTGGCCTTGTTGCTGGCAGCGGCGCTGGGGCTGGCCGATCTGGAGGGATTGTTTCGCCTGATCGAGCCGGACAGCCGCACGGTGATCTACGGCCGCGCTGCCTTCATCGACCTGCTCGGCAGTCATCTGCTGCTGGTGGCGCTGGCGGCCGGCGTCTCCAGCCTGCTCGGGGTGGGCGCGGCGATCATGGTGACCCGGCGCTGGGGTGCGGACTTTCTGCCGTTGGTCAGCCAGCTCGCCTCGATCGGCCAGACCATACCGCCGGTAGCGGTGCTGGCCCTGGCAGTGCCGGCGCTCGGCTTCGGCAGCGGGCCGACGCTGTTCGCCCTGATGCTCTATGGTCTGCTGCCGATTCTGCGCAACAGCCTGGCGGGCTTGCGCGGCATCGATCCGGCGGTACTGGAGGCGGCGCGCGGCATGGGCATGGCGCCGCTGCAGGTGCTCTGGCAGGTGGAGTTGCCGCTGGCCTTGAACGTTATCCTGGCCGGTATTCGCACCTCGGTGACGATCAACATCGCCACGGCGGCCATCGGCTCCACTATCGGCGCCAGCACCCTGGGCGATCCGGTGATATCGGGGCTGGTCATCGGCAATACGGCCTTTATTCTGCAGGGCGCCATCCTGATCGGCCTGCTGGCCGTGGCGGTCGACAGCCTGTTCGAGCAGCTGCAACGCTGTACGCCTGGAGCCTAGCGGGCTGCCGACCTCCGGTGTTTTGCCCCTTGCGGCGCTGCGCGCTGCTTCCGGCGCCCGCGTGCTTGGCGCCAGCAGAACCGTAGGCGGGGTTAGCCGCGGCAACGATATTCAGGCCGCTTGCCCTGTCCGGGCTGACTCCGCGTCTACGCCCCGCGGGTTATTGGTGCCCACCGGGCTTTTCGCCAGCTCTGCTGCTGTGCGGCGGTGAGGAAGGTCCAGGCGACAAAGCGGCTCTGCTTCTGCCCCTGGGCCATTTCCACGGTGCGCACTTCGAGCGCGCCGGCTTGTTGCAAGGCGCTGTAAACGCCGGGCAGGTTGCTCGCCTTGGAAATCAGGCTGGTGAACCACAATACCTGCTGGGCGTGCTGGGCACTTTCCTTGATCAAACGGCTGACAAAGCCTGCTTCGCCGCCCTGGCACCACAACTCGGCCGCCTGACCGCCAAAATTCAATACCGGCAGTTTGCGCTTGGGGTCGAGCTTGCCCAGGTTGCGCCATTTGCGCGTGCTGCTGCTGCTGGCTTCCTCTGCGTTGGCGTGGAACGGCGGATTGCACAGACTCAGGTCGAAGCGTTCGTCGGCTTGCAGCAGGCCCTGGAGAATATGCGCGCCATCGGTCTGCTGGCGCAGTTCGATGGCATCTCTGAGCCCCGGGTTGGCCTGCACGATGGTCTTGGCCGCAGCAATAGCGTTGCTGTCGATGTCCGAGCCGAGAAACTGCCAGGCATATTCGCGGTTGCCCAGCAGTGGGTAGATGCAGTTGGCGCCGACGCCGATATCCAGTGCGCGCACCTGGGCGCCGCGCGGTATCTCGCCGCCATTGCTGCTCGCCAGCAGATCGGCCAGGTAATGCAGATAGTCGGCGCGCCCGGGAATTGGCGGGCACAAGTAATCCGCTGGGATATCCCAATGGCTGATGCCGTAGAACTGTTTGAGCAGCGCCCGATTGAACACCCTGACCGCCGCCGGGTTGGCGAAGTCGATGCTCTCCTTGCCATAGGGGTTGATGATCACGAATGCCGCCAGCTCCGGGCTGGCCTTGATCAGTGCGGGAAAGTCGTAGCGGCCCTGATGGCGGTTGCGCGGGTGCAACTGGCCCTTGGCGGCATCGGGCCTGGCCGGCAAAGGAGGGCGCGGCGTGGATGGTTTACGGCTGGGGGGTTTGGTCGGCGATGTCATGCTGGCGCTATCGGCAGGGGCTGAGCGCGGCATTTTCCCATAGCTGCTGCGGCTGTGCTGGAAAAGAGTGTGCTCGATGGTTTGCTTTCAGCTCTGCGCAGCGTTAAGTGCCGGCTAAGCGATATTCAGCCACATCGCCAGGTAATCGAAAAACAGGCAGTACAGTGCGATCGGCAGCGGCAGACCAAGCAGGGTGCCGAGCAGGTAGGTACGAAAAGGCACGCCGGACAGGGCGAGGCTGTAGTTCAGCGCCGGCACCGTCTGGAACAGCGTGCGCAGGGCGATGATGCTCCACAACGGATGCCGATCCAGGCCGGCCAGTAGGCGTTGTGCCAGGCGGTTATCCAGTTCGCGCAGAGCGTTGCCGCCCAGGTAGCGAATGGTCAGGAAGGTCAGCACGCAGGAAACGATGGCGGCCAGGTAGGTGGCAATGCCGCCATAGACCCGCCCGAGCGCCAGCACCGCGGCGGCGAGGAAGATCCAGCCGGGAATCTGGATCAGGTTGCCCAGGGCGAACAGCAGGATGAACAGCAGCAGGCCGATGACCGGGTGCGTCAGGATCAAGTTTTGCAGGGCTTCCAGGTTGAACTGCGCACGGATGCCCAGTGCTTCGAACAGGAGGAACAGGCCCAGGAGAAACCCGATTACGCCTAACAGTCGGTGGGAGCTGCGCATGGCGAGTCTCTTGCTCAGGGATAACCGAGTATGCCCTTGATCTGCGCCAGGTTGGCCGCGATCCATTGTGGGTTGATCGCGCCCCAGTCACGAATGAGGTAATGCCCGGCGTTGTTGCGCTCGCCCTCTTGCTGGACGAAGACGCAGTCGATATCCAGATCGGCGAGTGCCGCCAGCGTGTCCTGGGCGGTACGCCGGGGCATGCCGGTGGCGTCCATCAAGGCCGGCACGCTGCAGGCCGTGTCACTATCGATCAGCCAGGCCACATAGAGGCGGCGGTAGAAGCTGGTTTTGGTCTTGCTCACGTCCATCGGGTCGAGTGTTCCTGTTGCAAGCTAGGGGGCGCTGCAGGATGAGCGCCCCCTACCTTATAGCCGTCAGGCGTTGGCTGTCAGCCAGCGAAGAGGGCGATGTAGCTCAGGGCTCCGGCGATATAGCCGACAAAGGCCAGGCCACTGATGTATTTGACGTACCAGATGAAGTTGATCTTCTCCATGCCCATGGCCGCCACACCGGCGGCCGAGCCGATGATCAGGCAGCTACCGCCGGTACCGGCGCAGTAAGCCAGCATTTCCCAGAAGTTGCCGTTGACCACGAAGTTGCTCAGCCAGCCATTCCCTCCGGCTGCTGCCAACGCGTCGGGGCTGACCAGCGGATACATCTTCATGGCGCCGGCGACCATGGGCACGTTGTCCACCACGGCGGAGAGCAGGCCGATCGACATGGCGATGGTGAAGACGTTGCCCAGGCCGTCCTTCAGGTAAGCCGCTACTTGTGTCAGGTGGCCTGCGGTGGACAGACTGGATACGGCCAGCAGGATGCCGAGGAAGAACAGCACGCTGGTAATGTCGATACGGCGCAGTACGCCGACCACCGAGAGCGGATCCTTGTCTTCGCTGTTTTTGCTGCGGTGGATGATTTCGGTGGTGACCCAGAGGATGCCCAGGCCGAAGAGAATGCCCATGTACGGCGGCAGGTGGGTGATGGTCTTGAACACCGGCACGAACAGCAGGGCGCCGAGGCCCAGGCAGAACACCAGGTTGCGCTCGAAGGAAGTGGTCGGGTCGCGACGACTCTCGCGGCTTTCCTTGACCTTTGGTGGCTTGATATCGCCTTTGAGCACGAAGCTCATGATGGTCAGCGGCACCAGCAGGCAGATCAGGCTCGGCAGGAAGAGCTTATAGATGATGCCGGTGGCGGTAATTTGGTTGCCGATCCACAGCATGGTGGTGGTCACGTCGCCAATCGGCGACCAGGCGCCGCCGGAGTTGGCGGCAATCACCACGATGCCAGCGTAGAACCAGCGTTCCTGCTTGTCGTCGATCAGCTTGCGCAGCAAGGAGATCATCACGATGGTGGTGGCCAGGTTGTCCAGTGCGGCCGACAGGAAGAAGGTGATCAGTCCCACCAGCCACAGCAGGTGCACGCGTTTGGTGGTGCGGATGCGGTCGGTGATGACCTTGAAGCCTTCGTGGGCGTCGATCAGCTCGACGATGGTCATGGCGCCCATCAGGAAGAACAGAATCTCGGAGATTTCACCGAGGTGATGACGCAGTTCGCCGACCACCAAATCGGTGTTATTGGTCGCGTGGGCACCTGCTTCGAGTAGCGGCAGGATGCTGTCGGCGCTTAGCACCAGTACTGTCCAGGCCAGCACTGCGGTGAGCAGTGCCGAGGCGGCTTTGTCGATTTTCAGTGGATGTTCGAAGGCGATGCATAAATAGCCGAGCACGAAGATCAAGGCCATAAGCATGTAAGCATACATAGGCGAGGTTTCCAGTCAGAGGTTTAAGGTTAGAAATAATTAGAAAAATAATGGGCGGCAGGATGCACCAATAGGCCGGTGACTGGAAGGCATTGGGTGCGACACAGGCATTAATCGTGACTAAATGTCGCGGTGCCTTGACGGCAGACAAGAAGGGATTATTGGCTTGCCGTGGGCCGTTCTGATTTACGGCTGGCAGCCAGCGCGATGTCCGGCGCGACCACTACAGGTTTATCGACGCGGTACAAAACTGGCGGGCTGTCGCTGCGCTCCGAGGCCGCCCTACGGGCCAAGCAAGTCGCCGAATCTGGAACAATCCGCAATCCGTAGGCTGTCACTCGCCGCAGGCAACGCACCCTGGTTTATCGGCGTGGCACAAAAGCTGACGGGCTGTCGCCAAGGAAAAGCCCGCGGTCTGGCGACGGCGGGCTTGGGATTTGACGCTTGTTTACGGCTTACAGGCTGGCGATGCGCTCGCGCTGCTCGGCGAGCCTGCCGAGGGCCTGCTCGGCCTCGGCCAGCTTGGCGCGCTCCTTGTCGAGCACCTCGGCGGGCGCCTTGGCGACGAAGCCTTGGTTGCTCAGCTTGCCGCCGACTCGTTTGACTTCACCGTCCAGGCGCTGGATTTCCTTGTCCAGGCGCGCCAGTTCGGCGTCCTTGTCGATCAGTCCGGCCATCGGCACCAGTACTTGCATGTCGCCGACCAGGGCGGTGGCGGACATCGGCGCCTCTTCGGCGGCGCCCAGCACGCGGACCGACTCCAGCTTGGCCAGCTTGTTCAGCAGCGGCAGGTTGTCGGCCAGACGCCGTTGATCTTCGTCACTGGCGTTCTGCAGGATGATGTCGATGCGCTTGGCCATGGAGATTTTCATCTCGCCACGGATCTGCCGCAGGCCGAGCATCAGCTGCTTGACCCACTCGATATCGCCTTCGGCGGCGGCATCGATGCGGCTCTCGTTGGCTACCGGCCAGGCTTGCAGCATGAGGGTCTCAGCGCGCTCGCCACCTTGGGAGCAGCCAGCCTGGAGCTTGATCCGCTGCCAGATTTCTTCGGTGATAAAGGGCATGAACGGGTGGGCCAGACGCATGGCCACCTCCAGCACGCGGATCAAGGTGCGGCGGGTGCCGCGCTGGCGTTCGACCGGCGCGTTCTCGTCCCATAGCACCGGCTTGACCAGCTCCAGGTACCAGGCGCAGTACTCGTCCCAGATGAACTCGTACAGCGCTTGCGCGGCCAGGTCGAAGCGGAAGGCGTCGAGTTGGCGGGTGACTTCGACTTCGGTGCGCTGCAGGGCGGAGATGATCCAGCGGTCCACCGAGGACAACTCGACTGGTTCGTCGTTGATCCCGGTGTCCTGGCCATCGGTGTTCTCGAGGACGAAGTTGGCGGCGTTCCAGATCTTGTTGCAGAAGTTGCGGTAACCCTCGACCCGGCCCATGTCGAACTTGATGTCGCGGCCGGTGGAGGCCAGCGCCAGGTTGGTGAAGCGCAGGGCGTCGGTGCCGTAGGCGGCGATGCCCTCGGGGAATTCGGTGCGGGTCTGCTTGGCGATTTTCTCCGCCAGTTTGGGCTGCATCATGCCGCTGGTGCGTTTGACCAGCAGGCTGTCGAGGTCGATGCCGTCGATGATGTCCAGCGGGTCGAGTACGTTGCCCTTCGACTTGGACATTTTCTGGCCCTGGCCATCACGCACCAGGCCGTGCACGTAGACGGTCTTGAACGGGACTTGCGGCGTGCCGTCGTCGTTCTTCACCAGGTGCATGGTCAGCATGATCATCCGCGCGACCCAGAAGAAGATGATGTCGAAGCCGGTGACCAGTACGTCGGTGGGGTGGAAGGTCTTGAGGAATTCGGTCTGCTGCGGCCAGCCGAGGGTGGAGAAGGTCCACAGGCCGGAGCTGAACCAGGTGTCGAGGACGTCTTCATCCTGGCGCAGCGTGATCTCGCCGAGGTTGTGCTTGGCGCGCACTTCGGCTTCGTCGCGGCCGACGTAGACCTTGCCGGCTTCGTCGTACCAGGCCGGGATGCGGTGGCCCCACCACAGCTGGCGGCTGATGCACCAGTCCTGGATGTCGCGCATCCAGCTGAAGTACATGTTCTCGTACTGCTTGGGCACGAACTGGATCGCGCCGTCTTCCACGGCTTTTATCGCCGGCTCGGCCAGCGGTTTGGTGGAGACGTACCACTGGTCGGTCAGCCAAGGCTCGATGATGGTGCCGGAGCGGTCGCCTTTCGGCACTTTCAGCGCATGGTCGTCGATGCTTTCCAGCAGGCCGAGGGATTCAAATGCAGTGACTATCTGTTTGCGCGCGACAAAGCGATCCAGGCCGGCGTATTCGGCGGGCAGGCTGCCATCGACTTCACTGTTGAGGCTGCCGTCGACATTGAACACCTGGGCCGTCGCGAGTACGGCGGCGTTTTTATCGAAGATGTTGAGCAGCGGCAGGTTGTGGCGCTTGCCGACCTCGTAGTCGTTGAAATCATGGGCCGGGGTGATTTTCACGCAGCCGGTGCCGAACTCTGGATCGCAATAGTCGTCGGCGATAATCGGGATGCGTCGGCCAACCAATGGCAGCTCGACGAAGGTGCCGATCAGCGCCTGATAGCGTTCGTCGTTGGGATTTACCGCGACGGCGCTGTCGCCGAGCATGGTTTCCGGGCGGGTGGTGGCGACGATCAGGTAGTCCTTGCCGTCAACCGTCGTGTTGCCGTCCGCCAGCGGGTAGCGCAGGTTCCACAGCTTGCCTTTCTCGTCGTGGTTTTCCACTTCCAGGTCGGAAATCGCCGTGTGCAGCTTGGTGTCCCAGTTGACCAGGCGCTTGCCGCGATAGATCAGGCCGTCTTCGTGCAGGCGCACGAAGGCCTCCTTGACCGCTTCGGACAGGCCGTCGTCCATGGTGAAGCGCTCGCGCGACCAGTCCACCGAACTGCCCAGGCGGCGGATCTGCCGGGTGATGTTGCCGCCGGACTCTTCCTTCCATTCCCAGACTTTTTCGAGGAATTTGTCCCGGCCCAGGTCGTGGCGGCTGATGCCCTCTGCGGCCAGTTGCCGCTCGACCACCATCTGGGTGGCGATGCCGGCATGGTCGGTGCCTGGTTGCCATAGGGTTTTGCGACCCTGCATGCGGCGGAAACGGATCAGCGCATCCATGATCGAGTTATTGAAACCATGGCCCATGTGCAGGCTGCCGGTGACGTTCGGCGGCGGGATCATGATGGTGTAAGGCTGGCCCGAACCCTGTGGGGCGAAATAGTTGTTCGCCTCCCAGTTTTGGTACAGGGCGGTTTCAATGGCGTGCGGCTGGTAGGTCTTGTCCATGCGCGGCGGGACCCTTATGACGGCTGATCGGAAAAGCCGACAAGTATAGCGGGCTGGCACTTGAGGCGTAAGGCCGGCGAGGGGCGGCTGACTGACGGGGCGGGTCAAGCCTGCCCGGATTGCATCCGGGCTGCAGGTGATTTTCTATTTACGCGGCGGCAGCAGGCGACTCAGACGGGCTTGCAGGCGGCGCTTGAGCTCGGCCTCGATCTGCGGCACGAAGTCGTCGATTACATCCTGCAGAATCAGCTCGGCGGCGGCGCGCAGTTCGTTATCCAGGCGGTTCATGTCGCTGTCGCGGCTGAAGGTTTGCTCGATGCTGCTGTGCAGGGTCGCGGCCTGCGGCTGCGGAGCGGGCTCGGCGACTGGTGCGGGCGGCGGGGTGACGATGTCCGAGAGCAGGGGGATGCTGTCCGGATCGATCGTGTCGGTCAGCAGTGGCGGATCGAGGTTTTCGTCGCCCAGCAGCTGGCGGATCGACTCGAGGTCGTCCAGCAGGTGGGTGGGTTTTTGCGGTGGTTTTGGCGTGTCCATGGTGCAGAACTTAAAGTTCGACTCGTTTCGGATCATAGCCGCGCTGGCGGTAGCTGCGGAAATTTTCCCGGCAGGCGGTCAATAGATCGGGTTGTTGGTTGACGATCTCGATCACCCGGCTGAAGCGTTCGACAAAGGGCGAAAGGGTCGGGTTGAGGTTGATCAGCACGCCTTGCTGGGTGTTCGGCTCTTCATCCAGGCCAATCACCACCGGCGCTTGCGGGTCGTCCTGGTGCAAATTGTGCGGTACGAATGCTTCGGCCTTGAAACGCCAAAGAAGTTCGTCGAGCTGCGTGCATTGCTCTGTATCGCAACCGCGCAGAAACACCGGCAGGCCATGGCGCCAGGCTTTCATCGCCAGTTGGCAGGCGGCCCGCAGGCGGTCTGCCGGGGCGGCGGAGGACAATACATAAAATTCTATTCGGGGCATGGTGGTTTCGTTATGTGGGCGGCTGCAGGCGCGGCAGAGGCGAAAAGCGCTCGGCCGCTCCTGCAATACTCGTCATCAGGCGTTAGCGCGATCCAGCAGGTACTGGGTCAACAGCGGCACCGGCCGACCGGTTGCGCCTTTCTCCTTGCCGCCACTGATCCAGGCGGTGCCGGCGATGTCCAGGTGCGCCCAGTGATACTTCTTGGCGAAGCGCGAGAGGAAGCAGCCGGCGGTGATGCTGCCGGCTTTCGGTCCGCCGATATTGGCAATGTCGGCAAATGGACTGTCAAGTTGTTCCTGGTATTCGTCGAACAGCGGCAACTGCCAGGCGCGGTCGTCGGCGCTCTGGCCGGCTTTGAGGAGCTGTTGCAGCAGTTCCTCGTTGTTGCCCATCAGGCCCGAGGTATGGGCGCCCAAGGCGACGATGCAGGCGCCGGTCAGGGTGGCGATATCGATAACGGCCTGGGGCTTGAAGCGTTCGGCGTAAGTCAGGGTGTCGCACAGCACCAGGCGGCCTTCGGCGTCGGTGTTGAGGATTTCAACGGTCTGCCCGCTCATGCTGGTGACGATATCGCCGGGGCGGGTGGCGCCACCGCTGGGCATGTTCTCGGCGCAGGCCAGCAGGCACACCAGGTTGATCGGCAGTTGCAGTTCCAGCACGGCCTTGAGCGTGCCAAATACACTGGCGGCGCCGCACATGTCGTACTTCATCTCATCCATGCCGGACGCCGGTTTGATGCTGATGCCGCCGGTATCGAAGGTAACGCCTTTGCCAACCAGGACGAAGGGCTTGTCGGTTTTCTTGCTGCCCTGGTAGTTGAGCACGATCATCCGCGGCGGCTGGTCGCTGCCTTGGGCCACGGCGAGGAAGGCGCCGGCACCGAGTTCCTTGAGTTTTTTCTCATCGAGAATCTCGACCTTGAGGTTCTTGTAGCTCTTGCCCAGGGTCTTGGCCTCTTCAGCCAGGTAGCTGGGGTGGCAGAGGTTCGGCGGCATGTTGCCGAGATCACGGGTGAATGCCATGCCGCTGGCAATCGCCTGGGCATGCTTGGCCGCACGCTGGACGTCGGCCAGCTCGGACTTGTCGCAGAGCAGGGTCAGCTTCTTCAAGGCCTTGGCGTCGGCCTTCTCGCTCTTGAACTGGTCGAACTGATAGCCGCCATCGGCCAGGTTTTCCACCATCAGGCGCGCCTTGCCGTAGGCGCCACGGTCTTTGACCTGAATTTCGCCCAGCGCGAGCACTGCATCGCTGCCGCCCAGGGTGTTCAATACGCCACGCACGGCATTGAGCATGCTGTGCAGCTGGCGGTCTGATAGTTCAGCCTCCTTGCCGCTACCGACCAGCAGCACCCGCTCGGCCTTGAGGTTGGGCAGGTTATACGCGAGCAGGGTCTGGCCAAGTTTGCCAGCCAGGTCGCCGCGCTTGAGCAAGGCGCTGATCGCACCGGCACAGACGTTATCAATTGCTTTCGCCGTTTCACCGAGCTTGTGACCTTCGCCGACGGCAATGACCAGCGTGGCGGTTTTCAGGGTTTCCGGGCGAGCGCTTTTGACAATATATTCCATGGCGTAGTGTCCCCAAGACAATGAGTCGTTATTGCAGGATAATGCCGGTTATTTTTTCGATGGTTCGTCTGTATGCGAACCGGCAAACAGTGCGGCTAGTGTGATCGTAGCCGCCTGAGCCTGACAACCCTGGAGTGTCTGGTTTGATCGTGTTCCGTTATTTGTCTCGTGAAGTCCTGGTTACCTTGAGTGCGATGAGTGCCGTGCTCCTGGTAATCATAATGAGTGGCCGTTTCATCAAGTACCTGGCGCAGGCGGCTCAGGGATTGCTGGATCCGGGTGTGTTGTTCATGATCATGGGCTTTCGCCTGCCGGGATTCCTGCAGCTGATCCTGCCGTTGGGGCTCTTCCTCGGCATCCTGATGGCCTACGGCCGGCTCTATCTCGACAGCGAGATGACGGTGCTCTCGGCCACGGGTATGAGTCAGCAACGTTTGCTGGTCTACACCATGGCGCCGGCCTTGTTGGTGGCCCTGTTGGTGGCCTGGTTGAGCATGGGCTTGGCGCCGCAGGGTGTGGCGCAGGTGGCGAAAATTCTCAATGAGCAGGATGCCCTGACCGAGTTCGATACCCTGGTGCCCGGGCGTTTCCAGGCCATGAAGGATGGTTCGCGGGTGACCTATACCAAGGAGTTGTCGGCAGATCGCGCTGAGTTGGCCGGTATCTTCATCTCCGAGAAGCGTTTTTCTAGTGGGGGCGACAAGGAGCGCGGGATCACCGTGCTGGTAGCGGAAAGCGGGCGGCAGGAGATTCAGGCCGATGGCAGTCGCTATCTGATTCTGCAGAACGGTTACCGTTACGACGGCAATCCAGGTCAGGCCGACTACCGGGCGATTCAGTACGACACCTATGGCGTGCTGTTACCCAAGCCATCGGTCAGTGGCGAGATCAGTGAGCGTGAGGCCGTGTCGACCGCTGAGTTGATCGGCAGTGACAATCCGCGCTTCCAGTCCGAGTTGCAGTGGCGTCTGTCGCTGCCGCTGCTGGTGTTCATCGTGACCCTGCTGGCGGTGCCGCTGTCGCGGGTCAATCCACGGCAAGGGCGCTTTCTCAAGCTACTGCCGGCAATCCTCTTGTATATGACTTACCTGGCGCTGTTGATCGCTGCGCGCAGCGCTCTGGATAAAGGGCGAATCCCTCAGGCGTTAGGTTTGTGGTGGGTGCATGGAGTATTTCTGTTGATTGGTCTTGTGCTGCTTTATTGGGAACCGTTGCGCCTGAAGTGGGCGAGTCGCCGTGCCGGGTCGGAGGTGGCTCATGCTTAGATTGGATCGCTACATCGGCACCCAGGTATTTTTCGCGATTCTCACCGTATTGGGCGTCCTCGTCGGGCTGGCCTTGCTGTTCGCCTTTATCGATGAGATGGGCGATGTCGAGGGTGGTTACGGTTTGCCGGAAGCCGCCTGGTACGTCTTTTTGACCCTGCCGCGGCGCGTTTACGAGATGCTGCCGATGGCGGCCTTGATCGGTTGTCTGATCGGGCTGGGCAGCCTGGCCAGCAACAGCGAGCTGACCATCATGCGCGCCGCCGGGGTTTCGATCGGGCGCATCGTCTGGGCGGTGATGAAGCCGATGCTGGTGTTGATGTTGGCCGGTATTCTGATCGGCGAGTACCTGGCGCCCTGGGGCGAAAACCAGGCCCAGGCCGATCGCGCTATGGCTATGGGCGGTGGCGAGGCGCAGAGCTCCAGGCGTGGTCTGTGGCATCGCCAGGGTGACGAGTTCGTGCACATCAATGCGGTGCAGCCCGATGGCGTCTTGTTCGGTGTGACCCGTTACCGCTTCGATGATCAGCGCCACATGCTGTCTTCCAGCTTCGCCCGGCGCGCGCAGTATCAGGGCGATCACTGGCAACTGGAGAATGTGGCGACCACGCATTTCGGTGAGCGCAGCACTGAGGTGGTAAAAGCCCCGAATGAACGCTGGGATGTCGAGTTGAATCCGCAACTGCTCGGTACCGTGGTACTGGAGCCTGATGCATTGTCGGTAACTGGGTTGTGGCGCTATATCCATTACCTGGCCGAGCAGGGATTGAATAATGGTCAGTATTGGCTGGCGTTCTGGAGCAAGATCTTGCAGCCGGTGGTGACGGCCGCGCTGGTGTTACTGGCGATCTCCTTCGTCTTCGGTCCATTGCGCTCGGTGACCTTGGGTCAGCGGGTCTTCACCGGCGTGGTCGTGGGCTTCGTGTTCCGCATCGCCCAGGACCTGCTCGGGCCTTCCAGCCTGGTGTTCGGTTTCTCGCCACTGTTTGCCGTGTTGATTCCCGCGGGGTTCTGCGCCTTGGCCGGTGTCTGGCTGTTGCGTCGCGCTGGATAGCTTCTGCAATCGATAAAAAAGCCGGCAGTTAGCCGGCTTTTTCGTGTGCAGATTTTAGCGCTTGTCTTGGTGAGTATTCTTCGGCAGTTGTACGGTGCTGCTGTCGGAATAGATGTCATGCCAGCTGCGCTTGTCCTTGTCCCAGAGTACCCAGAAAAACCCCAGGCCCAGGCACAGCCAGGAAGCAAAGGCGACCAGAAAACGCAGCAGTGCCTGCCATAGACTGATGGCCGTGCCGTCGACGTTCTGGATGCGGATGCCCCAGACCTGCATGCCCAGCGTCTGGCCGCTGTGGGTCCAGAATTTGCTGAAGAAGCCAAACAGGCTGAGTACCAGCAGGGTGGACAGTACGGGGTCGCCATCCAGTGCGCCGGCATCGGAGAGCTGTTTGAGCTGCGCTTCGCCGTAGAAGCCCATCAGAATCAGCTTGTAGGCAAAGGTCACGACGATCAGCAGGGCCAGGCACAACAGCAAGTCATAGAACACGGCGGCCAGGCGGCGAATCAATCCTGCAGAGGGAAAATCACCCTGCGGGCGCAGCAGGTGTTTGGGCATGTTGGGCTCGATATGCAATAAGGCGCTAGGTCTTGAGGGTGCGATTTACGGTATTCGGGAGCATAAAAAACCCCCGACGTTACCATCAGGGGTTCTTCAAAGCAGCAGGGTTATTCCTGGACTTGAACCTGGTCGGCCTGCATGCCTTTTTGGCCTTGTACGGCAACGAAGCTGACTTTCTGGCCTTCTTTCAGGCTCTTGAAGCCGTTGCCCTCGATCGCGCGAAAGTGCACGAAAAGATCCGGACCGCTTTCTGGCGTGATGAAGCCAAAACCCTTCTCGTCGTTAAACCACTTAACGGTACCGCTCTGACGATTCGACATGTCTGAATATCCTTGAAACCATGGTTAATGACAGCCTCTACTCGATAGAGGGCTGAGACTGGTTGCAAGGAGTAATGCGACGTCGAACGGGATGTAGCGGATCTGGACGATCTACTGCACCAGGCCACGAATTACGGCGACCCATGCAAACACAGTGGAAAGCACTCTACGCTAACTAAAAGGCAAATACCAACCCCCGCCGGGCCTGTGTTTCCGGGGTGATTAGGCAAATTTATGGGCTGCTGTACAAGCGTTTTGGCGGTGCTCGCCGGTGCGTTAGTGTGCACCACAAACCGTTGTTTGAATCGCCGCCGGTGAGAGTGGCTTATTAGGCCGAACTCAATCTACTCTCGGATCTATGCTTATTCCGGCGGGCTCGCCAGGACGAACGGGGGAGCCGTAGGCAATAAAAAACCGGCTCAGATGGCCGGTTCTCTAGGGTTTCAGGTCGTTTCGATACGTCCTGAGATGTTTGTATGGTGCCCCGAGGGAGACTCGAACTCCCACTTCTCTCGAAAACGGATTTTGAATCCGCCGCGTCTACCGGTTCCGCCATCGGGGCACAATGGCGGCGAAGTATAGGGATGCCATTGGCCTTGGTCAATCCACTTGCGTGGCTAGATTGCACTATTTCCGGTAAGCTTTGCCGCCCTGCTAGATGACCTCCTCCGAACATGCGCGTTGCCGACTTTGATTTCGAGCTGCCTGACGCTCTTATTGCCCGCCATCCGCTCGCCGAGCGGCGTGCCAGCCGTTTGCTCGTGCTGGATGGGCCAAGTGGTGCGCTGGCGCATCGTCAGTTCAGTGATCTGCTGGAGTATTTACGCCCCGGCGACTTGATGGTGTTCAATAACACGCGGGTGATTCCTGCGCGTCTATTCGGCCAGAAGGCTTCGGGCGGCAAGCTCGAAGTGTTGGTCGAGCGGGTGCTGGACAGCCACCGCGTCCTGGCCCATGTGCGTTCGAGCAAATCACCCAAACCGGGTTCGACGATTCTGATCGATGGCGGTGGTGAGGCGCAGATGCTGGCGCGGCATGACGCGCTGTTCGAGTTGCGCTTTGCCGAAGAGGTTTTGCCGCTGCTTGAGCGGGTTGGTCATATGCCGCTGCCTCCTTATATAGACCGCCCGGACGATGCCGCCGATCGTGAGCGTTATCAGACCGTCTATGCCGCGCGCTCCGGTGCAGTGGCGGCGCCTACCGCGGGCTTGCACTTCGATCAGGCGTTGCTGGCGAGCATTGCCGGGATGGGGGTGGAGAGTGCCTTCGTGACCCTGCATGTCGGGGCCGGAACCTTTCAGCCGGTGCGGGTCGAGCGCATCGAAGATCATCCGATGCACAGCGAGTGGCTGGAGGTCGGCCAGGATGTGGTCGATGCCGTGGCGGCCTGCCGTGCCCGTGGCGGGCGTGTGGTGGCGGTGGGTACCACCAGCGTGCGTTCGCTGGAGAGTGCGGCGCGCGACGGCGAGCTCAAGGCGTTCAGCGGCGACACTGACATCTTTATCTACCCGGGCCGTCCGCTGCATGTGGTCGATGCTCTGGTGACCAATTTCCATTTGCCGGAATCGACCCTGCTGATGCTGGTCTCAGCGTTTGCCGGCTACCCCGAAACCATGGCGGCCTATAAAAGCGCGATCGCCGAGGGTTATCGCTTCTTCAGTTATGGCGATGCCATGTTCATCACCCGCAACCCCGCGCCGCGCGGGCCAGAGGATCACGTATGACGCGCACCTGCCGGATGGCTTTCGAATTGCTGGCGACCGATGGTAAGGCGCGGCGTGGACGCATTACCTTTCCGCGTGGGGTGGTCGAGACGCCGGCGTTCATGCCGGTGGGCACCTATGGCACGGTCAAGGGCATGTTGCCGCGTGACATCGAGGCGACCGGCGCGCAGATGATCCTCGGCAATACCTTTCATCTGTGGTTGCGTCCCGGCACCGAGGTGATCAAGCGTCACGGCGATCTGCACGACTTCATGCAGTGGCAGGGGCCGATCCTCACCGACTCGGGTGGTTTTCAGGTGTTCAGCCTGGGTGCGATGCGCAAGATCAAGGAGGAGGGGGTGTATTTCGCTTCGCCGGTCGATGGCGCCAAGGTGTTCATGGGGCCGGAAGAGTCGATGCAGGTGCAGCGTGACCTGGGCTCGGACATCGTGATGATCTTTGACGAGTGCACGCCTTATCCGGCCGAATTCGATGTGGCCAAGCGCTCCATGGAGCTCTCGCTGCGTTGGGCCAAGCGCTCGAAGGAGGCGCATGGCGACAGCACGGCGGCGCTGTTCGGTATCGTCCAGGGCGGCATGCATGAAGAGTTGCGCATGCGCTCGCTGGAAGGCTTGAATGCGCTGGATTTTGACGGTTTGGCGATTGGCGGCCTGTCGGTCGGCGAGCCGAAGGAAGAAATGATCCGCGTGCTGGATTATCTGCCCGCCCTGCTGCCCGCCGATAAACCGCGCTACTTGATGGGGGTTGGCAAGCCAGAGGACTTGGTCGAGGGCGTACGCCGCGGTGTGGATATGTTCGACTGCGTGATGCCGACGCGTAATGCGCGTAATGGCCATCTGTTCGTCGATACCGGCGTGTTGAAAATTCGTAATGCGGTGCATCGGCATGATGATTCGCCACTCGATGCAACCTGTGATTGTTATACCTGCCAACATTTCTCCCGTGCCTACCTGCATCATTTGGATAAGTGTGGCGAAATGTTGGGCAGTATGCTGAATACAATCCATAACTTACGGCACTATCAGCAGCTGATGGCTGGTTTGCGCGAGTCTATTCAACAGGGTACATTGGCCGCCTTTGTCGATGCCTTCTATACCCGTCGTGGCCTGCCGGTCCCGGCGCTAAACTGATAAATCAACGTTTTTGAGTAGTTTCTAACAGGAGTGTTAAATGAGCTTTTTGATCCCTGCGGCATTTGCCGATGCCGCTGCCCCAACGGGTGCTGTTGGTTCTGGTTTCGAATGGGTGTTTCTGGTCGGCTTTCTGGTCATCTTCTATCTGATGATCTGGCGTCCCCAGGCCAAGCGTGCGAAAGAGCACAAGAACCTGCTCGGCTCCTTGCAGAAGGGTGACGAAGTCGTGACCAGCGGCGGTATCGCCGGCAAGGTGACCAAGGTCAGCGATGACTTCGTGGTGCTGGAAGTGTCCGACACCGTCGAGCTGAAGATTCAGAAAGTGGCCATCGCCGCGACCCTGCCCAAGGGCACGTTGAAAGCTATTTAAGCTTCACACTCTTACCATTCGACGGGGCGCTTAAGGCGCCCCGCGTCATAACGGGCGGCGTCATGCTCAACAAATTCCCCCTCTGGAAGTACCTGCTGATCCTGGCTGTGCTGGCGATCGGTTTTCTTTATTCCGCGCCCAACCTGTATCCAGATGATCCGGCAATTCAGATCAGCGGTAACAGTACGGCGATGCAGGTCGAGCAAGCTGATCTGGAGCGCGCCACGCGTGCCTTGCAGGCAGCAGGGATTGAGGTCAAGGCTTCGAGTCTGGCTGCGCAAGGCCGTGCCGGTCTGCTCCGGTTGACCAAGCAGGCCGATCAGCTGCCAGCCAAGGATGTGGTGCGCAAGACCTTGGGCGAAGAGTTCGTGGTTGCCTTGAACCTCGCGCAGACTACCCCTGATTGGCTGCGCAACCTGGGTGCGGGGCCGATGAAGCTGGGTCTGGACTTGTCCGGTGGTGTGCACTTCCTGCTGGAAGTGGATATGGACAAGGCGCTGGACGCGCGGCGCAAGGTCTACGAGGGGGAGGTCAAGAGCATGCTGCGCAAGGAGCGCGTGCGCTATCGCAGCCTGCCCGAATTCAACGGCGCGATTCAGTTGGGTTTCGTCGACGAGGCGACTCTGGAGAAGGCCCAGAGCCTGATTCGCAAGGAGTTCTCCGATTTTGAATTGAGTTCGGTCGAGCGTAGCGATTTGCAGGTGCTGCGCTTGAGCCTGACTCAGGCCAAGCTTGCGGACATTCGCGAATACTCGATCAAGCAGAACCTGACTACCGTGCGTAACCGGGTCAATGAGTTGGGCGTGGCCGAGCCGCTGGTTCAGCGTCAGGGTGCCAACCGGATCGTGGTTGAGTTACCCGGTGTGCAGGACACCGCCGAGGCCAAGCGCATTCTGGGCAAGACGGCCAACCTCGAGTTTCGACTGGCTGCCGATGTCGATGCATCGAGAACCACGACCGAGGCCTTCGAATTCCGTGAGGAGGGTCGCCCGCCTGCTCAGTTGGAGCGTGAGCTGATCATCACGGGTGATCAGGTAACCGACGCCCAGGCCAGCTTCGATGAGAATGGCAGTCCGCAGGTGAACATCCGTCTGGATGGTCATGGCGGCGAGTTGATGAACCGTGCGACGCGCAGCAATGTCGGGCGCAGCATGGCGGTGATCTTTATCGAGCAGAAGCCGACCGTGCGTTACCTGCGCCAGGTTGTCGATGGTGTCGAAAAGGAAGTCGCGGTCCAGAATTTCGTCGAAGAGAAAAAGATCATCAGCCTGGCGACTATTCAGTCGCCACTGGGTAGCCAGTTCCGGATTACCGGCCTCGATGGTCCGGGCGAGTCGACCGAACTGGCGTTGTTGCTGCGTGCCGGTGGCTTGGCTGCGCCAATGTACTTCGCCGAAGAACGCACCATCGGCCCGAGCCTGGGTGCCGACAACATTGCCAAGGGTGTTGATGCCGCGCTCTGGGGCATGTTGTTCGTGTCACTGTTCATCATCGTCATCTACCGCTTCTTTGGTGTGTTGGCGACCCTGGCCCTGGGCCTCAACATGGTGCTGCTGCTGGCGCTGATGTCGCTGCTGAGTGCCACCCTGACGTTGCCGGGTATCGCCGGTATCGTACTGACCATGGGGATGGCGGTGGATGCCAACGTGCTGATCTTCTCGCGGATTCGCGAGGAAATCGCCAATGGCATGTCGGTGCAACGGGCCATTCATGAGGGCTTCGACCGCGCTTACTCGGCGATTATCGACGGCAACCTGACCACGTTATTGGTGGGTGGGATTCTTTTCGCCATGGGTACCGGTCCGGTCAAGGGCTTCGCGGTGACACTGTCGCTGGGCATTCTCACCTCGATGTTCACCGCTATCCTGGTGACGCGAGCCATGGTCAACCTGAGCTTCGGCGGGCGTGACCTGAAGAAGTTGTGGATTTGAGGGGCTGAGATGAATCGTGTAATCAACTTCATGGGCGTGCGCAAGATTGCGCTCGTCCTCACCCTGATCGTGACCTTTATTGCGCTGGGTAGTCTGGTAGTTAAAGGCCTGAATTTCGGTCTGGATTTTACCGGTGGTACGCAGATCGAGCTGGCTTATGAGCAGCCTGCGGACCTCAGCAGTATTCGCCAGAACCTGGCGGACGCCGGTTATGGCAATGCCGTGGTGCAGAGCTTTGGTGCAACTACCGACGTGGTCGTGCGGATGCAGGGCGATGATGCGGACTTGGGGGATAAGGTTGCCTCTGTGTTGCAGCAGGCGGGCGACAAGCTCCAGGTGAAGAAGGTCGAGTTCGTCGGGCCGCAGGTCGGTGAGGAGTTGCGTGACCAGGGCGGCCTGGGCATGCTCCTGGCGCTGGGCGGCGTCATGCTCTATCTGGCCTTCCGCTTTCAGTGGAAGTTCTCCATGGGCGCGTTCATCTCGCTGGTGCATGACGTCATCGTCACCCTGGGCATTCTGTCGTTCTTTCAGGTCACTTTCGACCTGACCGTGCTGGCGGCGCTGCTGGCGATCATCGGTTATTCGTTGAATGACACCATCGTGGTATTCGATCGGGTTCGCGAGAATTTCCGGGTGCTGCGCAAGGCCAGTTTGATCGAAAATATCAATATCTCTACCACGCAAACCCTGTTGCGCACTCTGGCCACGTCGATCTCGACATTGCTGGCGATTGGTGCCTTGCTGGTCTTTGGCGGCGATAATCTGTTCGGCTTTGCCATCGCGTTGTTCGTGGGGGTGCTGGTGGGTACTTATTCGTCGATTTATATCTCCAACGCGACGCTGATATGGCTCGATCTGACTGTCGAAGATCTGATTCCACCGGTGCCGACCGAAGAGGTTGATGAGCGTCCCTGAATCTGCGCGCTTCTGCGTGGGGTAACTTGTTGAACTTGCTGCGAGTCGCTCCAGTCCAATTATGCTAGATCGGGCGCCATGCGCCGAATAAGCGAAAACCAGGAGTTCTTATGAACAAGTCAATGCTCGTTGGTGCTGTGCTGGGTGCTGTCGGTGTGACGGCAGGCGGTGCAGTGGCCACTTATAATCTGATGAGTGGTTCCGAGTACGCGGAAGTTCTAGCTGTGCAGCCGATCAAGGAGGCGATCAAAACCCCGCGTGAGGTCTGTGAGGATGTCACCGTGACCCGGCAGAAGCCGGTAAAGGACCAGCATCAGATTGCCGGTACGGCGATCGGTGCGGTTGTTGGCGGTTTGCTGGGTAATCAGGTGGGTGGCGGTTCTGGCAAGAAGATTGCCACCGTAGCTGGTGCCGTTGGTGGCGGTTACGCCGGCAACAAGGTGCAGGAAAACATGCAGGCGGGCGCCACCTATACCACCACTGAAAACCGCTGTCGCACCGTGACCGATACCAGCGAGAAAGTGGTCGGTTATGACGTGAAGTATCAGTTGGATGGTAAAGCAGGGCGGGTGCGTATGGACAATGATCCGGGTAGTCGGATTCCGGTCAAGGATGGGCAGTTGGTAATGGCCGAAACGGCCGAGTAACCCTGCAAATGAAAAAGCGCCCTGTGGGGCGCTTTTTTGTGGGCATTAAAAAACCGGCCGTTGGCCGGTTTTTTATTTATCGAGCAATCAGCGCTTCATTGAGGCGGAAAGATGCGGCTGGATGGCCGTCAGCACTGCCTTGAAGCACTTGGTGTTGCCGGCGACGATCTGGCCTTTCTCGAGGAATTCGTGGCCACCGGTGAAGTCGCTGACCAGGCCGCCTGCTTCCTGAATCAGCAGGGCGCCGGCTGCCATGTCCCATTCGGACAGGCCGAATTCCCAGAAGGCATCGAAACGGCCTGCAGCCACATAGGCCAGGTCCAGGCTGGCGGCGCCCGCACGACGAACGCCAGCGGTCTGGCCGACCAGGTTGCGGAACATGCCCAGGTAGTTTTCCAGGTTGTCGAGCTGGCTGTCGCGGAATGGGAAGCCGGTGCCGAGCAGGGCGCCTTCCAGGCTCTTGCGTGAGCTGACGCGCAGGCGACGGCCGTTGAGGGCGGCGCCACGGCCGCGACTGGCGGTAAATTCTTCCTGGCGTACCGGGTCGATGACCACGGCATGCTCCAGTCGGCCGCGGTACTTGCAGGCCAGGCTGACGGCGAAATGCGGCACACCGCGGATAAAGTTGGTGGTGCCGTCCAGTGGATCGATGATCCACAAGTAGTCGGCGCCGTCACCGCTGCCTTCGATCAGGCCGCCTTCCTCGCCGAGGAAGCCGTGGGTCGGATAAGCCTTGCGCAGCGCTTGGATGATCAGCAGCTCGGCAGAGCGATCGATTTCGGTGACGTAATCCTTGGCATCTTTCTCGTCGACCGAGATGACGTCCAAGCGTTCGATCGAGCGGAAAATCATTTCACCGGCGCTACGGGCTGCGCGCAGGGCGATATTCAGCATGGGCTGCATGGGCGATTCACCTGGGTTGTTAAAGAAAGCCGGCAATATTAGCAGAAAAGCCTGGTGGATGAAGTGCCGTCTGTGTCGTGCATGGCATTACCCTGGGTGGTTCTGTAAGCTTTGCTGCCCTTGGCTGCCCATGTGAGCGTTTGCGTTGCTGCAAAATATTCGAGTGGTTCTGGTTAATACCAGTCATCCCGGCAATATCGGTGGTGCTGCGCGCGCCATGAAAAACATGGGTCTGTCGCGCCTGGTGCTGGTCGAGCCGATGGACTTTCCCAGTGGCGATGCGGTGGCTCGGGCCTCGGGGGCGACCGATGTGCTTGAGGCTGCGCAGGTGGTCGGCACGCTTGAAGAGGCGCTGGTCGGTTGCAGTCTGGTGCTGGGGACCAGTGCGCGCGATCGACGCATTCCCTGGCCGTTGCTCGATCCGCGCGAGTGCGGGCTGGCCGCGTGCGAGCAGGCTCTGCAGGGGGCCGAAGTGGCCTTGGTGTTCGGTCGTGAATACGCCGGCCTGACCAACGAGGAACTGCAGCGTTGCCATTTTCATGTGCACATTCCGTCCGATCCGGATTTCAGTTCGCTGAACCTGGCGGCGGCCGTGCAGGTGCTGGCCTATGAGGTGCGCATGGCCTGGCTGGCGGCGCAGAATAAGCCGACCAAGACGCTCAAGTTGGAGACCACGGCGATTCAGAGTTCCCAGCCGGTGACGGCAGATGAGTTGGAGTCCTTTTATGCGCATCTGCAGCTCGCCCTGGTCGAGATCGGCTTTCTCGATCCGGCCAAGCCGCGGCACTTGATGAGCCGCTTGCGGCGCCTGTACGGTCGTAGCGGTATCAGTAAGCTGGAAATCAATATCTTGCGTGGCATTTTGACGGAAACCGTCAAGGCGGCGCGTGGTGAGCACCTTAAACAGGGGAAAACTGATGTTTGAGCGCATGCGGGAAGATATCCAGAGCGTATTCCATCGCGATCCGGCGGCGCGCAATGCGCTTGAGGTGGTGACCTGCTACCCGGGCCTGCATGCGGTCTGGTTGCATCGTCTGGCGCATGCGCTGTGGACGTCCGGTTGGAAATGGTTGGCGCGGGTGGTCTCCAATCTGGGGCGCTGGCTGACCGGGATCGAGATCCATCCGGGGGCGAAGATCGGTCGGCGCTTCTTCATCGACCATGGCATGGGCATTGTCATCGGCGAGACGGCCGAAATCGGCAACGATGTCACTCTGTATCAGGGCGTGACTCTGGGCGGTACCAGCTGGAACAAGGGCAAGCGCCATCCGACGCTGGAAGATGGTGTGGTGGTCGGCGCGGGGGCCAAGGTGCTCGGGCCGTTCACGGTGGGCGCGGGTGCCAAGATCGGCTCCAATGCGGTGGTGACCAAGGAGGTGCCGGCGGGGGCGACTGCGGTCGGTATTCCCGGGCGGATCATCGTCAAGGTGGATGACGAGCAGGCAGCCAAGCGTCAGGCCATGGCGGAAAAACTGGGCTTCGATGCCTATGGCGTCGGTCAGGACATGCCGGATCCGGTGGCGCGCGCCATTGGCCAGTTGCTCGATCACTTGCAGGCGGTTGATGGGCGCCTGGAAGGCATGTGCACTGCGCTTAACGAGTTGGGCAGTGACTACTGCGCCAAGGAGTTGCCGGCGTTGCGCGACGAGGACTTCGTTGGCGTGTGCAAGGATCAGGATGGCAAGCCGGTAGCGTGATGCGCGCGGGCGAGTGCTTTGCTATGCTGGGCGCCCTCCGGGTGCGGCTAATCCCGAGTAAAACACTAGGTCTTATAGTTGACTTGAATACTCGGGAATTGCATACTCGCTGCAAATTGTGATCCCGTGGTAACTCCCTTATGCGACTGACCACCAAAGGCCGTTACGCCGTTACCGCCATGCTCGATCTGGCGCTACATGCGCAGCATGGGCCGGTGTCCCTGGCCGATATCTCCGAGCGTCAGGGTATCTCCCTGTCATACCTCGAGCAGCTGTTCGCCAAGCTGCGGCGGAGTAATCTGGTTTCCAGCGTGCGTGGTCCTGGCGGTGGTTACCAGTTGTCGCGCGACATGCAGGGTATCCAGGTAGCCGAAGTAATCGATGCGGTCAACGAGTCGGTCGATGCCACGCGCTGTCAAGGGCAGGGCGATTGCCATGGCGGTGAGACTTGCCTGACCCATCATCTGTGGTGCGACCTGAGTCAGCAGATTCATGAGTTCCTCAGTGGCATCAGTTTGGCTGATCTGGTGACGCGCCGCGAAGTGCAGGAAATCGCGCAGTCTCAGGATCAGCGGCGCAGTAATGGCAGGATGCCGCACCTAGATAAGATTGCAGCATCCACCGTCGATTGAACGTAGGGTGCCGGCCCGCGTGGCCAGAAACCTGATTAGGAGAAGATCAATGAAATTGCCGATTTACCTCGATTATTCCGCCACCACCCCGGTCGATCCGCGTGTGGCGCAAAAGATGAGTGAGTGTTTGCTGGTCGATGGCAACTTCGGCAATCCGGCATCGCGCTCCCATGTGTTTGGCTGGAAGGCCGAGGAGGCTGTTGAGAATGGTCGCCGTCAGGTCGCCGAGCTGGTCAATGCCGACCCGCGCGAGATCGTCTGGACCTCCGGTGCCACCGAGTCGGACAACCTGGCGATCAAGGGCATTGCGCACTTCTACAGTGGCAAGGGCAAGCACATCGTCACCTCGAAGATCGAGCACAAGGCGGTGTTGGACACCACCCGCCAGTTGGAGCGCGAAGGCTTCGAGGTGACCTATATCGAGCCGGGTGAAGACGGGCTGATTACTCCGGCCATGGTCGAGGCGGCGCTGCGCGAGGACACCATTTTGGTGTCGATCATGCATGTCAACAACGAAATCGGCACCATCAACGATATCGCGGGCATCGGTGAAGTGACTCGCGCGCGCGGCGTGTTCTTCCACGTCGATGCGGCGCAGTCCACCGGCAAGGTGGCAATCGATCTGGAGAAACTCAAGGTCGACCTGATGTCCTTCTCGGCGCACAAGACCTACGGCCCCAAGGGCGTCGGCGCGCTCTACGTCCGGCGCAAGCCGCGCGTGCGCCTGGAAGCGCAGACCCATGGCGGTGGTCATGAGCGCGGTATGCGCTCCGGCACCCTGGCGACTCACCAGATCGTCGGCATGGGCGAAGCCTTCCGTATTGCCAAGGAAGAAATGGTCCAGGAAAACCAGCGCATCAAGGCCTTGCGTGATCGTTTCTTCGAGCAGGTCGATGGCCTGGAAGAGTTGTACGTGAACGGCAGTATGACCTCGCGTGTGCCGCACAACCTCAACCTCAGCTTCAACTATGTCGAAGGCGAGTCGTTGATCATGGCGCTCAAGGATCTGGCGGTATCGTCGGGTTCGGCCTGTACCTCGGCTTCTCTTGAGCCATCGTATGTGTTGCGCGCCCTGGGTCGTAACGACGAGTTGGCGCACAGCTCGATCCGTTTCACCTTCGGCCGGTTCTCCACTGAAGAAGAAATCGACTACGCCGCGCAGAAAGTTCGCGAGGCGGTCACCAAGCTGCGCGATTTGTCGCCGCTGTGGGATATGTTCAAAGAGGGTGTCGATCTGTCCAAGGTCGAGTGGGCTGCACACTAAAGCTGCCGTTGAGCAGCCCTGATGAGAGAGGAATACCAGCATGGCTTACAGTGAAAAGGTTATTGACCACTACGAAAACCCGCGCAACGTCGGCAAGATGGACGCGGAAGATCCGGATGTCGGTACCGGCATGGTCGGCGCCCCGGCGTGTGGCGACGTGATGCGCTTGCAGATCAAGGTCAACGAGCAGGGCGTGATTGAAGACGCCAAGTTCAAGACCTATGGCTGCGGTTCCGCGATTGCCTCCAGCTCCCTCGCCACCGAGTGGATGAAGGGTAAGACTCTGGATGAAGCGGAAACCATCAAGAACACCCACCTCGCCGAAGAGTTGGCGTTGCCGCCGGTGAAAATCCACTGCTCGGTACTCGCCGAGGACGCCATCAAGGCGGCCGTGCGTGATTACAAGCAGAAGAAAGGCTTGCTCTAAGGAGGTTGTCGATGGCTATCAGCATGACCGAAGCTGCCGCTCAGCACGTGCGGCGTTCGCTTGAAGGGCGCGGTAAGGGCGACGGCATCCGCCTGGCTGTGCGCACTACTGGCTGTTCGGGCCTGGCTTATGTGCTGGAGTTCGTCGACGAGGCCGCCAGCGAAGACCAGGTGTTCGAGACTCACGGGGTCAAGGTGATCATCGATCCCAAGAGCCTGGTGTACCTCGACGGTACCGAGCTGGACTTCGTCAAGGAAGGTTTGAACGAAGGCTTCAAGTTCAACAATCCTAACGTGCGCGGCGAATGTGGCTGCGGCGAAAGCTTTAATATCTGAGGCATGTGTGGGTAGTCCTTGTCATTTCGCCCTGTTCGCTCTGCAACCAAGCTTCCGTCTGGATCTGGAGCAGTTGGCCGTGCGTTATCGCGAGCTGGCGCGCACTGTCCATCCGGATCGTTTCGCCGATGCCTCTGACCGTGAGCAACGTTTGGCGCTGGAACATTCGGCCAGCCTCAATGAGGCTTATAGCACGCTGAAAAGTTCGCCCAAGCGCGCGCGTTACCTGTTGGCATTGGGCGGGCCGGAATTGCCCCTGGAAGTCACGGTGCAAGACCCGGACTTCCTGCTGCAGCAGATGCATTGGCGTGAAGAATTGGAAGATCTGCAGGACAGCACCGATTTGACGGGCGTGGCGACGTTCAAGCGGCGCCTGAAGATTGCTCAGGATGAGTTGAACGAGAGCTTTGCCGTTTGTTGGGATGATTCGTTGCGTCGCGCCGAGGCCGAGCGCCTGATGCGCCGCATGCAGTTTCTCGACAAGCTTTCCCACGAAGTGCGCCAGCTGGAAGAGCGCCTCGACGATTAACCCTCGCGCAGCCAACGTGGCACGCCTGATATACAGATAAGCATTTATTAATCATGGCCTTACTGCAGATCGCTGAGCCCGGACAGAGCCCCCAGCCCCACCAGCGTCGGTTGGCGGTGGGGATTGATCTGGGAACCACTAATTCGCTGGTCGCCGCCCTGCGCAGCGGCCTATCTGAGCCGATCGCCGATGCCGCAGGGCGGGTCATCCTGCCTTCCGCGGTGCGCTATCACGTCGACCATGTCGAGGTCGGCGAGGCCGCCAGGCTGGCCGCATCGGCTGACCCGCTGAATACCGTACTGTCAGTCAAGCGCCTGATGGGGCGTGGCCTGGCCGACGTCAAGCAATTGGGTGAGCAGTTGCCCTATCGCTTTGTCGAAGGCGAGTCGCACATGCCCTTCATCGATACGGTGCAGGGGCCGAAAAGCCCGGTCGAAGTGTCTGCCGATATCCTCAAGGTGCTGCGTCAGCGTGCCGAAGCCGCCCTGGGTGGCGAGCTGGTTGGTGCGGTAATCACGGTGCCGGCCTACTTCGATGACTCCCAGCGCCAGGCCACCAAGGATGCGGCGCGTCTGGCCGGCTTGAATGTGCTGCGCTTGCTCAATGAGCCGACCGCTGCGGCCGTGGCCTATGGTCTGGACCAGCATGCCGAGGGCGTGGTGGCGATTTATGACCTGGGCGGCGGCACCTTCGATATTTCCATTTTACGTCTGACCGGTGGGGTTTTCGAGGTATTGGCCACCGGTGGTGACAGTGCCTTGGGTGGTGATGACTTCGATCATGCGATTGCTGGCTGGATAATCGAACAAGCCGGTCTGTCTGCCGATCTCGATCCGGGCGAGCAGCGCAGCCTGTTGCAGGCTGCCTGCGTGGCCAAGGAGGCCCTGACCAGTTGTGCTGCGGCCCAACTCAGTTATGGAACCTGGCAGGGGCAGTTGAGTCGCGAGCAGTTCGAAGGGTTGATCGAGCCGATGCTGGCGCGCAGCCTCAAGGCCTGTCGGCGAGCCGTGCGCGATGCCGGAATCGAGCTGGAAGAGGTCGAGGCCGTGGTCATGGTCGGTGGTTCGACTCGCGTGCCGCGCGTGCGCCAGGCGGTCGCCGAGATGTTCGCCCGCGAGCCCTTGACCGATATCGATCCGGATCAGGTGGTGGCCATTGGTGCCGCGATCCAGGCCGATGCGCTGGCGGGTAACAAGCGTGCGGAGGGTGACGAGCTGTTGCTGCTGGACGTGATTCCGCTGTCGCTTGGCCTGGAAACCATGGGCGGGCTGATGGAGAAGGTCATTCCGCGCAACACCACCATTCCGGTGGCGCGTGCTCAGGACTTCACCACCTATAAAGATGGCCAGACGGCCATGATGATTCATGTGCTGCAAGGTGAGCGCGAGCTGATCAGCGATTGCCGCTCCCTGGCGCGTTTCGAGTTGCGCGGTATTCCGCCAATGGTCGCCGGTTCGGCGAAGATTCGTGTGACCTTCCAGGTCGATGCCGATGGCTTGCTCGGCGTAGCGGCCCGCGAGCTGGCTTCGGGGGTGGAGGCGAGCATCCAGGTCAAGCCGTCTTACGGGCTTACCGATGGCGAAATCGCGCGAATGCTGCAGGACTCTTTCAAGAATGCCGGTGACGACAAGGTCGCCCGTGTATTGCGTGAACTGCAGGTGGATGCTCAACGTCTGCTCGAGGCGGTGGAGGCTGCCTTGCAAGCCGATGGCGAACGTTTGCTGGGCGCCGATGAGCGCCTGGCTATCGATGCGCAAATGCAGCAGTTGCGCGCGCTGATGGCGAGTAACGATGGCCTGGCCATCGAGCAGCAGACCAAGCGCTTGACCCAGTTGACCGATGCCTTTGCCGCTCGTCGCCTGGATGCCACGGTCAAAGCCGCATTGGCTGGCCGTAGTCTTAATGAAATCGAGGAATAAACATGCCGCAGGTGATTTTTCTGCCCAACGCCGACCACTGCCCTGAAGGGCTGGTGATCGAAGCGCAGCCGGGTGAAACCGTGCTCAACGTCGCGCTTCGCCACGGTATCGGCATCGAGCATGCCTGTGAGAAATCCTGTGCCTGTACGACGTGTCACGTGGTGGTTCGCGAGGGGTTTGCTTCTATGGAGCCATCCGACGAACTCGAAGACGATATGCTGGACAAGGCCTGGGGGCTGGAGCCTAATTCGCGGCTGTCTTGTCAGGCGGTGGTGGCTGAGCAGGATCTGGTGGTCGAGATCCCCAGGTACACCATCAATCAAGTGTCCGAAGGGCACTGAATATTCGGCATAAGGAGCAGGTCATGAGCCTAAAATGGTCCGATGTGCTGGAAGTCGCGATCCAGTTGGCGGAAAGCAAGCCTGACATCGATCCGCGTTTCGTCAATTTTGTCGACCTGCATCGCTGGGTACTGGCATTGCCGGATTTTTCCGACGATCCACAGCGTGGTGGCGAGAAAGTGCTTGAGGCCATTCAGGCCGCCTGGATCGAAGAGGCGGATTGACCCAGCTGTAAGCCATAAGCGGCAAGCTTCAAGCGAGTTGGCATTGGCCCGAACCATGGGCGTCAATGCTTGCTTGGCGCTGCTCTTATATTTCCCCCCCAAACCCGCGTATAATTCGCGGGTTTAATTTTTCGTATTACCCACCGTTTCTGGAGTTACACATGGCTGTTCAACGTACTTTTTCCATCATCAAGCCTGACGCTGTTGCCAAGAATGTTGTTGGCGAGATCGTCAGCCGTTTCGAAAAAGCCGGCCTGCGCGTCGTTGCCTCGAAAATGGTACAGCTGTCCGAGCGCGAAGCTGGCGGTTTTTACGCCGAGCACAGCGAGCGCGGCTTCTTCAAGGATCTGGTCGCTTTCATGGTTTCGGGTCCGGTCATCGTGCAGGTGCTGGAAGGTGAAGATGCCATCGTCAAGAATCGTGAGCTGATGGGCGCAACCAACCCGAAAGAAGCGGCTGCCGGCACCATTCGCGCCGATTTCGCCGTATCCATCGACGAGAACGCGGTACACGGTTCCGATTCCGAGGCGTCCGCCGCCCGTGAAATCGCCTACTTCTTCTCCGCTACCGAGGTATGTGCGCGTCTTCGCTAAGGCGACGCGTACGAGGGTGAAGCCATGACTGAAGCTACCGGCAAAATCAATCTACTGGGTCTGACCCAGGCAGAGATGGAACAATTCTTCGAGGACATCGGGGAAAAACGTTTCCGTGCCGGTCAGTTGATGAAGTGGATTCACCACTTTGGCGTCGATGATTTCGATGTCATGAGCAACGTCAGCAAGGCCTTGCGGGAAAAACTCAAGGTCTGTGCTGAAATTCGTGGCCCGGAAGTGGTCAGCGAAGATATTTCTACTGATGGCACGCGCAAGTGGGTGGTGCGGGTGGCGTCAGGCAGTTGTGTGGAAACCGTGTATATCCCGCAAGGTTCGCGCGGCACCCTGTGTGTTTCCTCGCAGGCGGGTTGCGCTCTGGATTGCAGTTTCTGCTCCACGGGCAAACAGGGTTTCAATAGCGATCTGACCGCCGCCGAAGTGATCGGTCAGGTGTGGATCGCCAGCAAGTCATTCGGTAGCGTGCCCGCCAGATCCGATCGCGCCATCACCAATGTGGTGATGATGGGCATGGGCGAGCCACTGCTGAACTTCGACAACGTGGTCGCCGCCATGAAGATCATGATGGACGATCTCGGTTACGGTATCTCCAAGCGCAAGGTGACCCTGTCTACCTCGGGCGTGGTGCCGATGATCGACAAGCTGGGTGAAGTCATCGATGTATCCCTGGCGCTGTCGTTGCACGCGCCTAACGATGAGTTGCGCAACCAGTTGGTGCCGATCAACAAGAAGTACCCGCTGGAGATGTTGCTGGCGGCCTGCCAACGTTATGTCTCGCGCCTCGGCGAGAAGCGTGTGCTGACCATCGAGTACACCCTGCTCAAGGATGTCAACGATAAGCCCGAGCATGCTGAGCAGATGATCGCACTTCTGCAAAATGTACCTTGCAAGATCAACCTGATTCCGTTTAATCCCTTCCCCTTCTCGGGTTACGAGCGGCCGAGCAACAATGCCATTCGCCGTTTCCAGGATCTGCTGCACAAAGCCGGGCACAATGTCACCGTGCGTACCCCGCGCGGCGAAGACATCGATGCTGCCTGCGGCCAGTTGGTCGGCCAGGTCATGGATCGTACCCGTCGTAGCGAACGCTACATTGCCGTGCGTGAGTTGAGTAGCGAGGCCGAGACGCCGAGTTCCGCCGCCAATCGAACCTGAAGAGAGGATACCCATGACCCTGCGCCCAGCGCTGTTCTTGTTAATCGCCAGCCTGTTGGCCGGCTGTGTGTCGACAGGTGATGTCGACCCGATGGGAACCGACAAGGGCCGTGATGGTGCGCGTGATGCCTACATCCAGTTGGGGCTCGGCTACCTGCAGCAAGGCGCTAGTGAACGGGCCAAGTTACCGTTGAAAAAGGCGCTCGACCTCGACCCGAGCAGCGCGGATGCGCATGCGGCTCTGGCGTTGGTGTTTCAGCACGAAATGGAATACAAGCTGGCCGATGAGCATTATCGCACCGCGTTATCGCAACGCCGCGACGATGCCCGGCTGTTGAATAACTACGCTGGCTTCCTGTTCGGGCAGGAGCGCTATCAGGAGGCGCTCGAGCATTATCAGCAAGCTTCGCGCGATACCCTTTACCCGAGCGTTCACGGGTGTTCGAGAACCTTGGCTTGACTGCCATGAGGCTCAATCAGCGCGAACAGGCGAAAGCCTATTTCGAGCGCTCGCTACGCCTGAATAGCCGCCAGCCTCGGGCACTACTCGAGATGGCCGTAATGCTCTACGAGGAGAAGCAATATGTGCCGGCGCGCGGCTATTACGATAGCTACATCCTGCTGGCCGAGCAGAATGCGCGTAGCCTGTTGCTCGGCGCGAGCCTGGCGACCATCTTCCAGGATCGCGACACGGCTGCCAGCCTGGGTCTGCAATTGAAACGTTTTTATCCCGGTACGCCGGAATATCAGCAATATCGGTCGGAGCAATGATGAAAGTGGCGCATCCTGAAGTTGTAACAACCCAGCGCGTCAATCCCGGTGAGTCACTGCGCGAGGCGCGCGAGAGCAAGGGCTGGGCCGTTGATGAAGTGGCTGGCCAACTGAATCTCTCGCCACTGCGCCTGAGTCAGATCGAAGCGGGTGCTTTCGATAAATTGCCGGGCAATACCTTTGCCCGTGGCTACGTTCGCGCTTATGGAAAACTCCTGGGCATGGATCAGAGTCGTCTGGTCCTGGAGTTCGATCAGTTCACTGGCAGTGACGCCGTAGGCAGCGATGTACACAGCCTGGGCCATATCGAGGAACCGGTACGTTACTCACAACGCATCCTGCGTTTCGTCAGTTTTGCCTTGCTGGTGGCGCTGGCGGGCGTCGGTTTTTACTGGTGGCAAGAGCAGGCCGCGCAGCTTGCCGGTGAGTCGCCTGTAACCAGTATCGAGCAGGTTGAAGTAGACGGTGCCGATGGCATGACCCAGATTCATCCTCTGGATGAGCCTGAAGATCAGGCCGTGCTGGCGGCTCAGGGGGATACTGAGCTGAACCTGATGCCTGCCATCGCCGAAGTAGCCGCGGAGTCGGAATTGGACGGCGCTGCAGAGCAGGCAGCGGCTGAGCCGGCTGGCGAAGAGCTGCAGGCCGAACTTGCTGCTACCGACAGCTCCGTACCAGCCAACACTACCGAGTCGCTGGCCGTCGCTGCTGGCGAGGGCATGGTAAGTGTCAGCTATGTCGCTGACTGCTGGACGCAGTTGACCGATGCCAGTGGCAAGGTACTGTTCAGTGCGCTCAAGCGTAAGGGCGATAGTTTGCAGCTCGCCGGCAAGGCGCCACTGGAGTTACGCCTGGGCTTTGCCCGTGGTGCGCAGGTGAGCTACAACGGTCAGGCGGTCGATGTGACGCCCTATATCACGGGTGAAACCGCACGTATCAAGTTGGGTGGTCAGTAAGATGCATTGCGAATCGCCGATCAAGCGTCGTCTGACGCGCAAGATTTGGGTTGGCTCGGTACCGGTGGGCGGCGATGCACCCATCGCGGTGCAGAGCATGACCAATACCGATACCAACGATGTGGCGGCAACAGTGGCCCAAGTCCGGCGTCTGCAAGATGCCGGTGCGGATATCGTGCGTATTTCGGTGCCGGACATGGACGCCGCCGAAGCCTTTGGCCGGATCAAGCAACAGGTCAGCCTGCCGCTGGTGGCGGATATCCACTTCGATTACCAGATCGCCCTGCGGGTGGCCGAGTTGGGCGTCGATTGCCTGCGCATCAATCCGGGCAATATCGGCCGTGCAGATCGGGTCAAGGCCGTGGTCGAGGCGGCCCGTGATCGCGGTATCTCGATTCGCATCGGGGTCAACGCCGGTTCGTTGGAAAAAGACCTGCAGAAAAAATATGGCGAGCCGACCCCGGAAGCACTGGTCGAGTCGGCGCTACGCCATGTAGAGCATCTGGATCGTTTGAATTTCCCCGACTTCAAGGTCAGCGTCAAAGCCTCCGATGTGTTCATGGCGGTGGAGGCCTATCGACTGCTGTCCAAGCAGATCGAACAACCTTTGCACCTGGGCATCACCGAGGCCGGTGGCCTGCGCTCGGGTACTGTGAAGTCGGCAGTGGGCCTGGGTATGCTGCTGGCCGAGGGAATTGGCGATACCATCCGCATCTCCCTGGCTGCTGACCCGGTGGAAGAGATCAAGGTTGGCTTCGATATTCTCAAGTCGCTGCGTCTGCGTTCACGCGGGATCAACTTCATCGCCTGCCCGAGCTGCTCGCGGCAGAATTTCGATGTGGTGAAGACCATGAACGACCTCGAGGGCCGCCTGGAAGACCTGCTGGTGCCGCTGGATGTGGCGGTGATCGGCTGTGTGGTCAATGGGCCGGGCGAAGCCAAGGAAGCGGACATCGGCCTCACTGGCGGCTCGCCGAGCAACTTGATCTATATCGATGGCAAGCCGGCGCATAAATTGAACAACGACAACCTGGTGGATCAGCTGGAAAAGCTGATACGCCAGAAGGCGGCCGAGAAGGTCGCTGCTGACGCCGCAATCATCGTGCGCAGCTAACCCTGTTAAGGAAATGAATTGAGCAAGTCCCTGCAAGCCATTCGTGGCATGAACGATATCCTGCCCGAGCAGACCCCGCTTTGGCGTTACTTTGAAGACAGCGTGGCGCGCCTGCTGGATGGCTATGGCTATCGGCAGATACGTATGCCGATCGTCGAGTTCACCGAGCTGTTCAAACGCTCGATCGGCGAAGTGACCGACATCGTCGAAAAAGAGATGTACACCTTCGAGGATCGCAACGGTGATTCCCTGACCCTGCGTCCAGAAGGCACTGCCGCCTGCGTGCGGGCCGTGCTAGAGCACGGTCTGGCCGGTGGCGGGCAAACCCAGAAGCTCTGGTACATCGGGCCGATGTTCCGGCACGAACGTCCGCAGAAGGGGCGTTATCGCCAATTCCACCAAATTGGTGTCGAAGTCTTCAATATCGATGGCCCGGATATCGACGCCGAGTTGATCATCCTGACCTGGCGCCTGTGGGGCCTGCTCGGTATTCGCGATGCAGTCACCCTGGAGCTGAACAGTCTGGGCACCAGCGCGGCGCGAGCGGTCTATCGCGAAGCCCTGGTCGAGTACCTCACGGCCCGCGCCGAGCAACTGGATGAAGACAGTCGCCGGCGCATGACCAGTAATCCGCTGCGCGTGCTCGACAGCAAGAGCCCGGAGACCCAGGCGTTGCTGGCCGACGCGCCGAAGCTGGCCGATTATCTGGACGACGAATCGCTGCTGCATTTCGACGGCCTCAAGGCGCGCCTGGATGCGGCAGGGGTTCCTTACGTGATCAATCCCAAGTTGGTGCGTGGCCTGGATTACTACAGCAAGACTGTGTTCGAGTGGGTGACCGATCAGCTCGGCGCCCAGGGCACCGTCTGCGCCGGCGGTCGCTACGATGGCCTGGTCGAGCAGATGGGTGGCAAGCCGACGCCGGGCGTGGGTTTCGCCATGGGCATCGAGCGCCTGGTGCTGCTGATCGAAACCCTGGACAAAGTACCGACTGAAATTTCCCGACAGGTCGATGTCTACCTGTGTGCGCTGGGTGAGCCGGCGGAATTGGCGGCCTTGGCCTTGGCCGAGCGCCTGCGTGATCAGCTGCCGGCGCTGCGTTTGCAGGTCAATGCCGGCGCAGGCAGTTTCAAGAGTCAACTGAAGAAGGCCGACAAGAGCGGCGCGCTTTACGCCTTGGTCATGGGTGAAGACGAACTGGCCCAGCAAGTGGTAGGTTGCAAGCCGCTGCGGGGCCAGGGTGAACAACAAAGTATCGCCTGGTTGGCATTGGCCGACCATTTGGCGACCTGCGTCTTGCAGGCCTGACAGGCAGTTAAGCGATTTAGCGAATAGGAGTATCTGGGGTGGTTTCGCGTACCGATGATGAAGAGCTGGCGGTAATCAAGGATTGGTGGCAGCGCAACGGCAAGCCATTGCTCACTGGCAGCGCATTGGCGCTGGTGGTGGTGTTTGGCTGGCAGGGCTGGCAGAAATACCAGACCAACCAGGCTCATGGCGCTTCGATGGTTTATCAGCAATTGCTGGAAACCGCATTGAATCCGAGTGGCCAGCCTGATCCGGGCAAGGTCGCTGAGTTGGCCAACAGGCTCAAGAGCGATTTTGCCGGCAGTCACTATGCCCAGTACGGCAGTCTGTTCGTCGCCAAGGTAGCAGTAGAATCCGGCAAGCTGGACGATGCCGCGACCGAGTTGCAAGCGATTGTCGATAAGCCGGTGGACGACACGCTGGCAGAATTGGCCCGTCAGCGTCTGGCCCGTGTTCTGGCTACGCAGGACAAAGTCGAAGAGGCACTCACGCTGCTCGAGGGTGATGCTGATCAAGCCTACCTCGCCAGCCGTGAAGAGCTTAAAGGCGACCTGCTGGTGAAATTGGGTCGCAGCGATGATGCCTATAGCGCCTATGTAAAAGCCAAGGCGGCGCTTGCCGAAGAGGCCGCTGTGGGTGGCTTGCAAATGAAGCTCGACGATTTGGCCAAAGGGGATGCGTGACGTGATGCGTTGGAAAAATGCCGCACTGCTGGCCCTGGCCGTTTTGGCTGTAGGTTGCAGCAGCAACAGTAAAAAGGAATTGCCGCCTGCCGATCTGCCTGACTTCGAAGAAGAAGTAGTGCTGCAGAAGGAATGGAGCCGTTCGATCGGTGCAGGCCAGGGCAAAACCTTCAACATGCTGGTGCCCGCTGTCGAGGGTGACAGCATTTATGCGGCCGATGTTGAAGGCCTGGTCATGGCGCTCGATCGCATGACGGGTAAGGTGATCTGGAAAAAAGACCTGGATCTACCGGTTTCGGGTGCCGTCGGTGCCGGTTACGGCCTAGTGGTTGTCGGCACGCTGAAAGGCGAGATCATTGCCCTCGATGCCAGCTCCGGTGAGGAAAAGTGGCGCGCGCAGGTGGCCAGTGAAGTGCTCGCCGCCCCGGCGATCAATGGCGACATCGTGCTGGTGCAGACCCAGGAAGATAGTCTTATTGCCCTGGATGCCGACACCGGTAGCCAGCGCTGGATCTTTGAAAACACCCCGGCAGTTCTGACCCTGCGTGGCACTGGCAGCCCGGTGCTGACCAACCGCCTGGCAATCGCCGGCCTGTCCAGTGGCAAGGTGATTGCCCTCGATGCCCAGCGCGGTATCCCGGTTTGGGAACAGCGCGTGGCGATTCCGCAAGGGCGTTCCGAGCTTGAACGGGTGGTGGACATCGACGGAGGCCCGTTGCTTTCGGGCGGTAAACTGTATGTCGTCAGCTACCAAGGTCGTGTGGCTGCGCTGGATTTGGAAAGCGGGCGGGTGCTGTGGCAGCGCGAAGCCTCCAGTTCGGTCGGCGTGGCCCAGGGTTTCGGCAACGTCTACGTCAGCCTGGCTAACGGTACGGTAGAAGGCATCGACGAGCGTTCCTCCTCGGCGCTGTGGAGCAACGATGCTCTGGCGCGTCGCCAGTTGTCGGCGCCGGAAGTGTTTTCCAGCTATATAGCCTTCGGCGATCTGGAAGGTTACCTGCACCTGATCAGCCAGGTGGATGGGCGGTTTGTCGGACGTACGCGCATTGATAGCGATGGCTTGCGTGCTCGTCCGCTGGTGGCCGGTGCCTGGCTGTATGCGTTCGGCAATGGTGGCAAGCTGGTCGCACTGACCATCAAGTGAGCCACTGCTAGCGGGCTTGGCTATGCTGCACGGCGATGCTGTGCAGCTGGCTGTTTCGCCCTGTGAATTCCGGCCGCTGCCCATGCAGCGGCTTTTGTATTTTTTGAATTAACGAAGTGGAGAGCCTAATGGTTCCCGTAATTGCCCTGGTGGGCCGCCCTAACGTCGGCAAGTCCACCCTATTTAACCGCTTGACCAAAAGCCGCGACGCGATTGTCGGCGACCTGTCTGGTCTGACCCGTGATCGCCAATACGGTGAGGCCAAGTGGCAGGGGCGAACCTATATCGTCATCGACACCGGGGGTATTTCCGGTGATGAAGAGGGTATCGACGCGAAGATGGCCGAGCAGTCGCTGCAGGCCATTGAAGAGGCCGATGCCGTCTTGTTTATGGTGGACGCCCGCGCCGGTTTGTCGGCGGCGGACCAGATGATTGGCGAGCACCTGCGCAAGCGCAACAAGCGCAGCTTCCTGGTGATCAACAAGGTCGACAACATCGACCCTGACATGGCCCGTGCCGAGTTCGCCTCCATGGCGATGGGCGAGTCCCTGGCGATTGCCGGTGCCCATGGGCGTGGCATCACCCAGATGCTCGAAGCCGTATTGGGGTCTTTCCCCAAGGATGCAACCGAGCTGCCAGAGGGTGAGGAAGAAGAAATTGTCCTCGAAGGTCAGGAAGCCAAGCGCATCCCGGGCCCGAGCGAGAAGGACGGTATCAAGCTGGCGATCATTGGCCGGCCCAACGTCGGCAAGTCGACTCTGGTTAACCGCATGCTCGGTGAAGACCGGGTCATCGTCTATGACGAGGCCGGCACCACCCGCGACAGCATCTATATCCCGTTCGAGCGCGATGGTGAGAAGTACACCCTGATCGACACCGCCGGCGTGCGTCGACGCGGCAAGATCTTCGAGGCGGTGGAAAAGTTCTCGGTGGTCAAGACCCTGCAGGCGATCCAGGACTCCAACGTGGTGGTGTTCGTCATGGATGCCCGCGAAGGGGTGGTCGATCACGATCTCAACCTGCTCGGCTTCGTCCTGGAAAGCGGTCGTGCCCTGGTTATCGCCCTGAACAAATGGGATGGCATGGAGCCCAGCGAACGCGACTACGTGAAGGTCGAGTTGCAACGGCGGTTGTTCTTCGTCGACTTCGCCGATATTCACTTCATCTCGGCCTTGCACGGTACCGGTGTCGGTCATCTGTACAAATCAGTGCAGGACTCGTTCAAGTCGGCGATTACTCGCTGGCCGACTAACCGCCTGACCCAGATTCTCGAAGATGCGGTCGGCGATCACGCGCCACCAATGGTCAGGAACCGCCGGATCAAGCTGCGTTATGCTCACCTCGGCGGGGCCAACCCGCCGCTGATCGTGATCCACGGCAACCAGGTCGATGCGGTGCCCAAGTCTTATGTGCGCTACCTGGAAAACACCTACCGGCGAGTACTCAAGCTGGTCGGCACGCCGATCCGCATCGAGTTCAAGGGTGGCGAAAACCCTTACGAGGGTAACAAGAATACCCTCACCGACCGCCAGGTGAACAAGAAGCGCCGCATGATGAGCCACCACAAGAAGGCCGAGAAGAAGCGCAAGGACAAAAAATAGCCACAAGCTTCGAGCCGCAAGCCGAAGCAGCACGTAGGGCGGGTGAAACCCGCCGGCCCGAGTTTTTTGGCGGGTTGCACCCGCCCTACGGAATAACGCGATGCTCCAGAGCAAACTGCCGAATGTCGGCACCACCATCTTCACCCGCATGTCGCAGCTCGCCGTGGAAACCGGCGCGCTCAACCTGTCCCAGGGCTTTCCCGATTTCGATGGCCCACAGGCTTTACGCGAGGCGGTCGGTCGGCACATAGCCGCCGGGCATAACCAGTACGCGGCTATGACCGGTTTGCCGGCGCTGCGCGAGCAGGTGGCGGCGAAGATCGCGCGCAGCTATGGCCGTACAGCCAATGCCGATACTGAAATCACCATTACCCCTGGGGCGACCCAGGCGATCTTCTGCGCCATTCAGGCGCTGATTCATCCAGGTGATGAAGTGATCGTTTTCGATCCTTGCTACGACAGCTACGAACCCTCGGTTGAGCTGGCCGGAGGGCGCTGCGTGCATGTGCCGCTGGCCTTGCCCGGCTTTGCCATCGATTGGCAGGCATTGACCGATGCACTGAGCGACAAGACCCGCCTGATTATCCTCAATAGCCCGCACAACCCCAGTGGCGTGTTGATCTCGCGGGCCGAGCTGGATCAGTTGGCGGCGCTGATCCGTATGCGCGACATCTACCTGATCAGTGACGAGGTCTATGAGCACCTGGTGTTCGACGGGGTCAGGCATGCCAGCGTGCTGGCCCATGAAGAGCTGTATCTGCGTGCCTTCGTGGTCAGCTCGTTCGGTAAGACCTACCACGTCACCGGTTGGAAGACCGGCTATGTGGTGGCGCCGCCGGCCTTGAGCGCCGAGTTGCGCAAGGTGCACCAGTACGTCAGTTTCTGCGGCGTCACCCCGCTGCAGTGGGCACTGGCCGACTTTATGGCCGAGCATCCCGAACATGTCGAGGAGTTGCCGGCGTTCTATCAAGCCAAGCGCGACCTGTTCTGCGACCTGCTGGGCGAATCGCGCTTCAGCTTTAGTCGCGCCGCCGGCAGCTATTTTCAGCTGGTCGATTATTCGACGATTCGCGATGACCTGGATGATCTGGCGATGGCCGAGTGGTTGACCCGCGAGCATGGCGTGGCGGCCATTCCAGTGTCGGTGTTCTACCAACAACCGCCGAAAGGCCTGCGCCTGCTGCGCTTGTGCTTCGCCAAGCGCGAGGAGACCCTGCGCCAAGCAGCGGAGAAACTATGCGCGATATAAGCCAATTGCCCGACCTTGAACTGGCGCTGATCCAGACCGAACTGACCTGGCAAGACCCCGCAGCCAACCGCGCGCATTTTCAGGCCTTGCTCGAGCAGGCCCGAGGCGCCGATCTGATCGTGTTGCCGGAGATGTTCAGCACTGGCTTCTCCATGGATTCGGCGGCCTTGGCCGAGCCGGAGAATGGCCCAACCAGCCAGTGGTTGCTGGCGCAGGCCGCGCGGATACAAGCGGTGATCTGCGGCAGCCTGATCATCCAGGCGACCGATGGCACTTACCGCAATCGTCTGCTGTGGGCGCGTCCGGACGGCTCGCTGGCGCACTACGACAAGCGCCACCTGTTCCGCATGGCCGGCGAGCACAAGCATTACGCCGCCGGTGAGGAGCAGGTGCTGTTGGAGGTCAAGGGCTGGCAGGTGCGTCCATTGATCTGCTATGACCTGCGCTTCCCGGTGTGGAGCCGCGATTCGCATGACACTGACCTGCTGCTGTATACCGCCAACTGGCCGGCGGCGCGGCGTCAGCACTGGAACCGTTTGCTGCCGGCACGGGCGATCGAAAATCTGTGTTATGTCGCAGCGGTCAACCGTGTCGGCCAGGACGGCAAGGGGCATGCCTACAGTGGCGATAGCCAGGTGCTGGATTTCCAGGGTGAGACCTTGCTCGCTGCGGTCGACGCCGACGGCGTGTTTCGGCTGAGTCTCAAGGCCGCCGAGCTGGCGGCTTACCGGGAGCGCTTCCCGGCGTATCGGGATGCCGATGAGTTCACCCTGCTGTGAGCGAATGACCGCTACTGGGTCAGGTAGTGGTCATAGATGGCCTGGTAACGGCCACTGGCCTTGAGTGCCTCGAGGCCAGCATTGAAGTCGTCACGGATCTGCGGGTCGTGGAATAGCGGCCGGTAATTCTGCGGGTCTTCCTCGATAAACTGATGTGTCTCGGTGGTCTTGGCCTTGAACAGGCTGGTGCGCTCCAGCCGCAGCTCAAAGTAGCGAAAAATGCTCTTGTCACTGAGTACCAGGTCGTAGCGCTCCTTGTTCAGGCCCAATACCTGCAACTCCTGGTTGTTCTGCTCGAAATACAGACCCTCTTTCTGGCTGACGGCCAGCCATTCGGGGTAGCGCTGGGCGGCGCCCTGGAAGGCCACTACGCTGAGGCCCTTGAGGTCCTCGGGGGTTTTGATCTCGAGGTGGCGGCCCTTCAGGCTGACGAACACGTTGCGGTAGATCACCGCGGGATTGCCGTACAGCGCGCCGGCTTCGCGCAGGTCCTGGCCCAGGTCGGTCATGGCCGCATTCACCTCGCCACGGCGAAAGGCCAGGGGTACGCGGGCCAATGGAAAATAGCGGGGTTCGAGCTTGTGTCCGCGAAAGGCCAGCGCCTCGCCTATGACGTCCAGTTCGATGCCGCTGTTGCTCTCCGGGAAGCAGAAGGGCGGAATTCTCTCGCCGAAGGCCATGACCACGGTGGCGGCCATGCTGGAGCCGCTGCCAAGTAGCAGCAGGCAGAGCAGCGACAGGCGGGCCAAGCCAGCAATTGGGTACTTCATCGTATTTCCCGGCGAATCGAGGCTGTGGAGTCTAGATGATTGGCCGGGGCGAATGCTCGCTGGATTGCTACCAGCTGTCCGGCGGAACCTGCACCTGGCTGGCGGGGTTGTCAGTCGCCGGGTCAGGCGTCGGCATGCCCTGACGGCTGGTTTAAGGCCAGCTGCTGCGCCGCGCTGGCCTCCAGGCGTTGGTGTTCGCTGCGTAGAAAATTGCGCAGGTTGAGCAGGTCGGCAATCTTCTGTTCCACCTCGGTGAGTTTTTTCGCTACCAGCGCGGCGCCCTGGGCGCAGTCCAGTTGCTGCTCGCGTCGAGCCAGGAGTATTTCGCCGATTTCGCCAAGGGTGAAGCCCATGCTCTGCGCCTGCTGGATAAAACCCAGGTCACTGAGGGTTTGTGGGCTGTACTCGCGATAATTATTGGCGCGGCGCTGCGCGCTGATCAGGCCGAGGTCTTCGTAGTAGCGCAGGGTGTGCCGACTGGCGCCGCTGCGCTTTTCCAGTTCGCCGATGCGCATCGCAGTTGCCTCTTGACTATCGAGTAGGCTCTACAGTTTAGCCTGCTTGGGTCATTGATTATTCAGGTGGCTTAGCCATGCAACAAGAATGTTTTGTAACCGGCGGCAGTGGCTTTATCGGTCAACATCTAGTGGCTTCCCTGACGCGGGAGGGGCACCCGGTCAGCTTGCTACTGCGCGCGCCGCAAGCCTTGTCAGCACTGGCTGCGCAGGTCGATGGGCTGGGCGGCAACGCCACACTGCTGAGCGCCGTGGCGGGCGATCTGGGCAGTCCCGGACTGGGCCTGGATGGCGCCGCGCGGGCGCGGCTGGAGCAGGCGGCGGTGGTGTTTCACCTCGGTGCCCAGTTCGCCTGGGGCCTGTCCATCGAGCAGGCGCGTAAGGTCAATGTCGAGGGAGCGCTGGCGGTGGCCGAGCTGGCGGCCAGCCAGGGTAGCCGGCTGGTGATGGTGGGCGGCTATATGTTGGCCAATCGGGAGCACCTGGCGCGCATCGGCATCGACCTGCACAAACCGCAGCGCACCGACTGGGCCAGGGTCTACCGCCGCACGGGGGGCTACGAGGGCAGCAAGCTGGAGGCGCATTTCCGGGTGCTGGCACGCCTGCGTGAGCTGCGGGCGGCGTGGACGCTGGTGCATCCAGCCACCGTCTGTGGGCACAGCCGCAGTGGGCACATCCTGCCGACGCAACCATTGGCCGGCTTGATCGCCAACCTGGCAGCGGGTCGTCTGTCGGCGATCCCGGGCTCACCGGCGCACTGGCTGCCACTGGTCAGCGTGGACTTTCTCGCGCAGCTGTTGCGGGTGGCGGCCGTCGATCCGGCCCTGGCGGGACAGGAGGTCCTGGCCCTGGATGCCAGCACCCCAAACCTGCAGGGCATGCTCCAGCAGTTGGCCACAGCCCTTGGCGTCAGCGCGCCGCGCCGACATATGCCGCTGCCGGTGTTGCGCTGGTTGCTGAAAATTCCTGGTGCCCCCGGGCTCTTGCACAGCGAGTCGGAGTCGCTGGATTTTATCCAGACCACACGCTTTGATACCGCCGCGACCCAGGCGGTGGCGCGACGGCATCAATTGGTTTGGCCGGATATTGCGCAGGCATTGCAGGCCACCGCGCATTATCTGGCGGCCCAGCAGCGCCCCCGCGGCAAGGCGGGGGCAGGCTGACTCAGGCCGCCTGTTCAGCCGCCTGGCCGATTGCGCGGTTGAGCGCGCTGAACAGGGCGCGGAAGCTCGCCGTGGTCAGGTTCTCGTCGATGCCGACGCCATGCAGCGCCCGGCCGCCGTTGACCCGCAGTTCGATATAGGCCGCGGCTTTGGCGTTGGTGCCGGCGCCGATGGCGTGCTCGCTGTAGTCCATGATTTCCACGGCCACCGGCAAGCCGGCGACCAGGGCTTCCAGCGGACCCTTGCCGATGCCGCGCCAGTGTTGAGTCTCGCCTTTGCTGAGCACTTCCACGTCCACCGCGCTGGTGCCGTTCTCTTCCTGCAGGCGATGGCCCTTAAGCGCATAAGGCGCGGTGGCTTGCAGGTATTCGCGCTCGAGCAGCTGGTGGATCTGCCCGGCGCTCATTTCCAGGCCGAGGCGATCGGTTTCCTTCTGCACCACCTGACTGAACTCGATCTGCATGCGCCGGGGCAGGCAGATGCCGTATTCCTGTTCCAGCAAATAGCTGATGCCGCCCTTGCCCGACTGGCTGTTGACCCGGATCACCGCCTCGTAGCTGCGGCCAATATCGGCCGGGTCGATTGGCAGATAGGGCACTTCCCAGATGCCATGCGGGTCTTGCTGGCTGAGGCCCTTGCGGATCGCGTCCTGGTGCGAGCCGGAAAACGCGGTGTGCACCAGGTCGCCGACATAGGGGTGGCGTGGGTGAACGGGCAGCTGGTTGCACTCCTCGACCACCTTGCGCACGTTATCGATGTCGGAAAAATCCAGGCCGGGGTGAATGCCCTGGGTGTAGAGGTTCAGCGCCAGGTTGACCAGGTCGACGTTGCCGGTGCGCTCGCCGTTGCCGAACAGGCAACCTTCGACGCGATCGGCGCCGGCCATCAGGCCCAGCTCGCTGGCGGCCACGCCGGTGCCGCGGTCGTTGTGGGTGTGCAGGCTGATCAGCACGCTGTCACGGCGGCTGATATGGCGGCCGAACCATTCGATCTGGTCGGCGTAGACGTTGGGTGTGGCCACTTCCACGGTGGCCGGCAGGTTGAGGATCACCTTGTTGCTCGGCGTCGGCTGCCAGACATCGAGCACCGCATCGCAGACTTCCACGGCGAACGCCAGTTCGGTGGAGGTGAAGACTTCCGGCGAGTACTGGAAGGTCCACTGGGTGTCCGGCTGCTGGGCGGCCAGGTCCTTGATGATCTGCGCGGCATTCACCGCGATATTGACCACGCCCGCCTGGTCCTGGTTGAAGACGATGCGGCGGAAGCTCGGGGCGGTGGCGTTGTAGACGTGGACGATGGCCCGCTTGGCGCCCTTGAGTGATTCGAAGGTGCGGCTGATCAGGTCTTCGCGGGCCTGGGTCAGCACCTGGATCGTGGTGTCGTCGGGAATATGGCCGTCTTCGATCAGGCTGCGCACGAAGTCGAAGTCGGTCTGCGAGGCGGACGGGAAGCCCACTTCGATCTGTTTGATGCCGACCTGCACCAGGGTCTTGAAGAAGCGCAGCTTCTTCGCCGCATCCATCGGCTCGATCAGCGACTGGTTGCCGTCACGCAGGTCCGAGCTGCACCAGATCGGTACTGCGGTAATGGTCTTCGACGGCCAGGTACGATCCGGCAAATCGATGGCCGCAAAGGCGCGGTACTTGCTGGACGGGTCTTTGCGCATGCTCATGGGGTAATCCTTTTGACGGCGACCGGAGAGGGTGGCCAGACGAAGTCGAGATCGGTGCGGCGCTTCGGTTCAGTCACCCAGTCGCTGGTTGACCAGGCGGAGGTTGGCATGTTGCCGCAGCAGAATCAGGCTGTGGGTAGCGTTCATGGCGTCAACCCTATCCGGGGCGATCAAAGCTGGCAAGTGGTGCGATAAAATTGGTGATTTCGATCTATTTCATGCTTTATGCGCAATTATATTGCGTGGAGGCGGGCGGCGCTGCTCGGCGATTGTGCAGTGCTTTGCCCCGGCCATCCGCGCGCTGTGGCCAGGGCTGTGTGGCGTATCAGTGCTCCGCTTGCGCGGCTCGGCTGCGTCCCAGTACACGCATGTCCGCACCACTGGGGTGTTGAAATACGCGCAGGCCGAACTCGGGCAGGATCGCCAGCAGGTGGTCGAAGATATCCGACTGGGTGCTCTCGTAACTGCCCCAGGCAATGGTGTTGGTGAAGCAATAGAGTTCCAGCGGCAGGCCGTCGGCCGTCGGGCTGAGCTGGCGCACCAGTTGGGTCATGCTCTGGTTAATCTGCGGGTGCTGGCGCAGGTAATGCTCCACGTAGGCGCGGAAGGTGCCGATATTGGTGATGCGGCGGGTGTTGGCCGGCTCCTGAGCGTCCTCGGCCAGTGCGCTGTTCCAGCTGAGCAGTTCGCTGTGCTTGTGCTTGAGGTATTGCCTGAGCAGGCTGACGCGCTGCAGGCGGGCAATGGCCTCGGCGTCGAGGAAGCGGATGCTGGTCTGGTCGAGGTACAGGCTGCGCTTGATCCGCCGGCCGCCACATTCCTGCATGCCGCGCCAGTTCTTGAACGGGTCGCTGATGAAGCGCTTGGTCGGGATGCTGGTGATGGTCTTGTCCCAGTTCTGCACCTTGACCGTGTGCAGGGCGATGTCGATCACGTCGCCATCGGCATTCAGTTGCGGCATTTCTATCCAGTCGCCGACCCGGATGATGTCGCTGGAAGAGATCTGCACGCTGGCTACCAGCGACAGAATGGTGTCCTGGAAAATCAGCATCAATACGGCGGCCATGGCGCCAAGACCGGAAAGCAGGATCAGGGGTGAGCGGTCGATCAGGGTGGCGATGATCAGGATGCTGGAGACCACGTACAGGACGATCTTGACGACCTGCAGGTAGCCTTTGATCGGGTGCAGGTGAGCATCCTTGCGGCGCTGATGGAGCAGGTTGGCGATGTCCAGCAGCGCGCTCAGGGCCAGGGCGATGGTCAGCACGATAAAGCCGCTGCAGACGTTGCGCACCACCGACACCGCAGCCTCCGGCAGGCCGGGTATGGCGCTGACCCCCGCAGACAGCAGCAGTGCCGGGACAATGTTCGACAGCCGCTTGATGATGCCGAAGTCTTGCACCTGGGCATCGCTGGCATGGCGCAGCAGACGATACAGGCCGCGTACCAGCACGCGCTTGACCAGCCAGTTGGATAGCCAGGCGGCGATGATCAGCAGTACGGAGAAGGTCAGGGTTTGCAGTTCTGGGTGGGCATTCAGCCAGTCGAGCCAGCCGTTGAGTTCGTTACGCATGTTTCAACTCCGGGTTGCACGGGTAGGCCGGGATGCGTCGGTGCATGCCTGGCAGTCCGCGGTGTTCAGGATGCGGGGGAATGCCGGCGCGGTCAGCGAATGAACGTCTTGCTGACCTCGCGAAACAGCGGGTTGCCGGCCTGTTCGAGCCATTCGAAGGCGACCATTTCCCGCGATACGATGCTGGCGCCGGCTTGCTGCATGCGCGCCAGGGCCAGCGCCTTGTCCGAGGCCTGGCGCGAGCCGACGGCCTCTGCCACCACGAACACCTGGCGGCCCTGGAGGAGCAGGTCGAGTACGGTCTGCAACACGCAGACATGCGCTTCGCTGCCGCACACCACGAACTGCGCGCGGTCACCGCCGGAGCGCTTGAACAGTTCGCCTTCGCTGACTGCAGAAAAATGCAGCTTCTCGATGATGGCCGAAGCCGGGTGGCCGTCGCGCAAGGACGGGATAGTCTGCCCCAGGCCCTTACTGTACTGCTCGGTGAGCAGCACCGGCACGCCGATGCGCTGCGCCACCTGCTGCAACCACAAGGCATGTTCGGCCAGTGCGGCGCTGTCATGGATGACCGGAAACAGGCGAGCCTGAATATCGATGAGCAGCAGGGTTGAAGTCTCGGCTTTGATTCGCATCAACAGTCCCTCGTTATGGCTAAGTCACTGCAGCACGGCAATGTTTCAGGGTTTGAAGGCCCCGATAAAAATGGCCGGGTCGATCCGCGCATCATTCAGGCTGACGTTCCAGTGCAAATGCGGCCCGGTGGCGCGACCGGTGGCGCCGACCTTGCCGAGCACGCCGCCGCGCGGCAGTTCGTCGCCAACTTTGACGTCGATCTCCGAGAGGTGGCAGAACATGCTGATCAGGCCCTGGCCGTGGTCGACGAACACGGTCTTGCCGTTGAAGAAGTAGTCGCCGATCAGGATTACCTGTCCTGCTGCCGGCGCCTGGATCGGGGTGCCACGCTTGGCGGCGAAGTCCAGGCCGGAATGTGGGTTGCGTTCCTCGCCATTGAAAAAGCGGCGCAGGCCGAAGGGGCTGGACAATGGCCCGGTGACGGGCTTGTCGAACAGCAGGTTGCTCGGCTGGCGGGCGCTGAACTGCTGGTAGGCGCGGGTCTGTTCCGCCAGCTCGCGGTTGATGCGCTTGAGGTTGGCGGCGTTCGGGTTGACCTGCTGCTGGTTCTTGATGGTGATGCGCTGCTCGGCGTAGTGCTTGGCGCCGACCTGAAAGCTCAGGCTCTGAGTGTCGTTCACCTTGATCTGCTGACTGCCGAGTTTAGTCGTCAGGGGCAGGCCGACGATGGCGATCCAGCGCTGCCCATCTTCGTGGATTATCAATACCGGCTTGTCTTGATAGGTGGCGCGGGGTGCGCTGGCGGCCGGGCCCAGGTCGATCACGGCGACGCCGCCGGGTATCGGTTGGTTGAGCAGGCGGCTGATAAAACCTTCGGCCTGCACGGGCAGGGCGAGGCAAAGGCTGACTAGCAGGGCAACAAAACGCATGGGCTATCCCGGGTATAGGGTGGATGCCGTTGTGCTCATCCACCTGATGATTGATCAGTCCAGCAGCGACAGCGTCGCTGGCTGCACATGGTTGTCTTCGACCCGCACATCCAGCTCGCCTTCGCCCAGACGTGCTTTCAGGCGCTGGCCGGTGTGGGTGTCGGCGGCGCGGCGCACGGCCCGGCCGCGCTCGTCGAGGAGGATGCTGTAGCCGCGGCCGAGGGTGGCCAGTGGGCTGACCGCATTTAGGGTCTGCACCTGGCTTTGCAGTTGCAAGCGGCGTTGCTTCAGGCCTTCGCGCATGGCCCGTGGCAGGCGCTCGGCGAGGCTGCCCAGGCGCTGGCGCAGCAGTTGTAGGGTGCGCTTGGGGTGCTGGCCGGCCAGGCGGGTTTGCAGGCGCGCGAGGCGCTCGCGGCGATTGTTCAACTGGCGCTCGAAGGCCCGTGCCAGGCGCATTTCCAGGTCGTCCAGGCGCTGGGCGTGCTGGCGCAGGCGTTCGCCGGGGTGGCGCAGGCGCCGGGTCAGGCCATCCAGGCGCAGGCGTTCGCGCTCCAGGCGGTTGTGCATGCGCATGATCAGGCGCCGCTGCAGGCTGTGCAGGCGCTGCACCAGTTCGCTGGCGTCGGGGGCCAGCAGCTCGGCGGCGGCCGAGGGGGTGGGGGCGCGTACGTCGGCGACGAAATCGCAGATGGAGACGTCGGTTTCGTGGCCCACCGCGCTGACGATCGGTGTGACGCAGGCCGCGACCGCGCGCGCCACGGCTTCTTCGTTGAAGCACCAGAGGTCTTCCAGCGAACCGCCGCCACGCGCCAGGATCAGTGCGTCGAAGCCCTGGCGGTCGGCCAGTTGCAGGGCGCGGATGATCTGCGCGCTGGCTTCGCGGCCCTGTACGGCCGTGGGGATCAGGGTCAGGGCGACCTGCGGGGCGCGGCGGCGGAACACACTGATGATGTCGCGGATTACCGCGCCGGTCGGCGAGCTGACGATGCCGATGCGCTTGGGATGGGCGGGCAGGGCGATTTTGCGCTCAGTGGCGAACAGACCTTCGCTGCTGAGTTTGTCCTTCAACGCGTCGAAGGCCAGGCGCAGGGCGCCGTCGCCGGCCGGCTCGACGCTGTCGAGAATCAGCTGGTAATCGCCGCGCCCTTCAAACAGTGAGACCTTGCCGCGCACCTTGACCGCCAGGCCATCGCGCAAGGCCTGGCGAACCTTGGCCGCGTTCTGTCGGAACAGCGCGCAGCGTACCTGGGCCTGGCTATCTTTAAGGGTGAAGTAGATATGCCCGGAGGCCGGCTTGGCCAGGTTGGAGATTTCCCCCTCGACCCAGATGCCAGAGAACACATCTTCCAGCAGCAAGCGTGCGCGGTTATTGAGCTGGCTGACGCTGAGCACTTCGCGGTCGAGGTTCAGGCGTTGGAACGGGTCTTTGATCATGTCCGGCATGATAAAGACTTTGCCGGGCCTGCCATAGGCCGTTTGCCTTGACCGGCGGCGCCGGGCCATTAACAGGCCGTTGAAAAACTACCTACGTTGCCGATACGGCGTTAAAAACAGGCTCGGAATGCTCATTTACAGCTCGTAAACTCTGCTTCCTCGCCTGTTTTTGCCTTGTCTCGGCTGCCTCGCCTACGTTTTTCAACGGCCTGTTAAGCTGCGCGGCTATTACCTCGGAACAGAGTCTTTCATGAGCGAACAGCAAGCCATCATAGTGCCGAAAATCTCCAGCTTTCCCGGGCATGAAGCCAGGGCGCGGGCGATCGTGCGCTGGCTGGTGCAGCAGAATGTTATTGAGGCGCAACTAAGCACCTGTGGCCGAACGTTCAACAAAATGGCCTATGGCGTTGCCCCGGGTGCCCGGCGGGTGGTCGAGCAGCCGCAGTTATTGCCTTTCGCCCAGCCGGTCAATGGTCTGGAAATCGTCTACAAACGCTGCATCTTTACCCCGCTGCACGACTTTCTCGAGGAGGCCGGTTGTCCGCAGTGTCGCAAGGAGGTTGGCGTGGAGCTGTTCGATCGCCTGGAGGACTGGATGCCCGGCCATACCGACACCTTCATCTGCCCGCTATGCAGTCACGAAGACGACATCAATGGCTTCCTGTTTCTGCAGCCCTGCGGCTTTTCCAATCTGGGCTTTATCTTCAATAACTGGGCCGAGGCGGGTTTCAAACAGAGCTTTCTCGACGAATTCGCTGACCGGCTGGGTTACCCGCTGTCCGTGGTTGAGGTCAAGCTGTAACGCCTGCTTGGCAGGCGCGTGCGCTGGCTGCGACAGGGCGCGGCATCACGGCCGATTGTTTGCATTGAGTGCAGGGGCTTGCCTGAGTATAATGGCGCGCTTCCAATTTCCCGCCTGGGAGCCCCCGCCATGCTGCGTATCAGTCAAGAAGCTCTTACCTTCGACGACGTTCTACTTGTTCCTGGTTACTCCGATGTTCTGCCGAAGGATGTCAATCTCAAGACTCGCTTGACTCGTAGTATCGAGCTGAATATTCCGTTGCTCTCTGCTGCAATGGACACCGTTACCGAAGCCCGTCTGGCGATTGCCATGGCCCAGGAAGGTGGCATTGGCATTATTCACAAGAACATGACCATCGAGCAGCAGGCGCTCGAAGTGCGCAAGGTCAAGCGCTACGAGTCCGGCGTGGTCAAGGACCCGATCACCATCGATGCCGACGCCAGCGTCGGCGATCTGTTCGACCTGACTCGGCAGAACAACATCTCCGGCGTGCCGGTATTGTCCGCTGGCGACCTGGTTGGCATCGTCACTTCGCGTGACGTGCGCTTTGAAAACCGCTTGGACGCCAAGGTGCGCGAAGTGATGACGCCGAAAGAGCGTCTGGTCACGGTCAAGGAAGGCGAAGATACCCAGGTGGTGCGCGAGTTGTTGCACAAGCACCGTATCGAACGCGTGCTGATCGTCGACGACAGTTTCCGCCTCAAGGGCATGATGACCGTCAACGACATCGAAAAGGCCAAGGCCTATCCGCTGGCGAGCAAGGACGACCAGGGTCGCCTGCGCGTCGGCGCGGCGGTCGGTACTGGTGCCGATACCGGCGAGCGGGTTGCTGCGTTGGCGGCGGCAGGTGTCGATGTGATCATCGTCGACACCGCCCACGGCCACTCCAAAGGGGTGATCGACCGTGTGCGTTGGGTCAAGCAGAACTTCCCTGAAGTACAGGTAATCGGCGGCAATATCGCCACCGGCGATGCAGCCAGGGCGCTGGTCGACGCTGGCGCCGATGCGGTCAAGGTCGGTATCGGTCCTGGTTCGATCTGCACCACGCGCATTGTTGCCGGGGTGGGTGTGCCGCAGATTTCCGCCGTGGCCAATGTCGCCGCCGCACTGGAAGGCACTGGCGTTCCGCTGATCGCCGACGGCGGCATCCGCTTCTCCGGTGACCTGTCCAAGGCCATCGTGGCGGGTGCATCCTGCGTCATGATCGGCTCGATGCTGGCCGGTACCGAAGAAGCACCGGGTGAAGTCGAGCTGTTCCAGGGGCGTTCCTACAAGGCTTATCGTGGCATGGGCTCGCTGGGCGCCATGTCCCAGACCCAGGGTTCCTCGGATCGCTATTTCCAGGATTCCTCCGCCGGTGCCGAGAAGCTGGTGCCGGAAGGCATCGAAGGTCGCGTGCCTTACAAGGGCGCCATGAGCGCTATCGTTCATCAGATGATGGGCGGTTTGCGTGCTTCCATGGGCTATACCGGCAGCGCCACCATCGAAGAGATGCGCACCAAGCCGCAATTTGTGCGCATCACCGGTGCCGGCATGGCCGAGTCTCACGTCCACGACGTGCAGATCACCAAGGAGGCGCCGAACTACCGGGTCGGCTAAAAAATCGATTTGCCGCTGCTGCGCTTGTGCCAGCGTTGTTGGAGAGAAACTCGAAATGCTCATTTGCTACAGCAAACTCCGCTTTCTCGTCTCTCTCCGCCTAGCTGGCCCTGCGCTCGCGACGTGGCAAATCGATTTTTGAAAAAATATTTAGTCACGGGGCTGTTCGATTCAGCCCCTTGTCATTTGTGAATTTCGCTACGAGAGATGGCCATGGCTCATCAAGATATCCACGCCCACCGCATCCTGATCCTCGACTTCGGTTCCCAGTACACCCAGCTGATCGCGCGCCGCGTGCGCGAGATTGGGGTGTATTGCGAGCTGCATCCGTTCGACATGAGCAACGAAGACATCCGTGCCTTCGCTCCGCGCGGGATCATTCTCGCCGGTGGCCCGGAGTCGGTGCATGAAGCCGACAGCCCACGTGCGCCGCATGCGGTGTTCGAGCTTGGGGTGCCGGTGCTGGGCATCTGCTACGGCATGCAGACCATGGCCGAGCAGCTCGGTGGCAAGGTGCAGGGCTCGGATGTGCGCGAGTTCGGCTATGCCCGCGTCGATGTCGTCGGTAAAGGTCGCCTGTTGCAGGGTATTGAAGACCATGTCGACGACGATGGCGTGTTCGGCCTGGATGTGTGGATGAGTCACGGTGACAAGGTCACCACCTTGCCGGAAGGTTTCCATATTCTCGCCAGCACCCCGAGCTGCCCGATTGCCGGCATGAGCGACGACACGCGTGGCTACTATGGCGTGCAGTTCCACCCGGAAGTGACCCACACCAAGCAGGGCGGGCGCATCCTCTCGCGGTTTGTCCTGGAAATCGCCGGCTGCGAAGCGTTGTGGACGCCGTCGCACATCGTCGAAGACGCGATTGCCCAGGTGCGTGCCCAGGTGGGCAGCGCCAATGTGCTGCTGGGTTTGTCTGGCGGGGTCGACTCTTCGGTGGTCGCGGCTTTGCTGCACAAGGCGATCGGTGATCAGCTGACCTGTGTGTTCGTCGATAATGGTCTGTTGCGCCTGCACGAAGGTGAGCAGGTGATGGCCATGTTCGCCGAGAACATGGGGGTCAAGGTGATTCGCGCCAACGCCGAAGAGCAATTCCTCGGCAATCTGGCCGGCGAAGCCGACCCGGAGAAGAAGCGCAAGATCATCGGCCGCACCTTTATCGATGTCTTCGATGCCCAAGCCAGCAAGCTGGACAACATCAAGTTCCTCGCCCAGGGCACTATCTATCCGGACGTGATCGAGTCGGCCGGCGCCAAGACCGGCAAGGCCCACGTGATCAAGTCGCACCACAATGTCGGCGGCCTGCCCGAGGAAATGAACCTCAAGCTGGTCGAGCCATTGCGCGAACTGTTCAAGGACGAAGTGCGCCGTATCGGCCTGGAGTTGGGCCTGCCCTACGACATGGTCTACCGCCACCCGTTCCCGGGCCCGGGCCTGGGTGTGCGCATCCTCGGCGAAGTGAAGAAGGAGTACGCCGATATTCTGCGTCGCGCCGACCATATCTTCATCGAAGAGCTGCGCAACTTCGACTGGTACCACAAGACCAGCCAGGCCTTCGTGGTGTTTCAGCCGGTCAAGTCGGTCGGCGTGGTCGGTGACGCCCGGCGCTACGCTTGGGTCGTGGCCCTGCGCGCGGTGGAAACCATCGACTTCATGACCGCGCGTTGGGCGCACCTGCCCTACGAGCTGTTGGAGAAGGTGTCCAACCGCATCATCAACGAGATCGAGGGCATCTCCCGCGTCACCTACGACGTGTCGAGCAAGCCGCCTGCCACCATCGAGTGGGAATGATGCGTTAGCAGGACGGCTTCCTGGTCGTCGGCCATGCAGCGTTGCGTCCTCGCTTTTAATGCTCACGTACTGCAGTACGCTGCGCTTAAAAGCTCCGGGGCGCCTTGCCTGGCCTTAGCCCAGTAACCCTTTTTTGCGTTGCCTGTTCGATTTTAAAAGCTTCTAAAAAGCCGGTCCATCAGAGACCGGCTATTGCATGCCTACCTTGATTTCCCCGATGGGCTCAGCGTTTTGTTCTAGAAAGTCCCCCTATCTAGAGGTGTCTGTACCCATGTCATTTACACGTCGAAAACTTCTCGGTGGCCTGCTTGGTTTGACCGCCGTAGGGCTGGGTGCCGGCGGCGTACGTTACTGGCTGGGTCGCCCGCAGAATGCGGCGACCCACGACTACGAGCTGATCGCTGCGCCACAGGATATCGAGCTGGTACCCGGACACATGACCCCGGCCTGGGCCTATGGTGGGCAGGCGCCGGGCGTGGAAATTCGCTCGCGCCAGGGCGATTGGCTGCGGGTGCGCTTTATCAATCACCTGGATGAGCCGAGTACCATTCACTGGCATGGCATTCGCCTGCCGCTGGAAATGGACGGTGTGCCCTACGTCTCGCAGTTGCCGGTGCTGCCGGGCGAGTATTTCGACTACCGCTTCAAGACCGAAGACGCCGGCAATTTCTGGTACCACCCGCACCTGTCCAGCGCCGGGCAACTGGGCCGCGGACTGGTCGGTCCGCTGATTGTCGAGGAGCGCGAACCGAGCGGGTTCAGGCATGAGCGCACGCTGAGTCTGAAGACCTGGCATATCGACGAGCAGGGCGCCTTCACCGCGTTCAGTGCGCCGCGCGAGGCGGCCCGCGAGGGTACGCGTGGACGCTTGAGCAGCATCAACGGCAAGTCACGGCCGACCCTGGAACTGCCGGCCGGGCAAGTGGTACGACTGCGGCTGCTGAACCTGGACAACACCGTGACCTACCGCCTCAATCTGCCCGGTGCCGAAGTGCGCATTTATGCGCTGGACGGCCACCCGATCGAGCCGCGCGCGCTGGGCAAGGAGTACTGGTTGGGGCCTGGCATGCGTATCGATCTGGCTGTTCGCGTACCGGCGGCTGGCCAGGAGCTGTCGCTGCGCAACGGGCCGATGCGCCTGGCCACCCTGAAAAGCACTGCGACCACTGAAAGCGCGGGCGACTGGCCGGCGCGGTTGCCGCGCAATCCGGTAGCGGAGCCCGATCTGGCAAAGGCCGAGACCCTGCGGTTCAACTTCGAGTGGTCGGCGAAGCTGGCTGGTGTGGACGACAAGGGGCCGGCCAAGTATTGGCAGATCAACGGCCAGGCCTGGGACATCAATGACAAGACCTGCGCGGATCGGCCCATCGCCAGCCTGAAGAAGGACGGTCACTACATCTTCGAGCTGCGCAACATGGCCCAGTACCTGCACCCGATCCACCTGCACGGGTTGGCGTTCAAGGTGATCTCGTCCAATCGCAAGAAGATCATTCCGTATTTCACCGACACTTATCTGCTGGGTAAGAATGAGATCGCGCGAATCGCCTTCGTCGCGGATAACCCCGGCATCTGGATGTTCCATTGCCATGTCATCGATCATATGGAAACCGGCCTGATGGCCGCGATCGAGGTGGCCTGATGCGCCAGGCAAAGATCATCGACCGCAGCCAGGATCAGCATTTCATGCGCGAAGCCCTGGCCCTGGCCGCCGAAGGCGCAGCCCTGGGCGAGGTGCCGGTCGGCGCGGTGCTGGTGCAGGATGGCGTGATCGTCGGGCGCGGTTTTAACTGCCCGATATCCAGTCACGACCCCAGCGCGCACGCCGAGATGGTGGCGATTCGCGCGGCGGCGCAGGCCGTCGACAACTACCGCCTGCCGGGCAGCACCCTGTATGTGACCCTGGAGCCGTGCAGCATGTGCGCCGGATTGATCGTGCATGCGCGGATTCAGCGGGTGGTGTATGGCGCCACCGAGCCCAAGGCCGGGGTGGCGCTGAGCCGTGGCGAGTTCTTCAGTCAGGCGTTTCTCAATCATCGGGTGCTGATCGAGGGCGGGGTGCTGGCCGAGGAGTGCGGCGCAGTGCTCAGCGAATTCTTCAAGACGCGGCGGGCAACGCGGTAGAGGCCTTCTCCACTTCAGGCCGGCGGCGTATAGCCCAAATAAGCCTAGTGTCGAAACAGCGTTGAAATGTCGGTTCAGTGCCAGACCATAGTGGGGATGGCTGGCAAACTGGAGCGCGTAAGTTGATCGTGGGAGGCGCTTTAGCGGCGCTGGCGCGCAGCGCCCTCGAACGAGGCCGTCGCGGCTAAAGCCCCTCCCACCAGTGCCTCGCTATCGGTCAGGTTCGAGCGTTGCAGGCGTTCCACGGATTTCATCCAGGCTACCAAGCTGATGCGAATCGCTGCGCTCAAACTACGCGGCCCGCGCTACTGCTGGTTGGTGACGGTGAGGTGTTTGGGTCAAGCGCTGGGTAGTTCATCATGCCTTACAGCGGCGGCAGTTCTTCCTGCGGCGGCGTCTTGTTCACCCCAGGCGTGTGCAGATTGCTGGCGGCCATTTGGCCACCTTCCAGCTGCGGCTGAGTGACCCAGGTGAGGATGTCGTAATAGCGGCGGATGTTGCGCACGAAATGCACCGGTTCACCGCCACGGGCATAGCCGTAGCGGGTCTTGCTGTACCACTGCTTCTGCGCCAGGCGGGGCAGGATCTTCTGCACATCCAGCCACTTGTTCGGATTGAGGCCCTCGGCCTCGGTGAGCTTGCGCGCATCTTCCAGGTGACCGCCGCCGACGTTGTAGGCCGCCAGGGCAAACCAGGTGCGATCAGGCTCTTCGATGCTGTCGGGCAGCTGATCCTTCACCCGCACGATGTACTTGGCGCCACCGTCGATGCTCTGCTTGGGGTCGAGGCGGTTGGATACGCCCATGGCCTGGGCGGTGCGCAGGGTCAGCATCATCAGGCCGCGCACCCCGGTTTTCGAGGTGGCGGTGGGTTGCCAGAGTGATTCCTGATAGCCCATGGCGGCCAGCAGGCGCCAGTCGACCTGATTGACCTGTGCCGCCTTGCGGAAATCCTTCTCATAACGGGGCAGGCGTTGTTGCAGGTGCTTGGCGAAGGTGTAGGCGCCGACGTAACCCAGCACATCGACGTGGCCGTAATAGCGTTCCTTCAAGCGCTGCAGGCTGCCGTTCTGCTGGGCGCGATCGAGAAAGCGGTTGATCTCGTCGAGCAGGCTGTTGTCTTCGCCGGGCGCGACAGCCCAGGCCAGGCTTTGCGAGTCGCCGAGGTCGAAGGCCACCCGCACGTTGGGGAAGTACACCTGGTTCATCGCCAGTTCGTTGGAGTCGACCAAGGTCAGGTCGATTTGTCCCTCGTCGACCATGCGCAGCAGGTCGACCACTTCCTCCTCCGCCGACTCTTCGTAGTTCAGCTCCGGCAGTTTGACTTTCAATTCGGCTAACTGCTCGGCGTGGCTGCTGCCCTTGAGTACCAGGATGCGCTTGCCGATCAGCTCATCTGGACGGGTGGGGCGGCGCTGGCCATTGCGGTAGATGATTTGTGGCGTGACTTGCAAATAGGGCATGGAGAAGCGAGCTAGCTGTTGCCGTCCCTCGCTTGCTACCAGGCCGGCGGCGGCCAGTACCGGGCCATTCTCCTTGCCGAGGCGGGTAAACAGATCGTCGAGGTTATCGGCGGTCTCGATTTGTAGCTCCAGGCCCAGATCGGCGGCAAAGCGTTTGACCAGCTCGTACTCGAAGCCGGTTTCGCCGTTGCGATCCTGGAAGTAGGTGGCCGGGCTGTTACGAGTGATCACCCGCAGTACACCCTCCGCCTTGACGCGCTCAAGAGCGCTGGGTTCTTCAGCGCAGCTGGCGAGCACTAGGAGGATTCCGATCGCCGAGAGCCAGTGGGCGCAGCGTGTGCGGAACGCAGATTGAGCAAACATTGGCGCAGTATACGCAAAGCGAGGGGCTCGCCATATCTCGGCAGTGCAGGCGATAGTTCTGCTGCCTCCACGGGTGCCGCGGCGAGCGCTTTAGGCTAGAATGCACGGCCTCAAAGTACACCCCTTCCCAGAGGCTGTCCCCGATGTTGATCCTGCGCGGCGCTCCCGCCCTTTCTGCTTTTCGCCACGGTAAATTGCTTGAGCAACTGACCAGCAAAGTACCCGCTGTGACTGGGCTGTATGCCGAGTTCGCGCATTTTGCCGATGTCACCGGGGTGCTCAGCACCGATGAAGAACAGGTGCTGGCCCGTCTGCTGAAGTACGGCCCGAGTGTGCCGGTGCAGGAGCCCAGCGGCCGTCTGCTCCTGACCATTCCGCGTTTCGGTACCATCTCGCCCTGGTCGAGCAAGGCCAGCGACATCGCGCGCAACTGCGGCCTGGCGAAGATCCAGCGCATCGAGCGCGGTATCGCCTACTACGTCGCCGGTGAGTTGAGCGAAGCCGAGATGCAGCTGGTCGCGGGCTTGCTGCATGACCGCATGACTCAGCTGGTGTTGACTGATGTGCAGGGTGCCGCTGCGCTGTTCAGTCACGCCGGGCCCAAGCCGCTGACTGCGGTGGATGTGCTTGGCGGCGGTCGCGCCGCCTTGGAGCAGGCCAACGTCGAGCTGGGTCTGGCCCTGGCCGAAGACGAAATCGATTACCTGGTCAGCAGCTTCAATGACCTGAAGCGCAACCCGCACGACATCGAATTGATGATGTTCGCCCAGGCCAACTCCGAGCATTGCCGGCACAAGATCTTCAATGCCAGCTGGGATATCGACGGCGAGAGCCAGGAAAAGTCGCTGTTCGGCATGATCAAGAACACCAACGCGCTGCATGGCGAGGGCGTGCTCTCGGCCTATAAAGACAATGCCGCGGTGATCGTTGGCCACTCTGCCGGTCGTTTCTACCCGAACGCAGAAACCCGACAGTACGCTGCCCATCAGGAGCCGGTGCATATCCTGATGAAGGTGGAAACCCATAACCACCCGACCGCCATCGCGCCGTTCCCCGGTGCGGCCACTGGCTCCGGTGGCGAGATCCGTGACGAGGGCGCTACCGGCCGCGGTGCCAAGCCCAAGGCCGGGTTGACCGGTTTCAGCGTCTCCAACTTGCAGATCCCGGGCTTCGAGCAGCCGTGGGAAGTGCCCTATGGCAAGCCGGAACGCATCGTCACGGCGCTGGACATCATGATTGAAGGCCCGCTCGGTGGCGCGGCGTTCAATAATGAATTCGGTCGTCCGGCATTGACCGGCTATTTCCGTACCTTCGAGCAGGCGATCGATTCTCCGCGCGGCTACGAGGTGCGTGGTTACCACAAGCCGATCATGCTCGCTGGCGGCATGGGCAACATCCGCGCCGATCACGTGCAGAAAGGTGAAATCACCATCGGCTCCAAGTTGATCGTGCTCGGTGGCCCGGCCATGTTGATCGGTCTGGGCGGCGGCGCCGCCTCGTCGATGGCCACGGGTACCAGCTCGGCTGATCTGGATTTCGCCTCGGTGCAGCGCGAAAATCCGGAAATGGAGCGGCGCTGCCAAGAAGTGATCGACCGCTGCTGGCAGCTTGGCGAGCACAACCCGATCAGCTTTATTCATGACGTCGGCGCTGGCGGTTTGTCCAACGCCTTCCCCGAGCTGGTCAACGATGGCGGTCGCGGTGGGCGTTTCGAACTGCGCAATGTGCCCAATGACGAGCCGGGCATGGCACCCCATGAGATCTGGAGCAACGAATCCCAGGAGCGCTACGTGCTGGCCGTCGATGCCGCCGAATTCGAGCGGTTCAAGGCGATTTGCGAACGCGAGCGTTGCCCGTTCGCGGTGGTCGGTGAGGCCACCGAAGAGCCGCACCTGACCGTTGCCGACAGCCATTTCGGGAACAAGGCGGTGGACATGCCGCTCAATGTGCTGCTCGGCAAGGCGCCGCGCATGCACCGCTCGGCAAGCCACGAAGCCGAGCGGGGCGATGATTTCGATGCCAGTGGCCTGGCGATCGACGATGCCCTGACCCGCGTGCTGCATCACCCGGCCGTGGCCAGCAAGAGCTTCCTGATCACTATCGGCGACCGCACTATCACTGGGCTGGTCGCACGCGATCAGATGGTCGGTCCGTGGCAGGTGCCCGTGGCCGATTGTGCGGTCACCGCCACCAGTTTCGACGTCTATACCGGCGAAGCCATGGCCATGGGTGAGCGCACGCCGCTGGCCTTGCTGGATGCGGCCGCATCGGGGCGTATCGCCATTGGCGAGACCTTGACCAACCTGGCCGCGGCGCGGATCGAGAAGATTTCCGACATCAAGCTGTCCGCCAACTGGATGGCCGCCGCTGGCCACCCAGGCGAAGACGCCCGCCTGTACGACACGGTCAAAGCCGTGGGCATGCAGCTGTGTCCGGAACTGGGGATCAGCATCCCGGTGGGCAAGGATTCGATGTCGATGAAAACCCGCTGGCAGGATGACGGCGCGGAGAAGAGCGTAACCTCGCCGCTGTCGCTGATCGTTACCGGCTTTGCCCCGGTCAGCGATATCCGCAAGACAATGACTCCGCAACTGCGCATGAACAAGGGCGAAACCGACCTGATCCTGATCGACCTGGGGCGCGGGCAGAACCGTATGGGCGCCTCGATTCTGGCTCAGGTGTACGGGCAGATCGGCAGGCAGGCCCCCGACGTCGACGACGCCGAAGACCTCAAGGCATTCTTCGCGGTGATCCAGGGGCTGAACGCCGATGGTCACCTGCTGGCCTACCATGACCGTTCCGACGGCGGCCTGCTGGTCAGCGCGCTGGAAATGGCCTTCGCCGGCCATTGCGGCCTGCAGCTGTCGCTCGACTCACTGGCCGGCAGTCCAGACGAACTGGCTGCCGTGCTGTTCAACGAAGAGCTGGGTGCGCTGATCCAGGTGCACAAGGACGCCACGCCGCAGGTGCTGACGCAGTTCAGCGCGGCGGGGCTTGATTGCGTGGCGGTGATCGGTCAGCCGGTCAACAATGACGAGGTCGCGATCAGCTTCCAAGGCCAGCCGGTATTCGCCAGCCAGCGTCGCTTGCTGCATCGGCAGTGGAGCGAAACCAGCTACCAGATCCAGCGCCTGCGCGACAACGTCCAGTGCGCCGAGCAGGAGTTCGATGCACTGCTTGAGGAAGACAATCCGGGTCTCAGCATCAAGCTGGATTTCGACGTCAACCAGGACATCGCCGCGCCCTACATCAAGAAGGGCCTGCGTCCACAAATTGCCGTGCTGCGTGAGCAGGGCGTCAACGGCCAGGTGGAAATGGCCGCCGCCTTCGACCGTGCCGGTTTCAGCGCGATCGACGTGCACATGAGCGATATCCTCGCCGGCCGTGTCGACCTTGAGGCCTTCAAGGGGCTGGTCGCCTGTGGCGGCTTTTCCTATGGCGACGTGCTCGGCGCCGGTGAGGGTTGGGCCAAGTCGATCCTGTTCAACAACCGTGCCCGTGATGGCTTCCAGGCCTTTTTCGAGCGCAAGGACAGCTTTTCCCTTGGCGTGTGCAACGGTTGCCAGATGATGTCCAACCTGCACGAGCTGATCCCGGGCAGCGAGTTCTGGCCGCACTTCGTGCGCAACCGTTCGGAGCAGTTCGAGGCGCGGGTGGCCATGGTTCAGGTGCAAGAGTCGGCCTCGATCTTCCTACGCGGCATGGCCGGTTCACGCATGCCGATCGCCATCGCCCACGGTGAGGGCCATGCCGAGTTTGAGAGCGAGGAAGCCCTGCTCGAAGCCGATCTATCCGGTTGCGTGGCCATGCGCTTTATCGACAACCACGGCAAGGTCAGCGAAACCTATCCGGCCAACCCCAATGGCTCGCCGCGCGGGATTACCGGCCTGACCAGCCGCGACGGTCGGGTGACCATCATGATGCCGCACCCGGAGCGGGTGTTCCGCGCCGTGCAGAATTCCTGGCAGCCGGACGAGTGGCAGGAAGATGCCGGCTGGCTGCGCATGTTCCGCAACGCGCGGGTCTGGGTGGACTGACCGCGAGGTTTGGGCTCGTCAGCGCCCTCTCCCAATGCGGGAGAGGGCCAGCAGCCACTCTGACGTCTCCATTTTTCGCTCTTTGAGGCGCAGCGCAGCAACTCGGATGTTGTCTGGGCTGGTCTAACCATTGTCCCCGGAGTACATCCGGGCTTGCGGTGTCGATGGCTGAACGCGATGTTCCAATCCTCCCCGAAGTCCGTCAGGTCAAACCCGGCGAGACGCATCTGTTGTGCCGTTGCGGGCGTTCGTCCGCGCTACCCGATTGTTCTCCCGGATGCTGCGCTGGAGTACGCCTCGAGCCGCAGCGCGAGCAGCGTCTGTTGCTCTGTCGCTGTGGCCAGTCGCAGCGCCTGCCCTATTGCGATGGCAGCCACAACCCGCCGGTCGGTGGCCTGCGGGCGCGCTGGCGGCGTTTTGTCAGGGGTGATTAAGGTTTGCTTGCTTATAACTAATTGCTCTAATAAGGAAATGGATGATCTGCCATTCCGGCGCTCCAATATGGAGTTGTGAACTGGGCCATGGGTATCGCATAAGGCAAAATGCCATTATTGCTGTGGCAGGGCGATCCTGAGGTCCGGGTTTGCCGTATTCGTCGATGCATTATGGAGAACTCGATGTACAAGCTGTGTTTCTACGTCCCGGAAAGCCATCTTGAGCAGATCAAACAGGCTGTTTTCGCGGCAGGCGCCGGGCGCATCGGTAACTACGACAGCTGCTGTTGGCAGACCCTGGGCCAGGGCCAGTACCGGCCGTTGGTGGGTAGCGCGCCTTTCCTCGGCCAGCAGGGGCAGGTGCACCAGGTAGCTGAATGGAAAGTCGAGCTGGTGGTGGCCGACGAGCTGTTGCACGACTCGGTCAAGGCGATGAAAAAGGCCCATCCCTATGAGACACCTGCCTTCGAGGTTATGCGCCTGTCCGACTTGCAGTTCTGAGCGGGTGTGACAGCATTCTGGGGGCAGTGCTCGATATTGCCCAATCTCTGGGTGCTGGGTTCGGCGCCGAGGCTGCCGGCGGCGAGTACGAGAAGTGCGGCGGAAACCATCGTGCTGAAGTTGTTAACTATTCTGTTCCTCTCGGTCAGCCGGTTCGTGTCCAGCCTGATCCGTTTGATTAGTCAATTTCGGCGCCCGAGGCCCTGATACTGCGTTGCCGCTCCTCACCATAGCGGGCTATGGCTGGTCGCCGCACCTTAGCTCAGAACCTCAGGTATCCGACTTGAGTTAACCCACTAACCGCCCGACCGCTGGGTGCGCGTTTCAGACGGCGACGTTCAGGCGTACGTCAATGTTGCCGCGGGTGGCGTTGGAGTATGGGCAGACCTGATGAGCTGCGTCGACCAGTTCCTCGGCGGCGGCCTGTTCGAGGCCCGGCAGGCTGATGTTGAGTTGCACTTCCAGGCCGAAGCCGCCGGGAATCTGGCCGATGCCGACCTTGCCAGTGATCGCGGTGTCTGCCGGCAGGGCCAGTTTCTTCTGGCTGGCGACGAACTTCAGCGCACCGATGAAGCAGGCCGAGTAGCCGGCAGCGAACAGCTGTTCCGGGTTGCTCGCTTCGCCGCCCTGGCCGCCTAGTTCGCGCGGGGTGGTCAGTTTCACGTCGAGGAAACCGTCGGAGGAAACGGCGCGGCCGTCACGTCCACCAGTGGCGGTGGCGCTAGCGGTGTAAAGGGCTTGGATGCTTTGCATGGTGATGTCTTCCGGTTAGTTTGTTGTCTAAAGTATTGCGCGCTAAGTAAGTGCGTGGCATGAAACTTAGTGCGATTGAATTTAGTGCGCAATATATTTATAAGATTAAATAGTTATACGTATTTGTATTTTATGGAATAAGTGAGGCTGGCTGCGGATTTCAGGCGGGGGCGTTGGCGGGGCGGGGACAAAGGCTAGCGACCGACAGGGTGGTGCCGGTACCTGGGTTAGATCGACTGTTGTAGCTGGTTGCGCAGGGCTAGCACTTCCTCCTTGAGCGCCATTAGCTCGGCCGTGCTGTGCCCGCTGGCCTCGGCTATGCAGGCGGGGAAGCGCTCGGCCTGCTGCTGCAGGGCGCGGCCCTGTTCGGTCAGGTACAGCTCGACCACGCGCTCGTCAACGCTGCTACGGGTGCGCTTGAGCAGGCCTTCGGCTTCCAGGCGCTTGAGCAGTGGCGTCAGCGAACCGGGGTCGGTCAACAGGCGGGCGCTGATCTCGCCGACGGTGATGCCGTCGCGTTCCCATAGCACCAGCATGGCCAGGTACTGCGGGTAGGTCAGGCCGATGCTCTGCAGCAGCGGCTTGTAGGCCTTGGTCATCAGCAGGGAGGTCGAATACAGGGCGAAGCACAGCTGGTTGTCCAGCAATAGCGCGGCGCAGGTGTGGGGCTGGGTCATGGGGCGGTCCCGCGATCAGGTGATTAGCACAATAAGTTATCGCGCAAGATTAACGTGTGCAAACCTTTGCTGGCGCGACGCGTGCAGGCTGACGGATTTGTCCGCAACCCAGCGTTGAGTGAATGGCGCAAGCGCCAAGCCATGGGCCGCAAGAGAAGGCCTTGCGGCCATCAGGGCCTGATCTCGATCAGGGTGCCGTCCTTGACCAGGCTCCAGATTTCACGGATGTCATCGTTTTTCATGGCGATACAGCCTTCGGTCCAGTCCAGTGTGTGGAAGAACCACTCCGGGTACTCCTCGTCCAGCGGTGTGCCGTGAATCATGATCATGCCGCCGGGAGGCACGCCTTGCGCGCGGGCGTGGGCCTGATCGCGGGCATTGGGGTAGGAGATGTGCAGGGACAGTTGGTATTTCTCGCTGGTTTTACGCCAATCGATCCAATAGAAGCCTTCCGGCGTGCGCCGATCGCCCTCGCGTTGTTTGGCGCCATTGGCCTGCTTGCCGAGGGACACCCGGTAGGATTTGAGTGTTTCGCCGCGGCTGATCAGGTGCAGTCGGCGTTCCGACTTGACCACCAGTACCTTGTCGATCAGCGGGGCCTCCTGCATGGGCGTGGCAGTGGCGTGAACAGTAGCGGTAAGGGACAAGCAGAGCAGAATGAGTAACCAGCGCATCGGAGCGGTATCCCGGGGATCAATGAACTTTCTTGTAGTGTGCGCGCAAAGCTTCCAGCGGCTCGTTGCGTACCGGGTAAAGGTGCTGCTGGCGGTCAGCAAAGTAGCATTCTAAGGTACGCCCGATAGTCGGGAAAGCCAGCTCGGACCAGGGAATCTCAGCTTCCTCGAATAGCTTCACCTCGAGGCTCTCTTCGCCGACGGCGAAATCCAGGTCAGCCAGTTCGGCACGGAAGAACAGGTACACCTGATTGATATGCGGCAGGTCGAACAGGGTGTAGAGGTTCAGGTCGTGTACCCGGGCGCAGGCTTCCTCGTGGGTTTCGCGCGCAGCAGCCTGTTCCAGGGTTTCACCGTTCTCCATGAAGCCGGCCGGCAGGGTCCAGAAACCACGACGCGGCTCTATGGCGCGGCGGCACAACAGTACGCGCTGGCCCCACACCGGCAAGCAGCCGGCGACTATTCGCGGGTTCTGGTAATGAATGGTGTGGCAGTGCTCGCACACATGGCGCAAGCGGTTGTCGCCCTCGGGGATTTTCAGGGTCACAGGGCTGCCGCACTGGCTGCAGAACTTCATGGGGGATCCTCTTAGTCACCCATATTTTGGCGCGTGATGGGGCCGGGCGGCAAGCGCGATCAGGCGCTGCAGCGACTCCCTGAATGATCGTCGCGAGCGTTGCCGAGCTTGGGGCGAGGGTGACTTTCGTGCAATCATCGAAATAAGAATAAAGACTGAGAATCTCCATGCTGGACGATCTGCTCCACCGCGTGCGCGGCTACAGCCCGCGTCTTCTGGAGACTGACCGCAACTTCCCCGAAGCGGCGGTGTTGGTTCCACTCACCCGCAACGACCAACCGGAAGTGGTGCTGACTTTGCGCGCCAGTGGCCTGTCCACTCACGGCGGCGAGGTGGCTTTTCCCGGCGGTCGACGGGATCCGGAAGATGCCGATCTGATTCGTACCGCACTGCGTGAGGCCGAAGAGGAAATCGGCCTGGCGCCGGGGCTGGTCGAGGTGATCGGGCCGCTCAGCACCCTGATTTCGCGTCACGGCATTCAGGTCACCCCCTACGTCGGGCTGGTGCCGGATTACGTCGAATACCTGGCCAACGATGATGAAATCGCCTCGGTGTTCTCGGTGCCCCTGGAGTTCTTTCGCGGCGATCCGCGCGAGATGACCCATCGCATCGACTACCTCGGGCAGAGCTGGTACGTGCCGAGTTACCGTTATGGCGAATACAAGATCTGGGGACTTACGGCGATCATGCTGGTGGAGCTGGTCAATCTAGTCTATGACGCCGAGATCAATCTGCATCAACCATCTGAGCACTTCATCACGCTCCGCTAATTGCGCGAAAGCGCAGATCAATCGCGAAACGAGGGTCAATCAATGAAATATCGCCTGGGGCAATCCAGCGTCGACGTCCACCCCGAGAGCTGGGTGGCACCGAACGCCACGCTGGTCGGCAAGGTCAAGCTGGAGCAGGGTGCCAGCGTCTGGTTCGGCGCGGTGTTGCGCGGCGACAACGAGCTGATCCACATCGGCGAGCAGAGCAACGTGCAGGACGGCACCGTGATGCACACCGACATGGGCTTTCCGCTGACGCTCGGCAAGGGCGTGACCATCGGCCATAACGCCATGCTGCATGGCTGCACGGTCGGCGATTACAGCCTGGTTGGCATCAATGCGGTGGTGCTCAACGGCGCGAAAATCGGCAAGTACTGCATCATCGGCGCCAATACCCTGATCGGCGAAGGCAAGGAAATTCCCGACGGCTCCCTGGTAATTGGTTCGCCAGGCAAGGTGGTGCGCGAGCTGAACGAGGCGCAAAAGACCATGCTCGAGGCCAGCGCCGCGCACTATGCGCATAACGCTCAGCGTTATGCCCGCGATCTGGTCGAGCAGGACGACTGATGGGGCACGAACGCCCCGTTGTCTCGCCCTGCGTGCAGATCTGTGCGCTGGACGATGACGACATCTGTATCGGTTGCCAGCGTAATGTTGCCGAAATCACCCGCTGGGGTCGCATGGACAATGCCGAGCGTCGTCAGGTGTTGCTGCTTTGTCATGCGCGGGCGCAAGCCCTGGGTGTACTGCTCTAGCTCCACCGCCTGGTGGCCTTTTATCCCTGTTAGTTCGAGGAGCCTTCATGCCCCGTATCGGAACCCCATTGTCGCCGAGTGCGACTCGCGTCTTACTCTGTGGTTCTGGTGAGCTGGGCAAGGAAGTGGTGATCGAACTGCAGCGCCTCGGCGTTGAGGTGATCGCCGTGGATCGCTATGTCAATGCCCCGGCGATGCAGGTGGCGCATCGCAGTCATGTGATCGATATGCTCGATGGCGCGGCGTTGCGTGCGGTGATCGAGTTGGAACAGCCGCATTACATCGTGCCCGAGATCGAGGCGATTGCCACGGCGACGCTGGTCGAGCTGGAGAGCGAAGGTTTTACCGTGATCCCCAGCGCGCGTGCCGCGCAGTTGACCATGAACCGCGAGGGTATCCGCCGTCTCGCGGCCGAAGAGTTGGGCTTGCCGACCTCGCCTTACCAATTCGCCGACTCGTTCGAGGCGTGCCGGGCGGCGGTGCAGCAGATCGGCTTTCCCTGTCTGATCAAGCCGATCATGAGCTCCTCGGGTAAAGGCCAGTCGCTGCTGAAAACTATCGATGACCTGCAGCCGGCCTGGGAGTACGCCCAGGCGGGTGGTCGCGCCGGCAAGGGGCGAGTGATCGTCGAGGGCTTTATCGATTTCGACTATGAGATTGCCCTGCTGACGGTGCGGCATGCCGGCGGCACCAGCTTCTGTGCGCCGGTCGGCCACCGTCAGGTCAAGGGCGACTATCAGGAATCCTGGCAGCCGCAGCCGATGAGTGCGAAGGCCCAGGCCGAGGCGGAACGCATTGCCCTGGCCGTCACGGACTCGCTGGGCGGTCGCGGTCTGTTTGGCGTCGAGTTGTTCGTCAAGGGCGATCAGGTCTGGTTCTGCGAAGTCTCGCCGCGGCCCCACGATACCGGTCTGGTCACGCTGATTTCTCAAGATCTGTCCGAGTTCGCCCTGCATGCGCGGGCCATTCTCGGTCTGCCGATTCCGCTTATTCGTCAGCTCGGCCCCTGCGCTTCGGCGGTGTTGTTGGTGCAGGGTGATTCGCGGCAGGTCAGTTTTGCCAATCTCGGTGCGGCGCTGGCCGAACCGGACACGGCGCTGCGTTTGTTCGGCAAGCCCGAAGTCAGTGGTCAGCGGCGCATGGGGGTGGCCTTGGCGCGCGATGAGTCGCTGCAGACAGCGCGTGCCAAGGCCGCTCGTGCGGCGCAAGCGGTCAGCGTCGAACTGTGAACCCTCTGCGCGCATATGCCTGGTGGCTGACTGTGCTGGTGCTGTCGCCTGTGCTGGTGCCGCTAGCCCTACGCACGCGCAGGCAGGCACTCAGGCTGCCGCCAGCCGAAGGTCCGCGGCGCGGGTTGGCTGGGGCTGACCTGGCGGGCGAGCCATTGCGCTTGCTGGTGTTGGGTGAATCCACGGTGGTGGGTGTTGGCGTGAGCTGCTTGCGGGCGGCGCTGGTGGGGCAGTTGGCCGAGGCGCTGGCGGTTCGGCAAGGCAGGCCGGTGGCCTGGCGTGCCTGTGGTGAAAATGGCATCACCGCCGCGCAGGCGTGTGAGCGGTTGTTGCCGCAGGTGCTGGACGAGCCGTTCGATCTGGCGCTGTTGGTCTTCGGTGTCAACGACGCCAGCCATCTCACGTCGCTGCGGCGCTGGCGCGTTGCGCTCGGCAACATGGCCGAGGTGTTGGCTCGGCGTGGTGCGCAGGTGGCGTTCAGCGGTGTGCCGCCGCTGCAGCATTTCAGCGCCTTGCCCTGGCTGCTACGGCAGGTGCTCGGCGTGCGTGCAGCCTTGCTCGATACCTGCTTGCGCCAGCTCGCCGCTCGCCTGGGGGCGGGGCATCATCCGCTGAGCCTGGAGTTTTCCGCGGATTACCTGGCGGTCGACGGCTACCACCCGTCGAACCTCGGTTATCGGGTCTGGGCCGAGGGCCTGGCGGCTAGTGGCCTGTTTGGTCGGTTCGAGTAGTCAATATCGGCGCCTGAGGCCCTGATAGTGTGTTGCGGTTCCTCGCCAGAGCGGACCATGACTCGTCGCAGACGACTTGTCTCAGAGCCTCAGGCATCCGCACTTGAGTTAACCACTCACCGCACCAGCCGCTAGTCTGCCGGTGTTTCGCTCGGTGCCGTAGCGCTGGTCTTCCAGGCTCGTACGCTTTTCACCCGGTTCTCCGACGACTGCAGGATTTCCAGGCGGTAAGGGCCGATCTTCAGGCACACAGCACTGTCGGGGATGCTTTCCAGCGCTTCGGTGATTAGGCCGTTAAGGGTCTTGGGGCCGTCGCAGGGCAGGTGCCAGCCGAGCGTCTTGTTGACCTCGCGAATGTACGCGGCGCCATCGATGACCTGGGTGCCATCTTCTTGCGGATGAATGTCCGGGCTGCGCAGGGTGTCCTGATTGCTGAAGTCGCCGACGATTTCTTCGAGGATGTCTTCCAGGGTCACGATGCCAATCACATCGCCGTACTCGTCGACGACGATGCCGATCCGGCGTTTCTGTTTCTGGAAGTTGATCAGCTGAGTCGATAGCGGTGTGTTCTCCGGCACGAAGTAGGGCTCGTTGCAGGCGGCGAGCAAGTCTTCCTTGGTCAGCTGGTTGTGCCCCATCAGGCGTGCGATCTGGCGCATGTGCACGATGCCTTCGACCTGGTTGATGTCGTGGCGAAACACCGGCAGGCGCGTGTGGGTCGTGGTGGTGAGCAGGTTGATGATGGTCTCGATATCGTTTTCCAGGTCGATGCCGGTGACTTCGTTGCGCGGGATCATGATGTCGTCGACCGTGACCTTCTCCAGGTCGAGGATGCCGAGCAGCATGTTCTGGCGGTTTTTCGGCAGTTCATGGCCGGACTCGCGCACCACGCTGCGCAGTTCCTCGGTGGTCAGGCTGTCGTTGTTTTTACTGGCCGGGTCGACACCCAGTAGCCTGAGCAGGCCGTTGCTGATCCAGCCGAGCAGGATGACCAGCGGGTAGAACAGTTTGAGCAGTATCAGCAGCGGCAGGCTGAACGGGTAGGCAACTTTTTCCGGGTGCAGGGCGGCCAGGGTTTTCGGGGTGATTTCACCGAAAATCAGCAGCGCCAGGGTCAGGCCTATGGTGGCGATCGCGATCCCGGCTTCGCCCCAGAGCTGAATGGCCAGCACGGTGGCGATGGCCGAGGCGAGAATATTGACGAAGTTGTTGCCGATCAGAATGGTGCCGAGCAGGCGATCCGGGCGGCTGAGCAGGTCGCTGACCCGCTTGGCGCCACGGTGGCCTTCTTTGGCCAGATGGCGCAGGCGATAGCGGTTGAGGCTGAGGATGCCGGTTTCCGAGCTGGAGAAGAACGCCGAGCAGGCGAGCAGGAAAATCAGCAGGCCGAGCAGAAAGCCAGGGTGAGCGTTGTCCACGGAAATGGCCTAGATATGCAGTATGAATTCGCGAACCAGCTTGCTGCCGAAGTAGGCCAGCATCAGTAGGCAGAAGCCGGCCAGGGTCCAGCGGATTGCCTTGTGGCCGCGCCAGCCGAGCTGGTGGCGGCCCCAGAGCAGGACGGCGAAGACGATCCAGGCGAAGCAGGAAAGGATGGTTTTATGCACAAGGTGCTGGGCAAACAGGTCATCGATGAAGATCGCGCCGGACAGCAATGACAGCGACAGCAGGATCCAGCCGGCCCAGAGAAAGCCGAACAACAGGCTTTCCATGGTTTGCAGTGGGGGGAAGTTCCTGATCAGTCCGGACGGGTGCTTGTGCTTGAGCTGATGATCCTGCAGCAATAGCAGCAGTGCCTGGAACACGGCAATGGTCAGCATGCCGTAGGCCATGATCGATAGCAGAATGTGGGCGAGAATGCCTGGCGCTTCATTGATCGACTTTAGGGTGCCGGACGGCATGAGCTGCGCCAGTAATACGGTCAGGCAGCCTAGCGGGAATAGCAGCAGCAGCAGGTTTTCTACCGGGATGCGGGCGCAGGCGAGCAGGGTCAGTGCGATCACGGCATAGGCGATCAGGCTGGCGGCATTGAAAAAGTCGAGCGACAGGCCGGGCGCTTGGCTCATCTGCAAAAACAGGCTGGCACCATGGAAGAGCAGGGCGAGCACGCCGAGTAGCACCAGCAGGCGTTTATCGGGCGTGCTGCGCTGGCTGAGGCGCAGACCTTGGTAGAAGGTGGCGCCGGCATAGAGGCTGGCAGCGGCGAGGCTGGGAAGCAGAGGGTGCATAAATCCTTGTTAGGCGAGCCCGAAAGGCGCTGAGTGTGGCATACAACGAGCATTTCACGAAAGACCGCTGACAGTGTCGGTGGGTGGGAGTCTCCGATATAATCGCCGGTCTGTTGCAAGCCCACCCTCGGCTCGAAAGGGCCTGAAAGGAACGTGCATGTTCGAAAATCTGACTGATCGCCTCTCGCAGACGCTGCGCAATGTCACTGGCAAAGCCCGGCTGACAGAAGACAATATCAAGGACACCTTGCGCGAAGTGCGCATGGCGTTGCTCGAAGCTGACGTCGCGCTGCCGGTGGTCAAGGACTTCGTCGGCAAGGTCAAAGACCGTGCGGTCGGTACCGAGGTGTCGAAAAGCCTGACGCCGGGTCAGGCTTTCGTGAAGATCGTGCGTGCCGAACTGGAAGCGCTGATGGGCGCGGCCAACGAAGATCTGGCGCTGAATGCCGTGCCGCCCGCCGTGGTGCTGATGGCGGGTCTGCAGGGCGCCGGTAAAACCACCACGGTCGGCAAGCTGGCGCGCTTTCTCAAGGAGCGCAAGAAGAAGACCGTCATGGTCGTGTCCGCCGACGTTTACCGTCCCGCGGCAATCAAACAGTTGGAAACCCTGGCTGCCGAGGTCGGGGTGACCTTCTTTCCCTCGGACCTCAGTCAGAAACCGGTGGCGATTGCCGAGGCGGCAATCAAGGAAGCCAGGCTCAAATTCATCGATGTGGTGATCGTCGATACCGCCGGTCGCCTGGCCATCGATGCCGAAATGATGGCGGAGATTCAGGCGCTGCATGCGGCGATCAAACCGGCCGAGACCTTGTTCGTGGTCGATGCGATGACCGGTCAGGATGCTGCCAATACCGCCAAGGCCTTCGGTGATGCGTTGCCGCTGACCGGCGTGGTGTTGACCAAGGTCGATGGTGATGCGCGTGGTGGTGCAGCCTTGTCGGTGCGGCATATCACCGGCAAGCCGATCAAGTTTATCGGTATGGGCGAGAAGAGTGATGCGCTGGAGCCGTTCCATCCGGATCGTATCGCTTCGCGCATCCTCGGCATGGGCGATGTACTCAGCCTGATCGAGCAGGCCGAGCAGACCCTCGACCGCGAGAAAGCCGACAAGCTGACCAAGAAGCTGAAGAAGGGCAAGGGCTTCGATCTCGAAGACTTCCGTGACCAGTTGCAGCAGATGAAGAGCATGGGCGGCCTCGGCGGCCTGATGGACAAGTTGCCGCAGATGGGTGGCGTCAACCCGGCGCAGATGGGTAACGCCCAGGGTGCGGCCGAGAAGCAGTTCAAGCAGATGGAGGCCATCATCAATTCGATGACCCCGGGCGAACGACGTGATCCTGAAGTCATCAGCGGTTCGCGCAAGCGGCGTATCGCCATGGGCTCCGGGACTCAGGTGCAGGATATCGGTCGCCTGATCAAGCAGCACAAGCAGATGCAGAAGATGATGAAGAAATTCACAGCCAAGGGCGGTATGGCCAAGATGATGCGTGGCATGGGCGGTATGATGCCGGGCGGTATGCCGAAGATGTAGCTGTGAGTAACACGCTGCAGGTAGCAAGCTCATGCTTGAGGCTTGTAGTGGTCCTTTTATGAAGCCTTTTCCGTCTTTCGGAAAAAGACTTTGCAAAAGTAGCGATAATCCTTAGAATATGCGGCCTTTCGGGCCTCGTGCCCTATGCATGCATTTTTAGTTTTGCAGCACCGACTACAGGAAAGAAGTTCAATGGTAACCATCCGTCTTGCCCGTGGCGGCTCCAAAAAGCGCCCGTTTTACCACCTCACCGTGACCAACAGCCGCAATCCGCGCGATGGTCGTTTCGTTGAGCGTATTGGTTTCTTCAACCCGGTTGCTTCGGGTGCCGAAATCAAGCTGTCCATCGACCAAGAGCGTGCCACTTACTGGCTCGGTCAGGGTGCACAGCCGTCTGAGCGTGTTGCTCAGCTGCTCAAGGAAGCTGCCAAGGCTGCTGCCTAAGCAACCTTATGAGCATGAAGCCAGCCCCCGCCGAGGACTTAGTGGTTCTTGGCAAGATAGTTTCGGTGCATGGCATAAAAGGTGAGGTGAAGGTTTTTTCCTTTACTGATCCTTTGACCAACGTGCTCGATTACCCTCGCTGGACGCTCAGGCGTGACAACGAGGTGAAACAAGTCGAAGTGGCCAGTGGCCGCCTGCAAGGCAAGGTTCTGGTAGCAAGGCTCAAGGGTCTCGATGATCGCGAGGTAGCGCGTACCTTCGCCGGTTTCGAGATTAGTGTGCCGCGCAGCCAATTGCCTGATCTGAGCGAAGGCGAGTTCTACTGGTATCAGTTGGAAGGTCTCAAGGTTATCGATCAGGCAGGGCAGTTGCTCGGCAAGATCGAGCAGTTATTCGAGACCGGTGCCAACGATGTGATTGTGGTCAAACCCTGCACCGACAGCCTGGATGATCGTGAACGCCTGTTGCCCTATACGGAGCAATGCGTGTTGTCGATTGACCTTGGTGCTGGCGAAATGCGGGTCGACTGGGATGCGGACTTCTAAGCCTGATGCCAAATCTGCGCGTTGAAGTCATTACGCTGTTCCCGGAAATGTTTACCGCAATCAGCGATTACGGCATCACCAGCCGTGCGGTGAAACAGGGCTTGTTGCAATTGACCTGTTGGAACCCGCGGAGCTACACCGCAGACCGCCATCACACTGTTGATGATCGGCCTTTCGGTGGCGGTCCGGGCATGGTGATGAAGATCAAGCCGCTTGAGGATGCCTTGCTCGATGCCAGGCAGGCCGCAGGTGTAAAAGCGAAGGTGATTTACCTCTCGCCGCAGGGTCGTCAGCTGACGCAGTCAGCCGTACGCGAACTGGCCAACGAGGAGGCTTTGATCCTCATTGCCGGGCGCTACGAAGGTGTCGATGAGCGTTTCATTGAAACGCATGTCGATGAAGAATGGTCGATTGGGGATTACGTCCTGTCTGGCGGTGAGCTGCCGGCCATGGTGCTGATCGATGCGGTGACGCGCCTTTTGCCTGGTGCATTGGGTCATGCAAGTTCGGCCGAGGAGGATTCCTTTACGGATGGCCTGCTCGACTGCCCGCATTACACTCGTCCGGAGGTGTATGCGGATAAGCGTGTTCCTGAGGTGCTGCTCGGCGGCAACCACGAACACATCCGGCGCTGGCGTTTACAGCAGTCCCTCGGTCGGACCTGGGAACGCCGTGTCGATCTTCTGGATAGCCGCTCGCTTTCTGGAGAAGAGAAAAAGCTGCTGGAGGAATACATCCGCCAGCGGGACGATAGTTAATGTATCGATGACCGGCCAGACGGCTTGTCTTAGGAGCGCAGCATGACCAACAAGATCATTCAGCAAATCGAAGCTGAGCAGATGGGCAAAGTAGTCCCTCCCTTCTCCCCGGGTGACACCATTGTCGTCCAGGTAAAAGTGAAGGAAGGCGACCGTGAGCGTCTGCAGGCATTCGAAGGCGTGGTAATCGCCAAGCGTAACCGTGGTCTGAACAGTGCCTTCACTGTGCGCAAGATCTCCAACGGTGTTGGCGTAGAGCGTACTTTCCAGACCTACAGCCCGCTGGTTGACAGCCTGGCCGTCAAGCGTCGCGGCGACGTGCGTAAAGCCAAGCTTTACTACCTGCGTGACCTGTCCGGTAAGGCAGCACGTATCAAGGAAAAATTGGGCTAAGCCTCAGCTTCCTTATGAAAAGCAGCCTTCGGGCTGCTTTTTGCGTTTATGGGGCGGGCTGGACGCTGAGTGTTGCCTGGTCTGGGCCCCGATAAGCTGCCCGTCTGGCAGGGCGGCCATCCTCAAGAAGCTACGCAGTGCTGTGGCTGCTGCGGCCATTGATTCAGGTCGTAATGGCAGGCCAGCGGGAGAGCAAGAAGTTCGGCAAGGCGGTAATGACTCGGCTGGAAGAGGTGTCGGTCATTGTTGCGACGCGTAGTTATCCGGTTGCCACTGGTAGCGCTGATATCCGGTAGTGCCGTCTTCTAGCGCTCGGTCGGCTCGGTTGTGGGGCTGCCAAGAGACTTCCGGTTGCCGAGTACCTGATGAGTGGATCATCCGAGGTGTTCTGCTCATGCCCGTATAGCTCAGTATCTGGCCGAAGCGTGAATACGCCAGCTTCGGTTGCTCACCCAGTCAGGTCCGGTTGATTCGAGCGTTGCTCATGTTGTCTGCAGGCTATTTTGCTCCGCGCCGGCGGTGCTGGCCGTTTGCGTTTCGATGAGTGATACCAGGGTCCAGCCGGTCTGCGGTTGCAAGTTGTGGCCTGAAGTTGCCACATGCACCCAGCCTTCACGGTCGCGAGCGAACAGTAGGGTGGCGCGCGTGCCATGCAGAGCCTGGTAATCGCTCCAGCCGAAGCCGTCGGTCAAGGTTGTGTTGTACAGTTCGGCGCCGTGGGACAGGCGACTGGCTGCATGAGGATAGGTCAGGGGCTGACTGCCCAGCGGTCGGCCGCGGTGTTCGTCGCTGGCGCGGTGCTTGTCGCTGCGGCGACTTTCCTGGCCGCTTGCCAGGCTGAACAAGCGCGTGGCGCCGAACTCATGGCGGAAGCGCATGCTCGCCAGGGTGTTCAGTTCGCCGGCCGGCGATAGCGCCAGCAAGTGGCCGAGGCCGACCAGATCCAAGTGCGCCTCGGCATGTTGTGAGGCGGGGTTGCCGAAATAGGTCGGCAGGTTCTCCATGCGCGCGGCACGAATGTTTTCCCAGCTTGAGTCGGTGAGCAGTACCCGACAGTTGAGTTGTTGCAGGGCCTTGCCAATCGCCCGGGCGACTGAATTGGCGCCAACGATGAGAAAGCCGCTGGGCGATGGTTCGGCCACCTTGAGCAGGGTTGCCAGTGGGCGGGCGGTGGCGCTCTGTAGCACCACGGTGCCGATGATGACTGCAAACGTCAGGGGCACCAGAAGCTGGGCGCCGTCGTGGCCGGACTCGCTCAGGCGGATGGCGAAGGTCGCCGAGACCGCTGCGGCGACTATGCCGCGCGGGGATATCCAGGCGAGCAGGGCGCGTTCGCGCCAGTTGAGGCTGGAGCCAAAGGTCGACAGCGCCACGCTGAGCGGGCGAGCAACGAACTGAATGACGGCAAGCAGCAGCAAAACTGCCGGTCCCATTGCGAGCAGAGCGCTGAGGTCCAGGCGCGCGGCGAGCAGAATGAACAGGCCGGAAATCAGCAGCACGCTGAGGTTTTCCTTGAAGTGGAGGATGTGCCGGACGTCCACGCCCTTCATATTGGCCAGCCACATGCCCATCAGGGTGACCGCGAGCAGGCCGGACTCGTGCATGACCTGGTTGGCGCCAATGAAAACCCCGAGGACGGTAGCCAGTACGGCGAGGTTGTGTAGGTAGTCTGGCAGCCATTGCCGCCGCAGTACTTGTCCGAGTGCCCAGCCACCGGCCACGCCGAACAGGCTGCCGCAGAAGATCACCCCGGCGAAGGTGCCTAGGCCATGATTCCAGCCATCGCCGTCACTGCTGGCAATAATGAAGCTGTAAACGACTACGGCAAGTAGCGCGCCAATTGGGTCGATGACAATGCCTTCCCAGCGCAGGATGTTCGACACTGAGGCTTTCGGGCGCACCACGCGCAGCATCGGCACTATCACCGTGGGCCCGGTGACCAGGGTCAGGGTGCCGAACAGCAGGGCCATGTCCCAGGAAAAGTCGAGCAGGTAGTGGGTCGCGATGGCGATAGTCGCCCAGGTGGTCAGTGCGCCAACTGTTACCAAGCGTCTGACCACGCTGCCGATTTCGCGCCATTCAGACAAGTGCAGGGTCAGGCTGCCTTCGAACAAGATCAGCGCCACGGCCATCGAGACCATGGGAAATAGCAGTGGGCCGAACAGTGCCTGTGGGTCAAGCCAGCCGAGAATCGGCCCCGCGAGTATGCCGCTGATCAGCAAAAACAGAATCGCCGGCAGGCGCAGGCGCCAGGCCAGCCACTGACAGACGAGGGCGGTTGCGCCGATAGCCGTGAAGGCCAGGAGAATTTGTTGCTCGTCCATCGCTGATCCTTGTGCGCACACTACTAGTCGGGGATGACCAGGCTGTGAAAGACTAACCCGCTTTCAATTGCCGCCATAGCCCCCCCCATGCCCGCTATCGATCACCCGCTGATTGACCGTTTTCTCGATGCCCTGTGGCTGGAGAAGGGCTTGTCCGTGCATACAAGGGCTGCTTATCGCAGCGATCTGGCGTTGTTCAATGGTTGGTTGCAGGCGCGTGATCTGGAATTGCCCAGCGCCGGCCGTGAGTTGATTCTCGATCACCTGGCCTGGCGCTTGAACGAAGGTTACAAGGCTCGCTCCACGGCGCGGCTGATCTCGGGGTTGCGCGGCTTTTATCGCTTCTTGTTGCGAGAAGGGCTGATTGGCACCGATCCGACCCTGCAGGTCGACTTGCCACAGCTCGGCAGGTTGTTGCCAAAATCCCTCTCGGAGGCGGATGTCGAGGCACTGCTGGCGGCGCCGGACTTGGATGACCCGATCGGTCTGCGCGATCGTGCCATGCTCGAGGTGCTCTATGCCTGCGGCTTGCGGGTCAGCGAGCTGATCGGCCTGACCCTGGAGCAGGTCAATCTGCGTCAGGGCGTGCTGCGGGTGTTCGGCAAGGGCAGCAAGGAGCGTCTGGTGCCGCTGGGCGAAGAGGCGATCCTGTGGATCGAGCGCTACAGCAAGGAGGCGCGACCGTTATTGCTGGGCGGCAAGCCCAGTGACGTGCTGTTTCCCAGCTTGCGTGGCGAGCAAATGACCCGGCAAACCTTCTGGCATCGAATCAAGCTGCAGGCCAGGGTGGCAGGTATTGCCAAGAGCCTGTCGCCGCACACCCTGCGTCATGCGTTTGCTACCCATCTGCTCAATCATGGCGCCGATCTGCGGGTGGTGCAGATGTTGCTGGGGCACAGCGATCTGTCGACCACGCAGATTTATACCCATATCGCTCGAGCGCGCCTGCAGGAGTTGCATGCCCAACACCACCCAAGGGGCTGAGGTGGCCGTCCGACCTGCTGTGGTCTGCCTTTGCGGGCATCTATGGTAGGCTGTTGCAACCTTCGTTTGTCCTACGCTCGTTAGGAGTATCCATGCGCGTGACCCGTATTTTTGCAGCCGTGGCCCTCGGCTTGGCCAGCAGTTTGAGCCTGGCCGCCGACCCTGATCAGGTGATCCGCCAGAGCCTGCAGGCTATCCAGCCAGACCTGCCAATCGAAGCGATTGCCGAGAGTCAGATGCCCGGTCTGTATCAGATTCAGCTCAAGGGCGGCCGCCAGTTGTACGCCAGCGCCGACGGCCAGTTCCTCATGCAGGGCTATCTGTTCCAAATCAAGGGCGGCAAGGCGGTCAACCTGACCGAGCAGCATGAAACCCAGGCTATTGGTAAAGAAATCAACGGCATTCCGACCAAGGAAATGGTGATCTTCGCCGCCGAGCCGGCCAAGACCCACATCACCGTGTTCACCGACACCGATTGCGGTTACTGCCAGAAGCTGCACAGCGAAGTCCCGGAACTCAATCGCCTGGGCGTCGAAGTGCGTTACGTGGCGTTTCCGCGCCAGGGGTTGGAAAGTCCGGCCTATAAGGAACTGGTCAGTGTCTGGTGCGCCAAGGACCGCCAGGCGGCGATGAACCTGGCCAAGACGCGCCAGGAGGTACCCGCTGCCGAATGTGACAATCCGGTGGCCAAGCAGTACGCCCTGGGGCAGATGATCGGGGTCAATGGCACGCCGGCGATCGTCTTGGCCAATGGCAAGTTGATACCCGGTTACCAGCCAGCGGCGCAATTGTCCAAGCTGGCGCTCGAAGCCGAGTGATTGTGGGCCTCGGCCCGATTGACTAATAAACAGCCGCTTCGTAAGGTGCGGCTCTTTTTTCTTTTCTGCGGCCGGAGCTAGCTCCGGCCGTTTTACGCAGTGCAGATGGGGAGTTCAGTGTGAAACCGGTCAAAGTAGGCATCTGTGGGCTAGGTACCGTCGGTGGCGGTACCTTCAACGTGCTCAAGCGCAACGCCGAGGAAATCGCGCGGCGTGCCGGGCGTGACATTGAAGTGGCGCAAATTGCGCTGCGTTCGCAGAACCCGCAGTGCGACATTACCGGTACCCCCATTACCCACGATGTCTTCGAGCTGGTGAACAACCCCGAGATCGAGATCGTCATCGAGCTGATCGGCGGCTATACGCTGGCCCGTGAGCTGGTGCTCAAGGCCATCGACAACGGCAAGCACGTGGTCACCGCAAACAAGGCGCTGATCGCCGTACATGGCAATGAGATCTTCGCCCGGGCGCGCGAGAAGGGCGTGATAGTCGCGTTCGAGGCTGCGGTGGCGGGTGGCATCCCGGTGATCAAGGCGATTCGCGAGGGGCTGGCAGCCAATCGCATCAACTGGTTGGCCGGGATCATCAACGGCACCGGCAACTTCATCCTCAGCGAAATGCGCGAGAAGGGCCGGGCGTTCGACGACGTGCTCAAAGAAGCCCAGGCCTTGGGGTATGCCGAAGCCGATCCGACTTTCGACGTCGAAGGCATCGATGCGGCGCACAAGCTGACCATCCTCGCCTCCATCGCCTTCGGCATTCCGCTGCAATTCGACAAGGCCTACACCGAAGGCATCACCAAGCTGACCACGGCTGACGTGGGCTATGCCGAAGCCCTGGGTTATCGCATCAAGCACCTGGGCGTGGCGCGTCGCACCGAGGCCGGTATCGAATTGCGGGTGCACCCGACATTGATCCCGGCCGATCGTCTGATCGCCAACGTCAATGGCGTGATGAACGCTGTGATGGTCAATGGCGACGCGGCGGGCTCGAGCCTGTATTACGGTGCTGGCGCCGGCATGGAGCCGACCGCTTCCTCGGTCATCGCCGACCTGGTCGACGTGGTGCGCGCCCTGACCACCGACCCGACAAATCGTGTGCCGCACCTGGCCTTCCAGCCGGATTCGTTGTCCGATCACCCGATTCTGCCGATCGCGGCGTGCGAGAGCGCCTACTACCTGCGCATTCAGGCCAAGGATCATCCCGGCGTGCTGGCTCAGGTGGCGAGCATCCTGTCGCAGCGCGGGATCAACATCGAGTCGATCATGCAGAAGGAAGTCGAAGAGCACGACGGCCTGGTGCCGATGATTCTGGTGACCCACCGGGTGGTCGAGGCGCGTATCGACGAGGCGCTGGCCGCCTTGGAAGCGCTGGACGATGTCGTTGGCAAAGTCATGCGCATCCGCGTCGAACAGTTGAACTAACCAGCAGCAGACCGCACGCGCAGCAGGCGCGTGCGGCTTACCGCTTGAAGCTTGCAGCTCAAACCGAAGGTTTGCCAAACATGCGCTATATCAGTACCCGCGGCCAGGCACCGGCCCTGAATTTCGAAGACGTTCTGCTGGCTGGCCTGGCCAGTGATGGTGGTCTCTACGTACCGGAAAACCTGCCACGCTTTACTCAGGAAGAAATCGCCTCCTGGGCCGGCTTGCCCTACCACGAGCTGGCCTTCCGGGTGATGCGGCCGTTCGTGACCGGCAGCATTCCGGATGCCGATTTCAAGAAAATCCTCGAGGAGACCTACGCGGCCGGCCCAGATGGTGTGTTCGCCCACGGCGCAGTGGCGCCACTGCGTCAGCTGAATGGCAACGAGTGGGTGCTCGAACTGTTCCACGGCCCGACCCTGGCGTTCAAGGACTTCGCCCTGCAGTTACTCGGTCGTTTGCTCGACTATGTGCTGGCCAAGCGCAACGAGCGCGTGGTGATCATGGGAGCCACCTCGGGTGACACCGGTTCGGCGGCCATCGAAGGCTGCAAGGCCTGCGACAACGTCGACATCTTCATCCTCCATCCGCACAACCGGGTGTCCGAAGTGCAGCGCCGGCAGATGACCACCATTCTCGGCGAGAACATCCACAACATCGCCGTGGAAGGCAACTTCGACGACTGCCAGGAGATGGTCAAGGATAGCTTCGCCGACCAGAGCTTCCTCAAAGGCACGCGTCTGGTGGCGGTCAACTCGATCAACTGGGCGCGGATCATGGCCCAGATCGTCTACTACTTTCACGCCGCCCTGCAGCTCGGCGGCCCGGCGCGCTCCATTGCGTTCTCGGTGCCGACTGGCAACTTCGGCGATATCTTCGCCGGCTACCTGGCGCGCAACATGGGCCTGCCGATCAGCCAGCTGATCGTCGCGACCAACCGCAACGACATCCTCCATCGCTTCATGAGCGGCAATCAGTACGTCAAGGGCGACCTGTACCCGACACTGTCGCCGTCCATGGACATCATGGTTTCGTCGAACTTCGAACGCCTGCTGTTCGACCTGCACGGGCGCAACGGTGCGGCGATTGCCGGGCTGATGAGCAACTTCAAACAGGGTGGCGGTTTCAGCGTGGAAGAAGAGCGTTGGACCGAGGCGCGCAAGTTGTTCGACTCCTTGGCGGTAGACGACCAGGCGACCTGCGAAACCATCGCCGACGTGTTCGCCGAGTGCGGCGAGCTGCTCGATCCGCACACCGCCATCGGCGTGCGTGCGGCCCGTGAATGTCGGCGCAGTCTGGCCACGCCCATGGTTATCCTGGGGACTGCACACCCGGTGAAGTTCCCCGAGGCGGTGGAGCAGGCCGGCGTCGGCCAGGCCCCAGCGTTGCCGCCGCATCTGGCTGATCTGTTCGAGCGCGAAGAACGCTGCACGGTGCTGGCCAATGACCTGAAAACGGTGCAGGGCTTCGTCACCCAGCACGGCAACCGCGGCAAGCCACTGTAACGGCGCGCGCGATTGGGCCAAGGCCGGTCACCGCAAGGTGCCGGCCTTTTTCGTCGGCGTGAGATCTCGGCGCGCTGCTGTCTCAGCCGGCCAGCAGCAAGTAGGTCAGCGCCATGAGCACGATCAGGCCCAGCCAGATCAGGGCGTTGAGCTTGCTGTGGATCAGTATTCCAGGGCCGCGCAGGCGGATCTGCGGGTTTTCCTCCAGGTAGCGGTTGATCCGTTTTTCGGCTTCTTGCGCGCTTATCCCCTGGCGTACCTGCAGCAGTTCGATGGCCTCCTCGCGCCTGTCCTGGCGCAAAACCAGCAGCACGTCCTCGGGCAGTGAGGGTTCATCGGCAAGCATGGCTCTGCTCCTAGGCTGATTCAGATGGCGCCGTTGCGGCGCAGTTCGGTAACAGTTGCATGGCTATAGCCTAGCGCAGCGAGGATCTGCTCGGTGTGTTCGCCCAGTTGCGGGCCTGTCCACTCGACGCCGCCCGGGGTGTCGGACAGCTTGGGCACGATGCCGGGCATCTTGAATGGCGTGCCGTCCGGCAGCTTGGCGCTGAGGAGCATCTCGCGGGCGAGGTATTGCGGGTCGTTGAACATGTCCTCGGCGCTGAAGATGCGACTGGCCGGTACTTCGGCCTGGTTCAGCGTGGTCAGTACCTGCTCCAGCGGCAGTCCGCCGACCCAGCGGTCGATTACCCCGTACAGCTCGTCGCGGCGGGCGTCGCGGCCGTCGTTGCTGGCCAGGCTCGGGTCTTCGGCCAGGTCATGGCGGTCGATGGCCTGCATGAAGCGTTTGAAGATCGCATCGCCGTTGGCGCCGATCTGGATGTGCTTGCCATCGCTGCTGGAGTGGATCGAGGACGGCGTGATGCCGGGCATGATATTGCCGCTGCGCTCGCGAATGAAGCCGAACACGTCGAACTCCGGGACCATCGACTCCATCATGGCGAAGATCGCTTCATACAGCGCCACATCGACCACCTGGCCCTGGCCGCCGTTGACCTCGCGGTGACGCAGCGCCATCAGCGCACCGATCACGCCCCACAGGGCGGCAATCGAATCGCCGATGGAAATGCCGGTGCGCACCGGCGGCCGATCCTCGAAGCCGGTGATATAGCGCAGCCCGCCCATGGCTTCGCCCACCGCGCCGAAGCCCGGCTGATCCTTCATCGGCCCGCTCTGGCCAAAGCCGGACAGGCGCACCATCACCAGCTTGGGGTTGAGTGCATGCAGCACCTCCCAGCCCAGGCCGAGTTTTTCCAGCACCCCGGGGCGAAAGTTCTCGATCAGGATGTCGGCCTCGCCGAGCAGCTTCTTCAGCACTTCCAGGCCTTGCTCGTGCTTGAGGTTGAGGGTGATCGAGCGTTTGTTGCGCGCCTGCACGAACCACCACAGCGATGTTCCTTCGTAGAGCTTGCGCCACTTGCGCAAGGGATCGCCGCCATCGGGCGACTCGACCTTGATCACTTCAGCACCGAATTCGGCGCAGATACGCGCGGCGAAGGGGCCAGCAATCAGGCTGCCGAGTTCGATCACTTTCAGGCCGGTGAGGGGTTTGCTGGGCAGTTGCATGGCGCTTCCATCTATCAGGCGGTGGTCGTGACTCTAACGTGAGCGGGCGGCATCGGGTAGACTTGCGGGCTTATTTGCCCAGCCAAGAAGCCCGCCAATGGCCCTGCCGTCAACCACCTACAAGATCGATCTGAACCTTACCGACATCGACCGCAGCGTCTATCAAACCCTGCGCTTCACCGTGGCCAAGCACCCGTCGGAAACCGAAGAGCGCCTGGCCGCGCGGCTGATTGGCTATGCGTTGTTCTATGACGAGCAACTGGCTTTCGGCCGTGGCCTGTCGGACGTGGATGAGCCGGCGCTGTGGGAAAAGAGCCTGGACGACCGTGTGCTGCACTGGATCGAAGTCGGTCAGCCCGATAGCGATCGCATCACCTGGTGTTCGCGGCGCACCGAGAAGTTCAGCCTGGTGGCCTACGGCAACTTGCGCGTGTGGCAGGCCAAGGTGCTGGCGCCGGTGCGCAGCCTGAAGAACATCAACGTGGTGGCGCTGGATCAGGAGGCGCTGGCCAGTCTGGCGCTGGACATGCCGCGGGCGCTGAGCTGGAGCGTGATGATCAGCGACGGCGAGCTGTTCGTCACCGATGAGCGCGGTCAGCATGAAGTGCCGATCGAGTGGCTGATCGGCGAACGATAAAAGCTGTTTCAACGCTGTTGCGCTTGGTTATGCGGCGTTAAAAGCTGGCTAACCTGCGCTCACACCGCGTTGCGAACAGGTTTATTGCCGTAGGGCGGGGGCAACCCGCCAAGCAAGGAACCCGGCGGGTTGCACCCGCCCTATACGAAAAAGAATACCCATGCGTATCGAAGCCCGACCGTTACCCGCCATCTTGCCCGATCTGGGCAATCTGCCGCCGTTGTTGACCCGCCTGTATGCCGCTCGTGGCGTGCAATCGGTGGCCGAACTGGACAAGGGCCTGGCACGGCTGATCCCTTACCAGCAGTTGAAGGGCATTGAGGCGGCGGTCGAGTTGCTGGTGCAAGCCCTGGAGCAAGGCCAGCGGATGCTGATCGTCGGTGACTTCGATGCCGATGGCGCCACTGCCAGCACGGTTGGCATGCTTGGTTTGCGCATGCTCGGCGCGGCCCATGTCGACTACCTGGTGCCGAACCGGTTCGAGTACGGCTACGGCCTGACTCCGGAAATCGTTGCAGTGGCGCTGCAGCGCCAACCGCAGTTGTTGATTACCGTGGACAACGGCATTTCCAGCGTCGAGGGCGTGGCGGCGGCCAAGGCGGCGGGACTGATGGTGCTGGTCACCGATCACCACTTGCCCGGCGCCGAGCTGCCGGCAGCGGATGCGATCGTCAATCCCAACCAACTGGGCTGCGAGTTCCCGAGCAAGGCGATGGCCGGGGTCGGGGTGATTTTCTACGTGCTGCTGGCGCTGCGCGCGCGGTTGCGCGAGCTGAACTGGTTCAGTGCGCAGCGCCCGGAGCCGAATCTGGCCGAGCTGCTCGACCTGGTGGCGCTGGGCAGCGTCGCCGACGTGGTGCCGCTGGATGCCAACAACCGCATCCTCGTGCATCAGGGCCTGGCGCGGATTCGTGCCGGCCGCGCACGGCCGGGCTTGCGCGCAATTCTCGACGTGGCCGGGCGGCAAGCGGAGCGCATCACCTCCACGGATCTGGGCTTTATCATCGGCCCGCGCCTGAATGCAGCGGGACGCCTGGATGACATGAGCCTGGGGATCGAATGCCTGCTTTGTGAAGATGAAGCGCTGGCCCGCGACATGGCGGTGCAGCTGGATCAGCTCAACCAGGACCGCAAAGCCATCGAGCAGGGCATGCAGCGCGAGGCCTTGGCCCAGCTCAAGGATCTGCCGCTGGAAGACATGCCGTTCGGTCTGTGCCTGTTCGACGCGGATTGGCATCAGGGCGTGATCGGTATTCTCGCCTCGCGCCTGAAAGAGCGTTACCACCGGCCGACCATCGCCTTTGCCGATGCCGGCGGCGGTGTACTCAAAGGGTCGGCGCGCTCAGTGGCGGGCTTTCATATCCGCGACGCCCTGGATGCCGTCGCGGCCAAGCATCCGCAGCTGATCAGCAAGTTCGGCGGGCACGCCATGGCGGCGGGTTTGTCGCTGCCTGAAGCTAACTTCGGTGCCTTTGCCGTGGCCTTCGATGCCGAGGTGCGGCGTCAGCTTGACGAAGACGACCTGACCGGGCGCCTGCTGTCCGATGGCGCCTTGTCGGTGGAAGAGTTTCATCTGCCCCTGGCCAAGGAACTGCGCAATGCCGGACCCTGGGGCCAGCATTTTCCTGAGCCGCTGTTCCACGGCGTGTTTCAGGTGGTGCAGCAGCGTCTGGTCGGTGACAAACACCTCAAGCTGGTGCTGAAGACCGAGTGCGGCGGCCAGACCCTGGATGGCATCGCCTTCAATATCGACCGCGAGGTCTGGCCCAATCCCAACGTGCGCTGGGTCGAGCTGGCCTACAAACTGGACGTCAACGAGTACCGTGGCCGGGAAAGCGTGCAGCTGATGGTGGCGCACCTGGCGCCGCGTTGACGATCAGCTCTGGTTTGCCCGCCGGCGCGCGTCATCGGCGATGACTCGCTCGCTGACATCGCTCCAGCGCGAGAGCGACTGCGGCGATTGCCCGGATTTTTGCTGCGGCGCCTTGGCCAGGAAGACCCCGTGGTTATTGAAGGCATACACCGGCAGCAGGTCGCGGCGTTCGTCGGCCAGCTTGATCTGCGGGTCGAGGTTGTCGAGGATCAGTGGCTGCGCCGTCTGACTCGGGTAGTAGGCCAGCACCATATGCGCCTGGTTGAGCGCCAGGGCTTTGACGAAGGTCAGGCGCAGTTTCTCGCTGGGCACGCCCATCTCCACCAGGCTGAAGTACTTGCTGATGGCGAAGTCTTCGCAGTCGCCGCGGCCGCGTGACAGAGTCTGCAGCGGTGTCGCCCAGTATTCGTCTGCGCCCCATATTTCGCGATCGGTCCCGTAGCTCACCGTGCGATTGATGAAGTCGTTGACCGTTTTCAGCTTGCTGCGCTCGTCCAGGACGCCGCCCTGCTCGATCAGGCTGCGCCAGCTGCTCAGCCGTGCCTGCTCGATGGCCTGATTCAGGGCGCGGACTTCTGTCTGGGCAGCGCCAAGGCAGTGGCTGGTAGCCATGCTCAGCAGGGTTGTCAGGGCAATGGAAAGCGTGCGGGCGAGGGTGACTGGAAATCGGGGCATGGTTGGGGCTGTCTGCGCTGGACTGTTGAGCCATCCATAGCCTTAACCGAGGTTTACTCGATTTGGCCGCCATCCTACCGACGTCAATTAGTAAGCGCATAGAGGCAGTGTGTGATGGAAAACACTATTTGAGGATTTCCCCCAGATTAACCGACGAACTGCGTGGGGGGTGGTGTGGGCGGGGAGGTCGTTGCGCAGGTGGCGCCGCCGGTGCGGATCGGCGGCGCGGCGGCCTTACCAGCCTTACCAGCCCAACTGCTTGTTGAAACCGAGGGCGTCGTAGTAGTCGCCCTGGTAGGCGATCTTGCCGTCCTTGATACGGATGAAACTAACCCCCTCGAAGCTCAGCGGCTTGCCGGTGGCCGGGGTTTCGGGGCCCCATGCGCCGCTGTTGGTGCCAGTGAAGACCCACTGGAAGGCGATGCCATCGGCGCCGGCGATCGGCGCGCTGGTCATCTTCCAGCTCAGGTCCGGCACGGCGCCGATGAATACCTTGATTACATTGTCGCGCGCGGCCGCCTTGCCATTCTGCGGGGTGCCGACGGTAGCATCGAAGTACACCGCGTCCTCGGCCAGAAAAGTTGCGGCCAGGTCGGCGTCGTGGGCGTTCCAGGCGGCCATGTAGCCATCGACTATGGCCTTGGCGTCATCCGCGGCCTGAACCAGGCCAGCCAGGGTGCAGATCAGAATGAAGCTGAAACTACGCAGGGTGCTTTTCATCGTTATTGCTCCAGCGCTGTAGGAGCGGCCCGGTGCAGGCCTCTCGGGGTGAGGCGAATACCTGAGCGTCACGCGCAAAGGCCAGGCAAGGCGACAGGCGGCGAGAAAGCGGAATGTACTGCAGTACATGAGCATTTCGAGCCGGCGTTCAACACCGCATGGCCGAGCGCAGTAGCTCAGGTCAGTGTTTGAACATCACGTGTCTAACCGTCGTGTAATCCTCCAGCCCGTACATCGACATGTCCTTGCCGTAGCCGGATAGCTTCATCCCGCCGTGGGGCATTTCGCTGACCAGCATGAAGTGCGTGTTGACCCAGGTGCAGCCGTACTGCAGGCGTGCGGCGAGGCGGTGGGCGCGGCCGACGTCCTGGGTCCAGACCGAGGAGGCCAGGCCATAGTCGGAATCGTTGGCCCAGGCCAGCGCCTGCGCTTCGTCATCGAACGGGGTGACCGAGACCACCGGGCCGAACACTTCGCGGCGCACGATCTCGTCGTCCTGGCGGGCACCAGCGAGTACCGTGGGTTGATAGAAGAAGCCGGGGCCGGCGACCGCCTTGCCGCCAGTAACCACCTCGATATGTCCCAGCGCGGCCGCGCGTTCGACGAAGCCGCTGGCGCGGTCGCGGTGCTCGGCGGTGATCAGTGGGCCCAGCTCGGTGGCCGGGTCGTGCTGCAGGCCGTGCTTGATACTGCCGACCGCGGCGCCCAGTTCGGCGACGAACTTGTCGTAGATACCTTTCTGCGCATAGATGCGGCAGGCGGCGGTGCAGTCTTGCCCGGCGTTGTAGAAGCCGAAGGTGCGGATGCCCTCCACCGCGGCGGCGATGTCGGCATCGTTGAAGATGATCACCGGCGCCTTGCCGCCCAGCTCCATGTGCATGCGTTTCACCGAGGCGGCGGTGCTGGAAATGATGTTTGAGCCGGTGGCGACCGAACCGGTCAGCGACACCATGCGCACCAGGGGATGGCTCACCAGTGGGCTGCCGACACTCTGGCCGCAGCCGAAGACGATGTTGACCACGCCGGCCGGGAAGATCTCGGCGAGGAACTCGGCCAGCTTCAGCGCAGTCAGCGGGGTCTGCTCGGACGGCTTGAGCACTACGGTGTTGCCGGCGGCCAGGGCCGGGGCGAGCTTCCAGGCGGCCATCATCAGCGGGTAGTTCCAGGGCGCGATGGATGCCACCACGCCGATCGGGTCGCGGCGAATCATCGAGGTGTGACCCGGTAGGTATTCGCCGGCGGCGCTGCCCTGGAGGCAACGGCTGGCGCCGGCGAAGAAGCGGAACACGTCGGCGATGGCCGGGATCTCGTCGTTCAGCGCGGCGGCGTAGGGCTTGCCGCAGTTGTTCGACTCCAGTTCGGCCAGCTCCTCGGCATGCGCCTCGATCTTGTCGGCCAGGCGCAGCAGCAACCGCGCACGGTCTTTCGGCGCGGTCTGCGACCAGCCGTCGAAGGCGGCATCGGCGGCGCGTACGGCGGCGTCCACCTGATCGCTGCTGGCCTCGTTGATCTGCAGCAGCGGAGCGCCGAGCGCGGGATTGAGGACCGCCAGGCTGGCGCCTTCACCAGCGACCAGTCGGCCATTGATCAGCAGTTTGCTTTGCATTGCGCAATCCTCCGGTTGGGGCTCTACGAATTCACAGAGGGCACGATCTCGCGCCGCTCCAGGGTCATTTACCGCCGCTGCCGGCCACGCTTTCACCGCCCTTGGTCAGGTAGTAAGCGCCGAGGATCGGCAGCATGGTCGCCAGCATCACCGACATCGCCACCACGTTGGTGACCGGTACATCGCGTGGGCGACTGAGCTGGTTGAGCAGCCACAGCGGCAGGGTGCGTTCGTGACCGGCGGTGAAAGTGGTGACGATGATCTCGTCGAACGACAGGGCGAACGCCAGCATGCCGCCAGCCAGCAGGGCCGAGCCGAGGTTGGGCAGGATGATGTAGCGGAAGGTCTGCCAGCCGTCGGCGCCGAGGTCCATCGAGGCCTCGATCAGGCTGTAGGAGGTGCGGCGAAAACGCGCGATCACGTTGTTGTAGACGATCACCACGCAGAACGTGGCGTGGCCGACGACGATGGTGAAGATCCCCGGCTGGATATCCAGGGTCTTGAACGCCGCCAGTAGGGCCAGGCCGGTGACGATGCCGGGCAGGGCGATCGGCAGGATTAGCAGCAGCGAGATGCCTTCTTTGCCGAAGAAGTCGCGGCGGTACAGCGCGGCGGCGGCCAGGGTGCCGAGCAGCAGGGCGATCAGGGTGGCCAGGCAGGCGATCTGCAACGACAGCTTGATCGACTCAAGCACATCGACCCGGGTGAAGGCCACGCTGAACCAGTGCAGGGTGAAGCCCTGGGGCGGGAAGCTGAAGGCGGCCTCCTCGGTGTTGAAGGCGTAGATGAAGATGATCAGGATCGGGAAGTGCAGGAACAGCAGTCCCGCCCAGGCCGCCAGCTTGAGGCCCCAGGAAGCCCGCTCTGATGAGGGAGTATTAGAGTGCATCGAAGGCCCCCAGGCGTTTGACGATGGACAGGTAGAGGGCGATCAGCACGATCGGCACCAGGGTGAAGGCGGCGGCCATCGGCATGTTGCCGACCGCGCCCTGTTGCACATAGACCATGCTGCCGATGAAGAAGCCGGGCGGGCCGACCAGCTGCGGCACGATGAAGTCGCCCAGGGTCAGCGAGAAGGTGAAGATCGAACCGGCGGCGATGCCCGGGATCGACAGCGGCAGGATCACCTGGACGAAGGTCTGCCAGGGCCGTGCGCCGAGGTCGGCGGAGGCCTGCAGCAGCGACGGCGGCAGGCGCTCCAAGGCGGCCTGGATCGGCAGGATCATGAACGGCAGCCAGATGTAGACGAACACCAGGAAGCGGCCCAGGTGCGAGGTCGACAGGGTGCTGCCGCCGACCCCGGGAATGTTCAGGATCAGCTGCAGCACTGGCGCCAGGCCGAGCTGGTCGACAAACCACTGGGCCACCCCGCCTTTGGCCAGCAGCAGGGTCCAGGCGTAGGCCTTGATGATGTAGCTGGCCCACATCGGCATCATTACCGCGATATAGAAGAACGCCTTGGTCTTGCCCGTGGTGTGACGCGCCATGTAGTAGGCGATGGGGAAGGCCAGCAGGGCGCTGGCCAGCGATACGGCGATGGCCATGCTCAGGGTGCGCAGGATGATGTCGTAGTTGGCTGGTCGGAACAGTGCGCTCAGGTTGTCCAGGGTCAGCTCCGGGGTCACCGTCATGCTGTAGTCGTCGAAGGTGTACAGGCCTTGCCAGAGTAGGGTCAGCAGCGAGCCGAAATAGATCGCGCCGAACCACAGCAGCGGCGGTACCAGCAGCAGCGCCAGGTATAGGTTGGGCTTGCGGTACAGCAGGTTGGACAGGCGGTGCAGGGGGCCATGGGCCGGCTGCCGGATCCGGGATTTCAACGACGCCTGCATCTCAGTGACCCTCACTCGTCGCGCCGTCCTGCAGGGCGACCATGGCCGCCCGGGCCCAGCGCGCGGTCACGGCCTGGCCCGGCTGGAAAGCCGAGGTGCCGGCCTGCCACTGATCGTTGGCCTGGCTGATGCTGAGATTCTGGCCGTTATCCAGCTGGATTTCATAGCGGGTGGCCGCGCCCTGGTACTGGATGTCGAGCAGCAGGCCGCTGACTTCCACCTCGCCGCTGGTGGCCGCCTGGTCGTCGGCGAAGCGAATGTGCTCGGGGCGGATCGAGCAGGGTAGGGCCTGGCCGGTCAGGCGTTTGGCCAGCTCGCCGCGCAGCACGTTGGAGGTGCCGACGAACTCGGCGACGAACGCGGTCGCCGGCTTCATGTACAGGTTGCGCGGGCTGTCGACCTGCTCGATGCGACCCTGGTTGAACACCGCGACACGGTCGGACATCGACAGCGCCTCGGTCTGGTCGTGGGTGACGAAGATGAAGGTGATGCCGAGCTGGCGTTGCAGCTTCTTCAGTTCGCCCTGCATCTGCTCGCGCAGCTTGAGGTCGAGGGCGCCGAGCGGTTCATCCAGCAGCAACACCCGTGGCCGGTTGACCAGGGCGCGGGCCAGGGCCACGCGCTGGCGCTGGCCGCCGGACAGTTGCGCCGGTTTGCGCGGGCCGTAGCCATCCAGGGCGACCAGGGCCAGGGTCTCTTCGGCACGGGCATAGCGCTCGCTCTTGCCCACGCCCTTGACCTTGAGGCCGTAGGCGACGTTGTCCAGCACGTTCATGTGCGGGAACAGTGCGTAGTCCTGGAACACCGTGTTGACGTCGCGCTGATAGGGCGCCAGGCCCACGGCCTCCTCGCCGTGGATGCGGATGCTGCCGGCGCTGGGCTGCTCGAAACCGGCGATCAGGCGCAGGCAGGTGGTTTTGCCCGAGCCCGAGGGGCCGAGCAGGGAGAAGAATTCGCCATCCTGGATGTCGATGGACACCCGGTCGACGGCCTTGACCTCGCCGAACACGCGCGACACACCGGTGAATTGCACTGCAAGGGTCATGTCAAAAAACTCCAGGAGAAAAAACCAGCCATCCCGCCCTGGCTGCCAGGCTTTGCCGATACGGGGCAGGGTGGATGTGTCACGGTGAAACCAACTGCTCGGGATGCGCGGCTGGATAAGGTTTTAGCCAGCCGCCATCAGATCGCTCCCCGTGTGTGGCTCACACCGAAGCTCCGTGAGCGAGCGGTTCGTGCGAGGACACAACGCGGCCCACGGACCGCGCAGCCAGCGCGATGACAGGATCAACGGCCGCCCATGATGGCGATGTAGTCCTGGGTCCAGCGGCTGTAGGGCACGTATTTTCCGCCCTCGGCCTGCGGGGTCTTCCAGAAGGCGATCTGCTCGAACTTGTCGAAGCCATTGGTCTTGCAACCTTCGGCGCCGAGCAGTTCATTACCCTGGCAGGCGGCGGGTACCGCCGGCAGGGAGCCGAACCAGGAGGCCAGGTCGCCTTGCACCTTGGGCTCCAGCGACCAGTTCATCCACTTGTAGGCGCAGTTCGGGTGCTTGGCCTCGGCGTGCAGCATGGTGGTGTCGGCCCAGCCAGTGGCGCCCTCTACCGGCACCACTGAGGCGATTTGCTGGCTTTCCGCCTGCAGGGCGTTGACCTGATACGGCCAGGAGCCCGAGGCGATCACCCCTTCGTTCTTGAAGTCGCTCATCTGCACCGTGGCGTCGTGCCAGTAACGGTGGATCAGTTCATGTTGCTGGCGCAGCAGGGCCAGGGTGGCGGCGTACTGCGCCTCGTTGAGCAGGTAGGGGTCGTCGATTCCCAGCTCGGGCTTGGTCGCCTTGAGGTAGAGCGCCGCGTCGGCGATGTAGATCGGGCCGTCATAGGCCTGGACCCGACCCTCGTTGCTCTTGCCATCGGGCAGGGTCTGCTTCTCGAACACCACCTTCCAGCTGGTCGGCGCCTCTTTGAACACGCTGCTGTTGTACATCAGCACGTTCGGTCCCCATTGATAGGGGGTGCCGTAATGCTGGCCGGCAACGGTGTGCCAGGGTGCGTCCTTGAGGCGCTCGTCGAGCGACTTCCAGTTGGGAATCAGGTCGATATTGATCGGCTGTACGCGCTTGCCGGCGACCAGGCGCAGCGAGGCGTCGCCCGAGGCGGTGACCAGGTCGTAGCCGCCCTTGGCCATCAGACTGACCATTTCGTCGGAGGTGGCGGCGGTCTTGACGTTGACCATGCAGCCGGTCTGCTGCTCGAAACCAGTGACCCAGTCGTAGCCCTTGTCGGTCTCGCCGCGCTCGATATAACCGGGCCAGGCGACGATATCCAGGCGCCCTTCGCCGGCTCCGACCGCCATCAGCGGCTCGGCGGCTTGCAGGCTGGCGCTGGCCAGCAGTGCGCTGGTCAGCGCACTCAACAAAGCGGTTTTTTGCACGAACATTGGAATTCCCTCTTGTCTATTGTTGGGTTCGGGACAGTTGCACGGCGCGTTGCTCGCCCTTGCGGGGCTGATTTTTGCTACTACCTGCGCAATCCAGTTGCTCGCCGTGGCGAGCCATGATGTGGCGCACCACGCTGTAGTCCTGCCGCGAATCGCTGGACGGATCCTTGCCGTGGCCGGAGCGCTTGAGGCCGCATGGGGCATCGCGCTGACCAGCATGAAGTGACTGTTGATCCAGGTGCTGCCGTACTGCAGACGCGCGGCGACCTGCACGGCCTTGTCCAGGTTGTCGGCCCACAGCGAAGACGCCAGGCCGTATGCGGAGTCGTTGGCCCAGTCCACCGCGGTAACCAGTTCGTCGAAACGGGTGACGGTGACCACCGGGCCGAACACCTCGCGCTGGCTGTCTGCAGCCGGCGAGCAGGGTCGGCTGGTAATAGAAATCGGGGCCGGAATGCACGGCGGCGCCGGTGACGTGCTCGATATGCGGCTGACCAAGGGCGCGCTCGACGAAACGGGCCTCTCGGTCGCGCTGGCGCGCACTGATCAGCGGGCCGATCGCGTTGTCCGCGTCCGTCTTGCGGGCAACGCGCAAGTTGCTCACGGCATCACCCAGCTCCGCGGCTAAACGGTCATGGATACTTGTTTGAGCATAGATGCGGCAGGCCGCAGTGCAATCCTGGCCAGCGTTGTAAGAGCCATAGGTGGTGCGCACGCCTTTGACTGCCAGGAGACGTGTCGATGAATGCCCGTGGTTTGCTCGATCAGCTACTCAACTCCGGTCAGGTTCTGCTGCAAAACATGGCTGGGCAAACCCCCAGCAAGGGTTCCCGGTGGTTCGGGTGGTTTGCTTTTCTCTGCGGGTGGCGGCGCATTGCCCGGGCACTCCATCCTTAGATTGCATCCGGGTTACCAGGGCGCGATAGGGTGGATGACGCTGTCGCAGACCTTGCACGGGAACATGGGATTTACCGGCCCGGTTGCCATTCACCGCGTCTATCTCAGACCAAATGATCATTCTGCCGCGCGGCCCGAGCGGCTAGGCTGGAGGTCATTGGCATCAACACGAGCATGACGAGGGCACCGATGCAGCAACTCGAGGACAGCTACGACTACCTGATCGTCGGGGCCGGACCGGCCGGCTGCCTGTTGGCCAATCGCCTGTCTGCCGATCCTGCGGTACGGGTGTTGCTGCTGGAGGCCGGCGGGCGTGACAACTATCCGTGGATCCATATTCCGGTCGGTTACCTGTATTGCATCGGCAACCCGCGCACCGACTGGTGCTATTCCACCGAGGCCGAACCCGGCCTGAACGGCCGTGCGCTGAACTATCCGCGCGGCCGGGTGCTGGGCGGCAGCTCGTCGATCAACGGCATGATCTACATGCGCGGCCAGGCCCGCGACTACGATGCTTGGGCGACGGCCGGCAATCTCGGCTGGGCCTGGGATGATGTCTTGCCGCTGTTCAAACGCACGGAGAACCATTTCGCCGGCAGCAGCGCGGTGCATGGCGCGGCAGGCGAGTGGCGGGTCGAACGCCAGCGCCTGTCCTGGCAGGTGCTGGAAGCCTTCCGTCAGGCCGCGGGGCAGAGCGGTATCGCCAGCATCGAAGATTTCAACGCGGGCGATAACGAAGGTTGCAGCTATTTCCAGGTCAATCAGCGCCGTGGCGTACGCTGGAACGCGGCGAAAGCCTTCCTCCGCGATATTCGTCAACGGCCCAATCTGCGCGTACTGACGGGTGCCGAGGTGCAGCGGGTGGTGCTCGCCGAGGGCCGCGCCGATGCGCTGAGTCTGCGCTGGCAGGGTCGCGAGCGGCTGATCCGGGCGCGCCGCGAGATCATCCTGTGTGCCGGCTCGATCGGCACGCCGGCACTGCTGCAGCGTTCGGGTATCGGTCCGCGGCCGTTATTGCAGCGCCTGGGCATCGGCGTGCAGCACGAGCTGGCCGGCGTGGGCGAGAACCTGCAGGATCATTTGCAGCTACGGCTGATCTACCAGGTCAGCGGCGTGCCGACCCTCAATCAAATCGCCGGCAGCCTGTGGGGCAAGCTGGGCATGGGCCTGGAGTACTTGTTCAAGCGCAGCGGCCCGCTGGCCATGGCGCCGAGCCAGTTGGGCGCGTTTGCCCGGTCCAGTGCCGAGCAGGCATCGGCCAACCTGCAGTACCACGTGCAGCCGCTGTCGCTGGAGCGTTTCGGCGAGCCGCTGCATGACTTTCCGGCCTTCACCGCCTCGGTGTGCAACCTGCGTCCGCACAGCCGTGGCAAGGTCGAAATACGTTCGCTGGACGTCGCGCAGGCGCCGTTGATTCAACCCAACTACCTGAGTGACCAGCGTGACTTGCAGGTGGCGGCCGATGCCATCCGCCTGACTCGACGCATCGTCGCCGCGCCGGCGCTGGCGGCCTTCAAGCCCGAGGAATACAAGCCGGGGCCGAGTTACCAGAGCCAGGAAGACCTGCAGCGGGCGGCGGGGGAGATCGGTACCACGATTTTTCATCCGGTCGGCACCTGCAAGATGGGCTCGGGGCGCGCTGCGGTGGTCGATGCGCAGTTGCGCGTACATGGTGTGCCGGGGCTGCGTATCGCCGATGCGTCGATCATGCCGAGCATCGTCTCGGGCAACACCTGTTCGCCGGTGTTGATGATCGCCGAGAAAGCTGCGCAGTTGATTCTCGAGCCGCAATCTTGGCCGGGCCAGGAGGTTAGCCTGGCGCGGCCCGTGGGCGAGGGCGTTGCCGGCTGAGCGCCCGCTGGTCTGCCGCCTGGCCAATCACGGCCGCGTGCGGGCTGCCAGAGCTAGTGCGACTACGGTATACTCGCCGGCTTTTCCGAAAGTTTTACCTGCGAGTGCCGCCAGCCATGGAAATCAACCCGATCCTGAATAGCCTCAAGGACCTGTCCGAGCGCACCCAGACTATTCGGGGGTATCTTTGACTACGATCAAAAGCATGATCGTCTAGTTGAAGTAAATCGCGAACTCGAAGACCCGAACGTCTGGAACAACCCCGAATACGCCCAGAATCTGGGGCGTGAGCGCGCCGCTCTGGCGTTGATCGTCGAGACTATCGACGACCTCGACGGCAACCTGGTCGACTCCCGCGACTTGCTGCAGATGGCTGCCGAAGAAGAAGACCAGGGCGCCGTCGACGATGTCGCGGCCGAGGTCGAGCGCCTGCGCGGCATCCTCGAGAAGATGGAATTTCGCCGCATGTTCAGCGGCGAGATGGACGCCAACAACGCCTACCTGGACATCCAGGCCGGCTCCGGCGGCACCGAAGCCCAGGACTGGGCCAACATCTTGCTGCGCATGTACCTGCGCTGGGCCGACAAGCGCGGTTTCGACGCCACCATCATGGAGCTGTCGGCCGGTGAAGTAGCCGGGATCAAGGGCGCGACCCTGCACATCAAGGGCGAGTACGCCTTCGGCTGGCTGCGCACCGAGATCGGTGTGCACCGCCTGGTGCGCAAGAGTCCGTTCGACTCCGGCAACCGTCGTCACACCTCGTTCTCGGCCGTGTTCGTCTCGCCGGAAATCGATGACAACATCGAAATCGACATCAACCCGTCGGACCTGCGTATCGACACCTACCGCTCTTCGGGCGCCGGTGGTCAGCACGTCAACACCACCGACTCGGCGGTGCGGATTACCCACGTGCCGAGCAATACCGTGGTCTGTTGCCAGAACGAACGCTCGCAGCACGCCAACAAAGACACCGCGATGAAGATGTTGCGGGCGCGCCTGTACGAGCAGGAAGTGCAGAAGCGCAATGCCGCCTCGCAAGCCCTGGAAGACACCAAGTCGGACATCGGCTGGGGGCATCAGATTCGCTCCTACGTGCTCGATCAGTCGCGGATCAAGGATCTGCGGACCAATATCGAGCGTAGCGACTGCGTCAACGTGCTCGACGGCGATATTGACGAGTACCTGGTGGCCAGCCTGAAACAGGGGCTTTAACCACACGTAATGTAGGTTGGGCCGGTCAGGCCCAACGAGCGGCGCTGCATTTGCGTAGGAGGCCGGCCCATTGGCCGGATGTTGAGCATCGCTGCGCTCAGCACCAGCCTACGATTACCAGGAAAGACCAGAGACCATGAGCGACCAACAACTCGACCAGCACGAACTGCAACAGGAAGAAAACAAGCTGATTGCCCAGCGCAAGGAAAAGCTTGCCGCCGCGCGTGAGCAGGGCAACGCCTTCCCCAACGATTTCCGTCGCGACAGCTACTGCGCGGACTTGCAGAAACAGTACGTCGATAAGACCAAGGAAGAGCTGGCCGACGCCGCTATCCCGGTCAAGGTCGCTGGTCGCATCATGCTCAACCGCGGCTCCTTCATGGTCATTCAGGACATGAGCGGGCGCATCCAGGTGTACGTCAATCGCAAGACCCTGGCGGAAGAAAAACTGGCCGAGGTGAAAACCTGGGACCTGGGCGACATCATCGCCGCCGAAGGCACCCTGGCGCGTTCCGGCAAGGGTGACCTGTACGTCGAGATGACCCAGGTGCGTCTGCTGACCAAGTCGCTGCGTCCGCTGCCGGACAAGCACCACGGCCTGACCGATACCGAAACCCGCTATCGCCAGCGCTATGTCGACCTGATCGTCAACGAGGAGGTGCGCGACACCTTCCGCGTGCGCTCCCAGGTGATCGCCCATATCCGTACCTTCCTCATGCAGCGCGACTTCCTCGAAGTGGAAACGCCGATGCTGCAGACCATTCCGGGCGGCGCCGCGGCCAAGCCGTTCGAAACTCACCACAATGCCCTGGACCTGCAGATGTTCCTGCGCATCGCCCCGGAGCTGTACCTCAAGCGCCTGGTGGTTGGCGGTTTCGAGCGAGTGTTCGAGATCAACCGCAACTTCCGTAATGAAGGCGTGTCGACCCGGCACAACCCCGAGTTCACCATGCTCGAGTTCTACCAGGCCTACGCCGATTACGAAGACATGATGGACCTCACCGAGGAGCTGTTCCGCGAGTTGGCGCAGCTGGTGCTGGGTTCGACCGACGTGCCCTACGGCGAGAAGCTGTTCCACTTCGGCGAGCCGTTCGCCCGCCTGTCGCTGTTCGATTCGATCCTCAAGTACAACCCGCAAATCAGTGCCGAAGATCTGCGCGATATCGACAAGGCGCGGGACATCGCCGAGACCGTCGGCGCCGACGTGAAGGGCTACGAAGGCCTGGGCAAGCTGCAAACCATGATTTTCGAAGAGTTGGTCGAGCACAAGCTGGAGCAACCGACCTTTATCACCCAATACCCGTTCGAAGTGTCGCCGCTGGCCCGGCGCAACGATGCAGACCCCAGCGTCACCGACCGTTTCGAGCTGTTTATCGGCGGCCGTGAAATCGCCAACGCCTATTCCGAGTTGAACGACGCGGAAGACCAGGCCGAACGCTTCCAGGCCCAGGTGGCCGACAAGGACGCCGGCGACGACGAAGCCATGCACTACGATGCCGATTTCGTCCGCGCCCTGGAGTACGGCATGCCGCCGACCGCCGGTGAAGGTATCGGTATCGACCGCCTGGTGATGCTGCTGACCAATGCGCCGTCGATTCGCGACGTGATCCTCTTCCCGCACATGCGCCCGCAGGCGTGAAGCCAAGCCGCCCTCGGGCGGCTTTTTGTTGTCTGGCGCTGAAATTATTCTGCGCAATACTGCCTAACACGAGATGTCGCTGTTTTTAGTGCCGCGAGGACGTCCAGCCGTGAGTTCCACCCCTGCCCAAGATAGCGCCACCAGTGTGGCCAATGCCGTGGCCCAGAGTGTGCAGTACCAGGGCCGCAAAACCAGCCGGCAGGGCAGCGAGCAGCGTCGTCAGGCGATTCTCGATGCCGCCATGGCCATCATCGTGCGCGATGGCGTGCGCGCCGTACGCCATCGCGCGGTAGCCACCGAAGCCGGGGTGCCGCTGTCGGCCACCACCTATTACTTCAAGGATATCGATGACCTGATCACCGATACCTTCGCCCAGTTCGTTGAACGCAGCGCTGCCTACATGGCCAAATTCTGGAGCAGCACCGAGGGTGTGTTGCAGGCGTTGCTCGACGCGCTCGATGGCAGCGTGCAGGCACGCCAGTACCTGGCAGACGAGATTGCCCGCTTGGCGCTGGAGTACGTGCGCCATCAACTGCTTAGCCGTCGTGACCATTTGCTCGCCGAGCAGGCCTTCAAACAGGAAGCCTTGCTCAATCCGCGCTTGCACGAGTTGGTGCGCGCCCATCGGCAGATTCTCTTGCAGGGCGTCAGCCAGTTTTGCCAGGTGTTGGGTTCAGCGCAGCCCGAGCAGGATGCCAAGCTGTTGACGGCGATTATTGGCTGGATGGAGTATCAGGGCCTGCTCGATGGGCTCGAGCAGTTGGATAATGAGGACATGTTGGCCATTCTTAAACGCTATATGCATGTAGTGTTGGCACTCTGAGTAGCGCCCTGCGGCCGGGGGGCTCTCAAGGATTATCTGCAGGCGTGGTCGAATTGTTTTCACAAGGAGAGCGAAATGAATGCCTGGCGCGTAGCGGTTGCCTTGTCCTTGCTGCTGTTGAGTGGCTGTCTGGTGACCTTCAACGACCCGATTCCAGCCAACGAAGCGGCGCCCATCCCTCTGCTCGGCGAATGGTCGCGCAAGGACGAATGGGGAGAGCGCTACTATCTGGACATTACCCGTGCCGGCTCCAGCCTCTACGAGGCCAGAACCTACAAGGGCAGCCCGGACAACCTCGATAGCCTGGAAAAGTACGGTTTCACCGTGGCCCATCATGGCCGGCGCTGGTATCTGTCGGCGGGTCTGCCGCAAAACTTGGGTGGCAACTTCGCCATCGCCGGTTTCGAACTGACCGCCGACAATGAGCTGGTGATCCACACCCTGGATGTCGAGCGCATCCTGCAGGAGCTTGAGGCAGGCACGTTGCAAGGCAAGTCAGTCGATACGCAGCAGGGTGAGGGGGTATTGATTACCAGCCCACTGGATGCCGTATTTGCCTATCTCGACGACCAGGCCAATTCGGATGTATTTATCGAGGTCGCGCGCTTTCAGCGCGTCGGTCCATAGTTAGTTAATGACCAAATAATGAGGGAGCGATGAACAGTCTCACTGGGTTGGACGACTATCAGCTTACCGTGCGGGCGTTGTCCGACCGGATTGTCGAGGCGCAGACGCCGATTCGTGTGCTGGATGCGGTGAAGTGGGACGACAGCATTCGCGAGGGTTTTATCAAGCACAAAGGCAAGAAACTGCCGGCGGTAGATCGTGCCTATTACGACAGTCGGCCGTTGGCCTTCGATGCAGCGGCGAAGAAGCTGGAGTTCCAGAATATCGAGCGCGACGTCACCCGCCAGTTGGGCCAATTCAATCCGGTCGGGCAGATCATGCGGCGCATGTGCCGCGAATACCGCATGGTCATTCGCATGCTTGAAGCGCGCGGCACCGAGGACTTTGGCCTGATCTCGCAGGAGCTCTACGGCGCGGCGTCGGATGCCTTCCATGCCGGCGACCCGACCCTGTCCGACCTGGGCCTGATGTTTTCCGGCTACCTGAACAACATCGACAAGCGTGGCGACCTCGAGGACGAGCCGAAAGACCTCACTGCCAAGCAGGCCGTCGACCTGTTGCAGCACCGGCTGAACAAGGTGTTTGGCGAGGCAGAAGACACCATTCGGGTGTTCGAGTCCGATGGCATCCTCGCCGACGCCGCTGCCGGTGCCGATTACATCAAGATTCGCGCCGATGCGATGTTCAACCAGCGTGACGTCAAGGCCCTAGAAGTGCATGAAGGCCTGGTGCATGTGGCGACTACCCTGAATGGCCTGAATCAGCCGGTCTGTACCTTCCTGGCCAAGGGCCCGCCATCCTCTACTGTGACCCAGGAAGGCCTGGCGATTCTGATGGAGGTGATTACCTTCGCCTCCTACCCGACCCGTCTGCGCAAGCTGACCAATCGTACGCGCGGTATCCACATGGCCGAGGAGGGTGCGGACTTTCTCCAGGTGTTCGAGTTCTACCGCGAACAGGGCTTCAGTCTGGAGGAGGGCTACAGCAATGCCAGTCGGGTGTTCCGTGGCTCGACCCCGACCGGGCTGCCGTTCACCAAGGATCTGTCCTATCTGAAGGGCTTCATCATGGTCTACAACTACATCCAGTTGGCCGTGCGCAAGGGCAAGCTGGAGCAGATACCCTTGTTGTTCTGCGGTAAAACCACCCTGGAAGATATGCGCACCCTGCGCCAATTGGTCGACGAGGGCCTGGTCGCCCCGCCGAAATACCTGCCGCCGCAGTTCCAGGACCTCAACGCCCTGTCGGCCTGGATGTGTTTCTCCAACTTCCTCAATCACCTGAGTCTGGACCGGATCGAAGCCGACTACGCCAACATCCTCTAGGAGCTACTGCACTCGGTTATGCGGCGTTGCGCACGGCCTGAAAAATGCTCATTTACAGTCGTAAACTCCGCTTTTTCAGGCCGTGCGCGCCTTAACTAGGCGTCCCCGCCTACCCTTCGCTCGTTACTCTCCTAGCCCTTAAATAGGTGAACCGTAGCCCGGATGCATCTGGGAAAGCGCCCAATTCAAACTGCCAGGAGCCCCGCATGCCCAGCCATCAACTCGACTACGAAATTCTCGGCGCCTCGGCGCAGAGTGTGGAAATCATCCTCGACCCCGGTGAGACGGTGATCGCCGAAGCCGGGGTGATGAACTACATGACCGACGGCGTGCGCTTCGAGACGCGCATGGGCGATGGCGCGGCGAGCGGGATGCTGGGCAAATTGTGGAGCGCCGGCAAGCGCATGCTCACCGGCGAATCGCTGTTCATGACGCATTTCTCCAATGCCGGCAAAACCCAGGCGCGGGTCGCCTTTGCCGCGCCGTATCCGGGCACCGTGGTGCCGATCAAGTTGGCCGAGCACGGCGGCAGCCTGATCTGCCAGAAAGACGCCTTTCTCTGCGCCGCCTACGGCACCGCTGTCGGTATCAGTTTCAACAAGCGCCTGGGCGCCGGCTTCTTCGGCGGCGAGGGCTTTATCCTGCAAAAGCTCGAGGGTGACGGTCTGGCCTTCGTGCATGCCGGCGGCACGGTGATCCGTAAGGAGCTGAACAACCAGACCCTGCGCCTCGACACCGGTTGCCTGGTGGCCTTTACCAGCGGTATCGATTACGACATCGCCCTGGCCGGCGGGCTGAAAAGCATGTTGTTCGGCGGCGAGGGTATCGTCCTGGCGACTCTCAAAGGTACTGGCACGGTCTGGGTGCAGAGCCTGCCATTCTCACGCCTGGCCGAGCGCATCTACGCGGCGACCTTCAAAGCCCGTGAGCAAGTGCGCGCCGACGGTAAATGATCGCCACTTTGCAACGGCGTGGGTTTGTATCAAGCTGCGCCGCCTGTCGCGACTGTCAGTGTCACTTCGTAGCTCGCCGGTCAGCCAGCCATCTGGTTCGCTAGGCGATTATTTTTGCTGAAACGTCCAACCTCGAGAGTCTGTAATGAGTGAACTGAACCCCATCCCCCTGATCCTCACCGGCATCGGCAGCATCTGCGCCACAGTGGCGGTCCTCGGCTACTACGGCTACCTGCACTTCGCCCAGCCGGAAGACGCTTTGCTGCTCTCTGACTACACCATGCTCAAGACCGTTCCCGGCGAGGACTACAAGGTCTCCCTCAAACCGGCCAACCAGGTGGCGCAGTGCGTAGATGGCGTCGTGGTGCTGTTCGACCTGGAACAGAAAGGCCTCAGTGGTGTACTGGTCGATCAGCGCAAGCGGGCCGTACGCTGCGTGGCCGAAGATGCTCCGCTTGTGGAGTGAGCCTGCGCCGGTATGAAGGCGCTACGCACAGCCTGACAGCATCGACTTGCCGGACGAGATTAAGCGTCGGCAAGAACGGTTGCTGGCCATGGACGCCGCGAAGGCCAAGATCGAGGCGCCCGCTCGCGTGCGCTTGGAACAGGAGCATGCCGTCTACCAGGAGAAACTGGCTAAGCGTGCGGCGCGTACGGCACGCTTCGGCAAGAAACCTGGCGGCAAGCCGCCTCTATGCCCTGCGCAAACAGACGGTTGAGTCGGTGTTTGGCATCATCAAGTTGGTCATGGGCTTTCGTCAGTTTCTGCTGCGGAGCAGGGGCAAGGTGAGCGGCGAATGGCGAATGGCGCCTGGTTTGCCTGGCCTGGAGCCTGAAGTGCATGGCTGTTTTTCGCAAAAAACACGTCACTTGTTAGCAAAAACTAGCCTGAATCCACTTGTTTTAATGAATTTATTGGCAAAAAAATCCTGGAACTATCTAAGTGGTTAGGCGAATGACTTCGTCTTCGTTATTGATGCCCTGCCCATGAACTCAAGTCCGCCAGGCTGCTAGGCTTATGCTTAATCTGGGTGAATATCTGTTCATGGGGGAGTGGGGCGGTCGATGACTGCAGCGAACCCTGAGGGTATTGTGCGCACTGTCGCAAGCACCTCTACGCTGTATGTCACGCAGCCCTCCAGATTCTTAAGAAGTAGGCCGGTCGATGACGCAAATTGGAGAACCTCTGGTGTACGCGGCGCAGACTGTCGTTGGCCAGGTACGAGGGCACAATGAAGATGCGCTATTGTGCTGTCCCGAGTTGGGTTTATGGGCGGTCGCCGATGGCATGGGCGGCCATCTACGCGGTGAAGTGGCCAGTGCTCTGGCGCTGCAAACGCTAGGTACCGCCTGTGCCGAAGGGCAGGATTTGGTGACCGCCGTACATGCGGCCAATTGCGCCATCCTCGCCGCTGCCGAGGGCGATGCCGATTGCCGCGGAATGGGCACTACCCTAGTCGCCGTGCGCTTTTCGGGGGTCGATTTCGAGATTGTTTGGGTTGGCGACAGTCGCGCCTATCGCGTCGATGCCGACTGCATCAGCTGCTTGAGCCGTGATCACAGCTGGGTGCAGTCGATGATCGATGCCGGCGAAATGAGCCCCGAGGAGGCGCGCAGCCATCCTCAGCGTAATGTCATTTTCCAGTGCCTGGGGCGCGACCATCAGGTCATCGAAGTCGGACAGGCGCGGGGCAGTCTAGGGCCACATGAGCTGTTGTTGCTGTGCAGCGATGGGCTGACCGGGGAGTTGATCGACCCGCAAATCCAGCAAGTCTGTGCTAGCGCCAACGGCCTCGACGAACTGGTGGAGCAGTTGATTGCCCAGGCCAACCAAATGGGTGGGCGTGACAACATCTCTTGCATCGTACTCGGGCGCGCCTCGGTCGAACCGGTGGCTGCGGCTCGGCCGCGCGGGTTTCTCAGTAAATTATTCAAACCCCTAACGAAGTAATCACTCGGTGTGCGTTGACCCAGATGAATGAAGACTTGATTGAGATTCCTGGCTATAGCATGCATGGCCGCCTGGGAAAGGGCGGAATGGCCGAGGTCTACCTGGCCACCCAGCTCTCGTTGCACCGCAAGGTCGCGGTGAAAGTGTTGCTCAGCGCCCATGACGAGGCGTTCAGTCAGCGCTTCATCAAGGAAGGCCACATAGTGGCCGGCCTGCATCACCCCTCAATCATCACCATCCATGACATCGACATGCTCGCCGATGGCCGTTACTACCTGGCGATGGAGTTCGTCGCCGGCGGCGACCTGGCGCAGCACAAGGGTGAAGTCTTCGCGCCGCACCGTGCGTTGCAGATAGTCCGCCAGATCGCCAGCGGTCTGGCCGTGGTGCATGACCATGGCTTGGTGCACCGCGACATCAAACCGGCCAACATCCTCTTTCGTGATGACGGCACTGCGGTGATCAGCGACTTTGGCGTGGCCAAGGAAGTGACGCTGGATCACGACCTGACTCAGTTCGGTATCGCGGTCGGCAGCCCAGCGTACAGCAGTCCGGAACAGGCCCAGTGCTTGGCGCTGGATGCCCGTAGTGACATTTACAGTCTTGGCGTAATCCTGCTGGAGATGCTCACTGGTACTAACCTTTATCGCGGCGCTAGCTACACCCAGACCGTGATGAATCACGTGCAGATGGAACTACCCAATCTACCGGTGCATCTGCAGAGTTATCAATGGTTGCTCGATCGCATGCTGGCCAAGAACCCGGACGAACGCTTTGTGGACTGCCGGGTATTGCTCGCCAGTTTGGACGAGTTGCAGGAGTCTGACCCGGATAGCACCCGCATCGGCCCTGGGCTCAAGTTGGATCAGGCTCATGCCCGCAAGGGGACGAGTGCACGACGCAACGTTCTGCCCTGGGCGCTGCTTGGTGTCCTATTGTTGAGTGGGGCTGGGTGGGCCGGTTACTACGGTTACCAACACATGCAAATCGCCGACTTTATCGCTCAAGCCGAACAGCGCCTGGGCGAAGGCAAGCTGCTCGAGCCGCCGCAGAATAACGCCGATTACTACTACCGCCAGGCGTTGTTGCTCGATCACGGCAACGCTCAAGCCCTTGAGGGCTTGAAGCGGGTGTTACAGGCGCGAATCGACGGTTACCTGGAGCGCGCTGAGCAGCGCCTTGTGGAAGATCGGCTATGGTTGCCAGAGGATGACAGTGCGACGTTCTATTTTCGCCAAGTGTTGGCTTGGCAGCCGGACAACCTATTGGCTCTGGCGGGTATTAATCGCATTGCGCAGCGCTTTATCGAGCAAAGCCAACGGGCCTATGGGCGACGCGAGTACAGAATGGCCTTGGAATACATCAAACAAGGGCTGGAAGTGGAGCCGGCCAATGAAGCCCTGCTAAAACTCTATGATGCTCATGAGCGCCGCGTACAGTTGGCCCAGGCGCCGCGGGTGCCGGCCAGCAAGCCCGCAGCGCGAGCAACGAGTTCGCAAAAACAAACCACACAGAACCCGATCAAGCGACTGTGGAACAATATCTTCAACAAGTGAATGTGGTGAAACTCATAGTCCGGTGACTGTGACTAGTGGCCTGTACGGTTAGGGGGTTAACTCAAGTTCGGAGGGTTGAGGTTCCGAGACCCAGCGCTGCGACGAGCCATAGTGGGCTATGGCGAGGAGCGGCAACGTAGTATCGGGGGCCCCAAACGCCGACATAGACTCATTGAACTAGCCATACAGGCCATTAGCACCGGCCTTGGGCGACAGTGACATGCGTTAATGGGTTGCGTTTTTTGGCTTTGCGTCACTTACACAAGGTAAGCGCCAAACATGCTCAGGATTCATTTCAGCGACAATCGCCAAGCGCCGATCTGGCTGGTCGACGAGCGTCTGACCATCGGTCAGGATGGTCGTAACAACCTGGTTCTGGCCGATGCCGGCATTAGCTCTTTCCATGCCGAGATTCGCCAGGACCACGGTTATTACTACCTCACTGACTGCGGCAGCCAGGCGGGCACCTTCGTCAACGACGAGCGTATTAGCGCCCGCTACCAGATTCGCACCAACGACTGCGTACGTCTGGGTACTGTGGAACTGTTGTTCGTTGACCCGACCAAGAGCAAGGTGAAAACCGCTGTCAGTGCGCGCTGGTTCTTGCAGGTCGCCAAGGGTGAGCATGAGGGCAAGAAGTTTCACGTCAACGGCTCGATGACATTCGGGCGCTCGTCAAAGTGTGAGCTGTGCTTTAGCGACATGGAGCTGTCGCGTCGGCATTGTGAGTTCTTCCTCAAGGATGATGTGCTGGAGGTTAAGGATCTGGCCTCGGCCAACGGCGTACTGGTCAACCAGCAGAAGGTCGCTATGGCTGTCTTGCAGCCAGGTGATCAACTGAAAATGGGCTCGGTGACGCTGTTGGTGATCGGCCCCAAGACCGCAGTCGCGCAAGCCGAGGATGAAGATGCCACGGTCTTTATGCGCGCCATTGACCTGCCCCAGCCGGGTAACAGCAAACCCCAGGTCAGCCATGCGGGTGCCAGGAATCCGCTACGCTCTGCCGTTCCGCTCAGCTCAGGGCCGGCTGCGGTGCCGCGAAACCAAGGGTTTAGTCGGCGGTTGTTAGGTGTCGTGGCGGTTTTATTAGCCGGCGTGGTAGCGACGCTGGCACTCAAGACGTTGTTCTGATCACAGGCAAATCTGCGCATAGTTAGCCCGGATCTTTCATAGGCAGAGGCGGGTCTCGTTTAATATTTTGATATAAAAGGAGTTATGCCAATAACTCTTCGTCCGAAGCTTAACCGAGACATGCGTGATTCTACCCCGGGCCAGCTGCGTTTTCCTGCCATCGCCAGTTTTGCAGGCGCGCGCTCGAGTGATTTTGGCCGATTGCTGCTAAGTGGCATCGAACCGCAGTGCGGGCTGATCGGCCGTCTGGCTGAAGCGATCCATGATGGCGGCTATCCGTCCTCCATCGAGCACCGCGTCGTCGACCTGCCGCGCCAATGGATCTATCAACGTGCCTGCGGCTAGGTCGACGGGGCAATGACGCCAACAGCCTGCGCCGCGACCTTGTGTTCAAGTTGGCGTTGGGGGGGTCTACCAGCTGGCCCCGGTAGAGTTCGAAAAACAACATTTATTGAGTTTGGAAAGTGTCTAGGAAATCCGGGGGCGGTTCCGGCAGCTAGCGAGTGCACGACAGGCCAGTGGGTGACGGAGCAGGGCAGTGAGGCGCGAGAGCTCGGCGGCGTTGCTGCGTCTGTTGCAGGTGATTTCGCGAGAGTAGCGTTCGCTGGCTTCGCCGAAGGTGGTGGTCTCGGCTTCATTGCGGCTGACGAATACGGCTGCATCCATTTCCCGCTCGAACATGGTTGCCCAGATTTTTGCCTCTGCCTGGGTATTGAGTGTGCGGGTCTGTTGGGGCCACCCTTTACGCCTGATTTTGGCGTGCCACTGGTAAGGGCCTTTCTTCCTGAGCGTCGCCATCTTCAATCGCACTGTGCCAAAATTGTGCCATCAACCCTGCAGGAGTACCCATGGACGCCGCAAAGACCGCGCTAATCCGCGAAACCTTCCCCGTCGGGCCTTTGCAGTGCAACTGCACGATCATCGGCGACCCCGTGACCAAGAAGGCGATCGTGGTCGATCCCGGTGGCAATCCCGAGTTGATCATGGCGCGCCTTGAAGCCCATGGCCTCAACGTGGTGAGCATCATCCACACCCATGCCCATCTGGATCACTTCCTCGCCTCCGGGCAGATGAAGGAGAAGACCGGCGCGACCCTGCACCTGCATAAGGAAGATCAGTTCCTCTGGGATAGCCTGGAAATGCAATGCCGCATGTTCGGCGTGCCCTATGTGCCGGTGCCCGCGCCAGATCAGTGGTTGGTCGACGATCAGGCGCTGGACTGCGGTTGTGGTGTGGCGCTGCACACTCCAGGGCATACACCGGGGTCGATGAGTTTCTGGTTCCCCCAGGACAAGTTGCTGATCGCCGGCGATACCTTGTTCCGTCGGGGTATCGGCCGTACCGATCTGTGGGGCGGCGATTACCCGACGATCGAGCGCTCGATCAAGCAGCGCCTGTACAGTCTTGACGAGGACGCCACCGTGATTACCGGACATGGGGCGCAGACCCGGTTGGGCGATGAAATGCGCGAGAACCCATTCGTGCGGGCATGATTGGCAATTCATCGTGGCAGATCTTGCTAAGCTGGTGAGGAACTTAAGGTCAGATCCGATTTCGAAAACTCCGATCAAGATCTGACACAACACGCAATAACAAAGGAATAATCATGACTAAATGGCGCAATCTGGCATTTGCAGCAGCGGGCATTACCCTTCTGGCTGGCTGTACCACCAATCCTTACACCGGCGAACGTGAAGCCGGTAAAGCCGGGATCTACGGCGGTATCGGTGCTGTAACCGGCGCGGTGATTGGTGCAGCCACTTCGAGCAAGAAAGACCGGGGCAAAGGCGCGCTGATTGGCGCGGCAGTGGGTGGCGCCGCAGGCGGTGGCTATGGCTATTACGCCGACACGCAAGAAGCCAAGTTGCGCCAGACCCTGCAAGGCACTGGTGTGCAGGTGCAGCGCAATGGCGATGATCTGAAGTTGATCATGCCGGGCAATATCACCTTCGCCAGCAACTCGTCGGATGTTTCCAGCGGTTTCTACGCGACCCTCAATTCGCTGGTCACGGTCTTCAAGGAGTTCGACAAGAACGGCATCGACATCGTCGGCCACACCGACAGCACCGGTTCGCTGGAACTGAATCAGAACCTGTCGAATCGCCGCGCGCAAAGCGTCGCGTCGTACCTGACCAGTAACGGCGTACCAGCACCGCGGATTTCGTCCTACGGTGCCGGGCCGAACCAGCCGATCGCCAGCAACGCCAGCGAGGCCGGCCGCGCGCAGAATCGCCGCGTTGAGATCAATTTGCGCCCGCAGTAAGCCACTCTCGCCCCCCAACAAGCCTGTTGCGCTGGTGGCTTGTTGGGGGCGCCACCTAGTAAATATCTGCTGGTACAAGGCCGGTTCTCCAATTCCTGACTATTATCCTCTCGAGGGCTGTGAAAGCCTCCGCGAGGGGCCGCTGTGTGGCTGCCCGTTATGGATATAACGTGGAACGCTCATGGACGACAGATCGAGTGCTATTTCCCAAAAATACCGACTGCCGCTCGGGGTCACCCTGGCGTTATTGTTGGGGTTCGGCGCACTGAGCGTCTGGTTGTGGCAGAGTTTCGAAGCCCGCAACCGAGAGGGTGTTCAGCAACGATTTCAGCTCGAGGCGCAAGATGTCGGACAGCGGGTGGTTACCCGCATGCGTGCCTATGAAATGGTCTTGCGTGGCATGTCCGGTCTACTGCTCGGCAGTGAGAGTGTCTCGTATCAGGAGTGGGAGCGGGCCGTCGATCAGCTGCAGTTGCAGGATCGCTATCCCGGCATGCAGGCGCTGGGTTGGGCGCGCTACCTGAAACAGGAGCAGCTCGACGATTTCCTGGCTGGCGTCCAGTCAGCCGGGCGTAGCGACTACCGGGTGTTTCCTCCCGATCCGCGTGATGAGTATGTGCTGATCAATTACATCAGTCCGTACGACTGGCGCAATCGTCGCGCCTTGGGCTATGACATGTTCAGCGAGTCCGTGCGCCGGGCAGCGATTGAACAAGCTCTGAGTAATGGTGCCGCGGCCCTGACTGCGCCGCTCACCCTCAAGCAGGAAACCGAGGCGGATGTGCAGGGCGGGGTGATGCTGTACCTGCCGGTGTTTCAGGCGGGCATGCCGTTGAGCAGCGTGGAGGAACGCCGCGCGGCATTACTTGGCTTTGTCTACGGGGCGTTTCGTAGCCACGACCTGATGGCGGGGATTCTCGGGCCACAGAGTCGCCTATTCGATATCACGATCAAGGACTTGTCCGCGCTGGACACCGATCTGCTGAGTGCCAATCAGCCGGCCGCCGCGTTGCCGTCACGTCTGCGGCAGACCCTTGAGTTGCCACTGTTCGGGCGAACTTGGGTGCTGGAGGTAGGCAGCACCGCAGATTACGAAGCGGCCATGGGTAGTCGAAGCCGGACCTTCAGCTTGTGGATGGGGCTGATTGCCAGCGGCTTGTTGGCGCTATTGATCGGCGGTTACCTGTACCTGCGCGAGCGCGAGTTGAATGCTAACCGGTTGGCGACCCGACAATTAGGTGAGCGCGAAGAACGTTTCCGCCTGCTGATCGAGCAACTGCCGGTCGCGACCCTGCTCTGCAATGCCGAAGGGCGCATCGAAATGGCTAACCGCAGCGCCGCTGAGCTGCTTGAGTGCCCAGCCGCAGCCCTGATGGGTGAGCGAGTTCGGCGCTTCCTGCCAAAGCTGGATGACTTCGGCGAGCTGGCCGCTAAAGGCGATAGCCCGCTGTTGGGCAATGATTATGAGGCGCGTCGAGACAGTGGCATCAGTGTGCCCGTGTCGCTGAGTTTGAGTGTGTTGGCAGAGTCGAAGGGGGCCACTTACGTACTCAATTTGATCGACTTGAGGGCACGTAAAAGTGCCGAAGAACGCTTTCGTCTGGTGGTTGAGGCGTCGCCCAACTCGATTGTCCTGATTGACAGTGCTGGGCAGATTGCCATGGTCAACCAGCAGACCGAGCAGATGTTCGGCTATACGCGTCAGGCGCTGCTTGGTCAGCCGGTGGAAAAACTTGTACCGCAAGAACAGCGCGAGGCGCATGTGGGGGTCCGCCGCGGCTACCAGGACGACCCCGAGCGGCGGCGTATGGGCAGCAACCGCGAGCTGTTCGGCCAACACCGCGATGGTCGTTTGATTCCTCTTGAGGTGAGGCTTTCGCCGATCCGTAGTGGCGAGGAAGCGCTGGTGCAGGCGGTGATTATTGACATCAGCGAGCGCAAGGCCGCGGAGCAACGCCTACGCGACCAGGCCGAGCAGTTGACCCTGGCCAGCCGCTACAAGTCCGAATTTTTGGCCAACATGTCGCATGAACTGCGCACCCCACTCAACAGCATCCTGATCCTCAGCGATCAACTGCGTCTGAACCGCGGCGCCACTCTCACGGAGAAGCAGGTCAAGCACGCCGACATTGTCCACCGCGCCGGCAGCGATCTGCTGCAGTTGATCAACAGCATCCTCGATTTGGCCAAAGTCGAGTCCGGACACATCGACCTCAAGCTGGAGCCGCTGAATCTACAGGAGCTACTGGTAGAACTGGATGCCAGCATGCGGCCTATGGCCGAGCTCAAGGGCTTGCGCCTGCACTCCACGCTGGGGGCCGAGGTGCCACGGGTGGTGCACACAGACCGTGCGCGGTTGCAGCAGATCCTGCGTAATTTGCTGTCCAATGCCTTCAAGTTTACCGAGCAGGGTGAAGTGAGCCTGACAGTCACCTGCGAGCCAAGCGCTGGTGATGAGCCGAGCATGCCGTTGCTCTTCAGCGTGCGCGATACCGGTATCGGCATCGCAGCCGAACAGCATGAGCAGATTTTTCAGGCGTTTCAGCAAATCGACGGCTCCACCAGTCGCCGTTTTGGCGGTACCGGGCTGGGGCTGGCGATCACCCGGCAGTTGGTGCAGGCCATGGGCGGCGAGATGGGCCTGCAAAGTGCGCCCGCGCAAGGTTCCTGCTTTACCCTGCGTTTGCCGGTGCGCGTGGAGGCGCCGGTCGAGGGCGCTGGCGCTACTGAACCCGCGCAGCGAAGTGGCGTGGGGCCGGCGGTTCTCATCATCGAAGATGATCCCAACTTCGCTACAGTGATCATCGAGGCGGCGCATGCCCATGGTTTCACCAGCGTGCATTGCCGTACGGGCTTGCAAGCGCTCAAGTTGCTGGAGGAGGAGTCTTTCAGCGCAGTGATCCTGGATATCCTGCTCCCGGATATCAGTGGCTGGCAGCTGTTTCGCCGTTTGCGCGGCCAGGCCAGCAACCGCAGTACGCCGGTGAACATCATTTCCTGCGTGCCGCAGCCGGTCGGCTGGAATGATGACGGTACTCACTACCTGGTTAAACCCATCGATCGCGAGGACCTTGAGCAGGTCTTCATCGAGCTGCAGGGCAGCGACCAACCCTTGGCCCAGACGCTGCTGCTGGTGGAAGACGTCGAGGTCGAGCGCGAGCATTACCGTGAGCACCTGCAACAGCTGGGTTTTGCCGTGATCACCTGCAGCACCGGCGAGGAAGCCTGCGCTGCCTATGCTGCAGGACACTTTACGGCCCTAGTGATCGATCTCGACCTGCCCGATCAGGATGGTTTCGAGCTGTTGGATAGTCTGGACCGTCAGCGCCCGCTGAATGGTACTCGGGTGGTGATCAATACCGGTGTGGACGTGGCGCAACAGGCGCTGCAGCGGCTCAGGCGTTATTCCGCAGTGGTGGTGCGCAAGCACGGTGAGGATATGCGGGAGCTGGGGCTGGCCGTGCAGGGCTTCCTCGGCAGTGTGCGCGATCCCGTCCAGAGCCCGCTTGTGCAGTCGCTCAGCCAGCCGCTGGCGGGGCGGAGAGTGTTGCTGGTGGATGACGATGTGCGCAATGTCTACGCCATGACTGCGTTGCTCGATGAGGTGGGGATCAAGAGCAGCGCGGCCAAGGATGGACTGGAGGCCATCGAGCGTTACCCGCAAGAGCCTTTCGACCTGATCCTGATGGATATGGCCATGCCTAATATGGACGGTTACACCGCAACTCGCCTGCTCAAGCAGGAGCATCACTGCAGCATCCCGATCATCGCCCTGACTGCCCATGCGATGAAGGGCGATCGGGACAAATGCATTGCCGCCGGCGCCGATGATTATCTGGCCAAGCCGATCAGTCGCGATGAGCTGCTCGGCACACTGCGGCACTGGCTAAGTAGCAGCGAAGTGCCGTGTAGAGCGTCCGCCGCTGCTGCATTGTTTGCTGATCGGCCCTGATCGGCTGGGCTCATGCAGGCACAGGTGGTTCACCCCAAGGAGTGGTACATGGCTCAGGCGCAGATTAAAGCCGCACGAAGAACTCAGGTCCTTCTGGTGGTTGATGATCGTCCGGAAAACCTCGTGGCAATGGAGGCGCTGCTGGAGGAGGGCGATTGGCAGTTACGTTGCGTCAGCTCCGGTGAGGCCGCCTTGCAATGCATGCTGGAGGAGCATGTCGGATTGGTGCTCCTGGATGTGCAGATGCCGCATATGGATGGCTTCGAAGTCGCGCGGTTGATGCGTGGCAACCCGCGGACACGCTTCACGCCGATTATCTTTGTCTCGGCCATCTCGCAAACCCAGGATGCCGTGCTCCAGGGCTACGCTACTGGCGCGGTGGATTTCATGCTGAAACCCTTCGCGCCGCAGGTGCTGCGTCAGAAGATTCACTCCCTGCTCGGCCTTGAGCGCAATCGCAGCGATCTCTTGCAGCTGACCCAGCAATTGGATAGTGCGCGGGCCTTCAATGCCTCGGTGCTGGATAATGCCGCAGAGGGTATCGTGGTGGTCGGCGAAACGGGCCTGATCAGTTTTGCCAACCCTGCAATGGCGCAGATGCTGCACTGCTCGGTGAGTGATCTGGAAGGCACTGCGATGCTGTCCTGGCTGCTGACCCCTGAGGTCGATTGCGCCTGGGGCGAGTCGGCGTTCTATCAGGCCTGGCGACGCCAGGAAACCTATCGCCTGCACGACGCGAGCCTCCGCCTGCACACAGGTGAAGGCGTGCCGGTGGCCCTGTCCTGCTCTCCTTTACCGCGACTGCAGAAGGCCATGGTGATCATTGCCCTGGACATGTCGGTCGTGCGCAATCTGCATAATCAGCTGGAGTCATTGGCGATCACCGATGCCTTGACCGGGTTGATCAACCGACGTGGCTTTTACCTGGCCATGGAGTCAGCACTCTCACGTAGCAAACGCAGTGGTCGTGGTATGGCGGTGCTCTATCTCGATCTGGACGGTTTCAAGCGCATCAACGACTCGCTCGGTCATGACGCGGGCGACCAGGTGCTGCGGCGGGTCGGCGAGCAATTGAAAGTCAGCCTGCGGCCCTACGACACGCTGGCGCGCATGGGCGGTGATGAATTTACCGTGTTAATTGATGGCCTGGGGCACCCCGAAGATGCAGCACGGATAGCCGAGAAGTTGATCGAGCAGGTTTCGGTGCGACATAACCTGAATGGGGTTGAGTTCACCCTCGGTGCCAGCGTGGGGATTGCCTGCTTCCCCGAGTGCGGGCAGACCGTGGACGAATTATTGCAGGCTGCGGACATGGCGATGTACGAGGCCAAGCGTGCGGGGCGCCAACAGTACCGGTTTTTCCTGCCGGAAATGAATGGGCGGGCGCGTTCCCGGTTGATGCTCGAGGAGGGTTTGCGCACGGCGATCGAGCACGATGATTTTCGCTTGGTCTATCAACCGCAGGTGTATCTCGACAGCGGACGGTTGCGCGGCTTCGAGGGATTGCTGCGCTGGGAGCATCCGGTCGCCGGTACCGTGGGCCCCAGTGTGTTTATTCCGTTGCTGGAGGAAACCCGTCTGATCAACCGTCTGGGTGGCTGGATTTTTCGCCAGGGGGCCCAGCAGCGCAGCAGCATGAGCCAGTGTTTTGCCCATGAACTGGTGCTCAGCCTGAATGTCAGCCCCGTTCAGTTCGGCATGCCCCAGTTGGTCGATGACCTGCGTCGGGTGTTGCAAGAACATCACCTGGAACCGGCGCAACTGGAGGTCGAGGTCACCGAAGGCGCGTTGATGCAGGATGTGGAGGCCACCCAGAAGCAGCTGCAGCAGTTGCGCACGCTGGGTGTGAAGGTCGCCATCGACGACTTCGGTACCGGCTATTCATCCTTGGCCTACCTGCGCCACTTCGAGCTGGACACCCTGAAGATCGACCGGCTGTTTATCGCCAATATGCTCGACTCTCCGCGCGATGCGGCCGTGGTCAGCACTATCATCGATCTGGGCCGGCATCTGGGCCTGGAAGTCATCGCCGAGGGGGTGGAAACCATGGCCCAGCGCGACTGGCTGGTGGCTCACCAGTGCGCCATCATGCAGGGGTTCCTGGTTGCGCCCGGGCTGTCTGCCGCGCAAGCGCAGCAATTCCCCGAGCAACTGGACTGGTCAGCGCTGCCGTTACCATTCAGTCAACCGCCCGCTGCATAAGCGGGCTCTGTACGCTTGAGCTACTGGGGCGTGGCGTACTGCCGATGCAAATCTGCCAGAGTGGCGTCTTTCTCCCGCCACAGCTGATTGATCCATTGCTGGAACGCCAGGCGGTAGGCCTCATCGGAGTGGTAATCCTTGCCGAGGAATTCCTGGGGAATGTCCTGGCGCTGGTAACGAATCACCACCTGGGGCACTTCGCCGCAGAGAAAGGCCCAAAAACCCGGGCTGCCGGCAGGGTAGTGGATGGTGATGTTCACCATGGACTTGAGCTGGCTGCCCATGGCGTCCAGGACGTAGGCGATACCGCCGGCTTTAGGCTTGAGCAGGTATCGGAAAGGTGAGTTTTGCTGATCATGCTTGGCCTGGGTAAATCGGGTGCCTTCGAGGAAGTTGAACACGGCCACCGGTACGTCACGGAATTTTTCGCAGGCCTTGCGCGTGGTCAGGGTGTCCTGGCCCTTCTTCTCCGGATGCTTGGCCAGGTAGGCTTTTGAGTAGCGCTTCATGAAAGGGAAATCCAGCGCCCACCAGCACAGACCAATCACCGGTACCCAGATCAACTCCTGCTTGAGGAAGAATTTGAAAAACGGCATGCGCCGGTTCAGCGTGTGTTGCAGTGCGAGGATATCGACCCAGCTCTGGTGATTGCTGGTGACCAGGTACCAGCCGTCATACTTCAGTTGCTCGCGGCCCTGCAGGTCCCACTGGGTTTTTTGGGTCAGCCACATCCAGCCGCTGTTGCAGGAAATCCAGGCTTCCGCCACCCAGTTGAGCACCTGATTACAGGTTTTGCGCACCGGCTTGAACGGTAAGCACAGCTTGACCAGTGCGGCGATAAACAGAAACCAGCACCAGATCAGGGTATTTACGAAGAGCAACAGGGCCGCAAGGGTGCCGCGTACGCGGCTAGGCAAAAAGGACAGCATGGGGGCGGGCGCCTTCGGCAAAGAGGCGATAGGATCGCCTCGAATCGGGGGGATACCCGCTTTTTTGATCGGCGCGGGCTTGCTTGGAGGCCGATGTTAACGATTGCCAGCTGAACTGCAAGGCCCGCTACCGCCGCACCGAACGACGCGTTGCAGCGCATGGGCCCTGGCGCAACGCCAGTGGCCATGCCGGGTCTGGCGTTTTTGGGGATGCCGATCTCGCCTGCTACGACGACTAATCGGCGTGTTAGTTGGCCAAATTCGCCGCCTGAATCGCCGTCAGAGCGATGGTGTAGACGATGTCGTCGACCAGCGCGCCGCGCGACAGGTCGTTGACCGGCTTGCGCAGCCCTTGCAGCATGGGGCCGACGCTGATGCAGTTGGCGCTACGCTGCACCGCCTTGTAGGTGGTGTTACCGGTATTCAGGTCGGGGAACACGAATACCGTAGCGCGACCGGCCACTGGGCTGTTGGGTGCCTTCTGCCGGCCAACGCTGTCGATCGCGGCGGCGTCGTATTGCAGGGGGCCGTCGAGCAGCAGGTCCGGGTTTAGCAGCTTGGCCAGGCGCGTGGCCTCGCGAACCTTCTCGACTTCCTCGCCGGTGCCCGAGTCGCCGGTGGAGTAGCTGAGCATGGCCACCCGCGGTTCGATGCCGAAGGCTACGGCCGAAGCGGCGCTTTGCACGGCGATCTCCGCCAGCTGCGCCGCAGTCGGGTCCGGGTTGACCGCGCAATCGCCGTAGACCAGCACCTGATCCGGCAGCAGCATGAAGAACACCGAGGACACCAGGTTGTAACCCGGTGCGGTCTTGATCAGCTGCAAGGCCGGGCGAATGGTGTTTGCCGTGGTGTGGATGGCGCCCGAGACCAGGCCGTCGACCTCGTCCAGCGCCAGCATCATGGTGCCGAGCACCACGTTGTCCTCCAGTTGCGCCAAGGCCATGGGCGCATTGAGGCCCTTGCCCTTGCGCAGTTCGATCATGGGCTCGACATAACGCTCGCGGATCAGGTCCGGGTCGAGGATTTCCAGTCCCGGCGGCAGCTCGATGCCCTGGGCCTGGGCCACGGCGTGCACGTCTTCCGGCTTGGCCAGCAGTACGCAGCGGGCGATGCCGCGCGCCTGACAGATGGCGGCCGCCTTGATCGTGCGCGGTTCGCTGCCCTCCGGCAGGACGATGCGCTTGTCCGCGGCCTTGGCGCGCTGCACCAGTTGATAGCGGAACGCCGATGGCGACAGGCGCAGCTCCCGTGGGGTGCCGCAGCGGGTGCGCAGCCAGTCGTGGTCGACATGGCTGGCGACGAAGTCGGCGACCTTCTGGGCGCGCTCCTTGTCGTCCACCGGGATTTCCTTGTTCAAGCGGTTGAGGTCGGTGGCGGTGTCGTAGGAACCGGTGCGTACCGTCATCACCGGCAGGCCGCTTTGCAGGGCGCCACGGCACAGTTCCATGATCCGCGGGTCGGGCGCGAAGTCGCTGCACAGCAGCAAGCCGGCCAGCGGCATGCCGTTCATTGCCGCCAGGCTGGCGGCGAGGATGATGTCGTCGCGATCGCCAGGGGTCACCACCAGGGTGCCGGGCTTGAGCAGTTGCACGGTGTTGGCCACGGCGCGGGCGCAGAGCATGATCCTGAGCATGCGTCGTTGTTCATAGTCGCCGGCGTTGAGCACGCGGGCGCCGAGCAGGTCGGCGATGTCGCGGGTGCGCGGGGCGTTCAGCTCGTCGTGCCAGGGAATGCAGCCGAGCAGGCGGAAGTCGTCGCTCTTGAGCAACGGCGAGTGTTCCTTCAAGCGCTCGCAGAAGGCTTCGATGCCATCTTCGCTGCGCACCTTGTTGATGATGACTCCGAGCACTTTCGGGTCTCGCGGGCCACCGAACAGTTGCGCCTGAATTTCTACCCGGTCGCACAGTTCACTCAAGCTCTCCTGCTCCGGTGCCGAGACCAGAACCACCTCGGCATCCAGGCTCTTGGCCAGGTGAAAGTTGACCCGCGCCGCGTAACTGGCCTGGCGGGTCGGCACCATGCCTTCGACGATGATCACATCTTTGCCGGCGGCGGCCTGGTGATACAGGCTGATGATTTCTTCGAGCAGTTCATCCAGTTGACCGTCGCCGAGCATGCGCTCGACATGCGCCAGGGCCAGCGGTTTGGGTGAGTGCAGACCGTGGGTGCGGGCGATCAGTTCGCTGGAACGCTCCGGGCCGGCATCGCCCTGGTGGGGCTGGGCGATCGGCTTGAAGAAGCCGACCTTGAGACCGGCGCGCTCCAGGCCGCCAACCAGGCCGAGGCTGATCGAGGTGAGACCGACGCCAAAGCCGGTGGGCGAGATAAAGAAGGTGTGCATGAAGTCTCCAATCGTGTCGGGCGAGCGCTTGCAGATAGGTGGGCGCTGAGCAGCAGGCGCTGTTGGTCGTGGCTTGGGCGGGGCTGGCGAGGGCGCAGGTTGGGCTTCGTCGCTGCGCTCATCAAGCCTACCTGCCCGGGCATAAGCATTCAGTTATCGAGCAGGGCCAGGGTGTCCAGGGCAATCTGCCGTTCTTCGTTGGTCGGCACCACCAGCACACGCGGGTGGCCATAGGCCTGGATCGAGCCCGCAGCGCCGCGGATGGTGCGGGCGTTGGCCTCCTTGTCCAGGGCCAGGTTGAACAGTTTGAGGTGGGCCACGGTCTTGCTGCGGATCAATGGCGAGTTCTCGCCGATGCCGCCGGTGAAGATCAGCCCGTCCAGCTGCGGCAGGGCGCAGCTCATGGCGGCGAGCGATTTAGCCAGGCGGTAGCAGAACACCTCGATGGCCAGGGTGGCGCCAGCATGGCCCTGTTCGCGGGCTTGCTCAAGGCTGCGCATGTCGTTGGACAGCCCGGAAAGGCCGAGCAGGCCGCTTTCCTTGTTCAGCAGCTGGTCGATGCGTTCCAGACTCCAGCCCAAGGTGCGAGCCAGGTGGCTGTGCAGGTTGGGGTCGACATCGCCGCTGCGCGTACCCATCACCAGGCCTTCCAGAGGGGTCAAGCCCATGCTGGTGTCACGGCTCTGGCCGTTGACGACTGCGCAGGTCGAGCAGCCGTTGCCCAGGTGGGCCACCAGCCAACTGCTATCGCCGGTCGCCAGCCCGGCCAATTCGGCCGCGCGATGGCTGACGTAACGGTGGCTGGTGCCATGGAAGCCGTAACGGCGCACGCCGTGCTCGCGGTAGAGGTTGTCCGGCAGGGCATACCGAAACGCATGTTCGGGCAGGGTCTGATGGAAGGCGGTGTCGAACACCGCGACCTGGGTCAGGGTGGGGAACAGCTTGATCGCCGCCTCGATGCCCTGCAGGTTGGCCGGATTGTGCAGCGGCGCCAGCGGCGCGGTGGCGCGAATGGCGCGCAAGGTGGCTTCATCCAGGCGGCTGGCCGCGGTGAAATGCTCGCCGCCATGCACCACGCGATGGCCGATACCGTGCAGCTTGCCGCCGGCGGCACCCTGCACCAGCGGCAATAATTGGGCGAGGGCTGCGCGGTGATCGCCATTGGGGATTATCAGGCTGTCCTTCTCGCCGCCGCGTTGCCAGTGCAGCACCGCGTCGTGGCTGCCGAGGCGTTCGGCTAGGCCGCTGAGGGTAAATTGCGAGTGGGCTTCATTGACCAGGGCGAACTTGATCGACGAGCTGCCGCAGTTGATTACCAGGATATTGCGTGCCGGCATTTACCGCTCCTTGTCTGTATCGCTCGGGTTGGCGGCGTCGGGTTTGACAGCTGCCGTGCACCAGCCGCAGGCGAACGGCTGGCCCAGGCGGGTAATACGTTGTTTGGCGTCGAGAACCCAGGCGCGATTTTGCCAGGGCGGCTGATGGCGTAGGTGCTGAGTATGACCACACGACAAGATTGCCAGCCAATGGCCATCGGCGTCCTGACCAAAGTCAATCAGTTGCACCAAGGCCGCGTCCGGCCGTCCGTCAGGGCTGGGTTCGCTTTCGCGCGCACCCTTGGTTAAACTTGTCCGTTCTTTATTTCTACGCAAAAGGTCTCGCCCCATGCTGATCGCCCCCAATAAGGCTGTCTCTATCGACTATACCCTGACCAACGATGCCGGTGAGGTGATCGATAGCTCCGCTGGCGGCGCGCCGCTGGTTTACCTGCAAGGCGCCGGCAACATCATCGCCGGGCTGGAAAAAGCCCTGCTCGGCAAGCAGGCCGGTGACGAACTGGATGTCTCCGTCGAGCCGGAAGATGCCTATGGCGAGTACAGCGCCGAGCTGGTCGCGACCCTCAATCGCACCATGTTCGAAGGCGTCGACGAACTGGAAGTCGGCATGCAGTTCCATGCCTCCGGCCCGGACGGCAGCATGCAGATCGTCACCGTGCGCGACCTGGACGGCGACGACGTGATCGTTGACGGCAACCACCCGTTGGCCGGTCAGCGTCTGAACTTCAAGGTCAAAGTGATCGAAGTGCGTGACGCCAGTGAAGAAGAAGTTGCGCATGGTCACGTGCATGGCGAAGGTGGTCACCAGCATTGATCCACGGCCGCAATGTCGAGCGCGCCATACGACTTATGGTCGTAGCAACTGCGCCACCGACTGCTAAGCTGAGTTAAAAAGAAAGGCGCCTTCTATAGAGGCGCCTTTTTTGTCCTTTGCCGGTAATTTGAAGCGTTCCCAAGGAGCTAGTCATGAGTGCTTTTCACGACCTCAAGCTGCGTGCGTTGGATGGCCAGGAACTGCCGCTGGCGCCATTCAAGGGGCAGCTTGTGCTGGTGGTCAACGTCGCCTCCAAGTGCGGCCTGACTCCGCAGTACGCCGGGCTGGAAAAACTCCACCAGCAATACCGCGCGCAGGGTTTTACCGTGCTCGGTCTGCCGTGCAACCAGTTCGCCGAACAAGAGCCCGATAGTGAAGAGGCCATTCGCGAGTTTTGCAGCCTGAACTATGGGGTGACCTTCCCTCTGGGCAGCAAAATTGAAGTCAATGGTCATGATCGTCATCCGCTGTACCGACTGCTGGCGGGTGAGGGCGCGGAGTTTCCAGGTGACATCAGCTGGAATTTCGAGAAGTTCCTGGTTGGTCAGGACGGCCGGGTGCTGGCGCGCTTCTCGCCACGCACTGTGCCGGATGACCCCGCCTTGATCCAGGCCATCGAAAAAGCCCTGAGCTGAAAAGCCTCAGGCTCCCTCGCTTGGATAAGCGCTAGCGCAATTCGGGAGCGCTTTCCCGGATTGCGCCGCGCTCCGCGGCTTCTCCGGCTACAGGCTGTTCCTTCTTCCTCCGTTGTAAGCACTTATCACGCCAATCAATAGTGCTGGGCGGGGCGAGACGACCGGTCATATCCTTGCCGGCATGAACGCAAACCAACGACTCGACAAACGTGACCTGATCCTCGCCAAAGGCGCCGAGGTGATGACCCGGCGCGGTTATCACGGCGCTGGCGTGCAAGAAATCGTGCAGGCCGCCGGCGTGCCCAAGGGCTCTTTCTACCACTACTTCGCCAGCAAGGAAGAGTTTGCCCTGCAGGCCTTGCAGCAGGTGTATGGCCCGCGTTTGCAGCGTTATAGCCAGGCGCTGGCGAACTCGGCGTTGAGCCCGTGCGCGCGCATCGTCGGTTACTACGGTGAGTTGGTGGAGCACTTTGCCCAGCAGGAAAAGCTCGAATACCACTGCTTTATCGGCAGCCTGAGTTTCGAGATGGCCGAACTGTCGCCAGCCCTTGGTGCCGAGATCGACGCTATTTTGCAGCGTTCGGCGGACATTCTGCAGGCCTGCCTGCAGCAGGCGCAGGGCGCGGGCGAGCTGGCCGCCTATGAGGATTGCCGCAGCCTGGCGAGCTTTATCACCAGCGCCTGGCAGGGCGCCCTGACGCGCCTGAAGGTAGCGAACAACACCTGTGCCCTCGAAGACTTCATGCAGCGCTTGCAATTGTTGTTGCGGGCCTGATTTTTTAAAACACCATTACGTAGACGACCGGTCACCTGGCCGGCAGAGGAACGACGATGAACGATCCGGTAAAAGCCTTGTTTCAACCCTTCAGCCTGGGCGCGCTGGAGCTGCCGACCCGTGTGGTGATGGCGCCCATGACCCGTTCCTTTTCGCCGGGCGGGGTACCTAACAGCAAGGTTATCGAGTATTACCGTCGCCGCGCCGCCGGCGGTGTGGGCCTGATCGTCACCGAGGGCACCACCGTCGGCCACAAGGCCGCCAACGGTTACCCCAATGTGCCGCGTTTCTACGGCGAAGATGCCCTGGCTGGCTGGCAGAAAGTAGTCGAGGCGGTGCATGCCGAAGGTGGCAAGATCGTTCCGCAACTATGGCACGTGGGTAGTGTGCGCAAGCTTGGCACCGAGCCGGACGCCGCCGTGCCGGGTTATGGCCCGAGCGAGAAAGTCAAGGAAGGCAATGTCGTGGTGCACGGCATGACCCAGGACGATATCCAGGAAGTCATCGCCGCCTTCGCCCAGGCCGCCAAGGATGCCCAGCGCATCGGCATGGACGGCGTGGAAATCCATGGCGCCCACGGTTACCTGGTCGATCAGTTCTTCTGGGAAGGCAGTAACCAGCGTACCGACGAATACGGCGGTGACCTGGCGCAGCGCTCGCGCTTTGCCATCGAGCTGGTCCAGGCGGTACGTGCGGCAGTCGGTCCGGACTTCCCAATCATCTTTCGCTTCTCGCAGTGGAAGCAGCAGGATTACAGCGCGCGTCTGGTGGAAACTCCGGAGGCCCTGGAAGCCTTTCTCAAGCCGCTCAGCGATGCTGGCGTGGATATCTTCCATTGCTCGACCCGGCGTTTCTGGGAGCCGGAGTTCGATGGTTCGCAGCTGAACCTGGCCGGCTGGACGCGCAAGCTCACCGGCAAGCCGACCATCACCGTCGGCAGCGTCGGCCTGGACGGCGAGTTCCTGCAGTTCATGGTCAACACCGACAAGATCGCCGAGCCGGCCAGCCTGGAAAACCTGCTGGAGCGCCTGAACAACCAGGAGTTCGACCTGGTTGCCGTGGGCCGCGCCCTGCTGGTCGATCCGGATTGGGCACTCAAGGTTCGCGAAGGTCGTGAGCAGGACATCCTGCCGTTCAGTCGCGCCGCCCTGACCACGCTGGCCTGATTCACGCTTTAGGTGTGCGCCGCACAACGGCGCAACGCTCCCTCAGCCCCGGCATATCGGGGCTTTTTTTCGCCTTGCAGAAAGTCAGGGAGAGCGGCGCAAGCTAGCCGCCACCTGGAAACCTGATCGGCAACCTTGTCGTAGTCGGGGGGCGTTCAGTCATTCAACCGCGAACTGCTCGCGGCGCAGCCAAAGCTTCGCGCCTGGAGCGTAACGCCGCCCAGTCGCTCTCATCAAATAAAAAATAACTCATTGTTTTATATATAAATTAAATATACACAAAGCCCTGTAGGAGCGGGCCATGCCCGCGAAACCCATCGTGGGCATGGCCCGCTCCTACAGGTACCCACAAGTCGACAGACACCATTACCTCCAGTTTGCTGCGCGACAGCGCGGCGTCTTGACGACGGGGGATCTCCTACGGTGCGGGTGCGCTCTGCTTGATCGCGAGTGGGCATGCAGCCAGAGACGCCCCGCGGCTCAGCACGACGGACGCAGAGCGTCCAGAGCAGGGTTGCCACGCAGAGCGTGGCAACCACTGGGGTTTCTAGTTTGATCAGGCGGCGGGCAATTCGACGGTCAGCCGCAGGGCGGCGCGCAGGTACTGCTCGAATAGCTCGACTCTGCTCTCCCAGCCTTGTCGCGAGGCGTGTTGCCGGGCATTCAGACGCACCCGGCGCAGGCTCTCCGGCTCTTCCAGCAGCCAGCTGGCGGCTTCGATAAAGCCCTGCTCATCTTCGGTCACGGCCAGGGCCCCATTATGGCCGTGGCGGATATGTGCGCCGCCGCAGCCTGGTCGAATGCGACCACGGCAAGGCCCGAGGCGAGGGCTTCGAGCACCACGTTGGCGAAGGTTTCCGAGAGGCTGGGAAATACCAAAAGGTCGCCCGAGGCGTAGTGCGCAGCCAGTGCTTCGCCGCGCTGCAGGCCGCAGAAAACCGCCTCGGGCAGCTGCTGTTGCAGGCTGGTGCGCTGCGGTCCGTCGCCGACCAGAATCAGTTTCAGGCGTTGCTGCGGGTGCGCCTGTTGCAGGCTGCGAAAGCTTTTAACCAATAGCGCCAGGTTCTTCTCCGCTGCCAGGCGGCCGACATGCAGGATGGCGCTATCGCTCTCGGCCAGGCCCCAGCTCATGCGCAGGCTATTGCACCGTTTGGCGGGGTGGAACAGCTGACCATCGACGCCGCGGGCGAGCAACTCCAGGCGCTCGAAACCGCGGCGTTGCAGTTCGATCAGCTGGCTGGTGCTGGGCACCAGGGTCATCTGCGAGCGGTTGTGGAACCAGCGCAGGTAGTTGGTCAGGGCGCGGGTCAGCAGGGCGATGCCGTACTGCCCGGTGTGCTGCTGGACGTTGCTGTGAAAACCGCTGACCACCGGGATCTGCAGGCGCCGTGCGGCGCGCAGGGCGGACAGACCGAGCGGGCCTTCGGTGGCGATGTACAGCACATCCGGGCGCTGCCTGTTCCAGCGTCGCAGAAGCTTGTGCAGTGACGGCTGGCCCCACTGCAAGCCGGGGTAGCCGGGCAGCGACCAGCCGCGGGTCAGCAGTAACGGGTCGTCGCTGTTGCGGCCGTCATCGCTGCTCTGCCGTGGGCGCACCAGTTGCAGGCGATGGCCGCGTGCGCGCAAGCCATCGACCAGGCGCTCGAGAATATTGGCTACGCCGTTGATTTCCGGTGGGAAGGTTTCCGTGATCAGTGCGATAGAGTGCGGTGGTGTGTTCATGGCAGCAGTCTCGGCTGTTGCCATGTAGTGCATGTAACAATCTGATTGCTTTTTTGTGACGGCGTTTTCGCCGCGTTCAAGTAGGCGCTTGCGACCTAACCAGTAGGGTCATTGCCTTGCGCTGGTGCTGGGCAAGGCACACCTTGTACACCGCCGGTGTGCAAGATTTCCACGGATCAGCTGCTAGCTGAGCAGGTCACTCAATTGTTGGCGCAGCCAGCGCTGTGCCGGGTCGAGGTCCTGTTGTCGGTGCCAGATCAGACTGATCTGGACGGGCGGCATGTCGAAGGGCAGGGGCGCCATCTGCAGGGCGTATACGGGCGCGAATGCCTCGGCCAGCCGTTTCGGCACGGTGCCGAGCAGGTCTGTTCGGCCAATGACCGCCGGAATAGGCAGGTAGTTGGGCAGATGCAGCGCCGTCTGGCGACGCACCCTGGCTGAGCCGAGTACGATTTCCAGGGGCGAGCCGCGCCCGGCACGTGGTAGCACCGACACGTGGCGGGCGCTCTGGTAGTCGTCCCGACTCAGTCCGCCGGCGAAGGCGGGGTGACCGGCGCGGCCGATCACCACCAGCTGTTCTTCCTGTAGGGGGCTGTAGTTCAGATCGGGGGCATCGAAGTGCAGGTAGTCGATGGCCATGTCCAGCGTGCCGCTTTCCAGGCGCTGGATCAGCGTGTCCGCATCATCAGGCTGTACATGAATCTCCACGCGCGGCGCCAGCTTGGCCAGACGTTCGAGCAGCCGCGGGAGCAGGGCGGCCTGGGCATAGTCGTTCAGCGACAGGCTGAAGCTGTGCTCGCTCTGCGGGTCGAAACGCTCCTGGGGGCCCAAGCCACTTTGCAGCAGGCGCAGGGCCTGGCGCACCGGCACGTACAGCACTTGGGCGCGGGCGGTAGGCGTCATGCCTCGGGCGGTGCGCTGGAACAGCTCCTCGCCGAGCTGCTGGCGTAGGCGCGACAGGGCGTTGCTCACCGTTGACTGGCTCAGGTGCAGGCGCTGTGCGGCGCGGGTCAGATTCTGCTCCTGCATCAGGGCGTCGAAGACCAGCAGCAGGTTGAGGTCGATCTGGCGTAAATTCGTAGCCACGGATAATGCTCTTTTATAATATCCATTATAAAAATAATCAGGCGCCGCATAGACTCCTGTCAACCACCACCGGAGTTACTGCCATGAGCCACAACAACAATGCCCAGGCGTTCCGCATTCGCTACCGGAGCGATATTCATCCGCGGTACAACCCCTGGCTGCATGCCGTCTTCGTCCTCGTCTACGGCGCCGCCTGCCTGTCCTTCCTGTGGCGCTCCCTGGATCAGGTGGCCGTCTGGCAATGGCTGCTGGTGCCACTGACCCTGGTGTTCTTCAGTTGGGGCGAATATATGGTGCACAAGCACCTGGGGCATCACAAGACTCGCTTCGGCAAGCTCTTCTACAAGCGCCATACCGGCGACCACCACAGCTTCTTCGTCGAGGCCAGATGCGCTACGAGACGCCGCGCGACTGGCGGGTAATCCTGTTTCCCGCCTGGCTGATCGTGCTCTACAGCCTGCCGCTGTTCGCCGCCTGGTGGTTGCTGGCGCGAATCGACGGCAACCTGGCCGCGCTGGTCGTTGGCAGCATGCTGTCCGGCTACCTGGCTTATGAGGTGATGCACGCGTGCGAACACCTGCCTGCCGAACATCCGCTCTCGCACCTGCCTGGGATTTCCCAGATGCGCCGGCTGCATGCGCTGCATCACCGCCGCGACCTGATGCATAGCCACAACTTCGGCATCGTCCATCCGCTGATGGACTGGCTGTACGGGACCTTGCATTGGGAGCCGCTACCCGTCTGCGAGCAGGTGCGCATGCAGCATGCCGTGTACATCGAGCGGCCGGCCAATGCGGTGCTGGCTTATGCCGCCACGCCGACGCACTGGCCCGATTGGCATCCGTCGTCCCTGCGTATCGAGGGGCGTGACGGCGTGCTGGTGGCCGGTGACGGTTTCGAGGAGGACATCCATGCAGGCCGCCGCTTCGGCCACCTGCGCTGGGAAGTGCTCGACCATCAGGCCGGTCGGCGCTGGCAGGCCAGGGCCTGGGGCGACCAGGGTTTGGAACTGCTGGTGACCTACGAGTGCCAAGCGGAGCACGGTGGCACCCGCTTCGTGCGGACTCTGGATTACGGCTTTCGTGGCCTCGGGATGCAGTTGGTCAATCGCCTGCTGCTACGCCGGCGCATCGAGCAGGAATCTGAGCGCTCCCTGCAGGCGCTGCGCGAAGTGGTCGAGCGCCGCTTGCCCGCAAGTTGATGAGCGTTCAGCGGGCGGGGGTCAGTGCCCGTTCGCCACCTTCGCGTACCCAGAACAGGGTGGCGCCGGCCACCGCCGCCGGCATCATCAGGATATTGACTCCGGGAATCAGCAGCACCGCGTAGGTGATGCCACCGAACCCCAGGCTCTGCCAGCGCTTCTCGCGCAGCCAGGCGAGCATGTCCGGCCAGCTCATCTTGTTGTTGTCCGCCGGGTAGTCGATGATCGACCATATAGTGGTCGCTACGCCTGAAAGCTACGTCATGTGCAGACCCCCTTTCCAAGGAGTCGAGTGCAAATGTACCAGCGAAATGGAGGCCCTAGGAAGCGGCTTCATCGTGGGGGGTAAATATCAGTGTTGTGTGGCCTAAAGCAGTCGGTTAACCGACGATCCTGAACTCAGAAATGCCGCAGTGTAGACACGCTGATCTGTGGGATTCGACAGCCAATGAGGCTTAAACGTAAATTGAGCCCCGCTGCCCCAAGACAATAAGTTGGGCGCATTTAGTCGATAATTGCTCTGTGATAGGCCAAAATCGGCCGCTCAGTTGGCGGCCTACTCACGTCAGAAAGCAGGCTTATGAAGGTGTATTCGGAAAAAAGGAAATTCGAATTTTGGCTTATTGACAAGAAATTGTTAAGTAATTCAGGGTGCATTTTCAAAAAAGCTATAGAGCTGAGATGGCAAAACAGTATCATGGTGTGCGTAGTACATTAAGCACACCTATTATGCTCCCAGCTCAACATGAACCTCACAAGATACACAGAAAGGATGCTATGAACTATTCATCACCTCCCTCTAAAGATCCATCAAATTTAACCGATGTGATCAAGCTTGCTTTGATACTACTAGCAGTTTTATCAATTTGGTTAGGCGCTTGGTACTGGATTGATGGTCACATATATATAGAGAATGATATTGCGGAAAGCATTGCAGCTAGAGGTCAGTTCGGCGACAAATTCGGTGCAGTAAATGCCCTGTTTGCGGGTTTCGCTTTTGCAGGGATTATCTTCACAATTTTTTTGCAAAATCGCGAAATAAAACAGACAAAGAAAATGCTTGAAGAACAACTAAAAGACTCCAACAAGCAAAGATTTGACAGTACTTTTTTCAGCTGCTAACTTTACATAATGACATTACTTCAAAACTTTCCGATCTTGAAAAGCGAGGTCGGGAGGCATTCCGCGCCTTCCATGCTCGCATAATACTTTCTGATCCTGACTTCCGTTGCTACCCAGCTTTGCAAAAATTAGATCGCGAAGAGATCCGTCGAGTTAAAGATACCAAATCCATAGTCTCAGATGCAGGTGGAAAGCTTGATTCAGCCGACATCTCCAATCTCCAGACAAGTTTAGAAGAGGGAGTTGCCAGTCTTGAAAACTATCTGGATGATTCACTAGCACTTCAAGAAAAAAAAATACGCCAAGCTTATACGAAAGCTGCGGAGTTGCACGTTGACAACTATTCCCACTACTTTCGAAACCTATATCACACTTTGCGATTCATTAAGGAGTCGCCTCTAATAGAAGACTCTGAGCGACCGCGCTATGCTAAATATGTGCGCTCTCAGTTATCAGAGCCGGAGTTGCTTTGTCTTTTCTATAACTCCCTAACCAAGATTGAACTTCCAGGTAGAGAAAAAATGGAACTTGGCTACCCTAAGATGGGCAAGCTCCTTTATCATTTTGATATATTGCAGAATTTGCCCCCAAGAAGCCTATTGCATCCTTCCCATTTGCAGATATTTGAAGTCAATTATGCGGAGGCAGCATAATGTCACAGCGCGAGCCCAAACCTGAAGTTTATCGACTCGAAGAACTTGCAATACTTGTAAAGTCTGGCGACATAAAACTGCCTAAATTTCAGCGCCCCTTTGTCTGGCGACGTACGGACATGCTGAAGTTATTGGACAGCATTTATAAAGGGTATCCAATTGGAAGCCTTTTGCTATGGCATAGTTCCCAGCGTTTAAAAAGTGAACGTAATATCGCCGGTTTAAAAGTAGACGAAGAAACTACTGTCTATCCAACTAGCTACTTGCTCGATGGTCAGCAGCGACTTACAACCCTCTGCGGCGCACTCTTCTGGGATGGTGACGCTTCTAACAATATGTGGAACATCCATTTTGATCTTGAGACTGAGGAGTTCATTCACCCAAAAAACTCAGATAGCACTTCAACATACCCGCTGAACAAGCTACTCGAAACACACCAATTCATTAAGCAGTGCATGAAGTTTGCGCACCATGAAAAACAAAATATATACACCGAAAGAGCTGAGCGCTTGTTGCGTATTATCAAGGATTACAAGATCGCCGTCGTTAAAATTGGCGATATGTCAATTGAGCAAGTCGCCCCGATTTTCGAAAGAATAAATAGCACCGGGCGAAAGCTTACTATTGTCGACTTGATGATGGCGGCAACTTGGAGTGACGGATTTGATCTTTCTTCTGAAATACAAAAAATTCAGAAGGTTTGCAATGATAATGGTTTTTCAGGAGTGTCAGAGCAAGTCATATTGCGCTCGATTGCAGCATCTGCCAATCTGGGTATTAACAAAGACGACATCCAGCGCCTTAGAACTCTTAATTCTGACCAGCTCAGCACGGCTGCAAACGAATGCAACTCTGCTATCTCCAAATCTGTTAATTGGCTTACAACAGAGCTAGTGATTCGTGACGCAAACTATCTACCTTATGGGTTGTTTTTTACTTATTTAGTAGAGTTTTTCCGGTGCGCTCCCACGCCATCTGATGACACATTGGGGGAGCTCAAAGCATGGTTTTGGTTTACATCGACAACTCTTTACTTTGGAGGCGCCAGTACTGGCGACATATCTCGCGAACTAATCAATGTCAGAGAATTTGCGACGGGCGCTCGCACTCAGCTATTCAAGAGAGCAATAATAAATATCGGTAACTTGGTTTACGACAAGTTCAATCTAAAGAATGCAAGCAGCACAGCCTTTTGCTTAATTCTACTATCAAAAAGGCCCAAAACAAGCCTGTCTGGAAGAGATTTGGATCCTGACGTTTTATCAGAAAAAAACTCTAAGCTTTTTGGGAGGATCGCACCTTCAGGGATTGAATATATTAACATCTCGGCAATCATCGAGCCTTCAAAAAGCAACACTTCACGCGTGGGGCCAAATGTTGATATTTCCGAGCATCTACTGAATTCGCTGTGTTTAGAATTGATTGATGAGGGGGATTCTAAGGGTTTTGTTTGGGAGCGCTCTGGTCTAATCGCTGACGCAGTTACGCAGCTTACCGGATGTGAGTGCACAATAAATTTCTCTGACTTACCCACTGATGATGGTGGCTCAGAGGACGGATTGGAGTAGCACCTTTGTGGCGCTTTCTTAAAGTCTGCGCCACATTATTATTATGTCTGTACGATCGGCATCCACATCTTTAGCTGAAATTTAAAATGGGATGTGGGATTGTTTAACTCGAGAAAAGCTAATTAGCCCCTACTGTCGGTGGTGATTGAGAACTCACTCAGGGCGGGTTTGATTTCCACTAGTCTCGTATACTGATCGGAATGACAGGTTTTTGGCCGATACTTGCCTATGGGAAACTTCTGGTCGATCCCCGTCATCCGTGACAGGAAGTCACTGATCCCCCCCCCCGCCAAACAAACCGGCCCTATCGTGTAAGCAACGAATTCTCAGCGGATAAATATCAGTGGAGCTATTGGCCTTGGAGTTCTAGCCGGGAGTTCTCGCCGAAGCGCTTAGCAAGGGAGCTAACCCCGTAAGCCAAGGCCATTATTCGTTCAAATATCTGTGGTGCTGCCCTGTGAACGCTTGGCTATCGGCGCTGAACAACGGCGATACCCACCAAGCATGAAAAATAACCCGCCACGGGGGCGAGCTATGAAATTGCAGGGTTATCCAGTCAGGCAGCCAGCGAGCGCTTAACCTTTTGGACGGTAGTGGTTGAGCAATCCAGCAGCTCAGCTACTCGACGAATACTCTTACCATCAACCAATAGTTCAGCAATCTTTGCGTGTAGGGCTGCATCAACTGGACGGCCTTTGTAAGCCTCTTCTGCCTTTGCTTTAGCGATCCCCTGAGCTTGACGTCTACGGCGGTCTTCGTAGTCCTTACGAGCGACTACAGCTAGCATGTCCAGCAACATTCCGTTCACTGCTGAAATCATCCCCTTGGTGAAATCATCTTGATCCTTGGTTGGGGCTAGCACCGAGTGGCTGGTGCTTAGATCAAGGGACACAACAGTGACTTTCTTACGGGTAATCATCTGTTTCAGACTGTTCCAGTCATCAGCGTTCAAACGGGACAACCGATCTACCTGCTCAATCAGTAGAACATCACCTTCGTGACTATCTTCCAGCAGACGAAATAGCTCAGGACGATGAAGTTTTGTGCCTGACTCATTTTCAATGTAGAAGGCAGCAATCTTATGGTTCCGTTCTGCTGCAAAGGAAACTAACTGTGCCTTAGCCCGTGATGCGTCTTGTTGATCGGTAGAAGCACGAAGGTAAGCTCGGATGAACATGGCAGCAGTCCTTTGTGTCATTTTGGGTGTGTCACATAATGCTGTGTCACTTTGGCTATGTAAAGCTATTTTATGACACGATCTAGGGGCTGCTTTATCTGTGTCATCAGAGGCACACCCAGATTGACACAGCCTGTACACCACTATTCCCGTGTTTACTCAGTCGTTCGGTAGCCAGTGAATGTTCAGGTTGATATCTGTAGCCGTCAGGTGGCTTTGGGATAGCCTCTGGTGAAATAGCTCTTCACGTTACAGTTGACTTCACAGTTACCAACCTCATCCAAGTTTCTGTGACAGCAGGAATAAATCATCCAGTTCTTGCCTGCTACTGGAGTTTGAACTATCAGGGGAAGGAGCGGTTTAGCTAAACAATACAAGCTGAAAGGAGCGTACTTGCTAGCCTGTAACCTTGTTACATCATCAACCATGGAGTTAAATGAATAAATTAATTGAATTAACCGCCTGATAACCATTCCTGTTAGTTTCTGCGCTTCAGAGGTTATTATGCTGAATAAATTTAGCTGGTTAGTTTCGTTAAGATTTATTTAATTTTTTGTGTTGTATATTTATTCGCTGGTAAAATTTATTGGTCGATAGATGCCGCAGGCTGGAAATTTACACAGCTCTCGCTTCGCTCAGTCATGGCTGTGTAATGTCATAGTAAATCTAGCTATTGATGTGGGTACCTTTCCTAATAAACTCTTTAGGATTAGTACCCATTTGAAGGATTAAAACTATAAGGTTACGCTACCGACCCAGTAGGTATCAGGTTCCAGTTGCAGTGATTGCACCTGTCAATTCTTCTCGCCACTTTCTAATTGTCTTCCGGGAAACCCCCGTCAGTCTTTCGATGGCAGTGTTTGTCTGCCCATCACGGATCAATGACAGCACCGTCTTTTTACTTACGTGTTCAGTCTTCCTACCATCTTCCGGTACTGGTGTTTCCCACGACACTGACCAGTCCACTTCTGCATGCGATAGGTACGTTTCCAACAGGTAGCGAACCACGCGCCCATCCTGAACATACAGCCGGATAAGGCTGGTGTTATCTCTGCGGCGTATCGCGGTCCGTGTTACTGCTTGGAGGGAGGGCTCCAGAAACCGAGTCGTGATGAAAGCGTCGCTGAAGCTCCGTCCATACTTCTTTTCTAGGTATTCCAAGCCACGTTCATCTGACGGGCTAGGGTTCCCACCGAACAGCAGAATTGCCTCAGTCGTCGTGTCGTAACCGTTCAAGCCACGGCAATCGACAGGTGCGTGGAGTACATCATTCCGCCCTTTGAGTCCGGCCCATTTGTTCGTGAACAGCAGTGGTTTTCCCTCGGTGCGTGTCAGAATTTCCTGCAAGATGAAGTCGAAAACTCGCTCATTACCAAACGGGGCAGTCACAAGCGCCTTGCTGAAGATGCGGCCCTTCGGCATGACGGGGAGAAGCGTAACTGGGCAGGTGTATACCCTAGCCTCTGGTGTGAACATAGATCGGTGGATCTCGAATCCATGCACCTGAGCAAATTGCTCAAACAGACTGCCTGACACATTGGCCGCTAATACATGCACTTCGTCCGCCGATTGGAAGATACTCCACCAGTCTATCTCCTCAACGGAGCGAACGTGGCGGATGCCATTGCTCTGGGGCGTATCGATGAAAACTGGTATAGCGTCCAGCAGCAGCTGAAATATGTGAGCACCGGATGTACCTAGCGTTGAGCAGCCTGTGCCCATGGCGTCGGCCTGGTTGGTCTGCACCTGTTCCTTCACCTGCGTTAGCTGGTGGTCACGAATCCAGAGTCGATTATCGCGTTCTTCGATGAAGGTCAGTAGGCGAGCAAGCTCAATGGGCTTCATTGGGTAGTCGGGAAAATCGACAACCTTGGGCAGTTCATCTACTACCAGAGCCCACCCGGCGAGGACAGACTCATCGATATTCTGAAGTGACTCGTGGGTGCAGATGATGACGTTGTCGTGCTTTGCCAATAAGGCGGCGTTCAGTTCGAGGCCGACGCGGGTACCTGTGGTTGAATCAATAACGCGAGTCTTGAGTCCGACGGCAGAGCATCGGATAGTGACATCGCTACTTAGAACTAAGGTGGGGAGTGCCAGAAGGAATCGCTTGCCAGAGGTGAGAAGTGCGGGGAGTTGGCGGATTAGTGCTTCGGTTTTGCCAGCACCTGGAGCGGCTACGGCAGTGTGGATCAGTTTATTGCGGGCAAAAGTGTTCATTTGGTTAGTTATCCGTAGTTAAGTTTATTTACATAGGCAAGTGCCTCGTGTGTTGGTGGCGGGCCACTTTTACAAACTCCAGAAACGCAAAAGCCCCCTTGCAAAGGACTGCGTTTGCGCAATCGTCGCGTGGAGGCTTCGGTATTTGGTTCTGCTTTTAGGCAGGCAGCGAAGTATACAGAAGGATGCTTCGTTGTCAACGGACAAACTCACAGGTCAGCCAACAACTGCAACAAGTATTTTATTTTATTTTACATAAAGTATTAGGCTTCTGGTGCGAATAAAAGATATAGGCTGTGGGGTAGCAATGGCTAGGCGATAGCTCTTGTTATAGGCCTTCTCAGGACGCCAGTAGAGTAATCTACTGGCGTCGAGTGAGTAGACGCTTGGAAGGATGTAAGTCTTCTAGGTTGTTGCCGTGTTTGTTAGGAGACCTGCCTCCTTGGCAATGCTGGGAAGTTTCTCCAACTCCTTTGCCATCCTCGATAGTGGGTTGCTGCCGTAGGAGTCTCCCACCTGTCCTGACGAATGTCCGGTAATCCAGTCGTGAACCTCCTTGGGAATACCCGCCTCTCGGCACAGTGTCTTGAAGGTATGCCGGAACGCATGTAACGGGCTGCGTCCCGCCCGGTAGATGCCCCATTTCTGGGTCAGTGGGCGCCATGCCTTGGAGACGATGCCCGCAAAGCCGTCCGAGACCTTCACTAATTGAGGAAAAATGCGGGAGCTACTGCTATTTCCCTGCACCAGTTCCAAGAGCCCCAGCGCTATAAGGTCGGTATGCAAGGGTATGTCGCGGCGGCTGCTGTCGGTCTTCACTGACTTGTCGGGGCGATCATCAATGATGCGTATAAACCACTGGCCATTGCTGTTTTGGCGTACGTCACTAACGTAGAGCTGAGCGATTTCTTCGCGCCTAGCTCCTGTATACGCTGCAATCAGAGGTAGCCAGAACAGCGCATTGCCGGGGCGGCCCTCTGCATGACGCAAGGCGACGAATTCTGGCTGACTGAACATCTTCACCAACTCCGACCACGCATAACTACGGTCATCATCCAAGCAGCGTTTGGGCTTTGCTGAGCCGAGGCGCTTGTGAATGCGAGAGGTGATGACAGGGTTACTCTGAACAAGGCCTGAGTCCACCGCATAGGCCATCACGGACGACAGTCGAGCCATTGTTAGACGCACTGTTGAGACGGCAAGGGGTTTGTCTTTGCCTTTGGCTTGGGTTGAAGTCAGTAGTGCGGCGAAAGCCTGTATCTCGGTGGGGCCAATGCTGGTGATGCTCAGATCGCCTATGGCATTGGTGAAGCGTTCGACTGCTCGCCCGTAATCAACCAAATGGCGTCGATGGACGTACTCAGGTCTGCCAGACAGCGCTAGGGATTCGGCATAGCGCTGGAAGACTTGAGATAGTGTCGGTGCTGTCACAGCTTGTCGTGCGGGTACTGGGGCACTGGTAACTGCCGGAGTGTGCTGAGATAGCAGGGGAGGGCAAGTCTCGCCATCACTTGCCATTCCCGTTTGGGCAGCTCTAAGGCCGTGTAAGTCGCCCTGGCGTGCCTGCTGAAACAATTTCTCCGATTCTGCGTAGGCTGCTGCAAAGGCTGCCTTGGCTTGATGGTGGTTTCGTGTATTCAGCGAACGGCGAATTTCTGTTTTACCGATCACTGATCGAATGTCATCAGGCACCCTACGTCGGAGGTAATAGATTCCCGAATCTGGGTGCCGAAAAGGCTGTGCGATGAGCGCCATGTGTACCTGCTATGTGTATCAGTTAGCAGGAAAGGGGGGCGCTTATGACTCAGCTCACCGTTCGATCGCCACCTTCGCGTACCCAGAACAGGGTGGCGCCGGCCACCGCCGCCGGCATCATCAGGATATTGACTCCGGGAATCAGCAGCACCGCGTAGGTGATGCCACCGAACCCCAGGCTCTGCCAGCGCTTCTCGCGCAGCCAGGCGAGCATGTCTGGCCAGCTCATCTTGTTGTTGTCCGCCGGGTAGTCGATGTATTGGATGGCCATCATCCACACGCCGAACAGCAGCCACAGCGGCGCGGCGACCAGGTTGACCACCGGGATGAAGGTGAGGATCAGCAAGCCGATGGCGCGCGGTAGGAAGTACCCCAGCTTGCGCATCTCACGGCCCAGGGTGCGCGGCACCATGGCCAGCAGTTCGGCCCAGCTGAAGGGCGGCAGGGTGTCTTCGCCGCGCACCACCACTTCGACCTTCTCGGCGAGAAAGCCGTTGAACGGAGCGGCGATGATATTGGCCAGCATGGTGAAGGTGAAGAACACCATCAGCAGCACCAGCACCACGAACAGCGGCCAGAGGATGTACTCGAGGAAGCTCAGCCAGCTTGGCAGGCTCGGCATGAATGCATCGACCCAGCCGCTGAACTGCTGCACGGCAAAACCGACCAAGGCAACGAAGAGGATCAGGTTGATCGCCAACGGCAGCAACACGAACAGCCGCAAACCCGGGCTCAGCACCAGTTTCAGGCCTTCTCTGAGGTATTGCGGGCCGGATAGTACAGGAGCAGGCATGGGGTTCTCCGCGAGGTGAAAGTCGCGCCGACCTTACCGGCTTTGTCCGGTAGGGGAAAGCCCGCCGCTGTCGGCGCGAGGCGCCATAGGGATTCACTATGCATGGAATTGGCAAAGGGTATTTCCTCGACTGCCAGCACCTGCGTAGCCTGCGCATCAGTTCAACGATTGGTTGATTTTGGGGGCCAGTGTTTTAGAGCACTGTTCACCCCTCTTTCATTTGCCCGGCCAAGTGTCCGGCAGGAGTCTTCTATGTCTGCAACACGTCATGCTCGAGTGATCATCCTGGGTTCCGGTCCTGCCGGTTACAGCGCCGCCGTCTATGCCGCGCGGGCCAACCTCAAGCCGCTGCTGATCACCGGCATGCAGGCTGGCGGCCAGTTGACCACCACCACCGAGGTCGACAACTGGCCGGGCGACGTGCATGGCCTGACCGGCCCGGCGTTGATGCAGCGTATGCAGGAGCATGCCGAGCGCTTCGAGACCGAGATTGTCTTCGACCATATCAACGCGGTGGATCTGGCTGGCAAACCGTTCACCCTGGTCGGCGACAGCGCCACCTACAGTTGCGATGCGCTGATCATCGCCACCGGTGCCAGCGCCCGCTACCTCGGTCTGCCGAGCGAGGAGGCGCTCATGGGCAAGGGCGTTTCGGCATGCGCCACTTGCGATGGATTCTTCTATCGCAACCGTGACGTGGCGGTGGTCGGCGGCGGCAACACCGCGGTAGAGGAGGCGCTGTACCTGGCCAATATCGCCAGCAAGGTAACCCTGGTGCATCGTCGCGAAACCTTCCGTGCCGAGAAGATCCTGCAGGACAAGCTGCAGGCGCGGATTGCCGAAGGCAAGATCGTGCTCAAGCTCAACGCCGAGGTCGACGAAGTGCTGGGCGACAACATGGGCGTCACCGGCGTGCGCCTGAAGAACAACGACGGCAGTAGCGATGAGCTGAAGGTCGATGGCTTGTTCGTCGCCATCGGCCACACGCCCAACACCTCGCTGTTCGACGGCCAGTTAGCGCTGAAGGATGGTTACCTGGTGGTCAGCGGCGGTCGCGACGGCAATGCCACCGCCACCAGCGTGCCGGGCGTGTTCGCCGCTGGTGACGTCGCCGACCATGTCTACCGCCAGGCAATTACCTCGGCCGGCGCCGGCTGCATGGCGGCTCTGGATGTGGAGCGTTTCCTCGACGGTCAGTAAGCGTCGCGGTCGCCCATAGCCCGACGCGGGCGCTGCACTAGCTGTAGGAAGGTCGCCCCGGCGCGGTGCTTTTGGTTTTTTTTTGGCGGTCCGGCGGTCCGGCGGCCCGGCGCCTGCACCCTGCATCGCCGCCGACAAAGAACCGCTGTGCGGCAGGGGCTCTGCTCAGGCCTTGCGCTTGAGCGGCGGCTGGTCGAAGCGCACGCCGGCGAGGCCGGTAGTCATCAGTGCGCGGATGTTGCCGTGGTCGTTGCCATCTGGGGTAGCCAGCACGCTGCGGTAGTGTTCGCCGAAGCAGCGCAGGGCGTCTTCCAGGCTGAAGCCTTCGAGCAGGGCCAGGCCGAGGGTCTTGCAGGAGCCTTCATTCTGTCCGGCTGGGTTTTCTACCGCGCCATTGCGGAAGGCGCTCGGCTGGTAATCATAGTGCTCGGCGATAAAGGCCAGGGTCTCGGCAAAGGCGAACTCGTCGCTATGCAGATGGGCGCGGAAATCGTGCAGGGCGCTCATGCATTGTTGCCTTTATCACTGGCCTTTCGGAATGCAGCCTGCTGTTCGGCGCTGGCCTCCTGCTGGTATTTGTTTTTCCACTCGCTGTACGGCATGCCGTAGATTTCTTCGCGCGCCTGGTCCGGGGTGAGCGCAACGCCGATGTCATCGGCCGCGGCCTTGTACCATTTGGACAGGCAGTTTCGGCAGAAACCGCTGAGGTTCATCATGTCGATGTTCTGCACATCGGGGCGGCTGCGCAGGTGTTGCAGCAGGCTGCGGAAGGCGGCTGCTTCGAGTTCCAGGCGTTCTTGATCGGTCATGGTGATGTTCTCCGAGGCGGGCAGGGCTTCTGTCGGGCGCGGCGGGCGACTCCGACAGACTGGCTGGCTAACGAGTCGGGGATGATAAAAGCCCCGCCGCCCTGCGGCAATGCCCGGGCGGCTGGTTGGTCGAGCCTTTGCAGGGTAATCCGCCGTTCAGCGGTGGCCGGCCAGGGTGATCGATACCGACTCGGCAAAGCGCAGGGCGTGGGGTTTGTCCACTTCCACTTCGGCGTAACGCACGGCCGTCTGCTGCATCACCAGGTCGAGAATTTCCTGGGTCAGGCGTTCGAGCAGGGCGAAGCGATTGTCTTCGACGTGCTGGATGATCGCCTTGGTGATGGTGCGGTAGTTCAGCGCGTGATCGATATCGTTGTCGCGCACCGCCTCGTTTGCCGGGTAGAGGATGGTCAGGTTGATCAGCACATCCTGCTTGTTGTTGATTTCCTCTTCCTTGATTCCGATAAAGGTTCGCAGGCGCAGATCCTTGACCCGAATTCGCGCCATTCCAGGCTCCAGTCGTGGCATAGCTAGTTGCTCCGTCCAATCAGTTGCAGGAACTCGTGGCGGGTATTGTATGACTCGCGGAAGGCTCCGAGCATCACCGAGGTGCTCATGACCGAGTTCTGCTTCTCGACGCCACGCATCATCATGCACATGTGCTTGGCTTCGATCACCACGGCGACGCCGGCGGCGTTGGTGACCTGTTGCACGGCGTCGGCGATCTGCCGGGTCAGGTTTTCCTGGATTTGCAGGCGTCGCGCGTACATGTCGACGATCCGCGCGACTTTCGACAGCCCCAGCACCTTGCCGGTGGGGATGTAGGCAACATGTGCCTTGCCGATAAACGGCAGCAGATGGTGCTCGCACAGGGAATAGAGTTCGACGTCCTTGACGATCACCATTTCGTCATTGTCGGAGGCGAACAGTGCGCCGTTGACCACCTCTTCCAGGCTTTTCTGGTAGCCGTTACACAGATATTGCATGGCCTTGGCCGCGCGTTTCGGGGTGTCCAGCAGACCTTCGCGTTCAGGGTCTTCACCTACACCGAGGAGGATCTCGCGGTAGTGATCAGGCAGTTGTTGGTTCATGGGTGCAATCCTCGAGGCGCGCCTCACTTGAGATGGCGGCCGCCGTTTACGGTAAGGGTGGTGCCAGTGACGTAGGGGTTGTCCAGCAGGTAGCGCAAACTTTGGTAGATCACCTGGGGCCGGGTTCGATGGCCAATGCCGATTTCTCCAGGGTTTTCGCCCGGTAGGCCGCGTCATCCTCGGGGTTGAACATGATCAGTGCCGGGGCGATGCCGTTGACCTTGATCTGGGGGGCGAGTTTGGCGGCGAACGAGAGCGTGAGGCTGTCCAGGCCGGCTTTGCTGGCGCAGTAGGCCGGGCGCTTGGCGCTGCCTTTACGGGCCACATCGTCACTGATATGGATGATGTCGGCCGGGACCGAGCGCTGCAGCAGTTCCGCACAATGCAGGTTGATCAGGTAGGGCGCCAGCATGTGCACGTTGAACAGCTGCTGGAATAGTGTCGCCTCTGCGCCGGGCGTTTCGACCAGCCAGTCGGAGGCGTTGTGGACGATGGCCCGCAGGCTGTCGGTGTGGCTTTTCAACTCGGCGATAAAGGCGAGAATCCCCGCTTCGCTGGAAAAGTCCGCCTGGATGGCCAGCGCTCCGCGCGCGCGCAGATGCTTGATGCCATCGCGCTCGCTGCGGTAGGTGGCGATCAGCTGATGGCCGTCATCGAGCAGGCGCTCGGCACAATACAGGCCGACTCGTTGACTGGCGCCAGTGATCAGGACGGGTGATGCGCTAGCGCTCATGATGGACTCAGCTGATGGGATAGTGGGTTCAGCGACGTCACGGCGGGATACCTGACCAGTAAGGCGCTTCGCGACTGAACCAGTGGCAAAGTTATACCAGCCACAAGTTTTGTACAACCATGCGGGCTGTATGGTTACTGTCGGCTTGATCGCTTTATAGCTGTTCTGCTGGGCTGTGCCGCGCCGGTGCAAAATTTCAAGCGTCAGAAACTTGGTTTTGTCCTGTACAGAATAAGTTTATATGTACAGTTTATTGGGGTGATTATGAACCTGTGACAATTGCGTATTGCGCTGCTGTGGCGGCAGGCCGAGCGGGTCGAGGTATTTGCCGTGCGTTACAGGGGTTATGCCGTGCAGGTGATTGCGGCGGATGGCCGCGTACAGGCTTCATTGCCGGTGTCCACCGCTGGCCTTGGTTGCCTGCGCTCAAGGCGCGTCTGCGCTGCTGTGGTGTGCGGCGGGTTGCGCAGTCATGACGAGATCAGCGGCCGTCCTGGTCGGCAGGTACCCGATCTCGGCGTGCTCATTCAGTTATAGGCGTGCGCCGGGCGTGAGCTGATCGGCGTTGCATTGCCCACGCTGACAGCGCTTGCCTGCCTGCGGATGCGGTAGCCAGGCCAATTGCGGGCGCAACACGCAGAATAGCCAGTAACCCAGCTCAAAAGCGGGGCGCAGCGACCGCCAGGTCAGAGGTGTCGCCCAGCGGCCAAGTCCCGCCGCACGCCAGCTCCAGAGCGTTGCATCGAGGCCGGTAACCCACTGGCCATCGGCGAAGCGGGCGTGCAGCCGGTTTGCCAGGGTAGTGCTGTCAATGCCGACGCTGTCTGCTTGGAAGCCTGCGCTGCTGATATCGATCAACAGCAAGCGTTGCTGATTGGCATGCCGGCGCAGTAACTGGATCTCCCGGGCGCACAGCGGGCAGTCGCCATCGTAGTAAAGGGTCAGCGGCCAGCGTGGAGCGTGAGACATGCTCAAGTTCTCTGTATAGGTCTCGTACAATGTAGGTCGGTGTCAGCTGAGTTACAATGCCGGCAACATTTTTGCGGTGATGCCTCTCCCATGTCCGATCTCGTTGGTGGCTTGTCCCTCGATTCGAGTGCCCTCAAGCAGGAAGAGCTGTTTCCTATCCGTGAGGTGTCGCGCTTGACCGGGGTCAATCCGGTGACCTTGCGGGCCTGGGAGCGACGTTACGGATTGATCCAGCCGACGCGCACCGACAGCGGGCATCGCCTCTACTCGCAGGCGGACATCGAGTCTGTGCGCAGCATTCTGGCGTGGATCGAGCGCGGGGTGTCGGTCAGCAAGGTCGGCAAGATTCTGGCGAAAAACATTTCGACCCGATCGGCCAGCACGCCGGTCTATGAAGAGGTCACCTGCGGCGAGTGGGCGGAATGGCAGGCTCAACTGCGCCGCGCGATCAGTGCCTTTGACGACGTCAGGCTCGATCGCTTGTACGGCCAGGTGTTTTCCAGCTACCCGCTGCCGGTGGTGTTCCAGGACATTCTGATGCCGCTCTGGCAGGAATTACTGCTGAGCCAGGACGAGTTCGGGCAGGCCAGCGAGTGGTTGTTCTTCGATACCTTCCTGCGCGCGCGCACCCTGCAGCGCCTGCAGATCTTGCGTACCCAGGTTGAGGAGCGGGTCTTGCTGGCGGCCTTGCCGGGTCACTGCCGCGAATTGGAGTTGCTGGTCACCGGTCTGCTGCTGAGCGGTTCGCAGGTGTCGGTCAGTGTGCTGGGATTGGGTCAGCCGTTGGAAGAGCTGGCCCTGGTCTGTGAGCGCATGCAGCCGCAGGCGTTGGTGCTGTTCACCAATCTGCCCCCCAGTGACGACTTGCCACGCGTGCTGGCGCGCCTGGCGCTGGCGCTGGATTGTCCGCTGGTGTTGGCGGGGGATGGCGCCGAGCTCGCCGAAGACAGCCTGAGCGGCTCGCCGATAGCCTGCCTGGGTAACGAGGGTCGCCTGATGCAGCGCCGTTTGCAGCAGTTCCTCGCCGGGCATCTGGATACCTGACAACCACTTCACGTCCTGCATACCTGCCGTGCACTGAGTGCTGGGGCCATGCCGGTCGCAACATTGCTGCTGAATGCTGCGTATGCGCTCAACCCGCGCGGGCCGACCTGCCCGGCCGACCTACGCGGCCCGACCTACGCGGCCCGGCCTACGCGGCCCGGCCCATACACGCTTTAGCCGTGCGGATCAGCGTCAGCACGAATGGCTGACTAGCAGGCGAAGTTATCTACACCCTGGGCAGGGGGAGACGGCAAGGGGGCGCGATCGCCCGCTAGCCCTGGCTGACCTGGGGGTGGAGGGCGCGGTGCTGCTGGAAAATAAACTGCTGCAAGCGCTCGCTGCCGCGTTTGTCGAGCGGGTCGAGTTGATAGGCTAGAAGCCCGCCAGCGGTTTTACGTACCAGGCTGCCTTCAATGGCAATCGGTTTCTGGCCGGCCAGCGGCAGAATCAGGTTGAAGTGCTCGGGTGTGGCACGCTTGGCGCGAAGTTCGATCAGCAGCCCGTTGAGCGACAGTTCGTGTACCCACAGGTCGCTGGGTTTGGCATTGCGCTGGCGCAGTACAACCGGTGGATCCAGCGGCAGGCGCCAGGCACGGTTGGCCGGGCCGTCTTCGAAAATCTGCGGAGTGCCCAGTTCAAGATGCTGCACCTGTTGCGCGTCTTCGACCAGGTGCGCGGTAAACGTCAGACGCTGATTGGCGACGTGTGCCTCAATGGTCAGTTGCTCCTTGGCTGCACAGTAGGCGAGCAACTCTTTGAGCTGAGCGCCGGCATCGACCAGCAAGCTTGGCGCGGCAGCAGGCTTGCGCTGGCTTGGCGCAGGCTTGGTATGTAGGTGCTGGATAAACTCCAGTTCAGCCTGGGTGAGCAATGGCTGTTCTTGCATGGTCGAACTCTGCGCGAAGGCTTGAACCCTTAAGACAGCATAGTTCGCTATTGGTTTATACCAGTGGTCGGTCTTTTAGCTGTGCCAGTGCCGCGCGCACAGTCGCCAGTTCGGCTTCCAGTTCCTTGACCCGTTCCTGGGCTTGTACTTGCTCGGTGACATTCTTCTGGATGCCGATGAAGTAGGTCAGCTGATCAGCTTCGTTGAACACCGGGGTGATCGACAGTTCGTTCCAGAAGGCGCTGCCGTCCTTGCGGTAATTGCGGATGATCTGCCGGCAGGGTTGGCGGGTGTTCACCGCTTCGCGGATGACGGCCAGACCAGGCTGGTCACGGTCGCTGGCCTGCAGGAAGCGGCAATCCTGATAGAGGATCTCTTCGCTGGCATAACCGGTGAGCCTTTCAAAGGCGGGGTTGGCATAGATGAGGATGTTGTCATCGCCCTCTTGCTCGGCAACCACAATGCCGTCGTTCGAGGCGTCGATCACCAGTTGCAGCAGTTTGGCGTTGATCATGAGGTGATTCCTGGGCTCTGTCCGCTGCATTCTAAAACATCCGGGCGCGCTGTCTACTTGCGGCATAATGCCCGCCGTTTCAGACTGTGTTCTGCATGTTTCGGAGTTATTTATGAAAGTCGCCATCCTTTCCGGTTCGGTCTATGGCACTGCCGAGGAAGTCGCCCGGCATGCCGAGCAACTGTTGAAAAATGCCGGTTTCGACGCCTGGCACAACCCGCGCGCCAGCCTGGCCGATGTCCTGGCGTTTGCCCCCGAAGCCTTTCTGGCGGTGACCTCGACCACCGGCATGGGCGAGCTGCCGGATAACCTGCAGCCTTTGTATTTCGCCATCCGCGATCATCTGCCCGCGTGGAGTGGCCTGCCCGGCGGGGTGATTGCCCTGGGTGACTCCAGCTACGGCGACACCTTCTGCGGTGGCGGCGAGCTGGTTCGCGAGTTGTACGCCGAACTGGGTATTCGCGAGGTGCAACCGATGTTGCGTCTGGACAGCAGCGAAAGCGTCACTCCGGAAAGCGACGCAGAGCCTTGGCTGGCCGAATTCATGGCAACGCTGCAGGCCTGATGGATCCTGCGCGCCATGGCTAATGAACGTGGCGCGCAAGCTGACGGGCTGTGTGACGCCCAGACGGAACACCGCCTGGATCGCCCTGTAGCAAACAAGGCTCGCTCGGTCACTAAGCTGGCTGCCAGGGCAACTCACGTTTGCCGCATCTCTCGCTAGACTCCTTGGCACTGATAACAACAAGTGCCGAGGTGTATGCCATGACCGCTGCTCAAGTTCTGCCGACTCCGAACCTCAAGGACCAGGTGTCCGCCGCCGAATGGCAGACCCGCGTCGATCTGGCTGCCTGCTACCGGCTGATCGCCCTGTATGGCTGGGACGACCTGATATTCACCCACATCTCGGCCAAGGTGCCGGGCAGCGAAGAATTCCTGATCAACCCCTTCGGCCTGATGTTCCATGAAATTAGCGCCTCCAGCCTGGTGAAGATCGACCTGGCCGGCAACAAGCTGATGGACAGTCCCTTCAATATCAATCCGGCCGGCTACACCATCCATAGCGCCGTGCACGAGGTGCGCCACGACGTGGCCTGCGTGCTGCACATCCATACGGCCGCCGGGATCGCCGTCTCCGCGCAGAAGCAAGGCCTGCTGCCGCTGTCGCAGCAGTCGTTGTTCGTCCTCTCCAGCCTGGCCTATCACGGCTACGAGGGGGTGGCGCTGAACCACGACGAGAAGGCCCGTCTGCAGGCCGATCTGGGCGACAAGAACTTTATGATCCTGCCCAATCACGGCCTGCTCAGCGCCGCCGGGAGTATCGCCGATGCCTTCCTGATGATGTTCACCCTGCAGCGCGCCTGCGAAATCCAGGTGATGGCGCAGAGTGGCGGCGCCGAGTTGATCCACATTCCCCAGCAGATTCTCGATGGCGCCAAGGCGATGCTCGCCGGGGTGATGAAAAGCCCGCAGGGCATGGGCGGCGCGCTGCCCTGGCCGGCCCTGCTGCGCAAGCTCGATCAGCAGATGCCGGGCTATGCCGAATGACTGTACTGCCCGGCATTGCCCTGGCGGATTGGCGCGCCGAGGGCCTGCCCTTCGAGTTTCGCGGCCATGCCATGCGCTATTGGACGGCGGGCGCGGCAACCGCTGAGCCCTTGCTGCTGATCCATGGCTTTCCCACCGCCAGTTGGGATTGGCACTACCTGTGGACGCCGCTGAGCCTGAATTACCGCCTGATCGCTTGCGACATGCTCGGTTTCGGTGATTCGGCCAAACCGCGCGGGCATGCTTACAGCCTGCTGGAGCAGGCCGACCTGCAGCAGGCGCTGCTGGCGCACCTGGGCATTCAGGAGCCGGTGCATGTGCTGGCGCATGACTATGGCGACAGCGTCGCCCAGGAGTTGCTGGCGCGGCACCATGAGAGCCGCCTGCAGCTGGCCAGTTGCGTGTTTCTCAATGGTGGCCTGTTCCCCGAGACCCATCACCCGGTGCTGGTGCAGAAACTCCTGCTCAGCCCCATCGGGGCGTTGATCGGTCGGCTGTTCAGTCGGCAGAAGCTGGCGGCCAGTTTCGCCAAGGTGTTCGGTCCGCAGACCCAGCCGAGTGTCGAGGAGTTGGATGACTTCTGGAGCCTGATCAGCCACAACGATGGGCCCGGTGTGATGCACCGGCTGATTCGCTATATGCCCGAGCGCCGGGTGCAGCGTGAGCGCTGGGTCAAGGCCATGCAGCGTGGCGGGGTGCCGTTGCGGTTGATCGACGGCGCTGCCGACCCGATCTCCGGGGCGCATATGCTGGCACGTTACCGCGAACTGATCCCGGCGCCCGACACTGTGTTGCTCGACGGCATCGGCCATTACCCGCAAACCGAGGCGCCGGCCTTGGTCTTGCAACACTATCTGGCCTTTCGCCAGGCTTTGGCTTGCCGTAATGAACAGACGACAGCTGGTTAAATTCGCGGCATTGACTGGCGTGGCGGGCGTCGGGACAGGCTACTGGGCTTTGCCGGCCGGCGAAGCGCCAGGGCCGCTCAGCTTGCAAGGCGCGCAGCAGCTAGTGGTCGGCCTGCGGGATAAGCAGCTGGTCAGCCTCAAAGGCTGGAGCCCGGCCGAGGTGTTCAACCACTGCGCGCAAAGCATCGAGTCTTCCATCAGCGGTTACCCCGAACTTAAGCCCGCCTGGTTCCGCCATAGCGTCGGGCCGCTGGCGTTCAGTGTGTTCGTCGCGCGTGGGGCCATGCGTCACCCACTGGATGAGTCCATTCCTGGCGCTGCGCCGCTGAGCGAACCGGTCACCCAGGGGCTGGCGCTAGAGCGGTTGCAGCAGGCGTTTGCGGATTTTGCCAGCTACCAGGGCGAGTTGCAGCCGCACTTCGCCTACGGCGCTCTGAGCCATGCCGACTATGCCCAGGCCCATGTGCTGCACCTATATAACCACCTGAGTTTGATCCGGCTGGCTTAATCATCCCGCAGCCTTATCGAGCACCATTCAGCTGTGGGCGTCTTTATTGTGACCAGCACGCGCCTGCTGGACACTTGGATCATTGCCAACCTGCCAAGGAGCTCACTTCATGAGCGAAGCCATTAGTTTCCAAGACCAAGTCGTGATCGTCACCGGTGCCGGTGGTGGCCTGGGTCGCGCCCATGCCCTGCTGTTCGCCAAACATGGCGCCAAGGTGGTGGTCAACGATCTCGGTGGTAGCACTCATGGCGAAGGCGCCAACGCATCGGCCGCCGCCAAGGTGGTCGAGGAAATCCGCGCCGCCGGCGGCACCGCGGTGGCCAATCATGACTCGGTGACCGATGGCGAGAAGATCGTTCAGCACGCCCTGGACGCCTTTGGCCGTATCGATGTGGTGGTCAACAACGCCGGCATCCTGCGTGACAAGACCTTCCACAAGATGGACGACGCCGACTGGGATCTGGTCTACAAGGTCCACGTCGAGGGCGCCTACAAGGTGACCCGCGCCGCCTGGCCGCACATGCGCGAGCAGGGTTATGGCCGGGTGATCTTCACCGCCTCCACTTCCGGCATCTACGGCAACTTCGGCCAGGCCAACTACGGCATGGCCAAGCTCGGTCTGTATGGCCTGACCCGCACCCTGGCCATCGAAGGGCGCAAGAACAACATCCTGGTCAACGCCATCGCCCCCACTGGCGGTACGCGCATGACCGAAGGGCTGATCCCGCCGCAGATATTCGAGCAACTCAAGCCCGAACTGGTCAGCCCGCTGGTGGTTTACCTGGCTAGCCAGGCCTGCGCAGAAACCTCTGGCCTGTTCGAGGTCGGCGGCGGCTGGATCGGCAAGACGCGCTGGGAGCGCAGCCTGGGCACCGGATTCGACCCGCGTGCCGGCTTCAGCCCGGAAGACGTGGCCGATCATTGGCAGCAGATCTGCGACTTCGACGACGCGGTGCATCCGGCCGACACCATCGAGGCCTTGCAGGCGATGATGAAGCATTTGCAGCAATACACCTCCTGATCGCGCCAGCCTGGCGGGGGATTCGGCCAGCGGGCTGATTTTCCTCACGCAGAGTTCTAAGGTGAAGGCCGGCTAAATGCCGGCCTTTGGCATTTAGGGACGCGGGGGCGGCAAGGCTCCTGAAGGCGCGGGGCGTGCCCGCTAAAAGTGGCCATGGCTAAGCGCATCGCGGGCGTGGCCCGCGCCTATGGTTTTCCTTGGAAACGGAGATTTGCTCATGAGCGTTATCGTCGAGAACCACGGCCCGGTCACCACCCTGATCATCGACCGTGCGCCGGTGCGTAATGCCGTCGACCGGCCGACCGCCGAGGCCTTGGTCGCGGCGTTGCGTGCATTCGAGGCGGACCCGCAGGCACGGGTCGCCGTGCTCACCGGCGCTGGTGGGACCTTCTGCGCCGGTGCCGATCTGGGTGCGGTGGCAGCAGGCGGCGCGCGCGCCAATCGCCTGGAGCCTGAGGGCGACGGCCCCATGGGGCCGAGCCGCATGCAACTGAGCAAACCGCTGATCGCCGCCATCGAAGGCCATGCGGTGGCCGGCGGCCTGGAACTGGCGCTGCTCGCCGACCTGCGGGTGATGGCCGATGACGCCGTGCTCGGGGTGTTCTGCCGACGCTTCGGCGTGCCGCTGATCGACGGCGGCACTGTGCGCCTGCCACGAATCATCGGCCAGGGCCGCGCGCTGGACCTGATTCTCACCGGCCGTGCGGTGTTGGCCGAGGAAGCGCTGGCCATCGGCCTGGTCAACCGTGTCGTGCCGACCGGTACGGCATTGGCCGCCGCCCAGCAACTGGCCCTGCAGATCGCCGACTTTCCACAGCACTGCCTGCTGGCCGACCGCGCCAGCGCCTATGCGCAGTGGAACCTGCCCTTCGAGGCAGCCATCGCCAACGAATTTCGCGGCGGCCTGGTCGTGGTTGAAAGCGGCGAAACCCAGGCCGGCGCGCAGCGTTTCAAGGCGGGGCAGGGGCGTCACGGCGCGTTCTGATGCTCGTACCCGTGGGAGCGGCCGGGCGGCGCTCCGCTTTAGCCGCGAAGGGTTTACTCAACCCTCAACTCTTGCCGGAAATCCCGTACTTGCGCAGGCGCATGGCGATGGCGCTGTGCGAGGTGTGCAGGCGCGCCGCCAGTTGCCGGCTGGAGGGGTGGCTGAGGTAGAGCTTTTCCAGCAGGGCTTTCTCGAAACCGGCCACGGCAGCTTCCAGGCTGACGATATCGCCTTCGAGCAGTTGGGGGGCTACGGCGGTGCTGGCGATGTCCAGATCGTCGATCTGCACCAGATTGCTTTCGCAGATGGCGGCGGCGCGGAAGATCACGTTCTGCAGCTGGCGCACGTTACCCGGCCAGCGGTTGCCAAGCAGTGCCGGGTAGGTGTCTGGCGCCAGACGGCAGGGCAGGCGTTGAATTTGCTTGCAGGCATGCTGCATGAAATGCCGGGCCAGCAGCAGGATGTCCTGGCCGCGTTCGCGCAGGGGTGGCACTTCCAGGTTGAGCACATTGAGGCGGTAGAACAGGTCTTCGCGGAAAGCGCCTTCGCTGACCATTTTTTCCAGGTCGCGGTGGGTGGCGCTGAGGATGCGTATATTGACCTTGACCTCACGCTCGCCGCCGACCCGGCGGAAGGTGCCGTCACTGAGAAAACGCAGCAGTTTGGCCTGCAGGTAAGGCGACATCTCGCCGATTTCATCGAGAAACACCGTGCCCTGATTGGCCAGTTCCAGTAGCCCCGGTTTGCCGCCGCGCTGGGCCCCGGTAAAGGCCCCGGGGGCATAGCCGAACAGCTCGCTCTCGGCGAGGTTTTCCGGCAAGGCCGCGCAGTTCAGCGCTAGGAAGGGCGCTGAACTGCGCGCGCTGATGGCGTGGCAGCCACGCGCCACCAGTTCCTTGCCGGTGCCGGTTTCGCCCTGGATCAACAGCGGCGCATCGAGGCTGGCGACGCGCAGGGCACGGGTCTTCAAGGTGCGGATCGGCAGCGACTCGCCGAGCAGCGAATCGAAGCTTTCGACATGGTCGTGGTGCAGGGCCGCCAGCCGTGCGCCGATGCGGCTTGGCTCATACAGGGTCAGCAAGGCGCCAGCGAGGCGGCGCTGCCCGCTATCGACGGCCTCACTGATCGGTGTGGCGTCCAGCAGCAGCGCCTGGCCGTTGAGGGTGACTTCGCGCAGCGGCAGGCGGAATTGCTGCTCCAGCAGGGCATGCAACAAGGCCGGATCGACGAACAGCTCACCGAGCGACAGCCCTTCCACATCACGTCCACACAGGGCGATCAGCGCCGGGTTGGCCAGCAGCACACTGCCTGCGCCATCCACCGCCAGCACCGGGTCGGTCATCGCCGCGAGCAGGGCGTCGAGCTGCAGACGTCGACGCTGGCCGGGGAGGATGTCGACGATGGTCACCGCCTGCACGCCACGCACCTTGAACAGGGCCTCGCGCAGCTCGTCGAGCACCGCGGCGCTCAGGGTCGGCGCGTCGATGTAGACGTTCGGCGGCACCATTTCCACCGCATCCAGGTTGAGATTGCGCCCACCGAGCAGGGCCAGGACTTCCTGGGTGATACCAACGCGGTCGATAAAGCTGACGTGGATGCGCATACGGGCGAGGAACCGGCTCGATTACAGGTGCAGCAGTATGCCCGGTCTGGATGGCTTAGTTAACCGAGCGAAGGTTTCACGGTTGCGCGTGGCCGGCAGGCGCGGGTCAGCCGCTTAACCGCAGCGGATGTGCTGGATCACCTCGGCCTCGTCGATCTCGATGTTCAGCCGTTGCGGGTCATGCTCCATGCTCACGGCATCGCCGGGCGCCAGCACCCGCACGCGTTGCGCCCCGGTCTGTTGGCGCGCGCGCTCGATCCGCTCGGCGGTGGCCTGCTTGCCGAGCATGCCCGGCACCGCTTCGGCTTTGCAGCCGTGACTTGGCTTGCCGGACCCCGGCGCCTCGGGCGTAGCGGTGGAGCTGCAGCCGGTCAAGACTGCGAGCAAGGCCAGGCTGGCGGTGATTTGTTTGAACAGCATGCGGTGTTCCTCCGTGTCGGTGTGTGCCGCGGGCGCCGGGTCGAGCGCTTATCCGTGTTTACGATAGGTCAGCAGGACGATGCCGCCGACCACTATGGCGCCGCCAATGATCTGCGTCTGGTTGAGCATCTGGCCGAGGATCAGCCAGCCCAGCAGCAGGGTCGCCACCGGCTCGATATTCATCACCGGGGTGTTGCGCGCCATGTCCAGGCGCGGCATGTAGATGAACAGCAGAGAAAAACCGGTGCAGTAGAGCAGGGCCAGCACGCCCAGGGCGATCCAGCCGGTGGTGCTTGTGGGTGACTGAAAACCGCCAGGGATCAGCTCGGCGATGCCGGCCGTGAGCGTTGCGGCGAACACTACCAGCATGGTCAACATGCTGCGCAGCGAACCGCGTAGGCCCGACAGTTTGTGTTCGGTCACCCACAGCGCGCTGGCGAAGGCGCAGGCGGCAGAAAACGCCAGACCGATGCCGAGCAACCAGCCGCTGCCGACCTCGTCATGGCTGCTCAAGCGGGCTGGCACGTCGAGGGCGAACAGCAGGCCGAAGAGGATCAAGGCCATCAGCAGGGCCGTGCGTCTGGTCGGCGGCGAACCTCCGAGCGCCCAGGTGAGCAAGGCCAGGAGAATCGGGAAGATATTCGCCACCAGCAACGCCAGGGCCACCGGTATTCGCGCCACCGCCGAATACAGGCAGAGGCTCTGCAGCGTAATCAGTAACCCTAGCAGCAACTGCCAAGGCCAGGTTCCAGGCCCCGGCCGCAGGGTCTGCCGTTGCCACAGCACCAAGGCCGTGAGCGCCAGCAGGGTCACCCCGGAGCGGCAGAGTACCGCCAGCAGCACCCCGGCATCTTGGTCGAAGGCGATACGCGCGGCGATATGGTTGCCGGCGAGAATGCAGGCGAGAAAGGCCAGCAGCAGTACGGCGAGGTGGCGGGGAAACGGCGTAGGGGGAGACATAAGCGCGCGGACAGTTCCTGGGCAGATTCGGCGCGAAACTCCGCGCCTGGGACAGGGTACAGCAGCCGCCGAGCAGCCGGTCGGGGTTGTGCCGGGGTCTTCGCGCCAGTGCGCTAGCGCCGCACCGGAAGCCATGAACTCCAGCATGGGCCGACGGATGGTGGCGTGCGAGTTGAGCAGCGTCATTTGTGCTCATCTAGGCTTCAGCCTGTTAACCACACCTTGGTTTGGGGGAACCGATTTCGCAGGAGACACGCACATGCACACGATGACTCGCACACTCATCCTACCGGCGGCTCTGTTGGCCTTGGCCTGCAGTTTCGCTAGTCAGGCCGAGCAAGCCGACATGACCTTCTTCGTCACCAGCGAGGGATCGGGCCAGGGCGCCAACTTCGGCGGCCTGGATGGTGCCGACGCGCACTGCCTGAAACTCGCCGGTGTTGCCGGGGCCGGCCAGCGCACCTGGCACGCCTACCTCAGCGCCAGCGCCAGCGAAGGGGCGGCGTCGGTCAACGCTCGTGATCGCATCGGCAGCGGCCCCTGGCAAAACGCCAAGGGGTAGTCATTGCCAAGGATGTTGAGCAACTGCATGGCGACAACCAGCTGACCAAGGACACCGCCCTGGACGAGCACGGCGCGCCGATCAAGGGGCGTGGTGACACGCCGAACATGCACGACATCCTCACCGGCTCCCAGGCCGACGGCACGGCGTTCGCCGCGGGCGAGGATAATACCTGCGGCAACTGGACCAGCAATGGCGAAGGCTCCGCCCAGGTCGGCCACCATGACCGCATGGGCTTGAGCGACGATGTGGCGTCGCGCTCATGGAACTCCTCGCACCCCTCGCGCGGCTGCAGCGACGAAGGCCTGAGGGGTACCGGCGGGGCGGGGCTGCTGTACTGCTTTGCCGTGGACTGAGGCGGATTCCAGCGGGCCGGCACTAGGGTGCTGGCCTGCCTGCCATGTTGTGCTGCTGGCGGGGGCGAGCAGTGCAGCGTTGAGTCGCGTTGGATGTGCTGCGCTTGAATCGACCCAGGGCATGGGACGAAAAAAGCGGGAGGTCTGGCGCGTGTTGTCCATCCGGCCTACTCGCACGTTCGGGTAGGCGAGGCGCGGTGGAGCGTTATTGACCATGAATAGTTGGGTTAATTGGCTAGACCTTAGTCATATGGTCACGCTTGGTTGCGTCTGTTAAGTGTCGCCGGACTAGATTGATTTATTTGTATTTCAAATCAATAGCCAGAAAAAACAAACTAAAAGGATCAACCTGTCGATGCGAGACTCCGGCGCAACACCGGGTCTGCCTAGCCTGACTCCGGCCGCACGCAACGTGTTGAGCACAGCACCATGGAGGCGCTGATCGTCAGTGTTCAGGCGCGCGTTTCGTCGTCCGCCGCATGCCCATAAGCTCACAATAAGAATCGGAGTTGTTGATGTTCAATAAAGTGATAGGCCTTAGTGTGGGCCTGGTGCAACGCTACCTCCCTTCGCCCTTCGTGTTTTCAGCCATCTTGACCTTGATCGTGCTGGTGGCGGGGATGGTCTCCACTCAACAGACCTTGCCGGCCATGGTGCAGCACTGGAGTGGCGGTTTCTGGTCGCTGCTGGCGTTCGCCATGCAGATGAGCCTGATCTTCGTGACGGGCCATGCGCTGGCTAACGCCCCCATCGTCAATCGGCAATTGGATCGCCTGGCCGGCCTGGCGCGCACCCCTGGTCAGGCGGTGGTGATGGTGACCCTGGTTGCCCTGGTGGGCTGCTGGATCAACTGGGGTTTCGGCCTGGTGATCGGCGCCGTATTTGCCCGGGCCTTGGCGCGCAAGGTCGTCGGAGTCGACTACCCGCTGCTGGTGGCCTCGGCGTATTCAGGCTTTCTCATCTGGCATGGCGGCCTGTCGGGCTCGATTCCACTGTCGATGGCAACCGGTGGGGCCGATCTGGCCCGCATTACTGCAGGGGTTCTCACCGAGCCCGTGGGGGTCATGCAAAGCCTGTTTATGCCGATCAACCTGACGATCATCGCCTTGTTGGTGATTGGTTTGCCGCTGCTCAATCGGGCCATGCACCCACGCAGCAATGCCAAAGTGGCCGACCCGGCCCTGCTGGTCGATACCAGCGACGAGCTGCCGCAGCGTGCTACTCCCGCGCAACGTCTGGATGACAGCCGCATTCTCGGTCTGGCCCTAGTGGCGATTGCCGGCGTGTATCTGTTCAACCACTTCAGCAGCAAGGGCTTTGTCCTGGGCCTGGATGTAGTCATCGCGATCTTCCTGTTCTGCGGCCTGCTGCTGCACGGAACGCCCGAACGCTACATGCGCGCCGTGGAAAAGAGTGTGCGTGGCATCGGCGGTATCGTGCTGCTGTTTCCCTTCTACGCGGGGATCATGGGCATGATGATGGGCGTCAATGCCGAGGGCATTTCGCTCGGCCGGCAGATCACCGAGCAGTTCATTGCCTGGGCATCGGCGGACACCCTGCCGGTGTTCGCCTTCCTCAGCGCCGGTGCGGTGAACGTGTTCGTGCCATCGGGTGGCGGCCAATGGGCCGTACAAGGACCGATCATGCTGCCGGCTGCTCAGGCGCTGGGCGTGTCGCCCTCGGTGACGGCCATGGCGATTGCCTGGGGTGATGCCTGGACCAACATGATCCAACCCTTCTGGGCACTGCCCCTGCTCGGTATCGTCGGCCTCGGCGCCCGCGACATCATGGGTTACTGCCTGATCACGCTGCTGTATTCCGGCATAGTGATCTCGGGGGTCTTTTACCTGATGGCCTAAGCGCCGGCGGGTTTTGTCCTGAGTACTGAAAAGCCCCGGATGTAAGTCCGCAATGCTGTTCACTTAAGCCTAGTGAGCAGCATTTTTCGTAGCCCGGATGAAATCCGGGGAAGTGTCGGCCCCGTAGGAGCGGCCCATGGCCGCGACAGCTTCGCGGGCGTGGCCCACTCCTACGATGGGCATCAATCGTCAGCGCCCGTACAGACAACAGCCCCGCACCTGCGCGGGGTCTGACTTACGACAAGCACCTTGAGAAGGTCACTTAAGTGAACAGCATTGCGGATTTAAGTCCGGGGCTTTTCTTTGTGCAGGTTTTGCTGTGGCTGTCTGGCGCAACCTCAATGCAGGGGGGCGCTTGCTCGACCTGCTTGGTGAGCCACTGGCCGGACGCGATGTTCGACCTGCGAGCGCCTTGAGTTCAGCCCGCAGAGGGGTGTCTTGTCGCTGGATCGACAGGGCGGAAACCTGGATTACCCTGGAGCGCAGCAGAGAAGCCCGACAGCCTGCTAGGCTGGCGGTTCGTGATGCGACCCGGCGAGACTCGACCATGACCAAGCGCCCCAGCAATAGCTACTCCCAGTACCATGCCCACGTTTACTTCGATGAACAGTCGCTGCCGTTGGCCACCTCGATATGTGAGCAGGCTGGCGAGCTGTTCGCAGTCAAGGTCGGGCGTATTCATCAACGATTGGTCGGCCCGCATCCGCGCTGGAGCTGCCAGCTGTCGTTCGACCCTGTGCAGTTCGATCGACTGCTGCCTTGGCTGGAGGCCAACCGTCAGGGTTTGTCCGTCCTGGTGCATGGTGTGACCGGCGATGACCTGGCCGACCACAGTACCCATGCGGCGTGGCTGGGCGAAGAGCTGCCGCTGAACCTGGCCATGTTCAAGACTTGAGTTAACCCGGTTCGCGGGACACTGCACTGGCCGCCAGTCGAGATGCTATAGCGCGCACCCATGCAGCCGCGTTAATCAATGGCGGCGCCTGTGAAGGCCCACCCGGCCTGCGACCCGACTATCACGCAGATTACTATGGCGGCTACTTTCGCGACCCCGATGGCAACAAACTCGGTGTGTGTTGCCATGAGCCCGCGCAAGCGTAGCGCGATTAATTCACGCCTTTGGTCAGCACGCCACTGTCCATCGACGCGGTGTTCAGCGGCAGGCATTGGCGGAACAGGTCACGCTCGGGCTGGTACGCCGAGGTACGCACATCCATCAGGCCGAGGATCGAGTGGAACAGGTTGTCGTGCGAATAAGCGACGTCCTGATGCTTGGTCAGGCAGCTGGCTTGAATGCCCGAGCGTTGTTCCAGCCCAGCCGATAACCAGACAATCATCGGCACATGGGTTTGCTCGCTCGGCGCCATGGCGTAAGGCAAGCCATGCAAGTAGAGACCATTCTCGCCCAGCGACTCACCGTGATCGGACATATAGAGCATGGCCGTGTCGAAACGCGCGGCGTTGCCCTTGAGCAATTCGATGGTTTGCGCCAGCACATGGTCGGTGTAGGTCAGGGAGTTGTCGTAGGCATTGACGATGCTTTCGGCCGAGCAGCGGTCGAGCTGGTTGTCCTGGCACACCGGGGTGAATTTCTCGAACGCCGCCGGGTAGCGCTTGAAGTACGCCGGGCCGTGACTGCCCTTCATGTGCAGCACCACCACGGCATCGTGATCGAGCCTGTCCAGGTAGGTTTGCAGGCCGCTGAGCAACACCTCGTCGTGGCACTCATTGCCCTCACACAGGTCGGGAATCTGCAGGTGCGACACGTCGTCGGTCGGCACGCGGTCGCACGCCCCCTTGCAACCGGAGTTGTTATCACGCCACAACACCGCGACCCCGGCGCGCTGCAACACATCCATCAGGCCCTCGCGGTTCTTGGCCATCGAGTCCTTATAGTTGTCGTGGCCGACATCGAGGAACATGCAGGGCACCGATATCGCGGTGGCGGTGCCGCAGGAGCTGGCATTGCGGAAGCTGATGACAGCCTGCTTGGCCAGCTCCGGGTTGGTCGGGCGGGCGTAACCATTGAGCGAGAAATTCACCGCCCGCGCGGTTTCCCCGACGACCAGGATCGTCAGCTTGGGCTTGACGGCAGCGCCCACCTGTTTGATCTGGTGAGCATCGGCGCCGACCACCTGTAGCTTGGTCGGGGTCGCGAGCTGACGTTTGCTATAGCCATGTACCGCCGCCGCCACGTTGGACGGGGTCAGCAGCAGACGCAGCTCATGGTGATTGCGCAGCAGCGAGGCGTACGACTGATAGTTGCTCATCGCGATGCCGCCCAGGCAGGCCAAGGCCAGCACCATGCTCGCCAACTTGAAGCCCAGCTCACGCGCCCAAGGTCGGGTGAGCAGGCGTACCCGGCTGACGACCAGTGCGGGTACTAGGCCAAGAACCAACACCCAGCCGAGCATGCCCCAGCTGAACAGGTCCATCGCCTCGGCACTGTCGGTCTGCAGCACATTGGTCAGCATGTTGTAGTCGATGACGATGCCGTAGCTGCTCATGAAGAAACTGGCAGCCGCCGACACCAGCAGCAGCACGCCGAGGATGGCCTTGGTCAACCGCCCCCAGGTCAGCAGGCTGAGCAACAGGTACAGCCACAGCCAAACCAGCACGGGCAAGGTGATCAGGAACAGGCTGTTGTCATTGCTCCAGCCGCCAACGCCGTGCCAGACATCCCGCCAGAAGGGGATGTTCATGGTCAGCATCAGCCACAGCGCCACGGCCATGATCAGCACGTTGCGGCTGATGGCGAAGGTCCACGTGGCAGAGCCTGCGGGTTTTTCGGTTGACTGAGGATTTTTGCGCACAACGGCCTCTATGCGTAGGTCGAGAGAATGTTGGGCAGCCTAAGGAGCGCGATGTGAAAGGCCTGTCGGGGCTATGTGAAGAATTCGTTGGCCAATTGCAGAGCCGCAGGCTCATACGCAAAACGCCGCCCTAGAGGGCGGCGTTCGATCGAGCGCAATGCGGCTGGAGCGGCCAGCAACTCAAATAGCGAGTCGCTCGGCCCTCACCTCTGGCGTCAGGCCGAGATGGGCGCGGCGATAGGGTTTGCATTGCGGTTTTGACTGCGCATGGCGAAGACCACCAGCGCCAGCAGAACCGCCGCGAGAATCGCCGAGGAACCGACTGTGCCAAAGTCCAGGCCGCCCTGGTCTTGGGTTTTGGTGAGGAAGTCGCCCAGGGTCGCGCCGAACGGGCGAGTCAGCACGAAGGCGACCCAGAACAGCGCCACCGCGGAAATCCGCGTGTAGTACCGGGCCAGCGCGACCAAGGTGATCAAGCCGCCGATCAACAAGGCGCCACCGGCAAAGCCCAGGCCCGAATCATCGGCCAGGTAATCACCCAACGCGGTGCCCAGGGTGTTGGAGAACAGAATCGCCATCCAATAGAACAGCTCGCCGCGCAGCCCCTGAATGTTGTCCACCGACAGCGACTTCTCGCTCATCCACCACACCGCGAAGGTGGTAATCAGAATGCCGATGAGGATGGCCGAACCGGTGGCATAACCGAGGCCCAGGGTGCGGTCCATGAAATCCGACATGGTGGTGCCCGCCGTGCTGGTGGCGAGAATCACCGTCCAATACAACGCCGGTTTGTAGCTACGCGCCTTCAGTTGGGCAAACAGGCTGAGCAGAAACAGGCTGATGAGGATCAGCGAGCTCATGGCGTAACCCACATTCAGGGTCATCGACAGCAGGTCGCCGGCGGTTTCCCCCAGCGTGGTCGCGCAGATTTTCATCACCCAGAAGGCCAGGGTGATTTGAGGCAATTTGTTCATCCGAGAGTCCCCAACCGCAAGATAGAAGTGGAGCAGGCGCATTCGTCGCAACCTGCCGCGCACGCGGCAAGGGAGAGGTCGATGGCTGATCCAGCAAGCAGAACGCTGCCGGCGCGAGCAAGGTAGGTGAGCCCAGGTGAAAAATCGGTGAAGAATTCATCAAGCCGTCGTCACGCCTGCGGCCCTGCGCGCAAGCGAACTAGCCGCGCGGTTATTTGCATTAGGCGGCCATTGCGGTTTAGAGCGCTGAGCGACTGCTACGCGAGCGTGACCAGACGGTGTTTTCAGTGCCGGAACAGCCAACTCATGGCCAATGGCAGCAAGACCGCCGTGAGTACACCGAGCAGACTCATCGCCAGGGCCGCAAAAGCACCGGATTCCTCGCCTTCCTCCAATGCCCGAGCCGTGCCAATGGCGTGAGCGTTGATCCCATAGCTCAGTCCGCGGGCAGCCGGATGGACGACCCTGGCCCAACGCAACAGCAGCGGACCAAGAGCCGTACCTATCACGCCCGTGAGCATCACAAATACCGCGGCCAGGGGCACGATGCCGTCCAGTTGTTCGGTCACCAGCATGGCGATGGGCATGGTCACCGACTTGGTCGACAGGGTCATCAGCACCGGCACGCGCGCGCCGAGACCATAGGCGATCAGCACGGTCAGCAGAACCGTTAGCGCACCGCCGATCAGGACCGTCAGCAGGATCGGCAAGAGCAGCAGGCGAATGCGTTTCAGGTTGTGGTACAGCGGCACCGCCAAGGCCACAGTCGCAGGGCCGAGCAGCAAAGCGATGGGCGCGGCGCCCTGGCGGTAGGTGGGGTAATCCAGGCCGCTGGCGAACAACGTCGCTACCACCAACAGCATGGCGACCATCACCGGTTGCAACAGCAACCAGCCGCTGCGCCGATACAGCCAGAGGGCGAACTGGAAGGCCACCAGGGTCAGACCCAAGGCAAACAACGGATGGATGACCAGGGCGCGCCACAGCGTTTGCAGTTCCAGCAGATTGATCTAGGTTCTGCCGCCTTACGCTCAATGCGCCTGGTCAAGTGCTGCATCAGCCAGCCGCAGAAGGGGATGGTCACCAGCAATGACAGCACCAGGGCCGTAGCGATGGCCAGGCCGTCTTCGCGCAAGGCATCGCCCGCCAGCATGATGCCGGCGGCTGGAACCACCAGTAGCAGCGGCAGGTAGTTGAGCAAGCCACTGGCCGCCTGATGCAGCGGCTCATCCACCTTGCCGCGCACCAGCAAATAACCGAACAACAACAGCATGCCGATCACTGCGCCCGGCAGCATGGGCAGCCACACGGCGCTCAGCAGGTTGCCAACCAGCTGCAACGCCAGAAGCCAAGTCAGTCCTTTAAGCATCAAAGGGGCTCACCTGCGCTACGGCGGCGGAACAACGGTCGCGGCTCGATGGCCGAGCGGCCGTAGAGCACGCTCATGCCCGCCAGGCCCTTGAGGGCGTCCTCTGCCGATCAAGGCCTGCTGGTTTATGAGCAGCTTGCAGAACCCCCTGGGTGCGAGCATGAACGAGGCGAAGAAACGCGGCCTCTATGAACTGCTGCAACGCCATCAAATACCGCTGATCGAGGACGACGTCTACGCCGAGTTGTACTTCGGCCTGCGGCCGCCCAAGCCGGTGAAGAGCTTCGATCGCGATGGCCTGGTGATGCACTGCGGTTCGTTCTCCAAGTGCCTGGCTCCGGGCTATCGGGTCGGCTGGGTGGCGGGCGGGCGCTATGCCGAGCAGATCAGTCGGCTCAAGTTGATGACCACCATCTCGCCCTCGGTACCGGCCCAGGCAGCGCTGGCCGACTATCTGCAGCACGGCGGCTACGACCGTCACCTGCGCAAGCTGCGCCATGCCCTGGAAACCCAGCAGGCCTCGATGCTCGCCTCAGCCGCAAGACATTTCCCGGCCAGCACGCGGGTGACCCGGCCCAGCGGCGGCTACTTTCTCTGGTTCGAGTTCCCCGCACAGGTCGACTCGCTGCAGTTGTTCCAGCTCGCCCTGGCCCAGGGCATCAGCCTGGCCCCCGGGCCGATCTTCTCGGCCACCCGGCGTTTCGGCAACTGCGCGCGCTTGAACTATGGCCACCCCTGGAGCGCCCAGAGCGAACAGGCGATGGCCGTGCTCGGGCGCATCATCGATTCCTTCTGAACCGCGACAAGAGTCTGTTTTCGCTCAGCGGCAATAACTCGTCCCCTTCGCTCCAGCAGGAAGACAGGTGTCTCATGCAATACCTGGCTGGACCCAGCCTTTGCAGTCACGCAAATAGCCATAACCGAGAGAGATTAAACGGGAACGTTCAGATGCAAGAAAACCCGCTCAAAGGCCGGTTTTCAGGGGCTTTCACTGCATGCGTGGGCATGTGGAAATAGAGGACTGGAGCGGGCGAAGGCAATCGAACCCTGTACCAGCCTCGGTAATCAATGACCTACGTTGGCCAAAGCTGGCTGTTTGGCGGTGTCTGCTTTCTTGGTTCTGGACAGTGCCGGCCTTCCCGAGTCAGTGATTTCGACACATTTTCGACACGTACGGTCTTGCGATGTACCCTCCTCGAATCGCTGTATGGCACATTGATATTTCGGTATGGTGCTACTGATAACGTAAAATGTGGAAGCCAAGCGAAAACGTATAGCTCGCCATTGCGACCTGCTAAGCACCTGATTTTATTGAGCACCCTGCTTTGTTCGTATGCAAGGAGTGCGGAGTTATACGGAACTTTCTACTATTGGAATAGTGTGGAATTCCATCTAATCACTATTATAGGAATTAGTTTAATTTTATGTACAACGCAATCAAGAAATTCGCTCCAATACTTTTCATCAGCACAGTTGTTGTAGCTGTTTTAAATTATTTCTCGTACCAAGCCATTATTCAAATAACCCAGGCACAAACCGATACCATCCCAGCGAAGCTAATTTTAGAAATCATTACTAACATTGCAATTCATATAATTGCTCTTGCAGTGGTGCCATTAACTCTATCTGCAACAAACAGAAAGCTCGCCAGCTACGTGGCGCTAGTAATTCTTGGCGCGATCTATACAACATTTATGACCGGAATGAATGCGGCAGGCCCAGCAGTAGCTATTGTTGCCTTCTGTTACTTGGCTTATTACGGCTACACAAAGGCTCAAGGCATATTCCATTATTATCGAACTAAGTAATTACCGCGGTGAATTCCTATAACAAGGCGCTCAAGCCGCTCGTTTCACTCGCTGGGACCGGCAAAGCCGGCCCCTTAGCTTAATCGTTAGGCACACAAGGAGATAAAGTGAATAACAAACTATCGAAACGTTTCCAAGAACTAGAAGAAGAAATGGGGCGTGTAGGCGAAACCAAGCATGTAACGCACAGCGAAATGTTTGGAAAGTCTGAACATGTAGATGCTGAAGCGCTGCTTGAGTGGCGAGTCAAAGTTAAAAACCTAATTGTCAAAGTTTGCGGCAAGGAGTCAGAACACTATGAAGCTTTCAAAGAGAAAGAAAAAGACCAAGCCTTTACTGGCAGTCTTTCAAAGTACAGAGAGCTAAAAGCAGTTTTTAAGGCAACAAAAGACGATTTTGATGGTGGTTATTTGGCTTCGTACAAGTCCATTGTCCAAGCGGAAGTCTTCGATACAGAATTAGAGCAAGCGTATGAACTCCTAAGTAGTGGGTATTATGTCGCCGCAGCAGTGATATGTGGTGTAGTTTTAGAAACGGCACTCCGAGAGCTTTGCGATCAGTCAGGCATTGCGTATGGCAAATTGGATAAAATGAACGCCGATTTAGCAAAGGCAGGCATATACAACAAAATTGTACAGAAACAAATAACAGCTCATGCAGGTTTAAGAAATAGTGCCGCACACGGTAATCAGTCAGAATTTTCTAAACAGGATGTCGAGCAGATGCTTCCTGCTGTAGAGCAGTTTCTATCAGTACATCTTGCGAGCTAGGCCTAACAAGTGCATCTTGCCGAATTTGTGTAGACATGATCGAACCCAGTACAAGGAGTACACATGAGCGACCAAGAACTCCTCAAGAGTTTCAAGGATAAATTCAAAGAGTTTCGAACCATTGAAGCGAGCTTAGTTTTTGGGCGGTACAAAGATGACTCATGCACAAAGGCATTTTCTCTTCTTCGTGACATGGAGCTTTCCTATGCAATCGGAGCATATTACGCATGCTTAGTAATTGCCTGCACATCAATTGAAGCATGTTTAAGTCACGAATTTGGAGACAAGGGCACCCTAGGAAGCAAGCTTGAGAAAGCAGGCTACACTACTGAGGCTAATTGGCTTCGTGAAGTTAGAAATTCTATTGTTCATAAAAATGACAGCAGTATTGTGCAGCACCACTTTAGCGAAGAACACGAACAGGAACTCAAAGAGTTATGCCGCAAAGCCTTTGTGCTAGTACATACGATCTACTATGAACCAGTCAAAAATACCGAGCCTGCCTAATCACTGTTAGTAATGAAAAGGGGACAGATTTATTTAATCGCTACAAACACAGCCAAACAAATAAATCTGTCCCCTTTTCCCTGTTCGTTTCACTCACTGAGACGGGCTAAAATCCGTCCCTTAACCAAACGTCAGTCGCCAAATAAAGGCAACGTTCTATCTAAGCACTGGAGGAAACCATGAAAGACGAAACGCGCCTAGCGAACCTCAGACTCTTGGTGCACGAACACTGCTCCCGAGCGGCTGTAGCTAAGGAAATTGGCATTACACCCGCCGAAATAGTGCGCTACTTTGATAACAAACATCTTTCAGTGCCAGACCAGATAGCAAGAAAAATTGAAAATGTATTTGAAAAACCGAAAGGTTGGATGGATAGAGAAAATTACGATCTAAAACTTAACGAAAGTGAGTGGGAGTTACTTAAAAAATTTCGAGAAACAAGCGATCAAAATAAAAAAATAGTAATCGCCGTACTAAATGCCATCCAAACAACCGAATCCAGCAGTTAACAATGCGCTCAAATCGCTCATTTTATTCGCTGGGACTGGCTAAAGCCAGTCCCTTAGTTTAATCGTTAGGATGCCATATTGAACCGCGTCATATTAGCTATAGAAATTATTATATTTTGTACTCCTGCGGCGGCGCTCCTTTATTTAGGAGTTCTTTTTTTGCCAGCTTCTTTATTGTTTCTATCCGCCCCCACCTCATACAGTGGCGATCTTCCATTAATGCCAATAATGATAATTAGTGGGGTATGGGGTTCTATCTCATTGACTAATTTGGCATGGAATACGTTTAGCCGTACGCGTAAGTGGCCCGGGCGGCCGATTCAGTGGTTTGGAATTGCGCTGGGGATTATTTCCTGCATCATCGGGCTTTCCACCTTTTCAACTTCGGAAGGTATGGCTCTCATCTTTGTAGGTCCAATTATTACCACTGCGCATCTTTTGTACTTATCAAGAAATCGGAGTGTGTCATCCTAACTAGTGGTTCAAGTCGTCCGCTTCGCTCACTCGGGACGGGCTGAAGTCCGCCCCTTAGCCAACCGTTATATGTTTATCATTAAGGTGTCATCAAAATGTCTCATTCAGAAGCAAACTGCCTTTGTGGTGCTGTAAGAATTATCGCAGAGGAAATTAATCCTAAATTCACAGTGTGCCATTGCCAATCATGTAGAACGTGGGGCGGCGCACCATTTTTTGCTGTTAAGTGCGGTACGAGAGTTAAAGTTGAAGGGGGTGATAAAGTTAAAATGTATGAATCCTCGTCTTGGGCATCTCGTGGATTTTGTACAGAGTGTGGGACTCATTTGTTTTATAAGTTCAAAGAAAGCGGCGAATATAATATGCCAGTAGGCCTGTTTCCAAATTTGAAAGGACTAGAGATGGATATGCAGTACTTTAGTGACATGCGACCTAGTTATTACTGCTTTGCAAATGAAACAAAAGAAATGACAACCGCTGAGATAATGGCTTATTTCGCACCTGAAATGTAACCGCTCATATAATTTGAAAAAGGGGGCATCCATTAGCCGGTGCTGAGCATGATGCTGCGTTATGCGCACCGCGCACCTGAGCATTTGCATGATGCGATCAGGTTAGGGCCGCTGGCGGGCTTTGCTTTCCCATGACCGACAGTTACCGCTCCGTTGCGGCTAGCCGCAGAAGCCGGTGAACAAGTAAAGGTTGTCTAGCCTACAAAGACCTCAAGTCGGCGTAGGGTGGAAAACGTCGATACGTTTTCCACCCATGGGCATCCAGGCTACCTCGCTACGCCGCACTCACGCGGGTTCGGTCCACATGATTGATCACGCGCCAGATCTGTCGGGGCGTGGCCAGGACGGCCGACATTGTCCAGCGCTGGTCCGCGTCGCTGCCGATGCGCACCATGCCGGTGTGTTCGCTGTCGTTGGCGTCGACCAGCGGGTCGGGGTCGTAGAAGCCAAGGGCGTAGCGCAATTGCTCGATATCGGCGGGATCGCCGGTGAGGAACTGCCAGCCAGGTCCAATGCCATGCAGCTCGGCGTATGCCTTGAGAACCTCCGGGGTATCCAGCAGTGGCTGCAGGCTGATCGAGTACATAAATACGTCGCGACCCACACGGTCGCCCAACAGCTTCTGGACCTTCCTGAGGTTGGCCGTGGCGGTCGGGCAGATGCCGGCACAGCTGACATACATCATGTTGATGGTGACGACCTTGCCACGCACCAGGTCGTCGTAGAACCTGACCGCCTTGCCTTCGTGGGTGTACAGCGGCGTATTGGGAATGCGTTGGTCGCGGGTCGTGCCGGCGTCCGTCGGTTGCGGCTGGGCCAGGATGCTCTGCCAAGCGTGCAGGCCCAGCGCGACGGTACCCAGGGTGCCCATGCCGAACATTAGTTCTCTGCGTGTGTTCATGTGATATCCACCTTTGCTGATCAAGTGGGTGTATCTACGATATTCAAGCGCACCATCATCTCGTGGTCTTCGTGGATCACGTTGTGACAGTGCATGACGTACTTGCCGGTGAAGTCGCGAAAGCGCACGAGCACCTGGATGGTCATGCTGCCCTCGAGCGTAAAGACGTCTTTACGCCCTAGCTCGTGAGGCGGTATGGGCAGCTGTACACCCTCCACGCTCTTGCTGAGCGTGCGGCCCTCCTCCAGATGAATGTGGATGGGATGGTCCCAGCCACCCTTGCCCGAGAACTCCCAGACTTCGACCGCACCCAGCGCAATCCTGTTGCTCTTGTCGTCATCGGCATCGAACAGTTTGCCGTTGATCGTCCACATGCCGTTCTTGCGATCAAACTCCCAGCGGCGTTTCTTTAGCCGGGCGAGCGCCTTCTCCGTCGGTAGCTCGCGTATTGCGCGCAGCTGATTGGGTACCTGGCTGAGGTCTTGTTTATCTGGATAACGATCGACAATGATCTTCAGCACGCGACTGCCTGGCCCTCGAACATCCTTGGCCTTGCGGGTACTTTCCTGGCGCAGGCGGTTGACCAGGTAGAGCTCGGTGCCGATCGGATACCGGGCAAAGTCCACCACTATGTCGGCGCGCTCGGCCACCGTGAGGCGCACCTTGGTCTGGTCGCGCAGCGTCTCGGTGAGCAAATTGCCGTCGTTGGCGATGTAGTCGAAGCGCTGTTCCTTGCCCTTGGCATCTACTAAATAGAACTCGTAGAAACGGCTGGGACCGGTGTTGAGCAGGCGCAGACGGTACTTGCGCGCATCCACCGGCAACACCGGCTCGATCTTGCCATTGACCGTGACCTTGTCGCCCAGCACGCCTTCCGGATTGAACTCGTTCCAGAACAGCATGCCGTTGGCGTCGAAGCGCTTGTCGCCAAAGGCCAGTGGGTAGTCATAGGCGCCGCTGGGTAGGCGCAAGGCTCTAGGGTTTGAGTCGAGTTCGTTGCCCGAGTCGAACTCGTCGAATAGCAGGTAAAACCCCGCCAGCCCGAGGTAGGTGTTCGGCGCGGTGAAATCCTTGGTGTGGTCGTGAAGCCACAGCGTACCCAAGCCCTCGCGATAGTCGCCGATTGGCTGACCATTGGCGGCATAGCCGGTGAACGGGCTGGGATTGTCCAGGCTCTCCAAGTAACCCGCGTAGAGGTTGTGATAGAGGTGATCCTTGAATTCACCGCGCGTGATCTGCGAAGCCTCGTGCAGTTCTTCGGCGCTATAGAAGTCGCCCGGGAAGCCATCGCAGCCGGAGGACGCGTGCAGATTGTGCAGATGGGTGGATATCTCCGGGCTGCCAAACCTCGGACGGGCGAAGCCCTGTTCGACCAGTTTTTCCGTCGACTCGGCCAGTTGGCTGTGGAAGCGGCAAATCACCGGTCGACCGTAGCGTGCGAGGAGGGTGGTGGGGAACGTCGGTTTCGGCTCCGCTGACTTATCGGTGCCTTGATACGTCCAGATAATCTGCTTGGTCTTGGGGTAGTCGTGATGGAATTGCCAAGGAAGCGCTTGGGCATTGATGTCATACAGGTCCGCTCCGCCCAGCCGGTCTAGGATCTCGAAATGCTGGTGGGAAGGACGCCCGGCTTCGCGTTGCTGCGGGTCTGCATGTTGGCTCTTGGGCGCCTCTTCGGAGAGTGGAAACAGATCGTCCACTGGGTTCAGCGCGACTATCTTCCTCGGCAGTACATCCCGCCACGGCGTGGTGGGTGGGCTGGGGGGATAGACAAGGTCACCTAAGGACAGCTCTTGCGCGTCATTGTCACGTCCCTTCTTGGCTGCACTGTCACGCCCACTCAGCAGCAGCGGCGCCGCCATTGCCGTGGTGGATAATTTGAGGAAGGTGCGGCGTGTTCCGTCCTCGGGTAAACCTTGGGGCGGCATGGGTTTTCCGCCACTCGCTGGAATGGATTTTTCCCCGCTAGCGGCGGGCAGTTTGCTTTTCCATATGTGCATGGCGGCTGTTCTCCTCGTTGCGTGGTTGTTGAAAACTCATCAATAGAGGTTGCGCACATCCATCGCTCACCGCCGCTCAACACCCTTGCGGCGCAGAAGCTTGAATGAAAGCTAACTAGGTAAATGCCACCTGCTGAGCGCACCTGAATGGCTTGCGCTTGCTCAGTGGTCAAGGATCGGCGGATACGCCTGCGATGACCGCGCCAGGGGGTGGCGCTGCTGGTCAGAGGTATGGCGGGCCATTCATATGGGGCCAGGCATGCTCATGCGGGGGAAGCACGAGTCCTGTGCGGCGGAGCGTTGCACTGCTCACAATGAGACTCCCGGCGATTGACGCTCCCCCCCCCTGAGCCGCATTCCTCGCCTACGATTGAACACACGACAACCGGACTTATTTCCTTTTTTTAATCGGACTAAAGTCTGCTTGGACACCTAAGGCTTAGGGTCTTCTACCGCTGTTGTCAATGTGCCATCAGCACTATTTAGCAGTCCGTCCTGAGCGTCGCTATCGTCGTCAATCCCCGTGAAATTGGGCCTCATCAGGGGCAAAAATTTACCTAACGGAAACGCAAATTTTGCGCAGCGACATCTGCGAAAGGGGAGGCGATTGATTTTTTCCACTCTAAACGTCCGCAACTGGCCGAAAGTTGTCCGCCACAGTTGCCAGCTCCGTGGCTGGTTTCGACACTTATTCGACAGTAGCAAATCGCAGAAACGAAAAAGCCCTATCAAAATAGGGCTCTAACTTGTTGAAGCTGGAGCGGGCGAAGGGAATCGAACCCTCGTTATCAGCTTGGGAAGCTGGAGTAATGCCATTATACGACGCCCGCTTGGGGGAGCCTTTATACCGGAAGTCGCGGCCGAAATGAAGTCCGCATCGAGTGCTTTTTACTGCGGCTCGATGCGGATGGGCCTGGGTGTGGCTCATACGGCCAGCGCATGCTGCATGTCTACTGGCGCACGGTAGCCGGTTTGGCGCAGCGGTTGGCTTTGCAGGAAGCCCAGCAGTACGTCGCTGCTTTGCTGCCACGCGGCCTTGTGTTCCATGTCGAGGAAGTGCCCGGCATTGTCGATGATGGCGAATTTGCAATCATTGAGGTGCTCGGCGAATACGCGCACGTCTTCGGCGGAGGTGTATTCGTCGTGCTCGCCATTGACGAACAGCACGGGAATCTCGATGCCCGCCAGGCATTCCATCTCGCAGTGGGTTTCCAAGTGCACGACCTGGTCGATATGGGCGTGCATCTGGCGGTATTCGTGATCGTCCAGGCTGCTGATGTGGCGATGGTTGAAGCGCTTGAACAGCGACGGCAGGTGCTTGCCGATGGTGTTGTTGACCAGGTGGCCAAGACCTACGCCATCCACGGCCTGCAGAGTGGTCATGCCTTTTTGCAGGTAGTCGAGCATCGGCGCATTGATCAGCGGCGAGAACGAAGCGATCACTGCTTTTTCGATGCGCGGCGGACGCTGCGCTAGGGCCAGCATGGCGGCGACGCCACCCCAGGAGAACGACTGCAGGTAGTCGGCTTTGAAGTGCTCGATTAACTCCAGCAGGATGCGCGCTTCATCTTCCTTGGTCAGCGACTGGTTGTGGCTGTTGTGCGGTTTCGATTTCCCGGAGTAAGGCTGATCGTAGAGCACCACATTGAATTGGGTGTTGAGGTATTTGACCGTCTGCGCGAATGCGGCAGTGGTCGACAGCGAGCCGTTGACCAGGATGATGGTCTTACGGGCGCTGGGGCTGGAGTAAAACTCGGTGTGAACCTTGTAAGTTCCGTGTATGTCGACGACAGCGATGGTTGGCTGCATGTTGTTTCTCCAGGCGCAAGTAGTACGTGGCAAGCGGCGGGGCAGGGCCGATTACCGGGCAAGTAGGACAGATAGCAAAGCGCCTGGACATGACAAGCGAATGTCAGGCTGGAGGATTTTTTATAAGAATTATTTTTCAATCGGTCAGGGCTGAAATAGAGCATCCGCACCAGCCTTAGCACAGGGCTGGAGAGATGTCGTGTTACCAGGCAGGAACCCTTTCGCGCAGAGCGCAAGTAACCAAAAGATCGCTTAGATGGCTTTGTGTGACTGTGTGGTCACATCAAGACCTTATGGGTGGATTTAAGCAGTGGCCCCTGATGCTGGCAAGGGTTTATTTGGGTAGCGCACTACCGTTTATCGGTTAGCTTGCTAAGGGTGTGACTAATGGAGAAATTGGCGTCAGTTGCTGCTGAAACTGGCGATTTCTTCGGCCGTCAGGGCGCGGTACTGACTGGGGCAGAGTCGTTCATCAAGCTGGAGCGTGCCCATGCTGAGACGGTGCAAAGCGACGACCTTGTTCTGGAAGTGGCCGAACATGCGCTTGACCTGATGGTAGCGACCTTCGTAGAGGGTCAGGCGTGCCTGGCGCGGAGCGAGGATCTGCAATTCGGCGGGCTGGGTGAGCAGATCCTCGAAGCGAAAGTACAGGCCGCGGGCGAAGACCTCGATGCAGGCCGGGTCGATCGGGTCTTCGGTATCGACCAGATAGACCTTGGGTTGTTTGCCTGTCGGCGTGGTTACCCGGCGCGACCATTGGCCGTCGTTGGTGAGCAGCAGCAGGCCACTGGTGTTGAGGTCGAGGCGCCCGGCCAGGTGCAGCTCATGCTTGTCCGGCTCATCGAGCAGATCGAGCACGGTGCGGTGCTCCGGATGTTCGGTGGCGCTGACCACGCCAAGCGGTTTGTGCAGCATGAAGTAGCGTGCCGCTTTGCCGGCCTGCAGCACCTGATCATCCAGTTCGACGCGACTGAAGACGCGCACTTCGTCGCGGCTGTCGCGCCTGACCTGGCCATCCACGCGCACGCGGCCACTGGCGAGCAGGTGGCGCACGTCCTGGCGGTTGAAACTCGGCAGGTTGCTGAGAAAGCGGTCGAGGCGCATGGCTAGTCGGCGGCTGGCGGCGTTGTACTCGGCAGCAACCCCTGGGCGCAGCGGGGGCACAGGCAGGCGCGGTTGCGCTGCTCGGGCGGCAGGCTGTCGAGCGCCGCGGGGTCGATACCTGCGCTGAAACACCAGCAGTCGCTCACGGGCGTGGCGGACTCGGCTTGGGCGCACTGGTTGCGCTGGCCACAGCGCGGACAGTGGGTGGTATTCATGTGCTGGCTTCGCAGGTGCGGTTACGCCCGGATTGTTTGGCGCGGTACAAGGCGCGGTCGGCACGGGCGAGCAGTTCGCTCAATGAGTCATCCGCATGCAGTTCGGCCAGGCCAATACTGGTGGTGATGTGCAGGCTGGCACCTTTGTAGCTAAAGCTGCTTTGCTCGGTCTGCTGGCGGATTTTCTCGGCCAGCAGGCGCGCCTGCTCGAGCGAGGTGTCCTTGAGCAGGAGGATGAATTCTTCACCGCCCCAGCGGCAGATGATGTCGGACTGGCGCAGGTTGTCGCGCAACTTGTTGGCGAATCCGCGCAGCACTTCGTCACCGGCCAGATGGCCGTGGCTGTCGTTGAGATCCTTGAAGTTATCGAGGTCGAGCAACAGGGCGCAGAGAGAGTTGGGGTTGCGCCGCGCCTCCTGGATCGCCTGGTTGGCCAGCAGGTCGAAGCCGCGGCGATTGAGCAACTGGGTGAGTTGGTCGGTGGTGGCCAGGGCGGCGATGCGTGCCTGATAGCGGCGCAGGGCAATGTTGACCAGGGTCAGGACGATGACGGTGACCACCAGGCAGATCAGCAGGTTGAGGTACAGCGATTGGCGAATGCCGGCCAGCGCACCGGTTTCGCGCTTGTCGACGAACAGGTACCAGTCCAGCTCGGGAATGAAGCGCACGTTGAGGAAGTGGCCGCGGCCGTGTTCCTGATACTCGAAGTTGCCGGTTTGCGGCTGTGGCAGTTTTGCCTGGAGTTCTTCCAGTCCCGCCACGTCACTGAGCGCTTGGCCGACCGTTGCGCCCATTGGCCCACCTGTAGCGCCGGTGAGCACGATGCGGCCGTCGGTGTCGACGAAGTACACGCTGCGCTCGTAGCGCGCCTGGTAATCATCGATCAGCTTGATCACCGCATCCACGGTCAGGCCGACGCCGGTGGCGCCGATAAAGCGCTGGTCGTAGTCGAACACCTTGTAGTTGATGAAGACGGTCAGGCGATCCTGGTTGGCCATGTCGACATCGACATTGATTTCGTAGGGCTCCTGCATGTCGCGCACACGGAAGTACCAACTGTCACGCGGCTTCTGCGGTTCGACGCGCTTGAGTACGCCCTTGGCCTGGTAGTAGGTGCGGGTCTTGTCGGAGACGAAGAAGCTGGTGACGGCGCCGTAATGCTCCTGCACCTCGCGCAGGTAGCGGGTCATCTGGGCGACGTCCTGCTCGCCGCTCATCACCCAGTCGCGGACGAAGGTGTCGCGGGCCATCATCGAGGAGATCAGCACCGGCGTGATCAGGTCCTTCTGGATCTCGGAGTAGACGTTGTCCGAGGTCAGCGGCAGTTCGGTGTTGACGATGTTGTCGCGGATCGAGTCGAGCGCGGCGTAGTAGCTGACCAGGGAGGTGGCGAGGAAGCCGCAGCCGAGCAATACCAGTAGCAGTAGGACCAGGGGACGTTGACTGATTGTCGAGGGCATGGACGGCATGCAAGGTTCTGCTCACGAAATAATGGCGCCATGCTAGCGTGCAATTGGCGTGGCGTCATCGACTGGCGCTGCTTTGGCGGCATGTGAGCATGCCCCGCCGATCATCCGGGCTTGCCGGCATGGCGAGTAAAGGACTACCGTGCGCGCTTGGTGACTTGCAGTGTGCAATCGCGCTGCGTCTTGCTGATCTGTTCTGACTTCAACACATCCGTGCGTCGTTCTTTTCAGCACCCGAGCCGCCCATGCCTGGTTACCGTATCAAATACTCCACCCTCAGCATCGGTGCTGAGGATTTTCACCTGTGTTCCCTGCGCGATAAACAGCAGTTCGCCGACCCTGACGGCCTGGCCGAGCAGGCGGGGATCTCGTCGGCGACCTGGCCGTTGTTCGGCCAGATTTGGCCGGCCGGTCAAGTGTTGGCGCAGACCTTGAGTGGTATGGCCGTGCAGGGCCTGCGCATCCTCGAATTGGGCTGCGGCCTGGGGCTGACCAGCTTGGTGCTGCAACGCCTGGGCGCGGATATCACCGCCAGCGACTACCATCCGCTGGCCGGCGAGTTTCTCCTGCGTAACTCCGTGCTCAATGAGTTGCCGCCGGTCACCTATCACAACTGCGACTGGGCCGAGCATTACCTGGGCCTGGGTCTGTTCGACCTGATCATCGGCAGCGACCTGCTTTATGAACCCGTGCACCCAGCCCAGCTCGCCGACTTTATCGCCCGTCACGGCGCGCGCTGCTGCCGGGTGGTGATCGTCGATCCCGGTCGTGGCAATGGCGCGCGCTTCAGTCGGTTGATGCTGGGGCATGGCTATCAGCAGATGGCCGACACGGTGAACCTGCTGGATGACCCGGAGGCGCCTTTCAAGGGGCGTATTCTCCAATATCAGCGACTACTGGCTTAGCCGTCTGCCAGCTGCACCTTGCCCAGATCCAGTGGCGCCGGGATGCCGGTGAAGAAGGTCGCCAGCTCTCGGACCAGTTACTCGCTAAGCGAGCCGGAATCCTAGTCGGCTATTGCACATTGTGGTGCTGCGATCCCGCCAACACGGGCTATTCCTGCGCAGCTTGAGTACGGCGAACATCGTGCCAGATGCTCGCAATGCGCTAACGCCGGGCTCAATGCTTTGCTTGCGCTATTTGTCGCGCCAGCGTGGTGCGCTATGAACGCGCTGCGCTCCCTTGTGGGCGCTAACGTGTCTGCTCTGTCCAGTTTAAAACGCCCTGGCGAGCGTCAATGATGAATTATGGCTCCCTGAGCATTGTCCTATAGGATGGAGTCGATCGAGCCCACAGTGAAGCCGTTGGCTACTTGCTGAAAATCAACGGCAAACAGTTGCACCAGTAGAGTGGGTTGTTCTGGTCCCCGGGCGTGTTTAAGCAGTAGCGGCAGCCAACTTTGCCTGCCGTGGCAACCTAGGATGGTAATGACTTATGAAAGCACTAATGGGATTAGTACTGGCTGGTATGTTGATGGTCACTTTGCCTGCCTGTAGCCTGCGGCTGCCGGGTATAGGCGTCGATATTGGCGATGGCGGCGGCGGTTCGTCACATTGCCCTCCTGGTCAGGCCAAGAAGGGCCGCTGCTAATCTGGCACTTTCCTCGCAAAATCGTTGTCCAACTTCATGAGAGTACCCCGAAGGCCAGCAGTCGCTGGCTTTCTTCTTCTTGTGCTCATGGAGGTCTCCATGCCCTATAAATTCATGCTTATTGCGCTGTTGGGGCTGTTTTTAACCGGTTGCGCGGTCTACGGCGACGGTTATGACCATCGCTCCTCAGGATATGACCGCCCCTATTATTCGGGTGGCGATTATCGGGTGCAGCGTTACCCGGTATATGTCGCGCCGCGGCATTACGGGTACGAAGACCGTCGCCACGTCCAGCGTCGTTATGACGCCCCCCGGCATGACCAGCGCCGCTATCTACCGGCACCGCAGCAACGTCATTTCAACAACGACCGTCGCGCCGAACGGCGCCATGACGGACGCCATGACGGGCGCCGCGACCAGCGTCATGCGGGCCGTCACGATCAGCGCGGCCAAGACTACCGCGCGGCGCAACAGCGCCAGGGTTGGAACGGCAAGCGGCTGGATCAGCATGATCGGCAACAACGTTCGTCGAACCGGAAACAGCGTGATCACGGCTCGCGCAGCGAGAATCGGCGCGAGAGGGAAGGTCACCGCAACTAGCTGAGACCCGTTGCGGCGCACGCCAGCAGTCATGCTGGGCGTGCGTCGGGCAGGTTCTGGGCGCGGCATGCTGGTTGAGCTTGCCTTAGCTGCGCCCGCAGAACTGATTTCGTCCATCCAGCCTTTCTTTCGATAGCCATGGCGGCGCCAGCCCTGGCTCTCTGTCTGTCTCGCCACATCCTTAACTGACCGTTACGTTGCGTGCATCAGCTGCGTCGGCGACGGCTCCAGAACACCTCTCCTATGCGTTTCCCACCATGATGGCAGTTGGCAATTGTGTTTTGCCTGCGTCGCCCGCAACATGGCGCAGGCCTGACGTGTGGAATCCTCAGTTTGCAGACCGGTCGTATCGAAGTTGTGCGCGCGTATCGTCGCTGGCCATGGGTGGCGGCCTGGCTGCTGGCCGTGTTGCTAATTTCCGGTGCGTTACAGGCCGACTGGGATTTCAACCTGATCAGCAAGCGTGCCGAGCAATTGTATGGGCCGCTTGGACAGGGCCGTGGCCGCATCGATGATTGGCAGCGACTGCTGCAGGAGCAGGCAGACGTCGGCGAAATGGCACAGCTGCAAGCGGTGAACCGCTTCTTCAACCTGCGCCTGCGCTTTCGCGATGATATCCAGATATGGAAGGTCAATGATTACTGGGCCACTCCAGTCGAGGCGCTGTTTCAGGGGGCCGCCGACTGCGAGGATTATGCCCTCGCCAAGTACTTCAGCCTGCGCCAGCTAGGTGTGCCGAGTGAGAAGCTGCGCATCACCTACGTCAAGGCGGTGCGTTTGAATCAGGCGCACATGGTGCTCACCTATTACGAACATCCTCTGGCCATGCCGCTGGTGCTGGATAACCTGATCGATGCTATCGAACCGGCCAGTCAGCGCCGCGACCTGGTGCCTGTCTATGCCTTCAACGCCGAGGGGCTGTGGCTGCCCGGCGCTGGCGGCGGCAAGCAAGTAGGAGACAGCAAGCGCCTTTCGCGCTGGCAGGATCTATTGAAAAAAATGCGGGCCGAAGGCTTCCCTTGAGAGCGACCCGAAGGAGTGGTTGATGTCACTGTTCAAGCAGTTGTTTATTGCCATCTGCGTGCTGATGCTGGTGAACTTCACCGGTAGCTTTCTGGTTAGCGTGGAGAGTTCGCGCGAGCAGCAGGCCAACCAATTACGGGCGCATGCCCAGGATGCGGCGACCGCTTTGGGTCTGTCGTTGAGCCCGCATATCAACGATATGGCGATGATCGAGCTGATGGTCAGCTCAATTTTCGACAGCGGTTACTTCGAGAGCATCAGGGTGCTCGACTCGGAGAGTGGGCAGGTGATGGTCGAGCGCACGGGTGTGCCGGTCACCGCCGAGGCGCCGCAGTGGTTCGCCGATCTGGTCGACTTGGCGCCGGCCAGTGGCGATGCCATCGTCAGCGACGGCTGGCGCCAGGCCGCGCGGGTCGAGGTCACCAGCCATCCGCTGTTCGCTGTTGGCAAACTGTGGCAAAGCGCTCTCGGTGTGCTGCTCTGGTTGGCAGTCAGTGGCGTGGTCTGCATCGGTTTGGGTGTACTGCTGCTCAAGCGCCAGTTGCGGCCGCTGGACTACATGGTCGAGCAGTCCAATGCCATCGCCCGGCGTGAGTTTCTCAGCCTGCAAGAGTTGCCCAAGACTCCCGAGTTCCGTCGGGTGGTCAATGCCATGAACCAGATGGTCGAGAAGCTCAAGGCGCTATTCGCCGAGGAAGCTGCGCGCAGTGAGAGATTGCGTGCCGAGGCCTATCAGGACAGCCTCACCGGGCTGGCCAATCGGCGTTACTTCGATCTGCAGTTGCAGGCGCGCGTGGGTGTCGATGAGCACGCGGGTAGCGGCTTCATGCTGCTGCTGCGGGTCAATGATCTGACCGGACTCAACCAGCGTCTGGGCGGCCAGCGTACCGACCAGTTGCTCAAGGCTATCGCCGTGCAGTTGCAGCAAATCAGCCAAGGCCACTACTTGTTGGCGCGCAACCGTGGCGGCGAATTTGCCGTGTTGGCTGCCGGCCTCGATCGCAGTGAAGCGGAGCAGTTGGCAGAGAGCCTGGACGGCGCCCTTGCCAGCCTGCAGCAGACCGGCGCCAGCGATTGTTTGCCGGTCGCGCATATCGGTATGACGGCTTTCGCGCCGGGCGATCAGCTCGCGGCTATTTATGCCGCGCTGGATGCGGCGCTGGCCCAGGCCAGCAGTCAGAGCCTGCAGAACTGGGCCTGCAGTGAGCACGACGCACAGCGGCCTGCCGCCGATGAACGGCAGAGCTGGCATAGCTTGTTGGATCAGGCGCTCAATCAGGGGCGTTTCCAACTTTATGTGCAGCCGGTGGTGAGTGCGGCTGATCCGGCGCAGGTGTTGCACCTCAAGGTGCTGGCGCGCTTGCTCGATGAGCAGAACAACCCGGTACCGGCGGGGCGCTTTCTGCCCTGGCTGGAGCGTTTCGGCTGGGCCACCCGTCTCGACCTGGCCATGCTCGACTGGGTATTGGCGCAGCTGCAGACCCATAGCAGTTGTGTTGCGTTGAGCCTCTCCGGTAGCACCATTCGTGATCCGCAGGCACTGCAGCAACTCTATGAGCGGCTGCGCCAACATGCGCATCTGGGCGCACGCCTGACCCTGGAACTGGACGAAGATCAGTTGCCCGATGCCGCGGCTCTGGAGGCGCTGACCGTGCGTCTACGTAGCCTCGGCTTCAGCCTGGGGCTGCAGCACTTCGGCGGACGCTTCAGCATGATCGGCAACCTGGCCAAACTCGGTCTCAGCTACCTCAAGGTGGATGGCAGCTATATCCGCGCCATCGACGCCGAGAACGACAAGCGCCTGTTCATCGAGGCCATGCAGCGCGCAGCCCACAGCATCGATCTGCCACTGATTGCCGAGCGGGTCGAAACCGACGGTGAGTGGCAGGCATTGCGTGACCTGGGGATCGAGGGCGTGCAGGGCCGCTTGTTTGGCGAGCCGGGTCGCTGGGTTTGAGGTGATTCTCGTCAGGGATTGCCCACAAGAGCTTGGTCTGCAGCACTTGTCGATGAGGCGGTCCGGTCATGGGCATGGCCCACCAGCAACGGCGTACTCGCGAAGCAGTACGCCGTTGCTGGTGGAAATACTGGACGGTACGTTGCGCTCATGAGCGGCTGGCGTTCTGGTTCAGCCTACGAACTGATGATGGAACCTGTGGCAGTGGCTTTAGCCGCGAAGCCTTGCTGTCACTGCCTCTCAGATCAATCCGGACTCATCGTCATTGATCAGCCGATTCAACCCGCCAAGGGCATCCCGTGCCTTGCTGCGGCCGACCAGTTTGCTTTGCGCCGCTTCGGGCAGATCGGTGATGCGTACAACCCCTTTCTGGATCAGCACGGTGATCAAATCTTCCAGTACCCGGATCATGTCCAGGTCGCTCTGCTTGAGCTGGAGTAGGCTGCTTTCCACCGTCTGATTGGCAAACCAGGCCAGCGCCTCCTGATCATCAGCAGCAAGCTCACCATCCATGCCTGCGAACGGTGATGCCTCGACCCGTTGCAGGTTGCCCCAGGTATCGCGTTTCACATACAACATCGATCACTCCTTTGCGCCAACGGATTCCCTTGAACCAAAACCCCGCTAACCGATGTTAGCGGGGTTTGGGCCGTCAGGTGTGGTCGATTTTGACGATAGGGTCTGCACCGGCAATCAGCGAGTTGACGATCTGCGAAGAGGTCGAACCATATCCAGAGAGGTCAACGGCTGCGCCAGCGTGCTCCAGTTTGATGGTCGCATCCGCGCTGCCGCCACTGGCGAACTGCCCAGTGCTGCTGATCTCCAGGGTTGAGGTCGTGGTGTTGACGCGCAGGTAGTTGAGAATGTTGCCATCGTTCTCGCCCTGCAGCAGATCGTGCAGATCGATGCGGTCGCCTTCACTGGCTTTGAAGTCCTTGATTACATCACGCCCAGTGTCGCCGGCCTTCCAGACGAAGGAGTCGGCGCCAGTCCCGCCGAGCAAAATATCGTCACCAGTCCCGCCAATGAGGATGTCGTTGCCGGTACCGCCGTCCAGGGTGTCGTTGCCCGCCCCGCCGATGAGAGTGTCTTGACCGGCACCGCCGCTGATGTAGTCGTTGCCGCTGCCGCCGACAAAGGTAGAGTTGGCCGAGCCGCCGATGATGGTCTTGGCCACGCTGGCGCCGTCAGTAATCTCGAGAGACAGCGTCGGCGCGAAGCCAGTGGGCAGCGCCGAGCTGGTGACCAGGTAGATCTTGTCGGTCCCCGAGATCGCCGTAGAGGTGCTCAATAGCGACGTATAAGGGCTCAGGTCATATACGCCCTGAGCGTTGGCGTTGATTTCCTGGTAGCTGCCGTCGGCCAGCACCACGTTGATCGACGAGCCGGCTGGCAGGTCGCTGAGCGTGAAGCTGGTGATGGTCTCCGGCGTCCCCACCTTGTCCTGCACCACGGCATACACGTCCAGCGGGTAGCTGTAGCTGGTTAGGCCTGTCGGGTTGGGGTCGGTGGCGATGTACTCGATTTGGAAGCCGTTGTTCTTGGCGTTGGTGCCGAACGTGTTTGCAGCGCCCAGGCCGATAGCCAGGCTGCTCATGTCGGCGCTGATCGAGTAGGTTACGTTGGCGGATTCATTGCCGCCCTGATTGAACATACCGCCGTCGAGCGTGGCATTGAGCGTGGCTTTAGTGATGGTGCCGCTGATGCCGGTTAGGCTCACGGACCAGCTGCCACCGGCAGTGACCGTGGCAGTGCGGGTCACAGTGCTGGTGACGCCAGCATTGACCACTTCCAGTTGCAGATCCACCTTGAGGTTGGCCGAGGACACCACGCTCGTGGATGAGGTGGTGATGGCGCCACTCAGCGTGCTTTGCCCCACCAGGTCGGCCGTTTCCAGTTTGCTACTGATCTTGAACACATCATCGGCGGAGTTCTTCAGCCGCAGCGCCATGTATTGCATACCGGTCGGGAAGCGGAAGTTGATCGCTTCGCTGCCGTCGATGCGCTGGGCCTGTGTGCCGTTGTCGCCCGGGCTGTTGACACCTAGGTTGTTGCCGCCCGACCAGTTGAAGGTGGCGTTACTGCCGGTGGAAATGGTTACACCATTGCCGAAGGTGTATTCGCTCTTGCCGGTCAGGCCGCCATCGCTGGTGAAGCTGATTTCATTGACGACCGGTGTGCCGATGACGATCGAGACATCACTGCCGGGTATGGCGTCGGCCACCGGATTGATGGTGATCAAGCTGGAGTCGGTATCAGTCAACACACCGCCCGCACCGGTATTGCCGCCATCGTTGCTGGTCATGCTCAGGGTGACGCTGCCGCTGTCATCCTTGAGCGGGATATAGCTCGGCTGGGTCGCCGGTGATGCCAGGTAGGTATTGATGTCGGCAAGGGTGCCGCTGAGCACAAGGATGCCGGTACCCGCGCCGCTCACGTTGACGCCACTGGCTGCTGCAGCACTCAGGCTGCCGCGGGCAACCGCCAGGGTGACGGTAATCAGGCCGGAAGCGACGTCCACATCGCTTACCGACAGGCCGCTGAGCTTGAGCGCAGTGTCTTCGTTGGTGGTGTAGCTGGCCGGCAGCTGATTGACCGGTGCATCGTTAACCGGGTTGATCAGGATGGAAACGGTGGCAGGCGTTTGATCCACGTTGCCGGCGACATCGCTGGCGCGGTACTGAAAGTCGGTGCTGCCGTTCCAGTTGGAGCCCGGTATGAAGCTCAGGTTGGCCTGATTGCCGACTGCGGGAATGGCCTGGCCAATTTGGACCGCCTGGCTGTTGTACATCAGCGTGCCGTTCGCCGGCAGGCTGGTGATGGTGAAGTTGGCAATGCTGCTGGCGGCATCGGTCGCGTTCAGCGTGATGGTAATGGGGCCGGAGTCCTCATTGGCGACCACCGATACATCGCCGGTTTCGGGCGCGGTAGCGTCGCCAATGGTGATAGTGGCGGCATTTGATTCGGTATCCGCACCGTCCTGTGCCGTAGCCGTCACGGTCACGCTCAGGCTGCCAACCGGGTTGCCTGGGAGCGTCATGCTCAGACCCCTGATGCTCACCGCTTGGGTGGCCGGATCCACCACCACGGAATAGCTGCCCGAGCTGGTCAGGGGCAGCGTCCAGGTGCCATCGCCGTTGGCTGAGCCGGCCGATAGGGTGGCGCCGGCTGGGACCGCGACCGTGATGCTGGCAATGGACTCGGAGTAGTCGATGTCTGTCGGTGTAGCCGTAATGGTAAGCGGATAGCTGGTGCTGGTCGCGAACTCGATCGAGTTGATCAGGTAGTCGTCCCCAGCCCCCGGCGCGCTGAACTCGATGCGGCTGATTGCGGCACCGGTGCTGCTGGTCAGGGTGATGGCCGGGTCGATGGAGTCGGTGATCCCAGCGAGTGTGTTGCTGCCGATCGGGTTGCCAGCGCTGTCGAACAGGTTGTAGGTCGCTCTTTCACCGGTATGCAGCCAGGCGAAACTAACGGTCGCGCTTGCTACCGGCGCATCGAAGGTCACCACGAGGCGCTCCGACTGGCCGTTGGAGTAGCCAAGTTCATTATTGGCACCAGAGGCCGCGCCGACGACCCCGAAACCAATGGGGCTGCTATTGCTGGAAATAACCCCCGCAGTGCCATCGAGATTGAAGGCTTGGACGGTGAAGCCTTGTCCGCTGGACGCCGCGTTGGCGGTGTTGATGGTAGTGGTGCTGATGTTGGATGCGCCAATTGCGATGGTGACGATGGGCGCATCGGCCACTGGGGTCACATCGAAGGTGAGCGTATTGGGTGTGGTAGCGAACTGACCGGACTGATCGCTCACCGAGAAGCTCAGGTTGGTGTAGCCGTTTCCACTGGCGTCATGGGCAGGCGTGAACGTCAGGTTATTGAGCTGGGCCAGGGTAATGACTTGACCGCTGGTCACCGAGGTGCCGTTCAGTTGCAGTGAGCCTGCACTAAGCAGACTGTCGATGCGTACGGCCTGCAGGCTGTCACCAATGTCGGCATCGGAAAAACCGAAGTCATCTGCGCTGAAACTGTAGCTGGTGTCTTCGTTGAGGGTGATTACACCATCGGTGCCGGTGGGTGCATCGTTGACCGGTGTGACACCGATGGTGGTGGTTCCGCTGACGGTGACGGTGCCGTCGTTGACCGAGTAGCTGAACGAGCCGACGGCATCGCCGCTGGTGTAGTCGGCCGGTGCGTTGTAGAGCAGGCCAGTCAGCTCGGCGCTGGTCAGGGTGTCGCCATTGCTGATGGCGGAGCCATCGGCTTTGGTGACGGTACCCAGGGTCGGCAGGCCGGAGACGGTGATGGTCAGGCTGTCGCCATCGACATCAGTCGGCGCGGTGAGGCCCAGGCTGGTCCCGGTGCTTTCTTCCGCGACGCTAATGCTGCTGCTGGCCGCGATCGGTGCATCGTTGATCGGGGTGACACCGATGGTGGTGGTTCCGCTGACGGTGACGGTGCCGTCGTTGACCGAGTAGCTGAACGAGCCGACGGCATCGCCGCTGGTGTAGTCGGCCGGTGCGTTGTAGAGCAGGCCAGTCAGCTCGGCGCTGGTCAGGGTGTCGCCATTGCTGATGGCGGAGCCATCGGCTTTGGTGACGGTACCCAGGGTCGGCAGGCCGGAGACGGTGATGGTCAGGCTGTCGCCATCGACATCAGTCGGCGCGGTGAGGCCCAGGCTGGTCCCGGTGCTTTCTTCCGCGACGCTAATGCTGCTGCTGGCTGCGATCGGTGCATCGTTGATCGGGGTGACACCGATGGTGGTGGTTCCGCTGACGGTGACGGTGCCGTCGTTGACCGAGTAGCTGAACGAGCCGACGGCATCGCCGCTGGTGTAGTCGGCCGGTGCGTTGTAGAGCAGGCCAGTCAGCTCGGCGCTGGTCAGGGTGTCGCCATTGCTGATGGCGGAGCCATCGGCTTTGGTGACGGTACCCAGGGTCGGCAGGCCGGAGACGGTGATGGTCAGGCTGTCGCCATCGACATCAGTCGGCGCGGTGAGGCCCAGGCTGGTCCCGGTGCTTTCTTCCGCGACGCTAATGCTGCTGCTGGCCGCGATCGGTGCATCGTTGATCGGGGTGACACCGATGGTGGTGGTTCCGCTGACGGTGACGGTGCCGTCGTTGACCGAGTAGCTGAACGAGCCGACGGCATCGCCGCTGGTGTAGTCGGCCGGTGCGTTGTAGAGCAGGCCAGTCAGCTCGGCGCTGGTCAGGGTGTCGCCATTGCTGATGGCGGAGCCATCGGCTTTGGTGACGGTACCCAGGGTCGGCAGGCCGGAGACGGTGATGGTCAGGCTGTCGCCATCGACATCAGTCGGCGCGGTGAGGCCCAGGCTGGTCCCGGTGCTTTCTTCCGCGACGCTAATGCTGCTGCTGGCTGCGATCGGTGCATCGTTGATCGGGGTGACACCGATGGTGGTGGTTCCGCTGACGGTGACGGTGCCGTCGTTGACCGAGTAGCTGAACGAGCCGACGGCATCGCCGCTGGTGTAGTCGGCCGGTGCGTTGTAGAGCAGGCCAGTCAGCTCGGCGCTGGTCAGGGTGTCGCCATTGCTGATGGCGGAGCCATCGGCTTTGGTGACGGTACCCAGGGTCGGCAGGCCGGAGACGGTGATGGTCAGGCTGTCGCCATCGACATCAGTCGGCGCGGTGAGGCCCAGGCTGGTCCCGGTGCTTTCTTCCGCGACGCTAATGCTGCTGCTGGCCGCGATCGGTGCATCGTTGATCGGGGTGACACCGATGGTGGTGGTTCCGCTGACGGTGACGGTGCCGTCGTTGACCGAGTAGCTGAACGAGCCGACGGCATCGCCGCTGGTGTAGTCGGCCGGTGCGTTGTAGAGCAGGCCAGTCAGCTCGGCGCTGGTCAGGGTGTCGCCATTGCTGATGGCGGAGCCATCGGCTTTGGTGACGGTACCCAGGGTCGGCAGGCCGGAGACGGTGATGGTCAGGCTGTCGCCATCGACATCAGTCGGCGCGGTGAGGCCCAGGCTGGTCCCGGTGCTTTCTTCCGCGACGCTAATGCTGCTGCTGGCTGCGATCGGTGCATCGTTGATCGGGGTGACACCGATGGTGGTGGTTCCGCTGACGGTGACGGTGCCGTCGTTGACCGAGTAGCTGAACGAGCCGACGGCATCGCCGCTGGTGTAGTCGGCCGGTGCGTTGTAGAGCAGGCCAGTCAGCTCGGCGCTGGTCAGGGTGTCGCCATTGCTGATGGCGGAGCCATCGGCTTTGGTGACGGTACCCAGGGTCGGCAGGCCGGAGACGGTGATGGTCAGGCTGTCGCCATCGACATCAGTCGGCGCGGTGAGGCCCAGGCTGGTCCCGGTGCTTTCTTCCGCGACGCTAATGCTGCTGCTGGCCGCGATCGGTGCATCGTTGATCGGGGTGACACCGATGGTGGTGGTTCCGCTGACGGTGACGGTGCCGTCGTTGACCGAGTAGCTGAACGAGCCGACGGCATCGCCGCTGGTGTAGTCGGCCGGTGCGTTGTAGAGCAGGCCAGTCAGCTCGGCGCTGGTCAGGGTGTCGCCATTGCTGATGGCGGAGCCATCGGCTTTGGTGACGGTACCCAGGGTCGGCAGGCCGGAGACGGTGATGGTCAGGCTGTCGCCATCGACATCAGTCGGCGCGGTGAGGCCCAGGCTGGTCCCGGTGCTTTCTTCCGCGACGCTAATGCTGCTGCTGGCCGCGATCGGTGCATCGTTGATCGGGGTGACACCGATGGTGGTGGTTCCGCTGACGGTGACGGTGCCGTCGTTGACCGAGTAGCTGAACGAGCCGACGGCATCGCCGCTGGTGTAGTCGGCCGGTGCGTTGTAGAGCAGGCCAGTCAGCTCGGCGCTGGTCAGGGTGTCGCCATTGCTGATGGCGGAGCCATCGGCTTTGGTGACGGTACCCAGGGTCGGCAGGCCGGAGACGGTGATGGTCAGGCTGTCGCCATCGACATCAGTCGGCGCGGTGAGGCCCAGGCTGGTCCCGGTGCTTTCTTCCGCGACGCTAATGCTGCTGCTGGCTGCGATCGGTGCATCGTTGATCGGGGTGACACCGATGGTGGTGGTTCCGCTGACGGTGACGGTGCCGTCGTTGACCGAGTAGCTGAACGAGCCGACGGCATCGCCGCTGGTGTAGTCGGCCGGTGCGTTGTAGAGCAGGCCAGTCAGCTCGGCGCTGGTCAGGGTGTCGCCATTGCTGATGGCGGAGCCATCGGCTTTGGTGACGGTACCCAGGGTCGGCAGGCCGGAGACGGTGATGGTCAGGCTGTCGCCATCGACATCAGTCGGCGCGGTGAGGCCCAGGCTGGTCCCGGTGCTTTCTTCCGCGACGCTAATGCTGCTGCTGGCCGCGATCGGTGCATCGTTGATCGGGGTGACACCGATGGTGGTGGTTCCGCTGACGGTGACGGTGCCGTCGTTGACCGAGTAGCTGAACGAGCCGACGGCATCGCCGCTGGTGTAGTCGGCCGGTGCGTTGTAGAGCAGGCCAGTCAGCTCGGCGCTGGTCAGGGTGTCGCCATTGCTGATGGCGGAGCCATCGGCTTTGGTGACGGTACCCAGGGTCGGCAGGCCGGAGACGGTGATGGTCAGGCTGTCGCCATCGACATCAGTCGGCGCGGTGAGGCCCAGGCTGGTCCCGGTGCTTTCTTCCGCGACGCTAATGCTGCTGCTGGCTGCGATCGGTGCATCGTTGATCGGGGTGACACCGATGGTGGTGGTTCCGCTGACGGTGACGGTGCCGTCGTTGACCGAGTAGCTGAACGAGCCGACGGCATCGCCGCTGGTGTAGTCGGCCGGTGCGTTGTAGAGCAGGCCAGTCAGCTCGGCGCTGGTCAGGGTGTCGCCATTGCTGATGGCGGAGCCATCGGCTTTGGTGACGGTACCCAGGGTCGGCAGGCCGGAGACGGTGATGGTCAGGCTGTCGCCATCGACATCAGTCGGCGCGGTGAGGCCCAGGCTGGTCCCGGTGCTTTCTTCCGCGACGCTAATGCTGCTGCTGGCTGCGATCGGTGCATCGTTGATCGGGGTGACACCGATGGTGGTGGTTCCGCTGACGGTGACGGTGCCGTCGTTGACCGAGTAGCTGAACGAGCCGACGGCATCGCCGCTGGTGTAGTCGGCCGGTGCGTTGTAGAGCAGGCCAGTCAGCTCGGCGCTGGTCAGGGTGTCGCCATTGCTGATGGCGGAGCCATCGGCTTTGGTGACGGTACCCAGGGTCGGCAGGCCGGAGACGGTGATGGTCAGGCTGTCGCCATCGACATCAGTCGGCGCGGTGAGGCCCAGGCTGGTCCCGGTGCTTTCTTCCGCGACGCTAATGCTGCTGCTGGCCGCGATCGGTGCATCGTTGATCGGGGTGACACCGATGGTGGTGGTTCCGCTGACGGTGACGGTGCCGTCGTTGACCGAGTAGCTGAACGAGCCGACGGCATCGCCGCTGGTGTAGTCGGCCGGTGCGTTGTAGAGCAGGCCAGTCAGCTCGGCGCTGGTCAGGGTGTCGCCATTGCTGATGGCGGAGCCATCGGCTTTGGTGACGGTACCCAGGGTCGGCAGGCCGGAGACGGTGATGGTCAGGCTGTCGCCATCGACATCAGTCGGCGCGGTGAGGCCCAGGCTGGTCCCGGTGCTTTCTTCCGCGACGCTAATGCTGCTGCTGGCCGCGATCGGTGCATCGTTGATCGGGGTGACACCGATGGTGGTGGTTCCGCTGACGGTGACGGTGCCGTCGTTGACCGAGTAGCTGAACGAGCCGACGGCATCGCCGCTGGTGTAGTCGGCCGGTGCGTTGTAGAGCAGGCCAGTCAGCTCGGCGCTGGTCAGGGTGTCGCCATTGCTGATGGCGGAGCCATCGGCTTTGGTGACGGTACCCAGGGTCGGCAGGCCGGAGACGGTGATGGTCAGGCTGTCGCCATCGACATCAGTCGGCGCGGTGAGGCCCAGGCTGGTCCCGGTGCTTTCTTCCGCGACGCTAATGCTGCTGCTGGCCGCGATCGGTGCATCGTTGATCGGGGTGACACCGATGGTGGTGGTTCCGCTGGCGGTGACGGTGCCGTCGTTGACCGAGTAGCTGAACGAGCCGACGGCATCGCCGCTGGTGTAGTCGGCCGGTGCGTTGTAGAGCAGGCCAGTCAGCTCGGCGCTGGTCAGGGTGTCGCCATTGCTGATGGCGGAGCCATCGGCTTTGGTGACGGTACCCAGGGTCGGCAGGCCGGAGACGGTGATGGTCAGGCTGTCGCCATCGACATCAGTCGGCGCGGTGAGGCCCAGGCTGGTCCCGGTGCTTTCTTCCGCGACGCTAATGCTGCTGCTGGCCGCGATCGGTGCATCGTTGATCGGGGTGACACCGATGGTGGTGGTTCCGCTGACGGTGACGGTGCCGTCGTTGACCGAGTAGCTGAACGAGCCGACGGCATCGCCGCTGGTGTAGTCGGCCGGTGCGTTGTAGAGCAGGCCAGTCAGCTCGGCGCTGGTCAGGGTGTCGCCATTGCTGATGGCGGAGCCATCGGCTTTGGTGACGGTACCCAGGGTCGGCAGGCCGGAGACGGTGATGGTCAGGCTGTCGCCATCGACATCAGTCGGCGCGGTGAGGCCCAGGCTGGTCCCGGTGCTTTCTTCCGCGACGCTAATGCTGCTGCTGGCTGCGATCGGTGCATCGTTGATCGGGGTGACACCGATGGTGGTGGTTCCGCTGACGGTGACGGTGCCGTCGTTGACCGAGTAGCTGAACGAGCCGACGGCATCGCCGCTGGTGTAGTCGGCCGGTGCGTTGTAGAGCAGGCCAGTCAGCTCGGCGCTGGTCAGGGTGTCGCCATTGCTGATGGCGGAGCCATCGGCTTTGGTGACGGTACCCAGGGTCGGCAGGCCGGAGACGGTGATGGTCAGGCTGTCGCCATCGACATCAGTCGGCGCGGTGAGGCCCAGGCTGGTCCCGGTGCTTTCTTCCGCGACGCTAATGCTGCTGCTGGCCGCGATCGGTGCATCGTTGATCGGGGTGACACCGATGGTGGTGGTTCCGCTGACGGTGACGGTGCCGTCGTTGACCGAGTAGCTGAACGAGCCGACGGCATCGCCGCTGGTGTAGTCGGCCGGTGCGTTGTAGAGCAGGCCAGTCAGCTCGGCGCTGGTCAGGGTGTCGCCATTGCTGATGGCGGAGCCATCGGCTTTGGTGACGGTACCCAGGGTCGGCAGGCCGGAGACGGTGATGGTCAGGCTGTCGCCATCGACATCAGTCGGCGCGGTGAGGCCCAGGCTGGTCCCGGTGCTTTCTTCCGCGACGCTAATGCTGCTGCTGGCTGCGATCGGTGCATCGTTGATCGGGGTGACACCGATGGTGGTGGTTCCGCTGACGGTGACGGTGCCGTCGTTGACCGAGTAGCTGAACGAGCCGACGGCATCGCCGCTGGTGTAGTCGGCCGGTGCGTTGTAGAGCAGGCCAGTCAGCTCGGCGCTGGTCAGGGTGTCGCCATTGCTGATGGCGGAGCCATCGGCTTTGGTGACGGTACCCAGGGTCGGCAGGCCGGAGACGGTGATGGTCAGGCTGTCGCCATCGACATCAGTCGGCGCGGTGAGGCCCAGGCTGGTCCCGGTGCTTTCTTCCGCGACGCTAATGCTGCTGCTGGCTGCGATCGGTGCATCGTTGATCGGGGTGACACCGATGGTGGTGGTTCCGCTGACGGTGACGGTGCCGTCGTTGACCGAGTAGCTGAACGAGCCGACGGCATCGCCGCTGGTGTAGTCGGCCGGTGCGTTGTAGAGCAGGCCAGTCAGCTCGGCGCTGGTCAGGGTGTCGCCATTGCTGATGGCGGAGCCATCGGCTTTGGTGACGGTACCCAGGGTCGGCAGGCCGGAGACGGTGATGGTCAGGCTGTCGCCATCGACATCAGTCGGCGCGGTGAGGCCCAGGCTGGTCCCGGTGCTTTCTTCCGCGACGCTAATGCTGCTGCTGGCCGCGATCGGTGCATCGTTGATCGGGGTGACACCGATGGTGGTGGTTCCGCTGACGGTGACGGTGCCGTCGTTGACCGAGTAGCTGAACGAGCCGACGGCATCGCCGCTGGTGTAGTCGGCCGGTGCGTTGTAGAGCAGGCCAGTCAGCTCGGCGCTGGTCAGGGTGTCGCCATTGCTGATGGCGGAGCCATCGGCTTTGGTGACGGTACCCAGGGTCGGCAGGCCGGAGACGGTGATGGTCAGGCTGTCGCCATCGACATCAGTCGGCGCGGTGAGGCCCAGGCTGGTCCCGGTGCTTTCTTCCGCGACGCTAATGCTGCTGCTGGCCGCGATCGGTGCATCGTTGATCGGGGTGACACCGATGGTGGTGGTTCCGCTGACGGTGACGGTGCCGTCGTTGACCGAGTAGCTGAACGAGCCGACGGCATCGCCGCTGGTGTAGTCGGCCGGTGCGTTGTAGAGCAGGCCAGTCAGCTCGGCGCTGGTCAGGGTGTCGCCATTGCTGATGGCGGAGCCATCGGCTTTGGTGACGGTACCCAGGGTCGGCAGGCCGGAGACGGTGATGGTCAGGCTGTCGCCATCGACATCAGTCGGCGCGGTGAGGCCCAGGCTGGTCCCGGTGCTTTCTTCCGCGACGCTAATGCTGCTGCTGGCCGCGATCGGTGCATCGTTGATCGGGGTGACGGTGACCGTGGCGGTGGCGACGTTGGAGGTCAGCTCGCCATCGGTGACGGTGTAGGTGAAGTCAGCAGCGCCATTGAAATTGGCGTTCGGGGTGAAGGTGACGGTGCCGTCGCTATTGAGCACGGCGGTGCCGCCAGTACCACTGGTGACGCTGTTAATGGTCAGCGGCGAGTTTTCTGGATCGGTGTCGTTGCCGGTCAGCTGGGCGGCGGTGAAGGTCACCGGGGTGTCTTCGCTGGCCGTCAGGCTGTCGTCGTTGGCGACCGGAGCATCGTTGATCGCACCGACGGTGACCGTGGCGGTGGCGACGTTGGAGGTCAGCTCGCCATCGGTGACGGTGTAGGTGAAGTCGGCGGTGCCGTTGAAATTGGCGTTCGGGGTGAAGGTGACGGTGCCGTCGCTATTGAGCACGGCGGTGCCGCCAGTACCACTGGTGACGCTGTTAATGGTCAGCGGCGAGTTTTCTGGATCGGTGTCGTTGCCGGTCAGCTGGGCGGCGGTGAAGGTCACCGGGGTGTCTTCGCTGGCCGTCAGGCTGTCGTCGTTGGCGACCGGAGCATCGTTGATCGGGTCGACGGTGCCACTGACCATCGCAGTACTGGTCAATACGCCATCGCTGACTGTGTAAGAGAAGCTGACCGGGCCGCTATAGTTGGCGGTTGGGTTGAATACCAGCTGACCATTGATCAGAGTCACCGAGCCATTGCTGACATTAACGGAACCACCCTCGGCAATGGTCTGGCCATCGACGGCGGTGATGGTCAGGCTGTCGCCGTCCAGGTCTGTGTCATTGCTCAGCACGTCGATGCTGATGCTGCCGTCTTCGTTCACGGTGAAGCTGTCAGCTAGCGCAACGGGAGCGGTGTTGGCAATCTCGAGAGCCTCAATAGGTTCTGGAGCCTCTTCCTCTGTAGGTGAGGACGCAGCAACCCCCAGCCCTTCAGTCTCAAACCCAACAGTCGGATCGAGCTGCTGACCTGTTTCATCCAACATTACGAAGCTGTGACCGCCACCTGCCGCACCACCTGCGCCACCTGCCGCGCCCGGGCCTGCGGCGGTCGGTTCGAGGTCGGCGGTCGGGTCGAAGCCGGCGGCGATGGCTTGTTCCAGTTCGGAAGCTGGCGCTTGTGCCGCCTGCACTTGCTCTGAGGCTTGATCCCCGCCAGCTTGCCAGTTGCCGTTGGCGGCAATATCGATCACATCGCCATTGGCCAGTTCCAGAGTTGCCGAACCGCCCGATGCAGTCACTACCTGGTCGCCTTGGAACAGACGCTCGCCTTCGAACACTTGCCGCTTGAGGCCGTCGAGGGAAACAACGAATACTTGGCCCACAAGGCTTTTAATAACAGCGACAAAATTGCTCATGCTTAAGCTCCAGACGCCCCGGGCGTGGTGTGATCCTTGGATTAATGCGGCCTAGGCCAAGGCAGAAGTAAAGGCTGACTGTCATTTTGTTGACGGCAGCAACTTGTCCTTGTTCTCAATTGGCTCGGTAATATGCCAAACTATTGACCACTCTTTCGCGATAATACACACTCACTATCGTTGATGTCACTTTGATATTGATTTAGTCGTTCATGTCACCTTCGCAGCCTGCAAAAAAGTGAATGCGTAGCCTCGTTGGCTGGGTCGTTCTGCAGTGGTTCGTCCTCTGATTTTGTATACCTTCTGCTCCTCAGCCCGAAAGGAATCTAACTTCCAATGCGTTTTTTAGCCCTTCTGCCTCTTGCTCTGGCGATCTCCCTGTCGGCCAACGGCCAAACCCTTAACGAAGCCATGCAGAGTGCTCTTGAGGTGCATCCGGAAATCCAGGCGGGGGTCAACGCGCGTCTGGCTGTCGAGGAGCAGATGAAAGCCGCCAAAGGCGGTTATCTGCCGCAGGTCGACCTGCTTGCCGGCTATGGCCGTGAGGGCACCGATAATCCCAGCACTCGTAATACCTACGGGCATAGTTACAAGACGCTGAATCGCGGTGAGTCGTCCTTACGTCTGCAGCAGATGCTGTTCGACGGCTTTGCCACCAGCAGTGAAGTCGGCCGTCAACGGGCGACGGTCAATGCCCGTGCCTATGAGCTGTTGGGCACGTCAGAACGCACCGCGCTGACCGTCGCGCAGGTCTATCTGGAAGTGCTCAAACGTCAGGATATGGTGCGGCTGGCGACTGACAACCTGCGTAGTCACGAGCGCATCTACGACCAGATCTCGCTGCGCAGCGAGCGCGGAGTAGGGCGTATGGCCGATCTCGATCAGGCCGAGGCCCGTCTGGCGCAAGCGCGGAACAACCTGATCACCGAGCAGACCAATCTGGCCGACGCGCAGGTCAATTATTACAGCGTGGTTGGCAGCGATCCCAGCGAACTGAGCATTCCGCAAGGGTTACCAGGCCGTTTGCCAGAAAACCTGCAAGCCGCGCGTGAGGAAATGCTGGCGAATAATCCGTTCTTGAGTTCGGCCGAGTCCGATGTCCAGGCTAGCGAGCAGCAGTACGAAGCGGCCAAGTCGACGTTCTATCCGCGTTTCGACGCCGAACTGTCGCAGGGTGTCGACAGCAATATCGATGGCGTGCCCGGCCATAGCAATGAATGGCAGGCGATGCTGCGCATGCGTTACAACCTGTTCGCCGGTGGCAGCAACAAGGCCGATCTGCAGTCCAAGTCGTATCAGGTCAACCAAGCGATGGATATCCGCAACAATGCGTTGCGCGTGCTGCTCGAGGACCTCGGTCTGGCCTGGAATGCCCTGGAGAATTCGCGTCAGCAATTGCCGATCGCTCAGCAATATGTCGACTACAGCAGCCGGGTGCGCGATTCCTACCAGAAGCAGTTCGGCCTGGGCGAGCGGACATTGCTGGACTTGCTCGACAGCGAGAACGAGCTGTTCACTGCTGCGCGTCGCCTGGAAGAGGTGCGCTTCACTGAACTGTTTACTCAATACCGGATCAAGGCGACCATGGGCTCCCTGCTGCAAAGCCAAGGTGTAGTTGCACCCATGGCTGCGGCGCCGCTGGACGTAGTCAAGGCCAAGGTGACACTGCCGGGCCTGAACTGACAGCGACTTTCCTCCGTGCATGAGTGAATCTTTGTGGCAGTAGACCTCAGCGAGGCCCCGACCCGTAGCGATCCGCGCGATCGCTACGATGATCCACTGCTCGACAGCCTGCTGTCACTTTGCAGTCTGCACCAGAAGCCGGTCAGTCGGGCCATGCTCACGGCCGGCTTGCCACTGCCCGAACAACGCCTGAGTGTCGAGTTGCTGCCCCGTGCAGCGGCTCGCGCCGGCCTGCAAGGGCGTTGGTTGCGCCGCAGTCTGCAGAAGATCCCGGCGTTGGCCATGCCTGCGCTGCTGTTGCTGCGTGAAGGTCGCAGCGCGGTCTTGCTCGGTTGGGACGAACAGGGTCGTGCGCGGGTCATGCCCAGCGAGAGTGAGGGTGGTGAGGTTCTCGTCAGTGCCGAGATGCTGGACGAGGATTACAGTGGCCAGGTGTTCTTTGCCCAGCCGCTGCACAAGTTCGACTTCAATCGCGGTGAGCTGATTCCACGGGCGACTTCCTGGTTTCGCGACACCCTCAAACGCTCCCGCTGGCTCTATATAGACGCTATCGCGGCCAGTTTCCTGATCAGTCTGATCGGCCTGGCCACGCCGCTGTTCGTCATGAATGTTTATGATCGGGTGGTGCCAAACCAGGCAGAGGCCACGCTCTGGGTGCTGGCGATCGGTATCTGCGGCGTGTATCTGTTCGATCTGCTGCTGAAAACCTTGCGCGGTCTGTGCCTGGATCTTGCGGGCAAGAAGACCGACCTGATTATTTCGGCGACGCTGTTCGAGCGTGTCGTCGGCATGGCCATCAAGTACCGTCCGGCGCGGGTCGGCAGTTTCGCCCAGAACATCCACGAGTTTCAGAGTCTGCGCGATTTTCTCGCCTCGCTGACCCTGGCCAGTGTCATCGATCTGCCGTTTACCCTGTTGATTCTGGCAGTCATCGCGATGATCGGCGGCCACCTGGTGTGGATCCCAGTATTGGCCTTTCCGCTGGTCGCCCTGATCGGCTGGGCGTTGCAGCGACCCCTGGCGGAAACCATGGAACGCACCATGGCGCTGGCCGCCGAGCGTCAGTCGAGCCTGATCGAAAGCCTCGCCGGACTGGATGCGGTCAAGGTCAATAATGCCGAGAGCGAGCGCCAGTATCTGTGGGAACAGACCATCGGTACCCTCAGTCGCCTGGAGTTACGCGCGCGCATGCTCTCCAGTCTGGCGATGAATGCGACGATGCTGCTGCAGCAACTGGCCGGCGTAATCGTCATCGTCTTCGGTGTTTACCAGATCATCGACGGCCAACTGAGCATGGGTGGCCTGATTGCCTGCTACATGCTCAGCAGTCGTGCACTCGGCCCGCTGACCCAATTATCCGGCCTGCTGACCCGCTACCAGCAGGCTCGTGTCACCCTCGAATCAGTCAATCAGATGATGACCCTGCCGCAGGAGCGGCAGGAAGAGGAGCGTCCGCTCAAGCGTCAGTCATTGCAGGGTGCCATCGAGTTCCGCCAGCTGGATTTCCATTATCCGGACCAGCAGCAGGCCGCCCTGCAGAACATCAACCTGGTGGTGCGACCCGGCGAGAAGATCGGCATCATCGGTCGCAGCGGCTCTGGCAAGAGTTCGCTGGCCAAGCTGATTGTCGGCCTGTACCAGCCGGATGCCGGCAGCCTGTTGGTCGACGGCGTCGATGTGCGCCAGCTGGATGTCAGCGATCTGCGCCACAACATCGGCTACGTGCCCCAGGATATCCAGCTGTTTTCCGGCACGCTGCGCGACAACCTGATGGTGGGCGCGCGCTACGTGGAGGATGAGCTGGTCTTGCAGGCATCCGAGCTGGCCGGGGTGCATGAGTTCGTGCGTCTGCATCCCAAAGGCTACGAGCTGCAGGTCGGCGAGCGTGGGCAGAACCTTTCCGGGGGACAGCGGCAGAACGTTGCCCTGGCCCGGGCGTTGTTGCTCGACCCGCAAATCCTGCTGTTCGACGAGCCGACCAGCGCCATGGATAACACCGGCGAAGAGCGGCTCAAGCAGCGCCTGGCTGCCGTTATCGGCAGCAAGACCCTGCTGCTGGTTACCCACCGTGCCTCCATGCTCAGTCTGGTCGACCGGCTGATCATCGTCGACCGTGGGCAGATCATCGCCGACGGCCCTAAAGGCAGTGTCATGGAAGCGCTGAAAAAGGGGCAGATCAGTGTCAGTTAAACCACCGTCAAAAGGTCTGCGTCAGGCTCTTGCGTCTTACTTCGGCAGTCATGACGCCATGGGCGACGAGCCGCTGCCGGAAGTCAGCAAGGCGCTGATCGAGGATGCGCCCAGGATCATTCGCCTGACCATCTGGGGCTTGATCGCCTTCGTTGCCTTCTGTTTGCTGTGGGCGCATTTCGCCGTGGTCGACGAGGTCACCCGTGGCGATGGCAAGGCGATTCCATTCTCACGGTTGCAGAAAATCCAGAACTTGGAAGGCGGTATCGTTTCCGAACTGTTTGTCCGCGAGGGGCAGATCGTCAATATCGGCGATCCGCTGCTGCGTCTGGATGACACGCGTTTTGCTTCCAACGTCGGTGAGACCGAGGCCGACCGCCTGGCCCTGCTGCTGCGGGTCGAACGCCTCAGTGCGGAAATACAGGATCGTGAACTGGTAATTGTCGCCGAAGTACGCGAGAAGGTGCCGCGTCAGGCCGAGAACGAGGAACAGTTGTTCAACAGCCGGCGCCAGCAACTGCTGGACGAGGTCGCCGGACTGGAACAGCAGTTGCTTCAGCGCCGCCAGGAATTGCGCGAGTTTGCTTCCAAGCAGAACCAGTTTCGCAACAGCCTGGAGCTGTTGCGCCAGGAAATTCGCATGTCCGAGCCACTGGTGGCCGAAGGCGCGATTTCCCCGGTTGAAGTGCTGCGTTTGAAGCGTGCCGAGGTGGAGAGTCGCGGCCAGTTGCAGGCCACCACCCTGGCGATGCCGCGTGCCGAGGCCGCGATCAAGGAAGCAGAGCGCAAGATCGACGAGACCCGCGGGCGTTTTCGCAGCGATGCGCTGACCCAGTTGAATGAGGCGCGCACCGATCTGAGCAAGATCCAGTCGACCGGCAAGGCGCTGGAAGATCGGGTCAATCGCACCCTGGTCACCTCACCCGTGCGCGGTATCGTCAAGCTGCTGCTGGTCAACACCATCGGTGGAGTGATTCAGCCGGGCAGCGACCTGGTGGAGATCGTGCCGCTGGGCGAGAACCTGCTGGTGGAGGCGCGCATCCGTCCGCAGGATATTGCCTTCCTCCATCCGGGGCAGGAGGCCATGGTCAAGTTCACCGCCTATGACTACACCATCTACGGTGGGCTCAAGGCCGAGCTGGAGCAGATTGGCGCCGACACCGTGACCGACGACGATGGCAACAGCTTCTACGTGATCAAATTGCGCACCAACAGGAGCCACCTGGGCAGCGAAGAGCATCCGTTGCTGATCATTCCCGGCATGGTCGCCTCGGTAGACATCATCACCGGCAAGAAAAGCGTGCTCAGCTACCTGCTCAAACCGATCATCCGTGCCCGCGCGGAGGCGTTGCGCGAGCGCTGATCGGAGCTATGGGTAGATGAAAAAGCCGCAGGTATTTGCGGCTTTTTGCTATCTGCAGATCGTAGCCCGGATGCAATCCGGGAACGGTGTAGTAGGCGCGAACCTCTCCCCGGATTACATCCGGCTACACGAGCTGCGATCCGCAGCCCTGCGTTACTCGACAAATAGCCAGTAGGGCGGGTGCAACCTGCCGTTGGCTTTGCGCTTATTCGACGAACAATTGCTGCACCACCGAGAAATCCTGCTGGCCCTTGCCTTGCTTGAGCAACAGGCGATACAGCTGCAGGGCCAGGGCGCCCATCGGTGTGCTGCTGCCGCTGTGTTGCGCGGCTTCCTGGGCCAGGCCGAGGTCCTTGGCCATCAGTTCGGCCATGAATCCACCGGAATAGCCTTTGGATGCCGGGGCGTTTTCCATCACGCCGGGCCAGGGGTTGTATTTTTCCAGGGTCCAGTTGCCACCGGAGCTCTGGCGCATGATCTCGGCCAGCACGGCTGGCTCCAGGCCGTTGGCCACGCCCAGGGCCATGGCTTCGGCGGTAGCGATCATCTGCACCGCCAGGACCTGGTTGTTGCACACCTTGGCCACCTGGCCGGCGCCATCGGGACCGGCGTGGAAGATGTTGCTGCCCATGGCAGTGAAGACTGGGCGGGCTTTTTCCAGGGTGCTGGCCTGGCCGCCGATCATGAAGGTCAGGGTACCGGCGGCGGCGCCGGCGGTACCGCCGGAAACCGGTGCGTCGAGCATCTCCAGGCCACGCTCGGCCGCCGCCTTATGCACCTGGCGCGCAGACTCCGGGGCGATGGTCGAGCACTCCAGGACCAGGGTGGCGGGCTTGAGCGCCTTGAGCAGGCCGCCGTCGCCCAGGTACAGGCCTTCGACATGCCGGCTGGCCGGCAGCATGCTGATCACCACGTCGGCGCCTTGTACGGCGTCGCTGGCACTGCTCGCGGCGTGCGCCCCTTCCTTGGCCAGTTCGTCGATGGCCGCTTGCACCAGGTCGAAGACGTTGAGCGTGAAGCCGGCCTTGAGCAGGTTGCGGGCCATGGGCAGGCCCATATGGCCGAGGCCGATAAAGGCGATCGTTGTCATGGTTATGCTCCTTATCTGGAACGCCCGTTTGGTTGTGCTGCGGGGCGTAGGATGGGTTGAGCATAGCGATACCCATGCTGTCGGGTTGGGTCGCGCTGGTGGGTTACGGCGCAATCAATAAGCGTATGTGACCGATGCAGCGTGCCATGCGCCTAACCCACCCTACGGTCCGATGCGCACGGCGCACCCTAAAGCTGGTTACAGATCCGCCAGCGGATGCTCGCCTTCCCATGTGGCCTCGAAGTGCGACTCGATCACCTCTGCGGGGATGCTGGCCACATCCGGCCAGTGCCAGTGGGGTGTTTGGTCCTTGTCGATCAGGCGCGCGCGCACACCTTCGGGGAGTTCCGGGTGGCGGCAGCAATTCAGGCTCATGGCGTACTCCATCTGGAATACCTGGGCTACTGACAGGTGGCGGGCGCGAGCGATTTGCTGCCAGACCAGATGCGCGCTCAGCGGGCAGCCGCCGGCCAGGGTCTTGGCTGCGCGCGCCAGCAGCAGGTCGCTGTTGTTGTGCAGGGCGGTGAGGGCGCGCCAGGCGGTGGGCAGGTCAGCCTGGTCGAGCACCTCGTCGATGCGTTCGCGGCGCGGTAGCCATTGGGCTTCCGGCAGTTCACCGAGGGCCTCGTGCTGCAGGGCCTTGAGCAGGCTGTGCAGTTGCAATTGTGGTTGTTCCAGCCAGTTCAGCTGCACCAGCCCTTCGATCAGGGCGTCTTGTTGCTCGTCGAGCAGGAAACGGTCGGCCAGGTCCAGGTCCAGGGCGTCGCGGGCGTTGATGCTGCTGGCGGTGAGGCCGAGGAACAGGCCGAGCTTGCCCGGCAGGCGGGCGAGGAACCAGCTGCCGCCGACATCCGGATACAGGCCGATATTGATTTCCGGCATACCCAGGCGACTGCTCGGGGTGACGATGCGCACTCCGGCGCCCTGCATCAGGCCCATGCCGCCGCCCAGCACATGGCCGTGGGCCCAGCAGATCAAGGGTTTCGGGTAGGTATGAAGACGATGGTCGAGACGGTATTCGTCGGCGAAGAAGCGCCGCGCCAGAGGCGGTACTTCGCCGGGGTGTTCGCGGCACTGCTGCGCCAGTTGCACCACGTCACCGCCGGCGCAGAAGGCTTTGGCACCGTTGCCACGCAGCAGCACGCAGGCGATGGTCGGGTCATCCGCCCAGGCCGCGAGTTTTGCATCCAATGCCTCGATCATCGGCAAGGTCAGGGCGTTCAGGCTTTTTTCTGCATCCAGGCTGGCGATGCCGATCCGAAAGCCATGCAGGCTGTGGTGTTCTTCGAAAATCACGTTCATGTCGCGGGTTCCTGGTGCGCACGGCGCACGCTCGGGGAATGGGCTTATTTATTGCGCCACTGTGGCGCGCGTTTTTCCAGGAAGGCGTTCACCCCTTCGCGGGTATCGTCGGCGTCGAACAGGTCGATGAAGCGCTCGCGTTCCTCGCTCAGCCAAGTGCTCGGGCTGCGTGCGCGGGCGCCCTGGATCAGCGGTTTGATGGTGCGTACCGCCACCGGGCTCTGCCGCGCGACTTTGGCCGCCAGCAGCAGGGCATGGCCGCGCGCTTCGCCGCTGTCGACCAGTTGTTCGACCAGGCCGATGCGCAGGGCGGTTTCGGCGTCGATGCGCTCGCCACAGAGGATCATGCGCTTGGCCCAGCCTTCACCGACCAGCCAGGCCAGGTTTTGGGTGCCGCCGGCACAGGGCAGTAGGCCTACCGCGGCTTCCGGCAGGGCCATCTGCGCCTGGCGTTCGGCGATGCGCAGGTCGCAGGCCAGCGCGCACTCCAGGCCGCCACCCATGGCGTAGCCGTTGATCGCGGCGATCGACACACCGCGAAAATCGCGCAGCGCCTCGAAGGCTTCGCCGAAGCGCCGGGCCATTTCCCGCGCGCGGGCCTTGTCGCCATCGGCGAACAGGTTGAGATCGGCGCCGGCGCTGAAGAACTTGCCGCCCTGGCCGGTCACCACCAGGGCGTAGATGTCGTCGTCGTGGTTGAGGTGCTCGATCAGTTGCTTGAGGCCGATCAGCGAGTCGCGGTCCCAGGTGTTGGCCGGCGGGTGGTTGATGGTGATCAGCGCGGTGTGGCCGTGCTTTTCCACGGTGATCTTGTGAGTCAGGTCGAATAGACCGGGGTGGTAGGGTTCGATGGCGTGGCTCATAAGTGTCCTCGTTTCTATTCCGATGGTGCCCGCGCTCTGCGTGGGCACCCAGCCTGGGACGCTCTGCGTCCCGCTTGCCCCGTGTCAGGACGCGGAGCGTCCGGGGCGGCGTTCCCACGCGGAGCGTGGGAACGATCAAGTTAAACCTTACAGCAGGCGATCGAGCATGCCGCCCTGCTCGAGCAGGCGGCGGGCGATGATCACCCGCATGATTTCGTTGGTGCCCTCGAGGATCTGGTGCACGCGGCTGTCGCGGACCCAGCGTTCCAGTGGGTAGTCGTTTAGATAACCGTAGCCGCCATGCAGCTGCAACGCATCGTTGCACAGGGTAAAACACTGATCGGTGGCGAAGCGCTTGGCCATGGCGCAGTACAGGCTGGCCTCGCCGTGCTGCCGATCCAGCTTGTGCGCGGCCAGGCGCACCATCTGCCGGCTGGCCGTGAGGTCGGTGAGCATGTCGGCCAGCTTGAATTGCAGGGCCTGGAACTCGCTCAGCGGTTTGCCGAACTGTTTGCGTTGTTCGACGTAGCGCAGCGATTGTTCCAGCGCCGCCTGGGCCGCGCCGAGCGAGCAACTGGCGATGTTGATACGGCCGCCGTCCAGGCCCTGCATGGCGTAGACGAAGCCCTGGCCCTCGGGGCCGATGCGGTTGCCGGCGGGGATGCGCACGCCTTCGAAGCTGATGGTGCGGGTCGGCTGGGCGCGCCAGCCCATCTTCAGTTCGTTGCGGCCGTATTTCACCCCGGCGGCGTCGGCCGGCACCAGGAAGCAGGAAATGCCCTTGGCGCCGCTGTCCTCACCACTACGTGCCATGACGATCAGCACGTCGGTCGAACCGGCGCCGGAGATAAAGCACTTGCTGCCGTCGATCAGGTAGTCGTCACCGTCACGTCTGGCGCGGGTACGCAGGTGGGCGGCGTCGGAACCGGCATCCGGCTCGGTCAGGCAGTAGGAGGCGAGCAGTTCGCCGCTGACCAGGCGCGCGAGCCAGGTGTCTTTCAGCGCCTGGTCGGCAAAGGAGGCGAGCATCCAGGTCGCCATGTTGTGGATGGTGAGAAAGGCCGTGGTGGCGACGCAGCCGGCGGCCAGTTGCTCGAAAATCAGCGCGGCGGACAGCCGTGACAGGCCCAGGCCGCCGTCGTCTTCCTTGATGTACAGGGCCAGGTAGCCCTGTTCGGCGGCCTGCTTGATAACGTCCACCGGGAAGTGGTGGTCGCGGTCCCAGTCGGCGGCATGGGGCGCCAGTTCGCGGCTGGCAAAAGCGCGGGCGCTGTCGACCAGCAGGCGTTGTTCATCGCTGAGTTCGAAATCCATAAGTCCTCATTGCAGGGTCAGGGGTTGCCCGGCGGCACGTCTATCAGACTGCCATTCGGCCAGGCTGGGCGCCACCTGGTCGGCGTCGAGACGGTCGACGATTTCAAAGTAATCCTGTTTCAGCGGATCCTTGAGCACTTCGGCGCGGGCTTTGACTTTGACGGCATACACCGTCTGCAAGTTCTGGTGATCGAAGGCGCGCCACTCTTGCGGGCCCTTGAGTAGCTGGTAACGGTGACCTTCCAGGGCCTTGATCAAGGCCTCGCTGTCCAGGCTCTTGGCCCGCTGCGCGGCGTCGGCCCACTGATAGACGATGCTGTAGGCCGAGGCAGCGGAGCTGGACGGGTACATCGCATAACGCTGGCTGAAGGCGTTGACGAAGGCTTCACCCTGGGCGGACTTCTCCAGTTTAGGCACGCGCCAGGTCCATGGCTCGGTGCCGAGCACACCTTGCATCAGGCCGGGGCCGGCTTGCTCGATGATGCTCTGGGTCAGGTTGGGCGCGACTATCTGCATGCGTTCGGTCAGGCCGAGATCCTTGGCGATGCGCATGGCGCGCACCAGATCCTCGCCGAACAACACCAGTGTCAGTACCTCGGCATCGCTCGCCGCAGCCTGGTGCAGCACATCCAGGTAATCGGCCAGGCGCGCGCCGGGGAAGGGCACCTTGAGCCCGGGGTGTTTGCCGGTATCCGTGCTGCCGGTGGTCTGGCGTAGCGAGCTTTCCGTGGTATGGCCCCAGGTGTAGTCGGAGGTCACGTAGAAATAGCGCTTGTCCGGCAGGTGCTTGCTCAGGTACTGGCCGAGCACTCGGGCGCTCATCCAGGCGTTGTTGCACTCGCGGAACAGGTAACGGTGGGCATCTTTGCCGGTGGTGTCGTTGGAATAGGTGAGGGTGCCGAAATACAGCAGGCCATGGGTCGCCGCGCGCTGGCCGGAAGCGATGGCCACCGCGCTGGAGGAGCCGCCGAACAGCATGGCCGCGCCCTCACTGGCCAGCTTGTCGACATTGCGCACGGCTTTCGCCGGGCGCGAGGCGGTATCGCGGCTGGACAGGCGCAACGAGCGGCCGAGCACGCCGCCCTTGGCGTTGAGCTCGTCGATGGCCAGCAAGGCGCCGCGCATCTGGGCCAATCCTTCTTCCTTATAGGGGCCGGTGCGCGGGTAATTGAGGCCGAGGGTGATCGGCTCGGCGGCCTGCGCACAGGCGGTTAATCCAGCCCAAAGGGCCAAGGCGGCAGTCAGTCGTTGCATGGCAGCTTTCCTTGTTCTTATTGTCGGAACCAGGAGGACTTTTTACGCCCTTAGACTAATTGCCGAGATCGTCTATTGGTCTAACAGGCCCCTGAAAAACTACTGCGGGCTGCGCGCGCCATGCTGCGTTTCGCCTTATGACCCACATGGATGTGGGAAATGCCGTTACCCGTAGGGAACGGGTACGGCCCTAGCTATCGCTCGCTACGTTTTTCAGTGGCCTGTCGACATTGTTAAGCCGTTCTCATTTCAACTGAATAGTCATGTTCGCTCCGGCCGGCGCTCCGGCGGCCACGGCGTCTTCATCGAACCAGCGGCTGGTGACGGTCTTGGTCTCGCTGTAGAAACGTACGGCCTGTTTGCCGTAGGCGTGCAGGTCGCCATAGAACGAGCCTTTCCAGCCGGTGAAGGAGAAGAACGGCAGCGGCACCGGCACCGGTACGTTGATCCCGACCTGGCCGACTTCCACCGCGTGCTGGTAATGCCGCGCCGCGCCACCGGAACGGGTGAAGATCGAGGTGCCATTGCCATAGGGGCTGGCGTTGACCAGTTCGATAGCCTGTTCCAGGGAGTCGACTGCCATGCACACCAGCACCGGGCCGAAGATTTCCTCGCGGTACAGGCCCATCTTGGTTGTCACCCCACGGAACAGGGTCGGGCCCAGCCAGTTGCCGTTGGGGTAGCCCTCGACCGCACAGTGCGAACCGTCGAGCAGGCATTCGGCGCCTTCCGCCTTGCCCTCGGCGATCAAACGCAGCACCCGTTGCTTGGCCTGCTGGCTGATCAACGGACCGAACGCCGCATGGCCGTCGGTCCAGTAGCCGGGTTGCAGGTCGGCCATCTGCGCCTGCAGCTCCCCGATCCACTGCTGCGACTCACCGACGAACACCGCCACGCTGATCGCCATGCAGCGCTGCCCGGCCGCGCCGCAACTGGCGCCGACCAGGTTGCTCAGCACCTGCTGCTTATTGGCGTCGGGCATGATCACCATATGGTTCTTGGCCCCGGCGAAGGCCTGCACGCGCTTGAGGTGGGCAGTGCCGGTGCGGTAGATGTGCTGGCCGACCGACACCGAGCCGACGAAGGAGATGGCGCGGATATCCGGGTGAGTGAGCAGGCTGTCGACCACCTCGCGGGCTCCATGCAGCACCTGCAGCACGCCCTTGGGCGCACCGGCCTCGATAAACAGCTCGGCCAGACGGTTGGGGGTCATGGGGTCCTGTTCGGACGGCTTGAGGATAAAGGTGTTGCCGGCGGCGATGGCCAGGGGAAACATCCACAGCGGAATCATGGCCGGGAAGTTGAACGGGGTGATGCCGACGCAGACGCCGAGCGGCTGAATCCAGCTGGCGGTATCGATGCCCGTGGCCACGTTCTCCATGGTCTCGCCCATCATCAGGCTGGCGATATTGGCCGCCTGTTCGACCACCTCGATGCCGCGCCAGATATCGCCCTTGGCATCGGCCAGGGTCTTGCCGGTTTCCCTGGCGAGGATTTCCGCCAGTTCGTCGTGGTGTTCCTTGAGCAGGTGCTGATAACGCAGCATCAGCCGTGCGCGCTCGGACACCGGCACTGCGCGCCAAGTCAGAAAGGCCGCCTTGGCGCTGGCGATTGCCGCCTCGATTTCTTCGGCGGTGGCCTTGGGCGCCAGGGCCAGCACTTGCTGGGTCGCCGGGTCGGTGACTTCGATGAATTCGCGGGTACGGCTTTCGCGCCATTCGCCTTCGATCAACTGCGGGAGTGCCTTGCTCATCACGTTCTCCACCTTGGCCCAGCGACAGATCCTAGTGCTCTTAGTGTTATAGCCGGATCAAGCGCGCTTGTGGATTGACGATCTTGGGCAATGGATGGACGATCTTGGCATTGAGTTGTTGGAGGGCAGATGAACGCTCGAATTGAAACATCGAACTGGCCATTACCGGCCAACGGCGTGCGCTTTATCACGCCGCCGCGCCTGCGGCGCATCCTGAGTCACCATCCACTGGCCTCTAGCTGCTATCCGCTGGCCCTGGGGTTCTATCCAGACGCGGGCGGACACCGCATGCAGCGGCCGCTTCCGGACGATTACCTGCTGATCTATTGCCGTGCCGGGCAGGGCTGGCTGGAGTCTGGGGATGGACGAATCGCTGTCGCTGGTGGCGATCTGCTGCTGTTGCCCAAGGGCATTCCCCACGCCTATGGCGCGGATCTCGGCAAACCCTGGACGCTGTACTGGGTGCACTTCGATGGCGAGCTGGTGGCGGAGTTCTTGCGCCCGTTGGGCAAGGGGCCGATCTGGCGCATCGGCGTACAACCGCGCCTGCTCGCCGACTTCGATGCACTGCTCAGTCTGCGCAAGCAGGGCCTGAACCTGGCGCACTTCATCTATGCCGCCCACCAGCTGCAGGCGCTGCTGGCCTCCCTGGCGGTGCTGCCGGCGCGGGCCAAGTTGAAATCGGGGCGGGTGCTGGATGTCGATGCGGTGCAGGCGGTGATGCGCGCCCACCTGCACGGCTCGCTCAACCTCGATGAACTGGCGGCGCAGTTCAAGTTGTCGCGTTTTCACTTCGCCAAGACCTACCGCGCGCTGACCGGCCATGCGCCTATCCAGGCGTTCATCCAGCTGAAAATGGCCCACGCCTGCCGCCTGCTCGACGAAGGCCAGCAGGGTATCCGCCAGGTCGCCGAACAGTTGGGCTACGAGGACGTCTACTACTTCTCGCGGCTGTTTCGCAACGTGGTGGGCATGGCGCCCAGTCATTACCGGGCGTTGCATCAGGGCTGAGAGTTTGTGCGGCGGCCGACCGCGAACGCAGCGTCTTCTACACCCGCGCGATGGTCGCCAGGCCGGTGGCGATGATCTTCTCCTCGCCGTGGTTGACGGCAAACACATCGGCGCGGCATACCGCCTGGCGTTTGCCGGCCTTGATCACCTCGCTGCGGCAGATCAGCTTGTCGCCGATGGCCGGGGCCAGCAGGTTGACCTTGTATTCGCTGGTGACTACGTCGCCCACCAGCGAGGCGGCAGCCCAGGCGCAACCGCTGTCGATCATAAAACCGACCACCGCGCCATGGGTGTAACCGTGGTGCTGGCTGAGTTCCGGGCGACTGTGCAGCTGCAGGCTGACCTTGCCAGGGGCAAAGTCCAGCAGTTCGGCGCCGAGCAACTTGGCAAAGGCGGAGTGTTCCAGGGCCTGCTCCAGGCGCTCACGGCTGATGCCGATGGGGTTGTCCATCTGGGGTGCTCCTCTGGGTTGGTTGTCCCAGTTTCGACTGCCTGCCGGGCTGTCGCCATCTGCATCCAGGTGGATGATAAGGGTCTATTCGTCTGCGCCTTGACTTGCCTGTGAGGCTTCTCTAGCGTGCCGGCTTCAATTCGTTGACTCGGGAATCAGGCATGACCTCCGCCGATAACATCAAGCTCGACGCGGGCTGGAAAGAGGCCCTGCGCGAGGAGTTCGCCCAGCCCTATATGCAGGCGCTGGCCGACTTCCTGCGCCAGGAGAAAGCCGCCGGCAAGGAGGTCTATCCGCCCGGTGCGCTGATCTTCAATGCGCTCAACTCCACTCCGCTGGAGCGGGTCAAGGTGATGATCATCGGCCAGGATCCCTATCACGGCCCGGAGCAGGCCCATGGCCTGTGCTTCTCGGTGCAACCGGGGGTCGCCACGCCGCCGTCGCTGTTGAATATCTACAAGGAATTGAAGCGCGACCTGAATATCGACATCGCCGGCCATGGCTGCTTGCAGCATTGGGCCGAGCAAGGCGTGCTGTTGCTCAACACCTCGCTGACGGTCGAGCGCGGCATTGCCGGCTCCCATGCGGACAAGGGCTGGGGGGTATTTACCGACCGGGTGATCGAGGTGGTCAGTGGTCATTGTCCACACCTGGTCTTTCTGTTGTGGGGCAAGCATGCGCAGAGCAAGACGCGCCTGATCGACCCGAGCAAACACCTGGTGCTGTGTTCGCCGCATCCCTCGCCGCTGTCGGCCCACCGCGGGTTTATTGGCAACGGTCACTTCAGCCGCTGCAACAAGTTCCTCGTACAGCACGGCATGCCGCCTATCGACTGGCGCCTGCCCGAACTGTAACGGGAGCGGCACAGAGCTGCCGGGCAAGGTCGTGACGCAGCTCGTGCAGGCGCGCCGTCAGGTGTTCGCGCTGTTTGCGCTCGGCGCTAGCGAGCAGGTCGCTGAACAGCTCGGCCAGCGCTTGCCGTGAGTGAGAGTAGGCCGCGCGGTAGCGGGCGTCATGGAAGGACTCGCGTTGCTGCAGCAAGCGCGTCAGGCGTGCGGGGAAGTCGGCACTGCGCCGTGCATCGACAGCGGCGCGAAATTCGGTTTGCCAGTGCATGCGGTTGTCCAGCCACAGCCGATTCTGCTCGCCCGCCGCCTGCGCCCACTGAGCGATACGCGCCTGTTGCGCGTCATTCAACCGGCCAAACCAGGGGCGCAGGCGCTTGTGCATGCGCGTGGCGCGTTGGCTGATCTGGCTCGCCAGCGGCGGCTCGAGAAATTCCTGACGATCCTCGCGGTTGTCTGCATCGAGCGCGGCATACAGGTCGGCAACTTGGCTGGGGTTGAGACTTCGCAGCAGCGCAATGGCGGTCGGCGTGATTTCGCCCGTGATGCGCTTGAGCGCCAGATCCAACTCGGCGAACTGCTCGCTCAGTTGGGCGGCGCTGGGGTGCGCCTGTGCGAGCAGACCTTCAGTGCCTTGCAGCCAATCGATATACCGCGCTAGCTCGCTGCTGCAGTGCCACTCCAGGTGGGCCTGCAGGCGCGGCATGAACCAGGTTTTCTGTGCAGGGTTCAGGTTCAGGTAAGCGTTGAGCTGCCAGGGGATCAGCCAGTCGAGGTTGCGATAGGCCAGGTCGACCCGGCTACAGGCGGCCAGCAGCACGCTGAGGGCGATCAGCAGAAGCGGGCTTTTCAGGTGGGGCCAGCGCGGCAGAATCATGCGGTTTGCCTCGGCGGGGGTGATCTATCGGCGCGTGCGCAGCAATGCCTGGAAACGGCCGCGCGATGGCTTGCACAACCTCAAAGGTTAGCGCGCTCGGGCAAGTGCTGTGGCGTTAAAAATATTCGCTAAAAAACAGCCCGCGCGAGGCGGGCTACACGTGGTCGACATATTCGCTAGCGGCGTTGCCACAACCTGAACAATGGCTCGGCCAGGAACATCACCAGAAACAGGCGCAGCACCTGCAGCGCGGTGACCAGCGCTACCGACAGGTGCAGGGCTTCGGCGGTCAGGCACAGCTCGGTGATGCCGCCGGGCATCATGCCGAGCATCAGCGAGGGCTGGTCTTCGCTGGCCAGCCAGCCGAGGCCGTTGGCCAGCAGCGCGGCGCTGAGCATGGCGAGCAGGCTGAACAGCAGAATGCGCGCGAGAAAGCCCGGTGCGTTGCGAAAGAAAGCGCGGTCGAAGTGGCAGCCCAGGGCGCAGCCGATCAGCCACTGACCGACTTGGCCGAGTCCGTTCGGCAAACCGATGTGCAGGTCGAAGCTGACGCTGGCGACGGCGCACACCGTCAGCGGCCCGAGCATCCAGGGGTTGGGTTGTTTGAGCCTTTTCCACAGCAAGGCCAGCAGCGCGCCGCCGGGTAACAGTGCGGCCAGCCAGGGCCAGCTCACCGGCGCAGCCGCCGGCGGTTCGATGGGTGGCAGGCTCCAGGTGAAGATGGCCGGAATCAGTAGCACCACCAGCAACAGACGCAGGCTGTGCGCCGCGGCAACGCGGGCGACCTGGGCATCGTGGCGTTGCGCCAGGTTGACCATTTCGCTGGCACCCCCCGGCATGCTGGAAAAGAACGCGGTGGCGCGGTCGACCCCGGAGCGGCGCAACAGCGCGATACCGAACAGGCTGAGCAGCAGGGTCACCAGGGCGCCAACCAGGATTACGCCGAAATGACCGAGCAACTCGCCCATCACCTCGCTGGTGAAGTGCAGGCCGATGGCGCTGGCGACCAGCCATTGTCCGGTTTGTCGGCCACCGGGGATTTCCGTGACCAGCCAACCGCTGCAGCGTGCCGCGATGACCGCCAGCAACGAGCCGATGATCCACGGCAAAGGCCAGCCGATCAGGCTGGCCAGGTAGCCGCCGATCAGACCGATCAGCGCAGTGGCCCAGTAGCGCCGCCACTGGGCCAGGGCGCAGAGATCAAGCATTGGCTAGCTGAGAGACGCGTCGCGCACGCCACCAGCGCAGGGCTGGCATCACCAGCATCAGCGCGGTGAGCGCCCACAGGCACAGGCTGATCGGGCTGCTCCAGAGGATGTTGAGGTCGCCGGCCGAAATCGACAGGGCGCGGCGCAGGTTGTCTTCCATCAACTCACCGAGGACGAAGCCGAGGATCAGTGACGACAGCGGGAAGTCCAGTTTGCGCAAAATGTAGCCGAATACGCCGAGGCCGATCATCAGCACCAGGTCGAAGGTGGTGCTGTGTACTGCATAGACGCCGACCATGCTGATCGCGGTGATCGCCGGCACCAGCACCCAGTTGGGGACGCTGAGCATGCGCGCGAACAGGCCGACCAGGGGGATGTTCATCACCAGCAGGAGCACGTTGCAGATGAACAGCGAGGCGATCAGGCCCCACACCACATCCGGTTGCTGTTCGAACAACAGCGGGCCGGGCGTGATGTTGTACAGGGTCAGGGCGCCGATCATCACCGCGGTGGTGCCCGAACCCGGGACGCCGAGGGTCAGCATGGGGATCAGCGAACCGCAGGCCGAGGCGTTGTTGGCCGCTTCCGGCGCGGCCAGGCCGCGCAGGTCGCCTTCGCCGAAGGTGCCGCTGGCGCCGGCCATACGCTTCTCGCTCATGTAGGTCATGGCGCTGGCGATAGTCGCGCCGGCGCCCGGCAGCACGCCGATGACAAAGCCGGCAACCGAGCTGCGCACCATGGTCCAGAAGGTGAAGCAGAATTCCTTGAAGTTGAACAATAGCCGGCCGCTGGTCTTCACCGCCTTCTGCCCACTGTGGGTTTTTTCCAGCATCAACAGCACTTCGCTGACGCTGAAGAAGCCGATCACCACGATGACGAACTGGATGCCGTCGGACAGGCTGACGCTGCCGAAGGTGAAGCGGTACACCCCGGTGGTCGAGTCCACGCCGACGGTGGCCAGGGCCAGGCCGATCAGTGCCGCCATCAGGGTCTTCACCGGTTTGTCGCCGACCATACCGCCGAGGCAGGCGATGGCGAAGATCATCAGCACGAAATACTCAGCCGGGCCGAAGGCCACCGCCCATTTCGCCAGCAGTGGGGCGAACAGCACCACGCCGCAGGTGGCGATGATGCTACCGATAAAGGAGCTGACCGCCGACAGTGACAGGGCGATCCCGGCCTTGCCCTGGCGCGCCAGCGGGTAGCCGTCGAGGGTGGTCATCACCGCCGCCGCATCACCTGGCACGTTGAGCAGGATGGCCGAGATACGTCCGCCGTATTCGCAACCGAGGTACACGGCGGCCAGCAGGATCAGGGCGGTTTCCGGCGGCAGGCCGAGGGCGAAGGCCAGCGGCAGCAGCAGGGCCACGCCGTTGATCGGGCCCAGGCCCGGCAGCAGGCCGACGATGGTGCCGACGAAGGCGCCGAACAGCGCCACCAGCAGGTTTTCCGGCCGGGTGGCGACCTCGAAGCCCTGCATCAAGAAATTCAGCGTTTCCATGTTCAGATCTCCACAAAGGCTTCGAACAGGCCCAGCGGCAGCGGCACGTCCAGCAGGTAATCGAATAAACCGTAGAGCAGCGCGCCCATCAGCACACCGCTTATGGCGCAGGGCAGCAGGCGGCCAGTGAACAGCAGGCCGAGGGCGAAGGTGCACAGGGCGGTGCTAATGATGAACCCCAGGGGTTCGAACAGCAGGGCGTAGGCCAGTAGCGTCAGCATGCACAGCAGCGAGCGCAAGGCGCTGGAGCTGTCCAGCTTCTGCTCGAGTAAACCGGGTTTGACCAGCAGCCACAGCGAGCCAGCGGCCATCAAGGCCAGCAGCAGTAGGGGGTAGGCGCGGGGGCCGACCGGGTCGTAGGCGAAGGGCGCCTGGAAACCCCAGGCAACAACGGCGAGGCCGGCGCAGAAAAGCAGCCAGATCGCAGCGAACAGGCGGACGTACATGGCGGTAGTCTCGTGAAAAGGTACAGAGTTGAACGCATCACGCTCGATTGCGGGCGCCGGTCAGAGCAGCCCCAGGGCTGCCTGACCGAGCGTGCCGGCGCGTTACTCGCGCATCAGACCGAAGGCATCGGCCAGCACCTTGTAGTCTTCAACCTGCTTGAAGACCAGGGCTTGCAGTTCGTCGCCAGTCACCGACAGCGGCAGCAGGTCGCGTTGCTCACGCAGCTTGGCGAAGTCCTCGCTGGCAAGCAGGGTGTCGAACTGCTGTTTCCACCAGTCGTACTGCTCGTCGCTGACCTCTGGGCCGACATAGAAGCCGCGGATCACCGGCCAGCTGATGTCGTAGCCCTGTTCCTTGGCCGTGGGGATATCGGCCAGCTTGCCTGGCAGGCGCTCGTCGGCGAGTACCGCGAGGATACGTACCTTCTTCGCTTCCAGTTGCGGGGTGACTTCGCCCAGACCGCTGCTGGTCACCTGCACGTGGCCGCCGAGCATGGCGGTAAGGGTTTCGCCGCCGCCTTCGAAGGCGACGTAGCGCAGGTTCTTCGGATCGATGCCGGCCAGGCGGGCGATCAATGCGGTCTGCATCCAGTCCTGGCCACCGATGGTGGCGCCCGCGCCGAAGACGATGCTCGATGGGTCTTTCTTCAGCGCTTCGACCAGGTCGTTGAGCGTCTGGTAGGGCGAGTCGGCGCGCACGGTGATGGCGCCGTAGTCGGTGCCCACCGCCGCCAGCCAGCGCACGCCGGTTTCGTCGTAACGGCCGAACTTGCCCTGGGCCAGGTTGAGCAGGGAGCCGCTGGAGAAGGCGACAATCGTGCCTGGATCATCGGCGCGCTGGGCGATCACCGCGTTGTAGGCCACCGCGCCGACTCCACCGGGCATGTAGGTGACGCGCATCGGTGCTTTCAGCAGGCCGCTGTCCTTCAAGCCGCTCTGGGCCAGCTTGCAGGTCAGGTCGAAGCCGCCGCCGGGCTTGGCCGGGGCGATGCACTCGGGGCGCTTGGGTTCTGCGGCCAACAGTTGGCCGGCGAAAGCCAGGCAGGCGGTGGCCAGGGCGAGGCGGGTAAAGGCAGTTTTCATGGTTGGTTCCTCTCGATTGTTATTGTGGGTTACCAGATCGGCAGTGTGTAGCCGACGATCACGCGGTTTTCGGTTGCATCGCGGGCGAAGTCGGAACGGAAGTTGGCGTTGCGCAGGCGCACATAGAGGTTCTTCGCCGGGCCGCTCTGCACCACGTACTTGAGTTCGATGTCGCGTTCCCATTCGCTACCGGTGGCAGTGCTGCCAGCGATGCGCGCATCGTCGCCGCTGACGTAGCGGGTGAGAAAGCTCAGGCCGGGCAACCCAAGTGCGGCGAAGTTGTAGTCGTAGCGGGCCTGCCAGGAGCGTTCGTCGGCGTTGGCGAAGTCGTTGATCTGGACGAAGTTGACCAGGTAGGGATCGCTGCCGTCGAGATAGGCATAGCCGGTGTCACCGCTCATTTTCTGGTAGGCCAGGCTGAGCTTGTGGCCACTGTGGGCGTAGCTGAGCACGCCGTTCAACGCGCGGTTATCGACCTTGCCGGCGTTGGCCGCGCCCGTGTCGTCGCTGAGCATCAGGCGCAGATCGGCGGCCAGGGTGCCACCGCCCATTGGATAGCTGGCGAGCAGGTTGAAGAAGTTCTGCCGGTAGATGTCGTCCAGCTCGGCATGGAAATAGCGCCCGCTCAGACCCTTGCTGAACTGGTAATCGAGACCGGCCAGGTCCAGGTGGTCGGCAGTGATGCCGCCGGCGTAGCGCTTGTTCTTGCTGTTGAGCACCAGATCTTCGGAGTTGGTTGAAGCACGGTCGATGACCTTGTCCAGGCGCCCGCCGGTGAAGGTCAGGCCCTCCAGTTCAGAGGAGGTCAGCAGGCCGCCTTCGAAAACCTGGGGCAGCAGGCGGCTGTCGCTGGCCTTGACCACCGGTAGTTCGGGCACATGCGAGCCGTAGCGCAGTTCGGTGCTGGAGACCTTGACCTTGGCGGTCAGGCCCAGGCGGCTGAACTGGTCCGGAGTGCCGCCGTCGTCCTGGACCGGCAACAGGTCGGTGCCGGTACGCCCGCCGCCGGAGTCGAGCTTGACGCCGAGCATGCCCAGGGCGTCGAGGCCAAAGCCGACAGTACCTTCGGTGTAGCCGGACTGGATGTCGAGGAGAAAGCCCTGGCCCCATTCTTCGCGCTTGTTCTGGCCAGTGCCTTCGCGGAAATCACGGTTCAGGTAGATATTGGTCATGCTCAGGCTGGCTTTGCTGTCGTCGACAAACGCGGCCTGGGCGGCAGGAGCGAGCAGTGCGGCGGTTACGGCTAGGCTAAGCAGGTGCGCAGGCAGCGGGGCCTGACGGGATGCGAACGGCATCATGTGGTCTCCATTGTTGTTTTTGTCACGGCTGCACACCACTGTGCGGTCCGTTCAGGTAGGTGGATCGAGCCACCTGGGACTGATCCTATGAGGTCAAGCTTTCACCAAGCTTTCAGCGCTGACAAAAACGCCTGGAGCGTTTTTGGACGTCGCCTGCGACGGCCCGCAGGGTGGGCGCCAGGGATGGCAGGCCACAAAGTTTTTTTGCGGCGACTGTGCGCCAGCATTTAGACCATTCACAGGGCGCCTCGCGTCTGTAAACTGCGCCACGGACGGCGTGGTCGGTAGCGATTGTCTGACTCGATTCTGGAGGGAGGTGGCGGTGCGAATTCTGCTGGTCGAAGACCATCCGCAGCTGGCGGCGAGCGTGGCCCAGGCCCTGAAAAGCGGCGGCTGGACGGTGGATGTGCTGCACGACGGAGTGGCCGCCGACCTGGCCCTGGCCAGCGAGGAGTACGCCCTGGCGATACTCGATATCGGCTTGCCGCGCCTCGATGGTTTCCAGGTGCTGGCGCGTCTGCGCGCACGCGGAAAAACCTTGCCAGTACTGATGCTGACCGCCCGTGGTGAGGTCAGGGATCGGGTGCATGGGCTCAACCTCGGTGCCGACGATTACCTGGCCAAACCTTTCGAGCTGAGTGAACTAGAGGCGCGGGTCAAGGCACTGCTACGACGCAGTGTGCTGGGCGGCGAGCAGCAGCAGCGCTGTGGCGAACTGGTCTACGACCTGGCGACCCGGCGCTTCAGTGCGCGGGGTGCAAGCCTCAGCCTGACCGCCCGCGAGCAGGCGGTGCTGGAGGCCATGATTGCCCGGCCAGGGCGGGTGATGAGCAAGGAGCAACTGGCCGCCCAGGTGTTTGGCCTGGACGAGGAGGCCAGCGCCGTCTCCATCGAGATCTACGTCCATCGCCTGCGCAAGAAGCTCGAGGGCAGCGGCGTGCGCATCGTTACTTTCCGTGGCCTGGGTTATTTGTTGGAGGCGGTCGGTGACTAAGGGCTGGAGGCGCGGGGTGGCTGAAGTCGGTAGCCTGCGCGGGCGGCTGCTACGGCGTCTGGCGTTGTTGCTGGCGCTGACCCTGCTCGTCAGCAGTTTGAGTGCCTACTGGAGTGCCCGGCGCGCCGCCGACACCGCCTATGACCGCACCTTGCTGGCGTCGGCGCGGGCGATTGCCCAGGGTCTGTACACCGACGATGGCAGGCTCAAGGCCAACGTGCCCTATGTCGCCCTGGATACCTTCGCCTACGACAGCGCCGGACGCATCTACTACCAGGTGCTGGATCTGCGCGGGGAGTTGGTCTCCGGCTACGACGATCTGCCGGCTGCGCCTCCCGGCACCCCGCGCACCGACGATTACCCGGCACTGGCGCATTTCTACGATGGCACCTACCGCAACCAGGGCGTACGCATGGTCAGCCTGCTGCAACCGGTCAGCGAGCCACTGCTCAATGGCATCGCCGAGATTCGCGTGGCGGAGACCCTGGGCGCGCGCGAGCGCATGATCCGTGAATTGCTGGTCGGCACGCTGTGGCGCATGGGCTTGCTGGCGTTCAGCGCATTGCTGCTGGTGTGGCTGGCGGTGAGCGCCGCGTTGCGCCCCCTGGAACTGTTGCGGCGCACCGTGGCCGCACGCGCCAGCGACGATCTGCGCCCGCTGGCAGATGCCGAACTGCCGCGTGAGCTACGCCCGTTGGTGAATGCCTTGAACCAGTTCAATGACCGTCTGCGTGGCCTGTTCGAGCGCCAGTCGCAATTTATCGCCGATGCCGCTCATGAATTGCGCACGCCCTTGGCGGCGCTCAAGGCGCGGGTCGAACTGGGTCTGCGCGCGCAGGAGCCGGCCGCCTGGCGCAGCACCCTGGAAGAGGCAGCGCAGAACACCGACCGCCTGACCCAGCTGGCCAACCAACTGCTCTCGCTGGCGCGCATCGAAAGCGGGGCGCGGGCGATTGCCGAGGGCGGCGCGCACCGTCTCGATCTCAGCCAGTTGGCCCGTGAGCTGGGCCTGGCGCTGGCACCCCTGGCCCATGCGCGCGGTATCGCCCTGGCGCTGGAGGCCGAGCAGCCGGTGTGGCTGCGCGGCGAGCCGACCCTGCTCAACGAGCTGTTGTGCAACCTGGTGGATAACGCCCTGGCGCATACCCCGGCCGGTGGCAACGTGATCCTGCGGGTGCTGGCACCAGGCATCCTCGAGGTTCAGGACGATGGCCCGGGGATCCCTGAGGACGATCACGAAAGGGTCTTCGAACGCTTCTATCGGCGCAGCGCACAGGGGGCTGGCAGCGGCCTGGGCCTGGCCATCGTTGGCGAGATTTGCCGCGCCCATCAGGCGCGCATCAGCCTGCATCAGGTACAGCCGCAGGGGTTGCTGGTGCGGGTGGAGTTTCTGCTCGAGGACGCCTGATCAATTCGCTATCGCAAGCCTATGCGGCGGCGAGCAGGCCGCCGCATAGGCTTGCGCTTTACTGCAGCATGCCCATGGCCGCTTCCATGGCCGCGGAGAGATCTTCGTCGTCATTCATGTTCTGGTTCGGGTCCAGGCCGAGCTTGCTGAATGCCGGGATTTGGCTCCAGTCCAGCTGGGTGTAGGGATGTTGGCTGCCCAGGTAGCTCTGCAGGATGGCGACCTGGACGATGTCGACGTAGTCGACCTTGGCGCTGTCGCGGGTGAAGTCCAGATGCTGGCTCGGCACCATGGCGATCAGTTCCGGGAAGTCCCAGGTGCGCAGAATCTTGTCACCGATAATTGGATGAATTTGCTCGATCACATGGTTGAGACTGATCGAGTCGGACAGCAGTTCGTTGTGGTCCTCGGCGTAAGTGAGGATCGGCAGCACGCCAATCTGGTGCACCAGACCGGCCAGGGTCGCCTGGTCCGGCATCAAGCGGGTGTAGTGCTTGCACAGCACGTGACAGATGCCGGCGATTTCCGTGCTTTTGTTCCAGACTTCACGCATTTTGCGGTCGACCACGTCCGAGGTGGCCTGGAACATCTGCTCCATCGCCAAACCGGTGGCCAGGTTGCAGGTGTAGTTGATGCCCAGGCGGCTGACGGCCATCTGCAGGTCGGTGATTGCCTTGGTGGTGCGCAGCAATGGGCTGTTCACCACCTTGATGATGCGGGCGGTCAGCGCCGCATCGTTGCCGATTACCTTGCTGATCTGCGGAATGCCGATGTCCGGGTTTTCTGCCGCTTCACGGACTTTCAATGCGACTTCCGGCAGGGTAGGCAGTACCAGATCATCGTTGTCGATGGCCTTGATCAGTTCCTGTTGGACTTTTTCGGCAAGTTTGCTCATGGGGCAGATCTCTTCGGTAATCGGCTGCAGGTGCAGTGTGGTTAGCGCTGGATTTCGAGGTTGCTGTCCAGGGTGTAGGGCAGGTCCAGCAGTCTGAGCGGCAGGCCGTGCGGCGTACCGAGGTGAATGCGTCCGTCGCTGACCGCGTCCTCCAACAATACGGCGAGCAGCTCGAAGCCGCTGTCGCTTTGCGCGGCCAGCACCACTTCACCGACGCTGGCGTTGCGCTCGGGGGTAAACAGTTCGAGTGCCGGCGCGGGTAGTTGCTCGCCGTCCACTGCCAGGCGATACAGGCGGCGCTTGAGTTTGCCGAGGTACTGCATGCGCGCGACGATTTCCTGGCCGGTGTAGCAGCCCTTCTTGAAACTGACAGCGCCCAATGCCTGCAGATTGAGCATTTGCGGGATGAACAGCTCGCGAGTGGAGCCCAGCACCTGGCCGATGCCGGCGCGCACCTGGGCCAGCAGCCATTGATTCAGTGGGGCGTGCGCCAGCTGTGCAGCCAGGTGGGCGTGCAGGCTGTCGTGCTGGGCCGCTGGTGCCCAGAGTTCGGCGCGGCCGTCGCTCAGGCGCAGCGCCAGCAGGTCGATGGCCCGCGCCACGCTGTCGGCGTGGCGGGGCAGGTCGAGGCCGAGGCCGGCCAGCGCGGCGTCGCCGTCATGCAGGCCGAAACGTACCCAGGCAGCGCTTTCGTCGATCAGCTTGGACTTGCTGAATGCCGCGTATTTCTGCAAGTCGAGCAGTTGCGGCTCGACCAGCTCGCTGGCCATTGCCAGCAGGAAGCCGTCGGCCACGCTGACAATCCGGAAGCTCGACAGCATGCGGCCTTTCGGGGTGCAGCGCGCACCGAGGCTGGAGCTGACATCGCTCAGGTAGTTGAGGTTGCAAGTCAGTTGGCCCTGGAGGAGTTTGCTCGCATCAGGACCGCGAACGGCGAGAATGCCTTCGTGGCTGAGAGTGGAGAAAAACGCGGAATCGGCCATAGGGATAAACAATCGCTGGATGAAAGTGAGGGCGTCATCATAAAAGCAGCCACAAGTCTCAAGCTACAGGCTTTGCGTAAAAGCCGAGAAATAGCTTGAGTAGGGCTTGGTTCGAACCGTCCAGGATTGGCTTGCAGGGGGCGGCCACCCGTCTTGTGGCTGACTGTTATACTGCGCCGCTTTATCCCTGCCAGGCTCTATCAAGGAACCGCCCCATGGTCGATTCGACAGAACTCAATCGCCTTTACTGGCACAGCCGTCGCGGCATGCTGGAGCTGGATGTACTGCTGGTGCCATTCGTCAAGGAGGTTTATCCAACCCTCGATGCCGAAGATCGCGAGCGTTACCGCAAGCTGCTCGAGTGTGAAGATCAGGATATGTTCGGTTGGTTCATGCAGCGAGGCGAGTCTGAAGATGCCGACCTGCAGCGCATGGTTCGCATGATTCTGGACCGTGTCCAGCCCAAGTGACAGCTTCGAGTGCCGCTGGCAGCCGTCGCGGCGCTTGCTGCTGCTCTACGGCTTGGTACAGGCGCTAGCGCTGCTCAGCTTGTCGCTTGTCGCGATGCCGCTGTGGGCGCTGTCGCTGGGCGTCGTCCTGTGTCTGGGGCATGCCGCCTGGGTATTGCCGCGGCATATCCTGCTGAGTGCGCCGCAGGCGTTCGGCGGGCTGCGTTGCACGGCCGATGGTTGGCAGCTGTGGAGTACTGCTGGCGGCTGGCAGGCAATCCAGTTGCGCCCCGACAGTCTGGCGTTGCCGTTGGTCGTGGTGCTGCGCTTTAGTCTGGCGGGCGAGCGCCGGGTGCGCGGCCTGTGCATCCCGCATGATGGCATGCCGCGGGATATGCACAGGCGCTTGCGTGTGCGCCTGAAATTCAGTCGCCGTAGATGGGTGGCCGCAGAATAGTGTCTTTGGCCACGGGCAACTGCTGCGGGTAGTCCAGGGTGTAGTGCAGGCCGCGAGACTCCTTGCGCTGCATGGCCGAACGGATCATCAGTTCGGCCACCTGCGCCAGGTTTCTGAGCTCGATCAGGTCGCGGCTGACCTTGTAGTTACTGTAGAACTCGTCGATTTCATCCAGTAACAAGCGCACCCGATGTTCGGCGCGCTGCAGGCGCTTGTTGGTGCGCACGATGCCGACGTAGTCCCACATGAAGCGCCGCAGTTCATCCCAGTTGTGCGCGATGATCACGTCTTCATCCGAGTCGGTCACCTGGCTGGCATCCCAGGTCGGCAGGTTGCTCGGCGCACTCACCTCATCCAGTTTCTGCATGATGTCGGCCGCCGCCGAGCGGGCGTAGACGAAGCATTCCAGCAGCGAGTTGCTGGCCATACGATTGGCACCGTGCAAGCCGGTAAAACTGGTTTCACCAATGGCGTACAGGCCCGGTACATCGGTGTGTCCGCTCTGGTCGACGACCACGCCGCCGCAGGTGTAGTGCGCGGCCGGCACGACCGGGATCGGCTCGCGGGTGATGTCGATGCCAAAGTCGAGGCAGCGCTCATAGACGGTGGGGAAGTGCGTTTTGATGAAATCGGCCGGCTTGTGGCTGATGTCCAGGTACACGCAATCCACGCCGAGGCGCTTCATCTCGTGGTCGATGGCGCGGGCTACGATGTCGCGTGGGGCCAGTTCGGCGCGGGCATCGAAGCGCTGCATGAAACGTTGACCATTGGGCAGTTTGAGCAGCGCGCCTTCGCCGCGCAGGGCTTCGGTGACCAGAAAGCTTTTGGCCTGCGGGTGGTACAGGCAGGTCGGGTGGAACTGGTTGAACTCCAGGTTGCCGACCCGGCAGCCGGCGCGCCAGGCCATGGCGATGCCGTCGCCGCAGGCGCCATCCGGGTTGCTGGTGTACAGGTATACCTTGGCTGCGCCGCCGGTGGCGAGGATGACGAAGCGCGCGCCATAGGTGTCAACCTCGCCGCTGGCACGATTGAGCACATAAGCGCCCAGGCAGCGTTCGCCAGCCAGATCGAGTTTGCGGGCGGTTATCAGGTCAACCGCCACGTGCTGCTCGAGCATTTCGATGTTGGCCCGCAGCTTGGCCTGCTCGAGCAGGGTCTTGAAGATCGCCGCGCCGGTTGCGTCGGCGGCGTGGATGATGCGTCGATGGCTGTGACCGCCTTCGCGGGTCAGGTGAAATTCAAAGCCGCCGTCTTCGCGGGCAGTCTGATCGTCGCGGGTGAAGGGCACGCCCTGGTCGATCAGCCATTGAATCGCTTCGCGGCTGTGCTCCACGGTGAAGCGCACCGCCTCTTCGCGACACAGGCCGGCACCGGAATTGAGGGTGTCGTCGACATGTGACTCGACGGTATCCATGTCGTCCAGCACTGCTGCCACGCCACCTTGGGCCCAGTAAGTCGAGCCATTGGCCAGATTGCCCTTGCTCAGCACGGCAATACGCAGGTGCTCGGGCAGGGTCAGCGCCAGGGTCAGGCCGGCGGCCCCGCTGCCGATGACCAGAACGTCGTGTTGGTAGTGTTGGCTCATGTCGTGATTCCGCAAGTAAGCGGCCCCTAGTATATAGAGGGGGCGGGCGGCACAATAGCCGGCTTATGACCTACTGTGGTACTGGGGAACTTTCTTAGTCTTTCAGGTTCCATAAAGGGTCGCCCGTAGAGGACAGCGCTTATTTGACGGGGGTGCGTTGAAGGCTTTCAACGGCTTTCAATCGCCGGCAGATGAGTGGTCTAAGATTATTTGCGCGGCAGGGCTTACAGGGCGTTGCTGCGTCACTCCGTGCAGGACATAAAGCGTTCTGCAGGAAGCTTGTTTGGAGGGGAGAACTTTTGCGCAACGTCCGGGTCTATCTTGGCAAGTCGATTGATTGGTTGGCGGCGCACTCCTTCGGACTCAATGAGGAGTGTTGATGCTAGCTCAGGAAGAAGATCAGCAGTTGGTCGAACGCGTGCAGCGTGGTGACAAGCGTGCATTCGATTTGTTGGTGTTGAAATACCAGCACAAGATTCTTGGGTTGATCGTGCGTTTCGTGCATGACACCCATGAAGCGCAAGACGTGGCGCAGGAAGCTTTCATCAAGGCTTACCGAGCGCTGGGGAATTTTCGCGGTGACAGTGCGTTCTATACGTGGCTGTACCGCATTGCCATCAATACGGCGAAGAATCATCTGGTGTCGCGCGGTCGGCGGCCGCCAGAGAGCGATGTCAGTGCTGAGGATGCGGAATTCTATGATGGCGATCACGCCCTCAAGGATATCGAGTCGCCAGAGCGAGCGTTGCTGCGGGATGAAATCGAAGCCACCGTGCATCGGGCCATCCAGCAATTACCAGAGGATTTGCGCACCGCCCTAACCTTGCGCGAATTTGATGGTCTGAGTTACGAGGACATTGCGAGCGTCATGCAGTGTCCAGTCGGTACTGTGCGATCGCGAATTTTTCGGGCTCGTGAGGCCGTAGATAAATCCTTGCAACCTCTGTTGCAGGAAAGTTAAGACAGCGGCGACAGCCAAGAGAGGAACGCCATGAGTCGTGAAGCCCTGCAGGAATCGCTGTCCGCAGTGATGGATAACGAAGCGGACGAAATGGAACTGCGGCGCGTGCTCAGTGCGAGCGACGATGCCGAATTGCGTGCAACTTGGTCGCGTTATCAGGTTGCTCGTGCAGTGATGCACAATGAGCTGCTGGAGCCGCGTCTGGATATTGCGGCTGCTGTGTCTGCGGCGCTGGCCGACGAAGCCTTGCCGGTGCAGAGCAAGACCGTCGTTCGCGGCCCGTGGCGTTCAGTTGGTCGTTTTGCCGTAGCCGCTTCTGTTACGGTTGCCGTGCTGGCTGGTGTGCGCTTGTACAATCAGGATGAAGTTGCCAGTACACAATTGGCGCAGCAGGCTGCTCAGCCGGCCATGAGCGCTCCTCAAGCGCAAGGCCCAGCCATGCTGGCGGGTTTCAGTACTGCGGGAGAGCAACAAGGTGCGGCTGAACCTGCCAGTGAGGGCACGCCCGGCTGGCATGACAAGCGTCTGCCGGATTATTTGCGCCAGCATGCTCAGCAAGCTGCCATGAATGCCAATGAAAGCGCGCTGCCTTATGCTCGCGCTGCAAGTCTGGAAAGCCGCTAAGGAGGCGCATGCGCTTTATTCCCGTCATCTCTTTGTTGTTCGGTAGTTGGCTTGCATTCCCTGCTGTCGCTGCCGAGACGCAAGATTGGCTTGGGCGAATGGCTGATGCTGGCCAAAGCCAAAGCTTTCAAGGCACATTCGTTTATGAGCGTAACGGCAGCTTCTCTACCCACCGTATTTGGCATCGGGTGGATGAGGCTGGCGTGGTGCGTGAGCGATTATTGCAGTTGGATGGGGTGGCGCAGGAAGTGCTGCGTGTCGATGGCCGCACCCAATGCGTCAGCGGTGCCTTGGTCGGCCAGGTCGATGACTATCAGGCGTGGTCGGCGCACGACCTGAGTAGCCAGCGACTGCTTGAGTCTTATGATCTGCGGGTCATCGGCAAGTCGCGTGTGGCGGGGCGTGCGGCTGTGGTGCTGGCACTGTCGCCGCGCGACCAGCACCGCTATGGCGTTGAGTTGCATCTGGATCAGGAAAGCGCTCTGCCGTTGAAGTCCCTGTTACTGAATGACAAGGGGCAGTTGCTCGAACGCTTTCAGTTCACCCAACTCGATGTTGCCACGTTGCCTACTGACCAGGAACTGCAGTCTGGAGCAGGTTGTCAGCCGGTAACCGCCAGCAAGGCGGCAGCTGAGGTTGTCGAGGCCTGGCGTTCCGACTGGTTGCCGCCAGGTTTCACCTTGAGTCGGGTGGCCGAACGTCGCAACGAAGCTACCGATGAGCAAGTCGCCAGCCTGGTTTATTTCGACGGCTTGGCGCGTTTTTCGGTGTTCGTTGAGCCCTTGCATGGTGTCATGGCCGAAGATGCGCGCAGTCAGATTGGCCCGACTGCAGCGGTTTCGCGGCGTCTGACGACCGCTGATGGCGATGTGATGGTGACGGTGGTCGGTGAAATTCCGCTGGGCACTGCGGAGCGCGTCGCCTTGTCGATGCGCGCCATAGAGGGGCAGGCTATACAATGATCGAGGAACAGGGGCGAGTCGTGGCTGTCGAGCCGGGCGCTGTCTGGGTCGAGACCATGCGTAAAAGCACCTGTTCCAGCTGCTCGGTGAGCGCTGGTTGCGGTCATGGCGTGCTCGACAAGTTGGGCGCCAGTGGGCGTATGGGCTATGTTCGAGCGCTCTGTGAGCTGCAGTTGAGCGTGGGTGATGCAGTGGTGATTGGCGTGCGCGAGGAATTGCTGGTGCGCGGCTCGTTACTGGTCTATCTGCTGCCTTTGATCGGCTTGTTCAGCGCGGCATTGCTGGCCGAACAGCTGACCTTGAGTGAGCCTTTGGTGATCCTGTCTGCCTTTGTCGGCTTGTTCGTGGCCTGGTTGGCGGTGCGCTGGCACAGCAGTCGCACGGCCGATGATCCGGCATTGCAACCGGTTGTCTTGCGTGCTTTGCTCGCCGGATCTGCTGCAGCGTTTTGAGCTTTTTGCTCGTTTTCGATGGGGAGTTGTATATCGATGCCTAGCCTGAAATCGTCTTTCTCTGCCTTGCTCGCTTTACTGCTCTTGGGGCAGGCGGTGGTTGTCCAGGCAAGCTTGCCGGACTTTACCGAGTTGGTCGAAGAGGCTGCGCCAGCGGTAGTCAACATCAGCACTCGGCAGAAAATGCCGGAGCGTGTGGCGGACGCTGGCGAATTGGCGATCCCCGATCTTGAAGGCCTGCCTCCGATCTTCCGCGAGTTCTTCGAACGCAATATCCCTCGGGTTCCGCGCACGCCAAACGGTGGTCGCCAGCGTGAGGCGCAATCGCTGGGTTCCGGCTTCATTATCTCCGCCGATGGTTATGTGCTGACCAACAACCATGTGATCGCCGGTGCCGATGAAATCATCGTGCGTCTGCCTGATCGCAGTGAGCTGGAAGCCAAGCTGATTGGTGCCGATCCGCGTAGCGATGTGGCCCTACTCAAGATCGAGGGCGAGAATCTGCCGACGGTCAGGCTGGGCAAATCCGAGGATCTGAAAGTCGGCGAATGGGTGCTGGCCATCGGCTCGCCCTTCGGCTTCGATCATTCGGTGACCGCCGGTATCGTCAGCGCCAAGGGGCGCAGTCTGCCGAATGAAAGCTATGTACCGTTCATCCAGACCGATGTGGCGATCAATCCGGGTAACTCTGGTGGCCCGCTGTTCAACCTGGCGGGTGAAGTGGTGGGTATCAATTCGCAGATATTCACCCGTTCCGGCGGCTTCATGGGCTTGTCCTTCGCCATTCCAATGAGCGTTGCCCTGGAAGTGGTCGAGCAGCTGAAGGTCGATGGCAAGGTCAGTCGCGGCTGGTTGGGCGTGGTGATTCAGGAAGTGAACAAGGACCTGGCCGAGTCATTCGGTCTGGATAAACCGGCAGGTGCGCTGGTTGCCCAGGTGCTGGAAGGTGGTCCTGCAGCCAAGGGTGGCTTGCAGGTTGGTGATGTAATTCTCAGCATAAATGACGCGCCGATCGTCATGTCGGGGGATCTGCCGCATCTGGTGGGGCGCCTGAAGCCAGGTAGCAAGGCTGAGCTGGATGTGGTGCGTGACGGCGCGCGGCAGAAGCTCAAGTTGACTATTGGTGCTTTGCCGGAAGACGGCGAAACCTTGGGCGGCGCGGCTGGGCCTGGGGTGGAGCGCAGCAGTAATCGACTCGGCGTCAAGGTGGTCGAGTTGACGGTCGAACAGCAGAAAGGCCTCGATTTGAAAGGCGGTGTGGTGATCACCGAAGTGCTTGACGGCCCCGCGGCTCTGATTGGCTTGCGTCCGGGTGATGTGATCACCCATTTGAATAATCAGGCCATCGACTCGGCGAAAACCTTTACCCGGGTGGCCAAGGCGCTGCCGAAAAACCGCTCTGTCTCAATGCGCGTGCTGCGCCAGGGGCGCGCCAGCTTCATTACCTTCAAGTTGGCGGAGTGAGCTCGGTACGGATTACCGGCTGCCTCTGCGCCGCTAATGCGCTGCCCCGGACTTGATGCAACGCTGAGTGCGACAAGCAGACATGAGCAAGGGCGATTTCGGTCGCCCTTGTTCATGTCTGCCTATTGGTGCCTGGGCGTGACGGCTGCGGCGCCAATCGGGTACACTTCACGGCTATTTTCGGCGGGCTGCCGCCTGCGACCTTTTCGAGTGTTGTCCTGTGAGTGACCTAAGTCATATCCGCAATTTCTCCATCATCGCCCACATCGATCACGGCAAGTCCACCCTGGCCGATCGTTTTATCCAGATGTGTGGTGGCCTGGCCGATCGTGAAATGGAAGCCCAGGTCCTGGATTCCATGGACCTTGAGCGTGAGCGCGGGATTACCATCAAGGCTCATAGCGTGACCCTGTATTACAAGGCGCGCGACGGCAAGACCTACCAGCTGAACTTCATCGACACGCCCGGTCACGTCGACTTTACCTATGAGGTCAGTCGTTCCCTGGCGGCCTGTGAAGGTGCGTTGCTGGTGGTCGATGCCGGTCAGGGTGTCGAGGCGCAATCGGTCGCCAACTGCTACACCGCCATCGAGCAAGGCCTCGAAGTCATGCCGGTGTTGAACAAGATCGACCTGCCGCAGGCCGACCCGGATCGGGTCAAGGAAGAAATCGAGAAAATCATCGGCATCGACGCCACCGATGCCGTGACCTGCAGTGCCAAGACCGGCCTGGGTGTCGACGAAGTGCTCGAGCGCCTGGTGCACACCATTCCCGCGCCGACCGGCGATATCGAGGCGCCCTTGCAGGCGTTGATCATCGACTCCTGGTTCGACAACTACCTGGGGGTGGTTTCCCTGGTGCGCGTGCGTCATGGGCGGATCAAGAAAGGTGACAAGGTGCTGGTGAAATCCACCGGCAAGATTCACCTGGTCGACAGCGTTGGCGTATTCAACCCCAAGCACAGCGCCACGGTTGACCTCAAGGCCGGTGAAGTGGGCTTCATCATTGCCGGTATCAAGGACATTTTCGGTGCGCCAGTGGGCGATACCCTGACCTTGAGTTCTACCCCCGACGTCGACATGTTGCCCGGCTTCAAGCGCATACAACCGCAGGTCTATGCCGGCCTGTTCCCGGTTAGCTCGGATGACTTCGAGGATTTTCGCGAAGCCCTGCAAAAACTCACGCTGAACGACTCATCCTTGCAGTACACCCCGGAAAGCTCCGATGCCTTGGGCTTCGGCTTCCGCTGCGGTTTCCTCGGTATGTTGCATATGGAAATCATCCAGGAGCGCCTGGAGCGCGAGTACGACCTGGATCTGATTACCACTGCCCCGACGGTTATTTTCGAGTTGCTGCTGAAGACGGGTGAAACGGTTTACATCGATAACCCGTCCAAGCTGCCTGATCCGTCGACTATCGAAGACATGCGTGAGCCGATCGTGCGGGCCAATATCCTGGTGCCACAGGAACATCTGGGTAATGTCATCACCCTGTGTATCGAGAAGCGTGGCATACAGCACGACATGCTGTTTCTCGGTTCCCAGGTACAAGTGACCTATGACCTGCCGATGAACGAAGTGGTCCTGGATTTCTTCGACCGCCTGAAGTCGACCAGTCGTGGCTATGCTTCGCTGGACTACCACTTCGATCGTTATCAGTCGGCTAATCTGGTCAAGCTTGACGTGTTGATCAACACTGAAAAAGTCGACGCCCTGGCGTTGATCGTGCACCGTGACAACGCACACTACAAAGGTCGTGCGTTGACCGAGAAGATGAAAGAGCTGATTCCTCGGCAGATGTTTGATGTGGCAATCCAGGCCGCCATTGGCGGGCAGATTGTCGCGCGAACTACTGTCAAGGCGCTCAGAAAGAACGTGCTGGCCAAGTGTTACGGTGGTGACGTGAGCCGTAAACGCAAATTGCTGGAAAAGCAGAAGGCCGGTAAGAAAAGGATGAAGCAGGTCGGTAACGTGGAAATTCCACAAGAAGCCTTCCTTGCTGTGCTCAGGTTGGATAGTTAGATCCTATGTCGCTAAATTTCCCGCTGTTGCTGGTAATCGCTGTCGCCGTTTGTGGTGCGTTGGCGCTGTTCGATTTGATCTTTCTGGCCCCGCGCCGCCGTACGGCTATTGGTAATTACCAGGGCCAGGTCAACCAGCCTGACGAGGCCGTAGTCGAACGCCTGAACAAAGAGCCATTGCTGGTGGAGTACGGTAAATCGTTCTTCCCGGTGCTGGCGATCGTGCTGGTGCTGCGTTCCTTTCTGGTCGAGCCGTTCCAGATCCCGTCCGGTTCGATGAAACCAACCCTGGAAGTGGGTGATTTCATTCTGGTCAACAAGTTCGCCTACGGCATTCGCCTGCCGGTGCTGGATATCAAGGTCATTGACGTGGATGACCCGCAGCGCGGCGATGTCATGGTGTTTCGTTACCCGAGCGACCCGAACATCAACTACATCAAGCGCGTGGTGGGTTTGGCTGGCGATCGTATTCGTTACACCACTGACAAGCGCCTGTTCCTCAACGATCAGCTGGTAGCCCAGCAATTGCTCGGCGAAGAGCCAGGCAGTCTCGGTAGCGTGGCCCTCTATGGGGAGCAGCTGGGTGAGGCCGAGCACCTGATTCGCAAGGAAATGAATCGTTATCGGGCCGAGCCAGGGCGCGAGTGGGTGGTGCCGCAAGGGTATTACTTCATGATGGGCGACAACCGCGACAACTCCAATGACAGTCGTTACTGGAACGATCCGGCCATTCCCCAACCGTTACTGGGCATGGTGCCGGATCAGAATATCGTCGGCAAAGCGTTCGCCATCTGGATGAGCTGGCCTGACCCGAAACTACACAATCTGCCGAATTTCTCTCGCGTCGGTTTGATTCACTGACGTTTCGCGTTTTTTGCGGTGCTGTTCATTACGGCGCCGCCGGCTATATATAGTCTTGGCTCGCTGAGCACTCACATTGGTCGAACTTGGGGGCAAACATGACATTTGCACGGTCGCAGAAAGGCTTGTCGATACTGAGCTGGTTGATGGTACTGGCGGTTGTGGCGTTCTTCGCCAGCACGGCATTCAAGATGCTGCCACATTACCTCGACTATATGTCGATGGAAAAAATCATCACCTCGGTGGAGACGGATCAAACCATGGATATCCGCACGATCGGCGCTTTCTATGGCCATGTTAGCAAGGGCATGGAGATCAACAGCATTCGCGACCTGAATCTGAAAGACGCGTTGAAAGTGAAAATCGAGAACAACGAGTTTCGTGCGCATCTGAAGTATGAAAAGCGCGAGCCACTGATCGAGAACCTCGATCTGGTGGTGCGGTTCGACAAAGAATATCGCGTGCGCATGCCGTGAGTGCTTCGTTAGCTCGTCTCGAGCGTCAGCTCGGCTATACCTTCAAAGATCAGGACCTGATGGTGCTGGCGCTGACCCACCGCAGTTTTGCCGGGCTCAACAATGAGCGCCTGGAATTCCTCGGTGATGCCATCCTCAACTTCGTCGCCGGCGAGGTGCTGTTCCAGCGCTTCCCCCAGGCCCGCGAAGGGCAGTTGTCGCGTTTGCGCGCGCGCCTGGTCAAGGGCGAGACCCTGGCCATCCTGGCCCGCGGTTTTAATCTGGGTGACTACCTGCGGCTCGGTTCGGGCGAGTTGAAAAGTGGCGGCTTCCGCCGTGAATCGATTCTCGCCGATGCCCTCGAAGCGCTGATCGGCGCCATCTACCTGGATGCCGGGATGGACGCCGCGCGCGAGCGCGTGGTCGCCTGGCTGACCAATGAACTGGAAAGTTTGACTCTGGTCGATACCAACAAGGATCCGAAAACCCGTTTGCAGGAGTTTCTGCAATCGCGTGCCTGCGAGTTGCCGCGCTATGACGTGGTGGATATCCAGGGCGATCCGCATTGCCGGACATTCGTCGTCGAATGCCAGATTTCCTTACTGAATGACAAAACCCTGGGCCAGGGTGCCAGCCGTCGCATCGCCGAACAGGTCGCTGCAGCCGCCGCCTTGATTGCCCTGGGTGTGGAGAATGGTCATGACTGATACACCCGTTACACGCTGTGGCTATGTCGCCATTGTTGGCCGGCCCAACGTGGGTAAGTCGACCCTGCTCAACCACATCCTCGGGCAGAAGCTGGCGATCACCTCGCGCAAGCCACAGACCACCCGGCACAACATGCTCGGGATCAAGACCGAAGGCACTGTGCAGGCGATCTATGTGGATACCCCTGGCCTGCACAAGAACAACGAAAAAGCCCTCAATCGCTATATGAACAAGAATGCCTCGTCGGCGCTGAAAGATGTCGACGTGGTGATCTTTGTGGTCGACCGTACCCGCTGGACCGACGAGGACCAACTGGTCCTGGAGCGTATACAGTACGTGCAGGGGCCGGTGATCCTGGCGATCAACAAGACCGACCGCCTCGAAGACAAGGCCGATCTGATGCCGCATCTCGAGTGGCTGGCGACCCAGTTGCCCAACGCCGAGATAGTCCCGGTCTCCGCCCAGCACGGGCATAACCTCGATACCCTGGAAAAACTGGTGGGTGAGCGCCTGCCCGAGGGTGTGCACTTCTTCCCGGAAGATCAGGTCACCGACCGCTCCAGCCGTTTCTTCGCCGCCGAACTGGTGCGCGAGAAAATCATGCGCCAACTGGGCGCCGAGCTGCCGTACCAGATCACCGTGGAAATCGAAGAGTTCAAGCGCGACGGGCGGATTCTGCATATCCATGCGCTGATTCTGGTCGAGCGCGACGGTCAGAAGAAAATCATCATTGGCGACAAGGGCGAGCGGATCAAGCGCATCGGCCAGGATGCGCGCAAGGACATGGAGGTGATGTTCGACTCCAAGGTCATGCTCAACCTCTGGGTCAAAGTCAAAGGTGGTTGGTCGGACGATGAGCGCGCCTTGCGTTCGCTGGGTTACGACAACATTTGAGCTGCACGCGGGCGCAGCCTTGCGCCCGCCATGCCGAGTAAACACCCGCCATGCTCCCGGTCAGCCAGCCAGCCTATGTTTTGCACAGCCGTGCTTACCGCGAGAGCAGTGCGCTGGTGGACTTCCTCACCCCGCAAGGCCGTCTGCGTGCGGTATTGCGTGGCGCGCGGGGCAAGGCCGGTACCCTGGCGCGTCCTTTCGTGCCGCTGGAAGTGGAATTGCGCGGGCGCGGTGAGCTGAAGACCGTCAGCCGTCTCGAGGCCGCCGGTATCCCCAATCTGCTGCACGGCCAGGCCCTGTTCAGTGGTCTTTATCTGAACGAACTGCTGATCCGCCTGCTGCCGGAGCAAGACCCGCACCCGGCGACTTTCGAACACTACGCCCTGACCGTCCAGGCGCTGGCCCAGGGCCGGGCGCTGGAGCCCTTGCTGCGTTCTTTTGAATGGCGTTTGCTCGATGAGCTGGGCTATGGTTTCGCCCTCAATGAGGATCGGCTTGGCCAGCCAATCGTCGCGGCGGGCCTCTATCGCCTGCAGGCCGATGCTGGCCTGGAAGCAGTCGGCCAGTTGCAGCCAGGCGTGTTCCATGGCAGTGAGTTACTGGCCATGGCCGAGGCCGACTGGACTGCTCCGGGCGCTCTGGCCGCGGCCAAGCGCCTGATGCGCCAAGCCCTGGCGCCCCATCTAGGCGGTCGACCACTGGTCAGCCGCGAACTCTTCATGACGCTCAAGGAGCCACCACGTGACTGACGCTAACCGTATTCTGCTAGGTGTGAACATCGACCATGTGGCGACCCTGCGCCAGGCCCGCGGTACCCGTTACCCGGATCCGGTCAAGGCCGCGCTGGACGCCGAAGAGGCGGGCGCAGACGGCATCACCGTGCACCTGCGCGAAGACCGTCGACACATCCAGGAGCGCGATGTGCGGGTGCTCAGGGAGGTCATGCAGACGCGCATGAACTTCGAAATGGGCGTCACCGAAGAGATGCTCGCCTTCGCCGAAAGCATTCGTCCCGAGCACGTCTGCCTGGTGCCGGAAACCCGCCAGGAGTTGACCACCGAGGGTGGCCTGGACGTGGCCGGGCAAGAGGCGCGGATTCGCGCCGCGGTTGAGCGCCTGAGCAGGATCGGCTGCGAAGTCTCGCTGTTCATCGACCCGGACCCACGGCAGATCGACGCCTCGAAGCGCGTCGGTGCCCCAGCGATCGAGTTGCATACTGGGCGTTATGCCGATGCCACTACGCCGGCCGAAACAGCCAGGGAGTTGGCGCGGATTCGCGACGGCGTTGCCTGCGGCCTGGCCCATGGCCTGATCGTCAATGCCGGCCACGGCCTGCATTACCACAACGTCGAGGCGGTGGCGGCGATTGCCGGGATCAACGAACTGAACATCGGCCATGCCCTGGTCGCGCATGCCCTGTTCGTCGGTTTCAAGCAGGCGGTAGCGGAGATGAAGCAGTTGATCGTTGCGGCAGCCAATCGCTAGCTGATGGATGTGGACTGACGCGGTGGGGCGTACTCGCGAAGCAGTACACCGTTGCTGCTGGTTAGGGTGGACTGTTCGCTGCGCTCCTGAGTCCACCCTACGACTTGAATGATTCAGCCCGCCCCCGGTACGAATGAACGCCGCCAATCACGGCTTGCGGGCAATCAGTACGGCGCGGGTCGGTGCCGGCAGGCCTTCGAGGGTGCGGCTGTGGTCGGCCGGGTCGAGGAATTCCGGCAGCGACTGGAAGCGCATCCACTCGGTCGCGCGCTGCTCCTGCACCGAGGTGGTGTTGACGTCCACGCAGCGCACATCGACGAAGCCGGCGCGGCGCAGCCACAGTTCCAGGGCCGGTACCGAGGGCAGGAACCAGACGTTGCGCATCTGCGCGTAGCGGTCTTCGGGTATCAGCACCTGCTGAGCATCACCTTCCACCACCAGGGTTTCCAAGACCAGTTCGCCGCCCTTGACCAGGCAGTCCTTCAAGTCCAGCAAGTGATCGATCGGTGAGCGCCGGTGATAGAGCACGCCCATGGAAAACACCGTGTCGAAGCCTTGCAGCTTGCCCGGCAGTTCTTCGAAGGCCAGCGGCAGGTGCCAGGCTGCCAGCTTGGGCAGGTAATGCTTGATCGCCAGGAACTGGCAGAGGAACAGCCAGTTGGGGTCGATGCCGACCACGCTGTCGGCGCCGGCCCCGAGCATGCGCCACATGTAGTAGCCGTTACCGCAACCGACATCCAGCACACGCTTGCCGGTCAGGTCGAGGTAGGGCGCCACGCGCTGCCACTTCCAGTCCGAGCGCCATTCCGTGTCCACATGCACGCCGAACAGCTCGAAAGGGCCTTTGCGCCAGGGGATCAACCCTTGCAGCGCGCTTTGCAGTTCGGCGCGGGTGCTGTCATCACAGGCGCCGCCGAAGGTGAAGGCAGTCAACAGCTCCAGTTGTTCGACGTTCAGCGCAGGCAAGGCCTGAACGGCGCCGTACCAGCGCTGCAGGTCACCATGGCCGATGGCCAGTTTGGCGTCGATCTGTCCGGGCAGACCGGCTGCCCAGTCTTGCAGTGGGGTGCCCGCCAGCGCAGCTTGCAGGGCATCGAGGTCGAGGCGGTTGATCATGGCAGGGCAATCAATGAAGTGAAGTTGAGGCACTGGAACCAGGGCACCACCTTGCTGAAACCGGCGGCCAGCAGGCGTTCGCGGTGTTGCTCCAGGCTGTCTGGCAGCATGACCTTTTCGATGGCGCTGCGTTTCTGGGCGATTTCCAGTTCGCTGTAGCCGTTGGCGCGCTTGAAGGCAATGTGCAGGTCGCCGAGCAGCTGATGTTGCTCGGCATCTTCGAAGCGCAGTTTCTCCGAGAGGATCAAGGCGCCGCCGGGCAGCAGGGCTTGGCGAATCCGGCCAAGCAGGGTCAGGCGCTGTTCTGGCTGGACGAATTGCAGGGTGAAATTCAGCGCCACCAGCGAGGTCGGCTGGAACTCCAGGCTGAGAATATCGGCCTCGATCACCTCGACCGGCAACAGCTCCTGGAACATCGAGTCCTGGGCATGCAGGTATTCGCGGCAGCGCTCGACCATGGCACTGGAATTGTCCACCGCGATGACCCGGCAGTCTTCGACCTGTACGTGGCGACGCAGGGCCTGGGTCACCGCGCCGAGGGAGCTGCCGAGGTCGTAGAGCACGCTGTGCGGCTGGGCGAACTGGCCGGCGAGTACGCCGATGTTCTCGACGATGGTCGGGTAACCGGGCACCGAGCGCTTGATCATGTCCGGGAACACCCGCACCACGTCCTCGTTGAAGGCGAAGTCTGGTACCTGGGCAAGGGGCTGGGCGAAGAGACGGTCGGGGGGCTGGCGCACGGAGATTCCAAGGAGGGGGCTACGGCGGGCATTTTACCCAAGAAGAAGCGTTGGCCAAACCCTGAGGTTTTGTCGAACCGATAAAAGATGCAGAGGGGATGTCGCATGCAGGTAAGTCGAGCCGGAAATAAGACCTTGGTCCTATACAGTTTCAGACGAAAGGCCAGGGTTGGCGCGTTTGATTCTGGAACAATCAATTTTCGCTAGCGGTCTAACCCCTGTGCAGTATCCCCACCATGGAAAGGCGCATCCGACCCGTAGCTCATCAACTGATGTGAGGGCTTCTTCTGCGCCAAGGTTCACCGTATTTCAAGCAGATCAACTCTTAGGAGGGTCAGACGGTGAAACACTTAACCACTCCACTCATAGCCTTCACCCTGCTCGCGGCGGGCAGTGCGCCTGCATGGGCTGCCGAACACAGCGATCCGGCGGCCGAGCCGCCGAGCGGTCGCCTGCTGGCGACGCAATGTTTCCAGTGCCACGGCACCAACGGCAAGTCGCAAAGCGAAATTGACAGTATCGATGATGAAAGCGCGGAGGATCTGCTCGAGGAGCTGTTGGAAATGAAAGCCTCGCGCAAGGTCACGGTGATGAATCAGCAAGCCAAGGCATACAGCGACGCCGAGTTGCGCCTGATCGCCGATTACCTCGGCCGAACGGGAGGTAATGGCGATGACGACGATCATGACGATGACGATGATCATGACGATCGTGATGATGACTGATCCGCAACCAGCGACTGGAGGATAAATCATGAATAGCTTGAATCGTCGTAAGTTTATCCAGGTTTGCGGAGGCGGCCTGGCGCTCGCGACCTTACCCTTCTCATTGCATGCTGCCAGCGGCGCGCGCGTGGTGGTGATCGGCGGCGGCTTCGCCGGTGCCACTGCGGCCAAGTACCTGCGTCTGTTCGGTCCTGACCTGCAGGTGACCCTGGTCGACCCGGCGACTGCGCATGTTTCCTGTGTCGGCAGCAACCTGGTGCTCACCGGCGAGACGCCCATTGGCAAGCTGACCAAACCATTTGCCGCGCTGCGTGACAAGTATGGCGTGGAGCTGGTGGCCGAGCCGGCCGTTTCAATCGACGCGGACAACAAGCGGGTCAATCTGGCCAGCGGCGCGACCCTGGATTACGAGCATGTGATCCTGGCGCCGGGCATCGACTTCGAGCCGGTATCCGGTCACGATTTCAACGTGATGCCGCATGCCTGGATTGCCGGGGCGCAGACCACTCTGTTGCAAGAGCAACTGATGGCCATGACAAACGACGGCACCTTCGTCATCGCGATTCCGAAGACCCCGTTTCGTGCGCATACAGCACCCTATGAGCGGGCTACCGTGGTAGCCGACTACTTCCGCCGCAATAAGCCCGGCGCGAAGATCCTGATCCTCGATGCCAATGCCGCCATTGCCGGTATGAACCGTACCTTCACTGCGGCCTTCACCGGGGTCTACCGCGACATAGTCGAGTATGTGCCGAATGTGACGGTCAACGCGGCGGATGCCCTGAACCGACGGCTCGATATCACCCGTGACGGCATGGCCAGCTCGGTGACGGCGGAGGTGATCAACCTGATTCCGGCGCAGAAGGCCGGGCAGTTGTTGTTCGACAGCGGCCTTGTGCCGGACGGCAGCAAGTTCGCCCCGGTCAATCCGCTGAACTATGCGAGTACGCTGACCCCTGAGGCGAACGTGCACATTCTGGGTGATTCGCAGTCGACGGGGCAGGCCAAGTCCGGGCATATGGCCAACTCGCAGGCCAAGGTCTGCGTGGACGCAATTTTGCGCGATCTCGCCGGCCTAGCACCGGACCCCGCGCCAAAAACTACCGCCGCGGCGTTCCCGCCGATCACCCGGAGGACGGCAAGCTGGACGACTACGACCTATTCGTTCGACGCCGCCAGTATGAGTATGGTCGCGAGTTCATCGGCAGAGGCACCCGAGCCGACCAAGGATATTCGTGAGGAGGAAGGGCCGGGTTGGCTGATCAACTTGCTCAGCGATAGCTTCGCTTAGCCAGTTGCTAGCGGCCGTAACGGGCCTGGGATGTCCGGGCCCGTTGGTCTGCTGCGATTCACCGCATTACAGGAACGATCCAGCCTGTGCGGTGCAGCTCGGACGCAGGTGTCTCCAGCTGGAGTATGGCTTCCCTGTCGGGCAGTCAGGCGCCTCACTTCAATTGATCGGAAAAGTATTCGCCGGCGCCCTGCAACGGTCCCAGCGGGTTGCGCTTGACCTCGAGGCGGCGGATGTTCGGTTCGCCATTGCTGACCTTGTGCACCAGGGTGTTGTCGACCAGCACGAACACCGCGCGGAACGACCAGCCCTGCAGCGCCCGCTGCTTGCGGAAGTTGAGCACGTCGGCCCAGAAACTGCCGACCCGCTGGGTATCGGTCTTGGTGAATTCGAAGGAATAGCCGATGCAGCGGTCCTTGGCTTCCAGGCATTGCACCAGGCCGTCCGGCAAGTAGGTGATGGGGATATTCGGCTGCACGAACATCAAGCGCACATCGATGAACGAGAGCATTCTGCCGTTGCCCTGGGCCAGCGGGTCAAACCCCAGTGAGAACAGCTCGGCGCGACTGGTCATGCCGTTGATGGCCTGGGAGTAGCGCATTTCCGCATCGAGGTAATCGATGAATGGTGACTGCACTTCGGCTCGTTCGCTGGGTAAAAGGCTGCCGCATCCACTCAGGCCGAATAGCGCTACGACCACTACTGCTTCACGCCAGAACCGCGTCATGTGGTTTCCCTCGCAATTAGAACCCGTCTATTGGCTATAGCCGATTAAACCGGGTTCTGCTTGCGCCGCACGCGCAACGTCCACTGCGTGGGCTTACCGCCAATCTTGTCGAGGACCGGTGGCTAGGGCGTTACGGCTTGGCAGGACAGTGGCGTGGATTTATTTGACTCTGATCGAACAATCGAAGGTTTTTGCCGGGGCGACTTCGCTTTCCCACGGCCGCTGATAGGTCAACAGCAGGTGGCCTTCGCCTGCCTGTTTGGCCTGGAAGCGCCAGGTCGATTGGCCGGCACTGCCGACCAGCCCGGCGTCTTCCGGGTTGCTGTAGACCTCCGGGCCGAGGCTGTCGAGCAGGTTGCTGGCAGCATCACGCAAGACCCAGCGAAAACCGGTGGTGGGGTTGCTCGGCAGGGTCAGGATCACATATTGGCCGCTGTGCAGGCGCAGCGGACACTGGCTTTGCTGTTGCACAGTCTGGCTGCTGGGTTGGCTGGCGCAGGCGCTCAACAGGGCGAGGCCGAGCGGCAGTAGCAGGCGGTGGGCGGTGGGCATGGTGAACTCCTGTGGTCGGCAAACGCCTGCCAGCATAGCCGCTGTGCAGGGCAAGGCGTAAGCCGCCGAGGGCTTTTGTCGCCCGCCTGAATAGATAGGGCCGGCGCAACCCGCAATCCGCAGTCAGCGCCATTGCGGGTTGCGTCGGGGCTTATCCGTCCGATGTCGTAGACCTCGCCTATGAACCTAGGGTCTACAGGTGCGCTAGTCGAACAGCACCTTGGCCACATCGCTGTAGCGTTTGGCGAAGTGCACGGTCAGGCCTTGTTTGAGGTAGTCCGGCAGTTCCTCGTAGGAGCCACGGTTGGCTTCCGGCAGGATCAGCTCGAAGATCTTCTGCCGGCGCGCGGCGATGACTTTTTCGCGCACCCCGCCAATCGGTAGGACCTGGCCGGTGAGGGTCAGTTCGCCGGTCATCGCCACGCCTTTTTTCGGCGCCTGGTTGCGTGCGATCGAGAGCAGGGCGCTGGCCATGGTCACCCCGGCGCTGGGGCCATCCTTGGGTGTGGCGCCTTCGGGGACATGCAGGTGGACGAAGGCCTGGTCGAAGAAGCTCGGGTCGCCGCCGAACTGCTTGAGGTGCGAGCTGATGTAGCTGTGGGCGATCTCCGCCGATTCCTTCATCACCTCGCCGAGCTGGCCGGTGAGTTTGAAGCCGCGATTGAGGGTATGGATGCGCGTCGCCTCGATGGGTAGGGTCACGCCGCCCATACTGGTCCAGGCCAGGCCGGTGAGCACGCCGACGCCGGAAAGCACCTGCTCGCGGCGAAACAGCGGCATGCCGAGGGAGGCCTCCAGCTCCTTGGGGCCGATCTTGATCCTGCGCTCGGGGTCGTCGAGCAATTTGACCACCGCCTTGCGCACCAGTTTGCCGAGCTGTTTTTCCAGCTGGCGTACGCCGGCTTCCCGGGCGTAGCCCTCGATCACGGCCTTCAAGGCGGCATCGCTGATGGCCAGGCGATTCTTGGGTACGCCGGCCTTGGCCAACTGCTTGGGCCACAGATGGCGCTTGGCAATGGCCATTTTTTCCTCGGTGATGTAGCCGGACAGGCGGATTACCTCCATGCGGTCGAGCAGGGGGCCGGGAATCGAGTCGAGGGTGTTGGCGGTGCAGATGAACAGCACCTTGGACAGGTCCAGGCGCAGGTCCAGGTAATGGTCGAGGAATTCGACATTCTGCTCCGGGTCGAGGGTCTCCAGCAGTGCCGAACCCGGATCGCCCTGGTAGCTGCTGCTGAGCTTGTCGATCTCGTCGAGCATGATCACCGGGTTCATCACTTCGACTTCTTTCAGCGCCTGCACCAGTTTGCCGGGCAGGGCGCCGATGTAGGTGCGGCGGTGGCCCTTGATCTCCGCCTCGTCGCGCATGCCGCCGACGCTGAAGCGATAGAACGGTCGGCCGAGGGATTCGGCGATGGACTTGCCAATGCTGGTTTTGCCCACGCCGGGCGGGCCGACCAGCAACACGATGGAGCCGGCGATCTCGCCCTTGAAGGCGCCGACGGCCAGAAACTCGGTGATCCGTTGCTTGATGTCGTCCATCCCGGCGTGGTGCTGGTCGAGCACCTGGCGCGCGCGCTTGAGGTCGAGCTTGTCCTTGCCGAAAACGCCCCAGGGCAGCACGGTGGCCCAGTCCAGGTAGTTACGGGTGACCGCGTACTCCGGTGAGCCGGTTTCCAGAATCGACAACTTGTGGAGTTCTTCGTCGATACGTTTGCGGGCCTGCTCGGGCAGGGTCTTGCCTGCCAGGCGCTGCTCGAACTGTTCGACGTCGGCGCTGCGGTCGTCCTTGCTCAGGCCCAGTTCCTGCTGGATGATTTTCAACTGTTCCTTGAGGAAGAACTCGCGCTGGTGATGGCCGATCTTGCGATTGACCTCCGCCGACAGTTCTTTCTGCAAGCGGCCGACTTCCACTTCCTTGCGCAGCAGTGGCAGGACCTTCTCCATGCGCTTGAGCATCGGCACGGTATCCAGTACTTCCTGCAACTCGTTGCCGGGCGCACTGGTCAGGGCGGCGGCGAAATCGGTCAGCGGCGAGGGGTCGTTGGGGCTGAAGCGGTTCAGGTAGTTCTTCAGTTCTTCGCTGTACAGCGGGTTGAGTGGCAATAGCTCCTTGATCGCATTGATCAGCGCCATGCCGTAGGCCTTGACCTCATCGCGTGGGTCGGGCGAGCTTTTCGGGTATTCGACTTCCGCCAGGTAAGGCGGCTTGCGGCTAAGCCAGCCGCGGATGCGCACGCGGGTCATGCCCTGGGCGACGAACTGCAGTTTGCCGCCTTCCTCAGTGGTGTGGTGTACGCGCACCAGGGTGCCGTGCTCGGGCAAGTTGTCGGGGTCGAAGCTGGCGCCCTCAGTCGGCGGGTTGTCCATGTAGAACAGCGCCAGGCATTTGTGCGCGGTATTGGCTACGCGCTCCAGGGTCTTGCCCCAGGGGTCCTGGTTGACGATTACCGGCAGCACCTGGGCGGGGAAGAACGGGCGGTTGTGAATCGGGATCACATACAGCTTGTCCGGTAATTGCTGATCGGGCAGCGCCAGGGCCTGGCTGCTCTGGCTGCTCTGACTGTCCTGGTCAGTTTCGCGGGCTTGTTCTGCGAGGATTTCAATGTCCTGTGGCTCGTTCATGCGGCACCTGTAGTTGCACGTTAAGTGCTACATGGGGCAACGCCTGACGCATTTCAATCAGGTGGGTGCAATGCGGCGCTCGAGAGCATGGCGCAAGTCCGCCAGGCGAGCGTCGATCAGCGGGGTGAGCAGGGCAAAGTAGTCGTTGGGCGTCAGGCCAACATGGGTGGCGTCTATTAGCTCCCGCTGCAGGCGTTGCAGCAGGCTGTGCAGGGGTTCCGGGTGGGCGGGGTCGTCGAGGTGCTGGCAGAGCAGGCGGATCTGCATGTGCAGACCCTCTGGGCAGCGGCGGTAGTTGGCCGCGCGCATCGCCAGGCCGCGCAGGCGCGCCAGGTCCTCCAGGTGGCGCAATGCCGGTCCCAGGTCATGCCGTACGGGCACGGCGTGCCGGCTCAGGCGCTCCTCGAGTTGCGCGATGACCGTCAGCAGGGCTTCGATCATGCGGCTGTGGGCCTCGAAGTCGGCTGGATTGCGCCGCAGTTGCGGCCAGTCCTGCTGCAGTGGCGCCAGTTGCAGGCTGGGGCCTGGCCAGTTCAGCCAGAGCTGGTCGAGCTGACGGGCCAGGGCATTGCGCTGGCTGACGCTGACGATGTCCTGCTGCGCCCCCAGGCCGCGATGCTTCTGCAAGGTCTGCAACAGTTCAAGCGTGCGCAGCAGGGTGGCGCTTTGCAGTTGGCCAAGGGCCTGCCGGTGGCGTCGAGAGGCGCGTTGGCTGAGCCACTGACCGAGCAGAAACAGGCCCGCGGCCAAGGCCAGGGCAATGCTGAGTTCCATTTGGCGAGTCCTGGATGGGCACAAAGTGCGTCAGGGGAGTGCTAGCAACTCTCCTGCCAGTTGCTGCAAACCTGCCCTGGCGCTGGGTTTACGCGGCCGTCGGCGTCGAGAGCTGCGCCGTTGTTGTGCGCGGGCCGATCTGCCTGGCTGTTTTGGTGCGTCGGAGGGCGATGCTGCTGGCTTGCTCCAGGAGGGTTGGCTGGATACTTCCCTGCCGCCGGTCGCTGGGGATGACGGCAGCCTGCACAACTGGTTAAAGTGCCAGTACTCCTCTGCGGAATTGTCGTTGTAATGCTCAAAGCGCGCCTGCTGCGCCTGGATGACCAGGCCCATGAACACACCCACGATCACCACCAGTTGGTGCTGTCGCTGACCGGCCGTGCGGAGTTCGAGGTCAACGGCCGGGGCGGCGAGGTGTGTCGCATGCGCGCCTGCCTGGTGCCGGGCGATGCCGATCACCAGTTCGCCGGCATGGGTGACAACCGCATGCTGATCATCGATCTGGATGAACAGGGCACCTCCAGTGAAGACCTGGCCCTGCTTACCCATCTGTTCGAGACGCCGCGTTACCCGCAACTGGATGCCGACTTCCAGAACCTGCTGAGCTACGCCGGGGCCGAATTGGAACGTTACGGCAGCGACCCACTGCTGGCGCGCGCCCTCGGTGGCGTGCTGCTACGTGCGCTACACCTGCGCCTGTTCGGCGAACAATCTGCTCGGGTGCCGGGTGCGCTTAATCTGGAGCGGCTGGACGGTTACATCCTCGAGCACCTGGCGCGGCGCATCAGCGTCGCCGAGCTGGCCCAGGTTGCCTGCCTCAGTCCGAGCCATTTTCATGCGCAGTTCAAGGACAGCGTCGGCCTGACCCCCCATCAATACCTGCTGAAGACCCGTCTCGACAGTGCCTCCCGGCTGTTGCGCGAGAGCGCTCTGCCGTTGATCCGCATCGCCGAAGAATGCGGCTTCTCCAGCCAGAGCGCGTTGACCACGGCCATGCGCCGCTATCTCGGACTGACCCCCAAGCGTTTGCGCGGCGCCCAATAATCGCTTAGTTCGATAGCGCTCCCCAGGGTTTATCCAACGCTAACGCGTGATCTTCTGCGCGCGCCCGGCTAGTCTTGTCAACATTCAAACTATGGAGTTGCCAGGGCGGCGAGTATTCCTATCGAGGTGCGGATTGCACCGAACATGAGCGAGCTGAATGAGCAGATTTTTCTTCGAGCTATCACGCGTTGCCTTGCTTGGCCTGCTCTGCTCTATAAGCCCAGTGCTCTGGGCCGCCAGCCTGAATGCCGAGCTGGTCGATGCCCAGGGCCAGCCGTTGGCGGGTGCGGTGTTGACCTTGCGCGGGCCCTTGGGCGCGGAGGCCGAGCCGGTGCCGGCGCTGATGGACCAGCAGGCCAAGCAGTTCGTGCCAAACGTGCTGGTGGTGCGCAGCGGTACCGAGGTGGCCTTCCCCAACAGCGACAATATTCGCCACCACGTCTATTCCTTCTCGCCGGCCAAGAAGTTCGAGCTGCGCCTGTACCAGGGCACACCCAGCGAACCGGTGCTGTTCGACAAGTCCGGTGCGGTGGTGCTCGGCTGCAATATCCATGACTGGATGGTCGGCTATGTCTATGTCACCGACGACCCCTGGTTCGCCGTGAGCGATGCCCAGGGCAGGGTGCAGCTCGATGGCTTGCCGGTTGGCAATTACGCCGTCAGCCTGTGGCACCCGCAGGCCCCCGACAGGCTGCCGCAAGCTGCAGGCACGCTGGTGCTCGGCGCACAGCAAACCCTGCAGCGCTTTACCCTGGCCATGCAGGCGTCCGCCGTTGTCGCTTCGCCGCAGGCGCCAGCGAGTGCCTTTGGCGATGCCTTCAAGAAAGCGCAGCGTGATGCTGCCCCGTAGTTTTCAGGCGCGCATCGCCAGTGTGTTGATCCTGCTGATGCTGGTGGTGGTCGGCGCGCTGTATTTCGCCGTGCAGGCCGCCACCAATGTGGCCGTGCGCAGCCAGGCCCGCGAGCAGTTGGATGTCGGTACGCGGGTCTTCGAACAACTGCTGGATGTGCGCGGTCGGCAATTGCGCGACGCGGTGCAGGTGCTGGCCGCCGACTTTGGCTTCAAGGCGGCGGTGACCAGCGGCGATAGCGAAACCATTCGCTCGGCGCTGGCCAACCATGGCGCACGGATCAATGCCAGCGCGGTGATGATGCTCGGCCTCGATGGCACTCTTGAAGTAAGCACCGACCGGCGCATCAGCGGGCAGACCGCCGCACGTCTGAGTGCCCAGGTGATGGCGCAGCAGCGCGCAGGTGTGCAGATTTTCCTGATGCCGATCGGCGACAGCATCTACCTGTTGGTGCAAGCCACGGTCAATGCCCCTCTACCGATCGCGCGAGTGATGATGGGCTTCGAGGTGGACCAGGCATTCGCTCGCGAGCTGCGCGAACTGACCCTGCTCGAGCTGACCCTGATTGCCAGTCAGGAGGGTCTGCCGGCGATCTGGGTCAGTACCTTGCCAGCCTCGACGCAGGCGTTGCTGAGGAACGACATGGCGATTGAGCCAGCCGCTGCTAACGATCCGATGATGATCGGCGAAGAGCGCTACCTCGATCAACGCCTGGTGCTCGCCAGTGGCGATGGCTTTGAGGTCCAGGCCTTGTTGCATAAATCCATGACCCAGGCGCAGCAGGCCTTTGCCCCACTCGATCGCAATATTCTGTTGATCGCCATGGCCGCACTGCTGGCCGCGTTGGGTGGTGCCTTGTTGCTGGCGCGCAATATATCAAAGCCGGTACAGCGCCTGGCGGCTGTGGCCGAGCGGGTGGGCCAGGGTGATTACCAGATGCCCCTCGAACTGCACCGCAACGATGAGCTGGGCAGCTTGGCCAAGGCGTTTCACACCATGCAGCTGGGCCTTGCCGAGCGTGAGCGACAACTGGCACATAACGCCCTGCATGATGCGCTGACCGGTCTGCCCAACCGCACCCTGGCGCAGGAGCGGCTCGGCAGTGCGATTGCCGCCGGACGGCCAACGGCGCTGCTGTATGTGGGCGTAGGCAACTTGCGTGCGGTCAACGACAGCTGTGGGCCGGGCGCCAGCGATCTGGCCTTGCAGCAACTCAGTCAGCGTCTGCAAGACAGCCTGCGCCCCGGCGACAGCCTGGCTCAGTTGATGACCAGCGAGTTACTGCTGTTGCTGGAAAACAGCGACGGCGACAGTGCCATTGTGGTCGGCGACCGCTTGCAGCAATTACTCAGCCAGCCCTTGCGCATCGGCAATCAGGAGGTCGTCCTGGATTGCTGTGTCGGCATCGCCGCCTACCCGGCCGATGGCGAAACCGCGGATGACCTGTTGCGCCGCGCCAGTATCGCCATGCAGGACGCCGCGCAGCTGCCTGGTCGCCTGCTGATGTACGAACGCGGCCGCGACGCCGTACACCAGCGGCAGATTCGCCTGATCCGCGACCTGCGCCTGGCCCCCGACAACGCCGAACTGCTGCTGCATTACCAACCCAAGCTGGATATCGCTACCGGCAAAGTGCGCCAGGCCGAAGCCCTGCTGCGCTGGCAGCACCCGCAGCTGGGGATGATTTCGCCAGGCGAATTCATCCCCCTGGCCGAGCGTACCGGCAGTATCCAGAGCCTTACCGCCTGGGTGATTGAAGAGGCTCTGCGGCAGTTGCAGGCGTGGAATGGCCGCGGCCTGCGCGTGCAGCTGTCACTGAATATCTCCACCGAGGACCTGGTCGACCCCAAGCTGCCTGTGCGCGTCGGCCAGTTGTTGCGGCGCTACCAGGTGCCGGCCGAGCAACTGATTTTCGAGATTACCGAAAGCGGGGTGATGCTCAACCCCACGCTGGCGCTGCAAGTGCTGCACGGTTTGCGCGACCTCGGCATCAGCCTATCGGTGGACGATTTCGGCACGGGCTATTCCTCGCTGGCCCAGCTCAAACGCATGCCGGTGCAGGAGTTGAAAATCGACCAGTCCTTTATCCTTGACCTGGATGAGGCCAGCGAAGACGCCGTGATTGTCCGCTCGACCATCGAAATGAGCCACAGCCTGGGCCTCAAGGTGGTTGCCGAGGGGGTCGAGTTGGCCTGCAGCCTGCGTTTGCTCGAACGCTGGAAATGTGACTGCGCCCAGGGCTACCTGATCAGCCGGCCGCTGCCGGCCGAGGCCTTCGAGGCCTGGGTCGCTCTGCCGTTGCCGACTGCCGCGTTGAAGGTGTCTTGAGGCTATGCCGTACTCACAATGGCTTGGCGTGGGGTTATTCAGTCTGTGTTCAAGCCTGGCGGTTGCCGACCAGGGCCGCCTGCTGGCCACCGGCGGGGCGAGCAGCCTGGAAGGGGCGGCGGGTGGCGGCATCACCCCGTGGGCGCTGTTGTCCGGTTATGGCGAACGGGGTGAGTGGGGCGCCGATGTGTTCGCCACCCGAGTGGAAACGCCTGACTACCGCCTGGATGTGACGGGTGTGGCGGCGTCGTTCGACAACCGTATGGAATTATCCTATGCGCGCCAGCGCTTCGACCTGGGCAACCTGGCGCGTGGTCTCAATCTGCCGCAGAACAGCCTGAGTCAGGACATCTTCGGGGTGAAGTTGCGGCTGTTCGGCGACCTGATCTACGGGCAATTGCCCCAGCTATCGCTTGGTGTCCAGCACAAGCGGCAGAAGGATTTTCTCATCCCCAGCCTGGTCGGCGCCCAGCGCAGCGCAGACACCGAAGGCTACCTCAGCGCCAGTCGGCTGATTCTCGGCGGCGCCTTCGGCTACAACCTGCTGCTCAACGGCGGCCTGCGCTACAGCCGGGCCAACGAACTGGGTCTGCTCGGCTTCGGCGGCGACCGCCGCGACCGGCACTCGCTGCTCAAGGAGGGCTCGGTCGCCGTACTGTTCGACCGCCATTGGGCGCTCGGTATCGAATACCGCGAGAAACCGGACAACCTCAGCTTCGCGGGTGAAAGTGATTGGGCCGACCTGTTCCTCGGCTACTTTCCCAACAAACACCTGGCGGTGGTGCTGGCCTACGCGCGCCTCGGCGAGATCGCCAGTCTGGATAACCAGAACGCTACTTACCTGTCCGTGCAGGGGAGCTTCTAGCAATGCGCATTGTGCTGCTGGTCCTGGTGTTGAGCCTGGCCGCCTGCGCCCAGCGCGCGCTAACCGATGACAGCCTGTACCGCGCCTTGGGCGAACAGCCGGGCATCACCCGTATCGTCGAAGGCATGCTGCTCAATATCGCCAGGGACCAGCGCATCGTCCGCCACTTCGAGAATATCGACATCGTGCGTCTGCGCGACAAGCTGGTCGAACAGCTTTGCGTCGAGGCCGGCGGCCCCTGCACCTACACTGGTGACAGCATGCAAGACAGCCACAAGGGGCAGAATCTCACTCGCAGCGATTTCAATGCGCTGGTGGAAAACCTGCAAGACGCGATGGACGCCGAAGGCATCGCCACGCCGGCGCAGAACCGCCTGTTGGCGCGCCTGGCACCCATGCGCGGCCAGGTGATCGAGCGCTAGCGGGCATCGGTTCTGCAAAGCTGACCCTGCTCCGGCGCCGAGCAGGATCAACACCCCAGCCAAACGATGATTTGTCCTGAGTCGTGCTTATGGCTCAACGCATAATTTATGTCTTCGTACCATATAGGTTCATAAAGGCGACATTTCGCTCTATTGCGGTGCGTTTGCTGCTGCTAGAGTGCTGCCAAATTTCAGTGAGTGACCGTATGAGCACGGTCAATCGAGGGCAGTCCCATGAGCGAATCCGCAGACCATTTTCTGGCCCGCCTCAAGCAGCGCGATCCCGACCAGCCGGAATTCCACCAGGCCGTAGAGGAAGTGTTGCGCAGCCTCTGGCCGTTTCTCCAAGCCAACCCGCGCTACCTGCAGAGCGGTATCGTCGAGCGCATGGTCGAACCCGAGCGGGCCATCCTGTTCCGGGTGCCGTGGGTCGATGATCAGGGGCGGGTGCAGGTCAACCGTGGCTATCGGGTGCAGATGAGCAGCGCCATCGGCCCATACAAGGGCGGCCTGCGTTTCCATCCCTCGGTGAACCTTGGCGTGCTCAAGTTTCTCGCCTTCGAGCAGGTGTTCAAGAACTCGCTGACTTCGCTGCCGATGGGCGGCGGCAAGGGCGGCTCGGACTTCGACCCCAAGGGCAAGAGCGACAATGAAGTGATGCGCTTCTGCCAGTCGTTCATGAGCGAGTTGTATCGTCATATCGGTGCCGACCTCGACGTGCCGGCTGGTGACATCGGTGTGGGCGCGCGCGAGATCGGCTATATGTACGGCCAGTACAAGCGCCTGGCCAACCAGTTCAGCTCGGTGCTGACCGGCAAGGGCATCGCCTACGGCGGCAGCCTGATCCGCCCGGAAGCTACTGGTTTCGGCTGTGTGTACTTCGCCGAGGAAATGCTCAAGGGCCGTGGCCGGACCATCGATGACCTGCGTGTGGCTATTTCCGGTTCCGGCAACGTGGCGCAGTACGCCGCGCGCAAGGTGATGGATCTGGGCGGCAAGGTGATCTCGCTGTCCGACTCCGAAGGCACCCTGTACGCAGAGGCCGGCCTCAGTGAAGAACAGTGGCAACTGCTGATGGAACTGAAGAACCTGCGTCGCGGGCGGCTCAGCGAGATGGCTGAGCAGCCTGGCTTGCAGTTCATCTTCAGCCAGCGCCCGTGGCACCTGCCATGCGATGTTGCGCTGCCATGCGCCACGCAGAACGAACTGAACGCTGAAGACGCCCGCAGCCTGCTGAAGAACGGCTGCTTCTGCGTGGCCGAAGGTGCCAACATGCCCTCGACCCTGGACGCCGTGGACCTGTTCATCGACGCCGAGATTCTCTACGCCCCGGGCAAGGCGTCCAACGCCGGCGGTGTAGCGGTCAGTGGCCTGGAAATGAGCCAGAACGCCATGCGCCTGCACTGGACGGCCGGCGAGGTCGACGAGCGCCTGCACGGCATCATGCAGTCGATCCACCATGCCTGCATTGGCTACGGCACAGAACCAAACGGCTTTGTCAATTACGTCAAGGGCGCCAACATCGCCGGCTTCGTCAAAGTCGCCGATGCCATGCTGGCGCAAGGCGTGGTGTGAACCGAGTGGGGCCATTCACCGTCGGCTGACAGTACAGGGATGGGCGGTCACGCTCTTCGCGGCAGTACGGCGCGGATAAATCGTGGTCGCCTGCCATTCATCAGGTTTTTCCTGCGGGCAGCCGAACCTCGGCGCCTGGACGCGGGCATTCGCCAGTGCCCCCAGTGCTCCTTTCTGTGCGTAAACGTACGCAGGCAGGACGACCTGGGGCTATCCTGTGTGGTGGGGAAGGGTATTTCCCATGGTCTTCAATCGAACGGTGGCAGCTATGTCCACGATGCCCACGCCGCAACAGAACCACCTTCTGGCGGCCTTGCCGGCCGATGTGCAGCAGCGCCTGCTGGTGAACCTCGAGTTGATCCCCTTGCCGCTCGGCAAGGTCGTGTATGAATCCGGGGACGCCTTGCGCCACGTCTATTTTCCGATCGACGCCATCGTCTCGTTGCTCTATGTGATGGAAGACGGCGCGTCGGCGGAGATTTCTGTGGTGGGCAATGAAGGCCTGATCGGCATCGCCGTGTTCATGGGCGGCGAAAGCACCCCGAGCAGGGCGATCGTGCAGAGCGCCGGCTATGCCTTCCGCTTGCCAGGCAGGCAGTTCAAGGATGAGGTCAACCGCCATGGCGAGATGTTGCACCTCATGTTGCGCTATACCCAGGCGCTGCTGACGCAAATGGCGCAGACGGCCGTGTGCAACCGACACCATTCGATTGACCAGCAACTGTGCCGCTGGCTGCTGTTGTCGCTGGATCGCCTACCCGGCGACCAGTTGACCATGACCCAGGAACTGATCGCCAACATGCTTGGTGTGCGCCGCGAAGGGGTTACCGAGGCCGCCGGCAAGTTGCAGAAGCTTGGCGTGATCGAATACAGCCGCGGGCATATCAGGGTGCTGGATCGATGCAAACTCGAGCAGCTGAGTTGCGAGTGTTACGCCGTGGTCAAGAAAGAAACCGATCGCCTGCTGTTCTATGTTCCCGCCGAAGCGCGGCGACGGCATTCAGCCCTGAGCTGACGAAGCGAGCAGGGGGCTTGCAGGTCAATACGGGCTCGTCAGGTGAATCACCGATTCGCTCAGGTTATCAAGCACGCTCAGATCATCCGACTCGCTTCGCCCTCTGGGCGGATCTCCTCACTGTTCCTGCCAGTCCAGGTCACAGCAGAAGACATAGAGCGTGCCGCCGACCTTGACGGTCTGCGAGACCGTGATGCACATGCGTGAATCGGCGACCGACAGATAGGGCCGGCTGACCTGAATGACTCCCGGTTGCTTCAGCGCCCGGTAGTGGTAGTGCTTGTGCGACCAGTTGGCGTTGTCGCCACACAATAGAGGGGCAAATCGCGCATTCATCTGCTGCTGGTAGTGCGGGGCATAGACATTGCGCGAGACCTGATAACCGGCCTCATTGAGCAGATAACAGCGCACCGTGCGCGGGTCGCTGAAGAGTACGCCGCAGCTGTGGTCAAACTGCTGGTTGGCGGCAAAATGCGCCACGGCCTGGTGAAACAGGCCTTCTATTTCGCGCACATAGTGCTGCAAGTCGGCGCTGCGTTTGACGGTTTGCCACTGCTGGCCGCGCAGCAGGCTGTCGAAGGTAGTCACAAAGCTTTGCTCGGCGTTGATGCGGGCCTGTGGTTTGGCGAAATAGAAGCCCTGGATCATGTCGGCATTGGCCGCAATCGCCACCAGGGCTTCGTGTTCACTTTCCACGCCTTCCACTACCACCAGGCTGCCAGCCTCATGCAGCAAGCTGACCATGCCGGTGAGAATCCGCTCCACTCGACGGGAAGTACCGGCATCCTGAATCAGGCGGCGGTCGATCTTGACGATGTCGGGTTCCAGGTCCCAGATGCGGTCGAAGTTGGAATGCCCGGCGCCGAAGTCATCGATGGCGATCAGGCAGCCGAGCTGGCGAAAATGGCTGATGAAGCGCTTCAACTGGGCATGATCGCTGACTTCACTTTCAATGATTTCGATCACCAGCCGATGCGCGGCAATGCCGCTTGCCTGCAGCAGATTGCGGGTAAAACCAATGTCCGGTTGTTCGCTGACCAGGTACTGCGAGTTCAAGTTGAGAAACAGCCAGGCCTGCCCCGTGGCCTGGCGCGCAAAATTGTGCACATGCAGGGTTCGGCAGGTGCGGTCCAGCTCCAGGCTTTCCCGGCCATTGCTCGGCATCGCCAGCAGGGTTGCCGGCGGCTCGGCTGTGCCATCGGCATGCTGGGCGCGAATTAGCCCTTCGTAGCCCACCGCCCGGCCGTGCGCGATACTGAAAATGGGCTGGAAATGGCTGCTCAGTGACAGGCCGCGATAGCCGGTGGCAAGCATGGGGTCAGTCAGCTGGCCGGGGGCTGGCCGGCGTACGGGTGCTGGCTGGTCGTAGTTCAGCGGCTGGACGGTATTGAGCATCTGCAATTCCTTAGCGGGGCTGTAGCTGAGCCAGCGCCGCATCGACCAGGGCCAGCAGTTCGTCGATGGCTTGGCTAGCGCGTTGGAAGTAGGTCTTGGCGGCAATTACGGGTTGTTCCTGGCCGAGCAGTTCCTGTTTTATGCAGCGCAGAAAATCCGCCACCACCTGTTCGCGATGCTCCAGGCGCAACCCGTTGGCCTGCGGGTGTTCGGTGGCATGGCGCTGCAGGGTGGCAAAGGCCGTGCCGGCCAGCAGCTCGATCTTCTGGTAGAGAAAACGCATCCGCACGCGCTGCTCGGCACTGCTCTGGCCGGCCGCCGCGATGCCGGTGCCGAGGGCGCGCGCCTGGCCCGCCCACTCTGCCGCCTGGACCACCTCGCGCCAGATGCAGGGCAGGTAACTCAGCTCGGCACGGCCCTCGCTCAGATCGATTTCGCTGGCCACATCCTCCATCAGAAAGATGCTGTTGCGAATGATCAGGTGATGCTGGGTCAGATTGTTCGCCCGGTCGCTACTGCGCCCTTCGCGCATCCGTGACCAGTGATCGATAAGGCTATTCCAGGCGTCCCGGTGCGAGCTGTCGAGCTCCTCGGCCGCGCGGATATGCTGGTCCAGCCCCTGGCGTGCGGCAGCAAGATCCTGACTCAGGCTGGCATCGCCACAGAGCACGCCATTGCTCAGGCCGCGATGACGCTGAAACCCGGAGATCAGTGCGCGCAACAAGGCCAGCTGACGAATGTTCAACTGCATATGCTGGCGCCTGTGCCGCTGCAGGCGTCGGTGCAGGCCGTAGAACAGCAGGGTCGTTATGACCAGGGTGGCGGCGCCAGCGAGCTGGAAGGGGAGACCGGGGAATCCATTCATGCTGATTATCCTGTCAGATGAGCCAGATGGTGGGCGATGGTGCGCGCCTGATCGGCAGCCAGCAGGTTGTCGGCATTGCCTTGACGGACGCGGTCGGCCAGTTCGGCGATTTCCGCAACAGCCTTGCCCTGCTGTTCGGTGCTGACCGCCACTTGGTCGACCTGCTCGGTCAATTGCAGGGTGCGCTGCTGCACCTGATCGAGCAGGCTGCGCACCGCTTCGGAGCTGTGCGCGCTGCGATGCGCCAGATTAGTCAGGTCGGACACCTGGACCGTGGCATTCTGGATGTGCTGTTGCACCGATTCGATGTTGCGGCTGATTTCGGCCGCCGATTCCTGGCTGTGCAAGGCCAGGCGGCGCACTTCATCGGCCACTACGGCGAAGCCACGGCCGCTCTCACCGGCGCGGGCCGCTTCGATGGCGGCATTCAGGGCGAGCAAGTTGGTTTGTGCGGCAATCCCGCGGATGGTGCCGGACATTTCATTGATGGTGCGCGAGTTGCTGTTCAGTCGCTGGATCAGCTCGTTGGTGGTGATGGCTTGCTGCGCCATCTCGGACACCTGCTGCACCAAATTGGTGAGCTGCTCGATGCCATCGGCCAGCTGTTCGCTGGCCATCACGCTGGTCTGACGCGACTCATCGGCCAGCGCCGCCACCTGCACAATGCTCACATTCAATTGTTCCACCGCGGCTGCCGCGACAGTGGCCGATTGGCTTTGCCCTTCGGCATTGCGGGTCACCAGTGCCGCGCTTTGCTCAAGCTCGTGAGAGGAGTGGGAGATTTCATCCAGGCGCTGCTGCAACAGCTGTTGTTGCCGTTGCTCGCGGTTCAACCACTGCTGGAAGCCGCGGCTAACTGGCTGCAGTAGCTGCCACTCGCTAGCGCTGACGGGCTCCTGGGCGCCATGCTGGGCGGCGTCTTCACAGTAGCGTTGCAACTGCCCGATCTCCTGCCGCAGCAACCACAGGCTGGCAATGGCCAGGTAGGCCAGGACTGCCCACAGCGGGCCTGTTGGCAGGGTCGGCGCAAACAGCGCAATGGCGGCGCCGGCCAAAGTAATCGCCAGCAGCGTGCGGATAATGCCGACGATGCCCAGTTCGCGCAGCAGCAAGAACGCAGGGTAGGTAAGCCACTTCATGTGCCTGAATCTCCAATGCGGTAGCGCAAAAAAAGCGCCTGAAGCCTCTGCGAAATAGCCGCAGCGGGTTCAGGCGCCTTTGCCTTGCAGGAGCGAATCCTGCGGATGTGATCTGTCAGTTATATCGGGTAGCGATAAATACTAGGCAAGAGTGATGCCATAGAGAGCCGGCGATGTTCAACGTGGCTGTCGATGCACCAAGGCAACCGCTCTCTTGCCGTTCTTATAAGTGATAAGGCGGCTTCGATAGTCCGACCATTCGCGGGTTAGCGGGCGTCCGGCTTGCGGGTCAGGGGGTGTCCATCTGCGGATCAGGGCAGGTTGAGCGACGCGGCCCTTGGTCGAGGGTGTTGCGGCTGCCGCAGGTGGCGCCGCAGCACCCGGCCGCGCTGGCGGTCTGCGACGATCGGCGGTTGTCACGCGGGGTTGTGGGCGCCCGCGTAGGCTGGTCGTCGAGGGCGATTACGTCGGCATCGGCATACAGGGCGCCGTCGCGGCGACCCAGGCGGTGTTTATCGAGTACGCCGGCATCCCCTCTTCCTGGCCATCCCCGCGCCGTGCAGCGATAGCCCGCGGCGGCGACCACCGCTGTTCGGCCAGCGAAAACTGCGACAAATCGTTTGGCTGCAAGTTGTCGCCTGCAGACGCGCCAGGCCGCTGCGCAGCCCAGCGGCGGTTCAGAACCAGCGGTCGTTGCGTTTGCGCCCGCGGGTCATGGCCGGCAGGATCAGCCCGAGGAGCAGGCCGGCACCGGCGATGCCAGCGCCGTAGATCAGGTAGCGCATCAATAGCTGATTGTTCTCATCGCCCAGGCGCGCTTGCGCGGTGCGCAGTTCCGATTGGCTCTCGGTCAGCTCGACGTCGAGGGCCTTGCGGTGCGCTTGCAGTTCTTCGATCAACGCCTTGCGCGAGTCCAGGGTTTCCTGCAGGCCCTGGGTGCGGGTCTTCCAGTTGTCGTCGATGGTCTTGAGTTGGTCGCTGAGTTCGGCTACTTGCTGTTCCAGTTGCGGCAAGCGCTCGGCCTGGCCGGGCATGTCCTGCAGGTCCCTGCTGGGAATCCAGACGGTGCTGTCGGCCTCGCTGCGGACCTGGCTGTAGTCGCCCTGGGTGCTAATCAGCTCGACCTTCTGCCCGGATTGCAGGGTGCCGACTATGCGATAGCCGTCAGTCGGGCCGCTGCGTACATAGGTGTTCAGGCTGTCGCTGACCCAGCGCTGATTGCCGGCGGCCTCCTCAGCATGAACGGGGCCGCAGACGGCGAGCAGGGCACCGAGCAGGCCGGCGCCAAGGGCTCGGCGCTGCGTGCTGAGCTCAAGGCAGGCAAGACGAGAGACCAGTGCAAAAAGATGATGAGATAGGGACATGATGACTTCACATAAAAAAGGAAAAGTTAATGGCTCCGATGGCCATTCGGTAAGCGATCCGGCAATAGCCTGATAAGGCCCTGCCACCAAGCCGTAGCGACGTTTTTTGTCACGACTGCTACGCAGCTCGAGGCTTGCCTGGGAGAGACCTTTCTCCCAGGAGGGGTTCATGGCCCGTTATGCCATCCCCAGATGACAGACACTGCAAATTGCCTAGGGTTCACTCACGGCCCCAAGGCATCGTGCACGCTAGGCTTGGCGCTTGCCGCAGCTAGCGGGCAGGGGCGTATTTTGCCAGGTGCCCAGGAGCTCAGCTGTGAGCGGCTGCAAAGGGGGCTGCAGGGCACGAAAGACCAACCGACGCGAGGCGGCCGGTCTGTTCTTTAAATAAACCCGTTCCCTTCTCGGAGCCCTTTTTTTGTCCGAAAAAAGGGCTAGAAGTGCGTCACAGCTGATGCCCGCTAGGTGTGGACGTTTAACCCTGGTTACAGCGCAAGCCCCCGTCATGATATCGTTTCGACATTACAGGGCCGCGATGCTCGCCAAGCAGCTATACAGCCGCTTTCTTGCTGAGCAGCTCTCGCTAAAATTGCGCTCGCGGCTAGGCTAAGCAAAACAGGTTGCATTGCCGGGCGGCTGGAGACGCTCGCGAGAGCAGGTCGGCATATACCTTTAGCGTCGGTAACTCGATTTGTTCAACATGCGGGTAGTTGGGGGAGTCGCCAGGCTTATGACGAGTAAACCGAGCAGAGCAACTCTGGGGGCATCCACCACGTGGCGCATGAATGGATGGGGTAAATACGTCATTCTTGCCGGTTTCATGCTGCTGTGGATAATCGCTGCGCTGGCCATTTACCGTGACGCCCAGCAGATAGCCGCCAATACCCAACAGAAGATCCGCAACGAGATGCGGCTTGAAGCGCAAACCATGGCCGAAAAGCTGGCCGGGGTGCTGGAGCGAACCTACGTCACTATCAAAACCATCTCGTTATTGCCGGCAGTGCGTAGCGCGGCCCCGCGCAATCGCCGCAGCATCCATGACGACGTCGTCAAGCTGGGGCACTTCGGCGATGGTGACGCCAATACCATCCAGCAACTGTATAACCACGTTTCCGCCGATGTCGCGGTATCTGAGGTGTATCTGGTATATGACGGCTTCGCCCCCGAACGGGGTGAAGTGCCTTTCCTGATGTTTGACCAGGTGCTGCTGGAGCGAATCGCCAACGCGCAAGAAGCAGACAATACTCACGAGCAGGATGAGCCCGAAGAGTACGAAGCTGCCGAGTATGCCGAATATGTGCGGCAACTCAGCTACTTGCAGCAATACCATCCCCAGTTGCCTCGCGCCGCCCCCGAGGGCATTGCGGCGGTGAGCTCAACCCTGCTGCGTACCTGTGATAACTCCCAGTACACCTCGATTGCCAACGGCGACGAGCGCGATACCTTGGGTATTCTGCTGTCCGTGCCTATCTACGATCAGGCCAACAAACAGTTCAAAGGGCTGGTGACCGCCGTGCTGCGGGCCAATGTACTGGAGGCCGTCCTGAACGGCTGGCCCAGGCTGCCCATCACCGCTGTGGACAACGCGTTTCTGGCCCAGCAGCAGATTGACCTCGCCACTCCGGCCGCCGAATACCTGCTGGAGAATCGCCAGACCGGCGTGCGCATCATGGATAGACGCAACCTCGACCTGCCGGATTTCCTCACGGGTAAGCAGCAAGCGGCCATTCATCTCGAGCAAACCATCCGGTTGCCCTTCTCCGAGGCGTGGCACTTGCATCGGTATAAGTCGGTGGCCGACCTCAACGTGGCAATTGATCCAATCCGCAGAGACATGTGGCAGCGACTGGCGCTGTTAAGCCTGCTGATTGCCGGGTTCGCGCTAGCGGTGGAGCGTGTCTTCGCCATCCAGCGCCGGTCTACCCGTGAGCTGTCGCAAATGGCCAACTACGACGCCCTGACCGGCTTACCCAATCGGCGCCTGGTCGCCGAACACTTATCAAATTCGTTGAGCCGGAAACTGACCCTGGACCATCAGTACGCGGTGCTGATGATCGATCTCGATGACTTCAAGGAAATTAACGACACGCTCGGCCACCAGGTCGGCGACAGTCTGCTGATCGAGGTATCGCAGCGCTTCGTCCACAGCCTGCGCGCCTCAGACCAGCTGTTGCAGCTGCATAATCACAACCCCTTGGGCAATCCAGGCAGCAGTCCCCTGAATGAGAACGAGTCGATGGTCGGCCGCCTGGGGGGCGATGAGTTTCTGGTGTTGCTGCCCAATCTTCCCGACCTCGAACAGGTCATGGGCGTGGCCGAACGCCTGCACGCGAGCCTGAACGAGCCCATCGCCTTGGGCCCCGACAAGATTTACGTTTATGCCAGTATCGGCATCGCCGCTTACCCGGACCATGGCCACACGGGCGCCTCGTTGTTACGCAGCGCCGATACGGCAATGTACCTGGCGAAGCGCCAGGGACGTGGGCAGACGGTGGTGTTTCAGCAGGAATTCGACGACAAATCCCGCCAGCGCCTGCAGTTGCTCACCGACTTGCACTCGGCCCTAACGGAACAACAATTCGTCCTCCACTACCAGCCGGAGCTGAACTTGGCCTCAGGCGTCATCGATTCCGTCGAGGCATTGATCCGCTGGCAGCATCCCAGCCGCGGCATGATTTATCCGGCTGATTTCATTGCCCTGCTGGAGCAGTCGGGCCGGATAATGGACGTTGGTCAGTGGGTGCTGGAAACGGCCTGCCGGCAACTGAAAGAATGGCAGGACAAGGACTCACCGATTAAGCACATGTGCGTCAATGTATCGATCAAGCAACTGACGCAACCGGCGTTTGCCGACACGTTGCTCAACACCATACGTCAGGCAGGCATAGCGCCCGCGGGCCTGACCCTGGAACTGACCGAATCGATGTTGATGCAACAACCGGAAGCCAGCATTCTGCTCCTGCACGCGTTACGCAAGACCGGGGTGAAGATTGCCCTCGACGATTTCGGCACCGGCTACTCGTCGCTCAGCTACCTGCGCCAACTGCCGCTGGACGTGCTGAAGATCGACCGTAGTTTCATCATCGACATGAACACCGAAGAAGGCTTGGCCATCTGCGAAACCCTGATGACCTTGGCCCAACGCTTGGGACTCAAGGTCATTGCCGAAGGCATAGAGACAGCCGAGCAATACTGCACCATGAATAGAGTCGGCAGTGACTGGATGCAGGGCTACTTGATTGCCCGCCCGCTGCCGGCAGAGCAAGCCGATCAATTCGCGCAGACTTTCGACTGGAGAGCATTCAAGGCCGCTAATGGCCCGCAACAACATCCGCCCGGATGGACGCCATCATTAAGGGGCTACTCCCGCGAGACACCTTAACCGTCTCAGGCGCACTGAGGCGCATCTTTCGGGTACGCCTCGCCGGCGCTGCGAGGCCTAGGCCGTAACCGCAAAGCGCTTATCCTGCCCCCGCTCTTGTACAGCTTGAGCGGCAGCGGGATGCTGCCGGCGCCGGCCATTGACCCTTGGGCTTATGAAGCACAACTGTGCACTCCGCTATCCTAGGAAAAGCCGAGCAGTCGATATGAGGTCGAGCCATGAGCCACAAACACCAGAATCTCCTGCACTCGATTTGCCAGGGGCCGTTGCCCAGCAACGTCCACTGGCGCGAGGTCGAGTCTTTGCTGCATCACCTCGGTGCAACTATCGACCCTATTCTCGGTGCGCGTTTTCGCGTGGTCTTGAACCAGTACGAGTTCTTTCTGCACCATCCGCACCACAGCAATGAGTGCAGCAGGCAGGAAATCAAGCACCTGCGTGAATGCCTGGCCAGCGCCGGCATGACCCCTACGGCCTATGACGAGAAGTTTGCCTGAGTGTGGCGGCAGACTGCAGGTTGCAGCGCTGGCGGTGGGGTACAAGCATGGCGCGTTGGTTGATGATGATTGGTGCGGCGCTGTTGCTGCTCGGCGCCGTACTGCACTTCACGCCGTGGCTGCTGCACTGGTTCGCCGCTTGCCGGGCGATATCCGTATCGAGTCGCCACGCGGCAAGTGATTCATTGCGCTGACATCGATGTTGCTGGTCAGCATCGGTTTGACCCTGCTGATCAGCCTGTTCAGGCGCTAGCGGGCCTGTTCCAGCGGTAAAGCCGCGCGATATGCGCCTGCTCAAATAGGCTGAAGCTCGAACGTCCGTTCGCCATTAGTTCCCGGCTCTGGAGCTTTTCGCAAAAACTCCAGAGCTTTCTGTAAGAAGCTGTCATGACGATGCCACTAAATTCCATCATCCACTCTTTGCCGTGTGTGTTTGGCAGGTCGCGATGGTCAGACCAGTGCATCTGAGCTAAACCCATTAGCAGTAGTTCCTACAACAACAGTCTCCATTAAGAGGATGGGCGTGATGTTTAAAGCCAGTCACGTCTTGCAGGACGAGTTCCTTAACCGGATCTCGGCCGCCAAGGCCGCCGATTTTTTTCCTGTCATCAGCGCCAACTACAGCGTTGACGAGGCAGCCTATCTCACTGAGCTCCTGCAGCTCGCCGACCCCGGTGAAACCGGCATCGAGGCTATCAGCCACGGTGCCCGTAGCCTGATTCAGGATGTACGTGGCCGGGACAATGCCGTCGATACCCTCGACGCACTGCTTCGTCAGTACAGCCTCGATACCCAGGAAGGGCTGATGCTCATGTGCCTGGCCGAGGCTCTGCTGCGCGTCCCTGACGCCGCCACCGCCGATGCGCTGATCCGCGACAAGCTGAGCGCCGCCGAGTGGGAGCGCCACCTCGGCAAGAGCGACAATGTGCTGGTCAACTTCGCCGCCTGGGGTCTGGTCATGACCGGTAAGGTGGTTGATCCGTCCGCCGCCGATGGCCGGCCGAAGAACGTCATCGGGCGTCTGGTCAAGCGCTCCGGCGAGCCGGTCATTCGTGCGGCGATGAACCAGGCGATGAAGATGATGGGCAAGCAGTTCGTGCTTGGCCGCAACATCGCCGAGGCGCTGAAGAACGGTCGCCCGGAGCGCGAAAAAGGCTACAGCTACTCCTTCGACATGCTCGGCGAGGCGGCATTGACTGCCGACGACGCAGAGAAGTACATGGCCGACTACCGCAAGGCCATCGACACCGTCGGTGCCGAGGCGCAGGTGGGCAAGGGGCCGAAGCCGTCGATTTCGATCAAGTTGTCCGCCCTGCATCCGCGTTACGAAGTGGCCCAGCGCGAGCGCGTGCTCAGTGAGCTGTTCGCCAATGTGCTGGAGCTGGCCGTGCGTGCACGCAAGCTGGGCGTTGGTATCTCGGTGGACGCCGAGGAAGCCGACCGCCTGGAGTTGTCGCTGGAACTGTATGAAAAGCTCATGCGCGACCCGGCCATCGCCGGCTGGGGCGAGTTCGGCCTGGTGGTCCAGGCCTACTCCAAGCGCTGCCTGCCGGTGCTGGTGTGGCTGGCCCTGTTGGGCAAGGAGCTCGGTGCCAAGATGCCGCTGCGCCTGGTCAAGGGCGCCTACTGGGACACCGAGATCAAACAGTGTCAGGTCCAGGGCCTGGACGGCTACCCGGTGTTCACCCGCAAGGAAGGCACCGATACGTCCTACCTGGCCTGTGCGCGCTTCCTGCTGTCGGAGTTCACCCGTGATGTGATCTACCCACAGTTCGCCAGCCATAACGCGCATACCGTCAGCTGCATCCTGTCGATGGCCGCCGACTACCAGCAGCCTCGCGAGTTCGAGTTCCAGCGCCTGCATGGCATGGGCGATGCGCTGTACGACACCGTGTTGGAAACGCATGGCAAGACCGTGCGCATCTATGCACCGGTCGGTGCACACAAGGATCTGCTGCCGTACCTGGTCCGCCGCTTGCTGGAGAACGGCGCGAATTCCTCGTTCGTCCACCAGCTGGTTGACCCGAGTACGCCGATTGAGTCACTTCTTGATCATCCGGTGACGCAACTGCGCAAGTTCAAAACGCTCGGTAATGACAAAATTCCCCTTCCGCCTGCTCAGTTCGGTGTCGCGCGGAAAAATTCCCAAGGCATCAATATGAACATCCAGCACTCTTTGGCTGAGCTTGAGCTCGCCTACCAGCCGCACCTCAACCGTCAATGGCACGCTACGCCGGTGATCAATGGGCAGTCGCTGCCTGGCACCGCGCAGGACGTGCACTGCCCGTATGAGCTGAGCAAGGTCGTCGGCACCGCCCAGTTCGCCAGCGCCGCCCAGGCGGCTCAGGCGCTGGACGGGTTGAGCGCTGCCTGGCCGCGCTGGAATGCCACCGCCATCGATAGCCGCGCGAGCATCTTCGAGCGTTTGGCCGATCTGCTCGAGAGCAACCGTGCCGAGTTGATGGCGCTGTGCACCGTGGAAGCCGGCAAGTCCATGCAGGACGGCATCGACGAAGTGCGCGAGGCGGTGGATTTCTGCCGTTACTACGCCCAGCAGGCGCGTCTGCGTCTGGGTCGCGAAGAGCTGAAAGGCCCGACCGGCGAGCGCAACGAGCTGTTCCACGAAGGTCGCGGCATCTTCGTCTGCGTCAGCCCGTGGAATTTCCCGCTGGCCATCTACCTGGGCCAGATCGCCGCCGCCCTGGTCGCCGGCAACTGTGTGCTGGCCAAGCCGGCTGAGCAGACCAGTCTGATCGCCGCGCGTGCCCTGGAACTGATGTTCGAAGCCGGCCTGCCGATGGATGTGATCGCCTTCCTGCCGGGCGATGGCGCCACCCTGGGTGGCGTGTTCTGCCGCGATGCCCGCGTCGCTGGCGTGTGCTTCACCGGCTCCACCGACACCGCGCGGATCATCAACCGTCAGCTGGCCGAGAAAGCCGGGCCGATCGCCGCACTGATCGCCGAGACCGGCGGGCAGAACGCGATGATCGTCGACTCCACCGCGCTCCCGGAACAAGTGGTCAAGGATGCCGTACAGTCGGCCTTCACCAGCGCCGGCCAGCGTTGCTCGGCCCTGCGTGTGCTCTATGTGCAGGCCGATATCGCCGAGCGCGTGCTGGACCTGCTCAAGGGCGCGATGGCCGAACTGAAAGTCGGCCCGACCCACCTGCGCGAAAGCGATGTGGGCCCGGTGATCGACGCCGAAGCCAAGGCCGGCCTGGACGCGCATATCGCCCAGCTCAAGGGCGAGGGCAAACTGATTGGCGAAACCCCGTTGCCGGCTGGCCTGCACGGTCATTTCGTCGCCCCGGTGGCGTTCGAGATCGGCGGCATCGCCGAACTGAAGAAAGAGAACTTCGGCCCTATCCTGCACATCGTGCGTTTCCAGGCGGCCGATCTTGAGAAGGTGGTCGCGGCGATCAATGGCACGGGTTATGGCCTGACCCTCGGCGTGCATACCCGCAACGAGGAAACCGCAGATCGCATCGAGGCGCTGGCGCGCGTCGGCAACCTCTACGTCAACCGCAACCAGATCGGTGCCGTGGTCGGGGTGCAGCCGTTCGGTGGTTGCGGTCTGTCGGGTACCGGGCCAAAAGCCGGTGGTCCGAGCTACCTGTTGCGCTTCGTCAACGAACGCACCACGTCGGTCAACACCACGGCGGTGGGCGGTAACGCTTCGCTGCTGTCGCTGGGCGACGAGGACTGAGTTTATTCAGGGGCGGGCTCACAAGGCCGGCCCCGCCTCCGACCGGATGTTCAGGCGTGCGCCGGGTCGGTGGATTCAAGGCAGTGACCGCATGAGGCAGTCGCTTAAAAAACTATAACCACGGCCTGAGCCGTGCCAAATAAGAGAACAACAAGATGAACGAGCAGAACGTTTTTGTTGTAGGGGTGACCTTCGTGGTCTACCTGATACTGATGTTGTGGTTGGGCCTGGTGGCCTACAAACGTACCAGCAATCTGTCCGATTACATCCTCGGCGGCCGCTCCATCGGTCCGACCACTGCGGCGCTGTCGGCTGGCGCTTCCGATATGAGTGGCTGGCTACTGCTCGGTCTGCCGGGCTATGCCCTGGTGGCCGGTTTCGAAGCCACCTGGATCGCGGGTGGCCTGCTGGCGGGTACCTGGCTGAACTGGCTGTTCGTCGCTCAGCGCCTGCGCGTGTACTCGCACACGGCTAATGACTCGGTGACCATGCCGTCCTACTTCGAGCATCGCTTCAACGACAAATCCCGCGCCCTGCGGGTGGTGTCGGCGCTGATCATCCTGACCTTCTTCCTGTTCTACACCAGCTCTGGCCTGGTGGCATCCGGCAAGCTGTTCGAGACCGTGTTCGGTTTCGACTACCAGATCGCCGTGATCGTCGGCACCCTGGCGGTGGTTTCCTACACCCTGTTCGGCGGCTTCCTCGCCGTGGCCTGGACCGACGTGGTGCAAGGCCTGCTGATGGCGGCCGCACTGGTATTGGTGCCGGTATTCGCCCTTAACGCAGTAGGCGGTGTCGACGCCGCACACCTGGCAATTGCCGCGAAGAACCCCGAGCTGCTGACCTTTTTCAACGATGCCGAAGGCCAACCGCTGGGCATTATCGCGATTCTCTCGCTGGTCGGTTGGGGCCTGGGCTACTTTGGCCAGCCGCACATCCTCGCGCGTTTCAAGGCGATTTCCGATGACAAGGACATTCCGACTGCCCGTCGCATTGCGGTGAGCTGGACGGCCCTGACCCTGGTTGCTGCCCTGTCCATCGGCTGGGTAGCCTTGGGTTACCTGGACACCGACCTGGCCGACGCCGAAACCGTCTTCATGGTGCTGGTCAACAGCCTGTTCCACCCGGTAGTGGCCGGCATCCTGATGGCCGCCGTGCTGGCAGCGATCATGTCCACCGCCGACTCGCAACTGCTGGTTAGCTCCTCGGCCCTGGCCGAAGACTTCTACAAGGCCATCCTGAAGAAAGATGCCGGCGATACCGAGTTGGTCTGGATCGGCCGTGGCGCCGTGGTCCTGATTGCGATCATCGCCCTGGTGCTGGCGTTGAACCCGGACAATACCGTGCTCGGCCTGGTGTCCTACGCCTGGGCTGGTTTCGGCGCCGCCTTCGGCCCGGCCATCCTGCTGTCGCTGTACTGGAAGCGCATGAACCGCAATGGCGCCCTGGCTGGCATCGTCCTCGGTGGTCTGACCGTGGTGATCTGGAAGCAACTGTCCGGCGGGATCTTCGATCTGTACGAGATCATTCCCGGCTTCATCCTGGCAACCGTTGCCATCATCGTTGTCAGCCTGCTGACCGAGGAGCCGGAAGCCGCAGTGCAAGCCCAGTTCGACGAGGTCGAGCGCAAGCTGGCCTGATGAGTTGCATCCCCGCCTGCAGCCGGTCGTCTGCAGGCGAGGCGCCCGAGTCAGGATTTCAATGCTGATGCCCGGCTCGGGCTCCACGACGACCCGATAGTGCTTTACCGGCCCACACCTCGTTGTGTTGGGCCGGTTTTTTTTGCCTGTGCGGATCAGTGGTCATGCGTGTGCTGCACTAGCCTGCTATGCCTGAAGACACACCGGTGGAGTGGGGCAGTGACCTCAGCCCGTCCAGTGCTGCGCCAGCAACAGGCGCAAGTAATCGATGGTCGGACTCGCGGGTTTGGAAGAATGGCGGCCCTCTTCCAGGTAATCGCTGCCGGCTCTGTGACCGCCATTGGGCAACCCTGACAAGGGGTGTAATCATGGCAACCTTCATCTCGCTGGTTAACTTCACCGATCAGGGCATTCGATCGGTCAAAGACTCACCGGATCGTTTTCAGGCATTCAAGGCGCTGGGTGAAAAGGCCGGCGTAGCGGTCAAGGCGGTCTACTGGACCGTCGGCAGTTACGATCTGGTGCTGATCGTCGAGGGGGACGAGGAGGCCGCCACCTCCCTGCTGTTGAAAGTCGGCTCGCTCGGCAATACGCGCACGCAGACACTGCGCGGTTTCTCGGAGCAAGAGATACGCAAGATCATCGGCAACATGCCTTAGCAGGCCGTTGAAAAAACGTAGGCGAGGCAGCCGAGACAAGGCAAAAACAGGCGAGGAAGCGGAGTTTACGAGCTGTAAATGAGCATGCCGAGCCTGTTTTTAACGTCGTATCGGCAACGTAGGTAGTTTTTCAACGACCTGTTAGAGCCTGGCCCTGCCTGCGTGGTTTGTCGTAGCTGCAGGCGCTACGCTTGTGTTGTAGCGGCCCATTGCCTTGGTGATGGGCCGTTTTCTATAGCGGATCTGTTGGCCGCAGAGCTTCGCGCCGCATGGCCGCACTTCACCCACACATAGCGGCGCTATGACGGAGGTTGAATGCCTCAGGCCAGCTATTCTTGTTAGCGACCCTTGGCTAAATCGGTAGGCGGTTACGCCTGCATGGAGGCTGAACATCATGCGCACTGCACTGCTGGGCTTAGGCGAGCCTGCCCCCTGGTTCACCTGCCGAACCGAAACCCGCGAACGCTTCGTCTTCGACACGGTCGCCGGTCGCTATCTGCTGCTGAGTTTTCTCGGTTCCGCCGCCGACCCCATCAGTGCCCAGGTGTTGGCGCTGCTGGCCGTCAATCGAGCGCGTTTCGATGATTACAACCTGTCGTTGTTTGGCGTCACGGTTGATCCCGAGGACGAACGGCTGCGGCGGGTTGTCACCGAGTTGCCCGGGGTCCGTTACTTCTGGGATTTCGACCGCCAGATCAGCGGGCTATACGGCGCACTGCAGGAGGATGGTGGTTACCGCAAGGTGACCTACCTGCTCGATCCGATGTTGCGGGTGATGGCCGTGCTGCCGTTCGCCGCTACCGCGCAGGCGCACGTAACGGCTGTGCTGGCGCTGCTGGATCGCTTGCCGGCGATCGGCCCGGCGTACCCGGCCAGGACGCAGGCGCCGGTGCTGGTGCTGCCACGGGTATTCGAGCCGAGTTTATGCCAGGCGTTGATGGACTATTACCGCACCCAGGGCGGCGAACCTTCAGGCTTCATGCAGGACATCAATGGCAAAACGGTGATGGTCCTTGGCCAGGACCACAAGAGTCGGCGCGACTGCACGCTTGAGGATGAGGCGTTGCGCCAGGCCTGTCGGCGACGGATTTATGAGCGGGTAGTGCCGGAAATCCTCAAGGCCTTCCAGTTTCACGTCACGCGCATGGAGCGCTATCTGGTCGGCTGCTACGACGCCAGTGAGGGTGGGCATTTTCGCGCGCACCGCGACAACACCACCAAGGGCACGGCGCATCGACGGTTTGCGATATCACTGTTCCTCAACAGTGGCGAGTACGACGGTGGTTTTCTGCGCTTCCCCGAATTTGGCCCGGGCTTGTATACCGCGCCGCCAGGCGGCGCGGTGGTGTTCTCCTGCGGGTTGCTGCATGAAGCCATGCCTGTGACGCGCGGTCAGCGTTACATGTTTCTGCCATTTCTCTACGACGAGCAGGCGCGGCGCATTCGCGAGGAAAACCAGGCGTACCTCGACGTTGGGCCTGACCCTGCTACTCCCGCAGCGGCGGAGGAGGTCGGGGCAGCCGGGGCCGGTTAGTCCGCGGCACTGATTTCGCCTATCTGGCACGATTGCTTGTTCGCGCGCTGTGTTTAGCGCATGCATGGTTCTAAACTGCGGGGACATAACTAAAACACTGCGTGATCTTGCCTGCATGAAAATCCATCCCCTGCCTCCACTCAACAGCCTGGTGGCTTTCGAAGCGGCTGCGCGCCACCTGAGTTTTACCCTGGCGGCGCACGAACTGAACGTCACCCAGGGCGCGATCAGCCGCCAGGTGCGCCTGCTCGAGGACTACCTGGGCAAGACCCTGTTCGAACGCACCACACGGGCGATCAACTTGAGCCCGACCGGTGGCCAGTACTATGAGACGGTACGAACCGCGTTGATGCAGCTGGCCCATGCCACCGGTGAAATTCGCCACTGGCAGGGCGCCCAACAGGTGACCGTGGTCACCAGTACGGCGATGGCCTCGTTGTGGCTGCTGCCCAAGGTGGCGGAGTTTCAGCGCGATAACGAAGAGATTGACCTGCGCATCATCGCCTATGACCAGGTCAAGGATTTCTCCCGCCTGGATTGCGATCTGGCGTTGTACTACTGCCGCACCCCGCCCAAAGACATGCAGGTGACGCCGCTGTTTGCCGAGGAAGTGTTCCCGGTGTGCAGCCCGGGCTATCTGGCCAAGAACCCGACGCTGAGCACCCCGCAGCAGCTGGCCGACTGCACCTGGCTGTGGCTGGAAGATCCGCAGCGCGACTGGATCGGCTGGTCCGAGTGGTTCCAGCGCCTGGGCCTCAAAGGCGTCGAGCCCAGGCGGCGGATCAACATCAACAGTTACTCGATGCTGATTCAATCGGCGCTCAGTGGCCAAGGCATTGCGCTGGCCTGGTCGAACCTGGTCGACAACCACCTGCAGACCGGCGCCCTGGTTAGGCCGATCGATACCGTGTTGCAGTCGGATGCGCAGTTCTGCCTGCTCGAGCCGCTCGGCCGGGGTGCGATGCGTCAGAGCGTCAAGTGCTTCCGCGCCTGGTTGCTTGAGCAGTTGCCGCCTGCGCTGGACGACGCAACGCTCGGTGCCGGCGCCTAACTACCGGGCCGAAACGAACGCTGCCGCAGGCTTGTGGCCTGCGGCAGCGTTGCATGGAGCAGTCGCGGCGCTAGTGTTGGACTATGCGCGGCTATTCCTCAGCAGGCCGTTCGCGCGGGTAGCGCGAGGGGAGTGGCCCCGCCCAGCACGACCGTAGGCGCAATGCCGGGGTCGTCCTGGGAGTGTTCCTGCGTTAGCGACTGGTATCCCGGTGATGGCGTGGGAAGGCCAGCGGAGCTGCCTGACGCAAGCAACGCGTCGTGACAAAACTCAAGTGCAGGATGAATTCGCTGTTCGATGGCTGTTGGATGCTTTCCAGCCTGCCGGCATCACCAATAGCACCCGATAAGTCCGTTCAAATCTATCGACCTGCGTCAGGGCAGGCGAGCCTGTATGGGTGTCTGTCGCGCGCAGCCGGCGCTGGTGCCCGCCTTCTGTTGATTCCGGTGGGCTGGTTTGGTGGTGGCTAAAGTGGCGTTTCCCCGGCCCCTCGAACAAGCCATTTATTGTCATGGATTGATGATCTTTGCGCATATGCAAGCCCCCGTTACCGGGCTGGCAGCGGCCAATCAAGCCGCTGAGCATGGTCTGCTGAATGGATGATTAAAAGTCATAAATCCAGCCGTTAAAAATCGTTTGTCGAACTATCCCCAGATTCTCGAAACTCGCTGCCAACGGACCTGGCCAGCGAGCCTGCCGATCAATCAGTCACCGTGCCCAGCAGGGGAGAACAACAATGACCAACTCCATCGCTCAACATATTCCGGTGCAACAACTGGAAACTGTCCTCAACCCGATCCATGAGGCCACTGGCCTGGCTAACGAGTTTTATATCGAGCAGCGTCATTTCGAGCTGGAGCGCGATCAGGTGATGGGCAAGACCTGGGCCTGTGTTGGCTTCGCCAGCGACCTGACCCAGAACGGCTCGGTCAAGCCGGTCGACTTCATGGGCCTGCCGCTGCTGCTGATGCGCAATCGCGAGGGTCTGGTGCAGGTGTTCCACAACGTCTGCAGCCACCGCGGCATGAAGCTGGTGCAGGAAGAGGGCACCGTGCAGGGCGTGATCCGTTGCCCCTACCACTCCTGGACTTACGACCTCAATGGCGGCCTGCGCGGCACGCCGCACGTCGGTGGTATCGATGTGCACAAGGACGAGCGCTTCGCCTGCGAAAAGCACGGCTTGAAGGCCATCCGCAGCGCCATCTGGATGGACATGGTGTTCGTCAACCTGTCCGGCGACGCCCAATCGTTGGAAGACATGCTCGCGCCGCTGACCGCGCGCTGGAGCCAGTTCCTCGGTGACGACGGCATGAGTCTGCTGCGCCGCCGTCCGGGCCACGACGCCACCACCCTGGACATCAACTGCAACTGGAAGCTGGCGGTAGAGAACTACTGCGAGGCCTACCACCTGCCGTGGGTGCACCCGAGCCTGAATACCTATTCGCGCCTGGAAGACCACTACAACATCCTCTTCGACGAGCATTTCGCCGGTCAGGGCAGCTACGCCTACAACCTGTCTGACGTCGCCGGTACGCACCTGCCGCAGTTCCCGAGCTGGCCGCAGGACCGTCTGCGCAACGCCGAATACGTGGCGTTCTTCCCCAACGTGTTGCTCGGCATCCAGGCCGACCACGCCTTCGCCATGCAGCTGGAGCCGGTTGCGCCGGGCCGTACCATCGAGCACCTGCGCCTGTTCTACGTCGGCGACGAGGCCCTGGGCGACGAGTACGCCGCCTGCCGTAACGCCATTCTGGAGTCCTGGAAGGTGGTATTCGCCGAGGACATCGCCTCGGTCGAAGGCATGCAGAAGGGCCGTCATTCGCCGGGCTACAAGGGCGGCGCCTTCTCCCCGGAGATGGACATCCCGACCCACTTCTTCCATCAGTGGGCTGCGCGTCAGCTGCTGGCCACCGTACCGTCCGCCTGAGGAGGCCGCCATGTATCCGATTGCATCCCACTGGCTCAACTACATCGACGGTGAGTGGCTCGATAGCGCTCAGCAGCTGAAGGTAAACAACCCTGGCACCGGCGAGCCGCTGGCGACCATCGCCCAGGCCACGCTCGCCGATGCCGAGCGCGCCGTGCTGGCTGCCCGCCGTTGCGCCGACAGCGGCGCGCTGAGCAGCGTGCGCCCGGCGCAGCGAGTCACCTGGCTGCTGCGTATCGCCGAAGAGATTCGTGCGCTCGCCGACGAAGGTGCCTGGGTGCTGTGCCAGGAAAACGGCAAGAGCCTGAACGATGCTCGCGACGAGTTCACCGAGGCGGCGCGCTACTTCGAGTACTACGCCGGCATGGCCGACAAGATCGAGGGCACCTCGATCCCGCTGGGCAACGGTTACATGGATTTCACCCTGTACGAGCCGATGGGCGTCTCGGCGCAAATCGTGCCCTGGAACTTCCCGGTGTCGATCTGTGCCCGCTCGCTGGCTCCGGCCCTGGCCGCCGGTAATGCGGTGGTGATCAAGTCGCCGGAGCTGTCGCCGCTGGGCATGTGCGTGCTGATTCGCGCCATCGCTAAGGCCGGCTTGCCAAATGGCGCGGTCAACCTGATCTGCGGCCGTGGCCGTGAGGTCGGCAGCCACCTGGTCGGCCATCGCAGCGTCGATCAGATCGTCTTCACCGGCTCGGTAGCGACCGGCCAGACCATCCTGCGTGACGCCGCCGAGCACGCCATCCCCAGCGTCATGGAATTGGGCGGCAAGTCGGCGGCGATTGCCTTCGCCGATGCCGATCGCGAGCAGCTGCTGTCCAGCGTCAAGGGCGGCATCTTCTTCAATGCCGGCCAGGTCTGTTCGGCCATGTCGCGCCTGCTGGTGCAGCGCGAGATCTATGAAGAAATCGTCGACTCGGTCGTCGCCCTGGCCGAAGGCCTCAGCGTCGGCGTCGGCCAGGACAACCCAGACCTCACTCCGGTGGTCAGTGCCGGGCAACTGGCCAGCATCGAAACCCTGTGTCGGCGCGCCATCGAGGAGGGCGCGGTAGCGGCCACCGGTGGTGAGCGTTTCAGCGACCGCGCCGGGCACTATATGCGCCCGACCGTGTTCCGCGATGTAAGCCCCGAGATGTGCATCGCCCAGGAAGAGGTGTTCGGCCCGGTCCTGGCGATCATCCCCTTCGATACCGAGGAACAGGCCATCGCCATCGCCAACGGCACCGAATTCGGCCTGGTCGCCGGCGTGTTCACCCAGGACATCAGCCGCGCCATGCGCTGCGCCCGTCGCCTCAAGGCCGGCCAGGTGTTCGTCAATGAGTGGTATGCCGGTGGTATCGAGACGCCGTTCGGCGGCGTCGGTTTGTCCGGTTTCGGCCGCGAGAAGGGTCAGGAAGCCTTGTACAGCTATGTGCGCACCAAGAACGTAGCGATCCGCGTAGCGGGGGAGTAAGCGACATGTTCAAGACCTGGCTCTGTGTAGTGTGCGGTTTGATCTATGACGAGGCCCTCGGCTGGCCGGATGACGGCATCATCGCTGGCACCCGTTGGGACGATGTGCCGGAAGATTGGAAATGCCCCGAGTGCGGCGTCGGCAAGGACGATTTCGAGATGCTCGATATCAGCCCTGTGGTTGCCGCCGTCGCGGTCAGTGCGCCGGTTACCGCTTCCGTGTCGGCGCAGGCGCTGACAGCAACGGCAAAACCGGCCGCCTCCCAGCCGCGTCAGCCGATCGTGATCATCGGCAGTGGTTACGCCGGCTATGGCCTGGCTCAGGCCTTGCGCCGGGCCGATCCGTTGGTCGAGATCCGCGTACTGACCCAGGAGTCGGGTCATCTGTATTCCAAGCCGGCGCTGTCCATCGGCCTGGCCCAGGGCAAGAGCGCCGCAGCGTTGTCGGGCGAGTCGGCCCTGGCGATCGAGAAGCGCCTGAAGATCCGCGTCTATCCGTATTGCACGGTCGAGCGCATCGACGCAGTGGCGCGGCGCCTGCACACCAACATCGGCGAGATGGACTACGGCCAGTTGGTGCTGGCCAGCGGTGCGGCGCCAATCCGTTTGCCGATCGAAGGCGACACGGCGGCGCTGCTCAGCGTCAACAATCTGCACGACTATCAGAGCTTCCGTGAGCGCCTGGTCGGCGTGCAGCGGGTGGCGATCCTCGGTGACGGCCTGATCGGCTGCGAGTTTGCCAACGATCTGGCCAGCAGCGGCTTCCAGGTCAGCGTCATCGGCCTCGGTCAGTGGCCGATGGAGCGCCTGCTGCCGGTCGAGGCCGGTCAGCAGTTGCAGGCCGCCCTGGGCGAGATGGGCGTGAGCTGGCACCTGCAGAATACCGTGCAGCGCATCGACTCGGCCGAGCAGGGCTATCGCCTGACACTCGCCGATGGTCAGAGCCTGGACGCCGACCTGGTGCTGTCCGCTGTTGGCCTGCGGCCCAATCTGGGCCTGGCCGAGACGGCCGGCGTCGCCGTGGGTCGGGGCATTCAGGTGGACGCCCGGTTGCAGTGCTCGCAGCCGGGGATCTTCGCCCTCGGTGATTGCATCGAGATCAACGGTCAGCTGCTGCCCTACCTGGCGCCGATCAACCAGGGCATCCAGGCCCTGAGCAAGACCCTGCTCGGCCAGCCGACGGCGGTCAGCTATCCGCTGATGCCGGTGACGGTGAAGACCCCGGCCGCGCCGCTGTGCCTGTTGCCGCCTGCTGTTGGCGTAACCGGCGAATGGCGCTGCACGGCTACCGACGATGGCCTGAGCGCCGGTTATTACGATGCCGAGGGGGCGCTGCACGGCTTCGTCCTGCTCGGTCGCCAAGCACAATTGCAGCGCAACAGCTGGCTGCAATCCTGTCAGAACGCGCAACGGGCTGTGGCCTGAGGGCGGTAGCATGAAAAATACCATCAAGTTGCCTTACGACGACGCCAGCTGCGGCTGGTATGCGGCTCTGCCCGAGCAACCGGCCTGCACCCGCCTGCAGGGTGAGCAGCGCGCCGACTACACGGTGATCGGCGCCGGCTTCGCCGGCCTGGCCGCCGCCCGCCGGCTGGCCGAGCACCATCCAGAGGCGCGCATCCTGCTGGTCGACGCCCAGCGCGTGGCCTATGGCGCCTCCGGGCGTAACTCCGGTTTCGTCATCGACCTGCCGCACAAGTTCGCCCTCGAGCATCCGGACCCGGCGCACAAGCAGCGCCTGCTGGCGCTCAATCGCGCCGCCATCGCCCAGTTGCAGGGGCTGATCCAGAGCCACAAGATCGACTGCCAGTGGTCGCATGCCGGCAAGTACCAGGGCGCGGTGGGTCCGCGTGGTCTGGCTTACCTCGATCATTTCGAGAAGCTGATGAGCGACCTCGGCGAGCCGTTCCACCGGGTCGAACGTGCCGAGCTGGCCAAGGTGCTTGGCACCGGCCATTACAGCGGGGCGATCTACACCCCCGGTTGCTACCTGATGCAGCCGGCGGCGCTGGTCACCGGCCTTGGCCGCTCGCTGCCGGGCAACGTCGAGCTGCTGGAAGAGTCGCCGATCCAGCGTCTGGAGCGTGACGGTCAGGGCGGCTGGATTCTGCACGGCAATAACGGCCGCATCCGCACCCCGCAGCTGTTGCTCGGCACCAGCATCTTTACCCAGGAGTTCGGCTACCTGCGCAACCGCCTGTTGCCGGTGATGACCTTCGCCAGCTGGACCCGGCCGCTGACCGACAGCGAACTGCAGGTGTATGGCGGCCAGCTCGACTGGGGCCTGACCCCGGCCGACCACGCCGGCACTACGGTGCGCATGACTCAGGATCGCCGTCTGATCATTCGCAACACCTACAAGCACGTGCCCAAGTACGGCCAGAGCACCAGCGATGCGATGCGTGCGAGCGTGCGCGCGGATCACCGCAAGGCCTTCCTGGCGCGCTTCCCGCAACTGACCAACGTACCGTTCAGCCACACCTGGGGCGGCGTCTACGCCATCTCGCGCAATTTCACCAACTTCTTCGGCGAGCTGGAGCAGGGCGTCTACGCCTCGGCCTGCGACAACGGCGTCGGCGCGGCCTGGGGCACCATCTCCGGCACCCTGCTGGCCGATCTGGCGGTGGGTGCCGATTCGGCGCAGTTGCGCGACATCCAGGCAGTCACCGGCATGCCGTCGTTGAATCCGCCGGAACCCTTCCTCGGTCTCGGCGTGCGTTCGCGCATTCGTCTGGCGGCCTGGAACAGTCGGAGTGAGTTATGAGTCAGGTCGTTTCTGGAAAAGGTCCGGTGCTGCTGGTCGATCACCATGACCTGGAGTTCATCCCGCGTGGCGGCCCGCCCGGCGCCGCCTTTGTCGCCCGCGCCATCAGCAATGAAGTGTCGCCGAATATCGGCATCGGCTTTGCCCGCTGGGAGGGCGCCGAGGTCCACTGGACCCTGCTGTATGACGAGGTGATCTTCGTCATCGAAGGCTGTTTCGAGCTGCAGGCCAACGGTGAGCTGTACCAGGTCAAGCCGGGCCAGCTGCTGTGGATACCGGAAGGCACCGAGCTGGTCTACGGCGGCCATGCGCTGTTCGGTTACGTGGTCCATCCGGGCGACTGGAAGCAGCGTCACGGTTTGGCCTGACAGGCCTTCGCCCTGGTCGTACTGCCGCCGCATTCCCCTAGCCGGGAGCGGCGGTTTTCTTCGTTCTGGCCAAGGAGCCACGCATGCTCGGACTGACTAAGACCTTCGGCGCGCTGTACCTGGCCAGCCTGTTGATGCAGCTGGGCTCGACCCTGCTCATGACCTACCTGGCGCTACGCCTGAGCGCCGACGGGGTGGCCGAGTTCTGGGGCGGCGCGCTGATGGCCGCCAACGCCCTGGGCATGGTGGCCGGCGGCAAGGTCGGGCGCGTGCTGATCCAGCAGGTCGGGCATATCCGCACCTATGTCGCCTGTGGCGGGGTGATTTCCGCCGCCGTATTGGCTCACGAATTCAGCAGTGCCTTGCCGTTCTGGCTATTTCTGCGCGCGTTGGTCGGTCTGGCGATGATGTGCCAGCTGATGGTGCTGGAAAGCTGGCTCAACGACCGCGCCCGCAGCGACCAGCGTGGCAAGGTGCTGGGCATCTACATGGTGGCGATATACGTCGGCATGGTGCTCGGCCAGCTGGCCCTGAGCTGGAAGGGCGATTTGGGCATCCACGCGCTGCTTGGCGTGGCCATGGCCTTTGCCCTGTGCCTGGTGCCGGTGGCCCTGACTCGCAGCATGCACCCGGCCGCGCTGCAGCCGGCGCCTGTGGATATCAAGCTGTTTATCCAGCGGGTGCCGCAGTCACTGATCACCGTGCTGATGGCCGGGATGATCTACAGCGCCTTCTTCGGCCTGGCGGCCATCTATGCCAGTCGCCAGGGCCTGGATACCACCGAGGTCGGCCAGTTCATGGCGATGATCATCGGCGCCGGCCTGCTCGCCCAACTGCCCCTCGGCTGGCTGTCCGATCGCTTGCCGCGGGCCAGCCTGATCCGTGGCGTGGCGGTGCTGCTGGTCCTCGCCTGCCTGCCGCTGGGTTTCTCTCAGCAACCGTCCTTCGGCGTCCTGCTGTTGGTCGGCGCCTGCATCGGTTTTCTGCAGTTCTGCCTGTATCCGCTGGGCGTGGCCCTGGCCAACGACAATATCGAAGCCGAACTGCGCGTGTCCCTGGCCGGCCTGTTGCTGGTGACCTACGGCGTCGGCGCCGCTATCGGCCCGTTGCTGGCCGGCGCGCTGATGGAGTGGTTCGGCGCCTCCAGCCTGTACTACTTTTCCGCCGCTTGCGCTGCGCTGCTGGCCCTCTCGGTCGGCCAGGGCAAGGTCAGCGGCGCGCACCTGCAGGAGGATGCGCCGCTGCATCACCAGGCCACGCCAGTCGGCTTGGCCAGCGCCACCCTGGCCGCTGCGATCGAGCCGGCCAGCCCGAGCGAAGCAGAGCCGCAATCAGCAGCCCAGCCGGCGATGACTGCACTGCCCGAGCGATCGGGCGTTTGACCTAACAGCGTCCCTTTAATCCGAGTCTGTTCACTGGAATCCAGCACATGTTCGACAACAAGAATAAGTACCCCAGCGGCGAGTCCGCCAACCAGCCGTTGCGCAACCCGGTCAGCACCCAGACCCTGGAGGCGGCGCGGGCCTATCGCCTGCAGCGGGTGCGCGAGCAACTGCTGGCCGCCGATTGCGCGGCGATCCTGCTCTACGACCCGGTGAACATACGCTACGCCACCGACACCTCGAACATGCAGGTGTGGACGTTGCACAACTTCGCCCGTTACGCCCTGGTGTTCGCCACGGGCCCGGTGATCCTGTTCGAGTTCCACAACTGCGAGCACCTGCACGAGGGCAACGGCCTGCTCGACGAGATTCGTCATGCGGTGAGCTGGAGTTATTTCGGCGCCGGTTCGCGGATCTCCGAGAAGGCCAAGCTGTGGGCCGCGGAAATCGTCGAGCTGCTGCGTCAGCACGCCGGTGCAGGCGCACGGCTGGCGGTGGACAAGGCCGACTTCGAGGGGCTCGAACTTCTACAGGCGCAGGGTCTGACCCTGGTCGAGGGTCACAGCCTGATGGAAGAGGCGCGCAAGATTAAGTCCGCCGCCGAACTGGAACTGATGCGCTGGACCATCGCCGTGTGCGAGAAAGGCATCCAGCGCATGCATGACGAGCAGCGTCCGGGCATGAGCGAAAACCAGCTGTGGGCCTGGCTGCACTACGAGAACATTCGCCACGGCGGCGAGTGGATCGAGACCCGTCTGCTGGCTTCCGGGCCGCGCACCAACCCGTGGATGCAGGAGTCCAGTGAGCGGGTGATGCAGCAGGGTGAAATCGTCTCGTTCGACACTGACCTGATCGGCCCCTACGGCTACTGCGCAGACATTTCGCGGGCCTGGACCGTCGGCCATGTCGCGCCGACGGCCGAGCAACGCAAGCTGTATGCCCTGGCCTTCGAGCAGGTCCATCACAACATGGACCTGCTGCGCCCCGGCATCAGCCACCGCGAGTTCGTCCAGCGCGCCTGGGACATTCCCCAGCCCTACCAGCAAAATCGCTACTGCTGCGTGGTGCATGGCGTCGGCCTGGCCGACGAGTACCCGGCCCTGGCGCACAAGGGCGCGGACTGGGACAGCAGCGGCTACGACGGGGTCATCGAGGAAAACATGGTGCTCTGCGTCGAGAGTTATATCGGCGAGCGCGGCGGCAAGCAGGGCATCAAGCTCGAACAACAGGTGCTGATCACCCGCGATGGCTGCCAGGCGCTGTCGCAATACCCCTGGCAGGACGACTGGTTATGAACGGTCGTGGCAAGTACGCGTCCTCAGCCAGGGCCTCTGCGCCAATAAACCATAGCCGGAACGCGGGTTCAGAAGGCTGATTAACCGGCGCTAATGGCGACAGGTCTGACCTGCGCCAGTGTCTGCGATTGATGCTGTGATTGGTTACGCGCATGGATGATCAAAAGTCATTAATTGCGCACATAAAATGATTTGTGGCGAGCGCTTAGCTACCCGACCATCACTTATCTGTTCAATTCGGCGGGTGTGTTTTTATTGGCGGTTAACGCCATTAAAACGCTGTTCGGTATTGGCATGACTACAAAAACAATACAGTGAGGATCCTTGCGTGAAAGACATTGCTGCCGATGCTTCAGTGCCCCGGAATTTCAATATCCAGATACTGGGTTTGAACTTCCATCGGGTTATTTTTCCTGCTTCATTTTCTATCGTGCTGGCCCTGGTGTTGCTGGCCCTGAATGACCCCGCGGCCTTCGGCGAGGCCCTGGAAGGAACCAAGGGCTGGATCCTGAAGAACTGCGACTGGTTCATCATGATCATGGGCAATCTGGCCGTTCTATTCTGCGCCGGCCTGGCGCTGTCGCCGTTCGGTACGATCCGCCTGGGCGGTAAACACGCCAAGCCTGAGTTCAGCACCCTGTCCTGGTTTTCCATGCTGTTCGCCGCCGGGATGGGCGTCGGCCTGCTGTATTGGGGCGTGGCGGAACCGGTGGCGCAATACACCGAATGGTGGAAAACCCCGCTCAACGTACCCAAACAGACCCCTGAAGCGCTGCATGCGGCCATGGGTTCGACCATCTTCCACTGGGGTTTTCATCCCTGGGCGATCTACCTGACCAGTGCGCTGGTGGTGGGTTTCTTTGCCTACAACAAGGGCCTGCCGTTTTCCCTCAGCTCCGGCCTGCAACCGCTGATCGGCAAGGCGCACAAGGGCCTGCCCGGGCAACTGGTGGATACCTTCACCGTGGTGCTGACAGTGTTCGGCTTGGCCACCTCCCTGGGCCTCGGCGCCATGCAGGCGACCGCTGGGATCTCGCATGTGCTGGGCATCCCCAACTCCTTCGGCCTGCAGCTGCTGTTTATCCTGGTGGTGACCGGCGTGGCCGGATTCTCGCTGTGGCGCGGTATGGATGCCGGGGTCAAGCTACTCAGCAACATCAACATGCTGCTGGCGCTGGGCCTGTTTCTGCTGGTGGTCGCCGGCATTGGCGTGCTGAGTTTCTTCTCGGGCGTGCTGGATACGACCGTCGACTTTGTCGAGTTCTTCCTGCCGTTGGCCAACTGGGTCGATCGTCCGGATCAGGACTGGTTCCAGGGCTGGACGGTTTTCTATTGGGCCTGGTGGTGCACCTGGGGTCCGCTGGTCGGGGTGTTCGTCGCCCGCGTCTCCCGGGGCCGCACGCTGCGACAGATGGTCGGGGTGGTCATGGTGGTGCCGACCATAGTGGCGATCTTCTGGTTCAGCGCCTTCGGTGGCGGTGCGATTGCCCAGGTGATTGACGGCAGTGGCGCGTTGGCCGCCGGTTTGACGGACGTCAACATGGCGATCTTCCAGTTCCTCGAAGTGCTGCCGCTGGCGGCTGTCACCTCGGTGCTGGTGGTGGTCCTGCTGGTCATCTTCATGGTCACCTCCATGGACTCCGGTGCCCTGGTGGTCGACAACCTGGCGGCGGGTGGTGATCCGGGTACCTCGCCGGTGCAGCGCGTGCTGTGGCTGGTGATGATTGCCCTGGTGACCATCACGTTGTTCGTGATTGGCGGCGATACGGCGCTCAAAGGCATTCAGGCCGGGGCCGTGGCCATGGGCCTGCCGTTCATGGTGCTGATGCTGTTCCTGATGATCGGCTTTCTCAAGGCGCTGAGCCAGGAGCCGCGCGGCTGACCTTCGGTTTAGTCGCATGGTGAGGAGGCAGGCGCAATCGCCTGCCTCTAGCGTCCGCTGAACCGCCGGATTTGGCGCGAATGGATCGGCGGAGGACGTGGATAGAATACTTTTGGGTTGCCCCATGACCCTATAGTCAGCCGCGAAATAATGATCCGCTGGTTATGTTTCGGCGTGGCGTGCGGATGCACTTAGCAAACCTATGAAGAGTGATGTTGCCCCGGTCAGGGTGGTTTCCGCGTGCAAGCTCGAGTGCTGTTTCGGGCGGCGGAAACACGCGCTGTTGCGCGCCGATTAATGACTAAAACGCATTAATTGCCCGTATAAAAATCATGTGTCAGAAATTGTTTTTTATCGAATTATCGGGGCTGATAAAACAGCCTGGAGGCAACCGCACAGATTCATCAGCTCGCCCTGAGCCCAGCGTGCACAGAGGCATACCGACAATAACAATGGAGCACATGCTATGAGTAATTCCAGCGGGGTTTTTCGCGGCGTCGATGCCGGAATAACCTTGATCTCGATCCTGATAATTGCGGCCTTCGTCGGCTTTTGCGCCGTTATGGGTGAGCAAGCCGGGGCACTATTCGGCGAGCTTTCCACGACTATCCTGCAGAATTTCAAGTGGTTCTACTTGGCCATGGCCTCGGCCGTGCTGGTTTACCTGTTGTATCTGATGACCAGCCGTTACGGCAATGTCACCCTCGGCCAGGACGGCGAAAAACCCGAGTTCAGTACGATTTCCTGGTTGTCCATGTTGTTCAGTGCCGGCATGGGCATTGGCCTGTTGTTCTGGTCGGTGGCCGAGCCCATGTGGCACTACGCCGGCAACCCCTTCAGCGTCACCACCCTGAGTGCCGAGTCGGCCGAGTCGGCGATGCGCGTGACCTTCTTCCACTGGGGCATGCACGCCTGGGCGCTGTACCTGCTGCCGGCGCTGTGCCTGGCCTACTTCTCCTTTCGCAAAGGCAAGCCACTGTCGATCCGCTCGACCCTGACCCCGCTGTTCGGCGAGGCGCGGATGAACGGCTGGCTGGGTAGCATGTTCGACATCCTGATCGTGGTCGTCACCGCGTTCGGCATCGCCACCTCCTTCGGCCTCGGCGTCGAGCAGCTGGCGACCGGGATCAAGACCCTGAGCGGCTTCGAGCTGGGCATCGGCCTGAAAATGGGCCTGATCCTGGCGATTTCCCTGGTGGCGATCATGTCGGTCGTGTCCGGTGTAGACCGCGGCATCAAACTGCTGTCGCTGTGGAACATGCTGTTGTCGCTGGTCATCCTGGGCGCAGTGATGGCGTTCGGACCGACTCGTTACATCCTCAACACCATTCTCGAAGGCACCTCCGGTTACGCCCAGAGCGTGATCGGCATGAGCCTGTGGAGCGACACCCAGAACGATGCCGGCTGGCAGAACTGGTGGACTGCCTTCTACTGGGCCTGGTGGCTGACCTGGGCGCCCTTCGTCGGCACCTTTATCGCGCGGATTTCCCGTGGCCGCACCATTCGCCAGTTGGTGATGGGTTCGCTGATTATTCCGGTGCTGTTCAGCTTTGTCTGGATCGGTACCTTCGGCGGCGCCGCGCTGTATTACGAGAAGGCCGATCGCCTGGCTCACCAGGAGCAGGTTGCGAGTCAGGCGCTGAGCGGTGAAGCCGCCGAGTTCAGCGGCGGTGCCATCCTGCTGGCGACCAAGGCCGATGCCACCTCTTCGCTATTCACCCTGTTCGACAAGATCGAGCAGAGCGCCGGTGCCAGCCTTGGCACGCTGCTCGGGGCGCTGGCTTCGCTGCTGATCGTGACCTACTTCGTCACCTCGGCCGACTCCGGGACCCTGGTGGTGAGCACCCTGGCCGCCCGCGGCAATATGCATCCGCCGACCTGGAGTCGCGTGGCCTGGGGGCTGATGGTGGGCGCCATCGCCGCGGCCCTGCTGTGGTCGGGCGGACTCAAGAGCGTACAGACCGCGAGTATCTGCGCCGCCTTGCCGATCGCGGTGATCCTGATGCTGATGGCCATGGCCCTGCATCGCGCGCTGCTGAGCGAACCTGCGGCCAGCCTGCAGTTAACCACCGCTGACGACCCGCGCGCCTCGGCCGGCTGAGCCTCGCGAGTGAGGTGAAACCAGGGCCTGCCTCTTTCTCGGAGGCGGGCCTTTTTTATAACGGCTGCCTAGCAGCCGGTCGGACTTGGAACTGGGCTGGAGAAAAGTGGATGACCATCGATAGTTACAACCTGGAACGCTTTATCGACGATCTGCGGCGCATCGTCGCGACCGCCGCCGATGAAGCCAGCTTGCTGGCGCAAGTCGCACCGCTGGCCAAGCGGGTCGTCGCCGAACGCGGTTGGTTGCGGGCGGACATGTACAGCGCCGATCCGGCCCTGGGCTTTGGTACCAGTCTGCTGCACGTCGAGGCCGATCAGTCGCTGTTCGTGGTGGTCGACAGCTGGCTGCCCGGACGCGGCGTGCCGCCCCATGACCACGACACCTGGGCGGTGGTGGTGGGCGTCGAGGGCAGTGAACGCAATATTTTCTGGCAACGCCTGGACGATGCCACGCGCCCCGGTTATGCCGAACTGCAGCGCCTTGACGAGCAGTGCATTGCACCGGGGCAGGTGCTGGCGATGCCCAGCGGCAGCATTCATAGCGTGATCAATGAAACCTCGCACACCAGCTTGTCGTTCCATGTCTACGGCCGTCACCTGAACCATACCGCCCGCCGCCAGTTCGACCCGGAGCGCAACCTCGAACTGCCGTTCATCATCGACGCTCGTTGAGACTGGTTGGGGCCGCCGAGCCCGGGGCGGTGCTTTTGCGCTGGAGCTGGCTGGTGAGTCAGGTCAGAATATCCCCCTACGCGCGCCACAGTCTGTCAGCCGGTGCGCCTCGCCACGCTGTCGACACAGGTTCCGCATGACTCAATCGCCGAAAGATCCGCTGCATGGTGTCACCCTGGAAGCCATCCTCACCGAGCTGGTGGCGAAACTGGGTTGGGATGGCCTGGCGGCGCGCATCGATATCCGCTGTTTCAAGAGCGATCCGAGCATCAAGTCCAGCCTGACCTTTCTGCGCAAAACCCCCTGGGCGCGGGAGAAGGTCGAGGGGCTGTATGTTCGACTGCAGAAAAAGGGCTGAACAGCGCGACAGGACAGCATGCCCCCTGTAGGAACGGCCCATGGCCGCGAAGGGCGCAAGCCCATCAAAATATACGCGGCTAAAACCGCTCCCACGAGAGCACCGTCGTACCCGTAGGAGCGGCCCATGGCCGCGAAGGCCGCAAGCCCGTCAAAATATTCGCGGCTAAAGCCCCTCCCACAAGCACACTGCCGCTCCTACAGGGCTTTGTGTTGATTTAATTTATATATAAAGCAACGACTTATTTATTTTTTGATGAGAGGGGCGCCCAGATCCGTAGCCCAGATGCAATCCGGGGAGGGGTGTATGGCCACTGCAGCGTCCCAGGTTGCGCCTGGGCTTATTCGGGCTACGGGATCCCGGTGGGGTGGCTCTGGCAGTCCTTGCAGATGAGCATGGGCTCTACGCCTGATGCCTACTTCCAACTGGCCTGCACCGCTGCCAGCGGGGGGACGCATTGGCTGTGGCTGCCCGGCTCCAGGTAAGGCGCGAGGATCGGTGCCATGCCTTTGAGCACCTGCACCGGCAGCGCCGAGGTGAAGGTGAATTTCTCCGCGGCGCGGCCGGGCACGAAGGCGGTGAGGGTGCCGTAATGGCGCGCGCCGATAAAGAAGACAAAGGTGGCGGTGCGGTTCATCGCCCGTGAGCTGAGTACGCGCCCGCCGCGGCCGACGGTTTCGACCCGGTTGTCGCCGGTGCCGGTCTTGCCGCCGAGGGTCAGCAGGCGACCGTCGGGCAGGCTGAAACTGCCCTGCAGGCGCCGTGCGGTACCGCCTTCGACCACTTGCGAGAGTGCGCCACGCAGGGCCGCGGCCACTTCGCTGGGCATCACCCGTTTGGCGTTCAGGGCGTTACGCTCGACCTGGGTGTCGTAGGGCGTAGCCGCGGCGAAATGCAGGCTGTCGATGCGCACCGTGGGTTGGCGGATGCCATCGTTCTGGATGATGCCCATCAGTTCCGCCAGTGCCGCCGGGCGGTCGCCGGAACTGCCGATGGCGGTGGCCAGCGACGGTACCAGGTACTCGAAGGGGTAGCCGTGTTTCTGCCAGCGGCGGTGGATATCGAGGAAGGCTTCAACCTCGAGCATGATGCGGATCCGGCTGTCGCGGGCGCTCTTGTGACGGCTGCGGAACAGCCAGCCGTAGACTTCCTGGCGCTGGTCGCGGCTGGCGACCACCGCATCGCCGAAGCGGGCATCGGGGTTTTCCAGCAGGTAGCCGAGCAGCCACAGCTCCAGCGGATGCACGCGGGCGATATAACCCTGGTCGGGTAGGCTGTAGGCACCAGGGCCGTAGTTCAGGTACAGCTCGCGGATGCGCTTGTCGCTGAGTTTCTCGTTGGGCGCATGGGCGCGCAGGAAGGCGGCGAAGGTCGGTTCATCGACTTCCGGCATCAGGTAACGGTGTACGGCGGCCAGGCGTGCCGAGGTGTGGCGCAGGCCGCTGAGGAAGGTCTCGAGGCGTAGCTGCGCCGGCTGGCCCTGGTATTTGCGCCAGAAGCGCAGGAGGAAAGTCTTGCCTTCGCGGTCGGCGAAGCGGCTGAGGTAGGCCTGGCGGCGCGGGTCCTTGTCGTCCTTGAGCAGCTCGGCGCTGTTGCCCGGTGCCTGGTAGGTGCTGTAGCGCACCAGGTCGCGCATCAGGCGAATGAACGGCAGGTTGATCGACTCGCGCAGCGCATCGCGCAGGGTCGGGTTGCGGCCGTTGTCTTCGCGGCGGAAGTTGGCAAAGGTGTGCAGGCCAGCGCCGGTGAAGAAGCGTTCAAAGGGACTGGCGGAATACTTGCGCTCCAGGGCGGCGTCGAGCATGGCCGGCAGCTCGGCAGCGGGATTTTGCCGCAGGTAGTCGAGGGCCCAGCGGGTCAGGTAGTCCTGGTCGGCGACCTCCACCGCGCGCAGTTCGGCCACGCTCTGCCCGACATGGCGCTGGTGCAATTCGGCGATGATTTCCAGGTAGGTGGCCAGCACGCGCAGTTTGGCGGTGGAGCCGAGTTCCAATTTGCTGCCTTCGTTGATGTCGAAGGGTTGGTCGGTGTTGTCGGTCTGCACGCGCACCCGGCTGCCATTGGCGGTGCGTTCGAACAGGGTGAAGCTGTAGCGCACTTCGCCGGTTTTTTCGGCAGACAGTAGGCGCTCACCGAACAGGCCGATCTGCTCGGCAAAGGCGGGGTCGGCAAGTTGCTCGAGGTAGTCGCTGACCGCTTGTTGCAGTTCGTTGTTGAGGGTGGTGCTGGCGGAGAGATCCAGGCGGTCGAGGTCATACAGCGGCATGTTGAGCAGGCTGGAGAGGCGCGTGCGGGCCACGCTGATGCCCTTGTTGCCGTCCACCGTTTGCAGGTTTGGCTGCAGCTCCCAGTTGCGATAACGCAGTTGGCTGGCCAGGGCTGCGTCGCGCAGTGGCGTATCGATCAAACCGTCGCCCGCCAGTAGGCGGATATGACTGTCGATCAGCTCGGCCAGCTCATGTCGGCCCTGGGCCAGGTAATAGGATGGCCGCCGTTGGGCAATCATGAATGACAGCACCTGACGCAGGGCCAGGCCGCGTTCGGCATTGCTCGCCCTGGGTGAGCGACTGGGGTCGAGCAGGCGGTTGACCTCGGCGAAGTCGGCGCCGTACCAGATGCGCAAGCCATCGGCCAGGCCATTCACTTCGCCATGTCCCGGCGCGGCGGAGAGCGGCACGCTGTTGAGGTAGTCGCGCACGACGTTTTCCCGCGCGGTCTGAGTGAGTGGGCCACCTTGGTAGGCGCGCACGCTGGCGGAAACCATCTGCCGCAATTTTTCCGAGGCGGAAGAGGTTAAGCCGCCCGGTGAGTGGCGGTATTTCTCCAGCTGAGTGGCAAGGGTGCTGCCGCCAGCGGACTGATCCTGGACGTCCAGCACCTTGCCGACCTGCGACCACGCGGCCTTGGCGAAGCGCGGCCAGTCCACCGCCGGGTTGGCCTGTGCCGGTTCGGGGTCGAGCAGGTGGCGGTTCTCGATGAACAGCAGGCTACCCACCACCAGTGGTGGTATGGCGCTGAAACTTGGGTAGTGCTGCTGCGGGTAGCGGAACTGGTAGAAGGGCGTGCCACGGCAGTCGCTGATGTTCACGCCTGCCTGGATTTTTTCCGGGTAGGGGGTGAAAAAGCCGCGTTGCGTGTAGTCGAGCAACGCCGGGGAGAACTCTGCCTGTTGGGTAATCTGGAAGCCGCGCTGTTGCAGGCGCTCCAGCATCAGCGGCAGGTAGCTGTAGCCTTGACGTTTATCGAAGGGGCCGTCCTGCGGGAAGATGATCGCCGGGCTGGGGCCAGGTTGCACGCGGTAGCTCAGGCTGTCGCTGTAGCGGCTGAGGTAGTGGGCCTGGAAATACGCGGTACGCATCTCGAAAATAACCAGCAGCGCAGCCGCCACCACTAGCAGTGTCAGCATCAACCAGATGGCGATGCGCAACTTGCTGGTGCGCTTAACCGGCTTCAGCTGATACGCCGGTTGTTTGTTCGTCGGAAGCGCCTGTTCTGGCGCGTCGGATTTCGAGAATACGCCCATAATTGCTTGGTCTGCCCTCAATTAGCACTTCACAACAGCTTAGTCGCTGCTTGATGAGTTAGACGCCAGTGTCCTTGGCCAAGTCGCAAAGATTTCAGCTGGGCCTGCATGCGCTGGCGACGTTAGTGATCGAGCGACACTGGGCCGAGACGGTGCCACAAGGGCGCCGGCACGGCTACTACATTAAATTTCATCGGCGAGTGACTTATGCCGCGCAATTATCGTGAGCAGCTTGCCCTCAGTTGGCAGGCCAATGCAGATGCCTGGACCGCCGCCGTGCGCGAGCAGCGCAGCGAAAGCCGGCGCCTGGTCACCGATGCGGCGATTCTGCAGGCGGTACTGGCGCTGACACCTGCGCGGGTGCTGGATGTCGGCTGTGGCGAGGGGTGGTTGTGCCGAGGCCTGGCCGCGCGGGGGGGCGAGGTGGTGGGGGTGGACGCCTCGGCACCCTTGATCGAGGTGGCGCGGGCGGCAGACGATCCCCGTGCCCGTTACCGTGTCTGCGGCCATGCCGAGCTGGCAAGCCAGGCCAGCGAGCTGGGCCGCTTCGATGTGCTGGTGTGCAATTTCGCCCTGCTCGAAGAGTCGCTGACACCGACCCTAGATGCCCTGCAGGGGGTGTTGGCGCCGGGTGGCCGGTTGTTGATCCAGACCCTGCACCCCTGGCGCGCCTGCGACGATGCGAGTTACCGCGATGGTTGGCGGGTGGAAACCTTCGCCGGCTTCGGCGCGGGCTTTGCGCAGCCGATGCCCTGGTTCTTTCGCACCCTGGAGTCCTGGCTGAGCCTGCTCAACGCCAGCGGCTGGCGCCTGCAAAGGCTGCAGGAACCGCTGCACCCGGAGAGCGAACAGCCGGAGTCGCTGTTACTGCTGTTGAGCTCCGCGCATAACGGCGCGGTATCGTCCACGGCCAGCTCAGCGGCGGCAACGGCATGCTGATGCTCGGCTCGCTGGGCGAGTCGGCCTATGGCCGGCTGATGCGCCTGGCGGCTGCACCCAGAGCCTCTATTTAGTAGGCGCGGATGCCGATGTGTTGGATGCCTAGGCCGCGGGCGCCGAGATCCTTATTGGGCTCAAGGACGAAGACTAGGTGGCCGCGCTTTCAGCTGTCGCGACCTGCAAGGGCATCTGTGGACGTTCGGCAGCTATGATTCCTGGCGAGCGGATTGAACGAGGAGGCGAGACGATGGGTACGCTTGAACTGGCCGGTGTGTCGGTGCCGGTGATCGGACAGGGCACCTGGCACATGGGCGAGGTGGCCAGCCAGCGGCGCGCGGAAGTGGCGGCGTTGCGCGAGGGCATCGAGTTGGGCCTGCGCCTGATCGACACGGCCGAGATGTACGGTGAAGGCGGCGCCGAACTGGTGGTGGGCGAGGCGCTTGCGGGCTTGCGCGAGCAGGTATTTCTGATCAGCAAGCTCTATCCGCACAACGCCAGCCGCCAAGGTGTGGCGCAGGCCTGCGCGCGTAGCCTGAAACGGCTGAGAACCGAGCGGATCGACCTCTATCTGTTGCACTGGCGTGGTCAGTACCCGCTGGCGGAAACCGTCGAGGCCTTCGAGCGTCTACGCGAGGAGGGCAAGATCGGCAGCTGGGGCGTGTCCAACTTCGACCTGGACGATTTGCAGGAATTGCACGGCCTGGGCGTCGCTGGCTGCGCCACCAACCAGGTGCTGTACAACCCCGAGGCGCGCGGCATCGAGTTCGACCTGCTGCCCTGGCAACAACGCCAGGGCATGCCGCTGATGGCCTACTGCCCGCTCGGTCAGGCTGGGCAGCTGCTGCGCCATCCGGCGTTGCGCCAGGTGGCCGAGACGCATGGCGTCACCCCGGCGCAGGTCGCGCTGGCCTGGCTGTTGCGCCAGCCGGGGGTGATTGCCATTCCCAAAGCAGTCGAGCCGGCGCATCTGCGCTTGAATGCCGAAGCCGCTGCCTTGCAGCTGACGGCCGAGGACCTGGCGCAGATCGATGCGGCCTTTGCCGCGCCGACGCGCCGCAGTCCCTTGGCGATGATTTGAGCGCTCTGCAATGGTTGTTAGCGAATGAGCCGATTCGAGAGCGTGAATATGAAGAAGCTGTGGCTATTCATTTGTGTCCTGTTGGCCGGCTGCGCCGGTTATCGCTCTGGCGAAGTCAGTCAGGCCTACGTCGACGTCGCGCCAGCGGTCGCCGCTGTCGCTCGGGGTACGCCAACCTGGCTGGAGATTCCCGGTGCGCGGGTGCGGGTCGAGTTGAGTAACGAGATCCAGCAACGCGAACATCAGGTGATGCTGTTCATCGTTCCGGTGATGGTCGACCCGCGCGATAAGCCGCTCTACCCGGTCGAGCAGGGCGCCCGCCTGCTGCTGGAAATCAGCCCTGCCGTGCATGGCGCGCGCTTGCGACCGGAGGCAGTCGTCCTGACGATTGATGGCCGTGAGTACCGAGCGAGCGGGGTGCAGCGCTTGGCGGTTTTCGATCCGGGTAAGTACCCACTCGATAGCTTGCGCGATGCCGAGCCAAGTAGTTCGGCGGACCTCACCTACAGCCTGGATACGCCGGGACGGCATCATCAATTTTGGCTGCGTTTCGAGACGCCGATGCCCGCGCCGACGCAAGGCATTCAGCTGGACCTATCCCGCGCCTTGTATCTGCCGGGTCAGCCGACAGTGCCGCCGATACGTTTTCGCGCCGTGCGCTGGAAGCAGGGCTATACCTGATAGGCGACCCAAGCAGTCGGTTTGATTTATGCGCCTGGCCGGCTTAAGTCCTCTGGCTGCCCAATGGTGACTTCTCAGCCGGGCAAGGATGCGCAGGATTAGCTTCTTGCCAGCGAGGGTTGAACAACATGACCGGCGCCACCCTGAACGACGAGCAGGTCCGTTTTATCGAGAGCGGCGTATCCATCAGTGCGGCTTCGCGCGATGTGCGCCGGGTGCCCTCGGTGAGCAAGGTGGTGGGTTGCCGGGTAGCGACGGATCGGCGGCAGATTACGGTGCTGGTCGACGCTGCGCAGGCGGGTCAGTTGCTGGAGGACGTCGAGGCGAGCAAGGCACTGGCCGTGGTCTTCTGTCTGCCCAGCAGCCACCGCACTCTGCAGCTCAAGGGTCGCGATGCCTGTCAGGTAGCGCTGGCGCCGGGCGATGCCGCGTTGGCGGCGCGTCACCGTGATGCGTTTGCCGAGGATTTGCTGCCCTTGGGCTATGCGTTGCCCTTCGCGCGCGCCACCCACGAGTTCCAGGCGCAGCAGTTGCGGGCGCTGTGTTTCACCCTGAGCGACCTGTTCGAGCAAACCCCCGGGCCCAATGCCGGCTCGCGCCTGGAGCAGGGATGATGACGTCCAGCCGGAGTCTGGATGCCATTCGGCCCTGTCTGGAGGGCGCGGTGCCGGCGACGGTCGCCACCTGCGGGGCGGACGGCACACCCAACGTCACCCTGGTCTCCCAGGTGCACTACGTGGACGCCAGCCATGTCGCGCTGTCCTTCCAGTTTTTCAACAAGACGCGCGAGAACATCCTGGTCAATCCGCAGGTCACGGTCTTCCTCCTGCATCCGCAGACCAGCGCGCGTTACCGCTTGGCGCTGCTCTACCGGCGCACCGAAGTCGAGGGTCCGCTGTTCGAGAGCATGAAGGCCAAGCTCGCTGGAATCGCCTCGAATGCGGGGATGAGCGAGGTGTTCCGCCTGCGTGGCGCGGATGTTTATCAGGTGCTGGATGTCGAGCATGTGCCTGGCGTCGAGGTGCCGCCAGCGCAGTGCGCGCCTTGCCACATCGCCCGCTTGCGCCAGTTGAGCCAGCGCCTGGCCGGTTGCAGCGATCTGGCCAGCCTGCTGGAGCAGTGCCTGGAGGGCTTGGCCAGCCAGCTCGAAATACCGCAGGCCATGGTTCTGCTACTCGATAGCCAGGGACAGAAACTCTACACCGTGGCCAGCCACGGCTACCCGCTGTCGGGGGTCGGCTCGGAGTTTCCCCTGGGCCGCGGCATCATCGGCGTGGCGGCGCAATTCCGCACGCCGATTCGCATCGCCCATTTGGCCTCGGAATACGCCTACAGCCGGGCCATTCACGAACACCTGGCTGCGGCCGGGCTTGGCAACCGGTTGGAGACCGAGATCGCCTTTCCCGGGTTGGCCGAACCGCATAGCCAGCTGTCGGTGCCGATCCTCGCGGCCGGGCGCCTGCTCGGCGTGCTGCATGTCGAAAGCGCCGAACCACACCGTTTCGGCTACGACGAGGAAGACAGCCTGATGAGCCTGGCCAGCCTGCTCGGCGCCTCGATCCTGGCGCTGCAGCAGGTGGCCGATTGCCCAGGCGAGGAGGGCGCCGCGCTGCCGCTCGCGCCGGCCTTGCCGGGAGCGCCGCTGACGGTGCGCTACTACCTGGCCAACAGCAGCGTGTTCCTCGGTGAGGACTACCTGATCAAGGGCGTGGCTGGCGCCATCTTCTGGCGCCTGCTGAGTCTGCATGTCGAGGAGCGGCGCAGCGAGTTCAGCAACCGCGAGCTGCGTATCGATCCGGCGTTGAAGCTGCCGGAGCTCGACGACAACCTCGAGGCGCGGCTGATTCTGCTGCAGCGCCGGCTGGCGGAACGCAGCCACGACATCCTGCTGGAGAAGGTCGGGCGTGGGCGTCTGCGCCTGCTGCTCAAACGGCCGGTACTGCTGCAGCAGATCGCTGCCCGCTGATCAGGCGCGGCGCCAGAGTACATTGCCGGCGAACAGCAGCACCGCCAGCAACATCATGACTGCGGCGCCGCCAAGCACCGGGCCAGCCTGGGGCGTGCCGTTGATCACCAGGGTCAGCGCCACCATCATTACCGGCAGGCACAGGTTGTGCAGCCAGAACTGCAGGCTGGCCAGGCGGCTGGCGGCGGCCTTGGGGAAGTAGTGGTAGATAATCCCGACCAGGGTCAGGCTTACCCAGCCGAGCAGGTTCAGGTGGGCATGCACGCTCATCAGGCGGTGATCACCGCTGGTGCCCATGAACACGCCCAGGCTGACGGCCAGGCAGAAATAAACGATGGCGACATAGATCCAGCGACGCGAAACGGGACTCATCGGGGTACTCCTTTGGGGTGTTTGGAGGAGCTCCATGCTAGAGCGTGCCGCGCCGGGCCATTGCGAAATAGACCCTATGCAATCCCTAAAACTTTCCTAAATAGCGGTCGGCCTGGCGCAGTTGCGCTGACGATGCTGCGATCACCCGTCGGGCCGGCTAGGGTGTGCGGTGCGCACGTTGCGGTCTGGTGGCATCAGCGCGAGTCAGTCGACGATAAACAGCCGTGCGCCGGTGGTCGTCGAGGAGCGGTGTGCTTCGGCCTGGTCGGCGACCTGATAACTCATGCCCGCGGTCATGACGAAGCGCCGGCCGTCTGCCAGTTCGGTGTGCAGTTCGCCTTCCAGGCACAACAGGGTATGGCCCTTCTGGCACCAGTGGTCGGCCAGTTAGCCTGGCGTGTAGTCGACCATGCGCACGCGCAGCGCGCCGAACAGCTGGGTGCGCCAGTAGGCGCTGGCGGTTGTGCCGGCATGTTCGCTGCGCTCGATCTGCTCCCAGTCGGTGACGCCGAAGGGGATGCCACGGAGGTCCATCGATTGCTCCTTTTAGTTGCGCCTAGTTGCTGCGCAGACGGGCTTTGCCCGGCCGCGGTGCGAGCAAGTGTTCCGGTAAATCGAGCAGGTCGTCGTCGTAGGTTTCCAGCGGCGGCGGGCGGCGTTCGAAACGCGAGCCGAGCACCAGCAGGCAGGGGGTCAGCAGCAGGGTCAGCACGGTGGCGAAGCTCAGGCCGCCGGCGATGGCGCTGGACAGCTGGGTCCACCACTGGGTCGAGGGCGCGCCTACGCCCAAGCTTGGCGTCAACAGATCGACGTTAACGCTCAGGACCATGGGCAGCAAACCGAGAATGGTGGTGACCGCAGTCAGCAATACCGGACGCAGGCGCAGGCTGCCGGTTTCCAGGGCCGCCTCGCGTGGCTCCAGACCCTGGCGACGTAGCTGGTTATAGGTATCGATGAGGATGATGTTGTTGTTGACCACGATCCCGGCGAGGGCGATCAGGCCCATGCCGACCATGACGATACCGAACGACTGACCGTTGACCAGCAGGCCCATCAGTACTCCAGCGGTGGACAGGACGATGGCGGACAGCACCAGCAGGGCCTGGTAGATGCTGTTGAACTGGGTCACCAGGATCAGGGCCATGAGGAAGATCGCCACGCCGAAGGCGGTGGCCAGGAAGGTTGCGGCCTCGCGCTGGTCGGCATCCTCGCCGGCGAATTTCAGCTGGATGTCCGCCGGCAGTTCGCCCATGGCTTCGCGCAAGGCTTGCAGGCGTTCATCCAGGCGCGCGTCGTCGGCCAGATCGGCCTGCAGGGTGATGGTGCGGCTGCCGTCGACCCGGTGCAGGGTGCCGACCTTGGGCGCGGGCTGGAGTGTGACGAAGTTCGCCAGCGGTACCTGACCACTTGGCGTGTTCAGGGTCAGGCGGCCCAGCTGGTCGAGGGAACGCCAGTTACCGGGCAGGCGGACGCGGATGTCGACCTCGTCGGTGGCGTCTTCCGGCCGGTAGGTCGCCAGTTTCAGGCCATTGGTGATCATCTGCACGGCGTTACCGACGCTCAATACGTCGGCGCCGAAGCGCGCTGCGGCCTCGCGATCGACCTTGACCCGCCACTCGATGCCGGGCAGGGCGCGGTCATCCTCGATGTCCTTGAAACCGCCGAGGGTGAGCATGCTGGCGCGCAGCTTATCGACAAATTGATCGGCCTTGACCGGGTCGAGGGCGCTGATCTGCAGCTTGACCGGCTTGCCGCCACTGGGACCTTGGTCCTGCTCGCGGAACTCCAGGACCACGCCAGGAATGTCGGCACTGCGCTGGCGCATGTCGGCGAGAATCTGCCGGGCTGGACGGCGCTCATGCCAATCGACGAACTGGAACTGCAGGGTACCGATCACGTCGACCCCGAGCTGGCCGTCCGGCTGGGCCAGGGAACGGGCGTACAGCGCCTTGACCTCGCTCATGCCAAGCAGGCGGCGTTCGACCTGTTGCAGCAGGGCGTCCTTTTCCTGCACCGACAGGTCGCCGCGGGCGCGCAGCCATATCTGCGCATTTTCCGGCTCGACCTCGGGGAAGAACTCCACCCCATGGTTGAAACGGCCGTAGCCGACATAGATCAGGGCAACCAGTGCGAGTATGCCGAGCAGGGTCAGGCCCGGCCGGTGCAGCAGTTTGTCGAGCAGTTTGCGGTAGGCCTGGGCGCCACGGCTGGGCGTGCTCGGCAGCGGTTGCGGGCGTCCGCCGGTCACCGCGCCAAGCACCGGCAGGAACACCAGGGCCATGGCCAGGGAGGCGAGCAGGCAGACGATCACCGTGGCCGGCAGATATTTCATGAACTGGCCGACCACCCCGGGCCAGAACAACAGCGGCAGGAATACCACCAGGGTAGTGGCGGTGGAGGCGATCACCGGCCAGGCCATTCGCGTTGCCGCATTGGCCCAGGCCTGGCGCGGGTTCTGGCCCTGGTGCAGGTTACGGTCGGCCAGCTCGGAGACCACGATGGCGCCATCCACCAGCATGCCGGCGACCAGGATCAGGCTGAACAGCACCACGATGTTGAGGGTGAAACCGAGCGTCCAGATCAGCAGGATGCCCGTCAGGAAGGCGCCGGGAATGGTCAGGCCGACCAGCAGCGCCGAGCGCAGGCCCATGCTGGCGATCACCAGAATCAGCACCAGGACGATGGCGGTCATCACGTTGTTGAGCAGGTCGCCAAGTAGGCTTTCGACTTGTTGCGACTGATCCATGATGTAGCTGACGTGCAGGCCTTCGGGCAGCAACGGCTGGGCCTGGGCCATCAGCAACTTGACCTGTTCGATGGTGGCGATGATGTTGGCGCCGCTGCGCTTGGCCACTTCGAGGACGATGGCCGGCTGGCCGTTGATCCGGGCGAAGCCGGTTGGATCCTTGAAGGTGCGGTGGATGGTCGCGACATCGCCAAAGGTCACCACGCTGTCGCCGACCACCTTGATCGGCATGGACAGCACATCCTGCAGGTCCTCGATGACCCCGGGCACCTTCATGCTCATGCGCCCGGCGCCGGTGTCCAGGCTGCCGGCGGCAACCAGGCGATTGTTGCGGCTGACCAGGCTGAACAGCTCGTTGTAGTCGATGCCGTAGCTGTCTAGTACCTGCGGATCGACGACGATTTCCAGCAGGTCTTCGCGGTCGCCGCCGATCTCCACCGAGAGCACCTCGGCGATGCCTTCGATGTTTTCCTTTAATTGGCGGGCGACATACACCAGTTGCGCTTCGGCGATCGGCCCGGACAGTCCGATCGACAGTACCGGAAACAGCGCCACGTTGACTTCGGTGACTATTGGTTCATCGGCTTCTTCCGGGAGTTTGCTGCGCGCGGTATCGACTTTTTCGCGCACATCGACCAGGGCCGCCTTGGCGTCGAAGCCGGCATCGAACTCCAGGGTCACCGAGGCCCGGCCTTCGTTGGCAATCGAGCGCATTTCCTTGACCGCCTCGAGACTGCGCAATTCCTGCTCCAGCGGGCGCACCAGCAGGCGTTCGGCGTCTTCCGGGCTGATGCCTTCCAATGCCACCGAGACATAGATGATCGGGATGCTGACGTCCGGGTTGGCTTCCTTGGGGATGGCGACATAGGCGGCCAGGCCGCCGATGATCAGGAAGGCCAGCAGCAGCAGGCTGGTGCGGCTGCGGTCCAGCGCCGCGGCGATCAGGGCGTGCATTTCAGCTGCCCTCTTTGGCGAGTTGGCTGAGCACTTCTTGGCCGGGCTCGACAAAGCCCTGGCCGAGGGTGATCAGCGCGACCCGCGGCGGCAGGCCACTGACCCAGGCGCCTTGGTTATCGACGCTGATCAGCGCTACCCGGGTGAACTCGACCCGTTGTTGCTGGTTGACCCACTTCACCCCTTGGCGGCCGTCCTCATCGAGACTGAGCAACGCCGGCGAAAGGCGATGGGCCATGGCCTCGCCGGTCTGGATATGCAGCGTGGCGCTGGCTCCGGCCAGACGCAGCCGCTTGGGATTGTCGACCCGTACCTCGATGCGGAAACTGCGCGAGTCGGGGTCGGCGGCGGCGGCGATGAAGTGCAGCTCGCCGCTCAGTTCGCGGCCGTCGAGTAGTTGCACTGCGACCTGCTGGCCGAGGGTCAGCTGGGTCACTTGCTGCTGGGCGATCTGTGCGCTGACCTTGAGCTGGCTGATATCGACCAGGGTCAGCAGGCTTTGACCGGGCTGAACGAAGTCGCCCAGTTCGACCTGGCGCGCGTCATAGACCCCGGCGAAGGGTGCCTCGATCCGGGTGTTGCGCAGGTGCAGGCGGGCCGTTGCCAGTTCGGCCCGGGCCTTGGCCAGCTCGCTGTCCAGGCGCAGCAGTTCGTTGGCGGAAAACAGGTTGCGTTCGCGCAGGCGTTTGGCTGAGCTGACGTCGGTCTCGCGCTGGCGCACCTCGGCTTCGCTACGCGCCACCTGGGCGGTGCGGTCGTCTGGCGACAGGCTGAGGAGTAATTGCCCCTGTTCGACCGGCTGGCCCTTGTCCCGATCCAGGCGCGCCACGCTGGCGCTGATCTGCGCGCGCAACTCGACCCGGCGCCAGGCTTCGACCTGGCCCTGGACCACATGCTGGCGCTGCATCGGTTGGGCCTCCAGCCACTGGATCTCGACTTTCGCCAGACCCTGCTCCACGGCAGGTTGATCGGCGCTGGCGACTTTCTGCGCCTTGAACAGCGAACCGCTGAGCAACCAGAGCAGCAGCAAGACGCTGATGGCGACGGCGATCAACCACGGACGTTTGGACACTTGACGGAACATGAGCGGTTACTCGTGGTTGGCGGGTAGGGCGCAAAGGCTGGCGGCCTGACCACGCAGGCCGGCAATGATGAAATCGGTGACGCGGTCGAAGTAGTCGCCCAGGGCAATGGGTTCGGCCCAGTGCTCGAAGCCGCCGGAGGCGATGCGTGCCATCACCCCGTTGACGCAGGCCTCCACGCCCCACAACAGGTACTGGCAGTCGGCGGGGCAGAGCACGCGATCATCGAAGGTGGCGTGCAGCAGCTGGCCGAAGAAGTCTATGTAGTCGCGTTCCAGCAGCAGGAACTGCTCGCGGCAGGGCGCATCCAGCCGCTCCTGAAAAGCCGGGCGGTCGCAGTGTTGGCACAGTTGCGCCAGGATCGGGTCGGCGAGCATCTGCTCGAAGGCGCGGCGGATTACCTGGCGCATGGCCAGGTGCGGCGGCTGTGTGGCATGCAAGGCGCGCAGGTCAGCGAGATTCGCCCGGCTCATGTCCAGCGCCAGGCGGGCATAGAGCGCCTCCTTGCTGGGGAAGTGCTTGTACACCGTGCCCTTGCCGATACCGGCCTGGGTCGCCACTTCGGCGATGGTCACCCGATCCCAGGGTTGCTGGCGAAACAGCAGGCGCGCGGCGTCGAGGAGGACGCTTTCGCGCTGCAGGAAGAGTTGGTCTTGAAGGCGCATGGGCAGGAACTTGTCTGGCTGTGACTGACGGTCATGCTATGACTGTCGGTCACGGCGAGCAAGCGCGCAGTTGTAACAGTGCTTGGCGACGGCGGGATTCTCTGTAAGAGCTGCGACAGCGGACGCTCCATCCACCAGGTCGCGGGGGTGGATGAACCAAGCGTCATCCAGCCGACCCCGCGCTCGCCAGCCAATACCAGCCGGTAATTACGCCGCAGCACAGCTTGTGCCCGCCGCTAGTGGAAAACCCAGCGGGTTTCCCACCTCGGCCACCGCCGTTACTTGGGTTGCGCCACCACCCGCAAATAGGGTTTGAGGGTCTTGAAGCCCTGCGGGTACTTGCGTTTGGCCTCGTCGTCGGACACCGAGGTGGGGATGATCACATCGTCGCCCGGTTTCCAGTTCACCGGCGTGGCCACCGCGTGCTTGGCGTTGAGTTGCAGCGAGTCGAGCAGGCGTAGCACCTCGTCGAAATTGCGTCCGGCACTCATGGGGTAGATCAGCATGGCCTTGACCTTCTTGTCTGGGCCGACGATGAATACCGAGCGTACCGTGGCGTTGTCCACCGCGGTGCGCGGGCCGCCGCTGGCGTTGGGGTGGATCATGTCGTACAGCTTGGCCACCTTGAGGTCGTGGTCGCCGATCATCGGGTAGTTGACCGCATGGCCCTGGGTTTCCTCGATGTCGCCGACCCAGGCCCGGTGATCGCTGACTGGGTCGATGCTGAGACCGACGATCTTGGTGTTGCGTTTGTCGAATTCGGGTTTGAGCCTGGCCATGTAGCCCAGTTCGGTGGTGCACACCGGGGTGAAGTCCTTGGGATGGGAAAACAGGATGGCCCAGCCGTCGCCTATCCACTCATGGAAGTGAAGGGGGCCTTCGGTGGTTTCGGCGCTGAAGTCGGGGGCTTCGTCGCCAATGCGGATGGTCATGGTCTGCTCCTCTTGCGGGTGCGGGGCCGACTTGCCAACACTGCAGCTCGCCAGTCCAGGTTGCTGGAGAAAAAAGTATAGGCCCGCTGTCAGCCTCGACCCGGTTCTGTTGACGTAAGGTCGCGGGCCGCAGCCCTTGGGCTTGCGCGGCGCAACCTTATGCAGGTCAAGGCAGGTCAATAGAGTGTGGCCAATTGATCCTTATCAATTGTCCACAGCCCGGCGCGGGGCTAGACTGCGCGGCATGAATGCCTTTCGTCGTCTCTGTCTAGTGCTACTCCTGGCCTTGGTTCTGCCCTTGCAGAGCCTTGCGGGTTCGCTGCTGGTCGGCGCGCCCTGCCCGATGGGCCAGAAGGCGGCACAGCTGACTGACTGCTGTGACGAGGCGACGATGCAGGCTGACGGTCAGTTGTGCCCGGATATGGCTAAATGCCCGACTGCCGGCCTGCCGTTGGCTGACAGTCAGCGGCTGAAGCTCAAACTGCTGCCGGTTTCCTCTCATTCCCTGCTGCATGCCCAGGCCGTACTTCCGTCGCGGCCGCTAACCGCCCCCTGGCGCCCCCCGCGCGCCTGATTCCTGCTCCGTTGTAAACCCCACTGTGCGGCCCCGGCTGCCCGCTGGCCATTGCGCGTCCCATGGGGCGCGGGATATCGACAGGAATCACGTGCATGTCCAACATTTCCCCCCTCCTTGGGCGCCTGGCGGCCGGGGTACTGGCGACTGCCTTGCTCAGCCAGCCGGCCGCGGCCCTGACTCTCGACGAAGCCCTGCGCCAGGCTGAACGTGAAGCGCCCTCGCTGACGGCACAAGCCGCGCAAGTCGAGGCGGCGCGTAGCTCGGCGATACCCGCCGGCGAGTTGCCCGATCCCAAGCTGTTGCTGGGGCTGCAGAACGTGCCGATCGAGGGCGACAACCGTGGTCGCTTCGACCGCGAGCCCATGACCATGCAGATGGTCGGAGTCATGCAAGAGGTGCCCAACCGCGCCAAACGCCGGGCGCGGGTGGAGGTGGCCCAGGCCGGGATCGAGCGCGCTACGCTGGAGCAACGGGTCGAATTGCTCAAGGTCCGCCGGGAAACTGCGCTGGCCTGGATTTCGGCGCTCGCCGTCGAGGAGAAGCTGGCGCTGTTCCAGACTCTCTATGCCGAAAACGATCTTCTGGTCAAAGCCGTGCGCGCCCGCCTCGCCGGTGGCCGCGGTCAGGCGGCCGACAGCGTCGGACCGAGGCAGGAAGCGGCGCTGCTGGCCGAGCAGGAAGACCAATTGCTGCAAAGCCGGACGCAGCAGCGCGCCGCCCTGCGGCGCTGGATCGGCCCGCGCGCCGATGAACCTTTGGCGGGTCGCCTGCCAAACTGGCCGGTGGATGCCCAGCATTATCAGCACAACCTGCAACGCCATCCTGAGCTGGCGCTATTCGAGCCCATGACCGATGAGGCGCAAGCCGAGGTGCGCCAGGCCGTGGCGGACAAGAAATCCGACTGGAGCTGGCAGCTGGCCTACCAGAAACGCGACCCGGCCTTCGGCGACATGATGAGCGTGCAGTTCAGCTTCGATCTGCCGCTGTTTCCTGGCTCCCGACAGAACCCCAGAATCGCCGCCAAACAGGCCAAGCTGAGTCAGCTGGAGGCCGAGCGCGAAGCCAGCGAACGCGAACATGCGCAGCAGCTGGCCGATGATCTGGCCGAGTACCAGAGGCTCGAACGTGCGCTGCGCCGCAGCCAGGACAGCCTGGTGCCGCTGGCCGAGGAAAAGGTCGCGCTGACCCTGGCCGACTATCGCTCCGGTGCCGGTGAGCTGGCCGGCGTGATCGCCGCCCGGCGTGAACTGATCGAGACACGCCTGAAACACATCGACTTTGCCCAAGCGCGCGCGCTGACCAGCGCCCGCCTGTATTTCGCTTACGCAGGGATTAGCCAATGAGTGCTCGAATCGCAAAAGGTGCGCTGCTGGCCACCCTGGTGCTGGGTATCGGCGCGGCCGGCGGCTACTGGCTCGCCCAACAGTCGCTGAGTGCCGGGCACAGCTCGATCACCGCCGAGGCTGCCCCGGCTGCTCAGGAGGTAGATAAGGGCGAGGTGCTCTATTGGTACGACCCGATGATGCCGCAGCAAAAATTCGACCAGCCGGGCAAGTCGCCGTTTATGGATATGCAGCTGGTGCCGCGCTATGCCGAGGAGGGCGGCGACAACGCCGCCGTCAGCATCGATGCGAGCATCACCCAGAATCTCGGCATGCGCCTGGCGCCAGTGACCCGCGGAGCGCTGGCCAACAGTCTGGAGGTGGTCGGCAACCTGACCTTCAACAGCCGCGACATCGCCGTGGTCCAGGCGCGCAGTAACGGCTTCGTCGAGCGGGTCTACGCGCGTGCCGCGGAGGACCTACTCGAGGTCGGCGCGCCACTGGCCGACCTGCTGGTGCCCGCGTGGGTCAGCGCCCAGGAAGACTATCTGGCCCTGCGTGATGCCGGCGATCCCGCTCTGCTGGCGGCGGCGCGCCAGCGCCTGCGTCTGGCCGGCATGCCGGCGGCGCTGATCGCCCAGTTCGAGCGCAGCGGCAAGGTCCAGGCGCTGTGGACCGTGACCAGCCCCATCTCCGGCGTGCTGCAAGAACTTAACGTGCGCGAGGGCATGAGCCTGATGGCGGGTGACACCCTGGCGACCATCAATGGTCTGCGCAGTGTGTGGCTGGACGTGGCGGTGCCCGAGGCCGAGGCCCTGGGCCTGCACCAAGGTCAGGTGGTCGAAGCGCGTTTGCCGGCATTTCCTGGCGAAGTGCTCAGCGGCAGCATCGACGCCATTCTGCCCCAGGCCAATCTCGACAGTCGCACCCTGCGCGTGCGGGTCGAACTGGCCAACCCCGATGGCCGGCTGCGTCCAGGCCTGACCGCGCAGGTGCGCCTGACCCGCCCGGCCGAGCGCGATGCCTTGTTGGTGCCAAGCGAGGCGGTGCTCCGCGGCGGTCGTCGCGCCTTGGTGATGCTGGCCGAAGGCGAGGGGCGTTACCGCCCGGTGGAAGTGCGCCTGGGTCAGGAGGCCGAGGGCAATACCCAGATCCTCGAAGGGCTGGAAGAGGGCCAGCAGGTGGTCGCCTCCGGGCAGTTCCTGCTCGATTCCGAGGCCAGCCTGCGCGGCATCATGGTTCAGGAACTGGGCGCCCCGGCGACTGAGGTCAAGCTGGAAGCGGCGCTGCATGAAGCCGAAGGGCAGATCGACGCCATCGAAGCGGACGGCGTGATGCTCACCCATGGCCCATTCAAGACCCTGGGCATGCCGGGTATGAGCATGCTGTTTCCGGTCGCCGATAAGGCGCTGCTGGAGGGCTTCGCGGCCGGTGATCGGGTACGGGTCGGCGTGCGCGCCAATGACGATGGCATGTTGATCGAACGCATCGAGCACCTGGCGGCCACGCCCCAGGAAAATAACACGCATGACGGACACCAGGAGATGCAGCCATGATTGCTGCCCTGATCCGCTGGTCGGTGGCCAACCGTTTCCTGGTGGTGCTGGCGACCCTGTTCGCCACCGCCTGGGGCGTCTGGTCGGTGCAGAACACACCGATCGATGCCTTGCCGGACCTGTCCGACGTGCAGGTGATCATCCGCACGCCCTACCCGGGCCAGGCGCCGCAGATCGTCGAGAATCAGGTGACCTATCCGCTGGCCACCACCATGCTCTCGGTGCCGGGGGCGAAGACGGTGCGCGGTTATTCGTTCTTTGGCGACAGCTTTGTCTATGTGCTGTTCGATGACGACACCGACCTGTATTGGGCGCGCTCGCGGGTGCTGGAATACCTCAGCCAGGTCCAGAGTCGCCTGCCGGACAGCGCCAAACCGTCGCTGGGACCGGATGCTACCGGGGTCGGCTGGATCTACCAGTACGCCCTGGTCGACCGCACGGGCAAGCATGACCTGGCGCAGTTGCGTGCGCTGCAGGACTGGTTCCTCAAATTCGAGTTGAAAACCCTGGCCAACGTCGCCGAAGTGGCGACCATCGGCGGCATGGTCAAGCAATATCAGGTGCAACTCGACCCGATCAAGCTGGCCAGCCTGGGCATCACCCAGGCCGAGGTGACGGCGGCCATCGGCCAGGCCAACCAGGAAACCGGCGGCGCGGTGCTGGAACTTGCGGAAACCGAGTTCATGGTGCGCGCCTCGGGTTATCTGCAAAGCCTCAACGACTTTCGCACCATCCCGCTGCGCCTGGATGCCGGCGGCGTGCCGGTAACGCTCGGCGAGGTGGCGCATATCCAGTTGGGGCCGGAGATGCGTCGCGGCATCGCCGAACTGGATGGCGAGGGCGAGGTGGTCGGCGGCGTGGTGATCCTGCGCAGCGGCAAGAACGCGCGCAGCACCATCGCCGCGGTCAAGGCCAAGCTCGAACAGCTGAAAAGCAGCCTGCCGGAGGGGTGGAGATCGTCACCACCTACGACCGCAGCAAATTGATCGACCGTGCGGTGCGCAATTTGGGTGAGAAACTGGTGGAGGAATTCATCGTCGTGGCGTTGGTCTGCGCGGCCTTCCTCTGGCATCTGCGTTCTTCGCTGGTGGCGATTGTGTCCTTGCCGGTCGGCGTACTGATCGCCTTCGCCGTGATGCAGCAGCAGGGCATCAACGCCAACATCATGTCGCTCGGCGGCATCGCCATTGCAATCGGCGCCATGGTCGATGCGGCGGTGGTGATGATCGAAAACGCGCACAAGAAGATCGAGGCCTGGCGTGAGCAACATCCGGACGAGGAGCTCAAGGGCGAACAGCATTGGCGGGTGATTACCGACGCGGCGGTGGAAGTCGGCCCGGCGCTGTTCTTCTGCCTGCTGATCATCACCCTGTCGTTCATTCCGGTGTTCACCCTGCAGGCCCAGGAAGGCCGGCTGTTCGGCCCGCTGGCTTTCACCAAGACCTATGCCATGGCGGCGGCGGCGGGGCTGTCGGTGACCCTGGTGCCGGTGTTGATGGGCTACTGGATTCGCGGACGGATTCCCGACGAGGCGAGTAACCCGCTGAACCGCTGGTTGATCAGGATCTACCAGCCGGCACTGGATGCGGTATTACGTTGGCCCAAGGCCACCCTGCTGGTCGCGCTGCTGGTGTTTCTCAGCACGCTGTGGCCGCTGTCGCAGTTGGGCGGCGAGTTCCTGCCGCCGCTGGATGAAGGTGATCTGCTCTACATGCCTTCGGCCCTGCCCGGCTTGTCCGCGCAAAAAGCCGCGCAGCTGTTGCAGCAGACCGACCGGATGATCAAGACGATACCGGAAGTCGCCCATGTGTTCGGCAAGGCCGGACGCGCCGAGACCGCTACCGATCCGGCGCCGCTGGAGATGTTCGAGACCACCATCCAGTTCAAACCGCGTGAGCAGTGGCGTGCCGGCATGACCGCGGACAAGCTGGTGGAGGAACTGGACCGGGTGGTGCAGGTGCCCGGCCTGACCAATATCTGGATTCCGCCGATCCGCAATCGCATCGACATGCTCGCCACCGGGATCAAGAGCCCGATCGGGGTCAAGGTCGCCGGCACCAACCTGGCGCAGATCGACGAGGCCACCCTGGCCATCGAAAAAGTCGCCAAGAACGTACCCGGCGTGAGTTCGGCCCTGGCCGAACGCTTGACCGGCGGACGCTATATCGACGTCGATATCGACCGGGCGGCGGCGGCGCGTTATGGCCTGAACATCGCCGATGTGCAATCGATCGTGTCCAGCGCGATTGGCGGCGAGAATATTGGCGAGACCATCGAAGGGCTGGCGCGTTTCCCGATCAGCGTGCGTTACCCGCGTGAATGGCGCGACTCCTTGAGTCGCCTCGAACAACTGCCGATCTACACCCCGCAGGGCAGCCAGATCACCCTGGGCACGGTGGCGCGGATCAAGGTCAGCGACGGCCCGCCGATGCTCAAGAGCGAGAATGCGCGGCCCACGGGCTGGGTCTATGTGGATGTGCGCGGCCGCGACCTGGCCTCGGTGGTGGCCGACCTGCGCACGGCGATCGATGCCCAGGTGAAGTTGCAGCCAGGCATCAGCCTGAGCTATTCGGGGCAGTTCGAGTTTCTCGAACGCGCCAATGCGCGGCTCAAGCTGGTGGTACCGGCCACGCTGCTGATCATCTTCGTGCTGCTCTACCTGTGCTTCGCCCGCTTCAGCGAGGCCGCACTGATCATGGCCACCCTGCCGTTCGCCCTGACCGGCGGGGTCTGGTTCCTCTACCTGCTCGGCTATCACATGTCGGTGGCCACCGGCGTCGGTTTCATCGCCCTGGCCGGGGTGGCGGCGGAATTTGGCGTGATCATGCTGCTCTACCTGAAGAACGCCTGGGCCGAACGCGAGGAAGCCGGCGACAGCAGCGAGCTGGGGCTGATCGAGGCGATTCGCGAAGGCGCGGTGCAACGGGTACGGCCCAAGGCCATGACGGTGGCGGTGATCATCGCCGGCCTGTTGCCGATTCTCCTCGGCAGCGGCACCGGCAGCGAGGTGATGAGCCGCATCGCCGCGCCTATGGTCGGCGGCATGCTCAGCGCGCCGCTGCTGTCGCTGTTCGTCTTGCCGGCGGCCTATCGGCTGATGCGTCGGCGGCGTCTCCCCGCCGCAGCAACCATCCCTTTGGGAGAAATAACATGAAGAAAATCCTCAATGCTCGGGGAGATTTGACCCCATACCTCAGGCCGACTCTACGGCGTGTGGCGGCGCTCGGCTTGCTGGCTGCTTTCGCCATCCTCGCCGCCTGTGGCGACCCGGCAATAACCCTCACCCATGTGCACGGGTTGGCGTTCAGCCCGGATGGCCAGCGCTTGTTAATTCCCAGTCACCACGGGCTGGCCGTCTACGCTGAGGGGCGCTGGCGCAAGGCCGCCGGAGCGGAACACGACTACATGAGCTATGCGGTGACGCGACGGGCGATCTATAGCAGTGGCCACCCGGCCCCTGGCAGCCGCCTCGCCAACCCCTTGGGCCTGATCAAGAGCAGCGATGACGGACGCAGCTGGCAGCCGCTGGGTTTGCAGGGCGAGGCGGACTTTCACCTGCTGGCCAGCGGCTTCGACAGCGCAACGTTGTATGTCTACAACGGGCATCCGAACTCGCGGATGAGCGCCCCCGGCCTGTATTACAGCCGCAACGACGGCGCCGACTGGCGGCGCGCTGCCGCGCAGGGAGTTAGCCAGGCGCCGACCGCCCTGGCGGTGCACCCGCGTGACGAGCGCATGGTTGCAGTGGCAACAGGTGCCGGCCTGTACCTGTCGCGCGATGCGGGCCAGCGCTTTGTACCGCTCAGTCAGGGCGAACAGGTGGTGAGTGCCACCTTCAGCCTTGACGGTAACAGCCTATGGTTCGGCAGTTACGGCAGCGCGGCAAAACTATCCAGGCTGGATTTGCAGACACGCCAGATCACCGCGCTCGGCGTGCCCGAGCTGAGCGAGGATGCCGTCGCCTACCTCGCGCAGAATCCGGCCAAATTGCAGGAGTGGGCAATGGCCACCTTCAAGCGCGACCTCTACCTGTCGCAGGACGCCGGCGCGACCTGGCGCGCGATCGCCAAGGCCGGTCAGCCATTGGAGTGAGAACTGGTGAAAAACACAGGCCTACTGCGGCCGTCCCCAAACACCCGCGCTCGATATGTTCGCAACCATTGATCCCGGTTGAAGGATCGCCGACCTTGGAGCCTACTCCCGTGCCATAGGCAACCTGCTCGGGTTCCGGCCCAAGGCCGGTTGCGCCCAAAAGGCGGGCGGCAGTGAGACCATGAGCCACATCGCCGCGCCAAGGTAGAGGGTAGATCAAGGCGCCAAGGCAACGCTTGCGGCCGCGTGAACATGGCGGGGCTGGGCGCTACACCAGGCTCATTGGCCGTTTGGCATGGCTTGGCTTTCCAGCATCTGTTCCATCATCTGCAGCATGTTCTGCATGTTCTCGTGCATATCTCGCATGCATTGCTGCTGCATGGGCGCATCTTTGGCCATAGGGCACTGGCTCTGTTGCATGCGGTTGCGCATCATGCCCATCTGCGACTGCATGGCCTGGCGATGCTCGCCACGAATCTTCTGACGCTCCTGCGGAGTCTTGGCGGCGTGCATCTGCTCCATCATCTTGTGCATCTTGGACATGTCCATCATGCCCATGCCTTGTCCCATGCCCTGGCTCATGCCTTGTCCCATTGGGGCACTTTGGTGGTTCTGCGCCAGTTGTTCGGGGTGGTGCTCCTCGGCGGCGAAAGAGGGTGTGGCCAGTAGCGCGCCGGTGAGGGCGATAGCCGTCAGGGTCTGGTAAGTGAACGTGCTCATGGTGGTTCTCCTGCTTGGTTTAATGAGTGTTGCGGATGGTGCTCAGGGTGGCTCTTTTCAGTAGTAGGGAATTGGCGATCGCGCAGCAGCACTGCGCGCTTGGCCCCGGTGTCAGCATCTTGTCGATAGCCTGGGAGGCGCGGCCCTTGGCGCGGGCTTCCAGGTAGCGGCCGATGTGGCTGTCGCAGTAAGGCTGCGGATTTCAGCGGGGCAGAGTGCGCTACTCGTTATAGCGATGTAGGTGCTTGCGCACGGGCGTGGGCAGGCCGGGGCTGAGCCGCGGCACGGGCAGCAAGTTGCTGCACTGGCGATTCAAGTCGCTGAGCAGGCCGGCGCTGCTGGCCAGGCCGAACAGGGCTGTGAATGCCAGGACCACCAACAGTTGTTGGTTGAACGGAGCGTTCTGCAAGGAGCAGTGGGTATCCGCTGCTCCTTGGTCATGCTGGGAATCGCCCTGGTCGATGTGCGCAGGGCTGTGGCTGAGCAAACTGAGCGAGGCTGCAGCCATCGCGCTGCTGGCTGCGGCCTGCACGTGAGAGAAGGCGCAGGCGAAAAGCAGCACGAACCAGAGCGCCAGCAGATTCCTGGCGAACCCTCTATGGTGGCTGCGCATCGCTTGGATCATGAAATCGGCTTCCGCATTTGTTTCGCGCTGTTGTACTGATTAAAGCCCAGGGACGGCTAAGCGCGATTGATCCAGGTCATGAGTGTGGAGTGGGCAAAGCCCTGGGGGCGCCGAGCGTGGCGCCGGTAGTGTGCGCGGGCAGTCGGCTATGGTCGGGATGCCGGCGGCCTATCGCTTGATGCGCCGGCGCACGCTCGGGCGAGCGCGTGAGCTGTAGCCTGGATGCAATCCGGGGAAATGGTATGTCCGCCGGAGCCTAGCTGGCTACCGTGGTAGGGCGGGTGTAACCCGCCAGGGCAGGGGCACGTGCAAGACCCTGCGGCTGCGGGCTCAGCGCGCCACGCTGACCCCTTCCAGATTGGCGAAGGAGGTGTCCTTGGCGGTGAGCAGGAAGTCGCGCATAAACGGCGAATCGAGCATGTCGGTGCGGATGCCGGCGTAGAGGGTGGCGAACAGGCCTTTGTCGCCCAGGCGCTTGGCCGTCACGTAGCCGCGCGAGCTGTATTCGTGCAGCGCCCAGTTGGGCAGGCCGCAGACGCCGCGGCCGCTGGCCACCAGTTGCATCATCATCACCGTCAGCTCCGAGGTGCGCACCTGGGCCGGCTCGACGTCGGCCGGTTCGAGGAAACGGGTGAAGATGTCCAGGCGGTCGCGCTCCACCGGGTAGGTGATCAGGGTTTCGGTGGCCAGGTCTTCGGGCTGGATAAAGGACTTGGCGGCCAGTGGGTGCTGGTTGGCCACCGCGAGCATGGCCTCGTAGGTGAACAGCGGCACATAGGTGATGCCGGCCAATTCCAGCGGGTCGCTGGTCACCACCAGGTCGAGGTCGCCACGGGCCAGGGCCGGCAGCGGGGCGAAGGAGAAGCCCGAGGCCAGATCCAGCTCCACCTCCGGCCAGGCATCGCGGAACTGGTCGATGGTCGGCATCAGCCACTGGAAGCAGCTGTGGCACTCGATGGCCATATGCAGGCGCCCGGCGGTGCCACCGGCCAGCCGCGCCAGATCGCGCTCGGCGCCGCGCAGTAGCGGCAGCACCGCATCGGTCAATTGCAGCAAACGCAGCCCGGCACTGGTGAAGCGCACCGGCTTGGTCTTGCGCACGAACAGCTGCATGCCCAGGCGCTCCTCCAGCTCCTTGAACTGGTGCGACAGCGCCGACTGGGTCAGGTGCAGGCGTTCGGCGGCGTCGACCAGGCTCTCGCTTTCGCGCAGGGCGTGCAGGGTTTTCAGGTGGCGCAATTCGAGCATGGCGGCCTCGGCGGCAGGGTAGGGTGGATGTGGCTTAACCCATCCATCACGGGAGGTGTTTGCACGTGCTGGATGAAAGCAGGGTCATCCAGCCTACATGAGTAAAACTATAGATCAAGACGAATATGTTGAGTTTGTCTCACGATGCAGGCTTGCGGAGAATACCCACCATCTTGTTTATCTATGGAGCGTTTCGACATGGCCCTGTCCCATTCCCTGGGTTTCCCGCGTATCGGCGGCGACCGTGAATTGAAGAAAGCCCTGGAGGCTCACTGGACGGGCGAGCTGGACGAAACCGGCCTGCGCGCGGTCGGCCGCCAGCTGCGCGCCGCCCACTGGCAGCTGCAGAAGGACGCCGGTATCGACCTGCTGCCAGTCGGCGACTTCGCCTGGTACGACCAGGTGCTGACTCACTCGCTGACCTTCGGTGTGATCCCCGAGCGCTTCCGTCCGCACAGCGGTAAGCCGACCCTGGATACCCTGTTCGCCATGGCGCGGGGCGTTAGCCACAACAGCTGCTGTGGCGGTGCCCATGCCCAAGAGATGACCAAGTGGTTCGACAGCAACTATCACTACCTGGTCCCCGAGTTCAGTGCCGACCAGCAGTTCCAGCTGAGCTGGGAGCAACTGTTCGAGGAGGTCGATGAGGCGCACGCCCTCGGGCACAAGATCAAGCCGGTGCTGATCGGCCCGCTGACCTACCTGTGGCTGGGCAAGGCCAAGGGCGCTGCTTCTGAGGCCGATAGTTTCGACCGACTGGATCTGCTGGAAAAGCTCCTGCCGGTCTACGGTGAGATCCTCCAGCGCCTGGCCGCTCAGGGTGTGGAGTGGGTGCAGATCGACGAGCCGATCCTGGCGCTCGACCTGCCGCAAGAATGGAAGAATGCCTTCGAACGCGCCTACAACCTGCTGCAGCGTGAGCCGGGCAAGAAGCTGATCGCCACCTACTTCGCCGGCCTGGAAGACAACCTCGGCCTGGCCGCCAACCTGCCGGTCGACGGCCTGCATATCGACCTGGTCCGCGCCCCCGAGCAGTTCCCGAGCATTCTCGATCGCTTGCCGGCCTACAAGGTGCTGTCGCTCGGTGTGGTCAACGGGCGCAACGTCTGGCGCACCGATCTGGAAAAAGTCCTGGCCATCCTGCAACAGGCGCAGGAGCGCTTGGGTGATCGCCTGTGGGTGGCGCCGAGCTGCTCGTTGCTGCACAGCCCGGTCGACCTGGGCCGTGAAGACCAACTGGATGCGGAGCTGAAAAGCTGGCTGGCCTTCGCCGTGCAGAAGTGCGAGGAAGTCGCCCTGCTGACGACTGCCCTGAATGACCCGCAGAACGCCAAGGTGCAGGCCGCGTTGGCGCAGAGCCGCGCCGTGCAGGCCAGCCGCGCGCAGTCGCCGCGTATCCACAAACCGACGGTGCAGGCGCGGTTGGCGGCCATTACCGCGGCCGACAGCCAGCGCCGTTCGCCGTTCGCCGCACGCATCGAGCAGCAGCGCGCACGCCTGCAACTGCCGGCGCTGCCGACCACCACCATCGGCTCCTTCCCGCAGACCGCCTCGATCCGCCTGGCGCGTCAGGCGTTCAAGCAGGGCAAGCTGTCGCCCAGCGATTACACCGAGGCCATGCACCGCGAAATCCGCCATGCCGTCGCGGTGCAGGAACACCTCGGGCTGGACGTGCTGGTGCACGGCGAGGCCGAGCGCAATGACATGGTCGAGTACTTCGCCGAGCAGCTCGACGGCTATGCCTTCAGCCGCTTCGGCTGGGTGCAGAGCTACGGTTCGCGCTGCGTCAAGCCGGCAGTGATCTATGGCGACCTGAGTCGTCCGCGACCGATGACGGTGGAGTGGACTCGCTACGCCCAGAGCCTCACCAGCAAGGTGATGAAAGGCATGCTGACGGGCCCGGTGACCATGCTGATGTGGTCCTTCCCGCGGGACGACATTTCCCGCGAGCAGCAGGCGCGGCAACTGGCGCTGGCGATTCGTGACGAAGTGGTTGACCTGGAAGCGGCCGGGATCAAGATCGTGCAGATCGACGAGGCGGCGTTCCGCGAGGGTTTGCCGCTGCGCCGGGCGCAGTGGCAGGACTACCTGGACTGGGCCACCGAGGCCTTCCGCCTGGCTGCCTGCGGCGTGCGCGACGCAACGCAGATCCACACCCACATGTGCTACAGCGAGTTCAACGACGTGATCGAGTCCATCGCCGCCATGGATGCCGACGTGATCACCATCGAAACCTCACGTTCGGATATGGAGTTGCTGCAGGCCTTCGAGGCCTTCGATTACCCCAACGATATCGGCCCGGGGTCTATGACATCCACTCGCCGCGGGTGCCGGACAGCGCCGAGATGCTCAAGCTGCTGCGCAAGGCGGCGCAGCGCATCCCCGTCGAGCGTCTGTGGGTCAACCCGGACTGCGGCCTGAAGACCCGCGCCTGGGCGGAAACCGAAGCGGCGCTGGTGAATATGGTGGCGGCGGCGCGGCAGCTGCGCGGCGAGCTGGCCTAGCAGCCTGACAGCATGCACAAGGCGACCCACGGGTCGCCTTTTTTCTGCTCAAGCCATGCCCGGATCAGCTGGGCGCCGGACGAGGCGCAGCGGTTGCTGCGGTTTTCAAGCGTGATTGGCGGTGGGTGAGCAGGTCGCCAGGTCTTCGAGGAAGGCGCGCAGGATCGGTGGCGCGGCCATGCCGCGCCGGGTGATCACGTCGAATGGTGACATCAGCTGCAGTTGGCTTGCCGCCAGTTGGCGCATGTCGCCGCTCTTGACCCATTGCGCGGTGAAGTGCACCGGCAGGAAACCGAGGTAAGCACCGGAGATGATCAGGATGGCCAGGGCCTCGATGTTGTCCACCGTCGCCGCCGCCTTGCTCACGCCCAGTTGCTCGAGGTCATAGTGCTGCATGTAGCCGCGGGCGACGATGCGGCTCGCGCGGATTTCCTCGAGCAGCTTGGCGCCTTCGGCCTGGCTGGCGAAGAGCGGGTGGCGGCGACCGCAATACAGCCCCAACGCCTCCTGGTAGAGCGCCGAATACGACAGCCCGGGCACATGGATGGGGAAGTGCCCCACCGCCAGGTGCAGGCGACCGTCGAGCACGCGCTCCTCCAGTTCCGCCGGCGCGCCTATATAGACGTTGAGATGCACGTCATGCCCGCGGGAGACGAAGCGCTGGGTGGTGCGCGGCAGCGGCGAGTCGGGATCGGTGATGGTGGTGTCGATGATGCCCAGGTTGAGCTGGCCGCTGATGTGCTGCTTGAGCACGTCGGCATCCAGGCAGAAATTCTCCACCGCCCCTAGTAGGCGCAGGGTCGCCTCGTGGACCGCCACGCCTTGCTCGGTCAGGTGAAAGCCGCTGCGCCCGCGCTGGCAGAGCTTGACCCCGAGGCGGGTTTCCAGATGACTCATCTGTTCGCTGATGGTCGACTGGCCGGCATTGAGCGCCGCCTGGGCCGCGGAAAAGCCGCCGCACTTGACGATGGTGGCGAAGACCCTGAGTAGTTTCAGGTCGACATCATGCAGTTGGATCACCCAAACCTCCGGTATCGCGATACATCGGGAACGCCGATATGAGTATCTGATGTTCAGGATTTTTTCCAGAAAAAACTGCGCCCATAGTCACTCCAACGGCGAATGCCTAGTCGCTTCGCCACTCACTAATAACAAGAGTTGGAGACGCCTGAACATGTCGAGTAACAGTTACGAGTCCGGTCGCCTGAACCTGCCGTTCGTGGGCCATTGCACCTTTGCCAAATCGCCGGTCTGCACCGACTGGGAGGCCATCGACGCGGATGTCGCGGTTCTCGGCGCCCCGAATGACATGGGCACCCAGTGGCGACCCGGCGCGCGCTTCGGCCCGCGTGGGATTCGCGAGGCATCGACGCTGTTTTCCTTCGGCCATGCCGGCGCTTACGACCATGAGGACGACGTGCTCTATCTGGCCGCGCAGGACGTGCGCATGGTCGATGTGGGGGATGCCGACATCGTCCACACCGACATGCACAAGAGCAACGCCAATATCGAATTCGCCGTACGCAAGATTCTCCAGGCCGGGGCGATGCCGGTGGTGCTGGGTGGCGACCATTCGATCCATGCGCCGGTGATCAAGGCCTACGAAGGGCACGAGCCGATCCACATCATTCACTTCGACGCGCACCTGGATTTCGTCGATGAGCGCCACGGCGTGCGCTATGGCCACGGCAACCCACTGCGCCGCGCTTCGGAAATGGACCACATAGTCGGCATGACCCAGATGGGCATCCGCAACGTATCGTCTTCCAATCGCGATGACTATGAAGCTGCCCATGCAGCCGGCTCGAAGATTCTTTCGGTTCGCGATGTCCGCCGCCTCGGCAGCGAGGGCGTACTGGATCTGATCCCGCAAGGCGTCAACTACTACATCACCATCGACATTGATGGCTTCGACCCCTCCATCGCGCCCGGCACCGGCACGCCCAGCCATGGCGGTTTCCTCTACTACGAGGTGCTGGAAATCATCCAGGCACTGGCCAAGCGCAGCCAGGGCAAGATCGTCGGCATGGACCTGGTCGAGGTCGCACCGGCCTACGATCCGGCCGGGGTCACCTCGATTCTGGCCGCGCAACTGCTGTTGAACAGCATCGGTTTCATCTTCCACGAGCGCGCCCGCGCACGCTAACGCCTGCAACAATCCCCGTGCCCGGCGCGGGCACGGGGATCATCGAACAATGAGTGGCGGCCCTGCCTGCAGGCGGCGCCCGAGGAAATCACAGTGGACATCAAGGTCAAACAGTATCTGCAGCAATTCGGCGTCAGCGAAGCCACCCAGCGCTTCCTCAGCAAACCGCACAAGCTGTTTATCGGCGGGGCCTGGCTGGATGCCGCCGATGGCGGCAGCGCCGAGGTGATCGAGCCTGCCACCGAGGGCGTGCTCGGGCGCATCGCGATGGGCACCGCAGCTGATCTCGACCGCGCCGTGCAGGCTGCCCGTGCGCAGTTCGATGGCGGCACCTGGCGCCTGCTCAAGCCGCTGGAACGTGAGCGTTTGCTGCATCGTCTGGCCGACCTGATCGAAACCAATGCCGACGAGCTGGCCGAGATCGAATCGATCGACGTGGGCAAGTCGGTGGCCCAGGCGCGCGCCGTGGACATCCAGGGCACCATCGACACCTTCCGCTACTTCGCCGGCTGGGCCAGCAAGATCCACGGGCGTACCGTCGAGCCGTCGCTGCCCGGCAACTACCTGGCCTATACGCGCAAGGAGCCGGTGGGCGTGGTCGGGGTCATAGTGCCGTGGAACTTCCCGCTGCAGACCATGGCCTGGAAGCTCGGCGCGGCCCTGGCGGTTGGCTGCACCGTGGTGGTCAAACCGGCCGAGCTGACTTCGCTGTCGGCCCTGCGCTTCGCCGAGCTGGTGCAGCAAGCCGGCATCCCGGATGGCGTGGTCAACATCGTCAGCGGGCGCGGCAGCGTGGTCGGCGCGGCCATGGCCAGCCATCCGGGCATCGACAAGCTGAGCTTCACCGGCTCGACCCCGGTCGGTTGCAGCGTGGGCAAGGCGGCCCTGGACCAGATGAAGCGTCTGACCCTGGAGTTGGGCGGCAAGTCGCCGGTGATCGTCTTCGCCGATGTCGACCTCAAGGCGGCCGCGCAGGCGGTAGCCAACGGCGTATTCTTCAACTCTGGGCAGGTGTGCGATGCCGGTACCCGTGCCTACATTCATCGCAGCATCTACGCCGAGTTCCTGGGCGAACTGGCCGCCTACACCGCCAGTCTGAAAATGGCGCCGGGCCTCGATCCCGATTGCTTTATCAGCCCGCTGGTGTCGCGCCAGCAGCAGGAACGGGTGCTCGGCTATATCGAGGCCGGCAAGGCCGAGGGCGCCGAGGTCTATTACGGCGGCGCGGCCGTCGAGGGGCCTGGTTACTTCGTCCAACCGACCATCTTCGCCAACTGCCGCAACGACATGCGCATCGTCCAGGAGGAAATCTTCGGTCCGGTGCTGGTGACGGCGCCGTTCGATGACGAAGAGGAAGCGCTGGCGCTGGCCAACGATTCACCGTTTGGCCTGGCCGCCGCGCTCTACTGCAACGACCTCGGTCGCGTACACAGCCTGATTCCGCGGCTGCGCGCCGGCTCGGTGTATGTCAATGCGCACAGCACCATCGACCCGTGCATGCCCTTCGGCGGCTACAAGCAGTCAGGCTATGGCAAGGACCTCGGCGCCGAACAGCTCGATTACCTGCTGGAGACCAAGGCGGTGTGGATCACCCTGCCATGAACTAAGGAAAGCAACAGACCACCGGCATAACGCCAAGCGTCATGCCGGGACACATCGGGTAGCCAATAACAAGAGCCATACGAGGTTATGTCCAGATGAACAGTCAAGCCGAAAGCGTACGTGCGCAAGACCTGGAACGACGCATTCGCGTCTATGAGGAGATGGAGCAAGCCAATAATTGGCCGGGGGCGCTGAGCGCCATCGACTACCTCGCAATCACCCTGATGACGCTGGTGCTGGTCACCGGTTTCTACCTCTGGGGGTACTGAGCCATGGCCACGTCAAAACCCGTCGATATCAGCCTCGAAGCCGAACGCGGCGATACGCCGCTGCTGCCCAACGAACGCATGTGGGGCTTCTGGGAGTTCACCTACGCCAACTCGGCCCTGGCCATCGCCACCTGGGCCTTCCTCATCGGCGGCGCCACCGCGCTGTTCGTCGGCGTCAGCGAAGGCATCGCCGCCATCGTCATCGGCAACATCCTCGGCGTGCTGCTGGCGACCTTCGCCACCTGCGTGCCGTGCGGCAAGTACGGCACCGAGCAGTTCACCTTCCTGCGCAGCATGTTTGGCAGCAACGGCAGCCGTCTGGTCTATGTGCTGGCAGTGGTGTTCCTGACCATGGGTTGGCTGGCGGTTCTGGGCCTGATGTTCGGCCGCTCGATCGATGGCCTGACCGGCCTGCTGAGCGAGCATCAGACCGAGCCGACCGGGCTGCTGGTGCTGCTCTCGGGTTTCTTCGCGATAATCTTGGCCGGCTTCGTGGTCGCCAGGGGCCCCACCTCGATCAAGGTGTTCAACACCATAGTCGCCCCGGCGCTGGTGCTGATCATGGGCGCGATGCTCTACCTGATCCTCAGCGAACGTAGCGTCGCCGAACTGCTAGCCCTGCCGGCCCTGGACGCGCCCTTCGCCGACAAACGGGTCAACTTCATGATCGCGGTGGAGGTGAACATGGCGGCGGGCCTGTCCTGGTGGCCCTATATCGGCAACCTGGCGCGTCTGAGCAAGAACCAGCGCACCGCATTCTGGCCGAACATCATCGGCATCTTCGGCGCCGCGGTGCTCGGTGAGGTGGTCGGCCTGCTGGCGTCCGCCGCCCTGGGCGACAGCGACCCGACCATCTGGATGACCCATATCGGTGGCCTGGCGTTCGGCGTCATCGCCTTGGGCTTCGTCGCCTTCGCCAACGTCACCAGCATGATCAACATCCTCTACACCTCGATCGTCGGCCTGCGCCAACTGGCCGGCCAGAAGCTCAGGGAGATGCGGTGGGAGCTGCTGGTGGCGCTGTTCTGCGTGGCGCCGGCGATCATCGTCTTCGTCGCCCCGGGAATCTACGACGGCTTCTTCATCTTCCTGGTATGGACCTCGGCGCTGAACAGCGCGCTGGCCGGCATCGGCATCGCCGATTACTACTTCCTGCGTCAGCAACGGATGAACCTACGGCACATTTATGCGCCCGAGGAGCAGTCGCCGTACCGCTACTGGAAGGGCTTCAATCCGATTGCGCTGCTGGCGCTGGTAGTCGGCGTCGGCGTCTACGTGCTGTTGTTCAACCCGCAGACCCTGGCCAATACCTCGTTGTTCAGCTTCATCTCCGCCTCGCTGCCGTCCTGCCTGCTGGCCGGGGTGGTGCATTACGGGCTGACCCGCGCATTCGCCGCGCGACTGGGCTGGGGCGCCTATGCGCCACGCGGCAGCGTCAAGCCCACTTCCCTGAATCTCAATACACAGGGCTTGAGCAATGATTAAGCGATACGACTACATCATCATCGGCGCCGGTTCGGCCGGCTGCGTGCTGGCCAACCGCCTGAGCGAGGATGCCGACACCTCGGTGCTGGTCCTGGAATTCGGCGGCAGCGACCGCAGCGTGCTGATCCAGATGCCCAGCGCCTTCTCGATCCCGATGAATACCAAGAAGTACAACTGGCGTTATGAGACCGAGCCGGAGCCCGGTCTCGACGGCCGGCGGGTGCATTGCCCGCGGGGCAAGGTGCTCGGCGGCTCATCGTCGATCAACGGCCTGGTGTATATCCGCGGTCATGCCTACGACTTCGATGAGTGGGAGCAGCTCGGTGCGCACGGCTGGGGCTATCGCAACTGCCTGCCGTACTTTCGCCGCGCCGAGCATTATGAGGCCGGCGGCGACGCCTACCGCGGCGATAGCGGGCCGTTGCACACCAACAACGGCAACCATATGCGCAACCCCTTGTACGGCGCCTGGGTCGAGGCCGGCGCGGAGGCTGGCTACATCAAGACCGCCGACTGCAACGGCTACATGCAGGAAGGCTTCGGCGCCATGCACATGACGGTCAAGAACGGCGTGCGTTGTTCCACCGCCAACGCCTACCTGCGCCCGGCCATGGATCGGCCGAACCTGACCGTGGTGACCCAGGCCATGACCCGGCGGATCATCCTCGACGGTAAGCGCGCGGTGGGCATCGAATACGACCACGGCGGTCGCACCCAGCAGGTTTTCTGCAACCGCGAGATCCTCCTGGCAGGCGGACCGATCGGTTCGCCGCATCTGCTGCAGCGCTCCGGCATCGGCCCGGCGGCGGTACTCAATCAGGCCGGGGTGGCGCTGCAGCACGAGCTGCCCGGGGTCGGCGAGAACCTGCAGGATCACGCGGAGGTCTACATCCAGTTCGGTTGCAAGCAGCCGCTGACCCTCAACAGCAAGATGGACCCGCTGAGCAAGCTGCTGATCGGCCTGCGCTGGCTGCTGTTCAAGGACGGTCTGGGCGCCACCAACCACTTCGAAGCTGGTGGTTTCATCCGCTCCGAGGAGGGGCTGCGCTGGCCGGACATCCAGTTCCACTTCCTCCCGGCGGCGATGCGCTACGACGGCAAGAAGCCGATCAAGGGCCACGGCTTCATGGTGCTCACCGGGCCGAACAAACCCAAGAGTCGCGGCCATGTGCGGCTACGTTCGGCCGACCCCTACGAGCATCCGCGCATCCAGTTCAACTATCTGGAGCGCGAGGAAGACCGCGCGGGCTTCCGCCGCTGCGTGCGCCTGACCCGCGAGATCATCGGTCAGCCGGCGATGGACGCCTTCCGCGACGGCGAGATCGCGCCGGGGCCATCCGTGCAGACAGACGCGCAGATCGACGCCTTCGTCCGCGAGAACCTGGAGAGCACCTACCACCCCTGCGGCACCTGCCGCATGGGCGAGGACGAACTGGCGGTGGTCGACTCCGAGCTGCGCGTGCGTGGCCTCGAGGGGCTGCGGGTGATCGACTCCTCGGTGTTCCCCACCGAGCCGAACGGCAACCTCAACGCGCCGACCATCATGCTCGCCGAGCGGGCGTCCGATCTGCTGCGCGGGCGCGGCATGCTACCGGCTGCGGATGTGCAGGTCGGCTTGGCCGCCAACTGGGAAGCGGCGCAACGCAGCCGGGCGCCGCTGCGCAAGGTGGGCGTCTAACCCCGTCCGGTAGTGCGCCTGGGCTTGATCGGGCAGGCAAGGTGGCGATGCCGGGGCCGAAGCCCTTTCACCGAGCTATCCAGCGGAGTTGGCACGTCGCTGCTGGGTGTTGTCCATCTCGACGAACTGAGTCTGCTGCAGGCGTCCATGGCAAGACGCCGCCTGTAGCGACCGCTCGACAAGATTCATCAAATTGTCATGGTTGTGTGGCAGCGCGCTCGCCTGAATGTCAGCAAACTCGCGTCTCAATGGGGTTCTGCGTTTCGGTGTTTCTATGCGTGTGTTGATTTTTCTGGCCGTGCTGCTTTGCGGCTTGGCTGTTTTTGCCAGCGAACGTTGTGATGTCCGGGCGCCGACCGTCAGGGTCGAACTGGGCGAGGTGCAACTGGCCTATCAAAGCATCGGCCGCGCCAGCGATCCGGCGTTGCTGATGGTCATGGGGCTCGGTGGGCAGTTGATCCACTGGCCGGACGAGGTGGTCGCGCGCCTGTGCCAGCAGGGCTTGCGGGTGATTCGTTTCGATAACCGCGATGTCGGCCTGAGCACCTGGGTTCAGGCTGCGCCGCCGGCCAATCTGGTCTACCAGGCGCTGCGCTACCGGGTCGGTTTGTCGGTGGCGGCGCCGTACCGGCTGCTCGACATGGCCGGCGATGCCCTCGGCCTGATGGATGCCCTCGGCGTGCGCCGCTTCCATGTGCTCGGCGCCAGCATGGGCGGGATGATCGCCCAGCATCTGGCCGACCTGGCCCCCGAACGGGTGCAGAGCCTGACCCTGATCATGACCAGCTCCGGCGCCCAGGGCCTGCCAGCGCCAAACCCGGCATTGCTGGCCTTGCTGGCCGAGCGCGAAGCGCCAAACCGCGAAGTGGCACTCGAACAGCAGGCTGACCTGCTCGCCGCATTGGGCAGCCCGATGGTCAGCGACGATCGCCAGGCACTGCTGCAACAGGCCGAGCTCGCCTACGACCGCGCCTTCAATCCCACGGGGGTGGAACGTCAGTTGCTGGCAATTCTCGCCGAACCGAGCCGGGTCGCACTGCTCAACCGTCTGCGCGTGCCGACTCTGGTGGTGCACGGCACCGCCGATCCGCTGCTGCCGGTGATGCACGGCGTGCATGTGGCCGCGCATATCAAGGGTAGCGAGCTGAAGCTGATTCCCGGCCTGGCCCATCGGTTCCAGGAGGCGTTCAAGGAGCCATTGCTGGCAGCGGTGCTGGCGCATTTACGAGCGCATCGCCAGGATGGGCATTGGGCGCAGTTGTAGCGCGGGGCAGGGCCAAGGACGGCTGAGCGGATCATCTGCGCCCTGAGAACGGGGCTTCTCGCGAAGCCATCCCCCAGCGTCTGGCTGTATCCGGCACAACAGACGGACTGTCCGCTATGTTCCTGCGTTCCTGCGCGGCTGGCGTCTCGGTCCGTCCGCCCCAATAATTCGCGTCGAAAAAAAGCCCCGCGTCTCGGGCGATCGGCGGGGCAAAGGGAATTGCAATTCAGGGTGCGCAGGCAATCAGGTGGCGTGGGCATCTTCCGGGCTGTGCGGCGCATGCACGCCCAGGTAGCGGCTCAAAAGCGCCTGCTGTGAGGGCGTCATGAACAACCCCAGCTTGCTCCGCCGCCAGAGGATATCGGCGGCGTCGATGGCCCATTCGTACTGGCACAGGTAATCCACTTCGCGTGCATACAGGCCGCCACCCAGGTGTTCGCCGAGGTCGCTCTGTTGTTGCACGCCCTCGAGCAGCAGCCAGCTGCGGCTGCCATAGCAACTGGCCCAACGCCGGGCGAGGGTGGTTGGCAGCCAGTCGCAGCGGGCGCACAGGGCTTCGACCATGGCGCTTTGGCTTTCCAGGTTTTCCGCGCCGGGGAGCAGGGCGGTGGCGGTCCAGCACGGTTTCATCTGCGGGAAGTGCGGCGCCAATTGCGCCAGTGCCGACTCCGCCAATTTGCGGTAGGTGGTCAGCTTGCCGCCGAATACCGAGAGCAACGGCGCCTCGCCCGGTTGGCCGGACAGCGCCAGGGTGTAGTCGCGGGTGACGGCGGAAGGCTGGTCGGATTCGTCGTCGCACAGTGGCCGCACCCCGGCGAAACTGTGCAGGATGTCGTCGCGGCTCAGTTGCCGTTTGAAGTGGGCGTTGACCACCTGCAGCAGATAAGTGGTTTCCTCATCGCTGATCGCCACCTTGGCCGGGTCGCCGGTGTATTCGCGGTCGGTGGTGCCGATCATGGTGAAGCGGTCGAGGTAGGGGATGGCGAAGACGATGCGGCGGTCTTCGTTCTGCAGGATGTAGGCCTGATCGCCGTCGAACAGCTTCGGCACGATGATATGGCTGCCCTGGATCAGGCGAATCCCATAGGGCGAATCCTGCTTGAGATCCTCGCGGATAAAGCGTGCCACCCAGGGGCCGGCGGCGTTGACCAGGGCGCGGGCGCGGATCGAGAACAGGCTGCCATCGGCGCGCTCCAGGTGGATATGCCACAAGCCCTTGCTGCGCCGTGCGCTGACGCAACGGGTGCGGGTGTGCACATGGGCGCCCTGTTCGCGAGCGGCCATGGCGTTGAGCACCACCAGGCGGGCGTCGTCGACCCAGCAGTCGGAATATTCGAAGCCGCGGGTGATCTCGGCCTTCAGCGGGCTGCCCGCGCCGAAACTCAGGCTGCGCGAGCCCGGCAGCTTCTCGCGCTTGCCCAGGTGATCGTAGAGGAACAGGCCGGCGCGAATCATCCAGGCTGGGCGCAAGTGCGGACGGTGCGGCAGGATGAAGCGCAGCGGCTTGACGATATGCGGCGCCTTGGCCAGCAGCACTTCGCGCTCGGCCAGGGCTTCGCGCACCAGGCGGAACTCGTAATGTTCGAGGTAGCGCAGGCCGCCGTGGATCAGCTTGCTGCTGGCCGAGGAGGTGTGTTCGGCCAGGTCGTCCTTTTCGCAAAGGAACACCGACAGGCCGCGGCCGGCCGCGTCGGCCGCGATGCCGACGCCATTGATGCCGCCGCCCACGACCGCCAGATCGTAGACTTCGGCGAGAGGGGCAGTGTGGTTGGAGAGCGTAGGCATGGCAGCACCGTAATGTCGAAAGTGAACTTATTGATGTTCAGTTTCGAAAATATGCTAGTCGAATATGCACAGCTTCGCCACCCCAAAGCGCGCTTTCGTGCCGAGTGGTCGTGAAGTTTTCTTGGGGATGGGTTGCCGTGTTCAGGGGTTGTGAATATATCGAGCGCAGTCGGCGAGCGTTTTTCAGGGTTGCTCAGGCCAGGTCCAGATGCACCTTGTTCTCGGCCAGCAGGCGGCTGATCGCCGCAGAAGGCGCGGCGTCGGTGAAGACTCGATCGACCAGGGTGATCGAGCCCAAGCGGACCACGGCATTGCGCCCGAACTTGCTCGAGTCGGCGGCGAGAAAGACTTGTCGCGCGTTGTCGATAATGGCCTGGGAGACCCGCACTTCCTGGTAGTCGAAGTCGAGCAGGCTACCGTCTTCATCGATGCCGCTGATGCCGACCAGGGCGAAGTCGACCTTGAACTGCTGGATGAAATCCACCGTCGACTGGCCGACCACGCCGCCGTCGCTGCGCACCGTGCCGCCCGCCACTAGAACCTCGAAATCCGCCCTGGTGCTGAGCTGGGCGGCGACGTGCAGATTGTTGGTGATGACCTTCAAACTCTTGCGTTTGAGCAGCTCGCGAGCAATCGCTTCGGTGGTGGTGCCGATGTTGATGAACAGTGAGGCGTGGTCGGGGATATGCGCGACGATGGCCTCGGCAATGCGTTGCTTCTCCTCGCGCATCTGCCCGGCGCGCATGGCGTAGGCGGTGTTCTGGGTGCTCGAGGCTTCGCTGGCTGCGCCGCCATGGGTGCGCCGCAGCAAGCCCTGTTCGGCCAGCTGGTTGATGTCGCGGCGGATGGTCTGCGGGGTGACGGCGAAGGCCTGGGCCAGTTCGTCGATACTGACGTAGCCGCGTTCGCGGGCGAGGTTGAGAATGTCGTGTTGGCGTGGTGCCAGGGTCATGGGGGCGATCCTTGTTGTGCACGGCATTATAGGCTGTCGTTCGGTAAATTTTCGGCTAAGGTACGCAGACTTCATCAGATTGTTTTCACATTCGAACATGACTCCTGCCATCGACCTGCTGAAAAAAGCCCAGGCTGCCCACCGGGTGCACAGTTACAGCCATGATCCCAAGGCCGCGTCCTATGGCCTGGAAGCGGCGGAAAAACTCAATCTCGAGCCGGCCCGGGTGTTCAAGACCCTGCTCGCCGCGACTGAAAAAGGCGAGTTACTGGTGGCAGTAGTGCCGGTGGCCGGCAGCCTCGACCTGAAAGCCCTGGCCCAGGCCGCCGGGGTGAAGAAGGCCGACATGGCTGAACCTAATGCCGCGCAGCGTGCCACCGGCTACCTGCTCGGCGGGATCAGCCCGCTGGGGCAGAAAAAGCGTCTACGCACGTTCATCGACGCATCGGCGCAACAGTATCCGAGCATCTTCGTCAGCGCCGGGCGGCGCGGGCTGGAGGTGGAATTGGCGGCTGAGGTGCTGGCGCAACTGACCCAGGCGCCATTCGCGGCCATCGGCCGGCAGTGAGTCGCGCCGCAACGTGCTGGGCTTCACGCCGCTCAGCCGGCGCGGCCCGACCGCCACTCACTCCGCTTCAATTGCAACTGCCATAACAACAAGGAAATCCGCATGTCCGATTACCTGCTCGCAATCGACCAAGGCACCACCAGCAGCCGCGCCATCGTCTTCAACGCCCAGGGCTTGCCGGTGGCGCGGGCGCAGCAGGAGTTCAAACAGTACTTCCCGCAGGACGGCTGGGTCGAGCATGACGGCGAGGAACTCTGGCAGAGCACTCTGCAGGTGTGCCGTGAGGCGCTGGCCCAGAGTGGTCTTGAGGCCAGCCAGATCACCGCTATTGGCATCACCAATCAGCGTGAGACCACCCTGGTTTGGGACGCCACAACCGGCATCCCTATCTATCCGGCCATCGTCTGGCAAGACCGGCGCACCGCCGATTATTGCGCCGAACTCAAGGCCGCCGGCCATGAGGCGGCGGTGACGGCCAATACCGGCCTGCTGATCGATCCCTATTTCTCCGGCACCAAGCTGCGCTGGGTGCTGAATAACGTGGCCGGCGCGCGTGAGCGGGCCGAACGTGGCGAACTCCGCTTCGGTACGGTGGACAGTTTCCTGCTGTGGCGCCTGACCGGCGGTAAATCGCACAAGACCGATGCGACCAATGCTTCGCGCACCCTGATGTTCAATATCCACACCCAGCAATGGGATGCGCAGATGCTTGAGCTGCTGGAGATTCCGGCCAGCCTGCTGCCCGAGGTGCTGGATTGCGCGGCAGACTTCGGCACCCTCGAGGCCGAACTGCTCGGCGCGGCTATTCCGGTGCTGGGCATGGCCGGCGACCAGCAGGCCGCACTGATCGGCCAGGCCTGTTTCCAGCCGGGGATGGTCAAGAGTACCTACGGCACCGGTTGTTTCATGATCCAGAACACCGGCGCCACTGCGGTGGCCTCGAAAAACCGCTTGCTCACCACCGTCGGTTACCGCCTGGATGGCAAGGTCACCTATGCGGTGGAGGGCAGTATCTTCGTCGCCGGCGCGGCGGTGCAGTGGCTGCGCGACGGCATCAAGCTGATCAGCCATGCGCGTGACAGCGAGGCCCTGGCCGAACAGACCGGCGATGCCTGTGGAGTCTACCTGGTGCCGGCGTTTACCGGCCTGGGCGCGCCTTACTGGGACCCCAAGGCGCGCGGCGCGATCTTCGGTCTGACCCGCGATACCGGGATCAAGGAGATCGTCACCGCCGGCTTGCAAGCGGTCTGCTACCAGACCCGCGACCTGCTCGAGGCCATGCGCCAGGACGGCGCCGCCGAACCCAGCGCGCTGCGGGTGGATGGCGGCATGGTGGAAAATAACTGGGTCATGCAGTTTCTCGCCGACATTCTCGGGGTGCCGGTCGAACGGCCCGAGATCACCGAAACCACTGCCCTTGGGGTGGCCTATCTGGCCGGACTCAAGGCCGGCGTGTACCGCGACCTCGACGAGATCGCCGGCCATTGGCAGCGTCAGCAGCGCTTCGAGCCACGGATGGACCCCGAGCACCGCAGCAAGCTGTATCACGGCTGGCTGGATGCCGTGCAGCGGGTACGCAGCGAGGGCTGAGGGGACGATCAACTACGGATATGAGCGGCAGGCTCGGGCAACTAGCTTCCCGGATTGCAGCCGGACTACGGAATCTGGGTGGATGACAGCTCTATCATCCACCCTCGGCATTGATGGCTGGATCAAGCGTCATTCACGACCCCACAGGCCTTGTACATCGACATGAGGTCAACAGGGCTGTGGCCGTCGTGCCTATCCCCGAAACCAGCCGCCGACCGGCTCAGGAGCCCGCCTGCATCACCCCTTCATACTGGCTAGTCAGCTCATTCATTTGCCACAGCAGGGTTTCGCTGGTGGTGGCGATCACCGTCGGCACGAAGCGCGAGTCGTTGGACAGATTGAAACCGGCGCGGGTGAAGCGCCATTGCGCTTCGGCCTGCTGCAGGCCCTTGGCAATGGCCGGGGTGTTCTGTCTGGCCTGCTGCAGCTCCTGCAGGGCCTGGTCGAATTCATCCACCGCCTGATTGAACGACTGCTCCAGGCCGGCGACCGGCAGGCGCCAACTCATGGCCAGGTAGAGTTTGGCGATGCGCTGGCTAAGCATGCGCTGGCGGCCGCTGCGGTTGACCAGGCGGGCGCTTTGCCCGCCGCTGTGGCGCTCGAGCAGTTGCACCACCTGTTCGCTCTGCGCCAGCAGTTGGTCGCTGAGTTCCAGGATGACCAGCGCCTGCTGTTTGTCCGGGCGTGACAGTGCCAGTTCGCGGTAGCGCTGCCAGGTCTTGCCGGCGTGCTCCAGGGCGCTGCGAATCGGTGCGGTGGGGGCGTATTCGCCGAGGGCCAGGTAGTTGCTCTCGAATTTGGCGATGCTCTGGTCGAGCTGCTGTTCGGCCCGGTCCGGGCGCACCTCGGCGCCGATCATCAGGTAAGTCTTGGCGATACGCTGGCTGAGCATGCGCTGCATGCCGGACAGGTTCATCGCTTCGGCGGCGTTGATGGCCGCCCAGCTCGGCGGGCTGAGCAGGGCGAGACCGAACAGCAGGCCGGCAATAATGGCGTTGAGCATGGGAACGTCTCCTTGAGGCCCGCGACGACTGGCGCCGCGGGCGCAAGCGCAAGGCCGTGGCCTGCCTGCGCGGTGGTGAGCGGAGGGGATATCCGCGCAGTTCGCGGCTCAAGCCGCTCCTACAGGACGATACGATCATCCAGGCAACGCATAACTGCAGCAGATCCACGGGAAAGGCCCCGCACAGCGGGGCCTGGTCGTCAGTAGCTGTATTGCAGTTGCGCCCAGAACTTGTCGCTATCCACAGAGAACTCATCGGCATCGTAGCTGGCGTATTTCACCAGGCCGACCAAGCCCTTCACGCCCGGAATCGGGTGGGCGTAGGAAACATCGATCTCCGAGCCGTAGTTGTTGCTGCCACGCTCGGCGCTGAAGTCGTGGTACCAAGCCGCCAGGTTGCCGCCGAGCAGGGGGGCAGTAAAGCCGACGTAAGCGTCCTCGACGCCATTGGCCGGGGTCAGCAGGAAGATGTCGGCCCAGCCCTGGAAAGCGTGCTTGGTCGCCAGCGGGGTCTGGAAGGCGCGGTTGCCCGACCCCGAGTCGCCACCGAGTACTTCGTAACCGGCTTTCAGCGCGATGCCCTTGAGCGTGTAACCCAGTTCGCCTAGGTAGTAGTCGCTGTCCAGTTCCAGCGGGTTGTCGGCGTAATCCTTCTGCTGGGCGTATTCCAGGGCATAGCTGACCCCGGCTACGGCGCCATTGAGGCGTACACCGCTGGTCTGGCTCGATTGATTGCCCAGCGCCAGGTTATCCAGGCCGAGGCGGTACTGGTAGGCGGTGGCGATCAGCTCGGGCATGACCACGTACTGGGCATTCAGCAGGTGGCTGTGGCCTTCGATGTTGGCCGGGTTGCCCGCCGTGTCGAAGCGGCCGTTGCCGGGGCCGAAGATACTGTTGATGTTGTCGATGTAGGCGTAGGTCAGGGTCAGGCCGTCCAGCGGTTTCAGTTGGCCGAGCACGCCGTCATAGGTCTGCTCGTTCTGCCGCCAGGCGACGCCGCCGACGAAGCGTTGGTTGTCCAGGTTGATGCGCTGGCGGCCGACCACCGCGTTGCCCAGGCTGTGGTCATAGCGCAGCAGGGCCTGGTTGACTTCGCTGCCGTCCGGGTCGGCGACCACCGAGTAGTCGCCCTGGCCGTTGCGCGTGCTGTTGTAGCTGGCGTCGCCGATACGGCTGACGTTATCCGCCTCGATCAGGGCGGAGAGGCCGTACCACTTGCCGCTCTGGAAGCCGACGCGGGTGCGCAGGGTCTGGGCGTTGGCGTTGTTCAGCGCGTTGTCCTGGTCGACGTGCTCGTAGCGGTAGCGCAGGTCGAGGATCGGCTTGCCTGCCGTGATCAGCGTGCTCAACGGTTGAGTAGCGAAAGCGGCGTGGCTGAAGGTGCTGCTGGCGATGGCCAGGGACAAGAGGGAGAGCGTTATCGGGCGCATGGCATGCTTCCTATAATGGGCCAAAATCGCAAAAAAAAACGTCACAGTTCCCGCGGCTCAAAGGTGAGCGGGGCGCCGTGACGTCGTTGTCGGATGTGTGGCAGACACGCCATTGTGCTGACCGAAGCTGGTCAAAGCAGATGGCGTGCCATAATTTACAACTGCATGATTTTTATAGTGTTAATTGTTTTTTAATAACATTTTCGATCAATTTGCGCACCGTCCCTGTTCGTTGCGCATTGCTACAGTGCAGCTGTAATGCCTTTATCCGGGGCGACTGTAGCGGGTGCAATGCCGGCGGCCACGGCATGCTAGCCGTATCACATGCCAGGAGCTTCACCCATGCAACTCGAATTCCATCAGGTCGACGCCTTCACCAATCGCCCTTTCGCCGGTAATCCGGCCATGGTCTATCGCCTGGATAGCTGGCTCAGCGACGCCCTGATGCAGCAGATCGCCGCGGAACACAATCTGGCGGAAACCGCGTTTCTGCTGAAGGCGGGCGCTGCCTGGCATATCCGCTGGTTTACTCCGCTCGCCGAGGTGCCGTTGTGCGGGCACGCCACCCTGGCCAGTGCCCATGTGCTGTTCGAGTGCTATGCCGAGCCGGGTGAGCACATCGACTTTACGTGCTTGTCTGGCGCGCTACGGGTGAGTCGCGAGGAGGGCAGGCTGGTGCTGGATCTCCCGCTGCGCAGGGCCGAGCCCTGTGAGTTGAGCGCGCAGGTCGAGCAGGCCATGGGCATGCCAGTGCAAGGGCTATTGGCACTGCAAGGCCAGCAGGGCATTCAGGAGCTGCTGGTGATCCTGGCGTCGGAAGCCGCGGTGCGTGCGTTCGAGCCGAATTTGCCAGCCCTGGCCGAGTTGCCGGGTTTGGGTGTGCTGATCACGGCGCCAGGCGAACGGCATGATTTTGTCTCGCGATACTTCGCCCCGGCAATCGGTATCAATGAAGACCCGGTCACCGGTTCGACCCATTGCATGCTCACGCCCTATTGGGCAGAGCGCTTGGGCAAGACTGAGCTGAGTGCCTACCAGTGCTCGGCCCGTGGCGGCGAGTTGCACTGCCGGCTTGAGGGTGAGCGGGTCAAGATCGCCGGTGAGGCGCTGTTGGTGGCCAGCGGACGCTTGTACTTGAGCGAGGCTTAACGGCCTGAGCCCTTAGCGTAGGGGGTATATGGACGCCCTACGCGTTCTGGTCCGGACTCAGCTGGCGCTGCTGTAGCGGCGCACGCTGGAGTCGCCGAGGTTGATGTGGGCGGCGATGCTGCCAGGGACGGGGAACACCACCAGGTGGTCGGCTGCCACGCGAATGCCGACGTGTTCGCCAGTGCGGTGGTCGGCATGGCTGGGGAACAGCGATTCCAGCAGGCTGCCGGTGGCCAGTTGCAGGCGGTACAGGGTAGCGGCGCCGAGGAAGGTCTTGCCGACGATCAGTGCTTTCAGCTCGCTGTCCGGAGCGTAGACGATGTCGTCCGGGCGCAGCAGCACATCCACTGCGCTGCCGCTTGCCCAGGTGTAGGCGCGGTTGCCGCGAATCAGGCCCAGCTCGGTCTGCACCGTGTCCGGGCTGAGCAACTGGCCGCGAATGAAGTAGCCCTGGCCGATGAAGCTGGCGACGAAGGGGGTCAGGGGTTCGTGGTAGAGGTTGTACGGGGTGTCCCATTGTTGCAGCCGGCCTTCATGAAAGACGCCGACATGATCGCTGACGGCGAAGGCTTCTTCCTGGTCATGGGTCACCAGGATCGCACTGGTGCCACGGGCTTTGAGAATCTCGCGAACCTCGTGGCTCAAGCGTCGGCGCAACTCGCCGTCGAGGTTGGAAAAGGGTTCGTCGAGCAGCAGCAGGCGTGGCTCCGGGGCCAAAGCGCGGGCCAGGGCCACACGCTGTTGCTGGCCGCCGGACAGCTCGTGGGGATAGCGCTTGCTCAGGTGGCTGAGTTTGACCAGCTCCAGCAGTTCGCCGGTGATGCGTTCGCAGTTGGCCTGCTGGCGAATGCCGAAGGCAATGTTTTCCGCCACGCTCAGGTGTGGGAACAGCGCGTAGTCCTGAAACACCATGCCGATCCGGCGCTTCTCTGGCGCCAGGGTGAAACCGGCGCGGGAGATCACCTCGCCGGCCAGTTGGATCTCGCCTTCGAGCACCGGCTCGAAGCCGGCAATAGCACGCAGGGTAGTGGTCTTACCGCAGCCTGAGGGGCCGAGCAGGCAGCCGATGTCGCCAGCGTTGAGGTGCAGGTGGAGGTTTTGCACCACCTTGTGCTCGGGGTAACCGCAGCTCAAGTCACGCAGGTTCAGCAGCAGGGGCTGGCTCATGCGTGGTGGTACGCCGGCTCGACCAGAAACTCGAGCAAGGCCTTTTGCGCATGCAGACGGTTCTCCGCTTGGTCCCAGGCCGCCGAGCGCGGGTCGTCGAGTAGGTCTTCGCTGATTTCCTCGCCACGGTGGGCTGGCAGGCAGTGCAGGAACAGCACGTCTTTGGCGGCGGCATCGAGCAGGGCGCGGTTGACCTGATAGGGGGTGAACAGCTTGAGGCGCTCGGCGATTTCTTCCTCCTGGCCCATCGAGGCCCAGACATCGGTGCTCACCAGATGCGCGCCGGCGACCGCCTCGCGCGGGTCGCGGAAAATCGTCACCCGATCCTCGGCCTGAGCCAGGAATTCGGGGTGCGGCTCATAGCCTTCGGGACAGGCTACGCGCAGTTGGAAGTCGAATTGCTGCGCGGCTTCTATATAGGAGTTGCACATGTTGTTGCCATCGCCGATCCAGGCCACGGTCTTGCCTTTGATGCTGCCGCGCTTCTCGTGGAAGGTCTGCATGTCGGCCAGTAGTTGGCAGGGGTGCAGGTCGTCGGACAAGCCATTGATCACCGGCACTCGCGAACTCGCTGCGAACTCGGTCAGGGTGCTGTGGGCGAAGGTGCGGATCATCACCGCATCGAGCATGCGCGACATGACGATGGCCGCATCGCCGATCGGTTCGCCACGGCCGAGTTGGGTGTCGCGGGGCGAGAGGAAGATCGCCTGGCCACCCAGCTGGATCATGCCCGCCTCGAACGACAGGCGAGTACGGGTCGAGGCTTTCTCGAAAATCATCCCCAGCACGCGGTTCTTCAGCGGTTCGAACAGCACGCCACGGTTGCGCAAGTCCTTCAGCTCCATGCCGCGGCGGATCAGGCTCACCAGTTCTTGCGGTGTGCAGTCCTTCAGCGAGAGAAAGTGTCTTGCGCTCATGGTTAACTACCTTTTGACAGCAGGGCGCAGGTTCAAGGGCCGGATAAACAGAGAAAACGGCAGAACCTACGGCTGGGAGCCGCACAGTGCGACGAAACGGGAAAGGCGCGATCTTATAAGGAAATGCCACAGCATGCCAATCAGAGGTTGTAGCTGTGCGGCTCCGAGGAGGTTAGCTGCTTAGCTTGTAGCCATTGCGCACCATCTTGCCGATTTTCCAGCTTTGCAGTTCGGCCCTGGCGGGTACCGACCTGATAGTCGCACCGCGCTACGCAGTGAGCGTGGAGGATTATCTGGTGTACAAAAACCGTCAACCTCAAAGTGACCGACAACAAAGGCACCGTGACGGCTATCCGCTAAGGATTAGTTGTCTGCATGCCTGAATCGGCCGGCCTGATGCCGGCCGATTCATAAAACGAACGCTGCTGGTGCAGTTCTCTTCCAGTCGCCATAGTCATGTTCGTGCCGACCATTGCGGTCGTATTGAATAAGAATATGAGGCTAGGCCATGACCAAGACCCTCCATCACCGTGCGTGCCATCTGTGCGAAGCCATCTGCGGCTTGACCATCGAAACCGAAACTCAAGCTGACGGCTCAACGCAGATCCGTTCGATCAAGGGTGATGCCCATGACAGCTTCAGTCGCGGTCATATCTGCCCCAAAGCCGTGTCCTTACAGGACATCCAGAACGATCCGGACCGTTTGCGTCAACCGATGCGCCGAGTCGCTGGCGAATGGCAGGCGATTGAATGGGACGAGGCCTTCGACCTGGTCGCCGAACGCCTGAGCGAGATTCAGACGCAGCATGGGCAGAACGCCGTGGCGGTCTATCAGGGCAACCCAAGCGTGCATAACTACGGGTTGATGACCCACAGCAATTACTTCCTCGGCCTGTTGAAAACGCGTAACCGCTATTCCGCCACCTCGGTCGATCAGCTGCCGCATCACCTGACCAGCCACCTGATGTACGGCCACGGCTTGCTGATCCCGATCCCCGATATCGATCACACCGATTTCATGCTGATCCTCGGTGGCAATCCGCTGGCGTCCAACGGCAGCATCATGACCGTGCCAGACGTGGAAAAACGCCTCAAGGCGATCCAGGCGCGCGGCGGCAAGTTGGTGGTGGTCGACCCTCGGCGCAGCGAGACGGCGGCGATTGCCGACCAACATATCTTCGTCCGTCCGGGCCAGGACTCGGCGCTGTTGTTCGGGCTGCTCAATACCCTCTTCGAGGAGAACCTGACTCGCGTCAGCCACCTGCCGGTGGACGGGCTAGACGAGGTGCGCCAGGCCATCGCCGGCTTTACCGCCGAAACCATGAGCGCGCGTTGCGGTGTGCCGGCCGACACCATTCGCCAGTTGGCGCGTGATTTTGCGGCGGCCGACAAGGCCGTCTGCTATGGCCGCATGGGCGTTTCCACTCAAGCCTTTGGTACCCTGTGCCAGTGGCTGGTGCAGGTGATCAACCTGGTGACCGGCAATCTCGACCGGGTTGGTGGCGTGCTGTGCACCGAACCGGCGGTGGACCTGGTTGCGGCGACTTCGGGCGGGCACTTCAATCGCTGGCAGAGCCGGATTTCCGGGTTGCCGGAGTACAGCGGCGAACTGCCGGTGTCGGCCCTGGCCGAGGAAATGCTCACGCCGGGCGAGGGGCAGATTCGCGCGCTGGTTACGGTGGCGGGCAATCCGGTGTTGTCCACGCCCAATGGGCGTCAATTGGAGCGGGCGCTGGACGGCTTGGCGTTCATGCTCAGCATCGACTTTTATATCAACGAAACCACTCGCCATGCCGACCTGATTCTGCCGCCCACCGGGCCGCTGGAGCACGATCACTACGACACCACCTTCAATATGTTCGCCGTGCGCAACGTCACCCGGTTCAATGAGGCGGTATTGGCCCAGCCCGCGGGCACGCTGCATGACTGGCAGATATTCATCGGCCTGGCCAAAGCCTTTGCGGCGAAAACCGGTGGCGAGCTGAAACCGACCATGCCTCCCGAGCAGATGATCGATATGGGGCTGCGCGCGGGCCGCTATGGCGACAAGTCTGAGCACCGGCTGTCTCTGGCGGCATTGCGTGAGCATCCCCATGGCCTGGATCTGGGCGCGCTCAAACCGAATCTGGCTGGCCGGCTGAAAACCCCGAGCCAGGCCGTGCAGGCGGCGCCAGGCATTATCATGGCGGACCTGAAGCGCTTCGCCGGGCAAGTCGCGCCCGAGGCCGATCAGTTGCTGCTGATCGGTCGTCGCCATGTGCGCAGCAACAACTCCTGGATGCACAACTATCACCGTCTGGTGAAGGGCAAGCCGCGCCATCAACTATTGATGAATTCGGCGGATCTGGATCAGCGCGGGCTCGCCGATGGCCAGTTGGTGAGGGTGCGTTCGCGGGTTGGGACCATCGAAGTGGAGGTCGTCGCCAGCGACGAAATGATGCCCGGTGTGGTCAGCCTGCCCCACGGCTGGGGCCATGCGCGCCCAGGCGTGCAGCTGGCGATTGCCAGCGCACAGCCGGGTGCCAGCGCCAACGACCTGACCGATGAGCGCCAGCTCGATGCGCTGTCCGGCAATGCCGCGCTCAATGGTGTGCCGGTCGAGGTTTGCGCCGCCTGATAGCGGTAGCCTGGAGGCCATCCGCGCACTAGCCGTGGCACACCGGCATGGTGTCCGGATTACCGGCAGAGGTAATATAAGGACCCCGTAGGAGGCGCGTCCCGCGGCGGTGCAGCCCGCAAGGGCTGTCCCCGGACCAACGTTAACGCTTAGCCCGAGGGCGGGCCTCCTACAGGTACTGGTGCAATCTGGACCTTGCGCAAAGGCATAAGGTCTACCAGGCTGTCCGCGCTTCGCCAAGTCCGAGCATTACGCTCGGCTTTTCGTTACAATGCCGCCATCGTGCCGACCCGTGAGTCGGGAAGTTAAGTCCAGAGGTGCCCCATGGATATCATCGAAACCATCAAAGAACAGATCGCCAACAACACCGTTCTGTTGTACATGAAAGGCTCGCCGAATGCCCCGCAGTGCGGCTTTTCCTCCAAGTCCGCACAAGCCGTGATGGCCTGTGGTGAAAAATTCGCCTATGTCGACATCCTGCAGAACCCGGAAATTCGCGCCAATCTGCCGAAGTACGCCAACTGGCCGACCTTCCCGCAGCTCTGGGTTGGCGGTGAACTGGTTGGTGGCAGCGACATCGTGACCGAGATGTTCGAGAAGGGTGAGCTGCAGACCCTGATCAAGAGCGCCATGCAAAAAACCGACGCCTGAGTCGGTTTCTTGTGAAGAAACCCCGCTGCGGCGGGGTTTTTTGTGCGTGGAATTTTTCGCCAAGGCCACGGCAAGTCGTTTCATTCTGGCCCTGTGTTTGAATAAAAACGGGAGCCTGAGGCTCCCGTTATCATGCAGCAAGCAGGCGGCTACTCGTCCATCTGCGACTGCAGGTAGTTCTGCAGGCCAACTTTATCGATCAGGCTCAACTGGGTTTCCAGCCAGTCGATATGGTCTTCTTCAGAGCAGATGATTTCTTCCAACAGCTCGCGGCTGGCGTAGTCGCCGGTGCTTTCGCAGTAGGCAATCGCCGCTTTCAGGTCGATGTGGGCCTTGTGCTCGATCTTCAGATCGCATTCGAGCATTTCCTGGGTGTTTTCACCGATCAGGATTTTGCCGAGATCCTGCACATTCGGCAGGCCTTCGAGAAAGAGGATGCGCTTGATCAGCTTGTCCGCATGCTTCATCTCGTCGATGGATTCGTGGTACTCGTGCTCGCCGAGTTTCTTCAGGCCCCAGTCTTCGTACATCCGTGCGTGCAGGAAGTACTGGTTGATGGCGACCAACTCGTTACCGAGGATCTTGTTCAGATGCTGGATGACTTTCTTATCGCCTTTCATGGTCTGAGCTGCCTTGCTGGGAAAGTTGATAGGAAATTTTGGGCCGGGTAATAGCGTCTGTCAAATCTAAGTATTTGAAATTTAGGCAGAAATAAATATTAACAAGAACGATTTTCCTCCGTATCTAGAGCCTAAGCGCTTGAATTGCGGACATAAAAAAACCGGACGCGAGGCCCGGTTGTTTTACATCGTCTGACTCAGGCCGCGACAAAATTCGCTGGATAGGCCAAGGCGACCTGACTGCTCTGCACTTCGCTGAGGGTTTCGCGAACCACTTGCTTGGCTAGGCAGGCACATTTGCCGCATTGGCTGCCGACACCGAGGGTCGTGCGGACATCACGGTAGCTGCAGCAACCTGCAAAGATTGCGTCGCGGATCTGGTTGTCGGTGACACCTTCGCAGAGGCAGACGTACATAAATAAGATTCGTCGCATGGCAGTGGTTGTTGAGTTGGATACTAATGCTAATGAGAATGCTTGTCAAAACTAGATTTCAGCCTGGCGTCCGAAGTCCTGTGCCGCAGACCAGCGGTCGAGGTGGGGTGGGTCAAACGGCCCGGGCCGGCGGTCGGTAAAGCGGTGGGCGAGGCTGAAAATCGCGGTGTATGATGGCCGGCCCTGGTGGTGCGGGCGTTGTCATCATGCTGCCTTCAGGCGGCTTCAAGGTTAAATTGGCTCGCACCTGACCCCCCATGACTCAAGGAGATATTCAATGAGCGTACTCGTCGGTAGAAAGCCCCTTATTTTGATGTGGCTGCGGTACTCGGCAATGGCGAAATCGTCGACAGCTTCAGCCTGTCCTCGGCGATCAAGGGTAAGTACGGCCTGGTGTTCTTCTATCCGCTGGACTTCACCTTCGTTTGCCCATCCGAGCTGATCGCTTTGGATCGCCGCATTCCCGAATTCCGCGAGCGTAACGTCGAAGTGATTGGCGTGTCGATCGACTCGCACTTCACCCACAATGCCTGGCGCAACACCCCGGTAGACAAGGGCGGTATTGGCCCGGTCAGGTACACCCTGGCGGCCGACATCAATCACGCAATCTGCAAGGCCTACGACGTCGAGTCCGAAGACGGCGTGGCCTTCCGGGGCGCGTTCCTGATCGACTTGAATGGCGTTGTGCGTTCGCAGATCGTCAACGACCTGCCGCTGGGCCGCAACATGGACGAGCTGCTGCGTCTGGTCGATGCCCTGCAGTTCACCGAAGAGCATGGCGAAGTGTGCCCGGCCAACTGGATGAAAGGCGACAAAGGCATGACCGCCTCGCCGGAAGGTGTGGCCAAGTATTTGGCCGAGAACGCCGACAGCCTGTAAGGCATTCTGCGTGGCACAAAAAAACCGGCTCGCTGCCGGTTTTTTTGTGGTTTTTCTGTAGGAGTCAGCGAGCTGTCGTCCCACAGATTGAATACAGGCTTCAGTCGTCGAAGTCGTGCCAGCCGCCCATTTCCTTCCAGCGGTTGACGATGCCACAGAACAGCTCGGCGGTTTTTTCGGTGTCGTAGCGTGCCGAGTGGGCTTCGCGGCCATCGAAGTCGATATCGGCGGCCTGGCAGGCTTTGGCCAGTACGGTCTGACCGTAGGCAAGGCCGGCGAGGGTGGCGGTGTCGAAGCTGGAGAAGGGGTGGAAGGGGTTACGCTTCATGTCGCAGCGCGTGACGGCGGCATTGAGGAAACCGAGGTCGAAGCTGCTGTTATGCCCCACCAGGATCGCTCGTTTGCAGCCGTTGGATTTCAGCGACTTGCGCAGGCTACGGAAGATCTCGGTCAGCGCGTGTTCTTCGCTGACGGCCATGCGCAGCGGATGATCGAGCTTGATCCCGGTGAAGTCCAGGGCCGCCTGTTCGATATTGGCGCCGGCGAATGGCTCGACGCGGAAAAACAGGGTGTGCTCGGGGTAGAGGAAGCCGCTTTCATCCATGCCGATGGTGGTGGCGGCGATTTCCAGCAGGGCATCGGTGGCGCAATTGAAGCCGCCGGTTTCCACATCCACCACGACCGGCAGGTAGCCGCGAAAGCGTTCCGCCATCGGATGACGCGAGCCGCTGCCGGCATTAGGGTGATCCAGCTCGGTGTCGAAATGTTCGCCGCTCACGCGTTGTCCTCCAGCAGGCGCCAGCGCAGCTTTTCACCAGCGCGCAGCGGGATTACGGTTTGATCGCCCAGCGGTAATTCGCCAGGTACGACCCAGTCTTGACGAATCAGGGTGATGGTCTCGCTGTTGCGCGGCAGGCCGTAAAAGTCGGGGCCATGCTGGCTGGCGAAGGCTTCGAGTTTGTCCAGGGCATTACGCTGCTCGAACGCCTCGGCATACAGCTCGATGGCGGCATAGGCACTATAGCAACCGGCGCAACCGCAGGCGGCTTCCTTGGCGTGCCGTGCATGTGGCGCCGAGTCGGTACCGAGGAAGAATTTCGGGTTGCCGCTAGTGGCGGCGTCGAGCAGGGCTTCCTGGTGCACGTTGCGCTTGAGAATCGGCAGGCAGTAGAAGTGCGGGCGAATACCGCCAGCCAGCATGTGGTTGCGGTTGTACAGCAGGTGATGGGCGGTGATGGTTGCGCCGACGTTGGCCGATGCGGCATTGACGAACTCGACTGCGTCGCGGGTGGTGATGTGCTCGAACACCACCTTGAGAGTCGGGAAGCGCTCGACCACCCGGCTCAGTTGCTCGGCGATAAAGAATTTTTCGCGGTCGAATACATCGACTTCACTGCGCGTCACTTCGCCGTGTACCAACAGTGGCAGGCCGACTTCGGCCATGACTTCGAGGGTCGGGAAGATCTTGTCGATGCTGGTCACGCCGGAATCGGAGTTGGTGGTGGCGCCGGCCGGGTAGAGTTTGGCGGCATGCACAAAGCCCGAGGCCTTGGCGGCGCGCACATCGGCCGGGCTGCTCAGGTCGGTGAGGTAAAGCACCATCAAGGGCTCGAAACGACTGCCTGCCGGGCGTGCGGCGAGAATCCGCTGGCGGTAGGCATCGGCCTCGCTGGCATTGCGCACCGGCGGTACCAGATTGGGCATGATGATGGCGCGGGCGAAGGTCCGGGCGGCGTCTGCGACTGTGTGTGGCAGCACGGCGCCATCGCGCAGGTGAATATGCCAGTCGTCGGGACGCAGCAAAGTGAGGCGGTCGGTCATGGATGTTTCCAGGCGGGCATAACGTGCCGGGAATGCTACCGGAAAAGCCCTGTCAGGGCACGCCGAAAGCGGCTCGGGTGCGATGAGCTGTCGCGGTTAAAACCAGGTCGAACAACCGTGCAAAGGGAAATCCAGGTGCGCGCGCCGGTTTCGCTGAGCCTGCTGGCTCAATGTAAGCCTCAAGTTTTGCCCGGCGGCACCGATAGTCAGGGGTACGTGGTATTTCCTGGAGTCTTCCGTGCGTTCGTCCTCACTCGCCCTATTGTGCTTGTTGGCCAGTCAGCCAGCGCTAGCCATCACCTTCCAGACCCGTTTGGAAAAGGTCGAGTGGGCGGTTGCGGGTGATCAGTTCGAGTGCCGCCTGAGCCAGCCGATCACCGACTTCGGTGCAGGAATCTTCGTGCGCCGGGCTGGCGAGCAGGCGACCTTTAATCTGCAGGTACCTGAACGCTGGCTGGGCGTCGGTTCGGCAACGCTGCTGGCGGCTGCTGCCCCTTGGCAGCCAGGGCGCGGCGATATCAACCTGGGGGCGGTCAGGGTTGGCGACGGGGAGATGCCTTTCAGTAGCACTCAGGAGCAGGCCAGTCGTCTGCTCACCGGCTTGCTTGAGGGGCGTAGCCCGTTGATCCGCCATCGCACCCGGCAGGCTGGCGATAGCCTTGAAGTGCGCTTGCTGCCGGTCAGGTTTCGCAAGGCCTACAACGATTACCTGGCGTGTACGGCCAAGCTGTTGCCGGTCAATTTCGAACAAATCCGCCAATCCCATGTCGGCTTCCCAGGCGGGGGCGTGGACTTGGCGCCGCAGGCCAAGGCCAAGCTGGACATCATTCTGAGTTATCTCAAGGCCGACCCCAGCGTCAATCGTATCCAGCTCGACGGCCATGCCGATAACAGCGGCAATCGCTTGACCAATCGTGATCTGTCGCGGCGACGCGCCCTGGCGGTGATGGAGTATCTGCAAGCCAATGGCGTGTCGGTCGAGCAGATCACCTTGCGCTTTCATGGCGAGCGTTACCCGCTGGCGCCGAATAACAGCGAGGCCAATCGGGCGAAGAATCGCCGGGTAACCATGGGGTTGGCCCGGGTTGCCGAGGCGGATGAAACGCCTGAAACCCCACTGTAGCGCTACCTGCAGCGGCGCTCTCAATCGCTGCGAGTGGGGCGGGCCGACTGCCGGCTGTGCCGCTTCGTCGTCACAGACTGTCGCAGTGCTGTAAATCATCTTGCGTGACCAGTAGAATCACGGGTTTTCCCGAACAACCCCGTGGAGTTGATTGGCATGGCCGACGTAAACAAGGTAGTCCTGGCATATTCCGGTGGCCTGGACACTTCCGTGATCCTCAAGTGGCTGCAAGACACCTATAACTGCGAAGTGGTGACCTTCACCGCCGACCTCGGCCAGGGCGAGGAAGTTGAGCCGGCACGCGCCAAGGCCAAGGCCATGGGCGTCAAGGAAATCTACATCGACGACTTGCGCGAAGAATTCGTCCGCGACTTCGTCTACCCGATGTTCCGCGCCAACACCGTCTACGAAGGCGAGTACCTGCTGGGCACCTCCATCGCCCGTCCGCTGATCGCCAAGCGCCTGATCGAGATCGCCAACGAGACCGGCGCCGACGCCATCTCTCATGGCGCCACCGGCAAGGGCAACGACCAGGTACGTTTCGAACTGGGCGCCTATGCGCTCAAGCCAGGTGTGAAAGTCATCGCCCCGTGGCGTGAGTGGGATCTGCTGTCGCGCGAGAAGCTGATGGACTACGCCGCCAAGCACGAAATCCCGATCGAGCGCCACGGCAAGAAGAAGTCGCCGTACTCCATGGATGCCAACCTGCTGCACATCTCCTATGAAGGCGGCGTGCTGGAAGACACCTGGACCGAGCATGAAGAAGACATGTGGAAGTGGACGGTGTCCCCTGAAGCGGCGCCGGACACCGCGACCTATATCGAGCTGACCTACCGCGCCGGTGACATTGTCGCCATCGACGGCAAGGAGCTGAGCCCGGCTACCGTATTGGCCGAGCTGAACCGCATCGGCGGCGAGAACGGCATCGGCCGTCTGGACATCGTCGAAAACCGCTATGTCGGCATGAAGTCGCGCGGCTGCTACGAGACCCCCGGCGGCACTATCATGCTCAAGGGCCACCGCGCCATCGAGTCGATCACCCTGGATCGCGAAGTCGCGCACCTGAAAGACGAGCTGATGCCCAAGTACGCCAGCCTTATCTACAACGGCTTCTGGTGGAGCCCTGAGCGTCTGATGCTGCAACAGATGATCGACGCTTCCCAGGCCAACGTGAACGGCGTGGTGCGCATGAAGCTGTACAAGGGCAACGTGATCATCACCGGGCGCAAGTCCGACGATTCGCTGTTCGATGCCAATATCGCCACCTTCGAAGAAGACGGCGGCGCGTACAACCAGGCCGATGCCGGTGGCTTTATCAAGCTCAACGCCCTGCGCATGCGCATCGCGGCGGGCAAGGGGCGTAAGCTGCTCTGATACCGTGAGCGGTGTATCTGCTCGTGAGTGATCGCGAGCAAGCTCGCTCTCGCAAAGCGCTCGCCAACCCCGGCCACTGGCCGGGGTTGTGCTTTCTACAGACCGTTACCAACGGCCAGGAATGAGGAGAAACCTGATGAGACTGCTGCATACCATGCTGCGAGTCGGCGATCTGGATAAATCCATCGCCTTCTATACCGACGTGCTGGGCATGACCCTGTTACGGCGCAAGGACTATCCGGACGGCCAGTTCACCCTGGCCTTCGTCGGCTACGGTGACGAGGCGCACAACAGTGTGATCGAGCTGACCCATAACTGGGGTGTCGACAGCTACGAGCTGGGCAGCGGCTATGGCCACATCGCCCTGGAAGTGGCGGACGTGTACAAGGCCTGTGACGACATCCGTGGCCGTGGCGGCAGGATCACCCGCGAGCCGGGACCGATGAAGCACGGCAGCAGCATCCTGGCCTTCGTCGAAGACCCGGATGGCTACAAGATCGAGCTGTTGTCGCCGCGGCGTGCAGACTGATAACTGCTATTGCGTATAAGAAAAGGCTTACATATTTCATAGCTATATAGCTCGTCAGACAGGGTGTTCCATGACGAGCGAGAACTATGCACGGAGGCTGATCCAGTCCGTGCAGGAGCTGTCCTTGGCAAGGCACCTGGATGCTATTGCGCCCGTGGTTCGCCATGCGGCGCGTGAACTGGTCGGGGGCCTGGGGCGCCATCAGCCCCTTGTGGAGGGCCAGCGTTTCGCCCTGCAGGCCTGCATCAGCGGCTGGAGCATGCTCAACCGTCAGGCCGCGGTCATCGAAGACATCTATTTGGACCCACGCATCCCCCATGCGGCTTATCGGCCAACCCTCGTCAAGAGCCTGGTTATGGTGCCTATCCGCGCTCCGGAACCCATAGGGGCTATTGGCGCCTACTGGGCCAGGCAGCATAGGGCCAGTGCGGCCGAGGTCGAGATGCTGCAGGCCCTGGCCGACTCCACCTCGGCCGCCCTGGAGAATATCCAGGTGTATGCCGAGCTGGAGCGCCGAGTTGAGGAGCGCACGGCGCAACTGGCCAAGGCCAGCCAGCGCCTGCATGTGGAGATCGCCGAACGTGAGCGCGCCGAGTAGGCCGTGCGCCAGCTCTTCCTGATCGACGAGCTGACCGCGGGCTGTATAACCGCCGCAGGCTTCCTGCTATTGGCCGAACGCGAGATGCAGGCAGCATGGCTTAGTCAGCGGCTAAGCCTGCTGCTGTATGCCGATCTGGATTACCTGACGGCCTTGGCCATGATGGCGGTGATCGCATGCTGGTCGATGCGGCGCAGGGGCTCAAGGGCGTGTTTCGCTCCGGCGATGTGGTGGCGCGCTGGGCGGCGACGAGCTTGTAGTGTTGGCTTGCCATTCCAACAGCAGCGAACAGCTGTTGCAGTGCCTGAATCAGGCGTTGATGAGTTCCGTCGCCGCAGTGTCCGGCCGTTGCCACTGAGTGTCGGCATCGCCGAGTCCTCCTTGCAGGTGGGTGAGGGGTTGCAGCACTAGCTGACCCAAGCCGATGTGGCCATGTATACCGACCAAAGTGCGCGACGTTAATTCCAGGCGACGAGTTGAAAGAACGGTATAGCAATACAGGGCGGAAGTTTGCGTAGCACAGTTATAAGTCAGTTAACGTGTTGCGCTGAAATAGGAGTGGTGATCCGGGCTCATTCAAGCAATAGAGATGACTGACCAACTAACTGGGGGGCTTCCTGATGCCGGCTGAGCTGGGCTATATATCAATTTAGCTATTATAGTTCCTTTTCTTAGTACGACCAGTCGGTCATGGTGCGCTGCTTTGGTGCGCCAGCGAAGTATTTGACTGTTTAAGTAAAGCGGGAGGGATTCGCGCTGTGCGCTGGAGTGTGATCTGGTTAGCAAATCCTTTACTGACAACGAGTTACGAATATTACATGTTGTCCTACAATCGCGCGTTGAGCCGTTTGTTAGTTGTTGCTTAAGGCCTGTTCTAGAGCGGCTGTATTTCGATAAGGTGGGGTGTTAACAAGCAAGTCCTGGTTTTTTTGTATATGACGTTTTCGATAAATCGAGAATGCCGTATTGACTCTGCCCTAAGGGGGAGAGTTTAGATTTGCCGTCCGCAGCGAGGCAGAGATTGCACGGCTGCGAAACGACGAAGTCCAGCAAAAAACAAACAAGGAGTTGCACATGAATAACCCCGTCGAACTGGATGTTGTTATCGCCAGTGCCCGTGAAATACTCGCGCAACTATTGGTGATCGACACAGCTGATATTGCACCTGACAGTAGCCTGATCGAAGACCTCTCCGCAGACTCTCTGGATATCGTCGACCTGAGCTTCCAGCTTGGGCGGATGTATGGCTGCACCTTGCCGAAAACCACTGTGCTGGACCACGCGGTGACCGTATGCGGAGATCTGGACGCCTTCGTCTTTGAGGGTGGGCTGACCGAAACCGGCAAGGCGCTGCTGGAAAATAGCCTTAGCGCCTATACGCCTAACCAGCTGCGGGTCGGTATGAAGCCTGTGGATGTGTTCGCCGTTACTACGGTACGCAATTGGGCTGAGCAGTGCCGCGGCGTGTTCAATTACCTGCCAGCGGTTTGCCCCGAATGCGCTGGCGAGCATGCCAAGTTGAATGAGCGCCAGCAGGTGGTTTGTTCGTCTTGCAGTGCCCGGGTGACACCGCTCGACGGCGATGAAATCTCCCAGGTTCTGGTGGGAAAATTTGTCGCGACCCATCTGTCGACAGTCGCCTAGGGGACGGTATGCGGGCGCACGAAGTCTTTGTCACCGGCTACGGCCTGGTGGCACCCACAGTATTGGATGCGCAAAGTCTGTTTCAGCAGATATGCGAGAAGCGTTCTTGTGTGCGTGAACATCCACTATTTGTCGAACTCGGCTTTCCCAATGCTGCGGCCGGTTTTATTGATGACCAGCAATGGCAACAGCTGCGCGACGGCTTCGCCGGCGATCCGAGTGGCCAGCCACGCCAGACGGTGCTGGCCGAGTACGTAGCCAAGCAGGCCTTGCAGCATGCCGGCTTGCAGCCCGACGCCTTCAGCCAGGCCGCCAGCGGTTTGTTCCTTGGGGCGAACAAGTACTGCGCAAACAGCCAGGATCTCGATCTGGCCAGTCTGTGTCTGGATGAACACGGCCGTCTCGATCTGGATCGTTATCTGCAGCGTCAGGTCAGGGTTGAGCATCCCTTCGCGCGTCGTGTCGATCAGCAGACCTTTCATCTGGCCAAGTGGCTGGGCATCCGCGATCACATTTCCACCCATTCGGATGCCTGCGCCGCCGGTACCGTGGCAATTGGCAGTGCCTATCGGGCGATTGAGCGCGGTGAGATTGACCTGGCCATCTGTGGCGCGGTCGAGCTGATGGCCAACGAGTTGCCCTATTACATGTTCAACAGCCTGGGTGCTCTGTGTCAGAAGGCCGATCTGGCGGCCGAGCAGCAGAGCCGACCCTTTATGCGCGATCGCAGCGGCTTCGTGCTGAGCGAAGGGGCTGCTCTGATCATCCTTGAATCGAAACAGCATGCCGAGCGGCGCAACGCCAAACCCTTGGGCCGCGTGCTTGGTTATGCCAACTTTTGCGAGTCGGAGAAAATGACTTCAAGCAGCCGTGACGGCAGCAAGTATGAACACTGCATGGAAGCTGCCATCGAAGACGCTGGTTTGCTGCGCTGTGCTGTGCAGCACGTGAACACCCACGGTACCTCGACACAGGTCAATGACAGTTGCGAGGCCCACGCGCTGAAGCGCTTGTTCGGCGATCTGTTGGACGGCATGACATTAAGTGCCAACAAGTCAGCCCTTGGTCACTCCCTAGCAGGAAGCGGCGCCATTGAGGCGGTGCTGTCGCTGATCAGCCTGCGCGATGGGGTGTTGCTGCCGACCCTGAACTACGACGTGCAGGGGGCGGAGTTTCCCGAGTTGCGCTTCCTGAGCGAGCCGCTCAAACAGTCGATCAATATCGTGTTGTCCAACTCGTTCGGCTTCGGGGGCGTGAACAGCTCCATCGTATTGGGGAGGGCATGAGCATGATTGTCCAACCCACGCGTCCGGTTTATCTGGTCGATATCGCACTGCTCAATGCGGCAGGTAGCGCGCCGAGCGATCTGTATGGCGTGGCCCAACCGGCGCAACCTGTGCCTTTCAAGCTGGATCGACTGGCGCGTCCGGTTGTTGCGCCACACCTGGCCACCGACCTGTTTGACCGCAAGATTCAGCGCAGTGTCGAGTCTCAGGGGCTGCGCTTGCTGCACTGCGCCGCACGCCTGGTGCCAGCGCTGCAGGCCTTGCAGCTGCCCGCGGAGCGGGTCGCTCTTACCGCGGCGATTCCCGAAGTCGATGCGCCGAGCCCGTGCTGGGATGCGGTCGAAGCCATTCGCCAGCAGCCGGACAAACTGCTCGGCCAGCTGTTTGCCAACACGCCGCCGCTGCATGCGTTAACCCTGCTAAACAGCAGTGTGATGGCTTATGTCGCCGAGGGCCTGCGCTGCAATGGTCCGATGGGCGGTTACTGCTCACAGGGCAATGCCGGGGTCGACGCCTTGATCGAGGCCGTGGCAATGCTTGCCGAGGCGCGCGCGGACGCGGCTCTGGTGGTCAGCAGCAGCCCGAACATCACGCCGGCCCTGTACCTGCGTGAAGGCACCTCCTACCCCACTGGCAGCGACGCCGACATCTATGGCGAGGGTGCGGCGGCATTGCTGTTGGCCACTGCTCCTCAGGCCAGCTCGCCATTGCGCGTGCGGGTTGCCGGTTCGGGCCGGGGTTACAGCGCCAGCGCGGAACGGGCCATGCCGTTGGCCGAACGGGTACTGCAGCAGGCCTTAAACGCTGAGCGGGTCCAGCTGAACGATATCGAGCAGATAGTTGCTGACGAGCACGACCCGGTTCTCTCTGAGCTGTTCACGCACAACGCTGCGCCGCGTAGCAGTCGCGGCCTGACCGGCGATCTCGGGGCCAGTGCGTTGTTGACCGATATTGCCTATGCGCTCGGCGATCCACGCCATGCAGACGAGCCTCGTTCTCGTTATGTCTTGCTGATGACGCGCAGCCGCGCGGGGCACTGCGGCGCGCTATTGCTGGAAGTCGCGAAGATGGAGAAGGGCGCATGAGTGCGAAACGAGTAGTGATCACCGGTATGGGCGCGGTGACCGGTTTTGGTTTCCAGTGGCAGCAGATGTGGTCGCAGATGCTGGCCGGCGCGCATTGCATTCGCCCTTGGCAGCCGGATGAGATAACCGATGGCAGTTTCCCGGTACGCTATGCCGCGGCCGTGGACATGTCCCTGTTGCCGGCGCATTTGCAGGAGCATCCAGCCTGGCACCTGCCGCTGGAAAAACGCAGCCGTTACGGTTGGGTCGCGGCCACTCAGGCGATCAACGACAGTGGGCTGCAGCCGGAGCAACTGCGTGAAGCGGCGGTGCTCTGCGCTTCCGGTGCGCCGCAGCACGTGCTGGCGGATATGCAGCTGGCTCTGCCGCAAGATGCGCGCGAAGGGGCCGACTGGCGGCACCTGATGCAGCGTGCCACCGAGGTGGATGAGCAGGGCTCGCTGCGCCAGAGCAACGACCGCCTGGCCCAGGTCATCGCCGATGAGCTGGGGTGTGAGGGGCCGGTGATCAATATCAGCAGCGCCTGCGCGGGCGCGGCCCAGGCCATCGGCAATGCGTTCCAGATGATTCGCCGCGGTGAAATCGAGATCGCCCTGGCCGGTGGCGCCGACTCGGTGCTCAACCTGGACACCATGGGCGCGCTCTACTTGCTTGGTGCCGCCAGCAGCGAACAGCGCTGGGGCAACGACCTGTGCCGACCCTTCGATCGTGATCGCAGCGGCCTGGTGGCTGGTGAAGGGGGCGGTTTCATCGTGCTTGAGACCCTCGAGCGAGCACTGGCGCGCGGGGCAACGCCCTACGCGGAAATCATCGGCTTCGGCAGCAGCCTCGACGCCTACAAGGTTACCGCTCCAGACCCGCAGGGGCGTGGCGCCGTGTTCGCCATGCAGGCCGCGTTGCGTGACGCCGGGGTAGAGCCTGAGCAGGTGGATATGGTCAACGCTCACGGCACCTCCACACCGCTTAACGATGCGACCGAAACCCTGGCGATCAAGAAGGTGTTTGCGCGCGGTGAGCACTATCGCCAGTTGGCGGTCAGCGCCAATAAGTCGCAGTTCGGGCATCTGATCGCCGCGGCCGCTGCTCCGGAAATCATGCTCACGGCCCTGGCTTGTCGTGAGGATCGGATCACCCCTACGGTCAACCTGCATAACCCCGACAGTGGATGCGATCTGCAGTATTGCGCTGAGCAGGCGGTCTATCGTCGGGTTGATGTGGCGTTGAGTAACTCATTTGGCTTCGGTGGTCTGAACACCTCGCTGGTCGTGCGCAAATACCGGGAGGTGCAGTGATGCGTGCGGATAATTCGATCAGTATCGCCGGCGCAGGTTGCGTGCTGCCCAGCGGCTTGGGCGTCGATGCGCTCTGGCAGGCCGCACGCGAGGCGCGTAGTGCTATCGGCCCATTACGCTCGGAACATTTCCATAGCCAGCGCGTGGTCGCCTTTGGTCATGTCGCCGAGGAGGTTCACCAGCTCTGTCGCCAGGAGGTGGCGGCTAACCTGCAACGCTATTGCCCGCCGTCCGTGATCTGGGGCGTCAGCGCGGTGCGTCAGGCACTGGAGGAAGCAGGGCTGGAGCCGCGCAAGGATCGTTTGCGCTATGGCCTCTACTGTTGCCAGGGCGGCTATACCCATCCCTCGCTCGATTCCTATGCCGAGTTGCTGCATGAGTGCAACGGCAACAATGGCTTGGATATCTGTCGGTTGGCGCGGCGGGTTCTGCAGGAGCGGGCGCTGGACCCGTTTCTGGTGCTCAAGAGCCTGAGTAACGGCTTGCTCGGCATCGTCAGCCTGGTCAATAAGTTCGAATGCGAGTGCAACGCCTATATGCAGGGGGTTGCCGGCAATCTGGCGGCGTTGCAGGAAGCCACTGCGGCCTTGCAAAGCTACCGTATCGATGTGGCCGTGGTGGTCGGCGCGGGGAGCGAGCTGGATGGCTTGGCGCTATCGGCCCTGGCTCAGGCGGGCGTGATCAGCGCCACCGGTAGCAGCGCGTTCCGGCCGTTCGACCAAGAGGGCAGCGGCGGCATCGCCGGCGAGGGGGCCGCAGCGTTGGTGTTACGCCGTAGCGAAGACCTCTGGGCAGCGCCACAGATCTGCCTGACCGGGCTGTCGGCGCATGCCGCGCTTGGCGAGCTGCAGCTGCCCGACAAACCTATCGATCTGCTGCTGTGCGGCGCGACGGCGAAACCGGAGCAGGATCGTCAAATCAGCGCGATCGTTGCCGGCGTGCAAGCTACGCATGTCTCCAGCAGTCAGCCGCTCACCGGCATTCTCAGCGCCGCGCCCAGCCTGGTGGATCTGATTCTGGCGCGCAGCGCGCTACAGGCGCAGTGCGTGCCGCCGGTCGCCGGTCTGCGCCAGCCGGTCTGCGCCGACCTGCCTTTCGTCATGGGCGAAAGCCTGGCGGCGCACCTGCAGCGCTGCGCCATCGTCAACCGCGACGACAACGGTTTCAGCGCCTGCTACCAGCTCGAGCAGCGCGATGCGCGAGCCCTGGACGCGGCCTCAGTAAAATTTTCTCAAACGACCCTGCAATCTTGATGCATGCAAAGGATGTGGCACTCATGGATTACCGTGATTACGTAAGACCTAAATACGTTGAGTTGATGCAGGCCCTCGGCCTGGAGAAAGAGTTCCACCGGGCCCGTGGCAGCAAGCTGTACTACCGCGACGCGCAAGACGCTGAGGTAGCCGTGACGGATTTTCTCGGCGGCTATGGCGCCGCCTTGTTCGGCCACAACGACCCAGAGTTCGTCGAGGCGGTCTGCGCCATGCTGCGTGCGGATGTGCCGTTTAACGCGCAGATGTCGGTGCGCAGCGCCGCCGGTGAACTGGGGCGGCAACTGAGCGATGCGTTGAATGGCGAACTGAAGAATAGCGAACGCTATATTTCGACCTTCTCCAATAGCGGCGCCGAGTCGGTGGAAATTGCCGTCAAGCACGCTGAGTATCGCCGGCAGAAGAGCCTGCAGCAGCAGTTCGACGAGGTTGATTTCGCCCTGGCGCAGCTACTGACGAGCGACAAGGCCTATGTCGAACTGGATATCGACGAGCTGGACCTGCCGGCGGGCCTGCTGCCGAGCAACCTGACTTACGGTACCTTGCGCCAGCTGGTGGACGCGCTGCGCCAGCACAACCTGGCCCTGTTGCACAGCGCACCGGTGTTTATCGCCATGCGCCGCAGCTTCCACGGCAAGCTGGTCAACTCGGTGCAACTGACCCATGGCCGGCAATATCGGCAACCTTTCGCGCGCTTCGGTTTGCAGGTGGAGTTTCTCGATCCGCAGCAGCCGGCGCAGTTGCAAGAGCTGCAAGCGCGCTACCGCCGCGATTGGCTGAGCCTGGAGTGGCAGGGCGAGAGCGTGCACCTGCGTCGCCGCTGGTTCAGCGCCATCACCGGCCTGCTGCTCGAGCCGATTCAGGGCGAGGGCGGTATCCATGAATTCTCTGCCGACTTCTATCTGGCGGTTCGGCGCTTCTGCAACGAGCAACAATGCCCGCTGATCATCGACGAGGTGCAGTCGGGCTTCGGTCGCGTCGGCACCTTGTTGGCCAGCAGCCAGTTCAAGTTGCAGGGCGATTACTACTGCCTGTCCAAGGCGCTGGGTGGCAGCCTGACCAAGATTGCCGTGACCCTGATCCGCGCCAGCCATTACGACCCCGATTTCAGCTATATCCACAGTTCCACCTTCGCCGAAGACGATGTGTCCTGCCGAGTAGCCTCGCTGGCACTCCAGCGCTTGCTGGCCGAAGACGGCGCGATGCTCAAGGACGTGCAAAAGAAAGGTGCGTACCTCAAAGCTTCGCTGGTCGAGTTGCAGCAGGCCTATCCTGATGTGATCGCCGATGTGCGTGGCCGCGGCTTGCTGCTCGGGGTCGAGCTGCACGACCTGACCGGCAGCAGTTCGCTGGTGCAGGCCTCAGCGCAATACAACGACGCGCTGGGCTACATCATCGCCGGTTATCTGTTGCAGCACGAAAAGCTGCGGGTGGCGCCGTCTGGCAGCAATGCCAACGTGATTCGCCTGGAGCCGCCGGCGTGCATCACCTTAAGCGAAATCGACGGCCTGATAGCGTCCCTGCAGAAAGTCTGCGAGATGCTTCGTCGCCGTGATGCCTTCCCCCTGGTAGCCGGTGTATGCGCCGACCTGATTCCCGAGGTTGGCGTGCGTGAGGAAAGCTTCCAGGCGCCAGCCAGTGGCGCAAAGCCTGAAGCGGCTGTGCCGGTGGTCGCGCGGGTCGCGTTTATCAATCACCTGATCGATGCCGACATGTTCAGCGATGTCGACCCGTCCTTGGCCGCCCTGAGCGCCGAGCAGAAGCGGGTGTTTATCCAGCGCATGGCCCCCGAGCGACGCTCGGCCCCCATCGGCCCGGTACTGATTCGTTCGCGTCTGGGCACGGCGGTGGAGTTCACCCTGTACCCGCTGTGCATGGATTCCAACGCCATGGCCGATTACATCGCCAGTGGCGACTTGGCCACCATTCGTGAGGAGATCACCACTCGCATCCGCGATGCACGGGCTGACGGCTACAGCGTTGCCGGCCTGGGCATGTATACCTCGATAGTCACCAATAACTGCCAGGCCCTGGCGGTGCCGGATATGGCACTGACCTCGGGCAATGCTCTGACTATCGGCATGGGCCTGGAAGCCATCGAGCAGGGCTGCGTCAAGCAGGGCCTCGATATGGGCCAGGAAACCGCGGCCGTGATCGGCGCGGCCGGCAATATCGCCTCCACCTACGCTTCGCTGCTCTCGGAGAAGGTCGATCACCTGATCCTGATTGGCAGTGGTCGTGATGGTTCGACCCGGCGCCTGGAGAAGACCGCTCAGTTGGTCTACCGAGATGCCGCCAGGGCTATCCGCAACGGCAACCTGGCACAGGATCGGCTGGCTACACGCTTGCAGCAGTTGCCAGGCGTTGCCGAGTTGCTTGAACAGCATGGCGACAGCAGCGATCTGGGCCAGCGCTTGTTCCGCCATGTTGCCGAGCAGGCCGGGGAGAATGCCTTCATCACCATCAGCAATGACCTGCAAGTGCTCAAACGGGCGCGCATCGTGCTTTGCGCGGCGAATGCGCCGGAGGCATTCCTGGGCGCCGAAAATTTCGCCGAAAACAGCGTGATCTGCGACATCGCGGTGCCGCTCAACGTCGACCAGGCCCTGCCTGAACAGCGTGCCGACGTGCTCTATATGCATGGTGGCATCGTGCAGACGCCGATGGGCGATGGCCTGGCGCCGAACGTGCGGGCCTACCTGAAGGAAGATCAGCTGTATGCCTGCATGGCCGAGTCGGTGCTCATGGGCCTGTCGGGGATGAAGCAGCATTACTCCTACGGCGATATCAGTCGCGAACAGGTGCAGCAGATCCGCGCCATAGCCGCGATACACGGCTTCGGCCTGGCCCAGTTCAAAACCGCGAATTCGCTCTGAGGAGACCGCCATGCACGACAAAGTAGCAGTGGTCACGGGCGGCAGCCGTGGGATTGGCAGGGCCATCGTCAAGGCGCTGGCTGGTGCGGGTTATGCGGTTGCCTTCAACTATGTGCGCGATGAGGTGGCAGCCGCGGCCTTGCGCGAAGAAATCGAGCAGCAGGGTGGCCAGTGCCTGGCCCTGCAGTGCGATATCAGTGCGCCGCAGAGCATCGTGGCCTTCTTCGAGCAGGTCGAAGGAGCGTTCGGCCGTATCGACCTGCTGGTCAATAACGCGGGGGTCACCCGTGATGGTCTGCTGGCCACCCTGTCGCTGGAGGACATCACCCAGGTCATCCAGACCAACCTGATTGGCACCCTGCTGTGCTGTCAGCAGGTGGTGCCTTGCATGATGCGCCAGCGCAGCGGTTGCATCGTCAATATCAGCTCGGTGGCGGCGCAGAAACCGGGTAAGGGCCAGAGCAACTATGCGGCGGCCAAGGGTGGCGTCGAAGCGCTCACCCGGGCGCTGGCCGTCGAGCTGGCACCGCGCAATATCCGGGTCAACGCGGTGGCGCCCGGCATCGTCAAGACCGAGATGAGCAAGGCGCTGATCGGCAGTCTGGAGCAGGACATTCAATCCCGGCTGCTGATCAAGCGTTACGCCGAGCCCGAAGAGATAGCTGAGGCGGTGCTGTTTATCGCCGAGCGTGCCCACTACCTGACCGGCGAAGTGTTGCCGGTCAACGGCGGATTGAAAATGCCATGAGCCAGCAACGTACCATTCTTATTACCGGTGCCGCCAAAGGCATTGGTCGCGCCGTCGCGCAGAGCTTCGCCGGCGATCCCGGCAACCGCTTGGTGCTGCTGGACCTCGACCTGGTCGAGTTGCAAGCTTGGGTGGCGGATCATCAGGCCAAGGCCAGCATCGAAACCCATGGCGCGGATATCTCCGACCTGGCGGGGCTGCGCAGCCTGTTCGGCGAGCTGGCCAAGCAGCTTGGCTATATCGATGTGCTGGTCAACAGCGCGGGTATCTGCAACGAGAACGAGCCGGAAGACCTGGACAACTGGCACAAGGTGATAGGGGTCAACCTGCATGGCACCTTCTATGTCACTTCCCTGTGTATCCCGCTGTTATCGAAGCAGGGGCGGATCATCAATATCGCCTCGATCCTCGGCCGTGCCGGCAAGGTGCGCAACACCGCCTATTGCGCCTCCAAGCACGCCATCGTCGGCATGACCAAGGCCTTGGCGCTGGATCTGGCGCCGCGTCAGATCACGGTCAACGCGATATTGCCGGCCTGGGTCGACACCCCCATGTTGCAGCATGAGCTGGCCGTGCAGGCCGGTATTGCCGGGCTCAGCCAGGAGCAGATAGTGCGCAGCGCCAAACGCAAGTTGCCCCTGCGGCGCTTTATCGAGAGCGAGGAGGTGGCCGCGCTGGTGCGTTACCTGGCCAGTCCGGAGGCTGGCGCTATCACCGCCCAGAGTCTGGTGGTCGATGGCGGTGTCGGGTTGGGGATGTAGCCATGCCGAGTCGATTATTCAGTCCTGGCCTGTGCGCCGGATTGGCCTTCTTGGCTGTCGATGCCGCTTACGCCGACCTCCGCCCCGCCTATTGGGATGCGGAGGTGGGCGTGGCCAGCGCCGTGCGTCTGCACGGCGATGACCGGGTTACGCAGAAGGCGCTGTATTTCAAGGCCAATCTGGAGGACAGCTGGGACAGCGGTTACTACAAGGCCAGAGGGCGGGTGCGTTATGACGCCCGCTATGAGGGTAACCATCCCTACAGCGATGAGGCGCGGGATGACTACCGCAGCAGTGCCGATTGGCGGCACCTGTACTGGGGGCATTACCTCGGCGACGGCGAGCTGACCGTCGGTTGGCAGCAGGTGGTCTGGGGCCGTGCCGATGAACTGCGGGTGCTCGATCAGATCAACCCGCTGGACTACCGCGAAGGGGTGACCGCGCTGCTCGAGGACAGCCGTATCGCGCTGCCCATGGTGCGGTTTACCCGGCCGCTGGGTGAATGGGAGTTGGAAGGGCTGTGGATTACCGACTTCGAAGAGAACCGCGCGCCGGCGCAAGGCAGCGAGTTCGACTCGCTGATATTCGCCAAGCCGGACCCGGACTACTTCGTGGTCGACTCGCGGCCCGATTACGCCGGCGATGACGGTTTTTCCTATGGGCTGAGCGCCAACGGCCGCATGGGGGAGGTGGACGTCAGCATGGTCGCCCTCAATGCCCGTCAGCAGGACCCGGTGTATGCCGTCGAAGGCCTGGCTGACGATGGCCGCTTGCGCCTCGAGCGCCAGTATCCACGCTACACCATGGGCGGTGCCGGCCTGGCAGTGGATGCCGGATACAGCATAGTGGTGCGCAGCGAGCTGGCCTATTTCGATGATTGGCGGGTGACCAACCCGACCCGCAGCCAGGGCGCCGATGAAACCCGGATGGTCAAGGCGCTGCTCGGCGTCGACTACCTGTTTCGCGACTGGATGGTCTCGCTGCAGTGGCAGGAGCAGCAGCTGCTCGACTGGCAGGCGGGCATGCTGCAGGACAGGCGCGACCACCTGTTTACCCTGTCCGCCGAGGGCAGCCACGACCAGGATCGCTTGAAGAGCCGCCTGGTGCTGGCGTTTTCCCCACCGCTGCGCGACGACGCCTTGCTGCAAGGCATCTTCACCTACAAACCGGTGGACTGGCTGAAGCTGGGCCTCGAAGTGGACCTGTTCTTCGGCAAGGACGATCGCGTGTTCGGCACCTATGACCAGCGTGACCAGCTGCGTTTATCCGCCGGTTACCTGTTTTGAACCTGAAGGCCGGCCGCCCTGCGCCGGCCTTCATCCACCCTGCATCGCGCACAAGGAGATGTATATGTTGAGGATATTCAAAGGCCTGACGGCCGCCGTGGTGATACTGGCTGGGGGGGCGGCAAGTGCCGCCGAAAGCCTCAGTGCCGACGAGATCATTCGACTGACCCGGGACCGCAATGACGGCAGTAGTTTTCTGTCCGAAGTGTCCTTGATCCTGCACGACAAGAAGGGCAATACCCGGGTCAGGGATTTCACCTATCTGCAGAAGGATTACGCCGATAGCGACAAATTCAGCATGTTCTTTACCACCCCGAACGATGTGCGCGGGGTGGCTTTCCATATTGAAAACCCCCATGAAGTGCAAGGTAGTGAAGACAGCCAGTGGATGTATCTGCCGGTGAGTCGCCAGACCCGACGCATTTCCACCACCGACAAGCGCGGCTCCTTTATGGGCAGTGACTACTCCTATGCCGACCTGGACAAGATCCGGGTCAAGGATTATCTGCAGACCCTGGTCGGCGAAGAGCAGGTGCTCGGCCGCGACTGCTACGTGCTGGAGCGCGTGCCGGCTTCGCCTGAGGTGCTGACCAAGTCCGGTTACAACAAGCTCAAGGTGTGGATCGACAAGCAGAACTTCCTGGTGATGCAGCAGGACTTCTTCGACGTGAAGGGCGTGCGTATCAAGCAGATGCGCACCAAGGAAGTTGCGACCGTGGGCCAGGTCGACAGCATCATGCTCAGCGAAACCGAACACCTGATCGACGGTACCCGTTCGGAAATGCGCTTCAAACAGCTGCAATACAACATGGAACTGGACGACCGCCTGTTCACCCACACGGCAATCCGTCGTGGCCTGAAGTCCGGCGATGTACCCAAATTCGCAGTTTCCTCCCTGTAAGTTCCGGTAAAGGCGACCATGGAAAGATATTTGGCTTTTGTCGAACGCTACGCGCGTTCGATTATCGTGCTGTTAGTGGCGATCACCGCGTACTTCACTTATGCATTGGGGGCGTTGACCTCCGACACCAACCCCTACCTGCTCAAGGAAACGCATCCGGCACGCAAGACCATCATCGACCTGCAGGATGAGTTCACCGGTACTTTCGACTCGGTGATGGTAGCCCTGCATAACCCGCAAAGCGTGTTCAACAAAGATTCGCTGAACGCGCTATACGCGCTGTCTCAGTCGGCACGTCTGGTGGTGCTCAGCAATGAGGACGATGCCCGCGAATTGCAGCGCATCGTTGCTGAGCACGCAGGCGATGGGCTGGCCACTGAGTTACTGGAGCAAATTGCTCAGGACGGGCTGGCGCAGAATGACTATCAGCCGCTCAAGGCCCTGCAGCAGCATGCCCGCGAGCAGAGCTGGGGCTCACAGCAGCTGCAGTTCCTGTCCTTCCTCACCGAACGGGTCAACCCCATTCGGGAGATGGCCTCGATGGGTGACCTGGAGAACATCGTCCTCACCGATGAGGGCGAGCTGCTGATTCACAAAACCCTGCGTGCCGCGAACATGGACCCAGCCGAGGTAGAAGCCGAGATCATGGGCAACGAGCTGATGCTCGATGGCGTGGTGTCCCGCGACAAGAGCGTTGCCTTGCTGGTGGCGGAACTGGGCACCAAGCAGGATGACGCTATTGCCCAACTGCGGGCTTACCAGATTTTCCGCGACATGGTGGCCACGTATCAGGCCGAGCACCCGGAGTTCACCGACGAGGTGTTTATTGCCGGTATGCCGATCTTTATCGGCGCGCAACAGGAGATCATCGATCACGATCTGGGGTTGCTGTTCCCGGCGGTGTTTGTGCTGATCATGGCGCTGCTGCTGGTGTTCTTCCGCAAGCCATTGGGTGTGCTGCTGCCGCTGCTGAATATTCTGTTCTGCACCCTCTGGACCCTGGGGATGATGGCGCTGCTGGAAGTGCCTATCGACCTGCTGACCAGCGTGTTGCCGGTGTTCCTGTTCACCATCTGCTGTTCGGACGCGGTGCATATCATGTCCGAGTACTACGAGCAGATACGGGCAGGGAAAAGCAGCCGTGAAGCCAACCGCGAGACCATGCGTCTGATGGTCATGCCGGTGGTGCTGACCACCGTGACTACCATCGCCACCTTCCTGCTCTCAACCGTCACCAACATTGTCAGCATCCGCAACTTTGGCATGTTTATGTCCATCGGTTTGGGCGTTGCACTGCTGATCTCGCTGTTGCTGATTCCGGCCTGGATCGCGCTGTTCGGCCGAGACGCCAAGCAGCAGGTCGGTACCCTGCAGAAGGATTCGATCATCTCTCGCCTGCTGGTTGCAGCCTGCGCCTGGCTGATTTCGCGGCGCAAGGCGGCCTTGCTGGTGATGGTGCCGTTGATGCTGGTGATGACCGGGCTGACTTTCCTCGTGCAGATAGAGGACTCAGGTATCGCCTACTTCGAGAAGAACAACCCTTTCCGCATCTCCGATGAATTCGTCAATGCGCATGTGGCCGGTACTGCGCCGGGTTGGATCGCCATCGATAGCAAGACCCCACGCGGCGTGCTGGACACCGAGGTGGTGCAGTTCATCGACAAGCTGGATCGCTTCCTCAAAGAGCAGCCGGATGTCAGCTATGGCTATTCGCTGGCGACCTATATCAAGCGGATGAACCTGGTTCTCAACGATATGGACCCGAGTTACCTGCGGGTTCCACAGGCGCAGGAGCAGGTGACGGCGAAGAACGAGGATGGTTCTGTCGAGCACTTTGAGGTCGAGGGCAACGCGTTGATCGAGCAGCATGTGATGCTCTTCGAGAACGGCGGTGGTTCGGATCTGACCAACGTGCTCAACGCCGATTATTCGAAGGCCCTGGTGCTCTACACCATGACCTCGTCGGTGGCCAGCGACTATCAGAGTCTGCTCAATCGCCTGGATGCCTGGTTGGCGGTGAATAAGCCAGCCAATCTGGAAATCACCCATGCGGGTACGCCGGTGATCTGGACCGGGGTGCTCCAGGAGATCACCCGCGGCCAGGTGCTCAGCTTCACCCTGGCGCTACTGGTGGTCACCTTGATGATGATGTTCTGGTTGCGCTCGTTGCGTTTGGGCCTGCTCGGCATGTTCACCCTGTTGACCACCTCGGTCAGCCTGTACGGCTGCATGTATCTGTTCGAGATCGAACTGAATATCGGCACCGCGCTGGTCACCTTCCTGGTCGTCGGGGTAGTCGATTACGCGGTGCATCTGATCTCGCGGATCAAGCTGTTCGTACAACGCGGCATGCATATAGACGCGGCAATACTCGAAGCGATGCACAGTGTCGGGCGCTCGACCGTGATCAACGTGGTGATCTTCTCGGTTGGCTTCCTGGCGCTGTTGTTTTCCGACTACAAGCCGATCATCGATCTGGGTGGGCTGGTGGCGCTAGCGCTGTTTATCAGCGGGGTGATGACCATTCTGGTGGTGACGCTGATCTCGCCGTGGTTCTTCGCTAAGGTGGTGCCGGCAACCCAAGATAACTATCCGGTTGCTGGTGAGGTGGCTGTCTAACGCGAACCCAGTGTTAAAGCCCACAGCAGGTGCAGTGGGCTTTTTCAGTACGGCTAGCAGATGGCCTAGTTCTGTAGTTCGGGAAGATTTTTTTTTGCTTCATCGCTGCTCTGAGCAAGATGGCATTGCTCTTTTGCGCCATTCAGGTTCTGTTCGAAGTCCACTAGGCCTTGGTAAAGTTGCTGCATGGAATCAATCTGGGTGAGCAGCTCTTGTTTCTTTCTAGTGATTTCCAGTTGCGCCAGATTCCAGGGGAAATCCAAACCGTTATAGTCACGCAGGATGTCTTGCAACTCCTTCAGTTTGAAACCGAGCTGTTGGGCGCATTTGATAAAACGCAGCACATCGACGCATTCCTGCCGATAGATACGGTATTTACCTACACGCTGGGGCGGAGGGATGAGGCCTATATCCTCGTAATGGCGAATGCTTTTGACTGTGGCACCTGAGAGTTTGGCGGCTTGTCCTATATACATAAATTCCATTTTCCTTCAGGGGTTAATCAGGGCTAACGCGCGGTTATGACCGTTTCGCGATAGTCGTGATAGAGCGCGGATGTGCGCTTAGCCTTCCTTGATTGCCCTGGTAATCGACTGCAAAGGCTGTGTCTTAAGGGGGGGTAGACGGTTGGTGGGCCAATCGTGTGGCGTATCACAAATATCCATCAGAGGCTGGGCTAGACGCGTGCACGGTGGTCCATGCAAGTAGCCTAATTGGGCGCGACGTAACCCAGCCTATGAGGCTGCTGCGCTTGCCTGCCAACCTCTACCTTATTTCACGCCAATCCGCGAAGAACCTTTATTTAGAGACAGCACACTAGTTGCCTTTACGGCTAGTGGGTTAACTCAAGTTCGGATAGTTGAGGTTTCGAGGCGAGGAGCGGTAACGCAGTCTCAGGGCCGCAAACGCCGAAATTGGCACATTGAACTAGCCACGCAGGCCTAGAGACTATGCAACTGCTGATTCTGCCACACCGGTGGGCAGTGATAGGCCAAGCAGCAGTCGCTTCAATCAGCTTGCCATTGGCTGCAATGTTAACGGTCTTTCGCTTCGTTGCAATGTTTGTGCACCAAGCATCAATAGGCTGGCAGCTTAGGTCATGCTTGTACGGCCTTCAGATAACCAAGCCATAGCACGACACCGGGGGGCGCACAAGACCCCTGTGCCGGGGTGGCTGGAGAAACCTTGCCTTGCCTTGCAAGGTTTCCAATATTGCAACTAAAGATCGAAGTCGTACTCGCTCAGCTGCTTATGCAGGCGGCGCTCTTCGAGGAAATTGTCGATGACGCGCCGTTTGGTCAGATTGGTTTTGGCAACCTCCACAGGGGCATCGCCATCGTCTGCATCTTCTGCGACAAAGTCTTCGTCGAGCTCGAGGTCTTCTTTACCAGTGCTCATGTTTTTCACTCCCGGCGACAAGGGCCATTTGCGCACCTTATAGCCGCAAAACCGAGGCGGGTAAAAAAGATTTTTTCTATCGGTCAGGCGTTGAACGATGGAAAGCTCAATCGTCCGAGGTTTTGTCCTTGTATTCGCACAGGTCTTCGATGCGGCAACTGCCGCAGCGCGGCTTGCGCGCCAGGCAAACATAGCGACCATGGAGGATCAGCCAGTGGTGTGAATCGAGGAGAAATTCCTTGGGCACAAACTTCAGCAGCTGCTTTTCCACCTCGAGCACATTCTTGCCAGGAGCTATTCCGGTGCGGTTGCTGACCCGGAAAATATGCGTGTCCACTGCCATGGTTAGCTGACGAAAGGCCGTGTTGAGCACCACGTTGGCGGTCTTGCGGCCGACTCCGGGCAGCGCTTCGAGGGCTTCGCGAGTCTGCGGCACCTGGCTGCCGTGCAGTTCGACCAGCAGGCGGCAAGTCTCGACGACGTTCCTCGCCTTGCCGTTGAACAGGCCGATGGTTTTTATGTATTCGCTCAAACCTGCCACACCCAGGGCATAGATAGCTTCTGGTGTGTTGGCCACCGGGTAAAGCTTGGCGGTCGCCTTGTTGACACTAACATCGGTGGCCTGGGCCGAGAGAATGACTGCGATCAGCAGTTCGAAAGGCGAGCTGTAGGCCAGCTCGGTTTTTGGCTCTGGATTATCTTCATGCAGGCGACGAAATATTTCGTGGCGCTTGGCGGCGTTCACTCAATCACTCCGGTGACCCTTACCCGACGGCTTGGCTCCGGCACGTCGACCTGTTTTGCCTTGGCCCGTTCGGTTAGCACTTCATCGATGCGGTTCTTTCCGGCGATCAGCAGGCCGAGCATGATGAAGGCTCCCGGCGGCAGGATGGCCAGGAGGAAGCCTGTGTAGTCGGCGAGCAGGGTCAGCTGCCAATCTGCTGCGATCGGGCCGAACAGCAGGTGCATGTTGGCAAATAGTGCGCCGGTACCGAGCAGTTCGCGCAGGGCGCCGATCATGACCAGTACCACGCCGAAACCGATACCCATCACCAGGCCATCATAGGCGGCCCGCCCCGGATCGTTCTTCGCCGCAAAACCGTCGGCGCGACCGAGGATCACGCAGTTGGTGGTGATCAACGGAATGAAGATGCCGAGGATCTGGTACAGCTCGTAGGTGTAGGCCTGCATCAATAGCTCGATGCAGGTGGTCAGCGCGGCGATGATCATCACGAAGGCGGGCAGGCGCACGGCGGTATTGACCACGCCGCGCACCAGCGATACCGCGGTGTTGGAGCAGATCAGTACCACCGCACTGGCCAGGGCCAGGCCCAGGGCATTGACCGTGGAGTTGCTGACGCCGAGCAGCGGGCAGAGGCCGAGCAGCTGAACCAGCGCCGGGTTGTTCTTCCACAGGCCGTTAAGGGTGATATCGCGATAGCTGGGGCTGCTCATGGCGCGGTTCCTCGATCATCGGGGGCGCTGCTGTCGCCCTCGCGGCTAGCGGCACTGCCGGCGCGCGAATGGGTGACCTCGGAGTCGGCCTCTGCCTTGTGCTGCAAGGTGGTGTCGCTGGCAGCGTCAGTATTGCGGGTGACCAGCAGTTCGGCACTATGCTGATCGAAATACAGCAGCGCGTTATGCACCGCTTTAACCACCGCGCGCGGGGTGATGGTGGCGCCGGCGAACTGATCGAACTCGCCGCGATCCTTTCTGACCGCCCAGCCGGTTTCGCCTGGATTGTCGAGTGACTTGCCAGCGAAACCCAGGATCCAGTTGCTTTTCGTCCGCTCGACCTTATCGCCCAGACCTGGGGTTTCGCGGTGGCTGAGTACGCGCACACCGGCCAGGCGGCCATCGGCACCAATACCGACCAGTAAGCGGATTGCACCGCTATAACCGTCCGGTGCGGTGGCCTGGAGGATCACCGCGTTGGCTTGGCCATCTTTCAGGGCGATATAAGCGGGCTGCGGACTGCGGTTGCCAAGCAAGGGGTCGTGCACGCTGATGCTGTTATCCAGCAAGTGGTTGTCATAGCTGCCGAGCGGGAGAATCTCGCCCAGCGCACGGACCTGTGCGGCGCGGGCAGAGGCCTCGATCCGCGTGGCGGTGGCCTGCTGGATCAGTGTCACCAGGCCCACCGTGACGATGGCAAAGAGGCCGAGCACCAGGCTGTTTTTCAGCATCGAACGGCTGATTTCCGGGAGCATTCTCTATTCTCCCAACTTGAAGCCGCGAGTCGGCTTGCGATGACCGTAGGTGCGCGGTCGGGTGTAGTAGTCGATGGTTGGCGCAGCCAGGTTCATCAGCAGCACGGCGAAGGCCACGGCATCCGGGTAGCCGCCCCAAGCGCGGATCACATAGACCAGCACGCCGACGCCTGCGCCGAAAATCAGGCGGCCACGATTGCTGGTGGCGCCGGATACCGGGTCGGTGACGATGAAGAAAGCGCCGAGCATGGTGGCGCCGGTGAGCAGGTGAAACAGCGGTGAGCCATTGGAATCCGAGCCCGAACCATGCCAGAACAGCAGGCTCATGAGGGCCAGGGAGGCGAGCATGCCCGCGGGCGCGTGCCAAGTGAACAGGCGCTTGTAGAGCAGATAGAGACCACCGGCGAGAAAGGCTAGGTTGACGGCTTCAGCCCCGGCGCCGCCGAAGCGGCCAAACGCCGGGCTTTGTGCCCAGAGTTCGTCCATGGTCAGGCTTTTATTGATCTTGATGGCATCCAGCGCCGTGGCCTGGGTCCAGCCATCGGGCAGGGCGGCCAGGCCGAAAATGTGCTGCAGGCCATCGAACAGGCCGACCGTGTGCGGCGCTGGCCAACTGGTCATTTCCACTGGGAAGGAGATCAGCACCACTACATAACCGAGCATTGCCGGGTTGAATGGGTTCTGCCCGAGGCCGCCGTACAGTTGCTTGCCGAAGACGATGGCGAAGCCGGTGGCGATCAGAGTCAGCCACCAAGGCGAATAGGCTGGTAGGGCCAGGGCCAGCAGCACCGCGGTGACCAAGGCGCTGTAGTCATTGAGGAAAAATCCCAGGGGCCGCTGGCGCAGGGCCAGGATCGCTGCTTCGAAGCCCAGGGCGCAGGCGCTGGCCCACAGCAGGTTGGTCAGGGTGCCGAAGCCGAACAGCCAGGTCAGCGCCAGGATCCCCGGCACGGTGGCCAGCAGTACCTGCAGCATCACCTGCTGGGTACGATTGCTGCCCTTGGCGTGGGGCGATGTGATACGGGGCAGAGCCATTGGCACTCCGGTTAGTGGCTTGCGTAGGCTGCGCGGTGCGCCGCCATAAAGGCTGTTAAAAATCGTAGCCCGGATGCACTCCGGGGCATTGCCAGCGGGCATGCTCGACACTGCCCCCGGAGTGCATCCGGGCTACCGGGTGTCGGTTAGCCTGGGTGTTGCTGTAATTTCTGTTCGGCTTCTACCAGGCGTTGACGGGCTGCCGCCAGGGCGTCGGTGGCACTGCTCTCGTCGCGTTCCAGTTTGCGCAGGTCGGCGCGGGCGAAGGCTACTTCGGTTTTCAGGGCGCGGGTGGCGTCGTCGATCGGGCTTTTGTCGGTGCGTAGCAGCGTCGGCGCAGGCTTGCGGGACGTTGCTTCGGCAGTGTGCAGCGCCTGTTCGGCCTGGGCCAACGCATCGCGCAGACTGCCTAGTTCGGTTTCATCACTGCCGGTTTTCTCGGCTTTTTTCAGCTCGGCGCGTTTCATCGCCAGTTCGATCTTGGCTTTTTTCAGCGCGCCGTCATCGACAGGTTTGGCTGATGCGGCGGGAGCCTGGGTGTCCAGTTCAGCCAGCAGTTTTTCTGCCGCCTGTAGCTGCTCGCGCAGTTGTTGCAGTTCGCTCTGCTGTTCAGGGCTGGGTGCCTCGGCTTTCTCCAGCTTGCGCAGCTGGGCGTGAAGCATGGCCGCGTCGATCTTGGCTTTCTTCAGGGCGCCGTCATCGACAGGTTTGGCTGATGCGGCGGGAGCCTGGGTTTCCAGTTCAGCCAGCAGTTTTTCTGCCGCCTGTAGCTGCTCGCGCAGTTGTTGCAGTTCGCTCTGCTGTTCAGGGCTGGGTGCCTCGGCTTTCTCCAGCTTGCGCAGCTGGGCGCGGAGCATGGCCGCGTCGATCTTGGCTTTCTTCAGGGCGCCGCCGCCGTCGTCCACCGCAGGCGTTGCGGCGGCGGGTGGATTGGCCGCCATGGCGGCATCCAGAGTCTGTTGTGCGGCTGTTGCGGCACTGCGCAGCTGGTCGACCTGGGCCTGCATCTCGGGGGTGACGTGGGCCACCAGTTGTTTCTCGGCCTTCTTCAGTGCGACCTGGGCCATGCTGGCTTCGATCTTGAGTTTCTTCAGGTCATCGCCGAGGCCGCCCGGCTTGCCTGCTTGCGCGCCATCGTCAGTGCTCGCTAGCGCTTCGGCCTGGGCGGCTTTGGCGCGGGCGGCTTTCTCGGCGCGGGCCTTGCGCTCGGCTTCTTTCTGCTCTTCGGCGCGGCGCAGGCGCTCCTGGCGCAGCTCGAAGCGCTGCTTGGACTGCTCGGCCTTGAGCTGCTTCTGTTCGAGGTCGCGAATTTCGCCCTTGGCCGCACGGTAGTACTGCACCAGGGGAATGCTCGACGGGCAGACATAGGCGCAGGCGCCGCACTCGATGCAGTCGAACAGGTTGTGCGCCTTGAGCTGCTCGTGTTCCTGGCCGATGGCGAAGAAATGCAATTGCTGCGGCAGCAGGCTGGCCGGACAGACCTCGGCGCATTCGCCGCAGCGAATGCAGGGCATGGCCGGTGGCGGCGCTGGCAATTCGGCGCTGGTCGCGGCGAGCAGGCAGTTGGTGGTTTTGATCAGCGGTACGTCGAAGTCGGGCAGGGTAAAGCCCATCATCGGCCCGCCCATGATCAGGCGGTTGAGCTTGCTGCGGTCGAGGCCGGCAAACTCCAGCAGCTCGCCGACCGGGGTGCCGAGCAGCACCTCGACGTTCATTGGTCGCGCCAGAGCCTCGCCGGTAAGGGTGGTGATGCGCGAGATCAGCGGTTTACCGAGAATCACCGCATCGTGGATGGCTTTGCAGGTGCCGACGTTCTGGCAGAGGATGCCGATATCCGCCGGCAGGCCGCCGCTGGGTACTTCGACGCCGGTGAGAATCTGGATCAGTTGCTTCTCGCCGCCCGAGGGGTATTTGGTCGGGAAGACCCGCAGTTGATAACTGCGCTCGCTCAAGGCTGCGCGCAGTGCGGCGATGGCTTCAGGTTTGTTGTCTTCGACGCCGATCAGCACCTGATCGGGCTGGATCAGTTGCGCGAGGATGTCGATGCCGGAGATCAGCTGCAGGGTTCGTTCGCGCATCAACAGGTCATCGGCCGTGATGTACGGCTCGCACTCGGTGCCGTTGATCACCAGGGTATGGACTTTCTGGGTGGGTCGCGCGTTGAGCTTGACCGCCGCGGGGAAGCCAGCGCCGCCCAGGCCGCTGATCCCGGCCTGGCGAATCATCTCCAGCAGGCTGCTGTTTTCCAGGTGGCGGTAGTCCGGGCAGGGCGTCAGTGCGCACCACTGATCCAGGCCATCGCTGTCGATGACGATGGCCGGGGCAAGCATGCCGGAAACATGTGGATAAGGCTGCGGGCCGATAAAACTGATAGTGCCGGAGGTCGGTGCATGCAGCGGCACGCTGACGAAACCATTGGCGGCAGCGATCAGCTGGCCCTTGAGTACCCGTTGGCCCAGGCTAACCACAGGCTCGGCCGTGGCGCCAATGTGCTGGTTGAGCGGCAACACCAGGCGCTTGGGCAACGGTGCGGGCTGGATCGGCGTGCGGTTGGAGAGTTGTTTACGCTCCGGCGGATGAATGCCGCCGGGGATATCCCAAGCCCGGGGTTGCATCGCCGTCATGCCGCCTGCTCCCGATCGGTGGCGATCAACTGGCCAGGTGCCAGGGGTTTGCTCCACTTCCAGCTTTGCACGCTGCTGCCCAGCGGGAGCATGTCGATGCAGTCCACCGGACAGGGTTCGACGCACAGGTCGCAGCCGGTGCATTCGGAGACGATCACCGTGTGCATCTGCTTGGCCGCGCCGACAATGGCGTCCACCGGGCAGGCCTGGATGCACTTGGTGCAGCCGATGCATTCGGCCTCGCGAATGTAGGCGACCATCTGCGGTTTTTCGCCTTCCACCGCATCCAGGGCTTCAGCCTCGACATCCAGCAGGTCGGCCAGTGCCTGGATGGTCGCTTCGCCGCCCGGTGGGCACTTGTTGATCTTGTCGCCGCCGGCAATCGCCTCGGCATAGGGCTTGCAACCGGGATAGCCGCACTGGCCGCACTGGGTCTGCGGCAGCAGGGCGTTGATCTGCTCGGCGATCGGGTTGCCTTCGACCTTGAAACGCACGGCGGCGAAACCGAGGATGGCGCCGGCCACCAGGCACAGCGCCAGCAGGGCAAGAACCGCGCTGAGCAACAGGCTCATAGCTTGATCAGGCCGGTAAAGCCCATGAACGCCAGCGACATCAGGCCGGCCGTGACCATGCCGATGGCTGCACCCTGGAAGTTTTTCGGCACGTCGGCGATGGCGATGCGCTCACGCATGGCGGCGAACAGCACCAGCACCAGGGAGAAGCCGAGTCCGGCGGCGAAACCATTGGCGGTGGCGGTGATAAAGGTGAACTCGGCCTTGTTGGCATTGAGCAGGGCCACGCCGAGGACGATGCAGTTGGTGGTGATCAGCGGCAGGAAGATGCCGAGCACGCGGTACAGCAGCGGACTGGTCTTGTTCACCACCATTTCGGTGAACTGCACCACCACGGCGATCACCAGGATAAAGCTGATGGTGCGCAGGAATTCGATATCCAGCGGCTTGAGCACGTATTGCTGGACCAGGTAGCTGCACATGGCGGCCAGGGTCAGGACGAAGGTGGTGGCGAGGGACAAGCCGATGGCCGTCTCGATCTTCCTCGACACGCCCATAAACGGGCACAGGCCGAGGAACTGCACCAGCACGAAGTTGTTGACCAGGATGGCGCTGACCATGATCAAGGCGAGTTCGGTCATTGCGGGTTCCGTTGGTGGACAGGCAAGGCCGTGGGAAAATGGGTGTCTATTATCGACAAGCCGATCCGGCCACACAAGCCGGATCAGCGTCCTTGAGTGGCTAGCATAAGGCTAGCGCAGCGTATTGGGGCACGCTGCGCCAATACGTCGCAGTAGTCTTACTTGACCCGCTGGCCTGGTTTGGCGCCGCTGTCCGGGCTGAGCAGGTAGATTTCCTCGCCGCCGGGGCCGGCAGCCAGGACCATGCCTTCGGACACGCCGAACTTCATCTTGCGCGCGGCCAGGTTGGCCACGTACAGGGTCAGGCGGCCTTCCAGCTTGCTCGGGTCCGGGTAGGCGCTCTTGATCCCGCTGAACACGTTGCGCTTGCCATCGCCGATATCCAGGGTCAGGCGCAGCAGCTTGTCGGCGCCTTCGACGAATTCGCATTTCTCGATCAGGGCGATACGCAGGTCGACCGCGGCGAAGGCGTCGAAGGCGATTTCCGCGGCCAGCGGCTCCTTGGTCAGCTCGCCATTGCCTTGCGGCGCGCTGTCGGTCTGGCTGGCGGCCAGGTCTTCTTTGGAGGCTTCGATCATGGCGTCGATTTTCGCAGGCTCGATACGGGTCAGCAGGGCGCTGAACGGGTTCAATTGATGGTTGGCCAGCAGGCTCTGGTGGTCGTTCCAGGTCAGCGGGGCGACATTCAGGAAAGCTTCTGCGTCGGCGGCCAGTTTCGGCAGCACCGGCTTGAGGAAGATCAGCAGCTGACGGAACAGATTGATGCCCAGGGCGCAGATGGCTTGCACCTCGTCCTGCTTGCCGTCCTGTTTGGCCAGGGACCAGGGCGCCTTGTCGGCGATCCAGGCGTTGGCGCGGTCGGCCAGGCCCATGATCTCGCGCATGGCGCGGGCAAAGTCGCGCGCCTCGTAGGCCTCGGCAATGCTCGGCGCGGCGGCCTGGAAGGCCTCGGTCAGCTCGGGGGCGGCGTTACCGGCGACCAGCACGCCAGCATTGCCCTTGTGGATGAAACCGGCGCAGCGACTGGCGATATTGACTACCTTGCCGACCAGGTCGGAGTTGACCTTCTGCACGAAGTCTTCGAGGTTGAGGTCGAGGTCGTCGACGCCGCGTGCCAGCTTGGCGGCGTAGTAGTAACGCAGGTATTCCGGGTTCAGATGATCCAGGTAGGTACGCGCCTTGATAAAGGTGCCGCGCGACTTGGACATCTTCTGCCCGTTGACGGTCAGGTAGCCATGCACGGCAATGGCGGTGGGCTTGCGCAGGCCGGCACCTTCGAGCATCGCTGGCCAGAACAGGGCGTGGAAGTTGACGATGTCCTTGCCGATGAAGTGGTACAGCTCGGCCGTCGAGTCCTTGCCCCAGAACGCGTCGAAGTCCAGTTCGGGAGTGCGCGCGCAGAGGTTCTTGAAGCTGGCCATGTAGCCAACAGGTGCGTCCAGCCAGACATAGAAGAATTTGCCGGGCTCATCGGGGATCTCGAAGCCGAAGTAGGGCGCATCGCGGCTGATGTCCCATTCCTTCAGGCCGGAATCCAGCCATTCGGCGATCTTGTTGGCCACCGCGTCCTGCAGGGCGCCGCCACGGGTCCAGCTTTTCAGCATGGCCTCGAAGTCCGGCAGCTTGAAGAAGAGGTGTTTTGAGTCGCGCAGCTCCGGTACGGCGCCGGAGATGGCCGAGCGCGGGTTCTTCAGCTCAGTGGGCTCATAGGTGGCGCCACATTTCTCGCAGTTGTCGCCGTACTGGTCCTCGGCGCCGCACTTCGGGCAGCTGCCCTTGATGAAGCGGTCGGCGAGAAACATGCCCTTTTCCGGGTCGAAGTACTGGGTTACCGAGCGGGTGGCGATATGCCCGGCGTCGCGCAGTTTCAGGTAGATCGCCGCCGACAGCTCGCGGTTCTCTGCGGAGTGGGTCGAATGGTAGTTGTCGAAATTCACCAGAAAGTCGCCGAAGTCGGCAGTGTGCTCGGCCTTGACGTTGTCGATCAGCTGTTCCGGGGTGATGCCTTCTTTCTCGGCACGCAGCATGATCGCCGAGCCATGGGCGTCGTCGGCGCAGACGTACACACACTGATTGCCGCGCAGCTTCTGGAAACGCACCCACATGTCGGTCTGGATGTACTCGAGCATATGGCCAAGGTGAATCGAACCATTGGCATAGGGCAGGGCGCTGGTAACGAGAATCTTGCGGGCTTCGCTCATGGGAATCGGCTGCACTGGTATAACGAAAGAAGTCGGCAACTATATAGGCGACGCGGATTTTTTTCACCCGCTGGATCGTCTGGGCAGGCTGCGCGGCGTCGACCAAGGGCGACTATGAGCCAGAGAGGCGGTGCGCGCGGCGTAGTCTACGGGGTAATATACCCGCCTGTTTTGCTCGGTCTTTCCCTGGGAGTTTTCTATGTCCGTCACCCGCGCAGCGATCGAAGCTGCACTGTCCCAATACACCGATCCCCACCTTGATCAGGACCCAGTCAGCGCCGGCTGTCTGCGTGCAGTGGATATCCAGGGCGGCAAGGTCAGCGTGCGCCTGCAACTGGGTTACGCCGCCGGCCTGTTCAAGAGCGGCTGGGCACAGATGCTGCAAATGGCCTTGGAAAACCTCGACGGCGTCGACAGTGCGCAGGTGCAGGTCGATTGCGTGATCGAGGCGCACAAGGCGCAGGAGCAAATACCGGCCCTGGCCAACGTGAAGAACGTGATCGCGGTGGCCTCGGGCAAGGGTGGCGTGGGCAAATCGACCACGGCCGCCAATCTGGCACTGGCGCTGATGCGCGAAGGTGCCAAGGTCGGCATTCTCGACGCGGATATCTATGGGCCGAGTCAGGGCATCATGTTCGGTATCCCCGAGGGCACGCGGCCTGAGATCAAGGATCAGAAATGGTTCGTGCCGCTCAAGGCCCATGGCGTCGAGGTCATGTCGATGGCCTTTCTGACCGACGAAAACACCCCGGTGGTATGGCGCGGACCAATGGTCTCCGGTGCGCTGATCCAGTTGATCAGCCAGACCGCCTGGGGCGACCTGGATTACCTGGTGGTCGACATGCCCCCAGGCACTGGCGACATCCAGCTGACCCTGGCGCAGAAGGTGCCGGTGTCCGGCGCGGTGATCGTCACCACGCCGCAGGATCTGGCGCTGCTGGATGCCAAGAAAGGCGTGGAGATGTTCCGCAAGGTGAACATCCCGGTGCTCGGTGTGGTGGAAAACATGGCGGTGCACATCTGCTCGAACTGCGGCCATGCCGAGCATCTGTTCGGTGAAGGGGGTGGCGAGAAGCTAGCGGCGCAGTTTGGTGTCGACCTGCTGGCGTCCATGCCCCTGTCGATGGCCATTCGCATGCAGTCCGACGGTGGCAAGCCGACCACAGTCGCCGACCCGGAAAGCCAGATCGCCATGATCTATCAGGAGATCGCGCGTAATGTTGGCGCGCGTATCGCCCAGGGTGAGCGGCAGGTGCAGGCCATGCCGAGCATCGTAGTCAGCGAGGACTGAATGAGTCAATGCCGTGCGCTTAGTGCGCACGGCATTGGTGTAGGCGACGGATCAGCGCCCACAAAAAAGCCCCGCACATGGCGGGGCTTTTTCTCAAGCGAGGTTAGATCAGGTTATGCAACCTGAACTTCCTCAGCTTGCATGCCTTTCTGACCACGGGTGGCCACGAAAGTCACTGCTTGGCCTTCTTTCAGGCTCTTGAAGCCATCGCTCTGGATAGCTTTGAAGTGTACGAACAGGTCATCACCGGATTGCGGAGTGATAAAGCCGTAGCCTTTCTCATCGTTAAACCACTTGACGGTACCATTCTGACGATTCGACATGTTATGTCTCCTAACAATTTTTAATAACAGCCCTGGAAAAGCCCAGGCCGGGACTGAGTGCAACGAGTACTAGGAGTCGGACGATGTTTGGATCGAGATCTAGGCATCAAGTAGCGATTCGCGGTGACACATGCAGCACAGTGGCGCTACTGTACGCGTTTTTTACGCTAAGCGCGAACGCTCTGTAGGCCTTTTTGTTATTTGGCGACGGGTGAAGTAAAGCCAGGCTTGCGCACTGACGTTGGTCGACAGCCTTTGAACCCTGTCGCTGGCCCCGGTAAGATGCGCTCACTTTTTCATCACCCGCTTATCAGGACGCCCGCCATGAGCATCAAATCGGATAAATGGATTCGCCGCATGGCGCAAGAGCACGGCATGATTGAGCCTTTCGTCGAGCGCCAAGTGCGCACCGAAGGCAGTCAGGCGCTGATCTCCTACGGTGTCTCCAGCTATGGCTACGATGTGCGCTGCGCCGATGAATTCAAGGTGTTTACCAACATCAATTCGGCCACCGTCGACCCGAAGAATTTCGATGAAAAGAGCTTCGTCGACGTAAAGAGCGATGTCTGCATCATTCCGCCGAACTCCTTCGCCCTGGCCCGCACCGTCGAATACTTCCGTATCCCGCGCAATGTACTGACCATCTGCCTGGGCAAGAGCACCTACGCGCGCTGCGGCATCATCGTCAACGTCACCCCGCTGGAACCCGAGTGGGAGGGCCATGTGACGCTGGAGTTCTCCAATACCACAACCTTGCCGGCGAAGATCTACGCCCACGAAGGCGTGGCCCAGATGCTCTTTTTCGAGTCTGATGAGGAGTGCGAAGTGTCCTATAAGGATCGCGGTGGTAAATACCAGGGGCAACTGGGCGTGACCTTGCCGAAAGCCTGATCGATCTGCTGGATCAAGAAAAGCCGGTTTACACACTACGTGGAGCCGGCTTTTTCTTGCCTGCGCTTTGTGATCAGGGCGCCAGTGGCAGTTCGCGTTTATGCCGGCTGTTGTCGTAGGTGCGGGTGATGATGGCGTAAACCTCGTCGCGAACCGGCTGGCCATGCAGGAACGCGTCGATCTCGGCGTAACTGACGCCGTGCGCTTCTTCGTCCGGCTTGCCTGGGCGCAGTTCCTCCAGGTCGGCGGTAGGCACCTTGACGACCAGGTTTTCCGGGGCGCCAAGCTGCTTGGCGATGGCGCGCACCTGGCCTTTGACCAGGCCACTGAGTGGCGCGAGGTCGCAAGCGCCATCACCGAACTTGGTGAAAAAGCCCATGACCGCCTCGGCAGCGTGGTCGGTGCCGATTACCAGGCCGTTATTGGCGTTGGCAATGGTGAACTGGGCGACCATGCGCATGCGCGCCTTGATGTTACCGACGATAAAATCGCGACGTGTATCGCTGAGCGTCTGCAGGTGGCTGACCTGCTCGCCGAGTGCATACACGCTGTCGGCGATGTTCACCGTGTCTTCTTCGTCCGCACGGATAAACTGCAGTGACGCCCGGGCGTCGTGCTCGTCGTGCTGGGTGCCGTGAGGCAGGCGTACGGCGATGAAGCGATACGCGTCGTCGTTCGTCTCGTTGCGCAGTTCTTCCACGCTCAGTTGCGCGAGGCGTCCTGCGGTCAGCGAATCGACCCCGCCGCTGATGCCCAGCACCAGTACTTTCAGGCCCGCGTTACGCAGGCAATTCTTGATAAAAATTTTGCGCCGCTCGATCTCTGCCAGCAGGGCGGTTTCGTCGGCAAAGGGGGGCACCACGTTCAGGGCGGTGGCGATCTCGGCTTGGCGGCTGCTCATGGTGGTTCCTTAGTGCAAGTCGGTTACGCGGAAGATAGTGGTCAGAAGGTGACAACCTGCTCGTTGGGGCATTGCGTCCAGTTTGACTGGCTTGGCGCAGGCGCTGCAGGATCATAAGCCAACTGTGGCCTTGCGTTAATCGTCAATGACCGTGCATAAGGCTGAATTTCAAGCAAAAAAATAGGCGCCATAGGCGCCCGGAGAATCAATCGATGCATCTGCTTTGAGGCATGTCGGCGCACAAGGTTCAGTCTTGGCGGTAATGCTGTTCACTTGAGGGGCGCTCATCCTCCGCTTCCACGTCCGTCGCGGCCTGTCGTCCGTGGCTTTTCGCCAATTTCATCCGGCTACAAAAATGCCGCTAACTTGGCTTAAATGAACAGCATTGCAGTCTTGCCGAGCTAGCGGCGCTGAAACATCTGGAAAGCCTGTCCGGCGGGGTGTCGCCCACAGTGACCGGGCGGCTTTGGTAAGGTGGGTCTAATCAGGACCGTGTCCGTCAACATGCGGATGGTCGAGTGTTTTAGCGCGGGAGGAATCAGTCATGACAACCTGGAAGATCACATACAGCAAAGATGAGCGCACCGAGGTGTTCGAGCTTCAGTCCGCCAGTAAACCGAGCCTGGAACAGGCGGTGATGCATCTGCTCAAAATGGCCGAGCAGGTCTACGAGCGCGAAGAGCCAAAAGACCTTCCCAATGAAATCCAGACCCCGGCCGTGCGTCTGGCTGAGTGTTACGGCATCACCATCACCGGAATTACTCGGGTCTGACCCTTGTCAGCCGCCCGGCAGAATGGGGCGGGCGATCAAACGGCTAAATCGCGCAGAAAAAAAGGGCGCCCAAAGGCGCCCTAAAATGATGATCTATGGAGTAAGTCCGTTAACTCAGAGCGGGGCCTGTCAGGTTGGTTCAGCAATCGCCGACGAACGGTAATTATTTTCCGGGGGTCAGGATCAGTCGTTTAGTGCCATAGACCTTCTCGAGGTTTTGCGGCTGAAACGGGAAGCTCATGTACTGGCCCTTGCGCCAAGCCTCAATACCGTCGGCGTAATGCTCACTCGCCGGGTTGCCGGATTGGCCGGAGCTGTTCAGGCCGATCAGCGGCTCTTCGCGGCCGAAGTCGACGACGATGCGCATGGCTGGAATCAGCCAGGTGTCGAAGTCCTGCCCCCAGCTGTAGGCCGAGACATTGAGGGTGCTGTGGTCGCCGCCGGCCGGGTAGGGGCCGCGGTCGAGATAGCCCTTCAGTGCGTTGATTGCGGCGTGCTGGCTGGTGCTCATGTAGGGCGCCAGTTTGCTGGTTTCGCTGGTCCAGCTGTAGCTGTGCAGCTTGCCCCATTGCCAGGCACTGCGTTCAGTGCCGAGCTTGGCTTCGGCGAAGCTCACGGCGGCGGCCAGGCTGCGGGCGAGAATGGCCGGCTTGTCTTCTTGCTGGGTGCTGCCGATATCGTTCCAGAATGGACTGTCGTCGCGGCCAAGCAGGTGGTCGGCCTGGGCCGAATAGGATTGATTGGCGGTTTCCACTAGGGCCAGCCAGGCCGGACTGGTATCGGGGCCCAGTTCATCGAGAAAGATCTGCCGCGCACTTTCGTGCAGGAAGGCGCCATAGAGTGCGGCATCCCCCGAACTTGCACTGAGTTTGCCGTCGAACGCCATCAGTCGGCTGTAGGCTTCGCGCGCTTTTGCGCGCTCCTGCGCTGGCAGGGCATTGATGGCTTTTTGCAGCGGCTCGGCCATGCCGGGTGCTTCGAACATGCTTTGCAGCTTGCTGACGAAGGGCGTGGTCTGGTCGTACTGCATGGCAATCATGCTGCGCGTGTCGTGCTTGCCGCTGCCAGCCAGTTGTGCGAGGCGCTCGTAGCGATCCGGGTAGAACCAGGAGTTGGACAATTGCATGCCATAACCGCGCGGCACGGTGCGATTGTTGGCGGTACCCAACCAGCCTTGCTGCGGGTCCTGGTCGTAGGGATGCAGCATCGGGTCGGCGAAGCCATCCCAGTCGTAGCGGCTATCCCAGCCAGGTGAGGGCATCAGACCAAGGCCTTCGCGGCGATTGGGGAAGCGCCCGGTGACCTGCCAGCCGATGTGCTGGGCGTCGGCGAAGACGATATTCAATGGCATGGCCCGCACGTCGCGGGTGGCCTCGAAGGCTTGCTCCACCGACTGCGCGCGGGACAGATCGAACAGCGCATCGAGGCTCTGGTCCGCCTCGAATTGGGTGGTTTGCAGGGCCAGGCCGTAACCGCTGCTCAGATGCAGCGGCTGCAAAGGGTGTTTGCGTTCGCCCAGTACCGAGTTGAGCAGCGGGCCGTGACGGGTCTCGAAGATGGTTTCGCGGATCGGTCGCTGGCCCTTGATGAAGAAGGTTTCCTGGCGCTCCCGGGCGGGTAGCCACTTGCCGTCGGCCTGATAATAGAGGCGGTTGCCTTGGCGTTGGATTTTCTCCAGGAACAGGTCCTGATTGTCGCCCATGACCATGGTCATGCCCCAGCCGAGCTTGCCGTTGAAGCCGGCGACGATGGCGGGCACGCCGGCAATCGAGACGCCGGCAGCCTGGAATTTCGGCGAGCGGATCTGGACGAAATTCCAGGCCGATGGCATCGACAGTGGCAGGTGGGTGTCGTTGGCCAGCAGGCTCTTGCCGCTGCGGCTGTTCTGCGGGGCGATGGCCCAGTTATTGGACGCGGCGACGCCAAGCATGTGGGTGCTGGCGAGTTGGCTGGCCGCATTGTTGACGGCGGCCAAACCGGGAATTTGTCCGCTCAGGGTCAGGCCCTTGAGCTTTTCGGCCTCATCGAACGGTAGCGGTTCGTCCGGGTAGGTGGGCAGCAGCCAGGCGAGGGGTTCGCTGCCGACTTTCTGCGCCAGCACCAGGGTGGCGATTTCTTCCTGCAGGTTGACCGCCAGGCCGAAGTTCAGCAGGCAGAACACCAGCACTGAATCTTCGGCTTTCCAGTAGGGCGGCCGATAGCCGGATTGGGCCAGGTCCATCGGCAGCTTGTCGCGATAGCGGAACAGGTAGGCATTGACGCCGCGGGCGTACACCTCGAAGAACTTCTTCAGGCGAGGCGAGGCGTTGTCATAGAGCACGGCGGCACTTTTTTTCAGGTTGACCGCGCGCATCAGACGGTCGATTTCCAGGACGCCGGGGCCCGCCATTTCCGCCAATCGGCCTTCGGCCAACAGGCGCATGCCGATCATCTGGCTGAGGCGGTCGCTGGCATGCACATAGCCCAAGGCGAACAGCGCGTCGTGGAAGGTATTGGTTTCGATCAGCGGCATGCCCAGGGCATTGCGTCGAACCACAACGGTTTGTGCCAGGCCCTGAATGCGCACGCTGCCCTGGTCCGGGTGCAGGCTATCGCGGTAACGGTTGTCGAGAAATGACTGGCAGCCGCTTAACGCCAGGCCGGTAGTCAGGGTGGCGGCGAGACCCAGGTGGGCCAGGGGACGGAATGCGCGCGATAGCATGCGGCGAGCTCCTTGCAGAACGCAGGACTGGAAAGTTCGGTGGATGATAGTGCCGGCCAAACCCTGAAAGCCGGCGAGGGTCAGTTGCCGGGTTGCTTCAGGCCTTCGTCGAGCAGCCAGCGTGCGGCTGTGCGAGTGGCCGCCTTGTGCTGCAGCTCCAGTTCATTGAAGCGTTTTTCGTGCTGGCGTCGCTCGCTCGGCTCCAGGGCCTTCCAGTTTGCATGGGTCGGCACCTGGGCGGTGGCTGCGAACAGCAGGTGAAACACCTGGCAGTGGGGGTCTTGGCTCAGCGCAGTGTCGTAGTTGTCCAGCAGCACCTTGATGCGAATAGCGCCTTCGATCAACGGCAGTTGGCCATCGAGCAGGCTGCTGGCGAGCATCAGCAAGTCGCCAGCCAGACGTCCACGGCGCTGGCGTTCTACCTGCGCCAAGTTGCGGCGTTGCGCCCAGACTCGGCGCCACAGCAGCAAGGCATACAGCGCAAGGGCCGTCACCAGCAGGGCGCCGGCCAGCAGAAGCAGCAGATTCAAGGTGCTCATGGGCACATCAGGCGCCGTGACATTTCTTGAATTTCTTCTGGCTACCGCATGGGCAGGGGTCGTTGCGACCGACATCTTTCAGGGTGTTGCGCACCGGCTCCTGGTGAGCATGGTTGCAGTCTGGGCCATGCACGTGACCGTGGTCATGATCATGCTGATGATCGGGCTCGGCGTGGTTGCAGTCGGGACCGTGTACGTGGGCTTGTTGGTTCATGTGCACTTACTCAGGAATGAAATCGCCGGGGATTATCTCGCCATTCCGCGACATGTGCACGCTGCGCCCGAACAACAAACCAGTTTTTACCTGACCTTCGAGTCGATAGCGGATCGGCTCTTCAGGTTGTTCAAGCAATTTGACGATTTGTCGTAGGTGCCGCCAGAGGTTGGTGCGCACCGGTACATCGAACACATGATGGCCATAGGCCGGAACCGTGAACCAAGTATTGGTTTCGCCTTCTGCCAGCTCCACCTCGTTGAGGTGCACCCGGTAATCCAGGCCGCGTACCGGCAGGCTCATGCTGTTGGGGTTGTCGATGCGAAATCGCAGGACGAACTGCTGCTCCAACAACTTGGCCCGGATTACTTCGACTTTGAGCAAGCGGACATCCGGATCCTTGAACCCTCCGCTCGTCCAGGTGGAACATCCGCCGATGCTGGAAAACAGGCCGAAAAACATTAATAGGCTGAGAATTCTTATAGTTAGCGCCTGGGAAAACATTTCATACTCCAAAGGACGCGTCAGTGTAACAAGCAGGTGCTTGGCTGCAACGTGTTGTGAGGGTAAAAAAACCTGCGCCATACTGGGCGCCGATGAAGACAGGAGTGTGACCATGGTTCGTTATGAGATCGCCTTTGCCGGCCAGCTAGTGGCGGGGGCGCAGTTGGAGTCGGTGAAAGCCAATCTGGCCAAGTTGTTCCAGGCCGATGCTCAGCGTATTGCCTTACTGTTTTCCGGGCGGCGCATTGTGATCAAGAACAATCTGGATGCGGCTGGCGCGGAAAAATATCGCAGCAGCCTGCTGCGCGCCGGTGCTCTGGTCGAAGTTAAGGACATGGCGGAGGAGATCGAGGAAATCGAACTGGCGCCGCCGCCTGCCGTTGCAGCGCCCGAAGCTGTGCCGGCTACAATCCCGCAGGCGCCGGCTGGCAAACGGCTGAAAGTACTGCCGCGGGATGAATATATGGCGGCGTTCTCCGAGGTCGATGCGCCGGATTTTGAAATCGCCCCGCTCGGTGAGGACTTGCAGGATGACAAGCCTGCGGCGCAAGCACCGCCTCTCGATCTGGCGCAATTCAGTCTGGCGCCTGCCGGCAGCGACATGGGTGAGATAAAGGCCGCACCTGCCGCGCCACCGCCGGACGTATCCCATCTGAAATTACAGGAATAGGTCGAGGTCGGGTTAGCTCCCGGCCTTGTCGCCGCACCTGGCAAGCGCGCAGGGCCGTTGACTAAAATCGAGTGCGGGCTTTGGGGTCGCATGGATGAAATACGGGGGCTGCAGTCTGCCGCGCCACTGCCGCATTTTCCCCGGGTTCCCCGCGCGACGCGCCGAGCACCTGGTGTGCAGCAAACGAGGGAGCTGGTCAATTAACGCAACTGGATTGTGTTATGGCCTGCACGGATCGGTCTGATGCGTTTTGTTTCAGACAAAGCCCGCGCAGCATTTCTTGAATTTCTGTCCACTGCCGCAAGGGCAGGGGTCATTGCGCCCAGCCTGTAGCGCCACCGTAGGATCGATAAAGTACCAATGGCCCTTGTGCTGGACGAAGGCTGAGCGTTCGCGGTGGGCATGTTCGCCGCCGCTATCGTGCCAGCGCGCGGTAAAGGTCACGAATGCATGTTCCGGCTGGCCGCCCAGGACTTCAGTGGTTTCGACGTCGAGGCCAAGCCAGGTGCTTTGCAGGCTCCAGGCGCTGATGGCGGCGCGATCCAGGCCCGGCTGTTGTGCCGCCAGGGTGGTCGCCAGCAGGTAATCGACCAGTCCCAGGACATAGGCGCTGTAGCGTGAACGCATGAGCACTTCGGCGCTCGGCGCCGGCAGCCCGGCATGGTAGCGGCCGCAGCACTCGCTCAGTGAGTCGCCACTGCCGCACGGGCAGCTTGGCAGGGTCTCGGCATTGACTGTCGTCATGTGACTTACCACCAGTATTTGCCAAAGTTTTCCGGGTTGGCCCAGAACTTGGCATTCAGCCAGTCGGGTACCTGTTTGTAGTCAAGCAGGTCGTAGGTGAACAGGCTCAGGGTCTGTTCACCCCGCTGAAAGCGCTCGCTGGACTGCAGGGCCAGGGCAAAGAAGTCGGTGTCCTGCCAGGCGCAGGCCTGCAGGTCGACCAGCACCGCCAGGCGGCTGGCATTCAGATTGCGGATGCCGCCGAGCAGCTCCAGCCCTGTGCGTTTGGGCAGGTGTTCGAGGCAGTCGACGACCAGTGCCAGGTCGAACCGTTGTGCGGCCAGTTCGGCCGGCAGGGCACCTGCGGCGGCGTGTGCGACCTGGCAATCGGCATGCGCGGCCTGAAAAGCGGCCAGCGCTGGCAGTTCGCTGGCGCCTATCAAAAGCAGGCGACTGGGGGAGTAACGTTCTAGTAGAGCAGCCAGCGCTTGTTGTGGCGTGCGGGAAGAAATGCGCTCAGTCATCGATAATCCTCAATCGGTTCTGAAAAGACTAACGTGTGGTTGCGTGTAGGCCTAGCGCCATCATTCTTACCGGGTAAGTAAATCAACTCTGGCGGATTCTAAAACGGAGGTCTTTACTCCATAAGTATCGGTTTAGGTCCGATTCCCACTGGAGATATGCATATGAGCATCGTAAGGAACGCTGTACCCCTGATTCTGGCGACCAGCTTCTTGACGGGCTGCGCCGGCTTGCAGAAAACCGATTGGCCGATGTGTGCGGCAGTCGGTGGCGTGGGTGGCGCGGCACTGGGCGCTATTGAGAGCTCTACCTGGGCGGGTGGTGGCGCGTTGGTCGGTGCCGGCATGGCGGCAGCCTATTGCTGGGTGCATGGCGCCGGAGCGCAAGAAATGGTGATGGTCGAGGAGGTGATGGTCGAGGAGCCTGTCATGCCTGAACCGGTCGCGGAAGCTGTTCGTGTCGAGCTGGATGTGAAGTTCGATTTCGACAAGGCTCAAGTGAAGGACGGCAGCTTTGCCGACATCAAAAACCTTGCAGACTTCATGGCGCAATACCCACAAACCACCACCGTGGTTGAAGGGCATACCGACTCCATCGGTACCGACACTTACAACCAGGGGCTATCCGAGCGTCGCGCCAACGCCGTTCGCGATGTGTTGGTCAACCAGTATGGTGTGGGAGGTAGTCGTGTCAACGCAGTAGGTTATGGCGAAACTCGACCAGTTGCCGACAACGCAACCGATGCCGGGCGCGCGATCAACCGTCGAGTCGAGGCTGAAGTCGAGGCGCGGCCTTAACTACTTTGATCATGCGCCCTCACGGGGGCGCGCTTGTACTATCCCGAGGGGGCGACTTAACTCCTGTGTTACCGGCAGTGCGCCGGTGACACAGGAGATCCGCCATGAGAACCAGACTCTTCAGAGTTGCTTTTCCCCTTCTCTTGGCCAGTAGTGTTCTTTCTGGTTGTGTCACGACTTCCAGTACGGGAGACGCGGCGCTTAACCAGGGGAACTGGCCCTTGTGCAGTGCGATTGGTGGTCTGGCCGGTGGTGGCCTGGGCGCAATCGAAAGTTCGGCTTGGGCAGCAGGTGGTGCCGTGGCCGGTGCGGTCATAGGCAGCATTATTTGCTATGCCCAGGACGGTGACCAAGACGGTGACGGTGTATTTGATCGTCGCGACCGTTGTCCCGATACACCGGCCAATACTCAGGTGCGCCACAATGGCTGCCCACTCCCAGAGTACGCGAGTCCCGCGCAAGTGATTGAACCTGATGAACCTGCAATGCCGGTTCGCGTCGAGCTGGACGTCAAGTTCGATTTCGACAAGTCGGACGTCAAGGAAGGCAGTTACGTCGATATCAAAAGTCTCGCTGACTTGATGAGGCAGTATCCGCAGACCACCACGACTGTCGAGGGACACACCGATGCCGTTGGCTCCGATGCTTATAACCAGGGGCTGTCCGAGCGGCGTGCCAATGCCGTGCGTGATGTATTGGTCGAGCAACATGGCATCGGAATCGGGCGGGTCTCGGCGGTAGGTTATGGCGAATCACGGCCGGTTGCCGACAACAACACCGAGTCTGGACGCGCTATCAACCGAAGGGTCGAGGCCGCGGTCGAAGTGCGGCCGTAGCCGACGTTGCCTGATGCGGGCCGGTCTTTGACCGGCCATGTATCTGGCGCGGCGGCAGGCCTCGGCAGTTTTTGCTAGCCCGGCGCAAAGCAGTTAAGGTGCGGCGGACCAAAAAATACTGCCAGGGGCGGACATGAAAATCTTGTTGGGGCTGGGGAAAGTGCTGACCGCGATATTTTGGGGCGTGGTCTTGGCCAATCTGATCGATCCGTTCGCGCAACCTTTCGCACTGCTGCTGAATCTGGCGGGTGCTGTGCTTGTGCTGATCCATGGGCTGGAGTTGTGGCTATTCAATGAGCGCGTGAGCGGGCGTACTCGGCTGGGGCTCGAACGCGTACAGATTTTACTGTTTGGCATTTTTCACTTGCAGGGGTTGTCATCGGCACCGGCGCAACTGGTGAGCGCGGAGCTGGCGCAGTTGGAGGTCGAACATGCGTAGCCTGTTGCTGCTGGCCGCACTCTGTAGCCCGCTGGCATTGGCGCAGAGCCTGATCGATGTGCAGCCGCATACCTTGCTGCGCTTGCCGGCGACAACCAGCGTGTTGCGGGTGGAGCGCTTGCACATCGCCGATCATGGCACCTTGCTGATTCCGTCCGGGCTGACTGACATGTATGTCGCGGAACTGCGCCTGGGGCGTGACGCGCGGATTGCCATTGCACCTGGCGAGCAGGCATTTCGTCTGGATGTGGAGCGCGGTGAGGTCGCTGCCGGCGCGCAGATCAGCGTGCGTGGTGCCCCGGGTTCGTTCCTGCAACCGGCATTGCCGGGCCGTACGCTGAGCCTTCGCCTGGTGAGCGTGGTGACCGAGGCCCTCTTGGTCGATGCTCGAGGTGGCATGGGCGCACCAGGTTACTCCGGCCTGGATGGTGCGGATGGCAAACCGGGTGGCTGTACCTGGGGTCAGGCCAGTCGCGGTCATGACGGGTTGAACGGTGGCGATGGCCAGGTCGGCGCCCGGGGTGCCCAGGTGCGCCTGGAAGTGCCGCTGGATTTTCCCCTGCAGCGGCTGCAGGTACTCCTCGATGGCGGCGCTGGTGGCGCAGCCGGCAATGGCGGGAACGCTGGGGTCGGTGGCGCGAGCAAGGGCTGCTGGCTGTACAGCACGGCGCATGCCGGTGATGGGCGCTCCGGTCAGAGCGGCCAATCGGGCGTTGCGGGGACGGCCGGCAGTCTGGATGTAGTGCGCTTTTAACTCTGCGGCTCCAAGGCCAGGAGCGCCATGCGCTCCTGGCTCGTCCTCAAAAGCCTGGGCGGGTGGCCGCGATGCTGATCAGTGCCAGGCCCAGAATCAGGTTGATCCCCACCAAGCGGCGAATGCGCCCGAGCACGGCACCGCCGCTCGGCCAGTCTTCGGCGGCCACTGCGCGACGCAGTTCGGGCAGTTGCAGGGCCTGCACGCGGAGAAACAGCGCGAGCATGGCGATATACAGGCCGATCATGATGTGCACGTAGCGCGGCGCGGCCTCGAAACCGGAAAAGCGCAGATGAAGCATGCCCATGCCGGTAATCGGCAGCACTATCACGGCCGCCCAGACCCAGTAGAAGAAGCGCTGAAATACCTCGAGCCACAGTTTCAAGCGAGCCGGCGCCTCGAGTGCGCTGACCGCGGCGGGGCGCAGGATCATCCAGGCGAAAAACATACCACCGACCCAAACGAGTGCGGCGAGCAGATGCAGGGCGTAGGTCACAGCGTAAGGTGTCATGTAAAACTCCAGTCCGGGTTCTGCGCATTATCGATTAGCGCGCTATGATAGCGGCCGATGTCAGACACTGAAAATTTATCCAGCCTTTTTGCGCCAAGACCCCGTCCATATCCCATGCTCAGTACCGAACTCAAGTCCCAGATCCAGGGCGCCTACACGCGTTTTCTCGAAGCCAAGTCGCTCAAACCTCGCTATGGCCAACGGCTGATGATCGCCGACATCGCCAAGGTGTTGGGGGCGATCAAGGTCGATGGGGAAGGTCGGCGTGAGGGTGAACCGGCCGTGGTGGCGGTCGAGGCCGGTACTGGCACCGGCAAGACGGTGGCCTACTGCCTGGCGGCGATTCCCGTGGCCAAGGCCGCCGGCAAGCGTCTGGTAATCGCCACCGCGACCGTGGCCCTGCAGGAGCAGATCGTCCACAAGGATCTGCCCGACCTGATGCGCAACAGCGGTCTGAGCTTCAGCTTCGCCCTGGCCAAGGGCCGTGGTCGCTACCTGTGCCTGTCCAAACTCGACATGCTGTTGCAGGAGGGCCATGCGCAAACCGCCACTGCCCAGTTGTTCGAGGAAGAGGGCTTCCGGATCGACGTCGACGAGCAGAGCCAGAAACTGTTCGTGCTCATGATGGAAAAGCTCGCCGGCAACAAATGGGACGGCGATCGCGACAACTGGCCCGAGGAACTGGAGGATACGCGCTGGTCGCAACTGACCACCGATCACAGCCAGTGCACCAGCCGGCATTGCCCGAACTTCCAGCAGTGCGCCTTCTACAAGGCGCGCGAGGGTATGAGCAAGGTCGATGTGATCGTCACCAACCATGACATGGTGCTCGCCGACCTGGCGCTGGGCGGCGGCGCGGTGCTGCCCGATCCGCGGGAAACCCTCTATGTGTTCGACGAGGGACACCATCTGCCGGACAAGGCCATCGGTCACTTCGCCCATTTCACCCGCTTGCGCTCAACCGCCGACTGGCTGGAGCAGACCGCGAAGAACCTCAGCAAGCTGCTGGCCCAGCACCCGTTGCCGGGAGATCTGGGGCGCTTGATCGAGCAGGTCCCGGAGCTGGCGCGGGAGATCAAGACCCAGCAGCAGTTCATGTTCAGCGCCTGTGAGCAGGTGGCCGAATTCAAGCCCGGCGAAGACATGCAAGGCCGTGAACGACCGCGCCATCGTTTCGTTGGCGGCCAGGTGCCGGAGCACCTGCGTGAGCTGGGCACGGAGTTGAAGAAGGGCTTTTCCAAGCTGTCCGAATTGTTCACCGGGGTGACCGAGAAGCTCAAGGAAGCCATGGATGGCGAGGCCACCATCGGCATCGCCAGTCACCAGGCCGAGGAGTGGTACCCGCTGTTCGGCAGCCTGCTGGCGCGTGCCCATGGTAGCTGGGAACTGTGGCTGGCCTTCACCGCCGAAGACCCCGAAGACAGCCCGCCGATGGCGCGTTGGCTGACCCTGGCCGACAGCGGTGCGCTGTTCGACATCGAGGTCAACGCCAGCCCGATCCTGGCCGCCGAGACCTTGCGGCGCAACCTGTGGAACGTGGCCTATGGCGCCCTGGTGACTTCGGCAACCCTGACCGCGCTGGGTACCTTCGATCGCTATCGGATGCGTGCCGGCCTGCCCAAGGTGGCGGTGACCTCCGTGGTGCCGAGCCCCTTCCATCATGCCGATGCCGGCGTCTTGCGGGTGCCGAATCTGCATGCCGATCCGCGTGATGCGGTGGCGCACACGGCGGCGATCATTCGCGACCTTCCGGCATTGGTGGAGGGCTCGCGCGGCACCCTGGTGCTGTTCTCCTCGCGCAAACAGATGCAGGACGTGTTCGAGGGGCTGGAGCGCGATTGGCGCAAGCGGGTATTTATCCAGGGCAACCTGTCCAAGCAGGAAACCCTCAACAAGCACAAGGCGCGGGTCGACAGCGGCGAAGACAGCGTGTTGTTCGGCCTGGCCAGTTTCGCCGAAGGCGTCGACCTGCCCGGCGCCTACTGCGAGCATGTGGTGATCGCCAAAATCCCCTTCGCGGTGCCGGATGACCCGGTGGAGGCGGCGCTGGCCGAGTGGATCGAGGCGCGCGGCGGCAACCCCTTCATGGAAATCGCCGTACCCGACGCCTCGCTGCGCCTGGTCCAGGCCTGTGGGCGCTTGCTGCGTACCGAAGCAGACCGCGGCACCATCACCTTGCTCGACCGGCGAGTGGTGACCCAGCGTTATGGCAAGGCGATTCTCAATGCCTTGCCGCCTTTTCGGCGGGAGATCAGTTAGCCGGCTGCGCGGGTTCCCAAGCGCAAGCTGGGCTGGAACAATGCGTGGCTGATCATCCATTCCCCAGTTCAAGGAGCCGTTTGTGCAGATTCAGGGCTATTTCGACCTCAAGTTCGAGGCGGTCAAGGACACCTTCGCCGCCCTGTTCGACGATCCCCAGGAGCGTGGTGGCGCGCTCTGCGTGCAGGTCGCCGGCGAGACGGTGCTGGATATCTGGGCCGGAGTGGCCGATAAGGACGGTCAGCAGGCCTGGCACAGCGACACCATTCTCAACCTGTTTTCCTGCACCAAGACCTTTACCGCCGTGACCGCCTTGCAGCTGGTCGGCGAGGGCAAACTCGAGCTGGACGCGCCCGTGGCCCGTTACTGGCCAGAGTTCGCCGCCGCTGGCAAAGCCAGGATCACCCTGCGTCATTTACTCTGCCATCAGGCCGGGTTGCCGGCGCTGCGCCAGATGCTGCCGGCCGAAGCCTTGTATGACTGGCAGACGATGACCAGCGCCCTGGCGGCCGAAGAGCCCTGGTGGCCACTTGGCGAGGGGCATGGTTATGCGCCCATCACCTATGGCTGGCTGGTTGGCGAGCTATTGCGGCGCATCGAAGGCCGCGGCCCGGGTGAGTCGATAGTCGCGCGCACCGCCAAACCGCTGGGCCTGGACTTTCATGTCGGCCTGGCCGATGAAGAATTCGACCGCGTGGCGCATATCTCGCGCGGCAAGGGCAGCATGGGTGATGACGCTGCCCAGCGCCTGCTCAAGGTCATGATGAGCGACTCGACGGCCATGAGTACGCGAGCGTTCACTAATCCGCCGTCGATCATGACCAGCACTAATAAGCCGCAGTGGCGTCAAATGCAGCAACCGGCGGCCAATGGTCACGGTAATGCGCGCAGTCTGGCCGGTTTTTACAGCGGTTTGCTCGATGGGCGCTTGCTGGAAAGCGAGCTGCTCGATGAGTTGACCCGAGAGCATGGTATCGGCGAAGACAAGACCCTGTTGACCCGTACGCGCTTCGGTTTGGGCTGCATGCTTGATCAGCCCGGGGTGGCCAACGCCACCTATGGCATGGGTGCGCGTGCTTTCGGTCATCCGGGAGCGGGTGGTTCCAGCGGCTTTGCCGATCCGGAGCGCGATGTGGCGTTTGGTTTCGTGGTCAACAATCTGGGACCGTTCGTCTTGATGGACCCTCGTGCGCAGAAACTTGCGCGTGTTTTGGCAGATTGTTTATAGAAGGCTCGGCTAAACTCCGGGCACAGTGTGGTTGTTTCAAGTGCTCATGCCGGCCCGTCGCCGGTTTCTTTAGACTATTTTGTATGTGGATAACCGATGCGCGCCAACAAATCTCTCGCCTTCGCCCTGTGTCTGCTCCTTGCCGGTTGCGCTGGCTCTGAAAAGAGCAAGCAATCAGTGGCGGCCGCCATGCCCGACCCGAAAGTCACCCAGGCCTGGCTGGACGATTACGAACCGCGCGTGCGTGAGGCGATCAAGGACAGCCACTTCGAGCTGGAGCGGCGTGAGAACCTGCTGGTGGTGACGGCCCCGGTGCAGGGAACGTTCAATCCGGACCGCCCCTTTATGCTGCTGCCGGTGACCCTTGGGCCGATCAGCCGGGTGGCCAAGTTGCTGGAAAAAGACCAGAGCGTTGCCGTGTTCGTGCTCGGCCATGCCGACACCTCTGGCGCCGCCGCGGCCAACCGTGAGCTCAGCCACGAGCGAGCGCGGGCCTTTACCGCAATCTTCCGCTTGAGCGGGTTGAAGCAGAATCGCCTGATGGTCAAAGGTATGGGCTCGGACATGCCGCGAGCGGCCAATGACAGCGTCGAGGGTCGTGCGCTGAATCGGCGGGTGGAAATTCTGCTGACCTCGAAGGACACCATGCAGGCGCTGGTTGCCAAATACAGCCAGCCGGTTCCAGCTGCTGTGCCCGAGTTGGTCGCAGTCAGAGGCAAGCAGCAAGACAGTGCCGATTCGCTTGCCGCCAAGAAGTAGAGACTTGCCCCAGATCAAGCCAAGTCAGGTGTGTCCGGGTAAGCTAGGCAGCCTCCGTTTTCGAGGGCTTCGTCATGACCCAGACCCTGGCCGATATGCGCCGCGACTACACCCGTGATGGCTTGAGCGAGGCGCAAGCGCCTTCCGAGCCATTCGGCTTGTTCACACAATGGTTTGCCGATGCGCTGAAAACCGAGCAACCGCCGGTTGAGCCCAATACCATGACTCTGGCCACTGTCGATGCCGAGGGCCGTCCGCATTGTCGGGTGCTGCTGCTCAAAGGCCTGGACGAGCGCGGCTTCACCTTTTTCAGCAACTACGACAGTGCCAAGGGCGAGCAATTGGCTGCCCGGCCGTATGCAGCCATGACTTTCTTCTGGCCGAGCCTGGAGCGTCAGGTTCGCATCGAAGGTCGGGTCGAGCGCGTCACCCCGGCCGAGTCTGATGCTTATTTCCAGGTGCGTCCGCTGGGCAGTCGCCTGGGCGCTTGGGCTTCACCGCAGAGTCAGTTGATCAAGGATCGCGCTGAACTGGAAAGTCTGCTGGCGCAAGTCGAGGAACGCTTTCTCGGTCAGGCGCCACACTGCCCGCCACACTGGGGCGGTTACCGCCTGCTGGCCGAGCGAGTCGAGTTCTGGCAGGGCCGTAGCAGTCGTCTGCATGATCGTCTCGATTACCGCTTGCACAACGATGTCTGGACGCGCGAGCGGCTGGCACCCTGATCGCAGGGGTGGATGTGATCTGTTGCATACGGGGCGCCTGCGGGCGCCTCACTGTTTCTGCGCGGGTGAAGAAACCCTCGCCGCATGGTTTTGGTTTGTCTCTACCCCTCAGGGCGCGCGGTAATCGGCGGCGGCACGTTCCAGCCAGGCGTGCAGTGCACGACGTTTGACCTTATCTGTCTGGGCTTCGGCCAGGCGCTGGAGCATATAGTTCTTCTTCGCTGCGTCCTTGCCGGCCATCGATAGGGCCAGGTCGCGGTCGGCCCAGCGCTTGATGCGCACGAACAGCCACCAGTGGAAATAGAGTCCGGCGCAGGTCAGGCTGACGATGATGAAATAATCCATGGATGCTTCCTCCTACGGCGAAGCCTAGCCGATAGCCTAAACTGACTGAAGCGGACAGGTTGTCGCGGCGGGTTTTTCCATGGTCAGGATGACAGGTGCCTGCTTTGCCGGTTTAATGAGCTATATATTGAAAACGGAGGTGGTTCTCATGCGTAAGCCAGTCGCGTTGGTTACAGTTTTTACGGCATTGGCTCTGATCCTGGGTGGTTGTGCGTCCAGCCTCACGGGTGACAGCTATTCGCGCGATGAAGCCCGCGCGGTGCAAACCGTGCGCATGGGAACTATCGAATCGCTGCGGCCGGTGAAAATCGAAGGCACCAAGACGCCGATCGGTGCCGGTGCTGGTGCGGTGGTGGGCGGCGTGGCGGGTAGTGGTGTCGGTGGCGGTCGCGGCAGTGCCGTCGCGGCGGTGATCGGTGCGGTGGCCGGTGGTTTGCTCGGTGCTGCCACCGAAGAGGGCTTCACTCGCACCCAGGGCGTGGAAATCACCGTGCGTGAAGACGACGGCACCATGCGTGCCTATGTGCAGGCCGTCGAAGAGAATCAGGTCTTCCGGGTTGGCCAGCGTGTACGGATCATGACCGTCAACGGCACCAGTCGCGTCGCCCTGTAACCCGTGTTCAAGCCGGGTCAGCGTCAGCTGATCCGGCTTTTTCGTGTGTGTAATTCAATGATGTCTACCCGGCCGCCTGGCGCCCGCTAGAGTCAGGCAATCGCTCAGGTTGCGATTTAGTAATACTTATATTCATGACGTCGCATCGATAGATATGGATAATCGGGAAATAATCCTGTGCCGACAAAGGCTTAGCTGGCTCTGATCAGAGTTGGCGAGCGCCAGTTGCAGCAAATGAGGGCCGGGGCCCTGGCCTTTGCAGGTCATGCAGCAGGCGTAGACCTGCCAATACAACAAAGCACGCCAGCCCCATGACGGTGAATCCATGTCATGGGGCTGGCGTAGCAGTTTGGACGCTAGCCGTCGGCCACGATCTGGCTGGCGGGCAGGCAAAAAAGGGGTTTTGTGTATGGCGCTTGCGCTAATTGTCGCCTTGCCATTTTTGGGGATGATCCTGCCACTGTTGGCTGATCGGTTGGGGCGTTCGGCCTGCTCGGTGGCGGCGGGGCTGGCGCCACTGGCGGCCTTGATCCTGCTGCTGTCGCAACAATCGTCGGTATTTGCCGGTGAGTTGATCAGGGTCAAACTGAGCTGGTTGCCGTCGCTGGGGCTGAACCTGAGCCTGCGTCTGGATGGCCTGGGCTTTCTGTTCGCCCTGCTGATTCTCGGCATCGGTCTGCTGGTGATCCTCTACGCCCGGTACTACCTGGAGAAGCAGGAGCCGATGGGGCGTTTCTACGCTTTCCTGCTGCTGTTCATGGGCTCGATGCTCGGTGTGGTGCTGTCGGAAAACCTGCTGCTGATGCTGATGTTCTGGGAGCTGACCAGTCTCTCGTCGTTCCTCTTGATCGGCTTCTGGAGTGGCCGTTCGGATGCTCGCACTGGTGCGCGCATGGCTCTGGCGATTACCGGTGGTGGCGGCCTGGCCCTGCTCGCGGGGATTTTACTGATCGGTCATATCGCCGGTAGCTTCGAGCTGTCGCAGGTGCTCGCCGCCGGTTATGCGATTCGTGCCCATGCGCTGTACCCCTTGGCCCTGGTGCTGGTGCTGCTCGGGGTGTTCACCAAGTCGGCGCAGTTTCCCTTCCACTTCTGGTTGCCTCATGCGATGGCCGCGCCGACGCCGGTTTCGGCCTATCTACACTCGGCGACCATGGTCAAGGCTGGGGTGTTTTTGCTGGCGCGGCTGTACCCGGCGTTGGCCGGCACCGAGTGGTGGTTCTACCTGGTCAGCATCACCGGCCTGGTGACTTTGTTAGTCGGCGCCTGCATGGCTCTGTTTCAACACGATCTCAAGGGTCTGCTGGCCTATTCGACCATCAGCCACCTGGGCCTGATTACCCTGCTGTTTGGTCTGGATACCCGCTTGGCGACGGTGGCCGCGGTGTTCCATATCATCAACCACGCGACCTTCAAGGCTTCGCTATTCATGGCCGCGGGCATCATCGACCATGAGACTGGCAGCCGCGATATGCGCCGAATCAACGGCATGTGGAAATACATGCCGCATACCGCCATGTTGGCGATGGTCGCGGCCTCGGCGATGGCCGGGGTGCCCTTGCTCAACGGCTTCCTGAGCAAGGAGATGTTCTTCAGCGAGACCCTCAACCAGCACCTGCTCGGTAGCTTCAACTGGGTGATTCCGGCGACGGCGACCCTGGCCGGGGTATTCTCGGTGGCCTATTCGCTGCGCTTTATCCATGACGTGTTCTTCAACGGCGAACCGATCAATCTGCCGAAGTACCCCCCTCATGAACCGCCGCGCTATATGAAGCTGCCGGTGGAAGTCCTGGTATTCCTCTGTCTGCTGGTTGGCATAGTGCCGGCTTACACGGTCGCGCCGCTGCTCGCGGCGGCAGCGTCGTCGACCCTGGGCGGGAACCTGCCCGAATACAGCCTGGCGATCTGGCATGGCTTCAACCTGCCGTTGCTGATGAGCTTTATCGCCCTGTTTGGCGGGATTCTCGTGTATTTATGTCGCCAACCGTTGTTCCGCTGGTATTCCGGCTTGCCGAGCATGGATGCCCGCTTGCTGTTCGAGCAGGGCATGCTGCTGCTGGTGCGGGTTTGCGTGGCGATCACTAAACGCCTGGAAAACGGTTCGTTGCAGCATTACCTGGGGTTGCTGCTGGGCGGCGCGTTGCTGGTGGTGACCTTCGCGCTCAGCTCCTTGCCGCAAGTTACCGGCCCGCTGGCAATGACCCCGATCGATGGCATCACCGCATTGGGTTTGGCCATCCTGGCCCTGGCCGCGCTGACAACGGTGGTGTTTCATCGGCAACGCCTGGTGTCACTGCTGATGCTCAGTGTGGTCGGCCTGATGGTGGCGCTGGCCTTTGCCCGCTACTCGGCACCGGATCTGGCCCTGACCCAGCTCTCGGTGGAGGTGGTGACTATCGTCCTGCTGATGCTGGCGTTGTTCTTCCTGCCGGCGCAGACGCGCAGCGAGTCGAGCAGCATCCGTGGTCTGCGCGATTTCATCCTGGCGGTGGGCTTCGGGCTGATGGTCGCGATCCTGGTGTTTGCCGTACTGACCCGGCCCTATGACAGCATTTCCAGTTTCTTCCTGGAGCACAGCCTGTCCGGCGGCGGTGGCAGCAACGTGGTCAACGTGATCCTGGTGGACTTCCGCGGCTTCGATACCCTGGGTGAAATCAGCGTGCTGGCGATTGCCGGCGTCGGCATCTACGCCATGCTCGATGGCCTGCGCCTGTTCCAGCCGCGCGCCGATGCGCATGGCCGCAGTTGGGCGCGTGATCGGCATCCGTTGATCCTGGTCACTCTGTCGCGGGTGTTGTTGCCGATGGCCCTGTTGATTTCGGTGTTCATCTTCCTGCGCGGGCACAATCTGCCGGGCGGCGGTTTCATCGCCGGTCTGATCACCGCCGTGGCGCTGATCCTGCAATACGTCGCCAGCGGCGTGCAGTGGACCCAGTCGCGGCTGCCGCTCAACTATCACCGCATGGCCGGGGCCGGGGTGCTGATCGCCGGGTTGACCGGGCTCGGCAGTTGGCTATTCGACCGACCGTTCCTGACTTCGGCATTCGGTCATTTCGAGATCCCGCTGATCGGCGAGATCGAACTGGCCAGTGCCATGCTGTTTGACCTGGGTGTGTACCTGACCGTAGTCGGTGCGACCCTGCTGATTCTCGCCAACCTGGGCAAGCTGACCCAGGAAAAGGCCGGACAAGAGGTACTTTGAGATGGAAGCTTTGTTTGCCGGAGCCCTCGGCATCCTCACCGCCAGCGGTGTTTACCTGCTGCTGCGGGCGCGCACCTTCCCCGTGGTGATGGGCCTGACGCTGATCTCCTACGCGGTCAACCTGTTTCTGTTCGCCATGGGCCGACTGCAGACCGGGGTGACCACCGTGATCGGCGCTAACGCCGAGTATGCCGATCCGCTGCCGCAGGCACTGGTGCTGACCGCCATCGTGATTGGCTTTGCCATGACCGCCTTCGTGGTGGTGCTGGCGCTGCGCAGCGTCGGCGAAATGAAAACCGACCATGTCGATGGCCGGGAGTCCAGCCGATGAATCACGGGTTGATCCTGCCGGTGTTGCTGCCGATGTTCATCGGCTGCCTGCTGCTGTTCGGTGCTCGGTTGAGCATGCCGGTCAAACGCACCCTGTCGTTGACCTCCGCCGCCGTGCTGGTGCCGCTGAGCTTCTGGCTGATGTGGCAGGCCGACCAGGACGTGCTGCAGGTCTATGCCCTGGGCAATTGGCAAGCGCCGTTCGGCATCATCCTGCTGCTCGATCGGCTGAGTGCGCTGCTGCTGGTGGCCACCGCGGTGCTGGCCTTTTTCGCCCTGCTCTATGCGACACGCGGCGATGACGAGCGCGGGCGCAATTTTCATGCGCTGTTCCAGTTCCAGTTGATGGGCATCAACGGCGCCTTTCTGACTGGCGACCTGTTCAACCTGTTCGTGTTCTTCGAGATCCTGCTGATTGCCTCCTATTCGCTGTTGCTGCATGGCGGTGGCCCGGATCGGGTGCGTGCCGGTTTGCATTACGTGATCCTCAATCTGGTCGGTTCGGCCTTGTTCCTGCTGGCGGTCGGTGTGCTCTATGGCCTCACCGGCACCCTGAACATGGCCGACATGGCCGTGCGGGTCGCCGCCGCCAATGCCGATCAGGCGCCACTGCTGGGGGCCGCCGGCATGCTGCTGCTGCTGGTGTTCGGCTTGAAGGCGGCGTTCCTGCCGCTGTATTTCTGGCTGCCCAGGGCATATGCCTCGGCCACGGCGCCGGTGGCGGCACTGTTCGCGATCATGACCAAGGTCGGCCTGTATTCGATCCTGCGCGTGTACACGCTGATCTTCGGCGACGATGCCGGCATGCTGGCCAACATGGCCCAGGAATGGCTCTGGCCGTTATCCCTGCTGACCATCGGCCTGGGCGTCATCGGCGCGCTGGCGGCGAGCAGCCTGCATGGTTTGCTCGCCTACCTGGTGGTGGTCTCGGTCGGTACCGTGCTGGCGGGGATTTCCCTGGGCACGCCACAAGCCCTGGCTGCTGCCTTGTTCTACCTGCTGCACAGCACCTGGATTGCCGGTGGCCTGTTCCTCCTGGCCGACCTGATCGCACGCCAGCGTGGGGTAAAAACCACCCAGCTGATCCAGGGGGCGGAATTGCAAAACCCGCACCTGCTGGGACCCTATTCTTCGTCGGAGCGATCAGTGTGGCCGGCCTGCCGCCGCTGTCCGGGTTCATCGGCAAGCTGCTGTTGCTGCGGGCGGTCGAGCCGGGCCTGCAGGCACTGTTCCTCTGGCCGGTGGTGCTGGTCGGCGGCCTGGCCACCTTGGTCGCACTCAGTCGCGCCGGCAGCACCTTGTTCTGGCGGGTCGGTCAGAGCCAGTTGGACAGCGCCGAACTGGACACCGGGCGTTTGCTGGCCTGCATCGGGCTGCTGCTGCTCAGTCCGCTGCTGGTCGGTCTGGCCGCGCCTCTGCTGGCCTATGTCGACGCCACGGCCAACCAGTTGCTGGACCTGCAGTTGTATCGTCAGATGGTCCTGTCGGGAGGTGCATCATGAAAGCCCGTCGCTGGCTGCCCCATCCGCTGCTGAGCCTGAGCTTGCTGCTGGTCTGGCTGCTGCTGGCCAATGACATGAGCGTGGGCCACTGGTTGCTTGGCGCACTGCTCGGTTGGCTGATTCCGCTGGTGACCCAGGTGTTCTGGATCAACCCGCCACGCATTCGCAAACCGCTGAAGCTGTGCTTTTTCTTCCTGCAGGTACTGGGTGACATCGTCATCGCCAACCTGCAGGTGGCCAAGCTGATTCTTGGCCCCAGTTCCCGGTTGCGTCCGGCCTTTGTCGAGATCCCCATGCTGCTGGAGGACGAACTGGCTCTGACCATGCTCGCCAGCATCATTTCCCTGACCCCAGGGACGGTATCCGCCGACTTGAGCGACGACCGCAAAGTCCTGTTGGTGCATGGTCTGGATGTGGACGACGAGGCCGTTCTGGTCGAGCAGATCAAGCGCCGCTACGAAGCTCCGCTGCTGGAGGTATTTGCATGCTCGCCTACGTGATTCCGCTGTGCCTGGCGATCATGGGCCTAGCCCTGATACTGACCCTGGCGCGCCTGATCAAGGGACCCGATATGCCGGACCGGATCCTGGCTCTGGACACCCTGTACATCAACGCCATCGCCTTGCTGGTGCTGTTTGGTATCTGGCTGGGCTCGGATCTGTATTTCGAAGCGGCGCTGCTGATCGCCGTGATGGGTTTTATCGGCACGGTGGCGGTGGCTAAATACCTGCTGCGCGGTGACATCATCGAGTGAGGAGTTGTCATGCATAGCTGGATCGAAGCGTTGGTCGCCCTGTTTCTGCTGCTTGGCAGCCTGTTTGCCCTGGTCGGCGCCATTGGCCTGTACCGCCTGCCGGACTTCTTCATGCGCCTGCACGGGCCGACCAAGTCGACCACCCTGGGCGTAGGCTGTATGGTCATCGCCTCCATGATCTACTTCGGCAGCCGTGGCGCTGGCATCAGCCTGCACGAGTTGCTGATCAGCCTGTTTCTGTTTATCACCGCGCCGGTCAGCGCCCATATGCTGGCCAAGGCCGCCTTGCAGCAGAAACTGCGCCTGAGCGCCAAGACCCGCGGCAGGCCCTGGGAGCAGTAGGGCGAGTGGGGCGGCGTTCCGTTCGGAGCGCAGCAACGCCCGCCAGCTTTGTGCCGCTTCGATAGTCCATGGTGCACTGCCTGCGGCGAGTGACACCCTACATATCGCGGGATGCTCTAGCCCCTAGGGCCACTCGGAAGTGCGGCCGCCGGCCGGAACCCGAGTGGCCCTGCGAACTACGCCCCTATCAACCCACGCAACCATTGCCAAGCGCACAGTTCCTGCGCCTGACTGTACCTGTCCGCGCCGCACAGGCCTGGCTACACTCCAGCTTTTGCGTGGAGCGGTATATGAGCGGTCAGGGCAGGGCACTGGCAGTGGTCTGCCTGGTCGTGGCCATGGCGCTGTGGGGCAGTTCCTTCATCGCCCTGAAATGGGCCTTCGCCGAGTTGCCGCCGATGTGGGTGATCTTCGCCCGCATGGCCCTCGGCAGCCTGGTGTTCCTGCTCGCCTGGCGCTGGCGCGGACGTCTTCGCTACCGCCGCGGCGACTGGAAGTACCTGCTCGGCCTGGCCGCTTGCGAGCCCTGCCTGTACTTCATCTTCGAGGCCCTGGCGTTGCAGAGCACCAGTGCCTCGCAGGCCGGGATGATCACCGCGCTGCTGCCGTTGCTGGTGGCCATGGGCGCCTTCGTCTTCCTGCACGAACGTATCAGCCGCACCACCCTGGCCGGCTTTCTGCTGGCGGTAGTGGGGGCCGTTTGGCTGAGCCTGGCCGGTAATGCCGATGCCCATGCGCCGAATCCGCTGCTCGGTAACTTCTACGAACTGCTCGCCATGCTCTGCGCCATGGGCTACACCCTGCTGCTCAAACACCTGTCCGCGCGCTATTCGGCCTTTATCCTGACGGCGATGCAGGCGTTTATCGGTAGCGTGTTCTTCCTGCCGCTGGCGCTGCTCGGCGCGCCTCTACCGGCGAGCATCTCGCCGCTGGGCTTGCTTGCTGTGGTCTACCTGGGCGTGGTGGTCACGGTTGGCGCCTATGGTTTGTACAACTATGGTGTCAGCCAGTTGCCGGCCAGTCAGGCGTCGGGCTTTACCAACCTGATTCCGCTGTTCACCCTGGTGTTTGCCATGCTGCTGCTCGGTGAACGCTTGAATTCCCTGCAACTGCTCGCCGCTGCGCTGGTATTTAGCGGGGTGGCCTTGAGCCAATGGCGCAATGCGCCACCCGTACCGGTTGGCGTGCTGGATTGAGGAGATAGTGATGAGTGAATGCAGACTCTGGGCGCGCGAGGCGATCCGCATCATCGAGGCGGATTTTCAGCGCAGCGCCGACACCCATCTGATCCCCCTGGCGCTGCCTGGCCTGCCGGGCATCGAGCTGTACTTCAAGGACGAGTCCAGCCATCCCACCGGCAGCCTCAAGCACCGCCTGGCCCGTTCGCTGTTTTTCTATGCCCTGTGCAATGGCTGGCTCAAGCCTGGCGCGCCGGTGATCGAAGCCTCCAGCGGCTCCACGGCCGTTTCCGAAGCCTATTTCGCCGGCCTGCTGGGCCTGCCCTTTATCGCGGTGATGCCGGCATCCACCTCGCCGGAGAAGATCGCGCAGATCGCCTTCTATGGTGGCCAGAGTCACCTGGTCGACGATCCGACGCAGATCTACGCCGAATCCGAACGGCTGGCGCGTGAGAGCGGCGGCCACTTCATGGATCAGTTCACCTACGCCGAGCGCGCCACCGACTGGCGCGCCAACAACAACATCGCCGAATCGATTTTCCAGCAGCTGCGCAGCGAACGCTTTCCCGAGCCGACCTGGCTGGTGTCCAGCCCCGGCACCGGCGGCACCCTGGCCACCCTCGGCCGTTATGTGCGCTACCGCCGTCACGCCACCCGCGTGCTGTGCGCCGATGCCGAGCGCTCGGTGTTCTTCGACTATTACCGCAGCGGCGATGCCAGCCTGACCCTGGACTGCGGCTCGCGCATCGAAGGCATCGGCCGGCCGCGGGTCGAGGCGTCCTTCCTGCCGGCGGTGATCGACGCCATGTGCAAGGTCCCCGACGCCCTCTCGCTGGCAGCCATGCACTACCTGGCGCGACGCCTGGGACGGCGGGTCGGAGGCTCCAGCGGCACCAACTTGATAGGCGCACTGCTGGTCGCGCAGCGCATGGTCGCGGCCGGCGAATCGGGTTCACTGGTGGCGATTCTCTGCGATGGCGGCGAGCGCTATGCCACCACTTATTACGACGAGAGCTGGCTGCACAGCCAGGGCTTCGCGTTGGCGCCGCTGATTGATGCGGTGGCGGCGTGCGCCGAGCGGGGCGTGGCATTGCCGGGTGATTTGCCAACAGTTGGAATCTAGTGGCCGGTGTAGCGAGTTCAACTAGTCAGTGTCAGCGTCTGCGGCCCTGATACTGCGTCGCAGCGCCCTGTCTCAGAATCTCAGCCATCCGAGCCGTACAGGCCACGAGTAGGCCGACGCTGGGGAGGATAAATGAGTGAATTGCAGATACGCAGGGCGCGCCACGATCTGCTGCCTGCGCATGCCGTAGGGTGGATAGCGCCTCACCCCTCCACCCTGAGCGAGTACGCCAATGGTGGAAACGCTAAGCGTTGTCCACCCTAGCTCTCAGTCTTCGTTGAGACCCAACATATCCCGCGCCAATGCCTCGGCCACGCGGATGCCGTCGACCCCGGCCGAGAGGATGCCGCCGGCATAACCTGCTCCTTCGCCAGCCGGGTAAAGGCCCTTGACGTTGAGGCTCTGCAGGTCGGCGTTACGAGTGATGCGCAGCGGCGAGGAGGTGCGCGTCTCGATGCCGGTGAGTACCGCGTCAGCCATGGCGAAGCCCTTGATCTGCTTGTCGAAGGCGGGCAGTGCTTCGCGGATCGCTTCGATGGCAAAGTCCGGCAGGGCCAGCGCCAGGTCGCCCAGCTTGACGCCCGGTTTGTAGGACGGCTCGATACTGCCGAGCGCGGTCGAGGGGCGGCCGGCGATGAAGTCGCCAACCAGTTGCCCCGGCGCCTCGTAGGTGCTGCCACCGAGCAGGTAGGCCTGAGATTCCAGGCGTTCCTGCAGCTCGATGCCGGCCAGTGGGCCGCCCGGATAATCCTGCTCCGGAGTGATGCCGACGACGATGCCGGCGTTGGCGTTACGCTCGTTGCGCGAGTACTGACTCATGCCGTTGGTCACCACCCGCCCGGGTTCCGAGGTGGCGGCGACCACGGTGCCGCCTGGGCACATGCAGAAGCTGTAGACCGAGCGGCCGTTGCTGGCGTGGTGCACCAGTTTGTAGTCGGCGGCGCCGAGCTTGGGGTGGCCGGCGTACTTGCCCAGGCGCGCACGGTCGATCAGCGACTGTGGGTGCTCGATGCGAAAGCCTACCGAAAACGGCTTGGCTTCCATGTACACGCCCCGGCTGTGCAACATGCGGAAGGTGTCGCGCGAGCTATGGCCCAGGGCGAGGAGCACATGGCGGCTGCGCAGTTGCTCACCGCTGTCGAGCACCACGCCCTGCAGCTGGTCGTCTTCGATCAGCAGATCGCTGACCCGTTGCTGGAAGCGTACTTCGCCGCCCAGGGCCTTGATTTCCTCGCGCATGGTGGCGACCACCCCGGTCAGGCGGAAGGTGCCGATGTGCGGTTTGCTGACGTAGAGGATCTCCTCCGGTGCGCCGGCCTTGACGAACTCCTGCAGGACCTTGCGGCCCAGGTGCTTGGGATCCTTGATCTGGCTGTACAGTTTGCCGTCGGAGAAGGTGCCGGCGCCGCCTTCACCAAACTGCACGTTGGATTCCGGGTGGAGCACGTTCTTGCGCCACAGGTCCCAGGTGTCCTTGGTGCGCTGGCGCACTTCGGTGCCACGCTCCAGCACGATCGGCCTGAGCCCGGCTTGCGCGAGGATCAAGGCGGCGAAGATTCCGCAGGGGCCGAAACCGACCACCAGCGGACGCTCTTCGAGGCCTGCCGGCGCCTGGCCGACCGGCTGGTAGGTGATGTTCGGTGCGGGGGTTAGGTGGTGATCGTCGGCGAATTTGGCCAACAGCGCCGTTTCGTCGCGCACGCTGCAGTCGATGGTGTAGATGAACTGCAGTTCGCTGGACTTCTTGCGGGCGTCGTAGCTGCGCTTGAACAGGCTGAAGTCGAGCAAGTCGTCATCGCCGATCTCCAGGCGCTGGACTATGGCTGGGCGCAGGGCCTCTTCGGGGTGATCGAGAGGCAGCTTGAGTTCGGTGATACGCAGCATGAGGCAATCCAGGATCAGGGCCGGAGGCAACCCGGCAGCTTTGACAAGGTGGCGATTATAGGCGCTATTGGGCCGGAAGGGGCACGCGGCGCTGGCCTGGATCCATCATGCAGCCCACCACAAACATCAATTTACTCAATCGTCGCGTGCGCCGCCGAAATAGGCGCAGCCGCGCATCACTTCACCATTGAGGCGCAGTTCGGCAGACAGGTGCTGTACGGCGCCACTCATGCTGTCGACACAACGTTGCGGCGCGGCCCACAGCTCCAGGCGCTGGCCGTTGGCTTCACTGGTCAGGTTGAAGCGGCCTTCCGGCAACTGTTCTTCCAGATAGGGCAAGGCCAGCGGTTTCTGGCCGGCGCGATTGAGAACCAAGCCCTGGCTGCTGACGGTCACGCTCCAGCTTGGCTCCTGGCCGCTGGCGTGCAGGGTGGTACGCTTGAAGTTGGGGTCGTCGCAGCCCGGGCCTTCGCGTTGCAAGCGGTACACCCGGCTGAGCGTCAATTGACCATCGACGCCGGTTCGCTGGCTGGCCGCCAACTGGCCGCGCAGATCGGCAAACAGCGGGCCGGGGCCGTCGGCCAGCAGCTCGGCCGCATCGCGCATGATGCCGGTCGCGCCGTCATTGGCGATGACAAAATGCCGCTGCTCCTGGCAGGGGCGCAGCAGCAGTTGGCCGGCGTCCAGGCTCAGCTCGCCTTGCAGGCGGGTGTGTTGCACCGAATCGGCCTGGGGTTTTTCGCTGAACACCTGGCAGCTGGCAAATAGCGGCAACAGGGCAAACAATAAAATACGACTGGCGTGCATCGAAGCTCTCCTGACAAGAGCGGCCACGGTACTCAGGCATATGGGCGATCACAAGGGCAGAGGCCGATGATTCAGTGCAAACGGGTATACGAGGAGGTGGCTGCAGCGGATGGCCGGCGGGTATTGGTCGACCGTCTATGGCCGCGCGGTTGTAGCAAGGCAACCTTGCAACTGGACGCCTGGCTGCGCGAGGTGGCGCCGTCCACTGAGTTGCGCCGCCAATTTGGCCACGCGCCTGAGCGGTTCGCCGAGTTTCGCCAGCGCTATCGGCGCGAACTGGCCGGCCATCCGGAATATTGGCAAGGGCTGCTGGAAATCGCCGAGAAAGGTACCCTGACCCTGTTGTTCGCCGCGCGCGCGCAGCAGTCGAACAACGCCCAGGTGCTGGCCGAGTTTCTCGAAGAGGAGCTGGACCACCGAGCCGAACCCAGCTCGGCGGTGTGTTACGCGGACAGGCTGTAAGTCTTGCGCCTAGCCGGCCAGGCCGACGTAGACATTCTGCACATCGTCGTGGCCGTCGATGGCCTCGAGGAAGGCTTCGACTTCTTCCATTTCGGCGTCCGTCAGGCCGCTGACCGGGTTCTTCGGGCGATAGCCCAGGTTGGCCGAGTTGACCGTGAAACCCTGGTCGGGCAGGGCGCGGCACACCGCGTCGAGATCGGTCAGCTCGGTGATGAATAGGGTGTTGCCCTCATCCGACGGCTCGAAATCCTGGGCGCCGGCTTCGATGGCGGCCAGTTCCGGATCGGCGCCGCTGTCGCTGGAGGCTTCGATCAGGCCAACGTGGTCGAAGTCCCAGGTCACCGAGCCGGAAGCACCCATCTGGCCTTTGCGGAACAACACGCGGATCTCGGCCACGGTGCGGTTGATGTTATCGGTCAGGCATTCGACGATCACCGGCACCTGATGCGGCGCGAAGCCTTCATAGGTGGTGCGTTCGAAGTTGACGGTTTCACCGCTCAGCCCCGCGCCTTTTTTGATCGCCCGGTCCAGGGTGTCCTTGGGCATCGAGGCTTTTTTCGCCTGATGCACGGCCAGGCGCAGCTTGGGGTTCATGTCCGGGTCGGCGCCGTTACGCGCGGCGATCATGATTTCTTTCACCAAGCGGCCGAAAATCTTGCCTCTGGCGTTGGCGGCGGCTTCTCTAGGTTTGGCTTTCCATTGTGCGCCCATGCGGATTCTCTTGGTCTGTGCGGGTGGATAAGTAGCCGGCCGTGAGGTTTTACCGGTGATGCCACGTCCAGATGAGCGGCGGCCAGCAGAAAACCAGGGCTACGGAGTTAGACCACGGATTTTAATCGCTCCGCCTGCGCCTGGCACCCTTTGATTGACCATGGCCGCTTCGTCAGCGCTAGCGGGTAGTTGCAGGCCGGCGCTTGATCGGTGCAAATCGTCCAGGCGCTGGCCGCTCGGGTCGAATGTGCATCGCTGGCAACCTTGTCCTGGCGCAACTGACTGCTCGATACCCTGGTCTATGCTTGTCGTGAATCAGCAGAGGAGACAGGTTATGCGCAAGGTATTGGTTGCATTCGATGGCTCGGACAGCTCCAAGCGTGCTCTGCAGTACGTCATCGACTTCGCCCGTGATCATGCTGCGACGCTGAAGGTGCATCTGCTCAATGTGCAACACGAACCGGTGCTGTATGGCGAGTACGTGACTGGCGCAATCATCGAGCAAATGCAGCAGTCACTGCAGGCCACCGCGTCCGAGACTCTCGTGTGGCCGGCCGATCAGCTGAAGGCCGCCGGTATCAGTTACATGGCGCACACGGCGCTCGGCAATGTGGCGGCACAGGTGAGCGAGTTCGCCGATCAACTGGGCTGTGACACCGTGGTGATGGGTACGCGCGGCCTGGGCAGTTTCACCGGCATGCTGCTGGGCTCGGTGGCCACGCGGGTGGTTCATGAAGTGTCGATGCCGGTGCTGCTGGTGAAGTAACCGGCCAGCACATGATGGTGGTTGCCAGCTGGCGGTGGCCTTGCCCGTTCAAGGGCAATGCCGAGTGGCGGCCACTCGCCAGCTTCACCACGCCAAGCGCCAAGTCGCGACGTGCGGCGGCGGAAGATCCCGATTGCTTTTCTATCCTTTCCCCAGGTTGTGTGGCTTAGGCCGATGGCGGCCGTTGCGTCATGTGCGAGGAGGACGCGATGAAGACACCTCTCCAGTGGCTTGCCAGCTGCCTGCTGGGCATCAGCCTGGTGCTGGCGGGCAACCTGCTGCACGCCGATAGAGGTTGCGCCAGATCAGCTGGACGCCCGCCAGCAGCATGCCCAGGCGGGCGATACGGTAGAACCAGCGGTGACTGACCCGCGATTACAGCCACCGGCCGCTTCACACGCCGAGCGCGCCGCCGAAGCCGCCTTTGCAGAGCCCGTGAGGAATACTGGCGGGAGGGCAGGCAGGAGAAAATCAGACCGGCTCATAAGTAAGGCCACAGCGCAGCGGACTGTGTGGCTGTTTTGTCTAGCGACTGTGTATATAGGCGATATGCCAGCGCTGCTCTAATGGCCGCTCACCCGTGAAGACGAGGAAGCGCTGTGTCGCCCAAGGATTTGCTGTTGGCGCTGGTCGTGATCATCGTCTGGGGCCTGAACTTCGTGGTGATCAAGATCGGCCTGCATGACATGCCGCCGATGCTGCTGGGTGCGTTGCGTTTCATGCTCGCAGCCTTTCCGGCGATTCTGTTCATCAAGCGCCCGCAGATCCCGTTGCGCTGGCTGCTGCTTTACGGGCTGACCATCTCGCTGGGCCAGTTCGCCTTCCTGTTCTATGCCATGTCGGTGGGCATGCCGGCGGGCCTGGCTTCGCTGGTGTTGCAATCCCAGGCGTTCTTCACCCTGTTGTTCGCCGCGCTGTTTCTCGGCGAACGCCTGCGCATGGCCAATCTGTTCGGGTTGTTGGTGGCGGCGGCTGGTTTGCTGTTGATCGGCCTGCAGGGCGACCGGCTGATGACCATGGCCGGGTTTTTCCTGACCATCGGCGCGGCGTCTATGTGGGCGCTGGGCAATATCGTCACGCGCAAGCTGGGCAAGGTGAACCTGGTGGGTCTGGTGGTGTGGGGCAGCCTGGTGCCGCCGCTGCCATTCCTGGCGCTGTCCTGGTTGCTTGAAGGGCCCGAGGCGATCGAGGCCGCCCTGCGTGGGATCAACCTGGATTCGATCCTGGTGCTGATCTACCTGGCGTTCGGCGCGACCATTCTCGGCTATGGCCTGTGGAGCCGCCTGCTGTCGCGCTACCCGGCCAGCCAGGTGGCGCCGTTCTCGCTGCTGGTGCCGGTGGTGGGGCTGACGTCTTCGGCGCTGCTGCTCGATGAACACCTCGGGCCGCTGCAAGTGCTTGGCGCGCTACTGGTCATGCTCGGGCTGCTGATCAACGTCTGTGGCGGCTGGCTGTACGGGCGTCTACGCCTGGGTTGAGGGCACGTGCTACCCGCGTCGGGCGCGGCGTTAGTGCGGTTAGCGCTTGCCCATGGAGCGGCGGGTGCCATTCGGTGCCGGGCCGATCTTCTTTTCGTGAGCGGATTTATTGCCTTTCAGGTGCCAGGCCTGACCGTCGTTTTTGGCTGAGGCGTCTGCTGCCGCGGAGAACAGCGAGGCAAAGCCTGGCAGGCCGGGTTTCTTTGCCGCGGTCGGCTCGCTGGTTGCGGCTGTAGCGGGTTCAACGTCGGCAGGCTGAGCGGCGAGCGTTGGGTCAGGCGAGTGGGTGCTGGTCATGGAAGGTCCGCGGCTGCCGAGGGAAAAGTGGGGCGCGAGTATACCTGTCTATCAAGCGCCGCCCTATTCCGTTGATCGAGGGGCGCTCAGTTCGCTTCGACAGGCGCCCTGGTCGCTTGCAAGTGTTTAGCCGCGCCCTGGCAATCCATGCAACCGATGGCTCCACGCTTGAGCGTGGGCGCCCAGTCGGCGCCGCTGCGCATCGTCCTGGATCGTGGGTAGCCTTGTGAATCTTTACCCGCGGCTTACTCACGGCTGACCTCAGCTGACGCGTATCCGTTGTTTGCTGGACGTAGGGGAATACGTCCCCTTGGATACCAGGAGGTACTTATGCTGAGTCGAATTTCCAAGGTAGTACTATTGGCCGGGTGTCTTGTGGCGGCAGGCAGTGCTTCCGCTTTCGAGCGAAGCCAAGTCGTTCCCGTAATCGCCGGCGTTGCAGTCGGCGCGTTGCTGGTTTCTGCGTTCAATAATTCGCATGACGATAGACAACGCCATGATTACCGCCAGCCGCAACGGGTGGTGCATTACGCACCACGCCACAACCGGCATCATCGCAATAGGTACGCACCACGACAGGTTCGCTACGTGGCCGTGCCGGTCCGCGAGGTTCGTGGCGACTATCGCAATGATCGTGGCTATCGCGACCAGCGTAACCATCGTGATCGCCGTGATTATCGTGATTATCGCGATCAGCGTGATCAGCGTGATCATCGCCGCAATTGAGTACAAGCCGCGTGGCGGGGTCTTACTCAACTGAAGACATAGAGGTGCATTTTTTACACCATGGCTCCCTCCCTGGCCCGCGTCCTGCGGGCCTTTCTTCGTCGCTGTCCGCGCTCTGCGCCATGCTCTAGCCAGCGTTCAGGCGCAGTCAGTCCCGCCTGTCCTGGGTAACTGCGTGTGCTGGAATAACGCCGGCGGGTCGACATGGCTGCGCTTACTCCGCTCGGCAGCTTGGGCCACGACGTGCAGTGTGGCGGGAGGCCGTCTGGCCGTAATCCATGATTTTTCGCGCCAGGGGACTACCCTGACTAAAGCCGCTCTGCCTGAACCGAAGGGCAAACTCCGGCGTACTTCCGGCATGAGGAGACCAGTATGCAAAAGAAAAGAGAACTCGAGACCTATCAACGCTTGCGCAAGCAGCACCCGGAATATTTCGACGCGGTAGAGGCGCTGGGCAAGGCCGTGCGGCATGCCGGCCCGCTGGAGGAGCAGGTCATTCAACTGGTGCAACTTGGCGCCGCGGCGGCCATCCGCTCCGAGGGCGCGGTGCATAGCCATGTCCGGCGGGCGGTGGAAGCCGGTGCCACTGCAGAACAGATCCATCACGCCTTGCTCTCGCTCACCAGTACCATCGGTTTCCCGACAGTCATTGCGGCGTTGAGTTGGGCGGACGATGTGATTGGGAAGGCTGAGGCCAGTGGCTAGGGGGGAGGAGGGTGATCGTACCTGTGCAAGGCACAGGTACGATCGAAAAGTCAGTCCTGGCGGCTGGTGACTTCGAGCAGGTGGTAACCGAACTGGGTTTTCACCGGGCCTTGTACGACATTGATCGGGGCGCTGAACACCACGGCGTCGAATTCCTTGACCATCTGGCCTGGGCCGAACGAACCGAGGTCGCCGCCGCTGCGGCTGGACGGGCAGGTGGAGTTGTCTTTGGCGACCTGGGCGAAGTCGGCACCGCCTTCGATAGCGGTTTTCAGTTCGATGCACTTCTCTTCGGATGCAACCAGGATGTGACGGGCAGTGGCTTTGGCCATGGGGGATTACTCCTTTTCAAATAAGGTGCAGAGCCTACCGCAATCACTGCGGTATTCAAACGCCGGGCAGCTGTAATCGTGGATAAGGCCGGCGTCTCGCCCGCTTGTGTGGGCGATGCCTTGGCGCCTATCGCGCCGCTTTGCGCGCAGCCCGCAGGGTGGCTGGATTGAGCGTTGCACTGGGGCCGGCAGTGCTACTGCCTGCCCCGGCTCGGTAGGGGAACAACGGATCAACATCTCTTCAGCGGTTGTCTAAAATTCAATAGGAGGGCGTGACAGCCCCCCACACATTCACAGCAGGAGGTCTTGCCATGAACACCTTGACCATTGAAGGCTGGTGCAAAGCCAGTGGCGCCACCAAGTCCACTCCGGCGGGCAGCTTCCATTTTCGCGTCAGTGAGCCCGATCATTTGCGTCTGGAACAGGCCGAATTGCGTTTGCAGAAGACTCACGAGGCAGAAACCATGGTCGATGCCGATATGACCAGCATGGAGTTGGGTACGCCGGAGGCATGCGGCCTCTTGTCCGATTGCCAATGGCGCGTCTATTTGGATGCGGATCAGCGCGGCCAATTTCATCTGGTCGGGCATCGGGCGAGTGACGGCAGTTTGGTTTATACCAATGCGGTCATGATCGACCAACTGGGTTAGCCGAGGGGCGGAGCAGGGCGCCGATCATGCCCAGGCGTTGGCGGAGTACGAGTGTCGCGCGACCTGCTCAGCGGGGCAGTTTGTGTCTTCAGACCGTATCCAGTCGCAATACGTTGTCACCGAACAGCCCGTCGATTATTCGCGTGGTATCCGCGCCGCTGCTGATCATGCCGCCTGGGCCGGTAGTGACCGCATAGTGCGCGGCCAGGTCGACGCCGGACAGCTCGATCATCTGACTCGGCGGGCCACCGGCAGCGGCGCTGATCGAGATCAGGGTGCTGACTGAGCCGCCGCCGTCGAGCACGGAGAAATTCAAGTAATCGGCCAGAACGCCGGATTCCTCTGTGCCCAGCAGATCATGCAGATTCAGGGCATCGCCCTCGGGGCCACCCAGGGTGAAGTCGGAGACGCGGTCGTGGCCCTGCTCGCCGGCATTCCAGACAAAGACATCCTGGCCGCTTCCGCCAATCAGGATGTCGTCGCCTTGCCCACCGATGAGCCTGTCGTTGCCACCTTGGCCGAACAGGATGTCGTTACCGTGGCCGCCGTTGAGTAGATCACTGCCGCCGCGTAGGTCGCTGGCCGGGCTCAGCTCGAAGGCCTGCCCGACAATAAATTCACGCACCTGGGTCAGGCTCGGTGCTGCGCCGCCATTGTCGGCCTGCAGGTAGTCGAGCAGCGCCTGATAACCCTGGCCATCGTGACTGCCGGCAGGGTGCCCGGGCCAGGCGAGAAAGTCGGTGTTCAAGCTGTCGCCGAACAGCATGTCGTTACCCGCTCCGCCGAACAGCTGGTCATCGCCCAGCGCTAGCGCGACAGCACTGGTGGAGCCGGTAGTGAGCAAGGCCTGTAACTCTTCGGCACTGTGGACGGTCTGCGAGCTGCCGGCCGGGGCGGTCACTACCGTGCCATCGGGCAGGTTCACCGAACGCGTGCCGCTCGGCGCGGTATTGTCGAAAAGGTCCAGCACCGCCGAGGTGCTGGCCGAGCCGATACTGATGCTGTGCAGTTGGATCTGCTCACCACCAATGCCTTCGTGCAACATGCCGCGCCCGGCCTGCAGGGCTTCATCGATGTCACGGAAATTGGTGATGTTGGCCGTGTCCAACACCGGTTTGCCCTGTTCATCCAGGTACATGGTGGGCTGTCCGTCGGAGAGGAGAAAGGCCAGTTGTTCGAAATTGCCAGCACTGTCCGCGCCGGCGCCGATGATCTGCTGGTTGAACCATTGGCTGGCCCCAGCCAGGGCCGCCTCGTAATTGGTGTGCCCCGTCAGGCTCAGGGCGTCGATGGCGGACAGCAGGATGCCGACGTTGAGCGCATTGAGTCCGTAGATAGTGGTGACCGAGCCGACATCACTGTTGAACGGCAGCAGTTGCACGTTGATCACGCCATCATGACCCTTGAGTTGGTTGGCCAGATGGCTCAAGGCATCCTTGGTCAACTGGATGCGCGACTCTCCCGAACCCGACTCGCGGGCCATACTGCCCGAGGTGTCCACCAGCAGGGCGATGTTGTAGTTCTTGCCTGGTATGGTCAGGCTCTGCGTCCCGCCGGCATCACCGATCAGCACATCGTTGCCCGAACCACCCGCCAGCATACCGGCAGGCTCCGAATCCAGCGGGCTTGGCTGCAGATGGGGAGCAGTCGCGCCTGGAACATCGTCGGCGTTGCTACCTACCACCAGTACGGGCGGTTCAGTGACCTGAGGAACTGGCGGCACGACCGGTTCGCCGGGCACTATCGACTCGTCTGACTCGGCGTCCGCCAGCATGCTGGGCAAGACGATATCGAGGTTCGCCAACGCCAGCAGCCCGGTGTCGAAACCGATTTGCGCCTCTAGCTGGCCGGCCGTCTCCTGCAACAGGACGAACGAGTGACCACTGTTGCTCCCACCACTGCTGCCCGCCTGAGCGCCTGCCGCCGGAGCTTCGGTATTAGTGCTGGGGTCTTCACCCGCCGCGATAGCGCGCTGCAGCTCCTGTATTTCCCGCAACTGCGCGGTGCTGATCAGCGGCTCCACGGGCTCGGCGCCAGCGTCGTCGGCGAGCACTGCAGGGCTGAGCAGCAGACTGCTGGCGCTGCCCATGGCCAGTTCGCCGCCCTGGTTGAGACTGATCACCACTGAGCCATCACTCCCGGAAACCAACTGGTCACCGAGAAACACCCGGTCGCCTTCAATCACACGGCGTGTAACGCCGTCGTTACCGACTAGCGAAACCTCACCGATAACCTGCTGTACCACACCTATGGATAGGCTCATGCATTCTCTCCTGGAAACCGTCATACCCATGTCGGGGGTGGTAATCGCGCGGGTTTTTCAGCCCTGCGCGATAGACAGACCCGCTCCGAGCGCGAGTGCCTGGGCAATGCGAACTGCATGTTGGGCAAGCAAATTGGCCAATTGGTTTAGAAAGTTTTTAAAAAATGTTCATTTATAACCGTTGGGTGGTTCTCTTCATTGCGCTTGGCCGCACGTTTGTGTGCCTGCTCGCGGAGCCTTTACAGGGGCACTGGCTATGTGCCCCGCGGCTATGACCGGCCGGGATATGACGGGCGGCGGAAGGCGGTTGTCCAACCTTGAAACCCTGGGGGCGGAGGCTCGGCGATGGCTGCCACAAGAGGATTCCGGGCTTGTCTCCAGGGCAGGTTGCGCAGCGTGGATAAGCCTGGGTGCAATCGGGCAAACCCGCCCGGATTACCCTGGAGCTGATCCGGGCGATGAGAACCGGCTGGATGGATAAAGCGTTATCCACCCGCTGTCGCAAACCTTGCATATGAACATAGGGTCTAGAGTGCTGATATTCGCCGCGGCTAGACGCCTGCCGAGGCCATCAAGCGCCATGACGTGGATGGCACGAACCATGCCCCATGCCCCAGGCCGCACGTTCGACCCGTCGTCGCGCGCGGCGCAACCGCCCGACAATGAACCCTGACTTCACGGAAATGGGTAGCGCCTATGCGCTGAGTCCGCAGCGCGATGCGGCCAGCTACTGGGCGCAGCTGTTCGGCACGCCGCAGTAGGGTCAGGTCGCCGGGCCAAGATCGCGCGGCCCATGGCGGCGCTGCCTGGTACAGGCATGCGCGTGGCTTGCGCATTTGCGCGAGTAGCGTTGTCTACACTGTGCCTGTTCAGGGTAAGCAGTACGCATGCATGCAACGTGATGACAGAAACCATGGCCGCGATACGACAACCATTGTCCGCACCTCGAATCCTTCCCGGCCGCTGCCGTCTGCGCGCAGTTGCGCTGCTGTTGGTCGCCATGCTGTCTGCCGCTGCGGCGCAAGCCTCCGAGACGCGAGCCCTGCTGACGCTGATCAACACGTATCGCCAAGCGTCCGCAACCTGCGACGGCCGGCAAACCGAGGCGCTGGGCCCGCTTGCGCCGGACGACAGGTTGGCGCGGGTGCTGGTGGCTTCCGAGGCGCAATTGCAGCGCGAACTGAAGAGGGCCGGCTATCAGGCCCGCAGGGTGCAGGTGATTGCCCTGGCGGGAGCCACTAACGTCAATGCCGTGATGTCTGCGCTCAAGCAGCGCTACTGCGGCCCGTTGCTGGATCCACAACTCAGCGAGATCGGCGTTTTGCGCAGTGGCCAGACCTGGCAGCTGATACTCGCACAGCCCCTGTTATCCCCAGAGCTGGGTGACTGGCAACACGCGGGGCAGGCGATCCTGCAACAGGTTAACCAGGCTCGCGCCACTTCCAGGAGCTGTGGCGGTCAGGTGTTCGCGGCGGCAGCGCCGCTAACCTGGAATGTGCGACTCGCCCGCTCCGCGCTGGCGCACAGCCGCGACATGGCGGCGCGCAATTACTTCAGCCATACCAGTAAAGGCGGCAGCCAGGCCGGCGGGCGCGCCCAGCACGCCGGCTACCGCTGGCAGCGCATCGGTGAAAACATCGCCGCCGGTCAGGGCAGCGCGAAACAGGCGGTAGCCGGCTGGCTGGCCAGCCCTTCCCACTGCCCCAATATCATGAATCCGCACTTCACCGAGATGGGCGCCGCCTACGCGGTGAATCCCGAGAGCGATGCGCTCATCTACTGGACCCAGGTGTTCGGCACCCCGCGTTAGGCTGTGCCAGCTGGCAGCATGGCAATTCGCCGATGAGTCGAGCAGAAAGTGCACCTCAGCCACGGTGCGAGTCGGGACCGGCTCGTCAGATTCGCGCAGCCGGCGCCAGCCACGGCGAGCAAAAGGCCTGCCCGTTTGCCTGCCCGGTAGGTGCGCAGCGTGAGCTATGTGCGTTGCCGAACAGATGGGGTCGCATTTCGTCCGTATGATCACAAATTGATATCATCGGATGCCATGAGCTTTTGGCGTTCATAGCGAAAGAGCCTATGGGGCGGCCATCCAGGGCTAGCCATCCGCTGAACAAGCACCCGTACATTCAGCATTCGTAGCGTTTTTGTGCCCTCGCTGCCAATAGTCGGGTTATGGCACCTAACATTGTTCAAGCAATACCGTGTATATGCCAAAATGCGCGGTTTTTGGCTAGAGCAGCCCCGGGTGGTGGTGCAAAACACTTGGGCAACGACGTTCGATATTTGCATAACCTGTGCGCCCGACAGGCTCCCAGGTCCCGCAGTACTTGATCCAAGGCAACTCTGATGCATCGTGAAACGCGCGGTGCTCGAGCGAGGCCCGCCTGCTTCGGACGGCTCACTGGCGTGGGGATGAGCACCGGCTCCTGGCTATTTATCCATTGACGAGGGTCGCAACATGCACGATTTGCGCAGTTTTTGGCGATATACCGCGTTGCTGGGTGGTTTCTCCCTGTGCTCGGCCTTCTCTGGCCTGGCCCTCGCGCAATCCGGCGAATGGCTGCATACCGTGGCCGAGGTGAAAATAGCCAAGGCCTCCTCCAGCAGTGCTGTGCTGGAAGTCCAGCGCGAACTGAACCATCGTGGCTACGGTGCCGGATCGGCGGATGGCGTGATGGGCGCGCGCACGCGTGCGGCAATCCTGGCCTATCAACGCTCGCATGGCCTGCTCGATGACGGCAACATCAGTTCGAGCCTGCTGACCCATCTGCGCGCCTCGGACCTCCAGCCCGCGGCAACGGTCTCAATGCCTGAGGCCACGGTTCAGCCTGTCGCCGATATCCAGTAAGAACTGCATAGCCGTGGCTACCGCAAGGGCGTCCGTCTGACCCGCTCACGGACGAGATCCACTCGGTTATCCACAGTCACGAGAGCGATCAGGGATTATTCAAGTCCGCTGAGCCAAGTGTCGACCTGCTTCGGCAACTGCGCGCAGGTTGAGGTTGCACCGATCGACGCCCTAGCCCGTCTCCGGTCACCTGAGATCGACGTCGCCGCGCACAGCCTCAGCGACCTTTGCAACGGCTGCTCGTTGATCAGTGCTGGCGCCGCTACTCGCGTCGCAACCAGGCTTCGGCTTGCTCCTCCTGAGTCAGATCGAAAGCCTTGATCTGCAGACCCGGAATCAGCGCACCCTCGATCTCGCTGGCCTTCCTCAGCCACTCCTTGCCGGCGACCACGGCCATGCGGTCGAAGCGCCGAACAAAGCGGAACAGTTGCGGGATACGCGACAACTCGACGCCCAACGCGCCCAGGGTCGGCAGGCTAAAGTCGCCAATTCGATACAGCATCAGGCCGTGCTCGATGCCCTCGGATTGCTCGATCAGTTCATCCAGTGCAACGCGCATTTCTGCGCTGTCGAGCTTGCCGGAAAACTCGACGTCGATGCGGTTTTCGCCGTTGCGCATTACCTTAAACATAGCGACTTCTCCACGGGGGATGTGACTTCCACCATACGCCTCCTGCCTGCGCACGGTAATGGGCACGCCGCTCTGTGGTACGGGCAAGCGCCGCTGTCCGAACCCGTTAAATCGCGGCGGCCCGACCCCTATGCTCGCTAGCGTACAGACGGCTCGCCGCCAGCCCATGGACAGTGAGGTGTTACCCACGCGTGAGCAAATCGAGCGCCAGGGATTTCCATAAGGTTTTGCACTGGAGTATCACCCATGGACATTTTCAAACTTGCTTCCACCGCCGTCCTGCTCTCCGTTTTAGGGCTGAGTGGCTGCTCTAGCATGACTCATCAAGAGAAGGGCACTGCCGCAGGGGCTGCCGTTGGTGGCGTGGCGGGCAACTTACTCTGTGGTGGCGTGCTCTGCACCGGTGCCGGCGCCGTGGTGGGTGGCGTGGTTGGCCACGAAGTCAGCGAAGACAAGGACAAGAAGTAGGCCAAACCGCGCTCAACGCCTGATAAGCACGCAATGTGCGTATAGGGCTGGCCGCAGGACGCGATCACCCCGAGGGCGGCACTCGGTGGATATATTGCACGGGAGCTTTGGCCGCGAAGCCCCGGTTCGGTTTACCCCTGATCGGGCAGCTGGATGCCAGCTGCCCGGTGACGAGCCATTCCCAAGATTAATCTGTACCAAGGTTTTACCTGCGAAAAAGCGACAGATCGACGTCTGCGCTGACTGGGCTAAGGGTGGTGTCCACATCCCGTCCCGCACCCTGTGGATCATCGAGCACCCTGGCCGTGCTGGCCCTCGGCGGCGTTTGCCTGCTGCTGGCCCGCGTGGCATATGGCCCGGCCGAGTAAGCCAATCCTATATAAAGCGGCTCAGTTATAGAGCCAGCGCCCCCGTTTCTCCACGTTGGCCTCCACGATCTGCTGGGCGCAGATCGGAAGGCATAACCAGGGCCAGCGTGGGCGACTACCGGGTTGGCCAGACAGGGCTGGATTCGCCAGTATTCAGCATGCCCAGGCAATATTGATTATTGCCGTTGCGCTTGGCCGCATACATCGCCTGGTCGGCAATGTGGATGAGGCTGTCGATGTTCGGCCCGTGCTCTGGAAACATGGCAATGCCAAGACTGGCGCCGACCTGATGGCTGGCATTGCCGAGGCTGATCGGCTGGGACAGTCGCTGCAGAATATTCTCGCTGATTATTTGCGCCTCGTTGTGCAGGCTCTTGCTCAGTTTCAGGCTCTCGATAATCACTACAAACTCATCGCCGCCCAGCCTTGCCACCATGTCGGATTCGCGCAACGTCTGCTGCAAGCGCCGTGCTGTGCTAACCAATAATTGGTCGCCAACGGCATGCCCGTGCTCATCGTTGATTTGCTTGAAACCATTGAGGTCGATAAATACCAAGGCCACCCGGGTTGCGTTGCTGCGTGCGCGCGCCAGTGCATGGGTTAAAAACTCTTCCAGCAGCAAGCGGTTGGGTAGCCCGGTCAGCGGGTCGTGGCGGGCAATTTTTTTCAGCCGGTTGACCGACGCCTTTTCTTCGCTGATGTCGCGTACCACGCCCATCATCTTGATCGGTTGGCCACTGGCGTCCTTGACCACGTTACCGGTCTCGCGTAGCCAGTGGACGCTGCCGTCAGGCCAGATCACCCGATACTCCTCGTCATGGTTATGGCCGCTTGCAATGCAGCGCAGCTCGCCGGCCCGCACTTGCTCGCGGTCATCCGGGTGGACGCAGGCACAGAACAACTCATAGCTCGGGGTTACTTCGCCGGCCTTGAAGCCGAACATGGCGTAGATGGCCTCCGACCAATACAGCTTGTCGGTATCGATCGACCAGTCCCAGGTACCAATGCAGGCGAAGTACTGACTGCGCTTGAAACGCTCGACATCTTCGCCGGGATTGTCGTGCTGATGCGTCGCCTGGGTCAGGACGAAGGCATGGCCGTGAGTGGCCGCAGGGATTCGATTTACGTCCACCATCTGCGGCGTGCCATCCGCCGGCAGCAGAATGTGCTGGCGAGTTGGCGTTACGTCGTGCTTAGCGGGTTGTGGCAACCAACGTGGTAGCGGCATGCCCTGTAGCGATGCGGCGGGATGGCCCAGCAGACGTGCCGCCGTTGCGTTATGCATGCTGATGCGACCGTCGCGGTTTACCAGTAACAGCCCCTCGGGGAGGGCGTGCAGCAAGGCGCGATGTTGCGCCAAAAATTTTTCTGTTCGGCGCAGGCGCAGTAGCACAAGTGCCAATGAAACGATCAGTAGCGCAGCGATAATGGCGAGGCTGGTAGCAATCATTGGCTTTTGTAAACAATAGGGAATGAACAGTCGCTGAAAAACGGCTAATTCCGGGCAGTATGCCCGGTAACTATGGCGTTATGTCGGTTGGCGTTCAGGCGCGGTTGCGCTGGCGATGACTGTATGAGCTTTTGCGGGCGCGGGCTTAGCGTCGTCTGAACTATTGCAGGTTGATGAGCAAAAGCACAAACACGGCTTTGTTGGCTGGGTTAATCCGCAGCCATCATCTGCCTTGCAGCATCATCTGCCTTGCAGCATCAGCGGCCAAGGCCGCAGCGGCGGCAAAGTTTCCGCCGCGGCGGTCGAGACCGCCCGCGGCGAGTGCTTCACGATGAGCGTCCAGATACGTCTAGCCGCGGTTCAAGGCATTGGCGTCGACTATAGCCGTCAGCAGCATCACCGCACGCGGGGGCACATCAGCCCGGCAGCCGTCGAGGTCTGGATCAGGACTTACACCCGGGTCCACGGCTGCTGGGCAAGCTCAGTTGTGCGCCAACGATCCCGCTAGGGGGTAATCGGGAGGGTTACTTGGCTGCATCCAGGCGCTGATCGGTGAACACGCAGAGCACGCCGGCCCGGTTGTGCATCACCTGATGGTTGAAGTCGCAATAGGCCGCTGCCACGCTGAGGGCCATTTCCTCCGTGATCAACTTGCCCTGATCTGGACGGAACCAGGCCATTTGGCCGGGCTTGCAGCGCTCCGCCTGAGGATCGGTGTTGTAGGTGCACAGACCGCTCAGATCGATGGGCGGGGCATCATTATTGAAGCAGGCGGATAAAGACAAGGTGGCGGTGCTGAGCAGGAGCAGGCGGACGATGGTGCGCATGGCAGGGTATCCCGACTTTGGAGGAGAGGTTGCGGGGTTAGTACCGGAAAAACCGCGAAGGTTCCGTTGCCACCGGGTCGCTGCGCGATCTTGAATGGCGTTGAGCGCGGCGATCGTCCGAGTCAGCGACAAGGCGGCGGTTATCCAGAGTGAAAAGACCGCGCCGTGGGCTCGGCGAAACGCTGAGGTTGTCCCCTGATGACCTCGGCGGATCAAGCCGCCAGCGCGAGAACCTGGGCCAGGTGTTGCTGATAACGGGCGATGTCCGCCGCGATGGCCGGACGCTTCATCACGTCGACACAGAGGAAGGTCGCCAGCGGGCTCATGCCGAGGAACTGATTGGCCTTGTGGAAGGGCAAGTACAGCGCATCCACGCCCTTGGCCTCGAAGAAGTCCGTCGGGTCGTCGAAGGCCTGCTGCGGTGCATTCCAGGTGAGCGAGAGCATGTATTGCTTGCCTTGGAGCAGGCCACCGCTGCCGTACTTCTGCACGGCGTCGGTGCGGGTGCGGGTGCGACCGTCGTTGGCGTACAGGCTGCCATGGCCGGCAGTGAAGACTTCGTCGATGTACTTCTTCACCGTCCAGGGCGCGCCCATCCACCAGCCCGGCATCTGATAGATGATCACATCGGCCCAGAGGAATTTCTCCACTTCCTCGACGATGTCGTAGCCGGCATCGATCCGGGTTTGCTTCAGGTCGCAGCCAGCCCGGTCGAGAACGGCCAGCGCCGTGTCATGCAGGGTGGCGTTGTAACGGCCTTCGGAATGGGCGAACTGTTTACCGCCGTCGAGCAGCAGAATCTTTTTCATGGCATGAGCCTCGGTCAATTGGATGGCGGCATGCTATGGGCTGCGGGCGGTGAGAAACACCGGGTTCCAAGCAAATGATATGTGCTTGAAAGGCATGAATCAGGTGGTTTTTCCCGTTGTCAGGTAAATCAATCCTTACCCTAGGAGCGCCACGATGCCTGACCGATACGGATTCATCCTGCATGCCCACACCCGAGCGGAAAAGGCCGCCGAGTTCGAAGCGCTGTTCCGCGCCTATGTCGAACCCAGCCGGACCGAAGCGGGTTGCATCGAATAGCACATGCTGCGCGATCACCAGGACCCGAGGCTGTTCAGCTTCGATCATCTGGGCCATTCACCCGTGAATAAACAGAACGATAACGCCGCGCAGGGTTCCACTCTCTATAACCCATCGCAATGAGGTGTGGCATGAGCAGCACGAAAGACAAAATTACCGGCAAGACCAACGAAGCCATCGGCAAAGTGAAAGAAAGTATCGGCAAGGCTACCGACAATCCTGACCTTGAAGGCGAAGGTCTTGCCCAACAAGTGAAGGGCAAGGGCCAGCAAGTCAAGGGCGACGTCAAGGACGCGGTCAAGCGCGGAGTCGACAAGGCCTGATCTAGCCACGACCAACCAAACCCGGCCATTGTCAGCAATGGCCGGGTTTTTTATGCGCGACCAGAAACGGTTACAGCGGGTCAATCAGGGGCGGAGCTGATGACTTCGAGGGGGCTCGGGGGCGGAGCTACCCAACCAACTGAAATTTATAGAACGCCATCCAGAACACTGGGTGGTTGCGTTCGCTGATATGTATTCGTATTAGCGAACGATTGCGATTGTATTTATAATTCGCGGCTTTTGACTGAGGCCGACCTGCCGTGGGTGTTCTCTCGACTATCCATGACCATCTGAACGAACTGGCGATCGAGCCGGTTTTCGAGCAGTTTTCCGGTATTTTCGACCTAAACGGGCGCTTCGGCGTGCTGTTTCTCGGCGTGTCCTATGCCGTCGCCTACGGTCTGTTTCGCTGCAGGCGGCAGCGCGGTCTGACCGACGCACGTTCGTTCTGGCAGTTCATCGGCGGCAGCCGGGTCAATTTTCATCGCTCGGCCTTGCTGGATTATCGCTACTACTTCGTGCGGGCCATCCTCAAAGTCGCGCTGGTGTTACCCATCGTCGGCCTGGTCGACCCGCATATTCTGCGCGCCGCCGATTACATGGCCTTATTCAGCAACCTCTGGGGGGCGCGCCCGCAACTGGGGCAGAACCTCTCGCTGTCCCTGCTCTATGGGCTGGGCGTGTTTCTGCTGAGTGATTTCACCCATTACTGGACTCACCGGGCCTTTCATTGCCGCTGGCTGTGGGCGTTCCACAAGGTCCATCACTCGGCGCCCGTGCTGGTGCCGGTGACGGCAAGCCGGGTGCACTTCGTGGAGAAGATCGTCGGCAAACTGGCCAGCGCCATCTGTCTCGGCGCCTACGCCGGTGCCTTCTGGTACGCCTGCGGCGGAGAAATCAGCCGGTACACCCTGTTCGGCGTGACCTACCTGGTGTTCATCTGCAGTGCCCTGGCGGCCAACCTGCGGCATAGCCATGTCTGGCTGTCGTTCGGGCCACTGATCGAGCATGTGCTGAACAGCCCGGCCCAGCACCAGATTCACCACAGCGACGCGCCCCGGCACTTCCACAAGAACTTCGGCACCAACCTGTCGCTGTGGGACTGGATGTTCGGCACGCTCTACGTCACCCGTTCAAAGCCGGAAGCCATCAGCTTTGGCACCGCCGAGCAGGATGCCCATCGCTATCTGACGCTCTATGGCTTGATCGTCACGCCCTTCGTCGACACCGCTCGCCAGCTATTCCCGGCGAAGCGCGCGCAGGCAGTTGCGCCTGAATCCACCGAGACCTCCTATTCGTAGCGGGCCGTTGAACATCTAGCGAGCGACGGCTAGGCAAGGCGAAAACCGCCGCAACGCAGCGAAGCGGAGTACCAGCCACAGGCTGGCCCGCAGGGTGAGCGTAGCGAATCAAAAGCGCAGTTTACGTGTGGTAAATGAGCATTTTGAGACGCCGCGTCCCGGGCCGATTTCAACGCTGCATTGCCTAGCGCAGTCGTTTTTCAACGGCCTGCTAGTGGGCGCGGGCGGCCTACCGCTTGCCGGCGCTGGGTGGTGCATTCGGCGCCTGCTGTACAGGACAGAGCCGCTACGGTGAATATGTGTCGTTGCTCGAGCCGCCTTGTTGGTCGGGTATTAAATGACGCCAGTTCTTTTGGCTCATCAATGGGTGCACTCAGGTCGAGGGAAGTTGCCATGCATGTCAGGTCATCCGTTCTGCGTTTCGCCGCGTGCGCGCTGGGATTGGTAGTTACCGTCGCCGCCGGCGCGGCCGAGGAGGCGCGGCTGGTCGAGTCGATCAACGCCTATCGCAGTCAAGTGCAGCGCTGCGCGGAGCAAGCCTCCGAAGAGCTGTTGCCGCTGACGGCCGACCCGCGCCTGGTGCTGCCCGTCAGCGGTGGCGGCGACCTGCAGCAGGCGCTGGCGCGCACCTCCTATCCCATGGTCAATGTGCAGGCCATCAGCCTGTCCGGGCCGCGCGATGCGTCTGCGGCGATGAAGGTGCTGCAGGAGAGCTACTGCCAGGTGTTGCTGGACCCGCAGTTCGTCGACATCGGCGTGAGCCGGCTGCAGCGCGACTGGCGCATCGTGCTGGCGCGGCCGCTGCTGGGCGGACGCCTGGGCGACTGGCAGGCAGAAGGGCAGACGCTGCTCGAACAGGTCAACGCACTGCGTGCACAGCCGCGCCAGTGCGGTGCCCAGCCGTTCGCCGCGGCGACGCCACTGGTGTGGAACGCCACACTGGGCGCGGCAGCCGAAACCCATAGTCGAGCCATGGCCAACGGTAACTTCTTTGCCCACCAAGGCCGTGATGGCCGCACCCCGGGCGACCGGGCGGAACTGGCCGGCTACAGCGGTCGACAGGTCGGCGAAAACATCGCCGCCGGGCTGGACGCCACGCGCCAGGTGGTCGACGGCTGGCTATCCAGCCCCGGTCATTGCGCCAACCTGATGAACCCGCAGTTCAGCGAGCTGGGCGCCGCCTATGCGACCGACCCCAAGAGCGATGCGGGGATCTACTGGACGGCGCTGTTCGGCGCGCCCTGAGGGTTGAGTCGGCGGGCGGAGAACCGCGAAGCCTTTTTCCACCGTGTGGCTGTCCAGGCTACACGCCGACCCAGTCGAGCGCGGAGCCACCCCAAGCAGTCATCCACTGCTGCAACTATCGGCTAGGCAGAGATAGTCAGTTGCAGGCGCAGGAAGAGTCGGAAATCTGCCAGCAGCGGTCAGTCGGGCCACTGCGTTAAAACGGAAAATTGTGGTCTGTTCCCTGGTGTTTTGAATCGGCAGGCAAAGAAAAGCCGGCTGATGAGGCCGGCTTCATATCTGGCAGCAGTTCCGATTCAGTCATACGGAGTTCTCGATCAGACAGTCGGAGCTACCTTAGGCAACGCGGTTGTCGATCAGACGATCCGAACCACCTTCGGCGACGCGGCTGTCGATCAGGCGATCCGAACCACCTTCGGCGACGCGGCTGTCGATCAGACGATCAGAGCCACCTTCGGCGACGCGGCTGTCGATCAGACGATCAGAGCCACCTTCGGCGACGCGGCTGTCGATCAGACGATCAGAGCCACCTTCGGCGACGCGGCTGTCGATCAGACGATCAGAGCCACCTTCGGCGACGCGGCTGTCGATCAGACGATCCGAACCACCTTCGGCGACGCGGCTGTCGATCAGACGATCAGAGCCACCTTCGGTAATGCGGCTGTCGATCAGACGATCAGCGCCACCTTCGGCGACGCGGCTGTCGATCAGACGATCCGAGCCACCTTCGGCAATGCGGCTTTCAATCAGGCGATCTGAGCCGCCTTCAGCGACAAGCGGTTGAGCGGAGGAGGCGGCAAAAACGTTGGCGGCCAGTACAGAGAAAGCAAAGCTGAGGATGAGTTGGCGTTTCATGGTGGTGTGCTCCGGGGGTGTTGGTTGGGTACGGAGCAGATGGTACGCCCGAGGTTTTTTAAGAGAACTTCATTGGGCTGATGGTAAACATCGACGCCAGTAATAGCGCGGAGATCAGCACCTCGGCTGGCAGGCGAGGGGATCACGAGCGTTACTGGGTTTGATCGTCACGGCCTTTGTCGACACGGCGCGCAAGCTCCTCCCGGCGCAGCATGCGCAGGCGAATGCGCCAGGAGCTGCGCAGCGTCCCGTACATAGCGCCGACTAAGCCAGCCGCCGATCCCGATTGACAGGCCCGGCCCGGCAGGCTTGTACACTGTGGTTTTCCCCAGGAAGCTTTGCCATGAACAATCCGCCTTTCGGCGCCGGTGACGCCTCTTACCAGGCCGCAGGGGGCATCGATGGCTTGCGCCGCCTGGTCGATGATTTCTACCGCTTGATGGACCAGTTGCCGGAGGCGGCGGCGTTGCGGCGCATGCATTCGCCGAGCCTGGAAGCGGCCCGGGACAAACTGGCCAGCTTCCTCAGCGGCTGGCTGGGCGGCCCGCGCCTGTTCAGCGAGAAGTACGGCGCCATCTCGATTCCAGCCTTCCACGCCCAGTGGCCAATCGACCAAGCCGGCAGCGATGCCTGGTTGAGTTGCATGGCGCAGGCGATTGAGTTGCAGGACTACACCCCGGCGTTCGCCGAGTACCTGCTGACTCAGTTACGGGTGCCGGCCCAGCGCATTGTCCAGGCCAGTCAAAACCGCCACGGCGTTTAGCTCGGGATTGACGACAGCTCTGTCGGCTTTGGCCTTCGACGAAGGGGGCGTCGTCTGTGCCATTGCGGGTAATGGCTAACGGTAGAACCGCCACTCTGTCGCATGGGTTGCGCAGAGCGATACCCATGCGCTGGTTGGATCGCCTGTTTGATGGGTATCGCGGCGCTCAACCCAGCCTGCGAGTTATTGCGCGAGCGCTACTCGACAGCCGTTGCAATAACGCATGCTCACACAACCTAAAGAGCAGGTAGCAGGCCATGGCCAGCAGCGCTAGCAGCGTTAGTTCGCCAAACTGTAGTAAGCCGCCACTCATCAGCGCCAGCCAACCATGCCTAACGAGAAAGGCAGCATTGCTGCCGAGTAACTGCACCAGGTCGATAGTGAGGTAGCCAAAAGCCAAAAAACTCGCCGTCATGAGGAGGAAACTAACCAATAGATGACGGTGTAACCATAGATAAAATGAACTGTAAGTTGGCATGCTCACTCCCGTTGTGCGGGCAGTTTGGTTGGGCAACCTTTGCCGCCGGCACGGTTATGCCATTGCGGCAAGGACGTACAAGAAATGTAGCTTAGGCGGGGAGAGGGCGGGCCAGCTGACGGGATGATGGGTATCGCTGCGCTCAACCTATCCTACGAATTAGTAGACCACTACAGGATTGACGATAGATCTGTCGGCTTTATCCAGGTGGGGCGTTCGGCATGGCAGTCGCTCCAGCTGACAAGCCCGCCCGCTCCGACAGCTGGATTGCGAACTAGACTGACTGCATTCGGGCCGGGCCCTTGCCACGGGCTGCGGTGCTTGGCATGCCGGGGCAGACCCCGGCCAGGAGGTCGAGGTGGACAAACGGCAAAGGCTTGGCGCAGGCCTGTCACGGCGTCGATTTCTCTATGGCAGTGCGGTCCTCGGCGCAGGCTTGCTGGCCGCTCCGGCCCTGGCGCAGCAAGTATGTCGACCCACGGCGGGCGACATCCTCGGTCCTTACTACCGCTTCGGCTCGCCTTTTCTGGCGAAACTGGTCGGGCCGGAAGAGGCGGGCGAGCGGCTGGTAGTTAGCGGTACGGTGCTCAGCGAGGATTGCCGCACGCCGATTGCCAACGCCCTGGTCGAGGTCTGGCAGGCCAACAGTACCGGCCTGTACGACACCCAGACCCCCGGCAACTTCACCGACAAGGGCAACTTCCACCTGCGCGGCATGCTCTACACCGACGCCCAGGGTCGCTACCGCATCGAGACCGTGATGCCCGGACGCTACCCGGTACCGCCGAACCTGCCGGGGCTAGAACAGTACGCCGGGATCACCCGGCCGGCACATATCCACTTCCGGGTGATGGAGTCGCTGCACGTGCCGGTGACCCTGCAGCTGTACTTTGCCGGCGACCCCTACATCGCCAAGGACCCCTGGGCCAGCGTGCACCCGGATAACGTCATCGCGCTGGAGGCAGACGGCGAGGGCCGGCGTGGGGCGTTCGACATGGTGCTTGCCCGAGGGTTTTAGCGACGCCTGACGTCCACTAGTCGAGCAACCCCGGACCGAGCTTGCTGCGGGCTCATGCCGACGCATGCCCGTCGGCCTTGCTCACTGCCGAGCCAGTAGGGCGGAAAACCGCGAAGCGTTTTCCGCCATTTGGCATCCACGTTCGATTTTTGCCTTCTATCCTGTTTCTGATCTAACGGTTGCTCCGTTCAACCCGTCTTATGGCTATTGAACCGCTGGCCACAGCAGCGGCAGCACATGCTCGCGCAGCAGCGGTGCCAGTGTGTCCGGCAACATGTCGTCGGGCGCGAGCCAGCGCAGTTCTTCCAGCTCGGCGGCGGCGCTGACGCTATGGGTCAGGCGGGCCTGGAAGACACTTGCCTCGATCCAGGTATCGGCTTCGTTGGCCGCTGCGGCACGAAACTGCCCTAGCGGGCGCAATGCGTTGGCTGGCAGGTTGAGGTTGAGTTCTTCATTCAGTTCGCGGATCAATGCGGCTATTGGGTCTTCGCCGGGCTCGGCTTTGCCGCCTGGCAGCATAAAGGCCAGGGTGTTGCGTTTGCGTACCAGCAGTAAGTGGCCGGCATCGTGAGCAGGCAGGCGGCTGCAATGGTCAGGGTGACAGGGGGCATAGGTGCCTTTGTTCTTTTCGCTTTGGTTTTGCTCGTGTAGACGCTGTTAGCCGTTCTACAGGTTGCGCCCCGTTCATTGCCGGGTCACTCGGGGCTTGCCTAGCCAAGCAACTGAAATTTATAGACATTAATGCAAAATAAGACGCTCGCGTACCAGCGCCTGAGCTTGCTGGGCCATCTGGTCGAGCTGGCGGTCGCGCTGTTTCTCCGCCTCGCTCATGGCCTTCTTGCCGTTCTGCTTCAGCAAATACGCGTGGATCTGCCGGACTTCCTGGGACTGGTAGATGGGCGCCAGGTCCTGCACCGCGACCATGCCGTCCGAGCCATGATCCTGGGTATTCATCAGCACTTGCGGCCCCCGCGCAGCCAGCACCTGAAAACCCATGGCCTCGAAGTACGGCACTTTGCTTGCCACACAGGCCAGTTCGGCATGGGGGTGGCGAGTGATCATGTGCTGCAGCATGGCCCGGGCAATACCGCGCCGGCGGTGGCTGGCCTGGACTGCCATATAGGCTAGGGTGCAGGCCTCGGGGTCATCCTTGGCCGGCAGGTACAGGGCAAAGCCCAGCACCTGGGAAGGATCCAGATCGTCCAGCGCCAGGACCAACTGCGCGGTGCTATCCAGGGCACTGTCCATGGCCTGCAGGTACAGGTGCATCTCGTAGCCAATCACGTACTGGTACAACTGGTAGAGGGGATTGCTGGGCGTCAGCGACACCGGGCTGATGTCGCTGAGGTAGTCCACCACCATCTGCAGAATCTGGCTTTTCAGCGACTCCGGTGGCGGGTTGTCTAGGTGTACAAGGGTGAACATCGAGAGTCTGGCTCCGGGGCGTGCCCGATTGGGGGAGTCGGTGTTGGCGGCATTGTAACCCCCACCGATCGTTCCCACGCGGACGCCTCGACGTGGGAACGATCTGAAAAACAATGCGGTCCCCGAATCCCGTCAGGAGGCCGAGTGGAGGTGCTGTGTAGAGGGGCGGTTGGCATGGATGCCAAATGAGGCGTGCCGGGCCATGGATGGCCCGTCACGCCGACCCTAGGAACAGCACCGGAGCGAGGGAAGTTGAGCGGTGACTTGGAATCAATCCCAGCTCAACGCCCCACCGGTCTGGTACTCAATAACCCGCGTCTCGAAGAAGTTCTTCTCTTTCTTCAGGTCCATGATCTCGCTCATCCACGGGAACGGGTTGCTGGTGCCTGGGTACTCTTCCTTCAGGCCGATCTGGGTCAGGCGGCGGTTGGCGATGAATTTGAGGTAGTCCTCCATCATCGCCGCGTTCATGCCCAGGACGCCGCGCGGCATGGTGTCGCGGGCGTATTCGATTTCCAGTTGGGTGCCTTCCAGAATCATCTGGGTGGCTTCGTCCTTCATCGCGGCATCCCACAGGTGCGGGTTTTCGATCTTGATCTGGTTGATCACGTCGATGCCGAAGTTCAGGTGCATGGATTCGTCGCGCAGGATGTATTGGAACTGCTCGGCGACGCCGGTCATCTTGTTGCGCCGACCCATGGAGAGGATCTGGGTGAAGCCGCAATAGAAGAAGATGCCTTCCAGTACGCAGTAGTAGGCGATCAGGTTGCGCAGCAGTTCTTTGTCGGTGTCGTCGGTGCCGGTTTCGAACTTCGGATCGGAGATCGAGCGGGTGTACTTGAGGCCCCAGGCGGCCTTCTTCGCGACCGAAGGAATCTCGTGGTACATGTTGAAGATCGCGCCTTCGTCCATGCCCAGCGATTCGATGCAGTACTGGTAGGCGTGGGTGTGGATCGCCTCTTCGAAGGCCTGGCGCAGGATGTACTGGCGGCACTCGGGGTTGGTGATCAGGCGGTAGACGGCCAGCACCAGGTTGTTGGCGACCAGCGAGTCGGCGGTGGAGAAGAAGCCGAGGTTGCGCATGACGATGCGGCGCTCGTCATCGGTCAGGCCGTCCGGGGTTTTCCACAACGCGATGTCCGCGTTCATGTTCACTTCCTGCGGCATCCAGTGGTTGGCGCAACCATCCAGATACTTCTGCCAGGCCCAGTCGTACTTGAAGGGTACGAGCTGGTTGAGGTCGGCGCGGCAGTTGATCATGCGCTTCTCGTCGACCGCGACGCGGGCGGAGGCGCCTTCCAGCTCGGCCAGGCCTTCGGCGACGTCGAGTTGATCGAGGGCGGCCTTGGCGCGGGCCACGGCGGCGCTGTCGTCAGCGGCGATGGCGCGTGCTTCGACCGCGGCGGCACCGCCGACCTGGTCGAGCTTGTCGATGTTCATGTCGGTGATTTGCGCGGTGGTGTTGCTGGCAACGGCTGCGTCTGCGCCGTCTTCCTTGTCGAATTCGTCCCAGCTCAGCATGGCTTGGCTCCTGCTTCAGGGCGGTGAAATAACCGGCCTGTATAAATGTACAGTAAAGAATAGTCTGTTTCGGGTGCGCAATAAACGGTTCGCCACCCGGTGTTCTTAATCGGTTGATGGGTATCGCTGCGCTCAACCTACGCGGCCCGACCCATCCTCCGAACTGATCGTGTGCGGCTTTAGCTTTTTCACCCTTCGAGTAGGTAGTTTCGCGGCCAAGGCCCCTCCTACAAAAGCGGATCGGGTGTTGCTTCAGCTTTTATGTCCACCCTTCGAGCGTGTAGCTGAGCGAGTGAGCGCTAGGCGCCGTGCGGGCCGGCCCCGGGAGTGTACGGCTGTACATGACCGGGGTCGGGCCGTGCGGCAACAACGCGGGCGCCGCTCAGATCCGCGCGCTTATTGACACGCCTCGCAGTCTGGCTCGTCGATGGAGCAAGCCTTGGGTACCGGTGCCGGGCCTGCCGACATTTCCACTTGCGGAGCCGCCGGAGCGGCGCTGAGGCCATCGTTACCGCCGCTGGACACGGCGTTGAGCTTGCCGGTGTTGACGGTGGATTTCTCGGTGCTGGTGGCAGCCAGGGCGCGGAGGTAGTAGGTGGTTTTCAGGCCACGGTACCAGGCCATGCGGTAGGTCACGTCGAGCTTCTTGCCCGAGGCGCCGGCGATGTACAGGTTCAGCGACTGCGCCTGGTCGATCCACTTCTGACGGCGGCTGGCGGCATCGACGATCCACTTGGTGTCGACTTCGAAGGCGGTGGCGTAGAGGTCTTTCAACTCCTGCGGGATGCGCTCGATCTGCTGCACGGAACCGTCGTAGTACTTGAGGTCGTTGATCATGACCGAGTCCCACAGGCCGCGGGCTTTCAGGTCGCGGACCAGGTAGGGGTTGATCACGGTGAATTCGCCCGACAGGTTCGATTTCACGTAGAGGTTCTGGTAGGTCGGTTCGATCGACTGCGACACGCCGGTGATGTTGGCGATGGTGGCGGTCGGTGCGATGGCCATGATGTTCGAGTTGCGGATGCCTTTCTGCACACGGGCACGGACCGGCGCCCAGTCGAGGGACTCGGTCAGGTCGACGTCGATGTACTTCTGGCCGCGTTGCTCGATGAGAATCTGCTGCGAATCCAGCGGCAGGATGCCTTGGCTCCACAGCGAACCCTGGAAGGTCTGGTAGGCGCCGCGCTCGTCGGCCAGGTCGCAGGACGCCTGGATGGCGTAGTAGCTGACCGCTTCCATGGATTTGTCGGCGAAGTCGACCGCCGCGTCCGAGCCGTACGGGATGTGCTGCAGGTACAGGGCGTCCTGGAAGCCCATGATGCCGAGGCCGACCGGACGGTGCTTGAAGTTGGAGTTCTTCGCCTGCGGCACCGAGTAGTAGTTGATGTCGATGACGTTATCGAGCATGCGCACGGCTGTCTTGATGGTGCGCTCGAGCTTGGCGCGGTCGAGCTTGCCGTCCTTGATGTGGTTCGGCAGGTTGACCGAGCCCAGGTTGCACACGGCGATTTCGTCGGCGTTGGTGTTCAGGGTGATCTCGGTGCACAGGTTCGAGCTGTGCACGACGCCGACGTGCTGCTGCGGGCTGCGCAGGTTGCACGGGTCTTTGAAGGTCAGCCATGGGTGGCCGGTTTCAAACAGCATGGAGAGCATCTTGCGCCACAGGTCTTTGGCCTGGATGGTCTTGAACAGCTTGATCTTGCCGTACTGGGTCAGGGCTTCGTAGTACTCGTAGCGCTCTTCGAAGGCCTTGCCGGTCAGGTCGTGCAGGTCCGGCACTTCGCTCGGGCTGAACAGGGTCCATTGGCCATCGTCGAACACGCGCTTCATGAACAGGTCCGGGATCCAGTTGGCGGTGTTCATGTCGTGGGTGCGGCGACGGTCGTCACCGGTGTTCTTGCGCAGCTCGATGAACTCTTCGATGTCCATGTGCCAGGTTTCCAGGTAGGCGCAGACCGCGCCCTTGCGCTTGCCGCCCTGGTTGACTGCAACTGCGGTGTCGTTGACCACCTTGAGGAAGGGCACGACGCCCTGGGATTTGCCGTTGGTGCCCTTGATGTAGGCGCCGAGTGAGCGCACCGGGGTCCAGTCGTTGCCCAGGCCGCCAGCGAATTTGCTCAGCAGGGCGTTGTCGCGGATGGCGTCGTAGATGCCGCCCAGGTCGTCCGGCACGGTGGTCAGGTAGCACGACGACAGCTGCGGGCGCAGGGTGCCGGCGTTGAACAGGGTCGGGGTGGACGACATGTAGTCGAACGACGACAGCAGGTTGTAGAACTCGATGGCGCGGTCTTCTTTCTGCTGCTCTTCGATCGCCAGGCCCATGGCCACGCGCATGAAGAAGATCTGCGGCAGTTCGAAGCGGGTGCCGTCCTTGTGGATGAAGTAACGGTCGTACAGGGTCTGCAGGCCCAGGTAGGTGAACTGCTGGTCGCGCTCGTGGTTGATCGCCTGACCGAGTTTTTCCAGGTCGAAGGTTTTCAGCACGGGATTGAGCAGTTCCAGCTCGACGCCTTTGTCGATGTAGGCCGGCAGGGCCTTGGCGTAGAAGTCGACCATCTCGTGGTGGGTGGCGCTGGTGGCCACACCGAGAAAGCCCAGGCCTTCGGCGCGGATGTTGTCCATCAGCAGGCGCGCGGTGACGTAGCTGTAGTTCGGCTCACGCTCGACCAGGGTGCGGGCGGTCATCACCAGGGCGGTGCTGACGTCGCTCTGGGCCACGCCGTCGTAGAGGTTCTTCAGGGTTTCTTTCTGGATCAGCGCGCCGTCGACTTCGGCCAGGCCTTCGCAGGCCTCGGTGACGATGGTGTTGAGGCGGCCCATGTCCAGCGGCGCCACAGTGCCGTCGAGGTGGGTCACGCGCAGGCTCGGGTGCGGCTCGGCGACGTCGTTGCCGCCGCGCTTGCGCTCCTGGCTGCGCGACTCGCGGTAGATCACATAGTCGCGGGCAACTTTCTGCTCGCCGGCGCGCATCAGGGACAGCTCGACCTGGTCCTGGATTTCTTCGATGTGGATGGTGCCGCCGGACGGCATGCGGCGCTTGAAGGTGGCGCTGACCTGTTCGGTCAGGCGCTCAACGGTTTCATGGATACGCGACGACGCGGCGGCGGAGCCGCCTTCTACTGCGAGAAACGCTTTGGTGATGGCGACGGTGATCTTGTCATCGGTGTACGGCACCACGGTGCCGTTACGCTTGATCACACGCAACTGGCCCGGCGCGGTGGCGCTCAGTTCCAGGTTGCCATCGGTAGCCTGTGGCGCTTGGGCCTGCGAGTTCTCGCGAGAGGTGTCGGTATGCATGTATGCGTGTCTCCGTGATCTGTAATTTTTCGAGTCGGGCGCTTTGCGATGGATCTACTGCCGTTCATTACCATTTCAACAATGCTTGCACGCAGCCAGAGGCTGGGAGCAGGGGGCTTGCAAACTGGCTGGAAGGGTCTGAGTGAAAGCGCCTTCCTGGCTTCATGTCTTGTGTCGGCCATGGCCGGCACTACTATATGTAGTGGTAGGAGCGCAAAGGCTACCTACCGTTATTCTGGCTCTGGCAGGCAAGTCGCGCTGCTGGAGCAATGGCCGCTGCGCTTGTGCGGTGGCCGCCATCGAGGTTCTTTCGTACACCGATTGGGGTTGAGGTCTAGACCTTCTGGGGGCAATTGTGCTTGTGCCGTTTTTGAGGTCAAAACCCCACATGTAGGTGTTTGCTGCGTTGGAGATACAAGATAGTGCGGTCTTGGGGGGATGGCAAGTCCTCCAGCCTGTGGATAAAGCTGTGGGTTAACGTGGGGTAACTTGCGCAAACCCGCGTGCTTGCTGGGATGGGCAGCCATGTGCCGTTCGTCGTTGTTATGGGTTTATTTGTGCGTTCGGACGCGAGTTTTTAAGTCCGCCACAGAAACACAATATGTAGTTTTTTTTGTGGCGTTTTGGCCTGCTCTGTGCAGCGGCCTCGCGGCGCTTTCGACGCGTCAGTGTTCTGTGCGGTTAGTGAATTAATTCACCTTCGGCTGACCGAGGTGCTGAGTCCGAGTCATCGCCGGCTATGGCAAAAAGCCGCATCGCCGTAACAGAGCCGTAGGCGCCGAAAGTGTGAGCAAACAGGCCACTCACGTCAGACCTGCGCCATGGCGCTCGGCGTTGTTACAATCAGCGTCTTTTTCGTCGTCGTTGATCTGTCCCCCGGAGGCCGCCGTGCAGCAGCAAGACACCTGGCACATCCTTATCGTCGAAGACGACCAGCGTCTGGCCGAGCTGACCCGTGATTACCTGCAGAGCAATGGCCTGGTGGTAAGCATCGAGGGCGACGGTGCGCAGGCCGCCGCGCGCATTATTAAAGAGCAGCCGGATCTGGTGATTCTCGATTTGATGCTGCCGGGCGAAGACGGCCTGACGATCTGCCGCAAGGTGCGCGACCAATACGACGGGCCGATCCTGATGCTCACCGCGCGCACCGACGACATGGACCAGGTGCTCGGCCTGGAAATGGGCGCCGACGATTATGTGTACAAGCCGGTGCGCCCGCGGGTGCTGCTGGCGCGAATCCGGGCGCTGCTGCGGCGCCGTGAGGGCGTCGCGGCGACGGCGGCTGAAGGGGTACGGCGCCTGGAGTTCGGTCCGCTGGTGATCGACAGTGCGATGCGCGAGGCCTGGCTGGGCGAGCAGAGCATCGAGCTGACCAGCGCCGAGTTCGACCTGCTCTGGCTGCTGACGGCCAACGCCGGGCGGATTCTCTCGCGCGAGGAGATCTTCAATGCCTTGCGCGGGATTGAGTACGACGGCCAGGATCGCTCCATCGACGTGCGCATCTCGCGGATCCGGCCGAAGATCGGCGACGATCCGATGCATCCACGGCTGATCAAGACCGTGCGCAGCAAGGGCTATCTATTCGTCGCCGAGGCTGCCGAAGCGCTAGGGTCTGTTTAGGTTTAAGTCGTGGCCGCGCCGGAGTCGGGTATTGCGCGGGGCAAGGCAGGAGCGCTTGTGAAATAACTCTCGCCTACTGCGGCCGCCTCCAAACGCCCGCTGCGGTGTTGCGCTACGTGAAAAGCGGGGTCATTTAGCTCACTAAACGCCCCCACTTTTAACGCAGCGCGCCTTGCCGCGAACGCCTGGAGGCGGCCTCGCGACGGCGCTCGATATTTTCACAACCTCTGAGGAGAGAATTTTGTTCAGCACATCCATGTGCTTCACCCCTTCGGGGCTTGCGCGCAATAACGCTCCAGGCGTTTTTGCGGTCATTGCAAATGAACGACGAATAACGCAGTACCGGGCAATAACCGGCCCGGCCCATCGGGCTGCGCAGCAACGCGGCTCGCGACTAAGCCTCAACAGACCCTAAATATGAACTCGATCTTTCTGCGCATTTATGCCGGCATGCTGGCGGTGCTGGTGCTGGTGGCGCTGCTCGGCGTCGGCACCCTGCACCTGGTCAACGAGGTGCGCTCGGAGCAATACCGCGAGCGCCTGGCGCGTGGCACCTTCCGCCTGATGGCCGACAACCTGGCGCCGATGAGCGAGCTCGAGCGGCGTCGTTCCGTGGTGCTGTGGTCGCGCCTGCTGGGCATCCCGCTGACCATCCAGTCGGTGGCCGAGGCCCCGCTCGATAGCGGTGAGCGCAACCGCCTCAAGCGGGGCCAGGTGTTGGTGCGGCAAACCGGCCCGCATGCCGCGACCGTCTATAGCCAGGTCGACGAACCGCAGCAGCTGCTGCTGAGCGGCGAGGTGCAGCAGATCAGCGAACAGCTGGCGCGGGCGACGGTGTTTCTGCTGATCGACGAGTTGATCCGCTATCCGCTGGCCGAACAGCCGCAGCGATTGGCTGAGATAAAAGAGGCCAAACAGTTCGGTTTCGATCTGCACCTGGTCAGCCTCGAGCAGGCGAATCTGGACGTCGACCAGCGCCGACGGGTGGACGAGGGCGACACGGTGATGGCGCTGGGCAAGGGCGGCGACAGTATTCATGTGTTCTCTGGTATTTCCGGTTCATCCTGGGTGCTGGAAATCGGCCCGCTGTATCAGATGAGCCCCTACCCGGCGCAGTTGCTGGTGTTGATCGGGGTGCTGGGCTTGAGCCTGATCGGCTTGACGGTCTATCTGCTGGTGCGACCCCTGGAGCAGCGCCTGGGGGGGTTGGAGGGCGCCGCTACGCGGATCGCCAGTGGTCGCCTGGATGCGCGGGTGCCGAGCCGCGGCACCGATTCGGTGGGGCGGCTGGCGGCGGCGTTCAATGCCATGGCCGAGCACTTGCAGCGCTCCTTGAGCATTCAGCGGGAAATGGTGCAGGCGGTGTCCCATGAGCTGCGCACGCCGGTGGCGCGGCTGCGCTTCGGCCTGGAGATGATCGGCGACGCCGAGAACGAGACGGCGCGGCGCAAATACATGGACGGCATGGACAGCGATATCCAGGATCTCGACAAGCTGGTCGACGAGATGCTGACCTATGCGCGCCTGGAACAGGGCGCGCCGGCGCTGAACTTCCAGCAGGTCGACCTCGGTCAGCTGATCGACCAGGTAATCGACGAACTGGCGCCGCTGCGCGCCGGTGTGCGGGTCGAGCGCGGCCCGGCACTCGATGCCCTGGATGGCAGCGGGGCGCTGGTCGAGGCGGAATTGCGCTACCTGCATCGCGCCTTGCAGAACCTGGTGAGCAATGCCATGCGCCACGCCGAATCGCGGGTGCGGGTGAGTTACCAGGTCGGCCAGCAGCGCTGCCGCGTGGATGTCGAGGATGACGGCCCCGGAGTGCCGGATGACGCCTGGGAGCGCATCTTCAACCCCTTCCTGCGTCTGGACGACAGCCGTACCCGCGCCTCCGGCGGACATGGCCTGGGCCTGTCGATCGTGCGCCGGATCATCTACTGGCACGGCGGTCGCGCCCAGATCAGCCACAGCGAAGCCCTGGGTGGGGCAAAGTTCAGCCTGGTATGGCCGCGCAAGCAGGAGTGAACGGCATTCCCCCGGATTAGCCCGGAGCTCATCCGGGCTGCGGGCCGGCAGCTGGTGTAGGCCGGCCCGGCGTGATGCATTCGTGTGTGGATCGGAGGTTGTCCGCCATCGCCAGCGGCGCGTGACCCACATGGATGTGGGAAATGCCGCAGGCCCGTCAGCAACGGGCGCGGCTCTCCTGCAGGGGGTTGCGCTGTCCGTTGCTCTTGTAGGAGGGCCGACCCGGCGCGATGCATTTGCTTGTGGGGCGGACGTTGTCCGCCATCGCCGCGGGGCGCGCCTCCTACAGGGGGTTGCGGTGTCCGCTCGTTTGGCGCTGATCGCTAGAACGGTGCGGGGCAGTCGAAGCGCAGGCGTTCGCCACTTTGTGGGTGGGTCAGGCCGAGCATGCAGGCGTGCAGGCACAGGCGTGGATAAGCGACCAGGGCTTGCGGGGGGGCGTAGAGGGAGTCACCGAGCAGCGGGTGGCCGATCGACAGCATGTGGACGCGCAGCTGGTGCGAACGGCCGGTGATCGGCGTCAGTTCGACCCGGCAGTAATCGCCATAGCGCTCAAGCACGCGCCAGTGGGTCAGGGCGTGTTTGCCCAGTTCATGGTCGACCACATGCCGCGGTTTGCTCGGTGGGTCGTAGCGCAGCGGCAGGTCGATGCTGCCACTGTCCGCCTCGGGCTGGCCCCAGCACAGGGCGATGTAGGCTTTTTCGGTCTCGCGGTCGTGGAACTGGCGCGACAGTTCGCGGTGGCTGTCGACGTCGCGCGCGAGGACGATGATGCCCGAGGTTTCCCAGTCCAGGCGATGAACGATACGCGCTTCCGGGAAGCCGTTGTCCTGCAGGCGGGTGACCAGGCAATCCTTGTTGTCATCGGCACGACCGGGCACCGAGAGCAGCAGGGTGGGCTTGTTGATCACCAGCAGGGCGGCGTCCTGGTGGAGAATTTCGATTTGGCTGAGCGGCATGGGGCTTCTTGAATAGAGGCTTTGAGGCTAGTGGTAGGAGGGGCCGGGCGGCGTTCCCACAAAGAGTGCAGGCTTCTGGAATGAAATGGCGGCCCTCAAGGACCGCCATCTATTCAGGCTTTGCCGCAAAAATCGATTTTAACGATCCGGCAGGGTGATGTTGAGTTCCAGGATCGAGCAGCTGCCTTGATTTTCCAAGGCGACCTGCACGTTATCCGATTCGATGTTGACGTACTTGCGAATCACCTCGACCAGTTCTTTTTGCAGGGCCGGCAGGTAATCCGGCTGGCTGCGCTGGCCGCGCTCGTGGGCGACGATGATCTGCAGGCGCTCTTTCGCAATGGACGCAGTGGGTTCCTTTTTGCGTTCACGAAAGAAGTCAAAAATATTCATTAGCGAGCTCCAAACAAGCGTTGCATGAGTCCTTTCTTCTGCACATCGAGAAAGCGATGGGCAACTTCCTTGCCGAGCAGACGGTCGACGGCATCGCTGTAGGCCTGGCCGGCGTCGCTTTGGTCGTCAAGGATGACCGGTACGCCCTGGTTGGACGCTTTCAACACGGCTTGCGATTCCGGGATAACGCCGAGCAGGCGGATGGCGAGGATTTCCTCGACGTCTTCCACACCGAGCATTTCACCACGAGTCACGCGCTCGGGGTTGTAGCGAGTCAGCAGCAGGTGCTCCTTGATCGGCTCTTCGCCTTTCACGGCGCGCCGCGATTTGCTCGCCAGCAGGCCGAGCATGCGGTCGGAGTCACGCACCGAGGAAACCTCGGGGTTGGTCACGACAATGGCTTCATCGGCGAAGTACATCGCCAGGTGCGCGCCTTTTTCGATACCGGCCGGCGAGTCGCAGACCACGTATTCGAAGTTTTCGCGCAGTTCGTTGATGACTTTTTCCACGCCTTCTTCGGTCAGCGCGTCTTTGTCACGGGTCTGGCTGGCAGCCAGCACATAGAGGTTTTCCAGGCGCTTGTCCTTGATCAGCGCCTGGCTCAGTGTGGCTTCGCCGTTGACCACGTTGACGAAGTCATACACCACACGCCGTTCGCAGCCCATGATCAGGTCGAGGTTACGCAAACCGACGTCGAAGTCGACGATGACAGTTTTGTGCCCGCGCAAGGCGAGGCCGGTACCGATGGCGGCGCTGGTGGTGGTTTTACCCACGCCACCCTTGCCGGAAGTGACTACGATGATCTTGGCCAAGGTGATTCACCCCAAATGTGAAGAAAGACGGGAATCCGACAGCCATATGCGGCTTCCAGATGCCTTTTTATGTCCCTGAAAATTGGCGGCAGTATCCGTTAAAGGCGGGTGATGTTCAACACGTCACCCGACAAGCTGACATGCACCGCCTCGCCCCATAAAGGGTCACGGCGCAGGTCTTCGGCGACCTTGTATTGGCCGGCGATGGAGAGCAATTCCGCGCCCATTTGCTGGCAGAAGATGCGTGCCTTGGTGTTGCCCTTGATGCCGGCCAGGGCGCGGCCGCGCATGGGCGCGTAAACATGGATGTTGCCATCGGCGAGAAGTTCCGCGCCGGAGCTGACCGGCGCCAGGACGATCAGGTCGCCGCCCTGGGCGTAGATCTGCTGGCCGCCGCGCACCGGGCTGGTGATGATCTTGCTCGGCCTGAGCTCGGGCTCTGCGGGCTTTTCCGGTTTTTTCGCTGATGCGCTACCGCCGGTCGGATCGATCGGCCGTTCGCGTGCGCCGGACGGCGGCAGCACCGGTAAATCCAGGGCGCTGGCGGCGACGATGTCGTCTTCACGGTGGGCGCGCACGGCCAGGGTACGCAGGCCATGGCTGCGGCACAGGGTCACCAAGGCGCCCAGGTCGAGGCTGCCTTCGCCATCCGGCAACTTGTCCAGAGCCAATATCAGTGGGGTATTGCTGAAGAAGTTCGGCGCCTGGGCGACTTTCGCGGCCAGTTGCTGGTCGAGGCGCACGAGGTCGTTGTGCGCCAGTTCCAGCACAGTGATGGCCAGCATGCTGCCCTTGAGCTGGAATACGGGGTCTTGCTCGAGTAGATCGGCTTGGCTCATGGTCTGCCTGATACGCCTTGTCGGTCGTGACGAAAGTAGCCCGGACTTATAGCGATAACCCCGCTGGGCTGCAAGCCGGGCCGAGTCTTTGCACAACTTATGCTAAAACGCCGGTGCTAGAATGCCGGGCTTTATGCATTGCTACGGAATCGTAGATGGATCGTCCAGTCTTTCGTGCTTATTTCCTGCATCCACGCTTCTGGCTGTTATGGCTGGGACTTGGCCTGCTCTGGCTGCTCGCGCTGTTGCCTTACTCGCTGTTGATGTGGCTGGGGCGCCGGCTTGGCGGCGTGATGTATCACCTGGCCAGTTCGCGCCGGGCGATTGCCGCGCACAACCTGGAGCTGTGTTTCCCCGAGTTGTCGGCCAGCGAGCGCGCCAGCTTGTTGCGCGAGAACTTCGCCTCGACCGGCATGACCTTCTTCGAGATGGCCATCAGCTGGTGGTGGCCGGCGGCGCGGCTGGCCAAGCAGGGTCAGGTCGAGGGGCTTGAGCATCTGCGCGCGGCCGAGGCCGAAGGGCAGGGCGTGCTGCTGATGGCCTTGCACTTCACTACCCTGGAAATGGGCGGTGGTCTGCTGGGCATGCAGCAGCCTATGTATGGCATGTACCGGCCACACAAGAGCCCCGTGTTTGACTATGTCCAGCGCCGTGGTCGCGAGCAGCGTCTGCAGGGGGTGATCGAGCGCAATGATGTGCGCGGCACGCTCAAGTTGCTGCGCGCCGGCAAGGTGATCTGGTACGCGCCGGATCAGGATTATGGCGCGCAGCGCAGTATTTTCGTGCCGCTGTTCGGCGTGCCGGCCGCGACTGTGACGGCGACCAGCAAGTTCGCCCGCCTGGGCCGGGCGCGGGTGATTCCCTTCACCCAGACACGGCTGGCCGACGGCTCCGGCTATAAGGTGGTGGTGCACCCGCCGCTGGCCGATTTCCCCGGGGAGAGCGAGGAAGCCGACTGTTTGCGGGTCAATCAGTGGATCGAGGCGGCGATTCGTCAGCAGCCCGAGCAGTACCTGTGGGCCCACCGTCGCTTCAAGACGCGCCCGGCCGGCGAGGCGAAGATGTACCAGAAGCGCCGCGGTTAGCAGGCCGTTGAAAAGCTACCTACGTTGCCGATACGGTGTTAAAAACAGGCTCGGAATGCTCATTTACAGCTCGTAAACTCCGCTTTCTCGCCTGCTTTTGCCTTGTCTCGGCTGCCTCGCCTACATTTTTCAACGGCCTGTTAGGCGCCTGGGTTGCCACCTGCGCGGTTCGCCCCGGCCAACCAATCACACGGAAATTCGGAATTCCCTATGACGTCAAACGCTCCCTCCCGCGAGCCGGTAACCGGGCTGATTCTTTCCGGCGGCGGCGCGCGGGCGGCTTATCAGGTCGGCGTGCTGGCGGCGATTGCAGATTTGTTGCCGGATCCCACGCAAAATCCCTTTCCGGTGATTGTCGGGACCTCGGCGGGGGCGATCAATGCGGTCGGCCTGGCGTGCGGGGCATTGCATTTTTCCGAAGCGGTGCGTCGTCTGACCAGTGTCTGGCAGGGGTTTCATACGCATCAGGTGTATCGCAGCGACTGGTTGGGGGTCTTGCGTCAGGCCAGCCGCTTCATCGGCCACAGCGTACTCGGCTTGGGTGGTCAGGTGCCGGTGGCGCTACTCGACAGTTCGCCGCTGCGCGAATTGATCCAGCGCGAGCTGGATTTCTCCGGGATCGCGGCCGCGGTGCGCCAGCGCCAGTTGCGCGCGGTGGCGGTGACGGCGTTCGGCTACGAGTCCGGGCATGCCGTGACCTTCTATCAAGGGCGCGCCACCATCGATCCCTGGATGCGCCATCGTCGGGTCGGCGTACCGACCCGTTTGTCCGTCGATCATCTACTGGCCAGCTCTTCCATCCCGCTGCTGTTTCCGGCGGTGAAGATCAACCGCGAATATTTTGGCGACGGCGCCGTGCGTCAGTCCGCCCCGATCAGTCCGGCATTGCACCTGGGCGCTACCCGGGTGTTGGTGGTTGGCGTCAGTCATAACCCCCAGGCTGAGCACGGTAGCGCTGTCACTGCTGCGGTACAGGCCGTCAAGCCGCCGAGTCTGGCGCAAATCGGCGGACATATGCTCAACAGCACCTTTATTGACAGTCTGGAAGGCGATATCGAACTGCTCGAACGGCTCAACCTGATGAGCAAACTGATCCCGCCGGAGCAGCGCCCGCGTGGCCTGGGGCTCAATCCGGTGGAGGTGCTGGTGATTTCGCCGAGCCAGCCGCTGGATGCGATCGCCGCCCGTCATCGCCATGAAATGCCGGCGGCGCTGCGCCTGTTCCTACGTGGGCCGGGGGCGACCAAGGTCAGCGGTGCGGGTGTGCTCAGCTATCTGCTGTTCGAGGCCGGCTATTGCAACGAGCTGATCGAGCTGGGGTATCAGGATGCGATAGCGCAGAAAGTCGCCTTGAGCGATTTCCTCGGCCTGGCCCGCCCGCCAGTGGTGCAGGGGCAGCTGATAACGGCTTAGCAGGCGGTTGAAAAACTAGCTACGTTGCCGATACGGCGTTAAAAACAGGCGCGGCAAGTCGCTTGCGGCTAACGCGCTTTAGCGGGGCCGCCTAGGTGCGACCCCGTAGGGGTGAGCGCCGCGAGTCATGCTCATTTACAGCTCGTAAACTCGAGTGCGAGCCCAGTCCGCTTCCTCGCCTGTTTTGGCCTTGTCTCGGCTGCCTCGCCTACGTTTTTTCAACGGCCTGCTCGCCCGCGCGGCGTTGAATTAGGCCCAAAAACTGGCTGGTCAGCTTGTGAGGAAATTGCCCGAGTTGTGCCCGTGCGTGGCGAACAGCATTTAAACTGCGTCTTCCCGACGCTTTCTGTCGCATTTGCGCAAGCTGCGGTTTTCCTCGGGTTGGCGCTATAAGAAGTTGTCGCATGGCGGCAATGCCAGGCCCGAATCAATCCCTACAATCCTTCCCACCGCCTGCCACTCAATGCAGGTGTTACTCGTCAGGAGAGTTCAGATGTCCGTTCAGCACGATCCGGTGCAACGCGCCGATTTCGACCAAGTGATGGTTCCCAACTATGCCCCGGCCGGCTTCATTCCGGTGCGCGGCGCGGGTTCCCGAGTCTGGGATCAACGTGGTCGCGAGCTGATCGACTTCACCGGCGGCATCGCCGTGAATGCCCTGGGCCATTGCCATCCGGCCCTGGTCACCGCGTTGACCGAGCAGGCCAACACCCTGTGGCACATTTCCAACGTGTTCACCAACGAGCCGGCCCTGCGCCTGGCGCACAAGCTGATCGACGCGACGTTCGCCGAGCGCGTGTTCTTCTGTAACTCCGGCGCCGAAGCCAACGAGGCCGCCTTCAAGCTGGCCCGGCGGGTGGCGTTCGACACGTTCGGCGAAGACAAATACGAAATCATCGCGGCAACCAACAGTTTCCATGGGCGCACCCTGTTTACCGTCAGTGTCGGCGGGCAACCCAAGTATTCCGATGGCTTCGGGCCGAAGATCCAGGGCATCAGCCATGTGCCGTACAACGATATCGAGGCGCTGAAAGCCGCAGTTTCCGCCAAGACTTGCGCCGTCGTACTGGAGCCGATCCAGGGTGAGGGCGGCGTAATGCCGGCCGACCTGGCCTATCTGCAGGCGGCCCGTGAGCTGTGCGACCAGCACGACGCGCTGCTGATCTTCGACGAAGTGCAGACCGGCATGGGCCGCAGCGGCTCGCTGTTCGCCTACCAGCATTTCGGTGTGACACCGGACATCCTCTCCAGCGCCAAGAGCCTGGGCGGTGGTTTCCCGATCGGCGCCATGCTCACTACCGAAGCGCTGGCCAAGCACTTGGCAGTCGGCACCCATGGCACCACCTATGGCGGCAATCCGCTGGCCTGTGCGGTAGCCGAGGCGGTGATCGATGTGATCAACACCCCGCAAGTGTTGGCGGGGGTGAAAGCCAAGCAGCAGCGCTTCAAGACCACGCTGGAGAAGCTCGGCGAGCAGTACGGCGTGTTCAGCCAGGTGCGTGGCCTCGGTCTGTTGATCGGTGCAGTGCTGACCGATGCCTGGAAAGGCAAGGCCAAGGCGATTCTCGATGCCGCCGCGGCGCAAGGTGTGATGGTGCTGCAAGCCGGCCCGGACGTGGTGCGTTTCGCCCCGAGCCTGGTGGTCGAAGATGTCGATATCGAAGAAGGCCTGGCGCGTTTCGAACGTGCGCTGGTCCAGCTGACGCAAGCCTGAGTCGACAGTCCGCTGGCGATCCGCTTTTGATCGCCACGGGCTGCGCTTGCTTGGCTTATGGATAAGCCGAGCTACTTCCAGGGATGACTATCTCCATGTGTGCTGTGGCCTTCGGGTTGCAGTTTCTCCAGGCGGTTCGCGATGAGCGGCCTGGAGTTTTTATTGAGAAAGGAGTGACACCATGCTGGTGATGCGCCCCGCGCAAATGGCCGACCTGAGTGAAGTGCAGCGTCTCGCCGCGGACAGCCCGGTTGGTGTGACTTCGTTGCCAGACGATGCCGATCGCCTGCGCGACAAGATCGCGGCGTCGGAAGCCTCGCTGGCCGCCGAGGTGAGCTTCAATGGCGAAGAAAGCTATTTCTTCGTCCTCGAAGACAGCGACAGCGGACGCCTGCTCGGCTGCTCCGGGATTGCCGCCTCGGCCGGTTATTCCGAGCCGTTCTACAGCTTTCGCAACGAAACCTTCGTGCACAACTCCCGTGAGCTGAAGATCCACAACAAGATCCACGTGCTCTCGCTGTGCCATGACCTGACCGGTAACAGCCTGCTGACCAGTTTTTACGTCGAGCGGGCGTTGGTGGGCAGTGTCTGGTCCGAGCTGAACTCGCGTGCGCGCTTGTTGTTCGTCGCCAACCACCCGGAGCGCTTCGCCGATGCGGTGGTGGTGGAAATTGTCGGCCACAGCGATGAGCAAGGCGATTCGCCGTTCTGGGATGCCGTGGGACGCAATTTCTTCGACATGAACTACGCCGAGGCCGAGCGCCTGTGCGGGCTGAAGAGCCGGACCTTTCTGGCCGAGCTGATGCCGCATTACCCGATCTATGTGCCGCTGCTGCCGGATGCCGCGCAGGAAGCCATGGGCCAGGTGCACCCGCGGGCCCAGGTGACCTTCGACATCCTGATGCGCGAAGGCTTCGAGACCGATCATTACATCGACATTTTCGACGGCGGGCCGACCCTGCATGCACGCACCTCGGGGATTCGCTCCATCGCCCAGAGCCGCGTGGTGCCGGTCAGGATCGGCGAGCCGATCAAGGGTGGGCGGCCGTATCTGGTGAGCAATGGCTTGCTGCAGGATTTCCGCGCGATTGTCGCGGACCTGGATTGGGTGCCTGGCAAGCCGGTCACCCTCAGTCTTGCAGTTGCCGAAGCACTCGGCGTCGGCGAGGGCGCCAGTGTGCGTCTGGTTGCGGTTTAAGGAGTTAGCGCATGATCGTTCGTCCCGTTCGCACAGCCGATCTTTCGGCCCTGATTGATCTGGCGCGCACTACCGGCGCCGGCTTGACCACCCTGCCAGCCAACGAGGAGCGCCTGGCGCACCGCGTTGGTTGGGCGGAGAAGACCTTCAGCGGCAAGGCCGAGCGCGCCGATGCCGATTACCTGTTCGTGCTGGAAAACGACGCTGGCGAGGTGGTGGGTATCTCCGCCGTGGCCGGCGCGGTTGGCCTGCGTGAGCCCTGGTACAACTACCGCGTGGGTTTGACCGTCAGCGCGTCGCAGGAACTGAAGATTCACCGGCAGATTCCCACCCTGTTTCTGGCCAACGACCTGACCGGCAACTCCGAGCTGTGTTCGCTGTTTCTGCGCGCCGATCACCGCAAGGGGCTCAATGGTCGTCTGTTGTCCAAGGCACGCATGCTGTTCATCGCCGAGTTCCGCGAGTTGTTCGGCGACAAGGTGATCGCCGAGATGCGTGGCATGTCCGACGAGCAGGGCCGTTCGCCATTCTGGGAAAGCCTGGGTCGGCACTTCTTCAAGATGGAATTCAGCCAGGCGGACTACCTGACCGGGGTCGGCAACAAGGCCTTCATCGCCGAATTGATGCCCAAGTTTCCGCTCTATACCTGCTTCCTCTCCGAAGACGCGCGCAACATCATCGGCCGCGTCCACCCGGATACCGAGCCGGCGCTGGCCATGCTCAAGGGCGAAGGCTTCAGTTATCAGGGCTATGTCGACATCTTTGACGCCGGCCCGGCCATCGAGGCGGAAACCGCGAAAATTCGTGCGGTGCGTGACAGCCAGGCACTGGTGCTGGCCATCGGTACGCCGGGCGATGATGCCACCACCTTCCTGATTCACAACCGCAAGCGCGAAGACTGCCGCATCACCGTCGGGGCCGCCCGCCTGGCCGCCGGCACCCTGGTGGTCGATCCGTTGACCGCCAAGCGTTTGCAGTTGGCGGTCGGCGATCAGGTAAGAGCGGTGCCGTTGTCGGCCCGTGGCTGAATACCCGAGCCGCCTGGAGGTGATCCGGGCCGTTCGATCGAATAGCGCACCCGGCGCAACGCCGGGTGATGAAATTGCTGGGAGTGATAAAACAAAATGAGCACTCATTACATCGCCGGTAGCTGGCAGGTTGGTCAGGGCGAAGCCCTGGAATCGTTGAATCCGGTCAGTCAGGCCGTGGTCTGGCGTGGCCAGGCGGCCTCTGTCGCCCAGGTCGAGGCCGCCGTGGTGGCCGCCCGCGCGGCATTTGTGGGCTGGGCCTCGTGCTCCCTGGATGGGCGCATCGCCGTGCTGGAGCGTTTCGCCGTGGTCCTCAAGGCGCATGCCGACGAGCTGGCCCAGGCGATTGGTGAGGAAACCGGCAAGCCGCTGTGGGAGTCGGCCACCGAGGCGGCCAGCATGGTCAACAAGGTCGCCATCTCGGTGCAGAGCTACCGCGAGCGTACCGGCGAGAAGAGTGCACCGCTGGGCGATGCCACGGCCGTGCTGCGGCACAAGCCGCATGGCGTGGTGGCGGTGTTCGGGCCCTACAACTTCCCCGGTCACCTGCCCAACGGTCATATAGTGCCGGCGTTGCTGGCCGGCAATTGCGTGCTGTTCAAGCCCAGCGAGTTGACGCCGAAAGTCGCCGAACTGACGGTCAAGTGCTGGATCGAAGCCGGTCTGCCGGCGGGCGTGCTCAATCTGCTGCAGGGCGCGCGGGAAACCGGCGTGGCCCTGGCCGGAAATCCCGGCATCGACGGCTTGTTCTTCACCGGCTCGAGCCGCACCGGCAACCTGCTGCACAATCAATTCGCCGGGCGCCCGGACAAGATCCTCGCCCTGGAAATGGGCGGCAATAACCCGCTGATCGTCGATCAGGTGGCTGATGTCGATGCGGCGGTCTACACCATCGTGCAGTCGGCCTTCATTTCCGCCGGCCAGCGCTGCACCTGTGCGCGCCGCCTGCTGGTGCCGCAGGGCGAGTGGGGCGATGCCTTGCTCGCGCGCCTGGTCCAGGTCGCCGGGCAGATCAAGGTTGGCCGGTATGACGAACAACCGGCCCCCTTCATGGGCTCGGTGATTTCCCTGGCCGCAGCTGAACACCTGCTGCAGGCTCAGCAGCAGTTGCTCGGCAAGGGTGCCACGGCGCTGCTGGCGATGACCCAACCGCTGCCCGGCGCCGCCTTGCTGACCCCGGGCATTCTCGATGTCAGCGCGGTAGCCGAGCGCTCGGACGAAGAGTTTTTCGGCCCGCTGCTGCAGGTCATCCGCTATGCCGATTTTGAGGGCGCGATCGCCGAGGCCAACAACACCCAGTTCGGCCTGGCCGCCGGTTTGCTGTCGGACTCCAAGGCGCGCTACCAGCAGTTCTGGCTGCAGAGCCGTGCCGGCATCGTCAACTGGAACAAGCAACTCACTGGCGCCGCCAGCACGGCGCCGTTCGGTGGCGTCGGTGCATCCGGCAACCACCGCGCCAGTGCTTATTACGCGGCGGACTACTGCGCCTATCCGGTGGCCTCGCTGGAAAGTGCAAGCCTGAGCCTGCCTGCCACCCTGACCCCGGGAGTAAGCCTGTAATGTCCGCGCATGAAATGAACTTCGACGGTTTGGTCGGCCCGACCCACAACTACGGCGGCCTGTCCTACGGCAACGTCGCTTCGCAGAGCAACAGTCAGGTCGCCTCCAGCCCGAAAGAGGCCGCCAAGCAAGGGCTGGCGAAAATGAAGGCGCTGATGGAGATGGGCTTCAAGCAGGGCGTGCTGGCTCCGCAGGAACGTCCGGATGTCGCGGTGCTGCGCCGCCTCGGCTTTACCGGCAGCGATACCCAGGTGATCGAGCGGGCGGCGAAAGAGGCCATGCCTTTATTGGTTGCAAGCTGCTCGGCCTCGAGCATGTGGACGGCCAACGCCTGCACCGTCAGCCCCAGTGCCGATACGGCCGATGGCCGGGTGCACTTCACCGCCGCCAACCTCAACTGCAAATTTCACCGCAGCATCGAGCACCCGACTACCAGCCGCGTGCTTGGCGCCATGTTCGCCAACCAACAGCATTTCGCCCATCACCCGGCGCTGCCGGCGGTCACCCAGTTCGGTGACGAGGGCGCGGCCAACCACACGCGCTTCTGTAACGGTTACGGCGAGGCCGGGGTGGAGTTCTTCGTGTTCGGGCGCAGCGCCTTCGACAGCCGCTACCCGGCGCCGCAACGCTACCCGGCGCGGCAGACCCTGGAAGCCTCGCAGGCCGTGGTGCGCCTGCATGGGTTGAGCGAGGCCGGGGTGGTCTATGCTCAGCAGAACCCGGCGGTGATCGATCAGGGCGTCTTCCACAACGACGTGATCGCGGTGGGCAACGGCGAAGTGCTGTTCTATCACCAGGACGCCTTCCTCGATACCGACAAGGTGCTGGCCGAGCTGGGCGAGAAGCTCGGCCGTCGTGGCGGCAACCTGCAAGCGGTGTGCGTGCCGCGCGATGCGGTCACGGTCGAGGACGCGGTGAAGTCCTACCTGTTCAACAGCCAGTTGTTGTCACGCGCCGCTGGCGGCATGTTGTTGATCGTGCCGGAGGAGTGCCGCAACAACGACAACGTGTGGAATTACCTGCAGCAGCTCACCAGCGGCAGCGGGCCGATTCGCGAGGTCAAGGTGTTCGATCTCAAGCAAAGCATGCAGAACGGTGGCGGCCCGGCCTGCCTGCGTCTGCGCGTGGCGCTCAAGGACAATGAGCTGGAGGCGGTGAATCCGGGGGTGATCATGACCCCGCAGCTGTATGACACCCTCAACGTCTGGGTCGACAAGCACTACCGCGATAGCCTCCGCGAGAGCGAATTGGCCGACCCGCAATTGTTGATTGAATGCCGCACGGCATTGGATGAATTGACCCAGATCCTTAAACTGGGTGCGGTTTATCCGTTTCAATTGAACTGAGCAGGCAAGCCCCAGCCTCAAGCGCACGCTTGGCGTTCTAAACTTGCTGCTTGTGGCTTATAGCGTGGAGCTTTGAATAATGTCCGATGTCCTGCAACTGATCCTCGAAGATGAAGATGGCACCCAACTGGAAACGACCTGCACCCGCTTTGCGGTGATGTGGCAGGGCAAGGAAGTCTGGTTTCAGCAGGTGGGTAACGGCCAGTTGATGATCGGCGTGGACGTGGCGGAGGGCGACAGCGAGTACGCCAATCTGCTGCTGCGCCCGCTGGCCACCAATCTGGTCAGCCTGGAACTGGAGATGGAAGCGGCCGAGCCCGGCGACGACGAGCACGTGCATGGCCCTGACTGCAATCACGATTGAGGTAACTCCTATGCTTGCCCTCGGCAAACTGCTTGAATTGACCCTGGCCGGCCACGAACCGGCAGCGAAGATCCAGCTGACGCCCGAGGGCACGCGCTTGCGCTGGCTGGCCGAAGGCGCGCTGGAAGTGACGCCGCCAGTGGCCCGCGACAATGGCCTGGATCTGCTGCTCTCGGCGGGCATCCACGGCAACGAAACCGCCCCCATCGAGTTGCTCGACCGCCTGTTGCACGGCATTGCCCGTGGTGAGTTGAAGCCGCGCGCGCGGATCCTCTTCCTGTTCGGCAATCCGCCGGCGATCCGCCGTGGCGAGCGCTATATCGAGCAGGACATCAACCGCCTGTTCAACGGCCAGCACGAGCAGCATGCCGGGGCCGAGGCCATGCGTGCCTCTGATCTGGAACACCTGGCTGCCACTTTCTTCAGCAAGCCCGAGCGCACGCGCCTGCACTACGACCTGCATACCGCGATCCGGGCGTCCGAAATCGAGCAGTTCGCCCTCTATCCCTGGCAGGAGGGGCGACCGCGCAGCTTGCGCGAGTTGGCTCGGCTGAATGCCGCGGGATTGAGGCGGTGCTGCTGCACAGCAAAAGCTCGATCACCTTCAGTGCCTACACCTACACGCAGCTGGGCGCAGAATCGTTCACCCTGGAGCTGGGCAAGGCGCGTGCCTTTGGCCAGAACCAGGAGGTCAATCTGGGTCGGCTCGAAGAACGTCTGCAGCACATCATCGCCGGCTGCGAACCAGAACCGGAGCAGCCAGGCGCCGAACTGGACGGGCTGCAACTGTTCGCCGTGGCGCGGGAAATCATCAAGCACAGCGACACCTTCAAGCTGCACCTGCCAGCGGATGTGGAAAACTTCAGCAGACTGCCGGTCGGCTACCTGCTTGCCGAGGATCTGGCCGGCACCCGCTGGGTTGTGGAAGAGCCGGGAGCACGGATCATCTTCCCCAATCCCAGGGTGAAAAACGGCCTGCGCGCCGCCATCCTCATTGTCCCCGCCGAAGACGTGCAACTGGCCTGAGAGGCTGTGGAAAAACTGCGACCGCCTGCAAACGCCCGCTAGGGCGTTGCGCTATTTTCACGACCTCTGGGCGGTCATTTGTAGATCCTATGTTCCCATGCAAGGTCTGCGACTGTACCCACGGAACTGTACCTTGTGTGCTCGTTGCCGGCGCCTTAGCATCGGGGTTTTCGTCACGTTAAGGAAAACCGCCCATGACCGTCATCGACCTGCGCAGCGACACTGTCACCCAGCCAACCCCGGGCATGCGCGCGGCCATGCTGGCCGCCGAACTGGGCGATGACGTCTACGGCGAGGATCCCTCGGTCAACCGCCTGGAGCAGTACCTGGCGGCCGAGCTGGGTTTTGCCAGCGCGCTGTTCGTGCCGTCCGGCACCATGAGCAATCTGCTCGGCCTGATGGCCCACTGTGAACGTGGCGACGAGTACATCGTCGGCCAACAGGCGCACACCTATAAATATGAAGGTGGCGGCGCCGCGGTGCTCGGCTCGATCCAGCCGCAACCGATCGAGGGCGAAGCCGATGGCTCGCTGGACCTGGGCAAGGTCGAGGCGGCAATCAAGCAGGACGACTTCCACTTTGCCCGCAGCCGCCTGCTGGCGCTGGAAAACACCATGCAGGGCAAGGTCCTGCCGTTGACTTATCTGGCCGCTGCCCGCGAGTTGACCCGCAGGCGTGGCCTGGCCCTGCACCTGGATGGCGCGCGGCTGTACAACGCGGCGGTCAAGCAGGGCGTACCGGCCAGGGAAATCACCCGGCACTTCGATTCGGTCTCGGTCTGTTTGTCCAAGGGTTTGGGCGCGCCAGTGGGGTCGGTGCTGTGTGGCAGCGCTGCGCTGATCGGCAAGGCGCGGCGTTGGCGCAAGATGGTCGGCGGCGGCATGCGCCAGTCCGGCCTGCTGGCTGCGGCCGGACTCTATGCCCTGGAGCATCAGGTGGCGCGTCTGGCCGAGGATCACGCCAATGCCGAACGCCTGGCAGACGGGCTGCGCGGGTTGGGCTACGTGGTCGAGCCAGTGCAGACCAACATGGTCTATGCCCAGGTCGGCGAGCAGGCCGGCGCCCTCAAGGCCTTCTGCGCCGAGCGCGGGATCAGGCTGACGGCCGCGCCGCGTCTGCGCATGGTCACGCATCTGGATGTCAGTGCCGAGGATATCGACCGGGTGCTCGAGGCGTTTTCTGCCTTCGCCCGAGCCTGAGAGGTTGTGAAGATACGCTCGTCTACTGCGGTCGCCTCCACGCGCCCGCAGCGGTGTTGCGCCGCGAATGCCTGGAGAGGGTCTCGCTACTACGCTCGATATTTTCACAACTTCTGAGCCGGTTCGCCAGGCCGCTGCCATTCTCGAAAATGCGCCCGCCCTTTTTACTGTCTCCCCATCCATGTGGGTCACCAGCTGGCTCTATAGAAATCCAGGGCGGACTTGTCTACAGCCAAGACCCTCAGGAGGGGTGACCGCCCATCAATCGTCCCGCTGGGCGGTCATCTGCGCAGCCGGCCCCAGCCACGCAATTGTTCCCGTCGGCCTAGCGCAGCATCTGTTCGATGATGCGCTGGTCTTCCAGCAGTTCGCGTTGCCGCGCGTCGATGCGTGAGGCGAGCGGGAAGTTGTTGGTCGCACGGCGTTTGGCGAAGTCGAGTTGTTCGATCGCCTCATCGTAGTCGCCGACCAGGGCGAAGTACTCCGCGCGCGCCTGGTGCAGGCCGATGGTGTTGCCGCTGAGGCCGCGCGCTTCGGCGACCTGGTACCAGACGTCCGGGTCTTTTGCGCGGCTTTTCAGCAGGTCATCGAGGGCGCGCTCGGCATCCTGGGGACGCGCCTGTTTCATCAGCACGTCGATCCGCGCCTGCTGCAACGGGTAATTGTTCGGGTAGTTACTCATGAGCCGCTCGATGCGGCTCTGTGCTTCTGGCAGGTGGCCGGAGGCGCTGTCCAGTTCGATCTGGGCCAGGTTGTAGGGGATATTATCGGGCGCTGACTGCAGCAAGAGTTGCAGGCTCTCGCGGGCCTTCTGGTGCTGGCCGCTCTTGATCTGCGCCAAGGCCAGGCCGTAGCGTGCGGCCTCCAGTTTTGGGGTTTCATCGAGCAGGGCGCGAAAACGCTTGGCCGCCAGTCCCGGCGTATCTTCGTAGATCAGTTGCACGCGGGCGCGCATCAACTGGTAGCGCGCGCTGTCGGTCACACCGCCGGCCTTGGTTTGTGCGGCGCGGTTGCGGGTGTCGGCGATGCGCGATTCGGATACCGGGTGGGTCAGGAGGAATTCCGGTGGTTTGCGGTCGTAGCGATATTGGCGCATCAGGCGTTCGAACATGCTCGGCATGGCGCGGGGGTCATACCCGGCTTTCTCCAGATTGACCAGGCCGATGCGGTCGGCTTCCTGCTCGTTCTGCCGGGAGAAGCGCCGCTGCTCCTGAATCGCTGCCGCCTGAGTCGAGGCGATGGCCGCTATGCCGACATCGCCTGCCCCCGCCGCCGCGGCAACGATACCCGCGAGCATTGCCGCCATCAGCGGCAGTTGCATGCGCTGCTGCGCTTCCAGGCCGCGGGCAAAGTGGCGTTGCGACAGGTGGGCGAGTTCGTGGGTCATTACCGAGGCGTATTCGGCTTCGGTCTGGGCATACAGGAACAGGCCGCCGTTGACCCCGATGATCCCGCCTGGCGCGGCGAAGGCGTTGATTTGCGGGCTGTCGAGCAGGACGAATTCCAGACGCCGATCCTTCAGCTCGCTGGTTTCTCCCAGGCGATAGACACTGCTCTCGACGAAATCCTTGAGCTGAGGGTCCGACAGTTGACGGACCTGGCCGCGCAACAGGCTCAGCCAGGCGCGGCCAAGTTGATGTTCTTGCTGTGGCGAGACAATCGCGGAGCTGGCGTCGCCGAGTGACGGCAGATCGCTGGCCAGGCCAGGCTGGGCGGTCAGGCAGGCGAGCGTCAACAGGATGGGGCGCAGAAGATTCATGCACAGAGCTCTTGGCGAACAAAGTCGTTACTGTAGCCGGGCAAGCGCTCACCTGGCCAGGGTTGCACGGTCTTGGGTATCCTTGGCGCTGTTTAGGAGGGCTCGAATGAACGATGGACAAAAATGGGGCGGTGCCTGCGACGCCGAGTTGGATGCCAGTGGCTTGAATTGCCCGCTGCCGTTGCTCAAGGCCAAGCTGGAGCTGAATCGCCTGGCAAGCGGCGCGGTGCTCAAGGTCATTGCCACGGATGCCGGCTCGCAACGGGATTTTCGTGCCTTTGCCAGGCTCGCAGGCCACAGCCTGCTGCGTGAAGAGGAAGAGGCCGGTGTGTATCGCTATTGGTTGCGTAAAGCCTGACACGCGTTCTGCGTGGGCTGTTTCGATCTAAGGAATGTTGATGATTAAGGTGTTACGCAACTGGATGCACCGCTATTTTTCCGACGAGCAGGCGGTGGTGCTGGGGGTATTGTTGGTGCTCGGTTTCGCCGTCGTGCTGACCCTCGGTGGCATGCTGGCGCCGGTATTGACCGGGCTGGTGCTGGCGTTTCTGATGCAAGGGCTGGTCAATGCCCTGGAGCGCTTGCGCCTGCCGCAGATCATGGCAGTGGCGCTGGTGTTCCTGTTGTTCATGAGTTCGCTGGTGTTGTTCCTGCTGGTATTGATGCCGCTGATCTGGCGCCAGTTGAGCACCCTGTTCAACGAGTTGCCACGCATGCTCGGTGAGTGGCAGGCGCTGTTTCTGCTGTTACCGGAGCGTTACCCGAATCTGATCAGCGATGCCCAGGTGTTGCAGTTGACCGAGGCGATCAGCGGCGAGGCCGGTAAGTTCGGCCAGTGGGCGCTGTCGTTCTCCCTGTCCAGCCTGCCAATGCTGGCCGGCATCATGATCTACCTGGTGCTGGTACCGATCCTGGTGTTTTTCTTCCTCAAGGATCGCGAGATGATCGGTGGCTGGTTTCGCGGTTACCTGCCGCGCGAGCGTGCCCTGATGACCCGGGTGGCTCAGGAAATGAACCAGCAGATCGCCAACTACATTCGTGGCAAGTTCATCGAGATCATCATTTGCGGCGTGGTCACCTACATCGCGTTCGCCGCGCTGGGGCTCAACTATGCGGCGCTGCTGGCGTTGCTGGTGGGGCTGTCGGTGGTCGTGCCGTACATCGGCGCGGTGGTGGTGACGGTGCCGGTGGCGCTGATTGGCATGTTCCAGTGGGGCTTCGGCGATCAGTTTCTCTACCTGATGGTGGTGTATGGGGTGATCCAGGCGCTGGACGGTAACGTGCTGGTGCCGCTGCTGTTCTCCGAAGCGGTCAACCTGCACCCGGTGGCGATCATCTGCGCGGTATTGCTGTTCGGCGGCTTGTGGGGCTTCTGGGGGGTGTTCTTCGCCATTCCGTTGGCTACCCTGTTCAAGGCCGTGCTCAATGCCTGGCCGCGCAAGGAGCTGGCAGTGCGCGAGGAGTGAGGACAGGGCTCTTGGCCTAGCCGGCCATACATGCTCGATGTAAATAAAAAGGCCGCTTGCGGGTACCCCGGCAAGCGGCCTTTTTTGTCGGTACGGCTTCAGTCGCTGTGCAGGTCCTGTGCCGCGGCCAGCACGGCCTCGACATGGCCCGGCACTTTCACCCCACGCCATTCCTTGCGCAGTACGCCGTGCTTGTCGATCAGGAAGGTGCTGCGGTCGACGCCCAGGTACTCCTTGCCGTAGAGCTTCTTCAGCTTGATCACGTCGAACAGTTGGCAGAGCGCCTCATCTTTGTCCGAGAGCAGCTCGAAGGGAAACTGCTGCTTGCCCTTGAAGTTCTCGTGGGACTTGAGGCTGTCCCGCGAGACGCCGAACACCTGGGTGTTGGCAGCCTGGAAGGCCGGGTAGTGATCGCGAAAGCCCTGGCCTTCGGTGGTGCAGCCAGGGGTGCTGTCTTTCGGATAGAAATAGATCACCAGCTGCTGGCCCTGCAGTGCCGACAGCTGAACCTGCTGGCCGCTGGTGGCCGCTGCCTGGAAATCGGCAACCGGGGTGTCGAGTGCTACGGCCATGACAGCTTCCTTATGGGTTTTGTGGGCGCCAGGGTTCGATCAGGGCGTCCAGATTCAAGGCGTCGGAGAAATCGAGGAACTGATCGCGCAGCCAGCTGATCTGGGTGCCTGCGGGCAGCGTCACGGTCAACGTCGCATTGAGCATGGTGCCGCCGGTCTGCGGGGCCAGGTAGGTATCGCAGGTCAGGCTTTCCAGTTCGACGTTGTGGTCGATGAAGAACTGGCACAGCTCATTGAGGATGTCGGGCCGGTAGGCCGAGCTGACATAGGCCACGTAGGGCAGGGCCTGGGGGCGATTTTCCGCCGCCGCACTGCGCGTCACGTTGACCGTAAAGGCGTGCTTCTTGGCCAGGGCCGGCAGGCTCGACTCCAGGCGCGCGAGGGCGTCCCAGCTGCCGGAGATCTGCAGCACCAAGGCGCTGAACTCGCCATGTCGGCTCAGGCGGGTGCTGACGACGGCGCAGCGGTTTTCATTGCTGGTGCGGCACAGCACATTAGTCAGCTCCATGGCGTTGGGGCCGAGTGCGCTGATGACGAGGAATTGTTCGCGAACTGGGGGGGTGGACATGCAGCATTCCTAGAGCGATGAACGCTCGGCCCACTAATGAGTACCGAGCAAAGCCGGAAGGGTAGCGAAAAGCGCAGCTCAGGGGAATGCCAGTAAATGGATGAGTGAAAGGAATGCCGGGTTGCTCGCCCAGTCGCCGCACTTGCCGATCGGCCTTTTCCTTCGCTTGTACAAGGTGGATGGCGCCAGTACCATTACCGCTCTCTTTTTTCCGGCAGGAGTGGTTGCATGATTGCGGGCAGTATGGTGGCACTGGTCACGCCCATGGATGCACAAGGTGGTCTCGATTGGGACAGCCTGAGCAAACTGGTGGATTTCCACCTGCAAGAGGGCACCAACGCCATCGTCGCGGTCGGTACCACCGGCGAGTCGGCCACGTTGGAAGTGTCCGAACACATCGAAGTGATCCGACGTGTGGTCGCTCAAGTTGCCGGGCGCATCCCGGTGATCGCCGGCACGGGTGGCAATTCCACGCGCGAGTCGGTCGAGCTGACGCGCGCCGCCAAGGATGTGGGCGCCGATGCCTGCCTGCTGGTCACTCCTTATTACAATAAGCCGACCCAGGAAGGCCTGTACCTGCACTTCCGGCATATCGCCGAGTCGGTGGCCATCCCGCAGATTCTCTACAACGTGCCGGGTCGCACCGTGTGCGACATGCTGCCGGAAACGGTCGAGCGCCTGGCGAAGATCGCCAACATCATCGGTATCAAGGAAGCCACCGGCGACCTGCAGCGCGGCCAGGAAGTCCTGGATCGGGTGAGCAAGGATTTCCTGGTGTATTCCGGCGATGACGCCACCGCCGTCGAACTGATGCTGATGGGCGGCAAGGGCAACATCTCGGTGACCGCCAACGTCGCGCCACGCGCCATGAGCGACATGTGTGCCGCTGCCATGGCCGGCGATGCCGCGACTGCGCGCGCCATCAATGATCGTCTGATGCCGCTGCACAAGGCCTTGTTTATCGAGTCCAGCCCGATTCCGGTGAAATTTGCCCTGCATGAAATGGGCATGATGCCGGACGGTATCCGTTTGCCGCTGACCTGGCTCAGCCCGCGTTGTCATGAACCGCTGCGTCAGGCCCTGCGCCAGTCCGGCGTTTTGGTTTAATTGAGGAAATACTACGCATGAAGCGACTGGGCGGACTCTCCGCACTTGCTCTGATCATCTCCAGTGCCAGCGGTTGTGGCTGGATCTATGGTGAAGATGGCTATTTCCGTGATCGCGGCAGCGACTACCTCATCGCTCGGCAAACCGCACCCATGCAGTTGCCGGCGAACGTCGAGGCCAAGCGCCTCGATCCGTTGTTGCCGGTGCCGGCTCAGGTTGCCAGCAGCACGGCCGAGGGTGAATTCGAAGTCCCGCGCCCGCAGCCGCTGGTCGTGCGTGCCGATGCCAGCGAGTTCAGTTTGCAGAAAAGCGGCGAGTCACGCTGGCTGGTCGGTCAGCGCGTGCCGGGCGAAGTCTGGCCGATCGCCCGCCAATTCTTCGAAGACAACGGTTTCAAGATTGCCGAGGAGCGTCCGCAGATCGGCGAATTCGTCACCGCCTGGCAGCGCGTTGATCAGCTGTCTGCAGCCATGGCGCGGCGCCTGAGCAGTCGTGTGCCGGGCCTGGCAGCGGATGCCGAAACCCGCGTGCGGGTGCGTGTCGAGCCAGGCGTGCAACGCAATACCAGCGAAGTCTTCGTGCTCAGTGCCGAGCGTCCAGCGGGCAGCACCGCCGATGTGGCCTTCGCCAGCGGCAGTGGCAACGCCAGCCTGGAAGCCGCGCTACTCGACGACATGCTGGTGAGCATGGCGCGCAGTGCCGAGCAGGGCGGTTCCGTATCGCTGCTGGCCGCCCGCGACTTCGATGCGCCGAGCCGCGTCAGCCTGTCGGAAGACGGTAACGGCAATCCGGTGTTGAACCTCGGTGCCGATTTCGATCGTGCTTGGTCCGGTGTCGGTCGCTCCCTGGAAACGGCCGATGTGCGCATCGACGACCTCAACCGCAGTCTCGGTGTGTACTACATCAACCTGGCCGAAGGTACGCAGAAGAAGGGCGAAGAGCCGGGCTTCTTCTCTAGCCTGTTCGGTGGTAAGCCGGACAAGGAAGAAATCGATGCGCGTGCCGAGCGTTACCAGGTACGCCTGACCCCGGTCGGCGACAGCGTCCAGGTCACCGTGGAAAAAGACCTGAACACCGTGGCGCCAGCCGATGTGGCACGTCGCATCCTGGCTCTGATTCAAGAGAGCCTTGGCTAAGCCCAGGCTGTTCCTGCGTCGTAATACCGATAGGCGAAACCCGGTGGGTTTCGCCTGTTTCGTTTGCTAAAGACGGAAATCCCGACATGACCACTCCTGCAACCCTGAGCCTGAAGAAGATCTACTCGGGCAAAGTCCGCGACCTCTACGAAATCGACGACAAGCGCATGCTGATGGTCGCCACCGACCGCCTCTCGGCCTTCGATGTGATCCTTGCCGAGCCGATCCCGGACAAGGGCAAGATCCTCACCGCGATTTCCAACTTCTGGTTCGCCAAGTTGGCCGGCCTGGTACCCAACCACTTCACCGGCGACAAGGTCGAAGATGTGGTGTCGGCTGCCGAGTTGCCGCTGGTGGAAGGGCGCGCGGTAGTCGCCAAGCGCCTCAAGCCGGTTGCCGTGGAAGCCATCGTGCGCGGCTACATCGCCGGTTCCGGCTGGAAGGAATACCAGAACAGCGGCACCGTTTGCGGCATCCAGCTGCCAGCTGGGTTGCAGGAAGCCTCCAAGCTGCCGCAACCGATTTTCACCCCTTCGACCAAGGCCGCGGTTGGCGACCACGACGAGAACATCTCCTTCGAGCAGTGCGCAACGATCATCGGCGATGAACTGGCCGCCCAGGTGCGTGATACCTCCATCGCCCTGTACAGCGCCGCCGTCGAATACGCTGCCACCCGCGGCATTATCATCGCCGACACCAAGTTCGAATTCGGCCTGGACGAAAACGGCACCCTGACCCTGATGGACGAAGTGCTGACCCCCGACTCCAGCCGCTTCTGGCCAGCGGACAGCTACGTCGAAGGCAAGAACCCGCCGAGCTTCGACAAACAGTTCGTGCGCGACTGGCTGGAGTCCACCGGCTGGAACAAAGAACCCCCGGCCCCGGCCGTCCCGGCCGAGGTCGCGCAGAAGACCGCTGACAAATACCGCGAGGCGCTGACCCGCCTGACCGTCTGATCGACCACTGGGCGGCACAGGAGAGGCGCTGAGGCGTCTCTTTTTCCTGGGGCGCTCGCAGCGCGCTGCGGCGCGCCCCGTAGGAGCGGGCCATGCCCGCGAAATCTTTGCTGCGGCTGCATGCTCGCTCAAGCCGTTTCAGCGCAGTCTGCCAGGCCGCGGCAGAACGCACCTACCCGGCCCGCCAGCGCAAGCATCTGAATGTATGCGAAAAATTCTACCAATTGGGCTTCGCCAAACAGGCTTGTACTGCTATCATGCGCGCCGCCACGGGAAGATGCCGGAGTGGCCGAACGGGACGGATTCGAAATCCGTTGAACTGGCGACAGTTCCTAGGGTTCAAATCCCTATCTTCCCGCCATATCGCACGTCTAAGCCCCCGAAATTCATAGAATTTCGGGGGCTTTTTCGTTTCAGACTGGCCAAGTGTCGATGAGCTGAGTGAGGTCATAGGTCATGCCCTCGGCTGGGCGCTGAGAGGTGGCGTAGATCACTGGGAAACCTCCTGCTTTGCCTGGGCAAAGGTCGCTTCAAGGCGAAGGACGATTTCAGCATTCAGGCTGCGGCGAGCCTCTTTAGCGATTTGCTCTAGCTGGGCATGAAGCTCAGTGGGCATGCGCAGCTTGAATTGCGGGTCTGTGCGGCTCATAGGTTCAACCCCGCAAGGTTAATCAGCCGACAGTGCCCGAGCTTCACGCTGGGGATGGCACCACGCAGAACCCAGGCGTGTACCGTATCCACTGAAACACCCGTCATTTCCGCAAAGGCTTCTTGACTACAGAGGCGTGCAGTCATGCCGTCCACCCCTGCTCTAGGAGCCAGCTACGGAGCAGGGCGCTATTGAGCATGCGGCGCTTGCCGAGCTTGATGGTGGGGATCACCCCTTTATAAGCCCAGGCGCGAGCCGTTCCGCATGAGAGGCCGTTACGCTCAGCCCAGGACTCGACGGTTTCAACGTCCTGTTGGGGGCCAATCAGCTTTGAAGGTTCTAGCTCTTCCAGTTCCATGCTCGTTCCGTCACTATTCGTGTCATTGCAAGACGATTCAGTTTCGCATGATCCGTTTTGGATCAGCTTGAAACGGATCATGCCATGATTGATCCATATTGGATATATCACAAATAGATCATTTGATTATGATAAAAGAGCGGGTTATAGAAATTTTGAAATGCTCAGGGATGCGTCTTCCCGAGCTGGAGGAGCGGACGGGGATAAGTCGCTATACGTGGAATAACCTTAAAAACCCTGCGAGAAATAGAGAAATCAAGGCCGAAGAAATAGAGGCCATAGTTAAGCTTTATCCTCGGTTCGCTCTATGGATTGTGAGTGGTCATGTCGCGCCAGAGTGTGGGCAGACCAGTCCAGAATATGATGAGGCAAATTCAAACTTGACCAATCAAAACGCGGGATAGCGATTACACAAGAGGTGATTAAACGCTGGTACGCCCGAAAGAAAGGACAAGAGCATGAAAGCCGAAAAGAACGACCCGCAATGGTCTGCGTCTTAGAAAGGGAGGCGCACACTCTAAGCATCATTAGTCCGTGTGCAGGACGTGCGGTAGCCGAATCTAGCTAAATTTACTAATAGGGAATTGGTATTCATGAATATCATTGAGAGTATTTATATAAAAGGATTCTGGGGGGATCATGAGGTTTTAATAAAGACCAATGATTCCTACAACTTTATAATTGGGCCGAATGGGTCGGGGAAGTCAACAGCTTTGAAGTTGATGGCTGGTGTGTTGTTGGCAGACAGCGATTATCTATCCTCACTTGATTTTGACTATATAAAAATTGTCCTGAAAGAATACGGGTCTAGGAAAAAGCCTTATATTGAGGTTACCAAAAATAGAGATGCCCCTTTCTTTCATTGCGACTACAAGATATTTGAGACTTCATCGGATAAGCCCTATTCGTATGTGCTGAATGATATTGATGGATATGAGAGCGCTAATAGGCATTCATATTTTATAAGGATGCAATTGGCTGGAAAGGCAGCGGCGGGGAAAACGCTAATTACTCATCTGAGAGAAATGATTTCGTTAACTTGGCTTTCTGTTCAGCGCATAAATAATATTGATAACGAAAGTGTTGCTGATCCATTGGATGTAAGGCTTGAAGACTTCTCCAATAGACTTATCCGCTATTTGTCTGCATTAAGTAAGAAAGTAAATTTACTGCATGAGGATTTTCAAGAGCAAGTGTTTTTGTCTCTCCTCGTTAAGGATGAGGATAAGGAGTTTCCTATACCGGTTGATACAAGACTGGAAAGCGAAAAATCTGCGCTAGTGCAAATATTTTCTGAATTTCGAGTTGATAGAAAAAACTATTTGAAAAAAGTTCAGTCGCACTTCAGTATTTTGGAACGTTTACGTAAAAAAATGGAGCTTGGGGAGACTCTCACTAGTACTGAAATTATGGCCCTTTTTTCACTACACAGAATTGAGAGTACCGTAGATTCTTGGGAGAGCATAACCTCTAATAAAAAGAAACTTCTTGCTCCTAGGGATCTCTTCATTGCTCTATTGAATGAACTCATGCAGAGAAAGACTTTGCATATTAATGAGCGGAATGAAATTGTAATTACGACTTTCTCTGGTAAGGTATTGAAGCCAACACAGCTATCGTCTGGCGAGAAGCAGATTCTGATTATTTTGGGTGAGGCTTTACTACAGGAAGGTAAGACATATATTTATATGGCTGACGAACCAGAGATTTCTCTGCATGTTGCATGGCAGGAATCGCTTGCAAAAAATATAAAGAGCCTAAATCCATCCGCCCAGATAATTTTCGCGACACATTCGCCAGATGTAGTAGGAGAGCATCAGAGTAGCCTCATCAACATGGAGCGCTGCATAAAATGATGTTTTTGAGAAGTAATTCAGGGCTTTCTAATTTTCATGCGTTTTTCGATGTTGACTATTTGATTTATTCAGAAGGCGGGAACCCTTCAAAAGAACCTGCAGAGGGTGATGATGAAACTTGGTCAATTGATTCAATTTTTTGGCGAAGTGTTTTTCGGCGCTTTCTACCTGGCGTTAAAATAAAAATAAAGTCTTTGGGTTCGAAAGAGTGCGTGCGCCCCTATGCAGAAAAAATAGCTGCAAACTTGATTGAGAACTCAATAGCTGTCTTTGATAGAGATTATGATTCATATCGAGGGGAAATAATCGAGCATCCTCATGTTCTCTATACGCATGGATATAGCTGGGAGAATGATGCATGTCGATCAGGGTTTTTAATATCGGTTTTAGGGGCGGCCCACCCAGCCGGGAAAATTACAGAAAAAAGTGTGCGTGAAATTGAGTCACGCTTTGAAGAATTTCTTAGTGAGATTAATAGAATTGTCTATGTTGATCTCTTGTGTGGACTTGTAAAAATAAAGGGTGTGGATCGAAATAATTTCTGGGCTTTGATTGATACTTCAAATCCGGTGGTGTATAGAGTCAAAAGAGAAAAGTTTAGGAATCTTATTGTCGATATTAAAGCAAGAAGAACGGAGCCACTTCGGTATTTTGGTGGGGAGCGAGTTGCACCGGAATCAGACTGTTATGGGAAGATGGTCGCGATGTTTTGTTATCATATTTTTTGTGAATATTATAAGGGTATTACTGGGTGTAAGAATGTTCCTAGGCACTTTGTGGATAAGATGATGGCTGAAGCTATGCAGAGTGCGGATTTCGATGGGGTTCCTCATTTGAAAGAGCATTATGAAACAATGATGGCTCACATATGAGCTCGTAGGATAGTTTGAGTGTAGCGAAAAGGGGGGGCTGACCTCTCACTAATGCAAGGAAGCTAGATATGCACGCCGAAGAAGATGATGTACCAGAATACCTACGCACTAAAAAACAAGGTCCATCGCGAGCGCTAGCAATCGTGGCAATCGGCTCGGTGATTACCAGTGTGTTGATGCTGATTTTTGTTAAGCCAGTCGTGATTGACGTTGCGCAGCTCAAAAAGGCAATCCGCTTTGCCGACCAGCCTGTATTTGATGAGCCTGCCCAGTTTGTAGAGCAAGCCCCCATGCAGCAGCTAATTGCACCGCAGTACAAGCAACAACAGCGGCAGCCAATCGCACCGCAATACACGCAACACAAACCGGAGCCTGCCACCCTCTGGGTACCTCGCGGGAGCACACCCGAGCAAAAGCCGCAGGCGCGCCAAACTTCTTTCAATGATCGGAACTACACACCGAGCAATCCGATTAACATCCTCAACTTTCCAGAAGCGCCCACTCAAGCCGCAAGCGAGCCTGTAAAACAGAAAATGAAGGTTACCGTCATAGGGCAGACAGATCGAAAAGATATCTGCGATATCTTCAAAAGCGGAAGCTTGGAACGAAGAGGATGCAGGCAACAGATAGACCTGAATTATAGAAGTCGAAACTAGCCCGCAGTGTCGATGAAACGTAAAGGATTTATTTATTCTGGATCGAGCGCAAAGAAACAGTTTATGCATGCTGAGCCGGGCGATACCTCAGTGAGTTGGGGTTTCGCTCAGCCAAACAGGAATATCCCTCATCCCGTGGAGTACGCGCCACACGTCAATGTGATCGTCGCGCTCTACATAGAACACCAGGTGCGGATAGCGCTTCAGCGGCCAGCAGTGCAGCCCCGGCAGGTCGAGTTCATGGGCGTAGCGGGTTGAGCCAGCGGATGGATGACGGCCAATGTGGAGGTAGGCCTTTTCCAAGGCATCAATGAAGCCAAGTGCGGCCTGTTCGGTGTCATCGCTCAGGTAGAAGCTGATCGCGTCATCAACATCCTGGCTTGCCAGTGCTCTCGGGATAACCGGTTTCGCCTTCATCCCTGAGCGTTCCGCACCTTGGCGCGTAGCGATTCGAAGTAGTCGCCATCGGCAGGCGCAGTGGGGGCGGATTGCGCTCCAGCCAGAAGCAGGCCCCGCAGATGTTGCCGATCATGATCCTTGCGAATCAGCTCGCGAACGTACTCGCTACTGGTGCTGTAGCCACGTTGGCTAACCTGCTCATCGACAAAGCTTTTCAAGGCTTCGGGTAGTGATATGTTCATGGTGCTCATGACGGAATCCGCCTTTATGGCAAAATTTGGCAAATAAGCTACATCCTACCGCTAATGATCGGGTCGATAAAGTGTCGAAATCACTGTGCCTAATCGACACGGCGGGGAGGGCGGCAGCCCGGTATCGCAGAGGTTTGCGACGACTCGACAGGACAAATACAGAGTTTAAATCCCCGAGTTACCCGCCTCGTTTTATCGACTGCCAAAGGTCGCTATATCGCCACTTCAGGTAGGTCACAAGCAGTCGATCCTTCTGGCGCAGGGCATCGCTCTGTTCGCGCTCCTTGAGCATCTTGTCGATTTCCATATCGAGCCACTGGCCATCAAATGCAGTCCAGACTGAAGGTACTGGGGTTTCGAGATTTGAGTGGCAGACATGGGCTACTTCGGAGAAGAAGATTTGCTCAAGTACTTCAGATTCAAAGCCGCTCACCCGCTTGGCGATATCGGCGTAGTCGATGTCATTGTCGACAAAGGCATCTGACAGCGCCTGACGCATAGGGCTGCGATCCGCCGGGCTCAGAAAATTTCCCAATGAGAGAACTCTGAATCGCCCCTAGTTTCGTAGACACCTACAAGCCTGCCACGACCGCGCAGCACTCAGTCCGTACGGAAGCACCCCACCAACGTGTTCAACTCGCTGGATATTTGCGTCAGCGAGCGTGTGGTGGTTTTGGACACGCTGGACACTTCGCTAATACGACCGGCATCGCTGTGAATATCAGTGATATGGCGGTTGATGTCTTCGGCCACCGCATGTTGTTCCTCGGCCGCGGTGGCAATCTGGGTGTTCATGTCCTTGATCGTCGTGACCGCCTCGTGCACGCCGGCAAATGCCTCTTCCACCTGGGCGGTAAAAGCCACCGACTCGTTTGATTGCACTAGGCTGTGCTGCATCTCCAGGGCCACGCTCTGGCTGCTGGTGACCAGTTTGTTGAGCAAACCGTTGATCTGTTCGGTCGAATCGGAGGTCCGCTTGGCCAAAGCGCGAACTTCATCGGCAACCACGGCAAAACCACGTCCTTGATCACCTGCACGCGCGGCCTCGATGGCGGCATTGAGCGCCAACAGGTTGGTCTGGTCGGCAATAGCGCGAATGGTGTCGAGAATGGCGGTGATGTCTTGGGTATTCTGCTCCAGTTGGCTGATCGACTCAGCGGCCTGACGAATACGCTCACCCAGGCTGCTGACCTGGCTGACCATGAGGCCGATGACTTGCTGCCCTTTATGCGCCTGATCCTGGCCATGCTGAGCGGCTTCAGCGGCGCGATTACAGTTGATGGCCACTTCATTGGCCGTGGCGACCATCTCATGGAACGCAGTAGACACCATGTCCACGGCCATCGACTGGCGTTGCGCTGTAGAGTCGAGCTGGTCGGCCTGTGTACCTATATCCATAGCCTCCCGCTCGACTTGCAGGCTGGCAGCGCGAATCTCCTTGATCAGGTTCTGGATACTGGCGACAAAGCTATTGAAGCCCTTGGCCATTTGCGCCGTTTCATCATTGCCCTTGATCTCCAAGCGTCGCGTCAGGTCGGCGTCGCCGCTGGCTATATCGCGCAAGCCCGCCGAGGTATTGTTGATCGGCGCAATCAGCACTTTGGACAGTGCTACGCCGCACAACCCGAAAGTCACCACCAGAACACCGCCGAGAAGGGTGATTACCCACACCAGATGCCAGGCACCGGCACTGATTTCGCTGCTTTCGATCAGGCCGATATAGGTCCAGCCGAGGGCTTGCGATTTATACACACTGGCGTTGTAGTCTTTGCCATCGAGCTGCACGCTATAAAAACCTGCCGGCTGGCTGGCGAGAAACTTGTACCCATCACCCAGGCTTGCCAATGCTTTAAAGTTGTATGTGGGGTGCATAGGGTCGGCCAATACTGTGCCGTCACTTTCCACCAGTAACAGATAACCATTGTTGCCAAAGCGGATATTCTTGGCCACTTCTGTCAACTTGTTCAGCGAGACGTCCAGAGAGATAACACCTGTTCCGCCATCGGCATCGATAAAGGTCTGCGTGGTGGAAATGATGACGGCGTTATCCTCTTTGAACTCGTAAGCTTGAGTACGAACAGGCTTGCCATTGCCAGTCAGCGCGGCCTTGAACCAAGGTCGTTCGCGCGGATCGTAGTTGGCGCGAATTTCAGACACGGGCCATTGCAGATAATGCCCCTGGCTTGTAGACGCATACACATAGGCGTAACTGGGGTGCGATTTGCCAAACTGCTCGAACAACTCATAGATCGCAACGCCAGCCCCACTGGTAGGGGGGACATTTTCGTTGCCTGCGATGCTTCCATATAGCTGGGAAGGCTGCTGTCGGAGGACTTCAATAGCCGAGTTTGAGTCAATAGCGTGACGTTTTCTGCGGCGCTTTCAAGGAAAAATGAAAATGCATTATCCACTTCCTGAATCTGCTTGACGCTGCTCTGATTGAACAGCGTGCGCTCCCGATCCATGGCCTGTCTGGTGACAAACAGCGTAATAATCAGCACGGGAATCAAGGTCACGGCAATAAAGGCGGCTATCAGTTTGAAGCGAATAGTCATACAAGCCTCTGTTTTATTATTGGTGTCGCCCGGGAGGACTTGCAAACATAAACTATGGGGGAATACCGACGTTTGCCTGAAATCGACCTGAAATTGTATGAATTCGCCCTATCAATGTCGGATCAAGATCCCGGTTGTGTGAAAACGCACAGGCTGGAGATTTCGGCGCCAGTCGTATTCAAATGGCGCAAGCGCTATCAGGAAACTGGCCCCGATGGACTGAACGATCGCCCTCGCCGCGGACATCCACGCAAGCTCGACGAGGCGAAGATTAAGAAAATGCTGACCCTGACGACCTCGCGTGTACCGCGTGAGGCGACCCACTGGAGCTTGCGGCTGATGGCCAACTACGTGGGCGTTAGCGCCGGGCAAGTCGCCCAGGTATGGGCCGCCGGCGATCTCAAGCCCCACCGACTGAAAACCTTCAAGATCAGCAACGACCCACACGTTGCTGGCAAAGTAGCCGATGTGGTTGGGCGGTACCTGAACCCACCTGACAATGCACGGGTGCAGTCAGTTGACGAGAAAACCCAGATCCAGGCGCTGAATCGCACCCATGTTAATTCGCGTGCAAATTTTTCCAGATTTCCGGGGTAAGCAGTGGCCAAACCTCATCATAAAAAGTCGGGACTTATGGAGCGGTTACAGTTGACCACTACAGTGGCTGTTTTTAATGAACAGTGACTTTGAACACTTTCGGGTCGAAGTTAGACAATTTTAGCCGGTGTCGTCGGCAGACAATTCTCCTCAGCAAGCGCCCAACTCCTGCGCTTAGTCAGATGAGGAGGCCGTAGTGGCTATCAGTGTGTTCGACTTGTTCAAGATCGGTATCGGGCCTTCCAGCTCGCATACCGTCGGCCCCATGCGCGCTGCCGCGCTGTTCACTGGGGCGCTGCGTGAGCGTCACCAGCTTGAGCGGGTGCAACGCGTGGAAGTGCGCCTGTATGGCTCGTTGTCGGCTACCGGCATCGGTCACGGCAGCGACACCGCGGTGATCATGGGCCTGATGGGCGACTGGCCGGACCAGATCGACCCGGCGGACATTGCCCCGCGCATTGAAGCACTGCGCAGCAGTGGCACCTTGCAGCTGGATGGCCGTTTACCGATTGCCTTCGACTGGCAGCGCGACATGTTGCTGCTCGAAGAAAACCTGCCCTACCACCCGAATGCCATGACCCTGACGGCCTTCGCGGCCGACGGCAGCGAGCTGAGCAGCGGCACCTATTATTCGGTCGGCGGCGGTTTTGTGGTCGATGCCGAACAGGCGGCCACCGGTCAGCTGGACCAGGATCACACCCTGTTGCCTTACGACTTCTCCAGTGGCGACGAATTGCTGCGCCTGTGCAAGGAGCATGGCCTGCGTGTGTCCGAATTGATGATGGCCAACGAGAAGGCCTGGCGCAGTGAGGCGCAGATCCGCAGCGGCCTGATGCGCCTGTGGCAAGCCATGCGCGACTGTGTCGAACAGGGTCTCAAGCACGAGGGCATTCTGCCTGGCGGGCTCAACGTCAAGCGCCGCGCCGCCAAGCTGCACCGCAGCCTGCAGGAAATGAGCAAGCCCAACGTGATCGGCTCGACCCTCAGCGGCATGGAGTGGGTCAACCTGTTTGCCTTGGCGGTCAACGAGGAGAACGCCGCTGGTGGGCGCATGGTCACCGCGCCAACTAACGGCGCGGCCGGCATCATTCCGGCGGTGCTGCATTATTACGTGCGCTTCAGCCCGGCGGTAAGCGAAGCCGATGTGGTCGATTACCTGTTGGCCGCGGCGGCTGTTGGCATCCTGTGCAAGAAGAACGCTTCGATCTCCGGCGCCGAAGTCGGCTGCCAGGGCGAGGTTGGTTCGGCCTGCGCGATGGCGGCGGCCGGCCTGGCGGAGATTCTCGGTGCCACTCCGGAACAGCTGGAAAACGCCGCCGAGATCGGCCTGGAGCACAACCTCGGATTGACCTGCGATCCGGTTGGCGGGCTGGTTCAGGTGCCGTGCATCGAGCGTAATGCGATCGCCGCGGTGAAGGCGATCAACGCAGCGCAGTTGGCCTTGCGCGGCGACGGTCAGCACTTTATCTCGCTCGACCGGGTGATCCGCACCATGCGCGACACTGGCGCCGATATGCACGACAAATACAAGGAAACCTCGCGCGGTGGCCTGGCGGTCAGCGCCATCGAGTGTTGAGTCGAGCCATCTAGTCCAGTCCAGATCGTATCAATTGATATCCCGCTGCCGGATCATTGCCGGCTAGTAGAGGTGAGCATGTCCAGTTTCGAAGTGTTGAAACAGCCCGCAGAGGTTACTTTGGAAGCGATTGGCTTCTTGCTGGCCGACAATTTCAGTTTTATTGCGCTGGCTACTGTGTTGGAGCCTTTGCGGCGTGCCAATCAGTTTTCTGGGCGGAGCCTCTATCGCTGGCAAACCCTGACTGCGGACGGCCGTCCAGTGCGTGCGAGTAACGGTATGCTGGTATCCCCGGATGGCGTCGCCAATGCTGAGTTGGAGTTGGATGCCTTGATTATTTGTGGCGGTGATGTAGGCCCGTGCGCTTGTAGTCCAGAACAAATTCGCCTGTTGCAGAATCAGGCTGCGCGCGGAGTGCATCTGGGAGCATTAGGATCCGGCAGTTGGGCATTGGCTAATGCAGGACTTCTGAACGGCTATGAGTGCTCTACGAGCTGGGAGCTAAAGGTCGACATGCGCGAGGCTTTTCCCAAGGTATTGCTTAGTTCGCAACAGTTTGCCCTCGATCGCGACCGCTATACCGCGGCGAGTAGCGGAGCAGGGCTGGAGATGATGCTGCAACTTATTGGCCGCAGCCACGGTCCGGCCTTGGTTGGTGCGATCAGTGAGACGTTGGTCCTTGAGCAAGTTCGTAGTGAGCCGACGCTAGGCCATGCATCATTCCTGCACATGCTGGAAAGTACCCCGCCGAAGTTGCAGGAAGTGATAACGCTGATGGAGGCTAATCTTCAGGAGCCCATCGAGCTGGATCAGTTGGCTGGTTTTATTGAGTTGTCGAGACGACAGCTTGAACGGCTGTTTTGCCAGTACATGCGCTGCTCGCCGTCGCGCTACTACTTGAAGCTGCGCCTAATTCTGGCTCGGCAGATGCTCAAGCAGACGGCTTTGCCGGTAGTCGATGTCGCCTTGGGCTGTGGTTTTGTTACCGCGTCGCACTTTTCCAAGTGCTACCACGAGCACTTCGGCGTTGCGCCGAGCCACGAGCGCCGGAGCAAGTCCCCGCGCTGTCGTCTGGCCATGCACTGATCCTGCATCCCTCTCTGCAGCATTGTTTAGGTCCGCACATGCCAGCCGCATGTGCGGACTTTTTTTGGTGCGCCAGGCATGCCGCTGTCTGGCTCACTGTGGTGGTGAGCTGGATGACTTGGCGGTGAAAGTCCTCCACACCCTCGACAAAGGGAAGTGTTAGCTGAACGCAGGGCGTGCGCGGGCTACTGCGAGTCTGAAGGAAGCCGAAGGCAAAATGCTGGCCTGACGAAGACGGCGTCCCCCAGCAAGCGGATTAGGCGACGTAGCGGGGTGAGGTAGCCAAAATTGCCAAAGCTCGATACTTGCACGAAACGTTACGACATCTAGGACGGTTGCCTGAAAACCGGGATGGTGCGGTTTCATGGTGTCGCCACGAAGTACCTGGAGAACTATCTCGGCTGGCGGCGCTGGCTGGAGCGGCATGCCGAGCACCCGTCGCGCAACATGGCTATCGCTGTCGCACTGGGGATTGAACAGCACTTTCAACCATTAACGCAGACATAGCCTTTTTTGCGTCTGATTCGGTGCCCGTGGGCGGTTTTCACGAGCGGTTGCTCGAGCGCCTGTAAGTTATGGGCGGCGCGTACTGTTGAGTAAATTCGAGACTCTCAGCGGCTTGCGCAAGTCCCCCAGCGTGTGCGGTTTGAAGGCTGGCAGAAAGGACGGTCAGGCGTTTTGGGTGACAGTTTTGTGGTCGCGTATGGCCATCTTCGGGTCGGAACTGTACAAAAGTTGAGTGCCGGCATCTGTTCGAATGATTTCAGCCACCTGCCAAATCAGTGTGCCGAGTCACGATAAAACTATAAGAATTCTCGCCATGCACATGTCCAAGACGCTTCGGATTCAGAGCAGCCAGAAAATCAATTCGACGTTTTCGGCCCAGGAATACGCCGCTCGCCAAGTCACGCTGTGCGCCCACGCTGCGGCAGAAAATATTGATGCGGCGATCTTTCCCTCTCACCTCAATGCCACCTATTGCAGCGATTTCGGTATTGCTTCTGCGGCTACGGCCGTGCGTACGGCGCCCCCAGGCTGTCCTGAGGAAACACTATCCGTATGTTGGGATGAACGCGTGTTGCGTTCCGTCGAGTAGAGCCGACTCAGAACATGAGGTTGCAGCTGGCCTGCGCCACGGCATCCGAACCTTGGGCGGTAAATAGGGGCTGTTCGATTTCATCCGCGCCGGCGCTCCAGCGTCTTGGTTTTAAGTCGTGGCGTGGTGGAGCAAGCAAGTGGCAGAGCTAGAAGGACAGAAGCACCTTTCCATCACCGAGGAGAGACAATAATGAAAAATCGCATCGACCTTTCACGACGGACGTTTCTGAAAACCACCGGTATCCTGGCGAGTAGCGCGGCCCTGGCTGGCGTCTTGCCCTTGAGAAGCTTTGCCGCAACGGAAAAAGAACTGGTCATCCTGGCATGGGCCGGACACGCCGAGCAGGATATCGTCGGCGACTTCGAGCGCCAGTTCGGGGTCAAGGTAAAGGCCAAGTACTATACGGGCGGCGACAACATGCTGGGACTGATTTCGCAGTCCCCGCCTGGCACCTTTGACCTGATTCTGTCCGACGCCGAATACGTGCAGCAACTCAACGCCGGCGACTACATCGAGCGGCTCGACCCCGCCGATTACCCTTTCGACGACTTCTTCCCCGAATTCCAGAAATTTCCCGGGCACTGGCAGGACGGCGAACTGTACTCAGTACTGATCCGTTTTGGCTTTCTCGGCATCGCCTACAACACCCAGCTGGTTTCCGAGGCCAAGGTGCGCAGTTATGACGTGTTCTGGGATGAAAGCCTCAAGGGCAAGGTCGGACATTTCGACTGGCACCTGCCGAACCTGGGGCAGATCAGCCTGCTCAACGGCAATTCGCGTCCGTACGATATCAATGAGGCGCACTGGCAGGCCGTCCAGGAGAAAATCATGAGCCTGCGTCCGCAGATCGGCGGTTTCTTCGATTACGGCGGCACCTTCTCATCGCTGAAGAACGGTCAGATCCATGCGATGTGCGGCATCGGCGACTGGATCACCGGTGTCCTGCAGCGTTCCGGCGCGCCGGTTAAGACGGTGGTGCCAGAGGAGGGTGGATTGCAATGGACCGAGTCCTACTGCATTGCCAAGAACGCGCACAGTCCCGAGCTGGCGAAGAAGTTCATCCAGTACATCACTGCGCCGGAAGGCCAGGTCAAGTCGGCGAAGATGGTCGCCTACCCTGCGCTGATTCCGAGCAAGAAGGGCTGGGAACTGCTGAATAAGGTCGATCCCGTCGAAGCTCAGCGCCAGAGTATGGTGCTCGGCCAGCGCAACGTCATGGATGATATCCGCGACGGTCGCATCCAGTACCGCGAGCTCCCGATTCAGCAGAGCCTGGAGCAGTGGAACGACTTCTGGTCGGAATACAAGGGTGCCTGACGATAAGCGGCGGGGTGGTCGTAATGGCTTCAAGCAATAGACATGACCCGACGCCAGGCGCTTCTGGCATGAGCGGCGCGAAGCCGCTCATGCCAGCCGGTGTCGGCAAGAAAACCTTCCGCCTGCCCTGGTACGGCCTCAGTCTGTCGATGCCGATCCTGGTCTGGCAGCTGATTTTCTTCGTCTTTCCACTGGCGTTCCTGGTGGCGATCAGCTTCTGGATCGTGCGCAACTATCGGATGGTGCCGACGTTCGAGTGGCTGAACTGGAGCTACATGCTCAGTCGTGGGTTCTTCTGGGACGCCTATCTACACACGCTCGGCATGGCGGCGGGGGCCACTGTGCTGGTGAGCTTGGTGGCCTTCCCCTGCGCCTATACGATCGCCTTCAAGTTCCGCGAATCGCTCAAGCAACTGATCGTGCTGCTGCTGGTCACGCCGTTCTTCACCAGCTACCTGGTGCGCACCTATTCATGGCAGGTATTCCTTAGCGACAACGGCATCCTTAACGCGGCGTTCGGCCAGCTCGGGCTGGGGCCGTTTCCGATGCTGAACTCCACGTTCGGCACTTATGTCGGCTACTTCACACTGTGCCTGCCGCTGGTGGTGCTGCTGCAGTTGTTCAGTCTGATGTACATCGACCGCTCGTTGATCGAGGCGGCGCACAACCTCGGCTGTGGGCGCGTGCGAACGGTGTTCCAGGTGGTGGTGCCGTCGGCGCGGATCGGTATCGTCGTCGCGGCGCTGTTCTGCTTCATCCTGACCTTCGGTGACTTCGTCAGCCCGCTCTACCTGGGCGGTGGCCAGCCGCCGACCTTGAGCACGCTGATTACCGACACCACCAAGTCAGGACAGCAATGGCCACGCGCGGCGGTGATCGCCACGATGATGATTGTGACGCTGCTGATCACGGCCTTCGCTTCGATCGGCTTCGCCTACCGGAGACGCGCATGAACGAGCATCGTCTGATCAACTTCTTGCTGCGCAGTTACGTCGTGCTGGTGTTCATCTTCATCTTTACGCCGATCGCCGGCAGCTTTGTCTTTTCGTTCAACGTCGACCGTTTTCCGTCCTTGCCATTGGGTGGCTTCAGTCTGCGCTGGTACGAGGCCATCGCCGCCGATCCATCGGTGTGGGAGGCGTTCAGGAACAGCCTGATTGTGGGGGTGGTGGTGTCGTTGGTGTCGACCCTGCTGGGGTTCACGGCGGCCTATACCGATTTCCGCTATCACTTCTTCGGCAAGTCACTCTACATGGCGCTGGCGCTGCTGCCGCCGACCATTCCAGTGGTGATCATGGGGCTGGCGATGCTGGCATTCTTGTCGCGGGTCGGCCTCTCCGGTGATCTGCATTCGGTAATGATCAGTCACATCGTGATGTGTACGCCGTTCGCCATGGCGGTCATCCGCATGCGCTTGGCGCAGATGGACGCAAACATCGAGGCGGCGGCGTGGAACCTCGGCGCCAGTCAATGGAAGGCCATGCGCCATGTGATCCTGCCGTTCGCAGCACCGAGCATCTTCTCCGCGCTGTTCGTGACCATGGCCGTTTCCTTCGATGAGTTCGCCGTCGCCTGGTTCGTCTCGGGGCTCAATGAGACGGTGCCAGTGCGCATCCTCAACACATTGCAAGGGCAGGTGAGCCCGACCATCAACGCGATCGGCACTATCGTCTTCATCACCACCATGACCCTGGTGGTCGTCGCCCAGCTGTTGCTGATGCGCCGGCAGAAGCCGACGGACGCCTGACCGCCTCCCGCCAAACACCCGAATCCGAAGGATTTCAGCCATGACTCAACCGCTGGTGGTATTTGACAACGTGGTCAAGCACTTCGGCAGCTTCCAAGCCGTCGAATGCATGAATCTGGAGATCTACGAGGGCGAGTTTGTCGCGATCATGGGCTCCAGCGGCTGTGGCAAGACGACGACGCTGCGCATGCTCGCGGGCCTGGAAAAGCCGAGCGATGGCGAGATACGCCTGAAGGGCGAGCGGATCAATGACCTCTACTCCTGGGAGCGGGAGACTCCGCTGGTCTGGCAGAACCTGGCGCTGTTCCCGTTTCTCAACGTGGTCGAGAACGTCGAGTTCGGCCTGAAGATGCGCGGCATGGCCAAGGCCGAGCGGCGCAAGAAGGCGTTGCATTGGCTCGGGCGGCTGGACCTGGAAGAGTTCGCCGAGCGCGACATTAGCCAGCTCTCCGGCGGCCAGAAGCAACGCGTAGCGCTGGCCCGTTCGCTGGTTACCGAACCACCGATCCTGCTGCTCGACGAGCCGTTGAGCGCCCTCGATGCCAACCTGAGCGTGCGCATGCAGAGCGTGCTGACCGGGCTGCAGAAGGATCTTGGCATCACCTTCGTCTACGTCACCCACAGTCAGTCCGAAGCCTTCGCCATGGCCGATCGCGTGGTGATCATGAGTCGGGGGCGGGTCGAGCAGATCGGCTCGCCGCAGGAGGTCTTCCGCGAGCCGCACAACCGCTTTGTCGCCGAGTTCGTCGGCGGTAAGAACATCCTCACCGGGAGCGTCACGGGTTTCGACGATGCGGGCCTGGTTAGTTTCAGCACGGAGCACGGCGAGTTTCAGGCGCGGCTGCCGGACGGCAAAACGGTTGTCCCTGGCGATCAGGTCACTGTTTGCCTGAGCGCCGAACATGTAGACCTCTGCGCACAGCCGAGCCGGCCCAACCGACTGGCTTGTTCCGTGGTGGGTGAGGAGTTCATCGGCTCCATGGTCAACATCCATCTCGAGGCCGAGGGTGGGCTCGAGCTGCAGGTGCAGAAAATGCACGCCGATTACGACCAGCTCGGTATACGCAGTGGCCAGCAGCTTTTTGCCGAGTGGGATGGCGAGTGTGCGCTGATCCTGCGGGGTGAATGAGCATCGACTGCCACGCAGACCAGAGCCCCTCGCCGGTCTGACGTTTAACTAAGGCCCACTCCGGAGTCCTTCCTGGCGGGCTCCGCACGAGCCCAGGCTAAACCGCAAGGCATGCCGGCCGCAGCAAGCTGGGCGCCGCGCTGTTTGTTTGGCGCTATCCCGTTTGAGGTGATTTCAGCGTGCGTGAGAGCACGCCCACTGCATGGACCATCATCCACTGCAGCGGCGTCGCCCCGTACGTTGCCTGCTTATGGCGCGCTTGGTCGTTGCTGAGCAAGTTCCTGGCGCGGCTCTTCGTTGTGGTGTGGAGCATTGCTGGCGGCCTCATGGGCCTTGCGTATTGGCGTGCCGTAGGCGCTGGCAGCCAGATCGCCCAGGCGACTTAGGCGGCAGACTGGGGGAGCGGAAATGACCAACTTCGGGTCGGAAACGTACAAAAACGGGGTGAGTGCATCTGTTGCAATGCATTCCAACGGCTAACCAAGCAGGTGGGCCGAGTCACTGGAAAACAACAAGGGTTCTCGCCATGCAAATGCCCCAAACGCTCCGAATTCAAAACGGCCAGAAAGTTAAGTCGACTTTCTCGGCACAGGAATACGCCACTCGCCAGGCCAAGCTGCGCGCCCACATGGCCGCAGAAAATATTGATGCGGCGATCTTCACCTCGTACCACAACGTCAACTATTACACCGACTTCGTCTACTGCTCGTTCGGTCGTCCCTATGCCGTGGTAGTGACCCACGACGCGGTCGTGACCATCACTGCCAACATCGACGGTGGCCAGCCGTGGCGCCGTACCGTCGGCACCGACAACATCGTTTACTCCGACTGGCAGCGCGATAACTTCTTCGTCGCCATCCAGCAGGCTGCGCCTAAAGCCGGGCGTATCGGTATCGAGTTCGACCACCTGAACCTGCAGAACCGCGACAAGCTGGCTGCGCGCTATCCGTCCGCCCAACTGGTCGACGTCGCCGCTCCTTGCATGAAGATGCGCCTGGTCAAGTCCGCCGAAGAGCACACCATCATTCGTCACGGCGCACGTATTGCCGACATCGGTGGTGCAGCAGTGATTGAAGCACTGCGTGACCAAGTGCCGGAATACGAAGTCGCCTTGCACGCCACTCAGGCGATGGTTCGTGAAATTGCGCGCACCTTCCCCGAAGGCGAGCTGATGGACACCTGGACCTGGTTCCAGTCCGGCATCAACACCGACGGCGCGCACAACCCGGTGACCAGCCGCAAGGTCAACAAGGGCGACATCCTCAGCCTGAACTGCTTCCCGATGATCGCTGGCTACTACACCGCGCTGGAACGCACCCTGTTCCTCGACCATTGCTCCGACGAGCACCTGCGTCTGTGGGAAGTCAACGTCGAAGTGCACGAGGCCGGTCTCAAGCTGATCAAGCCGGGCATGCGCTGCAGCGATATCGCCCTCGAGCTGAACGAGATCTTCCTGCAGCACGACCTGCTGCAGTACCGCACCTTCGGCTACGGCCACTCGTTCGGTACCCTCAGCCACTACTACGGTCGCGAGGCCGGCCTGGAGCTGCGTGAAGACATCGACACAGTGCTCGAGCCAGGCATGGTGGTTTCCATCGAGCCGATGATCATGCTGCCGGAAGGGCGTCCGGGCGCGGGCGGTTACCGCGAGCACGACATCCTGATCGTCAATGAGCAGGGTGCGGAGAACATCACCAAGTTCCCGTACGGCCCAGAGCACAACATCATTCGCAAGTAATGCCAGACCGCAGCGTAGCGGGGGAGAACCACCGCTGCGCTGCGGCCATTGTCTCGCACCTAGGCCATCAAGCCAGGAGGCAACAGCGTGAATACAGGTGGCAATTTGTTTCGCTGGCTATTCGCTTCCAGCCCTTGGGGCGTATGCGCTCGCGCATGCCGGCGGTGTTGTTCGTCGATACTATCTACCTGGCATACCATGCTGCCGGATGAGGCAGTCGCACTCCTTCAGTTTCCTCCGCACCTTGGTCAGAGACCTGATCTCTGTGGCGGACAGATGGCGCAGCAACGATCCTGCACAATGGCGGATTTGTTAGAGGACAGAAGCAATGAATAAAAGTGTCTTTGTAGGCGAGCTCACATGGAAGGAGTACGAAGCCTCGATTGCCGGTGGTGAGCGGGTGTTGTTCCTGCCGGTCGGCGCGCTTGAACAGCACGGCCATCACATGTGCATGGACGTGGATGTGCTGCTGCCCACGGCTGTTAGCCAGCGGGTGGCTCAGCGCATCGATGCGCTGGTGTTGCCAGCCTTGCATTACGGTTACAAGTCGCAGCAAAAGTCCGGTGGGGGCAACCACTTTCCCGGTACCACCAGCCTGGACGGGGCCACACTGACCCACAGCGTTCTGGACATCATTCGCGAATTGGCACGTCACGGCGTGCGCCGGCTGGTGCTGATGAACGGACACTACGAGAACTCGATGTTCATCGTCGAGGGTATCGATCTGGCATTGCGCGAACTGCGCTATGCAGGCATCAACGACTTCCGGGTAGTGGTGCTGTCCTACTGGGACTTCATCAAAGATCCAGACGTGATCGCACAACTCTACCCCGACGGTTTTCTCGGCTGGGATATCGAGCATGGGGGGGTATTTGAAACCTCGCTTATGTTGGCGCTCTACCCTGAGCGAGTCGACATGGCGCGGGTCGTCGATCACCCGCCAGCAAGCTTCCCGCCCTATGACGTCTTCCCCATTATTCCCGAACGCACGCCGGCCCCCGGCACCTTGTCTTCCGCTGTCGGCGCCAGCCGCGAGAAGGGCGAGTTGATTCTTCGAGTTTGCGTGGAGGGTATTGCTAGCGCCGTCGAGGAAGTATTCAACCCGCCCGCCTAAGCACTGCCCGCGTGATGCAGTGTTTTGCCCAATGATTCTGACAAATATAAGAATGATCGAGAGGCTAACAATATGAGTACGGAACAGAGCGCGCTGCCTGCCGCGTCAATTCTCGCAGGGGGGCCACATGAATCACGTGTGGCTATCTCCCAGAGTACCTGGCTCAAGGGTCTGAACCCGGTGGTAACGCTGGGTTCGCTGTTGGTGATCGCCGGTGTGATGCTGGGTCTACTGATGTATCAGGAGCAAGCCGCTGCGCTGTTCGACCAAGTGCGCAGTGGTATCACCTATGCGTTCAGCTGGTATTACGTGCTGATCGCCGCGTTGTTTCTCTTCTTCAACGGCTGGTTGGCCTTTAGCCGCTTCGGTCGCATCCGTCTGGGACGCGATGATGAACGACCAGAGTTCGGTTTCTTTTCCTGGTTCGCCATGGTGTTTTCCGCAGGCCAGGGTATCGGCCTGATCTTCTGGAGTATCGCAGAGCCGATGTTCCATATGCAGGGGAACCCCTTCAGCAGCTCTGCCATGAGCGCTGAAGCGGCGGAAACCGCGATGCGCATCACCTTCTTCCACTGGGGCCTGCATGCCTGGTCGATCTACTGCATCGTCGCCCTGGCGTTGGCTTATGCCGCCTTTCGCAAGGGCCTGCCGCTAACCATCCGCTCTACCTTGCGCCCTCTGTTCGGTCGCGCCATGGATGGCCCGTGGGGGCATGCAGTGGATATTTTGGCGATCATGGCGACCATCTTTGGCGTGGCCACTTCGCTGGGTTTGGGTGCGCAGCAGATCAATGCCGGTCTGAATCGCCTGCTCGGCGTGGAAAGCTCGGTGCTGGTGCAGCTGGGGTTGATCGCAGTGATTACGGCGGTCGCGGTGTTCTCTGCGGTGTCCGGGGTCAATCGCGGAGTGAAGAAGCTCAGCGAGCTGAACATCATATTGACCATCGCCCTGATAGTGTTCTTCTTCATCTGGGGGCCGAGCCGCTACATCATCATGTCGCTGGTCGATGCCACGGGCGATTATCTGGCGAACGTCATCGAAATGAGCTTCTGGACCGACGCCAGCAAGCAGGATCCGTCCGCCTGGGAAGGTTGGAAGTCCAGCTGGCAGGGCTGGTGGACCGTGTTCTATTGGGGCTGGTGGTTGTCGTGGGCGCCCTTTGTCGGCGTGTTTATCGCACGAGTATCCCGTGGTCGCACCATCCGTGAGTTCATTCTGGGCGTGATCTTGGTGCCCACAGTGTTGACCTTCATCTGGATCGCCGCCTTCGGTGGTACCGCCGTGAGTAACGAGTTGTTCGGCGAGGCAGGCATCTCCGTGGCTGTGACCAAGGATGTCGCCAGCGCCTTCTTCGTGACGGTTGACTCCATGAACCTCGGCGGCCTTGGCACCGTGGCGCTGTGGTTGGGCACCCTGCTGGTGGCCACCTACTTCATCACCTCGGCCGACTCCGCGACCTTGGTACTGACCACCATCATGTCCCATGGTGCTATCCACCCAGCCAAGCGTCACCGGATATTTTGGGGCGGGATGCAGGGCGTAGTCGCCGGCGTGCTGCTGGTTGTCGGTGGCGCAGCTTCCTTGGCCACCTTGCAGACGGCGGCCATCGCCAGTGCCTTGCCATTCTCTTTCATCATGCTGCTGATGTGCCTGAGCTTGATCAAGGCGCTGCATGAAGAAGCGCCGGTGGAACTGGGCGCTGTACGGGCAGAGGCACCGGCTTCAGTTTGAAGTACCGCCGGCCGCCAGCTAGGGCGGCCGGCACACCCTCAGTCACCAGTCAAAAAACTCCTACAAGAACAATTTAAGAGGCTTAACTCATGACCTCCTGGGTACTCACGCTCTTTATTTCGCTAAACCTCGCCATGCTCCTGACTGCGGCCGGAACCTATCTGTGCCGTTCCGCCAAAGAAAAAGCCGGACAGGCGGAGTAAGCGCCATGGACTTTTATGAAATATTCAACTGGGGCCTGCTGATCCTTACCTTCGGGGTGATGATTGGGATCGGCTTCCTTTCCTCACGCAAAGTCAAAGACAGTGATGAAGGTGGCTTTTTGCTCGCCGGGCGCAGTCTCGGTGCCTTTGTCGGCGCCAGTACCATCGTCGCCACCGGCTTCAGTGGCTGGGGCTTCATGGGCTCGCCGGCGGTGGCTTACGAGTTCGGCGCCATCGAGGTGCTGGGCAACTTCTTCTTCGCTCCGGCGATGATGATCGCGGTGCTGTTCTTCGCCAATCACATGCAGAAGCGCGCGCTGACCATGGGCAGCAACACCATCCCCGAGTACATCGGTCAGATTCATGGCGGTGGTAACGGCGGGCGTGTGTTGCAGGGCGTGGCGGCGGTAATGACCATCATCCTGCTGATGGTGTTCCTGGTCAGCCAGATCAAGGCGGTCGGCATTCTCGGTGCCTCCTGGTTGAATATCGAGATGACCAGCAGCGCCTGGCTGATGATCTCGGTGATCATCCTCTACACCATGCTCGGCGGCCTGGCCGCAGTGGCCTGGACCGACACCGTGATGGTCTGCGGCATGGCATTGGCGGCGATTGTGATCATGATCCAGATGTTCACCAGCGTTGATCTGGGGCTGTGGCAGAGCAACCTCAATAGCATCGATACCAACCTGCTCAACCCGACCACTGCGGCGCCTTATGGCAACAGCAAGAGCTCGGTGTTCCTGGTGCTGCCTTATGCCTTCCTGTTCGCCGCGGTGCTGCCGTATATGGCGATTCGCTTCCTGGCGTTTAAACCCAAGGTGAAGATGCACAAGGTCGGTGTGTATGTGGCAATTCTCGGTGGGCTGCTCAGCCTGATCCCGATCGTCGGCCTGTACATGCGCGCCTTCGGCCCGCAACTGGCCGACCCGGACAATGCCATGCCGATGTACCTGCAGACCTTCATGCATCCGGCGCTGCAAGGCCTGATCACCCTGTTCATCATCTTCGCCATGAAGTCCACCGCCAACTCGATGCTGCACACCGTGGCCTCGGCGACTTCGCATGACCTGCGCCTGGCGTTGAACAAGCATGCCCAAGTGGACTCGGCGCACGCGCTGACCATCAACCGCATCGCGGTGGTGGCATTGGGTCTGCTGGGCCTGCTGATGATGATGTATGCACCGCCGTTCATGCTGTCCTGGCTGGGCATTCTCGGTTCCGGCACCCTGCTGGCGGCGATGATTGGGCCGGTGTTCATCTCGACCTTCTGGCAGGGCAACGTGACCGGCGCCCTGGTGGCGATGTTGGTTGGGTTCTTCACCAGCGGTGGTCTGCTGTTGACCACCGATGTCGGTTGGGTCGAAGGGCCGCTGATTGGCTGCCTGGCTTCGTCCTTCTGCTATGTGACCGTGTCTGTGTTCACGCGCACTCGAATGCCAGCGGTTCAACGCGGCTAATCAGTCTGAGCGGATAAACAGAGCCACGGACTCGAGAGAGTCCGTGGCTCTTTGCTGTGCGAATGGCCGTCCGGCGCCCAGCGGCAAGTTCGGCAATGCAACGTGATGGTCGAGCAGGTAGCACAGCAGGATCAGTTGCTGGGCCGTTTCAGCGTGTGACCTTGAGCTGTGGGGGCGGGCGCTCAGCTCAGGACTTTCTGCTTGCGTTCACCGCGTGGCGAGTGACCAAAGAGCCGGCTGTAACACTTGGAGAAGTGGGCCGGCGAGGCAAAGCCACAGGACAGGGCGATGTCGCGCACTTGCGCATCGCTACGCAGAAGCAAATCGCGCGCGCGGTTTAGGCGCAGTTCCAGGTAGTACTGGCCTGGCTTGCGCTCTAGATATTTGTGAAACAGTCGCTCCAGTTGGCGTACCGACATTTCGTTGAGCTGGGCGAGTTCTTCCAGCTCCAGCGGCTCCTCCAGGTTGGCCTCCATGATCGCGACTATCTGGCTCAGCTTCGGCTGAGCGTTGCCCAGCTTCTGCCGCAAAGGCACGCGCTGCTGTTCGCGGGAGCCGCGCATGCGGTCGCAGAGCAGCAGCTCGGCGGCATGGGTGGCGATCTCCACGCCGTCCGGTTCGCGCGCGATCAGTTGCAAGGTCATGTCCATGGAGGCGGTGCCGCCGGAGCAGGTGTAGCGGTCGCGGTCCAGCTCGAACAGCTGATTGGAGATGATGATCCCGGGGAATTTGTCCTTGAGCTGCTCGATGTCTTCCCAGTGGATGGTGCAGCGGTAACCCTTGAGCAGATTCGCGCTGGCCAGCAGGTGGCTGCCGGTGCAGATGCCGCCCAGTGGCACATGGTGCTCAGACAGTTTGCGTAGCCAGTCGAGCAGGTTACGGTCGTTCTTCAGCGGAATCGGGTTGGCGCCGACGACGAACAGGGCGTCCAGCTCGGGGGCGTCGGCGATGGAGTGGTCCGGTACCACGCACATGCCGTTGCTGGCGCGTACTGGCTCATGGTCGGCGGCGATCAACAGGGTTCGATAGAGGGTGCGTTTAGCGGCCATGTTGGCCATGCGCAGTGTCTCGATCGCGCAGGCGAAGCCGATCGTGGTGAAGTTGGGGCTCAGCAGGAAACCAAAGGTTTTCACCCGCGGGGCCGGCATCGCGACAGGCGGGCTCTCGGCCGGTGCCAAGGGGGGCGATGCTTGTGCCATTTTTTCCTCCTCCACTGCAACCGCTCCCGATTGCTGGCTGGCCATGGGCCGACAGCAGGGGCACTGTGCGCTTTATTGTTGATGGGCGTCAGCGGAACACCTGCGCCAACTGCAATCTTACACTCATTGCAGAGCGCTTTGATCGGCCCGGGGCATTGTCCGCTGCTGCTGCGGCACAGGCGCAAAGCGGTTGACCTGTCACCGCGACAACGGCCGGGTTCGCCCTGGTGATCCCGCTTTCGTCAGCAGCCGCGGCGCCATACCTGTTTGAACACGTTCACGTCGGAAATGAGCAAACGGCGCCCAGGTGCATTTCGCACAATCTGCGGCAACAGGCGTTACCTCTCCAGCCGATGCGCAAAGCGATGCGCCAGGTGATGGTTCCCAGACGGGAGTGGGGTTGGAGGTGCGTTCTGATCAATAACAACAGGCGACCCAATACCGTCGCAGGGAGATTCGAGATGTTCAGTAAAGACGACCAAATCAAGGGCTACGACGACGAACTGCTGGCGGCGATGGACGCCGAAGAAGCCCGTCAGGAGCATCACATCGAGCTGATCGCCTCGGAAAACTACACCAGCCAGCGCGTGATGCAGGCCCAGGGCAGCGGCCTGACCAACAAGTACGCCGAAGGCTATCCGGGCAAGCGTTACTACGGTGGCTGCGAGCATGTCGATGTGGTCGAGCAACTGGCCATCGATCGCGCCAAGCAACTGTTCGGCGCCGACTTCGCCAACGTCCAGCCGCACTCCGGCTCCTCGGCCAACAGCGCCGTGTACCTGGCGCTGATCAATGCCGGCGACACCATCCTCGGTATGAGCCTGGCCCATGGCGGTCACCTGACCCACGGTTCCAAGGTCAGCTCCTCCGGCAAGCTGTACAACGCCGTGCAGTACGGCATCGACACCACCACCGGTTTGATCGATTACGACGAAGTCGAGCGCCTGGCCGTCGAGTGCCAGCCGAAGATGATCGTGGCCGGCTTCAGCGCCTACTCCAAGACCCTGGATTTCCCACGTTTTCGCGCCATCGCCGACAAGGTCGGTGCCCTGCTGTTCGTCGACATGGCCCACGTTGCCGGTCTGGTTGCCGCCGGTCTGTACCCCAATCCGCTGCCCTACGCCGATGTGGTCACCACCACCACCCACAAGACCCTGCGCGGTCCGCGTGGTGGCCTGATCCTGGCCAAGAGCAATCCCGAAATCGAGAAGAAGCTCAACTCGGCGGTGTTCCCCGGCGCCCAGGGCGGCCCGCTGATGCATGTGATCGCCGGCAAGGCGGTGTGCTTCAAGGAAGCGCTGGAGCCTGGCTTCAAGGACTATCAGGCGCAGGTGATCAAGAACGCCAAGGCGATGGCCAAGGTCTTCATCGACCGTGGTTTCGACGTGGTCTCCGGCGGTACCGATAACCACCTGTTCCTGGTCAGCCTGATCCGTCAGGGCCTGACCGGCAAAGACGCCGACGCCGCCCTCGGTCGTGCCGGCATCACCGTGAACAAGAACTCCGTACCGAATGACCCGCAGTCGCCGTTCGTCACCTCGGGCCTGCGCATCGGCACCCCGGCCATCACCACCCGCGGCTTCAAGGAGCAGCAGAGCACCGAGCTGGCCGGCTGGATCTGCGACATCCTCGATCACCTCGGCGATGCCGACGTCGAGGCCCAGGTAGCTACTCTGGCAGCAGGGCTGTGCGCCGACTACCCCGTCTATCGTTGATCGTGTCAGCAGGATCGTAGGGTGGCTTCCGCCCCCTACGTCGACTGAACAGGCCATCCATGGTTAAGTTTTTACGTATCAGGAGTACCCACTGATGCAACGTTATTCCGGCTTCGGCCTGCTCAAGCACTCCTTCAGTCACCACGAAAACTGGCAGCGCATGTGGCGCACGCCGACGCCCAAGCCGGTCTACGACGTGATCATCGTCGGCGGCGGCGGCCATGGCCTGGCCACGGCCTACTACCTGGCCAAAGAATTCGGCGTGAAGAACGTCGCGGTGATCGAGAAGGGTTGGCTGGGCGGCGGTAACACCGCGCGCAACACCACCATCGTGCGTTCCAACTACCTGTGGGACGAATCGGCGCACCTCTACGAGCACGCCATGAAGTTGTGGGAAGGCCTGTCGCAGGACATCAACTACAACGTGATGTTCTCCCAGCGCGGCGTGTTCAACCTCGGTCACAGTCTGCAAGACATGCGCGACATCGAGCGCCGGGTCGGCGCCAACCGCCTCAACGGTATCGATGGCGAGGTGCTCAATGCCAAGCAGGTCGAGGAACTGATCCCGTACATGGATTGCAGCAAGAACACCCGTTACCCGGTGATGGGTGCATCCCTGCAGCGGCGCGGCGGCGTGGCCCGTCACGATGCCGTGGCCTGGGGCTATGCGCGTGCCGCCGACGCCCTGGGCGTCGACCTGATCCAGCAGACCGAAGTGACCGGTTTTCGCAAGGAAAACGGCGTGTGCATCGGCGTGGAGACCAACAAGGGCTTCATCGGCGGCAAGCGCGTCGGTGTGGTCACCGCCGGTAACTCCGGGCACATGGCCAGGCAGGCCGGTTTCCGCCTGCCGATCGAGTCGCACCCGCTGCAGGCGCTGGTGTCCGAGCCGATCAAGCCGATCATCGACAGCGTGATCATGTCCAACGCGGTCCACGGCTATATCAGCCAGTCGGACAAGGGTGACCTGGTCATCGGTGCCGGTATCGACGGCTACGTCGGTTACGGCCAGCGCGGTTCCTACCCGACCATCGAGCACACCCTGCAGGCCATCGTCGAGCTGTTCCCGGTGCTCTCGCGGGTACGCATGAACCGTCAGTGGGGCGGCATCGTCGACACCACGCCGGACGCCTGCCCGATCATCAGCAAGACCCCGGTGCCGAACCTGTTCTTCAACTGCGGTTGGGGGACCGGCGGCTTCAAGGCCACCCCGGGTTCCGGTCACGTATTCGCCGCCAGCCTGGCCAAAGGCGAGATGCACGCACTGGCCAAACCCTTCGCCATGGACCGTTTCTACAACGGCGCCTTGATCGACGAGCACGGCGCTGCCGGCGTCGCCCACTAACAGGAGAAATCCGACATGCTGAACATCTTCTGTCCCCATTGTGGCGAGCTGCGCTCCGAAGAGGAATTCCACTCGGCCGGCCAGGCGCACATCCCGCGCCCGCTGGACCCGAATGCCTGCACCGATGCGGAGTGGGGCGAGTACCTGTTCTTCCGCGACAACCCGCGCGGCATCCACCACGAGCTATGGATTCACGCGGCCGGTTGCCGGCAGTACTTCAATGCCACGCGCGACACCATCAGCTACGAAATTTTCGAAACCTACAAGATTGGCGAAAAGCCGAGCGTGACCGCTAAGCCGAACAGTGCGAAGCAGCCCAGCCGTGCGGCAGGAGAAAAGGCATGAGTCAGATCAATCGCCTGAGCAAAGGTGGCCGGATCAACCGCAACCAGCCTTTGACCTTCACCTTCAACGGTGAGAGCTATCAGGGTTTCAGCGGCGACACCTTGGCCGCCGCGTTGCTGGCCAACGGCGTCGACGTCGTCGGTCGTAGCTTCAAGTACTCGCGTCCGCGTGGCATCGTCGCCGCCGGCGCCGAAGAGCCCAACGCGGTGCTGCAGATCGGCGCCAGCGAAGCCACCCAGATCCCCAACGTGCGCGCCACCCAGCAGGCCCTGTACAGCGGCCTGGTGGCCAACAGCGTGAACGGCTGGCCGAGCGTCAACAATGACCTGATGGGCATTCTCGGCAAGGTCGGTGGGCAGATGATGCCGCCGGGCTTCTATTACAAGACCTTCATGTACCCGCAGAACCTCTGGCTGACCTACGAGAAGTACATCCGTAAGGCCGCTGGCCTGGGTCGCGCGCCGAAGGAAAACGATCCGGACAGCTACGACTACCTGAACCAGCACTGCGACGTACTGGTAGTCGGTGGCGGCGCCGCCGGTCTGGCCGCCGCATTGGCTGCCGGGCGTAGCGGTGCACGGGTGATTCTGGCCGACGAGCAGGAAGAGTTCGGCGGTCATCTGCTCGACAGCCGTGAAAGCCTCGACGGCAAACCGGCCGCCGATTGGGTGGCCAAGGCCCTCGCCGAACTGCAGAAGATGCCGGAAGTCACCCTGTTGCCGCGCTCGACCGTGCACGGCTATCACGATCACAACTTCCTCACCATCCACGAACGGCGCACCGATCACCTCGGTGATGCCGCGCCGATGGGCGAGGTGCGGCAGCGCCTGCACCGGGTGCGTGCCAAGCGCGTAGTCCTGGCCGCCGGCGCCCACGAGCGTCCGCTGGTGTATGGCAACAACGACGTGCCCGGCAATATGCTGGCCGGCGCGGTGTCCACCTACGTGCGCCGTTACGGCGTGGCCCCGGGTAAGCAGCTGGTGCTGTCGACCACCAACGATTACGCCTACCGCGTAGCGCTGGACTGTCTGGAAGCCGGGTTCAAGGTGGTCGCCATCGCCGATGCCCGTGCCAACCCAAAGGGTGCCTGGGTCGAAGAAGCACGGGCCAAGGGCCTGCGCGTCCTGACCGGCAGTGCGGTGATCGAAGTGCGTGGCAGCAAGCGCGTCAGCGCGGCGCGCGTCGCGGCGATCGATCCGCAGGCACATAAAGTCACCAGCCCCGGCGAATGGTTGGAGTGCGACCTGGTCGCCAGCTCCGGCGGTTACAGCCCGGTGGTGCACCTGGCCTCGCACCTGGGCGGCAAGCCGACCTGGCGTGAAGACATCCTCGGTTTCGTGCCGGGTGAAGGTTTCCAGGCGCGCGTCTGCGCCGGTGCCATGAACGGCGTGTTCGCCCTCGGCGAAGTGCTCGCCGACGGCTTCGAAGCCGGCGCCAAGGCGTCTGCCGACGCGGGCTTTACCCCGGTCTCGGGCGAGTTGCCGAAAGTTTTCGGCCGTCACGAAGAGCCGAGCATCGCGCTGTTTCAGGTGCCGCACGAGAAGTCGACCGCACGGGCGCCGAAGCAGTTCGTCGACCAGCAGAACGACGTCACCGCGGCCGGTATCGAACTGGCCACCCGCGAGGGCTTCGAGTCGGTCGAGCACCTCAAGCGCTACACCGCGCTGGGCTTCGGTACCGATCAGGGCAAGCTGGGCAACATCAACGGTCTGGCGATTGCCGCGCGGTCGATGGGCATCAGCATCCCGCAGATGGGCACCACCATGTTCCGCCCGAACTACACCCCGGTGACCTTCGGCGCCGTGGCCGGGCGTAACTGCGGTGCGTTGTTCGACCCGGTGCGTTACACCGCGCTGCACAGCTGGCACCTGAAAAATGGCGCCGAGTTCGAGGACGTCGGTCAGTGGAAGCGCCCCTGGTACTTCCCCAAGGCCGGTGAAGACATGCACGCCGCCGTCGGCCGCGAGTGCAAGGCGGTACGCGACAGCGTCGGCCTGCTCGATGCCTCGACCCTGGGCAAGATCGACATCCAGGGCCCGGATGCGCGCGAGTTCCTCAACCGCGTGTACACCAACGCCTGGACCAAGCTGGACGTGGGCAAGGCCCGTTACGGCCTGATGTGCAAGGAAGACGGCATGGTCTTCGACGACGGCGTGACCGCCTGTATGGCCGATAACCACTTCGTCATGACCACCACCACCGGCGGCGCCGCGCGCGTCATGCAGTGGCTGGAAATCTACCAGCAGACCGAGTGGCCGGACCTCAAGGTGTACTTCACCTCGGTCACCGACCACTGGGCGACCATGACCCTGTCCGGCCCCAACAGCCGCAAGCTGCTGGCCGAAGTCAGCGACATCGACCTGGACAAGGACGCCTTCCCGTTCATGACCTGGAAGGAAGGCCAGGTTGGCGGCGTGCCGGCGCGGGTGTTCCGCATCTCCTTTACCGGTGAGCTGTCGTTTGAGGTCAACGTGCAGGCCGACTACGCCATGGGCGTGCTGGAAAAGATCGTCGCGGCGGGCAAGAAGTACAACCTGACCCCGTACGGCACCGAGACCATGCACGTGCTGCGGGCCGAGAAGGGCTTCATCATCGTCGGTCAGGAGACCGATGGCTCGGTGACCCCGGACGACCTCAACATGGGCTGGTGTGTCGGTCGCACCAAACCTTTCTCCTGGATCGGCTGGCGCGGGATGAACCGCGAAGACTGCACCAAGGCAGACCGCAAGCAGCTGGTCGGCCTCAAGCCGGTCAACACCAGCGCGGTGCTGCCGGAAGGCGCACAGCTGGTGTTCGACGCCAAGCAGGCGATTCCGATGAGCATGGTCGGCCACGTGACCTCCAGCTACTACAGCACCAGCATGGGTTACAGCTTTGCCCTGGCCCTGGTCAAAGGCGGCTTGAAGCGCATGGGCGAGAAGGTTTTCGCGCCGCTGGCAGATGGCAGCCTGATCGAGGCCGAGATAGTCCCGTCGGTGTTCTTCGACCCGAAAGGCGAGCAGCAGAACGTCTGAGACCACGACCACTCGCCAGGCCCCAGCAGGCTGGAGCCTGGCGAGCAACGAATTAGCGCTGACGTACCTACGACAGGCGGAACAACATGAGCACAGTAAACGTTTACAAGCAGCGCCCCGATGCGGCGCACGCCGAGTCCCCGCTGTTTCACGCCGGCCTGCATGAGCTGGCAGGCAAGGGCAAGAGCAGCGCGGGCATCAACCTGCGCGAGAGAAAACTGCTGGGTCACCTGACCCTGCGCGGCGATGGCCATGACCCGGCCTTTGCCGGCGCCGTGCACAAGGCCACCGGCCTGGAATTGCCGGGCGCACTGGGCCTGGTGGTCAAGGGTGAGACCTCGTTGCAATGGCTGGGCCCGGACGAGTGGCTGCTGATCGTACCGAGCGGCGAAGAGTTCGCCGCCGAAAAGAGCCTGCGCGAAGCGCTGGCCGGCCAGCACCTGCAGGTGGTCAACGTCAGCGGTGGGCAGACTATTCTCGAACTGACGGGGCCGAAAGTCCGCGAGATGCTGATGAAGTCGTCGATCTATGACGTGCATCCGCGCAACTTCCCGGTGGGCAAGGCGGTCGGCACCACCTTCGCCAAGACCCAGCTGGTGATTCGCCGCAGCGGCGAAGAGACCTGGGAGCTGCTGGTACGCCGCAGTTTCTCCGATTACATCTGGCTGTGGCTGCAAGACGCCTGCGCTGAATTCGGCCTGGCGATCAAGGCCTGACAGCAGTAGCAATCCTGTGGGAGAGGCCGGGCGGCGATCCGCTTTAGCCGCGACTGTTTTCGCGGCTAAAGCCCCTCCCACAGACGCCCGCACTGGCAACGATTACCGGGAGCTTGACCATGAGCCGCACCCCCGATACCTGGATTCTCACCGCCCACTGCCCGAGCGTGCTCGGCACCGTGGACGCGGTGACGCGCTTCCTGTTCGAGCAGAACTGCTACGTCACCGAGCACCATTCGTTCGATGACCGGCTGTCCTCGCGCTTCTTCATCCGCGTCGAGTTCCGCGTGGCCGAGGGCTTCGACGAGCAGGCCTTTCGCGCCGGCCTCGACGAGCGCCTGTCGCCCTTCGACATGCACACCGAACTGACCCCGCCGGGCTACCGGGCCAAGGTGGTGCTGATGGTGAGCAAGGCCGACCATTGCCTGAACGACCTGCTCTACCGCCAGCGCATCGGCCACCTGGCCATGGACGTGGTGGCGGTGGTGTCCAACCATCCCGATCTGGAACCGCTGGCACGCTGGCACGAGATTCCCTATTACCACTTCCCCCTCGACCCCAACGACAAGCCGGCGCAAGAGCGCAAGGTGCTGCAGGTGATCGAGGACAGCTGCGCCGAACTGGTGGTGCTCGCCCGCTACATGCAGGTGCTCTCACCCGAACTGTGCCGCAAGCTGGACGGCCGGGCGATCAATATCCACCACTCGCTGCTGCCCGGCTTCAAGGGCGCCAAGCCCTATCACCAGGCGTACCAGAAGGGCGTCAAGCTGGTCGGCGCCACCGCCCATTACATCAACAATGACCTCGACGAGGGGCCGATCATCGCCCAGGGCGTGGAGGCGGTGGACCATGCCCATTATTCGGAAGACTTGATAGCAAAAGGCCGCGATATCGAGTGCATGACCCTGGCCAAGGCGATCGGCTATCACCTCGAACGACGTGTATTTCTGAATGACAACCGAACAGTGATTTTGTAAAGGAAGTCAACGTTCGACCACCATAAAACCAGTGTGTATATGGCTTACTGTCTGCTGCCGTGCGCTTCCAGTCAGGGTGTTAGATTTACCCGGTTTATAGAGGATCTATGCGCGAAGGCCACGTAACTCAGCAGGTGTCAGATAGTCGGTACATGCTAATGCCCCCATTTGCAGTACTTTCCAGAAGTAGAGGTCAGGCCGACATGGCCAACTTCTGTTTGGCGGTGATGCCTACCAGGGTCATGCTTAGCCGTTCGTGATGATATGTCTGTTGTTGCCGACGTGTTTTTGAGCCGAGTACCGACGCTGGACTGACCCAGCCCAATACTTCGAAAAACCGAATTCAACGAGGGTTCACGAGACGCGGAACTGGGTCAATGAAATCCAGGTGAGGGGCCAAAATGTATCTGCAGTAACATTGTCACCCGGCCTGGGTCGATAGATGCCGTTCACAAAGACTGCTATCGACCCGAATCGTAAAATCCATTGTTGTAAAAAACCAAGTCCAAGCAGCCCTTAGCGCTGAGCCAGCCAGTAGTCATGCAAGGCATGTGCAGTCTGCTCGATCGCTTCCACGCGCTGGCGATGTTGCTCCACATCCAGATCCGCCGGGAGCTCGAAGTTGTCTTGCTCGGCGCAGAAAGTAAGCGCTTGCAGCTTCGCTGCCAGGGGCGCAGACAACTCGGGCCAGTTGCCCACGGCGACACCACGCAGGTAACCGAAGCACCACTCTTCAGCCAGGGTAAGTGTCCGGCCAAAGTGCTCGGTCTGTTCGAACCGTGGCTTGAACGCCTGCGCATTCAGGGTCAGCTGGGTGGCCAGTGTGTTCATGTGGCGCACGCTCAGTTCTATGAGCTTTTTGCACTCATCTGGGTTCTCCCAATCTGGATTTTGCCCGCCCCAGATGGCCGGGAACCACTCGGCGATATCCACCTGTACGGGGCCGGAGACCAAGGCAGTGAAGTAACCATCGAGCTCGGAGGCGTTGAGTACGGAGTGATCGTCGCCGTATTTCAGCAGGGTGTCTTCGATGAACTCGAAGTCGGTGGAACCGAGATGTTGGTTTTGCATAGGGATGTTCCTTCGTTTATCGGGCGCCGCAACGCGTTGAGGTGCGCTTCAAAAAGGCGTGGATGATGGCGCTCCCGGACTTTTTTATCCAGCCGCGCCAAGCGCTATCTGTGCCGTAGCTGCCGTTCTCGGCGAGAATAGCCCGGCAACTGGTCGCTCGACTGGAGCAGGAAGAGCATTGGCCCAGTTTTCCGGGGCTACTGAGTACCGCTGCACAGCGGGCATGAATTCAAGGGTGGTGTGATGAGATTAGTAACTTTCCAAGTGGGCGAAACGGTCGGGCTGGGCAAGGTTGTCGGTGATCGGGTAATTGCCCTGGCGGCGGCATTGCCTGACCTGCCCGCTAGCATGGCGCGTCTGCTGGCGGCCGGCCCCGAGGCATTGGCGCGGGTAGCCGCGCTGCAGCCGGACAGTGACAGCCTGGCGCTGGATCAGGTACACCTGCTGGCGGCGGTGACCGATCCGCAGAAGTACCTGGCTATCGGCATGAACTATCGCGCCCACGCCGCCGAGGCCGAGCGTAACGGTGTGCCTATTCCCAAGTCGCAGCTGTGGTTCAACAAGCAGGTCTCCTGCCTCAACGGTCCCTATGACCCGATCGACATGCCCAAGGTCTCGACCAAGCTCGATTACGAGGCCGAGTTGGGCGTGGTCATTGGCAAGCGCTGCCGGCATGTGTCGGTGGAAGATGCGCCATCGGTGGTTGCCGGTTATCTGGTCTGCAACGACGTCAGCGTGCGTGACTGGCAGATGCGCAGCCCGACGTTCACCCTCGGCAAGTCCTTCGACAGCCACGGCCCGATTGGCCCGTGGCTGGTTACCGCCGATGAGGTGCCGGACCCTCATGCGCTGATGATGCGGGCTTATGTGAATGGCGAAAAACGTCAGGAAACCAGTACCGGCGACATGATCTACAACATCTGGGAACAGATCGCCTACCTGTCGACGGTGATGACCCTGGAGCCTGGCGATATCCTTGCTACCGGCACGCCGGCCGGCGTCGGCGTTGGCTTCACGCCCAAGCGCTTCCTCGCCGTGGGTGATGTGGTGCGGATCGAGATCGACGGTCTCGGTCATATCGAGAACACCGTGGTCGCCGAGGCCTGAGAGGCTGTAAAAACCTCCCGTGTATTGCGACCGCTGCTGACGTTGCGCTATGCAAAAAAGGGGGCCATTCAGCTCGCTAAATGCCTCCCTTTTTTTGCGTAGCAGCCGGTGGCCGGCGAGCTGCTAGACCAGGCCTGTGTGCGTAATGACGACTGGTGTCGGGTGGCGGCCATGGCCCGGATGCTAGTGCGCCGCGGCTCAATTGCCCCTATGAGTGGACGCTGGGCTGCTTATGCAAGCCGCTCCCAGATCTCGGTATTGGCCAGGTCCTGTGTGGTGGCGTGTTTCGACTGGCCGTAGATGGGGGCGAGCTCGTAGCCGTCGCCCGTGTCATCGGCGGCCGAGTAGCGTACGCCGCTGGGCTTGTGCAGGTAGCGCTCGGGGCGGCTGCACTGTGCATTGATACGCTGTACTTGGGCCGATTCGGTCATGCCGTTCATTGCCTGTCCTGCTGCAGCTGGTGCTGCTCCGGTTTCTTCAGAGTCTGTTCTCGATAAGGCCGGGGGTCTGTGCGCTATCGAACCATCCCGCCGTTGACCCGTGATCCCGGGGTTTGACGGCGTGCCCCGGTGACAGGCGGAGTGAGCACGACGGCACAGATCCCGCCAAAGTGAAAAACCCCTGAGGCGTTGGCCTCAGGGGTTTTGGTTGTGCGGCGTGGCGCTTGGCCGTCGGTCTACTTGCGCCGCCACTGGCCTTGCCATTGGATGTACTGGCCGGGTGGGGTTTTGTCGATGGCTTTTTGTCCGGCGATGGCTTCCACGTCGCTGAGCTGGATACCGTTCTGGGTCGCCAGTTTCTGGTATTCGGCGCGCCGAGCCAGGTTGATCAGGCGGGCGATTTCATCGACCTCAGGACCGGGCTTGACCACGCCGAGGTAGCCGTTGGGCATTTCGCCGAGTTGGCCGCTGGTCTTGGCGCCGCCGAGGGCGGACATGGCTTGGTTGAGGTTCAGGGCCAATACCGGCAGGCTCAGGCTGAGCAGTAGGAGCAGGCTTACGATTCGTTTTGACAGGCTCATGGTGTGGCTCCTTAGAACAGTCCGCTGGACTCGCTGAACATGCCGTCCAGCGCCTTATCCACCTTGATGTAGATTTCGTGCTCGATCTTCACGTTGAGGTTGATATTGATCGGCTCGTTGGGCATCGCCAGCTGCACCGTCGGGGTACAGGCTACGCTCAGCAGGCCCATCAGCAGGGCGGCGAAACAACTACGCAAGCGCATGGCGCTTCTCCTTGATTAAGGCTCCTTCGGGGATGCTGCATTGCGCTCCAGCATACGCTGCTGCACCCGTTGCTTGATGATCTCGTTTACCTTATCGGTCAATTGCAAACTGGCCAATAGGGTCGGGATATCTTCCTCCAGATTGATGTTGAAGTGGATCGGACGGCCCAGTTCAATTTCCGGGTTGCGCCCCTCCAGGCGCAGGGCCAAGAGCAACTTGCCATCGCGATCATAGTTGACCTGGCTACTCAGGGTCGTGAAGTGAAAATTTTCCAAAGATTGCGTGACCAGTTGCATGGCCGGGTTGCTGCGCCCCAATGCCCTGATGCGCGCCGAATGAAACTCCAGGCGCCCGCCTGGCGCGCGCGCGAGCAGATGTCCCTGTTCGATCTCGATGCCGGCGGGGCCGATGCTCAGCGGCAGTTGGCCGTCGATGAGGCCGCTGCCCGCCAGGCCCTCGGCCGGGTAGAGGGTGAAGAACTGGTTGAGGTCGAGGCCTTGCAGGTGCAGGGGGAACACCTGCTTGCTCTGCTGCAGGTCCCACTGACCAGGATCGAGCCGGAGCATGCCGCCCATTACCGAGGCCTGGGCCTGTTGCAATTTGAGCAGACCCTGGCTCGGTTGCGCGCGTGCTGCCGTGTAGGTGCCGCGGAGTAGCGCCGGGCCGATGGGCATGCCTGGGTCGACTTGCTCCAGGCGCAGCTTGGTCAGATCGAGATGGAGCTGGCGCTGATCGAGGCGCAGTTGCAGACGCGCATCCAGGCCGCTGAGTTCGCTACGGTCATAGATGCCGGCCAGGCCTTTGCCGTTGAGCCCGAGCTGAATGTCGGGCGAGTCGCGGCCCGGGGCGAGGCTGAGGCTGGCGTTGCCGCTCAGGCGGCCGTTGTTGAGGTCGAGCAGCGCCGGCCAATCAGCCAGGGTTTTCGCCAGCGGATTGCCGGCACGCAGAAATACTTCAGTCAGCTGCGCCTGCAGTTGCAGGCCCTTACTGCTGTTGTGTTGCAGTTGCACGGCCAGCTGCAGATCGGCATCTGCCGATAACTGGCCGCTGAGGTCGAGCTGTTGCTGGCTGGCCGCTAGCGTGCCTTGCCAGCGCCAGCCCTGCGGCTTGAGGGTCGCGTGCTCGAGACGTTGGCTTGCCAGTGTGGCGGGGCCGTGCAGGTGCCACGCCTGCACGGTGCCGGCCTGGTGCTGCGCTTGCAGCTGCAAGTCCTGGCTGGTGGCACTGACCTGCAGCAGGCGCAGCTGCGCAACGCTCAGTTGGCCCAGTTCGAGTTGTGAGCCTTTGCTCAGGTCGAGGCGCAGTTGTTGACTGTCCAGGTAACCGGTGAAGTTCAGCTTGGCTTGCAGGTCGCGCAGTTTCCAGCCGGCGACAGCCAGGCCTGGGCTGCTGACCTTGAGCTGCGCCTTGCCCAGTTGCGCGGCCCAGGGCGGTGCGTTGGCCAGGGCCAGCGTGGCCTGCAGGTCGAGTTGGCTGGGGCCGCTACTGGTCAGGCTGATCGCCAGTGGCAGCGAGCGCTCGGCCAGGTTGCCGGGTAGCTCGGCAAGTGGGCTGGTGGGTTGAATGCGCAGATGCAGCGAGTCGGGGCGCAGGGCTGGCGGCAGCTCGCTCAGCCACTGCGCCGGCAAACGACTGAGCTGCAGATCAGCCTCCAGGTGTTCGGCGAACCATTGGCCCGCGACGCCGCGGGCGGCGATGCCGAAGCGGCCTTGCACCTGGCCCGCCCCCGGGATTGGCCAGGGCTGCGGCAGGGTGGCGCTGGCGTCGACTTGGCCACTGGCGCTGCGCAGTTGCTCCAGGCTCAGGACGCCGGAGGCCAGCTGTAGTTGCCAGGTCGCCGAGAGTTGCGCCGCGCTCGGGGCGCTGGGCAGTCGGGCGTCGGGGGCGAGGGTCCACTCGCTGAGCCAGTCTTGCAAGGCTACGGCCTGGCTGAGGTCGGGGGCACTCAGCTGGCCGCTCCAGAGCGGTCCGGCAGGGCTGCTGCGCAGGTTGCTGTGCAGGCTCAGTTGGCGTTGTCCGTCGACTGCCAGGGTCAGTTGCAGGTCCGCCGCCTGAGCGTCGCCCTGCAGTTGTGCACGCCATGCCAGCTGTTGCTCGCGGTGTTGCAGGTTGAGCCGCAGTTCCAGGGTCCGCGGGGTATCTTGCGTCTGGTTCAGTTGCAGGTCGCCTTGCAGCGTGCAGCGCCCGCCGGGGCAGGGCAGTTCGGCAGTGAGCTGCTCGATGCGCAGGCTGAGTGGCAGCCAGGCCAGCGCTGCGGCCAGTTGCTGCAGATCGGGCGCAGTAGCGCTGGGCTCCGGCTGGTTATTCTGTGCGGCGGGTTGCCAGGCAACGGCGAGACGCTCGAGGCGAACATGCTGCCAGAAGGGCGGCGTCAGGCTGAATTGCTGCCAGCCCAGGTGCAGATCTTGCGCAGTGAGTTGAGTGCTGCCGGCACTGCCGCGCTGCTCCAGGTCGAGGCGAGCCAGGCCGATGCCGGTTAGCGACAGGCGTGCTCCCTGCCAGTCGAGTTGGTGAATCGCGTGACGCTCGAGCAGGCGCAGCCAACTGAAGTAGCTGTAACCGCCAAGCAGCATCAGCAACGTGAGCACGCTGATGATTCGCAGCCCGGAACGCCGGCTGATCATGAGTACATTTCCATTGTGGTAAGGGTGCTGCCTGGACGTTAACCCATGAGCCTGGGGCTGCCAATCAAGCGCTGGCGGATCGTTGAAAACTGGCGTGCTCGCCATCGGCCATGCTGCGGCCCATGGCTATTGTGGTGGGTGGTGCTCCGCGACTATCAGTCGCGGTTCGATGGGCAGGCCAGCGTTATCGCGCCAGGGCGAGGCGGGGCAGGCCATTGTGCATGGGGTGACCCTATTGCCGGCGATACCCGGTTTTTAGCTGCTGTATGCATGAAAATACGTGGTAAATAGCTAAATAGTTGCTGTCAGACGTGGTTATAGCGGGGCAGTGGCGGTCAATATTTTCCCGGTGTGAAGACTCTGGGTGATTGGCGTCCTAGGAAGTGGCGTTGCTTGTAGTGGAAGACCGCTTGAGGCGTGCGTCTTGGCCGGAAAATGCGCCTAAACAGGGCGCTCAGGCAGTCCGGCAGAAAAACTTTTGCACAATTGCGCTGCGCCTTGTCAAGGCTGAATTTGTGATTGATGTAAATCCTTGATTCTTTATAAGATTTTTTTAAGTCAATGAAAAATATGAATTTTTTGTGCTGGTGAAAAAATCATCAGTTTGACCTCAGGCCCCATAGCATAGGCGATCAGGCGTCTTTCTCCCATGTTATCCACTGAGTTATCCACAGCTTTTGTGGATTGTCGCAAGCCTTTGCTTTAGCCCGCTCTCGAGTGGGTTTATCGGGGCTTTACCTCGGCGAAAAAAGGAGTAAAGTGCCCGCCTTTCCCGCTACAGCTGCTTCTTATGTCACGCGTATTACCTCGTTTATCCGCTGCAACATCCCCTGTCAGTCCTCGCTTGCCGATGCGCGTTGCGCTCTGGCTGCTGGACAGCCCGCGCTTCGGTCATGCGCCAAGCGTTAAACGCTTCGCCGGCCAGTTGCTCAAGCAGCCGGCGCGTCAGGGTGTGGTGCTGGCCCAGAGCCGGCTGGGGCAATTGCTCTGCCGCGACTGTGGCAATACCCGCGATCGGCGTATCGGCTTCGAATTGCTGCGCCAGGCCGCACGTTCCGGCGATCGCCAGGCCCAGCTGGAGCTGGGCCGGCTGTACAGCCAGCCGCGTCGCAATGAACCGTTGCAGGCGCGGCACTGGCTGGAACTGGCAGCCGCACAGGGCTCGACTGAAGCCAAGCAACTGCTCGGCCTCTGATCCCCGTCTGAGCGTTCTGCGTGGGGCCGGGCTGGGTATACTGCCCGGTAATCTTGCGCGGAGCCGCTTATGCCAATTGATTTACCTTTCCAGCTACCTGCGCTGCTGCTCGGCTTGGCCGCTGCAGGCCTGCCGTTGCTGGCCCTGGCCTGGTCGCTGCAACGGCGTGCGGCCAGTGCGCAACTCGAATCCAGCCTCTTGCAGGAGCGCCTAAGCAGCGCGCAATTGGCTCAGGCTGGCCTGGGCGCACAGCTCGATGAATGTCGCCAGGAACTCGCCGAGATCAGCGAGATCAAGGCCGACCAGCAAGCCGAGTTGGCGGCCAAGCGGCGCGAGACCGAACTGCTGCAGCACGAGCGGCAGGTCGCCCGCGAGGCCGCTCTGGCCTGGCAACAGCAGCGTGAACAACAGGAAGCCGAACTGCGTCGCCTGGGCGCCGAGCGCGCGGCCTTGAGTGCCGAGTTGCGCGAGCAGCAGGGTAGCCACCAGCAGCGCCTGGACGACCTGCAAGGCTCGCGCGATGAGCTGCGTGCGCAGTTCGCCGAGTTGGCCGGGAAGATCTTCGATGAGCGCGAGCAGCGCTTCGCCGAGACCAGCCAGCAGCAGCTCGGCCAGTTGCTCGATCCGCTCAAGGAACGCATCCAGTCCTTCGAAAAACGCGTCGAGGAGAGCTACCAGCAGGAAGCCCGCGAGCGCTTCTCGCTGGGCAAGGAACTTGAACGTCTGCAGCAGCTCAATCAGCGACTGGGCGATGAAGCGACCAATCTGACCCGCGCCCTGCAAGGGCAGAAGACCCAGGGCAACTGGGGCGAGCTGGTGCTCGAGCGGGTACTGGAACATGCCGGGCTGGAGAAGGGCCGTGAATACCAGACCCAGGTCAGCCTGAAGAGCGCCGACGGCCAGCGTTTCCAGCCCGATGTGCTGATCCAGTTACCCGGCGACAGGCAGGTGGTGGTGGATGCCAAGGTCAGCCTGACGGCCTATCAGCAATATGTCGCTGGCGAAGACGAGCCAACCCGGCAGCAAGCCCTGAAACAGCATGTGCTGTCGTTGCGTGGTCATCTGAAAGGCTTGTCGCTGAAGGATTACCAACGCCTGGAAGGACTGCACAGTCTGGATTTCGTGCTGTTGTTCGTGCCGATCGAGGCCGCCTTCGCCGCGGCGCTGCAGGCCGACACCGGCCTGTTCCAGGAGGCCTTCGAGCAGAACATCGTGATTGTCAGTCCGACTACCCTGCTGGCGACCCTGCGGGTGATCGACAGCCTCTGGCGCCAGGAGCGGCAAGGCCAGAACGCGCGCGAGATCGCCGAACGCGCCGGGGCGATGTACGACAAGTTCGTTGCGTTCATCCAGGACCTAGACGAAGTCGGTACGCGCCTGCAGCAGCTGGACAAGGCCTATGCCGCGGCGCGCAACAAGCTCTGCGACGGGCGCGGCAATATCATCAGTCGGGTGGAGAACCTCAAACTGCTCGGCGCCCGCGCGAGCAAGAGCCTGCCGGCCGAGTTGCTCGAACAGGCAGCTGGGGTGGCGGTGTTGGATGAGGCGGCGGAGTAGGGTGCAGCGCCGCCTCGCAGGGTTGTCGCAAGGCGCGCGTGCGAAACACCGAGGTTGCGTAGGCGATCACCCGTCGTCCAGACGCCGCGCTGTCGCGCAGCAAACTGGAGGCAATGGTGTCTGTCGGCTTGTGGGTACCTGTAGGGGCGGGGGGGACGCCCAGTTCCATGCCCACGATGGGTTTCGCGGGCATGGCCCGCTCCTACAGGGCTTTTTGTATATTTAATTTATATATAAAACAATGAGTTATCTTTTGTTTGATGAGAGCGGCCCATGGCCGCGAAGATTGTTGCCGTACCACGGGTCGTCGGCATGCGACTAGGCGTTCCCACTGTGCCTACGGAACCCGGTCGCTCTTAAACCAGCAGCAACACCGTCGCACCCGCCAGCAGGCCAGCGGCCATCACCGGCAGGGTCCGCAGGGCCAGCTCACGGCCGCCGATCAGGGCGATCAGCAAGCCCTTGATCAGGCTGTTACTGAGGACCGCGAGGAAGATGCCGTGCACCGCGACCTGCGGAGCCAGCTCGGCTTTGGCGCTGCGTGCCAGGGTCAGGGTGATGGGGTCCACGTCGGCCAGTCCGGAGAGCAGCGCCACCAGGTACACGCCAGCATCGCCAAGCCAGCGCCGTGCGCCTTCCGCGAGAAACAGGATCAGCACCAGCAGCGCGGCGAAGCGCAGCGCCGAGCCCAGCTCGAAGGGGTTCTTCAGGGCTGGTTCGGCGTTTTCCTCCGACAGGCTGTCGGCCAGGCGAAAATAGACCAGCGCGCCCCCGGCATAGACCAGGGCCGCCACGCCCAATGGCCAGAGCAGGCGCGGTAGCAATTGGGCATTGATCAGGCCGACTTCCAGTAGCACGCGGGGAAACATCAGGGCCGAGGTTGCCAGCAGGCCGCAGGCCAGCATGGCGTGCAGGCCGCGCTGCTGGCTCAGGCGGGCGAGGGTGACGGTCATCGCGGTGGAGGAGACGATGCCGCCCAGCAGCGCGGTGATCAGCAGGCCATGGCGGGTGCCGACCAGGCGAATCGCCACATAGGCGGCAAAACCGAGGCCGGCAATCAGCACCACCATCCACCAGGTGACATAGGGGTTGAACGCCTGCCAGGGGCCGTAGCCCTGGTTGGGCAGGGCCGGCAGCAGCACCAGGGAGATGAACAGCAGCTTCAGCACGCCCGACAGCTCGGCCTCGTTGAGTCGGCGTAGGGCGCCGTGCAGGGTGCGTTTGAGGCTCAGTAGCAGTGCCACCGCCACGGCACCGGCAGCGGCCAGCGGAGGATGTCCGGCGACTGCCAGGCTGCCGAGGATGAAGGTGATCAGCATCGCCACTTCGCTGGTCAGGCCCTTGTCGCCGTTTTGCAGCAGGTCGCCGAAGTACGAGGCGAGAACCAGCGCGGCGAAACCGACGAAGACGACCGCCCAGGCGACCACGCCGAAGCGCTCGCCGAGCAGCATGGCGAAACCACCGAGCAAGCCGGTCAAGGCAAACGTGCGGATACCGGCAGCCAGCCGCCCGTCCTCGCTGTTGCGCTCCTGCCAGCCGCGTTCGGCGCCGATCAGCAGGCCAGCCGCCAGCGCGCTGGCGAAATTCAGTAGGGTGTCGAGCGCCTCGGGCATGCTGCGTCCTTGAGCGGGGCTTGATGGTGACAGTCTAGCTGTGGGCCACCGCCTGACATTGCGCCAGGTCAGTGGATGAGTGTCGCGGCCACTGGCAATCGCGGCTGAAGCCGCTCCCACGTGGAAAGCGTGTTGCATCTTGTGGGAGGGGCTTCAGCCGCGAGCGGTTCCCGCGGCCAGCCTAGCGCAACGTCAGGTGGCGGCTGAGCAGGGCGCGCAAGGCTGCGGGTTTGACCGGCTTGGCCAGGTAGTCGAGGCCGGCGGCGTGGACTTCGGCGATCACTTCGGGGCGGCCGTCGGCGCTGATCACCACGCCAGGCACCGGCTCGCCTAAGCGGGTGCGCAGCCAGGCCATCAACTCGGTGCCGGTTTCGCCTTCGTCGAGGTGGTAGTCGACCAGGGCCAAGTGCGGGCGGACGTCCTCGTTGAGCAGGTGTTCGCATTCCAGGCGATTGCGTGCGGTCCATACCTGGCAGCCCCAGCGTGACAGCAGGCTGTGCATGCCGGTGAGGATGCTGTCCTCGTTGTCGATGCACAGCACCTGGCTGCCGGTCAGCAGCTGGCCATTGAGTTCGGCGCTGGCCGGCTTGGGTTTGGCCAGCGGGGTGCGGGCCAGCGGCACGGTGACGCTGAACACGCTGCCCTTGCCCGGCCAGGACCGCACCTCCAGCCTGTGCTCGAGCACCCGGCACAGGCCGTCGGCAATTGCCAGGCCGAGGCCGAGGCCTTTTTCGGCGCGGGTCTGGTGGCTGTCCAGACGCTTGAATTCCTCGAAGATCACCTTGCGCTTGTCTTCCGGGATACCCGGGCCGCGGTCCCAGACTTCCAGGCGCAGTTGCCCGCCTGAGCGGCGCACGCCCAGCAATACGCGACCCTTGGCGTAGCGGAAGGCGTTGGTGAGAAAGTTCTGCAGCACCCGGCGCAGCAGTTTGCTGTCGCTGTCCACGCGCAGGCGGCTGCCGCGCAGGCGGAAGTCGACGCCGCATTCGGCGGCCAGTACCTTGAACTCGGCGCCCAGGGTATCGAACAGGCTGTTGAGGGCGAAGGCGTTGCGGTCCGGGGTGATGCGGCCATTCTCCAGACGCGAGATGTCCAACAGGTCGCTGATCAGGTCTTCCGCCGAACGCAGCGAGCTGTCCAGGTGGCGCACCAGTTCCTTGGCCTCGTGCGGCAGCGCTTCCTCCTGGTGGGAGAGCGCTGCGGAGAACAGCCGCGCGGCATTCAGCGGCTGCATCAGGTCGTGGCTGACGGCGGCGAGGAAGCGGGTTTTCGACTGGTTGGCCGCCTCGGCCACGCTCTTGGCCTCGGTCAGCGCCTGATTCAGTTGTGACAGTTCATGGGTGCGTGCGGCGACCCGCTGTTCCAGGCCTTCGTTGGCGTCCTTGAGCGCCCGCTCGGCCTCGCGGAACTCGGTGATGTCGGTGAAGCTCATGACGAAGCCGCCGCCGGGCATCGGATTGCCGATCAGTTCGATCGCCCGGCCGTTGGGGAAGGTGCGCTCGTAACTGTGCGCGGTGCCCTGGCGCATCCAGTGCAGGCGCCTGGCAACGCTCTCTTCGATATCGATGTCACCTGCGCCGAGCAGGCCGCGTTGGGCGTTGAAGCGGATTAGCTCGGCAATCGGCCGGCCGACGTAGACTTGGCCGTCCGGGTAGTCGAACAGCTCGACATACCGATGGTTCCAGGCCACCAGACGCAGCGATTGATCGACCACGCTGATGCCCTGGGTGATGTTCTCGATCGCCCCTTGCAGCAGGGCGCGGTTGAACTGCAGCACCTCGCTGGCTTCGTCGACGATGCGCGCCACATCCTCGACCTGCATCTCGCGTCCTTCGATGGCCGCCTTGACCACCGCCCGGGTCGAGGAGGCGCCGAGCACACCGGCGAGCAGGCGTTCGGTGTGGGCGATCCACTCGCTGTTGGCCGGCAGGTTGGGGTTGAAGCTCTGACCCTGGCGCTGGGCACAGCGGATAAAACTCTGTTGTGCGCGCTCCGCACCGACGAAGCGGCTGGCAAGGATCAGCAAGTCGTTGACCTGGACCGCCAGCAAGCTGCGGTTGCTCGGTTTGACACCGAAGTCGTGACCGATAAAGCGGCCGGCTTGCCAGTGTTCGGAAACCCGCGTGCGGGAGAAGTAGGACACCCAGACGAACAGCAGGAAGTTACCGGCCAGCGACAGCACCACGCCGCGGGTCAGGGGGTCGACCGCGAAGCCGATCGGCGCGTAGAGCAGGCCTTGCAGGCCGGGCAGGCTGTCCAGCGACCAGCCGGCGCTGCGCGCCACCAGCGGCATGATCAGGGTGTAGAACCAGATCAGCGCGCCGAGGGCCATCCCGGCAAATACGCCGCGGCGGTTGGCCTGCTTCCATACCAGGGCGCCGAACATCGCCGGGGCCAGCTGGCTGATGGCGGCGAACGAGATTTGGCCAATGGTCGCCAGGCTGGCGTTGGAGCCGAGCAGGCGGTAGCAGACATAGGCCAGCAGCAGGATCAGTACGATGCTCACCCGGCGCGCCGTGAGCATCCAGTGGCGGAAGGCCTCGAACGGCCGCTCGGTGTTCTGTCGGTGCAACAGCCAGGGCAGCAGCATGTCGTTGGAAATCATGGTCGACAGCGCCACCGAGGCGACGATGACCATGCCGGTGGCGGCCGAGGCGCCGCCAATGAAGGCCAGCACGGCCAGGATCGGGTGCGCCTGGGCCAGCGGCAGACTGATAACAAAAGAGTCTGGCGTCACGCCGGCCGGCAGCAGCATCTGCCCGGCCAGGGCAATGGGTACGACGAACAGCGCGGCCAGCACCAGGTAGGCCGGGAACACCCAGCGGGCCAGGCGCAGGTCCCGCGGTTCGATGTTTTCCACCACGGTGACGTGGAATTGTCGCGGCAGGCAGATGATGGCGATCATCGACATGCCGGTCAGCGTCATCATCGCCGGCCAGTTCACCGCCTCGGCCCAGAATTCGTCGAGTGCGGGGGTGTTGCGGGCCTGCTCGAACAGATCGCCGAAACCGTTATAGAGGCCGTAGGTGACGAACGCGCCGACGGCGAGGAAGGCCAGCAGTTTGACAATCGATTCGAAGGCGATCGCCAGCACCATGCCGCGGTGATGCTCGGTGACGTCCAGGTTGCGCGTGCCAAACAGGATGGTGAACAGCGCCAGGACCAGCGATACGATCAGCGCGGTGTCCTGGGCGCGGGTGCCGGTGGAGTCGGCGCCAGCGCCGATCAGCAGGTTGACCCCGAGCACGATGCCCTTGAGTTGCAGGGCGATATAGGGCAGCACGCCCACCAGGCAGATCAGGGCTACGACTATCGCCAGGGCCTGGGATTTACCGTAGCGCGCCGCGATGAAGTCAGCGATGGAGGTGATGTTCTCCTCTTTGCTGATCATCACCATCTTCTGCAGCACCCAGGGGGCGAACAGCATGATGATGATCGGCCCCAGGTAGATCGGCAGGAATGACCAGAGCTGCTCGGCAGCCTGGCCGACCGCGCCGAAGAAGGTCCAGCTGGTGCAGTAGACCGCCAGCGACAGGCTATAGACCCAAGCGCGCATGCGCGGCGGCAAGGGCGCGCGGCGGCGGTCGCCATAGAAGGCGATGGCGAAGAGAATGGTCATATAGATCAAGGCGACCGCAGCGATCAGCCCGCTGGACAAAGACATGGGTACTCCGACAGCAAACTATATGGGACTTGCCCGGTCTTAATTCAGGTGCTGACCACAGCCCCTTCGAGACGAGACCATACTTCAAATGAATCCTCAGCAGTGTCGCAGTAAAGTGCCGTGCCGTCAGGCGCGACTAAGGTCGCAGGCCGGGGCGAAAACAACTCGGCTGCTAGCGCTTGGTAATTGTGGCCGAGCGTCTGCCCTGTTAGCGTGGCGCGCTTGCGTCTAGTCGGAGGAGGGACCCCATGTTCAAGCCGCAATTGATTACCCTGCAGCGCGGCGCGCTGCGTATCGAACCGATGCTCGATGCCGATATTCCGGCGCTGGTCGCCCTGGCCGAAGCCAATCGCCAGGAGCTGATCCATATGAGCGGCGCCCAGCGCCTGGATTGGTACCGCCAGGGCCTGCTCGATCAGCGTGAAGGCAAGGCGCTGCCGTTTGTCATTCGCCTCGGCGAGCAACTGGTGGGCACGACCCGTTTCGGCGACTTCATGCCGGCGCTGCCCGCCGCCGAGATCGGCTGGACCTGGCTCGATCACAGCCAGCACGGCACCGGCCTGAACGTCATGGTCAAGTACCTGATGCTGCGCCACGCCTTCGAGAACTGGCGCATGGTGCGCGTGCAGTTGAAAACCGCCGCCAGCAACCTGCGTGCGCAGCGCGCGATCGAAAAGCTCGGCGCGCAGCGCGAGGGCGTGTTGCGCAATCATCGCCGGCTGGCCGACGGGCGGCTGGATGACAGCGTGCTGTACAGCATCACCGATCAGCAGTGGCCGGCGCTCAAGCAACAGCTGGAGGCGCGTTTCAGCGGCTGATCTATGCCATCGACTGAGGTTGAGCGCACCCGTTTCTGGACGTCGCCCGAGCTGCACGGGGTCGAGCTGCTGCATGCCCACTACATCGAACAACGCTTTACCCCGCATGTGCATGAGGGTTTTGTGTTCACGGTGATCGAGCACGGCGCGCAATCTTTCCGGCATCGTGGCGGCGACCACCTGGCGCCGGTCGGCAGCATGGTGCTGATCAATCCGGATGAACTGCACACCGGCTCCAAGGCCCATGAGCAGGGTTGGCGCTACCGCGGTTTCTACCCCGATAACCGCCAGATCGTCGGAGTGATGGCCGAGCTCGAACTGGATGCGGGCGGTCTGCCGTCGTTTGCCGACAGCGTATTGCATGACCCGCAGTTGCACCGCATGTTCGCTGAGTTGCATCGGTTGCTGGACAGTCCAGCCAGTGCCTTGCAGCAGCAGACCGCCTGGCGCGAGGCGATCCTGGCGTTGTTTCAGCGCCATGCGCGGATTCCAGCTGGCCGCGCGCCAGGGCAGGAGCCGCGGGCCGTGGCGCGGGCCAAGGAATTGCTGAGCAGCCAGCTCGCCGAGCCGCCGTCGCTGGAAGCGCTGGCCCAGGCGGTCAACCTGTCACCCTTCCATTTCGCCCGGGTGTTCCGCCGCGCCACCGGCTTGCCGCCCCACGCCTGGTTGATGCAGCGCCGGCTGGAGCAGGCCCGCGCTTTGCTGAAAAACGGCTGTGCGCCGCTGCGCGTGGCCATGCAACTGGGCTTCGCCGATCAAAGCCACCTGGGTCGGCAGTTCAAGCAGACCTATGGCGTCGGCCCGGGCGCATACCGCAAGGCCTGCCGCGGCCGGCCTGGGTAGGGTGCCGTGCGCATCAGTGGCGACGGTCACTGATACCAACCCTTGGCCAGTGTGGGAGCGGTCTCGGCGGCGAACTGCAGCGTCCGCAACACCGCCTGGTTGGTTCGCAGATCGAGTCGCCTGGGTTCGCGGCTAAAGCCCCGCCCACAGATGTGCAGCACCGCGCAGGGAAGGGCTTCTGCGACATTGCCTGTCCCGCACGAGCCACTGCGCAAGATCGTTCAAGACCGTCCTCGCGCTGCGCGGTAACCTGCGCAGTCCAAGGAGGCTCCATGTCCCGTCAACACGAATTCGCCCAAGGCGCCCGCGACATGCTGCCGATGCTGCTCGGCGCCGTGCCCTTCGGCATCATCTTCGGCAGCCTGGCCGGGGCCGCCGGCCTGAGCCCCTGGCAGACGCTGGGCATGTCGCTGCTGGTGTTCGCCGGTTCGGCGCAGTTCATCGCCATCAGTTTGCTGGGCGCCGGTACCGGCCTTGCCGTGTTGCTGCTCACCACCCTGGTGGTCAACCTGCGCCACGCCCTGTACAGCGCCAGCCTGCAACCTTACGTCCGTCATCTGCCCAAGCGTTGGCGCATGCCGCTGGCCTTCTGGCTGACCGACGAGGCCTACGCGGTGGTGCTGCAGCGCTATACCGCTGCGGACAGCTCGGCGCACAAGCACTGGTACTTTCTCGGGGCGGCCCTGGCCATGTACCTGAACTGGCAGCTGTGCACCCTGATCGGCGTGCTGTTCGGCCAGCGCGTGCCGAATCTCGCCGCCTGGGGTTTGGACTTCGCCATGCTGGCGACCTTTATCGGCATCGTCGTGCCGATGTTGCGCAATCGCCCGCAAGTTGCGGCGGCGCTGGTGGCCGGTGCGGTGGCGCTGGCCTGCCATGCCTGGCCATACAAGCTCGGCTTGCTGGCCGCGGCGTTCAGCGGGATTGTCGTGGGCGTGCTGCTGGAGCGGTGCAATGAACGAGTCGAAGAGGAGCTGGCCTGATGGATAACTGGTGGTTGATTCTCGGCATGTTGGCGATCACCTTTTCGATTCGCTACAGCCTGTTCGCCTTTCCCGACTTGCGCTTCCCGCCGCTGGTGCGCCAGGGCCTGCATTTTGTGCCGACCGCGGTGCTGACCGCCATCGTGCTGCCGGGCATGTTGCTGCCCGATGGCCAGCACTGGGCGCTGCGCCTGGACAATGCCTACCTGTGGGCGGGGCTGGCGACTATCGCCATCGCCGCCATCACCCGACATTTATTGGCGACCATCGGCGGCGGTCTGCTGGTGTTCTTCCTGTTGCGCTGGGCAATGGGTCAGTTGCCGCTCTAAGAGGGTGTTTACAAATTACTGCGCTCGGCCATGCTGCGTTGAAATCAGCCTCAAAATGCTCATGTACTACTCGTACACTCCGCTTTTTCGGCTGATTTCGCCTTGCCTGGCCATCGCTCGCTACTTTTGTAAACACCCTCTAAGCGCTTGTGAAATAACGCCTGTCTACTGCGGCGTGGCGCCGCGAACGCCTGGAGCTAGCCTCGCGACGGCGCTCGATATGTTCACCACCGCTGCGGCGGTTTTGCCGAACGCCGGGCAAAAACCGTCGATCGTTGTGGCTTTGCTACGGCTTGTTGCAGTCCAATGCTGGACGGGCGCCGCGGCGCTCGCGGTTTTCCCGGCCTTGCACGGCCCTAATGCCAGGTACATGGACGATGACCCAACACTCGCAATTCCGCCTGCTCGGTTCCAGGCGCTTCCTGCCGTTTTTCCTCACCCAGTTGCTCGGCGCCTTCAACGACAACATCTTCAAGCAGTCGCTGATCCTCGCCATCCTCTACAAGCTCAGCTCCAGCGCGGACAGCAGCCTGCTGGTCAATCTCTGCGCGCTGCTGTTCATCCTGCCGTTCTTCCTGTTTTCCGCGCTCGGCGGGCAGTTCGGCGAGAAATTCGCCAAGGACAGCCTGATCCGGGCGATCAAGTTCGCCGAGATCCTGATCATGCTGGCCGGCGCCGCCGGGGTGCTGCTGGGCAACCTGCCGCTGATGCTCGCCGTGCTGTTCTGCATGGGCACCCAGTCGGCGCTGTTCGGTCCGGTGAAGTATTCGATCCTGCCGCAGCACCTGCGCGAAGAGGAACTGGTCGGCGGCAACGCCCTGGTCGAGATGGGCACCTTCCTGGCCATTCTCGCCGGCACCATCGGCGCCGGCATCATGATGGCCAGCAGCGGCTATGCCAGCCTGGTCGCCGGCACCGTGGTCACGGTGGCGGTGCTCGGCTATCTGGCCAGTCGTGGCATTCCCCGCGCCCATGCGGCACTGCCGGAGCTGATGCTGGACTGGAACATCTTCCGCCAATCCTGGCGCATCATGCGCCTGGGCCTGGCCGAACAACGTCCTTCGGTGTCGCGCTCGTTGGTGGGCAGCTCCTGGTTCTGGTTTCTCGGGGCGGTCTATCTGACCCAGATCCCGGCCTATGCCAAGCAGTGGTTGTACGGTGACGAGAGCGTGGTGACCCTGATTCTCACCGTGTTCTCGCTGGGCATCGCGCTGGGGTCGATGCTGTGCGAGCGGATGAGCGGGCATAAGGTGGAGATCGGCCTGGTGCCGTTCGGCTCGATCGGCCTGACCCTGTTCGGCGTGCTGCTCTGGTGGCACTCGGGTGGTTTCCCGCAGGGCATCCAGGCCCACGACTGGCTGACGGTGCTGGGCTACGGCCAGGCCTGGTGGGTACTGTCCTCGATTCTCGGTATCGGTTTATTCGGCGGTCTCTACATAGTGCCGCTGTATGCGCTGATCCAGTCGCGTACTGCGGAACACGAGCGGGCGCGGGTGATTGCCGCGAACAACATCCTCAACGCGCTGTTCATGGTGGTTTCGGCGATTGTCTCGATCCTGTTTCTCAGCGTCGCCGAGCTGTCGATTCCGCAGTTGTTCCTGGCGATTGCGCTGATGAATGTCGCGGTCAACAGCTACATCTTCAAGCTCGTCCCCGAGTTCAGCATGCGCTTCCTGATCTGGCTGCTCGGGCACTCGATGTACCGGGTCGAGCATCAGGGGCTGGACGCGATTCCCGAGGAAGGGCCGGCGGTGCTGGTGTGCAACCACGTGTCTTTCGTCGATGCCCTGCTGGTGGGCGGTGCGGTGCGCCGGCCGGTGCGTTTCGTCATGTATTACAAGATCTACAACCTGCCCGTGCTCAACTTTATCTTCCGCACCGCCGGCACCGTGCCGATTGCCGGGCGCAGTGAGGATCTGCTGATCTACGACGCGGCGTTCAAGAAGATTGCCGAATACCTGCGTAACGGCGAGTTGGTGTGCATCTTCCCGGAGGGCAAGTTGACCGCTGATGGCCAGATCAACGAGTTCAAGAGCGGTATCGAGCGCATCCTCGGAGAAAACCCGGTGCCGGTGATTCCCATGGCGCTGCAAGGCCTGTGGGGCAGCTTTTTCAGTCGAGATCCGCGCAAGCGCCTGTTCAGGCGCCTGTGGTCGCGGATCAAACTGGTGGCGGGCGCGCCACTCGGCGCCGAGCAGGCCGATCGGCAGCTGTTGCAGGCGCAGGTGACGGCGTTGCGTGGCGATCTGCGCTGAACAGCGAGGATCAATGCGCCGCGCCACCGGTCGTGCCGGCGGGTAAGCGCCTGGTCAGCAGCACCGCGAGCATGCTGATGGCGAGGGCGATACCGATGCAGTGGAAGGCATCGTTGTAGGCCATGATCGCCGCCTGCTGATGGGTGATCTCGCTGAGCTTGGCCAGGGCCGCCTGCTCGCTGCCCAGCGTTTCGGTCAGGAGCGCCAGACGCTCGGCGACCTGCGGGTTGCTTGGCACCAGGGCCTCGCGCAGGTAGTCGAAATAGACCTTGGCGCGGCTGTCGAGCAGGGTCGCGAGCAGGGCGATGCCGATGGCGCCGCCGAGGTTGCGCAGGATGTTGAACAGGCTCGAGGCCGAGCCGGCATCTTGCGGCAGCACGTAGGCGGTGGCGATCAGCGAGATGGTCACCATCACCAGCGGCTGACCGAGGGCGCGGATGATCTGGATATGATTGAACTGCTCGCCGGCGAAGTCCGGGTTGAGTACCCCGGAGGCGAAGCTGGCGGCGCCGAACAGGGCGAAACCCAGGGCGCAGAGCAGCTTCGGCGACACCACTTTCATCAGCAGTGGCACCAGGGGAATCAGGAATAACTGCGGAATGCCCATCCACATGATCACCTCGCCGATCTGCAGGGCGTTGTAGCCCTGGATCTGCGCCAGATACAGCGGCAGCACATAGATAGAGCCGTACAGGCCCATACCCAGGCCGACGCTGGAAATGCCCGCCAGGCCGAAGTTGCGCTCGCGCAGCACGCCGAGGTTGATCAACGGGTTGGGCCGTGACACTTGCAGGATGATGAACAGCACCAGGCTGATCGCCGCGATGCTGCCGAGCCCGGCGATCAGGTTGGACTCCAGCCAATCCTTGCGGTGGCCTTCCTCAAGAAACACCTGCAGGCAACCCAGGCCCAGGCCGAGGGTGAGAATGCCGGCATAGTCGCTGGTTTTCAGCAGCTCCCAGTGCGGCGCTTTCTTTTCCAGACCGTAGAGCAGCCCGGCGATCATCAACAGGCCAGGCACCACGTTGATATAGAAGATGTATTTCCAGCCGAAGTTTTCCGTTAGCCAGCCGCCCAGGGTCGGTCCGATGGATGGAGCGAAGGTCGCTGTCAGGGCGAACAGTGCCATGCCTTTGGCGCGATGGTGTTCGGGCAGTTTGATCAGGATCAGGGTGAACGCCAGGGGGATCAGTGCGCCGCCGGTAAAACCTTGCAGGGCGCGGAACACGATCATGCTCTCCAGGCTCCAGGCCATCGAGCAGAGCAGTGAGGCGGCCAGGAACCCTATAGACACCCACACCGCCAGGCGTCGCGCGGAGAGGAGCTGGACCAACCAGGCCGTCATCGGAATCATGATGATTTCGGCAACCAGGTAGGAGGTGGAGATCCACGAGCCTTCCTCCAGGGTGGCCGACAACGCACCCTGGATATCCTTGAGTGAGGAGTTGGTGATCTGGATGTCCAGTACCGCCATGAAGGCGCCGAGCAGGGCGCTCATCACCGCGATCCAGTCGCGCCGGCTGGGTTCGCCAGTGGGGCGAATCAGCGCATCAGCCGCCATGCTGTTGATCGGTCTGGATGTCGACCTTGACCTCTACCGACATGCCCGGACGAATCAGGCCCTGGAGCGGATTGTCCACGGCGAAGGTCAGTTTGATCGGGAAGCGTTGCACCACCTTGGTGAAGTTGCCGGTGGCGTTATCCGGTGGCAGCAGGCTGAACTGTGCGCCTGAGGCGGCGAACAGGCTGTCGACCCGGGCCTCGATGGGGGTGTCGGGGAAACTGTCGAAAGTCAGTTCGGCGCTTTGTCCAGGTCGCATACGCCCGATCTGGGTCTCCTTGAAGTTGGCCTGAACCCAGATGTCCTGATCCGGTACCAGCGACAGCAGATAGGCCCCGGCTTGCACGTATTGGCCGTTGCGTGCGGCGCGCTGGCCGATAAAACCGCTGATGGGTGCGAGGACCTCGGTACGCGCGAGGTTCAGCTGTGCTTGGGCCAGGTCGGCGCGGGCGCTGGCGATCTGCGCGTCAAGGCGTTTGATCTCGGCTTGCAGGCTGTTGATCTGCTGGCGCTCGGCTTGTAGATCCGCCTGGGCCTTGCTCACCTGTGAGCGCGCGATGCGGCTGTCGGCCGCCAGGGTGGTCACCCGCTCCTCGGAGACATAGCCGGGTTTGCGCAGGGTTTGCGCGCGTGACAAATCGATTTGGGTACGTTCCAGGATGGCTTCGCTGGCCGTTACGCCAGCCTGGCTGGCGGCAATCAGACTGGCCTGCTGGCTCAGTTTGCTCTGCGCCTGAAGCCGTTCGGCTTCGCGGGTGGCGAGGACGGCCTGAGCACGCTGCTGCGCCAGTTCGAAGTCAGCGCTTTCCAGTTTCAGCAACAACTCGCCCTGCTGTACATGCTGGTTATCACCCACCAACACCTTGACGATGCGCGCGCCAAGCTGGCTGGAGACGCGGGTGATTTCACCCTGGACATAGGCGTTGTCGGTGCTTTCGAGATAGCGCCCGACGAGCAGCCAGCGGGCGGAGAAGGCCGCAGTGATGAGGCCGAGTACGACCAGGAAGATAAGTAGGCGACGTTGCAGTTGGGCAGGCATGGCAGGCGCTCGAAGCTCGGGCAAGAGGGTGTTTGCAACATGGCATCGGTGAATCTAACAGTGTTTCTTTGGAGTCTGTAAGGCTAAAATTCATAAGCTTTGTTGCTTATGGGGAACAATAATGGGTCTTGATGATGCCCTGATCTTCACTCGTGTGGTCGAGTGCCACAGCTTCACCCATGCTGCTCTGGGGCTGGGCATGCAAAAATCCACGGTCAGTCGACGCATTGCCTTGCTCGAGGAACGCCTCGGCGTACGTCTGCTCAATCGCACCACGCGCAAGCTGCGCCTGACTGAAGTCGGTCAGGCCTATTACGAGCGCTGTCGGCAGATCATGCTCGATTTCGCCGAGGCCGAGCAGGCGGTCATGCAGCTACAGCAGGAGCCATCCGGTTTGCTGCGCATCACTGCGCCGATTGAATTTGGTCAGCTGTTTCTCGGTCGCGTGCTTGGCGATTTTATGCGTCAGTACCCGCTAATCACCGCCGAAGTGGAACTGACTTCACGGCATGTCGATCCGGTCGAGGAGGCTGTGGATATCGTCATCCTGGTCGGCCAGCCACAGGACTCCACGCTGATCGCGCGCAAGTTGTTCGAGACCAACCGCTCCTTGTGCGCCAGCCCCGACTACCTGGCCCGGCATGGCACCCCACGGACAGTCGCCGAGTTGGCGTCGCATCGGGCGATTCTGTTGCCGCATGACTCGCCGCGTCACTGGCCGCTGCTCGGCGAAACCATTGCGTGCCAGCGGGTCTTGACCTCGAACAACATTACGTTTGCTCGTGAAGCGGCGTTGGCGGGGGCGGGAATTGCCGGCCTGCCGGTCATGATCAGTGAGCGCGCGGTGCAGGAGGGGCGGTTGGTCGAGCTGTTGGCGGAGGCTCGATTGCCGGTTGGCGAGTTGTATGCGGTCTATCCTTCCCGGCGGTTCCAAGCGATGAAGGTGAAAACCTTCCTCGATTTCCTGATGAATAGTCTGCCGTTCTAAGGTGGCCGGCTGCTGGAGCCGGCAGTGCCGGGGCTGTTAATATCGCCGTCTTAATCGGTTTTCGCTTCACTTCTTCGAGACTCGCCATGACCACCGTCCGCACCCGTATTGCGCCATCGCCGACCGGCGATCCGCACGTAGGCACTGCCTATATCGCCTTGTTCAACCTGTGCTTTGCCCGTCAGCACGGTGGTGAATTCATTCTGCGTATCGAGGACACCGACCAGGTACGTTCTACCCGCGAGTCGGAACAGCAAATCTACGACGCCCTGCGCTGGCTCGGTATCGAATGGAGCGAAGGCCCTGATGTCGGCGGTCCTCACGGTCCTTATCGACAGAGTGAACGTGGGCATATCTACCAGAAGTACAGCGCCGAGTTGGTGGACAAGGGCCACGCCTTCCACTGCTTCTGCAGCGCCGAGCGCCTGGACCAGGTTCGCGCCGAACAGATGGCAGCCAAGCAGACCCCGCGCTATGACGGCCACTGCATGCATTTGTCAGCAGAGGAGGTGCAGCCGCGCCTGGCGGCCGGCGAGCCTAACGTGGTGCGCATGAAGGTGCCGACCGAAGGCGTTTGCGTGGTGCCGGACATGCTCCGCGGCGAGGTCGAGATTCCCTGGGATCGCATGGACATGCAGGTGCTGATGAAGACCGATGGCCTGCCGACCTACTTCCTGGCCAACGTGGTCGACGATCACCTGATGGGTATCACCCATGTATTGCGCGGTGAAGAGTGGCTGCCGTCGGCGCCCAAGCTGATCCTGCTGTACGAATACTTCGGCTGGGACAAGCCGCAACTGTGCTACATGCCGCTGCTGCGTAACCCGGACAAGAGCAAGTTGTCCAAGCGCAAGAACCCGACCTCGATCACCTTCTACGAGCGCATGGGCTTCCTGCCGCAGGCGATGCTCAACTACCTCGGGCGCATGGGCTGGTCGATGCCGGATGAGCGTGAGAAGTTCAGCCTCGACGAGATGATCGAGCATTTCGATATCCAGCGTGTGTCCCTGGGTGGGCCGATCTTCGACCTGGAGAAGTTGTCCTGGCTCAATGGGCAGTGGATGCGTGAGCTGAGCGTCGAGGCGTTTGCCGCGGGCGCGCAGCAGTGGGCATTCAACTCGGACTACATGATGCAGATCGCCCCGCACGTGCAGGGGCGGGTCGAGACTTTCAGTCAGATCGCTCCGCTGGCCAGTTTCTTCTTCGCCGGTGGCGTCAACCCCGACGCCAAGCTGTTCGAACACAAGAAGCTGTCGCCGGATCAGGTGCGTCAGGTCATGCAGTTGATCCTGTGGAAGCTGGAGGCGCTGCGTCAGTGGGAAAAGGACAAGATCACCGGTTGCATCCAGGCGGTGGTCGAGCATCTTGAATTGAAGCTGCGCGACGCCATGCCGCTGATGTTCGCCGCGATTACCGGTCAGGCCAGCTCGGTATCGGTACTCGATGCGATGGAAATTATCGGCCCGGACCTCACCCGTTTCCGTCTACGCCAGGCCATCGAGTTGCTCGGCGGGGTGTCGAAGAAGGAAAATAAGGAGTGGGAAAAGCTGCTGGCGTTCATCGGCTGATCGCGACTTTGCTGGTAGAACAGGGTAAGTGGTTGTTCTGTCAGCATAAAGAAAGCAGCTATAGGTAAAAATTTTGTTGACAGTAGGGGGGGCGTGCTCTTAACATGCGCCCCGTCCTTGAGATGGGGCTATAGCTCAGCTGGGAGAGCGCTTGCATGGCATGCAAGAGGTCGACGGTTCGATCCCGTCTAGCTCCACCAATCTCAAAGCCGAAAGGCTTGCCACAGTCAGCATTCGTGTTGGCTGAGTTTTGAAGGGTATTTGCGTCCCCTTCGTCTAGTGGCCTAGGACACCGCCCTTTCACGGCGGTAACAGGGGTTCGAGTCCCCTAGGGGACGCCACTATTTAAAAAGCAGCTCCGTTGGGAGTTGTGAGCCGCGAGGCGATAAATCTGGGGGTATAGCTCAGCTGGGAGAGCGCTTGCATGGCATGCAAGAGGTCAACGGTTCGATCCCGTTTATCTCCACCAAATTTAGCAGTCATAACACTGCCACGGGCCAGCGTAAGCTGGCCTTGTTTTTCGAAGGTTTCGTCCCCTTCGTCTAGTGGCCTAGGACACCGCCCTTTCACGGCGGTAACAGGGGTTCGAGTCCCCTAGGGGACGCCATTTTTGCCCGCTCTGCGGGACTTTTAAAGGGTCATTCTTCACGGAATGGCCCTTTTGTTTTTTTTGCTCCGACTTCCCTTCCGATTAACCAACCCGACCAGCGGTAAGGCTTTCTGCTTGCTTAAATTTATTACGAGCATAATATTTCAATCGTAATATTTTGGAGGTGAGTATGAACGACAAGAAAGCCCAAACCCGTGAACGCATTCTTTCTGCGGCCAGTGCCGCGTTGGTGCAGCGCGGCCCCGCCGAGCCGAGTGTCGGCGAGGTGATGGGCGCTGCTGGGCTGACCGTGGGTGGCTTCTATGCGCACTTCGAGAGCAAGGACGCGCTGATGCTGGAGGCGTTCAGGCAGTTGCTCGGCCAGCGCCGCGAGTTGATTAAGCAGATGGACAGCGATCTGCCGGCCGACGAGCGCCGGGCACTGATCGCGGCGTTCTACCTGTCACGCAAGCACCGCGATGCTACCGAACAAGCCTGCCCGCTGCCGAGTTCGCTGGGCGAGCTGACGCGTCTGCCCGAGGGCTTTCGCACGGCTCTGGCCGAGCATCTGGAGTTGATGGTGGCGCAGTTGTCGGCAAGCCCTGAGGACGCTTCCCGTGTGCTTGCCGATATCGCCTTGATGGTTGGGGGGTTGGCGCTGGCGCGGGCGCTGGGTCCCGGCGAGTTGTCTGACCGCGTTCTGCGTGCCGCCAAGTCGGCGATCGTTTGAGGCAATCGGTTGAGGAGAAGGACAATGAGCAATCTGAATTGGGTTCGTGGGTTCAATGCCACCGTCGGCTGGGTGGCGCCGCAGGTAGTGGCAAGCAAGATGCGCCGGCAATTCATGACGCCGCGCGAGTTGCCGCCACGCGCTTGGGAGCTGCCGCTACTGACTCAGGCCGAGCGCATCACCTTGCGTTTCGGGCTTTCGGCATTGCGCTGGGGCAGTGGGCCGACGGTGTTGCTGATGCACGGTTGGGAAGGCCGGCCGACCCAGTTCGCCGAGCTGATCAAGGCGCTGGTGCAGGCCGGGTATGCCGTGGTCGCCCTGGATGCCCCGGCGCATGGGCGCTCGCCAGGGCGGGAGGCGAATGTGGTGGTGTTCGCCCGCGCCCTGCTCGAGGCCGCCAGTGAATTGCCGCCATTGCAAGCAGTGATCGGCCATTCGATGGGGGGCGCCAGCGCCTTGCTGGCAACGCAGATGGGCTTGCGTGCCGAGGCGGTGGTCAGCATCGCGGCGCCGAGCCGGATTCTCTCCATGCTGCGGCTTTTCGCGCGCTATATGGGCTTGCCTGCCCAGGCGCGGGCGCATTTTATCCGTCTGGTCGAGGAAAAGGCTGGGATGCCGGCCGGGCACCTCGATGTGGCGCGCTACCAGCTGGATTTTCCGGGTTTGATCGTGCACGCCGCAGATGACCCGGTTGTGCCGTATAGCGAAGCACAGGCGATCCATGAGGCCTGGTTCGACAGCCGGCTGTTGCGTCTCGAGCAGGGCGGGCATCAGCGGGTCTTGTCTGACCCGCAGTTGGTGCAGGCGGTTATGCAGCTATTGGCTGCGCTGCGTCAGACCTCGTCAAGCAAGCTGGCCTCATAACTTTCTACGCGATTGCGGCCGGCCGCCTTGGCTCGATAGAGAGCCTGGTCGGCGTGCTGCAGTAGTTGTTCGCTGTCCGCACTGTCGGGTAGCCCGGCGCACACGCCGATGCTGATGGTCAGGCCGATGGTCTGGCCTTGATAGGTGCAGGGATGGCGGGCCAGATCAGCGCGCAGTTGTTCCGCCAGGTCATGAGCGCCGGCCTGATCGGTATCGTTCAGTACGACGACGAACTCTTCGCCGCCGAAGCGGGCGAGCAGGTCACCGGCGCGCAAGCGTTGCTGCAGGCGTTGGGCAGCGTGGTGCAGGCAGGCATCGCCGGCCAGATGGCCATAGTGGTCGTTGACCTGCTTGAAGTGGTCAAGGTCCATCATCAGGATGGCCATGGGGCGCTGGCTGCGCACGGCCTGGGCCAGGCTTCGGTGCAATTCGTCGTTAAGGGTCTGCCGGTTGAACAGGCCGGTCAGGCTGTCCCGGCGATTCAGCTCGGACAGTTGCTGGTGGGCGCCGGAAAGCGCCTTCAGGGCCTGTTCCAATTCTGTTGTGCGTTCCTTGACGCGGATCTCCAAGCCCTCGTTGAGCTGTCGTTGCAGGCACAGGCCCTTGGCCTGTGCCACGCGCAGTTGTTGCTCCTGGGCGAGCAGTTGCGCCTGGGCCAGACGTTGGGCGCTCTGCGCCTGGCGGATGCGCACTGCCAGGGCGATGGAAAAAACCACCAGCTCGATCAGTCCACCGATCTGTTGCGCGTGCAGGGTCAGCAACGAGTTGGCGATCAAGCCAGTGCCGCTGAGGATGCTGAACAGGCTGGCGCTGATCAGTACGAACCAGCCGATGGCGAAGAGGCGGGCGGGTTTATAGCCTTCTCGCCAGCGCAGCAGGGTGAACAGGCAGGCGAGTGCGGCGCAGGCGATGACCAGGGCGAAACCGCCGAGCAGTGCTACTCGATAGGGGGCGAGCAAGGACAAACCGATGACCAGCCAGGTGAAACCCAGCAGCACGCGCACGACCTGGGTGTAGCGCGGCGATGCATGCCTGAGGTCGAGCACTCCATAGGTGAACAGAATGCCGAACAAGGTAGTTACTGCCGAACTGAGCGGGAAACTCAGTTGGTGCCAGTTAAGCGATTGCGGCCAGAGCCATTGCAGGGAGAAGCCGAGCTGGATGAACTGGTAGCCGCCGAAACTGGCGACGAACAGGCTGTACCAGAGGTAGTCGCGGTCACGGGTGATGACGAAGATCGACAGGTTATAGATCAGCATCGCCGCCAGTGCGCCGAAGAACAGCCCTTGCAGGAGCAGCATGCGTTGTTCATGGCGGTCGAAGGTGGCGCTGGTCATCAGGCTGGCGCTGAGGTTGGCCGAGCCTTCGGTCTGCATGCGCAGGATCAGCTCGCGGCTTTCCCCGGCGGCCAGGTGTAGTGGTAGCAGCAGTTGCCGGTGTTCGATCCAGCGCGCCGCGAATGGGCGCTGATCGCCAGAGCTGTAGACCCGCTCGCCATCCAGGCCATAGGCATCCAGATAGTCCAGCAGCGGGTTAGCGATCAGCAGTACCCAGTCCATGTTGCGGGATTCGGGGTTATGCAGTTGCAGGCGTAGCCAGTAGGCGTTACCGCTATAGCCGAAGCTGGCATCGCGGCGGGCAACCGGTTGCCAGGCCGAGTCTGGCAGGCTGCGTACATCATCTATATCTGCCTGCTTCTGCGGATCATGCCAGACCTGCATGAAAGGCCCCGGCAGCACGACTTGCTCCGTCGTGGTCAGAGAGAGCACATCCGCCTGGCTCAGGCTGGGCAGGAGCAACAACAGCAACACGCGTAAGGCTGCAATCACGTGCAAGTTTCTCGGGTAAGTGACGGTCGAAATGAAGCCGCGCAGGTTGATATCCATAAGGCCTGCAGGGCGATAGCCTAGTGGCTTCGGCCGATTAACCAAAATACTTTAGGCATTTAGTGGCTTGCAGCTGCGGATGGGCACAGGCGCGCTGGGGTGAAGCCAGCGTGTAGAGTGCATGGAGTCAGCGCGTATTTAGCGCCTAGAATAGTGCGCTGGCCAACCTGGCAGTCCATCACTTCAAGATTCAGGAGTAACCCCATGAGCCCGACGGTGAAGATCACTCAAGCGCCGATGCGCCTTGTGCCTGTGCGCTGCTGGCGGCAGCCCGTGACCAGGCTTGCGAGCGCGTTGAGCAACAAGTTGAGCTCCAATCTGGAGCAGCCGCGATGAGTTGGGACCTGGCTAATCCATTTGTGCTCGACATCAGCGTGGTTGCCGACGATATCGACGGCCTCGGGCATGCTAATAACGCGGTCTATGTCAGCTGGCTGGAGCGCTGCGCCTGGCGTCACTCGCAATACCTGGGCCTCGATCTGGCCGAATACCGCCGGCTCGACCGGGCCATGGCGGTGCTGCGCCATGAGATCGATTACCTGGCTAGCGCCTATGAAGACCAGGAGCTACAGATGGCCACCTGGATTGTCGAATCGGATCAGCGCTTGAAGATGGATCGGCGCTTTCAGCTGGTCCGTCCAGCGGATGGCATCACCCTGTTGCGAGCCAAGACCACGTTCGTCTGTATCGAACTGTCCAGTGGCAAACCCAAGCGCATGCCGGTCGAATTCGTCGAAGGCTACGGCCGTGCTTTGCAGTTGCCCTTTCCGCTGGAGCTTTGACTCGCGCGGTTATTGCAGTTGCGGGGCAAGGAACAGTGCATTGTTGTCGAGCATTACCAAGTACTGCTTGGTCTCTCCTGCCTTGAGTAGAACCGACTGGCCGCTGGCCAGGCCAGCTGCATCGCAGTTGTCAGCTGATTTCAGGCGTGCCCTGAGATAGAGCGTGCCGGCCGGCACATCCAGGCTCACCGACTTGCCGGCTGGCAGTTGTGCCACCGGCTTCTGCTCCACGAGCAACTCGACAGCGCAAGTGTTGGGCACCTTGCGGTCGCGGCCGATAACCAGTTGGGCCGTGTCTTCGGGGCGGGTCGCAGTGCGGATTCGCCGGTTTGCCGTGACTCTGCCTGGCTCAGGCCGAGGCTGACGTACAGGCTGGCGAGCAGTATAAGGATGCGCATGTTCGTCCTCCGTAGCGTTGTAGTGTCCCGGTAATGGACTCCCTGAAGCCGGCGGCGTTCCATTTCGTTGGTGTACGCCTGCCTTGGCGGGCATTTCATTCAGGGCAATTCGTTGCGTACACTACGCGGCGTTTTTTCGAGATTTTTTCTATGCAGATCGCCCTTGCACCGATGGAAGGATTGGTCGATGAGATCCTCCGCGATGTGCTGACCCGGGTCGGCGGCATCGACTGGTGCGTGACCGAATTTATCCGCGTCACCGAGCGAGTGCAGCCCGCCTCGACCTATCAGAAGCTGGCGCCGGAACTGTTCAGCGCTGCGCAAACGGCGGCCGGTACGCCATTGCGCGTGCAGTTTCTCGGCTCCGATCCGCAGTGCCTGGCGGATAACGCGGCCTTTGCCTGCGGCCTCGGTGCGCCGGTGATCGACCTCAACTTCGGCTGCCCGGCGAAAACCGTGAACAAGTCCCGTGGCGGCGCGGTGTTATTGAAAGAGCCGGAACTGCTCCATGCCATCGTCCGCGAGGTGCGCCGCACGGTGCCGGCCGGGATTCCGGTAACGGCCAAGATGCGCCTGGGTTTCGACCATAAGGACTACGCCCTGGAATGTGCCGAAGCACTGGCCGAAGGCGGGGCGTCGCAGCTGGTGGTGCATGCGCGCACCAAGGTCGAGGGCTACAAGCCGCCGGCCCATTGGGAGTGGGTGGCGCGGGTGCAGGAGGTGGTCAAGGTGCCGGTGTTCGCCAATGGCGAGGTGTGGACGTTGGACGACTGGCGCCGCTGTCGCGAAATCAGTGGCGTCGAGGACATCATGCTTGGCCGCGGCCTGGTGGCGCGGCCGGACCTGGCCCGGCAGATTGCCGCGGCGCGGGCCGGGCAGGCCGTGGTCGAAATGGACTGGGCCGCCATGCAGCCCTTGCTCGCCGATTTCTGGCGGCAGGCGCGGCGCAAGATGTCCCCACGCTATGCCCCGGGACGCTTGAAACAATGGCTGGCGATGCTCACCCGCAGCTATCCCGAGGCGTTCGCGTTGTTCAATGCGCTGCGCCGGGAGAGCGATTGCCAGCGTATCGATGCGTTGCTCGGGATTGATTGTCCCGCTGACCATCAGCCAGCAGCCGGCTTTTGTCGGGTGGGTTAGCCACTGAGCCGCTATTCGGGCAGGGCTGCAGTTTGTCACGGTGTAACCCAGCGTTGCGCTGTGCCTGCTGGCGCTCTTCGGCTCGCGCGGCGTCTTTTTCGGGTTTCTTCGGGCGCCGCGCGCTTCCCTGAAGTGCGCCGCGACTTATCCGGCGAGGGTAGTGCGCATGGCACTACTCAGCGGCCGCCGCTGACATCCAGCAGGGCGCCGCTGGTGTAGGACGCCTGTTCGCTGGCCAGCCAGAGAATCGCCTGGGCGACTTCCTCAGCCAGACCGCCGCGGCCCATGGGTACGCTCTGGCTGACCCGGGCGACCCGTGCCGGTTCGCCGCCGCTGGCGTGGATCTCGGTGTCGATCACCCCTGGGCGCACGGCGTTGACGCGAATACCTTCGGCGGCGACTTCCTTGGCCAGACCCAGGGTCAGGCTGTCGATGGCGCCTTTGGCGGCGGCATAGTCGATGTATTCGCCGGGCGCGCCGAGGCGGGCTGCCGCCGACGACAGGTTGACGATGGCACCACCACTGCCGCCATGGCGGGTCGACATGCGTTTCACCGCCTCGCGGGCGCAGAGAAAGCTGCCGAACACGTTGACGGCGAAGACCCGCTGCCAGCGGCCGAGGTCCATCTGTTCCAGGCGCATCTGCTGTTCCAGTATGCCGGCGTTGTTGACCAGCACGTCGAGCCGGCCGAAGTGCTGGTCGATGCGGGTGAACAGTCGCAGTACCTGGGTTTCATCGGCTACGTCGGCCTGCACGGTGATGGCCTGTCCGCCGGCCGCGACGATTTGTTCAGCCAGAGCCTCGGCGGCTTGGTTGTGCTGGCGGTAATTGAGGCATAGGGCATAGCCCTGGGCTGCTGCCAGCCTGGCGGTGGCGGCGCCGATGCCGCGGCTGGCGCCGGTGATCAGCATGACTTTACGCATGGGACGGGTCTCCGGGATGGTCTGGCCGCGGCTGGCTGCGTGGCACGGGTGTTTCGCTGCGTGGCCCTTCAGGGCGTCGCCAGACGCTGGCGGGTGTGTGCCAACAGTGCGCGGAACTCGGGCAATGGCAGCGGTTTGCTGAACAGGTAGCCCTGGTACAGGTGGCAGCCCTGTTGCGTGAGAAAATCCAGCTGCTGCTGTTGTTCGACACCTTCGGCAATGATCTCCAGGCCTAGGCTGCGCGCCATGGCGACGATGGCGCGGATGATTTCCGCGTCGTTGGTATCATTGGGGGCGTCGCGGACGAAGGATTGGTCGATCTTCAGCAGGTCCACCGGCAGGCGTTTGAGGTAGGTCAGCGAGGAGTAGCCGGTGCCAAAATCGTCCATGGCGAAGCTGACGCCGAGCTTCTTCAGGCGATTCATCTTGGCGATGGTGTCCTCGATGTTCTGGATGACGATGCCTTCGGTGATTTCCAGCTTGAGCATGGGTTTGGGCAAGGTGCTGCTGCGCAGGCTGCTTTCCACGCGCTCGACAAAGTCGTTGTGGCGGAACTGGCGGGGGCTGATGTTGACGCACAGGCTGAAGTTCTGCGCATCGATCAGCCCTTCTTCGAGCAGTTGCGCGCAGGCATGGCAGGCTTCGGCGAGCACCCAGCCGCCGACTTCGAGGATCAATCCGCTTTCTTCCAATACGTGGATGAACAGTGCTGGCGACTGTGGGCCAAGGGTTGGATGGAGCCAGCGCAGGAGTACCTCGGCGCCGATGATCTGGCCGGAGCGGGCATCTGCCTGGGCCTGGAAGTACAGCTCGAACTCACCGCGCGCCAGAGCCAGGTGCAGGTCATTTTCCAGGCGTAAACGCTCGCTGGCGGCTTCCTGCATGGTCCGGCGGAACAGCTGGACGGTATTGCGCCCGGAGTCCTTGGCGCGATAGAGGGCGATGTCGGCGCGTTTCAGCAGGTCGGCCGGGGTGGCGCCGTGGTCGGGGATCAGGGCGATGCCGATGCTCGGCGTGACCTGCAGGCGATGGCCGTCGATGAGCATGGGTTCGGCCAGCAACTTGCGCAGTTTTTCCGCGACCATGCGGGCCTGGCGGGTGACGGTCGAGCGATTGCCTTCGAGGCCGGAGAGCAGGATGACGAACTCGTCGCCGCCGAGGCGGGCGACGGTGTCTTCCAGGCGTATGCTGGCTTCCAGGCGGGCGGTAACCAGTTTGAGCACGGTATCGCCGACCGGGTGGCCGAGCGAGTCGTTGATGTGCTTGAAGTGGTCGAGATCGAGAAACAGCAGGGCGCCGCGCAGGTCGTGACGCTTGAGCAGGGCGATCTGCTGGGTCAGGCGGTCCATCAGGAGGGCGCGGTTGGGCAGGTTGGTCAGCGAGTCGTGGTAGGCCAAGTGCTGGATCTGCGCCTGGGCTTCCTTCAACAAGCTGATGTCGCGGGCGGTCAGCAGCAGGCAATCGAGACCGTCCAGGTCGATCGGCTCGACCGACACCTCCACCGTCTTGACACTGCCGTCACGGTGCTTGCCGAGCATCTCCCGGTGCGTCACCCGGCCGTCGCGCTGGAGCATTTCGAGCATCTCCTGGCGCTGCCTGGGCTCGGCCCAGATATTCAATTCCAGGGCCGAGTGACCGATGACCTCCTCGGCGTGGTAGCCGGTGAGGCGGTAGAAGCCTTCGTTGACCTCGATATAGCGGGCCGTATCGCGTTCGGTGATGGTGATGGCGTCGGGACTGGAGTGAAAGGCCTTGGCGAATTTTTCCTGGCTGGCCTTGAGTGCGGCCTCGGCGTGCAGGCGTTCGCCGACGTCGCGCAGGGTGCTGAGGATACACAGTTGGCGGTCGACCCGGATGAACCGGCTGGACACCATGCAGGTCAGTTCAGCGCCAGCCTTGGTGCGGTAGCGGGCTTGCTCGTTGTTCAGGCCCTGTTGCGCGGTGAGCTTGTTGTACAGGTGCAGGCGTTCGTCGCTGTCGGCCCAAAAGTTGGTCTCCGGGCCGCTGCGCCCGACGATCTCCTGCGGCGTCCAGCCGAAGACCTGGCTGAAGCTGTCGTTGATTTCGACGAATACGCCGTCGCGGATGCGCGACACACAGATAGGGTCGGGGCTGGCCTGGAACAGGGTGGCGAATTTCTCTTCCGAGGCGGACAGGCGTTGTTCGCGCTGTACCCGTTCGCTGATGTCGATGAGGATGCCGGCCATGCGCAAGGGTTGGCCTTGTTCGTCGCGATAGAGCTTGGCGGTACTCTCTAGGTAGTGCACCTCCTTGTTGCTGTAGATCGCCCGGTAGGTGACCTGGTAGTCCTGCCCAGTACCTTGCGTCAAGTCATGGTAGGTCTGACGCATGGTATGCCGGTCGTCCAGCGGCACATGGCTGAAGAACTCGCGAAAATCACCATGAAAGGGCGCTTGGCTCACACCGTGCAGCGTTGCGGCGCGGGCCGAGGCAAACAGCATGTTGCTCGGGATGTGCCAGTCCCAGGTGCCCAGGTCGGCCGACTCCAGGGCTAGGGTCAGGCGTTCCTGGCTGTTGTTCAGGGCCTGCTCCTGGGCACGCTGCTGGGTGATGTCGCGCACCGTCAGCACCAGGCAGGGGCGTCCGTCCAGCTCGATTTGTCCGCCGAACAACAGGTTGTCGCTGACACTGCCGTCACGGCTGTACAGGCGCACTTCCAACTCGTTCAGGCTGCCTTGGCGCAACGCCTCAAGCATCCGCTGGCGATCATTGGGGTCGGCCCAGATACCCAGTTGCAGCGAGGTGAGCCCCAGGGTTTCGTTACTTTTCCAGCCGAATTGCCGCTCGAAAGCCGGGTTGACCTCGACAAAGCGCCCGGTTTCCTTGTCGGTGATCACCACTGCGTCGGGGGTGTGGCGGAACGCCTGGGAGAATTTTTCCTCGCTGTTGCGCAGTGCGGCATCGATGCGCTGGCGTTCGCTGGTATCGAGAAAGGTACAGAGTAGAAAGGCTTGCCCCTCCAGTTCGATGTATTGGCTGGACATCACACCGTCGAGAATGCGCCCGTCGCGGGCCCGCATCTGCACTTCCTGGATGACCGGTTCGTGGCTGCTCGGCGCAGCGTGGCGCAGATAGTCGCGCTGCTGGTCATGCACCCAGAGATCCAGTTCGAGGGTCGAGCGGCCGATGACCTCGGCGGTCGGCCAGCCGAAGGTGCTGGCGAAATGCTGATTGGCCTCGGTGATCATGCTGTCAGCGAAACGCACCAGCAGAATCACGTCCGGGCTGAGGCGGAACAGATTGGTGAAGCGCTGCTCGGAGTTGCGCAGCGCCTGGGCGCGCTGCTGTTGGGCGCTGATGTCGCGGATGACGCCGAACATCTGTTGCTTGCCGTTGGAGTCGGTCTGCAAGCGGCCACTGATTTCCAGCCAGTGCAGGCTACCGTCCGGCCAGCGGATGCGATGCTGCAGGGGGTGGCTGCTTGGTACGCCGTCGAGCACGGCCTGGAACATCTGCAGTACAGCGCTGCGGTCTTCTTCCGGGATCAGTTCGATGTAGTTGATCCGGGTGCACAAGGGGCGGGTCGGGTCCAGGCCGAACAATGCTTGGGCGCCACGCGACCAACTGATCTGGCCGCTTGGCACATCCCAGTACCAGGCGCCCAGTTGCGCGCCGTTGAGTGCCGCCAGCAGGCGCGGGGCGTCGTTCCAGGTGTTCTCGAATACGGCTGGATCCAGGGCAGGAATGTGCGGCAGCGGTGGCCGGTTGTCACTGGCGTTGGCCATTGGCAGCCTTTTGGTTATGGGGTGAGCTGTGCTGGGGCGTGAGATGACAGCGGTGCAGGGTCATATAAAAGGGCCCTTTATAATTGTTATACGCCTCACGTTAGCCTTTGCGCAGGCGCCAGTGCAAACTTGTCGCGCTGGGCATCGAGCAACTGCATAAAAGCCCGTGCGGCATTCGATAGGGTGCGCTCGGTGTGCGAGATATAGCCGAGCTGTCGCGACAGCTGGATGCCGGGCAGCGGCAGACGGGCGACCTGTTCGTCGAGCATGGTGCGCGGCAAGACGCTCCAGGCCAGGCCGATGGAGACCATCATCTTGATAGTCTCCAGGTAGTTGGTGCTCATGGCGATATTCGGCGTCAACTCCTGGGCTTCGAACAGGCGCCGCACGATGTGGTGGGTAAAGGTATTGCCGCCCGGAAATACTGCCGGGTGGCGGGCTACGTCGGCCAGGCTGATTACGCCACTGCGTGCCAGCGGGTGTTCGGGCGCCGCAACGAAATCCAGCGGGTCGTCCCATACCGCTACCGCATGCACCGGCTCGCGGGTTTCCGGGCCAGGGTGATCACCGCCAGCTCGGCGCGCCCGTGGAGGACTTCTTCGTAGGCCACTTCGGAGTCGAGAAACTGGATGTCCAGCGCCACCTGCGGGTGCGCGCGGGTGAAGGCGCGCAGCAATGGCGGCAGGCGATGCAGGCCGATGTGATGGCTGGTGGCCAACGTCAGCCGGCCGCTGACCTCGCCGCTGAGGTTGTTCAGGGCGCGGCGGGTATCGTCCAGCACATTGAGAATCTGGTAGGCGCGTGGTAACAGGGCGCGGCCGGCCTCGGTCAGACTGACCTCGCGACCCAGGCGGTCGAACAGGCGCACATTCAATTGCTGCTCCAGGCTGGCGATGCGTTTGCTCACGGCCGGCTGGGTCAGGTACAGGCGTTCGGCGGCCTCGGAGAAGCTGCCAAGCTCGGCGATGGCGATAAAGGCATTGAGGGTGGCGAGTTCCATGGCAAAAGCTCCAGACGGTAGGCCTTACGCTGCAAGGGCCGCGCTGTGAGCCCGCGCTTGCAGCCTGAGGTTTATAGCCTATTGCTATTCCTGATAGGAATCCTTTGGATGAAAAATATGAATTTGAGTAATTCAATCCAAAGCCATAGGATCGCCCTATAAATACAGGGCTATTCGTCCTTGAATAGAAACACGCTGATGAGGGAATCGCTGATGGCCGGCAAAACGCTCTACGACAAGCTCTGGGAAATGCATGAGGTGAAGCGCCGTGACGATGGTTCGTCGCTGATCTACATCGACCGCCATATCCTCCACGAAGTGACCTCGCCGCAGGCCTTCGAAGGGCTGCGTCTGGCTGGGCGCAAGCCGTGGCGCATTGACGCCAACATCGCCACCCCGGATCACAATGTGCCGACCACCAAGGCCGAGCGCCAGGGCGGTCTGGAGTCCATCGCCGATGAAGTCTCGCGCATTCAGGTGCAGACCCTCGACGAGAACTGCGACGAGTTCGGCATCCTCGAGTTCAAGATGAACGACGTGCGTCAGGGCATCGTCCATGTGGTCGGCCCGGAGCAGGGCGCGACCTTGCCGGGCATGACCGTGGTCTGCGGCGACTCGCACACCTCGACCCACGGCGCCTTCGGCGCTTTGGCCCACGGCATCGGCACCTCCGAGGTCGAGCATGTACTGGCGACCCAGTGCCTGGTGGCGAAGAAGATGAAGAACATGCAGGTCCGCGTGGAGGGGCAGTTGCCCTTCGGCGTGACCGCCAAGGACATCGTCCTCGCGGTGATCGGCAAGATTGGCACCGCCGGCGGTAACGGCCATGCCCTGGAGTTCGCCGGCAGTGCGATCCGTGAGCTGTCGCTGGAAGGACGCATGACCATCTGCAACATGTCGATCGAGGCGGGCGCGCGCGTTGGAATGGTCGCGGTGGATGAGAAGACCATCGCCTATGTCGACGGTCGCCCGTTCGCACCCAAGGGGCGGATTGGGACAAGGCGGTCGCCGAATGGCAAGACCTGGTGTCCGACGCCGATGCGCATTTCGATAAAATCGTCGAGTTGCGTGCCGAGGACATCAAGCCGCAAGTCAGTTGGGGAACTTCGCCGGAAATGGTCCTGGCCGTTGACCAGCGCGTGCCGGACCCGGCGGTCGAGGCCGATCCGGTCAAGCGCGACTCCATCGTCCGTGCCCTCAAGTACATGGGTCTGAGTGCCAATCAGGCGATTACCGATATTCAACTCGATCGGGTATTCATCGGCTCCTGCACCAACTCGCGTATCGAAGACCTGCGCGCCGCCGCCGCCGTGGCCAAGGGGCGCAAGGTTGCCGCGACCATCAAGCAGGCGATGGTGGTGCCAGGCTCCGGCCTGGTCAAAGCCCAGGCTGAGCAAGAGGGTCTGGATCAGGTCTTTATCGCGGCTGGCTTCGAATGGCGCGAGCCAGGCTGCTCCATGTGCCTGGCGATGAACCCGGACAAACTCGGCAGTGGCGAGCATTGCGCGTCCACCTCCAACCGCAACTTCGAAGGTCGTCAGGGCGCCGGTGGACGTACCCACCTGGTCAGCCCGGCCATGGCGGCGGCGGCGGCGGTGACCGGCCACTTTATCGATGTGCGTGAATTGATCCAGGCCTGAGGAGTCCGAATATGAGAGCTTTTACTCAACACACAGGCTTGGTTGCGCCACTCGAACGCGCCAACGTCGACACCGATCAGATCATTCCCAAGCAGTTCTTGAAGTCGATCAAGCGCAGCGGCTTCGGCCCCAACCTGTTCGATGAGTGGCGCTACTTGGATATCGGTCAGCCCAATCAGGACAGCTCCAAGCGCCCGCTGAACCCGGATTTCGTGCTGAATTTTCCGCGTTACCAGGGCGCCAGCGTGCTGCTGGCGCGGGAGAACTTCGGTTGCGGCTCGAGTCGCGAACACGCCCCCTGGGCGCTGGAAGAATACGGTTTTCGCGCGATCATCGCGCCGAGCTTTGCCGATATCTTCTACAACAACAGCTTCAAGAACGGCTTGCTGCCGATCATTCTCGACGAGTGCGATGTCGATGAGCTGTTTCAGCAGAGCGAAGCCTGCGAAGGCTACCAACTGACTGTCGACCTGGGCGCGCAAACGGTGACTCGTCCGGATGGCAAGCAGTACCGCTTCGACGTCGACGCCTTCCGCAAGCATTGCCTGTTCAACGGTCTGGACGATATCGGCCTGACCCTGCAGGACGCCGAGGCGATCCGCTCGTTCGAGGTCGGTTATCGGCAGAACCAGCCCTGGCTGTTCCGCGACGCCTGAGAGGTTGTGATGAGCGACAAGCTCCATGTGCAAGTGGTACAGCGCCAGTTCGGCGAGCAGGCCAGCGCCTACCTGAGCAGCACGGTGCATGCCCAAGGCGTCGAGTTCGCCTTGCTCCAGGCCGAACTTGACGGGCATGGCGATGCGCGCGTGCTCGATCTTGGCTGTGGCGCCGGGCATGTGAGCTTCCACGTCGCGCCGCTGGTCGCCGAGGTGGTGGCCTACGACCTTTCCGAGCAGATGCTCGCTGTGGTGGCCAGTGCCGCTGCGCAACGTGGCCTGGACAATGTGCGCAGCGAACGCGGGGCGGCCGAACACCTGCCCTTTGCCGATGGCAGTTTCGATTTCGTCTTCAGCCGTTACTCGGCGCATCACTGGAGTGATCTTGGGCTCGCCCTGCGCGAAGTGCGGCGGGTCTTGAAGCCCGGCGGTGTGGCGTGTTTCATCGATGTGACGTCTCCTGGAAGGCCGTTGCTGGACACCTATCTGCAGGCCGTCGAGGTGCTGCGCGATACCAGTCATGTGCGCGATTACTCCGCCGCCGAATGGCTGCAGCAGGTGAGCGAGGCGGGCCTGTATCCACGCAGCCATGTTCGCCAGCGCCTGCGCCTGGAGTTCGCCTCCTGGGTCGAGCGCATGCGTACACCCGAGGTTTTCCGCGAGGCGATCCTGGCCTTGCAGAAGTCGGTAGGCGCTGAAGTGCGCGAATATTTTGAAGTGGCCGCTGACGGTTCCTTCAGCACCGATGTCGTGGTGTTGTGGGCCGAGCGCTGAGAATTGCTGGCGCATTGGCGCCTAACGAGAGGATTGCATGAGCAAACAGATTTTGATTCTACCCGGCGACGGTATCGGCCCGGAAATCATGGCCGAGGCGGTCAAGGTGCTGCAGCTGGCCAACGACAAGTTCGACCTGGGCTTGGAGCTGTCGTTCGACCAGATGGGCGGCGCCGCCTATGAGCAATACGGCGTGCCCTTGGCCGATGAGACCCTGGCGCGCGCCCGCGCCGCCGATGCGATCCTGCTCGGCGCGGTGGGTGGGCCCCAGTGGGATGCCATCGATCCGGCCCTGCGTCCCGAGCGCGGCCTGCTGAAGATCCGTTCGCAACTGGGTCTGTTCGCCAACCTGCGTCCGGCCATCCTCTATCCGCAGTTGGCCGATGCTTCGTCGCTGAAGCCTGAAGTGGTCGCCGGTCTGAACATCCTGATCGTGCGTGAGCTGACTGGCGGCATCTACTTCGGCAGCCCGCGTGAATCCCGCGTGCTGGAGAATGGCGAGCGCATGGCGTTCGACACCCTGCCGTACAGCGAGAGCGAGATCCGCCGGATTGCCCAGGTCGGCTTCGACATGGCCCGTGTGCGCGGCAGCAAGCTGTGCTCGGTGGACAAGGCCAACGTACTGGCCTCCAGCCAGCTGTGGCGCACCGTGGTCGAGGAAGTGGCCAAGGATTACCCGGATGTCGAACTCAGCCACATGTACGTCGATAATGCGGCGATGCAGCTGGTGCGCGCGCCCAAGCAGTTCGATGTGATGGTCACCGACAACATGTTCGGCGACATTCTGTCGGATGAGGCTTCCATGCTCACCGGTTCTATCGGCATGCTGCCGTCTGCCTCGCTGGATGCCTACAACAAGGGCATGTACGAGCCGTGCCATGGTTCGGCGCCGGACATTGCCGGGCAGGGTATCGCCAATCCCCTGGCGACCATCCTCTCGGTCTCCATGATGTTGCGCTACAGCTTCAGCCAGAACCAGGCCGCCGATGCCATCGAGCAGGCCGTCAGCAAGGTGCTGGATCAAGGCCTGCGCACTGGCGACATCCATTCCGTAGGTACGACCAAGGTCGGCACTGCGGCCATGGGTGATGCGGTAGTCGAGGCGTTGCGTAGTCTGTAATCTTCTAGGCTCTCCGGAGAGTTTCCGGCGGTCTGTTCATATAGGTGTAGTGGTTATGAAACGTGTAGGTCTGATCGGTTGGCGTGGCATGGTCGGCTCCGTGCTGATGCAGCGCATGCTGGAAGAGCAGGATTTCGACTTGATCGAGCCGGTATTCTTCACCACCTCCAATGTGGGTGGCCAGGGTCCGGCCATCGGCAAGGACATCGCCTCGCTGAAGGATGCCTACAGCATCGAGGAGTTGAAGAGCCTGGACGTGATCCTCACCTGTCAGGGTGGCGACTACACCAGTGAAGTCTTCCCCAAACTGCGTGAAGCCGGTTGGCAGGGCTACTGGATCGATGCCGCATCCTCACTGCGCATGGCCGATGACGCGGTGATCGTGCTGGATCCGGTCAACCGCAAGGTGATCGATCAGCAGCTGGATGCCGGGGCCAAGAACTACATCGGCGGCAACTGCACCGTCAGTCTGATGCTGATGGCCTTGGGCGGCCTCTATGAAGCCGGTCTGGTCGAGTGGATGAGCGCCATGACCTATCAGGCCGCGAGCGGTGCCGGCGCGCAGAACATGCGTGAGCTGATCAAACAGATGGGCGCGATCCACGGCTCGGTCGCCGATGAACTGGCCGATCCGGCCAGCGCCATCCTGGATATCGACCGCAAGGTGGCCGAGGCCATGCGCGGCGAGTCCTTCCCGGTGGATAACTTCGGTGTGCCGCTGGCCGGTAGCCTGATTCCTTACATCGACAAGGAGCTGCCGAACGGCCAGAGCCGTGAAGAGTGGAAGGCCCAGGCGGAGACCAACAAGATTCTCGGTCGCTTCAAGAACCCGATTCCAGTGGACGGCCTCTGTGTGCGCATCGGCGCCATGCGCTGCCACAGCCAGGCGTTGACCATCAAGCTGAACAAGGACGTGCCGCTGTCCGACATCGAGGGTCTGATCAGTCAGCACAACCCTTGGGTCAAAGTGGTGCCGAATCAGCGTGAAGCCAGTATCCGTGAGCTTGGGCCAACTGCCGTTACCGGCACCCTGAGTGTACCGGTCGGGCGTCTGCGCAAGCTGAACATGGGCTCGCAGTACCTGGGCGCCTTCACGGTAGGCGACCAGCTGCTGTGGGGCGCCGCTGAGCCGCTGCGCCGCATGTTGCGGATTCTGCTGGAGCGTTGATAACGTCTGTAGTGAGTTTTGCCTGAGCATGCTCAGTTGTAATGAATAGGAGCCAGCTGAGTCGATGATCGAGGTATTGAGCGATCATCGGCGTAGCTGGCTCCTTTGCATTTGTGGGGCTGCGCTATACAGTGCGGTGCTTAACTAGTCAGAAGCCTGTCCATGACCCGTACCTTTGATATTGCCGTGATCGGTGCCACCGGTAGTGTTGGCGAAACCCTCGTGCAACTGCTCGAAGAGCGCGATTTCCCCGTGGCCAATCTGCACCTGCTGGCCAGCGGCGAGTCGGCCGGGCGTTCTCTGTCTTTCAAAGGCAAGAATCTGCGGGTGCGAACCCTGGAGGCCTTCGATTTCTCCAGCGTCGGCCTGGTTTTCTTTGCCGCCAGTGAGGCGATTACCCGCAGCTATGCGCCCAAGGCGCATGCGGCCGGTTGTACGCTGATCGATCTGGCCGCCGCGTTGCCGTCCGAGCAAGCGCCTCGCGTTGTGCCTGAAGTAAACCCGCAGGTCTTGAAAACCCTCAGCGCCCCCTATCAATTGACCAGCCCGAGTCCCTCGGCGATTGCCGTGGCAGTGGTGCTGGCCGCTCTGCGCGAGCAGATCGATGTGCTGCGTGTGGCGGTCACCGCTTGTCTGGCTGTTTCCAGTCGTGGCCGTGAAGGGGTGTCCGAGTTGGCGCGGCAAACCGCTGAGCTGCTTAACGGTCGCTCATTCGAGCCACAGTTGTTCGACCGGCAAGTTGCATTTAATCTGCTGGCTCAAGTGGATGCGCCGGATAGCGACGGCCATGGTGCTTTGGAAAAGCGCTTGGCCACTGAGCTCAAAGAGTTGTTTGCTCGGCCACAGCTAAAAGTCTCGGCAACGTGTATTCAGGCGCCGGTGTTCTTTGGCGACAGCCTCAGTGTGTCGCTGCAGGCAGATGCTGCTGTCGATCTGCCGGCGATTTGTACGGCTTTGCAGGCATGTGCCGCCCTGGAGTACGTCGAGCCAGGCGATTATCCGACGGCTGTAGGCGATGCAGTCGGTCAGGATGTGCTGTATGTAGGCCGCGTTCGTGGTGGGCAGGATGACCCAGCTGAGCTCAATTTGTGGATTGCGTCTGATAATGTGAGGAAAGGCGCCGCCTTGAACGCTGTGCAATTGGCTGAGTTGTTGATAAAACACTATCTGTAAAAGATACTTAGCTAGAAATCTGAATAAACTTTCGAGCTTAGCAACATTGGCTGAGTTGGTTGCTGAATGGGGAGCCACCTTCGGGTGGATGCAGGCAGCAGCTCTCAAGACCCTCTCGGATATCGAGAAAAAAGATAAAACAAGGGATAACGCTATGGTTCGGGTTCGCAAACTGGTGCTGGCAATCGCAGCTGCTTCGGCACTGTCCTCCGGTATGGCGCACGCGCTGGGGCTGGGTGAAGTGACCCTGCAGTCGGCGCTGAATCAGCCATTGGTGGCTGAGATCGAATTGCTGGAGGTGCGCGATCTGGCGTCCAGCGAGTTGCTGCCGAATCTGGCGTCCCCTGAAGAGTTCACCAGGGCTGGGGTCGATCGCCAGTACTTTCTGACTGACCTCAAGTTCACTCCGGTACTCAAGCCGAATGGCAAGAGCGTCATTCGCGTGACCTCAAGCAAGCCGGTACGTGAGCCTTACCTGAATTTCCTGGTCGAGGTGCTGTGGCCCAATGGCCGCCTGTTGCGCGAATACACGTTGCTGCTCGATCCACCTCTTTACTCGCCGCAAACCGCTGCCGCCGCTGCGCCACAGCTGCCAGTAGCTGCTCCAGCACCACGCCCGCTAGCCGCTCCCATTCAGCGTTCCGCCCCGCCAGCCAGTGCTCCGGTAGCGCGTGCGCCAGTCGCCGCGCCAAGTGCCCTGCAAGGCAGTGAATACAAGACCACCGCCAATGACACTCTGTGGGAAATTGCCCAGCGTGTGCGCGGTGGCGGCAGCGTGCATCAAACCATGCTGGCCATTCAGGATCTGAATCCTGATGCCTTTATCGGTGGCAATATCAATCGCCTCAAGAAAGGCCAGGTGTTGCGTCTACCCGAAGAGCAGCAGATCAAAAGCCGTGCCCAGACCGAAGCCGTGGCCCAGGTTGCTGAGCAGAATGCGGCCTGGCGCGAGGGGCGCAGCGTCGCTGCCAGCGCCCGCCAGTTGGATGCGACCAGGCGCAGTGTCGCTGGTGCCGCACCGGCCGAGGCCAAAACTCAGGACAGCCTGAAGCTGCTTTCCGCCGATAGCGGCAAGGCCGCCAGTGGCAGTGACGCAGGTGCTGCCGACAGCAAGGCACTGAGCGACAAATTGGCGGTGACCCAGGAAGGCCTGGATTCCACTCGCCGCGAGAACGAAGAGCTGAAAGGGCGCATGAGTGACCTGCAAGGTCAGCTCGAAAAATTGCAGCGTTTGATTCAACTGAAAGATGATCAGTTGGCCAAGCTGCAGGCGGATCTAGCCGCGCAAGGGCAGGCTCCTGCCTTGGAAGCCCCGGCCTTGGCGGCAGTACCTGCAGCTGCGCCGGTTGCCCCTGCTGCAGCCGAAGCTCCCGACTTTAACTACAGCGAGGAACCCGCGGCGCCAGCTGCTGAGCCCCAGCAGCCGGACGCTCAGCCTGCTGTAGCCGTTGAGCCTGCCGCGGCGCCCGTCGCCGAGGCGGCGCCAGCTCCGGTGGTAAAAGCTGCTGCGCCAGTGGCTCCGGCCAAACCTGTTGAACAGCCGCCACAACTCAGCGCTCTCGATGATCTGCTTGCCAATCCTATGCTTCTCGGGATTGCCGCTGGTGGCGCTTCGCTCTTGCTGCTGATCGGGTTGATGATGTTGTCGCGCCGCAACGCATTGAAAGAAGCCGAGTTGCAAGAAAGTCTGGCCGCCGAGAGCCGTGGCAATGATTTTGATAGCGATATGGAGCTGCCGGCCGACAGCTTCCCCGATGACCTTCTCGACAGCGCCGACAGCGCCGACAGCGCTGAACCAGGCGATGAGCGTGTGATTGCGCAGACCAACGATGCGTTGGGCGAGGCAGACATCTATATCGCCTATGGTCGCTTCAATCAGGCCGCCGAGTTGCTGCAAAATGCCATCAACGATGAGCCGCAACGCAGTGACCTGCGTCTCAAGTTGATGGAGGTTTATGCCGAGCTGGGTGATCGCGATGGTTTCGCCCGCCAGGAAAGCGAATTGCGCGAAATAGGCGGTGCCGCCGCCGAGGTCGATCAATTGAAAGGCAAGTATCCGGCAATAGCCGTTATTGCCGGCGCTGGTGTGGCTGCCAGCGCCTTGGCCGATGATGATTTTTCCAGCTTCAGTCTGGATGATCTGAGCCTGGATGAGCCTGATCGGCCGGCCGCAGCGGTAGATGACCTGGATGATGCCTTCGATCTGAGTCTGGATGATCTCGAATCCGACCTTGAAGCCGATCTTGAGCGTGAGCTGCATGCTCCTGGCACCGATGCTTTACTGACCGACTGGGACAGCCTGTCATTGGCTAGTGATCTGGATTTGACTGCCCCGGCCGAGTCGCAGGCGGATAAAGACGATGACCTGGAATTCGATCTGAGCCTTGACGATGAGTCCGCCGATAGCGTGGAGTTGGAGGGGGAGCTGGCGGATTTCAGTCTGGAGTTGGATGCCGAGAGCAAGCCGGCAGCAGCCGAGGCCGAAGACGATGAGTTTCTGTTGAGCCTGGACGACGAGCTGACTGCCGAGCCAGCTGCTGATGAGCTGGCCGGGTTGAGTCTCGACCTGCCGAGCGAATCCGAGGGTGACGATTTCGATCTGTCCGACGATTTCGATCTGTCGCTAAGCACTGACGCTCCGGTTCAGCCCAACAGCGATAGTTTCGCTGCCCAGCTCGATGAAGTGACCGCGGAGCTGGATCAGTTCTCGGAGAGTCTGGATCAGCCCGCCGACTTGACTCAGCCTGCACCTGTCGCTGCGCTGCAAGGAATGGATCTGGATGGCGATGATGATTTCGATTTCCTCTCGGGCACCGATGAAACGGCGACCAAGCTCGACCTGGCGCGCGCCTACATCGATATGGGCGATACCGAGGGTGCGCGTGACATCCTCGATGAAGTGATCGCCGAAGGTAACGATGATCAGCAGCAGGAAGCGCGTGAGCTGGTCACTAACTTGGTTTGATACATGTCTGATGCATTACCCGCAACGGCAGCCGACTCGGCTGCCGTTGGCATTTACAGAGTCGCCCTCGGCGTCGAATATAAAGGCTCGCGTTACTGTGGCTTTCAGCGTCAGCGTGCCGGCGTGCCGACAATCCAGGCCTCCCTGGAAAAAGCCTTGTCGAAAGTCGCTGGTGGCGCCCCGGTCACCTTGAGTTGTGCCGGGCGCACTGATGCGCTGGTGCATGCTAGTGCGCAGGTGGTGCACTTCGATACGCCGGTCGAGCGTTCCATGCTCGCCTGGGTCATGGGTGCCAACAGGAATCTGCCGACCGATATCAGTGTGGTGTGGGCCAAACTGATGCCGGCGCATTTCGATGCGCGCTTCTGTGCCAAGGCCAGGCGTTATCGCTACGTGATCTACACCGATCAGGTTCGCCCGGCGCACATGGCCGAGGAAGTAACCTGGAATCATCGGCCACTGGATATTGAGCGCATGCGCGAAGCGGCGAATGCCTTTGTCGGGACCCACGATTTCAGTGCCTTCCGCGCTCGCCAGTGCCAGGCCAAGTCGCCGATCAAGACGGTGCACCACCTGAAGTTGATCGAGCATGGTCGCTTTATCGTGCTGGATATCCGAGCCAATGCGTTCCTGCATCACATGGTGCGTAACATTGCCGGGGTATTGATGACCGTCGGCGCTGGCGAGCAGCCGGTGGAGTGGGCGCGTGCGGTGCTGGAGACCGGAGTGCGGCGCACTGGCGGGGTGACCGCACATCCTCACGGGTTGTACCTGGTGCAAGTTGACTACCCGCAGGAGTTCGACTTGCCCACGCGTTATCTCGGGCCGCATTTCCTCGCGGGGCTGCTGGATGTGGCGGCAGACGCCTAGGCATTCCTTTGCTACCATCGGTTCTTTGCTGGAGGTATTCGCCCGTTGTCAGTCGTTCGCTGCAAGATCTGTGGAATTACCCGCGTAGAAGACGCATTGGCTGCTGTTGAGGCCGGTGCCGACGCCATTGGCCTGGTTTTTTATGCCAAGAGTCCGCGAGCCGTAACCGTGCAGCAGGCGCAGGCAATCCTCGCTGCGTTGCCGCCGTTCGTGACCACGGTGGGCCTGTTTGTCGATAGCCCTCGCGGCGAGTTGAACGCTATTCTCGATGCCGTGCCGCTGGATCTGTTGCAGTTCCATGGCGATGAAACTCCGGCCGCCTGCGAGGGCTTTCGGCGTCCCTATATCAAGGCGTTGCGGGTCAAGCCGGGCGTCGATATTGCTGCGCAGATTGGCCTGTATGGCTCTGCGGCGGGTGTTTTGCTGGATACTTTTGTGCCGGGCGTTCCGGGCGGTACCGGCGAGGCGTTCGACTGGTCATTGGTGCCTCGCGGCTTGCATATGCCGATTATCTTGGCGGGAGGCTTGACGCCCGGGAATGTACACGCCGCTATCGAGCAGGTGCAGCCCTATGCGGTGGATGTCAGCGGCGGCGTCGAGGCGAGCAAGGGTGTGAAGGATCACGACAAGATTCATGCGTTCGTACGTGCAGTCAGGAGTGCCTGAGCCGATGCTCATGCGATGTGACGACGCTGCAGGCTTGGCCGTCCATAACCCTGTTGCAGGTACTGTAATGACCGCCTTTGGCAGTCGAGATCAAGGTGGCGGGTGTTGCGCTTGCAGATGCCGGCCCCTATTGAGACTGCCTTCGTGAATTTGCTTGGATGTGCCGGTAAGGCCCTGTGCCAGACGCCTGTTCGAGCCCACTGTTTTGGAGAATCAAGAGCATGAGCAACTGGTTGGTAGACAAACTGATCCCATCGATCATGCGGTCCGAAGTCAAGAAGAGTTCGGTGCCCGAAGGCCTCTGGCACAAATGCCCGTCGTGCGATGCGGTGTTGTACAAGCCCGAGCTGGAGAAGACTCTGGATGTCTGCCCCAAGTGCAATCACCACATGCGCATCAATGCGCGTGCGCGCCTGGATATCTTCCTCGATGCCGAGGGCCGCGAAGAGATTGGCGCGGAACTGGAACCGGTTGATCGCCTGAAATTCCGCGACAGTAAGAAGTACAAGGATCGCCTGACTGGCGCGCAGAAGCAGACAGGCGAGAAAGACGCACTGATTGCCATGCGCGGCACTCTTGAAGCCATGCCGGTGGTGGCCTGTGCCTTTGAGTTCTCCTTCATGGGCGGTTCGATGGGGGCGGTCGTTGGCGAACGCTTTGTGCGCGCCGCCAATGTGGCACTGGAGCAGCGTTGCCCGTTCGTGTGCTTCTCCGCTTCGGGCGGTGCGCGCATGCAGGAAGCGCTGATTTCCCTGATGCAAATGGCCAAGACGTCTGCAGTGCTGGCGCGTTTGCGCGAAGAAGGCGTTCCGTTTATCTCGGTGCTGACCGATCCAGTTTACGGTGGCGTTTCCGCCAGCCTGGCCATGCTCGGTGATGTCATCGTCGCCGAACCCAAAGCGCTGATCGGTTTTGCCGGTCCGCGGGTGATCGAGCAGACGGTGCGAGAAAAGCTCCCGGCTGGTTTTCAGCGCAGCGAGTTCCTCATCGAGCATGGTGCCATCGACATGATCATTCATCGCGAAGAGTTGCGCGCGCGCCTGGCCAGGCTGCTAGCCCAGTTGATGGGGCTGCCGGCGCCTGTTACTGCTGCGTTGCCGGTCACGGCATGACCGAACGCTCCCTGGCCGATTGGCTGGCATACCTGGAACAGTTGCATCCAAGTGCCATCGATATGGGGCTGGAACGGTCCGGGGCTGTGGCGCAGCGCTTGGGCTTGTCCAGGCCTGCGCCGCGGGTGATTACGGTCACCGGCACCAATGGCAAGGGTTCCACCTGTGCCTTTCTCGCTGCCTTGCTGCAGGAGCAGGGTCTCAAGGTCGGGGTATACAGCTCACCTCACCTGTTGCGTTACAACGAGCGTGTGCAGATTGCTGGTGTCGAAGCCAGCGATGCCGAGCTTTGCCAGGCTTTCGCCGCAATCGAAGCCGCGCGCGGCGAGATTTCCCTGACCTATTTCGAGATGGGTACCCTGGCGGCTTTCTGGCTGTTTCAGCGCGCAGCGCTGGACGCCGTGGTACTGGAGGTTGGGCTGGGCGGACGACTGGATGCGGTCAATCTGATTGACGCCGATCTGGCCTTGGTGACCAGTATCGGCATCGATCATGCCGAATGGCTGGGCGATAATCGTGAGGCGGTTGCCTTCGAGAAGGCCGGTATCTTTCGCGCTGGCAAGCCGGCGTTGTGCGGTGATCTCGATCCGCCGCAGACGTTGCTGGCACAAGTGGCGCTGTTGGATGCGCCGTTTTTTCTGCGCGGCCGCGATTACGGCCTGAGCATCGAAGGGCCAGGCTGGTCCTGGTTTGGCTTGAATGGTCGGGGCGAGGTCTTGCGTCTGGAGCGCTTGCCATTGCTCGACCTGCCGATGGAAAACGCCGCGCTGGCCTTGCAAGCGTATGCGTTGCTCGATCTACCCTGGCAGGCTGAGCAAATCGTCAGTGCCTTGTCGCGTACTCGGGTAACCGGTCGTCTGGATCGCAGAATGCTGAATTGGCAGGGTAAGCCACTCACGTTGCTGCTGGATGTTGGGCATAATCCCCACGCGGCTGAGTATTTGGCGCAGCGCTTGTCTGGCAGGCCGTTGGCGGGCAGGCGATTTGCGGTGTTCGGCCTGCTGGCCGACAAGGACTTGGCCGGGGTGGTATCACCCTTGCTCGATGAAGTCGTGGATTGGGCCGTGGCGCCGCTACCGAGCAGTCGCACGCGTTCGGCTGGCGAGTTGCAGGCGTATTTACACAATCGTGGGGCGCAGGTCACCGCCTATGCCGATGTGCAGGCGGCGTTGCAGGCGCAATGTACGCAGGCGGCGGCAGGGGATGAAATACTGCTGTTCGGGTCTTTTTACTGCGTGGCCGAGGCCTTGGACTGGCTGGCCCGCCATGCCAAGGGGGGGGTGCAGGATGGCTTTGCTGGATAAAGGGTTGAGGCAGCGCATTGTCGGCGCTTTGGTGTTGGTGGCCTTGGCGGTGATTTTTGTACCCATGCTGCTGTCGCGTGAAGACGAGTTGCAGCGTGTGGTGGTCGATGCGCCGGCGATGCCGCAGGCGCCGGCCATGCCGCAGATTGAAATGCAGCCCGTAATCGTGCCGGAGCCTCAGGTGTTGCCAGAGGATTTGCTGGCGGATGAGCCCATTGCCGAGGTCCCGGCCCCTGTGGATGTGGCGCCCGTGCCCGTGCCCGTGCCCGTGCCCGCACCAGAGCCTGAGCCTGAACCGGCGCTGGCGTCCTCTGCGCCAGTCAGTGCTCCGGCACAAGCTCCCGCCAGCCGTCTGGATGCCAACAGTTTGCCGGTCAGTTGGTCGGTACAGTTGGCCAGTCTGTCCAGTCGCGCGGGTGCGGAAACTCTGCAGAAAACCCTGCGCAGTCAGGGTTACAACGCCTATGTCCGCCATGTGGATGGGATGAATCGGGTGTTTGTCGGTCCCGTGATCGAGCGAACCGAAGCCAATCGCTTGCGTGAGCAGTTGAACCGTCAGCACAAGCTCAGCGGCATTGTCGTGCGCTTTCAGCCGGAGCGCAGTTAGCGGGCTGTCGCGATATTCTGCGAGCTGGCGACCCGCGCTCGCATGGTGCAACGCGCACGCGCTGAAAACAGTCAACGCCTTCGTGGTAGCGGGATTTTCGCGCGCGCGCCCAGCCCTGGCTTCAGCGCGCACGGTAATTTTCCTGCGGCCTGATAATCCTTTGCTTACCCCATGCGAGGGGCTCTGTTAAAATGCAGCGCCTTTTCCGTAGGTAACCTGCATCGTGGCATTCACTTGGGTCGATTGGGCGATTATCGCCATCATCGCCGTATCGAGCTTGATCAGTTTGAGCCGTGGTTTCGTCAAGGAAGCCTTGTCCTTGCTCACCTGGATCATTGCCGGTGTGGTTGCCTGGATGTTTGGTGGCGCGTTGTCCGAGCACCTTGGCGGATGGATCGAAACCCCTTCGGCGCGGGTGATAGCAGCCTGCGCCTTACTCTTCATCGTCACCTTGCTGGTTGGCGCGCTGGTCAATTACCTGATCAGCGAGCTGATCCGTGTCACCGGTCTTTCCGGCACCGATCGTTTTCTCGGTATGGTTTTCGGCGCCGCCCGTGGTGGCTTGCTGGTAGTCGTGCTGATCGGGCTGCTCAGCCTGGCGCCGGTACAGCAGGATCCGTGGTGGCAGCAGTCGACGCTGTTGCCGCATTTTTTAATGGTCGCGGACTGGTCGAAGAACCTCATTCTAGGGGTGTCCAGCCAGTGGCTTGCCAGCGGCATCAGCGTACCTGCTGAGCTGTCGTTCAAAGAAGCGCTGATGCAGCATAAACTGCCTTAAACGCATTCAGAATTAGCCTGTTTCACTTCAGTAGGGGTTGCGTCACATGTGTGGCATTGTCGGTATCGTCGGTAAATCGAACGTCAATCAGGCGCTGTATGACGGCCTAACCGTCCTCCAGCACCGCGGCCAGGATGCTGCCGGTATTGTCACCAGTCACGATGGGCGGCTGTTTCTGCGCAAGGACAATGGCCTGGTGCGCGATGTCTTCCATCAGCGTCATATGCAGCGCCTGGTCGGCCACATGGGCATTGGCCATGTACGCTATCCCACCGCCGGCAGTTCCAGCTCGGCGGAAGCGCAGCCCTTCTACGTCAACTCGCCCTACGGCATCACCCTGGCACACAACGGCAACCTGACCAACGTCGAACAGTTGGCCAAGGAAATCTACGAATCCGATCTGCGTCACGTGAACACCAACTCCGACTCGGAAGTGTTGCTCAACGTTTTCGCCCACGAACTGGCCCAGCGCGGCAAGTTGCAGCCGACCGAGGAAGACATCTTCGCCGCAGTCAGCCAGGTGCATCAGCGCTGCATCGGTGGTTACGCGGTGGTGGCGATGATCACCGGTTACGGCATCGTCGGTTTTCGCGACCCTAACGGCATTCGTCCGATTGTCTTCGGTCAGCGCCACACCGATGAAGGCGTGGAGTACATGATCGCCTCGGAAAGCGTGTCGCTGGACGTGCTCGGCTTTACCCTGATTCGCGATCTGGCGCCGGGCGAGGCGGTGTACATCACCGAGGACGGCAAGCTGTCGACCCGACAGTGTGCGAGCAATCCGCATCTCTCGCCGTGCATCTTCGAGCATGTCTATCTGGCGCGTCCGGATTCGATCATGGACGGCGTCTCGGTGTACAAGGCGCGCTTGCGCATGGGCGAGAAACTGGCCGAGAAGATCCTCCGCGAGCGACCGGATCACGATATCGACGTGGTCATTCCGATTCCCGATACCAGCCGTACCTCGGCGCTGGAGCTGGCCAATCACCTCGGCGTGAAGTTCCGCGAAGGCTTCGTCAAGAACCGCTATATCGGTCGCACCTTCATCATGCCGGGGCAGGCTGCACGGAAGAAGTCGGTACGGCAGAAGCTCAACGCGATCGAACTGGAGTTCCGCGGCAAGAACGTGATGCTGGTTGACGACTCCATCGTGCGTGGCACCACCTGCAAGCAGATCATCCAGATGGCTCGTGAAGCCGGTGCGAAGAACGTCTACTTCTGCTCGGCCGCGCCAGCAGTGCGTTACCCCAACGTGTACGGCATCGACATGCCGAGCGCCCACGAGCTGATCGCCCATAACCGCAGCACCGAAGAGGTCGCCGAGCTGATCGGGGCCGATTGGCTGGTGTACCAGGAGCTGTCCGATCTGATCGAGGCGGTTGGTGGCGGCAAGATCAAGATCGAGCACTTCGACTGCGCCGTATTCGATGGCCAGTACATCACCGGCGATGTCGATGAGTTTTACCTGAACAAGATCGAACAGGCGCGTAATGACGTCACCAAGGTCAAGTCCCAGGCGGTCAGCGCGATTATCGACTTGTATAACGACTAAGCGGCAAGCGTTAAGTCACAGGCTGCAAGAGTGTGGCCCAGATGCAATCCGGGCCACGGTTGGGTTGAAGGCGGAGAACATAGGCAATGACGATTGAATGGGATGCGGGTCGCCTGGATAGCGACCTCGACGGTGTAGGTTTCGACACCCTGGCGGTACGCGCCGGCCAGCATCGCTCGCCTGAGGGCGAACACAGCGAGGCGATTTACCCTACCTCCAGCTATGTGTTCCGCACCGCTGCCGATGCTGCCGCCCGCTTTGCCGGGGAAGTACCGGGCAACGTCTACTCGCGTTACACCAACCCCACGGTGCGCGCCTTCGAGGAGCGCATCGCCGCGCTGGAAGGTGCCGAGCAAGCCGTGGCGACCTCGTCCGGCATGTCGGCGATCCTGGCCATGGTCATGAGCTTATGCAGTGCTGGGGACCATGTCCTGGTCTCGCGCAGTGTATTTGGCTCGACCATCAGTCTGTTCGAGAAATACCTCAAGCGTTTCGGTGTGCAGGTCGATTATGTGCCGCTGGCCGATTTGCACGCCTGGAGCGCTGCGTTCAAGCCCAACACCAAGCTGCTGTTCGTCGAGTCACCATCCAATCCGCTGGCCGAACTGGTGGATATCCGCGCGCTGGCGGAAATAGCCCACAGCAAGGGCGCTCTGCTAGCGGTGGATAACTGCTTTTGCACACCAGCGCTGCAGCAGCCGCTCAAGCTGGGGGCGGATATTGTCATGCATTCGGCGACCAAGTACATCGATGGCCAAGGCCGCAGCATGGGTGGCGTGGTGGCAGGCAAGGCGGAGTTGATGAAGGAGATGGTCGGATTTCTGCGTACCGCAGGGCCGACCCTCAGCCCGTTCAACGCCTGGATCTTTCTCAAGGGATTGGAAACGCTGCGTGTGCGTATGCAGGCGCATTGCGCCAGCTCTCAGCAGTTGGCCGAGTGGCTGGAACAGCAGCCGGGTATCGAGCATGTCTACTACTCGGGGCTGCCCAGCCACCCGCAGCATGAGTTGGCCAAGCGCCAGCAGAGCGGCTTCGGCGCGGTGGTCAGTTTCGAAGTCAAGGGCGGCAAGGATGCGGCCTGGCGCTTTATCGATGCGACGCGGGTGATATCGATCACCACCAATCTGGGCGATACCAAAACCACCATCGCTCACCCCGCGACCACTTCCCATGGTCGTCTGTCGCCGGCCGAGCGCGCCAGCGCCGGTATCCGCGACAATCTGATTCGGGTGGCCGTGGGTCTGGAGGACATCGTCGACCTCAAGGCCGATCTGGCTCGCGGGCTGGCGGCGCTCTAACCGGCCGTAGATAGGGCCAGAGCGCTTTGGTTCTGGCCAAATGCCGATCATGTTCTTCCTGCAGGCCTCAGCGCTGGTGAAGAAACCAATTCCTCTCGCAGTTAGGCGAAAATAGCCGCTTCGGCTGTGGGTGGCGATTTCGGCAAGCAATGGCGAGGCGTTCCGGCAGTTGTAGCGGAACCTCCGGGCTCGCCCAAGGCCAGCGCGACATCGAGTTCGGCGGATGCACCGCCAGGCCTCCACCGAGAAGAGCGCCGATGCGCTCAACCTCGGCGGCAATAGCACCCGTGCCGAAGCCGTTATCCTTGGTTTCGACGGCCGCTTGATCACGACCTGACCGACAGCCTCAGCGCCTAGCTCAGGCTGACTACGACCTGATCAACGATCAGGCCAATAGCATTGCGCTGCACTTGGCCGCAAGGCGGGCTCGGCAGTTAGTCAGTGCCAGCTCAGAATCGGCCAGCCGACCTGTTCGGCATGCTGGCGCAGCACCAGGTCCGGGTTGACCGCGTGCGGTTTGCTGACCAGTTGTAGCAGCGGCAGGTCATTGCGCGAGTCGGAGTAGAAGTAGGCGCCGTCCAGGCTTTCACCCTGTTGTTCGAGCCAGACCTGCAGGCGCGTGACTTTGCCCTCGCGGTAGGTCAGCACCCCTTGGGTGCGGCCGCTGTAGGTGCCGTGTTGCTCTTCGAGGTCGATGGCCAGCACATCCTTGACCTTGAGGCGCGCGGCGATGGCGCTGACCAAAAAGTGCGCGGAAGCAGAGATGATCAGAATGCGGTCACCGGCGGCGCGGTGGTTGGCCAGGCAGCGGGTGGCGTCGCTGTAGAGCAGCGGTTCGATCACATCCTCGACATAGGGCTCGACGACGAAGGCGACTTCCTCGGCGCTGCGCCCGACCAGGGGCGAGAGGCTGAAGGTCATGTAATCCTCCATGGCCAGTTTACCTTCGGCATAGAGCGCCATCAGTTCATGGTCTTTCTGGATAAAACTCTCGCCGTCAACCCAGCCGAGCTTGGCCATTTCCGCGCTCCACAGGCTGGCGCAGTCACCGTGAATCAGGGTTTCGTCCAGATCGAAGATTGCCAGGGCCATTACGCCACCTCCCGGATCGCGTCGGCTTCGATGGTCAGCGCAATACGTTGGCCGCGGCCGTGCATGTCCTCGATCGAGCGGTTCAATACATCGACCAGCAACTCGACGCCACGTGCTTCGACACGGTAACGGATGACGTTGCCGAGCAGGCTGTGGCTGCGGATGTGCCCTTCGATGACGCCTTCGCCGCCGAGGCGGATAGCCTCCGGGCGAATGGCGATGCGACTGCCGATCGGCCGGCCGAGCAGGCGGCTGGCGGCATCGGCGTCAAGCAGGTTGTAGTTGCCGATAAAGCCGGCGGCGAAGGCATCGATTGGCGCGGTGTAGAGGGTTTCCGCATCGCCGCTCTGGACGATCTTGCCGGCATTCATCAGAAAGATCCGGTCAGACATGACCAAGGCTTCTTCCTGGTCGTGGGTGACGAAGATGGTGGTTAGGCCGAGGTCCTGCTGGATGGCGCGGATCTGTTCGCGCAGGTGTTTGCGGATGCGTGCATCCAGGGCTGACAAAGGTTCGTCGAGCAGCAACAGGCGCGGGCGGGTCACCAGGGAGCGGGCCAGGGCCACACGTTGGCATTGGCCGCCGGACAGCTGATGCGGGTAGCGCGCGGCAAAGTCGCCGAGTTCGACCATGTCCAGGGCTTCCTGCACACGCTGGACGCTTTCCTCCTTGCCGACCTTCTGCATGCGTAGGCCGAAGGCGACGTTCTGCTGCACGGTCATATTGGGGAACAGCGCGTAGCTCTGGAATACCATGCCGATGCCGCGCTTCTGCGGCGCTTGCGGCACCAGGTCTTCGTCATCGAGGAGGATCTGCCCACCACCCACTTCAGTGAGACCGGCGATGCAGCGCAGCAGGGTGGACTTGCCGCAGCCGGAGGGGCCGAGCAGGGTGACGAATTCGCCCTTGTCGATTTCGCAGTTGATATCGCTGAAGATCGAGATATCGCCATAGCTTTTGTGCAGGCTCTGGATGCTCAGGTAACTCATGACTTGTCCTTGTTCAGGCGGTTGGCGGCCCAGGTGAAGAGCAGCACGAAGAAGAAGTAGGAAATCACCAGGGCGCTGTTGAAGTGGCCGCTGCTGTTTTTCATGTTGTTGAGGTAGACCTGCAGGGTTTCATAGCGGGTGCCGACCAGCATGTTGGCGAACACGAACTCGCCGAACAGGAAGCTGAAGGAGAGGAACAGCGACACCATCAGGCCCTTGCGCAGGTTGGGCAGTACCACCAGAAATGCCGCCTTCCAAGTGCTGGCGCCGAGCAGGTGGGCGGCGTCCATCAGGTCCGGCAGGTTGATCGCCTGCAGGTTGTTGGTGATCGCCCGGTACATGAAGGGCAGGGCGATGGTGAAGTAGCAGCCGACCAGAATCCACGGTGTGCCGGTCATCGCCAGCGGCCCCGAGCCATACAGCTGCAACAGGCCCACCGAGGACACCACCGGCGGCACGGCGAAGGGCAGCAGGATCAGGATATTCATCAGCCCGTCGAGCTTGGGGAAGTGGTAATGCACCACGAACAGCAGCGGCAGAATCAACACCACCGACAGCGCCAGGGCGCCAAAGCACACCAGCAGCGACCGGCCGAAGGCGTTGAGGAAACGCTGATCGCTCCACAGCGCCAGGTACCACTTGAAGGTCAGGCCATCGGGCAGGATGCTCGCCGACCAACTGGTGGACAACGAATAGAGCAGGGTGCCGGCCAGCGGCGTCAGCAGAATCAGAAACAGCAGCCAGACCACTATGCGGTGGTAAAGCGCCGCTGGCGCAGGGTTAGCGCGAGACATGCTTGCTCCTCTTCAGCAACAGTTGATGGGCCACGGTGATCACTGCCATCAGGCCGACCAATATCATCGCCAGGGCGCTGGCCAGGTTCGGGTCGAGGGAAATGTCGCCCGAAACCAGGCCGGCGATGCGGATCGGCATCACGTTGAAGTTACCGGTGGTCAGGTAGTACACGGTGGCGTAGGCGCCCAAGGCATTGGCCAGGAGGATGACGAAGGTGCCGAGCAGCGCCGGGGTCAGCACCGGCAGGCCGATATGCCGCCAGAAGTCCCAGGTGTTGGCGCCGAGCAGTGCGGCCGATTCGCGCCAGTCCTCGCGCAGGGCGTCGAAGGCCGGGTACAGCAGCAATACGCCGAGGGGGATCTGGAAGTAGGTGTAGAGCACGATCAGGCCGTCCTTCGAGTAGAGGTTGAAGCTCTCGATTAGGCCGATCTTGATCAGTAGCAGGGTCAGCGCGCCGTTGAAACCGAGCAGAATGATGAAGGCGAAGGCCAGCGGTACGCCGGCAAAGTTGCTGGTCATGTTGGAGAAGGCCATGACGAAATCGCGCAGCTTGGAATCCACCTGATGCAGTGAATAGCTGCCGAGGATGGCAATGCTCATGCCGAACAGGCTCGACCAGAAGGAAATCTGCAGGCTGTGTTTGATCGCCTGCAGGTAGAACCTGGAATTGAACACCTTGGCGAAATTGGCCAGGCCCCAGCCTTCGGCGCTGTTCAGGCTGTTGACCGCCACCCACACCAGCGGCGCGATCTGGAATAGCAGAAAAAACCCGGCGAAGGGCAGCAGGCACAGTGCCGCCAACCATTTGCCCTTGAGCCGTGGCGATAGTCGAGCGCGCGGCGCGGCTATCGGCTGCGCTGCGCCGGGTAGCTTGGCGCTTCGTTCGAGTGAGGCGCTCATTTCAATAGTTCTCTGCAAACGGGTTTGTCGTGGGCCGCGCCGAGCAGCTCACAGATGGTGCCGCACAGCTCGGTCTGCTTCGGCCGGGCGTCGAGGTTCAGGCTGAAGGCGGAGCCCAGCACGAACAGCGGCACTTCGCGTTCCTCGACGAGCAGGCCGTTGTGCGAGCGGTCGTTGTTCATGCCGTGGTCGGCGGTGACCAACACCTGGTAGCCGGCATCGAGCCAGCCTTGCAGGTAGTCGGCGAGCAGGATGTCGGCGACCCGCGCGCTGTTGCGGTATTGCGCGCTGTCGAGGCCGTGCTTGTGGCCGGCATCGTCGATGTTCATCGGGTGCACCAGGAGCAAGTTCGGGCTGTGGCGCCGGCGCAGGCTTTCCGCGTCGGCGAACAGATGGGAATCGGGGTAGTGATCGGCGTAATAGAAATGGCCGTGCTGGATCGGCAGGTCGAGGTTATCGGTATGGCGGTCGCGGACGGCGTCGAAGGGCGCGCGGTTATACAGCTCGCTGACCCAGTGATAGGCCGCCGCGGCGGTGCTCAGGCCGGCAGCGCGGGCGTAGTGGAACAGGCTGCGCTGATTGGACAGGCGTACCACCTGATTGTGCACCACGCCACTGTCGATTGGCCTGACGCCGGTGAGGATGCATTCGTACAGCGGACGGGACAGTGAGGGCAGCTCGCATTCGAGCTTGTACAAGGCTGCGCGTTCGGCGCCGCAGTAGGCCTGCAGATGCCCCAGCGCATGCCGGGCCACCTCGTAATTCAGGCCATCCAGTACCACCAGGATGACGTTGTGCTTCATGGCAATCTCGATGGTTGCGTAGGATGGGTTGAGCTTGCGATACCCATCAAGGTGCGTGAAACATGGGTATCGCCGGCTCAACCCATCCTACGGCTGCTTATTACTCCATATTGATGATGACGTTTTCCTGCCATTGTTGCGGCAAGGCCTTGGAAGTGGCTTCCCAGGCGGCGGCATCCTTGATCGGCTGGACCTTGGCGTATTGCTCGTTAGGCAGCAGCTTGGCCTGAACCTCGGCCGGCAGGGTCAGGTGCTCGGCGCGGATCGGCCGGGCGTTGCCCTTGGCCAGGTTGATCTGGCCGGCGTCGCTGAGGATGTACTCGCGCGCCAGTTTGGCGGCGTTGGGGTTCTTCGCGTACTTGTTGATGATGGTGGTGTAGCCGGAGATCACCGAGCCGTCGGACGGAATCAGCACCTCGAAGCGACTCGGGTCGATCTGGTCGCGATAGCTCAGACCGTTGAAGTCCCAGACCACGCCGACTTCCACTTCGCCTTTTTCCAGGGTCTGGATGGTCGGGTTGGCCAGCGACAAGCGGCCCTGCTCGGCGATGGCGGCGAAGAAGTCCAGGCCCGGCTGAATGTTAGTCTCGTCACCGCCGTTGGCGATGGCCGCGGCCAGTACGCCATTGACCGCTTGGGCGGCGGCGCTGACGTCGCCGATGGCGATACGGTACTTACCGGTTTTCAGGTCGGCCCAGCTTTTCGGCACATCCTTGACCAGCTGCTTGTTGACGATAAAGGCGATGGAACCGGTGTAGGCGAGCATCCAGTGGCCGTCGGCGTCCTTGGCCCAGCTCGGAATCTGTTCCCATGTGCTCGGTTTGTAGGCTTGGGTAACACCTTGCTGTACCGCAATGGGGCCGAACGCCGCACCAACGTCGCCGATATCGGCACTGGCGTTATCTTTCTCGGCGGCGAATTTGGCGATCTCCTGGGCCGAGCTCATGTCGGTGTCCATGTGCTTGAGGCCGTAGAGCTTCTCCAGGTCCACCCAGGTGTCTTTCCAGTTGGCCCAGCTGTCCGGCATGCCCACGCTGTTTACCGCTCCTTCTGCGCGTGCGGCTTGTTCCAGCGCTTGCAGATCCGTGTCGGCAGCCATGGCCGAGGTTGCCAGGGCAATGGCCGAGCCCATCAATGAAGCTAGCAGCAATTGTTTCATTGGAAACTCCTTTGCGGTGAGAGTGTTGGTCTAGATCAGCAAGACCCACGCCAATGTAGGCCCGACAAATGACAGTTTTATGATTGCCGGTTCCTCGCGGATGTCCAGGTGCTTGGCGAGTCCGTGCAGAACAAGCGTAGACCATGAATAAGTGGCTGATTTTGTAGTGCACGTTGTGGTTTTCTGCTGGTATGGGGGGGCTTGCTAGTCTGCTGTCATCGGCCGGTCATCTAGACTGCCTAGCCTTGCAACATGATTGCTGTGGGTTAACGCGCTAGTTCATGCCCTGGAGTGGGGCTGGACTAGTCCAAAAGGGGAAGTATTGATGCGCGATGCAGCGCCGCGTGCGGTCACCACCATCTGTCGGGCCTTGCAAGAACAGATCGAGCATGGCTTGTTGGCGTCCGGCAGCCAGTTGCCGGCCGAGCGCAAGCTCAGTGAGGTCTTCGATACCACACGGATTACCCTGCGTGAGGCGCTCGGTCAGTTGGAGGCTCAGGGGCTGGTGTACCGCGAGGAGCGGCGCGGCTGGTTCGTCTCGCCGCCGCGGCTGGCCTACAACCCGCTGGTGCGCTCGCATTTTCATGCGATGGTCGCCGGGCAGAGGCGGGTGCCGGCCACCGAGGTGCTCTCGGCGCGGCTGATGCCGGCGTCGGTGGAAATCTGCGAGCTGCTGGAATTGCCGGCGTTGTCCAGCGTGATCCAGATTCGCCGGGCACGGCGCATCGACGGACGCCTGGTGCTGTATGTCGAGCACTACCTCAATCCGAGCTATTTCCCCGGCGTACTCGACTTCGACCTGACCCTGTCGCTGACCGAACTGTATGCCAGCGAATACGCCATTCATTACGGCCGGGTGCGTTTTGACATGGTACCCACCGCTCTGCACAGCGAAGCCGCGGCCGCGCTGAAAGTGGCGGTGGGTAGCCCGGCGTTGCGCATCGTACGGATCAACCGCGATCAGCACGGCCGTCTGATCGATTGCGATCTGGAGTTCTGGCGCCACGACGCCCTGCACGTCAGCGTCGAGGTGCCGGAGTGAGCCGGCTATACCGCGACCCGCTGTTGTACCTGCGCCGAGAACTCCAGGGTTTGCCCATCCAGCGGCACCCGTAAACGCTTGCCAAGGCCTTGCTCAACAGCCGCTTGCAACAGCCCGATGCGGGTCACCGGGCAATGGTCGAGGGCTTCCAGATGGTTGGCAATGACAATACCCTTGCTCAGGTGCAGCGCCGCGAGGATGTCCGCCTGGCCCATGATGATCTCGCCGCCGACATCAAAACACGCCCCGCCGGCCGGCAGCACGCTGACCGCCGGTGCCAGCTCGGCCAGGCATTGGCGCACCATGGGGGTGAGCAGGGTGTCGCCGGCTATATAAAGGCTGGGTTCTCCGGGTATCTGGATGAAGTAACCGTAACCATGGGCCATCAGGCGACCGATCCAGCCCTCGCCATGCAGGCAAGGGATCGCCTGGATGCTGCCATTGAAGAAGGCGCCGCCTGCTTGGCCAGGTAGCACCTGCACATTCAGCCGGCGTTTGTGCAGGTAGTCCGCATCCTCCGCCATGCACAGCACGGGGATATCGCCAGTGCGTAACCAGTGGATGGCGGCGCGGTCGAGATGGTCGAAATGGCCTTTCTGGCAATGGGTGATCAGGCAGTGGGTCACGCGTTGCAATTGTTCGTCGGCATTGTCCGGCAGTTCGACCAGCGGGTTGCGCCGATGTCGCGCGAGGTACTTGAGGGTTGGCAATTGTCCCTTGGCTGCCAGCATGGGGTCGACCAGCAGGCGCACCTCGCCAAACTCGACGATTAGGGTGGCATTACGCAGTTGAGTGATTTTCATGGCGAACTCCGGCATAGGAGTTGTCATTGTAAAAATCGCGGCGCGAGATAAAGATGGCGAGGATTGCCATAAAGCGGACATTTCATGCCTATTCAGAAAGTCGGTCTGTTGCTGTATCCCGGTTGCATGCCCGCGGGCCTGTTCGCCTTCGCCGACCTGCTGGTGGCCGCCAATCGGCGTGTTGGCCAGCCGCGTTTTCAGCTGTGCTGGGTGGGGCTGGATAGCCAGCCGGTGGATTGCGCCCAGGGCATGCGCTTGCAGCCGGAAAGCAGCCTGACGGAGGCGGCTTGTACAGCGGTGCTGATCCCCGGGCTCTGGGCGGATTCGCAGGCGGCGATCGTCCGGGCGCTGGAAACCAATAGCGGCTTGATTCGCGCCCTGGCTCAGTTACCGCGCACGACACAACTGTGGAGCTACTGCACCGGCGTATGCCTGCTGGCGCAGAGCGGGCGTTTGAATGGCGAGCCGGCGACTGCCACCTGGTGGCTGGCGCCGAGCCTGCAAACGTGCTTTCCCAAGGTGGATTGGCAATTCGAGCGGAGCCAGGTCGGCAATCGCCTGAGCATGACGGCATCCGGCGTCAGCGGTTACTTGCCGATTGCCCGAGCGCTGATAGAGCAGCAGATGGGCGAGGCGATCTATCGCGATATCGCCAGGCTGATGGTGTTGCCACGGCCCGAACCGGCCACCTCGGTGTTGCGCCGCATCGATTTGATGGAGAACGCCGACCCCTTGTTACGCCGATTGCACCTGTTGGTGGAGCGCTTGCCGGTGCAGCAACTGAGCGTGCAGCGCCTCGCCGACGAACTCGCGGTTTCCGCGCGTACGCTGGCGCGCAAAGTCCAGACGCTGACGGGCAATGCGGTGTCGGATCAGGTGCGCCTGATAAAGCTCAATCAGGCTGGGGAGCGGCTGATCGTGACGAGCGAGTCGATCAGCCGCATCAGCGATGCACTGGGCTACAGCGACGAATCCAGTTTCCGCCGGACCTTCAAACAGGTCACCGGGATGACCCCGGCGGCCTACCGGCAGCAGTTCAAGCACTAGCAGGTAGTTTTGCAACAGCCTGCTAGCAGTGTTCAGGGCAGCTCGGCGCTGGCGTAGAAGGCCGTCAGCACCTTGACCAGGTGCGCCAGGTCGTGGCTGCCGGCCAGTTCGCGGATCGAGTGCATGGCGAAGGTCGGCAGGCCGATATCCACGGTGCGCACGCCCAGCTGGCTGGCTGTGATCGGGCCGATGGTCGAGCCGCAGCCCATATCGCTGCGGGTCACGAAGCTTTGCACCGGCACTTCGTTTTCCAGGCACAGATGGCGGAAGAAACCGGCGGTTTCGCTGCTGGTGGCGTAGCGCTGGTTGCTGTTGATCTTGATCACCGGGCCGGCGTTGAGCTTGGGGCCGTGGTTGTCGTCGTGCTTGTCCGGGTAGTTGGGGTGCACCGCGTGGGCATTGTCGGCGGAGACCAGCAGCGAGCGTTGGAGGCTGCGCACGAAACCGTCGCCCTCCGGCAGTACGCGGCGCAGCACCTGTTCGAGCATCGGCCCGTCGGCGCCGCAGGCCGAGCTGGAACCGACCTCTTCATGGTCGGTACACACCAGCACGCAGCTTTCTTGTTCCGGGGCGGCAAGCAGGGCTTGCAGGCCGGCGTAGCAGGACAGCAGGTTATCCAGGCGCGCACCGGCGATGAAGTCGCCGTTCAGGCCGATCACCGCGGCGCTCTGGGTGTCGTAGAAGCTCAGCTCGAAGTCGAGCACCGCATCGGCACTGAAGTCGTGCTCGCGCGCCAGTTGCTCGGTGAGCAAGGCGCGGAAGTCCGCCGCCTCGCTGCCGGCGAGCTGGGCCAGAATCGGCGGCAGTTCGTTCTGCGGGTTGATCGCCCAGCCCTGATTGGCCTCGCGGTTGAGGTGGATGGCCAGATTGGGGATCACCGCGATCGGCAGTTGGAAATCGATCAGCTGGCTTTCCACCTTGCCGTCACGCCGGTAGGTCACCCGTCCGGCCAGGGACAGGTCGCGGTCAAACCAGGGCGCGAGCAATGCGCCGCCGTAGATTTCCACGCCGAGCTGGAAGAAGCCCTGGCGCTGCAGTTCCGGCTGCGGCTTGACCCGCAGGCAGGGGCTGTCGGTGTGGGCGCCAACCAGGCGAATACCGCCTTCCAGCGGTGAGCGCTGGCCCAGCTTGAAGGCGATCAGCGAGGAGTCGTTGCGGGTGACGTAATAACGCCCGCCGGCTTCGGTATGCCAGGGCTCTCGTTCGTCGAGGTGCAGGTAGCCGGCAGCTTCCAGGCGCTGGGCCAGGCTCGCGGTGGCATGAAAGGGGGTGGGCGAGGCCTTGAGAAAGTCGATCAGGCCTTGATTGAGTTCTTTGCGCATGGGGCACTCCTGGCGGCAATGGCTGGAGTTTATCGGATTTGCCCGGCGGATTGGGCCGGGCTCTGCAAGGGATCAGGCGGGGATGGCAACCAGACTGAGCAGATAACCGTCGAACTCGACGAACTGGCCATCCAGTTCGCTGCCCGCCGGCCAGTCGCCGCTCAGCTCGATCAGCAGGCGCAGTCGCGCGCTGCCGTCGGCGTGGCAACTCAGCAGCTCGGCGTCCTGGAAGTAGAAACGCTGTAAGACCAAGGGGTAGAGCGCCTTGAACAGGCTTTCCTTGAACGAGAAGGTCAGGCTGATGCGTTCTGCGCGCTGCTCGGGGGTCAGGCCCTGCAACTGCTGCAATTCGCCGGGGGTGAGGATTTCTCCGGCCAGGCGTTCGGCGCGTGCCGGCGCCAGCCTGCGCTCCACATCCAGGCCCAGGCCGCGCCAGGCGCTGGCGTGCGCAACCATGGCGGCGGCCCAACCGCTGCCGTGGGTGATCGAGCCGCTAATCTCGGCGGGCCACTGTGGCGCGCGGTCGGCGCCGACCGCCGGCACCGCGGCTATGCCGGTCACCCGGCGCAGGGCTTCGCGTGCGCACAGGCGGCCGGCGAGGTATTCGGCCTGGCGTTTGGCCACGCCGTTGACGGCCGCGATGCCGCTGCGGTCGAAGTCGCCGGCGTCGAGCCGCGCGGGATCGAAGCGCGTACTGATCAGCTGTACGCCGGGCAGCGCCCGGGGCAGAGGCCAGTGATCGCTCAGCGTGGTGCAGCAGGGGGGCAAGTAGAGGTCGCTCATGCCGGCATTCTGCCGGTTGCCGTGGCGGCCTGCCAGCGGCATGCGGGTTACATTTCTTTGCACGGCGACAACAAAGCTACACCCATGGCTACGTGGATCTTTGTCAGACTGGCGGCTGCGTTGCTTCGGCAGCGCTGGTGAGGTTGTTGTTGCGCGCGGCGTGGGCCGGGTGCGACTTTTCTCTGAGAATGAGCACGGGAGCCCGATTGGGCTCCCGTTTTTTTTATTGCCTGCGACCAACTGTCATCTTGTCTTCATCTTTCCTCTTTAGCTTGATTGGCCTGTGCCTTTATCGGCCAAAGCATCAAGCGGGAGGAACCACCAATGGATGACTATCAAGAAGAGCTGCTCGAGTCTCGCGCCTTTGACCAGGACGACGCCGAACCGGTTGAAGACGCCACCGAGATTTAATCCCAGTCGCCTGTCACAGGCGGTTAACCGGCCTGGCGTTGGGCGCGGCGGAATTCGCCCGGGGTCTGCTGGTTCCAGCGTTTGAAGGCGCGCTGGAAAGCCTCGGCCGAGGCGAAACCGAGTAGGTAGGCGATTTCGCCGAAGGCCAGTTCGGTGTCGCGGATATAGGCCATGGCCAGGTCGCGGCGGGTTTCGTTGAGGATGGTGCGAAATTGCGTGCCTTCCTCGGCCAGCTTGCGCCGCAGGGTCCAGGTTGGCAGTTGCAGATTCGCGGCGACTTCCTGCAGGTCGGGCTCGCGTCCGTGCAGCAGCGGTCCGAGCATGCGGGTGATGCGCTCGCGCAGGCTGCGGGTGCGGGTCAGGTGCTCAAGTTCGCGTTCACAGATTGCCAGCAACTGGTGCCAGGTACTCGGGCAGTGCTCGGAATTGCGCAGGTTGAGCGTGGCCTGCTGCAGGCGCAGTTGGTTGTGCTCGCCAGCAAACTCCACCGGACAGTCGAACAGCTCGCTGTACTGCGCGCTGTAACTGGGTGCGGGAAACTCGATCTGAACTTTTTCCACGAGCAGGCGCTGATTGGCCAGGCTGCCCAGTTGCTGGGCCCAGCCGGCCAGCACCGAGTCGATGACGAAGCGGTTGTAGGCGTTGTACGGGCTGATCGAATAGAAGCGCAGCCAGGCCCCCTGGGCGTCTTCGTGGAGGCTGGACTGACCGCGATAATTGGACGCATACAGTGGCTCGAAGCGGATCAGCGCCCGGGCTGCTTCACGCACGGTTGGTGCCTGGGCTGCGGTGACGCCGGCCAAGCCCACCTGGCTGAGGCGGCTCAGTTGGCCCATCAGCAAGCCGAGGCCGGGTTCGCCGGTCAGTTGAATGGCCGCATGACCCAGGCGCATGTAGCGCGGAATTGACAGGCGCGCCCTGGGCTCGGCCAGTCTGGCCGGGTCGAGGCCATAGTTGTCGAGCAGTGGTTGTGGATCCCGGCCAAGCTGGCGCACGGCATCGTCCAGACTGTGGATGAAGCCGACCGAGAGGTCGCCGAGGCGAACTCGCTGCGGTTTCACTCGTGGGCTATCCAGATGTTCAACAGATGACTGCCTGGCGCCGGACTGGCTTGCTCGACCTCGCGGGGGATCAGCAGGATGTTCCGCGAGGCCCCGCCAATCGGCCAGTCCAGCTTGCCGCGCAGGAACAGCGCTGGGCTGCTCATGTCGCCGTCGACCAGGTGCACAGTGCTCTGCGGATAGCCGGGGCGCCAGTCGCGCTCGACCCGGTAATGCACGGCGCCGACGCTGAGGCGTTGCGCCGCAGTGGCGTCGGCTCGCCAAGGCCAGGGCTCAAGGTGGGGGCTGCCCTGGATCGTGCCTTGTGGGGAAAACACCAGGCTGAGGTTGCGCAGCGGACCTTCGCCGCTGCGCAGTCGGCCGTCTTCCACGCGCGGCTCGGGCAGCAGGATCGAGCCGGCCAGCAGGGTAACCTGGTACTCGCGGGCGAGACCGGCGAACAGTTGCTGGTAGTCATCGGCCATCTGCTCGGCTTTCATCCGCAGTAGGGCTTCGTCCAGGCGCTCGGCATCCAGATTCAACAGCAGCGCCTTGATGGCCAACAGCGGGTTACCGAGCAGCAGCCAGTCGCGCACTTCCTGGCGACTGCGGGCCTGGTAGAACTCGACTTTCTCGCCGCGTGCCAGCAACCAGGTGCCGATATGCTCGGGCAGTACCACCAGGGTGTCGGGGCCGAGCAGGCCGGCGTCGCGAGCGTTATCCAGGGCGGCGGCGAGTTTCAGGCGCAGGTGGGCTGGGCTCTGGTAATCCATCGGGTAGAGCTGCGGGCGGATCAACAGCAGATTGCCGCGCGCCTGCGCCGGAGCTGGCTCGCTGCTGATCGAGCTGCGCAGGTCGGACAGGTAGTGGGCGTCGGGACGCCGTTCGGCCCAGAGCAGGAATGCCAGCAGGCAGCCAGCGACGAACAGGGTGACGAGCAATATCGATAGTTTACGGATCATGGCTACAGGGTAGGTCGATGAGTGGGGGGCTGCCAAGTGGCGGAGTTAATTTTGATCATCATTTTGTAATTTTTGGTCATTGAGGCGCCGGAGCCAGCTCTTTATTGTCTGGTTCATACCGACCGTGGTCCAGTTGAAACCACGGCATTCCGTGAAATGCACACGCTCGATGTGGAGACTTCCATGACTGCACGCTATCCGAACCTGCTGGCCCCGCTGGATCTGGGCTTCACCACCCTGCGTAACCGCACCCTGATGGGCTCCATGCACACCGGTCTGGAAGAGAAGCCGGGTGGCTTCGAGCGGATGGCCGCCTATTTCGCCGAACGTGCCCGTGGCGGCGTCGGCCTGATGGTCACCGGCGGCATCGGCCCCAACGAGGAAGGTGGCGTTTACTCCGGGGCGGCCAAGCTGACCACCGCCGAAGAGGCGCACAAGCACAGGATCGTCACCCAGGCCGTGCACGAGGCGGGCGGCAAGATCTGCATGCAGATCCTGCATGCCGGGCGCTATGCCTACAGCCCCAAGTCGGTGGCGCCGAGCGCCATCCAGGCGCCGATCAATCCGTTCAAGCCCAAAGAGCTGGACGAAGAGGGCATCGAGAAGCAGATCCAGGACTTCGTCACCTGCTCGCTGCTGGCCCAGCAGGCCGAGTATGACGGCGTCGAGATCATGGGGTCGGAAGGCTACTTCATCAACCAGTTCCTTGCCGCCCACACCAACCACCGCAGCGACCGCTGGGGCGGCAGCTACGCCAACCGCATGCGCCTGGCGGTGGAGATCGTCCGCCGCGTGCGCGAGGCGGTGGGGGCGAATTTCATTATTATTTATCGCTTGTCGATGCTCGACCTGGTCGAAGGCGGCAGCAGCTGGGACGAGATCGTTTTGCTGGCCAAGGCCGTCGAGCAGGCTGGCGCAACCCTGATCAACACCGGCATCGGCTGGCATGAAGCGCGCATTCCGACCATCGCCACCAAGGTGCCGCGTGCAGCCTTCACCAAGGTCACCGCCAAGCTGCGCGGCGAGGTCAAGATCCCGCTGATCACCACCAACCGCATCAATACCCCGGAAATTGCCGAGCAGGTGCTGGCCGAAGGCGACGCCGACATGGTCTCCATGGCCCGCCCGTTCCTCGCCGACCCGGAGTTCGTTAACAAGGCCGCCGCCGGCCGCGCGGACGAGATCAACACCTGCATCGGCTGCAATCAGGCCTGCCTGGATCACACCTTCGGCGGCAAGCTGACCAGTTGCCTGGTTAACCCGCGCGCCTGTCACGAGACCGAACTCAATTACATTGCCACTACCCAGGTGAAGAAGATCGCCGTGGTCGGTGCCGGCCCTGCTGGCCTGGCTGCCGCCACCGTGGCCGCCGAGCGTGGCCACAGCGTGACCCTGTTCGATTCGGCCAGCGAAATCGGCGGCCAGTTCAACGTAGCCAAGCGCGTGCCGGGCAAGGAAGAGTTCTTCGAAACCCTGCGCTATTTCAAGCGCAAGCTGGAAACCACGGGCGTCGATCTGCACCTGAATACCCGGGTCAGTGCCGAGGAATTGGCCAAGGGCGGTTTCGACGAGGTCATCCTGGCCACCGGCATTGCCCCGCGCACGCCGGCGATTAGCGGTGTGGATCACCCCAAGGTGATCAACTACCTGGATGCCATTCTCGAGCGCAAGCCGGTTGGCCAGCAGGTCGCAGTAATCGGGGCCGGTGGTATCGGCTTCGACGTCTCAGAATTCATCACCCATCAGGGCGAGGCCACTAGCCTCAATCGCGAGGCCTTCTGGAAGGAGTGGGGGATCGACACCCAACTGCAAGCCCGTGGCGGCGTCGCCGGGATCCAGGCTCAGCCCCATGCCGCGGCGCGTCAGGTATTCCTGCTGCAGCGCAAGAAGTCCAAAGTCGGCGACGGCCTGGGCAAGACCACTGGCTGGATTCACCGTGCCGGTCTGAAGAACAAGAACGTGCAGATGCTCAATTCTGTCGAGTACCTCAAGGTCGATGACGAGGGGCTGCACATCCGTATTGGCGAGGGCGAACCGCAGGTGCTGGCGGTGGATACCGTGATCCTGTGCGCAGGCCAGGATCCGCTGCGCGAGTTGCAGGACGGGCTGGTCGCAACCGGGCAACGCGTGCACCTGATCGGCGGTGCCGATGTGGCTAGCGAGTTGGACGCCAAACGGGCGATCGATCAGGGCTCGCGTCTGGCTGCGCAGCTATGACCGGCGCGGCGAACACGACTGCAGCGCTGGCCGTGCAACCGGCGGTGGCCGAGGCACTGGATAAATGGCATGCCATGATTGCTGCCGCTGATCTGAGTGAGTTGCCGACGCTGCTGCATCCGCAGGCGGTATTTCGTTCGCCCATGGCCTTCAAACCCTATCTGGGCGCTCCGCTGGTGAGCTTGATTCTCGGCACGGTAGTCAAGGTCTTCGAAGACTTCCATTACCATCGCCAACTGGTCAGCGTCGATGGCCTCGATGTGGTGCTGGAGTTCGCTGCCAAGGTGGGTGGCCGCGAGCTTAAGGGTATAGATATGATCCGCTTCGATGAGCAGGGAAAGATTGTCGAATTCGAGGTGATGATCCGGCCAATGAGCGGCTTGCAAGTGTTGGGCGATGAAATGGGCAGACGTTTGGCGCCATTGTTGTCCGGCCAAACGTCCTAACCGATTGCACCAAACCCATCACAGTTTTGCTCTGCCGCAGGCTCGTTCGAGCTTGGCGGCCGAGCGACTGCCAACCCAGTCACATTGCTGGTGTCGGCTTTTCCCCTAGACTTGCCTGAATATAGGAATAGCGGCTGTATAGTGGGTTTCTTCTTGCTTGTCAGGCATCTCGCGAAAGCTTGGCAAACGGTTGTGAGCAGAGCGTTCGTGTGATTGCTCGTTACCTGCGTTAGCTGATTCCAGCGTATTGGCCTAGAGGGGAACCGATGAGCATGCAGAACAAGCCGCAGATGGTTGAGGCCGTGATGTTCTTCAGTGAGCGCGGTGATATCTGCAAGCAGATGTTCTTTGCCGAGTTCGAGGCCTTGCTCGATGGTGTGGTCAATATGCCGGCGTTCGCCGATCAGCAGCTGCGTATTGCCTATGTGGCGATCAATTCGCGCCTGTTGATCCGTGCGGCGGTGTTCTTCTATCTGGACTTTGACGAAAAAGGCGCGCCAGACTCGGGCTGGAATATTCCCCTGCAGCATCTGTCCGAGCGTGCCGGGCGTGGCCCCGACCTCGGTGCCGGACCGATTCGGCTGGCCTGCCGCAGTCAGTGTCCGGTGTCCTGGCACCAAATGCACCTGTGGGATCCGAATCTGGCACCTGGGCACAATGACCTGGTGCTGCTACGTGACGCCGTCAAGCGCAACAACCTGGGCTTACTGGTCGAGGATGACAGCGCCTTGGCGATTGCACCCGAGCGCCTGCACATGGCGTCGGAAGACAAGTGGTATGCACCCGATGCTGCCGCGGAAGTGGCCAATAAAGTCGCCGAGACGATGGAGCAGGAGCACCGACTGAAGACCGCCCAGCTGATCAAGCAGCAGCGGTTGCGCATCAGCAGCCTGAGCCAGCAACGCGAAGAGGAAGTGGCCAAGCTCAAGTTGGCCAATGAACAACAATGCGAAAGTCTTCAGGCGCAGGCGAGCGAGCTGCGCCAGGCGTTGCGCCAACAGCAAGAGTTGAACGCTACTCTCAAGGCGCAATTGACGGTTCAGGCGGCCAGCATGCAGTCGGTCCGCGAGGAAATGACCGAGAAAATGCGCGGGCTGGAGCGTCATGGCCGGACTGAGGGCGAGATTTTGCGGGTGCAGTTCGAGAATGAACTGCAAGCCAAAATCGCCTCTGCGGTGGCCGAATACAAAGAGCAAGTCGCCATTCGCGATGTCGAACTCGCCTACCGCAATGAGCAGGACGCGCAGTCGCGTGAGGAGGTCGAGCGGCTCAAGCGTCAGTACGACGAACTGGTCGGCCAGGGCGGCGAGCAGATTCTCGAGCGCCTGGCCATGCTCGGTGTGGTCTTCGTGGTCTATCACCCTGGCGCCGGGCACCTGACCATTCCCTTGCAGGACATCGGCAGCTATCGGGACAATCCCATGGCCTATGCCGCGGCCAAGTGTTTCGTTTCCGAAGTGCAGTACCGCCAGTGGCTGGCGCACTACCAGCAACCGAGTTGCGAGGCCGCACTGCCCAGTGGTCAGCGTTGCGCCATCCCGATCGATCGGATCGACACCCCGAGCCGCTTCACCGTCGGTAATTCCAACTGCTGCGAGCGGCATAAGGCCGGTAGCCGCTTGCGCACAGTCGGTTAGGTCTTGCCACTCGTTGACCCCGACTGGGCGCCCAAGGTAGCGCTCGAGCCCTTGCATCTGGATTGGCTGGCGGCAGCCGAGGTCGAGCTGGCAGTGTTGCGCCTGGATCTGATCGATCCGCTGATCAGTGGCAACAAATGGTTCAAGCTGGCGCCCTACCTGCAAGCAGCCAGCGCGGTCGGTGCCGAAGGGCTGATCAGTCTCGGCGGCGCACATTCCAACCATCTGCACGCGCTGGCCGCTGCGGGCAAACGCTTCGACTTTCCCACGGTTGGTTTGCTCCGCGGCACGCCGCAGGACACGCCTACCGTGCGCGATCTGCAGCGCTTCGGCATGCAGCTGCACTGGCTCGGCTATGGTGGCTATCGCGCCCGCCATCAGCCAGGTTTCTGGGAACCCTGGCGTGAGCGTTATTGCACCCTGTATCCGGTGCCTGAGGGCGGCGGTGGTTTGCCGGGGGCCATGGGTTGTAGTGGTTTGGTGAGCCAGGCGCAGGAACAACTGAGTGTGCTCGGTTGGGCGGATTATCACGGCTGGTGGCTGGCTGCGGGTACGGGAACGACCCTGGCGGGCCTGGTGCTGGGCGAGGCTGGTGCTCATCCGGTCTACGGCGCCGTGGCGGTGCCTGCCGATCATGGCGTGGCGCAAAACGTGCGGGCGCTTCTCGACGAGGCGAGTGCAGCGGATGGCGGCTATCAGTTGCTGGATGCCAGTCGCGGTGGTTTTGCCAAGGTCGATGCGGCGTTGCTGGAATTTCTTCGAGCCAGTGAAGCGGCCAGTGGGATGGTGTTGGAACCGCTGTATACCGCCAAGGCGCTAATGGCGTTGCGCCAGCGCGTCGAGGCCGGTTACTTTGAGCGCGGCAGTCGTCTGCTGTTCGTGCATACCGGCGGCTTGCAAGGGCGCGCCGCGGCGTTGCGCCAGCCTGAGACGGAGCATGCAAATCGGTGAAAAAACCCTCGCTACGAAGTTGGCAATTTGCGCACCCTCAGAGTCTTGACCAGCGGAGCCTGGATACCCATGAGTAGCCCCTGAAGCCTGAACAGTTGCGCAGTTTTACGCCGCTTAATGTGCTGTCCGAACAGCAGTGGCGGGAGCTGCGCAGTCAGTTGCTACCGCAGCCGCTGCTGGCCGGGCAGCTGCTCTTTCGCCACGGCGACCAGGCGGCCCTGACTTACTATCTGCTCGCTGGAGAGTTGCTGCTGCAGACGCCCAATGGTCAGCAGCAACGTCTGATCGCCGGCAGTGAGGCCAGTTGTCACCCGCTGTCGCCCAGCTTGCCGCGTCTGCATGAAGCGCGTGCCGTAACCGATGCCAGCCTGCTGGCGGTAGACACGGCAACGCTCAACCGGCTGCTGACCTGGCGGCTGGCCTATCAGGATTTGCTCCTCGAACTTGGCCAGAACCATGCCGATGTGGAGTGGCTGGAGCGTCTTCTGCAGAATCCCATATTTGCCAAGGTGCCGCCGAGCAACGTGCGCACCATGCTTGGACGTCTACAGCGCATCGAGCTGGCGGCGGGCACGACCCTGTTGCGTGAGGGGGAGCCTGGCGATTGCTGTTATTTCCTCGAAAGCGGTCGCGCCGAAGTGATTCGCGGTGCCGCTAGCGAGCAGCAGGTGTTGGCCGAGCTGGAAGTGGGTGCTTGTTTTGGTGAAGAAGCCCTGCTCGCCGATCGCCCACGCAATGCCACAGTGACCCTGCTCGACGATGGCGTGGTGTTGCGCCTCTATCGCCAGGACTTCTTCTCGTTGCTCAAGGCCCCGGTGGTCGATGAAGTCTCGCTGGGCGAAGCGGCACGCCTGCTGGCGGCCGGTGCACAGTGGCTGGATGTGCGCCTGCAAGAGGAATACGAGCAGGCCCATGCCTTGGAATCCCTGCATATGCCCTTGCAGCTCCTGCGCCTGAAGGCGCGGCTGCTGGATAAAGCGCGTACCTATCTGTGCTATTGCGACAGTGGTAAACGCAGCGCCAGTGCGGTGTTCTTGCTGGCGCAGCTGGGCTTCAGTGCCTACGCGCTGCGCGCGGGCTTGGATGTGCTGCCGGCGGTGCAGCGCGATGCCTTGATGTGCGAAAGCGGTTCGGGTTACCTGGCACGTTCCGGCGGACGTACCGAACGCAGCCGCTAATCAGGATTGACGCGGGACGCCGCCGGCACCCGGCTCGGCGTCAGTGGTTGACGATTGCCCTGGAGTCGCGCGGGCTATTTTCCAGCAGCGTCAAGGGTTGCTGACGGCCAGTCATCGCTGACCAGAAACACCCGCTCTACCTCCTGCCAGTCGCCCTGTGGGCTGCGCTGCAGCCCTACCAGTAATTGCGCCTTGGCCTGCGGCTGCAGGGCGTGCAGCCAGTCTTGCAGGGTCTCGGCGGACCACCGCTCGGCACGCTCGACTCGCGCAGGTGCCAGCCAGGCTGCGCGTGGCAAAGGCTGCCAGCAGCCGTCGGTGTTCTGTGCGGCGAAACCAGGCCAGTCACGCCGGTGCAGCCAGCGGCCAGTCAAGTGCTGCGGGTTGGCGTCCAGAGGTGGCGCGCAGGGTTTTTCCCAGGGGTAGAACAAGTACCCGCCGAGCCAGAGCGCCGCCTGGGCAGTGCACAGGTTGAGTTCCGCCAGCGCCGGGCGTGCTGCGCCGCGTGCCGACATGGGCAGCTGGTGCTGGCTGAGATGGTCGAGCTTGATATCCAGGCGATCATGGCAGCCTGGACCAATCCAGTGAGCGAGTTCGGCGCCGCTTTGCCGTTGCGGGCCGAGATAGAATTTGATCGCCAGTTCCAGGTGGTGCACGCCTTCCTCATCGCGCAACAGCAAGTCGAGTTCGCCGAGGGTCTGCCCGTTTTCGCGGATCGGCAGGTTGGCCGCCAGCACTTCGATGCCGGGGGCGGCGTGCAGGGCGAATTGCCAGAGACGTTCGTAATACAGGCCCAGGCGTCGCACCGAACTCTGCGCCAGCCAGTTGAGCAAACTGCCAGGGTCGCGGTCGAGGCGGGTCAGCCAGTCGGCCAGCGCTCCAGGCGCGCGGCTCCATGGGCTGGCGCTGAGTGGGTGGCGTTGCGGCCATGGTAGGCTGCTCAGCAGCGGCGGTGACAGCAGCACCCAGGCCAAATCCCGCACCACGGGTTGGCGCAATTGCTGCTGCAGGTCGGTCAACGCGGGAAAAGGCATCATCACCCGAGCATAGCGCCAAATCCATGCGTGGCGGTGGTTAAGCGTGCGCGGGTTGGCTTGGCGCAAATGCCGCGAGTTTGCCGCTGCCGCAGGCTTTCGCCCATAATCGAGACTGTCTAGATCCAGAGCCTGCGGGAGCACCATGGAGCAATTTCGTAATATCGGCATCATCGGCCGTCTGGGTAGCACCCAGGTGCTGGAGACCGTGCGCCGGCTGAAGAGGTTTCTGATCGACCGTCATCTGCATGTGATTCTCGAAGACACCATTGCCGAAGTGCTGCCAGGTCATGGCTTGCAAACCTCCTCGCGGAAAATTCTTGGTGAGGTCTGCGATCTGGTTATCGTCGTCGGCGGCGATGGCAGCATGCTCGGCGCCGCCCGTGCACTGGCGCGGCACAAGGTGCCGGTGCTGGGGGTAAACCGCGGCAGCCTGGGCTTTCTCACCGATATCCGTCCGGATGAACTGGAACTCAAGGTCGCCCAGGTGCTGGAAGGCAACTACCTGACCGAGAACCGTTTCTTGCTGGAGGCTGAGGTGCGTCGCCATGGCGAAGCGATCGGTCAGGGCGATGCGCTCAACGACGTGGTGCTGCACCCGGGTAAATCGACGCGGATGATCGAGTTCGAGTTGTTCATCGATGGCCAGTTCGTCTGCAGTCAGAAAGCCGATGGCCTGATCGTCGCCACGCCGACCGGCTCCACGGCCTATGCGCTGTCCGCCGGCGGGCCAATCATGCACCCCAAGCTGGATGCCATGGTCATCGTGCCGATGTACCCGCATACGTTGTCCAGCCGGCCGATTGTGGTGGATGGCAACAGCGAGCTGAAAATCGTCGTGTCCAAGGATATGCAGATCTACCCGCAGGTTTCCTGCGATGGGCAGAATCACTTCACCTGCGCCCCCGGCGATACTGTCACGGTAAGCAAGAAGCCGCAGAAGCTGTGTCTGATCCATCCGCTCGATCACAACTACTACGAGGTCTGCCGCAACAAGTTGGGTTGGGGCAGTCGGCTCGGGGGCGGGGGAGGCTGAATGCACCTTGATCCCGCACGTGGCTATGACCTGATTGGTGACATTCACGGTTGTGCGCTTACCCTTGAACGCCTGCTCGATACCCTCGGTTATCGGCGCCAGGGCGGTGTCTGGCGACATCCGCAGCGCATGGCGATTTTTCTCGGTGATCTGGTCGATCGCGGTCCGCGTATCCGTGAAGCCCTGCATCTGGTCCATGACATGGTGCAGGCCGGCGAGGCGCTGTGCATCATGGGCAATCATGAATTCTATGCCCTCGGCTGGAGCACCCTGGCCGCGCCCGGCAGTGGTCAGCACTATGTGCGCGAGCATACGCCGCGGCATGCCCGGCTGATCAAGGAGACCCTGGAGCAGTTCGCGGCCTATCCCGCGGAGTGGTCCGAGTTTCTTGCCTGGTTCTACGAGTTGCCGTTGTTCATCGATGCCGGACATTTTCGCGTGGTGCATGCCTGCTGGGACGCCGGCCTGATCGAGCCGTTGCGCGCACAGTTTCCCGACGCGTGCATCGACGAGCATTTCCTGCAGGCCTCGGCCGTGCCGGGTAGTTTTGCCAATACCGCCCTGGATCGTCTGCTGCGCGGCACCGACATGCGCCTGCCGCACGGCCTGACCTTGACCAGCGGTGAGGGCTTCACCCGTGCGCATTTTCGCACCAAATTCTGGGAGGAAGATCCGCAGACCTACGGCGATATCGTCTTCCAGCCCGATGCCTTGCCGGCGTTGGCCGCACAAACGCCGCTGAGCGAACTGCAAAAAAACGAGTTGCTGCGCTATGGCGCCGATCAGCCACTGCTGTTCGTCGGTCACTATTGGCGCAGCGGCAAGCCGGCACCGATCCGTCCCAACCTGGTCTGTCTGGATTACAGCGCGGTGTTGAACGGCAAGCTGGTGGCTTACCGGCTGGATCAGGAAACGCGCCTGGATCCGCACAAGTTCGTCTCGGTCGACGTACAGCGCTCGCAGGCGCCGCGATGAGCCCGGTTGCCGTCTTGCGTCTGCCGATCCAGACCGATCTCAGTGGTTTCATCGTCCTGTTGCGGCGTTTGCAGGTGCCGCACCGGGTCTCCGAGGAAGCTGGCGAACAGGTGTTGTGGGTGCCGGGCGAGTTGGACGAACAGGTGCGCGATCTGTATCTGCGCTACCCGCAGGGCGATGCGGCGCTGCAGGCGCCTGCAGCGCCGCAGGCTGCGGCGGGGGTTGTCGAGCAGTTGCGCGACAGCCCGCTGACGGCCGGCATGCTGGGGCTGACCCTGCTGGTGGCCGCGCTGACCGCGCTAGGCGACAACTTCGCGGCGATCCGCTGGTTGAGCTTCGTCGATTTCCGCATTCAGGGCGATTACATCTATTTCAGTTACCTGGCCGAAATGCTCGAAACGCGGCAGTGGTGGCGCCTGATCACGCCGATGCTGATCCATTTCGGCCTGCTGCACCTGACGATGAACGCGCTCTGGTACTGGGTGCTGGGGCGGCGCATCGAGGCGCGCCAGGGGCCGTGGATGCTGCTCGGGCTGACGCTGCTGTTCAGCCTGGCATCCAACCTTGCCCAGTACAGCTTTTCCGGACCGGCCTTGTTTGGCGGCTTGTCCGGCGTGCTCTACGGCCTGTTGGGGCACTGCTGGCTGTTTCAGCTGCTGGCGCCGAATGCCGAGTATCGCCTGCCGCGTGGCGTGCTGGTGATGATGCTGGCCTGGCTGCTGATCTGCATGACGGGCATCTTCGAACTGCTGCAGTTTGGCGCGATTGCCAATGCCGCCCATGTTGGCGGCTTGCTCGCCGGTTGCGCTACCGGTCTGCTCGGTGGAGTGCTGGCGCGTCAGCGCGCTGACAGATGATTGCACTGGCCTGCGCCAAGCGCTCGCGGGCGCCTGGCGCAGCCGGTAAACTGCGGCTTTGTATTCGGAGGTATCCATGTCGTCCTTTCTCCAAGCAATTGAAAATATCACCCCGCAAATTCATCAGAGCCTGAAGTTGGCCCTGGAAATCGGCAAGTGGCCCGATGGGCGCAAGCTGACCCTGGAGCAAAAGGAACTGACTCTGCAGGCGCTGATCGCCTGGGAAGCCCGTAATCTCCCCGAGGATCAACGTATCGGTTACATGGGCGAGCAGGCCTGCGGCTCCAAATCCGAGCCGGCACCTAACCTGCTGTTCAAGTCCGCGGATGCCCTGCACTGATGGCTGAGTTGGCACGCGGTGCCCTGAGCAAGATGGCGGTGCGTCTGGATGCGCCTGTGCAGTACGTCTTTCGTCTGGACGATCAAGAGGTGGCGGTCAATCCATTGATCGGCAAGACCTTGCGCCTCGAGTACCTGGGCGCTATCCATTGCAGCCACTGCGGGCGCAAGACCAAGACCAGTTTCAGCCAGGGCTACTGCTACCCCTGCATGAAGAAGCTGGCGCAGTGCGATATCTGCATCATGAGTCCGGAGCGCTGCCACTACGACGCCGGCACCTGCCGCGAGCCGAGCTGGGGCGAGCAGTTCTGCATGACCGATCATGTGGTCTACCTGGCCAATTCCTCGGGCGTGAAGGTCGGGATCACCCGTGCCACGCAGATTCCGACCCGTTGGATGGACCAGGGCGCGAGCCAGGCATTGCCGATTTTTCGGGTGGCAACCCGTCAGCAGTCGGGCTTCGTCGAGGATCTGCTGCGCACACAGGTCGCGGACAAGACCAACTGGCGCGCCTTGCTCAAGGGCGACGCCGCGCCGGTCGATCTGCCGGCGATTCGTGATCAGCTGTTCGCCAGTTGTGGCGCGGGGCTTACCGAGTTGCAGCAGCGCTTCGGCATTCAGGCGATTCAGCCACTGAGCGATCAACAGCCGGTGGACATCCGTTACCCGATCGAGGCCTACCCGGCCAAGATCAGCAGCTTCAACCTGGACAAGAATCCGCTTGCCGAAGGTACCCTGCTCGGCATCAAGGGCCAGTACCTGATGTTCGACACCGGCGTGATCAATATCCGCAAATACACCAGCTATCAGTTGGCCGTCCACCAACTGGCCGACTGACCACCACTTGCAGCTTGCAGCTTGCGGCTGCCTCGAAGAGGCCACCATGCGCACCGAACAACCGAAGATGATTTACCTCAAGGACTATCAGGCGCCTGACTACCTGATCGACGAGACGCACCTGACCTTCGAGTTGTTCGAGGATCACACGCTGGTGCATGCGCAGCTGGTGATGCGGCGCAATCCGGCCTGTGCGGTCGGCGACCTGCCGGCGCTGATACTGGACGGCCAGGAGCTGGAGCTGCTCAGCCTGTCCCTCGATGGTAAAACGCTGGCTGCTGGCGATTACCAGCTCAGCGCCAGCCACCTGAGCCTGCAGCCCAGGAGTGCCAGTTTCGTCATCGACAGCAGCGTGCGCATCCACCCAGAGCGCAATACCGCCCTGGAGGGGCTGTACAAGTCCGGCAGCATGTTCTGCACCCAATGCGAGGCCGAGGGCTTCCGCAAGATCACTTACTACCTCGATCGCCCAGACGTGATGAGCAAGTTCACCACCACCCTGAGCGCCGAGCAGCATAGCTACCCGGTGCTGTTGTCCAACGGCAACCCGATTGCCAGCGGCCCGGAAGAGGGCGGTAGGCACTGGGCGACCTGGCAGGATCCGTTCATGAAGCCGGCCTACCTGTTCGCCCTGGTGGCCGGCGACCTCTGGTGCGTGGAAGACAGCTTCACCACCCTGAGTGCGCGCGAGGTGGCGCTGCGCATCTATGTCGAGCCGGAAAACGTCGACAAGGTGCAGCACGCCATGGACAGCCTGAAGAAGGCGATGAAGTGGGACGAGCAGGTCTATGGCCGCGAGTACGACCTGGACATCTTCATGATCGTCGCGGTCAACGACTTCAACATGGGCGCCATGGAGAACAAGGGCCTCAACATCTTCAACTCCAGCTGCGTGCTGGCCAAGGCCGATACCGCCACCGACGGCGCCCATCAGCGGGTCGAGGCGGTGGTGGCGCACGAGTATTTCCACAACTGGTCGGGCAACCGGGTGACCTGTCGCGACTGGTTCCAGCTGTCGCTCAAGGAAGGCTTTACCGTGTTCCGTGACGCCGAGTTCAGTGCCGACATGAACTCGCACACGGTCAAGCGCATCGAGGACGTGGCCTACCTGCGCACCCATCAGTTCGCCGAGGATGCCGGCCCCATGGCCCATCCGGTGCGGCCCGAGGCCTTCATGGAGATTTCCAACTTCTACACCCTGACCGTTTACGAGAAGGGTTCGGAAGTGGTGCGCATGATCCGCACCCTGGTCGGCGCCGAGGGCTTCCGCCAGGGCAGCGACCTGTACTTCGAGCGCCACGATGGCCAGGCCGTGACCTGCGATGACTTCATCAAGGCCATGGAAGATGCCAATGCTGTCGATCTGAGTCAGTTCAAACGCTGGTACAGCCAGGGTGGTACGCCGCGTTTGGCCGTCAGCGAGGCTTACGATGCCGCCGCCAAGACCTACAGCTTGACCTTCCGCCAGAGCTGTCCGGCCACGCCGGGGCAGCGCGACAAACAGCCCTTCGTGATCCCCGTGGAACTGGGACTGCTCGGCGCACAGGGCCAGGCATTGCCGCTGCGTCTGGCCGGTGAAGCCGGCGCCGGCGCGGCGTCGCGGGTGATCTCGATCACCGCGGCCGAGCAGGTGGTGACCTTTGTCGATGTTGCCGAGCACCCGCTGCCCTCGTTGCTGCGTGGTTTCTCCGCGCCGGTCAAACTGAGTTTCCCTTACAGCCGCGATCAGTTGATGTTCCTCATGCAGCACGACACCGACGGCTTCAACCGCTGGGAAGCCGGTCAGCAGTTGTCCGTGCAGGTGTTGCAGGAGTTGATCGGCCAGCATCAGCGCGGCGAGCCTTTGCAGCTGGACCAGCGTCTGGTCAGCGCACTGCGCAGCGTGTTGGAGAACGATCGGCTGGATCAGGCCATGGTCGCCGAGCTGCTCTCGTTGCCGGGGGCGGCTTACCTCAGCGAAATCAGCGAAGTGGCCGATGTCGATGCCATCCATGGCGCCCGCGAATTCGCCCGCAAGCAACTGGCCGACGCATTGTTCGATCTGCTGTGGCTGCGTTACCAGGCCAATCGCGAGCTTTCGCGCAGCACTGCCTACGTCGCCGAGGCCGAGCACTTCGCCCGCCGCAGCCTGCAGAACATTGCGCTGTCCTACCTGATGCTCAGCGGCAAGCCCGAGGTGCTGGCGGTTTGTCTGGAACAGTTGGAGGTGTGCGACAACATGACCGAGCGCCTGGCGGCTGTGGCGGTGCTGGTCAATTCGCCGTTCGAGGAGGAAAAAGCCAAGGCGCTGGCCAGCTTCGCCGACTTCTTCAAGGACAACCCGTTGGTCATGGATCAGTGGTTCAGTGTCCAGGCTGCCTGCAGCCTGCCGGGCGCCTTGGCGCGGGTGCAGCAACTGATGGAACACCCAGCCTTTACCCTGAAAAACCCGAACAAGGTGCGCGCCCTGATCGGGGCATTCACTGGGCAGAACCCGGTCAATTTTCATCAGGTCGACGGCAGCGGCTACCGCTTCCTGGCCGATCAGGTGATTACCCTGAATGCCCTCAACCCGCAGATCGCCGCGCGGCTGCTCGGGCCGTTAACCCGCTGGGGTAAATACGACGACGCTCGTCAGGCCTTGATGAAGGCCGAGTTGCAGAGGGTTCTCGCCTCTGGCGAGCTGTCCAGCGATGTGTTCGAGGTGGTCAGCAAGAGCCTCGCTTAATACCTGCGCTAGCGCCCTGAAAGTCTTATCGGTCGCTGACCGGTAAGACTTTTTAGATGAAATATCCGCACGTCCAGCTTTTGCGCAGTAGAACAGCGTTAAGTCCGGCAGGCTCCTAGGTATTGGCTTAATCGAACGCGTCGGCCGGCACTTGGCTGTAATTGATGTTTTGCCGTGTTTTGTTCATGGCCGATGGGCTATTTGCGGAAAAAGGCCACAAAAGCAGCACAGATCTGTCTACGGTGTAGCGCCGACGACACCGAACTGTTCAGTGGCACCCCAGGTCTCTACGACTGGGCGCGGCCCTTACCACAGCAACAAGGTCACCAGTCCCGAGGTCGGCTGCAGGTCGGACATTTGAAATCGGCGGTCACGCGCAACGAGTTACACCGGCCCTGCGTCGTCGCAGTACACGCTGATGTTCGTGTAGTGTTGGCAAAAGGCCGCTACAGTGATGGCGGCCTTTGTGCATCAGTCAGTCGAATAAACTGTCAATCACGCGGGCTGGCCTTAACAAAACATAACGTCACGCCGATTGTCAGGCCTTTCGAAAGCTCGCTAGCATAGGCGGTCTGTTAAAAAGCAGTACCACAATAACAACAAGGGGGAAGGTATATGAGTGAGCCCGTCAAGCGGCGCACCCGGACCGGTCTGTTCAACGCACCGGCGTTGTGCTTCTACTCGCCGCTGGCTAAAGCGCTCTCGCTCTGCAGTGTGCTGTCCATGCTGATTTTCGCTGCCGCGCCATTGCAGGCGCAAACCGCCACCGATGCCGCCGTCCGTTACTCGATCGAATCGCCGAAAGCCCAGGAAAAACTGCTGCTGGATGTCACCCGCGTTGGTCAGCGGCTGGTGGCTGTGGGTGATCGCGGTCATATCCTCTACTCCGACGACAACGCCGTCAGCTGGATCCAGGCCAAGGTGCCGACCCGGCAGATGCTTACTGCGGTGTTCTTTGTCGATGACCAGTACGGTTGGGCGGTTGGCCACGACGCACAGATTCTCGCCAGTAACGATGGCGGCGCTACCTGGGTCAAACAATTCGAGAACCTGAAGCGCGAGGCGCCGTTGCTTGATGTCTGGTTCAAGGACCGCAACAACGGTTATGCCGTAGGTGCCTACGGCGCGATGCTGGAAACCACCAATGGTGGGGCGAACTGGGAAGATGTCAGCGAGCGCATTGATAACGAAGGCGGTTATCACCTGAACGCCATAGTCGCGGTCAAGGGTGCCGGGTTGTTCGTCGTTGGCGAACTGGGTGGCATGTTCCGTTCAGCCGATTGGGGGCAAACCTGGGAAACCATCGAGGGTCCCTATGAGGGCTCACTGTTTGGCGCTCTTGATACCAGCGAAGCCGGTAGCCTGCTGGTCTACGGTCTGCGTGGCCATCTGTTCCGCTCCGCCGATTTCGGTGATAGCTGGCAACGAATCGAGCTGAATACCCCGAATAACGGCCCGCTGGAGTTCGGCCTGGCCGACGGCAATCGACTTGCCGACGGCTCTATCGTGGTGGTTGGGCATGGCGGTACCGTGCTGAAAAGCAGCGATGACGGGCGCACCTTCAGTTTGCTCAATCGCGTCGACCGGCTCTCGCTAGCGGGCATCACTGCACTGGATAACGGCAACCTGATTCTGGTGGGGCAGGGCGGCGTCCACGTCGCTTCGCCGACTGGCGCCGATCTGGGCCAACAATAATAAGCCGGGAGAGTTTGCATGAGTAAGCATCAACAACAACCTGCGTCTGTCCTCGAGCGGTTGATCTTCAACAATCGTCCGGCCGTCATTGTGCTGTGCCTGCTGATCAGTGTTTTTCTGTTCTATCAAGCTGCCCAGGTGCGCCCACAAACCAGCTTCGAGAAGATGATCCCGCTGGGCCATCCCTATATCCAGAAGATGCTCGAGCATCGCAACGACCTGGCGAACCTGGGTAATACCGTGCGCATTTCGGTGGAGGCGGTCGATGGCGACATCTTCAGCAAGGAATACATGGAGACGCTGCGTCAGATCAACGACGAAGTGTTCTACATTTCCGGTGTCGATCGTTCCGGCCTGAAATCGCTGTGGAGCCCGAGCGTACGCTGGACCGAGGTGACCGAAGAAGGCTTCGCCGGCGGCGAAGTGATTCCGCAGACCTACGACGGCTCCAGCGACAGCCTGGAAGATTTGCGCAGCAATATCCTCAAGTCCGGGCAGGTTGGCCGGCTGGTGTCGAACAACTTCAAGTCGAGCATCGTCGATGTGCCGCTGCTGGAGGCCTACCCTGACCCTGAGGATCAGAGCCAGCTGGTCCCGCTGGACTACCAGAAATTCTCCCACGAGCTGGAAGAGAAGATTCGCGATAAGTACCAGGCGCAAAATCCTAATGTGAAAGTGCACATCATCGGGTTTGCCAAGAAAGTTGGCGATCTGATCGATGGGCTGGTTGGCGTGGCCTTGTTCTTTGCCGTGGCCATTGCCATCACCTTCGCCCTGCTGTTGTGGTTCACCCATTGCTTCAAGAGCACCATGGCGGTGGTCGTAACCACCCTGATCGCGGTTGTCTGGCAGTTGGGTTTGCTGCATACCCTGGGCTTCGGTCTGGATCCCTATTCGATGCTGGTGCCGTTTCTGGTCTTCGCCATCGGTATCTCTCATGGGGTGCAAAAGATCAACGGAATCGCCATCGCCTCGGGGGAGGCGACGAGCCCGTTGGTTGCCGCGCGCATGGCGTTCCGCCAGCTGTTTATTCCCGGCTTGGTCGCCTTGCTGTCGGATGCAGTCGGCTTCATCACCTTGCTGCTGATTGATATCGGCGTGATCCGTGAGCTGGCCATCGGCGCGTCGATGGGTGTGGCGGTGATCATCCTGACCAACCTGATCCTGCTGCCGGTGATGATTTCCTACATCGGCATCAGCAAGAAGGCCGTCAGAATCAGCCGTGAAGAGGCGGCCAAGGATCACCCGCTCTGGCGTCTGCTTTCCAACTTCGCCCACCCGATGGTGGCGCCGGTGTCCGTGCTGGTTGCCGTGGTGGCCTTGGCCGGTGGCGTCTGGTATGGCCAGAACCTGAAGATCGGCGACCTCGATCAGGGCGCGCCCGAGTTGCACCCGGACTCGCGCTACAACCTGGATAACGACTTCGTCATCCGCAACTACTCGACCAGCTCCGACGTGCTGGTGGTGATGGTCAAGACTGGATCGGAAGGCTGTTCGACCTACCAGACCCTGTCAGCCATGGACGAGCTGATGTGGACGATGGAAAACACCGCGGGCGTGCAGTCGGCCATCTCCATGGTCACGGTGTCGCGTCAGGTGATCAAGGGCATGAACGAGGGCAACCTGAAATGGGAAACCCTGTCGCGTAACCAGGACGTGCTGAACAACTCGATTGCGCGTGCCGACGGTCTGTACAACGCCGATTGCTCGGTAGCACCGGTGCTGGTGTTCCTCAACGACCACAAGGCGGAAACCCTGGAGCGTGCGGTCGCGGTGGTCGAAGACTTCGCCAAGGAAACCAACAAGGAAGGTCTTGAGTTCATCCTGGCTGCCGGTAACGCCGGTATCGAAGCGGCCACCAACGAGGTGATCGCCGCGTCGGAGACCACCATGCTGGTGGCGGTTTATGCCGCCGTGAGCTTCATGTGCCTGCTCACCTTCCGCTCGATTGCCGCCACCCTGTGCGTGATTCTGCCGCTGGTGTTGACCTCGGTACTGGGCAACGCGCTGATGGCCTACATGGGCATCGGGGTCAAGGTGGCGACCCTGCCGGTGATCGCGCTGGGCGTAGGCATCGGTGTCGACTACGGCATCTATATCTACAGTCGCCTGGAAACCTACCTGCGCCAAGGGCTGTCGTTGCAGGAGGCCTACTACGAGACCCTCAAGTCGACGGGTAAGGCCGTGCTGTTCACCGGTGTATGCCTGGCGATCGGTGTGGCGACCTGGATCTTCTCGGCGATCAAGTTCCAGGCCGACATGGGCCTGATGCTGACCTTCATGTTCCTCTGGAACATGATCGGCGCGATCTGGCTGCTGCCAGCACTGGCCCGTTTCCTGATCAACCCGGAGAAGCTGCGTAACAAAGCCTGATAGACAGGTGCAGCACTAAAAAAACCGCGGCCTTTGGGTCGCGGTTTTTTTATGTGCTTCGCGCTGTCAGTGGCAAATGCCCCCCTAGCAGGGGTCAAGGCAAGGCGCACAGGCAATGCGCGTACCGTCGAATCCCCAAGCGCTGCATGCTATCGCCTGGGGATTGTGGTCAGTCGACAAACAGATCAGGGATCAGCGTGCCGCCAGCGGGATCGAAACGGTACTGCTCGAATTCGCTTTGGCCCTGTTCGCGGAGGATTTCCTCGTCGATCAACAGGCGTCCGCTGATGCTGCGCCCGGTACTGGTCAGGATGGCGTGGGCGGCGTCGGCCATGATCGCCGGGGTGCGCGCGCGTTTGAAGGCGTCGCGGCTGCCCAGCTCGAACTCGATGGCGGCGGTGGCGATCATGGTCTTGGGCCACAGTGAATTGACGCTGATGGCGTACTTCTTGAACTCCTCGCTCATGCCCAGGGTCAGCATGCTCATGCCGTACTTGGTCACGGTGTAGGGGCCGTGTTGGGCGAACCACTTGCTGTCCATACTCAGCGGCGGCGACAGGTTGAGGATATGCCCGTTGCTACTCTTTTTCAGGTACGGCAGCGCGGCCTGACTGCAGACCATCACCGCCCGGGTGTTGATCTGGAACATCAGGTCGAAGCGCTTGGGCTCCAGGTGCTCGACGCCGACCAGCTTGATCGCGCCGGCGTTATTGATCAGCCCATCGATGCCGCCAAAATGCTCGGCAGCCTTGGCCATGGCGGTTTTTACTGCCTGTTCGTCGCGCACATCCAGTTGCAGGGCCAGGGCCTTGCCGCCGGCGGCTTCGACCTCGGCCGCCACCGAATGGATGGTGCCCGGCAGCTTGGCATGGGGTTCGGCACTTTTTGCCGCGATGACGATGTTGGCGCCGTCGCGTGCTGCGCGCAGGGCGAACTCGCGGCCGATACCGCGGCTGGCGCCGGTGATGAACAGGGTTTTGCCTTGCAGTGACATATGCGTTCTCCCGAAATGTTATGGGTTTGGTGGGAGGGGCTTTAGCCGCGACACGCTGCGAATCCGTCGCGGCTAAAGCCCCTCCCACGGGGTTATGTGCCCAACGCTTCGATTTCAACCAACAGTTGGCGGTTCTTCACCTGGTCGCCCTGGTTGACGCCAACACGCCGGACCACGCCGTCGATGCTGGCTTTGAGTGAGTGCTCCATCTTCATCGCCTCCAGCACCACCAGCAGTTGACCCTTGCTGACCGGGCTGCCTTCCGCGACCAGCACCTCGACAATCGCCCCGTCCATTGGCGCCTTGACGCTGCCGGAACCGGCATCTGCGGCGCTGCTGACCGGCAGGTGGGTAATGTCAGTGAATTGCAGATTGCCGTTGTGGCCATATAGGCAGAGCTTGCCGTCCAGCAAATGATAGGCCAGGCGCTGGCGAATACCGTCCAGTTGCAGAGTAGCCCAGCGGCCGTCGCAAGCCAGTAGCTTGAGGCTGATCGACTGCTCGCCGACCTTGGCCAGCAGGCTGGGTTGTGCGCCGTCCGTCAGCACCTCCAGCTCGACGTTATGCTGCTGTTCGCCTTGTTCCAGAACAAAACGCCAGGGCGCGCTGCCGGCATTGCGCCAACCGGCCAGGCCGCTCTGGTGGGCGCGGGCATTGGCCGATTGCTGATAGAGCAGGGCGGCGGCCACGGCCAGCTCGCTGGCGGCCGGCGGCTGCGGGCTCAGGCTCGGGTCTGCGGCGAAATGCTCGGCAATAAAGGCGGTGGTGGCGTTGCCGGCGGCAAATTCGGGGTGCTTCAACAGGTTGGCGAGGAAGCGCTGATTGCCATTGACTCCCAGCAGCACGCAGTCTTCCACCGCGCGCAGCAGTTTGCGCCGGGCTTCGTCGCGGGTCGCGCCATAGGCGATGACCTTGGCCAGCATCGGGTCGTAGAACGGGCTGATGGTCTGGCCTTCGAGCAGGCCGTGGTCGATGCGGATGCCGTCGAGCAATGCCGGCTCCCAGCGCAGCACCTGGCCGGTCTGCGGCAGGAAGTTACGGCTCGCATCTTCGGCATACAGGCGCACTTCCATGGCGTGGCCGGTGAGGCGAATCTCCTCCTGCTTGAGCGGCAGCGGCTGGCCTTCGGCGACGCGGATCTGCCAAGCCACCAGGTCTTGCCCGGTGATCAGCTCGGTGACCGGGTGTTCGACCTGCAGGCGGGTGTTCATCTCCAGGAAGAAGAACTCGCCACTCTGATCGAGCAGGAATTCCACGGTGCCGGCGCCGACATAGTCGACCGAGGCCGCCGCCTTCACCGCGGCCTCGCCCATGGCCTGGCGCAGTTGGGGCGTCATCAGCGGGCAGGGCGCTTCCTCGACCACCTTCTGGTGGCGGCGCTGCACCGAGCAGTCACGCTCACCGAGGTAGACGATATTGCCGTGCTGGTCGCCGAACACCTGGATTTCCACATGGCGCGGCTGAAGCACCGCGCGTTCGAGGATCAGCTCGCCGCAGCCGAAGGCGTTCTGCGCCTCGGAGCGGGCGGTGCGGATCTGCGCCAGCAACTCGGACGCGTCATGGACCAGGCGCATACCGCGGCCACCGCCGCCGGCGCTGGCCTTGATCATCAGCGGGTAGCCGATGCGCTGGGCTTCGCGGCTCAGGGTATGGTCGTCCTGCTCGGCGCCTTCGTAGCCCGGGATGCAGGGCACGCCGGCTGTGAGCATGGCGATCTTTGACAGGCGTTTGCTGCCCATCAGGTGGATGGCCTCGACGGTAGGGCCGATAAACACGATACCGGCCACCTCGCAGGCGCGGGCGAAATCGGCATTCTCCGAGAGAAAACCGTAGCCGGGGTGAATCGCCTCGGCGCCGGTTTTCTGTGCTGCCACGATGATGTTATCGATCAGCAGATAGGACTGGTTTACCTGGGCCGGGCCGATACACACCGCCTGGTCGGCCAGTTGCACATGGCGCGCGTCGGCATCGGCCTCGGAATACACAGCAACGGTGCGGTAGCCCAGAGCATGGGCGGTGCGCATCACCCGGCAGGCGATTTCGCCGCGGTTGGCGATCAGAATCTTGTTGAAGGCGGGCATCTGTGTGCTCCTGCTGCGTGTAAGTGTGGCGATCAGGTTGTGTGTGGGAGGGGCCGGGCGGCGATCCGCTTTAGCCGCGAGACAGCAATGACCGTCGCGGCTAAAGCCCCTCCCACAGGGTTATTCAGCGGCCCATTTCGGCGCGCGTTTCTGCACAAAAGCCATGGTGCCCTCTATGCCTTCAGCACCGGTTACCGCCGCAGCGAACTGGCCGGCGGCGCGGTCCAGCAGCGGGCCAAGGGCTTCGTCCTGACTAGCCAGCAGCAGCGCCTTGGTCTGCGCGTTGGCCTGCGGTGCACAGCTACGTACTTGGCTAAGCACTTGTTGCAGACGAGCGTCGATGGCTTCGCTACTGACCTCGCTGAAGTGCACCAGGCCTAGGCGCTCGGCTTCGCTGCCATTGAAACGGGCGGCGGTCAGCGCTAGGCGCCGGGTCTGGGTCAAACCGATGCGTTTAACCACAAAGGGCGCGATCTGTGCGGGCAGAATACCCAGGGTGGTTTCCGGCAGGCCGAACTTGGCATCTTGGTGGCAGATGGCAATATCCGAGACGCAGGCCAGGCCGAAGCCGCCGCCGAGCACTGCGCCTTCCAGCACGGCAATCAGTACCTGGGGGGTGTGTTGTGCTTCTTCCAGCAGGCTGCCGAAGGCGCGGTTCAGGGCGCGGTAGGCGTCAGCCCCGGTAGCGCGAGCACTGGCCATGTCCTTGATGTCGCCGCCGGCACAGAAATGCCCGCCGGCGCCGCGCAGCACGATGGCGCGCACGCTCAGGTCATCGCGCACGGCGGCCAGCACCGCGCGCAAGTCGCCGACCATGGCCAGGCTCATGGCATTGCGACTGTCCGGCCGGTTGAGGGTGACGTGCAGCACGCCCTCGGCCCGTTCCAGCAACAGGGTTTCCGTGTTTGGTAGTTCAGCCATCACCGGCTCCTCGTGATCGTTCCTACGCTCTGCGTGGGAATGTGCTTTGCGGCGCTCTGCGTCGCTGGGACGCGGAACGTCCCGTTATGGGTTCCCACGCCGAGCGTGGGAACCCTCGACGACTTCAGGCTTTTTTCTTGCCGGGCAGGATGCCCATCAACTTGCAGATGATGCCCAGCATGATTTCGTCGGCACCGCCGCCAATGGAGACCAGGCGTACGTCGCGGTAGGCGCGGGCCACCGGGTTGTCCCACATGTAGCCCATGCCGCCCCAGTACTGCAGGCAGCTGTCGGTGACTTCGCGACCCAGGCGACCGGCCTTGAGCTTGGCCATCGAGGCCAGGTTGGTCACGTCCTTGCCGCGGATATATTGCTCGGTGGCCTGGTAGACCAGGGCGCGCAGGCACTCGACTTCGGTCTGCAACTCGGCCATGCGGAAGTGGATGACCTGGTTGTCGATCAGCGCGTTGCCGAAGGTCTTGCGCTCCTTGCAGTAGTCGATGGTGGCGTCGATGCAATGCTCCAGGCCCTTGATCATGTTGGCCGCGCCGAACAGGCGTTCTTCCTGGAACTGCAGCATCTGCATCATGAAACCGGCGCCTTCGTGGCCGATGCGGTAGCGCTGCGGCACGCGCACATCGTCGAAGAACACCTGGGCGGTCTCCGAGCTGCGCATACCGAGCTTGTCCAGGTGCGGGCTGACGCTGATGCCTGGGGTGTTCATCGGCACCATGATCAGTGACTTGTTAACGTGGGGCTTGTCGCCTGAGGTATTGGCCAGCAGGCAGATAAAGTCGGCGGATGGCGAGTTGGTGATCCACATTTTGCTGCCGTTGATCACATAGTCGTCGCCGTCTTTCTTGGCGGTGGTTTTCAGTCCGGCCACATCGGAACCGGCGCCAACTTCGGACACGCCGATACAGCCGACCATTTCGCCGCTGATGGCCGGGCGCAGAAACTCGTCACGCAGCTCGTCGGAGCCGAAACGCGCCAGGGCAGGGGTGCACATGTCGGTCTGCACGCCGATGGACATGGGGATGCCGCCGCAAATGATGGTGCCGAACTCTTCGGCGGCGACGATCGAGTAGCTGTAGTCGAGGCCCATGCCGCCGAATTTTTCCGGCTTGGAGATACCCAGCAGGCCGAGGTCGCCGGCTTTCTTGAAGATGTCGTGGATCGGGAAGCGGCCGTCCTTTTCCCACTGCTCGACATGCGGGTTGATTTCCCGCTCGACAAAATTACGCACCGTGCGACGCAGCTCTTCGTGTTCCTGGGTAAAGATCATTTTTCTTGTTCTCCGTATCGACTGGGCTCGGTAGGGCGGGTGAAACCCGCCAATCATGTGGCGGGTTTCACCCGCCTACGGTGTATAGATTCAGAATCTCGCAACGCCAAAGCTGTTGGATTTCAGTGGCCGCACGGCGGCATCGGCGCAAATATCCAGCAGGTAACCGAGCAGCTTGCGCGTGTCGCGTGGGTCAATCAGGCCGTCATCCCACAGGCTGGCGGTGCCGTACAGCGCGGTGGATTGGCTGTCGAGTTTCTGCGCGGTGACCTGTTCGAGCAGGTCGAGCATCTGCGGGTCGGCCTGCTTGCCTAGCTTGGCGTGCTTGTCCTCGGTGACGATGCGCAGCACCTTGCCGGCCTGGGCGCCGCCCATGACAGCGGTCTTGCTGTTGGGCCAGGCGAAGATAAAGCGCGGGTCCAATCCGCGGCCGCACATGGCGTAGTTGCCGGCGCCGTAGGAGCCGCCGACCACTATGGTCAGCTTGGGCACAGTGGCGTTGGCCACGGCCTGGATCATTTTCGAGCCGTGCTTGATCACGCCCTGCTGTTCGGCCTCGGTGCCGACCATAAAGCCGGTGGTGTTGTGAAAGAACAGGATTGGCGTGTTGCTCTGCTCGCACAGCTGGATAAATTGCGCCGCCTTGGCCGCGCCTTGCGGGGTGATCGGGCCGTTGTTGCCGATAAAGCCGCAGGGCTGGCCTTCGATCTGCAGATGGCCGCAGACGGTCTGGTTATCGAACTCGTTCTTGAAGTCGAGAAACGCCGAGCCATCGGCGATGCGGGCGATGATTTCGCGTACGTCGTAGGGCTTCTTCGCATCGGCTGGCACCAGGCCGAGCAGTTCGTCGACCGGGTACAGCGGTTCGCGGTAGCTCTTCAGCGTCCGCGCCGGCAGCTGGGCGTTCCACGGCAGCATGCTGACAATTTCGCGGGCGATGCGCACGCCGTCGGCGTCGTTTTCCGCCAGGTATTCGGCGGTGCCGGCGACCTGGGCGTGCATCTCGGCACCGCCCAGTTGTTCATCGGTGGCGATCTCGCCGGTCGCGGCTTTCAGCAGCGGCGGACCGGCGAGGAACATCTTGGCCTTGCCACGCACCACCACCACATAATCTGACAGCCCCGGCTGGTAGGCCCCGCCAGCGGTGCTGGAGCCGTGCACCACAGTGATCTGCGGCAGGCCCATGGCCGACATACGCGCCTGGTTGGCGAAACCGCGCGCGCCCTCGACGAAGATGTCGGCGGCGTAGTTGAGGTTGGCGCCGCCGCTTTCGGTCAGCGCCACCACTGGCAGTTTGTTCTCGAAGGCGATCTGCTGCAGGCGTAGGGTCTTCTTCAGCCCGCTGGGGCTAATGGTGCCGCCCTTGATCGCGCTGTTGCTGGCGCTGATCAGGCAGCGCACCCCGGCGATATAGCCGATCCCGGAGATAATCCCGCCGCCGGCCTGGCTGCCGTCCTTGTCATCGTGCAGCTTGTAGCCGGCCAGCGAGCACAGTTCGAGAAACGGCGCGCCGGGGTCGAGTAACAGATTCAGGCGCTCGCGCGGCAGTAACTGGCCGCGGTTTTCGAACTTGGCCTTGGCTTCAGCCGCCTTGTTCAGGCAGTTCTGTTCGATCTCGCGAAAGCTCGCCACGGCGGCGAGCATGGCTTCACGGTTGTTGGCGAAGTCTTCGCCGTGCACGTCGATGTCGGACTGGATAACCGGCATAGGAGTTACTCCTCGCCTTTGAGTACATCGGGGACATAGGCCCGATGGAAACCGTCGTAGGCGACGCTGTTCTTCGCCTTGCCCAAGGTCCAGGCGCGGCTGCCCTGGCTGGCGGCGCCGTCGATGCGGATGGTATTGCCGCTGATAAAGTTGGCACCCGGCGTGAGCAGAAAGACGATGGCGGATGCCACTTCCGATTCGCTGCCGATGCGTTGCAGCGGCACGTGATCCTTGAGCGAGCGGATCATGCTCTTCATCGATTCGGGGTAGGTGTCCATGCCGCTGGAGGCGATCCAGCCCGGTGCCACGGCATTCACCCGCACCCCGGCGTGGCCCCACTCGACAGCGGCGGTCTTGGTGAAATTCTCCATGCCGGCCCGCGCCGCGCCCGAGTGACCCATGCCGGGCATGCCGCCCCACATGTCGGCGAGCATGTTGACGATGCTGCCGCCATGTTTGCTCATGCTTTGTAGGAAGACTTCCTTGGCGATCAGAAACCCGCCGACCAGGTTGGTGCGCACCACGGTCTCGAAGCCTTTCTGGTTGATGCCGATCAGTGGCGCGGGAAACTGGCCACCGGCATTGTTGACCAGGTGATGGATCTGTCCGCGTTCGGCCACCACGGTTTTGACCATGGCCTTAACCGCTTCCTCGTCACGGATGTCGCAGACCTGCAAGCTGGCACTGCCGCCGTCTTCGCCGATTTCAGCGCAGGTGGCTTCGAGCTTTTCCAGCTTGCGCCCCACCAGCACTACATGGGCACCCAGGTGGGCCAGTTCATGGGCGGTGCAACGGCCGATGCCGCTACCGCCTCCGGTGACCATGATGGTCTGGCCGCTGAACAGGCCGGGTTTGTACACGGAGTTGTAGGTCATTGCTCATCCTCTTGCCGATGGTTCCCATGCTCTGCGTGGGGACCGCTCTTGCTCTGTGTCCCATGCGCCGCTGAGCGTCGCGGGATGCGTTCCCACGCGGAGCGTGGGAATGATCTGTGTTCCGAATTACAGTAAATCGGCCAATGCTTTGGGCACCGGCACCGGGAATTCCAGCAGCTGCTGGGCAAAGGCCTTGCCTTGCGGGTCGATGCGCAAGCTGGCGATGCCGCCGCCGCCCAGGGCGTTTTCCAGCAGGAAGTTCAGGCTATGGCTGCCGGGCAGGTACCAGCGAGTCACCTTGCCGGTTTGCGGGTCCAGCGTGTGCCGCATCCATTCGGCCACGGCACCCTCGCTCAGCGCAGCGGCGATCCAGGCCAAGTATTCGGGCTTTCTGGCCATTACCCCGATATTGCTGTGATTGCCCTTGTCGCCAGAGCGCGCTACGGCCAGCTTGATCAGCGGCACGCGGGTGTCGGCCTGGCCGACTGGGGTCGGGGCGGCGATATCGCTGGCGATCTGTGAGCTATCCAGTGTCGTGATCTGCGGCATGGCCACCGCTGTACGGTCACCGTCTATCTCCACTTCCAGCGCGCAGGCGTTCTTGTCGGCGAGGAAGCTGAACAGGCGAATCACCGGATACACCGTGGGGCGGCCGCCGACGATGCCGGTCAGGCCAGGCGCCATGCCGGTGGCGGCCTGGGCGATCTCGCGGGAGAACAACACCAAGGCTTCTTTCTTGGCGTGGCGCACGGCGATCTTGATCACGATTTCGCGGGTATCTTGCCGCTGGCCGTGAGCGCCGTAAGTGGCCTCGGAACCCAGCAGTTCGATGCTGACTTCCTTGTAGGGACCCCAGCCGCGCTCGGCGAACAGCTCTGCGGTCTTGTTGATGATCGCCTGGCTGACCCGCTGGGCCTTGTTAACCGCATCGATGCCGGCCATCAGGCAGCTGGCGGTGCAGCGGAAACCATCCGGGTAGGTAGCGCTGACCTTGTATTGCGCGGTGGGCGGCAGGCCGCGCGCACCTTTGAGTTCGACCCGGTCTTTGCCAACCTGAGCCAGGGTGACCTGGGTGAAATCGCAGACCACATCGGGCAGGTAATAGGCACGCGGGTCGCCAATCTCGTAGAGCATCTGCTCGCCGACGGTAAAAGGCGTGACCAAGCCGCCGGAACCCTGCGGCTTGGTCACGACAAAGCTGCCGTCGGCTGCCACTTCCACCACCGGGAAGCCGATGTGCTCGTAGTCCGGCACGCTTTGCCAGTCGGTGAAGTTGCCGCCGCTGCACTGCGCGCCGCATTCGATGATATGCCCGGCCAGCGCGGCCTGGGCCAGCTGGTCGTAATCGCTCCAAGCCCAGCCGAACTCATGCACCAGGGCGGCGCTGACCACCGCGCTGTCGACCACGCGGCCGGTGATGACGATATCCGCACCGAGCTTCAAGGCCTCGACTATGCCCGGTGCACCGAGGTAAGCGTTGACCGAGACGCAGAACGGCGGCAATGGCGCGCCGCTGAACATTTCCACGGTGCCGGCTTTGCCCAGTTCGCCGAGCTTGGGTTGCAGGTTGTCGCCATGCAGCACGGCAATCTTCAGGTTCACCCCAGCCTGTTCGCAGGCCGCAGCCAGGGCGGCGGCGCAGGCGCTGGGGTTGACCCCGCCGGCATTGCTGATCACGCGGATGTTGTTCTGCGCGATGTCGGCCAGCAGCGGCGCGAGGGTTTCCACGAAGTCGCTGGCGTAGCCGGCGTCCGGCTGCTTCATCCGCGCTCCGGCCATGATCGACATGGTCACTTCGGCCAGGTAATCGAACACCAGGTAATCCAGTTCGCTGCCCTTTACCAGCTGGGCGGCGGCGGTGCAGGTGTCGCCCCAGAAGGCGGAGGCGCAGCCGATGCGTACGGTTTTAGTCATTGGAGGATCCGCAACACATGAATAAGGTGAACTGAAGGCTACCAAGCAAGCGCTTGGTTGAAAAGCCCCGGGGTCGATATTTCTCAAGCAAAGTGCGGCCAAGCGCTTGCTTGGGTAGCCCGCGCAGCATAAGTTTCACCAATAACGACAAACACTTGGGCAAATAGCCGGAAAATGGCCGTTTTGTCCAAGTCATATAGAAGGCTGGAGAGTATTAAGCGTGGATGACCAACAAGCTCAGGCGGTGATGCGGGACCTGATGACCCGTGGGCAGATCACCGATCCGGACAGCGCCCGCGGCAAACTGCTGCAGACCGCGGCGCACCTGTTTCGCAGCAAGGGTTACGAACGCACCACGGTGCGCGACCTGGCCAGCGCGGTGGGTATCCAATCGGGCAGCATCTTTCATCACTTCAAGAGCAAGGACGAGATCCTGCGCTCGGTGATGGAGGAAACCATTCGCTACAACACCGCCTTGATGCAGGCTTCGTTGGCCGAGGCGAGCAACTTGCGTGAGCGCGTGCTGGCGCTGATCCGCTGCGAACTGCAGTCGATCATGGGCGGCACCGGCGAGGCCATGGCGGTGTTGGTCTACGAATGGCGTTCGCTCTCGGAGCCCAGCCAGCAATTTATCCTCGAATTGCGCGATACCTATGAGCAACTGTGGCTGGACGTCCTGAGCGAGGCCCAGGCAGAGGGATACTTCAAGGCCGATCCCTTCATCCTCCGACGTTTCCTCACCGGCGCCTTGAGTTGGACCACTACCTGGTTCCGTCCTGAAGGGCCGATGAGCCTGGATCAACTGGCCGAAGAGGCGCTTTCGCTGGTACTCAAAGAGGTTTGAGCGTTCAATAGCTGACAATGGCCTTTTGGCACTATTGCAGCGGTTAGGGAATATCCGCCCAGCTAACACAAGGAGCCGCTCGCGGCCTGGTGTCGCTTTCGAGGTGTGTGATTTGCGCGTGGTGTTCAGGGGGCTGCTGATTACGCTGGGTCTGTCTATCGCTTTAGCGGCGATGGCCACCGAGCAGGTGCGGGTTGGCGCCTACCACTTCCCTCCTTATGCGATTAAACCGGAAAGCGCCGCGCCCGGCGGGGTGCTACCGGAATTACTGGCGGCCCTGAATGATTTGCAGAGCACCTATCAATTCAGTCTGGTGCCAACCTCGGTGGCCCGCCGTTACCGCGATCTGGAAAGTGGCCGCTTCGATCTGATTCTGTTCGAGTCGCCGGGGTGGGGTTGGCAGAATACGGCGCATACCGCACTGAATCTGCATATCGAAGATGCTGAAGTCTATGTCGCCCTGGTCGAGCCGGGACGCGACCAGGGCTATTTCGATCAGCTCAAGGGTAAGCGGCTGGCGCTATACAGTGGTTATCACTACGGCTTCGCTGGCTTCAATGCGGATCAGCAATTCCTCCGTGACAACTTTGCTGCGGTGCTTACCTACTCGCATGACAGCAACCTGCTGATGCTGCTGCGCGATCGGGCCGATATTGTAGTGATTACCCGCTCTTATCTGCAGAACTACCAGGGTCGTCACCCCAAGCGCAGTAAGGCGTTGCTGGTATCGCAGCGGGTCGATCAGTATTACCAGCACCATGCGTTGTTCCGTGTGCAAGCCCCGTTGATGCCAGAGACTTTCGCCGGGTTGCTGCTGGAGCTGAATCGTAATGGGCAGCTGGACGTCCTGCTCCAGCGTTATCATCTGGTGGTGCCGGAACCTCTGCCGAATGACTGAAATCACTCTATTCGGTCAGTTTTTCCTGGAGTAGGCTGTTTTCGAGCGCAAATATGGATATTGGGGTGCATATGTCGCGGTTGCTGCGCAGGCTGGTCATGGGGTGTGCACTGTGTGTGGCGATACTGGCTACGGGGCCGCTTGCAGCCCAGCAAGTGGTGCATGTGGGCGGTGCTTTTTTCCCGCCTTATGTACTTAAGGCGGAGCAGTCGCAGCGTGCCGGCTTGCTGCCGCAATTGCTCGATGCACTCAACCGGGCGCAAAACGATTTTAACTTCATAGTGCGCCCGACCTCGATTCCCCGGCGTTTCCGGGATTTCGAACAGGGGCGGATTGACATGTCGATGTTCGAAAACTCGGCCTGGGGTTGGCAGGAGATTGCCCACACCGCCGTCGACATGGGGCTGGAAGATGCTGAAGTGTTTGTCGCACGGGTCGAGCCGGAGCGCGGGCAGGGGTATTTCAAGCGGCTCAGAGGCAAGCGTCTGGCGCTGTTCAATGGCTACCATTATGGTTTCGCCGACTTCAATGCCGAGCCGCAATTCCTCGCGAAGAACTTCAATGCGACCCTGAGCTATTCCCACGACAGTAACTTGCTCATGGTGCTGCATGGACGAGCGGATATCGCCCTGGTCACGCGTTCCTATGTCAGCGATTTTCTCGAGCGTCATCGGCAATACACCGGGCAGTTGCTGATTTCCCAGCGGGTCGACCAACGCTATCAACATCAGGTGCTGCTGCGCCCCGCAGCACCAATCAGTGCGGTGCAACTTGGCCGGTTATTCGAGCAAATACGCAGCAATGGCCAATTGGCCGCCATCTTCGAACCCTACCGGATCGCAGTCAGGCCAGGCGCAGCGGATAGCTCAGTAACAGCAGGTGTGACAGATTGACCGCAGCGTGCAGGGCAACCGCCACGCTCAGTCGGCCGCTGTAGTGAAATGCCAGGCCGTAACCCAAGCCGGCGATACCCGCAACCACGGCAAATAACGGACTGAAGGGCGCATGCACGGCGCCGAACAGCACGGCAGTCAGCAGGATTCCCGGACAGATACCCAGCCAGCTGACCAGGTGAGTCTGCAGCAGGCCGCGAAACAGCAGCTCTTCGGCCAGGACCGCCACGCCCAGGTTGACCGCCAGCCACAGCCACAACTCCGCCGGCCATTTTGGCTGCCAGTCAACCAGGCTCAGGGTCAAGGCCAGCAGTGGTATGCCGACCAAAGTCAGCAGCGCCACTGTCCCGGCTCGTTGCGCTTGGGTGCGACGTGCGTGGGGTTGGCCCAGCCACCACGCCAGCAAGGTCAAGCCAACCAGCAATTTGTCCCAGGACAGGCGCGCGGCGTAAGGCGCCGCATCGCTGCTGATCTGCCGTGGCGGCGTCAGTGGCCAGGGCGCGAAACCCGGTATCAGGTGGGCGGCTAGGGCAAGGCTGGCGAGCAGGCTGAGGCGCCACCACAGGCGCTTGGGCAGTGCTTGGTCGGCAGCCAGCAGGAGGGCGATGAAGAGCAGGCCGGCGGCCAGCCCGATGGGTTGGATAAAGCCCAGGCCAAAGCCCAGCCCCAGGCCCAGGGTTGGTAGCAGCAGGCGAAGATGTAGCGGCACGGCAGCTCCTGGTAAGGAGCCGCAGTTTAGCGGCGCAGCCCGCTCAGCGTTACTCGAAATAACGCCCGAGCAAGTGCGGGTCGTCGAAGTGGGCACGGCCGATAAAGGCCGTGGCATGCGTGCCCCACTGCCGTATAGCACCCGGCGAAACGACACCGGATGGCCACAGCAGCCAGCGCTCCAGGCGCTCGCTGCCGGGTACTAGGCCGTCTTTGCCGTACAGGCTGCGCTGGCCTTGTGGGTGAGGCAATTGGCGCAACTGATCGAGCGGCATGCGTTGGTAGAGCAGAGTGGGGTAGGGCGAACGGCGGGCATCGATCCAGTGCAGGCGATGCTCGCCTGCACTCAACCACAAGGTCGGCGGCGTATCACCATTGAAGCTCAGACGTTGGCTCAGGCGTGCTTCTTCATCGGCATTCTGGCGCACTTGCAGGGGCGAGTCCGCCGGCAGGTAAAAACTGTGCCAGCAGCCACAGGGATGGATGCTGTCATAGAGCAGGGCCTTGCCTTGCTGGTCGAGGGTGACGCGCCAGAGCAAACCGTCCAGCTCGCCACCGTACAGATCCACGGCGTTGGGCTTGGGTCGCTGGCTGAACCAGAGCTGGTAGATCAATTGCAGGTGCCAGCGGCCATTCAACTGGCTCCAACTGCTGTGCTGGTAAAGACGTGCCTGCAGCGGATTAAACGCTCGGCTGCCATCAGGGCGGTAATACGGGCTGCCGATACGGTCGCTGCGGCCGGCTTGGGCGATCTTCAGCCAGGGCGCGTGGCGGGCGAACAGCGCGTCGAGTTGCTGTGCATCCGCCTGCGGCAGGCCCAGGCCATCTTCATGCAACATCAGCGGCAGTGGCTGCGCCGCTGGCGGAATTGGCTGGTAGCTTAGCCACTGCGCGCCGTCCTCGGGCGCAGTGGCTTGGCCGGCAGCTTGCTGCCAAGCGGCAATGCCGTGGCGGAAGATCGGCTTGAACAGCGGATAGAGGCCCAGGGTGCGTGCCCAGTCACGATAGTCGTCGGGCACTTGCGCGGCTTCGACTGCGCGGGCAAACGCCTTGGGGTCGGCGCTCAGGCGTTCGACCTGGCGGGCGCGGCAGGCACCGAGCGCCTCTTGCCGGGCTGGGCTGCTCCAGTCGTGGCGCTGGGTCGCTGGTAATTGGCCAATTTCGATCCTGCTGGACTCGGTGTCGCGTGCGGCCAGGTGTTGCAGCCACAGACGGCGCTGCGCCGGGCTATCTGCGTTTGCGCCGAGGGCAGCGAGGACTCTATCGCTGCGTAGGCCGATAAAGCCGGGCAAACGGTGGTACTGCGCATCCTGATAAGCCTGGGTGGCCAGCGGCAATTGCGTGAACAACGCCGCACAGGTTTCAGTCGATGCGGGTTGCCATTGTGCACAGCCCGCCAATAGGCCGGCCAGCAGACTAACGCTTGCGAGCGTCCTCGGCGTCCTGGGCTTCCATCTCGATTTTTCGTTCACGGACTTTCTGCAGTTGTTCGTCGGTTAGCGGCAGGGGTTTGGCAGTACGCAGCAGCACCATCAAGCCGGCCACGATAGAGCCTAGAACGAGAACTATCAGTAACCAGATATACCAAGGCATGGTCGTCTCTTCGGCGGCGGGGTGGAGTCCTCACCATATCGCGCCTGGGCGGGCTTGTCAGGTTGGTAATTGCGCCACGGCCTGCAGGTTGCTGTCGTCTTTAGGCGTTACGCCGGAGAGTTGCAGTCGCAGGTCTTGCACGTCTGCAGCTCAACGCGACTGACGACACTGACCTAGGCCAAGATGACAGGGTGATGACTGAGGGCAGGGTATTCGGTTGCCGCGTGAGAAGTGTCACACGACGGCAACTTGGCGCTGATTGACTGGCGACTTTCCAGCGACAGGGAGTCTTTGCCAATGACCCCCACCAGCGCTCTGGTGCGCCTGCTCAAATCTGTCACGCCATTGGCGCCGGCGATGAGCATCGCGGATGTTGCGGATCGCTTGCTGACCCCGGAACACAAGACTTTCCTGTCCTTGCCGATCGTCGATGCAGCGGGCTATCCGCTGGGGTTGGTCAGCCGCAGCGCCTTGCAGGATATTTTCATGCAGCGCTTCGGCCGCGACCTGTGCGGTCGTCATCCGGTGCATGAGGTGATGAATCCGGCGCCGCTGATGGTCAGCCTGGCCACCAGCCTGGAGGCGGCGGCCAGGCAGATCACCGGGTAGCTGTAATACCCGATCACCAAAGGCTTCATCCTGGTCGATGCGCAGGGCCAGTATCGCGGTCTTGGTACCGTGCTCGATCTGCTCAAGGCCATGCAGGCGCGCATTGCCCAGCGCAATGCAGTGCTGCGCAAGGCGCTGGTTGATCTCAAGGAATCACCGGCGCAACTGCTGCAGTCGGAGAAGATGGCCTCGCTCGGGCAGATGGTCGCCGGCGTCGCCCATGACTTGAATACCCGCTGGGCTACGTGAAGAACAATGTGCAATTGCTGCGTGGGCTGAGCGCGCCGCTGTTCGAGTTGGCCGAGGTGCAGGCGACCTTGGCCGATTGCCTGACTGACCCGAACTGCGACGAAGCGCGCCTAGCCATCGCTCTGGACAGCGCGGCCAACGCACGTGAACGGGCCGCGCCGGAGCGGCTGGTCGACGATCTTAACCAGCTGTTCGACGACACCCTCTATGGGCTGGAGCCGATCGCCGAACGGGCGGTCGGGCTTCAAGGACTTTGCCCGCCTGGATCGCGCCATGAGCGAGGAGGTCGACCTCAAGGACTGTATTTGCAGCGCCCTGCTGATTGCGCGCAACAGCATCAAGGATAAGGCCGAGGCGGTTCTACAGCTCGGTGAACGCCGCGGATTCCCTGTGCGCCCGCGCAGATCAATCAGGTACTGCTCAAGCTGATCAACGAGGCGCAGATATTCCGCTACCTACCCAAGCCGATCCGCCGTGGTCTGTTCGGGAAAGGTTTGCAGGCTGCCGCCGAGCAGGCGTTGCTGTGGCGCGCTCAGCCGGCGCAGGTAGTTACGCGCCTGGCGCAGGTACCGCGCGAGGCGCGTGAGCGGGAGAAGGTGGGGAGCCTGATGGGGATGTTGGGCCGCCTGCGCGAACGCCTGACGGCGTAGGGCGGCCCAGGCGGCGAGCGGCTTAGCGGCGCACCTGCTTGAGTGTCTCGGCGATCAGGAAGGCCAGTTCCAGCGATTGGTCGGCGTTCATCCGCGGGTCGCAGTGAGTGTGGTAACGGTCCGATAACCCTGCTTCGGTGATCGGTCGCGCACCGCCGATGCATTCGGTGACGTTCTGTCCGGTCATCTCGATATGGATGCCGCCGGCGTAGCTGCCCTCGGCCTGGTGCACGGCGAAGAACTGCTTCACTTCGGCGAGGATCTGCGCGAAGTCGCGGGTCTTGTAGCCGCTGCTGGCCTTGATGGTGTTGCCGTGCATGGGGTCGGAACTCCACAGCACCTGCTTGCCTTCGCCCTGCACTTTGCGCACCAGGGCCGGCATGTGGGTTTCGACCTTGTCCGCGCCCATGCGCACGATCAGGTTGAGGCGGCCGGGGTCGTTATCCGGGTTGAGGATGTCGATCAGGCGGATCAGCTCGTCCGGGTCCATGCTCGGGCCGACCTTGACCCCGATCGGGTTGCCGACACCGCGCAGGAACTCGACATGGGCGCCATCCAGCTGGCGGGTACGGTCGCCGATCCAGAGCATGTGCGCCGAGCAGGCGTAGGCGCCGCCGGTGAGGCTGTCCTTGCGCACGAAGGCTTCTTCGTAGTTGAGCAGCAGCGCCTCGTGGGCGGTGAAAAAGCTGGTTTCGCGCAGTTGCGGCGAAGTGTCCATGCCACAGGCGCGCATGAAGGCCAGGGTTTCGTCGATGCGGTCAGCCAGCAGGCTATATTTCTCGGCCAGCGCCGAATTGGCGATGAAGTCGAGGTTCCACTGGTGGACCTGATGCAGGTCGGCGAAGCCGCCCTGGGCGAATGCGCGCAGCAGATTCAGGCTGGCGGTGGATTGGTGATAAGCCTGCAGCAGGCGCTCCGGGTCCGGCACCCTGCTCTTGGTGTCGAAGCCGATACCGTTGACGATGTCGCCGCGGTAAGCAGGCAGGGTGGTATCGCCGATGGTTTCATCGTTGGCTGAGCGCGGTTTGGCGAACTGCCCGGCCATGCGCCCGACTTTCACCACCGGGCAACCGGCGGCGAAGGTCATGACGATGGCCATCTGCAGCAGCACCTTGAAGGTGTCGCGGATCTTCGCCGCGCTGAATTCGGCAAAACTCTCGGCGCAGTCGCCACCCTGCAACAGGAATGCACGACCTTGGGTCACCTCGGCGAACTGACGGCGCAACTCTCGAGCTTCACCAGCGAACACCAGCGGCGGATAACCGGCCAGGGTCTGCTCGACCTTGGCCAGGTGGGCGGCGTCGGGGTAGTGCGGCTGTTGCTGGATTGGCTTGCTTCTCCAGCTTTCAGGACTCCAGGGTTGCGACATGATGGTTCTCGGCTTCAGGCGGTTAATTAGGCAGATGGGCATGGTAACCGATCAGCCTGTGCCTTCAAGCCGATAGGCATGATAGAGCCGCTGCATAACCGCCTGGATAGGGGCCTGGCAGGTCTTGCTCTGGGCCAGCCGCAAGACGCGGCAAAGCAGGCAACGGTGAATTATCGCGTGACCCGGCGCGGGTACTTCATTGACAATTGTCGCCTTTACCCTGGTGCGACTGGTCGGGGTTGTCAGGCTGGAGAGCGATCAATGCCAGGTTTACCCCCGGTGGAAGAGTTGCAAGACGAGGTCCTGCTCGCCGAAGTGCAGGATGCGTTCGGCGTGATCCGGGTGGTCGAGATCGGCGAGTACCGCTTTCTCGAATTTGGCGACTCGATTGAGCAGAGTTGTGTGTTCACTGCCGACCCGTGTTGGCTGGAGTACGACTACACCCGTGCCATGTTGCTCGGTAGTTTGTGCCACCCGGCGCCGGAGAGCGCGCTGTTTCTTGGGCTCGGTGCCGGTAACCTGACCCAGGCCTGCCTCAAGTTTCTGCCGCTGGAGGATGTCGAAACCATCGAGCTGCGCCCCGAGGTGCCACGCTTGGCCATGCAGTACCTCGGCCTGGACGATGACCCGCGCCTGACCATCCGTATCGGCGATGCTCTCGATCTGCTGAAAACTGCAGAAAGCGCCGATCTGATCTTCGTCGACCTCTATACCGACCACGGTCCCGGCGTTGGTCACCTGGCCTGGAATTTTCTGGAGGACTGCCAGAAACAGTTGAATCCGGGCGGCTGGCTGATCATCAACCAGTGGGCCGGCAATGACGGTAAGCCGCTGGGGGCACCACTGCTGCGCGGCCTCTACCATCGGCATTATTGGGAATGCCCGGTAAAGGAGGGCAATGTCATCCTGCTGGTGCCAGCCGACCTTGAGCAGCAGCTCGACCTGAACGACCTGAAGGCCAAGGCTGCAGCTCTGGGGCCGCAGCTGGGCTACTCCCTGCAGCCGTTGATCGAGGCGCTGCGTCCGGCCAGTTGACTGTACTCAGCGGCCCTTGAAGTCGCCGGGACGACGTTCGAGCATGGCGCGCACGCCTTCCTTGGCATCTTCGCTGGCCATCAGGCGGGTCACGGTCGGATGCAGATTGGCCGCCGCCGCGGCTTCGCCTTCGCGCACTGCCTGGCGTGCCGAGGCGAGAGTGGCTTGCACGCCAAGCGGTGCCTGGGCGGCAATCCGTGCGGCCAGCTTGAGCGCATGGGGCAGCAGTTCTTCACTGGCCAGCACTTCCTGCACCAGGCCCAAGCGGTAGGCTTCGTGAGCATCGAACTCATCACCAGTGAGCAGCCAGCGCATGGCATTGCCCCAGCCGGCGTTCTGGTGCATGCGCAGGGTGGCTCCGCCGAACGGGAAAATACCGCGCTGCACCTCCATCTGGGCGAAGCGGGTATTGCTGGCGCACAGGTTGATGTCCGAGGCGAGCATCAGTTCGATGCCGATGGTGTAGCAATAGCCCTGGGCCGCCACTATTACCGGTTTGCTCACCCGTGGGCCGCCAAACACGCCCCAGGGGTCGCAGCCACCGGCAGGGATCTGCCAGCCAGCAGCAAAGCTGGCGGCGACATTGGCCAGGTCCAGCCCGGCGGTGAAGTGCTCGCCATGAGCGAAGAGCAAGGCTACGCGAGCCTCACCGTCGCGCTCGAACTCGCCATAGGCCAGGCACAGGTCATTGAGCATGTCCAGGTCGACGGCGTTGCGCTTGCTCGTTCGATCCAGGCCGATCAGCATGATCTGGCCGCGTTTCTCACGACTGACGCGACCGCTGGTGCTTTGAGTCATGGCAGAAATCCTTGCGCAGAGAATGTCGTGCAACAGGGTATAGCAGGGCTACTGCAATCCGCACGTGGTGGGTTGCATTGGCAGCAATGAGTGTTGATGCGGCGTCGACACATCAATGGCCTGCATATGGCCCTGTGTCCCGAGCATTGAATGATCTGCGTTCAATCCCGCTCAGGACGACCGTTTGGCGGTGTAGCTGATTTAATTGTGGGAAAACCATCACAGCTTCCCGCTTTTCCGGTATAGTGCGCGCCGGTCAATTCATGGCCACGTTCAGGTTACACAACTCGCCCGGAGGTCACCTTCGGCAGTTAGTCTGCGTAGCGGACTATCCTTGACGATTCATTTACAACCACGTTTTCGCAAATCCCCGCCGACACGGCTGCCAGGGTGACTTTAGAGTCTTACACGGCATGCGCAGCTTTGGAGCATGGGTCTTTGCGGATGCACTAGAGGCAGACCCATGACCCAAGTACTCGAAGGCTTCGCCGCACTCGATCTTCACCCTAATATTCTCGCCGCAGTGATCGCGACTGGCTACGAAGAGCCTTCGGCGATTCAGTTGCAGGCCATTCCAGTGATTCTCGCTGGCCACGACATGATTGGTCAGGCGCAGACCGGCACCGGTAAAACCGCTGCCTTTGCCCTGCCAATCCTTAGCCGCATCGATCCGACCAAGCGCCAGCCGCAGGCGCTGATTCTCGCGCCGACCCGTGAGCTGGCTCTGCAGGTCGCGACCGCCTTCGAAACCTACGCCAAGCAAATGCCGGGGCTGAACGTCATCGCCGTATACGGCGGCGCGCCCATGGGCCCGCAACTGAAAGCCATTCGTAATGGCGCACAGGTTGTAGTCGCCACTCCGGGTCGTCTGGTCGATCACCTGCGTCGTGACGAGAAGGTGTTGTCGACCATTCAGCACCTGGTGCTCGATGAAGCGGACGAAATGCTCAAGCTGGGCTTCATGGACGACCTTGAAGTGATCTTCAAGGCCATGCCAGAAACTCGCCAGACCGTCCTGTTCTCGGCCACCTTGCCGCATTCGATTCGCACCATTGCCGAAAAGCACCTGCGTGATCCAAAGCACGTCAGGATCGAAACCAAGACCCAGACCGTGACCGCCATCGAGCAGGCTCACTTGCTGGTCCACGCCGATCAGAAGCACGCCGCCGTACTGCGTCTGCTGGAAGTCGAAGAGTTCGATGCGCTGATCGCCTTCGTGCGTACCAAGCAAGCCACTCTGGATCTGGCTGCTGTGCTCGAGGCGCGTGGCTACAAGGCCGCGGCCTTGAACGGCGACATCGCCCAGAACCAGCGTGAGCGGGTGATCGAGTCGCTTAAAGATGGTCGCCTGGACATCGTCGTCGCCACCGACGTCGCTGCCCGTGGTCTGGATGTGCCGCGCATCACCCACGTGATGAACGTCGACATGCCGTACGACCCAGAATCCTATGTACACCGTATCGGTCGTACCGGCCGTGCCGGTCGTACCGGTCGCGCGCTGTTGCTGGTCACTCCGCGTGAGCGCCGCATGCTGCAGGTAATCGAGCGTGTCACCGGGCAAAAAGTCACGGAAGTACGCCTGCCCGACGGCCAGCAAGTGCTGGACGCGCGGATCAAGAAGCTGACCTCGAGCCTGGCACCCCTGGTGGCCGACGCCGAAGCCAGCCATGGCGAACTGCTCGATCGACTGACCGCGCAAATCGGTTGCACCCCGCGTGCCCTGGCTGCCGCGCTGCTGCGCAAGGCCACCAACGGTCAGGCCCTGACCCTGGCTGAAGTCGAGCGCGAGCAACCGCTGGTGCCGACCAGTGCGCCGCGTGAGCGCAGCAATGAGCGTTCGGATCGCGGTGACAGCCGTGAGCGTCGTGCGCCAGTGCCCTTGGCTGAAGGTCGTGCCCGTTGCCGTACTGCGCTGGGCGCGCGTGACGGTATCGCCGCGAAGAACCTGCTGGGCGCCATCCTCAATGAGGGCGGCCTGATTCGCGAAGCCATCGGTCGCATCCAGGTGCGCGAGAGCTTCAGTCTGGTCGAGCTGCCGGAAGACGGTCTTGAGAGTTTGCTCAGCAAGCTGAAAGACACCCGCGTCGGTGGTAAGCCGTTGAAGCTGCGTCGCTATCGCGAAGATTGATTCGCGTTAAGCGCTAAACAAGAAGCCCCGCATTGTTGAGATGCGGGGCTTTTTTGTATCCGTCCACCCGGCAGGCCAGGCCTACAGCGGCGCTATGACCGCTTGCTGCCAACTACGAGCATAAGGCCGCCGGCCACTATGGCGGCAATCCCAGCCCACATGGGGACGTTGACCGTTTCCTTCTCTTTCACGGAAAGCTCGAGCGGACCAAGTTTGACCGCGGTGGTGTCCTTGGTATAACTGAAACCACCGTAAATCAGCGCCAGGGTACCGGCGACCACAAGTGCTATGGCTGCAAGCCTGATTGAGTTCATATCGTCCACACCTTCTGCGTGACACCTGAGCCTCGTGGCCGACGGTTCCAAGGGCAGGGTCATGCAGATGATTGAAGCACAGATTGCTGTTGTTCCGTGATCGATGACCTTGGTAGAGGGGGCGCAGCTGGCGCATGCCGCAGTTTGGCAGCGCCTTGGGTTTATCAGGCAAAGCTATAGATATCCATGCCCAGGGCGCCGAGCGTGAAACCGCTGTGCTCGACCTTGAACTGACCGCCAGCGCCGCGGGCGAAGAACAGGGGCAATAGATGTTCGTCGCTCGGGTGATTGCGTACGGCCGCCGGGGCGCGTTGGCGATAGTCGTGCAATGCAGCCTCGTCGTCGGCGGCGAGTCGGGCCACTATCCAGTCGCGGAAGTCCTGGGCCCAGGGCTCAATTACCTCGGGGCCGGCGTGCCAGTCGAGTTCACCGAGGTTGTGGGTGATGCTGCCGGAGCCGATCAGCAGTACGCCTTGCTCGCGCAGGCCGGCCAAGGCGCGCCCGATGCGGGTCTGTACTTCAGGACCCTGGCGACTGGGCAGCGAGAGCTGCACGAGCGGGATGTCGGCGGCCGGGTACATGAGTGACAGTGGCACCCAGGCGCCGTGATCGAATGGGCGTTCGGGGTCGAGTTGGACGCGGAGACCGGCAGCACCGAGTAATTGCACGATGTCTGCGGCGAGCTGCGGATTGCCGGGCGCCGGGTATTGCAGCTGATACAGCGCTGGGGGGAAGCCGCCAAAGTCATGCCAGGTTTCAGGTTGGGCGGCGCTGGTGACGCGCAGTGCAGGGCTTTCCCAGTGTGCGGACACCAGCAGGATGGCCCGTGGTCTGGGCAGCGCCGCGGCCAGGTGGGCCAAGGCCGGACCGCTGGCGCCGGGTTCCAGGGCGAGCATGGGTGAGCCGTGGGAGATAAATAGCGAAGGCAGCATGGGGTCGGTTCCTGCAGTAGGATATTGCTATCTTCGCGGCTGCTATTATCGAACTCCAGTATAAATAATTGAGCTATTTGATCGAATTTTTAGGGGGGTAGAGTGGACGAGGCATTTTGGCAGACGCGCTGGGCGCGCGATCAGATCGGTTTCCATCTGGATCAGGTCAATCCTTATCTACAGCGCCACTGCTCGGCGCTCGAGCTGCAGCCGGGCGCACGGGTGCTGGTGCCGTTGTGCGGCAAGAGTCTGGATCTGGTCTGGCTGGCGGGGCAGGGCTATCGGGTGCTGGGCGTCGAGCTGGCGCAGAAGGCGGTCGAAGATTTCTTCGCGGAACACGACTTGAGCGTAGAGATCAGCCAGGAAGGCGCGTTCAAGGTCTATCGCGCCGGAGCGGTGGAGCTCTGGTGCGGCGATTTCTTCGCCCTGACGGCAGGGCAGCTCGGCGATTGCCAGGCGCTCTACGATCGCGCGGCATTGATCGCCTTGCCGGTCGAGCTGCGGAAACGCTACGTGGCGCATCTGCAGGCCATTTTGCCGGCGGCATGCCGGGGCCTGTTGATTACCCTGGATTACCAGCAGAGTCAGATGGACGGCCCACCCTTCGCGGTGGCGGATGGCGAAGTGCATGAGTTGTTCGGCGCCGGCTGGCAGATCGAGACGCTGGAGCGGCTGGATGTGCTGCAGGGCAACTGGAAGTTCATTAAGCACAATCTGCAAGCGCTGGACGAGGTGGTGTATCGCTTGATCAAGCGCTGATAATGCGGCGCGCCAGTCTGGTTGGTTTGCTGCCGCTCACCGAACGCGTCGCCTGGTCCGGCCTATAGTTGGGCTGGCGTGAACAGCATGAAAAAGGGCGACCCGAGGGCCGCCCTTTTTCATGCTTGCTGGTTAGCGCAGCTGGCGCAGGGCTTCGATGCGATCTTCCAGGGGCGGGTGGGTCATCAGCAGGCCGGCCAAGCCATGCTTCAGGCCGCCGTTGATGCCGAAGGCGGTCAGGCTGTCGGGCATGTTCACCGGCACGCCCTGTTCGGCGCGCAGGCGCTGCAGGGCGGCGATCATGGCGCCGGTACCGGCCAGGCGGGCGCCGGCTTCGTCGGCCTTGAACTCGCGTTTGCGCGAGAACCACATGACGATGATGCTGGCCAGGATGCCCAGTACCAGTTCGGCGAAGATGGTCGCGACGAAGTAACCGATGCCGTGGTTGCCTTCGTTTTTCAGGATGGCTTTGTCGACGAAGTTGCCGAAGATCCGCGCAAAGAACATCACGAAGGTGTTCACCACGCCCTGAATCAGCGCCAGGGTGACCATGTCGCCGTTGGCTACGTGGCCGATTTCGTGGGCCAGAACGGCTTTCACCTCATCGGGCGAAAAGCGTTCCAGCAGGCCCTGGCTGACCGCCACCAAGGCATCGTTCTTATTCCAGCCGGTGGCGAAGGCGTTGGATTCGTAAGCCGGAAAGATTCCCACTTCCGGCATCTTTATGCCGGCTGCGCGGGACAGTTCTTCGACGGTTTGCATCAGCCACTGTTCGTGGCGAGTGCGTGGCTGGGTGATGATCTCGGTACCGGTGCTCATCTTCGCCATCCACTTGGACAGCAGCAGTGAAATCAATGAGCCGGCAAAGCCGAATACCGCGCAGAAGATCAGCAGGCTGCTGTAGTTCTGGCCGGTGAAGCGGTCTACCCCCAGTAGCTTGAGAGTGATACTGGCGATGATCAACACCGCCAGGTTAGTAGCCAGGAACAGCAAAATGCGCGTCATGGTGTGAAACGACTCCTCACGGGGAAAGACCTGCTTGATATGCCGGCTATATAAGGGCGTGCCCCCCGGCTCTTCAACCGGGGGACTATTTCAAACTGTGTCGCCTGTAGCGGTCAGGCTGCTTTCGAAGAGCAAACGGGTGAGGCGGGCGAGGCGTTCGCCATGTTTATGGCTCAGCGCTTCGCGCAGTTGAAAGGCCAGAGTGGCATGCACTCGGCGCACGCTTGGGGGTAGTGCTTCGCCTTCACGCAGGGCATGGGGCACGCTGCGACTCAGGCGCAGAAAGCCTTTTTCACTAAGCACCGCCTGATCGAGGGCGTCGTAGGCGATGGTCGAGTCGAAGCGCAGGTAGCCTTCCTCGGCCAGCCACAACAGCGTGCCCAGGCAGCTCTCATGGCGCTTGCTCGGCAGGCCGAATTCATCCGGTTCCTCGCGGCCGATCAGGTCCTCTACGTAGAGCGCCATTTTTCGCGGGAAAACCTGATAGAGCTGCAGCATGGCGGCTGCCGCATCCGTGTAGAAATCGTCGATTTGTAGATCCATCAGAATTTGGCAATCATCGAGGTGGGTAGTAGCGGCAACAGGCGACCGAGAATCGCCCAGGGCCAACCCGGTACGTAGGCACTGCTGTGGCGTTTGTCGATGTGCCGGGCGATCAGCATGGCGCCGCGTTCTACATCGATCAGAAAGGGTCGTTTGGGCATATCGCTATTGAGGGGCGTATCGATAAAGCCGGGCAGCAGCAGGGTGGTGTCGATGCCCTTGCCCTGCAGTTCGGCGCGGGTGGCCTGCATGTAGCTGATCAAGCCGGCCTTGCTCGCCGAATAGGCCGCGGCATAGGGCAGGCCGCGCTTGCCGGCGACCGAGGCGACGGCGACCAGGTGGCCATGACCTTGCTGACGAAACAACGCGGCCGCTGCATCGAGGCAGGCGATGGCGCCGATCAGGTTGGTTTCCAGGGTCAGCCTGGCGCGCTCGAAGTGGCCGCCACCGACTTTGCCGGTCAGGGCGATGCCCGCGTTGGCGATGAGACCGTCCAGCCCGCCCAGGGCGTTGGCAGCCAGGCCTACGGCATCTTGGCAGGCTGCGTAGTCGGTGACGTCCAGGGGCAGGACGATTGCCTTGCGGCCGAAGCGTGCCTGCAGTTCGGCCGCCAACAGGTGCAGATTGTCTTCGCGGCGCGCCGCCAGGGCCAGGTCGTAACCTTTGCTCGCCAGCTCACGGGCGAGTGCGGTGCCGATACCGGAACTGGCGCCTGTTAGCAGATAACGTTTGCCTTGATTCATGGCGATCTCCGGCTATTGGCGGTAGCTCTTGAGGAAGCTGCCGATGCGGCCAATGGCTTGTTCCAGATCATCGACTCGCGGCAGGGTGACCACGCGGAAGTGATCCGGCCACGGCCAGTTGAAGGCCGTGCCCTGGACGATCAACAGCTTCTCAGAGAGCAGCAGGTCGAGGACGAATTTCTCGTCGTTGTGGATCGGGCAGACCTTGGGGTCTATTTTGGGGAAGGCGTAGAGCGCACCCATGGGCTTGACGCAGCTGACCCCGGGAATATCGTTGAGCAGCTCCCAGGTGCGGTTGCGCTGCTCCAGCAGGCGGCCGTTGGGCAACACCAGGTCGTTGATGCTCTGGTAGCCACCCAGCGCCGTCTGGATCGCGTGCTGGCTCGGTACATTGGCGCACAGGCGCATGTTGGCCAGAATGTCGATGCCTTCGATATAGCTCTGCGCGCGGTGTTTGGGCCCGGAAATCGCTACCCAGCCGGAGCGGAAACCCGCCACCCGGTAGGACTTGGACAGGCCGTTGAAGGTCAGGCAGAGCACATCCGGTGCCAGCGAGGCGGTGCAGATGTGCTGGGCTTCGTCGTAGAGGATCTTGTCGTAGATCTCGTCGGAGAACAGCACCAGGTTGTGCTGGCGTGCCAGTTCGACGATGTCCATCAGTACTTCTTTGGAATACACCGCGCCGGTCGGGTTATTCGGATTGATCAACACCAGTGCCTTGGTGTTCGGCGTGATCTTGGCGCGCATGTCGGCAATGTCGGGAAACCAGCCGGCCTGCTCGTCACATAGGTAATGCACCGGCTTGCCGCCGGACAGGGCTACGGCGGCAGTCCACAGCGGATAGTCGGGGGCCGGGATCAGCACCTCGTCGCCGTTATTGAGCAGCGCCTGCATGGCCATGACAATCAGCTCGGACACGCCGTTGCCCAGGTAGATGTCCTCAATGCCGACACCTTCGACCTGCTTCTGCTGGTAGTACTGCATCACCGCCTTGCGCGCACTGAACAAGCCCTTGGAGTCGCTGTAGCCCTGGGCCATCGGCAAATTGCGGATGACGTCCTGAAGGATTTCTTCCGGGGCTTCGAAACCGAACGACGCCGGGTTGCCGATGTTCAGCTTGAGGATGCGATGGCCTTCCTCTTCCAGGCGTTTGGCGTGCTTGAGCACGGGGCCGCGAATGTCGTAGCAGACATTGGCGAGCTTGTTCGATTTGCTGAACTGCATGTAAGGGATCCCGAGTGGTGAAGCGCCGTTGAGTTACCGTGTCAAAGACTCGATCAGGCGAGCCTTGGCAGGCTGTAACGCCGGTGACAGACTGGGGTCGAATGATACGTTGCAGCCTGACCTTGGCAAAGCTACTGGTCGGGCTTTTTTCTGTTGAGGAGACCTGCCTGTGGACAAGCTCGAAAAACCCCTGGAAGACTGGCGCGAAGAACTGTCGGAGACGCAGTTCCATGTCTGCCGGTTGGGTGGCACGGAGCGAGCCTTTTCTGGTGAATACCATGACAGCAAGGCGCCGGGCATTTATCACTGCGCCTGCTGCGGTACTGCATTGTTCGATTCGGACGCCAAGTTCGACTCCGGGAGTGGCTGGCCCAGCTACTTTCAACCGCTCAGCAAGGATGCGATTACCAGCCTGGATGACTTCAGCCACGGCATGCACCGCATCGAAGTGAAGTGCGGCAAATGCGATGCCCACCTGGGCCACGTCTTCCCCGATGGGCCGGCGCCGACCGGTTTGCGCTACTGCATCAATTCGGCCTCGCTGAAGCTCGTGCCTAAAGCCGAAGCGTGAAGCTTGCGCGGCCATGCGCAACGCAGGACGGGGCGGGCCGAGTTACGCGGGCTGACCCGTCCTGCGACTGCGCGGTGGCTCATTAACGGCAGGCCTTATTTCCGCAATTAAATTGCATGCAATTTAATTGCTCGCTATGGTGTTTCCACTTTCTCCTGAGCAAAGGCACTGCCATCCATGAGCAACGAACTCTTCGATATCCCTGTAACCACCATCAAGGGCGAACAGAAAACCCTCTCCGACTTCGGCGGCAAGGCCGTGTTGGTGGTCAATACTGCAAGCAAGTGCGGTTTCACTCCGCAGTACAAGGGGTTGGAAAGCCTCTGGCAGCAGTACAAGGACCAAGGTCTGGTGGTGTTGGGCTTTCCTTGTAACCAGTTCGGCAAGCAGGAGCCGGGCAATGAAGGGGCCATTTCCGAGTTTTGCGAGCTGAATTTCGGTGTCAGCTTTCCCTTGTTCAAGAAAGTCGATGTCAACGGCAGCGATGCCCATCCCTTGTTCGTCCAACTGAAGAAAAATGCACCCGGTCTGCTCGGTAGTCAGGGTGTGAAATGGAACTTCACCAAGTTTCTGATCAGTGCCGACGGCAAGCAGGTCAAGCGTTTCGCGCCGGCCACCAAGCCGGAAGATCTGACTGCCGAGATCGAAGCTCTGCTCAAATGAAAGCAGTGCCATTCGAGCGCGAAGACGCCCTGCAGTTGGACAGTCAGCTGTGCTTCAAGCTGTACGCGGCTTCGCGGGCGGTGATTCGTGCCTACAAACCGATGCTCGATCAATTGAACCTGACCTACCCACAATACCTGGCGATGCTGGTGCTCTGGGAGTGGCAGGTTGTCCCGCCGACACAGCCGACGGTCAAGGCCCTGGGCGAGCGCTTGCTGCTCGATTCGGGCACCTTGACCCCTCTGCTCAAGCGCTTGCAGCAACTTGGTTTGCTATTGCGCCAGCGTTCGGCTGTGGATGAGCGCGAGGTGCACCTGGCATTGACTGAAGCGGGTCGTGCCTTGCGTGAGCGGGTGCTGCCGTTACGCCAGCAGCTGCTGTGCGAGCAGGGTGTCGAGGTGGATGAACTGACTGAGTTGCGTGGCCGCGTTGGTCAGTTGCTCGACCGTTTCATGGCGTTGCGCTAGACGCCGGCAGCCAGCGCTCGAGCAGGGCGGCCAGCTCTTCGCGGCGGAAGGGTTTGGCCAGGTAATCGCTCATGCCAGCGGCGCGACAACGCTCGCGTTCATCGGGCAGGGCGTTGGCGGTCAGGGCGATGATCGGCAGCTCGGGATGGTGCCCGCCTTGGCGGATTCTGCGGCTGGCCTCATAGCCATCCATGATTGGCATGTTGCAGTCCATCAGCACTAGGTCGATATCGTGCTGAGCCAGTTGGCTCAGGGCTTCGGCGCCATGGTTGGCCAGCACAACCTCACAGCCGAATTTGCCGAGCATGCCTTTTGCCACCAGTTGGTTGACCGGGTTGTCCTCCACCAGCAGCACCCGCGCTCGCCGTCCGCTTTGTTGCTCGGTGGGGCTTGGCGTCGGTGCGTTTTCCATCTGCTGGCCGAGGCTGCGGCGCAATGCCTGGAGCAGGGTTTGCCGCGACAGCGGTCGGGCGATTTGTTCGAACGGCGCCAGGGCGTGCGTCTGTTCGCTGGGTAGGAAGCTGCCGTAGGCGGTGACCAGCAGGATCGGCATCGTGCACGTAGGCCGCGAGGCCGGGAGGCACTCGGGGCAGTCACTGATCAGCAGGTCGGCTGTGACACCGAGCAGATTGGTATCGGTGTCCAGGCGTTGATACTCCAGTCCCCATGCGGGCAGCAGCTTGCCAAGTAGTTCGCTGAGGCCTGAATTGGCCGAGCTGAGGGCCGCGACCGTTCCTGTCAGTGCTGGCAAGGCGGGCGCAGGAGTGTGGCTGGGCAATGGCAGTTCGGCGCAGAACTGGCTGCCGAAGCCTTCTCGGGACTCCAGTTCGAGCCGACCCTGCATGGCTTCGCACAGGCGGCGGGTGAGCGCCAGGCCCAGGCCGGTGCCGCCGAACTGACGGGTAATGCCGACTCCTGCCTGGGCAAAGGGTTGATAGATGCGCGCGCGTGCCTCTTCGGCAATGCCGATTCCGGTGTCGCGCACCAGGATCCGGATGCCTGTCGGGCCACTGTCGACGTGGATGTCGACGCGGCCAAAGCGGGTGAATTTCAGCGCGTTTGACAGCAGGTTGCTGATGATCTGGCGCACCCGTGTCGGGTCGCCGAGCACTTGCGCGGGCAGTTGCGGGTCGATCAGGCAGGTCAATTCGACACTCGGTAAGGCGTTTTGCGACAGTAGGCTAGCGGTGTCTTCGACCATTGTGCCGAGGTCGAAAGGCATGCTTTCCAGCTCTAACTGACCGGCTTCGAACTTCGACAAGTCGAGGATGTTATTGAGTAGATTGACCAGAACCTTGCCGGAGTCGTGGGCAATCGATAGCTGCTGGCGTTGTTCGTTGCTCAGCTGGCCGTCGAGGGACAAGGCAAGCATGCCGAGCAGACCGTTGAGTGGGGTGCGGATCTCGTGGCTCATGTTGGCGAGAAACGCCGAACGGGCCTGGGCCATGTCCAGCGCGGTGCGTCTTGCCTGTTCCAGCTCCTGATTGGATTCGAGCAGGCGCGCGTTGCTGGCCTTCAATTCGGTCGTGCGCGCAGAGACGATGTTCTCCAGTTCACTCAGGTACTGGGTGAGGCGGTTCTCCGCTTCGCGACGTTGCTCGATCTCCATGGCTATGCTGGACAGTTGTTGGTTGGTGACGTCGACCAGGATGCCGATTTCATCGCGCTCATGTCCGCGCGGGCAGGGCAGTCTGTTGCGGTTCGGGGCGTGCAGGTCGCGACCGCTGAGCGCGCGAATCACCTCGATCAGCGGCTTGGTCAGCATGAAATAGAACAGCACCAGCAGGATCAACGAGAGCAGCAGGCTGCGGGCGAAGCCGGTCAGCAAGGTAAGCATGGCGCGCCGCAGAAAGTGGCTGCCGAACGCATAGGTGTCGACTTCCAGGCGCAGCACGCCGAGGGCTTCCTGGGGGGCGTGACTGACGAACAGCGGCGTTTCGAACTGGCGCCGTTCGTCGAAGAGGAAATCGCTGAGCAGCCGGTAGCGGCTTGGGTCGAGTGGGCGGGTGACGCTGGCCAGAGTCATATTGCTGTTGTCTATGATCTCGGCGCGAATCACCGCCGGCGAGCGCAGCAGGCCCAGCACCAGTTCCTGGGCCAGCTCGGCGTCGATGTTGTAGGCGATGCGTGCCGCGGGATTGTGGCTGATCTCCATCAGTGCGCTAATCTCGCGGTCGATGGAGGCGTCCTCGCTGGCATAATCGAAGCCCACTTGAATCAAGCTGAGCGCAGTGCCGAGGATAAACGCCACCAGTACGGTCAAACTGGCCTGTTTGAACGACAGGCGTTGGGTGAGCGATATATCCATAGGTGGCACTAATCTCGGGTCCGTTCGCCTGCCAATCATAGACCATCTGTTCTGCGTTTCGGCACGAGCAGTTGGCAGGCAGGCTGTAACATCAAGGCGTACACCAAGGAGCAAATCGTGGATTCTCGTTTAAATACTTTTCTACAGCGCGCCGAGAGCGTGCTGGCGCGCCTTGAACCGCTGTTGCCAGCCCAGCGTGGCGATATCGATTGGCAGCACAGTCTGGCCGCACGCTGGCACCGCGAGGGCCGCAGTGGTTACTTGCAGCCGCTGAGCATCAACCTTGACCTGAATCTGAGTGACCTGATCGGGGTGGACACTCAGCGTGAACAGCTGGCGCGCAATACCCGACAGTTCATCCAGGGCCTGCCGGCCAACCACGCTTTGCTCTGGGGCGCGCGGGGCACGGGGAAGTCATCGCTGGTGCGCGCGTTGCTGGCCGAACATGCCGTGGCCGGCCTGCGCCTGATCGAGATCGAGCGTGATCATCTGGCGGATCTGCCGCGCGTGGTCGAGCAGCTGATTCGCTTGCCCCAGCGCTTCGTGCTGTTTTGCGACGACCTGTCCTTCGAGGCGGGTGAAGGTGATTACCGGGTGCTGAAAAGCGTGCTGGATGGCTCGCTGGAGCGCTCGCCAGACAATGTGCTGCTCTACGCCACCTCCAATCGCCGCCATCTGATGCCGGAGAGTCACAGCGACAACGAGGCCTCGCAGATGGTCGACGGCGAACTGCATCCCAGTGAGGCGATTGAGGACAAGATCGCCCTGTCCGATCGTTTCGGCCTGTGGTTGTCCTTCTACCCATTCACCCAGGATCACTTTCTCGATGTGGTGCGCCATTGGATCGAGGTGCAGGCGGCGCCGGCTGGCTTGAACTGGCAGTGGAACGAGGCGCTGGAAAAAGCGGCGATTCGCTGGGCCCTGGGTCGCGGTAATCGCAATGGTCGCTGTGCCTATCAATTTGCCCGGCACTGGGTCGGGCTGCAACTCCTGGAAAGCCAAGCATGATCGACCTTGCGCACACTGACGCTGAGTCCGGTGACTATTCACTGCTGGCCGCGCAACTGCAGGCACTGTTGGCAGATGAGCGGGATTTCATTGCCAACGCCGCGCAGTTCTGCGCCTTGTTGTTCCAGGAGCTGAGCGAGCTCAATTGGGCTGGTTTCTACCTGGCGCGGGGCGATGAGCTGGTGCTGGGGCCATTCCAGGGGCGGGTGGCGTGTGTGCGCATACCCGTGGGGCGCGGTGTGTGCGGGGTGGCTGCGGCTACCTGGCAGACGCAGCGGGTGGAGGATGTGCACGCCTTTGCCGGGCATATCGCCTGCGACAGTGCCTCGCGCAGCGAGCTGGTGGTGCCGCTGTTGAAGGCTGGGCAGCTGATCGGCGTGCTGGATCTGGATAGTCCGCAGTTGGCCCGCTTTACGGCCGCGGACCAGCTCGGGATCGAGCGGTTGGTCGAGATTTTCTTGCAGCTTAGCGACTGTTGACACCGGCGGGCGAGTTGGGCTTGGCGGCGCTGCGCTTCAGCCCAGCTCTGGGTCAGGCCTTGGCGGCCATCTTGGCCAGCATCTTCTGCTCGCCGGGTAACAGGGCTTGCACCGAGGGGCGCGCCTTCACCCGCTGATGCAGGGCGGCCAGGCTCGGCCAGCGCTGGGCATCCAGCTGCTCATCGCCATGTTCCATGTTGATTATCTGGCAGGCAAATGCCAGGTCGGCCAGGCTCAGGCTGTCACCGACGAAGTACTCGGCGGTGCCCAGGCTCTGTTCCAGGTAGTCGAAGTGCGCCGGCAGCTTTTCCGTCAGCGTGGTCTGTACTGCTGCCTCATCGCAGGGCTGACCCATGGACGGTTTCAGGGCGCGGTTGCGAAAGACGCTGAAGGTGCACTGTGGCGCCAGTTCGTAGTCGCTGTATTTTTCCAGCCAGCGTACGCGGGCGCGCTGCTCGGCGTTCTGGCCCTGCAGGTGGGTGCAGTCGGGGTAGTTGTCTTCCAGGTACTGGCAGATCACGCTGGAGTCGGCCAGGCTGAAATCGCCATCCTTCAAGGCCGGAATACGACCCAGTGGACTGAGTTGGCGATACCAGGCGGGCTGGCCAAAGGGCAGCACGATTTCCAGTTGGTACTCGAGGTCTTTCTCCGCCAGGCACAGGCGTACTTTGCGTACGAAGGGCGAAAGCGGGGCGCCATACACGGTCAGGCTCATCGAAGGTCCTTGTCTGCGGTGGATTAAGGCGAGTGGCTGTCGGACTCAGTCGTAAATATTTTTCTTCTTCCAGTCAGCATCGCCATCCAGGCTTTTCAGGCCCTCGGTCAGCTCACTGGCGTCGTCGGCTGCAGGCGTGCCCATGTCCACCACCATGGCATTGGCCCGCGCGAGCTGGCTTTCGAACTTTTGCAGTGGCGCCTGGTAGCGCACGGCATCGGCCTGTTTGCGCAAGTACTGCGCCCCGCGCTCGAACGCCAGGCGCGCTTGCCCGGGCTGGTTCTGTTGCAGGGCCTGATGGCCGAGGTTGCCGAACAGTTCGATATGCAGTTGCACCAGCATGTGGCGAATTTCATTGACCCAGTGCTTGGCTTCATTGGCCGGCAGGATGCCATCCTGGGCGCAGCGGGTGATTTGTCCGTGCAGGCTTTCCAGTTGAAAACGCGCTTCTTTGGCTTTGACTTCGCTGATGATCTGCTGTGGCGGATTCTGTACCGGGATCGCATCGCCCTGGGCAATCAACTGGCGCAGTGCTTCCAGTTGCGCTTTGCTGTCGGCATTGCCTGGCTGTAATTGCACCAGGCGCTGGGTGAAGTGCATTTGCAGGCGGCTGAGCATGAGCTTCAGCTGGGGCGTCATAAGCTGTCCGGGCAAGGTTTCGGATAGATTGGCGCAGCGGCGGATGCGGTCATTGAGCTCGGTCCGGAGGCGGGCCTTTTCCAGCTTGTTGTTCTCGACCATGTGATTGACGTAGGCAATGGCGATCAATAGGGCGATGCCGCCGACAATCAGCAGGGTAATTACCAGTGGGGACATCGGTACCGCCTCGCGAGTGCTGGTTTTCGTCGGAGTGTAGTGCCTTAGCTCCGGTGCTGATAGAGCCGCCTTATAATCTGGCCTGAAGTCGTTGATTTATAAAAAAAATTACAGAGAGGTTGACGACTCTGCGCAGGATCCATAGAATGCGCGCCACTTCCAGCGCAATGCTTTATTGCAGTGAGCAGGGAGCCGGAAAGTGTATTGCAGGTTCCGGGTTGCGTCCCCTTCGTCTAGTGGCCTAGGACACCGCCCTTTCACGGCGGTAACAGGGGTTCGAGTCCCCTAGGGGACGCCATTATTGTTGTAGATGTCGGTTGTATATGCGGGAATAGCTCAGTTGGTAGAGCACGACCTTGCCAAGGTCGGGGTCGCGAGTTCGAGTCTCGTTTCCCGCTCCAGATTTTCAAGCGGCACTCAACAGGTGCTGCTTGGGTCAGTCGGTGATTAACCGGGTGATGCAAATAAGTTCCAGGTCCCCTTCGTCTAGTGGCCTAGGACACCGCCCTTTCACGGCGGTAACAGGGGTTCGAGTCCCCTAGGGGACGCCATTTTTGTTGTAGATACACTGCGGGAATAGCTCAGTTGGTAGAGCACGACCTTGCCAAGGTCGGGGTCGCGAGTTCGAGTCTCGTTTCCCGCTCCAAATAAACAAAAACGCCGCTCACTGAGCGGCGTTTTTGTATCCGTAGTATGTGTGACGCAAGATAAAGCCCGCCGGCAATGCCGTGCGGGCTTTTTCGTTTATCAGCTAGCGCTACTAGTGCTTGCTGCCTTGCGCGGGCATGGTCAGCAGCTGTTTTTCCTGATTCCAGTCGAATGGTTCGTCGTTTTCCAGGGCTTCGAAGCGGTGCTCTTCCAGCGTCTGGTACATCTTGATTTCTTCGTCGGGCATGAAATGTAGGCAGTCACCACCGAAGAACCACAACAGGTCGCGCGGGACCAGGTGAGCGATTTGCGGGTAGCGCTGGAAGATCTGGCTGATCAGATCCTGGCCGAGGTAGAGGCTGGCTTCCGGATCGTTCGGCAGATCGGTCAGCAATTCGTCATAGCGTTCCAGGTACATGGCATGGCTGTCATCGAGAATCTGCTCGGCTTCACCCAAGGCAACCAGAATGGTGCGCAGATGGGCGAGCAGGGCGAGGTGATGGTCGAGGTGGGCGTTGGCCATGACAAAAATCCTGTAGGTAAAACGGGCGCGCAAGTATAAGGCTCTGCGCGCCCACTGTCCCTGGCCGTGAACAACTACTGCGCAAGGCCGGGGTAGGAACCTCCGTGCGCCAGCACCCTTACTGCGCATGGCACAGTCTGCGGGAGCATGGCGCCAGGTCAGTGACTCTAGCGCACCTTGCCGCGGCCGAGTTTCAGTTCTTCCTTGGCGAAGTCGTCGACGTCGATCACCACGCGTCGCGCTGCTTCGGCCTGGTGCAGGCTCTGTGCTTCTTCTGCGGTGAGGATGCCGGCACTGGCTGCGGCGTCAATCAGGCTCTGTCCCGGCGCTTCCTGCAGTTGGTCGTCCTTGAGTGCCTGGTGCAGTTTTTTCTGCAGGGGTTGCACGCTTTGCAGCAGATCCATCGCCTGCTGCAGGGCGGCCACCGGGTCGTTCTCCGCCTGTGGCCGATAGCAGCCGGCGAGCAACTCTTCCAGGGCTGGATCGCCACTGTTGCGTCCGATGATCTCGGCGACCTGGGCATCCTGTGCGTCGCTCGGGCCTTTGTGTCGGCGGCCTAAGGGGAAGACCAGTACACGCAAGGCGCAACCGAGCAGCTTGTTCGGGAAGTTGCTGAGCAGTTCATCCAGCGCCTGCTCGGCGAGGCCCAGGCTTTCTTCCATGGCCCAGCACAGCAGCGGGCGTGAGTGCGCCGGATAATCCAGGTCGTGATAGCGCTTGAGCGCCGCCGAGGCCAGGTACAGGTGGCTGAGTACGTCGCCCAGGCGTGCGGAAAGCCGTTCGCGGCGTTTCAGTTCGCCGCCCAATAACATCATGCTCAAGTCGGCAATCAGGGCGAAGGCGGCAGCCAGGCGATTCAGTGCACGAAAGTAGGGGCGGCTGAGGTTATCGCCCGGCGCCTCGCTGAACCGGCCCAGGCCGAGGCTGAGGAGCAGGCTGCTGGCTGCGTTGCTCACGGCAAAGCCGATGTGTTGCAGCAGCAGTTCATCGAATTCCAGCAGTGCCTGCTGCTGGTCTTCGCGGTCGGCCAGGGCCATTTCCTTGAGCACATAAGGATGGCAGCGGATCGCGCCCTGGCCGAAGATCATCAGGTTGCGCGAGAGGATGTTGGCGCCTTCCACGGTGATGAAGATCGGCGCGCCTTGCCAGGAGCGGGCCAGGTAGTTGTTCGGGCCCATGATGATGCCCTTGCCACCGTGCACGTCCATGGCGTGGCTGATGCATTCGCGGCCACGTTCGGTCAGGTGGTATTTGAGAATCGCTGAGAGCACCGACGGCTTTTCGCCCAGATCCACTGCGTTGGCGGTGAGTATGCGCGCGCTGTCCATCAGCCAGGCGTTGCCGCCGATGCGGGCAAGGGCCTCCTGAATACCTTCGAAGGCCGCCAGCGGTAGATTGAATTGCTCGCGTATCTGGCTGTACTGGCCGGTAACCAGGCTGGTGAACTTGGCTGCTCCGGTACCTACCGCCGGGAGAGAGATGGAACGGCCGACCGACAGGCAGTTCATCAGCATCATCCAGCCTTTGCCGAGCATGTCCTGGCCACCGATCAGGAATTCCAGCGGGATGAAGACGTCTTTCCCCGAGTTCGGTCCGTTCATGAAGGCGGCGCCGAGTGGCAGATGGCGACGGCCGATCTCCACCCCGGGCGTGTCGGTGGGCACCAGGGCCAGGCTGATGCCGAGGTCTTCCTGTTCGCCGAGCAAGTGATCGGGGTCGTAGGCTTTGAATGCCAGGCCGAGCAGGGTCGCGACCGGGCCCAGGGTGATGTAGCGCTTTTCCCAGGTCAGGCGCAGGCCGAGCACTTCCTCGCCCTGCCACTGACCTTTGCAGATAATCCCAGTGTCGGGCATGGCTCCAGCGTCCGAGCCGGCCAGTGGGCCGGTAAGGGCGAAGCAGGGGATGTCATCGCCACGCGCCAGGCGCGGCAGGTAATGCTGGCGCTGCTCATCGGTACCGTAGTGCAGCAGTAACTCCGCCGGGCCGAGTGAGTTGGGCACCATTACGGTGGATGCCAGGTCGCCGCTGCGGGTGGCCAGTTTCATCGCTACCTGGGAATGGGCATAGGCGGAAAAGCCTTTGCCTCCGTATTCCTTGGGGATGATCAGGGCGAAAAAGCCATGCTGCTTGATGTGTTCCCAGGCCTTGGCCGGTAAGTCCATTTGCTGGCCGATTTCCCAGTCACTGACCATGGCGCAGAGTTGCTCGGTGGGGCCATCGATAAAGGCTTGTTCCTCCTCGCTCAATTGCGCCTTGGGGTAGGCCAGCAGTTTGTCCCAGTCCGGCCGGCCGCTGAAGAGTTCGCCATCCCACCAGACGCTACCGGCTTCGATGGCATCGCGTTCGGTGGCCGACATGGGCGGCAGTACCCGCTGGAACCAGGCGAACATCGGCGCGCTAAGCAGTTTTCGCCGTTGTTCCGGCAGCGCCAGCGGTAGTGCCACGACCAGAAGCAAGAGCCAGAAAACAGCCAAAAGCCAGGTTGGGGCGTGACTGAATAGGCCCATGAGAACCAGGTAGCCGGCAACCATGCCGAGAGCGGGCAGCGGTGCGGTGCGGCGGTGGGCCAGGTAGGCCGTAGCAACGACCAGAATGAGCAACCAGACAGCGAGCATGCAAAATCCTCCGTGACGACGAGTTGGAAAGAACCAGTGATGAGTTTAGCCGCCATCTACACAAAGATGGCAACAAGGGCGGCAAGCTTGGCCGGATTGTCGTGACATGCGCTCGATCGGCGTCGTTAGACTGGGTTTTCCGTCAGGAGGAACAACGATGCATGAATATCTGCAACCCGGCCGCTGCATCGATAGTGACCACCCGGCGCTGATTGAGTTCGCTGAAGCGTCGCGCGGCGGCAGTCGCGATCCGGTTGAGCAGGCAGTCAGGCTGTATTACGCGGTTCGCGATGGCATTCGTTATAACCCCTATGTCTTCAGTCGAGACCCGCAAACACTGAAAGGCAGTCATGCACTACTCAGTGGTGAGAGCTACTGCGTGCCGAAGGCCACGCTGCTGGCAGCCTGTGCGCGGCATTGCGGGATCCCTGCGCGGATCGGTCTGGCCGATGTGCGCAACCACCTGGCCACCCCGCGGTTGCTGGAGTTGCTGCGCAGCGAGGTGTTTGCCATGCACGGCTATACCGAATTGTATCTGCAGGGGCGCTGGGTCAAGGCTACCCCGGCGTTCAACCTGGAGCTGTGTCGGCTATTCAAGGTGGCGCCGCTGGAGTTCGATGGGCTTGGTGACAGCGTGTTCCATCCGTTCAATCAGCAAGGTCAGCGTTACATGGAGTATCTGCTCGACCATGGGCGCTTCGCAGACGTGCCGGAAGAGCTGTTCTTCAGCCATTTGGCGGCGGTCTATCCACATTTGTTCGCCGAGGATGTGCCGCCGCTTATGGGGGATTTTCAGGGCGAAGCCGAGGGCTAGAGCCGGCGCGGGGTGCAGGCTCTACTGGCAACTCGATTGCCGATATCAGGCCGAAGGCTTTGTCTTGCCTGAGGGTAGCCTGATAAATCGGTAAGGGCGGGAGGGGGCGTCCTGAGGCGAAAGCGGCTCGCAGGCCTGGCCTGCAGCCCAAAAAACATCGCGCCGGGACGGCCCTCCTACCAAAGCAGCTTGCCTGCGTCTGACTGATGAGTGCCGCCAGTCAGGTTTTCTCATGGCATGGCGCTGATCAGTTACTGATCAGGCTGAGAAATTCGCTGCGGGTGGCGGCGTTGTCACGGAATTCACCGAGCATCACCGAGGTGATCATCGAAGAGTTCTGCTTCTCCACCCCGCGCATCATCATGCACATGTGTTGGGCCTCGATCACCACGGCGACGCCAAGGGCACCGGTAACTTGCTGGATGGCTTCGGCGATCTGTCGGCTGAGATTCTCCTGGATCTGCAAGCGGCGGGCGTACATGTCGACGATCCGCGCGACCTTGGACAGGCCGAGCACCTTGCCGTTGGGAATGTAGGCGACGTGAGCCTTGCCGATGAACGGCAGCAGGTGATGCTCGCACAGCGAATACAGCTCGATGTGCTTGACCAGCACCATTTCACTGTTGTCTGAGCTGAACAGCGCGTTGTTGGTGACTTCTTCCAGGGTTTGCTGATAACCGCGGCAAAGATACTGCATGGCTTTGGCTGCACGCTTGGGGGTGTCGACCAGGCCTTCGCGGGATACGTCCTCGCCTAATTGACCAAGAATCGCGGTGTAATTCTGTTCCAGGGACATGGATCTTCCTGTGGCATCCGGGGGTAATACGCTAGCGCGCAGGGTAGGGGTGAGGTTCAGGTTCGAGACGTCTGCTATCACTCGTCGCGGCCATCCATCATGGTGCGTTTGAGCATCACATAAACCGCACCAGTACCGCCATGCTTGGCCACACAGGAGGTGAACCCGAGCACCTGTGGATGCTGGCGCAGCCAGGTGTTGACGTGGCTTTTGATCATCGGCTTACGGCCATCCATGCGCACGGCCTTGCCGTGGGTGATGCGCACGCAGCGCACCTCCAGTTTGGTGGCTTCGGCGAGAAACTCCCACAGGGTGTCGCGGGCTTTTTCCACGGTCATGCCGTGCAGATCAAGGCTGCCATCGAAGCTGATCTGGCCGAGTTTAAGCTTGCGCATCTGGCCTTCCTGCACGCCATTGGCGGCCCAGTACAGCGGGTCTTCGGCGCCGACGTCGATGACGAACTGGTCGGACAGGCCATCGACTTTGACCGTATCCACGCGCACGGTCGCCGCCTGGCGCAGGCTGGCCAACTGTTTGCGGTCAGGCTTGGCTTTGCCGGTATCGGCGCGGTCGTGCTTGATCGGCTTGACGCCGCGCAACTCGGCTTTGAACAGGGCGCTGTCGTTGTCTTCTCTGGTGTTGTCTTGCATCTGGGCCTCCGCGAAGGCCGCTAGTGTAACCAAGGCTGAGAGCTTGTGAAAAAAACTCTCGCCTACTGCGACCGCCCCCCAGGCGGCCGCTGCTGGCGTTGCGCCTGGCCGCGAACACCTGGAGACGCTCTCGCTACGGCGCTCGATATCTTCACACGCTCTGAGCGCTTTCGTGCTGCCTCGATCGAAGCAAGGGTCAGTCGCGTTTCTTCAGCAGATGCGGGGCCATGCTCAAATCGCTGGGACGGCGCAGGCGGCGTCGGCACAGGCGCCACATCGCGATGCCGGTCCACAGCAAGAACAGGCCGAGCACCAGCAGGACGGCCGCCGCACCGGTCGAATCGTTCAGTGCGCCAAGTGTCGGCGCCCGGCCGAGCAGGCTGGCTGCGCCGGCCATCGCCAACAGCACGCCAAAGGCGGCAAGCAATGCTGCCAGTATGGCGGCGAAGCGCATGCGCCAGCTGCTTGGCCCGCGTGGGCGCAGGCGGCGAGCATCGAAACCATCGGATAACTTCATTCCGATTTCCTTAGTGGGTATCGGCGGTATGACCGGCAGGTGGAGTGGTGGTTCCGGCGGCATGCCAGGCATGGCCGCAGGATGTGAGCTGGTCTGGGTTTGCTCGTCGTTCGCTTCAGATCAGGGAACTGGCTTGCGCTACCACCGCCGCGAAGTTGTCAGCCAGGGCAATGATCTCTGCGCGGTGCATGTCGGCGGCGCTGATGACCTTGCCGTCCAGTGTCGGCAGGTCGCGGGTGGCGCAGGCGGCATCGACCACCGTGCAGCGGTAGCCATAGTCCTTGGCTGCGCGCACCGTGGTGCTGATACTCGAGTGGGTCATGAAGCCGCAGACGATCAGGTCGAGGTGGCCAAGCGCTTGCAACTGGTCATGTAACTCGGTCCCGGAGAAGGCGTTGGGCATGCGTTTCTCCACCACGATCTCACCAGGCAGCGGTGCCGCCTCAGGCAGGTGGTGGCCGCGGGGGCCGCGGGGGTCGAGCAGGCCGTCGGGAATCCCCAGGTGCTTGACGTGGACGATAGAGGCGCCGCTGTTACGCGCGGCGGTCAGCAGTTTGGCGATCTCCGCGAGTGCCGGATCGAGCCCTGGCAGTTGCAGCACGCCGCTGCGGTACTCCTCTTGGGCGTCGATGATCAGCAGGGTCGCATTGCCCAGGGTGGCGGGGGCATGGCTGCGCCCTGTGAGCTGAAACAGTGTTTGCGGATGAGACATGACCTAACTCCTCGCTGGCGCGGACGACAGTCTCCATTGTCCGCCTGTGCGAGGCTGCTGTGAACCTCTTCGGTGCGCAGCCTTGCGCGCTCACGCGGGGACGAACAGCATCGAACCAATCCAGAGGGTCTGGAGTCGTACGCAAAAGGAGTTGCTTATGGCTTTGTGGTCACTGTTTTCCGCACATTTCTGGTTGTTGTTCGCCTTGGCGGTTTCCATCGCGGTATTTCGTGAACTCAGGCGCGAGCCGCATGAGCCATCCTTGCGCGCGCCACGGCGCAAGAAAACTGAGCGTTTGTGAAAAATTATCGCCTACTGCGAGCGCCCTCTGGCGTCCGTTGCTGGTGTTGCGTTACGCGAACACCAGGAGACGTTCTCGCTACGGCGCTCGAGATTTTCACAACCTCCGAGTGAGCGCCCGGCAGGTCGCCGGGCGCGGTTCGGTCAATAGAGGCCGAATACCTGGAACTGCAGGTACCAGACGCCCAGTGAAGCGAAGAAGTTGACCAGAATGGCCGGCAGGAACTTCAGGTGCACGCCAAAGCTGTAGCTCTTGTCCAGCGACATGGCCATGACCCCTGCAGCCGAGCCGACCACGGTCAACGAGCCGCCAATCCCGACCATCAAGGCGTTCAGTGCCCACTGATCGAGCCCCAGTTGTGGGTTGGACATCAGCGCTGCGGCTTCGACCGGCACGTTATCCATGACCCCCGAGGCGATGCCGAGAATCACGTTGACCCCGGTTGGGCTCATTACCTCGAACAGTTGCGAGATATAGGTCAGCCAGCCGACGTGGTTGAGGCAGGCAACCGAGGTGATGATGCCGATAAAGAACAGCAGGGCGTTCCATTCGACCTTCTGCAGTTGATCCTGCCAGGGCAGTTCGATGCCGCGGCGCATCAGTAGCCAAGCGTAGAGCGCGACCAGGCCCAGGCCGATACCGATGGCGAATTCGATGCTGACCTTGAACAGGATGTTGCACAGCACCGCGCCGACCACGGCGAAGAAACCAACGATGGCCAGCCCCGCGCCTCCGGGCTTGAGGCCGGTTTCCGACGGGTCGGCCAGGTGGATCAGGGCCTGGCCATCCAGCTTGCGCAAATAGAAGAAATGCAAGGTGGCGGCGAACAGCAGCCAACCGATCAGGGCCGAGGGAATCAACAGCAACAGCCCGGCGATACTGATCTTGCCCGCCAACACCACCATCAGGCTGGTTGAGGTGCCGAGAAACCACACGCCGCTATTGGACGCCACGACGATATTGCACAGCGCCACATGGGTGTAACGCTGGTTGGTGGAGATGCTTTTCACCGTCTTGCCAAAGATCATCGCAGTGGTGATGTTGTTGAGAAACGGCGAAAGCAGCGCCGACAGTGCGCCGGTGGCCCAGAACATGCCTTTGGCTCCCAGGCCTTTGCGCATCAGGTAGCCGTTTAGGGCGGTGAACACGTTTCGCTCATTGAGTAATTCCACAATCATCCACATGAACGCCATGAAGGCGATCAGGCCGAACAGTTCTTCCTTGGCCTCGCTTTGCGCGTGGAGGAAGTACTGGAAGCCGTTGGGGTCATTGATGGCGTAGTGGGCACCGATTACGATCAAGCCGGACATCATGAACATGGCAGGCTTGAATTTATCCATCTCCAATTGAGCTTCAAAAACGATAAGCGTCATGCCAAACAGGAATATCGCCAGCACGAGCAAGCCCGTGAGCGAGAAGGGTTCTATGACCATTTGGGGTGGAACTCGGAAGGAAGAGGGAAGGGTTGAGAAATCGTTACAAATTATATCGGAGCCCCTGGCGCGCGGGCAGTGGCCAGGGCTCGACTTCGCTGATTTATTTTCGTCCCTGCGTGCAGGGCGAGTGGTTCGGCTAAACTGCCCGACTTTTGCCAGGAGAGACGCTTGTGACTGCTACTCGTTTACGTACCCTGCGTGATTACATCCGCTGGGCTGTCAGTTGTTTCAATCGCGAAGAGCTGTTCTTCGGTCATGGCAGCGACAATGCTTGGGACGAGGCCCGCCAGTTGGTGCTGGGTGCAGTGCATCTGCCTTGGGAGATCGCCGACAGCTACCTCGACTGCCGCCTGGAGGATGACGAGCATGCGCATCTGCAAGCCTTGCTCAAACGTCGCATCGAGGAGCGCGTACCGACCGCCTACCTGTTGGGCGAGGCCTGGTTCTGTGGCCTGCCATTCATCGTCGATGAGCGTGTGCTGATTCCCCGCTCACCGATTGCCGAGCTGATCGAGCAACATTTCCAGCCCTGGCTGACCCAGGAACCTGCACGGATTCTCGACCTGTGCAGTGGCTCCGGCTGCATCGGTATTGCCTGCGCCTACGAATTTCCCGAGGCCGAGGTGGTATTGGCTGACCTGTCGTATGAGGCGCTGGAGGTGGCCAACCAGAATATCGAGCGCCACCAGCTGGATGAGCGCGTCTACACCGTGCAGGGCGATGGCTTTGACGGATTGCCGGGGCAGCGCTTCGATTTGATCGTGTCCAACCCGCCCTATGTCGATGCCGAAGATTTCGCCGACATGCCGGTCGAATACCAGCATGAGCCGGCTTTGGGCCTGGCGTGCGGCGAGGATGGTCTGAATCTGGTACGGCGCATGCTGGCCGAAGCGGCCGATCATCTGCATGACAAGGGCTTGCTGATCGTCGAAGTTGGCAACAGCCAGGTGCATGTCAGCGCCCTGTACCCGGAAGTGGACTTCACCTGGCTGGAGTTCGAGCGCGGTGGCCATGGTGTGTTCCTGCTGGCGGCTCAGCAATGCCGTGAGCATCAGGCGTTGTTTCTCGAGCGTCTTGCCGGCTGATGGCGCTGCCTCGGCGGTAGCGCGGCTGACACCTGCAGCTTTGCTGGGGTTGCGCGGGAGTGTCGACGGTGTGCCGCGCCGCGGCCAAGTGCGCCGCTACACGCTTGGCAATCAGCGGCTCAGCAACGAAGCCGCGCCAGCACCGCCAAACAGGGCTGCGCTAACCCGGTTGAACCACACCTGACCTTTGCCCGAACGCAGGTAGCGCGCCGCGCCACGGGCGCTGAGGCCATAGAACAGCTTGCAGCTCAGGTCGAGTACTGCCCAGGAGGCAATCAGCACCAGCAACTGGCTCAGCATCGGCCGTTCGGCGCTCATGAACTGCGGCAGGAAGGCGGCGAAGAACAGAATGTCCTTGGGGTTGCTCGCGCCTAGGCCGAAGGCCTTCCAGAACATGCTCTGAAAGCTCGGGTTGATCGCTTGCTCCTCGGCGCTTACCGGCTGGGCTGCTTGGCGCGAGGCCTGCCAGCTCTGCCAGGCGAGGTAGAACAGGTAGAGCGCGCCGACGATCTTCAGGGCGCTGAACAACTGCTCTGAGGCCAATAGCAAGGCGCCAAGACCAAGCGCCGAGGCGCTGAGCAGGCAGATCGAGGCCGATACCCCGCCGAGAAACGCTGGCAGCGAGCGGCGCAGACCATAATTCAGGCTGTTGCTGACCATCAGCAACGACAGCGGCCCGGGGATCAGAATCACGATCAGCGCGGCGCTGCTGAACAACAGCCAGGTTTCCAGACTCATTGAATGCTCTCCCTTATATGGAAAAGCCCCAGCGTCGAAACGCTGAGGCTTGGTACTGCTTGGGCCAACCTTACAGGAAGGCGAACTTGGCGATAAAGATGATGCACAGCACATAGAGGCTGACGGAAACCTTGTCACGTTGGCCAGTCAGCAGCTTCAGCGAGGCGTAAGTCAGAAAGCCCAGGGCAATGCCGTTGGCGATAGAGAAGGTCAGCGGCATCATCACCACGGTAACGATCGCCGGAATGGTGTCGGTCTGATCTTTCCAGTCGATATGTGCCAGGCCGCTCATCATCAGCATGGCGACATAGATCAGTGCGCCTGCAGTGGCATAGGCGGGAATCATGCCGGCCAGTGGGGCAAAGAACATCGCAGCCAGGAACAAGACACCAACGGTTACCGCAGTCAGACCGGTGCGGCCGCCTGCGGCCACGCCAGAGGCGCTTTCTACGTAGCTGGTCACGGGCGGGCAACCGACCAGGGAGCCAATCACGCTGGAGGTGCTGTCAGCTTTCAGGGCTTGCGAGAGGTTCTGGATCTTGCCGTCTTCATCGACCAGGTTGGCACGATGGGCAACGCCCATCAGGGTGCCTGCGGTGTCGAACATGTTGACGAAGAGGAACGACAGAATCACGCTGATCATCGAGATCTGGAAGGCGCCGGCGATATCCATCGCCAGGAAGGTCGGAGCCAGGCTCGGCGGCATCGACACCACCCCGCTGTACTCGACCAGGCCCATGGCCATGCCAATGCCCGTTACCGCCAGCATGCTGAACAGGATGGCGCCAAACACGTTGCGATGGCTGAGCACGGCGATTAGCAAGAAGCAGATGGCGGCCAGCAGCGCGTTAGGATTGGCGAAGCTGCCCATAGTCAGCAGGGTAGCCGGACTGTCGACCACAATGCCGGCGGTTTTCAGGCCGATCAGGCCGAGGAACAGGCCGACACCGGCGCCCATGGCAAAGCGCAGGCTCATGGGGATGCTGTTGAGCAGCCATTCGCGAATGCGTGACAGGCTCATGATCATGAACAGGATGCCGGAGAGGAATACCGCCCCCAGTGCGATTTCCCATGTATAGCCCATGTCGCCGACTACGGTAAAAGTGAAAAACGCGTTCAAGCCCATGCCGGGCGCAAGGCCTACTGGCCAGTTGGCATACAGGCCCATGAGGAAGCAGCCCAGTGCAGCACCCACACAGGTGGCGACAAAGGCTGCGCCCTGATCTACGCCTGCCATTGCCATGATGTTGGGGTTGACGAAGATGATGTAGACCATGGTGAAGAAGGTGGTGATGCCTGCAATCAGTTCGGTTTTGATGTTGGTGCGGTGTTCGGTCAGTTTGAAAAAGCGATCGAGCAGGCCAGGTTTGACCAGCCCTTGGACGTGAGTTGCATGTTGTTCTTGTTTAGCGCTTTCCACAGTGGGTACTCCTCATCTCTCTTGTTGTGTACCACCCAGAGTCGTTATTGCGCACGCTGCGGCTCTCTGAGGTAGGTGGTGTATTTGGGTGTGCTAACTGGCCATTTGTTGACCATAAGGTCAGAAAACTACACTGGTGCGATTATGATGTTGTATACAAAAAAAGCAAATAATGTTTTATGTTTTCGATCGGATGCGAGATCAGTGTCATGCGAGGCTGTTGCACTGCTTTAAGCGCGGCAATTGCCTCCATTTTGTATTAAAAAAAACTATTAAAAACAGTTAGATAATAATAATTATCAGAATTTTTACAGTGCTTGCGGCGAGCGTTTTTGCGTGACTATCAGTACGACCAATGGTGCCTTTAGCTGATTTTTTTGGCAGAAAAACCGTTTCTTATAAGAAATCAATTTAGTGGTATCCAGCTGCGCTGGAAGCCAGGCAACGGCCGAGAGGGCTGAGTAGCCATTGCGTGGTATCACGAGGGTTGTGCATATCGTGTACGAATTGATCGAATTGTGTACAATGCGTCGGTATTTTTTCTGTTTTTCGCCACGTACTGCTTGCCAGTCACTGGGTGAATAGCAGTAGAGTCTCGGAACAGGCCGAACCTCTTTAACGCGAGCCAGAATGAACGAGCAATTGCAGCCTCTCAAGAAACTGCCGGGTACCGGAAAAAGCAGCCATAGCGGGACTCAGGACGATATTGTCTACGCGCATATCTTCGACGCTATCCTCGAACAGCGTCTGGCGCCGGGCACCAAGCTGAGCGAAGAGGCTTTGGGCGAAATCTTCGGCGTCAGTCGCACCATCATCCGCCGCGCCTTGTCGCGTCTGGGCCACGAAAGCGTCGTGCTGCTACGACCCAATCGTGGTGCGGTGGTAGCCAGCCCTAGCGTGGAAGAAGCCCGGCAGATTTTTTATGCACGGCGTATGGTCGAGCGCGCAATTACCGAATTGGCAGTCGTGCATGCCACGGCCGAGCAACTGGCCGAATTGCGCCAGATGGTCAAGGACGAGCAAACCTGTTTCTCCCGTGGTGATCGTGGTGCGGGTATCCGTCTGTCTGGCGAGTTCCACCTGAAGTTGGCCGTGGCGGCGAAGAACGCGCCGCTGGTCAGTTTCCAGCGCAGCCTGGTGTCGCAGACCTCCCTGATCATCGCCCAGTATGAAAGCGGTAACCGCTCGCACTGCTCCTACGACGAGCACAACCAGCTGATCGATGCCATCGAGGCCCGCGATGCGACCAAGGCAGTGAGCCTGATGATGCATCACATGGATCATATCGACAGCAAGCTCAACCTCGACGAAGAGAGCGCCTCGGATGACCTGCACGCGGTGTTCTCGCACCTGTTGCAGACTGCCAAGAAGAAGCCAGGACGCGGCACCGCCAACCGTTGATCGTAGTACCAACGAAAGAGCCCCGGTGCGCAAGCCTCGGGGCTTTTTCGTTGGCGATGGGCGGCGATCCGTTCGGCGGTAGGGTAGCTTCGTCGGTTGGGCGTTGCGGTGCAGGGTTACGCTCACGGTCTCAGACGGCGCGTAACCCAACAGCGATGTATGCAACCCCGCATCATGGCGTGCAATCACGGTGGGTTACGCGGCGCTCGAATACTCGGCCGGATTCAGCCGTTGTAGTCATGCGCCGCTAACCCACCCTACGGGATTGCGGCCCCTCAATCCCGACGATGTACCGACCGGCCAGCGGCGAAGGTTTCCTTGATCGCGCGGTCGTCGCCGAGCATGGTCAGGGCGAACAGCTTCTCGGCCAGGCTCTTGGCCTGTTGCATGCGATAGCTGATCAGCGGCGTGGCGTTGTAATCCAGCACCACGAAGTCGGCATCCTTGCCGCTGGCGAAGTTGCCGATCTTGTCGTCCAGATACAGCGCGTTGGCACCGCCCAGTGTCGCCAGGTACAGCGATTTGAACGGGTCGAGTTTCTTGCCCTGCAATTGCATGATCTTGTACGCCTCGTTCAGCGACTGCAGCTGGCTGAAGCTGGTGCCAGCACCGACGTCGGTGCCCAAGCCGACGCGCACGCCGTGCTGTTCCAGCTTGGCCAAGTCGAACAGGCCGCTGCCGAGGAACAGGTTGGAAGTAGGGCAGAAGGCCACGGCTGAGCCGGTTTCGGCCAGGCGCTGGCATTCCGCATCGCACAGGTGCACGCCGTGGGCGAACACCGAACGCGCGCCGATCAGCTTGAAGTGGTCGTAGACGTCCAGGTAGCCGCTGCGTTCGGGAAACAGCGCCTTGACCCATTCGATCTCCTGACGGTTCTCGGACAGGTGGGTGTGCATATACAGGTCGGGGTATTCCTGGAAAAGCTTGCCGGCCAGCGTCAGTTGCTCCGGCGTGCTGGTCGGGGCGAAGCGCGGGGTCACGGCATAGTGCAGGCGGCCCTTGCCGTGCCAGCGCTCGATCAACTCCTTGCTGTCGGCGTAGCCGGACTCCGCAGTGTCGGTCAGGTAGTCCGGGGCGTTGCGATCCATCAGCACCTTGCCGGCGATCATCCGCAGGTTCAGCGCCTCGGCGGCCTCGAAGAAGGCGTCCACCGACTGCTTGTGCACGCTGCCGAACACCAGGGCGGTGGTGGTGCCGTTGCGCAGCAGTTCCTTGAGGAAGATGCCGGCTACGTCAGCGGCGTGGGCCTTGTCTTCGAACTGGCGCTCGGTGGGGAAGGTGTAGGTATTCAGCCAGTCCAGCAACTGCTCGCCGTAGGAGGCGATCATCCCGGTCTGCGGATAATGGATATGGGTATCGATAAAGCCGGGTGTGATCAGCGCGTCCGGGTACTCGGTGATTTCAACGCCCTTGAGCGTGGGCAGCAGATCGGCGGCGTGGCCGACCTGGGCAATCTGACCGTCCTCGACCAGCAGCAAGCCGTCCTCGAAATACTCGTAGGACTGCTCGACGCCGACCACGGCTGGGTCGGCAAGGCTGTGCAGGATGGCGGCGCGGTAGGCTTGCATATTGCTGGTCATCTATTACGTCTCGATTTTGGGGCTGGCGCTGCATCGGGTGCGCCATGCACACCGTCGACAATGCGGGGTTATTAGTGCGCGCGGCGCAGCCTAAGGTTGGGCGCGACGGGAATGGGGCAGCAGCTTGGCGACGGAGGTTTCACCTTTTTTTACGTCCTGGCCGAAAGCGGCGTTGTAGGTGGCGATCACCTCGCCGGCGATGGACACGGCGATTTCGATCGGCAGCTTGCCTTTGACCTCGGGCAAACCCAGCGGGCAGCGCATACGCTGCACCACCTCCGGTTGGAAGCCGCGGTCGCGCAGGCGGTGTTCGAATTTGGCGCGTTTGCTCTTCGAGCCAATCAGCCCGTAGTAGGCGAAATCGTTGCGCTTGAGGATGGCCGCGGTCAGCTCCAGGTCGAGCTGATGGTTGTGGGTCATGACGATAAAGTAACTGCCGGCGGGCATGCTATCGACTTCGTCGACCACTTCGTCATTGACCACTTTCTCCACGCCGCTGGGAATCTGCTCGGGAAACTCGTTTTCCCGCGAGTCGATCCAGCGCACCTTGCACGGCAGGCTGGCGAGCAGCGGTACCAGGGCGCGGCCAACATGGCCGGCGCCGAACACGGCGATCTGCGCCTGCGGTTGGCCCATCGGTTCGAACAGCAGCACGGTGGCGCCGCCGCAGCATTGGCCGAGGCTGGCGCCGAGATTGAAACGCTCCAGGCGGGTGTCCTGGCTGCGGCTTTCGAGCATCTCACGGGCCAGCGCCATCGCCTTGTATTCCAGGTGGCCGCCGCCGATGGTTTCGAAGATACGCTCGGTGGTGACCACCATTTTCGAGCCGGCGTTGCGCGGCGTCGAGCCGAGTTCTTCGATGATGGTCACCAACACGCAAGGCTGGCCTTGCTGCTGCAGGTCGGCGAGGGCGCTGATCCAGCTCATTTGCTCAGCCTCCAGGTAGGTGGCAGTTGTCCGGGGCGCGGTAGGCGCCAGTTGCTCGGCGACGGATCCAATATTGGAACCGGCGCTGGCGGTGTCGGGTGGTTTTTCGCGTCGGTGTGTTTTGTCATTGTTTTACACCTGTTGGATTCAGGCTCTAGCCCGGATGTACGCCGGGCTAGAGGATTGCGTTACGCCGGCTCAACCGCTGCTGCGTGAGCAGGCTTGGCGGTTTGCTGCAGTTTCTTCATCTGCTCCACACCCCAGAGCACACGCTCCGGCGTGGCGGGGGCGTCGATGTTCGGCTGTACGCGGTAGTCAGCCAGGCTGGCCACCGCATCCTTGATCGCGCACCAGACAGCGATGCCGAGCATGAACGGCGGCTCGCCGACGGCCTTGGAGTGGAACACCGTGTCTTCCGGGTTCTTGCGGTTCTCCACCAGCTTGACCCGCAGGTCCAGCGGCATGTCGGCAATCGCCGGGATCTTGTAGCTGGCCGGGCCGCTGGTCATCAGCTTGCCCTTGGCGTTCCACACCAGTTCTTCCATGGTCAGCCAGCCCATGCCCTGGACGAACGCACCTTCCACCTGGCCGATGTCGATGGCCGGGTTCAGCGAGGCGCCAACGTCATGCAGGATGTCGGTGCGCAGCATCTTGTACTCGCCGGTCAGGGTGTCGACGATCACCTCGGCGCAGGCGGCGCCGTAGGCGAAGTAGTAGAACGGCCGGCCGGCGGCTTTTTCACGGTCGTAGAAGATCTTCGGCGTGCGATAGAAGCCGGTGCTGGAGAGCGAGACCTGGGCGAAGTAGGCCTTCTGGATCAACTCCTCGAACGACAGGAACTGGCCGCGCACGCGCACTTGGCCGTTACGGAACTCGACGTCTTCCGGGGTGACCTTGTACTCGCGCACCAGGAAGTCGACCAGGCGCTGCTTGATGGTTTCGGCGGCGTTCTGCGCGGCCTTGCCATTGAGGTCAGTACCCGAGGAGGCGGCGGTCGGCGAGGTGTTGGGCACCTTGTCGGTGTTGGTCGCGGTGATCTGGATGCGCGAGGTTTCGACCTGGAACACTTCGGCGACTATCTGCGCCACCTTGGTGTTGAGGCCCTGGCCCATCTCGGTGCCGCCGTGGTTCAGATGGATGCTGCCGTCGGTGTAGATGTGGATCAGCGCGCCGGCCTGGTTGAGGAAGGTGGCGGTGAAACTGATGCCGAACTTGACCGGAGTCAGCGCCAGGCCTTTCTTCAGCACCGGGTTCTTGGCATTGAAGGCGCGGATTTGCTCGCGGCGCTGGGCGTACTCGCTGCTGGCCTCTAGGTCGGCGGTCATCTCGGCGAGCATGTTGTGCTCGACCGTCTGGTGGTAGTGGGTGACGTTGCGTTCGGTCTTGCCGTAGTAGTTGAGCTTGCGCACTTGCAGTGGGTCCTTGCCCAGGCTGCGCGCGACCGCATCCATGACCTCCTCGATGGCGACCATGCCCTGCGGGCCGCCGAAACCGCGGTAGGCGGTGTTCGAGGCGGTATTGGTCTTGCAGCGGTGGCCATTGATGGTGGCGTTGCCGAGGAAATAGGCGTTGTCCGAGTGGAACATGGCGCGGTCGACGATGGAGCCGGACAGGTCCGGCGAATAACCACAGTTACCGGCCAGTTCCAGTTGGATTCCGTGCAGCAGGCCGTTGTCGTCGAAGCCGACGTCATATTCCACATAGAACGGGTGGCGTTTGCCGGTGATGCTCATGTCTTCCATGCGCGGCAGGCGCATCTTGGTCGGCCGACCGGTGAGGTGGGCAATCACCGCACACAGGCACGCTGGACCGGCGGCCTGGGTTTCCTTGCCGCCGAAGCCACCACCCATGCGGCGCATGTCGATGACGACCTTGTGCATCGGTACGCCTAGCACTTCGGCGACCAGTTTCTGCACTTCGGTGGCGTTCTGCGTCGAGGTGTAAACGATCATGCCACCGTCTTCGCTAGGCATCACCGAGGAAATCTGGGTCTCCAGATAGAAATGTTCCTGGCCGCCGATATGCAGTTTTCCTTGCAGGCGACGCGGGGCGCTGGCCAGCGCGGAGGCAGAATCGCCGATCTTGTGCTGGTGGCTGTCGAGGACGAAATGCTTCTTGCGCAGGGCATCCTCCACGTCCAGTACCGGCTCAAGGTCTTCGTATTCGATGATCGCCGCCATGGCGCCTTTGCGGGCGTTTTCCAGGCTGTCGGCGGCCACGGCGATGACCACCTGGCCGACGTATTCAACCTTGCCATCGGCCAGCAACGGATCGCCGGCAACCACCGGGCCGATATCCAGCTGGCCCGGCACGTCCTTGCTGGTGATGGCGATGGCCACCCCCGCAATTGCATAGCAGGGCGCGGTATCGATGCTGAGGATGCGGGCATGGGCGCGATCGCTCATGCGCGCATAGACGTGTAATTGGTTAGGGAATTCCAGGCGGTCGTCGACATACACGGCTTCGCCGGACACATGCTTGTCCGCGCTGTCATGCTTGACGCTGCGGCCGACGCCGGTGGTGATCTCGGCGCGGAACAGCTCGGCCAGCTCTTCTTGAGTCTTGCTGGTTTTGTGATGGCTAGACATAGGCGGTCACCCGGGTTTCGACTTCAGGAGCTTGCAGCTCGAGAAAGAATTTACGCAGCAGGTTCTGCGCGATAAGCAGGCGGTATTCCTTACTGGCACGGAAGTCGCTGAGCGGCGTGAAGTCTTCGGCCAGCGCCGCACAAGCGCGCTCGACTGCTTCTGGACCGCAGGCGGCCCCGGTCAACGCAGCTTCGCAGGCGGTGGCACGCTTGGGCGTCGCGGCCATGCCGCCGAAAGCGATGCGCGCTTCTTGTACCACGCCGTCTTCGATACGCAGGTTGAACGCGGCGCACACCGCGGAGATGTCATCGTCCAGGCGCTTGGAGACTTTATAGGCGCGAAACGCCTGGGTGCTCTGGGCGCGCGGTACCAGGATCTTCTCGATAAATTCGGCTTCCTGGCGGGCGGTCACCTTGTAATCGAGAAAGTAGTCTTCGATCGGCAGGCTGCGGCTGTCGCTGCCTTTGCGCAAAACGATCTGCGCACCGAGGGCGATCAGCAGCGGCGGGGCGTCGCCAATCGGTGAGGCGTTGCCAATGTTGCCACCCAGGGTGCCTTGGTTGCGGATCTGCAGGGAGGCGAAGCGGTGCAGCAGTTCGCCGAAGTCCGGGTAGTCCTCGGCCAGCACGGCGTAGCAGTCGGACAGTGAAGTAGCGGCGCCGATCTCGATGCTCTCGGCCGTCACATCCACGCGCTTCATCGATTCGATGTGGCCTACGTAGATCATCACCGGCAGTTCGCGGTGGAACTGGGTGACTTCCAGGGCCAGGTCGGTGCCGCCGGCGAGAATACGGGCCTCGGGGTTGGCGGCGTAGAGGTCGGCCAGGTCGGCGACGGTCAGCGGCAGCAGGCAGCGCTTGTCGCCGCTGTTCAGCTCGGCGGTTTCGCGCGGGGCGATGGTCTTGAGTTGCGCGACAGTGTCGGCCTCGAAGGCGTCGAATTGATCCGGCTGCTTCTGGCCGCAGGCCTGCTCGGCGGCGTCGATGATCGGTCTGTAGCCGGTGCAGCGACACAGATTGCCGGCCAGGGCTTCCAGGGTGTCGGCCTTGTCGAAGCCGCTGCTGTTCTTTTGCAGGGCGAACAGCGACATGACGAAGCCCGGGGTGCAGAAGCCGCACTGCGAACCATGGCAGTCGACCATGGCCTGTTGCACGCTGTGCAGCTGGCCTTGGTGCTTGAGGTCTTCGACGCTGATCAGTTGCTTGCCGTGCAAGCTGGAGACGAAGGTCAGGCAGGAATTCAGCGTGCGATAACGCACGCGCTCGCCATCCAGTTCGCCGACCACCACGGTGCAGGCACCGCAATCGCCTGAGGCGCAGCCTTCTTTGGTGCCGGGTTTGCCGACATGCTCACGCAAGTACTGGAGCACGGTGACGTTAGGGTCGAGGGCATGCTCAGTACGCAGCTCCCGGTTGAGTAAAAACTGGATCAAGGACGACCTCCAGGCACTTTATTGTTGTCGTATCAGAGCTGCTAGAACACCAGCGCAGCAGCGTGCGGCGTTTTGACACGGCTCGGCATGGGGCAAATTTAGAGTTTTCTGACTTTAGGGTCAACAAATATTTGACTCTTTGGTCAGGTGGTTGTCATGCGATTCGGTTATGAGCGCCCCAAAAGCGTCCTGGCCTGTTTAAACGCTAGCTGGTTTTATGCCAAGTACGGCTCAGGGCGCGGGGATTGGAAGGCGATAACGAAAAGCCAAAGGCTTTCCCGCTGGAATAATGCAGGTTTGTAGTCGAATAAGGTCTGGACAGGGTAGGGCGGACATAGTGAATGGTTGTCCGCCATCTGGGCTGCAAACGGTGAACTAGGCTTCGCCATGTCCACCTTACAAAAGCACGGCTCATATGCAACAGCACATGTTGCTGGCCCTGCAGGCCAGCGAATTATTGTCGGAGGGATAGGTCGCTCGGAGGCTAGGACAATCCATTCGCCTAACCATCCCGTCCGGTTCTGCTGCTCATTCTCAAAGCCGTCTCCAGCCCCTTGGCCCGGTAACGCCCTGTGTTACACTCGCGCCCTGCATTTGTCCGCTCGCGCCAAGCCTGGCGCGGCTCCTAGCCAAGCCGTACGCCCCGATAGATCAGTAGAGTCGAAGGATAATCATGACGTTGACGGCGCCGGACAGCCTCTCAGAACAGATCGCTCATCACCTCGCGGTACGCATCATTCGTGGTGAATTGAAGGCGCGTGAGCGTATTCAGGAACAGAAAGTTACCCAGTCGCTCAGCGTCAGCCGTGGTTCGGTGCGTGAGGCGCTGCTGATCCTCGAGCGTCGCCACCTGATCGTCATCCTGCCGCGCCGCGGCGCTCAGGTCAGCGAGCTGACCCCGCACAACGTCAAAAGCCTCTACGACCTGGTCATCGAGCTGTACATCCTGCTGGCCCGAGCGGTGGCAGATGGTTGGCAGGTCGAGGCCGATCTAGCACCGTTTCGGGTCATCCAGCAGCGTCTGCTCGGCAGTCTGCAGCGCGAAGACATCAATGCTTTCGTCGAGGACAGTTTCAATATCATGCGCGCGGCGTATCCGTTCTCGAATAACCCCTATCTGCATGAAACCGTGGAGAACCTGCTGCCGGCGATCAGTCGCACCTATCACCTGGCGCTGGAGCGGCGCAAAAGCGAAATGGGGCAGTTCATCAACACCTTCGCCGAGTTGCTCCAGGCGATCATCGGTCGCGATCACTCCCGCGCCCGTGAAGTGTTGCTGGCCTATGGCGAGCACAATTGCAAACTGGTCCTGGCAACCCTGGACGAGCGTCAAGGATGACTGTATATGCGGCTTAAATGCATCAAGCTGGCCGGCTTCAAGTCATTCGTCGACCCGACCACGGTGAGCTTTCCGAGCAACATGGCGGCGGTGGTCGGGCCTAACGGCTGCGGCAAGTCCAACATCATCGACGCCGTCCGCTGGGTAATGGGCGAGAGTTCGGCGAAGAACCTTCGCGGCGAGTCGATGACCGATGTCATCTTCAACGGCTCCACCACGCGCAAGCCGGTGACCCAGGCGTCCATCGAGCTGATCTTCGACAACTCCGACGGCACCCTGACCGGCGAGTACGCCAGCTATAACGAAATTTCCATTCGCCGTCGGGTGACCCGCGACAGCCAGAACACCTATTTTCTCAACGGCACCAAGTGCCGCCGGCGCGACATCACCGACATCTTCCTCGGCACCGGCCTGGGCCCACGCAGCTACTCGATCATCGAGCAGGGCATGATTTCCAAGCTGATCGAGGCCAAGCCCGAAGATTTGCGCAACTTCATCGAGGAAGCCGCCGGCATCTCCAAATACAAGGAGCGCCGCCGCGAGACCGAGAACCGTATCCGCCGCACCTACGAGAACCTGGCGCGCCTGAGTGATCTGCGTGAAGAATTGGAGCGCCAGCTCGAACGTTTGCACCGCCAGGCCCAGGCGGCGGAGAAGTATCAGGAATACAAGGCCGAAGAACGCCAGCTGAAAGCTCAGCTGACGGCCTTGCGCTGGCAGGAACTGAATGAACAGGTCGGTCAGCGCGAAGCGGTGATCGGCAATCAGGAGGTCGGCTTCGAGGCTCTGGTCGCCGAGCAGCGCAACGCCGATGCCAGCATCGAACGCCTGCGCGATGGCCATCATGAACTGAGCGAGCGCTTCAACCTGGTACAGGGGCGTTTCTATTCGGTCGGTGGCGATATCGCCCGGGTCGAGCAGAGCATCCAGCATGGTCAGCAGCGTTTGCGCCAATTGCAGGACGATCTGCGCGAGTCAGAGCGCGCGCGACTGGAAACCGAATCGCACCTGGGTCACGACCGCACCCTGCTGGCCACCTTGGGCGAAGAGCTGAGCATGCTCGAACCCGAGCAGGAGCTGACCGCCGCCGCTGCCGAAGAGGCCGCAGTCGTGCTGGAACAATGCGAAACCACCATGCAGGGTTGGCAGGAGCAGTGGGACGGCTTCAACCAGCGCAGTGCCGAACCGCGCCGCCAGGCCGAGGTGGAGCAATCACGGATCCAGCAGTTGGAGCTCAGTCTGGAGCGTCTGGCCGAGCGTCAACGCCGCCTCGCGGATGAATTGCAGCAACTGGCCGCCGACCCGGAAGACGCGGCCATTGTCGAGCTGAGCGAGCAGATCGCCGTTAGCGAACTGAGCCTGGAAGACCTGCAGCTTGCCGAAGAGCAGCAAGCCGAGCGCCTGCAACACCTGCGCACCGAACTGCAGCAAGCCGGCCAGGCCCAGCAACAGGCGCAAGGCGAACTGCAGCGCCTAAATGGCCGGCTGGCTTCGTTGGAAGCCCTGCAGCAGGCAGCGCTCGATCCGGGCAAGGGCGCGGGCGACTGGCTGCGTGAACAGCACTTGAGCGAGCGGCCGCGTCTGGCCGAAGGTCTGCGCGTCGAGGCCGGCTGGGAGCTGGCGGTGGAAACCGTGCTCGGCGCCGACCTGCAAGCGGTGCTGCTGGACGATTTCGATGGCCTGGATTTCAGCAGTCTGGCCCAGGGCGACCTGCGCCTGGCCAGCCCGAATCGCGGCGGCGTGCGGGTCGCCGGCAGTCTGCTGGACAAGGTCGAAGCCAGTATCGATCTGGCGCCCTGGCTGGCCAAGGTCAAACCAGTGCAAACCCTGGACGATGCGCTGGCCGCTCGCGCCAGCCTGGGCGAAGGCGAAAGCCTGATCAGTCGCGACGGTTACTGGGTCGGTCGGCATTTTCTGCGGGTACGCCGCGCCAGCGCAGCGGAAAGCGGCGTGCTGGCGCGTGGTCAGGAAATCGAACGCCTGGATTTGCAGCGCGAAGAGCGCGAGGCGGCGCTGGCGCTGCTCGATGAGCGCTTGCTGCACTTGCGTGAAAGCCAAGGGCAACAGGAGGAGGCGCGTGAGCAGCAGCGCCGTCAATTGCAGGATCAGGCCCGCCGTCTCGGCGAGCTGAAGGCGCAGCTGTCCGCCGGGCAGGCCAAGGTCGAGCAATTGACCCTGCGCCGTCGCCGCCTCGACAGCGAGCTGCTTGAACTGGCCGAACAGCGCGAAATCGAGCAGGAGCAGTTGGGCGAATCACGTCTGCAACTGCAAGATGCCCTCGAGGCCATGGCCACCGACCATGAACAGCGCGAAAGCCTGCTGGCCAGCCGCGATGCCCTGCGCGAACGGCTCGACCGGGTGCGCCAGGAGGCTAGAGCGCACAAGGACCACGCCCATCAGTTGGCCGTACGCCTGGGCTCGCTAAAGGCCCAGCATGATTCCACCCGTCAGGCGCTGGAGCGTCTCGAATCGCAGGCCGAGCGCCTGCACGAGAAGCGCGAACAGCTCAGCCTCAACCTGGAAGAGGGCGAGGCACCGCTGGAAGAGCTGCGTCTGAAGCTCGAAGAGTTGCTCGATAAGCGCATGGCAGTGGAAGACGAACTCAAACTGGCCCGCTTGGCGTTGGAAGACGCCGACCTCCAGTTGCGTGATGCGGAGAAGCGGCGCACCCAGGCCGAACAGCAATCCCAGCTGTTACGCGGTCAGCTGGAGCAGCAGCGCATGGAGTGGCAAGCACTGACCGTACGGCGCAAGGCCCTGCAGGATCAGTTGCTGGAAGACAATTACGACCTGCACGGCGTGCTCGCGACGTTACCCGGCGAGGCCAGTGAAAAGGCCTGGGAAGATGAGCTGGAGCGCCTGGCCGCGCGGATTCAGCGTCTCGGCCCGATCAACCTGGCGGCCATCGACGAATACCAGCAGCAATCCGAGCGCAAACGCTACCTGGATGCACAGAATGCCGACCTGGTCGAGGCGCTGGACACCCTGGAAAACGTCATCCGCAAGATCGACAAGGAAACCCGTAACCGCTTCAAGGAAACCTTCGATCAGATCAACGGCGGTTTGCAGGCCCTGTTTCCCAAAGTTTTCGGCGGCGGCAACGCTTATTTGGAACTCACTGGCGAAGATCTACTCGATACAGGGGTGACCATCATGGCGCGCCCGCCGGGCAAGAAAAACAGCACCATCCATCTGCTCTCGGGGGGCGAGAAGGCGTTGACCGCGCTGGCCCTGGTATTCGCCATCTTCCAGCTCAATCCGGCGCCGTTCTGCATGCTCGACGAAGTCGATGCGCCGCTGGACGACGCCAACGTCGGGCGTTATGCCCGTTTGGTCAAGGAAATGTCACAGACGGTGCAGTTCATCTATATCACCCACAACAAGATCGCCATGGAAATGGCCGATCAACTAATGGGCGTGACCATGCATGAACCGGGTTGTTCGCGTTTGGTCGCCGTGGATGTGGAAGAGGCCTTGGCTATGGTGGAGGCATGAGGCGCCTGAGCTGGAGTGTTTGCCCACCCCTGTAGGCGCGGCTTTAGCCGCGAAGCTTTTGCTGTGTCTCGAAGCGTTCGCGGCTAAAGCGCAACGCCGCCCGACCACTCCTTTTAGCCGCTGCTAAGTGGAGACATAGCGTGTTAACGGCCTGTTGGCTGTGTAAAGTTATCTTTTGTCGTGCTAGCTTATCGTCCACTTTTGTTACACGTGAGAAACACCCGTCAGAACATGGGGTTGGCACCACGGTTTAGAGTTGACGCAGTCGGGGCAGGACGCCTTTTTCATAAAATTTCAATCAGGGGTCAAGGTATTTCATGGAATTCGGTCTGCGCGAATGGCTGATAGTCATCGGCATTATTGTGATAGCCGGCATCTTGTTCGATGGTTGGCGGCGCATGCGCGGTGGCAAGGGAAAATTGAAGTTCAAACTCGACCGCAGTTTTGCCGAGCTGCCGGAAGCCGATAGTGATCCAGGTTTGCTCAGCACGCCACGGGTTATCGATCGTCATCAGGAACCATCGCTGGACGAACACGATCTGCCCTCGATGAGCGCCCGCGAGCTGAGTCGTCGCCGCAGCGGTGGCGAACCGCAACAGGGTGACCTCAATCTGGGCCAAGACGAGCCGGTGCCGACGCTGCTCAATCCAGTGGATGAGGGTGCGAGCGAGTCGCGCAAGGACAAGGCGTCCAGCGCTAGCAAAGAGCTGCCGCCGGTCGAAGAAGTGCTGGTGATCAATGTGGTCGCCCGCGACGACGATGGCTTCAAGGGCCCGGCGCTGCTGCAGAACATTCTGGAAAGTGGCCTGCGTTTCGGCGAGATGGACATTTTCCATCGTCACGAGAGCATGGCCGGTAAAGGCGAAGTACTGTTCTCCATGGCCAACGCCCTCAAGCCGGGCACTTTCGACCTCGATGATATAGAAGGCTTCAACACCCGCGCCGTGAGTTTTTTCCTCGGCCTGCCGGGGCCACGTCATCCCAAACAGGCGTTCGACGTGATGGTCGCTGCCGCGCGCAAGCTGGCCCACGAACTCAACGGCGAACTCAAGGACGACCAGCGCAGCGTGATGACCGCGCAAACCATCGAGCATTACCGTCAGCGCATCGTCGAATATGAGCGCAAGCAGTTGACCAACAAGCGCTAAGCCTGCTGCAAACGATAAGCCTCAAGCTACAAGCCGCGCGCTTGGCTTGAGGCTTTGTTTTTCTGATTCCGCAGGTCCCCCACAAACGTGTAGAAGGGCCGCCCCGGCGCGATGCTTTGGCTTTTTAGCGGCCCTGCGGCCCTGCGGCCCGCTATCGCCGCGAGGTCGCGGCTCCTACAGGGGAATGCGTTGCCTGCTGCTCTTGTGGGAGGGCCGACCCCGGCGCGATGCTTTTGGCTTTTGGGCTCCTGCTTACCAACCACGTTCAGCGGCAAAATCCAAGCCTCGCGGCCACATAGCCCAGGCAAGCCAACCTGCAAACGGCTAGAATCCTGCGCCTGAATATCAACCAAAGGTTGAACTGGACGCCAGGGCCGGAAATACCCGGCAACCGCCTCCAGTCTCACGCCTGCAGCTACGGCTTGTGAATTATGTCCGTCACCCAAACCGCCGCCGAACGCATTGCCCAGCTGCGTAGCGAGCTCGATGCACACAACTATCGCTATTACGTACTCGACGAACCGAGCGTGCCAGACGCCGAGTACGATCGCCTGTTCAATGAGCTCAAGGCGCTGGAGGCCGAGCATCCGCAGTTGGTGACGGCTGACTCGCCGACCCAACGCGTCGGCGGTAGCGCCTTGAGCGCCTTTGGCGAGGTCAAGCATGAAGTACCGATGCTCAGCCTCGGTAACGCCTTCGAGGAGGCCGATCTGCTGGACTTCGACCGCCGCGTACGCGAGGGCCTTGATCTGCCTTCCGGCGACCTGTTCGGTGGTGGCGCCGAGGTGGAATACAGCTGCGAGCCCAAACTCGATGGCCTGGCCGTCAGCCTGCTGTATCGCGATGGCTTGCTGGTACGCGGCGCCACCCGTGGCGACGGCAGTACCGGCGAGGACATCAGCGTCAATGTGCGTACCATCCGCAATATTCCGCTCAAGCTGCAAGGCAGCGGCTGGCCGCCGGTATTGGAAGTGCGCGGCGAAGTGTTCATGTCCCGGGCCGGCTTCGAGGCATTGAACGCCCGGCAACTGGAAAGCGCTGGCAAGCCTTTCGCCAATCCGCGCAACGCCGCGGCTGGTAGCCTGCGCCAGCTCGACCCGAAGATCACCGCCAGCCGCCCGTTGCAGCTATGCAGCTATGGCATCGGTCAGGTGCAGGGTGAGTTACCAGACAGCCATATTGGCATCCTTGAGGCGCTCAAAGGCTGGGGGCTGCCAATCAGCAACGAGCTGAAAATGGCCAACGGTGCAGAGGAGTGCCTGGCCTATTACCGCGCCATCGGCGAGAAGCGCGACGCCCTGCCTTATGAAATCGACGGTGTGGTGTTCAAGGTCAATAACCTGGCCTATCAACGCGAACTTGGCTTTCGTGCCCGCGAGCCGCGCTGGGCCATCGCCCACAAGTTCCCGGCGCTGGAGGAGCTGACCGAGTTGCTGGATGTCGAGTTTCAGGTCGGCCGTACTGGCGCCGTCACCCCGGTGGCGCGCTTGAAGCCGGTCAAGGTGGCGGGCGTCACGGTATCCAATGCGACCCTGCACAACATGGACGAAGTGGCCCGGCTGGGGCTGATGATCGGCGATACGGTGATCATCCGCCGCGCCGGCGACGTGATTCCACAGGTCGTGCAGGTGGTGGCCGAGCGGCGTCCGGCCGATGCGCGCGCGGTACAGATCCCGGAAAACTGCCCGGTATGCGGCTCCCACGTCGAGCGCACCCAGCTGGTCAAGCGCAGCAAGGGCAAGGAGTCGTTCAGTGCAGGCTCGATCTACCGCTGCGTCGGCCGCCTGGCCTGCGCAGCCCAGCTCAAGCAGGCGATCATCCATTTCGTCTCGCGTCGCGCCATGGACATCGAAGGGCTGGGCGAGAAAAGCGTCGAGCAACTGGTCGACGAAGGCCTGGTGAGTTCACCGGCCGACCTGTACACCCTGAAGTTCGAGCAGGTCGTCGGTCTGGAGGGGTTTGCCGAACTGTCGAGCAACAACCTGCTGGCAGCCATCGCCGCCAGCCGCCAGCCGAGCCTGGCGCGCTTCATCTACGCCCTGGGGATTCCCGATGTCGGCGTGGAAACCGCCAAGGTGCTGGCCCGCGCGCTGGCTTCGCTGCAACGCATCGAGCAGGCGCTGCCGGAAGTGCTGACCTACCTGCCGGATGTCGGTCTGGAAGTCGCCTATGAGATTCACCGCTTTTTCCGCGACGCGCACAACCGCAAGGTGATCGGCCAGTTGCTCGAACGTGGCCTCCAGCTGCAGGAGGAGGGCGGGGTACCCCCGGAGTTCGCCGGCTGCGCGACGCTGGCGGGCTTGCTCGACAAACTGAATATCGCCGGCATTGCCGTCACCGGGGCGAAGAACCTGGCGGACAAGGCCGGCAGCCTCGAACGGGTAATCGAGCTCAGCCAGGACTGGCTGGAATTGAGTGTGATGAAGGGCCTCAACGAGAAGGGCAAGCAGGCGCTGCGCGAGTTTTTCGCCAAGCCAGCCAATGTTGAGCATGCACGCGCCATCGAGGCGCAGTTGCGCGAGTTCGGCATGCATTGGCACAGCGAGAAGAAAACCATCGAAGGCCTGCCCCTGGCCGGCCAGACCTGGGTGCTGACCGGCAGCCTGGAAGTCATGAGCCGCGATCTGGCCAAAGACAAACTGGAAAGCCTGGGCGCCAAGGTGGCCGGTTCGGTTTCGGCCAAGACCAGCTGCGTAGTCGCCGGGCCAGGCGCCGGCTCGAAGCTGGCCAAGGCCCGCGAGCTAGGAGTCAAGGTGCTGGATGAGGAGGGGTTTTTGGCCGAGTTGGTTGCTTATGGCGTGATGGCCTGATTTAGGCGGTAAACGCTCTGAGGGGGAGGGGCGTTAGCCGCGATGCTTTTGCGCGACGTTCAGCCGCAATCACGGCCAAGCCCCTCCTGCGGGCTGCTGGTGTAGATACGTTCATCACTAGCGAGTCGGCCGATCAACCTGCGGCCAAGCTCTCGACTACCCCTACCAGTGCATCATCCACTGCCGGCTCTGCAGTTACAGCCGTAGCTGAACTGGGGTTGGGACCAGGTTTTTGGCGGTATTCACTAGCTGTGCAGCCAACGCACTGTTTGAAGGCGCGGGCGAAATAGGAGGGGTCCTTGAAGCCGACCTCATAGCCGATGCTGGTGATGGGCATCTGGCTGTTGTCGAGCAGGTCCTTGGCGCATTCCATGCGCTTGTTGAGGATGTACTCCACAAAACCAGTACCGTTCACTTCCTTAAATAGGCGACTGAAGCGGAAGGGTGTCATGCCGCAGCGCTGCGCCAGCACCTTCTGGTCGATGCTCTCGCGAAAATGCTGGTCTATGTGCAGCAACGCCTTTTCCAGCGCCTGATGCTTCTGATGGCCTGCGGTGCGTCGAATGCTGTCCGGCAGGGCCGGGAAGTGTTCGATGAGCGGTTTCTGACTCTGGTTTTTGGCACTGCGGCGCAGTTGGCAGAGCTGCTCCAGGGACTTCAGATAACGGCTCTGCTCGGCTACCGAGAGAGGCAGCACCATATATTCCCAGACCCGCGAGCGCATGGCCCAGACCGCCAGCTCTTCGGAGTGTTGCACGGTGAACATGGTCAGAGGAATCGAGGGGAAGCTGCGCTTGACCTCCAGCAGCCAGTTGAGGCCCAGCAGGTCGGGCCTATCGAAGTGCATGCAGATCATGTCCGGCTGCTGGTCCCAGTCTTCCTGGGCAATCAGCAAGTCATGCGCCAGCTGGCAGTCGCAGGATGCGCGAAACTGCGCGATCAACTCCTCGGTTGATCGGTCATGGGTTAAATCGAGCCACAACAGCAATGGCTTGCTGGCCGATATAGGTGTCATCGCTGAACCCTGCCTTCTCTTTTGTTGCTTCCCGCCCCTAGCTGACAAGTAAAGTCACAATGCCACTGCTGTAAAGGACGAGTTCTGCCGAGGGTGCTCTTTTGCCCGGACGTAAACCGCTATAACCAGCCGCAAGCCCAGCTTCGGAGGGGTTCGCACTGGGCCGTAGCGACGGCGCCGTTGCTCGTCTGCCGCGGGTTCGCTATTCGTACTGGTGCTCTCTGTCTCGCTTTCCACTGGCCTCACCAGGATTGCGGGTAGAGTCTGGCAAAAAAGTCCTAGCGATCCACAAAAAACTCCTAACGCCTATTTTTCCCGCTGACTAGGGTGCAAGTAGGCAGGCAACAAGCACTGCCTGGATCCTGGAATTAATCATTCGAGTGAGGTGGGCGAAATGACTTTTGCAAGTATCAAGACTGCGGTGATGAAGTTCGTTGAGGACGAGGATGGGCTGACCATCGTGGAATATGCGGTGGCGGGTGGGCTGGTAACTGTATTTGTTGTAGCTGCGTTCGAGACACTTGGAACTAACGTGAATACCGTGATTGAGGCCCTTGGCGACGCAATTGCCCCGTAGTTGACTGAAGGTTCAGGTGGAGTAGGCAGCGATGTCCATGGAGCAGATGGTCCCCGTCATTTTGCTACTAGGGCTGCTGGGGGTTGCGGTGGTGAGCGATCTGCGTCGCCACCGCATTCCCAACCTTCTGGTTCTATTGGGGTTGGGTTTGGGCTTGGCCGGTCAGGTTTATTTCGCCGGAGTTAGCGGGCTGGGTAATGGCGCCCTAGGGATGTTGGTGGGGTTTGCCGTATTCCTGCCGCTCTACGTCCTGGGCGGAATGGCCGCTGGCGACGTCAAGCTAATGGCCATGGTCGGCGCTTTTCTGACCCCGCAAGGTGCGCTCTGGGCTGCACTCTTCAGCCTGATCGCCGGCGGCTTGTGCGGTTTCCTGATCGTGCTGGTGCGCGGTCAGTTGTCGATGACCTTTTCGCGGTATTGGCTGATGTTAAGGGCGCGCGCCTACTTTGCCCCGGCGACGGGTGAGGTCGCGGGCAAGCCTTTCCCTTATTCGGTCGCGATTCTGCTGGGCACTTTGGCCAGTGGCTACTGGTTGTACTTCATCTAATAGCCGGGAGGTTCGTTATGTATGCAATCAGCGATAGCGACGCCTTCCCCAGCGAGCGGGAAGCGGTACAGCGCTTGGCGCCGCAGCCACGAACCATCCGCGATACCGGTCTGGCCGATAGCTTCCTCGGCGATCTGCTGTGCAAGCATCTGCATGACGCCGGGGTGCTGGATTTGCCACGGCTGGTCGAGCGCCTGGCGCTGACCGGCACGGTGGTTGAAGAAATTCTCGTATTTTTGCGCAAGGATGGTCGTGTCGAGGTGCTTGGCCAGAGCGGTGGCCAGGCGCTGCGCTACGGCCTGACCGAGCGCGGCCGCGGCGCCGCCCGCGATGCCCTGGCCCGTAGCGGCTATATCGGCGCGGCGCCCTATCCGGTGAGTGCCTACCGCTCCCTGCTCAAGGTGCAGACCATTCACCATGGCCGCATCACTGCTCGCGACATGGGGGCGGCCTTCAGTGGCGTGGTGCTGACGAAGGGCATGCTTGACCAGTTGGGCGTGGCCCTGAATTCCGGGCGCGCCATGATGATTTACGGCCCGGCAGGTACCGGCAAGACCTACATCAGTAGTCGGTTGATTCGCCTGTTCGCCGAGGCCATCTGGGTGCCGCATGCCATCGCCATCAATGAGGCGGTGATCGAAATTTACGACCCGCAGACCCACCAGCGTCTCGACCAGAACGGGAAAGAGAACAAGCTGCTGCTCAATGAGGGCATCGATCGGCGACTGCTGTGCTGTAAGCGGCCGATAGTCATCACCGGCGGTGAGTTGAGCATGGAACAACTGGACATCCGCTACGACCCCTTCACCCGCCTGTACCAGGCGCCGTTGCAGCTCAAGGCCAGCAATGGCCTGTTTATCATCGACGACATGGGCCGCCAGCGCATGGCCCCGGCAGAGCTGCTCAACCGCTGGATCGTACCTATGGAGGAGAAGCGCGACTTCCTCAACCTCGGCGGCGGCCGCCACTGCGAGTTGCCGTTCGACCTGATCCTGGTGTTCTCCACCAACCTCAACCCGCTGGAACTGGCCGACGAGGCCTTCCTGCGGCGCATCGGCTACAAGCTGCACTTCGACTACCTCAACCCCGATGAATACGGGCGCATCTGGCGTCAGGAGTGCGAGCGCCTGGGCATCGCCTATGACCCGGTGCTACTGCGCTATGTGTTGCAAGGCTTGTATGAAGCAGAGGGCATGCCGCTGGTGCCTTGCCATCCACGGGACTTGCTGGGTATGGCGCTGGACCGTCAGCGCTACCTGGATGGTTCCGGACCACTGTCGCCCAGTGAGCTGGAGTGGGCCTGGCACAACTACTTCGTCCAGCTCGATTTTCTTGGCTAAGGAGATACCGACATGAGCGCTCGAACCTTCACCCTGATAGCCCTTTCCCTGCTCTTGGGTCTTGGCGCTGCCTGGATGGCCAACAACTGGCTCAGCGCGCGGCTGAATGCCAGCCCGGATGACAATTTGCAGAATGTGGTGGTCGCCACGCTGGAGATTCCGTTCGGGCAGATGGTCGAGGCTCAGCAGGTTACCGTGGTGCGTATGCCCAAGGACACGGTGCCGGACGACTCGTTCGAGGCTGCTGACCAGGTGGTGGGCAAGATCGCTACCTTCTCAATGCTGCGCGGCGACATAGTTCGCGGCGCACGTTTGGCCGATCACCTCGGCGGTAGCACTCTGGCTTCGCTGATTGCTGCGGACAAACGCGCGATCACGGTACGGGTGGATGATGTCGTTGGCGTCGGCGGTTTTCTGCTGCCGGGCAACCGGGTCGATGTACTGGCCACCAAGCGGGTGGGCAACAACAACGAATCCGAGTCGAAGACCATCCTCGAAGACCTGCGGGTGCTTGCCGTCGACCAGACCGCCAGCACCGACAAGACCCAGCCGGTGGTGGTTCGCGCGGTGACCCTGGAAATGACTCCCGAAGAAGCGGAAGTGCTGGTCAACGCCATGAGCGAAGGCAAGCTGCAACTGGCCTTGCGTAACCCCTTGGATAACCAGAAAAAGCCGGTCGAGCAACTGGCCGTGGCGGAACAACCTGCACCAGTCGCTAAACCAGTGAAGCAGGTGGTTCGCCGCCGCATCGGTGGTGGTAGTGGGGGCGTCACCATCATCCGCGGCACCGACGTGCAGGTGGCTAAGGTACAACTCTAGGCTCGACCCGCCGCTACCCGGATGCCGGAGGGGCGTCGCGGGTGGTCGGCGAATGACTTGTCACACAAGGAGAAGAATATGCAAGGCATTCGGAACGTCACTTCTGTGGCCGTGCTGTTGCTGGCTGGCTGGTCCATGCAGTCGGCTGCGTTACAAGCGGCTGAAATGCAACCCGGGGTAGCGGCCATGCCCGCGGCCAATGTCAGCACTGTCCAGGTGCCGATCTACAAGTCGCGGGTACTCAGCACCCGCGCACCGGTGAAGAAGGTCTCCGTGGGCAACCCGGAGATCGCCGACATTCTAGTCACCAGCCCGACCCAGCTGTACCTGCTCGGCCGCTCCCTCGGCAGCACCAACGTGCTGCTCTGGGATAGCCACAATCGCCTGATCGACAGCCTCGACCTCGAGGTGGTGCATGACCTCGGCGGGCTGAAGAGCAAGCTGCACCAGCTGTTGCCCAATGAACCGATCGAAGTGTTCAGCGCCCAAGGGGCGTTGGTGCTACGCGGCCAGGTCAGCAGCGCTGCGGCCATGGACACAGCGGTCAAGTTGGCCAAGACCTACACCGCACAGACCGCCAGCGTGGTCCAGGGTGAAGGCGAAGCGGCCGCCGCGGCGCCGACCCAGTCGCTGGAAGTGATCAACCTGCTCAGCGTCGGCGGCAGCCAGCAGGTGATGCTCGAGGTCAAGGTGGCGGAGATGCAGCGCAACCTGTTCAAGAACCTAGACGTGCGCTTCAACGCACTGGACTTCGGCTCTTCCAGCCGCTGGTCCGGCGGTGGGTTCAACAATGGCCGGGGGCTGGGCTTCGACGGCAATGGCAATGTCAACCCGACTGCTTTGATCGGCAGCGGCAAGGGCATCTTCGGCCAGTTCCTCTCGGATAACTTCCTGTTCAACGTGGTGCTGGAGGCGTCCAAGGACAATGGCTCGGCCAAGGTTCTGGCGGAGCCGACCCTGACCACCTTGTCCGGTCAGCAGGCGGAGTTCATTTCCGGTGGCGAGTTCCCGGTGCCGATCACTCAGGATGATGGCATCACCATCGAGTTCAAGGAATTCGGCGTGGGGGTGAAGTTCCTCCCGGTGGTGCTCGATTCCGGGCGCATCAACCTCAACCTGAATGTCTCGGTCAGCGAGCTCTCCAATGCCAATTCGCTGGTGCTGGATACTGGCCTGGAGAGCATTCTGGGTGGCGGGGTCACCCAGGTCATCCCTTCGCTGACCAAGCGCAGCGCCCAGTCCACGGTCGAGTTGGGCAATGGCCAGACCATCGCCATCGCCGGCTTGATCAGCGAAAACACCCGCGACTTCGTCAGCCGCTTCCCCGGGCTGGGCGATATACCGGTGCTCGGCCATCTGTTCCGCAGCCAGCAGTTCATCAATGGCGAGACCGAACTGGTGATCATGGTCACCCCGCACCTGGCCAAGCCGGTGGACGCCAGAAGCGTGCGCCTGCCCACCGAGAACTTCGTCGAGCCGAGTGACCTGGACTTCTACCTGCTCGGCAAGACCAAGGGCCGGCAGTTGGGGCGCCCGGTTCCCGTCAGCCTCGGGGTCAGCGAGGGCAGTTTTGGCCATGATCTCAACTAGTAGCTGGCTCCTACAAAGGCCGGCTGACTGTCCGGGTCAGGTTTGCAAGGGTGGCTCGCGGTAGCGGGCCTCGCAAGATCAACCAGTGGAGGCAACCACGATGAAACGCATGATCGCCCTGACGCTCCTGTTGCTGGGAACGAGCGGATGCATGACCTACGAGGAGGGCCGGGTCGGCCCGCTGGGTTCCACCATCTACGACACCCACTACCAGCAGATCGCCGACAAGACGCTGGCGGCCAATCCGGGCACCGAGGTTTCGCCCGCCGGCAGCGATGGCCCGTTGATCGAGAGGGTCATGGATGGCTACCGCGGTGTGACCGGCGATGCGCAGCAGGTTGGCCAACCCATCCAGATCAACATAGGCAACTGAGGACTCGATGATGAAGCCCCGTATGCAACGGCCGTTCACCGCGCTGCCGAAACGCCAGCGGGGCGCGGTGATCGTATTGATAGTGGTCGCCATGCTGGCCATTCTCGCCATGGCGGCGTTCGCCCTGGATGGCGGCCATATGCTGGTGAACAAGACGCGGCTGCAGAATGCGGTGGATGCGGCAGCGCTGAGCGGGGCCAAAACCCTAGGCAGGGTGACTGGCGATCCCAACGGTTACCTCGCGGCGGAAACTGATGCGCGGGATACCCTGACGCGCAATGCCGCTGCCAATGGCAACGACGAGCTGGCCGATGCGCTCGGTTCGCCTGGGTTTGTTGTCGATGTGGCGTTTTCCAACAGCGTCTACGGGCCCTTCTCCTATCCAGCGCCTGCCGATGCCAGCTATGTGCGGGTTTCGGTACCGGACTATGGCTTGACCGAGTTTTTCTGGGGCATTCTGCAGGTAATAGGCAATGGCAACGCCCCGGACAAGGCCGTGGCGGCGATTGCCACTGCGGGTCCAAGCCCCACCGCCGCGCCCTGCGATCTTGCCCCTTTGGTTGTGTGTGGAGTAGACGCGCCAGGCACCTACTACGGTTACCAGTTCGGTGACCTGGAAGTTCTGAAAACCGCCGCAAACGATGAAAGTTTAGCGAACGGTAATTATCAACTGCTCGATTTCGGCAATGGCGCCAAGACGGTAGGGGAACTATTGGCCGGCGGAGGCACGGTTTGCCCCGAGATCGGTAAGGATGTCCCTACCAAGCCCGGTAATACTGTAGGGCCGGCTATTTCTGGCCTGAATACCCGAATGAATGAATACGAAGGAAGTTTCAAGGGAGATAAGGATAAGTACCCACCGGACCTGGCGGTTGATTACGACAAAGTGGGTAAAGACCCTGCCTTAAGCCTCGATGGTACTGGGGTGATCGTCTATGGCGCCGATAAGAAAAAGCCCGGCACGCCAGTCAGTACGGATTCCGACGGCAATATGTATTACACCAATGCCAGCGCTGCTCGCGTCGACTTGCTCGATTACAACGATTGGAAAACCGCCTCCGATGCCTGTTTGCTTGATGCAACTAACTGCACCAGTGGCGGCGCTTTCGAACGGCGCATTCTGAAAATTGTGGTGGGGAACTGCACGGGTTTGAAGGGTGGCGCCACGCAAGTACCGGTTCTCGGTTTTGGCTGTTATTTCTTGGTGCAACCGGGCATTCACACCGGGGGCGACGCACAGATATTTGGCCAGTTCATCAAACAGTGCGAGGGCGATGGAGTGGCAGGCCCTAAGCCGGTGGACGATGTAGGGCCGCAGATCATCCAGCTGTACAAGACCTATATCGATAACAACCGGACGCCGAGTAACGACTCCTAGGAGACTGCCATGCGAAGTCGTGCAATGCACAGTGCACAGCACCAAAGCGGCGTGGCAATGGTCGAGTTCGCCATTACCCTGCCGCTGTTGCTCCTGCTGCTATTCGCCATTGGCGAGTTCGGTCGCATGCTCTACCAATACAACAGCCTGTTGCAGGCCAGCCGCGATGCCGGACGCTATGTGGCGGGCAAGGCCTGGAATCGCACCCTGGGCAAGGTCGACCTGACTGGCGACCCGCAGTTGGTGCTCAGGACCAAAAACGTCGCCGTCTACGGCGCGCCCGCCAACCCGAACGGCTATCCCCCTGTGGTGCCGGGGCTGAGTACTGGTGATGTTTCGGTCAGCGCGGTGAAGGATGCGGGGGTGGATACTGAGTATGTTGAGGTCAGCATCACCTTTACCTTCCGCCCGGTGATCGGCAATAGCATCCCGGCGTTCATCGGTACCGAGATCGCGCTGAGCATCCCATTGGTCGCGACCACCGTGATGAGGGCATTGTGATGAATGCCAGGCGCATGCGCGGGGTTTACGTGGTCGAGTTCGCCATTATTGGCCTGCTGCTGTTTATCCTGCTGTTCAGTGTGCTGGAGTTTGGCCGCCTGTTTTTCACCGTCAACGCGCTGAATGAAACCGTGCGCCGTGGCGCGCGGCTGGCGGCGGTGTGCGACATCAGCGAGCCGCGCATCCTGCGTCGGGCGATCTTCAATGCGGCGACCGACAGTGGCGCGAGCAGCCTGATCGCTAACCTGGAAACCGCCGATCTGAACCTGATTTATCTGGATGAGAACGGCGCAGTGGTGGCCAGTCCAGGGGATCTGACCGGAGTCAACGGTTTCCGCGCCATCCGCTACGTCCAGTTACGGGTGGAGAATTTTACCTTCGACCTGCTGATCCCCGTGCTCGGCGGGAGCATTACGCTCCCGCTTTTCAGGTCGACCTTGCCTCGTGAAAGTCTTGGCCGTCATGCCGAGACTGCAGTACCGGAGATCACGCCATGTTGAACACCAGGGAAACCCCCACCGCATCCCGCGCTCCCAGTAAACAGGCTTTTCGCTTGTTGATCAGCAGTCGCGATCCGGAGGCACTGCACCGTCTGCAAGCCAGCGTGCAGCACCTGCCCGACCTGCAGGTGACCGCCCGGCTGGTGAGCAACGGGCATACCGATCCGTTGTACGGGCTGGAGCAGATGCCCGACTTTTTGTTGCTGCGTGTCAGCCACCTGTGGCGCGAGGAGCTGGCGGCCCTGCTGCAGCGTCCGGCGCATGAGCGTCCGCCACTGCTGGTGTGCGGCCCGCTGGACGAACGCGAGGGCATGCGCTTGGCGATGCAGGCCGGAGCCCGCGACTTTTTGCCCGAGCCGACAGCGGCTGAGGAGTTGCTGGCGGCGCTCGGTCAGATGCTCGCCGAGGCCCGGGGCAGTAGCGGTAGTAGCGGTAAACTGATCGCCGTGATGAACGCCAAGGGCGGTTCCGGCGCCACCTTGCTGGCCTGCAATCTGGCTCAGCAACTCAGTAGCAAGGGCCACAGTACCTTGTTGCTGGATTTGGATCTGCAATTCGGCAGCGTGGCCCACTACCTCGATGTGCATCCTTCACACAGTCATCTGGATGTGCTGCAGCAAATAGATGGGCTGGACAGCGTGGCACTGCGGGGATTTTGCAGCCACTTTAGTCCGACCCTGCATGTGCTGGGCGGCCGCTCCCATGAGCTGTGCCTGTCACAGGACGTGCGCCTGGAGCAGCTAGAGGCGCTGTTGCGCTTGGCTCGCAGTACCTATGACTTTGTGGTGGTGGATTTGCCACGGCAAATCGACCACCTCACCGGCATTACCCTGGAGCAGGCCGACGGGGTCTACATTCTGCTGCAGCAGAGTCTCAGCCATCTGAAGGACGCCAACCGCTTGGTGCGCATCCTGCGTGACGATTTAGGTGTGCAGGGCAACCGCCTGCAAGTGGTGGTCAATCGCTATAACAAGTCTGCGCCGGTTAGTCTCAGGGATATTACCGAGGCCCTACGCTGCACTGCTTTGCAGACATTGCCCAACGACTATGCGGTGGTCAGTGAAAGCCAGAACACCGGGGTGCCGCTACAGCTGTATGCGCCGCGAGCCCCGGTGACCCTTGCCATGCGCGAACTGTGTCAGGAGTTGCTCGGCACCGAGGCGGCTACGCAGGGTTTGTTGAAACGTACCTTTGGCCGACTGTTCGGGGAATAGATCATGCTCAGCGAATTTCGTAATCGTCTGCGTCAGCAACCCGTTAAGACTAAGCCGACAGACCTGCAGGGCGCTCAAGCCAAGAGCGAGGATTCTGCCAGTGTGCCCATGGCCTGGGAGGCCAGTGCGGCGGACATACTCTATGAGACCCGAACCCATCTCAATCCGATGGAGACCGAGTGGCGGGAAAAGATCTACCAGCAACTGCTCAAGGTCATGGATCTGTCGCTACTGGACTCCCTGGAGCCTGCCGAGGCGGGGCGGCAGATCCGCGAGATCTGCCAGCGCCTGCTGGACGAGCATTCGGCGCCGGTGAGTGCCAGCAGCCGGCAACTGATCATCAAGCAGATCACCGACGAAGTGCTCGGTCTGGGGCCGCTGGAGCCGCTGCTGGCCGATCACAGCGTGTCGGACATCCTGGTCAACGGGCATGCCTCGGTGTATGTCGAACGGCACGGCAAGCTGCAGCGAACCGATGTGCGCTTTCGTGACGATCAGCATCTGCTGAATATCATCGACCGCATCGTCTCCAGTTTGGGCCGCCGTATCGATGAGTCTTCGCCGCTGGTGGATGCCCGCTTGAAGGACGGTTCGCGGGTCAATGCGATCATCCCGCCGCTGGCCATCGACGGCCCCAGCATGTCGATCCGCCGTTTCGCGGTGGATCTGCTGAATACCGAAAGCCTGGTGCAGATGGGCACCCTGACGCCGGCCATTGCCCTGGTACTCAAGGCTATCGTCCGTGGGCGTTTGAATGTGTTGATCTCCGGTGGTACCGGCAGCGGCAAGACCACCATGCTCAACGTGCTGTCCAGTTTCATTCCGCATAACGAGCGCATCGTCACCATCGAGGACTCGGCCGAGCTGCAGCTGCAGCAACCGCATGTGGTGCGCCTGGAAACCCGGCCGCCAAACATCGAGGGCCGTGGCGAGGTGAGCCAGCGCGAGCTGGTGCGCAACAGCCTGCGCATGCGCCCGGATCGCATCGTCATTGGCGAGGTGCGTGGCGCCGAGGCGCTGGACATGCTGACGGCGATGAACACCGGCCACGATGGATCGCTGACTACCATTCACGCCAATACGGCGCGCGATGCCCTGGGGCGGATCGAGAACATGGTGTCCATGACCGGGGCGACCTTCCCGATCAAGGCGATGCGTCAGCAGATCGCCTCGGCCATCGATGTGGTGATCCAGCTGGAGCGGCAGGAGGATGGCAAGCGCCGTCTGATCAGCGTGCAGGAAATCAACGGCATGGAGGGTGAAATCATCACCATGACCGAGATCTTCTCTTTCGTCCGCCACGGTATGGGCGAGCATGGCGAGGTGCTCGGTGAGTTCCGTCCGACAGGCATGGTGCCGGCCTTCCGCGACGTGATAGCCAAGCGCGGCATCGAGCTGCCGCTGAACCTGTTCCGCCCGGAGTGGATGGAGGACCAGTCATGAATCAGATTCCCTCAGAGTTTATCCTGGCCTTTCTTGGCATGGTCTTCGTTGCGGTGTTTCTTCTCAGCCAGGGACTGGTGGTGCCGGTATTCGGCGAGGCGGGCAAGGTGCGCAAGCGCATCCGCAGCCGCCTGCATCTGCTGGAACGGGCCAGTAATCTGCCGAATATGCAGACAGTATTGCGCCAGAAGTACCTCAGGCGCCTGTCACCGCTGGAGGCCAGGCTGGAGCAGTTACCGGCCATGGAGACTATGGCGCAGATGATCGAGCAGGCGGGGCATGGCTACCGCGCCTACCGGGTGCTGCTACTGGGGCTGATTTTGGCAGTGGTAGCCGGTATTTCGCTTTGGCTGTTCACGCAACTCTGGTGGCTGGCGCTGCCGGCAGCCTTGGCCGTGTTCTGGTTGCCGCTGTTGAAGATTGCCAGCGACCGTGGCAAACGCTTCGCCCAATTCGAGGAGGGACTGCCGGATGCCCTGGATGCCATGTGCCGTGCCCTGCGCGCCGGGCACCCGTTCAACGAGACCCTGCAGCTGGTGGCCGAGGAGCATAAGGGCCCGGTGGCCCATGAATTCGGCCTGACCTTTGCCGATATCAATTACGGCAACGACGTGCGCCGAGCGATGCTCGGCCTGCTGGAGCGCATGCCGAGCATGACCGTGATGATGCTGGTGACCTCGGTACTGATCCACCGTGAGTCCGGTGGCAATCTGACCGAAGTGCTGGAGCGGTTGAGCAGCCTGATTCGTGGGCGTTTCCGCTTTCAGCGCAAGGTCAAGACACTCTCGGCCGAAGGACGCATGTCGGGCTGGATACTGGTATCGGTGCCCTTTGTGTTGGCGGCGGCGATCGTGCTGTCTAGCCCAACCTATTTGCCTTTGCTGATCAAGGAACCCGTCGGCCAGAAGCTGGTCATGGGGGCTTTTGTGGCCATGCTGGTCGGGATTTTATGGATACGTAAAATTATCCGAATTCAGGTTTAAGCGGTATCAGTCGTAGAGGATGAATACGCCATGGACTACCTGCTAAGTCTGCTCAACCGAGCGGTGGGTGACGAAGAATTGGCCCGCCTGTTGTTCGTGGGTGCCATCGGCCTGAGCGTGGTACTCGCCGTGGTGACCCTGGCGCTATTGGTGCTGGGATTACAGGATCCGGTGCAGCGCCGGCTTAGCCTGATTAAACGCGGCCATGCGGGGGGAACTATGGGCAGGACGCGCCAAGCAACCTGCAACTGATGCTGGAGCAGGTGGGGCAGCGCTTTAGCTCCGCTGAGCAGGAGAAGGCTTCGACCACCCGCAGCCTGCTGACGCACGCCGGTTATCGCTCGCCCGCGGCGGTGCAGACCTACTGGGCGGTGCGCCTGCTGTCACCGCTGATACTGCTGGGTCTCACCCTGCTGGCTTTACCGTTTATCCCGAAACTGTCCCTGAGCATGGGCATTGCACTGGTAGTTGCGGCAGCCGCTGTGGGCTGGCTGGCACCGGCAATCTATGTCGACAAGCGCAAGCAGGCGCGGATGACGCGGCTGCTGGTCGCCTTCCCCGATGCCCTGGACCTGATGGTGGTCTGCGTCGAGTCGGGCCTGGCTTTGCCCCAGGCTATCGAGCGGGTAGCCGAAGAGATGGCGGTCAGCCAGCCGGAACTGGCCTTGGAGTTGGCTCTGGTCAATGCGGAAGTCCGCGCCGGCATTCCCAGTACCGAGGCCCTCAAACATTTGGCTGAACGTACTGGGTTGGAGGACATTCGCGGCTTGGTCAGCTTGCTGGCGCAGAGCATCCGCTTCGGTACCAGCGTCGCCGATACCCTGCGTATCTATGCCGAGGAGTTTCGCGATCGGCGCACCCAGCTTGCCGAGGAGACAGCGGCAAAAATCGGCACCAAGCTGATATTCCCACTAGTCTTGTGCCTGTGGCCGAGCTTTTTCCTGGTGGCCATCGGTCCCGCAATTATTGGGGTACTCAAAACATTCGGGAAGCTATGACATGAACAGGATCAGTCTGCTGTTGGCCATGATGGCCGTGTTGTCAGGATGTCAGAGCATGGGGCCGGAGCCAGAGCTGAATACCCACTCGGTTTATAGCGGCGACAATTCGCTGCTGTACAAGGTACGCAAACAGGCCAGTTCGGCCGATCAGGCCATGCAGATGGCCGCGATGGCCTACCAGGCCGGCGACCTGGATCAGTCGCTGTTTCAGTATCTGCGCGCCATCGAGCTTGAGCCGAAACGCTATGAGGCCTTGGTCGGGGTCGGGCGTATCCACCGCGAGCGCGGTAATACCCAGCTCGCCGAGATGGCCTTCGGCGAGGTACTGACGAACCAACCGGAGAACCTCTACGCCATGACCGAGATGGGCATGCTGCGTTTGGCCAAGCGGGATCACAAGGGCGCGCAGGATCTGCTGTTCAAGGCGGTGGAACTGGATCAGCGGCGCTTGGGGAGCGACAAGGGCAGCCTGCATGATGTGGCTGCACTCAAGGTGGATAGCAAGTCACCGCTGAAGGTCTACAACGCCCTTGGCGTACTCGCCGACTTGAACAACGACTTCCCGTTGTCCGAGGCTTATTACCGCTTGGCCATGCTGATCGAACCGCGTTCCGTGCTGGTGCAGAACAGTCTGGGCTATTCCTACTACATGGCCGGTCAATGGCCAGAAGCCGAGCGAACCTATCAGCGCGGCATCAGCTACGACGCCAGCTATAAGCCGCTATGGCGCAATTATGGGTTGCTGCTGGCACGGATGGAGCGTTACGAGGAAGCACTCTCCGCATTCGAGCAGATCAGTAATCGTGCCCAGGCCAGTAACGATGTCGGTTACGTCTGCCTGGTGGAAGGCAAGCTGGATGTCGCCGAGCAGTTCTTTCGCAGCGCGATCGAACAATCTCCTGCGCATTACGACATGGCCTGGGAAAACCTCAACCGGGTCCAGCAGGTCAGACGGATTCGCCAGATGGGCGGCAACCCTGACTCGGTAGCCGCTATCCCCCCGAGCGCGCCGGTGGTGCAGTAAGCGGCGCAACGAGCTGGCGTACTGCTGCGCGAGTACGCCATACAGTTCGCGATGATAGATATGGTTCTGTAGCCAACTTGCTGGCGAAGGGGAAGTGCGGCCGCAAAGCCTTGCGAGCAAGCTAGCACCAAATACTAAGGTGCCCGCTGTCCGCCAAGGCTATGGCAGCGAGCGGACACTGCTTTCTAGCGTGTTGCTTATGTCGCTCAGTTGATCGCGTCGGTCAGGGCTTTGGCCGGCACGTACTTGACTACTTTCTTCGCTGCGATTTCGATTGCCTTGCCGGTTTGCGGGTTGCGTCCGGTGCGGGCTGGGCGATCGCTGACTTTCAACTTGCCGATGCCGGGCAGGGTGATTTCGCTGTAGTTTTCCAGGGCATCGCTGACGATTTCGCTGAGTTGCTCGAGTGCCGCACGCACGGTGGTCTTGGGGGCGTCGATGGCTTCGGCGATATCACTGATCAGTTGGTCTTTAGTCATGGCCATGTTGTTGCTCCTTGGAATGAGAGGGTGGCGCTGATAATGCCTCGCGCAGAGTACTGCGATTTCGTCTCGTCGACATTGATTCTGGGCAGATTCTGCAAACGCCGGACCTGTTTTCTGACTCGCGACCGTGCCGGAAATTCCACGCATGTGTCGGTTTGTAATGCAGCGCCGTATTTTGAGCGGAAAATGGAGGTCTTGATCCGTCTGCTCGATGTTTTATTGCATGACTGAATCCATCGTCGAAATTATCTGTTGTGCATTGTTTTTACGGCGTGCATCGGGGTCTTTAGCGAGTCGGCTGTTGCGAAGCGCTGAAGCCCATAATTGCTAGCAGGGCATGCTTTGTTGCTGAGCCTAGGCGCTTGATGAAGGTGCTGCAGACCACCTCGAGCAATTACATGCAGCCCATGCGAAAACACGAATGGGCTGGCGCAATTGGTTGGGTATTCCGGGTTTTATTCATGCCTGGGTAAAGCCGCAAAAATAGGGCTAAGTGTTTGAAGCAGTTGTAAGTTCAAGACAAGCCGGTACAATAGTCCGGCTCGCTGCAAGGCGAGTAGCGTTATGGTGGCCCTGCCGGTCCCCCGCAACGATCAACCGTGAACCCGGTCAGGCCTGGAAGGGAGCAGCCGCAGCGGTGACATTGTGTGCCGGGGTGTGGCTGGTGGGGTCGCCTCCATCTTTAAACCCATTCGGGTTGTCTGTTAATTCTTATCTGCTTACCTGAAGCCTTAGCGGGCCGCTGAAAAACTCAGCAGCAACCGCCTCACGCCGACAGGTGCGACTTCTTTCAAGGTTATGCCCCAGTTACGTCTTGCATGACGTATCTGTCTCCCTGTGGGAGCGGTTTTATCCGCGATTTTCGTGACTGAAACAGAATCCCGCCTGGCCGCTCCTGCGAGGAGCCCCCTGCGCCTGCAGTGCTCGCAATAGCTAATACGTAGATAACCTTGCAAGCCGGCTCGCATCGTGATGAGCGCGGGCAGTCGCGATGGTGGTCGCATCGGGGTTATCGTTGCATACGTTCAACGCGTTCAAGGTAGGGGAAACCATGCTCCTGCGTCTGGCCGCCGATGCCGTGTTGCTCCTGCATCTGCTGTTCATTGTTTTCGCGCTACTCGGTGGTTTGCTGGTGTTGCGCTGGCGCTGGCTTGTCTGGCTGCATCTGCCCGCAGTGCTCTGGGCGGTGACGATCGAGGCATTGCAGCTGCTGTGCCCGCTGACATCTCTGGAAAACGACCTGCGTCACGCCGCGGGACTAGCGGGCTACAGCGCTGGTTTTATCGAACACTATCTGCTGCCGATAATCTATCCGACCGGGCTCACACCCTTTATCCAACTGTGGCTGGCAGCTTGCGTGCTGTTGCCGAATTTGCTGGTTTATGGCTTTTTGCTCTGGCGTTGGCGGCATGGTCGCTGACCGGCTTGCGCAGTAGTTGTCTGGTCCGCCAGTGGCGGCAGTTTGCCTTGGTCATTCAGCTACTTGATGGTACGTGGGGCGGGATATTTCCTTGGCTACACTGGGCCTTGTCTGCTCTTTCATCGCACAAAACAAGGCAACTTCCATATGCAAAATCGTATGATGATTACCGGCGCAGGTTCGGGGTTGGGTCGTGAAATCGCCCTGCGCTGGGCGCGCGAGGGTTGGCGTCTGGCGCTTGCCGATGTCAACGAAGCAGGCCTCGCCGAAACTCTGGAATTGGTCCGCGCCGCCGGTGGTGACGGTTTCACCCTGCGTTGCGACGTGCGTGATTACAGCCAGCTGACCGCTCTGGCGCAGGCCTGCGAGGAAAAGTTCGGCGGTATCGACGTGATCGTCAACAACGCCGGGGTGGCCTCGGGCGGGTTCTTCGACGAACTGTCGTTGGAAGATTGGGATTGGCAGATCGCGATCAACCTGATGGGTGTGGTCAAGGGTTGCAAGGCGTTCCTGCCCTTGCTCGAGCGTAGCAAGGGCAAGATCGTCAACATCGCGTCGATGGCGGCCCTGATGCAAGGCCCGGCGATGAGCAACTACAACGTGGCCAAGGCCGGCGTAGTGGCGCTGTCGGAGAGCCTGCTGATCGAATTGAAGCAACAGGAAGTCGGGGTGCATGTGGTTTGCCCGTCGTTCTTCCAGACCAACCTGCTCGACTCTTTCCGTGGCCCGACGCCGGCGATGAAGGCTCAGGTCGGCAAGCTGCTGGAAAGCTCGCCGATCAGCGCCGCGGACATCGCCGATTACATCTATGACGAGATGGCCAAGGGCGAATTCATGATCCTGCCCCATGAGCAGGGCCGCATGGCCTGGGCGTTGAAGCAGAAGAACCCGCAATTGCTGTATGACGAGATGATCAGCATGGCCGACAGGATGCGCGGCAAGGGTAAACCGGCCTAATCCAGTTCGAGCTGCGGCCAGACTGGCGAGGGTCCCTCCTTTGCCAGCTGGGCCAGTCGGCTCCTCAGCGCGCCATGCGCGCCGAGAAGAAAATCGCCAGGATAATCAGGCTGCCGCCGAGCAGCATGCGCAACGTCGGTATCTCGTTGAACAACCACCAGGCGAAGGCGATGCCGTAGACCGGCTCCAGGGCGAAGATCACCGCGGCGCTGCGCGCCTTGATTACGCGCAGGCTGGCGACGAACAGGCTGTGCGCCAAGCCGGTACAGAACACCCCGAGCATGGCCAGCCAGAACCAGTCGAGCAGCGCCAGGCCGGGCAGCAGCGGCCAGGCGAAAGGCAGGAAGCACAGCAGCGCCGTGAGGTTCTGACACAGCGCCGCCTGCACCGGATCCAGGCCGCGAGTGCTGGCGCGGTTGAGCAGTGATAACAGGGCGAACAGCAAACCCGACAGCACTGCCCAGAGCAGCCCGACGGTAGCCTGGCTGGCGAGGTCGAAATTCGGCGTGACCAGGACCAATCCCAGGCAGACCAGGGCGACCATGGCGAATTCGCTGGGCCGCGTGCGTTCGCGAAACAGTAGGCCTTCGAGCAGTACGGTAAACGCCGGAAAGCTGGCGAAACCGAGGGTGGCGATGGCCACGCCGGAAACCGTCACCGCCTCGAAGAAGGTTAGCCAATGGCTGCCCAGCAATAAGCCGCCGAGTACCAGCATTGCCAGCTGCCGCGCATTTGGCCGTTGGCTATTGTCCTGGCTGAGGAGGCGGGCGAACAGGGCCAGCGCGATGACGGCGAAGATCGCCCGACCGCCGACGATGGCTATGGGTACGGTATTGGCCAGTTTGCCGAAGATCCCCGAGAGGCCGAACAGCAGGGCGCCCAGGTGAATCGCCAGCAGTGCCTTGCGCTCGGTCATGCCAGGCGCGACCCATTGGGCAGCGGTTTGTCGAAGCTGGCCAGTACCACCTTGCTGTCCGCGTCATAGACGCCGGTCACCAGTACCTCGGAACGGACCCCGGCGATGCGCTTGGGTGCGAAATTACACACGCAGAGCACCTGGCGGCCAATCAGTTCGGCGCATGGGTAGTGCTCGGTGAGTTGCGCGCTGGAGGTTTTCACCCCGAGTTCGCCGAGGTCGACCCGCAGTACGTAGGCCGGCTTGCGAGCCTTGTCGTTCGGCTCGGCGGACAGCACCGTGCCCACGCGCAATTCCACCCGTTGAAAGTCTGTCCATTCGATCTGCTGCATAACGCCCCCTATCCAGTGCAGGCAAGTCTAGGGGGCGTAGCTCGCCCTGTCTGTCGCGGGAGTCGCGGGTTTTGTCGCGTTACTCGTGTCGCTGGCGCAACGCGCGCGGGGTGCAACCGAACTGCCGCAATAGCGCCGCGGTAAAGGCACTTTGCGAACTGTAGCCGACGCGGGCAGCGATCTCGCTGACGGCCAGTTGGCTAGTGCACAACAACTGTCGGCCCTGGTGCAGGCGCCGGCTGCGCACATAGGCCATGTGCGTCTGTCCCGTTTCGTCGAGAAAGCGCGTATGAAAACGCGCCACCGACAAACCGGCCAATCGCGCCAGGTCGCCAACCTGCAGCGGGTAGGCGGCATGCCGGTCGATATGCGCGTCCAGGGCTGCCAGCGGCAAGTCTGGCACGCCTGGCCGCTCGATGTGTTCGCTCGCCAAGCTGGCGAGCAACAGCGCTGCGCCTTGCTGGGCGATCACCGGGTCATTGATCGGGCTGGCCGCAAGCCAACTGACCAGCTGGCTTTGCGCCGGGTTGAGACTCCGGGCGCCGGGACAGTCGAGCAGGCGGCGGCTGGCATCGGCATGCATGCCCAAGTGCTGTTGCAGCCAGTGCTCCGAGGGCACGTCGAGCACCAGGCACTGGCTGCCGCTGCTGCTGCCACAGGCGTGTTGCGCAGCCGCCGGCACCACGGCGAGGGTCTGGCGGATCACCAGACTGCCCAGCCCGGCCACTTCGAAGTCCAGCTGGCCGCTCAGGCCGAAGACCAGCTGCGCATGGTCATGGCTGTGGTTGAGCAGTTCATGGCTGTAGTGACGCAAAGAGAGCAGCGATGGCATGGCAGGGTCCTCGTGACAGGCGGCCAGTTTAGCAGGCCGTTGCGCATGGTCGTGGCGGGACGCTGTCATTGAACTGCCATGGCGCTGTCACAGTCGTTTCACCGCCCGCGCGCAAGCTCGGCAAAACCCAGCCGGAGTCCGCCCATGACCAGCGCCCAGCTCGCCAAGCCGAGTCGCAAGCAACGAGTCCGCACCCTGTGGATTTCCGATGTCCACCTGGGCACCCGGGATTGTCAGGCCGAGCACCTGGCGGCGTTCCTCAAACGCTATCAAGCCGAGCGGATTTACCTGGTGGGCGACATCATCGACGGCTGGAGGCTGCGCAGCGGCATCTACTGGCCGCAGGCGCACAGCAACGTGATCCGCCGCCTGCTGACCATGAGCAAGCGCGGCACCGAGGTGATCTACGTCACCGGCAACCACGACGAGTTCCTGCGCCGTTATTCCTCGCTGATGCTGGGCAATATCCAGTTGGTCGACGAGGCCGAGCACATCACCGCCGATGGCCGGCGTTTGCTGGTGATCCATGGTGATCAGTTCGATGTGATCACCCGTTACCACCGTTGGCTGGCCTTTCTTGGCGACTCGGCCTACGAGGTCACCCTGACCCTCAATCGTTGGCTCAATCATTGGCGCAGTCGCTACGGTTATGGCTATTGGTCGCTGTCGGCTTACCTCAAGCACAAGGTCAAGGGGGCGGTGAACTTCATCAGCGACTTCGAGCAGGCGATCGTCCACGAATGCGTCAAGCGGGGCTTCAATGGCGTGGTCTGCGGGCATATCCACCACGCCGAGATCCGGCCGATGGGCGAGGTGCAATACATGAACTGCGGTGACTGGGTCGAGTCCTGCACGGCCTTGATCGAACACCTGGATGGACGCATCGAGCTGTATCGGCTGGCCGACGACCAGATGCGGCAGTCTCAGGCGCAGGTCGAACAGATGGCTGCAGTCGAGCCAGTTGCATGAGGATATTGATCGTCTCGGATGCTTGGCTGCCGCAGGTCAACGGTGTGGTCACCAGCTTGCAGGCCCTGGTCGGCGAACTGCGCAGCCTGGGTCATCAGGTCAAGCTGCTGTCGCCACAGGATTTTCGTCACTTGCCGTGCCCAACCTACCCGGAGATTCCGCTGACCTGGAACCTCTGGCGGGTCGGCCCGGCGATCCGCGAATTTCAGCCCGACTGTGTCCATCTGGCCACCGAAGGGCCGCTTGGTTGGGCCGCCAGACGCTGGCTGTGCAAGCGCGGCCTGGCGTTCTCCAGTGCCATCCATACGCGCTTTCCCGAGTATATCCATGGCCGTTGGCCTTGGTTGCCGCTGCGCTGGGGCTATGCCTACCTGCGCGGCTTCCACCGCCCGAGCGAGGTGGTACTGGTGACCACCGAGCGCCTGCGTGGGGAGTTTGCCGGCTGGGGCCTGCAGCGTCTGGCGCTGTGGCGCAAGGGCGTCGATACACGGTTGTTTCGACCGCAGATGCCGCTGTCCGCAGCGCACAAGCCAGTGTTTCTGTATGTCGGACGGATCGCCACGGAAAAGAACCTGCAGGCTTTTCTCGAACTCGACCTGCCCGGCGAGAAGCGGGTAGTCGGCGATGGTCCGCTGCGTGAAGCCTTGCAGGCGCATTATCCGGCGGTGCGATTTCTCGGCTATCGGCATGGCGAAGAGTTGGCCGCGGCCTATCGCCAGGCCAGCGTGCTGGTGTTTCCTTCGCGCACCGATACCTATGGCCTGGTGATGCTCGAGGCGCTGGCCTGCGGCACACCCGTGGCGGCCTTCCCGGTGCCCGGCCCGCTGGATGTGCTGGAGGCGGGCGTCACCGGGGTGATGAACGAGGATTTGCGTGCGGCTTGCCTGGCGGCGCTTGAACTCGACAGGACGCGCTGCGCCGAGTTGGCGGCAGGGCAATCCTGGCGCGTATCGGCGCTGGAATTCCTGGCCCGTCAGCCCATGCTCGACGGCGAGCCGTGCGCCGCACGGACGTTGGCGGTAAGCCAGGATTAAGTGGCAGTGGCTATCGGGAAAAGGGGCGCGGTGCGCACCCTGTCTGGCAGCGCGAAGCTGGCCGGTTTACATGATCACCTTGTCGCGCAATTTTTCGGCGGCCTGCTGCAGCGCTTGAATCACCCGTTGCTTGTCGAAGTTCTGGATGCCGTTGGTGTCCAGGTACATGGAGAAGCCGGGCAACTCATGCTCGACATAGCTGGAGGTGGCGCCCAGGTCGCGGCGGAAGTCCACCACCTGGTAGATCTGTACCGGGCGGGTGAAACCCTTGACGTTGATCTGGCCCTTGTCGCGGCACATGATCAGGTCCTTGACCAGCGAGTAGGTCTCGTGGGAGATGAGGATCTCACCGGCTTCTGCCGCGCTCTCCAGACGGCTGGCGAGGTTCACGTCACGACCGATGATGGTGTAGTCCATGCGCGTGTCGGCGCCGAAGTTGCCCACCGTGCAGTAGCCGGTGTTCAGGCCCATGCGGATTTCCAGCGGTTTGGTAATGCCCTGGGCGCGCCACTGCTGGCGCATTACTTTCATGTGCTTGCGCATGGCCACGGCCATCGATACTGCAGCCATGGCGTCATGCTTGGCCCCTTTGCTGGCCGGGTCGCCGAAGAACACCATGACACTGTCGCCGATGAACTTGTCGATGGTACCGCCGTATTTCAGGCAGATCTTCGACATCTCGTTGAGGTAGCTGTTGAGCAGATCGGTCAGGGCCTCGGCTTCGAGTTCCTCGGACAGCTCGGTGAAGCCTTTGATGTCGGAGAAGAACACCGTGAGTTTCTTGCGCTGGGTCTCCAGGCGCACGCTCTTCTTACCGGTGAAGATCGACTCCCATACCTGCGGTGACAGGTACTTGGCCAGGTTGCGGGCCAGGCGGGCGGCTTTTTCCTGTTCGCGTTTGATGTCGCCGCGCACCTGGGCCAGGCGCAAGCCTTGTTGGTGCATGAAATAAGCGGTGATGCAGATGTACAGGGTGCTGAAGGCGATACTCACCAGGGCGACCAGGGCCGGGGTGTCGGGGTTGAATTTCAGCTCGATCAGCGCCGCGTTGAGCAGCGTGCTGCTGGCCGCGACCAGCATGGCCAGACCCAGGTAAGGCAGGCCACCGACCACCATCGAGCTGAAGGCCAGGATCAACAGGCACATCAGGCTGGGTACGACCGAGAAACTGAGCAGGGCGAGTGCCGCGCCACAGTGCAGGGCGTCGATGAACAGCAGGGTCAGGGTGGCGGTTTGCGGATGATCACGCTTGAAGCGTTGGCCCAAGTGGTAGGCCAGATGCGGATAGAGCAGGGCATACGGCACTATCCACAGAATGTCGTAGCCGAAGTGCTGGGTGTAGGTGCCGGCAGCGATGCTCGCGGCCACGGCGATATAGGCCAGGATGCGCGAGTAATATTCGCGCAGTGGTGGCGCCGGCAGTGCGTGGAGCCGGTTCTGGGTAGTGGCTTTCATGCTGTGGAAACGATCCCTGCTGATTAGCCGACGCCTCTGCTGGACGTCTAAGTAGCGCTGCAAGCGCTGAACCAGGATTGCGACAGAGCGGGGATCATAACCAAGCGAGGATGCGCGAGCCAAGCACCACGGCTCAACGGTGTGAATATGCCGGTCAGTGGGCGGCTTCGGTGCAGTCAGAACGCTGGCGGATCAGAATTTGATGCGTCCGGTAAAGGCATCCTTGAGCATGACCCAGTCACCCATGAAGCTGTACAGCGGGTATTGAAAGGTGGCCGGGCGGTTCTTTTCGAAGACGAAGTGACCAACCCAGGCAAAGCCATACCCGGCGACTGGTATGGCCAGCAGCCACAGCCACTGTTGCGTGCCCAGGGCGTAGGCGAGAATGCCCAGCACCAGCAGGCTGCCGACATAGTGCAGGCGGCGGCAGATCGAGTTGCTGTGTTCTTGCAGGTAATAGGGGTAAAACTCGGCGAAGCTGGTGTAGCGCTCGCTGGTTTGCGTAGCCATGGCGTGCCTCCTGGTAGTGATCTGGCCGCGCCGGGGGTTCAGCGGCGGCGGAGTATTGGCAGTCTAGGCTTGCTGTCCTGTTGGGCCAGTGACATTAAGTGCCAGTTTAGTATCCTGCCAAGCCGCGAGAAGCGACTTTCAGATGACCCGAATAAGAATAACGCCATGAGCGAACGCACTACCTCGTCGAATTGGGCTCTGGGCATTGTCCAGGCTCTGGAAATGGGCGGCGTCGACTGCCGCGCGATATTTCGTCAGCTGGGGCTGGATTACGCCGCGCTGGAGGATCCGGATGCACGCTTTGCCCAGGACAGCATGACGCGGCTGTGGCAGCGCGCGGTGGCGCTGTCGGGCAATCCGGCGATTGGCCTGAACATGGCCAAGGTGGTGCGCCCGGCTTCATTCCATGTGGTCGGTTACGCCTTGATGTCCAGCCGCACCTTGACCGAAGGGCTGGCGCGCCTGGTGCGATATCAGCGGATCATCGCCGAGGGCGCCGATCTCAGTTTCCGGCCTACAGCCAAGGGCTATGAACTGATCCTGGCGATTCATGGCGACCGCTTGCCGCCGGCTCGGCAGAGCGCTGAGGCCTCGATGGCCTATGCGTTGGCCTTTTGCCGTTGGCTGACCGGTCAAGCGATTCGTCCGCAACAGGTGCTTTTTCAAGGCGAGCCACCGGCGGACCTCGAACCCTTTCAGCAGGTGTTTCAGGCGCCGCTGAAGTTCAATGCAGGGCACTACGCGCTGCTGTTCGAGCGGGCCGACATGGATCGGCCATTGCCGACGGCCAATGTGTCGCTGGCCCAGTTGCACGACAGGTTTGCCGGCGAATACCTGGCGCGCTTCTCGGAAAGTCGGGTGAGTCACCAGGCCCGGCAAGTGCTGTGTCGCCTGCTACCCCAGGGCGAACCCAAGCGCGAGGCGGTGGCGCTGGCGCTGCATGTATCGCAACGGACCTTGCAGCGACGCCTGCAGGACGAGGGAACGAGCTTTCAGCGCCTGCTCGACGACACCCGTCGCGAGTTGGCCGAACAGTACCTGGCCCAGCCCAACCTGACTCTGCTGGAAGTGGCCTATCTGCTCGGCTTTGCCGATCCGAGCAATTTCTTCCGCGCGTTCCGTCGCTGGTTCGACATCACTCCGGGCGAGTATCGCGCGCGGCTGTAGCTTGGTGCAGGGTGCAGCGATGCCCGGAACCACTAACCAGTGGCGGCCTCAGTGTCTCCAGAACGCCGGCATCAACAGCACCAGCACGGTAAGTATTTCCAGGCGTCCGAGCAGCATGCCGGCGGTCAACAGCCACTTGGCCGTGTCCGGCAGGCTGGAGAAATTGCCAGCTGGACCAATGATCGGGCCCATCCCCGGGCCGACGCCGGACACGGTGCTGGCGGCGCCGCTCAGCGCGGTGATCCAGTCCAGGCCGCAGAGCGTCAGGGCCAGCGCCAGCAGGGCGATGGTGATGGTGAAGAAAAACGAAAAAGTCAGGATCGAACGGACGATGTCCTCGTCCAGGCGGTGCTGGTTGTATTGCTGCTTGATGACCGCACGCGGGTGCACCAGTTGCAGCAGGTTGGCCTTGAGCAGGATATAGGCGACCTGGAAGCGGAAGATCTTCAGGCCGCCTGCGGTCGAGCCGGAGCAGCCACCGATAAAACCCAGGTAGAAGAACAGCATGCCGGCGAAGCCACCCCAGAGGGTGTAGTCGCCCAGGGCAAAGCCGGTGGTGGTCATGATCGATGTGGTGTTCACCGCCACGTGGCGCACCGCCTCCAGCCAATGCAGTTCGGTGGTCAGGCTGTACCAAGTGCCGAGCGCCAGCCAGGTACACAGCAATATGCCGAGGAAACCGCGTACCTGTTGATCGCGTAATAGCGCCTTGAAGTTGCCCCGCAGCATCGACACATAGAGGACGAATGGCAGGCTACCGAGAATCATCACCACTACGCTGACCCAGTGCACCGCCGGCTGCGACCACTTGCCGATCGAGCTGTCGGAGGTGGAGAAGCCGCCGGTGGCGATCGCCGACATGGTGTGGTTGATGGCATCGAATACGCCCATGCCCGCGGCCCAGAACGCCAGGGCACTCAGCAGGCTGATACCCACGTAGGCCGCGACCATGAATTTGGCAACCATGTGCGAGCGCGGCATGACCTTGTCCGAGCGATCCGACGATTCGGTCTGGAACAGGCGCATGCCACCGATGCGCAGCATCGGCAAGATCGCCACGGCCATGGCGATGAAGCCGATACCGCCGAGCCAGTGCAGCAGCGAGCGCCAGATCAGGATGCCTGGCGACATGCTGTCCAGGCCGCTGAGCACCGTGGCGCCGGTGGTGGTGATGCCGGACATGCTTTCGAAGACGGCGTCGGCAAGGCTCATGTGCTGGGCCAGCATGAACGGTAGCGAGGCGAAGGTGCATACCAGCAGCCAGCTCGACACCGTCAGCATGTACATATCGCGCGGGCGCAGTTCGACGCCTTTCGGGTGGCCTTGGGCAACCATGGACAGCCCGGCGACGAAGGTGATCAGGCTCGACCAGAGATAGGCATTGAGTTCATTCGCGCGCTCAAAGATCACCAGGGTGAGCATCGGCACCACCATGCTCACCGCCAGGGTGATCAGGAAAATACCATTGATGAAGGCAATGATGCGTAGGGTCGGCAAGGCCATCTAGTCGGCTTCCAAGCAAATCAAGCAAATAATGACGTCATTCTAGGTGGGACTGTCGGCAAGGCGCCGAATCACCGGCAATCTTGCCGCTGATTAGTGTCTCCAGAAAGCTCGGGTGACCAGCACCAGCACGGTAAGAATCTCCAGGCGACCGAGCAGCATGCCGAGGGTTAGCAGCCATTTAGCCGCATCCGGCAGGCTGGAGAAATTCCCCGCCGGGCCGATGATCGGACCGAGTCCCGGGCCGACATTACAGACGGCGGTGGCTGCCGCCGTCAGTGCGGTAGTCCAGTCCAGGCCAATCAGCGACAACCCCAGGGCGATCAGGCCGATGGTGATGGTAAAGAAGAAAGAGAAGGTGAGGATCGAGCGGACGATATCCTCATCGAGGCTGTGACCGTTGTAGCGCTGCTTGATCACCGCACGCGGGTGGACCAACTGGTTGAGGCCGCTGCGCAGCAGGGTATAGGCCACCTGAAAGCGGAAGATTTTCAGGCCGCCCGCGGTCGAGCCGGAGCAACCGCCGACGAAGGTCAGGTAGAAGAACACCATCACGGCGAAATCGCCCCAGAGGCTGTAATCACCGAGAGCAAAGCCGGTGGTGGTGACCACCGAAACCACGTTGAGGGTGACGATGCGCAGGGCGTCGAAATAGGCGTACTCGGAGTGCATCCAGAGCCACAGGCTGAACAGCAGGCAGGTGCAGGCCAGCAACGAGATAAAGCCGCGTACTTGCTGGTCCTTGACCAAGGCCCGGCGATTGCCGCGGATGGTGGCGACGAAGAGGGTGAAGGGCAAGCCGCCCAAGAGCATCAAGACGATCGCCACCCAGTGCGAGGCGGGACCGAAGTGGGCCATGGAACTGTCGGAGGTGGAGTAGCCGCCGGTAGAAATCGAGGTCATCGCATGGTTGATCGCCTCGAACCAGCTCATGCCTGACAGCCAGTACGCCAGGGTGCCGGCGAGGGTTATGCCGACGAAAATCGCGATGATGTACTTGGCCGCCATGTGCGAGCGTGGCATGACCTTTTCGCCCCAGTCCGATGATTCGCTCTGGAACAGACGCATGCCACCGACGCGCAGCAGCGGCAGAATCGCCACGGCCATGCCAATAAAACCGATGCCGCCCAGCCACTGCAACAGCGAACGCCAGATCAACAACCCTGGCGAAGCGTTGTCGAGGTCGGTCAGTACGGTGGAACCGGTGGTGGTGATGCCCGACATGGTTTCGAAGAAGGCGTCGGTGTAGCTGATGTGTTGAATCTGCATCATCGGCATGGCGGCGAAGATGCACACCACCAGCCAGCTGGCGGTGGTCAGCATGTACATGTCGCGTGGGCGCAGCTGAGCGTTGGCCGGGCGCCCGCTCAGCACCAGGGCGAGGCCGCTGGCAAGGGTAATCAGGCTTGACCAGAGAAAGGCATCGAGATCATCGGTGCGCTCGAAGACCAGTAGCGTCAGCATCGGGATGGTCATGCTGACGGCCAGGGTAATCAGAAAAATGCCGAGGATGAAACCGATGATGCGCAGCGTCGGCAAGGCCATGACAGGAGGCTCGGATTGAAGGCGGCAAAGGGCGCCATTCTACTCGCGCCGCAGAGGCTGTAAACCAGCTCGCGCATGCCGCGAATAAACCATTGCGTCGGCTTATGCCGTGTTGCCATCAGTTGCCGTGGCGCGCGCGTGGTCTCCGCGTATCAGCTTTTCATCCGGGCTATCGATATGGCGCTTTACAAGCGCATGGCGCGGCATAGAATAGCCGCCAGGTGCCGGCCCTTGCCGGTTTCTGAGCCCTCTAAAATCATGTCGAACGCTAATCCTTGCCTTACGTGTGGCGCCTGCTGCGCGCATTTTCGTGTGTCTTTCTTCTGGGGTGAATGCCAATCGGCCGGCGGTACGGTGCCGGACGACCAGGTGGTGCTGATCACTCCGCATCGGGTCGCCATGCGCGGCACCGAGTACAAGCCGGCCCGCTGTGTCGCCCTGCTCGGTGAAGTGGGGCAGGGCGTGCGCTGCACGCTCTATGAGCAACGCGCCAGTCCATGCCGCGAATTCGAGGCGTCGTGGGCCAATGGCGAGCCTGAGCCGCGCTGTGACGATGCCCGGCGCGCCCACGGCCTGCCGGCGTTGATGCCGTTCGTGCGGCCGAGTGTGGCGCCGGAGCGGGTTGCGTAGGGTGGGTTAGCGGCGCCAACCTGCGAACGATCAGGCAACGCCATCTTGGCGCGCCGCGTAACCCACCAGGCGCCTCGCCTCGAAACTGGGCTGCGTTGCGCCGATGGCGGGTTACGGCGCGCCTGGTTTCGGTGGCAACCGTTGATCGACTGCCACGCGCCTAACCCGCCCTACAGGGGATCGCGGTACATGGGTAAGACCGCGATTAACCGATATCTCAACGTTGGCGTGACACTAGGGCCTGCGCGTTTTTTTGCGCTAATCCATGCAGCTCGTTTCTGCTGTCGGTTTGCTCGCCGCGCACAGTTTTTCCCCACCGCCCTGCGCCACGCTCTAGAATCCCCGCTTATTTTTTGTTCAAGAGGTGGCCGATGGATGCTCTCGATGCTCTGCTCAATCGTGTTTCAGTGCCGCGTTTGTGCGAGCCAGCACCGGATGCCGCACAGCGCGAACTGCTGTTTCGCGCGGCATTGCGTGCACCGGATCACGGACAGTTGCGGCCGTGGCGCTTTCTTACGATCGAAGGGGCTGCGCGTGAGCACCTGGGCGAGTTGTTCGCCCAGGTCATGGCGGCTGGCGCGGGTGATATAAGTGAGGAGGCCTTGGCCAAGGCGCGTGCCATGCCGTTGCGAGCGCCTTTGCTGGTGGTGGTGATCGCCCGTGTAAAGGCCCATGCCAAGGTGCCGCAGCAGGAACAGGTGATCGCCGCGGGTTGCGCTACCCATGCCATTCTGCTCGCCGCTCATGCTCAGGGTATAGGCGCGGTATGGCGCACCGGTGAGCTGGCCTATAACGCTCAGGTGGCGACTGGGCTTGGCTTGGACAGTGACGAACACATCGTCGCCTTCCTTTACCTGGGAACTGCCGAACGCGAATTGCGCAAACCCGTGCCGTTGGCGGTAGCCGATTTCGTCAGCGCCTGGCCGGGCGTGTAACCGGCGACTTGCAGCAAGCAGTCCGTAGCGGATGATCGGGGCGGTACAAACCAGGCGGGCTGTCGTTGCGCTCCGAACGGATCGCCGCCCGGATCACCCGACGCGCCGTACGCAGCCGCCCTACTTGCCAGTCTGCGGCTTTAGCGGTAGCAGCAGGCTGGCACTGAAGCCACCTTCTGGGTGATTGTTCAGTACCAGTCGGCCGCCGTGACGCTCGGCGGCGCGCCGGGCAATCGCCAGGCCCAGGCCATGCCCGGGCGTGCTTTGCCCAGGCGCACGGAAGAAGGGCTCGCCCAGCCTGGTCAGGTATTCGGCGGCAACGCCAGGTCCGTGGTCGCGTACGCTGAGGCACAGTTCGTCGGCCTGCCGTTCGACCTTGAATTCAATTGCCTGGCCTGCCGGGCTGAAGCGCAAGGCATTGCGCAGCAGGTTGTCCAGCGCCCGTTCGAGCATGTCCGGCCAGCCGTGTAGGCTCGCTCCGGGTGTCAGTTTGATCTCCACCCGCTGTTGCGGTGCCTCGAGTTGTGCCTCTTCTTGCAGCTTGCGCAGCAGCGCGGCAAGGTCGATTGGTTGGGCTGCGCCAGGATCGGCGTCGAGGCGGGCGAGGGTGAGAATCTCGCTGATCAAGGCTTCCAGGCGGTCGCACTCGCGCGCCAGGCGCGGCCAGAGCTTTCCCCGTTCGGCGGTGTCGGCGCGTTCGGCCAGGGCCAGTGCTATGCGTAAGCGCGCCAGTGGCGAGCGCAGTTCGTGGGACACATCACGCAGCAACTGGCGCTGACTGCCTATCAGCCCTTGCAGGCGCGCGCCCATACGGTTGAAGTCGCGGGCCAGCACACCCAGTTCGTCGCGTCTATTGGCCAGACGGGCCAGGCTGTTCTGCTGGTAGGCGGTCTGGCCGAGGTCGTGTACGGCGCCACGCAGGCGATTCAGCGGGCGGGTGATGGACAGGGTCACCAGCAGGCTGAACAGGGTCAGTACCACCAGGGCGATGGCCAGCGCGCTGAGCGGCAAGAGCAGGCTGTCGCGTTGCCAGGCGGCCAGTTCCCGGTGTGGAATGCGGTAGATAAACAGGTAGGTTGCGCCGGTCTGGGGGCTGCTGTAGTCGGTAGTCAGGCGGCGCCAGGGCAGGCGTTTGTCATTTTGCTGGCGTGCCTCGAAGGCAGCGGCGCGCGGCGGGAAGGTGCCTCGGACCAGGGGTTGACCGTTGTCATCGAGCACTTGCACGTTGAGGCGCGAGGCCTTCTTGCGTTGCTCGAGAAAGGTCTGGGCGGCGTCGGCTCCCTGCTCTTCATAAAGACTGATCCAGGTTTCGGCCAAGCCGTTCAGGGCCGGGTGCTGGCTGAGAATCCAGGCGTCCTGGTTCAGCGCTCGTCCCAGCAGCATGGATAGCCCGGCAACCAGGGCAAGGGCCAGCCAGAAGCTGGCGAAGATGCGCCAGAACAATGAACGCACGGATGACTCCTTGGTCGCGAAAAAACCCATCAAGCCGGGGCTTGATGGGTGGGATTGTGGTGGCCAGCACGACTGGCCGGGGCCAGTCTGTTGCCGTCATTCGACCTTGCTAGCCTGCTCGGCTTTCCAGGCGTTGAAGGCCGCACGTTCGGCGCGACGTTCCTGCATTTTCTTCTGGTGTTCGTCGAAGGCCTTCTGCTGTTCGGGTTTGAGCAGGTCGCGAATGGTGCTGTGCTGCTTGTCCTTGGCGGCTTTCAGCTCATCCTGCATGGCTTTCTGTTCGGCGACCGGCAGTTTTTCCAGATAGCGCTGGGTGATTTCGTGGCGGCTTTTCATCTGCTCGCCCATCAGCTTGCGGATTTCGCGGTGTTGCTCCTGGCTCAGGTCGAGGTCTTTGAACATCCGCGAGCCATGTCGGTCACCGTGGCCGCCGCCGTGGTGCGAGCCGCCGTCGGGCATGGCCATGGCCAACGTTGGTAGGGTCAGTGTGAGTAACAGGGCGGTGAGAGTCTTGCGCATGGTGTGTCTCCTTGTCTCGATGCCGGTTGGTTACCGGATGTGCCCAGTCTAGAGCGGTCAAGGTCAAGGGCCGTCAGGCAAGGGTAAAGCTTGAGTAAAGGCGAGTCAGGCTTGGCCTTACCCAGAATCTCAGGCGCTGTAGTAGTAACCGCGGCTGCGCAAGGCGAGGATGCGCGGACGTCCGTCCGGGTGGGGGCCGATTTTCTTGCGCAGGTTGCTGACGTGCATGTCCAGGCTGCGGTCGTACAGCGTCAACTTGCGGCCCAGCGCCAGTTGCGCCAGTTCCTGCTTGTCCACGGGCTCGCCGGGCTGCTGCAGCAGGGCTTCGAGCAGGCGGCTTTCCGACAGGGTGAGGATGACCTCGTGCTCGCCGATCGTCACCACGCCGCGTGCCTGACTGAAGCACAGGTCGCCCAGTTGCAGTTGGCTGGACACGGCAGGATGCAGGCTGCGGCGCAATACGGCGCGCAAACGGGCGGTCAGCTCACGGGGGTCGCAGGGCTTGGCCAGATAGTCGTCGGCGCCAAGCTCCAGGCCGAGGATGCGATCCAGCGGCTCGCCACGGGCTGAGAGCATCAGCACCGGTAGCTCCGGGTGATCACTGCGCAATTGCTTGAGCAACTCCAGGCCGCTGCCGTCGGGCAGCATCACATCGAGTACCACTGCGTCGGGTGTCTGGTTGGCCAAGGCGAGGCGTGCGCTGTGGCCATCATGGCAGGCGCTGACCTGGAAGCCTTCCTGGCTCAGCCAGGTGGCCAACAGCTCGCACAGTTCGATGTCGTCGTCGATCAGGAGAAGTGCGCTCATACTGACTTCAGTTTATCCACTCACGCCGCGAGCGGCGGTTGCCACGCAGCAGTGCGCCGAGGATGACGCCCAGTAGTGCTGCGCCAGCGCCGACGACAAACCATTGTTGCTGATCGCCGAGTAATGGCTCAGGTGCTACGGCCTGGTTTTTCTTCAGTTGCAGCTTGAGGTGTTGGTTTTCCTGGTGTAAACGCTGCGATAGCGCGCTTTCGCGTTCGCCCCCGCTGGCTTGCAGTTCTGCGCCCAACGCTTCGCGTTGTTGCTCGCTGGTGGCCAGGCGCTGCTGCAGGGCGTCTATCTGCGCGTGCTCTGCCGTCGCCGCTGCGGAGGGGGCAGGCGGGGTTTGCTCGGCATGCAGGCCAAGAGGCAGCAGCAACAGCGCAAACAGAAAAGACCACGGGCCTGGGCGCATCGGAACTCCTATGTCCTAGTGGATTGTTGTGGGCGAGCAGCGAGCGGCAGGTGTGCGGATTAAGGCAGAACCAGTTTGAACGGCTTGACCAGCACCGCGGCGTAAACCCCAGCAGCGCGGTAAGGGTCGGCATCGGCCCAGCTTTGGGCAGCATTCAGCGAGTCGAACTCGGCAACGATCAGGCTGCCGGAAAAGCCTGCCGAACCCGGGTCGTTACTGTCGATCGCAGGGTGCGGGCCGGCGAGCACTAGACGGCCTTCGCTCTTCAACTGCTCCAGCCGTGCGACGTGCGCGGGGCGAGCAGCCAAACGGTTTTCCAGGGAGTTTTCGACATCGGTGGCGATAATGGCGTAGAGCATCTCAATCCTTAATGGTTGGGGCGCCAGTTGGTATTAGCGCAGAAAAGCAGTGTGGACTGGCAAAGTCGAGCAATTGTTTGGCAAGCGGATGAAAAGTTACCCAGTTGGCAGGCCGCTGAACAAGCTAGTGAGCGACGGCTAGGCGGTCATCACAATGCTCATTTACCGCCGGTAAATTTCGCTGTTGATGCGCTTCGCGCGCCCTGTGGGCTAGCCTTAAATTACCAGTTTATTTCAACCATCTATTAGTGATGTCAGCAAGAGTTCGCCGGTGCCGGCATAATAACAAACATAAATTACTGAGAAAGCGCTCCTTATGGATGTTGATTTGCATTGTCATAGCACCGCTTCAGACGGTGCGCTTGCGCCGGCTGTGGTGGTCGCACGGGCATACGAGCGCGGTGTGCGGCTGCTTGCGCTGACCGACCATGACACCCTGGAAGGCCTAGAGGAGGCGCGTGCCGCCGCCCAGGCGCTGGATATGCAACTGGTCACTGGCATCGAGTTGTCCTGCACCTGGGGTGGCGCCACCATCCATGTCCTCGGTTATGCCTTCGCCAGTGATTCGCCAGCGTTGCTCCAGTCGATTGCCGAGTTGCATGAAGGGCGCTGGTTGCGGGCCGCAGAAATCAGTAAGCGCCTGGACAACAAAGGCATGCCCGGCGCACTGGACGGCGCGCGGGCCGTGCAGCTGGAATTGGGCGACAGTGGCAACGCTCCGGCTCGGCCGCACTTCGCCGAGTTCATGGTGCGCGCCGGTTACGTCAAGGACCGCGCCGAGGCCTTCCGCAAGTGGCTCGGGTCGGGCAAGTTGGGTGACGTCAAGCAGCATTGGCCGGCGTTGCAGCAGGCCGTTGCAACCTTGCAACAAGCGGGCGCCTCGATCAGCCTGGCGCACCCGTGGCAGTACGACTTTACTCGTAGTAAGCGACGCAAGTTGATTGCCGATTTTGCCGCTGCCGGTGGCCATGCGCTGGAGGTGGTCAACGGTATGCAGCCGGCTGAACAGGTCGGTGGTCTGGCGATTCTGGCTCGCGAATTTGGCCTGCTGGCAAGTGCCGGTAGTGACTTTCATGCACCTGGTGACTGGTCCGAACTGGGTATGTATCGCCCTGTACCCGAGGACTTGTCGCCCCTTTGGGCGCGTTTTCAGCATGTCCGACAGCCTACTGCAATTTGAACAGGGAGTTAGCTTGAGTCAATTTTTCCAGGTTCACCCGGAAAATCCACAGCTGCGCCTGATAAAACAGGCGGTGGAGATCATCAGGGCCGGCGGCGTGGTGATTTATCCCACCGATTCGTCCTATGCGCTCGGTTGCCATATTGGTGACAAGAATGCGGTTGAGCGTATTCGCCGTTTGCGCCAGTTGGACGACAAACACAACTTCACTCTGCTCTGTCGCGACCTGTCGCAGATTGGTCTGTTCGCCAAGGTCGATACTGGGGCCTTTCGGTTGCTGAAGAACCATACGCCGGGGCCTTACACCTTCATCCTCAATGCCACTCGCGAAGTGCCGCGCATGTTGCTGCACCCCAAGCGCCGCACCATTGGTCTGCGGGTACCCGATCACCCGATTGCCCAAGCGTTGCTCAGCGAACTCGGCGAGCCGCTGATGAGCGTCAGTCTGATTCTGCCGGGCGAGACGCTGCCGATGAGCGATCCCTATGAAATGCGCCAGATCCTCGAACATCAGGTCGACCTGATCATCGACGGTGGTTTTGGTGGGCTGAAGGCCTCGACCGTAATCAATCTGGCGGATGATGAGCCGCACATCATTCGCGTCGGCTGCGGTGATCCCACGCCTTTCGGCGAGGCGTGAAGGCCTCGCACGAAATGCGCGAAATTCCGCACGCCTGACTGTCAGCGGCTACAGAATCAGCACCACCAGCAGGACCACCAGCAGGATGACGACGAAATCGCTGCCGCTGAGTGCACCGCCGGCCGGCAAGGCATCTATCCGCTGGGCCAGGGTGGCGGTCTCCGCGGGCGTCAGGGCATCCACCCGGCTACGGGCCAGGGCCGCGGGAACATCCATGGTTTGCAAACGCTCCTCGACGTCGGCGCGGTTGAGGAACTCACTGACTTTGTCGCGATCGGCTTGAGCGGTCTGCTCGGCAATGACTTCTTGGGTGCCGATCATGCCGGCCTGAGCGGTTAACGGCGGCAGGAGCAGCAATGCTGCCAGAATGGCGAAAGTTGGGGCGGTAATTTTCATGCTGTGACCCTCGACGAGTGGTCGGGATTCGCGTCAAACCTTGCACTGCTGTTGGCGCACGATTCTGCCGTCGATTTTTCCGGGCGGCTTCATTGATTAAGACTGGCCGTGAGCCTGAACGGTTCCGTGGTCGTTTTTTCCGCGACAGCTTCTGGTCTCGCTATACTTCGCGTCTTGTTGATTCGCTCAGGTAACCTGGTTTGAGCCTTGTTGATTCCGAACGCCGCGTGCTGTCCGGCATGCGTCCCAGTGGCCGTTTGCACCTTGGCCATTATCATGGCGTGCTGAAAAGCTGGATCAAGTTGCAGCACGAATACGAATGCTTTTTCTGCATCGTCGACTGGCACGCACTGACGACCAACTACCAGGGTGTCGGGCCGATCTCCCAGCAAGTCATGGACATGGCGGTGGATTGGCTGGCCGCTGGGGTCAGCCCCAGTTCCGCGACCTTGTTCATCCAGTCGCAAGTGCCGGAGCACGCCGAACTGCATCTACTGCTGTCGATGATCACCCCGCTTAGCTGGCTGGAGCGGGTGCCGTCCTACAAGGAGCGGCAAGACCGGCTGCAGGGCAGGGAACTCGCCACCTATGGTTTTCTGGGTTATCCGTTGCTGCAGGCGGCGGATATCCTGCTGTACCGGGCGGGGGTGGTGCCGGTTGGCGCCGATCAATTAGCGCATATCGAGTTCGCCCGCGAAGTGGCTCGCCGTTTCAATCATCTCTATGGCCGTGAGCCGGGCTTCGAGCTGAAAGCCGAGGCGGCAATCCGCAAGCTCGGCAAGAAAACCGCCACGCTCTACAACAATTTGCGCAAGGCGTACCAGCAGCAGGGTGACGTCGAGGCCCTGGAAACCGCCAAGGCGTTGCTTAAAGAGCAACAGAGCGTCACCATCGGCGACAAGGAGCGGCTGTTCGGTTACCTGGAAGGTGGCGGCAAGGTGTTGCTGCCCGAGCCGCGCCCCTTGCTCAGCGATGCGCCAACGTTGCCGGGGCTGGATGGCGGGAAAATGTCCACGTCCAGCGGCAATGCAATTTTTCTGCGTGACAGCAGTGCCGAAGTCGAAGAGAAAATCAGGCGCATGCCCACTGATCCGGCGCGGGTGCACCGGGACGATCCAGGTAATCCTGCCCATTGCCCGGTTTGGCCGCTGCACGAGATTTACACCAGTGAAGAGACGCGTGCTGCACTGCAGCAAGGCTGCAAGAGTGCCGGCATCGGTTGTCTGGACTGCAAGGGACCATTGATCGAGGCCGTGCAGAAAGAGCTGCAACCCTTGCAGGCGCGTGCCGCCGATTACCAGGACAACCCCGAGTTGCTGCGCAATATCCTGGCCGAGGGCGCCGAGCGTGCGCGCAATGAAGCACGGGAAACCCTGACCGAGGTGCGCCTGGCCTTGGGTTTGAATTACCGCTGAGCAGGAATTCGATAAATCAATATGCACAGCCAGTCACCTGAACAGCCCGCCGACAGTCAAGCGGGCGCCCAGCAAGAGCTGCCGTTCGCTTTGGTATACGGCCGGGCGGTGACCGAAATGCCGCTGGATCTGTATATCCCGCCGGATGCCCTGGAGGTGTTTCTCGAAGCCTTCGAAGGTCCCCTGGACCTGCTGCTCTACCTGATTCGCAAACAGAATATCGATGTGCTGGATATTCCCGTGGCGGAAATCACCCGCCAGTACATGGGCTATGTCGAGTTGATGCAGTCGGTGCGCCTAGAGCTGGCCGCCGAGTACCTGGTGATGGCGGCGATGCTCGCCGAGATCAAGTCGCGCATGCTGCTGCCGCGTTCGAGCGAGGCGCCAGAGGAAGAAGACGATCCGCGCGCCGAGCTGATTCGTCGCCTGCAGGAATACGAGCGCTACAAAGCCGCTGCCGAAGGCCTCGATAGGCTGCCGCGGGTCGGCCGCGACCTGACGGTGCCGCGCCTGGATGCGCCACTGGCTCAGGCGCGCAAGCTGCTACCGGAGGTCAATCTGGAGGAGCTGTTGCTGTCGATGGCGCAGGTGTTGCGCCGCGCCGATATGTTCGAAAGTCACCAGGTCAGTCGTGAGACGCTGTCGACTCGCGAGCGCATGAGCGAAGTGCTGGAGCGTCTCAAGGGCGGCGCTTTCGTGCCTTTTGTCGAGCTCTTCACGGCTGAGGAGGGGCGTCTTGGCGTGGTGGTGACTTTTATGGCGGTGCTCGAGCTGATCAAGGAATCGCTGGTCGAGCTGGTGCAAAATGAAGCCTTTGGCCCCATCCACGTGCGTGCGCGAGCTGAATGACCATGAACCTGAGCAATCCCCGCGAACTGGCCAGCCTGCTGGAAGCCTTCTTGTTCGCCTCCGGCAAGCCGCAATCGTTGGAACGTCTGTTCGAGCTGTTCGAGGAAGCGGAGCGCCCCGAACCGGCGGTATTCAAAAAAGCCCTGGAGCGGCTGCGCCAGTCCTGCGAAGGGCGAGCCTTCGAGTTGGTCGAGGTGGCTTCCGGTTACCGCCTGCAAGTACGCGAGATCTACGCACCCTGGGTCGGCCGTTTGTGGGAAGAGCGGCCACAGCGTTATTCGCGGGCCATGCTCGAGACCCTGGCGCTGATTGCCTACCGGCAGCCGATTACCCGCGGCGAGATCGAGGATATTCGCGGCGTGGCGGTCAACAGCCACATCGTCAAAACCTTGCTGGAGCGCGAGTGGATCCGCGTGGTCGGTTACCGCGACGTGCCGGGCAAGCCGGCGATGCTGGCGACCACCAAGGCGTTTCTCGATCACTTCAATCTGAAGAGTCTCGACCAGCTACCGCCGTTGACGGCACTGCGTGAGCTGGAACCCGAGCCGTTGCTGGCCTTCGATGACGACCTCGCTGCGCCGCAAAGCCTGCAGGCCCGCGCCGACCTGGCGCTCGCCGATGAGCCGCTGGTGGAGGCAAGCGAGGAAACCAGCTTCAGCAGCCTGCTGGCCGAACTGGACTCCATGGAGCAGGGCTTGAAGACCGATTTCGATGATTTTTCCGCGCCGACGATGGACGAGGTCGAAGGCGAGGAGCTGACGGAGGCCACCGATGAGCAGGCGCCGCCGGGTCACTGAACATGGGCGCCATTGACCTTGGCGGGCTGCGGTTCTGCAGCCGGTTTGCTCTAGCCAGGTCTTGCCCAGGATGCATCCGGGCTACGGATAACGGCGCATGTGTAGCGGATCGCTGAGGTGCCGACTGTCGAAAAGACCGATGACTTCTCGTCTGCCGGCTAGTCTCAAACGGTGCGCACGCTGTGCGTTTCGCGTATGATCCGCGCCCTTTCGACGACTTGCTGTCGTCCATCACTAGAGATACACCGGGAGGTGCCCAGATGAGTGAATCCGAAGAATACAGTCCAGCCGGCGAAAAATTGCAGAAAGTCATGGCGCGCATAGGCCTGGCTTCACGCCGCGAAATCGAAGGCTGGATCAGCGCCGGCCGGGTCAAGGTCAATGGTGCGGTCGCGGGCCTCGGTCAGCGTGTCGACCTGCACGATGCCATCGCCATCGATGGCCGCTTGATCAAGCGCGAAGAAGCCGCCGAAAGCGTGCGCCGCGTGATCCTCTATAACAAGCCCGAAGGTGAGATCTGCACCCGCGACGACCCCGAAGGGCGTCCGACCGTGTTCGACCGTCTGCCGCGGCCGAAAGAAGGTCGCTGGATTAATATTGGTCGTCTCGACATCAATACCACCGGCTTGCTGATGTTCACCACCGACGGAGAACTGGCCAACCGCTTGATGCATCCGTCCTACCAGATGGACCGCGAGTACGCGGTGCGCGTGCGCGGTGAAGTCGACGATGAAATGATCGAGCGGCTGAAAGCCGGGGTGATGCTCGAAGACGGTCCGGCCAAGTTCACCGATATCAAGGTGGCGCCGGGCGGTGTGGGCTTCAACCACTGGTACCACTGCGTGGTGATGGAAGGGCGTAACCGCGAAGTGCGCCGTCTGTGGGAGTCCCAGGGCTTGGTAGTCAGCCGCTTGAAGCGCGTGCGTTTCGGTCCGGTATTTATCACCTCGGATCTGACCATGGGTCGCTGGCGTGAAATGAGCCAGCGCGAAGTGGATATTCTCAGCGAGGAAGTTGGCCTCAAGTCGGTCGCCTTGCCGGACATGAAAGAAAAAACCCGCGACAAGCTCGATCGTCTGCAGCGCAAGTCGGCCAAGCCGGTTGGTCGCGGCGAACGTCCGCAGCGGACTCTGCGCCCATCCCATGGCAGCTCTGTTGCCGCTGATCGTTCGGGTTCCGGGCGTACTCCGCGCAGCGAGGGTGGTGAGCGTGCAGAGCGTAGCCCGCGCGGCGAAGGTGGTGCTGTGCGTACGCCGCGCGCAGACAAGGGCCGTACGGACCAGGGTCGTCCTGCTCCGAGCAAAGGGACGCCAGTTGCCGAGCGGCCGCGGGATGTCAACAAGAAGAGTCCGAACAAGCCCAAGCCTATGCGTCCAGGCGTCGAGCTGAGCGAGCGCCCTGGGCGCAAGCCGGCCGCTCCAGCCAAGCGCCGCACCCCGTCCGCGGGCGAAGGGCAGCGCCCAGGCTTTGGTCGTGGCCCGCGCAAGCCGCAGTAGGCTGGGGCAGCGCGATCCTGGGATCGTAAAAAAAGGACTCGATTGAGTCCTTTTTTTGTGCGCTGTTTTTAGCCAGCCATGCTCAGGCGATTACGTCCATCGCGCTTGGCTACATAGAGTGCGCTATCGGCGCGCTGCAGCAGGCTTTCTGCTGACTCGCCCGCCAGCAGGCTCGCGCAGCCGAGGCTGATGGACACCTCGATCGGTCGGCCTTGGGCCAGACATTGCAGCTCTTGCACGGCATGCCGTAGGCGCTCGCCGACCATCGCGGCGGCTTCGCGGCAGGTTCCCGAGAGCAGTACGAGAAACTCTTCGCCGCCGTAGCGAAACACCATGTCGATGTTGCGTAGCTGGCTCTTCAGGGTGGCGGCAACGTCGATCAATACCCTGTCGCCGATGCTATGACCGTGGTTGTCGTTGACCCGCTTGAAATGGTCGAGGTCGAGCATCAGCAGCGAGAGTGGTTGCTGATTGCGTCGCGATAGATCGATCTCACGCTGCAGAATCTGATCCATGGCAATGCGGTTGCCGGTGTTGGTCAACGGATCACGCAGTGCACTCTGGACTGCCGCGCGGTAGAGCAGGGCATTGCGCAGCGGGAACAGCAAGCTGGCCAGCAGGGACTCCAGTTGGCTGAGTTCCGCGTCGCTGAAGCGCTGTTGGCGGCGGAAAACCAACTCGCCGAGGTATTCGCCCTCATGGCTCAGCCGGTAACCAGCCGAGTGGCTGGCGCGTTCGCCGAGCTCCAGGCGCAGGTCGGCGGTTGGCTGTTGATAGGTCAGGGCATTGAGCGGCACCAGGCTTTGCACGGCAGTAAAGAACAGTTTGAGGATGCGCTCGACATCCAGGCTGGTCTGCAGTTGCATGCTGAGTTGCTGACGCAGTTGCGCCAGGCTGATCGGGCGCAGGGACGGCGCGCGATTGCCGGAAAAACCCAGGCGCTGAAGCTTTGCCGTATCGAAATCGATGGTGTTGGTCTGGCTGGGAGTAACCATAAATGCTGAACCTCTAGCGCATTGATGCGGCAACACTGGCTATAGAGCGAATTCCATGCCAGAGGGTTCAGAAAATATGAAAATTATTTGAAGTCAGTCACTTACGCTGGTTTTTCGCGGCAAATGGCCAGTATCTGCAGTTTGCTTGCCGCGCCGACCGGCAAGGGATTGCCGGTTTGTGGAGGGATGCCATTTTTCTGCCGCTGCAGTCGCTGTTTGCTGGGGTTATTGGGCGTCGAATGCCTGGCCATTGACGCCGCTGCTGTCAGGGCCCATCAGGTACAGATAGACCGGCATTATTGCCTCGGGTAGCGGGTTGTTGGCCGGGTTTTCCCCTGGATAAGCCTGGGCGCGCATATCGGTGCGGGTGGCGCCCGGGTTGATGCTGTTGGCACGTACCGGCGCCACGCCATCGACTTCATCGGCCAGTACCTGCATCAAGCCCTCGGTGGCGAACTTGGAGACCGCATAAGCGCCCCAGTAGGCGCGGCCTTTGCGTCCGACGCTGCTCGAGGTGAATACCACCGAGGCGTCGCTGGAGAGTTTCAGCAGCGGCAGCAGGGTGCTGGTGAGCATGAAGGTGGCATTGACGTTGATCTGCATCACGCGCATGAAGTTATCGCCGGAGAGCTGCTCCAGCGGTGTGCGCGGGCCGACAATCGAGGCGTTGTGCAGCAGGCCATCAAGTTTGCCGAATTCGCGCTCGATCATTGCTGCCAGTTCGTCGTATTGGTGTGGCAGGGCGGTTTCCAGGTTGAACGGGATCACCGCGGGCTGCGGGTGGCCGGCGACCTCGATGGCGTCGTAGACCCTGCTGAGGCTTTCTTCGGTCTTGCCCAGCAGCAGTACGGTCGCCCCATGGGCGGCAAAGTCCTGCGCGGCGGCGGCGCCAATTCCGCGGCCAGCGCCGGTGACCAGAATCACCCGATCCTTGAGCAGGTCGGGGCGGGCAGAATATTGGAACATGGGGACTCCTTCGGAGAGCGGCAAGCTGCCAGTCAAAAGCGGCAAGTTGCGCGGCTGAATATTGATAGGGGCAGGTTGGGCTTCGCTAGGCGAAGCCCAACCTTGCGCTGGCAAGCGGTACTCGATAATGCCTGGCCTTAGAATCTGTATGCCGTAGCCGCTCAGCAGCGGCACAGCGCCTGTTCGAGTACCGTGCGCAGTTCCAGTGGGTGGTCGACCACCACGTCGGCGCCCCAGTTTCTGGGATTGTCGTCCGGGTGAATATAGCCATAGGTCACCGCGGCGGTTCTGGTGCCGGCGGCGCGTCCCGACTCGATGTCGCGCAGGTCGTCGCCGACGAACAGGACGCTGGCCGGATCCAGGCCCAACTGGCTGCAGGCCAGAATCATCGGCTCTGGGTCGGGTTTGCTGTGGGTGACATGCTCCGGGCAGATCAGGATGGCGGAGCGTTCGGCCAGGCCGAGTTGCTGCATGATCGGTTCGGCGAAGCGCAGCGGCTTGTTGGTTACCACGCCCCAGATCAGCTTGGCCTGCTCGATATCGGCGAGCAGTTCATGGATGCCGTCGAACGGGCGGGTCAGTACCGCGCAGTGATCCTGATAGCGCTCGAGAAACTCCAGGCGCAGGGCCTCGAACTGCTCGGTCAGTGGGTCCATGGCGAAGCTCGCTGCGACCATGGCGCGGGCGCCGCCGGAAATCTGATCGCGAATCAGCTGGTCATCCACGGCCGCGAGGCCGCGCTCGGCGAGCATCGCCTGGCAGATGGCGATGAAGTCGGGAGCACTGTCGAGCAGGGTGCCATCCATATCGAAAAGAACTGCGCGCAAACGCATCAGGCCTCCTTGAGCGTCTGGATCATGTAGTTGACGTCGACATCCGCTTGCAGTTTGTAGTGTTTGGTCAGCGGGTTGTAGGTCAGGCCGATAATGTCTTTGACTTGCAGGCCGGTGTCGCGGCTCCAGGCGCCCAGTTCCGAGGGGCGGATGAACTTCTTGAAATCATGGGTGCCGCGTGGCAGCAGGCGCAGCAGGTATTCCGCACCAATCACCGCGAACATATACGCCTTGGGGTTGCGGTTGATGGTGGAGAAGAACACCTGGCCGCCGGGTTTGACCAGGGTGTGGCAGGCGCGGATCACCGAGGCCGGGTCCGGGACGTGTTCGAGCATTTCCAGGCAGGTGACCACGTCGAACTGCTCGGGCATCTCAGCGGCCAGGTCTTCGGCGGTGATCTGCCGGTACTGCACCGAAACGCCGGATTCCAGTTGGTGCAACTGGGCCACGGCCAAGGGGGCTTCGCCCATGTCGATGCCAGTTACCTCGGCGCCACGCTGGGCCATGGCTTCGCTGAGGATGCCGCCGCCGCAGCCGATGTCGAGGACCTTCTTGCCGGCCAGGCTGACGCGCTCTTCAATCCAGTTGACCCGCAGTGGATTGATGTCGTGCAGGGGTTTGAATTCGCTTTCGCGGTCCCACCAGCGGTGGGCGAGGGCTTCGAATTTGGCGATTTCGGCGTGATCGACGTTGCTCATAAATATTCCTGGGTGAAGCGGCAAAATGGCAAGCCTGGGCTGAATGTATCCATGTTGCCAGTTTCGTAGTCTGGAGTGGGCGTCTATTGATCGCCCGATATATGTCAGTTTGTCGCAGCCTGTAGGCGCCAGCCTGCTGGCGATAGCCAGTCATGCATGGGCTCTATCACTTGGCGGCGATCTTCGCTCCCCAGGCGCGGGCGTTGGCGATGATCCGCTGTTCGTCCAGGCGAGTCAGTCGGCCGCTGTCGAGCAGGTGCTTGCCGCCGACCCAGACATCTTCGACGCAGTCGCGGTTGCTGGTATAGATCAGTTGCGAAACCGGGTCGTAGATCGGCTGCTGGGCCAGGCCGGACAGGTTGAATACCACCAGGTCGGCGGCTTTGCCCAGCTCCAGCGAGCCGATCTGGTCATCCAGGCCGAGGGCGCGTGCACCATTGAGGGTGGCCATGCGCAACGCTCGATGTGCGTCCAGGGCGCTGGCTGAGCCGGCGACGGCTTTGGCCAGCAAGGCGGCCGTGCGGGTTTCGCCAAGCAGATCCAGGTCGTTGTTGCTGGCGGCCCCGTCGGTGCCGATGGCCACATTGATCCCGGCCTGCCAGAGCTTTTCTACCGGACAGAAGCCGCAGGCCAGCTTGAGATTGGACTCCGGGCAATGGATCACGCTGCTGTTGCTGGCCACCAGCAGGGCCAGATCGTCGTCGTCGATCTGGGTCATGTGCACGGCCTGGAAGCGCGGGCCGAGCAGGCCGAGTCGCGCCAATCGCGCCAGCGGACGCTCGCCATATAGATGCAGGCTCTGCTGCACCTCGAAGGCGGTTTCATGCACATGCATATGGATGCCGGCATCCAGTTCCTCGGCGAGTATGCGGATGTTCTCCAGCTTGTCGTCGCTCACCGTATAGGGGGCGTGCGGGCCGAAGGCAACGCTCAGGCGCGGGTGCTGCTTGAGGTCGTCGAACAGCGCCAGCCCTTTGCGCAACGCTTCGTCGGCATCGCGGGCGCCGGGAATGGGGAAATCCAGTACCGGAATGGTTATCTGGGCGCGAATGCCGCTCTTGTGCACGATCTCGCTGGCCACTTCGGGAAAGAAGTACATGTCCGAGAAGCAGGTGATGCCGCCCTTGAGTTGTTCGGCGATGGCCAGCTCGGTGCCATCCAGGACGAAATGCTCATCAACCCACTTGGCCTCGGCTGGCCAGATGTGCTGTTCCAGCCAGTTGCTCAGCGGCAGTTCATCGGCCATGCCGCGAAACAGGCTCATGGCAGCATGGCCATGGGCATTGACCAGTCCTGGTGTCAGCAGTCGGCCGGGCAGTTCACGGACTTCCAGTGCCTGGTGCTTGAGCGCTTCGGCGCGCGGCGCGATCAGGGCGATGCGGCCGTCGCGGATGCCCAGGCCATGCTCGTGCAACACCACTCCGGCAGGCTCGACCGGCACCAGCCAGGTTGGGAGTAGGAGGAGGTCGAGAGGGGCTTCGGGCATGCCTGGGGCTTCCTGTGAGTATCTGAGAGGCTGAGTTTATAGGGGAACGGCGTGCGCTTGAAGCTGCGCAGCTATAAGCCATGGGATTCAAGCTGTAAGTGAATGTGCAAAAGCTCGACGAGCGTCGGGTGCTGGTGTCGCGGCTGACGCGTGCAGCTTGCGGCTGCTTCTCTGGGTATAATGATCGGCTTTTCGGGGCGAGGTGTGTAATGCGCGAGCAATTGCTAGCGGCAGAGAAGGTTCAAGCCATTGATTGGCGTGATGGCGCTCTGCATCTGCTCGATCAACGTGTATTGCCGTTCGAGGAAACCTGGCATGCTTGTCATTCGGCAGTGGCCGTAGCCGAGGCGATTCGCCTGATGGTAGTGCGTGGGGCGCCGGCCATCGGTATCAGTGCGGCCTATGGCGTGGTGCTCGGCGCGCGCGCGCGGGTGGCCGAGGGGGGCGACTGGCGCGTGGCCCTGGAGGCGGATTTTCAAGTGCTGGCTGACTCGCGGCCGACCGCCGTCAATCTGTTCTGGGCGCTCAATCGAATGCGCGAGCGCATGGCGCGTATTAAGGAAGGTGACGATCCGGTTGCGCTGCTGGAGAGCGAAGCGCTGGGTATTCATCAGAGCGATCGCGAAGCCAACTTGACCATGGCCCAGATCGGTGTCGACCTGATTCGCAAGCATCAGGGCAATCAGCAGAACCTGTTGACTCACTGTAATGCCGGTGCCCTGGCCACTGGTGGCTTCGGCACGGCGCTGGGGGTGATTCGCGCAGCTTATCTGGAGGGATTGGTCGAGCGCGTCTATGTCGACGAAACCCGTCCTTGGTTGCAAGGCTCGCGCCTGACTGCCTGGGAGTTGGCCGGCGAAGGCATCCCGGTCAGTCTGAATGTCGATTCGGCCGCCGCGCACCTGATGAAGACTCGCGGTATCACCTGGGTCATCGTCGGTGCCGACCGGATTGCCGCCAATGGCGATGTGGCGAACAAGATCGGCACTTACCAGCTGGCGGTCAATGCCATGCACCATGGCGTGCGCTTCATGGTGGTGGCGCCGAGTTCGACCATCGACATGGCGCTGGAGAGTGGTGACGATATTCCTCTCGAGGAGCGTGATGCCAGCGAGTTACTGGAACTCAATGGCCAGCGAGTGGCGGCGGGAGTGGATGCGCTCAATCCGGTGTTCGATGTGACGCCGGCCGACCTGATCGACTTCATCGTCACCGAGAAGGGTGTGGTCGAACGGCCGGATGCGGCAAAAATGACCAGGCTGATGTGCCGCAAGCGTTTGCATTGAGCTGGTCATAGTCGCTAGGTGGGCGTTGCTGCGGCGGCTGGTTGGGGATAGGTGCGGGGCGCTGATTGTGGTAATATCCGGCCGTTTTCAGGGGCGCTGGCAACGGTCGCCTTAACTGCGCAGATACATGGCATAACTCATTGATTTGTCGTGAGTCGCTGCTGGCCTAGAGCCGCGCGGCACGCTTCGCCTCGTTCGGGATGAACGAGGCGAAGAATCACCAGAAAAAGGAACCAGGCTACTCATGGGCGAACTGGCCAAAGAAATCCTCCCGGTCAATATTGAAGACGAACTCAAGCAGTCCTACCTCGACTACGCGATGAGCGTAATCGTCGGGCGAGCGCTGCCGGATGCGCGCGATGGCTTGAAGCCCGTGCACCGGCGTGTGCTGTTTGCCATGAGTGAGTTGGGTAACGACTGGAACAAGGCATATAAGAAGTCCGCCCGTGTGGTCGGTGACGTCATCGGTAAGTACCACCCGCATGGCGACACTGCGGTGTACGACACCATCGTACGTATGGCGCAACCCTTCTCCCTGCGTTACCTGCTGGTCGACGGCCAGGGCAACTTCGGTTCGGTGGACGGCGACAACGCCGCCGCCATGCGTTACACCGAAGTGCGCATGACCAAGCTGGCCCACGAGCTGCTGGCCGATCTGCACAAGGAAACCGTCGACTGGGTGCCGAACTACGACGGCACCGAGATGATTCCGGCGGTCATGCCGACCAGGGTGCCCAACCTGCTGGTCAACGGCTCCAGCGGTATCGCCGTGGGTATGGCGACCAATATCCCGCCACACAACCTCACGGAAGTGATCAACGGCTGCCTGGCGCTGATCGACAACTCCGAGCTGACGGTCGATGAGTTGATGCAGTACATCCCGGGTCCGGATTTCCCGACCGCGGCGATCATCAACGGCCGTGCCGGCATCATCGAGGCTTATCGCACCGGGCGCGGGCGCATTTATATGCGCGCGCGGGCGATCATCGAAGACATTGACAAGGTCGGCGGTCGTCAGCAGATCATCGTCAGCGAGCTGCCGTACCAGCTGAACAAGGCACGTCTGATCGAAAAGATCGCCGAGCTGGTTAAAGAGAAGAAGCTCGAAGGCATCACCGAGCTGCGTGACGAGTCCGACAAGGACGGCATGCGCATCGTGATCGAGCTGCGCCGCGGTGAAGTGCCGGAGGTAGTGCTCAACAACCTCTACGCCCAGACCCAGATGCAGAGCGTATTCGGCATCAACGTAGTCGCTTTGATCGACGGTCAGCCGAAGATTCTCAACCTCAAGGACATGCTCGAAGCCTTTGTCCTGCACCGCCGTGAAGTGGTCACCCGGCGCACCGTGTTCGAGTTGCGCAAGGCGCGTGAGCGTGGGCACATCCTCGAAGGTCAGGCGGTTGCCCTGTCCAACATCGATCCGGTGATCGCCCTGATCAAGGCCTCGCCAACGCCCGCTGAAGCCAAGCAAGCGTTGATTTCCACCGCGTGGGAGTCGACTGCGGTAGAAGCCATGGTCGAGCGTGCCGGCGCCGATTCCTGCCGCCCGGACACCCTCGAACCACAGTACGGCCTGCGTGAGGGCAAGTACTACCTGTCGCCGGAGCAGGCCCAGGCCATTCTCGAGCTGCGTCTGCACCGCCTGACCGGGCTGGAGCATGAGAAGCTGCTGGCCGAGTACCAGGAAATTCTCGCCCAGATTGGCGAGTTGATCCGCATCCTGACCAGCGCTGTACGCCTGATGGAAGTGATTCGCGAAGAGCTTGAGAGCATCAAGGCCGAGTTCGGCGATGCGCGGCGCACCGAGATTCTCGATGCCCGCCTGGATCTGACCCTGGGTGATCTGATCACCGAAGAAGATCGGGTGGTGACCATCTCTCACACCGGTTACGCCAAATCGCAGCCGTTGACCGCTTATCAGGCTCAGCGTCGCGGCGGTAAAGGCAAGTCGGCCACCGGTATCAAGGAGGAGGACTACATTGCCCACCTGCTGGTCGCCAACAGTCATACCACGCTGCTGCTGTTCTCCAGCAAGGGCAAGGTGTACTGGCTGAAAACCTATGAAATACCAGAAGCCTCGCGAGCTGCTCGTGGTCGTCCGCTGGTCAATTTGTTGCCATTGAGCGAGGGTGAATACATCACCACCATGTTGCCTGTGGAGATCGCGGCCAAGGGCAAGCAGGACGATGTCGACGATATCGAAGGTGTGCTGGACGATGCTGAGGGCGCGGTAGAAGCCCTGGGCCCGTTCATCTTCATGGCCACTGCAAACGGCACCGTGAAGAAGACCCCGCTGACCCAGTTCAGCCGACCACGTAGCGTCGGTCTGATCGCCCTGGGCCTCGACGAAGGCGACACCCTGATTTCCGCTGCCATCACCGATGGCAGCCGTGAGGTCATGTTGTTCTCCGATGGCGGCAAGGTTACCCGTTTCAAGGAAACCGATGTACGCGCCATGGGTCGTACCGCTCGCGGCGTGCGCGGCATGCGTCTGCCGGAAGGGCAGAAGCTGATTTCCATGCTGATTCCGGAAGAGGGCAGCCAGATTCTTACTGCCTCCGTGCGTGGCTATGGCAAGCGTACGGCGATCGACGAGTTCCCGGAGTACAAGCGCGGTGGCCAGGGCGTGATTGCCATGGTCAGCGGCGAGCGCAACGGCAAGCTGGTTGGCGCTGTGCAGGTGCTCGACGGCGAGGAAATCATGCTGATTTCCGACCAGGGCACCTTGGTGCGTACCCGCGTTGGTGAAGTCTCCAGTCTCGGCCGTAACACCCAGGGTGTGACCCTGATCAAGCTGGCCAAGGATGAAAAGCTCGTGGGCCTCCAGCGGGTGCAGGAGCCATCCGAAGAGGAGATTGACGAGCTGCTTGAAGGTGACGAGGCTCTGGATGACGATGTGGCCGATGTGGCCGATGCGTCGGATGCTGCGGCTGACGAGAGTCCGGTCAGCGAAGAGTGATCTGCATGGGCGAGGCTTGACCTCGCGCCTTGCGGCGTTGGATTCGACGGCTGACCGGCAGTGGTCAGTCGTCCAACATTTGAGCGAGAGTGGATGTGAGCAAGCGAGCCTATAATTTCTGCGCCGGCCCGGCCGCGCTTCCTGAAGCTGTTCTGCAACGCGTCCAGGCGGAGCTCCTCGATTGGCAGGGTAAAGGCCTGTCCGTGATGGAAATGAGCCACCGCAGTGACGAGTACATGGCCATTGCGGCAAAGGCCGAGCAGGATCTGCGCGACCTGCTCGTCATCCCCTCCGACTATAAAGTGCTGTTCCTGCAGGGCGGTGCCAGTCAGCAGTTCGCGGAGATTCCGCTCAACCTGCTGCCGGAAGACGGTGTCGCTGACTATATCGATACCGGTATCTGGTCGAAGAAGAGCATTGAGGAGGCCCGTCGCTACGGCAATATCAACGTCGCCGCCAGCGCCAAGTCTTACGACTACTTCGCGATTCCTGGGCAGAACGAGTGGGCGCTGTCGAAAGACGCCGCTTACCTGCACTACGCCAGCAACGAAACCATTGGCGGTCTGCAGTTCGACTGGATCCCTGACGTCGGCGACGTGCCGTTGGTAGCGGATATGTCCTCGGACATCCTCTCGCGACCTATCGATGTGTCGAGATTTGGCCTGATCTATGCCGGCGCGCAGAAGAATATCGGCCCCAGCGGCCTGGTCGTCAGCATAGTCCGTGAAGACCTGCTCGGCCGTGCGCGTAGCGTCTGCCCGACCATGCTCAACTACAAGGTCGCCGCCGATAACGGCTCGATGTACAACACCCCGGCGACCTTCTCCTGGTACCTCTCCGGCCTGGTGTTCGAGTGGCTCAAGGAGCAGGGCGGGGTCGAGGCCATGGAGCAACGCAACCGCGCCAAGAAAGAACTGCTTTATGGCGCCATCGACAGCAGCGAGCTGTATAGCAACCCGATTGCGCTCAATGCCCGCTCTTGGATGAACGTGCCCTTCCGCCTGGCGGATGATCGTCTGGACAAGCCGTTCCTCGCCGGTGCCGAGGCCCGCAACCTGCTCAATCTGAAGGGGCACCGTTCGGTCGGCGGCATGCGTGCTTCCATCTATAACGCCGTGGGTCTGGATGCCGTTGAGGCGTTGGTGGCTTATATGGCGCAATTCGAGAAGGAACACGGCTGATGACGGATGTAGTCTCCGAGCAAGAACTGCAAGCCCTGCGCCTGCGCATCGATAATCTCGACGAAAGAATTCTCGAGCTGATCAGCGATCGCGCGCGCTGCGCCGAAGATGTGGCGCGGGTCAAGATGCTGGCGTTGCCGGAAGGCGAGAAGCCGGTGTTCTACCGTCCGGAGCGTGAGGCCCAGGTGCTCAAACGCATCATGGAGCGCAATCAGGGGCCGCTGGGCAATGAGGAAATGGCGCGGCTGTTTCGCGAGATCATGTCCTCTTGCCTGGCGCTGGAGAACCCGCTGAAAGTCGCCTATCTCGGCCCGGAAGGCACCTTCTCCCAGGCCGCGGCGATGAAGCATTTCGGTCACGCGGTGATCAGCGTGCCCATGGCGGCGATCGACGAAGTGTTTCGCGAAGTGGCTGCGGGCGGGGTGAACTTCGGCGTAGTGCCGGTGGAGAACTCTACCGAAGGCGCGATCAATCACACCCTGGACAGCTTCCTCGAACACGACATGGTGATCTGCGGCGAAGTCGAGCTGCGCATCCACCATCATCTGCTGGTCGGCGAAACCACCAAGGTCGACAAGATCTCCCGCATCTACTCGCATGCCCAGTCCCTGGCCCAGTGCCGCAAGTGGCTGGATGCGCATTACCCGAATGTCGAGCGGGTGGCGGTGTCGAGCAATGCCGAGGCGGCCAAGCGGGTCAAGGGCGAGTGGAACAGTGCGGCGATCGCCGGCGATATGGCGGCCAGCCTGTATGGTCTGACCAAGCTGGCCGAAAAGATCGAAGATCGCCCGGATAACTCCACGCGTTTCTTGATCATCGGTAGCCAGGAAGTGCCGCCGACCGGCGATGACAAGACCTCGGTCATCGTCTCCATGCGCAACAAGCCGGGCGCCCTGCATGAGCTGCTGGTGCCGTTCCATAACAATGGTATCGACCTGACCCGTATCGAAACCCGCCCTTCGCGCAGTGGCAAGTGGACCTATGTGTTCTTCATCGACTTCGTCGGCCATCACCGCGATCCGCTGATCAAGGACGTGCTGGAGAAGATCAATCAGGAAGCCGTGGCGCTGAAGGTATTAGGATCGTATCCGAAGGCGGTACTTTAAATAGCAGCCGCACGCTCAAGCCTCAAGCCAGCAGCGGATTCGCCCGGCTTTGTCTTGCAGCTTGCCGCTTGAAGCTTGAGGCTTATGTATGACCGATTTCCTTGCCCTGGCCCAGCCAGGGGTGCAGAAGCTGTCGCCCTATGTGCCGGGCAAACCGGTAGATGAGTTGGCCCGCGAGCTGGATCTGGATCCAGCCACCATCGTCAAGCTGGCCAGCAACGAAAATCCGCTGGGTCCCAGTCCGAAAGCCTTGCAGGCGATTCGTGACGAGCTGGCCGAGTTGACCCGTTACCCCGATGGCAATGGGTTCGCCCTGAAAAGCCTGCTGGCTCAGCGCTGCGGCGTTCAGCCCAGTCAGGTCACCTTGGGTAACGGCTCCAACGATATTCTCGAGCTGGTGGCGCGTGCCTATCTGGCGCCCGGTCTGAATGCGGTGTTCAGCGAGCATGCCTTCGCCGTCTACCCGATCGCCACTCAGGCGGTTGGTGCGCAAGGCAAGGTGGTGCCCGCGAAAGACCATGGTCACGATCTGGAGGCCATGCTGGCCGCCATCGACACTAATACCCGGGTGGTGTTTATCGCCAACCCGAACAACCCGACCGGTACCTGGTTCGGTCCGCAGGCGTTGAGCGATTTCCTCGGCCGTGTGCCGGAAAATGTACTGGTGGTGCTCGACGAAGCCTACATCGAGTACGCCGAAGGCTTTGATCTGCCGGATGGCCTCGACTATCTGGCCAGGCACGAGAATCTGCTGGTCTCGCGCACCTTCTCCAAGGCCTATGGTCTGGCGGCGTTGCGCGTCGGTTACGCCATCAGTTCGGTGCAGATCGCCGATGTGCTCAATCGTGTGCGTCAGCCCTTCAACGTCAATAGTCTGGCCTTGGCCGCTGCCTGTGCGGCGTTTGATGATGCCGAGTACCTGGCGCAAAGTCGTCGGTGCAACGATGCCGGCATGGCGCAGTTGGAAGCGGGTTTCCGCGCGCTGGGGCTGGACTGGATCCCGTCCAAGGGCAATTTTATTGCCGTCGATCTCGCTCGCGAGTCCATGCCGCTTTATCAGGCGCTGTTGCGCGAAGGCGTGATCGTGCGGCCGGTGGCCAATTACGGCATGCCGACCTACCTGCGTGTCTCCATCGGTTTGCCCGAAGAGAATGGCCGTTTCCTCGAAGCGCTGGCCAAGGTGCTGGGCGCGTGAGCGAATCGAAGACCGCCGTAACCAAGGTGCAATCCAGCCAGCCTATGATCGGCCGCCTGGTGGTGGTCGGTCTCGGCCTGATCGGTGGCTCGTTCGCCAAGGGTTTGCGTGAGCGCGGCCTGTGCCGGGAAGTGGTGGGGGTCGATCTCGATCCGCAGTCGTGTCGCCTAGCCGTCGAGTTGGGGGTGGTCGACCGCTGCGAAGAGCAGTTGGCTGCCGCCTGTCAGGGCGCCGAGATGATCCAGTTAGCGGTACCGATCCTGGCTATGGAGAAACTGCTGCTGGAGCTGGCCAAACTCGATCTGGGCGATGCCGTGCTCACCGATGTCGGCAGCGCCAAAGGCAATGTGGTGCGCGCCGCGCGTCTGGCCTTCGGCGAGATGCCTGCGCGCTTCGTGCCGGGCCACCCGATTGCCGGTTCCGAGCAAAGTGGCGTGGAGGCAGCCAATGCCGAGCTGTTCCGTCGGCATAAGGTGATTTTGACGCCACTGGAGCAAACCGATCCGCAGGCGCTGCAGTTGGTCGACCGGATCTGGCGCGAGTTGGGCGCGGATGTCGAACATATGCAGGTCGAGCACCATGATCAGGTGCTCGCCGCCACCAGCCATTTGCCGCATCTGTTGGCCTTTGGCTTGGTCGATTCGCTGGCCAAGCGCAGCGAGAATCTGGAAATCTTCCGTTACGCCGCTGGCGGCTTTCGCGACTTCACGCGGATTGCCGGCAGCGACCCGGTGATGTGGCACGATATCTTTCTCGCCAATCGCGAGGCCGTGCTGCATACCCTGGATCTATTTCGCGGCGACCTCGACGCCTTGCGCGATGCGGTCGACGCTGGGGATGGGCATCAATTGCTGGGCGTGTTTACCCGCGCTCGTGTGGCCCGCGAACATTTCAGCAAAATTCTAGCCCGACGGGCCTATGTGGACGCTATGCACTCGAATGATCTGATTTTTCTGGCTAACCCCGGTGGCAAACTGTCTGGGCGAATTCGCGTTCCGGGCGACAAATCCATTTCGCACCGCTCGATCATGCTCGGTTCGCTGGCCGAGGGCACCACCGAAGTCGAAGGCTTCCTCGAGGGTGAAGATGCCCTGGCAACCCTGCAGGCCTTCCGCGATATGGGGGTGGTGATCGAAGGCCCGCACCATGGTCGGGTGACCATTCATGGCGTTGGTCTGCATGGTTTGCAGGCGCCACCCGGGCCGCTCTATCTGGGTAACTCGGGCACTTCCATGCGCCTGCTCTCCGGCTTGCTGGCCGGGCAGTCGTTCGACAGTACCCTGACTGGTGATGCCTCGTTGTCTAAGCGGCCGATGAACCGGGTGGCCCGGCCGCTGCGTGAGATGGGCGCGGTGATCGAGACCGGTCCCGAAGGGCGGCCGCCCTTGACCATTCGCGGCGGCCAGCGCCTGAGCGGCATGCACTACGAAATGCCGGTGGCCAGCGCCCAAGTCAAATCCTGCCTGTTGTTGGCTGGTTTGTATGCGGCGGGGCAGACCTCGGTCACCGAGCCGGCACCGACCCGCGACCATACTGAACGCATGTTGCGCGGCTTCGGCTATCCGGTGGCGGTCGACGGCCGTACGGCCAGCGTCGAGTCTGGCCACAAATTGACGGCGACCTATATCGAAGTGCCGGCGGATATTTCTTCGGCCGCCTTCTTCCTGGTGGCCGGTAGTATTGCCGAAGACTCCGAGCTGCTGCTCGAGCATGTCGGTATCAACCCGACCCGTACCGGAGTGATCGACATCCTCAAATTGATGGGTGGCGATATCAGCCTGGAGAATCAGCGTGAAGTCGGTGGCGAGCCGGTGGCGGACATTCGCGTGCGTAGCGCCAAGCTGCATGGCATCGATATTCCTGAGCATCTGGTGCCGCTGGCCATCGACGAATTCCCCGTGCTGTTCGTGGCGGCTGCGTGTGCCGAAGGGCGCACCGTGCTGCGCGGTGCCGAGGAGTTGCGAGTCAAGGAATCCGACCGTATCCAGGTCATGGCCGATGGCCTGCTGGCACTGGGGGTCAAGGTCGAGCCGACGCCTGACGGCATTATTATCGATGGGGTCGCCACTGGCGGCGGCAGCATGGGCGGTGGCGAGGTCTGGAGTCATGGCGATCACCGTATCGCCATGGCCTTCAGTGTGGCATCGCTGCGCGCTACTGCACCGATCCATATTCATGATTGTGCCAACGTTGCGACCTCGTTCCCGAACTTCCTGGCCCTGGCGGCGCAGGTCGGTCTCCGTGTCGTTGAGGAGGTCAGGTCATGATGGCTCTAGCGCCGATAGTCGCTATCGATGGACCAAGCGGCTCGGGCAAGGGCACGATCGCCGGCTTGTTGGCGCAGAAATTGGGCTGGAATCTGCTGGATTCCGGCGCCCTGTATCGCTTGCTGGCGTTTGCCGCGCGCAATCATGGTGTCGATCTGACCAATGAAGAGGCAATGAAGGTGTTGGCTGCGCATCTGGATGTGCAATTCATTGCCGGAGTAGAGGGGCAGGGGCAACGGATCATTCTCGAAGGCGAGGAGGTCACCGACGCCATCCGCAATGAAGGAATTGGTGCCGGGGCCTCGCAAGTGGCGGCATTGCCCGCCGTGCGCGAGGCCTTGCTGCAGCGTCAGCGGGCATTTCAAGAAATGCCCGGCTTGGTCGCTGATGGTCGCGATATGGGCACCGTGGTGTTTCCCGGCGCGCCGTTGAAGATTTTTCTGACCGCCAGTGCCGAAGAACGTGCCCGGCGACGTTACTTGCAGTTGAAGGCTAAGGGCGATGATGTTAATCTCGCGAGTCTTCTCGACGAGATACGGGCGCGTGATGAGCGCGATACCCAGCGTGCAGTGGCTCCGCTCAAAGCGGCGGACGATGCAATATTGCTGGATTCCACCGAACTCTCGATCGAGCAAGTGCTGGAACTAATTCTGCACGAGGTCGCCAACCGCGATCTTGTCGGATGACAAGAGCCTCAGCTGCTTAAGCTGATCAGCTCACTAAGAAGCGTGCGGGAGACCAGTCCTAGTCCCGTGTGCCTTCTTTTATATGAACGTACCCACATTGTCTGGAATGTGGTTTGGGCGGATCCCCTGCCCTAAATCTACAGGAATTAAAATGAGCGAAAGCTTTGCTGAACTATTTGAAGAAAGCCTAAAAACCCTGAATCTTCAGGCTGGCTCAATCATCACCGCTATCATCGTCGATATCGATTACCAAGCTGGTTGGGTAACCGTTCACGCTGGTTTGAAGTCGGAAGGCCTCATCCCGCTGGAGCAGTTCCACAACGACGCTGGCGAGCTGACCATCAAAGTCGGTGACGAAGTTCACGTTGCGCTGGACGCGGTTGAAGATGGCTTTGGTGAAACCAAGCTGTCCCGCGAAAAAGCCAAGCGTGCAGAGTGCTGGATTGTTCTGGAAGCAGCTTTCGCCGCTGAGGAAGTGGTCAAGGGCGTTATCAACGGTAAGGTTAAAGGCGGCTTCACTGTCGACGTTAACGGCATCCGTGCGTTCCTCCCAGGTTCCTTGGTCGATGTCCGTCCGGTGCGTGATACCACTCACCTGGAAGGCAAAGAGCTCGAATTCAAAGTCATCAAGCTGGACCAGAAGCGCAACAACGTTGTCGTTTCCCGCCGCAGCGTGCTGGAAGCCGAGAACAGCGCCGAGCGCGAAGCTCTGCTGGAATCCCTGCAGGAAGGTCAGCAAGTCAAGGGTATCGTTAAAAACCTCACGGATTACGGCGCATTCGTCGATCTGGGTGGTGTCGATGGCCTGTTGCACATCACTGACATGGCCTGGAAGCGTATCAAGCACCCGTCCGAGATCGTCAACGTTGGCGACGAGATCGATGTCAAGGTACTGAAGTACGATCGCGAGCGTAACCGCGTTTCCCTGGGCTTGAAGCAACTGGGCGAAGACCCATGGGTTGCTATCAAGGCTCGTTACCCGGAAGGCACCCGCGTCAATGCACGCGTAACCAACCTGACCGACTACGGCTGCTTCGCAGAGCTGGAAGAAGGCGTGGAAGGCTTGGTGCACGTATCCGAAATGGATTGGACCAACAAGAACATCCACCCGTCAAAAGTCGTACAGGTTGGCGACGAAGTGGAAGTTCAGGTTCTGGATATCGACGAAGAGCGTCGTCGTATCTCCCTGGGTATCAAGCAGTGCAAAACTAACCCGTGGGAAGATTTCTCCGGTCAGTTCAACAAGGGCGACAAGATCTCCGGCACCATCAAGTCGATCACCGATTTCGGTATCTTCATTGGTCTGGATGGCGGCATCGACGGCCTCGTTCACCTGTCCGACATCTCCTGGAACGAAGTCGGCGAAGAAGCTGTACGCCGCTTCAAGAAGGGCGACGAGCTGGAAACCGTTATCCTCTCGGTTGATCCGGAGCGTGAGCGCATTTCCCTCGGCATCAAGCAGCTGGAAGAAGATCCATTCTCCGACTACGTTGCTGTTAACGATAAAGGCACCATCGTGCGCGGTATCGTTAAAGAAGTTGACGCCAAGGGCGCCATCATCACTCTGGCCGATGGCATCGAAGCTACGCTGAAAGCCTCCGAAATCAGCCGTGACCGCGTTGAAGATGCGCGCAACGTGCTGAAAGAAGGCGAAGAAGTAGAAGCCAAGATCATCAGCGTCGACCGCAAGAGCCGTGTAATCAGCTTGTCGGTCAAGTCGAAAGACGTTGAAGACGAGAAAGAAGCCATCAAGGAAATGCGCAAGCAGGAAGTTGATGCTTCTGGTCCGACCACCATTGGTGATCTGCTCCGTGCACAAATGGAAAAGCAGAACTAAGTTCAGCTAATCCAAAAAAAGGGCGACTTCGGTCGCCCTTTTTTGTGTGCGGCCAATATGGACGCAATCTTGTGGGTGAAAGTCTCGCCGTAAGCTGGCCACAGCGAACGAAGTGAAGCGCAACTGCATGAGGGCGACCGAGTGCGTGGAGCAAGCGTGAATCGAAGCCGTGAGCTGATGAACAAGAACCGGATTCAAGGCGAGGCGGACCAGGGCGAGCTGGCAGTAACCGCGAAGCTCTTGTGGTCAAAGGGCGGCAGCGTAAATCTGGCGGTTGTGCGGTGAAGGATTGCGTTTCTTGCCTGGAGATATCTCGCATTGTGGCTGGCGGAGCGAAGGCGCAAGCCGGAGCGAGAAGTCAGCAGTGTGAAACAGCGTGGAAAACTTTCCAGATTCCCGGGGTAAACAGCGTCCAATAGTTTCCACCCCGGTGTGTGCAACCATCCGGTCTTTTGGCCGGAGAATCTGGGGTGTTATCGATGGACATCATTGCCGAAATCCGACGGCGGCATCTGGTCAGTGGCGAGAGCATTAGCGCCATTGCGCGCAGCCTTAACCTTTCCCGTCCCACCGTTCGCAAGCATCTGCACAGCACGGCTGCGCCGGTGTACGAGCGTCAGCAGCAACCCGCGCCCAAGCTGGGCGAGTTCCAATCCACACTCGCAGCCAGGCTGACCACCGAGCACCACCTGCCCAAGGCACAACGACGCACGGCCCGGCGGTTGTATGAAGGCTTGCAGGTCGAGGGTTATCGCGGTGCGTATGACAGCGTGCAGCGCTTCGTGAAGCAGTGGAAAACGTGCAAGACCCGCCCAGCAGCTACGCAGGCGTTTGTACCGCTGGTATTCGCGCCTGGCGATGCTTGCTAGTTCGACTGGAGCCATGAGTAGGTCGAGATTGCGGGCGTGGTGCAGACGGTCAAGGTCGCGCATTTTCGCCTGAGCTACAGCCGGAAGATGTTCGTTGCGGCCTATCCGCGCGAGACGCAGGAGATGGTATTTGATGCGCATAACCGCGCCTTTGCCTTCTTTGGCGGCGTGCCGCAGCGGGTGATCTACGACAACCTCAAGGCCGTGGTTGAAGCGATTCTGGTCGGCAAGGAACGCACCTTTAACCGGCACTTCATGGCCATGGCTAATCATTATCTGTTCGAGCCGGTGGCTTGCACGCCGGCATCGGGTTGGGAGAAAGGCCAGGTCGAGAATCAGGTCGGTAACGTGCGCGAGTGGCTGTTTACGCCTTTGGCACGCTTTGCCAGCTTCGCGGATTTGAACGACTGGCTGGCCACCCGCTGCCGGGAGTTAGCCCAGCGCAAGCATCCCACTGACACCGGCCAATGCATTGCCGAGTGCTTTGCCCACGAGCAGCCACACCTGCGCGCCATCAGCACCACCTTCGACGGTTATGTCGAGCAGATGCTGCGCGTTTCTAGCACCTGCCTGGTGCGCGTTGATCGCAACCGCTACAGCGTTCCCGCCGAGTGGGCAGGCAAGGCCGTTTCCGTGCGTTGTAGTGCGACAGACGTGTGCATCGTCGCGGGTGGCCAGGTGCTCGCCGAGCATCTGCAGCGCTTTGGTCGTGACCAGCTGATCTGCGACCCCTGGCATTACCTGTCGGTGCTGGAGAAGAAACCTGGTGCGCTGCGCAACGGCGCGCCCTTCGTGGCGTGGGATTTGCCGTTGCCGATCCAGCAGGTGCGTGAAAGGCTGCTCAAACAGCCACGCGGTGACCGCGCCTTCGTTGAGTTGCTGCTGATCGCCCGCGATGTGGGCCTGGAGCCGCTGCAAGTGGGCTGCGAGTTAGCGCTCGATCAGCGGCTCGCTGGTGATGAATGAACTGCGCCGATTGATCGCCCCGACACGCCCGCCACAACTGAGCTTGCCCGAACAATTACAGCTACGGGTCGAACCGCTCGCTGATTGCCAGCGCTACGAACAACTGCGGGGCACCTACTATGTCCATTGATCGCGTTGCTCATCTGAAGGCGCTGCACCTGTATGGCATGGCCAGCGCCTTGCTGGAATTACAGGCCGAAGCCTCGCGCCAACCCGCGCGCCCAGAAGTCTGGCTGGATCGACTGATTGAGGCCGAGCAAGCAGATCGCCAGGTGCGCAGCTTGCGCTATCAACTCAAGGCCCCCGCTTCCCGATTCATCGCGACCTCAGCAGTTTCGACTGGTAAGAAACCCCGCTCGATCGCGGGCAGATCCAGCAACTGGCCAGCAGCGCCTTCATGGACTGCGCGCATAACCTGATTCTGGTCGGCGGCACCGGCACCGGCAAAACCTACCTGGCCACCGCGCTGGGTGTCGCGGCCATCCATCAAGGCAAGCGAGTTCGTTTGTACAACGCGGTGGACCTGGCCAATCAACTGGAGCGAGAAAAGCAGCAAGGCAAGGCCGGCAACCTGGCCAAACAATTGCTGCACATGGACGCGGTGATCCTCGACGAACTGGGCTACTTACCCTTCCCGGACTCCGGTGGGGCGCTGCTGTTTCACCTGATCAGCCAGCTCTACGAAAAGACCTCGCTGATCATCACCACCAACTTGTCCTTCGGCGAATGGGTCAGTGTTTTTGGCGACGCCAAGATGACCACAGCACTGCTCGACCGCATCACTCACCACTGCGACATCCTTGAAACCGGCAACGATTCGTTCCGCTTCAAGCCGCGCAAAAAGGCAGTGAAAAACACCTGAGCGACTGGAAGCTTTTGGACGCTGTTACCTGGAAAGTTTTGGATGCTGATTGACAGCCTTTATCGGGCAGATATCCGTCAGCAGGCGGAAATACAGTGCATAAGCGAAAGCGGTGCAGGTGAAGTCAAGCCCGGCCAGGAGCAGCCACTCCGGAAGGCCGGCCCAGCACGTTGGTGGTTGTACAATCAGGCGCCAACGAGCAGTGGCAGGAGGAACAGTGGGACCGCAGAGCCTGCTGAACGCGGTGAGGCATTGTCCTGGCCGCTCTGTTGGCCGATCCAACAGCGGGTGAGAAAGCCGCTAAAGCCGTAACCAGTAGTGGCGATCAGGCAGGCCGCGGCGCCGAGCAGCAGTTGCGGATCAACTTCGACTGGACCGGTACGGGTCAACACGGCGACGCCAAACAACTCCGGTGCACAGGGGCTGCTTGACCCGGCGGTCGTCCGTTTCGATGCTCCAGCGGCGGGGTAGGGTTAATTCCCTGCATTACGGGAAGCCCGTGGCCCGGCAGTTCGACCTGAGGGGGTGGCCCACCGTGCAAATTTTGTGGCGAGGGTGGCGCCAACCGCAATGACCGGTGATAAAAAATAGCGCGAAAAAATGACCAGGTTCGGCTTTTCCACAGTAGTCCAGCGTTAAGTCTGACCGGCCACTAGGTGTCTTCAGCCGGAGCTCGGCGAATGCAATCGCCCTTAAAGCGACTCATATCCCGGGATAGGTTGATGAAGAAGATCTCGAACTGTTGACTATCCAGTTCCTGAGGTCTGGCTAGAGCCTGGCAGGAAATCGTCAGCGCGAGGCATTCTCCGGTCGTAGCGCCACTGAACAACCGGGGCCACATCGCCAGCATCGCGGCAAAACCGACGCTTTCCCCCTCGCTGGTGGTGCGGATGACCTTGCGGCCGGCCGCGGTGTCCTGATAAATCGTCAAGTGCCCCTTGAGAGCGACAGAGAAGCATCCGCGCGTTCTCCTTGGTGATACAAGTAGCTCACCCCCCGCCAGTACCTGCTCGACGAAATTGTCCGAGAGGGCGCCGAATGCGGACATTTGCCGGAACGCCTTGGCAGGAAGCATATCGCTGAGCTGAGCCAGGTCGAGAGTTTGCATGGCATTGCACTTGCTGTTCCTGCCGACTGGAATAGCACTCAGGTCATCAATTGGTGACGTTGTCGCCGTCATGCACATATGGTCCATAACCGGGCTCAGACCCTGTGTTGTGCCCGCATGCATGCTGGCAGTGTAGGCCTCGGGGGCGACAAGCCGCCCTGAATTCAGGCGGTCTGGTCATTGCTGACGAGATGGCTCGGGGCGCTCCTTGTCGGCGCGCAGCACGGCTGTTCAATCAAAAATCATGAATGAGGTAGTATTGATCGGTGAGTAGCGCATATGTATTGTTAATGGTATCGATAAACTTTTCGTGCGCATGGTTTGAAAGAATGAGCGTAAATAAGAGATAGGCGCAGAGGTGCAGGTTGGCAGAGTCGAACTATCTCCTTAAAAATTTAACCCTGCCTTTCAATACATATATTCGATAGTTCTCTGGATTTGGTGCGGACCTGCTGCGGTACATGGCCTTGTGCAATCACCGATTTCCCTTAGTTCTGTACTGCAGGGTAAATCCCTGTGCAGGTCATGCAAGATGAGTATTCAACCCATTCGTATTTACACCATAAATTACCATGCCAGCGCTGGAGATGAGGTAGGTGGTAAATAGGTTGCGTGGGTCACACCTATTCATAATGTTTGAGCGCATAATCGCACCCGATTGAAGCTAGGCCTGGGCGAGTAACACTCGCCACATACACCTGATTTATCCTGTGTTGTTATTTTGGGTGTATTGGCGCGCAGTTTGTACAAAAGAAATATCCATTGGCCAGCATACATCGCTGGTCAGCTAATGATTGCACATTGTATTTATCTGCAATCAAAACATTTAATGGACCATACCAATGAATGCAAGTAACAAAACCTCCGGTCGACCGTTATGGGTTGCCATGTTACTGCTGAGTGCATATGCGGCAGGATGTCATGCCGATGAAACTGGCGCGGCGCCCACTGCACGTTCAACGTACCCTGACGGCACTGTCACCGCGCTGCCAATTAACCACAAGATCACCGCTACTTTCAGCGAGGCGATGGACGCTTCAACAATCAACGGGTTCAGCTTCACGGTGACAGCCCCAGGAGAGGCTGCGGTAATAGGTACTGTGAATCTTGATAACGCAAGCAACACTGCGGTTTTCAAGCCAAGTAGTAATTTTGGGTCCAGCACCCTGTACACCGCCACGCTGACCACTGATGCGAAAAACACATCAGGTATGCCACTGGAAAATGCGCACGCCTGGACCTTTACCAGCGCCGCGGCCATAGACACGCACGCGCCCACTGTAAGTTCCACAAACCCGGCCAGCACTATCAAAGACTTTGCGCTCAACGCAAGCATCAGCGCTGAGTTTAGTGAGGCGCTGGATCCCGTCACCGTCAACAACACCAGCTTTACGCTGACCGATGGCACAACGCCGGTTGCAGGCGCGGTGATTTATGGCGGTTCAACAGTAACCTTCAAGCCGACAAGCAATCTTGCAGCCAACACCGTCTATACGGCCACGCTGAAAACCGCTGTTACCGACCTCGCGGTTCCTGCAAATGCACTGGCCAACGACTATGTCTGGACCTTTACCACAGGCACAGCCGTTGCCGCTGGCCCCGCCGCAGTGGACCTGAGAACCGCTGGGGATTTTGTCATTCTGTCAAAGACAGGCATTACCAATGTCCCTGCCTCTAACATCACCGGCAACATAGGCGCTAGCCCAATTACGGCTGCAGCGATGGGGAATGTTACCTGTGCAGAAATAACCGGCACGATCTACGGCGCTGATGCGGCCTATACAGGCAGCGGTGATGTCACCTGTTTTGTCGGCGGAGCATCTGACAATGCACGAGTAGCCAACGCGGTACTTGACCTGGGAACCGCCTACGCAGATGCCGCTGGCAGAACAGTGCCTGATCATACGGAACTGCACGCCGGCGATATTAGTGGCAAGACACTCTATCCTGGCCTTTACAAGTGGAGTTCGGATGTTTTGATCTCCACTGATGTCACCCTCTCGGGTGGCCCGAATGATGTGTGGATTTTCCAGATAGCGGGTGATCTTACCCAGGCTAACAGCAGCAGTATCGTCTTGGCGGGTGGTGCACAGGCCAAGAACATCTACTGGCAGGTCGGTGGCGGTACCAGCGTAGCCCTCGGAACGAATGCGCACTTCGAAGGCGTCATACTCGCTGCAAAAGGTATTACCATAAAAACTGGTACAACGGTTAACGGTCGGCTGTTAGCGCATACTGCGGTTACCTTGCAGCAGAATGTGGTTGCAGAGCCTGCTCCGTAAGATGCGCAATATATAGTGTGAAAGCACCGTTACAAGCAAGGACCCGATCGGGTCCTTGCTTGCGGTTGTAGAAGTTGAATGCAACACAATGTCATCAGCTTAAAGATGATCTTAAGTAAATGCTGTTTTTCAGTTGCATGTTCGAATGCTCAAGAAGGCAGGTCAGGTTGCAGGGCCTGATTCGTAATGGGCGCACTATATATGGCGTATAGGCACAATTCAGAAAATAAAACCAGTCTTGTTAGTCCAAAGAAAAGCGATGATTTTCCTAGGGCTTTAAGGAAGGCCTGAAGTAGCCTCGATTTCCGAGTTGGTTTACTCAACGACTCGAAATAATATCGCCTCAATCGAATTCAGGGCCATTAGCCACCTTCAAATGCATAGTTTTGCCCTTGAGGGGCGCTTCGCAGGGTTCATTCTCCGCCTTACGCGCGCACCTCTCCTGCAATCATTAACTGTTTGCGCGCTATCCACAGGTTCGATAGCGCAAACAGCGTGCCCTGCTGAGCGGTGTTTTTCACCAAGCCGCGAAAGCGCCGCTTGGTGTAAGCGAACTGGCGGTCGAACTGGGCGCATGGATGATCGTGGCGTCGACGATGGTGCCGTGGCGCAGCAGTAAGCCGCGGTCGCCGAGGTAATCATTGATGACACCCAGAATCCCGGCGGCCAAGTCGTGCTTCTCCAGCAACCGGCGAAAGTTGAGGATGGTGGTTTCATCCGGGATGCGCGCCAGGCCCAGCCCGGCAAACTGGCGCAAAATCGTGGTCTGGTAGAGCGACTCTTCCATCGCCGGATCGCTGTAGCCGAACCAGTTCTGCAGCAGGTGCACACGCACGATCGCCATCAGCGGGTAGGACGGCCGTCCACCTTCACCTTTGGGGTAATGTGGTTCGATCAAAGCGATCAAGCCTTTCCACGGCACCACCTGATCCATCTCGATCAGATAGCGTTCACGACGGCTTTGCTTACGCTTGCCAGCGTACTCAGCATCGGCGAAGGAGATCTGCTTCAGTGGTTTACGCGAAAACACGGGTGGCCGTAGTCCACCAGATTCGGGAAGTCTTTTTTCAGCGTTTCCCTAACTTCTTGGGCTGAGTCATCGCCGCAAGTTCGACGTGCCAAGTAGATTGCAAATAAGGCGAGGGTAAGTCTGTTCGCTAGCACACATAGACTTGAGACTGCCCGCAACTTGGGGCTGGGCGATGGTAGCGGTCGGCTTGCTGCGATGCGGCGTCCTTGCGAGCAGTGGGGAGCAGGATCGCTAGGCACAAGCCGTTCTCGACAATCTCCCCGACATTTTCCCAAACGTCCCCCCGTTCATGGCGGGTCGCTTATTGCTTACTGCATGACCCACATCCATGTGGGTCACAAGCAGGCTGCTACGGGAGGCGCTGGAGAGGGGGCGCGCCGAGTCTGCTCGGCGCCCTGTTTGCGTTTAGCGGTTGAAGCGTTCGACCAGCGAGTACTGCCCTTGCGCGGTGGCGGTGAGTGCCTGGCTGAGCACGGCGGAGCTTTGCGCTTCGCTGGCGGTCTGGTCGGACAGTTGGGCGATGTTGGTGATGTTGCGGTTGATTTCGTCGGCGACCGAGCTTTGTTCTTCGGCTGCGGCGGCGATCTGGTTGGCCATGTCGGCGATATTGGCGACCGCGTCGCTGATCCCGGCCAGGGCCTGATCGGCCTGTTGCACGCGTTCGACGCCGTCGTCGGCTTGCTTGCGGCCGATTTCCATGGTCATCACCGCTTCTTCGGCGGTGCGCTGCAGCTTGGCGATTAGTTGGTGAATTTGCCCGGTGGACTCGGTGGTGCGTTGTGCCAGCGAACGGACTTCGTCGGCCACCACGGCAAAGCCGCGACCCATTTCACCGGCGCGGGCGGCTTCGATGGCGGCGTTGAGGGCGAGCAGGTTGGTCTGGTCGGCGATGCCTTTGATCACATCGACCACGCCGCCGATTTCGTTGCTGTCCTTGGCCAGGCGGGTGACGGTTTCGCCGGTATCACCGACCGACTGCGAGAGGCGCTGAATGGCCGCGCGGGTTTCTGCGGTAATGGCGCGGCCTTCGCTGGTCAGGCGATTGGCTTCCTGGGTGGCGATGGCAGTGCGGGCGACGTTACTGGCGACTTCCAGGGTGGTGGCGGCCATTTGGTTGACCGCAGTGGCGACCTGTTCGGTTTCCTGACGTTGGCGATCCAGCCCGGCGGAGCTGCTGTGGGCCAGGGTATTGGCCTGTTTGGCCTGTTTGGCCAGGTTTTCGGCGCTGTCCTGCAGGCGCGTCAGGCAGGTTTTCAGGCGTGCTTCCTGACCGAGCAGGGACATTTCCAGGCGGCCTTGAACGCCGCGGCTGTCGGTGTACATCTGGGCGATCAGCGGGTCGGAAGTGGTTTGATCGGCCAGTTGTAGCAGGCGCTTCAGCCCGCGTTGTTGCCAGTTGAGGCCGATCAGCCCGAGCGGTACCGAGAGCAGGGCGGCGATGGCAAAGCCCCAGCTGGAGTCGAGCCAGGTACCGATCAGAAAGCCGATCTGGCTGATCAGGATAAAGGGCAGCCAGTTTTGCAGGGTCGGTAACCATTGGTCACGGCTGGGCACGGCGGACTTGCCGCTGTTGATGCGTTTGTACAGGGCTTCGGCGCGGCGCACTTGTTCGGCGGTCGGTTTGATCCGCACCGATTCGTAGCCTACTACCTGGTTTTTTTCCAGTACCGGCGTGACGTAGGCATTGACCCAGTAGTGATCGCCATTCTTGCTGCGGTTCTTGACGATGCCCATCCAGGGGCGACCCTGCTTCAGGGTGTTCCACATGTGGGCGAACACGGCTGACGGCACATCCGGGTGACGCACAAGGTTGTGTGCTGCTCCCATCAACTCGCCGTGGCTGAAGCCACTGATTTCGACGAACGCTTCGTTGCAATAGGTGATCTGGCCTTTGGCATCGGTGGTGGAGATCAAGCGTTGCTGGGCCGCAAAGGTGCGTTCGCGTTGAGTGATGGGCTGATTATTTTTCATGGTGTTCTTCCATAAGGCGTACGACGGCTATCGGCGTCTATCCGGCAAAGTTGAGCCGTTTGTTTGCGGCGCAGTGTAACCAGTTTCAATACGTTGGCGAACACTCAGCTAACCCTTGCTGCTGCCCTGGCTGGGCACCCTGGGAAGGGTTGAATTGCCGTTGCTAAACCGTGCAAACCACGCGGCTAATCGCGCCCTCGCTGCAGGGTCGATACCCCGAGGGATTTTCGGTTCGTAGGGGAGTGCAGCGCTTATGAGCAGAGCAAAGTCGCCCCGGCTTGAGCCGGAGCGATGCCCTGGTCAGGCCATTGAGTGCAGATCAATTGAGCGCACCCTACGCGGAGAGTTACACGTCAATTGGGCGGCGCTATCAAATCGCTTCGATTCGGCTAAACAGCAAACAGGGGTGTATTTACCGTTGGGTGCCTGAAGATTGCTTAACGCCTGGGTAAATACCCCAGGTTGAACGTTGCGCTATTGCATGGCCTTCGTGGTGGAAATTCCACCGATACATGGACCTCAAGGCTGGCGAAGCACTTCTGGTATTTGTGGAAATCTTTGCGTTAGTTATTTGTCGCCTTATCTTTGGCACTATAAGTATTTGCGCAGATTAAAATCATGGTCCAGAATTTAAAAGTGCTAGCAGGGCCGAGGCGCGGGGGTGTTCCCCTGTTGTCCGCTTTGGATTTTGGTGCATCTTCTTGCTGCATTGAAGTCGCTGCTAAGGCCATGTGTATTGGTTTTTTCGGCAAGTTCTTTATTTGACGCCAATTGTTTTGTCTTTACGGGTGCTTGTCTTATTAATAGGTGTCTGTTGAGTATGGCGGTGGGTGCGAAGTTTGCCTTTTGTTTAACCATGTTGGAGGTGTTGTGTGTTCAGGAAGTAATAAGGCTCATGCTTTATTAGTTCATTGGGGAATTTATCTGCCGTGCTTTTGCATTTCGTTCGAGGTGAGTATTCATCGTCGCGTGCTGTGCGGTTTGTTTAATCTGCGAAAGGAGATTAGCGATGCGCATCAGTATTTTTGGCCTTGGGTATGTGGGTGCCGTCTGTGCGGGCTGCCTGTCTGCACGCGGTCATCAGATCGTTGGGGTAGATGTCACGCCGCTTAAAATAGAACTGATCAACCATGGCCAGTCGCCGATTGTCGAGCCAGGCCTGGAAGCGCTTCTGCTGAAGGGCGTCAGGAGTGGCAATCTGCGCGGCACCCTCGATGTGCGTGATGCCGTGATGAATACGGACGTGTCGTTTATCGCGGCACCAACGCCGAGCAAGAAGAACGGTGATCTGGACGTGTCCTATATTGCCCAGGTGTGTGAGCAGATCGCTCGCGTGCTGCCGGAAAAGGCAGGCCGCCACACCATCGTGGTGCGCAGTACGGTACTGCCGGGTACGGTGAACAGTGTGGTCATTCCGATGTTGGAACAGCATTCTGGGATGACGGCTGGGGTCGACTTCGGCGTTGCGGTAAACCCGGAGTTCCTCCGTGAAAGCACGGCCATCCAGGATTACGACTTCCCGGCGATGACGGTGATCGGCGAGCTGGATAAGGCATCCGGCGATCTGCTGGAGGCTATTTATCGCGAGCTGGACGCGCCAATCATCCGCAAGAGCATCGAAGTGGCGGAGATGATCAAGTACACCTGCAATGCCTGGCATGCCACCAAGGTCACCTTTGCCAACGAAATCGGTAACATCGCCAAGGGCGTGGGCGTCGATGGTCGAGAGGTGATGGCGGTAGTTTGCCAGGACCGCAAGCTCAACCTCTCCAAGTACTACATGCGCCCTGGCTTTGCCTTTGGCGGTTCCTGCTTGCCGAAGGATGTGCGCGCGCTGACCTATCGCGCCAGTCAGCTCGACATCGAACATCCGCTGTTGCACTCGATCATGCGCAGCAATCGGATGCAGGTGGAAAGAGCCTTCGACATCATCGCCAGCTATGACAAACGCCGCATTGGCCTGCTTGGCCTCTCCTTCAAGTCCGGCACCGATGACCTGCGCGAAAGCCCGCTGGTGGAGCTGGCCGAGATGCTTATCGGCAAGGGTTATGACCTGCGCATCTACGACAGCAACGTCGAGTACGCCCGGGTGCATGGCGCCAACAAGGAGTACATCGAAGCGAAGATTCCGCATGTCTCATCGCTGTTATGCGCCGACCTCGCGGATGTGCTGGAGCAGGCAGATATCATCGTGATTGGCAACAATGACCCGCAGTTCGCCAGCGTTGTCGGCAACCTGCCAGCAGGGAAGAAAATCGTCGATTTGGTGGGTTTTATGCCGCAGACCAGCAGCGAGTCGATGGAAGGCATCTGCTGGTAAGCGTTGCGCGCTGGGCATAGGGGAAATCACCCTGCGCCCTCAGCGGTTGAATGGACGTGGAGGGACACAAGCGTATGGATGGGTTCGGACGATTTCTGCGCGAATGCTCAGGCTGGCTTTTCTACTGCTTGGCGCTGATGCTGCTGGCGCTGGCGCTGCCACAAACGGTGTTCGACTCGGAGTCGAAAGACTTCATCCTGCTGCTCGGTGCGGTTGGGATTTGGCGCTACTCCATGGGCGCTATCCATTATGTGCGCGGGCTGATTTTTCTATACCTGGTATTCCCTCACTACCGTAGGCAAGCGCGCAAGTTGGGTGAAACGGCGCAACCCTCGCATGTCTTTCTGTTGGTGACCAGCTTCCGCATCGACGCCCTGACTACCGCACAGGTCTACCGCTCGGTGCTCGAAGAGGCCATCGGTTGCGGCTATCCAACCACGGTGGTTTGCTCCTTGGTGGAAATGGCCGATGAGTTGCTGATCAAAAGCCTGTGGAGCAAACTCAACCCGCCCGAGCGGGTAAAGCTCGATTTCGTGCGTATCGCCGGAACGGGCAAGCGGGATGGCCTGGCCTACGGTTTTCGCGCTATTTCCCGGCATCTGCCGGATGACGATGCCGTGGTGGCGGTGGTTGACGGCGATACCGTGCTGACGCCAGGGGTAGTCAAGGCCACAGCGCCATATTTCAAGCTGTTCCCCAGCGTCGGTGGGCTGACCACTAACGAGTTCTGCGAGGTGCGCGGCAGTTACATCATGAGCGAATGGCACAAGCTGCGCTTTGCCCAGCGCCACATCAGTATGTGTTCGATGGCGTTGTCCAAGCGGGTGTTGACGCTGACTGGGCGCATGTCGGTATTCCGCGCGCGGGTGGTGACCAACCCGGGGTTTATTGCCGATGTTGAAAATGACGCGCTGAATCATTGGCGGCTGGGGCGTTTCAAGTTTCTCACCGGCGACGACAAGTCCAGTTGGTACAGCCTGATGCGCCTCGGTTACGACACCTTTTACGTGCCGGACGCGGCGATCCACACCGTGGAACACCCACCGGAGAAAAGCTTCCTCAAGGCCAGCCGCAAGCTGATGTTCCGCTGGTACGGCAATAACCTGCGGCAGAACTCCCGTGCCTTGCACCTTGGCCCTGGGCGTCTGGGCTGGTTTACCTGTGTGGTGCTGTTCGATCAACGCGTATCGATGTGGACCAGCCTGCTCGGGCCCGTGGTGGCGATCCTGGCCAGCATCAAATACAACATCGTATTTCTGCTGATCTACCTGCTGTGGATCGGGCTCACCCGGCTGCTGCTGACGCTGCTGCTGTTGGCGTCCGGGCACCGGGTAGGACCGGCGTTCCCCTTGATCCTTTATTACAACCAGATCGTCGGCGCGATGGTGAAGGTGTACGTCTTCTTCCGCCTCGATCGGCAGTCCTGGACACGCCAGGACACCAAGCTGGATCGAGGCTTGCAGCGCTATCAGCGTTGGTTCAACAGCTGGTCTTCACGGGCCATGACGTTTTCCGCGGTTAGCGTGTTCCTGGCCGTATTGATGAGTGTCGTTTGATGGATTGGGAACGGAAGAGGCATCGAGACCAGTTCCGCTGGGTTTTCATTGGAGTTCGGGAGGGATTTTTATGAGCGTAGCGACCGTTGCAGCCAGCAATACCAATGTCGTCCATGAATCGGAAGCGCAGCGTCAGTATGCGCGTCTGAAAATGCCGGCGAGGATTCGTTTCCTGGGCTCTGACCGGGACATGTTTGAGAGCGAGCTGTTGGACTTGTCCGCCGGTGGCTTCAGCTTCATTCAGAGCAGCGTGCCGATGAAGCTGGGCGGCCATCACAAAGGTGCGCTGGTGTTTCAGATTGATGGGCTGAGCATGACCATCGATGTGGAGTTCCAGGTTCGTTCGATTTCCGCCGAAGGCCAGCGTGTCGGCTGTGAATTTCATCAGTTGCGCCCGCGTGAGATCGCGGCTCTGCGCTACCTGATCACCTCTTACACCAGCGGCGAGATGATCACCATGGGTGACATGCTCGGTACCCTGCAACGCGACAATTTTGCCAAGGCGCGCAAGGGTAAGGGTGGGGGAGTCATGGGCTTTTTCTCACGGCTACGAGCGCTCACCTTCAGTGTGCTGATCTTTCTGATCGGTGTCGGGGCTTGTGCTTACATCCTCAACCAACTCTATAACCTGTATTACGTCACCCATGCCGATTCGGCCATGGTCAGCCTGCCGAGTCAGCAGGTCAGCATGCCCCGTGAAGGCGTGTTGCAGGTCGGTCTGGTCAAGATCGGCAGCGAGGTGGCCAAGGGCGCGCCACTGGCGACGTTCTCCGCGACCATGTTGGATGTGCTGAAGAACAGCCTGCCAGCCGAGCAGATGACCCCGGAAAACATCGAACGCCTGTTCAGCAAGACCTTGCAGGGCACCCTGACCAGCCCTTGTGATTGCCGAGTGGTTGCGCAGTATGTCGGTGATGGCCAGTCGGCCAGCAAAGGGGTGCCGGTATTTGAGTTGGTTCCGCTGAAGGGAGAGCCGACCATTGATGCGCGTTTCCCTTACAAAGCCTTTAGCAAGGTGCAGCCGGGCATTCGCGTGCTCGTGCAAGTATCCGGCGAGAGCGCTCCGCGCAACGGCAAGATCAGCACTGTATCTCTGCAACAGGGCAGTCTGGCGTCGGATATTCGTGTCTCGATCATCACCGATGAGCCCCTGAGTCCTGAGGTCGCCGGGCGTCCAGTTGAGGTGACCATTGACGGCCTGTCGGGCAACTTGTTGATTGAAAAAATCATGGCTGCAGGCAAATGAAGCGCGGTTTGCTCTACCTTGCACTGCTGGCCACGCTGCAGGGTTGCGCCGGCCTGCCAGACCAGCAGCTGGCCAAGGAGGCCCAGCAGCGTGGCGATAGCGCGAGTGCCCGCCAGCAGTATGAACAACTGGCGCAGATGGGCTATGTGGATGCGCAGATCGCCCTCGGTGATATGCAGCTCGGCAGCCGCGACCCAGGGCAAATCGAGCAGGCTGAACGTCTTTATCGCCATGCCGCGCTGCATTCGCCAAGGGCGCAGTCCAGGCTCGGTCGGTTGCTCTCGCGCCTGGATGGCGCGAGCGATAGCCAGCTGAAAGAGGCCGAACAGCTGCTGAGCCAGGCCATCGAGCAGGCTGAGTACAGCGCCGTGGTGCCGCTGACGTTGCTCTATGTGAGTTACCCACAGCTGGCACCTTCAGTCGATCCGCAGCAGCAGGTCAACGCCTGGCGCGGGCAGGGCATCGTGGAGGCCGAGCTGGCGCAGATCCTCATCTACCGCAGTGCCGGTAGTTATGTCGCTCACCTCACCGAGATCGAGCAGACGTGTCGGTCGCTCCTGAGCCAGCAAGATGTTTGCTACAACGAGCTGGCCACGGTCTATCGCCTGCGCGATCAGCCGCACGCGCAAACCGCCTTGCTTGCGCAATTGCGTACGGCTTACGCCAATCGTTGGGTGACGCCGAGTCGCGTCGAGTCCGTGGCGTTGACGCTGGTCGATTCGGGCATTCCCGCGCCGGTGGATCTGAGTAATGCCTACGCGCTGCTGCGGGAAATCGCCCCTGCTTACCCACTGGCCTGGGCCTCGCTCGCCAAGTTGCTATTCGATTACCCGGTCCTGGGCGATTCCACACAGATGCTTGGCTATCTGCAGCGTGGCCGTGAGGCCGGTGACAGTCGTGCCGAGCTGCTCACCGGGCGTTTGTACTACGGTGGCCGGGGGCTTGAGCAGAATCCGCAGCTGGCAGAGCGGCACCTGCTGCGTGCGGCCGATGAGCAACCGACGGCGCATTTCTACCTGGGTCAGCTCTACCGTCGCGGTTACTTCGGCGAGGTGTATCCGCAAAAAGCTGTCGATCATCTTTTGCTGGCCGCGCGTGCCGGGCATCGCCGCGCCGACTATGCTTTGGCGCAGCTGTTCAGTGAGTCCCGGGGGTCAAGGTGAACCGTGTCAACGCTTATGTCTTCGCACAAATGGCGCTTAGTCGGGCCGTGCCTGAGGCGAGCGAATTGCTCAGCAATTTGGAGCAGAGCATGCTTCCGGCCGAACGCCAAAAAGCCAGGCAAATACTTGAAGAAGAGCAGCAGACACGGCAAATCAATCCTGCGAAACTCAGTGCTTTTCAATCGCTGGAAAAAGGAATGGACGTGTTATGAAGATGCAAATGACTCGCGGTTTTGGTGCAGGGGTGCTCCTGAGTGTTTCGTTGCTCTCGAGTGAAACGCTGCTGGCGGCGCTCGGTCCGGACAAGAGCTTCGGCCTGGACATCAAGCTTACCGGGCAGTCCGAAGATGATCGCGACCTGGGTACTCGTCGGGAGGGCGATGTACAAGGCATAGGTCTAGACGTACGGCCTTGGTTCTATGGCCAGCGCGGTGACTGGAGCGCCTTCGCCATGGGCCGGGCGGTGACCGCGACCGACATCATCGAAACCGATACCTTGCAACGCACCGACCTCGACAGCGAGTCCGGCAGCACTGGCAACAACGGTCGCCAGCCGGACAAGAGCTACCTGGCCTTGCATGAATTCTGGATCGGCTATTCCGGTTTAACCGCCTACCCAGGTGAACAGTTGCGCTTAGGACGCCAGCGCCTGCGCACCGAAGACGGCCTGTGGCGTGACACCAACATCGAGGCGTTGAACTGGACCTTCGACACCACCTTGCTGCGTTCCAACGTGGGTGTGGCCGAGCGCTTCAGCGACTACCGCACAGACCTCGACGAGCTGGATCCAGAGGATGAAGATCGCCTGCATCTGTATGGCGATATCTCGACCCAGTGGCAACCGGGCCAATGGGTCGGCATCCGCGCGCACCACAGTCGCGATGACGGCAACTTGCCCCGCGCGGGTGAGCGCGTCGACGAACTCGACAAGACCAGTACCGGCAACCTTACCTGGCTGGGCTTGGAAGCCAACAGCGATGCTTACAACTACCGCAACCAGAACCCGCTCAACTACTGGGCCAGCGCCACCTGGCTGACCGGTGACCGCGACACGCTGAACAGCAGCACTGTCGGCGGCCAGACAATCGCTACCGGTAAGCAAAGCGGTGACGTCAATGCCTGGGCCACCGACCTGGGTATCCGTCTGCGACTGGATCCCACTTGGCAAGTCGGCGCGGCCTATGCCCGTGGCAGTGGCGGCGGTGGTGACGACGGCTCGGAGAACTATGAACAAACCGGCCTGGAGAGCAATCGCTCCAATTACACCGGTACTCGCTCACGCGCAAATCGTTTCGGTGAGGCCTTTCGCAGCGAACTGAGCAATCTCCAGGTCGCGACGCTGTTTGGCTCCTGGCAGCTGCGTGAGGATTACGACGCCAGCCTGATTTACCACAAGTTCTGGCGGGTCGATGGCCACCAGCCACTCGGTAACAGTGGCGTCAACGCTCGGGTCAATGACAACGGCATCAACCGCTCGCTAAAAGATGGCGAAAAAGAAGTGGGCCAGGAAGTCGATCTGATCCTTACTCGGTACTTCAAAGAGGGCCTGCTTCCGGCCTCCATGAGCCAGTCAATTGATGAGCCTTCGGCGCTGGTGCGCTTACGCGGCGGCGTATTCAAACCCGGCAATGCCTACGGCTCCGATGTTGATTCGTATATGCACCGTGTCTTTGTCGACGCTATCTGGCGTTTCTGAACCAAGCGCCTGTCAGGAGGATGTATGCACGCATTAATCAAGCTGGCGTTGCCTCTGGCAGGCGTTTTTGCCTGTGCCCTGTCCCAGGCGGATACCCTCGCGCCGCTACCTGAAGACTATAGGATCAGTGCCGAATCGGGCAGCTCGCTCCAATTGAAGCCCCCGGTTCTACCCGATCTGTCCGGCTACACCGCAACTGCAGTGCAGGCAAAGATCCAGAAAAAACCTGCAGGCAGGGCGGTAATCAAAGGGATGTTGCACGAGAACTCATTGGACGAGTTCATCGGCGGTAAGGATCGCTTGCGCGAGTGGGTGGTGCGGCAAAAACGCATGCCTCAGGCGATCTTCATCGAGCAGGGCTACATGAATAGCGCGGCGCTGGCGCGGCAGTTGCCGACATCCGCTTTCGCCGAGACCGCGCCGGGTATTTACCTGGCGCGTCTGCCGATCATCGTGCGCCCGGGTGCCACGCTGCACATCGACCGAGATACCAAAGAACTTCGCCTGTCCCAGGAGGCGGGTGCTTTCCTGGTCAATGATGGTCGAGTGTTCATCACCGACACCAAGGTCACCGCTTGGCGCGAGAAGGACGGCACGCCGGCCTACTGGCGCGACGCCAAGGAATTTCGCCCGTATTTCCTGGCCTGGGGCGGGACCGAGACTTACGTAACCGACAGCGTCATCAGCAGTTTCGGCTACGACGCGAGTAAGGCTTACGGCTTCAGCATCTCGCAGTACAGCCCGGGTATGGCGCCGAAGATGAAGCGCGCACGGCCGACCGGTTGGTTACTCAACTCGCGCTTTATCGACATGTGGTTCGGCTTCTACTGCTATGAAGCCGACGACGTGGTGATCCGCGGCAACACCTATGAAAACAGCATCGTCTACGGCATCGACCCGCATGACCGCTCGCGGCGGTTGATCATCGCCGAGAACCAGGCGTTCGGAACCAGAAAGAAGCACGGCATCATCCTTTCCCGTGAGGTCAATGACAGCTGGATTTTCAGCAACAAGTCCTACGACAACCAGCTCTCTGGCATCGTCCTCGACCGTAGCAGCGCGAACAACCTGATCGCCTTCAACGAGACCTACAAGAACCAATCCGACGGCATCACCCTGTACGAAAGCTCGAACAACCTGCTGTGGCAGAACCGTAGCATGAGTAACCGTCGGCACGGTATCCGGGTGCGCAACAGCCTCGATGTCAGTCTCTACGAGAACATCCTGGTGGCCAACCACATGACCGGTGTCTATGGCCATATCAAGGACTTGAGTGGCAGCGAGCGCAATATCGAGGAAGACCCCTACGAGGCCAGACTGTCGATGCGCATAGTCGGCGGACAAATGATCGGCAACGGCTCGAGTCCGGTCTCCGTGTATTCGCCGAGCAAGCTCGAACTCTACAAGCTGACCATCCTCGCTCCGCAGAAAGCCTCAGGCATCTCCTTCTCGGGGCTGCTGGGCGAGCGTCAGGGCGAAATAATGGAAATTCTGTTGCGCCAACAACAGGCGGTGCTGATCGAGCCCGTTGGCAGCTTGGCAAGTAAGGAGTGATGAGATGAACAGGGCATGCATGCTTCTCGGCGTCGGCCTGTTGGCCGGCACCAGCAATCTCTACGCTGCGCCGACTTACCAGGCCGAGGCCTGTTGTCAGCTGTGCCCGGCGGCTGCCGATACCCGCGTCTACCGGGCCGCGGGGTTGAGCGGTTATGGTCGACTGCTCGAGGCGCAGGATGGCTGGATGTTCAGCAGTACCCAGGACCTGCGCAGCGAGTTCGGCCTCAACCCACAGAGTTACAAACAACTCAAACGCCTGCGCAATGCACTCAAGCGCAGCGGCGTCGAGCTACTGCTGGTGTACCCGCCCAGCCGTGGTTTATTGCATGCCGATAAACTGACCCCGGGCCAGCGCGCGGGCTTCGATCAGGCCAGGGCCCAGGCAAACTATCGTAGCGCTCTGGCGCGCTTGCGTGATCTGGATATCTGGGTGCCTGACCTTGCCAGCCTGCTACAGGCCCCGGCAGATAGTCCCGACTTCTTCTTCAAGGCTGACCAGCATTGGACCCCGCAAGGGGCGGAACGCACCGCGCGCTTGGTGGCGGAGACAGCAAAGAACATCCCGCTGTTTGACCAGCTCCCAGAGGGGCAATACCAGAGCAGTCCGGCGGGCTTGATGGCGCGTAGCGGTTCGCTACAGAAAGTTGCCCAACGACTGTGCGGCGCCGGGTACGCCCGTCAGTACGTGCAACGCTTTATCACCGCGCCCACCTCGCCGAACCAGTCAGCGCCGGCGCAGGTGGTTCTGGTCGGCAGCAGCAATAGTGCGGATTCGCTCAACTTCGCCGGCTTTCTCGAACAGCACCTGGGGACCCCTGTGCAGAACGCCTCGCAACCCGGCAGTGGCCATGAAAGTGCTTTGCTGCACTATCTACAGAGCGAGTCGTTTCAACAGCAGCCACCGAAATTGCTGATCTGGGAGCTGGGGGACTCCACCAGTCTTAATCGTCGCAATTTCTATCGTCAGGCTGTTCCCGCCGTGAGTAACGGCTGTAGCGGGCATACGGCGTTGCTGCAAAGCGCCATCACGTTGCACGCCGGTGCTAACCAGGTGCTGTTCAACGGTGCCAGTGGCGTGCTGCCGATTCACAGCAGCGATTTCCGCATTGATCTCCAACTTGACGACCCGGCCGTGCAACAGTTGAGCGCCACCTTGACCTTCATGAATGGCCGCCAGGAAACCCTGACGTTCAAGCGTGCTCCTGGCGATCGGGGACGTTTTCTGCTGGAACTGCGTGAAGATGGCGATTGGGATGAGTTGACCTTCCTCTCCCTCACTGTGCGACCGCTGGGCGGCGTGTCCACTCATAGCCGCTTGAACACCACGTTGTGTCGGGTGAAAAGTGACGAAGGCCGTCTCGGCCTGCGCACCGCACAGGCATCAGTCGAGTGATGACGCGTCGCGGGTGCTACGTGCTGCTGCTCATGGCCCTGTTGCCGACTGCCGCAGTGGCCGCACAGTTGCAGCCACCGGCCGGGTACTACCTGGAAGCGACGCTGAAGCAGGGTGCGGCGAAGACATGTCCGGTGGTGGCCCGGCCCTATGTGGGCGACCTCAACGTGCCGAGCAAGTATGAGGGCTCTGGTTCGGCGCGCGATCAGCTCAATCCAGAGACGAACGCGCGCTACCAGAAGCAGGCGGACGAAATCAAAGTGCTGGAGAAAACCGTCAACAAGCAGGTCGCGGCTTATCTGCGTCTCGGCCGCCAGGGGCATGTCGACTGTGCCCTGGAGTGGCTGGGGCAATGGGCCAAGGCCCAAGCGTTGCTGAGCCAGCAGTACAGCCACAGCGGCAAGTCGCTGCGTAAATGGGCGCTGGGCAGCATTGCTTCGGCCTATCTGCGTCTTAAGTACTCGCGCTCACAACCGCTGCGTGGACGCGAGGCTGAGACCCGGCCTATCGAGGAGTGGCTGGCCCGTCTCGGCGATCAGGTGGTGCGCGACTGGCGCGAGCAGCCGCTGGAGCGTTTGAACAACCATCAGTATTGGGCCGCCTGGGCGGTGATGGCGACTGCCGTAGTGCTCGACCGCCGCGACCTGTTCGATTGGGCCGTGGCCCAGTTGCGTATCGGCATTTCCCAGGTCAATGCCCAGGGCTACCTGCCTAATGAGTTACGCCGGGAAACCCGAGCGCTGGCTTATCACAATTACAGCCTGGGGCCGTTGTTGATGCTGATGGCCTTCGCCCAGGTCAATGGCATCGATCTGCGCGAGGAGAACGCTAAGGCCATTCAGCGCTTGGCCATGCGCGTGGAGCAGGGCATGCAGGATCCTCAGCTGTTTGAAGACGAGACTGGCTTCGCCCAGGAGCTGGAGGATCTGCAGGAAGACGGTAAGTTCGCCTGGCTTGAGCCCTACTGTGCCCTCTATCGCTGCGCAACCAGTACCGATAAATGGCGACGCTCGCTCGAGCCGCTGACAACCTACCGCTTGGGCGGTGATATCACCCAGCTGTTCGCCAGTCAGCAGAACCTGCGGAACCCAGCTGATTGAGCCGGGCCCCTAAATTGGCACTGGGAGGTGCCGTTTTGCTATCCGGGTAATTCCCGGCAACCGGCCATGCAGTCAGGAGGACTACTCGGCCCCATCCAGAGGGAATGTTCGGCGCAAGTCGGAGCCTAGTCTGCAGCGCTGAACCGTCAATCTGGCAGTGTTGAAACGCTCATAGGAGCGACAATCATGATTCCGGTGATTTTGTCTGGCGGTAGCGGGTCGCGGCTCTGGCCGCTGTCCCGCAAACTCTATCCCAAGCAGTTCCTGGCTTTGGCCGGGGAACACACGTTGTTTCAACAGACGGTGCAACGTCTGGGGTTCGAGGGCGTAGAGCGGCCGATTATTGTCTGCAATCAGGAACACCGTTTCATCATCAACGAACAGCTCAACGCCATCGATGTGAGCGCACAGGCCATATTGATGGAGCCGTTTGGTCGTAATACCGCGCCGGCTGTGGCGCTGGCTGCGCTAAAGGTGCTGGCCGAAAATCGCGATGAATTGTTGCTGGTGCTGCCGGCCGATCACTTGATCAGCGATGTAGCCGCTCTGCGTCAGGCGCTGGAGGTGGCCCGTGCGGCAGCAGAAGAGGGGGACATGGTGCTGTTCGGCATACCCGCCGAACGGCCGGAAACCGGGTTCGGTTATATCAAGGCCGCACGCAGCGAGGACACTGATGCGCTGATCCCGGGCGCGTACCGGGTCGAGCAGTTCATCGAGAAACCGGATATTGCTCGCGCCAGCGAGTTCGTCCGCTCCGGCAGCTATTACTGGAACAGTGGCATGTTTTTGTTCCGCGCCAGCCGTTATCTGCATGAGCTGCGTAACTACGAACCGGATATTTACGATACCTGTGTGTTGGCCTTGGAGCGTAGCCAGGTCGACCATGAGGCGATGGCAATCGATGCCAAGACGTTTGAGTGTTGCCCGGACAACTCCATCGACTATGCGGTGATGGAGAGAACTTCGCGGGCCTGTGTGGTCCCGCTCTCCGCCGGTTGGCGTGATGTCGGCTGTTGGTCGTCGTTATGGGATGTCGTCGCCAAGGATACGGATGGCAACGCCCTCAAGGGCGATGTGCTGGTACAGGACAGCCATAACTGCTACGTCCACGGCAACTCGAAACTGGTGACCTTGCTCGGCATGGACGATGTGGTCGTGGTGGAAACCAGGGACGCGGTGATGATCGCCCGCAAGGATTGCGTGCAGGATGTGAAGAAGCTGGTAAACGCCCTGGACGCCGCTGGCCGCCAGGAAACCCGCAGCCATTGCCAGGTGTACCGTCCCTGGGGTGGATACAACTCGGTCGATGTGGGCACCCGTCACCAGGTCAAGCACCTCACGGTGAAACCGGGGGCACAGCTGTCCTTACAGATGCATCACCACCGTGCGGAGCACTGGATCGTAGTCTCCGGCACGGCGATGGTGACCTGTGGCGAGAAAACCTTTCTGCTCACGGAGAACCAGTCCACCTACATTCCCATTGGCTCGGTACACCGGTTGGCGAATCCCGGAAAGATCGCCCTGGAAATCATTGAGGTGCAATCCGGCAGCTACCTGGGTGAGGACGATATCGAGCGGCTTGAGGATGTTTACGGACGCAGCGTCCACTCAGTGCCATGAGCGTCCAGGTGTAGCGCTACTCGGAGCCTGGGTGTTGCTCCGCAGGGGGCAGGGAAAACGGATAAACAATGGGCGCCGACAGGCACCGGCGCCCATTCAGGCTCAACTGGCCAGTAATTGCCGCAGCACGTAGTGCAAAATGCCGCCGGCCTTGAAGTACTCGACCTCGTTGAGGGTGTCGATGCGGCACAGCACTTCGACGCTTTCCCGCGTGCCATCCGCGCGCGCGATTTCCACCATCAGCTTCATCCGCGGATGCAACTCGACGCCGTCCAGGCCGTAGATGCTGAGCGTTTCCTGGCCGCTCAGGTGCAGGCGCTTGCGATCCTGGCCGGGCATGAACTGCAAGGGCAGCACACCCATGCCGACCAGATTGGAACGGTGGATGCGCTCGAAGCTTTCGGCGATCACTGCCTTGATCCCGAGCAGGTTAGTGCCCTTGGCCGCCCAGTCGCGGCTTGATCCGGTGCCGTATTCCTTGCCGGCGATCACCACCAGCGGGGTGCCGGCGTCCTGATAGCGCATGGCCGCGTCGTAGATCGCCAACTTCTCGCCACTCGGTACGTGCAGGGTGTTGCCGCCTTCCTCGCCGTCGAGCATTTCGTTGCGGATACGGATATTGGCGAAGGTGCCGCGCATCATCACTTCATGGTTACCGCGGCGAGAGCCGTAGGAGTTGAAGTCGAGCGGTTCGACGCCCTGTTCGCGCAGGTAGCGCCCGGCCGGGCTGTCGGCCTGGATGTTGCCGGCCGGGGAGATGTGGTCGGTGGTCACCGAGTCGCCGAGCAGGGCGAGGATGCGCGCCTGGTGGATGTCGCCGATATGCGGCGGTGCGTCGCCGATGTCCTCGAAGAACGGCGGATGCTGGATATAGGTCGAGTCAGCCTGCCAGGCGTAGGTGGCGGCTTGCGGCACTTCGATGGCCTGCCATTGCGCGTCGCCAGCGAACACCTCGGCGTATTCCTTGTGGAACATCGCGGTGTCGACCTGCATGATCGCCTCGGCGATTTCCTGTTGGCTCGGCCAGATGTCCTTGAGGTACACCGGCTGGCCGTCCTTGCCTTGGCCCAGCGCTTCTGTGCTGATATCCACCCGCACGCTGCCGGCCAGGGCGTAGGCCACCACCAGCGGTGGTGAGGCCAACCAGTTGGTTTTCACCAGCGGATGCACACGACCCTCGAAGTTGCGGTTGCCGGACAGCACCGAGGCGACCGTCAGGTCGGATTGCTGGATGGCCTGTTCGATCGGCTCGAGCAGCGGCCCCGAATTGCCGATGCAGGTGGTGCAGCCGTAGCCAACCAGGTCGAAGCCCAGCTCATCCAGGTAGCGGGTCAGGCCGGCGGCCTTGAAGTACTCGGTCACCACCTTGGAGCCGGGCGCCAGTGAACTCTTGACCCAGGGCTTGCGCTGCAGGCCTTTCTCCACCGCCTTCTTCGCCAGCAGGCCGGCAGCCATCATCACGCTGGGGTTGGAGGTGTTGGTGCAGGAGGTGATGGCGGCGATCACTACGGCGCCGTTCTTCAGGCGGTAAGTCTGCCCCTCATGTTGGTAGTCGGTCTCGCCGACCAGTGCCGCGCTACCGACCGCGGCGCCGCCGCCACCTTCGTCGAGCAGGCGCGCGTCCGCATCGGCGGCGATTTTTACCTGCAGTCCGGTAAAGTCGTCGAAGGCTTGTTTGACCTGGGGCAGGGCGACCCTATCCTGTGGCCGTTTCGGCCCGGCCAGGCAGGCCTCGACGCTGCCCATGTCCAGCTCCAGACTGTCGCTGAACAGCGGTTCCTGACCCTGTTCGCGCCACAGACCCTGAGCCTTGCAGTAGGCTTCGACCAGCTTGACGGTTTGCTCCGGGCGGCCGGACAGGCGCAGGTAACCCAGGGTGATCGCATCGACCGGGAAGAAGCCGCAGGTGGCGCCGTATTCCGGCGCCATATTGGCGATGGTAGCGCGATCCGCCAGCGGCAGATCGGCCAGGCCGTCGCCGTAGAACTCGACGAACTTGCCGACCACGCCCTTGCTGCGCAGCATCTGGGTGACGGTCAGCACCAGGTCGGTGGCGGTGATGCCTTCCTTGAGTTTGCCGCTCAGTTTGAAGCCGATCACCTCGGGGATCAGCATCGACACCGGCTGGCCGAGCATCGCCGCCTCCGCCTCGATGCCGCCGACGCCCCAGCCGAGGATGCCGAGGCCGTTGATCATGGTGGTGTGCGAGTCGGTGCCGACCAGGGTGTCGGGGAAGGCGAAGGTCTGGCCGTCTTCCTCCTTGGTCCAGACGGTGCGGCCGAGGTATTCCAGGTTGACCTGGTGACAGATGCCGGTGCCAGGCGGCACCACGCTGAAGTTGGCGAAGGCATGCTGGCCCCAGCGCAGGAAGGCGTAGCGTTCGCCGTTACGCTGCATCTCCATGGCGACGTTCTGGCCGAAGGCGGCGTGGCTGGCGAACTTGTCGACCATTACCGAGTGGTCGATCACCAGGTCCACCGGCGACAGCGGATTGATCTTCTGCGGGTCGCCACCGGCCTTGGCCATGGCATCGCGCATGGCGGCCAGGTCGACCACCGCCGGCACGCCGGTGAAGTCCTGCATCAGCACGCGCGCCGGTCGGTACTGGATCTCGCGTTCGGAGCTGCGGATTTTCAACCAATCGGCCATGGCCTGCAGATCGCTGCCGGTGACGGTCTTGCCGTCCTCCCAGCGCAACAGGTTTTCCAGCAGGACTTTCAACGACATCGGCAACCTGTCGATATTGCCGAGGGTCTTGGCTGCGTCAGGCAGGCTGAAATACTGGTAGGTCTGGTCGCCGACGTCGAGGCTGCGGCGGCTGTTCAGGCTATCTAAGGAAGGCATTGCGCGTCTCCTGTGGCTTGCACGGTGCAAACCGGATTGTGTGCTGCAGAGTCTTCAAGCTAGCTCTGCTTGGCGAGGCTTGCCATGTCATAGGTCTTATGGCCGTGTGGCATTTGCTCATTCAGCCATTGCCCCCATCGCCAGATACAGCCAGAACCTGTAGGCGGCCCGACCCAGGGCGATGTTTGTGTGTTCAGCGCTCCGGCGACCCGCATCGCCGCGGGTCGCGCCGCCTACAAGGATGTGGGGTGTGGCGTAAGTCCGTAGGTGAGCCCATGGATGCAGCTGTAGGCATATGCCGGGTGCCTTGGTCGTGAGGCTTTGGTGTTCGGCGAGCATGGCGCAAAAGCGGCAACCGGCGAAATCAAGCGCTCGCTTAACTGGACAGGTCAGGTGCGCCCCGGGTTCCCGACTCCGTTATGATGCGCGCCTTGAGGAGATCACCGATGAATACTTTGTTACTGCATTGCCGCCCCGGGTTCGAGAACGAGGTGTGTGCGGAGATCGCCGAGCATGCCGCGCGCCTGGGTGTGGCCGGTTACGCCAAGGCCAAACCGAGCACGGCCTGCGCCGAATTTATCTGTACCGAGGCGGACGGCGCCGAGCGCCTGATGCGCGGCGTGCGTTTCAGTCAGCTGATTTTCCCGCGGCAATGGGCGCGTGGTGTGTTCATCAACCTGCCGGAGCTGGATCGCATCAGCGTGTTGTTGGCCCATCTGGCAGACTTGCCGACCTTCGGCAGCCTGTGGCTGGAAGTGCTCGACACCAACGATGGCAAGGAGCTGTCGAACTTCTGCAAGAAGTTCGAGGCGCCGCTACGCAATGCCCTGAGCAAGGCCGGCAAACTGGTGGAAGACCCGCACAAACCGCGTTTGCTGCTGACCTTCAAGAGCGGTCGCGAGGTGTTCGTCGGCCTGGCCGAGCGCAATAACTCGGCCATCTGGCCCATGGGTATTCCGCGCCTGAAGTTCCCCCGCGAGGCGCCGAGTCGCTCGACCCTCAAGCTGGAAGAGGCCTGGCACACCTTTATCCCGCGCGAAGAGTGGGACGAGCGCCTGTCGGGCGACATGACCGGCGTCGACCTCGGCGCCGCACCCGGCGGCTGGACCTACCAGTTGGTCAAGCGCGGCATGCTGGTGACGGCCATCGACAACGGCCCGATGGCCGAAAGCCTGATGGAGACCGGCCTGGTGCAGCACCTGATGGTCGATGGCTTCCTCTACAAACCGCGCCAGCCGGTGGATTGGATGGTCTGCGACATCGTCGAGAAGCCGGCGCGCAGCGCCGCCTTGCTGGAAACCTGGATCGGCGAAGGCCTGTGCCGTGAGGCGGTGGTCAACCTCAAATTGCCGATGAAGCAGCGCTACGCCGAAGTGCGTCGCCTGCTGCAGCGCCTGGAAGACGGCTTCGCCGAGCGCAAGATCAAGGTGTCGATTGCCTGCAAGCAGCTCTATCACGACCGCGAGGAAGTGACCTGCCACCTGCGCCGGTTGAGCAAGTAATCAGGGCCGCGGTCAATACCTCTGCTGGGCCACGCCATTCTGGAACGTCGTAACCCGGATGAAAGCCGGGGGCGGCCTCAACGATCTTCCCGGATTTCATCCGGGCTACGGGGCTGCTGTTGCCTGACCCAATAGCTCTGCTTGTGCCCGCGCGCCTCGAATTGCCGCACCAGGGCTTCGGCGGCGGCGCGGGTCAGGTCGGCGCGCACGATGAATTCGTTGCCATTGTCGTCCAGGCGCACCAGGCACCAGTTCCGGGGTTGGTTGGATGCGGACATTTGCGCCACCTCCGCCGCGCGTGGGTCTACCTGTAACAGGCTAGTTCGGGTTCGCCTGGGCGCATGAGCGGGGCGGGTGGTCTGAGGGGCCGCTTTGCGCGACAATAGCCACCTGTTTTTGGAGCCAGCCGATGTCCCTGCAATCCGACGCCATTCTCGATGACACCCTCGACGCCACTGGGCTGAACTGCCCCGAGCCGGTGATGATGCTGCACAACAAGGTGCGCGATCTGCCGGCTGGTGGCCTGCTCAAGGTGATCGCTACCGATCCCTCGACCCGGCGCGATATTCCCAAGTTCTGCGTGTTTCTCGGCCATGAACTGCTCGAGCAGAGCGAAGAGGCGGGTACCTATCTGTATTTGATCCGTAAAAAGGCCGACTGACGATGGGCTGGTACTTCGCCTACGGCTCGAACATGAATCCGGCGCGCATGCAGGCCCGTGGCTTGCGGGTGAGCGAGGTCTTGCCGGGACGCTTGATCGGCTATGCCTTGTGTTTCAACAAGCGCGCGATGGATCGTGCTCCGGGTCGTGCCTACGCCAATATCCGCTATCAGCGCGATGGCGTGGTGGAGGGCGTGCTCTACCGACTGGCCGAACTGGATGAGATCGCCAAGCTCGACCCGTTCGAGGGCACACCGATTTATTACAGTCGCGAGCGCCTAGCGATTGTCACTGCCCAGGGCGTGCAGCCTGCCTGGGTGTATATCGCCAATCCGGCCTTTCGTCAGGATGGCCTGTTGCCCAGCGCCGATTACCTGGCGCATCTGCTGCAGGGCCGTGAGTTCCTCTCCGAAGCCTACTGGTCGGCGTTGGCGGCCTCGCCATTCCACCCGGACTGACCGGGTGCCAGACCACAGCTTTTCAGACTGTCCTGCCAGGCGTGTATATGCCGGGTGGTGGCGGCTTGAAAATCAACCCACAGGGATTGTTCGGGACCGGCCAGGTTCAGCAGGTAGTTGCGCGTGGCCGCCGGCACCTCGGCTGCTGCGCTGAGCTGGCGCAGGCTGCTGTTCCAGGTTTGACCGCGCTGGTGCACCTGGGCCAGATAGGGCTGCAAACCGCCGGCGTAATACTTGACGAAGATGTTCTGCAGAATGCGCCCGCGCGCTGTCGCTTGCCCCTGCGGGCAGATGGGCCGTTGTTGCTGGCGTTCTTCGAGCAGGCGACTGCCCTGATTGAGGGTGTGGGTCAGGCTGGCCAGGCTGCTGATCAACTGGCCGCCCTGGGGGCTGGCATGCAGGGCGAAGAACAGCGGGTCGAGCGCGGCTGTTGGCGGTGGCAGGGTTTGCGGCAGGGCATTGGCCATGGCGGCCAGTTGGGCCAGGGCAGCGAGGGCGGCATTGTCCTCGCTGGGGGCGGTCGGCAGCGCCTGATCGGCAAAGCGCAGGTAGCGTTCGACTTCCTGGCTGGCGTTCAGCGCATTCCAGAACACGCTGGGCAGCTGGGCGCGTTTCTCCCGGGCCAGACTGTTGAGTGTGCCGCGCAGCTCCGCGTCTTGCTCGTCGGCAAGCCGCGCCAGGCAAGTATCGATGGCGCGCAGTAGATCGCCTTCATAGCCCAGGCGGCTACTGGGTACCAACTGCTTGCCGAGGATGCTGTTACGCAAGCTGATCTGCTGCTGCAGGGCGGGGCAGCGGCGCACGTCGATCAGCAGATCGAGCAGGCCGATGCGTACTTCGGGGATATCCACCACACGCTCACGGCGCGGCGGCAAGCGATAGCGGGTCAACTGGGCCTTGTCGAAGACCACGACGGCATCGCCCTCGACGGCATTGTTCAGACGATTCAGGTAATCCGCCTGCAGGGCCAGGCCATCATCGGCCGGTTGGCAGGCCGACAGGATGAGGAGGGTAAGCAGGGCAAGGGTTCTGGTGATCATCGCGCCATCTTAGCGGCTCGGATGCGTTTGCGCGCGCTGCCGGTGAGACGAATCGCCAGCATGATAGCGGCGCAGGTCAGGCCGACGATCAAACCTTGCCACAGCCCGCGCGGGCCGCTGGGCTCGCCGAACAGGCTGGACAGGCCGAGGGCGTAACCCACCGGCAAGCCAATGCCCCAGTAGGCGAACAGGGTCAGCAACATGGTGATGCGGGTGTCCTGGTAGCCGCGCAGGGCGCCAGCCGCGGTGACCTGGATCGCATCGGAGAACTGGAACAGCGCGGCATACACGATCAAGCCGGATGCCAGGGCGATCACCGTCGGGTCGGCGGTGTAGATCTGTGCGATCTGCTCGCGCAGCAGCAACATCAAACTGGCGGACAGGCAGGCATAGCCCAGCGCCGTGGCCATGCTCACGCCCGCGGCGAAACGCGCCTGACGCGGATCGCCGCGCCCGAGCATCTGGCCGACGCGCACGGTGGCGGCCATGCCCAGGGAGTAGGGGATCATGAACACCATGGAGGTGAAGTTGAGGGCGATCTGGTGGCCGGCGATTACGCTGGCGCCGAGGCCTCCGATCAGCAGGGCGATCACCGAGAAGATGCTCACTTCGGCGAACACCGCAATGCCGATCGGCACGCCGATTTCCAGCAGACGCCGAATCACCGCCCACTGTGGCCACTCGAAACGGTTGAACAGCTGGCTAGGTTTATAGAAGGGCGCCCACTTCACCCACCAGAGCATGCCCAGCAGCATGAAGATCATCACCAGCGCGGTGGCCCAGCCGCAGCCGACCCCGCCCATGGCTGGCAAGCCGAACTTGCCGTAGATAAAGATGTAGTTGGCCGGAATATTCAGCAGCAAACCGAGTACCCCCAGCACCATGCTTGGGCGGGTATGGCTCAGGCCGTCGCTGAAGCAGCGCAGCACGTGGTACAGCGCCACTGCCGGGAAACCGCAGGCCACCGCGCGCAGATAACCCATGGAGGGTTCGATCAGGCTGGGCTCGATATTCATCAGCTGCAGGACGATTTCGGCGTTCCACAGCAGGATCGCGGCAGCGCCGCCAACCGCCAGCGCCAGCCACAAGGCCTGGCGCACCAATGGGCCGATCTCGGCCTGCTGGCCGGCGCCGAAACGCTGCGCCACCTTGGATGTGGTCGCCAGCAGAATGCCGGTCATCAGCAGGAATACCGGCACCCAGATCGAGTTGCCGAGCGCCACCGCGGCCAGGTCTTGGGGGCTGACCCGGCCGGCCATCAGCGTGTCGACGAAGCCCATGGCGGTATGCGCCAACTGGGCAACGATGATCGGCGTGGCCAGCACCAGCAGGGTGCGTAGCTCGGTGCGCACGCGCTGCAGGCGCGATACGGCAGGCATAGAGGTCATCCGCTGGCTCTCCGGGAAAACCGCGTAGTCTACGCGCTGACGCTTCGGTCAGGAAAGCGGGTTATGGCCTGTTTCAGCGCGCTGCCGACAAGGGCGCCGACGGGTTAGAATGACGGCCTGACGTATGGAGCCGATCATGCAAATAGTCGCGGATGAGAACATTCCCCTGCTTGATGAGTTTTTTGCCGGATTCGGCGAGGTTCGCCGCTTGCCCGGTCGCGGTATCGAGGCGGCGGCCGTGGCCGATGCCGAACTGCTGCTGGTGCGTTCGGTCACTCGGGTCGACCGTGCGTTGCTCGCAGGCAGCGCGGTGCGCTTTGTCGGCACCTGCACCATCGGCACCGACCATCTCGATCTCGATTACTTCGCCCAGGCCGGCATCGGCTGGGCCAGTGCGCCGGGCTGCAATGCGCGCGGCGTGGTCGATTATGTGCTCGGCAGCTTGCTGCTGTTGGCTGAGCAGCAGGGCGTCGAGCTGGCGACACGCACCTACGGGGTGGTCGGTGCCGGCGAGGTGGGCGGGCGTCTGGTCGAGGTGTTACGCGGCCTGGGCTGGCGTGTGCTGGTCTGCGACCCACCGCGCCAGTTCGCCGAAGGCGGTGATTTCGTCAGTCTGGAACAGGTGCTCGCCGAGTGCGATGTGCTCAGCCTGCACACCCCGCTCGAGCGCGGCGGCGCGCAACCGACCCATCATCTGTTCGATGCGCGGCGCCTGGCCCAGCTCAAGCCGGGCGCCTGGCTGATCAATGCCAGCCGCGGCGCGGTGGTGGATAACCCGGCGCTGCGCGAGTTGCTCCAGCGGCGCGATGATCTGCAGGTGGTGCTGGATGTCTGGGAAGGCGAGCCGCAGGTGGATGTCGAGTTGGCCGGCCGGTGCCGCATCGCCACCCCGCATATCGCCGGCTACAGCCTGGACGGTAAGCTGCGCGGCACGGCGCAGATCTATGCGGCGGTTTGCGCGCATTTCGGCTGGCCGCCGACGGTCAACCTCGACGAGTTGATGCCGGCGCCCTGGCTATCTGAGTTGAGCCTGGAGGCCGGCGCCGATCCGGCCTGGGCGTTGGCGACTGTGTGTCGCGCGGTCTATGACCCGCGGCGCGACGATGCGGACTTTCGCCGCAGCCTGCAGGGTGAAACGGCCAGCCAGCGTGCGGCCTTCGATGCGTTGCGCAAACATTACCCGATGCGCCGCGAGATCGATGGGCTGAGCGTGAGGCTGCAAGGCGATGCGCCGCAACTGGTACAGATGATCAAGGCGCTGGGGGCGACGTTGCGTTGATTGAGCTGTTATCCAGCGACAAGCATCAGGCAATCGTCAATCAGCAGCGTTCTTGTAGGAGATCCCCCGTCGTCCAGACGCCGCGCTGTCGCGCAGCAAACTGGAGGCAATGGTGTCTGTCGGCTTGTGGGTACCTGTAGGAGCGGGGGGACGCCCAGTTCCATGCCCGCGAAACCCATCGCGGGCATGGCCCGCTCCTACAGGGCTTTGTGTATATTTAATTTATATATATAAAACAATGAGTTATTTTTTGTTTGATGAGAGCGGCTTCAGTCGCGAAGGGTTGCGGCAGCCAAGCAGGCCGGCCGGGTAGGGTGGACCGGGCGGCGTTGCGCTTCAGCCCACCAGCTAATCGCACTATTGGGCCACGGCCCAAGAAAAACCCAGGCATTGCCTGGGTCGGGTATCACTGGTCGATCAGCCTTTGTCGGTATTGGGCTTGGTCAGGTCTTTTTCCAGCTCCTCGCACGCGCGCTGGATCATGTTTTCGGTGATCGGGACTTCCTGGCCTTGCTCGTCGATGATTGCGCCACCTGCCGGCTGTTGCGACTGCTCAGGGGCAACATGGGGGTCTGGCGTCTGCTGCTGTGGGCTCATGAACGGTCTCCTCATCAGGTGGTGTGTGCAGTTTAAAAGAGTCGGGTGAACGGGCTCTGACAGTAGCGAACGCCGAAGTTCCGTCAAAAATACAGTTCACCAGTGACTCTGGTTGTCACTGTGCCAAAACAACGTGTGGGTTGAAAAGACCCCTGAGACACTCTGGGACACAACGAGGTGTTTATGTCGCGGTTCCATCTGGGCTTGATCATCAATCCCCTGGCAGGTCTTGGTGGTCCGGCGGGGCTCAAGGGTAGTGATGGCGTGGCCGAGCAGGCCCTGGCCCTGGGTAGCCAGCCGCTGGCGGCAGTGCGTACGCGCACGGCGCTGGAGTGTCTGCGAGCGATGCAGGAGCGCCTGGAATTTCTGACCTTTCCCGGGCCGATGGGCGCCGATCTGCTGGCCGAAATGGGCTTCAGTTTCCGGGTGGTCGGAGAGTTGAATGAGCGGGTGAGCAGCGCGGCGGATACCCACAAGGCGGTCGAACAACTACAGGATGCCGGCGTTGCGCTGATTCTGTTTGCCGGCGGCGACGGCACGGCGCGGGATATCTGCGCCGCCGTGCGCGAGGGGCAGCCGGTGCTGGGCATTCCGGCCGGGGTGAAGATCCAGTCCGGGGTCTATGCCATCAGCCCGCGCGCCGCTGGCGAGCTGGCCGCACGGCTGATTGAGGGCGGCCTGGTGCGTCTGGCCAGCGGCGAGGTGCGCGATATCGACGAAAACGCCTTGCGCGAAGGCAGGGTGACGGCGCGCTGGTATGGCGAGCTGACAGTGCCGCAAGAGGGCGGTTATATGCAGCAGGTCAAGCAGGGCGGAGTGGAATCCGAAGAGTTGGTGCTCAGCGACCTGGCCGACTGGCTGCAGGACAGTTGGGAAGCGGATGTGCGTTACGTCTTCGGCCCTGGTTCGACCCTGCATGGGCTGGCGCAGAATCTCGGGCTGGAGACCAGCTTGCTCGGCGTCGATGTGCTCGAAAACGGCCAGGTCATCGCCCTCGATGTCACCGAGGCGCAGTTGTTCGAGTTGGTGGCCGAACATCCGGCGCGGCTGCTGGTCACCGCCATCGGCGGCCAGGGCCATATCATCGGCCGCGGCAACCAGCAGATCAGCCCGCGGGTGCTACGCGCCATAGGTCTGGATCATCTGCGCGTGGTGGCGACCAAGCGCAAGCTGGGCACGCTCGAGGGTAGGCCGCTGCTGGTCGATAGTGGCGATGTGCAGTTGGACGATGCCTTCCCCGACGTGGTGCGGGTGTGGGCCGGTTATAAGGAAGAGCTGCTCTATCCCGTGGGCCGCTGATGGCCAGGGCTGCCTTGCCGACAACTACTGCTTTGGCGCTAGTCCACGCGCCTAGCGAGGTGCCTGGCGTTCCGGCCATGCTGTTAGTGGCCATGGTGTGCCTGATTACCGTGGCTTGACGGGAGTAGTATTGGGCAGGTCAGGCGCAGGAGCTGGACATGACGGATCAAAAACTTCCTCCCTTTATCCAGCCGGGCGAACGCGTGGTGCTGTTCGACGGCGTGTGCAAGCTGTGCAACGGCTGGGTCAGGTTTCTGATTCGTCATGACCCTCAGCAGCGCATTCGCCTGGCCTCGGTGCAGTCGGTCCAGGGCCAGGCGCTGCTGACCTGGTTCGGCTTGCCCACTGTGCAGTTCGATACCATGGCCTATATCGAGGCGGGAGAATTGCTGGTGCGTTCGGACGCGGTACTGCGCATCCTTGCGCAATTGCCTGGTCTGTGGCGATTTTTAGCATTGTTGCGGGTAATCCCCCGGCCAGTGCGCGACTGGTGTTACGACCGTATTGCGCTCAATCGCTATCGGCTGTTCGGTCGTTATGACCGCTGCCTACTGCCGAACGCCGACCACGCGCGGCGTTTTCTACAGGACTGATAGGGCTGAGCCTTCAGCACGATCCGCTTGATCTGCGCCTGATTAGCCCCCATCTAGCTGGGACACGTTCTTGCGCGCGGCCTATGCGGCGCCTTCTATAATCTCAGGGCTGACCCGCCCAGCAGCGAGTAACCATGGTTTCGATCCTGTCTTCCCGCCAGCGCAATGCCCTGCGCATGGCCTGGCGTTTCGTCGCACCCTATCGCTGGCGCGTGGTCGGAGCCTTGCTGGCGCTGATGTTTACCGCCGCCATCACCCTGTCCATGGGCCAGGGTATCAAGCTGCTGGTCGATCAAGGCCTGGCGACTCAGTCGCCGCAGGCACTGCAGCAGTCGATCGGGCTGTTTTTCGTGCTGGTGCTGGCCTTGGCCATCGGCACCTATACCCGGTTCTATCTGGTGTCATGGATCGGCGAGCGCTTCGTCGCCGATATCCGCAAACGCGTATTCAACCATCTGATCGATCTGCATCCGGGCTTCTATGAGAGCAACCGCAGTTCGGAGATTCAGTCGCGCCTGACCGCCGACACCACGCTGTTGCAGTCGGTGATTGGCTCCTCGCTGTCGATGGCGCTGCGCAATGTGATCATGCTGATCGGCGGCAGCGTGCTCTTGGTGGTGACCAACCCCAAGCTCAGTGGCATCGTACTGCTGGCGCTACCGCTGGTGGTGGCGCCCATTCTTATTTTCGGCCGGCGAGTGCGCGCGCTGTCGCGCCTGAGCCAGGACCGGGTGGCCGATGTCGGCAGCTATGTTGGCGAGGTGCTCGGGCAGATCAAGACGGTGCAGGCCTACAACCACCAGAGTGAAGACAAACGGCGTTTCGGCCTGTCGGCGGAGGCGGCTTTCGATACCGCACGCCAGCGCATCAAACAGCGCGCCTGGCTGATCACCGTGGTCATCGTGCTGGTACTCGGCGCGGTGGGGGTGATGCTCTGGGTCGGCGGCATGGACGTGATCGCCGGGCGAATTTCCGGCGGTGAGCTGGCGGCTTTCGTCTTCTACAGCCTGATCGTCGGTGGCTCGTTCGGCACCCTCAGCGAGGTGATCGGCGAGTTGCAACGCGCCGCCGGTGCGGCCGAACGCATCGCCGAACTGCTGCAGGCACGCAATGAAATCACCCCGCCGACTGCCGATAGCCTGGTGCTGGCGCAGCCGGTGCAAGGGCGTATCGAGTTGCAGGGGCTGCGCTTCGCCTATCCGTCACGCCCAGGCAGTTTTGCGGTGGATGGCATCGACCTCAACGTCGCGCCGGGTGAAACCCTGGCTCTGGTCGGGCCCTCGGGCGCCGGCAAATCCACGCTGTTCGATCTGCTGCTGCGCTTCTTCGACCCGCAGCAAGGGCGCATCCTGATCGATGGCCAGTCGATCGAGCGCCTCGATCCCCATGAGCTGCGTCGCTGCTTCGCCCTGGTGTCGCAGAACCCGGCGCTGTTCTTCGGTTCGGTGGCGGACAACATTCGCTACGGCAGAACCGACGCCAGCCATGCCGAGGTCGAAGCCGCGGCCAAGGTCGCCCATGCCCATGAGTTCATCATGCAGCTGCCCGAGGGCTACCAGACTCATCTGGGCGATGCCGGCCTGGGCTTGTCCGGCGGCCAGCGCCAGCGCCTGGCCATCGCCCGCGCGCTGCTGGTGGATGCACCGATTCTGCTGCTCGATGAAGCCACCAGCGCGCTGGATGCCGAGAGCGAACACCTGATCCAACAAGCGTTGCCGCGTTTGATGCAGGGGCGCACCACCCTGGTGATCGCCCACCGCCTGGCGACGGTGAAAAGCGCCGACCGCATCGCGGTGATCGAACAGGGCAAGCTGATAGCCATTGGCAAACACGCCGAGCTGGTCACCAGCAACCCGCTGTATGCGCGCCTGGCCGAGCTGCAGTTCAGCAGTGAAGAGGCCGAGCCAGCGCTTTAGAGCGGTTTGCCTTTCGGCCTGAAGGTCGCTGCCGCGCCGGCCGAGGCGAGGATGATCGCGCCGATCGCCAGCCATTGGCTCAGGCTTAGCCGTTCGCTGAGGAACAGCAGGCCGGAGAGGGCGGCAATGGCGGGCTCCATGCTCATCAGGATGCTGAAGGTGCGCGCCGGCAAGCGGGTCAGGGCGATCATTTCCAGGCTGTAGGGCAGCGCCGATGACAGCACTGCTACACCGAGGGCAATGGGCAGCAGGTCGAGCGAGAACATGCTGCTGCCCGCTTGCCACACACCGATCGGGAAGACCAGCAAGGCGGCGACTAGGGTGCCCAGGGCGACGGTTTGCCGGCCGTGCTCGGCCCCGGCTTTCTGGCCGAAGATGATGTACAGCGCCCAGCACAGGCCTGCGCCCAATGCCAGAGCCATGCCCAGCGGGTCGAGCTGCACGTCGGCTTGTGCGCTGGGCAGCAGCAGCCAGAGGCCGAAGACCGCCAGGGCGATCCAGACGAAATCCAGCAGCCGCCGCGAAGACAGTAAAGCCAGGCCCAGTGGCCCAGTGAACTCCAGGGCTACGGCGATGCCCAGCGGGATGGTCTGCAGCGACAGATAGAACAGCAGGTTCATGCTGCCCAGAGCCAGACCGTAGGCCACCAGTGAGCGGCACGAGCGCAGGGTTAGGCGCGCCTGCCAGGGGCGCATCAGGACGCACAGGATCAAGGCGGCCAAGCCCAGACGCAAGGCGGTGGTGCCTGTGGCGCCGACCAGCGGGAACATGCCCTTGGCCAGGGAGGCGCCGCTCTGGATCGAGGTCATGGCGATCAGCAACAGCATGATCGGCAGAATCACCAGGGCGAAGTGCGATGAGCGCGGCATTCGGTTGTTCCAAAAGATCAGGAAATTGATGTGTTTGGTAGCTGCGGGCGCTATGGGTCAGCGGCCTGGCGATACAGTGTGTGAACAGCATCGTCGACAGCACGCTGGCTCCTACAGATATATATCGCCAATAAAAAAACCGGCCAGCTCAATCTGAACTGGCCGGTCTCCTTGCAACTAATACCTTAGCGGTATTCGCACAGGTAGGCGGTATCGACGGCAACCTTGAGCTGGAACTTGCTGTTGGCCGGCACAGTGAAGTTGCTGCCATTGGTGAAGGTCTCCCAGCTGTCGCTGCCTGGCAATTTGACGGTCAGGGCACCGGCGACCACATGCATGACTTCCAGTTTGTCGGTGCCGAACTCGTATTCGCCAGGGGCCATCACGCCAATGCTGGCGGGGCCTTCAGCCATACCGAAGGCGATGGATTTGACCGTGCCGGCGAAATATTCATTGACCTTGAACATGTGCAATTCCTCGCAATGGGCTGAAAAAGGCCGGCAAGTATGCCCAAGCTGCGGCGGTGCGTCATCTGCTTTGCGGGGCCTTATAGCGGCAGCACCAAGGGCAGCAGCCGGGCGGTGTTGCGTGCATCGGTCAGTGCCCGGTGTTGCTCGCCGCTGAATTGCAGGCCTGCCAGTTGCAGGGCGCTGGTGAGACCGAGCGAACGGGGTAATTGGCGGGCTTCGGCAAAGCGCCGCTTGAGGTTGAGGTGGGGAATCTGGCTCAGGCAGCTGAGCAACTGGTATTGCTGCCAGTCTTGCTCGAATTGGCGGCGGTCGTACTCGCCCCAACTGGCCCAACCGACCAGGTGCGGCTGATGACTCAGCAACCAGTGCTCGAACTGCGGCCAGACGCTGGTCAGCGGCGCCGCGGCATCGACATCGGCCTGGCTGATATGGGTGAGTTCGCGGCAGAAGCTGGTCAAGTGAGGCCGCCGTGCTGGACGTACGAAACGCTGGAAGTGATCCAGCTCATGACCGGCGGCGTTGACCAGGCTGGCCCCGATCTCGATGATTTCCATTTCTTCCAGCGGCCAGCCCCCATCTTCGGTGGTGGCTTCCAGGTCGATTACCAACCAATGTCCCATATGTCCTCCGGTGTTTGCTGGCCAGCTTCATTAGTCGACTAGCCGTACAGGTCACTTGATAGTGAGGCTGAAGCTTTTTCTGACTGGTTAAGCCGCATGTTAGGCTGAGTATCCCTGAATTCGGAGGTGTGTATGGCGAAGGTAGCCTTTATCGGGCTGGGCGTAATGGGTTATCCGATGGCGGGACACCTGGCACGCAGCGGACATCAAGTGTGTGTGTATAACCGTACGCCGGCCAAGGCTGCGCAGTGGTTGGCCGAGTTTGCCGGCAACAGTGCGCCTACCCCACGTGAAGCGGCCCAGGGTGCCGAGCTGGTGATGGTCTGCGTGGGTAATGACAATGACCTGCGCGGCGTGGTGTTGGGCGAGGACGGCGCGTTTGCCGGGATGACGCCGGGTGCTGTGTTGGTCGATCACACCACTGCCTCGGCCGATGTCGCCCGTGAATTGGCGGTCATGGCCGGCGAGCTGCAACTGGGCTTCCTCGATGCGCCGGTGTCTGGCGGTCAGGCCGGTGCGCAGAATGCTGCGCTGACGGTGATGGTTGGCGGCGAAGTGGATGTCTATGCGCGTGCCGAGCCGGTGATTCAGGCCTATGCGCGCATGGTGCGCTTGATGGGCGCGGCCGGCAGCGGGCAACTGACCAAGATGGTCAACCAGATCTGCATCGCCGGCCTGGTTCAGGGCTTGTCCGAAGCACTGCATTTCGCTCAGTGTGCAGGCCTCGACGCACAGGGGGCGATGGAGGTCATCAGCAAGGGCGCCGCGCAATCCTGGCAATTGGAAAACCGCCACCAGGCCATGTTGGCCGGCGAATTCGAATTCGGTTTTGCCGTCGACTGGATGCGCAAGGATCTGTCGATCCTGCTCGATGAAGCGCGTAGCAATGGCGCGCAGCTGCCGGTTACGGCGCTGGTCGACCAGTTCTATGCCGATGTCCAGGCCATGGGCGGCGCACGCTGGGATACGTCCAGCCTGATTGCCCGCCTGAAAGTGCCGAACAAGCCCTGAAGCTCTCGCCTGCTGCGCGGCGCCTCCAGGCACTTGCTTGACGCCTGGAGGCAGCCTCGCGACGGCGCTCGAGGTTTTTACCCGCGCGGGGAGCACTGGCGCTGAACTCGCTCGACTGCAGTTGCCGTGCGTAAATAACGGTTTTAATTGGTCGAAACTCGCTTGCCGAATAAGCGGCTGCGGTTGGCTTTCTGCTGTCTATACTCCTGCTGCAGCCAGCTTGGAGCGGTTGTGTTCCTCCCATCGATTAGATGAACAAGGCGGGCACCCTTCATGGATGATCAGTTGATGTTTTTCGATGATGAAGTTGCCATTACCACGAAAAAATCTGTCTGGCGGGTACTGGCAATTGACGCTGATGTCGACTTTCAGCGCGCCACTGCATTTGCCCTCAGTGGACTGGAAGTTCTCGGCAGGCGTATCGAATTGCAGCAAGCCTTCAGTTATCGCGAAGCCTCGATGTTGTTGACTAAAGAGCAAGATATCGCGCTGATTCTGCTCGATGTGATGATGGAGGCCGATGATGCCGGCCTGCGCCTGGTCAAGGCCCTGCGCGGGGTGATCGGCAATGCCGAGACGCGCGTGGTCCTGCTGACTGGCGAGCCGGGGATGGCGCCGGTGCGGGAGGTTATGCGTGATTACGATATCAACGATTACTGGAGCAAGCGCGAACTGACCGCCGAGCGCTTGCTCACGGTGTTGACTGCAGGCGTTCGCGGCTACTCCCAGTTGCGCACGGTGGCTCGAGCGCGGCGCGGCTTGCAGATGATCGTGGAGTCGAGCAATTCGCTGTTCTGCTCGAGGAACACCCGCGAACTGTCGGCCAAGATTCTCTCGGAAATCGCCTTGCTCCTCGATCTGCAGGTCGAAGGCATAGTCTGCGAGCGGGCGGATGAGGGAAAACCGGGCTCCATGCCGGCGGTGCGCGTCGTCAGCGCCAACGGCCGCTTCTTCGGTGGCATCGATGGCGATCTCGACAGCCTGGGTGATCCTGAAGTGGCGGCTGCCTTGCGCCGCAGCCTGGATGAGCAGCAGACCTTGCGCCTGGATAACTGCACGGTGCTGTTTTTCTCGCGTTTTCAGGCCGGGGCCGATTACGCCTGTTATATCGCCACCGAGCGGTCGCTCGATGATACCGAGTTGGAGTTGCTCAAGGTGTTCAGCGCCAGCATCAGTCGCAGCCTGTACAACGTTGCCTTGTTCAGTCGTCTGGAGGAAATGGCGTACCAGGACGACTTGCTGGGAATCCCCAATCGCAACGCATTGATCCGCCTGCTTGAGATGACGCTGCAGAGCGAGGCGAAAGCCGAGTGGGTCATGGTGCTGATCGATATCGATAATTTTTCCGGTGCCAATACTGCTTTTGGTACCGGTTATGGCGACTTCATCCTTGGCCTGGTGGCGAAAAAGCTGCGCGACGCCTTCTCCAGCGATGTCTTGATTGCTCGGGTCAGGGACGACTTGTTCGCTATCCTCGGGTCTGAGTCGCAGGTGCGTGCGGCGGAAATTGTTGCGTTATTTCGTGGTCACAACCGGCCCTATGAGCTTGGTCAGGTGCATAGCCTGAGCAGCGTCACCCTGCGTCTGGCTGATTTCACCGGCAGCGCCAGCGTGGCGTTGCAGGATGCCCGTCTGACGCTCAAGCAAGCCAAGCAGCTTGGCCACAACCAGCATGCAGTCTATGACCCCAGCTTGCAGAGTGCCCATGCCGAGTCCTATCGGATGCTGTTGTCACTGCGCGATGCAGTCGATGCCGGGCGCATCAGTATAGAGTTGCAGCCACAGATTGATCTGCGTAGCCGTGCCGTCACCGGGGTCGAGGCGCTGGCTCGTTGGCGTCAGGCCGATGGCAAGATGGTGCCTCCGCTAACCTTCATTCCCCTGGCCGAGGCGACGGGCTACATCATACCGCTGGGTGATTTGCTCCTGCGCTTGGCGCTTCAGGCTGCCCGGCAGTTGGTTGGTGCGGGCTATCCGCAGATTCGCGTGGCCGTCAACGTCTCGGCACCGCAACTGTTACAGCACGATTTTATTGAGCGCTTTACCCATCATTTGCAGGTGGAAGGTGTGCAGCCGCAACAGGTCGAGGTGGAAATCACCGAGTCGGTGGCCATGCGCTCTTTCGAGACGGTCTGTAAGCAATTGATGGCGTTGCGGCAGATGGGCGTAACCGTGGCCATCGACGACTTTGGCACCGGCTTTTCCTCGTTGAGCTACTTGCGTCTGCTGCCGGCCGACCGTTTGAAGATCGACCGCAGTTTTGTCGATGAGATCGGCGAGGTTGCGGATCAGCACATGATTGCCGAAGCGGTGATCAAGATTGCGGCGCGTGTTGGCATGCAAGTTATTGCCGAAGGTGTGGAAACCCAACAGCAGGCTGACTGGATTTTGCAGCACGACTGCCTGGAAGCGCAGGGCTGTTTATTTGCCAAACCGATGTCCTGTGCGGACTTGCTGGTTTGGCTCGGAACCTGGTCAGCGCGCGTGGCCTGATGCTACGGCAAGGATGGTGCACCTTGTGCCAGGCCAAGCCGGTAAGACGCGCCTGCTGCTGTTTCTGCCCTGGGCGTTATTGATTCTGCTGCTGACGGCCTTGCTCTATGAGCGATTGCAGGATGCCGGACTCGACCCTCTGTTAGGTGATCAACAAGGCAGCCTGAGTGAGGGTGTCGAGGCGCTCAACCGGCACCTGGCCACTCAGCGTGGCAATCCGGCGGTTGTAGCAGCGCTGGATGTCTGTGGTTCGAACAATCAACAGGCGATCCAGCTGCTAGGCTTGCTGGAGCAGCGGTCTAGGCGGGAGGTTGGCAATGTGAGGTCGTTGATGGGCATGCTTTTATGCGCAGGGGCGCTGCTGGCGGTGGCCAGTCCCTTGCAGGCCGAGAGCTGGCGTCTGGTCAAGGATCAGGCGGGTATCCAGGTGTTCCTGAGCAAGGTGCCGGGTTCAACGTACCAGGCGTACCGCGGCGTCGTCAGGCTCAAGGCGGATATGCCGACCTTGTTGGCGTTGCAGGAGGATGTCAGTGGTTCCTGCGCCTGGATCTATGCGTGTCGAGAGCAAAAACTGCTCAAGCATGAGGGCACGCAAAGCTGGATCTATAGTCGTTTCAATATGCCGTGGCCGGTGAGGCCGCGCGATGCAGTGTTGCGGGTGACCACCCGGCAAGGTGCCGATGGCAGTGTCACCCGTATTCTCAGCGGCGTTGCCGATTACCTCCCGGAGCAGAAGGGCTTGGTCCGGGTGAGCAAGGCCGAAGGCTATTGGGCGTTTATCCCGAAAGCGGCGGGTGAGGTCGAGGTGATTTACCAGATGCATAGCGAGCCGGGGGGTCGTGTACCGTCCTGGCTGGCCGGTAGTTTTGTGGTAGATGCACCCTACAACACGCTCGAAGCGCTGCGGCGGCGACTCATTCACCCTTGAATGAGTCGGGATGTAAAAAAGGCTGCCAGTGGCAGCCTTTTTAGTGCATCGATGAAGTCCGACGTTTATTTCTTTATGTCACGCTGCGTATAGCCGGTATATAGCTGGCGTGGGCGGCCAATCTTGTACGGGCTGGAGAGCATTTCTTTCCAGTGCGAGATCCAGCCGACGGTCCGCGCCAGGGCGAAGATCACGGTGAACATGCTGGTCGGAATGCCGATTGCTTTGAGGATGATGCCCGAATAGAAGTCGACGTTCGGGTACAGCGAACGTTCGATGAAGTACGGATCGGTCAGAGCGATCTCTTCCAGGCGCATGGCCAGTTCCAGCTGCGGATCATCGGTGATGCCCAGCTCTTTCAGGACTTCATCGCAAGTCTGCTTCATCACGGTAGCGCGCGGGTCACGGTTTTTATAGACGCGGTGACCGAAGCCCATCAGCTTGAACGGGTCGTCCTTGTCCTTCGCCTTGGCGATAAAGACGTCAATGTTCGACACGTCGCCGATCTCATCCAGCATCGCCAGTACTGCTTCGTTGGCGCCGCCGTGAGCCGGGCCCCAGAGTGCGGCGATACCGGCGGCGATGCAGGCGAACGGGTTGGCGCCCGAGGAGCCAGCCAGGCGAACGGTCGATGTCGAGGCATTCTGTTCATGGTCGGCGTGGAGGATGAAGATCTTGTCCATCGCCTTGGCCAGTACCGGGCTGATCGGTTTGATCTCGCACGGGGTGTTGAACATCATGTGCAGGAAGTTTTCCGCGTAGTTCAGGTCGTTACGCGGGTACATCATCGGTTGACCCATGGCGTACTTGTAGGTCATGGCGGCGATGGTTGGCATCTTGGCGATCAGACGCATGGCCGAGACTTCGCGGTGATGCGGGTTCTTGATGTCCAGGGAGTCGTGATAGAAGGCGGAAAGAGCGCCAACCACACCGCACATGATGGCCATCGGATGAGCATCGCGGCGGAAGCCGTTGAAGAAGATCTTCAGTTGCTCATGAACCATGGTGTGGTTCTTCACGGTGCTGACGAACTTGGCTTTTTCTTCTGCATTAGGCAATTCGCCGTTGAGCAGCAGATAGCAGGTTTCCAGATAGTCGGATTGCTCGGCCAGCTGCTCGATGGGGTATCCGCGGTGCAGCAGAATGCCCTGATCACCATCTATATAGGTGATCTTCGACTCGCAAGAGGCGGTGGACATGAAACCAGGATCAAAGGTGAAACGGCCCGTGGCGGTTAAGCCCCGCACGTCAATTACATCGGGACCAACGGTGCCGGTTAAAATGGGCAGCTCGACGGGGGCTGCGCCCTCGATGATCAACTGCGCTTTTTTGTCAGCCATGTGTGGCCTCCTAATTATGCTTGAAATCATCTGACGGCCCCCCACGCAGGGCCCGCATCACTATAGTGAGATAAATACGAAAGTCAATTTGGGAAAACCCAGGCAGCAGAAGGGTTTGCGGGCTATTTATTGCGGGAAATCGCGCTATCTACGCCATTTGGATTGGGTGCGCAATACGCTATTAGGCATAGACCTTTGCGTTGTCATTCGCGACCTGTTGCGTTGTCATTAGCGACCTAACTGTCTATACTCTGCGCCCGACCACCAAGGGCTTTGGGCCCTCATTCTGGTGGTTGTCACTCCTTGGGTGATGGGTACCTGACCAGTGCACTTCCCGACAACTTTGCCCTGATTGTTAGGGCCCTCAGTGTGATAAAAGCCGTGAATAGCCAACGACCTGTAAACCTCGACCTTAGGACTATTAAACTCCCAGTCACCGCTTACACGTCCATTCTTCACCGTATATCCGGTGTCATTCTCTTCGTCGGCATTGCCGTGCTGCTTTATGGGCTCGACAAGTCGCTGGCATCAGAGGAAGGCTTCGCCGAGGTGAAAGAATGTCTGACCAGCCCGCTGGCCAAGTTCGTGATCTGGGGATTGCTGTCCGCTCTGCTGTACCACTTGGTGGCCGGAGTACGCCACTTGATCATGGACATGGGCATCGGTGAGACGCTGGAAGGCGGCAAGCTGGGCTCGAAAATCGTTCTCGTCGTTTCGACGATCATGATCGTATTGGTGGGAGTGTGGATATGGTAACCAACGTCACGAATTTCTCGCGCTCAGGTCTGTATGACTGGATGGCGCAGCGTGTGTCTGCAGTCGTTCTCGCGGCTTATGTGCTGTTCCTGCTCGGCTATATAGTCGCTAGCCCAGGCATGGGTTATGCCGAGTGGCATGCTCTGTTCTCCAATAACGCAATGCGCATTTTCAGTCTGCTGACTCTGGTAGCGCTCAGCGCGCACGCCTGGGTTGGTATGTGGACGATTTCCACCGACTACCTGACGCCGATGGCGCTGGGTAAGTGGGCGACTGGTGTGCGTTTCCTGTTCCAGGCTGCGTGTGGCATTGCCATGTTCACGTTCTTCGTCTGGGGCGTGCAGATTTTTTGGGGTAACTGATTCATGACTATTCGTACTCTTTCTTATGACGCCATCATTATTGGTGGCGGCGGCGCGGGTATGCGCGCTGCGCTGCAACTGGCTCAAGGCGGCCACAAGACCGCTGTAGTCACTAAGGTGTTCCCGACCCGCTCGCACACTGTTTCCGCTCAGGGTGGTATTACTTGCGCCATCGCTTCGGCTGATCCAAACGATGATTGGCGCTGGCACATGTATGACACCGTCAAGGGTTCCGACTATATCGGTGACCAGGACGCTATCGAGTACATGTGTTCCGTCGGTCCGGAAGCCGTGTTCGAACTGGAGCACATGGGTCTGCCGTTCTCGCGTACCGAGCAAGGCCGCATCTATCAGCGCCCGTTCGGTGGCCAGTCCAAGGACTTCGGTAAGGGTGGCCAGGCCGCGCGTACCTGCGCCGCCGCCGACCGTACCGGTCATGCGTTGCTGCACACCCTGTATCAAGCCAACCTGAAAAGCGGCACCTCGTTCCTCAACGAGTGGTACGCGGTCGATCTGGTGAAGAACCAGGATGGCGTGATTGTCGGTGTGATCGCCATTTGCATCGAAACTGGCGAGACCGTGTATATCCGTTCCAAGGCCACAGTGCTGGCCACCGGTGGTGCAGGGCGCATTTATGCCTCTACCACCAACGCCCTGATCAATACCGGTGACGGCATCGGCATGGCCCTGCGTGCAGGCGTGCCAGTGCAAGACATCGAAATGTGGCAGTTCCACCCGACCGGCATTGCCGGTGCCGGTACCCTGGTGACCGAAGGTTGCCGTGGTGAAGGCGGCTATCTGATCAACAAGCATGGCGAGCGTTTCATGGAGCGCTATGCCCCGAACGCCAAAGACCTGGCTGGCCGCGACGTGGTTGCGCGCTCCATGGTCAAGGAAATCATCGCCGGCAACGGCTGTGGTCCGGATGGCGATCACGTGATGCTCAAACTCGATCACCTCGGCGAAGAAGTGCTGCACAGCCGTCTGCCAGGTATCTGTGAGCTGTCCAAGACTTTTGCTCACGTCGATCCGGTGGTTGCGCCTATTCCAGTCGTGCCGACCTGCCACTACATGATGGGCGGCGTACCGACCAACATCCATGGTCAGGCCATCACTCAGGATGCCAACGGCAACGACAAGATCATCGAAGGGTTGTTTGCCGTAGGCGAGGTGGCCTGCGTGTCGGTGCACGGGGCCAACCGTCTGGGCGGCAACTCGCTGCTTGACCTGGTGGTGTTCGGTCGCGCCGCAGGTATACACCTGGAACGTGTGCTGAAAGAAGGTGTCGATTACCGTGGGGCCACCGAGACTGACCTTGAGCTGTCGCTCAAGCGTCTGTCGGGCGTCAACGAGCGCACCACCGGCGAAGACGTAGCGCCGCTGCGTAAAGAGCTGCAAACCTGCATGCAGAACTATTTCGGGGTATTCCGTACCGGCGAATACATGCAGAAAGGTATCGAACAACTGGTCGGCCTGCGTGAGCGGATCGCCAGCGTCAAGATCGCGGACAAGAGCCAGGCGTTCAACACTGCGCGTATCGAGGCATTGGAACTGCAAAACCTGCTCGAAGTGGCCGAGGCAACTGCGGTGGCTGCGGAGGTTCGCAAAGAATCCCGTGGTGCCCACGCCCGTGAAGACTTCGAAGATCGGGATGACGAGAACTGGCTGTGCCATTCCCTGTACTTCCCAGGTGAAAAGCGCGTGACCAAACGTGCCGTCAACTTCTCGCCTAAGACAGTTCCGACGTTTGAACCCATGATTCGGACTTATTAAGGGTGGCTGATATGTTGCAAGTCAGTGTTTATCGTTACAACCCGGAGCAGGATGCTGCGCCGTTCATGCAGGATTTCAAGATCGATACTGGCGGCAAGGACATTATGGTTCTTGACGTGCTGGCGCTGATCAAAGAACAGGATGAGGGCTTCTCGTACCGTCGCTCCTGCCGTGAAGGCGTGTGTGGCTCCGACGGTATGAATATCAACGGCAAGAACGGCCTGGCCTGTATCACTCCGCTATCGGCGGTGGTAAAGGGTGGCAAGCTGGTGATCCGTCCTTTGCCTGGATTGCCAGTCATTCGTGACCTGGTCGTCGATATGAGCATCTTCTACAAGCAATACGAGAAGGTGCAGCCGTATCTGCAGAACGATACGCCGGCTCCGGCTATCGAACGCCTGCAAACGCCGGAAGAACGCGAGAAGCTGGATGGCCTCTACGAGTGCATCCTGTGTGCTTGCTGTTCGACCAGTTGCCCGTCGTTCTGGTGGAATCCGGACAAGTTCCTCGGTCCCGCTGCGTTGCTGCAGGCTTATCGTTTCCTGGCCGACAGCCGCGACACCAAGACCGAAGAGCGTCTGGCTGCATTGGATGACCCGTTCAGCGTGTTCCGTTGCCGCGGCATCATGAACTGCGTGAACGTTTGCCCCAAGGGTCTCAATCCCACCAAGGCGATCGGTCACATACGCAACATGTTGTTGCAGAGCGGTATCTGATTCAAATGTTCTACCTGTGACACCCTGCGGCACCTGGTTTGAAGCCAGCGTCGCAGTTTAGCCAGAGCCACAGCTCATAAAGCCGTGGCTCTAACTTTGAAAAATATGACGACCAGCAGGGGCATCCGGGCTGGTGCCCGGACTATCTGCGGGATCCGTGGTGGCTTTACCGAAGTCGCTGCTTCAAGACTTCGGAAGCCTGAACGGTTTCTTCGCCGGTGGTGTCCCCTTACCGAGGGTGACCAAGCATGCAAGAAAGCGTGATGCAGCGCATGTGGAACAGTGCCCACCTATCCGGTGGTAACGCTGCCTATGTGGAAGAGCTCTATGAGCTTTACCTGCACGATCCCAACGCTGTGCCCGAAGAGTGGCGCACCTACTTTCAGAAGTTGCCGGCAGATGGCAACGCTGCTACTGATGTATCGCATTCTACGGTTCGCGATCACTTCGTGTTGCTGGCGAAAAACCAGCGTCGCGCCCAGCCGGTGTCCGCCGGTAGCGTGAGCAGTGAGCACGAAAAGAAGCAGGTTGAAGTCCTACGCATGATTCAGGCATTTCGCATGCGTGGCCATCAGGCTGCCCAGCTCGATCCGCTTGGTCTGTGGCAACGGCATGCACCGGCTGATCTTTCGATCAATCACTATGGTCTGACCAATTCCGACCTGGACACCACTTTCCGCACTGGTGGTCTGTTCATCGGCAAGGAAGAGGCTACTCTGCGTGAAATTCACGAGGCCTTGCAGCAGACATATTGCCGCACCATCGGTGCCGAGTTCACCCACATCGTCGATTCCGAGCAGCGCAACTGGTTTGCCCAGCGCCTGGAAAGCGTGCGCGGGCGTCCGAGTGTTTCGCCTGAAGTGCAGAGTCATCTGCTGGAGCGACTGACTGCTGCCGAGGGACTGGAAAAATACCTGGGCACCAAATACCCGGGTACCAAACGTTTCGGTCTGGAAGGCGCTGAAAGCCTGATTCCACTGCTCGATGAAATGATCCAACGTGCCGGTTCCTATGGCACCAAGGAAATCGTCATCGGCATGGCGCACCGTGGCCGCCTCAACGTGCTGGTCAATACGTTTGGCAAGAACCCGCGTGAACTGTTCGACGAGTTCGAGGGCAAGAAGCAGGCCTCCCTCGGTTCCGGCGACGTCAAGTATCACCAGGGTTTCTCCTCCAACGTTATGACCGCCGGCGGCGAAGTTCACCTGGCTATGGCGTTCAACCCCTCTCACCTGGAAATCGTTTCGCCAGTGGTCGAGGGTTCGGTGCGCGCTCGTCAAGATCGTCGCAACGATAGCAACGGCGACAAGGTTCTCCCGGTTTCACTACACGGTGACGCGGCGTTCGCCGGTCAGGGTGTGGTGATGGAAACCTTCCAGATGTCGCAGACCCGTGGTTTCAAGACGGGTGGCACCATCCACATCGTGATCAACAACCAGGTCGGCTTCACCATCAGTAACCCGGAAGATTCGCGTTCTACCGAGTACTGCACCGACGTGGCGAAGATGATCCAAGCGCCGATCCTGCACGTGAATGGCGATGATCCGGAAGCGGTACTGTTCGTCACCCAGCTGGCCGTCGACTATCGCATGCAGTACAAGCGCGATGTGGTGATCGACCTGGTTTGTTACCGCCGTCGCGGTCACAACGAGGCCGATGAGCCGAGCGGTACCCAGCCGATGATGTACCAGCAGATCAGCAAGCAGCGCACCACCCGTGAGCTGTATGCCGATGCGCTGACCACGGCTGTGCGTCACTCTGCCGATGATGTGCAAAGCAAGATCGACGACTACCGCACCGCGCTGGACAATGGTCAGCATGTAGTCAAGAGTCTGGTCAAGGAGCCGAACAAGGAGTTGTTCGTCGACTGGCGCCCGTACTTGGGCCATACCTGGACCGCGCGTCACGATACTCGCTTCGACCTCAAGACCTTGCAGGATCTGTCCGCCAAGCTGCTGGAAATCCCGGAAGGGTTTGTTGTCCAGCGCCAGGTCGCGAAAATTCTTGAAGATCGTCAGAAGATGGGTGCCGGCGCGCTGTCGATCAACTGGGGCTACGCCGAAACAATGGCCTACGCCACCCTGTTGTTCGAAGGTCACCCGATCCGCATGACCGGCCAGGACATTGGCCGTGGCACCTTCTCGCACCGCCACGCGGTGCTGCATAACCAGAAGGAGCCAGGTTCGCACGTACCGCTCAAGCACCTGTACAGCGGCCAGCCGCGTTTCGACCTGTACGACTCGCTGCTATCGGAAGAAGCAGCGCTGGCGTTCGAATACGGTTACGCCACCACCAAGCCGGATGCATTGGTCATCTGGGAAGCCCAGTTCGGCGATTTTGCCAACGGTGCCCAAGTGGTAATCGATCAGTTCATCACCAGCGGCGAGCACAAGTGGGGTCGTCTGTGCGGTCTGACCATGCTGTTGCCGCATGGTTATGAAGGGCAGGGCCCGGAGCACTCCTCCGCACGTCTCGAGCGGTTCCTGCAACTGAGCGCCGAGCACAACATCCAGGTGTGCGTGCCGACTACTCCGGCGCAGGTCTACCACATGTTGCGTCGCCAGATGATCCGCCCACTGCGCAAGCCACTTATCGCCCTGACTCCGAAGTCGTTGCTGCGCCACAAATTGGCCATCTCGACCCTGGAAGATCTGGCCGAAGGCTCGTTCCAGACCGTGATTCCGGAGATCGATGCAATCGATCCGAAGAAGGTCGATCGGGTGATCCTGTGCAGCGGCAAGGTTTACTACGACCTGCTGGAGAAGCGTCGTGCCGAGGCTCGCGAAGATATCGCCATCGTGCGTATCGAGCAGCTCTATCCGTTCCCGGAAGAAGATCTGGCCGAAGCTCTCGCTGCGTACAAGCACCTCAAACACATCGTCTGGTGTCAGGAAGAGCCGATGAACCAGGGTGCCTGGTATTGCAGCCAGCATCACATGCGCCGCGTCGCCACTGCGTACAAGAAGACTCTGTTCCTCGAGTACGCCGGCCGCGAAGGCTCAGCTGCCCCGGCCTGCGGTTACGCTTCGATGCACGCGGAACAGCAGGAAAAACTGCTGCAAGACGCCTTCACCGTTTAACGCCTTTGCGCAAGAGGCGGCCTGATGAGGCCGCCTCGTAGAAGAAATCGAATTTAAGGAACCACACATAATGGCTATCGAGATCAAAGCCCCTACTTTCCCGGAATCGGTTGCCGACGGCACCGTGGCCACTTGGCACAAGAAGCCGGGCGATGCGGTCAAGCGCGACGAACTGATCGTCGACATCGAAACCGATAAAGTAGTGATCGAAGTGCTGGCTGAGGCCGACGGCGTCCTCGCCGAAATCGTCAAGAACGAAGGCGATACCGTCCTCAGCAATGAATTGCTGGGTACCTTGAGCGAAGGCGCTGCTGCTCCTGCACCGGCTGCCGCCGCTCAGACTGCCGCGCCTGCCGCTGCTGCTCCGGGTGTTGCGGGTGATGAGCAAATCCTCTCGCCGGCCGCGCGCAAGTTGGCCGAAGAGAATGGCATCGACCCGAACAGCGTTGCCGGCACTGGTAAGGGCGGTCGGGTGACCAAGGAAGACGTGGTCGCTGCGGTTGAAGCTAAGAAGAATGCCCCGGCTGCTGCGCCTGCCGCCAAACCTGCCACCCCAGCCGCTGCACCGGTACTCGCCGTCGGTGATCGCGTCGAGAAGCGCGTACCGATGAGCCGTCTGCGTGCCAAGGTTGCCGAGCGTCTGGTTGAAGCTCAGTCTTCCATGGCCATGCTGACCACCTTCAACGAAGTCGACATGACCGAAGTCATGGCGCTGCGTTCGAAGTACAAGGATCTGTTCGAGAAGTCCCACAACGGCGTGCGCCTGGGCTTCATGTCGTTCTTCGTCAAGGCCACCACTGAAGCGCTGAAGCGTTTCCCTGCGGTTAACGCCTCGATCGACGGCGCCGACATCGTCTACCACGGCTACTCCGACATTGGTGTTGCCGTGTCGAGTGACCGTGGCCTGGTGGTGCCAGTACTGCGTAATGCCGAGCTGATGAGCCTGGCTGAAATCGAAAGCGGCATCGCGACCTTCGGCAAGAAGGCCAAAGACGGCAAACTGTCGATCGACGACATGACCGGTGGTACGTTCACCATCACCAACGGTGGTACCTTCGGTTCGATGATGTCGACGCCGATCGTCAACCCGCCGCAAGCCGCCATCCTGGGGATGCACAACATCCTTCAGCGGCCGATGGCCATCAACGGTCAGGTGGTTATCCGTCCGATGATGTACCTGGCGTTGTCCTACGACCACCGCCTGATTGATGGTAAAGAAGCCGTGACCTTCCTGGTAACCATCAAAAACTTGCTGGAAGACCCGGCTCGCTTGCTGCTGGATATCTAAGCCAGTCTCTCCCAAGGTGGCCCCCACAAGGGGCCGTCCGGTTTATTCGAGAAGGAATCATGTATGACCCAGAAATTTGACGTGGTAGTCATCGGTGCCGGCCCTGGCGGCTATGTAGCTGCCATCAAGGCTGCTCAACTCGGTCTGAAGACCGCCTGCATCGAAAAGTACCAGGACAATGATGGCAAGATCGCGCTCGGTGGTACCTGCCTGAACGTCGGTTGCATTCCGTCCAAGGCGCTGCTGGACAGCTCCTGGAAATATCATGAAGCCAAAGTAGGCTTTGCCATTCACGGTATCGAGGCCAAGGGCGTCAGCATCGACGTGCCGGCGATGGTTGCCCGCAAGAGCAACATCGTGAAGAACCTCACCGGCGGTGTCAGTACGCTGTTCAAGGCCAACGGTGTGACCCTGCTCGAAGGTCACGGCAAGTTGCTGGCCGGCAAGCAAGTGGAAGTCACGGCGTTGGACGGCACTACTCAGGTAGTCCAGGCCGAGAACGTGATTATCGCTTCCGGCTCCAAGCCGATCGACATTCCGCCGGCTCCGGTCAACCACGACACCATCGTCGACTCTACTGGCGCCCTGGAATTTCAGAGCGTACCCAAGACTCTGGGCGTAATCGGCGCTGGCGTGATTGGTTTGGAGCTGGGTTCGGTATGGGCCCGTCTGGGTGCCGATGTCACCGTGATCGAAGCTCAGGACAAGTTCCTTCCGGCTGCCGATGATCAGATCGCCAAGGAAGCCCTGAAGACCTTGACCAAGCAAGGTTTGAAGATTCGCTTGGGCGCGCGTCTGACTGCTTCCGAAGTGAAGAAGAAGCAGGTCACCGTCAGCTTCACCGACGCCGAAGGCGAGCAGCAGATGACGTTCGACAAGCTGATCGTTGCGGTCGGCCGTCGTCCGGTGACCACCGATCTGCTGGCCACCGATAGCGGTGTCGAGCTGGACGAGCGTGGCTTCATCTATGTTGACGACCAGTGCGCCACCAGCGTGCCGGGCGTTTACGCCGTCGGTGACGTGGTGCGCGGCGCCATGCTGGCGCACAAGGCCTCGGAAGAGGGTGTGATGGTTGCCGAGCGCATCGCCGGGCACAAAGCCCAGATGAACTACGACCTGATCCCGTCGGTCATCTATACCCATCCGGAAATTGCATGGGTTGGCAAGACCGAGCAGCAACTGAAAGGCGAGGGCGTTGCCGTCAACGTTGGTACCTTCCCGTTCGCCGCCAGTGGCCGCGCCATGGCTGCCAATGATACCGGCGGCATGGTCAAGGTGATTGCCGATGCCGCGACCGACCGCGTACTGGGTGTACACGTGATCGGCCCGAGCGCTGCCGAGTTGGTCCAGCAGGGCGCAATCGGTATGGAGTTCGGCACCAGTGCCGAGGATCTGGGAATGATGGTGTTCTCCCACCCGACGCTGTCCGAAGCGCTGCACGAAGCGGCGCTGGCCGTGAATGGCCATGCCATCCACGTCGTCAATCGCAAGAAGCGCTAAGTAGTCGTTTGTAGGTCGCCACGCCGGATGCTGTTTGCAGCCCACCGGTGCTGGCGACGTTGCAAGAAGAACCAAGGCGGGTTGCCCGCGCAGAGCCTGGCTCAAGCGCGCAATGCCGCCGGACTGCTCGTGAAAGCAGTCACAGGTGGTGCGGCATCACAAGTGCAGCACCGAATGCGCAATACCTAACGAAGACGGTAGACAAGCATGAATCTCCATGAGTATCAGGGTAAGCAGCTGTTCGCTGAATACGGCCTGCCCGTATCCAAGGGTTTCGCCGTAAGCACTCCGGAAGAAGCCGCAGAAGCCTGCGACAAAATTGGCGGCACTGAGTGGGTCGTCAAGGCTCAGGTACATGCCGGGGGCCGCGGTAAAGCGGGCGGCGTGAAGCTGGTCAAGAGTCGGGAAGACGCCAAGGCCTTCGCCGCCAACTGGCTGGGCAAGCGTCTGGTGACCTACCAGACTGACGCAGCCGGTCAGCCGGTCAACCAGATTCTGGTTGAGTCCTGCACCGACATCGCCAAAGAGCTGTATCTGGGCGCAGTAGTCGATCGCTCCAGCCGTCGCATCGTGTTCATGGCTTCCACCGAAGGTGGCGTGGACATTGAGAAGATCGCTCACGACACCCCTGAGAAAATTCTCAAGGCCACTATCGATCCGCTGGTCGGCGCTCAGCCGTTCCAGGGTCGCGAGCTGGCATTCCAGCTGGGCCTGGAAGGCAAGCAAGTTGCTCAGTTCGCCAAGATCTTCGTAGGTCTGGCCAAGCTGTTCAAGGATCACGACCTGGCTCTGCTGGAAGTGAACCCGCTGGTGATCAAGGCTGACGGCGATCTGCATTGCCTCGATGCCAAGATCAACATCGACGCCAACGCCATGTACCGTCAGCCTAAGCTGAAGACCTTCCACGATCCGTCGCAAGACGATCCGCGCGAAGCGCACGCTGCCAAGTTCGAACTGAACTACGTAGCGCTGGAAGGCAATATCGGTTGCATGGTCAACGGTGCTGGCCTGGCCATGGGTACCATGGACATCGTCAACCTGCATGGCGGCAAACCAGCCAACTTCCTCGACGTGGGCGGTGGTGCTACCAAAGAACGCGTTACCGAAGCGTTCAAGATCATCCTGTCCGACACTAACGTCGCTGCAGTACTGGTCAACATCTTCGGCGGCATCGTTCGTTGCGACATGATTGCCGAAGGCATCATCGGTGCAGTGAAAGAAGTCGGCGTGAAAATCCCGGTGGTTGTTCGCCTCGAAGGTAACAACGCTGAGCTGGGCGCTAAAGTACTGGCAGAAAGCGGGTTGAACATCATCGCGGCGACCAGCCTGACCGACGCTGCTCAACAAGTTGTCAAAGCTGCGGAGGGCAAGTAATGAGCGTCCTGATCAATAAAGACACCAAAGTTATCTGCCAGGGTATTACCGGTTCGCAAGGTAGTTTCCACACCCAGCAAGCCATCGAGTACGGCACCCAGATGGTTGGCGGCGTAACTCCAGGCAAAGGCGGCACCACTCACCTGGACCTGCCTGTTTTCAACACGGTGAAAGAAGCTGTAGCCGCCACTGGCGCCACCGCCAGCGTGATCTACGTTCCAGCTCCGTTCTGCAAGGACTCCATCCTGGAAGCAGCATTCGGCGGCATCAAGCTGATCGTTTGCATCACCGAAGGCATTCCTACCCTGGATATGCTGGATGCCAAGGTCAAGTGCGACGAGCTGGGTGTAGTCCTGATCGGTCCGAACTGCCCAGGCGTGATCACTCCAGGCGAATGCAAGATCGGCATCATGCCAGGTCACATTCACTTGCCAGGCAAAGTCGGTATCGTGTCGCGTTCCGGCACCCTGACCTACGAAGCTGTGAAGCAAACTACTGACGCCGGTTTCGGTCAGTCGACTTGTGTCGGCATTGGTGGTGACCCGATCCCGGGCTCCAACTTCATCGACATCCTCAAGCTGTTCCAGGAAGACCCGAAGACCGAAGCGATCGTGATGATCGGCGAGATCGGCGGTTCGGCTGAAGAAGAAGCGGCTGCCTACATCAAGGCACACGTGACCAAGCCGGTTGTTTCCTACATTGCTGGTGTGACTGCCCCTGCAGGCAAGCGCATGGGCCATGCTGGCGCAATCATCTCTGGCGGCAAAGGCACTGCAGACGAGAAGTTTGCTGCCCTGGAAGACGCAGGCGTTAAAACCGTGCGTTCGCTGGCAGAAATCGGCAAGGCGTTGTCCGAGCTGACCGGTTGGGAAGTCAAAAACGCCTAAGCGTTGCTGACCCCTGAAAAGGCCGCCTTCGGGCGGCCTTTTCTATTTGCGGGCAACAGAATTGTTGCCGATGCGACAGCTATGTATGCCGGTTGGACAGCCCGACCTCCGGCCCTGCCGCAGAACAGGAAAATTCGTTAGGCTGACAACTATTCGCGCCTCGGTCGTCACAAGCGATAAGCGGCGCAGCAACGGCTCAGTCCAACCGGCAGGGCGACGTTTCCCCCGATCCCTCGGGAAACCCTCGGAACTCATGACTCTTTGCCTGTGGTATTTGCCTCTATGAATCGTTTGAAAGGCTCGGACATCCTGGCCCTTGGTTTTATGACGTTTGCGCTGTTTCTCGGCGCCGGCAACATCATCTTCCCACCTAGCGCGGGCATGGCTGCCGGCGACAATATCGGCCTGGCGGCGCTGGGTTTTCTGCTCACCGGAGTGGGGTTGCCGTTGCTCACCATAGTGGCGCTGGCTCGAGTTGGCGGTGGTATGGCGCTGCTGACCGCGCCCCTAGGTAAGCGCGCCGGAGTGCTGTTCGCCGTTGCGGTGTACCTGGCGATTGGCCCCTTGTTCGCCACCCCGCGTACCGCCGTGGTGTCGTTCGAGATGGGCATCGCGCCCTTTACCGGAACTGATGGCACGCCGCTGCTGCTCTATAGCCTGGCGTACTTCGCCGCGGTGATGTTTCTCTCGCTCAATCCGGGGCAGCTGGTCGAGCGCATCGGCAAGTACATCGCCCCGGTGCTGCTGGCCGCGCTGCTGGTGTTGGGCGCCGCCGCCTTTATCCTGCCGGCTGGAGAGATCGGCCAGACGGCTGCGGATTACCAGGCTGCACCCTTCGTGCAGGGCTTTCTGCAGGGCTACCTGACCATGGATACCCTGGGCGCGCTGGTATTCGGCATCGTGATCGCCACCGCTATCCGCGATCGCGGCATCACCGAAAGCAAGCTGATAACCCGCTACTCGGTGATCGCCGGGTTGATCGCCGCCGCGGGGTTGTCGCTGGTGTATCTGGCGCTATTCTATCTCGGCGCGACCAGCCAGGGCATCGCCGGTGAGGCGCAGAATGGCGTGCAGATTCTCACCGTCTATGTGCAACACACCTTCGGCACCGCCGGCAGCCTGTTGCTGGCAGTGGTGATCACTCTGGCCTGCCTGACCACTGCCGTAGGCCTGTTGACCGCCTGTGGCGAGTTCTTCAGCGGCCTGCTGCCGGTGTCCTACCGCGTGGTGGTGGTGAGTTTTGGGCTGTTCAGTCTGCTCGTCGCCAACCAGGGGTTGACCCAGTTGATCAGCTTCTCCATCCCGGTACTGGTCGGCCTCTATCCACTGGCTATCGTGTTGATCGGCCTGAGCCTGCTCGACTCCTTGTGGCTATCGCCACGCCGGGTGTTCGTGCCCGTCATGGCGGTGACGCTGATCTTCGGTGTGGTCGACGGACTAGGCGCCGCAGGCTTCAGTCAGCTGGTACCAGCGCTGTTCAGTAAATTGCCGCTGGCCGGTCAGAGCCTGGGCTGGCTGGTGCCGGTGCTGGTCACGCTGCTGCTGGTCGCAGTGCTGGACCGCTGCTTGGGTAAGCCGCGGAGCGTGCTGGCCTAAAGCACAACGCCAGTGTTCCTCTGAGGGACACTGGCGCTGCTGGTTTCAACTGCAAAGGGATTTCTGTAGCGGCTAAGCCCGTTAAACCGTGCCACTGCCCAGGTTGAAGTGACGCACCTGGGCATGCAGGCGTTCGGCCAATACGGCCAGGCCCTGGCTGGCCTCGGTGACCTCGTTGGAGCCCTCGGCGTTATCACTGGCCAGATCGCGAATCATCTCGATGCGCTGACTGATGTCATGGGCCACGGCCGCTTGTTGTTCGGCCGCGCTGGCGATCTGAATGGCCATTTCGCTGATCTCGCGATTGGCGCCGGTAATAGTCTGCAGTGCATGACCGGCTTCAGCGGCCTGGCTGGCCCCGGTTTCGGCTTGGCTGCGGCTCTGGCTCATGACTCCGGCAGCTCTCTTTGCGCCTGCCTGCAGGCGCTCGATCATGCCCTGGATCTCCATGGTGGAGTCCTGGGTGCGTTTGGCCAGCGAACGCACTTCGTCGGCGACCACGGCAAAGCCGCGGCCCTGTTCGCCGGCGCGGGCCGCTTCGATGGCGGCATTCAGCGCCAGCAGGTTGGTCTGGTCGGCAATGCCTCGAATCACGTCGAGTATGCTGCCGATATTGGCGGTGTCCTGCGCCAGGTTTTGCACCACGCCGGCGGCTTCGCCGATGTCCTTGGACAGGGCGTTGATGGCGCCGATCATCTGCCCGACTAGCTGCTGACCGCTGTTTGCCGCGAGATCGGCGCGTTGGGCGGCCTCGGCGGTTTGACTCGAGTGGCGGGCGACCTCCTGGACGGTGGCGGCCATTTCAGTCATCGCCGCGGCAACCTCGATGGTGTGCAGTTCCTGCTGCTTGAGGTTGTGCTGAGTGGAGGTGGTGGTGCTGGTCAATTGCGAGGCGGAAACGCTCAGCTGGGTGCTGGAGTGCACCACGTTGCTGACGATTTCGCGCAGCTTGCCGACCATCTGGCTGAAGGAGTGCGACAGCACACCAAACTCACCGCCACTCTGCGCGCCGAGGTGGGTGCCCAGTTCGCCGGCGGCGACCTTGCGTGCCTCATCACTCAGGCGCAGTAGGGCGCCGGTCACCTTGCGCCGGATGGCAAAGATGCCCAGCACGGAGATCACCACCAGCAGCAGCACTACCGCTGTCACGGCCGCCATGTAGCGTTCACCGATCTGGCTGTAGTGCAGCACGGCATCGCCGGTGCGTTTATCCAGCAGCGCATAGAATGCATCCACCGGGTGCATGATCTTGGCTTTTTCCTGGTGGTACTTGGCGTCATGCATCAACTGGCTGGCGAGGACCAGATCGGGTTCGGCCTGGCGGGTGAAGCCACCTTGGCCGTCGGCATAGCGGCCTTTCACCGCATTCATCGCCTCGGTTTCGATCAGCACCAGGGTGTCCGAATTGCCCTGGGCTTCGGCCAGCTTGGCCAGTTCGGCCGCACTGAAGCCTTGGTGGCGCATCAAATCGAGCAGCGGTTGCGCTTCGCCATTGGCCCTGGGGGCCGGCTGGCCGGCGGCGATGAAATCCCAGTACAGGCGTTCGGGTTGCTGCGGGCGGGGGAGCTTGCCATTACGTATATCCAGTACCTGCCAATACTGCTGTTCGTAGCGTACCTCGCCGGTTACCGCATAGGTGCGGGCCAGGCGGGTGAGGTCATCGGAGCTCTGCCGCAGTTCGTCCGCCAGCAGGTAGGACTGATAGCGATTTTCCTGGCTCTCGGTCAGGTGGCTCTGGTTGACGATCATCAGCACTACCAGCACCGCGAGCAGGATGGTGCAGAAGATAATGGTGGTGAAAATAAGGGAAAACAGACGTTGCACGGACATAACGGCTCTCCTTAGCTGCTGGGGGACTTCCTGTCAGAGTGGCAATTGCGCAGCACTCGTTGGCTAATGCCGGTCTAACGGATGATAGGTGTTCGTTTCTGGTGCGCTGCGCGCATATATGGTGCACAGCTAATCACAGCTTTGATCAGATAAACCCATTTTGCAAGCCACTGAATAGCTCTAACTGCGGCGGATACGCGCAATTATCGCTGCTTATTCTGGAATGGCTGGTGACGTTGAAATAAGCACGATAAAGATGCGTGGTCGGCGTGGTGCTTTAAAGTGGTGCGAGTGTGCAAGCCTTGAAACTGTTTCGTGTCCAATTTCTGTTATGCAAGTTAAGCGGTGGAGGCAGTCAGTTCGAAACTTGCTGGTTATAATCCTGCCCTGCATAGGGAGGATTCATGGACGCTATCGACAATTATGTGTGGCATCAGCTAGTCGCTATTTCTTGGTTTCTGTTGTGCTGGGGTGGCTACACCCGTTACGCCTTGTTCAAGGGCCGGACTACGCCCTGCCTGGCCAGCGTTCTGCACCTTTATCGTGAGGATTGGATGCGCCGCATGTTGCTGCGCGAGAACCGCATTGCCGATGCCAGCGTGATTGGCAATCTGGAGCGCAATGCCTCCTTCTTCGCCTCCAGCACTTTGCTCATCCTGGCCGGTATCCTCACTGTGCTCGGTGCATCTGATCGCGCCGTGTCACTGCTCGCCGACCTGCCGTTTATTCAGGCTGCCAGCCGGGAAATGTCTGAGATCAAGCTGTTGTGTCTGGGCGTGGTGTTTATCTATGCCTTCTTCACCTTCAGTTGGTGCATGCGCCAATACAACTTTGCCGCGGTTCTGATCGGTTCGGCACCGATGATCGGCGAGCGAGATGTCACCGCGCAGGAGCGCAAGGCGTTTGCCGAGCGTACCGCGCGGGTGATTTCGATGGCGGCCAATCAATTTAACCAGGGCTTGCGCGCCTATTACTTCGGCATGGCGGTTCTGGCCTGGTTTATCAATCCCTGGTTATTCATGTTGCTCAGCGCGGGTGTGGTACTGGTGCTGTACCGTCGGGAGTTTCATTCCGATGTGTTGGAAGTGATGGTCTATACCCAGACCCCGACGTTCGAACCCGCCAAGGAGAAAAGCGAATGAGCCTGCCATTCTGGTGCGTTTTTATCAGTGCACTGTTGATCTTTCTGGCCAAGGCGCCAGTGGCCAGGGCCATGCAGCAGGAGAGCGGGGTGTATGACAATCATCAGCCGCGCAGCCAGCAAGCGCGGCTGACTGGTTTCGGGGCGCGCGCGTTGGCTGCACACTTGAACAGCTTCGAGGCCTTCCCGCTGTTTGCCGTGGGCGTGCTGATGGCGCATGTCACCCAGACCCATGGCGCACTGGTGGATGTGCTCGCGCTGACTTTCGTGGTCTCGCGGGTGCTGTATCTGCTGTTCTATTGGGCGGATATGCACTGGCAACGCAGCCTGGTGTGGGGGCTTGGCTTGCTGTGCAGCCTGTTGCTGATGCTGACTCCAGCCTTGTAAATACAGCAGAAACGACAAGGCCCGCATCACGCGGGCCTTGTCGTTGAGCGGGTCACCGGCATCTCAGATGGCGTGTTCCGCGATCATTTTCGAGCTCTGCCGGTGATCGGCTTAGTTTTCTATCACTTCTTCGGTTTTCTGCTTAATGGCACCGCCAGTATCTTTGGCCGCGTCACCCATGGATTCAGCCGCTTCCGAGACGGATTCCTTGGCCGACTCCATCTTGTCTTCCGGCGTTTTTTCGCAGGCGGCCAGGGCCAGGACAGCAGCGAGCAGCAGGGTATAGGTAAGTGATTTTTGCACGGTCAATATTCCTTGTAGATATTTATGATGGCTGAGTTGCCTCAGGCATAGCCTCTTCGAGTATGACCTGTGCGACTAAGTTCCCTGCCAATGGCGTTTAGGGATTCAACTTTAGAGGTTGTGAACATAGCGAAAGGCAGTCGCAAGGCCGACTCCACGTGTTCGTAGCGCATCGTTAGCTGCGGACGCCGGGAGGCGGCCGCAGCGGGTGGAGTCTTTTCACTGCCTCTCAGCACTGCGCTAATGTGCCATGGTCCGGTGAGAGGCTATCATGCGCGCCCTTGGTGTCGTTGTGGTGGGCTGAATCGATGAGCAATACCCTCATTCTCGAGCAGGCGCAGCGCTTCTTGATGGCGCTGCGTCATTGCCAGGTGCTCGGTATCCAGGTGCATGACGCCAGCCCCCTCGGTTTGACCCTGCGTTTGCCCTATAGCAGGCAGATAGTGGGTGATCCGGAGTCCGGGGTGATTCACGGTGGTGCGATAACCACCCTGATGGATACCACCTGTGGCATTTCAACTGTTTGCGCCCTGGCTGAGTTCGAGGTTTGCCCAACCCTCGACCTGCGCATCGACTACATGCACCCGGCAGAGCCGAACAAGGACGTGTTCGGTTTTGCCGAATGCTACCGGGTTACGCCGAATATCATCTTCACCCGCGGTTTTGCCTATCAGGACGACCCGACGCAGCCGATTGCCCACGTAGTCGGCACTTTCATGCGTACGGGTAAAGGCGTGCCGGGTGAAAAACAACTCAAACCTGATATTCGGGGGGCTGGCGCATGAGTGAATTGACGCTCAATCAGTTGCTATCCCAGGCCCATGAAAACGGCGATTACGACTCGCTGATCAACCTGATGCCGTATGCCAAATTGCTCGGTATGCAATGCCCGCGGCAGGGCGAAGACATGATTTTCCACCTGCCGGCCAACCAGGACAACATCGGCAATCCGATCCTGCCGGCGTTGCACGGCGGGGTGATCGCCGGCTTCATGGAACATGCCGCCATGCTCCATCTGTTGATGTTCATGGGCATCCCACATTTGCCGAAAATCATCGACTTCTCGATAGATTACCTGCGCGCCGGTCATTATCGTGACACCTATGCCCAGTGCCAGGTGTGGCGGCAAGGTCGACGCGTCGCCAACGTGGCAATTACGGCTTGGCAAACCAATCAAACCGAGCCTATTGCCACGGCGCGGGCGCACTTCAAGGTCGACGAGCCTTGAGTCTTCTACGGCGCCCCAATCCGCTCGGTATATCTAGTTAAGGAATATGAATGGATGCGTTGCTGATCCTCGGTGGTTTGCTGCTGATTCTAGCCGGCCTGGTCTGGCTGGTGATGCGCGCTTTCGGCACCGGTCTGCTCTGGGGCTGGGCGAGTCTGCTGCCGCCGTTCACCCTGCTGTATGTGCTGCGCCACTGGCGCAGTGCGCGTCAGGCGCTGGGCCTCAGCGCCCTGGGGTTTATTCCGCTGATCGTCGGTTTGAGCCTGCTGGCCAGCCAGGATTCGCAGCGCCTGCATGCGTTGTTGAGCTTGCAGTGGCTCAAGCCAGAGGTGCAGGCCCCGGCGGAGTTGTCCATCGCGCTGCACGGCGAGTTGCATGGCCAGCCTTTTCTGCCGCAGCAGGGCGAGTTGCTCGGCAGCGTACTCAGCCTGCGTGAAGGCCAGGATTTTTTTGCTAGCCGCGAACTGATCATCCGCCTGCCACAGCCGGTGACCGGCGCCTTGCGCCTTGACGTGTTGCCAGGCGACCAAGGTCCGCTGCCGGAAATTGAAGTGAGCTGGTTACTGCCAGAGCAGGAATTGCCCGAGGCGCGTCGGCTGAGTCATGGCTACACCCTGCATCTGGACTTGCAACCCCTGCCGCCGAACAAGCTGGCCGGTGATTTTCATTTGGTGTTGCCTGCACAATTCAAGACCACCCTGAGCGGCAGGGTCGAAGTGTTCCGCAATGGCCTGCGTTATCGCGACGGCAAGGTCGACCGGCATATCGACTCGAGCGATACCCTGACCTATGTCATCGAGGACTATCTGCAACGGCGCTTTGCCACTCGTGCGGTGCAGTTGGGTGACTTGCCGGCGCTGCCGCTGCCGGCTGACAGTTTCGAACTGACCGTCGAGGCGCAGATCAATGGGCAGGCTCAACGTCTGCCTATGCGCCTGAACAAGAGCGCATCCCGCGGCTGGGCGGTTGAGGCCGATCGCTTTGCGCCATTACCGGAGCGGACAGTCGTGACGCCAGCGCTGCAGACGCAAGTCATGCCAATGCAGACGGCGAGCAGCGCGCGGATCAGCCGTCCGCTGGATCGGCGCCTGCGCTTTAGCCTGGAAGGTCTGCTGCGCAGTCCAAGCCGCTACGAGAACCTCAGCATGCGCGTATCGACTGCGCGTGGTAATACGGCGCAGGGGCGGTTTCAGGGGGTCGACCCGCAGGGCCGCCTGGTCATCCGTCAGCGTCTGAGTGGTTCGGGCACGGCCAGCTACACCTTGCGCCCCGAGGAAATCAGCACGATCGAGCTGCTGGAACCCTGAGAGGCTTGGCCAACTACTTGAAATCTCAAAGCTTGCCCCCATCTGCATGACATCCGCCGGATTTCGGCTTAGTCAACAATGTGGAGTTAAACGACCATGAGTGTGGAAACTCAAAAAGAAACCCTGGGCTTCCAGACCGAGGTGAAGCAAATGCTTCACCTGATGATCCATTCGATGTATTCGAATAAGGAAATCTTCCTTCGGGAGCTGATTTCCAATGCCTCGGATGCGGCGGATAAGCTGCGTTTCGAAGCGCTGGCCAAGCCCGAACTGCTGGAAGGTGGCGGCGAGCTGAAGATTCGCGTCAGCTTCGATAAAGAGGCTAATACCCTCACCCTCGAAGACAACGGCATTGGCATGAGCCGCGAGGACGCGATTACCCATCTTGGGACCATCGCCAAGTCGGGGACTTCCGACTTCCTGAAGAACCTTTCGGGTGATCAAAAGAAGGATTCTCACCTGATCGGCCAGTTCGGTGTGGGCTTCTATTCTGCGTTTATCGTCGCCGATAAAGTCGATGTGTTCAGCCGTCGTGCCGGATTGACGGCAGGCGAGGGCGTGCATTGGTCGTCGCAGGGCGAGGGTGATTTCGAGGTTGCGACCATCGAAAAGGCCGAGCGTGGCAGCCGTATCGTCCTGCACCTGAAGAAGGCTGAGGACGAGTTCGCCGACGGCTGGCGCCTGCGCAATATCATCAAGAAATACTCCGACCACATCGCCCTGCCGATCGAGCTGCCGAAAGAGCACCAGGGTGAAGCGGCTGATAAACCGGCCGAGCCTGAGTGGGAAACCGTCAACCGCGCCAGCGCGCTGTGGACCCGTCCCCGCAGCGAGATCAAGGACGAGGAGTACCAAGAGTTCTACAAGCACGTCGCCCATGACTTCGACAACCCGCTGGCCTGGAGCCACAACAAGGTCGAGGGCAAGCTGGAATACACCTCGTTGCTCTATGTGCCGGGCCGCGCGCCGTTCGACCTGTATCAGCGCGATGCCTCCAAGGGCCTCAAACTGTATGTACAGCGCGTGTTCATCATGGACCAGGCCGACGAGTTCCTGCCGTTGTACCTGCGCTTCGTCAAGGGTGTGGTCGACTCCAACGACCTGTCACTGAACATCTCCCGCGAGATCCTGCAGAAGGATCCGGTAATCGACTCGATGAAGTCGGCGCTGACCAAGCGCGTGCTGGACATGCTGGAGAAACAGGCGAAGAACGATCCCGAGCAGTACCAGGGGTTCTGGAAAAACTTCGGCCAGGTACTCAAGGAAGGTCCGGCGGAAGATTTCGCCAACAAGGAGAAGATCGCCGGTTTGCTGCGTTTCGCCTCCACCAGCAGCGAGGCGGGCGAGCAGAGCGTGGCCCTGGCCGACTACAGCGGCCGCATGAAGGAAGGCCAGGACAAGATCTACTACCTCTCTGGCGAATCCTACGCCCAGGTGAAGAACAGCCCGCACCTGGAAGTGTTCCGCAAGAAAGGCATCGAAGTGCTGCTGCTCACCGACCGCATCGATGAGTGGCTGATGAGCTACCTCACCGAGTTCGACGGCAAGCACTTCGTCGATGTCGCCCGTGGCGATCTGGACCTGGGCAAACTGGACTCGGAAGAGGACAAGCAGGCTCAAGAAGAAGTCGCCAAGGCTAAAGAAGGCCTGGTCGAGCGCCTGAAAGCCGCGCTGGGCGCGGAGGTCGCCGAGGTGCGTGTATCGCATCGCCTGACCGATTCGCCGGCGATCCTGGCGATCGGTGAGCAGGACCTGGGCTTGCAGATGCGCCAGATTCTCGAAGCCAGTGGGCAGAAAGTGCCGGAATCCAAGCCGATCTTCGAGTTCAACCCCAACCATCCGTTGATCGAGAAGCTGGATGCCGAGCCGGACGAAGAACGTTTCGCCGACCTCAGCCACATCCTTTTCGACCAAGCCGCGCTGGCGGCCGGTGATAGCCTGAAAGATCCGGCTGCCTACGTGCAACGGCTCAACAAACTGCTGGTCGAACTCTCGGCCTGATACCTGTAGCAATGAAAAAAGCCCGCTTTAGCGGGCTTTTTTCTTGGTTGCGCGGCGGCAGGCGCTACTGTTTGAGGGTGACCCACTGAACAGGAGCGGCTCGATGAACAAATCACTCTTACCTGTGGCGCTGGCTGGTCTGGTCGGCCTCGCCGAGGCCGCAGTAGTGGTCAAACCGGTGCCTTACCAGATCGGCGGTGAAGCCTTCGAGGGCATGCTGATCTATGACGATGCGGTGACGACGCCCCGGCCTGGCTTGATGATGGTGCCGGATTGGCTGGGGGTGACCGAGAGCTCGGTGAAGCAGGCCGAGCTGATTGCCGGTGACAAGTACGTGCTGTTCATGGCCGATATGTACGGCAAGGCGGTGCGCCCGGCCAACGCCGAGGAAGCGGGAGCAGCAGCCGGTGCGCTACGCGGCGACAGGGCCTTGATGCGCAAACGCGCCCAGGCTGCGGTCGAGGTGCTCAAGGCGCAAGCGCCCCAGGTCGCCTTGGATGCCGGTAAGCTGGGCGCCATCGGCTTCTGCTTCGGCGGCGGCGCGGTGCTCGAACTGGCCCGCTCGGGCGCTGATCTGCAAGGCTTCGTGTCCTTCCATGGCAATCTGGATACGCCGAATCCGCTCGATGCGCAGAACATCAAGGCGCCGGTGCTGGTGCTGCACGGTGCCGACGATCCATCGGTACCGCCGAAGCAAGTCGAGGGCTTCATCGCCGAGATGAAAGCGGCGAGCACCGATTGGCAACTGGTCAGCTATGGCGGTGCGGTGCATTCCTTCACCAATCCGCAGGCCAATGTGCCGGGGCGCAACGACTACCATCCACAGGTGGCGGCACGGGCCTACAAGGCCATGAACCAGCTGTTCGACGAGGTGTTCGCGGCGCAGTGACAGGCGCGCTAACGGCGGCGCCAAGGAAAGGACGCTGGCGCCGTCGCCGCGGTTAGCGCGGCAGTTCGATGCGCGAGGTTTCTCCCGGCACCTTGGGCCAATCGTTGTTTTTCCAGCGCTCACGGGCTTGCTCGATAAGCGCCGGGTCGCTGGCGACGAAATTCCAGTTGATCCGCTGCGGTCCCAGGGATTGGCCGCCGATCAGCACCAGGTGGCTCTCGCCGCAGGCGCTGAGGGTGAAGGCTTCGCCCTCGGGCAATATCGCCAGGCCACGCCGCGGCAGCGCTTGATCGTCCAACAACGCTTCACCATCGATCAGGTACAGCGCCCGTTCCGGATGGTCGGCGGGAATAACCAGGCTGGCCCCAGCTGCCAATTTTAGCTCGGCGTACAACGTTGGCGAGCTTACCGGCACGGGCGACTCTAGGCAGAAACCAGTGCCGGCGATCAGGCAAATTTGCACACCCATGGCTTCGCTGCGTGGCAAATGGCTGGCCGGGTGATGGCTGTAGCTGGGTTCGCCTTGCTCGTCAGCTGCGGGCAACGCCAACCAGATTTGCAGGCCATGCAGGCGCGAGCCGCTTTTTTGTAACGTGGCCGGCGTGCGCTCGATATGCGCCACCGCGCGGCCGGCGGTCATCCAGCTGACTTCGCCAGGCTTGACCAGTTGATCCGAGCCGAGGCTGTCTTTGTGCTGCAGTTGGCCCTCGAACAGGTAAGTGAGGGTGGACAGGCCGATATGCGGGTGCTGCTCGATGTTCAGGCCCTGGCCGGGCGGATAGTCCTGCTCGAGGATATGGTCGAAGAATACGCAGGGGCCGACGCTGCGGCATTTGGCCGATGGCAGTGGGCGCAGGATCGGCTGGCCGCCGACATTCTCCTGGCGTGGCTGGATCAACAGCAGGCCGGTTGCGTTGCGGTTAGCGCTCATGGCGACTCCGGGGAGGGAATATGGTTAAGCAGCCAGCCTAGGCCATCAGCAGCAGTTGCACACCAGTGCCGACAGCGCGTAACACTGGTGTGGACGTTATCGTTGGCCGAACAACGATAGGCCCGGACTCTTCACCCTGAAGTCGTTGCCTGCGCCAGTGAGCTCGCTGAACTTGCCGGGCATCTGCTGGGTCTACCCAGCCCATGCTGTCAGGAGGACACCGCTTTGCATCTTCTACGTTCGAGCTTGATTCTGTTCCTCGCACTGACCGCGAGCAGTGCGTATTCCCGCGATTATCGCTACAGCGATGCCCATTTGCATTACGTCGACTTTTTCCAGGAAAGCGCCGGTATGGACAAGCTGCTCAAGCGCATGGCCGAGGCCAACGTCGAGCATGTGATGCTGTCGGGTATCCCGGTGGCGAAGAAATGGGACGAGAATGAACCCAAGCGCCCGCGTTACTACGCCGGAGACGATGCCCATGCCTATTGGTACAGCGGCACGGATGCCTTGATCGCGCATGCCTACAAGCAGGTGCCGGCCGAGCAGCGCAGGCGCTTTCACCCCTTCCTGTCCGGCTTCAACCCCAACGACAAGAACGCCGATGCGCATATCCGGCGCACGCTCGAAATGGATCCGGGCTTGTGGCAGGGGATCGGTGAGGTATTCACCCGGCACGACGATCTGACTGCGCTGATCCAAGGCGATGCGCCGCAGGCAGACAACGAGGCGCTGGCGCGGGTCTTTCACCTGGCCGCCGAGTACGATTTGCCGGTGATGCTGCATTCCAATATCACCTCCAAGCGTGAGCGCAACCCGTTGTACCTGGCGGAAATGGAAGCGCCGCTGCGCAATCATCCGCATGTGCGCTTTATCTGGGCACATGCCGGCACCAGCCTGGAAATACATCGGCATCAGGACAAGCTGGATTTCCTCCTGCCGACCCTCGAGCGCATGCTCGAAGCCTACCCGAACCTGTATATCGATCTGTCCTGGAGCATGCTCCGCCCCTATCTGCTGGATGAGCAGGGCACGCCCGACCCGCAATGGGTACAGCTGGTCAGTCGCTATCCAGAGCGGTTCATGCTCGGCTCCGACGTGGTCGGCCGTTTCGACAGCGTGGGCGAACTCATGCAGGGGTTCGAGCCGTTTCTCGATGCGTTGCCCGCTGAGGTGGCGCACAAGGTCGCGCAGGACAACTTCCTCGCCATACTGCCGCGTAAGGCAGGGGAGAAACATGACGAGTAGCCGCTTGTCATTCGCCTGTCATGCGGGTGTCATAGGCTCGCGCCATCCCAAACAAGGAGCGCGACATGCAATACGCCCGTTTCAGTGCGCTGGCCGCACTCTTGCTGATGACCGGTCTGGTACAGGCCGAGGTACGGGTCGAGGGGCCGGTGGAATACGGCATCTTCGCCAGCCAATACGAGGACTTCAAACCTGGCGAGCGAGTCTTGGCCCATAGCAGCCAGCAGATCGAGCGCACTGCGGTGGTCCCGGCCAAGCTCGGCAGCAAGTTCGGCCTGCGCTACAACTTGCTGGGCAAGCGCGCGGGCGACACTCCACTGACATTGCTCTACCTCACCCCTGGCGTGATCACCCCCGATGGACTTCGGCATGACAAGTTTGAGGTGATGCAGAAACTGACGTCGGGAGTGGCTCAGGAAGTCATGGCCTTCGAGTTCACCGAGGCCTATGAAGTGGTGCCGGGGGAGTGGCGACTGATGGTGTTTCAAGGGGACCGTAAACTGGTGGAGCAGCGTTTCGACGTACGCTGATGTTTTTACCGATGAAAATCTCAAGCCAGTCAATGGCTTGGGTTTTTTTTTGAGCCCCCCTCAGCAAGAAGCAGCTAAGTGCTGATACTGCAGCTAGAGTGCAGCTCAGTGTTGCACTCACAACAGTGCTTGGGCGCCTGGCTGTCGGCCGTTTCGGCTCACAACGGGAGCCTTTTTAGGGAGCTTCAAGATGACGCTGCGTAACCTGAATATCGCCCCCCGGGCGGCGCTTAGTTTTGCTGTGATTGCTTTGCTGGTGTTTATTCTGGGCGGCTTTGCCTTGCTGCAAATGTCGGAAATGCACAAGCAGTCTGCCGAGGTCGATGAAAACTGGTTACCCAGTATTGTGGCGTTGAATCAGGCCAATCAGAACTTTCTGCGCTTGCGCACCGTGTCGATACGCCTGCTGTTGCGGCGTGAGACCGCGCTGAACGAAGAGGACTACAAGCGAGCGGAGGAATTGCGCGGCGAACTTAGCAAGGCAGTGTCTAGCTTTGAACTCACGGCTAACAGTCCGGAAGAAAAGTTGCTGCTTGGCAAATTCGTGCGGGCTAAAGACCTTTACCTGAAGGGTCAGGACCGGGTCATCGAACTGAATCGGCGTAGTGAATTGGCTGAAGCACAAGTCATTGTGGCTGGTCCCATGCAAGTGCAAGGGGATGAGATGGCCAGCGCCTTGGATGAGTTGATTGCATTCAATGATAAGGGTGCTGAGGTCGCCGCCTTGCGTACAAATGAAGCATTCGAGACGGCGCGCAATGGGATCATGGTTGCCATCGCGTTAGCGGCGCTGGCGACCATCGCGCTGGCGCTGCAGTTCACCCGCAGTATCGTCACACCCTTGAACGAAGCCGTGAAAGTGGCCGAAGTGATAGCCGCCGGCAACCTGACCCAGAATATTCAGGTCGAGGGTCAGGACGAGCCGGCGCGCTTGCTCGCCGCGCTGAAGAACATGCAACAGAATCTGCGTACGACCATTCTAGGCATCTCCGATTCTTCAAACCAATTGGCTTCCGCCTCGGAGGAGCTCAGCGCGGTGACCGAAGACTCCACCCGTGGCCTGCACCAGCAAAGCAATGAGATCGAACAAGCCGCCACGGCGGTGAATGAGATGACTGCCGCGGTGGATGAGGTCGCGCGCAACGCGGTGACCACCTCCGAAGCCTCGCGCGAGTCCGATCTGATCGCTCGTCACGGCCGGGAGCAGGTGATCAAGACTGTCGATGCCATTGGCCAACTGGCCCAAGAGGTGACCACCACCGCCGGCGACGTCGAGCATCTGGCAGGCAAGGTGCGCGATATCAGCAAGGTGCTGGATGTGATTCGCTCGATTGCCGAACAGACCAACCTGCTGGCGTTGAATGCCGCGATCGAGGCGGCGCGGGCCGGCGATGCTGGGCGGGGTTTCGCCGTGGTGGCGGACGAGGTGCGCGCGTTGGCGCATCGTACCCAGCAGTCGACCCAGGAAATCGAGCAGATGGTCAGCGGCATTCAGCAGGGTACGGATAAGGCGGTCGCGGCCATGCAGAGCAGTAATGGGCGTGCGCGTGACACCCTGGAGGTGGCCCGTGCGGCCGGTAAGGCTCTGGATGAGATCGCTGTTGCCATCGGCCAGATCAGCGAGCGCAACCTGGTAATTGCCAGCGCCTCCGAAGAGCAGGCCCAGGTCGCCCGCGAAGTGGATCGCAATCTGGTGAACATTCGTGATCTGTCTATACAGACCTCGGCCGGGGCCAACCAGACCAGCGCTTCCAGTCAGGAATTGTCGCGCCTGGCGGTGGACCTGAATACGCTGGTGGCGCGCTTCTCCGTCTAAGCTCCGACGCTTGAACACTCCCAAGCTGCAACGACAAGGGCGCCCACTCGGCGCCCTTGTCATGTGTGCGCTGTGGCCGCGAGCTATAGTCCCTGAGTGTGGATGAGACGGGGACAGTGCAATGGCCAAGCCGATCCGGGTCCTGGTGGTGGACGATGACGCCGAGGTGCGTCAGTTGCTGCTGGACTATCTCGGTGGCCACGGTTACCAGGTGGACGTTGTGGCGGATAGCGTGCAACTGCGTGCGGAACTTGAGCGCCAACTGCCCGATGTCGTGCTGTTGGATGTCGGCCTGCCGGGGGAGGACGGCCTGAGCCTGGCGCGCTTTCTGCGTGAACACCACGACTTGCCGGTGATCATGATTTCCGGGGCCGGCAGTGCGCTCGATCGCATCATCGGCCTGGAGGTGGGCGCCGACGATTACCTGGCCAAGCCCTTCGATCCACGCGAGCTGCTGGCACGGGTGAAAACCGTGTTGCGCCGCTACCGACGCGCCCCGCCGGCAGCGGCAGCCGAGGACACGCGCCGCACTCTGCAGCTAGGAAACTGTCGGCTGGACCTTGAGCGCCGTCAGTTATTCGATGGCGCTGGCAGCGAGATTCCCCTCACCGCGATGGAGTTCGACCTGCTGCAGGCCTTCGCCCAGCGGCCGAACCGGCCGCTGTCGCGCGATCAGCTGCTCAACCTGACCCAGCATCGCGACTGGAATCCCTTCGATCGCTCCATCGACATCCGCATCGCCCGCTTGCGCCGCAAGCTTGAGCCGGACCCGAACAAACCGCAGATCATCCGCACGCTACGCGGTGTCGGTTACATGTTCGTGCCGGGCGATTGAACTCGCGGCCGTCTGCAGTCGCCCGCTGCGGGTTCAGGCACGCCGATCGGTGTGTTTGTTTCAATTGTTTCACCTGGGTTGTCGGCACGCTAAGGCCGTGAGGCGGCTTCTATACTCAGGGTTGACTGCCGTTTCGGGAGGATGCCTGCGTGAACCAGCCAATGCCGATCCCTGCCGCCAACAGCAATGCGGTAGAGCATCAACTGCGCCAGATCGTCGACAACAGCAGCGCGGTGATCTATGTGAAAGATCTGCACGGCCGCTTGCAGCTGGTCAACCGCGCCTTCGAGCAGCTGCTCCAGCTACAGGCCGAAGCGGTACTCGGGCGCACCGACCACGAGCTTTTGCCGGCGTCGGTGGCCGATGTGCTGAGGGCCAACGACCAGCGGGTGGCCCTGTGTGGCGAGGCGCTGGAGTTCGAGGAGCACATACAGGTGGGCGGGGAGTCGCACACCTACCTGTCGACCAAGTTCCCGCTGTTCGACGCCGCCGGCCGGGTGACTGCGGTGTGCGGTATCTCTACCGACATCAGCGCCCGCAAGAACCTCGAGGAAGCCCTCGGGCATGTCGCCTTGGGGGTGTCTGCGGCCAGCAGCAGCGAGGTGTTCGAGGCGATCGCGCGTTATATGACGCGCTCGCTGGAGGCCGACTTCGCCTTTGTCAGCCGGGTCAATGCCGATGGCCAGAGCCTGACTACCCTGGCCCTGTACTACGGCGGCCGGTTGCACCGCAATATCAGCTACCCGCTGCCGGGAACGCCGTGCCAGGACGTGTTCGGCAAGGTCTTCCAGTTCATTCCCAGCGGCTTAAGCCAACGTTTCCCGAGCGATGACAGCCTGCTGGCGTTTGGCGTCGACAGCTACGCCGGGTATCCGCTGTTCTCCAGTGATGGTCGACCTTTGGGCTTGATCGCCGCTGGTCGCTGCGGGCCGATGGACAACCGCAGTCGGATCGAATCGGTGATGCGGATCTTTTCGGTGCGCGCCGCCGCCGAGATCGAGCGGCTGGAGGCCGAGGCCAGCTATCGGGCGATCTTCGACAGCTCGGAAGATGCCATCTTCGTCCATGACCTGCACAGCGGTGCCCTGGTCGACGTCAATCCCAAGGCGTGCCTGGCCTACGGCTATAGCTACGAAGACATGCTCAAACTGGAGGTCGCTGACTTCAGCGCCGGCTATGCGCCCTACACCGGCCAGGGGGCGGCCGCTTATCTGGCCAGCGCCCGGGCTGGCGAGCCGCAGCGCTATGAATGGCACCGGCGCAACTGCGACGGCAGCCTGCACTGGGATGAGGTGCTGCTCAAGCGCGCGACCATCGGCGGGGTCGACCGGATTCTCGCCTTTACCCGCGAGATCACCCAGCGCAAGGAGGCCGAACAGGCCCTGCGCGCCAGCGAATTACTACACCGGGCGATCGCCGATACGGCGCTGGACTGCTTCATTGGCATGGACGAGCGGGGGCGGGTGCTGGTCTTCAACCCGGCGGCCGAGCAATGTTTCGGTATGCGCGGCGACCAGGTGCTGGGTTGTTCGTTACTCGGTCTGATCATTCCAGAGCGGTTCCGCCAGGCCTATGAGCGGGGGTTCGAGCGCTACCTGGAGACCGGCAGCGGGACTTTTCTCGGCAAACGCATGGAGGTGGTCGCCCAGCGGGCCAATGGCCAGGAATTTCCCGCTGAACTGGCGCTGGCGGTGGTGCAGGGCGGTGAAGGGCCGCGGTTTATCTGTTACCTGCGCGACATCACCGATCGCAAGCGGGCCGAGGAGGAGCGGGTGCGCCTGGAGCAGCAGTTACGCCAGGCCCAGCGCATGGAAGCCATCGGCCACCTGACTGGAGGTATCGCCCACGACTTCAATAACCTGCTGACCAGCATGCTCGGTTATACGGTGATGGCCCAGGAACAGGCCGAACAGCTGCAGCACGAGCGGCTCGGCAAGTACCTGGCACGGGTCCAGCGTTCAGCGGAGAAGGCTCGCGACCTGATTCAGCAAATGCTCACGTTCAGCCGCGGCAGTCGAGGCAAGCCGCAGACGGTGGCGCTGGACGTGGTGCTGAGTGACTTCATCAAGTTGGTGGAGTCGACGCTGCCCGCCACCGTCGAGCTCGACACCCAGATGGCCCAGGATCTGCCGCCGGTGCGGGTGGATCCGGTGCAACTGGAGCAGGTCCTGATGAACCTCTGTATCAATGCGCGCGATGCCATGGGCCGTGTCGGTCAGCTATCCGTCGGCCTGGGGCTGGAGGTACACGAAGCGGCGGTCTGCGCCTCCTGCCAGCAACGTGTCCAGGGGCGCTTCGTGGCGCTCACCGTGAGCGATAGTGGGCCGGGAATCGATCCGCTGGTGCGCGCGCGTATGTTCGAACCGTTTTTTTCCACCAAGGCCAACGGGCAGGGCAGCGGCATGGGCCTGTCGATGGTGCACGGTATCGTGCATGAATACGGTGGGCATATTCTGTTGCAGAGTGCGCCAGGTGCAGGGGCAACCTTCCGTGTCCTGATCCCCGTGCTCAGCCAGGTGTTGGGCCCTGCCTTCCAGGGAGCTGCCATTAGGCCCCAGGCGCTGCGCTGGAGTGCGCTACAGGGACGGGTCGCGGTGGTCGATGACGATGCACTGGTGGCCGAGTTCATGGGCGAGCTGCTTGAGGGCTGGGGTTTGTCGGCACGGCTATTCTGCGATGCCGAGCAGGCCAGCGAACTGCTGCTGACCGATCCCTATGCCTGGGATTTCATCATCCTCGACCAGAGCATGCCCCGGCTTAGCGGGCTGCAACTGGCCCGCCGTTTGCTCGCGGCGCGTGCCGATCTGCCGATCGTGCTCTACACCGGTTTCAGCGATGCGCTGGACGAGGCAGAAGTGCTGGAGCAAGGACTCAAGGCGCTGCTGACCAAACCGCTGGATCAGGCCCGCCTGCATGGCCTGTTGTGCGCCCATCTGCGTAGTGAAACCGACTGAAACCAAGCGCATACAAACTGTGTGTTGTACGCCGTGATCCTGATACACACGCGGCGCAACCTGACCTCGACTGCAGCTAACTCTGCAGCTTTGCAAGACAGAGGCAGGAACTCCGGATGAAACGCTACGTAATCGAACGCCCAATGGCCAATGCCGAGCAGATGGCGCAGCGCGAGCTGAGCCTCGTCGCGCGGCACCCGCACCAGGTATTCAAGGGCCTGGACGGCGACATCCACTGGCTGCACGCCTATGTCGCCGACGACAAACCGTTCTGTATCTTCCCGGCGAAAAGTTCGGCGCTGATCCGTCGCCATGGGCAGGTCCGTGGGTTTGCGGCAGACAGCACCCATGAAGTCAGCAGTGTGTTCGATCTCCGTTGTGCCGCTGTTTAACCCAGCATGCTCGAACCGGCCCATGCGGTACGGTAACCAAGAGGTCTAAACCATGAAACGCCTTGCGATCTTTATCTACGGCGTCGGCAGTTATGCCGTGTTTTTCGCCACCTTGCTGTACGCCATCGCTTTTATAGGCAATTTGCCATTGGTGCCCCGCAGCATCGATGGGGTTGCCGAAATGGCCTTGGGCAACGCCATGGTGATCAATGCACTGCTGTTGGCGGTGTTTGCCATCCAGCACAGCGTGATGGCCCGCCCGGCCTTCAAGGCCTGGTGGACGAGGATGATTCCCCAGGAGGCTGAACGCAGCACCTATGTACTGCTCTCCAGCCTGGCGTTGATCGCGTTGTTCTATTTCTGGCAGCCGATGGGTGGCGTCATCTGGCAGGTGGACAATCGCAGTGGCCAGTTGCTGCTGGCGGCGGGCTTTGGTTTTGGTTGGGCGCTGGTGTTGTACAGCACCTTCCTGATCAACCACTTCGACCTGTTCGGTTTGCGTCAGGTCTGGTTGCAGTTGCTGGGCAAGCCTTACACCGCGTTGCCATTCCAAACCCCGGCGGCCTACAAACTGGTGCGTCATCCGCTCTACCTGGGCTGGTTCTTCGTCTTCTGGTGTACTGCGCAGATGACGGTAGCGCACCTGCTGTTTGCCATACTGACCAGCGTTTATATCCTGATCGGCATCTTCCTGGAGGAGCGCGATCTGCTCCGGGTTCATCCGGAGTACCGGGCCTATCGCCAGCAGGTGCCGATGCTGCTGCCACGCTTCAGGAAGGCTAAACGGATTGAAGAAGTTGAAGAAGCGGCCTGAAGGCCAGACAAAAACAAAGGGCGCCCGATTGGGCGCCCTTTGTCGTGTTCGGTTACTCGGTTACGTCAGGTGCGTCCATGCACCTTGCCCGGCGAGCCTCTGCGTTTGATTCGACCTACTTGCCGGTCCAACGCTTGAGTACCAGGGTGGCGTTGGTGCCACCGAAGCCGAAGCTGTTGCTCATGACGGTGTCGATCTTGGCATTCTCGACGGTGCTGCGCTGAATCGGCAGGTCGGCGATTTCCGGATCGATCTCGTCGATATTGACCGAGCCGGCGATGAAGTTGCCTTCCATCATCAGCATGCAGTAGATCGCTTCCTGGACGCCGGCAGCACCCAGGGAGTGGCCGGTCAGGCTCTTGGTCGAGCTGATGGGCGGGGCCTTGGCGCCGAACACTTCGCGCACTGCACGGCTTTCCGCGACGTCGCCGACCGGGGTCGAGGTGCCGTGGGTGTTCAGGTAGTCAATTGGCGTATCCACGGTGGCCAGCGCCTGCTGCATGCAGCGCACCGCGCCTTCGCCGCTCGGGGCAACCATGTCGTAACCATCGGAGGTAGCGCCGTAGCCGACGACTTCCGCATAGATCTTGGCGCCACGCTTGAGCGCATGCTCCAGCTCTTCGACCACCACCATGCCGCCGCCACCGGCGATGACGAAACCGTCACGCTTGGCGTCGTAGGCCCGCGAGGCCTTGTCCGGGGTGTCATTGTATTGAGTGGAGAGGGCGCCCATGGCGTCGAACAGGAAGCTCTGGCTCCAGTGCTCTTCTTCGCCGCCGCCGGCGAAAACCATGTCCTGCTTGCCCAGCTGGATCTGCTCCATGGCGTTGCCAATGCAGTGGGCGCTAGTGGCGCAGGCCGAGGAGATGGAGTAGTTGACACCCTTGATCTTGAAGGGGGTGGCCAGGCAGGCAGAAACGGTGCTACCCATGGTCCGCGGTACGCGGTAGGGGCCGACACGCTTGACGCCTTTCTCGCGCAGGGTGTCCATGGCTTCCATCTGGTTGAAGGTCGAAGCACCACCGGAGCCGGCGATTAGGCCGACCCGCGGGTTGGATACTTGCTCGGCACTGAGGCCAGCATCGGCGATGGCCTGTTGCATGGACAGGTAGGCGAAGGCAGCCGCATCGCCCATGAAGCGGTAGACCTTGCGGTCGATCAGCTCTTCCAGATTCAGGTCGACGGAGCCGGAAACCTGGCTGCGCAGGCCCTTCTCGGCGTATTCAGGATTGAATCGGATGCCCGACTTGCCAGCGCGAAGGCTAGCGGAGACGGCTTCTTTGTCATTGCCCAGGCAGGAAACAATGCCCAGGCCAGTAATCACGACGCGACGCATGGGAGGAATCCTTTAAAAACTGTCGGTAGATGTGAACAGGCCGACGCGCAAGCCTTCGGCGCTGTAGATCTCGCGGCCATCGACGCTGACAGTGCCATCGGCGATGGCCAGGATCAGCGAGCGGGTAATGGTGCGTTTGATCTGTATGTTATAGGTCACTGTCTTGGCCGTCGGTAGTATCTGACCAAAGAACTTTACGTCGCCCGAGCCGAGCGCACGACCGCGGCCTGGGTTGCCTTGCCAGCCGAGGAAGAAACCGACCAACTGCCACATGGCGTCGAGGCCAAGGCAGCCTGGCATCACCGGGTCGCCTTCGAAGTGACAACCGAAGAACCACAGGTCCGGGGTGATATCGAGTTCTGCAACGATCTCGCCCTTGCCATACTTGCCGCCAGTGTCGCTGATGTGGGTGATGCGGTCGATCATCAGCATGTTCGGGGCGGGCAATTGCGCATTACCTGGGCCGAACAGTTCGCCGCGGCTGCAGCGCAACAGGTCTTCCCGGGTGAAGGCGTTTTGTTTGGTCATGCGAGCTCCTCAATATTTCCCATGCGCCAAGGCTGGGTGAATCGTCCTGGGCGGTCACGCCACTATTGTGCGTCTACCGGTAGCCTAGTCATAGACTGTTGCGTTGTGGTGAAAGTCACAGCGCGCTGAGTACCGCGGTAATCCGTACCCGACATCTTGCCACAGAGGGGCGCATTGGTAAGCCTATGCAGGTCAAGCCTGCAACACTTTAGTTGTCTTGAATACTGGTCGAAGGTCGGGGTGGCAGCCAGCGTAGCAGTACCCGTTGCAGATCGGCGCGCTTGAAGGGTTTGGCCAGGTAATCATTCATGCCTGCATCCAGGCATGTCTCGCGATCGCCCTGCAAGGCATTGGCGGTGAGGGCGATGATCGGTGTATCGGCCTGGCCGGCGAGGCGACGAATTTGTCGGGTGGCTTCATAGCCATCCATGATCGGTAAACGGCAATCCATCAGGATGGCGGCAAAGTGCTGGCGCTCTGCACTGTGCACCGCCTGGGCACCATCGCCGACCAGGCAGACATGGTACCCGAGGCTGCGCAACATGGCCTCGATCACAGTCTGGTTGACCGGGTTATCCTCGACCAGGAGGACTTCCTGATCTTGTCCCTGGTGCTCTTGTGTCGGGGCATTGGCGGTGTTCTGGCGGAGCTGGCGGGAGAAGGGTAGGGGGATTTCCAGGGTGAATACCGAGCCGCATTGCTCCTGGCTTTCGCCGCGTAGGGTGCCGCCCATGCGTTCGGCCAGGGTGCGGGCGATTGGCAAGCCCAGACCGGTACCGCCGTAGCGCCGGGAGATCGAGGTGTCGGCCTGCTGGAAGGCGTCGAACATGTGCTCCAGGCGTTCGGTCGAGATGCCTATGCCACTGTCGTGCACCGCACAGGTGAGCCACAGCACCTGATCATCCAGCGCTTGCCAGCGGGTTTGCACGCGGATACTGCCGGCTTCGGTGAACTTCAACGCATTGCCGATCAGGTTGACCAGGATCTGCCGAATGCGCGTCGGGTCGCCTTGAACCTCAAGCGACTCCAGGCCGCCCTGGGTGTCCAGTTGCAGCTCCAGGCCGCATTGCTGGGCGCTGTGCTGGAACATCTGTACGCAAGCCTGCACCAGTTCTAGCAGGTTGAAGGGGATGGATTCCAGTTCCAGTGCCCCGCGCTCGATGCGCGAGAAGTCGAGAATGTCGTTGATGACTTTCAGCAGGTGTTCGGTGGACTCGGCAGCCAGCGCCGCATATTCCTCCTGTTCCTGGGTCATCTCGGTGGTTTCCAGCAGCTGCAGCATGCCCAGTACACCATTCATCGGGGTGCGCAGTTCGTGGCTCATCATGGCCAGGAAGTCGGATTTTGCACTGTTGGCCTGCTCCGACTCTTCGCGTGCCTTGATCAGCAGCGCCATGGCTTGCTCCTGCTCGAGGCTGGCGCGATTCAGGCCATTGGCCAGGTTATTGATGTGCCGAGCCAGGGCGCCCAGTTCGCCATCCTCGGGTTCGGGCAGGGTGGTGTGGTAGTCGCCGCCCTGGATCGCCGTGACCGCGTCGCCCATGGCGCTCAGGGGTTGCGACAGGCGGCGCGCCAGGCGGCGGGCGAGGATAAAGGTCAGGAACAGGGCAAGCAGCGCCAGGGCCGCGGCTTTAAGAAGGATTTCCTGTTGACGGGTGTTGAAGGCGTCATTCGACATGCCGACCACGACACGACCAAGGTTGTGCTCGGCAGCTTGTCCCGGCTCGGCAGTCGGTGTTTGCAGAAAGTCGCTGCCCAGCGCGATCCGCTGCAGACGAATGGGCGCCTGGAAAATTTCTACCTGTGCCTTGCCCTGGCTATTGCTGTTGGGCTGTTCGACATACACCAGGATGTTGTCGGCGTGGTCACGCACTTCGAGAAAGCGCACGTGCGGGGTCTTCAAGGTGGCCTGTAACAGGGAGTTGAGCACCTCCAGGTTGCCGGAGATAACCCCGTATTCGGTCGCCGGTGCCAGTTGACTGGCAATCAACTGGCCGGTGTGGTCGAGCTCTTGGCGCAGATCCTGTAGGCGCACTAAGGTGAAAAACCCAGTCAGCAGCAGGGTCATCAACAGCGCCGGACCGACACTGATCAACTGCGTGCGGGTATGGATGTCCCAGTCACGGCCCAGCTTCATCGGTTTTCTCCTTCAGCCACTTGCTGCGCCAGGCTGGCGTCATCGGCCAATTCTATGGCCAGTGCGCGTGCCACCTGGCGGTTGCCGAGTACTTTGAAATAGGCGGGGTAAGCGCTGCGCGGCCAGCTCTGCGGTGGCTGGTCGAGCAGTTGATTGAGGCTGTTCAGCCAGTCTTGCTGGTCGCTGTAAATACTCGCCAGGCTGCCGGCGCGCACGAAACTGGAGTTGGGGCCGATCATGGCGCGCTGTTGGGCGTAGCTGGTAAGCAGCAGGTTTTTCGCTGTGCGTGGATTGAACAGGTCCTCATCGTTCACGCCGAACAACAGGTCACTGCGTTGCAACAGGGCCAGCAGGGGCCGATTGTCACGGCTGTCCGGCCAGGCTTGGCCAACGATCTCCAGCCCTAGCGGCGTGGCGGCGCGGCGCAGTTCGTCGAGCAGGAACTGGCTGTGCTCGTCGTAAAGCACACCGATCCGTTGCGCCTGCGGTAAGAGCAAGCGTGTCAGGCGCAATTGGCGGGCGGGAGCCGGGTCGCTCCAGAGCAGGCTGATATGTGCCGGGCGGCGATTGCCGAGGCGCTCCTGGGCGTGCAGCCGACTGATGCGCAGCATCAGGGTTGGTGGGCCGGAAGCGCTCAGGCGCCAGTCGAGGGCTTGCAGGTCGAGCAGGATCAGGCGGGTATCGGCGGGGATTTGTGCGGGGCTCGGCAGTTGTGCAAGCGGCTTGAACTGCACTCGATCGAGCGGCCGCAGCTCGGCCAGGGCAGCGCTGAATGCGCGTATGGCTGGGTTGTCTTCGGCGCTGCTGAGGATGATCTCGGCGGCACGCAACGGCATGCTGCACAACAGGCAGCAGAATAGTAGCCAGGGCCGCATCCATGAATATCGCATGGGGCTCATCCGTGAGGGGGGGTAATCCATCCTAGAAGTCTAGCTCCGCGCTGAAATACAGCAGGTGTCGTTGGTCGTGGTTATTTTCTTGCCAGGTCAGCGGCTCATCGTCGAGGCGCTGCTGCAAGACCCCGGCCAGTTCCAGGGCGGCGCCGCCAATGGCGATACGTTTGGCAATGCGCAGGTCCACTCGTTCGAAGCGGTATTGATTGAGTTGGTCGGCGCCGTAATAGAACAGGGCGCTCGACCAGCCCTGGCCCCAGTCGCGCAGCCAGCCAGCGGAGCCGCTGTTGCGCGCGGTGAGACGCCGATCGAGGCGACTGCTGGCGCTGAAGTCGACGTAGGCGTAGCTCAGGCGCAGGCGGTCGGCATGGCTGAGTTGCCAGTCGATCTGGGTCTCGGTACCGCTGAAACGCATGCGGTTGTCGTTGCTCGGGAAGAACCGGTCGTTGCGCAGTGGCTCGCTGATCATGCCGTGGATTTCGTCGTAGAACAGCTTGATATCCAGGGTGATGCCAGCATCGGCGAACGAGCCGTTGTAGCCCAGTTCACGCGAACGCATGATTTCCTGGTCGAGGTCGCCGGGGCCGCGGGAGCGAGCGAAGTAGGTCGCGCTGCTCTGGCCGAAGGCCTGCGGCTGCAGGTTGCGCACGCGGTAGCGCCAGTCGACGTTGTTCTCGTACATGTCCGGCGAGCGCACGGCTTCGGAGTACACCGCGCGCAGGCCGTGGCGCGGAGTGATCAGGTAGTTGACGGCGATGCGTGGGGTCAGCGAGCTGCCGGAAAGCTGGTCGTCTTCCAGCATGGCGCCGCCCTGCACCAGCCAGTGGGCGCCGAGCTGCCACTCCAGGTGGCCGAACAGGCGCCAGATGTGGTTGCTCAATGCGCCATTGAAATAGGTCTCGGAGTCGGCATGATCGTAGCGATAGCCCAGGCCGCTGAGCAGGCGCAGGTTGTCGGACAGGCTCAGGGTGTCCTGCAATTCGAAATCGTAGCGGGTCTCGCGCATGCTCTGGTTGACGTCGCCGCAAACGGGCCCCGCGGCACCGTCGAGCAGTTGCGCACGCACGGTATTGGCCAGCGCCTGTTCCTGGGCTGTACCGGGCGGTACCGCGCCGAGCGGGTTTTCGCCGAACTTGACCACATAGAAGGGGTTGAGATCCCACAACTGGCCCAGCTCAGGACTGAACGCGACTTCCGCCTCGCAGGCGCGCCACACCTGTTTGCGTTGCCAGTGTTGCGCCGAGCCTTGTAGATGGAGGCTATGCTCGGGGCTTAAATCGAGGGTCCAGCGCAGCGAGCCGGCGTAGTCGCGGGCGTTGACGTCCGAGCCCTTGTCGCCAGGCGCGATGTCGCCGAACACCGGGGTGTAGCCATAGGGGCGCTGGTTGCTGCCTTCCTTGGCCGCCAGTTGCCAGTCGAGGCTGTGGCGGCTGTCGAGTTGCTGGCTGGCGGACAGGTTGAAACGATTGAGCCGACGGCTGTCGCGGTAATCGCGGCCGAACTGATCGTGATCGAAGCCGTCATCTTGCAGGCCGGACAGTGACAGGCGCAGTGCGCCGTCCTGCCAGGCACTGCCGTGGCTGGCGTACCAGTCATGGATGCCGCGCTGGCCCTGGCTGGTTTTCAGGCGCGTGCCGCGGCTGTCGAGGGGGTGGCGGGTGAGGATATTGATCACCCCCATCAGGGCATTGGCGCCATAACTGACGGTGTTCGGTCCGCGAAACACTTCGATCCGTTCGATGTCTTCGATGGCCACGGGAATATCCGTCCAGTCGACGCTGGCCAGACCGGGGCGATAGACCGAGCGACCATCGATAAGCACCTGTAGGCGGCGTGCCTCGGTGACGTTGCTGCCGTGGTAGTTGGCGGTGGCCTGGTTGCCGTTGCGGTAGCCGACCATCATGCCTGGTACCAGGCGCAGCAATTCCGGAATGTCGCGGGCGCCGCTGGCTTTGATCAAGGCGCTGTCGAGTACCGTGACGCTGCCAGGTACAGCCGCCGGTGCTTGCTTGAGGCGCGTGGCAGTCAGCACCTCGGGCATGGCCTGGTCGCCACCGAACATGTCGTTGCCGAGGGTTTCGCCAGTGACCAACAGTGCCAGCAAAGGCAGGAGGTGAAGTACACGGGTGTTGATTGCCACGCAACTGCCTTGTTCGCGTTGAAAGTGCGGCATGTTAACCGAGGCGTGCGGCTTTTTCAGTCGAGTGCGCACACTTGCGTGTATTTCGGTCAATCCGCGCAAGGCTTAGGCTCCAGCTAAAAGCTGGCCGCAGCTCCCTTGGGCCGTATAATGCTAGGAGTTTGCCATCGTGCATGGCCCAAAACGGATACCTTATGACAGATCAGCAACCCATAGCCGTACTTGGCGGCGGCAGCTTCGGCACTGCCATTGCGAACCTGTTGGCAGAGAATGGTCAGCAGGTGTTGCATTGGATGCGCGACCCGGATCAGGTCGAGGCCATCCTCGCTACGCGCGAAAATCCGCGTTATCTCAAAGGGATAAAAATTCACTCAGGTGTGGTCCCGCTCTCTGACCTTCCCACGACCCTGAGTGCTTGCCAGCTGGTGTTTGTCGCCTTGCCCTCCAGCGCCCTGCGTCAGGCGCTGCAGCCAGTAGCCGAGCAGCTCAGTGGCAAACTGCTGGTCAGTACCACCAAGGGCATCGAAGCACAGAGTTTCAAGCTGATGAGTCAGATCCTCGAAGAGATCGCCCCGCAGGCGCGTATCGGGGTGATGTCCGGGCCGAACCTGGCCAGGGAGGTCGCCGAGCACGCACTGACAGCCACGGTGATCGCCAGTGAGGATGAAGAGCTGTGCCTGCGGGTTCAGGAGGCTCTGCATGGCCGTACCTTCCGCGTCTATGCCAGTGGCGATCGCTTTGGCGTGGAACTGGGCGGTGCACTGAAGAATGTCTACGCAATCATCGCCGGCATGGCCTCGGCCATGGGCATGGGCGAGAATACCCGGAGCATGCTGATCACGCGTGCATTGGCGGAGATGACCCGCTTTGCCGTGCAATTGGGTGCCAACCCGATGACCTTCCTCGGTCTGGCTGGGGTCGGCGATTTGATCGTCACCTGTTCGTCGAAGAAAAGCCGTAACTATCAGGTCGGCTTCGCCTTGGGCGAGGGCCTGAGCCTCGAGGACGCGGTGGACCGATTGGGCGAGGTGGCAGAAGGGGTCAACACCATCAAGGTGCTCAAGGACAAGGCCGAGGAATTGCAGATATACATGCCACTGGTCGCAGGTTTGCATGCCATTGTGTTTGAGGGCCGCACGCTGAAGCAGGTGATCGAAGAGTTGATGCTTGCCGAGCCCAAGACCGATGTCGATTTTATTCCCACCACGGGTTTCTGACCCGCACTGCACAAGGAGATGTTCATGAGCGAAGCGCCTGAAGAGCTGGAGCGCGAGTCAATTCTGTTGCGGATTCTGTGGATGGTGCTGTTCGTCATCGTCTGGCAGCTGGCCGAGCTGGTACTCGGTGCCGTGGTCTTGCTGCAGTTGGGGTACCGGCTGTTTTATGCCGCGCCAAGTGCCAGCCTGCTCGGGTTTGGTGACAGCCTGAGCCAATACCTGGCGCAGATCGGCCGCTTCGGCACCTTCAATAGTGAAGAAAAGCCCTGGCCCTTCGCCGATTGGCCGACCCCGCAAGCCCCACAAGGTCAGGCGCCGCATAGCGTGCCGCCGGCCGCGCACCCGGTGCGTGACGAAGAACCGAAGTTGTGAGGGTTGGCCAATGAGGCTGTGGTTGCTGCGCCATGGCGAGGCCGAGGCGCAGGCACGCAGCGATCCCGAGCGCGCCTTGACGACTCGCGGTCGTCTGGAGGTTCGCCAGGCGGCGGTACAGCTGGAAGGGCGTGCGCTCGGCGCGATCCTGGTCAGCCCCTATGTGCGTGCACAACAAACCGCCGCACTGGTCCGCGAAGCCCTGGGTTTCACCGGCGGCATGCATACCGTGCCCTGGTTGACGCCGGATAACGACCCGCGCGAAGTCCTCAGGCAGCTCGATCGCTACGCCGATGGCGAGGTGCTGCTGGTGAGCCACCAACCGCTGGTTGGGGCTCTGGCCGGCTTGTTGATCCATGGGCATCGTCAGCAGCCGTTGCCCATGTACACCGCCAGCCTGGCCGAGCTGGAAGGCGAAGTGCTGGCTGCCGGCTTGATGGATTTGCTCGCGTTGGTGCACCCACAACACGCCTGAAGTTGGACTACACAGCGAAACATTTCTTCACTTGCGGCTCGCCTTTGTGCGTGGATATAGTCCAACCAAGCAATTGCTTGGTTGGCTCCACAAAAACAACAAAGGAGAAAGGCCTGTGGTCGATGCAATCCGTTTGCCGCTGGAGGTGTTTTACCAGCGTGAAGCTCGACACCCGAATAAACGCTATATGGTTCAGCCGTTGCCGGGCGCTCAGCTGCAGGAGTTGAGCTGGGCGGAGGTCGGCGAGCAGGCACGGCGTAGCGCTAACTGGCTGCGCAGCCGGGAACTGCCGCAAGGCAGCCGTATCGCGATCATTTCCAAGAACTGTGCGCACTGGATCATCGCCGACCTGGCGATCTGGATGGCTGGCCACGTCTCGGTGCCGCTGTACCCCAACCTGACCGCCGAATCGGTGCGTCAGGTGCTCATCCATTCCGAGGCGGTGCTGGTGTTCGTCGGCAAACTGGACGACTGGCCGGGCATGGCCCCAGGGGTGCCAGAGGACCTGCCGAGCATCGGCTTGCCGCTGCGCCCCACGGGGCAGTTCAGTTACCTTTGGGATGACCTGCAAGCCTGTACGCCGATTCAGGACAATCCCACGCCGGCGGCCAATCAGCTGGCTACCCTCATTTATACCTCTGGCACCACCGGCACGCCAAAAGGGGTGATGCACAATTTCAGCAACCTGGGGTTTGCCGCCAGCCATGCCACCGAGTTGTTCGGGGTCGGTGAAGATGATCGAGTGCTCTCCTACCTGCCGCTGTGCCATGTGGCTGAGCGCATGTTCGTCGAGTTGGCGTCAATCTACTCTGGGCAGACGGTATTCTTCGCCGAGAGCCTGGAGACCTTCCTCGAAGACCTCAAGCGTGCCCGGCCGACGGTGATCTTCGGCGTGCCGCGGATCTGGACCAAGTTCCAGATGGGGGTGTACAGCAAGATGCCGGCGGCCAGACTCGACTTCCTGCTCAGGCTGCCGCTGATCGGGCGCTTGGTCGGCAACAAGGTTCTCGCCGGTCTTGGCCTGGACGCGGTGCGTTATGCCCTGTCTGGCGCCGCGCCTGTGCCTGAGACCTTGCTCAACTGGTACAAACGCCTGGGCCTGGATGTGCTCGAGGTCTATGGCATGACCGAGAACTGTGGTTACTCGCATGTCTGCCGGCCGGGCAAATTCAAGTCCGGTTGGATCGGTCAGAACAGCCCCGGCGTCGAGGTGCGCATCGCCGAGGATGGCGAGGTGCAGGTGCGCAGTGGTGCGACCATGCAGGGTTATTACAAGGATCCGCAGAAAACCGCGGAAACCATCACCGATGATGGCTTTCTACGCACCGGTGACAAGGGCGAACAGGATAGCGAGGGCAGCCTGCGCCTGACCGGGCGGATCAAGGAAATCTTCAAGACCAGCAAGGGTAAGTATGTCGCCCCGGCGCCGATCGAGAATCGCCTGGCCGTGCATTCGCGTATCGAGCAGGTGTGTGTGATTGGGGATGGCATGGCCCAGCCGATGGCGTTGTGCGTGCTCTCCGACGTTGGTCGCCAGGAAGCCGCCAATGGTACCCGTAGCGATTTGGAGCGCAGCCTCATGGCCCTGCTCGAACAGGTCAATCTGGGTCTAGACAAGCACGAGCGCTTGCAGCGCCTGATATTGGTCAAGGAGGTCTGGGCGGTGGAAAACGGCTTTCTCACGCCGACCCTGAAGATCAAGCGCACGGTGGTCGAAGGCACTTACGGGCCGCACTTCACCGACTGGGTCGAGCGCCGCGAAACCGTGCTGTGGCACGAGTGACGGGTTCGGGCCGGGTGTCCTCGGCCCCTGGGACTTTGGCTTGTCCTACTGCGGACGCCAAAGTCCGACAGGCTCCTAATCGCTTTCCTTAAACTGCAAAAAAGGATTTCCCATGAGCCTGTGGCGGCAAACTCCGGATATCGAACAGCTCAATGTGAGCTTGAACAACACCATCGGCGAGCAGTTGGACATTCGCTTCGAGTCTTTCGATGAGGATTCCATCAGCGCCAGCATGGTGGTCGACTCGCGCACCCATCAGCCCTACGGCCTGCTGCACGGCGGCGCCTCGGTGGTGCTGGCGGAAACGCTCGGTTCCATGGCGAGCTACCTGTGCATCGACAGCAGTCAGTTCTACTGTGTCGGCCTGGAGGTAAACGCCAACCATCTGCGCGGCCTGCGCAACGGGCGGGTCACGGCGGTGGCGCGCGCCCTGCACCTGGGGCGCACCACTCATGTCTGGGACATTCGCCTGAGCGGCGAGGATGGCAAAATCAGCTGCATCTCACGGCTGACCATGGCCATCGTGCCGTTGGGCGAGAACGGCCCGGCGCTACCTTGAATCAGGCAACCGCTGGCCCGCGTGGACGTGCTGGCGGGCCTCCCCTTGCGTTTGGCCATAGTGCCGTCATTCACTGGCCGTTTCGTCATTGCTGTGTCGGCGCGGCTGCCGGACAATCCCCGGATCATTTCGCCTAAGCCTGCCACCATGACTCAACCCGTGTTCTTCGCCCATGCCAATGGTTTCCCCTCGGCCACCTACGGCAAGCTGTTCGCCGCCCTGGCCCCGGATTACCAAGTACTGCATCTGCCGCAACATGGTCACGACCCGCGCTTTCCGGTGAATGACAACTGGAGCAACCTGGTCGACGAGCTGCTGCATCACCTCGAGCAGCGTGGCGAGCCGGTGTGGGGCGTCGGTCATTCGCTTGGCGGTGTACTGCATTACCACGCGGCCTTGCTCAGGCCTGAGCTGTACCTCGGGGTGGTGATGCTCGATTCGCCGGTGCTGACCCTGGCCGACCGCATCGTCATCCGCGCGGCCAAGCGCTTCGGTTTTATCGACCGCATCACTCCGGCTGGACGCACCCTGGGCCGGCGCGAAGAGTTCGCCGATCTGGTCGAGGCGCGCAGCTACTTTGCCGCCAAGAACCTGTTTCGTCGTTTCGATCCGGAATGCCTGGATGCCTATCTGCAGCATGGTCTGCACGGCAATGGACAGGGCCTGCGCCTGCGTTTCGACCCGGCCACGGAAATCAGTATCTATCGCAGCGTGCCGCACACCAATCCGGGGCGTCCGCAGCAGCTACAAGTGCCGCTGGCCATGATCCGTGGGCGTCACAGTCGCGTGGTGCTGCCGCATCACGCACGCTTGATTCGGCGGATGGCCAAGGGTGAATACCTGACCCTGCCGGGCGGTCACATGTTCCCCCTGGAGCGGCCGCAGGACACTGCCGAGCTATTGCGATCGCTGTTCCAGCGCTGGTCCGGTCAACCCCCTGTCGAGGTGTCCGCATGAAGCTGCCGTTCGAGGAAGTACGCCTGAGCCTGCCGCATATCGAGCTGGCGGCCCATCTGTATGGCCCGGCGGATGGCCAGCCGGTGATCGCCTTGCACGGTTGGCTGGACAATGCCGCGAGTTTCGCCCGGCTGGCGCCCAAGTTGCAGGGGCTGCGCATCGTCGCCCTGGATTTCGCCGGTCATGGCCATTCCGATCACCGTCCGCTGGGCGCCAGCTACAGTATCTGGGACAACGTGCACGATGTCTTGCAGGTGGCCGAGCAGTTCGGCTGGCAGCGGTTTTCCCTGCTCGGTCATTCGATGGGCGCCATCGTCGCGGTTCTGCTGGCCGGTGCGCTGCCCGAGCGAGTCGAACGCCTGGCGCTGATCGATGGCTTGATTCCCTACACCGGCGAGGCCGACACCGCGCCGCAGAAACTGGCCGAGGCGCTCAAGGCGCAGATGGCCCTGGCCGGCAAGCGCAAGCCGGTCTACGCCGAGTTCGAGCGTGCGGTCCAGGCGCGCATGCGCGGAACCGCTGCGGTCAGCCGCGAAGCCGCCGAGTTGCTGGCCCAGCGCGGACTGATGCCAGTACCGGGTGGTTACACCTGGCGCACCGACAGCCGCCTGACCCTGCCATCGCCGCTGCGCCTGACCCATGCCCATGCCATGGCTTTTGTTCGGTCCCTGCAATGCCCGGTGAGCCTGCTGTTGGCCGAGCAGGGCATGTTCGTGGCGCAGCCGAACTTCGCCGAGCTGTTGAGCGGTTTGCCGATCGACCTGACCCATCTGCCCGGCGGGCATCATCTGCACCTGGATGACGAAGCTGGCGCGCAACTGGTAGCAGACTGTTTCAATCCTTTCTTACGCTCGTCTTGACTTGCCAAAGGCAACTGAGGAAGGTGTGGCCGATTGCAATGGAGAATCGCATGATCGACCTTTATACCGCCGCGACCCCAATGGCCACAAGGTGTCCATTGCGCTCGAGGAGTTGCAGCTGCCCTACAGCCTGCATGAGCTGAGTTTCGAGGGCAAAGAGCAGAAGACCCCGGAGTTTCTCAAGATCAATCCCAATGGGCGGATTCCGGCCATCGTCGACCGCGATAACGGCGACTTCGCCGTATTCGAATCCGGCGCCATTCTGATCTACCTCGCCGAGCTGACCGGCCAACTGCTGCCGCAGGACCTCAAGGGCCGCTCGCTGGTGCTGCAGTGGCTGATGTTCCAGATGGGTGGCGTCGGCCCGATGCAGGGGCAGGCCAATGTGTTCTTCCGTTATTTTCCGGAGAAGCTGCAAGGCCCGATCGACCGTTACCAGCACGAAACCCGGCGCCTCTACGAGGTCCTGGACAGACGCCTGGGTGAGGCCGAATACCTGGCCGGCGACTACAGCATCGCCGATATTGCCACCTACCCCTGGGTGAGCATCCATGACTGGTCGGGGGTCTCGATCGAGGGGCTGGAGCACGTGCAGCGCTGGATCGATACACTCGAGAGCCGCCCGGCGGTGCAGCGCGGTATCTTGTTGCCGCGCCGCGAAGTGCTTGACGACACCGCGCTAAAAGCCGCCCAGTCGATGCTGATCCAATGAGGGCTCGTATGCGTTGCTTCAGTCTGTTGGGTGGGGTATTGGCAAGCGCAGCCATGGCGGCGGCTGTATCTGCCGCGGATGTTGCCGGTAGCCGCGATCTCGAGGTGTTGCCGCGTTTTCCTGGTAGCCAGATTGTCAGTTTTAGCGAAGTCGCCGAGCAGGAGCGGATCTACCCGCAAGGTTCGATTCGGCGTATCAGTGGTCGTCTGCGCTACGAGCGCGAAGTGGCAACGCAAGGGCAGCTCACTTCGCTGACTTACGAGTTACCGTCTACCCATACGGCCGATGACGTGTTCACCGCTGCCCGCGAAGCGTTGCAGGCGCAGGATGCCGAGCTGCTCTACTGGTGTCAGGAGCGTGAGTGTGGATCGAGCAGCCTGTGGGCCAATGCGGTATTCGGCAATCGCATCCTGTATGGCTCCGATGACGGGCAGGCCTACGTGCTGATGCGCTTGGCCGAGCCGCGACAGGATAGCTTGCTGGCGCTCTACAGCATCACGCGGGGCAATAAGCGCGCCTATTTGCATGTCGAGCTGCTGGAGGCCAATACACCGCTGGCTGACGTGTTACCAACGCCTGCGACCTTGTTCCGCCAGTTGAAGGACGGTGGTGAGTTGCGCCTGCCGAAGCAGGCCGAGCCCAGCGAAGCCTGGGTGGCATTGCTGGCACGCAGCCTCAACCTCGACAGCACCTTGCGCGTTAGCCTGTCTGGCGCCGAGGCCGAAGCCTGGCGCCAGGCGCTGGTCGAACAGCGGGTCAGGGCCGAGCGACTGGAGTTGGGCGATGCCGCCGTTGCAGGTCTGCGCATCAACGTGCTGCGCTGAGCGCCCGCCAAGCCCGCCGCGCAGGCACGCGTTGGCACCCCCGCCATCCTGTAATGGCCTGCTGACTAGACCCTGCACCTGAGGTGCAGGGTCTAGGAGCCTGTCAGACTTAACGCTGGCCTACTGCGGGAAAGCCGAAGTTGTCCATTTTTTCCGCTCTTTCTCGTTAAATAGCGCGCTATTGGCCTGGAAAGATCAGCAAAACTGACTCAAACCGAATTGTCGGACCACGAACTTCCCTCGCTACGGACGGTCAAGTCCGACAGGCTCCTGGCGTCGTTTCTCACTGTTGCGGAGTTGCAAGAATGCTTAATAACGACCGCTTGCTGGTGCAGATTTTGCTCCTCGGGCTACTCGGCGCGAGCCTGTGGGTGCTTGCGCCGTTCGGCTCGGCGCTGTTCTGGGCGGCAGTGCTGTCCTTCGCCAGCTGGCCGCTGATGCGCGGGCTGACCCGTTTGCTCAATGGCCGGCAAACTGCTGCGGCCGGACTGTTGACCCTGGGCTGGATTGGCCTGGTGGCGGTGCCCCTGGTGATGTTGGGATTCAACCTGGCCGAGCATGTCGGCGATGCTACGGCGCTATTCAAGGGTTACCAGGTCACCGGCCTGCCGCCAGCGCCGGACTGGTTGGTGCAGATCCCGCTGGTGGGCGAGAGCCTGCTGGGGTTCTGGCAGACCATTGACCAGCAGGGCGCGGCGTTTTTCGCCACCCTCAAGCCTTATCTCGGTCAGGTCGGCAATTGGTTATTGGCGCGTAGTGCGCAAATTGGCGGTGGCGTGCTGGAGTTGGCCCTGAGCCTGGTGCTGGTGTTCTTTTTCTACCGCGACGGGCCACGCCTGGCGGAGTTCGCCCGCAGCCTGCTCGAACGTCTGATCGGCGAGCGCGCCGAGCACTATCTGGAGCTGGTTGCCGGCACCGTGCAGCGGGTGGTCAACGGCGTCATTGGCACAGCAGCGGCGCAGGCGCTGTTGGCGCTGATCGGGTTCTATATTGCTGGCGTTCCAGGGGCGCTGATCCTCGGCATCCTCACCTTCGTGCTCAGCCTGATCCCCATGGGGCCGCCGCTGGTTTGGGTGCCGGCGGCTGCCTGGTTGTTCACTCAGGGTGAATATGGTTTTGCCATATTTCTCGGGATCTGGGGCGTGTTCGTGATCAGCGGCGTGGACAACATCCTCAAGCCGTACCTGATCAGCCGCGGCGGCAACCTGCCGCTAGTGGTGGTCTTGCTGGGGGTGTTCGGCGGCATTCTGGCTTTCGGTTTCATGGGCCTGTTCCTCGGCCCGACCTTGCTCGCGGTGGCCTACAGCCTGCTCGGCGACTGGGTAGCGGATAAAACGCCGGCCAAGCCGCCGAGCGATAACCTGCCGCCAGCGGAGCGACTGGGCTAGCAGCGCTGCTTCATCGCTGCGTATGCGCCCTTTGGGGTTAAGAATATTTATCAAGCGACCAATAGCATCCCCTTGCGTTGTTGAGTGCCTCTAGCTGACCTAGGCTCAAGCTGATGGTGTCAAAATAGAGGCACATATGCGCAGCCTATTGATCGTACTTGTAGTGTCAGCTGGTTTATTGACGTTTGTTTGGTGGTGGAACCAGCCCCAGCCGATGCCGGTTCAGCTCTATGCGGTCGAACGCGGACCCGTGGAAACGTTGGTGGCCAATACCCGTGCCGGTACGCTGAAGTCCTGCCGACGGTCGCGCCTGTCATTCAATACTGGCGGGCAGGTCAGTGAGTTGCTGGTCGAGGAAGGGCAGCAGGTGCAAGCTGGCGAGGTCTTGATGCGGCTGCGTCAGGATGACCTACTGGCGCGGGTGCAGGCAGCCGAAGCGCGCCTCGAGGACAAGCGCAATACCCGTGAGCAACGTTGCCGCAGTGCCAGCCTGGGTCAGCGCGATTATCAGCGCCTGCGCCATCTGGCGGAGCGCCAGTTGGCTTCCGCGGACCGCCTGGATCAGGCCGAAACCAAGGCGCATCTGGCGCAGCTGGTGTGCACCTCCAGCGCTACGCTGATCCGCGAGGCCGAAGCCAATCTGGCGTTGCAGCGTTCGCTACTCGATCAAGCCACCCTGCGCGCACCGTTCTCCGGCATAGTCGCGCAGATCAATGGCGAACTGGGCGAGTTCGTCACCCCGTCACCGCCGGGGATTCCCACGCCGCCGGCGGTGGATCTGATCGATGACAGTTGTCTGTATGTCGAGGCGCCGATCGACGAGGTAGATGCCGGTCGCGTGAGCATTGGCATGTCGGTACGCATCAGCCTGGACGCCTTCCGCGGGCGCCATTTCGCCGGTCAGGTGAGTCGCATCGCACCGTTCATAACCGAACTGGAGAAACAGGCGCGGACCGTCAATGTCGAGGTGCGCTTCGTCCAGTTACCGGTTGATGTGGCCTTGCTCACCGGTTACAGCGCCGATGTGGAAATTCTGTTGGAGCAGAGTGCCGGCAGCCTGCGCATCCCGACCGAAACCTTGCTGGAGGGGCGCCGGGTGTTGCGTTACGACTCTGGAACCGGATTGCTCAACGAAGTGGCGCTGAATACCGGCCTGGCCAACTGGCGCTGGACCGAGGTGCTGGGCGGCTTGGCGGAGGGTGAGCACATCCTCGCCAGCCTCAGCCAGGACGGACTCAAGGATGGGGTCGCGGTGATCTCGAGCAACACCGCGGAGCCGTTACGGTGATCCGCCTGCGCGGGTTGACGCGCTGCTTCCAGGCCGGCGGGCAGAAGGTCATGGGGCTGGACGCGCTGCAGCTGGACATTCATTCGGGCGACTACCTGGCCGTGATGGGGCCGTCCGGTTCGGGCAAGTCGACGCTGCTCAACATCCTTGGCCTGCTGGATGCGCCCGATGCCGGCGAGTATTGGCTCGACGGCGAGCCGACGGCGGCGCTCAGCGAGGCACGTCGTGCCGAATTGCGCAGCCGTATGATCGGTTTCGTGTTCCAGTCCTACCACCTGATCCCGCGGTTGACCGCGCAGGAGAATATCGAGTTGCCGATGCTGCTCGCTGGCATCCAGCCGAACCTGCGGCGTCAGCGCAGCGGCGAGCTGGTGGAGCGGCTGGGGCTCGGCAATCGCCTCAAGCATCGCCCGGGCGAGCTGTCGGGCGGGCAACGCCAGCGGGTCGCCATCGCCCGGGCGATGGTTATGCAGCCGGCACTTTTGTTAGCCGACGAACCCACCGGCAACCTCGACAGCCATGCCGGCGGCGAGGTGTTCACGTTGTTGGAGGAACTCAATGCCGAGGGCCTGACCCTGATCGTGGTGACCCACGATGCCCAGCATGCGGCGCGTGCCCATCGTCAGCTCAGACTGCGCGACGGCTGCATCGTCGACGAGGCAAAGCTGGAGCCGGCCTGATGCGCAGCCTAGATGCCCTGGGGCTCTGGCTCGGCGCACTGCGCGGGCACGGTTCGCGCAGTGCGATGCTGTTGCTGGCTATCGGCATTGGGGTACTGGCGGTGATTCTCCTCACCGGCCTCGGCGAGGGCGCGCGCAGCTACGTGCTCAGCGAGTTTGCCCTGCTCGGACGCAACACCCTGATCATCTTGCCCGGGCGCAACGAGACCAGTGGCGGCATGCCGCCAATCACCGGCATGGCTCCGCGCGACCTGACGGTGCAAGACGCCCAGGCCATTGGCCGTTTGCCCCATGTCTGGCGGGTCGCGCCGCTGCAGGTCGGACAGGCGCAGGTGAGCGTCGACAACCGTAGTCGCGAGGCGCTGATTGTCGGCAGCACCCGCGAGTTTTTCGCCATCCGCCAACTCGAGGTCGCCCATGGCCAACCGCTGCCGGCACTCGATCCGGGTCAGGCCGATGCGGTCTGCGTGATCGGGACCAGGTTGCGCCGAGAACTGTTCGGTGCCCGTCCGGCCCTCGGCGAATGGTTGCGCGCGGGCGACCGGCGCTTTCGCGTGATCGGCATACTGGCCGAGCGGGGCGAGTCCTTGGGCATGGACTTCGCCGAGCTGCTGATTATTCCGGTGGCCAGTGCCCAGGCGCTGTTCGATCGCGAAGGCTTGCTACGGGTGTTCGTCGAGGTGCGCGGCCCGGCGTTCCTGGCGATCAGCAGGCAGCAGATTCTCGCTACCCTCAAGGCGCGCCACGAGGGTAAGGAGGACGTGACCCTGATCAGTCAGGACAGCATGCTGGTAGCCTTCAATGACATCCTCGCGACGCTCACGCTGGCCGTGAGCGGGATCGCCGCCATTAGCCTGCTGGTGGCGGGCATTCTGATCATGAACGTCACCTGGATTTCGGTCAGCCAGCGGACCGCAGAAATCGGTCTGCTCAAGGCCATCGGTGCCACGGCCGGCCAGGTGCGTCTGTTGTTTCTCGGCGAGGCACTGCTGCTCGCTCTGGTCGGCGCCCTGGGCGGCTTGTTGCTCGGTGAGGGGGCTCTCTGGCTCGGCCGCGAAGCGCTGCATGTCGGTTTTTATGCACCCTGGTGGGCCAGGCTTAGCGGGCTGGCGTTGGCGCTGTTCTGCGCGCTGCTGTTCGCCTGGCTGCCGGCCAGTCGGGCTGCCGCGATGGCCCCGGTAGTGGCACTACGGCCAGCCGGAGGAGCGCGCTGATGCAACTGCGCGATGGCCTGCGGCTGATCTGCTCGGCGTTGATCAGCCGGCCACTGCGCAGCCTGCTGACGCTACTTGGCGTAGCCATTGGTATCGCCGCAGTGACGCTGCTCACCTCCATCGGCGAAGGCTTGCGCGGCTATGTGCTGGACAACTTCGCCCAGTTCGGCTCGCGTAACATTTCGATCCGCCCGGGCATGATCCGCACCAGCGGGCTCGGTGGTCTGCTCAGCAGCGTGCGGCCGCTGAGCATCGCCGATGCCGACGCCCTGCGCGGATTGCCCCATGTCGAGGCGGTGGTGCCGATTATTCAGGGTAACGGCGATATCCAGTTCGGCGCCCGCAGCCGCCATACCGGGGTGCTCGGTTGCGGTTATCAGATGGCCCAGGCCTGGCGCTTCAAGCTGGCGCTCGGGCAGTTCCTGCCAGAAGCGCGTGGCGGCCGCTCGCCGCCCTATGTGGTGCTCGGTCACAGGTTGCGTCTGGAACTATTTGGCGCAGCCAACCCGCTGGGTGAGCTGGTCCGCGTTGGCGGTACGCGTTTCCGCGTGATTGGAGTGATGGAAAAGAAGGGCCAGTTGCTCGGCTTTGACGTCGACGACATTGCCTATATCCCGGCCGACTGGGCGCAAAGCCTGTTCAATCGCAGCGGGCTGGCGAAGATCAACGTGGTGTTCAGCGCCGCCACCCACTCCCTGGCGCTCAGCGAAAAAATTCGCCAACTGCTGATCGAGCGTCACGGCAGCGAGGACTTCAGCCTCACCACCCAGGACGACATGCTGCGCAGTCTCGATCGGATCCTCGCGAGCCTGACGGTCGCCGTCGGCGCCCTCGGCGGTATCTCCCTGTTGGTTGGGGCGGTGGGTATCCTTACCATCATGACCACAACCGTGGCCGAGCGCGCCGCGGAGATCGGCCTGCTGCGCGCCATTGGCGCCTCGCCACGCCAAGTGCTTGGCTTGTTTCTCGGCGAGGCGCTGCTGCTGTCCTTGCTGGGCGGCGTACTCGGCCTGCTGATGGTCGGACTATTGCTCGCCGGCTTGCACCTGGGAGTGCCCGGTTTGCCGCTCAGCCTGCAGCCGCTGTTTCTGCTTCTGGCACTGCTGCTGGCTGGGGTGGTCGGGGTTCTCGCGGGTATCGCTCCGGCACGCCGGGCCGCGCGCATGCATCCGGTCGAGGCGCTGCGCAGCGAATAGCCTGGGGCAGTTCGCCTAGTTGTCTTGCTCGTACTTGTCCAGGGTGTCGCGAGCGATCTGCCGGCCGAGCATGATCAGTTCTGGAGCCTTGTAGAACTCGAAGAAGCGACAGGCGCGCCTAGGCACGTTGATCAGGATATCCGGCGGATAACCGGCGATCTTGTACTGTGCCAGCGAGGTCTGCATGACCTCGAAGCTCTGGTTGATCACTTCCAGCAAGGATGCGGGGCCGCTGATGTCGGCGATGTGGGAGTCGTTGGCCGATTTCGGTGTGGCCTGTGCAGCCGCCTCGGTGGCTTGTGCCGGTTCAGGCTCGTCAGCGTTCTGCAACCAGGGATCGAATTGCTCGGCAACCTTGCGCTCTTCCATCAGCAAGAGTTCATCGGCGTTGCCATTCTTGCGGCGTAGCGAAGGCAGTCGCGAGCCGAGTGTGGCCATCATCACGTCAAAACGCTCTTTCAGTACCGGATGCCGTTCGATTGTCGGCAATTGGTAGTGGCGCTGGTTGTTCGAGTTGAGGTTGACCGCGATGATCAGGTCGCAGTGGCTGGAGACCACCGGCACGATTGGCAGCGGATTGAGCAAGCTGCCGTCAACCAGCATGCGTTTACCCTGGATGACCGGGGTGAACAGGCTGGGGATCGCCGCCGAGGCGCGCATGGCCTTATGCAGGCAGCCCTCCTGAAACCAGATTTCCTGTTGATTGGTCAGGTCGGTGGCGACCGCGGTGAAGGGAATCGGCAGATCCTCGATATTGATCTCGCCAAGGATCTCGCGGATCTTGCCGAATACCTTCTCGCCGCGAATGGCGCCCAGACGGAAGCTGACATCGAGCAGGCGCAGCACGTCCAGGTAATCCAGGCTCTGGATCCAGTCGCGGTACTCCTTGAGCTTGCCGGCGGCGTAGATGCCGCCGACCACCGCGCCCATGGAGCAGCCGGCGATGCAGGCGATCTCATAGCCTCGCGCCTCCAGCTCTTCGATTACGCCAATGTGCGCGTAACCGCGCGCCCCCCCCGCCCCCAAGACCAGCGCTACCCGTTGAGCCATCTATTAATCCCCCGTAACGCATTGTTTTATCAAGATACGCGTGGCGATCACTGGAGCCAAGGCCACATTTGCTAGAATGCCGCCGCCTGTCGACGATATGAGTGAAAATGCATGAGCGAGCCGATCCGTTTGACCCAGTACAGCCACGGCGCTGGCTGCGGGTGCAAGATTTCCCCCAAGGTGCTGGAAGTGATCCTGGCTGGCAGTGGTGCGCAGAATCTCGACCCCAAGCTGTGGGTCGGCAATACCTCGCGTGACGATGCGGCGGTCTACGCCATCGACGAAGAACGTGGGGTGGTGTCGACCACCGATTTCTTCATGCCGATCGTCGACGATCCCTTCGACTTTGGCCGGATCGCCGCGACCAACGCGATCAGCGACATCTATGCGATGGGCGCCGATCCGCTGATGGCCATCGCCATTCTCGGCTGGCCGGTCAATCTACTGGCCCCGGAAGTAGCCCGTGAGGTAATTCGCGGTGCCCGTGCGGTGTGTGACCAGGCGGGTATTGCGCTGGCGGGCGGACACTCGATCGATGCGCCCGAGCCGATTTTCGGCCTGGCCGTCACCGGCCTGGTGGAAAAACGCCATATGAAGCGCAATGACACCGCCACGGCGGGGTGCAAGCTGTACCTGAGCAAGCCTCTGGGCATCGGCATCCTCACTACCGCGGAGAAACAGGCCAAGCTGCGCAGCGAGGATGTCGGCCTGGCGCGCGACTGGATGTGCACGCTGAACAAACCGGGCAGCCGTTTCGGCAAGCTCGCCGGGGTGACTGCGATGACCGATGTCACCGGCTTCGGTCTGCTCGGGCATCTGCTCGAGATGGCCGACGGCAGCGGCCTGACCGCACGCGTCGAGTTCGCCAAGGTGCCGCGTCTGGCCAGCGTCGAGTACTACCTGGAGCAGGGCTGTGTGCCGGGTGGTACCCAGCGTAACTTCGACAGTTACGGCGAGAAGGTTGCGCCGCTACCCGAACTGTACAAACTTCTGCTGTGCGACCCGCAAACCAGCGGCGGCTTGCTGATTGCGGTGACCGCCGAGGGCGAAGCGGAGTTCCTGGCGCTCGCCGCCGAACTGGATCTGGCGCTCGAGCCGATTGGCCAGCTGCTCGAGCGACAACGTTACGCAGTCGAGGTGCTGTGATGCGTGACAACAGTAGCGACTATCGCCAGTTGTTTCTCAACGGCACGCCAATGATGGATGCTCGGGCCCCGGTGGAGTTCGCCAAGGGCGCCTTCCCCGGCGTGCGCAACCTGCCGCTGATGGACGACGACGAGCGGCAGAGAGTCGGCACCTGCTACAAGCAGCGCGGCCAGCAGGCCGCCATCGAACTGGGTCATCAATTGGTCAGTGGGGACGTCAAGGCCGCACGGATCGAGGCCTGGGCGGCCTTCGCCAGGGCCAATCCCGAGGGCTATCTGTATTGCTTTCGCGGCGGTCTGCGCTCGCAGATCGTCCAGCAATGGCTGAGCAGCGAGGCGGGCATCGACTACCCGCGGGTGATCGGCGGCTACAAGGCGATGCGTACCTTCCTCCTGGAAACCACCTTGCAGGCGACGGCGCAGTGCAACTTCATCCTGGTCGGCGGCATGACCGGCACCGGCAAGACCGAGGTGATCGCCCAACTCGACAACAGCCTGGATCTGGAAGGGCATGCCAATCATCGCGGCTCCAGCTTCGGCAAGCGCGTCACTGTCCAGCCGGCGCAGATCGACTTCGAGAATGCCCTGGCCATCGACATCCTGAAAAAGCGCGCGACGGGCATCGAGCAATTCGTGCTCGAGGATGAGGGCCGCATCATCGGCAAAAGCGCCCTGCCGCTGGAACTCTACCAGGGCATGCAGGAGTTTCCCCTGGTCTGGTTGGAAGACAGCCTGGCGGGCCGGGTCGAGCGCATTCTCAAGGATTACGTGATCGACCTGTGTGCCGAATTCATCGTCTTACATGGCGCGGAGGAGGGCTTCCAGGCCTTCGCCGAGCAATTGCAGCAGAGTCTGGCGAACATCCTCAAGCGTCTGGGTGGTGAACGTTACCAACGTCTGGCGGCGATCATGGATCAAGCCCTGCTGGAGCAGCAGAGCCAAGGCGTGGTGGATCTGCACCGCGGCTGGATCGAAGCGCTACTGGTCGAGTATTACGATCCTATGTATGCCTTCCAGCGCGAGAACAAGGCCGGGCGAATCGAGTTCGTGGGCGAGCAGGCAGACGTAGTGGCGTTTCTACGTCAGCGCAGCCATTCTTAATAGGGTCATTGTTGACGAGTGCAGGCACTTTTCCGCCCTGCGGTCGTCATATTGCATCATCGACCTCTAGTTGTTTCCCGATATCAAGGAGTGCGCAACATGAAAGCCTGGATCTTGCTACCGATGATCGCCCTGGTGCTGGCCGGTTGTGCCGGAAAAACCGCCTATCGCGATAGTTGCGCCAATCAACTCAATGCGGCCTGGGCCGAGCTGGATCTGGCCAAGGCCGAAGGTTTTACCGGCACCGTGAGTTATTCCAAAGCCCTGTCGCTGCTGACCGCGGCGAAAACCCAGCAGCAATTTGAAGGATACAAGGGCTGCACCAGCAAGGCCGAGCGCGCGCGTTTCTACATTCGCGAGTCACGCGCAGGCCGTTAGACGCACTCGGCGGTTGCGCCAGCGACCGCCTAAAATGGCCCGATATAGGCTCGATAAAAAGCCAGTCGACATTTGCCTTTTGCCAATCAGCAGCAATGCTTAGCGCATGATGCAGGTTCTGCTCGCTAGGGCGATGCCCCGCAAGAACCGCATGCAGCAACATTGACTACTTGGGGGTTGGCCATGCTGCAAGGCAGCGCTTTAGCGACACCGGCTACCATGAGTTCCTGGCGGGTCTGGGCTTGTGGAACTTCTACTTCATCACCAAGCTGGTTTTGCTCTGGTATGGCCAGCTGAACTTCCATGCTTTGGAGAATCTGGCTTTCGCCGCTTTCCTGCTGTTGCCTTTGCCGCCGCAATGGCTGCATAGGTTGCGCCATATGCTCGCCATTCCGCTGGGGGTCGGCCTGTATTATTACGACAGCTGGCTGCCGCCGTTCAGTCGTCTGATCGCCAACTTCGCGCAGGTCACCCAGTTCAGTCCCGAGTATATGCTGGAGTTGGTGGGGCGCTTCATCAATCCGACCTGGCTCGCCGCGGGGTTGATCCTGCTGGTCGGCTACCTGTTCGTCAGCCAGTGGATTCGAGTCACCAGTTTTACCGTAGTGGCTCTGGTGCTGATGCTGGTGGTGGGCAATGCCCAGATGTTCGCCCGCCCGCAGGGCGTTGTTCCGGTGCTGCAGTCGCCCCCCGCGCACATCGCACCCGTGGCGGGCGAAGTGACGCCGGCCGTGATCGATGATGCGTATCTGAACGCGACCCTGGACGGCTTTTATGCGAGCCAAGGGCAGCAGGTCACGCAATTTCCGCGCGAACTGGCGGCTGATGCCGTACCCCTGGATGTGCTGATGTTGAATATCTGTTCCATGGCCTGGGATGACCTGGAAGAGGCGGGGATGGTGCAGCACCCGCTGTGGGCCAAGATGGATATCCTCTTCGATAATTTCAACTCTGCGGCCACCTACAGCGGCCCGGCAGTGCTGCGTTTGTTGCGCGCCAGTTGCGGCCAGACGTCGAATGCCGCTTTGTATCGTCCCGCGGCCAATCAATGTTTCCTGTTCGAAAACCTCAAACAGTTGGGTTACACCGATGGCTTCCTGCTCAACCACACCGGTCACTTCGACAACATGCTCGGGTTGTTGCGTGACCGTGGTCGCCTGCAAGCGGCGGCCAACCCACTCGGCGAGTTACGCCCGGCATTGACCGGGTTCGACGGCTGGCCCATTTATCGCGATCGCGAAGTGCTGACGCGGTGGTGGCAGCAGCGCCTGAGTTCAGGCTCGCCGCGCGAGGCGTTGTTCTACAACTCCAGCACCTTGCACGATGGCAATCGTCGGGTGGACAAGGTCAGCGGCAAGGCCGTCAGCGCCGACTACACGACCAGTTTGCGTCAGGTGCTGGATGACCTCGACAGCTTCATCGAGCATTTGCAGGCCTCTGCCAAGCCAGTGCTGTTGGTCATAGTCGCCGAGCATGGTGCGGCCCTGCGCGGCGACCTGATGCAGATCAAGGGCATGCGTGAGATTCCCAGCCCGACAGTTACCCATATCCCGGCCGGGCTCAAACTGATCAATGCCAAGGCGCCGCGGCCGCAGCAGCCGCTGCATATCCAGGCGCCGAGCAGTTATCAGGCCTTGTCCGAGCTGATCGCACGGTTGGTCGATGGCGAGGTCTACCGCAATGCCGACTTCGACCTGTTCAGTGTGACTCGTGACCTTCCGCAATTGGACATGGTGGTGGCAGAAAACGAGGGCAGTGTAATGGTGCGCCTGCACAACGAGCATTACCTGCGCATGGAGAACCAAAGCTGGATCCCTTATCCGCAACACTGAATAAGCAAGGCGATATGCCTGTGATGTATTGATCGCCACCCTACAAAAGCGAGTTGCAGCAGGTGGCGAGCGCATAGCCAAACACAAGCCCGGGTCACGGGGGTGATGCGGGCTTGTGGCGTTGCCATTTGCTCAGTTGAACTGGGCGTATTCCTCCAGGGGTTCCGGTGGCATCTTCAGGTCGCCATCCCAAGGGGCGAAGCTGTAGCGCAGGTAGAGCAGGCCGCCGCGCGGCTCGTAGTCGCTGCCCACCGAGCGCTCCATGCCGAGCAGGCCGCCCACGAACCAGTTTGGGGTCAGCCGCCGTTCCGCCGAGAAACTGAAACGATAACTGAATCCGTCGCTGCGCCCGCCCTCGAAGATCGGGTTGCCGGCTTCGCTTTGCAAGTCGCCGCGGGTCGGGAAGTAGGGCGAGTCGTCGCTGCGCGACCAGGAAAAGCCGGTTGACGCTTCCGCGTAGATCGACCAGTCGCCCCAGCGTTGGCCATAGTTGATCGGTACCGAGAGTGAGCGGTACTGCTGCGGGCTGTAGTAGCCGCCGTGACCCAAGGTGTAGCCGCTGAGGTCTTTCTGGTAGTGCCAGTACATGGCGTTGCCGCCGATCCGCAGGCGCCGGTCGGGCTCGTCGAGCAGGCGGAAATAGACGCCGGCCATCAGCCGGTAGCGGTCATTGTCCTCGACGTTCTTGCCGCTCAGGCGGTGCGCCTGCAGGCTCGACCAGATGCCGTAGCTGCCGCCCTCGTCGTAGCTCAGGCCCAGGCGAACGCCGTTGGCGCGAACACCGCCCCAGGTTTCGCCGGTGCGCGGGTCCTCGGTGCCGGCGAAGGACAGCAGCGAGTTATTCAGGGCGCGGCGCGAGACGTCCAGGGTCCAGCCCAGCTTGGCCAGGTCGCCCCTGAGGCGTATGCCACCGACCACATCCGCCACCGGGAAGCCCAGTGGCGTGGTACCGATGTCCCACTCCAGGGGTTCGCTACGCCAGCCCATGGCCAGTGCAGTGCCTTGTTCGCGCTGGTGGCTGTCGCCGCGGTTGCAGGCTTCACCGCGTTGCTGGCAGATGAGGACGCTGCCGAAGTCGTCGGCGTCGAGCAGGCTGTCGAAGCTGCCGCTATCCAGGGTCACCTGCTCGGCGCGTAAGAAGCCCCGGCCGCTGCCCAGCGGTTGTGCCGCCTCGACATTCAGGTAGTTGGCCTGCAAGTCGGAGAAGCCCGGTGTGCCTTTGCTTTCCAGGTAGCTGTATTGCACGGTGGCGGTGGGCGCCTGGCGCAGGTAGAGCTCGGCGGAGTCGCTACGGATGCTGCGCTTGAGCCAGTCGTCTTCGCCATCAGCCCGGGTGCTGCGGGTGAAGGCCAGGGCATCTTCCGACGGCAGGGCGATGCCGCTGCTGCGCATGGCCTCGCGATAGGCCGCCAGCGCCTGTTGCGGTTGGCCGCCGGCCAGGGCCAGGCGGCCGCTGTCGCGCCAGATCCAGGGATCTTCCGGGGCGGCAAGACGGGCCTGGGCCATGATTTGCTCGGCCTTGGCCGGTTCGCCGAGTTGCAGCCAGAGATTGGCCGTACGCCGCTGCTGGCTGGGCGTAGGTGTGGCTGGGGCAAACGCCTCGAGGCGCTGCTGTACATCGGCATCACGGCGCTGCTGGGCCAGCTCGATCAGGCTGAGTTCGGCTTCGCTGTTGTGCGGTTCGAGTTGCTGGGCCAGTCGGTACTGGCGCTCGGCTTCCGTGCGGTCGCCACGCTGCTCGGCCCATTCACCGAGGGTCAGAGGGATGGCCACTTCGCCTGGGAAATGTCGCTGTTGCTGCTGCAGGTAGTTGATGGCAAGCGGCTGCTGTTGTTGGGCGTTCAGCTGACGGGCATGGTCCATGCTCTGGCCGAAGCGCAAGCGCTGCTCCAGCGCGCGCATGCTGTCGTCCCACTCGGCACGTGGCACCTTGGCCAAGCTGTCCAGAGCCTGTTTCGGGCGATCCTGGCTGGCGAGAAACAGACTGTGGGCATAGCGTAGCGCCCGATCTTTAGGCGCGCGGTAGAGCAGGCCGGCAAAGCTCTGCTCGGCGGCGGCGTCGCCGAGTTGCACGCGAACCTTGGCCAGGTCATAGGCGATCCAGGGGTTGTCCGGTTGCAGCCTGAGAGCCTGCTCAAGCATGTCTTTGGCGCTGGCCCAGCGTTGTTGGTCGGTATGTTGCTGGGCCTGGGTTACCAGCTCGGCGGCCTGCAGGCGGTTCAATTCGGGCTCGAAGCGCTGGCGCTGGTCGACCGGCAAGGTGGCAATGATGCGCCGTGCGCGTTCGGGCTGGCTGGCGCTGTACAGGTTGATCAGGCCGCGTTTGGCCGCGAGGTTGTTGCTGTCGCGACTCAATGCCGCCTGGTAGTGGCGTTCGGCGCCGCCGATGTCTTTGCGCTTGGCCTGGATGTCGCCCAGGCCGTTGAGCGGTTCGGTTGCCCCATGCTTTAGTTTGGCCGCCTGCTGGTAAAGCTGCTCGGCGCGTTCGAGCTTGCCCTGGTCGACGGCTGCGTCGGCTTCCTTGAGAGTGGCCCAGAAGCGTGACTCACCGATCAGGGTTTGCCATTTGCCCAGGTTGTCGATGTTTTCCTCGTGACTGCGGGCCCGTTCATACAGGGCCAGGGCTTCCTGTTGTCGGCCCTGGCGCTGACGCAGCAGGCCCAGCGCGCCGAGGGTTTGCGCGTCAGTGGGAAAACCCTTGAGTGCCAGTTGCAGGTCGCGCTCGATGGCCGGGTACGCAGGCGAGCCGCTGTCGAGATTACTCAAGGCACGCTGCTTGGCCTGGAAGGAGGGGTTGGCGAGCAACTGCTCCTGTTCGGTCAGGGATTGTCTGGCGCGGTCGTCGGCCTCTGGGTATTGCTGCAGGTAGCGGCGCCAGAGGGCGGCACTGCGCTCATTGACTGGCAGCCGTTCGAGCTGGTCTTGCCAGACGCTGGCCACGCCCGCTCGGGCATAGGAGTCGCTGGCCAGTTGTTCCAGATCGGCATGGGCCGCCTCGCTGTATGGGTCGATAGCCAGGCGCTGTCTGGCCAGGGCCAGGCGGAAATTGCTGCTGTATGGGTATTGCTCAACCAGCTTTTCCAGGCCCTGCAGGGCCCTGGCTTGGCCTTGTGGGGTATTGGCCAGGGTCTGCCAGTATTCGAGAGCATGATCACCAGTGGGAAAGCCAGGGTCGAACAGGCTGTCATAAATCACCAGCGCTTCCTCGGGGCGTCCCGCGCGCGCCAGCAGGCGAGCCTGCTGTAGGCGTTCCTTGGCCTTTGGCTCGTTGATTGCCAAGTGCAGGCGGGCCAGCGCCAGGGACTCGCTGTCGGGTGCGCTGCGGTTCAGGTGTTCGAGGGTGGCCTGGGCCTCAGTCAGTTGATTCTTGCGCAGTTGCAGGCGGATCAGCGCTGCCAGGCCTTCGGGGTCGTCAGGGTCAAGTTTGAACAGTCGATACAGGCTTTCCTCGATCAACTCCACTTTGTTACGTGCTTCTCCGGTGCGCACCTGTTCGAGCAACTGCAGGCGGGCTTCGCTGGGTTCAGTGGCATGTACGCTGGTGCTCAGCAGAAGCAGAGCCAAAGGCAGGTACTTGGTCATGTGCAGTCCTCTGTTGACTGTGGATGCAATGCCCCGAGTGGTGAAAAGCGATAGCGGCCTTCGTTCCAACCTTGGCCAAACAAGCTAAGCACATGGTCGTAGTAGGCGTCGGGTCGCAGGGGTTCGGTGCTCAGGCGAGTCAGTTGTTGTTGCAGCAAGTCGGGTTCTGCAGCTCTGCTGAGCAACGGCAGTAGTGCCGCGGAGAACCCCGGTGGTCCATATCCTTCAGCCACGCCGGTCAGGCTGTCGACGTGCAGAGGTGGTCGGTCATGCTGGCGGAGATAGTGCAGCATCGGCTGAAAGCGTTGCACGACGCGGTCCGCCTCCTCGGGGTCCGGCGTTTGCATGCCCGCCCAGAGGTAGACGCGAATGGCGTCGTAGCTGCCTTGCCAGCCACTCCTGCGTGACGCCTGCCATTGTCCGTCCTGCCACTCGACCCAGTCAGGGGCGAAGCCTCGCGCGCTGGTTTCTTCGAGCATGCGCTGGGTCGGTTCGAGCATCGCCGCCCAGATACTGTCCGGGTAGCGGTGGGCGAAGCTGTGCAGCAGGGGCAGGGGGGAATAGCTGGGATTGAGGGTCCAGCGCTCCTGACCGGTAAAACCTTCTGTTCCGGCCAGCAGCAGCGGCCCGAGTTGCGGCAGTTGGGCGACTTCGTGCTGCTCGATCAGTGCCAGTTGCCGGGCTGACAGACGTGAATAATCGGGGTGCTGCCAGAGTCTGCCGGCCTCCTGCAGGCTATAGGCCAGCCAGAGGTCAGCGTCCGCCGCAGAGTTGGCGTCGAGTACCTGCCATTGGCCCTCCGGGTTGCGCCCCCAGAGCCAGGCTGGCAGGTGCTGTTGCAGGTCGCCCTGGGCCAGGTTGTCTTCCAGCCAGCGCAGCAGGTGCTCGAAGGTTTGGCGATCGCCGGCTGCCAGGGCGAAGAACATGGCATAGGCCTGGCCTTCGGAGGTGGTGATCGCCCGCGGGTCGCTGCTGTCGATTACCCGTCCGCCGTCATCGACAAAGCGCTGCTTGAACTGCTCCCACAATGGCCACTGGCAGCCGGCGTGCGCGACATTGCCGAGCGGCGAAAGGACTAACAGCATGACCATCCAAGGTTTCATGACGCACCTCAGATGGGGGCTTGCAGTCGGCGTTTGGCCAGCAAACTGAGGGCGCTGAACATCACGCTGGCCAGCAGCACGGCGCTCAGCAAGGCCAGGATTATCAGGAACAGCAGGTGGTCGGCGAGGTGGAACCAGAGCAGCAGCCACCAGGGCAGGCTGCCGATATAATAGGTGTCGCCAAGCACGGCAGCATCGATGTGTTCCCCGTGCATCAAGGTCACTGAGCCGGCGATCCTGGCGCGGCGCTGGTTGTCGAGCAGGTTCTGCTCGATCAGGCTGTAGCCGCTGGCGTCGCTGGCCATCAGCGCGACCACGCTGCGCTGATCGTCGAAGGGCGACTTGAACCCGACCAGGGCTGCCAGATCGGCTGATGCATCACTGATCTGTGAGGGCGCGGCACTGCTATCCGGGTGGCTCAGGCTGGCCGCGATCTGTGCGCCCAGGGCGCCCAGTTCCGGGCCATCCTGGTTGCTGAATGCTGGCGCAACGGCGCCAATCAGGAGCAAGTCACGCTGGCTTTGCGCCGCAGCCAGCCAGTCGTCGCTGATGCTCAGGCGGGTGGCGGGGTAGCCTGTATAGGCGCCGATTCTGCCAGTGATCGCCAGCAGCAGCGACAGCTCGGCCTGATTCGGCTGGGCCGGCATCAGCACCAGCGTCTGCGAGAGGTCGGCGACACGACTGTAGGGGTAACCGGTTTCGGCAAAAGCCTGCAGATCGGGCATCGCTTTGTAGTGATGGAAGGCCGAAAAATCGATGCTGGAGTCAGGGTCGATCGCCGCCTGGATGTTCATTGGCAGGCTGGTGGCGCAGTTGTTGGAATTAGCGCAGCCGGGAAGGGCATTGAAGGTGAAGTTCATCCTCAGTTCGTTGTGTGGCCCGATGAGCTGGGCCGGGATCATCAGCCGCTTGCTGCCGGGCTGTTGCGTGAGCAGGGGCAGGTTTTGCTGGGCCAGGCCGGCGATTTTTCCTGGCGCCGGATCGTTGAGGGGGAGAGCCTGGACGAAGTGGTCGTTGATGCTGATGCTGAGCAGCGAAGACTCCTTCTGCAGCGGTGGCGTATAGCGGTAGCGCAGATCCAGTGGTACGCCCGGGCTGCGCCAGATGAACAGGTCCGCTGGCACCCTCAGGGTCAGGCTCAGTGGCGGTGGCACCAGGCCACTCGCCTGCAGTTGCATGGGATTGTCGAGCAGTTCGCTGAAGCGTGTGGGCCCATCGCTTTTCACCCATTTGGGCGCATCGTAGGGCATTCTCGGGGGGCTTCGGGGATGTTGCGCAGGGTGCTTGAAGCCCCTTTCAGGCTGTTGCTATCCAGGGCAACTGCGCGGGCGGCGGCCAGTACTTGTTGGTCATCCTCACCCAGGATCAACAGCAGTTTGGCGAAGGGTGCGCTCGGATGGTCAATGATGGCCAGTGTGGGGGCGCTGACCTTTGGGTAATCCTTGAGGAACGCCGGGCGGTGTTGGTTGCTGGCAAACACCACAGCCGAACGGTTGGCCGGCAAGTCGTCGAAGGAGACGGGGAAGGAGGCGCCGCGCCAACCGCTGTGGATGCCGAGCCAGGAAGCGAGGACGGCTGCAGCGGTCTGCTGGGTTGGGCTGGGCGCGCGGCTGAAAACGAACGGCAGCAGCAGGGGTGCCGTGTCCCTGTGATCGAAGAATGGCTCCGGCAGAATGGCCAGATCGTTGCTGACCTTGAGTCGCTGGACGCTGAGCTGCAATTGGCTCTTGGCACTGAAGTCCAGCCACAGACTGGCGTGCATGGGATCCTCAGACGCACTGTCGCTGCTGCCCACCAGCTCGAAGCGCAGGTGATTGAAGTCGCGAATGAAACTCGTATCCAGCGCTAATGTGCGCTTGATCTCCTGGCCGAGCTCCTGATCGAGGACCGTCAGCACGCCCATCAATTCGTCATTGAGGTACACCTTGACGTGGGAGCGCTTGGCGTTCAACGCCGGTGAGGGGGTGTAGAACAACTGCAGTTCGGCGGCAGTGACCAGCTCATCGCTGCGCACGCCGAACTCGGCGTAGAGGTGGCGCAACATATTGCGCAGCAGGAGAACGCCGGGTGAAGAAAGCTCGCTGAGACCGAGGCTGCGCTGGTAGGTGGTTGGCTGCGTCGCGTCCGTTGCTGGCGGCTGCGTCGCCGTGGCCACGGCGCTGTTCGAGATCAGCGCCGTGGCGATGAACATGAGCACGAAACGGGCGAAATGTTGCAGCTTCATGGGCGTGACCCTGTCTGGACGGTGCTGAGTACGGGGTTGGTTGGCACGAAAGAGGCGAGCCATTGGCCGGTGCCGCGGCCGAAATCAATCAGCGGTTGCATCCAGGGCGGGGCATACAACAGTGTCTGTCGATAGCCGCCGAGGCCGACGCGGGCGATCCCGCGCAAGCTGCTGAGCGGTTTGTCCTGTACGAAACCGTCATGCCAGCGCGCCCAGGTGTCGGCGCGGGCAAAGGTGCATTGGACGAAGCGGCCGTGGCGGCGCAGATCCATGGGGTCCAGTTCGGCACCGAGGACGCCTTGAATAATGCTGCGGCCGCGGGCGGGAAATTCGAATTCCTCGTGGCCGCGCCTGAGCAACAGCGATAGCTTGGCAGCGTCAGGCAGGGTCAGGTCTAGTCCATGGGGTAGCTGGATGCTCACGCCGCCGTCCGAGTAATTGAGCAGGGTGCAGGGGTAGGCATGTCCCGAGGGCAGGCGGATCGCTGCGTCGAGGTGCAGGTCAACGCGATGCGCCCGACGAATTTGCCGGACTTCTGCCGCCACAGCCAGGGCGCCGCCGAGCACGATCAGGTTGTACAGCACCCAGCACAGGCTGATCAGTACGGTCAGGCGCTCGTCGCTCGCACCCCAGAGCAGACGGTAGAGGCCAAACAGCAGGCCGGTCAGGTTGAGGGCGGCGAGGATCAGGAAAGGCTTGGCCATCTTCCAGTCGAACTGGTCGTCTTCGATCAGGCCGCCCTTGGCGGTGACGTTGAAGGTGCCCTTGCGCGGGTTGAACAAGGCAACACTGGTGGGTCGGGCGATATACCAGGAGAGCACGGTTTCGTAGATTTCGCTCCAGAACGAATGGCGGTACCTGCCCTGGATGCGTGAGTTGGTCATGGTGCTATGGACGATGTGGGGCACGACGAACAGCAGAATGAGCAAGGCCGGGGCATAGATGATGTAGGCGTGCAGAAGGAGGAAGGCCAATGGCGCCGTCAGGTAGATCAGGCGCGGTACTCCGGAAAGAAAATGCAGCATGGCATTGAAGTAGCAGAGCCGCTGCCCGAGCGAGAGGCCTGGGCCAAACAGCGGGTTGTCGAGACGGAAAATCTGCACCATGCCACGCGCCCAGCGGATGCGTTGACCGATATGGGCGCTGAGGCTTTCGGTGGCCAGGCCGGCCGCCTGGGGAATGCGAATATAGGCCGAGGTCCAGCCATGACGGTGCAGGCGTAACGAGGTGTGCGCATCCTCGGTTACGGTTTCCACGGCGAAGCCGCCGATGTTTTCCAGTGCGGTACGCCGCAGAATGGCGCAGGAACCGCAGAAGAAAGTCGCGTCCCACAGATCATTGCCATTCTGGGTCAGGCCGTAGAACAGGGTGTTCTCGTTTGGCGTCTGGCGGAAATTATCCAGGTTGCGCTCGAAGGGGTCGGCCGAGAGGAAGTGATGCGGTGTTTGCAAGACGCCAAGCCGCGGGCTGCGCAGGAACCAGCCCATGGTGATCTGCAGGAAGGAGCGGGTTGGAATGTGGTCACAGTCGAAAATGGCGATGAACTCGCCGCTGGTCTTGCCCATCGCGGTATTGAGGTTGCCGGCTTTGGCATGGCGGTTGTCCGAGCGGGTCAGGTAGCCAACCCCGGCGGCAGCGGCGAACTGGCGGAATTCGTCGCGCTTGCCATCGTCGAGCAGCCAGATATTGAGCTTGCTCTGTGGCCAGTCAATGCCGATCGCCGCGAGCACGGTCGGGCGCACCACCGACAAGTCTTCGTTATAGGTTGGGATGTAGATGTCCACGCTCGGCCAGTTGGCCATGTCGGTCGGCAATGGGCAGGGCTGGCGGTCGAGTGGCCAGATGGACTGCAGATAGCCAAGGATCAGCACCAGCCAGGAATAGCTCTCGGCAGCCAGCAGCAGCAGGCCGCAGCCCAAATCCAGCGGGTCGTCCCAGTTCAAGGTGGAGCTGTAGCGCCACCAGAAGTAACGACTGGAGACCAGAATTGACAGGACGATCAGGATCAGCGTCGCGCGGCGCCCGGAAAAGCGGGCCACGCCCAGCGCGATAAGCCAGAGCAGGCCGGCAAACAGCGCCTGTTGATACGGCTCAAGAGGTTGGGTGATGCACAGTACCAGCACCGGCATGGCCACCAGCAGCATCGGCAGTTGCAGCCAGGTAGCTGTGCCGTCGGGCCGCTCTGGCACCGGCTGGGCGCTGATCTGACGGCCGCTATCGCGCGCCAGCAGGCGTTGCAATGCCTTCCCCTGCACTTGCCGGCATCGACTCAAGGCTGCCAGGCACGACGTGGCAAACCTGGTGAGTGTGTGTGGGCGCTGATCGACCGGCTTTACCAGCACCAGCCACAGGCTCTGCAGCAATACGCGCAGCGGATCGCCCGGACGTAGGCGTAATTCGCAGGACTGAGGATAGAGCTGGCGCCTGTGCGCCAGCAGCCAACGCCAGCTGGCAGACTCCAGGGCAAAGAGCATCCAGCACAGGGCACGGACAAACACCATCAGCAGACTCGGCTGCCGGACGGGAGCGGGCTGGTCGGCTCCGTTCGGCAATGGTTGCGCTGGCGGCGGTAGAGTGCACTGGTTCATGGGTTTTCCACCGTTTTGACGCACCAATTAGCCAAGGCGAGGAAATCTCGCATGGCTAGGCAGTGCGGCGCGCTTTCACCCAGTAGTTGCTTGCGTGCCAGCGCCTCGCGAACCGCTTCGTCCTCATGGATCACGCAAGGAACCAGCAACTGTCCGAGGGCCAGTCGCCAGAGTTCCAGCAGGTCGTGGGACAGTTTGAGCGACGGTTGCAGGCGATTGATCAGCCAGTGGTGGTTGCGTGGCAGGGGGTGGTGGTCACGCAGCTGGTAGTTGAGCAGGATATGGCAGGCCGGATCCGTCACCAGCACGTGCAGCCAATGGATATCCGGGCGCTGGTCGAGGTGACTGAGCAGGTTCAGGTAAGGTGGAATGTTGAGCAGTACAAAGGTGCTGCTCGACGGCGTCAGTTGTCGCAGTGCGTGCTCGAGCATGTCAACAGCACGCAGGGGGTCATAACCCTGGGTGGCGTGGCGGCCAAATGGCAGCACGGAAACCCGCTCCTGCTGACGAAAGGCGACTATCTCCTGGGCAGGATTGTGCAATTCTCGCGTCGTCCAGGCCGAGGGCTCATCGAAGGGTAAGCCGAAGTGCAGGCTGAGGATGTTGCTGGGGCACAGATCGATAGCCAGTACGGGATGGTGCAGAATAGCCAGGGCTGAGGTCAGTCCGGCCACTATTGACGTGGTGCCGCAGCCCCCACGCAGCCCCTGTAGGGCAATCAAGTGCATGTCAGTCTGCCTTGTCGAGTTTCGCGGCTTCAACAAGCAGGAGCAGTGGTCGTAGCGTTTCGCTCAGCAGTGGCCAGTCGGCGACCGAGGCGAGTACGGCCTGCTCGTGTTGCAGCTCTGAATATTGAAAGGTCTTTAGTTGGTAGTGTTCGAGGAGGAAGTTGAGGTCCTCCGGTGGTTCCACCGTCAGTCGATCTTCTTCAATTGGCTGAATGCCCATGGTGGTTTTCCTCGTTCCATGATGGTTGGCTGATAATTGTTCTAATTAGTCAAATAAATGACTCTAAGCGTGATAGTGCTGCGGCATATGTCATATTAGTGGCGCATTGCGGAAAGAGAAGCGCTATAGCCCCTTTTTTTTGATCTGCCGCAGGTCCTCTGGAGCCACCAATCACCAGCAAAACAAGGGGCTCCGCTGCTGGGTGCTGGCAATCCGGCGAGGACATCCGACCAGCGGCATTACCGGTCGAAGGGCGGAGGCACTGACTGGCGGCAGTGGCATACTGGGCAACCCCAACTATCCGAGGAATTTGCCGTGCAACTGGACTTCAGTGCCCTGACGCCTTTGGATGCCTACCGCTGGCTGGCGTCCACGGTTACGCCGCGGCCGATCGCCTGGGTGTCCAGTGTTTCCCGCGATGGCATCAGCAACCTGGCGCCGTTCAGTTTTTTCCAGGTGATCAGCGACGCGCCGCCGACGTTGATGGTCAACGTCAATCTGCGTGACGACGGCAGTCTCAAGGACACGCTGCGCAATGTGCAGGCTAGCGGCGAGCTGGTGATCCAGTTGGTGTCCTTCGCCCAGGCCGAGGCGATGAACGCCAGTGCTGCCCACCTGCCCCATGGGGTCAGCGAGTTCGAGCACTGCGGCATCGCCAGCCTGGCCAGCGAACGAGTTGGCGTACCGCGTGTGGCCGGCGCAGCGGTGGCCTTCGAGTGCCGTGTGGCGCAGGTGCTGGCGTATCCGCCGGATGCGCCGAACTGCCACCTGATTTTTGCCGAAGTGCTGCTCGCCCATGTCGACGATGCGGTGCTCAACGACAAGGGCCGGATTGACCCGCACAAGCTCGATCTGGTCGGCCGCCTGGGCGGCATGGCTTATACCCGTACCCGCGATAGCTTCGAGATGCGCCGCCCCTGAACTGATCCGCTCTGAAAACGACCTGCTCATAGCTAAAAGCACAATCGCCCCGGCTGCTGGCTTGTCGCCAGCAGCCTTGCGCTTTTATCTTGCGTGATAAGGTTGGCAAACCTGGGTTCGCCAGGGGAGCGGGGATGGAGCGGAATTATGTGGACTGATCTGCAGCGGCGCGTCGCCAGCTTGAGTACGGCGAAAAAATTAGGCCTGGGCTTTGGCGTGGTGCTGGCACTCACCGCGGTGGTTGCCGCCACCGGCTATTCGGCCTTGCGTGAGGTCGGTGCCCGCTCGGCGTTGCTCGAGCGCATGAGCGCGATCAATACCCAGGTGCTGCAGATTCGCCGCCGCGAGCAGGACTTCGCCCTGACTACCGATGTCACTCATGTCCAGCGCCTGCATGAACAGGCTGAGGCGCTGCAGGCGAGCAGCTCAGCCCTGCAGGCCGAACTGCCGGCTGCCGAGGGACAGGTTCTGGTCGAGGTCAACAGTGCCGTTGACCAGTACCGCGCGGCCTTCGACCGTTATGTCGAACTGACCGATAGCATGAGCCTGTCCCTGGAGGCGGCCACTTGGCTGGTGGTGAGTGCTTCCAACAGCCTGGAATTGCTCAAGGATGGACTGGCCGAGGATGGCATCGATCTGCTCGAGAGTAGCCAGGGTGCGCAAGGCGGCGAGTCGGTGCTGCAGGCCGGACAGATCGGCAAGGTCCATCAACTCTTGTTGCAGGCGCTCGATCAGGCCCGCGTGCGCCTGCAGCAGAGCCGCAGTTCTGCCGAAGTCGCCCAGGGCGAGATCCAGGAGGCCCTCGATGCGCAATCCCTGGCCGGTGAACTGCGCGATGCCATGACTGATCCGGCGTATGCCTCGGTGCTGGCGGAAGTCATCGGCAACGTCGACTCATTCAATGAGCGGCTCAAGGAGTACAACGGCAACTTGCGCCAGCAGAAGCAGGAATACGCCCTGCTGGTAGAGCAAGCCGAGCGCATTGTCGGGTTGGTCGAACAGGCCTATTCCTTGCAAAAAAACGCCATGCAGGCACAACTGCAAGCCAGTGGTTGGCTGATTCTGCTGGCTGCGGCGCTGGCCCTGGTCATCGGTCTGCTGGCGACCCTGGCCATTACCCTGCTGATTGTGCGGCCGCTCAAGCAGGTGATCGAGCAGGCCCGGCAGATCGCCGAGGGCGACCTCAGTGTGCACATCGAGGTGCAGCGCAGCGACGAAGTGGGGCAATTGCAGGCCGCCATGCAGAGCATGTCGAACAACCTGCGCGAGATGGTCGGTCAGTTGCAGGGTGGGGTCAGCCAGATTTCCGCTTCGGCGCAGTCGCTGTCGGCGATTACCGAGCAGACTCGCCTGGGCGTCAATGGCCAGCGGGTGGAAACCGATCAGGTGGCGACCGCCATGAGCGAGATGACCGCCACCGTGCATGAGGTGGCGCGTAACGCCGAGGCGGCGGCCGCTTCCACCGAGGACGCCGATAACCGGGTCAGCCGCGGCGCCGAGGTGGTGCGCCAGACCCTGGTGCGGATCGACCAGTTGGCGGCGGCGATGGACACCACTACCCAGAGTATCGAGCGCCTCAGTCAGGACACCCAACGCATCGATTCGGTGCTGGATGTGATCAAGAGCGTGGCCGAACAGACCAACCTGCTGGCTCTCAACGCCGCCATCGAGGCCGCGCGTGCCGGCGAGCAGGGCCGCGGCTTTGCCGTGGTGGCCGATGAGGTGCGCGCGTTGGCCAAGCGTACCCAGCAGTCCACCGCGGAAATCGAAGGCCTGATCGCCACGTTGCGTGAGGGCGCGCGGCGCTCGGTGGCTGACATGCAGCAGAGCGGTGCCCTGGTCGCGCATGTGGTGGAGGATGCCAATCAAACCGAAAGTGCCCTGGCCGGGATTGCCGAGGCGGTGACCCTGATCTTCGAGATGAACCAGCAGATCGCCGCCGCCGCCGAGGAGCAGACGGCGGTGGCCGAAGAGATCAGTCGCAGCGTGACCTCGATTCGCGATATCGCCGATCAGTCGTCGGTGGCGATGGACGAAACGGCTGACTCGAGCATTCGCTTGGCACAGCTGGGCCGCGAACTCCAGGGCATGGCCGGGCATTTTCGCTTATAGATTTCGCCGTAAAGTGCCAACCGCGCTCACAGTTTCGTCAGTAAAGGCTACAGGGTGCTTTGCCCGCCGGGTGCTGGCCAAGTAGCATCGGCGCACTTGGATAAAGGCCGGAGCGAACGATGCGCACAAGACTGAATGCCTGCCTGGACGCGGTGAATCAGGTGCTGCTGGGCAAGGAGCCGCAGGTGCGTCTGGCCCTGGCCTGCCTGTTGGCCCGCGGCCATCTGCTGATCGAGGACTTGCCGGGCATGGGCAAGACCACCCTCAGCCACGCGCTGGCCAGGGTGCTGGGCCTGAGTTTTCAGCGCATCCAGTTCACCTCCGATCTGTTGCCTGGCGATATTCTAGGCACCTCGGTATTCGTCAAGGACAGCGGACAATTCGTCTTTCATCCGGGGCCGATATTCGCCGAGCTGGTACTGGCCGATGAGATCAACCGGGCCACACCGAAAAGCCAGAGCGCGTTACTCGAGGCCATGGAGGAGGGCCAGGTGACCATCGAGGGCGCGACCCGGCCGCTGCCGGAACCCTTCTTTGTTATCGCCACGCAGAACCCGGTGAGCCAGGGCGGCACCTTCGCCTTGCCCGAGTCACAGCTCGATCGCTTCCTCATGCGCCTGTCGCTCGGTTACCCGGCCAAGGCCGCTGAAAAAGCCTTGCTCCTCGGCGATTCGCGGCGCTCCCTGCTGCCGCGCCTGGAGGCGATTCTCGACCATGCCGAGCTGGCGCTGATCCAGGCCGAGGTGCCCAAGGTGCGCGCCAGCGATGCCCTGATCGACTATGTGCTACGCCTGGTCGATGCCACCCGCAGCCAGCCACAGTTCGCCTGGGGCCTGTCGCCGCGGGCCAGCCTGGCCTTGCTCGCCGCTGCCCGTGCCTGGGCTTTCCTCGACGGTCGTGATTATGTGATTCCCGAAGATGTGCAGGCGGTGCTGCCGTCGGTGGTCGGTCATCGCCTGCACCAGCGCGCCGATCCGACCGGGCATGGCGGCGGCGCGCTGGTGCATTGGTTGCTGCGCGAGGTGCCGGCGCTTTGAGGCAACAGATCAAGCAGCGCTGGAGTCGCTGGCTGGCCCGGCGGATTCCCCCGGCCGCCAGCGTGCGCCTGACCCAGCGGCGGATCTTCATCGTGCCGACGCGGGTCGGGCTGGCATTTGCCCTGGCGCTGCTGTTGATGCTGCTGGCGGCGATCAATTACCAGAACAGCCTGGCCTATGCCCTGACGTTTCTGCTGGCGTCGGTGTTTATCGTTGCCATCCTGCACACCTATCGCAACCTGGCAGGCCTGGTGCTCAAGGCCGCTGGCGCAAGGTCGGTGTTCGTTGGCGAACAGGGGCAGTTTCGCCTGCGCCTGGAAAGCAGCGCGCGGGCGCACCAGGCGATCGCCCTGGGCTGGCCAACGGCGTCTTATCAGACTCAGGATGTGCCCGCGCAAGGCGTCAGCGAGTGCGAATTGAGCCTGCCGGCGCTGCGCCGTGGCTGGCTGCGGCCGGGGCGCTTGCGGGTTGAAAGCCGCTTCCCGCTGGGAATTCTGGTGGCCTGGAGCTGGGTCGATCTGGATCAGGCACTGCTGGTCTATCCACAACCGCTGGAAGACGAGTTGCCGCTGGCCGCAGGTGCTGCTGACGAGCGGCAAGAGCAAGGCATGCACGTCTATGGCCAGGGCAGCGAGGATTTTCAGGGACTGAAGAGTTACCAGCCCGGCGATTCCAAACGACGCCTGCACTGGAAGGCCTATTCCCGCGGCCAGGGGCTGCTGGTCAAGGACTTCGCCGCGCTCAGCGGGCGCGAGCCGTGGCTGGATTTTGAGGCGCTGTCGGGGGATATCGAACTGCGCTTGTCGCTGCTCTGTCATTGGGTGCTGCAACTGTCCGAGCGTCAGCAGCCCTTTGCCCTGCGTTTGCCGGGCCAGGTGCTTGCGCCCGCCAGCGGCGAGCAGCACCGCGAAGCATGCCTGCGCGCACTGGCGCTGTTCGGCACGTCGGCGTGAGCAGGCCGGGGGAAATCCCGCGGATCAGCTTGACCTGGTTGCTGGTCGCCCAGGTGCTGGTGATCATCCCGCACCTGAGCCATCTGCCGCTGTGGATCGTCGGCTTGTGGCTGGGCTGTGCGGTCTGGCGCATCCAGATCTTGCGCATGCGTGCCGGTTATCCGCCTGCCTGGGTCAAGGCCGGATTGATGCTGGGCACGGCCGTCGGCGTGTTGCTTTCCCGCGGTAGCCTGATCGGCCTGGATGCCGGGGTGGTGTTGTTGATCGGCGCCTTCATCCTCAAAATGCTCGAAATGCGCACACGCCGCGATGCCCTGGTGGTGATCTTTCTCGGCTTCTTCGTGGTGGTCAGCGCCTATCTGTTCGACGACAGCATGCTCGCCGCGCTGTTCAGCCTGTTGCCGGTCACCGCCTTGCTGGCTGCCCTGATCGGCCTGCAGCAGAGCGGCGTCGCCGCGCAGCCCTGGGCAACCGCGCGGTTGGCTGCCGGCTTGCTGCTGCAGGCCGTGCCGCTGATGCTGCTGCTGTTTGTTTTCTTCCCGCGCCTGGGCCCGTTGTGGTCACTGCCGCAGCCGAGCGAGCGCGCGGTCAGCGGTTTGGCCGAGAGCATGGCGCCGGCGGATATCGCCGAATTGAGCCGCTCGAGCGGGTTGGCCTTCCGCGCCAGCTTCGCCGGTGAAGTGCCGCCCCACGACCAGCTCTACTGGCGGGCGTTGACCTTCGAGCGCTTCGACGGTCGGCGCTGGTCGCAGTCCAGCGTCGCCCAGTTGCCGTTGACCCCGGCCTGGGAAAAGCGCGGCGAGCCGCTGCGCTACAGCATCGTCATGCAGCCCAGTTCGCAATCCTGGCTGTTTGCCCTGGACGTTGCCGAGACCAGCCTGGAAAACACCCGGCAGATGAGTGATTACCGCCTGCAGCGCGGGCGTCCGGTCGAGCGCAGCTTGCTCTATCAGGTGACTTCCTGGCCGGCGGCATTGCGTGACCCGGCGGCTTCCAGCGACAGCCTGCGACGGGCCTTGCAACTGCCGGAGGATGGCGATCCACGCAGCCGTGCCTGGGGCGCCGAGCTCAAGCGGCACTATCCGCACGCCGAGCAGTTGGTGCAGGCCGTGCTCAGCCATTTCAACCGCGAGCCCTTCGGCTATACCTTGCGCCCGCCACGCCTGGGGTTGAACAGCATCGATGATTTCCTCTTCGAGAGCCGCAACGGCTTCTGTGCCCATTACGCCGGCGCCATGACCTTCGTCCTGCGCGCGGCAGGCATTCCGGCGCGGGTGGTGGCCGGCTACCAGGGTGGCGAGTACAACCCCGGCGGCGACTACGTCCAGGTGCGCCAGTTCGATGCCCATGCTTGGGTCGAATACTGGCAGGCAGGCAAGGGCTGGGTGAGCGTCGACCCGACCTTTCAGGTGGCGCCTGAACGTATCGAGTTGGGCCTGGAAGAGGCGCTGGTCGACGAGCAGAGCTTTCTCGAAGGCTCGCCGTTCTCACCGTTGCGTTACCGCCAGCTGGGTTGGCTGAACCAGCTGCGCCTGGGCTGGGACAACCTCAACCATGGCTGGCAGCGTCTGGTACTCGGTTATCAGGGCGCGCAGCAACTGCAGTTGCTGCAACGCTGGTTCGGTCGTATCGACGCCCATGTCCTAGCCCTCAGCCTGGTGGGCGGTGGTGGGCTACTGCTGGGGCTGCTGGCGCTCTGGCTATTCAAGCCCTGGCAACGCGAGCGTGATCCCCTGCAGCGTCTGTTCCGGCGCTTCGAACAGTTGCTGGCGCGGCATGCCGTACCCCGTCTGCCGGGCGAAGGCGCGCGCGCCTATGCCGAGCGCGCGGCGCAGGCCTTGCCAGCCCAGGCGCCGGCTATTGGCAACTTCGCGGCAGCCTTCGAGGCGCAGCGCTATGCCGGGGGCGAGGCGCGCCCGGCCGTGTTGCGCGCGCACCTGACCGCCTTGCGCCGGGCGTTGCCCTGGCGTTGAGGCTCTGGCGGGTGGCCCTAGGATACGGGGCAACTCGCGATCCGTAGGGCGCTACTCGCCGCAGGCAGGACACCGTGGATAATCGACACGGCATAAATCTGCCGGGTTGTCGCTGCGCTCCGAACGCAACGCCGTCCGGGCCGCCTACGTACGGACGGAACACCGCCCAGGCTGGTGCAGCCCGCAACCCGTAGGGCGCTACTCGCCGCAGGCAGTACGCCGTGGATAATCGGCACGGCATAAATCTGCCGGGTTGTCGCTACACTCCGAGCGGAATGCCGTTTGGCCGTCCTACGCTGCTAAGCTGGCAGTTTTCGCAGGCTGGGAGGGGAGATCCTATGGGGCGCTTAGTCGAGGGCGAGTTGCAGCAGGTTCTGCGCCTGCAGGTCACGCTCTATGCCTGCCGCGAGCGTTTGCTGGCCGCGACCGATCCTGAAGCCCTGCACGATCTGCGCATTGCCCTGCGCAAGCTGCGCAGCCTGCTGCAGCCGCTGCGCGGCTTGCCTGCGTGTGCTGCGCTGCAGCAACAAGCTGCCGAGCTTGGGCGCAGCAGTGGCCCGTTGCGTGATCTCGAGGTGCTGATCGCCCATTTGCAGAGTCAGGGTCAGGATATGCGCGATGCGGTCAACCTGCGTCAGCCGCGTTTGCTCACCGGCTATGCGGCGCTGCTGGCCGGCGCTGCGCTGCCGGCGCTGTTCGGGGCGCTGGACCAGTGGCCGCAGTTGTGGCGCCAAGCCGCGGCGGACGCTGAGTTGCGTGGTCTGGCGAACCGGGTCAGGCGACGCCTGGCCAAGCAGCAGCGGCGCCTGGCCGAAGCCCTGGTCGACCCTGCACATGATCGTCATCGCCTGCGCTTGTTGATCAAGCGTGTGCGTTACGGCGCCGGAGCCTACCCGAAGCTGAGCGGATTGTCGGCCAAGACCCTGGCGCGCCTGAAGGCGGCGCAATCGGCCTTGGGCGATTGGCATGATCGCTTGCAGTGGTTGCAGCGGGCCGAGCAGGACGCGGATCTGACCGTGTGTGTCGACACCTGGCGGATGGCATTGCAGGCAGCCGAGGAGACGGCTGACCTGGCATTATTGGCGCTGCAAGAGGATTTCACCTCGACCGGGTAGACGCCTGTCCGGTCAGTTGATTAACTCGAATTCGCAGGCTTGAGTCTTAGCTGTGAGAGGCTCGACCTCGGGGCGAAGTCGTTGTCTTGGGACTCACGCCTGCCAAGAGTCTTGTAGGCGGCCGCGCTCGCTCTCGAAAATGTTCCCGACATTTTTCCGCCTCTCCCGATCCATGGGGGGCGTCGAAAATGCTGCCGGAATGTTCCTGTCTTCTCCATCCTTGGCGCGTCGGCGCGCTTGCGGCATTTTCCGCATCCATGTGGGTTGCGCCCCCGCGGCGAATGCACCCTGCAGGGCTGCCAGGTTGTGGTGACGCGGCGCAGGATAAACCGATTAACCGATCAGACCACTAGGGGCTCCGTACTCGATACGCCGTTTGCCCGGGTCAATTGGCCGAAACGCCGTTTCGCCTTGTCGGGCATTTCCCCTAAGATCAGCGGCTATAGATAGCTTGAGGTGGTTATGGATTTTTCCGCGTTGCTCCAGGCCGTTCGCACCCAGCCGCAGGCCGTGGTAATCCCGTCCTCCTGGGCGCAGGGGCGGGCCAGCTTTGGTGGTTTGATGGCTGCGCTGGTGTATGAAGCCATGCGTGCTCACGTCCCAGTGGGGCGGCCGCCGCGGTCGCTGGCGATCACTTTCGTCGGCCCGGCCGAGCCGGATGTGCCGGTGAGTTTCCAGGTCGAGGTGCTGCGTGAAGGCAAGGCGGTCAGCCAGGTGTTGGGCCGCGCAGTGCAGAATGGGCAGGTGGTGACCCTGGTGCAGGGCAGTTTCGGCGCGGCGCGCGAGTCGGCGATCACGGTTGCGGCTGAAGCCGCGCCGCAGATCAAGCCGGTCGAGGACTGCCAGGAACTCGCCTACGTGCGCAATGTGACGCCGGAGTTCACGCGCTTCCTGGCGATGCGCTGGGGGATCGGCGGCATGCCCTTCAGCAACAATCCCTCGCGGGAAATGGGCGGCTGGGTGCGCCTGCGCGAGGAGGGCGCAGTACAGCCGGTCAGCGAGGCGCACCTGCTGGCCCTGGTCGATGCCTGGCCGCCGGCAGTGCTCTCGCACCTGCGCGTGCCGGCGCCGGGCAGTTCGTTGACCTGGACCATCGAGTTCATTCAGCCGGTTGCCGAGCTGAATACCCTCGACTGGTGCCTCTACCGTGCGCAGATCGAACACGCCCGCGACGGTTACGGGCATATTGCCGCTGCCTTGTGGAGCCCGCGCGGTGAGCTGTTGGCGATCAGTCGGCAGACGGTCGTGGTGTTCGCTTAAACAGCAGGAAAACAGAAAGCCTCCAGCGCTGCAGCTCGAGGCTTCTCGTCACTTACAGCTTGAGCTGGCGAATGGCTTTGTTCAGCTCGCCAGCCAGGGCTGCCAGCTCGGCGCTGATGGTGGCGGAGCCTGTGGTTTGCTGCACCGTCTGCTCGGTGACGTCGCGAATACTGACGATGGAGCGGTTCATTTCTTCGGCCACCTGACTCTGCTGTTCGGCGGCTACCGCAATCTGGGTGTTGCTCTGGCGCATCTGCGCCACCGAGCCGGTGATGGCGACCAGTGCTTGGCCTGCTTCGTGGGCCTGTTGCACGCAGTCATCGGCCTTGAGCGAGCTTTCCTGCATGAACTCGACGGCGTCGCGGGTGCCGCTTTGCAGGGAGGAGATCATCCGGGTGATCTCGTCGGTTGAGACTTGCACGCGTTTGGCCAGGTTGCGCACCTCATCGGCCACCACAGCAAAGCCGCGGCCCATTTCGCCGGCGCGAGCGGCCTCGATGGCGGCGTTGAGCGCGAGCAGGTTGGTCTGTTCGGCAATGCCGTGAATCTCACTGACGACGCCGCTGATTTTCTGACTGTTGACGGCCAGTTGCTGGATCATTTGCGCAGTCTGTTGCACGCCGCTGGACAGCCCGGCGATCGACTGACCGACACGCTCGACCACCTGCTGACCGCTGCCGGCCAGTTGCTCAGCGTTTTTCGATTGGTCGCGGGTATCCGCCGTGTGCTGGGCAATATGGTGCACGGTGGTGGACATCTGGTTGATCGCGGTGGCGGTCTGTTCAGTCTCGCTTTGCTGGTTGAGCATGCCCTGGCGCACGTCGCGCATGCTCACGGCCATGCGCTCGGCGCCTTCGTCCAGGCGTGCGGCGGTCTGCGCAACGATGCCGACCACCCGTTGATAACCGGCCTGCATGGCGTTGAAGGCGGTGGCCATCTGGCCGATTTCGTCGCGGCAGTCGAGCGGCACGCGCGCCGCCAGATCGCCGCTTTTCTCTACCTGCAGCATCACATCCTTGAGGATGTTGAGATGGCTCAACAGGAAGTGGATTAGCAGTTGCGAGGCCGTCAGCAGGGCCAGCATCAATAAGGCGACAACCAGCGCATAGCTCAGTGCGCGCTCGGCGATCACCTGCATCAGGCTGGGCGCATGGGCCAGTACGGCGAGGCGTTGGCCCTGGCCCAGGTCGATGACCTCGGCGCCGATCAAACCGTCTTGCGTCGATAACGGGTCATGCTCCAGGACTACCCAGCCGCGAGCCCGGCTCAGGCTGGCGCCCTGGTTATTGGCTAATGCCGGTGTCTGGCCATCGGCAAACTGCAGCAGTTGTGCTCCACCCGGCAATGGTTGACCCGCAGGCCAGGCACTCAGTAGCCTGGCCTGCACTTGCGCGGCACTCTTGGCCGCTTCGACGCGTACCTGTTGTTCCAGTTGCAGGGCGTACAGCACCAGCATCAGGGTGGTGAAGAAGGCCACGGCGTTGACGGCCCAGAACTTGTATTTAAGTGAAAGGTCGCGAATCCAAGTGCCCATGATGTCTTCTTCTGATGGCGGCGAAAGGGGTTTTGGCAAAGTGCCATTACTGTCTCGCAAAACTGCAGTGTGCCTATTGATCTTTATCAACAGGCCGGTCTGTCCTTGTTAACGGCTGGTCTGGTGTGGACTTTAGAAAAAGCACAGTCCTGGTTAAGGGTTGTGCGGGCTGCAGGCGTTGGCCCTATGCGGATGCTGGGCGTCTTCGCCGAAGCGCTGCCACGCCTTAGGCAGGGCAGCGCTTCAGTTGGGCTCGCTCTCGGCAGTTGTAGCGACGACGATCGGCAGGCTGAAGAACTGCCTGGCGCAGGCGGTGCTGTGTGCCGCCAGGGTTTCCAGGCTTTCGTTGCGGTGCAGCGCCACCTCCCTGAGTACCTCGGTCAGAAAGGCGGGTTCGTTGCGGCCGTTTTTCGGTTTCGGCCGCAGGCTGCGTGGCAGCAGAAACGGTGAGTCGGTTTCCAGCATCAGCCGGCCGACCGGGATTTCCCGAACCAACGGGTGTAGGTGGGTGCCACGACGCTCGTCGCAAATCCAGCCGGTGATCCCGATATGCAGGTCGAGGTCGAGGTAGTTGAACAGGGCGCGTTTTTCTCCGGTGAAGCAGTGCACCACCGCAGCGGGCAAGCGGTCGCGGTAGTCGCGCAGGATCTCCAGAAGGCGCTGGTCGGCGTCGCGCTCATGGAGAAAGACCGGCAGCTGCAGGTCGACGGCCAGGGCCAGGTGTTCTTCGAGAACTTTTTCCTGTTGTGGTCGCGGCGAAAAATCACGATTGAAGTCGAGCCCGCATTCACCCACGGCGCGTACCTGTGGCTCACGCAGCAAAGCCTGCAGTTGCTTGGCACTGTCGGCGTTCCAGCTGCTGGCATCGTGCGGATGGATGCCGGCGGTGCTGAACAGGCGCTGGCCGTTTTCATCCAGCTGGCGGCACAGTTCCAAAGCCTGTTCGCTTTGTTCGAGGCTGGTACCGGTCAGCAACAACTGGCAGACACCGGCGGCGTAGGCACGGGTGAGCAGGGCTTCACGCTGTTCGGCGAGGCTTGGGTGAGTCAGGTTGACGCCTATGTCGATGAGTTGCATGGTGCGACCTATGAGGTGGGGTTGGCAGCATAGCAGAGCTTTTTTGTTTTAAAAAAATCCATAAAATACAGCCTCTTATAGTTGCTTTGTAATGTTGAGTAGAACATTTGACTGGTGTCCGTCAGCGAGCTGTGCGAATCTCCGCGCCCCACGCATTCCAGGAACTTGGCGAGCGCTGCGGTAGTCTCACTCGGCCAATGGCGCCTGGTGGCCGCCCTTGCCGTGGAGACTCGATGTCGCGCCCGCTGCTTTTATTCTGTCTTGTGCTGTTGCTGCCGTTGTCGGCCGCTGCACGTGTGGCTGGGCCGCCGGAAGGACGCCAGCCGAGCCAGGCACTTGATCTGCCGAGCATCCGCAACCGCGGTGAACTGCGTGTGCTGGTCAACCAGAGTCGTAATAGTTCCGGTGAAATCAAAGGCCAGAGCATCGGGGTGGAATACCATCGCTTGCGTGCCTTCGAGCAGTATCTCAATCGTAATGTCCGCGATGGCCGCACCCTCAAGCTGAAGATCATTCCCAAAGCCAAGGACCAACTACTCGCTGCCTTGCAACGTGGCGAGGGCGATCTTGTCGCGCCGGGGGAATTGCTCACCGTGCGTGGTGGCAACGGTATCAGCGCCAGTGCGGCGATCCGCAGCAATGTTCCCTTGATCATAGTGGCGCGCCAGGGCGATCGGCGCTATCAGAGTCTCGAGCAGATGTCCGGGCGCAGCCTGGCCTTGGCGGCGGGTAGCGCCGCGGGTGCTGCCGTACAGGCGTTCAACCAGAAACTGCTGCAGAACAAGCGACCGCCGATCATCATCGAGTGGGTCGACCCCAGCCTGGCCGTCGAGGATGTGCTGGAGATGGTGCAGGCCGGTATCTATAGCGTCACCGCGGTGGAGCAGCCGATTGCCGAGCGCTGGGCCAAGGTCATGCCCAAGTTGCGTCTGGAGCCGCACTTGGTGCTGGCCAAGGACGGCGACATGCGTTGGTACCTGCGGCGTGAAACGCCGATGCTCGGCGCCAGTGTCGACCGTTTCCTGGCGGCCTATCGCGCCCCGGCCGATCTGGATGGTGCATTTCAACGAGTCTACCGGCGCCTCTACAAGGTGCATTACCCGCTTGGCCGAACCGAGCGCCAACGCCTGGAGAAGGTGCGCCCGGTGCTGCAGCGGCATGCCGCGCAGCAGGGCTTCGATTGGCTGATCCTGGCGGCGCTGGCGTTCAAAGAGTCGACCCTCAATCCGGCTGCGCGGGGGGCCGGTGGTGCCACCGGGTTAATGCAGATAACCCCGGCTGCTGCGCGCACTGTCGGGGTCGCCAATATCGGCGTGTTGGAGAACAACGTGCAAGCCAGCGCCAAGTACCTGGCGATGATTCGGCGCAACTTCTTCAACAGCCCGCAGCTCAACGAGCGCGAGCGCATGGCCTTCGTGCTGGCGGGTTACAACCTGGGGCCACAGCGGGTGCAGAGCATGCGCGCCGAGGCCCGCCGGCGTGGTCTGAATCCCAATCAGTGGTTCTTTCAGGTCGAGCGGATCGCCATGGAGCAGGTCGGAATGGGCGTGGTCAGTCATGTAAGTAGTGTGAACAAGTACTTCCTTGCCTATGACCGCGAGCGTTATTTGTTGGAGCCGCAAAAGGCAGTAGTTAGTACACGCGATTGATCTGTTTATGCGATATTAATTAGCGGATATATCGGCTTTTAATATCGATTAACTGGGTTATTATTTGCCCCATCAACTCGCCCACTAGGATGCAACCCATGAATACCCTGATCAAATCTGTCGTTGCCACTCAAGCAGGTTACGGCCTGACCATTTTGCGCATCATCGCTGGCCTGACCTTTGCTGCGCATGGTTCGCAGAAATTGTTCGGCTGGTTCGGCGGGTATGGTCTGGTGGGTGTCGGCCAGTGGATGGAGAGCATCGGCCTGGCGCCGGGCTATCTGATGGCATTGCTGGCTGGCAGCGCTGAGTTCGTTGGTGGCCTGGCGTTGATCATCGGCCTACTGGCACGTCCGGCGGCGGCAGTGCTGGCGGTGACCATGCTGGTGGCGATTGTCACCGTGCACATGGCCAACGGCTTCTTCATGAGCAACAACGGCTATGAATTCGCCTTGGCATTGATGGTGATAAGCCTGGCAGTACTGGTCGAGGGTGCAGGCAAGCTGTCGTTGGACAAGCAAATTGCCGGCTAAGCAACGCAGTTAAGCAGCGCGAACGCCGTCCGTTTTGCGGTTGCAAACCCAGAAAAATGCCGCTTTCCAGCCAAGGGAAAGCGGCATTTTTCTTGAGTGAACAACACGACCTTAGTGGGTCTGCTGAGCTGCATGTTTGCGCAGGGCGGTGTAACTCGTGGGCAACGGTTTATTCCGTGGTGCAGCCTCAGTCGTGGCCGTTGCGCAACAATGGCCACGTGTGCAACTGCCGATAATGGGTGCCGCGCGTGTTCTGCTCGGAGGCGAACAGGGAAAATCGGGTCACCGGCCAATCGAAGCATGGGTTGGCGTCGATGGGTTGCATGGGGCAGTGCCGCAGCAGGCTGAGGTGGGCACGAAAGGGTCGGCTTTCCAGCTGAATCGCGGCACTGCTCAGATTGCTGCATAGCTGCTCAACCAACTCCAGCAATGCCTCTGGTGTGGGGCTCGGCGCCAGATACAGCAGGCCATTGCGATGGCGGTCGAGGCGATCCAGATGCAGGTCGAATGCCGTTGCGCGCAATTCGCCCGCAAGGTCTTGCAACTCCATAACGCGAGCACGCGGCTGCTGGCCGAGAAATGCCAGGGTCAGGTGCAGGTTGGCCGTTGCGACTGGGCGGCCGTGCAGGTGCAGGTTGCTGCGCCAGGTGACGATGGCCTCGGCCAGTTCCGGCGGGCAACCCAGAGCGAAGAACAGGCGCAGAACATCGTTTTTCATGGCGTTCGATTCCCATGCGCGGCGCTGTCTTGACAGTATTGCGCAGGCTTCTCTAGGATGCTGACCCATGCGCCGATTTAAACAGCTACTTGCGGGGCGCCGAGTCACTTGCAGATTGCAAGGCTCTGAGAAGTACTCTACTGAGGCTTCGAAATACCGCTAAAGCGCTGGTTCGGTGTCGCCTCTCACCTGCCCGGCGGGATTCATGAGGCGGAGACATGAGCATGAGTTGTCCCCAACCGCTGATTCGTTTGGCCCCGATTACTTCCGGGCTGAGCCAACGCAACCCGAAAATTCTCCTCGGCGGCAGTCACCAGCCGACCTTGCTGCGCTATCTCGACGGCTGGCCCAAGCGTTGGGGCCGGCCGCGCGCCTTTCTGATCCACTTCGTCGATGACCATCAGGCGCTGGCGCGTTTCGCCAGCAACAGCTTCGATATGGCCGTGCTGCAAGCACCCAGTGCCGAGGATCTGTACGCCACCGTGCGTGAGCTGACGCGGGTCGCCCGGCAGGGCTTGATCACCCGGCGCTGAGTCTCGTCTCAAGCGGCTCCTGCCATTACGGGTAATCGATGGCGATCACGTACCAGGTCTTCTCGCCGACCGGGGTTGGCACCCGGACTTCGGCGTCCAGGGCTTTGCCGATCAGGCCGCGGGCCAGGGGCGAGTCGATGCTGATCAGGTTGAGTTTCAGCTCCAGCTCATCCGGGCCGACGATCCGATAGCGTGACTCGTTGCCGTCCTCGTCTTCGAGGGTGACCCAGGCGCCGAAGTAGACCTTGTCGGCATCACTGGGGTGGCTGCTGACCACTTTCAGGCTTTCCAGGCGCTTGGTGAGAAAGCGCACGCGACTGTCGATCTCGCGCAGCATTTTCTTGCCGTAGGTGTATTCGGCGTTTTCCGAGCGATCACCTTGCGCCGCCGCTTCACTGACTGACTGGGTGACCTGGGGCCGGCGTACGTGCCAGAGTTCGTGCAGTTCGGCGCGCAGACGCGCTTCGCCTTCGGGGGTGATCAGTGGCGTGCCGGCGGAGCGGGGTGGACGATAGCGACTCATATAACTGCTGTCTGGCCGATAAAGCGCGAGTCTATCAGCCCTCGCGCAGCACCGTCAGCGGGCTGACATTCAATGCACGGCGAGTGCCGAGCACGCCGGCGCCACCCACCAGCAGTGCGCCGATCGCTGGCAGGAGCAATAGCCAGGGGTGGGCGTGCCAGGCCAGATCGAAGGCGAAGCGATAGAGCAGGAAGCTGATCAGTTCGCAGCCGATGGCCGCCAGGAGGCCGCTGGTTGCACCAAGCAGGGCGAATTCGGCGCGTCGCGCCTTGACCAGCAATTTGCGCTCGGCGCCCAGCGCGCGCAGCAAGGCGCCTTGGCGGATGCGCTCATCCAGGGTGGCCTGCAACCCGGCGAATAGCACAGCCAGGCCGGCGGCGAGAACGAACAGCAAGACGAATTCGATGGCCAGAGTGACCTGGGCCAGGATGCTGCGCAGTTGCGCGAGCAGGGCTTCGACCTGCAGTAGGGTGACTGCCGGGAAGGCGCGTGACAGTTCGACCAACTGCCGTTCCTGCTGGGCAGGCAGGTAGAAGCTGGTCAGGTAGGTGACCGGTAGATCCTGCAGGGTGCCGGGTTCGAAGATCATGTAGAAGTTGGGCTGGAAGCTGTTCCAGTCGACTTCGCGCAGGTTGCTGACCCGGGCGTCGCGGTCGAGTCCGCCGACATTGAAACGTAAGCGGTCGCCCAGTTTGAGCTGCAGGCTCTTGGCCAGTTCCGATTCGACCGAGACGCCCGGCAAGTCGTCGGCTGTGGAGGTGTTCCACCAAGCGCCGGCGAGCAGCTGGTTACCCTCTGGCAGATCGGCCGACCAGGTCAGGCTAAGATCACGGCGAACGGCGCGCTCGCCCTGGGATTCCTTGCTGACAATTTGCCGTACCGGTTCGCCATTGATCATGGTCAGGCGACCGGGCACCACTGGGTAGAGCGGGGCCGGGTGGGGCGAGAGCTCGGCCAGGCGCGCGGCGAACGCATCCTTGTCGGCCGGTAAGACATTCAGGGCGAAATGATTGGGCGCCTGCTCGGGTAATTGATTCTGCCAGGTGTCGAGCAATTCTCCGCGCAGCAAGGCGATCAGCGACATGGCTAGGAGGATTAGGCCGAATGCCAGGGCTTGTCCGGCGGCGGCCAATGGGTAGCGCAATAATTGGCCGAGCCCCAGGCGCCAGTGCAGCGAAGAGCGGGCCAGCAGACGACGCAGGCTTTGCAGCCCGAGCAGGAGCAGGCCGCCGAGCAGCAGGGCGGTCACCAGGCCGCCGCCGAGCAGAGCGAGGGTCAGTTGCAGATCCAGGCTCAGGCGCCACATGATCAGGCCTAGGGCGAACAGCGCGGCGCCATACACCAGCCAGGAGCTAGCAGGGACGGGGAGCATGTCGCGACGCAGTACCCGTAGTGGTGGTACTCGACCGAGGGCGGCCAGGGGGGGTAGGGCGAAGCCGGCGAGGGCGACCAGGCCGGTGGCGATGCCGGCGAGGGCTGGCCATAAACCGCCCGCCGGGATCTGCGCCGGTAGCAGACCCTGCAAGAGATAAAACAGGCCATGTTGGGCAAGCCAGCCGAGCAGGGCGCCGATCAGGCTGGCGCCGAGCCCGAGCAGGGCCAGCTGCAGGCTGAACAGACCGAGCGCTTGATTGCGCGACAGGCCAAGGCAACGCAGCAAGGCACTGGCATCGAAGCGCCTGGCGGCGAAGCGCGCGGCCGAAAGTGCTACCGCAACCCCGGCGAGTAGCACGGCCGCCAGGCTGGCGAGGTTCAGGTAGCGTTCGGCACGACCCAGGGCACTACCGATTTGCCGATTGCCGTCGCGGGCATCTTCGAGGCGCTGGTTGGCCGCCAGATTGGTGCCGATTGCTTGTCGGTAAGCGCCCAGGGCCTGCGGTGTGCCACGCCAGAGCTCGTGGTAACGCACCCGGCTGCCGGGCTGAACCACGCCGGTGGCGGCCAGGTCATCCAAATGCATCAGCACGTGCGGAGTCAGGCTGTAGAAGTCGCCAGCGCGATCTGGTTCGTAGGTCAGGACCCGGCGCAGGACCAGGGTTTTCGAGCCGACTTCTATGCTGTCGCCGACGTTCAGTTCAAGTGCGGCGAACAAGCGCGCCTCGGCCCAGGCCTCACCGGGTTGCGGACCGGGGCCGGTTTGCTCGGCTTCGTAGGGTGCCGCTGCGCTTTTCAGCTGGCCGCGCAGGGGGTAAGCACTGTCCGCGGCTTTGACGCTGGCCAGTTGGATGCCGGCATCGCGGGCGATCACGCTGGAGAACTCGACCACTTGAGCGTGATCCAGCCCCAGCTGGGTACCGCGACTGACCTGTTCCGGCGCGGCGGGAGAGCTACCGCTGAGGCGCAGGTCGGCGCCGAGGAACTCGGTTGCCCGCATCAACATGCCGTCGTTCAGTCGCGCACTGAAGTAGCCGATTGCGGTGCTGGCTGCGACGGCGACCAACAGGGCGAAGAACAACACGCGCAACTCGCCGGCGCGGGCGTCGCGCAGCAGTTGGCGGGTCGCCAGCGAGAGCAGTCGGGTAAACGGCAAGTGAGTCATCAGGGTTCCACGTGGTCGACCAGATGACCGCCTTCGAGGCGGATCAGGCGTTGGCAGCGATGGGCCAGGCGCTCGTCATGGGTGACCAGCACCAGAGTCGCGCCGCGTTCCCGGTTAAGTTCGAAGAGCAGGTCGCTGATGCGTTCACCGGTGTGGCTGTCGAGGTTGCCGGTGGGCTCGTCGGCGAACAGCACGTCCGGTTCGGCCACAAAGGCGCGGGCAATGGCCACGCGTTGCTGCTCGCCACCGGAGAGCTGGCGCGGGTAGTGGGTCAGGCGCTGGCCCAGGCCGACCCGTTCGAGCAGGGCGCGGGCGCGCTCGCGGGCGTCGGCATGGCCTTCCAGTTCCAGTGGCAGCATGACGTTTTCCAGGGCATTGAGGCTGTCGAGCAACTGGAAGGATTGAAAGACGAAGCCGACATGCTCGGCGCGTACTCGGGCACGCTGATCTTCATCCAGTGAACCCAGGTCGTGCCCGGCCAAGGCGACTGCGCCGCCACTCGGCAGATCGAGGCCGGCGAGCAGGCCGAGCAGGGTCGACTTGCCCGAACCCGAGCGGCCGACGATGGCCAGGCTATCGCCCTTGTTCAGCGCCAGGGACAAGTCATGGAGTATGGTCAACTCGCCTTCCGCGCTGGCAACCACTTTGCTAAGGTTGCGGGCGGTAAGAATGCTTGAGCTCATGGGGAATCCAATGCGTGCAGGGTTAATGAGTGCGATGTTTACCCTGCTGTGCTGGGGGCAGGTCGCGCTGGCGGACACCGTGCTGGTCGTTGGCGATAGTATCAGCGCGGCTTTCGGCCTGGATACCCGTCAGGGTTGGGTCGCTTTGCTGGAAAAACGTCTGGCCGAGCAGGGTTATGAGCACCAGGTGGTGAATGCCTCAATCAGTGGCGATACCAGTGCTGGCGGGGCCGCACGGCTGCCCGGTCTGCTTGCCGAGCATCAGCCAAACCTGGTGATTTTAGAGCTGGGTGGCAACGATGGCTTGCGTGGCCAGGCCCCGGATCAATTGCAACAGAATCTTGCGTCGATGATTGAGCAGGCGCAGGAGGCGGGGGCCAAGGTGCTGCTTCTGGGGATGCGCCTGCCGCCCAATTACGGTATTCGCTACACGACAGCCTTCGCCCAGGTGTTTGCCACCTTGGCGCAGGAGAAACGGGTGGCCTTTGTTCCCTTCTTTCTTGAGGGGGTGGGAGGCGTGCCCGAAATGATGCAACGCGATGGCCTTCATCCCGCCGCCGTTGCTCAGCCAGTACTCCTGGAAAATCTCTGGCCGGCCCTGCAACCGCTGCTTTGACAGGCTTTTCCGCGAGCGGTCTTTCGGCTAATGTGGCGCCCCGCCTAGGAGCCATCAATGCCGCGTTCTGCCTGGTCCTTGTACGCCTATCAACTAATCGAGCCAGACGAGCAGCTTGACCTATTCGCTTGCCGTGAGGTGCGCGTGCATCTGGTCGCGCGTCAGCTCGAGCTGGGCGGCTTCGCCGATCGGACTTTGTGCGGCGGGTTGTTACCGGCGCAACCGCTCTGGCGTGAGCTGGACAAGCGCATGCTGCGCGACACGCGTCTGTGTTCGGCGTGCCGGGTGACCCTCGACGCCCAGCGGCGCGGTCAGCGGCCGCTTTGGTCCGCGCGCTGAGTACTCCCAGTGTGATAAGCGTCGGTGTACAATCACCAAGTTAAATTGTCAGCCATTTCATCAAGGATTTCCGGATGTTGTCGCGCGTTCCTGTCGTTGCCCGTTGCTTGTCAGTCTGCGCGATGTTCGGCGCCAGCTCAGTCGTTGCCATAGAATGGCCCTTACCGCCGCCCGGCGAGGACGTCGTCGGCCAGGTGCAGGTGATCAAAGCCAAATACGAAGACACCTTTGCCGATCTTGGCGTGGCCAACGATTTGGGTTATCTGGAAATGATTGCAGCCAACCCA
>NZ_CP019947.1:7500-1955000 GCF_002025205.1 Pseudomonas sp. CC6-YY-74 | reverse complement strand
CACCGAAGCTACGGGTTCATCTTAGGATGAGCGGTAGAGGAGCGTTCTGTAAGCCTGTGAAGGTGAGTTGAGAAGCTTGCTGGAGGTATCAGAAGTGCGAATGCTGACATGAGTAACGATAATGGGTGTGAAAAACACCCACGCCGAAAGACCAAGGTTTCCTGCGCAACGTTAATCGACGCAGGGTTAGTCGGCCCCTAAGGCGAGGCAGAAATGCGTAGTCGATGGAAAACGGGTTAATATTCCCGTACTTCTAGTTACTGCGATGGAGGGACGGAGAAGGCTAGGCCAGCACGGCGTTGGTTGTCCGTGTTTAAGGTGGTAGGCTGATTTCTTAGGTAAATCCGGGAGATCAAGGCCGAGAACTGATGACGAGTTGTCTTTTAGACGACGAAGTGGTTGATGCCATGCTTCCAGGAAAAGCTTCTAAGCTTCAGGTAACTAGGAACCGTACCCCAAACCGACACAGGTGGTTAGGTAGAGAATACCAAGGCGCTTGAGAGAACTCGGGTGAAGGAACTAGGCAAAATGGCACCGTAACTTCGGGAGAAGGTGCGCCGGTGAGGGTGAAGCATTTACTGCGTAAGCCCACGCCGGTCGAAGATACCAGGCCGCTGCGACTGTTTATTAAAAACACAGCACTCTGCAAACACGAAAGTGGACGTATAGGGTGTGACGCCTGCCCGGTGCCGGAAGGTTAATTGATGGGGTTAGCTAACGCGAAGCTCTTGATCGAAGCCCCGGTAAACGGCGGCCGTAACTATAACGGTCCTAAGGTAGCGAAATTCCTTGTCGGGTAAGTTCCGACCTGCACGAATGGCGTAACGATGGCGGCGCTGTCTCCACCCGAGACTCAGTGAAATTGAAATCGCTGTGAAGATGCAGTGTATCCGCGGCTAGACGGAAAGACCCCGTGAACCTTTACTATAGCTTTGCACTGGACTTTGAGCTTGCTTGTGTAGGATAGGTGGGAGGCTTTGAAGCGTGGACGCTAGTTCGCGTGGAGCCAACCTTGAAATACCACCCTGGCAACCTTGAGGTTCTAACTCTGGTCCGTTATCCGGATCGAGGACAGTGTATGGTGGGTAGTTTGACTGGGGCGGTCTCCTCCTAAAGAGTAACGGAGGAGTACGAAGGTGCGCTCAGACCGGTCGGAAATCGGTCGTAGAGTATAAAGGCAAAAGCGCGCTTGACTGCGAGACAGACACGTCGAGCAGGTACGAAAGTAGGTCTTAGTGATCCGGTGGTTCTGTATGGAAGGGCCATCGCTCAACGGATAAAAGGTACTCCGGGGATAACAGGCTGATACCGCCCAAGAGTTCATATCGACGGCGGTGTTTGGCACCTCGATGTCGGCTCATCACATCCTGGGGCTGAAGCCGGTCCCAAGGGTATGGCTGTTCGCCATTTAAAGTGGTACGCGAGCTGGGTTTAGAACGTCGTGAGACAGTTCGGTCCCTATCTGCCGTGGACGTTTGAGATTTGAGAGGGGCTGCTCCTAGTACGAGAGGACCGGAGTGGACGAACCTCTGGTGTTCCGGTTGTCACGCCAGTGGCATTGCCGGGTAGCTACGTTCGGGAAAGATAACCGCTGAAAGCATCTAAGCGGGAAACTTGCCTCGAGATGAGATCTCACTGGAACCTTGAGTTCCCTAAAGGGCCGTCGAAGACTACGACGTTGATAGGTTGGGTGTGTAAGCGCTGTGAGGCGTTGAGCTAACCAATACTAATTGCCCGTGAGGCTTGACCATATAACACCCAAACAATTTGCTGTTTGTGTGCTAGACGATCGAAGTCGACAACACACCGAAAGTTTGCAAGACCACGCACTACCCTTTATCACATACCCAATTTGGAGCCGCGTCCTTCTCGATAAAAGAAGCACGATGTTCCACCCGAATTGCTTGACGACCATAGAGCATTGGAACCACCTGATCCCATCCCGAACTCAGTAGTGAAACGATGCATCGCCGATGGTAGTGTGGGGTTTCCCCATGTGAGAGTAGGTCATCGTCAAGCTTGTATTCCAAACCCCCCATCCGTGAAAACGGGTGGGGGGTTTGTCTTTGTGGGCAGAAAAGACTAATCATCGGTAACCCATCGGGCGGTACCGGAGTGAGCGATTCTGTGCTCCACTCGTCTAGAATAGTTATTCACCTTGCTTGAGCCTTTACAAATGGCCGACTCGACTGGCACTCATGACCTATCGGCGCTTCCACTGGATGAGTTGGTTGCTTGCCCAAGCCAGTCGACTTTCGAAAATCCATTGATGGCCTGGCGGCTTTGGCCAAGTTGGATATCAAGGTGGCGGTGTTCGACCCTGTGTTATTCGTCTTCCTCAACAAGTCGCGCAACCGGGTGAAGATCCCGTACTGGGAGCGCAACGGCTTCTGTTTATGGCTCAAGCGCTTGGAAGCGGAGGGCTTCAAGTCGCATCCCGAGCTAGGCGAGGATGCCATCGTGCTGACGGCCCAGGAATTGAACTGGATATTGGACGGCATCGACCTCTGGCGCAATCGTCCGCATCAGGTGTTGACCCCGCGTTTCGTCACCTGAGTCGGTATAATCCACGGCATGATTTTCGTGCCCGAAACCCTTCCTGACGATCCTGTGTTGCTCAAGTAACTGCTTGTGCGGATGCTCAGTTCGCGTCAGGCGGACCAGGGCACAATCAGTCAACTTAAAGAATAAAACACGCTGCTAATCTAACGCCTGTTCGGCCGCAAATCCGAACAAACCCTTGATCCAGATTCGCCGCAGCTGGCCATGTTCAACGAAGCCGAAAGCCTGGCCGAGCCTGCGCCAGAGGTGGCCGCCGAGGTGGCCGCCGAGGTGGTCGAGGAAGAAGTCGTGACGCCGCTCAAGCGTCGCGGCAAGCGCAAGCCGTTTCCGACCGAACTGCCACGCGTTGAAGTCGCCCACGAATTGCCCGAGCATGAACTGACCCGCACGTGCGGTTGCCGCAAGCAGGTTATTGGTGCTGTTCAGCGACACGCCTAAAAGTGCGGCCGCCAGCGCTCAGCTCTACAGCCTGGTGGAAACCGCCAAGGCCAACGGCCAGGAGCCTCATGCCTACTTGCGCCATATCCTCGAGCGCCTACCTCAGGTCAATAGCGTCGAAGGCTACGAAGCGCTGTTACCCTGGAACTACGTACCTGCAATCGCACCCTGACAGCCAAACCCCATCATAAAAAGACGGGATTTATAGGGCGATTACTACAGTGCAGCCGTCGGTTGGCATAGATTTATGGCGCGCTTACAAAAAGCCACCCGCAGGTGGCTTTTGGATAGTGGCGGCTTGTTCAGTCTCCGCGGTATACACAGCCACTGGTGCAGGTCTCGTGGATGCGGATCCGGGACAGTTCGGGAAGGAGGGGCTTGAGTTGCTGCCAGATCCACTTCGCGATGACTTCGCTGGTGGGGTTTTCCAGGCCAGGAATTTCGTTCAGGTAGTTGTGATCAAGTTGCTCATACAGTGGTTTGAAGATGGCTTTTATTTCAGAAAAGTCACGAATCCAGCCGGTGTAAGGATCGACCTCGCCTTCGATATAAACGGCAACGCGGAAGGAGTGGCCATGTAATCGCCCACACTTATGTCCTTCGGGCACATGGGGAAGTCGGTGGGCCGCTTCGAAAGTAAACTCTTTGAACAGTTCCACGGGTTGTCTCTCTGAAAATTCGCGGTTGCACGCACCGCTCCGATAAAGAGTGATATTACCAGTTCTGGTTGCCCAACGTACGCGTGCAGCCTCCTGGTGTGTTGGTCTTGCAAGTGCACCACCACGCCCTGCAGCGTTTAGCCGCTACCTCGCTGGCCTCTACTTGGTAGCGCTTTGCCGGTTTCTCTCTTGCCGATAAACGCTGACGGCTTCATATACAGCCTTTCTCAGGCGGTTGATCCCGCCTATGGGACGATGCTCCGGTAGCGAGTGCCATGGATTGAATGCCAGGTTGTCGCAAAAGAGATTTTGCTCACTGCTGTCGAAGTCTTGCGCAGGCAACTGGATAGTGGCGACTGTTTCGAATGCTGCAATTGACTCGTCCCACTCGACGCTAGGGTCTTCGATCGGCATGTAGTGCGCAGGATTCTGCCGCTGTATCTGTAGCGCGAAGCAGGCGGGTACGCGGTCGAGCGAAAGCTGCTGGTAGAGCGCATTGCGCAGGAAGTTGGGCAGATCTCTGTTTGGTGTCGGTAGGGCATAATCCGGGCAGTTCTCTGGCGCAGGAATGACTCGGAATTTGATGTTGTGCGGGCCAAGCTTGAACGGGGCGATGGAGTTATAGGTGGTTTCAACCGGGCTTTGGGGGGCGGGGGCAAGAGTTTTCAGAGCAATGATCAAATGGCGGATTTCCCAGCTCTGCGGGTTCCAGCCAGGAAAGAATGCCAGCGCTTTCTTGCCCTCGGCTTGGGCGGCGAAGTTGCTTTTGTACTCAGCTACATCGCGGACGAAAAATGCAGGGTGATTGAACATGACGAAGTCTTGTTCAGTTGTGTGCGCAGGGCTGCTCAAGAGTTTTTCTCCTGGCACCGCTAGCAGTTTGAGGGCCATGCCGCGGGCATCGCGAGCGCGGTCGAATTGCGGGTAAGCGTTGCCGTTGGATAAGCGCACCCATGCTTGCCAGGTTTTGCCTCGCTCGCTGAAGACGCCATACCGGAGACTACCGTCCAGGTTTTTGAGCACGGTTACTTGTGCCTTTATGCAGCCGTGGGCTTTGGCATGGGCGTCGCGCAGGACACGGGTGTTGTCTCGGTGTTGTTCGACTACCCGGATAGCATCTTCGATGATGCCTTGGGTAAGCGCCGCTTCACCGGGAGGGATTTGTTCTTCGCTGGCAACCGGGCCGGAGAATTTCCAGCTGTAGTACACCGTACCTATGCCCCAGGCGCTCAGGCCTATGACCACTAGCAATAGCACTAGCTTTGCGAGCCAGCGGCCAAACCAGAGCCAGAGTCGATTGAGCATGAGGCTAATCCTTGTTCGTTATTGTTATTCCTGTTGGCAGCTACCGGCTCTGCCGTTCGGTCAACGGTATTGGATCAAGCTTGGCACTTGGGTCCTGGGTTCCAGGGTGTTGCTTTGATCGGTTGGAGTTGGGCTTCGAACTCTGGGATGCCCAGCACCTTGAGGTATTCGAGCAAAGCCCAGCGCTCTTCAGGTTGCAATGCACGACCGATCACGCCGTCCTGGCGGCAACCTTCGCGAAATTCATGGCCGCGGTTGCTGTTGCCGCTGATGCTGGTATCGAATAAGAAGCCACCTGGGAATTTGCCGCTGTCGAAGCCGAGATGCTTGGGGTTGTACTCGAAGCTGCCGACCCAGAATTGAGCTTGTCGCTCCGAAAGGGGTGATAGCAGTTGGAACAATGTAGGAACCGAACCGTTGTGCAAGAACGGTGGGGTGGCCCAAATGCCGTGCAGTGGTCGGGCCTTGTAACCGCGTTTTTCTTGCACGCCTATAGGTAGGCCGTAGCCGTTCATGCGCCAGCGTTCACGAGGTTGGATCTCCGCGTTTTGGTAGGCGCGGTTTTCCACATAGGCGGTCAGGTAGGCCAGGCCCTTGGCGCTGGAGATACTGCGCAGATCAACGTCATCCAGGCTCGTGCCGAAAAGGCGGACATCCAGCTTGCTGAGCTCCGCTTCAGTCCAGCCGAGTTTGCTCATATCGAAGCGGTGATCGGCAATATTGTCGGCGGTGGTTGGATCTGTGCCGATTATGTCGGTTGGCACGATGCGCATGCGCCATTCGGGATCGCGTGCCGGCGCCAGACGTTCGGCGCGCGGTTTTGGGTCGGGGGCGTGACAGTAGGCGCAGTTTTCGGCGAACAGGGCGCGACCCTGGCTGGCCAGTGGCAGGTCGATCTTGCCGAAGATATCCACGGGCCAAGCTGGTGGCTTCAACTGCTTGAGGGCTTCCTCCAGGGCGTACAGGTCGCGCAGGCGTACGCTTGATGTGTATCGCTCAGCTTCCGGCACAGGATGTCCATCAGCTTGCAGTAGCTGCAATGTTGCCCCGACGCCTAGCGCTTCGCCGACATTGCGCGCCATGGGCTGCATGGCTGAGCCATTCCACTGTACCCAGTCGAATTTCCAGATATCCCAGACTTGTGGGTAGCTGACCGGGGCGTTCGCGACCCTGTAATTACTGGCGTCGATAGCATCACCGAAGACGCTGTTGGCGATGCGGCCAAAGGCATCGGTACGGCCAAAACCTTCCTCGGTCGGGTACAGGTCGCGATGCCAGTCGTTGAATGCCGTACCGAGCAAGCGATCGAGTACGACTTTGAAGTCCTGGCGCAGTTGATCACGGTCTTGCGGGTAGCGTTCACCGAGTACGGCCTTGGAAAAACGCTTGAATTTAAAGGGATTATAGTAAGTGAAGGCCATACTCATGCCGAGTGACTGGCCAAAGCTGCCGCCTCTCAACGTCGGCACGGTTGAGGCCAATGAATGCAGCGCTGCGCCCCCATCGATCCGCACGGCCTGTCCTTGATAGCGCAACTCGCCGGTATGACAGGCCGCGCAGCTTATATCCAGGTAATGAGTGGACGTCTCGCTATCTTCATGGCGGGCAAAGCCAACAGGCAGATTGGCGGGGTTGAATTCTGTCGGCTTCTGGTCGGGATCGACTAGAAAGCCAAAGCGCGCCAGGTAGTCGGGCGCAGAAAATTTGTCTCTACTCAGGGGTAGCTCAAGGGCGCTGAACCAGTCGTAACGCAAGCCTTTAACTTGAGTGCCCTGAGGTGTGTAGTAATACGTCTGGCGCTGCTCGTCGCTCCATTGATTGAGGTAGTGGAGCTTGTCCGGCTTCTGGTAACTGGGTAGGTTGGGGTAGGCAATGAAGTAGAAACCCAGAGCCAGAGCGCAAACCACAAGCACTAGGAACCCGCTGGCAACTATACGGAGCACACGCATCAGACACTTCCTTGTTGCGTTCTTGTTTTCTGACTTTATGCCAAGCTGGATGGTTGATGGCAAGCTGCCTTTACTAATTTTTCTCAGGCTGGAAAGCCTGGGCTGTTCCATTGCTAATACTTGGCCTTTGCTCAACACATGGATAAGTCGCAGACGGTCGTGGCATTAAACCGAAAGTCAGGAGTAGGTAATGCACCCATTTGAGGCCGAAAAACCACCGCAGTTGGCAATTTTGCTCGGTTATGCCGGGTTGCTACCCTTTGTTAGTGGTGCGCTGGGAATCTGGGTGATTCCATTGGGTTGGCGTCCCTTCGTTTTAGAGGCGTTGCTGGATTTCGCAGCCTTGATCCTGGCTTTTATGGGGGCGATCCATTGGGGCCTGGCGATACGGGCCGAGGAGAGCGATGAGCAAGCGCAGATTCAGTTAGGCTTGTCGGTGATTCCGCCATTGCTCGGCTGGTTGGCTATTTCTGCAGGAATGCCAATGGGGTTGGCCCTGCCGACACTTCTGATCGCGTTCGTAGGTCTTCATTTTGCTGATGTGCATGCGGTCAAGTTGGGGTTGGCTCCACGCTGGTATTCGAGCTTGCGTATGCCGCTAACTGTGGTTGTCTCACTCAGTTTGTTATTGGCCTGGGCCAGCGTGCTGGTTGCATGAGCTCAGTGCGTCGCTGATGCATGCCCGCGCGACTCGAGCCGTTGCCCTCAGTCGTAGTGAAAGCCCTGATCGCGTTGTTTAGGCTGGCCAAGTCCGAAGGGACGGCTCATCGTCATTAGAACCCGTCGGGGTTGGTGGGCTAGCTGGATGAGCCGGTATCTAGCGTTGTGGGAGCGGACCTGGCGCTAACACGCCAGACTGTCAGCTTGGCGATAGAGCATTAGCAGTTTACGGGTGATGGTCTGCTGAATATCGTCGCGCTCGAACGTGGACAATCGGCTGAGGTGGCTGATCTGCAAGCGGTGCAAGTGGATATATGGCATCTGTTGATCGAACTCGCGCAGATCACCTTTCATCATGATGGGCAGAAAAACGTCGCCGGATTTCTTCTGATTGCTGATGATTTGCGCCAGTGCGCGCTTGAACGGCATGGTTTTCGGCGCGGAGCCACCGTCTGTTATCTGTGTGGATAACAGCAGGCCCGGTTTCCCCAGTACCACGCCCGGCAATACGCAGAGTCCGGTTTTGCGTACTGCGTGTGCTTCGATGCCATGCAGGGTGTCATGGAACGCATAGGGGTTGGGCAGTACCACCATTTTGCGTCCCTGATCGTGAGGGAAGTGCAGGTTGTAATTGGTGTAGAGCTGGCGCACGGATTCGGAATAGACGCACAAGCGGTTTTCGAACAGCTTGATGAAGCTCTCAGCCAGCTCGCGTCGAGCCATGCTGTCCAGATCCCAGATCAAATCCTGATTCTGTGGTCGGTCGAGGTCGACTTCCTGGTGTTCCATGCCGCTCATTCATTCCCTCATACGCGAAACTGGCCCAGTAATTGATTGAGCTGCTCAGCCAGTTGGCCCAGGCGTTGGCTGGACTCGCTGGATTGTTCAGCTGCCAGGGCGTTGCTGTGCGCTAAACCGGCTGCCTGGGTGACATTCTGGTTGATATCTTCAACCACTTGCGACTGCTGTAGTGTGGCACTGGCGATCGAGGCGTTCAAACCGGTGAGGTTGCGCAGCGATTGGGCTATTTGCCCCAGGCTCTCACCGGCCAGGCTGGCTTGCTCGACCGTGAGTTGTGACGCGCGGCTGCTCTCATTGATGACCTTTACTGCGGCCTCGGAGTTACCTTGCAAGCGCTCGATCATACCCTGAATTTCAGCGGTCGATTGCTGGGTGCGTTGCGCCAGCAAACGCACTTCGTCGGCGACCACGGCAAAACCGCGACCTTGCTCGCCAGCGCGGGCGGCTTCGATCGCAGCATTGAGGGCGAGGAGGTTGGTCTGTTCGGCAATCGAGCGAATTACTTCCAAAACGCTGCCTATCTGCGTGCTTTCTAGAGCCAGCTTTTGAATCACTTCCACCGCCTGATTGATCGTGCCGGACAGTTGGCTGATCTGGCGCAGGCTGGCATCGATGTTCTGTTGGCCTTGGCTCGCCTGGGCTTCGGCGGCATGTACTTCGCTCGACGCATGCTCGGCATTTTTCGCGACGTCTTGTACGCCATAGGTTACCTGGTTGATCGCGGTGGCTACGAGTTCCATCTGTTGGGATTGCTGCTGACCGTGCTGCTGGGCCTCACGGGCAATGCCGCCGAGCGAGCGCGCGGCTTGATCGAGTGCGCCGGCAGAGTCGAGCGACTGGCGGATCACATGGCGCAACTTTTCGGTAAAGGCATTGAAGTGTCTGGCCAGGGCAGTCAGTTCGTCATTGCCGTTGGTATCCATGGAGTGGGTCAGGTCGCCTTCACCGCTGGCGATGTTGGCCATGGCGTCGACCTGCTCCTGCAGGGGCCGGGCAATACTGCGCGAGATCAGGGTTACCAGCAGGGTCATCAGCAGAGCGATCGCAATGCCGATAGCGAGTGCGCGTAAGGCTTGTGCCTGGAACTCCTCCTGCACGTCATCGACGTACACGCCCGAACCGATGATCCAACCCCAGGGCTGGAACAAGCTAACGTAGGAAACCTTGGCTATCGGGGCGCTCGAGCCTGGCTTCGGCCAGCGATAATGCACGGGGCCGGCGCCCTTGGTTTTGCTGATCTGCACCATTTCATTGAACAGCGCCTTGCCGTCCTGATCCTTGACGGCGGAAAGGTTCTGTCCTTCGAGTTTGGGGTTGGTTGGATGCATGATCATGGTTGGCGTCTGGTCATTGATCCAGAAATACTCCTGGCCGTCGTAGCGCAGGCCGCGGATCACCTCCATAGCCTGTTTCTGCGCCTCCTCGCGACTGAGCGTAGTGGCTGTCTCGAGGCTGTGGTAATGGGCGAGAATGCCTGCCGCGCTCTGTACCACGTGCTGGGTCTTCTCTTCTTTGGCGGCATACAGGTTGCGATTAACCTGTTGCAGCATCAACGCCCCGAGGATGAACAACATGGCGATGGCGACAACGAGAATAAGCCACAAGCGACGGCTAATAGGCAGGCTGCGTAGGCTGTTCATAGAAAGGCTCTCTCGGTTCTTGATCTGGGGGGCAGGGCGCGTCCCTTATATACGGAATGCACCACTGGTTGTGCTAGACCATCCGCCAATTGGCTTGGGGCGTTGGGCGAAGCCGAAATTTCCTCGAATCTGCATCAGTTGGCTCTAATGCAGACAATAAAACCTGGGTCTCTGATAGCATTTCGGCCGCGCAGGCCAAAACCTGAGGGTTTCCCGGCTTTTCCTGTTTATTAGGACCGAAGCACAGGGTCTGAGTCCGACAGCCGTTCACGTGTTGATGGTGTTTCACATAATTTATGTCGTTCGTGCGGTGCATACCGCGCGCCTTAGGAGTGTTGATGGATCTTTGGACCGCCGTGCAGTCGTTTATTTTGGGCGTTGTCGAGGGTATTACCGAGTTTTTGCCGATTTCCAGTACGGGTCATCAAATCATAGTCGCCGATCTCATCGACTTTTCCGGTGAGCGGGCCATGGCGTTCAATATCATTATCCAGTTGGGCGCGATCCTGGCGGTGGTTTGGCAATTCAGGCGCAAGATCATCGAGGTGGTGGTTGGCTTGCCGCGGGAGGCAGAAGCGCAACGCTTCACCGCCAATCTGCTAGTTGCCTTCCTGCCCGCGGTGATTCTCGGTGTGAGCTTTGCCGATCTGATTCAGCAATACCTGTTCAATCCGATTACTGTCGCTGCAGCGCTGATAGTGGGTGGCGTGATCATGCTCTGGGCTGAGCGGCGTGAGCATGTTATCCACGCCGAAAGCGTCGACGATATGACCTGGAAGGATGCGCTGAAAGTCGGCTTTGCCCAGTGTCTGGCGATGATTCCGGGCACCTCGCGCTCGGGCGCGACGATTATCGGCGGCCTGTTGTTTGGCCTGTCACGCAAGGCGGCTACCGAGTTCTCCTTCTTTCTGGCGATGCCCACCATGGTCGGCGCGGCGGTGTACTCCGGCTACAAGTACCGCGAACTGTTCCTGCCAGCGGATCTGCCGGTGTTCGCCATCGGCTTCGTGACCTCGTTCATCTTCGCCATGATCGCCGTGCGTGCACTGCTCAAGTTCATCGGCAGCCATAGCTATGCGGTATTCGCCTGGTATCGCATCGGTTTCGGTCTGCTGATTCTGGCGACCTGGCAGCTGCATCTGATCGACTGGAGTACCGCCCAGGGTTGAACGTGTAAGGCTGTATTCGGCGGATTGATAAAAGGCGCGCTGCTTGGCGCGCCTTTGTCATAGTGATGCCCGCTCATGGAGGCCTGTTATGAATTCGCTGGAACACCAACTGCTCGTCGTCAACGGCATTACGCTTAGCCTCTACAGTGCAGGCCCGGCCGATGGCCGTCCGCTGTGGTTGCTGCATGGTTTTCCCGAATGCTGGCACTCCTGGCGTCAGCAGATCGGCCCATTGGCGGCGGCCGGTTATCGGGTGCTGATCCCGGAAATGCGTGGCTATGGGCAAAGCAGCGCGCCGCGTGATCCGGCGGCTTATGACCTGATTACCGTGTGTGGCGATATCCAGGCAGCCATGGATCTGCTCGGGCACAGCGAGGCGTGCGTGGTCGGCCACGATTGGGGCGCGCCGATTGCCTGGCACCTGGCGTTATTGGCGCCGCAGCGGGTAAAAGCAGTGGTTGGCATGGCCGTGCCATTTGGCGGGCGGCCCCGGCAGCCCGCGATTGACATGATGCGTCAGCACTATGCCGAGCGCTTCCATTACATCCTGCACTTCCAGCAACCGGGTGTTGCCGAGCAGGAAATGGACGCCGATATCCCGCGCACCCTGCGCATGATGATGCACAACACCTCTGCCGCCGTACCCAAGGATTTTTTCCTGCAGGAAAAGCCTGCGGGTGCCGGGTTGTTCGACGGCATGCAGGACCCCTGCATATTGCCGCGTTGGTGCGATGCCGAGGCGTTCAACCACTATCTGCAGACTTTCACTGGCCGCGGTTTCCATGGCGCACTCAACTGGTACCGCAACTTCGAACGCAACTGGCAGCGCACCGAGGCGTTGGCTGACAAGCACATCGAACAACCGGCGCTGTTCCTGCTCGGCGACAAGGACCCGGTTGGCACCCTGGAAGCCTACACCCTCAAGCAGATGCCCAAGCGCATCGCGAACCTGGAACAGCATCTGCTGAGCGATTGCGGTCACTGGATCCAGAACGAACAGGCCGCCCAGGTAAATCGGCTATTGCTGGCGTTTCTCACGCGTCACTACGCCGCGTGAGCCCGCTAGAATAGATCCTTTTCAGTTAAGGACTGGCGTCATGGAACAGCGCGGGCTGTTGCGCAATTGGGACGACGACAAGGGCTTTGGCTTTATCCAGCCGCAGCAGGGCGGTGGCGAGGTGTTTGCGCATATCTCGGCGATGCGTGGCGATCGGCGTCCCGTAGCCGGCGACCAGGTGTTGTATATCGCGGGCAAGGACCGACAAGGGCGTCTGCGCGCCGAGCATATACGCCTGGCGGGCGATTTGGCGCTCGATCAGCCGGCCATCCGGCGGAAGCCGCGGTCCGCCAAACCGTCACCTACGCTGGTGCGAAAACCCAGTCAGCCAAGGGCAAAACGCGAGGCCTCTGGACCGATTCAGAACCGCGGCCTGAAGTTGCTGCTGTTCGCCGGGTTGGGCGGCCTGCCGCTGTTTGGCGCACTGCAACTGCTGCTGAGTGCGGGCTTGATCTGGGCGCTGGTGGCATATGCCGCCGCCAGCCTGATCAGCTTCGGGCAATACTGGCATGACAAAAGCCGTGCGCTGCATGGCGGCAGGCGGATCCCGGAGAACAGCTTGCATCTGGTCGAGTTGCTGGGCGGCTGGCCCGGCGCTTTGTTGGCTCAGCAGATCTTTCGCCATAAAACCCGCAAGGGGTCTTATCAGCTGCTGTTCTGGACGATTGTCGCGGCACACCAGGCGTTCTGGTTCGATTGGCTGGTGCTGGACGGCGTCTATTTCGGTGCCGTGCTGCGCTAGATCGATCACGGGTCGAGGAGCAGGCCCACTTGCAGGCGCTTGGGCAGCCTGCGTACCACCAATTGGTGCGAGCGGGTCAGCAGCTGCCACAGTTCGTCGTCGCCAAGGGGCGGGTGCGCGCAGCTCATGCTGATCCAATGCGCTCGCGCCAGATAGGGCGCCGGGCGGATGCCGGGGCGGTCGACGTAACCAAGGAACAGATCGCTGTCGACCTTGAACGCCAGCTCATGGCCGAGAAAATTGAGGATGGCGAACATCTTGTTGCCCGCCACGGAAAACACCTGGTTGTTGCCCCACTTGAAATCTTCGCGGGCACCGGGCAGTTGCAGACAAAAAGCGGCTATTTCCTGTTGTTTCATGTGCCTCGAGCCTTGTTGCGGGTTCTCTAGCTAAGCTAGCAGAGTGTTGGCCCAACCTTCAGCCCCGATGGAGATTTCCTTATGTCGCTGTCCATGTATGACGCCTCGCTTGCGCAGTTCATTCGTATGCTTGGCAATCTGTCGGCCATCCTGGATAAAGCCGAAGCTTACGCCGCTGAGCGCAAGATCGAGCCGAGCGTGCTGCTCAATGCGCGCCTGGCGCCGGATATGCTGCCCTTGATCAGCCAGGTGCAGATCGCCAGCGACAGCGTCAAAGGCTGCGCCGCGCGTCTGGCCGGTATCGACATCCCTAGCTATGCCGACAACGAAAGCAGCTTTGCCGAATTGCAGGCGCGTATCGCCAAGACCCAGGCATTTCTCGGCAGCGTTACTGCGGTGCAGCTCGAGGGCAGCGAAGGCAAGTCGATCACCCTGAACTTTCCGGGTCTGGAGTTGCAGTTCACGGGGCAGGAGTACTTGCTGCATTTCGTCCTGCCGAACGTCTATTTTCACCTGACCACCGCCTACGCGATCCTGCGCCACAACGGCCTGGATATCGGCAAGATGGACTTCCTCGGCCGGCCTTGAATCCCCAGGGGCTGTAATGCCCGTTACTCAGGGACGTGCGGCTGTCCCGGTAAGGCGAAAGTGGCGGGTTTCGGGGGCATGCAGGCGCGGGAGCAGGGGCGGAGTTGGTGCATGGCCGGGTGTAAAAAATCTAGTGCGCCATTCGGGCTCCACGCAACCTGCCAAGCGGGGGCGGCCTGTTTCATCTGCTTGTTCGCCAGGCGCACAACACTTGTGCGCGGTGGCGTGAGCCAGCGGGCCAGAGCGCGTGCTAGGCTTTGTGCCGGCCTGTTCGGGCCTGATTGCGAGTGTCGTCGATGTCTTCCTCTGCTGCCAGTGCACACCTCAAACGCGGCACCCCTGCCTACCGGCGTGCCACCCTGGCGTTGTTCTGCGCCGGCTTCGCCACCTTTGCCTTGCTCTATTGCGTGCAGCCGCTGTTGCCGCTGTTGGCCGCGCACTTCTCGGTATCGGCGGCCGGTAGTAGCCTGGCGTTGTCGCTGACCACCCTGAGCCTGGCGCTGTGCCTGCTGGTATCAGGCGCGTTGGCTGAGAGCTGGGGGCGCAAGCCGGTGATGGTCGGCGCCTTGGGCCTGGCCTGTGTACTCGGCATCGCCTGTGCGCTGGTCGAAACCTGGGACTACCTGTTGCTGCTGCGCGCGTTGCTCGGCCTGGCACTGAGCGGTTTGCCGGCACTGGCCATGGCCTATGTCGGCGAGGAGTTCGACCCCGAGGCGTTGCCGGCGGCGATGGGCCTGTACATCGGCGGCACCGCTCTGGGCGGCCTGCTCGGGCGTTTGCTCGCAGGCCTGCTCAGCGATATCGGCGGCTGGCCGCTGGCGCTGGGTGGCATCGCCGGCATGGGCTTGCTGGCTTTGGCGCTGTTTATCTGGCTGTTGCCGCCGTCGCGGCATTTTCGCGCCCAGCCATTGTCGCTGCGCGGGTTGCTCGGCAACTTCGCTCAACACCTGGGCAACCGGCAGCTGCGCGCGCTGTTTCTGCTGGCATTTCTGTTGATGGGCGGCTTCGTCGCGCTGTTCAACTATGTCGGTTTTCGCCTGGCGGCGGCGCCGTTCAGTTTGTCGTCGACGTTGATCGGCCTGCTGTTCACGGTGTATCTGGTCGGCATTCTCAGTGCCGGTTGGGCCGGGCGCCTGGTGCCGCATTTCGGTGCGCGCCAGGTGCTGCAGGGCGGTATCGGCATCATGCTGCTCGGCGTCGCGCTCTGTGCCACGCCTTGGCTGAGTGCCGTGGTGCTGGGCCTGGCGCTGCTGACCCTGGGCTTCTTCGCCGCCCATGCGGTGGCCAGCGGCCAGGTCGGTCAGCATGCCAAAGGCGCCAAGGCGCAGGCCTCGGCGCTGTATCTGTGTGCCTATTACCTGGGCTCCAGCGTGGTCGGCTATGTCGGCGGCTATGTCTGGGAACATGCCGGCTGGTTGCCGTTATTGGCGGTTTTGGCGGGTTTGTTCCTGCTGGCCGGATGGTCGGCGCGTAAGCTCTGACTGTGCCGTTTTCCTGGATGACAGCCGGGCTGCGGTGTAGGCCGTACTCGCGAAGCAGTACGCCGTCCGGTGCGCGGTAATAGGCGGCTGTTCGTTGCGCCCCTGAGCGGTGGCCGCTGCGGTCCGCCCTAGAGTTTTGCACGGCTTGCGTATCGACAGACCCGAGGCATCTGCGTTTCAGACGGCGTCAGCTTTCCTGGGCGCGATAAGCACCCGGGGTCAGGCCGGTCCACTTCTTGAACGCGCGGTGAAAGGCCGAAGGCTCAGAAAACCCCAGCTGTTCGGCAATGTCCTGAATCGGCAGATCATCGCGGCCCAGGTGGTAGATGGCCAGGTCGCGGCGCAGGTGATCCTTCAGCTCCTGAAAGCTCGAACCCTCTTCGCGCAGATGCCGACGCAGGGTCTGCGGGCTCATATGCAGTTGTTGCGCGACCGCGTCCAGGTCAGGCCAGGCGCTGCAGTCGCGGCCGAGCAGGCGGCGGATCTGGCTGATCAGGCTGTCGCCGCCGTCTGGGCGGGCCAACAGATCGGCGGGGGAGTGTTGGAGGAATTGCTTGAGCGTGCGTTCGTCCTGCAACAGCGGCATGGCCAGGTAGCGGGCGTGGAACAGTAGGCTGGTTTGCCCGGCGGCGAAGCGCCGGTTGCAGGGGAATAGCAGTTCGTATTCGCCGGCATGGGCGGGTTGGCTGTAGGTGAAGGTGGCTTCTTCCAGGCGGATACGCTGGCCGATCAACCAGCTGCCGAGGCGATGCCAGATCACCAGCAGGCTCTCGAGCAGAAAGTGGTCGGGGTCGCACAGGGTTGAGTCGTCCACCGACAGCCGCGCCCAGTCGCCTTCGCGCTGGATGCTGATGGTCGGGGCTTCGGGGAACAGGCTGTAGAACAGCGCGCCCCGGCCCAGGGCTTTTTCCAGTGAACGGCAGTGGATGATCGCGTAACACATCATGGCGAAGGTACCGGGCTTGCTGCGCAGGCGGCCAAAGCCGAGGTATTCATCGCCGAGGCTTTCCCACAGTAATTGCATCAGGCGGGCGAACTGTTCGGGGGCGACCCGTGCGCGCGGCTCATCCAGCAGGGCGGCCTGAATCCCCACTTGGCGCAGCAGCGCGGCGCAGTCGTGGCCCTGGCGTTCGGCTCCGCACAACGCGGCGCGGACAAAGTGGCTGGCGATGGTGCGTTCGCGCATGACAACTCCTTGAAAGTGCGCCGATGGTAGGCAGCTCGGTGGACTGAGGACAAGTGCCGAGCGAATGGGTCAATCCAGGCTGAGCGTATGGGTCATTGAGGCAGGCGGGTGGGCGGGCCTAACCTGCAACACGACTTCAACTCAGGGAGCACACGCGCATGCAACGCAATATTTTCGATACCGAACACAATATGTTTCGCGACGCCTTCGCCGCCTTTCTGAAGAAAGAGGTGCTGCCGCATCAGGACGAATGGGAAGCGGCCGGCATAGTCAGCCGTGAGGTGTGGAAGAAGGCCGGCGAGATGGGTTTCCTGCTGCCCTGGGCGGACGAGGAATACGGCGGTTCGGGCCTCAAGGATTTTCGCTATGAGCAGATCATGTGCGAGGAACTGGCCAAGATAAACGAGGCGGGCTTCATGCTGCCGCTGCATTCGGCGCTGTGCGGCCCCTATATCGCCGAGTACGGCAACGCCGAGCAGAAGGCGCGGTTTATGCCGGGCATCATCAGTGGTGAGCTGATTTTAGCCGTGGCGATGACTGAGCCCAGCGCTGGCTCCGACCTGGCCGGCATGCGCACCAGCGCGGTGGACAGGGGCGATCACTACCTACTCAACGGCTCCAAGGTGTTCATCTCCAACGGCGTGCTGGCCGATGTGGTGATAGTCGCGGCCAAGACTGACCCGGATAACAAACACGCCATGGGCCTGTTCCTGATTGAGCGTGGGATGGAAGGTTTCGAACGCGGCAAGAAGCTGGAAAAACTCGGCATGAAGAGCCAGGACACCGCCGAACTGTTCTTCAATAACGTCAAAGTACCCAAGGCCAATCTGCTCGGCGATGCCAAGGGTGGTTTTTTCTATTTGATGAACATGCTCGCCCAGGAACGCCTGACCAACGCCTGCGGCGCGGTGGCCGGTGCCGAGGCGGCGCTGCAAGTGACCATCGATTATGTGCGCGAGCGCAAGGCGTTCGATCGGCCGATCTCGCACTTCCAGAACACCCGTTTCAAGCTGGCGGAAATGCGCACTCAGATCGATGTGGCCCAGGTGTTCGTCGACCGTTGCGTGATGGATCACAACGAGAAAAAGCTCACCCCGGAAGTCGCCGCCGAGGCCAAGTTGTTTACCACTGAGCTACTGGGCAAGGTGGTGGATGAAGGGGTACAGCTGCACGGCGGCTGGGGCTATATGTGGGAATACCCAATCTGCAAGATGTACGCGAATGCGCGTATCCAGCGCATTTTTGCCGGCACCTCGGAGATCATGAAAGAGATCATCAGCCGCGGCATGAAGCTTTAATCGAGGGTCGGACACCTAAGCGTCCAGCGCTGAACTAGAACAATAATCATGAGGGCGGGATATGACGGATCAACTGCCCCTGGAGCGTTTCGCGCTCTGGGTCGAGAAACGCCCGGATGCGGCCTGGCTGCGCCAGCCGGTAAACGGCCAGTGGCATGATTTCACCTGGCGTCAGGTCGATGACCAGGCCCGGCGTTTGGCCAGCGCACTACTGGCCCGGGGCTGCGAGCCGGGAGACCGGGTGGCGCTGCTGTCGAAGAACTGCGCCGAATGGTTTATCTGTGATCTGGCGATCATGATGGCTGGGCTGGTCAGCGTGCCGTTGTATCCGCTGCAATCGGCCGAGAGCATTGCCTACGTGCTGGAGCATGCGCAGTGCAGGGTCATCCTGCTCGGCAAACTGGATGACGCGGAGAAGCTGGAGGCGGGGATTGGCCCGCAGCTGACGCGCATTGCTCTGCCGTACCCGACGCTGGCCTGCGCCTATGACTGGCACGCTTTGCTGGCCGCCCATGAACCGCTGCAAACTCCTGCAGTGCAAGAGCCCGGGCAGGTGCTGACGCTGGTGTATACCTCCGGCACCACGGGTAATCCCAAGGGGGTGATGCTCTCGGTGCACGCTATGGCCTTTACCGCAGCTAACGCCTGCCGGGAAATGGACATGAGTACGGAGGATCGATTCTTCTCCTTTCTACCGTTGTCGCATGTGGCCGAGCGCTTTATGGTCGAATTCAACAGCCTGTATAGCGGCGCGCCAGTGGCGTTTGTTGAGTCGATGGAGACCTTTTCCCGCGATCTGTGCCATGTGCGGCCCACGGTGTTTTTCGCCGTGCCACGCCTGTGGACACGCTTTCAGCTGGGGGTGCTGGAGAAACTGCCGCAGGCCAAGCTGACCCTGCTACTGCGTATCCCGTTGCTGGGTCGGCTGGTCGCGCGCAAGGTGCGTCGCGGCCTGGGCCTCGATCAGGCACGCATCATGATCTCTGGCGCTGCGGCGATTTCGCCTGGGCTGCTCGACTGGTATCAAACTATCGGCCTGACTCTCTGTGAAGGCTATGGCATGAGTGAAAATGTCGCCTACGGCTGCTTCAATCGCCCCGGTCAGGTGCGCTTTGGCACTGTGGGGCGGCCGATGAAAGGCCTGGAGGTGCGTATAGCCGACACCGGCGAGATTTTGTTTCGCAGCCCGACGCTGATGCTCGGCTATTACCGGGATCCAGAGAAAACCGCCGAGGCGTTGGTCGGTGGCTGGCTACACACCGGTGACAAGGGTGAATTGGACAGCGATGGCTACTTGCGCATCACCGGACGGGTGAAGGACATCTTCAAAACCAGCAAGGGCAAGTACATCGCTCCGGCACCGATTGAGGGTGAGATTGCCAAGAATCAGTGGGTCGAGCAGGTGTGCCTGATGGGCAGCAATCTGGATCAGCCGCTGGCGCTGATCGAGCTGTCGCCCGCAGCCCGCGATCAGGCGCGCGAACAGGTGACGGCTGACCTGCAGCAAACCTTGCAGCAACTCAATGCCACGCTGCAAAACCATGAGAGGATCAGCCATTTTGTGCTGGTGCGTGAACCCTGGACCGTGGACAACGGTTGCATGACGCCGACCATGAAAATCCGCCGCAATGTGCTGGAAGCGCGCTTTGCTGAGGAGGTCGCCGCGCTCAATGCCGAGCAGCCACTGCATTGGCAATGACTCGACTACGTAGGATGGGGCGGGCCGCGTAGGTTGAGCGCAGCGATACCCATCGGCATTTAAAGAGTATCCACAGGAGTTTTTATGTCAGGCCCGCTCTCCACCCTGAAAGTGCTGGATTTTTCCACCCTATTGCCTGGGCCATTCGCCTCATTGCTGCTGGCTGATATGGGCGCGGAGGTACTGCGGGTTGAGTCGCCCACGCGCATGGACCTGGTGCGGGTATTGCCGCCGCATGACGGCGGGGTGTCCGCCAGCCATGCCTACCTCAACCGCAACAAGCGCTGCATCGCCCTGGATCTGAAGCAGGCCGAGGCGGTGGCGATGGTTAAACAGTTGGTGGCCGATTACGACATCGTTCTTGAGCAGTTTCGCCCTGGGGTGATGGACAAACTCGGCGTGGGTTATGAAGCGCTGAAAGCGATCAACCCCAGGCTGATCTACGTGTCGATCACCGGTTATGGCCAGACCGGGCCGTATAAAGACCGGGCAGGGCATGACATCAATTACCTGGCCCTGGCCGGCATCGCCAGTTACACCGGGCGGCGAGAAACCGGGCCTTTGCCGCTGGGCATTCAGGCGGCGGATATTGCCGGTGGCTCATTGCACGGGGTGATCGGCTTGCTGGCCGCAGTAATTCAGCGGCAGGCAACGGGGCAGGGGCAGCAGGTGGATATCAGCATGACCGACTGCGCCTTCAGCCTGCACGGCATGGCCGGGGCGGGTTATCTGGCTGCCGGCGTCGAGCCGCAGATGGAAAACCAGGTGCTCAACGGCGGCAGCTTCTATGACTACTACCGCACCCGCGATGGTCGCTGGTTCTCGGTCGGCAGCCTGGAACCGCAGTTCATGCAGCAGTTCTGCGCCGCCTTGGGGCGTCCGGAACTGGCTGCCCGCGGCCTGTCGCCCAAGCCCGAGGATCAGCGCGCGCTCAAGCGCGAGCTTGAGATCGAATTCGAGACGCGCGATTTTGCCGAATGGGGCCAGCTATTCGCCGGTCTGGACGCCTGCGTCGAGCCGATGCTGAGCCTGGCCGAGGCGGTCGAGCACCCGCAGCTCAAGGCGCGCCAGCTGGTCACCGAGGTGCCGCGTGCAGGCCGCGACCCACAGCCGCAGATCGCCTGTCCGATCAAATTCTCCGGCGGTTTGCCCGAGCCCAGGCATGTGGGCGCAGCGGTGGGGGCACACACCGAGGAGGTATTGCGCGAGCTGGGCTACTCGGCTGAACGAATCGCCGCGCTGAAGGCGGCCAAGGTCGTGGCGTAAGGGGGGATGCGCGCCATCGGCGGGGTGTCCCGGTGCGTATGGCCTAGGCGGCCCCGCGCACCCTACGCGGAAAGCGGCAATCCCGCCCCCGCCAGCTGTTGCCGGTAGCAATCCTGCAGGCCGTTTGCAGCCGGCCATACCGGGGTGATGAACTCGTCCAGCGGCACATGACTGGCGACCCGACAACGGCTCGGCAGGTCGCAATCCCGGTAGAAGCTATTGACCACCTCGACCATCGACTGGCGCTGATTGTCCAGCAGGATAGCGGCATGGGCCAGGGTCACGTGGCGGCCATCGCTCGGCCGCCGGCGCCAGCGTTGCGCGGTACCGACCAGCTTGCGTTGCTCCAGGGTGACGTTGTAGCGGCCGTCGCAGAAGGCGCCATCCACTTCGCCCAGGCCGGGATCCAGACCGAGGTCGCGCAACCAGTCACACAGTGGCTGGCACAGGCGCAGGTAGGCTGTTTCGATGCGTTTTTGCTCATCGTCGCCCGCGGGCACGGCATAGGCCAACGCCACGTTGAGCACCGCCGGAGACTGCGGCACCGGTTCGCCGCCGGTATCGCGCAGTGCCACCGGCCAGCCTTGCGCCGCGCAGGCCGCCTCGGCGGCGGCGAAACCGGCCAGACGGCTCAGGCGGCGCGGCATCACCAGCGCGGTATCCAGTGGCCGCCAGAACAGCAAGCCACACTCGAGGGCACCGGCATGCACCTGATCCAGCAACTGCCGTTCCGCATCCAGACCGGCCTCGACCGGCAGTCGTTGTATGGGCGTCATGTCACCTCGCTTCGCTTGAGTCGTCGCTACAACCATCGAGAAACTACACCGCTGATGGTAACCGACTTGCCCTTATCTGCCATTCCCGGGGCGGCCGTGCTGTCGCGGGTGCGAATCGCGCGCAGGCCTAACCCGCACAGGTAGCGCCCGCTCAGTACGCCGAGCACGGCGACGACGCTGCTGCCAATCTCCAGGGCACCGGGGATGGCAATCAACAGCCGTGCTGCAGCAGACCAGATCCCCAGCCAGATGGCCGCAGAGGAACGCTGCCCCGGCCTGCGCGGTACCTATACCGTACAACGCCAGCACTCCAGATCCAGACGTGATGCCGGCAAGTGGGCCCTTTGCGATCTGAGTTGCGCGCAGGCGCGGTCGTTGGTAATGCAGATGGGCCTATCCCAGGTGTCTGCTGGCTGACGAGAGGCCGCCGCTTGGCTCTTGGCTGTTCGATGTATTGCGGGGGGAGTCTCGACGGCGGCTCACTCCACTCGCTGTTCGCCGGTATAGCTCAGGGTCACCTTGCAGCTCCGGCAGAAGTAGCGCCGGCCTTTGCCGACCAGGGCGTGACGTTGGGCGGAGAAGGGGAAGTCGCCCTGGGGGCAGCTGCAGCGGTAGATGAAGCGGCTGACCTTGCGACGCTTGACGTCATAGCTATGGCAGCGGTTTGGCGGCAATTCATAGACGCCGCGCATGATCAGTTGCCATTCCTCGCCGTGAGCTTGGATCTTCAGGCCAAACAGTTGATGGGCGATCAGGTGCGCTACTTCGTGGGCCACCGTCTGCTTGAGGAAGTCTTCGCGGTTTTCCCGGTATAGCTGGGGGTTGAAGCGCAGTTTGTTTTCCGTCAGGTGCGCCACCCCGGCCTTTTGCCCGCGCAGTTTGAAGCTCACTTCGGCACGGACAAAGCGCTGTTTGAAAAAGGCCTCGGCCTGCTGGTAACAAGACTCGACACGGGTGTGGATGTGTTCGGGCATGGGCGTAACCTGAAGATGACGGCGCGATTATGCCTAAGCCGAACCGCTACGGCAGCCCCAAAACGACGAAACCACCGTGAGGTGGTTTCGTACGGTCTTCGCTGCCATGCCTTAGCTGGTGTAGACCGGGCCTACCCCAAGACCCCAGAAAATCACCGAGCAGGCGATCATCGCCACCAGTACCACCAACCCTACCGCGAGTACCGAGCTGGAGAACATGAAACCCTCATCCTCGGGGATACTCATGAAGGTTGGGATACCCACATAGAGCAAGTAGACGGTGTGGCAGATGGCCAGTGTTCCCACCACCATGGCCAGCCACATATTTGGATAGAGTGCCGCCAGGCCGCCGACGAACAAGGGCGTAGCAGTGTAGGCGGCGAACACGATGCACCTGGTCAGGTTGGGGCTGGCGTCATAGGTACGTGCCATCCAGTGAATGAAGGCGCCCATCACCGCAACACCGGCAAGCATCGCCAGGTAGGTCATGATCGTCATTTGCAATGCGCTGGCTTCGGTCAGCATTACCGGTGCCCGATCACCGATGGACCAGCCGACCTGAGTGGTGCCGATAAAAGCTGAGATCGCCGGAATCGCGGCGAGCACCAGTACGTGGGTGAGATACATGTGGCTGATGGTTTCTTCTTCGCCACGAATTTCCTGCCATTCCTGATCGGGATGGGTGAAGAGCCCCCAAACGTGATGGATCATGCCAGACACCTCCTCTTGTTATGCGGTCGCCCCCCAGCGTAGTGCCCGGCGCGCGTAGACAGCGCCACCGGGTACTGGCCGAACCTATGCGACCGTATGTCGCAGTATAGGCAGAGGCTGGCGTTCGAGAGGGGGCTGCTCTTAGAGCAAATTGGTCTCTGAAAGTCAGCTGTAATAGCGTTCCAGAATTTCCATCGCTTTGTTGATTGACTGCAGGCGCGCAGTGCTGCCGCCTCGATCGGGGTGATGCAGGCTGACCAGTTGCCTGTAGCGATGCTTGATAAGCCCGAGATTGAGCACTTGCTGGCTTTCGCTCAGTTCGAACAGCTCCAGGGCGGCACGCTTTTCCTCGCCGCCTTGCATGCGTGTCCAGAAACTGGCCAGCAGCTTTTCCACATCGCGCTCGTCGGTGTCGCTCAATTGACTGAGATCCAGGTAATACTCGCGCAACGGGTCGTGCTCGCTCAGTTCGGCGCTGCCAGCCTGGTAAGGCAGCAGCTGGATGCACAGCGGGTTGATCTGGACAAAGCCGAGCCGTTCGCTCCATAGCTGCTCGCGCAGCCGGTACAGGGCGTTGAAGACTAGAAAGTGGGTGCGAAATAGCACCAGGTTGTCGGTCAGCGGCAAGTGGGGAATGTGCGTGCAGTGGCGATCTTTCAGCTGTTGGATCAACTGGTATTCGCCAATCCCGGCGGGGGCGTCCTGCAGCAGCTGGTGCAGGTGTTCTGCCAGATCGGCAGAGGGGTCAAGTTCGTCGTTCATTATTCGAGCCTAGCATTGCAGCGCGATTGGGGTAGGGCGCGTCGCGCTTTCTGGGTAAAATGCCGCTCTTTAGTAAGCCTCCGGATTCCAGTGCACCATGGGTAGCCTCTCGGTCAATCAGAACAAGCTGCAAAAACGCCTGCGTCGTCAGGCCGGCGAAGCCATTGCCGACTTCAACATGATCGAGGACGGTGACAAGGTCATGGTTTGTCTGTCCGGGGGCAAGGACAGCTACACCATGCTCGATGTGTTGCTGCATATGCAGAAGGTCGCGCCGATCAAGTTCGAGATAGTCGCGGTGAATATGGACCAGAAACAGCCAGGCTTCCCCGAGCATGTGTTGCCGGCCTACCTGGAATCCATTGGTGTGCCCTATCACATCGTCGAAAAAGACACCTATTCGGTGGTCAAGGAGATGATCCCGGAAGGCAAGACCACCTGTTCGCTGTGTTCACGCCTGCGCCGCGGCACCCTGTACACCTTCGCCGACGAGATCGGCGCGACCAAGATGGCCCTGGGGCATCACCGCGACGACATCCTGGAAACCTTCTTCCTCAACATGTTCTACGGCGGAACGCTCAAGGCCATGCCGCCGAAGCTGCGTGCCGATGACGGGCGCAACGTGGTGATCCGCCCGCTGGCCTACTGCAATGAGGCGGATATCGAGGCTTACAGCAAGCTCAGGCAGTTCCCGATCATTCCGTGCAACCTCTGCGGCTCGCAGGAAAACCTGCAACGTCAGGTGGTCAAAGAGATGCTCCAGGACTGGGAGCGCAAATCGCCGGGGCGTATCGAGATCATGTTCCGCGCGTTGCAGAACGTAGTGCCTTCGCAGTTGGCCGACCGCAACCTGTTCGACTTCAAGAACCTGAGAATCGACGAAAATGCCGCATCACGTTTCGTCAATGTGATGAATCTGTAGGGCCAGCGATAAAGCTCAAGCGACAAGCAAAGGCAAGGGATGATGCGCGACTACAAATGGCTCCATGAGTATTGCCTGAATCGTTTTGGCTCGGCCGCTGCCCTCGAGGCGCGCTTGCCGCAGCCGTGTAGCGATGCAGAGTTGCGTGCGCTGAGCGATGACCGCTATCTGTCCACCCTCAGCCTGCGCATCTTTCGGGCCGGTCTCAAGCACAGCCTGGTCGATGCCAAGTGGCCGGTTTTCGAGCAGGTGTTCTTCGCTTTCGATCCGGAGAAAGTCGTACTGATGGGCGCCGAGCGTCTGGAAAACCTGATGCAGGATGCGCGCATCATCCGCCACCTGGGCAAGCTCAAGAGCGTGCCGCGCAATGCCCAGTTCGTGCTGGATGTGCGCCGGGAGAAAGGCAGCTTCGGTGCGTTGATCGCCGACTGGCCAGTGACCGATATCGTTGGTCTGTGGCGCTACCTGGCCAAGCACGGTAGCCAGATGGGCGGGTTGTCCGCGCCGCGGTTCTTGCGCATGGTCGGCAAGGATACCTTCATTCCCAGCGATGACATGGTCGCCGCGCTCAAGGCGCAGAACATCATCGACAAGGTGCCGACCAGCCTAAAAGACCGCGCAGCCGTGCAGGCGGCGTTCAATCAGTGGCACGTACAGAGCGGCCGACCGCTGTGCCAGTTGTCGATGATGCTGGCGTATACGGTCAATCATTGACTGACGTTTCATCCACCCACCAAGTCGATGTCGCGGTGGACGAAAGAGCGTCGTCAGGAGAGCTTGAGATGGATGAGGTCATTGCCCGTGTTGCCGAGGCCATCAATGCGGTCGAGCGCATCCTGATCATTACTGGCGCCGGTCTGTCCGCCGACTCCGGTTTGCCGACCTACCGCGGCATCGGCGGCCTGTACAACGGCCAGACCGCCGAAGGCCTGCCGATCGAGGCGGCGCTTTCCGGGCCCATGCTGCAACGCGACCCCGCGCTGTGCTGGAAGTACCTGGCCGAACTGGCCAAAGCCTGCCTCGGCGCACAGGCCAATGCCGGGCATTACGCCATCGCCGAGTTGCAGCGTTTGAAACCCCAGTGCTGGGTGCTGACCCAGAATATCGATGGCTATCACCGCGCTGCCGGCAGTCCGCCCGAGCGCTTGATCGAGATCCATGGCGAACTGGCGCCGCTGTATTGCCAGTCCTGCGGCGCACAAGACCCGCAACTGGCCGAGCACCTGAGCCGGCCACTGCCGCCCAAGTGCCAGCAGTGCGGCGGCATCCTGCGCCCGCCGGTGGTGTTGTTCGAGGAAATGCTGCCGGAGCAGGCGATCGACAGCCTGTATGCCGAACTGGGCAAAGGCTTCGAGGCGGTCATCAGCATCGGCACCAGTGCCAGTTTTCCCTACATAGTCGAACCGCTGCTGCGCACCCGTCAGGCGGGTGGTTTCACCGCCGAGATCAATCCCAATCGTAGCGATTTGAGCGATGCCGTCGACGTGCATCTGCAGGGGCGAGCCTTAGATGTTTTGCCAGCGCTACTGAGTCACATCAACGGTCATAGAATTTGCAAATGAAGGGCATTGAAGGCATAGTCGCGCCCTTGTGAAACTACGACACGTTGTGCTCATGTTCAAACACTTCGCACCTCTCGTGCCTCTCGCACTTACTCTGGTTCTGGCCGCTTGCGCCAGTCATGCGCCGCAAACTCCGGCGACCACTGCAGTGGCGAAGGCCAAGACGGCTGAACATGCAGCTCTTCTTGACGATACCGAAGCGAAAGCCGAAGCCGATGCAGTCATCGACTTTGCCGGCGACAAATCCTACGAGCTTCCCCAGTTGGCCGACAGCATCCTGTCCCATGGTTTGTCGCTGGTTGGCACCCGTTACCGCTACGGCGGCAGCACGGTGAAGTCGGGGTTCGATTGCAGCGGTTTCATCGGTTATCTGTTCAAGGAAGAGCTCGGCATGCAACTGCCGCGTTCTACCCGCGAAATGATCAACATCAACGCGCCTCTGGTCGAGCGTGAAGAGCTCGAACCGGGCGATCTGCTGTTCTTCAGCACCAACGGCCGTGGTCGAGTCAGCCACGCTGGCATTTATCTGGGGGACGATCAGTTCATTCATTCCTCCAGCAGCCGTAGCGGTGGTGTGCGGGTCGATAGCCTGGAAGATCGCTATTGGAACCGCACCTTTATCGAGGCCAAACGGGCGCTGGCCATGGCCCCGACCGATCAGCTCGCCCGCCATCCCTGATTTCTCGGCGCAACCGCAAAGGTTGCGCGGTTTCTCCTGAGTCGGCACAGTAGAGCGCACTCAGGCTCTGGATCGTTTCGCTCATGCACTTCACGACCCGTGTTGCCCTGCTTCTGCTTGCCGCGCTGCTGACTGCCTGCGCCGGTCGCCCTCCTGCTCCACAGCCAATCGTCCATGTGCCCGTTGCCAGCATCGACAGTGGTGCCGAAGAGGTCTTGTTTCGCGCCCTCGGACTGGTCGGCACACCCTATCGCTATGGCGGCAATACCCCGGCGGGCGGTTTTGATTGCAGCGGGCTGATCGGCTACGTCTACCGCGACGCGGCTGGCGTCAGCCTGCCGCGTTCTACCCGCGAGCTGATCAGCATGCGCGCGCCCGCCGTCGGCCGTAATGCGCTGAAAAGCGGTGACCTGGTGTTTTTTGCCACCAGCGGTGGGCGCCAGGTCAGCCATGCGGGGATCTATGTCGGTGACGGCCGCTTCGTGCATGCACCTTCCAGCGGCGGCACCGTGCGTCTGGATAGCCTCAGCAACAGCTACTGGCAACGCACCTATCTGGATGCCAAGCGCGTATTCAGTCCCGAACTGGCGCGTAATCCCTGACGACTGCGTAGGAACCTGCCCCGTCGGCCGGGTGCAATTCGGGTCGATTGTCGATAGAAGCTCCGGACTTCATTCGTGCGGACTCACGCGATGCCGCAGACCCTGCATCTGAACAGAGGCTCTACGGATTGCTGGGTAGACGACATGGCATCTCTTACCTGGACCTGCACGTGGTTAATTCAGGAGAGTCATATGACCAACCGTACCCTCACGCTTGACGACAGCCTTTACCACTATCTACTCGACGTTTCCCTGCGCGAAACGTCGCTGCTCAAGCGTCTGCGCGATGAGACGGCGCAGCTGGCCAATGCCAACTGGCAAATTGCGCCCGAACAGGGCCAGTTCATGGCGCTGCTGGTGCAACTGACCGGCGCCAGGCGGATTGTCGAGGTCGGCACCTTCACCGGCTACAGCGCCCTCTGCATGGCTCAGGCCATGGGGGAAGCGGGGCGGATGATCTGCTGTGATATCCCCGGCGACTACAACGCCATCGCCGAGCGCTACTGGCGCGAAGCCGGCCTCTGCGAACGCATCGAACAACGCCTGGCACCGGCTCTGGAGACCTTGGTCGCGCTTGAGCGTGGAGGTCAGGCGGGTAGCTTCGACCTGATCTTCATCGATGCGGACAAAGCCAACTACCCGGCCTATCTGGAACATGCCCTGCGGCTGGTGCGCCAGGGCGGCCTGATCCTGTTTGACAACACCCTGTGGAGCGGGCGGGTGCTGGAGCAGGCTCCAGACAGTGACGACACCCGCGCCATTCAGGCACTCAACCTGGCACTGAAAGACGATCAGCGCATCGACTTGTCTCTGCTGCCGCTGGGTGACGGTTTGACGCTGTGTCGCAAGCGCTGAAGGCTGTTTTTGCATAGCTCCTATGTTTTCATGCACAAGGCCTGCGATACGTAGGCCGGATGCAACCCGGGAGTGATTCGGCGGATGTGCAACTCATCCAGGTTCAGCTCGCGGTAGTGGGTGACTCCCAGTAGGGCGCCTGGCTTTGGTCTTTTTACGATCCGTGCGGCTTGCCTAGAGCGCGCGCCCATCGTAGTGGGTGACGGGCACGGCCTCCAGCTCGATGTCCTCCAGGCAGCGGATATTGATCGCCGCTATGGCGTTGCCCTTGGGGTCGCTGCCTTCGCCGAAGGGATGGATACCGCAGGTCGGGCAGAAATAGTGCCGGATCACGTGCTTGTTGAAGGTGTAGGTGGCCATCTGGCTTTCCGGCGTGAGCAGCTTTAACTGGTCGCGCGGCACGAACCAGAGCAGCGAACCCTTGCGCTGGCAGATCGAGCAATTGCACGCCATCGCGCCGTCGATCTGGCCTTCCACCTCAAAGGCCACCTGGCCGCAGTGGCAGCTGCCGTGGTATTTCATGGCTGTTCTCCTGTGCGAGAGAGTAGAGAGCAAAGCTTAGACCCGCTGCGCTAACCCTGGGCTCCACGTTCCATCCGCTCTTGATGGCTTCCCCGGATTGCCCCGGCTACTGAGCTGCGCCTATGCATTGACGCTAAGACCGCGTGCCACTAACCTGCGCGGCTTGCAACAGGTGCCCCCAACGCTGTGCGTCCGAGGGGTGAAACAGGGAAGTCGGTACGCTGTGCGTGTTCACGCCAACAATTCCGACGCTGCCCCCGCAACGGTATGCGAGTTGAAACAAACGCTGATTGAGCCACTGTGCATTGGCATGGGAAGGCGCGTTTGAAGGTGTTCTGCATAGTCGGAGCGCCACTCGCAAGCCCGGAGACCGGCCTGCTGCAGTCCACGACATCGCGGAGGGCGTTGTCTGGCGTGTGGCTGCACGCTTGGTGCAGTTCATGCGTCCCCGCTCTCCGTATGTCTTTTCCTGCCTGGGTCGCACGGGTGAGCGCGACGGAGCTAGATCGAGATGAGCAAACCCCTTCCCCCCATGACAGCCGCTGTGCTGTGCAGCCTTTCCTGTATGCCGTCACGGCTGTGGGAGCGCGCGCGATGAGCGAGTCGGCAGAACGCGACGCGCGACACAAGACGCGCATGGCCCGCAAGAAGGCCTTGATCGACGAGAAAATCGCCCAGGCCCAGGACCAATACGGCCTGCTGCTGGTGCACAGCGGCAACGGCAAAGGCAAGAGCAGCAGTGCCTTCGGCATGGTCGCGCGCGCCCTCGGCCATGGCCTCAGGGTCGGTGTGGTGCAATTCATCAAGGGCGCGGCCAGCACCGGGGAAGAGACCTTCTTCCGGCGTTTTCCCGATGAAGTCAGCTACCACGTGATGGGCGAGGGCTTTACCTGGGAAACCCAGGATCGTCAGCGCGATATCGACAAGGCCCGCGAAGCCTGGACGGTCGCCGCGCAGTTGCTCAGTGATCCGGGTATTGGCCTGGTGGTGCTCGACGAGCTGAATATCGCCCTGAAATATGGCTATCTGGAGCTGGAAGCGGTGCTTACCGATATCGAGTCGCGGCCGTTGCTACAGCATGTGGTGGTGACCGGGCGTGGCGCCTTGCCGGGCATGATCGAGGCGGCGGACACCGTCACCGAGATGAACCTGGTCAAGCATGCGTTTAAATCTGGGGTGAAGGCGCAGAAAGGAGTGGAGTTTTGATCGGTGCCAGGATCGACTCGGCTAGGGCGTACTCGCCCCAGACAGTATGCCGTGATGGGTGGGTTGAGCGGATGTGGCGGGCTGCCACTGCGTGGCGAGGCCGCCCTACATGGTGTGGCGCTTCCTCGCGCAGCGCATTGGCTGACGAGAGGTCGCGATGAGTGCGAGAAACTGCCCGGCCCTGCTGATCGCCGCGCCCGCCTCGGGGCAGGGCAAGACCACGGTCACCGCCGCCCTGGCGCGCTTGCATACGCGCCAGGGCAAGCGGGTGCGGGTGTTCAAGTGCGGGCCGGATTTTCTCGATCCGATGATCCTCGCCCGCGCCAGCGGTGCGCCTGTGTATCAGCTCGATCTGTGGATGGTCGGCGAGGCCGAGAGCCGGCGCCTGCTCTGGGAGGCCGCGGGCGAGGCCGACCTGATCCTGATCGAGGGGGTGATGGGCCTGTTCGACGGCACCCCTTCGGCGGCCGATCTGGCGCGCCGCTTTGCTGTGCCGGTAATGGCGGTGATCGACGGCTCGGCCATGGCCCAGACTTTCGGCGCCATGGCCCATGGCCTGGCGACCTTCCAGCCTGACTTGCCGTTTTCCGGGGTGCTCGGCAACCGGGTTGGCAGCACGCGCCATGGCGAGATACTGTGCGCTGCGTTGCCGGCGTCGATCCGCTGGTACGGCGCCCTGCCGCGCAGCGTCGAAGTCGGATTGCCGAGCCGCCACCTGGGCTTGGTGCAGGCCGCAGAGTTGGCCGATCTGGATGCCCGTCTGGATGCCGCCGCCGATGCCTTGGCCGCCAGCGCCGACGTGGCTTTGCCGCCTGCAGTCGAGTTCGCCGCGCCCGAACCGCGCACGATTGAGCCTCTGCTCGACGGCGTGCGCATCGGCGTTGCCCGCGACAGCGCCTTCGCCTTTCTCTACCAGGCCAACCTGGATCTGCTGGGTGAGCTGGGCGCCGAGTTGCATTTCTTCTCGCCGCTGACCGATCAGGTGCTGCCCGAGGTCGACAGCCTCTACCTGCCCGGTGGCTACCCGGAGTTGCACCTGGCGCGGCTCGAGGCCAATCAGGCCATGGCCCAGGCGATTCGTGACCATCACGCCGCCGGCAAGCCAATCCATGCCGAGTGTGGCGGCATGCTCTATCTGTTCGACAAACTGACCGACAAGCAGGGCGCCAGTGGCCGCATGCTCGGTGTGCTGGAGGGCGAGGCGACCCTGCAGCCACGCATGACGGCCATGGCCTTGCAGCACACCGAACTGCCTGAGGGGCGGCTGCGCGGTCACAGTTTCCATTACTCCGCGTTGACCAGCGCGCTGGTCCCGATCACCCGCGGCGAGTGCCCGAACTACAAACGCACCGCCGAGGCGGTCTATCGCATGGGGCGGCTGACGGCCTCCTATATCCACTTTTATTTGCCTTCAGACCCAGTCGCCGCTGCGGCGCTGTTTCACCCCTGCGAGCAGCCATGAACGAGCATACCTTCAGTCCTGAGGAGCGCGCGGCGGTGTATCGCGCCATCGCCGAACGTCGCGACATGCGCCATTTCAGCGGTGGCGAGGTGACGCCGGAACTGCTCGCGCGTTTGCTCGAGGCGGCGCATCAGGCCCCCAGCGTTGGCCTGATGCAGCCCTGGCGCTTTATTCGGATTACCCGCCCGGCGTTGCGCGAGGCGATCCATGGTCTGGTGGACGAGGAGCGGCTACGCACCGCCGAGGCCCTGGGCGAGCGCTCCGGCGAATTCATGCGGCTCAAGGTCGAGGGCATCCGCGACTGCGCCGAACTGCTGGTAGTGGCGCTGATGGACGGGCGCGAGGGGCATGTGTTCGGCCGCCGCACCCTGCCGGAAATGGACCTGGCCTCGCTGGCCTGCGCGATTCAGAATCTCTGGCTCGCCGCCCGCGCCGAGGGCCTGGGCATGGGCTGGGTTTCATTGTTCGAGCCACAGGCGTTGGCCGAGTTGCTGGGCATGCCGCCCGGCAGCAAGCCGTTGGCGGTGCTCTGTCTGGGACCGGTGGTGGCGTTCTACGACGCGCCGATGCTGGTGCAACAAGGGTGGGCAGAGCCGCGTCCACTGAGTGAACTGCTGTTTCAGGATCAATGGGGAACACGATGATGGTATTGCCTGCGAGCGAGGCATGGGCTTGAGTCTGCTACTCAGCGCCCTGGCCGGAGTGGCGCTGGATGCAGCCCTTGGCGAGCCGAAAGGCTGGCATCCGCTAGTGGCCTTCGGGCGCATGGCTGAGCGCATCGAACAACGCTTCAATGCTGGCGGCAGTGGTTGGCGCAGTCATGGGGTCAGCGCCTGGTGCCTGGCGGTACTGCCCTTGACCCTGCTGGTCGGAGTGCTCGCGCAGGTGTCGGTATTCGGTTGGGCGGTGGAGATACTTGCCCTCTATGCCGCCCTCGGCTTGAAGAGCCTGGGCGAACATGCCCAGCCGGTGGCCCAGGCCCTGCGCCTGGGCGATCTGCAACTGGCGCGCGCACGGGTCGGTTATATGGTCAGCCGCAACACCGCCGAACTGGATGCCACAGGCGTGGCGCGCGCAGGCACCGAGTCGGTGCTGGAAAACGGCGCGGATGCGGTATTCGCCGCGCTGTTCTGGTTCCTCGTCGCCGGTGCGCCGGGTGTGGTGCTGTATCGCCTGAGCAACACCCTGGACGCCATGTGGGGCTACCGCAATCCACGTTTCGAGCGCTTCGGCTGGGCCGCAGCGAAGATCGACGATGTCCTCAATTACCTGCCGGCGCGGTTGGTGGCGCTGACCTATGCGCTGCTCGGCAAGACGGCCCTGGCACTGCGCTGCTGGCAACGCCAGGCGCCGCAGTGGGACAGCCCCAACGCCGGGCCGGTGATGGCCGCCGGTGCGGGTGCCCTCGGCGTCAGCCTGGGCGGCGCGGCCGAGTATCACGGCGAATTGCACCCGCGGGCGCAACTGGGTCAGGGCCCGCCAGCGCGGGCGCGGGATATCGAGCGGGCGATCAATCTGGTCTACGCCGGCGTGCTGCTGTGGCTGGCGCTGCTGGTGCTATGGGGGCTTTATCGTGCTTGAACATGGCGGCCGCTTGCGTGCGGCGGCGCTGAATTTTGCCATTCCGTTGCGCGACTGGCTGGATCTGTCCACCGGTATCGCCCCTTATGGTTGGCCGCTGCCGGATATTCCCGCGTCGGCCTGGACACGTCTGCCCGAACTGGACGACGGCCTGGAAGTTGCCGCCCGCGACTATTACGGGGTGGCCAATCTACTGCCGGTGGCTGGCTCCCAGGCGGCGATCCAGGCGCTGCCGCGATTGCGGCGCAACGCTCGGGTCGGCATCGTCTCGCCGGCCTATGCCGAACATGCCGCCGCCTGGCAACGCGAAGGCCATCGCCTGCTGGAACTCAGCGAAGGCGGGATCAATCGCGCGCTGGAGCGCCTCGATGTGCTGCTGCTGATTAACCCGAACAACCCCACCGGCCGCCGTTTCGCGCCCGAGCAATTGCTGAGCTGGCATGCACGCCTGGTCGAGCGTGGCGGCTGGCTGGTGGTCGACGAGGCCTTTATCGATTGCACCCCCGAGCACAGCCTGGCGGCGCATAGCGCGCTGCCAGGGCTGATCGTGCTGCGCTCGTTCGGCAAGTTCTTCGGTTTGGCCGGCATTCGCCTGGGTTTTGTCCTGGCCCAGCCGGGGCTGCTCGATCAGTTGGCCGAGTTGCTTGGGCCTTGGGCTGTCAGCGGGCCGAGCAGGGTAGTCGCAACGGCGCTGCTGCAGGATCAGCTCGGCCAGCAAGCGCAACGCGAGCGCTTGCGTGCCGATGGTCTGCGTCTGGCCGTGTTGCTCAGCGCCTATGGTTTAGCGCCGACTGGCGGTTGTGCCTTGTTCCAGTGGATCGTCAATCGGCGGGCCAGCCTGATACACGAATTTCTCGCCTGTAATGGCATTCTCACCCGCCTGTTCGACAGCCCCGACAGCCTGCGTTTCGGCCTGCCTGCGGGCGAGCAGGGCTGGCTGCGCCTGGAGCAGGCACTGCAGGTATTCGCCAAGGAGTTCGCATGAGCACGCTAATGGTTCAAGGTACGACCTCGGACGCCGGCAAAAGCACCCTGGTAACCGCGCTGTGTCGCTGGCTCAAGCGCCAGGGCGTGGCCGTGGTGCCGTTCAAACCGCAGAACATGGCGCTCAATAGCGCGGTAACTGCCGACGGCGGCGAGATCGGTCGCGCCCAGGCGGTGCAGGCCCAGGCGGCCGGCCTGGCGCCGCACAGCGACATGAATCCGGTGCTGCTCAAGCCCAATAGCGACACTGGCGCCCAGGTGATCATCCATGGCCGCGCCCTGAGCAGCATGGATGCCGTGGCCTACCACGACTACAAGAAGGTGGCGATGAACGCGGTGCTGGAGTCGCACCAGCGTCTGGCTGCCGCCTATCCGGTGGTGATGGTCGAGGGCGCTGGCTCGCCGGCTGAGATCAACCTGCGCGTCGGCGACATCGCCAATATGGGCTTTGCCGAGGCGGTGGATTGCCCGGTGATCCTGATCGCCGATATCGACAAGGGCGGCGTCTTCGCTCATCTGGTCGGTACACTCGAATTGCTCAGCGTGTCGGAACAGGCGCGGGTCCAGGGTTTTGTGATCAACCGTTTTCGCGGTGACATCGCCCTGTTGCAGCCGGGGCTGGATTGGCTGGAGCAACGCACCGACAAACCGGTGCTCGGTGTGCTGCCCTATCTGATGGATTTCCACCTGGAAGCCGAGGACGCCATCGATACCCGGCAGATCGCCAAGGCGGCCGAGACGCTCAAAGTGCTGGTGCCGGTACTGCCGCGCATCAGCAACCACACTGACTTCGACCCGCTGCGCCTGCACCCGCAGGTCGAGCTGACGTTTGTCGGCCCCGGCCAGGCGATCCCGCCGGCCGACCTGATTATCCTGCCTGGCTCGAAGAGCGTGCGCGCCGACCTGGCCTTTCTGCGCGAGCAGGGCTGGGAGGCGGCCATCGACAAACACCTGCGCTACGGCGGCAAGCTGCTGGGCATCTGCGGCGGTCTGCAGATGCTCGGCCAGCGCATCGATGATCCACGCGGCCTGGAGGGCGCGGCGGGCAGCAGCCAGGGTTTGGGCCTGCTGGACTTCTCAACCGTGCTGGAACCCGAGAAGCAGCTGCGCAATGTGCGCGGTCAACTGCGCCTGGAAAATGCCGAAGTCAGCGGTTACGAGATTCACGCCGGGGTCAGCAGCGGGCCGGCCCTGAAGGCCGCTGCCGTGCTGCTGGACGATGGCCGTTGCGATGGCGCGCAGAGTGAGGACGGCCAGGTGCTCGGCAGCTACCTGCACGGTCTGTTCGAGTCGAGCGCGGCCTGCAGCGCGCTGCTGCGCTGGGCCGGGCTGCGCGAGGTGCAAGCGGTGGACTACCACGCCCTGCGCGAGCGCGACATCGAGCGCCTGGCCGATATGGTCGAGGCGCATCTGGATACCGACCGGCTGCGCGAGCTGTGCGGCCTGTGAGCTGCTTTCGTGGGAGGGGCTTTAGCCGCGAAATCGCGGAATGAAGCGTTTCGCGGCTAAAACGGATCGCCGCTCGGCCCCTCCCACACGGCCTCCGCCATCCATTGGATTGAAAAGGTTATCGACATGCTTGAACTGATCCTCGGCGGTGCCCGCTCTGGCAAGAGCCGTCTGGCCGAGACGCTGGCTGACGAATCTGGCCTGGCGGTGACCTATATCGCCACCAGCCAGGCGCTGGACGGCGAAATGACTGCGCGCATCCAGCACCACCGCGCGCGGCGTCCGGAACATTGGGCGTTGCTGGAAGAACCGTTCGAGCTGGCCCGGGTGCTGGGCGAGCACGCGGCGGCGGGGCGCTGCCTGCTGGTCGACTGCCTGACCCTGTGGCTAACCAACCTGCTGATGCTGGAAGACCCGGCGCGCCTGAACGCCGAGCGCGAGGCGCTGCTGGCGTGTCTGGCCGAACTGCCGGGGCGGATCATTCTGGTGAGTAACGAGACCGGCCTGGGCGTGGTGCCACTGGGCGAGCTGACCCGGCGCTATGTCGATGAAGCCGGCTGGTTGCATCAGGCCCTGGCCGAGCGTTGTCAGCGGGTGATTTTTACGGTGGCGGGTTTGCCGATGGTCTTGAAGGGAGAGGGGCTATGAAACACGCATGGTGGCTGGCCGGTGCCAAGTCGGTGGATCAGCAGATGCAGGCCAAGGCCGCGGCGCGTCAGCAGCAACTGACCAAGCCGGCCGGCTCGCTCGGTCAGTTGGAGCAACTGGCGATCCAGCTGGCCGGCCTGCAAGGCCGTGAGCGGCCAAGCATCGAGCGGCTGTGGATCAGCATCTTCGCCGCCGACCATGGCGTAGTCGCCGAGGGTGTGTCGGCTTTCCCGCAGGCCGTCACTGGGCAGATGCTGGCCAACTTCGTCGGTGGCGGCGCGGCGATCAGCGTGCTGGCGCGACAACTGGGCGCCAGCCTGGAGGTGATCGACCTGGGCACCGCAGTGCCGACGCCGCTGCCAGGTGTGCGCGTGTTGCAGATCGGCGCCGGTACGCAGAACTTCGCCCGTGGCCCGGCGATGAGCCCGGAGCAGGCCCGCGCGTCCTTACAGGCTGGGCGCGACAGCGTGCTGCGCGCCCAGCAGGCCGGTAGCCAGCTGTTTATCGGCGGCGAAATGGGCATCGGCAACACCACCGCCGCCAGCGCCCTGGCCTGCGCCCTGTTGAACCAGTCGGCGACTGCCCTGGTCGGTCCCGGTACCGGACTGGATGCCGCCGGGGTCGCGCACAAGGCGGCGGTGATCGAACGCGCCCTGAGCTTGCACAGCGCTGCGCTGCATGACCCGTTGCTGGCGCTTGAACGGCTCGGCGGTTTCGAGATCGCCGCCCTGGCTGGCGCCTATCTGGCCTGCGCCCAGCAGGGGCTGCCGGTGCTGGTCGATGGCTTTATCTGCAGCGTCGCGGCGCTGACCGCGGTGCGCCTCAATCCGAGTTGCCGTGAGTGGCTGTTGTTCGCCCACCAGGGCGCCGAGCCGGGGCATCAATGGGTGCTCCAGGCTTTGGCGGCCGAGCCGCTGTTGCAGTTGGGTCTGCGTTTGGGCGAGGGCAGTGGCGCGGCCCTGGCGGTGCCCTTGCTGCAGCTGGCCATTCGGCTGCACAACGAGATGGCCACCTTCGCCGAGGCCGCGGTGGCCGAGCGTCCAGCATGAGCCTGCACCTGGAGCTACTGCGCCACGGCGAAACCGAGCTGGGCGGCGGCCTGCGCGGCAGTCTCGACGATGCCTTGACCGAGGCCGGCTGGGCGCAGTTGCGCGGCTCGGTGGTCGACGCCGGGCCTTGGGATCGAGTGATCAGCTCACCGCTGCAACGCTGTGCGCGTTTCGCCGAGGAACTGGCCGGGCAACACGGCTTGCCCTTGCGCCTGGAACCTGACTTGCAGGAGCTGCATTTCGGCGCGTGGGAAGGTCGCAGCAGCGCCGATTTGATGGACAGCGATGCCGAAGCGCTCGGGCGTTTCTGGACCGATCCCTACGCGTTCACCCCGCCCGAAGGCGAGCCGCTGCTGGCCTTCGAGACGCGGGTGTTGAGCGCGGTGCAGCGCTTGTACGAGCGGCATGCCGGTGAGCGCCTGCTGCTGATCACCCACGGCGGGGTCATGCGCCTGCTGCTGGCGCGCGCGCGCGGTTTGCCGCGCGCCGAGTTGCTGCAGGTGCAGGTCGCTCATGCCGAACGCTTTCGCCTGCAGGTTGAGGCAGACGGCCAATTGCTGGAGCTGGCATGACGCCCTTGCTGATCGCCTTGCAGTTCCTCACCCGCTTGCCCATCAGCCTGACGGGGATGCCGACGCCGCAGCAGGTTGGCCGTTCGCTGCTCTGGTATCCCGTGGTGGGGCTGTTGCTTGGCCTGCTGCTGCTCGGTCTGCAGCAGCTGCTCGGCGGCACGCCCTTGCTGTTGCAGGCGGCGCTGCTGCTGGCAGTCTGGGTGGGAATCACCGGTGGCCTGCACCTGGATGGCCTGGCCGATACGGCCGATGCCTGGGTCGGCGGCTTCGGCGACCAGCAGCGCACCCTCGAAATCATGCAAGACCCGCGCAGCGGACCGATTGCCGTGGTGGTGTTGGTGCTGGTTTTACTACTCAAGTTCGCCGCGCTGGAGGCCTTGCTGGAGGCGGGCGAGGGCGCGCTGCTGCTCATGGTGCCCTGGCTGGCGCGCGGGCTGGTGCCGCTGCTGTTCCTCACTACCCCTTATGTGCGTGCCGGCGGCCTGGGTCAGGCGTTGGCCGAGCACCTGCCGCGTCAGCAGTTGCCCTGGCTGCTGGCGGCGCATGCCGCGGCGCTGCTGCTGTTCGGCTGGGCCGGCGTGCTGGCGCTGCTGGTGGCTGGGTTGCTGTTCGCCTGGCTACGCAGGCTGATGCTGCAACGCCTCGGCGGCACCACCGGCGATACCGCAGGCGCCATGCTGGAACTGGCGGAATGTGCGGTGCTGGTGGCCCTGGCGCTGTGAACGGCGTGCGGCATGAGTAGGCTGCGGCCACAACACGCCAAAGAGTCGAGCCTGTTGGGGACGGCTAGTGTCACGACAACATTTAAATGCCTGTTAATCGCGATCTTACCCATGTACCGCGATCCCTGTAGGGTGGGTTAGGCGCATGCTACCGATAGCGATGAGCCTGCAAGATCCGTTGCGCCGTAACCCACCATCGGCGCGACGCAGGCCTATCGCCTGGTGGGTTACGCGGCGCGCCACGATAGCGCTGCCTGAACGTTCGGAGCTTGGCGCCGCTAACCTGCGCGGCCCGACCCACCCGACAATGATCCGACATTTCATGATTGACACGACACCAGGCGTGATCCCTCAGTAGGTTTTTCATCCGGGCCGAGCCCGGAATTCTGCAAGCGCGCCCCACAACTCGACCGGCTGCATGGGGCGCTTTCGCTGCCGGGCTTCAGGGCGCGGGCAGGCGCATGCCACTCAGCAATCCTCTGCGTGACAGGGCAGTGAGGCCGGCTCTGCGAGCGCCGTGACATTGGCGAAACACGCTAATTTCTCGCGCCTGACGCGAAACCACCTATATCCAAAGCCTGCTGCCATGCAGGCTCTGGGTTTTCCGTGCGGGCAGCTTTTTCCTAGCCAGCGACTACAAAAATCATAATTTCGCAAATCCCTGGCTCCGAACAGAATGCAGCCAACACCCCCACGGACAGCCGCAACAGTAGAGCAGCAATGATTGGAATCAGCGGCGGCAGCCATGAGCGACCTGGATCAAAGCGCCTTGTGAAGGACACAGACATGACAGTTGAAAAAATACAAATAGATACGCTGGTTATTGGCGCCGGTCAGGCTGGCGTAGCCATGAGCGAACACCTGAGCAACCTCGGCGTGGCCCACCTCGTTCTGGAGCGCAAGCGTATCGCCGAAGCCTGGCGTACCGGGCGCTGGGACTCGCTGGTTGCCAATGGTCCGGCCTGGCACGACCGTTTTCCGGGGCTGGAATTCGACGGTCTCGACCCCGACGCCTTTGCCGCGAAAGAGCAGGTAGCGGACTACTTCGAAGCCTATGCCAAGAAGTTCAACGCGCCTATCCGCACTGGTGTGGACGTGCAGAAGGTGCAGCGCAATGCGGACCGGCCGGGCTTCACGATTGAAACCTCCGCGGGCGTGATCGAGGCCAATCAGGTGGTGGTCGCAACCGGCCCCTTCCAGCGCCCTGTTATCCCGCCGATCGCGCCTGCAGATAACAACATCACGCAGATCCACTCGGCCGAATACCGTAATCCGCAACAACTGCCCGAAGGTGCGGTGCTGGTGGTGGGGGCCGGGTCGTCGGGCGTGCAGATCGCCGATGAACTGCAGCGTGCCGGCAAACAGGTGTACCTCTCCGTTGGCGCGCACGACCGTCCTCCGCGCGCCTATCGCAACCGTGACTTCTGCTGGTGGCTGGGGGTTCTCGGCGAATGGGATGCCGAGGCCGTCCAGCCGGGCAAGGAACACGTCACCATTGCCGTAAGCGGTGCGCGTGGCGGCCATACGGTTGACTTCCGCAGGCTTGCCCAGCAGGGGATGACGCTGGTTGGTCTGACTAAATCGTTCAATGAGGGGGTGGTGAGCTTCGAAGCGAATCTTGCAGACAACCTGGCTCGCGGCGATGAGAACTATCTGGCGCTGCTGGATGCGGCTGACGCCTACATTGCCCGCAATGGCCTCGACCTTCCGCAAGAACCTGAAGCCCGCAGCATGCTTGCGGATCCGCACTGTGTGACCCACCCGCTTCTTCAACTCGATCTGGCCGAGGCCGGCGTTACCTCGATCATCTGGGCAACCGGCTATGCAGTTGATTACAGCTGGCTGAAGGTCGACGCCTGCAACGCAAACGGCAAACCACAGCATCAGCGCGGGTTTCCAGCGAGCCTGGGGTCTATTTCGTCGGCCTGCCGTGGCTGTCGCGTCGTGGCTCCGCGTTCATCTGGGGCGTTTGGCACGATGCCAAGCATATTGCTGAGCACATCGTTAAACAGCGCACCTATCTCGCCTATCGGGATGCCTCGCAACGCCAAGCAGAGGCTGCTCGAAAGGCAAGCCCCGACGGCCTATACCCCAATTCGCACGTCCAAAAAGCCAGCCTGATGGGAGTCAATTGATGCCGACTCATACCCGCATCCGTATGTTCAACACTAAACAGACCTACCCCAACCAGAGCCTGGACAACGACCTGTGCCAAGCGGTGCGCGCGGGCAATACCGTGTACGTGCGCGGCCAGGTCGGTACCGACTTCGAGGGGCGCCTGGTCGGTCTCGGCGACCCGCAGGCACAGGCCGAGCAGGCGATGAAGAACGTCAAGCAACTGCTCGAGGAAGCTGGTAGCGACCTCAGTCATATCGTCAAGACCACCACCTACCTGATCGACCCGCGCTACCGCGAGCCGGTGTACCAGGAAGTCGGCAAGTGGTTGAAAGGGGTATTCCCGATTTCCACCGGTCTGGTGGTCACTGCCCTCGGTCAGCCGCAGTGGCTGATGGAGATCGACGTGATCGCCGTGATCCCCGATTGACAGCTACTACGCTCGCTCAGGATGAGTTGAGGGCCGTCTCAATAATGCTCACTTGCCGTGACGGTCCTCGCCATGCCTGAGCGTCGCTCGTGACACTTTCAGGATCTTTTGTTTAAGGAGGTTTTATGACGTTCTCCATCGTTGGTCACTGCGCCGAAACCGGCCAGTTGGGCATCGCCATCAGCTCTTCGAGCATTGCCGTGGGCGCCCGTTGTCCCTGGCTGCGCGCCGGGGTCGGTGCGGTAGCCACGCAGAACATTACCCTGCCAGCGCTTGGTCCGCAGATCCTCGACCTGCTGGATGCCGGCCAGGAGCCCGCCGCCGCGCTGGAGCAAGCGCTGAGTAGCAATGGCTGGAGCCAGTACCGCCAGGTCGCGGTGATCGACAGCCAGGGGCGAAGCGCGTTGTTCAGCGGTACTCAGTCGCTGGGCATCAGCAACGCGCTGGCTGGCGAGCACTGCGTCGCCGCCGGCAATCTGTTGGCCGGGACTGAGGTCATCGCGGCCATGGTGGCAGCCTTCGAACAGGCCGAGGGCAGTTTGCCCGAGCGCCTGCTGGCCGCCATGCACGCTGCCGTGGCCGCGGGTGGCGAAACCGGGCCGGTGCATTCGGCGGCGCTCGCGGTGGTCGGCGAGCTGATCTGGCCGATCGTCGACCTGCGAGTGGACTGGGCCGACGAGGACCCGCTCGGCCAGCTCGATCAGCTCTGGCAGGCTTACCGCCCGCAGATGCAGGACTACCTGACCCGCGCCCTAAATCCGACCGCCGCACCCAGCTACGGCGTGCCGGGCAACGAGTAGGCAGCCGAGCCGGAGGATGGGTTGAGCGCAGCGCTACCCATCAGCTCTGTTGCCCCATCCACTAAGGAGCCCCCATGCCCACCAGCCGTGACCTACTGGCCAAGCTGATCGCCTTCAATACCGTCAGCCGCGAGTCCAACCTGGCGCTGATCGAGTTTATCTACGACTACCTCAAGGGTCTGGGGGTAGCGTGCGAGCTGGATTACAACGCCGAGCGCAGCAAGGCCAACCTGTTCGCCACCATCGGCCCTGACGATCGCAGTGGCGTGGTGCTGTCCGGTCATACCGACGTGGTGCCAGTGGCCGGTCAGGCCTGGACGGTCGAGCCGTTCCAGCTGACCGAGCGTGACGGCAAGTTGTACGGGCGCGGCAGCGCCGATATGAAGGGCTATATCGCCTGCGTGTTGGCCGCCGTGCCGCGCTTTCTCGCCCAGCCGCTGCGCGTGCCGCTGCACTTGGCCTTCTCCTACGACGAGGAAGTCGGCTGCCTGGGCGTGCGCTCCTTGTTGGCCGAGCTCGAGCGAAGGCCGCACAAGCCCATTGCCTGCATCATCGGCGAACCCACCGAGCTGAAGCCGGTGCTCGGCCACAAGGGCAAGCTGGCCATGCGCTGCCAGGTGCAGGGCGCCGCCTGTCACTCGGCCTACGCACCCCTGGGGGTCAACGCCATCGAATACGCCGCGCGCCTGATTGGCAAACTGGGCGAGATAGGCGAGCAGTTGGCGCGAGTGGAGTTGCACGACCGCCGCTTCGATCCACCATTTTCGACCGTACAGACCGGCATGATTCAGGGGGCAGGGCACTGAACATAGTCCCGGCCGAGTGCCAGTTCGACTTCGAGATCCGCGCCCTGCCGGACTTCGATGCTCAGCAGGTGGTCGAGCAGCTGGCCGGCTACGCCGAAAGCCAGCTATTACCGGCGATGCGTGCGCGCAGCGCCGAGACGTCCATCGCCTTTCAGCCGTTGTCGGCCTATCCGGGCCTGGCCACCGACCCGCACAGTGAAGTGGCCGAGCTGCTGGCGTTGATCAGCGCTAGCCGCGAGTTCGGCACCGTGGCCTTCGGCACCGAGGGCGGCCTGTTCCGCCAGGCTGGCATCCCCACTGTGGTCTGCGGCCCAGGCAGCATGGTGCAGGGGCACAAGCCCGACGAATTCGTTAGCGTCGAACAGCTGGAGGGTTGCGACGCCATGCTCGTGCGCTTGGCAGACTGGATGCAGAACCCAGTGTGAGTCACCCCGTGCCCGTCACATCAAGGCCAATACCGTCTACCCGACGATACGGGTCGCTACCGACGAGGGAGACTTCGCGGGCTGTACTGGGTCGCACTACAGACACCCTTAATAATTGCTGAGACAAGCCCGTCAGGCCTGATAAACGTGTGAGACAAGAAGAGGACGCCCCAGTGCGTCCTCTTCTTGTTTGTCGCCGTTTTCAAGTGCGTCTGCCATGTCATTGTTCCTGAGCAGCGGAGCCCCAGGGTGCATGCAGCGCGATGCTCAGCAGCACGCGCTTGCCACGCATGATGGTCGAGACGCTGTGATCGTACAGATCGGGCCGGAACAGGATGACGCGATTAAAAAGGGAGAAAATGACGCGATCTGTCTCAAAAATTCCACCTTCAGCAGGTTTCATCACTACAAAATTGAGCTTGTAGTAGCTGCCGCTACCGATGGGGTCATTGTGGCGCATCACACGATGACCTTCTGGGTAGGTGACCAGATTGACGGTCAGGCGTAGGGTGTTGAGCAAGCTACGGTTGATGACGCGGCCCATGCTGAGGTCTCCGAAAGAATCAATGAAGCGTATTAAATCGTATTTTGAGCGATTGCTCAAAAACTATTTGAACGAACATTCAAATATCTTTAAGGTGATTGACATTCCACATCATTGGGCAGCCAAGTGGTGCCAATACACCCGAAATACGAGGTTGCTATGAATACGCAAATCGCCACGCAGTACGCCATGATCGAAGGCCATCGGATCGCCTATCAGGAAATGGGCGAAGGTCGTCCGGTGATCCTGATCCACGGTATCCCCACCAACAAACTGATGTGGCGAGACGTGATGCCGAGGCTGGCGGCGCAGCACCGAGTGATCGTCCCGGACATGCTCAATTATGGTGAGTCCGACATGCCACTGGATGCCGATGTCTCGATCAATGCCCAGTGCCGGATCATCGTCAAATTGATGGATGCGCTCGGTATTCCCAGCGCAGACATCGTCTCCCATGACATTGGTGGCGGAGTCGGTCAGTTGATAGCGATCAATCATCCGGAGCGCGTGCGCCGTCAGGTGCTGATCGACAGCGTCTGCTTCGATTCCTGGCCAATTCCGGAATTCAATAGCTTGCTGGAGCCGGGCGTCGAAGAGGCCATGAGTGTCGAGACGTTCGTCGGTATCATGCGCGACTTCATGCCCAGAGGGGTGCATAACCCGGCGGTGATGACCGAAGAGCTCAACGAAATTTATTTGAAGCCGTGGAGCAGCGTTAAAGGCAAGGCAGCGTTCTTCCGCAACATGCGCCGTCTCAACAAGGAGTACACCCAGGCGATTGCCGATGATCTCAAAAATGTCGAGCACGACACTCTGGTGCTGTGGGGCGACAAGGACAACTTCCAGAAACCGGAGTATGCGCCGATGCTTGCTGAGGCTATCCCCGGCGCCAAACTAGTCTGGGTCAAGGATGCTGGCCACTGGGTCATCGATGAGCGGCCTGAAGAAGTCTCGCGCTTGATCGGGGAGTTCCTGGCCCGCTAAGAGCCCCGTTCGTCAAGCAAAGGGGAGCGATTAACCATAAATTACTCCCCCCTTTGAGTGAGCGAGGGCCGGCCGCACAAGCCATCGCCTGCATCATCGGCGAACCCACCAAGCTGAAGCCGGTGCTCGGCCACAAGGGCAAGCTGGCCATGCGCTGCCAGGTGCAGGGCGCCGCCTGTGACTCGGCTTATGCGCCTCAGGGGCAACGCCATCGAATACGCCGCGCACTGATTGGCAGTTGGGCGAGATAGGCGAGCAGTTGGCGCGCGTGGCGTTGCACGACCCACGCTCGATCCGCCGTCTCGACCGTGCAAACCGGAGTGATTCAGGGGGGCAGGGCGCTGAACATAGTCCCGGCCGAGTGCCTGTTCGACTTCGAGGTGCGCGCCCTGGCGGACTTCGATACCCAGCAGGTGGTCGAGCAGCTGGCCGGTTACGCCGAAAGCCTGCTATTGCCACCTACTGCTCAAAGCGACCCGTAGCGTCACGATCGCGCTGGTATCGTCTCGTGAGCGGAAACGGCGGCAACCAGGACTCGCGACGGACGATCCAGCTTTCGTAGGTTGGCATCAGTTGGTCAGGGACATCCAGGGACCCTAGGTTCACTTCGATTTCGTCTGCGGTGCGGGCGAAAACGGACGAGCCGCAGCGGGGACAGAAAAACCGCCCGGCGTAGTCGCGGGTTTCGCCATCGATCGTCACCGCATGCTGAGGGAACACCGCGGAAGCGTGAAAAAGGGCTCCATGATGCTTGCGGCAGTCGAGACAGTGACAAAGGCCGATCCGGTAAGGGAGTCCCGATGCCACAATTCGGACGTTGCCGCAGAGGCAACCACCCGTGAATCGGTCCATGCTGCGTCTCCTCTAAAATCAAGCAGTCGGAATATTTACAACGAACTCCGTTGGGCGTCCGCGATGCTCTACCCATTGGGTCACGACGGAGCTATTGCGCGGCGCTGCGGCGCTTGAGCATTTCCTTGATGGCTACCGCAAGGCCGATCTTCCCGAGTGACGCGCCGGCGTGACCTCGCAAACGGCCATTCTCGGTGGTGTGAAAATAGCAACTAAACGATTGCAAAGGGTCGGATGCTGCCGAACAGGGTTGACTGACTTGCTCAGGGCGTGAAACGGACTTTCACTATTGGTCGCAGAGGAACATCGCGCGTTACTCAAGCTGAGCCCGGCTGCAAGGCACTGGTTGCCGCTCCCGGCGCGAGATTAATCTTTCGCATTAGCTCACTTGCCGTCGTCCGTGCAAAGCGCTTCGGCCTTCAGCCCGGATCGTCCAGAACACGCTGCCTAGTACTAGCAAAATGCCGAGCATTTCCGCAGCGCTTGGCAGCGTCCAGGCCAGCAGATAGCTGTAGAACAGGGCGCAAAGGGTTTCGAAGATGATCAATTGACCGCCGATGGATACTGGCAAGCGTTGGGCCGATGCGTTCCACAGGGCGTTGGCTACCCAGGAGCCAGCAATGGCCATGAACAAGGCTGTAACCAAAAAGATGGAGAGGCGCCCGGAACTCAGGTCGGTGGGTAATAGCTGCGGTTGAGCCAGGATCACCACTACTGTCAGCAGCAGGGCCACGAAGCCGGTTGTTATGCCCAGCAGCGTTGACCATTCACGAGGGCTGAAACGGCCGGTCTTGAGCTGATGGGCATTGCGTAGTGCAAACCATGACCATGACAGCACGCCGAGTCCTGCGTAAACGGCGCCCAGAACCTGCCGCATGCTGCCTTCGCCGCGAATGACCTGCATGACTGCTGGAAGGTTGATCCAGATGATGCCGGTGAAGATCAGCGCGAGTGAGGTCAGCATTGAGCGCAGGCTGGCCTGACTGAAGCGGCGGCCCATGAGCATCACGGCTACGGGAATCAGTCCATTGATAAGGGATGCTGTGGCGACGCCGGCATGCTGCACTGCCGCACTCAATAGAATGAAGTACACCAGGTTGCCAGTCAGTGCCAGCTCAAGCAGTAGGAGCTGATCCTGGCGAGTCAGGCGGGTAAGCAGCGCGCGCGCGTTGGGCAGCGCTACCAGGGTCGCAAACAGCCCGTAGAGCAGAAACCGCACGCAACTGATCACCACTGGGTGAACGTCCGGGATCAGAGCGGGCGCGACGATCACGGCTCCCCATAGGGCTCCTGCCATGCCTCCATGGACTATTGCTGTTCTCATGTCGCTCTACCTCCTCAGTCAAGGCAGCGACCTTACGGTATAGTTCTGGGGTCTTGCAGCGACATTGCTGCATGCTGCTATTCCGTGCAGGCATACCGATAGTCGAGAAAACTTAATGTCCGGACGCTTTCGCCATCTTCCTCCGCTCGATACGTTAATTGCTTTCGAGTCCGTTGCCCGCTTGGGCAGTTTCACCCGCGCCGCCGATGAACTCTGCGTGACTCAAAGCGCGGTCAGTAAACAAGTGCGCACACTCGAGCAGGCACTGGGCGTCGCCCTGTTCATGCGGGGTGCACGGGGCGTCGAGCTTTCAACGGCGGGCGTGCTCTACCAGCAGGAGGTCGTGCCAGCACTGCAGCGCATCCATGTGACGGGGCAGCGGATTAGTACAACCCACCATCCCAATACAGTCACCGTCCTGGCGACCCATGCCGTCTCGCAGTTTTGGCTATTTCCACGCCTGCTCAGTTTCAATGCCGTGCACCCGGAAATCACCATCCACATCCACGCCAGTAACGAGATCATGCCTTTCATGGTTCCCGACCATGATCTGGCGATTCTCTATGGTGGCGGTGACTGGCCGAGCCTGGAGGCGACCGCGCTTATCCCCGAAGTCATCTATCCGGTGGCTCGCCCTGGGGTTGCAGGTAGTGCAGCGAAAACGCTCGAGGAGCTGGCAGGACTGCCACTAATCCAGTTGGCTTCGGCATGGGACTGTATCGAGTGGCGTGACTGGTTTGCTCACTTTGATATTGCCTACCAGTCGCCTAAGTCCGATCCCACCTTCAACCAACTCACTCTGACTTACGCTGCGATTCAACAAGGTGGGGGGATTGGCCTAGTTTGGGACTTCATGGCGGCCGAGGCGATAAATAAGGGCGAATTGGTGCGCGTGACTGATTTTTTGGTTGAAACCGGACTTGCCGAGTTCGTCGTGCATGACCTCGTCCGGCCAATGTCCGCAGCCACAACGCTATTCAGGGATTGGTTGATAGAGGGCGCCACGAATCGTTGCATCCCATCCCCACGCTCAGAGGTTTAACGACTGGAGCACAAACTTGGAACGGGCCAGAGTTAGAGCGCTGTGCGGCCGTTTGTGGGCGGTTGCTGCCCGCCACGACTGGTAGCAATGGGTCGACTACTGCCGGTCGCGACTGGCCGGAGTCGACCCGCTATAGGTAGCCCGTCCGTCTTCCGTAACGCTCGCTATGGCTGGCAGGTTGCTGTCAGCAAAGGCGGAACATGCACCCGAGGACTATGAATAAATCGACCAAAACGCGTGACGTTTGCCGCTTTAGCTTCGAGTTCACGGGTGCGCTTGCGCTCGATAACGAATACTCCGGGTTCACCGTCGTACCGGCTCGCCATGTTGCCAATTGAGTCATGCGGGTTACTGCCAGTGTTAATCGTTTCTGACACCCTGCTCTAAACGCGCTCTCACAGGCGAGCGAAGGCTTTGCGCCAGGCGTCGCAGCGCCCCGCATCGCGCACGTCATAGAGGCTCATGGCGGACTCGAGGTCCACACTGAATTCATCCTCATTGTCTTCTGCGAGCGCAGTCAGTCGCATCGTATACCAAGCCGTCACGCCGCCCGGAGGGGTTGTATCGAATTTCGGAAACGCCGGGTCGCCACCACCGACGCTCAACCAATCGCGCGCAAGATGCGGATTGAGCGCCATGGCACGGCCCACGCTCACCATGTCGACAGCGCCGCTCTCGACGGCGTCAACTGCTTGTTGCCGCGTCTTGAAGCCTCCGGTGGCCATGATTGGAATGGCGGTCGCCTGTTTCGCCCGGCGTGCAAAATCAAGGAAGTAGGGCCCGCTACCAGAGGTGCTATCGGAGCTTGCCGCAGCACCCGGAAAATAGGTTCCGCCGCTGATATCGATCAGGTCAATAGATGTCTGATCGAGGATGCGGACCACTTCCATAGCCTCGTCTTCGGTCAGTCCACCTTCCAGTTTATCGGTCGAGTTGATCTTGATAGCAATCGGGAACGAAGCGCCAACAGCCTGGCGAACCGCCTCTATCACCTCGCGAACGATGCGGAATCTCGCCGCGATTGACCCGCCATATCCGTCTGTCCGGCGATTGAACAACGGAGACAAGAATTGGCTTAACAGAAACCCGTGTCCGGCATGAATTTGCACCCCACCAAATCCTGCGCCTTTGGCGATTGTCGCAGCCCTTGCGTAGATGCCCGGCAGTTCCCCAATGTCTTCGAGGGTCATGCCCGCGCATTGCAGCCCTTCAATGTCCAGCGAGGAGGGGCCTTTTGCTCGACTGATCGGCAAATGGGCAAGCGCTCCGGCGTGTCCGAGTTGCGGCCAGAGATGCGCACCCTCAGTCGATCCCCGACGCGCCAAGGATCGCAACGCTTTTTGATCTGTATCCGGTCCCAGCACCAGATTTCCCGGTTTTTCGGGATAGCGCGGATCACCCTGCACCTCGCCAATCAGTGACAGTGCTGCGCCACCTTCCGCCCAGCGTTCATAGAGCCGTGCCTGCGCTGCGGTAGCATTGCCTTTCCCGTCACCAAGGGAATCCGACATTGCCGACTTTGTCAGTCGGTTTTTCAGAACCACGCCACAGGGAAGCTCAAGCGGGCGGCCCAACACATTTTCCGGGCCTGAGAAATCATGCATGGTCGTTGGCTGCGTCATCGGGCTTCTCCATCGTAATATTTCGTTTTTGTGCGCGACATGCCGTTCGTAGCCAGGTGGCGTATCAACGATCACGGCTTCAACAGTTCTTTCTCAAGCTCACTGAGAAACGCTTGGATGTTGCCTTCATTGCGCCGGTAAAACGTCCACTGTCCATGACGCTCAGCCACCACCAACCCAGCCTGCTTCAACACACCCATGTAGTTTGAGATCGTCGATTGCGACAACCCGGCCTTCTCTTGAATGTACGCAACACACACACCGTCCAAATCGGCATGCTCTGGCAGCGAGGGCGGAAAGTTCGACCGGTCTTTCAACCATTCAAGAATTCGGCGTCGCACAGGGTTGTTGAGGGCGGAAATCACGCTTTCAATATTCATAAATCAAGATATCTCGATATTTAGCTGAGAGTCAACCGCAGCATTTACTACGGCCGCCTCTCCGGTTTCGCCTGGATAGTGTCACAAGCATAAGTGAAGTCAGCTTTTGACACTTATCGCAGAATTGATGTGATCCAGTTTCAGCCACATTGGGCTCCGGCCGGCTGTCTACCGCCGGGTAGGCGGGGCGCAATCTTCAGAACTACACCTCAGGCAGCGTGCTTGGCACGTCCTGGTTGAAAGTGCAGAACGCCGCAATCGGTAAGCAACAGCTTGAGTCTGCGACTCATCAGGCATTTCGCCATAGCCGGCAATCGTCGGCGAAAAGTCGCGCCGAGTTGGCCCGTCGTTGTCGGTCGTGAAGAAAAGGGGACGCCCATTCGCCGGTCGTAAGTCGAGGCTAAAAGCCAACTCTCCCTGCAGTTTCTGCAAAAGCCCTCACTCGCCAAGCGAGCCGGTCGCCTACCGATCACCTTGACGAAGTTTTCACACAGACGCGTGCAAGGTAGCGCGCACCGCAGACAGTCCCCACTGGCAACGAACGGGACCCGCGCAGCGGCCTATTTCTCTGGCTCTATCTACGCTCGTCCTGAGCGACCAAGGTAATTGAACGATGAACAAACGGCAGTTCTTCGGCGTGTTGACGCTCCTCTGTGGCAGCAGCCTGACCTGGCAAACCCAAGCCGCGCCCCTGTTTTCCTGGGAACGTCTCAGCGATGCAAGCGTACGCGCCGCTCGCGAGCCGAGCACCTGGGCGCCCCTGGCGGCCGCCACGGTGATTGCCGGTGGTCATTGGGACAAGCAGTGGCAACGCTCGGCAGGCAAGCATCAATACGTGTTCGGCGAGGACGCCGAGGATATGAGCAACTCACTGCTGGGCGCCAGCACCCTGTTCTATGGCGTCAGCATGCTGATGGCCGCTCCGCCCGACCAGAACCTGGGGGAGGCCCTGGAGTGGAAGGCCAGCAACGTCGGCGTCCTGCTGGCCGATAAGGCCCTGGTGGATGGCATTGTCGGCGAATGGAAAACCCGCTCCGGGCGTGACCGACCGGACGGCGTGGCAGATGATTCATTTCCCTCCAAGCACAGTGCGACCACCGCCACCCAAACCACCCTGACCCGGCGCAATCTGGACTACATCGATATGAATCCTGGGATGCGCCAACTGGCTAAGGTCGGGCTCTACGGCATCGATGGCCTGACCGGCATTGCGCGCATCGAAGCGGATAAGCACTACCCGACCGACGTACTGGTCGGCATGGCGCTGGGAAATTTTCTCGCCAACCTCAGCTATAACCTGTTCCTCGAACAGCCTGCGTCCGAGTCATACAGCTTCTCCTTGCTCCCCACCCGCGAGGGTTTGACGCTTGGCAGCCAATTGCGCTTTTAACCGAACGGTTGCCGCAACGGGCATCTGCGCTAGGCGGGCGACAGGCCATGCTCACTCAGCCACGCCGGGTTGAACAAACGGCGCATGTAGAGCCCGCCACGGTCGCACAGCAAGGTCACCACCGTATGCCCGGGGCCCAGTTCGTGCGCGACCCGCACGGCGGCGACCAGATTGATGCCGGAGGAACCGCCGAGGAACAAGCCTTCCTCACGTAACAGGCGATAGACCATGCTCACGCAGCTCTGGTCATCGACCTGCACCGCGCCGTCGATCGGCGTGCCCTCCAAATTGGCGGTTATCCGGGTGTTACCTATGCCTTCGGTGATGGAGCTGCCCTCAGCCTGCAGTTCACCGCTCAGCACCCAGTGATAAAGCGCGCTGCCCATGGGGTCGGCGAGGACGATACGCACTTTGGGGTTACGCTCCTTGAGGTAGCGCGCGACGCCGGCCAGGGTGCCACCGGTGCCCGTGGCGCAGACAAAGGCGTCCACCTGACCCAGGGTGTCGTGCCAGATCTCCGGCCCGGTGCTGGTGTAGTGAGCCTGGCGGTTGGCCAGATTGTCGAACTGGTTGGCCCAGATCGCACCGGGCAGTTTGTGGGCCAGGCGGCCGGCGATCTTCTGATAGTTGTCCGGGTCCCGGTAGGGTTTCGGCGGTACCGGGCGCACCTCGGCACCGAGCACGCGCAGCAGTTCCAGTTTCTCCTGGGATTGGTTGTCGGGAATCACGATGATGCAACGGTAACCGCGCGTGGCGCAGATGTGCGCGAGACCGATGCCGGTGTTGCCGGCCGTCCCCTCGACCACTATGCCGCCGGGGCGGAGTGCGCCACGTTTCTCGGCGTCGAGCACGATGGACATGGCGGCGCGGTCTTTCACCGAACCGCCGGGGTTGAGGAACTCGGCCTTGCCGAGAATCTCACAACCGGTCTCGCGGCTGAGCCGCTCGAGGCGGATCAACGGGGTGTTGCCGATGCTGCCGATAAAACCTTCACGGATGTCCATGCCGCACCTCCATCAGGCGCACGGGGAAATGCCGTTTTACTGACTCAGTCTAGCGCCTGAGCGGCGGATGGCACGCCGCCACGTCTGCACACGGGTGTTTTCAGCCGCGCCGCCCCGGCCTCATTTGTAACCTAGGTGAGCACAGACGGCAGTGGCCAACATCTTGCGACGGCCACGGCCCACGTTCTCCCTTTCGTGAGCAATAGCCGATGGAATTCTCTTTGACCGCAGCCACTGGCAATCACCGGACAGTCCTGGCCGGCACTGGCCACGCTGCTGAGCGGGCTGCAGCTTTATCTGTGACAACAGCTGCGCCAACGCCAGCAGTTACATCGCCTGCGGTGAGGCCTGTAGCAGCGAGGTAGCCCGGATAACCATTGGTTTCCACCCTATGCGAACTTGAGCGCTATGCAGGGTGGAAAGCCGCGGAGCGTTTTCCACAGGGTCTAATCCAAGTACCTCGCTGTACAGGCCGCGCGGGTATCCGTAGGCGTAGACCGGCTAATGGCTGCCCCCTTTTACGCGTCGGTTTCTGCATTGACATTCGAGACGGTCGGTCTAATATGGCGCCATGACTATCGCCAAACCGCAGGCCCGTCGCGGCCGCCCGCCAAAAATCGAACGAGAGCACGCCGACACACGCGAGGTGCTGCTGCGTTGCGGCATGGAAATACTGACCGAGCAGGGCTTTGCAGCCACGGGTATCGACGCCGTCCTCAAGCGGGTCAGCGTCCCCAAGGGCTCGTTCTATCACTACTTCGATAGTAAGGAAGCCTTCGGGCAGGCGGTGTTGCGACGCTACGCAGATTATTTTGCCCGCAAGCTGGATCGCTGGCTGCTGAATGAGACGGAGCCCCCCCTCCAGCGCCTGCGCAATTTTGTCGAGGACGCCAAGACGGGCATGGCCAAGCACCAGTTCCGCCGAGGCTGCCTGGTCGGGAATCTCGGCCAGGAGATCATTGTCCTGCCCGAGAGCTTTCGCAATGAGTTGGAGGCGGTCCTGCTCGACTGGCAGAGGCGTCTGGCTACCTGCTTGCGCCAGGCAGTCAGTCAGAGGCAGATAAACGTAGACAGTGATTGCGAAGCCCTCGCCGCCTATTTCTGGATCGGTTGGGAAGGGGCAGTACTACGCGCCAGGCTGGTACAGGATGTGCGGCCGCTGGATGTATTTATGAATGGTTTTCTCGCCGGCATTACACGGTGATTCTTCTTCGATAATTAATAGACGATCGGTCTAAATAGGAGCTAGCAATGTTCAAGGCAATTCTTATTGAGAAAGACGCAGATGCTTACCAGGCTCGTTTGACTGAACTGGATGATGCACAGCTTCCCGAGGTGGATGTCACCGTCCGCGTGGCCTTCAGCACACTGAACTACAAGGATGGTCTGGCCATCAGCGGCAGCAGCCCGGTCGTTCGCCGGTTTCCAATGGTTCCCGGCATCGACTTGGCCGGAACCGTTGAAACCAGCAGCCACCCTGACTACAAAACCGGTGACCGGGTCCTGCTCAACGGCTGGGGCGTGGGCGAAGAGCATTGGGGAGGACTGGCGCAGAAGGCCAGGCTGCGTGGTGACTGGCTGATCCCCCTACCCAAGGCGTTAAGCGAGCGCCAGGCAATGGCGATCGGAACCGCAGGCTACACCGCAATGCTCTGCCTGATGGCGCTGGAGCGCCACGGCCTGACGCCGGAGTGCGGCGAGGTGCTGGTGACGGGCGCCAATGGTGGGGTTGGCAGCTTCGCCATCGCGCTGCTGGCGCGTCAAGGCTACTCCGTGATCGCCGCCACCGGCCGTCCGGCCGAAGCGGACTACCTGAAACGCCTGGGCGCAACGACCATCATCGATCGCGCCGAACTGTCCAGCCCCGGACGCGCATTGGCAAAAGAGCGTTGGGCGGCGGCGATCGACTCTGTTGGCAGCCATACCCTCGCCAACGTGTGCGCGGGCACTCGCGCAGATGGCCTGGTCGCTGCGTGCGGCTTGGCTCAAGGCATGGACTTTCCGGCGACTGTGGCGCCCTTCATCCTGCGCGGCGTTAGCCTGCTTGGCATCAACAGCGTCACCCGTCCTTACAAGGAGCGCGTTGAGGCCTGGGAGCGCCTCTGCACTGGCTTGGACCTGGCACAACTGGATGAAATCACCCGCGAGATCGGCCTGAGTGAAGCCATACCGGTTGCACACGAGTTACTCGACGGCAAGGTTCGGGGCCGTGTGGTAGTGGATGTGAATCGGTGAGCACCAAGTACACCGACCTGCAGGCTGAATCGCATTAAGGTTTTTAGCGGCTATGTCCCAGTTCCGTGTTGAAACGTGCCGCCCGGCTAGGCGCTGCGCGGGGGGGGGGGCGATGATTCGTAGGGTGGGTTCGGCGCATGACTGCAGGCTGTTGGCTGGTGCGTAGTCGGTTGCGCCGTAACCCACCGGATGAGGTAGGCCGACAACCGCTTGGTGGGTTACGCGGCGCGCAGTTTGCGCAGTTGATTTTCAGCCTCTGCTCAGCGCCACTAACCTGCGCGGCCCGACCCACCCGACAAAGAACCTGTTCTCGCCTATCCAGGTGCCGAGCCGCTTCGATTTATTCAGGATTAGCCTGCCCCAGCTGCTCCTTGCAGTAATCCATAAACAGCTGCGCCGGCTTGGTCAGTTGGGCGCGCTTGAGCCAGGCGGCCACCAGGCCGGAGGTGCTGACCTGCTCGGCGATGTCCACTGCCACCACCTTCTTGCCGTCGTAGGTGCATTCGGAGTGTGGCCGGGTTACCAGCAGCGAGAAGCCGAAGCCCTGGCCGACCATGCCGCGAACCATCTCGATCGACGGCGAGCTGAAGACGATGTTCGGGGTCAGGTCCAGCTCGGTGAAGAGGCTGACGAAGTAGCTGCGACTCGGCAGCACGTCGAGCAGGATCATCGGTTCCAGGCACAGGTCGCGCAGTGACACCTGGGTCTGCTCGGTGAAACGGTGCCCCTCGGGCAGCAGCGCGTAGGGTTTTTGCGGCGGCATCAAGGGCTCGGTTTCGATGGTGTTGTCGAGGTCGTGTTCGTAGAGAAAGGCCAGGTCGAAGGTGCCGGCGGTGAGGCCCTGGACCAGCTCCTGTTGCTCGCCGTCGCGCAGGCGGATTTCCACGCCTGGGTAGAGGGCGGTGAACCCGGCGATCAGGCGCGGCAGGTACAGCGGCGCCACCGTCTCGAAGCAGCCGATGTCGATCTGCCCGGCCACTATGTCGTTATCCGCCAGGGCGTTCTGCTCGAACTCGTGGGCCATGCGCAGCAGCTCCTGCGCCTTGCGATAGAAGCGCGCGCCGCTCGGGGTGAGCGACACGCCCTGGGCATGGTGACGAATGAGCAGCTGCACGCCGAAGTTTTCCTCCAGCCCCTTGATCGCGGTGGAGATCGACGGCTGGGCGATATACAGCTTGCGCGAGGCCTCGGCGACGCTGCCGGCCTCCACGGTGGTCACGAAATACTTGAGTTGACGCAAGGTATAGGTAGCCACGCAAACCTCTGCTGGGTTGTTGCTGCCCGGCTCTCGGGCAGTCTGTTGGACCGGGTTGCGGCGGGCTTGGCTGTCCGCCTGGTTCCGCCACGCCAGCCGCATGCACTGCACACGCGCTGGCGTAGGGCAGCGTTAAGTCCGACAGGCTCCTAGGGTCGCCCGAGTCTGCACCATACCTCAGCTGCGCGGCTGGGGAGCGCTCGCTCTGCCGAGCTTTTTTATAGGCCCCGAGCATATTTTTACTAATTTTCCTCTGCGGTCTTCTGCCGCACCATCTCCCTCAATCCAACCACAAGCTCGACCGTAGTGGTGGTCGATGAGGGAGTGCAGCGTGTTAGATCTCAGCTATTGGCAACAGCGGGCGGCCCGCCAAGGGTTTATCGACAAGGCACTGATCGGCGGCCGGCAGGTGGCTGCCGCCTCCGGGCTCAGCTTCGACGCGATCAATCCGGCGACCAACCAGCTGCTGGCCCAGGTGACCGCCTGCGGCGAGGTCGAGGTCGACCTGGCGGTACGCAGCGCCCGCCAGGCCTTTGAACAGGGCTCCTGGGCGCGGATGGCGCCGGGTGAGCGCAAGAAAATTCTGCTGCGTTTGGCCGAGTTGATTCTGCAGCACCGCGAGGAACTGGCGCTGCTCGACTCGCTGAACATGGGCAAGCCGGTGATGGATGCCTTCAATATCGACGTGCCCGGCGCCGCCCATGTGTTCGCCTGGTATGGCGAAAGCCTGGACAAGCTCTACGGCCAGGTCGCGCCCACCGCGCAGAACGTGCTGGCGACCATCACCCGCGTACCGCTCGGGGTGGTCGCCGCCGTGGTGCCGTGGAACTTCCCGCTGGACATGGCCGCCTGGAAGCTCGCGCCGGCGCTGGCGTCGGGCAACAGCGTGGTGCTCAAGCCGGCGGAGCAGTCGCCGTTCTCCGCCCTGCGTCTGGGCGAATTGGCCCTGGAAGCCGGCATCCCGGAAGGCGTGCTGAATGTGCTGCCGGGCCTCGGTGAGAGCGCCGGCAAGGCCTTGGGCCTGCACCCGGATGTCGACTGTCTGGTGTTCACCGGCTCGACTCAGGTCGGCAAGTACTTCATGCAGTACGCGGCGCAGTCGAACCTCAAACAGGTGTGGCTGGAGTGCGGCGGCAAGAGCCCGAGCCTGGTCTTCGATGATTGCCAGGACCTCGATCTGGCGGCGGAAAAAGCCGCCTTCGCGATCTTCTTCAACCAGGGCGAGGTCTGTTCGGCCAACTCGCGCCTGCTGGTCCAGCGCTCGATCCACGATGAGTTCGTCGAGCGCCTGATCGACAAGGCCCGTCAGTGGCAGCCGGGCGATCCACTCGACCCCAGCAGCCGCGCCGGTGCCCTGGTCGATGCTGGCCAGACGGCTGGCGTGATGGGCTTTATCGAGGGCGCCCGTGCCGAGGGCGCGAAGCTGGTGTATGGCGGCGAGCGCCTGAGCATCAACGGTTCGAGCAACTTCGTGCAGCCCACGCTATTTACCGGGGTCAGCGCCGAGATGCGCTTGGCCCGTGAGGAAGTGTTCGGCCCGGTACTGGCGATCAGCGCCTTCGACGACGAAGACCAGGCGGTGCGCCTGGCCAACGACAGCCTCTACGGCCTGGCCGCCTCTGTGTGGAGTGATGACCTCAACCGCGCTCACCGCGTCGCCCGCCGACTGAACGCCGGCACGGTGTCGGTCAACACGGTGGACGCCCTGGATGTGACGGTGCCGTTCGGCGGCGGCAAGCAGTCCGGCTTTGGTCGCGACCTGTCGCTGCATTCCTTCGATAAGTACACCCAGCTGAAAACCACCTGGTTTCAGTTGCGTTAACCAGTCAGTGCGTTCCTTACAACAACAATAGAGGGCAAGACAATGACGCAGGATATAAGTGTTCCGCTGCAAGGTGCGGCCGCCGCACCACGGGTAAAGGGGGCGCGCAAGGCACTGGGCCTGGGTTCCCTGCTGGCCGTGGCCATCGGCCTGGTGGTCTCGCAAGGGGTCATGGTGATCATGCTGCAAGGCGCCGGGATCGCCGGGTTGGGCTTTATCGTGCCGCTGGGCCTGGCCTATCTGCTGGCTCTGAGCTACGCCTTTTCCTTTTCCGAGCTGGCGCTGATGATCCCGCGTGCGGGCAGCCTGAGCAGTTATACCGAGGTCGCGATCGGCCAGTTCCCGGCCATTCTCGCCACCTTCTCCGGCTACATAGTAGTGGCCATGTTCGCGTTGTCGGCCGAGCTGCTGCTGCTCGATCTGATCATCGATAAGGTCTACCCCGGCGCATTGCCGTCGATGACGGTGGCCTACGGCGTGTTAGGCCTGTTCACCGTGCTTAACCTGCTCAATATCGACATCTTCGCTCGCCTGCAGTCCGTGCTGGCGCTGGTGATGGTGGTGGTGTTGCTGTTGCTCGGGTTTAGCGCGGTCGCTCACGAGAACGCCGCCCCCATAGCCAGCCTTAGCCTGGAAGGCTGGAACCCTATGGGTCTGGGCGTTCTGGCGCTAACCGCGTTGGCCATCTGGGGCTTCGTTGGCGCCGAATTCGTTTGCCCGCTGGTGGAAGAATCGCGCCGGCCGGAGCGCAATATTCCGCGCTCGATGATCATCGGCCTGAGCGTGATTTTCGTCACCATCAGCCTCTACTGCCTGGGTGCGCTACTGATGGTGCCGCAGGCAGAACTGGCGAGTAACGGCCTGCCTCACTATCTGTTCGCCACCGCGGTATTCGGCGAAACCGGTCAGCTGCTGTTGGTGACCGCCGCCATCACCGCCACCTGCAGCACGCTCAATACCTCGTTGGCGGCTATCCCGCGCATGCTCAGCGGCATGGCGCAGAACGGTCAGGCGTTTCCCTGCTTCAAACGCCTTAGCGCACGTACCGGCGCGCCCTGGGTGGCCGTATTGTTTGTCGCCGCCATCACCGGCTTGCCGATCCTGCTGATGGGTGTCGATTCGATCAATCTGCTGCTGATTGCCGCCGCGCTGGCCTGGCTGCTGGCCTACATCATCGTCCACGTCGATGTGATCGTCCTGCGCATGCGTTATCCAGATCTGGCGCGGCCGTTCCGCACGCCGTTCTACCCGCTGCCACAAGTGTTCGGCATCGTCGGCATGCTCTATGCCGCCTGGTATGCCTCGCCCTCGCCGGAGCTGACCACGCAGATTTTCACCAGCGCTGGAGTAGTGCTGGGCATCGTCTCGCTGATCGCCGTGCTGTGGATCAAGTGCGTGATGCGCAAACCGCTGTTCAGCCCGGAGCCGATCGACAAGGTGCTGAACCCGAACCAAGCCTGAAGGCCGCAGCGCGGTCCTAGTGTTATTGCCTGTTGTCGGGCAGAGGAGAGTTGTAATGAATGCGCAAATCAAACCAAGCCGTGAAACCCGTGATTACCAGGCCCTGGACGCCGCCCACCATATCCATGGCTTTGTCGACCAGAAGGCGCTGAATGCCGAAGGCCCGCGGGTGATGGTGAAAGGCGAGGGCTTGTACCTCTGGGATAACGACGGCAATCGCTACCTCGATGGCATGTCCGGCCTGTGGTGCACCAACCTCGGTTACGGCCGTAAGGACCTCACGGCCGCCGCGACTCGGCAGATGGAGCAGTTGGCGTACTACAACATGTTCTTCCACACCACCCACCCAGCGGTGGTGGAACTGTCCGAGCTACTGTTCAGCCTGCTGCCCGGCCACTACAGCCATGCGATCTATACCAACTCGGGCTCCGAGGCCAACGAGGTGCTGATCCGCACGGTACGGCGCTACTGGCAGATTCTCGGCAAGCCGGAGAAGAAGGTGATGATCGGCCGCTGGAACGGCTACCACGGCTCGACCCTGGCCAGCACCGCGCTGGGCGGCATGAAGTTCATGCACGAAATGGGCGGCATGCTGCCGGATATCGAACATATCGACGAGCCCTACTGGTACGCCCAGGGCGGTGAGCTGACTCCGGCCGAGTTCGGTCGCCGCTGCGCCCTGCAACTGGAGGAGAAGATTCTCCAGCTGGGCGCGGACAAGGTTGCCGGCTTCATCGCCGAGCCGTTCCAGGGTGCCGGCGGCATGATCTTCCCGCCGGAAAGCTACTGGCCGGAGGTCCAGCGCATCTGCCGCCAATACGACGTGCTGCTGTGCGCCGACGAAGTGATCGGCGGTTTCGGCCGTACCGGCGAGTGGTTCGCCCATGAGTACTTCGGCTTCGAACCGGACACCCTGTCGATCGCCAAGGGCCTGACCTCGGGCTATATCCCCATGGGCGGCCTGGTGCTGTCCAAGCGCATCGCCGAGGTACTGGTGGAGCAGGGCGGGGTGTTCGCCCACGGCCTGACCTACTCCGGGCACCCGGTCGCCGCCGCCGTGGCGTTGGCCAATATCAAGGCGCTGCGCGACGAAGGCGTGGTCAGCCAGGTGAAGAACGACACCGGCCCCTACCTGCAGCAGTGTTTGCGGCAGGTGTTCGGTGACCATCCGCTGGTCGGCGAGATCCAGGGCACCGGCCTGGTCGCCGCGCTGCAGTTCGCCGAAGACAAGGCGACCCGCAAACGCTTCGCCAACGAGAGCGACATCACCTGGCGCTGCCGCACCATCGGCTTCGAGGAAGGCCTGATCATCCGCTCCACCCTCGGTCGGATGATCATGGCGCCGGCCCTGGTGGCCACGCGCGGCGAGCTGGACGAACTGGTGGAGAAGACCAAGCGCGCGGTGGACCGCACCGCGCAGGAAATGGGTGTGCTCTAGCGTACCCAGCACCCAGCACCCAGCACCCAGCACCCAGCACCCAGAAAGCCCTGTGCCCCTCCTTGCCGAGGGGCGCAGGGCTTTCCGCAAAATGGCTACTGCAACTATTGGCGCATCAATGCTCGCGCACTGTATGTTCTGGCGTCTCTTTGGGCTTGCCGGCTTACCGCCAGGCGGTTAAGTCGTTGGCCATACGCCCCGGCTGTCGCAGTAGATGGGGCGTTGTTATGGGTTCGAGTCGCGCGCTCTGAATCTACCAGTGGGGCGTGCCGGGATGTGCCTGGCAACAGTTGCCCTAAACACAGACCGTTGGTCTGATTGCCTTATCTCCCGGCGCGCTTCAAGCTAGCCGATTGCTGCTGGGCAGCGGTACGGATTTCAGGTGATAGGCAGATGACGTCGTTAGGACGGACTACGTTTTGGATCATGGTGGGCGGGTCGCTGATCCTCGCCCTGTCGTTGGGCACTCGGCACGGCTTCGGCCTGTTCTTGTCGCCGATGAGTGCCGAGTTCGGCTGGGGCCGCGAGGTGTTCGCCTTCTCCATTGCCCTGCAAAACCTGGTCTGGGGCCTGGCTCAGCCCTTTACCGGTGCGCTGGCCGACCGCCTGGGGGCCAAGCGCACAATCATCGCCGGTGGCGTGCTGTATGCCGTTGGCCTGGTCTTGATGGGCCTGGCGGACTCGCCCGGGTCGCTGTCGCTGAGCGCCGGTCTGCTGATCGGCCTGGGCCTGTCCGGCACGTCGTTCTCGGTAATTCTCGGCGCGATCGGTCGCGCCGTGCCGGTGGAGAAACGCAGCATGGCCATGGGCATCGCCAGTGCGGCGGGCTCGTTCGGTCAGTTCGCCATGTTGCCGGGCACCCTGGGTCTGATTGGCTGGCTCGGCTGGTCGACGGCGTTGTTGGTGCTGGGCCTGCTGGTTGCCTTGATCGTGCCGCTGGCGAGCATGATCAAGGATCACCCGCTGCCGGTGCTCGGCCATGAGCAGACCCTGCGTGAGGCGGTGCGTGAGGCCTGTGGCCACTCCGGGTTCTGGTTACTGTCGCTAGGTTTTTTCGTCTGTGGTTTTCAGGTGGTGTTCATCGGCGTGCATCTACCGGCTTATCTGGTCGATCAGCACCTGCCGGCGCTGGTCGGCACCACGGTGTTGGCACTGATTGGCTTGTTCAATGTGTTCGGTACCTACTTTTCCGGTTGGCTCGGTGGACGCATGTCCAAGCCGCGTTTGCTCAGCGCCCTGTATCTGGCGCGGGCGGTGGTGATTGCAGCCTTCGTCATGGCCCCGCTGACCACCTGGAGCGCCTATGCCTTCGGCATCGCCATGGGCCTGTTGTGGTTGTCCACGGTGCCCTTGACCAACGGCACGGTGGCGACCATGTTTGGCGTGCGCAACTTGTCGATGCTCGGCGGCATCGTCTACCTGTTCCATCAGATAGGTGCCTTTCTCGGAGGCTGGCTAGGCGGCTATATGTACGATAAAACCGGCAATTATGACCTGGTTTGGCAGATATCCATTCTCCTCAGTCTGCTGGCAGCAGCGCTGAACTGGCCGGTGCGCGAGCAGCCGGTGGCGCGTCTGCAAGACGCTGGAGTCGAAGCATGAACACGCGATATTGGCTGGGCGGCGGTCTGCTGGCTGCCGCCGCGCTCGCGCTGCTGGCGCTGATCTGGTGGGGTTGGCAGCAGAGCGGTTTGGCGTTTTTGCAGCTCGGCTTGGGCATCTGCTAGGCGTTGCGCCATAGCTTGACCTTTCCCAGTCGGTAGTGGCCTGTGTGGCTAGTTCAATTAGTCGATTTCGGCGTTTGAGACCCCAATACTGCGTTGCCGCTCCTCGCCATAGCCCACTATGACTCGTCGCGGCGCCTGGTCTTGGAACCTCAACCATCCGAACTTGAGTTAACCAACTAACCGTACAGGCCACTAGCTCGTCACACTCCCGCCGTATTCACCCATCTGGGCGATGGGCCGGTGCTCCTCACCTCCTTAGACTCTTGGCACGCCGGACGCAGTCTCCCGGCGTGCCCACAAGAAGAATAATGGAGGCACCCATGCGTCGAGCAATCACTACAACCCTGGCCGCTCTGGCCCTGGCCGGAGCCGTCGAGGCCCAGGCCGGTACCTATACTCAAACCAAATACCCGATCGTGCTGGTGCACGGTGTCACCGGTTTCGACACCATCGGCGGCCTGATCAACTACTTTCACACCATCCCCTGGAACCTCGAGCGCGATGGCGCCAAGGTCTATGTCGCCAGCGTTTCTGCGCTGAACGACAGCGAGCAGCGCGGTGCAGCGCTGGCGCAACAGATAGTGGCCTGGGCCGGCGCCAACGGCGGCAAAGTCAACCTGATCGGCCACAGTCAAGGTTCGCCAACCTCGCGGGTCGCCGCTTCCTTGCGTCCGGATCTGGTTGCCTCTGTCACCTCCATTAATGGCGTCAACAAGGGTTCGAAGGTCGCCGACGTACTGCGCGGGGTGATTCCGCCCGACAGCGGTATCGAAGGTGGCGTCAATGCCTTGGCCAACGCCTTGGGTGCGGTGATCAATCTGCTATCGGGCAGCAGTAATCCACAAAGTGGTATCGATGCCCTGAAAACCCTGACCACCGCCGGCACCGCCGCGCTCAACAGCCGCCATCCGTGGGGGTGAACAACGCCAGCTACTGCGCCAAATCCACCGAAGTGCACAATGTGCGCGGCTACAACATCCGCTACTTCTCCTGGACCGGTGACTCCTCTTACACCAACATTTTCGACGCGGTCGACCCGTTCCTGGCCATCACCGGCCTGGCCTTCGGCAGCGAGAAAAACGACGGTCTGGTCGGGGTCTGCTCCACTTACCTGGGCCAGGTACTCGGCGACAGCTACCACATGAACCACGTCGATGCGATCAACCACCTGTTCGGTATCCGCGGCTGGACCGAGCCAGTGTCGCTGTATCGCCAGCATGCCAACCGCCTGAAGAACAAAGGCGTCTGATCGTTACCACGTTTGCGGGCTGGCCAAGACAGCCCGCCTTGGAGGTCGCATGCCCTTGCCCATCCGTTCCATCGCCTCGCTGACCGTGCTGGCTATAGTGGCCGCGGCCCTGACCCTTTACTGGCAATGGCCGGAGCCGATCGCGGCGCGGACCGATTCAGCCAGCCCGACTCAACCTGGCGCTCCAATCATTGCCAGCCCCTTGTTGCGTCAGCCGGCGCCCACTGCAGTCGAACAGGCCGCGCCAGCGGCGGTGCTGCCGAGTATGAGCGGTGCCGAGGTCGACGGTGAATTGAAGACCGACAGCGGCGGTAATCTGCAGCTTGATTTGGCGCTGCGTGACTACTTCGATTATTTCCTCAGCGCTGTCGACCAGAACGGGCTTGAGAGTTCGGTCGAGGCATTGCTGGCTGACGCTGGTGGACGCTTGCAGGAGCCAGCACTGGGCCAGTTGATCGGTCTGCTGGGTGATTATCTGGATTACAAACGCGCCAGCCTGGCGCTCATGCAACAGCCGCTGGACGCACAACAGCAAGCCCAGCCGCAAGCGCAGCTCGCGGTATTGCAGCAGGCTTTCGAGAGCATGGCTCAGCTACGCCGCAGCCACTTTTCACCGGGAGCGGTCGAGGCCTTGTTTGGTGCCGAAGAGGCCTATGCACGCTATACCCTTGACAGCCTGAGCGTACTCGCTCGCGATGATTTGAGCGAGCAGGGCAAGGCCGCTGCGCAGCAGGGCTTGCGCGAACAATTGCCTGCCGCCATGCGCGCCAGTGAGGAGCGCCAGAGCCAAGCCCTGGCGCAGCAAGCGCAAAGCGAGCGGCTGTGGCGTGAGGGGGCGAGCGAGGAACAGGTGCGCCAGTCATTGGCTTTGTCCTATGATCCGTCGACTGTCGAGCGTCTGCTGCTTGAGCAGCGCAACGAGCGCGACTGGCAGCAGCGCTACACGTCTTATCGCGAGCAACTGACCAGATTGCACAGCAATGGCCTGAGTCCGGCGGACCAGCAGCATGAACAGCAGCGATTGCGCCAGCGCTTGTTCAACGCCGCCGATCAACACCGAGTCGACACCTATGATGCGTTTGCCGCCAAACAGCAGAACAGCGAACCCGCCGAGCTTTAACTCCGGGTGGCGGCCCGAGCAGCCACTCGCGCAGTCGGGCGGGGTGCGATGAACCTGGAGCAGGAAGAACGCCTGCTGCTGGCACAACAGCGCCGTGGCTACCGGCGGTTGTGCTTTGTCCCTGAGCTGGAACAGGGCTTTGTCGAGCACCGGGTGCAGCGCATCGGCCGCCGCTTACTGTTGATTGTCAGCACCGCAATTGTCTTCCAGCTGATCTACGCCGCTCTCGACCTGCTGCTGATGCCGCTGGCGGTGAGCCTGTCGGTGGAGCCCTTGCGGGCGCTGGGCATCCTTGGGGTGCTGGCTGCTTTCGTCTACTGCCGGCGCCCGCAGAGTCCACCGCGCGCGGTGTTATTCGCCTACATCGGCGCCTACGCGCTGAACGGCGCTTGCGTGGCGGTGATCATTCACCTGTGCTGGGCCCAAGGTGTGGACATGCCCTACGATGGGCTGTTCCTGATCCTGTTGTTCGGCTATGTGCTGCTCGGTGTCTCGTTCCGCGCCGTGAGCCTGGCCGCCTGGGGCTTCTGCCTGCTGTTCCTGATGCTTGGCTTGATGTTGGTCGAACCGGGCAGCCTGTGGGCCTATCAGGGCCAGTTCCTGATTTGCGCCAACCTGATCGGCAGTGTCGGCGCCTACCTGCAGGAGCACGGTCAGCGCGGCGCCTGGCTCAACCTGCGCCTGCTCGATCTGGCCCGCCAGCGCGCCGAAGCGGATGACGCGCGCAAGCTGCGCCTGCTCGCCGCCGCCAGCCATGATCTGCGCCAGCCACTCAACGCCATGGGTCTTTATGCCCAGCACCTGCTCGAGCAGAGTCGGGAGCCGGATATTCGGCGGGTCAGTGCACGTCTGGCGACCTCGGTGGAACAACTCAGCCGCTTGCTGCAATCCATGCTGGACTACACCCGCCTGACCTTGCCCGGCGGGGTGCAGGCCAAGCTTGAAGTGTTCGCCTTGCGTCCTCTGCTCGAACGCTTGAGTGGCGAAACCCGCCGCGAAGCCGAATTGCAGGGGATCGCGTTCGACTTGCAATGCGCGGATTTATGGGTGCGCAGTGACCCGCTGCTGCTCGAACGGGTGCTGCGCAATCTGCTCAACAATGCCCTGCGCCATGCCCAGGCGCGGCGCGTGACGCTTAGCGTCGAGGAGGATGCTGACAGCGTGCTGCTGCACGTCGCCGACGACGGCCGGGGTCTCAGCCCGGCAGAGCAGGCCCAGATCTTCGAGGAGTTCCGTCAACTGGACAACCCTGGGCGCAATGCCGAGCGCGGCCTGGGCCTCGGCTTGGCCATCGTCCAGCAACTGGCCACGCTACTTGAGCACCCGTTGCAGCTGAACTCCACTCCGGGGCAGGGCGCCTGCTTCAGTTTGCGCCTGCCGCGCGCCACTGTGGGTGAGTGGCAGCCAGCCAAACCTGTCGGCGCAGCACTGCATGGGCGGGTCTTGCTGGTGGAGGACGATGCCGCCGGGCGCGAGGCGTTGTCCGGGCTGTTGCAGCGCTGGGGCTGCGAGGTTTGGGCCTGCGCCGATCTGCAGGCGGCCCTGGAATGCCTGGCCGAGGCGACGCCGCAGTTGTTGATCAGCGATTACCGCCTGGCCGCCAATGAAGATGGTCTGCGCGCCATCGAGCGCTTACGCGAAGAAGCCGGATGCATGTTGCCAGCCTTGCTGATCAGCGCCGATATCAGCCCCGCGTTGCAGGAACGCTGCATGCCCGCCCACGTGACCCTGCTCGGCAAACCCCTGTTGCCGGCGCGTTTGCGTCAGGCTTTGGCGGTGCTGTTGCCGGCACCCGAAAAGTCACCGAAACTGGGTGTCGGCAGCGAGTGAGGGGGTTTATTCAGGCCAGTACGCGTAGCGACGGTCGGGCGCCGATCCGTCGGGCGGCGAATCGTCGGCGGCTGCTGCGCGCTTGGAACAAACGCGACCGAAGCGTGCCCCTACAACCACCCCCGTTGGCGCGCAGTACTGACACAGGCGGTGCGGGTGTGCACGTCGAGTTCCTGAAACAGGGTCTTCAGGTGGGTTTTTATCGTGTCTTCGGATACGCCCAGTTGCCTGCTGATAGCCTTGTTCGGCAGGCCCTCAGCCAGTAGCAGGAGAATCTGCAATTGGCGGGGCGTGAGTTGGGGTTTTTCGCCGGCTCCTGGCGCCGGCAGGGTTTCCCCGAGCAACACGCGGGTCACCGCCTGGCGTAGATCGTCACTGTTGGCGCTTTTCGGGATAAAACCCAGGGCGCCAGCGGCCAGCGCCGCCTGAGCATCCAGGTTGGAGTCGCTGGCACTGAGAATCGCCACCGGGGTCATGCGCCCTTGCTGCTGCCAGCGCTGCAGCAATTCGAGGCCGGCGACGTCCGGCAGGCGCAAATCCAGCAGAATCAGATCGAAATCGTGCTGGCTCAGGCACGCCTCGGCTTCGGCGGCGTTCTGCGCGGTATGTATGTGCAGGTCTGGGCAAAGCGGGGCGAGGGCCAGGCTGAGGCCGTCGAGAAAGATCCGGTGGTCATCCACCAGCAACAGGCGGAGCTGTTTGGGTAAGGCAGTGCAGAGTATGGTCATGGCTGTCTCACGCGGCGTTTTCTTATGTTTATAGTCGCCGCGCGAGTTTAGCCTAAAGTGCTCGCTGAATTAGAAGCGGTAGGTCACTTGTGCACCTAAACCATGGGCGGTGTTCTTGTAGGTGGAGCGGTAGGCCCCTTTAGTCGAGCTGACATGGTTGATCTCGGTGTCGTCCTCCATCAGGTAGGAATAGGCGACATCGATGGTCATCTCGTCGTTCGGGCTCCAGCCGGCGCCCAGGCTGGCGATCGTGCGGTCGCCCGTGGGGATGCGTGGCGAGCGGTCGGCATTGTTGGTCGGCGACTGGTCGACGGCCAGGCCGGCGCGTAGCGTCCATTGCGGGTTCAGCTTATAAGCCGCGCCCACAGCATGGGCCCAGGTGTCATGCCAATTCTGCTCTTCGGTGATGGTGGTGAGATTGCCGGCGAGCAAACCGCCGACGCCCTGGTTGTCCACGCGAATCTCTTCCAGCTGGCTCCAGCGGGTCCAGGTGCTGCCGGCGTACAACGTCCAGTCGGCGTTGAGCTCATGGGTGATGGAGAGATCCACGGACTCGGGGGTAGTCAGCTCCAGCGAGGCGTCGTAGGTACCCGCCGATGAGCCGATCACAAAGCCGGGACCTGCCACTTCTGTCTCGCCCTTGAGGGTGTATTCGACCTTGGAGTGATAGGTCAGGCCGAAGCGGGTCTGGGCGTTCAGCTCAAATAGAACGCCGGCGTTATAGCCCAGCGCCAGGTCGTCGCCCTTGATCTTTACCTCGCCGTCGCCGGCACCCGTCAGCGGGTTGCGCAAGGCCGAGGTCAGTTCGCCGTCGATGCGGTTGATGGTCGGGCCAAAGCCGATCGACAGCTGGTCGTTGAAGCGGTAGCTGAGGGTCGGTTGCAGGGTCACTACGCGCACTTCGCTGCGGTCACCGTAATAGCGGCCCTGGAAGTTGTCTTCGTAGTCGGTGATCAGGCCGAAGGGCACGTACATGCCGAGGCCGAAGGTCCAGTTCTCGTCCAGCGGTTTGACGTAATAGCCCATGGGCGCACCGACCAACGGCACCATGTCGCCGTCGTTGCTGCCGGAGAAACTGCCGCTGGCATCGTCGATATCTGTTCTTGCATGGAGCAGGGCAACGCCGCCGCTAACCTGCTCGCGCTTCAGCCGCGACATGCCGGCCGGGTTGCCGAACACGGTGCTGGCATCCTCGGCGGACGATGAGCGGCCAGCAAAGGCGGTGCCCATGCTGCTGACGCTTTGTTCGTTGATGGCGAAGCCGCCGGCTAGGCTGTGACTGGACACTGCCGCAATGGCGAGGGCCAGGCTGGTTTTGAGGGCGTTGTTTTTCACAGGAGACTCCATCGGGGTAAAGCGAGGCGCAGAAATTAGCAGGCTTTGCAGTATCCGCCAAGTAACTGAAGCCCCCGGAATAGAGCGGTTTTGTCCTACAATTCAAGGCAGTGTTTGGGTATTTACAGTGATCGTTTGATTTTCGCGGTGGATTGTTTCGTGCTGTTCGCGAGCGTGTTGAGTGCGCTCAGGCAACTTGGCTGAAGTTACCGATGCAGCGCTGCCAGGCTTCGATGAAGTCATGCGGACGACCTTGTGGGTGAAATACTCGGTGCCAGACTCGGGCCAGGCCGAGCAGGTCGTCGGCGGCGGGCAATTCGTGCTGTTCTACCTCAACCAGCATCCAGGCGATGGCGGTGGCGTAACGCAAATTGACTGTCAGTTCCAGGTGCGGCGCCGCGAGAAAGGCGTGCTGGCTGGCCAGCCCGCGGATCTGGCTGGCCAGGTCTGGATCGAGCGCCAGGTAGTGATCCCAGAGCTGTTGGTGGCGCAGTTCGGCGATGCGGTAGAGGCCATGGCCGCCCTGAGCGTCCAGCGCCGAACCTAGCGCCGACTGGCAGGCCGCGGCGCCTAGCAGCAGGACTTCGGCAGCAGGTGAGTGACGCCCCAGATAGATCAGCGTGGGGCGTATGACGTGCTGGATTAACTCGCAGGCTGGAATTCCCATATAGCCCTCGCGAAAATGGCCGGTGGGGCCGGGACGCGTGGCAGCGTGTGGTGTTATTGAAAAGGCCCCACCGGAAGCGGGGTTAGCCGCTTGATTTGAAGTGTAGTGCGATCTTTCGCGTGTAAAAGACTGTTTTTAAATTGTTTTATGCTTTCGGTTATTACCTATATTCCTCTTGGTACTTAGCCAGCAGGCAGGCGGCAATCTGCCGGCATCGGTTTGGTTTTGCGAATTACCTGCTCAACTCGGCGATTGCCCACGCCGCCGGGCGCCGCACGGACCTGTGGGGCCGCGGCTGTTCTCGAACATGTTCCCGACATTATTCCTACTCCCCATCCATGGGCTCGCTGACGGGCGCGCGGCATTCCCCACTTCCCTGTGGAGCGCTCGACCGGGGCGATGCTTTGGCTGTTTGGACGGACTGCGTCCACTATCGCCGCGGGGCGCGCCTCCTGCAGGGATTGGCGCTGTGGGCTGTTCTTGTAGGAGGGCGACTTCGGCGCTTGCGGGTCAGCGGCCCACATCGTGCGGGCTCGCGTCTCCCGCATGAGCTCAGCGTTGCGCTTGCCCACGTCGCGGTGGCAATGGCTAGGTGCCGACTCGGGGGCGGAAGAAAGTACGTGGTCAGGTTGGCGGTTAACGATTACGTGTCTGCTCGTCGCCCACTGCCACAGGGCGGCTCGGGTCGGTGATCCACTCGCTCCAGGAGCCGGCATACAGTGGCGCCAGCGGGTAGCCGGCGAGGCACAGGGCGAACAGGTTGTGGCACGCGGTGACACCGGAGCCGCAGTAGGCCACCAGTTCGCTGGCCGGGCGTTCGCCAAGGTGCGCGGCGAAGCGCTGGCGCAGTTGGGCCGCCGGCAGGAAGTGTCCAGTGCTGTCCAGATTCTCGGTGAAGGCTGCGCACCGGGCGCCGGGGATATGTCCGGCAACCGGGTCGAGCGGCTCCACCTCGCCACGAAACCGCGGCAGGGCGCGGGCGTCGAGCAGGGTCAGCTGCGGATCGGCGAGGCGTTGTTGTAGCTGGCTGGCGTCGACCAGCAGGCTGCTATCGGCGTGTCCGTCGAAGTCGCCGGGTGCTGGCTGCGGCAGCGCTTGGCTCAGTTCGCCACCTGCCTCGCGCCAGGCCTGCAAACCACCGTCGAGCAAGTAGACGCCCTCGCGCTTGCCCAGCCAGGCCAGTAACCACCAGGCGCGTGCGGCGAAGGTGCCGGGGCCATCGTCGTACAGCACCACCGTGCTGTTGTCGTGCAAGCCCCATGCACGCAGGCGTGCCAGCAGTTGTGCGGGCTCCGGTAGCGGATGGCGGCCGCTGATACCCTTCTGGATCGGCCCGGACAGATCGCGCTCAAGATCGGCGAACTGGGCGCCGGTGATATGCCCATCGGCATAGCTGCGCTGGCCGTAGGCCGGGTCATCCAAGGCGAAGCGGCAGTCGAGGATGACCAACTCGAGTTGGTCAAGGCGGGCCTGGAGTTGATCGGTGCTGAGCAGTTGGGCAATGGGCATGGCGGGCGTCCTAGGTAATAGCAGGGTCGAGGCATGATAAACCGCAGCATGCACTATGCAGAATCTGATGCGGCAAGTCGCGAGTCCTGCCATAGGCCTGATATTGTCCTGCGTGGATACACGCGGAATGTTTAGCTGGCGGCTTGGGCTGAAGGCTTTCAGCCCTATTTTTGTTCGATTGGATGAGGTGCCTGTGCCCCCGCTGTTATCTGTTGTGGCTTTTACCTTACTGGCTGGCATTGCCATGCCGGTGGGGGCGGCGCTGGCCAGCGTCGAACGAATTCGACCGCGTTGGCTGGAGACCGAGTTCAGGCACAGTGTGGTCGCTTTCGGCGGTGGCGCGCTGCTGGCAGCGGTGGCGTTGGTCTTGGTGCCACAAGCGATTGGCGAATTGAGCCCCTTGCCGGTTGCCCTGTGGTTCTGTGCCGGCGGTGTCGCGTTCATGGGGCTGGATATTCTGCTGTATCGACTGAAAACCTCGGGCAGTCAGTTGTCCGCGATGCTGGCGGATTTTATTCCGGAGTCGCTGGCGTTGGGTGCTGCATTTGCACTCGGTGGCCGGGGCGCGGTTCTGCTGGCCGGTTTGATGGCGCTGCAGAACTTGCCGGAAGGCTTCAATGCCTATCGGGAATTACGCGCTTCGACGGACTATAGCCGCGCAAAAATACTGCTGACATTTACCGTCATGGCGCTGTTTGGGCCGCTGGCAGGCGTATCGGGTTATTTGTGGTTGGCGAATTTTCCGCAGTGGGTGGCGGCGATCATGCTGTTCGCCGCTGGCGGTATCCTCTACTCGGTGTTTCAAGACATCGCGCCCCAGGCCAAATTGAACAAGCATTGGGCTCCTGCCCTGGGGGCTTTGCTGGGGTTTATGCTGGGGATTATCGGGCACATGCTTACGGTGGTTTGAGGGCTGCTGTATCGTTCAGCCCCTTGCAAACCCACAGAATCATGAGACAGCCATGAAGCGCTTTGTACTGCTCGATACCGCCCAGATTCCCGATGGCTCGGGTGCGCTCTGCCTGTTCGAGTATGGCGAGGATTTCGTGATCAAGATCGCCGGTGGCGATGGCGGTCAACTGATGAACACGCGCATGCACGGCTCCGAAGATGCCCTGGCGGCGATCCCCTGCAAAAAAGTCGCCGGGCGCCCGGATTCGCGGGTATTGATCGGGGGCTGGGCATGGGCTTCACCCTGGCGGCGGCGCTGCAGAATCTGGGCAAGACCGCCGAAGTGGAGGTGGCCGAGCTGGTGCCGGGGGTGGTCGAGTGGAACCGCGGCCCGCTGGGGGCCAAGGCCGGCTACCCGCTGCTCGATCCGCGCACGCGGGTGGTGCAGGATGATGTGGCCAATTGCCTGAAGCCGGCGGATAAGCGCTATGACGCGATCATGCTGGATGTCGATAACGGCCCTGAGGGCCTGACCCAGAAGCGCAACAGTTGGTTGTATTCCGCGCAAGGGTTGCAGCGTTGTCACCAGGCGTTGCGCGCCAAGGGAGTGCTGGCCGTATGGTCGGCCAGTGCCGACAGCAAGTTCGCCGACAAGGTGCGCAAAGCCGGTTTCAAGGTCGAAGAGGTGCAGGTATTCGCCCATGGCAACAAGGGCGCCCGCCACACCATCTGGATGGCCGAAAAAATCGGCTGAATCCCTCCGCCTTTCAGTGCAGTTCGGCTGTAGCACTATTCACTGGGCTGCGAGTACACCCTGCGACAAGCAGGGTGTTGGGCCTGGGTTTCTCAGTGAATCTTCAGTCTGCCAATCCTGTCGTTATCCAGGCTGCCGAAGTACAGGTAATCACCCACCGGCTTGACCGAGGTGACCATGCGCAGGTGCGAGCCGCTGGTGTCGTGCAGGCTGCGGATGATTTCGCCTTGCTCGTTGATGGCGATGGCGAAGCCGTAGGGAATCGCCTTCGGCCAGAGTGCGCGCGGCAGCTTGGCCAGCTGCGCTTTCAGCCAGGGGTGGCGATGGAGGAAGTCGGCATCGGCCTTGCGCGGCGTCGGCAGGGCGACCCAGAAGGTGCCGGCGCGGTCACCTTGCAGGTTGTCCGGCAGACCCGGCAGGTTGTCGATGAACACATCGTGAGTACCGGCTTGCTCGCCTTTGAGCCAGTAGCGGGTGATGCGGTAACGGTAGGTTTCGTTGACCAGCACGAAGTCCTCGTTGGCCGACAACGCCACGCCGTTGGCGAAGTACAGGTCGTTGAGCAGTACACGGGTCTCGCCGCTGTGTGGGTTGTAGCTGAGCAGGCGGCCATGGGGGCGGGCTTCGAGCAGGTCGAGCAGATAGTCCGGCTGTTCGAAGCGCGAGGAAGCGTCGCTGAAATAGATGGTGCCGTTGCTGGCGATGTCCAGATCGTCGGTGAACTTGAACGGCACGCCTTCTGCTTCGGTTGTCAGTACCTTGATCTGCCCTTGGGGGTCGATGGACAGCAGGCCCTTGTAGGCGTCGGCGACGATCAGGTTGCCGGCGGCGTCGAAGTCCATGCCCAGCGGGCGGCCCCGGGTGTCGACAAAGGTCGCGACGCGGCCGTCGGCTTCGATGCGCACGATCCGCCCGTCATGCAGGCCCGCGTAGACCCGACCCCGGGCATCCACCGCGGTGTCTTCCGGGCCGTGCAGCTGACCACGACCAAGCAGTTCGGCCTTCATCAGGGTGTCGTTGGGTTCCAGCACGCCGGTCATGGCGGGGGCGGGCGGCGCTTCCCAGGCCAGTGGGTCGATGGGGCTGGGGGTGACGGCCAGATAGATCGCCATGGCGGCAATCAACAGGACGAGTAGGCCAAGCAGTTTCTTCATTGCGCTTATTCCTTGTGCCGAAGCGTGCGAGCGGCGGCCAGATTACACAGTAATTAGGCGGCGATGCGAGATTGGCCGGCGCTCAGGGCGTGCTGGGCACCAGGGACGGATCGCTCAGGCGCTCGTTCAGACGGTCGTAGACCAGGCGCACGCGCGCGGCTACCGGGCCACTTTGCGGGCGGTAGATGAACAGCTCCCAGGGCGGCGGTCGGTGTTCGTCGAGCAGGCTGAGCAAGGCGCCGCTACGCAGTGCCGGCAGCACCAGATAACTGGGCAATTGGCCGATCGCCAGCCCGGCCAGTACGGCGTCCAGCTCGACCTCCTGATCGTCGGTGGTGAAGCTCGGCTTGGCCGGTTGCAAGTGGCGGTCGCCCGCGAAATACCAGGGCCAGGGCCGGCCGCTGCTGCGGTCGACCAGGGCGCTGGTGGGCAGTTCGTGCAGGGCGTCGAGGCTGGTCGGGGTGCCGCTGCTGGCCAGCAGTTCCGGGCTGGCGACGACGAACATTGGGATAGGTGCGACAGCGCGGGCAATGTAGCGACGGTCGCGGATAAAACCGATGCGCACGCCGATGTCTATTTGAGCATCCACGGCATCGGTCATGGCGTCCGACAGGCGCAGATCGAAGTCGATCTGCGGGTATTCGTTCATCAATTCGCCCAGCACCGGCATGACGAAACGCCGCCCCACGGCCTGCGGGGCGGTGATGCGTACTCGCCCCGCCAGGTCGTTGACCGGTTGCTGAGCGTTGCGTTGGAACAGTTGATCGAAACTGCTCAGGGTTTGCTGCGCCTGGTCGGCCAATTGGGCGCCGAACGCGGTGATCTGCACCTGGCGGGTGCTGCGGTGAAACAGCAGTTCGCCGAACAGTTCCTCCAGCTCCTTGATCGCCCGCGTCACGCTTTGCGGGGAGACCCCGAGGCGGCTGGCGGCTTCGCGGAAGCTGCTGGTGTGCGCGGCGACGGTGAAGATACGCAGCATTTCCATTCGATTGAGCACGTGATGGGCCTTGTTGGGTGAGTGGCGAAGTGTCGGATCAGCTATTCCATTATATGGAATTGCAAAATCCTGACTATTCCATTAACCGGATTACCAGCGCCATGCATACTTTGGCCATGTTGGTTCTTGTGCAAACGCCAGAGAGGAAATCTCCATGAGCAACAATATTATCGACAAAGTAATTGTGATTACCGGGGCCAGCAGCGGCCTTGGCGAAACCACCGCCCGTCACCTGGCAGCCCTTGGCGCCTCGGTGGTGCTGGGTGCGCGGCGTCAGGAAAACCTCGACAGGATTGTCAACGAAATCACCGCAGCAGGCGGCAAGGCAGTCGCTTTTGCTACCGATGTCACCGTGGCAAGTGATGTCAATGCACTGATTCAGGGTGCGCTCGACACCTTTGGCCGCATCGATGTGCTGGTCAATAACGCCGGGTTGATGGCTATCGCGCCGATGAGCCAGGGGCGTACCGATGAGTGGGAGCGGATGATCGACATCAACATCAAGGGCGTGCTCTACGGCATCGCCGCTGCCTTGCCGCACATGCAGAAGCAGGAGAGCGGGCACATCATCAATATCTCTTCGGTGGCGGGGATCAAGGTGTTTGCCCCGGGCGGCACCGTGTACAGCGGCACTAAATATGCCGTGCGGGCGATCACCGAAGGCCTGCGCATGGAAGTGGGCGCCAAGATCCGCACCACCATCATCTCCCCCGGTGCGGTGGACTCGGAACTCAAGCACGGCAGCTCCGACGAAGCGTCGAGCAAGGCGGTCAAGGATTTCTATCAGATGGCCATCCCGTCTGACTCGGTAGCTCGCGCCATTGCCTACGCCATCGAGCAGCCGGCCGAGGTGGAAATCAATGAAGTGGTGCTGCGCCCGACCGCTCAGGACTTCTGATCCGGGACGCAATACCCGGCAAAGGGCCGGGGCGATATATACTGCGCGGCATTCTTCATGGGAGAGCCGCGTGGCTATTGATATTCACTGGATTCGTGACAACGCCAGCCTGGCCCAGCACTGCGCCAGCTGGCGCAGCCTGCCATTCGTGGCGGTCGACACCGAATTTATGCGGGTCGACACCTTTTATCCGATCGCCGGCCTGCTGCAGGTCAGCGAAGGCGAGCACGCCTACCTGATCGATCCGCTGCTGATCGACGACTGGGCGCCGTTCAGCGCATTGCTGCAAGACCCGGCCGTGGTCAAGGTGCTGCATGCCTGCAGCGAGGACCTGGAAGTCTTCCTGCGCCTGACCGGTAGCCTGCCAGCGGCCTTGTTCGACACCCAGCTGGCCGCCGCCTACCTCAACCTCGGCTTCTCCATGGGCTATTCGCGCCTGGTGCTGGCGGTGCTGAACATCGAGCTGCCCAAGGGCGAAACTCGCTCGGACTGGCTGCAGCGCCCGCTCACCGAGACCCAGATCAGCTACGCCGCCGAGGACGTGCTGCACCTGGCCGAGGTCTATACCCTGTTGCAGCAACAGCTGACGGCCGAGAAAAAGGCCTGGGTCTTGGAGGACGGCGCTGAGCTAGTGGCCAACCTGGGCCGTGAAGTCGCCCCGGAACTTGTCTACCGCGAGGCCAAGCTGGCCTGGAAACTGTCCCGCGCGCAGTTGGCAGTGCTGCGCGAGCTCTGCACCTGGCGCGAGCGCGAGGCGCGGGCGCGCAATCAGCCGCGCAACCGCATCATCCGCGAGCATTCGCTGTGGCCGTTGGCCCGCACCCAGCCGGACAACCTGGTGGCGCTGGCGCGGATCGAAGACATGCACCCGAAAACCGTGCGTCAGGACGGCGAGTTCCTGCTCCAGCTGATCAAGCACGCCGCTGCCACGCCGCCGGCCGATTGGCCCGAGGCGTTGCCCGAGCCGTTGCCGCTGGAAGCCGCGACCTTGTTGAAGAAGCTGCGCGCCCTCGGTCAGCGCGAAGGCGAACGGCTGAACATCGCCCCGGAGCTGATGCTACGCAAGAAAACCCTCGAAGCCCTGCTGAAAACCGGCTACCCCAACGGCCCTTACCAGTTGCCGGACACGCTACGCGGCTGGCGTCGTGAATTGATGGGCCAGGCACTGCTCGATTGCCTAGCCAGTGAAGGAGAATCCGCGTGAAACGCATCTGTTCAATCTACAAAAGCCCGCGCAAGAACGAGATGTACCTCTACGTGCTGAAAAGCGATGCGCTGGAGCGGGTGCCGGAAAGCCTGCTGGCGGCGTTCGGCCCGCCGACCCTGGCCTTCAGCATGGTGCTCACGCCGGAGCGCAAGCTGGCTCGCGAGGACATTCACGCCGTGCTGGAAAACCTCGAGAAGCAGGGCTACCACCTGCAGATGCCGCCGCCGGAAGATGAATACATCGAACACCTGCCGGACGAGTTGCTACGCCGCAACGACCCGATTTGACCGCCATGCGCGTCCTGATCGGCGAAGCCGAACATGCCCGCTATGCCGACCTGTTACACCAGGCGGCACCCGAGCTTGAGCTGTTCGGCAGCGCCGACCCGCTCGAGTTGGCGCAGTGGGCCGGCAGTTGTCCGCTCTGGCTCGGCCAGCCGGATCTGCTTGCCGCCTTGCTGCGTCAGGGGCACCAGCCGCAGTGGCTGCAATCGACCTGGGCCGGCATCACGCCGTTGCTGGCCGGCGATCTGCCGCACGATTATCAGTTGAGTCGTGCGGTCGGCATCTTTGGCCAGGTGATGGCCGAGTACGTGCTGTGTCACCTGCTGGCCCACGAGCGCCAGTTGTTTGCCCGCCTGGCCGCCCAGGTCGAGCAGCATTGGGACAACCGCCTGCCGCAGAGTTTGGCCGGACGCCGTGCGCTGATCGTCGGCAGCGGCGATATCGGCCAGAGCGTGGCAGGCTTTCTCGCCCCATTCGGCATCGAGCTGTACGGCGTGGCCAGTCGCGCGCGCGCTCTAGCGCCTTTTCACGAAGTCGCCGGACTCGATCAGCTGCCGCGCCTGGCCAGCCAGGCCGATTACCTGATCAACCTGTTGCCGGACACCCCGGCCACCCGTGATATCTACGACGCTGCGCTGTTCGCCCGGCTCAAACCCGACGCGCTGCTGATCAACGCCGGGCGCGGAGTGGCGGTGGTCGATGCCGACCTGGTCGCGGCGCTGCAGCAGGGCCAATTGGCCGGCGCGGTGATCGATGTCTGCCGCCAGGAGCCGCTGCCCGCTGGGCATCCGTTCTGGACCGCGCCGCGCCTGTTGCTCACCGGGCACAGCTCCGCGCCCACCGAGCCACGGCTGCTGGTGCAGTTGTTCGTCGACAATCTGCAGCGTTATCAAGTCGGCAGCCAACTGCGCGGCGCCGTGGATTTTGCCCGCGGTTATTGAGTCCTGCGCATGGGTGTCTTCCCCGGATTGCCCACGTCGCCAAAGGCATCGCGCCGGGGTCACGGAACGCCGCCCGGACCCTCCTACAAAAGCAGCAAACACCGCTATGCCTGTAGGAGGCGCGCCCCGCGGCGATAGCGGACAACGTCCGCTATGGAATTGCGGTCAGCCTTGCCGCGAGATCGTGCCTCCATCAGGCGTTGATTTGCTTGCCATTCGGCCCGCCGGCCTTGGCCGCTTGCGAGGTGCGCGCTAGACTGCCGGCCTTTTCGCCAGACACCGTACCCTCGCCATGGCCGCCAAAGTCGAACCCTTCTGGAAACGCAAAACCCTCGAGCAACTCGATCAGGACGAGTGGGAGTCGCTGTGCGATGGCTGCGGCCTGTGCTGCCTGCAAAAACTCGAGGATGACGAAGACGGCAGCGTCTATTACACGCGTATCGCCTGCACGCTGCTCGACCTTAAGACCTGCCGCTGCACGGACTACAGCAATCGCCGAAAGACCGTGCCCGATTGCATCCAGCTCACCCCGGCCCAGGCCGACCAGTTCCAGTGGCTGCCGCCAACCTGCGCCTATCGCCTGGTCAGCGAAGGCAAGGATCTGCTGTTGTGGCATCACCTGGTCTGCGGCGATCCGGAGCAGGTGCACCAGCAGCGCATTTCCCAGTCCGGGCGCATGCTCAGCGAAAACAGCGTGGCCGACGACGATTGGGAAGAACACCTGATTTTCCGCGCCGGCTGAGACAGGGTGCGCATTAACCAGCTATAACGATCAGCTTGCATTGAATTGCACGGCCCATAGCCGGTCTACCCAATGCACTGACCCGTCCCGCAAGGAAATGCCCATCATGATGATTCGCCGTAGCTTGTTGTCCGCCTTACTGCTGAGCCTGTGCACACCGCTCTGGGCGGCGCAGAAGGTCGACCTGGATTACCACGTGCGTTTTCTGCCCGAGAGCGATCAGGCCGAAGTCAGCCTGACCCTGGGGGACGGCGAGCGCGTAAGCAGTCTGACGTTCAATCTGGGTGATGAGGGTAACTACAGCGATTTCAGTGGCGACGGCGAGTGGAGCCAGGAAAGCCCCGAACGTGGGGTCTGGCAGCCAGGTAAAGGCGTGGCGAAGCTGACCTACCGGGTGCGGATCAGTCACCCGCGGGAAGATGGCCGTTTCGATGCGCGCATGACCGAAGACTGGGCCTTGCTACGCGGCGACAACCTGGTGCCCAGCGCCCGGTTGCGTCAGCAGAACAAGACCGAGCTGGTCGCGCGCCTGCAGTTCGAGCTGCCCAAGGGCTGGCGCGGCGTCGAGACCGGTTGGCCGAAAATCGGCAAGGACAAATTCCGCATCGACAACCCGCAGCGCAAGTTCGATCGCCCGACCGGCTGGATCGTCGCCGGCAAGATAGGGACACGCCGCGCCCAGCTTGGCCAGACCGACGTGACCATCGCCGCGCCGGTTGGCGAGGGCATGCGCCGCATGGATATTCTCACTCTGTTGACCTTCGTCTGGAAGGAAGCCCAGGCGGTGTTCCCGCGTGACCCGGCCAAGCTGCTAATCGTTGGTGCTGGCGACCCGATGTGGCGTGGCGGCCTGTCGGCACCTAATTCCTATTACATGCACGCTGATCGTCCGCTGGTCAGCGAGAACGGCACCAGCGCACTGGTGCACGAGCTGGTGCATGTATTCAGCCGCATCCAGTCGCGCGACCGTAGCGACTGGATCACCGAGGGGCTGGCCGAGTATTACGCCATCGAACTGGTTCGCCGCGCGGGTGGCTTGAGCGAAGAACGCTACCAGAAAGTCCGCGAGCAGCTGGTTGACTGGAGCGATCCGGTGAAGAGCCTGCGTGGCAAGAGTGCCAGCGGCCCGGTGACTGCGCGCGCGGTACTGTTGCTGCAGGAGCTGGATCGGGAAATTCGTCAGAAGACCAAGGGCAGTACTGAGCCACGCTCGCTGGACGACGTGACCCGCGGCTTGATGCGCCTGGACAAGGCCAGCACCAAGGACTTTATCGAGATCAGCGAGAACGTGATGGGCGGGGCTTCCAAGGTGCTCGACAGCAAACTGCTGAAGTAGCGCCTGCGCAGGTGGGCGCAGGGTGGGCTTCTCTGTCGGCCTGCCGCTCGCGCGCCCCGGCTTCGCTCGGGGCGTTTAGAACTTGGGCCCGGACTTGGTGTTGTTGCCCTTGGCCATGCGGTCGTAGAGCACCACATTGACCGTGGCGGCGAGGTTCATGCAGCCCTGGGTGGGGATGTAGATCACATCCTCGCACCAGGCGCGTATCTCCTTGTTCAGGGAGCCGTCTTCCGGGCCGAAGATATAGATCGCCCGATCCGGGTGGGTGTACTGCGGCAGCGGTCGTGCGCCTTCGACCAACTCGACGGCGACCGGTGTGCAGCCCAGCGGGATGATCTTCTGCAGATCATCGATACCGATCAGCGGAATATCCTGGAACACCTTCTTGGTGTCGGTGACGAAGTCGCGGGCATGCTCATAGCGTGTGCCGGTGTAGAACACCGAGGCGGCGCCATAGCAACCGGCGGCACGCATCACCGCACCGACGTTCTCCGGGATTTCGGGTTGAATAAACCGATGCAGCTGTATCGTTTTTTCGCCACGAAGCAGGACCTTTACGCAAAAGGCGGCAGTATAAGGCCTGGAGGCATTGCTGCCATGGCAATCGGATAAAGCTCCACGCCGGGGTTAATTGGATTACGGGATTGATGGGCCGACCGCCGATACCCATCACAAATCACCCGGCTGGCAGATGCGTGAGGTGCCGCCGCCTCAGCGGTTGTGAAAATATCGAACGCCGCCGCGAGGCCGCCTCCAGGTGTTCGCGGCGAGGCGCCGCGCCGTACTGCGCTGCGTTTCGCTCCAAGCGAAGGGCAGTCCGGGCGGCGATCCGTTCGCAGCAGAACGTAGGGCGGCCCGGGCGGCGATCCGTTCGGAGCGAAGCGACCGCCCGCCGAATGTGTGGCGTGCCGCTGATCGACGGTGCACTGCCTGCGGCGAGTGACCGCCTACGGAGCGCTCAAGGTATTCGGCGCAGCGGGCGTTTGGAGGCGGTCGCAGTAGGCGAGCGTTATTTCACAAGCGCTCAGCCTTTGCTTTTCAGCAGGGCGGCCAGGTCGGCGAAGGCCTTGTGGCTGGATTTCGGCCCCTGCGGGCTGGCGGTCGAACCCTCGCTGAAGTACTGCTGGTCGGTGTAGCGCGCGTGTTCGTTATCGTGGCAATACAGGCACAGCAATTCCCAGTTGGAACCGTCTTGCGGGTTGTTGTCGTGGTTGTGATCGCGGTGGTGCACGGTCAACTCGCTCAGGCGCTTGCCGGCAAACTCCCGGGCGCAACGGCCGCAGACATGCGGGTACATCTTCAGGGCTTTATCCCGGTAGCCTTCTTCGCGACTGCGCTGGGCATCGGCGAGAATGCGATCGAGCTTGGCGGTAGGCGAGGGTAATTTGTCCGTACTCATGGCTTGTCTCGTGGCTAACTACTAATGCCGACAGTGTAGCCCTGCCGATGGTCGACGAAAACAACCGGGCGGGCACTTATCGGCTTTGCGCACAGCCCAATGCCCAAGAGTCTTGCGAAATAGAGGTGAATGATGCGATTGGCGAGCGTGCTACTGCTGAGTCTGACTGTCCTGTGCGGCACCGCGATTCAGGCGCGGGACTATCCCGCGTCGCCGCCGCGGGAGCGACCTGTCGGCTCACCCGGCACCGCCACGCCGCAACCCTTCACCCAGCCGCTGCCGCGCAACCTGCCGACTCCGGCGCCGAATAATCCACTCTTGCTCAACGACGGTACGGGCTACAAGGCCAATCCATCTGGCGGTTCCCTGGCTCCAGCAGATGGCGAGTTACCGCTGCTGCAGCAGCAGCTCCAGCGCAACAGTCAGGGTTTGCCGGGCAGCCACAAGCACGCCGACTGAACTCGCCAACCAACCTCGGTAAAGCGCAAAATTGCGCGGCTGAAGCGGATCGTCGGCCGACGGATCGCCGCTCGGCCGCTTCTACGGAGTGGGGTGTTACAGGCTAAGGGGATCGCCAGTCGTAGGGTGGATGACGCCTAGCTCTCATCGCTCGGATTGCGCCAGGGCTTATCCGGGCGTTCCCTTGGGACTCCCTGGTTCCTACGAGCACAAGACCGTTAAGTCTGCCTAGATCTGATGCTCGACCAACTGCCCGTCGACCATGCGCAAGCGCCTGGACATGGCCACGGCGATGGCGCGGATGACCTGGGCGGCGGACTTTGGGGCCTCGTGCAGCATCTTCTCCAGCGAGTCCTTGGCCAGGATCAACAAGCTGCAGTCACTGACGGCGATGCAACTGGCCGAGCGTCTTTCGCCGTCCAATACCGCCATTTCGCCGAAGGCGCGACCCTTGCGCAGCTTGGCGATCTCGACTTTTTCGCCGCTGGAGTTGGTCTTGCGGATCGACACCGCGCCGAAGTGGATGATGCACATGAAGGTGCCGGCATCGCCCTCGTGGCAGATGATGGCATCCGGCTGATATCGGCTGATGTTGAAGTAGCCAGCCGCGCTGAGTACTTCGCTGGGCTGCAGGCTGTTGAACAGGCCGCAGTCGAGCAGCATGTCGCGAATTTCATCGATCAAGTAAGAGCTGTCTGGCATGGATGCTCTGCTGCGTCTGGCCGGTATAAGGGTGACGTTAGCCGGCCAGCCCAGGATTGCCAACTGCCGCTTGCGCGAAGCTGTGAATGGGCGCGCAGTCGGGTATCTTTTTTCAGCTCAACTTGAACACCTTGAGCAGGAAGGCGTACTCCAGCGCCACGTCCCTGAGTGCCTGATAACGTCCGCTCATGCCGCCATGGCCGGCGTCGAGGTCGGTCTTGAGCAGCAACAGGTGGCTATCGGTCTTGTTCGCCCGCAGCTTAGCCACCCATTTGGCCGCCTCCCAATACTGCACGCGGCTGTCGTTGTAGCCGGCCACGGCGAGGATGGCCGGATAGGCCTGGGCCTGGACGTTCTCGTAGGGCGCATAGCCCTTGATCCGCTCGAACACCTCGGGCTCATGCGGGTCGCCCCATTCGTCGTACTCGGTGACGGTCAGCGGCAGGTCGGGGTTCTGCATGGTATTGAGTACGTCGACGAAGGGCACTTCGGCGATGGCGGCGGCGAACAGTTCGGGCCGCTGATTGAGCACTGCGCCGATCAGCAGGCCACCGGCGCTGCCGCCGCTGATAGCGAGTTGAGCCGCAGTGGTGTAGCCGCTGGCGATCAGGTGTTCGGCACAGGCGATGAAGTCGCTGAAGCTGTTGTGCTTGTGCTCCAGCTTGCCGGCGCGATACCAGGCTTCGCCCAACTCGCCGCCGCCGCGCACGTGGGCGATGGCAAAGACGAAACCGCGCTCCAGCAGGCTCAGGCGCGCGTGGGAGAACCAGGGGTCGAGGCTTTCGCCATAGGCACCATAGCCATAGAGGTAGAGTGGGGCGGTGACCTGGCCAAGCACCTCGCGCTTGGCCACCAGGCTGATGGGCACCTGGGTGCCGTCCGCTGCGGTGGCCCAGAGCCGCTGGCTGACATAATCGTCGGCGTCGAACGGGCCCAGCACCGGGGTTTCCTTGAGTACCAGCTGTGCGCCATCGGCGAGCGTGAGCTGGCGGATCTGCGCCGGCCGGTTGAGCGCCTCGTAGCGCAGGCGAATCACCGGGCTGGCGAATTCCAGGGTGTCCTGTACGTACAGGCTGTAGGCCGCATCCGGTAGGTCAACGCGGTAGGCTGGCTGAGCCTGGGCATGCACCTCGATGATCGGCAGGCCACCCTCGCGCAGGCTGAGGATCAGCGCGCTGTCGTTGAGACTGACGCCTTCGAGCATCACCTGCGGGTCATGGCCGCGCAGTTCGCTCCAGTGCTCGCGGGTCGGCGTCTGCGCGGCGGCGCTGCTTTGCTTCACGCAGTACAGGGCGAAGTTGATTCCGCTCTGGTTGCTGCGGATCAACCAGGCCCAGTCGCCATCGACCTTGCCGTGGTCGGCGTAATATTCGTGGCCTTCCTCGCGCGGCGCCAGGCAGCTGAACGCGGCGTCCGGCGTATCGGCATCCAGGATCCAGGCCTCGCTGGTGGTCTTGCTATTAAGCAGCAGCACCAGTTGGCGTTCGGAGCTGGTGCGATAGCAGTTGAGAAAGAAACGCCCGTCAGTCTCGTGGAACACCTGCTCGGCCGAGTCGCTGCCGAGACGATGGCGGTACAGCTTGTGCGGGCGATGGCAGTCGTCCAGCTCGCCGAAGAACAAGGTCTGGTTGTCGTTGGCCCAGGTCATGCTGCCGTCGCAATCGGCGAAGGGCAGTTGGCTGACCGCACCAGTGGCCAGTTCCTTGACGAACAGCTGGTAAACCTCTTCGCCGCTGGTGTCCAGGCTATAGGCCAGGCGCTGGTGATCCTGACTGACGCTGAAGGCACCCAGCGAGATAAAACCGCCATCTGCCAGAGCGTTGGGGTCGAGCAGCAATTGCTCGACACTTTCATCGACGTCGAGCGAGCCATCGGCCGGACGCGGGCAGCGGTAGTGGCGCGGGTATTCGTCGCCGGCGGTGGTGCGCTGGTAATACAGCCAGGGGCCCCAGGGCGAAGGCAGCGACAGGTCGGTCTCGCGGATACGGCCCTTGATTTCCTGAAACAGCGCCTCGCGCAACTCGCGTTGCTCGGCCAGTTCGGCCTCCAGGTAGGTGTTTTCCACCTTGAGATACTCGAGCACCTCCTCGGCGTCGCGCTTCTCCAGCCAGCTATAAGGGTCGGCAGCGTTCTCGGTGCGGGCGATGGGGGCTTGCGGCATCTGGTAACTCCAATTCTGTACGGTCTGCAGCTAGCAGCCTGTCGGACCACGGAAAAGCCGTTATCATATGCCGCACTGCGTCAGCAGGCCGTTGAAAAATGCCGCCTTCACTCGCTGCGGTTGCCAACGGCCCAGCCCCGTCATGCTCAGAGATCCGCGTTTTATGACCGAGAACGACTATTTACTTGCCTGGGGCGCCTATGCCGTGGCTGCCCTGGGTTGCCTGTTGGTGTGGTTCCGCTTGACCCGCTGGATGTGGCGTTATCTGCGTGAGCCCCTGCGTTTGCTGGCAGCGGTGCTGCTGTTCAGTCCGACCGTCGTCGATCCGTCCAATGAAGAGGTGCTCGCCCCGGCGATTGCCATCACCGCGCTGGATCTGTTGTTTGATGTGGGAAACAGCATCTGGCGCGCAGTGGCTGATCTGTCCATGTACGGTCTGATTGCATTCGCCCTGTATGTGTTGTTCGTGGCCATTCGCTGGCCCCTGGCGCGCTGGTGGAAGAATCGCCGTGGTCCGCAACCGGAGCCGGATGATGAGAACGCACCGACCCTGCGCGAGATCATGCAACGTGAGGATGGCGACTATGCCGATACGCGTTATGACCAGGGTAGCAAGGGACGTGCACGGGTCGAACCGCGACTTTGAGCGGATTCCCCGCGGCTTAATGACTGGCCATGCCCGGCTCCTATAGATCTACGGATCTTGGGGGCAAGACTGTAGGATGGCGCGGGCCGCGTAGGATGAGCGTAGCGATACCCATCAGGGGGCCGCAGGTTCACCGCCATGCTGGGTCACGCCGTGTAGAACATGCGGTCTTGCCTAACATCACCTGGGCGGCTAATCCATCCTACGGGCTTGTAGTCGCTCTCGCGACGGCGTTGGATAGTTTCATAACCTCTGAGTCGAGAGTTTTAACCATGTGTGAATTGCTCGGCATGAGTGCCAATGTGCCCACCGATATCGTCTTCAGCTTTACCGGGCTGATGCGCCGCGGCGGCGACACCGGGCCGCACCGCGACGGCTGGGGTATCGGGTTCTATGAAGGGCGCGGTCTGCGCCTGTTCCAGGATCCGCGCGCCAGTAGCGAATCGGAAGTGGCGCAACTGGTGCAGCGCTACCCGATCAAGAGCGAGGTGGTGATCGGGCATATTCGCCAGGCCAATGTCGGCAAGGTCTGCCTGGCCAATACCCACCCATTCGTGCGCGAGTTGTGGGGGCGTAACTGGTGTTTCGCACACAACGGCCAGTTGGCGGGTTTTTCACCGACGCCGAGCTTCTATCGACCGGTTGGCGACACCGACAGCGAGGCGGCTTTTTGTGGTTTGCTCAATGGTCTGCGCCGCGACTTCCCGGAGCCGGTGGCGGTGGAGCTGTTCCTGCCCAGCCTGGTCGCTGCCTGTGCGGCCTATCGCCAGTACGGCGTGTTCAACTGCCTGCTCAGCGATGGCGACTGGTTATTCAGCTTTTGCTCGACCAAGCTGGCACATATCACCCGGCGTGCGCCTTTTGGCCCGGCACAGTTGAAAGATGCCGATGTGCGGGTGGATTTCCAGGCCGAAACCACGCCCGCCGATGTGGTCACGGTGCTGGCCACCGAGCCTTTGACCGATAACGAATGCTGGAACCTGTATCGTCCCGGCGAATGGCGGCTGTGGCGGCGCGGCGAGTGTGTGGCTCAGGGCTTGACCGACTGAGCGGTGGCTAACTTGAAATCAGGGGAGGGGCGATGTTCAGAAGCTATCTACGCTTGGCGCTGTTTGCTTTGGGCCTGCTGGTCGGCGTACAGGTGCCGGGGTTTATCGCGGATTACAGCAAGCGTGTCGACGCGCACCGGCTGGAGTCCGAGCAGAGCCTGACGGGTTTCCGTGAGACTGCCAGGCGCTTTTTTCAGGGTGATTTGCAGGCGTTGGTGACCCACTATCAGGCCAGTGATGACCCGGTTATGCGCAGTGACGCGCAGAGCGTGGGGTATCTGGTCGATCGCGCCAGTTTCCTCGAGTTGGAATGGCAGGCCATGCAAGGGACGTGGTACGGCCAGGTCTGGCATCTTGCGACGGCCGCCGATCGCGAGCTGATGGACGAAACCTACAGAGCCTACCGTTACCAAGTGCTGCTGGCTCCACAAGCCATCGCCTGGGGCCTGGTGTGTGCCTTGCTGCTGGCCTGGCTGGTGGAAAGCCTGCTGCTGATGGTTGGTTTGTTGCTCGGTGGCGGTCGTAGCCAAAAGGTGCAGCAGCGGCATTGGCGTTAGTGGCGGCGAAATGCCAAGGCCGGAGTCCATATTCGGATAAGCCCTGGCACAATCCACGAGCGGTTTGGCCGGTGATGAACGCCCCTGGATTTTATCCGGCTACACCGTGCACCTTGCGTCTTCAGCGGCAGTGGACGCAGAGCGTCCGGGCTGCATGCCCACGCAGAGAGCGGAAGTGGTATGTGTCCGGTGTTTACAGCGAACAACTCCGCGCCTCGCTGCCTACCGGCTTCAATAACCTAGAACCAGTTCCGGGCCAAGGTAGCTATTGGCCCGATTGATATCGTCATCGCCGAGTAGACCCACTGCCGCTGCCAGCTGGAGGCGTGAGACCAGATAGCGCAGTTTGGCCTCCAGTAGATCGCGGCGTGCGATGAACACCTGCTCCTCGGCGTTGAGGATGTCGACGTTGGTGCTGGCACCGGCGAGAAAGCCTTTCTTCGCCGAGTCCTGAGCCCGCTCACTCGACATCACGGCATTTTCCAGGGCCTTGATGCGCGCCTGGCCGCTTTGCACGCCACGAAACTGGCGGGCCGTAGACGAGTACACCTCCTCACGCGTGGCATTCAAATCTTCGCTGGATTGCTCGCGACTGGCCACCGCCTGGCGCACTCTGGCGCTGGTTGCACCTCCGGCGAACAGCGGCATATTGAATTCCAAGCCGATCGAGGAATAGCGATTCTGCTGGTTGATGGTCGAGATCGAATCACTCTGACTATCGGTGTAACCCAGCACCAGGTCGAGGGTCGGCCAATGCCCGCTTTTGGCCCGGTTGACTTCTTCTTCGGCCACTCTTTGGCTGTAGTCTCGCGCCCGCAGTGCGGGATTATTTGCCTTGGCCTTGTTCATCCACGTTTGCAAGTCGTTGGGATGCAGGGGAGGGGTGGGGAAGTCGCGACGCAAGGTGGCGACATGTTGCGGTACCTCTCCGAGCATCTCCTCCAGCAGGCGTAGCGCGATCAGCATGTTGTCTTGCGCTTCGATCAGTTCGGCCTGGGCCAGATCACGCCGCGCGGCTGACTGATAGACGTCGGTGATAGTGCCATCGCCGAGTTTGAAGCGGCGATCCGACGCCGCTACTTGCTGCTCGAAGGCCTTCAGCTTGGCATTCGCTAAGTCGATGGTTTCACGCGTCAGCAGGACATCGAAATAACGGGTGGCCAAGCGTACGGCGACGTTCTGCGTCTTGGCATCGAAGACGGCTTCGCTGTAATCGGCGCGCTGTTTGCCCTGGCGGTACTCGGCGAGCTTCTGTCGATTGAACAGCGGTTGACGCAGCTGCACCGCGAGGTTTTCCGAGTCATAGTTCAGGTCGCGCTCGGGTAGCCCCGTTTGTTCCTGGGTGCCGTTGACCTTATTTTTACTGGCGCTGGCTTTGATCTGTGGCAGTAAGCCTGCTCGTCCAAGGGCGCGGTTCTCCAGGCCGGCATCGCGTTCGTGGACCGCAGAACGGTAGGTCGGCCCTTGCAGTTGCAGGGTTTCCCAGGCCTGCTGAAGGTCAAGAGCCGCTATCGGCAGGCTGGCCAGACCAGCCAGGCACGCGAGAACTAAACGGATCGTGATGCCATGACTTCTTGAGGTCACTGTTTATTGCTCCTTGAAGGCATTGTCGACGCGGTCGAGCATCGGCTTCATCAGATAGCTCATCAGGTTGCGCTCGCCGGTTATGATCGTCACCGTGGCCGGCATGCCGGCGCGAATGCGGTTGCTGCCGAGCTTTTCCATGCCTTCTGGCGTCACCTCAATCTGCGCGAGGTAGTAGGGTTGTTTGTTGCTCTCGTCGACCAGGCGGTCAGCCGAGATGGTCAGCACCCGACCAGGAATGCTCGGTGTTTGGGCATGGTTGAAGGCGGGGAAGGTGATGTCTACGGGCAGGCCGGGGGTCATCTTGTCGATAGCCTGTACCGGGATCTGGGCGTCTACCTGCAGCGGTTCGTTTGCCGGCACCACATTCATGATCACCGAGCCGGCCTGGATCACGCCGCCGATGGTCGAGGCATTGAGGCCCAGTACGATGCCGTCGATGGGTGAGCGAATCACCGTATGGGTGACCTCGTAGTCAAGCGAGCGCAAACGGTCGGTTAGGGCAGAGGCTTCCTTCTGCGCATCGGTCAGAAGCGATTGCACCTCCTTCTGGAAGTTCTGCTCGAGTTGCAGGGTACGCAGTTTCAATTCGGCAATCTGGTTACGTGCACGACCAATGTCGGCAATATTTTGGGCCAACGCGGCGTTCAGTTCGGCTGCGCTGCGCTCCAGTTCGAGCATGCGGTTGCGGGTCACATAGCCTTCAGCGGCGAGACTGCGCACGCCTTCGAGCTCCTCGTTGAGAAACCTGATTTGCGCGCGCCGCGAGACTTGCACTTGGCGAAGCCCTCGAATCTGCTCCTCGGCGCCGTGGATGTTTTCCTGCAAGATACCGGCTTCGCCGGTCAAGGCGCTGCGCCGGGTGGTAAAGAGACGTTGTTGCAGGGCAATCGCAGCTTGCAGACGCGGGTCGTCGGCGAAACGGGCCAGTAGGTCGGGGTTGAAAATCACCTCGGTCAACCCGTCGCGCTCGGCCTGCAGGCGATTTTGTACGGTCCCCACCACGATGTACTGGGCGCTGACTACGCCTTGTTCGGCGATGGCTTGGGTCGGTTCCAGTTCGATCAGCGCCTGGCCCCGTTTAACCAGATCGCCTTCGCGGACCAGAATGGACTCTACCGAACCTCCCGTCAGATGCTGAATGATTTTGCGGTTGTCGGTCACATTGACCGTGGCGTTGGCGACTATCCCGGCGTCGAGGGGCGCGAAAACGGCCCACATGATGAACCCGCCAAAGCCCGCTAACACCAGCCACATGCCCCAGCGGCCCGGACGGCGATCATCGACGTCAACTTCTTGCGCCGGGTTGGCAAGTTTTAAACTTTTGCTTTCGAACTGAAGATCCGACATGGCTCTACTCCTTCCCCTTGACCGATGTCAGGCTCGGTGAACCCGCCGCCGCGGGTATCACGCCGGCCTGGCGGAGCGCGTTGAAGACTTCATCGCGGGAGCCGAACGTATGGACTGTGCCCTCGCGTAGCATCAGCACCTTGTCGACCATGTTCAGTATGGTTGGCCGGTGAGAGATCAGGACCAGGGTCTTTTGCCGCCGCTTGAGGTCGGCGATGGCCTGGACCAAGGCCGCTTCGCCGAGGTCGTCGAGGCTGGCATTCGGCTCGTCGAGGACAATCAATGACGGATCTCCGTAGAGGGCGCGGGCCAGCCCGACGCGTTGCTTCTGGCCACCGGACAGCGAGCCGCCGTCGGTGCTCAGGACGGTGTCATAGCCTTGCGGTAAGCGCAGGATCATCTCGTGTACGCCCGCTTGTTTGGCTGCGAGGATGACCGCTTCGCTGTCGATCTCGCCAAAGCGGGCGATGTTGTCGGCAACGCTGCCTTCAAACAATTCGACATCTTGCGGCAGGTAGCCGAGCCAGGGGCCCAGTTCCTCCTTGTTCCACTCGAATACATCGGCGCCGTCCAGACGTACCTTGCCGGCATGAGCGGGCCATACACCGACCAGCAGACGGGCGAGGGTCGACTTGCCCGAGGCGGATGGGCCAATCACGCCGAGTGATTCGCCTGGGGCGAGGTTGAAGGAAATGTTGCGCAGGATCGGTAGACCCGATCCGGGTGCATTGGCGAAGGCGCCTTCCACGACGACTATGCCCACGGGTTTGGGCAGTGGCATGGACGGTTTGTGTGCGGGGAAGTCGTCCAGCAATGCTGCTAGTCGTCCCCAGGACCCACGGCTGGAGAGCAACTGTTTCCACGCCGCGATAACCTGCTCGACCGGGGCCAGGGCACGTCCAGACAAAATTGAACCGGCGATCATCATCCCGGGGGTGATTTCGCCTTTGATCGCCAGCAGTGCGCCGGCACCGAGCATCAAGGACTGCAGGGTAATGCGCACGAAGCGCGTGGTGCCGTTGATATAGGCCGCGCGATCGGAGGCCAGGGTCTGCTTTTCAAGAATGCGCAGATGGTTGCCGAACCAGCGCTGGCGGATGGCCGGAAGCATGCCCATGGCTTCGATGACTTCGGCGTTGCGCAAGTTGTTATTGGCAAAGCTGCCGGATACCACGGACGCCTGGTTGGCTTCGGCCAGTGGTTTACGGGTGCTGATCTCGGTCAGGTAAGCAAGCGCGACCAGTAACAGCGAGCCGATCAGGGCGATGAAACCGAGTATCGGGTGGATCAGGTAGATCACCAGCAGATAGATCGGTGTCCAGGGGGCATCGAAGAACGCAAACAGGCCATTGCCGGTGAGAAACTGACGCACCTGGGCCAGATCCTGCAACGCTTGCGCCGGGTTGCCGCCAGCCCTGCGCAAGTTGCGTTCGAATGCGGCGCCAAAGATGCGGGTGTTGAGCATCATGTCGAGTCGGTTGCCGACGCGAATCAATACAGTGGAGCGCACCACCTCCAACATGGCCATCAGCACGTACAGCCCGATTACCAACAAGGTCAACATCAGCAGGGTGGTGACGTTGCTGCTGACCAGCGCCCGGTCATACACCTGCAGCATGTAAACCGCAGGGGTCAACATCAGTAGGTTGATCACCCCGCTAAAAGCGGCCAAGGCGTAAAAGGTTCGGCGTAAGCGAAAGAGCACCTCAGCCAGTTCTGTGCGCGGTGAAAGCAACATGCCCATTTGGTGAACCCCCATACTGCTGCTTGCGAAACCCTGAGTCGCAGCCAACGGCCGCATGACCCAAGGACGAATGCAAAGAGATGCCCTTCTTCGGTGCAAAACTGGAGAGCTTGTACTTAGGTATAGTTGGGGTTTTAGGTTTCTGGCAAGGAGTAGTTGATACAGAGTTGGCCTGGCTTAAGTCATGTCATTTTTCCAATTGGAGCAATAAGTTATGGTTTGTCAGCGGCTTCCCTTTGAGAGCGGTGGTTTTTTGACGATGTGCTAGCTCGCATCCCTCAAGCACCGCCTATACGGCCATCAGTGCTTCCAGGCATGTGCATGAGCAACGACTAGGCTATGACTGAGCTCTGCGGGCAGGGCGTTAACGCCGAGTGTTTGAGCATCGATGCCGCGCTCGGCGCATCGACCAGCGGTGAGCTATGGGGGCCAATGAGTAGCTGGAGACGTGGGGAGGGATCAGCCCAAGCAGTTGCTTGGACTGTCTTTGATCTTCGGCTTTGCGCCTGAAGGCTACTTCGATGGGCCCGAGCGGAGTTAGCGAGGTGCTGCGCGGGCGCCCATTTCGGCCTGGTGCTCGCGGGTCACGCTATCCTGCGCTCATCACAACTGGGAGAGCGCAAATCTATTGCGCCCGTCGCCCTGAGCCAATTGCAGGGTGCTTATTTCGACAAGAACTTCATGCCTTCTTCCAAGCCTTGCAGCGTCAGAGGGTGCATCTTGTCTTCCAGCAGTTCGCGCATGATATTGGTCGAGGCGGTGTAGCCCCAGGTGTCCTTGGGGTAGGGATTGATCCAGATGAGCTTCTTGTACTTTTCCATGAAACGCTTGATCCACACGTAGCCCGGCTCTTCGTTCCAGTGCTCGACGCTGCCGCCGGCCTGGGTGATCTCATAAGGCGCCATGGCCGCGTCGCCGACGAATACCACCTTGTAGTCGGCGCCGTATTTGTTCAGCAGGTCCTGGGTGGAGAAGCGCTCGGAGCCGCGGCGCAGGTTGTTCTTCCACACCGATTCGTACACACAGTTGTGGAAGTAGAAATACTCCATGTGCTTGAACTCGGTCTTGCAGGCGGAGAACAGTTCCTCGCAGACCTTGACGTGGGCGTCCATCGAGCCGCCGATGTCGAACAGGATCAGCAGTTTGACCGTGTTGCGCCGCTCCGGGCGCATCTGGATATTCAGCAGGCCACCGTCCTTGGCGGTATGGTCGATGGTGCCATCCAGATCCAGCTCCTCCTGCGCGCCCTGGCGGGCGAACTTGCGCAGGCGGCGCAGGGCGATCTTGATGTTGCGCGTGCCCAGTTCGACCTGATCGTCGAGGTTCTTGTACTCGCGCTGGTCCCAGACCTTGACCGCCTTGCCTTGGCGCTTGCCGGCATCGCCGACACGGATACCTTCCGGGTTGAAACCGCCGGAGCCGAACGGGCTGGTACCGCCGGTGCCAACCCACTTGTTGCCGCCGGCGTGGCGCTCCTTCTGTTCTTCCAGGCGCTTCTTGAATTCCTCGATCAGCTTGTCCAAGCCGCCTAAGGATTCAATTTTGGCGCGCTCCTCGTCGGTCAGCGAACGCTCGAATTCCTTGCGCAGCCACTCATCGGGGATCAACGCCTCGATGTGCTGGTTGAGGTTTTCCAAGCCCTTGAAGTAGGCACCAAAGGCGCGGTCGAACTTGTCGAAGTGGCGCTCATCCTTGACCAGGATCGCCCGGGCGAGATAGTAGAATTCGTCCATGTCGGCGAACACCACGTTGTGCTTCAGCGCGTTGATCAGGTCGAGCAGCTCGCGCACCGACACCGGCACCTTGGCCGCGCGCATCTCATTGAACAGGTTGAGCAGCATGGCTGCACCCTCTTGTATTCATTGACTTGAAAAATCGATCCGAGGGCTGCGAGCTAAAGTCAGGCAAGGCGAGATCAGGTGAGGACGCGGAATTTACGTCTGTAAGCATCATTCGCTTCGCTCACCCCTTCGGGGCCGCCCTAAGGGCGTTCAGTGGCAAGCCACTGTCCGAACCTGATCTCAACGCAGCATGGCCGACGCGCAGCCGTCCTTGGGGCGATTTTCAGCGGCTGGCGCGGCGGCTCATGAACGCCAGGCGCTCAAGCAGTTGCACGTCCTGCTCGTTCTTCACCAAGGCGCCGGCCAATGGCGGGATGGCCTTGGTCGGATCGCGCTCGCGCAGCACCGCTTCGCCGATATTGTCGGCCATTAGCAGCTTGAGCCAGTCGACCAGCTCGCTGGTCGAGGGCTTCTTCTTCAGGCCCGGCACCTTGCGCACGTCGAAGAACACGTCCAGTGCCTCGGCCACCAGGTCCTTCTTGATGTTTGGGTAGTGCACGTCGACGATTTTTTGCAGGGTCACGCGGTCCGGGAAGGCGATGTAATGGAAGAAGCAGCGGCGCAGGAAGGCGTCCGGCAGCTCCTTCTCATTGTTCGAGGTGATGATGATGATCGGGCGTAGCTTGGCCTTGATCGTCTCGTCGGTCTCGTAAACGTAGAACTCCATCTTGTCGAGTTCTTGCAGCAGGTCGTTGGGGAACTCGATGTCGGCCTTGTCGATCTCGTCGATCAGCAGAATCACCCGCTCCTCGGCCTCGAAGGCTTCCCACAGCTTGCCCTTCTTGATGTAGTTGCGCACGTCGTTGACCTTGTCCGAGTCCAGCTGCGAATCGCGCAGGCGGCTGACCGCGTCGTACTCGTACAAGCCCTGATGGGCCTTGGTGGTGGACTTGATGTGCCAGGTGATCAGCTTGGCGCCGAAGGACTCGGCCAACTGTTCGGCGAGCATGGTCTTACCGGTGCCCGGTTCGCCCTTGACCAGCAACGGACGCTCCAAGGTGATCGCGGCGTTGACCGCGAGTTTGAGGTCGTCGGTGGCGACGTAGGACTGGGTGCCTTCGAACTTCATCGGTAAATCCTCGAACGGTATCGGCGGGCGATAAACCCGCTAGTTCAGTATTTAAAAAAAGTGACTATAACGCGGAGGTGGCGCCAGTGTGAACTCAGGCGGCTCATTCAGTCACTGAATGAGCCGCGGGCAGGCTACTGATGCTCGTCTTGATCGGAATCAATCAGGGGGCGCTCGAAACTGGGGCTCAAGGCCTGAACGAAGGCGTTCTGCAGAATCGCGATAAAGGCTTGCAGTGGGCTGATTTCCCGCTGGCGCAGGCTGCCGGAGAGTTCGATGCGGGTGGCAAACTGATCCGCGCGCTGGTTCTTCAACAGCGTTTGGCCGCCGCCAACCACGGCCTCCCAGAGCGAGCGGAACAGGTTTTTCTTTTCCTGCGCCACGTCCTGCTGCCAGTCGAATACCTCGACGTTATGCAGCAGTGGTTTGACATAGCCATGCAGCTGGCCATCGACCACCTGGGCCTCGATCACCAGATTTCCGCTGCCGGTGACGAAATCGAACTTACCGTAGGCGCGGGCGAAGTCGTTCAAGCGCGTCAGTTCGACATCGGTGACGCGCAGATGCAGTTCGAGTTCGTCCATAGTGCCGAACGGGTCGAAGTCGGCTGTGGCTTCCAGCAGTGCCTGGCCGAGCACTTGTGAGCGGCCCTCGAAGTGGGCCACTCGCTTGCCCTGGACATCGCGGACATTGGACAGGTTGTAGAGGCTGGCGTTGACTGCTGTGGCCTGCAGGTTCACCGGGGGGGTTGACTGAAAGTTGCGAAAAGCCACGCGGCCATCTTGCACATGCACTTCGTTGAGGGTGATTGGCATCAGGGCTTCCAGCCGAGCGCGCCAGTCCACCCCTGCACCGGTCTGTGATTGCTGCTCCGTGCGGCCATCGACGAAGTTCAGCTCAGGGTGTTCCAGGGTCATCCGCCCGACAATCGCCCTGTCGTGCCAGAGCGAACTCCAGCTCAGTGCCAGCTCGGCCCCTGGGACCTTGAGCAGAGGTACCGGCACCTGGCCGTCGATTTTGACGAAAGTCAGGCCCTCGACTCGACCGGCACCGCGCCACAGGGCCAAGTCAATATCGTTAATGTGACCGCGGTAGTCACCCATGTGGGCAAGCTGGGCATTGAGGTAATACCGCACAAAGTAGGGCAGGGCGATGTGCGCGGCCAGCAAGACAACAAGGAGGCCGAGCATGAGCCGGATGGGAACACCGTAGCGGTTTCTCATAAATAAAAAACTACCGTGGATGGTCTGGAGTGTAGCCTTCATACGCTGAGCTGGACTGCTGCGCTTGCTCGACTTAGGCTCTTAAATTTTTCGCAGAACGCGCATAAGGATCTCGCCATGAGCCGCATCTTCGCTGACAACGCACAAACCATCGGCAACACCCCGCTGGTCAAGATCAACCGCCTTGGCCCTGCGGGCGTCACCATCCTGGCCAAGATCGAAGGGCGTAACCCGGCCTACTCGGTGAAATGCCGGATTGGCGCCAGCATGGTTTGGGATGCAGAGGAGCGTGGTGTGCTCAAACCTGGCATGACCATCGTCGAACCGACCTCAGGCAATACCGGCATCGGCCTGGCCTTCGTTGCGGCGGCGCGCGGCTACCAACTGCTGCTGACCATGCCCGCATCGATGAGCCTGGAACGGCGCAAGGTGCTCAAGGCCCTGGGCGCCGAACTGGTGCTCACCGAGCCGGCCAAGGGCATGAAAGGCGCCATTGAACGGGCTGCGGAAATCGCCGCCTCCGATCCCGCCAAGTACTTCATGCCGCAACAGTTCAACAACCCGGCCAATCCGGCGATCCACGAAACAACCACCGGCCCGGAAATCTGGAACGACACCGATGGCGCGGTCGATGTGCTGGTCTCCGGCGTCGGCACCGGCGGCACCATTACCGGCGTGTCGCGTTATATCAAGCAAGTCCGGGGCAAGCCGATTCTCTCCGTGGCGGTCGAGCCGATCAGCTCGCCGGTGATCAGCCAGACCATCGCCGGCGAGGAACTCAAGCCCAGTCCGCACAAGATTCAGGGTATCGGCGCCGGCTTCGTGCCGAACAACCTCGACCTGGCCATGGTCGATCGCGTCGAGCAGGTCAGCGACGAAGATTCCAAGGCAGTGGCGTTACGTCTGATGCGTGAGGAAGGCATCCTTTGCGGCATTTCTTGCGGCGCAGCCATGGCCGCAGCCCTGCGCATCGCCGTCGAGCCGGAGATGCAGGGCAAAACCATCGTGGTCATTCTGCCGGACTCTGGCGAACGCTACTTGTCGAGCATGTTGTTCAGCGACATGTTCAGCGATCAGGAACTGCTGCAGTAAGGGCGGTAAGGAAGCTGCGGCGCTGCGCAGAGCTATTTTCCCGACTGCTTCAAACCAACGCCCCGTAACCTGCGGGGCGTTGGTGTATTGATCGCGACGCTTTCCACGTCGCAGGTTGTTATTCGAACAATGCGTCGCTGGAAAGACCATTTCTCTCCAGAATGGTCCGCAGGCGTTTGAGTGCCACGGCCTGAATCTGCCTGATCCGCTCGCGTGTCAGGCCGATGCTCTGGCCCATTTCCTCCAGCGTGCATTCCTCCTCATTGCCACGCAAACCGAAGCGGCGTATGACCACCTCACTCTGTCTCTCGGTGAGTTCCGCCAGCCACTCCCTGATGCTGTGTGCCAACTCGCTGTCCTGTACCAACTCGCACGGGTCGTTAGGGTGTTCGTCAGGAAGCGTGTCCAGCAGGGTCTTCTCAGAGCCGAGCGTTGTATCCAGCGAAGCCACGCGAATATTCAAGTCGCGTATGTTTTCGATCTCACTGACGTTTTTTTCCATGAGGTTGGCGATCTCTGCGCTCGAGGGGTCATGATCGAGCTTGCGCGTCAGTTCGCGGCCCGCGGCGAGGTATGCGTAGAGCCTCTTGACGATATAGGTCGGCAAGCGGATGGTACGAGTCTGATTCATCAGCGCTCGCTCGATGGCTTCGCGAATCCACCAAGTGCCATAGGTCGAGAAACGATAACCAAGTTCGGGGTCGAACTTGTCCACCCCATGGATCAGGCCGAGATTGCCTTCTTCGATCAGATCTAGCAGGGACAGACCGCGATTGAGGTAGCCACGAGCAATCTTCACCACTAGGCGCAAGTTGCCCTCGATCATACGTTGGCGTGCCTGCGCATCGCCTTGCTTTGTCAGGCGAGCGAAGTGTTGCTCTTCCTGCGGGGTGAGCAGCGAGGAAAATCCGATTTCATTCAAATACAGGCGAGTTGCATCAAGGGCCTGTGTGTAGTCGATGGATTTATGATCCTTTGCAGAATTGGGCTTTGCAGGATTGAGCCTGTACTTGCCCGGCGTGAGGGAAGCTGCTGCAGCCTTCTTCGAGGGAGGCTGATTGGCGTAATTGCTAGAAGCGCCAGGTTGTTGGCGTTTGTCAGCGGCAAGGTCACTTCCGAATATTAAGGTCATGTTATTTATCCAGATATTCCTTTAGACCTTAAGATGTAGCAGTACCTGCTTCGCGGGAAGATTCGGAAGTCGAGTCAAATTGTGCGACCTTGGTCTGCTATAAGTACTGGACTATGGTCTGATCGAGTTCTGGCTAGGTGTACAGGTAATGACCGTTCTGATGCTGTCGCGCGTGCGATTACGTGGCAGGTGAGGAGGTCGCAGGCTGTTAGAGGCAAGTCGTTGCGGTACGGCAAGTGCTTGCACTCACGTCAAAAGTTCGGCGCGACGGAGGAACGATTAATGAGTTCCAGAATAAGGATTTGCATAGTCGACGATCATCCGCTCTTGAGGCAGGGCGTCGCTGCGGCGCTCAGGAGAGTTGCCGAGTTCGAGGTGGTGGAGCAGGGTGGTTCTGCCGATGAAGCCAAAGCTATTGCCAGCAAACACACGCCGGACGTGATGTTGATGGACGTGAACATGCCCGGTGACAGCTTTGCTGCCGTGCGTTCCATCGTTACAGAGACGCCAGCGGTCAAGGTTTTGATGTTGACTGTGTCCGAATCAGAAGACGATGCTTACGCCGCTTTGGAGGCCGGTGCCAAAGGTTATGTGCTCAAAGGTATAAGCGGGCCGGAACTGGTGCAGGCGATTAAGAGCGTGGCGCTGGGGCAAACGTTTATCACCCCAGGTTTTGCCAGCAAGCTGATCAGCAACCTCAAGAAGCAGAACGACGATGAAAAGGGTATTGCTGAACTTACCCACCGCGAGGAGCAAATCATCCGTGAAGTCGCCAACGGGTTGACCAACCGCGAAGTAGCCGAGAAATTCTCGCTGAGCGAAAAAACCGTTAAGCACTACATGACCAGCGTGATGCAAAAGCTCCATGTGCGTAATCGGGTTGAGGCGGTCACGGCTATCAGGCACCACTGGGATAGTCAGCAAACATCGCGAGTCAGGCAGCGCCAGGCCAGCCAGCGACTGATGCCCTTCCCGCCAGGCAGTGGTATGGATTAGGTGCCACTAGCCGGTTGGCGGAAGAGTAGCCATTGACTCCCCATCGATCTGTTGGGCTTCGTGTGGCTCAGTTGGCGCGGAGCGGCTCAAGCGACAAGCTTGGTATTCTCGGACAGGCGCCTAGACGCTAGTCGCCTCAGAGGGACGCTTGTTTCGGTAGCCCAGCTTGAATTGCGCGCATACCCCGGTGCCAGCGCCGGGCATGGATTGGATGTGGAACTTCCCTCCCAGCGACTCTACGCGGTAGCGCATACCGGCCAAGCCCAGACGCGTCCTGCCTTCACTTGTGGCCATCAGTCTGTCGCTCTCCATGCCGTCCCCGGTATCGGTCACTTGGATGGTCAGCAGTCCCCGGGCATAGGACACGAGGACGGCCTGGCCCTTGGCGTCGGCATGACGATAGGAATTGTTCAACGCTTCCTGGATAAAACGATAGATACAGACCTTGTGCGGTGCCGGCACGTTTTCTGGCAGCGCTATGCAGGTGAGATCGACCTCGGTTTCGGTTCGCTGTCGATGTCGCTGTACCACGAGCTCCAGCTCCTGGCGCAAGCTCATACCGTTGATTTCTGGCAGGGCCAAGCCACGGGAAATTTCGCGAACCTCTCGAAGTGCGTCCTGAGCGGCATTTCTTATTGTCTCAAGTGCATCTCCTTCCGGTTGGGCTCCGTTCTTGTTGTTGCGCCCTTGCACGGTGTTGAGCTCATCGACCCTGACGAGGATCAGGGTCAGCAACTGGGCGGGTCCGTCATGTAGGTCTGCGCCGATACGGCGCAGGGTGAGTTCGTTGATGCGCGAGAATGCCTGGTTTGCGGTGGTGATTTTACGCTGCAGGCCGATATTCTTTGCATGCAGCAGGGCCTGTTCATGCATGTGTTCGCTGAGCGCCTGCTGTTGCCGTACGATGATCCGTTCGCCACGGTGCACGATGGCGAACAGTAGCAACAACATCGAGATGGTAGCGGTGCCAACGATGACCCACACTTCCCGACGGACCTGATTTATTTCTTGCTCAAGCACTTCCGCCAGTTCGTAGAACTCGCCAACGGCAATGATTCGGCCCGTGCCGAACTCGCGCAGTGGGGCATAAATTTCATAAAGAGGAATGCCCAGACTGCGTTCATAGCTATTTTCTGCTTCGTCCAGCTCGCCCCATTCGGTTACCGTTTTTCCCTGTAATGCCAGGGCAATCTCCGTTGTCGAAAACGACTTGTTCACCAGGTCCTTGTTGGTGCTGTAGAGAATTGTGCCGTCCGGGCTCCAGATTTTCACCGAGATCACATGAGCGCTCAGCGTGGGGCTGGTCATCAGGTGGTCAATGGCTTGAGCCGTCTGCACGGAAAGGCTGCTGGTCGTTGTCAGCTCCTGTACATAGGGCTCGAGGAAGGTGGTCATGTACAAGGCGCCAGTATCTGCTGCCGCCTGCACTGCCGAGCGTTCGATGGTCTTACTGACGAGGTTGCCGACGAAGGTCATGGTCAACCCCAGAATGATCGACGCGGCAATGACGAATTGGCTCGAGCGACTCAAGCGGCGCAGTGCTGCGCATACCCTTTGCCACCCCGGCAGGCGCGAATGCAACGTAGGCGCCGAACTCGATCCGGATACGCCCTGGCTGGCCTTTGGTGGTAAGGCCTGCGATGGGGATGCGATATTCTCCTCGATGGACATCCGCACGGCTCCTGAATGCTCTTGCATTAGCGCAACCAGACACAGGCGCTTGATCGCTTGATCTGTCGCCCGACACACGATTGCCCAGGCTACTGGAGCACACCTGACACGATTCGCGCCTGCGCTGATGCCGCACCGTCCGTGTCTGGGGGCAAACCAGAGATCCGCACACACGCCTTGATCCTTAAGACTAGTTCAGCCACAGAATTTGCGCGGGAAACGGAGTCCGCGTGGCGCGGCTTTTGGCTCCTCACTAGCCATCAATAGCCGCTGCGTCGCACCGATCAGGGGGAGGGATGGCGGCCAATTGCCGGGTCAACCTGCTTGATTCATGCAGGAGTGACCTGGCGGTGCTCCTGCAGCAGGCGGCGACGCCAGATCAATCGGCTCACGCGTGGGTGGCGGGGCGCCGAGTCACTCAGCCGAAATCCATTGTTTTATGGGCTGTTCAAATGCTGATCAGCATGCTAAAACAAGTCTATCGAGTGATCTAGCCGCTTGAAAAAGAAGGGAAAACCATGACCAAGTCGGAGTTGATCGAAAGGATCGTCACCCATCAGGGGCAGCTCTCAAACAAAGATGTCGAGCTGGCCATCAAGACCATGCTGGAGCAGATGTCCCAGGCATTGGCTACGGGGGACCGCATTGAAATTCGCGGCTTTGGCAGTTTCTCGCTGCACTACCGCGCCCCTCGCGTGGGCCGTAACCCAAAAACCGGCCAGTCGGTACCACTGGATGGCAAGTTCGTGCCGCATTTCAAGCCGGGTAAGGAGCTGCGCGATCGGGTCAATGAGGACGAGTAGAGTCGCTTGCAAGGTACTGAACCCACTGAAGGGGCTCAATGTGCTGATGTTCTCGGTCTTTCCCTGGTTAGCTATCGATATTTCCGCTTCTGATGCCCCTTTGCTAACGCGCTGAGCTGTCGGCAAAGATCTGCAGTGCCCTCCTTTTATGAGCTGGTGGTCCCTAGTACGGTGGCCGCGCACCTCTCCTCACACACTTCCCTAGTGCGTACCCGCTGGCCTGTCAGTAGCAATGGCGCCGTCAGCCAGGTGTGTGCTTTCTATTTACTGCTGATACTGCTGATTATCAGGTTGCATAACGCCTGGCCGGCAGATACGTCGAATCGGTAACGCTAAATAGTGGACTTCAACATAAGCCATAAACCAAGGCGGCCGCGGAAGCGGAGTGTAACTAAGCGAGGCGCCGCAGCAGGAAAATTGCACATCCAGCTGATTAAATGTGAAGAGTTCGTTAGTTAATTGTGAAAAATTCGTTAGTTAAATGTGAAGAATTTGTTATTTTTTGTCATTAATTTTGTTTTTAATATTGTTGATGTAAATCAATTACATGCGATATCTAAATGGGTAAACAAATATTTATTGGCGATATATTGACATGGTCCACTTCCCGGACTTTAGTCTAGGCGTGAGTGATTGCTGACGAAGCATATTGCGCAGGAGAGGGCGCAGTGGCTTATGTCAGCCACCGACGGAAGAGACACACTATGAACAGTGTTTCGCGTCACCTGAAAGCACAGCTTTCATTGCTAGGGCATTTCTTCGATCCACAACTCCGTGGACCACCCTATGCCTGAGGCTCAACGCCGAACCTTGTTTCGGCGTTGATGGGATAAAGCCAAATCATGTTGGGCGCTGATCAGCACAGGCTATCGGTGTAGAGAGCGTTTGGTCCTATCCCTGGCATTAGCCATTTTCTGAATTGCAACGCTGAGCCACGCCTTTGCGAGGTCGATGCACGTCCGTGGCTTTCTGTTTTTGCGCTTCCGCGCTTTGAGCATTGAGGTAACAGCCATGGCCACCTTCATCAAGTCCGATCTTGAGTTCATTCTTCAGCAGATCCTCATTTCCGAAGCGCATGCTGCTGGTGGGGATCTCCTCGATTTACTGCCGAACGTACAAGTGCCCTGGGGCCTGCGCACCATCGACGGGACCTACAACAATCTCTTGACCGGGCAGAGCGGCTACGGCGCCGCCGACACGATTTTTCCGCGCCTGACCCCGCCAGTATTCAATCCGGCGGAGGCGGGGACCTCCTACAGCCAGACCAGTGGTTTGGTGATCGACTCACAGCCGCGCATCATCAGCAACCTGATCGTCGACCAGACCGCCAATAACCCGGCGGCGGTTGCGGCCGCGGCGGGTAATCCTGGGGGCACCACTGTTGTCAGTCCCGGCTTGGATGGCGTATTTGGCACCCCCGACGATACCGATGTCTTCTTTATCCCGAACATCAAGCCGGACTTCGGCCTGACCGCGCCGTTCAACCAGTGGATGACCTTCTTCGGCCAGTTCTTCGACCACGGTCTCGACTTGGTAACCAAAGGTGGCAGTGGCACCGTATTCATGCCGCTGCAGCCGGATGACCCGCTTTACGTACCGGGTAGCCCGACCAACTTCATGGTGCTCACACGGGCCACCAATTTGCCCGGCCCGGATGGCATCCTGGGCACTGCCGATGACATCCACGAGCAGGCCAACACTACTTCGCCCTTTGTCGATCAGAACCAGACTTACGGCTCGCATTCCTCGCAACAGGTATTTCTACGCGCCTATCAACTCAACAGTTCCGGTGCGCCGGTGGCCACTGGCAAGCTGATCACCAATCGCGACCTGGGTGCCGATGGCAAGTTCGGTACTGCCGACGACACTGAAATAGGTGGCATGGCGACTTGGAAGGTGGTCAAGGCGCAAGCCCGTGACCTGCTCGGCATCAACCTGACCGACGCCGACTTCGACAACATTCCGCTGCTCGCCACCGATCAATACGGCAATTTCATCAAAGGGCCAAACGGTTATGCGCAGGTGGTGATCCGTACCCCTGGGCCCAACGGCATCCTCGGCGATGCCGACGACGGCACCACGCTGGTTGAAGGCAATCCACTGGCTCCAGTCGATCTGACCAATGCCGTGCGCACTGGCCACCAGTTCCTCATCGACATCGCCCACAACGCCGTGCCGGTGGGTCAGAACGGCAACATGCTTACACCGGATGCCGACAGCGTAGCCGGCGGGCCGGTAGCCGCAGGTTTCTACGACAATGAATTGCTCGACGCCCATTACATCGCTGGCGATGGCCGGGTAAACGAGAATATCGGCCTGACCTCTGTGCATCACGTCTTCCACTCCGAGCACAATCGGCTGGTCGAGGTGAGCAAGAGCGTGGCGCTGCAGTCGAATGACCTGGCTTTTCTCAATCAGTGGCTGCTGGCGCCAGTGGTTGCACTGCCGACGACCCAGGCCGAGATCAATGCACTGCAGTGGAACGGTGAACGGTTGTTCGCGGCGGCCAAGTTCGGCACCGAAATGCAGTATCAGCACCTGGTGTTCGAGGAGTTTGCCCGGACCATCTCGCCGCAGATCGATATATTCCTCGCGCCGAATGGCTACGACACCCAGGTCGATCCGTCGATCGTTGCCGAGTTCGCCCATACGGTGTATCGCTTCGGCCACTCGATGATGCTGGAGACCATCGATCGCCTCGATCCGAACTTCGCCTCAAGCGAGATCGGCCTGATTGCGGCCTTTCTCAACCCGCTGGAGTTTGCCAATAGTGGCCCGACTCCTGACGAGGCTGCCGGCGCCATTGTGCGTGGCGTGACCCGCCAGGTCGGCAACGAGATCGATGAGTTCGTCACCGAGGCCTTGCGTAACAACCTGGTTGGCCTGCCACTCGACCTGGCCGCGATTAACCTGGCCCGCGGCCGTGACACCGGCATCCCATCACTGAACGCGGCGCGCAAGACTTTTTACGACATGACCCACGACAGCCAGCTGACACCCTATACCAGCTGGGCCGATTTCGTGATGCACATGAAACACCCGGAATCCCTGATCAACTTCATCGCCGCCTACGGCACCCACGCGAGCATTACCTCGGCGACCACGCTCGACGGCAAGCGTGCCGCTGCCACCGCCATCGTGCTCGGCGGCGCCGGTGCACCGGCAGATCGGCTCGACTTCCTCAATAGCACCGGGGTTTGGGCCAGCGGACCTGGTGGTGTCACCATCACCGGTCTGGATGCGGTGGATTTCTGGATCGGTGGTCTGGCCGAGCAGCAGATGCCATTCGGCGGGTTGCTCGGTTCGACCTTCAACTTCGTCTTCGAGACTCAGCTGGAGGCCTTGCAGAACGGCGACCGCTTCTATTACCTGTCGCGCACTGCGGGGCTCAATTTCGGCACCGAGCTGGAGAACAACTCCTTTGCTCAGTTGGTGATGCTCAATACCACCGCCAGGCATCTGCCGGGCAACATCTTCCTGACCCCGGACTTCATCCTTGAGGTCGATCAGAGCAAGCAGTTCAATGCGGGGCTGGGCAGCGCCGATCCGTCAAACGGCAATTTGCTGATGCCGTTGGTGATTCGCGATAACCCCAACACACCGGGGCCTGACTCGAATTACCTGCACTACACCGGCAGCGCCACTGTGGTGCTCGGCGGTACGGCTGGCGATGACATTCTGATCGCTGGCGACAGCGACGACGATACCCTCTATGGCGACGCCGGCAATGACCGCCTCGAAGGTGGTTACGGCAACGACATACTGCGTGGTGGCGACGGCGACGACATCATTACCGATATCGGCGGCGACGATGTGATTCACGGCGACGATGGCAACGACGTCATCCATGCCGGCAATGGCCTCAACCTGATTTTCGGTGGTGCCGGCAATGACTTTATCGTCACCGGCGAAGACATCTCCGAGGTGTTCGGTGGCCCGGTAATGACTTCATCCTCGGTGCCAAGGTCAACGGGCAGATGGCCGGTAATGAAGGCGACGACTGGATCGAGATCGGCAGCCAGGACGGTGCGCCCGGCGATAACTTCGATCCGTTCGCCCGCGATCAGGTCATTGGCAACGACGTGTTTATTGGCGGTGGTGGCTTCGACGAATTTATCGGCGAGGGCGGTGACGACATCATGGTCGGCAGTCAGGGCGAGGATCGCTATGGCGGCATGTCCGGTTTCGACTGGGTCACCTATCAGAGCGATACAACCGGCGTGTTCGCCGACATGAATTTCCGCTTCGTCAATGTACCGGCGCTGCCGGCGTCGAACGCTTCTGTCCTGGATCGCTTTGAACAGATCGAAGGGCTCTCGGGCTCGAAGTTCAACGACGTATTGATTGGCGACAATGCCGACGCGAACTTTATCGCCACCGCCGGTGCCTATGGCAGCGTGATGACCAACATCGCCCTGATCGACGGCATGCAGGCGTTTCTCGACAGCATGCTCGGTGCCGGGCAAACCTCGTTCGGCGCCGGCAACATCCTGCTGGGCGGCGATGGCAGCGACATCATTGAAGGTCGGGGCGGCGACGACCTGATCGACGGCGACAAGTCGCTGAGTGTGCGCATCAGCGTGCGGGCCAATATCGACGGTAGCGGGGCCGAAATTGCCAGCTATACCAGCATGGTGCCGATGGTCCCGCTTATGCTCAATGGCACCTACAACCCCGGGCAACTGGTCATCGTCCGTGAGCTCCTCGCGGGATCAGGGGGGTTCGACACGGCGGTGTATACCGGCTTGATGTCGGAGTACATCGTCACGCAAAACGCCAACGGTACCTATACCGTTGCAGACACCCTGATCAATGGCGACGGCGTCGACACGCTGCGCAATATCGAACGGATTCAGTTCAACGATCAGGCGCTGGTGCTGACTCCGGGCCTCAACGCCGAGCCGGTGGGGCAGTTGACCATCCTCGATGCCGCCACTAATACCGTGGACAACACTCCAGCCAAGGGGCAGCTGTTGCGGGTGTCGGCTGCCGGCGTCAGTGATGGCGACAATATTATTGCTGGCAATCCGGGCGGAACGATCACCGGCGGTATCTCCTACGTCTGGCAGTTTGAAGCAGTACCGGGTAGCGGTATCTATGAAGACATCAAATCGGCCTTCGGTGGCGGCTTCCTCAGCGTGACGGGTCCGACCTTCAAGGTGACAGCGGATCTCACCGGTTTCGCGCTGCGCGTCAGGGCGGTCTACACCGATGGCCACGGCGTGCTGGAACAGGCCTTCTCGGCGCCGACCGCGGCGGTTCTCGACGCGCCTACTCCTGCGCCGGCACCCGCGCCTGTTGTTACTGAGGTCTTTAGCGGTGGTGCCGGCGTGCATTTCATTCGCTCTGACCTCGATTTCATTCTCGATCAGATCCGTATTTCGGAGCGGCAAGCCGCCGGCGAAGACCTGCTTACCCTGCTGCCGAACATCGAAGTACCCTATGGCTTGCGCACGGTTGATGGCTCCTTCAATAACCTGGTGGCCAAGCAAAGCGGTTTCGGTGCAGCGGATACGGTGTTTCCGCGCCTGGTCAATCCGGTATTCAATGCGGCGGAATCAGGCACCTCCTACAGCCAGAACAGTGGCTTGGTGTTCGACTCGCAGCCGCGCACCATCAGCAACCTGATCGTCGACCAGACCGCCAATAACCCGGCGGCGCTCGCCGCAGCGGCAGCCAATCCGGGCTCGCAGGTCGTCGTCAGCCCCGGCCTGGATGGCATATTCGGTACCGCCGATGACACCCTGGTCAACTTCATCCCCAACGTGACACCGGATGCGGGCTTTACCGCTCCGTTCAACCAATGGATGACCTTCTTCGGCCAGTTCTTCGACCACGGTCTGGACCTGGTGACTAAAGGTGGAAGCGGCACGGTGTTCATCCCGTTGCAACCGGACGATCCGCTGTATGTGCTGGGCAGCCCGACCAACTTCATGGTACTGACCCGCGCCACCAACCTGCCGGGGCCGGATGGCATCCTGGGTACCGCCGACGACATTCACGAGCACAGCAACACCGACTCGCCGTTCGTCGACCAGAACCAGACCTACGGTTCGCATTCCTCACAGCAGGTGTTCCTGCGCGCCTATGAGGCGAATGCAGCTGGTAAGCCGGTCGCCACCGGCAAGCTGATCGTCAATCGCGACCTTGGCGCCGACGGCCAGTTTGGCACCGCCGACGATAGCGTGATCGGCGGCATGGCCACCTGGAAGGTGGTCAAGGCGCAAGCACGCGACATTCTCGGCATCAACCTGACCGATGCCGACGTCGACAACATTCCACTGCTCGCCACCGATGCGTATGGCAACTTCATCAAGGGAGCCAATGGTTTCCCGCAGGTGGTAATGAAGGGCGCCGACGGCATTGCCGGGACCGCCGATGACTTCCTGGTGGAAGGAAATCCGCTGGCGCCGATAGACCTCAGTAATGCGGTGCGCACCGGTCACCAGTTCCTGGTCGACATCGCCCACAATGCGGTGCCGGTGTTCGTTGGCGGGGTTTTGGCGCCGGACAGTGACAGTGCGGTGGGCTTGTCTGAGCCGGGCACCTACGACAACGAACTGCTCGACGCGCATTACATCGCTGGCGACGGCCGGGTCAACGAGAACATCGGTCTGACCGCCGTGCACCATATCTTCCACTCCGAGCACAATCGGCTGATTGATCAGACCAAGGAAATCGTACTCGCCCAGAATGATTTGACCTTCCTCGCCGAGTGGTTGCTGCCAGGTACTGCGCCGGTCTCACTGCCGGCCTCGCAGGCGCAGATCGATGCCCTGCAATGGAACGGCGAACGGCTGTTCCAGGCGGCGAAATTCGGCACCGAAATGCAGTACCAGCACCTGGTGTTCGAAGAGTTCGCGCGCAAGATCTCGCCGCTCGTCGACCCGTTCTTCGCGCCTAATCAGGTGTATGACACTGCAATCGATGCCTCGATCGTCGCCGAGTTTGCGCATACGGTGTATCGCTTCGGCCACTCGATGATGCTTGAAACCATCGATCGACTCGATCCGAACTTCGCCTCCAGCGAGATCGGCTTGATCGCGGCCTTCCTCAACCCATTGGAGTTTGCCCCGAACGGGCTAAGCCCCGATGAGGCTGCTGGCGCCATTGTCCGTGGTGTGACCCGTCAGGTCGGCAACGAAATCGACGAGTTCGTCACCGATGCCTTGCGTAACAACCTGGTCGGTCTACCGCTCGACTTGGCTGCGATCAATATTGCCCGCGGTCGCGATACCGGCATCCCATCGTTCAACGCGGTACGCCGGGAGTTCTACGCCGCAACCGGCGACGCTCAACTGAAGCCTTACACCAGTTGGGTCGATCTGCTGCAGCACCTCAAGCATGCCGAGTCGGTGATCAACTTTATCGCCGCCTACGGCACCCATGCCGAGTTGCTCGCGGCCGATGTAGACACCATGGTCGAAATGCGCGCGGTGGCGACCGCACTGGTGATGGGTGGCAGCGCGGTGATCAACGCCGGAGGGGTGGGCGGTACCGAGCGCACCTTCACCGCCGATGATGCCGACCGCATGGCCTTCCTCAACAGTGCGGGCATCTATGCCAACGTAGCGGGGGTCACCACCACCGGTGTCGATGCCATCGACTTCTGGATCGGCGGCCTGGCCGAGAAGCAGCAGCCGTTTGGCGGGCTGCTCGGTTCGACCTTCAACTTCGTGTTCGAGAACCAACTCGAGAAGCTGCAGGACGGTGACCGCTTCTACTACCTGAACCGCACCGCCGGACTCAACTTCGGCACCGAGCTGGAGAACAACTCGTTCGCCAGGTTGATCATGGCCAACACCACGGCGACCCACCTCTCTGGATTGGTGTTCTTGACCCCTGAGTTGATTCTTGAGGTCGACCAGAGCAAGCAGTTCAACGCGGGTCTGGGCAATGCCGATCCAGTGGGCAGCAACCCGCTCATCCCGCTGGTAATCCGTGACAACCCGGCGACGCCTGGCCCTGATTCGAATTACCTGCGCTACACCGGCAGCGCCACCGTGGTGCTGGGCGGTACGGCCGGCGATGACATTCTGATCGCCGGCTCCAGCGACGATGACACTGTCTATGGTGACGCGGGCAATGATTGGATTGAAGGTGGCTTCGGCAATGACATGCTGTTCGGTGGCAGTGGTGACGACATCATCACCGACATTGGCGGCGATGATGTCATCCACGGCGACGACGGCAACGATGTAATTCAGGGTGGCCCCGGCATCAATCTGATCTTCGGCGGCTTTGGTCAGGACTTCATCATCACCGGCGAGGACGCATCAGAAGCCTCAGGCGGCGGAGGTAATGACTTCATCCTCGGCAGTCGCGCCAACGAGCAGGATATGGGTAACGAAGGCGACGACTGGCTAGAGGGCGGCACCGCCGACGGTTCGCCGGGCGACAACTTCGACCCGTTCGGGCGGGACAATGTAATCGGTAACGATGTGTTCATCGGCGACGCTGGCCCCGACAAGTTCAATGGCGAAGGCGGCGACGACATCATGGTCGGCAGTGCTGGCGAGGGTGATCGTTTCATTGGCGGCTCCGGTTACGACTGGGCCACCTTCAAGAATGCGCTGGGTGGTGTCGAGGTCGATATGGACAATATCCTCTTCGATCAAGTACCGGTACCGGGGAGTAGTGGTTCGATTCTGACCCGCTTCCAACTGATGGAAGGGCTGTCGGGCTCGGCGTACGGCGACATCCTGCATGGTGATAATTCCACCCCGACCACACTCGCCGCGGCCGGTGCCTACGGCAGCGTGCTGACCAATATCGGCCTGATCAATGGCCTACAGGCGTTCCTCGACAATATGCTGGGCGCCGGTCAGACCTTCTTCGACGGCGGCAACATCCTCCTCGGCGGCGACGGCAGCGACATCATCGAAGGTCGCGGCGGCAACGATCTGATCGATGGCGACAAGTGGCTCAACGTACGCATCAGCGTGCGCGCCGGCGTCGACGCCAATGGCCTGCCAACAGGACCTGAGATCGCTTCCTATGACAGCATGGTTCCGTTGATCCCGTTCATGATGAACAGGACATACAACCCGGGACAACTGCAGATCGTCCGAGAAATCCTGCCCGGTTCCGGCGGCTTCAACTTCGACACCGCGATGTTCACCGGCCCGCTGGCGAACTACACGATTGTCGAAAATGCCAACGGCACCTACACGGTCATCGATAACGTCGGCCTGGATGGCACCGACACCCTGCGCGGTATCGAACGCTTGCAGTTCAACGACCAGTCGGTTGTGCTGGTCGATGGCCTGAACGCAGAACCCGTGGGGTTGGCTACGATCAACGACAGCACCCCGGAAGTCGGTTCCTTGCTGGCGGCCAATGTGGTGAGTGTGACCGACGCCGACAACCCGGGTATCGGTCGGGTCACTGGGCCGGTGAGTTACTTCTGGCAGGTCGACCGCGGCACCGGTGTCTTTGAAGACATCACCGTCATCGTCCTGGGGCAGGTGACACGTATGTCCGGGCCGACCTACCGGGTAACCGGAGACCTCGCCGGACTGCAACTACGGGTCAAGGCCATTTACCAGGACGCACACGGTGTACTGGAAACCGTGTTCTCGGCAGTGACGGCTCCGGTTTCTCCGATTCAGGTCAACGACGCGCCGATCGGCACCATGCTGATCAGCGACACCACCCCAAATGTCGGTCAGTTGCTCACCGCCATCAAGGCCTTCACCGATCCGGATGGTCCGGTGAACCCGGTGCTGTCGTTCCAATGGCAGTCGGGTAACGGTGGCGTCTTCGCCAACATCGCCGGGGCGACCACCGCGACCTTCACTCCAACCTTGGCACTGGCCGGGCAGCAACTGCGGGTCAGGGTCACCTACACCGATGACTTCGGTACGTTGGAGACCGTGACCTCGGTGGCGACGTCGACTGTACTGAACCTAATAGTAGGTACAGCAGGGAACGATGTGCTGAACGGTACGGCGTTCGCCGATGAGATCCAGGGGCTGGGCGGTAATGACACGCTGAATGGGTTGGGTGGGAATGACCTTCTGGATGGTGGGGAGGGTAATGATCGGCTCAATGGCGGTGCGGGCGCCGATACCATGGTCGGTGGCGTCGGTGACGACATTTACTGGGTCGACCATGTAGGCGACCAGGTGATTGAGCTTACCGGAGAGGGCATTGACCAGGTGAGGACGACGTTAACCAGCTACACGCTGGGCGCGAATGTGGAGAACCTGTGGTACTACGGCACGGAGTCGTTCACCGGTTCGGGTAATGAGCTGGACAACATCATGATCAGCGGTGCTGGTGATGATCGGCTCAATGGTCGTGCGGGTGCCGATCGGATGGTCGGCGGTGCGGGTGACGACATCTACTGGGTCGATGATGCTGGCGACATTGTGATTGAACAGGCCGGCGAGGGGCTCGACCAAGTAAGAACCACGCTGACCAGCTATACCCTTGCGCCCAATGTGGAGAACCTGTGGTACTACGGCACGGAGTCGTTCACCGGTTCGGGTAATGCGCTGGACAACATCATGATCAGCGGTGCTGGTGATGATCGGCTCAATGGTCGTGCGGGTGCCGATCGGATGGTCGGCGGTGCGGGTGACGACATCTACTGGGTCGATGATGCTGGCGACATTGTGATTGAACGGGCCGGCGAGGGGCTCGACCAAGTAAGAACCACGCTGACCAGCTATACCCTTGCGCCCAATGTGGAAAACCTGTGGTACTACGGCATGGAGTCGTTCACCGGTTCGGGTAATGCGCTGGACAACATCATGATCAGCGGTGCTGGTGATGATCGGCTCAATGGTCGTGCGGGTGCCGATAGGATGGTCGGCGGTGCGGGTGACGACATCTACTGGGTCGATGATACTGGCGACATTGTGATTGAACGGGCCGGCGAGGGGCTCGACCAAGTAAGAACCACGCTGAGCAGCTACACGCTGGGCGCGAATGTGGAGAACCTGTGGTACTACGGCACGGAGTCGTTCACTGGCACGGGTAATGCGCTGGACAACATCATTCAGGGCAGTACCGGAAATGATCGCCTCAATGGAGGAGCAGGCAACGACATGCTTATTGGTGGTGGTGGCAACGACATCTTCGTATTCGGGCCGAACTTCGGCAACGACCGAATTATGGACTTCGATGCCAATCCGGTCGGTGGACAGGATCTGCTGAATATAGCTGCACTGGGCGTGACCGCGGCCACCTTCGCCGCCAGTGTGACCATCGCCGATGTCGGGGCGGACACGCTGGTTACTATCGGAGCGGATAGTATCCGCTTGGTGGGCATCAACGATGCAACCACCATCACCCAAGCAGACTTTATCCTGGCGGTGTGAGGAGGCTGCCAGAGCAGAACTAGCCACAAGTAGATACGGAATGCGGCGCAAGGCCGCATTCCGCTTTTTCAGGGTGAGTATTCCACGTCTGTGAAATTCCGCTGAGATACAGCTTGGCAAGTAGTCGATGGCGTGATTAAGCAAGGTTAACCTGCAGAGTTTGCTGCTGTGAGTTAGGTCTCAACTGCTTTGCTGTGATGGCTGTGTCGTCGTTTCTGATTTGGCTCATGCGGCTGTCGGCCAACCCTTCCTAAGCTCCAAACGCCGGAGTACGAGCGAACTGTCGGCGTTTTGCAAGGTAGTTGTCGCGTCAGCCGTGTTTCTTATGCCGCTATTCTCAGTGCCGGTTGCAGTCTCTCTGGGTTGAGTGTGACAGCCCCGATAGGCTGCCAATTTCGAGTGTTGCCTGACCAGCGATGCGGGTGCTGATGGCGGGCTTGCTGGTACAGCGCGTGGCGCTTGGCCAGCACCTCTTGATCCTCGCCGCGATGACGCTGTGCCGGGGTTACGAAGCGGATACGGCTGTGGCGGTGCTCATGGTTGTACCAGCGGATAAAGTCGCGCACCCAGCTGCGTGCTGCATCCAAATCTGTAAAGCCATCCTTGGGCCATTGCGGGCAGTATTTCAGGGTTCGAAACAGCGATTCCGAGTAGGGATTGTCGTTGCTTACTCGGGGTCGTCCACGCGATGGAGTGATGCCGAGATCGTAGAGTTTACTCAGCAGCGCCACCGATTTCATCGGCGCACCGTTGTCCGAGTGCAGCACCAAGGGCTGACCCACGCAGCGCTCGGCCAGCACGGTGCGCTGCATCAGTTCGGCCGCCAGTTTGCCGCTTTCTTGCTCGTAAACCTCCCAGCCCACGCCCTTGCGGCTGTAGATATCCTCGATCAAATACAGGTAGTAATACTTTCCGCGCACCGGCGATGGCAGGTAGGTGATGTCCCATGACCAGACCTGATTGCTCTTCGTTGCACTGTGCGTGGTCGGCGCCGCGTGCTTGTGCGGCGCATGGCTGCGACCGCCGCGGCGATGTTGCTGATTGGCGGCCTTGAGGACGCGGTAGAAGGTCGCCTCTGAGGCCAGGTAACGGCCTTGGTCGGCCAGCCGTGGCACGATCTGGCTAGGCGGCAAGCTGGCGAATGGCGCGCTGTTGCACACTGCCAGGATGGTGCAGCGCTCGTCCTCACTCAGGGCGTTCGGCGGCTGTGGCCGTACCGTGGTGGTGCGCACATCGGCCAGCATCACCGGCGTCAGCGCCCAGCGTTGCAGGCTGCGCAGCGACAGTCCGATCTCTGCGCAGGCCACCGCCTTGCGCGCACCAGAAGCGACGGCATGGTTAAACCGTTCAACGAGTTGTTGCCGTTCTGGCAGCGAGGTCAAACGTCCTCGTTGTCGTTTCCCCAGAAGGCATTCATCTTTTTTCGCAGCACCAAGATCGCGGCGGTTTCAGCCAGTGCCTTGTCTTTGCGCCGCAGCTCGCGCTCCAGTGCGGCTATGCGCTTCTTGTCGGCACGCGCCTGATCCCGATCGGCTTGACGCTGCGCTTGGGCCGACAGCTGGCCACTGATGCAGGCTTGGCGCCATGCGCTGATTTGCTCAGGGTACAAACCCTTGCTGCGACAGTATTCGCTGAGCTCGATCTCGCTCAAGGTGGCCGCATGCAGCACCGCCGCGAACTTGGCTTCAGCGGGCCAGTTATCGGCTTTGGTTTTGTCTCCAGGCACTACTGCGCCTCCTGCTTTGAGCTTGGTACGCCAAGCATACAGCGTCGCTTCGGGGACGCTTTCTTGGCGCGCGAGCTCAGCTACGGAGTGGTTTAGTGGCGGGAGTAACTTGTTCAGCAGGGCAGCTTTACGCTCAGGTGAATAGCTCGACATTGCAGCTCTCTTTGACGCCCCCAATCTATCGTTTTGATAAATCCACTGAGGCGACAACTAGCCTGACACCGGGGGCTGTCTCGTCCTTGCTACAAGGGTGAGCCTCTCCCAGTGTCTGCGGTTCGGAATATAGCTGCTGTTCAGGTCTTCCGGTCCGAGCAGTCGCCCGGTAAACGGGTAACGGACGCTGTTTGGAGGTTAGTCGACTCGTTGATGCACACTGGATAAATATGGTTATTTTATAAAAAAGCTATTAAAAACAATAAAATAATGGGCCTGTGTGTTTTTATATTATTTGGTGTCGAGTCCTTGACAGAAACTCGGTATGGAACTTTTCTAGAGAGTGTTAAAGGAGCGTTAAAAAGCTGTGAAGGGAGCGTGATTGATTTAACGGATGCAGGGCGAAGGTGAGAGGCGCCGTCATCCGGTTTTGCTAACGCACGACTCAGGAGTAACACCGTGGACAGAGCCAAGCTCGCCTACATGATGGCGGTACGCCTCAAGTTCGTTTTGTCGGCCCACCTCCGTGGACCGCCTCCCCACCTGCGATAAAGCTCCGCCTGAGCGGCTAGAGCATCCCAGGGACATCGTCCTCGATAGCTGACCACAGAAGACCGCGAATCATTGAGCGCGGTGTGGCTGAGGGCATCACCTGAAATAACTGAGTTTTCAGTCTCTGCGCAAAAAAGCGGAGTGGATTTCTTGCAGCCTGAATTTAGACCGGTTGCAGTCAGCATTGAGGAAGTAATCATGGCCAACTTCATTAAATCCGACCTCGAGTTCATCCTTCAGCAGATTCTGATCGCCGAAGCTCATGCTGCAGGCACCCCCCTTATCGATTTGCTGCCTAATACCGAGGTGGGTTTTGGGCTGCGCACCGTCGATGGCTCATTCAATAACCTGATTGACGGGCGTACGGATTTCGGCGCAGCCGACACTTTATTTCCTCGGCTGCTCACCCCGATATTCAATGCTGCGGAGGGCGGCACCTCTTATACCCAGACCAGCGGACTGGTGTTCGACTCGCAGCCGCGCATCATCAGCAACCTGATCGTCGATCAGACCGCCAATAACCCGGCGGCAGTAGCCGCAGCTGCCGGTAATGACGGCGCTTCGACCGTTACTAGCCCTGGGCTGGATGGCATTTTTGGAAATGCCGACGACAAGGATGTTTTCCTTATTCCGAACATTGCCCCGGACGAGGGGCTCTCTGCGCCGTTCAACCAGTGGATGACCTTTTTCGGCCAGTTCTTCGATCATGGTCTCGACCTGGTCACCAAGGGCGGCAATGGCACGGTGTTCATGCAGCTGCAGCCGGATGATCCGCTGTATGTGCCGGGCAGCCCGACCAACTTCATGGTGCTCACCCGGGCCACTCAGGTGGCCGGGCCTGGTGCGGATGGGATTCTCGGCACGGCCGACGATACCGTGGAGCATGAAAACACCACCTCGCCGTTCGTCGACCAGAACCAGACTTATGGTTCGCATGCCTCGCAACAGGTGTTTTTGCGCGCCTATGCGGTCAACGCTGAAGGCAAGCCGGTCGCGACTGGCAAGTTGATCACCAACCGCGATCTCGGCGCCGATGGCAAGTTCGGCACTGCCGACGATGTGGAAATCGGTGGCATGGCCACCTGGAAGGTGGTCAAGGCGCAAGCCCGTGACCTTCTCGGTATTAACCTGACCGACGCCGATTTTGACAACGTGCCGCTGCTGGCTACCGATCAATACGGCAATTTCATCAAAGGGCCGAACGGTTATGCGCAGGTAGTGATACGTACCCCTGGGCCCAACGGCATCCTCGGCGATGCTGACGACGGCACCACGCTGGTTGAAGGTACTCCGCTGGCTCCAGTCGACCTGACCAACGCCGTGCGCACTGGCCACCAGTTCCTGATTGACATCGCCCATAACGCGGTGCCGGTGAATCAGGCAGGCAACATGCTTACGCCTGATGCAGACACCGTTGCCGGCGGGGCAGTCGGTGCAGGCTTCTACGACAACGAACTGCTCGACTCGCATTACATCGCAGGCGATGGCCGGGTTAACGAGAACATCGGCCTGACCACCGTGCACCACATCTTCCACTCCGAGCACAACCGCCTGGTTGAGCAAACCAAGGGCGTGATTCTCGGCTCAGGTGACCTGGCCTTTCTCAACCAATGGCTGTTGACGCCTGTAGCTGCCGTGCCTGCCAATCTATCCACCCTCGTGTGGAATGGTGAGCGGCTGTTCCAGGCCGCCAAGCTCGGCACCGAGATGCAGTATCAGCACATCGTATTCGAGGAGTTTGCGCGCACCATTCAACCGCAAGTCGATGCATTCATTGACTTCGATGACACCATCAATCCGTCGATCGTCGCCGAGTTCGCGCACACGGTTTACCGTTTCGGTCACTCGATGTTGCTCGAAACCATCGACCGGCTGGACCCGAATTTCGTCTCCAGCGAGATCGGCCTGATCGCCGCCTTCCTCAATCCGTTGGAGTTTGCCGCCAGCGGCCCCACTCCCGATCAGGCGGCTGGCGCGATCATCCGCGGTTTGACCCGTCAAGTCGCTAACGAAATCGACGAATTCGTCACCGAGGCCCTGCGCAATAATGTCCTGGGTTTACCGCTCGATCTCGCCGCGATCAACATCGCCCGTGGCCGAGATACCGGTGTGCCGTCCTTGAATGCGGCGCGTCGTGAGTTCTATGCCGGTACGGGTGACGCACAACTGAAGCCCTACACCAGTTGGGGCGATTTCGTACTGAACATCAAACATCCAGAATCGCTGATTAACTTCATCGCCGCCTACGGCACCCACTCGACTATCACCGCCGAAACCACACTGGACGGTAAGCGTGCGGCGGCCTCGGCTATCGTGCTCGGTGGCGCTGGCGCCCCGGCCGACCGTTTCGATTTCCTCAATAGCACCGGTGCCTGGACCAGCGGCGCTAATGGTGTGACCACCACGGGTCTCGATGCTATCGACTTCTGGATCGGTGGCCTGGCCGAGGCGAAAATGCCGTTCGGCGGCATGCTCGGTTCGACCTTCAACTTCGTCTTCGAGACCCAGCTTGAGGCGCTGCAGAATGGCGACCGCTTCTACTATCTGCACCGTTTGGCGGGACTGAATTTCGTCCATGAGCTGGAGCAGAATTCCTTCGCCGAACTGGTGATGCGCAACACTGATGCCACCCACCTGCCAGGTCAGTTGTTCCTCACTCCTGGTCTGATTCTCGAGGTCGATCAAACCAAGCAGTTCAATGCTGGACTGGGTAGCGCCGACCCCGACAGCGGCCACCCGCTGATGCCGTGGGTGATTCGCGATAACCCGGCGACCGCTGGGCTGGACAGCAACTACCTGCGCTACACCGGTGGTGAGCATGTGGTGCTCGGCGGCACCGCCGGCAACGATATTCTCATTGGCGGCATCGGCGACGACACCCTGTATGGCGATGCCGGCAATGACCGTCTCGAGGGTGGTCACGGCAACGATGAAATCCAGGGCGGCGCCGGCGACGATATCATCACCGACATGGGCGGTGACGATCTGATCAAAGGCGGCGACGGCAACGACGTGATCCACGGCGGTCAAGGTGCGAACCTGATCATCGGTGGCCGTGGTAACGACTTTATCGTCACCGGTGAGGACAGCTCCGAGGTGATAGGTGGGGAAGGCAACGACTTCATTCTTGGCAGCAAGATGAACGTGCAGATGGCCGGTAACGAAGGCGACGACTGGATCGAGATTGGCTCCCAGGATGGTGCGCCTGGCGACAACTTCGACCCATTTGGAACCGATTCGGTGATCGGTCACGACGTGTTCCTCGGTGACGGCGGCTTCGACGAGATGATCGGCGAGGGCGGTGACGACATCATGGTCGGCAGTGCTGGCCCGGACAAAATGAAGGGCATGTCCGGTTTCGACTGGGCCACCTTCAAGGACAGCCGCTTCGGCGTGAACGTTGACTTCTTAGCTAATGCCTTCAATGAAACGCCGATTGCCGCGGCGCTTGCCGCAGTCACCACCAAATATGCCCAAGTGGAAGGTTTGTCCGGCTCTGCTTTCGCCGACTACCTGCGTGGCGATCATGCCGACGCGGCAGTGATTGCCACCGCCGGTGCCTACGGCAGCGTGCTGACCAACAATCATATTGACCTGATCACGGGCCTGCGAGCCTTCCTCGGCACTGCTGCTGCTGGCCCGGATGGCATTTTGGGTACTGCCGACGATCAGTTCGGCGCCGGCAACATTATCCTCGGCGGCGATGGCAGCGACATTATTGAAGGTCGTGGCGGCGATGACCTGATCGACGGCGACAAGTGGCTGAATGTGCGCATCAGCGTGCGGGCCAACATCGATGGCAGCGGCCCAGAAATTGCCAGCTTCAACAGCATGAAGCCAATGGTCCCGCTCATGCTCAACGGCACCTACAACCCCGGCCAACTGGTGATAGTCCGTGAATTGATGGACGGTGCGGGCGGCTACGACACCGCCATGTTCACTGGCAATGTCCTTGATTACGACATAACGGTTAATGCGGACGGTTCCGTTACCGTCGCAGATACTTTTATCGATGGCGACGGTACCGATCGTCTGACCAATATCGAGCGTCTGCAGTTCGGCGATGGCGCCTTGGTCCGCGACCCAGGCACGGGTAACTTTGTCGCGGAAGTCGCGGGGACCCAGCAGTTCGGCAACTGGGCTCCAGGAGGCTTGGTGCAAATCATCGGCACACCTACGTCTGGCCAGGCGCTCACCGCCTCGATTGCCGGTGTGACCGATGGTGATAACACAGACTCGGCTGGTGCTATCAGGGGTCGGGTCAGCTATTACTGGCAGGTTGAACTGGTGCCTGGTGATGGCTTCTTCGAAGACATCGTCGGCCCTGGCGGTTTGCCGGTAGTCGGTCAGACGTTCAGAGTGACCCCCGATCTGGAAGGGTTGAACCTGCGGGTCAGAGCGATCTATCAAGACCAGCATGGCGTACTGGAAAATGTCTTCTCGGCACCTACCGCCGATGTACTCGTCGGTGTTGCGCCCGGCCTTGTGGCTCCTCTACCGATCGAGTCGAGCACTACTAGCCCGGGCATGCACCTGATCCGCTCGGATCTGCAGTTCATCCTCGATTCGATCAAGATTGCCGAGCAGCACGCAGCAGGCGCGGACTTGCTATCCCTGCTGCCGCACGAGCGTTCGCCACTCGGCCTGCGCACGGTGACGGGGGAACTCAATAACCTGTACGCCGGGCAGAGCCAGTTTGGCGCGGCGGACACGGTATTCCCGCGTTTGCTGGATCCGGTGTTCAACGAGGCGGAGCCCTTGTCTCCCACTATGGGCGGTGATGGCGTAACGCCTACGTCGTATAACCAGACCAGCGGCTTCGTACAGGACTCCCAGCCGCGCATCATCAGCAACCTGATCGTCGATCAGACCGCCAACAACCCGGCGGCGGTAGCCGCGGCAGCGGCAGCGCTGGCCCAGGGTTCGGCCACTGTGCTGAGCCCCGGCCTGGATGGTATTTTCGGCACCGCCGACGATAAAGAGGTGTTCTTCCTGCCCAACGTGGCGCCGGACGAGGGCCTGTCCGCGCCGTTCAACTCGTGGATGACCTTCTTCGGCCAGTTCTTCGACCATGGCTTGGATCTGGTGACCAAGGGCGGCAATGGCACTGTGTTTATCCCGCTGCAGCCGGATGACCCGCTGTTTAATCCGGCCCCTGGGGCACCGAACTTCATGGTATTGACCCGTGCTACCCAGGTAAACGGTCCGGGTGCCGATGGCATTCTTGGCAACGCTGATGACACCACGCACGAAGCAGCGAACACCACCTCGCCATTCGTCGACCAGAACCAGACCTATGGCTCGCATCCCTCGCAACAGGTATTCCTGAGGGCCTATGACGTAACTCCAGGCGGGCCGGTCTCCAGCGGACGTTTGATCACCAACCGGGATTTGGGTGATGGCATCTTCGGCAACGCAGACGACAATGAAATCGGTGGCATGGCCACCTGGGCGGTGGTCAAGGCCCAGGCGCGCGACATCCTGGGCATCAACCTGACCGATGGCGATGTGTTCGATATCCCGCTGCTGGCCACCGATCAGTACGGCAACTTCCTCAAGGGGCCGAATGGTTTCCCAATGATAGTGCTCAAGCCTGAGCACGTGGGCGGCCCATTGGATCTGGGAGGCCTCTTCGCCGGCCTCGCCGAAGGTAACCCTGCGGCGCCGGTCAACGCTTCCTTTGCGGTGAGTACCGGTCACCAGTTCCTCATCGATATCGCCCATAACGCGGTACCGGTGAATGGGCAGACTGGCGCAGCACTCACGGCCGATGCCGACGATGTTGCCGGTCCCGTTCCAGATGGCGCCGGCGGCTTCCTGCCGCAACCGGCCGGCACCTACGACAACGAACTGCTCGATGCGCACTACATCGCCGGTGACGGCCGGGTCAACGAGAACATCGGCCTGACTGCGGTGCACCACATCTTCCACTCCGAGCATAACCGGATGGTCGCCCACACCAAGGACGTGGTGCTGGCGAGCAACGATGTGGCCTTCATCAACGAGTGGCTGCGCACCCCAATCACTACGCTACCGGTTGGCCAAGCGGCGATCGACGCACTGGTGTGGAACGGCGAGCGGTTGTTCCAAGTTGGCAAGTTCAGTACCGAGATGCAGTACCAGCACCTTGTGTTCGAGGAATTCGCGCGCACCATGCAGCCGCAAATCGACCTCTTCACCGGTCCGACCCAGGGCTACGACGCCGACATCGACGCCTCGATCGTCGCCGAGTTCGCGCATACCGTGTATCGCTTCGGTCACTCCATGCTGACCGAAACCATCGACCGCCTGGACCCGAACTTCGTCAGCAGCGAGATCGGCCTGATTGCCGCCTTCCTCAACCCACTGGCGTTCGCTGCCAGCGGTCCTACCCCGGATGAAGCCGCCGGCGCGCTCGCGCGCGGCATGACCCGTCAGACCGGTAACGCTATCGATGAGTTCGTCACCGAAGCCTTGCGCAATAACGTGCTGGGCCTGCCGCTCGATCTGGCCGTGATCAACATCGCCCGTGGTCGTGATACCGGCATCCCGTCATTCAACGCGGCGCGCCGCGAGTTCTACAACATGACTGGCGACAGCCAACTGAAGCCGTACACCAGTTGGGTCGATCTGCTGCAGAACCTCAAGCATCCAGCGTCGGTGATCAATTTTATCGCCGCCTACGGCACCCATGCCGAGTTGCTCGCGGCTGACGTCAATACGCTGGTTGAAATGCGTGCGGTGGCGACCGCACTCGTTTTGGGCGGCACGGCCATCATTAATGAAGGGACTGCGGAACAGCGGACCTTTGATGCGGATCTGATTGCCGGTGATCGCCTGGACTTCCTCAACAGTGTGGGCGCCTATGCCAACCTGGCAAACGGCGTGACCACTACCGGCGTCGATGCCATCGACTTCTGGATTGGCGGCCTGGCCGAAGCCATCATGCCGTTCGGCGGCATGCTCGGCTCGACCTTCAACTTCGTCTTCGAGACCCAGTTGGAGGCGCTGCAGAACGGCGACCGTTTCTACTACCTGGATCGTGCCGCTGGGCTGAACTTCGTCACCGAACTGGAGAACAATTCATTCGCCAAGATGGTGATGAACAACACCAACGCTACTCATCTGCCGGGCCTGATCTTCCTGACTCCGGGGTTTATTCTCGAGGCCGATCAGAGCAAACAGTTCAATGCTGGGCTGGGTAATGCCGACCCGCTCGGCGACGTGATGCGCGACAACCCCAACACCGCAGGTCCGGATGCCAACTACCTGCACTACACCGGTGGTGAGCATGTGGTGCTCGGCGGTACCGACGGCAATGACACCCTGATCGGCGGTATCGGCGACGACACCATCTGGGGCGACGCCGGCAACGACCGCCTTGAGGGCGGTGACGGCAACGACATGATCCGTGGCGGCGATGGCGACGACATCATCACTGACCGCGGCGGCGACGATAACATTCAGGGCGATGGTGGCAACGACGTCATTCACGGCGGTAACGGCGTCAACCTGATCCTCGGCGGCTTCGGTCAGGACTTCATCATCAACGGTGAGGACAGCACCGAATCCTTCGGCGGCCCAGGCAACGACTTCATCCTCGGCAGCAACGCCGACGAGCAGAACGCCGGTAACGAAGGTGACGATTGGCTCGAGGGCGGACACCTGGATGGCAGCCCTGGCGACAACTTCGACCCGCTCGGGCTGGATCTGGTGGTCGGTAATGACGTCTACATCGGCAGCGGTGGTCCAGACATCATGAACGGCGAGGGCGGTGACGACATCATGGTCGGCAGCGCTGGCCCAGGTGACAAATACATCGGCGCCTCCGGCTTCGACTGGGCCACCTTCAAGGACGACCTGACCGGGGTGAACATTGACCTTAATGTCCGCGCCGCCAACGCGGCACCGGGTCCGGTAGCGGCCGGCATCCTGGCGCGCTTCAAGGAAGTGGAAGGTCTGTCGGGCTCGAAGCACAGCGACATCCTGCAAGGTGATGATGCCGACGCAGCGGTGATCGCGACAGCCGGTGCGCAGGGCAGCGTGTTGACCAATATCGCCCTGATCAACGGCCTGCAGGCCCTGCTCGATAACGCCATCGGCGATGGCATCAACCCCGTGACTTCCTTCGGTGCTGGCAACATTATTCTCGGTGGCGATGGCAGCGACATCATCGAAGGCCGGGCGGGTGACGACATCATCGACGGCGACAAGTGGCTCAACGTGCGCATCAGCGTACGCGCCGGCGTCGACGCCAATGGTTTGCCGACCGGTCCGGAAATCGCCACCTACGACAGCATGCGGCCTATGATTCCGCTGATGCTCAGCGGCTTCTATAACCCAGGGCAACTGCAGATCGTCCGTGAAATCCTGCCGGGGTCCGGCGGATTCAACTTCGACACGGCTGCGTATTCTGGACTCATGGCGAACTACACCATCATCGATAGAGGTAATGGTAACTACACGGTTATCGACAACGTCGGAACCGACGGCGTCGACCAACTCAGCGGCATCGAGCGCTTGCAGTTCAACGATCAATCAGCAGTGCTGGTTGCCGGCTTGAACAACGAAGCCGTAGGCCTGGTGTCAATCAACGACAACACGCCGGAAGTAGGCTCGCTGCTGAGCGCAGGGGTCGAGGGCGTAACCGATGCCGACAATCCAGGCCTCGGTAGGGTTACCGGACCTGTGAGTTACTACTGGCAGGCCGATTTCACCGGCACAGGCCTATTCGAAAACATCACAACAGAAACAGGGGTTGGTTTGGAGACTGCGGTTGGCAAGACCTTCCGCGTGACCGCAGATGTCTCAGGGCTACAACTGCGGGTCAAGGCTATCTACAAAGACGCCAACGGTGTGCTGGAGACCGTGTTCTCGGCAGTGACCGACCCGGTCTCACCGATTCAGGTCAACGACGCGCCGGTTGGCACCATGCTGATCAGTGACACCACCCCAAATGTCGGCCAGCTGCTGACCGCTACTCGAGCCTTCACCGACCCAGATGGCCCGGCCAACCCGGTGCTGTCGTTCCAGTGGCAATCGGGTAATGGTGGCGTCTTCAGCAACATCGCCGGGGCGACCACCGCGACCTTCACTCCAACTTTGGCACTGGCCGGGCAGCAACTGCGGGTCAGGGTCACCTACACCGATGACTTCGGTACGTTGGAGACCGTGACCTCGGTGGCGACGTCGACTGTACTGAACCTAATAGTAGGTACAGCAGGGAACGATGTGCTGAACGGTACGGCGTTCGCCGATGAGATCCAGGGGCTGGGCGGTAATGACACGCTGAATGGGTTGGGTGGGAATGACCTTCTGGGTGGTGGGGAGGGTAATGATCGGCTCAATGGCGGTGCGGGCGCCGATACCATGGTCGGTGGCGTCGGTGACGACATTTACTGGGTCGACCATGTAGGCGACCAGGTGATTGAGCTTACCGGAGAGGGCATTGACCAGGTGAGGACGACGTTAACCAGCTACACGCTGGGCGCGAATGTGGAGAACCTGTGGTACTACGGCACGGAGTCGTTCACCGGTTCGGGTAATGAGCTGGACAACATCATGATCAGCGGTGCTGGTGATGATCGGCTCAATGGTCGTGCGGGTGCCGATCGGATGGTCGGCGGTGCGGGTGACGACATCTACTGGGTCGATGATGCTGGCGACATTGTGATTGAACAGGCCGGCGAGGGGCTCGACCAAGTAAGAACCACGCTGACCAGCTATACCCTTGCGCCCAATGTGGAGAACCTGTGGTACTACGGCACGGAGTCGTTCACCGGTTCGGGTAATGCGCTGGACAACATCATGATCAGCGGTGCTGGTGATGATCGGCTCAATGGTCGTGCGGGTGCCGATCGGATGGTCGGCGGTGCGGGTGACGACATCTACTGGGTCGATGATGCTGGCGACATTGTGATTGAACGGGCCGGCGAGGGGCTCGACCAAGTAAGAACCACGCTGACCAGCTATACCCTTGCGCCCAATGTGGAAAACCTGTGGTACTACGGCATGGAGTCGTTCACCGGTTCGGGTAATGCGCTGGACAACATCATGATCAGCGGTGCTGGTGATGATCGGCTCAATGGTCGTGCGGGTGCCGATAGGATGGTCGGCGGTGCGGGTGACGACATCTACTGGGTCGATGATACTGGCGACATTGTGATTGAACGGGCCGGCGAGGGGCTCGACCAAGTAAGAACCACGCTGAGCAGCTACACGCTGGGCGCGAATGTGGAGAACCTGTGGTACTACGGCACGGAGTCGTTCACTGGCACGGGTAATGCGCTGGACAACATCATTCAGGGCAGTACCGGAAATGATCGCCTCAATGGAGGAGCAGGCAACGACATGCTTATTGGTGGTGGTGGCAACGACATCTTCGTATTCGGGCCGAACTTCGGCAACGACCGAATTATGGACTTCGATGCCAATCCGGTCGGTGGACAGGATCTGCTGAATATCGCGGCCTTTAACCTGAACGGCGCTACCTTCGCCAGCCGAGTAGCGATTACCGATGCTGGGGCCGATACCTTGGTCACGATCAACGGAGCTGACGGAGGCAGCATTACATTGGTTGGTGTCACCAATCACACCACGGTGACCATCGCCGACTTCCAGTTGGCGTGAGCTAGTGTGGTGCTTGTCTTCAGCCATGAGCAGTAGCTGAGGGCAAGTTTCAGGTTCGATACGGTGTATGGCCAGGTAAGGCGGTACACCGTATTTTTATGTGCGCTTGGGTCTGACACTCGCTGGATTGTACGGTTGCAGAAAAACGTTCAGCAGAGCCTAGAGCCTGTCGGTGCTGGGGCGCCAAGTCCTTTCTCCGCGAAAATCGTTGGAACACTGACAAAGTTTCGCGGCTAAAGCTGCTCCTACGGACTGTGGGCTTGTTTGAGCATTTTTCTGCAAGTTAACTGGGGCATAGCCAAAACACTGCCCTTAGCCGGATGACGGCAGGAGGCAGTAGCGCTGGCTATTGCCGGTAAACGCCTACTTGGACAGGAGCTTCATGCCGTCTTCCAGACCCTATAAGATCAGAGGGTACATCTTGGCAACGGGTGACCGTATTGAAATCCCCGGCTTCGGCAGTTTTTCTCTGCACTACCGCGCGCCGCGTGTTGGACGTAACCTGAAAACCGGTGATTCGACTCGCCTCGATGGCAAATTTGTACCGCATTTCAAGCAGGGTAAAGAGCTACGTGATAGGGTCAACGAAGACGAGTAGCCAATGCCTACCGGCGTTTTGCAAGGTAGTTGTCGCGTCAGCCGTGTTTCTTATGCCGCTATTCTCAGTGCCGGTTGCAGTCTCTCTGGGTTGAGTGTGACAGCCCCGATAGGCTGCCAATTTCGAGTGTTGCCTGACCAGCGATGCGGGTGCTGATGGCGGGCTTGCTGGTACAGCGCGTGGCGCTTGGCCAGCACCTCTTGATCCTCGCCGCGATGACGCTGTGCCGGGGTTACGAAGCGGATACGGCTGTGGCGGTGCTCATGGTTGTACCAGCGGATAAAGTCGCGCACCCAGCTGCGTGCTGCATCCAAATCTGTAAAGCCATCCTTGGGCCATTGCGGGCAGTATTTCAGGGTTCGAAACAGCGATTCCGAGTAGGGATTGTCGTTGCTTACTCGGGTCGTCCACGCGATGGAGTGATGCCGAGATCGTAGAGTTTACTCAGCAGCGCCACCGATTTCATCGGCGCACCGTTGTCCGAGTGCAGCACCAAGGGCTGACCCACGCAGCGCTCGGCCAGCACGGTGCGCTGCATCAGTTCGGCCGCCAGTTTGCCGCTTTCTTGCTCGTAAACCTCCCAGCCCACGCCCTTGCGGCTGTAGATATCCTCGATCAAATACAGGTAGTAATACTTTCCGCGCACCGGCGATGGCAGGTAGGTGATGTCCCATGACCAGACCTGATTGCTCTTCGTTGCACTGTGCGTGGTCGGCGCCGCGTGCTTGTGCGGCGCATGGCTGCGACCGCCGCGGCGATGTTGCTGATTGGCGGCCTTGAGGACGCGGTAGAAGGTCGCCTCTGAGGCCAGGTAACGGCCTTGGTCGGCCAGCCGTGGCACGATCTGGCTAGGCGGCAAGCTGGCGAATGGCGCGCTGTTGCACACTGCCAGGATGGTGCAGCGCTCGTCCTCACTCAGGGCGTTCGGCGGCTGTGGCCGTACCGTGGTGGTGCGCACATCGGCCAGCATCACCGGCGTCAGCGCCCAGCGTTGCAGGCTGCGCAGCGACAGTCCGATCTCTGCGCAGGCCACCGCCTTGCGCGCACCAGAAGCGACGGCATGGTTAAACCGTTCAACGAGTTGTTGCCGTTCTGGCAGCGAGGTCAAACGTCCTCGTTGTCGTTTCCCCAGAAGGCATTCATCTTTTTTCGCAGCACCAAGATCGCGGCGGTTTCAGCCAGTGCCTTGTCTTTGCGCCGCAGCTCGCGCTCCAGTGCGGCTATGCGCTTCTTGTCGGCACGCGCCTGATCCCGATCGGCTTGACGCTGCGCTTGGGCCGACAGCTGGCCACTGATGCAGGCTTGGCGCCATGCGCTGATTTGCTCAGGGTACAAACCCTTGCTGCGACAGTATTCGCTGAGCTCGATCTCGCTCAAGGTGGCCGCATGCAGCACCGCCGCGAACTTGGCTTCAGCGGGCCAGTTATCGGCTTTGGTTTTGTCTCCAGGCACTACTGCGCCTCCTGCTTTGAGCTTGGTACGCCAAGCATACAGCGTCGCTTCGGGGACGCTTTCTTGGCGCGCGAGCTCAGCTACGGAGTGGTTTAGTGGCGGGAGTAACTTGTTCAGCAGGGCAGCTTTACGCTCAGGTGAATAGCTCGACATTGCAGCTCTCTTTGACGCCCCCAATCTATCGTTTTGATAAATCCACTGAGGCGACAACTAGCCTGACACCGGGGGCTACATCAAACACCGCCATTTGATCGTTCGACGGACTTAGTGCGTCTTGGTCGGGGTTGCCACGCAGAGAGTACAAAGCATCGCCAGAAAGCTGGCTCCTGCGCATTCCGTTCACTCACCGTTGCGCGCAATGTGCCGACTGATTGAGTCGTTATTTCGATGCAGCCCTCCGCGCACGATCAGGCAAAGGGGCATGCGCTTGGGCAGCATTCACTAGAATTTAGGATGGGAATCACAGGGGATGCATGGCAAACTGCCGCTATCAGGTAGCGGGGCTATGCAATTCAGCTCTTGCCTAGCATTCGACCGGCGTATTCGCATCGCTCAATACCAAAGTTAAAGGACTAACTGATGGGGTTTCCTCATATCTTGCACCATGGCGCCAAAGACGGCGTCACCGGCTCCTGTCATCAGCTGCTGATGGACGCCCAACACAGCCTGATCATCGACCGCGGCCTGTTCCAGGGCGCGGAGACCTCACCTGAAGGCAAGTCCGGCGCCGATCGTCTGGCCATCGAATTCCCCCTGGATACGATCAAGGTCCTGGTTGCCACCCACGTGCATGTCGATCACGTCGGGCGCATCCCCTACCTGCTAGCCGCCGGTGTCAAAGGACCAATCCTTTGTAGTGAACCCTCCAAGCTGCTGCCCATTGTGCTCGAAGACGCCTTCAGGCTCGGCTTCAGTCGCGATCAAAAACAGGTCGAGCGCTACATCAAGCTGATCGAGCAGCGCATCATCGCCTAGCCCTACAAGACCTGGTTCAGCCTGCACGAAACCGAAAGCCTGACCTGCCGCATCCGCCTGCAGCGCGCCGGGCATATTCTCGGCTCGGCCTATGTGGAAATCGATCTGCATTACCCCGAGTCTGGCGAGAAGAAACGCATCGTCTTCTCCGGCGACCTGTGCGCGCCGCATGCGCCGCTATTGCCAGCACCCAAGCCGCCGTATCGCGCCGACATCCTGGTGATCGAGAGCACCTACGGCGACCGTTTCACGAAGACCGCCGCACCCGCCGCAAGCGTTTGGAGAGCGTCATCGAACAAGCACTGGCCAACAACGGCACGGTACTGATCTCCGCCTTCAGCATCGGCCGCACCCAGGAATTGCTCTACGAGCTGGAAGACATCATCCACAGCAAGAAACTCGATGCCGTTAGCAAGGGGCTGGGGAGCAGAGTCGCTCTTAATCTCCCTCTCCCCTCTGGGGAGACGACTGCATGGATGTAGGAGGTAGGGCGAAGCAGGATGCCCGAGCCGAGGGCTGGGGTGAGGGGTAAAGCCAGCAGTCACGACACGGCTGGCCCCGACTGGCCCACACTCCCGATCATCCTCGACTCCCCCTTGGCCAGCCGTTTCACCCGGGTCTACCGCGAGCTGAAACCTTTCTGGGACAACGAGGCCCTGCAGCGTGTCAAGCAAGGCCGCAACCCGCTGGGCTTTGACCAGCTGTGTTGCCGCTAACCGTCGACAGCCACCAGGCCCATCTGGCGCATGGTGCGCCATCTGACGGCAACCGCTCGTCCGGCCATCGTCATCGCCGGAAACGGTATGTGCAGCAGCGGTCGAATCGTCAATTACCTGAAAGCCATGCTGCATGACCCTCGGCATGATGTGCTCTTCATCGGTTACCAGGCGCAAGGCACGCTCGGCCGAGCTATCCAGATGTATGGTGAGCGCGGTGGTTACGTGGATTTAGACGAGGAGCGCTACAAGATTGGTTCGAAAATAAATACCATAGGCGGCTATTCGGCCCATGCCGATCAAAAAGGCCTGCTGGGTTTCGTCACACGCATGCGCGACTGGCCCAGCCAAGTGCGCATCGTCCATGGCGAAACCAGCGCTAAGCACGAACTCGGCGAACGTCTGAAAGCGCTTCACAAGTAGACCCAACGCAACCAGGAGCTATTAATCCCTAGCGGTGCCAACGATGCCTAACTGTGTAGGCGCAGCCGGGCGGCGTTCCGCTTTAGCCGCGAATTCTTCGATGCACAACACAGCTGCCGTACCTGCAGGTGGGGGCGCTTCAAAACCCTCCCACCATGATGGCAGAATGAATAGAAGCAGGCCGCCAAAAACCCGGCACTTGGCAACACATATAAATGTGGCCTCAATCGCCAAAAGTCCTTCCTATCCATCCTAATGGCTGGCTAGGCCTAAACGAACCATGCAGCTGGCTCAACCAAGCCAACTCAAACAGGAGTGAACTGTCGGCCTGCAGATACTGCACCGATGTGCTTGTTACCCATATGAACGTAAGCACTACGACTAACCGCTGCACCGCAAGTACGGCCCCGGCCTGGTACCTCGTGTACTGCAAGCCCCGGCAGGATGAGCGTGCAGAAGAGAACCTGCTACGCCAGGGCTATACCTGCTATCGGCCGCAGCACAGCTGCGAGCGGATAGTCCGTGGCCGTCGGCAAATCATCGCCGAATCGCTGTTCCCTGGTTATCTATTCATTCAGTTGGCAGCCGATGCCAACTGGGCATCCCTGCGCTCGACCCGTGGGGTCAACCGCATCGTGGGTTTCGGCGGTATGCCGCTACAGCTCGACAACAATCTGATTGCGCAGTTGCAGCAACGCACGGCCGCTATCGTTAAACTGGCCCTCGAATCTGGGGATGGCGTGCGCATTACCGAAGGTGGCTTTGCCGAACTGGATGCCATCTTCGTGGCAATGGATGGCGAGCAGCGCGTGATACTGCTGCTCAATATGCTCAACCGCCAGCACCAGATCAGCATGCCGCTGGTGAGTATTGTCAAGAACTGAATAAGCCTCGGCCCTGGCCGAGATCAAGGTTGCACCCTGGCAATGCCAGTAAAATTTGAAGAGTGTGACGTTCTCAGGAAACCAACGATAAATCCTGGGGCGGTAGCGTGTCTGGGATCGAATCGCGACTGGCGTGGGCTGCATTTGCTCTTGTAGGAAAGCCGCCCCGGCGCGATGTCTTTTTGCTTTTTGAAGCGAACCATCCGTGTTATCTGTGGGCATGCGTCCTGAAAACAGGGGGCGGGATTGTACTCAGTGACGGAGGGTCAGGCGGACTTCGGCAGAAAAGTCGACGTGTTTAGGAAGAAGAATAAATAACGGGAAACCATTATCCCGCCAAGTTTCTCACCCCATTACCTACTGCGCGTAATGGATCTATTTGATTTTCAGCAACGGCATAAGCATGACCATAAAAGCCCTTTGCGTGTTCGGCACACGCCCCGAAGCCATCAAAATGGCCCCCCTCGCTCTCGCGCTGGTCGCTGATGCGCGCTTCGACGCCCAGGTCTGCGTTACCGGCCAGCATCGAGAGATGCTTGACCAGGTACTTGAGCTATTTGAGCTGAGGCCAGACTTCGACCTGAATATCATGAAGCCGGGTCAGGATCTGACTGACGTTGCCAGTGCCATTCTGCAAGGCATGAAAGGGGTCTTCAGCGAGTTTCGGCCGGATATCGTCTTGGTTCATGGCGATACAGCTACAACCTTCGCAACGACTTTAGCGGCCTATTACCATCAGATCCCGGTTGCCCACGTTGAGGCAGGCCTGCGTACAGGTAATCTCTATTCCCCATGGCCAGAAGAGGCCAATCGCAAGCTGACCGGTGCTCTGGCCGCCATTCACTTTGCGCCGACTGAAACCTCCCAGCAGAATCTTCTACGTGAAGGCATTCCAGCCTCCAGTATCGAAGTCACCGGCAACACCGTTATCGACGCCTTGCTTCAGGTCGTGGCGAAGCTCGATCAGGACGTTGAGTTGCAAGGCTTATTCAAGCAGCAATTTTCCTTTCTTCGTCCCGATAGCCGTTTAGTGCTGGTCACCGGCCATCGCCGCGAAAGCTTCGGTGATGGTTTTGAGCGTATCTGCCAAGCCTTGGCCGAAACGGCGAAGGCCTTCCCGGATATCGAGATCGTCTACCCGGTGCACCTCAATCCTAATGTACGCGAGCCGGTCAATCGGCTCTTGGCGGGTGTCAGCAATATCCACCTGATCGAGCCGCTGGATTACCTGCCTTTCGTCTACATGATGAACCGCTCTTACCTGATTCTCACCGACTCGGGCGGCATACAAGAAGAGGCCCCCTCACTGGGCAAGCCTGTACTGGTTATGCGTGACACCACCGAGCGCCCGGAAGCGGTCGACGCAGGTACCGTGAAACTGGTGGGTACCGATGTTGACGTCATTACGCGTAACTTGAGTAGTCTGCTGACGAACGCCGAGGCCTATCGTCAAATGAGTTTTGCCCACAACCCCTACGGTGATGGCGAAGCCTGCACTCGCATTATTGAAACCCTTTCCAAAATCCAGAAGAGCTGAAGATGAAATTTGAAACTATTTCTGTAGTCGGCCTCGGCTATATTGGGCTCCCTACTGCAGCAGTTTTCGCTGCGCGCAAGAAGAAAGTCATTGGTGTCGATGTAAACGAACATGCTGTAGCGACCATCAACCGCGGCGAAATTCATATCGTTGAGCCCGATCTGGATATAATTGTGCATGCAGCTGTCACCGAAGGTTATCTCCGGGCAACCACTAGAGCCGAGCCGGCCGACGCGTTTTTGATTGCGGTGCCTACTCCATTCAAGGGCGACCATGAGCCCGACTTGTCCTATATCGAAGCGGCAAGTAAAGCGATTGCACCTGTATTGAAGAAGGGCGATCTAGTCATTCTCGAGTCCACCTCCCCGGTAGGTGCAACCGAGCAAATGGCTGCCTGGCTTGCAGAGGCTCGTTCGGATCTGACTTTTCCTCAAACGCATGGAGAGGAGTCGGATATTCGGATTGCTCATTGCCCCGAGCGTGTGCTGCCGGGCCACGTACTTCGCGAGTTGATAGAAAACGACCGGATTATTGGCGGTATGACAGCCAAGTGCTCGGCGGAAGCTGCACGGCTATACAAAACCTTCGTAGACGGTGAGTGCATCATCACCGATGCGCGCACGGCCGAGATGTGCAAGCTGACCGAGAACAGCTTTCGTGACGTGAACATCGCCTTCGCCAATGAACTGTCGATCATCTGCGACAAGCTCGGTATCAATGTGTGGGAGCTCATTCGCTTGGCCAACCGTCACCCGCGGGTGAGCATCCTGCAGCCCGGTCCGGGTGTGGGCGGGCACTGTATCGCGGTCGACCCCTGGTTTATCGTCAGCCAGGCGCCGGAAGAAGCGCGTCTGATTCGTACCGCCCGCGAGGTGAACGATAGTAAGCCGCAATGGGTACTCGATAAGGTCAATCAGGAGTTGGGCGCTTATTTGGCCATTAATCCCGGTAAGACAGCTAGTGATGTGGCCATTGCGTGCTTCGGCCTGGTCTTCAAGCCAGATATTGATGATCTGCGTGAAAGCCCGGCGTTGGCCATTGCATCCGAGTTGCTGCAACGGCATCCCGGTCAGATCATGATGGTCGAACCGAACATTGAGATCCTGCCTAAGAACCTTGCGAAAGCCGATCTGGTGAGTGTTGATGAGGCGCTTGAAGGTGCGGATATCGCCGTGCTTCTGGTGGATCATCAGCAGTTCAAAAACCTCAGCCTACCGCAGCAACTGAGCGTGGTGGATACCCGCGGGCTGTGGCCAGCGTCTTAAAAGTTGAAAGGCCTGCCTGCTCTAAAATGCACTGAGTTTCAAAAAAATAGAGCAGCGGCAATCCGAATACATAAAGAATGTTTGTTCGCACTAAATAATTAAGTGAGACTCTTGTGAGTTATAGGCCCCGGTCATTGTTTCCAGCAAAAAAACAATTTTCTCCAGATTTTGTTTTTCAGGGGGAGGGGGTCTCATTTTTTTATACCTACATTCGTAAAAATGCCTCAACTTCGTTCAAAAAACTGTTCAAGGTTCTGCACCCAGGGCTGTGTCCGGGCGATATTCCTTCGCTGGGTTGTATGGCGAAATACGCGCAAGTCAGAGATTTAACACCTGAGGAAATTGATCGATCTTTTGCCGATAAGGTATTTGTATACCGGGATCCTATTGATCGTGCTTTCTCTGTCTATAAGAACAAGCTAATTCAGCAAGATGGTGCCGAAGATCTGTTGGGCCGGTTAAGCAAGTCTGTTCAACGGGATGCTGGTTTGTTGACGTTTGACGACTTCGTTAATGAATACGTAAGCTTGCTGGAGACGGACCGCTGGGAAGACGTGGATGGCCATCTGTATCCGCAGTCCTGGCATCTGTTGCCGATAACATACAATAAAGTCATCACTATGGATTCGTTGTATGCTGAGATGCGAGAGTTGTTGCCCGAGGCATTGTGTAATGAGGTTTTTTTAGAACCAACAAACAGCACTACTAAGGGTGCGGTGCCGCTGGAAATGTGCGACGTCAATTGTCCTGCCGTATATTTTCAAAAAAAATATGCTGAATTCAAAGCGTTACCAACGCTCGAACAGGTGTTGACCCCTGCCGCTGAAGCGCGCCTCAAAGAAATTTATGCTGATGACTACCGTATCCTAGAGTGGAATAGTGTTGTAGGCGAAAACGAAAATAGAACACCGCAACAGCTGGATAATTCACGAAGGCTGCTGGTGCGGTTGGAAACAAAGAAACATGAGTACAAGGCTGCATGTGAAAAAATTTCCGAACTTACTGCGCGGATAGTGATTAAGGAGAAAGAGGCCAAGGTTGCACAAGATACAACTGATAAATTACAGCAAGCTTTGAATGATCAGAAGGCATCATTAGACGCTGTGCAAGTGCAGTTGGCCAGTAGTAAGTATGAGGAGCAGTTCTCAGCCGAAGTGGAAACGCATGAGTTGACACGAGATAAGCTGGCCGCTCTGGCGGAGCAGTTTGTAGAGGCTGAGCAGGCGTTCCAACAGGCACAATTGATCGTTGTTAAGCTTGAGGAAAAAGTTTCAATCGAAGCTGAGGCGCATGAGTTGACGCGAGATAAGCTTGCGGCGCTGGCGGAGCAGCTTGAAGTGGTTGAACAGGCGTTCCAACAGGCACAATTGGTCGTTGTTAAGCTTGAGGAAAAAGTTTCAATCGAAGCTGAGGTGCATGAGTTGACGCGAGATAAGCTTGCGGCGCTGGCGGAGCAGCTTGAAGTGGTTGAGCAGGCGTTCCAACAGGCACAATTGGTTGTTGTTAAGCTTGAGGAGAAAGTTTCAATCGAAACTGAGGCGCATGAGTTGACGCGAGATAAGCTTGCGGCGCAGCTTGACGCGGATGAGCAGGCGCTCCAGCAGGCACAGTTGACCATTAGCAAGCTTGAAGAACAGGTATCTGCAGAGTCTACCGCACACAAAGTTACCAATGATCGCCTTGTAGAGCTTGCAAGCAAGTTAGAAGAGAGCGGGGCAGTTGCTGAATCAAAGAGTCTCAAGGTTGGCGAGTTACGGGGCCTGCTGGAGTCTGAAAAGAAAGCGCATGATAGTACGCGCAGTTTGTTGAGCAGTATTTCAGGTGATATGCAATCACGCGAGGATGACTCGAAAGTTAAAGAGCGCCAGTCTTTATCAAAGACCAAGACCCTTGAGGGGCGAGTTGCACAGCTGGAAAAACTTCTTGCCAGTAGTCTGGCCACACAGGAAAGGCTGAAAAATTCTGCGCGCTATCAGGCTGGGTATCACCTAGTCATGGCCGGGAAGTCCTTGGGGGGGTTGCTAGGCTTCCGCTAGCGCTATGGCGTTTAGCTAAAAATAAGAGAAGCGAAGGAAAGGCCAAGCCACACTTTCCGGAAAAGTTAAGTGTAGACAAGAAAAAAGAGGAGGAGCTTAAACCGGAGTTTGGGGTTTTCCAGCATAAAGGCGTTGTTGAGCTCGTGGGCAAAGATCCCGTTTGGTACAAAGTTAAGGTTATGCCGGGCCAGTTGCTATCGGTGACCGCTGCAGTTGAATACCGTAATGTAAAAGGCGATGCGAAGCGTAAGGCAGTGATGCTGTTCAAGAGCTTCAACGCTGCGGGTGTTGAAGTGGAGAGGGAGTGTGGGAAAGTCGTTAGGTCAGGTCACCTGAAAGCATTTTTCAAGTACCTGTCCTGCACGCAAAATCAGGTGCAAGAGTTACATGAGTTCACTGTTCCTGCAGGAGTTTCTGAAGTCCATTTTGGGTTGTGTGGTTTTAATAAGAACGAGCAGGAACAAGTTTTTATCTGTGATCTCGTGGTCAAGCCCAAACTCAAAAAAATCCATGTCGTTGATCAGTTTATTCCGCCTAGCGCGCAAGCCGCTGAAATTAGTATTTTAGGCTGGCCCGAATATCCGAAAAATGGCAAACCCTACGTGCTAGGCGTCATGGACGAATTTACCAGTGGCTGTTTCGAGGAAGATGTGAATCTTATCCAGCCAAGGCCAGATAACTGGTATGCATTGGCTGAAAAATATAAGCCCGAATTGATTTTTATTGAAAGTGCCTGGAAAGGCAATCAAGGTAGTTGGCAGTATCGGGTGGCTGAGTATGCCAATAAACCAGGCCAGGAAATTGCTCAGATTTGTCAGTATGCTCGGGAAAAGGGCATCCCCACGCTTTTCTGGAACAAGGAAGATCCAGTGCATCACGATAAATTCATGTGCACAGCGAAACTTGTAGATCACATCTTTACTACTGATGCCGCTATGAAGGATTCTTACCGACTCAAGACAGGCAATCAAAACGTTCATGCACTACCGTTTGCCGCACAGCCTGCACTCCACAAGCCGGCACCATTGGCGGGCCGTAAGCCGCTCTCCTGCTTTGCTGGTAGTTGGTATGGCAATCGCCATGCGGAGCGTGGGCAAGCCATGCGTTGGCTATTGGAAGCAGCCAACAAGCATGGCCTTGATATTTATGATCGCAATCATGGGACGGGTATTTTTCCCTTCCCTGATGAGTATAAGGCAGGTATCAAGGGAAGCTTGCCGTATAAAGAGCTGTGCGACGAATACAGTCGTTATCGAGTGTTCTTGAACGTTAATTCAGTTACAGAATCGCCCACCATGTTTTCACGGCGAGTATTCGAGCTGATGGCCTGTGGCACGCCAATAGTTAGTACTTATGCTCAGGGCATTGAAAACCTGTTTGAGCTGGGGGCTGTATGGCTGGTGCATAGTCAGGAAGAGGCTGATGAGGCCATTCATACCCTGATGACCGATGATGTGGAATGGCGTCGGCGTAGTCTTGCTGGCATTCGTGAAGTCTTCTCCAGGCACACTTATGCTCACCGTCTCAACGATATTTTCGAGCGTCTAGGTATCGAATATCGTATGCCCACTGAACCTGCCATAGTTTTAATTGCCGAAGTGCATAGTCAGGTAGAGCTTGAAGTCCTGAACCAGTTCGCCAAAGAGCAGAGCTACCGTCGCTTTCTCCTTGGTGTCGAGTGCCCACAGGGTATTGCTGCAATGGCGGGTCACCTTTCCGAGCAAATAGTCCTGATGCAACCGGGAGAAAAAAATGCCTGGTTTGTTGAGCAGCAGGCCGATACTCCAATTGCCGGTTGTTTAAGTCCTCGCTGCCATTACGGTGTGCATTACCTGAGAGATCTGGTCAATGCCAGCGCCTATGAACCTGAGGCCAAAGGTTGGGCAAAAGCGCTCAAGCAGGATGTATTTGGCTATGGCGAGCAGGCCGTATTGTGCGGTGCACTTTGGGACACTACCGATTTCCGCAAACACCATCTCACCACTAAGCCTGAAACCAGGTTGTCGCGTTCAGACCTGTACCTGGCAGATAGCGAGCACTTTCAGCAGAGCGGTTCAGCGGCCCAGCAAGAGATTGGGGGCGGTAAATGATAAAGCGTGTATTGATCTGTGCGGCTCCGGATCTCAACTATATTGATGGCTCATCAATTTGGGCGCAAACCATTGCTCTAGCTACGGCCGCTACGGGTATGGCTCATGTCGATTTTATTGCCAAGAGTTCTCCTGCCCGTGATGAACTATTCCAGCCATTGAAGGTATCCCCGGCTCTCAACATTATTGATGGCACCAGTAGTAAATACTGGCAGGGTAAGGCCCATCAGCGCTTGTCTCTATCGATGATGGCGGATCTGGCATTAAAGCTGGACAGCATCGCCCCCTATGATGTGGTTATCGTTCGAGGGATGGAGATTGTCGCCAAACTGCTGGACAACCCAGGGCTGTTGAGCAAATGTTGGATCTATCTCACCGATATCCCGCAGTCGGCGGCGGAGTACAGTGGCGACTTGCGCCATACCATGCGCCGCATAGCCAATGGCTGTCGTCGATTACTTTGCCAGACAGAAGGCTTCAAGGCCCTCTGGTGCGCGTTGGTACCCGGTTTGGACGAAAGCAAGGTCAGCCTTTATACCCCTGTGATTCCTGATCTCCCTGAGCATCTACCCGTGTTGTCGGAGCGCCCTCTACGCGCTATCTATGCTGGCAAGTTCAAAGGGGATTGGATGACGCTGGAGATGGCTGAGGCGTGGCCGGCAGTGCATCATCCGGTTCCGGGTAGCGAACTGTTGATGATTGGCGACAAGATCCATAGTCAACCAGGCCGCCTTGACTATGAGGCACGCATGGGCCTTGCATTGGCTGATACTCAAGGTCTGCGCTGGTTGGGGCCCCAGTCGCGCGAAGCGGTGCAGCAGCAGTTGCTCCAGGCTCGGGTAGGACTTTCCTGGCGCGCCGAGAGTATGAATGACACCGTTGAATACTCCACCAAAATGCTGGAGTACGGTGGTGCAGGGTGCGCCGCCATTCTCAACCGTAACTCCCTGCATGAGGAGCTACTTGGCAAAGATTACCCACTCTTTGCCAACAGTGCCGAAGAGTTTGCGAGTCAGCTTACCCGGGCACTGAGTGAGCCGCTGGTCGCCCAGCAGGCAGCGGATGTGCTACACGCGCTGGCAAAGCGACACACGTTTTCAGCACGCACGGAGGACATCCGTCAATGGCTCGTAGAAACACCAAACTTGATACGTAAAATCCGAGTTCTGGTGGCTGGGCATGATCTAAAGTTCTTCAACTTACTTCAGAAAAAGCTGGAAGCCACAGGTCAGTTTGAGTTTCTGATAGATGAATGGCAAGGACATAACAGGCACAGCGAAGCGCAAAGTCGCGCCCTGCTGGAGCAGGCCGATGTGGTCTTCTGTGAATGGTGCCTAGGCAATCTCAAGTGGTATTCGCACAACAAGAAGCCCCATCAGCGCCTGGTCGCACGTTTTCACGCTCAAGAAGCTCGTGTGCCCTACATGGCGGAGGCGAACTGGAACGCAATTGATCATGTTAGCTTCGTCAGCGAGCATACGCGTCGCCATGCTCTCGAGGTATTTAAAGGTTTTTCTCTGGAAAATACCTCTGTTATCCCGAACTACCTGGATGACAGCAAGTTTACCCCCAAGAAAAAAACCGGGGATGCCCGCTATACGCTTGGTATGGTTGGTGTAGCACCAAAGGGCAAGCGACTGGATCGCGCCATCGACCTACTTGAAGCCTTGCAGGCAGAAGATAAACGCTATTGCCTGCGGGTAAAGGGCAAGCATCCGCTGGACTATGACTGGTTGCTCAAGCGAGAAGACGAGCTGGTCTACTATCGTCAGGTCTTCGAGCGGATCAACAGCAACCCTTTGCTGCGCAATAAAGTCATATTTGATCCGCCTGGGGACGATGTAAACGATTGGTTTACCATGGTGGGCTTTATTCTTTCGCCCTCAGACTCTGAATCATTCCATATGGCTATCGGAGAAGGGATGCTTACGGGGGCTATGCCGATAGTTTGGAACTGGGAGGGGGCTAAAGATACTTGGGGTGCAGGAAATATTGTTAATGATTCTCGTGGGGCAGCGTCAAAAGTATTGGGGGTAGACGTAATAGATATTAAGGGCGAGAAGGATCGGCTTATTGCGCGAAATAAACCTGTGGTCGAACTTCTTTCTGAGGTTTTAGGTGGTTTATGAAAAGGAGTATTCGGCTTAAGGAATGGGGTGTAAGTCAGGTCTTAACTAAATCACCAAGCGAAAAATATTCTGAAGTAAGGGACCGGTGCGTAGTCAAGGATTATCGGATACAGACGAATAGCCAGGGTTTTATTGTTTCGGGTAATGGGTTTGATCTTGACGATGCTGAGGGTCTGCTCTTGTTTTTAGGTGACTCTTTTGTTGAGTCAGTGTTTGTGGACGAAAAGTTTAGGTTTCATTCTATATTAGAAGATAGGCTTTGGCGTTTGGGAAGGCGGATGGCTTGCTACAATGGTGGTTATTCAGGGGCAACTAGTGTTCACTTGTTGAATGTTATTGTGAACAAGGTTCTCCCTCTTAAGCCTAAAGCGGTTTTTTATGTGCTGCCCTCTAACGATGCATTTTCGCTGGGGGTTGATGGCGGCGCTTGGGGGGCTAGTAAAGTCGTTTCTCCCTTTGTTCCGCATGAGTCAGGATACAGTGGTATTGGCTTTACCCTTGTTGATATAAGGTCTCTAATAAAGAGTGTGCATGAGGTTTTGGCTGCTTTTGGCATACGGGTGATTTTTTTAACGTTCCCGCATAGACAAGATTTTGATAGTGATGGGTTTCTAAGAAGTAGATATAATTCATTAATTCGATTTTCTTCGGTTTTGAAAGCAAGGCGTGAAACAAACTTGGTGTTGAGGGGATATTGCAAGCGGCGAAATGTGGATTTAATTGACCTGGAAGAAGTATTAGGTCATTTTGAAAATTACTCGCAAGATGATTTGCATATGGATGAAGCAGGGTCGCGCTTTTTTGCGGATTTATTGTTCTCGTGGATAGGGTCAAATGAAGAATATTTTGAGTAAAGTCGCTAAGCCAAAGAAAGATTTTTATAATCATTCTTATATTTCACTAAAGAATAAATACTTTTTTCATTCTGTTGGTAAGGCTGCCAACAGTACGGTAAAACATTTCTTGTATGGTGAGGAGCTTGCCGGCACCGGGATTTCCTATAAAACTGTGCATGATAGGCTTAGTTCTCCTCTGATTTCGCCTTACCAACTGACTGAAAGTGCTTTGGAAGAGGTTTTGTTTGGGGGGGGTATTATCGATTTACGTTTGTTAGAAACCCATTTAGTAGATTGCTGTCTTGTTATCTTGACAGGATTCAGGATGTGAAATCCGCCCCATATAAGGAGCTGGTTCGATGGTCTGGGGTAAAAGAGGGGCACAAATTTAGTTTTGAAGAGTTCGTGACAGTTATTTGTGAACAGACAGATTTTGAGCAAAACAATCATTGGCGGCTGCAATACGCCGATACGATGTCGGGCTTGGTGAAGTATGATTTCATTGGTAGGCAGGAGAATTTTAACGAGGATATGGGCAAGGTCTGGAAGATAATATACCCGAAGTCTGCAGTGAAGGATTTTTCTAGTATAAATAAATCTCCTTCTAAAACCAATTCTACCAAAAGTCTTGGTGACTATTGGGAGAGTCATTTGGTTAAGCTGGTTGCTGAAAGGTATGAGAAGGACTTTTCCTGTTTTGGGTACAATGTGTCCATTCTTAGGTAAGGAGTTAAACGGGTTATGTCGATTGTTAGTTATGAACATAACTTTGTTTTTATTAAAACAAAAAAGGTTGCTGGTACTTCGGTTGAGGCTCACTTGAGAGGGTTTGCTGGTGAGTGTGATATTGTTCCAGCTGTTACCCCAAGAGATGAGCATTACTGTGCGTCACGAGGGCATATGTCAAAAAATTATCTCAAGTTTGCCGCGAATGAACAGATATATACTGATTTAGTTCTTGCTGGGAAGTATGATGAGGCAGCCAGTTTTTTATCGGGTCAGAAAAAGAGTGCTTTTAGTCATATGGATTACAGCTATTGTAAAAATCTGGTTGAGGCGTCTGGTTTTGATGTAGGGGGCTTCTATTCTTTTAGTATCGATAGACATCCCTATTCGTGGCTTCTTTCAAGTGTTCTGTATGATAATGCGCAGTATAATTCAGTGGGTGGTGTTTTTTGGGAATTTGATGTTGGTAAGATAAATTATGCGATTGCAAAATTTATGGATCAGCCTGGCTTTTATAAAAAAATAAATTGGAATAAATATACAGAAGGTGGCAGGGTTGTAGTTGATAGGGTTATTGATTTTGATGATCTTTCGAAAGGGCTTTCGGAGGTTCTTCAGGTTTTAGGTCTGCCCTCTGATTTGGCTGGCTTTCCTGATCTAAAAAAATCATCTCGACACCTAGATGCTTTTCATATATTAGATTTCGCAAACAAGGCTCGTGCGCAAACGCTTTTCTCGGAGGCCTTCTCTTTTATGAATTATGATGTTTGATGTTTGATGCGGTTGTGTGATTTGTTTTTATTTTGCGCTAGTCATCATTTTAAGTCTCCCCGGTTTTGAATGCCTTCGTTAACAGATTTTTTGTTGTTTTGAGTGTGAGCGCTGGCTTTTGTGCGGCTGTGTTGGTGTTTTTGAAAGCTGGTACGGTATATCGGTATGCTTTCTGAGATTGAGGCCTCGGTTTAGGCTTAATGTTTTTAATATACACTTGGTTTGCGTAGCTGTTACGGCAGCGCAGCATGATTAATTAGGCGTTGGTTGTTCGTTATGGCACTGCTAGCATTTATACTTTTTGAGAGTTTGAATTCATAGAATAAGTGCAACGTTTGAGACGACAGGCAGAGAGCCAGCCACCGGTAGAATCCAGGCTCTCACACCGAAGGATTCAAGCGCAGATGACTACGCCTTACCGGCAGCTGACTCAGAGCCAACGTTACCAGATTGAGGCCGGTTTAATCGCCGGCAAAAACCAGGTCAGCCTTGCTAAACAGCTTGGCGTGCATCCCGCAACCATCAGCCGAGAGATCCGCCGCAACAGCACAGAAAATCGCTACGCAGCTGCTCCAGCGACCCAGAAAAGCGATGCGCGCCGTGCCCAAGCACACAAGTACTGCAAGCCCGTTGCCTGGTTCCGTCACTACCTGCCGATCTGGCTTCAGCACGGGATGAGCCCAGAACAAATTGCTCATCGTTTGAAGCAAGAGCGGCCTGATGACACTGCGAGTCATGAGTGGATTTACCAGTTCATCGCCATCGACAAGCGCCGTGGCGGTGATTTGTATATGCACCTTCGCCACCGTCGGAAATGCTACCGAAAGCGCTACGGAAGCCACGACCGGCGCGGACAACTACGAAATCGCGTGTCGATCAGTGAGCGGCCTGCTGAGGTCGAAACACGTGAACGGCTAGGCGATTGGGAGGGTGATACGGTGCACGGCCTCGGCGGCAATATCGTGACGTTGGTTGATCGAAAAAGCGGCTACCTGAGCGCGTATCCGGTCAAGCGCAGAACACGGCGACAGGTGACGCGAGCGATCAACCTGCTGCTCAAGGGGCATGTGGCAAACACGTTGACGCTGGACAATGGCCGGGAGTTTGCCGGTCATGAATGCATCGCCCGCAAGAGCCAATGCGCGGTCTATTTTGCTGACCCGTATTCGTCTTGGCAGCGCGGCAGCAATGAAAATGCGAATGGCCTGTTGCGGCAATATTTCCCCAAGGGCAGCAACTTCAGCAAGCTGACTGTGGAGGCCGTTAATCAGGCGGTAATGAAGATCAATTTACGACCACGCAAACGCTTGGGCTGGAAGACACCATACGAAGTACAAACAGGGGTGAGCGTTGCACTTATGCGTTGAATTCAGGGAGGTAATAAATGATTTCACATGCGCATCGCTGCGTTTTTGTTCATATACCGAAGTGTGGGGGGCAAAGCGTCGAGCGCATATTTATCGAGGATTGCGGTTTGACATGGGAGAGTCGTGCTCCCCTGATATTGAGACCCAATGATAATCCCGATGCGGGGCCCCCTAGACTGGCTCACCTTACTTATCGGGACTATCTGCGTTACGGGTACGCTGATGAAGCGTTGATGCGGGAGTATTTCGTATTTTCTGTTGTCAGAAATCCGTATGCACGTGTATTGTCTCTCTACAGGTACCTCCGGTATGACTCGTCAATGTCTTTTGCGGAATTTGTAATCGATGTCCTTTGTTGGCAGGTCAAAAATAAAGGAGACATGTGTTGGTTCATGTCGCCTCAGTTTGAATATGTTTGCGACGCTAAAGGTTTTGTAGGCATCGATCAATGGGTAAGGCTTGAGGAAATTGACGAGAAGTTGCCTCCGCTGTTGCAGAAGGTTGGGGTCTCTGTCTCGGAGATTCCTCGTGCTAATAAAACAAGAGTGCGTAGGATGGCGGCGGAAGGAGTAGCTGATATTGCCGAGGATGATGGTTGGAACCCGGATTTGAAGGCGAGGGTGTTTTCAGTTTACGAGCCAGATTTCTTTCACTTTGGCTATGCTAGATAGTTCCTTTGTGGCTTTTGCTATGCTCTTTGCGAAGCTCATTGTAAATTAAATAAAATATGGCGGCAGCCCTCTAAGATCGGAGCAAATGTGGCACGCATCTCAATGATCGTTTGGAACGAGTTTACCAATGACGCCCGCGTTCTCAAAGAGGCTCAGACGCTATCGTCCGCAGGCCATCATGTAAGCGTTCACGCCTTGCATACGCCGGGTGTGACGCTGTTACGAGAAACGCTGCAAGGCGGAGTCAGTGTCCTTAGAGTGCCGCGAAGCCCATTTTGGAAATATAGAAAATCGACGGCAGCCAGCAAGGTTGGTGCGGTTGGAAAACCAGCTGGTAGATTGGGTTTATTCAGGTTTTCATTAAGAGTTGTGGCGCGCCTTTGGGCGCATTTTTATTTGCTGCTCAGTATATTAAGAGCCAAGCCTGACCTCGTTCACTCTCATGATGTCAATACCCTTGTTACTGGCTGGTTGGCGGCAAAAGTATCGAGGGCGCATTTGGTCTATGACGCGCATGAAATTAGCACCAGCCGGGAGGGTTATGCCGGGCTACGAAAAATTGTTGGCTTGATCGAAAGAATGCTAATGCCACGGGCTGATGGCACCATCACTACGACTGATGCAAGAGCCAAGTTTTTTGCAAGGGCATACCGTATACCTCGTCCGATTGTTTTGCAGAATAGGCCGCGTCAGCAGCCAGTGCTGCAGTCAAACCGCATTCGCGAGGAGTTGGGGCTGGACAAACCATGGCCAATTGTTCTGTATCAGGGCGGGATTCAACAAGGCCGAGGTTTGGAGCGATTGGCCTGCTTGGCGCATGATGTTCCCGATACCTATTTTGTTTTCATCGGTGGCGGCCGGCTTGATGGTCCATTGCGTGCAATTGTTCAGGAGGCTGGCGTATCAGATCGTGTTCGCTTTATTCCAACTGTTTCCTTGGTTGATTTACCTGCTTATACCGCTTCTGCGGATATCGGTGTACAGCCTATTGAGAATACCTGTTTTAATCACTTTACTACGGATTCCAATAAGCTCTTTGAGTACATTCAGGCAGGGCTACCTGTTATTGCATCAGACCTTCCCGAAATTCGTCGTGTCGTACGTGAGTACGACCTTGGATTGTTGGTCAGACCTAGTGACTCCGCAGCGCTTGTTGAAGCTATCAAGCAACTTGCTGGCAATAAATCTCTGCGTTTGTATTACGCCGAGAGTGCTTGCAAGGCATCCAGCAGACTCTCCTGGGAGTCGCAGGAACATGAGTTATTGAAGCTTTATGACAAAGTATTGGGCTGTGATCGGTGAGTGAATGTGTTTTCGTGTTATGTTTTTATGTGGCCGGCTAAAGATATTTCTCGTGCTCTGTTACTGCTTTTTGAGCAATGTTTTGAGTGTGTTAGAGGTTTGATTTATGATGCTCACCGTGGTACGAGCGTTGCGCTGGGTTGTGTCGCTGGGGGCAAAGTTTGCGCGCGTTGTTCCCCTGCAGACATTTATTATTGTGTGCGCGACGTTGCTGTCGCAGATATCGACCTTGTTGGCAAATTTTCTGCCGTTGAAAGTCGTTATCTTGCTGGGCTCCGAGCGCATTCCACGTTATTTTCCGGAAAGTCTGGCCGCATTGGATTGGGAGTTGCTGATTGGGGCTCTATGCTTAGGAACTCTGGGTTTTTATCTGCTGCATCTTTTGGCTGAGCGGTTGATTCGAGCTATTACTGCGATGGGTGCGCAGCGATTGCTACAGCGTAGCCATAAGATGGCATTGTTTGATAATCAGGATGAGTTGGCGCGGGATGCGTACTCGCGGTTTTCCCGTGCTTTGGCAAGCGGTGTCTTCATTGCTTTGGCATTGGTTGGTTTAGGCTATTTCTACCCGATAATGGCGTTGGTGTTGCTCGGCTATACCTTGCTAGCTTGGGCATTGGTGTGGTTGTTGTACCGGTTGAACGAAGGCTTCCGGCAAAAGCTTGAAAATAATTTAGCTAGTGTGCTTGCGGTAGCTGCAGGGCTTGGCTTTTTTGTCGCTTTTGGTTATCTGGTCGCCGACTTTATTTTATGGATTCCACCAGGTGTGATTATTGGCATTGTTGCTCTGTTGTTGAGCCGCCAGGTAATGCAGCGTATGGGGGGCATGGTAGGCGATTTGGCCAGCCTCAGGCGACAGCAGATCAAACTGGATGCGCTGTTTTTTCATGGCAGGGTACTTTTGCCGATGCTTGCGCATGACAAGAGCGAGTACCTGAATTTGTTAGCGCCTTCGAACCGTCGGGACTGGGTGTCAGCGCTTATGCGCGAGTTTACTTCCTGGCAAGGTGGTGAGTTGGACATTCGCTGGCAGCAAACCGGCGTGGCGAGTGTCGCTGCTTTGCTGGTAGAGGTGCAAGAGGGTCGATTCCTGATTAAGTTGTATGACCCGAGTCGCCGCACACTTGCGCTGCATGAGTCAACCCTTGCATCAGAAGCTTTGCCAGGCCTGCCTGCACTGCGGCTGCGTGGGGTTACGCAAGTAGTGGGGGTGCATTGTTTGTTATATGTGCTGCCCGAAGGCAGTTTCGTGGGCATGCTGACGGGCAAGAGAATGCGTATCCCCCTGATTGCCAGCTTGATGCACGTTCAGCCGAGTGAAGCCTTGATAAAGCGCTATAAGCGTTCGCGGCCGTTTTTATGGCAGCGTCTGCGAGCCCCTCTGCTACTAAGGCTGCAGGTCGCAGTCGTCGATGCTGGGCAGCAGCAGCAGTTGGACCGCTTGTTAGCGGTTCTGCCACAGTTGATTGGCATATTGCAGCGGTTACCGCTATGGATATTTACCCCGGACACGGGGTTTCCCAATATTTACCAGTGTGAGGAATCAGGGCCGGTGCTGCTGAACTGGGGGCGCTGGTCGATGGAGCCGCTCGGTGCTGGCTGGCCGGTCGTGCGGCTAGATGATCTGGCTGAGATGCTGGGGCGGTCACAGGCTGTGCGGCAGGAGCTTGCGGGGAGCGATGTGTGTCAGGTAGAGCTTGCCGCCTTGTGCGCTGCGCTTGAGGCTGGCTGCAATAGGCAGCTTTATTCGGATGCAGTTGCTCTGTTGCCAGCCTTGCTAGAGCGTCTTGACGTTGTTTCGGCATCTGTCAGTTATTGAATATTTATACGGATGAGGGCGCAGAGAAGATAGCCTTCGTCGCTTGAGCGGCAATGGCGTGCTGTTGATGAGCACTCCGAGCCGACGTCGCTCGCATGTCTGCTTTGCGTTAGACTCCCTGAAAATGTAGGTGCGATATGCATCGGATCTTTCTGTGGCCGACCTAGGGCGCGTGATTTTTGTAGTAATCAGCGACTCAGTGGAGGCCTGATTGCTTCATTACCGAGCTCGCGATGAGCGACAAACGTACTGAGCAGCTGTTTTGTCTTGGGTTGATCGAGCAGGGCTAACAGCGGCGGATTATCAGGAGTACTTGCTGGCTAGTCGTATCCATAGAGTGGATTACAGGCCTGTGTGAGGGACGGCAGGGCAGAGTTTCTACTGGTGTGTAGCCGCTTGCTAGCGTGATGCGCTGATCGGTGGCGATCTCCTGATGCTTTGTAATTCGTAGTTCGGCGGGGCCAACCCAGAGCCGGTAACGGGCTTTACTTTTTAACGAATGGATATGATTTGACCACATGAGCACAAACTCGAACATCGTCTGGCAGGCCTACAAGGTTAACAAGGCTCAGCGCTCCGAACATAAGCGCCAGCAACCCTGCATTCTGTGGTTTACCGGTCTGAGCGGCTCTGGCAAGTCTACTTTGGCTAATGCGCTGGAGCAGAGGTTGTTCGAGCTCAACCATCACACTTATCTGCTGGATGGGGACAACGTGCGTCACGGCTTGAACAAGGATCTGGGTTTTTCTGACCAAGATCGCCAGGAGAATATTCGTCGTATCGGTGAGCTGTCTGCTTTGTTTGTCGACGCAGGGCTGCTTGTGCTGGCCGCTTTTATTTCACCGTTTCGTGCCGAGCGGCGCATGGTTCGGGAGTTGGTCGGGCCTGGTGAGTTCATCGAGGTTCATGTGGCGACGCCGCTGAGCACCTGTGAGCAGCGTGATCCCAAGGGCTCTATAAGAAGGCCCGGGCTGGGGAAATTCGTAATTTCACTGGGATTGACTCTGACTATGAGGCACCGGAGCAGCCCGAGCTGGTGATCGACACCTCATTACAGAGTCTTGATCAATCAATGGATTGCATCATCAACCATCTGAAGATTAAAGGAGTTCTTAAGGGCGGTTGGGATGCGTAGCTACGATGTTTTCAATGGTGATGCTGATGGTATTTGCGCCCTGTTGCAGTTACGCCTGGCCTCACCACGTGATGCCGAACTGATAACCGGTGTCAAGCGAGATATAGCTCTGCTTAAGCAGGTGCCGGACGGTGCGCCGGCAAAGGTGACGGTGCTGGATATCAGTCTGGACAAAAATCGTGATGCTCTGGATCGGCTACTGGCTTCGGGTAGTCGTGTTTTTTACTGCGACCATCACTACCCAGGTGAGATCCTGGCGGATCACCCGGGGTTTACGGGGCTTATTGATACCCAACCAACTACCTGCACGAGTCTGCTGGTCGACCAGTATCTGAATGGACGTTTTCATCACTGGGCGCTAGCCGCTGCGTTTGGCGACAATCTAAATGCCGTGGCGCGAACTTTGGCTGCCTGGGCAGGGCTTTCACAGAGGCAGGCGGAGGCGTTGAGGGAGCTCGGTGTTTGCCTCAATTATAACGGTTATGGTTCGAGCCTGGAGGATCTGCACTTTCATCCGGCACGTCTCTACTCCGAGTTGCTGCCCTATACAGACCCTCTGGACGTTATTGCCGATCAACCTGAAATATTGCGACAGCTTAGCGCAGGTTATGCCGAGGATATGGCCTGTGGCTTGAGCGTAGAGCCGCTTCACCGCTGCGCGCACGCGCATGTGGTGCTTCTGCCCGACCAGCCCTGGGCTCGCCGTGTAAGTGGCGTGTTGGGCAATGATCTGGCTAATCGCTTTCCCGGCCAGGCATGCGCAGTGATCACCGAGGCAGATGCCAGTCACTACCTGGTCAGCATACGGGCTCCTTTGAACAACAGGACAGGGGCTGATGAGTTGGCGAGGCAATTTCCTACCGGGGGCGGCCGCCAGGCCGCAGCCGGGATCAATCTGCTGTCCCAAGCAAACCTGAGTGTTTTTATCGACGCCATGGCGCGACAGTTCTCAAGCAATTGAGTTGACTCATCGTATCGCTGCGTTTGCCTTGCCGATTGACATGAGGACTGACCCAGATGGAGCTGCAAGCCATTTTGACATTGGTAATAGTGGCGGGTGTGCTGTTGTCACTGGCTGCTGCCCGCATTCCGGCTGACCTGGTTCTGATGGCTGCGCTGGCTTTTCTGGTCATCAGCGGCATTCTGACTCCGTCCGAGGCGCTGGCTGGCTTTGCCAACACCGGGGTAATCACCATTGCCACCTTATATGTGGTGGCCGCTGGCCTGAAGGAGACTGGTGCGGTGCAGTGGGTGGCTTCGCGTCTGCTCGGGCAGCCGCAATCCGTACGCGGGGCACAGTTGCGTATGCTGATGCCAACCAGCGTGCTCAGCGCCTTCATGAACAACACCGCCGTGGTGGCGATGTTCATTCCGGCGATCCAGGACTGGTCACAGCGCCTGAAGATTCCCGCATCCAAGCTGTTGTTGCCGCTCAGCTACGCGACCATTCTGGGCGGCACCTGTACTCTCATCGGAACCAGTACCAATCTGGTGGTGGACGGTTTGCTACAGAGTAAAACCGGTACGCATCTTGGTCTGTTCGAGCTGGCTTGGTTGGGGGTGCCATTGTTGCTTGCCGGTAGCGGCTTTCTGGTGCTGTTTGCGGACCGGCTGTTGCCCAGCCGGGGCGGGGTGAACGAACAGTTGGAGCAGGTGCGCGAGTATGGCGTTGAGGTCGAGGTGGAAAGTACCGGGCCGCTGGTTGGTAAGGCCATCGCCCAGGCGGGCTTGCGCCATTTGACTTATGGCTATCTGGCGGAAATTGATCGGCAAGGCCGGCTGATCACGGTGGTTGAGCCTGACCGCACCTTACAACCGGGTGACAAGCTGTATTTCATCGGCGCTCCAGAGTGCGCAAGCGAGCTACGCCGCATTCAAGGGTTGAAGCCGGCCAACGGTAGCATTCACAAGCTTGAAGTGGCCAACCATCAGCGATGCTTGGTTGAAGTGGTAATAGGGGCGGAGTTTCCGGGGCTGAACAACACTGTGCGCGAGTCGCGATTTCGAACACGCTTCAATGCGGTGATTCTATCCGTCTCTCGCGAAGGCAACCGGATTCCCGGCAAGTTGGGCGACATTACCCTGCGTGTGGGCGATACACTGCTGCTGGAAGCCAGTCATCAGTTTGTTGAACATTATCGCTTTCGCCGAGACTTCCTGCTGGTCAGCGCCTTGAACGACTCCACACCGCCAGATTTCCGCAAGGCCCCGCTGGCACTCGGCATTCTTTTGCTGATGGTGCTGGTGTCCGCTGTAGGGCTGATGCAGATCATGGAGGCGGCGTTCTTGGCAGCGGGTGGCATGATCGCGACACGCTGTATTACTGCCAGCAAGGCTAGGCGCAACATCGAGTTGCCAGTTTTGGTGGTTATCGCCGCGTCATTCGCATTGGGCAATGCCATGACTTTGACTGGTGCTGCAGCCAGCATCGCAGGGTTGCTGGTGTTCTCCGACAGCATGTCACCCTGGCTTGCGCTAGGGTTGGTCTACCTGCTAACGGTTGCCTTTACCGAGGTGATTACTAATAACGCTGCTGCAGTGCTTATGTTTCCTATTGCTATTGCTGTGTCGGAGCAATTGGAAGTGTCCTACTTACCATTCGTAGTCGCAACCATGTTTGCTGCCTCTGCCAGTTTCATGACGCCCTTGGGATACCAGACTAATTTGATGGTATATGGCCCTGGACAATACCGATTTTCCGACTATCTGCGAATAGGTATACCCATGAGCCTCTTGGTCGCGTCTTTAGCGATTGGGCTTATTCCGTACATATGGGGTTTCTGACTTTGGCTTGATGGGATAGGTGTGATTTATATAGGCTAGTGCAGTGCTTTAGGTTGTTGGTAGTATGTATATGCTTTTTTGAGCTAAATATTTAGTGATTATTAATCTAGCGGGAGTGGTGTATGAGGGTTCTCGGAAGCGTATTGGTTATGGTTTGTATTGTGCTGACCGGCTGTGGCGATAGCAGTGCTGTGGGGGAGTCTGAGAATGTTGCTATGGATGGGCAGACTTCCCAGAATATATTTAGAAAGGATTCTGTTGTCATAGGTGAAGGTCAGTCTCTGGGCATTGATGGAAGAATCGTTAGTTATGATCTTATACGTAATGATAAAGGTGCCTTCGATCGTTATGCCATAGAGTCAAATCGATCTCTTATGGGGCTTGAGGGGGAGGTCTATGTGTCCCTTGTGCGGTTGGGATATTCTCGCCGTGTTCGGCAAGAATCGGCAGTTCGCTATGTTGTTAACTATTTAAAGAAAGGGGCTCCGGCTCTCGTTGCGGACTATCGGGCAGAGGAGGGTATGGTGGGTCTGCAGCGTTTGATCTTGACTATAAAGATAGATGGTTAATGGGGTTGTGTGATTTTCTGGCCCTTGATTTTCTATATGTTTATTCAGTGCTTGGTGTCTTATGTTGATGTATTTTTATAGAATGCTTAGGCGTATTTTAATATTTTTTCGCTCACACTTATTAAGTGGCGCTTCAGATTTTTTTACTGATCCGACTGCGAGGCTGAGTGCGTCAGCAATGCGACGTATTGAGAGGGCTGTTATACGAACAGAGGGTGTAGGTGAGGTTTCGAGCGTCCTCTTGGGGAAGCCACAGTTTTCTTGAGTCTATTTCTTTTGATTTTACCAGGCGAAATTAAGTTCTTTAATTTTTTATTGGATACATTTTTCATCCGGATGCTTGAAGGGCTTTCTGTGTAATTGGTTATTATATGAGTATTCTTGCGGGGTAAAGGGCAGGGGTTGATTATTATTCCGCTTGGGATGTGCAAAAAAATTTAATGCTTACGACTTCTTTCGGGGCGCCGGATAAGTAATTTGACTTGCAGGTATAAATATGACAACACTTGCTCATGACGGTAAATCTAGTTATCGGCCTGACATTGATGGTCTGCGCGCCATCGCTGTTCTCGCTGTTGTATTGTTTCATATCGATCCTGCCTTGTTGCCTGGCGGTTTTGCAGGCGTCGATATCTTTTTTGTAATATCCGGTTTTCTGATAACTGGAAATATAATCAAAGATGTTCGCTCAGTACAAGGCTTCTCTTGGGGCGAGTTCTATCGGCGGCGCGCGCTGCGTATTTTGCCCGTTCTTTTTTTTGTTTTGCTCGTGACTCTGTTGGTAGGGCATTTCACGCTACTGCCCGAAGACTTGGAGGAACTGAGTTACTCCGCTTTGGCCTCAGTATTTTCGGTTGCCAACGTCTATTTCACATATTTTCTTGATACTAGCTATTTCGCCGACGACAGTAATTTGCAGCCGTTATTGCATCTGTGGTCGCTGGGAGTGGAGGAGCAGTTTTACTTATTCTGGCCCATTATCCTGATTGCTTTGTTGGCGCGTTTTTCCCGCCTTTGGTTGCTATGGGTAACGTTGATTCTGACACTGGCTTCTTTCGTGCTGGCGGAACTCATGCTCCCAAGTGCTCCCATGTTTGCCTATTACATGCTGCCCACTCGGGCTGGTGAGTTGTTGATCGGGGCTTTGCTCGCGCTCTGGTTGAGCGACAAGCGAGCAGATATGCCCGAATGGCGTCGGCTGTTGTTGAGCGTTGTTGGGGCGGCATTGATTGTCTTCAGCTTGGGGTGGATCACCGAAGACATGGGATTCCCAGGGAGCAATGCTCTACCCTCAACCATAGGTGCAGCGCTGCTGATATGGGCAGGCAGCAATAGGTCAGTAGGTGTAACTCGTATTCTGGCTTTGCGGCCGCTGGTGCTGATCGGCCTGATTTCTTATTCGCTTTACCTGTGGCATTGGCCGGTTTTGGCTTTTTATCGTTACGTCTTTGGTGTTGTAGAGCCTGTAGTTGGTGTGGCGCTATTTGGGGCGATGTTGCTGTTGTCAGTGGTTAGTTATCGCTGGGTAGAGAAACCTTGCCGCCAGCTACGTTGGAGTTTCGGTCAAGTTATGATGCGCGTTGTCGCAGCTAACGCCTTTGTGGTGTCAGCTCTGTGCGGCGCTATTGTGCTGAGTGGTGGGTTGGGGCTTTATAGCTTTGATACTCAGTACCAGGCGCAGCTTAAGGCGCTAAGTCCAGCTCCGGCGGCCTATTCCTATCCGTATGTCTGCCAGCGTCGGCTTCTGAGGGATGTAGATCTGCAAAGCGAAGCGTGTATTGTCAACTCAGAGCGTGAGCCCGCTGTACTCCTGTGGGGAGACTCCAATGCCGCTCATTATGTTGGTATTCTGGGGGCGTTTGCCGAAGCCTCGGGGTTTTCCTTTCGTAATGCGGCACATAGTAGTTGTCCGCCTGTTTTATATGGGGTTGAGCATCTCCTGAAACCAGATCGAGTGGAAAATTGCCGAGCATCGATTGATTTGGTTAAGGCATATTTGGATAGTTACTCTACTATTGTTTTGGGTGGTGTTTGGTCTTTTTATTCTGGTAGAGATGACGGATTCAAAGCAAACCTAGAGCAAACGATAGAGATGCTTGTGGCTCAGGGGAAGCAGGTGATAATTTTGGGGCAAGTCCCGCGTATGAAAGAAGTGGTGCGCGAGTGTTCGCAAAAGGCTCTTAAATTAGCAATGATTAAATGTGAGAGCGGTGATGAAGGGGGTACAGCCCCGCTGATTAATAAATGGTTAAGAGAGTTTGCTGGATCTCACCCGGGTGTTAATTACTTTGATATAACCGATGCTCTTTGTCGCGGCGATCGTTGTAGTGCTTATCTTAATAGCTCTCTGTTGTATTACGATGCTGGTCATTTAAGTATGGAGGGGTCTTGGTTCTTAGGGCGTCACATTGTGGCGGAAAGTGGTGTTCCGAATGTATTTTCACGTTTGGTCGCTGGAAAGCCTACTTACCAGAGGGATATACCTCTGGATAAGTCTCTGCTTGCGCGTAATCAAAGTTTATTTGACCTTCCGGAGGGTGCGTGGCGGTCCCTTATTGAAGGTGCTTATAGTAAGCTCTGGAGTGGCAGTGCCATGCAAGAGGGGAAACTGGAGAAAGGTGTAGTGTTGCAGGATGATCGTGACGATGCCTATAATCTTGTCCGTTATCGAATTCCTGATGTCGAACTCCAAGCGTACGCGAAAGAAGGTGGCTACTTACATTTTCGAGTAAAAATAGCCACCTGTACTGAGAGCTTTCCCATGTTGCGGCTCTTGGTGCAGGTTGGAGGGAGGGAAGTTAAACACGATGTGGTGCTGGACTGTGAAACTTTGCTAACCGTGGCCAAGGGGGGCTTCCGGCCGAAGGATGTTGGGGCTGAATCTGAAGGCGATAGCCTCATATTAAGGGCTCGTTATCATATGCAGTCAGATTTGGATGGCTTGGAAGTCATCTTTTTCCCCGCATCAGGGAAAAATTTTGGAGCATATAGTCCAAGTGCAATCGGTGCTGTGGCAGTTGATGATATTGAGCTGGCGGTTGTTTCGGCGCATGGTGAGGTTTCAGATTTTACCGTAGGGGTTCGCGATAGTGGTATACATTAATCGAATCTTTTGAGTGTCGCTTTTATCAGAACCTATATGTCCTGTCGAATTCTGCTGCTGACGTTTTTTTAGGCTAGGCGGCGGCAAAAGCTGAGTGCAACACCTGACCTTTCCGGTACGGTGCTGCCCCTATGTCTTATTCCGAACTCAGCGTTGAAGAGCGCGCCACCATTCAAATCGGTCATGCCCAAGACTTCAGCCTGCGTAGGATTGCCTGCTTGATCAACCGATCCCCTTCGACCATCAGCCGGGAGCTGCGCCGTAATCGAGGCGCCTGTGGCGGCTATTCGGCCCTCGTGGCCCAGCAGCAGATGCAGATCCGCCGCCAGGTTTGTCGACCGATGCGAAAGCTGTTGCCGGGTAGCGAGCGCTTCGCGTTGGTGGCTCATATGCTGCGTGAGCGTTTGTCCCCCGAGCAGATTGCCGGCAAGCTGCGCAGCATGAACATTCCCAGCCTCCGAGATGCCTACGTCTGTCGCGAGACGATCTATAACGCGATCTATGCCTTGCCAGTCGGCGAACTGCGTAAGGAGCTGATTATCTGTCTGCGCCAAAGCAAGGCGACGCGCAGGCCGCGCTCTGGCGGCGTGGATCGGCGCGGCCAGATCCCGGAGATGGTCAGCATTCATGTGCGCCCGCCGGAGATTGAAGACCGTCTGATGCCGGGGCATTGGGAAGGCGATCTGATCAAGGGCAAGGCCAACGCCTCGTCTGTAGGCACGCTGGTGGAGCGCACCAGTGGCTACCTGATGCTGGTGAAGATGAATGACGCGACGGCAACCTCGGCGATGGAGGGATTCAGTGCAGCGCTCAATGGCATGCCGCTGGCGATGCGCAAGAGCATGACCTACGACCAAGGCAGGGAGATGGCTCGACACGCTGAGATCACCCAGAAAACCGGTGTAGCGATCTTCTTCTGCGACCCGCACAGCCCTTGGCAGCGCGGAAGTAACGAAAACATCAATGGTCTGATCCGCCAGTACCTGCCCAAAGGCACAGACTTGTCGGTACACAGCCAGGAAGAACTGGATGCCATCGCCCTGCAACTGAACATGCGCCCACGTAAGCGCTTTGACTTCAAATGCCCAATCGAAGTTATGGGTAAGGTGATGCAGGAAGCCATGGCTATGCGGCATGATGCTCCAGCGTCAATTCAATAACCGTGTTGCACTCAGCTCCTGCAACCGCCCTATGTCCTCGTTAGCTGTTGCAAGGCCTAGACTGAAGACGTGTGCTCATCAAGGAGTGCCGTTATGGATGCCCAATCCTTTCAACACCTGCTGGCTCGGCTTGATCGCCTCACGATCAAACAGAAGTCCATCGTTCAGCGTTTTCTCCAGATCAACGTGCAGCGGGATGGCTTTGAAGAGCTCATCCCTGATCTGAAAACCTGCCCGCACTGTGCCGCCGACGCCGCGCAACTGGCCTCATGGGGCCGCAGTGGTGGCCTGCAGCGCTATCGCTGCAAAGTCTGTCGGCGCACGTGCAATGCATTGACTGGAACACCCTTGGCGCGCCTACGCAAAAAGGACTGCTGGCTGGATTATGCCCAAGCCCTCATTGCTGGATTGACCGTGAGAGCGGCGGCCCGACACTGCAGCGTCAGCAAGAACACTTCATTTCGCTGGCGACATCGGTTTTTGCATGATGTGGCGGCGCATCACGATGCGCGTGAAAGCGGCATTGTCGAGGCCGACGAAACGTTCTTTCTCGAGTCATTCAAAGGTCAGCGCGAGATGCCGCGCCCACCCCGTAAACGCGGGGGTGTGGGCAAGACACGCGGAACGGGGCCGGATCAGATAGCCATTTTGGTTGTTCGCGACCGTGAGGGACATACCGCTGACTTTCAGCTGGATAAGCTCGACGCCGCCCATGTAAGTGCCGTAAGCGCTCCATAGACCCCGTCTTCAATTGATCCAAACATCGCCCGATGCTGTGCTCCCGATTTCTTTCTGGAGCCAGCAACCATGATGCGTCCCGACGCCAAAGTCGAAAAAGTATATCTGTATCCCAAACCGGTGGATTTCCGAAAGTCCATTGACGGCCTAGCCGCCTTGGTCGAGTTGGATATCAAGGTGGCGGTGTTCGACCCGGTGTTATTCGTCTTCCTCAACAAGTCGCGCAATCGGGTGAAAATCCTGTACTGGGAGCGCAACGGCTTCTGTTTATGGCTCAAGCGCTTGGAAGCGGAGCGCTTCAAGTCGCACCCCGAGCCAGGCGAGGATGCCATCGTGCTGACGGCCCAGGAATTGAACTGGTTATTGGACGGTATCGACCTCTCGGCGTTTTGCAAGGTAGTTGTCGCGTCAGCCGTGTTTCTTATGCCGCTATTCTCAGTGCCGGTTGCAGTCTCTCTGGGTTGAGTGTGACAGCCCCGATAGGCTGCCAATTTCGAGTGTTGCCTGACCAGCGATGCGGGTGCTGATGGCGGGCTTGCTGGTACAGCGCGTGGCGCTTGGCCAGCACCTCTTGATCCTCGCCGCGATGACGCTGTGCCGGGGTTACGAAGCGGATACGGCTGTGGCGGTGCTCATGGTTGTACCAGCGGATAAAGTCGCGCACCCAGCTGCGTGCTGCATCCAAATCTGTAAAGCCATCCTTGGGCCATTGCGGGCAGTATTTCAGGGTTCGAAACAGCGATTCCGAGTAGGGATTGTCGTTGCTTACTCGGGGTCGTCCACGCGATGGAGTGATGCCGAGATCGTAGAGTTTACTCAGCAGCGCCACCGATTTCATCGGCGCACCGTTGTCCGAGTGCAGCACCAAGGGCTGACCCACGCAGCGCTCGGCCAGCACGGTGCGCTGCATCAGTTCGGCCGCCAGTTTGCCGCTTTCTTGCTCGTAAACCTCCCAGCCCACGCCCTTGCGGCTGTAGATATCCTCGATCAAATACAGGTAGTAATACTTTCCGCGCACCGGCGATGGCAGGTAGGTGATGTCCCATGACCAGACCTGATTGCTCTTCGTTGCACTGTGCGTGGTCGGCGCCGCGTGCTTGTGCGGCGCATGGCTGCGACCGCCGCGGCGATGTTGCTGATTGGCGGCCTTGAGGACGCGGTAGAAGGTCGCCTCTGAGGCCAGGTAACGGCCTTGATCGGCCAGCCGTGGCACGATCTGGCTAGGCGGCAAGCTGGCGAATGGCGCGCTGTTGCACACTGCCAGGATGGTGCAGCGCTCGTCCTCACTCAGGGCGTTCGGCGGCTGTGGCCGTACCGTGGTGGTGCGCACATCGGCCAGCATCACCGGCGTCAGCGCCCAGCGTTGCAGGCTGCGCAGCGACAGTCCGATCTCTGCGCAGGCCACCGCCTTGCGCGCACCAGAAGCGACGGCATGGTTAAACCGTTCAACGAGTTGTTGCCGTTCTGGCAGCGAGGTCAAACGTCCTCGTTGTCGTTTCCCCAGAAGGCATTCATCTTTTTTCGCAGCACCAAGATCGCGGCGGTTTCAGCCAGTGCCTTGTCTTTGCGCCGCAGCTCGCGCTCCAGTGCGGCTATGCGCTTCTTGTCGGCACGCGCCTGATCCCGATCGGCTTGACGCTGCGCTTGGGCCGACAGCTGGCCACTGATGCAGGCTTGGCGCCATGCGCTGATTTGCTCAGGGTACAAACCCTTGCTGCGACAGTATTCGCTGAGCTCGATCTCGCTCAAGGTGGCCGCATGCAGCACCGCCGCGAACTTGGCTTCAGCGGGCCAGTTATCGGCTTTGGTTTTGTCTCCAGGCACTACTGCGCCTCCTGCTTTGAGCTTGGTACGCCAAGCATACAGCGTCGCTTCGGGGACGCTTTCTTGGCGCGCGAGCTCAGCTACGGAGTGGTTTAGTGGCGGGAGTAACTTGTTCAGCAGGGCAGCTTTACGCTCAGGTGAATAGCTCGACATTGCAGCTCTCTTTGACGCCCCCAATCTATCGTTTTGATAAATCCACTGAGGCGACAACTAGCCTGACACCGGGGGCTCTGGCGCAACCGTCCACATCAGGTGTTGACTCCGCGTTTCGTCACCTGAGTCGGTATAATCCACGGCATGATTTCCATGTCCGAAACCCTTCCCGATGATCCTGTTGCCCTCAAGCAACTCCTGCGTGCATTGGTCGAGGAAAAGGACGGGCAAATCGAGCGACTGCGTGAACAAAGCGCGCTGCTGATCCAACGCCTATTCGCCCGCAAATCCGAACAAACCGTTGATCCGGATTCGCCGCAACTGGCCACGTTCAACGAAGCCGAAAACCTGGCCGAGCCTGCGCCAGAGGTGATCGTCGAGGAAGACGTCGTGGCGCCGCTCAAGCGTCGCGGCAAGCGCAAACCACTGCCGGCCGAACTGCCACGTGTCGAAATCGTCCACGAATTGCCCGAGCACGAGCTGACCTGCGCGTGCGGTTGCCGCAAGCAGGTGATCGGCGAACAAACCAGCGAACAGCTGGAGATCATCCCGATGCAGATCCGGGTGATTCGGCACATCCGCAAGACTTACGCCTGCACAGGCTGCGAAAGCGCCCCGGTCACTGCCGACAAGCCGGCCCAGCTGATCGAAAAAAGCCTGGCCAGTCCCAGCGTGTTGGCCGTGCTGCTGAACACCAAGTATGTCGATAGCCTGCCGCTGCACCGCTTCGAAAAGGTGCTGACGCGCCACGGCATCGATATTTCCCGCCAGACCCTGGCGCGCTGGGTGATCCAGTGCGGCGAACAGCTGCAACCGCTGCTCAACTTGCTGCGCGACCGACTGCTGGACAGCCCGGTGATCCACTGCGATGAAACCCGCGTGCAGGTGCTCAAAGAACCGGGCCGAGACCCCGGTAGCCAATCCTGGATGTGGGTGCAGACCGGCGGCCCGCCGGACAAACCGGTGATTCTTTTTGACTACTCAACCAGCCGCGCGCAGGAGGTGCCACTGCGTCTTCTGCAAGACTATCGCGGCTATTTGATGACCGACGACTACGCCGGTTACAACGCCGTGGCCGCCCAAGAAGGCGTCGAACGCCTGGCCTGCTGGGCGCATGCGCAGCGCAAATTCGTCGAGGCGCAGAAGGTGCAGCCGAAGGGCAAGACTGGGCGCGCCGATATCGCGCTGGGGATGATCAACAAACCCTACGGGATCGAGCGCGACCTCAAAGAGGCCAGCGCTGAACAGCGCCTGCAAGGTCGCCAGCAGCACAGCCTGCCTCTCCTGGCTCAACTCAAGGCCTGGCTGGAGAAAACCCAGCCGCAGGTCACCGCGCAGAATGCCCTAGGCAAAGCCGTGAACTACCTGGCCAGCAACTGGAGCCGCTTGGTGCGCTACGGCGAAGGCGGCAACCTGCCGATCGACAACAACGCCGCCGAGCGGGCCATCCGGCCCTTCGTCATCGGCCGTAAGAACTGGCTGTTCAGCGACACGCCTAAAGGCGCGACCGCCAGCGCTCAGCTCTACAGCCTGGTGGAAACCGCCAAGGCCAATGGCCAGGAGCCTTATGCCTACTTGCGCCATATCCTCGAGCGCCTACCTCAGGTCAATCGCGTCGAAGGCTACGAAGCGCTGCTACCTTGGAACTGCACACCTGCAATCGCATCCTGACAGCCAAACTCCATCATAAAAAGACGGGGTTTATGGAGCGGTTGCGGATCGAACACCGCCACCTTGATATCCAACTCGACCAAAGCCGCCAGGCCGTCAATGGATTTTCGAAAGTCGACTGGCTTGGGATAGAGGTAACTTTTTCGACCTTGGCGTCGGGACGCATCATGGCAGCTGGCTCCAGAAAGAAATCGGGAGCACAGCATCAGAGGATATTCAGGCCAGTTGAAGGTGACTTGGCGGGACGCTTAGTGCGCCAGTTAAAGCTGGCGGAGGATAGTCGATGAAAGTTCGATACTGGTAAGAAATGGCGAATCAACCAGACCCCGAGTCATGCATGTTGCACCGTGAGGTGCAGGGTGAAGCGTTGACAGGGGAAACCGATGGGCCAGCCATTGAGCCGCGTAATCACAAGTTCGGGATGCCGATGCTGTTAAGCGAAGCAGAAGGCAACACGGAGCATGGCGTTTTACGCCAGTCATGCTCTGATCCCGCGCGGTCGGAGACCCTGTGCACGTCGGGAAGTCCTTCGCACAGAAACTGGGAGATCTCAGCGGTGCCCGGTGCGCAAGCACCGGGCGGAGCAGGAAAGGCCAAAAGCCGTAACCCTGCTGTCCACGTCGCTGAGAAGTCGGATACGTCCGTAGTACCTGAGAAGCCATCGAACAAAGGGTTTGCCCCGGCGGAGATAGTGGAGGAAAGGGACGTAGCCAAGGGAAACACCGAGAAGAACCCCGCGCCCCGGACACTGAGCCGGATCAGTTGCACGTCGATGGGACTTGAAGGTGTACGTGAAGCAGCCCGAAGGAATAAGGGCATGCAGTTCACGGCATTGCTGCACCACATTACACCGCCTGAACTCAGGACTTGAATGGCTTTCCCGCATTCAGGCGTGTATTACCTTCCAACCTTTTTGAGTATGCCGCGACTAGTAAGCCAATTTTGGCGGGTGTGGCGGGTTATGCTGCCGACTTTATTGGTCGTGAGGTAAGCAACGTGGCAGCCGTTCTAAGCTGGGAGAGCCAGGAGCATGAATTGCTCGCGCTATATGACTGGATACTGTCCAATTCTGCTTCGACTCGAATCAGTGCCGTGTGATGCAGAAACGAATTCTGTTACTTACTTTTTTCTATCCGCCGGATCTCTCTGCCGGTTCCTTTCGCGCTGTGGCGCTGATGAAAGCGTTGCGCGCGCAGGCATCAGGCGATGTGCAAATTGATCTGCTGACGACACAGCCCAATCGTTATAAATCCTTCGCTCGGGATGCTCTGGATTGCGAAGAGCATGAAGGCTTGAGTATCCATCGGGTGCAGTTGCCGGAGCACCAGGGAGGGCTGCGGGGCCAGGCTTGGTCTTTTCTGTGTTTCGCTTGGGCAGTCTGCCGATTTATTCGAGGCCAACAGTACGATCTGGTTTACGCGACCTCGTCCCGTTTGATGACCGCGCTATTGGGCGCACTGGTTGCTGCCGCTAAAGGTGCGCGGCTGTATCTGGATATCCGCGATATCTTCGTGGAGAACCTGCAGGCGGTGTTCAACTCTGCTGCTTGGCGCCCAGGTATCTGGCTGTTCGAGGTTTTGGAGAGCTGGACGATAGGGCGTGCTGACAGGGTCAACCTAGTCTCCCCTGGCTTCCTTCCTTATTTCCAGTCCCGCTACCCTGGTGCTCGGTTTTCCGCCTTCTCCAATGGGGTGGATGGCGTGTTTGTCCGGCAGTTTTCGGATTCCCGGGGAGGCAGCGCTCGTGGCGAGCCTTTGCGGGTTGTCTATGCGGGAAATATCGGTGATGGCCAGAGTTTGCATAGCATCTTGCCGGCGCTGGCTGAGCAACTGGTGGGGCGGGCTCGGTTCCAGGTTATTGGTGACGGCAGCCGTTCTGATGAGTTGCGCAAGGCTTTGGCGCAGCGCCAGATCGAGAATGTCGAGTTGCTGAAGCCGGTCCCGCGCAAAGAGCTTCAGAGTATTTATGAGCGCGCCGATGTGCTCTTCCTGCATCTGAATGATTTGCCTGCCTTCAAGCGCGTGTTGCCGTCCAAACTCTTCGAATATGCCGCCACCGGCAAGCCGATCTGGGCCGGTGTCGGTGGTTATGCGGCCGGGTTTGTTAATCGCGAGATAGCTAATGCTGCAGTATTCCCACCTTGCGATGCCACACGGGCCGTGCAGTGTTTCGAGCAATTGAGCATAGGTTGTGTCGATCGAAGTGTCTTTGCTGAGAATTATGCCCGCGAGCGCATCATGCGCGAGATGGCGCAGGACGTGCTTGAACTGCTGGAGCCTGCCTGATGCGAGTACTACTTACCGGTCCCAGTGGGTTTGTCGGCCGGGCTTTGTTGAAGCGCTTGTGCGATGCGCAGGGCATCACACCCGTTGCCAGGCTTCGGCGTGCAGATGCACTGGGCGGGCTTGGTCGTGCCTGCGAGTGTCTCTTGCTGGGTGATTTTGCTGTAATGTCTACGGCGGCCAGTGTGTTGGCCCTTAGGCAGGCTATGCAGACGTTATGGGATTATCCGACGCAGCCTGAGGCGATGGGCAGGCGTGCAGCGCTGCGCGCTGATGCATTGTTTTCTGCCGAAGCGATGGTGGCCAGCTATGCGGGCCTATATCGCAGTTTGTTGTAAGTTATGCGATGACGGATGCCCATAAATATTGCGAGCTGCAAGGACTTGTATTGCATGGTGTTGCCGGCACAATGCGCCCCTTGCGAAACCCTCTGCTATGCGAGTGGCGTTACGTTTGAGCAATCGAGTTTTTGACAAAAATGGATCTACAGTGATCGAGCAAACAAACCCGAGCCACGCCGATAATGACGATGAAATCGATCTTGTTGAGCTGTTCTACGGTCTGTCGACGCAAAAATGGCTAATAGTCCTGATTACCTTGGTGTTCGCTGTGGGGGCAGCTTCGTATGCCTTTTTCAGCAAGCCTGTTTATGAGGCGCGCGTCGCTGTGCTGCCACCTTCTCTCAGCGACATTGCTGGTTTCAGCCTGGGGCGAACGGGTGAGAACACAGATGGAAATGATCTGAAGCCATTTTTGGTTAGCGATGTATATGCGGTTTTTAGCCGCAATCTGCAGTCCGAGAAGTCTCTGCGTCATTTTTTTAGGGAAGTCTATTTGCCGTCCCTGAGTGAAGCGCAGCGCTCCGGCTCTCAGGATGGTCTTTATAAAGGGCGGCGGCAAAAGCTGAGTGCAACACCTGACCTTTCCGGTACGGTGCTGCCCCTATGTCTTATTCCGAACTCAGCGTTGAAGAGCGCGCCACCATTCAAATCGGTCATGCCCAAGACTTCAGCCTGCGTAGGATTGCCTGCTTGATCAACCGATCCCCTTCGACCATCAGCCGGGAGCTGCGCCGTAATCGAGGCGCCTGTGGCGGCTATTCGGCCCTCGTGGCCCAGCAGCAGATGCAGATCCGCCGCCAGGTTTGTCGACCGATGCGAAAGCTGTTGCCGGGTAGCGAGCGCTTCGCGTTGGTGGCTCATATGCTGCGTGAGCGTTTGTCCCCCGAGCAGATTGCCGGCAAGCTGCGCAGCATGAACATTCCCAGCCTCCGAGATGCCTACGTCTGTCGCGAGACGATCTATAACGCGATCTATGCCTTGCCAGTCGGCGAACTGCGTAAGGAGCTGATTATCTGTCTGCGCCAAAGCAAGGCGACGCGCAGGCCGCGCTCTGGCGGCGTGGATCGGCGCGGCCAGATCCCGGAGATGGTCAGCATTCATGTGCGCCCGCCGGAGATTGAAGACCGTCTGATGCCGGGGCATTGGGAAGGCGATCTGATCAAGGGCAAGGCCAACGCCTCGTCTGTAGGCACGCTGGTGGAGCGCACCAGTGGCTACCTGATGCTGGTGAAGATGAATGACGCGACGGCAACCTCGGCGATGGAGGGATTCAGTGCAGCGCTCAATGGCATGCCGCTGGCGATGCGCAAGAGCATGACCTACGACCAAGGCAGGGAGATGGCTCGACACGCTGAGATCACCCAGAAAACCGGTGTAGCGATCTTCTTCTGCGACCCGCACAGCCCTTGGCAGCGCGGAAGTAACGAAAACATCAATGGTCTGATCCGCCAGTACCTGCCCAAAGGCACAGACTTGTCGGTACACAGCCAGGAAGAACTGGATGCCATCGCCCTGCAACTGAACATGCGCCCACGTAAGCGCTTTGACTTCAAATGCCCAATCGAAGTTATGGGTAAGGTGATGCAGGAAGCCATGGCTATGCGGCATGATGCTCCAGCGTCAATTCAATAACCGTGTTGCACTCAGCTCCTGCAACCGCCAAGCGTTTAGTGGAAAATTCAGCGTCAAGGCGCCGGATAAAAACCAGCCCGACCGCTATTCCATCGTTGTCGAGCACTACAATCCTGAATTAGCGTCAACTTGGGCGAAGCAATATATCGATTAGGTGGCTGAGCGATCATTGGATGAAATGCTGCAGAATTCGGAGCGCGAACTTGCGGTGCAGGCTCGCAATATCGAACAGCAAATCAAGTCTGAGCGTGCTAGCGCCAAAGCTCGCCAAGATGACCGCACCAAGCAATTGCAAGAGGCATTAACGGTTGCGGAGGCAATAGGTCTAGATAACCCTCCGGTTATAACCGGGCGAGTTTCAAATGACAGCGAGCTTTCCGCCTTTATGGATGGCAGCTTGATGTACATGCGTGGTGCCAAGGCTTTGCGCGCTGAAATGCAAGTGTTGTTGGCGCGTACATCCGATGATCCGTTCATCCCAGAGCTGCGTAACCTGGAAGCGCGATATCAGTCATTCGCGGGTGTGAGTCTTGATCCGACCAATGTCGCGGTCTTCCGGCAAGACGGAGATGTCGACGTGCCGGATCAGCCCATCAAGCCGAAAAAACCCCTGATAGTGGCATTGGGTGTGGTGCTGGGCGGTATGCTCGGCGTATTTATCGCGTTGATTCGCCTGATGCTAAGAAAGCGCTCCACCAAGGCCTGATCGTTACCGCAAGCGATAGCTGAGGACATCCTCCTCACAGCGCCAAAGACGGTGTGACCGGCACCTGCCATGTATGCAGGAGCGGGCGTAGGAGCGGCTTCGGCCGCGAAGTTCTTGGGACTCACAAGCGGCCTCGGCCGCAGCAATGGGCCGCACCGGCAAGGCTTAATCTGCCGGCCATCGTTAATGGACTAACAGAGATTAATCACATGGACTACCCCGACATCCTCCACCATGGCGCCAAAGACGGCGTAACCGGCTCCTGCCATCAACTGCTGATGGACGCCCAGCACAGTCTGCTGATCGACTGCGGCTTGTTCCAAGGTGCGGAAACCTCGGCCGAAGGCAAGTCCGCTTCTGACCGCTTGGCCATCGAGTTTCCCATGGATACGATCAAGGCCTTGGTCGCTACCCATGTGCACATCGATCATGTCGGGCGTATTCCCTATCTGTTGGCTGCTGGTTTCAAGGGCCCGATCCTCTGCAGCGAGCCCTCGGCCAAGCTGCTGCCCATCGTGCTCGAAGATGCCTTCAAGCTTGGCTTCAGTCGTGATCAAAAGCAGGTCGAGCGTTACATCAAGTTGATCGAGCAGCGCATCATCGCCTTGCCCTACAAGACCTGGTTCACCCTGCAGGACACTGAGAGCCTGGTCTGTCGTATCCGTTTGCAGCGCGCTGGGCATATTCTCGGCTCGGCCTATGTCGAGATCGATCTGCATTACCCTGAGTCCGGCGAGAAGAAGCGCATCGTCTTCTCCGGCGACCTAGGTGCACCGCATGCGCCGTTGCTGCCGGCGCCCAAAGCGCCATACCGTGCCGACATCCTGGTAATCGAAAGCACCTACGGCGACCGTCTGCACGAAGACCGCCGCACTCGTCGTCAGCGCCTGGAAAGCGTCATCGAACAAGCCCTGGCCAACAACGGCACGGTGCTGATCCCCGCCTTCAGCATCGGTCGCACCCAGGAATTGCTCTACGAACTGGAAGACATCATCCACAGCAAAAAACTCAATGCCGGTGGCAAGGGACAAGGGAGCAGAGCCGTTCTTAAGCTTCCTGTCACGTCGGGGCGGAAGGCCGGGGTGAGGGGGAAAGATGGCAGCGACGGCAAAGTCGAAATCGACTGGCCGACATTACCGATCATCCTCGACTCGCCCCTGGCCAGCCGTTTCACCCGGGTCTACCGCGAGCTGAAACCCTTCTGGGACAACGAGGCGCTGCAGCGTGTAAAACAAGGCCGTAACCCGCTGGGTTTCGAGCAGCTGCTGACCGTCGACAGCCATCAGGCCCATCTGGCCATGGTGCGCCACCTGACAGCTACCGCTCGTCCGGCCATTGTCATCGCAGGGAACGGTATGTGCAGCAGCGGTCGAATTGTCAATTACCTGAAAGCCATGCTCCACGATCCTCGACACGACGTACTCTTCATCGGTTACCAGGCGCAAGGTACGCCCGGTCGAGCCATCCAGATGTATGGTGAGCGTGGTGGCTACGTGGATTTAGATGGGGAACGTTACAAAATTGGCTCAAAAATCAATACCATAGGAGGCTATTCGGCCCATGCGGATCAGAAAGGTCTGTTGGGCTTCGTCACACGCATGCGCAACTGGCCCAGCCAGGTGCGCATCGTTCATGGCGAAACCAGCGCCAAGCGCGAGCTCGGCGAACGCCTCAAGGCGCTCTATAGGCAGGCCCAGCGTGAGGTGGAGCTGTTAATCCCCAGTGGTGATAGCGATGCTTGATTGTAGGAGTCGGCTTTAGCTGCGAAGCCCTTGTTAGCGGTGAAGCATCGCGGCTAACACGAAACGCCGCTCAGCCGCACCTACAGGAGGTTACGTTTCAAGGCCCTCCCACCATGGGGGCAGAATGAATTTATACAGGCCTCCACCTAACCACCACCTGGCGATACATATAAATGTGGCTTCAACAGCCAATAAACCTTCCTATCCATCCTAGCGGCAGGCTAGCTCGGAACAGGTCCAGCACCCGGCCCATCCAAGCCAGCTGCAAACAGGAGTGAACTGTCGGTCTGCAGATGCTGCGCCGATTGGCTTGATACCCATATGAATGTAAGTGCCACAACTACCCCTTGCATCGCAGGTACGGCCCCGGCCTGGTACCTCGTGCATTGCAAGCCCCGCCAGGATGCGCGTGCAGAAGAAAACCTGTTGCGCCAGGGCTACACCTGCTATCGGCCGCAGCACAGCTGCGAGCGAATAGTGCGTGGCTGTCGGCAAACCATCACCGAATCGCTGTTCCCCGGTTATCTATTCATTCAGCTGGCCACCGATGCCAACTGGGCACCCCTGCGCTCGACCCGTGGGGTCAGTCGCATCGTAGGTTTCGGCGGCATGCCGCTGCGGCTTGATGACAGCTTGATCGAACACCTGCAACAACACACGACAGCACCCGTTAAACCGGCCCTCGAAGCTGGCGATAGCGTACGCATCACCGAAGGCGGCTTTGCCAAACTGGATGCCATCTTCGTGGCCATGGACGGCGAGCAGCGCGTGATCCTGCTGCTCAGTATGCTCAACCGTCAACACCAGATCAGCATGCCGTTGGTGAGCATCGTCAAGAATTGAATAAGTCTCGGCATGGGCCGAGATCAAGGTTTCACCCTGGCAATGCCAGTAAAATTTGCAGATTGCGACGTTCTCAGGAAACCAACGGTAAATCCTGGGGCGGTAGCGTGTCTGAGATCAAACAACATTCAGGCACGTGCAGCACCCGCCCTTGTAGGAAATCCGTCGGTGCGATGTTTTTGATTTGTTGATCGCTTATTTTCATTTTCAGTCCGCGTCCCAATTGAAAAAAATAATTCGGTATTTACAATCAACTATTTGGACACCCTCCATGCTCAATTTGGAAGACATCAAACTCGCTATCATTGGTCTTGGCTATGTTGGGCTGCCGCTTGCGGTGGAGTTCGGCAAACATCGTTCCGTGGTAGGGTTCGACATCAACCAGCAACGTATCGCCGCCCTCAAGGCTGGCCATGACGCCACCCTGGAAGTCAGCGACGAAGAGTTGACGCACTCTGTCCACCTCAGATACAGCGCCGACATTGACGACCTGAAAGCCTGCAATACATACATTGTTACCGTGCCGACTCCTATCGATGCGCACAAGAAGCCCGATCTCACCCCTCTTATCAAGGCCTCGCAAACCATCGGCAAGGCTCTAAAGAAGGGCGACATCGTCATCTACGAGTCGACCGTCTATCCCGGTGCCACGGAGGAAGATTGCGTGCCGGTACTGGAGGAGGTATCCGGTCTCAAGTTCAATGTCGACTTTTTCGCCGGCTACAGTCCCGAGCGCATCAATCCGGGGGACAAAGAGCACCGCGTAACCACCATCAAGAAGGTGACTTCCGGTTCCACACCGGCAATCGCCGAGCTGATCGATACCCTATACCGCCAAATCATCACTGCGGGGACGCACAAGGCCAGCAGTATTAAGGTAGCGGAAGCAGCCAAGGTCATCGAGAACACCCAGCGCGACCTGAATATCGCCCTGATAAATGAATTAGCGCTGATCTTCAACAGGATGGGCATCGACACCGAAGCGGTACTAGAGGCTGCGGGCACCAAGTGGAACTTCCTGCCGTTCCGCCCCGGCCTGGTTGGCGGCCACTGCATTGGCGTAGACCCCTACTACTTGACGCACAAGGCTGAAAGTATTGGCTACCACCCGGAAATCATCTTGGCAGGCCGTCGACTTAACGACAGCATGGGTGCCTATGTGGTGTCGCAACTGATCAAAGGCATGCTTAAGCGCCGCATCCATGTCGATGGCGCCCGCGTGTTGGTAATGGGCCTGACCTTCAAGGAAAACTGTCCTGATCTGCGCAACACCAAGGTTGTAGATATTGTTCGTGAACTCACCGATTACAACATCGCGGTCGATGTCTACGATCCCTGGGTCAGCGTTGAAGAGGCGCAGCATGAATACGGCATTACCCCTATTGCAGAACCTGCGGTCAATGCTTACGACGGCATCATTCTCGCTGTAGCCCACAATGAGTTCCGTGCCCTAGGGGTCGAGAACATTCGTAAACACGGTAAGGCCGAACACGTGCTATATGACCTCAAGTACCTGCTGAGTGCTGAAGAGTCCGACCTTCGACTGTAAAATACTGTGGCAAGCGTGACTCGCGATGGCAGGATTATAAAGCCCGACACTCAGCGGCGATCGACCTCCTTGATGAAAGCCGCGAACATACCAGCATGCTCCACTAATGCAGACTGAGCCCATGACACTCTACGAATCTTTGTTGCAAGAACTACCTACCACCCCGAAAACTTGGCTGATCACCGGAGTAGCCGGCTTTATAGGCTCCAACCTACTGGAGACCCTGCTCAAACTCGGGCAGCGTGTGGTTGGATTGGATAACTTTGCCACCGGTCACCAGCGTAATCTCGACGAGGTGCAATCCCTCGTTACCGCAGAGCAGTGGCAGCGCTTTTGTTTTATTGACGGTGACATTCGTAATCTGCACGCCTGCCAAGAGGCTTGTAAAGGTGTTGATTATGTTCTTCACCAGGCCGCTCTGGGCTCTGTTCCGCGTTCTATTGTTGACCCGATCACCACCAACGACACCAATATCAGCGGCTTTCTCAACATGCTGGTCGCGGCCCGCGATTCCGGGGTGCAAAGTTTCACCTACGCAGCTTCAAGCTCCACCTATGGTGATCACCCAGGCTTACCTAAGGTAGAAGATGTCATCGGAAAACCGCTGTCGCCGTATGCCGTGACCAAGTACGTCAATGAACTCTATGCTGACGTTTTTGCCAAAACCTACGATTTCAACACGATTGGTCTGCGCTATTTCAACGTATTTGGTAAACGCCAAGACCCAAGTGGTGCCTACGCTGCAGTCATTCCTAAATGGACCGCAGCCTTGATCAACGGCGAGGACGTATTCATTAATGGCGACGGCGAAACCAGCCGCGACTTCTGCTTTATCGACAACACTGTGCAGGCCAATTTATTGGCAGCGACCAGTGACAACCTGGCGGCGCGCAATCAGATATACAACGTGGCAGTAGGTGGGCGCACCGATCTTAATCAACTGTTTGCAGCCATCAAGAAAAGCCTAGCCAGCAACGGCATAAGTTATACCAAGACTCCGGTATATCGTGATTTTCGTTCCGGCGATGTGCGCCACTCACAGGCTAATGTTGGCAAGGCAGAACGTTTGCTGGGCTATGATCCGAGAATTGATATCAATAATGGTATTAGTCAGGCAATGCCTTGGTATATTTCTTTCTTTACAGCCGAAAAATAGTAGTTTGGGTTATATATTGCCATAAATTTAATGAAACCGATCACGGTTTTCGCCTGGGTGATGTGCCCACTCTTTGAGTGGTACTAAAAAAGCTAAAGGCTTCTGGGCTATAATTCATCGCGCTACACTCGAGAATGGCTTGCAGTAACGGTGGGCTTTTATATCAAAACTCATGGTTAAGTAAATGAAAGAATTATGCTATGAAAGCCCAGTTGGCCCTCAGTTTATATCGATAAAGTCGTTTGCATGAGGAAGCAGCTAGCTATTATATCGATACTCACGATAGCGTCGCAGCTGGCTGCATTCCTTAAGCTGTGGTTCACGGCACGTATCTTTGGAGTTGGTCCAGAAATGGATGGATACAGTCTATCTATTATCTTGCCGACTATGGTTGCGGGTGTTGCGGCTGGTGTTTTGCAAACTGGTCTTTTCCCTGTTCGAGCAAAGCTTAACGTTGCGGGTAACCACGCGGAAGTGTCTGCCTTCGAGCGCTCTGTTTTGCTGGGTATGGCAGGGCTCGGTGGTGTTGTTTCCCTCGTGTTGGTGTTGGGTTCACCCTTCGTGCTGGATGAGCTTGCGGCCTCTGCGCCCGCCTCGGTTCGCACCTCGCTAGCTTTTGCATTCCCCTTTGCTGCAACGTTAGTGATGCTTAACTTCATTGGCGACTCTTGTGGCTACCTCTTAGCCATGCGCAATCGTTTTGCAATTGCAGCAGCAGCTCCAGTGGCCAACGGCCTGCTCGGCGCATCTCTTCTGGCTGCTTGGCCCGAAGGTGGCTTGCTCAATCTAATTGGTGGCACGGTACTTGGCCTAGCGTTACAGGTTTCTATTTGCTTGTGGGGGTTAAAGTCAACGGGGTTTGCTTTTTTTGATGAGCTTCCATCTTGGGAGAAAACGAAGCAGCTTTGGTGGGAAATGCTTTCGCTTGGTGGCTGGATTCTACCAGGGGTTGTTTTCTCTAACCTTGTGGTGTCATTGCCACCGCTGTGGGCTACAAAGTATGGCGAGGGTGCCGTTTCGGCTTTTGGATATGCCTATCGCTTGCATTCCTCTGCTTTACAGCTCTTGGTTATAGCCAGCTCCACGGTGATACTTGCGCGTTTTTCCGACCTAGTCGCCCAAAATGATGTAGCAGCGGTGAGACGTATTCTGGTCAAGGCTGGGCTTGCTTCGGCAGTCATTGGTGTATTTGGGGTATTCATGGTATGGGCGCTGGGCGCTGTGAGTCTTGAGTGGTTATTTGGCGGGCGTTTTGACGCCGCTGCCGCTGCGCGTGTTTCTTCACACTGGTTGCTGCTGACATTAGGTTTGCCCTTTGCCATGGTGGGCAACGTTTTTGCCAAATTATGGCAGGCGCAAAAACGACCGCAGTTGATATCCATAATGGCGGGTATGAGCCTGTCTGCTTTGATGTTTTTTTACTGGGCGACAAAATATTCTTTTCAAGAACTTTCATTGCCAGCCTCAATATCGGTATCCGCTTTTTTGGTGGCGATGGTAGGGGTATGCTTTTTAAATGTAAAAAATAACAACTATTTTAAAATTTAAGGATTTATAAATGAGGACTCATCACGCTGTCGAAGTTCTATGTCCTGTATGTAAAGGTGATAAATATAAGTCGTTATTTAATACAAGGGATTATGTATTTTCCTGTACGGATCAGGTGTTTCGAGTAAATAGATGTTTAACCTGTGGCTGTGGCTATTTGAGTCCTCGTCCGGCTAAAGAAGATATTCCTGCATATTATCCTAAAGAATTTTATTGGTCGTGGGAAGGCGATGGCGATACTCTAGGTTGGGAATCTATTGTCAATAAGCGCGGCACTCAGCTTGTAGAGAAAGCTAAGTGGCTGGCCGATATAAAGCCAGGTAGATTGCTTGATATTGGAGCTCAAAAGGGCGAATTTTTATGGTATATGCAGGGGCGTGGTTGGGTGGTTGAGGGGGTGGAACTTGATTCATCTGTACCTAACCCTGCAAAAATGCCCATTTGCTATGGGGATTTTTTAGAAATGAAATTCCAAGAAGGTGTATATGATGTTATTACTTATTGGGCGGTCCTTGAACATGTATATGAGCCTAGATTGTTTATAGAAAAAGCGTCTCTGCTGCTCAAGCCAGGTGGTTTAATAATAGGTGTTGTTACAAATCTCAACTCTATACAGTCACGTTTCTATCAGGCGGATGACTACCCTCGGCATTTGACAATATTCACGAAGAATTCAGTGAAGAAATTATGCGGAGATTATGATCTTGAGATTGCTCGTATTCATACTGGCCAAGAGATTTTCGGTGGAAGCCTAAATGGTGGTTTGGTTTATATGTGCAAGAGGCTTTTTGGTTATTCCACTACTGAAGCCATGTCGGAATGGAAACAAATAAAAAATCCTGATTTATTTTGGTGTCAGTGGCGCGGGAAAGAGTCGTTTATGGTGAAGAACGTAAGCCGATTAGACCGTTTGCTTTCCTATCCAGTTGAAAAAGTGCTTGATAAATTAGGTTTCGGATTAACGCTCTCATTTTCGGCAAAAAAAGGTAATTGATGTTAAATCGGAGAATCCTCTACATAATCGGCTCACTTGAGGTCGGGGGGGCAGAGCGTCATGTGGCTCAAGTGGCCATGCGCCTCAAAGAGCGCGGCTGGGAGCCAGAGATTTTTGTGTTGATGCCTGGTGGGCCGCTGACGCATGTCCTGAACGATGCTGGAGTGACCATCCATGGAGTCACTCTTCCCGCATGGGTGTCTCGTGTCTTGAAAAACGATCGACTGCACGCACGTGTTGGGCTCGTGGTGACATCGTTCGCGCTCATCTGCAAGCTGTGGCTTCGACGTCCAGCAGTTGTGCACTTTTTCCTCCCTGCGGCATACGTCATTGGTGGGCTGGCGTCATTGTTTGCTAGGGTTCCTGCCCGAATCATGAGTCGAAGAAGCTTGCGAAACTATCAAGCTGCTCACCCTTTTTTTGCAAGGGTCGAGAGGTACCTGCACCCTAGAATGACGCTGGTATGTGGCAATTCAAATGCGGTAGTGAATGAGTTATTTGCAGAAGGGATAAGCGCTCAGCGTCTTCGGCTCACTTACAACGGAATTGATCTTGCACCATACAATACGCCTTTTGATCGTGGCGCAGCCCGTACCAAGGCAGGTTTGCCTGAGAACGCTTTGGTGTTCGTATTGGTCGCAAACCTAATTCCGTACAAGGGTCATGCTGACCTCATCAAAGCCTTGGCGAGAATAAAAAAAGCTCTTCCTGAGCCTTGGTTGGTGCTTTGCATTGGGCGTGACGACGGCATTGGCGCTGACCTTCAACAAGAAGCCGATTCCCTCGGTGTCGGTTCCAATATCCATTTTCTTGGCTCGCGGACAGATGTGCCAGGCTTCCTGCGGCTGGCCGATGTGGGCCTGCTCTGTTCTCACGAAGAGGGCTTCTCCAACGCAGTGCTTGAATGCATGGCTGCTGGACTGCCCATGGTGGTGACTAACGTCGGCGGCAACGCAGAAGCTGTACTTGATGGAGTCACGGGATATGTCGTCCCTGCCCACAATCCGGAACGGCTCGCCGATGCTTTGTTGCAAATTTCACTCGCCAATGACAGAGCTTCAATGGGTGAAAAAGGCAAGAGGCGAGCTGGGGAGCACTTTTCGATGATTTCCTGTATAGACGCATATGAAGCGTTGTACCACGAGACTGGGGCAGGGGTGCGCTGAAGTGGTTAGAAAGATTCTCTCGGTTCAGCTCCTGCAATCGCTCTGGCATGCTTTTTTGGAGAGCTTGTTTGCCTGCGTATGGGGAGTAACTCTTTGTCTGAGGGCGCCGAATAGACAATTTCTGTTCTTGACCTCTATATTGTTTATTTTCCTTGTTGCATTTGTTTTTTTGGGGGATTGGAGCACCAGTCCGCGTGTTTTATTTTGTCGATATACTGTGATTTCGCTGCTATCGGTTGGGGCCATTCATATGACCGGTGAGTTTTTTGAAAGGGTTGAAGTTTAATGTGTGGATTTACAGGTTATTTAGGACACGGGCACTGGTGCGAATCTGAGCAAGCGCCAAAGACATTAGCACTCATGGCGAACACAATAATTTCGCGCGGGCCAGATGATTTTGGTATATGGCAAGACGAGGTCGCGGGTATTGGGTTGGCTCATCGGCGTCTTTCTATAGTGGACTTGACGCCGGCAGGACACCAGCCGATGTTTTCTGTATCAGAGCGGTATGTAATTGCGTTCAACGGCGAAATTTACAACCATCTCGCTTTGCGCGCCGAGCTTGAGCGTACTGCTGCCAGGGTATCTTGGCGCGGACATTCTGATACCGAAACACTTTTAGCCGGTTTCGATGTGTGGGGTATTCAAAAGACGCTTGAGCGCGCCATTGGTATGTTTGCCTTTGCGGTGTGGGATAGGCAAACCAACACACTTATGCTTGCACGTGATCGTTTGGGTGAAAAACCGCTTTATTATGGTTGGATGAACGGCACTTTTTTATTTGGTTCTGAGTTAAAAGCATTAAAAGCCCACCCAGTTTGGAGTGGTGAAATTGATCGTGGTGCTTTATCACTATATATGCGCCATAACTACATCCCTGCGCCTTATTCAATTTACAAGGGGATTTCAAAGCTGCGGCCAGGTTGTCTGCTAACGATCTCCTTAAAACAGCGTGAACCAAGAATAGTGACTTATTGGTCTGGGGCTAAAGTAGCAGTAAAGGGCGTTGCCAATATTTTTACTGGTAGCGCAACTCAAGCAGTAGATGATCTGGAGACCTTACTGAAAGATGCGGTGCGCCAGCAGATGATGGCAGATGTGCCGTTGGGGGCTTTCCTGTCGGGTGGGGTGGATTCTTCTACGGTAGTTGCGCTGATGCAGGCGCAGTCATCGCGACCTGTGCAAACGTTCACCATTGGGTTTAACGAAGAGGGTTATAACGAGGCGGTGCATGCCAAGGCGGTGGCCAAACATTTGGGAACGGACCATACCGAGCTGTATGTTACGGCTGAGCAGGCTCTTGCAGTGATTCCGCGTTTGCCCACTTTGTACGACGAGCCTTTTTCAGACTCTTCGCAGATACCTACCTTTTTGGTATCGCAACTTGCCCGACAGCATGTCACGGTGTCTCTCTCTGGCGATGCAGGCGATGAGCTGTTTTGTGGCTACAACCGCTACCAGATGACGGCAAATCTCTGGAGCAAGTTGGCTACTGTGCCGCTGCCTTTGCGCAAACTGGCGGCAAGGTGGCTGACCAGCATTTCGCCTCAATCATGGGATAAGCTGGCTGGTGGTTTAGCTAGCTTAGTGCCGCGATCGGCCCGGCTTTCAAATGTTGGGGACAAACTTCATAAGGGCGCGGAGGTGTTGTCAAGCGAATCAGCCGATGCTTTGTATCTTGGCTTGGTTTCCCATTGGCATGACCCTGCATCGATAGTTATCGGTGGGCATGAGCCGGCTACCTTATTGACTGGTGATCTACCGGCTCTTGAAGGGCTTGATGATGTACAGCGTATGATGGCGCTGGATATGCTGAACTATCTTCCTGATGACATCTTGACTAAAGTGGACCGAGCTGCAATGGGGGTTTCGCTCGAAACGCGCGTGCCATTTCTCGATCATCGGGTTGTGGAGTTTGCGTGGAGTCTTCCACAATCTATGAAGTTACGCGACGGGCAAGCCAAGTGGGCGCTCCGGCAGGTATTGTATCGCCATGTGCCCAAAGCGCTTATCGAGAGACCCAAGATGGGCTTTGGCGTGCCGATTGATAGTTGGCTGCGCGGGCCGCTGCGAGAATGGGCAGAGAACCTGTTGAGCGAAACACGCCTCAAGCGCGAGGGCTTCTTCAACCCGGCGCCAATTCGGCAGAAGTGGGCCGAGCATCTGAGCGGGCAGCGCAACTGGCAATATCACCTCTGGGATGTGTTGATGTTTCAGGCGTGGTTCGATGAGCAGTCCGAAAGCTGAGTGACAGGCTGGCGTAGTTATAGAATAATTTAATAGAAACCCTTCCATGGTCAGGTCTTTATGTTGGGCGAAAAATAATAGGTTTTTTTTATAATATTAGATAAATTTAATCATACTTTCAATTAAAGGTGTTCTGTGAAAAAGTATTTGGTTGCACTGTTTTCTGGGCTACTATGCCTTCTTGTCTTTAATTTTGTGGATTTAAATGGCTTTTATAGCTCATTGGTGGGTTTTTCGCTAGCGACTATTGCGGGTGTCTTTTTTTTGTTTGTATTTAATGCGTTGGTAGTGATTTTTAGATACTGGCGAATATTACAGCACTTCGGCTACTTTATTAGATTTGCAGATGTTGTGAGAGCAAGTGTTTCGGGGAATATAGCTTCTTTGCTTATGATCCCGCTGGTGGGTCAGGTTGCCGGTAGGCAGGTAATGTTGGATAAAGCAGGTATTTCGGCAGCCGAGAATGCCGCAATTGCTGCTTATGAAAGGTTTGTGGTTGGAAGCTTGAGTGGTTTACTTGCGCTTCTAGGCGGCTTTTATATTTTTTCTTCGACTATAAATGAATATATTAAAAATATTCCTTTGCTAGAGATTTTTTTAATTGTACTGGTCACCATTTTTATTTATTTAAGTTTGGCCGCCGGGCGTTTTGAAAGATTGATGCTTCGTAAGCTATTTAGTTTGAGGTCGTGCTTGAATGCTATTGAGGTTTATTTCATAACATTACTCAGTAGTGCGGTTGTTTTATCATCGTTCTATATGCTTTTTAGTTCCGTTCTGCCGGAAGTAGGTTTCCTCAGTGTGTTGTCTGCAGCAGCTGTTGTTTCGTTTTTAGCAGGGCTCCCTGTTAGTTTTGGTGGCTGGGGGTTAAGGGAGGTTTCTTCGGTATACGTTCTTTCTGTTCTTGGGGGTACTTCGGCAAGTGCATTGGCAGCATCTATTCTGTTGGGGTTGATATCAACAGCAGCGGTTTTGATATTATTTCCATTGTTGTTCATTAAAAGTAAGCTCTCAGAGATTGATTTGGATAAAAAATCTAGCTGTAACTCTGGTGTGATCAATATCGAGGATACTGCAGTCTGGATATTAACGCTTATGGTAGGCGTTCTAGTTTTTTTTCAGCTTCACGTTCAAGTAGGCGCCGGGTATTTAAATGTGAATCTGGCAGATCCATTTGCTATTTTGATTTTTTCTATAGTTTTGTTGGATGTAACTATTAAACGTGAATTGCCTAAGTGGAGGCTCCCGAATTTTAACGTTTGTCTTTTATTGATAACACTAACTTTTATATTTTCGTATGGCCTAGGTGTTTTTTCATTTGGCAGCACGGGTTGGGCCTCGGGGAAGTTGATTGGATGGTTGGTTTTGTTGGGGTATTTATTTTCCGGTTACTTAGTTGTAAAATATTTCAAGTTGGTGGGTTTTTTTAAGCTGTTGCAATTGATGGTTATCGCTGTTGCGGTAATATTAGTGGTTAATATAGTTATGTGGGTTCTGTTTGTTAATGGAGTTATGCAGTTTGATAATTTCCATTATATTCTTGAAGCGTACTCCGGTAATCGAAATGCCCTAGCCTTTCAGGTTCTTGTGGTCCTGTGTTTGGCTTTGGCGTTTGACTCCTGGTATGCAAGGCTGCCAGTAAAGTTTAATCGCGTAGACATTTTTAGTCTTTCTGTAGCTGTTATGATCGCCGCGGTTTTAATAACGGCTTCACGGTCTGCAGTTCTAACTATGTTTATAGTTCTTGCGGTTTCATTTTTTTCTGGAATGGTCAGGCGCTATTTTTTAGCCAAAGTTGTGATTTTTGGATTTCTTATTTTTATAACTGCGCAGTATGGTGTTTATTTTTTTAATGTATTGGTTCCATCTTGTTTTTCCTTCTTTGCAGTAGGTTCTTCTGTGTCTGCAGTTGGTTCTTCTGTGCCTGCAGTTAGTATGCCAATCTCAAGTGAATCAAGCGATTTGGCTAGATGGGGACTGATTGTAGAATCTTTCGTTATGTGGCGTGATAATCCATTTTTCGGGGCTGGTTTAGGCGCGTTTTATTTTAATAGTTTGAGTCTTATGGGTTTTAGTGTTGTAGTGCATAATACCTCTTTGTGGTTGCTTGCTGAGTTTGGTCTTTTTGGTTTTATTGTTTTCCTAAGCCCATTTTTGTTTATTTTAAAATACGCGATTTGGGATTGTAAAATTAGAGTCGTTTCTAATGCGTTGATTTTGCTTTTATTGATGTTTGCAGTGATGAGCATGTTTCATGAGGTTTTTTATCAACGAATGTTTTGGCTTGCGCTTGGTGGGCTAATAGCACTGCCCGGTGTGCGCAAGGGTTTGGCGTGATCCTGTATGTTGGGCGCAACTGGTTGTACCTTTTGTGGCGTATGTCGGTGTTTCAGGTGTTTTTGGGGGAAAATCGTTAATGAAAAAATTATTGTTTGTTGTCAATACTCCAGAGTTCTTTCTATCCCATCGTCTCCCCCTTGCGATTTCGGCGAGTAAATCAGGTTTTAAGGTGTATATAGCATCAGCGCATGGCGCAGGGGTGGAGAAGTTCAACCAGCTTGGTTTTGAGCATCATGTAATTGATATAGCCAGAAGCGGTCAAAATCCGTTTAAAGAGTTGTTGTCAATTGTGAGAATGTTTCGGATTTTTCAAAAAATTCGGCCACAAATTGCGCATCTGGTTACCATTAAGCCGGTGTTGTATGGCGGCTTGATCGCGCGCTTTACCGGTGTCGACGGAGTGGTGGCTGCGGTTTCAGGACTGGGTACTGTCTTTTTGAGCCAGTCAGGCTTGGCAGGGTTACGCAAAGCATTTATTTCGTTTTTATATCGCCAGGCGTTCAAACAGAAGAACCTGACGGTTATTTTCCAGAACCCCGATGATCGTCAGGTATTGCTTAATATCGATGCGCTCTCTCTCGATCAGTCACGGCTTATTCGTGGTTCGGGAGTTGAGCTAGATAATTACCCTTACTTGCTTGAGCCGGAGGGAGTGCCAGTAGTTGTTATGGCCGCTCGACTGTTGCGTGACAAGGGTGTTTATGAATATGTTGAGGCTGTACGTCTGTTACGTCAGCGCGGTATTGAGGGCTGCTTCAGACTGATTGGCGCACCTGATCCAGGTAATCCATCATCAATTGAGCAGAGTCAACTAGATGCTTGGGCGACTGAAGGAATTGTTGAGGTGTTGGGTTATCGCAGTGATATTGCCCAACAGTATTCAGCTGCCTCTATCGTGTGTTTACCCTCTTATCGTGAAGGCTTGCCTAAAAGTCTGGTTGAGGCGGCCGCTTGTGGTAGGCCTGTAGTCACTACCGATGTACCGGGTTGTCGGGACGCGATTGAGCAGGATATAACTGGGCTGCTAGTGCCGGTGAATAATGTAGAGGCTTTGGCCGGTGCTCTGCAGCGTTTAATAGAGTCGCCCGCTTTAAGGCAGTCGATGGGGGCCGCAGGTCGAGTATTGGCTGAGCGTGAGTTTGCGATTGAGAAAATTGTGGATGCGCATTTGAGTATTTATCAGGAGTTGGCACCCCCAACAGGAAGGATGCATTGAATCATCCAGCATCTATTTTAGTGACTGGCGCTACTGGCTTTGTGGGTAGTAACGTGCTGGTGAGGCTGGGTCGAATGTCCCACCTCTGTAGTTTGGGCGCTTATCGAGTTGATCAAACTTTTGCTTTCCAACCTTGTGTGGTTGTAGGTGATATCAACAGCAGTACGGATTGGCGGTTGGCTGTTAGAGGCCAGAATGTTGTGATCCATTCTGCCGCTCGCGTTCATATGATGAGCGATGATTCTTCCGACCCGCTTGTCGAGTTCCGTCAGGTGAACGTCGAGGGAACATTAAACCTAGCTCGTCAGGCCGCAGCAGCGGGTGTACGCCGCTTTATCTTTATCAGCTCAATCAAGGTAAACGGTGAGGGTACGCCAGTCGGTGCGCCTTACCTCGCCGATGCCCAGCCGGCCCCTGTAGACCCCTATGGCATCTCCAAGATGGAAGCCGAGCAGGGCTTGCGTGCGCTCGCTGTCGAAACCGCGATGGAAGTGGTGATTATCCGTCCGACGCTGGTCTATGGGCCGGGTGTAAAAGCCAATTTCTTGAGCATGATGCGTTGGTTAAATAAGGGCGTGCCTTTGCCGTTTGGGGCTATCCATAACCGTCGCAGCCTGGTCGCTCTGGACAACCTAGTTGATCTGATTGTGACCTGTATTGATCATCCCGCCGCCGCCAACCAGACCTTTCTGGTCAGCGATGGCGAGGATCTTTCGACGACTGAGTTATTGCGCAAAATGGGCCTTGCCTTGGGTAAGCCAGCCCGACTATTGCCGGTGCCGAGTCGGATGCTGGAGGTTGGGGCAGCGGTGCTCGGAAAGAAAGCGCTCTCCCAGCGGCTGTGTGGCTCGCTACAAGTCGACATTAGCAAGACACGCGAGTTACTCAACTGGACACCGCCGGTTTGCGTCGATGAGGCGCTGCGCAAGACGGCCAAACATTTTCTGGAACAGCAAGCCAAATGAGTATCTGGTGGTTATTGCCGGTGGTTGCCGGCGTTTCGCTTTTGATGACTGGCGCGTTGCGTCGTTACGCCCTGACCCGCAGCCTGATGGATATTCCCAATGCGCGTAGCTCGCACTCGGTGCCGACGCCGCGGGGCGGTGGCGTGGCGATTGTCGTGAGCTTTTTGCTGGCCTTGCCGTTGATGGCCGGCATGGGCTTGGTTGCTTGGCCTTTGGCCTGGGCGTTGTTGGGCGCCGGTGCCGGTATTGCCGTGTTGGGATTTCTCGATGATCACGGGCATATCGCTGCGCGTTGGCGCTTACTGGGCCATTTTGCTGCGGCTATCTGGGCGCTGTCCTGGCTGGGTGGTTTGCCACCACTGATCTTCTTCGGTTTTAGCCTGGATTTGGCTTGGTTCGGCCATGTGCTGGCAGCGCTGTATCTAGTGTGGCTGCTCAACCTCTATAACTTCATGGACGGCATCGATGGCATTGCCAGTGTCGAGGCCATTTGTGTGTGTTTGGGTGGTGCGTTGCTGTATGCGTTGTTGGGCTTCGCTGGCTCAGCTCAACTTACGATTTGGGTTATGCCGATGTTACTGGCGGCTGCGGTTGCGGGTTTTCTGTTCTGGAACTTTCCGCCAGCACGGATCTTTATGGGCGATGCGGGCAGTGGTTTTCTCGGGATAACCCTGGGCGTATTGTCTCTCCAAGCGGCCTGGGTGGCGCCACAGTTGTTGTGGAGTTGGTTGATTCTGCTCGGTGTATTTATCGTCGATGCTACCTTCACCTTGCTACGCCGCCTGTTGCGGGGCGACAAGGTGTATGAGGCTCATCGCAGCCATGCTTACCAGTACGCCTCGCGCCGATTCGGTCGGCATTTGCCGGTGACCCTTATTGTGGGTGGCATCAATCTTCTCTGGCTGTTACCTATTGCGTTGTGGGTCGGTCTTGGCGGGGTAGATGGCTTGCTGGGGCTGTTGATCGCGTATGTGCCGTTGCTGGGCCTGGCGGTGAAATACCATGCCGGTGAACTGGAGCCGCGGGCATGAGCGAGCGGACGTTAGTCATCATCGGGGCCGGCGGACACGGTAAGGCGGTTGCAGAAGCCGCGCTGCTGAGTGGCGAATGGCAGCGGATCGCTTTTGTCGATGACCGTTGGCCTGAGCTGCGAGCGAGTTTTGGCTGGCCGGTTGTAACTGATCTGGCAGGGTTGGCTGCGCTGGAGATCCAGGTGGCGGGTGCGATTGCTGCAGTTGGCAATAATGCGGCGCGCGAACAGTGGGTCAAGGCCATTCATGCCGCCGGGCTGCCTCTGGTAACGGTGGTACATCCTCGGGCTTGTGTGAGTCCTGCCGCAATCATTGGTGTGGGCACGGCGATCATGGCGCTGGCGATGGTCGGGGTCGACGCGACGATTGGCAAGGCCGCTATCGTTAATGCCCATGCGACGGTCGATCATGATGCCAGCCTTGGGGATTTTGCCCATCTTGGCGTCGGTGTCCAGCTGGCCGGTGGCGTGAAGATTGGCGCTCGGGCCTGGCTGCAGCCAAGGTGTAGCGCGGGTTACCGGGTTGTGGTTGCAGACGGGGTGGTATGTGCGCCAGGAACGGTATTGCGGGCTGATGTGTTGGTTGGTGTATAGCTAGTGGGTTAGCTGGTGGCGGATCAGGTAGTTGTGTGGATGGCTGCAGGTACCTGGTGCTGCTTATGGTTTGGGCGGACGTTGTCCGCCATCGCCGCTGAAGCAGCTCCTGCAAGGGGACGGCTATGCGATTTGCATTTGTAGGTGGCGTGTATTCGCTGTTGGGTTTTTCCATCATATAGTCATGTTTTTACCCGGCGGAGGGTGTTGCCTCGCTGGTGTCATGCTCCAAGGATTGAGGTGTTGTTGTGTTAAGACTTGCCGAAAAGCTGCGCAGCCGTCTGGTCAAGCTGCCACGACGTTATAAACGACTGATTCAGGTCAGCGTGGATGTAGTGTTGGTCTGGGCAGCGCTGTGGCTGGCTTTTTATGTGCGGCTTGGAAATCCTCTTTTTGTTGAGCCATTGGGTGGGCATGCTTGGCTGTTTGCCGCCGTTCCGCTGATAGCTATTCCCCTATTTGTGCGCTTTGGTATGTACCGGGCGGTGATGCGTTATTTCGGTAACGATGCGTTGTTGGCCATTGTCAAGGCGGTCACGCTCTCTGCTTTGATTCTGGCACTGGCGGTGTACTGGTATCAGGGAGCGCCCAAGCTGATTCCTCGATCGATGGTCATCAACTACTGGTGGTTGAGCCTGCTGCTGATTGGTGGGCTGCGACTTGTTATGCGCCAGTACTTTATGGGCGATTGGTACTCACCAGACCAGCCGACCCGACTCAAGGGCCGTGACGCCGGTTTGCCGAAGGTGGCGATATATGGCGCTGGCGCGGCTGGCAATCAGCTGGTTGCAGCGTTGAGGCTGGGTCGGGGGATGCGCCCTGTGGCGTTTATCGACGATGACGCCAATATCTCCAATCGGGTAATCGCCGGGCTGCGGGTCTACACCTCCCGGCATATCCAGCAGTTGCTCGATGAAACGGGCGCCGATGAGATACTGCTGGCGATCCCTTCCGCCAGTCGGATTCGGCGTCGCGAGATTCTGGAACTGCTCGAGCAGTACCCGCTGCATGTGCGCAGTATCCCCGGGTTTATGGATTTGGCCAGCGGTCGGGTCAAGGTCGATGATGTACAGGAAGTGGACATCGCCGACTTGCTAGGGCGTGATGCGGTGCCGCCGCAGCAGGCTTTGTTCGAGCGCTGTATTCGCGGTCAGGTGGTGATGGTCACTGGAGCGGGAGGTTCTATCGGCTCGGAGTTGTGCCGACAGATCATAGCCACCGGGCCGACGACCTTGTTGTTGTTCGAGCACAGCGAATTCAATCTTTACAGCATTCACAGCGAGCTGGAGCAGCGTATTCGTCGCGAGTCACTGCCTGTGCGCCTGGTGCCGATCCTTGGCTCGATTCGTAATGCCGAGCGTCTGTTCGATGTGATGCGCACCTGGACTGTGAATACGGTGTATCACGCCGCTGCGTATAAGCATGTGCCTATGGTCGAGCATAATATCGCCGAGGGCGTGCTGAACAACGTATTGGGCTCCACCTTTACGGCCCAGGCAGCGTTGAAGGCCGGGGTTGAGCACTTCGTGTTGATTTCCACCGATAAGGCCGTTCGCCCTACTAATGTGATGGGCAGCACCAAGCGCCTGGCCGAGATGGTCTTGCAAGCGTTGAGCGGGGAACCCGCTCCGGTACTATTTAGAGATGGCGATGATGTGCACCGGGTCAACAAGACCCGTTTCACTATGGTGCGTTTTGGCAATGTACTGGGGTCTTCCGGCTCGGTGATTCCGCGCTTTTACGAGCAGATTCGTAAGGGCGGACCGGTAACGGTGACCCATCCGAATATCACCCGTTATTTCATGACCATTCCCGAGGCCGCGCAGTTGGTGATTCAGGCCGGTGCCATGGGGCAGGGCGGAGATGTGTTCGTGTTGGATATGGGCCAGCCGGTGAGGATCGTCGAGTTGGCGGAGAAGTTGATCCATTTCAGTGGTCTCAGTGTGCGTTCGGAAAAAAACCCGCACGGTGATATTTCCATCGACTTCACCGGCTTGCGTCCTGGCGAGAAGCTGTACGAGGAATTGCTCATCGGCGATAACGTCAGCCCGACCGATCACCCGATGATCATGCGTGCTAACGAAGAATGCCTGTCTTGGGAGGTCTTCAAGAAAGTTTTGGCCGATCTGCTCAATGCGGTTGAGCGCGACGACTACGACCGCGTGCGCCAACTGCTGCGTGAAACCGTAAGCGGTTATGCACCTGAAGGTGAGATCGTCGATTGGATACACCTGCAACGGCGGGTTGAGCCTTAGGGAGAAGTTTGTCGGTACTGCTGCTTTTGCAGGAAGGCTGATCTCGGCGTAATTGCCTTCGGTAGTTGAATCAGCCGCGGAGTAGACGCGAGACGTATGGCCCTTGCCCCACCAGCAACATCCGCCGCCCTACTTCGTAGGGCGGCCTCGGAGTGAAGCGACAGCCCGCCAGCTGTTGTGCCGAGCCGATTATCCATGGTGCATTGCCTGCGGCGAATGACACCCTGATATGGATTGGGGATTGCTAACAGTTGGGCGTGTTTATCTATACGCGACAGCAAACAATAAGGGAAAGGCCTGGGTTCATTAGTGCGCAGGCGGCACTGCTCAGCGCGGGTACAGCGGTGGCAGTGCACTGCTTTCCTGAGTGGTGAGGTTGCTGCCGGCTTCGTTGTTGGGCAGGGTGCGGATGGCGCGCCAGAGGTCTTCGCCTTGCCAGTGCTGGCCGGTTTCGCTGTAGAGCGCGCCGTTCAGGCCGTCCAGTGCGTCGGACAGAGGCACGAAACGGGCGGCCATTTCTGCCAGGGTTTCCGGTTGTTGGCGAGCCCAGGCGTCGAGGGCGTGGCGGGTGGCTTGCGAGTCGTTGGCCAGGCAGGCGCGTTTGAGGTCGTCGAGCAGGGTGCGTGGGCTGGGGCCGGTTTGGTTGGCGCGGGCGATGGCTGGCTGGCGGCGGGCATGCCACCAGAGACCGAAGCCAAGCAGGGTCGTGACGGTCAATACGGCGCTGCTCAGTTGCCAGGGCCACAGTGGCGGGCCCTGGACCCAGGCCTGGGACGGTGTTTCGTCGGCCAGCGGCTCTGTTTCCAGGCCGGGGGCGGGCGCAACCTCGAGGCTGCGCGCCGGCAGGCTGGTGCGTTCCAGGCGATCTTCGTGGGTATTCCACCAGACGATTTCTACCGCTGGCAGTTCGAATTGTCCGCTGCGATTGGGCACCAGGGCTTCGCGTTCCTCGCGGCTGCCGATCACGCCGCTATCGCTGATTTGGTTGGCCAGTTGCGGCTGGTCCGGGTAGCGGCGCAGGCCTTTGACTGCGGTGGCGGGCAAGGGTGAGAGTTGTGCACTGGACAGTCCATCGACCTTGAGCAGCAGGCTGCGGGTCAGCGATTCGCCGACTTTGCCGCTGTCCGGTTGCGGGCTCCAGGTTTCCGCCAGGCTCAGCGCACGGGCCGGTAGCCAGGGGGCATTGCTTGGGTAGCCTGCGGGCTTGGCTTTGACCGTCAGGGGGATCTCCGGTGACTTGACCCGTGCGACCTTGCCGGGACGCGGGCCGAATGGCTGGAAGTCGTTGTCGTTGGCGCGATCGACCAGGGTGGCGCTGAACGCCTGGGCGGGAATGGTCAGTTCACCGCTGCGCTGGGGGAAGATCGCGTAGCGCAGTTCGATCACGCCATGGAGGATGCCGTTGATGTCTTTTTCGTAGGTGCGCGGCTCGCCCAGTTGTTCGATGCGTGCCTCGGGCATTTCCAGTGGACTCAGGCTGCTGTCGTCATACAGCGAGACGGAGTGGTAGATGCGCAGGGTCAGCACGCTCTGCTCCTGAACGTAGACGCTTTCCTGGTCCAGGCTGGCGTCGATGAATACTGGTGCCAGTTTGCTGGTCGCGCTGTCGTTAGCGGCTTCCTGCACGTGCAGGGTGATCGACAGGGTCCGTAGCTCGCCCAGGCTCAGCGGCGGCACGACCACGTAGCCGCTGTGTTTCGGTTGCAGGGTAACGATCCAGCGGGTGATGGCGCGGGACTCGCCGTTGAGCGTGGTCAGGCGATTGACCTGGCGGCTGCCGTGTACCTCGAACAAGGTGTCGAGCGGGCTGAGGTCGGGTTTGCCGAATTGGGTGGCGTCGTCGGATTCGAGGGTCAGTTCGAAGGTTTCGCTGGCACCCAGGCGGGAGCGGTCGATGCTCGCGGTGAAGCTTTGCGCGCTGACCTGGAGTGCCAGCAGGCTGAGGAGAAGGGTGCAGAGCAGGCGGGTCATCGAGTTTGTTCCTGACGCTGTTGCTGTTCGTACCAGAATTTACGCCGCAGCAATTCACCGGGTTCATCGGGGATTTGCCGCAGCCATTGTTCCAGGGCCTGGCGCCGCTCGCTATCGAGGGGCGGCGCGGAGCTGGCGATTTGTTCTTCGCTCTGCAGGTCATCGTCCGGTTCGCTGGGTGTTGGCTTGTCACTGTCGCCGGGCGTGGGCTGGCTGGGCGCTTGCTCCTCGTCGCCCGGGCTGGATTGGCCGGAGGCAGGCGGCGGCTTGTCGGCATCAGGCTGCGCGGGCCCGGCCTGCGGTTGCGGTTGCGGTTGCGGTTGCGGCGGGGTGGGCATGCTGTCCGCTTGTTCTGGCGAATTTTGCTGCTGGTTTTGCTCTTGTTGGTTTTGCTGCAACAGTTGTTCGATCAGGGTTTTGTTGTTCTGCGCCGGGAGCAGGTCCGGCTGCAATTCCAGGGCTTGGCTGTAGGCATCCAGGGCGGCTTCCAGTTCATTGCTGCGGGCCAGGGCGTTGCCACGGTTGTAGTGGGCGATGGCGTTGTCGCCGCGAGCGAAACGTTCGGCCGCGGCCGGGTAATCGCCCGCCTGGTAGAGCGCCAGGCCCTGCCACTGCGGATCCTGGAAGCGTTCGGCAGCTTCGCCCGGGCGTTGCGCCTCGAGCAGGCGCTGGCCTTGCTGATCGGCGCGCCACCAGAGGTCGTCAAAGCTGAAGGCGTAGCTGGTCTGCGGTGCACCGAGCAGCAGTAGCGGCAGGCAGAACAACCAGCCGCGGCGGCCGGCGCAGGCGGCCAGCAGCAACAGCGGCAGGAGCAGCCAGTGGCCTTGATCGGCCCAGGCCTGCAGGCGCGTCTGTTCGCCGTCGCTGTGCAGTTGCTGGGGCGCCGCGAGCAGACCGAGGTTGCGCAGGTCGCGGTCATCCAGGCTGACCTGCTGATAACGCCCGCCGATCTGCCGGGCGAAGCGGGCGAGGCCAGCGCTGTCGAGGCGCGGGATGAGGATTGCGCCCTGGGCGTCTTTGAGAAACGAGCCGTTTTCCTGAACGATGGGCGCACCCTCGGTGCTGCCGATCCCAAGCATATGCAGGCGTGCACCGTTGCTGCCGAGCGCCTGGCGGATGCCGAGGCGTTCCTGCTGATCCAGGCCGCTGCCGATCAGGAGGATGCGGCCCTGGCCCTGGCCGCTCTGTTCAAGCAGTTGCAGCGCCTTGTTCAGCGCCAGGTCCGCGCGCCGGCCGGGCTCGGGCATGATCGAGGGTTTGAGCGATTCGAGCAGGTTGCGACTGGTGGCCAGGTCGTCGGATAGCGGCACCAGGGTGTGTGCGCTGCCGGCGAAGACGACGATTGCGGTCTGCGCATCGCGGCGCGCCTGGAGCAGGTCGAGCAGCTTGCGTTTGGCCTGCTCCAGGCGGTTGGGCGACGTGTCGCTGGCGAGCATCTGCGGGGTCAGTTCGAGCATGATCACCAGCGGGTCGGCGGGTTTCAGATTGCTCTGCTCCAGGCGTTGCCAGCTGGGCCCAAACAGCGCCAGCAGGGCCAGCAGCCAGGCCAACCCGAGGGCGATCGAGGGCAGGCGGCTGGTGCGACCTCGGCCGCCGCTGAGCAGCGCCGCGTGAAACGCCGGCGGCAGCAGCAGTTGCCAGCGCCCGGCGCGTTTCTCCCGGTGCCAGAGTTGCCAGAGCAGCACCGCCAGCAGCGGCACCAGCAGCAGCCAGTAAGGGCGCAGCCAGTGGGGCCATAAACCCAGTAGCCAATCTTCGATCATGGCTGTCTCCGCCAGGGACGTTGTGCCAATCGGCGTAGCCGTTGTTGCGGTTGCGGCCAGAGTTCGCGGCCCACCAGGAGCATGCTCAGCAGCAGCGCGGCGCTCAGTGGCCAGGCATACAGCGCCTGGGCCGGGCGGGCCAGGGTCGGCTGCTGCGCTACCGGTTCGAGGCGGTCGAGCTGCTGCTCGATGGCACGCAGTTCGCTGCTGTCGCGGGCGCGGAAGTATTCGCCGCCGGTCACATCGGCTATCGCGCGCAGGCTCGGTTCGTCCAGATCCAGCCCCGGATTGAGACCGAACAGGCCAGCGATCCCGCCTTGTTGCAGGTCTGCGCCAATGCCGATCGGGTAGATCTTGATTCCTTCCTCGGCGGCCAGACGTGCCGCGATCATCGGTTCGATCTCACCACCAGTATTGGCGCCATCGGTCACCAGCACCAGCACGCGACTATCCGCCGGGCGTTGGCGCAGGCGCTTGACCGACAGGCCGATGGCATCGCCGATGGCGGTGTTCTTGCCGGCAATGCCGATCACCGCTTCGTCGAGCCAGGTACGCACGGTGCGCCGGTCGAAGGTCAGGGGCGCCTGCAGATAGGCCTGGCTGCCGAACAGGATCAGGCCGACGCGGTCGCCCTGACGGCCTTCGATGAAGTCGCCCAGCAGGTGTTTGACCAGGGTCAGGCGGTCGACTTCCTCGTCTTCCCAGCGCATGTCGGCATAGGCCATGGAGCCGGACACATCCACCGCGAGCAGCAGGTCGCGGCCGCTGGCGGGCATTGGCAGCGGTTCGCCGACCCATTCAGGGCGGGCGGCGGCGGTAAGTAGCAGCAGCCAGAGCAGGGCGAAGGGCGCCTGCTGGCGCCAGGCCGGCAGGTTGGCCCGCGCGCGGCGTCCGGCCAAACCTTCCAGCTCGCCGAGGAAGCTGACTTTCAGGGCCGCCTCGCCGCTGTCCGCCGCCGGCAGCAGCAGGCGCAGCAGCCAGGGCAGCGGCGCGAGCAGGATGAGCCACGGCCAGGCGAATTCAAACATGCTTGCGAATCCAGATGGCGACTGCCTGGTTGAGCCCGTCGATGGCCTTGTCGTCGAGCGTGCAGTGCGGTCGATAGGCGCCTTCGACCAGAATCATCCAGCGGGTCAGGCCGGCCGCCGGGCAACGGCTGTCGAGAAACGCCAGCCAGCCTCGACTGCTCAGGGTGTGGCTGTGGCTTTGCGGGTAATGCTGGCGGCACAGGCGCTTGAGCAGGCCGTTGAGCTGTTGCAACCAGGGGCCGGCGGGAGCACCGTCGTAAGGTTTGCCCAGTTGTTCGAGTTCCACCAGGGCGGCTACCCGCAGCGGGTCGAGGGCGTTGTCGCTGACGTTGGCTGTGTGCGTGCGGCGTAGACGTTGCAGCAAGCGCGTCAGGCCCCAGAGCAGCAGTGGCACGAGCAAGGCCAGCAGCCACCAGCCGGGTGCGGGCGGCCACCAGTCGATCGGCGCCGGGGCAATCAGGGGCTCGAGTTGATCCAGCGGGTTCATAACCGTTTACCGGGGCGTTGCGCGTTGAGGTGGTCGCGCAGTTGTTCAATCATCTCACGCTGGGTGCTCAGCGCCAGCAAGGGCACGCCAAGCTTCTGCGCCAGGCGTTGCCAGCGTGCCTGGCGCGCCTCGCCTTGGGCGCGATAGGCCTGGCGCAGGCTGGCGTCATGGGTGTCGAGCTCCAGTTGCGCGCCGCGTTCGGCAAACCGCAGCAGGCCGGCGGCCGGCAGGGCATGGTCGAGCGGGTCGGAGATCGGCAGTAACAGCAGGTCGGTGTGGCGCGCCAGCAGGTTCAATTGTTGCTCGCTGCTGTCGCCGAGGGTGCGTTCGTCGCAGATGATCACCGCCAGGCTGCCGGGGCGCAGGACTTCGCGGGCGCGGCGCAGGGCCAGGCCGAAACTGTCGCGGCTGGTTTGAGCGTCGCTGGACAGCGCCTGGTTGGCGCGGGCCAGGCGATTGAGCAGCTGCAGCAGGCTTTGCTTGCTGCGCCGCGGTTTGATTTCGTGCTGCTCCTCGCCAAATACCAGGCCGCCGATGCGGTCGTTATGACCCAGGGCGGCCCAGCCGATCAGGCTGGCGGCCTGGGCGGCGAGCACCGATTTGAACATCAGCCCGGAGCCGAAAAACAGCCGCTGGCTCTGCTCCACGAGGATGTAGGTCGGCCGCTCGCGTTCCTCATGGAACAGCTTGGTGTGCGGCTCCTGGGTGCGCGCGGTGACCCGCCAATCGATGGTGCGCACGTCATCGCCCGCCTGGTAGACCCGTACCTGGTCGAAATCCACGCCGCGCCCGCGCAGCTTGGAGTGGTGCAGGCCGATCAGCGGGCTGCGCTTCGCCGGCGTGGAAAATAGCTGCACCTCGCGCACGCGGTGGCGCATCTCGATCAGTTCGGCGAGATTGACTCGCACGCCGGGTTGGCTGGGTTGGTTGTGCATGGCGGTTCAGCAGCGCGCCCGGATGCAATCCGGGCGCGCTGTTCGGTGCTCCCCGGATTGCATCCGGGTTATGGCTTGCGGCTTATGGCTTATGGCTTGCTGCTGCATTTATGCCACCGCCACCACATCGAGAATGCGCTGGACCACGCGATCCTGGTCGATACCGGCGGCCTCGGCCTCGAACGACAGGATGATGCGGTGGCGCAGCACGTCGAACAGCACCGCCTGGATGTCTTCCGGGCTGACGAATTCGCGCCCGGCCAACCAGGCGTGGGCGCGCGCGCAGCGATCCAGGGCAATCGAGCCGCGCGGGCTGGCGCCGTAGGCGATCCATTCGGCCAGTTCCGGGTCGAATTTTGCCGGCGTACGCGAAGCCATCACCAGTTGCACCAGGTATTCCTCCACCGCATCGGCCATGTACAGGCCGAGGATTTCCTTGCGCGCGGCGAAGATCGCTTGCTGGCTGACCCGGTGCTCGGGCTTGGTTTCGCCATGCAGCGCTTCGCCGCGGGCCTGGGCGAGGATCTTGCGCTCGACGCTGGCATCCGGGAAGCCGACGGTCACGTGCATCAGGAAACGGTCGAGCTGGGCCTCCGGCAGCGGATAGGTGCCTTCCTGCTCGATCGGGTTCTGCGTGGCCATCACCAGGAACAGCGGCGACAGCTGGTAGGTGCTGCGGCCAACGCTGACCTGGCGTTCGGCCATGGCCTCGAGCAGCGCCGACTGGACCTTGGCCGGCGCGCGGTTGATCTCATCGGCCAGCACCAGGTTGTGAAAAATCGGCCCCTGCTGGAACACGAAGCTGCCAGTCTCCGGACGGTAGATCTCGGTGCCGGTGATGTCGGCGGGCAACAGATCCGGAGTGAACTGGATGCGATGGAATTCGGCTTCGATACCTTCGGCCAGTTCCTTGATCGCCTTGGTCTTGGCCAGCCCGGGCGCGCCTTCGACCAGCATGTGCCCATCGGCGAGCAAGGCGATCAGCAGCCGGTCGATGAGCTTTTCCTGGCCAAGGATCTGGGTAGAAAGAAAGGTTCGCAGCGCGAGCAGCGCTTCACGGTGTTCCATCGTTGGACTCTTTTGGCGGGGGAATGCACGTCGTGCCGGGCGCAACGACGGCTATGACTTTAATGCATTTGCCGATGCCTCGGCTATGCGTGACTCGGCATCCTCGCCACGTGACAGGCGCTTGGCAAGGGGCTGCGGAAACAATCGCCGTCTTGCTACCACTGGCATTGCTACATTCGCGCGGTGAGAGCCGCTGCGATACGGCCGGATGGCTCGTGTGCATTTGCTCGGTGAGGGGCTGAGGCAGCCTCATTAGCGGGAGGACGTTACAGGCGCCCGGCAGGCCATCGATACACTGCTCGATGTATGGTCCACCCGCGCCAAGTGGCATGCATTTGACGGGGCTTTAGAGAAGCAACGGCTGCTCAGTCCTCAGCCTTGCCGCCATTGCTTGAGCAGGCGCAGGTGCGCCTCTTGCACCGATTCCTGCTGCACCGGCGCTAGGCGCAGCTCCTCACCGGGCAGGCACTGCGCCAGGCGCGCCACCGCTTGCGGGGTGAGGGCGCCGAGGCGCGGGTAGCCACCGATGGTCTGCCGATCGTTGAGCAGGACGATCGGCTGGCCATCGGGCGGCACCTGCACGGCGCCCAGGGGAATACCCTCGGAAACCATGCTTGAGCGGCGGCATTGCAACTGTGGGCCGAGCAGGCGCATGCCCATTCGGTCGGAGCGTGAATCAATCTTCCAGGCGCTATTGAATACGTCGAACAAACTCTGCCCGCTGAAGTCGCCGATTTGCGCGCCCATGACCAATTGCAGTTGCGGTGCAGGCGTGAATACCGGAATCAGTCGCTCATCGATCGTGCGTTGCCGCCGCTCGCTACCGGACCAGCTCAGTCGCTCGCCGGCCGCCAATGGTTTGCCGTTACCCTGCAAGCCGCCCAGCTCTTCGCGGGCAATGCTGGCGCAGCTGCCGAGCACGCTGGGGGCATCGAAGCCGCCGGGAGCTGCCAGGTAGGCGCGCGCGCCGTGACGCGGTTGAGCAAATTTGAGCTGCTGGCCTTGGCGCACCATGAAGCTGCGCCAGGGTGCCAGGGGCTGGCCGTCCAGGCTGGCGCCCAGGTCGGCGCCAGTCAGGGCGAGGCAAGCGTCCTGCTCGCAGACCAGGTTGAGATTGCCCAGGGTGATTTCCACTACGGCGGCGCCGAGCGGATTACCCAGCAGCCAGTTGGCCCAGTACATGGATATCCAGTCCAGGGCGCCGCTCTGGGTCACGCCCAGGTGGCGCACGCCGAAGCGACCGGCATCCTGCAATTGGATAAAGGGTGTGCTGCGTTCGACGCGCAAGCCGCCGGTCATGGGGGCGTGGCTCATTACGTCATCTCCAGGGGGCTGTCATCGCCGCCGAGGCGGATGAATTCGGCGTGGTCGATGGGTTCGAAACGCACCCGGTCGCCCGGCTGCAGCAGGCTGTAGCCGTCGATGCGTCGGTCGAAGAGTTGCGCCGGGCTGCGCCCGATCAGGTTCCAGCCGCCGGGCGAGACCACCGGGTAGACGGCGGTCTGGCGTTCGGCAATGCCCACACTGCCGGGGGCGATGCGCTTGCGCGGGGTGCTCAGGCGTGGCGTGGCCAGGGCTTCTTCGACCAGCCCCATGAAGGCGAAGCCGGGGGCGAAGCCGATGGCGAACACCTGGTATTCATGGCCGCTGTGGCGGCGAATGACCTCGGCCGCACTGAGGCCGCTGCGCTGTGCCAGCAGCGGTAGCTCCGGACCGACGCTGCGGTCGTACCAGGTCGGCAGACTGTGGCAGCGACCCCCTGCGGTGCTGGCTGGTTGCAGGTCGGCGAACGCCTGGGCGATCAGCTCACGGGCCTGGGACGCGCTGATGCGTTCGAGGTCGTAGTGCAGCAGCAGGGTGGTGTAGGACGGCACCAGATCGATCAGCGCGGCGCCGAAGCTGCTCCGCAGCCGTTCGCTGGCGGCCAGCATCCAGGGCATGTTGCTTTCTTCGATGCGGTCGAACAGGCGCAGGATCAGGCTGTCGATGCCGGCGACTTCGAGCCGGGGCACAGGGGCGCGTGCAGTCATGCCAGGGCCAATGCGTCGAAGGCTTGGCGGATGCGCCGTACCGCGGCGACCGAGCCGGCGTTGTCGCCATGCACGCACAGGGTGTGGGCCTGCAGGGGCAGGGCGCTGCCATCGCTGGCGATCAACGTCTCGCCCTTGGCTAGGGTGACGGCCTGGTTGACGATGACCTCGCTGTCGTGATGTACCGCGCCGGGCTGGCTGCGCGCGAGCAGAAACCCGGCCGCGTCATAGGCCCGGTCGGCGAAGGCCTCGAACCACAGGCTGATGCCGAATTCGTCGCCGATGGCTTGCGCCTGGCGATTGTCGCGGGTGGTCATCAGCATCACCGGCAGGCTCTTGTCGTAGCTGGCTACGGCGCGCATTACCGCGCGGAGGATGTCCGGCTTGCGCATCATGTCCTGGTACAGCGCGCCGTGCGGTTTGACGTAGCTGACGCGAGTGCCCTGGCTGCGGCAGAGCGCTTCGAGGGCGCCGATCTGGTAGAGCAGCAGGTCCTCGACCTCCTGCGCCGAGCAATCCATCGAACGGCGGCCGAATCCAACCAGGTCTTGATAGGCCGGGTGGGCACCGATGCGCACGTCATGGCTGACCGCCAGGGCCACGGTCTTGCGCATGGTGCTGGGGTCCGAGGCGTGGAAGCCGCAGGCGATGTTGGCGCAGTCGATATAAGGCATGACCTCGGCATCCATGCCCATTTGCCAAGGGCCAAAACTTTCGCCGATATCGCAGTTCAGAAGCAGGCTGTTCACGGAAGTGTTCCTCTGGGCGGAGCGTCATGCTCTGGTCTGTCAGACGCAGGCTACGACGGCTGTTGAGTGGCCACTGCACGAATTTGTCTATGAAAAATGGACCGTTCAGCATTCTTGACCGGGCCACTTGGCGCGTCCAACTAATAAAAACGTGCACCGGAGATAGGAAAAGTCGATGGCAGTCATGGTCTGTCGGCTACGTCATTGGCTCGCGCGCGCTGGGTTGCGGTATTAGGCTTCCGCTACGCGCCCCTGCGTTACTTGTGGCTTGCGGGCAAGTAGCGAAAACGCGGCAACTATGGGCCGACGCTACCCGCCCGTCGGCCGTGTAGCGCTTTACCAGAGCGCCACGCTGTAGCTGAGGATCAGGCGGTTCTCGTTCAGGTCGTTACCGAAGTTCGAACGCACGCTCGCATTCCGCCATTTGACCCCGAAGTTCTTCAGCGCGCCTTGCGGGACGACATAAGCGATGTCGGTGTTGCGCTCCCACTCCTTGCCACCGTTGCTGGCGCCAACCTGGACGTTATCGCCGGAAACATAGCGGCTCATGAGCGTCAGGCCGGGTATGCCCACTGCGGCAAAATTATAGTCGTAGCGTGCCTGCCAGGAGCGTTCGTCGATATTGGCGAAGTCATTGATCTGGATGAAATTCACCAGGTAAGGGTCGCTGCTGGCGATGTAGGGGAAGGGGTCAGCACCGCTCATGCGCTGGTAGCCGGCGCCGAAGGCATGGCCGCCGAGGGTGTAGGTGAACATGGCGCCGAAGGCCTGGTTGTCGATGTCGCGGAAGTTGCCGTCTTCCTGGCTCCTGGAGAAGCGCAGATCGGTCTTGAGCGGCTGGCCTGCGCCCAGTGGCTTGAGGTAGACCAAGGTGCTGTAGTACTGCTGGTAGATGTCTTGCAGATTGCCGTAGTGCAGGCCCGCGCTGAGCTCGGGGGTCAGCTTGTAGTCGCCGCCGCCGAACACGAACGAGTCGCTGCTGCCACCGATGCGGTTGGCGCTCATCGCGGTGTAGTCGCTGGAATTGTTGGCCTTGATCCGGTCGATCTTGCCGCCCTGCAGGGTGAGCTGGTCGATCTCCTGCACATTCAGCAGCGCGCCGCGAAACGATGCAGGGAGCAGGCGCGTGTCATTCGAGGAAGCGATCGGGCTGCGAAAGGCCAGGGAGCCTACTCGCAGGGTGCTCTTGGAGGCTCTGAATTTGGCCGTCAGGTCGAGCTTGGAATACTCGTCCTGCGAGCCGCCGGAGCCGTCGGCTGGCAACAAGCCGCTGCCTGCGGTGCCGTCACCGGAGTCGAGCTTCAGACCGAGCATGCCAAGCGCATCGACGCCTATGCCGACCGTGCCTTCGCTGTAGCCTGACTCCAGGCGCAGGAGAAAGCCCTGGGCCCATTCTTCCGCCTTGTCGCGTGCGTTGTGCTGGCGAAAATCACGGCTGAAGTAAAAAATGCGCAGCTGATTACCGTCTTTCCGCAGATCGTTCTGCTGTTACCGCAGGCAATGCGGGGCGCCTGAATTCTCCTTGGCTAAGGCGGCTGCGACGCCTTTTGCCAGCGATCGAGCCGCCACTGACGCTGCAAGTGGGCGCAATGGCCCTCTTTTCATCGCATTTGCCTGCCGGGGGAGCAGCCTTGAAAGAAAATGTCGCAGCGCGGCAAGCGCTGCAAGGCGTTCCCTCGTTAAGCTCATGCGGCAATTGTGACCAGCGAGTCGTTGCTGTCGCCACACCTTAGGGGCAAGCATTTGAATGCAGCAAATGCCACCTGGACTAAGGTTGTGGCGTAAGTGCAAGGCTCGCGACTGCCTTCAGCCTGCTAATCGAATCTCAAGCCAATTGGAGCTTAACCATGGCGTTCTTTACGGCGGCCAGCAAAGCCGACTTTCAGCATCAACTGCAAGCGGCCCTGGCGCAGCACGTCAGTGAACAAGCATTGCCACAAGTCGCGCTGTTCGCCGAGCAATTCTTCGGCATCATCGCGCTAGACGAACTTACCCAGCGCCGGCTTTCCGACCTGGTCGGTTGCACCCTGTCATCCTGGCGTATGTTGCAGCGCTTCGATCACGGCAAAACTGAAATTCGCGCCTTCAACCCCGATTACGAGAAGCACGGCTGGCAGTCGACGCATTCCGGCGTGGAAATCCTGCGCAGCGATATTCCCTTCCTGGTCGACTCGGCACGCATGGAGCTGAATCGCCGTGGCTACAGCATCCACACCCTGCAGAACACTGTGTTCAGCGTACGCCGCAATAAACAGGGCGAGCTGCTGGAAATCCTGCCCAAGGGCACCCAGGGTGAGGGGGTGCTGCAGGAAGCGCTGATGTTCCTGGAAATCGACCGCTGCGCCAGCAGTGGCGAGTTGAAGATCCTGGAAAAAGCCCTGCGCGAAGTCTTCGAAGAAGTGCGCCTGAGCGTGATTGATTTTCGGCCGATGAAGGCCAAGGCCCAGGAACTGCTGGCCTGGTTGGGCAGGGCAAAACTCAATGTCGAGGGCGCCGAAGTCGAGGAAATCAAGGTTTTCCTGAGCTGGTTGCTGGATGACCACTTCACCTTCCTTGGCTATGAAGAATTCACCGTGGTCGATGCGCCGGGTGGCGGCACCATCGTCTACGACGAGCAGTCCCTGCTGGGTATGTCCAAGCGCTTGCGCGGCGGTCTCAAGAGTGAGGACCTGAGCATCGAGCCGGAAGCGCTCAGCTACCTGCGCGAGCCGCTGCTGTTGTCCTTCGCCAAGGCGGCGGTGCCGAGTCGCGTGCACCGTCCGGCCTATCCTGATCTGGTGTCGGTACGTGAGCTGGACAGCCAGGGGCGGGTAATCAAGGAATGCCGCTTCATGGGTCTGTACACCTCGGCGGTGTATGCCGAGAGCGTGTGGAATATCCCCTATATCCGCCGCAAGGTGGCGGTGATCGAGGAGCGTGCCGGTTTTGACAGCAAGGCACACCTGGGCAAGGAACTGGCCCAGGTATTGGAAGTGCTGCCGCGTGACGACCTGTTCCAGACCCCGGTCGATGACCTATGCGATACCGCCATGGCCATCGTGCAGATTCAGGAACGCAACAAGATCCGCGTGTTCCTGCGCCGCGACCCCTATGGTCGTTTCTGCTACTGCCTGGTCTATGTGCCGCGTGACGTCTACTCCACCGAGATCCGGATGAAGATTCAGCAGGTGCTGATGGAGCGCCTGCAAGCCACCGATTGCGAATTCTGGACCTTCTTCTCCGAGTCGGTGCTGGCGCGGGTGCAGTTCATCCTGCGTGCCGACCCGAAGAACAAGGTGCAGATCGATCCGGTGCGCCTGGAGAAGGAAGTCATTCAGGCCTGTCGTTCGTGGAAGGACGATTACGCTAGCCTGATGGTGGAAAGCTTCGGCGAGGCTCAGGGCACCAATGTGCTGGCGGATTTCCCCAGTGGTTTCCCGGCCGGTTACCGCGAGCGGTTTGCCCCGCATTCGGCAGTGGTCGATATGCAGCACCTGCTCAACTTGAGTAGCGAGCGGCCGCTGGTGATGAGCTTCTATCAGCCGTTGGCCGATGCCGGTCAACAGCTGCATTGCAAGCTCTACCATGCCGACACGCCGTTGCCGCTGTCGGACGTGCTGCCGATTCTGGAAAATCTTGGCCTGCGCGTGCTCGGTGAGTTCCCTTATCGCCTGCACCAGCAGAATGGCCGCGAGTTCTGGATCCACGATTTCGCCTTCACCTACGCCGAAGGCCTGGACGTCGATATCCAGCAGCTCAACGACACCCTGCAGGACGCCTTCGTCCACATCGTCGGTGGCGACGCTGAGAACGATGCCTTCAACCGCCTGGTGCTGACTGCGGCCATGCCATGGCGTGACGTGGCGCTGCTGCGCGCCTATGCGCGTTACTTGAAGCAGATTCGCCTGGGCTTCGGCCTCAACTATATCGCCAGTACCCTGGTCAACCATGCCAACATCGCCAAGGAATTGGTGCGTCTGTTCAAGACTCGCTTCTACCTGGCCCGCAAGCTCGGCGCCGCAGACCTGGAGAGCAAGCAGCATAAGCTGGAGCAGGCCATCCTGGCTGCGCTGGATAACGTGGCGGTGCTCAACGAAGACCGCATCCTGAGGCGCTACCTGGACCTGATCAAGGCCACCCTGCGCACCAACTTCTACCAGCCCGATGCCGCAGGACAGAGCAAGTCCTACTTCAGCTTCAAGCTCAACCCGCGGGCGATTCCGGACATTCCCAAGCCGACGCCAAAATTCGAGATATTCGTCTATTCGCCGCGAGTCGAAGGCGTGCACCTGCGTTTCGGTGACGTCGCCCGCGGTGGCCTGCGCTGGTCGGATCGTGATGAAGACTTCCGTACCGAAGTGCTTGGCCTGGTCAAGGCGCAGCAGGTGAAGAACGCCGTCATCGTGCCGATGGGCGCCAAGGGCGGCTTCCTGCCGCGGCGCATGCCGCTGGGCGGCTCGCGTGACGAGATCATGGCCGAGGGCATCGCCTGCTACCGGATCTTCATCAGCGGCCTGCTCGACATCACCGACAACCTCAAGGAAGGCGCAGTGGTGCCGCCGGCCAACGTGGTTCGCCACGATCAGGATGATCCCTATCTGGTGGTCGCGGCCGACAAGGGCACCGCGACGTTCTCCGATATCGCCAACGGTATCGCTGGCGACTATGGCTTCTGGCTGGGCGATGCCTTCGCTTCCGGTGGTTCGGCCGGTTATGACCACAAGGGCATGGGCATTACCGCCAAGGGCGCCTGGGTTTCGGTGCAGCGTCACTTCCGTGAGCGCGGCATCAACGTGCAACAGGACAACACCACGGTGATCGGGATCGGCGACATGGCCGGTGACGTGTTCGGCAACGGCCTGTTGCTGTCGGACAAGCTGCAGCTGGTCGCGGCCTTCAACCACCTGCATATCGTCATCGACCCCAACCCGGATGCGGCCATGAGCTTCGTCGAGCGCCAGCGTCTGTTCGACCTGCCGCGCTCCAGCTGGGCCGATTACGACACGGCGCTGATTTCCGCGGGTGGCGGGATTTTCCTGCGTAGCGCCAAGAGCATTCCCATCAGCGCGCAAATGCAAGAGCGCTTCGACATCAGCGCCGACAAGCTGGCGCCGAACGAACTGCTCAATGCGCTGCTCAAGGCGCCGGTGGACCTGATCTGGAACGGCGGTATCGGTACCTACGTCAAATCGAGCAAGGAAAGTCATGCCGATGTTGGCGACAAGGCCAACGATTCGTTGCGCGTCGACGGTCGCGAACTGCGGGCGCTGGTCGTGGGTGAGGGCGGCAACCTTGGCATGACCCAGTTGGCTCGCGTCGAGTACGGCCTCAATGGCGGGGCGAGCTATACCGACTTCATCGATAACGCCGCCGGGGTGGATTGTTCCGACCATGAGGTAAATATCAAGATCCTGCTCAACGAGATAGTCGCGGCTGGCGACATGACCGGCAAGCAGCGCAACAAGCTGCTGGTCGAGATGACCGATGCGGTGGGCGGCCTGGTCTTGGCCAACAACTACAAGCAGACCCAGGCCCTGTCGTTGGCCGAGCGTCGTGCGCGTGAACGGCTGGGCGAGTACAAGCGTGTGATGGCGGGGCTGGAGGCTGCAGGCAAGCTGGATCGTGCCCTGGAGTTCCTGCCGTCCGACGACGAACTTAATGAGCGTGCCGCCAAAGGCCAGGGCCTGACTCGTCCGGAGCTGTCGGTGCTGATCTCCTACAGCAAGATCGATCTGAAAGAGTCGCTGCTCAAATCCCAGGTGCCGAACGATGAGTACCTGGCGCGCGAGATGGAAACCGCCTTCCCGCCGTTGCTGGCGCAGAAGTTCGGTGAGCAGATGCGTCGTCATCGCCTCAAGCGCGAGATTGTCAGCACGCAGATCGCCAACGATCTGGTCAACCACATGGGCATCACCTTCGTGCAACGCTTGAAGGAGTCCACCGGCATGAGTTCGGCCAACGTCGCCGGGGCCTATGTCATCGTGCGCGATGTGTTCCGCCTGCCGTATTGGTGGAAGCAGATCGAGGCGCTGGACTACCAGGTGCCGGCCGAACTGCAGTTGCAAATGATGGATGAGCTGATGCGTCTGGGGCGTCGGGCCACCCGTTGGTTCCTGCGTAGCCGCCGCAATGAGCTGGATGCGGCGCGCGACGTAGCACATTTCGCGCCCCGCATCGAGGCGCTGGCGCTGAGCCTCGACGAGTTGCTCGAAGGCCCGGCGCGTGAGCAGTGGCTCGCACGTTTCCAGGCCTATGTCGAGGCCGGTGTGCCTGAAGTGCTGGCGCGTATGGTGGCCGGTACCAGCCATCTGTACACCCTGCTGCCGATCATCGAGGCGTCGGATCTCACCGCCCAGGATCCGCAGCGGGTTGCCGCGACCTACTTCGCTGTTGGCGGGTCGCTGGATCTGTCCTGGTATCTGCAGCAGATCACCGGTCTGACGGTGGAAAGCAATTGGCAGGCACTGGCGCGGGAAGCCTTCCGTGACGATCTGGACTGGCAGCAGCGCGCGATCACCGTGTCGGTGCTGCAGATGGTCGAGGCACCGACAGAGGTCGAAGAGCGGCTGGTGGTCTGGCTAGAGCAGCATCGCCGCCTGGTCGAGCGCTGGAAAACCATGCTCGCCGAGTTGCGCGCGGCGACAGGCTCCGATTACGCCATGTATGCGGTCGCCAATCGCGAGCTGATGGACCTGGCACAAAGCGCCCAGCGTGGGGTGAGCGTGCCCTGAGGCGCGCCTGAGCTGAACCCGAGCCCCGCCTAGTGCGGGGCTTTTTACTGGGTGCGTCGTGATCGGCGCCGTTCGGTTCACGGGCTGTGAGCTGGAGGACTTGGCGAGCGGAGGGGAGGCGGCACGGGTGTGCGGGTGACGGCGGCTGCGCAGGAATCCCCAGGCAAGATGCTGGCCTGGCGCTACATTGTTCAGCGGCCTGTCAGCCCCGCGTATGCAGGCGTGGGGGGGATGAGGCGCGATGGGTAGTGGTGGGCCGTAGCAGCTCGCTGCTGGCCCAGCCTACAGCCCATCTTGCCAGGGCTCAGTCTGCCTGGATCAGGGGATCAGGCCCTGGCTGCGCAGGTAGTCGTCGTAGGTGCCGCTGAAGTCGATTACGCCGCTGGCGGAGAGTTCGATGATGCGCGTGGCCAGGGAGCCGACGAACTCGCGGTCGTGGCTGACGAAGACCAGCGTGCCCGGATAGTTTTCCAGCGCCAGGTTGAGCGCCTCGATGGATTCCATGTCGAGGTGGTTGGTCGGTTCGTCCATGATCAGCACGTTAGGCTTTTGCAGGATCAGCTTGCCGAACAGCATGCGGCCCTGTTCGCCACCGGAAATCACCTTCACCGACTTGAGGATTTCGTCGTTGGAGAACAGCATGCGGCCGAGGGTGCCGCGCACCAGTTGCTCGCCGCCCTGGGTCCAGCGGCCCATCCAGTCGAACAGGTTGCTCTCGTCTTCGAAGTCTGAGGCGTGGTCCTGGGCGTAGTAGCCCAGTTCGGCGCTTTCGGTCCATTTGACGGTACCGGCATCCGGGTACAGTTCGCCGACCAGGGTGCGCAGCAGGGTGGTCTTGCCGATGCCGTTGGGGCCGATGATGGCCACGCGTTCGCCGGCTTCGACGTTGAAACTGAAGTTCTTGAACAGCGGCTTGCCGTCGAAGCCCTTGGCCATGCTGTCGACGATCACGGCCTGGCGATGCAGCTTCTTGTTCTGCTCGAAGCGAATGAACGGGCTGATCCGGCTGGACGGCTTGACTTCGGCCAGCTGGATCTTGTCGATCTGCTTGGCACGCGAGGTGGCCTGCTTGGCTTTCGAGGCGTTGGCCGAGAAGCGGCTGACGAAGGACTGCAGCTCGTTGATCTGGGCTTTTTTCTTGGCGTTGTCCGACAGCAGTTGCTCGCGCGACTGGGTCGCGGCGGTCATGTACTCGTCGTAGTTACCCGGGAACAGGCGCAGTTCGCAGTAATCCAGATCCGCCATGTGGGTGCACACACTGTTGAGGAAGTGGCGATCGTGGGAAATGATGATCATGGTGCTGTTGCGCTGGGTCAGGATGTTTTCCAGCCAGCGGATGGTGTTGATGTCCAGGTGGTTGGTCGGCTCGTCGAGCAGCAACACTTCCGGATCGGAGAACAACGCCTGGGCCAGCAGTACTCGCAGTTTCCAGCCTGGAGCGACTTCGCTCATCGGGCCGAAATGCTGAGTCAGCGGAATGCCCAGGCCCATCAGCAGTTCGCCCGCGCGGGATTCGGCGGTGTAGCCGTCCATCTCGGCGAACTCGGTTTCCAGTTCGGCCACGGCCATGCCGTCGTCTTCGCTCATTTCCGGCAGCGAGTAGATGCGGTCACGCTCGGCTTTGACCTTCCACAACTCCTCGTGGCCCATGATCACGGTATCGAGCACGCTGAAGTCTTCGTAGGCGAACTGATCCTGGCGCAGCTTACCCAGGCGCACGTTCGGCTCCAGCATCACCTGACCGCCGCTCGGTTCCAGGTCGTTGCCGAGAATTTTCATGAAGGTCGACTTGCCGCTGCCGTTCGCCCCAATCAGGCCGTAACGGTTGCCGCCGCCAAACTTGACGGAAACGTTCTCGAACAGGGGTTTGGCCCCGAATTGCATGGTGATATTGGCGGTGGAGATCACGTAATCGTTGTCCAGGAAGCGAGCGCGGGAGCGCGAAAGGGGCAAGATTGTACAGCTTTATGGCCCGGCAAGGCAGCCGGGAGGACAGATGGGAGGGTTTTGCCGGGTGATCTGCGGTTGTGAAAATATCGAGCGCCGTCGCGAGGCTGCCTCAAGGCGTCTGCGGCACGCCGCAGCGGACGTTTGGAGGCTGCCGCAGTATTTTCACAAGCGCTCTGCTCTCAGTCGCGGTAGAACACCTGTACCAGGTGATAGCCGAACTGGCTCTTCACCGGACCATGCACCTCACGCAGGGGTTTCTTGAAGATGACCTGATCGATCGCTCGGACCATCTGTCCGGGGCGCACTTCGCCGAGATCGCCGCCGCGCTTGCCGGACGGGCAGGTGGAATACTGCCGTGCGAGCAGATCGAAGGCCTCGCCGGCGGCGATGCGCTTCTTCAGTGCCGCGGCTTCCGCTTCGGTTTTCACCAGAATATGGCGGGCCATTGCTTTTGCCATGACGAGTTCCTCATTTCTACCGGGCGCGTATTGTGCCAGTGTTTGCTGCGCCATCAGAATGACGTCACTGTTCAGGTTTGCCGATTCTCCGGGGGCACGGATGAATTCTGGCCTAACGTATTAAATCCAATCGACGGAAGCGCTGTTCATGGATATCCATTCAATGTTGAAAGTCCTGGCCAGCCAGGACGGTTCTGACCTCTACCTGTCAACCGGCGCGCCGCCATGCGCCAAGTTCAATGGCGTGCTCAAGGCGCTCAGTCAGGAACCCTTGAAGGCCGGCGAGGTGGCCGCCATCGCCGAAGGGGTGATGGATGTCGCCCAGCGTGAAGAGTTCGAGCGCGAACTGGAGATGAACCTGGCGATTTCCCTGTCTGGCGTAGGGCGCTTTCGTATCAATATCTTCAAGCAGCGCAACGAGGTGTCCATCGTCGCGCGCAATATCAAGCTGGATATCCCCAAGTTCGAAGACTTGAAGCTGCCCGAAGTGTTGCTCGGCACCGTCATGGAGAAACGCGGCCTGGTGCTGTTCGTCGGCGGCACCGGTTCGGGCAAGTCCACCTCCCTGGCGGCGCTGATCGACTACCGCAACCGCAATAGCGGCGGGCACATCATCACCATCGAAGACCCGGTGGAGTATGTCCACCGGCACAAGAAATCGATCATCAACCAGCGTGAAGTCGGCGTCGACACCCGCAGCTTCCACGCGGCGCTGAAGAACACCCTGCGCCAGGCGCCGGATGTGATCCTGATCGGCGAGATCCGCGACCGCGAAACCATGGAGCACGCCCTGGCCTTCGCCGACACCGGCCACCTGGCGATCTCCACGCTGCACGCCAACAACGCCAACCAGGCGTTGGACCGCATCATCAACTTCTTCCCAGAGGATCGCCGTCCGCAGTTGCTCAACGACCTGGGCAACAACCTCAAGGCTTTCGTTTCCCAGCGCCTGGTCAAGACCATCGATGGCAAGCGCCGCGCCGCGGTGGAGGTGTTGCTCGGCACGCCGACCATCCGCGACCTGATCAAGCGCAACGAGTTTTCCGAGATCAAGGAAATCATGGAAAAGTCGAAGAACCTGGGCATGCAGACCTTCGACCAGGCGCTGATCGATCTGGTCAATGAAAACGTTATCGACGAAGAAGAAGCGGTGAAGAATGCCGACTCGGCGAACAATGTGCGTTTGAAGCTCAAGCTCTATCGCGACAACCCATCCACCGCCAGCCCGGTAGCCGCCGTGTCGGCTGCCGTTGCCGCGCCTGCGAAAGCTGCCGAAGCCGGCGACTGGGGGCTGGAGCTGAAACTCGAAGACATTGAAGTGGATTCGCCTTCGGAAGACCCAGGGCGGCAGGGGATTTAAGCCAACGCCGAGGCTGCATCGGCGCGACTCGCCTTCTGGGGCTGCGCGCCAACCGCCCTGCGTGCTGTATGGGAAAATTTCACCCTCACTGTGCTTAGCGCGTGGCGCCGGGAGTCGATAGATTCATGCGTTGCGCCGAGCTGCCGAGCTGCCGAGGGGAGGGTGAGATGCGTATTGCCGTGCTGACATTCGATGGTTTCAACGAGCTGGATTCCTTTGTCGCCGCCGGCGTGCTTAACCGCTTGCGTGGGCAGGGCTGGCAGGCACAGATCACCTGCCCGAGTGCGCAGGTCACCTCGATGAATGGCGTACAAGTGCAGGCCCAGCAGCCCTTGGAATTCGCCAGCCAGGCGGATGTGGTGCTGTTCGGCAGCGGCATGCAGACCCGTGCGATTGCCCAAGATCTGAGCATCCTCGAGCGCCTGCGGTTGGATCCGTCGCGCCAGTTGGTCGGTGCACAGTGCTCGGGAGTCTTGTTGATGGCCAAGCTTGGATTGCTCGGCGATCTGCCCGCCTGTACCGACCTGAGCAGCAAGCCCTGGGTGATCGAGGCCGGGGTGCGCGTGCTGGATCAGCCGTTCTATGCCAAGGGCAACCTGGCCAGCGCAGGCGGTTGCCTGTCGGCGCCGTACCTGGCGGCCTGGGTGATTGCCAAGCTGGCGGGAGAGGGCGCCTGCGCCGAGGCGCTGCACTACGTTGCGCCGGTTGGCGAGAAACAGGCCTTCGTGGAGCGGGCGCTGGCGGTGATTCGCCCGTATCTGTAGTGCGCGCGGACACGCTAGTGGTTGGTTAACTCAAATGTGCCGGCTTGAGTCTTATCTGTGGCAGGCCCAACCTCGGTGTGTCCTGCACCGCGACAGCACAACCTGGCAACCCGCCGGCGTCCCCGTGGATGGGAAAGGTAGGGAAAATGCCGGGAACATTTTCGCGAGCGGACGCCGCCGTCTACCAGGTTCTGGACCGGCTGAGTCCATGGATGAACGGATTAACCGATCAGGCCACTAGGCGCTAAAAGCGTCAGCTGCAACCGCAGATGTGCTACTAGAAGCGCCTGCAAAGCGGTGAAGTCCTTGACCGGCAGTTCGGCTAGCAATTAGTGGTATTCCAAAGCGTGGGATTGCTTATCTAACGTTCGTCGGCGGTGAACCAGAATTCGATCTCGTCGGTTTCCTCGGCAAACTCGGCGGCGTGCAGCATGCCGGCCGGCACCTGATACCAGTCGCCGGTCCTGTAGGTAGTGGTCTGCCCGTCGATGGTCAGCTGCAGCGCCCCCCGGGTGATCACCCCGTAATTATCGGTGTCATGGCTATGGGCTGGGATCGTGGTGCCCGCCGGGTAGGAGGCGAACAGCACGTCGCTGCCCGTGGCCGCCAGCTTGTAGGCATCGAAGCGGCCGTCATACAGCGGCAGGGATTTGATTTTATCGGGGTACTGACCGGCCATGATATTGTTCCTTGTGTGTGATGTCCTGGGCCTATGACCCTCTTATCTAGTTGCTGTTATGCAATAGCGGCAGGGCTTCGGCAACGGGGCGCGAACACGGCCTGTGCTATTAGCCGAGCTCGAAGCTGGTCACGCCGAATACGCGCTCGATGGGCAGATTCGGTGGGGTGCCCAGGTACATGCGTGCGGTCTCGAACGAGACCTGCATGCCGTAGCGCTGCGCCAACGCTACTGCCGCAGGGTTCAGCGCCGGCGTATCCAGGAAAAGCTCCGCGCCTGCTGGTGCGCTGGCGTTGAGGGCGAGAAAGAGCTGTTCGGCCAGCGCGCCACTGTTGGCAAACAATGGACCGATCTTGTAGCCGCTACGGCACTTGCGCAGCACCGCGTAGCCGGCCAGCTTGCCCGCCTGCAGGATGCCCAGCGCGGTGCTTGCCGGCTGCTCGATCCAGCAGCTCAGAAAGGCCGTGCGGTTCTCGGCAAACAGTGTCTGGTCGTAGGCATCTAATTCGGCAAAGGGCAGCGTGGACAACGGCACTATGGCGGGATTGGCCGGGAAATCTCCGCCAGCGACACCCTGATAACGAATATTGGCGCAGGCCAGCTTGAACCCCGATTTCATGTAGTTGCCTTGCTGCGCCACCACGCCGTCCAGGCCAACGGTGCGCCCCTGCAGATAGGTCAGCCCGGCCTTCCAGATCTGCAGGCCATAGCCCTGGCCACGGTACTCCGGCTTGACGATGTAGCAACCGAGAAAGCCAAAGCCGCTGCCGTACTTCACCACCGAAATGAGCGCAATCGGCTCATCGCCCAGCAGGCCGATCAGAAAGCCATTGGGGTCGGCCGCATAGAAGCACTGCGCGTCATGCATACCCGGATTCCAGCCTTCAGCCGCGGCCCAGTCGATGGCGATATCGACTTCTGCGCGGGTCATGGTTCTGATCTTGTAGTCGGGCTTGTGCACGGTCTTTGTCCATTGCCTAAGGCAGGGCTGGGCGCGACGGTGTGGCAGCCAGCGCGCGCAAACCGTCGCCGTTCGACGCTATTCGATCTTTTCTGCCCTGTCCATCCGTCAGCAGCCGTTGGACAGTCGTTTATTCGGTGCCACCAGCTAGCTGGGATGGTCCGGCCTTGGTGATCAGTGCTGCAGCTCCGGCAGATTCCGATACAACTCCAGCGCCCGGGGGTTGGCCAGGGCGTCGCTGTTCTTCACCGGCTTGCCGTGCACCACGTTGCGCACCGCCAGCTCGACGATCTTGCCGCTGAGGGTGCGGGGAATGTCGGCCACGGCGATGATCTTGGCCGGTACGTGGCGCCGCGTGGTGTTACTGCGGATCGCCTGGCGAATGCGTGCCTGCAGTTCATCGGTCAATGTCACGCCGTCGCGCAGACGGACGAACAGCACCACGCGCACGTCATCGTCCCAGTCCTGGCCGATGGCGATGGACTCCAGCACCTCCTCGATTTTTTCCACCTGGCGGTAAATTTCCCCGGTGCCGATACGCACGCCGCCCGGATTGAGTACCGCGTCGGAGCGACCGTGAATCACCAGGCCGCCGTGGCTGGTCTCCTCGGCGTAGTCGCCGTGAGCCCAGACGCCGGGGAAGGTGTCGAAGTAGGCGGCGCGGAACTTCTCGTCAGCCGGATCGTTCCAGAAACCCACCGGCATTGAGGGGAAGTGTTGGGCGCAAACCAGTTCGCCTTTCTGGCCAATAACCCGCTGGCCAGCCTCGTTCCACACCTGGACGTCCATGCCCAGGCCCTTGCACTGCAACTCGCCGCGCCAAACCGGCAGCAGCGGATTACCCAGGGCGAAGCAGGAGACGATGTCGGTGCCGCCGGAAATCGATGACAGGCACAGCTCGCTTTTGATCTCGCGGTAGACGTACTCGAAGCTCTCGTGGGACAGCGGCGAGCCGGTCGAGAGGATGGCTTTCAAGCGTGCCAGTTGGTGCGAGCTGCCTGGCTTGGCGCCGGCCTTTTCCAGGGCGGCGAGGTACTTGGCGCTGGTGCCGAAGATGCTGATATTTTCCGCGTCGATCAGGTCGATCAGGCGTTGCGCGTCGGGGTGAAACGGCGAGCCGTCGAATAGCACCAAGGTGGCGCCCAGAGCCAGGCCGGAAACCAGCCAATTCCACATCATCCAGCCGCAGGTGGTGTAGTAGAACAGCGTGTCGCTGGCGTGCAGGTCGCTGTGCAGGCCGAGTTCCTTGACGTGCTGCAACAACACGCAGCCGGTGCCGTGGACGATGCACTTGGGCACGCCGGTGGTGCCACTGGAGTAGAGGATATACAGCGGGTGATCGAAGGGCACGGCAGTAAACTGAGGCTCGCCGCCGGCCTGGTAGAAGTCCTGCCAGAGCGCGACCTTGGCTTCGGTGGTGAAGTCGTCGACCTTGGCTTGTGGCCGGGAGTAGGCCACCACGATCAGCTGCTGCAGCGACGGCAGGCGTTCGAGGATCTCGTTGAGTTTGCCGGTCAGGTCGAGGTTCTTGCCGGCATAGCGGTAGCCGGCGGCGGCGATGAGCACCTTGGGCTCGATCTGACCGAAGCGGTCGATTACCCCCTGGGTGCCAAAGTCCGGCGAGCAGGATGACCAGGTGGCGCCCAGGCTGCTGGCGGCGAGCATGCCGACCAGCGTCTGCCAGGTGTTGGGCATCAAGGCCACGACCCGGTCGCCAATGCCTACCCCGGCGGCCTTGAGGCTTTGCTGCAGGCCGGCGACATGGGCGGCCAGCTCGGCGTAGCTCATTTGCTCGCGCGAACCGTCCTCGCCGACGGCCACCAGCGCCGGGTGGTCATCGCGGCGGCGCAGCAGGTGTTCGGCGAAGTTAAGCTGGGCGCCGGGGAACCAGCGGGCGCTGGGCATGACCAGGCCTTCTTCCAGCACGGCGTGGGGTTGCTCGCTGAAGCGGATCTCGAAGAAGTCGACGATGGCCTGCCAGAACGCCTCGCGGGCAGCCAGGCTCCAGGCATGCAGGGCCGGGTAGTCGGGCAGTTGCAGGCTGTGGCGCTGGTTGACGAAACGGCGGAAGGCGTCCAGCCGGGTGGCGGCGATACGGTCCTGGGAGGGGGTCCACAAGGGCTTTTGCATGTCTGTTCCTCATTCGGCTGTCGCCGAGGCTCTTGTTGTGCCAGGCCATCGTGCATGGCGATGGCACCCTAGCCTGCCGAGCGGCGGTCGCCTTGGACTGCAACGACCTTTCCTGCAAGGGCTCCGACCTCCGGCCCCGTGGCATGGACAAAGCCTGCGGGTAACGGCTCGTTTGCCCCGCAACAACCTGGGGGCAACTGCAGGTCGGCGCAGCCCGCGATCAGGCTGGCACCTAGCCTGACCGTCGCAGTTGGCTGGTGGCGTGGGCTGCCAAACCGCTACCGGCTTGTCGGCCCAATGCCGGGCACGGGCGGCACCAGGGTCAGCACGTGACGGCCATAGGTTCTGGAGCGGCCGGTTCATCGTTACCCCGACGTATGCTTTACATAATGGCACGCAGTCGGCGGCGATGCCTGGCGGGCGCCGTCAGCTGCCGGCCGGCGGTGTTTCGACTCGCGGAAGATTCAGGCTGTTCCAGTCCGTGACGTGCAGCAGCACATCGCTGAGGGCCTGGGCCGCGCTCGACAACTCGTGCCCGGCCAGGTGCAACAGGCCGACGCGGCGTTCCACCCGCGGCTCGGATAGGGCAATGCAACGGGCGCCGAGCTCTTGCATCTGCTGGATGCACAGGCTCGGCACCGCGCTCACGCCGAGGCCCTGGGCGACCATGCGGCCGACGGTCACCAGCTGGTGGCTCTCAAAGGCCACCCGCAGTTTGCCATGTTGGGCCGCGATGCTTTCCTCCAGCAGCAGGCGCACCGCAGACGGGCGCTGCAAGGTGATAAAGCTCTCTTGCAGCAACGCTGCCCAGCTCAGTTCGGGCAACTCGGCCAGCGGGCAGTCAGCGGGTACCACCGCGACAAAACGGTCGGTATAGAAGGGGATAAAGTCCAGGCCATCGAGGGATTCCGGCTCGAAGGCAATGCCCAGCTCCACCCGGCGGTTGCGCAGCATCTCCAGCACCTGTTCGTTGATGACGTCATGCACCGCCACGTTGACCTTCGGATGCCGCGTACGAAACGCCTTGAGGGCAACCGGCAGCAGGTTGCCGGCGAAGGAGGGCATGGCGGCGATGGCAACCTTACCCAGTTGCAGGGTGAAGTGCTGGCGCAGCAGTTCCTCGGTGTTGTCCCAGTCGGCCAGCAGGTGCCGGGCGATCGGCAGCAGCAGTTCGCCTTCCGGGGTCAGGCTGACACTGCGGGTGGTACGCACCAGCAACGGGCCACCGAGGGATTGCTCCAGGTTCTTGATCGCCAGGCTCAGCGCCGGCTGGGACAGATGCAGGCGCGCGCAAGCCTGGACGAAGCTCAGGCTCTGCGCCACGGCGAGGAAGGCACGCAATTGCTTGACGGTCATTGGTTTGTTTTTCTGATTAATGGCTTAGAAAAACAAACTTAACAAATTAGTCTGCAGCGGTGAAGCTCTCACTTGCTTTCTGGCGGCACGGCTGCCGAACCGACAATTACAAGAGGCGCAGCGATATGAGTGGACTCGACAAGCGAGTAGGCAGTTACGCAGAGGCCCTGGCCGGGCTGACCGACAACATGACCGTTCTGGCCGGCGGCTTTGGCCTGTGCGGGATTCCGGAGAACCTGATCGCCGAAATCCGCCGCCTCGGCGTGCGCGGCCTGACCGTGGTCTCGAACAACTGCGGGGTCGATGGTTTCGGCCTCGGCGTGCTGCTGGAAGACCGGCAGATCCGCAAGATGATCGCCTCCTATGTCGGTGAGAACGCCCTGTTCGAGCGGCAGTTGCTCAACGGCGAACTGGAGGTCGAACTGACTCCGCAAGGCACCCTGGCGGAGAAACTACGCGCCGGTGGCGCCGGTATCCCGGCCTTCTTCACCGCTACCGGCTACGGCACCCCGGTCGCCGAAGGCAAGGAAGCACGCGAATTCAATGGCCGCCATTACATCCTCGAACCGGCCATCACCGGCGACTTCGCCATCGTCAAAGGCTGGAAGGCCGACCACTTCGGCAACGTGATCTATCGCCACACTGCGCAGAACTTCAACCCGCTGGTGGCCACCGCCGGGCGCATTACCGTGGTCGAGGTGGAGGAAATCGTCGAACCCGGCGAACTCGATCCGGCACACATCCACACCCCGGGCATCTACGTCGATCGCATCATCCAGGGCAGTTTCGAGAAGCGGATCGAGAAGCGCACCCTGCGCGCCTGAGAACCTATCAGGATCGGCTGCGCGTCGGCCCGGTTGTGTTGAAATCGGACTCGGACTGCTCATTTAGCGCTCGTAAATTCCGCGTCCTCGTCCGATTTCGCCTTGCCGGCCTCTAGCTCGCTCGAGCCTGACCAGATTCTTCCACCACTGAATAAATTGAGGAAGTACAAATGGCACTTACCCGCGAACAGATGGCTCAGCGTGTGGCGCGCGAATTGAAAGATGGTTACTACGTGAACCTGGGCATCGGCATCCCGACCCTGGTGGCCAACTATGTGCCGCAAGGCATCGACGTGATGCTGCAATCGGAAAACGGCCTGCTCGGCATGGGCGCATTCCCGACCGAGGATGAGCTGGACGCCGACATGATCAACGCCGGCAAGCAGACGGTGACCGCGCGTAAAGGTGCGTCGATCTTCTCCTCGGCCGAGTCCTTCGCGATGATCCGCGGTGGTCACGTCGATCTCACCGTACTTGGCGCCTTCGAGGTGGACGCCAACGGCAACATCGCCTCCTGGATGATCCCCGGCAAGCTGATCAAGGGCATGGGCGGCGCCATGGACCTGGTCGCCGGCGCCGACAACATCATCGTGACCATGACTCACGCCTCCAAGGATGGCGAGTCCAAGCTGCTGAAACACTGCAGCCTGCCGCTTACCGGCTGCGGCTGCATCCGCAAGGTGCTCACCGACTTGGCCTACCTGGAAATCGACAATGGCAGCTTCATCCTGCGTGAGCGCGCGCCGGGTGTGAGCATCGAGGAGATCGTCGCCAAGACTGCAGGCCCGTTGATCGTGCCGGACGATGTTATCGAAATGACCTTCTGAGCACCTCCCCGCTGCGCAGGCTGCCACCACGCATGGCGCCCTGCGCAGCGGCTTTTTCATTTGTAGGATGGGTCGGGCGGCGTTCCGCGAGCGCAGCGTTACCCATCGCTTGTCGATGCCCCGAACGGCATCGACGCAACTCGCAGGAGTCTCACCATGCAAGAAGTCGTCATAGTCGCCGCCACCCGCACCGCGGTCGGCAGTTTCCAGGGTTCGCTGGCGGGCATTGCTGCCCCCGAACTGGGCGCTGCGGTGATCCGCCGCTTGCTGGAACAAACCGGCCTGAATGGCGCCGAGGTCGACGAAGTGATCCTCGGCCAGGTGCTCACCGCAGGCAGCGGACAGAACCCGGCACGCCAGGCAGCGATCCTCGCCGGCCTGCCCCATGCGGTACCGGCACTGACCCTGAACAAGGTCTGCGGTTCGGGCCTGAAAGCCCTGCACCTGGGCGCCCAGGCGATTCGCTGCGGCGATGCCGAGGTGATCATCGCCGGCGGCATGGAGAACATGAGCCTGGCCCCCTACGTCATGCCCGGCGCACGTACCGGCCTGCGCATGGGCCACGCCCAGTTGGTCGACACGATGATCACAGACGGCCTGTGGGACGCCTTCAACGACTACCACATGGGCATCACCGCCGAGAACCTGGTGGACAAGTACGCCATCAGCCGCGAGGAGCAGGATGCCTTCGCCGCCGAGTCGCAGCGCAAGGCCTGCGCCGCCATCGAGGCCGGCCGCTTCAAGGATGAAATCACCCCGATCCTGATTCCCCAGCGCAAAGGCGAGCCTCTGTCCTTCGCCACCGACGAACAGCCGCGCGCCAGCACCACCGCCGAATCATTGGCCAAGCTCAAGCCGGCGTTCAAGAAAGACGGCAGCGTCACCGCCGGCAATGCCTCCAGCCTCAACGACGGCGCCGCCGCGGTGCTGCTGATGAGCGCAGGCAAAGCCCAGGCCCTCGGTCTACCGGTGCTGGCGCGCATCGCCGGCTACGCCAACGCCGGCGTCGATCCGGCAATCATGGGCATCGGCCCGGTCTCCGCCACCCAGCGCTGCCTGGCCAAGGCCGGCTGGAGCCTGGAGCAGCTGGACCTGATCGAGGCCAACGAAGCCTTTGCCGCCCAGGCCCTGGCCGTTGGCAAGGAATTGCAGTGGGATGCCAGCAAAGTCAACGTCAACGGTGGCGCCATCGCCATCGGCCATCCGATCGGCGGTTCCGGCTGCCGGATTCTGGTGACCCTGCTGCACGAGATGATCAAGCGCGATGCCCACAAGGGCCTGGCCACTCTGTGTATCGGCGGTGGTCAGGGCGTGGCATTGGCGATTGAACGCGGATAAATAACGCTCCCCGCCCTACAAGGCTACGAGCACCGGACAAGAAGTCCTAACAGCCAAACGCCGGTCGCACCTCGATAGAGGGCGCCGGCGTTTTTTCGCTTATCTGCGAGAGAGGCTGGTTGGTGAACAAAAAAAGCCGCGGCACAGGGTGACCACGGCCAGGGAAAGGCGTGGATGTGTTCAGGCCTGTGCCTGGGCCAAGCGGGCGCGGGCCACCCGCGAGCCGTTGGGCTTGTCGAGCACCGCGCAGATGCGCTGACCGGCGGCGATCAGCAGATCCATATCGATACCGCTGCTGATGCCCAGGCCATTGAGCAGATACAGCACATCCTCGGTCGCGACATTGCCGGTGGCGCCCTTGGCATAGGGGCAGCCGCCGAGGCCGGCGACCGAGCTGTCGAACACCTCGATACCTTCCAGCAGGCTGGCGTAGATATTGGCCAGGGCCTGACCGTAGGTGTCGTGAAAATGCCCGGCCAGCTTGTTGCGCGGGACCTTGCCGCCGACTACTTCAATCAAACGCCGGGTTTCTCCGGCGGTGCCAGCACCTATGGTGTCGCCGAGGGAGATCTCGTAGCAGCCCATGCTGTAAAGCTCGCGGGCCACCTCTGCCACCTGGGCAGGGGCGATGGTGCCCTCGTAAGGGCAGCCGAGTACGCAGGATACGTAGCCACGCACGCGAATGCCCTGCTGCTTGGCGGCGTCCATCAATGGCAGAAAACGCTGCAAGCTCTCGCTGATGGAACAGTTGATGTTCTTCTGCGAGAAGGACTCGGAGGCGGCGGCGAAGACGGCCACTTCCTTGACTCCGGCCGCCAGTGCCGCTTCGAAGCCCTTGAGGTTGGGGGTCAGGGCGGCGTAGGTCACGCCGGGCAACTGCTGGATCTGGACGAACACCTCGGTGCTGCCGGCCATCTGCGGCACCCACTTGGGCGAGACGAAGCTACCGACTTCGATATAGCTCAAGCCGGCGGCGGACAGGTCGTCGACCAGGCGCACCTTGTCGGCCACGCTGATCGGCTGTTTTTCATTCTGCAGGCCGTCGCGCGGGCCGACTTCGACCAAGCGCACCTTGCTGGGAATTGTCATTGCGTCATCTCTTGAATCGGGATCTTGGGCTTCGTATCCAGGCAGCACCTTACGAAGGACCTTGGACGCTAGGATGGGTATCGCTTCGCTCAACCCATCCTACGCAGTCAATTCAGCATTCGACAGCAGCGAGCCATCAGGCTTCGTCCAGCTCAACCAGCACGCTGCCTTCGCTGACCATCTCGCCTTCGCTGCAATACAACGCCTTGACGGTGCCGGCATGCGGGGCGCGGATGCTGTGCTCCATCTTCATCGCTTCCAGCACCACCAGGGCGGTGCCGGCCTCGACCTGCTGGCCTGCTTCGACCAGTACGCGGACGATGCTGCCGTTCATTGGCGCCGTCAGGCTACCGTGGTGGCTGTGGCTGGCCTCGACGGCGGCAATCGGGTCGACGCGATTGACCGGGTGCAGCTCACCATCCCACTCGAAATACAGGGTGTCGCCTTGGCGAATCGCCGTGTGGCGCCGCTGCACGGCTGTAAGCGCCGGTGATTCGCCTTGCAGGCGGACGTCGCCACTGAGCTTGACGGTCTGTTCACTGCCATTGCAGTTGAGGCTGATCGAGCACTCGCTGGGCAGCCCGGCACGCCAGCCGCTGCTGGTTGCCCACGGCGAATGGAAGTCCTCGTGCTTGCGCCGTAGCGGCTCGCTCTGTACGAAGGCTTCGCCGGCCAGTTGCCAGAATTCGGCGGGCAACTCGCCTGGCGGCGGCAGAAGTTGCGCTTCGTGGCGCGGGATAAAACCGGTATCCAGCTCGGCGTCGGCGAAGGCCGGGTGGGCCAGCACGCGACGCAGGAACGCCAGGTTGGTCTTGACCCCGCCGATGCAGGTTTCATTGAGCATGGCCAGCAGACGCAGGCGCGCTTCTTCGCGGTTGTCGCCCCAGGCGATCAGCTTGCCGAGCATCGGGTCGTAGAAGGGCGACACCTCGTCACCTTCGGCCACGCCCATATCGACCCGCCGGCCCGGTCCGGCACTGGCCTCGCGGTACAGGGCGAGGGTGCCGGTGGAGGGCAGGAAGTCGTGATCAGGGTCTTCGGCGTACAGGCGTACCTCGATGGCATGACCGATCAAGGGCACTTGCTGCTGAGTCAGCGGCAGCGGCTCGCCACGGGCCACGCGGATCTGCCAGGCGACCAGATCGAGGCCGGTGATGGCCTCGGTGACCGGGTGCTCGACCTGCAGGCGGGTGTTCATCTCCATGAAGAAGAAGTCGCCGCGCTCGTCCAGCAGAAACTCCACGGTGCCGGCGCCGACATAGCCGATGGCCTGGGCTGCCTTGACTGCGGCCTCGCCCATGGCGCGGCGCAGTTCCGGGCTGAGGCCCGGCGCCGGCGCTTCCTCGACCACCTTCTGGTGGCGACGCTGGATCGAGCAATCGCGCTCATTCAGGTACAGGCAGTGGCCGTGTTGGTCGGCAAATACCTGGATCTCCACGTGGCGCGGTTTGAGTACGTATTTTTCCACCAGCATGCGAGAGTCGCCGAACGACGACTGCGCCTCGCGCTGGGCGCTGGCCAGGGCTTCGGCCAACTCGCTCTCGCGCTCGACCACCTTCATGCCCTTGCCGCCGCCACCGGCGGTGGCCTTGAGCAATACCGGGTAGCCGATGACTTCGGACGCGGCGCGGAAGGTCTCCAGATCCTGGGCCTCGCCGTGATAGCCAGGCACCAGCGGTACGCCGGCGGCGTCCATCAGCGCCTTGGCCGCGGACTTGCTGCCCATGGCGTCGATGGCGCTGGCGGGCGGGCCGAGGAAGAGCAAGCCGGCCGCTTCGATAGCGCGGGCGAAACCGGCGTTCTCCGAGAGAAAGCCATAGCCGGGGTGGATGGCCTGGGCGCCGCTGGCCTGGGCCGCGGCAATCAGCGCGTCGATGCGCAGGTAGCTGTCGGCCGGCTTGGCGCCGCCCAGGTCGACGGCGATGTCCGCCTCGCGCACGTGGCGGGCGTTACGGTCGACGGCGCTGTGTACCGCCACGGTCGTGATGCCCATGGCCTTGGCCGTGCGCATCACGCGGCAGGCGATTTCGCCGCGGTTGGCGATCAGCAGGGTGTCGATGTGCTTGCTCATGCGTGTTGCTCCTGCCGGAGGGATTGACGTTTATCGAGCCAGCTGCCGCACTGAACGCTATGGAGCACTAGATCGCAAGGAATAGTCATTGTTGCTCCTGCCAGCTCGGCTTGCGTTTATCGAGGAACGCGCGCAGGCCTTCCTGGCCTTCGGCGCTGACGCGGATGCGGGCAATGGCGTTTTCGGTATAACGGCGCAGGGCCGGGGTAAGCACGCCGCTGGCGACTTCCTTGAGCAGGTCCTTGCTCGCCTGCATCGCCTGCGGGCTGTTGAGCAGCAGGTTGGCGACCCAGTCGTTGACCGCGTCGTCCAGCGCCTCGGCCGGGTAACTCTCGGCCAACAGGCCCAGTTCACGGGCCCGCTCGCCGCTGAAGCGTTCGGCGGTCAGGGCATAACGACGCGCCGCGCGTTCGCCGATGGCCTGCACGACGAAGGGGCTGATCACCGCCGGGGCCAGGCCGATGCGCACCTCCGACAGGCACAGTTGCGCGTCGTCGGCACCGATGGCCATGTCGCAGCAGGCGATCAGCCCCAGTGCGCCGCCGAAGGCCGCACCCTGGACCACGGCCAGGGTCGGAATCTTCACCTGGTAGAGGTTGTGCATCAGCTCGGCCAGTTCGCGCGAATCGGCCAGGTTGGCCTTGTAGTCGAGGGTCGCGGCATGTTGCATCCAGGCCAGGTCGGCACCGGCAGAGAAGTGCTTGCCACGCCCGCGCAGCAGGAGAAAGCGCAGGCTCTTGTCGGCCTGCACGTCATCCAGGGCGAGGATCAGTTCACGGATCATCTCGGCGTTGAAGGCGTTGTTCTTGTCGGCGCGATTGAGCCAGAGGGTGGCGAAACCGCGCGGGTCTTGTTCCAGTTGTACGGTGGTGAAGTTGGTCATGGTGTTGGCTCGAAGAGTTAGTTCTGTGGGAGGGGCCGGGCGGCGGTCCGCTTTAGCCGCGACAAGGCGAAAAGCATCGCGGCTAAAGCCCCTCCCACAAGGGTGATCACATGCGGAACACACCAAAGGTGGTCGGCTCGATCGGCGCATTGAGGCTGGCGGACAACGCCAGGCCGAGCACCTCGCGGGTCTGCGCCGGGTCGATCACGCCGTCGTCCCACAGCCGTGCGCTGGAATAGTAGGGATGGCCCTGGCGCTCGTACTGCTCGAGGATCGGCTGCTTGAGCTTGGCCTCATCCTCGGCGGAGAAGTCGTGGCCGGCGCGGGCCGCCTGCTCGTGCTTGACCTGCACCAGGACGCCGGCGGCCTGTTCGGCGCCCATCACGCCGATCCGCGCGTTCGGCCACATCCACAGGAAGCGTGGGTCGTAGGCGCGGCCGCACATGCCGTAGTTACCGGCACCGAAGCTACCACCGATGATCACGGTGAACTTCGGCACCTTGGCGCAGGCCACCGCGTTGACCAGTTTGGCGCCGTGCTTGGCGATGCCGCCGGCTTCGTACTTCTGCCCGACCATGAAGCCGGTGATGTTCTGCAAAAACAGCAGCGGAATGCCGCGCTGGCAGGCCAGCTCGATGAAATGCGCGCCTTTCTGCGCGGATTCCGCGAATAAGATCCCGTTATTGGCGAGGATCGCTACCGGATAGCCCTGAATGTGCGCGAAGCCGCAGACCAGGGTGGCGCCGAACAGCGCCTTGAACTCATCGAATACTGAGCCGTCGACGGTGCGCGCGATCACCTCGCGTACATCGAAGGGCTGCTTGGCGTCGGCCGGGATCACCCCGTACAGCTCCTCGCTGTCATACAAGGGGGCGATCGGCTCGCGATTATTCAGCACCCCGAGCTTGCGCCAGTTGAGGTTGGCGATACTTCGCCGGGCCAGGGCCAGGGCGTGCTCGTCGTTCTCGGCGTAGTGGTCGGCGACCCCCGAAATCTTGCAGTGCACATCGGCGCCGCCCAGGTCCTCGGCACTGACCACCTCGCCGGTGGCGGCCTTCACCAGCGGCGGGCCGGCGAGGAAGATGGTCGCCTGATTGCGCACCATGATCGCCTCGTCGGCCATGGCCGGCACATAGGCGCCACCGGCGGTGCAGGAGCCCATGACCACGGCGATCTGCGGGATGCCCATGGCGCTCATGTTGGCCTGGTTGAAGAAGATCCGGCCGAAGTGCTCGCGGTCCGGGAACACCTCGTCCTGGCGCGGCAGGTTGGCGCCGCCGGAGTCCACCAGGTAGATGCACGGCAGGCGATTCTGCTGGGCGATGGTCTGGGCGCGCAGGTGTTTTTTCACCGTCAGCGGGTAGTAGCTGCCGCCTTTCACCGTGGCGTCGTTGGCCACGATCATGCACTCGACGCCTTCGACCCGACCGATGCCGGCGACTACCCCAGCGGCCGGCACGTCTTCGCCATACACCTCGTGGGCCGCCAGTTGGCCGATCTCGAGGAAGGGCGAACCGAGGTCGAGCAGGCGGTTGATCCGTTCGCGTGGCAGCAACTTGCCGCGTGAGATATGCCGGTGCTGGGCCTTCTCACCGCCGCCTTCGTGGACGCGGGCGAGGAGGGCGCGCAGGTCATTGACCTGGGTGAGCATCGCCGCGCTGTTGGCGGCGAACTCCGGGGAACGGTTGTTGATCTGGGTATGCAGGATGGCCATCGAGTTGGCTCCGTGAAAAACCGTAGGATGGGTTGAGCTTGCGATACCCATCGCAAACACCGGCATGGGTATCGCGTTGCTCAACCCATCCTACGGCTCTGGCTTATTTGGTTTCGTTGAACAACTCGCGGCCGATCAGCATGCGCCTGATCTCGCTGGTGCCGGCGCCAATCTCGTAGAGCTTGGCGTCGCGCAGCAGGCGGCCGGTGGGGAATTCGTTGATGTAGCCGTTGCCGCCGAGGATCTGGATCGCCTCCAGGGCCATCTGCGTCGCACGTTCGGCGCTGTAGAGGATCACCCCGGCAGCGTCCTTGCGGTTGGTCTCGCCGCGGTCGCAGGCCTGGGCCACGGCGTACAGGTAGGCGCGGCTGGCGTTGAGCTGGGTGTACATGTCGGCCACCTTGCCCTGGATCATCTGGAACTCGCCAATGCTCTGGCCGAACTGCTTGCGGTCGTGGATATAGGGCACCACCACGTCCATGCAGGCCTGCATGATGCCGATCGGCCCGCCGGCCAGGACCACGCGCTCATAGTCCAGACCGCTCATCAGCACCTTCACGCCGCCGTTTTCCTTGCCGAGGATGTTCTCTTCCGGCACCTCGACGTCATCGAAGAACAGCTCGCAGGTGTTGGAGCCGCGCATGCCCAGTTTGTCGAACTTGCTGCCGCGGGAAAATCCCTTCCAGTCGCGCTCGACGATAAAGGCGGTGATGCCGTGGGCGCCTTTCTCCAGGTCGGTCTTGGCGTAGATCACATAGGTGTTGGCGTCTGGGCCGTTGGTGATCCAGGTCTTGCTGCCGTTGAGCACGAAGTGGTCACCGCGACGCTCGGCGCGCAGCTTCATCGACACCACGTCGGAGCCGGCGTTCGGCTCGCTCATGGCGAGGGCGCCGACGTGCTCGCCGCTGACCAGCTTGGGCAGGTACTTGGCCTTCTGCTCAGCGCTGCCGTTGCGGTTGATCTGGTTGACGCACAGGTTGGAGTGGGCGCCGTAGGACAGGCCGACCGAGGCCGAGGCGCGGCTGATTTCCTCGATGGCGACCACGTGGGCCAGGTAGCCGAGGCCGGCGCCGCCGTATTCCTCGGACACGGTGACGCCGAGCAGGCCCATGTCACCGAACTTCTTCCACATGTCGGCGGGGAACAGGTTGTCGCTGTCGATGGCGGCGGCGCGCGGTGCCAGTTCCGCGGCGACAAAGGCCTGGACCTGATCACGGAGCATGTCGATGGTTTCGCCGAGGGCAAAGTTGAGGGACGGATAGCTCATGGTTCCACCTGTCTTAATCGTTCTTAGGTTTAGGCTGTAATGCCTTGTTTCTTATCTGTTTTTGCTAATGCATTGAGGCAACGTTCTTCGGCGGTATCCAATTCCAGCTGCATCTGTTGAATGTCCAGTAGTTGCTGCTGCAGCTGAGTGCGGCGCTCGGCGATTTTCTGCATGAAGGTCTGCAGTTGCTTGCGGTTGCCATGCACCGGGTCGTACAGCTCGATCAGCTCCTTGCACTCGGCCAGCGAGAAACCGATGCGCTTGCCGCGCAGAATCAGCTTCAGGGTGACCTTGTCCTTGCCGCTGTAGATACGTTCCTGGCCGCGCCGCTCGGGGCTGAGCATGCCTTGCTCTTCGTAGAAGCGGATGGCGCGGGTGGTGATGTCCAGCTCGCGGGCCAGGTCGGAAATGCTGTAGGGAGCAGGCATGGAGAAGGTCTCAGTGATTTACCTTTACGTTAACGTAAATCAGTGTCAGCCTTGCTGTCAACTGTGTATCGGACTGGTGTGACGCCCGGCCGCAACAGGCAAGGCCAGAGCCGTAGAGAAAGCTTTACCAGCTTAGACTGCAGGTGTAGACATTCAAAGCAGGTAACTCCACTACCGGGCGACCAGCCTGGAATCATAAGGTTGGCCTAGTGGACGAAGTCGCTGGAGCGAGAGATGGCACAAGAGATTCGAACAACTATGGCCACTGATCCTTTGCAGGAGTCACGGCTCGCACGTCTGAAGCTGATCAGCGAGGGCGATCTGCCGCACGGCGTGCTGCGTGATGAGATCGATGCCTCCTGGCGGCGCAGCCTCGGCTATGGCCTGAACTGCCTGGAGAACGAAGATTCGGGCCTGCAGCAGGATAGCGATCTGCATGTCTTGCTGGAAAGCAATCGCTTGTTGATCGATGCCGCCACGCCTGAGTTGGAATACCTGGTCAACCATCAGGGCAAGGCGGGGCTGGTGATCCTTGGCGATGCCCAGGCCAACATTCTTGCCCTCGAAGGACAGACTCGCTACCTGAGGGAATTCGGACTACGTGACCTCAAGCTCGGCAGTTGCTGGAGCGAATCGTTGCGCGGTACCAATGCGCTAGGCACCGCAGTAGCGGAAGGACGTCCGACCCTGATCAACTGTGGCGAGCACTACCTGGACCGTCTCAGCCGGTTCTCCTGTACCTCGGTGCCGATCAAGGACGCGCAAGGAGCGGTGGTCGGCGTACTCGACCTGACGCGCGATGGTCATATGAGTCATCCCCAGGACAACTTATCCACCCTGATGTTGGTCGCCAGCAATATCGGAAATCGATTATTTGCCAGCAGTTACCCCGAGCACCTGGTGTTGGCTGTCCACACTCGCCCACAATTTCTGGACTCTGCGTGGCACGGGTTACTGGCACTGAGTCTCGATGGCGAAGTGCTGGCGGCCAATGAACAGGCTTGTGCGCTTTTGCAATCGAGCCGCGCGGCCCTGGTCGGCCGGCGTAGCAGCGACTTGCTCAGCAGCGACTCGCCGCACGTCATCGGTCGGCTACTGCGGGGCGACGTCAGTAGCGTGCAAACTGCTAAAGGGGTGTTCTATTTCAAGGCCTTGCAGCTGCCGCGGCATGCCAACTTGGCCACAGTCCCGATGCAACGCGCGCGCCCTGGCCGAGCCAAGGCCGTTGATCTGGACGAATTGGCCGGCGGTGACAGTCGTTTTGCCCGGGCATTGCGGATGGCCCGCCAGGGATTGGCTGGAGATCTTCCGGTATTGCTGTTGGGGGAGACTGGTACGGGCAAGGAAGTGGTCGCACGGGCGCTGCACCAAACCAGCGCACGGGCCGACAAGCCCTTTGTCGCGGTCAACTGTGCGGCCATTCCCGAAGGCCTGATCGAGTCCGAGTTGTTTGGCTACCGTGAAGGTGCCTTCACCGGCTCGCGGAAGGGCGGCATGATTGGCCGGTTGATGCAGGCTCATGGCGGCACTTTGTTCCTCGACGAAATCGGCGATATGCCGCTGAGCCTGCAGGCGCGTCTGTTGCGTGTATTGCAGGAGCGCAAGGTGGCTCCCTTGGGCGCCGGCGAGGAGCAGAACATAGACATAGCGGTGATTTGCGCGACCCACCGTGATCTCAAACGTCTGGTCCAGGAGTCGGCCTTTCGCGAAGACCTCTACTACCGCGTCAACGGGGTCAGTCTTCGTCTGCCGTCGTTGCGCGAGCGCGATGACCTGGCGGGCATGATCGCGGCGATGCTAGGTAAGCTGGGCGCTGCTCAAGTCAGTCTGACGCAAGAATTGACCGACCTGCTTGGCCGCTATGACTGGCCGGGTAATATTCGCCAGCTAGATATGGTGCTGCGCTCGGCTCTGGCCATGCGTGAGCCGGGCGAAAGTGTGCTTGGACTCGACCATCTCACCGACAGCCTGCAGGAAGAACTGACCGCCAGTTGCCGGCAACCCGGCAGCATTCGTGAGTCGGAGCTGGAGTTGATCCGCAGTTCATTGGAGCGCCATCAGGGCAACGTATCGGCTGCCGCCGACTCGCTGGGTATCAGCCGAGCCACCCTGTACCGCAAGCTCAAACAGTTGCGAGGCTGAGCCCATGCTCTGTGCCCTTCAACCCCAGGTATCGAGCCAGTCCGTGCGGGCTTTGGAGTTTCTTTGATTGCATTTCTGAGCCGCCTGATTGAAACCAGTGATCCGCTGTTGTTCCGCCAGGCCATGGCCTGGCTGTACGGCTTCGTGCGGCCCCATCTGCATGCCATCCTGGCACTGCTTGGGTTGTCGTTCTGCGCCTCCATGCTGGTGCTGGCGCAGCCCTGGCTGACTAAGACGCTCATTGATGACGGCCTGCTGGCCAAGGATTTCGACACGCTTGTGCAGGTGGCGGTGACCATGATCGTGGTCGGTATCTTCAGTACCCTGCTCGGTGGGCTAAACCGCTACCTGCACACGCGTCTCTCCGGGCGCATCCTATTTGCCCTGCGTGACGCGCTATACCGCCATCTGCAAGGCCTGTCGCCGGCCTTCTTCGGCCGGCGGCGGATCGGTGACCTGTTATCCCGGCTGGATGGCGATGTAGCCGAGATCCAGCGCTTTGCCGTCGATGCATTGTTCTCCGCGGTTTCCAGTGTGATCGGTCTGATTGGCGCTATCACCCTGATGTTGGTGCTGTCCTGGCAGCTGTCGCTGCTTATAGCGCTGCTGATCCCGCTGGAGGTGGTCTGGTTGCGCTGGATGCGCCGAAAGGTCGAGCGCGATGTCCGTGGCCTGCGCGAGCGTTCGGCAGACGTGTCTTCTTTTCTGGTGGAAACCCTGCCGGCGATGAAGTTCATCCAGGCCGCTGGTCAGCAGCGGCGCGAGTCGCAGCGCCTGGAACAGCTCGGGCAGGGCTACATGAGCCAGCTGCTGAAACTGCAAGTCACCGAATTTTTTACCCATGCCGTACCCGGCACCTTGACCTCGCTGTCACGCGCCTGTGCCTTCATCATTGGCGGCTATTGGGTGGTCCAAGGCAGCTGGCAGCTGGGCTCGTTGATTGCCTTTTCCACCTACCTGGGCATGGCCGTGGGGCCGGTGCAGAGTCTGCTTGGCCTGTATGTGGCCCTGCAGCGCATGACCGTCAGTCTCGGCCGGGTCATGGAGCTGCAGCGCGAACCGGCCCAGGTGAGCCAGCCCGAGCAGCCGGTTGAGCTTCCGGCAGGCAGTGGTGAGTTGCGTTTTGAGGGCGTCTGGTTCGCCCACGAGCAAGGCAGCAATGCCGTGCTGCGGGGGGTCGATACATTCATTCCGGGTGGGCTCAAGGTTGCCATCAGCGGCGCCTCCGGTGTTGGTAAATCCACGCTGATCGACCTGTTGCAGCGCTTCTACGATCCCGATCGCGGCTGTATCCGTCTGCACGGCTGCGACCTGCGCGAGTTGGACCTGTTCGAACTGCGTAAGCGTATCGTCGTGGTCAGTCAGGACATCGTGCTCTTTCGCGGCACCCTGGCCGAAAATATTGCCTACAGCACACCTGGGGCCAGCCGAGCGGCCATCGCCGCAGTGGCCCGCCAGGCCCGCCTCGACAGTTTGATCGAGGGGCTGCCGCTGGGGCTCGACAGCCCGATCGGCGAGCGCGGTCAGCAGCTATCCGGCGGCCAGAAACAGCGCATCGCGATTGCCCGAGCGCTGCTGCAGGACCCGCTGATTCTGGTGCTGGATGAAGCCACCTCGGCAGTCGATGAGAGCACCGAACGTGAAGTCATTGCGGCCATCGATCAGCTATTCGCCACACGTACGCGCATCGTGATCAGCCATCGTGCGTCCACCCTGGCTCATGCCGATTTGCACCTGCATATGGCGGCCGGGCAGTTGGCGCAGCTGGACAGCGCACCGGTGAATCATGTCGACTGAGCCACGCGTCGGAGTGATCGACAGTGGCCATGGGCCGCAGCAGGCAACGCTGGTCCGCGTCGCGCAGCGCTTCTGGCTGGATGCCGAGCAGCTGCGCCAGGGTACCGTCGAGCCGGATCTGCTTGGCCACGGCACGGCGGTTATCGCCACCCTGACGGAGCAGGCGGGCTCGCTGGAGCTTTGCGTGGCCCAGGTGTTTGCCGGACGCGGGTCCACCAGTGCGCTGCAGATCGCCGCTGCCATCCATTGGCTGATCGAGCAGCGGGTGGTCCTGATCAATCTCAGCCTCGGCCTACGCCAAGATCGCCCGCTGCTGCGCGAGGCCTGCGCCGCCGCAAGCGAGGCCGGCATCCTGCTCTGCGCCTCCAGCCCGGCTCAGGGTGCGCCGGTATTTCCCGCCGGCTATCCCGGCGTGCTGCGAGTCACTGGCGATGCGCGCTGCGCAACCGGACAATGGTCCTGGCTCGACAGCGCCCAAGCCGATTTCGGCGCGCCAGTGCGCGGCGCGAGTGGCTTGGCCGGTGCCAGCGTTGCCTGCGCCGCGCTAAGCGGGCAGATCGCCGCATTCTTGCGGCGCGAGCCTGTGGCAGGTCGCCAGGCGGTGCTCGAACATCTACGCCAGGGGGCTGCCTTTATCGGCCCGGAGCGTCGCGGGGCGCAGTCATGAGCGCACCTCGAATCGTCGTATTGGGGGCTGGACCGGCCGGTGCCGCCGTGGCGCTGGGCCTCAAACGTCTCGGCTATGGTGTGCAGGTGGTTAGTGAGTGGCGGCGTTTCGCTGCAGTCGAGGGTATCTCGCAGCGGGTGCTCGATGGCCTGCGGCAGGCCGGCTTGCTAAAGGCTAAGGCTTGCGTCAATGCCGCCTCACCACGCCGGGTGAACTGGAATGGCATCACCCAGGGGTTCAATCAGGAGTTTCTCGTCGATCGGCCAACTTTCGATGCGGCGATCCGCGAGGATCTGCATGCCGCCGGTATCGAGCTGATCGAGGCACGAGTGCGTTCAACGGAGTCCAGTGCCTACGGGCATCAGCTACAGATCGAGCCGGGCACGCTGCTGCATGCCGACTTTCTGGTTGAAGCCCGCGGCCGCCAGGCTCCGCTGGGCGGTAGGCGCCGGCGCGGACCGGAAACCCTCAGCCTGCTCAACCAGTGGCAGGCTGAAGAGGGCAGTCCGGCCTCGGCAGTGGAAAGCTTGAGCGACGGCTGGGCCTGGATGGCGCGCCTGACCGATGGCCGTTGTTATTGGCAGATCACCCTGGATGCCGGCGCCAACGACTTGCCGAGCAAGGAGCAGCTCGCAGACTGGTGCGCGGTGCGCCGTGGCCAGTCGTCTCTGGTGCGTGAACTGTTTGACGTGCAGGCGCTACACCCGGCCACTGTGCATGCGCGCAGCAGCACCGCCACTCTGTTCCATGAAGTCGCTGGGGTTAATTGGTTGCGCGTGGGCGACGCTGCCATGGCCGTGGACCCGCTTTCCGGCAACGGTATCTTCCAGTCGTTATCCTCGGCCCTGCAGGCCCCAGCGGTGATCAACACCCTTCTGCAACGACCCGAGCGCGCCGAATTAGCCCGGCGCTTCCACCAACAGCGGGTTGAACAGCTGTTTCTGCGTTTTGCCCGCACCGGGCGGGATTTCTATGCCATGGAACAGAGCTGGCCGGAGCAGGCCTTTTGGCAGTCCCGGTGCAGCTGGCCGGATGCCGAACCGATGCACGCAGTGGCCGATTTCAGCCAGATGCGGGTACAGCGTGCTCCGGTGATACGTGGCGACTTGATCGAGGAAGTCGAGGTGGTGGTCACTCCTGATCAGCCCCTGGGCATCTGGCATTTGCAGGGAATCGAGCTAGCGCCGCTGCTGCGCGCCCTGCGGGCCGGCGCGGGAGTGAAGGAGGTGCTGGACAGGGTGGCGCCGGAGCGCCGCGCCATGCTCCGCGCCTGGCTGGGCGCCCAGGGTTGTGCAATCTAAACCTCGCTTAGGTCAAGGATCAATTACGGGCGCATCAGGCTTTCGCTGGTGCGGCGGCCAAGCAGCCTGGAGGGCTTGGCGCTGTCGTTCGTTGAATGAATCGAGCAGATACAGACGTTTGCGCATCTTGTTATCGATGTTCAGTCGGGACGCTGTGCCATCGCCGGCCAGCAGGGATTCGCGGATGCCCGGGATGGCATGGCTGACCCGCACGTTGCGCGCCACATTGACGGGATCGAGCAGGAAGTCGATGAAGGCGTGGGCCAGTTCCGGTTGCTGCGCCTTCGTGGGGATAGCCATGCTGTCAATGAAGATCAGGCCTCCTTCTTTAGGAATGCTGAAGCGCAGGCCGCGTTGTTCCAGATCTGCTCCACGGAGCAACGCATCCCAGGTCATTGCTACGCAAAGCTCGCCATTGGCCATCTGCTCAATGAAGCGGGTGTAGTTGATCGGACTTAGGTGAACTCCTGGATTAAGCAGGCCGGCGATTTCGTGGCCTATCCGTCGCGCACTGCTGTTGCCCAATCGCAGGCCCTTGTAGGTCATCTTCAACGAAACGGCCTCCTGCCCGGCATTGAGGATGGCAACCCCGCAGGCAGACAGTCTGTCGGTGGCCTGGCGGTCGAACAGCAGGCTCCAGCTGTTGGGCAGTGGCCCCCCGTAATATCGCTCGGCCAGCGGCTGGTTGACCATTAGCCCCACCGTACCCCACATGTAGGGCGCGACGTGGTTTTGCGCACCACTCCCCGCCAGTAGTTTGAGCAGATAGGGGTCGAGATTGCTCCGGTTATGCAGGAGGGCAGCGTCCAGTGGCACGATCAAGCCATTCTTCACCAGGTCGTGCAGTTGATGGTTGGTGGGGAACACTAGGTCGAAGGTCTCCCCGCGGCTCAGGGCGTCCGCCAGCTCAGTAGCATCAGTAAAGGTGCGGTAGTCAACCTTAACCCCTCGGGCGCGCTGGAAGTCCTCTATCACCGTAGGATCGATGTAGTCTGCCCAGTTGTAGACCCGTAGAACGTCTTCTGCCCGTGCGAGTGACAGGCCTGCCAGCAGGCACGCGGCGACTCCTAGCCAGCGCTTCATTTACCTATCTCCTTCCTGGCCCGCCGTGGCGGGACCCTCTATTGACTAGGCGCGAAACTGTTCGGCCAGTTGTTGTTGCTGACTCGCCTGGTGATTCAGGTTCTGGCTGACCTGCTGGGCCTCCCTGGCCTGCTCCGAAAGCGATTCGGTGACGTCGCGGATGACCATGACGTTGTAGCTGATCTCAGCGGCCACCGTGCTTTGCTGTTCGGCGGCGCTGGCGATCTGCAGGTTCATGTCGCCGATCACTGTAACCGCAGCGCCGATCCGGGCCAGGCTGGCGGCGGCTTGGCCGACTTGCTGTACGCCTTCTCTGGCCTGCACAGTGCCGCTCTGCATGGCGTCCACCACCTCGCGGGTGCTGTCCTGCAGCTGCTCAATGACCTGGCGGATCTCCTCGATCGAGTCGCGGGTGCTGCGGGCCAGGTTGCGCACCTCGTCGGCGACCACTGCGAAACCGCGCCCGGCGTCCCCGGCCCGGGCGGCCTCGATTGCCGCATTCAAGGCCAGCAGATTGGTCTGTTCGGCGATCGAGCGGATCACCTCCAGCACCGAGCCGATCCTTTCGCTGCTGGCAGCGAGGCCCTCGACCTGCGTCATGGCGGCCGCGATCGCGCGCGCCAGACCATCGATAGTACGGGAGGTATGGTCGATCACTTCAAGCCCTTCGCGGGCGGCTTGATCGGCGCCCTGGGTGGCTTCGGCGGCCTGGGCGGCACTGCGGGCGACGTCCTGGGCTGTCGCGCTCATCTCGTGCGAAGCGGTCGCGACCTGATCAATCTCCCGGTACTGCTGTTGCATGGCAGTGCTGATCCGCTCGGCGATAACCGCCGAGTGGTCGGCACTGCCATGGGCGTCTCGAACCAGGCGCTGGAGATCTGCGATCAGGGGTTGCAGGCGGTCGAGAAAGCGATTGAACCAGCTGCTCAACTCGCCCAGTTCGTCCTTGCGCGCATAGGTCAGACGTCCGGTCAGGTCGCCTCCGCCGCTGGCAATGTCCTTGAGCGTGGCCGCCACGCCGAGTATCGGTCGGGTGACGCCGCGGGCTGTCAACCAGACCAGCAGCAGGCCGGCGAGCGCCGCCAGCAGGCCGAACAGCAGTTCCTGTCGGGTGTCCTGGGTGTTGCGCGCATCGAGATCCCGCTGCAGTGCCAGAACAGGCTGCAGCACCGTTGCCATGGGGATGCTGAGCAGTACACCCCAGGGCTCGGCGTCGGGTATCGGTCGCAACGGGCTGAGAACGCGCAGATGGCCGTCGCTTGCCTCGACCTGCGCCTTACCCTGGCGCAGCCATTGCTGCGATTCGCCGCCATCGTCCAGCCGCTGGCCCAGTATTCCAGGGTCGGCGCTGTGGCCGGCGAGCAGGCCAGAAGGGCTGAGGATGCTGATGCCGCCCGCGCCATCGTAGAGGTTCCGGTTGCCGTCCTGCACCAGACGCTGCAGGTTCTGCAGGCTGATGTCCATACCCGCGACGCCGATGACCTTGCCGTCTTCGAGCAGGGGGAAGGACAGGGTGGTGATCAGGCTGCGTTGTCCCGACGCATCGTCGAAATAGGGCGACAACAGGCAGGGCTTGGCTGTGCTCTTCGGGCAGTCGAACCAGGTGCTGAAGGGGCTGCCGTCGGGCCCCGGGGTGTGGTCGCTGATGAGTGCCTCGCTGACGGCCATCGAGCTCGATTGCCCGTCCCGCTGCGCCCAGTAGGCGGCGAAACGGCCGTTCTCGTTGCTGCCCAGGATGCTCTGCCCGGCGAACTCGGCATCGACGCCATCCAACGCGTCGGGTTCGAAGATCAGGTAGAGGCTGAGCAGTTGCGAATTGGCCTGGAGCCCTTCCTTGACCTGCTCATTGAGGGTGTTCCGGAGTTGCTGCGGTTGCCACTGCTGCTGGTGCGCCAGGTCGCGCAGTTGCAGGGCATGGCGGGTAAAAGCCAGCCCCTCCTGGTAGGCGGCCAGCAGGTAGTGCTGGAAGGTCAGGCCCTGTATCCGGCCCTCGGCCAGCAGGCGCTGGTGCGCCTCGGCTTCGAGTATGCGCGCGTTACTGTCGCGGATCTGGGCACTGTTGTCGCTCATGCGCTGGAGGGACAGGCCAACCAGCCCGACGACTATGGTCAGCAGGCAGAAGCCGACCAACCAGGTGATCCGCCACTGTATCGAAAGGCGATCGAGGATCATTGCGAGGATTCCTTGAGCAGAGGAGATATCGAGGGGCTCCGTCCTGCGCCGAATGGGCAGGGCAGTGGCGGCTCGCGTCGGCTGACGCGGGCCGCACTGTCGCCAACCTAGAAGAACGTCCCAACCACCAGCTGCAGATAGGTGTTGGTGCCGTCGCCGCCTAGTTGCAGGCCGCCCTGGTCGCTGCCGCTATCCGGTTGGTAGAAGCCGAGCAACGGGCTGATCAGCAGGTGGTCGTTGACCATCCACTCCAGGTAGAGGTCCAGCTCGCGGCCGCCGAGGTTGCTTTGTGCCCGGTTCAGCGGGTCGAAATCGAAGTACAGCGCACCCAGCGTCAGGTTCTCCCGCGGCGCGGCCTTGAGGCCGACGTGGTGAACCCGGGAGTTGCTATTGAAGGGGCCAGCGTAGTTGCCCGCCACTTCGCCCTGGTACCAGGTGCCGTAGCCGCGGCTAAGCCCGTAGAACAACGGATCGAAGGCTTCCGAGAAGCGGCTGTAGCGGTAGCTGACGGTGGGCGCCCAGGCCGTGTCGGCGAAGGTCCAGGAGCCTTCCAGGTACCAGGCGCTCTCGCGCCCACTGTCCTTGTCCTGGGTGACGTATTCGCCAGCCAGTTCGAGGTTGTCCACGCCCAGGCCGCTGCGGCCGCGCAGGCTGACGGTGTCCATGCCGTCGCGTTGCTCCAGGCCCAGGATCTGGGCGAAGCGCTGGTTGACGTCCAGGCCCCGGATCCAGGTCAACCCTAGGGTGCCAAACTCGGCCACGTGCTCCAGATTGCCGATGGCCAGTTCGGTTTCCGCCTGGGCTGGGTTGTCGGATTTCAACCAGATCAGATCGCCGCGCCAGCCCTGGTCGCCGCCCAAGCGCAGTACCGCGGTTTGGTCGAAGGCTTTGCGACCGGCCAGGTAGTAGGCGCCTCCACGGTCGAAATCGGCGCCCAGATCGACATCACCGAAACTCACCGCGTCGCCCTGAATGAGGAAGCCATCGCCGAGGTTGATCGCCTGATGACCGCCGGAGATGTCCACGCCATCCTTGCCCATCCAGGGCACAAGATCTGCCGAGCGCCAGCCAAGGTAGGCGTCCTCCACGGCGGTGCGTCGCTCGCTGCCTTGTGTCAGGCCCGCGGCGTCGCCGTCACCCCAGGTGCCGGAACTGACCAGGTTGAGGGCGCCGTACAGAGTGCCGCTGCCAGTCAGGCCCTGGCTGCCGCTCAAACCGTACTTGACGTAGCCCTCTCGCCAACTGGAACTACCTTCGTTGCGGTTGCCGACCAAGTCATAGCTTTCGCTGCTGTGGAGCGCCGCAAAGAGGGCTTCGAGGTCGGCATTGAGGACGCTGTCGCCTTGGTTGTACAGCTCATGGGCCGAGACAGGGCTGCCGTCCAGGGCGCAGCCGATGATCAGGGCAAAGGTGAGAGGCAGGCGGAGTCGATCGCGGGTGCGTGGCTTCATGCTTTTTCCTTATTGTTTTTGTTGTGCAAGGGCGACGGCGGCTGCCGTCGCCCGGGGGGTCAGAGCTTGATCAGTACCGATTTCAGCTCCGTGTAGTGCTCGATGGCTGCAGCGCCCATCTCCCGGCCAACGCCAGACATCTTGTAGCCGCCGAATGGCAGGGCCGGATCGAGGGCGCTGTGACAGTTGACCCAGACTGAGCCGGACTTGATTCGCGGGATCATCCGGTGCACTGCCGCGAGGTTGTTTGACCAGATGCTGGCGCCAAGGCCATATCGGTTGTCGTTGGCCAGGCGGATCGCGTCTTCGATGTCGTCAAAGGGCATCGCCACCAGCACTGGACCGAAGATTTCTTCTTGCACCAGTGGGCCGCGTTGATCGACATCGACCAGCACCGTAGGTTTGACGAAATAGCCGGGGCCGAACTGTTCGCCGCCGCAGGCGATGGTGGCGCCCAGTTCACGGCCGCGCTCGATATAGCCAAACACACGCTCCTGTTGGCGCGCCGAAATCAGCGGGCCCATGGCCACGCTCGGGTCAAGGCCGTTGCCCAGTTTCATGCCATTGGCGATGTTGGCGATGTCGGCGATTACATTGTCGAAGTGCTTGCGTTGTACGTACAGACGCGAGCCGGCGCAGCACACCTGGCCCTGATTGAAGAAAATAGCGCTGGCCGCACCGGCCGCGGCTTGTTGCAGGTCGGCATCCTCCAGCACCAGTGTCGGCGATTTGCCGCCCAGTTCGAGCGTAACGCGGGTCATGGATTCCATGGCCGCCTTGCCAATCTGCTTGCCGACTTCGGTGGAGCCGGTAAAGGTCAGCTTGTCGAGATCCGGGTTGTGGGTGAGCGCGGCACCTGCCTCGATGCCGGTGCCGGTGACGACGTTGAACACGCCCGCCGGGTAGCCAGCTTCGAGTACCAGTTCGGCAAGTTTCAAGGCCGATAACGGGGTTTCGTCGGCGGGTTTGAGCACGACGGTGCAACCGGTCGCCAGTGCCGGACCAAGCTTCCAGCAGGCCAGCAGTAGCGGGAAGTTCCAGGCAACGATGGCGCCGACTACACCGATGGCTTCGCGGCGAATAAAACCATGGAACTGATCATCCGGCATCAGCGGCAGCGACACGTCGACGCAGGAACCTTCGATCTTGGTGGCCCAGCCGGCCATATAGCGCAGGAAGTCGATAGCCAGTTGTACGTCCATCACCCGTGCCACTTGGGCGCTTTTGCCGTTGTTCAGGCATTCGATCTCGGCCAACACCTCGGCGTCACGCTCCATTAGGTCGGCCAGACGCCACAGCAGGTTTTGCCGTTCACGAGGGCGCATACGGCTCCAGGGGGAGTCATCGAACGCCTGGCGAGCGGCTTGCACGGCTTTGTCGACGTCAGCCTTGGTCGCGCGGGGTACCTCACTGAGTATTTCAGCAGTGGCAGGGTTGCGTACGCTCATGGTCGCGCCAGTGGATGCATCGAGCCATTGCTCGCCGATCAACATCTGCTGTCTACGCTGAATGAACTCAAGTGTTTTCGAATTGAGGGGCAGGGAAGAACTCATGGCATCAGCCTCTGTTGTTGCGCTTGGGTAACACCTCCTTCGCAACCGTCATGCCAAACCGATTGAAGTTATTTAACTTTCTGAAATTAAAGGATTATTTTTTTATATTGGCGCTTGAGTGGCAGCCATTCCTGTAACAGTTTGAGACGGCGTGAGACTGCATTGGAGCAGGCCGGGCCGGCCGTTAAACGGGGCTGTGTGGCAATCTGTCGCAGAGTTATACAGCTGTCGCGAAATTAAACGCAGCAGACTTGAATTATGGGCCTTCACAGCAGCATAAAAATCAATTATCTATTTGATTTATAAGTAAATAATAAAGATTGGCACGCAATGTGTACTTTCCATGGCAGTCGCACTCCTAGGTAACGGGACAGTGACGCCAATCATAAGAATAACCGTGGAGGTCTGATTTTGAAGATGACACTACTTCGGCATTACCTGAGCGTCGGAACGTTAGCGCTGGCTGTTGCCGGTGCGTTGCATTCGACCCAGGCTATGGCCGCTAGGGATGGCATAACCATCCTCAAAGAGACCTGCCAGGGATGTCACATCCCGGAAGGCGATAAGGACCTGAGCCGCATCAGTCATCAGCGTAAAACCCCCGAGGGGTGGCTGATGAGCATCGCGCGAATGCAGACCATGCATGGTCTGCAGATATCCGACGATGATCGTCGCGTCCTGGTCAAATACCTCGCCGACAAGCAAGGCCTGGCACCAAGCGAAGCCGATGGTGCGCGTTACGCTTTGGAGCGTCGGCTGAATAATGTCGAACATTTTGACGAGAAATTCACCCAGATGTGCGGGCGCTGCCACTCCGGTGCTCGGGTGGCCTTGCAACGCCGTCCTGCCAAAGAGTGGGAACACCTGGTCAATTTCCACCTGGGGCAGTGGCCATCGCTGGAATACCAAGCGCAGGCGCGAGACCGCGACTGGCTGGATATTGCGCTGAAAGAGATGGTGCCTGAGCTGGCCAAAAGATATCCGCTGGATAGCAAGGCCTGGACCGACTGGCAGCAGCAGCGCCCAGATGCTGCGAAGTTGGCCGGCGAGTGGAGCTTCAGTGGCCATGTGCCGAGCAAGGGCGATGTGCGCGGCGTAATGAGCGCTACGGTCAGCGGCAAGGATACGTTCGACGTTAGCCTCAAAGGCGAGTACGCCGACGGCACTCCCTTCAACGGCAGCGGCTCGGCGATCCTGTTCAATGGCTACGAATGGCGCGGCAATCTTGAGGTTGATGGGGTTGCCATGCGCCAAGTGCTCGCCGCTATCGACGGAGAAATCCGCGGGCGAATGTTTGAGACCGAGCACGATGAACGCGGCCTGGATTTCGTCGCGGCCAAACAAGGCACGCTGCGCTTGCTGGCAGTCCAGCCGGAGTACCTCAAGGCCGGTAGCGAAGCCGAGTTGACGCTGGTCGGCAGTGGTCTGAGCGGTAAGCCGTCGTTCGGTGAGGGGGTCGAGGTACTCGCGATTCTGGAGCAGACCCCCGAGCGTGTTCGCGTCAAGGTCAAAGCGGCCAGCGATGCGCCGGTCGGTATTCGGATGATCAATCTGGGCGCCCTTAAGGGTCCGAGCCTGGCGGTCTATCAGCAGATCAGCGAGGTCAAGGTCGTGCCGGAATATTCGGTGGCGCGGGTCGGTGGTAACGGCGGATCGACGCCCAAGGTGCAGGGCCGGTTCGAGGCCGAAGCGTGGGGCAAGGATCTCGCTGGTGAGGCGTACCGGATAGGTTTTGTCCCGGCGACCTGGTCAGTGGCGCCATTTGACGAGCGCGCTGCAGAAGACCAGGACGTGAAGTTCGCCGGCGTGATGAGCGCCGAAGATGGCGTCTTCACACCGGGTGCAGCCGGGCCGAACCCAGAACGCAAAATGTCCACCAATAACGCTGGCAATCTCAAGGTCATCGCCGCCGTGCAGCAGGACGGGCAGTCCCTCAAGGGTGAAGGCCAGATGATCGTAACCGTTCAACGCTGGAACAACCCGCCAATCCCTTGATTTCGCAACACCTGGGTGAGCGCCGCTGACTCAGGCTTGAACGACTGGATTGAGACGGTTTTTGGAGGTTGTAATGGGCGCAATTTTGAATTTGGTTGAACGCAACTTGCACGAAGTGCACGTCGATGCAGAACGTATGTTGTTCCATATACCCAGCAGTTCGTTGTTTCAGACGGATGAGCTGACAGGCGGCATCATCGATGCCTTACGTGAGCACGCTTGTTCTTCGGTTGAGCTGGTCGAACGACTGGCCGGGCGTTTCGCCGATGACGAGGTAAACGAAACGCTACGTGATCTGATGGCGCTCGAGGTGATCAGCGACGGCTCTCCGTTGACGCCGGATATCACCGCCAAACGTGTCGAACGGATTGCCTTGAATACCGTGGTGCTCAACGTCAACACCGGCTGCAATCTGAGTTGCAGCTACTGCTACAAGGAAGATCTGGACAAGCCTTCTGAAGGCAAAAAAATGCAGCTGGATACCGCCATCGCCTCAGTGGAGATGCTCCTCAAGGAATCGCCAGACGAAGAGCGCTATACCGTGGTGTTCTTCGGTGGCGAACCTCTGAGCAATCGTAAGCTGATCGAAAGCATGGTCGATTACTGCGAGAAGCGCTTTGCCGAACTGGGCAAGTTTGTCGAGTTCGTCATGACTACCAACGCCACCCTGCTCACCGAAGAGATCGCTGACTACCTCAATCGTCACCGGTTTGGTCTGTCCATCAGCATCGATGGACCGAAGACCGTGCATGACCGCAACCGTATCACCGTAGGCGGGCAGGGCACCTATGACGTGGTCAGGAAAAAAGCCGAGATGCTTCTGTCGCGCTACAACAGTCGTCCGGTCGGTGCGCGGGTGACCCTGACGCGGGGCGTCACCGACGTTGAGCACATCTGGGATCACCTGTTCAACGAGTTGGGTTTTGCCGAAGTGGGCTTCGCCCCCGTGACCTCTGGCGACATGAGCGACTTCAACCTCACCTCCGAAGAATTGGTCGAAGTCTTCGCCAACATGAAGGCGCTCGGCCGGCGCTATTTGGAAGCAGCGCTGGAACACCGCAATATCGGTTTTTCCAATCTGCATCAACTGATTACCGACATCCACGAAGGTCACAAGAAGGCGCTGCCGTGCGGTGCGGGGCTGAAGATGCTGGCCGTAGACCATAAAGGCGAGCTGAACCTCTGCCACCGCTTTACCGGCTCGGATTTGCCGACCTTTGGCAACGTGCATGAAGGGGTAAAGCAGGTGGAACTAGGCGACTTCCTCTCGAAGCGCCTCGACCGTACCGAGACTGCTTGCGAAAGCTGTCGCATCCGTAATCTGTGTTCCGGTGGTTGCTATCACGAGAGTTACGCGCGCTATGGCGACCCTACGCATCCGACCTATCACTACTGCGATCTGTTGCGCGACTGGGTGGACTTCGGTATCGAAGTTTACAGCCGCATCATGGCCAGCAATCCGGCCTTCATCAGCAGCTATATCACTCCGCGGAAGGCGAAATGAGATGAAGCACCTGAAGCCGATCAACAACAAAGCACAAATACTGCAACAGGCTGCCCAGGAAGATCGTATCGAGGAAGTGCTGGCGATGAGCTCAGTGGTCGGATGTACATCGACCACCGATCCGGGCTGGGAAGTCGATGCCTTCGGTGGCGTAACTTCTTTGTGCCAGCCGATGGAGTCTGATCTTTATGGTTGCTCCGACCCTTGCTGGTGGCCAGCCCAGGTGCCAGACATGATGAGCACCTATCCGGACTGGAACAAGGATGCGCTCAGCTCTGATGAGGGCTGGCGCAACCTCAATACCGTATTCCCGAAAGACAAGTAGTCGGCCAACAACAATAAGAGGAATTCAGCATGTCATTTAAGCGTTCCGTTGCGCTGCTGGCCGTGCTTGCAAGCGTCTACTCAATGGCCGCACTGGCGGCCAACGACAAGGTATTGGACAAAGACCACGAGTACATGGCGGTCACCAACTACCCAAACAACTTGCACATCATTGATACCCACACCGATACGCTGTTCAAGACCTGCACAATGCCCGATGACTTTGGCCCAGGTATGTTGCTAATCAGTCCGGACAAGAGCCGTGCCTATGTGCTGAACAATCACTACGCCGATATCTATGGTGTCGAGCTGGATAGTTGCAACGTGGTGTTCCATGCCAAGCTGGCGCAACGTAGCAATGAAAGTGCCCGGTCTATGTTCTCGATGGCCGTCAGTCCCGACGGTAAAGAGCTATACAGCGTGGTGAATCCAACCGAGAAAAATCAGGATCACTATGTCGTCGGCTCACCGCGCTTGCAGGTGTACTCCACCGCTGCCGGGCTGGATGCCAAACCGCTGCGTAGCTACCCAGCACCACGGCAGACCTACCTTATGCAGATGGCCGATGACGGTACGTTGTTTATCGTCGGCGCGGATATTTACAAGTTCGATGTAAACACGGGTAAATACGACGTGGCGTTGCCGGTGCGCAACTGGACGCTGCCGAACTACAGTGCTCCAGACGTCTTGTATTTTTGGCCGCACCAGACCAAGAACCGTGACTTCAGCATTCTCTACACCACGGCCAAGTTTCAGGATGATAAGCAGGATATGGCCACTGCCGAGTACAAATACGGCTATTTCAATATCAACCTGAAGACCAACAAGATTGAACAGGCGGACTTCGCCTCACTGACTGAACTGTACTTCTCGGGACTGCGCTCACCCAGGGACCCAAACCTGATGTTCGGCGTACTCAATCGCCTGGCCAAATACGACATTCGCGAGCAGAAGCTGTTGCAAGCGGCCGAACTTGACCACACCTATTACTGTGTGGCCTTCAATACTGACGGCAGCAAGCTTTACCTGGCCGGCACCTTCAATGAAATCGCGATATTCGACCCGGATTCGCTGAAACAAATTGGCAAGATCAAACTGCCAGGGGGCGATATGGCCATCTCGACCACACAGGTATTTATCCGGTGATGGCTGGAGTCAGTCGCTGAGTTGCGTGCTGGAGCCGTCTTCGATCGAAATTTCATCAAGGACGGGCTCTAGCGTGTCGACCTCTGGTCGATCTTGTACGCCAAGGCGATCCCTCGCCGGGAGCAACCGCCATTCGACCAAATGTGTACTGGACACTTGGATATAGACAGTTTACGTTTACGTAAAGGTGATTCGATCTGCGGCCTGATAAAACCATGCAAACGGCCTGCTGTCCTTGCCCATCCCATTACAAATACAACAACGGATAGTCCCATGAGTCATCTCAGCTATACCCGCGGCCCACAAGACAAACCCTTGCTGGCCATGACCATAGGCGCGGCGTTCGATCAGACGGTGGCGCGCTTCGCCGAGCGCGAGGCGCTTGTGGTTCGCCATCAACAGCTACGTTATAGCTGGGGTGAACTGGGTGAGGCGGTGGATCGCTGCGCCCGTGCCTTGTTGGCCATCGGCATGCAGCCCGGCGAGCGCCTCGGCATCTGGGCGCCAAACTGTGCCCAGTGGTGCATCGCCCAGTTCGCCAGCGCCAAGGTCGGCGTGGTGCTGGTCAATATCAACCCGGCCTACCGCCTCAGCGAACTCGAGTACGCGCTCAAGCATTCCGGCTGCCGCTGGCTGATCTGCGCCGATGCGTTCAAGAGCAGCGACTACCACGCGATGCTCGGTGAGCTGTTGCCGGAGCTGGCCAGTTGCGCCGTCGGTGCACTGCAAAGCCGCCTGTTGCCCGAGCTGCGTGGGGTGATCAGCCTCGGCCAGCAACCGAGCACCGGTATGTTCGGTTGGTCGGCGTTCCTCGACCGGGGCGAGCAGGTCAGCCAGGAGCAGTTGCGCGCCTGCAGTGCCCAGCTGCAATTCGACGACCCGATCAATATCCAGTACACCTCGGGCACCACCGGCTTCCCCAAGGGCGCGACCCTCAGCCACTACAACATTCTCAACAACGGCTATATGGTCGGCGAGAGCCTGGGCTTGACCGAACACGATCGCCTGGTGATCCCGGTGCCGTTGTACCACTGCTTCGGCATGGTCATGGGCAACCTCGGCTGTCTGACTCATGGCAGCACCATGATCTACCCGGGTGCAGCCTTCGAACCGCTGGCCACGCTGCAGGCGGTGGCCGAGGAGCGGGCCACGGTGCTCTACGGCGTGCCCACCATGTTCATCGCCGAGCTGGATTTGCCGGAGCGCGCCGGCCTGGATCTGTCCAGCCTGCGCAGCGGGATCATGGCCGGCGCCACCTGCCCGATCGAGGTGATGAAGCGGGTGATCGGCGAGATGCACATGGCCGAGGTGCAGATCGCCTACGGCATGACCGAGACCAGCCCGGTGTCGACCCAGACGGCCGCCGATGACGATCTGCAGTGTCGGGTCAGCAGTGTCGGCCGCACTCAGCCGCATCTGGAGAGCAAGGTGATCGACGAGCAGGGACGTATCGTCCCGCGCGGGCAGGTCGGCGAGTTGTGCACCCGCGGCTACAGCGTGATGCTCGGCTACTGGAACAACCCCGCGGCCACCGCCGAGGCCCTCGACCCGGCGCGCTGGATGCACACCGGCGACCTGGCGGTGATGGACGAGCAGGGCTACCTGAGCATCGTCGGGCGCAACAAGGACATGATCATCCGCGGTGGCGAGAACGTCTATCCGCGTGAAATCGAAGAGTTCCTGTTCAATCACCCGGCGGTGGCCGATGTGCAGGTGGTGGGCATTCCCGACGACAAGTACGGCGAGGAGATCGTCGCCTGGATCAAGTGCCATCCGGGCCACCAGGCAGCTGCTGCGCAACTGAGCGAGTTTTGCAAGGGACGCATCGCCCATTTCAAGGTGCCGCGCCACTTCCTCCTGGTCGACGAGTTCCCCATGACGGTAACCGGCAAGGTGCAGAAATTCCGCATGCGCGAGCTCAGCATCGAGCGCCTGGACCTCACCCCGAAACCCTAGGCGTTGACCCCTGTGGCGTCTGTGAGCCGGGCGCCGCGTCAGATAATGGAGTATCCGATGTCCCCGCAGATCAGCCGCTTTGCGCTTCCCGAAAACCTTGAACAATTACCGGACGACCTGCGCCAGCGAATACTCGCGGTGCAGGAGAAGGCCGGCTTCGTGCCCCATGTGTTCCTCATGCTGGCTCACCGTCCGGACGAGTTCCGCGCCTTCTTCGCCTACCACGACGCCCTGATGGAGCGTGAGTCCGACAGCCTGACGCCGGCGGAAAAGGAGATGATCGTGGTCGCCACCAGCGCCCGCCACGGCTGTCTGTACTGCGTGGTGGCGCATGGCGCGGTGTTGCGCATCTACAGCAAGGATCCGCTGCTCGCCGACCAGGTGGCGGTCAACCACCGCACGGCGCCGATCGGCGAACGCCAGCGCCTGATGCTGGATTTCGCCTTTCACGTCGGCCTCGAGGGTGGCGGCCTGGATGGCGACTGGCAGGCACGTCTGCAGGCAGTCGGCTTCAGCCTCGACGACATCTGGGACATCGGCGCCATCACCGCCTTCTTCAGCCTGTCCAACCGCCTGGTGTCGCTGGCCGGCACGCCACCCAACGCCGAGTTTTACCTGATGGGCCGCGTGCCCAGGGCGCCGTGTTGATACTGCGCCTATAGCCGCAGCGCAATCCCCCTGGTCATGCCGGGGGAGCCGAGCGTGACTTCTTCGTCTTTCCAGTGCGCGTTCAGGAGCGTCGGCAGGGCTGTGCGCGGCGAATGTGGAGGTTCAGGCTGATGAGGTATTTATGCATAACGCACCTGATATTTTGCTCATTATTATTTTATAAATGCCTGCCTATACTCTGACTCGCCGGTCATGGGGCATTGTCCGGCAGGCTCGCCAGCAATGACCGCGGTCGAAATAAGTGGGGTCTGACCGCATCAATAGGTGTTCTCAGTATGAGGCGTCATATCCAGACTTTCTGGTCATAAGTAGACCTTCGTATAGTGTTTTCGTTTACGTAAAGGTAATAGTGTCAGCAGCGCCATAACCAATAAAAACAAGCAAGGTTAGAGGGCTCCACATGTCACCCGAATTCGTTTTGGAAACGCGCGGATTGACCAAGGAATTTCGCGGCTTCACCGCGGTGGACTCGGTCGATCTTCGTGTGCAGAAGGGGCATATCCATGCCTTGATCGGACCCAACGGGGCCGGCAAGACCACGGTATTCAACCTGCTCAGCAAGTTCCTCGCGCCCACTAGCGGCGAGATTATCTATCAGGGCAAGACCATCACCGGCCTGCAGCCGAACCAGATCGCCCGTCTCGGCCTGGTGCGTTCCTTCCAGATTTCCGCGGTATTCGGTCACATGAGCGTGATGGAGAATGTCCGCGTGGCCCTGCAGCGCAAGCTGGGCAACTCCTTTCACTTCTGGAAGTCCGAGCGCAGCCTCGAGGCCCTCAACGAGCGCGCCCTGCAGATGCTCGACGAGGTGGGCCTGCTCGAATTCGCCGACACCCTGACTATCGAATTGCCCTATGGCCGCAAGCGCGCGCTGGAGCTGGCCACTACCCTGGCGCTGGATCCGGCCGTGCTGTTGCTCGACGAGCCGACCCAGGGCATGGGCGGCGAGGACGTGGAAATGGTCATCGGCCTGGTACGCCGCGCGGCAGTGGGGCGCACGGTGGTGATGGTCGAACACAACCTCAGTGTGGTCAGTCAGCTGTGCGATCGCATCACCGTACTGGCCCGCGGCGCGATCCTCGCCGAAGGCGACTACGCCAGCGTGTCCGCCAACCCCCTGGTGCGCGAGGCCTACCTGGGCAGCGAAGCGGCCGTCATCGAGGAGGCCGGCGCATGAGCAGTCTGCATAGCCCGGATTACGAGCAACTGCGGGTCAGCGACCTGCATGCCTTCTACGGCGAGTCGCACATTCTGCATGGCATCGACCTGCTGGTACGCCGCGGCGAACTGGTGACCCTGCTCGGGCGCAACGGCTCGGGCCGCTCCACCACCCTGCGCGCGATCATGAACATGGTGGGCCGGCGCACCGGTTCGATCGTGATCAACGGCAATGAGACCATCGGTATCGCCGCGCACCTGATCCCGCGCCTGGGCGTTGGCTTTTGCCCGGAAGAACGCGGCATCTTCGCCAGCCTCAACGTCGAGGAGAACCTGCTGCTGCCGCCCATGGTGCGCAGCGGCGGCATGAGCCTCGATGACATCTACGAGATGTTCCCCAACCTCTACGAGCGGCGTTTCAGCCAAGGCACGCGGCTGTCCGGCGGCGAGCAGCAGATGCTGGCCATGGCGCGCATCCTGCGCACCGGCGCCAACCTGTTGCTGCTCGACGAGATCACCGAGGGCCTGGCTCCGGTGATCGTGCAGAAACTCGCCGAGGTGCTGATCAAGCTCAAGAACAAGGGCCTGACCATCGTATTGGTGGAGCAGAACTTCCGCTTCGCTGCCCCCTTGGCAGATCGGCATTACCTGATGGATCACGGCCAGATCGTCGAGGAAATCAGCGCCGCCGAACTGTCGTCCAAGCAGGAACTGCTGCACCGCTGCCTGGGCGTCTAAACCCAGTTTTACCCCCTCGAAACATGCAGTACGGCGTGGCCCAGGCCCGCCGTGTCGGGGTTGCTTTGCCCGGTACAACAACAATAACTGTGGAAGGTAACGAGATGAATCTGTTCCAGAAGACTGCAAGCACCATCCTCGCCACTAGCCTGATTGCCAGTGCCGCCCAGGCGCAGCTCAGCGACGACGAAATTCGCATCGGCTACCTGGCCGATATGTCCGGTACCTACCGCGATCTCTCCGGCCCGGGTGGCCTGGAAGCACTGAAGATGGCGGTCGAGGACTTCGGCGGCCAGATCGATGGCAAGAAGATCGTGATTTTCAGCGCCGACGACCTGAACAAGCCGGATGTCGGCGCCAGTACCGTGCGTCAGTGGGTCGATGAGCGCAACGTCGACATGGTCACCGGCCTGGTCGCCTCCTCAGTGGTGCTGGCGGCGAGCCAGGTGGTGGAGCAAGCCGGCAAGCTGGCGCTGATTTCCGGCGCCGCGGCCTCGAGCATTACCAACGAATACTGCTCGCCCAACCACATCCACTGGACCTATGACTCCTACGCGCTGGCCAATGGCACGGCCAAGGCGGTGTTGGCCAATGGCGGCAAGAGCTGGTTCATCCTGACCGCCGACTATGCCTTCGGCCATGCGATGGAGAAGGACATCACCAAGGTGGTCAAGGCCGATGGCGGCTCTGTGCTGGGCACGGTGCGCCATCCATTCCCGAGCAGTGATTTTTCCTCCTACATCCTCCAGGCGCAGGGCTCCGGCGCCGATGTGATCGCCCTGGCCAACGCCGGTGCCGACACGGTCAATTCACTGATGACCGCCAGCCAGTTCGGCGTTACCCAGTCCGGGCAGAAGCTGGCCGGCATGGTGGTATTCCTCAACGACATCCATGCCATGGGCCTGGACGTGACCCAGGGGCTGATGCTGACCACCGGCTGGTACTGGGACCTCAACGAGGAAACCCGCGCCTGGTCCAAGCGCTATGAGGACCGTTTCGGCAGCAAGCCGGGCATGGTACCGGCGGGTATCTACTCGGCGACCCTGCATTACCTGAACGCGGTCAAGGCCGCCGGTAGCGACGAGGCGCAGGCGGTGCGGGCGCAGATGATGGCGACCCCGGTCAACGACATGTTCGCCAAGAACGGCAAGATCCGCGCCGATGGCCGCATGGTCCATGACATGTACCTAGCCCAGGTGAAGACCCCGGCCGAGTCGAAGGGCGACTGGGACCTGTACAAGATCGTGCGCACCATTCCGGGCGACGAGGCCTTCCGCCCGCTGGCCGAGAGCCAATGCAAGCTGCTGTCGCAGAACTGATCGAACTCATCACCCGGCTGCCAGCAGCCGGGTGTCACTGACTTTCAGCGGGTAGTAACTCATGACTATGGTATTCGACATACCGCTGACCGTACTGCTCGGCCAGCTGCTGCTCGGACTGATCAACGGCGCTTTCTATGCCTTGCTCAGCCTGGGCCTGGCGATCATCTTCGGTCTGTTGCGGATCATCAACTTCGCCCATGGCGCCCAGTACATGCTGGGGGCCTTCGCCGCCGTGCTCGGCCTCAACTACCTGGGCATCAACTATTGGATGGCGCTGATTCTGGCGCCGCTGCTGGTCGGCGCCCTCGGCATGCTTATCGAGCGTGGCCTGCTGCGGCGGATCGCCGGCGAGGATCACCTCTACGGCTTGCTGCTGACGTTCGGCCTGGCGCTGATCGTCGAGGGCTGCTTCGTCAAGCTGTTCGGCGTTTCCGGCGCGTCCTACCCGATGCCCGAGCTGCTCAAGGGTGGTTACAACCTCGGCTTCATGTTCCTACCCACTTACCGCGCCTGGGTGGTGGTGGCGGCGCTGGTGGTGTGCCTGGCCACCTGGTACATGATCGAGCGCACCCGACTGGGCTCCTACCTGCGTGCCGGTACCGAAAACCCCAAGCTGATGCAGGCCTTCGGCATCAACGTGCCGCTGCTGATTACCCTGACCTATGGCTATGGCGCGGCGCTGGCGGGGTTGGCCGGGGTGCTGGCCGCACCGATCTATTCGGTCACGCCGACCATGGGCGCCAATCTGCTGATCGTGGTGTTTGCCGTGGTGGTAATCGGTGGCATGGGTTCGATCATGGGCGCGATCGTCACGGGTTTGGCCATGGGCGTGATTGAGGGGCTGACCAAGGTGATCTATCCAGAAGCGGCCAACACCATCGTGTTCCTGGTGATGGTACTGGTGCTGCTGGTTCGTCCCGCGGGACTGTTCGGCAAGGAGACATAAGCATGACCAATCTGCACATCAAACAGGACAGCTTGGTTCTGCCGCCGCAAGTGGTACGCGAGCGCCAGCAGGCGGCGCAGCGGCGCAAGCTGTGGTTCTACCTGGCACTGTTGGGCGTCGCGCTGGTCGCGCCCCTGGCGGTGTACCCGATCTTTCTGATGAAGCTGCTGTGCTTCGCCTTGTTCGCCTGCGCCTTCAACCTGTTGCTTGGTTATGCCGGCTTGTTGTCCTTCGGTCATGCCGCCTTTTTCGCCACCGGCGGCTACATCACCGGCTACTTGCTCAGCGAGTACAGCGGCCTTGGCACGGAGCTGGGAATACTCGCCGGCACCCTGGCGTCCGCGGCGCTCGGCTTGCTGTTCGGCCTGCTGGCGATTCGGCGTCAGGGTATCTACTTCGCCATGATCACCCTGGCGCTGGCGCAACTGGTGTTCTTCATCTTTGTCCAGGCGCCCTTCACCGGCGGCGAGAACGGCCTGCAGGGCGTACCGCGTGGGCAGTTGTTCGGGTTGTTCGACCTGAACGACAACCTGACCCTGTACTACTTCGTCCTCGCGGTGTTCATCGTTGGCTTCGCCATCATCCAGCGCACCATCCACTCGCCCTATGGCCAGGTGCTCAAGGCGATCCGCGAGAACGAGCCGCGGGCCATTTCCCTGGGCTACAACGTCGACGCGCACAAGCTGTTGGCCTTCGTTATTTCCGCCACCTTGACCGGCCTGGCGGGCTCGACCAAGACCGTGGTGTTCCAGCTGGCCTCGCTGACCGACGCGCACTGGCACATGTCCGGAGAGGTGATCCTGATGACCTTGCTCGGCGGCGTCGGCACCGTGCTCGGGCCGCTGGTCGGCGCCAGCGTGGTGGTCACCCTGCAGAGTTACCTGTCCAACGGCCCATTGGGCGAATGGGTGCACGTGATCCTCGGGGTGATCTTCGTCACCTGCGTGCTGCTGTTCCGGGCTGGCATCGTCGGCTGGGTGCTGAAGCTGGCGAAGCGCAACTTCTAAAGCAAGCCTCCTGCTGCCTGTTCAAGGTGCGGACCCTGATCCGCACCGGGGGGCTGTTTGCCTGTTTTTTGCTCTGTCGAGTCGTCGGCAGGGTTGTCTGGACGCCACGGGGAACCCCGTGGGTAACGGGTCGGTTGCATCGGCCGATTGGCAGTTGGCTGCCTGGCGTTGCTGCACTACCCACCTACAAGAAGAGAGACCTATGCACGTTGAAAAATTGATCACCAAGCCCATCAAGGCCAAAGTCCTCTGCGTGGCGATCAGCGCCAGCCTGGCTGGCTTCATGGCGCCCGCCAGCGCCGACACCGCGTCCGACATGCAGGCGTTGAAGGCGCAGGTCGAGGCGCTGCAGAACAGCATTGCGGCGCTCGAGCAGAAGCAGGCCGAAACCGCCAAGGCCGTCGCGCCCGCCAACAGCGTGACCGCCGGCACCACCCCAGGTTCGTTCAAGCTGCCCGGTTCCACTACCTCGGTCAAGTTCGGCGGCTACGTCAAGGCCGACCTGTTGTACAGCGACACCAGCGCGGGCGTGGGCAGCACGCTTGACCAGTTGCTGGTTCCGGGTTCGATTCCCCTGGACGGCGACACTAATACTGAAGACGGTCAGATTACCCTCCACGCGCGCCAGACCCGTCTCAACTTCGCCACCAGTACGCCGACCGCGTGGGGCGAACTCAAGACCTTCGTTGAGGCCGACTTCTTCGGCTCGAATGGCAACGAGGCCGTCAGCAACTCCAATGGCCCGCGCACCCGCCATGCTTCGGCAGCCTCGGCGGCCTGCTTGCCGGCCAGACCTGGTCTACCTTCATGGACGCGGGCTCCCTGCCCGAGACCCTGGACTTCGGCGGCCCGGTCGGCGAACTCTTCATCCGCCAGACCCAGGTGCGCTGGACCGAGGGCTTCGATGGCGGCTCCTGGTCGATTGCGGCGGAAAGCCCCGAGTCCTTCCTGACCACGGCCAATGTCGGCGGCGGTACCAATGCGCTGACCGACGACGACAAGGTGCCCGATCTGGTTGCGCGACTGGACTTCAACACCGCCGTCGGCCGCTTCGCCCTGGCCGCGATGGCGCGCAACATTCGCGTCGATACGGCCGCGGGTGCCGACGACCAATGGGGTGGCGCGCTCGCCGCTTACGGCGTGGTGCCGACCGTCGGCAAGGACACCTTCCAGTTCTCGCTCACCGCCGGTAACGCGCTCGGCCGCTACATGGGCCAGGCGGTATTCTCCGACGGCAGCGTCGATACCGCCGGCGAACTCAGCCTGAACAACCAGTGGGGCGCGATTCTCGCCTACCGCCACTTCTGGATGGATAACCTGCGTTCTACCCTGGCGCTGTCGACCGCCCGCGCGAGCAACCCGAGTGGTGTGACGACTGCGAACATGAACGAAAGCGCCGACACCGCTCACCTGAACCTGCTGTGGAGCCCGGTTGCCAGCACGACGTTCGGCCTGGAACTGATTCACGCCAGGCGTGAAACGGAAGATGGCCGCAATGGCGATTTGAACCGCGTGCAAACCTCGGCGCAGTACAACTTCTGATCGCTCGCGCCGTTTGACGGCGCTGCGGCCGGGCACGATTCATTCTTGTGCGTTGTGGCGGGATGCTCCACCCGTAGCAACCTGGACGAGAACCACTTGATCGTCAGCAAAAGCCGCCGCTCTGGTAAGCCCGGGCTAACCGCTCGATCCGATTGCTCCTTGGTGTGAAGTTTGCCGGGCCCTGGTGGCCCGGTTTTTTTTGTCTTCGATTTGGCATTGCGCAGGTCCGAGCGCCTACCGACAGATCATCGCCATTGCCTGCCTGCGGCTGGTCCGCTTGATTGTGGCGAGCCGCTGCGTTGACGTTAACGTAATGAGTTGTTAGCGTTCCAAGGCTTATAGCCATGAACCCATGTCGCGCGAGCCCCTGTGCGGCATGGCTCGTGGACAATCGACCAAGGATCAAGCATGACCGCCAAGACCTACAGCATTTCCGAACTGGCGCGCGAGCTGGATGTGACCACTCGGACCATTCGTTTCTATGAAGAGCAGGGCATGCTGATACCGACCCGTCGCGGCCAGGAGCGGATCTTTACGGCCAAGGACAGGGTCGCGCTAAAGCTGATTCTGCGCGGCAAGCGCATTGGCTTCTCCCTGGCCGAATGCAAGACCCTGATCGAGCTGTACGACCCGCAGGGCGACAACCGTAACCAGCTCGAGATCATGCTGGGCAAGATCGCCGAACGGCGTCTACAGCTGGAGCAGCAGTTGCTGGACATCCAGCAGATGCAGCTGGAACTGGACACGGCCGAAGAGCGTTGCCACGCCGCCTTGCAGGGCATCCCCGCGACGCAATGAAGACTCGGCTGGCGCCGCAGCGGTCGTTTGGCGGCGGCCGCAGTAGGCGTGAGTTTTATCACCGGCTCTCAGTCCTGGGGCGCGCGCAACGCGCCGCCCAGCGCGCTCAGGACCATGTCACGCAGCAACGCGTGGCGTGCCGTCGGGCTCATCTCGGGCGCCTCGACCCAGGCCGGTAACTGATTGAGCAGGGCCACGATGCCGTTCAACGCGGCGCGGCGGCTGTTGCCGGCCGGCTGGCCGGTAAGTTGCTCCACGCACTCGACCAGCAGCTGTGTGTAGCGCGCGCGAAGCTCGTGGATGTGCGCCTGCTGCTCGCTGGCCAGGCAGTGACTGTCGTATTCGGCAAGACGAAAATGCGCGGCCATGCTGGCGTGCAACCGCAGGTGCGCCTCGAGCAGGCCGTGCAGCTGTTCGGCGGGCGTGGCAGCGCGCCGTTGCATCTGGCGGGCGCCGTGCAGCAGCTGTTCATAGAGCTCCTCGATCAGCTCGAACAGCAGCGCTTCCTTGCTTTCGATGTGGTTGTAGAGGGAGCCCGGCTGGATGCCCAGGTGCTTAGCCAGGTCGCGCATGCTGACAGTGCTGAAACCGCGGCTGGCAAACAGGCTCAATGCCTTGAGGCGGGTGGACTGATAGCGCGAGGAATCGGGGATGGGCTGGGTGGCGGGCATGAAGGTGTTCGGCAGGTGGTGGTCGAGCGCCGAGCATGGCGCCCCGGGCGGGGAAAACCCAGGTCGCCAGCGCTCGGTTTGCCTGAGCGATTTGGCCAGTGGCCGTTTACAGCGGGTAATGCGCCAGTTCGCGGGCGATCAGCAGGCGCTGAATCTCGCTGGAGCCTTCGTAGATCTGGGTGATGCGCGCGTCGCGGTAGTAGCGCTCCACCGGGTAATCCTCCAGGTAGCCGTAGCCGCCATGGATCTGCACTGCCTTGGAACACACCCGCTCGGCCATCTCCGAGGCGAACAGCTTGGCCTGCGAGGCCTCCGACAGGCAGGGATGCCCGGCGCTCTTAAGGCGTGCCGCATGCAGGATCAGCAAACGCGCGGCGTTGAGCTGGGTGTGCATGTCGGCAAGCATGTTGGCGATGCTCTGGTGCTCACCGATCGGTTTGCCGAACTGGATGCGCTCGCGGGCATAACCCAGGGCGGCTTCGAAAGCCGCGCGGGCGATGCCCAGGGCCTGGGCGGCGATGCCGATGCGGCCGCCTTCCAGGTTGGACAGGGCAATGGCCAAGCCCTTGCCGCGCTCGCCGAGCAGGTTGGCCTCGGCGATGGTGCAGTCATTCAGGGTCACCGCGCAGGTGTCGGAGGCCTTGATGCCCATCTTGTGTTCGCTACGCTCGACGACGAAGCCGGGGTTGTCGGTCGGCACCAGGAAGGCCGACAGGCCCTTCTTGCCCAGCTGCGGATCGGTGACGGCGAAGACGATGGCCAGCTTGGCGCGTTTGCCGTTGCTGACGAACTGCTTGGCACCGTTGAGTACCCACTGGCCGTCGCGCAGTTCGGCGCGGGTGCGCAGGTTGTGTGCCTCGGAGCCGGCCTGTGGCTCGGTCAGGCAGAAGCAACCGATCGCCTGGCCGCTGGCCAGAAGCGGCAACCAGCTGTCTTGCTGCGTCGGGCTGCCGTATTTCAGCAGGGGGCCGCAGCCCACCGAATTGTGGATGCTCATCAAGGCGCCGAGGGCACCGTCGCCAGCCGAGATTTCTTCCACGGCCAGGGCGTAGGCCACATAGTCGGTGTAGCTGCCACCCCAGGTGTCGGGCACCACCATGCCGAGCAGGCCCAGTTCACCCATCTGCGCCACCACGGCGTCATCGATCCAGCCGGCCTTCTCCCAGGCTTGGGCATGCGGCGCGACTTCGCTGCGGGCAAAGTCGCGGGCCATGTCGCGGATCATGCGTTGTTCTTCGGTCAATTGGCTGTCGTGCATGGCAGTGCTCTCCTCAGTTCTGGCCGCGCCATTCAGGCGCGGTGCAGGGGGTTGCTGGCAGCGGGGCGCAAGCCGTTGAAGAAGGCCTGCACCCGCTGCGGGTCCAGTTCGGCCAGGGTCGCTGGGTTCCAGCGCGGAGTCTTGTCTTTGTCGATGATCAGCGCGCGGATGCCTTCGATCAGGTCGCCGCGTTCGAACCATTGGTAGTCCAGGTGCAGTTCCTGCGCGAAGCAGTCGGCCAGCGCTAGGTGCTGGCCGCGCTGCAGCAGCTCCAGGGTCACCGCCATGGCGAGCGGCGAGCGGCTGTCCAACACCCGTACGGTGTCTTGCGCCCAGGCCTGCAACTCTGGGCGGTTCTCGCTGAGCAGGGCGGCGCGGATCGCCGGCAAGTCGGGTAGGGCGAAGTAATCGTCGATGGCCTGGCGCAGGACCTTGAGCTCGCCACCGGGCAGATCGCCGCAGGTCATGCTGTCGAGCAACTGCTGCACGTTTTCCATTGGCGCTGCCGACCAGCTCAGAGTGTCCAGCGCCTGGTCGAACTCGGCCAGCCGTTCGCTGGCCAGACAATGGTCGGCCAGCCCGGCGTAGAGCGCGTCCGCGGCGCCGACCTGGAGGCCGGTGATACCCAGGTAAAAGCCCAGTTGGCCGGGCAGCCGGGGCAGGAAGTAACTGCCGCCGACATCCGGGAAGAAGCCGATGCTGACTTCCGGCATGCCCATCTTCACCCGTTCGGTGACTACCCGCAGGGCAGCCGCCTGGGCCAGGCCCATGCCACCGCCGAGAACGAAGCGGTCGAGTAGCGCCAGCACCGGCTTGGGGTAAGCATGCAGGTACTGGTCGAGGGCGTATTCCTCCTCGAGAAACAGCTCGTGCTGATTGCTGCCGCCGGTGTAGCTGTCGTACAGCATGCGAATATCGCCACCGGCGCAGAAGGCCTTTTCACCGTTGCCACGCAGGACCACGGCGAGCACTTCAGGATCCTGCTCCCAGGCATGCAGGTGCTGCAGGAGCAAGCGCACCATGGGCAGGGTCAGGGCGTTGAGGCCGCTCGGGCGGTTGAGGGTCAGGTGGCCGATGCGGTTGCGCACCTCGGCCAAGACCGCCGCTTCGGCGCTGCTCATGCCTCGCTATCCCGACGGTACAGCTTGATGATGGCGGAGAAATCCAGGCCGCCATTACCCTGCTGGCTGAAGCTTTGGTACTGCTGCTGGGCGGCGGCGCCGAGCAGTACTGGCTGGCGCACGTGCTTGGCCGCTTCGGTAGCCAGGCCGAGGTCCTTGAGCATCAGGTCGGTGCCGAAACCGCCGCTGTAGCCACGCGAGGCCGGAGCGTTCTCCAGTACGCCGGGGAACGGGTTGTTGATTTCCGAGCTCCAGCAGCGGCCGCTGGATGTGTTGATGACCCCGGCCAGCACCTTGGCGTCCATGCCCAGGGCCACGCCCAGGGCCATGGCTTCGGCGACGCCGATCATGGATATGCCGAGCAGCATGTTGTTGGCAATCTTGGCCACCTGGCCGTTGCCGCTGTCACCACAGTGGACGAGGTTCTTGCCCATGGCGCAGAGAATAGGCCCGGCCTGGTCGAACGCACTGGCCGGACCGCCGACCATAAAGGTCAGGGTGCCAGCCGCGGCGCCAGCGGTGCCGCCGGAAACCGGCGCATCGAGCATGGGATTGCCTTGGGCGAGAGCCAGGGCGGCTACTTCGCGGGCACTGAGCGGGTCGATGGTCGAGCAGTCGATCAGCAGCACGCCCTGGCCGACGTGCGCCAGCAGGCCATCTTTGCCCTGGTAAACCTGTTTCACCTGAGCCGCCGCCGGCAGCATGGTGACGATCGCCTCGACCTGAGCCTGGGCCACCGCCGCCGGGGAAGTGGCACTCGTGGCGCCGGCCTCGACAAGCGCGGCGACAGCGTGGGCGCTGGGGTCGAAGACGGTGACGCGGTGGCCGGCCTTGAGCAGGTTGCAGGCCATTGGGCCGCCCATGTTGCCGAGACCAAGAAAACCGATATGCATGGTGGATACCTCTGTAATTAGGGGGGCTCAGCGGTGCTTAAACTGCGCTTGGCGTTTTTCCACGAAGGCGCGCATGCCTTCCTTCTGGTCGTGACTGGCGAACAGCGAATGGAACACCCGACGTTCGAAGCGCACACCCTCGTTGAGGCCGAGTTCGAAGGCTCGGTTGACGCATTCCTTGACCAGCATGCTGGCCGGCAGCGATTTGGCGGCGATACCTTGGGCCACCTTGAGGGTCTGCTCGAGCAGCTCGGCGGCGGGGAAGACCTGGGCCACCAGGCCGGCACGCTCGGCTTCTGCGGCGCCCAAATGACGGCCGGTGAGGCACAGTTCCATGGCCTTGGCCTTGCCCAGGGCATGGGTCAAGCGTTGGGTGCCACCGATGCCGGGGGTCACGCCCAGGCTCAGCTCAGGCAAGCCGAAGCGGGCGTTGTCGGCGGCGTAGATGAAGTCGCACATCAGCGCCAGCTCGCAACCACCGCCCAGGGCGTAGCCGGCGACCGCCGCAATCAGCGGTTTGCGCCGGTTGCCGATGCGATCGGCGGCGGCGAAGAAGTCGTCGAGGTAGATCGACGGGTAGTCCTTGTCGACCATCTCCTTGATGTCGGCACCCGCGGCGAACGCCTTGGCCGAACCGGTGATGACCATACAACCGACCTCTGGGTCGGCTTCCAGGCGGTCGAGGACCAGGTTGAGTTCGCTGATCAGCTGGCTGTTCAGCGCATTGAGCGCTTGCGGTCGGTTGAGGGTGATCAGGGCGACCCGTTCGCTTACCTCGACCAGTAGGGTTTGATAGTCCATGGTGATATCTCCCAGGGGGCCGGCCCCAGAGCCTGTTCACGATCTGCTGCGCGTCGGCCCTGCTGCGTTAAAAACAGGCTCGGGTGCGAGCCCAGTCGGAATGCTCATTTACAGCTCGTAAACTCCGCTTCCTCGCCTGCTTTCGCCTTGCATGGCTCTAGCTCGCGAGATCGTGAACAGGCTCTCTTGACCGGCGATTGGTTACTTGAGGGTGATGGTGGTGTTGACCACGGCGCTGCTGTCGTCCTCGTCGAACCAGCGCTGGGTGACCGTCTTGGTCTGGGTGTAGAAGGTCACCACTTGCTTGCCGTAGGGGCCCAGGTCGCCGAGCTTGGAGCCGCGCGAACCGGAGAAGGAGAACAGCGGGACCGGGACCGGGATCGGCACGTTGATGCCCACCTGGCCGACGTCGATTTCTTCTTGGAAGTGCCGGGCAGCAGCGCCGGAGCGGGTGAACAGCGCGGTACCGTTGCCATTCGGGTTGGCGTTGATGATCTCGATCGCCTCGTTGAGGTTGGCAGCATGCATGACGCAGAGCACCGGGCCGAAGATTTCTTCGCGGTACACCGACATGTGCGCAGTGACGCCGGAGAAGATCGTCGGGCCGACGAAGTTGCCGTCCTGATAGCCAGGCACGCTCGGGTTGCGTCCATCCAGTTCGAGCGTGGCGCCTTCTTCGATGCCGCTGGCAATCAGGCCGTTGACGCGCTCCAGGGCCGCGCAGGAGATCACCGGACCGATGTCGGTGCCAGGCTCGGTGCCGCCATTGATCTTGAGGGTCTTGGTTCGTTCGATCAGCTCCGGCAGCCAGGCCTGCGCTTCACCGACCAGGATCACCACCGGCAGGGCCATGCAGCGCTGACCGGCGGCGCCAAAAGAGGCGCCCAGCAGGCTGTTCAAGGTCTGCTGCTGGTTGGCGTCGGGCAGGACGATGGCGTGGTTTTTCGCGCCCATCATGCACTGTGCGCGCTTGCCGTTCTGGGTGGCGCGGTTGTAGACATGGGTGCCGACCTTGGTCGAACCGACGAAGGACACGGCCTTGATGTCCGGGTGGTCACAGATCAGGTTCACCGCGTCGACGCCGCCGTGGATGACGTTGAGCACGCCCTTGGGTACCCCGGCCTGCAGCGCCAGCTCGACCAGGCGCATGGTTACCAGCGGATCCTGCTCGGACGGCTTGAGGACGAAGGTGTTGCCGGTGGCGATGGCCATGGGGAACATCCACAGCGGGATCATTGCCGGGAAGTTGAACGGGGTGATGCCGGCGCACACGCCCAGTGGCTGCATCAGGGTGTAGGTGTCGACGCCACTGGCGACGTTGTTGGCCAGTTCACCCATCTGCAGGTTGCCGATGGAGGCGGCATGCTCGACCACTTCCAGGCCGCGGAACACGTCGCCCTCGGCGTCCGGCAAGGTCTTGCCCTGCTCGGCGGTGAGCAGGGCGGCCAGCTCCTTGATGTTCTCGCGGATCAGTTGCTGGTACTTGAGGAAGATCCGCGCACGGGCGCCGATCGGGGTCTTGCGCCAGGTCTTGAAGGCTTCGGCGGCGCTGGCCACGGCGGCGTTCATTTCCTCGGCAGTGGCGAAGGGCACACGCGCCAGGACTTCCTGGGTGGCCGGGTTGACCACGTCGCGCCATTGGGTGGTCTTGGATTCGACGAATTCGCCGTTGATGAGCAGCTTGACGCTGGGAACTGTGGAAGCGGTCATATTCGGGTCCTGTCTGCTGTCGTAGGTCGAGTGCGCCCCCTCGGCGCCGGTGGCCGAGTGGGCGGGGGGTAGTTGGCTGGGCCGGCGCGCCGGCCCGGTTCAGCCCTTGAGCTGCGGGAAGTCTTCTTCGAAGTGTTCCTGCGGCCCGCGCGTGTCGCCCTGGCGGCGCTCCAGCTCCATCTGGCGCAGGTCCACCCGGCGGATCTTGCCGGAGATGGTCTTGGGCAGTTCGCTGACGAACTCGATGCGCCGCACCCGTTTGTAGGGCGCCAGGTGCTCGCGGGCGAAGGCGAGGATGTTCTCGGCCAGTTCGGCGCTGCCCGGCTGGTCGTGGGCCAGGATCAGAAACGCCTTGGGTACCGCCAGGCGCAGCGGATCGGGGCTGGGCACCACGGCCACTTCCATCACCGCCGGGTGCTCGATCAGCGCGCTCTCCAGCTCGAAGGGGCTGATGCGGTAGTCGGAGGCCTTGAACACGTCATCGGCGCGGCCGATGAAGGTGATGTAGCCGTCGGCGTCGATGGCCGCGGTGTCGCCGGTACGGTAGAAACCGTCACGCATCGCTTCGGCAGTCTTCTCCGCGCTGTCTTCGTATCCGAGCATCAGGCCCAGCGGATGGGGGCCAGGGGCAGGGCGACTTCGCCTTCGTTGCCAGGCTGGCCATCCGGGTCGAGCATGCACACGCTGTAGCCGGGCAACGGCCGGCCCATGGAACCGGGCTTGAGCGGCTGGCCGGGGGTGTTGCCAACCAGCGCGGTGGTTTCCGACTGGCCGAAACCGTCACGCAACGGCAGGCCCCAGGCTTCCTGGATTTGCTCGATGATCTCCGGGTTGAGCGGCTCGCCGGCACCGACCAGTTCGCGCAGGCGCAGACGCTCGCGGCAGCCGGCCAGGTCTTCCTGGATCAGCATGCGCCACACCGTGGGCGGCGCGCACAGGCTGGTGATGCCGTAGCGCTCCAGCACCTCGAGCAGCGCCGGGGCACTGAACCGCGCAGTGTTATGGATGAACACACAGGCGCCGGCGTTCCACGGGGCGAAGAAGCAGCTCCAGGCATGCTTGGCCCAGCCCGGCGAGGAAATGTTCAGGTGCAGGTCGCCCGGCTGCAGGCCAACCCAGTACATGGTGGACAGGTGGCCAACCGGGTAGCTCTGGTGGCTGTGCAGGACCATCTTCGGCTTGCTGGTGGTGCCGGAGGTGAAATACAGCAGCAGCGGGTCGCTGGCCTGGGTGAGGGCGTCGGCGTGGAACTGGCTGGCACAGTCGGCGGCGCTGGCGTGATTGATCCAGCCGCAGACTGCCGCGCCGACGCAGATGCGTGTGCAGCCCAGGGCTTGCTCAGCGAACTTGTCGGTATGGTTGCTGCCCACCACCAGGTGGCGCACGCCGCCGCGCTCGATTCGGTCGCGCAGGTCCTCGGCGGTGAGCAGGGCGGTGGCCGGGATCACCACGGCGCCGAGCTTGAAGGCCGCGAGCATGGTTTCCCACAGGGCGATATGGTTGCCCAGCATCAACAGGATGCGCTCGCCGCGGCGTACGCCCAGCTCGCGCAGGTGGTTGGCCACGCGATTGGAACGCTCGGCCAGCTCGGCGAAGCTGTAGCGCTGCTCGCTGCCGTCCTCCTCGACAATCCACAGTGCCGGGGCCTGGTTGCCCACGGCCATGCTGTCGAAATAGTCCAGCGCCCAGTTGAAGGTGTCGAGTTGTGGCCAGCGGAAATCGCGCACGGCGGTGGCATAGTCGCTGCGGTTGGCCAGCAGGAAGTCGCGGGCAGCGAGAAAGGGGAGGCAGTTGCTATTCATGATTCTGGCCCTGTTTTGTTGTTGTAGGGACTGGCCTGATGCCCAGCTCGATCAGGCTTGTGCATCGAGTATAGATAGGCGTTTGCGCAGTAAGAAGGCGCAAATTAACCGAATGGATATGCAAAAATATAATGACTGTTGGGGCTCAGCCGACCCGGCATCTAGCAGCTTGGCCTCGCCAAGGCAGTTGGCGCGGGGTATATGTGTGCATATTTACGGCGACCACTCTTAGAAATAGACGAGTGCATATGCAAAAAAATATGGTTAGCGACAAGCTCAATTGGGACGACCTGCGGTTCTTCCTCGAAGTGGCGCGTACCCGCACCGCCAGTGCGGCGGCCCGGCGCCTGGGGGTGGACTACACCACGGTATCGCGGCGTATCCGCACCCTGGAGCAGAGCCTCGGGGCCCTGTTGTTCGAGAAATCGCGCTCGACCGGCTTTGCCCTGACCGTGGAGGGCCAGCGCCTGCTGGGCTACGCGGAAACCCTGGAAAGCACCTTGCTGGCTGCCTGCGAACAGGTGTCCGGCACCCGCCTGGGGCTTTCCGGACACCTGCGCATCGCCAGCACCGAAGCGTTCGGCTGCTGGTTTGTCAGCGCGCAGATGAGTGGTTTCCTCGAGCGCTACCCGCACATCTCCCTGGACATCCTGCCGGTGCCGCACTTCGTCAGCCTGTCGCGGCGCGAGGCGGATATCGCCATCACCCTGGAACGCCCGGAGCGCGGGCCCTACGTCTGCTCCAAGCTATGCGACTATCGCCTGCGCATTTACGCCACGCCCGGCTACCTGGCCAGCCATGCGCCGATCCACACGCGCGAGGACCTGGCTGACCACCCCTTCGTCACCTACGTCGACGATCTGGCGTTCAGCTCCAGGTTGCTCTACCTCAACGACCTGCTCCCCGGCGCGACCAGCCACCTGCGTAGCACCAGTGTGATTGCCCAGTACCATGCCACCCTGCAAGGACGGGCCATGGCCATTCTGCCGAGCTTCCTGGCCGGGCCGGATCCGCGCCTGTGCGAAGTGTTGCCGGATCAAGTCGACATCATTCGCCAGTTCTGGCTCTCCTACAGCGAAGACCTGCGCAAGCTCAAGCGCGTGACCCTGGCCGCCGAGTACCTGCGCGCCTGTGCCGACCTCAATCGGCCGTTGCTGATGGGGGAGTCGAGCGAAATGCATTACCTGGCCATGGACTGAGCCTGCGGACAGCGGTTCTGCGGGTTCCGGCTGCGCCAGCGCTGCGATTCCGGTGGTGCTACGCCCTTGCAAGGTGAGCATCCGGCGGCGCTACGGGCGCGTGATCCATACGACCAATGGGTGACTGGACGACCGGCGCGGCCTTGCTATAGCTTGCCGTTAACGTAAGGATAAGGCTGGATTCTCGCAGGGGCTTCTAAGCTCTGTAGGCCACCCCATTACAAGCACAAGAAGGGCAAGCCATGAATCACTCCAGCTATACCCGTGGCGCGCAGGACAAGACGCTGCTGGCCATGACCATCGGCCAGGCGTTCGATGACACTGTGGCGCGTTTCGCCGAGCGCGAGGCCCTGGTGGTGCGCCACCAGAACCTGCGCTACTCCTGGTCCGAGCTGGCCGAACAGGTCGACAGTTGTGCCCGTGCCTTGCTGGCGCTGGGCGTCGAGGTCGGCGAGCGGGTCGGCATCTGGGCGCCGAACTGCGCCGAGTGGTGCATTACTCAGTTCGCCAGCGCCAAGATTGGCGCGATTCTGGTCAACATCAACCCGGCCTATCGCAGTAGCGAGTTGGAGTACGCGCTGAAGCACTCCGGCTGCGGCTGGCTGGTCAGCGCCGATGCCTTCAAGAGCTCCGACTACCACGCCATGCTGGTCGAACTGTTGCCGGAACTGGCCGCCAGTCAGTCGGGCGCGCTGCACAGCCCGCGCCTGCCGGCGTTGCGCGGGGTCATCAGCCTGGCCGCGCAGGCGCCGGGCGGCTTCCTCTGCTGGCATGAACTGGCGGGCCTTTCCCGCAAGGTCTCTGCGGAAAAACTGGCCGAGCGCCAGGCATTGCTGCAGTTCGACGAGCCGATCAATATCCAGTACACCTCGGGCACCACCGGCTCGCCCAAGGGCGCCACCCTCAGCCACCACAATATCCTCAACAACGGTTACCTGGTCGGCGAGAGCCTGGGCCTCACCGAGCACGACCGGCTGGTGATTCCGGTGCCGCTGTACCACTGCTTCGGCATGGTCATGGGCAACCTCGGCTGCCTGACCCATGGCAGCACCATGATCTACCCGGCGCCGAGCTTCGAGCCGCAGGCCACCTTGTTGGCAGTGGCGGAAGAGCAAGCCACGGCGCTGTACGGCGTGCCGACCATGTTCATCGCCGAGCTGGATCACCCGCGCCGCGCCGAGTTCGACCTGTCCAGCCTGCGCACCGGGATCATGGCCGGCGCCACCTGCCCGATCGAGGTGATGAAGCGGGTAATCGGCGAGATGCACATGGCCGAGGTGCAGATCGCCTATGGCATGACCGAGACCAGCCCGGTGTCGACCCAGACGGCCGCCGATGACGATCTGCAGTGTCGGGTCAGCAGTGTCGGCCGCACTCAGTCGCACCTGGAAAGCAAGGTGATCGACGAGCAGGGACGCATCGTCCCACGCGGGCAGGTCGGCGAGCTGTGCACCCGTGGCTACAGCGTGATGCTCGGTTACTGGAACAACCCGCAGGCCACCGCCGAGGCCCTCGACCCGGCACGCTGGATGCATACCGGCGACCTGGCAGTGATGGATGAAGAGGGCTACCTGAGCATCGTCGGGCGCAGCAAGGACATGATCATTCGCGGCGGCGAGAACGTCTATCCGCGGGAGATCGAGGAATTCCTCTTCGGCCACCCGGCGGTGGCCGACGTGCAGGTGATCGGCGTGCCCGACGCCAAGTACGGCGAGGCGATCGCCGCCTGGGTGCAACTGCATCCGGGCCACACCTGCGACGCCGAGGCGCTGCGCGCCTACTGCAAGGCCAACATCGCCCACTTCAAGGTGCCGCGCTACTTCAAGTTCGTTGACCAGTTCCCGATGACCGTGACCGGCAAGGTGCAGAAATTTCGCATACGCGAGCTGATGCAGGCGGAGCTGGAGCAGGGCGCCAGCTGATGGCGGCGAGCATGCAGTGGGCATGACGGCGGCCGCGGTCGAGAAGGGCACCATCTCCGTGCGCCTGGTCGGCGAGGCCTTGCAGCAGTGGCGCGCCCAGGGTCAGGACTGCGCCGCGCTGTTGAGCCAGGCCGGGATCGCCGTGGAATTGCTCAACAAACCCTATGCGCGGGTGCCTGCGCAGGCCTATGCGCGGCTGTGGCTGGCGCTGGCCAAGGCGATGGACGACGAATTCTTCGGCATGAACCCGCGGCGGATGAAGTCCGGTAGCTACGCCTTCATGGCCCGCGCCGCGTCGCGCGAGCCGACCCTGGGCGCGGCGTTGGACAGTGCCCTGGCGTTTCTCGGCCTGGTCTTCGATGGCCTGACCCCGCGCCTGGAGCGTCAGGGCGGGATGGCGGCGATCGTCATCGACGAGCCCGCGGGGCAAGCCTGCCGGGCGTTCGGCTGTTTCACCCTGTGGATGATCGTGCATGGCCTGGCCTGCTGGCTGGCGGGACGACGTATCCCGATCCTGGCGGTCGAGCTGCACTGCCAGGCGCCGGATTATCTCGAGGATTACCGGGTGATGTTCAGCAGCAATTTGCGCTTCGCCCGGCCGCGCAGTCGTCTGCTGTTCAATGCCGAGTGCCTGGAGCAACCGCTACGGCGCAGCGAACGCGAGCTCAAGCGTTTCCTCGCCGGCGCGCCGGCCAACATCCTGGTGCGCTACCGCGACCCGCGCAGCCATGCCGCGCGGATCAAGGTCTACCTGCGCAGCCTCAAGGCCGAGCGCTGGCCGGATTTCGAGGCGCTCTCCAGCCACTTCTTCATGGCGGCCTCGACCCTGCGGCGCAAGCTGGCCCTCGAAGGCCAGTCCTACCAGGGGCTCAAGGACCAGGTGCGGCGCGACCAGGCCATCGCCCGCTTGGACAGCGGCGCGGGCAACTTCACCGAGCTGGCCTTCGAACTGGGGTTTGCCGACAGCAGCGCCTTCTACAAGGCGTTCAAGAAGTGGACCGGCACCACTCCGGGGCAGTATCGCGCGCTGATGCATCCCGAGCAGCAGCCCCCAACCTGAGAGGCTGTGAAAAACTCCCACCTACTGCGACGGCGCTCGATATTTTCACAGCCTCTGAGTCCAGTTGTCCAAATTGCTCAGGCCGATAGACGCCTGTCGACATTGTCGCCGCCAGCCTGCGGCGCGACTATTCCGGGACAACAACAAACTAGGAGTCACCGCCATGCAGGATTACCTGAGCGCTGCCCGCGACTTTGATCTGCCCAGCACGGCCGCCACTACCCTGGCGGGTTCCCTCGACGCCCTCAACGCCTGTGTCGAATGCTGCGACCGGCACGCCTTGCCGGGGCGCGTCGCGCTGTTCTGGGAAGGCCGCGACGGCAGCAGCGCCAGCTACACCTTTTGCGAACTGCAGGAGCAGGCGGCGCGCTTCGCCAACTTCCTCCAGGCCCAGGGCGTGGGCCCCGGCGATTGCGTGGCGGGTATGCTGCCGCGCAACGTCGAGTTGCTGATCTGCATCCTCGGCACCTGGCGCTTGGGCGCGGTGTACCAACCGCTGTTCACCGCGTTCGGTCCCAAGGCCATCGAGCACCGCTTGCAGGGTTCCGGCGCCAAGGTTGTGGTGACCGATGCGGCCAACCGCGGCAAGCTCGACGAGGTCGAGGACGCACCGCTGCAGGTCACCGTAGCAGGCGCCAAGGGCCAGGGCATCCAGCGCGGTGACTTCAGTTTCTGGGCCGAACTGGAGCGCCACTCGGCCGAGTTCGAGCCGGTGCTGCGTTCGGCCGAAGACCCCTTCCTGATGATGTTCACCTCCGGTACCACCGGGCTGGCCAAGCCGCTGTCGGTGCCGCTCAAGGCGATCCTGGCCTTCGTCGGCTATATGCGCGAGGCGGTCGACCTGCGCCCCGAAGACGCATTCTGGAACCTGGCCGATCCGGGCTGGGCCTATGGCCTCTACTATGCGGTGACCGGGCCGTTGGCCATGGGCCACCCGACCACCTTCTACGAAGGGCCGTTTACGGTGGAGAGCACCTGCCGGATCATCCGCAAGTACGCCATCAGCAACCTGGCCGGTTCGCCCACCGCTTACCGCCTGCTGTTGGCCGCCAAGCAACAGGTCGAGCCGTTGCTCCGCGGGCGCCTGCGCGCGGTCAGCAGCGCCGGCGAGCCGCTGACCCCGGAGGTGATCCGCTGGTTCGCCGATGGCCTGGACACCACTATCCACGACCACTACGGCCAGACCGAACTGGGCATGGTGCTGTGCAACCACCATGCCCTGGCGCACCCGGTGCGTCTTGGCGCCGCCGGTTTCGCCATTCCCGGGCATCGCGTGGTGGTGCTGGACGAACAGCAGCGCGAATTGCCGGCCGGCCAACCGGGCATTCTCGCGCTGGACCGGCCGCGCTCGCCGCTGTTCTGGTTTCCCGGTTATCTGGGCATGCCGACCAAGGCCTTCGTCGGTGACTACTACCTCAGCGGTGACACCGTCGAGCTGAACCAAGACGGCAGCATCAGCTTCGTCGGCCGCAGCGACGACGTGATCACCACCTCCGGTTACCGGGTCGGTCCCTTCGACGTGGAGAGCGCGCTGATCGAACATCCGGCGGTGATCGAGGCGGCGGTGATCGGCAAGCCGGACCCGGAGCGCACCGAGCTGGTCAAAGCCTTCGTCGTGCTGCAGCCGCAGTTTCGCGCCGATGCCGCGCTGGCCGAGGAGCTCAAGCAGTACGTGCGCAAGCGCCTGTCGGCACATGCCTACCCGCGCGAGATCGAATTCGTCGACGAGCTGCCAAAGACCCCGAGCGGCAAGATCCAGCGCTTTCTCCTGCGCAATCAGGAAATCGCCAAGGCCCAGGCGGCCGCTAACTGAACAAGGAACCGCAAACATGCGTATCGAAGACCGAGTATTTCTAGTCACTGGCGGTAGCTCCGGGCTGGGCCTGGCCACTGCCCGTGCGCTGGTCGAGCAGGGTGGCAAGGTAGTGCTCGCCGACATCAACGCCGAAGCCGGTACGGCCCGCGCCGAGGAGCTGGGTGCTAACGCGCGTTTCGTGCAGACCGACATCACTCGCGAGGCCGACGGTCGCCACGCGGTGGCCGCTGCGCTGCAGGCCTTCGACGGCCTGCATGGCCTGGTCAACTGTGCCGGCGTGGCGCCAGCCGAGAAGATTCTCGGGCGTAACGGCGCCCATGGCCTGGACAGCTTCAGTCGGGTGATCCAGATCAACCTGGTCGGTAGCTTCAACATGCTGCGCCTGGCTGCCGAGGCCATGGCTCAGGGCGAGCCGAACGAGCAGGGCGAGCGCGGGGTGATCGTCAACACTGCCTCAGTCGCCGCCTTCGACGGGCAGATGGGCCAGGCCGCCTATGCCGCCTCCAAGGGTGGCGTGGCCGCCCTGACCCTGCCGGCGGCGCGCGACTTGGCGCGTTCGGGGATCCGCGTGATGTGCATCGCCCCGGGCATCTTCGAGACGCCGATGATGGCCGGCATGCCGCAGGAGGTGCGCGACTCCCTCGCCGCCAACGTGCCGTTCCCGCCGCGCCTGGGCCGGCCGGATGAGTACGCCGCGCTGGTGCGGCACATCATCGAAAACCCCATGCTCAATGGCGAGGTCATCCGGCTGGATGGCGCCTTGCGCATGGCCGCGAAATAGCGTTTTCAAACCTTTATGGCGCGCGGATGGGCCTCAGGCGCGCCTTTCGTGGAAGGGGCTTCAGCCGCGAATTTCGCCGAGAAATCCGCTCCCACAACAATGCTATCTCCACGGCAGCGCAACCTTTGCACATGGCCAGATAAAACGGTCCAACTATGGTAAGGGCTCGATAGTGAGTGTTATCGGGCCATAGACAGATCGGGTAACGCGCAGCGAAACCCGGCGATGAGGGCAACAAAGATGAGCAAGCAACAGGATCCGGTAGTCATCGTCAGCGCCGCACGCACGCCCATGGGCGGCTTCCTCGGCGACTTCAAGGAGGTCACCGCCGCGCAACTGGGCGCCGCGGCGATCCGCGCCACCCTCGAGCGCGCGGGCCTGGCCTGCGACGCGGTGGACGAGGTGATCATGGGCTGCGTGTTGCAGGCCGGCCAGGGTCAGGCGCCGGCGCGCCAGGCGGCACTGGGCGCGGGCCTGAGCCAGGGCACGGTGTGCTCGACGGTGAACAAGATGTGCGGCTCGGGGATGAAGGCGGCGATGCTCGGCCATGACCTGCTGCTCGCCGGCAGCGCCGAAATGGTGATCGCTGGCGGCATGGAGAGCATGTCCAACGCGCCCTATCTGCTGGAGCGGGCGCGCAGCGGCTACCGCATGGGCCATGGCCGGGTGCTCGATCACATGTTCCTCGACGGCCTCGAGGACGCCTACGACAAGGGCCGGCTGATGGGCAGCTTCGCCGAGGACTGCGCGCAGACTTACGGCTTTACGCGCGAGCAGCAGGACGCCTTCGCCATCACCTCGCTGACCCGCGCACAGCAGGCCATGACCGAGGGCCGCTTCGGCGCAGAGATAGTCGCGGTGGAGGCCAAGTCCGGCCGCGAACTGCGCCTGATCGACAGTGACGAGCAACCGCCCAAGGCCCGCCCGGACAAGATTCCGACCCTCAAACCGGCCTTTCGTGAGGGCGGCACGGTGACCGCGGCCAATGCCAGTTCGATCTCCGATGGCGCTGCCGCGCTGCTGCTGATGCGCTTGTCCGAAGCCGAGAAGCGCGGTCTGACGCCACTGGCGGCGATCCGCGGGCACGCCACCTTCGCCCATGCGCCAGGCCTGTTCGCCAGCGCGCCGGTCGGCGCGCTGCAGCGCTTGATGACGCGCACCGGCTGGGAAATCGGCCAGGTCGACCTGTTCGAGGTCAACGAGGCCTTCGCCGTGGTGCCGATGGCGGCCATGCGCGACCTCGACATCCCGCACGACAAGCTCAACGTGCACGGCGGCGCCTGCGCCCTCGGTCACCCGATCGGCGCGTCCGGCGCGCGGGTGCTGGTGACCCTGCTCAGCGCCTTGCAGCAATACGGCCTCAAGCGCGGCGTCGCCTCGCTGTGCATCGGCGGCGGCGAAGCCACAGCCATGGCCATCGAGTTGCTCAACTGAACCGGGAGAGCCCCATGATTCCTTCTGAACAAGACCTGCAGATCCGCGACATGGCCCGCCAGTTCGCCCAGGAGCGGCTGAAACCCTTTGCCGCCGAGTGGGACCGCGAGCACCGTTTCCCCGCCGAGGCCATCGCCGAGATGGGCCAGTTGGGTTTCATGGGCATGCTGGTGCCGGAAGACTGGGGCGGCGCGCAGACCGGCCACCTGGCCTACGCCATGGCCCTGGAGGAAATCGCCGCTGGCGATGGTGCCTGCTCGACCATCATGAGCGTGCACAACTCGGTGGGTTGCATGCCGATCCTGAAATACGGCAGCGAGGAACAGAAGCAGCGCTTCCTCATGCCGTTGGCCGAAGGCACGATGCTCGGCGCCTTCGCCCTCACCGAACCCCAGGCCGGTTCCGATGCCAGCGACCTGCGCACCCGCGCCCGTCGGGACGGTGAGCACTATGTGCTCAATGGCAGCAAGCAGTTCATCACCTCAGGTAGCCACGCCGGCATGGTGATTGTCTTCGCCGTGACCGATCCGGCGGCCGGCAAGAAGGGCATCAGTGCCTTTATCGTGCCCACCGATACGCCCGGCTACTCGGTGGTGCGGGTCGAGGAAAAACTCGGCCAGCATGCCTCGGACACCTGCCAGATCCAGCTTGATGAGCTGCGCCTCCCGGCCAGCCTGCGCCTGGGCGAGGAGGGTCAGGGCTACCGCATCGCCCTGGGCAATCTGGAGGGCGGGCGCATCGGCATCGCCGCCCAGGCAGTCGGTATGGCCCGCGCGGCGTTCGAGGCGGCGCGCGACTACGCCCATGAGCGGCAGACCTTCGGCAAGCCGATCATCGAACACCAGGCCGTGGCGTTCCGCCTGGCCGACATGGCGACGCAGATCGCCGTGGCGCGGCAGATGGTCCATCACGCTGCCAGCCTGCGCGAAGCCGGGTTGCCGTGCCTGACCGAGGCATCGATGGCCAAGCTGTTCGCCTCGGAGATGGCCGAGCGGGTCTGCTCGGCGGCGCTGCAGACCCTCGGCGGCTACGGCTACCTCAAGGACTTCCCGCTGGAGCGCATCTACCGCGACGTGCGCGTGTGCCAGATCTACGAAGGCACCAGCGACGTGCAGCGGTTGGTGATCGCGCGCAGTCTCTAGCGGGCTGTATCGCCTGTCAGGTCGCCTCGTGCGCCAATGCGTCGCACGGGGCTGCTCGCTAGGCTTTGCGCGGGCTCTGCGGCGGCGGGTTGATACCCATGGACAGATAGATACTGGTGAAGGCGTCGACGCCGATATTGGCTGGCTTGACCCATTCCACCGGCACATAGAGCAGGCCACCGCCGATGGGGATGGGCGCGGTGGGCACCAGGACGGCGTAATAGCTGCGGCCATCGATATCAATGGGTTGTGGGTTGGGCATCAGCGCCAGCACGGCGACCCCATCGCCACCGAACAGGCACCAGACGGGGCTCATGGCGTTGATGTCGGCCCCTTCCTTTTTCTCCAGCAGGTCGACGAAGCGGTCCGCCAGGTTGTACAGCTTGCCGAACAACGGAATACGCCGCAGGGTCAGGTTGGTCAACCATTGCAGCGGGCGGCGTAGCCCGAGTTGTACGCCCAGGCCCAGGGCATAGATGCCCATCAGCAGTGCCGCAGTACCCAGGGTGTACGCCAGGTAGGTGTTGCTGGCGTATGGCTGGCCCATGCTGGAAAACACCTGGCCGATATAGCTGGACGGCCCGATTGCCCGGTTCAACAAACTGACTATCCAGGACAGCAGCGTCAGGCTCAAGGCCAGCGGCAGCAAGACGATCAAGCCGGTTAGCCAGGTAGCGAGGAGGGCGTTGGCGCTTTTCTTGATCATGGGTGAGATCCGGTCGAGTGGCGGTAGCAGGCAGACAGCTGCGCAGGGCATGTGAGTGGACTGCACATTCAGGCGATGGTTTTAAGGGTGAAGACGTCGCTAATCCGCTGCAGCTTGCCATCCCAGACGTAACGCAGATGCACGCCCTGGTGCGGAATGCTCGCCGCCGGCGGGCGGAACAGGGCGGCGCATTCACCTTCAGGGTGGCGCACGCTGCGGTAAAGCAGGCCCCAGGAACCCAGCTTGCGCTGCTCAGCGGCGAAACGCTGGGCGATCGGGTAGGCGGCCGGGTCCGGGTTGTGCAGGTGTTCGTGACCCTGGCGAATGTCATCCAGCGCTTTGACCACCCGGCAGACGTAGGCACGCAGGGTCAGTTCCAGGCTGGGTTCATGGGTCGCGCGCAGGAAACGCTCGCGGTGGTAGCGGGTTTCCGCCACCGCGGTGTGCAGGCTGTCGCCACAGTAGTAGACGCCATACTGGCCGGCGGTGAAGCGGCTGACCGCGCCGATATGGGTGAAGGCGGCCATCAGCGGCGACGAACCGGGGCCGCTGACCCGGTCTGCTGGCTCCACATGGGCGAGCAGGCCGGCTTCTTCGCGCAGGCGGTCGTTGGTCAGGCCCTCGATCAGGAAAGCCTGTTCGAGGTCGGCGGCATCCAGCACATCTTCGAACACCGAGATTGGTGGAAAGGCGCTGGAGACCAGGCGATAGGCCCGCGGCCAGGCGGGCAGGGTCTGCTTCAACCCCTGACCCCGTCGAGGTAGCGGCGCACGTCGGCGAGGTCGACCACGCCGCCGGCGAGCATCAGCTCGAGCGCGCTGTTGCCGTTGAACGGCGCCTCACTGTTGGCTTTTCTCACCCATTCATAGGTCGAGGGTTTGTCGCCGAACAGGATGCGCAGCGACTTGTGAATGCCCATCAGGTAGGAGACTCGCTCCATGGTGTCGCGGGGCAGGCGCACTTCCGGCAGTTGCCGGTATTTGTACAGGGTGCTGCGGCCAATCGAGCCCAACAGGACCATCTGCTCCTCGACCGAGCACTGCCACTTGTTCATCAGGTTGAAGAAGAATTTCAGGGCGACCTGACCCGCCTTGGTCGATTCGAGGTCGAGGGCTGGAGCGTTGCGTTGCGCGGTAGCAGTCATGCTGGCTTCTCCATTTGTAGACTTATTTTCAATACTAGTCTTCATGTGGAGTCGTGGCAACGCCTCGTCAAATACCCGCAGCGCACCTGAGTCCAGCCTGGCCGAGTCCTGGGCGATAAGCCGCAGCCGTTTTTGATGAACCTATATGGTGTGTCAGTGCCGCTCGGCAGCTTTTCAATAATTGTTTTGAACGAGGCTTGTCGAACACTTTGGTTAGCGCTAACATCGGTTCAAGCAATGAGCGGCCCCACGCCGATGGCGCCCTGGAGAACCCATGCAGACAGTCAATCCTGCCACCGCCGTTAATCCGGCACGCCGCACCCTGGTGGTCATGGGTGTGAGTGGCTCCGGCAAAAGCGAAATCAGCCAGGCCGTGGCCAGCGAGCTGACCTGGCGGCATATCGAAGCCGATCATTTCCATCCCGAGGCCAACGTCGAGCTGATGCGCGCCGGTACTGCGCTCACCGATGACGATCGCATTCACTGGCTGGATGCGTTGAGCGCCGAGATGCAGGCCGCGCAGGCTAAGGGTGAAGGCTTTGTGCTCGCCTGTTCGGCGCTCAAACGCATCTACCGCGAGCGCCTGCGCGCCGCCGTGCCGGGTTTGCAGTTCGCCCACCTGGATATTGATCGGACCACCGCCTTGCAGCGGGTTGGTGCCCGCCCCGGGCATTTCATGCCAATCTCGCTGGTCGACAGTCAATTCAGTACCCTTGAGTCGCCCCTCGACGAAGCCCATGTATTCAGCGTCAGCGCCGCGCAGAGCCGCGCCGAAGTGGTTGCGCAGGTGTGTGCCTGGGTACGCCGTGACGCCACGGGTGAGGAGATCGAGGCGCAAGTGGATCTTTCTTCGCAGCCGTTTGATAGCGCTAACCATGCGCCGCAACTAACGGCCGAACCTATCTACGGCGGCGGCTTGGCGCAGTTGTTCGACCGCCTCACCGACGGCCTGATGGCTGCACTGATGGCCTTTATGGTGGCCGCCGTATTCATCAACGTAGTGCTGCGCTATGCCTTCGGCACTGGCTGGGCCGGTGTCGAGGAACTGTCGCGCCTGGCTTTCGTCTGGCTGGTGTTCGTCGGTGTGGCCTCGAGCATGCGCCGCGGCGAACTGATGACCTTCCGCATGATTCGCGACCGTTTCCCCAACGCCATTCGCCGCCTGGTTGACTCGCTCAGCTGGCTGCTGGTGATCGGCGCCAGTCTGCTCTCGGCCATGGGCGCCTGGAGTCAGGTGCAGTACGGCTGGGGCAATCACAGCACGGTGGTCGGCTACCCGGTGGTGCTGGCGATGGTGCCGGTTTTGGCCAGCATGGCGGTGCTGGCGCTGTTGGCGCTGGTGCAACTGGTCAACGTCTGGCGCCGACCGGCCGAGCAGGCTGCGGCGCTGGCCAATGTCACGGCTGATTGAGCGGTTTTTCGCGTTGCATTCATTAGATAACAAGATCGGGCACTGCCCACCGAGGACCCGCTGATGACCGTCGCTGTCTTCCTTGCTTCACTCCTGGGTTTCATGTCCTTCGGCATGCCCATTGCCTTCGCCTTGATTCTTACCGGCGCGGTACTGATGTGGTACTTGCAGTTCTGGGACGTGCAATTGCTGGCGCAGAACCTGCTCGCCGGGGCCGATAGTTTTCCGCTGCTGGCCGTACCCTTCTTTATCCTGGCCGGCGAGCTGATGAATGCCGGCGGTATTTCCCGGCGCATCATCAACATGGCCCAGGCCTACTTCGGCCACCTGCGTGGCGGCCTGGGCTATGTGGCGATCGCCGCGTCCGTATTGCTGGCCAGTATGTCCGGCTCGGCCCTGGCCGATACTGCGGCGTTGGCGACCCTGTTGCTGCCGATGATGCGTCAGCGTGGTTATCCGCTGCACTCCTCGGCAGGGTTGGTCGCCGCTGGCGGCATCATCGCGCCGATCATTCCGCCGTCAATGCCCTTCGTGATCTACGGCGTGGTGACCAATACCTCGATCAGTCAGCTGTTTATGGCCGGCCTGGTGCCGGGCCTGATCATGGGCGGTGGTCTGATCTTCGCCTGGACCCTGATCGCCCGCGGTTTCACCGAGCCGACTCCGCCCAAGGCGAGCAAGGCCGAACGCCGCCACGCACTGGTGGACGGCGCCGCCGCGCTGATGCTGCCGGTAATCATTGTCGGCGGCCTGCGCTTTGGCATCTTCACCCCGACTGAAGCGGCGGTGGTGGCGGCGGTCTACGCCCTGGCGGTGTCGACGCTGCTCTATCGCGAGCTGAGCTGGGCGGCGCTGAGTGAAACCATGACCCGTGCCAGTCGCACCACCGCCTCGGTGATGTTCCTCTGCGCGGCGGCCACGGTGTCGGCCTATATGGTGACCCTGGCCCAGTTGCCCGAGGAAATCGGCGTCATGCTCGGGCCGCTGCTCAACCATCCGCATCTGCTGATGGTGGCGATCATGCTGTTGATGGTCGCGGTCGGCATGGTCCTCGACCTGACCCCGACCATCCTGATTCTGGCACCGGTATTGGCCCCCATCGCGGTCAAGGCCGGTATCGATCCGGTGTACTTCGGCGTGATGTTCGTGCTGATCGGCTCCATCGGCTTGATCACCCCGCCGGTGGGCACCGTGCTCAACGTGGTCGGCGGTATCGGTCGGCTGCGCATGGAAATCCTGGTGCGCGGGGTGATGCCGTTCTTCCTGATTTACCTGGGCATAGTCGCGCTGCTGATCGCCTTCCCGGCCATCGTCACGGTGCCGCTGGCATGGTTGCGCTGACGCCGTGGTTTTCCACGCCCGCTGGCAAGCCGGCGGGCATCGCGTAGTAGGTTGCAGAAAAATAGCCGTTTTACTTCTCACAACAATAAGAGGCACTTGCTGATGAAACGTCCACTGATCACCGTTCTGGCTGCGGCCATGCTGTTGAGCCCGCTGGCCACGCTGACCGCGCAGGCCGATGAAGTCCGCTCGCGAATGATTCGCTTCGGCTACGGCCTCAACGAACAGAGCAACCAGGGCCGGGCGGCCAAGCTGTTCGCCGAGGAAGTCGGCAAGGCCTCCGCAGGCAAATTGAAGATGCGCACCTACGCCGCGGCCAGCCTGGGTTCGGACGACCAGATGCAAAGCGCGCTGATCGGCGGCGCCCAGGAAATGATGGTTGGTTCCACCGCCACCCTGGTCGGCATCACCAAGGAAATGGCGGTGTGGGATACGCCGTTCCTGTTCACCCGCGAGCAGCAGGCCGATGCAGTGCTGGACGGCCCGGTCGGACGCCAGGTGATGGACAAGCTGGAAGAGAAGGGCCTGGTCGGCCTGGTCTACTGGGAGAACGGCTTTCGCAATATGACCAACAACACCCGGCCGATCACCAAACTGGAGGATTTCTCCGGGATCAAGCTGCGCGTGATGCCTAATCCGGTGTTCCTCGAGACCTTCAACCTGATGGGCGCCAACGCCGTGCCGTTGCCGTTCTCCGAGCTGTTCACCGCGCTGGAGACCAAGGCGGTGGATGGTCAGGAAAACCCCTTCAACACCATCCTCTCGTCGAAGTTCTTCGAGGTGCAGAAGTACCTGACCGTGACCAACCACGTCTACAGCCCGTGGATCGTCACGGCGTCCAAGCGCTGGTGGGATGGCCTGTCGCAGACCGAGCAGGGCATCATCATGGACGCGGCGATCAAGGCTCGCGGCTTCGAGCGTCAGGACACCCGCGCAGAAGCGGCCAAGGCGCTGGCGCAACTCAAGGAAAACGGCATGCAGGTCAACCAGATCAGCGATGACGAGGTGCAGCGCATGCGCGAGCGGGCCAAGCCGGCGATCCAGCAGGTGATCGACACCGTCGGCCAACCGCTGTTCGACCAGGTGCAGGCCGAGTTGGCCAAGACCGAAAACTGAACCGTGCGGCGCGCATCTGGCATGCTTTGCCGGGTGCGCGCGGCCTCGGCGGCCCCGCACACCCTACAACAGCTAGTCGCTGCTAGAATCGCCTGCCTTTTCCAGGGAAGTAGTCATGAGCCCACGTCGTCGTCGCTCCGCCGAACGCGTCACCCTGTCCGATGTGGCCAAAGCCGCTGGCTGCTCGCTGATGTCCGCCTCGCGCGCCTTGTCGCAACCGGAGCGGGTTTCCGATGCGCTGCGCGCGCAGGTCATGCAGGCGGCCAAGGAGCTCGGCTATGTGGCGAACCCAGCCGCGCGGGCGTTGGCCAGCTCCAAATCGAACCTGGTGGCGGTGCTGATTCCATCGCTGTCCAACTCGGTATTCGTCGACACCGTCGAGGCGATCCAGCGGGTGCTGATGCCTGCCGGCTTCGAGATGATGATCGGGGTCAGCCACTATCGGCCCGAAGAAGACGAGCGTTTGCTCCGTTCCTATCTGGCGCATCAGCCGGCCGGTCTGCTACTCACCGGTTTCGAGCGCAGCGACACGGCGCGCGAAATTCTTGGCGGTTGCCGCGGCCCGATCGTCACCATGATGGGGCTGAGCGATGCCGAGGACGAATACTGCGTCGGCTTCTCGCAACTGGATGCCGGCGCGGCCATGACCGGCGCGTTGATCGAGCGTGGTTACCGGCATATTGCCTTCGCCGCCGCCCAGCTCGACCCGCGCACCCTGCAGCGTGCCGAGGGCTATAGGCAGTGCATGCAGGCGCACGGGCGCTATAACCCGAGCCTGGAACTGCTCACCCCGGAACTGTCGTCCATCGGCCTGGGCGCCAATCTGTTGGACCGCCTACTGGCTCAACACCCAGAGATAGACGCGGTGTTCTTCAACAATGACGACCTGGCCCTGGGTGCCTTGTTTCGCGCGCGTCAGCTCGATCTGGCGGTGCCGCAACGCCTGGCGATCGCCGGTTTCAACGACCTGCCGGCCGCCGCCTGGGTGCATCCGGCGCTGACCACCGTGCGGACCATCCGTGGTCGTATCGGTCAGTTGGCCGGGGAAATGCTGCTGACCCTGATGCGCGGCGAGCAGCCGGCCACGCACTGCATCGATGTAGGCTTCGAACTGGTGCTGCGCGATAGCGCCTGAGATGGTTCACTGCTGATAAAAAAGCCCCGAATTCGGGGCTTTTTTATCAATGGCTTACAGCGTTAACTTGAAGCTTTCTCGAGTTTCTTTTCCTGGGCGATGACATGCTGGCAGATCTCGATGATCTGTTCGCGCATCCAGCGGTTGGCCGGGTCCTGGTCGGTGCTCTCGTGCCAGTACAGGTGGGTTTCCAGGGCCGGCACGTCGTTGACCGGCAGCTCCATGTAATGCAGGTCGTTACGCCGGGCGAAGCGTTCCGGCACGGTGATCACCATGTCGGTGCTATGCAGCACGGTGGAGGCCATCAGGTAATGCTGCGAGCGCAGGGCGACCCGCCGTTTCAAGCCGATCTTGCCCAGCGACAGGTCGATATAGCCGAGGCCGCTGCGGCGGCTGGAAATCTGGATGTGGGTCAGTGACAGGTATTCGTCCAGGCTGATCTTGTCCTTGGCCAGGGGGTGGCCCCTGCGCATGGCGCAGACGTAGCGGTCTTCCATCATCTTGACGTGACGTACCTGGGGATCGGTGTTGAGCGGCGCATCGACGGCAAAGTCGAGGCGGCCCGCGGCCAGTTCCTTGGTGGTGTCGCGGCGGCGGGCGAGCATGCTCTCGAGGCTGACATTCGGCGCCAGGCGGCGCAGGCGCTGGAACAAGGAGGGCAGCACCACCGCCTCGGTAAGGTCGGTCATGCTGATGCGGTAAGTCTTGTTGGCCTCGGCCGGATTGAAGATGCGGCTTTCCTGCACCGAGATGCGCAGCTGCTGCAAGGCACTGCGCACCGGGGCGATGATGTTCTGCGCCATCGGCGTGGGCACCATGCCCTGGGCGGTGCGCACGAACAAAGGGTCGTTGAAGGTCTCGCGCAGGCGGGCGAGGGCATTGGACACGGCCGGCTGGGTGATGCCGACAATCTGCCCGGCACGGGTCAGATTGGCCTCGGTGTAGATGGCATCGAAGACGATAAAGAGGTTGAGGTCGACCTTGTTCAGATTCATTCCGCGCTCGCTTAGAGTTGTCGGGATCCGTGGATCATATATCGGTGATGAATGTTTATACACGCTGAGAATAGGTTAGATAAATCTTAGTCCCTGTTCTAGCATCATTTCAGATCGAACACCTCACCAAATTAGCCGCAGAAGGTAGCTCCCATGGATTTCGCCTACTCCCCCAAGGTTCAGGAACTGCGTGAGCGCGTCACCGCGTTTATGCAAACCCACGTCTATCCGGCCGAGGCCGTTTTCGAACAGCAGGTCAATCAAGGCGACCGCTGGCAGCCGACCGCGATCATGGAAGAGCTGAAAACCAAGGCCAAGGCCGAAGGCTTGTGGAACCTGTTCCTGCCGGAGTCGGAACTGGGCGCCGGCCTGACTAACACCGAATACGCGCCGCTGGCGGAAATCATGGGTAGCTCGCTGATCGGCCCCGAGCCGTTCAACTGCGCCGCACCGGACACCGGCAATATGGAAGTGCTGGTGCGCTACGCCAACGAAGCGCAGAAGGAACAATGGCTCAAGCCGCTGCTGGCCGGCGAGATTCGCTCGGCCTTCGCCATGACCGAGCCTGGCGTGGCTTCATCCGACGCCACCAATATGGAAGCCCGCGCCGTACGCGAGGGTGACGAGTGGGTGATCAACGGGCGCAAGTGGTGGACTTCCGGCGCCTGCGACCCGCGCTGCAAGATCATGATCTTCATGGGCCTGACTAATCCCGACGCGCCGCGCCACCAGCAGCATTCGATGATCCTGGTGCCGATGGACGCGCCCGGGTGAAGATGTTGCGTCCGCTACCGGTGTTCGGCTACGACGATGCGCCCCATGGCCATGCCGAAATGTTATTCGAGAACGTCCGGGTACCTTACGAGAGCGTGTTGCTTGGTGAGGGCCGCGGCTTCGAGATCGCCCAGGGTCGCCTCGGTCCAGGCCGTATCCACCACTGCATGCGCTCGATCGGCATGGCTGAGCGCGCACTGAAATTGATGTGTGAGCGCTCGGTCAACCGCACCGCGTTTGGCCGGCCGCTGGCACGCCTGGGTGGCAACATCGACCTCATCGCCGACTCGCGCATGGAGATCAACATGGCGCGCCTGTTGACCCTGAATGCGGCTTACATGATGGACACCGTCGGCAACAAGATCGCCGCCAGCGAAATCGCCCAGATCAAGGTGGTGGCGCCGAATGTCGCGCTCAAGGTGATCGACCGCGCCATCCAGATGCATGGCGGCGCCGGGGTCTCCAATGACTTCCCGCTGGCCTACTGGTACGCCATGCAGCGCACCCTGCGCCTGGCCGACGGCCCGGATGAGGTGCACCGGGCAGCGATCGGTAAGTTCGAGATCGGCAAGTACATGCCGCGTTAAACGCCCAAGGCCAGCCGCTAAAGACGCTGGAGCTGGGTGGTAGTGATGCCACCCTGGCGCCTCAAATGACCAGGCCCGCATTTATGCGGGCCTGGTCATTTGAGGCGCCAGCTCTCTAGGCGCTCAGTTGTCCTGGTTGTCCTGGACAACCTGCTCCTTTAGCCAGGCAAGGCGTACATGCAACTGGGCGGCAAAGCTGCGCGCAGCCAGTTCTTCGTGAAAGGTCAGCGCACGCCGGCCCATGCGTACCTGCCAGAGTTGGCGGCCACGTTGTTGCAGGGCTTCGATCCGTATATCGCAGTGAATCAATGGGTTGGCCGATCCTTTGCAGGTTGATTGCGGGTTTTCAGCAACGACAACATCACGCCGCCCGCCAGTAAACCAAAGGTTACGCTAAGCGACACCAGTGCTGGAATCTTACCGATAAAGCCGTGCAGGAAAATCTTCCCGCCGATAAAGATCAGCACCAACGCCAACGCGTATTTCAGGTAGATAAAGCGGTGCATCAGCGCGGCCAGGGCGAAGTACAGGGCGCGCAAGCCAAGGATCGCGAAGATGTTCGAGGTGTAGACGATAAACGGATCCTGGGTGATGGCGAATACCGCCGGCACGCTGTCCACCGCGAATACCAAGTCAGCCAGTTCGATCAGCACCAGTGCCAGCAGCAGCGGGGTGGCGTAACGCAGCAGCTGGCCGCTGACCGGGTCACGCAGGCGTACGAGAAAGCGCCCGTCATGCAGTTCATCGGTGACCCGGATGTGCCGGCGCAAAAATTTCAGCACGGGGTTTTGCGCCAGGTCCGGGTGCTCTACTTCGCGGCTGAACAGCATCTTTATCCCGGTCAGCAGGAGAAAGGCGCCGAAGACATAGAGAACCCAGTCGAACCGTTGCACCAGTGCCGTACCCAGGCCGATCATGATCGCGCGCAGCACGATGACCCCGAGGATGCCCCAGAACAATACCCGGTGCTGGTAGCGTCGAGGAATGCCGAAGAAACCGAGAATCATCGCCATGACGAACACGTTGTCCATCGACAGCGATTGCTCGATCAGAAAGCCGGTGTAGAACTCCAGTGCCTTGCTCGCCCCGAGTTGCCCCCAGATCCAGCCGCCGAACAGCAAACCCGCGGCGAAATAGCCGCTGTACAGCAGCAGGCTCTCGCGCATTTCAATTGCATGCTGGTCGCGGTGGAGCACGCCGAGGTCGAATACCAACAGCGCCAGAACGATGACCATAAAGGCCAGCCAGAACCAGGTAGGTGTGCCAAGAAAGGGGGCGGTAAACAAAGCCTGCAGAGTGTTCATGAGCCCTCCCTGTTATCAGCCTAAGTTGAGAAGCAACTTAGTGACTCCGACATCACGGTGAGGGATTCACCGCCAGAGGGGCCCGGTGTCACATGCCTAAAGGCTAGGGGTGAAATGCGCACTCGACAACTCCGTGATGGTGTTCCCAGGCGGGGATGCAATGGCACTGAGAACATGAAAACGGGGCGCCGTGCATAACGCTGATTGCGTTGGTGCGCAACCTGGCGACCCCACTGCATCGGGCAGGCAGAACTCAATACACCCAGACCTCGACGCGGCGGTTCTTGATCCGTCCCTCATCGGCGTTGTTGGCAGCCACCGGCAGCTCGTCGCCGAGCCCGATAATCTGGTGAAATATCACCCCGCGCTTAGCCAGTTCGCGGCGCACCGCCATGGCCCGCAGTTTTGACAGCAACTCGGCCCTGGCCGGATCGGCCTTGGGGTCGCCGAAGCCTACCAGCACCACCTTGTGCTGCAGTTTGTCCTGGGCACTCAGATAGGCGAGTAGCCGTTCCAGGTCGCGCTGGGCCTTGTTGTCCAGCGCGGCGCTACCTTGCTGGAAGCGGAAGTTCACCGACAGGCGTTGCGCCTCACGGGCCAGGGTCTGATAGGCCTCGGGCATGGCGCTGTCAGGGGCGACCTTTATCGCTCGCACGGTCTGCGCGATAAACCCGCTTTGCGCGACTATGGCCTGCCCGCGCGGGCTATGGGCAAAACTAATCAGCGCCTTGGCCCAGGGATTGGACACGTCCGGTTGGTTATAGAGAAACAGTCGCCGCGACAGCGGGTAGTCCTCGGTGGCGATCAGGGTCGTGCTGGGCAGCATGGCTTGCGACTCGCCGGCGGCGATGGCCACGGCCTTGGCCTGGCGAATATAAGGCAGGCCGATAAAGCCGATGCCGTTCGGATCTTGGCTGACCGCGTCGGACAGTGCTTCGCTGGACTCGAAGCGCGGTGCGCTGGCCGCCAGGGTTGCGCCGTTGGCACTCAGCACCAGTTCCTTGAAGGTGTCGTAGGTGCCCGAGTTGTCATCGCGCGCATACAGCTTGATCGGCCCACTGTTACCGCCAAGCTGCGCCCAGTCCTGCAGCTCGCCAGAGAATATCCGCGCCAACTGATCGATGCGCAAAGCCTCGAGCGGGTTGCTCGGGTGGAGGATGATCGCCAGGCCATCGATGGCGATGATCTGTTCGGCATCGCGGCTTTGCAGGTCGCCCAAGGCCACCAGGGCGCTGGCCTCGCTGTCTTTGATCGGGCGCGAGGAGGCGGCCAGGTCGGCGCTGCCATTTTGCAAGGCGGCGAAACCGGTGCTGGAGCCATGGGCGGCGACTTCGATGGTCACGCGGCGACCGTCGCTGCTGGTGCCGATGATCTTCTGTTCGTTGTCGACGCTGCCGGCCTCGATGCGGATCGCGTTCAGCCCCTGTGCTTCGAGCAGGCCTCTGACCAGCGCCGGGCCAAGGGTCGCGCCGATGGTGTTGGAGCCCTGGATACGCAGGGCGCTGCTGTTGTCAGCGGGGATCGGCAGGGCGGCGAATACAGACCAGGGCAGGGCATAGCAGATAAAACCGAGCAGCAGGACGGTGCAGGTACTGCTCCAGGTTGGCTGATTACAAGCAGGCAGGGCGCGCGGCATGCGGTAGACACCTTGTAGAGGCAATTGAAGGTGTCGCGACGATAAGACAAAAAGATGACTGGAACATGACAGCGGGGTGTTGACCTGGCCGCTCTAGCGCGGCTGCGTAGGGCGGCACAGGCGGCGATCCGTTTGGAGCGAAGCGACAGCCCGCCGGCTTTTGTGTCGCGCCGATGAACCATGGTGCACTGCCTGCGGCGAGTGACACCCTAGGGTTGTGGATTGCCCCGGATCTGGTGATCCCCTCGGGCCGTAGGGCGGCTTAGGCGCGCAGCGACAACCCGCCAGCTTTGTGCCACGCCGGTGAACCAAGGGTGCACTGCTTGCGGCGAGTAACACCCTGATATGGTTTGCGGATTACTCGAGGTAATTGGTCGCAGTGTTGGGCGTTTGGCGGCAGCCCTCGCAGGCGAGAGCTATTTCACCGCCTCTCAGTTCAACTCAGTTCCAGCCAGATCGGCGCATGATCCGAGGGTTTTTCCATGCTGCGCAATTCGTAGTCGATTCCTGCATCCTTGAAGCGCGATTGCAGGGGCAGCGAGGCCAGGATCACATCGATGCGCAGGCCGCGTTTGGGCTCATCCTCGAAACCGCGACTGCGGTAGTCGAACCAGCTGAATCGATCATTCACCGTGGGGTTGAGATGGCGGAAGCTGTCGACCAGGCCCCAGTCCTTCAGGCTGGCCAGCCACTCGCGCTCTTCTGGCAGAAAGCTGCATTTGCCGCTTCTGAGCCAGCGTTTGCGGTTTTCTTCGCCAATGCCGATGTCGCAGTCTTGCGGTGAAATATTGATATCACCCATTACCACCAGCGCTTGTTCTGGCTGGAACTGGCTGAGCAAGAGCTGCTGCAGGTCGGCGTAGAAGCGTTGTTTGGCGGGGAACTTGGTCGGGTGGGCGCGACTTTCGCCTTGCGGGAAATATCCGTTCATCACGGTTACCGGATTGCCTTGGGCATCGGCGAAGGTGCCATAGATAAAGCGCCGCTGGCTGTCCTCGTCATCGTCGGGGAAGCCCTTGTGTAGCGCCAGGGGTTCCTGGCGCGAAAGCAAGGCGACGCCGTAATGGCCTTTCTGGCCGTGGTAGTGCACGTGGTAGCCGAGTTGGCGAATTTCCGCCTCGGGGAATTGCTCGTCGGATACTTTGATTTCCTGCAAGCCGATCACGTCAGGCTGGTGTTTCTCGATCAAGGCCGCCAATTGATGGGGGCGTGCGCGCAGGCCGTTGATATTGAAGGAGACGATCTTCATGGGCGGCAAGTCCTGGGGTCGTTGTAGCAAAGCGGTGATGCTAGTCGATCCGGTGACCCCGCGGCCAGTTCTGGCTGTCGCCGGGTTGCGGTGCTAGGGTGGCTACAGGCCAAGTAGATCAAGAAAAGTCAGAGGTCGCACCCTATGCCGAACAGCCCTGCTGAAGTCCGTATGCTTGATAGCGGCTATGCCCGCGAAGCGCGTTCGCTGCTGTACCACGCCTATCGCCATGAGCCGACCTTTTCGTACCTGTTCGAAGCCGAACGCCCTGGCTATGACCAGCGTGTGCGCGCCACCGTGCGCGAGTTGGTGCAGCAGCACTTCAGCGAGGATCTGCCGGCGATTGGCCTACTGATCGATGACCGCCTGATCGGCATGGCGCTGATCGCACCACCCCAGCGCCGGCTGGATATCACCGAGAGCTGGAACTGGCGTATGCGCATGCTGCTGACCACCGGTTTTCGCTGTACCAAACGATATTTGGCCTATCACGATGCCATTCTGGCCTGCCTGCCGCCTGGTCCTTACCACGTGCTGCCATTGATTGGCGTACACCCCGAGTTCCAGGGCAAGCACCTCGGCGAGCAGTTGCTCGAAGCGTTGCACAACTGGTGTGCCGAGGATGCAGGTTCACTCGGTGTGGTGCTGGACACCGGTAATCCGCACTACCTGGACTTCTACAAGCGCCATGGCTATGAAGAAATCGGTGAAGTGGCGATTGGGCCGATCATCGAACACGTGTTCTTCCATCCCAATCCGAAGCAGGCCGTCAAAGCCAGCGCTTGATGGCGTGCTGGCCAACAGAGGGGCGTCGCGCAGACTGGCGCTTCCTCGCTGGGCTGAAACGGATCGGCGCCCGCCCCACCCTGGGGCTGGCGTGCAGTAATAAAGAGTAACTGCGAGAACACTGCCATGCGCTCTGGCATGCCGCTTGGCACGTGCTAGCATCGCGTTCATGAGAACGTTTCCCACATTTTTCGCCGGATTGGCGTTGATCCTGCTGAGCGCGTCGGTGCTGGCCGAGGCGCGCCTGGTGGTCAGGGTGCAGCCGGCCAATAGCGCGCTCAAGACGAACGTGGAAGGCTATATCGGCCCCTGGGCGATCGCGACCTCGATGACTTGCAGCGTTTTCGCCGGGTAGCCGAGGCGCAGGCGGAGAAAGCCGTGCAGGCGCTGGGTTACTACCAGGCGCAGATCGTCAGCGAGGTTAGCGAAGGCGATCCGTTGCGCCTGACCATCCGCATCATCCCCGGTGAACCGGTCAGGTTGCGCGAGGTGACCCTGCGCATCGACGGGCCGGCCAGTCAGTTGCGCGAATTTCGCCTACCCAGCTCCCCGCGGCTCAAAGCCGGCGCGGTACTCAATCATGGCCGGTACGACGCCGCCAAGCGGCAGATCCAGAACCAGGCCTCGCGCTATGGTTTTTTCGCCGGGCGCTTCACCCGCCAACGCCTGAGTATCGATCCGCGTGCCGGGTTCGCCGACATCGAACTGATCTACGCCAGCGGCCCGCGCTACCAGTTGGGAACCGTGAGTTTCGCAGGCGACGCGCCGTTTGAGACGCAACTGCTGCAACGCATGGTGCCGTTTGCCGGCGACACGCCCTATGACTCCGAGCTGATCGCCGAGCTGTACCAGGCGCTGCGTTCCAGTGGTTATTTCGAGTCGGTGAGCGTCGATGCCAATCCGAACGCCGCCGAGCAACAGCGGATTCCGGTGAATGTTCAACTGCAAACGCGCAAGCCACGCAGCATGGGGCTGGGCCTGGGGTTTTCCACCGATGTCGGCCCGCGTGGTCGCGCCAACTGGACCCGTCATTGGGTCAACCCGCAGGGCCACAGCTACGGCGCCGAGATGGAGTTGTCGGCGCCGCGGCAGAACGTCGGCCTGTGGTACGACGTGCCCGGCGACCCGCCCCTGACCGACAAGCTGCGTTACGCCGGCGGTTACCAATATCAAGAGTTGGCCGACACCGACAGCCTCAGCCGCTTGCTGACCCTGGGGCCGGAGTGGCACAGCAAGCTGGACAGTGGCTGGCAGCGGGTTATCTCGCTGAAGTGGCAGCATGAGCAATACCAGCTCGGCGATGACTCCGGGCTGAGCACCTTGCTGATGCCCGGCATCAGTTATGCGTACCTGCACAGCGACAATCAGGTCGATCCGCAGCATGGCTATCGCCTGCAATTCGATCTGTCGGCGGCCAAACGCGGCTTACTCTCCGATGCCGACGTGCTGCACGGCAATGTCCTGCTCAAAGGCTTGACCACCCTGGCGGACAAGCATCGCTTGCTCGGGCGGGTGCAGTTCGGTGGTACCGAATCCGGTGGGTTTGCCGCGGTGCCGCCATCGCTCAGATTCTTCGCTGGCGGCGATCAGAGCGTGCGCGGTTACGACTACCAGAGCCTGTCACCGGAAAACGCCCAGGGCGACAAAATCGGCGGCCGCTATCTGTTCGCCGCCAGCGCCGAGTACCAGTACAGCGTGGCCGAGCGCTGGCGCGTGGCGACCTTTGTCGACCAGGGCAACACCTTCAACTCACTGGATTTTCCCTCCTTGAAAAGCGCTGTGGGCATCGGCCTGCGTTGGGTCTCGCCGGTCGGTCCGCTGCGCCTCGACCTGGCGCATCCGCTGGATGACCCGGGCGGTGTGCGGGTGCATTTCTCCATGGGGCCGGAACTGTGAGGCGCGGGCTCAAATACAGCCTCTATGGCCTGCTTGGCGCCTTGTTGATACTGGTGTTGACGCTGACCTGGATACTCGCCAGCACTACCGGCAGCCGCTGGGCGTTGGCCCGGGTTGCGGGTTTGCAGGTGAGCAATTTCAGCGGCCAGTTGGGCGGACAGTGGCGCGCCGAGCAGTTGCGCTGGCAGCAAGGCGAGCGGCTGGTGGAGATCCGCCTGGCCGAGGTGGCTTGGTCGCCGCTCTGCCTGCTGCGTATGACCCTGTGCGTCGAGCGCCTGCAGGTCGAGCGCATCGAGCTGCTCTTGCCGCCTGGCGAGGAGGAGGGCGACGCGCCCTTGGATTTGCCGCAGTTGCAGCTGCCTTTGGCCCTGGAGTTGGGTGAGGTGCAGATCGGCAGCGTGCAACTCAATGGCGATGAACAGCTGCAAGGCCTGCACCTGGCGGCACGCTGGACCAGCACCGGTGTGCAGTTCGACAGTCTGCGCCTGCAGCGCGGCGACTTTGCCCTGGATCTCAGCGGCCAACTGCAGCCCAGCGGTGACTGGCCATTGCGTATCGTCGGCAAGGTGAAACTACCGGCGCCCGAGCAACAGGACTGGCAGCTTGCCGTACAGATTGACGGTGATCTGCAGCAAAGCCTGCAGGTCAGCGCCGATAGCACGGGCTACCTGAATGGACGTTTGCGCGGCGACGTGCAGGCGCTGGCGGATAACCTCCCGGCCAACCTGCAGTTGCACGCCGACGGCTTCAAGGCCAGCAGCGAGCTGGCGGATACCCTGCGCCTGAACAAGATAACGCTGAATGCCAGCGGCGATCTGGCCGACGGCTACCACGTCAGCGGCAACGCCGAGTTTCCGGGTGAGGGCGGGCCACTGGCGCTGACCCTGCAAGGGCTGCTGAAGGCCGATGGGGCCGAGATTGCTCACTTGACTCTAGGCGCCAGCGCCGAGCAACAGCTGCGCCTCAGCGGCCAGTTGGACTGGCGCGAGGGGTTTGGTCTGGACAGTCGTTTCGACTGGCAGGACTTTCCCTGGCGCCGGCTGTATCCCGATCTTGCACCACCTGCGGTGGCATTGCACCGGCTGAACGGTGAACTGAGCTATCGCGACGGCAACTACCTGGGCCACTTCGCCGCCGAGCTGGATGGCCCGGCCGGGGCTTTCACTCTGGCGAGTCCGCTCAGTGGTGATGTGCAGCAGCTACACCTGGCCGATCTGCAGCTGCGCGCAGGTCAGGGCCGGGCCGATGGCCAGCTGACCCTGGGTTTTGCCGATGGCCTGCGCTGGGATGCGCGCCTGCAACTGCATGAGTTGGATCCGGCCTACTGGCTGGCGGAACTGCCGGGCACTCTGGACGGGCCGCTGGATAGCCAGGGCGAGCTGAAGGATCAGCAACTGAGCCTGAGTGCGCAGATCGACCTCGACGGCCGGTTGCGTGGCCAGCCGGCGCAGTTGCAGGCTCAGGTCACAGGGGCCGGGCAGCGCTGGGGGCTGCAGCGATTGGCGCTGCGCCTGGGCGACAATCGCATCGACGGCAGTGCTGAGCTGGATCAGCGCCTGAGCGGGCAATTGCGCCTGAAGCTACCGCACCTGGTCCAGCTATGGCCGCAGTTGCAGGGGCAACTCGAGGGCCAACTCGACCTGGCGGGCAGCCTGCAGGCGCCCCAAGGCCAGCTGACCCTGCAGGGTCAGCGCCTGGCATACAGCGACCAGCGCCTGCAGCGCCTGCAGCTCGATGCCAGTCTCGATAGCGGCCAGCACGCGCGGGTCGAACTGGACGCTCAAGGCATTGCCCTAGGCGAGACCGAACTGGGCCGGCTGACGGCCAGTGGGCAGGGTGATCAGCGTCAGCAACGCCTGCAGCTCAAGCTCGCGGGCCCCTTGCTGCAGAGCGCCTTGGCCCTCGATGGCCGTCTGGATCAAGGTGCCTGGCGCGGACGCCTGAGCAGCGGCGAGGTACAAAGCGGCGGTCAGGATTGGCGCTTGCAGCAACCCGCCGCCCTGGTGCGCTTGGCCAACGGCCAGCTCAGCCTCGCGGCGCACTGCTGGCGTTCCGGCGCGGCCAGCCTGTGTGGCGAGGATCAACGTCTGCAGCCTGAGCCCAAGCTGCGCTATCGTCTGCGCGATTTCCCCCTCGACAGCCTGGCCCAATGGTTTCCCAAGGACTTCGCCTGGCAAGGCAAGCTGAATGCCGAAGTGCAGCTCGACATGCCGGCGGCAGGGCCGAGCGGGCAGGTCGTGCTGGATGCCGGCAGCGGCACCTGGCGCATCCGTGACCGGGGCCAATGGCTGGACTTTGCCTATGACAGCCTGCGTCTGGAGAGCCAGTTGCGGGCGCAGCAAATCGATACGCGGCTGAATTTGCGGGGGCCGAAAATCGGTGAATTGTCCCTGCAAGCCCGTCTCGATCCGCGTCCGGCGAGTAAACCATTGACCGGCGATTTCCGCCTGACGGGCCTTGATCTGGCTCTGGCGCGGCCGTTCCTGCCGATGGTCGAGCATCTGGCTGGGCGGCTCGACGGTAGTGGCAGCCTGTCCGGCAGCTTGCTGGCGCCGCAAATCGATGGTCGCTTGCAACTCAGTGGCGGCGAACTGTCCGGCGGTCAATTGCCCGTGACGGTCGAGGCGTTGCAGGTGGACGCGCGGATTGCCGGGGAAAGCCTGCAACTCAGCGGTGGCTGGCGCAGTGGCGAACGTGGGCAGGCCAGTCTGGCCGGCGAGCTGTCCTGGCGCGATGGGCTGCTCGGGGAATTGCGCCTGCGTGGTAGTGGTCTGCCGGTCAATATCGAGCCCTATGCGCAGCTGCAGGTCGAACCGGATCTCACCCTGCGCATCGCTGCCGAGCAACTGTCCATCGCCGGCAAGGTGCTGATCCCGCGCGGCAAGATTGTCATCCGCGAGTTGCCGCCGTCGACGGTCAAGGTTTCGGAGGATGCGGTGATCGTCGGCAGTGCAAGCAATAAGCAGCAGCCGGTGGCGATCGCCATGGATATCGATGTCGAGGTGGGGCAGGAACGCCTGAGCTTCAGTGGTTTCGGTCTCAATGCCGATCTGGCCGGACGCGTGCATGTCGGCAATGACCTCGACACCCGCGGCGAGCTGAGCCTGAACAACGGCCGTTATCGTGCTTATGGCCAGCGCTTGACCATTCGCCGCGCACGTTTGCTGTTCGCCGGGCCGATCGACCAGCCCTATCTGGATGTCGAGGCGATTCGTCGGGTCGATTCGGTGGTCGCCGGTTTGCGCCTGAGCGGCAATGCCGAACAGCCCACCACCGAGGTGTTTTCCGAGCCGGCCATGAGTCAGCAGCAGGCGCTGTCGTACCTGGTGCTCGGCCGGCCGCTGGGGCAAAGCAGCGGCGATAACAACATGCTGGCCCAGGCGGCGCTCGCCATGGGTTTAGCCGGTAGCGCCTCGGTGACCGGCAGCGTGGCGCAGGTGCTGGGTATCACTGATTTCCAACTGGACAGCCAGGGCAGTGGCATCAGCACCAGTGTGGTGGCCAGCGGCAGCCTGTCGGAGCGCCTGAGCTTGCGCTATGGGATCGGCGTGTTCGAACCGGCAAATACCATCGCATTGCGCTATGAACTGAGCAAGCGCCTCTATCTTGAGGCTGCCAGCGGCCTGGCCAGTTCTCTTGACCTGTTCTATCGGCGCGATTTTTAGTCACGTTGGGGCGTGTCGAGTGGTCGCTGGCGCTTGATGGACAAGGTTGATCGCGGAATATGCGGTGTCTTTTCGGTACACGGCTATCTATCTCTGGTTTATTCGCCTGTTAACGGTAAATACAGCTAAGTATTAGCTTCTAAACAGTTAAATAGACTGCAATTCTCTTCTTATACTGGCGCCCGCTATAGCTAAGCGCATGCATCTTCATGCATGCGCCCTTGCTGAATCTGTAGCTGATGGCGTCAGTCGGTCAAACAGCACTGCCTACCCGGCGGTCGAGCATGCGAAGGGTACCCAACCTCGCGACTACTACAAGAATAAGGAATCTTAGATGGAAACCCTCAACAGTTTGGTCAATCAACTCAATGGTCTCGTCTGGGGCCCGCCGATGCTGGTGATGATCCTCGGCACCGGCCTGTTCCTGATGCTGCGCCTGAAATTCATGCCGCTGAGCAAGGTTGGCGCCGGTTTCAAATTGATGTGGCAAGGCCGCAAGAAAGGCGATAGCGAAAGCGGCGAGATCACCCCGTTCCAGGCACTGATGACCTGCCTGGCGGCGACGGTCGGTACCGGTAATATCGCCGGCGTAGCCACTGCAATCTTCCTCGGTGGCCCCGGCGCGCTGTTCTGGATGTGGTGTACCGCATTGGTTGGCATGGCCACCAAGTACGCCGAAGTCGTACTGGCGGTGCATTACCGCGAGAAAGACGAACGCGGCGAGCACGTCGGCGGGCCGATGTATGCGATCAAGAATGGCCTGGGCAAGAAGTGGCTGTGGCTGGGTACTGCGTTCGCCATCTTCGGCGGCTTCGCAGGCTTCGGCATCGGCAACATGGTGCAGGTCAACAGCATGGCCGCGGCCCTCGAGGCGACATTCGCCGTGCCGTTGTGGCTGACCGGTCTGGTCACCATGTTCTTCGTCGGCCTGGTCATCCTCGGTGGTATCAAGCGTATCGGTAAGGTCGCCGCAACCCTGGTTCCCTTCATGTGCGTGGCCTATGTCATCGCCGCCATCGTGGTGCTGGTGGTCAATTCGGCACAGATCCCGGCTGCGTTCGAGATGATCTTCACCTACGCCTTCACCCCGGTTGCCGCGACTGGCGGTTTCGCCGGTGCGGCGGTCATGGCGGCGATCCGCTTCGGTGTGGCGCGCGGTATCTTCTCCAACGAAGCGGGCCTCGGCACCGCCGGTATCGCTCAGGCGGCCGGTACCACCAACAGTTCGGTGCGCTCGGGCATGATCGGCATGCTCGGTACCTTTATCGACACCATCGTCATCTGCACCCTGACCGGCCTGGCGATCATCTGCTCCGGCGTCTGGACCAGTGGCCTCAGCGGTGCGGCACTCTCGGCCGCAGCCTTCGAATCGGCCATGCCGGGAGTCGGTGGTTATATTCTGACCGTTGCCCTGGTGGTGTTCGCCTTCACCACCATCCTCGGCTGGAGCTACTTCGGCGAGAAATGCTGGGAATACATGGTCGGCACCAAGGCTATCCTGCCGTTCCGCATTCTCTGGGTCCTGGCTGTGCCGTTCGGCGCAGTTGCCCACCTGGACTTTGCCTGGTTGGTCGCAGACACCCTCAACGGTCTGATGGCCATCCCCAACCTGTTGTCCCTGCTGCTGCTCAGCCCGGTGGTGGTCAAGCTGACCCGCGAGCACTTTGCCCGTGAGGCTAGCGTGGGTGGCATCGCAAGCCAGCAGCGCTAGGTCGCTCATGGCCAGGTTCTGAATAGACGCTGGTTATCCGCTGAAATGAAAAAGCCCTGCACTGCAGGGCTTTTTTGTGGGTGTCCCGTCCTGAACAAGGTTGCCACCTGCTGACCTGACTAGCAGGAGGATGCGCTGGGTTTGAAGAATAGGCGCAGTTGGGCGATTACCCGCAGGTCTTTATTGGCCGGTCGTCGATCCGGTCGATAAAGACTTACGGGGGCCTGCACCGCTCTAGACCGCGGCGTAGGAGGCGAGCCCCGGTCTGGGCGTTGGCCTGTCCTCCCAATACCAGTCCGACTTCCTCCCAAAGTACCATTCTGTCGCGCGCTGTTTGGGTGCATAACTAGCACTACCGGAATTTGCCGGCTTGATGAGAAGAGGACCGCGCCATGTGGACTAAACCCGCCTTCACCGATATGCGTATTGGTTTCGAAGTCACCATGTACTTCGCCAATCGTTGATTGGCTTTGCCCCGGCACTGTCGGGGCATATCACCCGGAATTCGCCATGCATATCCAGATTCTCGGTTCCGCCGCCGGCGGCGGCTTTCCCCAGTGGAACTGCAATTGTCGCAACTGCAGTGGCGTGCGCAGCGGTAGCCTGCGCGCGCAGCCGCGCACCCAGTCCTCGATTGCCCTGAGTGACAACGGCAAGGACTGGATCCTGTGCAACGCTTCACCGGATATCCGCGCGCAGATCGAGGCGTTCCCGGCCCTGCAGCCCGCGCGCAAGCCGCGGGACACGGCGATCGGCGCGATCATGCTGATGGACAGTCAGATTGATCACTGTACGGGTTTGCTGACCCTGCGCGAGGGTTGTCCGCATCAAGTCTGGTGTACCGAGATGGTGCATCAGGATCTGACTACGGGCTTTCCTCTGTTCAACATGCTCGAGCACTGGAACGGTGGCTTGCGGCACAACCTGATCGAGCTGGATGGCGTGCCGTTCAGCATTCCCGTCTGCCCGGATTTGCAGATCACCGCGATTGCCTTGCGCAGCAGCGCGCCGCCGTATTCGCCGCACCGCGGCAACCCGCACCCAGGCGACAACATTGGCCTGTTCGTCGAAGACCTGCGCACGGGTGGCAGCTTGTTCTACGCTCCCGGTCTGGGCCAGATCGATGATCGGCTGCTGGCCTGGATGCGCCGCGCCGATTGCCTGCTGGTCGACGGCACCTTGTGGCGCGACGACGAAATGCGCCAGTGTGAGGTCGGCGACAAGCTCGGCAGCGCAATGGGCCATCTGCCGCAAAGCGGTCCTGGCGGCATGATCGAAGTGCTCGACGGCCTGCCGGCCAAACAGAAAATTCTGATTCATATCAACAACACCAACCCGATCCTTGATGTCGATTCACCAGAGCGCGCCGAGCTGAATGCGCACGCCATCGACGTTGCTTGGGACGGCATGAGCATCCAGCTGTAAGGAGCCAGGCATATGAGCCAACCCGCGATGAGCCCTGCCGAGTTCGAGCAGGCATTGCGCGCCAAGGGCGCCTACTACCATATCCATCATCCATTTCATCGGGCGATGTACGCCGGCCAATCCAGTCGCGAGCAAATCCAGGGTTGGGTGGCGAATCGGTTCTATTACCAGGTGAACATCCCGTTGAAGGACGCCGCGATCATGGCCAACTGCCCGGATCGCGACACCCGACGTGAATGGGTGCAGCGCATCCTCGACCATGACGGCGCGCCCGGCGAGGAGGGTGGTATCGAAGCCTGGCTGCGGCTGGCCGAGGCCGTGGGCCTGGAGCGTGAGCAGGTGCTGTCGCAGGAACTGGTGTTGCCGGGGGTGCGCTTCGCCGTCGATGCTTACGTTAATTTCGCCCGTCGCGCCAACTGGCAGGAAGCAGCCAGCAGTTCGTTGACCGAACTGTTCGCACCGACTATTCACCAATCGCGTCTGGATGCCTGGCCGCAGCATTACCCCTGGATCGACGCCAGCGGGTACGACTACTTCCGCAAGCGCTTGAGCGAGGCGCGCCGCGATGTCGAGCACGGGTTGCGCATCACCTTGCAGCACTACACGACCTACGAGGGTCAGCAACGCATGCTGGAGATCCTGCAATTCAAGCTGGATGTACTGTGGAGCATGCTCGATGCCATGAGCATGGCCTACGAGCTGGAGCGTGCGCCTTACCACACGGTCACCAGCGCGCGGGTCTGGCACCGAGGTATTACCCTATGAATCAGTTGAACATGCAGCAAGTGCCCAAGTTGCGCCGCGGCTTTCGCCTGCAATGGGAGCCCGTGCAGAACTGCCATGTGCTGCTTTATCCGGAAGGCATGATCAAACTCAACGACAGTGCCGGGGAAATTCTCCAGCAGGTCAATGGTGCGCAAAGCGTCGGCCAGATCATCGACACCTTGAGTGAGCGCTTCCCGGACGTGCCGGGACTCGATGAGGACATCCTGGCCTTTATGGAGGTAGCCAATGCTCAGTTCTGGATCGAGTTACAGTAAACCGGGGCATGAGCCGGGCCCGCCACTGTGGTTGCTGGCCGAACTGACCTACCGCTGCCCGCTGCAGTGCCCGTATTGTTCAAACCCGTTGGATTTTTCCCAGCAAGGTCAGGAACTGACGACTGCCGAATGGATCGAGGTGTTTCGCCAGGCCCGCGTGTTGGGTGCGGCGCAGCTGGGATTTTCCGGCGGCGAACCGCTGGTTCGCCAAGATCTCGCCGAGCTGATCAAGGCCGCGCGGGATCTTGGCTATTACACCAACCTGATCACTTCCGGCATCGGTCTAACTGAAGAGCGCATTGCCAGTTTCAGCGAAGCCGGCCTGGATCATATCCAGATCAGCTTTCAGGCCGCCGATGAGGAAGTGAACAACATGCTGGCCGGCTCGAAGAAGGCCTTCGCCCACAAGCTGGCGATGGCCCGGGCGGTCAAGGCGGCCGGTTATCCCATGGTGCTGAATTTCGTCACCCACCGGCACAATATCGACAATATCGAGAAAATCATCGAGCTGTGCCTGGAACTGGAGGCCGATTTCGTCGAGTTGGCCACCTGCCAGTTCTATGGCTGGGCCGAGCTCAACCGCGCCGGCCTGCTGCCGACCCGCGCCCAACTCGAGCGTGCCGAGCGCATCACCAACGAGTGGCGCGCCAAACTGGCGGCCGAGAATCACCCGTGCAAGCTGATCTTCGTCACCCCGGATTACTACGAAGAACGGCCGAAGGCCTGCATGAACGGTTGGGGCAATCTGTTCCTCGACATCACCCCGGACGGCACCGCGCTGCCATGCCACAGCGCCCGCCAGTTGCCGGTGCAGTTTCCCAATGTGCGCGAGCACAGCATCGAGCACATCTGGCGACACTCCTTCGGTTTCAACCGTTTTCGCGGCGACGACTGGATGCTCGAACCGTGCCGCTCCTGCGACGAGAAGGCCAAGGATTTCGGTGGTTGCCGCTGCCAGGCTTTCATGCTCACGGGAGATGCCAGCAACGCCGATCCGGTGTGCAGCAAGTCGGCGCACCATGAGGTGATTGTGCAAGCCCGCCTGGAAGCCGAAGAGGCGCCAGGGGCATTGGATACGTTGCAGTTCCGCAACGAGAAAGCCTCTAAGCTGATCTGCAAGGTCTGAGGGAGTAACTATCGCCTTGAGCAGCACTAGCGCCGCTTATGGATTTTGGCACAGCGCCTGGTCGAGCGATCAGGCGGCTGCGGCCGGTCGCGACTTCGCCGAGCTGCGCGCCGGGCTGGGTGGTGTGGTATGGCTGCAATATGACCCGGCCGATGCTCGTTCGACGCTGTGGCACTGCACACCGCAGCAGCGTGAGTGTCTGACGCCAGCCACGATGTCGGTGCGCAGCCGGGTGTATGAATACGGCGGCGGCGCGTTCTGTTTGACCGATGATGGCCTGGCGTTCGTCAACGAGGCCGATCAGCAGATTTATTGGCAGCGTCTGGGGGCCGTCCCCGAGGCGCTGAGCCGGCAAGTCGACTGCCGCTTCGGTGATCTGCAATTCGACCCGGTGGCCCAGGCGATAGTCGCCGTCGAGGAAAACCACGGAGCAGGGCAGGTCACCCATCGCTTGGTCAGCATCGCCCTGGCCGATGGGGCGCGGCAGGTGGTGGCCGAGGGTGGTGATTTCTATGCCGGGCCGGCAGTCAGCGGCGATGGACAACGCCTGGCCTGGATCGAGTGGGATCGCCCACACCAGCCCTGGATCGCCACACGCCTGTGCAGCGCCCGGCGCGATGCCACGGGTGCTTGGCGCGATGCACGGGTAGTCGCCGGGCAAACGGCTGAAGAATCACTGCAGCAACCCTGTTTCGACATGCAGGGACGCCTGCTGGTGCTCAGCGATCGCCACGGTTATTGGCAACCCTGGCGTGAAGCGGCCGAGGGCCAGCTGATGCCATTGCCCTGCGCAGTCGCCGACCACGCCAGTGCACCCTGGCAGCTGGGCAATCGCAATTACCTGGCGCTGGATGGCGACAGTCTGCTGCTGAGCTGGTTCGAGGAGGGTTTCGCGCTGCTGGCCGAGCGCGAACTCAGCGGTGCCGGCGGGCCGCGCCTGGCTCAGGGCTATAGCCGCTTTCGCCAACTGGCTGCCGATGAGACGAATTTCTACCTGATCGCCGCCTCGTCTGAACGTGGCAGTGCGGTGCTGGCGATCGACCGCAGCAACCGCCAGTGCCGGGTGCTGGCCGGTGCCGAGGTCGCCTTGCCCCAGGCCGAGGTCTCACACCCGCAGCCGCTGCTGTTCGCCAGTGGCAGTGAGGAACCCTGCCGTGGGTTCTTCTACCCGCCGCATAACAGTGGCTTTCGTGGGCCGGTTGGGGAAAAGCCGCCGCTGCTGGTGTTCCTGCATGGCGGGCCGACCTCGGCGTGTTACCCGGTGTTCGATCCGCGCATCCAGTTCTGGACTCAACGCGGCTTTGCCGTGGCCGACCTGAACTATCGCGGCAGCACCGGCTTTGGCCGTGCCTATCGGATGCGTCTGCATGAGCAATGGGGCGCGCTGGATGTCGAGGATGCCTGCGCGTTGGTCGAGCACCTGGCCGGCCTCGCTCTGATCGATCCGGCCAAGGCCTTTATCCGTGGCGCCAGCGCCGGCGGCTACACGGCCCTGTGCGCCTTGGCCTTCAGTCGGACTTTCCGCGGCGGCGCGAGTCTCTACGGCGTAAGTGATCCCTTGGCCCTGCGCCAGGTGACGCACAAGTTCGAGGCCGATTATCTCGATTGGCTGATCGGCGATCCGCTACGGGATGCGCAGCGCTATGCCGCGCGCACGCCGTTGCTGCATGCCGAGCAAATCGAGGCGCCCGTGATCTTCTTCCAGGGCGGCCAGGATGCGGTGGTGCTACCGGCGCAAACCGAGGCCATGGTTGCCGCCCTGCGCGCGCGCGGCATGGTGGTGGACTACCACTTGTATCCGCAGGAAGGACACGGCTTTCGCCAGGCCCGCAACCAGGCCCATGCTCTGGAGCAGGAGTGGCGCTTCTACCAGCGGCTGCTGCAACAGCCTGCTTGAGCCGCCCGCAATTTCGTCTGCATTTGCAGTGTTTTGCAGTCCGCGGCCAACACCGCTCCCACCTGAACAGCACTACTGCGCAACGACAGCCAGCCGGCTCAGGTGGCATTGCATTGGCAGGTGAATCCAGTACGCTGAGCGGTAGTCAGAACAACAAGCAGTAGGCAGTGGCATGAGCGCCGATATCAGTTTTCATCGTAAATTCGTCTCGCCGGAAATCGTCTTTGGTGCGGGCTGCCGGCATAGCGTGGGCAACTACGCGGCCAACTATGGCGCGCGCAAGGTGTTGCTGGTTTCGGATCCGGGCGTCTTGGCCGCCGGCTGGGTCGCCGATGTGCAGGCCAGTCTGCAGCGTCAAGGCATCGAGCACTGCCTGTACACCCAGGTATCGCCCAATCCGCGCAGCGAAGAGGTGATGCTCGGCGCCGAGACCTACCTCAGCCAGGGCTGCAACGTGATAGTGGCAGTGGGTGGTGGCAGCCCGATGGATTGCGCCAAGGGCATCGGCATCGCCGTGGCCCATGGCCGCAATATTATCGAGTTCGAGGGTGTCGATACCCTGCGCGTGCCGAGTCCGCCGCTGATCCTGATCCCTACCACCGCCGGTACCTCGGCCGACGTGTCGCAGTTCGTGATCATCTCCAATCAGGACGCACGGATGAAATTCTCCATCGTCAGCAAGGGCGCGGTGCCCGATGTGTCGCTGATCGATCCGGAAACCACCCTGAGCATGGATCCGTTCCTCTCCGCCTGCACCGGTATCGATGCGCTGGTGCATGCTATCGAGGCCTTCGTCTCCACCGGTTCGGGACCGCTGACCGATGCCCACGCCCTGGAAGCCATGCGCCTGATCAACGGCAACCTGGTAGCGATGATCGCCAATCCCGCGGATATTGAGCTGCGCGCGAAAATCATGCTCGGCAGCATGCAGGCCGGCCTGGCGTTTTCCAATGCCATCCTCGGGGCGGTGCATGCTATGTCGCACAGCCTCGGCGGCTTCCTCGACCTGCCGCACGGCCTGTGCAACGCGGTGCTGGTCGAACATGTGGTGGCGTTCAACTACAACGCCTCGCCGGATCGCTTCAAAATGGTCGCCGAGACCTTGGGCATCGACAGTCGTGGCCTCAGTCACCGGCAGATCCGTCAGCGCCTGGTCGAGCACCTGATCCAGTTCAAGCACGCGGTCGGCTTTCATGAAACCCTGGGGCTGCATGGGGTTGGCAGTTCCGACATTCCATTCCTGTCACGCAATGCCATGCAGGATCCGTGCATCCTCACCAATCCGCGGGATTCAACTCAGGGCGATGTCGAGGTCGTCTATGCCGAAGCCCTCTGACCAGCAGCGACAGGCGCTCACCGCCCTGCTCGGGCTGGGCACCCATTCGGTGCGCAAGAGTCATTACCCGGAGTTGCTGGCGCGCCTGGAAGACCTGGAAACCGAGCGCAACCGCTACAAATGGCTGTTCGAGCACGCGGTACACGGCATCTTCCAGGCCAGTTTGCAGGAGGGCTTGCGCGCGGCCAATCCGGCCCTGGCGCGAATGCTCGGTTATGACGACCCGGAAGAAGTGCTCTGGTCGCTGACCGACCTGGCCACCTACCTGTTCGTTGGCGGTGCCGAGGAAATGCAGCACATTCGTCAAGCGCTGGAAACTGAGCGCGGCCTGATTGGCTACGAAACCCAACTGCGGCGCAAGGACGGCCGGGTCATCGACGTGGTGATGAACCTGCTGCTCAAACCGGACGAGCAGGGCCTGTTCGAGGGCTTCGTCGCCGATATTAGCGAGCGCAAGCAGGCCCAGCAGCGCTTGCAGCAGCTCAATGAAGAGCTGGAGCAACGGGTCAGCGCACGGACTGCCGAGTTGCAGGAAGCCAATCGCAACCTGCTGCAGCAGATCGTCGAGCGCAAACGGATCGAGCAAGAGTTACGCGAGGCGCGCGATGCCGCGCAAGCAGCCAACCACAGCAAGGACAAGTACCTGGCAACCGCCAGCCATGATCTGTTGCAGCCACTCAACGCGGCGCGTCTGTTGATCTCCACCCTGCGCGAGCGCAGCTTGCCAGCGGCCGAACACCATCTGGTCGAGCGCAGCCACCAGGCACTGGAGGGGGCCGAGGATCTACTCACCGATTTACTGGATATTTCCAAGCTCGACCAGGCGGCGATCAAACCGGATATTGATGCATATCGTTTGCAGGATTTGCTGGCGCCTCTGGCGTCTGAGTTTCAATCGGTAGCCGCCGCCGAGGGGGTGCACCTGAAGGTGCACATACCCGACTTTACGATCAGCACGGATTTCCGCCTGCTGACACGCATCCTGCGTAATTTCCTGAGTAATGCCTGTCGCTATACCGAGCAGGGCCGCATCCTCTTGGGCGTACGAAAACGCGGCGAGTTTCTCGAACTTCAGGTGTGGGATACCGGCCGCGGTATCTCCGAAGATCAGTTGGGCAACATCTTTCTCGAATTCAACCAGCTGAATGTCGGCCGCGCCGCCGAACGCAGGGGAGTTGGTCTGGGGCTGGCGATAGTCGAGCGAATTGCGCGGATGTTGGGTTATCCGGTCGAGGTGCGCTCGCAGCCTGGACGCGGGTCGGTGTTTGCCATTCGGGTGCCCTTGGCCCAGCAGGTTATTAGCGCGACCCCCGCTACTGTATCGATTCAGCCGTTAGTCGGTGATCCGCTGCCGGGACGGCGCCTGTTGGTGCTGGATAACGAGTTGAGCATCCTCCATAGCATGGCGGCGTTGCTCGAGCAGTGGGGTTGCGTGGTGGTGACTGCGGTCGATCAGGAGGCCGCCGTGCAGGCGCTTGATGGGCGGGCTCCGGATTTGATTCTGGCGGACTTCCATCTTGACCATGATGTGCAGGGTTGCGCTGTGGTGGCGTATTTGCGTCAGCACTTTGACTCATCGATTCCAGCGGTGATGATCACTGCGGACCGAAGTGATCAGTGTCGCCGCGAGTTGCAGCGCATGGGCATGCCGCTGCTCAATAAACCGGTCAAGCCCGGCAAGCTGCGCGCGGTAGTCAGTCAGATGCTGCACGACTCGACCATCTTGTGAGTAAGAGGGCTATATGTGTGCTGTCAGACAGTCGAGTAGTTTTTATTGACTATGCTGGGATGGAGTCCTTTCAAACCGTTCAGGTTTAGGGACATGGTTCTTCAAGGAGATAACCCTTATGCACAATCACTCGTTCTTCCGGCGTATGGCTGCAATGTTGGCGGTGTTTCACGTTCTGATGATTGTCCAGATCCCCCTGGCTAATGCGGCCATGATAGGCACTGGTGAGGTGTTGGCCGAGCAACAACAGCAGGTCGATCGCCAACAATTGCTGAGCATGCTTGATGAGCAGGGTGTTCAGGAAAAGTTGTTGAGTATGGGGGTTGACCGTTCCCAGGTTGAAGGGCGCATCAACAGCCTGACCAGTGCCGAGTTGGCACAGTTCAATCAGCAACTATCGCAAGCCCCCGCAGGTGCCGGTGGTGTTGTAGGGATCATCGTGCTGTTCCTGGTGATCTTTATCATTACCGATTTGCTCTGCGCCACTAACATCTTCAATTTCGTCAAATGCATAAATCGTTGATTGGCAGGAACCTCCTTCCACTCGTTCTGATTGTTCTGCTTGCCGCCTGCGCGAAGTCTCCGGTGTTGCCACCGGAGACTTCGCGTTTGCCTGAACGAGTAGAGCTGAGCGATGTGCCGTTTTTTCCGCAGAGTGCCTATCAATGCGGACCGGCAGCGTTGGCGACCATGCTCAACCAGCGCGGCGTAGTGACCAGTCCCGGCCTGCTCAAGGATAGGGTGTTCATTCCTGCGCGTGACGGTAGCCTGCAAGTAGAAATGGTGGCGGCCGCCCGGGCCCACGATATGCTGGTGTACCCGCTGCAGCCGCGTCTGCAAGCATTGATTGCCGAAGTGGCCGCGGGTAATCCGGTGTTGGTGCTGCAAAACCTGGCCTTCGACTGGTACCCGCGCTGGCACTTTGCCGTGGTGGTTGGCTATGACCAGCGAGAGCGCAGCTTGATTTTGCGTTCGGGCACCACGCGGCGCTGGCTGACCAGCTTCAGTAGCTTCGACAAGACCTGGGCGCGGGGTGGCCGTTGGGCTGTCTTGACCTTGCCGGCAGATACTCTTCCGGCTCAGGCAGAACTGCGGCCCTGGCTCAAGGCCGCCAGCGATCTGGAAGAAACCGGGCGGGTCGCTGCGGCGCAGCGCGCCTATCGCACTGCCACTCAACAGTGGCCGAATGAGTCATTGGGTTGGTTTGCCTTGGCCAACAGCCGCTATGCCAGTGGGGATGCGCTTGGGGCTGAAACGGCTTTACGTAAAAGCCTGGCACAGCAGCCGGACTTTGCCGCGGGTTGGTTCAACCTGTCGCAGGTATTGACCGATCGCGGCTGCCAGCAGGCAGCCGAGCAGGCGAGGGTCTGCGCCCGGCGGCTGGCTCCAGATGATCAGCGATTTACCGCGGGAGTGACTCCCACGGCCGGTGGATCGGCGCATCAGTGCTTATCTCCGCCGGTCTGCCCACAAGCTAACTGACAGGCTGAAAAACCAACGGCGCCATAAGGCGCCGTTGGTTTGTCTGGACGAGTAGTTAGAATCCGAACTTGTCGCGCAGGCTGTAGTACCAGGCACCCATTGCGGTGAAGGGGATGCGCAACAGTTCGCCACCCGGGAAGGGGTAGTGCGGCAGTTCGGCGAAGGCGTCGAAACGCTCGGCCTGGCCGCGTAGGGCTTCGGCCAGCACCTTTCCAGCCACGTGGGTGTAGGTCACGCCATGCCCGCTGCAGCCCTGCGAGTAGTAGATGTTGTCGCCGAGGCGACCGACCTGGGGTAGGCGCGACAGGGTTAGCAGGAAGTTACCGGTCCAGGCGTAATCAATCTTGACGTCTTTGAGTTGAGGGAAGGCCTTGAGCATGTTCGGCCGAATTATCGCCTCGATATTGGCCGGGTCGCGCGCGCCATAAACCACGCCGCCGCCAAAGATCAGACGCTTGTCACCGCTGAGGCGGTAGTAGTCGAGCAGGTAGTTGCAGTCTTCGACGCAGTAGTCCTGCGGTAACAGGCTCTTTGCCAGCTCATCTGATAGCGGTTCGGTGGTGATGACCTGGGTACCGCAGGGCATCGACTTGGCCGACAACTCGGGAATCAGATTGCCGAGGTAAGCGTTGCCGGCAACTACCACAAACTTGGCTTTAACCCGACCCTGGGGGGTATGCACGATCGGATTGGCGCCACGCTCGATCCGGATAGCCGGGGATTGCTCGTAAATTACTCCGCCCAGAGATTCGACTGCCGCGGCTTCGCCCAGCGCCAGATTGAGCGGGTGGATATGTCCGCCGCTCATGTCGAGCATGCCGCCGATATAGTTTTCGCTCGCCACCACTTCGCGAATGCGCTTGGCGTCCAGCAGCTCTAGTTGAGTATGGCCATAGCGTTCCCACAACTTCTTCTGTGCTTCCAGGTGTCCCATCTGCTTGGGCGTGATCGCGGCGAACACGCCACCATCCTTGAGGTCGCACTGGATGTTGTACTTGGCTATGCGCTCACGAATGATCCGGCCGCCTTCGAATGCCATCTGGCCCAGCAGTTGCGCATGCTTGGGGCCGACGGTGCGCTCTATGGTGTCGATGTCGCGGCTGTAACTGTTGACGATTTGACCGCCGTTACGACCCGAGGCGCCGAAACCTACTTTGGCAGCCTCGACAATGCTTACCTTGAAGCCGCTTTCTAGCAGAGCTATGGCCGTGGACAAGCCGGTGTAGCCCGCACCGACAATGCAGACGTCTGTTTCCACCTCGCCATTCAGTTCCGGGCGTGGCGGAGCCAGGTTGGCAGAAGCGGCATAGTAGGATTGTGGATAAGCGCTGTGCGCCATATTGCAACCTCTGTTCTTTATTCTTTACGGATGTACTGATGCTACCCGAGTTGAAAATGTCCGGCTAGTGCCCTGTGCGAAATATTAAACGCTGCGCTGAACAGTAAAAAATTCATTTATTCAGGCAGTTAGAGAAAAAAGTGTTGACTCTTTTTAGCGCCTCCGTAGAATGTGCACCCATCGGAGGCACATAGCTCAGTTGGTTAGAGCACCACCTTGACATGGTGGGGGTCGTTGGTTCGAATCCAATTGTGCCTACCAATTCGATAAAAAGGGTCGCCCAGGCGACCCTTTTTTATTGGGCGGCTTGCCAGTGCTTAGGCTTTCTGGAAGCATCCAGCCGTTGCTAAATGCGTATAAACCTCCAGTGACTCTGGTTCGGTTCAGGTTGGCTCGCAAGCTCCTGCCACTGTAAGGCAGACATACCGCCGAATCGCTTACTGGCTCATCCCAACCCATGTGGCCTTTGGTAGAGGTCACCACTAGGAGAGGAGGCGCCATGCCCATCATTACTCTTCCCGACGGCAGTCAACGTCCATTCGATCATCCGGTATCCGTGCTCGAAGTGGCGCAGTCCATTGGCGCTGGCTTGGCTAAAGCCACGGTAGCCGGCAAGGTCAATGGCAAGCTGGTCGATGCCTGTGATTTGATCGACAGCGACGCGACCCTGCAAATCATTACGCCAAAAGATCAGGAAGGGCTGGAGATTATCCGCCACTCTTGCGCGCATTTGATCGGTCATGCGGTCAAGCAGTTGTTTCCCGCTGCCAAGATGGTGATCGGTCCAGTCATCGAAGAAGGTTTCTACTACGACATTGCTTCTGAGCGGCCCTTTACGCTTGAGGATGTGGCGGCGATCGAACAGCGCATGCAGCAGCTGATCGAAAAAGACTACGACGTGATCAAGAAGGTAACCCCGCGCGCCGAGGTGATCGATGTGTTTGCCTCGCGTGGCGAGGACTACAAGCTGCGCCTGGTCGAAGACATGCCGGACGAGCAGGCCCTGGGCCTGTATTACCACGAAGAATACGTCGACATGTGTCGTGGTCCGCACGTGCCTAATACCCGCTTCCTTAAAGCCTTCAAGCTGACCAAGCTGTCCGGCGCCTATTGGCGCGGCGACGCGAAGAACGAGCAGTTACAGCGCGTCTATGGCACCGCCTGGGCCGACAAGAAGCAGCTGGCGGCCTATATCCAGCGTATCGAAGAAGCTGAGAAGCGCGATCACCGCAAGATCGGCAAGCGCCTGAATCTATTTCATACCCAGGAAGAAGCGCCGGGCATGGTGTTCTGGCATCCCAATGGCTGGACCCTGTACCAGGTGCTTGAGCAGTACATGCGCAAAGTGCAACACGAGCATGGCTACCTGGAAATCAAGACGCCGCAGTTGGTGGATCGCTCTTTGTGGGAGAAATCCGGGCATTGGGCCAACTATGCCGAAAACATGTTCACTACCGAGTCGGAAAGCCGCGATTACGCGATCAAGCCGATGAATTGCCCGTGCCACGTGCAGGTGTTCAATCAGGGCTTGAAGAGCTACCGCGAGCTGCCGATGCGCTTGGCCGAGTTCGGCGCCTGTCACCGTAATGAACCGTCCGGTGCGCTGCACGGCATCATGCGTGTGCGTGGTTTTACTCAGGACGATGCGCATATCTTCTGTACCGAAGAGCAGATGCAGGCGGAGTCCGCTGATTTCATCAAGCTGACGCTGGCGGTCTATGCTGATTTCGGCTTTACCGATATCCAGCTCAAGCTTTCGACCCGCCCGGACAAGCGCGTGGGTTCCGATGAGTTGTGGGATCGTGCCGAAGCGGCGCTGGCCTCGGCGCTGGACAGTGCTGGCCTGACTTATGATCTGCAGCCGGGAGAAGGCGCCTTCTACGGGCCGAAGATCGAATTCTCGCTGAAGGATTGTCTGGGTCGTGTCTGGCAGTGTGGTACCCTGCAGCTCGATTTCAATCTGCCGGTACGTTTGGGCGCCGAATACGTCAGTGAGGACAACAGCCGTAAGCATCCGGTGATGTTGCACCGCGCGATTCTCGGTTCCTTCGAGCGCTTTATCGGGATTCTGATCGAGCACTACGAGGGGGCATTCCCCGCGTGGTTGGCGCCAACTCAGGTCATGGTGATGAATATCACCGACAAACAGGCCGAATTTGCCTTGGAAGTGGAAAAAACACTCAACCAAAGCGGTTTTCGTGCCAAGTCTGACTTGAGAAACGAAAAAATTGGCTTTAAAATCCGCGAGCATACTTTGCTCAAGGTTCCCTATCTCTTGGTTATCGGAGATCGGGAGGTAGAGATGCAAACTGTCGCCGTGCGTACCCGTGAAGGTGCTGATCTGGGCTCGATGCCCATCGCTCAATTCGCTGAATTTCTCGCGCAGGCGGTTTCCCGGCGTGGTCGCCAAGATGTGGAGTAATCATTATTAAGCGTGAAATGAGACAAGATAAACGAGCTGCCCCGAAAGCCCCGATCAACGAGAATATCTCGGCACGCGAGGTTCGGTTAATTGGCGCTGAAGGCGAGCAAATTGGCATCGTCTCGATTGATGAAGCGCTTAGAATTGCCGAAGAGTCCAAACTGGATTTGGTGGAAATTTCTGCTGATGCGATTCCTCCGGTTTGCCGAGTCATGGACTACGGCAAGTCGATCTTCGAAAAGAAGAAGCAGGTCGCTGCTGCAAAGAAAAACCAGAAGCAAGTCCAGGTTAAAGAAATCAAGTTTCGTCCAGGGACGGAGGAAGGGGATTACCAGGTAAAACTGCGCAACCTGGTACGTTTCCTGAGTGAAGGGGACAGGGCCAAGGTATCCTTGCGATTCCGTGGCCGTGAGATGGCGCATCAGGAGCTGGGAATGGAGCTGTTGAAGCGGGTTGAAGCTGACCTGCTTGAATATGGCTCGGTTGAACAGCATCCAAAGATGGAAGGACGCCAACTGATAATGGTCATCGCCCCCAAAAAGAAGAAGTAACCACCAGGGCACGGCAGGCCTTGCGGTTATGTTTATCAACTGAATGCGGAGTACCGAACATGCCAAAGATGAAAACCAAGAGTGGTGCAGCCAAGCGTTTTCTTAAAACCGCTAATGGCTTCAAGCACAAGCACGCTTTCAAGAGCCACATCCTGACCAAGATGTCCACTAAGCGTAAGCGTCAACTTCGCGGTAGCACCATGGTGCATCCGTCTGACGTGGCAAAAGTGGCGCGCATGCTGCGCGTTCGTTAATCGGTCAAGATAGAGGAAATTACTCATGGCTCGTGTTAAGCGCGGCGTTATTGCTCGCAAGCGTCACAAAAAAATTCTGAAACTCGCTAAAGGCTACTACGGTGCGCGTTCGCGCGTATTCCGCGTTGCCAAGCAGGCAGTGATCAAGGCAGGCCAATACGCCTACCGCGACCGCCGTCAGAGGAAGCGTCAGTTCCGCGCCCTGTGGATCGCTCGTATCAATGCTGGTGCTCGTGTTAACGGTCTGTCTTACAGCCGTTTCATTGCCGGTCTGAAAAAAGCGTCCATCGAGATCGACCGTAAGGTTTTGGCTGATCTGGCAGTGAACGAAAAAGCGGCGTTTGCTGCGATTGTCGAAAAAGCGAAAGCCACTCTGGCTTAAGTCCCCGGCAATCACCGGGTTCGCCCGGTGCTAAACGTCACCAATAGGGGAAGAGCTTTCAAGCTCTTCCCCTATTTCGTATCTGGAGTCTGTAAATGGAAAATCTGGATGTGCTGGTCTCGCAAGCGCTTGAGGCCGTTAGCCACACCGACGATGTGAATGCCCTCGAGCAATTGCGGGTTCACTATCTAGGCAAGAAAGGCGAGCTGACCCAGGTGATGAAGACCCTGGGCAACCTGTCGGCAGAAGAGCGTCCGCAAGCCGGCGCCTTGATCAATGCCGCCAAGGACAAGGTTCAGGAAGCCCTGAACAGCCGCAAGGCAACTCTTGAGCAGGTGGCGCTGAGTGCCAAGCTGGCGGCCGAGCGCATAGACGTGACTCTGCCTGGGCGCGGCCAGACCTCTGGCGGTCTGCATCCGGTTACCCGGACTCTGGAGCGAGTCGAGCAGTTCTTCACTCGGATTGGCTACGGCATCGCCGAAGGCCCCGAAGTGGAAAACGACTACCACAATTTCGAGGCGCTCAATATCCCCGGCCACCACCCGGCCCGGGCGATGCATGACACCTTCTATTTCAACGCGAATATGTTGCTGCGTACCCACACCTCGCCGGTTCAGGTGCGCACCATGGAATCGCAGCAGCCGCCGATCCGCATTATTTGCCCAGGCCGCGTATACCGCTGCGACTCCGATATCACTCACTCGCCGATGTTCCACCAGGTCGAAGGCCTGCTGGTCGACGAGAATGTGAGCTTTGCCGACCTCAAGGGCACCATTGAAGAGTTCCTTCGCGTGTTCTTCGAGAAGCCATTGGGTGTGCGCTTCCGTCCGTCCTTCTTTCCGTTCACCGAGCCCTCGGCTGAAGTCGATATGCAGTGTGTGATGTGCAGCGGCAAAGGTTGCCGTGTATGCAAGCAGACTGGCTGGCTGGAAGTGATGGGTTGCGGCATGGTGCATCCGAACGTGCTGCGTATGTCCGGTATCGACCCCGAAAAATATTCCGGCTTCGCCTTCGGCATGGGCGTCGAGCGTCTGGCCATGTTGCGTTACGGCGTCAACGACTTACGTCTGTTCTTCGATAACGACCTGCGATTCCTGGCGCAATTTCGCTAGGGCCGCACGACCGTAACCGATCAGTTTTAGGAGAGCAGGATGAAATTCAGTGAACAGTGGCTGCGTAGCTGGGTAAACCCGCAGGTTTCCCGTGACGAGCTGGTGGCGCGCCTGTCCATGGCGGGCCTTGAAGTAGATAGCGTGACCCCGGCTGCCGGGGTGTTCAGCGGCGTGGTGGTGGGTGAGGTGCTCAGCACTGAGCAGCATCCGGATGCCGACAAGCTGCGTGTGTGCCAGATTAGCAATGGCGCGGAAACCTTTCAGGTGGTGTGTGGCGCGCCTAACGTGCGCCCCGGCCTGAAGATCCCCTTCGCCATGATCGGTGCCGAGCTGCCGGGCGACTTCAAGATCAAGAAGGCCAAGCTGCGTGGCGTCGAGTCCAATGGCATGCTCTGCTCGGCCTCCGAGCTGCAGATCAGTGAAGAAAACGATGGCCTGATGGAGCTGCCGAGCGACGCGCCGGCGGGGCAGGATATTCGTGTTTATCTCGAACTGGACGATGCCAGCATCGAGGTCGACCTGACGCCGAACCGCGGTGACTGTCTGTCCTTGGTGGGCCTGGCCCGTGAAGTCGGTGCCTTGTACGACGCGCCTGTTGCTCGTCCGCCGATTGCTGCGGTTGCGCCGAGTCATGATGAGGTACGCCCGGTCGAGGTGTTGGCCGCGCAAGCCTGCCCGCGCTACCTCGGGCGCGTGGTGCGTAACGTCGATCTGTCCAAGCCAACGCCGTTGTGGATGGTCGAACGTCTGCGCCGCGCCGATGTGCGCAGCATCGATGCCGCGGTGGATATCACCAACTACGTCATGCTTGAGCTGGGTCAGCCGATGCATGCCTTCGATCTCGCCGAGATCAATGGCGGCATCCGTGTGCGCATGGCCGAGGAGGGTGAGCAGCTGGTGCTGCTCGACGGCCAGGAAGTCAGTCTGCGTGCCGACACCCTGGTCATCGCCGACCACAATCGTGCACTGGCGATTGCCGGCGTGATGGGGGGTGAGCATAGCGGCGTGAGCGCAAAAACTTGCGACCTGTTCCTGGAAAGCGCCTTTTTCGACACCATCGCGATTGCCGGCAAGGCACGTTCCTATGGCCTGCACACCGACTCTTCGCACCGTTTCGAACGTGGCGTAGATTGGCAGCTCGCGCGTGAAGCCATGGAGCGGGCCACTGGATTATTGCTGGCAATTGTCGGTGGTGAGGCCGGTCCGATCATTGAGGTCGTTGATCAGCAGCAATTGCCGAGCATCGCCCCGGTTACCCTGCGTGCTGAGCGCATCGAGCAAATGCTCGGATTGAAAATGGACGATGCAGAGATCGTCCGTTTGCTGGCAGCGTTGGGGCTGGGTGTCAGTGCTAGTGGTGAGGGGCAGTGGCAAGTGGCAGTTCCCAGTCACCGCTTCGATATCAGCATCGAGGTCGATCTGATTGAAGAGCTGGCGCGCTTGTACGGCTACAACCGTTTGCCGGTGCGTTATCCGCAAGCGCGCCTAGCGCCGCAGCCAAAGGCGGAGGCGGCTGTCGAGTTGCCGGCTCTGCGTCGTTTGTTGGTGGCACGGGGTTACCAGGAAGCCATCAACTACAGCTTTATCGATCCCAAGCTGTTCGAACTGTTTCACCCTGGTGTTGAGCCGTTGATGTTGGCCAACCCAATATCGGCCGACATGGCTGCTATGCGCTCATCGCTATGGCCAGGCTTGGTCAAGGCGCTGAAGCATAACCTCAATCGTCAACAGTCACGTGTGCGTCTGTTTGAAAGCGGCTTGCGCTTTGTCGGTCAGCTGGAAGGGCTCAAGCAGGAGCCGATGCTCGCCGGGGTGATTTGCGGTAGTCGGCTGTCGGAAAACTGGGCCCATGGCCGCGAGGATGTCGACTTCTATGATGTGAAGGCCGATGTTGAGGCGTTGTTAGCCAGTGCAGGGGCGGGTGACCGCTTCAATTTCACTCCCGCCGAGCATGCGGCTTTGCATCCAGGGCAAACCGCGCGTATTGAGCGTGATGGTCAATTGGTCGGCTTCTTGGGTGCTATGCATCCTGAGCTGGGCAAGACGCTGGGGTTTGATCAGCCGGTGTATATGTTCGAGGTGGTATTGGCGGAAATCGCTCACGGCCATATGCCGAAGTTCCAGGAGCTGTCGCGCTTTCCTGAGGTGCGCCGAGACTTGGCTTTGCTGGTGGATCGTGATGTGCCGGCTGCAACATTGCTCGCGGAAATTCGTGAAGCGGCGGGCGAGTGGTTGACTGACCTCAAGCTATTTGACGTGTATCACGGTAAAGGTATTGATCCACATAGAAAAAGCCTTGCCGTCGGCTTGACCTGGCAGCATCCATCGCGCACTCTTAATGACGATGAGGTGAGCGCGGCGGCACAAAATGTCCTCACCTCCCTGGAACAAAGGTTTAACGCCACGTTAAGGAAGTAGCGTATGGGGGCTCTGACGAAAGCTGAAATGGCGGAACGTCTGTATGAAGAGTTAGGCCTGAATAAACGGGAAGCCAAGGAATTGGTAGAACTGTTCTTCGAAGAGATCCGGCAAGCGCTTGAGCTCAACGAACAGGTCAAGCTCTCGGGGTTCGGCAACTTTGATCTGCGTGATAAGCGTCAGCGCCCCGGTCGTAATCCAAAAACGGGAGAGGAAATCCCAATCACGGCGCGCCGTGTGGTGACTTTCCGTCCAGGCCAGAAACTAAAAGCCAGGGTTGAAGCGTATGCTGGAACCAAGTCATAACGACGAATTACCCGCCATACCAGGCAAGCGGTATTTCACGATCGGCGAGGTAAGCGAACTCTGTGCAGTCAAACCGCATGTATTGCGGTATTGGGAGCAGGAATTTCCCCAGCTCAACCCGGTCAAGCGTCGCGGTAATCGGCGATATTATCAACGCCAGGATGTGTTGATGATTCGTCAAATCCGCGCATTGTTATATGAGCAAGGCTTTACCATCGGCGGAGCTCGTCAGCGTCTTTCTGGTGATGAGGCCAAAGATGACACCACGCAGTACAAGCAGCTCATTAGGCAGACGATTGCCGAGTTGGAAGATGTCCTGCATGTACTCAAAAAATAGCGTAGCTATTCAAAAAAGTTTCCATATTTCAGAAGCTTATAGTATAGTTTGCGTCGTTTTAGGGTGTACGAAAACAGTTTCACGCCTAGTCGGGGCGTAGCGCAGTCCGGTAGCGCACTAGCATGGGGTGCTAGGGGTCGAGTGTTCGAATCACTCCGTCCCGACCATATTTTTCCTACATTAGAACCTGGTCAGTGATGATCAGGTTTTTTTGTGTCAGGGGCTTTTGCTGGGCTTTTTTCATCCTGCTCTCCTCCTCAGTATTGTCAGCGCCGGCCCTCGAGAGTCGGTAGCCGAAATCTTGTTGGCTTCATCAATCAGCTTGCCCAGTTCTGCGGCCGAATAGGGACTGGTGATGCTGCCGTTCTTGTGGCCTAGAAGAGCCTTCCTGTCCTCCTCAGTCACCCCGGCTGCCCGGAGCCTTCGACCGAAGGTGTGCTTCAGATCGTGGACACGTATCGAGGCGAAGCCAACTGGAGCAGGGCGCAGAAACTGCTCCTGAAATCTCTTTGCCGCTCGCACTCTGGCTTTCTTCCATGCCGAATCGTTCATTCGATGAACTGGATTCGCCTTGCCATCTCGGTCGGGTTTTCCATAAGGGAATAGGGAGCGTTCCTTGTTGTAAAGCCTCGTATCCCACACGTCAATCACGGTTTGGAATAGCGCTTTCCCCGTCATTCCAGTAGGTCCTGGATTGCTCGCAAGGCCAGTCATGGGGAAGTGATGAAAAAGACCATGACAATCCGGCATGATGTTCCCGTCTCAATTCAATAACCGTGTTGCACTCAGCTCCTGCAGCCGCCAACTTGTGTGCAGCGGGCAAGCTTGTTCAGGAGGTGCTCGTCCATATACTTCGCAGCTTCACGCCGTACAGTCAGGATGGCGGCATCACTATGCGAGCCTGTTGCTTGCCCACATTCAATTCAGAATAGAAGTCATGCACGCATTGTTCAAAACGTATACAGAGTCGTCTCTGATACTCCGTATCACCATTGCATTGATACTGGGTATCGTCGTCGGGTTGTTTGCCGGGCAATCGGTCGTTGACTGGTTTGCTCCCTTTGGTGAGCTTCTACTGAGGCTGCTGAAATTCCTGATCGTCCCCATTGTGCTGTTTACCCTGATTGTGGGTGTCAACCAGGGAGATGCCGGTGGGGTGGGACGCCTGGGCAGGAAAACCATTGTCTGGTATCTGCTGACGACAGCCATTGCCATGATTGTGGGCATTGCCGTAGCGTCGGTGCTGTCTCCGGGCACCGGTATGCAGATTGCTAGCGAGGCCATGGTCGATGTGAAGAATCAGGCAAGTATCGTCCAGGTCGTTCTCAGTATCGTTCCGGACAATCTGTTTACAGCCTTTATTCAGATGAACATGCTTGGCATCATATTTACGGCCGTGACCTTTGGCCTTGCACTGCTAAAGCTACGCGAATCCCCGGATTATGGAGATGCCGCCAGACAGGTGCTCAAGGTTGTCGAGGGGCTCAACGAAGCTACCATGATGATCATGCGCGGCGTGCTGCACTACTTGCCTATCGGAATATTCGCTATCGTGGCCGGTACTGTTGCAGAGCAGGGGGCCGCCACCATTACATCATTGGCAGGCATGATACTGGTGCTGTATGTCGCCTTGTTCGTGCACGCGGGTCTCTATTGCTTGGCCATGCTTGTATCGGGCGTCAAAGTCGGCAATTTCATTCGGTACGCGAGGACACCCATCGTTACAGCCTTCGCCACTCAGAGTAGTTCCGGTACATTGCCGATTACCATGAATGCTGCCAGCAACATGGGACTCTCCCACCGGGCGTATAGCTTCATTCTGCCTCTGGGGGCTACGATCAACATGGATGGGGCGGCAATCAGGATAGCGATATCGGCCGTCTTTGCAGCCAACGTGATCGGTGTACCGCTGGATCTGATGCAGATGGTACAAATCGTAATCGTCGGAACTCTGGCAACTATAGGTACGGCAGGTGTGCCAGGGGCCGGGATTATCATGATCGCCACCGTATTCACTCAAGTGGGTTTGCCGATCGAGACGGTTGCCCTGCTCGCAGCGATTGACTCACTGGTTGGCATGGGGGCTACCGCCTTGAATGTAACCGGTGACTTGGTGGGCGCTGCGATTATCAGTCGCAGTGAAAAAGACGAAGCCATTGAATAAGTAGTTGGCCTGACAGTAGAGGCCTGATAGTCAGGGCTTCAGGCTACTGTCCAGTGCTTCGAGTTCTGTCAGAAGATCAATCAGGTTGTCATACTTGTCTTCACTCAATGTGAATCGCCCCGGGTTTCGTAGGAACATTTGAGTGACTGCTATTGGCCGAGGCGGTGTAAAGCTTTTTTGAGCAGGCTTGTGGGGTAGAGTCAGAACGCAAATCGCGCCTCTACGCAAATTCCGAGTCTGCTGATTAGCCACACGCTGGCAGATTTCAAGTAGCAGCCCAGACCTCAACACAGCGGCGGCGTTTTTACACAGTCTGGGCCGCTTCTGCCGGTTGTCACAGGCAGCGGTGGGTTGTGGATTCAACCAGTCGATGCAACACACTACTGCACTGGAGAAGCCTCGGAATCTAACCCCATTGATCGCCGGGGGCGCCGAGATCGCCGGGGCGCTGCCGGCGGGTGCAGATTCTCTATATCGAACGCACTCTTCATGAACTGGTGCCGCTCGCCTACCTGCCGGCTGCGCCCGAACTGTCCGGCGGCCAGCTCGCCCAACTGCAGCGGCGCGGGTGCTGGGGTGGATGACTAGAGTGTATCCCTGCACCAGACGCTCAATGCCCTGCGCGGCCTTGCCTGCCGCTGCGCAATGGCGAGAAGGCGCGGGCTGAACTGCTGCGCCTGACCGACACGCCCCAGGCCATCGAAATTGTGGTTTCGGACATCGGAATGCCTGGGATGGACGGCTACCAACTGACCCGCGAAGTGCGCGCCAATGCGACCTTGCGCGGCATCTATGTGTTGCTGCACACCTCGCTGGGCAGCAGCATGAACCGACAATGCCCATCAAGTTCTCCGCCAGCTCACTGCGTAAGACCCTGCTACGCGCCGTCCAGGACGTCGAGGAACAAAGTCCGGCAGGTGAATAATACTTGACTAAATTGCTTGGTTATTACATGGTACAGGCCTGTCCGGCCGGCTTGGAGCCGTTAATGAGACTGACTACTAAAGGCCGCTATGCGGTAACGGCGATGCTTGATCTAGCCTTTCATGAGGATCAAGGCCCCATCACTCTTGCGCAAATTTCCCAGCGCCAGGGGGTGTCTGTCTCCTACCTGGAGCAACTGTTTGCCAAGTTGCGTCGTTGCAAGCTGGTGACCAGTGTTCGCGGGCCCGGCGGCGGCTACCGCTTGGCGAGCAGTCCCGCACAGATCAGCGTGGAGCAGATCGTCGAAGCGGTGGATGACTCCATGGATGCCACGCGCTGCCTCGGCCGGGCCGACTGCCAGCAGGGTGAGGTGTGCCTTACCCATCACTTATGGTCGGACCTGAGTGAACGCCTGCAGCAGTTTTTAAACAATATCAGCCTGGCAGATCTGATCTGCCGCGAGGATATCAGAAGGGTGCATACGCGCCAGAACGAGTCCGACTGCGCCCCTGGCCAGTCAACTGCAAGCCCGGAACACATTATTTACAGCGGCCGTTAGAGCCGCCTGATTCGTGCAGTACGCCAACCGGGTGCCATCGGCACAAGGCAGTGTGACTGCAAGCCTGAACTGACTTTGCCGCCAAGGGCCTTCGCCGATTGGCTGCATGACTGAGGTGATACCGTGACTGAGCAAGTCAAAAGCCTTATCAAGCAGGACTACGCGGCTGGATTTCATTCCAATATCGCGTCTGACACCCTGCCGCCTGGCCTGAATGAAGATACCGTGCGCTTTATTTCGGCGAAAAAAGGCGAACCACAATGGATGCTGGACTGGCGCCTGAAAGCGTTCCGCGCTTGGCTGGAAATGGACGAGCCAACCTGGGCCCATGTGCATTACCCCGAAATCGACTTCCAGGCCATTTCCTACTTTTCCGCCCCGAAAAGCATGGCCGACAAACCCAAGAGCCTGGATGAAGTTGATCCCGAGCTGATCGCCACCTACAAAAAACTCGGCATTCCGCTGCATGAGCAAGAAATGCTCGCCGGGGTAGCGGTGGATGCGGTGTTTGACTCGGTTTCGGTGGTCACCACCTACCGCGCCAAACTGGAAGAAGCCGGGGTGATTTTCTGCCCGATCAGCGAAGCCGTACATCGCTGCCCTGAGCTGATCCAGAAGTACCTGGGCAGTGTGGTGCCGCAAAAGGACAACTATTACGCCGCGCTCAATTCGGCGGTGTTCTCCGACGGCTCCTTTGTCTACATCCCCAAGGGCGTGCGCTGCCCCATGGAGCTGTCGACCTACTTTCGCATCAACGAGATGAATACCGGGCAGTTCGAACGGACCCTGATCATTGCTGAGGACGGCGCCCACGTCAGCTACCTCGAAGGCTGTACCGCGCCGATGCGCGATGAGAATCAGCTGCACGCGGCGGTGGTCGAGCTGGTCGCGCTGGATAACGCGACCATCAAATACTCGACGGTACAGAACTGGTATCCGGGTAATGCCGAGGGCAAGGGCGGCATCTACAACTTCGTGACCAAACGCGGCATTTGCCACACCAACGCGAAGATTTCCTGGACCCAGGTGGAGACCGGTTCAGCAGTCACCTGGAAGTACCCCAGCTGCATCCTCAAGGGTGACAACAGCGTGGGCGAGTTCTACTCGGTGGCCCTGACCAATAATTTCCAGCAGGCCGACACTGGCACCAAGATGATCCACCTGGGCAAGAACACCCGTTCTACCATCATCGCCAAGGGGATTTCCGCGGGCCGCAGCAACAGCGCCTATCGCGGCTTGGTGCGGATCAATCCGGGGGCCGATGGGGCGCGCAACTACACCCAGTGCGATTCGCTGCTGATCGGCGATCGCTGTGGCGCGCACACCTTTCCCTATATCGAAAGTAAAAACCCCACGGCCGTGGTCGAGCACGAAGCGACCACGTCCAAGGTCAGCGATGACCAGATGTTCCTCTGTCAGCAACGCGGACTGGACGCCGAGAAGGCCATTTCGATGATCGTCAACGGCTTTTGCCGCGACGTGTTCAAGGAGTTGCCGATGGAGTTCGCGGTCGAGGCAGGCAAGTTGCTGGAAGTCAGCCTCGAAGGTTCAGTGGGTTGACCTGAACACCTCAGAACGACCTTGAATGCCCCCAATTTATACAGATATCAGGCATTAAATATGTTATCAGTCAAAGACTTATGCGCAAAAGTTGAAGGCCTTGAAATTCTCAAAGGTCTTGCTATCGAGATCAAACCCGGCGAAGTACACGCCATCATGGGCCCCAATGGTTCCGGCAAAAGCACCCTGGGCAATGTCCTCTCGGGCCGCCCAGGCTATGAAGCCACCGCCGGCGTCATCACCTTCAAGGGCCGTGACTTACTGGCCATGAGCACCGAAGAACGGGCCCGTGAAGGTTTGTTTCTGGCCTTCCAGTACCCGGTGGAAATTCCCGGCGTGAGCAATATGGAATTTCTCAAGGTGTCGGTGGATGCCAAGCGCAAGCACACCGGTCAGCCGCCGCTGTCGGCAGTCGAGTTTATGAAACTGGCCCGGGCCACCAGCAAGCGTGTGGATCTGGATGCGAGCTTTTTAAAACGCGGGGTTAACGAAGGTTTTTCCGGCGGTGAGAAGAAGCGCAACGAGATCATGCAGATGATGCTGCTTGAGCCTGATCTGTGCATCCTCGATGAAACCGACTCCGGGCTGGATATCGACGCCCTGCAACTGGTGGCCGAAGGCGTCAACAGCATGCGTGACGGCAAGCGCAGCTTTATCGTGGTAACCCACTACCAGCGCCTGCTGGACTACATAGTGCCGGATTACGTGCATGTGCTGGCCGATGGCCGCATCGTCAAATCCGGCGACAAGAGCCTGGCCCTCGAGTTGGAAGCCAAAGGCTACAGCTGGTTGGAAAACGGGGTCGCCTGAAACCATGACTGACTTTCAAAAAAACGCCATCACCCTGGCCGCCGCACAGAACAATCCGGCCTGGCTTGCCACCTTGCGTCAACAGGGCGCAGCAGACTGGTCGGCAGCCACCTGGCCGGGGCGCAAAACCGAATTATGGCAGCACACCACGCTGGCCCCCCTGCAAACCAGCGGTCCGATTCGCTGGGCCTCGGCGGGCGCTAGCGACTGGCAGGCCAGCGTCGATGCCATGCCGCTGGACGCCACCCGCCTGGTGTTTATCAACGGCCAGTTTGCCGCTGAGCATTCCAGCCCATTGCCGCAAGGGGTGGTGCGCTTTGCCGATGCCGACACGGCGCAGCAGCAGCTGATCAAGCAGCACCTGGGCCAGGTGGTCGATGTTCAGCGACACCTGTTTGCCGCGCTAAGCAACGCCTGGCTGGCCGATGGTATTCTGGTGCAGGTGGGCAAGGGTCAGACGCTCGACAAGCCGGTGTATATCCTCAATGTCTCGACCCCCGAGGCGCAACCGGCGGTGAGCAATCAGCGCGTGCTGCTGGTGCTGGAAGAAGGCAGCCAGGCTGAGTTGATCGAGCACTACGCCTCCAGCGCAGCTACGCAGAACGGTTTCGTCAATTGCCTGACCGAGGCCGTGGTAGGCGCCAATGCCCAACTGCAGCATTACCGCATCAACCTGGAGCAGGAAGACCTGCTGCATGTGGGCGGCGTGCATGTGGACCTGCAGCGCGACGCGCGCTTTTACGGTTTCACCCTGGCCCAGGGCAGCCGCCTGAAGCGCATCGACTACCAGGTCAATCATCGCGGCCCGGGCGCGCACCTGGAGTTGCATGGCGTGTACCTACCGCGCAACAAACAGCTGATCGATTACCACACCAATGTCGAGCACTGCGTGCCGCACTGCAGCACCAATGAAATTTTCCGCGGCATTATTGGCGACTCGGCCAAGGCGGTGTTCAACGGGCGCATTCATATTCATCCCCAGGCCCAGAAGACCCTGGCCGAGCTCAGCAACAAGAACCTGCTGACCTCGCGCAACGCCGAGGTCTACACCAAGCCCGAACTGGAAATCTACGCCGACGATGTGCGCTGCGCTCATGGTGCAACCATTACCCAGCTCGATCAGACCTCGCTGTTTTACCTGCAGAGCCGCGGGCTGTCCCATGCCGAGGCCATGAGCATGCTCAGTTTCGGGTTTATCAACGAGCTGCTCAATCAGGTGCCGGAACCGGCAGTGCAGGCCTATCTGCGCCCGCGTATCGCCGCTCTGCTCGGCCGTGAAACAGCCCACCTGGAGCAACTGGACGATGACTGAGCACGCATTGCACTCGCCCCCGGCCTTTGATGTCGAACACATTCGCCAGGATTTTCCGATTCTGCACCAGGAGGTTAATGGTCATCCGCTGGTGTACCTGGACAACGCCGCCACCACGCAAAAGCCCGAGGCGGTGATTCAGGCCATTGTCGATTACTACCGCCAGGACAACAGCAATGTGCACCGCGGTGCCCATGCCCTGGCCGAGCGCGCCACCGAGAAATTCGAGGCAGCGCGCGGCAAGGTTGCCGGCTTGATTAATGCGCCACACAACCGGCAGGTCATCTGGACCCGCGGCACCACCGAAGGCATCAATCTGGTGGCCGCCTGCTGGGGCCGCAGTCAGCTGCAGGCCGGCGACCGGATTCTGGTCTCGGCCATGGAGCATCACTCCAATATCGTGCCCTGGCAGATGATTGCCGCCGAGAAGGGCGCCACAGTCGAGGCGATTCCGGTGGACGCCAGCGGCACGCTGAACATGGCCGCCTTTGCCGACATGCTCGACGAGCGCGTGCGCATGGTCGCCTGCGCGCAGGTGTCCAACGCCCTGGGCAGCATCAATCCGGTCGAAGACATCGTGCGCATGGCGCATGCCGTCGGCGCCTTGTGCCTGATCGACGGCGCCCAGGCCATGAGCCACTGGTCGGTGGATGTGCAGGCGCTGGACTGCGATTTTTACGTGTTTTCCGCCCACAAGCTGTTTGGCCCCACCGGGCTGGGCGTGCTGTATGGCAAGGCCGAACTACTGGAAAGCATGCCGCCCTATCAGGGCGGCGGCGAGATGATCGAGTCGGTGAGTTTTGCCGGCACCACCTACAACCAGCTGCCTTACAAGTTTGAAGCAGGCACGCCGGATATTGCCGGGGTGATTGGTTTCGGTGCGGCGGTGGATTACCTGCAGCGCCTTGACCGCGTGGCCGCGGCGGCGCACGAACAGGCCTTGCTGACCTATGCCGAAGCACGCGCCAAAGCCACTCCAGGGATGCGCTTGATCGGCACGGCGGCGCAGAAGACCGCGGTACTGAGCTTTTTGCTGGACGGTGCCCACCCGCATGACGTGGGCATGTTGCTGGATCAGCAGGGCGTAGCCGTGCGTTCCGGTAACCACTGCGCGCAACCGATCATGGATCAGTTCGGCATTCCCGGCACCGTGCGCGCCAGCTTCAGCATCTACAACACCTTTGCCGAGGTTGATCGGCTGTTCGAGGCGCTGGCCAAGGTCAGAGAGTTTCTATAAAGAGTCACACAGTTTTTTTGGAGTCATGGCATGAGCGTTGAACCCTTCGATCCGAGCCAGCAGGTGGTCACCGTCACCCCGGCCGCTCTGGAATATCTGCGTCGCCAGCTGAATAGCCAGGCGGGCAAGGCGGTGCGCGTTAGCGTCAAGAAAAGCGGCTGCACCGGTTTTATGTATGTGCTCGATATGGTCGAGCAGGCCGGCGAGAATGACCTGCATTACCGCCTGGATGAGCAGATCGAATTGTTCATCGAGCGCGACAGCTTAGCGGTGCTGTCCGGCACGCAAATCGATCTGGTCAAGGAAGGCATCAACCACCAGATCAGGTTCATCAACCCCAACGTCAAAGACCAATGTGGTTGCGGCGAAAGCTTCAGTGTGAGTTAAAAAATGGAACGACGTATGGTAGTTGCGCAGGCCGATTGCCCCGCGCGCCGGGTCCCCGATGGCACACCGCTGACCATTCCCAAAGATACTTTTGTAACTATCACCCAGTCCCTGGGGGGTAATTACACCGTGACCTATAACGGTCAGATGGTGCGGGTCGATGGCACCGATGCGGCCAATATCGGCCTGGAGCCGGAGCTGCTGAGCTTCCCCGCGCCGACCGATGAGCTGATCCACGAATCCCAGGTGTGGGAAGCGTTGCGCACGGTGTTCGACCCGGAAATTCCGGTGGACCTGGTCAATCTCGGGCTGATCTATGCGGTTGAAATCGATCAGCACGCCAAGCGTGTGGATATCCGCATGACCCTGACCGCGCCAAGCTGTGGCATGGGCCCGGTGCTGGTGGGGGACGTGGAGTATCGGCTGCGCCTGGTACCCAACGTGGCAGCGGTCAAGGTCGACCTGGTCTTCGATCCCGCCTGGAGCCGTGAAATGATGAGCGAAGAAGCGCAGCTCGAAACTGGGATGTTCTTTTGAAGGGACCGGGGTTGAACCAGTACAGTTTGCGAGGGCTAAAGGTATGAGTCAGGTCGGCACGCAGATCAGCAGCGACGACATCATCGAGACGCTGTCTTTTTTCGATGACTGGGAAGAACGCTACAAATACATCATCGACCTGGGCCGCGAACTGCCGCCGCTGGATGACGCCCAGCGCACCGATGAGCATCTGGTGCGCGGTTGCCAGAGCCAGGTCTGGTTGGTCAGCCAGCAGCGCGACGACCGCTTGTTCTTCGACGCGGACAGCGATGCCTTTATCGTCAAGGGCCTGCTGGCCGTGGTATTGGCCGCTTATAACGGCAAACGCCCGGCCGACATCCGCGACTTCGATATCGAGCAGTATTTCGAGCAGCTCAACCTGATCAAACACCTGAGCGTCACCCGCGGCAACGGTTTGCGGGCCATGGTCCAACGCATTCAGGCGACCGCCGCCGCGGCCCTCTAGCCACGCGCCGAGGCTGGCGCGCGGTTAAAAGACTCAGCGCCGGCCTACGCTGGCTTGGCCGTGGACCACGGTCCAGTCCAGCAGCCGCGCGGCCAACTGATCGCTGGCCAGGCCGAAGGCTTTCACCATCTGCGTAAGCCGCTCGGCATGAAAGGCCAGCCCGATATCATCGGAGCCCGGGGCTGGTCAGGCTGACAAAATCGGGGAGGAAGGTTTCTGAATATGCAGGGGTAGCGAAGAAAATCCGCTGGCAGGGAAAAACGCCTTCACCGGTTCCTTATCCGGCGCCAGTGCAATCCGGCTGGTGCGTGCAAGCAGCTCTTCCATCACGACCCGCAATTCCAGCCTGGCAAGCAGCGCACCAGGGCAAATATGAATGCCAGCACCGTATAGCAGATTCAGTTTTGGATCGCGATCGAGGCGAAATTCATCGGGATCGCCAAAGACCGCCTCATCCCGATTGGCTGACGCCCAGATAAGGGCAATACGCGAACCCGTGGCGAGTGCGCGTCCGCCCAGCGTGACCTGTTTCGTGGTAACCCGGCGATTCATGATCAGTGGCGCATGAATGCGCAGTATTTCATCGATGGCTGCAGGTAGCAGTGAGGGTTGCTCGCGCAATTGCTGCTGAAGCTCGGAGTTGACTGCCAGGTAATGCACAAGAATGCCGATTGAGGCGGAAATGGTTCCGAGTTCGCCGACCGTCCAGTTACGTAGAATGCTGACGATTTCGTCGTCTGTCAGAGGCCTGCCCAGGGATTGATTGCGTAGCAGGCTGGTGGTGATGTCGTCCGGCGCAGCATTGCCGGCAGTACGGCGCACGGCCAGCAGATTCTTGATGTAACCGTCAAACTCAAGGGCCACGGCGCTCAGGGCGACGTCGTCTCTGGCCAGGGTGGCCGCGTGATTCTTCAGCGTCCATAGGCGCAGCGGCTCATACAGATCGGCTGGCCAGCCCAGCCAGACACACTGGATCTGCAACGCAAAGATCTGGGCAAATTCACCCATCAGTTCAGTTGTGCCTTCACCCGGTAACACCTGCACCAGACGAACTGCTACATCACGGCACTCCGGTGCAAAGGCGTCCATTTGTTCCGGGCTGAAATAAGGCTCGATGAGGCGCCGGTACACCGTATGCTCGGGCGGGTCCATGCCATTGGGCACCGAGGGGAAACGCGAGACGGCACTACTGAAGGTTTCATGATCCTTCAGAACGCGCATTACATCCTCATGCCTGAACAAAGAGGTATAGCCATACCGACTGTGTGCGACCGGACAACGGTGGCGCATGTCGTCGTAGGTTGCCATTTGATCTTTGAGTACGGCCTCAGACCTCGGGTCCCAATCAGGGGGTGAATTCTTCTCCATAGCTACTCCTGTTGTGATCTTGTCGATTATTGATTGATCCAAAAATCGTCCAAACTCACTCTCTGGTACGTGTTACGTGCGAAGCACGCAGGCCCTCAACCGACTGCAGTGGGCACGAAGAAAGCCCCAAGCGTTGTTGAGGGTCTTAATCCGCCATGTTCCAACCCGGGAGGTTGAACTCCTCGCGCAGCAACTGCACTTCCTCCTGGTGCAAAGCGGCGATACGAGCCAGCAACTCCTCCCCGGCAGGTAACAGGTACACCTCGACCTGGCGTCTGTCTTCCCGACCAGGCCTTCGCTCAACCAGGCCCAAGTTTTGGCAACGGTCGATCAACGCCACCACGCTGTGGTGCTTCGATTGCAGGTGTTCTGCGAGTTCTCCAACCGTGGCCCAATCGCGCGCCGAAGCACCGCGAATCTGGAGCAGAAGCTGGTACTGCAGTGCCGTCGCGCCATTGGTCTGGCACAGCAACTCGCTGTTGCGCAGGAAGCGTCGCAATCGATGGCGAAAATGTGCCAGCCGCTGGTAATCGGATTTGTCCAAGGTGGCGAATTCCTTCATTGACCTTTGCTGGTTATTGTGCACGATATATATCGTGTTGTGATATATATTTCACAGTCTGCCGAGTTCGTCATGTCATTGATTCGCTCGCTTCTCTGGAGGAGTCGCATGAACATTCTTGTCCTGCTGCGAATGCTTTTTTGCAGTACATCTGTCTCGGTTGAGCTGGCATATCATGGCTGGGCGATGCGAAGCGTGTTCTGGGCAGTGATCGCACTGCTCTCGCTGTTGCCGCCGATCATGATAGTGCTGCTGGACGGCCCCCTAAGCACGTTCCTGCCCGTACTTCAGATCAGGCCGTCGGTATTTATGGCCAGTCTGTTTTTCGGTTGCGAGGTGCTTTCGGTCTTCCTGATGGGATGGCTGATAAAGCAAGTTGCCAGCACCCTGGGCTATGCAGTGACCTATGCGGATGCTTACCTGGTTGCCGCTATCGCAGCGATCCCGCTGTGGCTGTCCTCACTTGGCTTGCTGGTGAATAACCCGCTTTTGAACACCGCGTTGCCTCTGAGCGCGCTGGTTTCATGTTGCGCATTGATCTACCAGGGTGCGTACTCGCTGTGCCACGTCGAGAACCAACTCAAGGCCGCAGCCGTTACCCAGGTGGTATTTGGAGCCGGCCTCATCCTGTGGGTCATGTTCCTGCCGCTTTTCTGGTCTGTCACGGGATAAGAGGATCCAACCGACCCAAACCAGGCATTCGTGACAGGCAGCAAGCGGCCAGTCAGCGAGGGTTCACCGTTCCCTCCGTCAGCCCGCGCCCGATGCCGGCTCGCCCCCCTTCATCAATGTCTAAGCTTCATGCAAGAGAGTTTTCCTGGTCGACCGGATGCGGTCGCCGCACGCTTGCCGGGTCGAGGCATTATCCACTCTCGCCGTAATGACCGCAGGAGTAACAAGTCATGATTGATGTACAGGTCTATCGCTATCACCCGGAACAGGAGCGGCAGCCCTGGATGCAGTCGTTGTCGTTGCCCGAGGAGTTCCGGGTGCGAATGGTGCTGGATGCGCTGGAGTACCTGCACGAGGCAGATCAGACGCTGGTCTACCGACGCTCCTGTCGGGAGGGTGTCTGCGGCTCGGATGGCATGAACATCAACGGCAAGAACAGGTTGGCTTGCATCACGCCGGTTTCGGAGGCGCTGGGCACGGCCAGCATACTGATCATCAGACCGTTGCCCGGCATGCCGGTCATCCGCGATCTGGTAGTCGACCAGAGTCTCTTCTTTCAGCAGTACGAGAGCATCAAGCCATGGCTGATCAATCACGAGCCGGCACCGGCCATTGAGCGCCTCCAGTCCCCCGAGGAGCGCGCCAAGCTCGACGGGTTGTATGAGTGCATTCTCTGCGGCTGCTGTTCCTCGCAATGTCCGTCTTGGTGGTGGAATCCGGAAAAGTACGTCGGTCCAGCCGGACTCCTGCAGGCCTGGCGTTTCATCACCGACAGCCGCGACCAGGCCACGACGGAGCGACTCGAGCGGCTGGAAGACCCGTTCAGCCTGTTCCGTTGCCGCAGCATCGGCAACTGCTCATGGGTCTGTCCCAAGGGACTCAATCCAATGGGGGCCATCGGGAAAATTCGCCAGGAGTTGTTGCGAAAATCCACCTAGCCCGGATGTTCCATAAAAACGGCAGCCTGCTCAAACTTTGAGCAGGCTGCCGTTTTTTGCTCGCGCGTTCGAAGGTCGAGCCAGGCGCGGTCAGGCCGAAATTGATGGGCTGCACATAAAAACCAAGACCACGGCGCGCATTATTCGAGCGCCGCGCCCTGAATCGCTGAGCTCAGGCGTATGAGTGCCTCCAGCCTTGGCCAGATCAAATCATTGCGGTTGGTGACGCGGCGTTGCGCGTCAGCTGCGCAGCGGTGGCGGATGAACCAGGTAGAGCAATTCGCTGACGCGCTGCAGCAGGCCTTTGACCGGGCAGGCGCTCGGCAGGTGCAACTTGATCCGATCCTTGTATTGCACGACCCGCACGGCCAGCTTGAACAGCTTCAGGATGATCGACATCGGCTGCGCCCTGGCCAACTCGGTTATGGCACAGCGTGTTCTCGCACAGGCTGTGGATCAGGCTGTAGGCGGCGCAGGCATCGAACAGGCGCAGGTGATTGGCCAGGATCGCGTGATCGGAGGTGCGGTCACTGGCCAGGTCGTTCTTCAACGCCTTGATGACGTTCTCGTCCTGACCGCGGGCGCAATACAGGTCACGGTACAGCGCCTCCGGGCTCGGATCGCCGAGCGAGGTGACTACGACGCGTGGGTTGCTACCGAGCGCCATCACCTCGGCCTTGAGTACCTCCCGGTAGGTTTTGGCCCAGGAGCGTGCCTTGTAGTCGAGGTCGTCATACAGCCGTACGGCGCCGCCGCGCCCGTTCTGGCGCAGCGCGCGCCTTCCCTGCGTTCGCCGCTCAACCAGCCGCGCCGGTAAACAACGTTGCCGAGGCGACCGCGGCTCTGAGCGAGGGCGAAGTGCGCAAGATCGACCTGGCCGGGCAAAAGATCACCCTGCGCCACGGGCCGCTCAAGAGTGTCGGCATGCCGCCAATGACCATGGTTTTCGGTGTGCGCAATGCTGGCTTGCTGGAAGGTGTCAGCGTCGGCGCCAAGGTGCGCTCCAGGTTGAACAGCAAGGCAGCCAAGTTGTCGTGACCGAGTTGCAGGCGGCCGAGTAACAGCCGCAGGAGCCAGCTTGCTGGCTCCTGCAAGTCTGTCCGAGAGTACGAATCAGGGTGTCGGTCGCCCACGAGCGTAGCGAGCAGTCCAGCATTCTTGGCTGTAACGGCGTACTGCTCCGCGAGTACGCCCTACGCTCCAACATGGAGTGAGCTTGTTGGGCGGCGTTCCTCGGCCTGCGCCGCCGAGGGCCTGTTAATCTACGCCTGGATCTGTGCCCACATCTGGAGTAACCCATGAATATCGTCAATGCCCGTCTGCGTGGCCGCAGCGGCCTGTTTCGCATCGAGCTGGCGCAGACGCGCATCGCCGCCATAGCCGCGCAGGCGCAGGAACTGGTCGCCGCGGCAGACGAGCTGGACGCCGCCGGCAATCTGGTGGTGCCACCCTTCGTCGAGCCGCATATCCACCTCGATGCGGCTCTCACCGCCGGCGAGCCGAGCTGGAACCTCAGTGGCACGCTGTTCGAAGGCATCGAGCGCTGGGCCGAACGCAAGGCCCTGGTCACCCACGAGGACAGCAAGCAGCGGGCGCGCAAGGCCATCGACATGCTGGTCGACCATGGTATCCAGCACGTGCGCAGCCATGTCGACGTCACCGATCCGACCCTGGCCGCGCTCAAGACGTTGCTCGAGGTGCGCGAGGAAACCCGTCACCTGATCGACCTGCAGCTCGTTGCCTTTCCCCAGGAGGGCATCGAGTCTTACGCCAATGGCCGCGCGCTGATGGAACAGGCGGTAGCGCTGGGCGTCGACGTGGTTGGCGGTATTCCGCATTTCGAGAACACCCGCGAGCAGGGCGTCAGCTCGATCAAGTTCCTCATGGACCTGGCCGAGCGCAGCGGCTGCCTGGTGGATGTGCACTGCGACGAGACCGACGATCCGCACTCGCGCTTTCTCGAGGTGCTGGCCGAAGAGGCGCGCGTGCGCGGCATGGGCGCGCGGGTCACGGCCAGCCATACGACTGCCATGGGCTCCTATGACAACGCCTACTGCTCCAAGCTGTTCCGTCTGCTCAAACAGTCACAGATCAACTTCGTCTCCTGCCCGACCGAGAGCATCCATCTGCAGGGCCGTTTCGACGTATATCCCAAGCGCCGCGGACTGACCCGCGTCGCCGAGCTCGACCGCGCCGGGATGAATGTCTGCTTCGGCCAGGACTCCATCGTCGACCCCTGGTATCCGCTGGGCAACGGCAATATCTTGCGCATCCTCGAGGCCGGCCTGCACATCTGCCACATGCTCGGTTTCGAGGATCTGCAGCGGGCGCTGGATCTGGTCACCGACAACAGTGCGAAAACCCTCAACCTGGGCGAGGGTTACGGTATCGAAGTGGGGCGACCGGCCAACCTGCTGATCCTGTCCGCGGCCAGCGACTACGAGATGCTGCGCAGCCAGGGCCATGCCCAGGTGTCGATTCGCGCCGGCCAGGTGCTGATGCGCCGCACACCGGCGCAGGTGGTGCGCGTCACCGAGCCCGGGGGAGGGCGATAGCTGCATGGCAGGGGATTGCCGCGACTAAACATTCGCTCCCGGATTGCGCTAAGGCATATTCGGCTACATAGCGACTTGCACGGTGATTTCAGGCCTCAGGCCGCCGCGAAGCGCTCGTTCAGATAGGCAATGATCGCCTTGGACTCATACAGCCAAGTGCTCTGGCCGTTGTCCTCGATGCGCAGGCACGGCACCTTGATCTTGCCGCCTTGCTCCAGCAGGGTTTGCCGATGCTGGTCGTCGTTCTTAGCGTCGCGCAGGGTGATCGGTACGTTGAGTTTGTGCAAGGTACGGCGGGTTTTTACGCAGAATGGGCAGGCATGAAACTGGTACAGCGCCAGGCCTGCGGCGGCCTGCTCGACTGCCGCCTGCGCGGCAGGCGCACGCTTGAGCTTGCGCGGGCGGGTGATGAAGTCGAGAAATACGATCAACTGGCCGAGACCGATTCTGAGTGCCTTGATGAGCATTGCGTGACAACCCTGGGTAGCAAATGGCGGGGGCAAAGCTTACCCGAGTTTGCCGGCGCCGGCCTGTGCGTTGGTCGCCTGCCGGGGCTTTCGCGCCGACTAGGGCCAAGGTTAGGCATAATTGCGCACATGATCCGCATGGCCGAGCCACGTTGTCCATGATCACCCATGAACCCGAGCGCCCAATGAAACCCGAAGACCTGCAACTGCTGGTGACCCGCGAAATGCCTTTTGGCAAATACAAAGGTCGCTTGATCGCCGACCTGCCAGGCCGCTACCTCAACTGGTTCGCCCGCGAGGGCTTCCCCAAAGGAGAAGTTGGTCGCCTGCTGGAGTTGATGCAGGAAATCGATCATAACGGCCTGTCATCGTTACTCGATCCATTGCGCAGCAAACCGCGCAGTTAGTGGCCTGTTTGGTCGGTTCGATTAGTCAATTTCGGCGCATGAGGCCTTGATCCTGCGTTGCTGCTCATCGCCATAGCGGGCGATGACTCGTCGTAGCGACTTGGATCAGAACCTCATGCATCCGAACGTTAACCGTACAGGCCGCTAGTCCCAGACGCCGCGCCATGATTGGACAGCCTCCGGCGCACTCGACTACCTTGAGGGTTCATCCTCCATTGGTGATAGCCGATCATGGCCTTGAAGCACGCAGCATCGGGAGAAGTGGTCAATCTGCTGTCTGCCGCAGCGTCGCCTGATTTCATCTCCCAGGCAATTGTCAGCGCCCCGCGCATCGAGGTCATGCGCCTGGTGTTGCAGGCCGGCAAAGTCATTCCCGGGCACGCCGTGGCCGGCCCTCTGACCTTGCATTGCCTGCAGGGCTGCGTTGACGTGCAGGCCCAGGGCACATGGCATGAAATGCGTGACAACGATCTGATGTACCTGGCCGAAGAGGCCGAGCATGCCCTGCGGGCCAAGGCTGACTCGATCATGCTGGTCACGCTCTTTCGCCCGTCTCATGCATCCATCGACAGCTGAAAATCCGCGAATGACCTCCGTTCAGCCGACCACTGTACTAGCGCCATTAGCTCTGCCCGTTCCGTCGATAGGCTCCTAAGCAACTATTCGCTGATCTGCGTCAGGCCCCATTCCAGAGCTGTTGAGTAGCCTTGGCGTAGTGCTCGCAATGCAGTCGAGCGCACATTAGGGGCTGTGGGAAATGAGTTATCTGGCTTGGCAAGACGATCTGAATACAGGCATTCAAGTCATTGATGACCAGCACAAGCGCATCGTCGATATGATCAATTCCCTGCACCAGGCCAAGGTTAGCGGGGGCAGTGGCGGTGAGGTAGGGGATGTATTGAATGGCTTGGTGGATTACACCCTGTCACATTTCGCCTTCGAGGAGTCGCTGTTGGAGGAGGCCGGCTACGCGTTCACGCGTCCGCACAAGCGAGTCCATGAAATCTTCATCGGTCGGGTCAAGGACTTCAACCTGCGCTTCCAGGCCGGCGAGGACATCACCGATGAGTTACTCGGTTTGCTCTCGCGCTGGTTGTTCAACCATATCCGCAGCGACGATGCCGGCTATGTGCAGGCGGTCAAAGACAACATGAATAGTTTGGTCAGCAATCAACAGGTCGACGGCTGGTTCTCGCGCTCGATGAAGAAATTCTTCAACTGAGGGATTGGCCATCCTGGCGGGGTGGCTCGGCGCAAGACCGCAGTGGCTAACGCTGGCTATCACTCGAGCACCTCCGCGCACGTACAGGCTGACATCCTCGGCTGCAGCAACCCATAAGCGCGGCACCCGCAGCCAGAAGGCTGCGCGCTAAAGCCTTAGCGACAAAATTTTCACATCGTACTTGGCAGACTTCCCGGCGTTTTCTCTGGGTTGGCTGTGGAGTGGTGTCGATGCAATTATCTTTGCGCTACAGGCGGTGGCTGCTGTGCGGCCTGGTACTGGTTGTGCCTGGCTTGGCTTACCCCGCCTGGCGGCATTTCTACCCGGTAACTGCTTCTTCCGATTGGCAATATCAGGTTTTTAAAGCGGATATTGACCGCGTCAGTGCCTTAGCTCTCGATGCTCAGGGCAGACTTTATATCAGTCAGGAATTTTCCGACGGCAAGGGCACGATCCTCAGGCAGAACCGTGACGGTAGCCTGAAAACGGTCTTGCATGGCTTGTCCAAACCAGACGGATTGGCCGCATTTGGCCATGGGGTGGCGGTCAGCCAGGAGGCGGACAAACTACCGCTGTTGCTGTTGCAGGGCGACACGACCGAGCCGCTGTTCTCCAGCGATAGTGTCGAAGGCATCGCCAGCGACGGCCATTACCTGTATGTCATCCAGGACAAGCAACGTGGCCGGCTGTTGCGTTACGACCCAAGCAACGGTGACGTCGTCACCTTGCGTGAGGGGCTGAGTGAGGGCGAAGCGGTCACGGTCTGTGCCGATGGGCGGCTGTTCTATAGCGAGAAGAAAAAGGGCTGGATCAAGCAGTGGCAAGCCACGGGTGAAGACGTTCTGGTGCAGGCCGGTCTCAATCAGCCGGGTTTTTTACTGTGCACCGCCGACGGCCTGTGGATCACTGAAGACAGTACCCATATGGCTCGCTTGCTGCTGCTCGATTCTTCTGGAGAGTTGCAGGTAGTCTTACAACATTTGCGCTCCGCACAAACCATCATCGCCGTGGCACCCGGTCGCTACTTGCTGGCCGAGCAAGGCCGCAAGCGTATTCTCGAACTCAAGCGTCGACCCCACGGAATCTGAACCTATGGTCTCCACTCCGGCCCTCAATCATCCCGCGTGTGCATCTCATCCCACGCGTCCGACCCTGAAAAGTCACCTGGCCTTCACCCTCTTGAGTGCGATGGCGCTGCTGTTGATGTATGCCCTGCTGCGTGTCGCCCTGCTGGTCTACAACCGCGAGTTGATCGGCGTGACGCCGGCGGCTAGCTTTGCCGAAGCCTTTCTCAACGGCCTGCGTTTCGATCTGCGGGTGGTGGTTTATGCCTGCATCCCGTTGCTGCTGTCGTTGCTCAGCGTGCGCGCCATGGCTGCCCGAGGCTTGCAGCGCCTCTGGTTGACGGTATTCGCCAGCATCACCCTGTTTCTCGGTCTGTCCGAACTGGACTTCTACCGCGAGTTTCATCAACGCCTCAACAGCCTGGTGTTCCAGTACTTTCAGGAAGATCCCAAGACTGTCTTGAGCATGCTCTGGAACGGCTTCCCGGTCGGCCGCTATCTGCTGGCCTGGGCCGTGGCGACCTGGTTGCTGAGCAAACTGTTCAAGCGCCTGGACCTGCTCAGCCGGCCAGCGGCCAAGGCGTCATCCGCAACGGGTGCGCCGGCCTGGTATTGGCGTATCGCTACCTTCGGCGTCTGCCTGCTGGTGGCCGTGATTGCGGCCCGTGGCCACATCAGCTCGGGTCCGCCGCTGCGCTGGGGCGATGCCTATACCACCGAGTCGATGTTCGCCAATCAGCTCGGCCTGAATGGCACCTTGACCCTGATCTCGGCTGCCCAAGCCAGTTTTTCCTCGCACCGTGATAACGCCTGGCAGTCGACCATGACCGACCAGCAGGCCCAGGAAACCGTGCGCGAACTGCTACTGACTCCGTACGATCAGCTGGTCGATGCCGACACTGCGGCGATCCGCCGTGACTTCACGCCGCCTGCCGACGCCACCTTACCGATTCGCAATGTGGTGGTGATTTTGATGGAAAGCTTTGCCGGCCACTTCGTCGGCGCCATGGGCTACCCGGGTAATATCACGCCGCACTTCGACAAGCTGGCGCAAGAGGGCCTGTTGTTCGATCGCTTCTTCTCCAACGGCACCCATACCCACCAGGGCATGTTTGCCAGCATGGCCTGCTTCCCCAACCTGCCGAGTTTCGAGTACCTGATGCGCACCCCTGAAGGCGCGAACAAGTTCTCCGGCCTGCCGCAACTGCTCGGCGCTCGTGGTTACGACAACCTGTACGTCTACAACGGCAACTTCCAATGGGACAACCAGTCGGGTTTCTTCAGCAACCAGGGCATGAGCAATTTCATCGGCCGTGAGGACTTCGTCGATCCGGTATTCATGGACCCGACCTGGGGTGTGTCCGACCAGGACATGTTCGACCGAGGGCCAGCGAGTTGGCCAACAACTTCGGCAGCAAACCGTTCTATGCCTTGCTGCAAACCCTGTCCAACCACACCCCCTATGCGCTGCCGGAGAACCTGCCGGTCGAGCCGGTGACCGGTCACGGCTCGGCCGATGAACACCTCACCGCCATGCGCTATGCCGACTGGGCGCTCGGTCAGTTCTTCGACAAGGCGCGCAAGGCGCCATATTTCAAGGACACCCTGTTCGTGGTGGTCGGCGATCATGGTTTCGGCAGCACCGAGCAGCTGACCGAGATGGATCTGTTTCGCTTTAACGTGCCGCTGTTGCTGATCGGCCCGGGCATTCAGGATAAATTCGGCGCCGTCAGCCATACGGTCGGCACCCAGGTCGACATCGTGCCGACCATCATGGGCCGCCTGGGCGGTGAGGTGCGCCACCAGTGCTGGGGCGCGACCTGCTCAATCTGCCCCAAGGTGATCTGGGCATCGGCGTGATCAAGCCCTCGGGCGGCGATCAGACCGTGGCCCTAGTGACCTCGAAGCGCATTCTGATTCAGCCCAAGGGCTTCGAGCCGCGGCTGTATGACTATCGCCTGGGGGCCGAGCCGAGCGCCGAGCGGGTACACAGCGATCTCGATCCTGAACTGCAGCAGAATCTCGAGGCTTTCCTGCAGACGGCCACCAAGAGCTTGCTGGATAACAGTGCTGGTGTGGAGGATGGGCTGCCGGAGCGGCAGTGAGGCGGCTGTAGATACTGCAAAAACGCCGGATTAGCTGCTGTTTTTCGGCTGTTTTGTCGCTTCGCAAACCTTCCGATGGCAAGAGCATCGCGCCGCCTCGACCCTCTCACAAAAGCAGTCAGTGCCCACGATTCACGACCCGACCTCGGGCGATGCTTAGACTGGCGGAGTGCCCCGTAAGCTGTCTGGCAGCGCGGGCAATCGCTGAGTCCGCTACCGGATCGGTCAGAGCCTGTGCCATGCTTTGCAGAGCATCGTTTACAGTGACCAGCGCATTAAGCGATAAGCACTGGGACGCTGGGGCCTGCGTGCTAGATCGAGGTTGCTGACACATGTATCACGGGGAAAGATTCAACGCCTGGACTCACCTGGTCGGTGCCGTGCTGGCGTGCATCGGGGCGCTCTGGCTGCTGGTGCTGGCGAGCCTGGATGGCGAGCCGATGAAGATCGTCAGTGTCGCCATCTACGGCGTCACTTTGCTGCTGCTCTACAGCGTTTCGACCATCTATCACAGCGTGCAGGGGCGGGCGAAGGTGATCATGCGCAAGCTCGATCACCTGTCGATCTACCTGCTGATCGCCGGCAGCTACACGCCGTTCTGTCTGGTGACCTTGCGCGGCCCATGGGGCTGGTCGCTGTTCGCGGTGGTCTGGCTGCTGGCGCTGATTGGCATGCTGCAGGAGATCAAGCCACGCTCCGAGGCACGGGTGTTGTCGATCGTGATCTATGCAGTGATGGGCTGGATCGTCCTGGTGGCGGTCCAGCCGCTACTCGCCACCCTGGGCACTGCGGGCTTCGCCTGGTTGGCGGCGGGTGGCGTTTGCTACACGGTCGGGATTATTTTTTTCGCCTACGACAGCCGCTTTCGTCATTGGCATGGCATCTGGCACCTGTTCGTTATGGCTGGCAGCTTGCTGCACTTTATCGCGATCCTGTTCTACGTCCTCTGACTCACCGCGCGAGCAACGAGAGTGCCCGCGGTTGTTCGCGTCGCCAGCTATACCCGTCGATCAAGGTTATCAGGCCGTGGCGGCAGGTTTGTCGAAGAGTGCCACGCCTTGATCCAGGCATTGGTCAACCAACCATTTGCCGTGCGCTATGGATGCACGCTGGGCACTTTCCAGCTCGGCGAAAAAGGCCTGGTCGAAGGGCAGCGGTAGCCGTCTGGTGATGCGCCCGTCCGGAGTGGTGATATGGCAGCCGCCAGCCCAGGGTGTCGGAATGCCCGGGTGTTCGACAACGTCAGAGCTAATGATGTGGTCGCGGTGGGTGCATTGCATCGTAGTCATGAGATCAACCTCTATGGTTGAAGGCCTCTGACAGATCCGCACGGCTGAAATCGAATCGGTCAACGAGCCTGATGGGCGGCATGGATATCCGTGCTGGGTATAGGCACTGCGCGTTCCTCGCTGCTTTTTCCTACTCTCGATGTATAGCACATGCCGATTCCCTCAAGTCACCGGCGGCCATCCTCGCCTGCGCGGCCTTGCGCTGCTGCCGTGAGCAGACTTGCGCTGAAGGCCGGGTGGCGATCGAACGGCCGCTTTATCGGCCTGATCAGCAAGAGCGGCGTACTCAATCTCGGGTGTCGCACCCTGCGCTGCGGAGGACTTGGCGTAATAGTTCGGCCAGTCCCCACTTGTCAGGTAAACCGAGATCCTCGAATGCTCCTTTAGCAGTATTTACAGTGAAGTAATTTCACCCGGTTCCACAGATTGCAATGCCGGGCTGGCATCGGCGGCATCAAAGGCCAGGCTCAATTGCTGGCCGCGGCCTTCCACCACCGGCCGGTAGTGGGGGTGGGTAAACACATACAGTTCGTTATTCAACACCGCTTCGAGCAACCGATCGGCCACGATAAACGTCTCGATACCCGTGGTTACCGCTTCTTTCGCCTTGGCCGCGACCTCCAGGGTGCGAGGGCTCGGCTTTGCATTAAGCCCAGGAACACCGCCGTATTCCGCCTGACGGTTACGCTCACTGCAATAAATACGGGACTGGGCAAACGCCGGGCAGAGCACTGAAACGCCAATGTCGGCGGATTTGAGCTCCCCTTGCCAACTCTCCGAGAGCGATACCACCGCCGCTTTAGTCGCACAATAAGGACCGGCAAAGGGTATGCCGAGCGTTCCAGCCACCGACGCCACATTGATCACATGGCCACCTTCACCGTGCTCCTTGATCAGCGGAACAAAAACCTGTGCGCCGTAAACCACGCCCATCAGGTTTACATCGATAATCCAGCGCCAGTTGTTTTCCGAAATCCGATCCTGCGGCCCCGCCACCGATACGCCGGCATTGTTCACCAGCACATGTACCTTGCCGAAACATTCCAGGGTAGCCTTGGCCGCTGCTTCCAGCGCATCGCGTTGCGCCACATCGCAGACAACGGCGGCCACACTATGGCCCTCATCTTTCAGCGTTTTCCGCGCCTGCTCCAGCATAACGGCGTCTATGTCCGCCAGCATCACGTTCATGCCCTGCTGCGCAAACGTGCGGGCGATGTGAAAACCGATGCCTTCGGCGGCGCCGGTGATGAATGCGGTTTTGCCAATAAGCGTTTGCATAAAAAATCTTCTACCCCACCTGAATTCCTGGAATTATGTGCGCCGTTTTAAACGACGCACGGGTGTTTTCGCTCAGGCGCTGTCGGTAAGCAGTCGCTCGTCAGAGAGCATGGATATCTAGCCTGGAGTTCGCCTGTCTACCAACAGAATCTGTTGCCTGTATAGGTCGGCATCTTCGGCGTGTATAAGTGCGACAAGACCGCTAGCAGCCTGTCGGACTTGACCGTTCAGCGAGGTAAAGTCCGGCAGCCCGGCTTTTGCGCAGTAGCACAGTGCTAAGTCCGACAGGCGGCTAGACCTTCACCTGTCGTCGCCTGACCCACGCCCCGGAGTTGACCGCCTATGAATGCAGCCGCTGAGTTCACCGCGCCCGCCGCCGACCAAGCCGTTTTGCGCCGCCTGCTGCGTGGCGCGCTGCGGGTTCTGTTCCGTGGCCTGGTGCGCCCGCCGATGCCGATTGCCGGGCAGCGTGCGCTGCTTAGCCTGCTGACGGCAGCAAGTCCGCCGCAGCCTGGGGTCAAACGCAGCGTTGCAACCCTCGGCGGACGGCCCTGCGAGTGGCATCGTCCGCTGCAGGCCAATGGCTGCGTGTTGCTGTATCTGCATGGTGGCGCCTACCTGATCGGCGGGCCGCATACCCATAGAGCGATTTGCACCAGTCTGGCCAAGCGTGGCCAGATCGAGGTGTGTGCTCTGGATTACCGCCTGGCCCCGGAGTTTCCGTATCCGGCGGCACGTGACGATGCGCTGGCGGCCTATCAGGCGCTGTTGGCGGCCGGGTACACCGCCGAGCAGATCGTCATCGGCGGCGATTCCGCGGGCGGCAACCTGAGTCTGATTACCAGCCTGCATCTGCGCGATCTGGGGCAGGCTCAGCCGGCGGCGCTGGTGTGCTTTTCGCCGGTCACCGACTACACCTGCCAGCAGTTGCACAGCCCGGCGGCGGGTGACCCGTTGCTCCATCCCGAGTGGATCGAGCAGGCGATCGGTTTGTATTGTCCGGCGCATATCCCGCGCAACGATCCGGGACTGTCGCCGCTGTTCGCCGACCTGGTCGGCCTGGCGCCGCTGTTGATTCAGGTAGGTGAGGATGAATTGTTGCTCAATGACAGCCTGCGCTTCGCCGAACAGGCTGAGGCGGCGGGGGTGAGCGTGCGTCTGGAGCGTTACCCGGGGCTGTGGCATGTGTTCCAGGCCCACGCCGGCCTGCTCAATGCGGCGGATTTCGCCCTCGATCAGGTCGTACACTTCTTGCGGGAACGAGGCTGCTGAATGAACAACACCCTGCTTGCCGGCATCGTATTGATGCCGCCTTACGTCAACACGGCCATGCTGAGCGGCCAGCGTTTGGTCGTGGCGGTCCTCAAATGTCTGGGCGTCAGGCTCAAGGCCGAAGACCTCGCCGAGGCTGGCTCGTCATGGCACAGCGCAGCGTGATGCTCCGCACAGCCCGTAGCCAGCCTGAATCCGGGATGCGCTTGCAATGCTGCGCCGATGACCGCAAAACCCGGCAACCTGTTGGCGGTCGCCGGTTTTGTCACAAGTTGTCATTTGGTCCTGCAAATCTTTCTGCTTCGCGCTACTCTGCAAGCGACAGCTTCGCGCTATTCGCTCTGAATGGCGCATCGTCGACCAGCCCTGTCTTCAGGTCTGGCTTATGACACATCAAGCAGCTCCTTGCTTGAATCTCGGGCGGCATGGTTACAGGTGTCGCAACACCGTCGCGGTTATGGCGGTTGCAATGGGAAAGCAGTTAATCCTTCCATCGCTGAGGAGATCACTTCATGAGCACAGCCTTGCACGATGATGTCAGTAACGGAGTTTTGCGGCGGATGAAAGAAGGTGGTTTCGACTTCACCAGCTTCCATCCCATCGAGTTCTACGCCATTTTCCCGGATGAGGAGCGGGCTCGCATGGCGACCAGAAACTTTCGTGGTGAGTCCTTGCATGCCTTGGTCACCGAGCGTGATGACGGCGCCTGGCACCTGCAAGTGAGCAAAGTGATGTATGCGACCTACCACGGCATTGGCGACTTCGAACATGACCTGGAGTCGGTCGTGGCCCCGCTTGGCGGCAAGCTGGACGGTTGGGGTGTGACGCAGGAGGTCAAAGGCCTGCAACCTTGATAGCCAGTTAGCTTCCGCCATGAGCATCGGCCGGTTCCTGACTGGCCGATGCGCCTATCTTTCGCTATTGGCCTCTCGACCCGAGCAGCCGCTTTGCTGCAGACTTGGCGGCGGAGGCTGTTAATGAGCGATATCCTGATTCTGACCCACATCGATTATTGTCCGCCGGGCCATTTAGCCAAGGTGCTGGATGAGGCGCGGCTGGATTTTCATACGCTACGGGTCGATCTTGGCGAACTGGAAGGCATTGACCTGGATCGCCCCAAGGCCGTGGCGATCATGGGTGGACCCATGAGCGTCAACGACCCCTTGCCCTGGCTGGCTAGCGAAATAGCGGCGCTGCAGCATTTCATCCGGCGCGATATTCCCCTGATCGGCCACTGCCTGGGTGGTCAGTTGCTGGCCAAGGCGTTGGGCGCCGAAATCAGCCGTATGCCATACACCGAGAGCGGCTGGCAGTTGCTCGAGCAGGTACACGGGGCCGCAGCGAGTCCCTGGTTGGCCCATGTGCCGCAGCAGTTTCCGGTCTTCCAGTGGCACGGTGACACCTTCGGCCTGCCGCAGGGCGCCCAGCCGTTGTTGAGTAGCCCCTGGTGTGACAATCAGGCGTTCAGCTGGGGTGAGAAGATCTTCGCTATGCAGGGGCACCCGGAAATGACCGAGGCGTTGGTGCGGCAATGGCTCGGCGACTGGCTGCATCTGCTCGATGAGCATCAGCCCAGCCAGCAAAGCCAGGCGCAGATGCTCGATGATTTGCCGGGCAAAATAGCCGCCCTCAATCAGGTGGCCGAAGGTTTCTATCGGCATTGGTTGAAGCTGGCGTTGGCTTGAGATGCACGGCACTGCCGCATGGCAGTGCGTGACGCCCGGCGAGCGTTTGATCGTCCTGCAAAACGCCGGCAACCTGGCCACTTCGCAGTCGGTGATCAGCCTGCTGCGCCATCGTCTGGAGGGGCGGCGAAGATTTGCACAATGTATCGAACCTGTTTTCCGCTGCGACCTTGGTGGGCGATACCCTGCGCGAAGTGCTGGCCCACGATGGCGGCGCCACCCTGACTCAGGGCATCGAACTGGGCTGCTCGATTTTGCTCGGTGGGCAGATCCACGGTGAAGTCCCCGGCGCTGTACAACCTAACTTCATCGCCTCTACCGAGGACACCTCGTACTTCCAGGCTGGCGAAAGCAAATACGGCAAGCCGATCCTCGACCGCGCACTGAGTTACCCAACGCCTCTGCAGCTGGCGCTGCGTTGTGCCTTGATTTGCTTCAACTCGACCATCCGCAGCAACCGGTCGGTCGGTATGCCGCTGAATTTGCGGGTCTACCAAGCGGACAGCTTTGAGGTGCCGAGCGGTTTGCGCGTCCGTGAAGGCGATGCCTATTTCGAAGAAATTCGTCAGCAGTGCTGCGGCAGCCTGAGCACACGGCTCGGCCAACTAGCGGAAGCGCCAGGCGATTACTGGGAGTAGCCGCTGGCAGATTTGCTGCGCAGAACGTAATCCTGGCGCATGGGCTGGTGTTTCATTTGCTCGGGTGGGGGCGTCGTGCCCACCGCCGGCATCGGCTGTTGTGCTTTTAACCAGGAGCAGTAGCCTTCACGTTACCCTTCGGCACCTTGCGCCCGGCCATATGCCGCAGGTAATCGAGTAGCTGCGCCAGTTCGGCATCGCTCAATACCGCCGCTGCGAATCCCGGCATCCGGCCTTGCGGCCAGCGCCGCAGGTGCTGCGGGTTGCGGATATAGGTGTGGAGGAAATCAGCCGCGAAATACTCAGTCGGGTTATGCGGCACATTCAAGTCGGGGCCGAATTGCGAGTCACCGGCAGTATTCAGGCGATGGCAGGCCATGCAGTGCTTCTGGTACTGCACGAAGCCGGCCTGCACCTGCGCAGGAGCATCGGTGGCGGGCAGTAATTGTGGAAAGCGTTCGGTTACAGCCGCCAGCTTGCGGATGCGTGCGACCTGAAACGGCCACTGCTCCGGGCCGATATGACTGGCCGCAGGGTGTTGCCAGACCAGATAAAACGGCCCGGCACTGGGTTTTCCGGTCGCCAGGGGTGGCCAGGGCATAGCCGGATCTTCCACCGCCAGCCAGGCCTGCGCGCCGCTTTGGTTGAGCACGGCGGCCGCCGGCAGTTCTGCGGCAAAACCATCGAGTGCCACTACTTGTAGATGGTCGCCAGGTTGCACGCCGTCGAGCAGCGCCGCCAGCGGCACCGCGCGGTAGCTCATGACGCGCTTGTAGCTGACGTCATCGGCAATCTCAATGTGCTGGGCCTGAGGGTGGGCGAGTAATTCGGCGCTGCTCCAGATCTGGCTGGCGTTGCCGAGTTGCAGTCGCAACTCGGCGCTCTGCGTGGCGCTACTCAGCGTCAGCAAGGCAAGCAGCACTACCCGCAGATTCAATTTTGCTGGGCCAGTGCCTGCTTCAGCTGGTCGTAGCCGCCAGCGTTGATCACGTTGCGATAACCCAGTTGCACCAGGCTGTCCTGGGCGAGTGCCGAGCGCCTGCCGCTGCGGCAATAGAGCACGATGGGCGTGTTTTTATCGGGGGCCAAGGCGGCAATCTGCGTAGCGATCTGCTCATGGCCAATACGGCTGGCTCCGGGCAGGGCGCCGGCGGAGAATTCTTCTGCAGTGCGTACATCAATCAGCACCGCGTCAGGTGTTTGCAGTGCAATAACCGCGCGCTGTAGCGAGATTTCATCTGCGGCAAGCGGCAAGCTGAGTAACAGTGCCAGAACGGTAGCCAAGACACGCATGCAGAACTCCTCGGGGAAATATCGATCATCGAGGCCTTAGCATAATTGAAAATGCCCGAGCGCAAGCGCCGGCGTTGCCAGTGGTTGACCTAGCCATGGCTGCCACTCTTGCCAGTGCCGTGCTGCGTTGCCGCGTTTCATGCGGCACACAGCAACTGGACGGGGAAGGGGTCAGCCGACCAGACGGGTCAGGTTGGGAAGAATCAGGATCAAGGCCGTGGCGAATACGATCAGACTCGCTTGCCGGATTTTTGGCTGTTTGAACATGGCCATCTGCCTTTTGTTTTTGTTGGTGTGGCGTCGAATACCCGCTCTAAAGGCCTGTCGGGCTGCAGCGTCACGCCTGGGCGTGGACGGAACAACCACCCCGGAAAAACCCGGCGGCGGCACCTACTTTTGTAACTCTATTTCCGTGTAGTCATGCTAACTCTAGGGTGCATGTCACAGATCGCTTAGATGACTTGGTTGCTAGCCGCCTAAAATTTGAAACATTCAGTTATGCCTGGTTCGGCAAAGAGCCTGAGCAACCCTTGAACCAGAGCCATTAGACCGGCCTGTGCCTGCATAACGCCAGCAGGTGACCGTTCGTCTGAGCAGAGTGGTCAATGTGCCTGAGCACTTCGGTCATTGAGCTTGGTTAGGCTGAGGGTATGGTAGAGCCACTCATCAATAACTGGCGCAATCTGGTTCCGGGAGTCTGCCGGACCCAGGGTCGCTCTACTTGCCGAAGCCCGACAGCCGCCTGTCAGCTAACGACGCGCCAGTAACTATCCCTCCGCTGGAAATTCGAGGACGTCATGACCGAAGCATTTATTTTCGATGCGGTGCGCACGCCCCGCGGAAAAGGCAAGAAAGACGGCGCGCTCTACAGCGTTAAACCAGTCAACCTGGTCGCTGGTCTGCTCAACGCCCTGCAAGTGCGCAACAACCTGGATACCAGTCAGGTCGATGACATCGTGCTCGGCTGTGTGACCCCCGTGGGTGACCAGGGCGCCGATATCGCCAAGACCGCCGCCATGGTCGCCGACTGGGACGTCAGTGTCTCGGGCATGCAGCTCAATCGCTTCTGCGCATCGGGCCTGGAGGCGGTGAACCTGGGCGCGATGAAAGTGCGCTCCGGTTTCGAGGACCTGGTGGTAGTGGGCGGCGTCGAGTCGATGTCGCGCGTGCCCATGGGCTCCGATGGCGGCGCTTGGGTCATGGACCCGGCGACCAATCTGCACAGCCATTTCACCCCCCAGGGCATCGGTGCCGATCTGATCGCCACCCTAGAGGGCTTCAGTCGTGCCGATGTCGACGCCTATGCCCTGCGCTCGCAGCAGAAGGCGGCGCGCGCGCGCGCCGATGGCTCGTTCGACAAGACGCTGATCCCGGTGACCGACCAGAACGGTGTCGTGCTGCTCGATCACGATGAGCTCATTCGCGGCGACAGCACCCTGGAGGGCCTGGGCAAGCTCAAGCCGAGCTTCGAAGTGATGGGGCAGATGGGCTTCGACAGCACCGCGCTGCGGGTCTACAGCCATGTCGAGCAGATCAACCACGTGCACACCCCGGGCAACAGCTCCGGCATAGTCGACGGCTCGGCGTTGATGCTGATCGGCAGCGCGGCCAAGGGCAAGGAGTTGGGTTTGCAGCCGCGGGCGCGCATCGTCGCTACGGCAGTGATCGGTACCGACCCGACCATCATGCTCACCGGCCCGGCACCGGCTACGCGCAAGGCGCTGGCCAAGGCCGGCTTGACTGTCAGCGACATCGATCTGTTCGAGGTCAACGAAGCTTTTGCCTCGGTGGTGATGAAGTTCATGAAGGACATGGGCGTGAGCGAAGACAAGGTCAACGTCAACGGCGGCTCCATCGCCATGGGCCACCCGCTAGGGGCTACCGGCTGCGCGATCCTCGGCACCCTGCTCGATGAACTGGAGAAGCGCCAGTTGCGCTATGGCCTGGCCACCCTCTGCGTGGGCGGTGGGATGGGTATCGCGACGATTATCGAGCGTATCTGACCCGTAGGATGGGTGGAGCGAAGGGATACCCATCGATGGGTATTGCAGGCTCACCCCATCCTACGCCGCTGATGATCGCGGGCATGAACTGGGCGTCCCCGCCGCTCCTACGGTTTCTGCGTTGCCCTCCAGTCGAGCGCAACTGCCTGCAAGAAAGGAATTAAGTAATGACTGACGCCATCCGTTACGAAAAGGGCCAGGACAATATTGTCGTCCTGACCATGGACATGCCTGGCCAGAGTGCCAACACCATGAACGCGGTGTACCGCGAGTCCATGGGTAAAACCGTTGCGCGCCTGGAAGCCGAAAAGGATTCCATCGCCGGGGTGATTGTGACCTCGGCGAAGAAGACCTTCTTCGCTGGCGGCGACCTGGGTGAACTGATCAAGGTCACCAAGGCCGACGCCCAAGCCTTCTACGCGATGATCCTGAATATCAAAGGCCAACTGCGCCGCCTGGAAACCCTGGGCAAACCGGTGGTGGCGGCGATCAATGGCGCGGCCCTGGGTGGTGGTTGGGAAATCTGCCTGGCCTGTCATCACCGCATTGCCCTGGACAGTTCCAGCGTGCAACTCGGGCTGCCGGAAGTGACCCTCGGCCTGCTGCCCGGCGGCGGCGGGGTGGTGCGCATGGTGCGCCTGCTGGGGCTGGAAAAGGCCCTGCCGTATCTGCTCGAAGGCAAGAAGGTACGCCCGGATGCCGCGCTCAAGGCTGGCCTGATCCATGAGTTGGCCTCCGACAAGGAGGACCTGCTGGCCAAGGCCCGCGCCTGGATTGTCGCTAACCCGGCACCCAAGCAGCCATGGGATGTGACCGGCTACAAGATCCCCGGCGGCACGCCATCAAGCCCCTACGTGGCGCAGATGCTCGCCATCGCCCCGAGCGTGCTACGCGACAAGACCAAGGGCTGCTTCCCCGCACCGGAGAAGATCATGTGCGCCGCGGTCGAGGGCGCCCAGGTTGACTTCGACACCGCACAGATCATCGAGGCGCGCTACTTCACCGAGCTGACCACCGGGCAAGTGGCGAAGAACATGATTGGCACCTTCTGGTTCCAGCTCAATGAAATCAACGCCGGCGGTTCACGCCCGCAAGGCTTCGCGCCCTATGTGACCAAGAAGGTCGGCGTGCTCGGTGCCGGCATGATGGGGGCGGGCATCGCCTATGTGTCTGCTGCCGCTGGCATCGAGGTGGTGCTCAAGGACGTCTCGCTGGAAGCCGCAGAGAAGGGTAAGGCCTACTCGGCCAAGCTGCTGGAGAAGAAGGTCGGCCGTGGCCAGATGAGCGCCGAGAAACGCGACGCTTTTCTCGCGCGGATCACCCCGAGCGCCCGCGAGGCGGACTTCGAGGGCTGCGACCTGATCATCGAGGCGGTATTCGAGGACCGCGACCTCAAGGCTAAGGTCACCTCGGCGGCCGAAGCCGCGGCGCTGCCCGGTGCGCTGATCGCCTCGAACACCTCGACCCTGCCGATCACCGGCCTGGCCAGCGCGGTGCAGAACCAGGACAAGTTTATCGGCCTGCATTTCTTCAGCCCGGTGGAGAAGATGCCGCTGGTGGAAATCATCAAAGGCGAGCGCACCAGCGACGAAACCCTGGCCCGCGGTTTCGACTACGTCATGCAGATCAACAAGACCCCGATAGTGGTCAACGACAGCCGGGGTTTTTTCACCTCGCGGGTGTTCGGCACCTTCACCAATGAAGGCATTGCCATGCTCGGCGAGGGCGTGTCGGCGGCGATGATCGAAAACGAAGCGCGCAAGGCCGGCATGCCGGTCGGCCCGCTGGCGATCAGTGACGAAGTGTCCATGAGCCTGATGAACCACATTCGTCAGCAGACCCTCAAGGATCTGGCCGAAGAGGGCAAGAGCAGCGCGCAGCACCCGGCCTTCGCGGTGATCGAGCTGATGCTCAATGAATACAAACGTCCGGGCAAAGCGGCCGGTGCGGGTTTCTACGAGTACCCGGTCGGTGGCAAGAAGCACCTGTGGCCGAATCTCAAGGCTCGTTTCGAAAAACCTGACGCACAGATATCGCAGCAGGATGTGCGCGACCGTATCCTGTTCATCCAGGCCATCGAGACCGTGCGCTGCGTGGAGGAGGGTGTGCTCACGTCGGTGTCGGATGCCAACATCGGTTCGATCTTCGGCATCGGCTTCGCCGCCTGGACCGGTGGGGCGCTGCAGTTCATCAACCAGTACGGCATCCGCGATTTCGTTGGCCGCGCTCAGTACCTGGCCGAGCAGTATGGCGAGCGCTTCCTACCACCGGCCTTGCTGTTGGAGAAAGCTGCGAGGAACGAAAACTTCTGACCCTGTCAGTCGATGTGGAGATTCTGCTCGCGTAGCAACGTCGTAGCGAAATATGGGCTGCTGCGCGAGCTAGTTTCGCGCAAGCGTTCTGCTGCACGGCGCTGGCTTGGCTCTGTGCTTTCGCGTGGTTCAGACTCAGCAAGGGGATGGCGATCATCAGGTACAGCCCGATACTGGCCAGGGCGCCATTGCGTGTGTACTTGATGGTCAAACTGCTCATATCCCTGCTCCGTGATGCCGACGTTTGCTTGCGCTCAGTTGATTAGAGATTAAATTGATTTAAAAAAGCATTAATCACGCTTTAGTGATTAATGATTTAGATGTATCTGTGTGTAGAAACAGACCAAAAAACTGACATCACGCTGGGTAATGAGGTGCCGTTACCAACTCGGGTGTGCGCCCCGCCAATCGCTGCTCAGCATTCCTGGCGGCCGCATACCAGCCGCTGAATGGCCTGGCGCTCGCTTAACTGGGTCGGCATCTTCAGGGTGGTCAGGGTGCCGTCGCTCAAATGGATGACCAGTTCGCTCTCGAAGTGAATGACGCTTTGATCGACGCTGGCGTAGGTGATGGCGTACACGTTCTGCTCCGAGACCAGTTTGCTGTTACTCATGGCGGCAATTCTTGGATGTCGGCGCTGCCCTGCGGCAACGTCGGCTGGCTTAGTTATGGGTGGTTTTTTTGGCACTGCCGACAAAGGCGGAGGCGGCAAGCAAGCTGGCAATAGCGGCGAAATTGTTCATGGCGATTATCCTTCTGCGATGGTTGGGCGATGCCCGATGAACAGATCATCCTCGCGTGGTGTCAGCGGCAGAAGTGAATGGGCGTTATGGTGACTATCGAACGCGCTGATACAGGCGCAGACTGGGTTATCGGTCGATTTTGTGCCTGGTTGACGACTCGCCCTCTTGCCTTGCCGTCTTGTCGCAGGCAGGCTTTATCACCGTACGAACCATTACTCGCGTTTCAGGTATTTGCCCCATGCCGTTGCAGATTTGCATTCTGGAAACTGACATTCTTCGCCCCGAACTGGTCGGCCAGTATCAGGGTTATGGCCGGATGTTCGAGCGGCTGTTCGCTAGCCAGCCGCTCGCCGCCGAGTTCGCCGTATACAACGTGATGGAAGGCAGCTACCCGCCGGACAGCGAACACTACGACGCCTATCTGGTTACCGGCAGCAAGGCCGATTCGTTCGGCAGCGATCCCTGGATCGAAACCCTCAAGACCTATTTACTCGAGCGTTATGCCCGTGGCGACAAGCTGCTCGGCATCTGCTTCGGTCACCAATTGCTGGCGTTGCTGCTCGGCGGCAAGGCAGGGCGCGCCGAGCAGGGCTGGGGCGTGGGCACCCATCGCTACCGCCTGGCCCACCAGCCAGCTTGGATGACCCCGGTGCTGGAGGAACTGACCCTGCTGATCAGCCACCAGGACCAGGTCACCAAGCTGCCGGAAAATGCCACCCTGCTGGCATCCAGCGACTTCTGCCCGATCGCCGCCTACTGCATCGACGACCAGGTGCTGTGCTTCCAGGGCCACCCGGAGTTCATCCACGACTACTCCAAGGAGCTGCTGGAGATTCGCCAGCAGCACATTGGCGAAGAGGCTTATCTGAAAGGTGTGGACAGCCTGCAGCATGAGCACCAGGGCCATACGGTGGCCGAGTGGATGATGCGTTTCGTCGCCCACGGCAAGCAGGGCCTGGAGCTTTAGGTTAGGCCCAACAAAAAGCCCGGCATTGCAGCGATATTGCCCGGGCTTTTTCTGCCTCTCAGATTTTTCAGGCGCCTCGCGCCAGCTCCTCATCCATGGCGTTGATGCACTGTTGCATCTGCGCGCGGCAATCGAGCATCAGTTGGGGCAGGTCGTCCAGTTTCAGGCCGGCGGTGGGAATCGCCGGTAATGAACGAATCAGGATGTTGCCGCTGTTCCAGCGGTTCAAACGCATGCGCTTGGCGTAACTGCTGGCGCACACTGGGATGATCGGTACACCGGCGGCAAGCGCCATCTGAAAGGCGCCCTTCTTGAAGGACAACAGATCCTCGCCGAGGTTGCGGGTGCCCTCCGGGAACACCCAGATCGAGGTGTTCTTATGCTTGAGGGTGTCGGTGGTGGTGAGCATGGCGCGTTTGGCCTTGAGCGCATTGCTGCGGTCGAGCAACACGTTGCCGGCCAACCAGTAGAGCTGGCCGAAAAAGGGCACCCATTTCAGGCTTTTCTTGCCGATGCTGACGGTGCGCGGTGGTACCACGCGGCCAAGGATATACAGATCGTAATTGGATTGATGGTTGGCGACGATGACACAGGGGCTATTGTGCTCCAGCAGCGTTTTGACGTCGGTCTTCAGTTTCAGGCGTAACAACCACAGTGCCGGCAATGAATAGAGGCGGGCGCACAGGCGGCTGTTATCGGGGTTGAACGGACGGCTCAGGCCGAGGAGTAGGCCGAGGATACCCGCGAGGATAAAGTGCATGACCATCGCCAGCATGCGCAGAAGAAAAAGCATTGGTTACGACCGCCAGAACAAAGGGCGCGCAGTGTACGGGGGGGCAAGGGTTACGGCAAATGGCACTGATCGGAGGCCATTGCCGGCGATTCTGCAGCGTTTCACCGGGGTGGATCGAACGAGCGGTCAGCCACTCGCCCGTTCGATCCCGTGAAGGGTGGCCGCCAGCCAGGGCGGCCACGGGATCACACCTTGAAGCGGCTCAGCAGGCGGTCCTGATGACTCACCTGGTCGACCATCACGGCGCATTGCTGCACCTGCTGCTCGGCCCCGCTGGCGACTTCATGGCTGATGTCGCGGATGTTGGTGGTGTTGCGATTGATCTCTTCGGTGGTGGCGCTCTGTTCTTCTGCCGCGGTGGCAATCTGCAGATTCATGTCGTTGATGCGGGTGATCGCCTCGCGAATACGCCCCAGCATGTCATTGGCGGCGCTGGCCTCGTCAGCCGTTTTGCTGGCAGTGTCGCGGCTCTGCTGCATGCGCGTCTCGGCCTGTTTTACTCCGGTCTGCAGCTGATCGATCATCTGGCGGATTTCCTGGGTCGACTGTTGGGTGCGCGAGGCCAGCGAGCGCACTTCATCGGCCACCACAGCGAAACCTCGACCCGACTCGCCGGCGCGAGCCGCCTCGATCGCGGCATTGAGTGCGAGCAGGTTGGTCTGGTCGGCGATGCTGGTGATTACCGACAGGATCGACTCGATACTGTGGCTGAGCTTGGCCAGCTCGTTGATCGACTGGCTGGTGTCGTCCATCTCAGCGGCCAGGCGCTTGATCGCGGCGGTGGACTGCGAAACCACGGCGACGCCGTTCTCGGTTTCCTGGTCGGCGGCGATGGCCGCTTGAGCGGCGGCCTGGGCATTGCGTGCAACTTCTTCGGCGGTGGAAGCCATTTCCTGCATGGCAGTGGCCAGCTGGTCCAGTTCCAACAGCTGTTGTTGCAGGCGATTAGCCGATTGGTCGGCTTCGTTAGAGGTCAGCGTAGTGCTTGCTCTGACCTGACGAGAGCTGCTCATCACATCGCCAATCAGGCTCTGCAGGTTCTCCAGAAAGCTATTGAACTCGCGCTCGACCAAGGCGATTTCATCATTACCCTGGGCCGGCAGGCGGCGAGTGAGGTCGCCTTCGCCGCGGTTGATTTCGTTAAGCGAGCTGTGCAAGTTGGCCAGGGGTTTAAGCAGTCGGTTCATCAGCGCGGCCAGCAGCAGCAAGCTCAGTGCCACGCCGATCAAGGTACCTACCGCCGCACGCCAGCTCAGGGTGTTGGCTTCGCTCATCACTTTAGCTTCATCGAGCACCACGCCGATGTACCAATCCATGCCGTTGAGGTTGCTCAGCGGGGTAAAGGACACCAGCAGATCCTTGTCGCCGCCTGTAATGGCAGTCAGGGTTTGGTTTAGCGCCGGACTCTTGCCGTCGAACAGGGCGCTGAAGGATTTGCCGTTCAGGTTGGTATCCGGGTGCGAGATGATGTTGCCGTTGCGCGCGAGGAGAAACGCGTAGCCAGCGTCGTTGAAGTTCAGGGTATTGATGGTGTCGGAGATGGTCTTAAGGCTGATGTCACCGCCGAAGGCACCCTTGAACTGGCCTTGATCGCTGAGCTTGGCCACCGCAGAGATCAAAATTTCACCGGTGGCGGCGTCAGGGTAGGGCTCGGTCAGCATTGCATGACTGGCGGACTTCGCCACTGGGTACCAGGGCCGTTGCCGCGCATCCCAGCCAGTCGGGTTCCAGCTAGGGTCATTGGTGATGCGATTACCGTCGCTATCCAGGCCACCGAAAATCAGCAGGAATTGCTGCTTGAGGAGGGGTTGGTTGAATACGCGCTGGATCTGCTCATCGCCGAACTGGCTGTCGATATTTTGCGCCATCATGTCGATTAACTGCAGTTTGCCGTTCAGCCAGTTCTCAATCTGCCGGGCCAGAGCCCCGCTCGCATCATTAATGCTCGAGGCCGCTTGGTCGCTCAAGCTGGAGCGCACCTGGCTGACTTGGACAAACGAAAGCAGGCTGGTGGTGATAAACAACACCGTTGCTGCTGCCAGGCCCACTTTATGAGCAATCTTCATACGCGCATGTTCCTTGTAATTAGGTCGGCCAGCCTACTGTTGGCGGCGCGAGTCTATACGACTAAAGGCTTCGGTCATGATTTGATCGGCAGGCGACACGCTTTCTTGATGATCCGTCGATCGGTTGTTCGACGAGTGGCGTAGCGCAAGCCTGACATGCCTAAGCATCTGCGCAGAGAAGGCGTATCAATAGAGCCAGTAGCAGGGCCCGATGGGGCGAACATCTGGCATTGACCAGCGGTCTGAGGAGCGCGGTGGGACGGCACTGCGCCTGAGGCACACGCTACTGCATATTTTTTGCGCTTGCGGGCTTCACGGCGTGGCCCACTTGACGAGGCTAGCATGTCGACAATTAGCCGCGGGCGGAGGGCTATGGTCGTTTGCGTTTGGGAGGCATGAAGTCTTTTGTGTTGCCTGGTTTCCAGCGCTTATGCCAAAGAAGGCGGTGGTGGTCATGGCCGTGGCGAGGGTGGTGACCATGCCGGCCGGGAGGCTGAGCATGACGGCGGCCGAACATGTGGGCCGGGAAGGCGATCACAGGGGTGTCGAGTTTGGCGACGACAGAGGCGGAATGCACGCAGGCGTTATCAGTAACCGAGATAAGGCTGTAGTCCGCCCATCTGGGGTGCCTTCTCTAATAATGAAAAGCCCGGCATCGGGCCGGGCTTTTCATTATGCAGCGGAGACTTAGACCAGCTGCTGCTGATCCAGCTCAATGGCTTTGTCGAGGGTCTCCAGCAAGGCCTTGCGCACTTTCAGCTTGGTGTTCTTGTGCGCAGTCATGTTGATCTTCTTCATCTGCTGGGCGACTGCCTGAGCAGTGGCCAGCAGTTGCTCGGCAGGCACCACCTTATCGAGGAAGCCAGCATCCACCGCGCCTTGCGGATCGAACATCTCGCCATTGATCACCGAGCGGTGGAACGCCGATTTGCGCAGGCGGTCGCGCGCCAGTTCGATGCCGACATGGTGCATGGTCATACCGATCTGCACTTCATTCAGGCCAATGCTGAACGGGCCCTCGACGCCGATGCGGTAGTCGGCCGAGAGCAGGATAAAGGCCCCCTTGGCCACGGCATGGCCAGGGCAGGCGACGATGATCGGGAAGGGGTGGGCGAGCATGCGCCGAGCCAGGGTCGAACCCGCAGCAACCAGGTTGACCGCGTTCTGTGGGCCGGAGGTCATCACCTTGAGGTCGTAACCGCCGGACAGGATGCCCGGCTGGCCGGTGACGATGACGATCGCCTTGTCCTGTTCGGCACGATCCAATGCGGCATTGAAGGCGGCGATTACGTCTGGCGAGATGGCGTTAACCTTGCCGTTGCACAGGGTCAGGGTGGCAATACCGTCTTCGAATTGGTAGCTGATCAGGTCGCTCATTGCAGGTTCCTTGTACTGAAGTACCACAGACGTTACCCACCCGCACCGCCCAGGTAAAGCACCGCGGCTGACTGGTGAGTCAGCTGTGGCGGGCGATTGCAGCCTTTCGGCCTGATTGATACGGCAATTGGCGCCATGGGCGTGCGCTGCCTTAGCGTAGCGGCAGACTTGAGAGCTAGGCTGTGATGATGAGAAACGACAATTTGGCCATTAGCTGGTGTGCCGGGTTGCGGGCAGTATCTGCGTTGGCGCTGATACTGCGGGCTAGCAGCACACGCAGCTAAAGCCCGCAGGGCGTGATTGCCATGTTCTTGTTCAACCTGTTTATTTCCCTTAACGTCCTGCCGTTCGGCCACCTACGTTTCGAAGCCACGCCTCTGGCTTGCCGAGTGGATGCCGAATATTTGTTATAAGCGCATGAATCTTCTGAAAAAACCTTTGCCTTTGGCGAGCTGTTCGGCTAGATTAGCGCGCCTCGACAGACACCTAGTGTCAGTCGAGATCCGGTGAAGTGTCCGAGCGGTTGAAGGAGCACGCCTGGAAAGTGTGTATACGAGAAATCGTATCGTGGGTTCGAATCCCACCTTCACCGCCACTTTCGCAAAACCCCTGAGAGAGCAATCTTTCAGGGGTTTTTTGCTTTATGGATTCGCAGGTGTCGCAGGCGGTATCGGATGGCGCCCGCTGTCGGAAAATTAGGCGCTGGATGCGGACTTCGAGCAATCAGGTTCCACGGTGAAGGTCTTGTTGGAGTCCACCAGTCCAATCTTCTCTAGGGTGCGCCGACCGACAAGCACTGGATAGTTCATCCTGTCCCGGTCGTTCAGTGAGAACTGCTCTTCATATACCCGGTCGCCAAGGCATACCTTCATCAATACGACAGGGCGTCTTTCTGCCCCGCCGGCGCCACGGACTTTTATAGCTCGTTCTACCTTGCGTTCGAGCTGGGAGTTCACTTGCTTGTTGGTATCGATGTCTTCCAGCTCGATGTTGAAGCGCACCCAGTCGTCGCCATCCTTCTTGAAGCGTTCGACATCTTCGGCATGCATCGAGGAGGTCAGAGCGCCGGTGTCGAGCTTGAACTTTACTGCGACGTTCTCAGGCAGGATCACGCCTTCTTCAACCCAGCCAAGCACTTGCTGGGATTCGGCGAAAGCAGGTGCTGCGCATAGCGAAAGCAGTATTGCAGCCTGCACCAGGCCGCCGGATAAGCGGACGGGGGATAGTTGTTTATCGATCATCGACTACCTCTTTCAGTAGCTTACTAAGAGATAAGTAGAGTCGCCAGCCAGTGATACGTTCATAAAACCGTTACCGAGAGGCTGCCAGTACTTGGGTTTTTGTTGCTTTGCGTCTCGCTTCGGCGCCGGTTTCAGGCGCGTCTGTGCTTGGTGATGAGGCGTCCTGATCCATGCCACGCATAGGCACTATTAAGCCGACTGATTTCAGCTGTGGTGCGTGAAGGCATAGGGTGACCCCAAGTCCAAGCAAGGTTCTGGAGGTGACTATGCCGCACATCAACATCATGTCCATGGTCGGAACTGCAGTTCCGAGCGCTCTCAGGCTCGAAGGACATCTGGCCTGCTGGTATGTGGCGGTGGATGGCGTGCCGAAGTCCGGACCTTTTACCTCTCTGGATGCTGCGGTTGCCAGCAAGTCGATCTGGGAGCTTGAGTGGGTCATGCGCCAGAACGGCTTTCAGGTGCTGGCCGCGTAACGGTTTCCTGCGCTTCCCCTGGCGCACTTTGGCAGCGTGGACTGCCTGTTTTCTCCGTGTGCTTGCTCCGCACTCTTTGCCCGCCATTTGGCGGGTTTTTTTATATTGCCTCCTCCTCGCGCGCTGCTGTTCGGGCCTGCTAAGGCGCTAAACTGCGTGTTTTTATGGTGGGAAGCCCAAGCGTGAAGTGGGACATTTTCTGTAGCGTTGTCGATAACTACGGCGATATCGGGGTGACCTGGCGCCTGGCGCGGCAGTTGGCGGCCGAGCATGGGGTGGAGGTACGCCTGTGGCTGGATGACCTCGACGCCTTCGTTCGCCTGTGCCCACAGGCCGACAGGCATGCGGCGCAGCAATCCCGGCAGGGCGTGGAGGTTCGCCAGTGGCCGCTGTCTTGGCAACCGGTGCAGCCGGCGGATGTGGTGATCGAGGCGTTTGCCTGTGAATTGCCGCCGGCTTATGTTGCGGCGATGGCCGCGCGGCCGAGCAAGGTGTTGTGGCTCAATCTGGAGTACCTCAGCGCCGAGGACTGGGTCGAGGGCTGCCATGGCTTGCCGTCCTTGCAGTCGAATGGGCTACAGAAGTTTTTCTTCTTTCCCGGCTTCACCTCGGGCAGCGGTGGCTTGTTGCGCGAGCGTGAGCTACTGGCGCAGCGCCGTGCGTTTCAGGCCGATCCGCTGGTACGTGCGGCTTTTCTCCAGGGGCTGGGGGTGGCGTCGATCGCGGGCGCGCGGCTGGTCTCGTTGTTCGCCTACGAGAACCGCGGCCTGGCCAGTTGGCTGGAGGTCCTGGCGGCGGACACCCGGGTTACTCAGTTGCTGGTGCCGGAAGGGCGCATTCTCGCCGATCTGCAAGCCTGGCTCGGTTGCGCGGCGCTGGTTGCTGGCGATCGTCAGCAGCGCGGTCAGTTGCACGTCCAGGTACTGCCTTTCGTCGAGCAGGAGCAGTACGACCGCCTGCTCTGGAGTTGCGACTTCAATGCGGTGCGCGGTGAGGACTCGTTCGTCCGCGCGCAGTGGGCCGGGCGACCGTTGCTCTGGCATATCTATGAGCAAGGGGAGGGCGCTCACTGGGACAAGCTCGAGGCGTTTCTGGCACTTTACGTCAAGGGCCTGTCGCCTGCCGCGAGTGCGGCGCTGGAGGGGCTGTGGCGGGCGTGGAATGCCGGTGAAGGCATGGGCGCGAGTTGGAATGCGCTGTTGCAGGTGTGGCCAGAACTGGCCGAGCATGCCGAACGCTGGTGTCTACAACGGGCTTCTCAGGCTGATCTTGCAGAGACGCTGGTAGAGTTTTACTTAAATTGGCTATGATACGCGGCCTAGAATTCCGTATCTCCATCCAAATCCGGATATTAGTATGAAAACCGCACAAGAAATGAAGCCCAACAGTGTGGCCCTGATTGACGGCCAGCCTTGGCTTATCCAGAAGGCCGAGTTCACCAAGTCCGGTCGTAACAGCGCTATCGTTAAAATGAAACTGCGCAACCTGCTGACTGGTTCCTCGACCGAGACCGTGTACAAGGCCGACGACAAGCTCGAGCCGGTCATCCTCGATCGCGTCGCTGTGACCTACTCCTATTACAGCGAGCCGAACTACGTCTTCATGGACGATGAGTTCAACCAGTACGAGCTCAACCAGGATGACCTGGAAAGCGTTATGCCGTTCATCGTCGACGGCATGAGCGATATCTGCGAAGCCGTGTTCTTCGAGGGCAAAGTGGTTTCGGTCGATCTGCCGACTACCATCGTGCGTCAGATCACCTACACCGAAGGTTCCGCCCGTGGCGACACTTCCGGCAAGGTGATGAAGACTGCCAAGCTGAGCAACGGCACTGAAGTTCGGGTTGCAGACTTCTGCAATATCGACGACTGGATCGAAATCGATACTCGCTCCGGCGAATACAAGTCCCGCGCAAAAGCCCCAGTCTAAATACTGGCTTTACCCGCGAGCAGAAAAAAGCCCGGCCTGGTGTCGGGCTTTTTTCTGCCTGGGATTTGTCGATAGGCCAGGAGGTTGTTGCGGGCCGCGCAGGCTGGACGGGGCAAAGTCTGACATGGCGTCGGTGAGTCGTGTAAACAGCGGAACGCCGCCTGGCCCACCAATCTGGCTGGTATTGGTGTTGTCTGATGGTGGGTTGCGGTACGGCAAATTTTGCGGTTGGCCGTGCTGTTGTGCGTTGCGTCTAACCTACTCTGGTTAGTGACGGTTCAGGCCGCTTTGCAGGGTCAAGTCCCAGGGCGGTATTGGACCGAAGCGGGCTTTGAGAAATTCCAGCAGCAGGCGGCTGCGCGAGGCGCTTTCGCGTTCCAGGCGCAGGGCGTAGATGCCGCTCGGTTCCGGCGCCGGCAGACCGGTTTCGCAGAACAGTGGCAGCAATTCGCCGCGCAGCAGGTAATCGCTGATCAGCCAGGTCGGCAGGTGAGCGATGCCGAGGCCGGCGAGGGCGCCGAACAGTAGGGTTTCGGCGTTGTTGGCGATCATGCGCAGGCGTTTCGGCCGGCAGATCTGCAGCTTGCCGTCGACGTCGAAGCGCCAGGCGTAGGGTGGCGCCAGGCTGTCCCAGTCGAGGCCGTCGTGCTCGACCAGTTCGCAGGGCGAGCGCGGCACGCCGTGTCGTGCCAGGTAATCCGGGCTGGCGCAGACCACCCGCACCAGTGGCGAGAGAGCGGTTGCGACCAGGCGGGTGTCGGCCAGCGGGCCGATGCGCAGCACCAGGTCGACTTCGCCGAGGTGCGCGCCATGCAGGTCGATGAAGCTGTCGATCAGGCGCAGTTGCACATCCAGCCCCGGATAGGCGACGAGAAACTCGGCAATCGCTGGTGCCAGGTGGCGCCTGCCAAAGGGCGCTGGCGCATCGATGCGGATCAGTCCCTCCGGCGCGCTGCTCAGCGATACGGCTTCTGCGCGGGCCAGGTGCAGTTCCGCAATGATGCGCCGGGCACGCTCGGCAAAGGCCAGTCCCGCCGGGGTGGCACGTACCGCGTGAGTGCTGCGGCTGAACAGGCTGCTACCGAGCGAGTGTTCCAGCGTATCAATGCGCCGGGCCACGGCGGAGGGGGTGAGCGGATGGCGCCTGGCGGCGGCGGAGAAGCTGCCAGTGTCCAGCACGTCGAGAAACAGGCTGAGTTGGTCGGTAAGGGCGTCGGGGTTCATGTGTGGCTCGCTTATGCGTAATCAGCACAGCGATTGTGCGCTGCTGTGCGTTTCCGGGCCAGTACTGGCTGGTTAGCATGCGCAGGACGCCAATGGAGCCACTGATGAACCTGATCGACTTTGCCCTGAATCTGCTCCTCGGTGTGTTGCTGGGTACGCTAGGCGGCCTGCTCGGCATCGGCGGTGGTTTGATCGCGATCCCCGCTTTGGGCGTGCTGTTCAGCCTCGACCAACAGTTGGCCCAGGGCACGGCCCTGGTAATGGTGGTGCCAAATGTGCTGCTGGCGCTGTGGCGCTATCACCAGCGCAACCGCATCGACCTGCGCCACGCGTTGACCCTGGCACTCAGCGGCTTCTTGTGTGCCTTGCTCGGGGCGGATTGGGCGGTGACATTGGATGCCGAACGCATGCGCTCGGCCTTTGTCGGTTTTCTGTTGGCGCTGGCGCTCTACAACCTGTCGCGGGTGTATTGGCGCCCTGCTGCGGGCAACAGTGAGCTACGCCACCCCTGGCCCTGGCTGGCGGCGCTGGGCAGTGGCGCTGGTTTGCTCGGCGGCCTGTTTGGGGTCGGTGGCGCGGTGTTGGCCGCGCCGGTATTGACCAGCGTGTTCGGCACTACTCAGGTCGTCGCCCAGGGCCTAGCATTGGCGCTGGCGGCGCCCAGTACCGCAGTGACCTTGGTGACCTATGCGTTGCACGACCATGTCGACTGGGCGCTGGCGCCTCCCTTGGCAATTGGCGGGCTGCTCAGCATCAGTTGGGGAGTGAGGCTTGCCCACGCCTTGCCCGAACGGCTGTTGCGCGCGCTGTTCGCCGCTTTCCTGCTGCTCTGTGCGCTGCTGCTCGGTCTTAGAGCCTGAAGCCTTCGACGATGTGCTCGGCCAGGGTTTCGGTTACCGGCGACTGGCTGTGCGAGTTACGCAGCAGCACGATGCTGGCCGAGGGCATGGCCGGTAGGCCTTCCGCCTCACCGATGATGCGCATATCCGGGGTGATCAGGCTCTGCAACTGCGCGGTGATCGCCAGGCCGGCGCTGACCACCGCCATGATCGCCGAGAGGCTGGGGCTGGTGTAGGCGATGCGGTATGGGCGCTCCATGGCATCCAGCGCATTGCAGGCCCAGGAGCGGCAGAAGCACTGGGCATTGAACATCGCCAGCGGCAGCGGCTCCAGTTCGTGCGGGCTGAAACCCTGAGCCTCGGCCCAGACCACGCGCTCCTGGCGTAACAGTTGGCCGATTTCGGTGCCCGGTTCGCGGGTGACGATGGTCAGGTCCAGGTCTTGGCGTTGCAGCAGCTGGAACGACGGTTCGCAGTGCAACTCCACCTGCACCAGCGGATAGGCCTGGGCGAAGCGCGAGAGAATCCCCGGCATAAAGCGCATCACATAGTCATCCGGGGTGCCGATGCGCACCGAGCCGACCATATGTGGCTCGCGCAGGGTGTTCATCACTTCGCCGTGCAGCTTTAGGATGCGGCGGGCGTAGCCGAGCAGCACCTGTCCTTCGGCGGTCAGGCTGAGCTGGCGTCCGTCGCGCTGGAACAGCGGACGCTGCACCACGTCTTCCTCCAGGCGTTTCATCTGCATGCTGACCGCAGACTGGGTACGGTTGACCATCTCAGCTGCTCGGGTAAAGCCGCCGTTGTCGGCGATGGCGACGAAGGTACGCAGCAGCTCGCTGTCGATGCTCGGGTAGCTGGCCATTCATCAATCTCCGAGATGGAAGGCATAAGAAACATTCGTTGGATTGATCATAAGCCCAGCGCGAGACTGTCGCCAACCCCACAGGAGGGCGACGAGATGAAAGGTCAAAAAGGTTATGCGCTAGTTAATCGGGTGCCTCGCAGTGGCATCAGTCTGAGTGCTCTTGCCCGAGCTGCATGGCTGCAGCTTATGCGTTGGCAGCAATTGGCAAAACAGCGTCGGCAGTTGGCTACGCTTAACGATGCGGCGCTCAAGGATATGGGGCTCAATCGCGGCGATGTGTTTCGCGAGACCGAGCGGCCGTTCTGGGATGATCCATTAGCGAAAGCAGCGGGCTGCGATAAATCGGAGTATTGAGATGCAAGTAAAGGTGCGGATCGTCAACGCTTTTGTCGATGGCGGAGCAGGCGGCAATCCTGCCGGCGTGGTGCTGCAGGCCGACGCATTGGATAGCCGGCACAAGCAGGCGATCGCTGCTCAGGTGGGGCTGTCGGAAACCGCCTTCGTTTCCAGCTCAACGAGTGCGGCGTTTAAACTGGAGTTTTTCACCCCCGCCCTGCAGATCGCGCATTGTGGCCACGCGACGGTGGCCACGTTTTCTCTGCTGCGCCAGTTGGGCATGGTCGCAGAGGGCTGGACCAGTAAGGAAACCATCGACGGCAACCGCGACATCCTGATCCAGGCGGACATGGCGTTCATGGAGCAGCGCGCGCCGGACTACCTCGACCTGGGCGATGACCCGGCCCTGCTCGCCGAGGTGCTGGCAGCCTTGGGTAGCGATCCCGCGCAGCTGTTACCTGGCGTTTGGCCGGCGCGAGTGAGTACCGGTGGCGCTTTTGTTGTCATTGCGCTGGTGGATGAGGCGCAGGTGCATGCCCTGCATCCCGATCAGGCGGCATTGACGCGACTCAGCGAGCGACTCGATCTTATCGGCTTCTATGCCTTTTCCCGACAGACGCAGCATCCGGGCCGGGCGGCGGGTGCGCGCATGTTCGCGCCGCGCTACGGCATCGACGAAGAGTCTGCCACTGGCATGGCGGCAGGGCCGTTGGCCTGTTTCCTCCATGACCGCATGCAGCTGCCGGGGTCACGCCTGCTGATCGAGCAGGGTTACCTGATGCAACCACCATCGCCCAGTGTGATCACCGTCGACCTGCAATTGGCGCAGGGGCGCATTGAGCGGCTGCTGGCTGGCGGCAAGGCGCAGACGATGCATGAGCTGACCCTCGATCTATGAATCTGGGGCATTGTCCGCCGAGATGACAGGGCATAGCTGTCTGTGTTCATTGCGCGGCGCAGCGCGATGTACTGGGTTTGGCGAGGGTAGTGGATCGGTGGATCGGCAACCGGCTGTGGGTTCCGCTACAATGCGCGCCGAATTCGATTTGCCTGAGAGCTTGCCCATGTCCGCTTGCCAGACCCCGATCATCGTTGCCTTGGATTTCCCGACCCGTGATGCCGCCCTGGCGCTGGCCGAACGGCTCGATCCCAAGCAGTGCCGGGTCAAGGTCGGCAAGGAGCTGTTCACCCGTTGTGGTCCGGAGATCGTCACGGCCCTGGGCGACAAGGGTTTTGAGGTGTTCCTCGACTTGAAATTCCACGATATTCCCAACACCACGGCGATGGCGGTCAAAGCGGCCGCCGAACTGGGCGTGTGGATGGTCAACGTGCACTGCTCGGGTGGCCTACGCATGATGGCGGCCTGCCGTGAAACCCTCGATGCCCTGAGCGGCGCTAAGCCGCTGTTGATCGGTGTAACCGTGCTGACCAGCATGGAGCGCGAGGATCTGGCCGGCATTGGCCTGGATATCGAACCCCAGGCGCAAGTCTTGCGTCTGGCGGGGCTGGCCGCGCAAGCCGGGATGGATGGCCTGGTGTGTTCCGCCCAGGAAGCCCAAGCGCTCAAGACCGCTTATCCGGGGTTACAGTTGGTCACTCCCGGCATTCGTCCGGCGGGCAGCGCCCAAGACGATCAACGGCGTATTCTGACTCCGCGCCAGGCGCTGGATGTCGGCTCCGATTATTTGGTCATCGGCCGGCCGATCAGTCAGGCCATCGACCCTGCGCAGGCCTTGGCTGCGGTCGTGGCCGAGCTGACCTGAACGCGTGTGAAATAGCCCGTTTGCGGCGCTCGATATTTTCACAACCACTAAGCGCCGCCACGCGCTTATGCACTGTTCTTTTTGACTAACCAGGTTTTTGCCATGCATCCCGCCGCCGAAGATTCGCCACTGGGTAAATCCAGCGAATACATCGCAACCTACACGCCATCGTTGCTGTTCCCGATTGCGCGCGCAGCCAAGTGGGCCGAACTGGGCCTGACGGCCGAGACGCTGCCTTACCAGGGTGTGGACTTCTGGAACTGCTTCGAGTTGTCCTGGCTGTTGCCTTCCGGTAAGCCGGTGGTGGCCATTGGCGAGTTCGCCATACCGGCGGATTCGCCGAATATCATCGAGTCGAAATCCTTCAAGTTGTACCTCAACTCGCTGAATCAGACGGTTTTCAATGATCTGAGTGAATTGCTCACGCTGCTGCAGCAGGATTTGTCAGCCGCGGCGGGCAAGCCGGTGGGTGTGCGCGTGCGCAGTTTGGCCGAGGTGACTGCCGAAGGCGTGGCGACGTTGCCAGGGCCGTGCATCGATGAGCTGGATGTGCTCATCAGCAACTATGCGCAGCCGCAGCCTGAGTTGCTGCGTTGCGAGCCGCAGTTGTTAGTCGAGGAAAGCCTGCACAGCCACCTGTTGAAATCCAACTGCCCGGTCACCGGCCAGCCGGATTGGGGTAGCGTGGTGGTGCAGTACCGCGGTGCGGCGCTGGATCACGCCAGCTTGCTGGCCTATCTGGTGAGCTTTCGCCAGCATGCAGATTTCCACGAGCAGTGCGTGGAACGCATTTTTCTCGACTTGCAACACCTGCTCCAACCCGAGTACCTGACGGTGTATGCCCGTTACGTACGTCGCGGCGGACTGGACATCAATCCCTATCGCAGTACGGCCGCAATAGCGCCGGACAACCGGCGGTTGGTGCGGCAGTAAGCGGAGAAGGGCGGCCAGCTTGGGAAGCGGTTTAACGCATCAGGGCAGCTTGCCGCAGTCGCTTAGATCCCCATGTTGGCCAGGCTCTGCAGGATGTTGCGCAAGGTGCCGGCCAGGGTCGGGTGACTGGCTTCGAAGCGTTCCACGGCCAGGTTGACGCCATCGACCAGGGTTGCATCTGGTGCCGCCGCCGCTTGGCGGGCCAGTTGGAGCTCGATTTCCTGGGTCAGGACAAATAGCGACGCCCGTTCTTCTTCAGTCAGTGGCGGATCCTGAGCCAACTGATCGCGCAGCTCTTGCAACTGTTGCTGCAGGCGGTTTGCAGGCATAAAACTCTCCCTTTATTAATAGGCAAAACATTGGCCACGCGCCTTCGCGAAGGCCCTTGCATGCCTGCTAGGGTAATCCAAGCGGCGCTGCTTTGCTTGCCCGGGATCAAATCTTCAGCGGCTGTGGGCGAGCGATCGCCAGTTCGGTTCGCGGCATTTTGCTTCGATAGATAGCCCGCCACTGACGCCTGGGCGCGCGGCCCGGATAGAAACGAGCATTTTTACTAAACGTTCAGGGTTTTTCGCCTTTTTGTCGGCGTGAGCCGAGGTCGACCAGGCAGGGTCCGAGTTCGCTCAATTGATCGATTACCGCATGCACGCCGAGGCGATACAGGGTCAAGGTCGCCTGGGTGCGTAAACGGTCGCGCTCGGCTGCTGCGAGGGCTTGCCAGTCTGCTGGTGCCTGGTTACAGAGTGATCCACAGGCCGCCAGGCCGATGGTCCACAGCCCGGCATTGAGGCCCGCCTGGAGCAGGCGCGGTTCGCCGCTGATCAGCACGCAGCCATCGAGCTGCGCGACCTGCAAGTCCACCAGCGCCTGCCAGCAGGCGTCCGGCGCGGGCCAGGCGCGACCGGCTCGGCTCGGGGCGGCGCGGAGCCAGTCGGGCAATGGGGTTGCCAGGGCGATGCTGGCATCGCGCGGCAGCTCATCGAGCCAGGCACAGGGCACATTCTGCAGATGCAGTTGTTGCAACTGCTCCAGGGCGCCCGGAGTGACTTCGGCATGCTCGCCGGCTGCTGCGCTCAACGCCTGCTCGAAGGTCTGTCGCTCGCCGGCGTTGGGCGTGCGGCCAAGTCGTTGTTCCAGGGCAGTATGGCCAGCGTTGCTCTGTTCCTCGCCGTGTCGTGGATACAAACGCTGCATGGCCGTGGGTAATGTGCGTGCACCAAAGTCCACCAGACAACCGGATAAACCGAAGAGCACCGCACTGAAGGCGGGTGGGGCGGTTGGCATACGGGTCATCCTTGAATTGATAAGGTCCAGTCTGCAGCCTGTTTGTGACGATGGGATGAAGCTGTCGTGACGGTCACCGCCAGCGGCGCCCGATTCCTATGGTGGGTATTTACTACCTGATAAACGGCGCCATGACTATTGTCCATGTCTCGCCTAACGAGGCTGTGAGCACTATCGAATAAGTGTTTTTTCCTGCGCTTGCTGGCCCCCTGCTGCCTATTTGGTTGCGTCAGGCTTTATACTGCCGGCCTCAATGGCTGCCTTGGGCCGGCCTACAACTTTTTCTCAAGGAGAGACCCCTAATGCCTGTATTCGGTGCGAGTTGGATCGATCGTCTGGGCCGATTGTTTGCCTGTGCCAGCCTGGTGCTGCTGCCATTGGTGGCTCAGGCCGCCGAAGAGGATCCTTGGGAAGGCGTCAATCGGCTGATCTTTCGCTTCAACGACACCCTCGATACCTATGCGCTGAAGCCTTTGGCGCAGGGCTATCAGGCGGTAACCCCGCAGTTCCTCGAAGACGGCGTGCATAACGTCTTCGGCAATATCGGTGACGTCGGCAACCTGGCCAACAACGTGCTGCAAGGCAAGCTGCACGATGCCGGTGTGGACACCAGTCGGGTGATCTTCAACACCACTTTTGGCGTGCTGGGTTTCTTCGATGTGGCCAAGAAAATGGGCCTGCAACGCAGCGACGAAGACTTCGGTCAGACGTTCGGCGCCTGGGGCCTGGGCAGCGGACCCTATGTGGTGCTGCCGCTGCTAGGCCCGAGTACGGTGCGCGACACTTTCAGCAAAGCGCCGGACAGCCTGCTCCAGCCTTACCGCTATATGGGCCATGTGCCGACCCGTAACCTCACGCGCGGAGTGGATGTCATCGATACCCGCGCCAGTCTGCTGTCGGCTGAGCGGTTGATCAGTGGCGATAAGTACATCTTCATCCGCAACGCCTACCTGCAGAATCGTGAGTTCAAGGTGCGCGACGGTGATGTCGAGGACGACTTCTAACATTCTTGCTTTCACGCTCATGTAAAAAAGGCGGCCAGCTCGGGCCGCCTTTTTGCGTCTTGAGTCCTGCGGGTCTCAACTCATCGACAGAATCGCCAGGCCCAGGGTCTGGCGGCCATTGTCCAGGTCGCTGACGCGGACCACCTCGGCCTCGGCAATCAGCCCTTTGAGTTGGTTATGGTCGGAGGCGATATGCACCTTGATCTTGTCGCCCATCTTCAGCGCACACTCGACTTCGAGCTGCATGCCGGTACTCGACAAGTCGAGGCACAGTGCGGGAATTTCCTTTCCGGCATGTTGCAGGGTGACTGGTGCTTCCAGTCGCATACGGATGTAATCGCGCTTTTCACTGTAATCGTGATTACTTTGGCTCATGGACGCTATCCTCTTTAGTTGTAGGGTTCTCCTGTGGTCCTTATAACCTTCGCCGATTTGAGGTGTAAAGTCGCGTAGTGATGGCCGGTGCATGCTTGAATCGAGGTGCGTATGGGAGTACCGTCAGCGCCTTGAGATGAACCGAGTATGCGCGCGCAGGCTGACGGCCTGGTGCTCACGCCTAGCCTTGCCCCGGCGCAGTTTGCCTGGATACCCAATGCACAAAACCAGTGCCACGCTGCTGATTATCGATGACGACGAAGTGGTGCGTGCGAGTCTCGCGGCCTACTTGGAAGACAGCGGATTCAGCGTTCTGCAAGCCTGTAATGGCCTGGAAGGCTTCGACCTCTTCCAGCGTGAACAGCCGGATGTAGTGATTTGCGATCTGCGTATGCCGCAGGTCGATGGTCTCGAGCTGATTCGCCGGATCAACCAACTGCAGGTAGCGGCCCCGGTTATCGTGGTATCGGGCGCCGGTGTGATGAGTGACGCGGTCGAAGCCTTGCGCCTGGGTGCCGCCGATTACCTGATCAAACCCTTGGAAGACCTCGCGGTGCTCGAGCATTCGGTGCGCCGTGTGTTGGATCGTGCGCATCTGCGTCTGGAGAACCAGCGCTATCGGGAGCAACTGGAAGCAGCCAACCGCGAGCTGCAAGCCAGCCTGCATCTGTTGCAGGAAGACCAGAACGCCGGTCGGCAGGTACAGATGAACATGCTGCCGGTCACGCCCTGGCAAGCCGATGGCCTGCAGTTCGCCCACCAGATCATTCCGTCGCTCTACCTGTCCGGGGATTTCGTCGACTACTTTCGCGTCGATGAGCGCCGCATCGCCTTTTACCTAGCGGATGTGTCCGGGCATGGCGCTTCTTCGGCATTCGTCACTGTGCTGCTGAAGTTCATGACCACTCGTTTGCTCTATGAGTTGCGGCGCAATGGTAGTTTTCCCGAGTTCAAGCCTTCGGAAGTCCTCGGTCATATCAATCGCGGCTTGATCAATTGCAAGCTGGGCAAGCATGTGACCATGCTCGGTGGGGTCATCGATGAGCAGTTGGGTCAGCTGACTTACAGCATCGGTGGTCATCTGCCGCTGCCAGTGCTGTACAGCGAAGGCGAGGCGCACTACCTGACGGGTCGTGGTTTACCGGTTGGCTTGTTCGATGAGGCGCAATACACGGATCATGTGCTGCAGTTGCCCGAGTCGTTCAGTTTGACGCTGCTGTCCGACGGTATTCTCGACCTGCTGCCAGGCGATACCTTGCAGGAAAAAGAGCTCGCGCTACCGCAGTTAGTCAGCTCGGCAGGCGGAACCCTGGATGGGTTGCGTCAAGTGTTGGGCCTGGCCAATCTGGCGGATATGCCGGATGATATTGCCTTGCTGGTGTTAAGCAGGAACCTTGCATGAATCCTGGTATGAGCCCCGGTAGAATCCAGTTCGCCGAACAAGACGGTACCTTCGTCCTGAAGTTTGTCGGTGAAGTGCGCCTGACCCTGTGTTCGGCGCTGGATTCCACCATTGAAAAGATTTTTACTGCGCTGAATTTCTCCGCCATCGTCATCGACCTGACCGAGACGCGCAGTATCGACAGCACCACCTTGGGCCTGCTGGCCAAGTTGTCGATTCTCTCGCGGCAGAAGATTGGTCTGCTGCCAACCGTAGTGACCACCCACCCCGACATCACCCGACTGTTGCAGTCGATGGGCTTCGATCAGGTGTTCAACATCGTCGATACGCCGATTCCCTGTCCAGAGTGTCTGGACGATCTGCCATCGCAGGATCAATCGGAAGAAGTGGTACGGGCCAAGGTGCTGGAAGCTCACCGCATTTTGATGGACCTGAACGACTCCAATCGCGAAGCCTTCCATGACCTGGTCAGTGCGCTAGAGCATTACTGATAGATTACTGTGTTTCACACGTGCGGGGCGTTCGATGAAAATCGGCGCCCCGCATTGCATTCAGGTGATGTCGGCGAGCAGCTTTTCCAGCTTTTCCTGATCGCGAGCGAATTGACGAATGCCTTCGGCAAGTTTCTCCGTGGCCATCGGGTCCTCGTTCATCGCCCAGCGGAACTGGCTTTGCTCGAGGTTTTGCCGTGCTTCGGCGGGCTGGCCGCTGCTCAGCATGCGCTCGAGCGGGGACTGGTCATCGGCCAGTTGCTGCAACAGATCCGGGCTGATGGTCAGGCGGTCGCAACCGGCCAACTGCTCGATCTGGCCAATATTGCGGAAGCTGGCGCCCATCACTACGGTCGCGTAGCCATTGGCCTTGTAGTAGTTGTAGATGCGCGTCACCGACTGCACACCCGGATCCTCTGCGCCAACGAAATCACGCCCTTCGGCCTTCTTGTACCAGTCATAGATCCTGCCCACGAACGGTGAGATCAGGAACGCCCCGGCATCGGCGCAGACCTGGGCCTGGGCGAAGGAGAACAGCAGCGTGAGGTTGCACTGGACACCGGCTTTTTCCAGTTGCTCGGCGGCGCGGATGCCTTCCCAGGTCGCGGCGATCTTGATCAGTACCCGCTCGCGGCCAATGCCAGCCTGGTCATACAGGTCGATCAGACGCTCGGCGCGGCGCAAGGTGGCCTGAGTATCGAAGGACAGACGCGCATCGACTTCGGTGGAAATGCGCCCCGGGATGATCTTGAGAATTTCCTGACCGACCGTCACGCCGAAGCGGTCGCAGGCCAGGCCCAGGTCACCCTGGCTGGCGTTGACTGCATTTTTCAGCAATTGAGCGTAGCCCGGCATGGCGGCGGCTTTAAGCAGCAGTGACGGATTGGTGGTGGCGTCGACCGGTTGCATGCGGGCGATGGCATCGAGGTCGCCGGTATCGGCGACCACAGTGGTGAATTGTTTGAGTTGATCCAGCTTGGAAGTCATGGCGTTGCCTTGTCGTTACTGATGCCATGACCTTACCCGAGTCAGCGCCCTTGCAGCAATTGCGCCGCCTGGTCGAATAGCGCCAGGGGCTCGGCAGTCTTGTGAATATCCACCGACAAGAGCTGGCGGAAGCGCCGGGCGCCGTTGAAACCCTGGGCCAGGCCGAGCATGTGGCGGGTGATGTGGTGCATGCTGCCGCCATCGGCCAGGTGCTCGGCGATATAGCCGCGCATCGATTGCATCGCCTCGAAGCGGCTGAGTACCGCTTCCGTCGAGCCGAATAGCTGTTGATCGACCTGGGCCAGCAGGTAGGGATTGTGATACGCCTCGCGGCCGAGCATCACGCCATCGAAGCTCTGCAGGTGCGTCTGGCATTCCTCCAGGGTCTTGATGCCGCCGTTGAGGATGATCTGCAGATCCGGGAAGTCGCGTTTGACCAGCGCCGCCAGGTCATAGCGCAGCGGCGGTACTTCGCGATTTTCCTTGGGTGACAGCCCGGAAAGAATGGCAATACGCGCATGCACGGTGAAGCTCTGGCAGCCGGCATCGCGTACCTGACCGATGAAATCGCACAGCTCTGCGTAGCTGTCGCGGCCGTCGATGCCGATACGGTGCTTGACCGTCACTGGAATGCTCACCGCATCGCGCATGGCCTTGACGCACTCGGCGACCAGCGCCGGGTGGGCCATCAGGCAGGCGCCGATCATATTGTTCTGCACCCGGTCGCTGGGACAGCCGACATTCAGGTTGACCTCGCCGTAGCCCGCCGCTTCAGCCAACTTGGCGCAGGCCGCCAGCTCGGCCGGCACGCTGCCGCCTAACTGCAGGGCCAGCGGGTATTCCGCTGCGCTGTGACGCAGAAAGCGCGCGCTATCACCATGCAGCAGGGCGCCGGTAGTGACCATCTCGGTATAGAGCAGTGCCTGCCGCGACAGTTGACGCAGGAAATAACGGCAGTGACGATCTGTCCAATCCATCATGGGCGCAACGGAGAAGCGGCGGGACACTGTAGGCAGCGTAGTTATTGGGCTTAAGGCTTCTAGCATGGGGCTCTCTGGTGTGCGCGTTTGCAACGTATTCCGGGGCTTGCAGGGCATTTTAAAAACTTGGTTGGTACGCTGTACCACCCCAAAGCCCGCTTCTACCACCCCGTTTGAGGGTGTATCAGCATGGCTACGATCAGGCCGCGAAAGAAGGCTGACGGCTCGGTTAGTTACACGGCGCAGCTTCGAATCATAAAAGATGGGGTGCAAGTTTACACTGAGAGGCAAACCTTCGCGCAGTCAGAAGGCTGCAGAGGCCTGGGCCAAGCGTCGTGAAAACGAGCTGAGTGAGCCAGGTGCAATCGAGCGAGCGCAGGAGGATGGGTTACTGCTTAAAGACGTGATCGCCCAATACCTGCAGGAAGTAGCCCAAGCCACACCCCTGGGTAAAACCAAAGAGGCCACCCTTAAAGCCATTTCACGCTGCTACCTGGGCGAGTTAGGTGCACATGAACTCACCAGCCAGGTGCCGGTCGACCACACCCTGTAGCGCATGAGTGCGGAGGGCGGCAACGGACAGCCGCAAACCGCAGGTAATGATCTAGCGAACCACGGGGCCGTGCAGGGAGTATGACGTGTGGTACCACCTGCCAGATTACCTAGCGCCTCTCATTCTGGAGACGTTCTAACCTGCGTCAGCGAAGACTACAGGCCACTCGCCATACAGCAGTTTGTCGACCCGAGTCACGTCGAATCGAGTGACGCTTATGACGCTTCAAGTGTGCTCAGCGTGGTCGTGAGGCGGCGCTTCGAAATCCAATAAGCCGGACGAAGACACTGCCAATTGCGTTAGCTTGCGGCGCAGCGTGTCGGTAAATTCAAGGGTCAGCCGCGATTTGGCGCGTTGGGCCGGATAGAGGATGTTGTAGACGAAACTGATCCTCGGTTCGAATCGTTTCACCACCAGCCCTTGCGGCGCGAAGTGCAAGGCCGTCAGCGGGTCGACCAGGGTGACGCCGCTACCGGCCAGCACGAATGAACAGGCTACATAGCACAGCTGCGTATCGACGATCAGCTGACGGCTGACGCCCGCCCGCTCGAAGACCTCGTCGACCTTATAGCGCACGCTTTGCTCGGTGCCGAGGGAGATAAACGACTCGCCCTTGAGGTCCTCGGGCGTGATCACCGACTTATTTGCCAGCCGATGGCCAGCTGGCAAGACACAGACCATACGGCTGTCGGCCAACGGCTGGACATCGATGGCCGGGTCGGAAACGTTGGTGGCGACAATGCCAACATCGTAGTGCTGAGTGGCAATCCAGTCGGCGACCTGCTGCGAGCTCCTGACCTGCAAGGTCACGGAGACGCCGCGATGATCGCTGATGAAGTCCTGCACTACATTTGGCAGGAAGCCGATGGACACCGCAGGCATGGTTGCGATCCGCAGCGTGCCGCGGTGATAGCCGCGCAACTCATCCGCGGTTCTGGCCAGTTTCTCGATGCCGACAAAGGATTTCTCTACCTCCTCGAACAAGATCAAGGCCTCGGGCGTCGGCGTCAGACGTTTCTTGTGACGCTCGAACAGCCTGAGTTGAACGGCATCCTCGAAGTCCGCCAGCAGTCGGCTCACTGCCGGTTGCGACACGCAGAGAATCTCCGCAGCGCCGGTAATGGTGCCGGCAATCATCACCGCACGGAAGGCCTCGGCCTGCCGATGACTTAGTTTCGCCACATGCCCTCCAGCTGGCCCTAGGCCGCAAAAATACAATGGGTGCAGAGCAAGGTCATAACATTTGGTTATCTAATGCTAACAATAAACGATTTGATGTTATCAAGTGCGCCGAGCAAAATCTGCCCCATAAACGTCCAACAAGAGAGAAAAAATGGAGACGTTCTTCAGGTATACGCTGGCTTTGTTGATCAGCATCGTGGCGGGCTTTCAGTTCGTTCAAGTGATCACCCGCTATGTCTTCGAGACCCCGGTAATGGGCCTGGAAGAGGTGTCGATCATCCCCATCATGTGGCTGTACATCCTCGGCAGCGTCAATGCGTCGCGGGAAGACACGCAGATCCGCGCCAACGTATTGGAAATTTTCCTCAGCACCGAAAAAGCCCAGCGCCTGCTGATGGTGGTATCGGAGTCGCTCAGCATCATTATTTCGGCCTGGCTTACCTGGTGGGCATGGGACTACTTCAAGTACGCCTTAAAGGTGTGGAAGGAAACCCCGACCCTCTATCTGCCCACCTTCATCTATGAGTGCTCGCTGTTCCTCGGCCTGTCGGTGATGACGCTCTACGTCTGCTGGCACCTCTACAAAAATCTCCGCGTGCTGTTCAAGGGCGGCGCCGCGCTGAACGCGCCCCTCGACCATGACTTTCCGGAAACGACTGAAGTCGCCGAATTCCAAGTGCTGACAGAAAAACAACAAGGAAAATCCCATGATTGAAGTCGCGCTGATGGGCTTTGCGCTGCTGATAGTCTTGCTGAGCATCGGCGTGCCGCTGCCGTACTGCTTCGGGGCCGGACTAATGGTCATGGTGCTCGTCGGCGATGCCACCATGAAGGGCACCATGCTCTGGGGCTTCAGCCAATTGACCAACCCCATATTGCTGGCCATTCCGTTATTCGTGTTCGCCGGCACCATCATGAGTGTCAGCGGCATTGCCGCCAGCCTGCTGAAATTCGTCAACATCTTCGTTGGCCGCATTCGTGGTGGCCTGGGCGTGGTCGCCACTGTCAGCTGCGCGATTATCGGCGCGATATCCGGCAGCGGTCTCACCGGTATTGCGGCGATCGGCCCGTTGCTGATCCCGGAGATGGAGCGCAAAGGCTATCCACGTGCCTATGCCACCGCCCTGATTGCCAACTCGTCGGTCCTCGGCCTGCTGATTCCGCCCAGCGTCACTATGATCGTCTACGGCTGGGTCACCGAGACCTCGATCCTCGCCAGCTTTCTGGCCACGCTGGGTCCAGGCCTGCTGATCATGTTCAATATTGCTGCGGTCAACCTGGTGATGTCGCGCAAGTTCCCATTGGTGCTGGATGAGACGCTGTCCATGCCCGAACTGTTGAAAGAGGGCATGTCACGCACGGTGAATGCCCTGCCGGCGCTGATCATGCCGGTCATCATCCTCGGCGGTATCTACGGCGGCATCATGACCCCCACCGAAGCGGCGGCCGTGGCGGTGATCTACGCCTTGCCGGTCGGCTTCATGATCTACAAGGGGCTGACCTGGCGCACCTTCCTGGAGTCGGGCAAAGAATCGGCCACCGCCGTGGGCTCGATCATGATCATGATCCTGTTCAGCCTGATGCTCAGCCAGATCTACGTAATGGAAGACATTCCCCAGGCGCTGGTGGCGGCGATTTTCGAGATCACCTCGGACAAGACTACGTTGCTGATTCTGGTGACCTTGTTCCTGTTCGTTATCGGCATGGTGGTTAACGACATCACCGCCATCATTCTGACCGCGCCCTTGCTGTTGCCATTGATGTCCGCACTGGGTGTCAGCCCCATCCAATTCGCCGCAATTGTGGGTGTGAACACGGCGATGGGAGGGGTCACGCCCCCGTATGCCAGCATCCTTTATTTGGGCGCGCGCATTGGCAAGGTCAAATTCACCGAAGTCGTCAAACCGGCCATGTTGATTTTAGTGTTCGGCTACTTACCGGCAGTGGTTCTAGTGGCCGCATGGCCCGACCTCTCTGAATACATCCCGAATCTGTTCGGCTACTGATCTACCCCCGCACTCTTGCCTCCAACAACAACAAGGAAACGTGCAATGAATCTGTCATTTGCCAAGAAAGCCGCCCTGGGGCTGGCCCTCGCACTCTCGACTGCCGGCCTGGTGCAAGCCGAGACCCTCAAGCTGTCCCACGTCCGCCCGCAAGGCACGGCCATCGACAATGACGTTAAGTGGTTCGCCGAGCATGTGCAGAGCGCGACCGACGACAAGCTCAAGGTCAAGATCTATGCCGCCAACGCCCTGGGCGACTACACCGTGGTGCAGGAGCGCGTCGGCCTGGGCGCCATCGACATGGCCGTGCAACCGCCGGCCTCCGGCGCCGATAAGCGTTTCCAGATCATCTACATGCCCTACATGGTTAAAAACTGGCAAGAGGCGCAGCGGGTGTTTGGCCCAGGCACGCCCCTGCGTGACACCGTCGCCGAGCTGTACCAGGCGCAAGGCATCAAGGTGCTGGCGGCCTGGCCAGTCTATTTCGGTGGCATCGCGCTGAATAAAGAAGTGCAGGGCGCTGGCAATCCCGATGTCGCCAAAGGCATCAAGCTGCGGGTACCGCCGATCAAGACCTTCCAGCTGCTGGCCGATCAGATTGGTTACATCCCCTCGCCGCTGCCGTTCTCCGAAGCCTTTACTGCAGTGCAGACCGGTGTGGTCGACGGGGTCATGGGCTCCGGCGCCGAGGGTTACTACTCCTCCTTCCGCGACGTCACCAAGTTCTATGTGCCGTCCAACACGCACTTCGAGGTGTGGTACCTGCTGCTCAATCAGGAGCGCTACGACGAGCTGGAGCCTGAGCAACAAACGGCGCTGGACACGGTTGCGCTGGAGTTCGAGAACCGTCGCTGGAAAACCGCCCAGGCTGACCAGGCCGCCAATGAGCAGCTGCTGGCCAAGGCTGGCGCCACTATCGTCGCAGTCTCCGACGCCGATATAGAAGCCACCGCGCAGAAAGTCCGCGCCAATGTCTGGCCGGAAATCATCGACGACATCGGTAAGGAATGGGCCGAGCAGGTGCTCAAGTCCGCCCTCAAAGACTGAACCCGGACGAGCAGGGCGCCCGGAGCGTTTGCCGCCAGGGCGGCCCTGCCGCTTTCGTATAACAGGCGCTAAGCCTGTGTCCCGATCATTTTTAAAAGGAGTAGGCCATGTCGGTTCGCTTACGGGCAGGCTGTCGCCAGACGGATGTCACCGTGATCGGCGGCGGGCTGGTCGGCCTGGCCATTGCGCTAGGCCTTATGCGCAATGGCCTGAAGGTCACCGTTCTGGATGAGGGCGACATTGCCCCGCGCGCCTCGCGGGGTAACTTCGGCCTGGTCTGGGTGCAGGGCAAGGGTGATACCTGCCCCGAGTATGCCCAGCTATCGCGCCTGTCGGCGCGCTTGTGGGGCGACTTTGCTCAGCAGCTGCAATCGAGCACCGGCATCGATGTCCAACTTGCTCAGCGAGGCGGGCTGTTTGTCTGCCTGGAAGACGCCGAACTAGAACAGCGCCAGCGGCTGCTCACCAACATGCGCGAGCAGGCCGGTGGCGATTACCCGTTCGAAGTCCTCGACCATGCCCAACTCAAAGCCCTGGTGCCCGAGATCGGTTCGCGAGTGGCCGGCGCCACCCTGGGCCTTGAAGACGGCCACCTGAATCCGTTGCTGCTGTTGCGGGCCTTGGTCGAGGCCTTTGTCGCCCAGGGTGGTCAGTTGATCAGCAATGCCTCAATCGGCGAGATTCGCAGCGAGGACGGAGGTTTCAGCGTAGTGGCCGGCCATGACACCTGGAGCTCTGCAAAGCTGGTACTGGCTGCCGGCCTCGGCAATAAGACACTGGCCCCCTTGGTGGGATTGTCGGCCCCGGTTCAACCCAATCGCGGCCAGGTGTTGATCACCGAGCGCGTGCAGCCGTTTCTCCACTACCCCACCGGCCATGTGCGCCAGACCGGGGACGGCACCTTGCAGTTGGGCGACTCCAAAGAGGACGTCGGCTTCGACAGCGGCACCACCACCGAGGTGATGGCGCAGATCGCACAACGGGCGATCCGCATGTTTCCACTGCTGGAGCACGTGCGCATGGTCCGCGCCTGGGGTGCATTGCGAGTGATGACCCCGGATGGCTACCCGATTTATGAAGAGTCCAGCGCCTGCCCTGGGGCATTTCTAGTGACCTGCCACAGTGGCGTCACCCTGGGGGCCGCCCATTCGGGGCCGATTGCCGACTGGATTGCAGGGAAACCACAAACCTTTTCTTTGGAGGTGTTTCGTGCAGCACGATTCGATGTTTAAACGCCTGGCTAGCGAAGACCGAGGGACAGTGCTGGTAGAAATCGACGGCGCTGCATTCCATGCCCGAACGGGCGAGACCGTGGCCGCCGCCGTGCTAGCTGCGGGCATGATTCCGTCACGTAGCAGCGCGCTGTCCGGCAGTTCGCGCGCGCCCTATTGCATGATGGGAGCTTGCTTCGAATGCCTGGTGGAGATCGATGGCGTGCCTAACGTGCAAGGCTGCATGACCCTGGTGGCGCAAGGCATGAAGATTCACCCGCAGCTAGGCGCCAGGGCTGTCCCTATAGCTGAGCAGGAGTCGTACTCGTGAGCGAGCGGATCTATGACCTGATAGTGGTCGGCGCCGGTCCCGCCGGCATGGCCGCCGCGACTACTGCGTGCCAGCATGGCCTGGATGTCGCCTTGCTGGACGAGCAAGCCGCCCCGGGTGGGCAAATCTACCGTAGCGTGAGCAACCCGGCACCGGCGGATAGGCAAATACTGGGGCCCGACTACTATTACGGGCGCACGCTGGTAGATGCGCTGGAGCATTCGCGGGTCGATTACTTCCATTCGACCACGGTGTGGGATATCAGCCCAGAGCGCGTACTCAGTGTGTCCGTTGCTGGGCAGAGCCGCACCCTGCGCGCAGCCAAGATACTGCTGGCGACCGGCGCCCAGGAGCGGCCGGTGCCTTTCCCGGGTTGGACCCTACCTGGGGTGATGACCTGCGGCGCGGCGCAGATCCTGTTGAAGAGTAGCGGTCTGACCCCTTCGGGCCCGCTGGTGCTGGCCGGCAGCGGCCCGCTGCTGCTGCTGATTGCCTGGCAGCTACACAAGGCCGGTGTGCCGATCAGTGCGGTGCTGGATACCACTCCGCCAGGCAACTACTGCAAGGCACTGCGCTATGGGCTCGGCGCGCTGCGCGGCTGGCGCATGCTGCTCAAGGGGCTGGGCTATCTGGTCTCATTGCGCAAAGCCGGAATCAAGCTGCTCGGCGGGGTGACGCAACTGCGCGCCGATGCTGCCAGCAGCGGTTGTCTGGCACAGCTGCATTTTCAGCACAAAGGCCATGACCGCGTGATCGACTGCCAGACACTCCTGGTGCATCAGGGCGTCGTGCCCAATGTGCAGCTGACCCGCGCCCTGGATGCCAAGCATCTATGGCACGAGCAACAGCAGTGCTGGCATCCGCAGACCGATGCCTGGGGCGAAACGTCGATCGACGGTTTCTTCGTCGCTGGCGACTCCGCAGGGATAGGTGGTGCGCTAGCCGCGGAGCACTTCGGCCGTCTGACGGCCTGGCAAGTAGCCTGCCAGCAGGGCCGCATCGACAGCATTGAACGGGACAAGCTGGCACGGCCGGTGCTTCAGACCCTGGACAGGCTGATGGTTATCCGGCCGTTTCTGGATGTGCTCTATCAACCAGCTGCCGAGTTCCTGCTGCCGGTCGATGAAACCATCGTCTGTCGTTGCGAGGAGGTCAGCGCCGGTGATATCCGCCGCTTCGTGGGGCTTGGCTGTAGCGGTCCGAATCAGGCCAAAGCCTTTAGTCGCGCTGGTATGGGCCCCTGTCAGGGCCGCATGTGCGGTCTCACCGTGGCGAAAATCATCGCCGCCGAGCGCAATGTTCCCATCGATCAGGTGGGTTATTACACCATCCGCGCGCCGATCAAACCGCTTTCCCTGGGTGAACTGGCTTCGCTGGTGAGCCGTGGGGAAAAGCACTAGCCAGTCATTTCAACATGGAACTCCAAAAGGAAAAGCGATGAGCATTAGCCGATATGAAACAGCTGCGCGGATGAGCCGAGTCGTGGTGCATAACCAGACCGCCTATTTGTGCGGGCAGGTGGCAGAAGACCGCAGTGCGGGCATTCAGGAGCAAACCCGGACCATGCTGGCCAAGGTCGATACGCTGCTGGCGTCGGTCGGCAGCAATCGTGAACAGCTGCTGTCCGCCACCATCTACCTGAAAGATATGAGCCTGTTTGCCGAGATGAACGGCGTATGGGACAGCTGGGTTCCGCCAGGCTTCGCCCCTGCGCGAGCCTGTGTCGAGGCCAAGATGGCCAGCCCCGAGCTGCTGGTAGAAATTTCGGTGATCGCTGCCATTTCTCAGTAGTTCAATTTGCTGCGCGCAGGTTCTTATGCAGTTTCTGGCCTGCTCAACTTTCAGAGTAAGGCAAGCGCCGAACAAAAGAAGAAGCACTGCTTACTCGTAGACGAGGCGAAGCAGTGCTACGAGTCCGCGCCTGTTTGCGTAGAGAATTTCGAATGCCTACTCCGGGCCGGTACCTGCCTGTCGTCATAGGCAGCTATTGGGTCGGCAGCCGCCGGTCACGAACGTCCAGACCCGAGCCAGAGCCGACGTTGGTAAACGTCTAGGAAACTAGGGGCGATCCAGTGCCGCGCTTGGGTTCGTATAGAGTTTATGCGGCCAATGAGCTGTTGCTGATTCAGTTGATTAAGCGGACGCAAGGCCTGGGCTTTCGCTTGGCCGAACTTGCGCCGCTATTGGCCGGGCGCACGGGGGAGCCGGACTGACTAGCGTTCGCAGCGGCGATCGACGCTAAGCGGTTGAGTGTGAGTGTGAGTGTGAGTGTGAGTGTGAGTGCCGAGATTGCGCGCTTGCAGGCGCTGGATGGCAAATTTCTGCTGGTCGCAGGTGAGATTGTCAGTTGTTTGGCCGCTGCCGACGCGGCGCAGTCGTTAACTCAGCAGTGCTCTGTAGTGCCGGTGAGTGCCCGCTAAAGTCTGCTTGACTCTGCCATTAGGGGCAGACTTTACACTCTGGACTTATGTTTTGGAGTGAGCGAGATGGCGAAGCAAGTACTGGTAATTTTAGGTCATTCGGCAGCAAGCAGTTTGTGTGCAGGGCTGAGTGACAGCTATGCGGCAGCGGCCACTGAGGCTGGGCATAACGTGCGCATCTTGCGGTTAGCAGACGTGGCCTTCGAGCCAATCCTGCATGAGGGTTATCAGCGTATTCAGGAGTTGGAGCCAGATTTACTGGCTGCGCAGGAGTCGATCCTGTGGGCCGAGCATCTGGTATTGGTTTATCCGATTTGGTGGGGCAGTGTACCTGCCCTATTGAAGGGCTTTCTCGATCGCATCCTGTTACCTGGCTTTGCATTTAAATACCGTGCCGGTTCAGCCTTCCCTGACAAACTGCTAGTGGGCCGCACGGCGCAGTTGCTGGTCACGATGGACACGCCTCCTTGGTATTTTCGCTGGGTCTATCGGATGCCCGGTATTGTGCAAATGAAGAAGACCACATTGGAGTTCTGCGGTATTAGCCCGGTTAAGGTCGCCACTTTTGGTCCGGTGATTGGTTCGACAGCAGCCGAGCAGCAACGCTGGCTGAGCAGTGCCGCCAGATTGGCGACGGCGCTTTGAAGGATGCTAGTTAGCCTGCTGTGCGCTGCGCTGCACCGGGGCATACGGCTAAAGCGAAGCCGGTCGAGCAGCAGCCAAAATGTCGGCTAGGCCTGCAGGAAAATGGGGCCTGATTTACTTCTCATGCATCTCGAAAGGCTACTGTGGGTCGATTTGGCACGATCTGGCTGGGTGGCGAATTGGCAAAAGGCGCGCTGTTGCAGACATCCAGGATGGCACGGCGCGCGTCCTCACTCAGGGCATTGAGCCGTCGTGGGCGTAGCGTGGTGGTGCGCTCATTGGCTTGTATGGCCGGCGTTAGTGCCCAGCGTTGCAGGCTGCGCAGCGACAGTCCGATCCCTGCGCCGGCCACCGCCTTGCGCGCACCAGAAGCGACAGCATGGTTAAACCGTTCAACGAATTGTTGCCGTTCCGGCAGCGCGGTCAAACGTCCTCGTTGTCGTTCCCCCAGAAGGCATTCATGTTTTTTCGCAGCACCAAGATCGCAGCGGTTTCCGCCAGTGCCTTGCCTTTGCGCCGCAGCTCGCGCTCAAGTTCTGCTATGTGCTTCTTGTCGACACGCGCCTCCTATAGACCCGCTCGGTGCCTGACAATTTGGCCAATCGTTGAGTTCGCGAGGCAATTCGCTTGGACTTTGTCCGGATACAGCTACTTCCAAAGCACTATTGCCCTTCAGTTAGCTGGTGATTGATGCTGAAGTGCCGAAACCTGCCAGAGTCGAGTCTTGCTATGCCTGCCGTCTGTAACTTGCCGTCGCTCAATGTTACCCAGCCCGAATGTCGGCAGTTGGCTAACGGGCTGCAGGTGGCCATCCTCAGCTTGCCGGATACGGCCAAGGCAGCGATCAGCGTGCGGGTTGCGGCCGGCAGCCATGATGAGCCGGAGGATTACCCCGGCATGGCGCATTTTCTCGAGCACCTGCTGTTTCTCGGCAGCAGTGCTTATGCCGTCGAGCAGAGTCTGATGGCGTTCGTGCAGGCCTGCGGCGGGCAGGTCAATGCTTCGACCCAGGCGCGTCACACCGATTATTTCTGCGAGGTGCCGGCGGATCGGCTCGACGAGGCCTTGGCCCGCTTGCTCGATATGCTGGCCCATCCGCTGCTGGATCAGGCGGCGCAGTTGCGCGAGCGTGAGGTGGTGCATGCCGAGTTCCTCGCCCGCGGCCAGGATCCCGACACCCTGGTGGCGGTGGCGCTGGGTCAGGCGTTGCCGGTCGGGCACCGGTTCGCGGCTTTCCAGGCCGGTAATCGTGACAGCTTGGCCGTCGAGCAGGCCGCCTTCCAGCAGGCGCTGCAAGCGTTTCACCAGCGTTTCTACCAGGCCGGACAACTGTCGCTGATGGTGGTTGGTCCGCAGACATTCGATGAGTTGGATGAACTGGTTCAGCGCCACGCTGCAGCCTTGCCGGGGCGGGGCCAGCAGCGGCAATCGTCCCCGGCACCGTTATTACCGCTGAGCGTGCAGCAGTTGCGCATGACCCTGCCTGGCGGTGCGCCATCCCTGCAGTTGGGCTTCGTCCTTGAGTGGACAGAGCCTGGCTTGGATCAAGCTCTGGATTATCTGCAGACCTGGCTGCGCTCAGAGGCGCCGGCGGGTTTGCTCGCTGGCTTGCGCGAGGCGCAACTGTGCCAAGGGCTGCAGGTGCGGGTGGTGTATCGCTACGCCGATCAGGCCATGTTGCTGCTGAGCTTTGCTGGCGGCGCTGAGGCGGCCGCAACCCAGGCCGCAGTTGTGGCTGCCGTGCTGGGCTGGTTGGGCTTCTTTGCGGGTGCCGATCAGGGTGGGTTTTTGTACGAGCGCTATCGGGCGATCCAGGGACAGCGCCTGCACAGCATGCAGGCGCTGGCCCTGGCGCGTCATTGGCAGGATTGTCTGGCGGCGGGTTGGACCCCGGACGCTGGCTTGAGCGGGGCAGGGCAGGCCGCGCTGGCGGGGCTGTTGGCGCAGATGCAGGACGCCCGGCGTCTGCTGCAACTGTTCGCCAGCACCCGGCCAATGCCCAGTTGGCCGGCTCCTGGCTTTGCCTTGCAGATGCAGGAGACGCCGCCGGTCAGCGCAGCGCCTTGCACCTGGGCGTGGCAGTTGCCGCCGGCCAATCCATTTTTCGATCCTGCAACTGTGGCAATGCCAGCCCTTGGCATTGCGCTCCGGATGCGCTGGTTGCCAGTTCCCGCCACAGGGGAGGGCGCTCCGGGTGTTGCTGGGCAAGCCAGGCTCTATTGGCGCTGCTGGCTGGCCGAGCGGGTCGACGCTGGCGAGTTGCAGGCGCTGTTGCGGGTGGCATTGCGAACCCTCGAAGCCGATGCGGCGGAGGTCGGGGTCGCAGTGCAATTGACCGCTCGCGACGATGGCTGGCAACTGTCGCTGCAAGGATCTGCCGGTTTGTTGCCTGCGGTCGTGCAGCAGGTGCTGGCGGCGCTGCTTTGTCCTGCCCTCGTGGCCTGGCAACAAGGGCCGCGCGAGGCTCGGCAGGCTGCCATTCAGGCGCAAGCCGAGATGCCATTTAGGCAGCTGCTCGAACGTTTGCCCGAGTTGATCGCTGCGCCCGGGCGCGAGTGCGCCGCGTTGACCGCGCAACGCCTGCATGAGTGCTACCGACTGGCGCGCTTTGACGGCCTGGGCGTGGGGATGGCTGCTGCCGACCAAGCCGAGATCGAACGATTGTTCAGCTCGGTAGCGCCGCTGAATCCGCCAGAGCCGCCTGCAATGGGCCCCGCTGGGCGTTACTGGCAGGACGCCGCCATCGATTGCAGCGAAGCGGCGTTGCTGCTGTTCTGCCCGTTACCGGCCGCGGATGCAGCGACCGAGGCCGCGTGGCGATTGCTCGCGCAGTTCTGCCAGGGCGCGTTTTACCAGCGGCTGCGCAGCGAGTTGCAACTGGGCTATGCGGTGTATTGCGGATTCCGTCAGGTGCAGGCGCATCGCGGCATTGTGTTTGTCGTGCAGTCGCCGCATGCGTCGGCGGAGCAAATTCTCGGGCATATCGAGGCGTTTCTCCAGACCCAGGGCGAGCGTCTGGCCGCCCTGGACGATCAGGATCTGGCGCTGACGGCCGCCGAGCTCAGTCGGCAGGCGCCCAGTAGCCCGCAGGATCTGGCCGAACAGCACTGGCAGGCGCATCTGGCCGGTTTGTCCGCGGCGCACGAGACGGCCGTGTTGCAGGGCCTGGCCGTGCTCGAACGGCCGCAGTTACTGGCCGCGCATCGTCAACTGAGCCAGGCCCAGGGCAGTTGGCGAGTGCTGGCCACCGCCGCCAAACCGGCGGTCGGCTGGTCATCGCCTAGCTGATCAACTGCGCCGCTTCTCCTCTCTCTTCGCCACTATCAGGCCGGTCGTCGATCCGCCGGCAGGTCCGCGTGCGCCGCGGCGTAAAGGCCTACGACCTTTGGCTTGCTCCGTGGTCTGGCCAGGTCTTACGTCTAATTGTGTGCGCCGTTGCGCCCGGCCAAAGCAGCAGTTATTCAGCGCCATAGCAGCGTATGGCCGAGCGCCATGCTTTTCGATAATCGCCTCCGACACGACTGACCTCGCGGTCATCCCCCCAAGCGGAGAGCGTTATGCACAACAAGAAGATCGCCAACACCCGATTCCTGCCTCTGGCTCTGACTGCCGCCGTCGCCCTGGCAACAGCCCAGCAAGCGGCCGCGGAAATCGTCCTGTATGACCAGGACGGCACCACCTTCTCCACTGACGGTTACGTCAACGCCTTCTATGTGAACAGCGATGTCGATCGCGATGGTGAGCAGTTTGACCGCCGCCAGGCGCGGGTGAAGATGGGCTTCCTGCCGAACTGGATAGGCTTCAACTTCGGCAAGCAGATCGACGACCTCAAGCTCGGTGGCCGTTCTTCGTTCTGGGTGACGATCAACGACAGTGAAACCAATGGCACCGCCACCGCCATCGACGTACGCCAGTTCTACGGTACCGTCGCCAGTCCTGAGTGGGGCGAAGTGCTGGTGGGTAAGGACTTCGGTCTGTTCTCACGCTCGAACATCTTCCGCGACGAGATGCTGGCGGGTTACGGCAACGTCAGCGATACCCTGGGCCTGGTCGATGGCGGCGGCGTATCGTTCGGCAATATCGGCACCGGCTACCCGTACCCGTTCCCGACCGCGCAGATCACCTACCGCAACAACGGTCTGGCCGAAGGTCTGAATCTTGCCGTTGGCATCATGGACCCGGTGGACACCAGTGACGATGGCGCCGGCAAGTCCTATCAGGATCAGCCACGCTTCGAGTCGGAAGTCAGCTACCAGTTCGATCTTGCCGGCGCGACCATCTATTCCTGGCTCAACGGTGCCTACCAGTCCTCGGAAAGCACCGACAACAGCGTCGATACCGTGACTTCACAGGGCGTCGGCTATGGCGTGCAGGCCAAGATGGGCGGCGTTTCCCTGACCGCTTCGGGCTTCCAGGCCGAAGGCATGAACCCCTTCTTCACCAACAACGCCGGTGAGCCGACCCTGCGTGAAATCGACAGCGACGGCTACTTGCTGCAGGGCTCCTACACCTTCGGTAAGAACCGCGTGGCGCTGTCCTATGGCAAGACCGAGGATGACGGCAACGGTCTGGGTACTGCGGCCGACTACGAAACCCGTGGCGTCGCCTACTTTCGCACCATCAATGACAACCTCATGCTGGTCGCCGAGTACAACCAGTACCAGATCGATGCCGCCACCGGCAGCGGTCTGAATGAAGACACCAACACCTTAGCCGTCGGTGCCGTGCTGAACTGGTAAGACCTGGGGACGAGCCGGGCAGGGGAGACCCTGCCCGGCATTTTTGTGGAGGTGTGCATGCTCATCTACAGCCTGGAACTGTTGCTGATCCTGCTGATCCTGCTGATCGTGACCACGTTGTTCGTGGTGCTGCCGGTCATTCTCAGGCGTTGTATCTAGAACGCGGACCGAGCATCGTTCGCGGGCATGCGGCGTCCTCCGTCCGTAGGAGCGGGCCATGCCCGCGATGGACTGTCTGTCGGACGATTTTTCCCGGACACCGCTTGCAGCGGTTCGCGGGCATGGCCCGCTCCTACAGGTACCCACAAGCCGACAGACACCATTGCCTCCAGTTTGCTGCGCGACGGAGGATCTCCTACGAAGGCAGCGAACGTGAGCGACGTGATAGTCACGCCTGCGATGACTTGACTGTCGAACGACTTCCCGGCACCCGTGCGCTGGGATGGACCGCTACTTAGGAAGTAGGCCGGCGCGACTCAAGTTGCATGGGGCTAAACCTGAGAGCTTCGTAGAATAACCCTATGCCAGGTGGTTTTTTTATTGGGGCAAGCTATGCAGCAGGAACGGACTGAAGGCGTCGTCACCGCTACCTCGAGTGCCACCGATGTGGAACTGGTGGCGCAGGAGTTGGCACGCCAGCTGATTCACCCGCACCTGGGCTTCGTGCTGTTCTTCTGTTCGGCGCAATACGACCTGGCAAGCCTCGGTGAGGCGCTGGATCAGTACTTCGGCGGCATCAACCTGATCGGCTGCACCAGCGCCGGGGAAATCACCCCGCATGGCTACGGCCGTGGCTGTGTTAGTGCGGTGGGTTTCGATCACCGCAGCTTCTCGATTGCCAGTGCGTTGATCGACGAAATGGAGCGTTTCAGCCTGATCGACGCCCAGCAGTTGGTCGAACGTCTGGCCAAGGATTGCCGCAACAACGAGCTGGCTTCGATCAAGGGCCACAGCTTCGCCCTGACCCTGCTCGATGGTTTGTCCAGCCGCGAGGAGGTGGTGCTCGGCGCACTCAGCGCGGCGTTCGGCAGCATCCCGCATTTCGGCGGTTCGGCCGGCGACGACAACCACCTGACCCATACCCATGTCTACTATGGCGGCCAGTTCCACACCGGTGCGGCGGTGGTGGTGCTGTTCAACACCTGGCTGGATTTCGAGGTGTTCAGCACCCATCACATCCAACCTTGCGGCGAGAAACTGGTGGTGACCCGGGCCGACAGCGCCAGCCGGCGCGTATTCGAGCTGAACGCGGCGCCGGCCGCGCAGGAATACGCCGAGTTGATCGGCGTGCCACTGGAGGCCCTCGATCACCGGGTGTTCGCCGCCAATCCCCTGGCCGTGCGCATCAGCGACCAGTACTACGTGCGCTCGATCCAGCGGGTCAATGAAGACCTCAGCTTGAGTTTCTATTGTGCGGTGGAGAACGGCATCGTCCTTACCGCCATGCGCCCTGGGCCACTATTGCCCAACCTGGAAAGCCTGTTCGACGGTCTGCGCGAGCGTCTCGGCCCCTTGCTGCTGACCATCGGCTGCGACTGTTTTCTGCGGCGCCTGGAGATCGAGGACGACGGCGGTGTCGAGCCGGTCTCGGCGTTCCTGCGCAGCCAGCAAGTCATAGGGTTCAATACCTACGGGGAGCAGTTCAATGGCATGCACATCAACCAAACCTTCACCGGAGTCGCCATTGGCCGTCCCGGTCGGGGCTGATGTCGCCGAGCTGCAAGCCCGCTGTGCGGCGCTGGAACGGGATAACCACAAGCTCAAGCGGATCAACAGCGCGCTGATCGAGCGGGTCGAGTCGGTCCATTCGCACGGTGACGATGCCTATGCGGCCTTCCAGCACTCGGTGGTACTGGCCGAACAGGTGCGCGAGCGCACCGATGCATTGAACCAGGCCATGGCCGAGCTGAAATCCAGCAACCAACTGCTCAGCGATGCGCGTTTGCGTGCGGAAACCGCCCACCAGCACCTGATCGATGCCATCGAGAGTATTTCCGATGCCTTCGTGCTGTTCGACAGCGAACAACGCATCGTCCTGTTCAACAGCCGCTTCAAATCGTTATGGGCGCACAGCCGCGCGCGCATCGGTGCCGGTACCCGGCTGGCGGAGATCAAGCGCCTGAGCAAGAGTACTGGCCTGGTGGTCGAGGAACAGCGCGGCAACCGCGACGAGCACATGCTCTACCGCCTGCGCGACGGCCGTTGGGTGCAGGTCAGCGAGCGGCCGACCCGTGAGGGCGGCCTGGTAATCCTCTACACCGACATTACCGAGGTCAAACTCAACGAAACCCTGCGCCGTGAGCAGGCCCTGGCGCAAAAATCGCGGCTGCTGCAGCGTGTCATGGACAACCTGTCGCAAGGCATGGCCATGGTCAATGCCGAGGGTCAGCTGGAACTGTGGAATCACCGCTTTCTCGACCTCTGCGGCCTGGCACCGATCAACGCCCACCGGCCGTTCGCCGAGGTGATGGCCGACAGCGAGTTGCAACTGCTGAGCCCCGACAGTCGCGATGCCAACGGCAAGCCTATCGAAGAGCTGGAGCTGCGCCTGTTCGACGGGCGCATGCTCGAGGTGCGCACCCATCCACTGCCCACCGGCGGTTTCGTCAACACCTTCACCGACATCACCGAGCGCTATCGGCATGCCGAAGCCCTTAGCGAAAGCGAACGCTGGATCCGCCTGATCACCGACCATGTGCCGGCGCTGATCGCCTACCTTAACGCCGATCTGGTCTACGACTTCACCAACAAGGTCTACGAGGAATGGTACTGCTGGCCGCGTGGCGCGATGCTTGGCCAGAGCCTGCGCGAGGTGCACAACGAAGAACATTGTCGGCGCCTGGAGCCCTATATCGAGCGGGCGCTGTCCGGCGAGAGCGTGACCTTCGAGGTGGCGGAAACCAACCACCAGGGCCAGGAGCGCTACATGCTGCGCTCCTATGTACCCAATCGCCAGGCCAGCGGCGAGGTGACCGGGATCTTTGTGTTGATCCGCGACATTACCGAGCGCCGCCGCACCGCCGAGGCGTTGCATCAGGCCTACCAGCACCTGGAGCAGCGGGTGCGCGAACGCACCGCCGAACTGACCGATCTGAATGCCCAGCTACGCAGCGAAATCGACGAGCGTACGCAGATGGAAGCGCGCCTGCGCGAAGCCAAGGGCGAGGCCGAACAGGCCAACCTGTCGAAAACCAAATTCCTCGCTGCGGTCAGCCACGACCTGCTGCAACCCTTGAACGCCGCGCGGCTGTTCACCAGCGCGTTGCTGGAAAAACGCGATCTGGTCGAAAGCGCGGCCCTGGTGCGCAACGTCAGCAACTCCCTGGAAGATGTGGAAAGCCTGCTCGGCACCCTGGTCGACATCTCCAAGCTGGATGCCGGGGTGATCAAGCCGGATATCGCCCCGTTCGCGGTCAGCGAACTGCTGGAAAACCTCGCCGCCGAATACCACCAGATCGCCGGCAGTGAAGGCCTGCGCCTGGATTTCATCGCCAGCTCGGCGCTGGTGCGCAGCGATATCCAGTTGCTTGCGCGAATCCTGCGTAACCTGCTCAGCAACGCCATCCGCTACACCACCAGCGGGCGTATTCTGCTCGGCTGCCGCCGGCACCGGCAGAGCCTGTCGATCGAAGTCTGGGACACCGGCATCGGTATCGCCGAGGACAAACTTGGCGAGATTTTCCAGGAATTCAAGCGCGGTGACGTTAGCCACCGCAAACAGGATCGCGGCCTCGGCCTGGGGCTGGCCATCGTCGACAAGATCGCGGGCATGCTCGGCCACCGTATCCGTGTGTCCTCGAAATTGGGCAAGGGCTCGATGTTCGCCATCGACGTCCCCCTGACCACCCTCGCGCCCAGGGCTCGGGTGATGCATGACGCACCTGATCTGCTGATCGAGCGCCTGAGCGGTTCGCGCATCTGGGTGCTGGATAACGACGCGGCGATCTGCGCGGGCATGCGCACCCTGCTGGAAGCCTGGGGCTGCCAGGTGGTCACCGCGCTCTGCGAAGAAGACCTGGCGCGCCAGGTCGACAACTACCACGCCGAGGCCGACCTGCTGATCGCCGACTACCACCTCGACGACGGCCACAACGGCGTCGACGCCGTGGCCCTGATCAACGCCAGGCGCAGCACGCCGTTACCGGCGCTGATGATCACGGCCAACTACAGCAACGAGCTCAAGCTGCAGATGCGCGAACTCGGCCACACCCTGATGCACAAGCCGGTACGGCCGATGAAGCTGAAGACTGCGATGAGTCATTTGCTGGAGCGGGGTGCAGGCTGAGAGCGCCTTTGCAGGAGGGGCGGGCAGCGATAGCCATCCAACGATTTACACCTGTGCCCGATTGTCGTGGCTGACATCGATGATGGGTTACGGCGCGTTTATTCAGGCAGCAGACGTAGGGCGGGTTGCACCCGCCCTACGGGGTAGTGCTCTCAACGGCGCAGATAAGCTGCAAAATCAATATCACCGGCCGACAGGATCGCCTGCACCCGGTTGTGCACATTGAGTTTGCGCAGGATGGCGGAGACGTGGGCTTTGACCGTGGTTTCGGCGATATCCAGGTTGTAGGCGATCTGTTTGTTCGACTCGCCTTTGGTCATGCGCTCCAGCACCAGCAGTTGTTTGCGGGTCAGGGCTTGCAGCAGCTCCTGGGGGAAGCCGTGGTGATCCGAGAACGTGCGGTGGGAGGTGGTTTTTTGCGAGCGGATGATGTCCGGCGGCAGGTAGACATTACCGTTGAGAATCTGCTGGATGGCCTCGGTCATCTGTGCGCGCGGCGAGGACTTGGTGATGAAGCCGACCGCACCATAGGTGATGGCCTGGAGCACGATTTGCTTGTCCTGCTCGGCGGAAACGATCACCACCGGGATGGTCGGCGCCTCGTTACGCAGGTTGATCAAACCGTTCAGGCCGTGCATGCCGGGCATGTTCAGGTCGAGCAGGATCAGGTCGAGGTCGTCGTTTTCCAGGGTCATGGCCAGGGCGCTGTCGAGGTCAGCGGTTTCCATGATTTCGCATCCAGGAAAGCCGTCACTGATGACGTTGTGAATGGCTTCGCGAAACAGCGGATGGTCGTCGGCAATCAGAATCTTGTACATGGCCTTTCACCTCATTATTTTGATTATGGTGCGGCTACAGCCTTGGGGAAATGCTTGCACGGTTACGGCAGGACCAGCGGTTGGGCCGGGATCAAGGACAGGTCGGCCTGCTGCCAGCCAGCGATGCCGAAGCGGTAGAGGTTGTGGTAACCCGGGGTGTGGGCGCGCTTGAGCGCGATCCAGCCGAGCCAGCAGTCGGAGCGGCAGTAGAACACCAGCCGCCAGCCTTTGTCGCCAGGACTGTCAGCTCGCGGTTGCCGGTATTGGCCAGCCACTGGTGCCGGTATACGTCGATCAACGGCGTCTGCGGGGACTCGTCGAGGGCGCGTGCGTGCTCAGTGTGTGCCGGAGTAGGGCTGCGGTGATGGCTGAGACGACAGCCTTCGGCAGCAACCCGCGCAGTTGCCGCCTGGCGCGGGGCGGCCAGCGGCAGGCTTGCGATCAGTGAAGGACCTGTGGATAGGGTTAGGCAGTGCTTCATCGCCTTAAGTCTCGGTTCTTTTTGTATGCGTATTACAGAGCAATACCCCCTGCTTTGGGAATTCTACATTGGAGAGGGAAAGCAGTACCAAAGTAGTAGAAGGCTGATCGTAAGTGGTTGTTTTATCGAGGCGCAGGTGATTGACGATGGAGTTCGCCCAGGTTGCTTGTGGAGGGGTGACCGGGCGGCGCGCCGCATCAGCCGCGAGCGGGTGGGGTTAGTTGGCCCGGCGCAAGGCGGCGTGTTGCGGGTTGAAGGTGACTACGGCGAGCACGGCGAACAGCGCGGTCAGGCCCAGGCAGATCAGCAGGGCGCTGAGGCTCAGGCGCTGGTAGAGGGCGAAGCGCACCAGTTCGACCGCGTGAGTGAAGGGGTTGAGCGCACAGAGCCAGTACAGCCATTCGTTGGCTTCGCGCATCTTCCATAGCGGGTAGAGCGCCGATGAGAGAAAGAACAGCGGGAAAATCACAAAATTCATCACCCCGGCGAAGTTCTCCAGTTGGCGGATGCCGTTGGACAGCAGCAAGCCCAGGGCGCTGAGCAACAGCGCCACCAGCAGCAGGGCGGGTAGGGCGCTGAGCAGGCCCCAGATGGCGGCTGTACGCCATACAGCCAGGCGATGGCGAGGAAGGCATAGACCTGCAGCAATGAGATCAGGGCAATGGCCAACAGTTTGCTGGCGAGCAGGAAAGCGCGCGGCAATGGACTGGTCAGCAGCACCCGCATGCTGCCCATCTCCCGGTCGTAAACCATCGACAGCGAGCCCTGCATGCCGTTGAACAGCAGGACCATGCAGGCCAGCCCCGGCACGATATAGGTCTCGTAGGTGATGTAGGTGTCATAGGGGGCGATGATGGCGATGCCCAGGGCCGCACGAAAACCGGCGGCGAACACCAGCAACCACAGCAGTGGGCGCACCAGGGCGCTGAAGAAGCGCGAACGCTGCAGCACAAAGCGCAGCCATTCGCGCTGCACGATACCTTGCAGGCAGTACCAGTAGGCATTCATGGGTGCGGCTCCGTTAGGTGACGAGTGCGGCTAGGGTGCGCCCTGCGCACCAGGAATGCAGATGCCAGCTGGGGCTCTTGGTATGAGCAATGGAAGCGCGACGCGGTAGAGATCGCTGCCGCGTTGCGAGGCATTTGTCGGAGCGGCCCATGGCCGCGATCCGGCCGACTATTCGATGCCCATTCGCGGGCATGGCCCGCTCCTACGTGATTGCGCTTGACCCATGGCAGCGGTTGGGCAGCGCTGTGCACTGGTGGAAAACTGTTCATGCTCCCGCCTCGCTGCTGGTCAGGCGGGCGAAGGTGGCGGCCAGGCTGGCGTCGTCGGCACCGATCTGGCTGGCCAGGCCCTGGGCGACCAGGCGACCGCGGTTGAGGATCAGTAGCTCGTCGCTCGCTTGCACTTCATCGAGCAGGTGGGTGGTCCACAGCACGGCCAGTCCGTCATCACGACAGAGCTGACGTACATGCTGGTTGAGCGCCAGGCGGCTGGCCGGGTCGAGGCCGGCGCTGGCTTCGTCAAGCAACAGCAGGCGCGGCCGATGGAGCAGGGCGCGAGCGATTTCCACGCGGCGTCGGTGGCCGCCGTTGAGGTCGCGGACCTTTTCATGACGCCGTTCAGCAAGCTGCTGGCGGGCCAGTTCCTCGTCGATCCGCGCGCACGCCAATGGCTTGGCCAGGCCATGCAGGGCGGCGTGGTAGCGCAGGTTCTGCTCGACGCTAAGATCCAGATCCAGGGTGCTCTGCTGGAACACCACGCCGAGTTGGCGCAGGGCCTGACGCGGCTGCTGGCGCAGGCTGCAGCCCATCACCTGAATATCGCCCTGCTGCAGGTCATAAAGCCGGGTGAGCAGGGCGATCAGGGTCGACTTACCGGCGCCGTTCGGCCCCAGCAACGCGGCGAAGGTGCCGGGCGCAACACTGAAGCCGATGCCCTGCAAGGCTTGGCGTGCGCCATAGGCGAAGCCTAGCGCGCTGACTTCCAAGGCGTTCATGGGGTGACCACCACGCCCCAGGGATAGCGGCCGACTTTGATCGACTTGGTCACCTTGAGGGTTTTCATGTCGATTACCGAAACGTCGCCGCTGACGCCGTTGGTGGTCAGCAGTTGTTGCTGGTCCGGGGTGAATGCCATGTGCCAGACACGCCGGCCGACCAGCAGGTACTCGAGCACTGCATAGGTGTTGGCGTCGACCACTGCCACATGGTTGGCCGGGCCGAGGGCAACGAAGGCTAGTTTGCCGTCGGCGCTGAGGCGAACCCCGACTGGCTGCACCTTGTCCGGGTGCACTCCCTTGATCTTGAAGGTCAGGACTTTCTCGATTTTTCGGCTGGCGACATCGATCACGCTGACCGTGCCGCCGATTTCCGCCGAAGCCCACAGGCGTTTGCCTTGTGGGTCGAATTCGACATGCCGCGGGCGCTGGTCGACCAGGGTGTTATCCACCAGCTGCTGAGTACTGGTGTCGATCCAGTGCAGCATGTTGGTGGTTTCGCTGGTATTGACCGCCCATTTGCCATCCGGGCTGACGGCCATGCCCTCGGGTTCGACGCCGACATCAATCTGCGCCAGCACTTGATCGCTTTGCACATCGACCACGGTGACCAGCGCATCGTCTTCGTTGGAGATATATAGCCAGCGGTCGTTGGGGTGCAGGGCGAACTGCTCGGGGTCGGCGCCGGAGGGCAGTTGCTTGATGATCTTGCGCGTCGCCAGGTCCATCACCTGGACACGGTCGGAGTCGCTGGCGCAGATGTATAGCAGCTTGTTGTCGCTGGACAGCAGCAGGCCGCGCGGGCGCATGCCGACGTCCAGGGTGGCGCTGACCTCCATGCTGTCGAGGTCGATCACGCTGATACTGTCGTCTTTCTCGTTGGACACATAGGCGGTGGCGGCGAGGCTCGAGGTGCTGGCCAGGGCCAGGCTGATGCTCGCGGCGAGCAAGGCGAAACGCATGGGATTATTCCTCTTGTTGTCAGTTGGCAGTCAGCGTGCAGCTGACTTCGGGTGCGTCGTAGCCGAGGCTGTCCAGCTCGCTGGTGGGGTGCAGGAAGCCCTCCTGCGGCGAGTTGCTGACCAGGGCGCGGGGATGCACCAGGGGGATGGGTTGGCGCAGTTGGCCGTTCCAGCTGCGGAAACTCAGCTTGCGGCCCTTGAAGCCGTCCAGCGGTAGTTGATCGCTTAGGGCCAGCGTGCGGATCGCACTGGCGTCGGCCTGGCCCAGTTTGCTCACCGCGCTGGCGATGCTGCGCACGGCGATCCAGGCGGCGTAGTCGCGCTCGTTCATCCAGCGCTTGGCGTGGGCCTCGAAGCGCTTCTGCAATTGCGCGGCGCCGTAGGTCTCCACCGTCTTGTGCCAGCCGGTGGGGGTCAGGCCCTGAGTGCCGGCGACCGGGCGCGGGTACCAGGTCTGGTAGGGCAGGTATTCGCCGAAGTCGCCGCGTTCGTCGGCGACCAGCACCACGTCGTATTCCTTGGTCTGGGTGAACAGCGGCATCTCGGCCTGGGCGCTGCGGCGCTGGTCGTTGTCGAAGCTCCAGGCCTTCTCTGCGACTAGGCTGTGACCGAAGCGCTTAGCCGCCCGGCGCAGGGCCGCAGCATAGGCCTGATCGTCCTCGGTGGGGCCGCTGATCAGCAGCCAGCGCGACCATTTGCGCACCGCCAGAAACTGAGCCAGGGCGTCGGCGAGCATGGCTCGGCTGGGCAGGGTGTGCAGCACGTTAGGCAAACACTCGCTCTGGCGCAGGCTGTCGTCGCGGCTGCCGGCATTGATCAGCAGGCTGTCGGCGAGTGCCTGGCTGAGCTTGCGCAGGGTCGCCGCGGGGGCGTTGACCACGAACAGGTGTACGCCTTGGTCATGTAGCGCGCTGGCGGCCTCGAGCAGAGTTGCGCTGTCGTCATGCTCGGCGACGTCGAGGCTATAGGCGTGCTTGAGAAAGCGACCGGTACTGTTGCTGTCGGCAATCGCCAGTTCGGCGCCGCGCAGGCCGGCGTCCGCAGGTTCGCCAATTACATTGGACAGTAGCGGTCCGGTTGCCGGGGTGTAGGCCAGGTAGCCGATGCGCACCTGCAGCTCAGCTGCCGGGCTGTCGGCTTGGCTCATGGCCGCATAAGCGAGAGTGACGGCGACACAGAGCAAGAGATGACGACTGATCTGGCGCATGGGCAACTCCTGAGTAGGTGTTGCCAGCATAGGAACAGTGAGCCGCTGGGGAAATATGCCCAAAGTACCAGTCGGGCACTACCAAGGTAGTAACTTCGCATGCCGCAAGGGGTTCTAGCATGGCTGTATCGACCCATAACAATAATAGGTGTTCGCCATGCGTATTCTCAAAGCGCTGTTTCTCCCCGTGCTACTGATTTGCAGCCTGATCGGTTTCGACACTATCTATGCCGCCGGCGATCTGACCCGTCGCGGCACCGCGCTGGCGGACTTGCGCCTGGGCAGCGAAGAGAGCGACTACAGCATGTCGCAGAGGGAGTACCAACTGGAAACCGGCAAGGCCTACCAGTTGAAAATCATCGCCAGCGGGCAGAAGGAGTACGCGTTCCAGGCGCCGGAATTCGCCACTTCAATCTTCCTGCGCAAGGTCGAAGCCGGTGGGGTGGAGATCAAGGCAATCACCCTTACCGAACTCGAGTTCGAGGACGCCGGCGAGGCGGAAATCTTCTTCGTGCCGATCAAACCCGGCAAGTTCCGCTTCTTCGCCAAGGGCCTGGAAGGCAAGGGCATGCTCGGCTACTTCGTGGTCAAGTAAGGCCGCGCGCAAATAGGCGGCTTCGCTGTTGAGCTTCGCCGCTCCCTGGCGTTGGCGCTTTACCGGCGGACAGCGGGTTCAACCGACGGCGCTCTCGCAACGTTGTTTGCTTGGCAGCGACACCATGCGACTGGCCGGCTCCTGCACACAGCAATGACCTGGTCTCACGACGCCGCGCTGAAGCCCAGCTGTTTGCCGCCAGATAGCCGTCGATACCCGCAGCCTTGCTGCGCAAGCCCTGCCTGACGGCCGCCACAAGCCCTACTACCAAGGGACTAGGCACGGGCCACCAAAGCAGCATTCGGTGCGCGCCCAGGTCTTTCTAAGATGGTTACAAGCAAGCTCAATAACGCCTGTCCTGCGTGTATTCGAAGAGGTCTCGATCATGAAAATCAAACAAAAAACCGGTGCCGCCCTGCTGCTGTTGGCTTTCTCGGCCACGCTCTGGGCGCATGGCGATGTGGTCCCGCAAGACGTCAAGACCCCCGGACTGGAACCGTTGGGCGAAGAGTGGCTGGAAGAGAACCCCTACCGCGACAACCCCAAGGCGATTGAAATTGGCGCCTCGGCATACAACCAGAATTGCGCGGCCTGCCACGGCCTGGAAGCCAAGTCTGGCGGCATCGCCCCGGATCTGCGCCTGCTCGAAATCGGCGCCATGGGCGATGAGTGGTTCAAGGAGCGGGTGATCAACGGTGCGGTGCGTGACGGCCGGGTGTATATGCCGAAGATGGCCGATTACCTTAGCCAGGAAGCACTGTGGGCCGTACGCAGCTACTTGGAGAGCGTGCACGTCGAGGAGTAATGGCCATGCGCCTGACTGTCCTGCTGTTGAGTGCGTTGCTCTGTACGTTGGGCCTGGTAGCTGCACCGGCCCAAGCCCAGGCGCCAATACGCAGCTATGACTCGATCATCGAGTCCGGTGTGCTCAAGGTCGCCCTCTATGAGGATTTCCCGCCTTACAGCTTCCTGCAGGATGGTCAGCCGCGCGGCGTCGATTACGAGTTGGCCCAGGCTTTGGCCACGGGCCTGGGGCTCAAGCTGCAACTGATCTGGGCGCCACCGGGGGAAAAGCTCGACGACGATCTGCGTGACTACATCTGGCGCGGGCATTACCTGCGCCCAGATGTGCTGGCCGACGTGATGCTGCGCGTGCCTTACGATCGCGAGTTTTCCAACATGAGCAACGAGTTCGGCGAACTGGTCAACGAGCAGGTGGTGATGTTCGGCCCCTATCAGCGCGAGCGCTGGCAGGTCGCCTACGACCGGCGCCGACTCAAGACCGTGCCCAGCGTGGCGGTGTTCCAGCAACATCCGATTGGCGTCGAGGTCGACAGCGTGCCGTCCTTCTACCTGTCCTCGGTGTTCGACGGCATGCTCAGTGGCAAGACCCATCACTTCAGCAATCCCCAGGCCGCCTTTGCCGGGATGAAGAAGGGCGAGGTCGATGCGGTGATGGCCATGCGCGGCGAGATCGACTGGCAGGTAAAGCAGGCCGCAGACAGCAATCTGGCCTTGGCCGAGAACGCCTACCCCAAGATGGGCAAGCAGGTCTGGGATATCGGCATGGCGGTGCATGAAAGCAATCGGCAACTGGCTTACGCTCTGGAGGAAAAGCTCGAAGAGCTGATTCTCTCTGGTGATCTCAAACAACTCTATGGCCGCTATGGTTTGCGTTACGAACTGCCGGGGTTGTATCAGGAAGTCGAATAACGGCTTACCGCTCGCCAGCTTGAGGCCGGCATTTGCTGCCGGTTCGCCAGGCAGGGGGTGTGTGCCGGATAGCCGGTCTTTGCTGCTGTAGGCGTTGCTCGCCTGGCCCAGCATGGGCTGGGGCAGGCGGCGAGGGCGATCCAGTCCTTGGCTGGCTACAACCCGGGCAGATTTCAGTCGTTTGCGACTGCAGATCGCCCATCCAATGGACAGCGGTTTGGTCGGCGGCACTCCCGAGTCCTACCTCATCAGCCCGAGTTGTGCCCCTACGTCAGTGCGAATTCGACCCGCGGCCTGGAGGTGCAGGTGAGGGTGAAACCGAGCTGTAGCTAGGCGATAACAGTGGCAATGAATTCACGGCCGCGTTGTAAGGTGTTGAGTGTGCAGAGGCTTCAGCCTTGCACAAGAACTTGCTAGCCATAACCAGTGAGATAAACCCAATGATCAAAGTCAGCGTGCTCTACCCCAACAACCCCGGCGTGCATTTCGACTTCGGCTACTACTGCAGCCAGCACATGGACATAGTGCGCAAGTGCCTGGGCGATGCCTGCAAGGCCATTGCCGTGGACCAGGGTCTGGCCAGCGCCGACCCCGATAGTCGGGCGCCCTTCGTCGCCATGGGCCACCTGTATTTCGACAGCGTCGAGAGTTTTCAGAACAGCTTTGCGCCGCACGCCGAGCGGATCATGGGCGATCTGTCCAACTTCACCGACAGCCAGCCACTGATACAGATCAGTGAGGTCAAACTCGCGCCCTGACGCCTGACGCCTGACGCGCCGTACCTGCGGCGCGCCTGAACTGCACATGAGGTGCATATGCGCTGGATCCTTGTTCCAGCCATACCGGGTTGCACCCAGGTGGCCGGGCCGACTTAGAGCGGTGGCGGCGCGCCGTTCACTTTCGCTGCTGCGATCCCAGGTGTCGTCGACGATGAGGTAGCGCTGGCGCGGCATGTGCCAGCCGAGATATTTGCCGAGCACGCGGGCACTCATCGAGGCACTGCTGGACTCGCGCAAAAGCTCGCGATGGCCCGCGTGGCCAGTTACCTCCTTGGCATATCTGAGCATGACGCAGTACCGCCGGGCGCGATGGCCAGCGGCGATCCCCTCTTCGCGGCTGGTGCCACTGATATCCATCCGTGCGCCCAGACGGGTGAAATGCTGCTGATAGGTAGGTGAGTATTGCTACCAAGGGAGTAGTTAAATCGGTACTGCGTGCAATTGTTGTGTGAGGCCCTGCGGCGAAGAATTAGCGGCAGACCGGGAAAACTTCCCGGGGATAACAATTAACCCGCAGAGGTAACCGCAATGAAACACTCCGGTCTATGCAAGCCCTTGGTGCTGAGTGCACTGTGCGCCGCCATGCTCCTCCCCGCCGTGTCGGCGTGGGCGGTCACCGATCAGGAAATTCTCGACGATGTGAATTCCACTAACCAGATCGTCACCAACGGCATGGGCCTGCAAGGCCAGCGCTACAGCACCCTGGACATTCTCAATACCGACAATATCAAGGACCTGCGTCCAGTCTGGGCGATGTCCTTCGGTGGTGAAAAGCAGCGCGGCCAGCAAGCCCAGCCGATGATCAAGGACGGCGTGATGTACGTCACTGCCTCCTACTCGCGGGTGTTTGCCGTGGATGCGCGCACCGGCAAGGAACTCTGGCAATACGATGCGCGCCTGCCGGATGACATCCGTCCGTGCTGCGACGTGATCAACCGTGGTGTGGCGTTGTATGGCGACCTGGTGATCTTCGGCACCCTGGACGCCAAACTGGTGGCCTTGAACAAGGACACCGGCAAAGTGGTGTGGCGCAAGAGCGTCGCCGACCACAAGGCCGGTTACTCGATCACCGCGGCACCGCTGGTAATCAATGGCAAGCTGATTACCGGCGTGTCCGGTGGCGAATTCGGCATCGTCGGCAAGATCGAAGCCTATGACCCGAAAAACGGCGAACTGCTGTGGACCCGGCCGACCGTCGAAGGTCACATGGGCTACATCTACAAGGACGGCAAGAAGATCGAGAACGGCATCTCCGGCGGCGAAGCCGGCAAGACCTGGCCGGGCGACCTGTGGAAAACCGGCGGCGCGGCGCCTTGGCTAGGCGGCCTGTACGACCCAGAAACCAACCTGTTGCTGTTCGGTACCGGTAACCCGGCGCCGTGGAACTCGCACCTGCGCCCTGGCGACAACCTCTATTCGTCCTCGCGTCTGGCCCTGAACCCGGACGACGGCACCATCAAGTGGCACTTCCAGACCACCCCGCACGACGGCTGGGACTTCGATGGGGTCAACGAGCTGGTGTCCTTCAACTACCAGGAAGGCGGCAGGACCGTCCAGGCCGCGGCTACCGCCGACCGTAACGGCTTCTTCTACGTGCTCGATCGCACCAATGGCAAGTTCATCCGCGGCTTCCCGTTCGTCGACAAGATCACCTGGGCCAAGGGTCTGGACAAGAACGGCCGTCCGATTTATGACGACAGCAACCGTCCAGGCGCACCGGGCAGTGCCGACAAGGGCAGCAGCGTGTTCTCCGTACCGGCCTTCCTCGGCGCGAAGAACTGGATGCCAATGGCCTACAGCAAGGACACCGGGCTGTTCTACGTGCCGTCCAACGAGTGGGGCATGGATATCTGGAACGAGGAGATCGCCTACAAGAAGGGCGCGGCTTACCTCGGCGCCGGTTTCACCATCCGTCCGCTGAACGAGGATTACATCGGCGTGCTGCGCGCTATCGACCCGAAAACCGGCAAGGAAGTCTGGCGCCAGGAGAACTACGCGCCACTGTGGGGCGGGGTGATGACCACCAAGGGCAACCTGGTGTTTACCGGCACGCCTGAAGGCTTCCTCAAGGCCTTTAACGCCAAGACCGGCGAGAATGTCTGGGAATTCCAGACCGGTTCCGGCGTGCTGGGCTCCCCGGTCACCTGGGAAATGGATGGTGAGCAATATGTCTCGGTACTCTCCGGTTGGGGTGGCGCGGTGCCGCTGTGGGGCGGCGAAGTGGCCAAGCGGGTGAAGAACTTCAACCAGGGCGGCATGCTCTGGACCTTCAAGCTGCCGAAGGACCTGGTGGCCAAACACTAATCCTCGTGTTTCACCCTGTGTGACTCGATGGCCGGTCTTTGACCGGCCATCGTCGTTTTGGACGTAACCGTATGAGGTCGTCTTTACTGTGGTGGTTCCTGCACCTGCAGACAGCAAGTCATGTCGCAGAGTGCTTTCGCACCTACTACCAAATGACGAGGCGATTGGTGCCTTGGGCGCATACCCTTCGCATGGGCGACTTTCTAATATCGAACCATGACCTGTTTCACGTCCACGGGCAGGCTCCGACAAACAAGAGAGGGCACCACCATGATTTACGCTAAACCCGGTACACCAGGCGCAGTTATCAACCTCAAGCCGCGCTACGGCAACTTCATCGGTGGCGAGTTTGTCGCACCGCTCAAGGGGCAGTACTTCAGCAACACCAGCCCGGTCGACGCCTCGCTGATCGGTGAATTCCCCCGCTCCAGCGCCGAAGATATCGAGCTGGCCCTGGACGCCGCCATGCCGCCGCCGATGCCTGGGGCAAGACCTCGGTGCAGAACCGTTCGCTGGTGCTGCTGAAAATTGCCGATCGCATCGAAGCCAACCTCGAACTGCTGGCCGTGGCCGAAACCTGGGACAACGGCAAGGCCGTGCGTGAGACGCTGAACGCCGACGTACCGCTGGCCGCCGACCACTTCCGTTATTACGCCGGTTGCATCCGCGCCCAGGAAGGCAGCGCCGCCGAGATCGACGAACACACCGCCGCCTATCATTTCCACGAGCCGCTGGGCGTGGTCGGGCAGATCATTCCGTGGAACTTCCCGCTGCTGATGGCCGCTTGGAAACTCGCGCCGGCCCTGGCCGCCGGCAACTGCGTGATCTTGAAGCCAGCCGAACAGACGCCGCTGTCGATCAGCGTGCTGATGGAGCTGATCGGCGACCTGCTGCCGCCGGGCGTACTCAACGTGGTCCAGGGTTTCGGCCGCGAAGCCGGTGAGGCCCTGGCCACCAGCAAGCGCATCGCCAAGATCGCCTTCACCGGCTCCACCCCGGTGGGCTCGCACATTCTCAAGTGCGCCGCCGAGAACATCATTCCGAGCACCGTGGAGCTGGGCGGCAAGTCGCCGAACATCTTCTTCGAAGACATCATGAATGCCGAGCCGGCCTTTATCGAAAAGGCCGCCGAAGGCCTGGTGCTGGCGTTCTTCAACCAGGGCGAGGTGTGCACCTGCCCATCTCGTGCGCTGGTGCAGGAGTCGATCTACGACGCCTTCATGGTCGAGGTGATGAAGAAGATCAAGCTGATCAAGCGGGGCGACCCGCTGGACACCGAGACCATGGTCGGCGCCCAGGCCTCCGAGCAGCAGTACGACAAGATCCTCAGCTACCTGCAGATCGCCCAGGAAGAAGGCGCCGAGCTGCTCACCGGCGGCGCGGCGGAACGCCTGGAGGGCGACCTGGCCAGCGGCTACTACATCCAGCCGACCCTGCTCAAGGGCAACAACAAGATGCGCGTGTTCCAGGAAGAGATCTTCGGTCCGGTGGTCGGTATCACCACCTTCAAGGACGAAGCCGAAGCCCTGGCGATTGCCAACGACACCGAGTTCGGTCTCGGTGCCGGTCTGTGGACCCGCGACATCAACCGCGCCTACCGTATGGGCCGGGCGATCAAGGCCGGTCGCGTATGGACCAACTGCTACCACCTGTACCCGGCGCACGCCGCGTTCGGCGGCTACAAGAAGTCCGGCGTCGGCCGCGAGACCCACAAGATGATGCTCGACCACTACCAGCAGACCAAGAACCTGCTGATCAGCTACGACATCAATCCGCTGGGCTTCTTCTGAGTCTGATGATGCTCCTCGGCGCAGGTGCTCCCGTGCGCCGGGTTACCCTGCGATATGCCTTCGGGCGAGATTTGCAACAGGCTGCAGCGGCCTGATATTGACGGCAGCAAATCACTCTCGCAACGCGGCCTCGGCCGCGTTTTTTCATGGAGAGGTCAGGCATTGCGCGTAGGCGCTACCTGATACATCTGGATGTTCGACGCGATGCGCGCCTGGATATCCGCGGTCAGTGCTCGAGATCCATGCTGGCACTCGGGCGCATGCCAGATGAATCAGGCGGCTGGCGAGCAATGGGGTCGACCTGGGTTGGTCTCGATAGCGGATACGATCAATCAACTTAATCGTATGGCCTGAGCCGGCGTATAGCGAATCGTACAGGCGGCGGGAGTCATCCCGCCGCCTACTCGACTTCGCGGATCAGGCGCGGCGGCGAAACAGCGGTTGCGGCTGGTCGCTGGAAGCCTGATAAACCTCCGAGAATTCCTCGAACGCTTTCAGTGCGTCCTGCGGATCCTTGTCTTCGCGCAGGGCGAAGGCATCGAAACCGCAGCGCTGTAACGCGAACAGCTGATCACGCAGCACATCGCCGATGGCGCGCACTTCACCCGTGTAGCCATAACGGGTGCGCAGCAGATAAGCGCTTGAACAATGGCGCCCGTCGGTGAATGCAGGAAAGTTAAGGGCGATCACCTGGAAGTTATCCAGCTGATCGGCGATTTCCTCAATCTCCTCACCGGCTTCCAGCCAAACGCCCAAGCCGCCGTCGCGGGCCTTGAGTGCGCGCGAGTGCTCGACCCACAACGCCAGGGGCACGATCAGGTCATCACAGTTGCTCAGGCCATCGAGGGTCGTGTCCTTGGGCAGTAGATGCCAGGACTCGTCGACCACCTGGCCATTCTTAATGATTCGCTGCATATACGCGCTCCTTGAACGGGGCGACACCGATACGGCGGAAGGTGTCGAGGAAACTTTCTTCATCGGTGCGTTGCTCGATGTAGACCTTGATGATCTTGTCGATCACATCCGGCATGTCGTCCTGGGCAAAGGATGGGCCGAGAATTTGCGCCAGGCTGGCGTCGCGGCCGGAGTTGCCGCCGATCGACACCTGATAGAACTCCTGGCCCTTCTTGTCCACGCCGAGGATGCCAATGTGGCCAACGTGGTGATGGCCGCAGGCGTTCATGCACCCGGAAATGTTCAGCTCGATGTCGCCGATGTCGAACAGGTAATCCAGATCATCGAAACGGCGCTGGATGGCTTCGGCTACCGGAATCGACTTGGCGTTGGCCAACGAGCAGAAGTCGCCACCTGGGCAGCAGATGATATCGGTCAGCAGGCCCACGTTCGGTGTGGCAAAGCCGTGTTCGCGCAGTTCGCCCCAGAGGCTGAACAGCTGAGTCTGCTCGACGTCGGCGAGGATGATGTTCTGGTTATGGCTGTTGCGCACCTCGCCAAAGCAGTAGCGATCAGCCAGTTCGGCGATGGCGTCGAGCTGCTTGTCGGTGACATCCCCCGGCGCGACGCCAGTTGGCTTGAGCGACAGGGTGACAGCGACATAGCCAGCTTGCTTGTGGGCGAAGGTGTTGCGCTGACGCCAGCGGGCGAAACCTGGGTGCTCGGCGTCCAGTTGTGCCAGGACGGCGTCCTGGTCGTGCAGGGGCTGATAGGCCGGGTCGACGAAATGCGCGGCGACGCGCGCCACTTCGGCTTCAGTCAGGGTGGTCGAGCCATCCTTCAGGTGTGCCCACTCGGCGTTGACGCGCTCGGCGAACACCGCGGGGGTCAGCGCCTTGACCAGGATCTTGATGCGCGCCTTGTACTTGTTGTCGCGACGGCCATAGCGGTTATACACACGCAGGATGGCGTCGAGGTAGCTGATCAAATGCTGCCAGGGCAGGAACTCATTGATGAAGCTGCCAACCACCGGGGTACGACCTAGGCCGCCACCGACGGAGACACGGAAACCCAGTTCGCCGGCGGCGTTGTTCACTGCCTCAAGGCCGATGTCATGCACTTCGATGGCTGCGCGGTCGCTGGTAGCGCCATTGACGGCGATCTTGAACTTGCGCGGCAGGTGGGTGAACTCGGGGTGGAAGGTCGACCACTGGCGGATGATTTCGCACCAGGGGCGCGGATCGACGATCTCGTCCTTGGCCACGCCAGCGAACTGGTCGGTGGTGGTGTTGCGAATGCAGTTACCGCTGGTCTGGATCGCATGCATCTGCACGGTAGCCAGTTCGGCGAGGATCTCGGGCACGTCTTCCAGATCAGGCCAGTTGAACTGGACGTTCTGCCGGGTGCTGATGTGGGCGTAACCCTTGTCGTAGTCGCGGGCAATCTTGGCCAGCATGCGCACCTGCTTGGAGGACAGCAGGCCATAGGGCACGGCGATCCGCAACATGGGCGCAAAGCGCTGAATGTACAGGCCATTTTGCAGGCGCAGCGGGCGGAATTCTTCGCCACTCAGCTCACCAGCCAGGAAACGGCGGGTCTGATCACGGAACTGCTGGACGCGGTCCTCGATGATTTGTTGATCGTACTGGTCGTATACGTACATGAAGGGTCCTGTTTTCAGGCTGCTTACAGCAATTCTGCGCGCACGGCCGCGCACCCCTTAGCGGAGCTGAGGGAAGATACCAGCTCAGGGTTATGCGCAAAAGTGATGTTTTAGTATATGGTTAGAACTATTAGTGCTAGCTATGGGCGGGAACATAACCTCAGCGGTTGTGAAAATATCCAACGCCGTGGCGAGGCCGCCTCCAGGCGTTCGTGGTAAGGCGCAGTACCTTAGCGTCCTTCAGGTGGTGCAGAATCATGCGGCCACTTCAGTGGACTGCCTGCGAGTAGGGCAGCCCGGCGGCGATCCGTTCGGAGCGAAGCAACAGCCCGCCAGCGTTTATGTCGCGCCGATGATAGTCGCGGATTGCTTGAGGTAATTGCTCGGAGCGTAGGGCGTTTGAAGGCTAGCGCAGTAGGCGGGGGCTTTTCACCGCCTCTCAATGCTTGAGCAAGTGCGCGACCTAGGCTTAACTGCATAAGCGAACCACTCATAAGCACAATAAAAAGGGTAGTCCATGACCGACCATAGCGAATATGACAACCGAGATAGCATTGTCGACGCCAGAGCGATCTTCTTCCTGATTCTGTTAGTTGTAGCCACAGCGGTCTTCTGGGTCAGCCAGCAATAACTCAGGCTGCTTGAAAAGCCGATTGCAGCCAGCTGCAGTCGGCTTTTTTATGTTTGCGGATAAGTGGCGGCAAAGAGCCACTGCCTGACGCTTATACTGCGCACGTATTTTTGGAGGTGTGTGCGTGATCTGGTCAGGTGTAGGTGTGATTTTTGTGCTGTGTCTCTCGATGCTGAGTGGCTTGGCGTCGGCGGCCAGTGTCGGTAAGCCCGCCACGGCCAAGGCGCCCGTGTCCGTGGTGTTTCTCAATCCTGGCTATTCCGATGAGCCGTTCTGGGTCGCTTATATCGAGTACATGCACGACGCCGCGAATGATCTTGGGCTGCAGTTGCGTGTGCTCGATGGTGAGCGTGACTCGCTCAGGGTGTTGCAACATGCGCGTGAGGTGTTGCAAGCACGGGAGCAGCCGACCTATCTGGTCTTCGTCAATGAATACTATGTCGGCCCGGAGATACTTCGCCTGTTTGCCGACAGCAAGATCAAGCTGTTCGCCCTGCACAGCACCCTGACGCCAGATCAACAGGCAATTGTCGGTGGCAGTCGGGAGAATTACAGCAACTGGATCGGCAGTCTGGTGCCCAACGATGAAGAAGCTGGTTATCTGATGGCCAAGGCGCTGATTGCCATGGCGCCGGCTGGCGCTGGCGAAATGGTCGCCTTCTCGGGCGTCAAACGGACGCCATCTGCCACATTGCGCGAGGCCGGTCTGCATCGTGCGCTGGCCGAACATCCGCACGTGCGCTTGAAGCAGCTGCTGTATGGCGAGTGGTCGGAGCAACGCGCGTATGAGCAGGCTAGCGCCCTGCTTGGGCGTTATCCCGATGTCAGTCTGGTGTGGGCGGCGAATGACGAGATGGCGTTTGGCGTGATGCGTGCGGCGGCGGAGCAGGGCCGGCAACTGCGTTACTCGGGGCTGAACAATTCAAAGAGGGTGCTGCAGGCCCGAATTGACGAGCGCATCAGTGTATTGGTCAGCGGCCATTTCATTCTTGGCGGCTGCGCCATGGTGATGCTCCACGATCACGCCGCCGGCCTGGACTTTGCTGCGCGCGGCGGCAAGGATCAGCAGGCCGATTTGTTCCGCATGCTGAACAAGCAGGAGTCGATACGTTTGCTGCGGCGCATCGACAAGCATGCTGCCAACCTGGATTTTCGTCGTTTCAGTGCCGCGCTCAACCCGCGCCTGCAAGGCTATGACTGCTCTATTGAGGCCTTGTTGCGCTAGTTCAAACGCCTGCGAAATACAGCACCAGTTTGACCACGGTAAAGATCACCAGCACGAACAGCAGGGTGAACAGCAGCCCGAGGATGATGAAGTGGCTGGGTTTGCCCCGGCTGAAGTCACGGCTGCGCTTCTTGCCGCTCTGTACGCCGATGGCCGCCGCCAGCACGCTCTGCAGCATTTCCCATAAAGTCAGCGGTTTGTCGTCTGGATCATCCTGCTTGCTCATGGTGCCCCCTGAATTACGGCTTGTCAGGCCTGTCGAACATCCATCGATAGTTGCTCAAAGCTGTATCTGGGTCCAGCCGCGTCGTTGCCACATCACGGCGAAAATCATCGAGGCGAGGCCGCGCTGGAGAATCTGCAGGCTCCAGATGGCCAGCAAACCATAGCCCAGGATAGGGCCGAGCAGATAAGCCAACGGTAGAAAGAACAACCATTGGTTGCCCAGGCTGACCAGCATCACCGTGCGGCTGGCGCCGGCGCCAAGCAACGCCTGGGTGAGCACCAGGGCGGTGGCATCCAGCACCATGCCCATGCCGGTCAGGCGCAACGGCCAACTGCCCAGCTCGATCAACGCCGGATCGCTGACGAATAGCCGCAAGATCAGCTCCGGGTACAACCAGAAGGGTGTGCCCAGCAGCATCAGGCCGACTGCCGCGACCTTGACCACATCCCAGCCCCAGCGATGGGCGGCGGCGAAGTCCTTTTCGCCCAAGCTGTGGCTGACCAGGGTGGTGGCCGCCATGCCCAGGCCGATGGCCGGCAGGATCAACAGCAACGCCAGGTTGATCAGCACGTGAGCCACCGCCAACTCGGCGGTGCCGATCTGGCCGATGATCCAGAACAGCGTGGTAATGCCGGTGGCGAAGAAAAATTGCTGAGCCGAGTTGGGCAGCGACAAGCGCAGCATGCTGCGCAGGTCAATAACGCTGGGAAGACGGGTCAGAAAACCCTGCCGGCGAGCGCTGTGCCAGGTTTGCACGGCATAGATCAGTGAGCCCAGATACAGCGCCAGTGTGGTGCCCAACCCTGAACCGGGCGCGCCCATCTGCGGTAAGCCGAAGAGGCCGTGGATCAGTGAGTAGCTGATCAGCACATTGGCCAGGTGCATGATCACCAGGGTGCGCATATACACGCCGGAGCGGTGGCTACCGTTCCAGTAGCCGCGGAAGGAGAAGTTCAGGCCGACGGCGAAAATCGCCAGCACCCGCCACTCGAAGTAGGCGGTGCCGATGCCCAGTACTTCGGGATCGCCTGATAGCAGTCGAATGATCGGCTGGGCGTTCAACCAGCAGAACACCGTCAGTGGCAGGGCGAGGCACAGCGCGATCAGCATGCCGACATTCAACGGTGCCGCCAGCTCATCCAGTCGTCCTGCGCCTCGTCGCCGCGCGACCTGGGCTTGCACGCCAGCACCCAGGCCCATGACCAGGGCGATGGCCATAAAGTTGGCATAACTGCCGATGCCGACTCCGGCCAATGCCTTTTCGCCGAGGTGGCCGACCATGGCCGCATCCACCAGGTTGAGCAGGCTCTGGCTGAGCATGCCGCCGATAATTGGTAGGCCGAGAGTGAGGATGTGCCGGAGGCGTTGACGCTCGATCATGCAGGGTTCGCTGTGAGCCAATAAAACCGGCATGCAAGATGCTCAACGCCGGAGGTGGTGGGCATCTTAACCCGCAGCCAGATGCCGACGCATGTCATAGAACAGTTCCACGTCCGGTAAGCGCCTAAGTCAGTAGCAGCGCGCAGCGCACTGCGCTGATTACCGACTTGGCGATGAAACACGCGTCATGGGTCTGGTGATGCTGGGCGTGTAGTCGCTCGGTGCTGGGGTGCGCGCGCCGCCGGCAGCGGCACTACCTGGGACTAGGAGGGCGGCGGGCACTTCCAGGTCACCGTCGAGGGGACGGCTATGGGCGCGACTGTAGCGATTGTCGAGATAAGTGTGGCTCGTCGCGCTGCCACAGGATTTCAGCGCTGTATTGGTGGGCCATTGGGCGCTCCTAGCGAAAATTGACGACCTGCACTACTGGTGTCAGCCAATAGCCTATGCCTTTTCTGCGGTCGTTGATCAAGCGGAGGATGGCTCGCCAGATCGACCCTTGAGTCTCTGAAGAATGGGGGGCTGCCTGAGTAGTACTAAAGAGTGCCGCTTTGAACTGCTTGCCACTGCAGGGAGCAGCTATAGTCTTTACGAGATCTCAATCACACGCAGGAGGCCTGCGCTTGATGCCCGCCCCATTACCCCACTCACTCAGTGAGGCGCTCGGCTCTATCGTCCGCGGCCAGCTTCCAGGCGCGCTGCATGAGCTGCTCAACGCGCTCAGGCTGGCGTTGGCCGAGCAGCGGCTGAGGTCTTTCTCCTCTCAGGAAGCAAAGGTTTGCGGTAACTACCTGCGCTTTTGCAATGCCGAAGGCGAGCGGGTGCTCGATAACAGCTGGGCGGCGATCTGCCGCCATCTTCCCCTGGCAGCTGCCAGGCAGCCGAGGATGCCCGACAACCTCGCCGAGTGGAGTCTGCTCGACGATGCTGAAGTGGAGGATATGTTACTGGCCCGCCGCTTGCTGCGGCCCTTGCGTGAAAGCCTGGGCGCGCTTGAGTTGCAGGTCTGCGGTTGTTTCAATCGCCTTGCCGGGCATGCTGTTCCAGATGCGGATCACCCCCTTTCGCTTGAGTTCCTGATACGCCAGCTGCTGAGCGATTTACGTTTGCGCGCGCAGCCGGCAGCGATCCGCACACTGTTTCAGGTCGAGGCGAGCCGGGTATTGCCCATGGCTCTGCAGGCATACCTGAAAGCGCTGGCTGGCGTGTTCGAGGCGCATCGCGTAGAGCCATTGCCGGAACCGAAAGCACTGGTCCGTGGCCGTCAGCAACCACGGTCCTTACCCGCGGTGTCACCTGATGCGGCATACCGCGCGATCCGGCGCCTGCTCCAGGTGGGCGCTGAAGGGCAGCCGACTGAATCAGTGCAACGAATCGAGTTGGGCGAGACCTCGACCAGTGACGCGCTGGCCAAGCTGCATACGCAACAAGTGCCGGCGGGTGGCTGGGACGCTCGACAACTACTGGAGCGTCTCGTACTGCAGGGCTGTCGACTGACCGCGCGCCAGTGCGAGGATACGCATCTGGTCAGCGAGGTGTTCCAGGCGCTGGGCCAGCAAGCAGGGATGGCCCCGGCCCTCAAACCGGCCATGCAGCGGCTGCTGTTGCCCGTGCTCGAAGCCACCCTTAAAGAGCCAGCCGCCATCGCCGACGGTGCTCACCCGGTGCGTGCAACGCTCGACCGACTGTTGCGCCTGTGTGACTTCAGCGATCCGCCGAACGAAGCATTGGAGGCTCGCCTGGAGCTGCTGATCGGTCGCATCGTGGGCGGAAACCGTGGTGATCTCGCCACATTCACAGCATGTGATGCGGAACTCGATGAACTGTTGAAGATCCAGCAGCGGGCCTATCGCCGTAGTGCTGAGCGAGTCATGCAATTGCACCGCGGCCGCGACATTCTGGAACACGCCCAGCGCGAGGTGGCGACTGCCCTGGCCGGGCTGTATGGCGAACAGGTACCGCAGCTGCTGCTTGAGTGGTTGGGGGTGGGCTGGCGCGATCTGCTGGTCAACGATCTGATCCGTGCCGGTTCTGACAAATATTCCTGGCGAGGTGATCTGGCCGTTACCGCCTTAGTTATCCGACGCCTGCAGAAGAAACCGACGCGCCCGGCGGATACCTATCCGGTCACACCCGATGGCATCGACCACTTGCTGCAGATTCTGCGGCGGCGAATGGACGAGTTCGGTGCCGGTAATTTCCAGTATGCCCCGGTGTTGAACCGTTTGCGCCGCCAACTGCTGGGCGATGAGCCGGTGGCGTTCGTCGCGCCACCGCCGCTGCCATCGATTGCGCCGCCTTTGCCACCAGAGCTGCAGCGTTGGTACGAACGGCTTGAGACCTTGCAGGCGGGCGACTGGCTGCAAGCCCGTGACGGACAGGCCCTGCAACTGATCTGGGGCAATCCGCAGATGGATCATTATGTGTTTGTCGATGCCCAGGGGCGCGAGGCGGGCAGCTATGGTTCAGCCAAGCTGACCGGCTTGCTGGCGGAGGGCACCTTGTTGATCGGTAATACCGCGGCAGGGGATGACAATCGGATTCAGCGCACCCTTCAGGATATCGTCGGGCAGCTCTACCGGGAGATTGCTCACACGCGCAGCCACGACGAGCTGACCGGATTGTTTAATCGGCGCAGTTTCGAGGGGGCTGTAGCGCAAAGCCTTTCCACCAGTGCCCGCCCGGCCTTCCTCATGGCGCACATCGACCAGTTCAACCTGATCAATGGGCATGCCGGGCCGCTAGCGGGTGATGCCTGCCTGCGCCAGCTAGCTAGCCAGTTGCACCAATGGCTACCCGAAAGCGCCTACCTGGCGCGGGTTGGCGGGTGGAGTTCGCCGCAGTATTACCGGACTGTGGCGAAGAACTGGCGGCGCGGCTGGCCGAAGAATTGCGCCGCGCGGTGGAGGAGGAGGGCTTTGCCTGGGATGGGAGTCGGCATGGCCTTACCTTGAGCATTGGCGTGGTCGAGGCCGCGGATCAACATGACGTGAGCAACTTGTTCTGCGACCTGCAGGCCGCCTGCAATATCGCGAAGGAGGCAGGCCGCAACCGCGTGCATTGTTTCGACAGGGCAGCCGACGATGACCGTATCGGCTTGCAGGCCATCGCCGCCCGGATCGACGACATCGTCGAGCGTGAGAACCTGTCCTTGCGCGTGCAGCAAATTGCTCCAGCAGCGCCGGACTCCAGCGAACTACCACATTACGAGTTGCTGCTGGTCATGCAGAACGAACTGCTGCTGCAAGACTTCATCGCCGCCGCCGAGCGCTACCACCGCATGACCAAGGTAGACCGCTGGGTGCTGACGCGCATCTTCAGTGAACTCGAACGTCACCCCCAGCTGTGGACGCGCTGCTCCAGCATATCGATCAACCTTTCCGGCAGCAGTCTCAACGACGACAGGCTGCTCGGCTTTATCGAAAGCCTGTTCGAGCGCTATGCGGTCGACCCACGCAACATCTGCTTCGAGCTGACCGAAACCGCTGCCGTGGCCAACCTGGCCAAGACCGCCGACCTGGTACGCCACCTGCAGCGTGCTGGCTGTACTTTCGCGATTGACGATTTCGGGGTCGGCTTCTCTTCTTTCGACTACCTCAAGCGCCTGCCAGTGGACTACGTGAAGATCGACGGCAGTTTTGTCAAAGAAATCGAACGTTCACCGAGCGACCTCGCCATGGTCCGCTCGATCAATGAGGTCGCCCACGCCCTCGGCCGCCGTACCATCGCCGAATATGTGGAAACGCCCTCCATTCGTGCTCTCCTGGCGGAGATGGGCGTGGACTACGTGCAGGGCTTTGGCGTGCAAAAACCCAGGGGCCTGGGCGACTGGCTGTCGGATGAGGCGCTACTTCTCTGCCCCTCTTGATGCGCCCACCGGCTTGCTCGGTATGCAAGCACGTCTGTCCCTTCTCGCAAACAGGCCGTTGCAACACGCCAGAGCTCGACCTACCAGCCTGCGGGGTCACTTCACCTCGTTTCGTCGCAATGCAATATAGCCTGGCGCAGTAGTTTGCCTTTGCCTTCCACGGGCCGTTCGGCAACAGTCACTGCGAAGCGCGAGGAACACCTCACACACAGCCCTTATGCCAAGGCAGGCCTGAGTGGTGGGCGTGTCGAGCGATATGCCGCCATTTGTGCGATTCCCGCAGGCTCCTTGAGCCTTGGCTGCGGAGTGTCTTGTCGAGCGCGACCCGCCCGACAAGACCTGGCCATCAACGTTGCTGCAGCGGCCGGTGCACCTTGCGGCTGCTCAGCAGATCGTTCGCCCGGGCGCGCAACTGGCCGCAACCGCCGTCGATATCCTGGCCGGCGGAGTTGCGCACCTTGGTCAATACGCCGCGACTGTGCAGGTAGCGCACGATCTGCACGATACGGTCACCATCCGGGCGTTGGTAGTCGTCGGCTTCCAGGCTGTTGTAGGGGATCAGGTTCATGATCGCGTACTTGCCCTTGAGCAGGCGCAGGATGCCGTCCATTTCGGCCTGGCTGTCGTTGATGCCCTTGAGCAATGTCCACTGGTACTGGATTGGGTAATCGATCTGCCGAGCGTAGGTTTCACCCAGCTCGACCAGCTCCTCGGGGTCGATACGGGGTGCGCGTGGCAACAACTGCTGGCGCAGTTCCGCATCTGTGGTGTGCAGCGACAGGGCCAGCGCCGGTTTGATCCGCTGTTGCGGCAGACGCTCGAAGACCCGTGGATCGCCTACGGTGGAGAACACCAAATTACGCTGGCCAATACCACCATCGGTGCCGAGCAGGTCGATGGCCTGCAGTACGTTGTCGAGATTGTGCGCCGGCTCGCCCATGCCCATGAACACCACCTTCTTCACCGGGCGAAAGCGTCGGGCCAGGGCCACCTGGGCGACAATCTCGGCCGTACTCAACTGGCGCAGCAAGCCGCTCTTGCCGGTCATGCAGAACACGCAACCCACCGCGCAACCGACCTGGCTCGACACACACAGGCCATCGCGTGGCAGCAGTACGCTTTCCACCATCTGCTTGTCGGCCAGCTCCACCAGCAAACGCGCCGAGCCGTCCGCCGCCGGGTGCTCGGAGCTGAGGCGGGCGAGGGCGTTGAGCTCTTCCGTCAACTGCGGCAGGGCATTACGCACCGCAAGGGGCAGAAAGTTCTCGGTCTTCTGGTTGCGTGTACCGGTATCCAACGGTTTGCCTTGCAACCAGGCACGGCTGATCCGCCCGATATGTATGGGCTTGGCGCCGAGACCGGCGAGGCGTTGGTGGAAATCTTCGATTTGCATGGGCTGCGCATGCTATCACCAGGCGGGCGGCGGCGGTATCCGTCGTCCGAGAAGGTTAGCGCATGCCGGCGAACGACGGAATGCTTTGCTCAAGCCTTCCGGGCACTCATACTAGCGCCTTGATTGGCCTGACCCAGCTGTGCGGAGCGGTAGATGAAATACATACACCAGCGCGAACACCTCAATGAAGACGACGAAGTCGTGATCGAGTGCTCGCAGACCTGCAATATCCGCCTAATGAGCGACGCGAATTTCCGCAGCTTCAAGAATGGCGGCCGACACACCTACCACGGCGGTGCTTTCGATACCTTTCCGGCAAAAATCACCGTACCGAGCAGCGGCTTCTGGAATATCACCATCGATACCGTGAGCCGCAAGGCTGTCAGCGTAACCCGTAAGCCGACGCTCAAGCACTCGATCAAAATCATCCGCAAGTCGGCTTCGCGGCTGAGTTGAACGGCGGATAACACTGCGCTTGAATGCGTCGGTAGTAAGGGTGGATAAAACAGCGTCATCCAAACTACGGAATTTATAGCCCGACAGGGTGGAAACCTCCAAGCGTTTTCCACCGATAGCCTTAGCTGCCACCCCCAATTCGATGACAGTCAGCGCTGTTGTGTGTCTGCTGTTAGCGTGGGCTTGTGTGTTCTCAGATTGCAGCACCGCCAGTTTGGCGCAGCGGTCAGTCGCCCTGGATGCATCGCAGTGGCTGTTTGCTGGCTGTGCTGGATATAGTTGTCCGGGTTGATGGCCGCGACGGGGGCAGCGTCTCCAGTGTCGATCGCTTTAAGCCGCGCGAAGATTTGTTGTTGTTGAGTGGATATCGAGGCTATCTCCTGGAATGCGTGGATTGAAGGGGCGATTGCACAGGAGTGAAGAATGCGGCGGCCAATCCTGTTGAGCTGTAGTTCGCATGTCTAAGAGGTTTTTCAGGAAACACTAATGATTTAACATAATATACATTATGCGAAGTTACAGGCGATCAGCGCGACGGTGAACACACCGCCAGAATGATCAGGACGCTTGCTGCTGCGCTGAACGCCGAGCCTGCCGTTTTCTTCCCAGTACCAATCAAGGTCGTACATGCCCAAGGGTCTGCCATCCTGTTGATTTAGAGGTAGCGGCTCACTTCGATCAGGTTGCCATCGGGATCGCGGAAATACACCGATTGGATTGGGCCGATTGCACCAGTGCGTGCCACTGGCCCTTGTTCGACAGTGACGCGTTGATTCGTCAGGTGCTCAAGCACTGCGTCGATCGACCAGCGTGTGATCAGGCACAGGTCGATGGCGCCTGGCGTCGGTTGTTTCGCTTTCGGTTCGAACTCGTTGCCGTGCTGGTGCTGGTTGAACTTCTGCTGACCAAACACCAATGCACTGCGGCCTTGGCCAAAGACCTCATGCTGCATGCCTAGCACGCGCTGGTAGAAATCGACCGTGCGGGCGATGTCGGCTACGGTCAGCACCAGGTGATCCAGGCGCTCAATCATGCTCAGTCCCGATCCAATAGATGGAAGCGTGGCAACGAGAAATGCCAGCGGATTGCGGCCAGACGAATAAGCAATACGGTCAGCATGGCAACGCCGGTATCGAGCCAGTGCGGAGTGTCCAGTGCGCGGAGTCCGATAAACATCAGGGCGCCGGCAATACAGGCGGTGGCGTAGATTTCTTTCTTGAATATGAGCGGGATTTCATTACAGATCACATCGCGCATGACGCCACCGGCGACACCCGTCATGACCCCCATGATCACGGCAGTACTCAGCGGCACATTGTGCTGCAAGGCCACTTCGGTGCCGATCACGGTGAATACGGCCAAGCCAAAGGCATCGGCGATCAGCAGTCCCTTCTCGTGGATCGGCTGGGTGAACCGTACCCACACCACGGTGCCCACCGCCGCCAGGGAGGCGATGACGATATAGGTGTCGTCGCGTATCCAGCTGACCGGATGATTGTCGAGAATCACATCACGCAAGGTTCCGCCGCCCAGCGCAGTGATCACGGCAATCACCAGCACGCCGAACAGATCCATGGATTTGCGCCCAGCCATCAAGGCGCCGGTGATGGCAAATACGGCTACGCCGAACAGGTCAGCCAGGTAGAAAAGTTGTGGCATGTGTTTTCAGGTGGTCACGGGGGTGCGCATGGTAACAAACTCTTCGGCTGCAGTCGGGTGCACGCCAATGGTCTCGTCGAAAATCTGCTTGGTCGCCCCAGCCTTCAATGCCACGGCAAGGCCCTGGACGATTTCGCCTGCTTCCGGCCCAACCATGTGGCAACCCAATACCCGATCGCTGTCGGCATCCACCACCAGTTTCATCAGGGTGCGTTCCTGGCATTCGGTGAGGGTCAGCTTCATCGGCCGGAAACGACTTTCGTAGACTTCCACACGATAGCCCTCCTCTTTCGCCTGCTCTTCGCTAAGGCCGACGGTACCGATATTCGGCAGGCTGAAGACGGCGGTAGGAATCGTCTGGTAGTCGACCGGGCGATATTCCTCCGGTTTGAACAGTCGACGCGCCACCGCCATGCCTTCGGCCAACGCCACCGGGGTCAGTTGTACCCGACCGATCACATCGCCCAGGGCCAGAATTGAAGGCGCCGTGGTCTGGAACTGTTCATCGACCTTGATATAACCGCGCTCATCAAGCTCTACAGAGGTGTTTTCCAAGCCCAGGTTAGCTAGCATTGGCCGGCGGCCGGTGGCATAGAAAATACAGTCTGCCTGCAGCTCGCGGCCATCTTTTAGCGTCGCGAGCAGGCTGCCGTCGGCCTGTTTGTCGATGCGTTCGATATCGCTATTGAACTGCAGATCCAGGCCGCGTTTGCACAGTTCTTCTTGCAGATGTTTACGCACGGCGCCGTCGAAGCCACGCAGGAACAACTCGCCGCGATACAGCAACGAGGTCTGAGCGCCGAGGCCATGGAAAATCGAGGCGAACTCCACGGCGATATAGCCACCGCCGACCACCAGCACGCGCTTGGGCAATTGTTCGAGAAAGAAGGCTTCATTCGAGCCGATGGCATGTTCGTGCCCGGGGATTTTCGGGATATGCGGCCAGCCACCGGTGGCGATGAGGATGTGCTTGGCGCTGTAACGCTGGCCGCCCAACTCCACGCTATGCTCATCCAGCAGGCGCGCATGACCCTCGAACAGGGTTACGCCACTGTTGACCAGCAGGTTGCGGTAGAGGCCATTAAGACGGTCGATCTCGCGGTTTTTGTTGGCGATCAGGGTCGGCCAATCGAACTTCGCTTCACCGGAAAACGACCAACCAAAACCTTGGGCCTGCTCGAAATCCTCAGCGAAGTGCGCGCCATACACCAGCAGCTTTTTTGGCACACAGCCAACGTTGACGCAGGTGCCGCCCAGATAACGGCTCTCGGCTACGGCCACGCGGGCACCATAACCGGCGGCAAACCGCGCAGCACGTACACCACCGGAACCTGCGCCGATTACAAACAGGTCGAAATCATAGGTCATGGTCAGCCTCCTTAGCAGGCCGCCAGCATAACCTAATCGCACTTGAATCCTGCGCCCGGCCTAAACTTGCTGAGTCACCCAGAGGAGAAACGCCATGCGCCCTACCCTCACCCATTTGGCTTTGCATGTGCCGGATCTGGATGCCTGTGTGGCGTTCTATGCGGAGTTCTGCGGCATGACCGTGATCCACCAGCGTGTGGGTAAAGGTTCGCGTATCGTCTGGATGGCCGAACCCGGCAAAGAGCACACATTCATCTTCGTGATCATGCCAGGTGGTCAGGATCGGCAGCTGGCCGCGGACGATTACAGCCATTTCGGTTTTGCCGTGGACAGCCGCGAGCAGGTCGACAGGGTCGCCGCCAGAGCGCAAAAGGCTGGCTGCCTGATCTGGGCACCGCGTGATGAGCCCTACCCTGTTGGTTATTATTGCGGGCTGCGTGACCCAGCGGGCAACTACGTCGAGTTCAGCTATGGCCAGCCACTTGGCCCGGGCTCGGAGGCGCTGCCAATTCCCTGACCACTCACAGCACAAAGCCACGCGCAGGTGGCTTTGTGCTCAGATTCGACTCGACTCAGAAAGCCTTGCCCGGCTTGTAGAGGTTCTCGAAGCAGAAGTTGGTGGCCTCGATATAGCCCTCTGCGCCGCCACAGTCGAAGCGTTGGCCCTTGAACTTGTAGGCCAGTACGCAGCCGTCCTGGGCCTGCTTCATCAGCGCATCGGTGATCTGGATTTCGCCGCCCTTGCCCGGGGGGGTGTTTTTGATGATGTCGAAAATATCCGGGGTGAGAATATAACGACCGATGATCGCCAGGTTGGATGGCGCATCTTCCGGCTTGGGCTTCTCGACCATGCTGTTGACCCGGTAAATGTCGTCGCGGATCATCTCGCCGGCGATCACGCCATACTTGTGGGTCTCCTCCGGCGGTACTTCCTGAATGGCGACGATCGAGCAGCGGAACTGGTTGTACAGCTTGATCATCTGGGTCAATACACCGTCACCGTCCAGGTTCAGGCATAAGTCATCGGCCAGCACCACGGCAAAGGCCTCGTCACCGATCAGCGGACGAGCACAGAGAATCGCGTGACCTAGGCCTTTCATTTCGACCTGACGGGTGTAGGAAAAGCTGCACTCATCGATCAGGCGGCGGATGCCTACCAGGTATTTTTCCTTGTCGGTGTCGCGAATCTGCTGTTCCAGCTCGTAACTGATGTCGAAGTGATCTTCCAGCGAGCGCTTGCCACGGCCGGTGACCATGGCGATCTCGGTCAGCCCAGCTTCAAGCGCCTCTTCGACGCCATACTGGATCAGTGGCTTGTTCACTATCGGCAACATTTCCTTGGGCATGGCCTTGGTTGCAGGTAGAAAGCGTGTGCCGTAACCGGCGGCTGGGAACAAGCATTTCTTGATCATGAGACTCCTTGAAGTTGGCAAATACCCATGCAGTCTATCAGGCTGCACCGGCCATACAATGTTAGAGGGCCGCCCGGCCCCATGCCGCGCTAGAGCAATAGCTGCTCGACGAGCTGCTTTGGATCGTCAATATAGCAATTAGTGCAACATTGCAGGTTGGCGCGCAGGGGCGAAGCCCAGCACCACCCTGCGCAGTTCAGCCGGCACTAGAAGGCCTGCTTAACCCGACCTACGCGGCTCGACCCAAACTGCAAGATTCGTATTCATGGAGCGCTTCCTAGGTCAGCGCTTGCAACTGTTCAAGCATGGTGTCCTGCAGGTCATGAAGTTCGCCGAGCCTTGCCTGTACCTGCGCGTCACGACCCTTGCTATGCAGGGCACAGACTTCACTCGCCAGCACATTAATCTGCGTATGCAACTCGTTGACGACAGCAAAGGACGGATAAGTGGCACGCTGATCCAGGCCGGCACTTTTCAGCCATTGAGCGAAGTAACTCTGTTGCCGATCCAGGGGCGGCGGGGTCGTACGCTCGCCCCTGAGGTAGTTGTCCATGGCCTTGATCCAGGCGCGCAGTTCGACGCTAGCCATCAGGCGCACCAAGTCTGCTTTGCTCGCCGATGGCAAGTTGCACCAATCCGAACTCTGCCACCACGTCGCAACCCAGTGGGGTAGTTCGTCTGCAGCCATTGGCGCGGCGATACCAAACCCCTGAGCCTGCTCGCAACCCAGTTGCAGTAATAGAGCGCCGTGTTCCAGGCTTTCGACGCCTTCGGCAATGACTTCAAGGCGAAATGCGCTGGCCAGGCCAACTACACCCTTGAGAATGGACAGGTCATCCGGGTCATCGAGCATGCCGAAGACGAAACTCTGGTCGATTTTGAGCAAGGCTACCGGTAGATGTTTCAGGTAGGTAAGTGAGGAATAACCCGTGCCAAAATCATCCAGTGCGAACATCACACCGATTTCCCGGCAGGCCTCGATTACCTGGAACACATGTGCAACGTCCTCCAGCGCGCTGGTCTCCAGAATCTCCAGTTGCAAACGCGAGGGTTTGACTTGCGGATGGGCTTTGAGAATGGCTTGCAGGCGCTCAACGAAGTTCTTCTGCTGCAACTGACGAGCACCGATGTTGACACTGACTTCGATGTCCAGCCCGAGCTTGAGCCACTCTTCCATCTGGGCCAGAGCTCGATTTATTGCCCATTCACCGATTTCAATTGCCAGCAGATGATCCTCGATCACCGGCAGAAATATCGCCGGAGCCAAAAGCCCTCGCTGTGGGTGTAGCCAGCGGATCAGGGCCTCGACCCCGATGACCTCGCCAGTGCGCATATTCACCTTGGGCTGGTAGTAGAGGACGAACTCGCGCTCTGCCAGTGCCAGGCGAATGTGTTCCAGGCTTTCGTGATGGCCGCGCACACTGCGATCGTGCTCGACATCGAAGAAATGCAGACGATTCTTGCCGGACAATTTGGCCTGATACATGGCCTGATCGGCCTGACGCATCAGTTGATCCGCGTCCACCTCATTATGCTGCGGGCAGAAGGTCACCCCCATGCTGGCCGACACTTGCAGCGCCAGGTCGCCCACATGCACCACTTGCGCCGCCGCGGCGAGTAGCCGGCTGAGCATTGGCATGCTGGTGGCTACATCCGGCAGGTCGACCAGCACCGCAACGAACTCATCGCCACCAATACGGGCCAGGGTGTCGCACTCGCGCAGCGCCTGTTTCATGATGGCCGACAGGGCAATCAGCAGTTTGTCCCCGGCCTCATGCCCGTACTTGTCGTTGATCGCCTTGAAACCGTCCAAATCCAGGTAGACGACTTCCAGCAGTTGTCCGCGTCGTTGCGCTTGAGCGATGGCATGCTGCAGGCGATCGGCCAAGAGCACGCGGTTGGGCAGCGAGGTCAGGGCGTCGTAGTGCGCGATATGTTCGAGCTTGCTCTGGTGCGCCTTGATTTCGGTGATATCCGAGAACAGCGCAACGTACTGGACGACGTCACCGTTGGAGTCGCGCACGCTACTGATGGTTTGCATCTCGGCATAAATTTCGCCGTTTTTGCGCCTGTTCCAGATCTCACCGTACCAATGGCCTTTTTGGCTCAGGCTGTGCCACATGGACTCGTAAAACTCGCTGGTATGGCGGCCCGAACTGAGAATTCGCGGGGTCTGTCCTATGGCGTCGTCGCGACTGTAGCCAGTGATGTAGGTAAATGCGGCATTGACATTGATTATGCTGCCATCGGCCGCGGTAATCATGATGCCTTCGCGGGAATGGGAGAACACGTTGGCCGCGAGCTGAAGTTTTTCTTCGGCTTGTTTGCGCTTGGAAATATCACGCAGGAACACAAAAAACTGCCCCCCGGCCGCCGCGCGATAAGTACTGCTGACCTCGACCTGCCAGAGGGATCCGTTCTTGCGCCGATGGATAGACTCGAACTGCCCATGTCCGGTTTCGATCAGGGTGAGGGTCTGTTTCGCTGTGGCGGCGGCGCACTCCTCTGCCTCCAGGTCGAGGACGTTCATCCTCAGCAGTTCTTCACGGCGGTAACCCGATTGCTCGCAGTAGGTCGGGTTTACATCGAGAATGTTGCCGTGAGCATCAACGCGCCAAAAGCCGTCGAGGGTCGCGTCCAGAATGCTGTGCAGGGCCTGGTAGCTTTCCTGCAGTGCGTCTTCCGCGCGCTTGCGTGCGCTGAAATCGCTCAGCACGATACGCAATGCCGGTGCGCCGCTCTCGTCTTCAGCCTTGGTTGCGTCCAAGTATGCCCACAGTACCGCCCCGCCACTTTTGACCATGCGCAGTTCGCACGTCTGTGGCTCACCTGTGGTGATCAGCCGTTTACACAGCTGGTAGAAAATATCCTGGTCGTCACGATAGATGAAGCGCGTGATCGGCTGCTTGATCAACTCGGTGCGAACCACTTCAAGTAGATGGGTAGACGTCAAGTTGGCCTGGAGGATCGAGCCCTGCACGTTGAGCGTCAGGTAGCCAATCGGGGCCAGGTCATAGAGATCGAAATAGCGCTCTTTCGCATCTTCGATCTTGGTCTGCGCCTGACGCAGCTCCTCGTTCTGCATCTCCAGTTCGATCTGGTGCACGCGCAGCTCATGCAAAGCCTGCTGCATCGCAGTTGGCGTCAGGAGCGGCAGGTTTTTGCGCGAGTCCAGCGCATCATCGCCAATTATGTCTTCCGCCATCTGGCGCAACCCCTCCCCCGAGCTCGCCGACGGGGGGACGCACTGTTGTAGAGCATCCTTATCTTTCATTGGCAGCCCTTATTCACCCTGGGGGTGTGGATTCGGCCTTGCGTGCACTACATCCTGATGCTGCTGATCGGTGACCTAAATTGATACGCCGGTCATACCGATGATGCTGCCTGAATCATCACGCAGCGCTTCCACGGTCAAAGCACAAGAGGCCGGTTTGCCATAGAAATCGCAATGAACTCGCCGCCGCGTTCCCACCCCGCTCTCCAGTACTTACCCTTTGATTGCGGTCAAGCTGGCTGCGGCCTCTGCCGGCAACAGGTCGGCATCGGTCTTACCGAGAAACTGCTTGGCAGGTACTGCCAATTTAGAATTGTAGATCCATGTGTAGCGTAATTCCTTGTCCTGGAAAAATACCGCGACAGGCGTAGCACCAAGGGCCATCCGCAGACGCTCCTCGTTAACCCGCAGCGCATCTTCAGCCTGTCTGCGCTCAGTGATATTGAGCATTGTCCCGATCATGCGAATGGCCTGTCCGCGCGCGATGGGTCGGTCAAGGCAGCGTGGATCGCTTACGGAGGCTTGACCAGAACAAACCTGAGAATCAGGCCCAGGCGTGGGACACGCAAAGCAAAAAGGCCAACCTCATGGAGGTTGGCCTTTTTGCTTGACTGCAGATGGTGCCCGAAGCCGGAATCGAACCGGCACGAGGTTACCCTCGAGGGATTTTAAGTCCCTTGCGTCTACCGATTTCGCCATTCGGGCGGTAGCGCTTTTAAAGCAAGGCTTTGGACTATATAGAGCCCCTGCGTGGCTCGCAAGGTTTCCAGTACTCAATAAAAAAGCCTCGTAAATCATTGATCTACGAGGCTTTGAATTGGAGGCTGAGGTCGGAATCGAACCGGCGTTCACGGATTTGCAATCCGGTGCATAACCACTCTGCTACTCAGCCTTGAAACTAAACGGGCCGTTCTAAACGGCCAGCGGGACAGCAGTTACAGCGTAAAATAAGACTCTGATCAAGCTTACAACTCTTTGATATATATAGAGTTTTATAGCTCCATAATCAGGAATGGACGCAATTCTGGACTGCTTCGCCGGTCATGTCAATAACAGGCTAAAAATAATTCGCCGCAGCTCCATCGATAACGCGTGAGACGCGGCATGCGCGCGCTGATTAGCAAAGCCGGCGAGCCTTGAGCTTCTGCATGAATTCGTCCCGGCGGGCCTGGTCCATTTGCTCTTTCGCCAATAACCCAGGGAGCAGTTCATGGGCCCGCTGTGCCGCGAGGATAAAGACACCGTCATCATCGCCGATGGCCAAATCCCCAGGCTGCACACTGATTTCACCTACCTTGATCGGCTGGTTGACCTCCCCCGTCTCTCCCATGCTGCGGGTGGTGAACGCGCTGACGCTGCGGCAAAAGATTGGCAGACGATGCCGACGCAACGCACTGACATCGGTGACGGCTCCCGCTACGACCACCCCGGCCAGCCCCTTGATCAGTCCGGCCAAAGTGCGCAGCTCGCCCCAGCAGGCACACGCCTCATCGCCAACGCACTCGATAACCAGCACGTCGCCCGGTTCGCTCAATAGCAGGGCTTCACGGATAACGCTGCCCGCGGGACTGAACACTTTGACGGTGACCACGTTGCCGACCATGCGGGTGTCGTTGAGCAGCAGCCTGATGCCGCGCAGGTGCCCGATGGTCGAGGTGGCGCCAGCACACTATAGGTGTCCTCCAGGCGAAAACTACCGGCGACGCGTAGCGCCTCGAGCTCCGCCGCCCAGCGCAGCACGCCCGGCCGGTGGGCGATCAACTCCTGCAGGAACGCTCCCAGCGGCTGGCTGTGCGCCAGCAGCATGCACTCGCGTCAGGCTGGCGCAAGTGCATCGAACGGCTCCACCGCGCCTACACCCGCACCCCGCCGACCGCCGCGCAACGCCAATGCCGGCCCCTGCAAGGGCTGCAGTTGCACCGTGCCGCCATTCACCGACACCCGGCAAGCAGCGCCAACCATTGCCCAGCCGCTCTTGCCACCTTACGGACCCCAGCCGAGGGCACAGGACGCATCACGGCACGAGCAACAGGCGGCTTGCGCCATATAACGCTTGATGGTGCGCTCCGACGCCCGCAGGCGTTCGGCGAGTTAAGGACTCGTTCAAATGTGATTAATTCGAATTTTTATCAACACTGCAGGCCAAATCATTTATGCCTTCATTAGGCAGGATTACCGCGGAGATTTGTCACGACGCCAGTTGTCCTGAATCTGCAGGCAGCGGTTTCGGCGGCACGGAGCTGACTGCACTAGCCCAGCGACTCGGCGTATTCGATAGCGCAGCGGACCACGGGCTGACATTGATGGCGTTGATGGCGTTGATGGCGTTGATGGCGTTGAATTTTTCTGCACAGGCGCTTGCAGCGCAGGGTGCGCACGCAGGGATCAGGGCCTGAATGAAGATTGGCGAAAGCCATAACGAAAAAAAGCGACCCTAAGGTCGCTTTTCTGTACCGCGCAGCTTCGATGAAGCTTGCGAAGTAAATTTTGGAGCGGGAAACGAGACTCGAACTCGCGACCCCGACCTTGGCAAGGTCGTGCTCTACCAACTGAGCTATTCCCGCTTGTCTTGTAGACGAGCGCCATTGTATATCCTCAGAACGCCCCGTCAACCCCTTGATTCAAAAAAGTTTATTTCTTTTCAATGGAAGTACTGAGGTGCGGCCAGGCCGCCAGCAGATACTGCAGCATCGACCACAAGGTCAGGATGGCGGCGACGATCAGAAGCCCGTAGCCGAGCAGAACCCAGAATGTGAACAAGGGCGGGTTCGCCAGCAGCATGATCAAGGCAACCATTTGTGCTGCGGTTTTCCATTTGGCCAACTCGGACACGGCGACATGCGCGCGCGCACCGAGTTCGGCCATCCATTCACGCAAGGCCGAGACGACAATTTCGCGGCCAATGATGATCGCCGCGGGCAACGTCAGCCATAGGTTGGCATGCTCGGCCACCAACAAGACCAGTGCGACCGCGACCATCAACTTATCGGCGACCGGATCGAGAAAGGCACCGAAGGGCGTGCTCTGCTCCCAGCGACGCGCCAGGAAACCATCGAGCCAGTCGGTAACTGCGGCAATCGTGAAAACTGCACTAGCGGCCCAATAACTCCAGCTGAATGGCAGGTAGAACAGCAGAATGAAGATTGGGATCAGTGCTACGCGGAGCACGGTAAGCAGGTTAGGGATATTCATCGGCACAACTGGCTGCAAGGTGAGCCGGCATTCTACTCGCTGTGCAGTGCGGCATAAATCAGCTCTGCAAGCTTTTTACTGATTCCCGGCGCCTTGGCGATTTCTTCGCTGCTGGCCCGAGACAATTCCTGCAGGCCGCCGAAGTGATTGAGTAGCTCGCGGCGCCGCTTCGGCCCTACCCCGGCGACCTCCTCCAGGCTTGACGTGCGCCGGGTCTTGCCGCGCCGGGCACGGTGCCCGGTAATGGCAAAGCGGTGCGATTCGTCACGAATCTGCTGGATCAGATGCAGGGCCGGTGAGTTGCCTGGCAGGGTGAAATCATGGGCGGCATCATTGAGGTAGAGGGTTTCCAGGCCCGGTTTGCGCGTCGCACCCTTGGCCACACCAAGCAGAATCAACTCAGGAACGGCCAATTCATTCAGCACGTCTCGGGCCATGGCCAGTTGCCCCTTGCCGCCGTCGACCAGCAGGACATCCGGCAGCTTGCCCTCGCCGTCCTTGATCTTGCTGAAGCGCCGAGTCAGGGCCTGGTGCATCGCAGCGTAATCATCGCCTGCGGTGACCCCTTCAATGTTGTAGCGCCGGTAATCGGATTTCAGCGGTCCTTCCGGGCCGAATACCACACAGGACGCCACCGTGGCCTCGCCGCTGGAGTGGCTGATATCGAAACATTCGAGGCGCTGCGGTACCTCGTCCATGCCCAGCGCCTCGGCAAGGGCTTCGAAGCGGGCGGCCACATGCTGGCGGCTGGCAAGGCGAGCGCCGAGCGCCTGTTCGGCGTTGGTCACCGCCAACTGCTGCCAGCGCGCGCGGGTTCCGCGTACCCGATAACTGATACTCAACTCAACGCCACGCGACTCGCCGAGCGCCGCGATAAGCGTGGGGAAGTCTTCATGTTGCGCGTTGACGATCAGCTCGGCAGGCAGCTCTCGCTCCTGGTTGCCCAGGTAGTACTGGGCCAGGAAGGCCAGCAATACCGCGCTGACATCTTCCTCGATCGCCACTTGCGGGAAGAAGTTCTTGCTGCCGAGCACGCGGCCGCCACGCACGCTGATCAGGTGCACACAGGCACCACCCGGATTGACCATGGCCGCGACTACATCGACATCGCCGCTACCGCCCTCCATGCTCTGTTGGTCTTGCACGCGGCGCAGCAGGGCCATCTTGTCGCGCAACTCGGCTGCACGCTCGAAATCCAGGGTCGCCGCGGCTTGCTGCATGGCGCTGGACAGCTCATCGCCAAGGGCATTGCTGCGACCTTCGAGGAACATCACCGAATGCCGCACGTCCTCGGCATATTCCGCTGGATCGACCAGACCAACACACGGTCCCTTGCAGCGCTTGATCTGGTACTGCAGGCACGGCCGCGTGCGATTCTTGAAGTAACTGTCTTCGCACTGGCGCACCAGGAAGGCTTTTTGCAGCAGGCTGAGGCTTTCACGGATCGCCCCAGCGCTGGGGTATGGGCCAAAATAACGGCCCTTCTGCTTCTTCGCCCCGCGATGGATACTCAGCCGCGGGTAATCACCATCCGATAAAAATACGTAGGGATAGGATTTGTCGTCGCGCAGCAGGATGTTGTAAGGCGGCCGCCATTGCTTGATCAGCGTCTGTTCGAGCAGCAAGGCTTCGGTTTCATTGGCGGTGATGGTGGTTTCGACCTGAACGATCCGGCCGACCAGTGCTGCAGTCTTCGGCGCCAGACCGTTCTTGCGAAAGTAGCTGGCCAGGCGCTTTTTCAGGTTTTTCGCTTTGCCGACATAGAGCAGCTTGGCGTCCACATCGAACATGCGGTACACGCCTGGGCGGCCGCTGCAGGTGGCGAGAAAGGCGCTGGGGTCGAACGGGGCGCGCACTTCAACCGCAGGCAGCTCAGTAGACAGCTCAACTGTTGGCATCGACCATGCCATGGCGTACGGCGAGCAAGGCAAGCTCCACATCGCTGGTAATCGACAATTTTTCAAAGATTCGATAACGGTAAGTATTGACCGTTTTCGGCGACAGGCACAGCTTGTCGGAGATGCTCTGCACCTTCTGGCAGCCGGCGATCATCAGGGCGATCTGAATCTCGCGCTCGGACAGCAGGTCGAAGGGCGAGTTATTGGTTTGCGGCTGAAATGACTTGAGGGCCAATTGCTGAGCGATTTGCGGACTGAGGTAACGCTGCCCGGCGAACACCTGACGAATGGCCTGCACCATCTCGGCCAGGCCAGCGCCCTTGGTCAGATAGCCAGCGGCACCTGCCTGCAGCAAACGTGTGGGAAAAGGGTCCTCTTCGCAGGCAGTCACCGCGACGACTTTCAGCTCGGGGTGGCTGCGGAGGAGTTTGCGAGTCGCTTCGAGGCCGCCGATGCCGGGCATCCTGATGTCCATCAGAACCACGTCGGGCTTCAATTCGCGGGCTTTCTTCAGCGACTCTTCACCTGAATCGGCTTGCCCTACGACCTGCAGGCCTTCGATATCGGCCAGCATTCGTGAAATACCTGTACGGACCAGATCGTGGTCATCGACCACCAGCACCCTAATCAAGCGGAACCTCGTTCTGCGTCAGCCGCTCAATGCAGCGCTCTGGATCGGTTGCCGCTGTCATAGCAATAAGCCTCCAGCCGGCTCTAAATTGGCGGATTATCGCCAAAAACCAAGCGTCAAAAATACTACAAAATATTGATTCGACAACTGCATTGCGCCAGCCTGGAGACACGACGCCCGAACCAGAGTTAAGAATAAATCATTCAATTTCAATGACTTATAAAAACTCACTCTGGAAAGCATTCCGGGTTTTTCGAATAGACATGACTTTTGAGCTGCCGCGAGTATACACAAGGATTTTGCATCATGGGTGCAGGAGCTTCGGCGGAGCCAAGCAGTCGATTGAATCGCCGCAATAGGCAACCCATGCAGTCGCAACGGCTTAGCTATTGCGGCGGCATGGGCTGAGTGCATCAGGGGGCGCGGCGCACTCCCTGAGTTATTGAATATCACTGGCTGGTCGGCATCGGCGGTTGAGGACGGTTGTCGTGAGGGGGCACGTCATCGGAAACACGCCCCTTAGTTCGTGATATCCGCAGGCCCTCAACTGCGACCACTGTCATCCTTCTCGATGTCCCAGCGCACCATCATCGCGTGGTCCTCGTGGATCAGGTTGTGGCAGTGCATCGGGTACTTGCCGAGGAAGTCGCGAAAACGTATCAGCACCCTGATAGTCGAGTCTTCCTCAAGCACGAAAACGTCTTTGCGCCCCTGTTCATGGGGTGGCACCGGCACTGCTTTGCCCTCTCGGGTTTTGCTGAGAATGCGCCCTTCCTCGAAGTGAATGTGAATCGGGTGGCTCCAGCCATCATCGACATTCACCAACTCCCAGACCTCAACAGCGCCTTGCTTGATCTTGGCATTAGAGACCGCAGGGTCAAAGAACTTGCCATTGACTGCCCACATGCCGTTGCGCCGGTCGAAGTCCCAGCGCCGCACCTTGGCGTCATCGATTTCCTCTTGGTCGAACGGACGTAACTCGCGTAATGCCGTGGGCACCTGGCTGACGTCCTGCTCCGGCGGGTAACGATCAACGATGATCTTCAGCACCCGGGTGCCAGGCGCTTTCACATCCTTGGGTCGCCGCGTCTCGAATTGTTCGAGGCGGTTGACCAGATACAGCTCGGTACCGATGGGATACCTGGCAAAGTCCACGACGATATCGGCACGCTCGGTCACAGCCAGGCGCACCCTGTATTGATTAAACAGTGGCGCCGGCAGCAAGTTGCCGTCGTTGCCTATGTACGTGAAGGTCTGCACCACGTTGTTGGGTTTGACCAGATAGAACTCATAGAAGCGACTCGGGCCACCGTTGAGCAGACGCAGGCGGTACTTGCGCGCGGCCACTCTCAGCACTGGCTCGATATAGCCGTTGACTATCACCTTGTCGCCGAGCACCCCTTCGGGATTGACCTGATCCCAGAACATGATCCCATTCTGGTCGAACACTCGGTCGGAAAAGTCCAATGGGTAGTCATAGGGGTAGCTGGGTAAGCGCAGGGCGCTTGGGCTGGGGTCGTGTTCATCACCCGAGTCGATATGATCGAACAGCAGATAAAACCCCATCAGGCCACGCACTACATTTGGCGCGGTAAAGTCCAGCGTGTGGTCGTGGTAGAACAGCGTGCCCAGCGCCTCGCGCGGGTCGCCGATACCATTTTGCTGCTCATCGTAGCCAGCGTAGATATTGGTGTAACAGTGGTCCTTGAACTCACCCGGCGAGGCCAGGGTCGGGCCGGCCTTGTTGGCGCTGTAGTAGTCGCCTGGGTAGCCATCGCTCTCCGAGGCTCCGTGCATGTTGTGTAGGTGGGTGGAGATCTCTGGCGTGCCGAAACCGACGTGGTCCTGCGGCAGGCGGTTATGCATGCGCACGATGGTCGGCTGTCCGTAGTAGGCGAAGATGGTCGGTCCAGGTGTAGTCGCCCCTGGCACGTTGCCTTCATAACCCCAGATGCGCTGTGGCGGGTAGGCCGGGTTGAAGACCCAAGCGGGATTTTCCTTGGCGCTCAATTGGTAATGGATCGGCGGGTACTGCCGCGCGCTTACGTACAGCTCATTCCAGCGCTGATGCGGGGCACGCCCGGCCTCACCCGCAGCGGTATTGGCGGCTTCCATGGGCGGTGGATCGAGGGTGACGGGTTGCAGCTGATCGACCGCCACAGGCAAGCCAATCTGCCAGGGAATGGTCGGCGGGCTGGTCAACTGTGGTGCCGGGGCATCGTCATTCTTGTCATCTTCGTCGTCATCTCTACGCCGACGACTCTTGGCGCCGCTGCCGGATGAACTCAGTAACAGGGGGGCAGCCAATGCCGCGCCCGTCAGTTTAAGGAAGCTGCGCCGAGCGGCGCCTTGCACCGAGTCCTCCGCCCTGGGCGTCGGCGCTGCCTCATTGGCTGATATGTGCGTGACCTCCTGTTCACTCACTTGCAGCTTTTTCTGTTCGTCTACCAAGGATCGGGATTTCATGGGTATAACCCTCTTACTCACCCCAAGCTGTTTATCCTCCCTGCTAAACCTGCCCAGCCCCTGGCCAGAAGAAATTATCTCAGTGCCAGAATGGGGCCGAACCGCCTAGAGACATACTCCAAGGTCCTGGCGGACGCTGAGCACATCGCCCGACGCGTCGAGCCGCAACCAAGGCATAACACCCTGACCAGACCCGTGCGTTGCACAAACACCGGCGGTGCCTAACCGAGACCGCCAGCAGAACCTTCGGGCCGGTACGCCGTGTGCACCATGGCGGAATCGACATGGTTGATGGTGGCCAGAATCCGCTCAGGGTCGGCCAGTGCCGGCGCCATGGTCCAGCGTTCGCTGCGGTCGTTACCGATGCGCAACATGCCGGTGTGGGTACCGATGTTTCTATCCACTTCTTCGACCGGGTCATAGAAGCCCAGCCCATAACGCAGGCGTTTGATGTCGGCCTCCGTACCGGTGAGGAACTGCCAGCCCGGCTGCACGCGATGCATCTCGGCGTAGGCCTTGAGCACTTCCGGCGTATCCATCAACGGTTGCAGGCTGATCGAGTACATGAAAATGTCTTGCCCCATGCGCTCGCCCAGCAGCGTTTGCACCTTGCGCAGGTTGGCGGTCATGGTCGGGCAGATGTCGCCGCACTGCACGAACATGAAGTTGATGACGGCTATCTTGCCGCGCACCAAATCGTCGTAGAAGCGAACTCGTTTGCCCTCGTGGCTGTCGAGCCAGACGTTGGGAAAATAGCTGCTCTGCACGGCGTCCAGATTGGCGTCGGCCATGTCGATATCGGCCGACTCGAATACCTCATGCGCCTGCAGCGCAGCGCTATTCCACAACAGTCCGCCCAGTGCCGCCGTGCCTATTCCGGCCAGGAGCTTTCTTCGAGTGTTCATAGAAATTCCTCCAGTCTCAGCGACTAGTCGTCTTCTTTGATGTCCCAGCGCAACATCATTGCGTGGTCTTCGTGGATCAGGTTATGGCAGTGCATGACGTATTTGCCGGTGTAATCGCGGAAGCGCAGGAACATCCGGATGGTCGATGCGCCCTCGAGCACATACACATCCTTACGGCCGAGCTCGTGCGCTGGTACCGGCACTGCTACGCCATCCTTGGTCTTACTGAGGATGCGCCCCTCCGTGAAGTGAATATGAATCGGGTGGTCCCAGCCGTTGTCGATATTCACCAGCTCCCAGACCTCGGCGCCGCCCTTGGGGACCACCGCCCGCGCACTATTGGGGTTGAAGAACTGTCCGTTGATCGCCCACATGCCGTTCTTGCGCTCGAATACCCAACGGCGTATCGGCGCAGCGGCGATCTCCGCAGGATCAAGCGGGGGCAATTCACGCAGCACATTCGGCACCTGGCTCAGGTCTTGCTCAGGTGGATAGCGGTCGACGATGAACTTCAGTACCCGGGTCGCCGCGCCCAAACCATTGGGCTGGCGGGTCTCGGTCTGTACCATTCGATTGACCAGATATAACTCGGTACCGATTGGATATCGGGAGAAGTCGATGACGATGTCGGCGCGCTCGGCCACGGCGATGTGAACGCTGACATGGTTCCTCAGCGGCGCAGGCAGCAGGTTGCCGTCGTTGCCGATGTAGGTGAAGGTCTGCGACACGCCGTTGGCCTTCTGCAGGAAGAACTCGTAGGTCCGGCTAGGGCCGATATCGAGCAGACGGAAGCGGTATTTGCGTGCGGCCACCTTGAGCACCGGCTCAATCTTGCCGTTGACCGCGATTTTGTCGCCGAGCGTGCCTTCAGGGCCTACCTGGTCATAGACCAGCCGGCCACTGGCATCGAAGCGACGGTCGCCGAAGCTCAGCGGGTAATCGTAGGGGTGACTCGGCAGGCGTAGGGCGCGCGGATCTGAATCGCGCTCATTGCCCGAGTCGATGTGGTCATACAGCAGGTAAAACCCGGCCATGCCCAGGTACAGGTTGGGCGCGGTGAAGTCGAAGGTGTGGTCGTGATACCAGAGGGTGCCCAGCGCCTCGCGTTCGTCGCCGATGCCATTCTGCATCTGGTCATAGCCAGAATAAATATTCGAGTAGAAGTGATCCTTCCACAGCCCCGGCCCTGCCAGGGTTGGCCCAGACTTGACCGGACTGTAGTAATCACCAGGGAAGCCATCGCTTTCCGAGCCGATGTGCGCATTGTGCAAATGCATCGAGATCTCCGGCGAACCGAAGCCGACATGGTTCTGCGGCAGGCGATTCTTGAAGCGCACGATCACCGGCTGGCCATAACGGGCCATGAAGGTCGGCCCCGGGGTTGTCGCCGCACCGTCACCGATGGCGAAGCCCCAGATGCGCTGCGGCGGATAGGCCGGATTGAACACCCAGGCCGGATTTTCCTTGACGCTCAGTTCATAGTGCGCCGGTGGATATTGCCGTGGTGTGGCGTACAGCTCAGCCCAGCGCTGGTGCTGACTGCGGCCGCATTCGCCATCTGCGGGGCGCGGATCACCGGTGGGTTCAGGGTTTAAGGTGACCGGTTGCAGCGGTGTGATGGCCACAGGCAGAAACTGCACCCAGGGCGTGGTTGGTGGGCTGGGCGGCAATACCGCCGGGCCGGGTTCTGGAACCGGGTCTGGCTCCGGATCGGGTGCGCGCCGCCGCCTGGCACTGCTATCGGGCGATGCAAACAGCAGTGGCGCCGCCATCGCAGCGGCGGTGAATTTGAGAAATGAGCGCCGCCCCTCACCTCCTGTCAGTAACGCATGACCGCTTGTTGGTCGCGGCTCCCAGCCACCGGCTTTGATGGATACTTGCCAGGTGCCTAGCTCAAGCTTGTCCACGGTTGCCAAAAATTTTGAATTCATGACCCTACCCTCCCAACGTTGTTCTCACGCGACCATGCCTCTGGTATGGCCAGGTAAAAATCGTGCTCCGCTCGCGGCGAAGAAAACTGGGTGGCACCCATGGCATTAAATAGCGGGCATGCGCGCCAGCGCTGAATCGCGTCTGCTCGTCAGTGCTCTGTTGTCTGCTGGAAGAGGGAGGTCAAGCTAATGGCAGCACTGCGGTACGTTACCCGGGCTACCACTCATAGAAAGGAGGCCCACGCAGGTGAGCGGAAAAAGCCAGATCAAACACAGACTCCATCACGACTCGAATGAGTCTTGCCCTGTCCATGACGCACTCCTGTTGTGTTGGTGCTGACACCTACTGCCATGCCCACCCTGCACAAAAACGTACAAAGTCACCCCTCTCCCACCGTTAACTAAAGGATCGACCTTGTCTCTTGTCAAGGATTCGTCGGGATCAATATCAACTCGACATTAGATTGTTTATCACATTGTTTTAATTATATTTATTTATTCAAAATGGCATTTTGCCGTCATCACCCACAGCGTTTGAGCTATAACAGCGCTCGCAGGTGATCGCTCCGTACTGCCGGAGGAGCACGGCGATACCTATAAGAACGGCAGAGTGTCGAGACGAGCGCTTCACCCGCTTGGGGCGTTTAGCGCCAAAGCAGCGCCTACAGTCAAGATGCACCGAAGCGCGCCACCGGGGCGGGGCATAGAAGATCAACCAGATGCTCACCAACAGCCCGGCAGGCAGCGCCAGCAACCGCGCTAAGCAGTGGCGCGGCAAGCATGGCTTGCAACCCAAGCTGACCATTTGCAGGCTGCCAAGTGCTGCCCAATAGACCTGTTCCACACCCGCGGTCTGCCCTCGAAGCAGTCGAAACTTTCCTCGCGCGCCGGTTACAGCGAACGCCCGCTGATTGGCGCTCGAAATCTATCTCATGCGCAGCAGGCAGGCCCCGGCCACACGCGCTCAACAGTAGCCAGCAATTGCCTACCCTTCTGCGGCATGGATTGACACCTGGCCTGCCCGTCGGTGCGGTCGCAGAGCGGCCTGAATCTACGCCCACTCTGCGGCCTGTAACAAAGTCCCTGCTGGTGTATCTCAATCAAACCGGAGCGACCTCTTCGCCCCGTCATAGCGAGATAGCGCCATGAGTAACGTGACCCTCTACACCAGCCAACACTGCCCTTATTGCCGCATGGCCGAGCAGTTACTGGCGCGCCGTGATGCCGGCCCGCTGAGCAGAATCAGGGTCGATGTGGATCCCCAGGCCCTGCGCGCGATGATCGAAAAGACTGGAAGACGCACGGTGCCACAGATCTTCATCGGCGCACGGCATGTTGGCGGCTACGACGACCTGGCCAGACTCGATAGCGCCGGCGAACTGGCAACATTGCTGGCTGATCGCTAGTCGGAGAAGCCCATGCGAAGCAGCCAAATACGGCACCCACGCACGCTTTGCCAAGCCCTGGCGCTGGGTCTGTGTATCAGCGGCTCGGCCTTGGCCGTTCCGCCGGAGGGGCCGGCCCGCCTGCTGTCAGCCAGTCACGAGGAGTACGCGAACGCCATGCTGTCCGGCGGCCCCGGCAAGGACGGTATTCCAGCCATCGACAGCCCACGCTTCACCGACGCGGCAAGCGCGGATAGCTTTCTCGATCCACAGGACATCGTCTTCGGCGTCTACCACCAGGGGCAGGCGCGCGCCTATCCGCAGCGTATTTTGGTCTGGCACGAGATCGTCAACGACAGCCTGGGTGAGGATGGCTTGAGCATCACCTACTGTCCGCTCACCGCCACCGCCGTCGGCTTCAAGCGCGGGGCCACCAGCCTCGGTGTTTCCGGCAAGCTGCTCAACAGCAACGTGGTGATGTACGACCGCGCCAGCGACAGCCATTGGTCGCAGATTGCCGGCGTGGCCATCGATGGCCCGGCCAAGGGCCGCAGCCTGGAGGAAGTGCGGGTGGTCTGGACCACCTGGGCCAGGTGGCAGACGCGTCATCCGCAGACCCAAGTGCTGTCCCGCACAACCGGCGCCCTGCGCAACTACAACCGTGATCCCTACGGCAGCTACCTGCCGCTGCAAGGCTATTATGCCGAGCCCCACATCATGTTCCCGCTCATGCACCAGAATTCGCGCCTGCCAGACAAGCAGATGATCCTCGGCTTTCGCACCGAGCAGGTGGCCATCGCCGTCGACAAGATGCACCTGAGCAAACAGTCTGTACTGCACTACCAACATGGCGATGAACACTTCCTGATCATAGCGGACCAGCAACTGGATACTGGCTGGGTCTACCGCTCCGACACGCCGATCGAGCTGGACCCGGCCAACCTGAGGTTTACCGCCGAAGGCCCGCAAGCGTCTGTGCTTGAGGGGTTGCAGGCGGTCAACGCCTTCGACGCCATGTGGTTCGCCTGGTACGCCTTCTACCCGCAAACGGTGCTGATCGATGGCTCGCCCCAGCCCTGACAGACGGTTGATCGGCTGCCTGGCCGTGCTCTATGCCCTGCTCTACCTGTACGCCATCGGCGATCTGGACATTGGTCAAGCCGGCTGGAGCTGGCAGGCCCTGGACTGGCAATGGCAACGCCTATTGGCGCGCCGCGGGCCTTGGCATTTCGAGGCCGTGGCCATGCTGGAGCTGGGCGTTATGGTGCTGCTGATCAGCCCGGCCAATCTGGCCTTGGCCGGGTTACTGGCACTCTTGCTGGCGATCAATCTGCACGGCGCCCTGACGTTGCGCGGCAACGCCCGGTGCTCGTTGTCCCAGGGGGCCGCGTCGAGCGCAGGGTTGTGGCCGGCGCTGCTCGCCGGCGGCGCCTGTTGCGCCCCCAGCCTGCTGCTGGTGTTGGGCATTCCGGGGCTCGGCGCCTTCGTCGGCCTGTTCGCCTGGCTGCTGCCGCTGTCCCTGCTGCTGCTGGTGTTGAGCCGCTGTTGGCAACGGCAGCGTGGCGCTCCCCGGGTGCTGTGGCTGCTCTAATTGCTAGCGAAGCGCTTCGACCAACGGCTGCTAGCAACGCATTCCGCTCGGCACGGCACCTGTAACAAAGCGCCTCGCCAGTCATCCTAAATGTACATAACGTATCTTTGGAGGATGACACCATGAAAACGATACTGAGTATGACGGCACTGGCCGCACTGATGATGGGCGCTGCCGTGACTACGGTACAGGCCGAAGGTGGCAGTGGCCGGCTGATGGACTACCGCCTGGAGCAACAGGCAGTGGTGAATAATCGCACCAGCCAGGACTCCACTGAGCGCTTTGCTCAGATGATCAAGGAACAGCCCACTGCCGCGGGTAGTGCGCGCGAGCAGCAGGAGCGCATCGAACAGTCGGAGCCCAGCTTCAAGTCGCCTATCCATAGGGACAGAGCGCTCTACGGCAGCCCCCATTGAGGGCATGTACTTTGCCGTCTGAAACAGGGGGGCGATGCCAACAAAGCCGGCATTACCCATCCCTCGGCACAGGGACGTGCCAACCAATCGCCGAGACGTAAACCGTTGAAAAGCTCCTACTACCTTGCCGCGTACTCTTGCCCCTGGCGCTGGAGGCCCACCCCATGTGGTCTTTTCTCCCAGGTTGGTTGAGCAAGGTTCCACAGGTGACGACCCGTCGAAAGCGCGGGTCAGTAGCCTGCTGCTGATGGCGTGGTTCGTCGAAGCCAGGGTCCTCATACCGGTGGTCATCTGTAGCGGGGGCACGTTATGCCAGGTTACGCGGCGCCTGACTCGACTACGGCTGCTGGGTCGGCCCATAGCAGGCCTCCGACTCCACTCCGCCAAATGTGGACACCACGCTCAAGACTTTACCGGCCGCCATCTGTGTATGCGGCTATTGCCAAAATCGACCGCGAACAGCGTACCGTCGCCGGCTACGGCAACCGCGATGGCATGTGCGCTTTCTCCTGCGAAAAAATCGTGCAACCAAGGCGGCCATCCGAACGATGAACTGCTCCCTGCACGAACAGCGTAGTCCTTGGAGCCGACGCCAGGGTCAAGCCCTGCTTGCGCTACGCGCCAAATCACCAGCGCCGAGGTGCACGGCCCAGGCCAGAGCGATAGCCGGCACCAGCAACCATTGCAGCAGTGGCGAGACTCCGAGCGGAAGAAAGGGCGTCAGCGGCATCCATTCGGAATAGGCCCAGCTCATCTGCACGGCCGTATTGAACCACTCGCTGAACGCCGTATAGGCGAGGCCGAAGCTGACCGAGACAGCCCCAAGCCGTCGCCAGCGCCAACGCGCAAGCGGACCGGCACGCGTGGCGACCAGCGCGGCCAACAGGGCCAGGATACCGATCAGCATGTCCCCCAGCGTGCAGCTGGTTCAGGGCTGAACGCCCTGGGCCTGGTTCAGGGCCTGAACCCAGCTGTCGACGGAAATGGGTAAATAGCCGGTGATCTCCAGCGTGCGATCTTCGAACACATCCTCACCTGGATGCGCCTCCTGCCACGCTGCGATCACCTGATCGCGGTGCTCGATCAACGCCTGGATATGGGGTCGGAATAGCTGCAACAGTGCAGTCAGCCACAGATTGGCCGGCCAGGATGGATGGGCATGATCAATGCAAAACGTCGGCAACAGCTGTTTCACCGCTGCGGCGGGATACCAGGTCTCGCCCGTCACCCAGCGATTGCAAGCGAACAGCCCTATCGGCTGGCCCCAAGCATCCATGGACACGGCAATCAGATGGGCGATGGCCTCATCGCCGCTCGGCCAGGGTTCACTCCCCGCTGGCGCCGACAGCGGTTGCAACGCGCTGGGGATGCCCTCCCCACGGATGAACGTATGGAAATGCCCGTGCTCCAGGCCACCTTCACGGTGAGCGTGGTAGTAGTACTGGGCTTGGCTATCACGGTCGTACACATCGCCATCAGGGTAATGATTCATCTCGTAGAAGCCGTCATGGCCCTTGAGCAATTCGCCGACCACATTGAGACCGGCCTTGCTCAAGGCTCGCTGACAGCGGCGAACTTCTTCTGCCGCAGCCAGTTGTGCTGTTCGTTCTGCCGCACTCAACCGCTCGGCATGCGGCTGCTCGATCGCACAATCGGGCAGTGCGGTATCGAAAGCGGGAAGTTGGGCGTTCATGGCGGGATCTCGAAAAAGGACCGGAGCGGAGGAGCAGCCGCCCCAGTCAAGGCACGTTTATTACTTGGCGGCGCAGGGCGCGCACTTGGCAGCGCAAGGGTTCTTGGCTGCACAGGGATTTTTTGCGGCGCAGGGGTTCTTGGCGGCGCAGGGGTTGGCCGCGCAGGGATTGGGTTTGAAGCTCGCCTGCAGACTTGCCGTATAGGCAACCAGCGCCGCCAGCTCTTTCGACTCCCAGCCCAGGGCCTTGGATGCCATGGGTGCGACCATGCAGATCTGGATCATCTCGTCGAGAAACACCTGGGACATGCCGAACTGATTCTTCGCCATGGCCACCTCATGGGGGTATGCCTTGGCAAAACTGGCCTGGAACAGATTGCCGCCCTGGTGGCAGGTAGCGCAAGACAGGCCGTTGCTGCTCAGGCTGGGATCTTTGTAGAGCTTTTCACCATAGGTCTTCAGCTCGGCCTGGGCGCCTTGATAGGGCTTGTAGTTGGCCGGGCGCTTGACTGACTTGAGCGCACAAGGGTTCATTTTGGCTGCGCAAGGGTTGGCGGCGCAGGGGTTACTGCCTGCACAAGGATTCTTCGCCGCACAGGGGTTTTTAGCCGCGCAGGGATTCTTCGCTGCACATGGATTCAAGCTGCTGGGTGCGCACTTGCCCGCACATGGGCTGCAGGGGTTGACGGCCATGGCCGGGCCTGAAAGCGCCATGGCCAGCACCGTCGCCGACACCATGCTGGCAAGGGGGCGATAACAGTGTGCAGTGGGAAGGTCGGGGCATATGTGGCGCATGGTTATTTCCTCAATCCACGGTTAGCAACGGTACGTTGTGCACTTACCTATGGGCACCGGGTATTGAGTTGGTCTGCGCCCTTCGACAATAGCGGCAAAAACCGAGTCATTCCCGAACCAGGCGCCATAAGCCATGGATCTGTCCCACAGATGGCACCTACTTGTGTTCACCCAACAAAACTAAGAAGCGAATCGGCCGATTTTGTTACAGAGAGAGTCTCTCCAATTAGGCGATGACTATGCCACCACACCTGCCGCAGCTCATCGACGGCATGCAGCAAGCAGCCGATGGCTGCCGCGACGGCCGGGCAGATCAGCCAGCGCCTTTGCCAGTATGAGCGGTTCCTCCGCGGGAACCGCTCCTCAGCAAAATGCAATGCTCCGCAGGCGTCTCAGTCAAGTGACTACTGGCTCTTGGCGGCACAAGGGTTCTTGGCTGCGCAAGGACTTTTTGCGGCGCAAGGGTTCGCGGCACAAGGACTCTTGGCGGCACAGGGGTTCTTCGCCGCGCATGGATTTGCCGCACAGGGATTCGCCGCACAGGGATTCATGGCCGCAGGTGCACACTTGGCAGCACAGGGCGAACAAGGATTTACGGCCAGCACCGGCCCTGCCAACGCCATGCTTAGAGCACCCGCACACAGCATGGCGGCCAGGGGACGGCGAGCGACGGCGTTGGCTTTGTTTTTCAGTTGCTGAGTCATGTCAGTTCCTCAAATTTTTGTATGGAGTGTCGAATCGTATGGGCAGGGAACTTCGATGTTGCTCCACCCTGGGAATGCGAACGCCGGATGCCCCCTTTGTTTACGGGCAAGCACCGTTCGCTTAACTCAGATGCAGGGAGCGATGTTTTGTTACAAGCTCGCCCTGGATCAGCACACTCCCACGTGCTGTTACGCACTGAGCTCGGCTACTTCCCGCCCCTGGGGCAAAAGACATGGAGCTGTGACGTGGGTTGCGTGCGCTCATATCCAGGCCGGCCATGACAACTGCGTTGTAACAATGCACTCTGGCAGGCCTCTACTTAACAACATGGGTTACCTGCAATGCGCACTTGCAGGCCATCGAGGGAGAAATAGATGGATGAACAGGAACTGATCATCCGGCTGCGCCAGGGTGACAAGGGCGCCCTGGAGTCGGTGATCAAACTGCACCATGCCTTCCTGGTTGCCATGGCCACCCCGCTGGTGGGCAATGACCTCGCCAATGATGTTGCACAGGAAACCTGGCTGAAGGCTTTCGCCGCGATTGGCAAATTCGAAGGGCGCTCAAAACTGCGCACCTGGCTCGCCCGTATCGCTATCAACGAAGCGCATGCCATCCGCCGCAAAACAGGCCGTGAGGTGTCCCTCGATAGCTGGGGCAGCGATAGCGGATCGCCCATAGGCGCGCGTTTCAACGAGCAAGGCGCGTGGGATACACCGCCCACTCAGTGGCACCATGAAACGCCAGACGAGCTTCTGACTGAAGCTGAACTCTACGAGTGTATTCACAAACATCTGCAAAAGCTGCCTGAAGACCAGCAAAGCGTGGTGATGATGCGTGAGCTTGGCGGGCTGGACTATGGCGAGATAGCCCGGGCGCTTAATCTGGCGGAGGGCAATATCCGCGTATTACTGCACCGCGGCCGGCAACGCATGCATGCCATGCTTAATCATTTCGAGGAGGTAGGAACATGCTGACCTGCCGTGAGATGTCCGAACTCGGCTCCGACATCATTGAGGGTGATCTGCGCTTAAGCACTCGCTGGGCAGTGTTCATGCATCTGAAAATGTGTTCGCGCTGCTCGCTGTACATCAAACAGCTGAAACTCACCTCCGACGTACTGCAACAACTGCCGCTAAACGCAGAAGCGGTTGATAGCGCGGCCATTCTGGAAAAACTGCAAGAGCGGGATAAATAGCAGAACTGGCCAGCGCTGTAACAAAAACGCGAGCAGATTCTCATAAAGGTACAGCCTCAACGAGGGGCAGACCTGAATGTCACCTGAGTAAAGCCCGGTTATGCCAGTCAAGTCGACTATCAGGGTTTCAATCAGGATCAGGCCGAGTTTGACAGCGATCTGGCCGTTCTCTCGGACGTGCCGCACGAGCAATATGACACTTGGAGTCGCGACCGGCGTCTGGCATTTCTGATCAATGCCTATAACGCCTTTACCGTAAAGCTTGTCACCGAGAATTACCCGCTAGAGTCGATCAAGGAAATTGGCGGCGTGTTCGGCAGCCCCTGGACTCAAGCATTCATCCCACTGTTCGGGCAAACGTTGACGCTCAATCAGATCGAGCATTCGATGATCCGCGAACCCGGCGTATTCGACGAATCACGCATCCACTTCGCGGTTAACTGTGCCGCCATAGGCTGCCCGGCCCTGCGCAGCGAAGCCTACGTTGCCAGCGAACTCGATGCGCAGTTGCAGGACAGCCAGCGGCGCTTCCTCATTGATCGCATCCGCATCCGCATCCGCAACCGTTTCGATGCAGCTGCCGGCCATTTCCGAGTCTCGAAGATTTTCGATTGGCGCGCCGACGATTTCGCCAAGCAGAGCGCCTCGCTGCAAGCCTATCTGCAAAGACAGGCGACCTGGCTAGCAGCCGCAGAGCATCTGGAGCAGGCCCAGAGCACAAGCGACGTGGAGTTCCTCGACTACGACTGGTCACTCAACCAAGCCCATTGACCCGGAGAGCACCCGATGACAGACAAGACGGCTTTGGTACTCGCTGGCGGCGGCAGCCTGGGGGCCGTGCAGGTCGGCATGCTGCAGGCGTTGATAGCGGCAGACGTTGCGATCGACCTGGTGGTGGGGGCATCGGTAGGCGCCATCAACGGTGCCCATTTCGCCTGCAATCCGAGCGCCAAAGGCGTTGCCGAGCTGGCCGAGATCTGGTGCGCGTTGGGCAAGCAGGACATTTTTCCCTTTTCCCTACTGGGCGCGACCAAGGCCCTGCTGCTGCGGCGCGGATACATCCTCGACAACGCAGGCCTGCGTCGGATGATTCTGTCGGCACTGCCCATCAGTCGCCTGGAGGACTGCGAGCTGCCCCTGCATGTGGTCACCACCGATTTGCTCAGCGGTGCCGAGGTGTTGCAGTCGCAGGGCGACATCCTCCAGGCGTTGCTGGCCAGCGCCGCCATTCCCCTGGTCTACCCACCGATTGCAATCGACGGACACTTGCTGATGGATGGCGGCGTAGCCAGCAATACCCCGATCGCCAGTGCCGTGGCGCTGGGCGCGAGGCGCATTGTGGTCCTGCCCACCGGTTTTGGCTGTGCCTGCAAGGCTCCGCCCAAGGGGTTCGTGGCGCTGGCCCTGCATACCCTCAACCTGATGAGCATGCGCCAGCTGGTACGCGACATTGAGCTGTATGCCCCGCACGCCCATATCCATGTCGCTGCGCCTCTATGCCCCTTGGGCGTTTCGGTATTCGATTTCACCCAGACGCGCAGCCTGATCGAACGCGCCAAGCTGCATGCCCAGACCTGGCTGGATAGCGGCGGGCTCGAACAAACGGGTGTTCCCGACTCCCTGCGCGCGCACTCGCACGCCGACATGATCCCTGGAGAGATGCCATGAGCGCATTCGTGGCTGGGCAGGCGGTTGGGCTATATGGCCGAAGCGGCCGACGAAACGAAGTCTTGCTATTGGCATCCGCCAGATTCATCCCAACCGTCGATCCACCTGTACTGGATGCCACGTCATGGTGTGCGAAGGCCTTACGCTGCGCGAGCGCTCCATACGCTGAAGGTTATCTAATTGGTACGCGGTGCCAACCTGGCTGACGGGGACCAAGTCCTTGGCCAACGGGTCGCCAGCAACGAGGAAGCAAATTTCTGACGGCAATAGCTTGGGCTTGGTTGCCTGGAGCCTGATAGACCTCGCGCCTGAAATCAGCGCGAGCAGCTCAAGCCGCAAAACAAGCCGACGTGGAGACTAAGGTGCGGACGGGCATACTCCAGAAACAACAAGGCCCCGAAATACGGGGCCTTGGTACATCTATATGGTGGAGGGCTAGGGATTCGAACCCTAGAAACGCTACTAACGTTCGCCGGTTTTCAAGACCGGTGCATTCAACCGCTCTGCCAACCCTCCAGATTTTTTCTACATCCTTACAAGGTGCAACACCGATCATCCTTAGATAAGAACTCTAGGACAGCATCCCATCGGCGGTTTTCAAGACCGCTGACTTAAACCACTCGGCCACGCTTCCAAAATTTTCTACAGCCATGGGGCAGGGCCGTTTTTTACATTGCTCAATCACGCCTTGGCTTGACTGAGGGCGGCAATCTTACCGGAACGCAACACACTGTCAAACTCTAAAGGTTGGCAGTGCCTACCGCTCTGTTATGATCCCCACAAGCCTGATCACGGATCTACTAATTTTTACAGGAGTGCCGCCATGCGCGAACAAGATTACACACTCAGTCACACGCAGGTTGAGCAGCTGGAAGTCAGCCGCGTCCTGCGCAATACATATGGCCTGCTGGCCATCACCCTGGCCTTCAGCGGCTTGGTCGCCTTTATGGCGCAGCGCGCCAATGTGCCTTACCCCAACTTTTTCGTGGTGCTGATCGGCTTCTACGGCCTGTTCTTCCTCACCGCTAAACTGCGTGACTCGTCCTGGGGCCTGCTCTCCACCCTCGCCCTGACCGGCTTCATGGGTTACACCCTGGGGCCGATCCTCAATCGCTACCTGGGCATGGCCAACGGCGCCGAAGTGGTCAGCTCGGCATTCACCATGACCGCGCTGGTGTTCTGTGGTCTGTCCGCCTATGTACTGATTTCGCGCAAGGATATGAGCTTCCTCAGCGGCTTCATCACTGCTGGCTTCTTTGTCCTGATCGGCGCCATGGTGGCAGGGTTCTTCTTCCAGATCAGCGGCCTGCAACTGGCGATTAGCGCCGGTTTCGTGCTGTTTTCCTCGGCCTGCATCCTGTACCAGACCAGCGCCATCATCCACGGTGGTGAACGCAACTACATCATGGCGACCATTAGCCTGTATGTATCGATCTACAACCTGTTCCTCAGCCTGCTGCAGATCATGGGCATCATGGGCAGCGACGACTGATCCTCGAGTCGCGCCCGAGGCCCGCTTCGGCGGGCTTTTTCATGCCTGCGGCGAGCATCTTGCGCGCTCACGCTTTATCATTGGGGCAGATTTCCCTGCCGGCTTCTATATGAAATTCGCCATCGCCCTCTTCGCCCCGCCGCATGCGCCCTCCTCCCGGCGCGCCCTGCGTTTTGTTCAGGCTGCCCTGGCCGGCGGCCATCAGATCGTGCGGCTGTTCTTTTATCAGGACGCGGTGCACAACGCTTCGAGCAATGTGGTCAGCGCGCAGGATGAGCTGGATATCCCTGCTGAATGGCGCGAACTGGTACGCCAGCAGCAGCTCGATGGCGTTGTATGCATTGCCGCAGCGCTACGCCGCGGCATCCTCAATGAGCAGGAAGCGCAACGCTACGAGCGCGGTGCCGGCAATCTGGATGCTCCCTGGGAACTTTCCGGGCTGGGCCAACTGCATGAAGCGGCGCAAACGGCCGATCGCCTGGTGTGTTTCGGAGGGCCTTGAAATGAGCAAATCCTTGCTGATCATCAACCGTCAGTCGCCCTGGTCCGGCCCTAGCGCCCGCGAAGCGCTGGATATTGCCCTGGCTGGCGGCGCGTTCGACTTACCCCTCGGCATGCTGTTTCTCGACGATGGGGTGTTCCAGCTGGCGGCAGCGCAACGGCCTGCAACCCTGCAGCAGAAAGACCTGGGCGCCAACCTGCAGGCGTTACCGCTGTTCGGCGTCGAAGCGCTGTATGCCTCGGCGCGCAGCCTGCAAGAGCGCGGACTGGAGCAACAGACGCTGACGCTGGCGACCGAGGTGCTGGATGATGCCGCCCTGATTGCGCTTATCGACCGTTACGACCAGGTGATCACCCTCTGATGGCTACGTTGCATGTTTTGTCCCACTCACCGTTCAGCGACAGTCGTCTGAGCAGCTGTCTGCGCCTGCTGGGTCCTGCCGACGGTCTGTTGCTGTGCGGCGACGCGGTATACGCCCTGCAACCCGGCACCGCCCAGCACCAGGCCCTGGAGCTGATGCCCGTCGGGATCGGCCTGTTCGCCCTCGACGAAGACCTCTGCGCGCGCGCCCTCGCCGCGCCGGCGCGGATTCAGGTGGTCGACTACCCGGGGTTCGTCGAGCTCAGCTGCCGCTTCGACAAGGTAAACAGCTGGCTATGAGGCATTTGATCGTTAGCGGCCGGCGCATCGAGCTGGACAAGGACGGTTATCTGGTGGCTCTGGCCGACTGGTCGGAACCAGTGGCCGAGGCTCTGGCGCAGCAGGAACAATTGACCCTGAGTGCCGAACATTGGCAGATTCTGCAATTGCTGCGGGCCTTCTACGCCGAGTTCCAGCTGGCGCCAGCCAACCGGCCACTGATCAAATACATGGCGCTCAAGCTAGGCCCGGAAAAGGGCAACAGCCTGCACCTCAACCTCCTGTTCAAAGGCGCTCCCGCCAAACTCGCCGCCAAGCTGGCGGGCCTGCCCAAACCGACGAATTGCCTATGAACCTTGTCACCCCTGCGGAACACCCCTTTGCCCAATTCGTGCGCATCCTCGGTAAGGGCAAGCGCGGCGCGCGCAACCTGACCCGAGAAGAAGCCCGTGAAGCCATGGGTATGTTGCTCGACGGCAAGGCCGAGGACACCCAACTCGGTGCCTTCCTGATGCTGCTCAGGCACAAAGAGGAAAGCGCCGAGGAGATGGCCGGCTTTGCCGAAGCGGTGCGCGAGCGCTTGCAGGCGCCGGCCATTGCGGTCGACCTGGACTGGCCCAGCTATGCCGGCAAGAAGCGTCACTTGCCTTGGTTCCTCCTCGCCGCCAAGGCCCTGGCCAACAGCGGCGTGCGCATCCTCCTGCATGGCGGCGGCGCGCACACCGCCGGGCGCTTGTATAGCGAGCAAGTAATCGAGCTTCTGCAGATTCCACTGTGCCGCAGCTGGGGTGAGGTGGAGCATGCCTTGCTGGAACAACAACTGGCATTTATCCCGCTGGGCGACTGGATGCCGCAACTGCAACGGATGATCGACCTGCGCAACATCCTCGGTCTGCGCTCGCCGATCCACTCACTGACGCGCATTCTCAATCCGCTAGCGGCGCGCTGCGGCTTGCAGAGCATCTTTCATCCCGGTTACCAGGCGGTACACCGCGAGGCGAGCCAGTTGCTCGGCGACACTGCGCTGGTGATCAAGGGTGACGGTGGCGAGGTGGAAATCAACCCGGACGCCACCAGCCATCTCTACGGCACGGCCAACGGCGTGAACTGGGACGAAGACTGGCCGCCGTTGTCGGCGCAGCGCCACGTCAAGCCCGCGTCGCTGCAACCGGAGCACCTGCAGGCCTTCTGGCGCGGCGAAGTCGAAGACGCTTACGGCCGACTCGCGGTATTGAGCAGCATGGCCATGGCCCTGCGTGGCCTGGGCATGCCACGCGAAGAGGCGTTCAAGCAGGCGCAGCAGCGCTGGGACGCACGAAACATATCGAGCTAGTCGATTTTTAGAGGCAGCTTTTTCTACCTTTCAATCGAACCGATGCCGTTAGACTGAACCCATGAGCCGTAACGCTAAAGGAGTCGGGTAATGGGTTTGTTAATTGAAGGAAGCTGGCATGACCAGTGGTACGACACTGCCGCTGACGGCCGCTTCAAGCGCGAGCATGCCCAGCGGCATAACTGGATCACCGCCGACGGCAGCCCTGGGCCAAGCGGCAAAGGTGGCTTCAAGGCGCAGGCCGGTCGCTATCACTTGTATGTTTCCCTCGCCTGCCCCTGGGCCCAGCGCACCCTGATCCTGCGTCAGCTCAAGGGTTTGCAGGATCTGGTCGATGTCTCGGTGGTCAGCTGGCTGATGCTCGACGATGGCTGGACCTTCGACCCGGCCCATGGCTCCACGGGTGATAGCCTGGACGGTCAGCGTTTCCTGCATCAGCGCTACACCGCCGATGATGCCAACTACAGTGGCCGGGTGACCGTGCCGTTGTTGTGGGACAAACAGCAACAGTGCATCGTCAGCAATGAGTCGGCGGAAATCATCCGCATGTTCAACTCGGCGTTCGACGGGCTGACGGGCAATTCCCTGGATTTCTATCCCGAAGCACTGCGCGGCGAGATCGACGCACTCAATCACCGTATCTATCCAGCGGTCAACAATGGGGTGTACCGCGCCGGTTTCGCCACCACCCAGGCTGCCTACGAGGAAGCCTTCGGCGAGCTGTTCGACGAACTGGATTGGCTGGATGCACATCTCGGTGGGCACCGTTACCTGGCTGGCGAATACCTCAGCGAAGCCGATTGGCGCCTGTTCACCACCCTGGTTCGCTTCGATGCGGTGTACTACGGGCACTTCAAGTGCAACCTGCGGCGCATCGAGGACTACCCGAACCTGTCCAACTGGCTACGCGAGCTGTACCAGTGGCCCGGGGTGGCGGCAACGGTGGATTTCGAACACATCAAGAACCATTACTACGCCAGCCATCGCACCATCAACCCGACCGGCATAGTGCCCAAGGGGCCGGCGCTGGAGCTTGCCCGCGGGCATGATCGCCAGCGGTTACCGGGCAAGGGCATTTGGCCAACGTCGTAGCGCTTTAGCTTTTGCAAGCGAGTGCACTGACACGCCTGTAGCCGTGGTAAGCAAGGGTGGGTTAGCGGCGCCAACTGCCGAGCGATCAGTCGCCGCCATTGTGGCGCGATGTGTAACCCGCACTAGATAGCCCCGTTGCACCGATGGTGGGTTACGCCGCAAGGGGGCTGCGGGCGGGTCAACATGCGCCTAACCCACTCTTCAACAGGCCGTGGAACTGCAGGTTCATATTTGTCGACTCATTCGCTTCAAACCTCGCTCTGAGCACCTTCGAACCAGGCCAGCTTTTCGCGCAGCTGCACCACTTCACCGACGATGACCAGGGTCGGTGCGTGGACCTGATGCTGGGCGACCAATTCCGGCAGGTTCGCCAGGGTGCCGGTGAAGACCCGCTGGTTGCGCGTAGTGCCCTGCTGGATCAACGCCGCGGGGGTGTTGGCGGCACGACCATGGGCGATCAATTGCTGGCAAATCAGCGGTAAGCCGACCAGCCCCATGTAGAACACCAGAGTCTGGCTGGGCACCGAAAGCTCTGCCCAGGGCAAGTCGCAGCTGCCGTCCTTGAGGTGGCCGGTGACGAAGCGTACCGACTGCGCGTGATCGCGATGGGTCAGCGGAATCCCCGCATAAGCTGCGCAGCCACTGGCCGCGGTGATGCCCGGTACCACCTGGAAGGGAATACCGTGGGCCGCCAGCTCCTCGATCTCCTCGCCGCCCCTGCCGAAGATGAAAGGGTCGCCGCCTTTCAGGCGTAAAACCCGTTTGCCCTCTTTGGCCAGGCTGACCAGCTGCTGATTGATCTGATCCTGCGGTACGGCATGCTCGGCGCGCTGCTTGCCGACATAGATGCGCTCGGCATCGCGACGGCACAGCTCGATGATCGCCGGTGCGACCAGGCGGTCGTAGAGCACCACATCGGCTTGCTGCATCAGGCGCAAGGCGCGAAACGTCAGCAGGTCAGGATCGCCGGGGCCAGCACCGACCAGATAGACCTCACCCAGGGTGCGTGGCGCGGCGCCGGCGATTTTCTCTTCGAGCAGGCGCTCGCCCTCATGCAGTTTCCCGGCGAATACGCTCTCGGCAATTTGCCCCTGGAATACGTCTTCCCAGAACACCCGGCGTTGCTGCACATCAGGAAACAGGCCCTTGACCCGGTTGCGAAACTTCTTCGCCAAACCGGCCAGTTGACCATAGGTCGCTGGAATCCAGGTTTCGATCTTGGCCCGGATCAACCGCGCCAACACCGGCGCATCGCCGCCACTGGTGACGGCGACGATCAACGGCGAGCGGTCGACGATAGCCGGGAAGATCACGCTGCACAGTTTCGGTGCATCGACGACATTGACCGGAATCCCCAGTGCCTGGGCCTGGGCGGATATTTGCGCATTCAGCGGTTCATCGTCGGTGGCAGCGATGATCAGCACCACGCCGCTCAGGTCCTCGGCCTGGTAGTTGCGCAGCAGCACCTCGCCAGCCCCGAGGCTGACCAGCGTGCAAAGTTCGTCGCGCACTTCGGGCGCCACAACCCGCAGCCTGGCGCCGGCATCGGCGAGCAAGCGCGATTTACGCAGGGCGACTTCACCGCCACCGACCACCAGTACCAGGCGATCCTGCAATTTGTGGAACAGCGGGAGAAAGTCCATGAGTATGATCCAGGCGATGACAATGGCGAGGCACACGCCTGGCCCGTAGGGTGGGCTTCAGTCCACCAGAATTGCCTGCAGAAGTGGGTTTTAAACCCCACCCTGCAAGATGTACTCCTGCGCGTTAACCGATGACTTCAACGCCGCCCATATAGGGTTTGAGCACCTCAGGCACACGAATACTGCCGTCGGCCTGCTGGTAATTCTCCAGCACCGCCACCAAGGTGCGGCCCACCGCCAGGCCGGAGCCGTTGAGGGTGTGCAGCAGCTCCGGCTTGCCGGTTTCCGGGTTGCGATAACGAGCCTGCATACGCCGCGCCTGGAAGTCGCCGCAATTGGAGCAGGAGGAAATCTCGCGGTACTTGTCCTGGCTCGGCACCCAGACTTCCAGATCGTAGGTCTTGGTCGCGCTGAAGCCCATGTCACCGGTGCACAGCGCTAGCACGCGGTACGGCAGCTCGAGCAGTTGCAACACCTTTTCGGCATTGCCGGTGAGTTCTTCCAGGGCCTGGTAGGAGGTGCTCGGCTCGACGATCTGCACCATCTCGACCTTGTCGAACTGATGCTGACGGATCATGCCACGGGTGTCGCGTCCGGACGCGCCGGCTTCGCTGCGGAAACAGGGGGTGTGGGCAACCAACTTCAGCGGCAATTGCTTGGCCTCGAGAATCTCGCCCGCGACTATATTGGTCAGCGACACCTCGGCAGTTGGAATCAGGTACAGATCGGCTTCGTTTTCGCGGCTGATCTTGAACAGGTCTTCTTCGAATTTGGGTAACTGGCCGGTGCCCTGCAACGCTGGCGCTTGGACCAGATAAGGCGTGTAGGCCTCTTCATAGCCATGTTCGCCGGTGTGCAGATTGATCATGAACTGCGCCAGGGCGCGATGCAGGCGAGCGATCGGTCCACGCAACAGGGCGAAACGCGCACCGGACAGTTTGGCGGCGGTTTCGAAATCCAGCCAGCCGTACTTCTCGCCCAGGGCCACGTGATCCTGAATGGCGAAGTCGAAGACCTTGGGCGTGCCCCAGCGACGCACCTCGACGTTGCCCTCTTCATCCGCGCCTACCGGCACCGACTCGTGTGGCAGGTTGGGAATGTTCAGCAGCAGGCTATCCAGCTCGACCTGAATGGCATCCAGCTCCTGCTTGCCTTGCTCCAGTTCGCTGCCCATGCGATCGACATCCGCCAGCAGCGGCGCTATGTCTTCGCCGCGCTGCTTGGCCTGGCCGATGGCCTTGGAGCGACTGTTACGCTCGGCTTGCAACTGCTCCGTGCGGGTCTGTAGGGTCTTGCGCTGGGTTTCCAACGCTTCAAAACGCGCCACATCCAGTTGAAAACCGCGCGCAGCAAGGCGCTGAGCCACATCGTGGAGTTGGCTGCGCACCAGTTTGGAATCGAGCATGTCAGGTTCTCGTCGATCAGAGTTTGGTGAGTGATAGGCCTGCCCAGGTCGCGAGCAGGCCGCCCAACACGCTTAGCGCCAGATAGCCGAAGGCCATTGGCGCCTGGCCGCTTTCCAGCAGGCGCAAGGTGTCGAGGGAAAAGGATGAAAAGGTGGTGAAAGCGCCCAGAAAACCGACGATCAAGCCGGCGCGTAACTCCAGCGGTATTTCCGGGCGTAGCAGAAACAGTCCATACAGGTAACCGATCAGCAGGCAGCCAGCGATGTTTACCGCCAGGGTCGCTGTATAGAAATATTGCGGCCAGCTTGCGTTGATCCAGTTGGCCGTAGCAAAGCGCAATAAGGTTCCGCACGCCCCACCGACCGCCACCGCGAAAACGACTGCGATCATGGCTTTCTCCGCTTGCGCGGACTGAGCGCATCCTGGCTGGCCAGATGCGCGAGCTTGTCGCGAATTTTCTGCTCAAGGCCGCGCGGCACCGGTTGATAGTACTGACGCGCCGGCAGTTGCTCGGGGAAGTAATCTTCACCTGCGGCGTAGGCATCCGGCTCGTCATGGGCATAGCGGTATTCATCGCCATAGCCCAGCTCTTTCATCAACTTGGTCGGTGCGTTGCGCAGGTGCAGCGGTACTTCCAGGGAGCCATGTTCGGCAGCATCACGCATCGCCGCCTTGAACGCGCTATACACCGCGTTGCTTTTCGGCGCGCAGGCCAGGTATACGATGGCCTGGGCGACGGCCAGCTCGCCTTCGGGGCTGCCCAGGCGCTCTTGCACATCCCAGGCATTGAGGCACAGCGTCAATGCCCGTGGGTCGGCATTGCCAATGTCTTCGCTGGCCATGCGCACGACCCGGCGAGCAATGTACAGCGGGTCGCAGCCGCCATCGAGCATGCGCGCGAACCAGTACAGCGCGCCATCCGGACTGGAGCCACGCACAGACTTGTGCAGCGCGGAAATCTGGTCGTAGAACGCTTCGCCGCCCTTATCGAAGCGTCTACGGCTGTCGCCGAGTAGGTCCAGCAACAACTCGGTGCTGATGGCGCCGCCATCCTCGACCAGATCCGCAGCGTTTTCCAGGAAGTTCAGCAAGCGCCTGCCATCGCCATCGGCGGCGGCCAGAAGAATCTTGAAACTTTCCTCCGGCAGGCTGAGTTGCCGCTCGCCAAGGCCTTTGGGGTCGGTCAGGGCGCGACTCGCCAGCTTGTGCAGCGCCGTTTCGTCCAGGCTTTTGAGGACATAAACACGCGCCCGCGAAAGCAGCGCGTTGTTCAGTTCGAACGAGGGGTTTTCGGTAGTGGCACCGATGAAGATCAGGGTGCCGTCTTCCACATAGGGCAGAAAGGCATCCTGCTGCGACTTGTTGAAGCGATGCACCTCGTCGACGAACAGGATGGTCCGACGGCCATATTGGGCGGCATGCTGTTGCGCCACTTCGACCGCCTGGCGGATCTCCTTGACCCCGGAGAGCACCGCCGAAATCGTCTCGAAATGCGCATCGGTGACCTGGGCGAGCAAGCGCGCCAGGGTGGTCTTGCCCACGCCCGGCGGCCCCCAGAAAATCATCGAGTGCAGCGCGCCCTGCTCCAGCGCTTCACGCAGCGGCTTGCCGCGCGCGAGCAGATGCTCCTGGCCGACGTACTCGTCCAGGCTGGCAGCACGCAAGCGCGCGGCCAGGGGTTGAGCGATGGGCGCATTTCGAAACAGATCCATGACGGCGGGCTACGACCTCTTACTCTTGAATGACATCCGCGCCTTCGGGAATCTCGAAGCTGAACAGTTTGTCGTCCACGCTTTCATTCATCTTCACGCTGAGGAACAGAATGTTGGTGCGCTGGCCAATACTGTCGATCAGTTGCATGTCATTCAACACACCGCTGCGAAATGACAGGCGCAGGCTGTCGAACAGCGTGTCCTTGGATTTTGGCTTGAGAATGAAGTCGACCACGTTGCCGCCTTCCTTATGGCTGATCTCGAAATTCTCTTGAATCTCGGACACATCGCCGGACAGTAGCAGAGCCGGGGTATGGGTCAGACGCTTGTCGAGGGTCTGAATGGTTACCTGCTCCAGATCCGGGTCATACAACCAGACCTTCTCGCCATTGGACACCAACAACTGCTCCATAGGCGCGTCAGTGTGCCAGCGAAACAGCCCCGGACGCTTGAGCACCAATTGCCCAGCCGTTTCCTGCAACTGCGTCCCACTGCCATCCAGGGTCAGTTGCGAGAAGCGTGCGCTGATGGTTTTTGCCTGGTTGAGCAATGTGGTCAGACGCTGTGCCGACACATCCTCCGCGGCCAGGACGGAAACGCTGGTAATACTTAAAGCGGCCAGCAACAGCATACGAATCAGGCGCATGGAACTCCCTATTACATTGATTTCTAGGCGTTAGTCACGGATTGGACTTGGCGCGATCACTTCGCGCGAGCCATTGGTGCTCATCGATGTCACTACGCCTGCCACTTCCATCGCTTCGATCATCCGCGCGGCACGGTTGTAACCGATCTTCAACTTGCGCTGCACAGCGGAAATCGAAGCCCGACGGCTTTCGGTGACAAAACGCACGGCTTCGTCATACAGCACATCTTCTTCACTGCCTTCACCACCCTCACTGCTGCCATCAAAGCCACTGCCGGACTCTTCGACGCCCGCCAGAATGTCTTCGATATAGTCCGGGGTACCGCGCAACTTCCAGGCTTCGACCACACGGTGGACTTCTTCGTCGGAAACGAAGGCGCCATGCACACGAATCGGCAGACCGGTGCCGGGCGGCAGGTAGAGCATGTCACCGTGGCCGAGCAACTGTTCGGCGCCGCCCTGGTCGAGAATGGTCCGTGAATCGATCTTGCTCGACACCTGAAAGGCCATGCGCGTCGGGATGTTGGCCTTGATCAGACCGGTGATCACATCCACCGACGGACGCTGGGTGGCGAGAATCAGGTGAATACCGGCGGCGCGGGCCTTCTGCGCGATCCGTGCGATCAGCTCTTCGACCTTCTTGCCGACGATCATCATCATGTCGGCAAATTCATCCACCACCACCACGATGGTTGGCAGGGTTTTCAGCAGCGGCGCCTCGTCGTGCATGCTTTCGCGCTTGTACAGCGGATCGGCCAGCGGCTCACCCGCCTCCTCGGCCTCCCTGACCTTGCGGTTGAAGCCTGCCAGGTTGCGCACGCCCATCTTCGACATGAGCTTATAGCGCCGCTCCATTTCGGCGACGCTCCAGCGCAGGGCGTTGGCCGCTTCCTTCATGTCGGTGACCACCGGGCAAAGCAGGTGTGGAATGCCTTCGTAGATCGACAGCTCGAGCATTTTCGGGTCGATCATGATCAAGCGTGCCTCTTCCGGCGTGGACTTGAACAGGATCGACAGAATCATCGCGTTGACCCCGACCGACTTACCCGAGCCGGTGGTGCCGGCGACCAGCAGGTGGGGCATCTTCGCCAGGTCAGTAATCACCGGACGACCGCCGATGTCATGGCCGAGGGCCAGAGTTACCGGGGATTTGGCCTCATCGTACTCGGGGGACGACAGCACCTCAGAAAACCGCACAATCTGCCGGTCTTCGTTAGGCACCTCGATGCCCACGGTGGTTTTGCCGGGAATTACTTCGACCACGCGCACGCTGATGATCGCCATCGAGCGCGCCAGATCCTTGGCCAAGCTGGAAATACGACTGACCTTGACGCCGGCGGCGAGCTGGATCTCGAAACGGGTAATTACCGGGCCCGGATGCACTGACTCGACCATGACCTCGACGCCAAACTCCTTGAGCTTGATCTCCAGTAGGCGCGACATGGCCTCCAGCGACTCGGGGGAGAATTTCTTCTGCTTCTTCTCGGCGACATCGAGAATGGAAATCGGCGGCAAGGAGCCTTCGACGGCGCTGTCGACGAACAACGGAGCCTGCTTTTCTTTCAGTACGCGCTTGCTCGACTGGACGGTTTTAGGCTCCGCTGGCGGGGTAATCAGGGGCGCCGTGCGGCTTTCACGCGCGCTCATGTGTTTACTCAGCGCTTCCTCGCGCTCAAGCAGGCGCTCTTTGACTTTGGCCTGCTCACGGCGGTCGTGCACCATCGGCGCCGCCACTTCGCTAACCCGCTCATCGACTTCGCGCAACTGGGCGACCAGTTGCTTGCGCTCGGTGCGGGCATTCCACCAGCGGTTGACCAGGCTCTGGATCAACTCGAAAAGGTCCAGAGTGATCTTACCGGTGAGGTCCATGACCTTGAACCAGGACAGGTCGCTGAACACGGTCAAGCCAAACAGGAACAGCGCAATGAACAGCAAGGTGCTGCCCTGCACGTTCAATACATCTTCGGTCAACTGACCAAGACTCTCGCCTAATGCGCCGCCAGCGCCAGCAGAGGCCGGTATACTGCTGCCCGCGTCAAAATGAATATCGGCCAGCGTAGCCCCGGACAGCACCAGGAATACCAGACCGATCAACCGCCAGGAAAACAGCCAGCCGCTCCACTGCCAGGGCTGATGGCGGTTTCGGAACACCTGCAAGGTCTTGACCCCGAGCAACAGCGGGAACACATAGGCGAAATAGCCCAGGGCCATGAACAGGATGTCGGCGAACCAGGCGCCAGCACGGCCGGCGGCATTCTGCACCTGATCGATATTGCTGGTATGCGTCCAGCCCGGGTCGGCGGGATCATAGGTCAGCAGCGCCATCCACAGATAAAGGCAGAGTGCGCCGAGAGCGATCAAGGCGCCTTCTTTCAACCTGTAGGGCAATTGCTGACGCCAGACTGGAGTCTGGGCTGTATGGCTTGAATTCTTCAAAACACATCTATTCCTGCGCCGGCGGCGCGCCGAATAATCGGTTAATGGCAAAAACTTTGACTATTGTACGGATTTACCCGATCGATGCCACGCTAGGCAACGAGGTGGCAACCAGCCTGGACGAAGGCCTCTGCCACCGGCTCCCGCTCGTCCCCTGCTTCGGTGTAGCATAGCCAGCAACATATTACGTGCGACTCAATTTGAGCATGCATTCTCTTTTGTGACAAAGGCTTATGAGGTGTTTCTATGAGCGAAGTCAAGCATTCACGCCTGATCATCCTGGGTTCCGGCCCTGCCGGTTACGCTGCAGCGGTATACGCTGCCCGTGCCAACCTCAAGCCCGTAGTGATCACCGGCATCCAGCCCGGCGGCCAACTTACCACCACAACAGAAGTGGACAACTGGCCAGGTGACGTCGAAGGCTTGACCGGCCCTGCGCTTATGGAACGCATGCAAAAACATGCCGAGCGCTTCGACACCGAGATCATTTATGACCACATTCACACGGCCGAGTTGCAGCAGCGTCCGTTTATCCTCAAAGGCGACAGTGGCACCTACAGCTGCGACGCACTGATCATCGCCACCGGCGCCTCGGCGCAGTACCTCGGCCTGCCGTCGGAAGAGGCGTTTGCCGGCAAAGGTGTTTCTGCCTGCGCCACCTGCGACGGTTTCTTCTACCGCAATCAAGTCGTCGCGGTGATTGGTGGCGGCAACACCGCCGTCGAGGAAGCACTGTACCTGGCCAATATTGCCAAGGAAGTGCACCTGGTTCACCGTCGCGACAAGCTACGCTCGGAAAAGATCTTGCAAGACAAGCTGTTCGACAAGGCAGCCAACGGCAACGTCCACCTGCACTGGAATCACACCCTCGACGAAGTGCTTGGTGATGCCAGCGGCGTAACCGGCGTACGCCTGAGAGACACCAGCAATGGCTCATCCAAGGAACTGCCGCTGACCGGCGTGTTCATCGCCATCGGCCACAAGCCCAATACCGATCTATTCCAGGGTCAACTGGAAATGCGCGAGGGCTATCTGCTGATCAAGGGCGGTAGCGAAGGCAATGCTACTGCGACCAGTATCGAGGGTGTGTTCGCCGCCGGCGACGTGGCCGACCACGTGTACCGCCAGGCAATCACTTCTGCCGGGGCCGGCTGCATGGCTGCGCTGGATGTCGAAAAGTTCCTCGACGACAATTGATCGTTCCCAGGGCGGGCTCCACAGCCCGGAAGGTTGCCAACCCCGCCCTCTCCTCCCGCGGTTTCGTCGAATGCTGACCTGGTTGCAACGCGACTCCCTGAGTTTCCCGCCGCTTGCCAAAGCCCTGCGCGAGCCCAACGGCTTGCTCGCGGCCGGTGGCGACTTGAGTGCCGAGCGCTTGATAGCGGCTTATCGCCACGGCTGCTTCCCCTGGTATCAGGATGGCCAGCCGATTCTCTGGTGGTCGCCAGATCCGCGCACGGTGCTCTTCCCCGACCAACTGCATGTCTCACGCAGCCTGGCCAAGGTGCTGCGCCAAGCACCCTATCAGGTGACCTTCGATCAAGCTTTCGCTGAGGTAATCCAGGCCTGCGCTGCGCCCCGCGACTATGCCGACGGCACCTGGATCACCACGCCTATGCAGCACGCCTACCTCGAGTTGCATCAGCGCGGCATTGCCCATTCGGCCGAAGTCTGGCGCGACGGCGAATTGGTCGGCGGGCTATACGGGCTGGCAATGGGCCAGTTGTTTTTCGGCGAATCCATGTTCAGTCGCGCCGATAATGCCTCGAAGGTTGGCTTTGTCACCCTGGTCGAGCAACTAAAGGCCTGGGGCTTCGCCCTCATCGACTGCCAGATGCCCACGCAGCACCTGCACAGCTTCGGTGCCAGGCCGATTGCCCGTGCAGATTTCGCCGGCTACCTGAAGCGTCATATCGACCAGCCCAGCAAGGCGTCCTGGCGCGCCTAGGCGAGTACGGCAGCGTGGCATACACTTATTCAAGGCTTTACCCCGAGAGTCGATCATGACCGAGCTGGCCCGCCTGAAGTTTTACGCCACCCAGCCTCATCCGTGCAGCTATCTGCCCGAGGAACAGGCCACTACCCTGTTCCTCGACCCCAGCCAGCCGATGGATGTGGATGTATATGCCGAACTTTCGGAAATGGGCTTTCGCCGCAGCGGCGACCACCTTTACCGGCCCCACTGCCAACGCTGCTCGGCCTGCGTGCCTGCGCGCATTCCCGTTGCCCAGTTTCGACCCAATCGCCAGCAGCGGCGTATTTTCAAACGCAATCTCGACATCCAGGTCTGTGCGGTGCGCCCGACGTTCACCGAGGAGTACTACGACCTCTATGCCCGCTATATCGAGCAACGCCATGCCGATGGCGACATGTACCCACCGAACCGCGAGCAGTTCGCCACCTTTCTGGTACGCGACCTGCCGTTTTCCCGGTTCTACGAGTTTCGCCAGCACGGCCGACTGCTGGCAATTGCTGTCACTGACGTGCTGCCCAATGGACTTTCAGCGGTTTACACCTTCTACGAGCCCGGCGAAGAGCGTCGCAGCCTCGGGCGTTTCGCCATTCTGTGGCAAATCAGGGAATCAGTGCGTCTCGGGTTGCACGCCCTGTACCTCGGTTATTGGATCAAGAACTGCCGAAAAATGAGCTACAAGACGCAATACCGTCCAATCGAACTGTTCGTTAACCAACGCTGGATCACTCTCACCTGAAGTCGCTTGGCGTACGCCCTCCTTTTCGGGCACAATGCATGCCGCTTTTGCCAGGAGCCAGTTGCACCGGCCATGGCCATACTTTGGATACCGAGGGCTTTACTGCATGTCGAAAGAAGACAGCTTCGAAATGGAAGGCACTGTCGTCGACACCCTGCCCAACACCATGTTCCGTGTGGAGTTGGAAAACGGGCACGTCGTTACCGCGCACATCTCCGGAAAGATGCGCAAAAACTATATCCGCATTCTGACTGGCGACAAGGTTCGCGTAGAACTGACGCCTTATGATCTGAGCAAAGGTCGTATCACCTACCGCGCCCGTTAACAGGTCTTTGGAAAAACCACTGCATTTGGCCATATGCATAAGGACAGGCAGTTAAAGGCGTAGCGTTAAGCGCGCTTTAGCCTAAATCCAGGAACCTGCCGGACTTGAGACTGCCTTACAGCTAAAGTCCGACAGGCCCCAGGATGAAGTGAGTCAAGCAGATCGCGACCTTCGCTGTTTGCTTGACTGACTTGCCAAGCCTCCCTGCCACTCAGTCTTGACCTTCTGCATGCGGTTTTTCAAGGACTCATCAAATCATGCGCTCACAAAAACGCCCGGCATTGCCGGGCGTTTTTGTGAGCGCTATTTTATTAAGGCACTAGCAACCTAAGGCCATTTCCGCAGTGGTTTCGAACTCGAAGGTCAATTCGTCTCCACTGAGGTCGACATGGGCCACGCCTCCATGCTCGGCCAGTTCGCCAAACAGGATCTGCTCCGCCAAGGGCCGCTTGATCTTCTCCTGAATCAATCGCGCCATAGGTCTTGCCCCCATCTGCACGTCGTAGCCTTTCTCTGCCAACCAACCACGCGCGGCATCGCTGACTTCGAGCATCACGTGCTTGTCTTCGAGCTGCGCCTGTAGTTCGGTGAGAAACTTGTCGACGATGCTCTTGATCACTTCATGACTCAGGCGACCGAACTGGATGATGGTATCCAGGCGGTTGCGGAACTCCGGCGTGAAGCTCTTCTTAATCACTTCCATGGCATCGGACGCATGGTCCTGATAGGTGAAGCCAATGGACGCCCGCGCCGCGGTTTCCGCTCCGGCGTTGGTGGTCATGATCAGAATCACGTTACGGAAATCGGCCTTGCGCCCATTGTTATCGGTCAGGGTGCCGTGATCCATTACCTGCAGCAGCAGGTTGAAGACTTCCGGATGAGCCTTCTCGACTTCATCGAGCAGCAATACACAATGCGGAGTCTTGGTAATGGCCTCGGTCAGCAAACCGCCCTGATCGAACCCGACATAGCCTGGCGGTGCACCGATCAGCCGGGAAACCGTATGCCGCTCCATGTATTCGGACATGTCGAAGCGCACCAGCTCTACACCCAGCGCCTTGGACAACTGACGAGCCGCTTCGGTTTTACCGACCCCGGTAGGGCCCGCAAAGAGGAAAGAACCGACCGGCTTTTCTGGCGCCTTGAGTCCCGCCCGTGACAACTTGATCGCCGTGGACAGGGAGTCGATGGCGGCCTCCTGACCGAACACTGTCAGCTTGAGGTCGCGCTCCAGATTGCGTAGCAACTCTTTGTCCGAGCTGCTGACGTGCTTTGGCGGGATTCGTGCAATTTTTGCCACGATATCCTCGACCTGCGCCACTTCGATGCGCTTGAGCCGCTTCTCCACTGGCTGCAGGCGCTGATAGGCGCCGGCCTCGTCGATTACGTCGATGGCCTTGTCCGGCATGTGCCGATCATTGATATAACGCGCAGCAAGCTCAGCCGCCGCGCGCAGAGCCTCGTCGCTGTACTCGATGCCATGATGCTGTTCAAAGCGCCCCTTGAGGCCTTTTAGAATGCCGTAGGTATCATCTACCGAGGGCTCGCTGACATCGACCTTCTGGAAGCGCCGCGCGAGGGCGCGATCCTTCTCGAAAATGCCGCGAAATTCCTGGAAGGTAGTGGAGCCTATGCAGCGGATTTCCCCTGAAGACAGCATTGGCTTGAGCAGGTTGGAAGCATCCATCACCCCGCCAGACGCAGCCCCTGCACCGATTATGGTGTGGATTTCGTCGATAAACAAAATGGCGTGCGGGCGCTTGCGCAGCTCGTTGAGCAGTGCCTTGAGGCGCTTCTCGAAGTCGCCACGGTATTTGGTGCCCGCCAGCAAAGCGCCCAGATCCAGGGAGTAGACCACGCTGGTAGCCAGCAGATCGGGCACCTGATTGTCGACAATGCGCTTGGCCAACCCCTCGGCTATAGCGGTTTTACCCACACCGGCTTCGCCGACCAGCAGCGGATTGTTCTTGCGACGACGCGCCAGGATCTGCGCAACCCGCTCGACTTCCAGCTCTCGACCGACCAGCGGATCGATCCGCCCTTGGCGGGCTAACTCATTGAGATTACTGGTGTAAGCATCCAGCGGATTGCCCGAAGCCGAGGGCTCTCCACCCTCTTCATCCTGCATTTCCTGCTCGCTTTCTGTATGGCCACCATGGCCTGGCACTTTGGAAATGCCGTGGGCGATGAAATTGACCACATCGATGCGTGCAACGCTCTGCTGTTTGAGCAGGAACACTGCCTGACTTTCCTGCTCGCTGAAAATTGCCACCAACACGTTGGCGCCAGTCACTTCACGCTTGCCGGAGCTTTGCACATGGAAGACGGCGCGCTGCAATACCCGCTGAAAGCCCAGGGTCGGCTGCGTCTCCCGCTCTTCATCATGTTGCGGAATCAGTGGGGTTGTGGAATCGATGAACTCCTGAAGGTCGTGACGCAATTTGTCGAGGCTGGCACCGCATGCGCGCAGTACGCTGGCGGCGGCCTCGTTATCCAATAGAGCCAAAAGGAGGTGCTCAACCGTCATGAATTCATGACGCTTGGTGCGAGCCTCCTTGAAGGCCAGATTGAGGGTGACTTCGAGCTCTCGATTTAACATGGCTTCACCTCGTGCCCAAGCGGCCGGCGTTAACCGTCCTTCTCTATCTCACAGAGTAGCGGATGCTGGCTTTCTCTAGCGTACTGATTAACCTGCATTGCCTTGGTTTCGGCGATGTCGCGGGTAAACACTCCGCAAACTGCCCGTCCCTCTGTGTGGACGGTCAGCATGATCTTGGTCGCCAGCTCCCGGTTTAAGTTGAAAAACACCTCGAGCACTTCGACCACGAAATCCATCGGTGTGTAGTCATCATTGAATATGACCACCTTATACAGCGGTGGTGCCTGCAGCGCAGGCTTGGATTCCTGCACGGCAAGGCCGGTGGAATCGTCCTCATGCGTTGCCGGGCGGTCCTGATTGAATGTTAGTCGAATCTGGCTACGTGCATGCATGCTGTAATAAAGGTTCTGGCTGGGCGAGTACGGATGGTAGATGGAGTTTGACCGGCTTCTCAGGCAGTTGCAGCATCGCCTTGACTAACGGCAAAACGGTGTTACAAACAATGAATACCCACTTGTGTAGGTATGAGGGATTCCGCGCCCTCGCCCAAGCCTGTTTGTTGATTCGCGCGCGGAATCAGAAGTGGATGATACTCCAGTGGTGGAGTTCTTTGCAGAGGGATATCAGCATGCTTAGCGGTAAGGTCAAGTGGTTCAATAACGCCAAGGGCTATGGATTCATTCTGGCCGACGGCCGGGATGAGGACCTGTTCGCTCATTACTCGGCGATCCAGATGGATGGTTATAAAACCCTGAAAGCCGGTCAGGCGGTAAGCTTCGATATCATCCAGGGCCCTAAAGGACTCCACGCCGTGAACATCAGCGCGCTTTCGGCCACCACCGAAGCCCCTGCTACTGCAAACCAGCCCCACGGCAGTACGATTGAAGCCTGAATAGCAGGATGACTGGTTACCCGCAATAAAAAAGACCGGTCACTTGACCGGTCTTTTCCTACCGTTGATCAGCTCACATATGAGAGATCATGGCGTCGCCGAACTGCGAACAAGACATCAGCTTAGCGCCTTCCATCAGACGCTCGAAGTCATAGGTCACGGTCTTGGCCGAGATAGCGCCGTTGGTGCCTTTGATGATCAGGTCTGCCGCTTCGACCCACCCCATGTGACGCAACATCATTTCGGCAGACAGAATCAGCGAACCCGGGTTCACCTGATCCTTGCCGGCGTACTTTGGCGCAGTGCCGTGAGTCGCTTCGAACATGGCAATGGTGTCGGACAGGTTGGCGCCAGGCGCAATACCAATACCGCCCACCTCGGCCGCCAGGGCGTCGGACAGATAATCGCCGTTCAGATTGAGGGTGGCGATCACATCATACTCCGCCGGACGCAGGAGAATCTGCTGCAACATGGCGTCGGCGATGGCGTCCTTGACGATGACATTCTTGCCGGTTTTCGGGTTCTTGAACTGCATCCAAGGACCACCATCGAGCAGGGTTGCACCGAACTCTTCGGCTGCAATTTCGTAGGCCCACTCCTTGAAGGCACCTTCGGTGAACTTCATGATGTTGCCTTTGTGCACAATGGTCAGCGAGTCGCGGTCGTTATCGACCACATACTGCAACGCCTTGCGCGCCAAGCGGCGGGTGCCTTCTTTGGAAACCGGCTTGATGCCGATACCGCAGTTTTCGTCGAAACGGATCTTGGTGACACCCATTTCCTCTTTGAGGAACTTGATGACCTTGTCGGCTTCCGGCGAACCGGCTTTCCATTCGATCCCGGCATAAATATCTTCGGAGTTTTCCCGGAAGATGGTCATGTCGACATCGCCTGGCTTCTTCACCGGGCTAGGTACACCTTCGAACCAGCGTACCGGGCGCAGGCAAACGTACAGATCCAGTTGCTGGCGCAGGGCCACGTTGAGGGAGCGAATGCCGCCACCGACCGGGGTGGTCAGCGGGCCCTTGATGGAAACGACGTAGTCTTTGACCGCGTCCAGGGTTTCCTGAGGAAGCCAGGTGTCCTGGTCATACACCTGAGTGGCTTTCTCGCCTGCGTAAACTTCCATCCAGGAAATCTTGCGCTTGCCGCCGTAGGCTTTTTCGACGGCCGCATCGACAACCTTGATCATTACTGGGCTGATATCGACGCCGATACCATCACCCTCGATGTAAGGGATGATCGGGTTGTTCGGTACGTTAAGCGACATATCTGCATTGACGGTGATTTTGTCACCGGTTGCTGGCACCTGGATCTTTTGGTATCCCATGCTGGACTCCGCTTTGTGGTTAAAAATCGTGTACTCCCGAGCGTAACCCACTTGATTCGGGCGAGACTACCTGTTCCTTCGTCTATAGGGGTAAGGGCATTCTTCAGCACCTTAGTGCGATGGTATACTGCGCGCCGTGGCTAACGAGTCATAGGGGGTTTACCTGTCTTGAACGAGACAGCCGGCCCTTTGAACCGGCCGAGTTACTACCGTGACTCAACCGTTCAACTGCTCAACGCTCTACTGGTGCATCCAACATCACTGCGGCAAATCCTCGACTTTCGGCTCATTGACGCCTTTGAGCGAACGCGCCTACCTGCGCATCTCGAGATTCTGTGCTCGCTTAGCAAAGAAGAGAGTTAATCCAAAATGTCCAACCGTTCGAAGATCATCTATACCTTCACCGATGAAGCTCCAGCCCTTGCCACCTATTCGCTTCTGCCAATTGTAGAAGCTTTCGCGGCAAGCGCTGACATAGCCGTCGAAACCAGCGACATCTCTCTTGCCGGGCGCATCCTTGCGAGCTTTGCCGAGCATCTGGATGCTGACAAGCGCGTTCAGGACGACCTTGCCAAACTGGCTGTTCTGGCTACCGACCCAGAAGCCAATATCATCAAGCTGCCCAATATCAGCGCCTCGGTACCGCAACTCAAAGGTGCCATCGCAGAGTTGCAGGCTCAGGGCTACAACATCCCTGACTTTCCGGAAGATCCGCAGACCGAGGCAGAGCAACAAGCCCGTGCGCGTTACAGCAAGATCCTCGGTAGCGCAGTGAACCCGGTCCTGCGTGAAGGCAACTCTGACCGTCGTGCCCCTGCCGCGGTCAAGGCCTTCGCCCGCAAGCACCCGCATTCGATGGGCAAGTGGAGCATGGCCTCCCAGTCCCATGCCGACTACATGCGCGGCGGCGACTTCTTCTCCAGCGAACAATCGATCACCATGGACAAAGCCGGTGACGTGCGCATCGAGTTCGTTGGCAAGGACGGCAAGGTCGAAGTGAAAAAACAGCTTGCCCTGCAGGAAGGCGAAGTGTTCGACGGCATGTTCATGAGCTGCCGCAAGCTGCGCGATTTCTTCGAGGCCACGTTGCAGGACTGCAAAGAAACCGGTGTGATGTGGTCGCTGCACGTTAAAGCCACCATGATGAAGGTGTCCCACCCGATCGTCTTCGGCCACGCGGTCAGCGTTTACTACAAGGGAGCCTTCGATAAGCATGCGGCTCTATTTGCTGAACTCGGCGTCAATCCGAACAACGGCATTAGCAGCGTCTACGACAAGATCAAGTCCCTGCCCGCCTCCCAGCAGGAAGAGATCCTGCACGATATCCACGCTTGCTACAGCGATCGTCCGGAAATGGCCATGGTCGATTCGGTCAAGGGCATCACCAACCTGCACATCCCAAGCGACGTGATCGTCGATGCCTCGATGCCGGCGATGATTCGCAGCTCCGGGCAGATGTGGGGCAAAGACGGCAAGCTGAAGGACACCAAAGCGGTGATGCCGGAAAGCACCTACGCCCGCATCTACCAGGAGATGATCAACTTCTGCAAAACCAACGGCGCGTTCGACCCGACCACCATGGGCACCGTGCCGAACGTCGGCCTGATGGCGCAGAAAGCCGAAGAGTACGGCTCCCACGACAAGACCTTTGAAATGACTGCCGATGGCAGCATGCGCGTGGTTCTGGCTGACGGCACCGTAGTGATGCAGCACGAAGTCGAAGCGGGTGACATTTGGCGTGCCTGCCAGACCAAGGACGCGGCAATTCGCGACTGGGTCAAGCTGGCCGTTACCCGCGCCCGCCAATCCAACACGCCGACTATCTTCTGGCTCGACCCGGAGCGCGCTCACGATCTGCAATTGCAGAAGAAGGTTGAAGCCTACCTGCAGGAATACGACCTGAGCGGCCTGGACATTCGCCTCATGGGTTACAACGAAGCCATCCGCATCAGCATGGAGCGCCTGATTCGCGGCCAGGACACCATCTCGGTGACCGGTAACGTGCTGCGCGATTATCTGACCGACCTGTTCCCGATCATGGAGCTGGGTACTTCGGCCAAGATGCTGTCCATCGTGCCACTGATGGCGGGTGGCGGCATGTACGAAACGGGTGCCGGTGGTTCGGCGCCGAAACACGTGCAGCAGCTGATCGAAGAGAACCACCTGCGCTGGGACTCGCTCGGCGAGTTCCTGGCCCTGGCAGTTTCCCTGGAAGAAACCGGCATCAAGAACAACAACCAGCGCGCCAAGCTGCTGGGTAAAACCCTAGATGCCGCCACCGGCAAGCTGCTCGACAACAACAAGTCGCCGTCACGTAAAACCGGCGAGCTGGACAACCGTGGCAGCCACTTCTACCTGGCGCTGTACTGGGCACAGGAGCTGGCTGCGCAGACTGCAGACAGCGCTTTGCAAGCGCACTTCGGCCCGCTGGCAAAAACCCTGGCCGACAATGAAGCAACCATCATTGCCGAGCTCAGCGCCGTTCAAGGCTCGCCGGTAGACATCGCCGGCTACTACCGCTCTAGCCCGGAGTTGACCAGCAAAGTCATGCGCCCGAGCCCAACCTTCAACGCTGCGATCGCCTCGCTGCTTTAAGGTGCAACACCTGGCGCTTGACCGCGCCGCATGACCAGAAGCCCCGGCCACGTGCCGGGGTTTCTGCTTGTGCACCCAGGTACAGCGAATGCAGCGCATAGCGGTCGCCGCGACCTGCGCCCGCCATGCTCAACCAACTCCTACAAGGCACACACATGGATTGGCACCCCCATATCACCGTTGCCACTATTGTCGAAAATCAGGGCCGCTTTCTCCTCGTCGAAGAGCTCAAGGGCGGACGTCTGGTCTTCAATCAGCCCGCGGGCCATCTTGAAGCCAACGAAACCCTGCGCGAGGCGGCTGTGCGCGAGACCCTCGAAGAAACCGGCTGGGATGTCGAACTCACCGGCATCGTCGGTATTTATCTGTATACCGCGCCGAGCAATGGCGTGACCTATCAGCGCGTCTGCTTTGTCGCCAAACCGCTACGACATAACCCAGAGCGTAGCCTGGACACCGGCATCGTCGGCGCGTCCTGGCTGACCCGTGATGAATTGTCCACCCAGCCAGAGCGCTGGCGTAGCGAGCTGGTCCTGCGCTGCATTGACGACTACCTCGCTGGTCCGCTGCATGACCTGGAACTGATCCGTGATTGAATCCCGCCTTAGCCTTGGCACCGCCAGCCTGTTAGAATTCCGTCTTTTGTGCAGACACCCCCATGCGTGATCCAGCCCTCCCCAGTCCAGAACAGCAACGCGTCATAGTCGGCATGTCCGGCGGCGTGGACTCCTCCGTTTCCGCCCTGCTGCTGCTCGAACAGGGTTATCAGGTCGAAGGCCTGTTCATGAAGAACTGGGACGAAGACGACGGCACCGAATACTGCACCGCCATGGATGATCTGGCCGATGCCCAGGCCGTGTGCGACAAAATCGGTATCAAGCTGCACACAGCCAACTTCGCGGCAGAGTATTGGGACAACGTATTCGAGCATTTTCTTGCCGAATACAAGGCCGGGCGCACGCCCAACCCGGACATCCTGTGCAACCGCGAAATCAAGTTCAAAGCCTTCCTTGACTACGCCCTGGCGCTCGGCGCCGACCTGATCGCCACCGGCCACTACGTGCGCCGCCGCGATAGCTCCGGCCGCACCGAACTGCTCAAGGGGCTCGATCCGAACAAGGATCAGAGCTACTTCCTGCATGCCGTCGGCAGCGAGCAGATCGCCAAGACTCTATTCCCTGTCGGTGAGCTGGAAAAACCGGCAGTGCGCGCCATCGCCGAGAAGCACCAGTTGGCCACGGCGAAGAAGAAAGACTCCACCGGCATCTGCTTTATCGGCGAACGCCGCTTCAGCGACTTTCTCAAACAGTATCTGCCGGCCCAGCCCGGCGATATCGAAACCACCGAAGGCGAAGTCATCGGTCGTCACCATGGCCTGATGTACCACACCATTGGCCAGCGCCAGGGCCTGGGAATCGGTGGCTTGAAAGACGCCAGCGAGGAACCCTGGTACGTGCTGCAGAAAGACCTGGAGCGCAATGTACTGGTCGTCGGTCAGGGCAATGATCACCCCTGGCTGTTTTCCAGCGCCCTGCTCGCTTCGCACATGTACTGGGTCAATCCGATTGAACTCAACGAACCACGCCGGCTAACGGCCAAGGTGCGCTACCGCCAAGGCGACCAAGCTTGCACCCTGGAAAAAACCGTCAATGGCTATCGCGCCAGTTTTGCCATGCCGCAACGCGCGGTCACCCCCGGCCAGTCAGTGGTGTTCTACGACGGCGAAGTCTGCCTCGGCGGCGGCGTGATCGAAACAGCAGAACCCTGGAGCAGCAAGGATAAGCATCCATGAGTCCAACGCAGGAACAACTGGTCGCACTGGGTGCGGTTTTCGAGGCCGCAGTGCTGGTCGATAAACTGGCCAAGACCGGCCAGGTGGGTGAGCCGGGAGTGGCATGCCTGCTGGGTAGTCTGCTGGAGCGCGACCCGCAAAGCACCCTGGCCGTCTATGGTGGTGACGACCTCAACCTGCGCGACGGTTATCGCGCCCTGATCAGTTCTCTGGAGCGCGACCCGGCCAGCCTGCAGCGCGAACCATTGCGTTACGCACTGGCACTGCTCGGGCTGGAAAGGCAACTGGCCAAGCGCGACGACATGCTCCAGGTAATGGGCAGCCGCCTGGACCAGATTCAGAACCAGGTCGGTCATTTCGGCCTGGCGCATGAAAACGTCATCGCCGCCTGCGGCAGCCTTTACGAGGACACCATCAGCACCTTCCGTCAGCGCATCCAGGTCCAGGGCGACATGCGTCACCTGCAACAACCGAGCAACGCCTCGAAGATTCGCGCCCTGCTGCTTGCAGGCATTCGCTCGGCACGGCTGTGGCGTCAACTCGGCGGCCACCGCTGGCAACTGGTATTCAGCCGCAGCAAGCTGCTCAAGGAACTTTACCCGCTGTTGCGCGGTTAACCGTGACCACCCGCATGGTCAAACCCATGCAGGGCGCCGCGCTGCTGGCGCTATCGGCGCTGCTGTTCTCGCTGATGGGCGTCGGCATTCGTGAGGTCTCCGGCAGCGTCAACAATGAATCGGTGGTGTTTTTTCGCAACCTGGTCGGCGTGCTGTTCTTTTTGCCGCTGATCCTGCTCAGAGGTGTGGGCCCACTCAAAACCACGCGCATCAAGTCGCATCTTTGGCGTACCAGCTATGGCCTGGCGGCGATGTACTGCTTCTTTTACGCAATTGCCCACCTGCCCCTGGCTGACGCCATGCTGTTCACTTACTCGGCCCCACTGTTCACCCCTCTGATCGCCTGGTGGTGGCTGAAGGAGCCCCTGAGCAAACGGATTCTGCTGACGACCTGTATCGGCTTGCTCGGCGTATTGCTGGTGGCCAAGCCCTCGACTGCCTTGCTCGGTGGCAATACCTTGATCGGCATGTCAGCCAGCGTTCTGGCGGCGTTTGCCTTTGTCTCCATTCGCGAGATGAGCGATACCGAACCGGCTTACCGCATCGTATTTTATTTCGCCCTATTCAGCGCGCTGGCCTCGGCAATCCCGCTGAGCTGGGCCTGGCAGCCCTTGAGCAATCATGAGTTAAGGCTGTTGCTGGGAATCGGCCTACTTGCCACCACCAGCCAGATCATCATGTCCAAGGCCTACGGCATGGCGCCACCTGGGCTGATTGGGCCCTTTGCCTACCTGGCCATCGTTTTTGCCGGTTTGATTGCCTGGCTGCGCTGGGGCGAAACCCCGGATCTGACCTCACTGATCGGGGCCGCTCTGATTTTTGCCTCCAGCCTTCTGTCGATTGCCCGCCGCAGCCGCTGAACGGCTATCGAGCAAACGCGGCCAGAGCGGTGATTTAATGTATGATATGCGCCCTTTTCGTCGCCCGATTGTCCGAGAACGCCTCCCATGCAGCTTTCCTCGCTCACCGCGGTTTCCCCCGTTGATGGCCGCTATGCCGGCAGAACCAGCGCCCTGCGCCCGATTTTCAGCGAATACGGCCTGATCCGTTTTCGCGTCATGGTTGAGGTGCGTTGGTTGCAACGCCTGGCCGCCCACGAAGGCATCGGCGAAGTCCCAGCCTTCTCGGCCGAAGCCCAGGCCGTCCTCAACGAGCTGGCGGACAACTTCGCCATCGAGCACGCCGAACGCGTAAAAGAGATCGAGCGCACCACCAACCACGACGTCAAGGCCGTGGAATACCTGCTCAAGGAACAGGCCGCCAAGCTGCCGGAACTGGATAACGTCAGCGAGTTCATCCACTTCGCCTGCACCAGCGAGGACATCAACAACCTGTCCCACGCGCTGATGCTGCGTGAAGGTCGCGATGACGTACTGTTGCCGCTGATGCGCCAGACTGCCGAAGCTATCCGTGAGCTGGCGGTGAAGTTCGCCGACGTGCCAATGCTCTCGCGCACCCACGGCCAACCAGCCTCGCCGACCACCCTCGGCAAAGAACTGGCCAACGTGGTCTATCGCCTCGAGCGGCAGATCGCCCAGGTGGCGGCTGTGCCGCTGCTGGGCAAGATCAATGGCGCCGTAGGTAACTACAACGCTCACCTGTCGGCCTACCCGCAGATCGACTGGGAAGCCAACGCCCGCGCCTTTATCGAAGGCGACCTGGGCCTGCAGTTCAACCCCTACACCACCCAGATCGAGCCGCACGATTACATCGCCGAGCTGTTCGACGCCATCGCCCGCTTCAACACCATCCTGATCGATTTCGATCGCGATATCTGGGGCTATATCTCCCTGGGCTATTTCAAGCAGCGCACCATCGCTGGTGAAATTGGCTCCTCGACCATGCCACACAAGGTCAACCCGATCGACTTCGAAAACTCCGAAGGCAACCTGGGTATCGCCAACGCACTGTTCCAGCACCTGGCCAGCAAGTTGCCGATCTCGCGCTGGCAGCGTGACCTGACCGACTCCACCGTACTGCGCAACCTTGGCGTCGGCTTCGCCCATAGCGTTATCGCTTATGAAGCAAGCCTCAAGGGAATCAGTAAGTTGGAGCTCAATGCTCAACGTATTGCTAATGATCTGGATGCCTGTTGGGAAGTGCTTGCCGAGCCGATCCAGACGGTCATGCGCCGCTACGCCATCGAAAACCCCTACGAGAAGCTCAAAGAGCTGACTCGCGGCAAGGGTATCAGCGCCGAAGCGCTGCAGACGTTCATCGATGGCCTCGATATGCCGGCCGCGGCCAAAGCCGAACTGAAGTTGCTGACCCCAGCCAACTACATCGGCAACGCAATCGCTCAGGCCAAGCGCATTTAACCGACCAAGTCCCTTGCACGCCCGGCAGTGCCGGGCGTTTTTATTTTTGGGCTTTTATTTATTTCAAGGGCTTAGCGATGAATCCTGATACTCCACTGCAGCTGTTGGGTGGCCTTACGGCCCGTGAATTCCTGCGCGACTACTGGCAGAAGAAACCCCTGCTGGTGCGCCAGGCCATGCCCGGCTTCGAGAGCCCGATCTCGCCGGACGAACTGGCTGGCCTGGCCCTGGAAGAGGAAATCGAGTCGCGCCTGGTCATCGAACACGGCGAGCGCCCATGGGAATTGCGCCGCGGCCCTTTCGCCGAAGACGCCTTCGCCCAACTGCCGGAGCGCGACTGGACGTTGCTCGTGCAAGCCGTCGATCAGTTCGTGCCGGAAGTGGCCGAATTACTCGAAGAGTTCAAGTTTCTGCCCAAGTGGCGCATCGACGACGTGATGATCAGCTTTGCCGCACCTGGCGGCGGCGTTGGTCCGCACTTCGACAATTACGATGTGTTCCTGCTGCAGGGCTACGGCAAGCGCCGCTGGCAGGTCGGCCAGATGTGCAACTCCGATAGCCCATTACTGCAACACGCGGACCTGAAGATCCTTGCCGAATTCGCAAAAACTGAAGAATGGGTACTGGAGCCCGGCGACATGCTCTATCTGCCGCCGCTCCTGGCCCACTGTGGTACCGCTGAGGATGATTGTATGACCTATTCCGTAGGCTTCCGTGCGCCTAGCGCCGCTGAAGTACTGACCCATTTCACCGACTTTCTCGGCCAGTTTCTGCCCGACGAGGAGCGCTACAGCGACGCCGATGCGCAGCCGACCAGCGATCCGCATCAGATTCAGCGTGACGCCTTGGATCGTTTGAAAGCCCTGCTCAATGAGCACATGAGCGATGAGCGCCTGTTGATGACCTGGTTCGGCCAGTTCATGACCGAGCCGCGCTACCCCGAACTGATCGCCACTATCGAGATCGACGAGAACGTTTTCCTCGGTAGCCTGGAAGACGGCGCCGTGTTGATCCGCAACCCCAGCGCACGCCTGGCCTGGTCCGAAGTGGGCGAAGACCTGGTGCTGTTTGCCAGTGGCCAGAGCCGCCTGCTGTCTGCCGGTCAGCGCGAACTGCTGAAGCTGATCTGCTCGGCCGACGCGTTACATATAAACAACCTTGGCCCATGGCTGGCCGATGATGAGGGGCGTAATCTACTTCTGGAGCTGGCCAAGCAGGGTAGCCTGGAGTTTGCTGATGAATAGCATTCACGTCCGCCTGGCCGATTGGCAAAAGGACAACGCCGAGCTGCGGCGCATTCGCTCGACGGTATTCATTGCCGAGCAAGAGGTGCCGCCGGAACTCGAATGGGATGCCGAAGATGCCGAGGCATTGCACTTTCTCGCCTACGAAGGCAATTACCCGATCGGTACCGCACGCCTGCTACCGGACGGGCATATTGGTCGGGTTTCGGTACTCAAGGACTGGCGTGGCCTGAAAGTCGGCGATGCCCTGCTACGCGCGGTGATCGCCGAAGCGGAAAAGCGTGGTCTGCAGCAACAAATGCTCAGCGCCCAGGTGCAGGCCACCCCTTTCTATGAAAGGCTTGGCTTTACCATTGTCAGCGGCGAATACCTTGACGCCGGCATTTCCCATATCGATATGGTGCGCAACAGCCAATAGCCGCGAGGTCAGGATGAACGAAAACGCCCCGTCAGACGCAACCGAGAGCAACGAGCCAGCAGAGCTTCCCGCCATCGAGTTTCAGTCGCCGGGGCGTTTTGCCGTGCTCAACCCCGCATCTGTCCTGGCGGAAAACCCTCTGGCAGAACCGGCGCCGTTCATCCTCGGCGAACACCTGACGCTGGAGCGCTTCAATCATCCCGAGATGGCCCGTGCCCACGCACTGGCCATGTTCCAGCAAGCCCAGCGTAGCCTATGCATCTACAGCGCCGACCTGGAACCCTGGCTGTACCATCACAGCAGCATTCAGGAGGCCTGCACACGCTTCCTAGTGGCCAGCCCGAAGAATCACCTGCGCATCCTGGTCAAAGACATTACGCGGGCGGTTAAACAGGGCCACCGCCTGCTTGGTTTATCGCGCCGACTGTCAAGCAACCTGCATATTCGCAAGCTGCATCCGGACTACCCCAGTGAGGAGGTGGCCTTTTTACTGGCCGACGACCGCGGCTTGCTGCTGCGCCCGCAACCCGCGCAATCTGCCGGCTATGCGCTCTATCAGGATCCCGCCCGCGTGCGCTTGCGTCAGGCTCAATTCGATCAGGCCTGGCAAACCAGCATCACTGACCCGGATATAAGGAACTTACTGTTATGAGCGCGAGTAACCTGCTCGCGGCCCTGCTGTTCAGCATTGTCCTGCCCCTCCATGCAGCCACCGAGGTCATCCCGCTGAGCTACCGCACCGCCGAAGATGTATTGCCGGTAGTCCAGTCGGTACTTGGCAGGGATGGCCGCGTCAATGCCTATGGCAACCAGTTGATTGTCAACGCCACGCCGACCAAGATCGAAGAAATCCGCCAGTTACTCGAACAACTGGACACCCGCCCACGCCGCCTGCTGATAAGTGTCGACAGCTCTGAGTCCAGCTACCAGAACGACCGCGGCTATCGTGCCGACGGCACGCTCAGTGCCGGCAATGCCCAGGTACAGATTGGTCGGGGCGAAACCAACGGTCATGACCAGGTGCGCATCATCAGCCGCTCTACCGATAGCCGTGGCGGTGGCACTCAGCAGGTGCAAGCCAACGAAGGCTACCCGGCGCTGATCCAGGTTGGCCAAAGTGTGCCCCTCAGGTCAACCAGCACCGATTCCTATGGCCAGGTGTACAACAACACCGAATACCGCGACGTCACCCGCGGTTTCTATGTGACCGCCAGCCTGACGGGGGAGATCGTGCATATCAATATCAGCAGCAACCGTGACCGACTGAGCGAGTCGCGGCCCGGTGTGATCGACATCCAAAGCACCGATACCCGGGTCAGTGGCCGGCTTGGGGAATGGATCAGCATCGGCGGTGTTAACCAGCAGAGCCAGACCGAGCAAGGCGGCTTGCTGCGCCACCGTTCGACCCAGGGGCGTGAGGACATGACGCTGCGGGTCAAGGTCGAGATTGTCGACTAAAACCTGCCCATAACTGACTCTCCGGTCGTCGTAATACTTATGTAGTAGTCGTGAAAAAGCACTACAAAACGTTTGACGAACACTTTTAGCAGAGGCATCATGGCCTCGCTCCCGCTAATCAGGGGCCCTGGAAAGGGTCTCCGAATCGTGTTCCAGCTTACCGCCAGAACCGATTCGTGTTGTAAAGCCCACAAGGCAGTTCGACGAGATTGCGACTGGAACGAAGTTGTCCTGAGGGACGGGGAAGCGCTTCAACGTAGCAGCCAGCAGACAGTTACAGCCACTGAGTCGTCCAACGGCATCTTTGATCCGGTAAACGCCAAATGACTTGGTCATTTGCAGCAGCTGAAGCCATTCGCACTGTTCGTTTCGTCCCCCCTCCTCCCAGTTACAACTGCGCCCTGGTCAATATCTCTCGTACTGTTGTGAGCCCCCGCACCATGACCTTCGCAGGTTTTGAGTGGGAAAGCCGGTGCTCAACCAAACACATACTTTGAAGGATTGACCATGTCAGCTTATCAAAACGACATCAAGGCAGTCGCCGCTCTGAAAGAGATCAACGGCAGCAGCTGGAGCGCGATCAACCCGGAATCCGTGGCTCGCATGCGCACTCAGAACCGCTTCAAGACCGGTCTGGAAATCGCGCAGTACACCGCCGATATCATGCGCAAAGACATGGCCGAGTACGATGCCGACTCCTCCGTCTACACCCAGTCCCTGGGCTGCTGGCATGGCTTCATCGGTCAGCAGAAGCTGATTTCGATCAAAAAGCACTTGAAGACCACCAACAAGCGCTACCTCTACCTGTCCGGCTGGATGGTTGCTGCTCTGCGTTCCGAGTTCGGCCCACTGCCGGACCAGTCCATGCATGAGAAAACCTCGGTCTCCGACCTGATTGAAGAGCTGTACACCTTCCTGCGCCAGGCTGACGCCCGCGAACTGGACCTGCTGTTCACTGCGATGGACGCCGCTCGCGAAGCTGGCGACAAAGCCAAAGTCGCTGACCTGCAGAATCAGATCGACAACTACGAAACCCACGTAGTACCGATCATCGCCGACATCGACGCTGGCTTCGGTAACCCGGAAGCCACCTACCTGTTGGCCAAGCGCATGATCGAAGCAGGCGCTTGCTGCATTCAGATCGAAAACCAGGTTTCTGATGAGAAGCAGTGCGGTCACCAGGACGGTAAAGTTACCGTTCCTCACGCCGACTTCCTGGCCAAGATCAATGCTGTGCGTTACGCCTTCCTTGAGATGGGTATCGACAACGGTGTGATCGTTGCGCGGACTGACTCCCTGGGTGCCGGCCTGACCAAGCAGATCGCTGTAACCAACGAGCCGGGCGACCTGGGCGACCAGTACAACTCGTTCCTCGATTGCGAAGAAGTCTCTGCCTCCGACCTGAAAAACGGCGACGTGGTACTCAACCGCGAAGGCAAGCTGCTGCGTCCCAAGCGTCTGCCAAGCAACCTGTTCCAGTTCCGCAAGGGCACGGGTGAAGAGCGCTGCGTACTCGACAGCATCACCTCGCTGCAGAACGGTGCCGACCTGCTGTGGATCGAAACCGAGAAGCCGCACGTTGGTCAGATCGCAGCCATGGTTAACGAGATCCGCAAAGTGATCCCGAACGCCAAGCTGGTCTACAACAACAGCCCGTCCTTCAACTGGACACTGAACTTCCGTCAGCAAATGTTCGACATCATGGCTGGCGAAGGCAAAGACGTATCTGCCTACGACCGCGCCAAACTGATGAGCATTGACTACGACGAAACTGACCTGGCTGTTCGTGCAGACGAAATGATCCGCACCTTCCAACGCGACAGTTCGGCTCAGGCGGGTATCTTCCACCACCTGATCACCCTGCCGACGTACCACACCGCCGCGCTGTCGACCGACAACCTGGCCAAAGGTTACTTCGCCGAGCAAGGCATGCTGGCCTACGTCAAAGGCGTGCAGCGCGAAGAGCTGCGTCAAGGCATCGCCTGCGTCAAGCACCAGAACATGGCCGGTTCCGACATTGGCGACAACCATAAAGAGTACTTCGCTGGCGAAGCCGCTCTGAAAGCCAGCGGCAAAGACAACACCATGAACCAGTTCGGCTAATAACCATTGGTTTACTCGGTCAGGACCACGCGTCTGACTGAGCCTGTTACGAGAAAGCCCCGGTAGCGATACCGGGGCTTTCTCGTTATATCCCCATAATCTGTTTCATCGGCTGATGCTCTTCGTAGGCGCCAACGGGTTGGCGATCCGAAGTTATGGATAGCCGGACTGCGGCAGCGGCGCGTATCGGCGGCGAGTTCGCGTTGCACTGCTGGACTTCGCCATTAGCCGGCTCACAGCAGTTCGCTGGAGCGCTTGCAACAGGGCATTTCGTTCGGCCCGCCGGGCCGTATGCGCACCAAACGGTGCTTGTGCCTCGCCACCCAAGCACTGTCATGCTTCCGTCGTCTTCTCCGGTTAACGTCAAGGCTCCGCCAATCACCCTCTCCAGAGGAGTTCTCGATGAATCATGAAGATGACAACGTGCTGCTGTTTGGCAGTGGCGATGAATTGCCCAGCAACCATTCGAATAACCCGCATATCGATACTCTGATCAATGGCCTGAGCCGCCGCCAGGTCCTGGCAGGAGGCACAGGGCTGGGTGTCCTGGCCTTTCTCGGCAGTGCCCTGCCCGCCCTGGCGCAAGCCGCGCAACCCGCTGGCGAGGACCTGGCCGGCCTACCCTTCAAACGCCGAACTCGACTGCCGTTCGATGCGCTGGCCGTGACCCGTACCGACACGGTCAGCGTCCCTGCCGGCTACCGTGCCACGCCGTTCATTCCCTGGGGTACGCCGATCACTGGCAGCTACCCGGCATTTCTCGAGAATGCCGGCAACAGCGCCCAGGATCAGGCCGAGCAAGTCGGCATGAACCACGACGGCATGCATTTCTTCCCCATCGATGCCCAGAGTGGTAAAGGCCGCATCAGCGACCACGGTTTGCTCGTGCTCAATCATGAATATATCGATGCCGGATTGCTCCATCCCAACGGCCCGACTGTGGTCGCGGGCAAGCGTGTCAGCGCCGAGGAAGTGCGTAAGGAAATCAATGCTCATGGGGTCTCGGTGGTGGAAATCCGCCGCAACCTGCAAGGTGGTTGGGAGGTTATGCCGAGCGCCCGCAACCGTCGCGTCACCGCCGCAACGCCCATGCAGATCCGCGGCCCAGCCCGTGGACATGCCCTGCTGCGGACCCGCTACAGCCCGGATGGCAATGCCACTCGTGGTACGCAGAATAACTGCGCCAATGGCTTCACCCCCTGGGGCACCTACCTGACCTGCGAAGAGAACTGGGCCGGTTACTTTGCCAGCGCCGATGCTGCCTTGCCGCGCGAGTTGAGTCGTTATGGCGTGCGCAACAGCAGCCGCTACGGCTGGGATCACCTGGTCGGTGACGACTTCGAGCGCTTCGATGCCACACGCAAGGCCCCAGCGGCCAATGAGGATTATCGCAACGAACCCAATCATTTCGGCTGGATCGTTGAAATCGATCCGTTCGCCCCCGAATCCGTGCCGGTCAAACGCACCGCACTGGGCCGCTTCGCCCACGAAGGCCTGGTGTTCGCCCCGGTAAAGCCTGGGCGGCCGGTAGTCTGTTACTCCGGTGATGACTCGCAGAATGAGTACATCTACAAGTACGTCAGCCGCGACAAATACCGCCCTGGGCGCAGCAATGACCGCCTGCTGGACGAAGGCACCCTGTATGTGGCCCGTTTCGATGCCAGCGGCAAGGGCCAATGGCTGGCCCTGGATATTCACGACGACAGCTTTCAACGAGCCTGCACAGCCGCTGGCGTACGCTTCGCCGATCAGGGCGACGTGTTGATCAATACCCGTTTGGCCGCCGATATCGTCGGCGCCACCAAGATGGATCGACCGGAATGGGGCGCGGTCAACCCGGAGAATGGCGAGGTCTACTTTAGCCTCACCAACAACAGCTCACGCACCACGGCCGATGCCGCCAACCCCCGCTCAGCCAATCCCTTCGGCCATATCATCCGCTGGCGTGAGTTGAGCAAGGACTATGCGGGACGGTCTTTCGCCTGGAGCCTGTTCCTGCTGGCCGGTCCGGAAACCGACAGCATGGGTCCGAATGGACAGCCATTGAACGCCGACAACCGTCTGGCCAGCCCAGACGGCCTGTGGTTCGACGAAGAAGGCCGGTTGTGGATCCAGACCGACATGAGCGGCAGCCAGTTGCACACGGGGCCCTTCGGTAACAACCAGATGCTGGTCGCAGACCCGAAAACCGGAGAGATGAAACGCTTCCTGGTTGGCCCGCTGGGTGCGGAAGTCACTGGTATCACCGCCACGCCGGACTTCCGCACGCTGTTCGTCAATATTCAGCATCCTGGTGAAGGCTCCACTGCCGACAACCTGCTCAGCACCTGGCCAGATGGTCCTGGCACACGCCCCCGCTCGGCCACCGTCATCATCTCCCGCGCAGACGGCCGGCGTTTGTTGTAACTGACCAGATGCCCCGCCCGGCGCTATGCTGAAAGCGTCAGCACTCGCTGCATCGAGTGCTGCGCGGACGCCGGGTTTTCGCGCGCATACCTGGAAACCCGGTTGCCTGCGGGAGGCCGCGAGCCAGCACCCTATTCGTCCTCCGCCGTGCGTTTGGTGCACTTCACCGGAGACTAATCATGCGCGGCTATCAGGTGACTTTATTTACTCAGCAGAACCGCCGTTACAAGGGCAAGATGCTCGCGGACTGGCTGGTTGCCCTGGCCAAGGAGATGCATTTGCGTGGTGCCACCCTGGTATCCGGGGTCGAGGGCTTCGGACACACGGGGCGGATTCACTCTTCCCACTTCTTCGAGCTTGCCGATCAGCCGATGGAGGTCTCCCTAGTCCTCAGCGATGAGGAATGCTCTCGGCTGTTCGAACGTTTGCAGGAGGAGGATCTCGCCTTGTTCTACGTCAAAATGCCGGTTGAATTCGGCACCCTTGGCAAGCAGGCCGAGGCCGATCCGGCCCGCTAAAACCGCCCTCCCCAGGCAAAAATAGCGGCCTGGCCCGAATAGCAGTTACAAAGCTGAGCAAGTTCATTGTTTAAGTTTTTTTCAGCAGAACGCCACTGAGTTGCTGAAGCCCGCCTAGTATTGAGTAAACCGCTGTGACGCAGTCACGGGGAGTGATGCGTCAGCAACACCCATCCTTGTCGAGGAGTACGACATGTCTGATGTGGTATCGAGCCTGGCCCATAACTGGGGGTTTGCGATTTTTCTGTTGGGCGTAGCTGGGTTGTGCGCCTTCATGCTCGGGTCTCCAGCCTGCTCGGCAGCAAAGCCTGGGGGCATAGCAAGAACGAGCCCTTCGAGTCTGGCATCGTTTCTACCGGCGGCGCGCGCCTGCGCTTCTCCGCCAAGTTCTATCTGGTTGCGATGCTGTTCGTGATCTTCGATGTCGAAGCCCTGTTTCTCTTTGCCTGGGCCATTTCGCTACGCGAAAGCGGCTGGCCCGGGTTTATCGAGGCCTTGGTGTTCATCGTGATTCTGCTGATCGGGCTGTTTTACCTGGCGCGCGTCGGTGCTCTCGACTGGGCGCCCCAAGCGCGGCGTGAACGCCTCGCCAACCAGCACAAACCTTGAGGTGCGGGCATGCAGTACACACTCACGCGAATCGATCCCGACGCAGCCAATGCGCAGTACCCGATTGGCGAACGGGAGACCGTCGCTGACCCACTCGCCGGTCAGGTGCACCGCAACATCTACATGGGCAAGTTGCACGAGGTGCTCAACGACGCGGTCAACTGGGGCCGCAAGAACTCGCTGTGGCCCTACAACTTCGGCCTGTCCTGCTGCTACGTGGAGATGACCACGGCCTTCACCGCACCGCATGACATCGCCCGCTTCGGTGCCGAAGTGATCCGCGCCTCGCCGCGCCAGGCGGACTTCATGGTCATCGCCGGCACCTGCTTCATCAAGATGGCGCCGATCATCCAGCGCCTCTACGAGCAGATGCTCGAGCCAAAATGGGTGATTTCCATGGGCTCCTGCGCCAACTCCGGCGGCATGTACGACATCTACTCGGTAGTCCAGGGGGTCGACAAGTTTCTCCCGGTAGACGTCTACGTGCCCGGCTGCCCGCCACGGCCCGAGGCGTTCCTGCAAGGTCTGATGCTGTTGCAGGAGTCCATCGGCCAGGAGCGCCGGCCGCTATCCTGGGTAGTCGGCGACCAGGGCATCTACCGCGCCGATATGCCCTCGCAACGCGAGCAACGACGCGCCGAACGCATTCAGGTGACCAACCTGCGCAGCCCCGACGACGTCTGAATCGAGTGTCCACGCTAACGGATAGCGAGCGAGACAATGACTGCATCAAGCACCCTACAGGCACTGCCCCAACCGACAGCCGCGAACGATGTGGTCGCCGAGTTGCAGGCGCGCTTCAGCGCCGACAGCCTGACCGTGCAAGACACCCGTACCGGCATGCCGGTGCTCTGGGTCAACCGCGACATGCTCCTGCAGGTGCTGGGCTACCTGCGCCATGTGCCTAAGCCCTACGTCATGCTCTACGACCTCAGCGCCATGGACGAGCGCCTGCGCACCCAGCGCCGCGGCCTGCCGGCAGCAGATTTCAGCGTGTTCTATCACCTGCTGTCGATCGAGCGCAACAGCGATGTAATGCTCAAGGTCGCCCTGCAGGAAGACGACCTCAGGCTGCCCAGCGCCACGCGCATCTGGGCCAACGCCAACTGGTACGAGCGGGAAGTCTGGGACCTGTTCGGCATCCACTTCGACGGCCACCCGCACCTGACCCGGATCATGATGCCGCCGACCTGGGAAGGGCATCCGCTGCGCAAGGACTATCCGGCGCGCGCCACCGAGTTCGACCCCTACAGCCTGTCCGCCGCCAAGCAGGACCTGGAGCAGGAAGCCCTGCGCTTCAAGCCGGAAGACTGGGGCATGCAGCGCCACAGCGAGGTTGAGGACTTCATGTTCCTCAACCTCGGCCCAAACCACCCCTCCGCCCACGGCGCCTTTCGCATCATCCTGCAACTGGACGGCGAGGAAATCGTCGATTGCGTGCCGGAAATCGGCTACCACCACCGTGGCGCCGAGAAGATGGCCGAGCGCCAGAGCTGGCACAGTTTCATCCCCTACACCGACCGCATCGACTACCTCGGCGGGGTGATGAACAACCTGCCCTACGTGCTGGCGGTGGAAAAACTCGCCGGAATCAAGGTACCGGAGCGGGTCGATTTCATCCGGGTGATGCTCGCCGAATTCTTCCGCATCAACAGCCACCTGCTATTCCTCGGCACCTATATCCAGGACGTCGGCGCCATGACCCCGGTGTTTTTCACCTTCACCGACCGCCAGCGCGCCTACCAGGTAATCGAAGCGATCACCGGCTTTCGCATGCACCCGGCCTGGTACCGCATCGGCGGCGTTGCCCATGACCTGCCGCGCGGCTGGGAAAAGCTGGTGCAGGACTTCGTCGCCTGGCTGCCCAAGCGCCTCGACGAGTACGAAAAAGCCGCACTGCAGAACAGCATTCTGCGCGGCCGCACCATCGGCGTGGCCGCCTACAACACCGCGCAGGCGCTGGAATGGGGCGTCACCGGCTCGGGTCTGCGCGCCACCGGACTGGACTTTGACCTGCGCAAGGCGCGGCCCTATTCCGGCTATCAGCACTTCGAGTTCGAGATTCCCCTGGCGGTCAATGGCGATGCCTACGACCGCTGCATCATTCGCGTTGAGGAGATGCGCCAGAGCCTGCGGATCATCGAACAGTGCCTGCGCAACATGCCGGCCGGCCCGTACAAGGCCGATCACCCGCTGACCACGCCGCCACCGAAGGAGCGCACCCTGCAGCACATCGAAACCCTGATCACCCACTTCCTGCAAGTGTCCTGGGGGCCGGTAATGCCGGCCAATGAGGCATTTCAGATGATCGAGGCGACCAAGGGCATCAACAGCTACTACCTGACCAGCGACGGCGGCACCATGAGTTACCGCACGCGCATCCGCACACCGAGCTTCCCGCACCTGCAGCAGATCCCGGCAGTGATCAAGGGCAGCATGGTCGCCGACCTGATCGCCTACCTGGGCAGTATCGACTTCGTCATGGCCGACGTGGACCGCTGATATGACTGACTCGTTGATCCAAACCGACCGTTTCATCCTCAGCGCCAGCGAACGCATGGCCATCGAACACGAACTTGCGCATTACGAAGACCCCCGCGCGGCGTCCATCGAGGCGCTGAAAATCGTCCAGCAGCAGCGCGGTTGGGTGCCGGACGGCGCAATTCCTGCCATTGGCGAGATGCTCGGCATCCCGGCCAGCGACGTGGAAGGCGTAGCCACCTTCTACAGCCAGATTTTTCGCCAGCCGGTGGGCCGCCACATCATTCGCCTGTGCGACAGCATGGTCTGCTATCTCCAGGGCCATGAGGCGATCCAGGCCACGTTGCAGCAACGGCTCGGCATCGGCCTCGGTGAAACCAGCGCCGACAACCGCTTCACCCTGCTGCCGGTGTGCTGCCTGGGCAACTGTGACAAGGCGCCGACCCTGATGATCGACGACGACACCTACAGCCACCTGGATGCCGGCAATGTGGCCCAGCTACTGGAGCGCTACCCATGAGCTGCGTCTCCTTCAGTACCGCCAACCACAGCCCGCGCAGCGCTGAAAACCAGCCACTGACCTGGCGCCTGCGGGACGACGGCGAACCGGTCTGGCTCGATGAATACGTCCGCCAGAACGGTTATGCCGCCGCGCGCAAGGCGCTCGCTCAGTTCAGCCCGGAGCAGATCACCCAACAGGTCAAGGACAGCGGCCTCAAGGGCCGTGGCGGCGCCGGCTTCCCCACCGGGGTGAAGTGGGGGCTGATGCCCCAAGACGACACACAGAACCAACGCTACCTGCTGTGCAACGCCGACGAGATGGAGCCCAACACCTACAAGGATCGCCTGCTGATGGAGCAGCTGCCGCACCTGCTGATCGAAGGCATGCTGATCAGCGCCTGCGCGCTCAAGGCCTATCGTGGCTATATCTTCCTGCGCGGCGAATACGTCGATTGCGCACGGCACCTCAAGCGCGCCATCGCCGAGGCCGAGGCGGCCGGCCTGCTCGGGCGCAATATCCTCGGTAGCGGCTTCGACTTCGAGCTGCTGGTGCACAGCGGCGCCGGTCGCTATATCTGCGGCGAAGAAACCGCGCTGATCAACTCTCTCGAAGGGCGCCGCGCCAACCCGCGGGCCAAGCCGCCCTTCCCGGCCGCCGTCGGGGTTTGGGGCAAGCCGACCTGCGTCAACAACGTCGAGACCTTGTGCAACGTGCCGGCGATCATCGGCAACGGCGTCGACTGGTACAAGGCCCTGGCCCGCTCCGGCAGTGAAGACATGGGCAGCAAGCTGCTGGGTTTCTCCGGCAAGGTGAGGCACCCCGGACTCTGGGAGTTGCCCTTCGGCATCCCGGCACGTGAGCTGCTGGAGGACTACGCCGGCGGCATGCGCGACGGCTATCGGCTAAAAGCCTGGCAGCCGGGCGGTGCCGGCACCGGCTTCCTGCTGCCCGAGCATCTGGATGCGCCGATGTGTAGCACCGGCATCGCCAAAGTCGGCACGCGCCTGGGCACCGGTCTGGCCATGGCGCTGGACGACAGCGTCAATATGGTCGGCCTGCTGCGCAATATGGAGGTGTTCTTCGCCCGCGAATCCTGCGGTTTCTGCACCCCCTGCCGCGATGGTCTGCCCTGGAGCGTCAAGCTGCTCAGCGCGCTGGAATGCGGCCAGGGCCAACCCGGCGATCTCGAAATCCTCGAACAACTGTGCAACTTCCTCGGCCCAGGCAAGACCTTCTGCGCCCATGCCCCGGGCGCTGTGGAGCCGCTGGCCAGTGCACTCAAGTATTTTCGTGAAGAATTCGAGGCGGGGATTGCCACAACGCCCCTGACCCCGACCAACCAGGCGCTCGGTGTGTAACAGCATGGGCGGCGCAGGCCGCAGGCGCAGCAACGATGACCTTAGCCCGCCCACTCCCATGGGCATAAGAAGACTGAAGAAATGGCCACTATTCACGTAGACGGCAAAGCATTCGAAGTCGATGGTGCGGCTAACCTGCTCCAGGCCTGCCTGTCGCTGGGGCTGGATATTCCCTATTTCTGCTGGCATCCGGCGCTCGGCAGCGTGGGCGCCTGCCGGCAGTGCGCGGTCAAGCAGTTCAGCGACGAGAACGATACGCGTGGGCGCCTGGTGATGTCCTGCATGACCCCGGCCAGCGACAACAGCTGGATTTCCATCGACGACGAGGAAGCCCGCCAGTTCCGCGCCAGCGTGGTCGAGTGGCTGATGACCAATCACCCGCATGACTGCCCGGTATGCGAGGAAGGCGGCCACTGCCACCTGCAGGACATGACGGTGATGAGCGGGCACAACCGCCGGCGTTACCGTTTCAGCAAACGCACTCACCAGAACCAGGACTTGGGCCCCTTCATCGGCCACGAAATGAACCGCTGCATCGCCTGCTACCGCTGCGTGCGCTACTACCAGGACTACGCCGGCGGCAGCGACCTGGGCGTGTATGGCGCCCATGAAAATCTGTATTTCGGCCGCGTAACGGACGGGGTGCTGGAAAGCGAGTTCTCCGGCAACCTCACCGAGGTCTGTCCGACCGGGGTGTTCACCGACAAGACCCACTCGGCCCGCTACAACCGCAAGTGGGACATGCAGTTCGCTCCGAGCATCTGCCATGGCTGCTCGCTTGGCTGCAACATCAGTCCCGGCGAGCGCTACGGCGAGATCCGGCGTATCGAAAACCGCTTCAATGGCGCGGTGAATCAGTACTTTCTCTGCGACCGTGGGCGTTTCGGCTATGGCCATGTCAACCGCGCAGACCGCCCGCGCCAGCCGATGATGATGCTGAGCAAGATGAAGATGGGCCTCGACTCGGCCCTCGATCAGGCTGCGGCGTTGCTCAAGCCGCGCAAGGTGATCGGCATTGGCTCGCCCCGCGCCAGTCTGGAGAGCAACTTCGCCCTGCGTGAGCTGGTCGGCAGCGCAAACTACTATTGCGGCATTGGCGCCGCAGAACTGGAGAACCTGCGCCTGATCCGCGATCTGCTGCTGAACGGGCCGCTGCCGGCACCGACCCTGCGCGACGTGGAAAGCCACGATGCCGTGTTCATCCTCGGCGAAGATCTGACCCAGACCGCCGCCCGGCTCGCGTTGGCCCTGCGCCAGGCGGTGAAAGGCAAGGCCACTGCCATGGCCGCCGCGATGAACATTGCGCCATGGCACAATGCCGCCGTGCAGAATGTTGGCCAACGGGCATTGCACCCGTTGTTTATCGCCAGCGTCACGGCCACTCGCCTGGATGACATCGCCGCCGAGTGCGTGCATGCCGCCCCAACCGACCTGGCGCGCCTGGGCTGCGCCGTGGCCCACGCCATCGACCCAAACGCGCCAGCGGTACTGGGCTTGCCAGGCGACGCCGTCGACCTGGCGCAGCGCATCGCCGCGGCCCTGCTCGACGCCGAGCGCCCCTTGCTGGTCTGCGGCGCCTCCCTGGGCTGCACCGCGCTGCTTGAGGCGGCCGCGAATATCGCCAGTGCCTTGCGCAACCGGGGCAAAAACGCCTCCATCAGCCTGGTCGTGGCGGAAGCCAACAGCCTGGGCCTGGCGCTGCTGCTGGGTGAACAGCTAGAAGAAAAATCGCTGGACGCCGCCTTGCTGACCCTGAGCAGCGGTCAGGCCGATGCCGTGGTGGTGCTGGAAAACGACCTCTACCGCCGCGCTGCCAGCGCCAGGGTCGACGCCGCGCTGCAGGCCGCCAAGCTGGTGATAGTCGCCGATCATCAACACACGGCCACCACCGCCAAAGCTCACCTGCTGCTGCCCGCGGCCAGTTTTGCCGAAGCCGACGGCACCCTGGTCAGCCAGGAAGGCCGCGCCCAGCGCTTTTTCCAGGTATTTGACCCCACCTATTACGACGCCAAGGTGCTGGTGCGCGAAAGCTGGCGCTGGCTGCATGCGCTGCACAGCACCCTGCTCAGCAAGCCGGTCGACTGGACCCAACTGGATGAAGTCACCGCCGCCTGTGCCGCTAGCAACAGGCTGCTGGCCCGAATTGGCGAAGCCGCGCCGAATGCCTCGTTCCGCATCAAAGGCCTCAAGCTGGCGCGCGAACCCTTGCGCTACAGCGGGCGCACCGCCATGCGCGCCAATATCAGCGTGCATGAGCCACGCCAGCCGCAGGATCAGGACTCGGCTCTGGCCTTTTCCATGGAAGGTTATTCCGGCAGTCAGGAACACCGCCAGCAGATTCCCTTTGCCTGGTCACCCGGCTGGAACTCGCCGCAGGCGTGGAACAAATTCCAGGACGAAGTCGGCGGCCATCTTCGCGCTGGCGATCCGGGCGTGCGCCTGATCGAGGCAAAGGGTCAAGCGCTGCCCTGGTTCGGCGTGCCCGCCGCGTTCGAGCCGGCACCTGGCACCTGGCAGGCCGTGCCCTTGCATCACCTGTTCGGCAGTGAAGAAACCTCCGCCCGCGCCGCGCCGCTGCAGACGCGCATCCCGCAGCCCTATGTGGCGTTGGGCGAGGTCGACGCCGAGCGCCTCGGCCTTGGTGACGGCGCGCTAGTCGCGCTTACCCTCGACGGTCAGCTACTGCGCCTGCCGTTGCGCGTGTGTGACGAGTTGGCTACTGGCCTGATCGGCCTGCCTGTCGGTTTGCCCGGGATTCCGGCAGTGATCGCTGGCGCCGTGGTAACTGCGCTGCAGGAGGCGACGCCATGAACTGGTTGACACCCGAGTTGCTCGCGATCGTGCTCGCGGTACTCAAGGCCGTGGTGATTCTGCTCAGCGTGGTGATTTGCGGTGCCCTGCTCAGCTGGGTCGAGCGACGCCTGCTGGGTCTCTGGCAGGATCGTTACGGACCCAATCGAGTTGGCCCTTTCGGCATGTTCCAGATCGCCGCGGACATGCTCAAGATGTTCTTCAAGGAAGACTGGACGCCGCCGTTCGCCGACAGATTCATCTTCACCCTGGCGCCGGTTATGGCCATGAGCGCGCTGCTGATCGCCTTCGTGGTGGTGCCGATCACCCCGACCTGGGGCGTGGCCGACCTTAATATTGGTTTGCTGTTCTTCTTCGCCATGGCCGGTTTGTCGGTGTATGCAGTGCTGTTCGCCGGCTGGGCCAGCAACAACAAGTTCGCCCTGCTCGGCAGCCTGCGCGCCTCGGCGCAGACGGTGTCCTACGAAGTGTTCATGGGCCTGGCGCTGATGGGCGTGGTGGCCCAGGCCGGGTCGTTCAACCTGCGCGACATCGTCGAATACCAACACCAGCACCTGTGGTTCATCATTCCGCAATTTCTCGGTTTCTGTACCTTCTTCATTGCCGGAGTGGCGGTCACCCACCGCCACCCGTTCGACCAGCCGGAAGCCGAACAGGAACTGGCCGACGGCTATCACATCGAATACGCCGGGATGAAATGGGGCATGTTCTTCGTCGGCGAATACATCGGCATCGTGCTGATCTCGGCGCTGCTGGTGACCCTGTTCTTCGGCGGCTGGCATGGTCCGCTGCTGCCGCCATTCGCCTGGTTCGTCCTGAAGACCGGATTCTTCATCATGCTGTTCATCCTCCTGCGCGCCGCCATCCCGCGGCCGCGCTATGACCAGGTGATGAGCTTCAGCTGGGTCTTCTGCCTGCCTCTGACCCTGCTCAACCTGTTGGTGACCGGCGCTTTGGTGCTGGCCGCCGCCGACTAGGGAGACCAGTATGTTCAGCTATATCTGGCACATCCTGCATGGCACCTTCACCCAGTTGCGCAGCCTGGCAATGATCTTTGCCCATGCTTGGCGCAAGCGCGACACCCTGCAATATCCCGAGGAGCCGGTGTACCTGCCGCCGCGTTATCGCGGTCGCATCGTGCTGACCCGCGACCCGGACGGCGAGGAGCGCTGCGTGGCCTGCAACCTCTGCGCGGTGGCCTGTCCGGTGGCCTGCATCTCCCTGCAGAAGGCGGAAAGCGCCGATGGCCGCTGGTATCCCGAGTTCTTCCGCATCAACTTTTCGCGCTGCATTTTCTGCGGTTTGTGCGAAGAGGCCTGTCCGACCAACGCCATCCAGCTGACCCCAGACTTCGAGATGGCCGAGTTCAAGCGCCAGGAACTGGTGTACGAGAAGGACGATCTGTTGATCGCCGGCCCCGGCAAGTACCCGGATTACAACTTCTACCGTATCGCCGGCCTGGCCATCGCTGGAAAACCCAAAGGCGCGGCGCAAAACGAGGCCGAGCCGGTCAACGTCAAGGGGTTGTTGCCATGATGCCGAGGAGCCGCTGATGGAGTTCGCCTTCTATTTCGCTGCCGGTATCGCGGTGCTCGCGACCTTGCGAGTGATCAGTAACCGCAATCCGATGCACGCCTTGCTCTACCTGATCATCTCGCTGCTGGCGGTGGCGATGTGTTTTTTCGCCCTCGGCGCGCCTTTCGCCGGCGCCCTGGAGGTCATCGTCTACGCGGGGGCGATCATGGTGCTGTTCGTCTTCGTGGTGATGATGCTCAACCTCGGCCCGGCGGCCATCGAACAGGAGCGCCACTGGCTGACCCCGGGCATCTGGCTGGGGCCGGCGCTGCTGGCGTTATTGCTGCTCGGCGAGTTGCTCTACACGCTGTTCGGCACACCTAGTGGCGCCGTACTGGGCAGCCAGACAGTGGCGGCCAAGGCCGTCGGTATCAGCTTGTTCGGCCCGTACCTGTTGGTGGTCGAACTGGCGTCCCTACTGCTCCTGGCGGCACTGGTCGTCGCCTTCCACCTGGGTCGATCCGAGGCGCAGCCATGATCAGCTCCATTCCGCTGGAACACGGCCTGGCGCTGGCAGGGGTGCTGTTCTGCCTGGGCCTGGTCGGCCTGATGGTTCGGCGCAACATCCTCTTCGTCCTGATGAGCCTGGAAATCATGATGAACGCCGCCGGCCTGGCCTTTATCGTCGCCGGCAGTCGCTGGGCGCAGGCCGATGGCCAAGTGATGTTCATCCTGGTAATCACCCTGGCGGCTGCCGAGGCGGCCGTCGGCCTGGCCATGTTGCTGCAGCTGTACCGCCGTTTTCACACCCTGGACATCGACGCTGCCAGTGAGATGCACGGATGAACCTTCTCTACCTGACGCTGCTGTTTCCCCTGTTGGGTTTTTGCCTGCTGGCTTTCTCCCGTGGGCGCTTCCCGGAACAGCTCACGGCGCTGATCGGCGTTGGTTCGGTGGGTCTGGCCGCACTATTCAGCCTGTTCGCCGGCTGGCAATTTCTCACGGCCACACCGGCTGCGGGAATCCATGTGCAGGTGTTATGGCAGTGGCTGGCGGTAGATGGCTTTACCCCGCGCTTCGCCCTGCATCTGGATGGTTTGTCGCTGACCATGCTCGGCGTGGTCACCGGCGTGGGCTTTCTGATCCATCTGTTTGCCTCCTGGTACATGCGCGGCGAGGAAGGCTATTCGCGGTTCTTCGCCTACATGAACCTGTTTATCGCCAGCATGTTGTTGCTGGTGCTCGGCGACAACCTGCTGCTGCTGTACTTCGGCTGGGAAGGCGTGGGCCTGTGCAGCTACTTGCTGATCGGCTTCTACTACCGTAACCCGGCCAACGGCGGCGCGGCGCTCAAGGCCTTTATCGTCACCCGCATCGGCGATGTGTTCATGGCCCTGGGCCTGTTCGTGTTGTTCCATGCCTTCGGCACCCTGAATATCCAGGAAATACTGCTGCTGGCCCCGCAGAAATTCGCCAGTGGCGATCCGCTGTTAACCACCGCGACCCTGCTGCTGCTCGGCGGCGCGGTGGGCAAGTCGGCGCAACTGCCCTTGCAGACCTGGCTGGCCGACGCAATGGCCGGGCCGACCCCGGTCTCCGCGCTGATCCACGCGGCGACCATGGTCACCGCCGGGGTCTACCTGATCGCCCGCTGTCATGGCTTGTTCAGCCTGACGCCCCTGACCCTGGGGCTGGTCGGCATGATCGGCGGCGTAACCCTGCTGCTGGCCGGTTGCGCCGCCCTGGTGCAAACCGACATCAAGCGCATTCTCGCCTACTCGACCATGAGCCAGATCGGCTACATGTTCCTCGCGCTCGGCGTTGGCGCCTGGCAGGCGGCGATTTTCCACCTGATGACCCATGCCTTCTTCAAGGCCCTGCTGTTCCTCACCGCTGGCGCGGTAATCGTCGCCTGCCACCATGAGCAGAACATCTTCAAGATGGGTGGACTGCGCAAGCCCCTGCCGTTGGCCTACCTGTGCTTTCTGGTCGGCGGCTCGGCATTGGCCGCCCTACCCCTGGTCACGGCCGGCTTCTACTCCAAGGATGAAATCCTCTGGGAAGCCCTGGCCAGCGGTAACCAGCAGCTGCTGCTGGCCGGTCTGCTCGGCGCCGTGCTGACCTCGTTGTATACCTTCCGCCTGATTTTCATCGTCTTCCACGGCCCGCAACAGACCGAGGCCCATGCGGGCAAGGGCATCGCCTACTGGCTGCCGCTGACGCTGTTGATGCTGTTGTCGACCTTCGTCGGTGCGCTGATCGAGCCGCCACTGGCCGGGGTGCTGCCAGACAGCGTCGGGCATGCCGGGGGCGAAGGTAAACACGGCCTGGAACTGTTCTCCGGCCTGATCGCGATGCTGGGCATCGCTGCTGCCGCAGCCCTGTTTCTCGGCCAGCGCGGGCTGGTCAGGCGTCTGGCCGCCAGTGCGCCAGGGCGGTTCTTCAGTGCCTGGTGGTTCGCCGCCTGGGGCTTCGACTGGCTCTACGACCGACTGTTCGTCAAGCCCTACCTGTGGCTCTGCCGGGTGCTGCGGCGTGATCCGTTCGACCGCAGCATCGGCCTGTTGCCGCGCCTGGCCCGGGTCCTGCACCTGTTACTCAGCCGCAGCCAGACCGGCCAGTTACGCTGGTATACCGCAACCCTGGTTGCCGGCGGCGTACTGCTGCTCGCCCTGTTGAAGGTGCTCTGATCATGCAACCAAGGAGCGTGACCACGTGATTCTGCCCTGGCTGGTCCTGATTCCCTTTATCGGCGGCCTGCTCTGCTGGTTGGCCGAGCGTCATAGCAGCACCCTGCCGCGCTGGCTGGCGTTGCTGACCATGCTGTTGGTACTGCTTATCGGCCTGTGGTTGTGGCAGCAGGGCGACTTCCAATTGGCACCGGGCGGCGGCCGCGAGCCGGCCTGGGAGCTGGAGTTCAAGTATCCGTGGATTTCGCGCTTCGGTATCAGCCTGCACCTGGCGCTGGACGGCCTGTCGCTGCTGATGATCCTGCTCACCGGTCTGCTCGGGGTGCTTTCGGTGCTCTGTTCCTGGCAGGAAATCCAGCAGCGCGTCGGCTTTTTCCACCTCAACCTGATGTGGATTCTCGGCGGCGTAATCGGCGTGTTCCTGGCCCTGGATCTGTTCCTGTTCTTCTTCTTCTGGGAAATGATGCTGGTCCCCATGTACTTCCTCATCGCTCTGTGGGGCCACAGTGCGGCCGACGGCAAGACCTCGCGGATCAATGCGGCGACCAAATTCTTCATCTACACCCAGGCCAGCGGCCTGATCATGCTGGTGGCGATTCTCGGCCTGGTATTCGCCAACTTCCACAGCAGTGGCGTGCTGACCTTCGACTACGCCCGGCTGCTGCAAACCAAGCTGGATCCGGCAGTCGAATACACCCTGATGCTCGGGTTTTTTATCGCCTTCGCGGTCAAGTTACCGGTGGTACCGCTGCACTCCTGGCTGCCGGATGCCCACGCCCAGGCTCCCACCGCCGGCTCCGTCGATCTGGCCGGGATCCTGCTGAAAACCGCGGCCTACGGCCTGCTGCGCTTCGGCATACCGCTGTTCCCCAATGCCTCGGCCGAGTTCGCCCCGATCGCCATGGGCCTCGGAGTACTGGGCATCGTCTATGGCGCCCTGCTGGCCTTTGCCCAGACCGACATCAAACGGCTGATTGCCTACACCAGCGTGTCGCACATGGGCTTCGTGTTGATCGGCATCTATTCCGGCACTCAGCTGGCGCTGCAAGGCGTGGTGATCCAGATGCTCGCCCATGGCCTCTCCGCTGCGGCGCTGTTCATCCTCTGCGGCCAGCTTTATGAACGCCTGCACACCCGCGACCTGCGCCTGATGGGCGGCCTGTGGGGCCGGCTGAATTATCTGCCGGGGGTGATGCTGTTCTTCGCCGCCGCCTCGCTGGGCTTGCCCGGTACCGGCAACTTCGTCGGCGAATTCCTGATTCTGCTCGGCGCCTTCAAGGTCGCCCCGCTGGTCACCGTGATCGCCACCGGCGGTCTGGTGCTGGCCTCGGTGTACTCGTTGATCATGATCCAGCGTGCGTTCTATGGCCCGGCCAAGGCCGAGGAAGCGCTGCGCGGGTTGGGTGGCCGCGAGCTGAGCATGATGCTCGGCCTGATTGGCTTGTTGCTGCTACTCGGGGTCTATCCGCAGCCGGTGTTGGACACCTCGGCGGCGAGCATGCACGGCGTCCAGCAATGGCTGGCCACGGCCTTCTCTCAACTGCTTTCGGCCCGGTAGCGCACATGGACCTGACCCTGAATCATTTCATCGCCTTGCTGCCGCTGCTGGTCACCAGCGCCACCGCCGTGCTGGTGATGCTCGGGATCGCCTGGCGGCGCAGCCATACCCAGAGTTTCGTGCTCTCGGTGATCGGCCTCAACCTGGCCTTGCTGTCACTGCTGCCCGCGCTGCAGGTCGCCCCGCTGCAGGTCACCGGGCTGCTGATGGTGGATCGTTTCGCCTGCTTCTATATGGCCCTGATACTGGTTGCCACCCTCGCCTGCCTCACCCTGGCCCACGCCTACCTCGGCGAGAAACAGGGTAAGGGCTACCCAGGTAACCGCGAAGAGCTCTACCTGCTGATGCTAATTGCCGCCGCAGGCGGCTTGGTGCTGGTCAGCGCGCAGCACCTGGCCAGCTTATTCATTGGCCTGGAGCTGCTCTCGCTACCGACTTACGGGCTGGTGGCCTATGCCTTTTTCAACAAGCGCTCGCTGGAGGCGGGCCTCAAGTACATGGTGCTGTCGGCCGCTGGATCAACGTTCCTGTTGTTCGGCATGGCCTTGCTGTATGCCGATGCAGGCAGCCTGAGCTTTGCCGGGATCGGCACCATCCTGGCGCCAGCCGCGCAGCCTGGGCCGCTGGTGCAGTTGGGCATGGCCCTGATGCTGGTCGCCCTGGCGTTCAAGCTGTCGCTGGTGCCCTTTCATCTGTGGACACCGGATGTTTACGAAGGCGCGCCAGCACCGGTTGCGGCCTTTCTCGCCACGGCCAGCAAGGTCGCCGTGTTCGCCGTGCTGCTGCGCCTGTTCCAGCTTTCACCCGCCGCCGCGAGCCCGGCGCTGCACGATCTACTGGCAGTAATCGCAGTCGCCTCGATCCTCTTCGGCAACCTGCTGGCCCTGCTGCAAAACAACCTCAAGCGCCTGCTCGGCTACTCTTCGATTGCCCACTTCGGCTATCTGTTGGTCGCCCTGATCGCCAGCGAGGGCCTGGCGGTCGAAGCGGTCGGCGTGTACCTGGTCACCTACGTGCTGACCGTACTCGGCGCCTTCGGCGTGGTCACCCTGATGTCCACGCCCTACAACGGCCGCGACTGCGATGCGCTCTACGAATACCGCGGGCTGTTCTGGCGCCGTCCCTACCTGACCGCCGTGCTCACGGTGATGATGCTGTCGCTGGCGGGCATTCCGCTGACCGCGGGCTTCATCGGCAAGTTCTACATCATCACCGTAGGCGTACAAGCCGAGCTCTGGTGGCTGCTCGGCGCCCTGGTAATCGGTAGCGCGATCGGGGTGTTCTATTACCTGCGGGTGGTGGTCACCCTGTTCATGGTCGAACCCAACCTGCGCCGCCACGATGCGCCATTCAACTGGGGCCAGCGTGCGGGCGGCATCATGCTGCTGGTCGTCGCTCTGCTGGCGTTCTTCCTTGGCGTGTATCCGCAACCGCTGCTGGATTTGGTGCTAAACGCGGGGCTGACGGGGCTCATCCGGTAAACGCTTGGTTCAGGGCAGATTGATGGTGATCTTGTCACTGGCGTACAGATCCCAGGTGGCGATGAACAGAGCGGCGATCAGAGGGCCAATGACAAAACCGTTGAGGCCGAACAATGTCAGCCCACCGAGGGTGGAGATCAGCACCAGATAATCCGGCATCTTGGTGTCCTTGCCGATCAATAGCGGACGCAGGACGTTGTCCACCAGGCCAATCACGAAGACCCCGCAGAGCACCAGCGCCAGCCCTCGCCAGATGCTGCCACTGAGCAGCAGGTAAGCGGCGATAGGCGCCCAGAGGATGCTCGAACCCACAGCTGGTAACAGGGACAGAAATGCCATCAGCACTCCCCAGAGCAATGGGCTGGGGATACCCAACAGCAAAAAGATCAGCCCGCCAACAGCGCCCTGGATAATCGCCACGACAATATTGCCCTTCATCGTGGCACGCACCACACAGGTGAACTTGACCTGTAGGCGACGCTTTTCCGTGGCACCCAACGGAATCGCCATGCGCAGCTTGCGGGTCAGCTCCGGGCCATCGCGCAGGAAGAAGAACAGCAGGTAGAGCATCACGAAGAAACTGACCACAAAGTGAAAGGTGCCCTGGCCGATGTCGAAGGCCTTGGTGGCGAGGAACTGGCTAACCTCCAGGGCAGCACTGGCGATTCGCTCGCGCAGGTCATCGAAGTTGCCCATGCCGACACTGTCGAGCAGACGTTGCAGGAACGGCGGCAGCATATCCTTCAGCTGTGCCACATACATGCCGATATCGAGTTCCCCGGACTCGAGCCGCTGGTAGATGGAGCCCCCTTCCTGGACCAACATGCCGGTTATCACGATCACCGGCAGCACCGCGACCAGCAGGCAGATAATCAGGGTGAGCAGCGCCGACAGGTTGCCCCGACCGTCCATGCGCAGCACCAGACGCCGCTGCACCGGGCCGAACACTACCGCCAGTACCACTGCCCAGAACAGCGCACCGTAGTACGGCAGGAGCAGCCAGCCGAAGGCCAGGGTCGCGCCGACCAACAGGATCAGGAAGGTCTTTTGTTCAATGCTAGGCGGCAACATGGCTGAGTACTGGCATAAGGATATTTCTGTTTAGTCAGCAGAATAGCCGTCAAGTGCCAGCCCAGCGCCGGCAGGCTTAGCTATTTGTCGACCAAACGCCCAACCCAAGCGGTCTACATTGACTTACAGCACCATCGCCGCGACCCAGCCGAACACCAGCAGCGGCAGGTTGTAGTGCAAGAAGGTCGGCACCACGCTGTCCCAGATATGGTTGTGCTGGCCGTCGACATTCAGCCCCGAGGTCGGCCCGAGGGTCGAGTCCGAGGCCGGCGAACCGGCATCGCCCAGGGCGCCGGCAGTACCGACGATGCTGACGATGGCCAACGGACTGAAACCCAGCTGCACACCCAGCGGCACGAAGATCGCGGCGATGATCGGCACCGTGGAGAACGACGAGCCGATGCCCATGGTCACCAGCAGGCCGACCAGCAGCATCAGCAATGCGCCGATGGCCTTGTCCTGCCCCACCAACTCGGCAGCGCTGTCGACCAGGGTTTCCACCTCGCCGGTGGCCTTCATAACCTCGGCAAAACCGGCGGCGGCGATCATGATGAAGCCGATCATCGCCATCATCTTCATGCCCTCGGTGAACAGGCCTTCGGCCTCTTTCCAGCGCACCACCCCGGACACCGAAAAGATCACGAAGCCGACCAGGGCACCGATGATCATCGAATCCAGCCACAACTGCACGACGAAGGCCGCGCCAATCGCCACAGCGGCCACCAGCAGACTCAGCGGGTTGTAGGCCACGTCGATACGCTCGGCCTGCTCGATCTTCGCCAGGTCATAGACGCGTTTCTTGCGATAGCTGAACAACACCGCCACCAACAGGCCGAACAGCATGCCCAGCGCCGGAATCGCCATGGCCTCGGTGATGCTGATCCCGGTCACATCCACCCCGGCCTTGGCCACATTAGCCAGGAGGATTTGATTGAGGAAGATGCCGCCAAAGCCGACCGGCAGGAACATATAGGGCGTAATCAGGCCAAAGGTCAGCACGCAGGCGATCAGCCGGCGATCCAGTTGCAGCTTGCTCAACACATAGAGCAGCGGTGGCACCAATAGCGGAATGAAGGCGATGTGGATCGGCAGCACGTTCTGCGAGGCAATCGCCACCGCCAGCAGCAATGCGATCAACAGCCACTTGAGCAATCCTCCGCCCTGCGCATCCTGCTGGCCGACCAGAGCCAGGGCCTTGTCGGCCAGCGCATGAGCCAGGCCGGACTTGGCGATGGCCACGGCAAAGGCACCGAGCAAGGCATAGGACAGCGCCACCGTAGCACCGCCGCCAAGTCCCCGATTGAACGCCGCCAGCGAGCCTTCCACCCCCAAGCCGCCGAGCACACCACCGGCCAGTGCGCCGACGATCAGCGCGACCACCACGTGCACGCGGCACAGGCTGAGGACCAGCATGATGCCGACCGCTGCGATTACTGCATTCATGAACCGCTCCTAATGAAGCTTTGCTGGAAAAATCCGAGATGGGTGGCTGCGTCGGCGGATGGCGGACTGCGTGTCCATGCTCAGCGGCGCACAGCAGCCAAGCAGAAGACTGACCGGCAACCGCCGTGGCGCCCGAAAAAGTCGCGTACTCTGCCGCAAGCACTCTGGGCTGTCAAAAATACCCCGTGCGATATATTGATCGCGTCGTGCATAATTCCAGCATTTCACTCTGCCTCCAGCCCCACAAACCACAGTTATCTCGTCGCGATGCAGTCAATTCGATCAAGAAAACCGCACCCGCGCCGATAGACGACCTGTAGAACAACAACGTAAGGAGCACTTCATGCCGTTCAGCCGTCTTTCGATCCAGTGGAAAATAACCCTGCTTGCCGGCCTGTGCCTGCTGGCGATCGTGACGCTGCTGGTCGGTGCCTCGCTCTATCAATCCACGCGCAGCGCCGAGCTGGTGCGCAGTTCCAGCAGCAGCATGCTGGCCGACAGCGCCAAGCTGCGCCTGCAGGCACGCGGCGAGCTGCAGGCGATCCGCATCCAGCGCTACTTCATGGATACCTACCAGTACGGCAAAGGTGTCTCCCGGCAAATCCTGTTTCTTCGCGACCAGGCCGAAAAGCGCTTTCTCGATGCCTTCGACCTGCGCGAAGACCTGACCCGGCAAGTGCGCACCAGTCTGCAAGCCAATCCGTCGCTGCTCGGTTTGTACCTGGTGTTTGAACCGAACGGCCTGGATGGCAAGGACGAACTGTTCGCCGATCAGGCCGAACTGGGCAGCAACGACCAGGGCCGTTTCTCGCTGTACTGGTCGCAAGCCAAGCCGGGTCAACTGGCGTCAGAGTCGATGAACGAGCAGATGCTCAACGACACCAAGACCGGCCCTAGCGGCGACCCCTACAACGCCTGGTACACCTGCCCGCGCGACAGCGGCAAGACCTGCGTACTCGAGCCCTACTTCGATGAGGTCGGCGGCCAGCAGGTGCTGATGACCAGCATCGCCTTCCCGCTCGAACTGGAGGGCAAGGTGATCGGCGTGGTCGGTCTCGATATCAGCCTGGATAGCCTGCAACAGCTGAGCCTGCAAGCCAATCGCGAGCTCTATGGCGGTGCCGGTCACGTCAGCATCTTCAGCCCGGCGGCATTGCTGGCCGGCCACAGTCGTGACGCCAGTCTGCTCAGCAAGTCAGTCGACAAGGCTTACAGCGAGCACGCCAGCGAGTTACTGCCGTTGATCAATAGCGGCACCACCGCCGAACTGCAGCACGGTGAAATGCTCCGTGTGCTGCAGCCGTTCAAGCCGATTCCCGAGGCCAAGCCCTGGAGCGTATTGCTCGAAGTCCCCGAACAGGAACTGCTCGCCCCCGCCCTGCAACTGGAACAGCAGCTAGACCAGCGGCGCACCAGCGACAGCGCAGTAGCCCTGATGATCGGTCTAGTGGCTATGCTGCTCGGCCTGCTGCTGATGTGGCTGACCGCCCGCGGAGTGACCAAGCCGATTCTCGGGGTGGCCGCCATGCTCAAGGACATCGCCAGTGGCGAAGGCGACCTGACCCGCCGCCTGGAGTACGCCAAACAGGACGAGCTGGGCGAGTTGGCCGGTTGGTTTAACCGCTTCCTCGACAAACTCCAGCCGATTATTGCCGACGTCAAACGCAGCGTGCAGGATGCTCGCGGTACTGCCGACCAGTCCTCTGCCATCGCCAGTCAGACCAGCGCGGGTATGCAGCAGCAGTTTCGTGAAGTCGACCAGGTCGCTACCGCCTTCCAGGAAATGAGCGCCACCGCTCAAGATGTAGCGCACAACGCCGCGCAAGCCGCCGACGCGACACGCAGCGCCGACCAGGCCAGCCGTGAAGGCCTCGAAGTGATCGGCAAGACCACCTCGACCATCGAGTTGCTGGCCAACGAAATGAACGTGGCCATGCAGGAAGTCGAGGGTCTGGCCAACAGCAGCGAGCAGATTGGTTCGGTGCTCGAAGTGATTCGCTCGATTGCCGATCAGACCAATCTGCTCGCACTCAACGCCGCCATCGAAGCAGCCCGCGCCGGTGAAGCCGGGCGCGGTTTTGCAGTAGTCGCCGATGAGGTACGAAACCTGGCCAAGCGCACTCAGGATTCGGTAGAGGAAATCCGCCAAGTGATCGAAGGCCTGCAAAAAGGTACCCGCGAGGTGGTCAGTACCATGCATAGCAGCCACCGCCAGGCCCAGGGCAGCGTGGAGCAAGTCGGCCACGCGGTGGCCGTGCTGCAGCGCATCAGCCAGGCGGTGAGCGTGATCACCGACATGAACCTGCAAATCGCCAGCGCTGCCGAGGAGCAAAGTTCGGTGGCCGAGGAAATCAATCGCAACGTCGCCTCCATCCGTGATGTCACCGAATCCATTTCCGGGCAGGCCAATCAGTCGGCGACTATCAGCCAGAACCTGAACAAGCTGGCCAACCACCAGCAGAGCCTGATGGATCAATTCCGCGTCTGACCAGCCAGTCCCCTATGCTTTGCAACCCAGGCCTGCGTCCGCTAGCCTGGGTGATCAATTTTTTTAGGGAATACCTGCATGCTCAATATCGCCTTGGTTGCCGGTTCCGGCCGCAACAACAGCCAGTCCGGCAAAGTGGCACGCTTCCTGCGCCAGCGGCTGATGCAACTCGAACAGACCACCGACGAGCTGAGCTGCGTGATCGACCTGGGGCTGGCACCACTGCCACTGTGGCCCGCCGAGGACGCCGGGCCGTGGAACCTCTACAGCAAGCAGCTGAGCAACGCCGATGCCATCGTGATAGTCGCTCCCGAGTGGAACGGCATGGCCTGTCCGGCCATCAAGAACTTCTTCATCTACGCCAGCAAGACTGAACTGGCGCACAAACCGGGTCTGCTGGTCGGCGTATCGTCTGGCGCTGGCGGCGCCTACCCGATCAGCGAACTGCGCGCGTCCAGCTACAAGAACTGCCGCCTCTGCTACGTTCCCGAGCACCTGATCGTGCGTCAGGTCGAAAAAGTCCTCAACACCCCCGAGCCCAGCAGCGAAGACGACCAGCGCCTGCGCGGTCGCATCGACTACGACCTGGATATCCTGGGTAAATACGCCCGCGCCCTGAAACCGGTGCGCGCAAGTATCGACATGAGCAACCCGGCGTTTGCCAACGGCATGTGACAGAGGGAGTCGTACCAACTGGGCGCATGATGCAGCACTGAGTTGGGTGCCGGCGAATCAATTGAGAGGCACCTCCCTGTGCCAAGGGGTGGTTCATCCCGATTCTGCCGAGATGCCAGTACCCCTTACTTCGGACAGCAACCAGTCGTTCAATGAGGGGTGCCATACAGCGCCCTGTCCCTCAGGATAGGGGACTTGAAACGCGTTTCCGAAGCGCCGCTTTGTTGCTCCTGTTGCTTGAGCGCGGGACCAGCCGCAGTGGGCTGTTCCTCGAGCATCTGAACAAATCGTTGGCCAGAGTCCTGACTGGCGCGATTGCTCAGCAGAGCCTCTTGCTGCAGGCGATAGTCCATCAATAGGTCACTGCCACCTTCTGCCAGCAACAACCCGGCTTCGTTCGCCTGTACTGCGGTCACAGTTGCCGTCATTAATACGGCTAGTGCCGTCGTATGCAGTATCGATGTCATGGTGTGATCCTCCGCATAAAGCATTGCCCCCCATGTAAAGCATTGCCCCCGTGTTTCAGATTACTAGCGAGGCGTTCTGTTACCAGGCAGCCTGTCGGGTGCAGTCGCCAGCCGATAAACGGACCTTGCCCGTGGATAGGCTCGGGTTTTATGGTGGATGAGCCTGCCAAAATCATCCGGCAGGTCATGTTGTGTCACCAGCACAGGAGAATCGTTTGCACGACCTCTTATTGATTTTTCTCGATCGCCGGCGACAGCTCCTGACAGGCCTCCTGCTCGGTGGCAGTTTGCTCATGGGAGAGGCCAAAGCCGCACCTCACGCTCCGCGCGAACATCGGGATGTACAGGTCACGCAGCGGCTTCAGCACTGGCAGTCATTGATCGTCGAGTCGATGCAACTAAGCGAGCCGGAAAAACTGCAGGCGGTTAACGCGTTTTTCAATAAGCACATCCGCTTTGGCGAAGACCGAGATCTGTGGGGGCAAAACGATTATTGGGCCTCGCCGCTGGAAACCCTCGAACTAGGTGCCGGCGACTGTGAAGACTTCGCCCTGGCCAAATACTTCACCCTGCGCCTGCTCGGTGTCTCCGAACAAAGCCTGCGCCTCGTCTACACCACCCTGGCCTCTACCAAGCAGGCTCATATGGTGCTGGGCTTCTGGTCCGATAGTGGTGCAGCGCCCGTACTGCTGGACAATCTGCTCAGGGAAATCCTGCCCATTACCCAGCGCTTCGACCTACAGGTACAGTTTGCCTTTGGTCCAACGCACATGTACCGGTTCGAGCGGAGCACCTTGCAGGTGGCTGGCAACACCGAACTGCTACCCCATTGGCAAGTGCTGATGACCAGGATGAAAGGCCAAGGCTTTGCCCTGCCAGACGCGGGCAAGGTCAATCTTTAGCGGCGAACAGTTCGTTGCAAATGCCCGACAACACCGCCGAAACAAGGCCGTATCGGCAACGCAGGCCATTTTTCAATGATCAGGTCGTAAGGCTCGCTGGCACCCTGATACAGCGCATCGCGGCCATCGGCCAGCCAATCCACCGCATAGCCGTGGCGGGCCAGGCCGGCGAGCAGCTCGTCGGCCAGGGGCACATGGTCTTCCACTAACAACAGGCGCATTCAGTCGTCTACCTCGTCCTTCAGGATGCGTCCATCACGAGCGTCCAGTTCCGATTCGCGAACCACGCCTTACGGGGTCAGAAACTCGACCTCATAGACCAGGATGTCGTCTTCCTCTTCCAGCTCGGCCTCGAGCAAGGTGGCGCCGGGGTATTGCTGCAGAGCCTCGTCCAGCAGTTGCTCGAGGGGCAGGATGTGCCCCGCCTGGCGCATGCGCAAGGCTTCATCCTGATCCAGGTCGCGGGCACTGACGCTACCGTTCAGCACCAGCAGAAACAGGCCGCACAGCGCGCTATTACCCAGAGCGCCTTGCATCAATCGTCCTGCTGATGCTTGAGAACCTGACCGTTGCTGGCGTCCAGTTCAATGTCCCATTGCACGCCTTGTGCGTCGCGCACTTCGAGCCGGTAAATGTAGCGACCGTATTCTTCTTCCAGCTCGGTTTCTTCGATTTTGCCACCGGGATACTCGGCCAGGGCCGCGGCATTGAGCGTCTCGAACGGCTGGATGGTGCCCGCATCACGCAGTTTCAATGCCTCATCCGGGCCCAAGTCACGCGCTTGAGCGATCCCGGCAACGACGCTCAGGGCAGCAGCGGTGACCAGTGCGATCAAGGTTTTCATGGTGAGTCTCCGTAAGGTTTTTTTCGACGGGGTTCACGTTAGCGCTGCCGACTTAATTCAAGCTGAATTCGCGCGAACGCCATAGCGGCCCTCTCCGCCGTCGCTCTCTGCATCATTCACCGGATGAAGTGGCTTGGCCTGCTCGCCTGGGGCCCTATAATCGCGTTCTTGCGTGATGGAGGCGAGCATGAGTGCGATTCTAATCAAGTACCCCGCCCTGACCATCAAGGCCGGGGCACGGGCCTTGGTGCGCATCCGCGAGCGCGGCTTGCAACCCGCCGACGTGGGCATTCTGCCTGGAGCTGCCGGCGGGCCCAAAGCCCTCGGTATCCAGGGCCTGGACTTGGCCTTGTTCGGCGACTGGCTATTGCGCGCGCCACGTGAGCGCTCGCTGATCGGCGCCTCGATCGGCTCCTGGCGTTTCGCCAGTGCCTGCTTGCCGGATGCCGTCGCAGGCCTTCTGCGCCTGGGTGAACTCTACACCGAGCAACGCTTTGCCCAAGACGCGAGCATGGCCGAGGTCTCGCGCAGTTGTCGGCTGATGCTTGAGGATCTATTGGCCGGCCAGGACGCCGACGTATTGAGCAACCCGCACTACCGGTTGAATATCGTCGTGGTGAAGAGCCACGGCCTACTCCGACATGACCACCGCGGCGCGCTGGGCCTGGGCTTGTCCTCGGTGATCGGCAACAACCTGCTCGGGCGTTCGCGCCTGGCTCGGCACTTCGAGCGGCTGGTCCTGCACGATGCACGTCTGGCCCCGCCGCTGACCGAACTTAGTGACTTTCCTTCGCGCTACCTGACGCTGGACCACAGCAACCTGCGCCATGCCCTGCTCGCCTCCGGTTCGATCCCAATGATCATGCAAGGGGTACGCGACATCCCGGGCGCCGGTCCGGGGACCTACCGGGACGGAGGCCTGCTCGATTATCACCTCGACCTGCCCTACAGCGGCGACGACATCGTGCTTTATCCGCACTTCACCGACAGAGTCATCCCCGGCTGGTTCGACAAGGGCATGCCCTGGCGCCGCGGCGATGCCGGACGCTTGCAGGATGTATTGCTGCTGGCACCCTCGCGTGAATACCTGGCACGCCTGCCCCACGGCAAATTACCGGATCGCAAGGACTTCAGCCGTTACCTGGGTGATGACCCCAGCCGCGAGCGCTATTGGCGCAAAGCCATGGACGAAAGCCAGCGACTGGGTGACGAATTCCTCGAATTGGCGGACAGTGGCCGCCTGGCCGAGCGCATGCTGGCTTTATGACGAATGCGTGATTGCAGTGGCATTCTCGGCCGGCTAGGTTAGTCAGCGCTCAACCACGGAAGGACGTTCATGAAACTTGCGGTCGCCATCATCCACGGCATCGGTACCCAACCAGACAACCGCGATAAGGATGGCCAGCACGCCTTCGCACAAAGCCTGATTGCCGGCCTGCGCCGGCGCCTGGGGGCAGAAGCCGACCACATCGCCTTCCAGAGCCTGTACTGGGCCAGCGTGCTGGATAAACGCCAACTGGCCTTTCTCGACCAACTGCGTGACCAGCCAGTTCGTTGGCGCTGGCTACGGCGCATCGTCACCCTGTTCCTCGGCGACGCCAGTGGCTATCGCAAGGTCAGCCAGGCCTACGACACCACCTACGAAGAAGTGCATCAATGCCTGCGCGGCGGCCTCAATGCCCTGCGTGCCAAGGTCGATGCCGATACGCCGCTGGTGGTGCTGGCGCATTCATTGGGCGGGCATGTTTTTTCCAACTTTGTCTGGGATCAGCAGGTCATCAACAAGACCCCAAGCTGCCCGTATGATCCATTTCTTGCCCTGGAAACCCTGACAGGGTTGGTTACCTTCGGTTGCAACATTCCTCTGTTCACCTTTGCCTACGACCCGGTGATCCCGATTCGCTTTCCTGGTCATTGCTTGAGCGGGCCGATGCGTGAACAAGCTCGCTGGCTCAACCTCTACGCCCCGGCCGATCCCTTGGGCTACCCGTTACGCCCGTTGCCGAGTTATGCCGCGGTAGTCAGCGAGGATTGCGCCATGCCGGTCGGCCCCTGGTACAAGCGACATACACCGTTAAGCCATCTGGCCTACTGGGACGATAGAAACTTTCAGCGTTATATCGCGAACTACTTACAGCAACTTCTAGCCACCGGCAATTCCATGCAAGTCCGTGAGTGCTCATAAAACAAGACGCCCCCGAAATCCGTGACAGTCGCATTACTGTCACGATCCGAGGGCGCCTTAGTCCAGCAGCGCTAGGGTGTAGCGCGTTTTAACGGTAAGAATACCGAGTGGCGTTATATCAATTACCAGCCGGCCAGAGCCGAATTCCTCAACGCATAAGAGTTAGCCGGAGTAGTCTCAGTCTCAGCCTCTTCACGGTTTTTCGCCCACTGGGTCAGCAGTACCATCGCCATGAAACCACCGACAATCAGTACCGGGTAGGCTGCCAGAATTTCCGTTAACGAGTACTTCCAGGACAGAGGGCGACCGACGCCAAGCATCGCGGCATAGAACCAGGACACGCCCGAAAGTGCACCGGCAAACAGCGCGAACATGCGCATATTGAATTCCAACTTGAGTACCGTGCCAGCTTTCTGCAGGGCAGGCAGTACCAGCCTATGCAGCAGCATGCCATTGAACGTCAGCAACATGACGATGGCGATCTTAGCTTGTAGCTTTGGATTCAGCAGATAGGACAACCCCTTATCGCCAATGTCGACCCAGATAACCGCAACACCGGTTACCCAGAGCACCGCCAGTGCAGCGGATACAGTTTTCTGTAAACTTTCCATGTGGCGACTGTCTTGCAGATGATTTTTCTCACCGTTCAATAACTCTTTGACCATTGCGATGTCGCTGGTCAACACCATGCCAATGGCAACGCAACAGGCGATCAGGTGCGTATAAATAATCCCTAAACGCATAAACTCCATGGTCGTCTTTTGTTCAAAAAACGAAGCGATAATCGTAAAATCCATGGGTGCCTCTTTTATATTCAGGAGAATCAGACTCTCTGCGTCATATGATTCATTTGGTTTTTTACGTTTGCAGTGAAGAAATACTCCAGTGCAGTTTTCGGTTTCAGAGTCGAAACATCAAATGCATAACAGCCTGGCGAATGAACTTCTCATCATTCGACTTCCTCTTTCAAAAGTAAAAAGCCCCTTCACACATGATGCACTCAATGCACTCATGTGAAAAAAAGCTCCTGGATTGGTGGAAACGCAGGTAAATCCCTCGCTTCCGTCTGCCTGATTTATGAACGATTAAAGAAAAAACCGTTCACTTTCTGACCGATAAAGCCGACAAACGGCAGTGCTTTTATGGCCTCGAAGCGCGCCGTTCGATGCCGCACAGTTCCTGAAACCGCCGTGTTTGACGGTTCACTCTCTGATTGAGCAGGGTTCAAACTTTTTCTCGGGACAGGTAGGCAAATCATCCAGGGGAACAGCTGCCTTGACAGACCGCACATTATTCACCTGCAAATGTGACTTATAGGTCGACTCCAGTCATCAACATGTATAACTGGCCGGCGTAGCACCATGCGCCGCTGGCCCTATGACATTTGGGATTACCTCGGAGAAACCGCCCCCATGAACGCCCCGCTGCGTTTTAACGAAGCACTGCTGATCGCCGATCGCGCCTTTCAACCCTTCCAGTGTGTCGCCTGGGCACCGCAAGATGGCACTGGCGAGCTGAGCCTTACGGTCATCGACCGTACCAGCACCCGCCTACTGGGTCGCACCCAGCTGTCGAGCAGCATCTACAGCGACCCGGTACAACTAGCCCTCGTGCTGAACAAGTCGCGCGCTGAATTGAGCCAGCAGGGTTATGACCTGGCTCCCTGGAGCATGCCGGAGTAATCCTCAGGCCTTATGGGCACCCTACAAACCTGCGCCCGACGCCAGGGTAGCGGTGCCCTCTCCCTGACCTGCTCTGATCTGATCTGATCTGGAGCAAGTCGAACTGGCAATATCTGTGGGTCTATTGTCCTTGTTGCCACCCTTTCGCTGAGCGCAGACTGCATCCATCGCTCATCGAGAACTGCCCATGGATGCGCTGAAAACCATTGCCTGCCTGCTTTACCCGAATGTGATGAGCCTGGATGTGACCGGCCCGTTACAGGTTTTCGCCTCGGCCAATGTCGAGCGCCAACGTCAGGGTTTGCCGGCGTTCTATCATCTTGTCGTACTCGGTCAACAGGTCGGCGCTGTCGCCACGTCGGCCGGGTTTCAACTGGTTGCCGAACAGGCCTGGCGCGAGTTCGACGCCGCACAGATCGACACCCTGCTGATTCCTGGCGGCCTGGGCGAACAGGCCCAATGCCAGAATCAGGCACTCTTGACCTGGCTGCGTGCCGCCGAACCGCAGGTACGCCGCCTGGGCTCGGTCTGTTCCGGCGCGCTAATACTGGCCGCCGCCGGCCTGCTCGATGGTCGCCGCGCGACTACCCATTGGGCCGATGCGCAAACCCTGCGTCAGGGGCATCCCGATGTCGAGGTGCTGGCGGACTGCCTGCACACCTATGACCCGCAGGACCTGCACGGCAATGGTCATATCTTTACCTCGGCGGGAGTAACCGCGGGTATCGACCTGGCCCTGGCGTTGGTTGAAGCGGATCTCGGGCGTGTCACTGCACTGGCGGTAGCCCGGCGCCTAGTGATGTTCCTGCGCAGGCCAGGTGGACAGGCCCAGTTCAGTGCCCTGCTCACACCTGAGCCAAGTCGCGTACCGCGCCTGGCTGCCTTGCTCGAGTGGATTCCTGCGCACCTGAGTGACGACCTGTCGCTGGGGGCGCTGGCCGCCCAGGCGCACATGACACCGCGCACGCTGTCGCGGGTGTTTGCCCAGGAGCTGGGCATGGGGCCGGGGCGCTATGTCGAACGCATTCGTCTGGAAGCGGCACGCATTTTATTGCAAGACGCTCAAGCGTCGATTAGTACGGTGGCGCGCCTGAGCGGTTTTGGTCACCCGGAAAACCTGCGCCGCACCTTCCACAAACATCTGTCCGTCAGCCCTCAGGAATACGTCGCGCGCTTCACCTGACGCACCCAGCGCATAACTTTCTAACCAGGAGTCGGCCATGCTGCAACTACGGCCCAACTGCGAATGCTGCGACCGCGATCTGCCTGGCGACTCGCCTGACGCCTTGATCTGCTCGTTTGAATGCACCTTCTGCCGCGACTGCGCGAAGCAACGCCTGCACGGCACTTGCCCGAACTGCGGCGGTGAACTGCTGCCCAGGCCGCGGCGTCCAGCAGACAAACTGCAGCGTTATCCCGCGTCCCGCGAACGCGTTTACGTCCCCAGCGGTTGCCCGCAAACAGTCGAGTCCTGAGGAGGGTCCAATGCTGATCTACTGCGCAAACTGCAAGGTGACGCTGTCGGCATGCCAGCTCGCCCCCGCTGATACAGGTGTCCATCGCCTGGCTCGGTGGCGTGTTGGCCATGGCCTGTATCGCCGGAGCCAATGACCGCTCTCGATGACCCTGATACTCGACTCCTTCGGCGCCACCTGCGTGATGGTCTTCAGCTTTCCCGAGCGGCCTTTCTCACAACCCAGGATGTGCTTGGCGGACATCTGCTTAGTTGGTTCATCGGACTGGACGTTCTGCATCTCTGCGGACCGCACTGATGGTCGCTGGCCACGGCGAGGCGAAATGGCTTGATGGCGCTCAGCAACGGCTGGGCCGCGGCAGGCGCCTCATTTGCTTCCGGCGCACTGTTGGCTGGGGCGCAGTGAATATCGGCATACTGCCGCGGGTGGCGATTGCCTCGCTGATGCAATTGCCGATACGCGGCAAGGCGGTTGCCCGCCACTCTTGATTCGCGCCCTGGCCAGCGGCGGCAGGCATGGCCTCAGCCGCGGTAGCAATTGACCTGGTTGCGGCCGCCTTCCTTGGAGGCATACAGAGCCTGGTCGGCTCGCTCGATCAGCTGTTGATACTCCTGAGTGGGGTGGTTCAGGTCAGCCACCCCCAGGCTGATGGTGAACGGGATACCTTGCCCCTCATAAGTGACCAGCAGCGATTCGATGCGCTGGCGCAGGCGTTCGGCAAACAGCATGGCTCCGGCACTGTCGACATCCGGCAGCAGCACCACAAATTCCTCGCCGCCATAGCGGCCGGCATAATCGGTGTCACGCACCTGCTCGCGCATCACCTCGGCGACGGCCTGAATCACCTTGTCCCCAGCCGGATGACCATAGGTGTCATTGACCTTCTTGAAATGATCGATATCGAACATCACCAGTGCGGCCGTGCTCTGATAACGCCGGTGCCGGGCGTATTCGTGCTGCAGGCATTCTTCCCAGTAGCCACGGTTATGCAGGCCGGTCAGGCGATCGGTGCGCGAGAGTTGTTGCAACTGCAGGTTTGCCGCCTGCAATTGCTGCTTGTTTATCGCCACGCTGGTCACGTCATAAATGATCAGGCAAATATGCTCGATACTGGTATTGGTGGCCTGCAGCGGCAGAATGGTGGTGTTCTGAAACATGAACTCTTCCTGCCCGGTGATCGGCTGGTAGTTCTTGAACTTCACCAGGTAGGGGCGCTGCTCCCAGATGGTGAAAGCCGGCGTGCCCAGCGTCACGACCCCTTCGACTTTGTGGCGGAACCAGTTTTCCTCGATTTCCGGAAACAGGCTGAACAAGGATTGCTGATGCACCTCATGGGGCTGTAGGCCCGAGCGGTTCTCCATGAAGGTATTCCAGACGTGTACGCGGTATTCGCGATCCAGCACCACGACACCGACATCGATGCTCTGCACCACGGCCAGCAGCCAGTGAAACTCGTTGAACTCCAGATTCTCTTTCATGTTCAGTTCATCAGGTAAGCAAGCTTGTTAGAAAGCAACGCCACCGAATCTTCAGTAAACAGCAGCAGTAAGTCGAAATGAATATGGTGGCCTTCGATGCTGTAGCTGATCTCCACGGCCAGGGTGGTCTTCCAGCGTGGGCGGTTGAGCTTGATCAACTCCTCGATCGAGGCATGTTCGCCCAATACGGTGGGGTGGCTTAGGGAGAACTGCGCATCGATCTGCCCGGCAATACCGTTCAGGCAGGCGCCGATCAGTACAGTGGAAAGATCCAGGAACATTTCCATTTCGGAATATTCGGACGAGAACCCACTCATCAGACGGGCCATCTCGCCCAATTCCGAATCATGGAAAATCAGCAGCGCCTCGCCAGCGATGCCACTGCCGATAAACCCCTGGCACACGGCGGTAAGCCCGTCGCCCCGCTGGGCGTCCGCCAGGGCCATGTGCAGCTCGCCGACTTCAAATAGACTGACATTCGGCACCGGCAATTGCACAAACACGCCCAGCAGCTTGGCTAGCAAGGCGGCAGCACGTCCCATGGCAACGTTGACCACCTCACGAAAGGCATCGATAAAATTGATGGCGGAGTGATCGCCGAGCGCATGCACGGCCAGCTCACTGCCGCTGCTGCCGAGCAACTCCAGGCGGTCGAGGGTTTTTCTGAGCAGATCTGGATCAGCCGGTTTTTGTACAAAGGCCAACGCCCCGAGCGCCATGACCCGCTGCATCGCCTGTTCCTGAACATCGCCAGACACCACAATGACCTTGCATGACAGGCCTTCGGCCTGCAGGGCAGCGAGTACCTGATAGCCATCCATCTCGGGCATCGTCAGGTCGAGCAGCATCACATCGATCTGCCCTTGACGCAGAATCGCCATGGCCTCCATGCCGTTGGCCGCCTGCGTTATGACGACAGGCCAGTCGGCAGGCAGCGCACGTAGCAATTGCTTGCGCGCCATATTTGAGTCGTCACAGATAAGTAGAGTGCTGACAGTCATGCGTATCACTTTTTATAGTTGTCTGCCGGCAGGGATCGCGGCGGATCAGTCGTAGCTTGTATCAATACGCTATGTCGACAGCGTTGCATCTCAATGCTAAGCGGTAGTTTTACGGTAAAACACCACGCAATGGTGGAAAGATAGAAACAAAAAAGGTGGCCATAGGCCACCTTACGCAGAACTGACTGAAGAACGCGCCTCAGTAGTAGGCGTTTTCCTTGTTGCTGTGGTCGGTCACGTCGCGCACACCTTTAAGTTCCGGGATGCGTTCGAGCAGGGTTTTCTCGATGCCTTCCTTGAGGGTAAGGTCGACCTGTCCGCAGCCCTGGCAGCCACCGCCAAACTTCAATACCGCGATGCCGTCATCGACCACATCGATCAGGCTCACTTCGCCGCCATGGCTGGCCAGCCCCGGATTGATCTCGGTTTGCAGGTAATAACTGATGCGCTCGTTGATCGGGCTGTCTGCGTTGACCATCGGCACCTTGGCATTCGGCGCCTTGATAGTCAGCTGGCCGCCCATGCGGTCAGTCGCGTAATCGACCACGGCATCTTCCAGGAAGGGTTCGCTGAGCGCATCAATCCAGGCCGTAAAGCTGGCCAGGGCTATCGCCGTATCATCCGGCTTTTCCTCGCCCGGCTTGCAATAAGCGATGCAGGTTTCAGCGTATTGGCTGCCCGGCTGGGTGATGAAGACCCGGATGCCAATACCAGTGGTGTTCTGCTTGCTCAGCAGATCAGCTAGATAATCGTGGGCAGCGTCGGTAATGATAATGGTGCTCATGGCAACTCCTCGCAAACATGTTCGCAGTGTACGCCAACCTCCGGGCTTCAATAAAGCCCGAGTATTTATCTCGGAATAGCCTGGCTGTAACGCTAGCCGCCCTCGATGAGTCAAAAGACCATTGGATATCAGAGGTGAGCGCTGATGAAACTACTGCTCCCAGCCCTCTGGGTCGCCCTCTGCGTACTCTGCGCGCCGGCTCACGCGGAACCTCGCCTACGCCTGACCAGCAGCGCAACAGCTACACCAGTGCTGGAATTGTTTACCTCACAAGGCTGCAGTTCGTGCCCGCCAGCAGAACGCTGGCTATCCGCTCTGACCGAGCATCCCGCGCTTTGGAACGCAGTGATCCCCTGGCCTTCCACGTCGATTACTGGGACCGGCTTGGCTGGGTGGACCCATTCGCCAACCCAGGCTATAGCGCCCGGCAACGGGCATACGCACGCTCCGGCAGCAGCCAAGGGGTATATACCCCGGAATTCATCCTGGCCGGCCACGAGTGGCGCGGCTGGTTCCAACGTCAGCCGCTGCCTCTGGTGCAGATGCCGACGGTTGGCAGGCTGGTGCTTGAGGTTGACGGCGACAACTTGAAACTGACGTTCAATCCAGCTCATTCAGTCCCCGCCCGACTGACAGCTCATGTTGCACGTCTGGGCTTCGGCCTGAGCACCGCGGTAGGGCGAGGCGAAAATGCCGGGCGCACGCTAACCCATGACTTCGTGGTCTTGACCCTGCAGCAGCTTGGAGCCAGTGAAACAAACCACTGGCAGACCCGTCTTGCCGCCGACTCGCGCGGCGAGCGCCAGGCACTGGTCGCCTGGCTCACCGCGCCAGGGCAGCTAACGCCCTACCAGGCGGTCGGCGGTTGGCTGCTAACAACCAGTACAGAAGGTCAATAGCTGGGCCGCACAGTGCGCCTCTAACAGACCCTTTCGGATCGTTGTGCGATCAGATCAGTGTATGACCGCGGACGGCCCAATCATCTGCAATACTTCAAGCACAGTTGGTGCGCCTGCAACTGCAAGCGCGATAGCCTGAAAAAGGAGCTTCCCAAGATGTACAAGCAGATAATGATTCCCGTCGACCTCGCCTATATCGAACGCCTCGAGAAAGCCCTGAGAACCGGCGCAGACCTTGCGAAGCTGTATGACATACCGGTCTGTTACATCAGCGTATCGGCCAACACGCCAACGGCAGTCGCGCGCAATCCGACGGAGTTCAAGGAAAAACTACAACAGTTCAGTGTGGCTCAGGCAGAGCAATACGGGCTGAACAATGTCAGTAGCGCCGCCTATATCAGCCATGATCCGGCGGTTGACCTGGACAAGACCTTGCTCAAAGCGGCCAAGGACTGCGGCGCAGACCTAGTGGTGATGGCCTCCCATGTACCTGGCTTGGCGGAACACCTATTCGCCTCAAACGCCGGGTATTTTGCGTCCTATTCCGAGGCTTCGGTGCTGGTAGTGCGCTAGGCGCGCAGGTGCGAGAGGGTTTGCCAGCATTACCTGCACGCCCCCCAGTTCTAGCCGCCGGGCATTACATATTTTCATAGCGGTGCATATCCAGCACGCCGGCTTCGAGCGGTTCGGTTTCGCGGATATACGCCGACAGGTCATGAAAATAGCGCCAGAACTCGGGGTGGCTGCGACGACCCCCCCAACGCCCGACCAGCGAGTCGAACGCCTGGGCATCACGGACCAACTCCATGCTGCGCACGAACTCCGGAACCTCCTGCGCAGTGAGGCGGAACATGAAGTTCGGGTAACTGGTCAGCCCCCAGGGTAAATAGTCAGGGTATCCAGCGCGGGCTGATAACGCAGTTCCTCGCCATACATGAAGGCCACGTTACTGCGCGCACGGTTGCGCAGCAGACTATAGACCTCGCGCGTGCCGTCGGCCAGTTCGACGCGCAGCAGGGTCGCTTCCGGCAGCTGGTGAATGATCTTGAACCCGCCGGCCGGCCGGCTGCCCAGCGCGATGGCAGTGCACGCCATCGCAACGGTTGATCGGATCAAAGCCCACGTAGAGGCTGCCGTAGCGGCTCTATAGGGCTTCGGCAAAAAACCGCTGCGGGTCTGTTGCAGGCAGTTGCAGGGCTGTTCGGCTATGGGTATCGATGCGCTGGCAGTCCAGCCATAGCTTCAACTGGCCTCTGTACTGATACCAGTCATCGAGGATCGTTTCGCGGGCGTCAGCCGTCATCAAACGCAGGAAATTCTGCTCGGCGCCGTTATGGATTCGGTCGAAATACAGGCGCGTCTGCGCCTGATGCGCCAGGTTGCCGAATACATCGAAGTTGACCACCAACTGGTTAGTAGGCTCGCTCAAGCAGCGGATAGTCCATCCACCAGAGCGTCTGCGGGATCTCGCCGATCAGGCCTTTGCGCACCGAGGCGCTACCGTGCTGGCGGAAGATCGTCAGCAGCGCAGTGTCGTTACCGGCCCAGATGTGCGACCAACTGGGTGCGGGTGCAGCGGCGTAGCTGTGCATGGGCAAGGCCTCGTACTCATTGCGCCTGTTGCGATAGCTGCGCCACAGACTGAGCAGATTGCCGATATCGTCGAACTGGCCAGGCATGCTCAGCAGTGGCGTCGCCTTGGCGCGGTATTTGGCATCGCCCCTATACAGATCATGTCGCGGATCCTGGAACACCACCCAGAAGTTGTCACGGATCACGTCGGTGGCGATCTGGCCGCGGCACACAGGGCCACGGATAAAGGTGCGCACAAAATACTCGGCGTTATCCAGCATGAACTGATAGCGCGCCTGCGGCGGAATCGCCGCGAACGTCTCGAACGGATTGGCGCGGCGCCGGACGCCATAGCCAGGCAGCGCATCAACCTGCCAGTCGTCGGCGAAGAACAGCGCTTTGACTCGCGCCAGCTTGTGCGCACTGAGCGGGTCGGTCATATGGGTCTTGTGCACGATCACCCCTGGACCGGCGCCAGACGATAATAAAAGGTGCCACCCAGATCCTCGTTCGGTCGGCGCGTAGCGATAGGGTCGACCGGTTGGCCAGTCGCGGTACGCGAACGCAACAGCTGGAAGAATTGCCCCGGCTCGCTGCCTTTGAAATACAGGTGCGCGAGAAACAGGTGTTCATACAGCCAGCGCGAGACCAGGCTTTCCCGCGCCCGCGGAGCATTGAGAAACTGCTCCCAGGCCTTGACCTGCGCCGCGAAGCGCTTGCCATCGTATACCGGCAGCTTGTTTGACCCGCTCGAGACCCTCGGCGCTGCCCAGATTGAGCTGGCAAGGCGCGGCGTAGCAGGCATGGCAGGCCACGCAATAGCGGGTGAAGATCGGTTGAATATCGCGACTGTAGGAAATCGGCTCAGCCGACAGCAGCAGGCTGGTGAACAACAAGCAAGCGCCGAGTAGTGCGCGATATGGCAGAGCCGATTCCAAGGGTGAGCGTAATCGTGCGTTTAGCGAGATCGCGCTCTCAACATGAGCACAATTCATACAAAAGGCCGGAGCACTGCAAAAGCGCGCAGCTTTGTTATCATTGCGCATCCCCATTGTGTCAGCTTTGCTCAGGTAGTTCCGCCATGCCCCTGTCCGATCGCAGCGCCCGCCTCCACGCCCTTCAGCAAGCCCTGCAGGAACGCATCCTGATCCTCGACGGCGGCATGGGTACCATGATCCAGAGCTACAAACTGGAGGAAGAGGACTACCGCGGCACGCGCTTTGCCGACTGGCCAAGCGATGTGAAGGGCAACAACGACCTGCTGATCCTCAGCCGTCCGGATGTGATCGGCGCCATCGAGAAGGCCTACCTGGACGCTGGCGCCGACATTCTCGAAACCAACACCTTCAACTCCACCCAGGTATCCCAGGCCGACTATGGTATGGAAGCGCTGGTCTATGAACTGAACGTCGAAGGCGCACGCCTGGCGCGCCGGGTGGCCGATGCGAAAACTGCCGAGACCCCGGACAAACCGCGCTTCGTCGCTGGCGTGCTCGGCCCGACCAGTCGCACCTGCTCGCTGTCGCCCGACGTCAATAACCCCGGCTACCGCAACGTCACCTTCGACGAGCTGGTGGAAAACTACAGCGAAGCGACCCGCGGCCTGATCGAAGGCGGCGCGGATCTGATCCTGATCGAGACCATCTTCGACACCCTCAACGCCAAGGCGGCGATCTTCGCCGTACAACAGGTGTTCGAGGACGACGCCGTCGAACTGCCGATCATGATCTCCGGCACCATCACCGACGCCTCCGGTCGCACCCTGTCCGGGCAGACCACCGAAGCCTTCTGGAACTCGGTGCGCCATGCCAAGCCAATTTCCGTGGGCCTGAACTGCGCACTGGGGGCCAAGGATCTGCGCCCCTATCTGGAAGAGCTGTCGAACAAGGCCGAGACCTTTATTTCTGCTCACCCCAACGCCGGCCTGCCGAATGCCTTCGGCGAATACGATGAGACCCCGGCGCAAACCGCGGCGGTGATCGAAGAGTTCGCCCAGAGCGGCTTTCTCAATATCGTCGGCGGCTGCTGCGGCACCACCCCGGCGCATATCCAGGCGATTGCCGAAGCCGTGGCCAAGTACCCTCCGCGCGCCATCCCCGAGATTGCCAAGGCCTGTCGCCTGTCCGGCCTGGAACCCTTCACCATCGATCGCAACTCGTTGTTCATCAACGTCGGCGAGCGCACCAACATTACCGGCTCGGCCAAGTTCGCCCGCCTGATCCGCGATGACAACTACACCGAAGCCCTGGAAGTCGCCCTGCAGCAGGTGGAATCCGGCGCCCAAGTGATCGACATCAACATGGACGAGGGCATGCTCGACTCGAAGAAGGCCATGGTCACCTTCTTGAACCTGATCGCCGGCGAACCGGACATTTCCCGGGTGCCGATCATGATCGACTCCTCCAAGTGGGAGGTGATCGAAGCCGGCCTGAAATGCATCCAGGGCAAGGGCATCGTCAACTCGATCTCGATGAAAGAAGGCGTCGATCAGTTCAAGCAGCACGCCAAATTGTGCAAGCGCTACGGCGCCGCCGTGGTGGTGATGGCCTTCGATGAAGATGGCCAGGCCGACACCGCCGCGCGCAAGCGTGAGATCTGCAAGCGCAGCTACGACATCCTGGTCGATGAAGTCGGCTTCCCGCCGGAAGACATCATCTTCGATCCGAACATCTTCGCCATTGCCACCGGCATCGAGGAACACAACAACTACGCGGTGGACTTCATCGAGGCCTGCGCCTACATCCGCGACCACCTACCCCATGCCTTGACCTCGGGCGGCGTGTCCAACGTGTCGTTCTCGTTCCGCGGCAACAACCCGGTACGTGAGGCGATCCACTCGGTGTTCCTCTATTACGCGATCCAGAATGGCCTGACCATGGGCATCGTCAACGCCGGCCAACTGGAGATCTACGACGAGATTCCCAAGCAACTGCGCGACGTGGTCGAAGACGTGGTGCTCAACCGCACGCCGAACGGCACCGAGGCCTTGCTGGCCATCGCCGACAACTACAAGGGCGATGGCAGCGTCAAGGAAGTCGAGACCGAGGAATGGCGTACCTGGGACGTCAACAAGCGCCTCGAGCACGCGCTGGTCAAAGGCATCACTACGCATATCGTCGCCGACACCGAAGAATCGCGGCAGGGCTTCAAGCGGCCGATCGAGGTGATCGAAGGCCCGCTGATGTCGGGCATGAACATCGTCGGCGACCTGTTCGGCTCGGGCAAAATGTTCCTGCCCCAGGTGGTGAAATCGGCGCGCGTGATGAAACAGGCCGTGGCCCACCTGATTCCCTTTATCGAAGAGGAAAAAGGCGACAAGCCGAAAGCCAAGGGCAAGATCCTCATGGCCACGGTCAAGGGTGACGTGCACGACATCGGCAAGAATATCGTCGGCGTGGTACTCGGCTGCAACGGCTACGACATCGTCGACCTCGGCGTGATGGTGCCGGCGGAGAAGATCCTGCAGACCGCCATCGCCGAGAAATGCGACATCATCGGCCTGTCCGGCCTGATCACCCCGTCGCTCGACGAGATGGTCCACGTCGCCCGCGAAATGCAGCGCCAGGGCTTCAACCTGCCGCTGATGATCGGTGGCGCTACCACCTCGAAAGCCCACACTGCGGTGAAGATCGAGCCCAAATACCAGAACGACGCGGTGATCTACGTCACCGACGCCTCGCGCGCGGTCGGCGTGGCCACCCAGTTGCTGTCCAAGGAGCTGAAAGCCGGTTTCGTCGAACGCACCCGCCTCGACTACATCCAGGTGCGCGAGCGTACCGCCAACCGTAGCGCGCGTACCGAACGCCTGAGCTACGCCAAGGCGATCGAGAGCAAACCCAAATTCGACTGGGCAACTTATCAGCCCAGCGTGCCGACCTTTACCGGGGTCAAGGTGCTGGAGGATATCGACCTGGCCGTCCTGGCCGAGTACATCGACTGGACGCCATTCTTTATCGCCTGGGACCTGGCCGGCAAATACCCGCGCATCCTCACCGACGAAGTCGTCGGCCAGGCCGCCACCGACCTGTTCACCGATGCCCAAGCCATGCTGAACAAGCTGATCGACGAAAAGCTGATCAGCGCTCGCGCCGTATTCGGCTTCTGGCCGGCCAACCAGGTGCAGGACGACGACCTGGAACTCTACGGCGATGACGGCCAACCGCTGGCCAAGCTGCACCACCTGCGCCAGCAGACCATCAAACCCGACGGCAAGCCGAACTTCTCCCTGGCCGACTTCGTCGCGCCCAAGGACAGCGGCGTCACCGATTACGTTGGCGGCTTTATCACCACCGCTGGCATCGGCGCCGAAGAGGTGGCCAAGGCCTATCAGAACGCCGGCGACGACTACAACTCGATCATGGTCAAGGCCCTGGCCGACCGCCTGGCCGAGGCTTGCGCCGAATGGCTGCACCAGCAGGTACGCAAGACCTACTGGGGCTACGAGCCGGACGAACAGCTGAGTAACGAGGAGCTGATCAAGGAAGGCTACAAAGGCATCCGCCCTGCCCCCGGCTACCCGGCCTGCCCGGATCACACCGAAAAAGGCACCCTGTTCGACCTGCTGGATCCCGCCGCCAAAGAAGGCCAGGCCGGCCACAGCGGCGTGTTCCTCACCGACCACTACGCCATGTTCCCCGCCGCCTCGGTCAGCGGCTGGTACTTCGCCCACCCACAGGCGCAATACTTCGCCGTCGGCAAGATCGACAAGGACCAGGTGGAAAGCTATACGGCGCGCAAGAACCAGGCCTTGAATGTCAGCGAACGCTGGCTGGCGCCGAATCTGGGCTATGACAACTGAGATCGCGCATGAGCCCTGCGAACAGCTAGTACTGTCGAGCCCTGCGCGCCGGCTCGACAGTGCCAGCCCTGCGCCCGAGTACCACGATTTGCTCGGTGACCGGGGCGGTTCCTACGATCAAGCCATGCATGCATTTCCCGATGCGTGCGCCCAGGTGGTCTAGCAGGCTGTTGCGCACGGCAAATTGCGCGGCGACGAGGGATTCGCCGACGTGCCTGCTGGCCGTGGCTAGCTGAGACGCTACCTGCCCGATAGCTGACAGTGGCGCGGCCATGGGTCCGCCATCCGCTATTGAGTTTTACTGCTAACGTTTAGCCGTAGATCGCCCCCTCATAGATCGAGGTGGAAACTGCATATTCAGCAAACGCGTTGTTTTCTCGACACTTCTCCTGCAGAAGAGCCTGGTCTATGAGTAAAACCAAAAAGCTTCGCCCTCATGAGGTAATTGCCCATTCCGGCACCGGCCGCAGCTTTCAGCATTCGCCAGAGAAGCTGGTACTGGTGCTGGCGCTGTGCGGCATGCTGCTGACCGGCTATCTGACCTATGTCGCCCTGCGCGGCGGCACACTGGCATTCTGTTCGGCTGAAGCGGCCTGCGATCTGATCCAGCAGAGTCGTTGGTCGCGCTTGCTGGGCCTGCCACTGGCGCTCTGGGGTTTCGTTCTATATGGGCTGCTGGCGGCTAACGCCTGGCGATTGCCGGCCAGGCTGGTGCGTTGGCGACGACTCTGGCTGCTCGCCTGGTTCGGGTTGGCCGTCAGCCTGTACATGACCCTGGTTGCCTGGTTACAACTCGACGCATTCTGCGCCTGGTGCTTGTTGTCGCTGGCACTAATGGCGGCGATCTTCATTCGAGTGAGTCTGCAACGACCCAGATCGGCCCCGGGCACCGACTGGCGGCACTGGTTTACCTATTGTGGGGTAGCAACGCTGGTCACCCTGGGCGGCCTGCAGTTGTATTACAGCGATCTGCTGGCTCCGCGCGAAGACCCGCAGTCGCAGGCTCTGGCCAGCCACCTGCAGCGTAGCGGCGCGAAGTTTTACGGCACCTTCTGGTGTCCAACCTGCCAGGAGCAGAAACGCCTGTTCGGCCCATCTGCCAAACGTCTGCCCTATGTCGAATGCACCCCAGATGGGCGCAACGGACTGCTTGCGCGGGTCTGCATCGAAGAGAAAATCAACCGTTACCCGACCTGGATCATCCGTGAGCAGCACTATTCGCAGCTGCTCAATATTGAAGAACTGACGCGCCTTTCAAGATTCAAGTGGCCGGAAAACTCCGGGCTTTGAGTCCAGCTAGCGCACTTGCGCTCAGGCAATGGGCAGGGCAATTAGCAAATGCCTGAACCCAAGCGCGGGTAGCGCGCTCACTGGGCCGCTGCGCCAGAGCAAGTCCGCAGGTTACCCCGCCCTGCCCCTGGCTATCCCGTGCGCGAGCAATCACGCCGGACGATGCATGTCCCCATGACTTAGCCTGCCCCGCCTGCCCCGCCTGCTTGCCTGTGGCGTTGATCTGCCTGTGCCGCGAGCGTGGCGCGCTGTACCTGGCCCCCTACATCGCTCAGGCCTCCTCGTAGCTCATGGCTGTCCAGCTTGTTCGCGCTGCCAGGCCTGACGCAGCAAGGCCTGCACCTGCTGATCCGAGGTCTGGGAAAAATCCACATACCAACGGCCAATGGCGATGAACATCTCGGGGGTGAACGGGCAGATGACTTCATCGACCTGTCGACGCAGCTGCGCCACGCTGTCGGTTGGGGCCAGCGGTATGGCGACCACAATTCGCGCGGGCGACTGCTGGCGTACCGCCTTGATCGCAGCCTGCATGGTGGCGCCTGTGGCCAAACCATCGTCGACCAGGATCACTTGCTGTCCGTCCAGCATAGGCAGCGGGCGTTCGCCGCGATAGGCGCGGTCGCGGCGCTGCAACTCCAGACTTTCCTGCGCGGCCACGGCGGCGACGGTGGCGCTATCAATATGCAGCGACGCCAGCACATCGCGGTTCAATACCTGCACGCCAGCACTGGCGATCGCGCCCATGGCCAGCTCTGCATGACCCGGTACACCGAGCTTGCGCACCAACAGCAGGTCGAGACGCACCTGCAGTGCGCTGGCAATCTCGTAAGCCACCGGCACGCCACCACGCGGCAAGGCCAGCACGATCACGTCAGGTCGCTGGCGATAAGCCTTCAACAAGCGCGCCAGCGCCTGGCCTGCGCTACTTCTGTCGCGGATGGGGATATCCAGAACATCCTGTCGCGTCATGATCATGCTCCAGCTGGCGAGCCTGACTTAACCAGGCACCAGACTTTCTGCAGGGTCTTTGCTCTCTAGTAGTAGTTCGCACGATAGCAGGCCCTGGCAGGTGATAACCCATCGGAGCGATTGATGGCGTCTCAGAGGTTGTGAAAATATCGAGCGCTGTCGCGAGACCGCCTCCAGGCGTTCGCAGTAGGTGGGAGTTTTTTCACACGCTCTCAGCTATTGAGGGGGCTGTCGATCAACTCGGCAAGAGCCTGGTTGATCGCCGTCGAATTGATCGCCAACAACTGCAGTTGCGCTTGCACGGCCTGTGTCACTTCCGTCGAGCCACGCTGCTCGATCCACTTGGCCAACAGCCAGACGGCCTCTCCCAGCGCCACCTGGTTCTGATGCAGGCGAGTCAGGGTCGAGGTTGTGAGTTGTTTGTGGTGCATATCCAGTTCCTGTTTGGGTGGCAGTCCATCCATGCGCGACCCAAGGTTCACCAGCTCCGCTGGCTACGTGCGCCAGGAGCCTGCAGGGTTTGGGTTCGCGGCGAAGAGACAACCGATTTGACAGGCTGTTAGGTTCCAGCAACTGCCGGCCAATCGCCATACCTCTTCATTGGTAGTGGGCACAAGGCTGATCTGGCGCAACTATTTCGCCAAGCAAACCGAATCTTGATGCAAATCATTATTGTTTGATCTGTGATTCCCTAAGCTAGGTCGCAACCACGCCACTGCTCAGAGGAAACCGTCGATGCGCGCCCAACTGCCCTTTTCACTCGCCCTACTGCTGGTCGCTACGTTCGCCCAAGCCAAGGAATACCCGATTGGCCAACCCCAGCACTGCGGTGGCCTGGAGGTTGGCGCCGTGTACCTGCAACCGATCGAGATGGATCCGCCGGGCATGATGCGCCCCGCCGCCGACTCCGATGTACACCTGGAAGCTGACATCAGCGCCCTGGAGAACAACCCGAACGGTTTCCAGGAAGGCAGCTTCGTGCCCTACCTGAACATCGCCTTCGTGCTGCGCAAGCAAGGCAGCACCGAGGAACTCAAGGGCGACTTCCACGCCATGGTTGCCAACGACGGCCCGCACTATGGCGACAACCTCAAGCTGTCCGGCCCGGGCAAGTACCAGCTGACCCTGAGCATCCTGCCCCCGGCCGGTGGCCACGCCATGTTCGGCCGTCACACCGACAAGGAAACCGGTGTCGCCCCCTGGTTCGAGCGCTGTGAACTGCACTACCAGTTCACCTATGCCGGCATCGGCAAGAAAGGCGGTTACTGAGCCCCCGGAGAACGCCATGCCCCGTTTCCTGCTCGTCCTGCTGGGAGTGGCCTTCGGGCTGCCCCTGTGCGCCAGCGCCGCCAGCCTGCCGACCTACCAACTGCAGATTCGCGACGGTCACTTCAGCCCGCCGGTGCTCGAAGTGCCCGCCGGCCAACGCTTCAAGATCGTGCTGCACAACCAGGGACAGGGCCCGGCGGAGTTCGAGAGCACGCCGCTGCGCGTGGAGAAGGTCTTGTCACCCGGGGTCAGCTCGTTCGTGGTGATCCATCCACTCAGGCCTGGCCGCTACCCGTTCTTCGACGAGTTCCACCGCGAGCTCGCCGAAGGCGCCATCGTCGCCCAATGAAGCTGCTGCACCGGGAGTATTGCAATGAATCAGTCGCTGTTTATCGTCTGGCGGGAAAGCATCGAGGCCCTGCTGGTCATCGGTATCCTGCATGCCTGGATCAACCAGCAGGCTGAGCGGGGCCGCGCCATGACCTTGCTCTGGAGTGGCGTGGCCCTGGGCCTGCTGTTGTCGGGGGCGCTGGCGCTGACCATCCTGTTCGCCGGTGAATGGTTGGCAGGGTCCGCCGGCGAGTGGTTCCAGGCGGGCCTGGTACTGCTGGCCAGCGGGCTGATCCTGCAGATGGTCGGCTGGATGCGCCGGCATGGGCGCAGCCTCAAACAGAACCTGCAACAGGCCGCCGACAGCCACCTGCAGCGCAACGGCGGCCTCGGCCTGCTGCTCCTGGCCATGCTCGCGGTCGGCCGCGAAGGCAGCGAGACCGTGGTCTTCCTCTATGGCCTGGGCGTGCACAAGCAAGGCGCCGCACTCTGGCAGTTCGCCCTCGGCGGAGCGGCTGGCCTCGGTCTGGCGCTGCTGACCTTCATGCTGTTGCAGGCTGGCAGCCGGCTGGTTTCCTGGCGGCATTTCTTCGGCTTCAGCGAGGTCGTGTTGCTGTTGCTCGGTGCGGCCATGTTGATCGCCGGGCTCGACCGCATCAGCGGTCAGTTGATGGCCTTGGAGCTGCCCGAGCAGGTCTACGGCTGGTTCGGCGATGCCCTCTGGGACACCTCCGCCGGCCTCGATGATGCGGCGGGGCTGGGCTCGGTATTGGCCAACTTTGCCGGTTATCGCGCCATGCCCTCCCTGGCCACGGTCGCCGTCCTGGCCGGCTATTGGCTGCTGGTCGCATTCTGGTTGCGGCGCACTTCGCCCACCGTATCGCCATGCGCCCACTGAACAGCCTGCTGGCCGACCTGGGTGACGCCCTGCGCCGGCATGGGCGGCTGATTCGCGGCGTGCAATGGGCGGTCGTGGCGTTCTATTGCGTGTTGCTGGTACTGCCGGCGCTGCTGCCGTTGCCGTCCAGCCAGGCACGCATTCTCGACAACCTGACGCTGCTGGCCCAGTTCATTTTCTGGGGCGTCTGGTGGCCGTTCGTGCTGCTGTCGATCGTGCTGTTCGGCCGGCTCTGGTGCGGGGTGCTCTGCCCCGAAGGCGCGCTCAGTGAATGGATTAGCTGGCGCGGCCTGGGTCGCGGCACACCGCGCTGGATCCGCTGGGGCGGCTGGCCGACCCTGGCGTTCATCCTCACCACCGTCTATGGCCAGCTGATCAGCGTCTACGACTATGCCCAGGCAGCCTTGCTGATCCTCGGCGGCTCGACCCTGGCGGCGATGCTGGTGGGCTTTCTCTATGGGCGCGGCAAGCGCATCTGGTGCCGCTACCTGTGCCCGGTCAGCGGCGTGTTCGCCCTGCTCGCCCGCCTCGCACCGCTGCACTACAAGGTCGACGAACAACGCTGGCTGGAGAACCCGCCACCGCGGCAACCGCCGCCCAATTGCGCGCCGCTGCTGGATATCCGCCGCATGCAGGGCGCCGCCGACTGCCATGCCTGCGGGCGCTGCAGCGGGCAACGCGGTGCGGTGCAGCTGAGCGCGCGCTCGCCGAACGCCGAGGTGCTGATCGTCGGCACCCAGCACAACAGCCACTGGGACAGCAGCCTGTTGCTGTTCGGCGTGATCGGCCTGGCCATGGGCGCCTTCCAATGGACGCTCAGCCCTGGTTCGTCAGCCTGAAACAGGCAACGGCCACCTGGCTGGTCGAGCACGATAGCTACTGGCTGCTGCAGACCGATGCACCCTGGTGGTTGTTGACCCATTACCCGCAAGCCAACGACCTGTTCAGCTGGCTCGATGGCCTGCTGATCCTGTTTTACCTGTGTGCCAGCGCGCTACTGCTCGGTGGCGGTCTGTGGCTGCTGCTGCGGGCGGCGGCCTTGCTGGTGTCGCGTACCGGCAACGTCTTCGAGCACCTGGCGTTGAGCCTGATTCCGCTCGGTGCCAGCGGGCTGTTCCTCGGCCTCAGCGCCACCACCGTCAAGCTGTTGCGTTACGAGGGCCTGGCCCTGACGTGGGCACAACCGGCGCGCGCCAGCCTGCTCGCGGGGCGATTGCCTGGAGTCTGTGGCTAGGCTGGCAGGTGCTCGGCCGGCATGGCGCCCAGGGGCTGAAGCGGCTTGCGGCGTTTGGCTGCCTGTTGCTGGGCTCAGCCTGGGTCGGCTATGGCTGGTGGCTGCAGTTCTGGGGTTGGAGCTGAGTCTTACGCCCTCCGCACGGACCGCCCGGCCCGTCGCGCCTAGACTTGTTTGAAATCAAGGAAGCCCCGACTGCCGACCTTCTAGCATGTATATCCGAGCAATCCCGAGCTGCGTTGTGGGAGAGACCATGCTGACCGAACCATCACTTGTCGCACAGTTGCGCCGCCATCACCTGTTCAGCCGGCTGCCGGAGGCGGCGCTGCAGGAGGTGTGCGCCTCGGCCAACCTCAAACGCTTGCCTGCAGGCGCCTCGCTGTTCCACCAGGGCGACAAGGCCGAGCGCTTCTATTTTATCTTCAGCGGCCAGGTGAAGCTGCATCGGGTGGTCTGCGACGGCCAGGAAAAACTGGTGGAAATCATCCGCGCCGACGAATCCTTTGCCGAGGCGCTGCTGTTCACCGGCGTGCCGCACTACCCGGTCAGCGCCACCGCGCTGAAAACCTGCCAGATGGCCAGCCTGCACGGCCCACAGTACCGACGCCTACTGGAAGAGCACCCGAGCATCTGCCTGGATATTCTCGCCACCCTGAGCATCCGTCTGCACCAGCGGTTGAACGAGATCGACACCCTGACCCTGGCTAACGCCTGCCACCGGGTCAGGCGCTTTCTGGCCCAGGCCCACGAAGAAGGCAACGGGGTGATCATGCTCGATGTGCCGAAACGGCTGATCGCCTCGAAGCTGGGCATCCAGCCGGAAACCTTCTCGCGCATCCTCCATCGCCTGATCGACGCCGGGGTGATTGCCGTGCAGCGCCGACGCATCGAGATCATCGATCTACCAGGGCTGAGCAACTACGACGACTAGCAAGCCATACGTGCAGAATTGACCGAAATCAACGTCAGCCGCTGCACGGCCGTCAAACTAGACGACCTCTTGACGTTTGAAGGGTGTGCACAATGTCCAAGACACTCCAACCCTGGTCTACTCCTGCTCCGGCTGCTCCAACGTGGCGCAACTGGCGAATACCCTCGCGGTGCGTCTGGATCGTGCGGGTCTGGCGGAAATGTCCTGCATTGCCGGGATCGGCGGGCATGTCCAGGCACTGGTGAGCAAGGCCCGCTCCGGGCGGCCGATCCTCGCCATCGACGGCTGCCCGCTGCACTGCGCCAGCGCCTGCCTGGCCCAACACGGCATCGGCGCCGACGTGCATATCACCCTCAGCAGTTCGGGTCTGCGTAAACGCTATCGGCAAGATTGCAGCGAGGCAGAAGCCGACGCGTTGTTCGAGGACATGCAGCACATCATCGCCCGCCTGCGTGAGGAACAACCCGGCCCTGGCTGCGCTACGCAACCACCGCCGATGCATGGCCCGGCCGCGCCAGCGGCAGATTGACTGGAACGCCACTGACCCCAGGGTTAAAAAAACCCTAAAGGTATTTATAACCCTATTCGCGCATGGTCATATTCACCATGACCACCCATTAAAACCTTTAAATTCAATGCATTGCAGATGGCACGCGGCTTGCTCAGGATAGTTATCCATAACCGCGACACGCGTTGCATGACCGCCATGCAGGGAGTCTCCATGAAGAAAATTCTGCAACCGCTAGCTTGGTACCTGGTCCTGACCTCGGTATTGGCCATGGCCAGCGGGCTTGCCTTGAGTTTCGCCACCGGCACGGTGCTGGCCGCCAGCGGCGATCACCAGCACGGCGCCAGCGAGCCTCGGCAACTGCCGCCGCAGGGGCAGAAATGGGCCACCGATCAACCCTTGCGTGAGGGCATGGCGCACATCCGCAAAGCGCTTGAGCAGGCACTGCCGACCACTCAGGCGCCGCTCAGCAACGCTCAGGCCAACGAACTGGCACAGGCCATCGAAGCCGAGATCGCCTCGATGGTCAGCCATTGCGTCCTGCCGGAACAAGCCGATGCGACTCTGCACGACCTGTTCGGCGAACTGCTGCAGGGCAGCGAAGCCCTGCGGACCAATGGCCACCGTGAGCAGGCCATGCTGCAGGTGGTGACTACACTGAACCGCTATCCGCAGCTGTTCGACGATCCTGCTTGGCCGGCGCTGGCTATTGCCGTGCAGCATTGAGTTGCATCAGTCCGGCATCTGGGCCGTCTGGTATAACTTCTGTCACTCGGCCAAGACCGAGTCGTCAGCGCGTCACGCACAGAGCTAGCCTCCAGGCCGTTCAGGGCCGATCTTCACGCCAAACAATCAGGATGTCTTCTATGGTGCTTCATCGCGTTCATCACCAGATTCTCCGCAGTCACCATTTGTTCGAGCCGCTGAACGAAGAGCAAATGGATGAACTGATGAGCACCAGTCAACTGCTCAGCATCGACAAGGGCGAGCCTTTGTTCCGCCAGGGCGAGCCGGCCCATTCGTTCTATTTCGTGATCGCCGGCGCGGTGAAGATCTACCGCCTGACCCCGGATGGACAGGAGAAGGTGTTCGAGGTCATCGGCAATCGGCAGACCTTTGCCGAAGCCATGATGCTGATGGACACGCCCAATTACGTCGCCTCGGCCGAGGCGGTATGCCCTACTCAGCTCTACCGCATCGCCAACAGCACCTATATGCGTCTGCTCGAGAGCAATAGCCGGCTGCCCTTTGCCCTGCTCGGCAAGCTCTGCGTGCGCCTGCACCAGCGGGTCAACGAGATCGAAACACTGTCGCTGAAGAACGCCACCCACCGCGTGGTGCGCTATTTGATCACTCAGCTCGCCCGCCAACCGAACGCGGGCACCAGCTTCGAGTTGCCGATGGCCAAGCAGTTGATCGCCGGCCACCTGTCGATCCAGCCGGAGACCTTCTCGCGGATCATGCGCCGCCTGGTCGACGAGGAAATCATCACCCAGGAAGGCCGTCAGATCAGCATTATCGATCGCCTGCGCCTGGAGCAGTTCGAGTGAAATGCCTGTCTTCGCGTCTGCGCGAACAAAAAGAGTCTGTGAAAAAACTCTCACCTACTGCGGCCGCCTCCAAACGCCCGCTGCGGTGTTGCGCCACGTGAAAAGCAGGGTCATTTAGCTCACTAAACTCCCCTGCTTTTCACGCAGTGCGCCTTGCCGCGAACGCCTGGAGACGGTCTCGCGACGGCGCTCGATATTTTCACAACCTCTGAGCGCTCGCCATGTCTAAATGCCTGTATTGCCAACAAGACAATCCCCCCCAGCAACCTGAGTGCCGTAACTGCGGCATGCCCCTGCCGGCACTGGCCGATGCTGCCGGCGAACGTCGGCAGCGGCGCTTTATGTGGTTCTGCATCGGTCTGACCGTGTTCTGCGCGGTGATGATCGTCTGGCTGCCGCGCAGCATCGCCTGACGACCCCAGCATTTCTGTACCTATTCCTGCGCCTGATTGTTGGGTTACGCGACGGTTGGTTGCAGCGGGGTCTGAGTGGCTACTGGCGCCGCTAACCTGAGTGGCCCGATCTATCCTACGTCTGCTTACGGGACATAGGATGGGTTAGCCGCCGAGATATCTTTCGGTAGTGCCTCGTTTCAGGTGCGGCGTAACCCATCACAGCAACAGCGCAGCATCGCGGCTAAAGCCCCTCCTACAGGTTCCCACACGCCGACAGACACCTTAGATCCACCCAGTTTGCGCGCAACAGCGCTTCGTCGAAGCGCGGCGGCGCGAACTCTTACAAGACATCGCAGCATGCAACGCATGGTTGATACCTAGCCGTTTCTTATGCCTGGGTCAGCTGCTGGTACAACTGCGGCAGGCGCAGCGGCAATTGCTGTGGCTGGCGGATCTGGGTGTAGCCATTGGCGCCGAACATGTACGGCAGGTAATCGCCGGCTTCGCTGTCGATGGTGATGCAGAACGGCAACAGCCCCTGACGCCGCGCCTCCAGCACCGCTTCGCGGGTGTCTTCCACACCGTAGCGGCCTTCGTAGAGGTCGAGGTCGTTGGGCTTGCCATCAGTCACCAGTAGCAACAGCTTGCGTCGTTGTTTGCAGGCACCGAGCAGCTTGGTGGCCTGGCGGATGGCCGCGCCCATACGGGTGTAATAACCGGGTTTTAACGCTTGAATGCGCCCGCGGGTGTTGTCGTCGTAGCGCTGCTTGAACGACTTGAGTTCCTGCATGCGCACCTGCTGGCGGCGCAAGGAGGAGAATCCGTAAAGGGCGAAATCGTCACCCAGAGCCGACAGGGTTTCGCCGAACAACAGCAGGCTGTCGCTGATCACCTCGATTACCCGGTGCTGGTCGTCCAGGTGGGCGTCGGTGGACATCGACACATCCGCCAGCAACAGGCAGGCCAGATCGCGGCGCGTGTGGCGCTGTTCCATGAACAGGCCACGCTCGGCGCACTGACCATGCTGACGCTCGACATGAAAATCCAGCCAGGCCTGCATATCCAGCTCCGAGCCCTGGGTTGTTGACGCAGCCACTGGCGGTCGTTGCGCAGGTGCTCGAACTGGCGCCGCAGGCGTTTGGCCAATGGCGCCAGACGCAAGGGCAGCGGCTGCGGCTCGCTGCCGCGCGGCACCATCATCTGCAGGTTGACGAAGTCCTCGCGCAGGCTCTGCTTGCGATAATCCCACTCCGGCAGCTTGATGCCCTCTCCCAGCGGGATGTCGTCGACATCCGCCGGCGGCAGATCGAGGTGCAACTTGAGTCCGCCGCCCTTGCGCAGGCGTTGCTTGGACAGGGCCAGTTCGTCGAGATCCTCGGCGACCCGCGCGGCGTCCAGGTCTTCGCTGTCGTCGGTGCAGCGATCCAACTCGACATGCTCGGACCAGCTGAACAGGTTTTCCAGGCGAAAGATCAGCAGGCCACCCTTGCTGGTGCTCTCCTCGACCCGCTTGGCGCGCTTGGGTCCGACCTTCTGCTCGTCCTTGGGGGCCAGCAGGTTGCCCTCGCTTTCCTCGCCCAGTTCACAGGCCTGGGGTTCGCCAAGGTTTTCCGCCGGGTACAGCCACAGCGGCAACGGCCAGGGGGCCAGCTCGCTACGCGGAAAATGCTCGACGCTGCCCGGTTCGCGCAACGCCTGACACAACGCCATCTCCAGCGCCGCCTCGTCCTTGCCCAGCTGCGTGGGATCCGGGCGCAATTGCAGATGGGCCTCGACCAGCCGCCGGTAGCGCGGGCGCAGGGCCGGGTAGCTCTGCAACAACTGCCGGGTCCAACGCTGGTTATCGCGCGCCCAGTGGCGCATGTCGCCCGCTTGCGCGGCCAGCAGCGCCAGCCAGCGATACAGGTCCTGATTCAGCGCAACCTCGGGGTACACCGCCAGGCTCGACGGCAGGCGCAGGTTGCTGGCATCGCACCAGGCCACCGGCATTTGCTTGCAGGTGCCGGCCACCTGTTGCAGCAGGTTGCGCCGCAGCAGCAGGTCGCGCGCGCTGGCGGCTGCTACGCCGACGCCACTGGCGCCGCCCATGGCGCGAAACAACAGCGCCAGGGGCCGCTGCATACTGGCCAGTTCGACCCGCGCCTCGGGAAAATCAGGGCTGGCACGCCGGGTGATGAAGCGGTGCCAGACACTACCCACCCACTCTTCCAGTTCGACGGTAAAAGCCATCTGCTTCACCTTGCTAGCTGTGCTCCGCGCCAGAGGCCCGGAGCCAAATGCAAAAACGGCCCGCTGTACCAGCCGGGCCGAGATTTATTTAGCGCTCACGCCTCATGCCGAAACGGCTAAGGCGGCTTCGTCGCGGGCCGTGGCCCGGCTACGCTGCTTGAAGCTGTACAGGTAGCAGAGCAAGCCGATCAGGAAGAACACCCCGGCCACCAGACGCAGCCAGAAGAACACGGCCAACTGGTCGACGGTACTCATGAACGACAGCGCAGTGCCATCCGTCGGCCAACGTTGTAGTGCGACCTGCACCACGCCGGCAGCAGTGAGGAACAGGGTGATCGCCACCATAGACAGGGTCATCAACCAGAAGCCCCAGATCTCGATGGTTTGCGCCCGCTCATCCGGCGCCTCGCCGAGACCACGCAAGCGCGGCATGGCGTAGCTGATCATGGTCATCACGATCATTGCGTAGGCGCCGTAGAAGGCCAGGTGGCCATGCGCCGCGGTCAGTTGCGAGCCGTGGGTGTAGAAGTTCACCGGGCCAGGGTATGCAGGAAACCCCACACGCCAGCACCGAAGAAGGCCGTCACGGTAGTGCCCTTGGCCCACAGGGTAGCGGCGCGGTTCGGATGCTGGCGCCGCCGTTTGCCGACCATGGTGAAGGCGAACAACACCATGGCGAAGAACGGTATCGGCTCCATGGCCGAGAAAATCGAGCCGACCCACAGCCAGACCTCCGGCGCACCTATCCAGAAGAAGTGGTGACCGGTGCCGAGGATGCCGGTGATCAGGGCCATGGCGATGATCACATACAGCCACTTCTCGACCACTTCACGATCCACCCCGGTGACCTTGATCAGGACGAAGGCGAGCATCGCACCCATGATCAATTCCCACACGCCTTCCACCCACAGATGCACCACGAACCACCAGTAATACTTGTCGCGCGCGAGGTTTTCCGGGTTGTAGAAGGAGAACAGGAAGAACACCGCCAAGCCGATCAGGCCGGTCATCATGACCATGCTGATGGTGGTCTTGCGACCTTTGAGCAGAGTCATGCCGATGTTGTAGAGGAAGCCCAGTGCGACCACCACGATGCCGATTTTGGTGATGGTCGGTTGTTCCAGGAACTCCCTGCCCATGGTCGGCAGCAGATCATTGCCGGTCATCTTGGCCAGACCCGCATAGGGCACGAACAGATAACCGAGAATGGTCAGTACGCCAGCGGCAGCGAATACCCAGAACAGGATGATCGCCAGTTTCGGGCTGTGCAGCTCGCGATCGGCCTCTTCCGGTATCAGGTAGTAGGCCGCCCCCATGAAGCCGAACAGCAGCCAGACGATCAGCAGGTTGGTGTGCACCATCCGCGCCACGTTGAAGGGAATCAGCGGGAACAAGAAGTCGCCAACCACGTACTGCAGGCCCATGATCAGACCGAACAGGATTTGCCCAAGGAACAGGATCAGGGCGAACACGAAGTACGGCTTGGCCACGGCTTGCGAGGCGAATTTCAGATGTGGATTTGCAATGGTCATCTATCAGCCCTCCTTGTTTGGCGGCCAGTTGTTGGTATCGATCTTCGAAGTCCACTTGAGGAACTCCGCCATATCGTCCACTTCCCGCTCGCTCAAATTGAATTGCGGCATTGCTCTGCGCCCTGGAATGCCCAGGGGCTGCGCCTTCATCCAGGCATGCAGGAACGGCGTGAATGCAGCATCGCCGCCCCGGCGATCAAACACATTGCCCAGCTCCGGCGCGAAGTAGGCGCCCTCGCCCAGCAGACTGTGGCAGCCGATGCAGTTGTTGTTCTCCCAGACCGCTTTGCCGCGAATAACCGACTCGTTTAACTCCGAGGCGTTACTACGCTCCGGAAAGGTCTGCTCGGTGTGATAAGTCAAAGCCAGGAACACCAGGAAGAAGAACACGCTCCCCCCAAAGTAAATATTCCTGGCCATGCTCTTGGTGAAGGTCTCTGACATGGTCGCTTCCTCTTTACTTGGCCTCTCCATTCTAGAAAGCCTGCTAACGAAACCTGCTTGATCGCAATCAAGAAAGCTCGAAAGCCCGATGGTTTCACTCGGGTATGGCCAGAGGGCGGGAAACAGCGAAGAGGACGCAGACAGATAAGGCCCGACGACAAAGGCTTGCCAAACGATGGTTGGGCGCAGACATAGGGCGGGCGCAACCCGCCGCGCCTTGCATGCCCCCTACCCTGGCGGGTTGCACCCGCCCTACGCAGCCTGATCGCCGCGTCTATGCAGCGTGCATTGTAGGGATGCTCGAGGTAGCCCGGAGAAGGGCTACGAGAACAGCAGCGCCAGCAATACCCCAGCCGCCAGCACCACCGGCCAACTCAGCAGCAGCCAGCGCCACATACGCGGGGCGTGACGCAACTCCATGAAGCCATCGGCGATCAGCCAGGCCTTGCCCAAGGCCACGAGCAACACAGAACCGGTCATTAGCAGGGTCGCACCGGCATTGCCCAACTGCACGCTGGTCACGGACAGCGCGGCCAGCCCCAGCCAGCAGAGAATCAGGGTGTTTGAAGTAGACATGGCGACCTCGTCGATGCAGCGCGCTGCTCAGTTCAAGATATAAACCAGCGGAAACAACAGCACCCAGATCAGATCGACCATGTGCCAATACAACACGCCGGACTCCATCACGCTGCAATTGCCCGGGCCATAGGCGCGGCGCCGGCAGCGCTCGGCCAGCCAGCCGAGGATCACCAAGCCCAGCAGCACATGGACGAAATGAAAACCGGTGAGAATCCAGTACAGGGTGAAGAAGGTGTTGTGCTCCATGCCCAGCCCCGCGCCAGCTAGATGGCTGTACTCGCCGAGCTTCAACAGCACATAGACACTGGCCGACAGCAGCGCCGCGAGCAGCAACCATGCAGCGCGCTGCGCTCGCGCCTGGCGCACCTGCTCCTGAGCCAACGCGGCGAACAGCCCGGAGGTGAGCAGGCTCAGGGTCAACGCCAGACCGGTGGAGCTGTCGAGCAACTGGCGACTGTCGTGGAACAGCTGCGGCTGCAATGCCTGGGCCACTGCGAAGGTGAGAATCAGCAGGGCGAAGACCGTCAGCTCGGCGAGGATGAAGAACCACATCGCCAGGTCGCCCGGCAGACGCCGGACCGGGCTGGCAAGGGTTTCAAGCGAAGTGGACATCGACCACGTCCATCAGCGCGGCGACGGTCTGCGGATCGTCCGATAGCGGCTCGGCCAGGCAGGCCAGACAGGCATCCCGCGGGCTCATGCCGGAGCCGATCATGCGGGCGGTGAAGATCAGCAGGCGCGTCGAGGCGACTTCCTCCAGGTCATGCTGCTCCAGTCGGCGCAGAGCCTGCCCGAGCTTGACCACCTGGGCGGCCAGATCGGCACCGACCCGCGCCTCGTTGGCGACGATGCGTTCTTCCTCGGCCACCGGCGGATAACCGAAGCGCAAGGCGACGAAGCGCTGGCGGGTGCTGGGTTTCATGCCCTTGAGCAGGTTCTGGTAACCGGGGTTGTAGGACACCACCAGCATGAAACCCGGCGGTGCGCGCAACACCTCGCCGGTGCGTTCGAGGTACAGCTCGCGGCGGTCATCGGCCAGCGGGTGCAGCACCACGGCGGTGTCCTGGCGTGCCTCGACCACCTCGTCGAGGTAGCAGATGCCGCCCTCGCGCACCGCACGGGTCAAGGGACCATCCTGCCACCAGGTGCCCTGGGCGCCGATCAGGTGGCGACCGACCAGGTCGGCGGCACTCAGGTCGTCATGACAGGCCACGGTGTACAACGGCAAGCGCAAACGGTGCGCCATGTACTGAACGAAACGGGTCTTGCCGCAACCGGTCGGGCCCTTGATCAGCACCGGCATGCCGTGCTGCCAGGCCTGCTCGAACAACACCTGCTCGTTGCCCAGCGGTTGATAGAACGGCGCATCCAGCACGGCAGCCGCTTCGACTAGTTTCACAGGCGCATTCACAGTCCAGTACCTCACCGCGGTGATTAATCATGCCTACACGCTACCCGTGACAAGTCGCCGCGCTCAAGCATTTCATTTTCAGCACTTGATTGCCGTCAAGCACACAGACGTTGCGCCTGACTAGGATGCAGCGGCGAGAAGAGCCTAAAGAGCCACGCCGTTAGCACGCCGTTACTTAGCCGGAGTTGCCTTGGGCACTCCACGAAGGAGCACCACATGAGTATCGTCACCCGTCCATTGCTTGCCGGTATTTTCGCCGGCCTGTCGTTACTCGGCCTGTCGGTCGCCCAGGCCAATAGCAATCCCCCCGATATGACCGCCGAGGAAAAGGACTCAGCCAAACAGATCTACTTCGAACGCTGCGCCGGCTGCCACGGCGTGCTGCGCAAGGGTGCCACCGGCAAGAACCTTGAGCCCCACTGGGAAAAGACCGACGCCGACGGCAACAAGACCGATGGCGGTACCCTGAAGCTGGGCACCAAGCGCCTGGAAAGCATCATCGCTTATGGCACCGAAGGCGGGATGGTCAACTACGACGACATCCTCTCCAAGAAAGAAATCAACCTGATGGCCCGCTACATCCAGAACACTCCGGATGTGCCGCCCGAATTTTCCCTGCAGGACATGAAAGACAGCTGGAAACTGATCGTTCCGGTTGACCAGCGGCCGAAGAAGCAGCTGAACAAGATCAATCTGAAGAACGTGTTTGCCATCACCCTGCGTGATGCGGGCAAACTGGCCCTGGTCGACGGCGACACCCACAATATCTGGAAAATCCTCGACACCGGCTACGCCGTGCACATCTCGCGCCTGTCCGCTTCCGGTCGCTATGTCTATACCGTGGGCCGCGACGGCCTAACCACCATCATCGATATGTGGTACGAAGAGCCGACCACGGTCGCCACCATACGCCTGGGTTCAGACGCCCGCTCCGTGGACACCTCCAAGTTCAAGGGCTACGAGGACAAGTACCTGATCGGCGGCACCTACTGGCCGCCACAGTTCTCGATCATGGACGGCGAGACCCTGGAACCCTTCAAGGTCGTCTCCACCCGCGGCCAAACCGTGGATGGCGAATACCATCCCGAGCCGCGCGTGGCCTCCATCGTCGCGTCGCACATCAAGCCCGAGTGGGTGGTGAACATCAAAGAGACCGGGCAGATCATGCTGGTCGACTACACCGACATCAAGAACCTCAAGACCACTACCATCGAAGCCGCCAAGTTCCTCCATGACGGTGGCTGGGATGCCTCCAAGCGCTACTTCATGGTCGCCGCCAACGCCTCCAACAAGGTGGCGGCAGTCGACACCCAGACCGGCAAACTGGCTGCTTTGATCGACACCGCGAAGCTCCCGCACCCCGGCCGTGGCGCCAACTTCGTGCACCCGCAGTTCGGCCCGGTATGGTCCACCGGCCACCTCGGCGCCGATGTGGTGTCGCTGATCTCCACCGCTTCCGACGAGCCCAAGTACGCCAAGTACAAGGAGCACAACTGGAAGGTGGTGCAGGAACTGAAGATGCCGGGCGCCGGCAACCTGTTCGTCAAGACCCATCCGAAGTCCGAGCACCTGTGGACCGACGCGCCGATGAACCCTGAGCGTGAAGTTGCCGAATCGGTCTATGTGTTCGACCTCAACGACCTGAGCAAAGAGCCCAAGCGCCTGGACGTGGCCAAGGACTCTGGTCTGCCGGAAAGCAAGGCGATCCGCCGCGCCGTTCACCCCGAGTTCAATGCGACGGGCGACGAAGTGTGGATTTCCCTGTGGGGCGGCAAGGCCGATCAGTCGGCGATCGTCATCTATGACGACAAGACCCTGAAGCTGAAGAAGGTGATCACCGATCCGGCGATCGTCACGCCAACCGGCAAATTCAACGTTTACAACACTATGTACGACGTCTACTGACCCCGCGCCGAACGCGTACTTAACAGGCTGTTGAGAGATGTAGCGAGCGGCGGCTAGGCAGGGACGCCTTAAGGCGAAATCAGCCAAGGAAGCGCGGTGTACGAGTGGTACATGGGCATGACTCGCTTTAGCTCGCCCTTCGGGGCCGCGCTAAAGCGCGTTAGCCGCAAGCGGCTTTCCGCGACTGAGTTCAACCCGGCATAGCCTCACGCAGTGGTTTTTCAACGGCCTGTCAGCCACCGCCCGCCTGGGCGGTGACTGAGATCAGGAGCAAGGCCATGACCGATCGAAAGACACCACCCGAACACAAACAACCCACTGGGTTTTGGGCCCGCCTGCGCAGGCCGAGCCTGACCTATTCGCTGGGCGGCTTGCTGATTGTTGGATTTGCTCTGGGCGTCCTGTTCTGGGGCGGCTTCAACACGGCCATGGAGGCGACCAACACCGAAGGCTTCTGCCTGTCGTGTCACGAGATGCGCGACAACGTCTACCCAGAATACAAAGAGACCATTCACTACACCAATCGCACCGGCGTACGCGCGGTCTGCGCGGACTGCCATGTGCCCAAGGAATGGACTTACAAGATGCTCCGCAAGATCGAGGCCTCCAAGGAGGTGTGGGGCAAGATCATCGGCACCATCGATACCCGCGAGAAGTTCGAAGCCAAGCGTCTGGTACTGGCACGCCGCGAGTGGAGCCGGATGAAGGCCAACGACTCACGCGAATGCCGCAACTGCCACAGCCTCGAAAGCATGGCAGCCGAATCGCAGAAACAACGCGCGCGCAAACAGCACGAAATGGCCCGCGAAGACAGCATGACCTGCATCGATTGCCACAAAGGCATTGCCCACCATAAACCGCAAGGCATGACCGAAGCCGACGAAGAGTAGCGCCTCAAGCTATGGCCGCTAACCGCTAGGAGAAAACAGCATGAACATACGTATGATGACTTGCGCACTCGGGGCCAGCCTCGCCTGCGTCACCGTTCCCGCCTGGGCTGCAGCCCCGTCTGACTGGAGTTCGATCAAGTCCAGCGACATCACCCTGTTCTACCCGGGCGTCTCGCCCGTCGAATGGGTCACCAAAGGCACCGAGCATGGCGGTGCGCGGGCGCTGAGGAAAGGCGAGACCTGCGCCGACTGTCACTCCGAGGAAGCCAGCGACATCGGCAAGACCATTGTCAGCGGCAAGAAGCTCGAGCCGACGCCGATTGCCGGCAAGGCACCTTTTATCGACGTCAAGGTGCAGGCCGCCCATGACGATGAGAACCTTTATCTGCGCTTCACCTGGCAACAACCACCCGCCTCGGGTGCAGCCAAGATGGACGAGCAGAACCCGGTGAAAATCGCCTACATGCTCGAAGCCAACGACCAGGTTCAGCTGGCTTCCCAGGGCGGCTGCTGGGGTAGCTGCCATGGCGACGCACGCACCATGCCCGGTGCCGACGAGCACAAGACCAAGTACGTCAAGGATGGCTCGCTGGCCAACGGCGTGTTCTACGACCTCAACCAGTGGCGCAGCGGCGAAAACAAGGCCTACGACGGCTATGTCGCCGAAGAGCGGGTCATGGAAGGTGGCCAGGCTCTGGTCGGCGCCACCGGCAAGCTCGACGGCAACACCTGGACGGTCGATTTCACCCGCAAGTTTGCCGGTGGCGAAGGCGATGTGACCCTCGAGCCGGGCAAGACCTACAACTTCGGTTTCGCCATCCACGACGACAATGCCACCGGGCGCTACCACCATGTATCGCTGGGCTACACCCTGGGCATAGACGCCGAAGCCGGCATCCAAGCGCTCAAGCAGTAGCCTGCCCTGCGCCGACCGCGGTCGGCGCAGTACTACTTGATATGGGTCAAGGCCCCTCAACAAGCGCCACTGCATTCTGCTCCCATTGCATTAGGGACCACCGCCATGCCGCTAGCCCAATCCGCTTCACGTGCCCTGGGACAGCTTCTGCTGGTGCTTCTACCTTTTTCCCTGGCCCAGGCCCAGGCCGAGGCGCCCGGCGCCGAACGCCAAGCCCAGCTGCAAAACCTCTTGGCACAGGACTGTGGTTCCTGCCACGGCCTGCGCATGACCGGTGGGCTAGGCCCCGCCCTGACCCGCCAGGCCCTGGCCAACCAACCTCGCGAATCACTGATCGCCACCGTGACCCACGGCCGCCCCGGTACCGCCATGCCGCCCTGGAATGCCCTGCTCAGTGAGTCGGACATCGCCTGGTTGGTCGATCGCCTCCTCGAAGGATACCCAACGCCATGATTCGTTCGACCCTGTTGCTGGCCGCGGTCAGCCTGTTGCTCAGCGCCTGCGCGCAATCACCGCTGCGCGGCAGCGGCGATCTGGGCGTGGTGGTGGAGCGCGCCACCGGCAGCCTGCAGATTATCGAAAGCAGCCAGCAGACCAGCCTGGCGCGGATCGAGGGCCTGGGCGACCTGTCCCACGCCTCGGTGGTGTTCTCCCGCGATCAACGCTACGCCTACGTCTTCGGCCGCGACGGTGGCCTGAGCAAGATCGACCTGCTGCACATGCGCCTCGACAAGCGGGTGATCCAAGCCGGCAACAGCATCGGCGGTGCCATTAGCCAGGACGGCAGCCTGATCGCCGTGGGCAACTACGAGCCGGGCGGGGTCAAAGTATTCGATGCGCAAACCCTGGCACTGGTGGCCGATATTCCCGCCACGCCACTGGCCGACGGCAGCAAGCATTCGCGGGTGGTCGGGGTGGTCGATGCGCCCGACCGCCGTTTCGTCTTCAGCCTGTTCGACACCGGCGAGATTTGGATCGCCGACTTCAGCCAGGGCAACACCCCGGCGATCAGTCGTTTCACCGACGTCGGCAACCAGCCCTACGACGCCTTGCTGACCCCGGACGGTCGCTACTACCTGGCCGGCCTTTTCGGCGAAGACGGCATGGCCAAGCTCGACCTCTGGCACCCGGAACGCGGCGTCCAACGGGTACTCGGCAACTATGGCCGCGGCCAGCAGAAACTCCCGGTGTATAAGATGCCGCACCTGGAGGGCTGGGCGGTTGCTGGCGATCAGGCCTTCGTCCCGGCGGTAGGCCGGCATCAGGTGCTGGTGATGGATTCGCAGAACTGGCAGCAGACCGCCGCCATCGAGGTCGCCGGCCAGCCGGTGTTCGTCATGGCGCGCCCCGACGCCCGGCAGATCTGGGTCAATTTCGCTCACCCGGACAACCACCGGGTGCAGGTCATCGACAGCGAAACCCATAAAATCATCGCCGACCTGCAGCCCGGCCCCGCCGTGTTGCACATGGAGTTCACCGCCCGCGGCGACCAACTCTGGCTGTCGGTGCGCGACGGTGGCGAGATCCAGGTCTGGGATCCCTACCGGGTTGAATTGCTCCAGCGTTTGCCGGCGGCGAGCCCGAGCGGCATCTTCTTCAGCAGCCGCGCTCACCAGATAGGGCTATAGGATGAACATCGATCCGCTCAGCAGCCGTTTGATCGAGCGCTTCCAGCATGGCATGCCGCTGTGCGCCGAACCTTACCGGGTCATGGCCGACACCCTCGGTTGCGCGGAAGCCGACGTGCTCGCCTGCCTCGAACGACTGCGCGCAGCCGGCAGCCTGTCGCGCATCGGCCCGGTGTTCGACCACAGCCGCGCTGGCGCCAGTACCCTGGTCGCGCTGGCGGTACCGGAGGCGCGCCTGGAACAAGTGGCCGAACGCATCAGCCGCTACCCCGAAGTCAATCACAACTACCTGCGCGAGCATGCTTACAACCTGTGGTTCGTGCTGACCGGCCCGGACCGAGCACACCTCGACCGGCTGCTCGACGAGATCGAAGCCGATTCCGGCCTGCGCCCACTCGACCTGCCGATGCGTAACGCCTATCGCATCGACCTGGGTTTTCCCTTGGTGGATTTACCATGAACCACGCGCTATCCCCCGCTCAGGCTATCAGCCTGCGCCGCCTGCTGGAAACCGGCTTGCCGCTGGCGCCGCGCCCTTACCAGGTGCTCGCCGAACAGATCGGCGTCGACGAAGCGGCGGTAGTCGAACAGATGCAGCAGTGGCAGGCGGAGGGTCTGTTTCGCCGCGTCGGCCTGGTGCTCAAACACCGTGCCCTGGGCTTTCTGGCCAACGCCATGCTGGTGATGGACATTCCCGACGAGCAGGTCGAAGCCGTCGGCCTGCGGCTCGGTCAGGCCCCCGGCATCAACCTCTGCTACGAGCGCCCACGGCGTTTGCCGCATTGGCGCTACAACCTGTTCTGCATGGTGCATGGCCGCGAACGCGAGCAGGTGCGCCAGCAGATCGCGCGCCTGCTGGCCGAGCAGCAACTGAGCGAGGTGCCCCATCAACTGCTGTTCAGTAGCCGCGCCTTCAAACAATGCGGCGGCCGTTACGCACCCGCGGAAACCGAAGCGGTGCGCCATGGATGAGCTCGACCGGCGCCTGCTCAATCGCCTGCAGCTCGGCCTGCCCCTGGTGCGCCACCCCTGGCAGGCACTGGCCGATGAACTGGACAGCGACGCCGAGCACCTGCGTAACCGCGTACAAGCGCTGCTGGACGATGGCACCCTGAGCCGCTTCGGGCCGATGTTCGACATCGAACGGCTCGGCGGCGCCTTCACCCTCGCCGCTTTGGCCGTGCCGGAAGAGCGCTTCGACGAAGTCGCCGAGCAGCTCAATGGCATGCCTGAAGTGGCGCACAACTACCGCCGCGAGCACGCCTGGAACATGTGGTTCGTGCTCGGCTGCGCAACGCCGCAGGGCATTCTCGACACCCTGCAACGCATCGAAAGCGAGACTGGGCTGACGGTGCTCAACCTGCCCAAGGAGGAGACCTACCATGTCGGCTTGCACTTCCCCGTCTGAAGATCAGCTAACCCGCCGCCTGGTCGAACTCACCGAGGCCGGCCTGCCGCTACTGGACGACCCCTGGGCCTGGCTCGCCGAACAGTTGCAGCTGAGCGTCGAGGCGACCCTGGCGCTGCTGCAACGGCTGCAAACCGATGGCGCTATCCGCCGTATCGCCGCAGTGCCCAACCACTATCGTCTGGGTTATCGGCACAACGGCATGACCGTATGGGACGTGGACGACAGCGCGATCGCCCGCCTCGGCCCGCTGATCGGCGCCCAGGCGTTCGTCAGCCATTGCTACCGCCGCCCGCGTCGTGAGGACTGGCACTACAACCTGTTCGCCATGGTGCATGGCCGCAGCGCCGAACAGATCGATGCCTACCGCGAACAGATCCGCAGCTTGCTCGGCACTGCCTGCCGCGCCGACGAGATGCTGGTCAGCAGTCGCATCCTGAAAAAAACCGGCCTGCGCCTGGGCGCCGCGCCGCGCTTTATTGTTTCCGATCAAGGAGCGGCAATTCTCCCTCGGTGATGCTGCAACCCTAGATCCACGCGCCATGCGTGATGCGCCCACTGGGAGCGCTGCGTTCTTCGAGGAATATCGCTCATGTTGAGAATCAGCCATTACCTGCGGGCCCTGACCGAACCGAACGCCCCCGTGCTCGGTGCCCGCGGCACCGGTCTGGCCCGTCCGCCGGTGGTGATCTGGAACCTGCTGCGGCGCTGCAACCTGACCTGCAAACACTGCTACGCCACCTCCGCCGACAGCGCGTTCCGCGACGAACTGGACACCAGCGAAGCTCTGCGGGTGATCGACGACCTGCATGACGCCGGGGTGCGTGTGCTGATCCTTTCCGGCGGCGAACCCTTGCTCCGCAAGGACATCTTGCAACTCGCCGAGTACGCCCGCGACCGAGGCTTCTTCGTCGCCCTGTCCACCAATGGCACGCTGATCGACGAGAGCAACATCGAACAGATCGCCGCCGCGCGTTTCGACTACGTCGGCATCAGCATCGACGGCCTGGAGGCCGTGCACGATGAATGGCGTCAGCTCAAGGGCAGCTTCGCCGCCTCCCTGCGCGCCGTCGACCTGTGTCGCCAGCACGACATTCGCGTCGGCCTGCGCACCACCCTGACCCAGCACAGCTACCCGCAACTGCCGGCACTGCTGGCCCTGATACGCGAGCACGACGTGCAGAAGTTCTACCTCTCGCACCTCAACTACAGCGGGCGCGGCAAGCGCAGTCGCAGTCGCAAGGCCGATGCCCATCACCAGATGACCCGCGACGCCATGCAGCAATTGTTCGCCCAGGCCTGGGACGATGTGCAGAACGGCCGCGAGACCGACTTCGTCAGCGGCAACAACGACGCCGACGCCGTGCTGCTGCTGCAATGGGTCGAGACGCACCTGCCACACCACCGCGAACGCCTCGAAGGCATGCTCCGGGCCTGGGGCGGCAACGCCTCCGGCAGCGGCATCGCCAATATCGACAACATCGGCGACGTGCACCCGGACACCTACTGGTGGCAGCACAGCGTTGGCAACGTACGCCGGCAATCCTTCCGCGAAATCTGGCTGGATCAGCCACAGCCCTTGCTCACGCAACTGCGCCAACACCCGCGAGCGGTCACCGGGCGCTGCGCCCAGTGCCGCTGGCTGTCGATCTGCAACGGCAACACCCGCACCCGCGCCTGGGCCGAAGGCGATCTGTGGGGCGAAGACCCCGGCTGCTACCTGAGCGACAAGGAAATCGGCCTGCAACCCGTGCAGCACATCGACAGCGTGACGCTTTGAGCAGCTGTCGAAGCCCCCGGTCAGAAGCGTCACCCAGCTCTATCAGACGATAATTCCAGGAGTTCGCATGGATATGCCCATCACACTTCCCGCTTCGCTGTGCGCCACCCTCGCCCCTGGCGAAGTCGCATTGGTCGGCGCCGGCCCCGGCGACCCGGGTCTCCTTACCCTGCGCGCCTGGAGCCTGCTGCAACAGGCCGACGCCGTGGTCTACGACCGTCTGGTCAGCCCCGCGCTGTTGGAATTGCTACCCGGCAGCTGCCAGACCCATTACGTCGGCAAGGCCAGCGGTTGTCACAGCCTGCCGCAACCTGAAATCAACCAGTTGCTCGCCGATCTGGCCGCGCAGCATTTGCGGGTGCTGCGCCTGAAAGGTGGCGACCCCTTCATCTTTGGTCGCGGTGCCGAGGAACTGGAGTTCCTCCTCGAACGCGGCATCAACTGTCAGGTGGTGCCCGGCATTACCGCCGCCGCCGGTTGCACCGCCTATGCCGGCATCCCGCTGACGCACCGCGACCTGGCCCACTCCTGCCAGTTCATCACCGGTCACCTGCAGCAGGACGGTGAGCTGAACTTGCCCTGGAGTAGCCTGGCCGACAGCGGCCAGACCCTGGTGTTCTACATGGGGCTGGCCAGCCTCGGGGCAATCTCCAGCAACCTGATAGGCGCCGGCCTACCCGGTGACACCCCGGCGGCATTGATCGGCAACGGCACCCGGCCCGACCAGCAAGTGGTGCGCGGCACCCTGCAGCAGTTGCCGGCGATGGCCCTCGACAACCAACTGACCCCACCGACGCTGACAGTGATCGGCCAGGTAGTCGGCCTGTTCGCCGAGCAGCGCATCGAACACCCGGCACGCCTGCGCGCCGCACCGTCCCACCAGAGCAGAATGGCGGAGGTTGTATGCGACTGATTGCGCTCGCCCTGCTGCTGGCCGGCTCATTCCAGGCCGCGGCACAAGAGGCGCCCAGCGCGGCTGCCCTGGAGCAGGCCGGGCGGCTCTATACACAGCATTGTCAGAGCTGCCATGGCGCCAAGCGTTTCGGCGGTGCCGGACCGGCGTTACTGCCGGAAAGCCTTGGGCGGATCAAAGCGGATGAGGTCCGCGAGGTGATCCGTAATGGTCGCCCAGCCAGCCAGATGGCCGCCTATGCCGATGTTCTCGACACGGCGCAGATCGACAACCTGGTCAGCTACCTCTACCAGCCAGCCAGCACAGCGCCGAACTGGGGCGACAGCGACATCCGCGCCAGCCACCGCCTGCTCGCTGATCTCGACACCTTGCCGAGCACCCCGCAGCACGGCGCCGACCCGTTGAATCTGTTCGTGGTGGTAGAGGCTGGTGACCACCATGTGACTATCCTCGACGGCGACCGCTTCGAGCCGCTGACCCGCTTCCCCTCGCATTTCGCCCTGCATGGCGGACCGAAGTTCTCGCCGGACGGCCGCTTCGTCTATTTCGCCTCGCGCGACGGCTGGGTCAGCCTCTACGATCTGCACAACCTGACGCTGATCGCCGAGGTGCGCGCCGGGCTGAACACCCGCAACCTGGCGGTGAGCAACGACGGCCGCTGGGTGTTGGTGGGCAACTACCTGCCCGGCAACCTGGTGCTGCTGGATGCCCGCGACCTGTCGCTGGTCAAACATATCCCGACGCTTGGTCAGGACGGCACTCCGTCGCGGGTCAGCGCCGTGTACACCGCACCACCACGCGACAGCTTCGTGGTCGCACTCAAGGACGTGCAGGAGGTCTGGGAACTGTCCTACGCCGGCGAGCCGACCTTTATCCCGCGGCGCATCCAGACCCGCGACGTACTCGACGACTTCTCCTTCACCCCGGATTATCGCCACCTCCTGGCCACCTCGCGCAAAGCCAAGGGCGGTCAGGTGATCGACCTCGATAGCGGCGCGGCGGTCATCGACATTGCCCTGCCCGGCATGCCACACCTGGGTTCGGGCATCTACTGGAAGCGCAACGACAAATGGGTGTTCGCCACACCGAACGTCAGCCAGGGGCTGATCTCGGTGCTCGACCTGCAGACCTGGAAGTTGATCAAGGAAATCCCCACCGAAGGGCCGGGATTCTTCATGCGCAGCCACATCAACTCCGCCTACGCCTGGACCGACGTGTTCTTCGGCCCGAACAACGATGCGGTGCACCTGATCGACAAGCAGACCCTGGAGATCGCTCATACCCTGCGGCCAATGCCCGGCAAGAACGCCGCCCACGTCGAGTTCACCCGGGACGGCCGCTACGTGCTGCTCAGCGTCTGGGATCGCGACGGCGCCTTGATCATCTACGACAGCAAGACTCTGGAGGAGATCAAACGCATCCCGATGAACAAGCCCTCGGGCAAGTACAACGTCGGCAACAAGATCGAGTTCGCCGAGGGCACCTCGCACTGAGTGAGACCGACCAGGGTGACTGCTATAGTTGGCCCGCAGCCCATTGCAAGATCGCACTCTATCCGGTTGCTGCTGTCTGAGATGATAAGCCGCATTGAACCGCTGCGGTGCGGAGGCGCATAGTTGGCAGGCGCATCTATTGATTGAGATCAAGCAATAAAAAGCGCCCCCAAACTATGCTTGAACCGTTTGCAGCAGACTGCCATTGCACCAATGTTTGTCACCATAAGCTGATTCGGGCCAAAGCTGGCCCCGCAACGCATCACTATCACGGCCTAGGTACAACGTTTACCTAGCCCAATCGACGCAGGTTGCATATCTCCTGCGTCACTCGCCTTGAGGAAATACCATGAAGAAGTTTCTGATTCCGCTGTTGGCCCTGGGTGCTGCGCTGAGTATGCAATCTGCCCTGGCGGCTGACCCCGCAGCCGGCGAAGCCCTGTTCAAGAGCAAGCCCTGCGCGGCATGCCATAGCGTCGACATGAAGCTGGTCGGCCCGGCGCTGAAAGACGTAGCCGCCAAGTACGCCGGCACCGAAGGCGCGGTCGAGCTGCTGGCCGGGCGGATCAAGAACGGTACAGAGGGCAACTGGGGTCCGATGCCGATGCCGGCCAACCCGGTCACCGACGAAGAAGCCAAGACCCTCGCCGAATGGGTGCTGAGCCTCAAGTAACCTCCCAGGGACGCCATGCCTAGCGCTTTTCATAATCGGCTGTGGCGTCCTTACTCCATACTTTCCGCATGCGCCCCGCACTCACCTCGATATCCTCTCCTGGCGGCCAGTATGGTCGCAGACCGCGTATCCAGCGTACTCAGGCCCAGGCTGACGCCGATGAAGCGCAGCGCCATCACATGCGTATACCGTCGTGCCATCCCGTCACCACCACAACCTTTACCCTTCTCGTTCAGAATTTTTCTGGCCGTAGCACCTCGATGCTGCTCACGAACAAGACCATGGCGTAATTGTCGTAGTAATGCGTCTGCAGGTAGCTGGCGATTGTTGTGGCCGTATCGGCATCGCACACCACCTCAATGCGGATGTTGCCACTCGCCTCCCAGCCGGCATCGCGAATACCACGGCCGCCTTTTCCACGAGCGTCGGTGATGGTGTATCCGTGGGCACCTAACCGCTCGATATCCCGGAGCAGAGCACCCTCGACCGCTGCTTCGGTGACGATGGTCAACAGCTTGCGCGTATGTCCTTCCATTAGTTCCACCCTCCCACGAACGTGTGCGCCCACACGGCGAGCGCATAATAAATGGGGATACCCAGCAAGACATTGAACGGGAATGTGACGCCCAGCGAAGCGGCCAGCGACAAGGTGGGGTTGGCCTCGGGCACCGATATGCGCATGGCGGCGGGTACCGCGATGTAAGAAGCACTGGCGGCCAGCGTGGCAAGCATGGCTACCCCGCCGACGGACAAGCCCAGTGCCAACCCCAGCCCGATGCCCACTAACGAAGAAAACAGGGGCATGCCAATGCCAAAGGCAACCAGAAACAGCCCGTACCGGCGTAGGCTGCCCACCTGTGTCGCGGTCAGCAACCCCATCTCCAGCAGGAACAGGGCCAGAATGCCCTTGAAGAGATCGAAGAATAACGGCTTGATCGAAGACAATCCGTCAGGTCCAGCTGCCCAGCCGATGAGCAGGCCGCCGACCAGCAACACGATGCCTTTGCCCAAGAACACTTCATGGGCGATCTCACTCCAGCGCGTCTGCCGTGACAGACCGCGCGCCAAGACGATGCCGACCAGAATGGCGGGAATCTCCAACATCACCAGAAGCAGTGGCATGTGCTCTTCGAAGGCGATCTGGCGGGAGCCAAAATAGGCAACCGCGACGGCGTAGGTACCCACGCTCACCGAGCCGTAATGAGCGGCGATCGAGGCCGCATCTGCGCGCTTGAAGCGGCCCACGTAGCGAAGCACGGGAAAAGCGAGTAGTGCCAGGAAAACCCCCATCGCCACGACGGCCAGCATATCCGGCAGCAAGACAGCAAACGGCTGCTTGGCAAGTTCGACGCCGCCCTTGAGACCGATGGCGAGCAGCAACAGGATGCTCACGAACTCGTAAATTGCGGCCGGAAGACGCAGCTCAGAACGTAGCAGGCCAGCGACGAGACCCAGCAGGAAAAACAGGATAATAGGATCGATTACATTCATTGCTGTTCTCTATTTGGTAGTTTCGATGGGTTTGCAATCAAGTCGTCGAGCAGTTTCTCCATCTGCATACAGCGTGACCCTTTGATGAGCGCGGTGAGGTTGGCATGCAGGGCGTCGCGCAGCGCGGACGCTAACGCGGTGGCTGTGGAAATGAGAAGAAGCCGTTTAGCTCAATACCGCTGCGCGGCAAATCCGCCAAGCGGCGAACCAGCCCCCACATGCTCATGCGCAACCTCGCCCGTCCTGCCTACCGCCAGCTGCACGCTGCAAACGATCGCGCACCGCTTCCCACGCCATGTTGGCGGGTGGTAATTCGACTAGAACGCAGCGACTACCCCAGGTATCGATTTCGCGCAGGCGCGCATAAAGTAGCTGCCCGTACAGACTGGGACTGGTGGGCATCATCAGCCAGCGGCAGCCGACCTGGTTGGTTGCAGGGGGATGCATTGACAGCACTGCAACCGATTGTCCGAGGTTCACAAACGACTGGGTCGCCGCCTCGATGTGCGCCATCGCCATTAGTCGCAGCGGAGTATCCGGCGCGTAATGCGATGCCAGGCAACCCGGTACCCGTGGGCTGTCGCCCGCGCCCATGGAGAGCGACTCGCCGAGGATACGAGTCAGCACGTCGGGCATCACCGCTCCCGGACGCAGCACGCGCGGATACTCCCCGCTGAGGTCGAGGATGGTGGACTCCAAACCTACCGTGCACGAACCACCGTCGATGACGCAGTCCAGCGCATCGCCAAACTCTGCGATCACATGGGCTGCCGAGGTGGGACTCACGCGTCCGAAGCGGTTGGCCGACGGCGCGGCGATACCGCCGCCGAAGGCTTTGAGTAACGCCAGCGCCACGGGGTGATTCGGCACGCGCAGGCCAATCGTGTCTTGCCCGCCGGTCACTGCGTCCAGCACGCCGGGCGCGCGCTTGAGGATCAGCGTGAGCGGACCAGGCCAGAAACGTTCTGCGAGTTGCCAAGCTGAATCTGGGATAGCCCGCGCCCAGCGTTCGATCTCATCGACGGCGGCCAGGTGGACAATCAGGGGGTGATCGGCGGGGCGGCCCTTTGCCGTGAAAATCTTCGCCACGGCGCGCTCGTTGCCGGCGTCGGCCCCCAAGCCATAGACGGTCTCGGTGGGGAAGGCGGCCAAGCCGCCGCCGCGCAAAATCCCGGCGGCGCAGCCTATTTCTTCCGGTGTGTTGCCATACAGCGCCATGCTCAGACTCCAGTAAACGTCAGGACGCCGTGTCGCCGGCACATAAAGCAAAGCTCCAGCCTCTCTTCCTGGGCCTCGGTCATATCAACTACCAGTGTTCTGAGGGCCATAACTGCACCTTTTCATTTATGTCGATTGTCAGTTGAGCCAAAAACTGGGCTATCTCACACCCGGCCGAAGCGCCTTGCCAAATATCGGCTCGGGTCGCATTCCATTCCTTCGCAGCCGCTGCAGTTATGCATGCCGCCCGCTTATTTGTCGGTGACGGCACCTTCCGAGGCGCTGGATACCAGCTTGGCGTACTTGGCCAGCACCCCTCGCGTGTAGAGCGGTGCTGGTTGCGTCCAGCGTGCGCGGCGCGCAGCCAGCACGGCATCCGACACCGCAACGCTGATCTCGCGGGTTTCGGCGTCAATGGTGATGGCATCACCGTTCTCGACCAGTGCAATCGGGCCGCCATCGAAGGCTTCCGGGGTAATGTGACCGACCACGAAGCCGTGCGAGCCACCGGAGAAGCGGCCATCGGTAATGAGCGCGACTTCCTTGCCGAGCCCCTTGCCCATCACGGCGGAGGTCGGCGACAGCATTTCGCGCATGCCCGGGCCGCCCCTAGGGCCTTCGTAACGGATTACGATGACATCGCCGGCGACCACATCGCCATTGAGGATGCCGGCCAGGGCCGCTTCCTCGCCGTGGTAGACCCGCGCAGTGCCTTCGAAGCGCAGACCTTCCTTGCCGGTGATCTTGGCCACCGCACCGGTCGGCGACAGGTTGCCGTGCAGAATGACCAGGTGCGAGTCCTTCTTGATCGGGTTGTCGAAGGGACGAATGATGTCCTGCCCGACCGGGTAGTCGGCCACCTTGGCCAAGTTCTCGGCCAGGGTCTTGCCGGTGACGGTGAGCACATCGCCGTGCAGCAGGCCGGCATCGAGCAGGCGTTTCATCAGTGGCTGGATGCCACCGATGGCCACCAACTCGGACATCATGTACTGGCCAGAGGGACGTAGGTCGGCCAACACCGGTGTGGTCTTGCCGATTTCCGTGAAATCATCGAGGGTCAGTGGCACATCGACGGCATGGGCCATGGCCAACAAGTGCAGCACGCCGTTGGTGGAACCGGCCAGCGCGATGATGACGCGGATGGCGTTCTCGAAGGCTTTGCGCGTCATGATGTCGCGCGGTTTGATGTCGCGAGCGAGCAGTTCCAGCACCTGCTGGCCGGCGCGGAAGCAGTCCGAGGCCTTGTCGGCCGAGATGGCGTTCTGCGCCGACGAGCCCGGCAGCGACATGCCCAGGGCTTCGATGGCCGCGGCCATGGTGTTGGCGGTGTACATGCCGCCGCAGGAGCCCGGCCCAGGGATGGCGGTGTCTTCGATCTGCTTAAGCTGAATCAGGTCGAGATCGCCTTTGGCATGCTGACCCACGGCCTCGAACACCGAGATAATATCGGTGTGGCCGTAGCCGGGCTTGATGGTGCCGCCATAGACGAAGATAGCGGGGCGGTTCAGCCGCGCCATGCCGATCAGGCAGCCGGGCATGTTCTTGTCGCAGCCACCCACGGCAACCAGACCGTCGAAGCCTTCGCAGCCGACCACGGTTTCAATGGAGTCGGCGATGACCTCACGCGACACCAACGAATACTTCATGCCCTCGGTGCCGTTGGCGATGCCGTCCGATATGGTGATGGTGTTGAAGATCACGGCCTTGCCGCCAGCGGCATTGGCACCCCTTTCGGCCTCTTCCGCGAGCTTGTCGATGTGCATGTTGCAGGGCGTGACATTGGCCCAGGTCGAGGCGATGCCGATCTGCGGCTTCTTGAAGTCATCATCGGTGAAGCCGACGGCGCGCAGCATGGCGCGCGCCGGCGCGGCCTCTACGCCATCCACCACCAGGGAGGAATATTTGCGCATGTTGTCAGTAATCTCTGTCATCTCGAAAATCCTTGAAGTGGTTATCGCGGGCACGCAGGCATGCCGCGCGGGTTCAAAAGGGTGCTAGCAGCGAGCACGTCCCACATCATCTCGCCTGCATAGGCTCTGTTTCGATGAGTCGCCACGCAATCGTTCCCCCAGCGCGCAACGGCAGGCCCGTTTCATCCCCGAAACGGACCGTTTCGGGTACCGTCCAACTCTGCTTCTCCAGGGTGATGCTGTCGCCGTTGCGCGGTAGCCGGTAGAAGTCAGGCCCATGGAAGCTGGCGAACGCCTCCAGCCGCTCGAGCGCAGCAGCTTGCTCGAATACCTCGGCGTAGAGCTCGATCGCAGCGTGCGCGGTATAAATGCCGGCGCAGCCGCAAGCGGACTCCTTGGCGTGACGCGAGTGCGGCGCGCTGTCGGTGCCGAGAAAAAACTTCGGGTTGCCTGCGGTGGCGGCGGCAACCAGCGCGCGGCGGTGCGTTTCGCGTTTCAGCAGCGGCAAGCAGTAATGGTGCGGCCGTAAGCCCCCTCGAACATCGCGTTGCGGTTAAGCAGTAGATGGTGCGCAGTGATGGTCGCGGCGAGGTTGTCCGGGGCCGCGCTGACGAAATCGGCGGCCGTCGCGGTGGTGATGTGCTCCAGCACCATGCGCAGGCCGGTGAACTCACGCACCAGGGGTGCCAGATGGCGCTCAATAAACACCGCTTCGCGGTCGAAGGCGTCGACGTCCGGGGAGGTCACCTCGCCGTGCATAAGCAGCGGCAGGTCGTGCCGCTCCATTGCCGCGAGCACCGCGTAGACGCGTTTCAGGTCGTCCACACCGCTTGCGGAGTTGGTCGTCGCGCCGGCCGGGTAATACTTGACCGCATGCACGACACCACTTGCCTTGGCCCGTGCGATCTCCTCGGGCGGCGTGGCCTCGGTGAGGTAGAGCGTCATCAGCGGCTCGAATGACATACCCGCCGGCAACGCCGCCAGAATGCGCTCGCGGTAAGCCAGCGCCTGTGCAGTCGTGGTCACGGCCGGCTTGAGGTTGGGCATGACGATGGCGCGCGCGAACCGCCGCGCCGTGTCGGGAAGTACCGAGGCCAGCACCTCCCCGTCGCGCAGATGCAGGTGCCAGTCGTCGGGGCGGGTAAACGTCAGGCGCGTCATGCTCATGGAGGGCTCCTCATGGGTTGCAGTAGTCGCAATGGCGCGGCTCGGCGTATTGCCGGTCGGTGCCCTCGCGGGTCTCGCGATGCACGCACTTGAGGCATCCATGCACCTCGGCGCGGGTTTCGCGGGTCGGCGCATCACAGTCCGCACAACGCAGCCCAGGCACGCGCTCGACGATCCAGAACCCCGGCGTACTGCAGGCGGGACACAGCGAGCAGAGCTTGATTGCCAGATCCTCGGCCGCGCGGCGGATAATCTCCATCCGCGTGGGATTGGCATGGGCGCGCCCGTCGGTTTCGAGAAAAACCCGTCCGCTGGCCGATTGCCCCTTTGCCCAGGCGAAGGCGGCCTCCAGCGTCGCCCAACAGGCGATGCCTTTGCGTATACGCGGATCGGCCTCACCCTCCGGACGCAGCACCAGATGGTGCTCGGGAAATCCCGTTTGCTGGGCGAAGGATTCGGCCTCAGCCCAGCTGGCCGTCAGCAGGTGGGCGCTCTTTGCATGGCCCTGGGCGACGCCGACCACCTCGATTGCGAGGTGGTCGTCTATGAAAATCAGCAACTCCACGTTCCAGGGAAACATTCCCGCGAACGGATCAGGGCCAAAGGCGCCTTCGCTGGCAAGCCCCAGTGCCAGTCCGGAAATCTGCATGCCGATGCGCGCTTTCTGGCGCGCCGCTTCGAGCTGGGTGCCAGCACGCGGGATATCGCGGCTAAAGGTACCTAGCAGGTCGGTGTCATACCCGGTGACAACTTCCACCCGACAGTCGAGCGCGAGCTCCAGCACTGGGGCGAGCACCGTTTCCTTGCCGTGCTGGGTGAGCAGCGCGACGCGCTGGCCCCGGTAGAGATGGTGCGTCAGACTCACTGAAGTGGCCCATTCAAATGATTGTGGGCACGCTGCCACTGGCGCTCCAGCATTCGTCCAGCGCGTTCCACTGCGCGATTGATCGCGATATAGAGGTCTGTCTCGATGTCTTCGATGGCGACATCGGGGTAGCCCTTGGCACGAATTTGCAGGTAACAGTGGTGATCCTCCCCTCTGTCTCCGCTCACACCGGACAGGCAAACGGTGATCAGCAGTGCCTGATCCTGAAAATGGCTCAGGGCGAACTGCAACCGTCGCTCTACATGGGTGCGCAACTCATCGCTCAGCGTGATATCGCGGGTCTGGATGTCGACTTGCATCCCATGCTCCTTTAGCCCCAATGCGGGGTTACACGAGGTAATGCTAGGTTTGTTTCTACATCAAGAAAAGCAGATAATTCTTTGCGATTAATTCGTCACAGACTGATAGTGAGGCTCACATCCCGTGCTGAACTACAAACAGCTTCACTATTTTTGGAACGTCGCTAAGGCCGGAAGCATTACGCGTGCCGCCGAACGGCTGCATCTCACCCCCCAGACGATTAGTGGTCAGCTCGCCGAGCTTGAACGGTCATTGGGCACGGACCTGTTCCGACGTATCGGTAGGCGTCTCGAACTCACGTCTGCGGGAAAACTGGCACTGTCCCATGCCGACGAGATCTTCCAGATAGGCAACGAGCTCGAACAATCGTTACGCAGTGGGGCCGGCAGCGCAGAGCAGTCGTTTCGGGTAGGGGTTGCCGACGCCGTGCCCAAATCGCTCGCCTATCAGTTGTTGGCACCGGCAATGGCACTCGCTGAGCCTGTGCGCCTCATATGCTACGAGGACAAGTTAGAACGCTTGTTTGCAGAACTGGCCATCCACCAGCTCGACCTGGTCATCGCTGACCGGCCGCTGCCCTCCGAATTGGGGGTAAAGGGCTACAACCACGCACTGGGGCAGTGCACCATCGCCTTTTATGCGGTGCCGGAACTGGCCGCGCGCTATCGATCGACTTTTCCGCGCTCCCTGGACGGTGCCCCTTTTTTACTACCGGGAGATAAGGTGGCGGTGCAGGCACCGCTGGCGCGCTGGTTCAACGAACAACAGATCCAGCCACATATCATCGGTAAATTCGATGACAGCGCACTGATGAAAGCCTTCGGCAAGGCCGGTGCCGGCATTTTCCCTGCGCCGGCAATACTGAGCGATGAAATTAGGGATCAGTATGGTGCCGAGGTCATCGGCTGCGCCCATGAAGTCATGGTGCGCTACTACGCCATCTCCATCGAGCGCAGGCTGACCCACCCCGCCGTCGTGGCGATTAGTGAGGCGGCGAAGCAATCTTTGTTCGTCGAAGGCGACCCTATTCGCTAGCCTAGCGCTCTTGGGGTGCTGTTCGCTTTAGCCCTCTCTCGTAGCGCGAGTTTCTGTCGTGAGTCTGGCTCGGCATCAAAGGCGACACGAACTTTTTGCTACATTGAAGAGCGCTGTACGGAAGGCGCTGTCGCCGTACCAGACGAGCCATATCAATCGTTTCGGCGACTACACCCTAGACCTCGATCGCAAGATCAAACCGATCGATCAATAGATTAGGTTTTAGCCTTTAAATCATTAACTTAACTGTGTTTTGGCGAATCTAGTATGAATCCCGGCCAACACCTCGGTGTGCGGGAGAAGTTCGCCGGGTGCGCTGGATGTGTGCGGGTCAATTCAGGGTGTAGCCGTTGTCCACCACCCAGTCCTGGCCATATACGCCGCGGGCGCCCTGAGACAGCTGGAACAGGATGACATTGGCCACCGCCGCGGCTTCGAGAAAGTGGCCGGGCAACAAGCGTTTGGTGACCGTATCGGCAACATCGCCCAACTGCTCGTCGGTCAGTCCCAGGCTGCCCCAGATAGCGGTTGCCGTGGGTCCGGGCGAGACCAGATTGATGCGCACACCGACTGGAGCAAATTCCACCGCGAGGGTGCGCGCCTGGGCGCTAAGCGCCGCCTTGCTGGCGATATAGGCGGCCAGGCCGGGAAAGGTCGAACGGGTAAGAAAACTGCTGATGAACACCACCGAACTGGGACTGGCCAGGGTGTCACGCAACGCTGCCAGGGTATTCAAGGCGCCGGCACCGTTGACCGCCCACTGCCGATCGAATGCACTCAAATCGAGGCTCTCGGCCAGTTCGGCGATACCCGCGTTGGGTACCAGATAATCCACCTGCCCCAGTTGCGCTGCGCGCAAACCGAGGCTGGCCAGATCCTCGCTCGAGGTGACATCGCCAGCATGCCAGAACAGGCGCTCGGGGTGGCTCGCCTGCAGGCCTTGTAAGCCGCCCAGGCTGCGCGACATTGCCAGTACCCTGGCGCCGCGCTGCAGCAAAGCGGCGCATAACGCCAGGCCGATACCTGAACTGGCGCCGGTGACAACGGCCAGACGATCTTGAAATTCGGTTTTCATTAGCTTCTCCGATGCTCGGCAGCGCCGAGCGGCAAGGCCACCCATGCGCGAGCACGGGTAACCGGATATCAATTACTGGGCAGCGCGGCGCTGCATGATCAAACGGTCGACGCAACAGATCGCCAACCTGGATTCAACACTCAGCCCTAGCTATCAGCCCGGATGACCATCCACCCGTGCCGTGATCAGCATCGGTACATAGCGCCAGGCGTAGATGGCCAAGGCCAGCGTCCAGCCGATGGTCGCCAGCCACAGCCCTGCCAGCGGCCAGAGCGGGTAAACGAAGACCCGCGCCACGCAACCCAGGTTGAACAACACCAGGGCCCAGGCCATGCCCGCCGGCAGTTGCAACGGCCGCCCGGTATGCCCCAGGGTGACGCGGGCAAGCATGGCCACAATCAGCCCGCTCATCGCGCCCATGGTCAAGCCATGCAAGGCCGGGCTGAAGCTGGCCAGCAGGCCGGCATGCCACAGCGCCAGGCCGAGGGTCGCGACCACCAGCCAGAGCATCGCCAAGTGCAGCGACCAGAGCAGCGGCACGCGCCAGATACCCGGGTCATACCAGCGCGCCAGGCGCAACAGGTGGCCACCCGCCACCACCAAGAACAGCGGCGCCAGTAGCGGCTGCGCCTGCAAGGCCACCCCGCTGGCATAGAGCGCAGCGATCAGGCCGGTGCCGAGCAGCAGGGCGATTTCCAGCCAGGCCCAGGGTTTGACCGCATTGAGCCGGCCCAGGCCGCGCTGGGTGAAGAAGGGAATCACCCGGCCGCCGATCAGGCCCATTAACGTCGCTACCAGCCACAACCCGGCCAACACGCCGCGGCGCTGCAGCTCATCGTCGCCCAACGCCAGGCCGGTCAGCAGCAAGGCATTGGCCGCGGCCAACAGGCTCAACACCAGCACGATCGGGTAGTTACGCTTCTGCCGCGCCACCCAGAGCATCCGCCCCATCAGGGCGGTTACCGCGAGCAGGAAGCTGAAGTCGAGCGGAATCAACAGCAGTGGCGCCAAGCCGAATAACCAACCCAGGCGTGCCGCCAGCCAGAGGCCAGCGAGCAGCATCAAACGCGTGCCGCTCAGGCCCGGCTGACCGGTCCAAGTCTGCACCGCGGTCAACAGAAAACCGGCCACTATGGCGCTGGCGAAGCCAAACAGCATTTCGTGCCGGTGCCAGGCGAGCCAACCACCACTTGGCTGCCAGTCCGCCAACAGGCCGGACCAGGCCATCACCCACAGCGGAATCGCGACCAGCGCATAGAGGCTGGCGCAGAGGAAGAACGGGCGAAAGGCAAGACGCCAGATAGGCGGGATACTCAAGGCGGTACGCCGGTCGAGAACGTGCACTGCAAGCCTCCTGAAAAGATCGTCAAGCACCGGCATGCAGCGAATTCAGCAGCGCCAGCCGGGGCATTACAGCTGCGTGGGAATTGCCAGCTGTTACGGTCTTTTTACAGCGAGGAAGGGCTTTGGCGACTTGACCGCGATCAGCTTTGCGACTTGGGCAAGCACAAAGCGCCTGGCGCGGGGACGTTCGGTGGCCGGGCTAGCGGTGCGGCGGAGCCTGCGCAAACAGCACAGACTCGCACACCGCCTAGCCTGGCAGGCATGGCGGGTGAACTACGGCAAGGGCTGCTTGCTCGACTCCGGCTGTTGCGGCGCATCGCCGCTGCCCATCGATTTACGAAATCCGTTGATCGCCCCGCCGACATCGGAACCCAAGCTGCGCAGGCGCTTGCTGCCGAACAGCATGACCACGATCAACAGCACAATCAGAAATTGCCAGATGCTGATACCCATTTGGATCTCCTCTTTACGGATGGCAATCAGTGCATGCCCGCAGGCTGCATGGCGGCGGCCTGTTGCAGCACGCCCTGGTCGATCTCGTCGAAACGTAACACCCGAGCGCCGTGGATGGCGGCCAGTTTCTGCGCGGCCTGCTCATCGGCAAACGAGGCCAGCACCGCGCCCATGGCGCCCTTCAACCCGCTGTCGGCAAGACCAATCACATAGAAGGCGCTGCTGGCATCAATCAGATGGCTGTCGTCGGGCTTGGCCCACTCGCTGCGGCCCATGTCATGCACATAGAGCGTGGCAGTGCCGATACGGTTTTCCGGTTGCAGCCACCAGCCGAACATCTCGGCGGCGGAACAGAACTTCTTCACCGCGGAGTTATCCACGGCCTGGCCCTTGGGCCCGGGAAAATCACTGATGATCATGCCGCACACATGGCACTCATCGCTGTCGTGGAAGGCTACCGGGCCCAGGCTTTTCTGTTGTTCCTCGGGCTCGCTGCAGGCCACCAGTAGCAGACCAAGCAGCATCACCAGCAGGGTTCGCGCCGTGCGTATACACAGGTTGTTCATCGTTGCTAACTCCATAGCTGAAACAGGCCTTGAAGGGCGCGCCGTGCGCATGGCCAAGCCGATAGTCATGTCGGCCGGCGCAGAAACATTCGATAGGCCAACAACAGCGGCGCCCCTACCCACAGCAGCAGACACAGCCACAGCAACAGGCCGCCAATCGGTAGATCGCCGCCCAGGGCCATGACCCCGACGGCATTGCCGCTGCCGGCAAAACCGGACAGGTTGATCAGCCGGTAGACGTCAGCGGGATTGAGCAGCAGCAGCCAAGGCAGCAGATCCGGGTTGAACTTGCCCTCGCTCAGCACCAACAGGGCCAGCAAAGCCAAGTCGAACACCAGGACGAAGAGAAACCACACGCCCAGGGCCAGCCCGGCGGCGCTGGATTTTTCGCTGGCCCTGCTACTCAGTACATAGGCCAGGGCGAGGAACACCCAGCCGAGCAGGGTCGAAGACAGCATGAAGCGGCCGAAGGCCCAGGCCAGCAGGCCCAGTTCGATATCATCGACCAGCACGGCGATGGCCAGGGCCGCGCAGCCAAAACCAATCAGGGTGGCCAGCGCCAGAATCAGACCATGGCCGACGAACTTGCCGAGCAGCAACTGGCCGCGGCCCAGGGGGTAGGTCAGCAACAGCATCAGGGTGCCGGCCTCGTCCTCGCCGACGATGGCGTCATAGGCCAGCAGCAGCGCGATCAGCGGCACCAGGAAGGTGGCCAGGCTGGCCAGGCTGGCGATGGTCGCCGGGATCGAGGTAAAGCCCAGTTGCCCGGAGGCCGCCGCACCTAACCAGGCGATGCCCACGGCCAGCACGGCGAACAGCAGACTGATGGACAGCAACCAGCGATTGCGCAGGCCGTCGCTCAATTCCTTGCGGGCAATATTCCACACCTGGTTCATGTTCTGCCCTCCGCGCTCGGCACAGTGCTCGCTCGCTCCATGTAATAACGGTAGAGGTCCTCCAGCGACGGCTGGTGGATGTCGATGTCCTGCGCCTCGCCCTCGCCAAGCAACTGGCGCAGCAGGCCGAGTTTGTGGCCGTTGATGGCGACCACTTCGACGCCGTCGACGCCGACCGAACGCGCCTCATGCCCGGCGGCGTGCCAGCGTTGCAACAACTGCGCGCTCTGCTTCAGTCCACTGGCGCGAATCACTGCCGGCAGACCGGCATCTTCGCGCAGCCTGGCCAGGCTGCCGACCGCCTGCAGCCGACCATGGGCGAGGATGGCCGCGCGGTTGATATGCGCTTCGACCCCCGGCAACACATGCGAGCAGAGGATGATGCTGGTGCCCTGCTGGCGCAGACGGTCGACCAGCTGGTAGAGATCCTGGGTGGCGATGGGATCGAGGCCGACCGTGGGTTCGTCGAGCAGCAGCAGACGCGGTGCGCCGAGCAGTGCCTGGGCCAGGCCGAGACGCTGGCGCATGCCCTTGGAGTAGGTCTTGACCCGCCGATTCATGGCGTCGGCCAGACCCACCTGCTCCAGCAGTTCGTCCACCTGCGTCAGCGCGGCGCCCTTGAGGCGGGCGAAATGGCGCAGGGTCTCGCGTCCGCTGAGTTGCGCATAAAAGGTGACGTTCTCCGGCAGATAGCCGAGCTGACGGCGCACCACCGAATCATTCGGATTGCGCCCGAGCACATGCACCTTGCCGGCGCTGGCCTGCAACAGGCCGAGAATCAGCTTCATGGTGGTGGTCTTGCCGGCGCCGTTGTGGCCGAACAGGCCGAGGACTTCGCCTTCGCCCAGACACAGGTTCAAGTCGTGCAGCACGCTCATGCTGCCGTACTGCTGGCTGACGCCTTCGATTTCGACGGCATTCATGGTGTTGGCTCCGGGCTGGCTCGCAGCAGATCGGTGGTCGGCAGTTGCATCAGTGGGTAGCTGTCCTGCACGCCAGGGGATTTCATCACCGGAAAGGCGCGCTGCACCCAGCGCAGCAATTCGATGCTTGGGCTGTTCATCAACAGGCGCACCTGCGGGTACAACCACAGCAGCCGGTCGACGTTGTCGTTGGGTTCGTAGGCCACATCACCCAGGCCATCGTCGTTGCGATCCCAGCCCAGGTAATCGCTCCAATAGTTGCCGCGCCCGTCCACCGACCATTCCTGGGTACGGGTGGCGACATACTTGACCTGCTGCTGGTTACCGACAAAGGCATTGCCGGCGATGCGGTTGTCTTCGGAGCCGGCGGTCAGGTGGATACCCAGGGCGCTGCGCTCGAAGTGGTTATGCTCGATGCTGTTGAACAGCGAGTTGTAGATGAACAGCGCCTTGCCTTCGGCACCGGAGATCATGTTGTCGCCGGTCGAGCCGCTGCGCACATCGCTGACCACATTGTCTTGCAGGGTGGAATAGGTGATGTAGTTCATCAGGATGCCGTAGTTCTCGTCCTGCTCGGAACGATTGCCGATCACCGTCAGATGATGGCTTTGCATCAGCGCATAGCCGGTGCGGGTGCGGCGGGTGATGTTGCCGAGCACCTGGTTGTCGTTGGAGAACATGTAATGAATGCCATAACGCAGATCCTCGAGGGTGTTGCCTTCGAGGCGATTGCCGTTGGACACGTCGATATAGATGCCGTCGCGCGTATGCCACACATGATTGCCGATGATTTGCGCGCCGCTCACGGAAAACAGGTGAATACCGTTGCCGCGGTCCTGGGAGCGGATGCGTTGATCGCCCTCGATCTGATTATTGAGCACACTGACGTTCGGCGTGCCATCGACCCAGATGCCGAACCCCGGCCCCGACAACTGACTGTCGCGCACCTGGGCACCGCTGGCCTGGCGCTCGATAAATACGCCGGAATTCAAGGCCGTCAGGTCTTGGCCCCAGTTGCGCAGCGTACAGCCCTGGATGCTGACGTTGGCCGCCTGAATGGTCAGGGCATTGCCCTGGCCCTGAGCGTCGATTATTGCGCCGGGGGCGCAACTCAGGGTCATCGGGGTGGTAATGCGGAACTGTCCGCGGTATTCACCGGCGGGCAGTCGCCACTGTGCTTCCCCTACGGCCTGCAGGGGCAGCGTCGCTAACGGCTGCGCCAACACCTCGGAAGGACCGAGGAGCCAGCAGAATAGGAGCAATGCCCACTTGCGTGGCATTGCGCGTCTTGCTTGATGGAGCGCTACGGCTTTAGTGATACGGATAGCCAATTACCTGTTATCAAGTAGCAATTACCAGCAGCCCGCCACCCGCCAAGGCAGCCACTGGCTGCACCGGCGCCCCGCAACAGCGGGGCGCCGGTGCGAGTTTATGCGGGTTCGACCAGCATGCGCCCGACCATTTCCATGTGCAGGGCATGGCAGAACCAGCTGCAGTAGTACCAGTGCAGGCCAGGCTTGTCGGCGATGAAGGTGATCGACGAGGTCTGCTGCGGGCTGATTTCCATGCTCGCACCATGGTTGACCATCACGAAGCCGTGAGACACGTCCTCGATCTGATCGATGTTGGTGATGGTCACCGTGACTTCATTACCCTGCTTGACGGTGAACTCGATGAGGCCATAAGCCGGCGCCATGGAGGTCATGTACACCCGTACCTTGTTGCCGTCACGGATAACCTTGTTGTCGGTCTCCAGCTTGATGCCGTCCTTTTTCGCCCGCGCCACGGTGGGGGCGAAAAACGGGTCTTCGCGATCCCAGATCTTCTTGGTCTTGATCTGATCACGACGAGCCATGGTGCAGTCGTGCGGCTCGGCGAAGGTCGGGCCGTCGTGCACCAGCTTCATTTCATCGCCGGAGATATCGATCAGCTGGTCGTTTTCCGGGTGCAGCGGGCCGACCGGCAAGAAGCGATCCTTGGAGAACTTGCACAGGGCAACCATCCACTTGCCATCGGCTTCGCTGGTTTCACACAGCGAGGCGTGGATATGACCCGGCTGGTAATGCACATCGAGTTTCTGCTTGATGTAGTTGACCTTCTCGCCCTTGTAGGCACGCACGGCGTCGGCCATGTTCCACTTGACCACCTGGCTGTCGATGAACAGGGTGGTGTAGGCATTGCCGCGACCGTCGAAGGTGGTGTGCAGCGGACCCAGGCCCAGCTCCGGCTCGGCGACGATCACATCGCGCGGATCCTTGAACTTGTCGGCGAACAGGTCGTCCAGCCTGGCGATCTCGATCATCGACACGGTCGGCGACAGCTTGCCGTTGGCAATGAAGTATTTGCCGTCTGACGAGGTATTGAGGCCGTGTGGATTCTTCGGTACCGGAATATAGCGGGTGAACTCGCTGTTCTTGTCGCCTTTCTTACGGCCGTCGAGCACCGGCACCTTGGAGTCGCCCAGGGTGATGAACTTGCCGGCCTTGACTGCGGCTTCGGCCAGCTCGATGTTGAACACCACCACCCAGTCACGCTCGTTGCGCATCATGCCGCCGAGGTCATAGGCTTTCTCGGAGTTGTAGCAGGTGGCTGCGGTATAGCGGCCGGTGTAGTCAGCGTCGGTGTTATCCAAGTTGCCGTCGACGATAATCTGGAACGCCATCTCCATCTTTTCGGCGTCGATGACGTTGTACATGGTGTAGCTGTTCTCATCCTGCAGATCGAAGATCTTGCCATCGTTGGGATGGGGGATAACGAACTCGGCGTTGGCGTACACGTACTTGGTGTACGGCACCTTCTGCAGACGCAGGCCGTGAATGGACTGGCAGTTCGGCACGGTCAGCATCTTGTCGCATTTCATGATATCCAGGCGGATACGTGCAACGCGGGTGTTGGCCTTGTCGTTGATGAACACGTACTTGCCGTCGTACTTGCCGTCAACCATGGAGATGTGCGGGTGGTGGCAGTCGCCGTTGAGGAACTTGACGCTATCGCCCATGATGGCGCGGCTTTCGTCGGTCAGGCCCCAACCGGTGGCCGAATCCACGTTGAATACCGGGATGCGCATCAGTTCGCGCATGGACGGAATGCCCAGCACGCGCACTTCACCCTGATGACCACCGCTCCAGAAACCGATGTAGTCGTCCAGCTCACCTGGCGCAACATTGTAGTTCAGCTTCGCGTCCTTGGCCGCTGCCGCCCAAGACTCGCGAGTCATCACCGCGCTGCCCAGCGCTGTGGCACCGACCAGGGCCGCGCCTGTCATGGCGCTGGCGCCAAGGAAGCCGCGGCGGCTCAAGCCGGCCTTTTCCAGAATTTGCGCCTGATCTTTACTATCGATTGCCGGCTTGTTCTTCGGTTCTTTATCGCTCACGGGTTCTGCTCCTTGGCTAGATAAATACTATCGCGCTCACGCGGTTATAGGGCTCGTTCAGGCACGACTACTTGCACTACAGGTATCAACTCGGCACTGACAGGTGCTTTTTTGCTGCGTTTCTTCTGCTTGAGAATCAGCGGCGGGCACTTGTCGTCGTTGTGATAAGTCATCTGGCAATCGAGGCAGTAGTGGCACTCGTTGGCATTGATATGGCCGTCGGGATGGATCGCCTGGATCTCGCATTCCTTGGCACACAACTGGCACGGACTGCCACACTCCTTGCGCCGCTTGAGCCAGTCGAACAGACGGAATTTGCTCGGAATGGCCAGCGCCGCGCCGAGCGGACAGACGTAACGGCAGTAGACCTTGCGGGTGAAAATATTGATCACCAGGAGGATCACCGCATAGAGCACGAACCACCATTGGCGATCGAACTTCAGGGTGATGGCGGTCTTGAACGGTTCCACTTCGGCGAAGCGCTCGGCGGTGGCCAGCGATTCCAGAGAGAGGCCAAACAGCAGCAGGAGGATGATGTACTTGATCGCCCAGAGCCGCTCATGCAGCGCGAAAGGCAGTTCGTACTGGGGGATTTTCAGTTTGCGTGCGGCCTCGTTGATCAGCTCCTGCAGGGCGCCGAAGGGGCACAACCAGCCGCAGAACACGCCACGCCCCCAGAGCAGGATGCTGGCGGCGGTAAAGGTCCAAATAATGAAGATGATCGGGTCGGTGAGGAACAGCTCCCAGCGGAAATCCTGCACCAGGGCATGCACGAAGGTCAGCACGTTGACCACCGACAATTGGCCCAGGGCATACCAACCGATGAACACCACGGTGAAGATCAGGTAACCACGACGCAGCCAATGGAGGAAGTGCGGGCGCTGGGTGAACTTGTCCTGAAGGAACAGGATCACCGTGAGCAGCAGCAAGGCCAGACTGATCACGCCGATCTGGAAGCTTTTCTGGTACCAGATATTCAGCCACAGCGGCCGATTGGCTTCTTCAATCGCGGCCAGTTCTGCGGCGGTCGGCTGTGGTCGCTCGAGGTACTCCTCAGGCATCTGATAGGGCAGTTCGAAACTGCTGAAGATACCGCTGATCGGTCCGGTCTGCCGCTTGACCAACAGCTCAAGGGCCCAAGGCGAGCCTGGATCGAAACTGGCCGGCTCGCGCACGATAAAGATCGCCATCTCGCGGAAGTCCGGCATGCCCTCGGCATAGACATCGCTCAAACGCTCGAAATCGCGGTCATGAAAACTGATGGTTTTGCCAAACTGGCGCATCTGCACCCGATCGAAAATGCCACCACGTACATAGCCCGAACCCTTGAACGAATACGCGCCGCTGCCGAGCACGGCAATCGCGTGCTCACCGGGTTTGAGGTCCTCCATGAGGAAGCGGTACTGGTTGTCGCCCAACAGGTTTCGGCCGATGGTCGGCGGATTCAGGTGAGCGGTGTAGAGGTCGATGAAAGTGTCGTCGACTTGATCGGCCGCGGCCTGGTCGAAGCCTTCGGCTTCGCTTCCCTTGAAGGCTTCATCGATCTGCCCGTGGGTCAGGTGCAGGCGGCGGATAGCGCCATTACCGGTGAGTTGAGCCCAGTCGGCGACTTGATAAATATCCTTGCGCACAGTGGCCGGTTTCTGCGCCAGGCCGGCATTGTCCTCGACCAGACCAAGCGACACCGCTACCGCGTGGGCAGAGCGCATGACCACTTCATTGACCACCATGACCGTCACAGTGGCGCCGGTGACCGCATCGACCGTCACTGCATCGGGGTCGCTGGAACGGCCGACCACCACCCGCTGGTTGACCTTGATGCCTTTGTACTTGGCGTTGAAGGCGTGCAGTTTCGCTTCGGGGATGCCAACCAGCAGTATCGGCTCGTGGTGCTCGAGCACATAGGCGTCTTGAATCACGCCAGCGGTATCGAGGATCACCTGCATGTTGATCGGCTTGCCGGAATAGGCCGGAATATCGACCACATCCTGGCTCTGGAACACATAACCGAGCACCTCGTCGCCACTCGACAGGGTGCGCACCTTGAACTCGCCTTGCGGCTCGGAAACGCTGTCGACCGCGGCAAAGGTCTTTTCTATGCGTTGTTGCTCGATCTCGCCGTAACTCTTGGCCTGCACGCTCTGGAAGGTTGCAAACATCAGCGCAAACAGCAGCACGACAGCAACCCGCCATGATCGTAGGGCAATGTGCGCAGGGGGGCTGCGGCTTATGATTGACTGGCTTTGGCAGTTGGGTCGAACGACTTCCGTAGCGCCGGTAGCGGAACGCCAGGAGATTTGCTTGGGAAACTGACAGGCTTGCATATGGCATATCCGCCTTAGGCGGCTAGAACGTAACGCCATGGTAGACATGTCCACCTACCCGCCCCTTGACCTATGTCAAGTTGCGACACCCTGCCGCGGCGCTCACTCGCAGACCGCAGGGTGGGTGAGCGCCGCAGGACGCGGGAGGCATGACTAACCGCATAGGTCGGGCGCCGCGTACCCCACCATTACGCTCGCCCGGCCGGACGCCATGGTGGGTTACGGCGCAACTACAAAAGTGCAATGGTCTGGTGACCGAGACAAGCACCTAGACCACCCTACGCAAAACTACACCGCGAGTCTCAGCTTCTGCCGTGCGGGGTCAGGTAGGCCGCAGTAGCGCCGCGCGTGGCTTCGCTAGCTTTGAGCTCCATACGCGCGATGCTGCGCAGGTGCACCTGATCCGGGCCGTCGGCGAAGCGCAGGGCGCGGCCGGTGGTCCACATGTCGGCCAGCGGCGTGTCCGGAGTCAGGCCCATGGCGCCATAGACCTGCATGGCGCGGTCCACCACGCGGGTGTGCATGCCTGGCACCAGCGCCTTGATCATGGCGATTTCCTTGCGCGCGGCCTTGGCGCCGACCTCGTCGATCATCCAGGCGGTCTTGAGTACCAGCAGCCGCGCCTGTTCGATCTCGATGCGCGACTCGGCAATCCAGTCGCCGATATTGGCGTACTGGTGCAGATACTTGCCGAAGGCCTTGCGTTCCTGGCAGCGCTCGACCATCAGCTCCAGGGCCAGCTCGGCCATGCCGATCGAGCGCATGCAGTGGTGAACCCGCCCCGGACCGAGGCGCGCCTGGGCCATCATGAAGCCCGCACCCTCCTCGCCCAGCAGATTGCCGACCGGCACCCGCACATTGCGCAGCAGCAGCTCGCTATGGCCTTCCGGGGCAATGTGGTTCATCACTGGGATATTGCGCAGCAACTCCACCCCAGGCGTGTCGAACGGCAGCAGAATCATGCTCTGCTGGCGATGGGCGTCGGCGTCCGGGTCGGTCTTGCCCATCACGATCAGCAGTTTGCAATCAGGGTGCGACGCATTGGTGATAAACCACTTGCGTCCGTTGATCACGTAGTCGTCACCTTCGCGGCGGATCAGGGTCTGGATATTGCTGGCGTCTGATGAGGGCACATCCGGCTCGGTCATGGCGAAGGCCGAGCGGATCTCGCCATCGAGCAGCGGCACCAACCAGCGTTGACACTGCTCGGCCGTGGCGAACAGATGCAGCAACTCCATGTTGCCGGTGTCTGGCGCGTTGCAGTTGAACACCTCCGAAGCCCAGGACACGCGACCCATGATCTCCGCCAGCGGTGCGTATTGCAGATTGCTCAGGCGGGTGCCCGGTTCGTCCTCGCCCAGCGCCGGCAGGAACAGGTTCCACAGCCCTTCGGAACGGGCCAAGGCCTTGAGGTCGGCCATGAACGGCACCGGGAAATGCCCCGCGCCAACCTCGGCGTGCCAGGCACCGATACGCGGTACGACATGTTCGTCCATAAAAGTGCGCAGCTGCTGACGCAGCGCCTCGGTGCGCGGGCTGTAGGCGAAGTGCATGGTGGACCTCGTATCGATCATGGGGTGAGGCTTCACGTTAGGCCGGCACGTTGCGAAAACCCAGGATCTTCGACTGGCTGAATCGGCGCCAATCACACCTGCTACGACTCGCCGCCAACCTTGACCTGGATCATCGTCGATGTCGCCAGAGCTGCTATGTGGAGCAATTTACCTCGCTCCAAGGCACCTGCTTGCTCCGGCATTTAATGCCCCGTCATGTTATGAACTCAGGAGCGCTGAATGACGGGGACACTGCTTGTTGCCGGTTTATTTATGCAAATCACTGTGCTGGCAGAAATCTCTTCAATCTTTTCTATAAAAGTGAACTGACCATCAAGTGCGTCCCCGCCGCGTTTCTGGACAGTGGCGTAAAGCTTAACTACCTTCACCCTTACTTAATGTCATGACCTTCAACCATGACCTCTGAAACAGGCGGACGCGGGTGCAATTGTGAATATCCATTCCGCCTATGCGCCACTCTCCGAACTCGGCTTTCAGGCAATAGTCTGCAAACCGCAAATCGAGATCGCTAGCCTCAAGAGGCACAGCCGCAGCGATCTGCCAGACACTTTCCAACTGCACCTTCAACCAGGAATGCAGCCGTGCAAAAAGCCCTGAAGATAGTCAGCTTCGTGATTCTCGCGCTGATGGCCGGCGCGGTCGTCTATGCCGGGCTTATCGGCATCACCTATTGGACCGGCATCGGCGTCTAGAGAGGTGGCAATGAATAAACGACAAACACGCTCGTTCGCCCTGATATCGACCGCTATCGCTGTTGTTGTATTCCTTGGCCTTACAATCGACAGTCACCGTCAGTTCCCCAAACTGACCAATGCCGAGCAGATCACCCCGCAAGTCACGCTCGGCAAGGATGTCTGGCACCAGTACAACTGCATCAATTGCCACACCCTGTTCGGCGAGGGCGCCTATTACGCCCCTGATCTGACGAAAATCGCCCAGCAGCGCGGCGCCCCCTATCTCACGGCCTTCCTCAAGGATCCCTCCAAGTTCTACGATGAGCAGCGCCATCGCCGATTGATGCCGAACCTGAACCTCGCCGACGAAGAAATCGCCGGGCTGGTTGCCTTCCTCGACTGGGTGAGCAAGGTCGACAACAATGGCTGGCCGCCACGACCGATTCTGGTCACTGGCTCGTCGATCCCCGGCACGGACCTCTCGGTGGCACAACAGGACCTCTCCGGCTCGACAAAATCCACCAGTCAGCTGCCACCCGGCGCCCGTCCGGTCTCCGGCAAAGAAAACCCGATCGCCCTCGGCGAGGCGCTGTTTCGCACGGCCACTCCGGTGTGTAGCGCCTGCCACTCCATCGCGCCAGGGGTCAACCTCGCTGGACCCACGCTCGCCGGCCTGGCCCGCCGGGCCAAACAGGTCATCGCCTCACCCGACTACCAGGGCAGCGCCGAGGACGCCGAAGGTTTCATTCGCGAATCCATAATCGCGCCGAGCGCCTACCTCCATCCGGGCGCCATGTATTCAGCTGACGGCATGTCTTTCATGCCCAACACCTTCGCCAAATCGCTGACGCCCGAACAGATCGACCAACTGGTCGCCTATCTGGCGTCCTTCCAGTAACCGCCGGTTGCCTCACGCGCAACGCCGCAACTGATCGCAGGGGATGACCATGCGCTACAGATCTCAATCCGTCGCCTACTGGTATTTCGCCGTTGCCATGGTGCTGTTCGGCCTGCAACTGGTCTTCGGTCTGCTCTCGGCGGCGAAGTACCTGGGGCCGGACCCACTGCTGCAGTTCCTGCCGTTCGATGTGACCAAGGTCATCCACACCAACCTGTTGATCGTCTGGGTACTGACCGGGTTTATGGGGGCTACCTATTGGATGGTTCCGGACGAGTCGCGCACTGAGTTGCATAGCACCAAGTTGGCGTACATCCAGCTCGGCTTGTGGACGGCCATGGGCGTCACCGCGGTCATTGGCTACCTGTTCGGCTATGGCACCGGTAACAAGTTGCTCGAACAACCACTGCCGCACAAAATCGTGATCGTCATCTGCATGTTGATCTTCCTCTACAACATCGGCATGACGATCAAGAAATCCGGGCGTTTCACCACTACCGAAGGCGTCCTGTTACTTGGCCTGGGCAGCGCCGCGGTGCTGTATGTTCCGGCCCTGCTGTATTACGAAAACTACACGGTATCCATCTACTACCGCTGGTGGACCATCCACCTGTGGGTCGAAGGTGTATGGGAGATGATCCAGGGTGCCTTCCTCGCCTACCTGCTGATCAGGCTGTCCGGCGCCGACCGTGAAGTGATGGAGAAGTGGCTGTACGTGATCGTCGGTCTGGTCTTCATCGCCGGCATCCTTGGTACCGCACACCATTATTACTGGGTCGGCGTACCGGGCTACTGGTTGCCGATCGGAGGCGTCTTCAGCGCGCTGGAGCCGGTGGCGCTGGTCGGCATGGCGATGTATGCCTACAGCGCATTACGCCGTTCCGGACTCTCCCACCCCAACAAGCTGGCCTTGCACTGGACCCTCGGCAGTGCGGTCTTTACCCTGTTCGGAGCCGGTCTGCTCGGCCTGGCCCACACCTTTCCCGACGTTAACAAGTGGACCCACGGCACCCTGATTACCGCCATGCACGGCCACGCGGCCTTCTACGGGGCCTACGTCATGATCATCCTGGCGATGATCACCTATGCCCTGCCGCGCATGACCCGGCGCAACGAGGAAGGCAGCAGCATCGGCTATTGGGCGTTCTGGCTGCAGTTGGCGGGCATGTTCGGCATGACCTTGTCATTCGCCACCGCCGGCATCGCCCAGGTCTACCTCGAACGTATCCTCGGCATGGGCTACCTGGACGTGCAACTGAAGATCCAGGTGCACTTCCTGATGCTGGTGGCCACTGCGTCTCTCTTCGCCCTGGGTGTAGGGCTGTTCATCTTCGATTTCTTCCGCCATGCGCCGCGCTTCGTTATCGACGAAGCCGATCCGGCACTGGCAACGCCCCCTACCTCAAGCACCGCGTTGTGATGGAGCATTCATTGTCGCGCCGCTCTGCCCCGGAATCCGCACTGCGGGAAGCAGAGCCCTATTACCAGCCCTGCGGTGACGAGGTGGCGATCTTCGAACAATGCCATGCCCAGCAACTGGCGATCATGCTCAAGGGCCCGACCGGCTGTGGCAAGACCCGTTTCGTCGAGCACATGGCCTGGCGCCTCAAGCGCCCGCTGATCACCATATCCTGTCATGACGATCTGAGCGCCAGCGACCTGGTTGGGCGCTTCCTGATCGGTCAGCAAGGCACCCATTGGGCGGAAGGCCCACTTACCCGGGCGGTGCGCGAAGGCGCCATTTGCTACCTCGACGAGGTGGTCGAGGCGCGCCAGGACACCATTGTCGTGCTGCACCCGCTGACCGACTATCGACGCATCCTGCCACTGGACAAAACCGGCGAAATTCTCGAAGCCTCGCCGCACTTCCAGCTAGTGGTGTCCTACAACCCCGGCTACCAGCGCATGCTCAAGGATTTGAAACCGAGCACCCGGCAACGCTTCGTGGCATTGGACTTCGACTTCCCGCCGGCCGAGCGCGAGATAGCCATCGTCATGCACGAAGGTGGAATCGACCACGCCACCGCGCACGCTCTGGTCTCGCTCGCGCAGCGGCTGCGCGCCCTGCAGGATCGCGGCCTGGCAGAAGTCCCCAGCACGCGTCTGCTGATCGCCAGCGCGCGCCTGATCAGCAGCGGTATCGCCGCCCCCATCGCCTGCCAGGTCGCGCTAATCTCGCCGCTGTCCGATGATGCCGCGCTGATCGGTGCCATGCGCGACCTGGTCGACCTGACGTTCATCTAGATGGCCGAAGCCGAAGACGTCATCACCGATGTCGCGCGGCATGCCACGGTGTATGCCCAGGCGTTGTGGCGGCGCCACCACCGTCCCGCAAACGCAGCGAAAGTCGTCACCTTGGCGGATGTCGCGCAACACATCGATCTACTGATCAGGGCTCTGTTCGGCACCAGCTATCCACTGCGTATCGCGCAACCGCCCTTGCCCCCCACTCTGTTGGTAAAGCTATTCCAGCGTAACGAAAAACCCCGCCAGCAAACCGCCGTTCCCGCTACCGATGGCGTGCATATATGGCTGCCGGGGCAACTCGACGGCAAGGATGCCCCACTCGCCCTGGCGCGCTACCGAACCCTCGCCCTGCAGCAGGCGATGCGCGCCCAGCGCGGCAGTGCAGCGCACCTGCATACCCTCGACGATCCGCTGCAGCGCAGCCTCTATCTGCTTCTCGAAGCCTGGGCTGCCGATCGCGATCTGCTGCTCCAGTTGCCGGGGCTCGCCGTCTCACTGCAGGCGCTGCGTCAGCAGGCCTTGGCCAATCGCCCGCCCATGCGCGCCTTCTCCAGCCAGCGCCAGCCGTTGGAACACTTTCTGCGTGCCCTGCTGCGCAACGAATGCGGCCAGCCGCTGGAGCATCTGCCGACACCAGTGACCGCGGCCGACTCGCTGCAACAGGCGGCGGTACTGGCGGCGCGCCTCATGCCTCCCGAGCAAGCCCGCAGCCTCGGCGCTCAGCCACTGTTGCGCGACGCCTGGACCGGCGAACTACGGTTGCCGGCAACTTCCTTGCAGCGGCCGCAAACAGTTGGCGCCGAAACCGAACCAGCCGATTCCCTGCCGCGTAGCGCGCGCCTGCCGCGCCGACCGAACGTGCGCGAGGCCCAGGCGGGCGAGGATGACGTCCAGGAACAGGGCCCGAGCATGGTGCAACCCGGCGAGCCGCTGGAACATGCCGAAGACCCCATGGGCCTGTCGCGCCCCACGGACCGGGACACCGCCACCCCAGCCGCCGATTTCGCCGACTCGCTGGCGGAGCTGAACGAAGCCAGACTGGTGGTTGCGCCGGGCCGGCCGAAGGAAGTACTGCTCTCCGACGAGCCGCCAGAAACGCGGGTTCGGCGCAGCGCCGAGGCCTCGGCAGCCAGCGGGATCAGCTACCCCGAATGGGATTACCGCAGCCAGACCTACCGCGACCCAGGCGCGACCGTGCGCCTGTGCGCCGCCGAGGACGGCCCGCAGCAATGGGTCGCACAGACCCTGGAGACCCATCGTTCGATGCTCGATGCCATCCGCCGGCAATTTGAACGGCTGCGCGCCAGTCGCGTCAGGCTGCGCAAGCAGCTCGATGGCGACGATATCGACCTGGAAGCTTATATCGACGGCTATGCCGAGGCCCGTGCCGGCCTGAACATGCCGCAGGCGCTCTACCAGACCCAGCGCTGCACTCGGCGCGATATGGCGATCATGTTGTTGATCGACGTCAGCGGTTCCACCGACGGCTGGATCTCCCAGCAGCGACGGATCATCGATGTCGAGCGCGAGGCTCTGCTCCTGGTTTGTCTGGCGCTGGAGAGCATGGGCGAGCCCTATAGCGTACTGGCGTTCTCCGGCGAAGGCCCGCAACAGGTCACGTTACGCACGCTCAAAGCATTCGATGAGCGCTACAGCGACGAGGTCGGTCGGCGCATAGCCGCGCTCGAACCGGAACGCTATACCCGGGCGGGCGCCGCCATCCGCCACGCCAGCACCTTGCTGATGCGCGAAGCGGCCAGACACCGGCTGCTGCTGCTGCTCTCCGACGGCAAGCCGAACGATGTGGACGAGTATGAGGGCCGCTATGGCGTGGAAGACATGCGCCAAGCCGTGACCGAAGCCAAACTGCAAGGCATCTCCCCCTTCTGCCTGACCATCGACCGCCAGGCCGCGAACTACCTGCCGGCGGTGTTCGGCCCTCGCCACTACGCCCTGCTGCCCAAGCCTGAGCTGTTACCCGCTGTGCTGCTGGAATGGATCAAGCGTTTGGTATCGGCATGAGCTCGATTGCAGCGGGGCCGCGCCTGGCCACTAGACGACAGCGGCAAGCATCACGGCGCTCCGCGTCAGCCGCGTAGCTTGCCGGCCAATCGGCGAGTAATCCATCACCGCCTAGCGCGACTATGCCTAATTCCAATTTCGTCACCCCCACAAACGCGGGGCAACCGATGTCACCGTCTGCGCAGTGGCTCACCAATGGATATAGAACATCGCCTTGGCCAGCAGCACGATGCCGAGCATCTGCACCAGCACCGCCCAATGCAATATGCGGTAGAGGCTTGGGCTCATGCGCCCGGATCGCAGCAGCATGGCGACCAGGCCGAAGCTGAAAAATACGCTGACCGCCAGCACGATTTTCAGACTCAACAAGGTAGCGAAACTGCTGGCGAAGGGATCGGCCAGCGCCTGGCGGTGCTGCCAGGCCAGGCCGAAACCGGCGCCGTAGACCAGCAGCACCACCCAATGCAGCACCGAGCGGGTACGCCGGCCGAGCGCCTGCTCCAGTGCGCCCACCGCACCGGGATCGAGCTGCGGCTTGACCTTGGCGAGGATGATCACCTCGAAGAACAGCGTGCCGATAAAGGCTATAGCCGCGAGCAGGTGCACGACATGCAGGAGTGAATAACTCATCGCGGGATCCTGGTGAGCCGTCGGCGAATGATCGTTGCGCCGGATTGGTCAACGTTGTAGAGCCCGGCATGCTGGCGATCTAATGCTCCAAAGATCGCCAGCATGCCAGACCACAGCAAGTTGACTGTTACACCGTGCGCGAGAAACGGCCCTTCTGCTCGTCGCCCAGGTAGGCGTCGAAGGCCATGGCCACGCTGCGCATCATCAGGTGGCCTTGCGGCAGCAGCACCAGGGCGTCGGCGTGGATTTCGACCAGACGGTCCGCTACATGCTCCTCGAGTGCCGTCAGGGCGTCGGCGAAGTAGTCTTTGAAGTCAATACCGTGACGCGCCTCGACAGTGGCGAAGTCGACTCGGCCATGGCACATCAGGGCGCTGATCACCTCACGGCGCAGCAGGTCGTCGGCGTTCAGGCTGTAGCCGCGCTGCACCGGCAGCAGGCCCTGATCGAGACGCGCGTAGTACTGCGAGAGCTCCTTGACGCTCTGGCTGTAGCTGTCGCCGACGTTGCCGATCGAGGACACGCCGAGGCCGATCAGGTCGCAATCGGCATGGGTGGAATAGCCCTGGAAATTACGCTGCAAGGTGCCATTGGCGCGCGCCAGGGCCAACTCGTCATCCGGCAGGGCGAAATGGTCCATGCCGATATACACGTAGCCGGCGTCGGTCAGGCGCTTGATGGTCAGCTCCAGCAGCTCCAGCTTGCGCTCCGGCGGCGGCATGTCTTCGCGGCGGATCAGGCGTTGCGCGCGCACCATTTGCGGCAGGTGGGCATAGCTGTAGGCGGCGATACGATCCGGACGCAGGGTGATGATCTTGCTCAGGGTGACGTCGAAGCTGGCCACCGTCTGCAGCGGCAGGCCGTAGATCAGGTCGACGCTGACCGACTTGAACTGCGCCTCGCGCGCGGCGGCGACCAACGCATAGACCTGTTCCTCGCTCTGCACGCGGTTGACCGCCGCCTGCACATCCGCATCGAAGTCCTGCACGCCGAAGCTCAGGCGATTGAAGCCGAGCGCACGCAAATGCTGGATCTGTTCGGTGCTGATGGTGCGCGGGTCGACCTCGATGGAGAACTCGTGGTCGTCGCTGTCATCCATGTTGAACGCCTGGTGCAAGGTGGCCATCAGGTCGGCCAGTTGCTCGCTGGTCAGGTAGGTCGGCGTGCCGCCGCCAAGGTGCAACTGGGTCAGCTTGCGCGTGTGGTCGAACAGGTCCGCCTGCATGGCGATTTCGCGCTTGAGATAGGTCAGGTACTCCACCGCGCGGTGGGTCTTCTTGGTGATGATCTTGTTGCAGGCGCAGTAGTAGCACAGGCTCTGGCAAAACGGGATGTGGATATACAGCGACAATGGCTTGGGCGCGATCGCCTGATTGCTGGCGGCAACGGCGTTCTGATAATCGTCCATGGCAAACGCCTGATGGAACTGCGGCGCGGTGGGATAAGAGGTATAGCGCGGCCCCGGGCGATCATACTTCTCGACCAGCGCGCGATTGAAGTTCAGCGATTGGTCCATGTTCGACCACCTCGTAGCATGAATAGGAAGACCGCGACTGCGGCTAGCGCAGCGCCCGCCCTGCCCGCGTGGGTAGCCGGCAATAATGCCGCCATTGTACGGCGCGGCGCAGGCGCAGCACCTGACGAGGGTCAATTCTCACGCACATCCGATTCCAGCCAGGTGCCATGCAGCACTGTAGGCGGAGGGGTCAGTAATACCGATTATTTGCCGGCGGTAAGCTAACCGAGATCGTCGCCCGTGCTGCTCTACGCAGCACGTTGCAAGCGTTAACCTGAGCAGCGCCTTGAACAGGCTGCGCGCCAATCAATGGTCACGCAGCTCGAAATGCGGGAACAGTTGCTCGAGGTGCTGCCACAATTCACCCGCCGCGTTCGGCGTTGCGGTCATGGGCAGATCCGGATCGAGCATGCGTGCGCTGCGCACTATCTGCACGGCGAAGCGCTCGACGCCGAAGGCATGCAGGCGCTGGCCGATGCGCCACAGCCGTTCGACGTCCAGTAGATGCCAGTGCACGGTGGTTCGGCACTCGTAGGCCACACCGCTGGCCAGCAGGTGTTCCAGGCTGCGCCAGTTGGCCTTGCCGCTGCCGCTGACGCCGGTGATCAGCTCGGCATCCTCGGCCAGGGCCTTGATGTCGAAACCAACCCAGTCCGCCGCCTTGACTGCCCATGAGAACGCCCAGGGCTTGATGCCGGCACTGTGCAGGCCAACGTGAAAACCCATCTGCCGCACCTGCTCCATCGCCGGTACCAGGCCGCCTTGCAGGGTCGCCTCACCGCCACTGAACACCACGGCCTGCAACAAACCCTGACGGCGCTGGAGGAAGTCCAGCACCTGCCACCAGGGGATCTCCTGTTCGCCGCGGGCCGCGATCAGATCCGGATTGTGGCAGTAACGACAGCGCCAGGCGCAGCCCTGACAGAACAGCACACAAGCCAGCAGCCCCGGATAGTCGAGGGTGGTCAGGGGCACCAGGCCCCCAACCCGTAGCGACCTGCTCACGCGGCGCTTACTCGCGCCGCCGCTTCGGTGAAGTGCTGGCGTTCGCGGTGTTCGGACTGCTTGCCTGGGTTGAAGGCGGTGACCGGGCGGTGATAGCCCATCACCCGGGTCCAGACTTCGCAGCGCTGGCGTTGTGCTTCGGGGAGTTGCTGGGTGCTGTGCATGGTGTCGCTCCTTGCTGTGGGGAAAACGGGGAATCCACTCTTGGCTGATCAACGCCGCCCCAGTGGGCGCGGCGTAGGTGGTGCTATTCCGTAGGGTGGGTTAGCGGCGACGGACGCCGGGTGCCGAGCCGACACCCCACGCGGGCGCCGCGTAACCCATCACCCGGCCGTTAGGCCGGCAATGACGAGTCAGCCACTGACCTTCTCGGCGCCGCCCTGCCGGGCCTGCTTGTGCAGCAGCGCTTCATCGCATTTCGGGCAGAACTCGTGTTCGCCATCCAGATAGCCGTGCGTCGGACAGATCGAGAAGGTCGGGGTGATCGTCAGGTACGGCAGGCGGAAGCGCCCCAGGGCGTTGCGCACCAGTTGCTTGCAGGCCTGGATCGAGGAGATCCGCTCGGCCATGTACAGGTGCAACACGGTGCCGCCGGTGTACTTGCACTGCAGTTCGTCCTGCAGTTCCAGCGCCTCGAAGGGGTCGTCGGTGAAGCCCACCGGCAATTGCGAGGAGTTGGTGTAGTACGGCGCCTCGGCGCTGCCGGCCTGGAGAATGTCCGGGTAACGCTTGCGGTCTTCCTTGGCGAAACGGTAGGTGGTGCCTTCGGCCGGGGTCGCCTCGAGGTTGTACATCTGCCCGGTTTCTTCCTGGAAGCGCACCAGGGTGGCCCGCACATGATCGAGCAGGAGCAAGGCGAATTCGCGGCCCTTGGGCGTATGCATGCCTTCCTGGTCACCGCTGAAGTTGCGCAGCATCTCGTGCATGCCATTCAGGCCGATGGTCGAGAAGTGATTACGCAGGGTGCCCAGGTAACGCTTGGTATAGGGATAGAGTCCGGCGTCCATGTGATGCTGGATCACCTTGCGCTTGACCTCCAGGCTCTCCATCGCCAGCTCCATCAACTGATCGAGGCGTTTGAGCAGACCCTGGGTGTTGCCCTTGAACAGATAACCCAGACGCGCGCAGTTGATCGTCACCACGCCCAGCGAGCCGGTCTGCTCGGCCGAGCCGAACAAGCCACCACCGCGTTTGAGCAGTTCGCGCACGTCCAGTTGCAGGCGGCAGCACATCGAGCGCACCTGATTGGGCTGCATGTCGGAATTGAGGAAGTTCTGGAAATACGGCAAGCCGTAGCGTGCGGTCATCTCGAACAGGCGGTCGGCGTTCTCGCTGTCCCAGGGGAAGTCATGGGTGATGTTGTAGGTCGGGATCGGAAAGGTAAACACCCGGCCCATGGCGTCGCCGGCCTGCATCACCTCGATATAGGCGCGGTTGATCAACTCCATCTCGGCCTGCAGGTCGCCATAGGCGAAGGGCATCTCCACCCCGCCGATATAGGGGATCTGCTCGCGCAAATCTTCCGGGCAGACCCAGTCGAAGGTCAGGTTGGTGAACGGCGTCTGGGTGCCCCAGCGCGACGGCACATTGAGGTTGTAGATGAACTCCTGGATGGCCTGGCGTACCTCGGCAAAACCCAGGTTGTCATTGCGCACATAGGCCGCCAGGTAGGTATCGAACGAGCTGAACGCCTGGGCCCCGGCCCACTCGTTCTGCAAGGTACCGAGGAAGTTGACCATCTGCCCCAGGGCACTGGACAGGTGCTTGGGCGGCCCCGCTTCAACCCGTCCGGGAATGCCATTGAACCCCTCGTTGAGCAGGCTGCGCAGCGACCAGCCGGCGCAGTAGCCGGCGAGCATGTCCAGATCATGTACATGCAGATCGGCCTCACGATGGGCCAGACCGATGGTCTCGCTGTACACCTCGTCCAGCCAGTAGTTGGCAGTGACCTTGCCCGACACATTGAGAATCAGCCCGCCGAGGGAATAGCCCTGGTTGGCGTTGGCCCGCACCCGCCAATCCTCGCGCGACAGGTACTCGTTCATCGACGCCGCCACATCGACCAGCGCCTTACGATCACGGCGCAACCGGCCATGACGCTCGCGGTAGACGATATAAGCCCGCGCGGTCTGGTAGAAACCGGCCTCCATCAGCACCCGCTCGACGCGGTCCTGCACCTGTTCGACATCGATACTGGGCAACTCCAGCAGGCGCATCAGCACCGCTTCGGCCAACTCCCCCGCCAGCGCCTCATCGAACTCGCCACTGGCCTCGCCCGCCGCGATGATCGCCTGACGAATCTTACCGAGATCGAACGCCGCAATGCTGCCATCGCGCTTGCATAACTGCTGAGGATGAAGGGCTTTAACCGGGCTGAGCATGTCGCCTCCTGACACTACATATAGATATTTATTTATCTGTAACCACAATATGCAGTGAAAGCTACCCGATAACAGCCTACCCGAGCTTGACCTCGATCAAGGACGGCGAACACCGCTCACGGCGAATAAACCGGCTGAGTAGCCATTAGCTTTTGCGCGCGCTGTTGGCGTCGGCGTCTCGGCGTTTTGCAAGGTAGTTGTCGCGTCAGCCGTGTTTCTTATGCCGCTATTCTCAGTGCCGGTTGCAGTCTCTCTGGGTTGAGTGTGACAGCCCCGATAGGCTGCCAATTTCGAGTGTTGCCTGACCAGCGATGCGGGTGCTGATGGCGGGCTTGCTGGTACAGCGCGTGGCGCTTGGCCAGCACCTCTTGATCCTCGCCGCGATGACGCTGTGCCGGGGTTACGAAGCGGATACGGCTGTGGCGGTGCTCATGGTTGTACCAGCGGATAAAGTCGCGCACCCAGCTGCGTGCTGCATCCAAATCTGTAAAGCCATCCTTGGGCCATTGCGGGCAGTATTTCAGGGTTCGAAACAGCGATTCCGAGTAGGGATTGTCGTTGCTTACTCGGGGTCGTCCACGCGATGGAGTGATGCCGAGATCGTAGAGTTTACTCAGCAGCGCCACCGATTTCATCGGCGCACCGTTGTCCGAGTGCAGCACCAAGGGCTGACCCACGCAGCGCTCGGCCAGCACGGTGCGCTGCATCAGTTCGGCCGCCAGTTTGCCGCTTTCTTGCTCGTAAACCTCCCAGCCCACGCCCTTGCGGCTGTAGATATCCTCGATCAAATACAGGTAGTAATACTTTCCGCGCACCGGCGATGGCAGGTAGGTGATGTCCCATGACCAGACCTGATTGCTCTTCGTTGCACTGTGCGTGGTCGGCGCCGCGTGCTTGTGCGGCGCATGGCTGCGACCGCCGCGGCGATGTTGCTGATTGGCGGCCTTGAGGACGCGGTAGAAGGTCGCCTCTGAGGCCAGGTAACGGCCTTGATCGGCCAGCCGTGGCACGGTCTGGCTAGGCGGCAAGCTGGCGAATGGCGCGCTGTTGCACACTGCCAGGATGGTGCGGCGCTCGTCCTCACTCAGGGCGTTCGGCGGCTGTGGCCGTACCGTGGTGGTGCGCACATCGGCCAGCATCACCGGCGTCAGCGCGCAGCGACAGTCCGATCTCTGCGCAGGCCACCGCCTTGCGCGCACCAGAAGCGACGGCATGGTTAAACCGTTCAACGAGTTGTTGCCGTTCTGGCAGCGAGGTCAAACGTCCTCGTTGTCGTTTCCCCAGAAGGCATTCATCTTTTTTCGCAGCACCAAGATCGCGGCGGTTTCAGCCAGTGCCTTGTCTTTGCGCCGCAGCTCGCGCTCCAGTGCGGCTATGCGCTTCTTGTCGGCACGCGCCTGATCCCGATCGGCTTGACGCTGCGCTTGGGCCGACAGCTGGCCACTGATGCAGGCTTGGCGCCATGCGCTGATTTGCTCAGGGTACAAACCCTTGCTGCGACAGTATTCGCTGAGCTCGATCTCGCTCAAGGTGGCCGCATGCAGCACCGCCGCGAACTTGGCTTCAGCGGGCCAGTTATCGGCTTTGGTTTTGTCTCCAGGCACTACTGCGCCTCCTGCTTTGAGCTTGGTACGCCAAGCATACAGCGTCGCTTCGGGGACGCTTTCTTGGCGCGCGAGCTCAGCTACGGAGTGGTTTAGTGGCGGGAGTAACTTGTTCAGCAGGGCAGCTTTACGCTCAGGTGAATAGCTCGACATTGCAGCTCTCTTTGACGCCCCCAATCTATCGTTTTGATAAATCCACTGAGGCGACAACTAGCCTGACACCGGGGGGTCTCGTTGTGGCAGCGGTTTTAGCCGTGGAAGTCGCGGATAAATCCGCTCCGGTAGAGAGACGGATAGCCCCATGCGCAGGGAACTGGGGCATCGCCCATACATACACAAATGGCCGGCCAGGCATTACGCAGCGCACGCGAACCCACAGCCAAACAACCAACGGCAAGGCAAAGGATTGCCGCACTGATCGCTCCAGACTGAGCAATTCAGCCCAGGCAAGCGCTGCACCTGCGTCCAGGAAAACAACCATCAGGGCAGCCGCTGAAGGGCTAAAACACAGCAAAGGTACGCGCTGCTCAGCGGCGCCGTGCGCCAGAAATTGTATTGGTGTACAACGCCCTTACACCGTCGAGAGCTACACGTTTTCGACTTTGGCGTCGGGTCGCATCATGGCAACTGGCTCCAGAAAGAAACCGGGAGTGCAGCATCGGCCGGAGTTCGGATCATTTGAAGGCGGGGTTTATCCAGCGGTTACGATCCAACAAGCCCCCCTTTGAGTAACTGACTCCACTCCTGAACATTCTGGATGCGCAATTGAGCGCTGCTGATGCGAAGGCTCGTGGGTCCTTGGTTCTGGCGACGAATGTCACCGTAGCGACGTGAGACCTCGCAGAGAGAACCCTAGACACAGGCGCCCGAACCTCAGGGCAAATCGTTGCCTACGGAGTCTTTCAGGGGGGGCATGGCGAAAATCGCCAAGTCGGGGTGCAAGACCCTCAAACAACTCGATTGTGAGTCCGGCAATCGACCAGAAATAATCAGTCGCACCAGGCAGCAAGCGGCCTCAAGCCGACAGCCATTGGTGCCTACCCATCAAGGCGCGATTCGACCTCTTGAGATATAGCCTATGGGCCTGGCCGCACCAACCATAAAACTGACCAAAACACTCAAGTAAAACGCTGCAACCCAACGAGAAACATACGAAATATTCAATATTTACAACTAGTTAGACTAGTGGACTGTTTGGTTAGTCCAATAACTTATTCTTGATTGCGGCGAGCTTTGCGCGATTAACAGAGCTGATAATGGATTCAGCCGTTTTGTTCCAGCGAAATGGCTTGGCTGAATATTCATTATGGGCCTCGATAAAACGGCGAATTGCCGCTTTCAGATCAGCCACGCTGCTGAACGCATCGCGATACAACGCCCGCCTTTCCAATTGAGCAAACCAACCCTCTACGGCGTTCAGCCATGAGGCGCTGGTCGGCGTGAAGTGCAGCTTGAAGCGGGGATGCTTCTCCAGCCACGCCCTGACGGCGGCGGTCTTGTGAGTCGAGCTGTTGTCCAGAATCAAATGCAGATCCAACTCGGCAGGCGTTGCGCGGTCGATCTGCCGAAGGAACTCAAGGAACTCTTTGGCCCTGTGTCGTTGGGTGATGCGACCAATGACCTGGCCCGTCAGGATGTTGAAGGCGGCATACAAACTGGCCGTACCGTGACGCTTGTAGTCATGCGTCCTGCGTTCGATCTGACCTGGTTTGAGAGGCAGCATTGGCTGGGTGCGATCCAGCGCCTGGATCTGGGTTTTCTCGTCAACTGACAGCACCAGTGCATTGTCAGGCGGGTTCAGGTACAGCCCGACCACATCGACCACTTTGTCAGCAAAGTGCGGGTCGTTGCTGATCTTGAAGGTTTTCAATCGATGGGGCTTGAGATCGGCGGCGGCCCATACCTGGGCGACTTGCCAGACAGTAACACCCACGTATTTGGCCATCAGCCGCAAGCTCCAATGGGTCGCCTCACGCGGCACACGCTGGGTCGTCAGGGTCAGAATTTCCTTAATCTTCGCCTCGTCGAGCTTGCGTGGATGTCCGCTGCGCGGGAGATCGCTCAGCCCATCGAGGCCAGATTCCTGATAGCGCTTGCGCCATTTGAATACGACTGGCGCCGAAACTTCCAACCGATCACTGACCTGCTTGGGCGTGAGGCCGCTAGTCAGCAGCAACAGAATCCGGGCGCGTTGAGCAATGCTCTGAGGCAGAGATCCCATGCACAACCAGCTTTGCAGCGTCTCAACATCAGTGGGATTTAAACAAAAAGAAGCCGCTGGTCGAGCCATGCTACACACGCCGAAAAAGGAGGGGTGCACAGTATATTTGTTCTACTTTTATAGGTAAACGAACTTTACGGACAGTCCACTAGTCCCGTTCTAGCCCTTTCCTGGTGACTGTTCGCGTTCCCCCTAGAAGGCCAGTTCAGGTACCATGGCGTCCGCTTTTGTAAGTCGCTTGTAAACCTATGTTAATTAACAGCCTTAACGCCGACTGAATGCGTACAGCGAGTAAATTATGAAAAACGAAACTAGAGCCCTGGGATTTGCGCCACTGATAATGCCGTTTGCATTCTCTTTCTATGCATTTTTTGCCGACCTCCCTGGCTTTAATATGCAAGACGGGCTCCTGTCCTTTATAGGTTTATTTTTCGGCATCGTGCTAGTTGGCCTTCCCGTTGTGTATATCTATGAATTCTTTATCGGCTTCCGCTTTTATCAGCTGCTTTCGAAAAAGAAGCGCGTTAATATTTTTACATTAACTTTGGGTGGGGCACTGATAGCCGACATCCCTATGTTCTTGATTTGGCCAATGACCGGAGGGGGGGCACGGTTAGCTTTGCTGTGACTTTCCAATTATTTTCATTTATTGGCTTTATGATAGGCCTCAACTTCTGGGTTTTGCTGAATTTCGAACGCCTACGAGATTACGTAAATAATCTATTGAAGAACGCGTAATTTTCGTCTTGGACAGGCATCAGATTGCAAGATCAAAAGAGACGGAGAGACGAAGGCGAGTGCGACTACAGAACTAAAGAAAGGGCTATGCCAGAATGGCACTTACTTAAGCTCTAGGGTGCCAGTTTTTTATGACGTCATCGCGAGCAGAGTGCCGCAACTTGGCCAGCACTAGGTAGGGTTTTGGCCGTCGCTTGATGGCGCGAGGCTCTATGCATCTTGGGCAATTTCCGATCCTCTACAAGGCAATTAGAACAAACAAAACAGCTAGCTTTTCATCGTGATCGGCGCATGGGCCAGCGCAGCGCAGGCCATGCACAATGGCCTAGCAACCGCTTCATTCGGGGATAATCCGGCACGGCCCAGCCGATGGCTCCCGCATGAGCCGCTTTCGCCCGATCGACCGCAAGACCGACTACCTGTACCCATCATCACCGTAAGCGCCCCCTGAATTCAACGCATAAGTGCAACGCTTACCCCTGCTTGTACTTCGTATGGTGTCTTCCAGGCCAAGCGTTTGCGTGGTCGTAAATTGATCTTCATTACCGCCTGATTAACGGCCTCCACAGTCAGCTTGCTAAAGTCGCTGCCCTTGGGAAAATACTGCCGCAACAGGCCATTCGCATTTTCATTGCTGCCGCGCTGCCAAGACGAATACGGGTCAGCAAAATAGACCGCGCATTGGCTCTTGCGGGCGATGCATTCATGACCGGCAAACTCCCGGCCATTGTCCAGCGTCAACGTGTTTGCCACATGACCCTTAAGCAGCAGGTTGATCGCTCGCGTCACCTGTCTCCGTGTTCTGCGCTTGACCGGATACGCGCTCAGGTAGCCGCTTTTACGATCAACCAACGTCACGATATTGCCGCCGAGTCCGTGCACCGTATCACCCTCCCAATCGCCTAGCCGTTCACGTGTTTCGACCTCAGCAGGCCGCTCACTGATCGACACGCGATTTCGTAGTTGTCCGCGCCGGTCGTGGCTTCCGTAGCGCTTTCGGTAGCATTTCCGACGGTGGCGAAGGTGCGTATACAAATCACCGCCACGGCGCTTGTCGATGGCGATGAATTGGTAAATCCACTCATGACTCGCAGTGTCATCAGGCCGCTCTTGCTTTAAACGATGAGCAATTTGTTCTGGGCTCATCCCGTGCTGAAGCCAGATCGGCAGGTAGTGACGGAACCAGGCAACGGGCTTGCAGTACTTGTGTGCTTGGGCACGGCGCGCATCACTTTTCTGGGTCGCTGAAACAGCTGCGTAGCGGTTTTCTGAGCTGTTGCGGCGGATCTCTCGGCTGATGGTCGCGGGATGCACGCCAAGCTGTTTAGCAAGGCTGACCTGGTTTTTGCCGGCGATTAAACCGGCCTCAATCTGGTAACGTTGGCCCTGAGTCAGCTGCCGGTAAGGCGTAGTCATCTGCGCTTGAATCCTTCGGTGTGAGAGCCTGGATTCTACCGGTGGCTGGCTCTCTGCCTGTCGTCTCAAACGTTGCACTTATTCTATGAATTCAGGCTCCATAAACCCCGGCTTCAACTGACCTGAATATCCGCCAGTGCGTAACAACTCTCCCAGCGATCTCCCGGACGACTCGGTATCGGCAAGTGTGGTGCAAGGAAAGTCCATCAAGTCGTTCGTTTCACTCATTTGTACTGGCAAAAGCCAGCCCCTTAGCTTAGTCGTTAGAGTCAAAGTCAAAATCGGAGTACGCCCACATGGAAGTCAGATGCAGTTTACTCAATGAAGTCCGCGAAAATATCGACAAAATAGATCGAAAAATTGTAGCTTTACTCGCAGAACGCGGAGCTTTTGTCTTTCAGGCCGCCTCATTCAAAAAGACAACAGACGAAGTAAAAGCACCAGATCGGGTAGAGCAAGTTATTTTAAAAGTCACAGTACTTGCACACGAGCAAGGGGCAAATCCAAACGTAGTGGAAAGCGTCTATCGCGCCATGATTTCGGCTTTCATTGAAGCGGGGCTTAAAGAACATTCTTTGCTTAACGAAAATGGCGTGAAATCCTGACATGCGGTTCAAGCCGTTCGCTTCACTCACTCGGGACAGACTAAAGCCGGCCCTTTAATCTGTACGTTATAAGCTGATGAACCATGGAACAGTCGCCACATTTGTATTTCGCTTCATAGGTTACGCGTTTTCAGAAATTATCCCTGGCATCTTTTTCTATAGGATGGGCTGGCCATTCGTAAAGCTAGCGACATTGGGAAGTATCCTAGAAAAGGCTGACGGGTAAATTCAAGAGAGGAAATCTATATTGCCGATGTCGGAATGGTGGCTTTTGCCATAACTGTTGTAGCAGTCTTTGGGCAATCCAGCTTATAACCATGCGCTCAAATCAATCACGAAGATCAGACTTATTATCGGCCTTGTTCCGTTGCAGGCCTCACCGGTTCCGGCAGCGCTTTGCTCTCACTGTCGGTCACCTCGTTGTTCCTGGCAGTCCCGAGCCTACGCAGAATAATTCTAGGTTGATAGATAGCCAGGAATGATCAGCCCCTTAACCCGATAGGCTTCGATATCGATACCGAAAGCTCCAGTGGGGTGAACCTCACCGACCCGATAGGGAAGGCCCGTTTCGTCGCAAGGGTTTTTCTGCAGGTCAATGACTCTGACCTTACACGGCTGTTTTTTACTGTCGAGCACACGCAACAGGCGGGGTTTGAGTTTGTGCTCAGGCGAGCAGGCCGTAATGATGGCTACTTCACCATTGGTTAACTCGACGATCTCTCCAGGCGGAAATATGCCGATCATGCGAATGAAGGCCAGGACAATCTCCTCGTCGAATTGGCTATTGGCCGCATCGAAGAGGATGCGTAGCGACTCCATGGTGGATCTGCCCTTGCTGTAGACCCGATCGCTGTTGATTGCATCGTAGGCGTCAACCACTGCGATGAGCTTGGCGAAAAAGGGTATCTGATGCGCCTTCAAGCCTCGGGGGTAACCGCCGCCATCCATTCGTTCATGATGGCTATAGGCGACTTCGACTGCAGAAGACGGCGTCTGTCCGTTGGCCATGAGCAATTTGCGGCCTTCAATCGAGTGCCGCCGCATAATGGTGAACTCTTCCTCTGTCAGCTTGCCAGGCTTGTTGAGGATTTCATCAGGTATCTTGAGCTTTCCAACATCGTGGAGCATGCCGCAGATACCTACCTGCTCAAGTTCCAGCGGCATCAGACCCAACTCACGTCCTAATGCGATCGAAAGAATGCCGACGCGCAAGCAGTGCTCAGCGGTGTACTCATCGCTGTCCTTGATTCGCGCGAGCCATAGCATCGCGGAAGGATTTTCAAGGATGTGTTCGACACACTCCTTGACCACCGCCTTGACCGTCACAACATCGAGCTCATGGCCCAGCCTGACGGCATTAAGGATGCGCAGAGAGCACTCGTGGCCCGTCTGCCAGATAGGTTGTGCCTGATGCATTGCAGTATCAAATTTGACCTTGGCTACTGCCGCCTCCAGTGTTGTCGATGGCGACTGCTGCGCCAATTGATGTGCACTGCTACTGGTCGACTGCCTAGCGTCGACCCAAACCGACTGGCAATGTGCTTGCAGCAGGCTTAGCTCCTGCTGTTCACGAATGAGAAATCCCTGGAAGAGGAAGGGCGTATCTGTCCAGGGGCGATCCAGTTCGGCGACGTACATGCCAATAGTCAAATCACCAACCGCGACTTTGATGGTGTTTGGCAGCGATCTTATTTCCATGACGCTCCCTTCCGAAAAACCGCCAGATGCTGGCTATTCGCCATAAGCAATTATAGGGCTGTAGCTATGAAATATGACTATAGTCGGCGAAGAATTTTATATTGCCTTCATGCGGTCGATTTTCCCAGACGAAGGTCTGAAGTAGCCCCGTGTCCCGAGCTGGTTTACTCAAGACTCGAAAATATCGCCGCAATCGAAAACCAGGCCACTTTTCACCTTCAAATGCATATTTTTGCCCTGTGAGGAGCGCTTTGCAGGCTTCATTCCCAGCATTACGCGCGCACCTCTCCTGCAATCATTAACTGTTTGTGCACCATCTACAGGTGCGACAACGCAAACAGTGTGACCTGCTGGCGGTGTTTTCACCACGCTGCGAAAACGCACCTTGGTGTAGCCGAACTGGCGCTTGATCACCCAAAGTAGCCTGGATACCCATTGCTGGAAAACGCTTCGCGGTTTCCAGCCTACGCGAACTGGGGGACCAGGCAGGCCGGATAACGCTTTGCTTGTCCACCGATTGCGACGTCTTGGGTCGATGGGGGTGGCGCGACCAATCCGACCGCGGCCAAGTATTTGCGGGCCGCTCAGTTTAAAGTAGCGCGACACGCTCTGGAGCAGTGGCCTGCCCCGTTATTACTGAATCCGTCGGGCACCCTGCCCGGCACCCTGAACGCCGTCACAAGGACAGCCATGCAAGCACTAGAAAACAAGATGCCACCGCCACTGGTCGCGGCGCTGTTCGCGCTGTTTATGTGGGCGCTTGCCTCTGTGCTGCCGAGCGTTGATATGAGCGACGCGGTGCGCATAGCCTCCACGGCAGCCGTGCTGTTGCTTGGTGCTTTCTTCTGCCTGGCTGGAGTGGTGTCTTTCCGCCGGGCCAAGACCACGGTCAATCCGCTGAAGCCGGAAACGGCATCGTCGCTAGTGAGTTCGGGGATCTATCGGGTTTCGCGCAACCCGATGTACCTTGGCTTTGCCCTGTTTCTCGCTGCCTGGGCGGTGGTTCTTGCAGCGCCTTGGGCTCTGGTTGGGGTGTTGGGGTTCATCCTCTATATGAACCGCTGGCAGATCACCGCGGAGGAGCGTGCGCTTGAGGCACTGTTCGGCGCTGAATTCGATCGCTATAAATCCAGAGTTCGCCGCTGGTTGTGACCCATAATGCCTGGCTGTAGCCGGAGCCTAGCGTTGACCGGCTGTTGCCCGGTAAAGCCGCTGGCCGGTCCGGCATGCACGCATTACCGGTGATTGGCTGGTGCACACGGCGCACCCTGCGCGGATCAAGGCCGGCGCCTGGGCGGGCCCAAACGTCAGGCGCAGTTACGTTTCTATCGCACAGTCCAACCCATGCGCCCTCGCGGCTTTCAAGTACTGCGTTACTCAGGAATACCATCGAATGATCAGGCTGTACCTGCTTGGCCTATTAGCCAGTTTTGCCAGTCACGCGGCTCTGGCCGCCACCTCCCCCGTCCTGTTGGATAACAAACAGGCCTTTATCGCCGACTTGATCACGCAGATGACGCTCGAGGAAAAGGTCGGGCAATTGCGTTTGATCAGCATCGGCGGGGATATGCCGCGCCCGCGCATCCTCGAGGAGATCGCCGCCGGTCATATCGGCGGTACCTTCAATACGGTGACACGCCGCGATAATCGGCCGATGCAGGACGCCGCCGTGCAGAACAGCCGGCTGAAGATTCCGCTGTTCTTCGCCTACGACGTGATCCACGGCCACCGCACTATTTTCCCAATCAGCCTGGCCCTGGCGTCGAGTTGGGATCTGCAGGCGATTACCCTGAGCGGTCGCATATCCGCCATCGAGGCCAGCGCCGACGGCCTCGACATGGTCTTCGCGCCAATGGTCGATATCACCCGCGACCCGCGCTGGGGCCGCACCTCGGAAGGCTTTGGCGAAGATCCCTATCTGGTGTCGCAGATCGCCCGGACCATGGTCAAGGCCTTACAAGGGGCAACGCCCAGCGCCGCCGACAGTGTGATGGCCAGTGTCAAGCATTTCGCCCTGTATGGCGCGGTCGAGGGTGGGCGCGATTACAACGTGGTGGATATGAGCCCGATGCGCATGTATCAGGACTATCTGCCGCCCTACCGTGCTGCCATCGACGCCGGTGCGGGCGGGGTGATGGTCGCCCTGAACTCGATCAATGGCGTGCCGGCCACCGCCAATACCTGGCTGATGCAGGATCTGCTGCGCAGCGACTGGGGCTTCCGCGGGGTCACGATCAGCGACCATGGGGCGATCAGCGAGCTGGTCAGCCACGGGATTGCCAGGGATGGTCGCGAGGCCGCCAAGCTGGCGATCAAGGCGGGCATCGACATGAGCATGGCCGACTCGCTGTATCGCCAAGAGCTGCCCGCCCTGGTGCGTTCGGGCGAAGTCAAGGTGCAGGAAATTGACAATGCAGTGCGTGAAGTGCTCGGTGCCAAATACGACATGGGCTTGTTCCATGATCCCTACCGGCGCATCGGCATCGCCGCCGAAGACCCGGCCGAGGTCAGCGCCGAAAGCCGCCTGCACCGCGCCGAAACCAGGGCTGTGGCGCGCCAGTCGATGGTGTTGCTGGAGAATCGCCAGCAGACCCTGCCGCTGAAAAAGACCGCCACCATTGCCCTGGTCGGGCCGCTGGCGGATTCGCCCATCGACATGCTGGGTAGCTGGTCGGCAGCCGGAGCTGCCGCGCAGTCGGTAACGCTGCGCCAGGGCCTGAACGCGGCGCTGGGCGACCCGGCGCGGGTGATTTATGCCCTGGGGGCGAACCTCACCGATGATCAGCACATCATCGACTACCTGAACTTTCTCAAAGAGGACAAGCCGGTGGTCGTGTTGGACCCGCGCCCGCCGGCCGAGTTGCTCGCCGAAGCACTGAAGGCCGCCGAGCAGGCCGATGTCATAGTCGCTGCGGTTGGCGAGGCGCGCGGGATGTCACACGAATCGTCGAGCCGCACGCGCCTGGACATTCCCCCCAGCCAGCAGGCGTTGCTGCGCGCGCTAAAGCAGACCGGAAAACCGCTGGTGCTGGTGTTGATGAACGGTAGGCCGCTGGCACTCAACTGGGAGCAGGCCAACGCCGACGCGATCCTGGAAACCTGGTTCAGCGGCACCGAGGGCGGCAATGCAATTGCCGATATCCTGTTCGGCGACTACAACCCGTCCGGCAAGCTGCCCATCAGCTTCCCGCGCTCGGTCGGGCAGATTCCGACCTACTACAACCATTTGCGCCTCGGTCGTCCGTATGTCGAGGGCCAGCCTGGCAACTACACCTCGCAGTACTTCGAGGAAGCCAACGGGCCGCTGTATCCATTCGGCTATGGTTTGAGTTACACCGACTTCAGCCTGTCCGAGGTGCAGCTTTCGAGCCACAGCCTGGCGCGTGACGGCAGCCTCGACGTCAGCCTGACCCTGAAAAATACCGGGCCGCGTGATGGCGCGACTGTGGTGCAGCTATATATCCGCGACGTGGCGGCTTCCGTGGTGCGTCCGGTCAAGGAATTGAAGCGCTTTCGCAAAGTCACGCTCAAGGCCGGCGAGCACACCCAGGTGCGTTTCAGCATCGATGAAGATGACCTGAAATTTTTCAACGCGCAGTTGCACCACGCAGCCGAGCCGGGTGAATTCGAAGTGCAGATCGGCCTGGATTCGCAAACCGTGCAGACGCAACGATTCGAGTTGTTGTAGCTGTAGAAGGGGTCAATGCAGCGCCGAGTCGATTGGATGAGTGTCGGCTCGAGCTGAGGCGCCTGACTCGGCGGTTATCCGGCGCAGGAGAACGTCTTGAACTGGAGCTTGGTGCTCGATTCGAGAATCGCCAGGCTCCGCTAAGGGTCAGGCGTCTTTTTGCCCAGTGACGGTTGCGCCCTGAACGATGGCGAGCCAAGCCAGGCAGAGCACACCAACGCTAATCCATTGCGCAGGCACGTCGAGCCAATGAGCGCCAAACGCCAGGCCGACGATGAATATGATGTAGCCGACGATATATATCCCAAACGGCATCACGATCACCCAGATTAAACAGACCTCGCGACTATACCCACCTGGCCTGGCCTGCTCTGTACGCCAACGCACACTGATTAGTGGCTCTGGCAGGCAGGGCGGACTCAGCCGCGCAAGTGAGCAGTCAGCCATTTTGCGGGTGGGCGACGTGCCACTTCAGCCGTAACAAGCGCGTCTACAGAGCGAGCCTTAGGCCAAAAATCGGCTAAACAATGGTTAGGTACCCGTTAACTGTTGCAACGCGCTTTTGCCGGGTGGGTTACGGCGCAACCGACTACGCACCCGCAAATAGCCTGCAGTCATGCGCCTAACCCACCCTAGGAAATGGCGCTTCAACCCATAACGGCTACATAGCCCAGCAATGGCCGCTCAGGGCGACCAACTGAGCGGTAAAAGGGCTCTATCGATAAGGCATCGGAGGCAAGGCTTCAACCGCCGCTGGCGTTCATGAAGCGCAGGATCTTCACTTCGCCATCGGCGCTGAATTCGTGGCGCAGTGGTTTGCGTTGCAGGGCCTGTTGCACCGCGTCGATGATTGGTTGATCGTCCAGCGGGTAGCGGCGCACCAGGGCGCGCAGGTCGATGGAGTTTTCATGGCCCAGGCACAACAGCAGCCGGCCTTCGACGGTCAGGCGCACGCGGTTGCAGGTGCTGCAGAAGTTGTGCGAATTCGGTGAAATGAAACCGATGCGGGTAGCCGCATGCTCCTCCAGGCGGATATAGCGCGCCGGCCCGCCGCTGTGTTCGGCGCTGTCGAGTAGCGCATGCCGGCTGCTGATCAGGTTGCGCACTTCTTCGCTGGAACAGTACGACTCGCCACGTGAACGGCCGACGTCGCCCAGGGGCATTTCCTCGATGAAGCTGATATCGAGCTGCTTGGCGATGGCGTAGTCGACCAGGTCGAGCACTTCGTCGAAGTTGCGCCCTTTCATGACCACCGCGTTGAGCTTTATCCGCTCGAAACCGGCATCGCGCGCCGCTTCGATGCCGTCCAGCACCTGCCGCAGGCTGCCGGTACGGGTGATGCCGCGAAATTTGCCGGGATCCAGGCTGTCGAGGCTGATGTTCAGGCGCTTGACCCCGGCGTCGGCCAGCGGCCTGGCCAGTTTGACCAGTTGCGAGCCATTGCTGGTCATCACCAGCTCGCGCAAACCGGGCAAGGCGGCGATGCGCTGGCACAGCTCGACGATGCCGTTGCGCACCAGCGGTTCGCCGCCGGTCAGGCGGATCTTCTTCACCCCCAGGCCGACGAACAGCGCCGCCAGGCGATACAGTTCCTCGATCCCGAGTACCTGCTGACGCGGCAGGAAGGTCATGTCTTCGGCCATGCAATAGACACAGCGAAAATCACACCTGTCGGTGACCGACATGCGCAGGTAATCGATCTGTCGGCCAAAGCCGTCCTGCAGTTGGGTAGTCATCGTTCCTCCGATAGCTGGGCAGCCCCCGCTGACGCTGAGCGTCAGCATCTGTATTCCCACGCGGACGGTTCGACGCCTCGACGTGGGAATAATCATCAATCATCGCGGCTAAAGCCCCTCCCACAGGAAGGATGCCGTCTTGGCCGGGTGCAATCCGGGGAATCGTATCGGCATCCCGGATTGCATCCGGGCTACGCATTACTGCAACAGCGGTGACTCGGCGCCTTGCAACTGGATACCGACGATAGTCGCCGCGCCAATCAGGGTTTGCAGGTATTGAGCCACGCCCTTCTGCCATACGCCTTGTTGCAGCAGTGTACGGATCGAGTCGGCGACCACGTCGTAAGGCAATTGCTTGCCTTCGATGCGCTGATCGACGCTGACCACATGCCAGCCGTAGCGGCTTTCCAGCGGTTGGCCGGCCAGCCCGGCAGGCAGCTTGAACAGTTGCCGCTCGAACTCGGGCACGGTCTGGCCTTTGCTCAGTTGCCCCAACGCACCAGCCTGGGCCTTGGACGGACACGCCGAGTGGACCAGCGCCAGTTCGGCGAAGCGACCGCCATCCTGGCGCAACAGCTCAAGCAACTGATCAGCCTTCTCACGAACCAGGCTGCGCGCCTCGGCATCGTCCGGGGCACACTCGAGCAGGATATGCCGCGCAGCCAGCAAGGGAGCGGTGACGTAGCGCGCCCGATTGCTCTGGTAATAATGCTGACAGCTTTGCTCGTCGCACTCCGGTAGCGCCACTTCCTGCTCAATCAGCTGGCGGGTAGCGGCCTCCTCCGCGCTTTCGCCAGGTTCGGCCTGCACCGACAAGCCCAGCTCGATGATGCGCTGCTGCAGCAGTTGACGAATCACCAGCGCCTGGGCAGCCAGAAACACCGCTTCCTCGCGGCTCTCCGCCGGGTGATATTGCAGCTCCTGAGCCATGGCGTCGGGCGCGATAGTCACGCCGTTGACCGTGACCCGCGGCCATTCCTGCTCGCTGCTGGCGATCAGCGTGGGGGCTGACTCGCCTTCCTCGGCGAGGGCCTCCGGCTCATCGGCCGTAGGCCGCGATTGGGGGGTTACCTCTTGTACTCCAGGGGCCTCAACCAGCAGATCGACTGGCGGCTTTTGTCCGCCGCACCCGCCCTGCCCTGCATTGCCACCACCGCATCCACATCCCATGAGAAATTCCTCGTTAGCGCTTACATCATTCATTCGCGTACCAGCTGTGGTGGGCCGCTGCGGATCGCCGCCCGGCCCACCCTAGGCCACTGGCCTGTTAGATATCCTTGACCTCGACGGCGCTAAAGGCATAGCCAGGCTGCGGCGCTTGCACAGGTCTCTCATGAGCAGGTTGTGCGAGCGGACGCACCTGCGGCCGTTGCGCAACCGGACGCACGGCCTTCTGCCGGACGATCTGGTAGCGCCGTCCCAGGTACCACACCGGTGCGCTGATGATGTGCACCAGGCGGGTGAAGGGGAACAGCACGAACAGGGTCATCCCGAGGAACACGTGCAGCTTGTACACCACGCTCACCGACTCGATGCTGGCGGCCGCGGCCACTGGCTGCAGGGTGACGGTGTATTGTGCCCAGTCGGCCAGCAGCACCATCACCGAGCCGTCCATGTGGCCGGCCGAGACAAAGATGCTCAACAGGCCAAGCAGCAACTGCGTCAGCAGCACGAACAGGAGGACGATGTCCGAGGTGGTGGAACTGGCGCGCACCCGCGCGTCGGACATGCGCCGTTTGAGCAGCATCAGCAGGCCGATCAGGCACAGCACGCCGAAGAAGCCGCCGGAGACCATGGCCAGCAATTGCTTGTTCTCGGTACTGATAAACACGTGGTAGAGCGCCGCGGGCATCAACAGGCCGACGAAGTGACCGGCCAGGACGAACAGCACGCCGACGTGGAACAGGTTGCTGGCGATGCGCATGTAGCGTTGCTCGGCCGCCGAGCGAGCGAATATCTGGCTCGATCCGGCCTTCCAGCTGTACTGCGACAGGTCGAAACGCGCCCAGCTGCCGATGATGCAGATAGCCAGGGCGATGTAGGGATAAACCCCGAACGCCATCAGATTGAAGTTAGACATTGCGCACCTCCTGGGCCAGCTCGGTGGCCAACCCATCCTGATTGAAATCAACCCAGTGCAACGGCACCGCCGACTCTTCACGGGCCTTGCCCGGCAAGCTGGTCTGGCTCGGGCAGCGGTCTTGCTGCTCGGCTTGGAGGAAGTCCACGGCCTCCTCCTCCCAGATCTTGTCGAGGGCTTCGAGCGAGTCGTCGCGTACCTCGGCAGCGACCTGTTCGCGCATCTCGGCCATGGCTTCCTGCGGCTCGACCCCGGCGATCTGCAGCAGTGCGCGGAAGCAACCGGCATAGGCACTTTCGCGTTCGTCCAGACGAGTAGCCAACAACGTCAGCAGATGACTGACATCGGCCAGCCCCTCGCGGGCCTCCAGGTCTTCGCGGGTGGAGAGAAACTCCAGGTACAGCGGGATGTAGTCGGGCAGTTCCTTGATGCCGATGGCGAAACCGGCTTCCTCGTACTGCGCCATCATGTCGACCATCGCCTGACCACGATCACGCGACTCGCCGTGTACGTGCTCGAACAACAGCAGCGACAGCGAGCGCCCACGACCGAACAGCGCGCCGTAGTGCTCCTGGCCATCCATCAGGTCGTTGTCGCAGATCAGTGCCAGCAGTTCGTGCAGCGCGCCGCGTTGCGCCGGGCTGATTTCCCGCGCGGCGTCGACGGCCAGGGCCAACTCGGCCCGGCCTTCCAGCAACTGCTCGGTCGGATAATCCAGCAGCAGTGAAATCACCTTGAGAATTTGCATGCTCACTCCTCCCACATCTGTACGGTTTTGAGGATGTCGCGCTTGTTGGCCTTCTTCGCCCCGAACATGTTGGTGTCGGAGGAGCCGCCACAACCGCTGCCGAAGCTGAAGCCACAGCCGGAACGCTCGGCGAAGGCATCGCTGGTCGCCTCCTCACGGTGCGCACTGGGGATGACGAAGCGGTCTTCGTAGTTGGCGATGGCCAGGTAGCGGTACATGTCTTCGACTTGCGCCACGCTCAGGCCGACATCGGCCAGCACCTGCAGGTCTTGCACGCCGTCCACTTGCTCGGAACGCTTGTAGGCACGCATGGCCAGCAGCCGCTTGAGCGCCAACTTGACCGGGATGACGTCGCCGGCGGTGAGCAGGTTGGCCAGGTAACGCAGCGGAATGCGCAGGCTGTCGACATCCGGGATCACCCCGTTCATGCCTACGGTGCCAGCGGTCGCGGCGTTCTGGATCGGCGACAGCGGCGGCACGTACCAGACCATCGGCAGGGTGCGGTATTCCGGGTGCAGCGGCAGCGCCAGCTTCCAGTCGACCGCCAGTTTGTACACCGGGGATTTCTGCGCGGCGTCGATCACCGACATCGGTACGCCGTCGGCCAGGGCCTGGGCGATGACCTTCGGGTCATTCGGGTCGAGGAAAATCTCCAGTTGCTTGTGGTACAGATCCTGCTCGTTCGGCGTGCTGGCCACTTCAAGGATGCGGTCGGCGTCATACAACAACACGCCGAGGTAGCGGATGCGGCCGACGCAGGTTTCCGAACACACGGTCGGCATGCCGGCCTCGATGCGCGGGTAGCAGAAGATGCACTTCTCGGATTTGCCGCTCTTCCAGTTGAAGTAGATTTTCTTGTACGGGCAGCCGCTGATGCACATGCGCCAACCGCGGCACTTTTCCTGGTCGATGAGGACGATACCGTCTTCTTCGCGCTTGTAGATCGCCCCGCTCGGGCAGGAGGCCGCGCAGGTCGGGTTGAGGCAGTGCTCGCACAGACGCGGCAGGTACATCATGAAAGTATTTTCATACTCGCCATAAATGTCGGCCTGGATCTGGTCGAAGTTCTTGTCCTTACGCCGCTTGGCGAACTCGGTACCGAGAATCTCTTCCCAGTTCGGGCCCCACTCGATCTTCTGCATGCGCTTGCCGCTGATCACCGAGCGCGGCCGAGCGGTCGGCTGGTGCTCGCCCAGGGGTGCGGTGTGCAGGTGCTGGTAGTCGAAATCGAACGGCTCGTAGTAGTCGTCAATGGTCGGCAGATCCGGGTTGGCGAAGATATTCGCCAGTACGCGGAACTTGCCGCCGATCTTCGGATTGATCGAGCCGTCCTTGTTGCGGATCCAGCCGCCCTTCCACTTGTCCTGGTTTTCCCATTCCTTGGGGTAGCCGATCCCTGGCTTGGTTTCGACGTTGTTGAACCAGGCGTATTCCATACCTTCGCGGCTGGTCCAGACGTTTTTGCAGGTGATCGAGCAGGTGTGGCAACCGATGCACTTGTCCAGGTTGAGGACCATGCCGACTTGCGAACGAATTTTCATGATTGTGTCGACTCCTCTACCTGAACCCCAACCTGAACCTCGTGAGATGGCATGGTGCAAACACCATGCGCTATCGCCATTGGCGAACGAATTTTCATGGCAGAGCTCCTCAAATGTCTTGCGGCAGGGGTTGTGGCAGAGCTTCGTCGTCTGTGCCATCAAGCCAGTCGATCTTGTCCATCTTGCGTACCACGACGAATTCGTCGCGGTTGCAACCAACCGTGCCGTAATAGTTGAAACCGTAGGCCTGCTGGGCATAGCCACCGATCATATGGGTCGGCTTGAGCACCACGCGGGTCACCGAGTTGTGGTGGCCGCCGCGGGTCTTGGTCATCTCGCTGCCGGGCATGTTTATGATGCGTTCCTGGGCGTGGTACATCATCACCATGCCGTCCTTGACCCGCTGGCTAACTACCGCACGGGCGACCAGAGCGCCGTTGACGTTGAAGCATTCGACCCAGTCGTTGTCCTCGATACCGGCGCGCTTGGCGTCGGTTTCCGAGAGCCAGATGATCGGCCCACCACGGCTCAGGGTGAGCATGATCAGGTTGTCGCTGTAGGTGCTGTGGATGCCCCACTTCTGGTGCGGGGTGATCCAGTTGAGAACGATCTCGGTGTGGCCGTTAGGCTGCTTGCCCTTCACGGCATCGATGGTGCGGGTGTTGATCGGCGGCCGGTAGCTCATCAGCTGCTCGCCAAACGCCTGCATCCACGGGTGATCCTGGTAGAACTGCTGGCGGCCGGTGATGGTGCGCCATGGGATGAACTCGTGGACGTTGGTGTAGCCGGCGTTGTAGCTGACCTTCTCGTCTTCCAGACCCGACCAGGTCGGGCTGGAGATGATCTTGCGCGGCTGCGCCTGGATGTCGCGAAAGCGAATCGCCTCGTGCGCCTTGCTGATTGCCAGGTGGCTGTGATCCAGGCCGGTGAACTCGGACAACGCCGCCCAGGCCTTGAGCGCTACGTGGCCGTTGGTTTCCGGGGCCAGGGTGAGGATCACCTCGCAGGCATCGATGGCCGTCTCGATCTGTGGCCGGCCTTGGCTGACGCCTTCGGCACGCACCTTGTGGTTGAGTTCTCCGAGGAATTCGACCTCATGCTCGGTGTTCCAGTTGATGCCCTTGCCGCCGTTACCCAGTTTGTCGAGCAACGGGCCGAGGGAGCTGAACTTCTTGTAGACGTTCGGGTAGTCGCGTTCGACCACGGTCATATTCGGGCAGTTCTTGCCTGGTACCGGAACTTCACCTGCAGTTTTCCAGTCGATGCCGCCGAACGGCTGGGCCAGTTCGCCGACGCTGTCGTGCTGCATCGGAATAGTGACCAGATCCTGCTCGACGCCCAGATGGCCGACCGACATCTCGGAGAAGGCCTTGGCGATGCCCTTGTAGATTTCCCAATCGGAACGCGATTCCCAGGCCGGATCGATGGCCGCGGACAGCGGGTGGATAAACGGGTGCATGTCCGAGGTGTTCATGTCGTCCTTCTCGTACCAGGTCGCCGTCGGCAACACGATGTCCGAGTAGACGCAGGTGGAAGACATGCGGAAGTCCAGGGTGGTGACCAGGTCGAGCTTGCCGATCGCACCTTCGTCAACCCACTCGACATCGCTCGGCTTAACCCCGCCACGTGTGCCAAGGTCTTCGTTCATCACGCCGTTCTTGGTGCCCAGCAGGTACTTGAGCATGTACTCGTGGCCCTTGCCCGAGCTGCCCAGCAGGTTGGAACGCCAGATAAACATGTTGCGCGGGAAGTTCTCCGGGCTATCCGGCTGCTCGCAGGAGAAACGCAGCGACTCGTCCTGCAGCGACTTGAGCACGTAATCCACCGGCGACATGCCGGCAGCTGCCGCATCCTTGGTGATTTGCAGCGGGTTGCGGTTCATCTGCGGCGCACTCGGCAGCCAGCCGGCGCGTTCGGCGCGGATGTTGTAGTCCAGCGCATGCTCGGGGAACTGCGACTTGTCGGCCAGCGGCGAGAGCACTTCGTGCATGCTCATCGTCTCGTGGCGCCATTGCGAGCTGTGGGCATAGAAGAAGCTGGTACCGTTCATCTGGCGTGGCGGACGGCTCCAGTCCAGACCAAAGGCCAGAGGCAACCAGCCACACTGCGGACGCAGCTTTTCCTGACCGACGTAGTGAGCCCAGCCGCCACCGGTTTGGCCGACACAACCACACATCATCAACATGTTGATGAGGCCGCGGTAGTTCATGTCCATGTGGTACCAGTGGTTCATCGCCGCACCGACGATGATCATGCTGCGACCCTTGGTCTTGTCGGCGTTGTCGGCAAATTCGCGGGCGATCTGGATCGCCTTCTCGCGCGACACGCCGGTGATCAGTTCCTGCCAGGCTGGAGTGCCCGGCACTGTGGCGTCGTCGTAGTCCTTGGCGACGTTGCCGCCACCGAGGCCGCGGTCGATCGCCAGATTGGCTGCCGACAGGTCGAACACGGTGGCGACCTTGGCTTGGCTGCCGTCGGCCAGCGTAATGCTGCGTACCGGTACGCGACGCAGTTGCACGGCTTCGCCGGCAACATGCTGGAAGTGCTCGTGGGTCTGGCCGCCGAAGTACGGGAAGGCCACTTCGGCTATCTCTTCGCCGATCAGGCTGAGTTGCAGATTGACCTCGCGACCATCGCCGCCTTCACGGGCTTCGATGTTCCACTTGCCCTTCTCGCCCCAGCGGTAGCCGATCGAACCCAACGGCGACACCAGTTGATTGGTGTCGCTGTCCAGCGCGATGGTCTTCCACTCGGGATTGTTTTCCTGATCCAGGTTGGCGGCCAGGTCAGCGGCACGCAGGAAACGATCCGGCTGGTAGCCGTTGAGTTCCGGGGTGGCGCCGACGTGATCCTTGAGCAGCACCAGCATCGGGAAGTCGGTATAGCGACGCACGTAGTCGGTGAAGTAGGCGCTCGGCTTGTCGAGGTGGAATTCTTTGAAGATAACGTGGTTGAACGCCTGCGCCAGCGCCGCATCGGTGCCCTGCTTGGGGTTCAGCCAGAGGTCGGTAAGCTTGGCCACCTCGGAGTAATCCGGGGTGATGGACACGGTCTTGGTGCCCTTGTAGCGCACTTCGGTGAAGAAGTGTGCATCCGGGGTGCGCGTCTGCGGCACGTTAGAGCCCCAGGCGATGATGTAGTTGGAGTTGTACCAGTCGGCCGATTCCGGCACGTCGGTCTGCTCGCCCCACACTTGCGGCGAAGCCGGCGGCAGGTCGCAATACCAGTCGTAGAAGCTCAGGCACACGCCACCGATCAGCGACAGGTAACGCGAACCGGCGGCGTAGCTGACCATCGACATGGCCGGGATCGGCGAGAAGCCGACCACCCGATCCGGGCCGTGCTCTTTAACGGTGTAGACGTTGGCCGCGGCGATGATCTCGTTGACTTCGTCCCAGCTCGAGCGGATGAAGCCACCCATGCCGCGCTTGCTCTTGTAGGACTCGGCCTTGACCGGATCCTCGACAATGCTCGCCCAGGCCTGTACCGGGGCCATGGTAGCCCGCGCTTCACGCCAGAGTTTCAACAGCGGCTTGCGGATTTTCGGGTACTTCAGGCGGTTGGCGCTGTAGATGTACCAGCTGTAGCTAGCCCCGCGCGGACAGCCGCGTGGCTCGTGGTTGGGCAGGTCGTTGCGGGTGCGCGGGTAATCGGTCTGCTGGGTTTCCCAGGTGATCAGACCGTTCTTCACGTAGATCTTCCAGGAGCACGAGCCGGTGCAGTTCACCCCGTGGGTGGAACGCACGATCTTGTCGTACTGCCAGCGCGAACGGTAGACGTTCTCCCAGTCGCGGGACTCGATGCGGGTTTCGCCATGACCATCGGCGAATTCACCCTGCTTACGGTTGAAGAAACGCAATTGGTCGAGTAGATGACTCATCTCTATATTCCTCTCAGGCTTGCCGCGGGATCTGCGTCCCGCACACGCAATAATTCGATTGGTTACCGGTTAGCAGGGGATTTCCGCGCCTTTGCGCGAGTACCACCACCAGGTCACCAGGATGCAGCTGACGTAGTAACCGATGAACACGTACAGGGCCATTTGCGGGCCGCCAGTCAGCGCCATCGAGGTGCCGAAAGACTTGGGGATGAAGAAGGCGCCGTAGGCCGCCACTGCCGAACTGAAACCGAGCACCGCGGCCGCTTCCTTGCCGGCGTCCTTGAGCGCCTGCGCCTTGATCGCCGGCGTTTTACCGATGCTGCTGCGCTCATGCAGGGTGCGGAAGATCACCGGAATCATGCGGAAGGTGGAGCCGTTGCCGATGCCGGTGGTGACGAACAGCAACATGAACATGGCCAGGAAACCGTAGAAGTTGCCCTCGGTGCCGGCTACCGGGATGAAGGCGAGTACGCCGAACACCGCCGCGATCATCAGCACGAAGTTCCACAGGGTCACCCGTGCGCCGCCCAGCTTGTCGGCCAGCCAGCCACCCAGCGGGCGCACCAGGGCACCGACTAACGGGCCGAGGAAGGCGAACTGGAGCGGATCGACGCCAGGAAACTGGGTCTTGATCAGTAGCGGGAAGCCGGCGGCGAAGCCGATGAAGGAGCCGAAGGTGGCCAGGTACAGCCAGCACATCAACCAGTTGTGCTTACGGCCGAAGATCACCGACTGCTCTTTGAAAGACGCCTTGGCGCTGGACAGGTCGTGCATACCGAACCAGGCCGCCACGGCCACCGCGGCAATGAACGGCACCCAGATGAAGCCGGCGTTTTGCAGCCACAGTTGGCTACCGTCGCCCAGTTCCTGGGCCTGACCACCGACCGCACCGAACAAGCCGACGCCGATCACCAGCGGCACGGTGAACTGCATCACCGATACGCCGAGGTTGCCCAAGCCGGCATTCAGACCGAGCGCGGTGCCCTGCTGCGACTTGGGATAGAAGAAGCTGATATTGGCCATGCTCGAGGCGAAGTTGCCGCCGCCGAAGCCGCACAGCAGCGCAATGATCACGAACACACTGTACGAAGTGTTGATGTCCTGTACGGCGAAGCCCATCCAGATCGCCGGGAGCAACAGCGAGGCGGTACTCAGGGCGGTCCATCTACGGCCGCCGAAGATCGGCACCATGAACGAGTAGAAGATCCGCAGGGTGGCGCCGGACAAGCCCGGCAGCGCCGCCAGCCAGAACAACTGGTCATTGGTGAAGCTGAAGCCGATGCTGTTCAGGCGCACGGTCACCGCGCTCCAGACCATCCACACGGCGAAGGCCAGGAGCAACGCCGGGATCGAGATCCACAGGTTGCGGGTGGCGATCTGCTTGCCGACGCTGCCCCAGAAGTGCGGGTCTTCAGGTCGCCAGTCGTGAATAACCGGTCCCTGGTTGGGCACCCCGGTTACCGGGGGATTCTTGGTTGCGGACATGCTCATTCTCCTTCAAGCGGCAGGAAAGCAGGAGCCGTGGACTTTTCGGAGACCAGGCCCATAACGGGAGTTTTGCGAACTTCGCTGAAATACATCCAGATCAGGGAGACCCCGACCACGCCGTACATCAGCATGAAACAGGAGGAGCGCACGCCGGTCAGGTCGACCAGGACGCCGAACAGGATCGGCAGGATGAAGCCGCCGAGACCGCCGGCCAGACCGACGATGCCGGAGATGGCACCGATGTTGTCCGGGTAGTCATCGGAGATGTACTTGAATACCGAGGCCTTGCCGAAGGCGAAGGCGATACCGACGACGAACAGCAGCGCGGTGAAGGCCCAGGCATTGAGGCCGATGCTGTAGGCCTGCGGGCCATTGACGGTCTGCACAATCAGTTCGGTCTGCGGGTAGGACAGCAGGAACAGGCACACCCAACTCACCCACATCACCCACCAGGTCACGCTCTGCGCGCCCCACTTGTCCGACATCCAGCCACCCATGGCGCGCAGCACACCGCCCGGCAGGGAGAAGCAGGCGGCCAGCAAGGCGGCGCTCTGCAGGTTGAAGCCGTACTCCTCGACGTAGTACTTGGTCATCCACAGGGCCAGGGCCACATAGCCGCCGAAGACGATCGAGTAGTACTGGCAGTAGCGCATCACCTTGGGGTCTTTCAGGGTGCGCAGCTGGTCAGCCAGGGACACGTTGCTATGCACCTGATGGCCCTTGTTCTCGTAAGTGCAGAACCAGAACAGCAGCGCGGTGATGAACATGATCGCCGAGTAAACCTTGGGCACCATCTGCCAGCTGGCCGCGGCGATGATCGCCGGCGCGACGAACTTGGTCAGCGCGGCGCCGGCGTTACCGGCACCGAAGATGCCCATGGCGAAACCCTGGTTCTGCCGCTCGAACCACTTGGCGACATAGGCAATGCCGACCGAGAAGGAACCGCCGGCCAGGCCGACGAACAGGCCGAGGACCAGGAAGTGCCAGTACTCGGTGGCCATGCTGATCATGTAGATCGGCAGCACACAGACCAGCATCAGCAGGAAGAACACGATGCGCCCGCCGAACCTGTCGGTGAGCATGCCCAGCGGCAGGCGCACCAGCGAACCGCTGAGCACCGGTGTAGCAGCCAGCAGGCCGAACTGGGTATCGTTGAGCTGCAGTAACTCCTTGATCGGAACGCCGAGTACGGCGAACATCATCCAGACCATGAAGCAGATAGTGAACGCCAGGGTACTCATGCCCAACACCAGGCCCTGTTGTGTTCTCAGACTTGCCATAGCGAACCCCCTCATTCCCGAACCATGGGCGGCACACTAGATAGGCAAGGGGGCGGTGCACTTGACTTGGGTCAATTAATACAGCGCTGTCTGGGCCTATCCTGTCCCTTCTACCTCTTAAGGGGTAGTCCGTTTTTTCACATACTTTTCCTTTTAAAACATATAGTTATAAACAATATAAATCCTGGCCAACGCGACTGCTGGCAGTCTGAGTTCTTTAGAGGTAGTCAGTCCGATGTTGAGATGGATGCGCAGTTCGCTGCCGGTCAGAGCCGGTTTTGCGGTGACCCTGATCGCCGTGCTGGCGCTCGGCAGCTCCATCAGCGCCGGGCTGATTGCCTGGTTCAGCGAGGACGATGCGGCGGCGATCAATACCGCTGGCTCCCTGCGCATGGCCACCTACCGCCTGAACTGGCAACTCGAGGCCGGTGCGCCCCCGGCAAGCATCGCCGCGCTACGCGATGACCTGCAGTTGCGCCTGGACGGCAGCCTGCAACAGCGCATCAGCGGCAGCCCGGACGATCCGCTGTACAACGCCTACCGCGATATCCATACGCTATGGCTGGAGCAGCTGCGCCCGGCCCTGGAGCGCGGCGACAAGGCCGCCTTCCAGCAGCACACCGAAAACTTCGTCGCCCAGCTGGAGCATTTCGTCATGCTCCTGCAGAAACAGAGCGAACGTCGCCAGGGCTGGCAACAGAGCATCCAGGGCGCGGCGCTGCTGATCACTGTGATCATCCTGCTGGTAGGCATGTACGAACTGCAGCTGAATGTGATCAGCCCGCTGCAGGAACTGGCCGGGACGGCCGAGCGTTTTCGCAACGGCGATCACGGCGCGCGGGTCGAGTTCCGCTCGGATGATGAGCTGGGGCAGATGGCCGAGAGTTTCAATGCCATGGCCGAGGCCATCGAAGAATCGCACCGCACCCTGGAAAGCCGGGTGGCGCAGAAGACCCAGACCCTGGAGCAAACCAACTCCGCTCTGGAGCTGCTCTATCAGAGCAGCTCCAGCCTGGCCACCCGCCAGGCCAATGCCGAGCGCCTCGACGAGCTGATCAGCCACTTCCAGCAGCGCCTGCCGGGCCTGCGCCTGACCCTGTGCCTGCAGGACAATGTCTATGCGCCCGCCGAGCAACTGCTGGCCCTGCATGGTAGCGAAACCCGCGAGGTCTGCGCGCGCAGCGATTGCGACACCTGCGAACGCAAGACCAACCCCGACCAGGCCACCTTCATCATCAGCAATCAGGGCAATAACCTGGGCGAACTGAAAGCCTACTTCCGCGACGGGCATAAGCCGCAGAGCTGGGAAACCGCGCTGATCCAGGCCCTGGCCAACCAGATCGGCACGGCGCTGTCGCTCAAGCGCCAGCGCGAGCAGGAACATCGCCTGCTGCTGCTTGACGAGCGCACCACCATTGCCCGCGAGCTGCATGACTCGCTGGCCCAGGCGCTGTCCTACATGAAGCTACAAGTCAGCCGCCTGCAGACCCTGATCCGCCGCGGTGAAAGCGCGCAAACCCTGGAAACCGTCAGCGACGAATTGCGTGACGGCTTGAACACCGCCTACCGGCAACTGCGCGAGCTGCTGACCACCTTCCGCCTGCAGATCCAGGACGGCGGCCTCGACCAGGAACTCAAAGACACGGTGCAGGAGTTTGCCAAGCGCGGCGACTTCAGCGCCGAGCTGCAGATCGACCGCCTGGCCTTTCAGCTCTCGGCCAGCGAGCAGATTCATCTGTTGCAGATCGCCCGCGAGGCGCTGTCCAACTGCGCCCGGCATGCCCAGGCCAAACACGCCTGGCTACGCCTGCGCCAGGTCGGCGAACAGGTCGAGTTGTCGGTCGAAGACGATGGCTGCGGCCTGGTTCAGGGCTTCGACCCGCGCCAACACCACGGTCTGACCATCATGCAGGAGCGTGCGCGCAGCCTGCATGGCCAGCTCGACATCGAACCACGCGCGCCCACGGGCACCCGTATCCATTTGCAGTTCCGCCCGGAGTTCCTCGGGCGTCACGAACAAGGTAGCGCCGCATGAACCCGCCGATCCGCCACAGCATCCTGCTTGTCGATGACCACCCGATGATGCGCCGCGGCATGCGCCAGTTGCTCGAACTCGAAGCAGACCTGGAGGTCATCGGCGAGGCCGGGCATGGCGCAGAGGCCCTGCAGATGGTCGGCGAGTTGCAGCCCGAGCTGATCCTGCTGGACAACAACATGCCGCAGATGAACGGACTGGAAACCCTGCGCCGCCTGCGCGAGATGCACTACCACGGTAAGGTGTTGATCTTCACCGTGTCCGATTCCGAAGACGACATCCGCGACGCCATGCGCCTGGATGCCGATGGCTACCTGCTCAAGGACATGGAGCCGGAGTTGCTGATCCAGTCGATTCGCGATGCCCTGCAAGGCAGCCTGGTGGTCAGCCCCACCCTGACCCGGATCCTCGCCCAGGCGCTGCGCTCGCCCCACGCCAGCGCGCAGGCCGACCTGACCGAGCGCGAACGCCAGGTGCTGAAGACCATCGCCGCCGGCCACAGCAACAAGGTCATCGGCCACAAGCTCGGGATCACCGAGGGCACGGTCAAGGTCCATGTGAAAAATCTGCTGCATAAACTCGGCCTGCGCTCGCGGGTCGAAGCCGCGGTCTGGGCGATGGAACATTTGCGTTAGCCCAGCCGGGGTCTAGCGAGCGCCACCGTTATCTCGTTGGGCTCCGCCCTGCCCTGCTTAGGCGGCCCGACCTACGCGGCACGGCCCAACCGCCGCGCTGTCGGCTCTGCGAAATCATGGGGGCTACCCGGCTCTGTTCTGATCGCGGCCAGGGTCACTGCTACAGCGAACCCGTATTCAACCGCGCCGGTTCGCATTCACTGGTCGTAGAGAAAACTGTCGTCGAGCTGGTCCGCTCCGCTGACCGTCACCCCCAGGTCATTGACCAGACCATCGGTAAGCCCGTAGATCCAGCCATGCACGGCCAGCGGCTGGCCGCGTTTCCAGGCGTTCTGCACGATGGTGGTATGGCAGACATTACGCACCTGGCGCTGCACATTCAGCTCGCACAACAGGTTGACCTGGGCTTCCGATTCCAAACCACGGAAACGTTCGAGATTCTGGTGATACAGCGCCTTGAGCGCGCGCAGCCAGTTGTCGATCAGGCCCAGCGCCTCATGCCCCAAGGCCGCGCGCACCCCGCCACAACCATAGTGGCCGCAGACGATCACCTGTTTGACCTGCAGCACGTCCACTGCGTACTGCAGCACCGAGAGAAAATTCATGTCGGTGGCCACCACCATATTGGCCACGTTGCGATGCACGAACAGCTCGCCCGGCATCAGGCCGACCACCTCATTGGCCGGCACCCGGCTGTCCGAGCAGCCGATCCAGAGAAACTCCGGCCGTTGCTGGCGCGCCAGGCGCGCAAAGAACTCCGGATCCCTGGCCTTGAGTGACTCCGCCCAGAAGCGGTTATTGGCCAACAACTGTTCAACGTCCATCGACGCTCCCGATCTCCCCGCCGGCGGCAGGGGCATACGCAAGGATAGACATGACGCATAGCGGCAGAATTGTTGTGGATCAATATTCCATTCCCTCTACCCACCCTGAACCGGGACGACCCCTTTAGAGGTAGTCCGCCTAAACACCCGGGAGCAGCCCGGCGACAACTTTTTCGCCATCTTGATGGCCGTCAATATGTTCTACCGCCGTGCCGCTAACGTGCCCTCCAGAATTCACCTGCTGAGGCATGACCATGAAAACCTACATGACGCCAATCGCCCTTGCCCTGCTCGCCTGCGCCAGCAACGCCAGCGCCAGCGCCAGCGCCAGTGAAAACCTCGGCAACCTGTTCAAGGACGGCAAGCCGATCCTCGACCTGCGTTACCGCTACGAGCACGTCGACCAGGACAACGCGCTGAACAACGCCAACGCCCAGACCCTGCGCACCCGCGTCGGCTTCCAGAGCGGCAAGTGGTACGGCCTCTCCGCCCTGATCGAGGCGGACAACGTCAGCCGTATCGGCGACGCCAGCTACGACAACCTGCGCAACGGCCAAGACGACTTTTCCGTAGTCGCCGACCCGGACGGCAGCGAAATCAATCAAGCCCTGCTGCGCTATGACCACAGCCTGGGCAACGCGGTGGTCGGCCGCCAGCGCATCAATCTGGACAACCAGCGCTTCGTCGGCGGCGTCGGCTGGCGGCAGAACGAGCAGACCTATGACGGCGTGCTCGGCCAGCTCAAACCGCTGGACGGCCTGACCCTGACCTACGCCTACATCGACCAGATAAACAGCATTTTCGGCCCCGCCGATAACCGCTTCGACACGGCGGGCAACCCGGCCAATATCGAAGGCCACAGCCACCTGATCAATGCCCAGTACGTGGTCATGCCCGAGCTGACCGCCACCGCCTACCAGTACCACCTCGGCCTGGATAACCTAGCGCTGGGCAATCAATCGAGCCAGACCAGCGGTGTACGCCTCAATGGCGCCGTAGCCGGGGTCAGCTACACCCTGGAATATGCCCAGCAGAAGGATTACGCCGACAACCCACAGGATCTGGACAGCGATTACTACCTGGCGGAACTGGGTTACACGGTCAAAGGCGTGGCGCTCAAGGGTGGCTACGAAGTGCTCGGTGGCGACTCGGGGCCGGGTAACCGCGCCTTCCAGACCCCGCTGGCGACCAAGCACGCCTTCCAGGGTTGGGCCGACATCTTCCTGCTGACCCCGGCCGATGGCGTCGAGGACGCTTACGTCGGCTTTACTGCCCCCCTGCTCGGCGGCAACCTGGCGACCTGGTACCACGACTTCAGCGCCGAGCGTGGCAGCAACAACTACGGCTCGGAGATCGATGTTTCCTACGCCCATGCGATTCCGGGCGTGAAGGGTCTAGTCGGCCTGGTCAAGTACTCCGGCTACGATGCCGACGACTTCGCCGTGGACACCGACAAGCTGTGGCTGCAGGCGCAATACAGCTATTAAACGATAGGCTCGGTCGTTCTTTTACCGAGCGCACCCTGGGCGCGTCTTCCCCTGCGGGAGGGCGCACCCCCTGGAGAGACTCCATGTGCAAGAAAAACTGGTGCGGGCTGCTGTTCGGTCTGGTGCTCCTCAGCCCTTCGCTGTGGGCGGCCATCGGCGCCGCTGAGGCGGTCAACCTGTCGGGCATGCAGCGCATGCTCAGCCAACGCATCGCCAAGAATTACCTGATGATCGGCGCCGATATTCGGCCTGAACAAGCCAATCAGCAGCTCGATGAGAGTCTGGCACGTTTCGAAAGCAACCTCCTCGCCCTGGATGGCTATGCCTCCAACCCGCCCATCGAGCAGCAGCTGCAGCGCGTCACCCTGCGCTGGCAGGAGTACCGCAACCTGATTCTGCAACGTCCCGACCGCGACTCCGCGATGCGGGTGCTGACCCTCAGCGACCAACTGCTCGCCGAAAGCGAGACCTTGGTGGCACAGATCGAACGATCCAGCGGCGGTCGCACTGCACAACTGGTTAACCGCAGTGGACGCCAGCGCATGCTCAGCCAGCGCATCGCCAAGCTGTATCTGGCACTGAGCTGGAAGCTGCCAAACACAGAGCTGCAGAGCCAGTTTGAGCAGGCAGTGGACGAGTTCAACCAGGCCCTGGAAGAGTTGCGCGCGGCACCGGAAAACAATGCGGCAATCAACGCGGCGCTGGCCAAGGCCGGTGCACAATGGGAATTCTCGCAACGCGGTTTTCAGCTGTCCGAGGACGCCCGCTATGTGCCGACGCTGATCAGCATAACCTGTGAGACGCTGCTCAAGCAGATGGACGGCCTGACTCGGGCCTACGCCGAGCTGCCCTTTAGAGGTAGTCCTGAGGAGGAATGGGCAGCCCCGGTTGGCACACCTAAGATGGTACCTACTGAGGTGAACCATGCTGAGCGACTCCACGACCCTTGCCATTCTGCGCGAGCACCAGTTGTTCGATAGGCTGCCCGCCAGCGCTTTTCAGGAAGTCGGCAACCTGGCGATTCATCGACGTCTGCACAGCCTCGACATCCTCTTCCACCAGGGCGATCTGGCAGAGCGTTTCTACCTGCTGCTGGAAGGGCAGATCATCCTGACCCGCGTGCTGCCGGAAGGTAGCGAAAAACTGGTCGAGGTGATCCGGCCAGGGCAGATTTTTGCCGATTCTCTGCTGTTCTGCGATACCCGCCACTATCCGGTAACCGCCAGCGCCCTGAAACCCAGTTGCCTGGTAAGCATCGATGGCGCCCACTATCGCCACCTACTCGAAGTGCAACCGAGTATCTGCCTGGAACTGCTGGCCAGTTTCAGCATGCGTCTGCACCAGCGACTGGCTGAAATCGACACCCTCGCCGTGGCCAATGCCAGCCGCCGCGTGGTGCGCTTTCTCTGTCAGGAACAGGCGGCCGGCAATGGCCAGATCAAGCTCAGCGTGCCGAAACGTCTGATCGCCTCGCAACTGGGCATCCAGCCGGAAACCTTCTCGCGCATCCTCCATCGCCTGATCGATGCCGGATTGATCGCCATGGAACGGCGCAATATCCGCATCATCAATACGCCCAGACTGGCCAACTACTACGAGTGAGGCGAGGGCTGCGGTTGCGCCATCCACCGAGCGCCCCTTGCCTAGCAGGCACACGGCTCGACGGCGCAGCGTCCGATGGATCCTTTACGCGATTGATCATCTGCCGCCGCAACGGCGGCGTGGCGGGCTGACTGCCCACCACGTCGTCCCGTCAAACCTGCAAACGGAAGCGTCCAGTCAGCACTTGCAGGCCATCCATGCTCAGGGTGATGGCCTGGCTGGTCGACTCGGTATCGCGGGTGGAAACGGCCGCCTGATCGGCGACTCCAGCGATATGGGTCAGCGATCGGTGCATGTCGTCGGCCACCTGGCACTGCTCCTCGGCCGCCGTGGCGATCTGGTTGGTCATGCCGCGAATGGTCTGCACCGCACCGACGATATTTTCCAGGGCGCCCTGCGCCGCTTCGATCTGCTGCAAGGTGGCATCGCTGCCACGCCGTGATTCGTCCATGGCCCGGCCGGCGCGCTCGGTTTGCTGCTGCAGGCGCTCGATTAGGCCGCTGATCTCGCCGGCGGAACTCTGGGTGCGTGCGGCCAGACTGCGTACTTCGTCGGCGACCACGGCAAAACCCCGGCCCTGCTCACCCGCCCTGGCCGCCTCGATGGCCGCGTTGAGCGCGAGCAGGTTGGTCTGATCGGCAATCGCGCTGATCACCTCCAGCACCCGACCGATTTCCTGGCTGTCTGCAGCCAGTTGCAACATCAGTTCGGACAAGCCATCGACATGCCCGGACAGCTCGCGAATGGCGGCGACCGAACTGCGCATGACTGTGCGCCCATTGCCGGTTTCGCTGTCGGCGGTATCGGCCGCCGATGCTGCCGCTACTGTGCTGCGCGCCACTTCTTGGGAGGTGGCGAGCATTTCGTGCATGGCCGTGGCCACCTGATCGATCTCGGCCTGCTGGCCGACCACATTACGCGCACTCTCGCCGGCAACCGCCGCCATGCGGCTGCAATGACCATCGGCCTCATCCGCGGCCTGACGCACCGCACGGATCATGTCGCTGACCTGTTGCAGCAGTCGGTTATAGGCCGTGCCGATCTGACCCAATTCATTGTCGGCGTAATCCACCGCCAACTTTTGCGAAAAATCACCGTGGCTGACCCGCTCGAGCCTGCCGCGCAGTTCATCGAGCTGGCGCATCAGCCAACTCATCCCGGCCACCCGCCCGAGCACCACCAACAACAGAATGGCCAAGGTCGAACCCAGCGCCACCCAACGCTGCACGCTGGCGCTGCGGTTGGCCTCGAGCGACATCAGTTGCACCACTTCGTTGCTCGCGGCAAGCAGGGATTCCGAGTCGGCGGCAAGCGTTTGCAGCGCGTCGCGGTCGCCTTTGGCAACGGCCAGCACCAGCGTGCGGTAACGGCCCCAGGCCTGATCGACCTGGCGCAGACGCAGCTGGGCGGCCGGCAGTTCTACCGCGGCGATGCCCTGGCTCTGATCACCCTGCACCAGCAGCCGATGGGCACTCTCGAAGCGCTGCAGGGTGGCCTCTAGTTTCGCCAGCGGCAACGCCTCTTGCGCGACCAGCAGGCTCTCCTTGGCCATTTTCTGGCTGAGCATGCGTTGCGCGCCGGCCATGTCCAGTTGCCTGGCATCCTGGTCGGAGGTGAACAGCACCCCGGCAGTCAGTGCCGCGCAGAGGAAGATCAGGCTGTAGGAAAAGAAGAACTGGGTGTTGATGCTGCGCAGGCCAACACCGCGCAATAGCCGCTGAATTCCGCGCGCCAAGGTGTCAGACATATCGAGTCCTTTTCCATCATGCTATTTGATTGATCATTGTCAGAAGCTCGCCACATCATCGCAATCACACTTTAGGTGTACTTGCTCTGCCGCCCGCTTAGGAAAAAACCTCGGCCTTGCCCTTCGCCACCGGAACTTCAACCGCCTCGCCCAGCGCGCAGATCAACTGCCATAACTTGGGCGGCAAGCCTTCCGGGTCGAGGCTGTCGAGCAGGTTCTTGATCCCCAAGCCCAGGTCGGTATCGCCCTCGATCATCAGGCGGCGGCGGAAAAACAGGGTATCCGGGTCCTCCTGACGACTGGCCAACAGGAGGAACTCGCGCCAGTTGCCGCGGATGCAGACATCCACCGGCGCCTCGGCCGCGATACGCAGACCACTCTGGTCGCGGGTCAGGCACCAGGCCAGCTGCAAATCGCTGATTTCCAAGCGCAGCCAGCGGCCCTGCAACAAGTCGAACTCGCCTGCCGCCAGGGGTTCGGCGAACAGGCGGGCAATGACCTTTTCCAGCACCAGGCGCTGCAACGGGAATGGCACATGGCGGCCCAGCGGCAAGAGTGGCGGGCCGACCCGCATGGCCAGGCGGGCAAAGGTCTTCATAGCAGCACCTCGTCGGCGCTCAGCATACCGGCGCGGCCGTGCCAATAACCGTTACAGCCGTCCACCGCCAAGGGCGGCAGCGCGCCGCCACGCACCGCATCGAAAGCACCGATCACTCCGGCCATGCCTTCGGCGCGCGGGCTCAGGCGCAGCATATCGGCGCCGGTCGCGGCCAGTTGCGCATAGTCGGCAAGCAGGTTGTTGACCTTGGCCGACATGGTCTGGATGCCGTTGAGGGTGAACAACGCCTCGCCTTCCTGACTGTGCAGCACGATGCCTTCCGGGAAACTCTCGCAGCAGATCTGGCAGTCGTCCTTGGGCCGGTTTTCCGCGCGGGCGGTGAAGCAGCGCGCCGAGTAGGCCAAGGGCAGATGTCCGTAGGCGAACAGCTCCACCTCCGGCCGCGTCAGGCCGAGGCTGTCGAGTTGCTCCAGGGTGTTGCGGATCAGCGCGCCGGAGCATTCGACCGGCGGCACCCAGCGCTGCAGGCCGCAGTCGATCAGCTCGGCCAGGGCGTGACCGTTGTACAGATTCAGCGCGGGACCGGCGACGAAGGGCAGCTTGCGTTCACGCAGGAACTGCACCGCGCCCATGTCGTTGGCCTCCACCAGCAGTTCGCCGTTGTCGCACAGGCGCTTTAGGCTGGACAGCTCGGAAGCCGCCTCGACCAGCGCCAGGCCCGACAGCACCCGTTCGGCGCGCGTGCATTCGCCCAACTCGCGGGCCAGGCCGAGCCAGTCATCCAGGCTGAGGGCGCGACGTTTGGCGCATACCGTCTCGCCGAGGTAGATGGCATCGAGTGGTTGCTCGGCCATTTCGGCATAGAAATCCAGCAGTTTTTCGCGGCTCCAGTAGAACAGGACGGGTCCCAGACTGAGCTTCATGATGATTTCCTCATTGCCAGGAACGATGATAGGCGCCCAGCGTGGTCTGGCTGCCCTCGGACAAGCTGTCCAGTGCGCTGCGCCACTGCGGCTGCACCGTGAAATTCTCCGGCGCGCGGGTGTAGGCATCCAGCGCCGAGCGCCAGACTCGGGTGACCTGCTCGACATAGGCCGGGCTGCGCTGGCGCCCCTCGATTTTCACCGCCGTCACGCCTATCGCGGCGAGCTGCGGGATCAGGTCGAGGGTGTTTAGGCTGGTCGGCTCCTCCAAGGCATGGAAGCGCTGGCCGCCGACCAGGAAGCGGCCCTTGCACAGGGTCGGGTAACCGGCCGGCTCATCCTTGCCATAGCGGTCGATCAGCACGCCATTGAGGCGTGAGGTAAGGCCATCGGCATCTTCCTGCCAACGCACGGCCTTGGCCGGCGAACAGACGCCGCACAGGTTGGGCGATTCGCCTGTCAGATAGGACGATAGATGGCAGCGGCCCTCGGCCATGATGCACAGGCTGCCAAAGGCGAATACCTCGATCGGCACCGGACTTTTTTCCGCCACCTGGCGCACCTGCGCCAGCGACAGCACCCGGGGCAGCACCGCGCGGCGAATGCCGTAGCGCTGCTGATAGAGCGTCAGGGCGGCGGCATTGGTCGCCGAGCCCTGCACCGACAGGTGCAGGTTGAGGCTGGGATGCCGGCGGCTGGCATAGGCCAGCACCCCCGGATCGGCGGCGATCAGGGCATCCACACCGAGCGCCGCAGCCTGGTCGACCGCACGCTGCCAGCGTGCCCAGCCGTCGGGCTGGGCATAGGTATTGACCGCGATATACAGCTGCCGCCCGTGCTGACGGATCAGCTGCAGGCCGCTTTCGAGCTGCTTGTCGTCGAGGTTCAGACCAGAGAAATGGCGGGCGTTGGTGTCATTGCGAAAACCGACATAGACGGCGTCAGCGCCCTGCCGAACCGCGGCCTTGAGGGCAGGCAGGCTGCCTGCGGGACAAACCAGTTGCATGAAAACTCCTTCCGGGCGGAATACTGTCGGCACTGTAGGGGTTGGCTCTGAGCGAGGCCTTGATCGCGGTCAACAAGCCTCGACTCGCCAGGCTCACGGTTACTGGGTCGAGCCGAACCTTCGCCACATCGCCTGACTTGCAGAAGCGGTCGCCCCGTCTACGACGCCGCGCTGTCGCGCGGCAAATGGAGGCAATCGCGCCTGTCGGCTTGTGGGCACTTGTAGGAGGGGCTTTAGCCGCGAAGCTGTGGTGTGCAAGCCTTCGCGGCTAAAGCCCCTCCTACAAAGAACGTAATAACCCATAAAATCAATGATATACGGGTTGTTTGATAAGAGCGCTCGCCCCTCCTACGCCACTTAATGCAGCAGTGCACTGAACGGCAGGTAATCGAGCATTTCGCCCTCGGCCAGGGTCTGGCCTACCTCGACCAGCGCCAGGCCGTCGGCCCAGCAGGCCGAGGTGAGCATGGCCGAGCCCTGCTGCGGGTGCAGGCACACGCGCAACTGACCATCCTGCTGCTGCAGGCGGGCACGCAGGTACTGGCGGCGACCATTGGCCTTGGGCCAGGCGAATCCCGCCGGCAGGCGCAGCGGCTGCGGCATTACATCCAGACAACCCTGGGCGCGCAGCAGAAAAGGCCGCGCCACCACCAGGGCGGTGATCAAGGCGGCCGCCGGGTTGCCTGGCAAGCCCAGCCAGGGTTTGCCGCCCACTTCGCCGAAGGCCAGCGGCTTGCCCGGCTGGATCGCCAGGCGCCACAGGTGCAATTCGCCCAGCTCGCGGATCGCCTGCTTGAGGTGATCCTCCTCGCCGACCGACACCCCGCCGGAGGTGATCAGCATGTCCCACTCCGACGCGGCCAGGCTCAGGGCATCGCGGCTGGCCGCCAGCTCATCAGCCATGATTTCGTAATCATGGACTTCCACGCCCAGGCTGGTCAGCACAGCTGCCAGGCTGTAGCGGTTGGCGTTGTAGATCTGCCCGGGCTGTAGCGCTTCACCCGGTTCGCGCAACTCGTTGCCGCTGCTCAGCAGGCCGACCCGCAGACGTCGATAGACCGCCACCCGGTCGATGCCGAAGCTGGCCAGCAGGCCCAGTTCCTGGGGCCGCAGGCGCTGTCCGACGCTCAGCACCGGGGTGCCGGCAGCCAACTCCTCGCCACGCCGGCGCACATGCTCGCCGCCCTGTACCGGCGGCAGCCACACCCGCCCCTCCTCGAGCCGGCATTGCTCCTGCATCACCACGCTGTCGGCGCCAGGCGGCAAGGGCGCGCCAGTGAAGATGCGCACGGCATGACCGGCCGGCAAGGCTTGCGCCGCCGCATCGCCGGCAGCGATACGCCCGGCCAGGGGCAGGCTACCACCACCAGCCGGCAGATCGGCGGCGTGTAGGGCGTAGCCATCCATTGCACTGTTGTCCCAGGCCGGCACCTCGAACGGTGCGTGCAGCGGCTCGGCCAACACCCGGCCGAGGGCCTGGCTCAGGGTTACCCGCTCCACTGGCGGTGGTGCCGGTGCGCGCGCCAGCAATTCGGCGATGGCTTGATCAACCGGCCGCAGGTTGTTGCCGTCGCAGCCGCAGGCGCTCAAGAGCGAGCTCCGCAGAGCGCGACTTGCGGCTGATCGGCCAGGCGCTTGAGGTGGGCGACGAAGTTGCACGGCCCGGTGCGGCTATCCAGTTGCTCGCGCAGAATCTTCTCCCAGGCCGTGCGGCAGGCGTTGGGCGAACCGGGCAGGCAGCAGACCAACGCGCCATTGCTGATCCCGGCCAGTGCACGCGATTGCAGGCTGGAGGTGCCGATTTCATCCAGCGAGACCTGGCGAAACAGTTCGCCAAAGCCATCGACCAGCTTGTCCAGCAAGGGCGCCACGGCTTGCGGGGTATTGTCCCGCGCGGTGAAACCGGTGCCGCCGGTGATCAGTATCACCTGCACCAGTGGATCGGCGATCCAGGTACAGACCCGCGCGCGGATCTGCCAGATATCGTCGATTACCAGAGCACGCTCGACCAGCGCGTGGCCGGCCGCCTCCAGCCCCTCGATCAGGGTTTGCCCCGAGGTGTCGCTCGCCCGATTGCGGGTGTCGCTGACGGTCAGGACGGCGATGCGTAATGCCTGGAATTCGGCGCTGGACAGATGAGCCATGCTGGAAACCTCCATAGAATGTCTGGCCGCAGACTGCACCGGTACTTTGCTCCAGCCCATTCCTCGTTGGAGGTATGCCCCTGGCAGCAGTACCCCCTGCGCAGGTCGAAACCCCTGCTGCTGGGGGCTTTCAGCGGCTTGTTCAACGGCTGCGACCCAGGGTCGCAGGGGTCTTGTGAGCGACTAAACCGCCTGGGAAACTGAGTGCACACGCGGCGCCCCGCCGTAGCGATCGAACAAGCGGCACACCGCGTGCACCAGCAAACGGCCGGCGGGAAGAATAGCGATGGACGCCTCGTCGAGGCTGATCAGGCGGTCGCGCTGCATCTGCTCCAGGGCCGGCCAGGCGTCAGCGAAATAGTCGCGGAATATCAGGCCGAAACGCGCTTCGATGCGCCGAATATCCAGGCCGACGTCACAGATCAAGCGCTCGATCACCTCGCCACGCAGACGGTCGTCGGGCCCGCAGCGAAAGCCACGCCAGGTTGCCAACTGGCCCCTATCGAGCAGGGCCTGATAGCCCTGCAGATCGCGACTGTTCTGTACATAAAGGCCGTCGATCTGACTGATTGCAGCGACGCCCAGGCCGACATGGTCGCAGTCCGCGTGCCGGCTGAAACCCTGGCAATTGCGCTGCAAGCTGGCGCTTTCCTGTGCGATGACCAGATCGTCATCCGCCAGGGCAAACAAACCCATGCCGATATAGCGATAGCCCGCCCGACTGAGCTGCTCGACGCCTTGCCGCTGCATGGCCAGCTTGTCCTCCCGGTCAGACAGGTCTTTAGCGGCAAACCGGCCCATCGAGCGATAACGCTGCGGCGGATCGGCATAGTCGAAAACCGTCACCCGACTCGGCTGCAGCTCGATAATGGCCGCCACCTTGCGCGCGAAACTTGTCCGGGTTTGCCAGGCACGGCCATAGCCAATATCGATATTCACCGAGCGAAAGTTGAGTGCGCGGGCGGCATCGATCAGCGAGCGGATGTGCCGCGGGTCCTGCCAGGCCAGCGTTGCACCACTGATCGCGGCGATATCAGGCACGCCGATACTGACGTGATTGAAGCCCAGATCGCGCAACCGCCCCATGGTCGCCCAATCCGAATGGGGCAACTGGATCTCGATGCTGTAGTCGCCCGTGTCGTAATCGAGAAAATTGAAGTGTTGGCGCAGATGACTCATCAGCCTGAGCAGCTGCTCGGCACTGGGCGTACTACCGCCCGCCAGGTGAAATTGTTCGACGCGTTGCTGCGCACCCAGGTGGCAGCCGATCGTGTCGATCTCCCGCTCCAGGCACTCCAGGTAGGCGGCGAAGACGCTTGGCGAACAACTCGCACGCTGCTGGCCGAAGGCGCAGTTGATTGGCAACTGCACAGCCAGCGATAGCGCTCGCTGGGCCCGCCGACTGCCACGCAGGGCGCGCAGCAGATCCAGCGAGCCAATACCGCGATGAAAGGCTGTGCTCTCGGATAGCAGCTATGGCTGGCGTCGCCATGGGCGTAGCGGCCGAGCAGCTTGCTGTCCCAGTTGATGGATTCACGCATCTGGCTCTCCCCGTATGACCGCTAACACAGTGTCGGGGTATTGCCGGCACGCCTCATTGACCTGAGTCAACCTTGGGAAAAGCCGCGTGCCTGTGACGACCTGGTGCGCTTAAGCCATGGTTGACTCACGCCAACGCGTAGGCCGCATGTGCATAGGCAAGCTCTACGACATCGCTCACTAGGCTTGAGTGAGCGGGCTTGCGGGCGAATCACTTCAAGCGCAGACGCCGCGCCAGTTTATGCAGGTTGCTCGGATCGAGTTCGAGCAGGCGCGCCGCGCTGGCCCAGTTATCCGCGCACAACGCCAAGGCTTGCAGGATGCTCTGCCGTTGACAGGCTTCGACTGCCTCGCGCATCGAACAGGCGGCAGCTGCGGGCGTGTTTTGCTGCTCCAGCGCCTCGCTGGCGCCAGGCTGGCGCACTGAGCTGTCGAGGTCGAGCAGGTCGGGTTCCAGGGTCAGAATCTGCGTGCGGCTGGCGCCGCGACTGAGCAGTTTGATCGCTGCTCGGCTGATCACATGCTCCAGTTCACGGACATTGCCCGGCCACGCATAAGCCAGCATGGCACGCTCCGCCGCGGGCGAAAGGCGCATGCTGCGCAGGCCCAGGCGCGCGCGATTGAGTTCGAGGAAGTGCCCGGCCAGCATCAACACATCGTTACCGCGCTCGCGCAACGGCGGAATCGGCACCGGATACACCGACAGGCGGTGATAGAGGTCCGCGCGGAAATGGCCGTCGCGAATGCTGTCCGGCAGGTGGCGATTGGTCGCGGCGATAATTCGCACGTCGACATGCAGGGGCTTGTCCGCACCCAGGCGCTGGATCTCGCCATTTTGCAGGGTGCGCAACAGCTTGGCCTGCACGCTGAGGGGCAGTTCGCCCACCTCGTCGAGCAGCAGGGTGCCGCCATTGGCCGCATCGAAGCGCCCGGGGCGATCGCTGGTAGCGCCGGAAAAGGCGCCCTTGACGTGGCCGAACAGTTCGCTCTCGGCCAGCGACTCAGGCAGTGCCGCGCAGTTGACCTGAATCAGCGGCTTGTTGCGGCGTCGCGACAGACGATGCAGGTGACGGGCGAACAACTCCTTGCCCACCCCGGTTTCACCCAGCAACAGCACCGGCAACTCCGAGTCGGCCACCACTTCCAGCTCGCTCAACAGTTGGCGAATCGCCTGGCTATGGCCGAGGATCTCGCTCTCCTCGGTGACCAGGGCGGCCGTCTGCACATCGCTGCGGGCCAGGCGCAGGCTACGGTTTTCCTGCTCCAGGCGCGTCACCCGCACCGCCGCTTCGATCATCAGGGCGTAGCGCTGCAGATCGCGCCGGGCGTTGCTGTCGAAGGTGCCGGCATGCAGGGCGTCGAGCGTCAGCGCGCCCCACAGCTGGCCCTCGACGTACAGGCTGACGCCCATGCAGTCATGCACAGGCAAGGGCTCGCCGACATGCGCGTCGAGCAAGCCGTCATACGGATCCGGCAGGCGACTGTCCGGCTCGAACCAGGTCGGCTCGCGGGCGGCCATGATCGCCGCCAGGCGCGGGTGCTGGGCGATCACGAAACGGCGGCCGAGCGCTTCATGCACCAGGCCCACGGCCGCCAATGGCCGCAGGCTGTCGCCATCCAGACGCAACAACCCCACCGCGCCACAATTGAAATGCTCGCGCAGGGTATGCACCAGACGCTGCAAGCGCACGGCATTGGGCAGTTCGGTGATGAGATCGGCGAGCAGACTGCTTTCCAGCATGGTATTTATCACCCTAATTGGTCGATTGAACCCTAACAGATCAGGGTTCGATCGACCATGTGAAACATAAATACCTGTGTTTTCAAGTGATCGGCCCTGGCACGGCTGATGCTATTGACCTAAGAATCCCCATTGATCGATGCACAAGGAAATCGCCATGAGTACGACCCTTCTCGACCAACCCCTTGGCAGCCTGGCCTGCGAGATACCCGGTGCCACACGGGTATTCCATGCCTTCAATCTCGACTTCTGCTGCGGCGGTCACAAGAGCCTGCGCGAGGCGGCGGCCCTGCGCGGTATCGAACCTGAAGAGGTCGCCGCCGAACTGGACAGCCTGCAGGCCCGGGGCGGCACGCAGCTGGACTGGCGCACTGAGCCCAGCGCACGCTTGATCGAGCATATCCTCAAGCGTTATCACGCCCGCCATCGCGAGCAACTGCCGGAATTGATCCGCCTGGCCTGCCGGGTGGAACAGGTTCACGGCAACCGCGCCGATTGCCCGAACGGCCTGGCCGACCTGCTGCGCGATATGCAGCAGGAACTGGAGAGCCACATGCTCAAGGAGGAGCAGATCCTCTTCCCCATGCTCCTCAGCGGTTACGCCAAACAGGCCAGTGCGCCGATCTCGGTGATGCGCTTCGAGCACGACCACCATGGCCTGGCGCTGGAACAGATGGAAGCCCTGACCCACGGCCTCACGCCGCCGGAAGACGCCTGCAACACCTGGCGCGCGCTGTACCGCGGACTGAACGAATTGCACGATGACCTGATGCAGCACATCCACCTGGAAAACAACGTGTTGTTCGTCGCGGACCAGGCTTAGTCTTATTTAGGTCTATGTCCTTGCCGGGTGGGCCGCGCCGCGCCGAGCAGGGGTTGCGCAGTAACTTCGGTGTTAGTGCGCCCCGTAACCCAGCAAGCGCTATTAGCCCTGTTCATCGGCTCAATCGCCGGCATGCCGGCGATGTCTGGGTGTCCGCCAAAACGTGCGCCCTCACCAGCTCAGATAGAACATGCTCTTGGCCAGCAGCACGATGCCGATCATATGCACGAACAGGCTGACGTGGATGATGCGCAGATAACGCGCATTCATGCGCTTGCTTCTGAACAGCCACATGGCGCTGAAAAAATGACCGAGCACACTGGCGGCGAGCATGATCTTCAGGGTCAACAGGGTATTGAAGGACGACGCCAGCGGTGCGGCCAACGCGGGCAGATAACGTAGCCAGAGCATGCCGAGGCCGGCGCCGAACAGCGCCAGCAACACCCAGGGCATCAATTGCCGGGCACGCCGGCCGACGCCCCGCTCGATCAGGCGCATCGCCTCGGCCGGCACCTGCTTGCGCACGCTTTCCAGGATCAATACTTCGAAGAACACCGTGCCGATGAAGATCAGCGCGGCAAACAGATGGAGAATCAGCAGGATCGGATAAATCATCGGCTACTCGGCAGGCAGGACAGCAATTGGCAAGGCATCACGTAGACACACATTCATCCCGGATGGCCATCCACGCGGGCACTGCACAGCATCGGCCCATAACTCCAGGCGAACAGGACAAAGGCCAGGCTCCAGCACGCGGCGGCCAGCCACAGCCCCCAGAACGGCCAGATTTCGATCAGGCCAACGCGAAACAGGCTGGCCAACTGCACCAGGATAAAAGCCAGGGTCATCCCGGCCGGCGGCGCTAACGGGCGACCGGTATGGCCCAGGCTGACACGGGCGACCATGGCCAGGATCAAACCGCCGATGGAGCCGACGGTCAGGGCATGCAGCGGCTGGCTCGGGTTGCTCAGCAGGCCCAGATGCCAGAGCGCCATGCCCAGGCAGGCCAGGCCCAACCAGGCATAGGCCAGGTGCAGCGACCAGAGCAAGGGCACCCGCCACATGCCCGGGTCATACCAGCGCACCAGACGCAGCAGATGCCCAGCCGCGAGCAGCATGAACAACAGGCCAACCCAGGCGTTGGCCTGCAAGGCGATGCCGGCGGCATACAGGATGGCGACCAATGCCGAGCCCAGCAGCAACAACAGGTCGAGCCAGGGCCAGGGCTTGACGCCCTCCACCCGACCCAGGCCGCGCTGGGTGAAGAACGGAATCACCCGCCCGCCGATCAACCCCATCATCGCCGCGACCAGCCAGACTCCGGCCAATACGCCCTGGCGCTGCAGGACGTCGTTGGCACTGGCCAGCCCGAACACAGCGACGGCATCCGCTGCCGTCAGCAACAGCAGGACAGCCACAATCGGGTAGTTGCGTTTCTGTCGGGCCTGCCAGAGCGCGCGGCCCATGACCGCGGCCACCGCCAGCGGGAACGCCAATTCCAGCACGGCCAGCACTGGCAACGGCAGGTCGCTCATCCAGGCCGCCCGCGCAGCCAGCCAGAGCAGCGCCAACAGGGTCAGCGGGCGCCCCTGCAGCCCAGGCTGGCCGGTCCAGGTCTGCACCGCGGACAAGAGAAAGCCGGCAATGATCGCCAGGGCGAAACCGAACAGCAGCTCATGCCGGTGCCAGGCCAGCCAGCCTCCGGCCGGCTGCCACTCGCCCAGCCAGCCACTGTAGGCTGCCAGCCACAGCGGCACGGCCAACAGGGCGAACAGGCAGCCGCCCAGAAAGAACGGCCGAAACCCCAGACGCAACAACGGGGTGATCGCCAATGCCTTGCGGCGGTCAAGCACTTGCATGATGCAACTCCTTTAGCAGGCCGAGCGTATCCGACCCAATTTACTCAACCAGCACGCAGGCAACCACGCCGAGCAACAGCAGACCCAACAGTGACCAATGATTGTTCAATCGCGAGCATGCGCCAGCAACGGCAGCCTGTCGTCCGCGACGAGCAAGGTGTGCCGAAAAACACTCGGCTCCTTGTTCCAGGTTGCCAGCCATGACTTCAAACATAAGAATCACTCCTTTGCAGCGACAGGCCACTGACCAGGGTCAAACAACCACTGAAGTTACCCGGTCGGATCGACAGATACGGTTCGCCTTGACCATCAGTGGATTGCTTGCAAGCGGCCAGCCTGGCGACTGACCTGATCGCCCTGGCGAAACTGCGCGTTTGGCGAGCGCACGGTGGTTTCCTCGCCTTGCGCGGTCTTGACCACGTAGGCACGCTGGCTCAACCCGCTGACCTGCTGAGCGCCCTCCCCGGCAAACAAGCCGATGCCCGCGCCGACCAATGCGCCCAGCGGGCCGCCAGCGGCGCCGCCTATCAGCACGCCGCTGAGCCCGCCATATAGCGCACCCACGCTGTTGTCGGCGGTTTCCTTGATCACTTCGTCTGCATGTGCACCGGTAGCGCCGAGCAATGCTGCACTGAGGAAAAACATGTTGAATAATTTCATGACTGACTCCGGCTGAATGATTCGTTTAACCATTACTAATCCAGAAATCGTGCCAACATTTAAAGCCTTATATATCAATTAGTTAATAAATATACAGTCATTACAACCACGCCATAAATGGTATATATGACCCTATAGAGTCCAAATAACTACATTGCCGGATATCGAGAGATGGGAGGGGGCGAAGGCTGACTCAGGTGCGAAAACATCTATTTGAGCAGGTACAAGGAGAGCCGCAGGCGGGCGCCTGCAGGGGAAGGAAGAAAGGATGAAAGGAAGAGGAACTGCAATCCGTGCTAGCCCCCGGACCTGCGTGTCATGGCAACGCAGTCCGGCGACAGGCTGGCGCGATCAGGGCAGTAGCAGTGCTACTCGACCACGATTGGGGCAGGCTTCCATGTAGCGATGAGCCTCGATGAAATCATCGAAAGCGAACACCTTGTCGATGACCGGCGTGAGCAAGTGATCTGCGGTCAACTGATTGATGTGCTGCAAGGCACGCTGCACGGCTTCCTGATCGGGCTCGATGCCCATTTCTGGAAGGCCGGTGAAGTCGAGGACGCAGTGGCGGAAGAACTGCAAGTGCTTCTTGAACGCGGCGCACGCCGGAAAGGCCGTGTCGTTGCCGCCGTTGACGCCACACATGATCAGCTTGCCGCGCGGCGCGGCGACATCGCCGAGCAGCTTCATTTGTTGTCCGGCGCACTGGTCGAGGATCACCTCGACTCCCCGGCCCTCGGTGTAGCGCTCGATTTCCAGGACCAGGTCCTGCTCTTCGGTGACCACCACCTTGTCGGCGCCCAACTCGCGGAGGAACTCGCGGTTACCCGCTTCACTGGTCGAGGCGATGACCGTGGCGCCCAGCGCCTTGGCCAGCTGCACGGTCTGCGGAGCCAGGCAATGGCTGGCCTCGGTGATCAACACATGCTGGCCGGGCTGTAGCTTGGACAGGTCGACCAGGGCGAAATAGGCGAACAGCAACGCGGTGTAATGCACGCTGGCTTGCAGCGGTGACAACACCTCCGGGTAACGGGTCAGGGCGTAACGAGGCATCAGCACCAGATCGCCCCAGGTCGGGTAGCGATTGGCCGTGCTGGCCGGGAAGCTGGCGACCGACGTACCGACCTCAAGGTCGTCGACGCCCTCGCCCAGGGCTTCGATGGTGCCGGCCAGCTCGCTGCCCATGCCGGCGGGTAAGCGCGCCTGCTCGGCGGCCAGATTCTGCCGCCACAGTACGTCGCTCCAATTCAGCCCTACGGCCTGGACGCGCACCAGCACCTCGCCTGGGCCAGGTGTCGGGGTTGGCAACTCTTCGCGCTGAAGTACATCAGCGTCGCCGAATTTATGGAAACGGATCATGTGGGACATCGTTACCTCAAACTCTGATCACGAAATGACACTTCAATGACTGTGGACTCTATCCGCTGATGTCCGGCAACACCACCCGCTGGCATTGATAGTTGTCATGCCTGGCAGTGATTGCCGGCTTTCCTTATCGGCATTGCAGCTCGTACTATTGCCCGGCGAAGGCTCTCATTGGCAACGTATTACTGGCAACGTATTACTGCAAAAAACAGCATGCCACGCCTGATCGCATCAAGGCCGCTTCACTTCGAATGGTAACCGGATGAACCGTAACGACCTACGCCGCCTCGATCTCAACCTGCTGATCGTGTTCGAAACGCTGATGCACGAGCGCAGCGTGACCCGTGCGGCGGAGAAACTGTTTCTCGGCCAGCCGGCGATCAGCGCCGCCCTCGCCCGCCTGCGCAGCCTGTTCGACGACCCGCTGTTTGTGCGCACCGGCCGCAGCATGGAACCAACCGCCCGCGCCGTGGAAATCTTCGCCCTGCTTTCACCGGCGCTGGATTCAATCTCCACGGCGGTCAGTCGCGCTGCCGACTTCGATCCGGCAACCAGTACCGCGGTGTTTCGCGTCGGCCTCTCGGATGACGTCGAGTTCGCCCTACTGCCCGCCCTGCTCCGCCGCCTGCGTGCCGAGGCGCCTGGGGTGGTGCTGGTGGTGCGGCGGGCCAACTACCTGTTGATGCCCAACCTGCTGGCATCCGGCGAGATTTCGGTGGGCGTCGGCTACACCGAGGAGCTGCCGGCCAACGCCAAGCGCAAGACCTTGCGCCGCAGCAAGCCCAAACTGCTGCGCGCCGACTCGGTGCCGGGGACTCTGAGCCTCGACGACTATTGCGCCCGGCCGCATGCCCTGGTGTCCTTCGCCGGCGACCTCAACGGCTTTATCGACGACCAACTGCTGAAGCTGGGCCGCAGCCGCAAAGTGGTGCTGGCGGTACCGCAATTCAACGGCCTGGGTACCTTGCTGGCCGGCACCGACCTGCTCTCGGTAGTGCCGGACTACACCGCCGCCGCCTTGACCGCCGTCGGCGGCTTGCGCGCCGAAGAGCCGCCACTGGAATCCCGGAGCTTCGAACTGCACATGGCTTGGCGCGGCGCCCAGGACAACGACCCCGCCGAACGCTGGCTGCGCTCGCGAATCCAGATGTTCTGCGGCGATCCGGACAGCCTGGACTGAACCGACGCCGATCACGGGCGAGCCTGTAGAGGCTGCCGGGCAACATTGCGCTGTGGCTGCGAATCGCTGGCGTTATCGAAGAATACTTCGCGAATAAACCCACTCCTTATGAGCGTCGCCGCGTCCAAGTGCCTGGTTCGCAAGCGGCTCCCGAGGGTAGCAATCCTCCCGCACCAATATGGCCTGCTATTGATACACGCCGTGCAATCATCATTCCCGATGATATTCATCTTCGCGGCATTCGATTCGTCCGCCGCTACCTCGCCCAGCAAACTCCGCCCAACCACAACACCCTCTGGCGGAATCATCCATGGAACAGCCCAACAACCCTACCTGGCAGTTGCCTTTGGCCCTTGCGGCCGTCCTAGTACTCAGCGCTTGCGGTAAAACCCCGGAAACCACCGCGCAGATGCCGGCCGCGCAGGTCAGCGTCGCCGAGGTGATCGAACAGCCGATCAACGAATGGGATGAGTTCACCGGACGTCTGGCAGCCCCGGAATCGGTGGATATCCGCCCACGGGTGTCCGGTCTCATCGATCGGGTGGCGTTCGACGAAGGCAGCCTGGTGAAGCAAGGCGACCTGCTGTTCCAGATTGATCCGCGGCCGTTCGAGGCCGAGTTCAAGCGGCTCCAAGCCCAGCTGCAACAAGCACGCGCCAGCCAAACCCGCGCCCTCAGCGAAGCACGTCGCGGCGAACGCTTGCGTAAAAGCAATGCGATTTCCGCCGAGCTGGCCGACGCCCGCGCCAGCGCCGCCCAGGAAGCCCAGGCCGTTGTCGCCGGCATTCAGGCCGAACTGGACAACGCCCGCCTCAACCTGAGTTTCACCCGCGTCACCGCGCCCATCGACGGCCGGGTCAGCCGTGCCGAAGTCACCGCCGGCAATCTGGTGACTGCCGGGCAAAGCCAGCTCACCTCGCTGGTCAGCACCGACAAGGTCTACGCCTATTTCGATGCCGATGAGCGGGTGTTTCTCAAGTATGTCGAGCTGGCCCGTAAAGCCGGCAGCAAGACCCGTGATGCCAGTCCGGTCTATCTTGGGCTGTCCAATGAAGACGGTCATCCGCACTTGGGCCAGTTGGACTTTATCGACAACCAGGTTAACCCCAAGACCGGCACCATCCGTGGTCGTGCGGTGTTCGACAACGCCGCTGGGGCCTTCACCCCGGGCCTCTATGCACGGCTGAAACTGGTCGGCAGTAGCACCTATGAGGCGACCCTGATCAAGGACGCCGCCGTCGGCACTGACCTGGGCAAGAAGTTCGTCCTGGTGCTCGGCGCAGACAACAGCGTGAACTACCGCGCCATCGAACTGGGGCCGAAGCTGGAAGGCTTGCGCATCGTGCGCAGCGGCTTGGCCAAGGGCGAGCAGATCGTGGTCAATGGATTGCAGCGCGCCATGCCGGGCTCAATTGTCGACCCGCAGAACGTGCCCATGGCCGATGAACCAACCCTGGCCAACCTCGCGCGCCAGCGTCAGGTTGTCGAAGGCCGCAACACCCCGAGTGTGGCGGTGAAGACCCGGCCCTCTCCTTCAGCGCCGCGCAGCTAACAGGGTTACGACGATGAATTTCTCTCAATTCTTTATTCAGCGACCGATCTTCGCCGCGGTGTTATCGCTGTTGATCCTGATCGGCGGGGCCATCTCACTGTTCCAGTTGCCGATCAGTGAATACCCGGAAGTGGTACCGCCGACCGTGGTGGTACGCGCCGCCTTCCCCGGCGCCAACCCCAAGGTGATCGGCGAAACCGTGGCCTCGCCGCTGGAACAGGCGATCACCGGTGTCGAAGGCATGCTCTATATGTCGTCCCAAGGCACTGCCGACGGCAAGATGATCCTGACCCTGACCTTCGCCCTCGGCACCGACCTGGACAAGGCCCAGGTGCAGGTGCAAAACCGCGTGACGCGGACCATGCCGACCCTGCCCAGCGAAGTGCAGCGCCTCGGCGTGACCGTCGACAAGGCCTCGCCCGACCTGACCATGGTGGTGCACCTGACCTCGCCGGACGACCGCTACGACATGCTGTACCTGTCCAACTACGCCGCGCTCAACGTCAAGGACGAGTTGGCGCGCCTGGACGGCGTCGGTGACGTACAGCTGTTCGGTCTGGGCGACTACTCGCTGCGCGTCTGGCTCGACCCGAACAAGGTCGCTTCGCGCAATCTCACCGCTACTGACGTAGTCAACGCCATCCGCGAACAGAACCGCCAGGTCGCTGCCGGCTCCCTCGGTGCGCCGCCCTCCGATGCGGGCAACAGCTTCCAGTTGTCGATCAACACCCAGGGCCGACTGGTCACTGAGGAAGAGTTTGAGAACATCATCATCCGCGCCGGCGATGACGGCGAGATCACTCGCCTGAAGGACATCGCCCGTATCGAACTGGGCTCCAGCCAGTACGCCCTGCGCTCGTTGCTGAACAACAAACCGGCCGTGGCCATCCCGGTATTCCAGCGTCCCGGCTCCAACGCCATCGAGCTTTCCGATGCGGTGCGGGCACGCATGGCCGAGCTGAAGCAGAGCTTTCCCCAGGGCGTGGACTACGAAATCGTCTATGACCCGACCATCTTCGTCCGTGGTTCCATCGAGGCGGTGGTGCATACCCTGCTCGAAGCCATCGTCCTGGTGGTCCTGGTGGTAGTCCTGTTTCTGCAGACCTGGCGCGCCTCGATTATCCCCCTGGTCGCCGTGCCGGTGTCGCTGGTTGGCACCTTCGCCGTGATGCACATGTTCGGCTTCTCGCTCAATGCCCTGTCGCTGTTCGGCCTGGTGCTGGCGATCGGCATCGTCGTGGACGACGCCATCGTCGTGGTGGAAAACGTCGAACGCAATATCGGCCTGGGTAAAACGCCGGTAGAAGCCACCAAACAAGCGATGAAGGAAGTCACCGGCCCGATAGTCGCGACCGCCCTGGTGCTGTGCGCGGTGTTTATCCCCACTGCGTTTATCTCGGGCCTCAGCGGGCAGTTCTACCAGCAGTTTGCGCTGACCATCGCCATCTCCACCGTGATCAGCGCCTTCAACTCGCTGACGCTGTCCCCTGCCCTGGCGGCCGTGCTGCTACGCAGCCACGATGCACCCAAGGACCGTTTTTCCCGCCTGCTGGAAAAGCTCTTCGGTGGCTGGCTGTTTGCACCGTTCAACCGCCTGTTCGACAGGGCTAGTCATCGCTATGTCGGCGCGGTGAAGCGTGTGCTGCGCGGCAGCTCGATTGCCCTGCTGGTCTACGCCGGCTTGATGGGCCTGACCTACCTGGGCTTTGCCAGCACCCCGACCGGCTTCGTCCCGCCACAGGACAAGCAGTACCTGGTGGCCTTCGCCCAACTGCCGGACGCCGCCACCCTCGATCGCACCGAGACGGTGATCAAACGCATGTCGGCAATCGCCAGCAAACACCCAGGAGTGGAGAACACCGTGGCCTTCCCGGGGCTGTCGATCAATGGTTTCACCAACAGCCCGAACAGCGGCATCGTCTTCACCCCACTCAAGCCTTTTGATCAGCGCACTGACCCGTCGATGAGCGCAGGTGCTATCGCCGCCGAACTGAACGCCCAGTTCAGCGAAATTCAGGACGCCTATATCGCCATCTTCCCGCCACCACCGGTGCAAGGCCTGGGCACCATCGGCGGCTTCCGCGTGCAGGTGGAAGACCGTGGCAGCCTGGGCTATGACGAGCTGTACCAGCAGGTGCAGAACATCATCAGCAAGAGCCACAACGTGCCTGAACTGGCCGGGCTGTTCACCAGCTACACCGTCAACGTGCCGCAAATCGACGCCGACATCGACCGCGAAAAGGCCAAGACCCACGGCGTAGCCATCAGTGACATCTTCGACACCCTGCAGGTCTACCTTGGTTCGCTGTACGCCAACGACTTCAATCGCTTTGGCCGCACCTACCAGGTCAACGTCCAGGCCGAGCAGCAGTTCCGTCTGGAGCCGGAGCAGATCGGCCAGCTCAAGGTGCGCAACAACCGTGGGGAAATGGTCCCGCTGGCGGCCTTCCTCAAGGTCAGTCCGAGCGCCGGACCGGATCGGGTGATGCACTACAACGGCTTCCTCACCGCCGAGATCAACGGCGCCGCAGCCCCTGGTTTCAGTTCCGGTCAGGCTGAAGCCGCCATGGAGAGGCTGCTCGAGGCAGAACTGCCTAACGGCATGAGCTACGAGTGGACGGAGCTGACCTACCAGCAGATCCTCGCCGGCAACAGTGCGATGTTCGTCTTCCCGCTCTGCGTGCTGCTGGCCTTCCTGGTGCTGGCCGCGCAGTACGAAAGCTGGAGCCTGCCACTGGCGGTGATCCTGATCGTACCGATGACCCTGCTGTCGGCGATCACCGGGGTGATCCTCACCGGTGGTGACAACAACATCTTCACCCAGATCGGCTTGATCGTATTGGTCGGCCTGGCGTGCAAGAACGCCATCCTGATTGTCGAGTTTGCCAAGGAAAAACAGGAGGAAGGCATGGATCGCGTCAGCGCTGTGCTGCAAGCCTGCCGCCTGCGTCTGCGGCCGATCCTGATGACCAGCTTCGCCTTCATCATGGGCGTGGTACCACTGGTACTGTCCTCCGGTGCCGGTGCCGAGATGCGTCACGCCATGGGCGTGGCGGTGTTCAGCGGCATGCTTGGGGTGACCTTCTTCGGCCTGCTGCTGACCCCGCTGTTCTATGTACTGATCCGCGCCTTCGTGGAGAAGCGTGAGGCGAGAAAAGCCGCGCGTCTGCTGGAGGTGCAAGCATGAGCGGATTCGCTGGCAATACCCTGACCATCAGCCTGCTCGCCCTGGCGCTGAGCGCCTGCGCCGTCGGCCCGGACTATAAAAGTCCGCAAACCGCGCCGGCCAATCTGGCCAGTGCCGCGGCCGGCAACTACGACCGCACGCGTTTCGAGGCGGTCTGGTGGCAGCAATTCGATGACCCGACACTTGACCAATTGGTGCAGCAGTCGCTCGCGGAAAACCGCCAGCTGCGGGTGGCTTTTGCCCGCCTGCGCGCGGCGCGCGCGATCCGTGACGACGTGGCCAACGACCAATTGCCCACCATCAGCAGCCGTGCCAGTGGCGAATTCGGTAAGGCCCAGCAGCCCGGCATCAGCGAGCAGCGGGTGAAAACCGAGCGTTACGACCTGGGCCTGGACATGGCCTGGGAACTGGACCTGTTCGGCCGTATCCAACGCCAACTGGAAGCCAGCGAGGCGCAGATCGAGGTGGCCGAAGCCGGCTTTTATCAGTTGCAGGTCAGCCTGATCGCCGAGCTGGTGGATGCCTACGGCAACCTGCGCGGCGCGCAACTGCGTGAACGTATCGCCCGGGAGAATCTGGCTAACCAGCAGGAGTCGCGCGGCATCACCGAGCAACTGCGCGATGCCGGGGTCGGCAGCGAGCTGGATGTATTGCGCAGCGATGCGCGCCTGGCCGCCACCGAAGCCAGCCTGCCGCAACTGCAAGCCGAACAGCTGCGCGCACGCAACCGCATCGCCACCCTGCTCGGTCAGCGTGCGGAGCAATTGACGGTGGATCTGTCTGCGCAGCCATTGCCGGCGATTGCCAAGGCGCTACCGATCGGCGACCCGGCCGAACTGTTGCGCCGCCGCCCCGATGTGCGCGCCGCCGAACGCCAGCTGGCGGCGGCTACTGCAACCATTGGCGTGGCCGCTGCCGACCTGTTCCCACGGGTCAGTTTGAGCGGCTTTCTCGGCTTTACTGCCGGGCGTGGTTCGCTGCTGGGTTCATCGGCGGCGCGCGCCTGGGGCGTGGCGCCGACCATCAGCTGGGCGGCGTTCGACCTGGGCAGCGTACGCGCCCGTTTGCGCGGTGCTAGAGCCGACGCCGACGGCGCCCTGGCCAACTACGAGCAGCAGGTATTGCTGGCCCTGGAGGAATCGGAAAACGCCTTCAACGATTACGCCAAACAGCAGCAACGCCTGCTCGCCCTGCTGCGTCAATCACAAGCCAGCCGCGCCGCCGCCGAACAAGCCGGCGTGCGCTACCGCGAAGGCGAAGTGGACTTTCTCGTCTTGCTCGACGCCGAGCGCGAACGCCTGGCCGCCGAAGATGCCCAAGCGCTGGCCGAAGTCGCGCTGTACCGCGGCATCGTTGCCATCTACAAGGCCCTGGGCGGCGGTTGGCAGCCCAACGCCTAACGTTCTACTTTGCCCAACCCTCCCCGCGCCACGGCAGTTGCATCTTGCCGTGGCGCGGCCTGCGTATATGCAGCCGCGTCCCGGGGGCGCCGTCGACTGGACCGCGGTATTGGCGTAGCCCGAGCAAGCGTCCGCGCAATCCGAGGTTGTTCTCCCGGCGCGCATCAAACTTCACGGTTTATCCCGGCGACACAAGGCTGAACTGAATGTGCGCCGTGGCTGGCAAAGGCTTCGCGGTGTTCCACCTGCTCGGGTTGGGAAATACGCCAGGGTGGCCACCATCTCTTGTTCCACTCGGTTGATTTTCCTTGTGGTTTCATGACATGAATCCCGGCACCATGGCGCGATCACAGCAGTGGCCGGCGACAACAGTTGTCTGCCCTGATCACGCCACGACTCAGAAAATGCTCCAAGCCATTGTCCAGCTACCCACGGAAATTCAAATGACCCGCCAGAAATCCATCATTGCGCTGCTCTCGATTATTAGCGTTGCCTGTTTCGCGATGCTTGGCGGTGCGTTGCTCTTGCAGCATCTGTTCGCCTGGGAACCCTGCACCCTGTGCGTGCAGATTCGTTTGTGGCTGCTGTTGGGTGGCACTCTCAGCCTGCTGATCATTGCCGCCGAGGCTGTCGGGCAACGCTGGTTGACCCTGATATTCTGGCCATTGTTGCTGGCCGCAGGGTTTATGGCGGTGTTCGACAATAGCCACCTGGTGCTGATCGAAACCGGCATCATGGAAAGTTTTAGCTGCTCACCTTTCCCGTTCTATGCCTTCTACCTTCCCCTGCATGAGTACCTACCCGAGGTATTCATGAGCGCCGGCGTTTGCGGGCAAAACGACTACGCAATCCTCGGCGTATCCTTCACCAACTGGACGCTGTTGAGCGTAACCCTGTTGTTCGGATTCATGCTGTTTGTGGCGTGGCGCGCAATCGGCAAAACCAGGGGATAGTAGGTGTTCTGCTAGACGATGCCGCCATTGACCCGCAGTGTCTGTCCGTTGACCCAGCCACCCTGCTCGCTGACCAGAAAGGCCACGACACTGGCGATGTCCTCGGGAGCCCCCAGACGCTCCAGCGGTGGTTGTTTGGCCAGGCGCTCGACCTGCTCGGCGGATTTACCAGTGAGAAACAGCTCGGTCGCCGTAGGTCCGGGGGCTATGGCGTTGACGCAGATATTACGTCCGCGCAGCTCCTTGGCGAAGATCGCGGTGAAGCTTTCCACCGCAGCCTTGGACGCGGCGTATACCGAGTAACCCGGCAGCGCCAAGCCAACCACGCTGGTGGAGAAATTGACAATGCGCCCACCATCGCGCAGATGCCTGGCCGCCAGACGCAGGGTGTTGAAGGTGCCCTTGGTGTTGATCGCGAAGATTCTCTGGTACAGCCTATCGTCGCTGTCGGCCAGGCTGACCATGCCGGGCTGAATGACGCCGGCGTTGTTGATCAGGATATCGATACCACCGAACTTCATCTGCGCCTGGTCGAACAAGGCTTCGACCGCCACCGAATCGCTGATGTCGGCCAGTACGGCATAAGCCTGACCTCCCGCGCTAACGATGTCGCGGACCACACGCTCGGCATCCGCGGGCTGTGCGGTGTAATTGACCACCACACTGATGCCGTCGGCGGCCAAGCGTTTGGCGATTGCAGCGCCAATCCCCCTTGAGGCGCCGGTGACTATGGCTACTTTTGACATGGTGACTCCTGCGATAAAGGCAACTCGCGCTGCACAGGTTGTAACCACTGGTATAGCTGCCATCGGCGCAGGACGTTCGACCGGTGGTCACGTCGCGTTGAACACGCCCCGAGCGCTTGTGCAAACGCTCGCAGACGGCACAACCAGCGAATAACCGCTCACCCGCCCCCTGAGAAAGGCGGGAAACCGCCAGCCCATGCGAACTGGATCACACGCCTAGGTCGACGATTCAAGGGTTGCCTTGCAACCGCCCCCTTGGCACAGGCATTGCCATAGATTGTGAGCGCCCGGCGGATCGCACACCGCCGCTCTAACCACGCAAGCTCCTGCCGGCAGGGTGCAGACCGCCCAATAAAAAATAGGCCATCCAATGTTCAAGTCGATCTTCGCCATGGCCGCCTGCGCCCTGGTCTTAACGTCTGCCAGCGCTTATGGCGAGCAAACCCAAGCGCCCATCCTGATCAAGTTCGCCCATGTGGTCGCCGACAATACGCCCAAGGGCCAGGGCGCCCTGTTGTTCAAGCAACTGGTCGAAGAGCGTCTGGACGGCAAGGTCAAGGTCGAGGTCTACGCCAATTCCTCGCTGTATGGCGACGCCAACGAGCTGGAGGCACTGCGCAACAACGAGGTGCAACTGCTGGCGCCCTCACTGGCCAAATTCGAGAAATACACCAAGCAACTGCAGGTGTTCGACCTGCCCTTTTTGTTCGACGACCTGAACGCGGTCAACCGCTTCCAGAAACGCGCCAAGGGCCGTCAATTGCTGCGCGCCATGGAGGATCAGGACATCGTCGGCCTGGCCTATTGGCACAACGGCATGAAGCAGCTGTCGGCGAGCAAGGCGCTGCTGGTGCCAGGCGATGCAGCAGGCTTGAGCTTCCGTATTCAGCCATCCAGCGTGCTTGAGGCGCAGTTCAAGCAACTGCACGCCACACCGCAGGTTCTGCCCTTCGCCGAGGTTTTCGACGCCTTGAAAAACGCCAAGGTACAGGGCGCGGAAAATCCCTGGTCGAACATCTACAGCAAGCAATTGCATACCGTGCAACCGTTTATCACTGAAACCAATCACGGCGTGCTCGACTACATGCTGGTTAGCAACCCACGCTTCTGGTACGCCATTCCCCATCAGATCCGCACCGAACTGGAAGGCATCATCGACGACGTGACCTTCGTGGTGAATCGCCAGGCCGAAGCCGCCAACCAGGCCGACCGCCTGCGGATCGAGGCCTCGGGCAAAAGCCGGCTGATCACCCTCGATGATCAACAACGCGCTGCCTGGCGCCAAGCCATGCAGCCAGTGTGGCAGCAGTTCGAGGCCCAGATCGGCAGCGACGTGATGAAAGCCGCGCAGACCGTCAACCGCAAGCAACGCAATTGACCGCAAAACCCGCGACTTGACCCACGGCCAGGTTCGTCGCCGCAGTGCGTGCCCGACGACTCAGCGCATAGCCGCGCAGTAGCGCTCACACACCGGCTAGAGTCCCAGCACTTGCTGGCGCAGGCGCTGGTTCTCCTGCTCCAATTGACGCTGGCGGAAGGCTTCGCGCAACTGGCTGCGCAGATCGTCGGCCAACCAGGGCTTGGTGAGAAAACGATTAATTACCCCCTCGTTGGCCGCCTTGAGGATGCTGTTGACCTCGGTAGCGCTGCTCAGCACCATGCGGATGATCTCCGGGTAGAGACCCTTGAGCCGCCGCAGAAACGCCAGATCGCTGATGTCGGCCAAGCGCATGTCGGTCAGCACCACATCCAGTACTGCCGGTAAGCGCCCCGCTGCAGTCCGGCTATGGCTCCTTGGCCACGGGCACTGCCGCACCCGCAGAGGGTGCTTGCCAACCGCCACCCAAGGCGGCAATCAACTGCACGCTGGCGGTCAGACGGCTGCCGAGCAGGGTCAGGTTGCTGCGTTCATTGGTCAACGCAGTAGCTTGCACGTTGACCACGCTGTTGAAATCGACGGTACCTGCGCGGTACTGGTTTTCGATCAGGCGCAGGGACTCGCGGGCGGCGTCCAGTGCCTGCTGCTGGTACACCGCCTCCTGTTCCAACACCCGTAGCTGCACCAGGTAGTCTTCGACTTCGCGGAAGCTGTCCAGCACGGCCTGACGGTATTGCGCGACAGTCTGGTCGTAAGCCGCTTCGCTGCGCTCCAGCTCGGCACGGCGGGCGCCGCCGTCGAACAGGCTCAGCGCCAGTTGCGGGCCGAGCGACCAGAAGCGGTTGGGCAGGCTGACCCAGTCGGCAAAGCTGCTGCCACGGTAGCCACCAGTGGCGGAGAGGGTCAGGTCCGGGTACCAGGCGGCCTCGGCCACGCCAATCTCGGCATTGGCGGCGATTACCCGGCGCTCGGCAGCCGCGACATCCGGGCGGCGTTCCAGCAGTTGCGACGGCAGCGCCACGGGAATCGTCGGCAAGGTCGGTAATTGTTCACGCACGGCGATGCTCAGCTCGCTCGGCGGCACGCCGATCAGCACGGCGATGGCGTGTTCCAGCTGGGCGCGCTGCCACTTCAAGTCAATGGCCTGGGCTTCGGTGCTTCTCAACTGGGTCAGCGCCTGGCTGACGTCGGATTTCGGCACTATGCCGGCGTTGTACTGGTTTTCGCTGAGGCGCAGCGAACGCGCATAGGCGGCCACGGTGGCATCGAGCAGACGCTGCTGATCGTCCAGCACGCGCAGTTGCAGGTAGGTTTGCACCAGTTCGGCCTGCAGGCTGAGCTTGAGCGCGGTTAGATCGGCGGCGCTGGCCGCGAAACCGGCGCGGCTCGATTCCAGCGAGCGGCGCAGCTTGCCCCAGATATCCAGTTCCCAGGCGGCGTTCAGGCTCAGGTCGTAGCTCTTCGAGATGCTTGCGGCATTCGAGCCGCCGACACTGAAACCGTCCGCGGTGCGCAGGGTGCTGTCGCCGCCGCCCTGGCCGGCCCGGGTCACTCCGGCGCTGCTCGACAGACTTGGATAGAAGGCTGCGCGCGCACCACGTACCAGCGCGCGGGCCTGGCGGTACTGAGCCTCGCTGGCGGCGAGGTTCTGATTGGACAGGTTGAGGCGACCGACCAGGCCACTCAACTCGGCATCGCCGTACAGCTCCCACCAGGCACCGCGCTCCAGCGCATCGCTGGGTACTGCGGCGGTCCAGCCTGCGATCTGCTTGAACTGCTCCGGGGTGGTCAGTTGCGGGCGCTGGTAATCCGGGCCGATGGCGCAGCCACTTAACAGCAAACTGAGCGCAAGCAGCCCCATGTAGGAGCGAGCCGTGCTCGCGAGTGGCTTCGCCACGGGAAAGGCTTCGCGAGCATGGCTCGCTCCTACGGGTATTGGCAGCATGCTCATAGCGGAGTTTCCAGGGCAGCGTCGGTACGCACGCCGCGCCAGCGGTTAACCCGGTGGCGCAGGCGATCGAAATACAGGTAGATCACCGGGGTGGTGTAGAGCGTCAGCAACTGGCTGAGGATCAGCCCGCCAACGATGGTGATGCCCAGCGGCTGGCGCATCTCCGAGCCTTCGGCACTGCCCAACACCAGTGGCAGGGCGCCGAGAATCGCCGCCAGGGTGGTCATCATGATCGGCCGAAAACGCAGCAGGCAGGCGCGGCGGATCGATTCCTGCGGGCTCAGCTGCTCCTGGCGTTCCAGCTGCAGGGCCAGGTCGATCATCAGGATGGCGTTCTTCTTGACGATGCCGATCAGCAGGAACAAGCCGAGCAGCGAAATCAGGCTGAATTCGATGCTCATCAACTGCAAGGCGAGCAAGGCGCCGACCCCGGCCGAGGGCAAGGTGGAGAGAATGGTCAGCGGGTGAATATAGCTCTCATAGAGCACGCCGAGGACGATATACACCACCCCCAGCGCCAGCAGGATCATCCATGGCTGGCTCTGCTGGGTCTGCTGGAAGGCGCCACCGGTGCCGCCGAGCAGGCCCTGCACTTCGGTCGGCAGGTTGAGCCGCGCCACCGTACGTTCGATCGCCACGCTGGCCTGTTCCAGGCTGACGCCTTCGGCCAGGGCGAAGCCGATGTTCTCCGCGGCGAACTGGCCCTGGTGATAGACCCGATCTTCTTCCAGGCTGCGCTCCCAACGGGCGAAGCTCGACAGCGGCACCCGGGCGCCCGCGGCGCTGATCAACTGGATCTGCTCCAGTGCCTCGGGGTGCTGGGCGTATTGCGGATTGATTTCCATCACCACGCTGTACTGGTTGAGGCTGTCATAGATGGTCGACACCTGACGCTGGCTGAAGGCGTTGTTGAGCACCCCGGTGACCATGGCCATGTCCACGCCCAGGCGCTTGGCCGCATCACGGTCGACCAGCAGGCGAATCTGCTGGGTGCCGTCGGCTTCCTTGGCGTCGATATCGGTCAGTTCGGGGAGTGCCCGCAGCGCGTCGCGCACAATCGGCAGCCACTGGCGCAGCTGATCCAGATCGCCGGAAAGCAGCATGTATTCGTTCTCCGAACTGCGCCCTTCGCGCCCGCCTATTTGCAGGTCCTGATCGGGCATGAGGAACATCCGCCCGCCGGGGACCTTGGGCACCGTGCGGCGCAGGCGCTCGATCACCTGTTGTGAAGACAGCTTGCGCTCGCTCACTTGTTTCAGCCGCACGATCATGAAGGCGTTATTGATCCCGCCCGAGCCGCCGATAAAACCGGCCACGCTCTCCACCGCCGGATCGGCCAGCAGCGCGCGGCGAAAGATTTCCATCTTCGGTTGCATGACCTGAAACGACAGGCCGTCGTCGCCACGCACGAAGCCGATCAGCTGGCCGGTATCCTGCTGCGGCAGGAAGGTCTTGGGCACGCTGACGAACAGGAACACATTCAGCGCTATGGTCGCCAGCAGGCTGAACAGCATCAGCAAGGAGTGCTGCAAGGCCCAATCCAAGCTGCGCTGGTAAACGCCCAGCACCCGCGTTTGCACACGCGCGCCCATGCGTTGCATGGCATTGGCCGGCGGCTCGGACTGTTCGGCCTTGAGCCAGCGTGCGCAGAGCATCGGCGTCAGGGTCAGCGACACCAGCAGAGAAATGACGATGGCCACCGCCAGGGTGATGGAAAACTCATGAAACAGCCGTTCGACAATGCCGCCCATGAACAGGATCGAGATGAACACCGCGACCAGCGACAGGTTCATGGCCAACAGGGTGAAGCCCACCTCGCGCGCGCCCTTGAATGCGGCGGCCATGGGCGTGGCGCCGGCCTCGATATGCCGGGTGATGTTTTCCAGCACGACGATGGCGTCGTCCACCACCAGGCCGGTGGCGATGATCAGCGCCATCAGCGACAGGTTGTTCAGCGAGAAGCCCAGCAGGTGCATCACCGCGAAGGTGCCGACCAGCGACACCGGCACCGCCAGTGCCGGGATCAGCGCCGCGCGCCAGCGGCCGAGGAAGGCGAACACCACCAGAATCACCAGGGCTACGGCAATCAACAGGGTGCGCTCGGCCTCGTGCAACGTGGCGCGGATCACCGGCGAGCGGTCCATCGCCACCTGCACCGTGACACTGGCCGGAATCACCGCGCGCAACGCCGGCAACTGCTGGCGAATGCTGGCAATGGTTTCGATGATATTGGCCCCGGTCTGGCGATTGACCACCAGCAGCACCGCCTGTTCGTCGTTGTAGAAACCGCTGTTGTAGCGATCCTCTACTCCATCGCTGACCGTCGCCACATCGCCCAGGCGCACGGCGGCGCCATCCTGGTAGCGAATGATCAGCGGCAGATAATCGGCGGCTTTCTCCAGCTGGTCGCTGGCTTGCACCTGCCAATGTCGGTCGCCCTGTTCCACCGCGCCCTTGGGCCGTTTGGCGTTGGCTGCGGTGATCGTCTGGCGCACCTCATCCAAAGCGATGCCGTACTGGTCGAGCAGGCGCGGTTCGAGGGCAACCCGCACTGCCGGCAGCGAGCTGCCACCGATGGTCACTTCGCCGACACCGCTCACCTGGGAGAGCTTCTGCGCCAGGATGGTCGACGCCACATCATAGAGCTGGCCCTTGTCCAGCACCGCGCTGGTCAGCGACAGCACCATGATCGGCGCCTGCGACGGGTTGACCTTGCGGTAGGTCGGCATCGCGCGCATGCCGCTGGGCAGCAGCTCGCGCGCGGCATTGATCGCCGCCTGCACCTCACGGGCGGCAGCGTTGATGTCCTTGTCCAGATCGAACTGCAGCATGATCCGCGTGTTGCCCTGACTGCTGCGGCTGTTCATCTGGCTGATGCCGGCGATGGTGCCGAGCGAGCGCTCCAGCGGCGTGGCCACGCTCGAGGCCATGATCTGTGGGCTGGCGCCCGGCAGGCTGGCCTGCACCGTAATGGTCGGGAAATCCATCTGCGGCAGCGGCGCCACCGGCAACAGGCCGAAGCTGACGCCGCCGAGCAGGAGGATCGCCAGGCTCAGCAGCAGGGTCGCCACCGGCCGACGGATAAAGGGCGCGGAGAGGTTCATGGCCAACGGCTTCCCTGGCCCCGTAGCAGCAGGGCACTCATACCAGCACTCCCGCTGCGCTGCGTCCGGTCAGGCGCCGCGACAGGCGGTCGAAGTACAGGTAGATCACCGGCGTGGTGAACAGGGTCAGCACCTGGCTGAGCAGCAGGCCACCGACCATCACCAGCCCCAGCGGCTGGCGCAACTCGGCGCCGGAACCGCTCGCGAGCATCAGCGGAATGGCGCCGAACAGTGCCGCCAGGGTGGTCATCAGGATCGGCCTAAAGCGCAGCAGCGCCGCCTGATAGATCGCCGCCTCGGGCGCCATGCCCTGGTTGCGCTCGGCGTCGAGGGCAAAGTCGATCATCATGATCGCGTTCTTCTTGACGATGCCGATCAGCAGGATGATGCCGATGATCGCGATCAGGCCCAGCTCATTGCCGCTCAGCAGCAACGCCAGCAGCGCACCGACCGCCGCCGAGGGCAAGGTCGAGAGAATGGTGATCGGGTGGATATAGCTCTCGTAGAGCACACCCAAGACGATGTACATGGTGACGACAGCAGCCAGGATCAGCAGCAAGGTGCTCGACAGCGAGGCGCGGAAAGCCTCGGCCGCGCCCTGAAACTGGGTCTGCACCCCGCCCGGCAGACCGATGTCCTGCTCTACCCGCTCGATCACTGCCACCGCCTCGCCGAGGGACACCCCCGCAGCCAGGTTGAACGACAGGGTCGCCGCCGGGAACTGACCGATATGGTTGATCAACAAGCTGGCGGCGCGCTCGTCGATGCGCGCCAGCGACGACAAGGGAATTTGCCCGCCGTCGGCCGTCGCCACGTGGATCTGCCGCAGCGCGGCCGGGCCGATGCTGCCGGCGTTCTCGCTCTCCAGCACCACCCGGTACTGACTGGCCTGGGTGTAGATGGTGGAAATCTGCCGCTGGCCGAAGGCGTCGTACAGTGCGTCGTCGATGTCGGCGATGCTCACGCCGAGGCGCCCGGCGCTGTCCCGATCGATCTGCAGGAACACCTGCAGGCCGCGACTTTGCAGGTCGCTGGCAACATCGCTGAGTTGCGGCTGTTCACGCAGCGCGGCGACCAGTTTGGGCACCCATTCCTCCAACAAAGCCTGCTCCGGCGACTCCATGCTGAACTGAAATTGAGTGCGACTGACCCGGTCCTCGATGGTCAGATCCTGCACCGGCTGCAGGTACAACTCGATGCCGGTAAGCCTGGCCAGTTCGGGGCGCAGGCGCTCGATCACCTGGCTGGCGGTGACATCGCGTTCGGCATGCGGCTTGAGGTTGATCAGCAGGCGCCCGCTATTGAGGGTCGGATTGTCGCCATCCACGCCAATGTAGGACGACAGGCTGACCACCGCCGGATCCTCCAGGATCACCTCGCCCAGGCGCTGTTGGCGCTCGCTCATGGCGGCGAAGGAAATCGACTGCGGCGCCTCGGAAATGCCCTGGATCACCCCGGTGTCCTGCACCGGAAAGAAGCCCTTGGGCACGGCCAGGTAGAGCAACACGGTCAGGGCCAGGGTGGCGATAGCGACCAACAGCGTCAGCGGCTGACGCTTGAGCACCCACTGCAACCAGATGCCATAACGCGCGATCATGCCGTCGATAACCGCACCACTGGCCTTATAGAAGCGCCCCTGCTCCGCCTCCGGCTCACGCTTGAGCAGACGCGCGCACATCATCGGCGTCAATGTCAGCGACACCACCAGGGAAATCAGGATGGCCACCGCCAGGGTGATGGCGAACTCGCGGAACAGTCGGCCGACCACATCGGCCATGAACAACAGTGGAATCAGCACGGCGATCAACGAGATGGTCAGCGAGATCAGGGTGAAGCCGATCTGCTTGGCGCCCTTGAGCGCCGCATTCAGTGGGGTTTCGCCTGCTTCCAGGTGGCGAGCGATGTTTTCCAGCATGACGATGGCATCGTCGACCACGAAGCCGGTGGCGATGGTCAGGGCCATCAGGGTCAGGTTGTTGATGGTGAAGCCTGCCAGGTACATCACACCGAAGGTGCCGATCAGCGACAGCGGCACCACTATCGACGGAATGATCGTCGCCGACAGCTTGCGCAGGAACAGGAAGGTCACCAGCACCACCAGCAGTACCGCCAGCAACAACTCGTGCTGCACGTCCGTCACCGCGGCGCGAATGGTCTGGGTGCGGTCGGTCAGCACGCTGACCTCGACAGTGGCCGGCAAGCCTGCGCTGAGGCTGGGCAGCAAGGCCTGGATCCGCTCGACCACCTCGATCACATTGGCGCCGGGCTGACGCTGCACATTGACCAGTACCGCTTCATTGCGGTTGGCCCAGGCCGCCAGGCGACTGTTTTCTGCGCCGTCGATGATCTCGGCGACATCCTTCAGGCGCAGCGCCGCGCCGTCCTGATAACTGAGGATCAGCTCGCGGTATTCGTCCGGAGATTTCAACTGGTCGTTGGCATCCAGTTGCGAGACGCGGGTCGGCCCGTCGAAGTTGCCTTTCGGCTGGTTGACGTTGCTGGCGGTAATCAGGCTGCGCACATCCGCGAGGTTCAGGCCATAGGCGGCCAGGGCTAGCGGATTGACCCGGATGCGTACCGCTGGGCGTTGGCCGCCGGCCAGGGTGACCAAGCCGACGCCGCTGGTTTGCGCCAGCTTCTGCGCCAGGCGGGTATCGACCAGGTCGAAGACCTGCGGCAACGGCATAGTGTCCGAACGAATTGCCAGGGTCAGCACCGGGGTGTCCGCCGGGTTGACCTTGTTGTACACCGGTGGCGCCGGCAGATCGCCGGGCAGCAGGTTGCTCGCCCCGTTGATCGCCGCCTGCACCTCCTGCTCGGCGACATCCAGTTGCACTTCCAGATTGAAGCGCAGGGTAATCACCGAGGCGCCAGCGGAACTGCTCGAGGACATCTGCTTCAAGCCCGCCATCTGGCCGAACTGGCGCTCCAGCGGCGCGGTCACCGCACTGGTCATCACGTCCGGGCTGGCGCCGGGATACAGAGTCATGACGCGAATGGTCGGGTAATCCACCTCGGGCAGCGCCGACACGGGCAACATTCGATAGGCGATCAGGCCGCTGAGCAGGATCGCCAACATGATCAGGGTGGTGGCGACCGGGCGCAGGATGAACAGGCGAGAGGCGTTCATGCGTCTTTAGGTATCCGTGCTTCGGCTTGCTTGGCGGTCGGTGTCTGGCCTTCGCCGACCACCTCGACTGCGCTGCCCTCACGCAGGCGGTCGGTGCCCTCCAGCACCAGGCGTTCGCCCACCGCGACGCCCTCCTCGATCAATGTCATCTGGCCATTGCTCGGCCCCGCCACAATCGGCCGCACCTGCACCTTGTCTTGCTCATCGATCACATAGACGAAGGTGCCGCGCGCACCGAACTGCAAGGCTGCAGCGGGAATCAGCAGGGCCTGCTCGCGAGTCTCCACCAGCAGACGGACATTGACGAACTGATTGGGAAACAGCAGCTCTTCGGCATTTTCGAAGCGGGCCTTGAGCTTGACCGTACCGGTGGCGGTATCGATCAGGTTATCCATGCTGTCCAGCTGCCCTTCGGCCAGCTTGAGTTTCTCGCTGCGGTCCCAGGCTTCGACGCGCAAGGTCTGCCCCGCCCTGAACTGGTGCAGCACCGCCGGCAACTCGGCCTCGGGCAAGGTGAACATCAGGGCAATCGGCAGGGTTTGGGTAATCACCACCAGCGGCAGTGCATCGGCGGAACTGACCAAGTTGCCGCGATCCACCTGACGCAGGCCGAGACGCCCACTGATGGGGGCGCGCACCTGGGTGAAGTCGAGGTTCAGACGCGCCTCGGCGACTGCGGCCTGGTTGCTCTTGAGGGTGCCGCGGTACTGATTGACCAGGGCCTGCTGGGTATCGAGGGTCTGTTTGGCAATCGAGTCTTCTTCGTACAGGCCGCGGTAACGGGCCAGGTCCAACTCGGCATTGTGCAACTGCGCCTGATTTTCCTGCTGCACCCCCAGGGCCTGTTGCAGGGCCACTTCATAAGGCCGCGGATCGATCACCGCGAGCAGATCGCCGGCCTTGACCCGCTGACCATCCTCGAACAGCAATTTGACCAGCTCACCTTCGACCCGGCCACGCACATTGACCGTGTTGTAGGCAGTCACGGTGCCCAGGGCTTTCAGCTCAATCGGGAAACTGCCTTGCGTGACAGTCGCCACCCGCACCGGCACTAGCCCACCATCACCCCAACGACCGCCGGCCTGGCTCTGCGGTTTAGCAGGCCAGAACCACCAGATCAGCACGAGCAGAAGCGCCAACAGCATCAAGCCAATCAGCCATTGGCGTGACTGCGTCGAGGTACGGGGTATTGCAGTTGTTTCAGGCATGGCAGGGTCACTTCCTTGGAATGCCTGAACGATAAGCAGTGTCAGGCATGAAGCAAAGCCTCTTTACCGGCTATTTACCTCCAGCTGACGTTGCTAAGCCCCTGAGCCACAAATGAAAACGGCCCCCACGGGAAGCCGTCGGCTATGTTGCCGGGTATTGCCGCAGCGCCCAGCTCAATTCGGCCGCAGCAGATCGTGCTGGGCAAACAGCTCGACCAGCCAATCGACGAACACCCGCACTCGCCGCGACAGCTGTCGGTGCGGCGGGTAGAGCGCCGCCAGCGGCATCGGCGCCGGGCGCAAATCGGCGAGGATCTCGCGCAGGCTGCCGGTCGCCAACTGCTCGCGCAGGTGGTAATAAGGCGCCTGGATGATGCCCATCCCCGCTTCGCAGGCGGCGACATAGCCTTCGGCGGTACTCAGGGCGATGCTGCCGGGCAGCTCCAGCTCGACTCGTTCGCCACCCACGAGGAAATCCAGGGGAAGACGCCGTCCGGTGCGGGCAGAGAAGTAATTGACGGCGCGGTGCCCCTCCAGCTCGGCGAGCGTCTGCGGGGTACCGTGGCGCGCCAGGTAGGTCGCACTGGCGCAGGTGATCTGCGGCAGTGCCGTCAGCGGCCGCGCCACCAGACTGGTGTCGTACACCTCGCCAGCGCGCAGCACGCAGTCCACCCCTTCGCGAATCAGGTCCACCGGCCGGTCGCTGGCGCCGACCTCCAGCTCGATGCGCGGGTAGCGAGCGCAGAAATCCGGCAGTGCCGGGATCACCACGCGGTGTGCCAGCGAGGCCGGCAGGTCGACCCGCAAGCGTCCCTGCGGGCCGCTGCCGCTCTGCGAGAAGAACGACTCGGCTTCCTCCAGATCGGTCAGCAACCGCAGGCAGCGCTCGTAGTAGGCCTGACCATCCAGGGTCGGGCTGACTTGGCGGGTGGTACGGCGCAGCAGTTGCACCCCGAGGTGGGCCTCCAGCTGCTTGATCAGTTGGGTGACCGAAGCCCGCGGCAGGCCCAGGCTGTCCGCGGCCTTGCCGAAGCCGCGCAGTTCGACGATCCGACTGAACACCTGCATGGCGAGAAAACGATCCATCTGCAACACCACTATTTCGAATAAGCAAATAGTTAATACGTTTTCACCATGTTTATCCATCCTGAACAAACAGCCAGACTGGGCGTGACTCTTCCCCACCACACAGGAGCACTCCCATGAAAACCCGTCGACTCGGCCGCAACGGTCCCTTGGTCTCGGCAATTGGGCTCGGTTGCATGGGCATGAGCGAGTTCTATGTCGCCGGCCGCGATGAGCGTGAATCCATCGCCACCGTACACCGGGCCCTGGAACTGGGCCTGAACCTGCTCGACACCGCCGACGCCTATGGCCCGCACAGCAACGAGCTGTTGCTGGGCAAGGCCCTGGCCGGCAGGCGCGAGCAGGCCTTCCTGGCCAGCAAGTTCGGTTTGTTGCGCGACCCGCAGGATCCACAGCGACGTGGCGTCAGCGGCAGGCCGGAGTATGTGCGCCAATCGATCGAGGGTAGCCTCAAGCGGCTTAACACCGACTACCTGGACCTCTACTACCAGCACCGCATCGACCCCGAGGTGCCGATCGAGGAGACCGTCGGCGCCATGGCCGAGCTGGTTCAGCAGGGCAAGGTGCGCTACCTCGGCCTGAGCGAGGTAGCGCCGGAGACCCTGGAACGTGCCCACCGGGTGCACCCGATCAGCGCGGTGCAGAGCGAATACTCGTTGTGGACCCGTGACCCCGAGGAGAATGGCGTGCTGGCGACCTGCCGCCGTCTGGGTATCGCCTTCGTGCCCTACAGCCCGCTGGGACGCGGCTTTCTCACCGGCACCCTGAAGAGCCCGGAGGACTTCGCCGCCGACGATTACCGGCGCTTCAGCCCGCGCTTCCAGGGCGACAACTTCGCCAAGAATCTGCAGTTGGTCAGCCAGGTCGAACAACTGGCCGCGGATAAAGGCGTGCTGGCCTCGCAACTGGCGCTGGCCTGGGTGCTGGCCCAAGGCGAGGACCTGCTGCCGATCCCCGGTACCAAACGCCGCAGCTACCTGGAACAGAACGTCGCCGCGCTGGACGTTCAACTGAGCGCCGCCGAGATCGCCACTCTGGACGGGATTTTTCCGCCGCAAGCCGCCGCGGGTGAACGTTATGCGGCGGAATCAATGGCGATGCTGACGCGCTGAATCTATTGGCAAAAAAAACGGCCTACCGAAGTAGGCCGTTCTTGTCCGCATCGTTTGCGATTACTTCAGCACAGCCAGGGCCGCCTCGTAGTTCGGCTCGTTGCCGATCTCGGCGATCAGTTCGCGGTGCAGGACCTTGTCGTGCTCGTCCAGCACCACCACGGCGCGGGCAGCGACGCCGGCCAACGGGCCGTCGGCGATAGCTACGCCGTAGTTTTTGAGAAACTCGGCACCGCGCATGGTCGACAGGTTGATCACGTTTTCCAGGCCTTCGGCGCCACAGAAGCGCGCCTGGGCGAACGGCAGGTCGGCGGAGATACACAGGACAACGGTGTTATCCAGCTTGCTGGCGCCGGCGTTGAAGGTGCGTACCGAGGTCGCGCAAGTTGGGGTGTCGACGCTGGGGAAAATATTCAGCACTTTGCGTTTGCCCGCCAGGCTGGCCAGGCTGACATCGGCCAGACCGGCGCCGACCAGGGTGAAGGCCGGAGCTTGCTGACCGACCTGTGGCAGCTGACCATCGACTTGTACCGGATTGCCATGCAGGGTTACTTGAGTCATTGAGATGTCCTCTTTTGTCGGGAAATGAAAACGAATACAGAGTTAAGCATGCCACCTATGAAAAAACTCCGAAACCCAGGGCTTTTTCCATGCACCGCCAGCTTCTGGATAGGGCGAACCCGTTCACCCGACCTCAGGGCCAGCTGCAAGTACTAGTAGTAGCAACCAACCCTGCTGGCAATCAGGCGTTGCGGGGTGAATGGATCGCCAGCATACCGGCTGCTAATAGGGCATGGCTTTGGACATACCGCTAGGTCCGCACACTGTCCCAGGCGACTTGGGCCAACAACTCGCGGCAGTCGGCCAACTGGGTCTGCGTCCTGCCGGCCAGCCAGTTGCGCGCGAAGTCGTGGGTTGGCCCGATGATCACCGAGGCGAAGCAATCGCTTGGCATCGCCCTGTGCAACGCTGCCGAACTGGCTGCCGGGACCATGACCGACGCCTCGATCCCGGCCGGCTGCCGCTGGATTCCACGCGGCATGACGGTGGAATACCTGGCCAAGGCCGACGGCGATGTGCGCGCCGTGGCCGATGGCGCCGCCGTGGACTGGAACAACCTGGGCGATGTGACGGTGCCGGTGATGGCTTACGTCGGCGACAAAGCGGTATTGCGCGCCGAGATCAGCATGTACGTCAGTCGCGCCTGAAACGCGACGGCCCGGAAAACCGGGCCGTCGTTGGCAGGCGAGTAAGTGCCGGTCGCAGGCAACAGAACCAGGCAGTATTTCTCAGTCCACCCGCACCAGTACCCGGCCAACCAGCTTGCCGGCGAGTATCTGGCCGATGACCTCGGGCAACTGCTGCAGGCTGACTTCAGTCACCAGGCGCTCGAGGCCATCGAGCTTCCATTGCAGCGAGAGCTTGTCCCACATGGAGGCTTTGACCACCAGCGGCAGTTCGACCGAGTCGACCCCCATCAGGTTGACCCCGCGCAGGATGAACGGCAGCACGCTGCCCTTGAACGCCACCCCGGCGGTCAGCCCGCAGCAAGCGGCGCTGCCACCGTAGCGCAGCGACTTGACCACATTGAACAGAATATCGCCGCCGACGGTGTCCACCGCGCCAGCCCATTGCTCCTTGAGCAGTGGGCGCTCCGCGCCTTCCTGCAACTCGTTACGCGGGACAATCTGCCCGGCGCCCAGGCCCTTGAGAAACTCGCCCTGTTCGGCCTTGCCAGTGGACGCCGCCACGCTGAAACCAAGTTTGCTCAGCAAAGCCACGGCAATACTGCCTACGCCGCCGGTCGCCCCAGTCACCAGAACAGGCCCGGCATCCGGGAGCACGCCGGCTTGCTCCAATTTGGCGACGCAGAGCGCAGCAGTCAGGCCTGCGGTACCCAGCACCATGGCCTCACGCAGGGACAAGCCTTGCGGCCGTTTCAGCGCCCAGGCCGACGGAATCCGAATGTACTGAGCAAAGCCGCCCGCCGTATTCATGCCCAGGTCATAGCCGGTCACGATCACTTCATCGCCCACGCTGAATTCGGCGACGCTCGACTGCTCGACCACGCCCGCCGCATCGATACCTGGGGTATGCGGAAAATGTTTGGTCACGCCACGGTTGCCACTGGCGGACAGGGCATCCTTGTAGTTCAACGACGAGTAGCGAACCCGAATCAACAGCTCGCCGGCCGGCAGTTCGCTGATAGTGCGCTGGACAATCGCTTGTTCGAACTCACCCGTCGCACTTTCGCGGGCCTGCAGTGCTGTGAACGTGGTCATTTTCATCCCCCAGGGCAAAAGTGGATTACCAGAAACGCTGCTGATTGAGGCGGCTTAGCCAATTCAAGCTGAAACGGTCCAAGGCTACGCTGGCCGCCAACCCGACACGTTCCTGCAAGCTTTTCTTCTCGGCGTAGTGCAAGTGAAACAGTTCTGCCTCCTTGGCCCGCTCAGCCAGGTATTCGTCGCTGGTCTTGAGTTCATCGACCAGTTGTTTTTCCAGCGCGGCCAGACCCAGCCAGACTTCGCCGGTGGCGATGTCGTCGATGTCCAGTTGCGGCCGATAGCGGGCGACGAAGTTCTTGAACAGCTCGTGGATGACTTCCAGGTCTTCCTGGAATTTCTCCCGGCCCTTCTCGGTATTTTCGCCAAAGATGGTCAGGGTGCGCTTGTACTCGCCAGCGGTCAGCACCTCGAAATCGATGTCGTGCTTTTTAAGCAGGCGGTGCACGTTGGGCAACTGGGCAACCACGCCGATGGAACCGAGCATGGCGAAGGGTGCGGAAATGATCTTCTCACCGATACAGGCCATCATGTAGCCGCCGCTGGCCGCGACTTTATCGATGCAGATGGTCAGCGGGATGCCCGCCTGGCGAATACGCGCCAGCTGCGAGGACGCCAGGCCATAGCTGTGCACCATGCCACCGCCACTTTCCAGACGCAGCACCACTTCATCCTGAGGGGTGGCCAGACTCAGCAACGCGGTGATTTCATGCCGCAAGCTGTCAGTCGCCGATGCCTTGATATCGCCATCGAAGTCCAGGACAAATACCCGCGGCTTGTGCACCCCGGCTTTCTTCGCCAACTTGGCCGCCTTGGCCTCTTCCTTGTGCGCCGCCTTGAGTTGGTCCTTGTCCAGCACGGCCTGCTCGAGGCGTTGGCGCAGCTGCTTGTAGAAGTCGTTGAGCTTGTCCACCTGCAAATGCCCGGCAACGCGCCGGCCCTTGCTGCGTGCTGCTACTGCTGCCACCAGAATCACCAGAACAGCCACAACCAGCGTTACCGTTTTGGCCAGAAAGGCCGCATATTCTGCGAAAAACTCCACGCATGTCCCCTCATTATTCACTTCAGCGCCAGTGTCGCTCAGCGCTCGTTGCAACCAAGCATACCGACGCCACCGCCCGCCGGCCAGTTGCCTGGCGTGCAGGCATGAATGACAGTCCATAAATTCAAACAAGCGTATGTTTTTTCGTTGACAGGCCTGTGCGATCCTCATACGCTCGGCGAACTTTTACCGAATCTGGATAGTGGCAAACGTGGGCAGCATTTACCTGATCAGACATGGCCAAGCCTCATTCGGCGCCGATGACTACGATGTGCTCTCGCCCATCGGTATTCGTCAGGCCGAAGTGTTGGGCGCGCACCTGGCTGATCTCGGCATTCGCATCGACCGTAGCCTGAGTGGCGCATTACGCCGCCAACAGCACACCGCCAACGCGGCGATGAGCCAGTTGAGCAACAGCGGTCAGGCAATACCTGATTTGTACGTGGATGCCGCCTTCAACGAGTTCGATGCCGACGCGGTGATCCACAGCCTACTTCCTGGCCTGCTTGGCGAAGAACCCGAAGCCCTGCATGTGTTACGCAACGGGGCACAGAACCGCGCCGAGTTCCAACGCCTGTTCTCATTGCTGATCGGTCGCTGGATATCCGGCGAATACGACCAGCATGGCCTGCAAAGTTGGCAGGCATTTGTCGAACAGGTCCAGGGTGGCCTGACCCGCCTGTTGCAACAGGCCGATAGCAAGCAGAACATCGCGCTCTTCACCTCCGGCGGCACCATCACCGCACTGCTGCAGTTGATCACCGGCGTGCCGGCCGCCAAGGCCTTCGAACTGAATTGGCAAATCGTCAACACCTCACTGAGCTGCCTGAAATTTCGCGGCAGCCAAGTGAGCCTGGCTTCCTTCAACAGCCATGTGCATTTACAGCTGCTGAAGGAGCCGGAACTCATCACCTACCGCTGAGCTCCGGCCTACCGCGCCCATAAGGGCGCGAGAAAACCCTGAAAACAAAGGAAGACATCATGAGCGTTGCAGACATCATCAATACCATGCAGTCCAAGTTCAATGCCCCCGCCGCGGCGGGTCTGGATCTGGTGTTCCAGTTCAACATCGAAGACGGTGATAACCACTACCTGGTCATCAAGGACGGCACCTGCGACGTCCAGCAAGGCGATGCCGACAACGCCAGCGTGACCCTGATCATGGACAGCGAAACCCTCAAGGGCATCACCAGCGGCGAGACCGATGGCATGCAAGCGTTCATGGGCGGCAAGCTGCGCGCCGAAGGCGACATGATGCTGGCCATGAAGCTGGGCGAATTGTTCCCAGTCTAAGCTTCACTGCAGCAGCCTCAGCGAAAAACCGGAGCCCCAAGCTCCGGTTTTTTTTCGCCTGCAGGCTGGCCTGCAGATCAATCAGGCTGTTTGATTAAGCGGCAACACGAGCGTCTATAACGGCGTGTATTACTTGTTACGGCCAGGGTGCAGTATTAGATTGAGCAATAATCTAGAGCACCCATTATAAGTAGAAGGGATAAGTATGGCGCTTACTGACCAGTCCACTCGCATCCGCGAGGGCGAAGAGCTCGACATTGCGATCATCGACCCGTACCTCAAGTCGCAGATTCCCGGCCTGACTGGCGAGCCACGGATCAGCCAGTTCCCCGGCGGCGCATCGAACCTCACCTACCTGATCGAATACCCCGAGAAGGAATTCGTCCTGCGGCGTCCGCCATTTGGCCACAAGGCCAAATCCGCTCACGACATGGGCCGCGAGTACCGCATTCTCAACCAGCTCTACGAGGCCTTCCCCTACTGCCCGAAAGCCTACGTGCACTGCACGGACGAAGCGGTGATCGGTGCCGAGTTCTATGTGATGGAACGGGTCAACGGCATCATTCTGCGCGCCGACATGCCGGCCGAACTGAACCTCGATGCCGACAAGACCCGCCAGCTGTGCAAGAGCTTCATCGACAAGATGGTCGAGCTGCACAACGTCGACTACGCCGCCTGCGGCCTCGGCGACCTGGGTAAACCGGAAGGCTATGTAGAGCGCCAGATCGGCGGTTGGAGCGCTCGCTACGAGAAGGCCCTGACCCCTGACGCGCCGCTGTGGGAACCGGTCAAGGCGTGGCTGAAAGACAAGATGCCGGCCGACCACCCCAAGCCGGCCATCGTGCACAACGACTACCGCTTCGACAACGTGATCCTCGACCCGCAGAACCCGATGCAGATCATCGGCGTGCTGGACTGGGAGCTGACCACGCTTGGCGACCCGCTGATGGACCTGGGCAACACCCTTGCCTACTGGATCGAAGCCGACGACCCGGCGGCGGTACAAATGATGCGCCGCCAGCCGAGCAATGCCCCCGGCATGCTCAGCCGTCAGGAGTTCGCCGACTACTACGCCGAACGCGCCGGCATCGAAATCAAGAGCATCGACTTCTACTACACCTACGGCCTGTTCCGCCTGGCCGGTATCGTGCAGCAGATCTACTACCGCTATTACCACGGCCAGACCCAGGACAAACGCTTCGCGCAGTTCATTCAAATGAACAAACTGCTGGAGCAGATGAGCCTGCAGGTCATCGCCAAGTCGCAGTTGTAATCGGCCGAACAGGCCTTCAACAAGAAAGGAAACGTCCATGTCCAAGACCCAACTGTTCGATCTCGATGGCAAGATCGCCTTCGTCTCTGGCGCCAGCCGCGGTATCGGTGAGGCCATTGCCAAGCTGCTGGCCCAGCAAGGCGCCCACGTGATCGTCTCGAGCCGCAAGATCGACGGCTGCCAGGGCGTCGCCGACGCCATCATCGCCGACGGCGGCAAGGCCACCGCGATGGCCTGCCATATCGGCGAAATGGAGCAGATCACCAACGTGTTCGCACAGATCCGCGAGCAGTTCGGTCGCCTGGACATCCTAGTCAACAACGCGGCCACCAACCCGCAGTTCGGCAATGTCCTGGAGACCGACCTGTCGGCCTTCCAGAAGACCGTCGACGTCAACATCCGCGGCTATTACTTCATGTCCATCGAAGGCGGCAAGCTGATGAAGGAAAACGGCGGCGGCAGCATCGTTAACGTCGCCTCGATCAACGGCGTCAGCCCAGGTGAGATGCAAGGCATCTACTCGGTGACCAAGGCCGCAGTGATCAGCATGACCAAGGTGTTTGCCAAGGAATGCGCGCAGTTCGGCATCCGTTGCAACGCCCTGTTGCCGGGTCTGACCGACACCAAGTTCGCTTCGGCACTGACCAAGAACGACGCCATCCTCAACCTGGCCCTGCAGCGCATCCCGCTCAAGCGCGTAGCCGCCCCGAGCGAAATGGCCGGCGCCGTGCTGTACCTGGCCAGCGACGCCTCCAGCTATACCACCGGCGTGTCACTGAACGTCGACGGCGGCTTTCTCTCCTGATAAAGACCGGCGCCATGCAAAAAGGGACCTTCGGGTCCCTTTTTGTTTGCGCTCAACCACGTTCTACTGGGGTGACCTCAAGCGGATCTGCGCACCCCACTCACCGCACTCTACTGCCAATCCTGCAACGCCTGCTTGGCCGCTTGGTTCATCGGCTGCACCAGCAGGCCGGTTGACGTCAGGCTGATGCTGTATACCGCTTGGTCGGCGATCGGCAGGTAGGTGACCCGGCGTGCCTGGGCATCGAACATGAACAGGTCATGCCGGCCCAGGCGTAGCCAGCGCCACAGGTCGATGCCATAGGGGCTCTGCGCCAGCTCGACCTGGGCCTGCTGAGCTCGCGCCTGTTGCTCGATGGAGAGGAAGCGCCCCGAGAGATTTTCCAGGCGGTAGCCGGGTTGCAGTCCGATCAGTGCAGCGAGCCCCTTCCAATGGAGAAAACGCGCATCCAACTGCCACAAGTCCCCCTCCAGCAGCACACTGCGCTCGCTCCCGCGCTCCAACAGATTGACCCGATAACGTGGGCCGTCAGCCTCGAAACTCAAGGTCACCAGCGGTTTGTCTTCCGGCAACGGGGCATAGCTATAGAGGTCGTAGGCCACCAGGCCGATGAAACCGGCCAGGGCCAGAAAGGCCAGACCGCAGGTGCCGCGCAGCCAGCCGAGGAACCAGTGGCTATTGAACAAAATTCGCGCGGCAATCAATACCGCCAGCAAAGCCAGTAGCGCCGTCGCCCATGCCAGACCGTCGTATTGCATTGAGTCAGTTCCTTGCCCGTGAAAATGCCGGCATTATGCGCAGCTACCTCGCCTGCGCACAGCAGGTTCATTGCACAATCTGACACAGGTCGTCTTTTCCATGCCCTTGCCTTTCGAGCTTGCCGTTGACCCGGCAACCTTGGCCATTCTCGCCCTGGTGGCCTTCGTCGCCGGTTTCGTCGATGCCATTGCCGGCGGTGGCGGCCTGCTGACCATTCCGGCCCTGCTGATGGCCGGCCTGCCGCCGCATCTGGTGCTGGGCACCAACAAACTGTGCGCCACCTTCGGTTCGGCCACTGCCAGCTATACCTTCTACCGGCGCAAGCTGTTCACCCCCCTCCTCTGGCGCAATGCACTGATCGGCACCGCAATCGGCGCCCTGCTGGGCGCAACGCTGGTGCACTGGCTACCGGCCGCCTGGCTCAATCAACTGCTGCCGGTGGTGGTATTCGCCTGCGGGCTGTATTTACTGTTCGGTCGCACCCCGGCGGCTCCGCTCAACGCCGATGCGCCTATTGCGCAAGGCCGGCAATGGCCGCAAAGCCTCGGTCTGGGGTTCTACGATGGCGTCGCCGGGCCGGGCACCGGAGCCTTCTGGACGGTCAGCAGCCTGTTGCTGTATCCCTTGGATCTGGTTCGCGCCAGTGGCGTGGCACGCAGCATGAACTTCGTCAGCAACGCCTGTGCCCTGGTGGTATTCATCGTCGCCGGGCAAGTGGCCTGGTTGCTCGGCATCAGCATGGGCATCGCCCTGATGGCCGGGGCGTTTCTCGGTGCGCGCTCGGCAATCCGTGGCGGCTCGAAATTCATCCGCCCGGTGTTCATCCTGATGGTGTTGGCGCTCGCCGCGCGGTTGGCCTGGCAACACTGGTTCGGCCTGGCCTAGGAGCCTGTCGGACTTAACGCTGTTCTACTGCGGAAAAGCCGGACTTTCCCTCGCTACGAATGGTCAAGTCCGACAGGCTCCTAGGTGGATGGCGCTGTGTCCATCCAGCGAGCGCGACTATTCCGACAGCGACGGCTCCGGCAGCCCTAGCCGGCGCGCCACATAGACGTCGATCAGGTAGCGGGCGATCGAGCGCGCTGCCGGCAAGGGCGGTAACTGGTGCACGCTGAACCACTGTGCATCCTCGATCTCGTCGGCCTGCATGACAATCTCGCCAGTCGCAAACTCGGCATGGAAGCCGAGCATCAGCGAATGTGGAAACGGCCAGCCCTGGCTCCCCAGGTACTGCAGGTTCTTGACCTCGACCCCCACTTCTTCGCGCACCTCACGCACCACGCACTGTTCGACCGACTCACCCGCCTCGACGAAACCGGCCAGAGTGCTGTAGACACCGGGAACGAAACGCGGCGATCGGGCCAGGAGGACTTCATCCTCGCGGGTAACCAACACAATCATGCTCGGTGACAGGCGCGGGTAGTGGTGCAGCTCGCAACGCGGGCAATGCATCGCGCGCTCGCCAGCGAAATGCAGCATCGGCTCGCCACAACTGCCGCAAAAACGATGCTGGCGCGCCCAAGTACCGATCTGCGTCGCATAGCCGAGCATCTTGAAGGTCTCGGCATCGCCTTGCAGCATGAACTGGCGCAGGCTTTGCCAGCTGCAGCCGGGCATGTCGAACGGTTCCTGCAGCTCCAGCAGGTAGATGGCATCGCCAGCGAAATGGCCGATGCCGTGCTCGGCCAGAATCGGCAGCTCCTGCTTTTTCAGCCATTGGCGGGGAAACAACACGCCGTTGCTGTCCGCCAGAAACTGCTGCCGGCAATGTACCAGCGCCCAACCACCGGGCTGCTGGCTATCGAGTAAGGCGGGCTGCCAACGCTGGGTCATTTATGCGGCTACCGGGAAGCCAAGGGCACGCACGCTGTCTGCGGCCAAGTCGAGCACACTGGGCTGGGTTTCCGGGCGCAAAACCGCACCCGCTTCCAGATAGTATTCGAGACTGCTAAGTGCGTCGGCAAGGGTTTCCAGCATTTGTTCGGAAGGCATCTGGGCCGCTTCGAACATCTGCGTCTGGATGTATTCGGCGCAGGCGCCGACCAGCAAGGCCGCCCGTTCCTGGCCGAGAAACCACAGGCCGCCGCGCACCGCCTGCAAGCTGAACGGCACATTGGACAGGTGCATGCGGTCGCCGTCGGCCTCCAGGTAGGCGGTGATCGCCCGCTTGGCCAGCGCCAAGCCGCCGCGGGCCTCATCGACCACAACGATGCGTGCTTCGTTGAGCTGATAGTAGGCGAAGGATTCGATCTCCTTGCCAGGTAATAGCTGCCCAACACTGGTGTCACGCCGCTCGCCGCGCTCCAGGCTGGCGACCATGCCCTCGACATAGAGCACTGCATCGGCCAGTTTCAGCAGCTCCTGTTGTTGCGGGGCACGCGCCTCACTCCAGGCTGCAACCGTCTGCAGTTGCGCATTCAGCGCGTTGCCCGCCGAACTGAGGCCGACCATGCCCAGGGTCTTGCTCAGTTTGCCGAGCACCGCATGCAGATGGGCGAGGCTTTCAGCCTGCACGGTGCCCCGTTCGATCAGGTCGAGCATGTCCTTGGTGCTGGTCAGTTCTTCGCGAATGGCCGAACTCAGCGAGCGCATGACCGCCTGCCCAGGGCCGGCCAGACGCTGGTATTCCTCTTCCAGCAAGTGATCGGTGAATGGCAGCGAGGTCAGGCCAAATAGCCCGCGCACGGGCATGACCGCAGGTCCACTGCTGTCGGCCAGGGCCACCAGATAGAGCAGCTCCTTGAGCAGGCTACGTGGCGTCTCGTACTGGCTGTTGGCAAGTACTTGCTTGAGTTCACGATCGATCCGCGAGAACAGCTGCTTACGCGACTTGCGTGCCAATAGCTGGCCATCGAGCTGCGCCTCCACAGCCGCAGCGCCGATCCAGCACAGACGGCCACGCGGCTCGTTGGCGTACAGACTGTCCAGCCGACCCATGGCTCGGCCCATCAACTTCAGGCTGGCCTGCGGATTTTGTTCGCGAATAAAACCCAGCAGCCCTACTTGATACATCTGCCGTAGGCGCCGGCCTTCGATTTCCTTGGCCGCTGCATCCAGGGCAGCCGGCGCGGTTCGCGGGCGCGCATGATCGAGGCGCACGCTGAAGAAGAAGCTTTCCGGCAGTGCTGGCTGGCCCCCCGCCTGGCGCAGATCATTGATCGCCGGCAGCAGCAACTCGGGCATTTCCTGTCGGTGCACGTCGAGGTTTTCCAGATAGCGGCGCAATACATGCAGCGCATTGCTCAGCGCCGAGAGCTGCACATCGCGCTCCTCGCCGGCGCCGGCGGGAATATCGGTGGCCTGCTCAAGCACTTCCTGAGCGAGCAACTCGGCACCGGTCAACTCGACCACATTGAGCGTGCCGCGGACTTGATGAAGGCTTTCCACCGCCTGTTGCAGCAAGCTGCCGTTAAGCCGCTCGGCAATGAAATGCTCGAGGCTCGACTCGGCCTCCTCCATGGTGGCGAACAACTCTTTACGCACCAAATTCAGTGACGTGGCTCCAGAAACCATGCGCTAGTGCGCCTCCCGCGCCGGTAGAGAAGACAGTGGCATAGCGCGCATCAGTCGGCGAACTCCGGCTTCTGCTTACTCATGTGTGCGGCCATGGCCACGCGCAAGTCAACCGATTGCAACATCGCGGCATTCCAGGTGGCGATGTACTCGAGGCCATCGTCAACCCGATGGTCGCGCATGTAGCGAAGCATTTCCTTGGTGCCGCGTACTGCGATCGGCGATTTCGCGGCGATTTCACGGGCAATGCCCATCACCCCGTCGAGCAAGGCGGGCATGTCAGCGAAAGTGCGATTGACCAGGCCGATGCTGCGCGCTTCTTCACCGTCGATGGTACGCCCGGTGAATGCCAGCTCACGCATCATACCGTCGCCAATAATCCGCGGCAGGCGCTGCAAGGTGCCAACATCGGCGGCCATGCCAATATCGATTTCCTTGATCGAGAACTGCGCGTCGACCGTCGAGTAGCGCATGTCGCAGGCCGACACCAGGTCGATGGCGCCGCCCAGACAATAACCCTGGATCGCCGCCAATACCGGCTTGCGACACTGGTCGACGGCATTGAACGAGGCTTGCAGCTCGAGGATCTTGCGCCGTAGTTTTTCCGCGTTGCGGCCGACATCCGGGCCCATCTGGCTGCCGAGTTGGGCCAACATCATCAGGTCGATACCGGAGGAAAAATGCTTGCCGGCCCCCGACAGCACCACCACCCGCACCTCGTCCGTGGTGTCGATCCAGCGAAAGATCTCGATGATCTCCGTCCAGAAGTCGGCACTCATGGCGTTGATTTTTTCCGGGCGGTTGATCACCACGTGGGCGATCTTATCTGCCAACTCGACACTAAAGGCTTTGTAGTCGGACACGGCAGTCATCCTCAGCAACAAAAGGCGCGAACGCGCACAGAGACATTCTTGTGGTTACAACCGGGCAACTATAACAAGCACGGCATAAATGTCGATGCCGGCCTCTGTGACGCAGAACACGCCATTGGACTTAAGCAGCGTTTCGACTGTTGACGGTAACCACTTGATCTAGCGGAAATAGTCCGGCAAGGCCGCTGACGACTGACGACTGACGACTGACGCAGTCGCCCAGCCGCCAACGCGCCGGGCGCGCCCTAGACCTTGATGCAGTCCACCGTGTAGGCGTTGCCGTCCGGCCCTTCATTGCGTTGCAAGCCATGCACGTCGACGTCGAAGCCGGGGAAGCTACGGTCGAAGGTGCGGGCGAACTCCAGATAATCGATGATCGAGCGGGTCGCTGGGGTAAAGCGTTCGCCCGGCATGATCAGCGGGATACCCGGTGGATAGGGCACCAACATGACCGCGGCGATCCGTCCGTCGAGCTGATCGATAGGCACAGCTTCGACTTCGCCGCGTACCAGTTGGTTATAGGCATCGGCGGGTTTTAGCGCGACTTCCGGCAGCACCGTGTACATCCGCTTCATCGCCTTGGCCGTAGCGTTCTCGCCGTAGCAACGATGCAGCGCATCGCACAGGTCGCGCAGGCCCATGCCGTGGTAGTGGGCGCCGCCTGCCCTGGCGATCGAGGGCAAGGCGACCGTCAACGCCAGGTTGACGTCATAACTGCGCTTGAACTCCAGCAGCTCGGTGAGCAAGGTGCTCCACTTGCCCTTGGTGATGCCCATGGAGAACAGTACCAGGAAGGAATACAGGCCGGTTTTCTCGACCACCAGGCCGCGCTCCCAGAGGAACTTGCTAACCACCGCCGCCGGAATCCCACACTCATCGAGCTTGCCGCCCGCGGTCAGGCCGGGGTCACCAGGGTGACCTTGATCGGGTCGAGCAGCACGTAATCCTCGGCCACCTCGCCAAATCCATGCCACTCGGCTTGCGGCTGCAACAACCAGCTCGCGGTCGCCACCTCGTCGACGCCCTCGGCCTGAGGCGGCTGCCAGATGCTGAACCACCAATCGTCGGCGCTGAGATTCTGCCGCAGATTGGCCAGGGCACGGCGAAAGCTCAGCGCCTCGTCGAAGGTTTCCTGGATCAGCGAACGGCCCGCCGGGCCTTCCATCATCGCCGAGGCCACATCCAGCGAAGCGATGATGCCGTACTGCGGCGAGGTCGAGATATGCATCATGAAGGCTTCGTTGAAGCGGTCGCGATCGAGTTGACGCGCACCGCCATCCTGCACATGGATCATCGAGGCCTGACTGAACGCCGCCAACAGTTTGTGCGTGGAGTGAGTACTGAACACCAGCGGCGTATTGGCTGTGCGGGTCGTGCCCATGCCATAGCGCCCGGCATAGAACTCGTGGAACGCCGCATAGGCATACCAGGCCTCGTCGAAATGCAGCACCTCGACGCTGTCGCCCAGGGTCTGCTTGATCAGTTCGGCGTTGTAGCACAGGCCGTCGTAAGTCGAGTTGGTCACCACCACCAGCTTGACCATAGCCCCACTGCTGCTGGGCACGCGACCGCGTGCCAGCGGGCTGGCATCAATCTTCGCCTGGATCGACTCGCGACTGAACTCGGACAGTGGAATCGGCCCGATGATGCCCAATTCGTTGCGCTCCGGGCACAGATACAGCGGAATCGCGCCGGTCATGATGATCGAATGGAGGATCGACTTGTGGCAGTTGCGATCGACCAGCACCAGGTCGTCGCGCCCGACCATGCCGTGCCAGACGATCTTGTTGGCCGTCGAGGTGCCGTTGATCACGAAGTAGGTGTGATCGGCACCGAAGTTGCGTGCGGCGCGGGCCTCGGCCTCGGCCAGGGGGCCGGTGTGATCGAGCAGCGAACCCAGTTCCGGCACCGACACCGAGAGGTCGGAGCGCAGGGTGTTTTCACCGAAGAATTGGTGGAACGCCTGGCCGACCGGACTCTTGCGGTAAGCCACGCCGCCGCCATGGCCGGGCGTGTGCCAGGAGTAGTTGGATTGCGCGGTGTGCTGCACCAGCGCCTTGAAGAATGGCGGCAGCAGGCAGTCCAGATAATTGCGTGCGGCGCGGGCAACCTGGCGGGCGAGGAACGGTACCGTGTCCTCGAACAGATAGAGGATACCGCGCAGCTGGTTGAGGTCGGCCATGGCTTCGGCCGGCGCGTTCTCGATGGTCACCTGCTCACCAAGGGCGAAGATCGGCAACTGCGGCGCCCGTCGCCGGGCGATGCGGATCAACTCGACCATGTCCTGCAACAGGTGCTTGTTCTCCCCCGCGCCCTCGGCGGTCACCAGAATGCAGGCGAGGCCGTGATGGGTCGAAGCGACGATCCGCCCCTCGGCGGAGCTGGCGGTGGACAGGATGCTGAAACCGTCCTGCTCCAGTTCGTGGGCGATGGCACGCACCCGATCGCCGGCCACGGTGTCGGCCTTGATGTCGCGGTGCACGATCAGCACGGGAAACTTGAGGTCTTTATACATTGGGGTAATCCGGTGCTCACGGAGCGATTTGATAATTGCCGTCAGTAAACACCATGCAATGGCCTTTTAGGAAACCGCGCGACTCGGCGTCGGCAAGGCATCGCGCAGGAGAAGCACTAAAGAGCGCAGCGGTAGTTCGTCATTTAGCCGTGCCAATGATGGAGTAGCAGATCAAGTGGGCCGTTTCCTCAAATCCATGCTCACCCTCACTTGCCTCGCGACGCGCCGATGTAGATTCGACTAAACGCACTCGCAGCACGTCAAAACGTAGGATTTTTTCATCTTATCGATGGTTTATGAGTCTTATTGTCATACCAGGTGCTCTTTAGACTGAACCGGTCCGAAATAAACCCCTGGAGAAAATAACAATGAATGTCCTCCTGCTTGGCGCCGGCCACATCGGTTTCACCATCGCTCAACTGCTGCACAACACCGGCGACTACAAAGTGCTGGTGGCTGATCGCGAGGCCAGTTCGCTGCAGGCGATCGATGCCTTAGGCATCGCCACCCAGCAGCTCGATTCGGCCGATGCCGGCGCCCTCGAAGCACTGATGCACGGTTACGACGCGGTGCTCAATGCCCTGCCGTACCACATGGCCATTACCGTCGCCCAGGCGGCCAAGCACAGTGGCACCCACTACTTCGACCTGACCGAAGACGTCCACGCAACCAGGACCATCATGGAGCTGGCCAAGGATGCCAAGACCGCCTTTATGCCGCAATGCGGCCTGGCGCCTGGCTTCATCGGCATTGCCGCGCACTCCCTGGCGCGCGATTTCGACAGCGTACGCGAGGTCAAGATGCGTGTCGGCGCCTTGCCGGAGTTCCCCACCAACGCCCTCAAGTACAACCTGACCTGGAGCGTCGACGGCCTGGTCAACGAGTACTGCCACCCTTGCGAAGCGATCCGCAACGGCAAACTGCAGATGGTCCAGCCCCTGGAAGGCCTGGAACACTTCTCCCTGGACGGCGTCGAGTACGAGGCGTTCAACACCTCCGGCGGTCTGGGCACCCTGTGTGAAACCCTGCAAGGCAAGGTCGAAGTACTGGACTACAAGACCGTGCGTTACCCGGGCCACCGCGACCTGATGAAGTTCCTCCTGGAAGACCTGCGCCTGGCCGGCCATCAGGAAAAGCTCAAGGACATCCTGCGCGGCGCCGTGCCGAGCACCATGCAGGACGTGGTGCTGGTGTTCGTCACCGTCAATGGCATGCAGGACGGCAAGCTGGTGCAGCAGGTGTTCAGCCGCAAGATCTTCGCCGCCGTGCAGAACGGCCGCCTGACCAGCGCGATCCAGATCACCACCGCCGCCGGCATCTGCGCCGCGCTGGACCTGTTCCGCGAGAAGCGCCTGCCGCAAGCGGGCTTCATCAGCCAGGAGCAGGTGTCGCTGGAAGACTTCCTCGCCAACCGTTTCGGCCTGGCCTACGAAGAACACAGCGACCAGACCCAGAAAGCCGCCTGAGTTGGCCCGGTGTGCGGCGGCCTGGCTGCGGCACACCCCTGACACGCTTACCGCTGAACAACGCGCTGGGATTGCTCGACAGCCCAGCCGTTGCAAGGTCCGACCCGCAGGCACCACGCCGCCGGGCCTGCTGCGGCTCGCTCAGACTGCAAGTTGAGTCATTTGCGGAATGATGTGGGTCGTTGTTTTCGTTCGACGGATGCTCGCGCAAGCGCCCACCATCGAAGCTTGAAGCTGCCCAGGCGCGCGACTGCAACGCCTGTATTCGCTGACCAGCGACTGGTCAGCCTGACGCAATACTGAACGCCTGCGACGCATAGCGGGCAGCAGTGATCGGCGTGACCCGGCAGTATCCGCTACGCGAAAAAAGAATAATAAGAGGTGCTTCAATGACTGGCTCCCCAGCTGCACTGGAAATCCGCGACCTGCACAAAAGCTACGGCGACCATGAGGTGCTCAAGGGCATTTCCCTGACCGCCCGTGACGGCGACGTCATCTCCATTCTCGGCTCTTCCGGCTCGGGCAAGTCGACCTTCCTGCGCTGCATCAACCTGCTGGAATCGCCCCACCGCGGACAGATCCTGGTCAACGGTGAAGAGTTGCGCCTGAAGAAAAGCCACGGCGGCGCCCTAGTCGCGGCCAGCAACCAGCAGATCAATCGGCTGCGCAGCGAAATCGGTTTCGTCTTCCAGAGCTTCAACCTGTGGCCGCACATGAGCGTGCTCGACAACATCACCGAGGCGCCGCGCCGGGTGCTCGGTCTGAGCCGGGCCGAGGCCACCGAACGGGCCGAGGCGCTGCTGGCCAAGGTCGGCATCGCCGACAAGCGCCACGTCTACCCTAATCAGCTGTCCGGCGGCCAGCAGCAGCGCGCGGCGATTGCCCGCACCCTGTGCATGGAGCCCAAGGTCATCCTGTTCGACGAGCCGACCTCGGCCCTCGACCCGGAAATGGTTCAGGAAGTCCTCAGCGTGATCCGCGCCCTGGCCGATGAAGGCCGCACCATGCTGCTGGTCACCCATGAGATGAACTTCGCCCGCCAGGTGTCGAGCGAAGTGGTGTTCCTCCACCAGGGGCTGGTGGAGGAACAAGGCACGCCGGCGCAGGTGTTCGATCACCCGCAGTCGGCACGTTGCAGGCAGTTCATGTCCAGCAATCATTAACGGAGCGTCATCGCATGCATAACTACAAGAAAATCCTGCTGACCGCCGCCGCTACCCTGGCTTTCGCCAGCAGCGTAGTAGCCGCCGAAAAACTGAAGATCGGCACCGAGGGCGCCTACCCGCCCTTCAACCTGATCGCCGCCGGCGGTCAGGTGGTCGGTTTCGACGTGGAAATCGCCCAGGCCCTCTGCGCCAAGATGGAAACTGAGTGCGAAGTGCTCACCTCCGACTGGGACGGCATTATCCCGGCGCTGAACGCCAAGAAATTCGACGCCATCGTCGCCTCCATGTCGATCACCGCGGAGCGCCAGCAGGCGGTCGATTTCACCGCCCCCTACTACACCAACAAACTGCAGTTCATCGCGCCCAAAGGCGCCGAATTCAAGACCGACAAAGTCAGCCTGAACGGCAAGGTGATCGGTGCCCAGCGCGCCACCATCGCCGGTACCTGGCTGGAAGACAACCTCGGCGAGGTGGTCGATATCAAGCTGTACGACACCCAGGAAAACGCCTACCTCGATCTGACCTCGGGGCGCCTCGATGGCGTGCTGGCCGACACCTTCGTCAACTGGGAATGGCTCAAGAGCGACGCCGGCACGGGCTTCGAGTTCAAGGGCGAGCCGGTGTTCGACAACGACAAGATCGGCATCGCCGTGCGCAAGGGCGATCCGCTACGTAGCCGGCTGAATGCCGCACTGGCGGAAATCGTCGCCGACGGCACCTATCAGCAGATCAACAGCAAGTACTTCCCCTTCAGCATCTACTGACCGGCCTGACAGGCACGGCGCCTGTCGCGCCATGCCTGTCCCTGTGGTGGTACGAACTATGACTCTCGATCTCTACGGCTTCGGCCCGGCGCTACTGGCCGGTGCCCTGATGACCATCAAGCTGGCGCTGTCGGCGCTCTCACTGGGTCTGGTGCTTGGCCTGCTCGGCGCCCTGGCCAAGACCTCGCCCTACCAATCACTGCAATGGCTCGGCGGCTGCTATTCGACCCTGGTGCGCGGGGTGCCCGAGCTGCTCTGGGTGCTGCTGATCTATTTCGGCACGGTCAGCCTGCTGCGCAGCTTGGCCGACCTGCTCGGCCTCGACAGCCTGGAACTCAGCGCCTTCGCCGCCGGCACCATCGCCCTCGGCCTGTGCTTCGGCGCCTACGCCACCGAGGTGTTTCGCGGCGCCATCCTGGCCATCCCCAAGGGCCATCGCGAGGCTGGCCAGGCCCTCGGCCTGTCCAGGCCGCGAATTCTCTGGCGCCTGATCCTGCCGCAAATGTGGCGCATCGCCCTGCCGGGCCTGGGCAACCTGTTCATGATCCTGATGAAGGATACCGCCCTGATCTCGGTGATCGGCCTGGAGGAAATCATGCGCCGCTCACAGATCGCCGTGACCTCGAGCAAGGAGCCCTTCACCTTCTTCCTGGTGGCCGCCTTCATCTACCTGAGCCTGACCATCCTCGCCATGATCGGCCTGCACCTGCTCGAGAAGCGTGCCGGCCGCGGCTTTATCAGGAGCGCCGCATGAACTGGGAACTGATCATCAAGTGGCTGCCGAAGATTGCCGAAGGCGCCATGCTGACCCTGGAGCTGGTAGCGATCGCAGTGATCGCCGGGCTGATCCTGGCGATCCCCCTGGGCATCGCCCGGGCATCGCGACACTGGTGGCTGCGCGCCCTGCCCTATGGCTACATCTTCTTCTTCCGCGGTACGCCACTGCTGGTCCAGCTGTTCCTGGTCTACTACGGCCTGGCCCAGTTCGAGGCGGTGCGCGAGGGACCGCTCTGGCCGTTGCTGCGCGACGCCTACTGGTGCGCGGTGGTCACCCTGACCCTGCACACGGCCGCCTATATCGCCGAGATCCTGCGCGGCTCGATCCAGGCCATTCCGCCCGGCGAGATCGAGGCGGCGCGGGCCCTGGGCATGTCCAACCTGCGCACCCTGGTGCACATCATCCTGCCGCGCGCCGCGCGCATCGGCCTGCCGGCCTACAGCAACGAGGTGATCCTGATGCTCAAGGCCAGCGCCCTGGCCAGCACCATCACCCTGCTCGAGCTGACCGGCATGTCGCGCACCATCATCGCCCGCACCTATCAGCCGGTGGAGATCTTCTTCGCTGCCGGGCTGTTCTACCTGATCGCCGCCTATGTGCTGGTGCAGGCTTTCCGTGTGCTGGAGCGGCGCCTGCGGGTGGACGCCTGTCAGGGCCGCTGAATCATGGCAGCCCCACCCGCCGTGGGTGGGGCTGCTCCAGCGCTTTACCTCATCTCGCGCTGCCCGCAGACTTTGCCGGTTTTCCCCTTGCTCCGGCCCCACTTCTGTTCCCCTAGGTACGACCCCGTATGGCTGAACTGAACACTGCCCGCCTGGATGATATCGACCGCCAGCTGATCGCCGCCCTGCAACTCAATGCCCGCGAGAGCGTGGCCATGCTCGCGCGCAAGCTGGGCATCGCCCGCACCACGGTGATCTCGCGGATCGCCCGGCTGGAAAAGAACAAGATCATCACCGGCTACGGCCTGCGTCTGGGCCAGCGGGTTCTCGATGGTGGCCTGCAGGCCTACGTCGGCATCACCCTGCAACCGCGTTCGGGCAAGGAGGTGCTGCGTCGGCTGACCCACATGGCCGAAGTCCAGCAGCTCTGCACGGTCAGTGGCGAGTTCGATTTCGTTGCCTGGCTACGCACCGAGTCACCGGAGCGGCTCGACGAACTGCTCGATGAGATAGGGGCGGTGGATGGGGTGGAGAAGACCACCACCTCGATCATCCTGTCCTGCAAGCTGGACCGCGGGCAGAAGCTCTAGCAGGCCGTTGAAAAACTACCTACGTTGCCGATACGGCGTTAAAAACAGGCTCGGAATGCTCATTTACAGCTCGTAAACTCCGCGTCCTCGCCTGTTTTTGCCTTGTCTCGGCTGCCACGCCTACATTTTTCAACGGCCTGCTAGGACTGAGAGCGGCGGGCGCCGAACACGCCCGCCTTAGCAGGTCGTCAGGACTGCGCCAGGGCCTGCTCGCGGATCTGGCTGAGACTCTGCCGCGGGGTCAGCGCCTCGGGGTCGAGACGAATTTCGATCAGGGCCGGCATGCCGGCCTGGACGGCGCGCTCAAAGGCTGCCGGGAACTCCTCGGTGGCGGCCACCACCTCACCATGCACGCCATAGGCCCGCGCCAGGGCGGCGAAATCCGGGTTGTGCAACGTGGTGCCGGATACCCGTCCAGGATAGTGGCGCTCCTGGTGCATGCGAATGGTGCCGTACATGCCGTTGTTGACCACGATGACGATCAGGTTGGCGCCGTACTGGGCCGCAGTGGCCAGTTCCTGGCCGTTCATCATGAAGCAGCCATCGCCGGCGAAAGCCACCACCATGCGCTGCGGGGCGGTCAGCTTGGCCGCGATGCCGGCCGGCACGCCATAGCCCATCGAGCCATTGGTCGGCCCCAGCTGGGTGCGGAAACCGCGGTACTGATAGAAGCGCTGGACCCAGACCGCATAGTTACCGGCACCATTGGTGAGGATGGCGTCGCTCGGCAGGCGTTCGCGCAGCCAGGCCATGATCTCGCCGAGCTGCACCGGCCCCGGCGAGGGTGGACAGTCGAGGTTGGCCAGGTAGTGGGCATTCAGGCCGTGGGTCCAGTCGGCATGTACTGGATTGTTGCTGGACGCGAGCCTTGCGGACTGGGCCGCAAAGGCCGCCATGCCGCTGTTGATCGCCAGGGTTGGCTGGTAGACCCGGCCCAGTTCATCGATACCGGCGTGCACATGCACCAGCTGCTGGCGCGGCACCGGGATCTCCAGCAGGCTGTAGCCGCCGGAGGTGATCTCGCCCATACGCGCGCCGACCACCAGCAGCAGGTCGGCATCGCGCACCGCCTGGCTCAGCTGCGGTCCGGCCGCCAGGCCAAGGTCGCCAGCGTAGTTCGGGTGGCCATTGTCGAACAGGTCCTGACAACGGAACGAGGCCGCCACCGGCAACTGCCGTTGCTCGGCGAAGCGCTGGATGTCGGCGACCGCCGCCGCACTCCAGCCACCACCACCGAGGATCAGCAAGGGCCGCTGGGCCGCATCGAGCAGCTCGGTCATGGCCTGTAGATCGGCAGCGGCCGGACTCGCCTCGATGCGCCGGCAGGGTCTGGCATCGGCCACCGCGACGCAATCGCTCAGCATGTCCTCCGGCAACGCCACCACCACCGGTCCGGGGCGGCCATTGATGGCGCGGTGGAAGGCCTGGCTGAGCAATTCCGGCAGGCGCCGGGCATCGTCGATCTGCACCACCCACTTGGCCATCTGGCCGAACATGCGCCGGTAGTCGATTTCCTGGAAGGCCTCGCGCTCCATCTGGTCGCGGGCCACCTGGCCGATGAACAGGATCATCGGGGTGGAATCCTGATAGGCCGTGTGTACGCCAACGGCCGCATTGGTCGCACCGGGGCCGCGGGTGACGAAACAGATCCCCGGCTTGCCGGTCAGCTTGCCGTAAGCCTCGGCCATATAGGCGGCGCCGCCTTCCTGGCGGCAAACCACCAGGTCGATCTCCTCGCGGGCATCGTGCAGCGCATCGAGCACCGCCAGGTAGCTCTCGCCGGGCACGCAGAAGGCGCGCTCGACGCCATTGATGCGCAAGGCATCGACCAGAATCTGCCCGCCGCTGCGGGCACCCTTGTTGTTGTCCATGACGCGACTCCTCGAAAACGGCCAGGCTCGCGCCCGGCGGCAAGTGACTATTCAATACACCGAGCACGCGACCAGCCGTCAGTCGCCGAGCAGTTCCGCCAAGCCGAGTTGCTCGGCGCACTGGGCCAACGAGCGCTGCTGGGTCTCGGCATACAGCGCCAGTTCGTCGTAGACCGCCGCGCCCAGGTCGCGCTCGAAGGCATCCTGATTGGCCGAATGGCCGTAGCTGCCTCGCCCTGCTTCGCCGAGATTCGACTGGAAGATGCCCGCCGCGCTGACCGGCAGAAAGTCTTCGTAGACCAGCGCCTCGCAACAGAGATGCCCGGCGGCGAGCAGCGCTTCCAGGTCGCTCGCCAGCTCGCCACCCGCCCTGGCAGCCAGCCCGGCCGGACTGACGAAGTAGCGAAAATAGGCCAACTCCTGGCGCCGCAGGCTGGCGTAGTCGTCCGGGAACTCGGCGAACTGCGCAATTAGCGCCGGCACATAGGCTTCGCCGGCCTGACGGGCGTTATCCAGCAGGCGGTCAAATAGCGCCCGGCCTTTCGCGGTCAGGGCGGCACCGCGTTGCTCGATCTCGCCGAAGCGAGCCGAATGACTACCCAACGTCCGATCACCATTGTCCTCGACGAACACTACCTGCTCGTGCAGGGCCTTGAAGCTGGTCTGACGCAGCAGGATCGGACAGCGCCGCGCGGGCGGGCCTTCGATGATGGCCTTGGGGTCGATGCCGCGGCGCGGCATCCCGGCCTGCACCGCGTCTATGTCGAGGGTGCGCGGGGTCAGGTGGTTGATATGCGGGCCCTTGAACGCCACCACATCGGCGATCAGCCGGTGTTGCTCGCTCAGCTGCTGGTAGAGCGCGGCACTGACTGTCGCCTCGCGGTGCCAGCGGAAGGTCTCCAGGGCCTGTTCGATGAACTCAGCCGCCTCGGTCTGCTCCAGGCCGCCGGCCTGTTCGCAGCGCTCGATCAGCTCGATGGCGCGCGGGGTGAAGATACGCCGGCCCTCCAGCACGCTGGCGGCCAGCTTACGCAGCGCCGGGTTCTCGATCAGTTCCAGACGTAGCAAGGAGGTAAACACGCGGAAGGGACTGTGCTGCAAGGAACCTTCGTGGAGCGCCCGGAACGCAGTGGCATGCACCGGTACGCCCGCGCAGGAGAGGTCATAGTAGCCGACCGGAAACATGCCCATCACCGCGAACAGGCGGCGCATGGTGGCCAGCTCACTAGCGCAGCCCAAGCGGATGGCGCCGTGCCGTTCCATGTCCAGGCGCTGGATTTCGCCGGTCAGCTCCAGCCGCTCGGCCAGCTCGGCGTCCTGTTCCAGGGCCTGCTGGTTGACCAGGCCCACCAGCGCCAGCAACTCGCCGTAGAGCGGCACCTCAGCCTTGTACAGGGCGGACATGGCGCGGGAAAACTGCACGCGGATTTCGTCCGGATGGACCCACATTGCTCGGTTGGCGGCCGCGTGCACACTCATGGGGTTCGACTCCTTGCTTCGCCTGATCGGTCTGACCGGGATCTCCAGCGCAGAGACCTATTCCGGTGATTCATGCCAAACATACTGGCGAACCGAACAGCCCCTTTCAAACGACTAATCCTCTCCTGATCATTCCCTGAAAGAATCCTCCAGTCCATCCGTCAGTGCTGCGCCGCCTGTTTCAGGCGTCGCGCCAGCAGCACCAGGGTCAGCAGGAACAGCGGCGCCAACAGGGCGAACAGCACCTTGCTGGAAAACGGCGAACCCAGGGCCGCCAGTCCCTCCAGGGTCATCTTCAGCAGACCGATCAGGTAGTAACTGATGGCGATCAGGGAGAAACCCTCGACCGCCTTCTGGATCTTCAGCTGGGTGCTGCTGCGCGCATTGAGGCTCTCGAGGATCTTCGAGTTCTGCTCCTCGACTTCGACCTGGGCCTTGGCCTGCAGCAGCTCGCCGAGGTTGGCGATGCCGGCGGCCAGGCGATCGAGACGCTGCTCGGTGGCCGCGCAGTAACGCACGCGAGGCTTGAAGCGCCGCTCGATGAACACGCCGAGGCGCTGGTGACCGTCGACATGGCTTTCGCGCAACTCGGCAATGCGCTCGAAGACGATCTGGGCATAGGCCGCGGTGGCGCTGAAGCGCTGCCGGCAGCCAGCCGAGCAGCGCATCAGCCGGGCCGAGAGCGAGGTCAGACCGTCGAACAGGGCCTTGGCCTCGCTGTTGTCGGCGGCGGCATTACGCTCGGCCAGACCGATCAGCTCGCGGTCCAAGTCCTGCAGGATAGCGCTCAGCTCCTGGGCGGCCGGCAACCCCAGCGAGGCGAGCATCCGGTAGGTTTCGATTTCCACCAGGCGGCGGATCATCCGCCCTAGCCGGTAGGCATTCAGGCCGCGATTGACCAGCAGCAGGCGGTTGAAGCCCTGCGCCGACAAGCGAAAGTCGCTCCAGACCGTGGCATCGCCGCTGCCGAAATGCGGGCCGGCCGGGTCCTTGAAGCCATAACTGCACGGTTGGCCATCGGCGTTCGGTTCATCCTCGACGAGGATCACCAGGGCATTGATGATCAGGTGGCGATGGGTGTCGAGCCCAGCACGCAACGGCTGCGGCAGTTCGGCCCAGCGTGAGGTATCCGCCTGACGCGGCACCACCCAGGTCAGCGAGAGAAATTCGCTGTGGCGTTCCCACTTGAAGGCACAGCCGGCGATGCGCAGCAGGCCATGACGCTGCACGCCCCGTCAGGGGTTGTCCGCCAGTTCGTCGAGCTGGCGGACCAGACCGTCGAGCGACACCCCGTCATCCAGCATGGCGAAGTGGTAGACATGGGCCGGACCGGCGAAATAGATCGACGGTCGCGCATGCAGTTCCGCGTGCAGGCTTTCTCTCAGCGGGTGCATCAAGGGTCTCCTGGAAACTCACCGTCAGATCCTGACAAAGTTCCTGCCCTGAGTTTTCTAGACTGCCCCAGGCGCCGCGAGGGCACAGCCGCTGGCCGCGAGCGGCGCGCTCAGGCCAGCGCGGCCAGGCACCGTTCGAAGATGTCGAAGCCCTCCTCGAGACGCTCGCGCTCGCAGGTCAATGGCGCCAGCAAGCGAATGATGTGCCGCGCCTTGCCACTGGGCATGAGCAGCAGACCCTGCTCGCGAGCGGCGCCGAGCAGGGCGGCCAGGCGCTCGCTGCCGGGACCGCCCTCGGCGCTGCGTAACTCGATGCCGCGCATGGCGCCGACCCCGGTCAGGCGACCGATCATCGATGCCCAGGCCGTCTGCTGCCAACTGCGGTAGCGCGTCTCGATGGTGCTGGCCTGCAACTCGCCCCAGGTCGCCAGGTTGGCATCGCTCATCTCTGCCAGGCTGGCCAGGGCCGCGGCACAGGCGATCGGGTTGCCGGAGTAGGTGCCGCCCAGGCCGCCCTTGGGCAGCGCATCCAACAGTTCGCGACGGCCGACCACGGCGCCCAGCGGCAGGCCGCCGGCGATGCTCTTGCCGAGCAGCAGCAGGTCAGGCTCGATGCCCAGGCGGCTAAAGGCGAAGCGTTGGCCGGTGCGGCCGAAGCCGGACTGGATCTCGTCGATGATCAGGACGATGCCGTGGGCATCGCAAAAACGCCGCAGGTCCTGGGCGAAAGCCGCATCCAGCGCCTGGAAACCGCCCTCGCCCTGGATCGCCTCGACGATGAAGCAAGCCACCTCGGCGCGGTCGATCTCCACGCTGAACAGCCGTTCCATGGCCGCCAGCGCCTGCTCGCGGCTGACCCCGTTGTCGGCGCTGGGATAAGGCAGGTGATAGACCGGCCCCGGCAGGGTGCCGACCTTCTGCTTGTAGGGCGCGACCTTGCCGTTGAGGTTGAGGGTGGCCAGGGTGCGGCCGTGGAAGCCCCCATCAAAGGCGATCACCGCACTGCGCCCGGTGGCGGCGCGGACGATCTTCAATGCATTCTCCGCGGCCTCGGCACCGCTGTTGGTGAGCATGCCGGACAGCGGGTAACTCACTGGCACGAAGCGCGCCAGCGCGTCCATCAACTGCCCATAGCCTTCGTGCGGCACGGCATTGAATGCCGAATGGGTTAGCCGACCGGCCTGCTCGCGCACGGCCTCGACGATGCGCGGATGGCAGTGGCCCAGGTTGAGCACGCCGATGCCGCCGACGAAGTCGATATAACGCTTGCCGCTCGTGTCCCAGACCTCGGCATTGCGCCCATGGCTGAGGCTGATCGGATGGACGATGGCCAGGGAGTTGCTGATCGGCGCCTGGCTCATGGGCGCGCCCGCGCTGCGAGCGACTGGCGCAGAGGGAACGGATAACAGCTGAGCGTCTGGCATGCGGGCATGGGTGAATCCTCTGGGCCTAGTGGGATAGGCCGCTATGAAAGCGAGAGTTCAACCCGGCGCACAAACGAAAAAAAGCGCGGCTGTTATTCCTTAAATTCCGAGATCGCGTCGGTTAGCGCCCCTGCTCGAGCCTGACCTGCTCCTCGATCCACCTGACGAAGCTGCGGATCTTCGGCACCTCTGCCGCGTGCTCGGCGTAGGCCAGGAAGTGTGCGCCACTGCTGGCGACCGGATGATCCCAGGGAATCACCAGCTTGCCCTCGGCCAGTTCATCTTCCACCAGGAACCGCGGCACCAGCGCCACCCCGCAGCCGGACTGGGCGGCGCGGATGCACATATAGAAGGTCTCGAAGCGCGGGCCGTGGTAGCTGTGTTCGGTCTGCAGGCCAGGCCCTGGAACCATTCATGCCAGGCCTCGGGACGCGACGCGCACTGCAGCAGGAGCATGTCGGTCAGCTTGAGGGGGCTTTCCAGCGGCGCGACCGGGAGGATATCCGGGGCGCACACCGGCACCACCTCCTCGCCGAACAGTTCGATGCACTCGGCGCCCGGCCAGGTGCCCTGACCGAAGAAGAACACCACGTCGGCCCGCGACTGCAGCAGGTCAAAGGGTTCCAGCTCATTGCGGATATCCAGGTGAATACCCGGGTTGGCGGCGCCAAAACCCTTGAGGTGAGGGATCAGCCAGCGCGCGCCAAAGGTTGGCTGGGTGGCGACCTTGAGCACCTCGGTCTCGCCACCGTAGGAGAGGATGTAGCGGGTCGACATCTCCACCTGCTTGAGAATCTTGTTGACCTCGGTGAGGTACAGCGAGCCGGCTGGAGTCAGCTGCAGGCGCCGGCGGATGCGGCGGAACAGCAGATGCTGGAGCATCTCCTCCAGCTGCGCGACCTGCTTGCTCACCGCGCTCTGGGTCAGGAACAGCTCCTCGGCGGCGCGGGTGAAGCTGAGATGCCGGGCCACGGCCTCGAAACACTGCAGGGCGGCCATCGACGGCATCAGGCGTTTGGACATGGGGTACTCGCGAAGGCCCACTGGGGCACATGAATGAATCCTAGGAATGACATGGCGAATAATGGTCGCTTGTTGTGTTCCAGACGGAAGATTAATACTGATCTGGATCGCAATTTTCAACCACCAGCACAAACAGGAGATAGCCATGGTTGACGGACTTCTGAGCCGCCTCGGGGTTAACGCCCACGCAGTAGAGAATGGCAACTACCCGGTTTATACCCCCATCGACGGCAGCCAGATCGGTTCGGTCAGCCTCGAGGACCGCGTCGCGGTACTGGCCAAGATCGAGCGCGCCGAGCAGGCGTTCCTGGCCTGGCGCAGCGTCCCCGCCCCCCGTCGCGGTGAGCTGATCCGCTTGTTCGGCGAGGTGTTGCGCAAGCACAAGGCCGATCTCGGCGAACTGGTGTCCTGGGAAGCCGGCAAGATCACCCAGGAAGGCCTGGGTGAAGTGCAGGAAATGATCGACATCTGCGATTTCGCCGTCGGCCTGTCGCGGCAACTCTACGGCCTGACCATCGCCTCCGAGCGCCCGGGCCACCACATGCGCGAGACCTGGCAGCCGCTTGGCGTGGTCGGCGTTATCAGTGCCTTCAACTTCCCGGTCGCGGTCTGGGCCTGGAACACCACCCTGGCCCTGGTCTGCGGCGATTCGGTGATCTGGAAACCCTCGGAAAAGACCCCGCTCACCGCCCTCGCCTGCCAGGCCCTGTTCGAGCAGGCCCTGCAGGCCTTCGGCGACGCCCCGGAAGGTCTCAGCCAGCTGGTCATCGGTGATCGCGCCGCCGGCGAAGCCCTGGTCGACGACCCGCGCATGGCCTTGATCAGCGCCACCGGTAGCACCCGCATGGGTCGCGAAGTCGGTCCACGCGTGGCCGCCCGTTTCGGCCGCAGCATCCTCGAACTGGGTGGCAACAACGCCATGATCCTCGCCCCGAGTGCCGACCTGGACATGGCCGTGCGCGCCATCCTGTTCGGCGCCGTGGGCACCGCCGGTCAGCGCTGCACCAGCCTGCGTCGGCTGATCGCCCACGAGTCGGTCAAGGACGAAATCATCGCCCGCCTGAAAGTCGCCTACGCCAAGGTGCGCATCGGCCATCCGCTGGAGGGCAACCTGGTTGGCCCGCTGATCGATCAGCACGCCTATGAGGCCATGCAAACCGCACTGAACCAGGCCCGCGAAGAAGGCGGCCAGGTCTTCGGCGGCGAGCGCCAGCTGGCCGAGCAGTTCCCGCATGCCTATTACGTCGCCCCGGCCATCGTCGAGATGCCGGGCCAGAGCGAGGTGGTACGCCACGAAACTTTCGCGCCGATCCTCTACGTGATCAGTTACAGCGACCTCGATCAGGCGCTGCGCCTGAACAACGAGGTGCCGCAGGGGCTGTCGTCCTGCATCTTCACTACCGACCTGCGCGAGGCCGAGCAGTTCCAGAGTGCCGCCGGCAGCGACTGCGGCATCGCCAACGTCAACATCGGCACCAGTGGTGCGGAAATCGGTGGCGCATTCGGTGGTGAGAAGGAAACCGGCGGTGGCCGCGAGTCCGGCTCCGATTCCTGGAAGGCCTACATGCGCCGCCAAACCAACACGGTCAACTACTCCCGCGAGTTACCGCTGGCCCAGGGTATCGTCTTCGACTGAGCAACCACGCAATAAAAAGCAGCCCCGGCGCAATGCGCCGGGGCTGCTTTTTATGTATGGATACGGCAAAACAACCTCTGTAGGAGCCAGCTTGTTGGCTCCTACAGATACGGTACCGGCCTGTCTGCCCTATGGCTCCAACGTCGCCCACAACGCCGGGGCCCCAGCCGCTTTCTCGATCGCGGCCAGACGCGCGGTATGCGCCTCCAGCTCGGCCTGAGAAGCGCGAACCACCAGGGTAGGCTGGCGTTCGGCGGGCAAGCGGCGAGTCGCGCTGGGCTGCTGACGACCATTGCTGTCACCCTCTGAGCCGTCGCCGGCGAGGGACAGATGGGTCTGCCCGCCGGTCATGGTCAGGTAGACATCGGCAAGGATCTCAGCATCGAGCAAGGCGCCGTGCAGGTCGCGCCCGGAGTTGTCGACGCCATAGCGCTTGCACAGGGCATCGAGGCTGTTGCGCTGCCCCGGATGACGTTCGCGGGCCATCAGCAGGGTATCGAGGATCGAGCAATGCTCGCTGATGTCGGCGCGACCCTGCTGCTTGATCAGGGCGAATTCGTTGTTGATGAAGCCAACGTCGAACGCTGCGTTGTGGATGATCAGCCGCGCGCCCTTGATGAATTCGAAGAACTCATCGGCCACTTCCTTGAAGCGCGGCTTGTCCTGAACGAAATCGTTGGTGATGCCGTGCACCGCAATGGCGCCCTCGTCGATCTCGCGATCCGGCTGCAGATAGGCATGGAAATGCCGCCCGGTCAGGCGTCGGCCCATCAGTTCGACACAGCCGATCTCGATGATCCGGTGGCCATCGGTGACCGGCATGCCGGTGGTTTCAGTATCCAAAACTACGCTACGCACGTTGCAGCCCTCTCACTTCTTCGACGCCACGGTTGGCCAGCTGGTCGGCACGTTCGTTGCCGGGATCACCGGTATGGCCACGCACCCACTGCCAGGTCACGGTGTGTCGATTGACCTGCTCGTCCAATTCGCGCCACAGATCGGCATTCTTCACCGGCTGCTTGGCGGCGGTTTTCCAGCCGCGTTTCTTCCAGTTCGGCATCCAGTCCTGGATACCCTGCATGACGTACTGCGAGTCGGTCACCAGGCGCACATCGCAAGCCCGCTTCAACTCGGCCAGGGCGCGAATCGCCGCGGTCAGTTCCATGCGGTTGTTGGTGGTCTCGGCCTCACCGCCCCAAAGCTCTTTTTCCACGCCCTTGAAAATCATCAACGCGCCCCAGCCACCGACGCCGGGATTGCCCTTGCAGGCACCATCGGTATAAATCTCAATTTGTTCATTCATGCAGAGCATTTCTCTCAATAAATTCCGCTCGGCAGGCTCTAGCACTTACGGCTTCGAATCGCGGCGACTGACCTTGGCCACCGGCATGGGCACCAGCTTGCCCATGGGGGCTCGCTGCGTTTGCCGTAACGGGCGCAACCCGATCACCAGCTTGCGCGCCACTAATATATAGAAGCCGCCTCCTGGCGATTGCCACGCGTCGCCCCAGGCTTCCAGCGGAGCCAGGCGAGCCTGCCAGGCAGTGGAAGCAAGCGGCGGACGATAGCACCCGAAGCGGCGTTTCTCCAGCGCGAAGCCCAACAGGTGCAGCCAGTCACTGACGCGATTGGGTGCGATGCAGCGGGCCTGACGCAAGGCATCACGGGCGAACAGGTGACGCACGCCCCAGGCGCTCATCGGGTTGATACCGACCACCAGCAGGTGGCCACCTGGGCGAACGCTGTGGGCAGCCTCGCGCAACAGACCATGGGGCGACAGACTAAAATCCAGGCCATGCTGCAGCAATACGACATCGGCGGCATACTCGGTCAACGGCCAGGCCTGTTCCTCGCAAACGATCTCCACCCCGCTGAAAGGCGCGCCGACCCGCACGCTGCGCTGGATCTGCGCGGCATTCGGCGAGGCTCGTGCGGAAGGGCCGTAATGCACCATGTAGCCGCCAAAGAAGCGCGCCAGCTCTTCCTCGAGCAAGCGCTGCTCGTCCTCCAGCAGCAACTGCCCATAAGGCCCATTGAACCAATGGCGCGCCGTGCCGATGAGCTTGAGCCAATCGGTATCGGCCTGGGCGAAAGGATGATCGGACATAAAGGATTACCTGCGTAGCCAGCACCGCCAATGAGTTCTAAGATGCACCTTTATGACCTGCTTAGCGACCCGCATGATGATAAAGATCGACGCCCTGCCCGCCTTCTCGGACAACTATATATGGTTGCTGCAAGACCTCGACCAGCGCCGCTGTGCAGTGGTCGACCCCGGTGATGCGGCGCCAGTGCTGGCCTGGCTGGACAGCCATCCGGACTGGCAATTGAGCGATATTCTGATCACCCACCATCACCCCGACCATGTGGGTGGCATCCAGCCGTTGAAGGCGGCCACAGGGGCACGGGTACTCGGCCCAGCGCAGGAAAATATCCCCGCGCGCGATCTGGCGTTGCGTGAAAGCGACGAGATCGAGGTCCTCGGTCAACGCTTTCGCGTGATCGAAGTACCCGGTCATACCCTGGGGCATATCGCCTATTACCAGGCAGAGCAGCACTGGCTGTTCTGTGGCGACACCCTGTTCGCCGCCGGCTGCGGTCGCCTGTTCGAAGGCACACCCGCGCAGATGCACGACTCGCTCAGCCGTCTGGCCGCCCTGCCCGAGCAAACCCAAGTCTACTGCACCCATGAATACACCCTGAGCAACCTGCGCTTTGCCCAGGCAGTCGAGCCGGACAATCTGCAGGTCGCCCAACGCCTGAAGGAAGTCAGCGCCTGGCGCGCCGAAGGCCGCATCAGCCTGCCCTCCAGCCTGGCCCTGGAATGCGCGACCAACCCCTTTTTGCGTAGCGCCGAAGAAGCGGTCAAGGCAAGGATTGACCAGCATGACGGCCCGCAAAAACGCTCGCCCAGCGAGGTTTTCGCGCGTCTGCGCGCATGGAAGGATAATTTCTAAAAAGTCGATAACCCAGCAAAAAGAGTGGTTAAAACTTGACCACCCCGGCATCGGTTTCTAGAATCCCCCGATCTTTTCCTCGGGAAGCCCCAGCCAACTAATGCCTTTACCTCCACGCAAGACCTTGAATTTAAAGGCATTGACACTAGGCGCCCAGGCGCTCGTGGTGGTGTTTTGTGTAACCCTGGCCGGCTGCCAGACCACGGGCAAAGGCCTCGCCAGTGATCACGGCAACGATACCGATCTTACCGTGGGCCTGGAGCGGGAGCCTGTATGGCTAACCGACAGCATCACCACGGCTGAGCCCGAGGATATTTGGCAGCGGGTCCGTGACGGTTATCAAATGCAGGATGATATTGGTATCAATCCTCGCATCGAACAGCAGCGCCTGTGGTTCGTCAGCAACCCCTCCTTTATCGAGAAATCCGGCGAGCGCAGCAGCCCTTATATCCATTACATCGTCGAACGCCTGGCCGAGCGCAATATGCCGATGGAGTTGGCGTTGCTGCCGATGATCGAAAGCGCCTACAACCCCTTCGCCTATTCCAGCGCCAATGCGGTCGGTTTATGGCAATTCATCCCCTCCACCGGCCGTTATTTCAACCTGCGCCAAACCAGTTGGTACGACGGCCGCCGCGATGTCATGGCCTCGACCAATGCCGCGATGGACTATCTGTCGCGCTTGCATGAAATGTTCAATGGCGACTGGTTGCTTGCCCTGGCTGCCTACAATGCCGGTGAAGGCCGCGTTAGCCGGGCCATCGAGCGCAATCAAAAACTCGGCCTGCCGACCGACTACTGGAATCTGCCACTGCCCAAGGAGACGCAGAATTACGTGCCCAAGTTGCTGGCCCTGTCACAGGTAGTGATGTCCCCACAAGCTTACGGCGTCGACCTCGAGCCGATTGCCAACGAGCCATATTTCGAGCAGGTCGTACTCAAGCGGCGCATGGACCTGTCCAGGGTCGCCGCCATGGCTGACCTGGATGAAGATGAGCTGTATCAGCTCAACCCCGCCTTTAAACAACGCATCACCCTGGACGGCCCGCCACATCTGCTGGTGCCGACCGCCAATGCAGAACTACTGACCGCCAACCTGGCGCTGATGAAACCACAGGACCTGGTCGACTGGCAGCAGTACAGCGTCCGCTCGGGCGACAGCCTCAGCGGTATCGCCAACCGCCACCACCTGACGGTCAGCATTCTTAAAGATATCAACAAGCTTTCCAACAACCACTTACGCATTGGCCAGATGCTGAGCATACCCGCGCAACCCGGTGTCACGCCGAAAGAGCCGCTGTTTCAGACGGCCGCCGGTCGCACTGCGACGCTACGCACTTACCGGGTCAAAAATGGCGACAACCTCTGGCAAATCGCCAAGACCCATCAGGTTTCGGTCAAAGATGTAAAACGCTGGAACAAAATCACTGGCAATACCCTGCATGCCGGCCAGGCTCTGGCCTTATACGACGCCAAGGCGTCAACGAAGACCAGCAACGGCCCGCGCGGCGACGTGACCTATTACAAAGTGCGCAAAGGCGATTCGTTATACGTGATCGCCAAACGCTTCAAGGTCGAGATGCAGCACCTGCAACGCTGGAACCCGCGTACGGGCAGCGCCATCAAGCCGGGGCAGACCCTGACCCTGCGTCTACCCTGAGCAACTGGGTCAATCGCGCTGGATCAGCGCTTCCAGGCAGCGCTGGGTGAGCTGAGTAAAGCGCTGAAATGCGACAAACTGCTCATGCCTCAAGGCGCGTCCGGAAATCCGATTGTCAGCATAGAGCACGCCAATCTGACGACTGCCGGCCAATAATGGGGCGATAAAGAACATGCCCTGACCCAGCCGCTGACGAATTGGCTGGGTCACCAGTTCGTTGAGGCTGTAGCTGGCCGGTACGCCCATCCACAAAGCTTCTTTATTGCGCAGCACGTAGCTGAAGATATGCGGCTGCTCGCGCTGCTCGACAGGCAGGAGGAAATCGCTCATCCAGCCCTCAGTACCTTCGCCCACCACCCGCTTGGCCCGGAAACAACTCTGTCCATCGGCCAGCACCACCAGCATCACTCGTTCCAGCCCCGCGCCCTGATGCAGGCCTTTGAGCAGGGTATCGAGGATCAAGCCGAGATCGCCTCGGCGAGACGCCAGCAAGCCCAGATCCTGCAGGGCTTGTTGCAGCAGCTGCAGATTAGGTTGCAACAGGCGCGCCTTGCGCTGCTGCTGTTGCAAACGGATTTGCTCGGGATCGGTATTGGGGATCAGGCGGCAGAGCTGGCTGGCACCAAAGGTCGCCGCTACCTTGACCGCTTCGTCGGCACTGGCGAGAACTTGCTGCATGGCCTCTTGCGGGCTGACCCCGATAAAAGTCGCTATCTCAGCGACCACGGCCTCCATCGCCGGCGAGTCCCAACCTTCCAACGCGGCCTCACTGATCCGTGCGCCCAGACTGACCGCGCGTACCGCCGGGTCGTTATGGTTGACGCTGTTATGCGCCAAACTGGCGATCTCGCCGATGTTCCAACCTTTCACCAAGCCCTGCGTCAGTTGGCGGAAGCTGGTGCCAAGCACCGCACGCACGGCTTCCTCGACATCGACGCCGGGCTGGGCCAAGGCACTGGCCAGCTCGTCCGCCTGTTCACCGCCACATCCCCAGAAGGCCAGTTCACCCAAGTGATGGAGCAAGGCCGCGATGAAGACCTCCTCCGCATGCCTTGACAGCACGTAACCGGCAATATTGCGTGCCTGTACGGCCGCGTGAAACGACCGCGCCAGCAACTCCTGCAACTGCTCGCGCGGAGCGCGGGTAAGCAAACCATCGATAAGGCTCACGGACAGACTGATCAGGCGAACATTGTCGAAGCCGATCAGCACGATGGCCCGCGAGATAGTCTTGATGGGTTCTTGCGAGGGGTTGTAATAGGCGCTATTACCGACACGCAGCACCTTGGACGTCAGCGAAGCATCGCGAAGCAGGACGTCCGCCAGTTGTTGTACGGACGAGCGTTCGTGTTGCGCCAAGCGCTGCAGATCCTGCACCACAGTCGCCAGGGCCGGCAATTCGGCCTCGTTCAGACGATCAATCCATGCCTGCAGGCCATGGCTACGTGTATCCAAGTTCAGGGCCTCGTTGTGATTAAGCCGAAGATGGCAATAATGCCAGCATACCTAGCCAATAGGCTCGGCCTTTTTCCTGCGGATACAAGCTGTTACTGTACCGGACAAGAAGCCCCAAAGCCGCTCCGGATCGGATCTTTCACTTGATACGTCCCCTCCTCTCGCTAATCCTCAGTATGGCCATCGGCTTGCCCGCCTGGGCGACCGTCAGCGAAAGCCATGGCTATGCGCAATTTGGTGCGCTCAAGTATCCCGCCAGCTTTACCCATTTCGACTGGGTCAATCCCAATGCGCCGAAAGGTGGAACCCTGCGATTCATGGGGGCTGGCAGCTTCGACACCCTCAATGCCTACACCTTCAAGGGCACCAGCCCGATTTCCACCGCCAACTTCCTCCAATACGGCGTCACCGGGCTGAACGAAACGCTAATGGCGGGCACCGGTCATTACGACCCGTCCGGCGATGAGCCGACCTCCAGCTACGGCCTTATCGCCAAGTCGGTCGAATACAGCGAAGATCGCAGCTGGGTGGTGTTCAACCTGCGCCCTCAGGCGCACTTCCATGACGGCAAGCCGATCACCGCCTATGACGTGGCGTTCTCCTATCGCCTGCTGCTCAAGCAGGGACACCCGCAGTACCGCACCAGCCTGCAGGAAGTGAAGCGGGTCGACATCCTCAATCGTCATCGCATCCGCTTTGTGTTCAAGCGCTCGGGCAACCCCCTGCTGATTCTGCGCCTGGGCGAATTGCCGGTACTGCCGCAGCATTACTGGAAAGATCGCGACTTCAAGGCAACCACGTTCGAACCGCCGCTGGGCAGCGGCCCTTACCGCATTACCCAGGTCAACCCGGGGCGCAGCCTGACTTTCGAGCGGGTGAAGAATTGGTGGGGGGTGAAATTGCCGGTCAATCGCGGCAAATACAACTTCGATCGGGTCGAGGTCGAGTTCTATCGCGACAGCCATGTTGCCTTCGAAGCCTTCAAAGCGGGTGAATTCGACTTCTATATCGAGCAACAAGCGAAGAACTGGGCCAACGGCTACCACTTTCCGGCAGTGGATCGTGGCGAGGTGATTCGCGCCGAGATTCCGCACCAGATTCCCACGCAAACCCAGGCCTTGTTCATGAACAGCAGGCGCGCGGCATTCGCCGACCGCAAGGTACGTGAAGCCCTGGGACTGATGTTCGATTTCGAGTGGACCAACCGCGCGCTGTTCAATGGCTCCTATGTGCGCGCCAAGAGCTATTACCCAAACAGCGAGTTTTCCGCCACCGGCACGCCCGAAGGTGCCGAATGGCTGCTGCTGTCGCCCTACCGCAAGCAACTGCCGAAACGCCTGTTCAGCGAACCCTTCGCCATGCCGCAAACCGATGGTCGCGGTATCCCCCGGGATACCTTGCGCCGCGCCCTCGGCCTATTGGCCGAAGCTGGCTGGAAACCATCCGGTCAGCATCTGTTGAACAACAAAGGCGAGCCACTGCAGCTTGAGATTTTGCTGGTCAACCCAAACCTCGAGCGCATCCTTCAGCCGTTCACCGAGAACCTTGCCAGCATCGGCATCCAGGCCAACCTGCGCACCGTCGATCGCGCGCAGTACAAGCAACGCCTGGATCAATTCGATTTCGATATGATTTTGCTGACCCTGCCACAAAACCTCAGCCCGGGTCTGGAGCAATCGTTGTACTTCCACTCCAGCCAGGCAAAGGTCAAAGGCGGCAAGAACTACGCAGGCGTCAATCACCCGGTGGTCGACGCCTTGCTCGACAAACTGTTGGCGGCGCAAACCCGCGATGAACAGATCGCAGCCACTCGTGCACTCGACCGAGTGCTGCTGTGGCAGCACTACACCATCCCGAATTGGTACATCAACTATCACCGCCTGGCCTACCGCAACCGGTTTGCCTTCGTCACCACGCCGCCTTATACCCTGGGCCTGCGCACCTGGTGGCTGAAATCCACGGAGAATGCCCGATGACGTCGCCTCTGCGCTCATTTCTACTGCACGGCAGCGCTATCCTGCTGCTCGGCCTGGCCAGCTTGACCCAGGCCGCCGGCAAGCACGCCCTGACTCTGTATGACGAACCGCCGAAATACCCGGCCGACTACCAGCATTTCGACTATGTGAACCCAGAAGCCCCCAAAGGCGGCACCTTTCGTCAGGCCGGTTTTGGCGGCTTTGACAGCCTCAACCCCTTCATCAACAAGGGTGTGGCGGCCGATGATATCGGCATGATTTACGACACCCTGACACGCCACAGCCTGGACGAACCCTTCAGCGAGTACGGCCTGCTCGCTGAAAAAATCGAGAAAGCCCCAGACAACGCCTGGGTGCGCTTCTACCTGCGCCCCGAGGCCCGCTTCAACGACGGTCAAGCGGTGACCGCCGAGGACGTCAAGTTCACCTTCGAAACCCTGATGACCCATGGGGCGCCCACGTACCGCGGCTACTATGCCGATGTCGAGCGGGTCGAAGTCGAGGGCCCGCACCAGGTACGCTTCATCTTCAAGCATGCCGGCAACCGCGAACTGCCACTGATTCTCGGGCAACTGCCGGTACTGCCCAAGCACTGGTGGGCCGAACGCGACTTCAGCAAAGGCAATCTGGAGATTCCACTGGGCAGCGGCCCCTATGAAGTTGCCGAGGTCAAAGCCGGGCGCTCTATTCGCTATGAGCGGGTCAAGGACTGGTGGGGCAAGGATCTGCCGGTCAACCGCGGTTTCTACAACTTCGACACCATGCGGATCGATTACTACCGCGACAACACGGTAGCCCTCGAAGCGCTGAAAGCCGGGCAATTCGACTACTGGCTGGAAACTAGCGCGAAAAACTGGGCCACCGCCTACGACACCCCCGCCGTCGCCAATGGCCAACTGATCAAGGAAGAGATCGAGAACCACAACCCCACCGGCATGCAGGGCTTCATCTTCAATACCCGCCGACCACTGTTCCAGGACAAACGGGTGCGCGAGGCACTGGGTCTGCTGTTCGATTTCGAATGGACCAACCGCCAGCTATTCAATGGTGCCTACACCCGCACCCACAGCTATTTCGACAACTCCGAACTGGCCTCCAGCGGCCTACCCGAAACCGACGAATTGAAGCTCCTCGAACCGCTGCGCAGCATGATCCCGACGCAGGTGTTCAGCGATGAATTCAGCGTTCCCGTCACCGACGGCAGCGGCATCATCCGCGAGCAGCAGAGGCGTGCCTACCAACTGTTGCAGGAAGCCGGCTGGCGCATCGAAGGCGACCAGATGCTCAACGCCGAAGGCGAGCCAGTCAGCGTCGAGTTCCTCCTCGCCCAAACCGAGTTCGAACGGGTGCTGCTGCCACTCAAGCGCAACATGGCCGATCTCGGCATGGAGCTGGTAATTCGCCGAGTCGACGTCTCGCAATATATCAACCGCCTGCGCTCGCGGGATTTCGACCTGATCGTGGGTGGCTTCGGCCAGTCCAACTCGCCGGGTAACGAGCAGCGCGAGTACTGGCACTCCAGCAGCGCCGACAAGCCCGGCAGCCGCAACTTCATCGGCCTGAAAGACCCGGCCATCGACCAGTTGGTCGAAGGTCTGATCAACGCCAACTCACGACAAAGCCTGGTCGCCTACACTCGGGCCCTCGACCGCGTATTGTTGTGGGGCCATTACATCATCCCCAACTGGCACATCAAGACCTGGCGCGTGGCCTACGGCAACCGCTTCGAGCACCCGGCAATCACCCCCAAATACGACATCGGCCTGAATACCTGGTGGGCTCGCCCGCAACAGGAACCCGCCACCACGGACAATGCCGAAGCGGCGAACACGGAGCAATAAGATGCTGGCGTATATCTTTCGTCGCCTGTTGCTGATCATTCCCACCTTGTTCGGCATCCTGCTGATCAACTTCATCATCATCCAGGCCGCCCCGGGCGGCCCGGTGGAACAGATGATCGCCAAGCTGGAGGGCTTTGAAGGCGCCACCAGCCGTATCGCTGGCGGCGGCGCCGAAGTTGCAATCGCCGGTTCCAACTATCGTGGCGCCCAAGGCCTCGACCCGGAACTGATCGCCGAGATAGAACGCCTGTACGGCTTCGACAAGCCGGCTCCCGAACGTTTCTGGATCATGCTGAAAAACTATGCCAGTTTTGACTTTGGCGAGAGCTTTTTCCGCGATGCCAAGGTGATCGACCTGATCATCGAGAAGATGCCGGTATCGATCTCCCTGGGGCTGTGGAGCACCCTGATCATGTACCTGGTCTCCATCCCGCTGGGCATCGCCAAAGCCACCCGCCACGGCAGCGCCTTCGACGTGTGGACCAGTTCGGCGATCATCGTCGGTTATGCGATTCCAGCCTTCCTCTTCGCCATTTTGTTGATCGTGGTGTTTGCTGGCGGCAGCTACCTCGACTGGTTTCCGCTACGCGGCCTGACCTCGAACAATTTCGACGAGCTCAGCCTCACCGGCAAGATCCTCGACTATTTCTGGCACCTGGCGCTGCCCGTGACAGCCCTGGTCATCGGTAACTTCGCGACCCTGACCCTGCTGACCAAAAACAGCTTCCTCGACGAGATCAACAAACAGTATGTGACCACCGCCAGGGCCAAGGGCCTGAGCAATAATCGCGTGCTCTATGGCCATGTGTTCCGCAATGCCATGCTGATCATCATTGCCGGTTTTCCCGCCGCCTTTATCGGCATCTTCTTCACCGGCTCCTTGTTGATCGAGGTGATTTTTTCCCTCGACGGTCTTGGCCTGATGAGTTTCGAGGCGGCCATCAACCGCGACTACCCGGTGGTTTTCGGCACGCTGTTCGTCTTCACCTTATTGGGATTGGCCGTGAAACTGATCGGTGACATCACCTACACCCTGGTCGATCCGCGCATCGACTTTGAAAGCCGGGAGGGTTGAGATGACGCTCTCTCCGCTTAATCAGCGACGCCTGCTACTGTTCAAGGCCCATAAGCGCGGCTGGTGGTCGTTGTGGATCTTCCTCTTGTTATTCGGCCTGAGCCTCGGCGCCGAACTGATCGCCAACGACAAACCCCTGGTCGTGAACTATGACGGCGAGTGGTATTTCCCGGTGCTCAAACGCTACCCGGAAACCGTCTTTGGCGGCGAATTCCCCCTGCAGGCCAATTACAAGAGCCCTTATATCCAGGAGCTGATCGCCCAGAAAGACGGCTGGATGCTCTGGCCGCCGATCCCCTTCAGTTACTCCAGCATCAATTACGATCTACAAGTACCCGCCCCAGCACCGCCTTCGCGCGACAACTGGCTGGGCACCGATGATCAGGGCCGCGACGTCATGGCCAGGGTGATCTACGGCTTTCGCATTTCGGTGCTGTTCGCCCTGATCCTGACCATCCTCAGCTCGATTATCGGCGTGTTCGCCGGCGCCTTGCAGGGCTTCTATGGTGGCTGGGTCGACCTAGTCGGACAGCGCTTCCTGGAGGTCTGGTCGGGACTGCCGGTGCTCTACTTGCTGATCATTCTCGCCAGCTTCGTGCAACCGAATTTCTGGTGGCTGCTGGGCATCATGCTGCTGTTCTCCTGGATGAGCCTGGTCGATGTGGTGCGCGCCGAGTTCCTCCGCGGACGCAACCTGGAATACGTGCGCGCCGCCCGGGCGCTGGGCATGCAGAACGGCGCCATCATGTTCAATCACATCCTGCCCAATGCCATGGTCTCGACCATGACCTTCATGCCCTTCATTCTCACCGGCGCCATTGGCACCCTGACCGCGCTGGATTTCCTCGGCTTCGGCCTGCCGCCAGGCGCGCCCTCACTGGGCGAACTGGTCGCCCAGGGCAAATCCAACCTGCAGGCGCCCTGGCTCGGTATCAGCGCCTTTACCGTACTGGCACTGATGCTCAGCCTCCTGGTGTTTATCGGCGAAGCGGCACGCGATGCCTTCGACCCAAGGAAATAAGATGACCCAATCCGATGTCCTTATCGAAGTACGTGACCTGGCCGTCGAGTTCGTCAGTGGCGACTCGAAGCAGCGCGTGGTCGAAGGCGTCACCTTCGATATCCGCCGCGGCGAGACCCTGGCCCTGGTCGGAGAAAGCGGCTCGGGAAAATCGGTCACAGCCCACTCGATCCTGCGCCTGCTGCCCTATCCCCTGGCCCAGCATCCGAGCGGCAGCATTCACTATGCCGGGCAAGACCTGCTCAAACTGAGTGAGAACAAACTGCGCAACATCCGTGGCAACCGCATCGCCATGGTGTTTCAGGAGCCCATGACCTCGCTGAATCCGCTGCAATGCATCGAAAAGCAGATCAATGAAGTCCTCGCGCTGCATAAAGGGCTGTCGGGCAAAGCCGCCACCGCGCGCACCCTGGAACTGCTCGGGCTGGTCGGCATCCCCGAGCCGCACAAGCGCCTCAAAGCCTACCCCCATGAACTCTCCGGCGGCCAACGGCAACGGGTGATGATCGCCATGGCCCTGGCCAACGAGCCGGAGTTGCTGATCGCCGATGAGCCGACCACCGCGCTGGACGTCACCGTGCAGCTGAAAATCCTCGAACTGCTCAAGGACCTGCAGGCGCGCCTGGGCATGGCGCTGCTGCTGATCAGTCACGATCTCAACCTGGTTCGACGAATTGCCCATCGCGTATGTGTCATGCAGCAGGGAAAGATCGTCGAACAAGCGTCGTGTGAGCAACTGTTCCATGCACCGCAGCATCCTTATACCCGGGAGCTGCTCGGTGCCGAGCCAAGCGGCGAGCCGGTGGCCAACCCTGCCGGCGAGCCACTGTTGGAAGTCGATGATCTGCGCGTCTGGTTCCCGATCAAGAAAGGACTGCTGCGCCGTACCGTCGATTATGTGAAAGCGGTGGATGGCATCAATTTCAGCCTGCCCCAGGGCCAAACCCTGGGTATCGTTGGCGAAAGCGGTTCCGGCAAGTCCACCCTGGGCCTGGCAATCCTGCGGCTAATCGGCAGTCAGGGCGCCATTCGCTTTCAGGGCCAGACACTGAACGGATTGACGCAGCAGCAGGTTCGTCCGCTGCGCCGACAGATGCAGGTGGTGTTTCAGGACCCGTTCGGCAGCCTGAGTCCGCGGATGACGGTAGGCATGATTGTCGGTGAAGGCCTGCGCATTCATGGCATGGGCACGGCGGAGGAACAGGAACAGGCGATCATCGACGCACTTTTGGAGGTGGACCTGGATCCGGATACCCGGCACCGCTACCCCCACGAGTTTTCCGGTGGGCAACGGCAGCGGATTGCCATTGCTCGCGCACTGGTACTGAAACCGGCGCTGATACTGTTGGACGAGCCTACTTCGGCACTCGACCGTACCGTTCAGCGCCAAGTAGTCGAGTTGCTGCGTTCATTACAGGCCAAGTACAACCTGACTTACCTGTTCATCAGCCACGATTTGGCGGTGGTCCGCGCGATCAGCCACCACCTGATAGTGGTCAAGGAGGGGCAAGCGGTCGAACAAGGCCCGGCAGCGGCGATCTTCGCCGCGCCACAGCATATTTATACCCAGCAGTTACTGGAAGCGGCCTTATTGGCTCCAGGCGCTGCTGACTAAATCCTTAAAAGCAGGAAGAGGAAGAGCACACATGGGTTTTCTAAGCGGTAAGCGCGTACTGATCGTTGGCGTTGCCAGCAAACTGTCCATCGCCTCGGGGATCGCCTCGGCCATGCACCGTGAGGGTGCCGAATTGGCCTTCACTTATCAGAATGAAAAACTCAAAGGTCGCGTCGAAGAGTTTGCCGCCGGTTGGGGCTCCGGTCCCGAGCTGTGCTTTCCCTGCGACGTAGCCAGCGATGAAGAAATCGCCGCGGCATTCGACGCCCTGAGCAAGCAATGGGATGGCCTGGACTGCATCGTCCACTCGGTTGGCTTCGCCCCCGGCGATCAACTCAATGGCGACTTCACCGACGTCACCACGCGCGAAGGCTTCCGCATCGCCCACGACATCAGTGCCTACAGCTTCGTCGCCCTGGCCAAGGCCGGCCGCGAGATGATGAAAGGCCGCAATGGCAGCCTGCTGACCCTCTCCTACCTGGGTGCCGAACGCACCATGCCCAACTACAACGTCATGGGTATGGCCAAGGCCAGCCTGGAAGCCGGCGTACGTTATCTGGCCGGCAGCCTCGGCCCAGAAGGCACTCGGGTCAACGCTATCTCTGCCGGCCCGATCCGCACCCTCGCCGCCTCGGGGATCAAGAGCTTTCGCAAGATGCTTGCCGCCAACGAGAAGCAGACCCCGCTGCGCCGCAATGTGACCATTACTGAAGTCGGCAACGCCGGCGCCTTCCTCTGCTCCGACCTGGCCTCGGGCGTCAGCGGTGAAATCATGTACGTCGACGGTGGCTTCAACACCACGGCCATGGGTGCAATGGAAGATTGATTGCCACACCATGAATAATAAAAAAGGCCGCTTATAGCGGCCTTTTTTATACTCGACAGAAATCAGAAACGCTCGATATCCGCCTTGCTTTCCAATTGCTTGCGAAATGCCGCGAAGTCCTGCTGCCCACTGCGCGAAGCGAGGAAACGGCTGTATGTGGCCTTTTCTTCATCCGCCAGCGGCGCTTCAGGCTCGCTCACGCCACTGAGGCGTACCACCACGAAATCACCATTGCTCAGCGTGACTCCGGCAAACGTCGACTGGCCGGCAGCGCTCGGCTTGGGCATGCGGAACAATGCCTGCAGTACCGCGGGCTCAACCCCCTCCTGACTGCGTGTCGCCGCTTCAACCACTTCCCAGGCCTGCTCCGAGCCAGCCTGTTCAACCGGCGTCTTGCCATCACCCAAAGATGCCAGAAGAGCCTCGCCCTCAGTCTTGACAGCTTCAGTGGCACGAACCTTGGTCAGCTGCTCACGAATGCTTTCTTCAACCTGCTCGAGAGCCAGTTGCTCAGGCTTCCTGTGCTCCTTGACGCGCAACACAACCACGGTATTCGGGTCGAGTTCGATAGCGTTGCTGTTACTGCCATCCTCCAGCACCTCAGCACTGAATGCAGCCTGAATCACCTGACGGTTAGCGGCCAGACCCTCGCCACCTTCACGTCCAAAGGCTTCGCTGGTTTTGATATCCAGCCCCAGCTCCTGGGCAGGCTGAGCCAGGTCCGACGCTTCGAAGGCGGCATCCTCGAGCTGCTTGCTAATCTCGACAAAGTGCTGTTCGAGTTTGCGTGTTTTCAGATCACGCACCAGCTTGTCTTGCAGGCTGGCAAAGCTCGGCACCTCTGGAGCCTGAACAGCCAGCAGCTTGATCAGGTGCCAGCCAAACTCGCTACGTACCGGCGCCGAAACCTGGCCTTCGCTCAAGGCATACAGCGCCTTTTCGAAAGCCGGATCGTAGACACCCGGGCCGGCATAACCGAGATCGCCACCATTGGCAGCGGAACCTGGATCATCGGAGAGCTCCTTGGCCAGCGCAGCAAAGTCTTCGCCTTGTTGCAGGCGTTTCTGCACTTCGTCAATCTTGGCTTTGGCCTGCTCATCGTCTAGCGAGTCACTTGCCTCGACCAGAATATGCGCGGCTTGACGCTGCTCGGCCAAATTGGCAATTTCGTTTTCGTAAGCGCTTTGCAGGTCTTCATCACTGACTTCAACCTGATCGAAGAATGCATCCTTGCTCAGTTCGACATATTCCAGCACAACCTGCTCAGGACTCATGAACTGACTGGCCTGTGAGTCGTAGTAGGCCTTGATGTCGTCATCACTGAGCTGAACCGCATTGCTATCGGCCTTCAGAGTCAAAGTCGCGAAGTCACGGGTCTGTTTTTCCAGGCGCGCGAAAGCAGTTACTTCAGCATCGGTCACGAAGGCGCTGCCAGATAGGCCCGCGCGCAACTGGCCAATGAGCATTTCCTGCTCGAGCATCTGGCGGAACTGCATGCGCGTGTAGCCGAGCTGGCGGATTACCTGATCGAAACGAGCGGAATCGAACTTGCCATCGACCAGAAATTCGGGCGTTTGCAGAATCAGCTGATCGAGTGCCTGCGAGGAAAATGCGAATTTTGCATCGGTTGCGCCTTGCAGCAATAAAGTGCGCTCGATCAAGCCCTTCAAAGCAGCTTCGCGAAGCAATTTCTCGTCCAGCAAGGAAGCATCAAAATCACGCCCAAGCTTCTGCAACAACTGACGCCGCTGCATCTCGACGGCTTGGCCAAGGTCGTTGATCGTGATTTTTTCGCCGTTGACTTCAACGGCATTCTGGCTGTTGCTGGTACTGGTGAAAATGGCTTCGACACCGGTCAGCGCAAGCAGTACCACGATGAGACCGATGATGGTTTTGGCAATCCAACCTTGTGAATTGTCCCTGATGTTTTGCAGCATGCTTCCCCCAGAACGACTGTACAAATAAAGCAGTCGCGCAGTGTGGGTACAATCCGGATAGAAGAAAGGCGCATCCGAGGATGCGCCTTCTCGTAACTGGCGGAGCGGACGGGACTCGAACCCGCGACCCCCGGCGTGACAGGCCGGTATTCTAACCGACTGAACTACCGCTCCGCTGCCAGATCAGGGATTAAGCTGACCTGGGACAATGCCTGAAAGACGCTTAGTTGACCGCGTCTTTCAGTGCCTTACCGGCTTTGAAACCTGGAATCTTGGCGGCAGCGATGCTGATCGGATTGCCAGTTTGCGGATTGCGACCAGTGCGCGCAGCGCGCTCTTTGACAGCAAAGGTACCGAAACCAACCAGTACAACGGAATCACCAGCCTGCAGAGCGCCAGTGACAGATTCAATTACTGCATCCAGCGCACGGCCAGCAACAGCTTTCGGGATATCAGCAGATGCAGCGATGGCATCGATCAGTTCCGACTTGTTCACTCTAAGTCCCCTTAATTTCTGATGAGTTTGTTTCTTGATTTTTAGTGTAAGCAAAACGAGTGCTGGATGATCTTCCGACACAATAAGAGCCGCTTTATAACAAGGGCTCTAAAATTGTGTCAAGGAAGTCTCCCAACTAGTGCGTGCTAATTCGCTCCTTGGAATCAGTCTCGCGCTTGTCATCCTTTGTAACCAGCTCAGGAGCCGCATCAGGCAAGGGCTCCGGCGCGTATTGCAGCGCAATTTGCAGGACTTCGTCAATCCATTTAACTGGTTTAATCACCAAGTCTTGCTTAATGTTCTCCGGAATCTCTTTCAAATCGCGCACATTCTCTTCCGGAATGATCACAGTTTTGATTCCACCCCGATGCGCAGCCAGGAGTTTTTCTTTCAAACCACCGATGGCCAACACTTGGCCACGCAGGGTGATTTCTCCGGTCATGGCCACATCTGCGCGCACCGGAATCTGAGTCAAGGCCGAGACCAGCGCCGTGCACATGCCTACACCCGCGCTAGGGCCATCTTTCGGGGTTGCCCCCTCCGGCATATGGATATGGATGTCGCGCTTCTCGTAGAAGTCCAGAGGGACTCCCAGGCTCTTCGCCCGACTACGCACCACGGTCTGCGCTGCAGTAATGGATTCAAGCATCACATCGCCCAGCGAACCGGTCTTGATCAACTGCCCCTTGCCCGGCACCACTGCGGCTTCGATGGTCAGCAACTCGCCACCCACTTGAGTCCAGGCCAGCCCTGTCACCTGACCGATCTGATCTTGCAGTTCCGCCAAGCCATAACGATGCTTGTGCACACCGAGGAAATGCTCAAGCGAGTCTGCGGTCACCAGCACTTCAAAACGTTTTTCCAGGCTGTGCTCCTTCACCGCCTTGCGGCAGACCTTGGCAATCTGCCGCTCCAGGCTGCGTACACCGGCTTCGCGAGTGTAGTAGCGAATGATGTCGCGAATGGCTTCGCGCTCGACAGTGAGCTCGCCTTTTTTCAGGCCATTCGCCTGGATCTGCTTGGGCGCCAGGTACTTGATGGCGATGTTGATCTTCTCGTCTTCCGTGTAGCCGGGCAGACGGATCACCTCCATGCGATCGAGCAAAGCTGCCGGAATATTCATGGAGTTGGCGGTACAGAGGAACATTACATCCGAGAGGTCGTAATCGACCTCCAGATAGTGATCGTTGAAATTGTGGTTCTGCTCCGGATCAAGCACCTCAAGCAGCGCGGAAGCCGGATCACCCCGCATATCCTGGCCCATCTTGTCGATTTCATCGAGCAGGAACAGCGGATTACGTACGCCCACCTTGGTCATTTTCTGAATCAGGCGACCCGGCATCGAACCAATATAGGTACGGCGATGACCGCGAATCTCTGCCTCATCGCGTACACCGCCGAGCGCCATACGCACGAACTTGCGGTTGGTGGCGTGAGCGATGGACTCCGCCAACGAGGTCTTGCCCACACCCGGCGGCCCGACCAGGCAGAGTACCTGCCCCTTGATCTTCTTCACTCGCTTCTGCACAGCGAGGTACTCGAGGATACGGTCCTTGACCTCATCGAGCCCGTAGTGATCGGCATCCAGGATTGCTTCGGCGCGCGCCAGATCCAGGCGTACCTTACTGCGCGCAGTCCACGGTACATTCACCAGCCAGTCGATATAGGAGCGCACCACCGTGGCTTCGGCCGACATGGGCGACATCTGCTTGAGCTTGCTCAGTTCGGTCTGGGCCTTGCTATAGGCCTCTTTGCTCAACCCGCCGTTCTCGATGCGCTTTTTCAGCTCATCGAGCTCATTGAGACCGTCCTCGCTGTCGCCAAGTTCTTTCTGAATGGCCTTCATCTGCTCATTCAGGTAGTACTCGCGCTGGCTGCGCTCCATCTGCTTCTTGACCCGGCCACGAATGCGCTTCTCGACCTGCAACAGATCAATCTCGACATCCAGCAGGGCAAGTACATGCTCGACTCGCGCCGACAAATCGGTGATTTCCAGGATTTCCTGTTTCTGTTCGATCTTCAGCGCCATGTGTGCGGCCATGGTGTCGACCAGGCGGCTCGGCTCATCGATACTGTTGAGCGAGGACAACACCTCTGGCGGAACCTTTTTCCCCAGCTGCACGTATTGCTCGAATTGACTGAGCAAACTGCGGACAAACACTTCGGACTCGCGCCCCGGCGCATCGACCTCGTCGATCAACTGCACTTCGGCGCGACAGTGGCCATCCACTTCAATAAACCGTTCGACTTCTCCGCGCTGCTCACCTTCGACCAGCACCTTTACGGTGCCATCGGGCAGTTTCAGCAATTGCAATACCGTCGCAACGGTACCGACACGGTAGAGCCCTTCTTCGCCGGGATCATCATCGGCAGGATTTTTCTGGGCAATCAGCAAAATCTGCTTCTCGCCGGTCATCGCGGCCTCCAGGGCCTCGATGGATTTCTCGCGTCCGACGAAAAGCGGGATGACCATGTGCGGATAGACCACGACATCGCGTAGCGGAAGGAGAGGCAATTCGATGGTTGTCTTCATGATTTTTCGCTCTACAGCGGCCCATTAGGCCTTAAATAGTTGGGATAACCCTTAACCCTAAGATGGGGGTAGCCCCAGCAAAAAACAAGCGTTTCGGCTGCAAAAGCAAAGGGGCCCGCGGGCCCCTTGCTTTCAACATGTAACAGACGGACTCAAGCGTCAGGTGCGACCTTGGCAACAGGTTCGCTGTTCTCGTAAATCAACAGGGGCTTGGATGTTCCATCGACAACACTCTCATCGATGACAACCTTACTCACCTCCGACTGCGAGGGGATTTCGTACATGGTATCGAGCAGAATACCCTCGAGGATCGAGCGCAAGCCGCGAGCGCCAGTCTTACGCTCCAAGGCCTTGCGTGCAACGGACTGCAATGCGTCTGGACGGAACTCCAGATCGACACCTTCCATCTCGAAAAGCTTGGCATATTGCTTGGTCAGGGCATTCTTCGGCTCGGTCAGAATCTGCATAAGCGCAACTTCATCCAACTCGTCGAGGGTTGCGATAACTGGCAAACGACCAACAAATTCCGGGATCAAACCAAACTTGACCAGATCGTCCGGCTCAACCGCACGCAGCGATTCACCAATCTTCTTACCCAGATCCTTGCTGCGAACCTCGGCATTGAAACCGATCCCGCCCCTGGTCGAACGGCCCTGAATAACCTTTTCCAACCCAGAGAAAGCGCCGCCGCAGATAAACAGGATATTGCGCGTATCGACCTGCAGGAACTCCTGCTGTGGATGCTTGCGCCCACCTTGCGGAGGAACCGAGGCAACTGTGCCCTCGATCAGTTTCAACAAGGCTTGCTGTACACCCTCACCCGACACATCGCGAGTGATCGAAGGGTTATCGGACTTACGCGAGATCTTGTCGATTTCGTCGATATAGACGATGCCCATCTGGGCCTTTTCCACATCGTAATCGCACTTCTGCAGCAGCTTCTGGATGATGTTCTCGACATCCTCCCCCACATAACCAGCTTCGGTCAGCGTGGTGGCGTCAGCGATGGTGAACGGAACATTAAGCAAGCGCGCCAAGGTTTCAGCCAGTAGGGTTTTACCCGAACCGGTTGGACCGATCAGCAGGATATTGCTCTTGCCCAGCTCGATATCATCCTTCTTTTCGCGCTGATTAAGCCGCTTGTAGTGGTTATAAACTGCCACTGCCAAGATTTTCTTCGCCCGCTCCTGACCAATCACATACTGATCGAGGATGGCGCTGATTTCCTTTGGCGCAGGCAGCTTGTGCGCGCTGCTTTCGGCCTGGGCTTCCTGCACCTCCTCACGGATGATGTCGTTGCACAGGTCGACGCACTCGTCGCAGATAAAGACCGAGGGGCCGGCAATCAATTTGCGCACTTCATGCTGGCTTTTGCCGCAGAAGGAGCAATAAAGCAGCTTGCCGTTGTCCTCGCCATTGCGGGTGTCAGTCATTCGATCAATCCAATACGATAGGCTTGAAAAACAAGATGGAGGCAAATGCGAGCATTTTCAAGCCCGCAATGCGACCGACGGCATGTCGGCCGCGCACAATCAGCGCTGATTAGCTGGAAGCCAGGCGTTTATCGAGCACCTTGTCGATAAGGCCATAGGCAACCGCCGTTTCACCGCTCATGAAGTTATCGCGATCGGTGTCACGGGCAATTACATCCAGCGGCTGACCGGTGTGGCCAGCCAGTACATTGTTCAGGCGATCACGGATGGTCAGGATTTCGCGGGCATGAATTTCGATATCCGACGCCTGCCCCTGGAAGCCACCCAGCGGCTGATGGATCATCATTCGCGAGTGCGGCAGGCAGAAGCGCTTGCCGGCAGCGCCAGCAGTCAGCAGCAAGGCACCCATGCTACACGCCTGGCCGATGCAGATAGTCGACACGTCCGGCCGAATGAACTGCATGGTGTCGTAGATCGACATGCCTGCAGTCACCGAACCACCCGGCGAGTTGATATACAGATGGATGTCCTTGTCCGGATTTTCCGCTTCAAGGAACAACAGCTGCGCGGCTACCAGATTGGCCATATAGTCTTCGACCGGGCCAATCAGGAAGATCACGCGCTCCTTGAGCAGGCGCGAGTAGATGTCATAGGCGCGCTCACCGCGGGCCGTTTGCTCGATAACCATAGGCACCAAGCCGCCAGCGGCCTGAATGTCTGGCATTTGTTGCATAAAAGGATTGCGGGACATTTCTTGCACTCGCTCCCTAAACAGTCATGTATCAAATACGCATAAGCCAGCACGGTGGCTGGCTTATGGTGTGCTCGAACGAGGTAAAGAAATCAGGCGGCTTGCGGAGCTTCCACCGGCTTGACAGCTTCTTCGTAGGAGACCGATTTATCGGTCACATTAGCCTTCTGCAAAACAGTATCTACAACTTGCTCTTCCAGCACAACCGAACGGACTTCGTTCATTTGCTGGTCGTTTTTGTAGTACCAGGCCACGACCTGCTCAGGCTCTTGGTAAGCGGAGGCCATTTCCTGGATCATCTCGCGCACACGGGCATCGTCAGGCTTGAGTTCGAACTGCTTGACTACTTCGGCAACGATCAGGCCCAGCACCACGCGACGCCTGGCTTGTTCTTCGAACAGCTCCGCCGGCAGCTGCTCGGGTTTGATGTTGCCACCGAACTGCTGCACAGCCTGGACGCGCAGGCGATTGACTTCGTTGCCGATCAGGGACTTCGGCGCTTCGATCGGATTGGCAGCCAGCAGACCGTCCATCACCTGGTTCTTCACCTTGGACTTGATAGCCTGACGCAGCTCGCGCTCCATGTTCTTGCGCACTTCGGCGCGAAAGCCTTCCAGGCCGCCTTCCTTGACACCGAACTGGGCGAAGAATTCATCGTTGAGCTCAGGCAACTGAGGAGCGGAAACGCTGTTCACGGTAACAGTGAACTCGGCAGTCTTACCGGCCAGATCCAGGTTCTGGTAATCCTCCGGGAACACCGGGTTGATTACCCGTACATCACCGGCTTTGGCACCAACCAGTGCATCTTCAAAGCCAGGGATCATGCGGCCGGAGCCAAGAACCAGCTGAGAACCAGTGGCAGAACCACCAGCGAAGGCTTCGCCGTCGATCTGACCAGCGAAATCGATATTCAGCTGATCGCCATCTTCGGCAGCACGCTCAACCACTTCGAAGCGGGTGTTCTGCTTGCGCAGAATTTCCAGCATGTTGTCCAGATCGGCATCAGCCACATCGGCCTGAAGACGCTCGATAGCGATAGTCTCGAGACCAGCCACCACGAATTCCGGGAAGACTTCGAAAGTCGCCACGTACTCCAGGTCCTTGCCCTTCTCGAAGGTTTTCGGCTCGACGGCCGGAGAGCCTGCCGGATTGAGCTTCTGCTCGACCACGGCCTCGTAGAAGGTGGCCTGAATCAGATCGCCCAAGGCTTCCTGACGAGCGGAGTCTTCGTAGCGCTGGCGAATCACACTCATCGGTACTTTGCCAGGACGGAAGCCAGCAACTTTAGCCTTACGGGCAGTCTGTTGCAGACGCTTGTTGACCTCAGTCTCGATGCGCTCGACGGGAACGCCGACGGTCATGCGACGCTCAAGAGCAGAAGTGCTTTCAACAGAAACTTGCATGGGTATTCCTCGTTGCACAGACATAGGCCGGCCGTTTACCGGCCCCGAATCAAGGGCATGCATTCTAGAGGGTCAATTTGCAGAAGTCACCCTAGATGCTAGCGGCAAACGGGAGGGAGCTAAAGATGGTGCGGACGGAGAGACTCGAACTCTCACACCTTGCGGCGCTGGAACCTAAATCCAGTGTGTCTACCAATTCCACCACGTCCGCGTGGTAAGGCTTTCAAACAAAAACGCCAGGCTTTCGACCTGGCGCCTTTAAATATGGGGTGGACGATGGGGATCGAACCCACGACAACAGGAGTCACAATCCTGCGCTCTACCAACTGAGCTACGCCCACCATATTGCATGTACTTGCGCCAAAGCTGCCAAATGGCACGCCCGGCAGGACTCGAACCTGCGACCATCCGCTTAGAAGGCGGATGCTCTATCCAGCTGAGCTACGGGCGCCTATCCATCTGCAAGAGCAGACTTAAAGCTTTCGGCTGCAGCAGAAACCTTGCGGCCCCTGCGTTTGCCGTCTTACCCAGCGACTGGCTGTGCTCGACAAGCGGGGCGAATGTTATAGAGGCGCCGATAACACGTCAACAGGGAATGCTAAAAAAATTCAGCTATATAAAGGAGTTACGCGAAAACCCTCGCACGCGCCTTTGCCCTGGGGTTACGCCATGCGAGAATGCGCCTCCTTTTTCAATCCTTTCCAATGGTTAACCAAGCGCAATGACCGCACAACTGATCGATGGCAAAGCGATCGCCGCCAGCCTCCGCCAGCAGATCGCCAAACGGGTCGCCGAAAGGCGTCAGCAAGGTCTGCGAGCACCTGGCCTCGCGGTGATTCTGGTCGGCAGCGATCCTGCCTCTCAGGTCTACGTGTCGCACAAGCGCAAAGACTGCGAAGAAGTCGGCTTCGTTTCTCAGGCCTACGACCTTTCCGCCGACACCAGCCAAGGTGAGCTTCTGGCGCTGATCGAACGACTGAATGATGACCCGAGCATTGACGGCATCCTGGTGCAGCTGCCGCTGCCAGAAAGCCTGGATGCATCGTTATTACTCGAGCACATCCGCCCGGACAAAGATGTCGACGGCTTCCATCCTTACAACATCGGCCGCCTGGCCCAGCGCATGCCGCTGCTACGCCCCTGCACACCAAAAGGCATCATGACCCTGCTGCACAGCACCGGCGTGGATCTGTATGGCCTGCATGCCGTGGTAGTCGGGGCCTCCAATATCGTTGGCCGCCCCATGGCCATGGAACTGCTGCTGGCCGGCTGCACCGTCACCATCACCCATCGCTTCACCAAGGATCTGGCCAGCCATGTGGCACAAGCCGACATCGTGGTGGTGGCAGCCGGCAAGCCTGGCCTGGTCAAGGGCGAGTGGGTCAAGCAAGGCGCCATCGTCATCGACGTTGGGATCAACCGCCAGGCGGACGGCAAGCTGATCGGCGACGTGGAGTATGAAGCCGCCCTGCCCCGCGCCGGCTGGATCACCCCGGTACCGGGCGGAGTTGGCCCCATGACTCGCGCCGGCCTGCTGGAAAACACCCTGCATGCCGCCGAGCACCTGCACAAGTAGCGCGCTCGACAGTCATAAAAAACGGCACCCGAGGGTGCCGTTTTTTATGACCGGTTAACTATCAATCACCCGCCTGTTCCCAGGACTTGAGCAGCTCGTTGTAATTGATGGTTTCACCCTTGGGTTTTTCGTTCGCCAGTTTCGGCTTGGGAGCGCCTGGCTGATCCAACCAATACTGCGGGTCTTTTGCCTCGTTCAGCTTAGGACCGCACTCACCCAGCACGCCGGCACGCTCCAGACGACCGAGCATGGTGTCCTGAGCGGCAGCCAGACCATCCAGCGCCTCTTGCGGCGACTTGTCGCCACTGGCCGCCTCGGCAATAAACTGCCACCACAGCTGCGCCAAACGCGGATAGTCCGGTACGTTGGTACCGGTCGGCGTCCACTGCTCCCGTGCCGGACTGCGATAGAACTCGACCAAACCTCCGAGTTTCGGCGCGATATCGGTCATCGCCTGCGAGTTGATATCCGACTCGCGAATCGGCGTCAGACCAACCAGCGTCTTCTTCAGCGACACGGTTTTCGAGGTGACGAACTGGGCATACAACCAGGCCGCCAGACGCTGCTTGTCCGGGGTGGATTTGAGGAAGGTCCAGGAACCGGCGTCCTGATAACCCAGCTTCATGCCCTCTTCCCAGTACGGACCTTTCGGCGAAGGTGCCATGCGCCACTTCGGCGTGCCGTCTTCGTTGACCACCGGCAAGCCGACTTTGGTCATGTCGGAGGTAAAGGCGGTGTACCAGAAGATCTGCTGGGCGATGGCGCCCTGAGCAGGCACGGGACCGGCCTCGGAGAAGGTCATGCCCTGGGCTTCCGGCGGCGCGTATTGGCGCATCCAGTCGACATACTTGGTGGTCGCATAGACCGCCGCCGGACCATTGGTAGCACCACCGCGCGCGACACTGGAACCGACCGGGCGGCAACCGTCTACACGAATGCCCCACTCGTCCACCGGTAGGCCGTTAGGCAGACCCTTGTCGCCGCCACCGGCCATGGAGAACCAGGCATCGGTAAAGCGCCAGCCCAGGGAGGGGTCTTTCTTGCCGTAATCCATATGGCCGTAGACGCGCTGGCCGTCGATTTCCTTGACCTTCTCCGAGAAGAACTCGGCAATGTCCTCATAGGCCGACCAGTTAACCGGCACACCCAGCTCGTAACCGTAGATCTCCTTGAACTTGGCCTTCAGCTCCGGACGCTCGAACCAGTCGGCGCGGAACCAATAGAGGTTGGCGAACTGCTGGTCGGGCAGTTGATACAGCTTGCCATCCGGCGCGGTGGTGAAGTCCAGGCCGATGAAGTCCGGCAGGTCCAGAGTCGGCGAGGTGAAGTCCTTGCCATCGCCGGCCATCATGTCGGTCAGCGGCACGGCCTTGCCGTAACGGAAGTGGGTGCCGATCAGGTCCGAGTCGTTGATATAGCCATCGTAGATGTTCTTGTCCGACTGCATCTGGGTTTGCAGCTTCTCAACCACATCACCTTCTTGCATCAGGTCGTGCTTGAGCTTGATCCCGGTGATTTCACTGAAAGCCTTGGCCAGCACCTTGGACTCGTACTCGTGGGTGGCGATCGTCTCCGAGGCGACGCTGATCTCCATGCCACGGAACGGCTCCGCCGCCTTGATGAACCACTTCAGCTCTTCGAGCTGTTGTTGCGCGGTCAACGTCGAGGGACTGAATTCATCGGCAATCCATTTTTTTGCCGCCTCCTCATAGGCATCCGCCCAAGCGGCGCCGCTCAATCCGGACAACGTCAGCAAGGCAGCCAGCGCCATGCTATGTCGTGTTTTGTTGTTATTGTCGAACATAGAGACCTCCATCTCAGGTTTTGGGCGAGGTAAGTCGGTTACAGGTCACGAGTCCAGCGGTCGTGACCGACAGCAACCCGGCTTAGCCCCAACGCATCACTGCAAACAGCAAAAATAAGGACAGCACCGAGGCTATCCACACACTCCAATCGGTCGTGCCCACCACCAGCAGATGCAGGTAGGCGCTTCCCAGCAGACCGATAAACAGCCGATCACCACGGGTAGTGCTGATCGGCAAGAAGCCTTTGCGCTCAATACAAGGGGAGCGCAGTTCCCACGCCGTCATACCCGCCAGAATCGCGGCGATAGCGCAGAAGAACAATGCGGTGGGCAGAGTCCAAGCCATCCAATCCATAATTTTTGCTCCTTAGACCCGGCCCAGGGCAAAGCCCTTGGCCACGTGGTTGCGAACGAACCAGATCACCAGCATCCCCGGCAGGATAGTCAATACGCCGGCAGCCGCCAGCACCCCCCAATCGATACCGGAAGCCGAGACTGTGCGGGTCATCACCGCGGCGATGGGTTTGGCGTTCACCGAGGTCAGGGTGCGCGCCAGCAGCAGCTCGACCCAGGAGAACATGAAGCAGAAGAACGCGGTGACACCGATGCCAGAACCGATTAACGGGATAAATATCTTGACGAAGAATTTCGGGAAGCTGTAGCCGTCGATATAGGCTGTTTCGTCGATCTCCTTCGGCACCCCGGACATAAAGCCTTCGAGAATCCACACCGCCAGCGGCACGTTGAACAGGCAGTGCGCCAGGGCCACGGCGATATGGGTATCGAACAGGCCAATTGAGGAGTACAGCTGGAAGAACGGCAGCAGGAACACTGCCGGCGGCGCCATGCGGTTGGTCAGCAGCCAGAAGAACAGATGCTTATCGCCAAGGAAGCGGTAGCGCGAGAAGGCATAAGCCGCCGGCAGCGCCACCGTCAGGGATATCAGCGTGTTCAGGGTCACGTAGTACAGCGAGTTGAGGTAGCCCTCATACCAACTGGGGTCGGTGAAGATCACCTTGTAGTTGGCCAGGGTGAAGCTGTGCGGCCACATGCTCAGACCACCGAGAATCTCGGTATTGCTCTTGAACGACATGTTCAACAACCAGTAGATGGGCACCAGCAGGAACAGGATATACAGCCCCAACACCACTTTTTTTCGTAGGGTCATGGTCGGCCTCAGCGCGTCTTGTCGTTATGGGTCATGGCGGTATAGAACAGCCAGGACACCAACAGAATGATCAGGAAGTACACCAGAGAGAATGCCGCCGCCGGGCCCAGATCGAATTGGCCGATGGCCATCTGGGTCAGGGTCTGGCTGAGGAAGGTGGTGGCATTGCCCGGGCCGCCACCGGTAAGCACGAACGGCTCGGTGTAGATCATAAAGCTGTCCATGAAACGCAGCATCACCGCGATCAGCAGCACGCTTTTCAGCTTGGGCAGCTGAATGTGGCGAAACACCGCCCAGTCCGAGGCACGGTCGATGCGCGCCGCCTGGTAATACACATCGGGGATCGCCCGCAGCCCGGAATAACAGAGCAGCGCCACCAGCGACGTCCAATGCCAGACATCCATAATCAGCACCGTGACCCAGGCATCGCTGGTGTTGGCGGCATAGTTGTAGCTGATGCCCATGCTATTCAGTGCCCAACCCATCAGGCCGATGTCGGCGCGGCCGAAGATCTGCCAGATGGTGCCGACCACGTTCCACGGGATCAGCAACGGAATCGCCATAACGATCAGCACCAGCGACGCCCAGCGACCCTTGGTCGGCATGGTCAAGGCGATGGCAATGCCCAGGGGAATCTCGATCAGCAGCACGCAACCGGAAAAAATGAACTGGCGCAGCAACGAGTCATGCAGGCGCGTGTCCTGCAGCACCTGCCGGTACCAATCGACCCCGACGAAATAGCGCGTCGAATGGTCGAAGATGTCCTGCACCGAGTAGTTGACCACCGTCATCATTGGCACGATGGCGCTGAACGCCACCAGCAGGAACACCGGCAATACCAACCACCAGGCCTTGTTGTTATAAACCTTCATGGCTGCACCTCCACTGATTGCGAGCGAGCTTGCGTTGGCAGCTCTTGCACCAGGTATTCGTCGGCATAGAGCATCAGCCACTGCGCCGGAAAGCTCAGATAGACCTGCTGTTGCGGCACCGGCTGATCCTCCTGCAGGCGCACTTTGAGCAGCTGTCCGTCTAGGCGCAGGGTGAGGATTTTATAGGTACCCAGATCTTCGAGATGCACCACCTCACCGCACAGCGCGTCTTCGTTCGGGCCTTCCCAGACATGCACGAATTCGGGGCGAATGCCGACTTTCAGGCTGCTCCAGTCCAGTTCGTCAAGCCGTTGAGTCAGCGCTGGCGACAAGGGCAGCACGGTATCGGCGAAACGCACACCGCCCTCGCAACGACTGACCTCGATCAGGTTCATCCCCGGGCTGCCGATGAAATAGCCGACGAAGGTGTGGCTGGGCCGCTCGAATAGTTCGCGCGGGGTGCCGAACTGGACGATCTGGCCGCCGTACATCACCGCGATCTTGTCGGCGAAGGTCGAGGCCTCCAACTGATCGTGGGTGACGTAGACCATGGTGATATTGAACTGCTCGTGGATCTGCTTGAGCTTGCGGCGCAGTTTCCACTTCAGGTGCGGGTCGATCACCGTCAGCGGCTCGTCGAAGAGAATCGCCGAGACGTCATCGCGCACCAGGCCGCGGCCCATGGAGACCTTCTGCTTCTCGTCGGCGGTCAGGTTGCTCGCTCGCCTGTGCAACAGTGGATGCAGATCCAGCACCTCGGCGATTTCGTTGACCTTGGCCAGAATCTTGGCCTTATGCATGCCCTGGTTACGCAACGGGAAGGCCAGGTTGTCGAACACCGTCATGGTGTCGTAAACCACCGGAAACTGGAAAACCTGGGCGATATTGCGCTGTTCGGGATGCAGATGGTTGACCACCTTGCCGTCGAACTGCACCTCGCCGTGGGACGGGCTGAGCAAACCGGAGATGATATTGAGCAGGGTCGACTTGCCGCAGCCGGACGGCCCGAGCAAGGCATAAGCACCGCCCTGCGCCCAGACATGGTTCATCTCGCGGATCGCATAATCAGCCGCACTCTTGGGCTCGTGGCTGTAGCTATGGGCCAGGTTGTGCAAACGTATCTCAGCCATCAGGCAGTCCTCGCTAAACGGCGGCTCGGCGCCTGGATCAACCGGCCATTGGCTTCGAAGACGAACAGTTTATGGGTCGGGATATAGATGAGGATCGGCGTATCGACGGCGTACTCGTGTACGCCAGGCAGGTGCAGCACCAGCACGAACTGCTCATTGCGCACATGCAGGAAGGTTTCCGAGCCGCTGATTTCCGCCAGTTCGACGGTTACGGCCAATTCCAGATCGTCGTCGTTGGACGGCACCAGGCCGATATGACTGGGGCGCACGCCGAAGCGGTATTCGCCTTCGGCGATGCTTTGCAAATCGGAGTTGAGCGGAAAATGCACGGCGTCGGCGAAGCTCACTTCGGTACCACTGATGCGCCCCGGCATCAGGTTGATCGCCGGCTCCGAGAACAGCTCGGCGGCCAGCACAGTCTGCGGCTGGTGGTAGACCTCGGCGGCCTTGCCGCTTTGCACCACCCGCCCCTCGTGCAGGATGGTGGTGGTGCCGCCCAGGGCCAGGGCCTCGTTCGGTTCGGTGGTGGCATAGATGGCGATGGTATGCCGCGCTTCGAATAGCTCACGCATCTCCTGGCGCAGCTCTTCGCGCAGCTTGTAGTCGAGGTTGACCAGCGGTTCGTCGAACAGAATCAGCGAAGCATCCTTGACCAAGGCGCGAGCCATGGCCGTACGCTGCTGCTGGCCGCCGGACAGTTCCAGCGGGTGGCGCTGGAGCAAGGCCTCGATGCGCAGCATCTTCGCCGTGGCATGCACTTTTTCGAGAATCTCGGCTTTGTTCACCCCGGCCTGGCGCAGCGGCGAGGCGATATTCTCGAACACCGTCAGGGTCGGGTAATTGATGAACTGCTGGTAGACCATCGACACGTTGCGCTGGCGCACCGAGACATTGGTCATGTCCGCGCCATTCATCAGGATGCGCCCGCTGCTCGGCTTGTCCAGGCCCGCCATCAAACGCATCAGGCTGGTCTTGCCGGACAGGGTGCGGCCGAGCAACACATTGAAGGAGCCGGGGTCGAAGCTCAGGCATACATCGTCGATGTGCACCTGCTGATCGACGATACGCGTGACATTCTCAAGCGTAAGTGACATGGGCCGTCCTATTTTCTTGTTATTTGCGTTCTAGCTGCCCAGTGACAAAGCGAGTTCCGTGCCAAGCGCCTACAAATTCATATATGCAATTGATTTACATAGAATTAGCTGAATATTTCCGCGGGTAATATTTTTCCAGATGAACAATATTGAACAGTCGACCATGAACACTTGAACAGTCGACGCGTTGACTTTGAACAGCCATAGGCGACACTGAGTGCACCTCGGCGCAGACCGAAACCCGATAAAAACAAGACCCCCTGCGAGACCTTCGTTATGGCTGAAGCTGCCAGTGTCCTGCCCCACGAGACCATCATTCAGGACTCCTGGTCGCGTTGCCGCGACTTCGGCCTGACCCACCAGAGCACGCCCATCTTCACTCAGCCCAGCCCCGGCGAAGTCTCTGCCCTGCTGGAAAGTCAGCACGCGCTGGTGCATACCACCCATAAAGAAGTGCTGCCCTACTACGGCAACATCCTCGCCAATTCCAATTGCCTGATCATGCTCGCCGACAATCAGGGCCAGGTGCTGCAGTCCTGGGGCGACCAGCGCTTTATCGAGCCCAGCCGCGCACCCGGCTTCGTCGCCGGGGCCAGCTGGCTGGAGCGCTACACCGGCACCAATGCCATAGGCACCGCCTTGAACTGCGCGCAACCGGTGCATATCCAGCACGATGAGCACTTCCTCAAGGTCAACCGTTTCATGACCGGCTCGGCCTCGCCGATTTTCGACGAGCAACGGCAAATGATTGCGGTACTGGACGTTTCCAGCGACAGCTACCTGCCGCCCTCCCATACCCTGGGCATGGTCAAGATGATGAGCCAGTCGGTGGAAAACCGCCTGATCCTCAACCTGTTCCAGCAGCGCTACTTTCAACTGACGTTCAATACCAGCCTGGACAACCTGGAAAGTCCCTGGGCTGGGCTACTGATCTTCGATGACCAGGGCCAGGTGGTGTCGGCCAACCGCCGCGCCGACAGCCTGCTCGGCGTCAGTCTGGCGCGGGTGAATATCGAAAGTCTGTTCGACGTGCCCCTGCTACACCTGTTCAACCAGCCCGAAGCCCTGCCCTTCTGCCTGCGCGCCGGTGGCCGTTTCCGCTTTCACGCTCAGGTCAAACGCCCGCAGCAGCCGGCGCCGATCCAGGCCAGGGATTTCCGTCAGCCCATTGACCCTGAAGACGGCAGCAAAGGCTTTACCCTGGCCTCGATCAACCTTGGCGACCCACGCGTCGATAAAGCCGTACGCCAGGCCGAACGCCTGCTGGAAAAAGACATCCCGATTCTGGTGCATGGCGAAACCGGCGTCGGTAAGGAAGTTTTCGTCAAAGCCCTGCACCACGCCAGCTCCCGCGCCAAGCATGCGTTGATCGCGGTCAATTGCGCGGCCATTCCCGCCGAGCTGGTGGAATCCGAACTGTTTGGCTACGAAAAAGGCGCCTTCACCGGCGCCAACCAGAAAGGCAGCGTCGGCCTGATCCGCAAGGCCCATCAAGGCACCCTGTTTCTCGATGAAATCGGCGACATGCCACTGCGGGTGCAAGCCCGCTTGCTCAGGGTATTGCAAGAACGCTGCGTGCAACCGCTAGGCAGCAGCGAACTCTACCCGGTGGACGTCCGCCTGATCTCCGCCACCAACCGCTCCTTGCGCCAGGACGTCGACACCGGCCTGTTTCGCCAGGATCTCTACTACCGCATCAGCGGCCTCAACCTGGAGCTGCCACCGCTGCGCGAACGCACCGACAAAGCCGCCATGGTGCAACGCATCTGGGAATACCACCGCGAACCCCAGCAATGGGCCAAACCCAGCGCTGAGGTGATGGAACTGTTCGAGCGCCACCCCTGGCCGGGCAACCTGCGCCAACTCAGCAGCGTGCTGCAAATCGCCCTGGCCATGGCCGATGACCAGCCGATTCGACCGGAGCATCTGCCGGATGATTTTTTTGCCGACTTGCAGGACATCGATGAGGGGACATCGGCAAGTGAGCAACCGGGTTTACTGACCGCCGGTGATGATGACCTGGCCAGCCAGTTTCAGGCCTGCGGCGGCAATATTTCGCACCTGGCAAGGCGCTTGGGCGTGAGCCGCAACACGCTGTATAAGCGGTTGAGGGAGCAGGGGCTGAAGCTTTAAGGCGCTGTCATCGATCGCCCCTTGCACGGCAAGGTTGTCACAGGCTTAACACCGACTGCAGGCGAGTTCTTGCGGCGAATAGTGGACAAATTTAACTGATAATCGCCAAAACGTATTGAAACAAGCAAAACCGCCAACAATCGAGCAGCGCCGTTTTCTCACTCTCCATCTCGCGCCGTTAGCCGGCACTTGCCGGCATCCACAGCAAAGCCCCGAACCACCCCGGCTGCTGTACCCTTCGCCCCCGGCCTTCACGAGTCAAACAACCCGATGAGTTTCCCATTGCGCCCTACAGTCGCCGCTTTACGAGCATCGGCATCATTTTGCCGAGCCGCACGAAAGCTACGTACATGGGGCTGGGCGATAACGGCCCTGGTTCTGTTGAGTGCCTGCGTCAGCGCGCCGCCTCCCCAGCCATCACCCGAGATTGCGCCGATACGCTTTTTGCTTAGCTTCGACGACGGCCCGAGTGGCAGCCTGGAGCTCAACCCTACCCGACAGATTCTCGACGCCCTGGCAGACAACCCCATTCAGCCCGGAATCAAGGCGCTGTTCTTTATCCAGACGCGCGCGCCTTACGCTGGCGGCAGCGCTCAAGGGCAGGCATTGCTGCGCCGCCAGCAGAAAGACGGTCACTTGCTGGGTTTTCACACCGCCACACCTAGGCACTCCAATCACCGCTTCCTCAGCCTGGCCGAACTGGAACAGTCGCTACGCGATGGCGTGGCCGACCTCAGCGCCATCAGTGGCAAGCCGCCGCGTTTGGTCCGGCCACCGTTCTGGAACTACAACCCGCGCACCTTTGCCGCCTACCAGGCGCATGGCCTGCATTTGCTGCTGACCGACCTGAGCGCCAACGACGGCAAGACCTGGGGCATCAACGGCAGCCTGCGCCGACGCAGCAACCTGCGCGAGCAACTCGCACTGATAGCGACTCAGATCCACGCCGACCGCATGCCAGTGGTGGATGGGGTAATCCCGGTGGTCGTGACCTTCCATGACCTCAACACTTACACCGCGCGGCATATGCAGGAGTACCTGCAGATTCTGCTGGATGTAGCCGTAGACGTAGGGCTCGCCACTGATGCCAAACCCTTCTATGACCAGCGCACGGCCCTCGAACGTGCAGCCTTGCAGCGCACCCTGAGCGACCCGCTGCAGTACGCGCATCTGCCTGGCATATGGAACTGGCTATGGAACTGAGACTGACTCCCAGTGACCTGCTACAAGCCATTGTGATGACCTTTGCAGGGTGTGCCCGCGCCCTCCTTCGCATGCAGCAGCGCCAGCAGCTGGATCCTGCAAAAGCCTGCGTCCAGCCAGCGCCAGCGCACTGCTCTTGAGCAGCCGCAAATATTCAGGGCGTTGCGGGGTAGCTGCACGCCAGACTCATCCCCGATCAGCAAGAAACCCCACACCCTCGCCAAGGTATGGGGTGTCTATCGCGCTTGCGTAGAACCCGGGCGACAAAAAGACTGCTCATCGCCCTTGCCGGGAAAACCCGCGGTGATGTTCCGGAACAAGGATGACTATCGCTTCGCTCAACCTGCGCGGCCCACTCCATACCGCGAAAAAGAAAAAGGCCGCTCGAAAGCGGCCTGTCTAATCTGGCAAACGATTATTCTGCCAAGCGCCAGGTGGTCCCGCCCTTGCCGTCTTCCAGCACCACGCCCATGGTGGTGAGCTGGTCGCGGATGCGGTCGGATTCACCCCAGTTCTTCTCGGCGCGGGCTTGCAGGCGCGCGGCGATCAGCGTCTCGACCTCTGCGGCATCGACCTTGCCTGCGGCGCCGGCCTGGAGAAAAGCGTCCGGTTGCAGTTGCAGCACACCGAGCACGCTGGCCAGTTCCTTCAACCGCGCAGCCAGACCGGCCGCCGCCGGTTGATCGCTTTCGCCCAAGCGATTGATCTCACGCGCCAGTTCGAACAACACGGCGCAGGCTTCCGGCGAGTTGAAGTCATCGTCCATGGCCGCGCCGAAACGCTCGACGAAGGCTTCACCGCCGGCTGCCGGCACCTCTGGCAAGCCGCGTAGTGCGTGGTAGAAACGCTCCAGAGCGCCCTTGGCTTCCTTGAGGCTGTCTTCCGAGTAGTTGATCGGACTGCGGTAGTGACTGGACACCAGCAGGTAACGGACCACTTCCGGGTGGTACTTTTCCAGCACCTCGCGGATGGTGAAGAAGTTGCCCAACGACTTGGACATCTTCTCGCCATCCACGCGCACCGCGCCGGCGTGCATCCAGGCGTTGGCGTAAAGCTTGCCGGTGGCCGCCTCACTCTGCGCGATCTCGTTTTCGTGGTGCGGAAACACCAGGTCCGGGCCGCCGCCGTGAATGTCGAAAGTCTCGCCCAGGCAGCAGGTGGACATTACCGAACACTCGATGTGCCAGCCCGGACGGCCCGCGCCCCAGGGCGACGGCCAGCTCGGTTCGCCGGGCTTGACGCCCTTCCACAGGACGAAGTCCAGCGGATCCTGCTTGGCTTCGTCGACCTCGATGCGCGCACCGACTTTCAGGTCTTCGATCTTCTTGCGTGACAGCTTGCCGTAACCGACGAACTTGCCGACCCGGTAATACACGTCGCCATTGCCTGGGGCATAGGCGAAGCCCTTGTCGACCAGGGTCTGGATCATCTGGTGCATGCCGGCGATATGCTCGGTGGCGCGCGGTTCCTGATCCGGACGCAGCACGTTGAGCCGCGCTTCGTCTTCATGCATGGCGGCGATCATCCGCTCGACCAGGGCTTCGAACGGCTCGCCGTTCTCATGGGCGCGCCTGATGATCTTGTCGTCGATGTCGGTGATATTGCGCACGTAACTCACCTCATAACCGCGATGGCGCAGCCAGCGGGTGACCAGGTCGAACGCCACCATCACCCGCGCATGACCGATATGACAGAAGTCGTAAACCGTCATGCCGCACACGTACAGGCGCACCTGGTTGTCCACCAGCGGTTTGAAAACGTCTTTGTTTTTGGTCAGCGTGTTGTAGATCGAGAGCATCGGGATTCCTTGGAAAACCACGGGCCAGCGCACTGGCCCGGTTCAAATCAAAGCACCTGAGCCTTAAGCCCAGGAATCGCGCAGAGTCACGGTACGGTTGAACACCGGGGCACCGGGCTTGCTGTCCTTGATGTCGGCGCAGAAGTAGCCCTCACGCTCGAACTGGAAGCGCTGCTCAGGCTGGGCCTGGGCCAGCGACGGTTCGGCGCGACATCCTTTGAGCACCAGCAGCGACTCGGGATTGATGTTGTCGAGGAAGCTGCTGCCCTCTTCTGCCTTTTCTGGGGTCGGCGAGCGGAACAGGCGATCGTACAAGCGCACTTCGCACTCGATGCTGGCAGCGGCCGGTACCCAATGGATCACGCCTTTGACCTTGCGCCCCTCGGGGTTCTTGCCCAGGGTATTTTCGTCATAGGTGCAGCGCAGCTCGACGATATTGCCCTCGGCATCCTTGATCGCCTCATCGGCGCGGATCACGTAGCTGCCACGCAGCCGGGCTTCGCCACCGGGGATCAGGCGCTTGAAACCGGCGGGCGGGACTTCTTCGAAGTCGCCGGCGTCGATATAGATCTCGCGGGCAAACGGCAGCTGACGTACGCCCATGTCCTGCTTGGGATGGCGCGCCAGCTCGAGGTTTTCCACCTGACCTTCGGGGTAATTGGTGATCACTACCTTCAAGGGCCGCAATACGCACATGGCCCGCGCAGCGGAGGCATCGAGGTCTTCGCGAATGGCAAATTCGAGCATGCCAATATCTACCAGACCGCCGGCGCGGTTGACGCCGAGCATGTCGCAGAAGGTCCGGATCGAACCCGGGGTGTAGCCGCGACGGCGGTAGCCACTGAGGGTCGACATGCGCGGATCGTCCCAGCCATGCACATGACCTTCATCGACCAACTGCTTGAGCCGGCGTTTGCTGGTGATGGTGTAGTTCAAGTTGAGACGGGCGAATTCGTACTGGCGCGGCTTGGCCGGCACCGGCAGGTTGTCGAGGAACCAGTCGTAGAGCGGACGGTGATCCTCGAATTCCAGGGTGCAGATCGAGTGGGTAATACCTTCGATGGCGTCCGACTGGCCATGGGTAAAGTCATAGTTCGGGTAGATGCACCACTTGTCGCCGGTCTGATGGTGATGAGCATGGCGAATGCGGTAGAGGATCGGGTCGCGTAGGTTCATGTTCGGCGAGGCCATATCGATCTTCGCGCGCAAGGCACGAGCGCCATCAGGGAACTCACCGGCCTTCATGCGGGCGAACAAATCGAGGTTTTCCTCCACCGAGCGCTCGCGGAACGGGCTGTTTTTGCCCGGTTCAGTCAGATTGCCGCGGTACTGGCGCGCCTCATCCGGCGACAGGTCACAGACGTAGGCCTTGCCGGCCTTGATCAGCTCGACGGCCCAGTCATGCAACTGGTCGAAGTAGTTGGAGGCGTAACGCTCCTCGCCGGCCCACTGGAAGCCCAGCCACTGCAGGTCGCTCTTGATCGCGTCAATGTATTCCTGGTCTTCCTTGGCCGGGTTGGTGTCGTCGAAGCGCAGGTTGCACTCGCCGCCAAACTCCTTGGCCAGGCCGAAGTTCAGGCAGATCGACTTGGCATGGCCGATATGCAGGTAGCCGTTGGGCTCCGGCGGAAAACGAGTGATGATCTTCGTATGCTTGCCGGCATCCAGATCGGCCTGGACGATGGGACGAAGAAAGTTCGAAGCGGCGACAATCTCTGGCTTGCTCATGGGGTCCTTGATCATGCAGGTTCGCGGCACAGGGTAGGCCGACTAAAACAAAGCGCTTATCATAGCCGAAGCTGTCAACCCCCTGACAGGCCCACGAGCCCGTTCTCTATCCACCGCACAGCGCTAACGCGGCGTCAGCAACGGATATTGAGCAAGCTTGTGGATTTCTCGACAGAGCGATTACCTATGATCAAGCTGCACACCAACCACGGCGTCATCACCCTCAAGCTGTTCGAAGATAAAGCGCCGGAAACCGTGGCCAACTTCAAGCAATACGCGAAGGAAGGTCATTACGACGGCACCATCTTCCACCGCGTGATCAGCAACTTTATGGTGCAAGGTGGCGGTTTCGAGCCGGGCATGAAGCAGAAAACCACCCGCGCGACCATCAAGAACGAAGCCAACAATGGCTTGCTCAACAAGATCGGTACCGTGGCCATGGCCCGCACCATGGAGCCGCATTCGGCCTCCGCGCAGTTCTTCATCAACGTCGGCGACAACAGCTTCCTCAACCACAGCGCACCAACCGTACAAGGCTGGGGCTATGCGGTATTCGCTGAAGTGGTCGAAGGCATGGACGTGGTCGAAAAAATCAAGGGTGTTGCCACTACCATGAAGTCCGGTCATCAGGACGTGCCGGTCGACGACGTGATCATCGAGCGTGCCGAGATCGTTGAGTGATTCTACTGATCTCCGATCTGCACCTTGAACAGGAGCGCCCGGATATCAGCCGGGCGTTTCTGCATTTTCTCGAGACTCGTGCGCCTCAGGCAGAAGCGCTGTATATCCTCGGCGACTTCTTCGAAGTCTGGATTGGCGATGACGCCATGAGCCCCTTTCAACGTTCGATTGCCCAGGCCCTGCGCCAACTGAGCGACAGCGGCACGCGCATCTACCTGATGCATGGCAATCGCGACTTCATGCTCGGCAAGGTGTTCTGCCGCGAAGCCGGCTGCACCCTGCTCAGCGATCCCAGCCTGGTCGAACTGGGCGGGGAGAAAGTCCTGTTGATGCACGGCGACAGCCTCTGCACCCAGGACGCGGCCTATATGCGCCTGCGCCGCTGGCTACGCAACCCGCTGTCGCTGTTGATCCTGCGCAACCTGCCGCTGGCCACCCGACGCAAGCTGGCGCGCAAACTGCGCAATGAAAGCCGCGCGCAAAACCGCATGAAAGCCAGCGACATCGTCGATGTCACCCTGGCAGAAGTGCCGCGGGTCATGGCTGCCCATGGCGTGCGCACGCTGATTCACGGCCACACTCACCGCCCTGCGATACACCCACTGCAAGTGGCAGGTCAGCCCGCCAGGCGGATTGTCCTGGGCGACTGGGACAGTCAAGGCTGGGCCTTGCAGATCGATGGCCAAGACTGGCAACTGGCACCCTTCTCGCTCAGCTGATCACCGCCGCTGCTGGCTTAGCGCTGCAACGGCGACAGCTGCTCATAGCGTCGGTATTGCGGGCTTGCCTCGATGGTTTGCGCCAGGCGTTGAGTCGCCTCGTTGACCTGATCAGCGACGAACAGGGTGATATCCGTACCCGGCAGGGACGGCAGCCCTTCTTCGATAACGTGTAGACCCGGCTCCAGGGTCGAACGGGGAATGATGCCCACACCGATCCCCGCACGTACGGCCGCCAGGACGCCAGCCCGGCTCTGACTGGTGAAAGCGATCCGGTACGGGATCTGCGCGTCGGCCAGAGCTTTGTGCGCCGAATCACGGTGGAAGCAGCCCTCGACGAATACCGCCAGCGGCAGCGGCTCGCGCTGGTGGGTCGAATGCGCCTCGTTGCGCACCCAGACCAGTTCGTCGCGAAACAAGCGCTGCCCGCCATCCGACAAGGCCGGCATCTCAACCAGGGCCAGGTCCAACTTGCCCTCGGCCACCAGCGACGCCAGATGATAGGGCCGATGATCGCAGACCACCTCCAGGCTGGCCTCTGGGTAGCTGAGCACGAAGGCCTCCAACAGAGAGGGAAGACTGCGTGTCGCGTATTGGTCATGAGTGCCAAACCGTACCCGCCCGCCCACATCGGCGTGCTGGAAACTACCGAGGATACGGTCATGCAAGTTGAGCAGCTGCTGGGCACAGGATTTCAGCTGCTCCCCGGCCGGCGTCAGCCTGACCCCGTACTGGCCACGCTGTAGCAGTTCGGCCGTGACCAGTCCTTCCAGCCGCGTGAGCTGCATGCTGATGGTCGAAGGCGCACGATGCAGACGCGTGGCCGCAGTGGTCAGGTTCAACGTCTCGGCGACCACGACGAAGGTGCGCAACAAAACGATCGGTAGATCGCGCATGGCAGAATTCAACCTTATTGAAAGTGATGATCAATATTTATCGTTTTTCTGAACGCTGGCAAGCCTATATGTTAGCCAGCATCCAGCTTGCCCCATATGGATTCCCGAGCACTGTCACGGAGCACGAACGATGCGAATGCCCATCACGTTTGGCATGAACCAGATCGTCAGCCACGGTTTTGGCATGTTCCTGTTCGCCGCTCTGATGCCCTACATGCGCGAGTCCATCGACATCAGCAACTGGCAATTGGCAACCATCGGCGCCCTGACCCAGCTGGCCTACCTGGCCGGGGCCATGCTCCTCGGCGTGCTCGGCCACCGCCTCGGCACGGGGCGACTGGCCTTGCTGACCGGCATCACCAGCAGCAGCCTGCTGCTGACCATGGCGCAATTGCACGATCCCACGCTGATCACCCTGGTCCTGACCTGCCTGGCCGCCAGCGCGGCGATCAGCTGGGGCTGTATCGTCGAGATCCTCAGCCGCTGCGCCCGCCCCGAACTGCGCTCGACCTATCTGTCATGCGCCTCTAGCGGCACGGCTTGGGGCTATGCCCTCAACGGCCTGCTGATCCTGCTTGTGGTGCCGATGCTCGGCTGGCAAAGGAGCTGGCAGGTCGCCGGTCTGTTCGGCGCCCTGGTGGTCGGCTTCACCTGGCATCTGCTGCGCAACCTCGAGAGCCTGCCCGTCAGCCAGCTGGACCGGCGCGAGGCGGTAATCCCGACCTCCAGGCTGTTCGCCACCATCATCGGCGAGCGCACCGCGCTGTTTGCTTGCCTGATCTGCCTGCTGGTGGGCTTTACCACCATGCCGTTCTCCTACTGGCTCAATAGCTACCTGGATGAACTCATGCTGCCCGCCGCACTCGGCGGCTTCACCTGGGCGACGGTCGGCGGCACCGGCATGGTCGCCGGTTTCATCACCGGCAAGCTGGCCGATCGTAGAGGGCATGGCACGGCATTGATGGTGATTTTCAGCGGCTTCGCCTTGGGCCTGCTGGCATTTGTCTATGATCCAGGCAGATACGCCCTGATTGCCGGCTTCGGTTACGGCCTGATGTACTTCCCGATGTGGGGCATCGTCGCCGGCTGGGTCAACCAGCACTATTCGTCGACCGCTACCATGCAGATCAGCGGCATCTGCATGGTCACCTTCGGCCTGGGCGGCACGCTGGGCAACCTGCTGGCCGGGTATATCCGCGAAACAACCGGCTCATTGCAAAGCGTTTTCCTCGTGCTGACCGGCGCTTCCTTGCTGCTGGTGGCCCTGGCAATCGTCATCCTGCGCAGCAATCGCAAGGCGCTGGCGGCGAACCCAGCAACGGCCGATGCCTGCTGAGTAGCAGAAACCGCAGCGCTTTCAGGGTGACTTAGGCGGCCGCGCCACTGTGAAAGCGAAATTCCGTGTCCGGCGTGAGTATCGCCTCGCGCTCGACCTCGGCGAAGAAAGCCACCCGCTCATCGATTGGCCCCGCCGCATAATCGCGCGCCATCTTCAGGTAACCCTGGTAATGCCGCGCCTCGGACTTGAGCAAGGATCGGTAGAACTGCCCCAGCTCCTCGTCCAAGTGCGGTGCCAGGCGAAAGAACCGCTCACAGGATCGCGCCTCGATAAAAGCCCCGACGATCAGGGTGTCCACCAGTTTGTGCGGTTCGCTGGTGCGCATATTCTTGTGCAAGCGCTGGGCATACAGGGCGGCACTGACCGGTCGATAGACAATGCCGCGCTTCTTCATCAATGCTGCGACCTGCTCGAAATGCCGCAACTCTTCACGGGCCAAACGCGACAGGTTGTGCTGCAAATCGGCCTTCTCGATATAGCGGAAAAGCAGCGTCAGCGCGGTAGATGCGGCCTTCTTCTCGCAATTGGCGTGATCTATCAGCATCACGTCCTGATTCTGCAAGGCTTGGGCAATCCAGGCATCGGGGGTTGGGCACAACAGGAAGGCTTCGATTTCTGGTAACAGTTGCATAGGCTCACGACAGTGGGTGGTGGTAACCGGCGAATCGGGCCGGCCATTATACGAATGAAGCGGCGCGCGACCAGCCGGTCAGTTGATACCGGTCAACAACACAGCACTGTTGCTGCATCTATGCTGTGCCTATAGTTAATTGTTACGAGTCACAACCCACTTCGGACGGAGACGAACATGCAAGCCATTCGCAACATTTTAGTCGTCATGGAACCAGAGCGACCCGAAGGCTTGGCACTCAAGCGGGCCAAATTGATTGCTGGCGTGACGCAATCGCACCTGCACTTGCTGGTCTGCGGCAAGAAGCATGACCACTCGACTTATCTCAGTGACCTGTGCGCCACGCTCGATAAAGAGGGATACACCACCTCCAGCCAGCAGGCTTGGCATGAAAACCTGCACCAGACCATCATCAGCGTGCAGCAGGCCGAAGGTTGCGGCCTGGTGATCAAGCAGCACTTTCCCGACAACCCGCTGAAAAAAGCCCTGCTCACTCCAGACGACTGGAAACTGCTGCGTTATTGCCCGGCCCCGGTGCTGATGGTGAAAACCGACAAATCCTGGACTGGCGGCACCATACTCGCAGCGGTCGATGTCGGTAACGCCGACGGTGAACACCGTACCCTGCACAACAGCATCATCAACTACGGCTACGACATTGCCGCGCTGGCCAAGGCCAGCCTGCATGTAATCAGCGCCCATCCTGCGCCGATGCTGTCGGCCGCAGACCCGACCTTCCAGCTGAAAGAGACCATCGAGGCGCGTTATCGCGAGCAGTGCAAAGCCTTCCAGGCCGAATACGACATTGCCGAGGAGCGCCTGCATATCGCCGAAGGCCCGGCCGATGCGCTGATTCCGCAAATCGCTCATCAACTGAATGCCGCCGTGACCGTGATCGGCACAGTGGCGCGCACCGGACTGTCCGGGGCGCTGATCGGCAACACTGCCGAGGTGATCCTTGACGCGCTGGATTGTGACGTCCTAGTGCTTAAGCCCGACGACATCATCGCCCACCTGGAAGAACTGGTGGCACAGCACTGACCCCCACCACCCAAGCCGCCTGCAGGCGGCTTGCTGCCTGCCGCCCACCTGCGCGAGTGCAACGGCACTAGCACCGCTTGGCGGCGGCCCTGCAACCAGCCGACATACGGCAAGGAAAAAGTGCTGAGTATCTACCATGCTGCTTAGGTTGCACTCAGGCTCGCAGTACCTCCCACATTGCACGGCATCATGAGGTCGGCCTCTATCACAATCACTGTGGTGTAGATCGAATCGTCTGGGAGATAGCCATGCATAGCATTCGCCGCATCCTGGTGGTGCTCAATCCCGAGCAACCCGACAGCCTTCCATTGAGACGCGCCAAGCACATCGCCACGGGTATTCACGCAGAAATCCACTTAGTGCTTTGTGACAACCAGCGCGAGCATGCACCGTTCCTCCGGCACCTTAGCAAACAGCTCAGCGGTGAGGGCTTTGTTGTCTCCACGCAACAGATCAACTGCGACCATTCGCAACCAACAGACGCAATTCTCACCACCCTTCAAACCCACTCTTGCGACTTGCTGATCAAGCAGCATTACCCCGATAGCCTGTGGACCAAGCACCTGGTCATTCCTGAGGATTGGCGGCTGCTTCGTCAATCCCCGGTTCCGGTATTGCTGACCAAGACCGCGCGGCCCTGGAATGGCGGCCGGGTGCTGGCTGCCATGGATATAGAAAACGCCGAGAACCAGCATCGTGATCTGCAAGGCAGCATCATGGGCCATGCAGTCGATCTCGCCGCATTGATCGGCGGCTCCACCCATGCGGTCAGTGCCTACCCGGCAACACTCTTTTCCGCAGCTGACTCCAGCGCGCCTCGCTACGACGGCCAGGCGGCCCACTGTCTCGAGGCAAGCCGCTGGTTCAAAGAGGAATATCAGCTCCACGATTATCAGCTGCACATTGGCGAAGGGCCTGCCAAGGCGCTAATCCTGCAAATCGCCCATCAACTGGAGATCGCCGTCACCGTCATTGGCACCGTCGCACGCAATGGTCTTGCTGGAATGCTGATAGGCAATACGGCCGAAGCGATACTCGACCGCCTCGACAGCGATCTACTGGTTCTGAAGCCTCACGACCACGCAGTCCATTTACTGGAGCCCTACGAGGAATTCCAGCAAGCACCGAGCGAGGCCATCCACAGGGTTTCGCAGTGAACAACCAATTCTGTTTGCAGACTGCCCCTTGGCTCTAGGCAATCATCAGAGGCGCGGCTGCAAGCCCTCGCGCATGAACTTCGGCGCGATGTAGCGCTCGTAGTGCGCCTCGGAGAGCAGGAAAAATTCGCGATCGATGGCATCACGCAACTCGGGAAGGGTCCAGTCGCGAAACTCGGGCAGTAACACCATGCCGTAAGCGTCCAGCTGATTGATCGCTCGTGCGCCGCGGGCAATTAGCTGGTATGCCCAGCAATAAGGCGACTGATGCGGTACGAAACGAATTTTCCGTTGCTCCAACTGGCTGCGCAGGCGCGCAGCATCGAAGACTTCCAGCTTTGCCGTCATCACCTGCACCAACAACACCTCGAGGCGCAGCCAGACCGCGTATTTTTCCTCGTCGCTATAGCTGTTCCAGTTAATCACTTCATGGTGAAAGCGCTTGCAGCCACGGCACACCACGTCACCGTAGACAGTGGAGCAAAGGCCGACGCACGGGGTCTTGATGCGCTGATTGGACATGGTAAGGATGGATACATACTGGCGGAAAGGCAGGCATGTTAGCCCTTTGTCTAAGTCAGTTCACCCCTGTCGACAGACCCGATGAAAACCACCGCGCGCTTGCTTGCAGCATGGATAAACGAGCGGATAGTCACCTTAACCCTAGGGAAGCTCGGCTTTTCACCGACGATCTCTACATCTCCCCTTTGCAGATAAGCAATTTACCTAGCCTGCTCGCCGCGGGGCTTTAGCTTAACTTTATCAACGCTTTCCAGTAGAATCGGCCCGCCTTTTATAGGCACCAATGTCCGTTGGAAGCTGTTTTCAAAGCGTCACGAGCACAGTCGATCCTGCAGGTACGATGTTGACGCAGGCCCTTGGAACGCCCGTTCAAGTGTCTGCGTCAGCCCTCATCAAACCGTCCTGCCGGCGTAAAACTTTGAAAACAGCTTCTGCAAGAAACCTCTGAAACCTCGGCTGAGGGGCCCATAAAGCCACGAAGCGCCTGGTTCAGGGTTTTCTGGATCGCGTCCCGGACAACCCTTTGGGACCACTGATGAGGGTAATAACTGTGCTTGAAGCCTATCGCATACACGTAGCAGAGCGTGCCGCTCAGGGTATCGTGCCCCAGCCGCTGAACGCCGAACAAACCGCAGGCCTGATCGAGCTGCTGAAGAACCCGCCGGTTGGCGAAGACGCCTTTCTCCTCGACCTGATCACCAACCGCGTACCGCCAGGCGTGGACGAAGCCGCCTACGTCAAGGCCGGCTTCCTCTCTGCCGTCGCCAAAGGCGAAGCCTCTTCCCCGCTGATCGACAAGCAACACGCCGTCGAACTGCTCGGCACCATGCAGGGCGGCTACAACATTGCCACCCTGGTTGAGTTGCTCGACGACAGCGAACTGGCGGCTACAACTGCCGCCCAACTAAAGCACACCCTGCTGATGTTCGACGCCTTCCATGACGTCGCGGAAAAAGCCAAGAACGGCAACGCTCTCGCTCAAGGCGTACTGCAGTCCTGGGCCGATGGCGAGTGGTTCAAGAACCGCCCGACCCTGGCCGACAAGATCAGCCTGCGCGTATTCAAGGTCACCGGCGAAACCAACACCGACGACCTCTCCCCTGCGCCTGATGCCTGGTCGCGCCCGGATATCCCGCTGCACGCCCTGGCCATGCTGAAAATGGCCCGTGACGGCATCGTGCCGGACGAGCAAGGCGTCACTGGCCCGATGCAGCAAATCGAAACCATGCGTGGCGAAGGCTTCCCTATCGCTTATGTGGGTGACGTGGTCGGTACCGGCTCCTCGCGCAAATCCGCCACCAACTCGGTGCTGTGGTTCTTCGGCGACGACGTACCGAACGTGCCAAACAAGCGCGCTGGCGGTTTCTGCTTCGGCAACAAGATTGCTCCGATCTTCTACAACACCATGGAAGACGCCGGCGCTCTGCCGATCGAGTTCGATGTATCGAACATGCACATGGGCGACGTGATCGACCTGTACCCGCATGCGGGCAAAGTCTGCAAGCACGGTACTGACGAGGTTCTCACCAACTTCGAGATGAAGACCCCGGTACTGCTCGACGAAGTTCGCGCTGGCGGCCGTATCCCGCTGATCATCGGCCGTGGCCTGACCGAGAAAGCCCGTGCCGAACTCGGCCTGGGCCCAACCGACCTGTTCAAACTGCCTGAGCCTCCGGCTGTCAGCACCAAGGGCTTTACCCTGGCGCAGAAGATGGTCGGCAAAGCCTGCGGTCTGGCTGAAGGTCAAGGTGTACGCCCTGGCACCTACTGCGAACCGAAGATGACCACCGTCGGTTCCCAGGACACCACTGGCCCGATGACCCGTGACGAGCTGAAAGACCTGGCTTGCCTGGGCTTCTCCGCCGACCTGGTCATGCAGTCGTTCTGCCACACCGCGGCTTACCCGAAGCCGATCGACGTGACCACCCACCACACCCTGCCGGACTTCATCCGCACCCGTGGCGGCGTGTCCCTGCGTCCTGGCGACGGCATCATCCACAGCTGGTTGAACCGCATGCTGCTGCCGGACACCGTCGGTACCGGTGGTGACTCGCACACCCGCTTCCCGATGGGCATCTCCTTCCCGGCCGGTTCTGGCCTGGTAGCCTTCGCCGCAGCCACCGGCGTCATGCCGCTGGACATGCCAGAGTCCATCCTGGTGCGCTTCAAAGGTAAGCTGCAACCGGGCATCACCCTGCGTGACCTGGTGCATGCCATTCCTTACGCAGCCATCCAGAAAGGCCTGCTGACCGTCGAGAAGAAAGGCAAGATCAACGCCTTCTCCGGCCGCATCCTCGAGATCGAAGGCCTGGACGAGCTGACTGTAGAGCAAGCGTTCGAACTGTCCGACGCCTCGGCCGAGCGTTCGGCTGCTGGTTGCACCATCAAGCTGCCGGAAAAAGCCATCGCCGAGTACCTGCGTTCGAACATCACCCTGCTGCGCTGGATGATCAGCGAAGGCTACGGCGATGCACGCACCATGGAACGTCGCGCTCAGGCGATGGAAGCCTGGTTGGCCGATCCTAAGCTGATGACTGCCGACAAGGATGCCGAGTACGCCGAGATCATCGAAATCGATCTGGCCGATATCAACGAGCCGGTCCTCTGCGCCCCGAACGACCCGGACGACGCCCGTCTGCTGTCCAGCGTTCAAGGCGAAAAGATCGACGAAGTGTTCATCGGCTCGTGCATGACCAACATTGGTCACTTCCGCGCAGCCGGCAAGTTGCTGGAAAAAGTCGAAGGCTCCCTGCCGACACGCCTGTGGCTGTCGCCGCCGACCAAGATGGACCAGCATCAGCTCACCGAAGAAGGCTACTACGAGATCTACGGCAAAGCCGGTGCGCGTCTGGAAATGCCTGGCTGCTCGCTGTGCATGGGTAACCAGGCACGCGTTGAGGCGAACTCCACCGTGGTATCGACGTCGACCCGTAACTTCCCCAACCGTCTGGGCGATGGTGCCAACGTCTACCTGGCTTCGGCCGAGTTGGCTGCGGTTGCGGCGATCACCGGCAAACTGCCGACCGTCGAGGAGTACATGGTCTACGCGAAGGAAATCGACACCATGGCAGCCGATGTCTATCGCTACCTGAGTTTCGACCAGATCGCCGAGTTCCGTGAAGCTGCAGCGAACGCCAATATCCCGGTCGTTCAAGCCTAACGCAACAACGCAACAACGCAGCAAGAAGAGCCCGCCATCGTGCGGGGCTTTTTCTTTTCTGAAGCCCTTGCAGGTGATGCCCAGCAACTACCTTTTTCAAGCGGGGGTAACAGCGGCCTCACTCCCAGCATACGAAGCCATTCATGAAAATCTGGCTTATCGCGGCTGTATGCGCTTTCGCCCTGGCCGGCTGCAGCAGCGAATACAGCATCACCACCAGCGATGGCCAGATGCTGACCAGCGATGGCAAGCCTCGCCTGGATAAAGACACCGGCATGAGCGAGTTCACCGACAGCGAAGGCCGCGAGCAGCAGATCCCGCAAAGCAACATCAAGCAGATGCTCGAACGTTGAGCGCGGTTTGCTCATAGCGGCCATAGCATTGCCGTACGCCAGCCACAGTTCCGCCAGCACATCTCGGGTACTGGCATATCACTTGCTTAACCCCAGGTAACAGAGCCCTTCCAACGGCTGAATAGACAATGGTGTCGCTCCAATCGCTGGGTCATGCAGCTTGGTGCGGCACCTTTTTGTGTTGATCTGGGAAAAGCGCCATGAGCGAGCATACACACAGCCGTATCGATACACAGGCCTGGCCTGCCGGCAGCGAGGCTCCGGAAAAGCGCGTACTGAACGTGGGCTTTATGGCCCTGACTGATGCCGCGTCGGTGATTGTCGCCGCCACCCAGGGCTTCGCCGAGAAATATGGGTTAACCATCAACCTGCAGCGCCAGGCGTCCTGGGCAAGCCTGCGCGACAAACTGCTCAGTGGCGAGCTAGATGCCGCGCACAGCCTTTATGGCCTGATTTATGGCGTGCAGCTTGGCCTTGGCGGCGCGCCGGCTACCGACATGGCGGTGTTGATGGGCCTGAACCAGAACGGTCAGAGCATCAACCTGTCACATGCACTGCAATTCGCTGGTGTGACCACAAGCGACGCACTAAATCTGCACGCGCACCAAAAAGGCGCAAGACTGACCTTCGCTCAGACGCTACCCACCGGCACCCATGCCATGTGGCTCTACTACTGGCTGGCCAGTCAGGGCATTCACCCACTCAACGATGTCGATAGCGTGGTGGTGCCACCGCCACAGATGGTCGCTCATCTCAAAGCCCGGCGCATCGACGGCTTCTGCGCGGGCGAGCCTTGGTGTGCCCAGGCGGTCGATGAAAACCTCGGATTCACCCTGGCCACTACCCAGTCGATCTGGCCCGACCACCCGGAAAAGGTCCTCGGCTGTACCCGCGCCTTTGTCGAGCAACATCCCAATACCGCCCGCGCCTTGGTGATGGCCGTGCTGGAGGCCAGCCGCTTCATCGACGAGAACGAAGAGAACAAGCGCAGCACCGCGCAATTGCTCAGCGGCAATGACTATGTGGATGCGCCTCTGAGCGCCATTCAGCCGCGCTTCCTCGGCCAGTATCAGGATGGTCTTGGCCATGCCTGGCTGGACCCGCACCCGCTGCGCTTTCACGCCGACGGCGCAGTCAACATGCCCTACCTCTCCGACGGCATGTGGTTCATGACCCAGTTTCGCCGCTGGGGCCTGCTGCGCGACGACCCCGATTACCTCGGTATCGCCCGCCAGGTACAACAGCTTGACCTCTACCGCCAAGCGGCGGAGGCTTTGAATATCAGGGTGCCGACCGAACAACGCAGCGCTACGTTGCTCGATGGCAAGACTTGGGATGGCTCAGATCCGGCTGGCTATGCCCGCAGCTTTAACCTCCACGCCTTGGTCGATAGCGACGTTGTCGCCCTGTAATTGCCCGGAGAATCACCCCTATGCTGCGCATCCTATTGATCAACGACACCCCGAAGAAGGTCGGTCGCCTGAAAGCCGCGCTGATCGAAGCCGGTTTCGAAGTGATCGACGAATCCGGCTTGACCATCGACCTGCCCGAACGCGTCGAGGCGGTACGCCCCGATGTGATCCTGATCGACACCGAATCCCCCAGTCGTGACGTGATGGAGCAAGTGGTACTGGTCAGCCGTGATCAGCCGCGCCCGATCGTCATGTTCACCGACGAACACGACCCTGGCGTAATGCGCCAGGCCATTCAGTCTGGGGTCAGTGCCTATATCGTCGAAGGCATCCACGCTCAACGCCTGCAACCGATACTCGACGTGGCCATGGCCCGCTTCGAGAGTGATCAGGCGCTGCGCGCACAACTGCAGGCCCGCGACGCGCAGCTGGCCGAGCGCAAACGCATCGAGCTGGCCAAAGGCCTGCTGATGAAGATGAAAAGTTGCAACGAGGAAGAGGCCTACACCCTGATGCGCCGCCAGGCCATGAGTCGTCAGCAGAAACTGCTCCAAGTCGCCGAACAGATCATCGCCATGCACGACATGCTCGGTAACTGATAGCCGGGCAACCTTTCGCCCCCGCTGTACGCCTGCAGAACTGTACCGCTCGACGAGCCGCTGTTCGGCTCGTCGAGGCTTTCGCCACACCACTGTACGGCGGCAACACCGAGCGAGTGTGCCTGCTGTTAAGGGCTGCGGCTGGCTAAAGTAGATAAGACCTTTGCCTACTGCGAGCCGCCCATGAACAACCCTTGCGAAGAACGCCAGCTCCTGGTGGATGCCGACCAGCGCGCCCTCAACTACTTCGACGGCATTGCCGAGCGCCCGGCGTTTCCCTCCGCCTCAGCCATTGCCGGACTGCAGGCCTTCGAGCGGAGCCTGCCAGACCAGGGCTACCCCGCCGGCCAGGTGCTCCAGCAGCTGGATGAACGCGGCTCGCCCGCCACAGTCGCCTCCAACGGCCCGCGCTATTTCGGTTTCGTCATCGGTGCCACCCTGCCCGCCGCCGCCGCTGCGGAGCGCATGGTGCTGGCCTGGGATCAATGCGCCTCCTCCTTCGATAACTCACCGGTGGCCGACTGCCTGGAACGTATCGCCGGGCGCTGGGTCACCGAGCTGCTCGGCCTGCCCCGAGACAGCGCGGTGGGCTTTGGCACCAGCGCCACGGCCTGCACCTTGGCCTGCCTGAGCGCGGCCCGTCGCGCCTTGCTGGCACGCAATGGCTGGAACTTCGATGAAGACGGCCTGAACGGTGCGCCGACGGTGCAGGTGGTGGTGTCGGCCACCTGCCATGTCACGGTCATCAAGGCCCTGCGCATCCTCGGCTTCGGCGTCAAGCGCTTAAAGATCGCGGCCACCGACGCGCACGGGCGCATCGACCCTGGACAACTTCCCGCGCTGGACGAACTGAGCATCCTCTGCCTGCAGGCCGGCGAAGTGAATACCGGGGAGTTCGACCTCTTTACGGCGTTGATCCCCACCGCCAAGGCCGCCGGCGCCTGGGTGCATGTCGACGGCGCCTTCGGCCTCTGGGCGCGCGCCTCCTCATCGGCGCACCTAGCCGCAGGCGTCGAGCTGGCCGACAGTTGGACCACCGACGGGCACAAATGGCTGAACACCCCCTACGATGGCGCCATGGCCATCTGTCGCGACGCCGATGCCCTGGCCAGCGCGATGAACAGCGATGCGGTATATGCCAGCGCGTCCAAGGATGCGCAAAAGAACCTCAACCTGGAATTCTCCCGCCGTGCCCGCGGCATCCCGATCTGGGCTGCGCTGTCCTCCATGGGCCGCGACGGCTTGCGCGAGATGATCGACCAGCATATCCGCCAGGCCGGCCAACTGGCCGATGCATTGCGCGCCGCTGGCTATCAGGTGCTTAACCGGGTGGTACTCAATCAGGTGCTGGTGCGCGCCGACAGCGACGAACAGACCCTGGCGATTCGCCTGGCGGCCCAGCAATCTGGTCTCGTCTGGTTCGGCCCGACCGTCTGGCAAGGTCGCCCGGCCTTTCGCCTGAGCATCAGCTCTTGGCGCACCACCGACGCCGATATCGCGCTGCTGGCAGACCTGTTGCTGCGCCTGAAAAGGCAGCTTGCATAAGAGGGCTTGAACACAGTGACGCCCATCATCGTCAAGATGCAGGGCGTCTATGCAGCGCACCCATCCTGCAGCTGATTTCAGTTGCCAAAACAGTATCCAACGACGCTTACAAGACACTCGACAACCCCCTGGCAGTCGGCTTATCTTCGTCACCTGGCCAGCGCACTGGCCAACGTCGCTCGGACGGTTCCGGGCGCTTACGTTTTCGAGGACAGCATGGCTGACCAAGCTCCGCGCCGCTTTGCGCGCATCGATCGACTCCCGCCCTACGTATTCAACATCACTGCCGAACTGAAGATGGCTGCCCGCCGCCGCGGCGAGGACATCATCGACTTCAGCATGGGTAATCCCGACGGCCCGACACCGCCGCATATCGTCGAGAAACTGGTACAGGTCGCCCAGCGCGAAGACACCCATGGCTACTCCACCTCCCGTGGTATCCCACGTCTGCGCCGCGCCATTTCGCGCTGGTACCAGGATCGCTACGCCGTCGAGATCGATCCGGAAAGCGAAGCCATCGTCACCATCGGTTCCAAAGAAGGCCTGGCGCACCTGATGCTCGCCACCCTGGATCATGGCGACACCGTACTGGTACCCAACCCCAGCTACCCGATCCACATCTATGGCGCGGTGATCGCCGGTGCCCAGGTGCGTTCGGTGCCGCTGGTGCCCGGCGTGGACTTCTTCGCCGAACTGGAACGGGCGATTCGCGAGTCGATTCCCAAGCCGAAGATGATGATCCTCGGTTTTCCCTCCAACCCCACCGCCCAATGCGTGGAGCTGGACTTCTTCGAGCGCGTGGTGGCCCTGGCCAAGCAGTACGACGTGCTGGTAATTCACGATCTGGCCTATGCCGATATCGTCTACGACGGCTGGAAGGCCCCGTCGATCATGCAGGTACCCGGGGCCAAAGACATTGCCGTGGAGTTCTTCACCCTGTCGAAGAGCTACAACATGGCCGGTTGGCGTATTGGCTTCATGGTCGGCAACAAGGAACTGGTCAACGCCCTGGCGCGGATCAAGAGCTACCACGACTATGGCACCTTCACTCCGCTGCAAGTCGCCGCCATCGCGGCGCTGGAAGGCGATCAACAGTGCGTGCTCGATATCGCCGAACAGTATCGCCAGCGCCGCAATGTGCTGGTCAAAGGGCTGCATGAGATCGGCTGGATGGTGGTGAACCCGAAAGCTTCGATGTACGTCTGGGCGAAGATTCCCGAAGCCTACGCCAAGCTTGGCTCGCTGGAGTTCGCCAAGAAGCTGCTGCTGGATGCCAAGGTGTGCGTGTCACCCGGCATCGGCTTTGGCGATTACGGCGATGACCATGTGCGCTTTGCCCTGATCGAGAATCAGGATCGCATTCGCCAAGCCGTACGCGGGATCAAGGCAATGTTCCGTGCCGATGGCTTGATTCAGGCCCCAGTGCCGAGCAAACCGCGCAAGACGCCTACAGACAGCTAAGCAATTCGTCACTTTGCTGTCGTGCCCGCTAACGCATTGTAGCGGGCACGACAGCGGGTAGCCCGTCTGCGTATTAGCCCGAATAATCCAGCACCGTCCACACCCGAGCCAGCCCATTGCCAAGCATGCAGCCAGCGTCGTCTAGTTGCTGGTTGTTGTGCAGCGACATCAGGGTGGTGGCACCGTCCGCATCATCGGCGCGCTCGGTCAGCCATTGCACCCGGCCGCAGTTGGTCGTTTCGATCACATAGCTGGCGGCCACTGCAGAATGCCGGCTGGCCAGCTTGATCACATCCACCACGGTGCCGCGCTCCTCCACCCGCTTGCCATCGGAGATGAGTACCGCCCACGCCTGGCTGTTTTCAATCACCAGATAGGAGCCATTGGCCTTGGGTTGCTCGACCTGCGGCTGGGCGCAGCCTGCCAGCAGCCCCAGCAGCCCCAGCAGCCCCAGCAGCACAATTGTCATCAGCATCTGTTGCATTACTAGTTGCTCCTCTGCAGTCCCGACGGTCAGTGGCTGTGCAAGCGGCTGGCGAGGGTGATCGAGTGAATACCCGGGTGGGTCTTGGGATTACTATTGTCGAATACTGTTTATTTGTACAGTCCTTTTCGACTACCCTTGTCTCAGTCATCTCGTCAGGTCTGCTGGCTACGGACACCTGACCAAACCACAGCGTCAATCAGGAGCACAACGATGCTGGACGTCATACAACTGAAACACAGCATGAACCGGATGCCCCTGGATAAAGTTCGTGCCACCGTCGCCGAACTGCACCTGGAGGGCATTGTCACTGAGGGGCGAACCCCTTTCACCCGCGTGCACTTCAACACCTGCTTCGCCGAAATCGAAGCCCTATTGCAACGCGCCGGCTATCACAAGCAACTGGACGTGGTGGGCTATCAAGGCCTTGCCTACGCGATGTTCGACCCTGCGCGCTGGGATGCTGTCGATGTGCTCAAGTGGCTCAAGGAGTTTGTCGAGGAGGCGCAGGTTAAACCTACCGTGCAATAAGTCGCGGGCGCAATCAAACGACCCGCTCGATTGCACGGGCTGCGCCCTCGACGTAGGAGCGAGGGCCGCAGGCCAAGTAGCGCCGCCATCTGGCCGCGCGTTTGGCACAGGTACAGAGCAAGTCTCCACCAACATCCTTCACGTTGCCGAACAGGCCGTCTGCCACTAAGCGGATTGCAACATGGCGAATCGAGCATGAGTGATGAGACATCGAGGCGGTGTTTCAGAATTAGTGACAGTCGGCGGCAAAGGAACGAAGGGCTACTGTTGGTCTTTGTACTTGGCCGCACTCTGCCTGAGAAGGGCAACGCCGAAGGACATCATCAGCACGCGAGCAACGCCTGCCACCACGAATACCTTGGGGGGAGGTAAAAACAAAGGCACTCAAGACTGAGGGCCCATAGCCTGCAAGAAGCGGTTGACTGCTTCAACCCTGGAACCCAGCCAGCAGACCCGATCCCCTGCACACAACCGCTTTCAGTCGCAGGCAGCTGTGGAGGAGGCTCGATCACCCTGTTCGGATGATCGAGCAGCAACTGACCGACCAAAAGTCAGTTTGCCGGATACTCCGCGACCACTTGATCGCTACCCGCCTTGCTCAAGCCGATGACCTGATAGGCCTGCTGCTTGCCGCCGACCTCCATACCAGGAGAATCTGCCGGCATGCCCGGCACAGCAATCCCAAGCAGATCGGAGCGCTTGCTCAACGCCACAATCTGCGCCGCCGGCACGTGCCCTTCGACGAACTTGCCATCGATCACCGCGGTGTGACAGGCGGCCAGGCGCGGAACAACGCCGAGGCGCTGCTTGACTGCCGTCATGTTCGATTCGACATGATCGATGACCTTGAAGCCATTGGCCTCAAGGTGCGCGACCCATTTCTTGCAACAACCGCAGTTGGCGTCGCGGTGCACATCGATGCTCAGCGGATCAGCCGCTTGCGCCGCAGAGCCGCTGAACAATGCAGCCAGTGCGGCGACACGCAGTAGTCGCCCCCCGTACAGGCGTCCCTTAGTTGGCATGGACATGCTCCTTGCCATCGGCATGGGTGTGAGAATTGGCAGCCAGTTTGGACTTGGCCGCGGGCTTGTCAGCTGCTTGCTCCGCGTCATGGTGGCTCATCCCAACCATCTCACCAGCATGGTGATCTTCGCCGGCGGCGTCATGCCGGCTTGCCCCGGCCGCTTCGCCAGCATGGTGGTCTTGAGCTGCCGAGTCATGGTGACCGGCCTCAGCCTTTTCGCCGGCATGGTGATCTTCGCTGGCTGCGTCATGCTGACTGGCCCCAGCCGCCTCGCCAGCATGATGATCTTCGACTGCCGCGTCATGCTGACTCATCCCAGCCATCTCACCGGCATGGTGGTCTTCGTCTGCCGCTTCTGCGCCGCCGTGCTGACCTTCATGGTTGTGCATGATGGTCTCACCGCCGCCATGCTGGTGACCGCTGCTGGAGGCGACCAGCGTTTGATACTGCTGCGCGTCGAGCGTCGGCAATTGCTGCATGAAGGCGACCATTCCCCAAATATACGGATCACCCATGCTCTTGCCCCACGCGGGCATGCCAGTGGCCTTGATGCCATGCTTGATGGTCCAGAAGGTCGCCGCCGGGTTGCCATTGACGCCGATCTTGGTCAAGTTCGGCGGCGCGGGATAGAGGCTCTGACTCAACTCGGTTTCGGCTGTGCCAGGCGCCAGGTGACAGCCAATGCACATCGAGTTGTAGTTACCGGCCCCGGCACGGATCAGCGCCTCATCCTGCAGATCAGGCACCTGAATATCCCGCGAGCGCACCTCGATGGAGCGATCACGGGCCATGGTCAAAAAGGCATGCACAGCCGGCAAATGGGGATCATCGGCACCGACGTTAACCAGACCAAAGTAGGCAACGGCGGTGGCCGCAGTGCCAGCGACGACACTGGCTGCAAGCAAGGTTTTAATTGTTCTTTTCATCTCAGGTCCTCAAAACCACAGCCGAATACCGGCGACAAAGCGCGCCTCGCTAACATCACCGCCTTCATCGCGCAGCAGGTCGGCAGTATTGCCGTAGGCACGATTCCAGGTCACCCCGATATAGGGTGCGAACTCGCGGCGGATTTCATAACGCAATCGCAGGCCCACCTCAGTATTTGCCAGCCCGGAGCCAATACCGCGCTCAGGGTCGTTCTTGCCATAGAAGTTCACTTCAGCAGTGGGCTGCAGGATCAGGCGGTTGGTCAGCAGGATGTCGTAGTCGCCTTCCAAACGCGCGGCAGTCTGGCCGTTCTCGCCGATAAAGGCCGTGGCTTCAGCTTCGAAGGCATAGAGCGGCATGCCCTGGATGCCGAAGGCCGCCCAGGTCTGTGGCGAGCCGGGTTTGAAGTCCTGGCGAATCCCGCCGACCACATCCCACCAAGGGCCGATGGCGTGGCCCCAGAGCGCCTGGATTTCTGCCTCTTCGGTCACGCCATTGGTTCGCTCACCTTCGGAGCGCAACCACAGGCGGTCGATATCGCCGCCGATCCAGCCGGAAGCGTCCCAACTGAGTACGCTGCCTTCATCGGCCGCCTGATACTCCAGCTGATCGAGCAGGAAGAACGCGTTAATCGCGTCGTCATGCACGTTATGACCCTCCAACGGCGGGAACGCAGCTTCACGATCGGCATCGGTCAGCACGGGAATCGGCGTGCGACTGGTGGTGCGCGGCGCGCCTTCTGCGCTGTCCTGGTCCATCTTGCTGTGATCCATGGCGCCGTGGTCCATCGAGCTCATTGAGCCCGGGTCCATCTGCGCATGATTCATTTTGCTGTGATCCATCGCGCCCATGTCACTGGACTGCGTGGACTGCATGGCGCCATGCCCCATTGCCGCATGGTCCATCGGGGCGCCTTCGCCGCCGTACTGATTGGCCGGGGGCGTTTTCGTCGTCGATGCGGGTTGTGCCTCGACCGCCGTCGGCGCGGCCGCAGAGGAGTGCATCGAATGATCCATGGGCTCGGCAGCGCTGGCCATGCCGGCCGTCACTGTGCCGAGCGAGACTGCCAAGGCAATCAGGGTCGGGCGTGAAAAGCTACTGGTCATGATGGTTATCCGCCGCAGCCGGGTTGGCGTTGTGCTCATGCTTCATGGTGCCATGCGCCATCTTGCTGTGATCCATCGCGGCATCCGCCATGGAACCCTTGGCCATGGCGGCGTGATCCATTTTCTGGGCGTCAGCGGCATGGCCCATATGCGCGGAGGCGGCCTTGTCGGCAGCGGGCGCAGCGAGGTGCACTTGCTCAGCATGAGCGCCGGATGCAAGCGCGCCAGGCACCTGTACAACACTCAGTACACCGAGGATTAAGGCGCTAGCGACCAGCGCTTTACGATTGAGAAATTTGCTCATCATTGGTCTCCCTAATTATTCATCCACACGGACTTCACGGAACATGCCCATTTCCATGTGCAACAGCAGGTGACAGTGGTAGGCCCAACGCCCTAGCGCGTCTGCCGTAACCCGGTAGCTGCGCTTCGAGCCTGGCGGCATGTCGATGGTGTGCTTGCGCACCATGAAATTGCCGTTCTCATCTTCCAGGTCGCTCCACATGCCATGCAGGTGAATCGGGTGAGTCATCATGGTGTCGTTGACCAGGGTGATGCGCAGACGCTCGCCGTACTTGAGCCGCACAGGCTCCGAGCTGGAGAACTCGATGCCGTCGAACGACCAGGAGAACTTCTCCATGTGCCCGGTCAGGTGCAGTTCGATGGTACGGCCAGGCTCGCGCCCGTCCGGATCGGCGAACGTGCTCCTGAGGTCGGCATAGGTCAGCACCCGACGACCGTTGTCGCGCAAGCCTATGCCCGGATCATTCAATTTATGGGTTGGCATCATGGTCTGCATATCGACCAGCGGGTTGTTGGTCTCGGACGCCGGGTGCGCTTGCATCTGGCCGCTCATTCCAGCCATACCAGCCATGCCAGCCATCTTGCTGTGGTCCATCCCGGCCATGTCGCCCATGCCAGCCATCTTGCTGTGGTCCATACCGGCCATGTCGCCCATGCCAGCCATCTTGCTGTGATCCATCCCGGCCATGTCGCCCATGCCGGCCATCTTGCTGTGGTCCATGCCGGCCATGTCGTCCGTGCCAGCCATCTTGCTGTGGTCCATGCCGGCCATGTCGTCCATGCCAGCCATCTTGCTGTGATCCATGCCGGCCATGTCGCCCATGCTGCCGTGGTCCATGCCCATGTCGCCCATGCTGATCAACGGCCGCGGATCGAGTTCAGGCACAGGCGCGCTCACCCCTTCACGCACGGCCAGGGTGCCGCGGGCATAGCCGGTGCGGTCCATGGACTGGGCGAAAATGGTGTAAGCCTCGGCGCTGGATGTTTCAACGATCACGTCATAGGTTTCCGCCACGGCGATGCGCAATTCGTCGACGCTGACCGGCTCCACGTACTGGCCGTCGGCGGCCACCACGGTCATCTTCAGGCCGGGGATGCGCACGTCGAAATAGCTCATGGCCGAGCCGTTGATGAAGCGCAGACGCAGCTTCTCGCCCGGCTTGAAGATACCGGTCCAGTTGCCGTTGGGCGCCTGGCCGTTCATCAGGTAGGTGTAGGTGTGAGCGCTGACGTCGGCGAGATCGGTGGGGCTCATCTTCATCTCGGCCCACATCTTGCGGTCGGCCACGGTTGCAGCCCAACCCTGCTCACTGACGTCGTCGATGAAGTCACCGACGGTGCGCTTGTGGAAGTTGTAGTAGTCCGACTGCTTCTTCAGCTTGGCCATGACACGCGAAGGGGCTTCGTCGGTCCAGTCGCTCAGCATCACCACATAATCGCGGTCGTACTGAAATGACTCCGGCTCCTTGGCATCGATCACGATCGGCCCATAGACCCCGACCTGCTCCTGCAGGCCCGAGTGACTGTGATACCAGTAGGTGCCGTTCTGCTGCACCTTGAATCTGTACTCGTACATGCCATCGGGCGCGATGCCGTGGAAGCTCAGGCCCGGCACACCGTCCATGTTGGCCGGCAGGATGATCCCGTGCCAGTGGATCGAGGTGTCTTGGTCCAGGCGATTTCTAACCCGCAGGGTCACGGTATCGCCCTCGCGCCACCGCAGCAGTGGCCCAGGCAGGCTGCCGTTGATGGTCATGGCGGTACGTGGCGAACCGGTGATATTCACCGGGGTTTCGCCTATGAACAGTTCAAAATCGGTGCCACTGAGAACGTTCGGCTGGCCTGGGCTGACGACTGCCCAAGCTGGGGCTCGCCACAGGCCTAGACCTGCGAGTATGCCGCAGGCGGTCAGGCCCTTGACGAATGTTCGCCTCGAATTTTTGGATTGCATGCCGTTTATGTCCAATCGATCAAAGGAAATCAGTGCTGAATAGCCAGCGCGCAGACTTGCGGGTTAGGAGGCTCGCCCAGAAAGATGGCGCGCCCCGCTCCGTCCCAGCCACAACTTGGTTAAATGCGCACGGCCAGCGAGCCTAGAAACTGCCACATTTAAACCGTCAGGGTGATTACATTTCTGTCAGCTTGGACACGCCCTGCAAAGATCAGCAGCTGACGTGGTCTGTCATCTTGGCTTTGCTTTTGCTCAAGGGCGCTTGACTCTTCTGCGTCTGGGCAACTTGCTCGACTGGTGACGACGCTTGCTGAGCTTGCTCGATGCGGGTAAGGGTGCGCTCGGCACCACCTTCGGCCATAGCCAAAGAGGAAAGGCTCAGAGCGGCGACTACGAAGAGAGTTTTCATGGCTTTCATATGGGTATCCTCAAGTACGATTTAGTTAGCCCATCGACGCCACATCTCGACGTAGCGCTTAGGGCGGAGCTTCAAACTCGAAGTAACCTTAACTGGCAGGCCCTGTCAGAAAGCTGAGGTGGGCATTACAGTTCTGTCAGATTGCTCTTGCCGTGCGGCTCGCTCTCACGCGCTTGCTTAAGTGCCATGGGCTTGGTGCGAGACAGGCAGCACGGTCCCCACGCCGCTAAAGTTCGTTCAGACGGGCGCTGAATACAGCGGACTAAATCGATGAGCGCAAAGCTGCACATGTCCTCAGACGCTGATCTTGGCGAGGTAGCCCGCAGACTCATGCCCACCAGCAATAAAGCGACCTACCTGACATGCCTTATGGCTGGGCACCCTGCTCCAGTTGTTCCAGGGCGCGAGCGAGGCTCGCGCGGGACAATTCACCGAGATGGCTGCCTACTTGGCGGCCATCGGCGTCGTAGAACAACGTAGTGGGCAGAGCCATGGAGCCGACGTGCTGGCCGAGCCGTCCGTCGCTGTCGAGCAGGACGTTTTGCAGGTCCAGCCTGCCGGCATCGAGGAAGCGGCGGATTTCGCCCTCGCCCTCGCCCTGATTGACGAACAGAAAGGTCAGTGCCTGTTCCCTGGCCTGAGCCTCGGCCAACACCGGCATTTCTCGCCGACAGGGTGGACACCAGGTCGCCCAGAGGTTGATCACCAGCGGTTTGCCCAGATAATCCTGTAGCGCTACTGGAGCGCCGCGACTATCGCGCAGTGCCAGTTCGGGCAGACGTGTGCCTTGCTCGAGGGCATGCCAAGCGAGATTGCCCAAGCCCCAACTCAGCATGCCGACCGCCAGCGCCACGCCAAGCGGCTTGCGCAATCCACGGTCGCGCCAGGCCTGCCAACTGCCCAGCAACAAGGCCGCGATCAAGCCGGGCCAGGCGATGAAGCCGCCGTCGCGAATGTCCAGCACTCGCCAGAGCTCGCCCTGATAGTGCTCGAAATAACCCACCACGAAGGCCAGACGCGCCACTAACAGGGCGACCAGCAGCAACCGGAACACCTGCTGTTCGGGGTTGCGTGCGCTGGCCCGACCGACCCACCAGCCGCTCAGCGTCGCCAGCAGCAGGCTGCCGATCAGCAGTAGATGAGGGACGCCCAGGGTCAGCGGCCCCAGATTGACGGTTAGCATCAACGATACTCCGGGTTGCCCAGCACACGCTTGGCGGTGCCGAAGCGCGATGCCAGATTGAAGCCTGGTTTTGTGGTTGTTGAACAGCGCGGGCCTGATCGACTGACACACCGCCGCAACTCAGAGCTTGTTGAGTTACTGGCGATGCTCATGCGGGGTTTTGCAGAACCCCTGAGCTGGCACATCGAGAGCGCTATTGAATTTGCTCGACAAGTTCTGGAATGCAATAAGCCCAGTCAACTCAACGATACCGTCCTGGTCAAAGAAACGGCTTAACTTCAGCATCAGCTCATCAGTGACTGTCGATCCGAATACGTGATGGCTTCAGCATATTCCAGCACCACCTTTTCCTTATCGTCAAACAGCTCACTCGCCCTCCACTGCGAGAGCTGCTCAACCTTTTCCGTAGATCCCGAGCGTTTTGCAAGCGTGGCTGAATTGAGATCAACACAGAAGTTGCACCCATTGATCTGTGATACTCGCACCGTAACCAATGAGCGCAAAATCGGGCTCAGTGGAGAGTTCTTTCTGTCCAGCACACCATAAAGTACCGCCACCGCCCCGAACAATCTTGGAACGCGTGCCCACAGCAACCCTGGCTGCAGGATCGCGCCATATTTCCTTTTTTGATTCCAGAAAAATGGCCGCAAAATCCACGGATAGTCGCTCAATTTTTGAGCTGAAACTCTCACGCGGCACCTCAAAATAAGCCCAGGCTTTAGTTCAGCCAACTGGTTGTGCGCTTATCGCGAAAACAACCTCTGCCTGCATGCCCACAAACACCCGGAAGCATCCGTTCAATCGCGTGAGCTCCCGCGCGCTCGGCTTGTTGGCCACTCTGAGAATGCCAGAAAATACAGCAGTATGAGGTTGACGATCGGCACGATCATCAGCAGCCCCAACCACTGTGAGTACCCTGCCTTCCGAAAAATGAAGCTAAACGGCAGGATAATTAGCACTGCAAATACCAGCATCATCAATGGCCCAAATGGCCACATCGTAGTGTCATGCATCATCCGTCTCCGATAGGTTGTTTATATATCTGTTGAGTTCAGTCCCATTTTCAGCCGATTACCACCCGCCGCAGACGCAGCGCATTGAACACCACCGAGGCCGAACTCACGCTCATGGCCAGCGCCGCGATCATCGGTGACAGCAAGAGGCCGGTCAGTGGATACAACAGTCCGGCGGCGAGCGGAATGCCCATCGCGTTGTACAGGAAGGCAAACCCCAGGTTCTGGCGCATATTCCTCACCGTGGCGACTGACAAGGCTCGCGCACGGAGAATGCCCATCAAGTCACCCTTGACCAGGGTCACCTGAGCACTGTTCATCGCCACATCGGTGCCGGTACCCATGGCGATGCCGATGTCGGATCGCGCCAGGGCCGGGGCATCGTTGATGCCATCCCCCGCCATTGCGACGCGTCGGCCCCGGGCCTGCAAGTCGGCGACCAAACGTTCCTTGTCCTGTGGTTTGACTTCGCCATGCACCTCGTCGATGCCCAGTTGCTTGGCTACAGCCCGTGCGGTGGTGAGGCCATCGCCAGTCGCCATGATGACGTTCACATGCTCGGCTTGCAGCTTGGACACGGCCTCTTGGGAGGTCGCTTTGATCGGGTCAGACACCGCCAGCAGCCCGGCCAGCACGCCATCGGCTGCCAGGTAGATGATGCTGATACCCTCGAGGCGGAGCTGTTCGGCGCGGCTTTTCAGCGGCGTGATATCCACCCCGGCATCCTCCATCAGGGCGGTATTGCCCAACTGTAGTGCTGCGCCGTCTACCTGACCGCTCACCCCAATACCGGAGGCGGACTCGAATGAGTCCGGCTTGCTCAACTCAAGCCCTTGGGCACGGGCATGGTCGACGATGGCATGTGCCAGAGGGTGTTCGCTGCCTTGATCGAGACTGGCGGCCAGGCGCAGCAGCTCTACTGAGTCGAACTGGGCAGTCGCCTCCGCGCTATGGAAAACCGGCCGTCCCTCGGTCAGGGTGCCGGTCTTGTCGACGATCAGCGTGTCGATCTTGCAGAGGTTCTCGATGGCGCTGGCATCCCGGAACAGCACGCCGCTGCTGGCGGCCTTTCCGGTAGACACCATGATCGACATGGGTGTGGCCAGGCCAAGGGCGCAGGGACAGGCGATGATCAATACGGCCACCGCATTGATCAGGCCGAACACCCAACCGGGCTCAGGCCCGAACAACCCCCAAGCGAAGAAGGTCAATACCGCGATCGCGATGACGCCCACCACGAAATACCCGGCGATCACATCGGCCATGCGCTGCATGGGCGCTTTCGAACGCTGTGCGCGCACCACCATCTGCACAATCTGCGACAGCGTGGTCTCACTGCCGACCTTCTCCGCACTCATAATCAGACTGCCGTGCGTATTGAGGGTGGCACCGATGAGCGTATCGCCCGCCCTCTTCATCACCGGCACAGGCTCACCCGTCAGCATGGATTCATCGACGGCGCTCTCCCCCTCCAGCACGCTGCCATCGACCGGCACCTTCTCGCCCGGGCGGACCCGCAGATGGTCGCCCTGATGGACGTGGGTAAGGGGGATGTCCTCCTCCTGGCCATCCGCATTGATCCGCCGGGCCGTCTTCGGCGCCAGCCCAAGCAGCGACTTGATCGCCGCAGAGGTCTGCGAGCGCGCTTTGAGTTCGAGCATTTGCCCCAGCAGGGTCAGGGAAATGATGACCGCGGCGGCCTCGAAGTAGACGCCAATGCGCCCGTCCTGCATGAAGGTCTGCGGGAATAGCTGCGGGAACAGGGTTGCCACCACGCTGTACAGATAGGCCGCCGATGTGCCGAGGCCGATCAGGGTCCACATGTTCGGGCTGCGCTGACGTACGGAGGCCACGCCGCGAACAAAGAAAGGCCAGCCAGCCCATAGGGTCACGGGTGTGGCGATGACCAGCTCGACCCAGTTTTGCGTCGTCCCATGAAAAATCTGCAACGCATGACCGGCCATCGCCAGTACCGTCACGATCACCGTCAGCGGCAGCGTCCACCAGAAGCGCCGGGAAAAATTCTTGAGTTCTGGGTTTTCCTCCTCATCCAGTGCGGGCATGACCGGCTCCAGCGCCATGCCGCACTTGGGGCAGGTGCCAGGACCGGGCTGGCGGATTTCCGGATGCATGGGGCAGGTGTACTCAGCCGCCTCCGCTATCGGCTCAAGCGTCTCATGAGGCGCATGCCCTGCATGCTCAGCCGCGGGCTGAAGCCCGACGTAGGACTGCGGCTGAGCACGAAACTTGTCCTGACACTTCTGGCTGCAGAATCGATAGGTCTGCCCTTCGTACTGTTCGCGTAGTTGACTGTCGCTGCTGACAGTCATGCCGCACACCGGATCCGTCAGTCCCCCCTGTTGCGCTTCACCAGGCTTGGAGTGAGCGGGATCGTGGTGGCTCGCAGAGCTGTGCATAAGCTATTTCCTTGTATCGTCCATGGAGTCATCTGTGGCGTCACGGTGCGCCGCATGGCCGCCGTGCTTATGCCCAAACAGGTGCATCAAAGGGCACAGCAGCAGAATCAGGTAAGGCAGGTAGGGCAACGCCTGAGAGGCATGGTAGTAGTGCTCGCGCAGCAGATAGAACGCGCCGATAACCAGCAACATGATCAGTGCGACAGCGGCCTTGCTGCGCCAGAAGGATGGCGAGGGATCAGTCGGGTTATGCCAATGGCTCATGACTGTATCTCCTTGGTTTATCCACTCGGGCTCTGCTCAGTTCTATACAGGTGAGGGTAGACAACGCCCGTCCCGATGTATTGATACTCATCAAGCTGACGTCACTTGGCCTTAATCTGACCATCCCTCTCAGACTGAATAGTGAGCGGATCGTTGCAGGCGAATTCACCACGGCACTCCGGCCACCGCCCAGCCCCATGCTTCGGTGGCGCCGATCTCGACTAGAACCTTGTTCGCAGCGCCTGCTGACGCAACGCCGAGCGAGTGGCCTGTTCGGCTAGTTGCTTAACTCACGTGCGGAAGGCAGAGGCGCTGAGGCAAGGCACTGCAACGGGTCATAGCGGGCTATGGCGAGGAGCGGCAACTCGGTATCAGAAGCTCAGAAAGCATAATTGACGCATTGAACTCGCCGCACTGGGCACTGGGCACTGCACCGAAAAATACGGCGCCCTAAAGCGCCGTCAGGCCAAAGGAGCAATCAGGGAAGGCCTCGAAAATGGAGAAGTCTATTGGTGAAGGTCGAGCATCATTAACCTGCGTGCATGCGGCAACGGGCTAAGTAGAGGGATCGCAGCTGATCGTGCGGCGCCATTCGGGTCTGCTGGTGCTTGGTGCTCAGGGTCTTACCCTAAACACCTTTGCCTGACAGCGACCTGAAGCGCGGATTACATTTCTGTCAGCCGCTGGTTGGTTCGGGGTTTTCACTGCACACTCGGGCCGACATTCGCTTGAGCAAAAACCCATGAGACTTTTGGTCGCCGAGGATGAGCCGAAAACCGGCACCTACTTACAGCTGGGGCTCAGAGAGGCAGGGTTCAACGTCGACCGGGTTACCACCGGCACGGATGCGCTGCAGCATGCATTGAGTGAGGCGTACGACTTATTGATCCTCGACGTCATGATGCCGGGTCTGGATGGCTGGGAAGTGCTGCGCAGGGTGCGCGCGGCGGGCAAGGATGTTCCGGTGCTATTTCTCACCGCCCGCGACCGGGTGGAAGACCGGGTCAAAGGGCTCGAGCTGGGCGCGGACGATTACCTGATCAAACCCTTCGCGTTTTCCGAGCTGCTCGCACGGGTCAGAACCCTCTTGCGTCGCGGCAACAACACGCCCACCCAGACCCACCTGAAAATTGCGGATCTTGATGTCGACCTCCTCAAACGCAGGGTCATTCGGGCGGGCACACGCATTGACCTGACCGCCAAGGAGTTCGCGCTCTTGGAATTGCTGCTGCGCCGGCGCGGCGAGGTGCTGCCGAAGTCGCTGATCGCCTCGCAAGTCTGGGACATGAACTTCGATAGCGACACCAACGTCATCGAGGTGGCCATCCGGCGTTTGCGCGCGAAAATCGATGATGACTTCGAGCCCAAGCTTATCCACACCGCTCGCGGCATGGGCTACGTGCTGGACGCCCCGGAGAGCAAATGAGGCGCCTATCCCTGACCACACGCCTGAGCCTGATGTTCATGCTCGCAGTGACTGGCGTACTGATCGTTGCTGGGCTCAGCTTTAATCGTCTCAGCCAGCATCATTTCGAATCCCTTGATCGGCAAGAGCTGCTGGAAAAGGCCCACGCGGTCCAGAGCATTCTCGGAAAACTGCAGAGTCTCGATAACTTTGCGGCACTGAAACCCCAGCTGGGTGCCTTGCTCGGTGCCCACAGAGACCTGAAAGCGATCATCAAGGACAGCGCCGGACGGGTGCTGTTCGCCGACCCTGGGCCGCTCGATCTTCCGGAGCGCTTCAGCGTCATCGCCAGCAACGTCATCTGGGAGTGGCAGGATCAGCAACAGGTGTTTCGTGGCCTGACCCAGCAGGTAACCGGCCCTGCTCAGGAGCCTCCCCTGACCCTGATGCTGGTGCTCGATGTCACCCCGCACATGGACTTCTTCGACGCACTGGAGCGCTGGTTCGCAATTGGCCTGATCATCAGCGCGCTGGTCAGCGCCGGGCTGGGCTGGGTGATGGCCCGCAGTGGGTTACGCCCTTTGCGTCAGGTCACTGCGGTGGCGACCGCCATGTCAGCCAAGTCGCTCAAAGAACGTATTCCCCTGGCGCCGGTGCCATTAGAACTGCAGCAACTGGTCTCGTCCTTCAACGCCATGCTGTCACGCCTGGACGAGGACTTTGTGCGGCTGTCCAATTTCTCCGCCGACATTGCGCACGAGCTGCGCACGCCCGTCAGCAACCTGATGACCCACACCGAGGTGGTGCTGTCGAGAAAGCGCAATATCGAGGACTACGAGGACAACCTGCACTCGAATCTGGATGATTTGAAACGCATGTCACGGATGATCGATGACATGCTTTTTTTGGCCAAGGCGGACAATGGCTTGATCACTCCAGAACATAAGAAGATTGCCCTTGAGCAGGTCATCGACAAACTGTACGAGTATTACCGCCTGCTGGCAGACGAACATGCTATCGAGCTCAAGCTGATCGGCTCTGGCGAGATTCAGGGTGACGTACTGATGCTCCGCCGCGCCATCTCCAACCTGCTGTCCAATGCCCTTCGCTATACGCCAGAGCGCCATGCCATCACGGTGAATATCAGCCAGACCAGACAATCCACCCGGCTGACCGTGGAGAACCCCGGCGAGGCCATCTCGCCCGAACACCTTGAATGGTTGTTCGACCGCTTCTACCGCGCGGACCCTGCCCGCCGCGAAGGCAGCCCCAGCAATGCAGGCCTCGGTCTGGCCATCACGCGCTCCATCGTCGAGGCGCACCAGGGCAAAATCTGGTGCACCTCATCCAATGGCCAGACCGCATTCCATATGGAATTTCCTCGGTCAGCAGGCTCGACAGCGAAGCAATGACAACAGATGCCCCCAAATACCAGGGGCAAGCTCATATCGAGCACGACACCGCTGAACGTTGACGCGCTTCCTGTGCGCGTGAAAAACGAACCAAAAGCGCTCATTACTCCTTCAGCGCGCCCGCCATTGGCTCAAAACCTCGCCAACAGGCCGACCGCTTAAGCGTTTCGGCTTCAGCGAAGGCTGGGAACGTTATATATATTCAGCATTAACTAACAACCCTATCTAACTGATATATATAGTTTATATATAACCATTCTAGAATCAGTCGAGGTGCCACAACCGCGCCAGACAAGCCGCCCTGCCCATCGCCGCAGCAAACCTGGCAAGCCCTTTGCAGATATCTCCCCAAGACCTAACACCCGTCTTCGGATCGCCAACGGCGGTGATCGAGACGAATAGACAAAGACGTCAAAGGCACCCTGCCCTAGCTGGCCGAGTTGTCCGTTGACGTCTTTTTTCGTTTCCGAGAACTGAGGAATCACCATGCGTAAGGCCACCGCTCGCCGCTCCTTGATGAAAAAGACCCTGACTGGCCTGGGCTGCGTCGCCGTCATGCTGCTCACGCCGCTGAGCATGCAGATCGCCCACGCCGCCAATCCGGAGAAGGACGAACTCAAGCTTGGTTTCATCAAGCTGACTGACATGGCACCACTGGCCATTGCTTACGAAAAAGGCTTCTTCGAGGACGAGGGCTCTACGTCACTCTGGAAGCCCAGGCCAACTGGAAAGTCCTGCTGGACCGGGTGATCACCGGCGAACTGGACGGCGCGCACATGCTCGCCGGCCAACCCCTGGGCGCCACCATCGGCTTCGGCACCAAGGCCGACATCGTCACCGCCTTCTCCATGGACCTCAATGGCAATGGCATCACTATGTCCAACGCCGTCTGGGAGGAAATGAAGAAGCATGTGCCGATGGCAGACGGCAAGCCGGTGCATCCGATCAAGGCCGACGCGCTGCTGCCGGTGATCGAGCAGTACAAGGCCAAGGGCAAGCCCTTCAACCTGGGCATGGTGTTCCCGGTGTCCACCCACAACTATGAGTTGCGCTACTGGCTGGCCGCCGGCGGTATCAACCCAGGCTATTACGCACCGGCCAAGGGCGATATCACTGGCACGCTCAACGCCGACGCCCTGCTCTCGGTGACCCCGCCGCCGCAAATGCCGGCCACCCTCGAAGCCGGCACCATCGACGGCTACAGCGTGGGCGAACCCTGGAACCAGGCGGCCGTATTCAAGGGCATCGGCGTGCCGGTGATCACCGACTACGAAATCTGGAAAAACAACCCGGAAAAAGTGCTCGGCGTGTCAAAAGCCTGGGCCGATGCCAACCCGGAAACCCACAAGCGGCTGGTCAAGGCGCTGATCCGCGCCGGCATGTGGCTGGATGAAAACAACAACGCCAACCGTCAGGAAGCCGTGGAGATCCTCTCGCGTCCTGAGTACGTCGGCGCCGATGCCGAGGTGATCGCCAACTCGATGACCGGCACCTTCGAGTACGAGCAGGGTGACAAGCGCGAGGTCCCGGACTTCAACGTGTTCTTTCGCTATAACGCGACCTACCCTACTACTCCGACGCCATCTGGTACCTGACTCAGATGCGTCGCTGGGGCCAGGTTGGCGAAGCCAAACCGGATAGCTGGTACTTCGATATCGCCAAACAGGTCTACCTGCCGGCGGTGTACCGCAGTGCCGCCAATGAGCTGATCGCCGAAGGCAAAGCCAAGGCCGCAGACTTCCCCGCGGTTGGCGAAGAAGGTTTCCGTGCCCCCACCAACGAGTTCATCGATGGCCTGAGCTACGACGGGCGCAAACCGAACGAGTACATCAACCAGTTCAAGATTGGTCTGAAAGCCGACTCAGTTCTGTAACGCAGCCAATGCCCTGGGGGCCGGACACGCCGGCCCCCTCTGCTCCGAGGACAAGACGATGAGCAACCCCGCCGTCGCCCAGCCCATTCAAGACACCCTGAAATCCGCGCGCAGACTGGCGATCAAACGCTGGTTACCTAGCGTACTGATGCCCATGTTTGGCATCCTCGCCTTTCTGCTGTTCTGGCAGATGGTTGCCAGCAGCATTGATACCAGCCTGGGTAAATTCCCTGGGCCAACCCAGGTGGCCAGCCAGTTCGGCACGCTGATCGATGAACACCTGCGCGAACAGAGGCGCGCCGATGCCTTCTTCGAGCGTCAGGACGTACGCAACGCCGAGAAGCTGGCCAAGGACCCTGAAGCGAATGTCAGCATTCGCCCTTACACCGGCAAGCCGACGTTCTTCAAACAGATCTTCACCAGCCTGTACACGGTGATGACCGGTTTCTTCATCGCCTCGCTGATCGCCATCCCGCTGGGGATTGTCTGCGGCCTGAGCAAGCCGATCTACAACGCCGTCAACCCGCTGATCCAGATCTTCAAACCGGTGTCACCGCTGGCCTGGCTACCGCTGGTGACCATGGTGGTCAGCGCCGTCTACACCAGCAGCGACCCACTGTTTGCTAAATCCTTCGTCACTTCGGCGGTGACCGTGGCGCTGTGCTGCCTGTGGCCGACCGTGATCAACACCACCGTCGGGGTGGCCAATCTGGACAAGGATCTGCAAAACGTCAGCCGTGTGCTCAGTCTGTCGCCTCTCAGCCATGTCCGCCGCATCGTCCTGCCGGCCGCGATCCCGATGATCTTCACCGGCCTGCGCTTGTCCCTGGCCACCGGCTGGATGGTGCTGATCGCCGCTGAAATGCTGGCGCAGAACCCAGGCCTGGGCAAATTCATCTGGGACGAGTTCCAGAACGGCAGCTCCAACTCGCTGGGGCGGATCATGGTCGCGGTGGTGGTCATCGGCCTGCTCGGCTTCGCCCTCGACCGTCTCATGCTCATGCTCCAGCGCTATGTGAGCTGGGACAAGCACGCCGACCTGCGCTAATCGCCACTTCCAGGAGCTCTCCATGAACCATCCACACCTTGAACTGACCGGCGTCGGCATCAGCTTTCCCACCGACAAGGGCCTGTACTGCGCCCTGCAGAACGTCAATCTGAAAATCAACAAGGGCGAGTTCGTGTCCTTGATCGGCCATTCCGGCTGCGGAAAATCGACCGTGCTGAACATCGTCGCCGGCCTCTACCAGGCCAGCACCGGCGGGGTAATCCTCGACAGCCGCGAGGTCAACTCGCCAGGCCCGGAGCGCGCGGTGGTGTTCCAGAACCACAGCCTGCTGCCCTGGCTGAGCTGCTACCAGAACATCGAACTGGCCGTGCGCCAGGTGTTCCAGGGCAAGAAGTCGCGCAGTGAAATGCGCGAATGGATTGAGCACAACCTGGAACTGGTGCACATGAACCACGCGCGCGACAAACGCCCCAGTGAGATTTCCGGCGGCATGAAGCAGCGCATCGGCATCGCCCGCGCACTGGCCATGCAGCCCAAGGTGCTGTTGATGGATGAACCCTTCGGCGCCCTGGATGCCCTGACCCGCGCCCATCTGCAGGACTCGCTGATGGAGATCCACGCGGACCTCGGCAATACGGTGATCATGATCACCCACGACGTCGACGAGGCCGTGCTGCTGTCCGACCGTATCGTCATGATGAGCAACGGCCCGGCGGCCAGTGTCGGCGAGATCCTCCGCGTAGAACTGCCGCGTCCGCGCGAGCGTATCGCTTTGGCACATGACCCGCGCTATCACCAATACCGCGCCGCGGTGCTGGAATTCCTCTACCAGAAGCAACAGCGCCCGGCTGCTTGAGCGGTGCCCCTGTGAACCCGCTGCAACCCACGCACCAGGGCGCGGGTTGCAGCGTTCTTGCCTGTATCCAGGCCAAACGACGCCGCCACTAGCCGTCGATAAATCCTGCTAAGCCAGCCGCACAGGCCCGATCAATCCCCCGGCAGTCTGGTTGAGCAATTCCCGATCCAATTGAACTTACTGCGCTTGAGGCTACCGAACCGAGACCATTCGTATTTTTTCAAGGCCATTAAGGATCAGTCGTGCTTGATCTCACCACCTGGAATCTCTCGATTCCCACCGACCCATCCCCCACAACCATCGAAACCGGGCGCTTGAACAACGGTTATGACAGCCAATATTTTCGCCACAACGACGACGGCAGCGTCACGTTCTGGGTACCGGTTGATGGCTCGCATACCGCTGACGCCCGCTACCCGCGCAGCGAGCTGCGTGAAACCCAGGCCGACGGCATCCTGAGCAACTGGTACCACGCCAGTTCCGACAGCTACCTCAGTGCAGTTGTGTCGGTCAATCAGGTGCCGAGTAAGAACAAGGTCGTCATCGGCCAGATCCACAGCACGGACGAACCCGGCAGCGACAATGACCCACTACTCAAGCTGCAATACCACTACCTGCGCGGCGTTGGCCGTCTCGAGTTGTTGCTACGCAACCGCCCCGGTGATTCCGAGGTACAGAACATCCTGCTGGCCGAGAACATCCAGCTCAACGAGCGTTTCAGCTACGATCTGCGCATCACGCCGAGCGGCAAGCTCGGCGTCAGCGTCCAGAGCAGCGATGGTGACCATGGCTCGCTGTATCAGCAACTGAGCGGCTACTGGAGCGTGCAACAGTTGTACTTCAAGGCTGGCGCCTACATTCAGGACAACTACGGTCCGGCCAATGAGGGCGGCCGGGTAACCTTCTACCACTTGAATAGCCTGCATCGCTGATCCGCGGCCACGGGCACGGGCACGGGCAGCCTGCTAGTCGGCGGCGCGTCATTCACCGGGCAAATCATGCAAAATCGGCACAAGCCCACGTACAATCGCGCCGCCTATCCCGCCTATCCCGCCTGCACGAGACCTGCTCATGGCCCGCCTTCAACTCGAGTTCCCGGAAAACCAATTCTGCTACAGCACCCACCTGACCGTCCGCGTGACCGACATCAATGCGGCCAACCACCTGGGCAACGACTCGATGATCTCGATGATTTCAGAGGCACGGGCGCGTTTCTTGTTCGAATTCGGCATTCACGAAACCCACGCAGATGGCACCGGCATAATCGTCACCGACCTCGCCACCACCTACCGCACGGAAGCTCACGCGCGCGATCAATTGCTGTTCGAGGTCGGCGTGATGGATTTCAACAAATACGGCGGCGATATCACCTTCCGGATTACTCGCCCGGCAGACGGCAGCCAGGTGGCGATGGCCAAGTCAGGCTTTGTGTTCTTCAACTACAAAGCAGGCAAGGTGGTGGCGATGCCCGAGTCGTTCAGCGTGCTGTTTCCCGCCGTCAATTGGCTCGAGTAACCGCCGGGCGGCACGCTTGATGCGGTGATACGGGCTAACCGGCTTTGCTTAACCCGCGATCGCGCTCAAGGCCTGTTGCAGATCGCGGCGCAGGTCCTCGACATGTTCAATACCCACCGACAGGCGCACCAGGTTATCGCTGATGCCAAGCTGCGCGCGGCGCTCGGCGGGAATCGAGGCGTGGGTCATTTTCGCCGGTTGGCTGATCAGGCTTTCCACCCCGCCCAGGCTTTCGGCCAGGGTGAACAGCCGGGTGGCTTCGAGAAAACGCCGGGTGCCTGCACCATCGCCGGCCAGGTACAGGCTGATCAGGCCGCCGCTGCCGCGCATCTGCCGCACCGCCAGTTCGTGCTGGGGATGGCTGCTCAGGCCAGGGTAGAGCACCGACGTCACCTGTGGCTGCTGCTCCAGCCAGACGGCCAGCTCAGTGGCGTTGGCGACGTGGCGTTGCAGGCGCAGCGCCAGGGTGCGCATGCCGCGCAGGCAGAGGAAGCTGGAAAACGGATCGAGGATGCTACCCACCGAGTTCTGCAGGAAGGCCAGTTGCTCGGCCAGTTCCGCGCGATCGGCGATAGCCACCAACCCGGCGATTACGTCGGAATGGCCGTTGAGGTACTTGGTCGCCGAGTGCACGACGATGTCGAAACCGTATTCGAGCGGCCGCTGCAGGTAGGGCGAGGCGAAGGTGTTGTCGGCCACCGTGAGGATGCCGCGGGCGCGACCCAACTTGCCGACCTGGGCCAGGTCGCAGAGTTTCAGCGTCGGGTTGGTCGGCGTCTCGACCCAGATCATCTGCGTTTCGGGCCTGAGCGCGGCGGCCAGGGTGGCGGCGTCGGCGTCCGCCGGCACGTAGCTGACCTGCAGGCCGGCGCTGGGCTTGCGCACCCGCTCGAACAGGCGATAGCTGCCGCCGTAAAGGTCGTCCACCGCGACTATGTGACTATTCACCGGGAGCAGTTCCAGCACCGTGGCGCAGGCCGCCAGTCCGGATGCAAAGGCATAGCCGTGGGCGCCTCCCTCCAGCTCGGCAATCGCCCGTTCCAACGCCTGGCGCGTGGGGTTCTGGCTGCGCCCGTATTCGTAGCCGGCGTGCACCCCCGGCGACTGCTGGCGGAAGGTCGAGGTGGCGTAGATCGGCGGCATCACCGCGCCGGTCCAGTCCGGCTCGTAACCGGCGTGCACGCTAAGGGTTTCGAATTCGCTCATGCTGGACTCCCGTATAGGTTATGCCTGCCCACTGCCGGCGCTTCGACCCGTAAGATGGGTTAGCCGCGCAGCGGCGTAACCCATCGTTCCGCCAGCCCTCGCAGGCCTGCAACAGCATAGATATCGCTGCGCTCAACCTACGCGGCCCGGCCCATCCTACGCACTGCCCGGCGGTCGCAAGAACATCGCCCCGGCGCGGGGCTCCTACAGATAAGGCTCAAGCCTGCGACTCTGAGTCAACCGACTAACCGTACCTAACGCAGGGTGCGGCGCCAGAGGTTGAGCACATCGCTCTTGGTGATCAGGCCGAGAAAGCGGCCCTGCTCGACGATCAACGCCACATGGCCCTCGTCGAAGGTCTGCAGCAGGCGCTCCAGCGACACGTCAGGGTCGAGGGTCTGCAGCTTGCTGACCATCGCATCGCGCACCGGCAGCTGGAAATGCGTCGGCGCGTCCTTCACCGCGCGCAGCAGGTCCCACTCGTCAATCAGGCCGACCACGCGGTCGCCGTCCATCACCGGTACCTGGTCGATGTCGTGGAAGCGCATGCGCGCGTAGACCGCCGCCAGGGTTTCGTCGGGCTTGCAGGTGACGGTGCTGCCTTCCTCGTAACGGCGGACGATCAGGTCGCGCAAGTTGCCCTGTTTGGGCCGCTCGATCAGGCCCTGGTCGAGCATCCAGTAGTCGTTGAACATCTTCGACAGGTACTTGTTGCCGCTGTCGCAGACGAATGTCAGCACCCGCTTGGGCGTGGTCTGCTCGCGGCAGTAGCGCAAGGCCGCGGCAAGCAGGGTGCCAGAGGAGGAACCGGCCAGCACGCCCTCCTGCTGCAGCAGTAGCCGCGCGGTGTGCAGGCTCTCGGCGTCGCTGATGCGGTAGGCGCGCTTGACCAGGGCGAAGTCGGCGATGGCCGGGATAAAGTCCTCGCCGATGCCCTCCACCAGCCAGCTACCGGCCTCGCCGAAGTGGCCGGACTCGACGAAGTCGGCCAGCACCGAGCCCTCGGGATCGGCCAGGACCATCTCGATCTGCGGCGCCACCTTTTGAAAGAAATGGGTCAAGCCGCCCAAGGTACCGCCCGAACCCACGCCGACCACCACCGTATCGACACGCTGTTCCATCTGCCGCCAGATTTCCGGGCCGGTGCCGCTCTCATGCGCCCAGGCGTTGGCCGGGTTGTTGAACTGGTCGATGTAGAAGGCACCCGGCATTTGCGCGGCGATGCTGCGCGCCAGATCCTGGTAGTACTCGGGATGGCCCTTGGCGACATCGGAGCGGGTCAGGCGCACCTCCGCGCCGAGCGCCTTGAGGTGGAAGATCTTCTCGCGACTCATCTTATCCGGCACCACCAGGAGCATGTGGTAGCCCTTCTGCGCGGCAACCAAGGCCAGACCCAGGCCGGTGTTGCCGGCGGTGGCTTCGATAATGGTGCCGCCCGGCTGCAACTGGCCGCTGAGCTCCGCGGCCTCGATCATGCTCAGGGCGATGCGGTCCTTGATCGAGCCGCCGGGATTCTGGTTTTCCAGCTTGACGAACAGCTGGCACGGGCCGGTGTCGAGGTGGGTGAGCGGCAAAATCGGGGTGTTGCCGATCATCTCGAGCAAGGGATTGGCGGACATCGTCTTGGCCCTCCGCGACACAGTCGATCGCACTGCCGAGTCGGAATTACGCCTTAACTTATAGGTGCTGCACCGGCAGAGGGCCAATCCACCCGACCGACGACCCTCGCCAGGCACACCTACTGTCGACTTGGGCAGCGCGACTTTTCCTCCCCTATACTTCCCCCAGCGCTTCCCCCAGCGTTGCTCGCTGGCCTGCTAGTTGCTCGCCGGCCTGCTAACAGGACCAGGCGCGACGCGGGAAGAATTGCTGGCCGAATTTATTCGACCTTGCTGTTCGGCAGGATGTTTGTGTAGCCAGTGCGCGACAGGAACAGGATGCAAAACACATGGTATTTGCAATTGTCTTGGTGCTAATCGTTGTGGCATCGGTACTGTTCCATGTACTGAGCCCTTGGCAGGCAACAGCGGCAGCCTCCAACTGGGGTTCGATAGACGCCGCACTGTTTATCACCCTGCTCATCACCGGCATATTCTTCATCGCCGTCACCCTGTTTATGGCGCTTGCGATCGTTCGCTACCGCCATAAAGAAGGGCGCAGAGCGGCCTATCAGCCCGAAAACAAGAAGCTGGAATGGTGGTTAATCGGCGTCACCAGCGTCGGTATCATCGGCCTGCTGGCGCCAGGCCTGGTGGTTTACCACGACTTCGTCCGGGTTCCGCAAGACGCTCACGAACTGGAAGTGGTCGCCCAGCAGTGGCAGTGGTCTTATCGCTTCCCGGGCCAGGACGGCAAGCTGGGCAAGTCGGGGATCAAATGGATCAACAGCGCCAACCCCTTCGGCCTCGACCCCAATGATCCTCTCGGCCAGGACGATGTGCTGATCCGCAACAATGAAGTGCGCCTGCCGCTCGATCAACCGGTGAAAGTACTGCTGCGCTCCAAGGACGTGTTGCACAATTTCTATGTTCCACAGATCCGCAGCAAGATGGACATGGTCCCCGGCATGGTTTCCCACTTCTGGTTCACCCCGACCAAACTCGGCACCTATGAAGTGTTGTGCGCCGAGTACTGCGGCCTGGCCCATTACAATATGCGCGGCCACATGATCATCGAGGAGCCCGCGGCCTTCGACCAGTGGCTGAGCAGCCAGCCGACCTTTGCCCAGACCCTGCGTACCGCCGCCAAACCCAGCCGGGAAACGCTGCTGGAGACAGGCCGCCAGCTGGTGCAAAACCATGGCTGCCTGGCCTGCCATAGCCTGGATGGCAGCGCCAGTCTCGGTCCCGGCTGGAAGGGTCTGTACGGGCGCACCGAGTTGCTGGCCGACGGCAGCAGCGTGAAAGTCGATGAGGCTTACCTGATCGAGTCGATCTCCGCCCCCAAAGCCAAACTGGTCCAGGGCTACCCGCCGGTCATGGTGGCCTACACTTTCAACCAGGATGAATTGGATGCGCTGCTCGCCCTGATCAAATCATTGAGTGGCGCGCCGCCAGATGAACCCCCTGCGGCCGACGTCGATCTGGCGCTGCAGGGCCAACGCCTGGCAGAGACCCACGGTTGCCTGGTCTGCCACAGCGTCGATGGCAAGCTGGGCGTCGGGCCGACCTGGCAGGGCCTGTACGGCAAGACGCAGAGCCTGGCCGACGGCACGTCGGTGATGGTCGACGAGGCCTATCTGCAGGCATCCATTCGCGATCCCGCTGCGGTGATCGCCAAGGGCTTTGCCCCGGTCATGCCGACTATCGACCTGACGGATGACGAGCTGGACGCCTTGATCGCGTTCATCAAGTCCATCGCCGGAAAAACTGACGACACAGCGGAAGCAGTGCCCTAGCCGGCTGTCGGACTTCCCCTCGCGACGGTGGATGGTCAAGTCCGACAGCCGGCCAACCGCCAACATCCACTCAACCCTCACCCGGAGGATGACGTGATGGCCTATGCGGAACAGGTGGAAACAGAAGAGTTACATGAGCCCAAGAGCTTTCTGACCCGTTATATCTGGAGTCAGGACCACAAGGTCATAGCCATTCAATATTCCTTGACGGCTATCTTCGTCGGCCTGATCGCCCTGGTGTTGTCCGGCCTGATGCGCATGCAGCTGGGCTTCCCCGGCAGCATCGAATTCATGGACGCCAGCGCCTATTATCAGGCGATGACCATGCACGGCATGATCATGGTCATCTACCTGCTCACCGCCCTGTTCCTCGGCGGCTTCGGCAACTACCTGATCCCGCTGATGGTCGGGGCCCGGGACATGGTCTTCCCCTACGTCAACATGCTCAGCTACTGGTTCTACCTGCTCTCGGTAGTGGTCTTGCTCGCCAGTTTCTTCGCCCCCGGCGGCCCCACCGGCGCGGGCTGGACGCTCTACCCACCGCAGTCAATCACCCAGGGCACCCCGGGCACCGAATGGGGCATCGTATTGATGCTGGTGTCCCTGGCGATTTTCATCGTTGCCGCCACCATGGGCGGTTTGAACTACGTGACCACGGTGCTGCAGGCGCGCACCCATGGCATGACCCTGATGCGCATGCCGCTTACGGTCTGGGGCATCTTCATGGCCTCGATCCTGGCCTTGCTGGCCTTCCCGGCGTTGCTAGTCAGCGCGGTGATGATGCTGTTCGACAAACTGCTGGGCACCAGTTTCTTCATGCCGGCGATCATCTCGCTGGGTCAGACGCTGGAGCACCAGGGCGGCAGTCCGATTCTGTTCCAGCACCTGTTCTGGTTTTTCGGCCATCCGGAGGTCTATATCGTCGCCCTGCCCGCCTTCGGCCTGGTCTCCGACCTGATCAGCACCCATGCGCGCAAGAATATCTTCGGCTACCGCATGATGGTCTGGGCCATAGTCGCGATTGGCGTGCTCAGCTTCGTGGTCTGGGCACACCACATGTATGTCAGCGGCATGAACCCCTACTTCGGCTTTTTCTTCGCCACCACCACCCTGATCATCGCGGTGCCGACCGCGCTGAAGGTCTACAACTGGGTGCTGACCCTGTGGCAGGGCGACATCCACCTGACCGTGCCCATGCTGTTCGCCCTGGCCTTTATCGTGACCTTTCTGGTCGGTGGCCTGACCGGGTTGTTCCTCGGCAACGTGATCGTCGACATCCCGCTGTCGGACACCTATTTCGTCGTCGCCCACTTCCACATGGTCATGGGCGTTGCGCCGATCCTGGTGGTGTTCGGCGCCATCTACCATTGGTACCCGAAAGTAACCGGGCGGATGATGAATGAGCGCCTGGGCAAGCTGCACTTCTGGATCACCTTCCTCGGCACCTATGCCATCTACTTCCCCATGCACTACCTGGGTTTCCTCGGCATGCCACGGCGCTACTACGCCTATGAGGACTACGCGTTCATTCCGCAGTCGGCGCAGGACCTGAATGCCTTCATCACCGTGGCCGCCCTGATCGTCGGCGTTGCCCAACTGCTGTTGCTGTTCAACCTGTTCTGGAGCCTGTTCAACGGCAAACCCGCTGGCGGCAATCCCTGGCAGGCCACCAGCCTGGAATGGCAAACCCCGCAAACCCCGCCAGTACACGGCAACTGGGGCGCCAAGCTGCCGGTCGTGCACCGCTGGGCCTATGACTACAGCGTGCCCGGGATCGAGCAGGACTTTGTCCCGCAGACGGTGTCCGCCGAGGAACTGCAACGGATGCGCCAGCGCGGCGCCGAGACCACCCCAGCGGATGAACGACCATGAACCGGCTACTGTTGAGGAACACCGACAGCATCGAGCCCAGTGGCGGCTGGAATCCCGACGCAGGGATGCCCAGTCCTGCCGCGATGGATAGTGCACGCACCGCAAGAGTCGGCCTGCGCCTGTTGCTCGCGGTGGTCAGTTCGTTATTCCTGCTGTTCCTGATCGCCTTCATCATCCGCGCGCAAGTACCTGACTGGCAGCCACTGACCGAACCGCTGGCGCCGCTGGCCGACACCCGCGCGCTCTGGCTGAATACCGCCGCGCTGGCAGGCGCCAGCATCGCCCTGCAATGGGCCCGCGTGGCCGCCCGCCGAGGTAATGCGCAGGCGACGCTGGTCGGCTTCGCCTTGGCCGGCGTGCTGGCGATCGCCTTTCTGCTCGGGCAACTCTGGGTCTGGCAGCGGTTCGCCGCCTGGGGCTATTTCGTCGCCAGCAACCCGGCCAACAGCTTCTTCTACCTGCTCACTGGCCTGCACGGCCTGCACCTGCTGGGCGGCCTGGTGGCCTGGGGCAGAACCCTGGGTAAATGCCTGCGGCACGTGCCCCTGGCGCGGCTCGCCAGCAGCGTCGAGCTCTGCGCCATCTACTGGCATTACCTGCTGGGGCTGTGGCTGCTGCTCTTCGCCCTGCTGACCAGCACACCGCAAACCTATGAGGCCATTGCCGCATTCTGCGGCCTGAGGTGAAGCCATGGCAGCGCACTCAGCAACACCCGAAGATCGCCCAGCGCTTGCACCCGATGCATCTGCCGCGGGCTGGCAGGGCATCGCCGGCGACTGGTCGTCGGATAAGGATGCGTTCAAGCAGGTGCCTTGGGGCAAGGCGATGATGTGGATCTTCCTGCTCAGCGACACCTTTATCTTCACCTGCTTCCTGACCGGCTATATGGCGGTGCGCATGACCACCACCGAGCCCTGGCCGAACACCAGCGAAGTCTTCGCCCTGACCATCGCCGGCAACCACATTCCGCTGATCCTGATCGCCATCATGACCTTCGTGCTGATCAGCAGCAGCGGCACCATGGCCATGGCAGTCAACTACGCCTACCGCCGCAACCGCGGCAAGACCGCCGCCCTGATGCTCGCCACCGCCTTCTGCGGCGCGGCCTTCGTCAGCATGCAGGCGTTCGAATGGAGCAAGCTGATAGCCGAAGGCGTACGCCCCTGGGGCAACCCCATGGGCGCGGCGCAATTTGGCGCGAGCTTTTTCATGATCACCGGGTTCCACGGCCTGCACGTATCGATCGGCGTGCTCTACCTGTGCATCATCGCGTGGAAGGTGTTACGCGGGGACTACGAGCGCTCCGGCAACTATCAGAACGTCGAGATAGCCGGGCTGTACTGGCACTTCGTCGATCTGGTGTGGGTGTTTATCTTCGCTTTCTTCTATTTGTGGTAGCACTGCAGAGGAGCACTGGTCATGACGCACACCGGACAACAGCATCCGATCAGCCTGTACCTGAAGATCTGGGGGCTGCTATTCGTCCTCAGCACCTTCTCCTACTTGGTCGATTACTTCCACTTCAGCGGGTATCTCAGGTGGGCGCTGATCATCACCTTCATGCTGCTGAAGGCCGGCTTGATCCTCGCCATCTTCATGCACATGGCCTGGGAGCGCCTGGCCATGGTCTACGCCATTCTCGTGCCGCCCCTGTGCCTGCTGGTGCTGGTGGGGCTCATGGCCAGCGAGGCGGACTATATCTTTCTCAGTCGAGTGCTTTTCTTTGGCCAAGGCATAACCGCGCAGTCACCTTGATGACCCGCGGTTGCTGTAATCACGGCTAGCTAGATCGTTCGTTTGAACTGATGCCATCTGTGCTGCCAGACCACGATCCAGTGCGGGGCTGCCGAACCTATGCCGGCGACCTGCAGCGCAGGATGATGGTTGACCACCTGCTCCAGCACGGCTTCCTGCTCCGGCTCGACATCGACGAAAAAGACGTGTTTGCCTTCTTGTAGATTTTCCTTGAAGCGACGGAATTGGGTATTGGGCACCTGGATACCGAAAAAGCCACCTTCCCAGGTACAGAAACCCAGCAGCACGATCGCCAGGAAGATAAAGGGCACCCAGCCCGCAGCGGTTGCGGTCCACCCCAGTAGATAGGCGCCACCGAGCACCAGTATGGCAAGGACCACACCGACGGCTGCACCAATCTCCCCGGAGTGAACGACATCCTGCTTCATAAAGGAGGGCACATCGTGCAGGTGATGTTGCTCAACATCGGCATCCTTTTCGCTGAGCACATGAATCTGCTCGGTGCTGATGCCCTTGGCCTCCAACTCCTGCTCGACGGCTTCAAGATCGTCGAGATTGTCACTGGTGTAATAGTGCCGATTCATGACGCACCTCCCATCTAGCGTAACGGCCGCCGCCACTGCAAAATCGCGATCACCCGACAATCACAGACTGAGCCCTGCAGAGGTAAACGACATGGCCCTACTTGTCTTGTTCGATCAACTTCAAGTATAGGCGCCGCGACACAAACAACAAATAAACAAAAGTCAAGGCCAATAATAAAAACCCTCGCAAACACTCTGCATAGAGCCCAGATCACGGATTCCGACCATCACTGCGGCGAACGGACTTTCTGACCAATGGATCCGTGCTGACGTGTCCAGAGCACTGGCCGCGGCCCCACCGACCTCAGCGCATGACCTCGCCCCATCTCGGCGCACAAACAAGCATCACGCTCCTTTTTGCATCACAGAAAGGGCCGCGTGCTACCTGCATATCCCGCGCAACCGTTGAGTTTCTGTGTTGGCTCAGCTCTTGCTTAGGCATAGCCATAGGCAGCCAATGGCGGCTGTCCTCATAAACGACAAAGACGTCGCCTCACCCTCGCCCAAGCGCGAACGGTGCCGCGGCGTTTTTTAGTTTCTGCCCCAACGCTTGGGGATGGTGGCTCCTCTGCGATCCAGAGGTTCCGCTTGTCACTCTCTCAACCCAGCTGTGGCCTCGGCCGCAGGGCCTTGCACCACAAGTGCATAGCCTCCCCGGCCCGTTGCGGTCGCCGTGTCCACGACCACGACGAACCGCAACAGACCGGGACCCTTTCTGCTGACGAGGTATTCGATGAATAACAGTTTCTGGAAAGCCGGCCATACACCGACACTGTTCGCCGCCTTCCTCTATTTCGACTTGAGCTTCATGGTCTGGTACCTCCTCGGCCCCCTGGCCGTGCAAATTGCTACCGACCTCGATCTGACTGCGCAACAACGCGGCCTGATGGTCGCCACGCCAATCCTGGCAGGCGCCGTGCTGCGCCTGCTCATGGGCTTTCTGGCCGACCGGCTATCGCCCAAGACTGCCGGTTTGCTCGGTCAGGTGGCGGTCATCACGGCCTTGTTCTGCGCCTGGCAAATCGGCATTGAAAGCTACGAGCAAGCCTTGTTGTTCGGCCTGTTCCTCGGCTTTGCCGGTGCCGCCTTTGCCGTCGCCCTGCCGCTGGCCTCGCAGTGGTATCCACCTGAGCACCAGGGCAAAGCCATGGGCATCGCCGGCGCCGGCAACTCCGGCACCGTACTGGCGGCGCTGTTCGCCCCGGGCCTGGCGGCCTTGTTCGGCTGGCAGAACGTGTTCGGCTGGGCGCTGATTCCGTTGCTGGTGACCTTGGTGATCTTTGCCCTGATGGCGAAGAACTCGCCTGAGCGGCCCAAGCCAAAGGCCGCGGCCGACTACCTGCACGCCTTGGGCGACCGCGACAGCTGGTGGTTCATGTTCTTCTACAGCGTCACCTTCGGCGGTTTCATTGGCCTGGCCAGTGCCCTGCCTGGTTATTTCAGCGATCAGTACGGCCTCAATCCAGTCACCGCCGGCTACTATACGGCCGCCTGCGTCTGCGCCGGCAGCCTGATGCGCCCGCTTGGTGGCGCTCTGGCCGACCGCATCGGTGGCATCCGTTCGCTGCTGATGATGTACACCCTGGCCTCGCTGAGCATCGCCGCCGTCGGCTTCAACCTGTCTAGTTCCACCGCAGCGCTGGCCTTGTTCGTCACCGCCATGCTCGGCCTGGGTGCAGGTAATGGTGCGGTGTTCCAGCTGGTGCCACAGCGCTTTCGGCGGGAGATTGGCGTCATGACCGGCTTGATCGGTATGGCCGGCGGCATCGGCGGTTTCCTCCTGGCCGCAGGCCTGGGGGCGATCAAGCAACAGACCGGCGACTATCAGTTGGCCCTGTGGTTTTTTGCCAGCCTCGGTGTACTGGCCTGGTTCGGCCTGTATAGCGTCAAACGCCGTTGGCGCACCACCTGGGGCTCGGCCGCCGTCACCGCGGCAAGAGTGTAGGCTGCTAACGTAGGGCGGGTGCAACCCGCCCTACGGATGAACGAATCAACGGAGGAGTGAGGCAAAGGCGGGGCTGACCGGCAGAGTTGAATCGCACTGGTCAGCAACGAAGGGTGAAGCCGGCAACGGCCAACCCATGCAGCCATGCCCCGGCCCCGCCTTTGCCTCAACCCTTCCTCGCCAGGAACGCCGCCATGGCCCTGCAACTCATCTTCGGCGAAGCCAGCGCTACCGGTCCGCGCCCAGAAAACCAGGACGCCATTCGCGTGGTGACCCCGGCTCCATCCCTGGCGGCGAGCAAGGGTTACCTGTTTGCCCTGGCCGACGGTGTCAGCCAATGCGCCGACGGCGGCCTGGCCGCTCGCGCGACCCTGCAAGCGCTGGCGCTGGACTACTACGCCACCCCGGAAACCTGGGCAGTGGCGCAATCGCTGGATCGTCTACTGGTCGCGCACAATCGCTGGTTACAGGCCAATGGTGGCGGCCAGCCGTTGCTGACCACCCTCACCGCCCTGGTGCTGCGTGGCCGGCGCTTCACCCTGGCGCATGTTGGCGACTGCCGAGCCTATCGCTGGCACGCAGGCCAACTCCAGCGCATCAGCGAAGACCACGTCTGGGAACAACAGGGCATGCAGCATGTGCTCAAACGTGCCATGGGCCTGGACCAACACCTGGTGGTCGACTACCTGGATGGTGAGTTGCGCGAGGGCGAGAGCTTCCTGATGGTCAGCGATGGCGTCTGGGCGACACTCGGCGACCCGGGTATCCAGCGCATCCTGCACGATGAGCGAGACCCTGCCGCCGCGACCCGCGCGCTGGTCAGTGCCGCTCACCTGGCCGGCAGTCAGGACAATGCCAGCGCCTTGCTGGTGAGGGTCGAAGGCCTGCCGGAAAACGCTCTGGCCGATACCCTCGCCCAACTCGAGCATTGGCCCTTGCCGCCGAAACTGCGCGCAGGCCAGGACTTCGAAGGCTGGCAGGTCGAGCGCTTGCTGGCCGAGTCGCGCCAGTCGCTGCTCTACCGCGTACGCGATGGCCAGGCGCGCCGCTGGCTGTTGAAGACGCTGCCCGCCAGCCGCGCCGACGAGCCGCAAGCAGGCCCTGCCCTGCTGCTCGAGGAATGGTTCTTGCGCCGAGTGGCCGGGCGCTACTTCGCCGAAGTCCATCCGCTGCCGCAACGCCAGCACCTGTACTACCTGCAGCGCGAATACGCCGGGCAGACCCTGGCCGAACAGCTGCGCCTGTCCGGCCCTCTCGGCCTGCCCGACTGGCTGGATCTCGCCCCGCGCCTGGTCAGGGCCCTGGGCATGCTGCATCGGCGCAACATTCTGCACCGCGACATCAAGCCGGAAAACCTGTTGTGGGGTGACGACGGCGAACTGCGCGTGCTGGATTTCGGCCTGGCCTACTGCCCCGGTCTGTCTCGCGATGCGCCCAATGACCTGCCTGGCACCCCCAGCTACATTGCTCCGGAGGCCTTTACCGGCGGCGCACCCAGCGCCCAACAAGATCTCTATGCAGCAGGCGTAACCCTCTACCACCTGCTTACCGGCCACTATCCCTATGGCGAGATCGAGGCTTTCCAGCACCCCCGCTTCGGCAGCGCAACGCCAGCCAGCCGCTATCGCCCCGACTTGCCGAACTGGATCGACGAGAGCCTCAGTCGCGCGGTCAGCGCCGAGCCGAAGCAACGCTACGAGACCGCCGAGGAGTGGCTACTGGCTCTGGAACAGGGTGAGCGCCAGTCACTGAGCAGCAGGCCGCGTCCATTGCTCGAACGCGAACCGGTGAAAGTCTGGCGCACCGTGGCCCTGGTGTCCTTACTCGCGAATCTGGCCCTGCTGGTACTGCTGCTGAAGTAAGCCTGCAAACGCACCAGAACGGCGCAACACGCCTTATACAGGTGCGATTAAACGCCAATACGCCAGCAAAAAACTGCTCCGACTCGCTAATATTCAGGCCCTTGCCAAGTTGGCATAAGCCCTGCATTGATATTTGCAAATTTCAATAAAGTGCGTCCTTCAACGGTGAAGAACGCACTTCCCGAGAGAACGGGACTTGGACAAAGGCGTCCTCGCTAGGTGACTAGCGGGACGCCTTTTTTGTTTTCCGGTTATGCGTGACGGTGAGGAACCATGAAAAAACTCAAGCTGGTAATGATCGGTAATGGCATGGCCGGAGTGCGTACCCTCGAAGAGCTGATCAAGCTCGTCCCTGACCTCTACGACATCACGGTGTTCGGCGCCGAACCGCACCCGAACTACAACCGCATCCTGCTTTCCCCGGTATTGGCCGGCGAGCAGACCTTCGAAGAGATCGTGCTCAACGACCTCAGCTGGTACGCGGACAACGGCATCCAGCTACTGCTCGGGCGCAAGGCGGTGAAGATCGACCGCAAGACCCGTGTAGTAGTCGCCGATGACGGCAGCCAGGCCGAATACGACCGCCTGCTGATTGCCACCGGCTCCAACCCGTTTATCCTGCCGATACCGGGCAAGGACCTGCAGGGCGTGATCGGCTACCGCGATATCGCCGACACCCAGATGATGATGGACACCGCCAAGACCCATAAGCATGCAGTGGTCATCGGCGGCGGCCTGCTCGGCCTGGAAGCGGCTAACGGCCTCAAGTTGCGCGGCATGGACGTCACCGTGGTGCATATCGGCGACTGGCTGCTGGAACGCCAGCTCGACGTCACCGCCGGCCGCCTGCTGCAAAAATCCCTGGAAGACCGTGGCCTGAAGTTCCTCCTGCCCAAACACACCGCCGAGCTGTTGGACAACGGCGAGGGCCGGGTCTGCGCGGTCAAATTCAAGGACGGCGAGGTCATCCCCGCCGACCTGGTGGTAATGGCCGCCGGTATCCGCCCCAACAGCGAACTAGCGGAACAATCCGGGATCGCCTGCAACCGCGGCATTCTGGTCAACGACACCCTGCAGACCTATGATCCGCGGGTCTATGCGATCGGCGAATGCGCCAGCCACCGCGGTATCGCCTATGGCCTGGTGGCACCGCTGTTCGAGCAAGCCAAGGTCTGCGCCAACCACCTGGCTCAGCTCGGCTTCTCGCGCTACCAGGGCTCGGTGACTTCGACCAAACTGAAAGTCACCGGCATCGACCTGTTCTCCGCCGGCGAGTTCATGGGCGCCGAAGGCACCGAGACCATCACCCTGTCCGACCCGATCGGCGGCGTGTACAAGAAGCTGGTGATCAAGGACGACGTGCTGGTCGGCGCCTGCCTGTATGGCGACACCGCCGACGGTGGCTGGTACTTCCGCCAGATCCGCGAGAACCACAACGTCAGCGAGATCCGCGATCACCTGATGTTCGGTGAAAACGCCATTGGCGACGCCGGCCACCAGGGCCAGAGCAGCGCCGCCAACATGCCGGACGACATGGAAGTGTGCGGCTGCAACGGCATCTGCAAAGGCACCATCGTCAAAGCCATCCAGGAAAACGGCCTGTTCAGCGTCGACGACGTGAAGAAGCACACCAAAGCCGCCAGCTCCTGCGGCTCCTGTGCCGGCCTGGTCGAGCAGATCCTGATAAATACCGTGGGCGGCGCGGCGGACGTCAAACCGAAGAGCGAGAAAGCCATCTGCGGGTGCAGCGATCTCAACCACGGGCAGATCCGCAAGGCCATCCGCCAAGAGCACCTGACCAGCATCCCGGCCACCATGGCCTTCCTCAACTGGAGCACGCCGAACGGCTGCGCCACCTGCCGCCCAGCGCTGAACTACTACCTGATCTCCACCTGGCCGGGTGAGGCCAAGGACGATCCGCAATCGCGCTTCATCAACGAGCGGGCCCACGCCAACATCCAGAAAGACGGCACCTATTCGGTGGTGCCACGCATGTGGGGCGGCGTGACCAATTCAGCCGAACTGCGGCGCATCGCCGATGTTGCCGACAAGTACAACGTGCCCATGCTCAAGGTCACCGGCGGTCAGCGTATCGACCTGCTGGGGATCAAGAAAGATGACCTGCCAGGCGTGTGGAAGGATCTCGACATGCCGTCCGGTCACGCCTACGGCAAATCCATCCGCACCGTGAAGACCTGCGTCGGCAGCGAATTCTGCCGCTTCGGCACGCAGAACTCGACGCAGATGGGCATCGACCTGGAACACGCGCTGTTCAACATGTGGTCACCGCACAAGGTCAAGCTTGCGGTCTCCGGTTGCCCGCGCAACTGCGCAGAATCCGGCATCAAGGACGTTGGCATCATCGGCGTCGACTCCGGTTGGGAGCTGTATATCGGCGGTAACGGCGGGATCAAGACCGAGGCCGGCGAGTTCTTCGTCAAGCTGAAAACGGCCGAAGACGTCATGGAATACAGCCTGGCGTTCCTCCAGCTCTACCGTGAAGAAGCCTTCTACCTCGAGCGCACCGTGCACTACATGCAGCGCGTCGGCATGGAGCACATCAAGAAGGGCGTGCTGGAAGATGCCGAAAGACGCAAGGCGCTGCACGAGCGCCTGCTGTTCTCGCTGTCCTTTGAGCAGGACCCGTGGCAGGAACAGCTGGCCAAACCGCAACTGAAGAAAGAATTCGAGCGCATCGCCCTGCGCGACCTGGAGATGCACGCATGAGCTGGCTGGATATCTGCGCCCTGGAAGAAATCAACCCGCTGGGCTCGCGCATAGTCGCCGGGCCCAAGGGCAATATCGCCATTTTCCGCACGTCCAACGATGAAGTGTTCGCCCTCGATGACCGCTGCCCGCACAAGGGCGGACCACTGTCCCAGGGCCTGGTCTACGGCAAGCGCGTGGCTTGCCCGCTGCATAACTGGCAGATCGAACTCGACTCCGGCGAAGCGGTGGCGCCAGACGTTGGTTGCGCGCACCGGCATGCAGCCAAGGTCGAGAACGGCCGGGTGCTGCTGACCCTGAATACCGCCACCGAATGTGCCTGAAAGGTCATGTGTAGGCCGCGCCCCGCGCGGCGCGGCCTACACAATTACCGCAGAGAGATGACGCCATGACCCATCCCCATCAGATCACCGCCTCCACCTGCTGCTATTGCGGCGTGGGTTGTGGCGTGCTGATCGAACACGATGACGAGAAGATTCTCGGTGTCCAAGGCGATCCCGAGCACCCGGCCAATTTCGGCAAGCTGTGCAGCAAGGGTTCAACCCTGCACCTGACCGGCGACCTCGATGCCCGCGGCCTCTATCCCGAACTGCGCCTGGGCAAGGGCCTGGCGCGCTCGCGCACGGACTGGGACAGCGCCCTGGATCACGCCGCCAACGTCTTCGCCGAGACCATCCGCGAACATGGCCCGGACAGTGTCGCCTTTTATATCTCCGGGCAACTGCTGACCGAGGACTACTACGCCTTCAACAAATTGGCCCGCGCGCTGGTCGGCACCAACAATATCGACAGCAACTCACGCCTGTGCATGTCCTCCGCGGTGGTCGGCTACAAACGCAGCCTCGGCGCCGATTCGCCGCCGTGCAACTACGAAGACATCGAGCAGAGCGACTGCGTGCTGATCGCCGGCAGCAACATGGCCTACGCCCATCCGGTCCTGTTCCGCCGCTTGGAAGAAGCCAAGGCCAAGCGCCCGGACATGCGCGTGATCGTCATCGACCCGCGGCGCACCGACACCTGCGAACTGGCCGACCTGCACCTGGCGATCCAGCCGGGCAGCGACGTCGCCCTGTTCCACGGCATCCTGCATATCCTTATGTGGGAAGGCTGGATCGACCGCGCCTTTATCGATGCCCACACCCTGGGTTTCGACGCATTGAAGACCCTGGTGCGCGACTACAGCCCACAGATGGTCAGCGAGCTGTGCGGCATCAGCCAACAAGACCTGCAACAGTGCGCACGGATGATCGGCAGCGCGCCGAGCTTCCTCTCACTCTGGTGCATGGGCCTTAACCAGTCGAGCAGCGGCAGCGCGAAGAACAGCGCCCTGATCAACCTGCACCTGGCCACCGGCCAGATCGGCAAGCCCGGCGCGGGCCCCTTCTCCCTTACCGGCCAACCGAATGCCATGGGCGGCCGCGAAACCGGCAGCCTGTCCAACCTGCTGCCAGGCCATCGCGATGCCGCCAACGCCAAGCACCGCGCCGAGGTCGCTGACTACTGGGGCAGCGACGCCCTGCCGGAAAGCACCGGGCTGACCGCCATCGAGCTGTTCGAGGCGGTGCGGGTCGGCAAGGTCAAAGCCTTGTGGATCGCCTGCACCAATCCGGCGCAGTCCATGCCGGATCAAAACAAGGTGCATGAAGCCCTCGCCGCCTGTCCTTTTGTCGTTGTGCAAGAAGCGTTCTTCACCACCGAGACCTGCCACTACGCCGACCTGCTGCTGCCCGCCGCCAGCTGGGGCGAGAAGGAAGGCACGGTGACCAACTCCGAGCGCCGCGTCAGCCATGTGCGCCGCGCCGTGCCCGCGCCCTTCGAGGCGCGGCCGGATTGGGCGATCACCTCGGATTTCGCCCGCCGTTTGGAAAAGCTGCTCCGCCCCGGCCTGCCCAGCCTGTTTGCCCTCGATAGCAGCGAAGCGCTGTTCGAGGAATACAAATACCTGACCCAGCATCGCGACCTCGACCTCAGCGGTCTGAGCTACGCCATCCTCGACAACCAAGGCCCCCAGCAATGGCCGTTCCCGGCCGGTGCAACCCAGGGAACGGCGCGCCTGTACGGCGACGGCCGGTTCCCCACCGAGAATGGCCGTGCGCGCTTCCATGCCGACCCCTACCGCGCGCCCAAGGAACAACGCGACGCGCGTTTCCCGCTGGCCCTCAATACCGGCCGCCTGCGCGATCAGTGGCACGGCATGAGCCGCACCGGCACTGCTGCCCGCCTGTTCGGCCATGTCGAGGAGGCAGTGCTCAGCCTGCATCCGGATGAACTGCGCCGCCTGCGCCTGCAAGCCGGCGACCTGGTCAAGGTGCGCAGCCGCCGCGGCAGCCTGATCGTACCGGTCCAGGCCGACGAGGCGGTTCGCTCCGGCCAGGCCTACCTGCCCATGCACTGGGGCAACCGCTTTCTCAAGGGGTTGGGCACCAACGTACTGACCCTGCCGGCCTACGACCCGCTGTCCAAGCAGCCCGAACTCAAGCACGCCGGCATCCAGGTGGAAAAGGTCGATCTGCCCTGGCAGTTGTTCGCCCTGGTCGAGGGTGACGTACAGAAGCGCTTCGAGGCATTGCGTCCGCTGTTCGAGTCCTTTGCCTACGCCAACCTCAGCCTCACTGGCCGCGAACGCCCGGCCCTGGTCATCCGTGCGGCAAGCGCGGTAGCCCCCGAGGCCGAACTGCTGACCCAGATCGATCAATTGCTGGGCCTGCACGAAGGGCCGGTACTGGCCTACGACGACCCACGCCGGGCAGTGGGCAAGCGCGTACGCATCGAGGACGGCCGCATCATCGCCATCCGCCTGGCCGGTGAGACCGCGGCCCGCGACTGGCTGAAGAGCCTGTGGAGCGAAGGCCAGGCCGATGCCGACCTGCGCCGCTGGCTACTGGCGCCGCTGTCCACCCCGCCGGGTGCGGCTGCGGGCAAGAAACCCAGCAAGACCCTGTGCAACTGCCTGAACGTCAGTGAAGCCGCAGTCTGCGCTGGAATCGCCCGCGGCCTCGACATCGACGGACTGAAGCAGGAACTGGAATGCGGAACCAGTTGCGGTTCTTGCGTACCGGAAATCAAACGGCTATTGGCCACCCAGCCTGTAGTGCTGAATGCATAACCCTAGGGTGGAAGGCCACCCCGTGGAAATCCGCGAAGTGTTTACTGCCAAGGCAACTACCACGGTGGGGAACGCTTCGCGGTTACCCGCCCTACGACGAGGATTTTGATATGAGCGCAAAAGTCTGGCTGGTAGGTGCAGGCCCGGGTGACCCGGATCTGTTGACGCTCAAGGCAGTGAAAGCCTTGCGTCAGGCTGAGATCGTGATGATCGACGATCTGGTCAACCCGGCGGTGCTGGAACACTGCCCAAGCGCACGCATAGTCCAAGTGGGCAAGCGCGGCGGCTGCCGCTCGACACCGCAAGCCTTTATCCATCGCCTGATGCTGCGCTATGCGCGCCAGGGCAAGTGCGTGGTACGCCTGAAGGGCGGTGATCCGTGCATCTTCGGCCGCGGCAGCGAAGAGCTCGACTGGTTGCAGCAGCACGGTATCGAAGTGGAGATGGTCAATGGCATCACCGCTGGCCTGGCTGGCGCCACCAACTGTGGCATTCCCCTGACCCTGCGCGGTGTTGCCCGCGGCGTGACCCTGGTTACAGCCCACACCCAGGACGACAGCACGCTGAACTGGCAAGCCCTGGCCCAGGGTGGCACCACCCTGGTGGTGTATATGGGCGTGGCCAAGCTGGCGGACATCCGCGATAGCCTACTGGCGGGCGGCATGTGCGCCGACATGCCGGTGGCGATGATCGAAAATGCCTCACTGCCACACCAGCGCGAATGTCGCAGCTCACTGGCGGCGATGCAGCAAGACGCCCTGGCTTTCCAGCTGAAAAGCCCGGCGATCCTGGTGATTGGCGAAGTCGCAGCCGGACATCAAGCACAAACCATGGCCGCGACTGCCTGACCCCTGCGGAGTTGTTCGTGCCCGGCCTGCTCCGGGCTTTTTTATAGACAAAGAAAAACCCGGCCGAAGCCGGGTTTTTCCTAGCAGCTAAGACCCGTTACTGGACTTGAGCTTCTACTTGAGCTTCAACGCGACGGTTGATGGCACGGCCCGACTCAGTTGCGTTGTCGGCAACCGGCTGAGTTTCGCCATAACCAGCGGCATTTACGCGCTGACCTTCAACACCGTACTGGTTGACCAGAACTTCACGCACAGCGCTCGCACGCTTTTCGGACAACTTCTGGTTGTAGGTATCAGTACCGACGGAGTCAGTGTGACCTTCAACAGTGGTGTTGGTCTGCGGGTACTGATTCATGAAATCAGCCAGGTTCTTGATATCGCCATAGCTTTCTTCTTTGACTTGAGCCTTGTCGAAGTCGAATTTCACGTCCAGTTCAACGCGCACAACCTGGGCTGGCTCTTCAACAACCGGAGCCGGCTCTGCCATCGGCTCTGGAGCGGCTTCTGCAACCTGGACAGGCTTGCTGCCACCACCGAAGTTCATGCCAACGCCGATGCTTGGAGCCCACTCGGTGTCGCCCTGGTCGATGTTGTACTGAGCTTCAACGCCAGCACGAGCATAGAGATTCTCGGTGATGAAGTACTTGGCACCGCCGCCAATGTTGGCAAAGGTGGAGCCGTTACGACCGCCGCGACCACTTTGACCGATGCTCTGATCCGAGAAACCGGCAGAGACGTAAGGACGCAGCGCGTCACCGGTATTGTTGAAGTGGTACAAAGCATCAAGGGCGGTATTCGAGCCTTTGATGTTACGACCGTCTTCGCCACGAGCGTTGTGTACTTCGTCATAGCCCAGACGCAATTCAACGTCGTCGGTCAGGTAGTAACCGATGCTGCCGCCGAACAGATTGCCGTTGTTCTTGAAGTCACGGGCGCTGTCGAACATTTCCTTCTTAGCAAAACCCTCCACTTCGACCGCGCCTTGGCCCTGCGCCAGAACGCTAAGGGAAGAACTAGCGAGCATCGAGCCGATGACAACGCCTAAAGTGTTTTTAAATTTCATCCGTAAATCCCCATCATTGGTGGCCAGTAAGTTGTCTGACAAACAAGACAACCAAGGAGCGATTCTAACAGAATCGCTCCGGATGTTAGAGCGTCCTACATATATTTAAGTTTCAAGATTGCCTGAAAATTTTTCTCGCAGCCGGTCGAGGGCGCGCTTGTAGCGCATTTTAGTGGCGCTCAGACCCATGTGCATGATGTCGGCAATCTCTTGAAACTCCAGCTCTGCGACAAAACGCAGAACCAGGATTTCCCGGTCAATTGGGTTGACATGCACAAGCCAGCGATCCAGCCCCCCACGGCTCTCAACTGTAGGCATCTTTTCTTCAGATGCCTCTTCCAATGGATCCAGACTTAATGCATCCACTAGGCGACGTTTGCGCCGTTCTTTACGGTACTGGGTAATACACTCGTTATAGGTAATGCTGTACAGCCAGGTTTTAAACTTCGATTTACCTTCGAAATTCTTCAAACCATAAAGAACCTTGAGCATAACCTCTTGACAAACATCATCGGCGTCACGCTCGCTCCCCAGATAACGTGCGCATACGTTAAACAATGTGCGCTGGTAACGACGCATCAGCTCTTCATAAGCACGGGTAACGTGAAAAAGCTCGCCATGCGCGCGCGCAACGAGTTCCTCATCGGAGAGTTCGCGGGGGTCATAGCGCAAGGACATCGGTTGGGCTTTATTCAAAACAAGTCAGGCCGACAGTCGGGACGGAGGCTGCCAACGCCTAATGCATCAGGCGCTGGGTTGGCGGCATACTTTAGCAGGATTGGCGCGTTAGCGACTGCTTACCCGCTGCTCGAGCAGGGTGCGATTAGCCACCGAGACCAACTCGCCCGCGTCGGTTAGCAGGATAGTCTTGACCGTGCCAATTTCCTCGATCTGCCCTTCGACCTCACCAACCTGAACTTGTTGCCCTACCTGGTACAACTCGCGCACATAAATTCCGGCCAGGATCTGTCCGGCAATTTCCCGGCTACCCAAGCCCAGCGCCAGAGCGGCAGCCAGCCCCACCGAAATCAACACGATGGCAATGACGTTGTTCAGCAGGTCGGTTTTGATCTCCAACTGGCCGATGGCCACCGAAATACTGATGATGATCACCAGACCCTGGCCAATGCGGGCCAGGCCATGGGCATAATCCAGGCCTACGCCCTCGGCGGCACCGCGCACCACGCCACTGACCAATTGCGCCAACAGCACGCCAGCGACCAGCACCAGTGCTGCACCAAATACCTTGGGCAGATAGGACGCCAGCACATCGAGCGTGGCCGATACTCGTTCCAGACCGAGCGATTCCGCCGCCGAGACGAGAAAAATCAACAGTACGAACCAGTAGATGATCTTGCCTATGAAGGTCGAAACCGGCACCTGGATACCGGCGCGGCTCAGTAGTTTGGTCAGCCCGGTACCCGCCATCAGACGATCCAGACCGATCTTGCCGAGCAGCTTCGACAGCAAGGTATCGAGCAGCTTGGCCACGACAAAGCCGAGCAGCACCAGGATCAACGCCACGAACAGATTCGGGATAAACACGGCGACTTTGGTCCAGAGCGCAGTCATCGCGGTTACCAGGCTTTGAGTCCAGGGATCTAGTTCCATTTCAGTCAGCCTTATTAGTAGAAGCAGAATTGGTAGACGCGCTAGAGTCGCGACGGGTAACCGGTGCGACATGGGCCGAGCCGCTATTCAGGGCGATCATCAAGGCGCCGAGCCAATGGCCCATGAGCGCGAACAGATCACCCGCGCCGACCTGGCGATTGGCAGTCTTCAATACGCGATGCAGACAAGCGTCGTCGTCGTGATCGGACGCGCCGGACTTGAGCATATCGCGCAGGGATTCTTCAAATGGATCGGGCATGACGCACCTCACAGGACGTCTCGGCTAGACGAGACCAACTCGGGGCAAGTCACATCAGGCCCAGCGCAAACGGCGTAGCAGCCACCACTGAGCAAGGGCGACAACCAGCATGATCAAGCAGGCGATAAGGAAGCCATAGGCGTTCTCAGAGCCGGGGATGCCGCCAACATTGATGCCCAGCAGACCGGTAAGGAAGCTCATCGGCAGGAACACCCCGGTGATGATGGCAAAGCGGTACATGATGCGGTTCATCCGCTGATCCATACGGCGGTTTTCCGCCTCCAGCAGCAGACTGACTCGTTCACGGCTGAGTTCCAGCTCTTCCAGGTAGCGGGTCAGACGGTTGTGCAGTTCGTTCCAATAACCAGGGTCGTCGACAAGGAACCAGATCTGTTGCTTGCGCGTCAGCTGCGCGTAGATTTCACTCTGTGGCGCGAGAAAGCGGCGCAGGCTGGCAGCGCGCCGCCGCACTTGCAGCAACTGCGCGTGATCCGGTACCGCGTGCTCATCGGCATCGACCAGTTCCTCCTGCTCGTCGACCCGCTCGGACAAGTCGGCGACCAGGGCGTCGACCTTGTCCGTCAGGTAATCCGCCAGGGTCAGGATCAGCTCTGACGAGGTTTTCGGTCCGCGCCCGACCGCAAGGTCGGCGATCACGTCCTCGGTCGCGCGCAACGGTCGCAGGCGCAGAGAAATGACCCGGCGGGCAGCGGCGAAGATGCGTACTGACACCATGTCCTCCGGCTCCGCGCCTGGGTTGAGATTGATCCCACGGAGAAACAGCAACAACTCGTCATCAGGCAGTGCCAGCAAGCGTGGCCGGGTGTTCTCCTCCAGCAGCAGATCGCAGGCGAATTCGCTCAAGCCGCTTTCGCCGCGCAGCCAGTGCTGGGTCTGCGAGTGACTGCGATCCCAGTGCAGCCACAGGCTTTCCTGCTCGGCCAGTTCGAGGCCGGCCAGTTGCCCCTGGGTTATCGCACGCGCTCCGCCTGCGCCATCCAGGACAAAAGCATGCACCAAGCCCCATTGCGCGTTGTCTTCCTCGTGCATGCCTACTCCTGGCATCACTTATTCCGGCATTTTCAGTGCAGCGGGCGAAATGATGATGCCGTTGTTGTCGGCATACAGGTACTCGCCCGGGCGGAAAGTCACACCAGCAAAGGTCACCGCCACATTTAGGTCGCCGATACCGCGCTTGTCGGTCTTCATCGGATGGCTGGCCAACGCCTGTATACCGAGGTCGGTCTGCGCCAAGACATCCACATCGCGTACACAGCCATAGATCACCAGGCCTTCCCAGCCATTCTTCGCGGCTTTTTCCGCGAGCATGTCGCCAAGGAGAGCGCGGCGCATGGAGGCGCCACCGTCGACCACCATCACCTTGCCCTTGCCTGGCTGCTCGACCTGCTCCTTGACCAGCGAGTTGTCTTCAAAGCACTTGATGGTGACAATCTCGCCGCCGAAGGAATCGCGGCCGCCGAAATTGCTGAACATCGGCTCGACGACCTGCACCAACTCCGGGTAGGCGTCACACAAATCTGGGGTGATGTAATGCATGGGAAAACTCCTGGTTAACTAGACAGTGAAAATCAGTTCGATGCCGGCACGATCAGCGCATACGTCACAGGCAGTGGCACCAGGCCCGCCAGCACCTGACTTATGCCAGTGGCCCCGCGCAAGGGTGCCCTCATGTGGATAGCAGTTCTCCCGAGCGACGAGCAACGCAACTGCGCCAAGCCCAGAAAACCACCGAGCAACCACTTGGCAGCATATTAGCGGGTATCACTGCGCAGGCGAAACGCCCTCTCCCTGCTCAAGCGCGGCCCTTTTGATATCCCGAGCCTTGCCCAGCCAACCCGCCACCAGCGGCCATACCTCGCGTTGCGCCTCTTTGCTGACCAGCATCTCGACATGGCCAAAATCGCTGGCGAAACCGTTTTCCTTACCCAGACAAAGAAACTCGTTGAGCGGTGAACCGAACTGCTCGAGCAACTTGCGGCAGGCCCACGGCGGATCCTGCCGGTCACCCGCTGCCGCTACCGCCAATACCGGAACCCGCACCTCGGCCAGGCCGGCCCACCAATCACGTTCGGCATCGCCAAAGCGGCCAAACAGACCATGCCAGCGCAAACTCTCCAAAGCCAGACCAATCGGCTCATCTTCCGGCCCGCGCTTGAGCCGGCTGCCGGACAATACGGAAAAACGCTTGAGCAGCAAGCGCCCGCCCCACTCCACCGGCGGTACTTTCAGCGGCCAGTAGGTGCGACTGATCTGACTGCCGAATAACGCCGCCGACGCCACTCGGTCCTGGTCAAGATGATGCCCGCCCAGCGCACCGGCCAAGGTGATGCCGCCCAGCGAGTGCCCCAGCCAATGGGCCGGTTGTGGATTCTGCTCATGGACGAAGTCGGCAATCGCCGGCAAGTCGTAGCGCACGTAGTCGCTGACGCGGTTGTGCCTGTAACCCTTGTTGCGCGGTGACAGCCCATGCCCGCGCATTTCGGCGATCCATACATCGAAGCCGGCACGCGCCAGGTGAGGACCGAGACCAAGCCCCTTGGGTGAATACCAGAAGCGTCGATTGGAAAAACTGCCAGGCAACAGGATCACCGGCACGCCGCGCTCGGTCGCGTGGCCGGCCACGCCCAAACGGGTGAGGGCCAGCTCGACGCTGGCGTCGGGGCTGTTGCCGGGCTTGAGGCGATAGACATCCTCACTCAAGTCGAAACGAAATTCCGCGCTGATCAAGGCGACGGGGAAAAGCTGACTGCTACTTTGCATCTTCGCTCTGGCACAAAAAAGGGCAGGATTAACCTGCCCTTGAATCAAAAGGTTAACGGTAAATCAGGATGGCTGGGCTTCCGCCAGGAAGAACCAGGTATCCAATACCGAGTCTGGGTTAAGCGACACACTTTCGATGCCCTGTTCCATCAGCCACTTGGCCAGATCCGGGTGATCGGATGGACCCTGACCACAGATGCCGACGTACTTGCCGGCCTTGTTGCAGGCCTGAATGGCATTGGACAGCAGCTTCTTGACCGCCGGATTACGTTCATCGAACAGGTGCGCAACGATGCCGGAATCGCGGTCCAGGCCCAGGGTCAACTGGGTCAGGTCGTTGGAACCAATCGAGAAGCCGTCGAAAAACTCGAGGAACTCTTCAGCCAGAATCGCGTTGGACGGCAGTTCGCACATCATGATGATGCGCAGCCCGTTCTCGCCGCGCTTGAGGCCATTGCTGGCCAGCAGGTCGATCACCTGGCTGGCTTCGCCCAGGGTGCGCACGAAAGGCACCATGATCTCGACGTTAGTCAGGCCCATCTCGTTGCGCACCTTCTTCATCGCCCGGCATTCCAGCTCGAAGCAATCGCGGAAGGACTCGCTGATATACCGCGAGGCGCCACGGAAGCCGAGCATCGGATTTTCTTCTTCCGGCTCGTAGAGCTTGCCGCCGATCAGGTTGGCGTATTCGTTGGACTTGAAGTCGGACAGACGCACGATGACCTTCTTCGGCCAGAACGCCGCAGCCAGGGTGCTGATACCTTCGACCAGCTTCTCGACATAGAAATTGACTGGATCATCGTAACCGGCAATACGCTTCTCGACGCTGTCCTTGATTTCCGGCGGCAGGCCGGCGAAGTTCAGCAGCGCTTTCGGGTGTACACCGATCATCCGGTTGATGATGAATTCCAGACGCGCCAGGCCCACGCCGGCGTTCGGCAGCTGGGCAAAATCGAAGGCGCGATCAGGGTTGCCGACGTTCATCATGATCTTGAACGGCAGGTCGGGCATGGCATCTACGGAGTTTGTGCGGATATCGAAGCCCAGCTCGCCCTCGAAGATGAATCCGGTGTCGCCCTCGGCGCAGGAAACCGTCACACCCATGCCGTCTTTCAGCACCTGGGTGGCATTGCCACAGCCAACCACCGCCGGAACACCCAGCTCACGGGCGATGATCGCCGCGTGGCAGGTGCGCCCGCCACGGTTGGTGACGATGGCACTGGCACGCTTCATCACCGGTTCCCAATCCGGGTCGGTCATGTCGGAAACCAGCACGTCGCCTGGCTGGACCTTGTCCATTTCGGAGATGTCATTGATTACCCGCACCTTGCCTGCGCCGATCTTCTGCCCGATCGCCCGGCCCTCGACCAACACGGTGCCGGTTTCCTTGAGCAGGTAGCGCTCCATCACATTGATATTGGTGCGGCTTCTCACCGTTTCCGGACGGGCCTGGACGACGTATAGCTTGCCGTCATCGCCGTCCTTGGCCCATTCGATGTCCATCGGCCGGCCGTAGTGCTTCTCGATGATCAAGGCTTGCCTGGCCAGCTCGCTGACCTCGGCATCGCTCAGACAAAACCGTGCACGATCAGCACAGTCGACATCGACCACCTTGACCGACTTGCCGGCCTTGGCTTCATCGCCGTAAATCATCTTGATTGCCTTGCTGCCCAGATTGCGGCGCAGGATCGCCGGACGCCCGGCCTCAAGAGTCTGCTTGTGCACATAGAATTCGTCGGGATTGACCGCCCCCTGCACCACTGTCTCGCCGAGACCGTAAGCGCCGGTGATGAACACCACATCGCGAAAACCCGACTCGGTGTCGAGGGTGAACATGACCCCCGCGGTGCCGGTTTCCGAGCGCACCATGCGCTGCACGCCGGCAGACAGGGCCACCAGCTTGTGGTCGAAGCCTTGATGGACGCGGTAGGAAATGGCGCGGTCATTGAACAGTGAAGCGAACACTTCCTTGGCCGCACGGATCACGTTGTCCACGCCGCGAATATTCAAGAAGGTCTCTTGCTGGCCGGCGAAGGAAGCATCTGGCAGGTCTTCCGCGGTGGCCGAAGAACGCACAGCTACGGCCATATGCTCGTTGCCTTCGGACATAGCGGCGAAGGCCTTGCGGATCTCAGAATTGAGCTTCTCCGGGAAGGGTGCATCCATCACCCACTGACGAATTTGCGCACCGGTCTTGGCCAGAGCATTGACATCGTCAACATCCAAGGCATCCAGCGCCGCATGGATCTGCGCATTCAGGCCGCTCTGCTCGAGAAAGTCGCGGTAGGCCTGAGCGGTAGTAGCGAAACCACCGGGAACCGATACACCGGCGCCAGCAAGGTTGCTGATCATCTCGCCCAGGGAGGCGTTCTTGCCCCCTACGTGCTCAACATCGTGATTGCCGAGCTTATCGAGGGAAACTACGTACTCTACCAAGGTGATCTCTCCACTAATGGTGTTGGAAAAGCTCAAGGGGCTGGAAAATTCGGCGGAGCATGTCCGCACGATTGTGGCCGGGCCCTGGAAAATAAGTAACAATGCAGCCACTTTCGGCCTGCAAAAGCGGGCCTATGATAGCCAAGAATCGTCCTCAGCTTAAGGCCCACGGTGCAAATGAAACGAACCGCTTTCTTCATCTCCGACGGCACCGGCATTACGGCCGAAACCCTGGGTCAGAGCTTATTGGCGCAGTTCGAAACCATCACCTTCACCAAACTCACGCGACCGTACATTGATAGCGTGGAAAAAGCGCGCGCAATGGTACAACAAATCAATAGTGCTGCCGAGAATGACGATGCGCGACCAATCATCTTCGACACCATCGTCAACCAGGAAATCCGCGAGGTTCTAGCCGAATCCGAAGGCTTCATGATTGACATCTTCTCGAGCTTTCTCGCACCACTCGAGCAAGAATTGAGTTCGCACTCGTCCTACTCGGTCGGCAAGTCCCACTCCATCGGGCACAACTCCAATTACATGGAACGTATCGAGGCGGTGAACTTCGCCCTGGACAACGACGACGGCGCCCGCACTCACTATTACGACAAGGCCGACCTGATCCTGGTCGGCGTTTCCCGTTGCGGTAAAACGCCTACTTGCCTGTATATGGCAATGCAATACGGAATTCGTGCCGCAAATTACCCGCTAACCGAAGACGACATGGAACATCTGCAGCTTCCAGCCGTGCTGAAGAAGTACCGAGACAAGCTGTTTGGCCTGACCATCGACCCGGATCGATTGACCGCCATTCGCCATGAGCGCAAGCCCAACAGTCGCTACGCCAGCTTCGCCCAGGCCGAATTCGAGGTGCGCGAGGTGGAGGGTCTGTTCCGCCGCGAAAACATCAACTTCATCAATTCCACGTATTTTTCCGTGGAAGAGATTTCCGCCAAGATTCTGGTGGAAAAAGGCGTCGAGCGCCGCCTAAAGTAGGGTTGATCGGGGCTTTACACCACCCACATATCCATGAATCGCTGCACCGGCGTGGCTTCAAGCGCCGCCTGATCCTGGCACAGGTGGAAAATCTGCGCGCTACGCTGGGCGCTGAAACGGGTTGCCAGGTTGGCCTTGAACTTGTCCTCCAGCAACGCAATGCCCTCGGCGCGACGACGGCGGTGACCGACTGGGTACTCAACCGCGACCTGCATGGTCGATGAGCCATCCTTGAAGAACACCTGAACGGCATTGGCAATCGAACGCTTGTCGGCTTCCAGGTACTCGCGGGTGTAGCGCGGGTCCTCGACTATCTCCATCTTCTCGCGCAACTGGTCAATGATCGGGTGGGCGGCATGAAAGTCATCTTCGTACTGCTCGGCCACCAGGTTGCCGAACACCAGCGGTACGGCGGTCATGTACTGGATGCAGTGATCACGATCGGCCGGATTGGCCAAGGTGCCCACCTTGGAGATGATGCGAATCGCCGATTCGTGGGTGGTGATGACGATTTTATCGATTTCGTGCAGGCGATCCCTGACCTCAGGGTGCAGAATGACCGCCGCTTCGCAGGCGGTCTGCGCATGGAATTCGGCCGGGAAACTGATCTTGAACAGCACGTTTTCCATTACGTAGCTGGCGAAACCCTGCGGGAAACTGAATTGGCGCGCCTCAGTAGGCTTCAGCGCCAGGTCGTTGTTGGTATGACTGAACAGCACATCGTAGAAACCCCATTGCGCTGCGCTTAGCGCGCCAGGAATGCCCATTTCGCCACGCATGGCGATATCGGCCAGGCGCACACCACGGCTGGTAGCATCGCCCGCCGCCCAGGATTTGCGCGACCCGGCGTTCGGCGCGTGGCGGTAGCTACGTAGCGCCTGGCCGTCGACGAAGACATGCGAGATAGCCGACAGCAGTTGCTCGCGGTTGGCCCCCATCAGCCTGGCGCAGACGGCGGTGGAGGCCAGCTTGACCAGCAGCACATGATCCAGACCAACCCGGTTGAAGGAATTTTCCAGGGCAAACACGCCCTGGATCTCGTGGGCCATGATCATCGCGTCCAGCACCACACGCATGCTCAGCGGCGTTTCGCCCCGGGATACGCGCAGTTGCGACAGGTGGTCGGCCACCGCGAGAATACCGCCGAGGTTGTCCGATGGATGGCCCCACTCGGCCGCCAGCCAGGTGTCGTTGTAGTCCAGCCAACGCACGATGCAGCCGATATCCCAGGCGGCCTTAAGCGGATCCAGACGGAAACTGGTGCCCGGCACGCGCGCCCCATTCGGCACCACGGTACCCTCGACGAACGGACCGAGATGCTTGGTGCACTCGGGAAAGCGCAGCGCCAGCAAACCGCAACCGAGGGTGTCCATCAGGCAGTTGCGTGCGGTATTCAGGGCCTCGGCGGACTCGATCTTGTAGGTCAGGACGTAGTCGGCGACGTCCTGGATCACTTGGTCATAGTCGGGGCGGATATTCAGGTCGACATTGGCGCTCATGTGTTCACTCCTCCTTCGGCTTCTTGTGGCCCGGCCCCTCGGGGAAACGCGAAACCACTGCAGGTATACGGCGTTGGCGCAATTTGTAGCCCGTCTGACTTCATAGAGCAGGCACCAACGCAATCCCAGAGCACTCCAAGGGTGCATGGCTAAACGTGGGGCTAGGTCAGGGGCGATCCGAACCACCTACATGACTGCAGCCACGACATGCCAACCCAGAAGGCGAAAAACCCGCTTGTGCGGGCTCTTCTTCAGCTTAGGCCATACGCCTCAGAACGCATCGCCGGGTACGCGCACCCAGCCTTCCATCAGCACGCGGGCGCTGCGACTCATGATCGCCTTGACCACCGTCCACTCGCCGTCGACTTGGTTGGCTTCGGCGCCAACCCGCAGGGTGCCGGAGGGGTGGCCGAAGCGCACGGCGCTGCGCGCCCCGCCGCCAGCCGCGAGGTTCACCAGGGTGCCCGGAATCGCCGCGGCGGTGCCGATGGCCACGGCAGCCGTGCCCATCATGGCGTGATGCAGCTTGCCCATCGACAGCGCGCGCACCAGCAGGTCGATATCGCCCGCGGCCACTGGCTTGCCGCTGGAAGACAGGTAAGCCGCCGGCTTGGCGACGAAGGCGACTTTCGGCGTGTGCTGGCGTTGGGCGGCTTCATCCACGTTCTGGATCAGGCCCATGCGCAGCGCACCATAGGCGCGAATGGTCTCGAACATGGCCAGGGCCTTGGCGTCACCGTTGATGGCGTCCTGCAGTTCAGTGCCGGTGTAGCCAATGTCCTCGGCGTTGACGAACACGGTGGGGATGCCGGCGTTGATCATGGTCACCTTGAAGGTACCGACACCCGGCACCTCGAGCTCGTCGACCAGGTTGCCGGTGGGGAACATCGAATCACCGGCGCCCTCCTCGTCCGCGGCCGGGCTGATGAATTCGAGCTGCACTTCGGCGGCAGGGAAGGTCACCCCATCGAGTTCGAAGTCACCGGTTTCCTGCACGTCACCCTGGGTGATCGGCACGTGGGCGATGATGGTTTTGCCAATATTGGCCTGCCAGATCCGCACGACAGCCATACCGTTCTCGGGAATGCGGCTGGCATCGACCAGGCCGGCACTGATGGCGAACGAGCCGACCGCCGCCGAGAGGTTGCCGCAGTTGCCGCTCCAGTCGACGAAGGCCTTGTCGATCGACACCTGGCCGAACAGATAATCGACGTCGTGGTCGGCTTTCTCGCTTTTGCTCAGGATCACGGTCTTGCTGGTGCTGGAAGTCGCCCCCCCCATGCCATCGGTTTGCTTACCATAGGGATCGGGGCTGCCAATCACGCGCAATAGCAAGGCATCGCGGGCCGCACCGGCAACCTGCGCAGTATCGGGGAGGTCTTGCAGGCGGAAGAACACGCCTTTACTGGTGCCGCCACGGATATAGGTGGCAGGAACCTTGATTTGGGGTACATAGGCCATGAAATGCCTTTCCTCTGAGACTGAAGCGGCAACTTGCCGCCTCGCTCAATCATGTTCGGTGGGTTGTAGATCGGGCCACGCGTGTTGAACGTCGCGATACCCGCGCGCCTTGGCACATTGGCTATCGCTACGTTCAACAGCAACCTACGGGCTGTCAGGCCGTGACAGTCGATTCCAGGAAGTCCTGGGCAAAACGCTGCAGCACACCACCCGCCTCGTAGATCGAGACCTCTTCGGCGGTATCCAGACGGCAGGTCACCGGCACCTCTACTCGCTCGCCATTCTTGCGGTTGATCACCAGTGTCAGCGTGGCCAGCGGCTTGCGCTCGCCAATCACGTCATAGGTTTCAGTACCGTCAATATTCAGCGTATGGCGATTAGTGCCCGCCATGAACTCCAGCGGCAACACCCCCATACCGAGCAGGTTGGTGCGGTGGATGCGCTCGAAACCTTCCGCGGCAATGGCTTCCACACCGGCCAGACGCACGCCCTTGGCAGCCCAGTCGCGGGAGGAACCCTGACCGTAGTCAGCACCGGCAATGATTATCAGCGGCTGCTTACGCTGCATATAGGTCTCGATCGCTTCCCACATGCGCGTGACCTGGCCTTCCGGCTCGATACGCGTCAGCGAACCCTTCTTCACCTTGCCATCGACTACCGCCATCTCATTGACCAGTTGCGGGTTGGCGAAGGTGGCGCGCTGCGCAGTCAGGTGATCGCCACGGTGGGTGGCGTAGGAATTGAAGTCCTCCTCCGGCAGGCCCATCTTGTGCAGGTACTCACCGGCGGCACTGTCGAGCATGATGGCGTTGGACGGCGACAGGTGATCGGTGGTGATGTTGTCTGGCAGCACGGCCAACGGGCGCATGCCCTTGAGCGAGCGCTCACCGGCCAGCGCGCCTTCCCAGTACGGCGGACGGCGGATATAGGTGCTCATCTCGCGCCAGTCGTACAACGGGCTGATCTGTTCGCGGGCCTCGCGGGTGATGTCGAACATCGGGATATACACCTGACGGAACTGCTCGGGCTTGACCGAAGCCTTGACCACCGCGTCGATTTCCTCGTCGCTCGGCCAGATGTCCTTGAGGCGGATTTCCGTGCCATCGACCACGCCCAGCACATCCTTTTCGATATCAAAGCGGATGGTACCGGCAATGGCGTAGGCCACCACCAGCGGTGGAGAAGCGAGGAAGGCTTGTTTGGCGTATGGGTGGATACGCCCATCAAAGTTGCGGTTACCCGACAATACGGCGGTGGCGTACAGGTCGCGCTCAATGATTTCCTGCTGGATAACCGGATCCAGCGCGCCGCTCATGCCATTACAGGTGGTGCAGGCAAACGCCACTACGCCAAAGCCCAGCTGCTCCAACTCAGGCAGCAGCTGCGCTTCTTCCAGGTACATTTTTACGGTTTTAGAGCCCGGCGCCAGGGACGACTTGACCCAGGGCTTGCGCGTCAGCCCCAGCTTGTTGGCATTACGCGCGATCAGGCCGGCGGCAATCATGTTGCGCGGGTTACTGGTGTTGGTGCAGCTGGTGATGGCGGCGATGATCACCGCACCGTCCGGCATTTTGCCCGGCTGGTTTTCCACCACACCGCTGATGCCACGGGCAGCCAGCTCGGCGGTAGGCAGCAAGGCATGCGGGTTGGACGGGCCGGCCAGGCTACGCGCGACATTGGACAGGTCGAAACTCAGCACCCGCTCGTACTCGGCGCTCTTCAGGCTATCGGCCCACAGGCCCGTGTGCTTGGCGAACTGCTCGACCAACTTGACCTGCTCGTCCTCGCGACCGGTGAGCATGAGGTAGTCGATGGTTTGCTGGTCAATGTAGAACATGGCCGCCGTGGCGCCGTATTCCGGGGTCATGTTGGAAATTGTGGCGCGGTCTCCAATGGTCAGCGCATTAGCGCCTTCACCGAAGAACTCCAGGTACGCACCAACCACCCGCTCGCGCCGCAGGAACTGGGTCAGCGCCAGCACCATGTCGGTACTTGTAATGCCCGGTTGCAGCCGGCCAGTCAGTTCGACCCCGGTAATATCCGGCAGACGCATCCAGGACGCGCGACCGAGCATCACGCTCTCCGCTTCAAGACCACCAACGCCCACGGAAATCACGCCCAACGCATCGACCATCGGGGTGTGACTGTCGGTACCGACACAGGTATCGGCAAAGGCCACCCCGTCACGCACCTGCACCACCGGCGACATCTTCTCCAGATTGATCTGGTGCATGATGCCGTTGCCCGGTGGGATCACGTCGACGTTCTTGAACGCCTTCTTGGTCCAGTTAATGAAGTGAAAACGGTCTTCGTTGCGCCGGTCTTCGATGGCGCGGTTCTTGTCGAAGGCGTCCGGATCAAAACCACCCGCTTCGACCGCCAGCGAGTGGTCGACGATCAGCTGGGTCGGCACCACCGGATTGACCAGCGCCGGATCGCCACCCTGATCGGCAATCGCATCACGCAGACCGGCCAGATCAACCAGTGCGGTCTGGCCGAGAATGTCATGGCACACCACACGGGCCGGGAACCAGGGGAAATCCAGGTCACGTCTGCGCTCGATAAACTGGCTCAGCGAGGCCGTCAGCGTGGCCGGGTCACAGCGCCGCACCAGGTTTTCCGCCAAGACGCGGGAGGTGTAGGGCAGCTTGTCGTAAGCACCCGGCTGGATCGCATCGACTGCGGCACGGGTATCGAAGTAATCCAGCGTGGTGCCGGGCAGGGATTTGCGGTATTGGCTGTTCATCTTATTGGCGATCCTTGAGCGGCACGAACTTGCGGTCCTCGGGACCGACGTAGTTGGCGCTCGGGCGAATGATTTTGCCGTCGATGCGCTGCTCGATGACGTGGCTGGACCAGCCTGAGGTGCGGGCAATCACGAACAGCGGAGTGAACATGGCGGTCGGCACACCCATCATGTGGTAGCTGACCGCACTGAACCAGTCGAGGTTGGGGAACATCTTCTTGATTTCCCACATGGTCGATTCCAGGCGCTCGGCGATGTCGTACATCTTAGTGCTGCCCTGCTCGGTGGAGAGCTCGCGGGCTACGCCCTTGATCACATTGTTACGCGGGTCGGACACGGTGTAGACCGGATGGCCGAAACCGATGACCACTTCCTTCTTCTCGACCCGGGCACGAATGTCGGCCTCGGCCTCGTCCGGGTTGTCGTAGCGCTTCTGAATCTCGAAGGCGACCTCGTTGGCACCACCATGCTTGGGTCCGCGCAGGGCGCCGATGCCACCGGCAATGGCGGAGAACATATCCGAACCAGTGCCGGCAATCACCCGCGAGGCAAAGGTAGAGGCATTGAATTCGTGCTCGGCGTAGAGAATCAGCGAGCAGTGCATGGCACGCACCCAGGACTCGCGCGGCGTCTCGCCATGCAGCAGATGGAGGAAGTGACCACCGATGGAGTCGTCGTCGGTTTCCACCTCGATGCGCTTGCCGTTATGGCTGAAGTGGTACCAGTACAACAGCATGGAACCCTGCGAGGCCATCAGCTTGTCGGCGATGTCGCGGGCACCGGGGTGATTATGATCATCCTTCTCTGGCGCCAGGCAGCCGAGCACGGACACGCCGGTGCGCATCACATCCATCGGGTGAGCGGACGGTGGTAGCTGCTCCAGGGCGGCTTTCAGCGCCGCCGGCAGGCCACGCAGGGCCTTGAGTTTGGCCTTGTAACCCGCCAGCTCGGCGGCATTGGGCAGCTTGCCGTGTACCAGCAGGTGAGCGATTTCCTCGAACTCGCAGGTGGTGGCGACATCGAGAATGTCATAGCCACGGTAGTGCAGGTCGTTACCGCTGCGACCGACGGTACACAGCGCGGTGTTGCCGGCGGTGGTGCCGCTCAGGGCTACGGATTTCTTCGGCTTGAAGCCTGGGGTGGTGGTTTCTGGGGTCGAGCTCATCGTTTGTCTCTCCTCGTCCGATCCGGTCGGGTATTTCTTGTTATGCGCAGGCCGCGGCGGCTCGCGCGCCAGTTATTTCTTGGCGGCAAACAGCGCGTCGAGATGCGCTTCGAACGCGTGGTAGTTGATGCGCTCGTAGAGCTCCATGCGGGTCTGCATGGTGTCGATCACATTCTTCTGGGTGCCGTCACGGCGCAGCGCGGTGTAGACGTTCTCGGCCGCCTTGTTCATGGCGCGGAAGGCCGACAACGGATAGAGCACCAGGGACACGTCGACACTGGCCAGCTCGTCGGTGGTGTACAGCGGGGTGGCGCCAAACTCGGTGATGTTGGCCAGGATCGGCGCCTTGATGCGGTCGGTGAAGGTCTTGTACATCGCCAGTTCGGTGATCGCCTCGGGGAAGATCATGTCGGCGCCGGCCTCGACGCACGCCTCTGCACGATCCAGCGCCGAGTTCAGGCCCTCGACGGCTAGCGCATCGGTGCGCGCCATGATCACGAAGCTGTCGTCGGTGCGCGCATCCACGGCCGCCTTGATCCGGTCGATCATCTCCTGCAGGGTGACGATTTCCTTGTTCGGCCGATGACCGCAGCGCTTGGCGCCCACCTGGTCTTCGATGTGAATCGCCGCGGCGCCGAACTTGATCATCGACTTGACGGTACGCGCCACGTTGAACGCCGAGGAACCGAAGCCGGTGTCGACATCCACCAGCAGCGGCAGGTCGCAGACGTCGGTGATCCGCCGTACATCGGTGAGCACATCGTCCAGCCCGGTGATACCCAGATCCGGCAAACCCAGTGAGCCGGCCGCCACACCGCCACCGGACAGGTAGATCGCCTTGAAACCGGCGCGTTTGGCCAACAGCGCATGGTTGGCATTGATCGCACCTACGACCTGCAGCGGATGTTCTGCGGCAACCGCATCGCGGAAACGCTGGCCGGGACTGCTCTGACTGGAAGGCTGACTCATGACTCACCTCGGGGTTTGGCTGTCTTGGTTGACGCGCCCTGGTAGTGGCGCTCGATATTGCGCTTGGACGCACCGATGTGACGGCGCATCAGCAACTCTGCGAGTTCACCATCGCGCTCGGCGATGGCGTCGAGAATGCGGTGGTGTTCGGCGAACGCCTGACGCGGGCGGTTCGGTGTAGCGGAGAACTGCAGGCGGTACATGCGCACCAGCTGATACAACTCACCGCAGAGCATCTGCACAAGGGTGCGGTTGCCGCTGCCTTGAATGATCCGGTAGTGGAAATCGAAATCGCCTTCCTGCTGGTAGTAGCCGACACCCGCCTTGAAGGCCGCGTCCTGCTCATGCAGATCGAGCACCCGGCGCAGGTCATCGATTTCCGCCTGGCTCATCCGCTCGGCGGCCAGGCGGCAGGCCATACCCTCCAGCGACTCGCGGATCTCATAGAGCTCGATCAGCTCGGCGTGATCGAGCGACACCACCCGTGCACCCACATGGGGAATGCGCACTAACAGACGCTGACCTTCCAGGCGGTGAATCGCCTCGCGCAGCGGCCCACGACTGATGCCATAGGTGCGTGCAAGCTCCGGTTCGGAAATCTTGCTGCCTGGTGCGATCTCGCCTTTGACGATGGCAGCCTGAATCCGGCGAAAAACATGCTCGGACAGCGTTTCCGAGTCATCTTGAACGATACGGGGCAACTCAATGGCATCGGGCATATTGTCGACACTACTTGCTAGATTTGCCAAAAAATTACCCCATGTAAGCATTGATGTCAAACATTCGACCTAGACTGTCGACAATCACCCGGATAACAAAAAGTTCTGACCCGCTCTCTCTTCTTGCATAAACGCCTATAAGCGTCTGTCGCAGCAGCAAAACCCCCGTGATAGAATGCCACCCACTTGCGCCTGGCCTAGCGTTGCTGCCATGCCCGCTAGAGTTCAAACCAGGCGCAGCGGCTATGCCGTCTCGCCCGCTGGTCTTGTTATTCGATGACCGCGCTATACCTAAATAGGACTTATGAGACTCAAGCCCTTCGCCCTGCCGTTCTGCCTGTTATTACTGCCTGGCCTGGGTCTCGCCGCCGCAGAGAAGGCCGTATACGGCCTGAATGAACACGCAATGCTGTTCAACCTCGGCCTGCAAGTGCCGGCCAAGTTGGATACTGGCGCCAAGACAGCGTCCTTGAGCGCGCGGGATATCAAACGTTTCAAGCGTGAAGGCGAACCCTGGGTACGCTTTTACCTGGCAATCGACGATGCCCATGCCCATCCTATCGAGCGCCCGCTGGCGCGGATCAGCAAAATCAAACGCCGCGCCGGCGACTATGATCCAGAGGAAGAAAAAACCTATACCGCACGCCCGGTCATCGAGCTGGATATCTGCATGGGCCAAGCCCTGCGCACTATCGAAGTGAACTTGACCGACCGTAGTGCATTCCAATACCCGTTATTGATCGGCTCCGATGCACTCAAGCGTTTCAGTGCACTGGTCGATCCAAGCCTTAAATACGCAGCAGGAAAACCTGGCTGTCCTCCTGACGCAAACATTGGCGCCACCCCTAATGAGTAATGCCTATGCGCTCTCTTAACCTGCATCTGAAAATCCTGATCACACTATTGGTGGGTCTGGGGATTCTGATTACGGCCTATCAAATTTTCATTCTCGGCATACCACTGACCGAAGATGAAACCGATGACCTGTGGAACATCGACGCCAGAGTCGAATTCCAGGCCAGCCCGCGTGAGCCAGTCAAGCTACAGATGTTCGTGCCGCCACTGAATCAGGATTACGTCAGCCTCAACGAGAGCTTCATCTCGAACAATTATGGCGTGAGCATCAATCGCGCCAACGGCAATCGCAAGGTCACCTGGTCTGCCCGGCGCGCCGGCGGCAAGCAAACCCTGTACTACCGCCTGGTATTGACCAAGCGCTACAGCGGCGAGCAAGCCAAGAGCGAAGGCCCGATCTTCCGCGACAGCATTCCCGTGGAAGGCGCCGAGAAGATTGCGGCCGAAGCCCTGCTCGCACCGATCCGGCAACACTCGGCGGACGTCGAAACCTTTATCAGCGAGACCATCAAACGGGTCAACAACGTCAACGACGACAACGTCAAACTGCTGCTGGGCGGCGATGCCTCGACCGCAAATAAAGCCGATGCCATCGAGCTGCTGCTGTCCATTGCCCATGTGCCTATGGAGCGCGTACACACCATTCGCCTGGCTGCCGAGATTCAGCAAAGCCCCGAGTTATGGTTGCGCAGCTTCAACGGCGAAAAATGGCTGTACTTCAACCCTGATACTGGCCAACAAGGTATGCCGAGCGACCGCCTGATCTGGTGGATCGGCGACGATAATCTGGTCAACCTCGAAGGCGGCAAGCAAGCGAACGTCAGCTTCACCCTGAGCAACAGCGAGATGAATGCCATCCGCCTGGCCAAATTAACTGACGAAAACACTGACGCCGACTTCCTCGAATACTCGATGTACAGCCTGCCGCTTTCTACCCAGCAGACTTTCCAGATCATGATGGTGATCCCGGTCGGCGTGCTGGTGATTCTGATCCTGCGCAACCTCGGTGGCTTGCAGACCCTAGGCACCTTCACGCCGGTGCTGATCGCCCTGGCCTTCCGTGAAACCCAGCTGGGCTTCGGCATCATGCTGTTCACCGTCATTACGGCTTTGGGCCTGTCACTGCGCTCCTACCTCGAGCACCTGAAACTGCAGATGCTGCCCAGACTCTCGGTGGTCCTGACCTTCGTGGTGGTACTGATCGCGGCAATCAGCCTGTTCAGCCATAAACTTGGCCTCGAACGCGGCCTCTCGGTGGCGTTGTTCCCGATGGTGATTCTGACCATGACCATCGAACGCCTGTCCATCACTTGGGAAGAACGTGGTGGCGGTCATGCCTTCAAGGTTGCCATCGGCACCCTGGTCGCCGCGACCCTGGCTCACTTGCTGATGAGCGTGCCGGAGCTGACCTACTTCGTCTTTACCTTCCCGGCTGTGCTGATGATCCTGGTGGGCTTCATGCTGGCGATGGGCCGCTATCGCGGTTACCGCCTGACCGAACTTTTCCGCTTCAAAGCCTTCCTGAAGGATTGAGCCATGCTAGGTCTCTGGAAAACATGGAAGGCCCTTGAAGCCAAAGGCATCATGGGCATCAACCGCCGTAATGCGGACTACGTACTGAAGTACAACAAGCGCAATCTCTATCCGATCGTCGATGACAAGATCATCACCAAGGAACGCGCCATCGCAGCCGGCATCGATGTGCCGGAAATGTATGGCGTGATCGAGACCGAAAAAGGCATCGACAAGCTGCGCGAGATCATTGGCGATCGCCCGGACTTCGTGGTCAAGCCAGCGCAAGGTGCTGGCGGCGATGGCATTCTGGTCATCGCTGACCGCTTCGAGGATCGCTATCGAACGGTTTCCGGCAAGATCATCAGCCATGAGGAAATCGAACATCAGATCTCCAGCATTCTCACCGGCCTCTACTCGCTGGGCGGTCACCGTGACCGCGCACTGATCGAATACCGCGTCATTCCCGACCCCATCTTCAAGAGCATCAGCTACGAAGGTGTACCGGACATCCGCATCATCGTGCTGAAGGGCTACCCGGTGATGGCCATGGTGCGCTTGCCGACCCGCCAGTCTGGCGGCAAGGCCAACCTGCACCAAGGCGCGATCGGTGTGGGCGTGGATCTGGCAACCGGGGTGACCCTGCGCGGCACCTGGCTGAATACCAAGATCAGCAAGCACCCAGACACCACCAATTCGGTAGACGGCGTACAGCTACCCAACTGGAACGGTTTCATGACGCTTGCCGCCGGCTGCTATGAGCTGTGTGGCCTTGGCTATATCGGCGTGGACATGGTCCTCGACCAAGAGAAAGGCCCGCTGATTCTCGAGCTCAACGCGCGCCCCGGCCTGAACATCCAGATCGCCAACGACTGCGGCCTCACTCACCGCGCCCATGCAGTGGAAGCACGCCTGGTCGAACTGGCGAAAAAAGGCATAACCGAGACGCCAGAGGAACGCATGCGCTTCGCCCAGGAGCTGTTTGGTCACGCAGCCAAAGCAGAGATCTGAACCAAGTCGTCCGCAGGTTTTATCACGGCGGCCAGCGAAGGTAGACAGGCTGCCCGCAACAGAAATCGGAAACGACCCAAAGTGCCGCTCACTCAAGCAAAGTGATCGGCACTTTTTTTGACCTGGATGCACGCCTGAATATCGAGACCCAGCTCCCTTATCCGCACAGTACCCAGACAGAGCTCTAGGATGAATCTGGCAGGCGTTCTACAATCGCCTGCCGCGCGCCTCCGAAAGCCTCGCATGTCTACTTGCCTTGTACACGCCCTGCCCTATCGTGCCGACCCGGCCAGCTACTTCGACGTCGTCTGTCACGCGCCAGGGGCGGTGCTGTTGGATGCCGGCCGCCCGGCCGCCCAGCGTGGACGCTATGATCTGATCAGCGCCTGGCCAACGGCCGAGCTGATCCCAACGCCTGACGAACCGGCCACTGACTTCCTGCAACGCCTGCGCGCCAGTCTGGCGGCGCTGGGTGTGGCCAAAGCACCTGACGACTGCCCACTGCCCTTCGTCGGCGGCTTGATTGGCTACCTGGGCTACGACTTCGGCCGACGCCTGGAAACCATGCCCGAACAGGCAAGCGACGACCTGGGCTTGGCCGATGCGCAACTGGGCTTGTATGCCTGGGCCCTGATTACCGACCATCACCTGGGCACCAGTCAGCTGATGTTTCATCCAACGCTGAGCACTGCACAACGGCAGCGCTTGATCGAGCTGTTCGATGCGCCACAAGCGCCAGCGCCGGCGCCTTTTGCGCTGACCGGGGCATTCAAGGCAGATATCGATGCAAGCGAGTATCGCCATGCCATCGAACGCATCCAGGCCTATATTCAGTCCGGCGACTGTTACCAGGTGAACTTTGCCCAACGCTTTCGCAGCCACTACCAGGGCGATCCCTGGACGGCTTATCGCACCTTGCGCGCGGCCTGCCCGACGCCCTTCTCCGGCTACCTGGCCCTGGCAGATAACGGCGCAATCATCAGCCTGTCGCCTGAACGCTTCCTGCGCGTCAGCGAAGGTCACGTGGAAACCCGCCCGATCAAGGGCACCCGCCCACGTCACAGCGACCCCGAGCAGGATGCCGCGCATGCCGAAACGCTATTGGGCAGCCCCAAGGATCGTGCCGAGAACCTGATGATCGTCGATCTGCTGCGCAACGACCTGGGCCGCAGCTGCACGATCGGTTCGGTACGTGTGCCCGAGCTGTTTGCCCTGGAGAGCTATCCCAACGTGCACCACCTGGTCAGCGCGGTGACGGGCGAACTGGCGCCAGGCAAAGACGCCCTGGATCTGCTCGCCGGCAGCTTCCCCGGCGGTTCAATCACCGGCGCGCCGAAAATCCGCGCCATGCAGATCATCGACGAACTGGAGCCCACCCGCCGCGCACTCTATTGCGGCTCGCTGCTTTATCTGGACGTGCGTGGAGAGCTGGACAGCTCGATTGCCATCCGCAGCCTACTGGCCAAAGACGGGCAGATCAGTTGCTGGGGCGGCGGCGGGATAGTCGCCGACTCCGCCTGGCAGGCGGAATACCAGGAGTCCATCACCAAGGTGAAGATCTTGCTGGAAACGCTGGAGGGGATGTAGCTGCAAGCTGCAAGCGAGCTCGGAACGAAGTGACAACCGCCTAACGCCTTCGCCCTACTCTTGCAAGCTTGCAGCTTGTCGCTGCGGTTACACGCTCAGGTCGCGATTGGACGCCTTGATGAACTCGCGCTTGAGATCATCAAAGGTGTGCACCGCCGGGAACTGCGGAAACTCGCGAATCACGTTTTCCGGCGCATGAAACAGGATGCCCGCATGGGCCTCGCTGAGCATGGTGGTGTCGTTGTACGAGTCGCCTGCGGCGAGCACCCGGTAGTAGAGACTCTTGAGCGCGACCACCGACTGCCGCTTGGGATCCTTCTGGCGCAACTGGTAACTCACCACGCGATCATTCTCGTCGGTGATCAGCTTGTGGCACAGCAGCGTCGGGAAACCCAGCTGACGCATCAGCGGCTGGGAGAATTCATAGAAGGTGTCCGAGAGAATCACCACCTGAAAGCGCTCACGCAGCCAGTCGATGAACTCCACCGCGCCGTCCAGCGGCTTGAGGGTGGCAATGACTTGCTGGATGTCGTTCAGCTTCAGGCCATGCTCATCGAGAATGCGCAGGCGCTGCTGCATCAGCACGTCGTAATCCGGAATATCCCGGGTGGTCGCTTTCAGCGATTCGATGCCGGTTTTTTCCGCGAAGGCGATCCAGATCTCCGGGACTAGAACACCTTCCAGGTCGAGACAAGCGATTTCCACGGGACACTCCTAGATTGGGCTTGAAAGAAGGCGGCACTCTAGCGGCTCGCCGGAGGCTGCGCAACGCAAGGCTTATACCCAAACTAGACGGACACCCTCGCACTTGGTTATTTAGCGGTATAACGCCTTTTTGCTACCATCGACGCACAGAGCGTCCCGAGGACGCAAATACGCCAGGCGCAGTAGCCGGGCAGCTTCCTCTTAGCGCCACCCCAACCAGGAATCCAGCCCGATGAGCCACCCATTCGATGTAGCCGAACTGGCCGCAACCTACGCCAACAAGTCGCCCCAGGACATTCTCAAACTTGCCTTTGAGCACTTTGGCGATGAACTGTGGCTGTCCTTCAGCGGCGCCGAGGACGTGGTGCTGGTGGACATGGCCTGGAAGCTGAACAAAAACGTCAAGGTCTTCAGCCTCGACACCGGCCGCCTGCACCCGGAGACCTACCGCTTCATCGAGCAGGTGCGCGATCACTACGGCATCGCCATCGACGTACTTTCCCCCGACGCGACGGCACTAGAGGCACTGGTCAAGGAAAAAGGCTTATTCAGCTTCTACAAGGACGGCCACGGCGAATGCTGCGGTATTCGCAAGACCGCCCCGCTGCGGCGCAAGCTCGCCACGGTCAAGGCCTGGGCTACCGGCCAGCGCCGCGATCAGAGCCCCGGCACCCGCAGCGAGGTCGCGGTGGTGGAAATCGACACGGGCTTCTCCACCCCGGAAAACACCCTGTACAAGTTCAACCCGCTGGCGCAGATGAGCAGCGAAGACATCTGGGCCTATATCCGCATGCTGGAAATCCCCTACAACAGCCTGCATGAGCGCGGCTTCATCAGCATCGGCTGCGAGCCGTGCACCCGCCCCGTACTGCCCAATCAGCACGAGCGCGAAGGCCGCTGGTGGTGGGAGGAAGCCACGCAGAAGGAGTGCGGCCTGCACGCCGGCAACCTGATCGCCAAGAGCTGATGCACTGATGAGCAAGAAAAACCCGGCACTTGGCCGGGTTTTTTCTTGCTCGAAAGCCACTCAGTAAGTCGGCAACTCGACATCGCGGAACAACTCTTCCAGCTCGGCCTTGTTATGACACTGCACCGCACTGGCCAGCACATCGCGGGTCAGGTGCGGGGCGAATTTCTCGATGAAATCGCACATGAATCCGCGCAGGAAGGTGCCGCGGCGGAAACCTATCTTGGTCACACTGGACTCGAACAGATCGCTGGCATCGAGCACCACCAGATCGGGATCGAGTGTGGCATCCACCGCCATTTTGGCCACGATGCCCACGCCGAGCCCAAGCCGCACATAGGTTTTGATCACGTCGGCATCGGCGGCGGTGAAGACCACCTTGGGCGTCAGGCCGCGGTGACTGAAGGCCTCGTCCAGCTTGGAGCGGCCGGTGAAGCCGAATACATATGTGACGATAGAGTGCTCGGCGAGGGCTTCCAGGGTCAGCTTCGGCAGCTTGCTCAACGGATGCCCCTGAGGCACTACCACGCAGCGATTCCAGCGGTAGCACGGCATCATCACCAGATCATTGAACAGTTCCAGCCCCTCGGTGGCAATGGCGAAATCCACGGTGCCATCGGCGGCCATTTCGGCGATCTGCATCGGCGTGCCCTGGTGCATGTGCAGGGCGACATCCGGGTATTGCTTGATGAATCCACTGATCACTGCCGGCAAGGCATAGCGCGCCTGGGTATGGGTCGTGGCGATGGACAAGGTGCCCTTCTTCTCGTTGGAGAATTCCTGGGCGATCTGCTTGATGCTTTCGACCTTGCGCAGGATTTCTCCGGCAGTGGTGATGATCCGCTCGCCCGCCGGGGTAACCCGGGTCAGGTGCTTGCCGCTGCGTGCGAAGACCTCCACGCCCAATTCGTCTTCGAGTAAACGGATCTGCTTGCTGATGCCCGGCTGCGAGGTATAGAGGCTTTGCGCTGTGGCCGACACATTGAGGTCGTGATGCGCGACTTCCCAGATGTAGCGCAGTTGCTGAAGCTTCATAAAAATCCCTCAAAGCAAAATAAGCAGCCGTTCAGTGGCCGGCGGCGTCATATAACCATATATATGGTTTAACTATTAAATCTAGATGATTTTATTTGGTTTTGCCGATTATTCTTTGAAATATAAAACGACCTCAAGCCTCCCCACGAGCTCGGTGCTGCAGCATCGGCACCAGATACACCGGAACTTCGGACAACTGCACCAGGCGCGCGGCCGTGCGCCCCAAGGGGATATCCAGACCGGCGCCATGGCTATGACTGCCGACGACCAACATATCCACCCCACGTTTCTGCGCCTCCTCGAGAATCACCTGAGGCGGATCGCCCTGCACCACCTGCACCGCACGGATCACCTCGAGCTCATGCTGGGACTCGCCAAGTTCATCACGAAAGCCCTCCAACACCCTCTGTTCGATACTCGCCATGACCGTACTCAGGCCATTAGAGCGCAGCTCCTTGAGCTGCTCTTCATCCAGGAAGGTTTGCAGCACCGATTCGGCAAACAACCCCATTGGCTCCACCGCATGCACGACATATAGGCTGGCATTGAACGCGCGAGTCAGCGCCAAGGCATGTTGCAAGACATAGGGGGCATAAAGACCAAGATCGGTAGCATAGAGAATCGAGCGAATCATGCGGCCTCCTAGACTGCCTACGTCTGGCAGGCCTCACTTGAGCTTAGCAGTGCCATCCGCATGTCAACAAAACTACAGTTATTCAGGACGAATGGTTATATGCACAAGGCCTGGGTGCCGCGGGGTTCGGCATCCGTATTCAGGCTTGTACAGTAGAACTACGCGTGAACCGACAGGCTGCTAGAGCTGCGGCTCGTTACTCACGCCATGCGGTACATGCCCGGTAGCAACGACTTCACGGGCTTTCTCGCAGTGCCCCGCCTGGTCGTCGAAGAATACGTCGGCACCGAAGGTCTCGAGGATCGCAGCCTTCTCCAGCCCGCCCAGAAAGAACGACTCATCCAGGCGAATATTCCACTCGCGCAAGGTGCGAATGACCCGTTCATGGGCCGGCGCCGAACGAGCCGTGACCAAGGCCGTGCGGATCGGACAGGCCTCCTCGGGAAACTCCTGCTGCAGGAGGTGCAGCGCCGCCAGGAAGGGCTTGAAGGGTCCCCCGCCGAGCAACTCGCGAGCCGACTCGCGCTCGTGGCTCTGGAAGGCTTCCAGGCCGCCCTGCTGATAGACCCGCTCGGACTCGTCGGAAAACAGCACGGCATCGCCGTCGAAAGCGATGCGCAGCTCATTGCTCGCGGCCCGCCGCGCCCCACCAGAAAGAATAGTGGCCGCGCCAAAACCCGAGCGCAGCGCGCTACGCACATCTTCGGCGTGAGTCGAGAGAAACAGATGGCAGCCGAACGCCGCCAGATAGGGATCAGGGCTGCGACCCCCGACAAAAGCCGCACGCGAGATGCCAAGGCCGTAGTGCTGGATCGAGTTAAACGCGCGCAACCCGGTATCGGCACTGTTGCGCGACACCAGAATCACTTCCACTCGCGCCTGACCCAGCGTCGTGTTCAACCCCAGCAGCTTCTCGACCAAGGGAAACGCGTCGCCAGGCATGAGAATTTCGTCCTCATGCTCGATCTGATAGCGACGATAGGCTTCGACCCCTTCGCCCTCATATACGCGATGACTCTCGCGCAGGTCGAACAGCGCCCGTGAGGAAATCGCCAGCACCAGCTTGTCACTCATCCCCTTGCTCATACTTACCTCGGTGTCTGTGTAAAACTCGGCCACCGTCGCGAGGCCACTATCCGTGGGATTGCAGGCAGCGGACCGGCGGATGGAACACCGCATAGCGTGCGACCAGGCCAGCATTATCGGCTGCGTCGATCCAGGCCAGGCGCGTGATCGGCAGCAGCAATGTCGGCAGCTCCCGGTGCGCCCAACGACAATTGCTACAGCCTGTGCCGGTGAAAATCAGCAGAGGAGTGCCGGGTAGATCCAGCAAGCGGCGATCCGCATCAAAGTCGGTCAGTTGCAATTCAGACACTATACTATTTAGAACGATGTCAAATTGATGGCATAGGGAGTCGGTTGCCATGCGACGGTTTCTGCGTCACCCCAGCGATATGCCCGTGGAGTTGGTGCTCCGCAAATCAACCTTTATACCCAAACAACGGCTGAACAATATCAGCCTCGGCGGAGTGGCGTGCAACTCCAGATGCGGTTTTCGCCCTGGTACTGCGATAGAGCTACGCATCCCACTGCTTGGCGAGCAAGCACGCTACCCCGGGGTGGTGGCCTGGTGCCGCAAACAGCCCGACGATTACCTGGTTGGCATAGCCTTTATCGACGAGGACACGTTATTTCGAGCACGCATGATCGAACAGATCTGTCAGATCGAACATTACCGCCAGCAACGCGAACAAGAGCTGGGCGAACACCTCGCCATCGAGAGTATCGCCGAGGAGTGGGTAGCACAGCACGCGGCCGAATTCGCCAGCGCCAACCTGTAATCCTGGTTTCGTTCCGCTTAACGACCTTAGACCCATTGTCTAGCCAGCCTGTAACGCGCTAAGGTTCTGCATCCCCGCTGTGCTCATAAATGCTGCGCTCCGCCACACGGGGAGCGCTGGCGGCCGGCACCCGTGACCTGACGACCCTGACCTGATGAAAAGCACGATGGCTGATTTACCAATCAATGACCTTAACGTTGCCTCCAACGAAACCCTGATCACTCCCGATCAGCTAAAGCGCGAAATTCCGCTGACCGATACCGCGCTGCACACTGTTGCCACTGGTCGCCAGGTGATTCGCGACATCCTCGATGGTAAAGACCATCGCTTGTTTGTCGTAGTTGGTCCCTGCTCGATTCACGACATCAAAGCGGCCCACGAATACGCCGAACGCCTCAAGGCGCTTGCGGCAGAAGTGTCGGACAGCCTGTACCTGGTGATGCGCGTGTACTTTGAAAAGCCGCGCACCACGGTGGGTTGGAAAGGCTTGATCAACGACCCCTATATGGACGACTCGTTCAAGATTCAGGACGGCTTGCACATCGGTCGCCAGTTGCTGCTCGACCTGGCTGAAATGGGCCTGCCGACTGCTACCGAGGCACTCGACCCAATCTCCCCGCAGTATTTGCAGGATTTGATCAGCTGGTCGGCCATCGGTGCACGCACCACCGAGTCGCAAACCCACCGCGAAATGGCCTCTGGCTTGTCCTCGGCGGTTGGCTTCAAGAACGGTACCGACGGCGGCCTGACCGTAGCGATCAACGCGCTGCAATCGGTTTCCAGCCCGCATCGCTTCCTCGGCATCAACCAGGAAGGTGGCGTGTCCATCGTCACCACCAAGGGTAATGCCTACGGTCATGTGGTGTTGCGCGGCGGCAACGGCAAGCCGAACTACGATTCGGTCAGCGTGGCCGTTTGCGAGCAGGAACTGACCAAGGCCGGTATTCGCCCGAATGTCATGGTCGACTGCAGCCATGCCAACTCGAACAAGGATCCGGCGCTGCAACCGTTGGTGATGGACAACGTTGCCAACCAGATCCTCGAAGGCAATCAATCGATTATTGGTCTGATGGTCGAGAGTCATCTGGGCTGGGGTAGCCAATCGATACCGAAAGACCTCAACCAGCTGAAATACGGCGTGTCCGTCACCGATGCCTGCATCGACTGGGATAGCACCGAAAAAACGCTGCGCAGCATGCACGCCAAACTCAAGGATGTACTGCCCCAGCGTCATCGCGGCTAAACGCCGCAGTTACAAAAACGCCGGGCTATGCCCGGCGTTTTTGTAAGCGTCTTCGTCAGTCTTTGACACTATGGCGCTGGCGGCGCTCCATATAACGTTCGACGTAGGAACACGAAGGAATCACCGTGTAATCCATGCGCTCGGCGTACTGCAAGGCATGCTCGGTCAATGCGGCGGCAATGCCACGACCACGCAGCGAATTCGGAACAAAGGTGCGGTAAATATCCAAGGTCTGCTTGCCCAGATCCATATAGGCCAGGTACGCACGATTACCATCCACTGTGGTCTCGAACTGGTGACCCTTAAGGTCATGGTGAATGGACAACGCCTCGCTCATCCCAACTCCTCTGAAAATAGCCTGCAAACCATACCCGCACCTTAGCGATATTTTCCCGGCGAAGCGACCTTGGCATTCCAGCATCATCGAACTTGCATTCGCAATCGTCCGCATTCACCAGCGCTGCCGCCCCGAATTGCATATTCAGGCAAAGTCGCAGACGTACACAGGCATACCCGACAACCCAGGCAATCTTCGCCTCGCCTTGCCTAGAACACACTCAAGTAAGCGATGCTGCACAGCACCGCAATCACCGGAATCAATACCGTCACGACGAAAATGTCCTTGTAAGCCTGCTTGTGGGTCAAGCCCATGATCATCAGCATGGCAATCACTGCTCCGCAGTGTGGCAGCGAGTCAAACCCGCCGGAGGCAATGTTGGCTATACGGTGAAGGACTTCGGGCTCGACACCCATTTCCAGATATTTTGGCGCCAGGGTCTGCATGAATATCTGCAAGCCGCCTGAGGAGGAACCGACGATCCCGGAAACCACGCTGACCGAGACAAAAATCGACAACAGCGGCGGCAAATCAACCGTCAGAATCCACTGGGAAAACTGGGCAAAGCCAGGCGTCTGGGTGACCACGCCACCAAAGCCAATCACTGCAGCGGTGTTCAGCAACGGCATGATCGCATCGTCAGCGCCCTGCCCGAGCAACACGAGCGTATTGCGCCGCAATCCCGCAAACAGCATGACCGCAACCCCAGTGGCGATCACCAGAGCCAGGCTCGGCCAAAGAATAGGCTGCTGTTGACTGAAGCCCAGCAACGGGCCCAACAAGCCTTGCCCCGGGACGATCGCGTCACTCATCAGCAGCACGCGCGGCAGCATGATGATGCCCAACACCACCAGGATAGGCACCACAGCCAAGCTCCAATGCGGACCCGAACCCGGCGCGCTGGCCAATTGTTCCATGCGCAAATCCTGCGCATTGGCCTCAAAACCCTCGCCGCGCTCGCGCGCCAAGCGCCATTCACGCTGAACATAAGCCATGCCCATCGCAACCATCATCACGCTCACGGCCACACCAATCCAGGCCCCGGCAAACAGGTCGGTGCCCAAGGCGCTGGCAGCGATGACATTATGAATCGAGGGCGTGCCCGGCATCGCAGTCATGGTGAAGGTGCCGGCGCCCAAGGCGGTGGCAGCACAGAATAGGCGCTTGGGTAGGTTGGCCTCACGCATCAAGGTGATGCCCAGTGGGTACATGGTAAAAATAACCACGAAAACCACCACCCCGCCATAGGTCAGCAATGCACAGACCAGCATGGTGACCCACAGGGTCCGATTAATGCCGAGACTGCGCGTAATGGCCTGAGCGATACTGCTGGCCGCCTGGCTTGCGGCCATGACCTTGCCAAATATAGCGCCGCAAAGGAACAACACGAAGAACTTGCCGGCAAAGCTGAAGGCGCCCAAGGGGCCGAAAGGGAAATACTCGAGTAGTGCCTTTGGAGCCGGCAAGCCATTGCTCAGCGCCACCACCAGGGCGCAGAGCAAGGCCGCAATGAATATATTCACCCCGCGCAGTGCCATAAAAATCAATAAGGCCAAGCCAACCAACAACCCTGCATTCCCGAGCATATGTAATTCTCCGTGATTTTCGTACTTGTCAGACCACCTTCAAAAACCGCAACGCATGCCTGGGTCTGCCGAGATACCGCTCACTTAAGCCCAGCGAGTGGCATTGTGTAGCCCAATAAAACCCAGGGAATCCAGCGTCGACAGACCTCGCGCAGATTGTATCTGGAACCCTGCATGCGACAAACGAAGCAACAGAGTTCCTTAACCGGAGGCGCGACGCAGCATAAACAACGAAAACTGTATGTTTTTCATACAAAGCAGCACAACTTGGCGCTGCGTCCTTAGCCCGCATGAAAAAAACATGCCGCACTTGCACGGCCTACATTTACTTACTAAAAGTTATGGGTAGTATGTACGCCGGCTAATTTCCTATTATTTGGAAATTGCTTTTATGGAAAATTCCACCCCAAGGGGAACACGATGAACAACGTTCTGAAATTCTCTGCTCTGGCTTTGGTCGCAGTTCTGGCTACCGGTTGCAGCAGCATGTCCAAAGAAACTGAAGCACGTCTGACCGCTACCGAAGACGCTGCTGCTCGCGCTCAAGCCCGTGCCGATGAAGCCTATCGCAAGGCTGATGACGCTATGGCAGCTGCTCAGAAGGCTCAGCAAACTGCTGACGAAGCCAATGAGCGCGCTCTGCGTATGCTGGAAAAAGCCAGCCGCAAGTAATAGTCCTTCAAGGCTAATTAAAGCCGACCCCTCTAAGGGTCGGCTTTTTTATGCGTGCACCAAGCGCGGTAATCCCTCCAGAAGAAACTCACCTAGCGGCTTTCGCAACACCACTGCCACCAGCGCCTTATCCCAATAGCGCCGCTAGCGTCGCGCAGTGCGCTTCTTTTCAGCACACGCCTGTTAGCGCTTGGGGTTGGTCATTAACTTAAGCCCCAAGCAAGCCAAGGCTTGGCTAGACAATTGCTGCCGGGGTTTTATTACTGTGTTTCTGCCAATTGACCGGGAGTGCGAACGCTGCTGAAGCCGATTGCTTTCGCGCAGCGTAAGCGATCCCGAACTGTCCGACCGCCTGCTGCAAACTCCGAAACGCCTGCTACTCGAGCAGGTCGAAGGAACACCGACACGCTGCCACCTGAGCCCCGTTGGCTCGGCGACATCACCCAATACGCTGGATTGCCACAGGTTACGTAGACAGCCGTGCATGCCGGTAATGGTTGGCCAGCCGCCACACAGGTCGAGGGTCTGCGCTGGAGGCTCTAAATGACCACTTCGGCTTCACTGCCCGACTAGGCTTCGGCGCCGATTGCCGGCGCCAAATCGCGACCCCGCCGCCACTATCAGCAATAAGCTCAAAGCCCCCAGCATCGCTAGTCCAGAATCTTTTTGAGCGTCCCATTCGTCGCCCTGGGTACCCAGGAACGCTGAACCCAACTCTGGGCTGACCAACACGGCCGCGAGCATTTCCACCTGCTCGTAGAATGCACTTAAGGCCATCACCACGGCGAGGCTGAGGATGGCCAGCCACAGGCCAGTGAGCCTCGCCGAACGATGCAGTAACTCGCGCAGGGGATAGACCAACAGTAAGCCAAAGGAGAAATGCACCAGCCGGTCGTAGTGGTTGCGGCCAAGCGCAAAGGTTTCCTGATACCAGAAGCCCAGCGGCGTTTCGGCATAGGTGTAATGGGAGCCGTACAGGTGCATGCCGAGGAACAGGGCGAACAGCCAGTACGCCGTCAGGGAAAAGGCAAAGCGTCGATAGGTCGCCAGCAACAGACCGGCGAAAAACAACACCAGCAGGTTTTCCAACAACCAGTCCTCGCGGCTCAAGGGGTTGATCGCGGCCCACAGCCAGATCAGCAAGAGTATGACCACGATCAGCGCCAACTGGATTTTGCGGCTGGGGACTTCGATCATGCGCAGGTTCACTCCAGACGGTTGCCGCCAGGGCGGCTGGCATAGGGTCAAAGCAATCGACTGATCGACCTGCTTCGAACTGTAGCAGCCCGGCGCAACATGCCGCGTGCATCGAGCAGAGTGAGCCCCTGGTTAACCCAGCATGCTCACATGCTTCGGGTGACTGGCGACGCGATCGAGCCAGGCGCGAATGGACGGATAGGGGCTGAGATCGAAGCCGCCCTCATCGGCCACATGGGTGTAGGCGCACAGCGCGATATCGGCAATCGAATACTGTTCGCCAACCAGGTAGGAGGTGCGCTGCAGTTGCCGCTCCATCACCTTGAGCGCCTTGTGGCCGCGCGCATGGCAGTCCTCATATTCCTGACGGCGCGCCTCGGGCAGGCCCTGGTAGAGCTGGATAAAGCGCGCCACGGCGATGTAGGGTTCGTGGCTGTACTGTTCGAAGAACTGCCACTGCAGCACCTGGGTGCGCAGGCGCGGCTCGCTCGGCAGAAACTCCGTGCCGTCGGCGAGGAAGTTGAGAATCGCATTGGACTCCCACAGGCAGGTGCCGTCTTCCAGTTCCAGCACCGGGATCTTACCGTTGGGATTCTTCGCCAGAAACGCCTCACTCTGGGTTTCGCCCCTGAGGATGTCCACGGGCACCCACTGATGGGCAAGACCCAGCAGGTTGAGCATCAACTTGACCTTGTAACAGTTGCCCGAACGGGTGTCGCCGTAGACCTTGTACATCGCCCTGCCCTCCCTCTATTCATCTGCCGCTGCGCGGCGAGGCCGGCCTACTCGATCAAGCCGCTAGATTGGCCTGCGCTTCGCGGATCACCCCGGCCAGGCGCTTGATACCTTCGTTCAGGCGCGCCGGGGCGATATGGCTGAAATTAAGCCGCATATGCCCCGGATGCTGATCCGGATCGATGAAAAACGGCTCGCCCGGCATGAAGGCAACGTTCTGCGCCAGCGCTGGCGCGAGCAAGGTACGCGTATCCAGCGGCTGTTTGAGGGTCAGCCAGAAGAACAAGCCGCCCTGAGGAATCTGCCAATCGGCCAGATCGCTGAAATGCTCCTGCAACACCACTTGCATGGCATCGCGGCGGATACGGTAGAAGTCGCGCAACTCGGCCAGATGCTCGCGGTAGTGGCGGGTGCCCAACCATTGCAGGGCCTGCCACTGGCCGACGCGGTTGGTATGCAAATCCGCCGACTGCTTGAGACGCAGCAGATAGGGGAACAGGTCCGGGGTGGCGATCAGGTAACCGACGCGCAGGCCAGGCAGCAGGGTCTTGGACACGGTGCCGGTGTAGATCCAGCTGGCTTTTTGCAGGCGGCTGACGATCGGCGTGGCGCTGCCCTCGTCGAACACCAGTTCGCGGTAGGGTTCATCCTCGATCAGGGTCACGCCGAACTCGTCGAGCAAGGCCGCCACCGCGTCGCGCTTGGCTTCGCTGTAGCGCACCGCCGAAGGGTTCTGGAAAGTCGGTATCAGGTAGGCAAAAGCCGGCTTGTGCTGTTCCAGGCGCTGCCGCAGGGCGTCGATCTGTGGGCCATCGGCCTCCTGCGGCACGGCGATGCAATCGGCGCCGAACAATTGGAAAGCCTGCAGCGCCGCCAGGTAGGTCGGCGCTTCGAGCAGCACTTCGGTGCCCGGATCGATAAACAGTTTGCTGGCCAGATCCAGGGTCTGCTGCGAACCACTGACGATCAGCACCTGGCTGGCATCGCAGGGTACGCCGAGGGCTCGGGCTTCATCGGCGATGGCCTCGCGCAACTCCGGTTCGCCTTCGCTCATGCCGTACTGGCCCATGCTCGCCGGCATATCCGCCCATTCGACCTTGGGCAGCATTGGCTCGGCCGGCAGGCCACCGGCAAAGGACATTACTTCCGGGCGCTGCGCCGCGGCGAGGATTTCACGGATCAAGGAGCTTTTCAGGCGGGCAACGCGTTCGGAGAAGGCCATGGAGACACCGGTAGCAAATACGAAGATAAATAGGTCAAACTGTTTGACCGAAATTACGACACCCCGACCCAATACGTCAACAGGCTTGACCTTAATGCTTGACCTCAAAAACGTCACCACCCAGCAAGCCGCCATGGAGGCCTTCTTCTTCGGTTACCAGGCGTTCACCGCCAAGGCCGACGAGATGCTGGCGCGTCGCGGCCTGTCACGCGTGCACCACCGCATTCTGTTTTTTATCGCCAAGTACCCAGGGCTGAGCATGAAGGAACTGCTGGCCTACCTGGGGGTGAGCAAACAGGCACTCAATACGCCGCTGCGCCAGTTGCTGGAAATGGGGCTGCTGGAGAGCCTGGCGGCCGAGGACGACAAGCGCAAACGCCTGCTCGGCTTTACCCCTGAAGGGGCCAAGCTGGAACTGGCCCTGCGCCGCGAGCAGGCCAAACTGCTGCAACGAGCCTTCGGCGAAGTCGGTGAGGAGGCCGTATCGGGCTGGCTCGAGGTCAATCAGGCTCTGGGCAACAGCCATCAGTGACAGCTGAAGCCAGTCATCCGGAGCAACTGTACCGCTCGTTGTAGCGAACACTTGCAAACTGTTCCACTCATTGCCTGCCCCGCTGTACCGCAACGCGCCGCGCAACTGCCCTTAGGCTGAGCTGCACTGACCCCGAGTGCCGCCACCATGACCACCGAACTGCTGATCGCCTTTATCGCCTTTGCCTTCGTCACCTCAGTCACCCCGGGACCGAACAACATGATGCTGCTCGCCAGCGGGGTGAACTTCGGCGTGCGCCGCAGCCTGCCGCACATGTTTGGTATCAGCCTGGGCTTCATGGTGCTGGTGATGGCCGTGGGCTTCGGTCTTGGCCAGGTGTTCGAGCAGGTTCCCCAGCTCTATACCCTACTGCGCTACCTGGGTGCGACTTACCTGCTTTACCTGGCCTGGAAAATTGCCAACGCCGGCGCGCCAGACAGCAACGTCGGCGCGCACGGCAAACCGTTCAGCTTCCTCCAGGCCGCGGCTTTTCAATGGATCAACCCCAAGGCCTGGGTAATGGCCATCGGTGCGATCACCACCTATACGCCGCAGGACAATTTCGTGGTCAACGTGCTGCTGATCGCCGCCCTGTTCGCCCTGGTCAACTGCCCCAGCGTTGGTCTGTGGACCATGGCCGGCAGCCTGCTGCGCAACTGGCTGGGTAATCCGCGGATATTGCGCGGCTTCAATATCACTATGGCGCTACTCTTGGTCGTCTCGCTGTACCCAATTCTTACGGACGTCAAAGGAGTCCTGTAGATGCCCGAAGCGGTTCAGACACGCCTACGCCCACTGGCCGACACCTCAACCTCGGCGGTGGTCGCCGGCTTTATCGCCATGCTCACCGGCTACACCAGTTCACTGGTGCTGATATTCCAGGCTGGCCAGGCGGCGGGACTGAGCAGCGGACAAGTTTCTTCATGGATCTGGGCGCTGTCGATCGGCATGGCCATTGGCTGTATCGGCCTATCGCTGCGTTACCGCGCGCCGGTGATGATCGCCTGGTCGACCCCGGGTGCGGCGCTGTTGATCAGCAGCCTGCCGGGGGTGCCCTACAGCGAGGCGATTGGCGCCTATATCCTCGCCTCGGGATTGATCGTGTTGATCGGCCTGACCGGCAGCTTCGACCGCCTGATGCGGCGAATCCCAGGTTCCATCGCCGCCGCCCTGCTCGCTGGCGTGCTGTTCAAGATCGGCCTGGAGATCTGCGTGGCCGCCGAGCAGCAGCCAGTGCTGGTGGTGGCGATGCTGCTCGCCTACCTGTTGGGCAAACGTCTGCTGCCGCGCTATGCGGTGCTCGCCGCGCTGCTGGTCGGCACCCTGCTGGCCGGCATCTTCGGCCTGCTTAATTTCGAGCACTTCGAGCTGCAACTGGCCACGCCCGAATGGACCACGCCGGACTTCTCCCTGGCGGCAGCCATCAGCATCGGTATTCCGCTGTTCATAGTCGCCATGACCTCGCAGAACCTGCCCGGCATGGCCGTATTGCGTGCCAACGGTTACAACGTGCCGGCCTCGCCACTGCTCACCGTCACCGGCCTGACCTCGATGCTGCTGGCCCCCTTCGGCAGCCATGGCATTCATATGGCAGCGATCAGCGCCGCGATCTGCGCCGGCCCGGAGGCCCATGAAGACCCGCAAAAACGCTATACCGCCGCCATCTGGTGCGGGCTGTTCTACGGCATCGCCGGGATCTTCGGCGCCACCCTGGCCGCCCTGTTCACCGCCCTGCCCAAGGCGCTGATCCTGTCGATCGCGGCGCTGGCGCTGTTCGCCTCGATCATCGGCGGCCTGACCCAGGCCATGAGCGAACCCAAGGAGCGCGAGGCGGCGCTGATCACCTTCCTGGTCACCGCCTCGGGCATGACCCTGTTCTCAGTTGGCTCGGCCTTCTGGGGCATAGTCGCCGGCTTGCTGACCCTGGCAATTTTGAACTGGGGTAAGGATTGATGGGATCCACGGACAAGCTCTGTTGGGCTTTGCAGGCTTAGCGCCAACCTACGGGCATTGCAGACGGCGTAACGGGAGCGGATGAAATCCGGGGAAATTGCCGCCCACCAAGACGTAGGGCGGGTTCACCCGCCCTACGTCTTGGTGGGCTTCGCTGCGCTCAGCGCCAACCCTCCCGCTCGTCCAACGAACAAGGCGCCTGTCTAGGCGCCTTGTTCGTGCTGCTAGCGAAGCGCGCTCAGATCGCGGTCACCCCACCATCCACCGCCAAGGCATGGCCGGTGGTGAAGGCGGCGCCGTCGCAGCACAGGTAGAGCACCGCGGTGGCGATTTCCTCGACCTTGCCGATGCGCCCAACCGGGTGCATGGCGGCGGCGTACTCGGCCTTCCTCGGATCGGACTCGTAGGCGCGGCGGAACATGTCGGTGTCGATCACCGCCGGGCACACCGCGTTGACGCGGATTTTCTTCTTCGCGTATTCCACCGCTGCCGACTTGGTCAGGCCGATGACCGCGTGCTTGGAGGCGCTGTAGATGCTCATCTTCGGCGCGGCGCCAAGGCCGGCGACCGAGGCGGTGTTGACGATGGCGCCGCCACCCTGGGCCAGCAGCAGCGGGATCTGGTGCTTCATGCACAGCCACACACCCTTGACGTTGACACCCATGATGGCGTCGAACTCGGCTTCGTTGCCGTCTGCCAGCTTGCCCTGCTCGATCTCGATACCGGCATTGTTGAAGGCATAGTCCAGGCGGCCGTAAGCGGCTACCGTGGCGTCCATCAACGCCTTGACCTCGGCATCGCGGGTCACGTCGCAGCGCACGAAGGTGGCTTGGCCACCGGCTCCACGGATCAGTTCGGCAGTGCCTTCGCCGCCGGCCACGTCGACATCGGAAACCACCACCTTGAGGCCTTCGTTGGCGAAAGCCAGGGCCGTCGCCCGACCAATGCCGGCAGCGCCGCCGGTGACCAGGGCAACCTGGCCGGAAAAGCTCAAACTCATCTGTGTGTCCTCGCGAGAATTGAAAATCTGCGCAGAGTCTAGTCAGAGCAGCGCCCGGCGCGGCAGCACTATTTGAACAACAGTTTTGCCTTCATGCGAAATAATGATTAAGCACCCCACGCCCTCATCACTCTAATGGATTAACCCGTATTCGGCTGACTGGCTTACCTTGCCCAGCGCCCGGCGAAGGGCTATCACCGTGGTTTCCGCTCAGTGAGTACCGACCATGACTGCCCTGCTCAACCGCCAATTCCTCCTCGCCCAACGTCCGGTCGGCTTGCCCAGCCGCGACACCTTCAGTTATGAGGAAAAGCCGGTCGGCGAACCCGGCCCCGGACAGATCCTGGTGAAGAACGCTTACCTGTCCCTCGACCCGGCCATGCGCGGCTGGATGAACGACGCCAAGTCCTACATCCCGCCGGTCGGTCTCGGCGAGGTGATGCGCGCCCTCGGCGTCGGTGAAGTTGTCGCCTCGCAGCACCCGGACTTCGCCGTCGGCGAGCACGTCAACGGCGCCCTCGGCGTGCAGGACTATTTCCTCGGCGAACCCAAAGGCTTCTACAAGGTCGACCCCAAGCGCGCCCCGTTGCCACTGTACCTGTCGGCACTGGGCATGACCGGGATGACCGCCTACTTCGCCCTGCTCGACGTCGGTGCGCCCAAGTCCGGTGAAACCGTGGTGATCTCCGGGGCCGCCGGTGCGGTCGGCAGCGTCGCCGGGCAGATCGCCAAGCTCAAGGGCTGCCGCGTGATCGGCATCGCCGGCGGCGCCGACAAGTGCAAATTCCTGGTCGATGAACTGGGCTTCGACGGCGCCATCGATTACAAGAACGAAGACCTGCATGCCGGCCTCAAGCGCGAGTGCCCGAAAGGCGTGGACGTGTATTTCGACAACGTCGGCGGCGACATCCTCGATACAGTGCTGACGCGCCTCCGGTTCAAGGCGCGGGTGGTGATCTGCGGCGCCATCAGCCAGTACAACAACAAGGAGGCGATCAAGGGCCCGGCCAACTACCTGCAGTTGCTGGTCAACAGCGCACGCATGGAAGGCATGGTGGTGATGACCTACGCCCCGCGCTTCGCCGAGGCAGCCCAGGAAATGGGCGGCTGGCTGGCCAGTGGTCAGCTGAAGTCCAAAGAAGACATCGTGGTCGGCCTGAAAACCTTCCCCGACACCCTGCTCAAGCTGTTCAGCGGCGAGAACTTCGGCAAGCTGGTGCTCAAGGTCGAGTAACAAGTCACTTGTAGGAGCGGGCGATGCCCACGATGTTTTGCAGGCCATACCTTATCGCGGGCATGGCCCGCTCCTACGGGTATCAGCTTTAGCCGCCAGCAGCGCAGCATGGACTCACGCCGTAGGGCGTACTCGCGAAGCAGTACGCCACTGCTGCCGGCAATGGTGGACTGTTCGCTGCGCTCCTGAGCGGCCGGCGCTCCGGTCCATCCTACGTCGCGACCATTTCCGCTTCCTGTACCAGCGGCCGCCAGCGGCGCAGCAGCATGAAGAGCGTTGGAATCACAAATAGGGTGAAGAAGGTGCCAACCAGCAGGCCGCCGACTATCACCAGGCCGATCTGCTGACGGCTTTCGGCGCCAGCACCCGTGGCGATTGCCAGTGGCAACGAACCCAGGACCATGGCCCCGGTGGTCATCAGAATCGGCCGCAGGCGCTGGACCGAGGCATCGATAACCGCACTGCGCAGTTCCTGCCCCTGACGCAGCAGCACGTTGGCGAACTCGACGATGAGAATCCCGTGTTTGGTAATCAAGCCAATCAGCGTCACCAGACCAATCTGCGAGTAGATATTCAGGGTGCCGCCGAACAGGGTCAGCGCCAGCAAGGCGCCGGCCATCGACAGCGGTACGCTGAACAGGATGATCAGCGGATCAGTGAAACTCTCGAATTGCGCCGCCAGCACCAGGAAGATAAAGGCCAGGGCCAGGGCGAAGATCAGCGCGATACCCGAGCCGGATTCCTTGAACTCACGCGACGTACCGGTGTAGTCGTATTGGGTGTCAGCTGGGAATACACCGCGGGCAGTGTTTTCCAGATAAGCCAAAGCCTCGCCCAGGGTATAGCCGGAACCGACGTTGGCACTCACCGTGACCGCACGCAGTTGGTTGAAGTGATTGAGCTCGCGCGGCGCCACCGTCTCGCGCACCTCGATCAGGTTGGACAGTTGCACCATGCTCTCGTCGCGCCCACGCACGTAAACACGGTCGAGATCCTGCGGATTGCTGCGATCAACGTCCTGCAATTGCACCATCACGTCGTACTGCTCGCCGTTCTGCTTGAAGCGCGTCACCTGGCGGCTGCCGAACAGGCTTTCCAGGCTGCGGCCGATGGTCGCCACATCGCTGCCAACCGCCACCGCCTGCTCGCGATTGACCGTCACCTTGAGCTGCGGCGCGTTCAACTTCAGATCGCTGTCCAGGCTTTCCAGGCCGGGGTAATCACGCAGGCTATGCAACAGCTCATCGACATAGGCTTGCAGCTCGGCGTACTCCAGCGAGGAGCGGATCACGAAGTTGACCGGCTGATTGCGCGCACTCTGTCCGAGCGGCGGCCGATTGACCGGAAAGGCCCGAAACCCGGCGATGTCCTGGAACTTGGTCAGTAATTCATTGCGGATCTCGAACTGGCTGCGCGAGCGCTCACCCCAGTCCTCCAGTTTCATAAAGGAAATACCCTGGGCCACGGTGGGGAAACCGGCGATCACCATGTAGCGATTGGTTTCTGGGACGCTCGCGTAAGCCGCCTCAATCTCCCGCGCATAACGCCCGGTGTAGTCGATGGTGGCGCCGTCCGGGCCGTTGAACACGCCGATGATGGTGCTGGTGTCTTCGGTCGGCGCCAGCTCGGCCTTCAACCCGGAGAACAGCAGCAGGCAGGCCAGCAGGGCCAGCACCAGTACCCCAACCACCAGCCACCAGGCCGCCAGGGCGCGGGCCAGCAGGCGTTTATAGCCATGGGTCAGGCTATTGAGGAAGTCCTCGATCAGGTTGTACAGGCGGTTGTGCCGCTCGCCCACTTGATGTGGTTTGAGCAGCAGCGCGCACATCATCGGGGTCAGGGTCAGGGCGACGAACCCCGAGACCAGCACCGCGCCAGCCAGGGTCCAGGCGAACTCGGTGAACAGTTTGCCGGTGGTGCCCTGCATAAAGCCGATGGGGGCGAACACCGCAGCCAGGGTCAGGGTCATGGCGATCACTGCAAAGGCGATCTCGCGGCTGCCGGTGAGAGCCGCCTGCATCGGTTGCATACCTTGTTCGATATGCCGGTGGATGTTCTCCAGCATGACGATGGCGTCGTCCACCACCAGGCCGATGGCCAAAACCATGGCCAGCAGTGTCAGAGTATTGATGGTGAAACCCATCAGGCTCATCAGGGCGAAGGCGCCGATCAGCGACACTGGGATGGTCACCAGCGGAATGATGGTGGCGCGTAGCGAGCGCAGGAAAATGAAGATGATCAGGATGACCAGCGCCACCGCTTCCCAGATGGTGATAAAGACGTTGTCGATCGACTCGCGGATAAACAGCGAATTGTCGTGGGCGATGGCCATTTCCATGCCTTCAGGCAGCAACCCCCGGACTTCCGGCAGGGCGGCGTTCAAGCCATCGGAGATGTCCAGGGGATTGGCTGTGGCCTGTTTGATCACGCCCATGGACACTGCCGGGCGGCCTTTGTAGCGCACGATACTGCGCTCGTTCTGCGCGCCTATCTCGGCATGCCCGACATCGGCCAGGCGCAGCAGATAGCCCTGTGAATCATCGAGAATCAGTTGGTTGAATTGCTCGGGCGTATTCAGGTCGGTTTCCGCAAGCACGGTGAACTCGCGCTCGCGTGACTCGATACGTCCGGCGGGGATCTCCACGTTCTGCCGGCGCAGGGCGTCTTCCACGTCCTGCACGGTGAGGTTGTGCGCCGCGAGCTTCTCCGGATCGAGCCAGATGCGCATGGCCAGGGTGCGGCCGCCGCGGACCTGCACCTCGGAGACACCGGCAATGGTCTGCAGGCGATCCTTGATCACCCGCTCCAGCACGTCGGTGATCTCCAGGGCGCTGTAGCGTTCGCTGTAGAAGGCAAGCCACACCACCGGCTGGGCATCGGCCTCGACCTTCTGCACGATGGGTTCGGCGATTTCATCCGGCAGCAGGCCGCGCACCCGCCCGAGGCGGTCGCGCACATCGTTGGCGGCCTCATCGGAATTGCTGCCGAGGCGGAACTGCGCGGTGATCTGGGTATTTTCCGAGCGGCTGATAGAACTGACGAAGTCCAGCCCCTCGATGCCCGAGAGCACATCCTCGATCGGCTGGGCGACCTGGGACTCCATGATTTCCGGGCTGGCGCCGGGATAGGTGACGTTGACCGTAACGATGGGCACGTCGACGTTGGGGTATTCGCGTACGCTCAGGCGGTCATAGGCCATCAGGCCGAGCAGGACCAGGATCAGCGACAGTACGCTGGCGAACACCGGCCGGCGGATGCAGATGTCCGACAGCGTCATGGCGTGCGCTCCACCACCTTGGTGCGCACCGTCATGCCCTCGTGCACTTTCTGCCAACCGGCGCTGATCAGCACCTCATCGCCGCCCAGGCCCTCGCGCACCTCGACCTTGCCGCCCAGGCGCTTACCCAGCGTGACCTCGCGCTGCTCGACCTTGTCGTTCACCACCAGATTGACCAGCAGCTGCTCGCCGACCGGCATCACCGCCTCCTCGGGGATTACCAAGGCCGCGGCACGCTCGGCAACAATCACCGCCACCCTGACGAACTGGCCGGGGCTCAGGCGCCGATCGGTGTTAGCGAGATGGGCACGAACCGCCTGACTGCGCCCGGCCTCATCCAGGCGTGGATTGATCGCGTAGATCTCGCCACTGAAACGCTCCCCCGGATAGGCATCCAGGCTGATCTCGATCAGTTGGCCCAGACGAATCTGGCTGACGGCTTTTTGCGGAATGCGAAAGTCGACCTTGAGCGGATCAAGCACCTCCAGGTTGACGACATCCTGGCCGGCACTCAGGTAGTCGCCCGGGCTGACATGGCGCAAGCCCAAGACCCCGTCGTAGGGCGCATGAATTCGGGTTTTGTCCAGGCGCGCCTGGGCCAACGCCAAGCTGGCGCGGGCAACTTGCTGCTGAGCATTGGCTTCATCCAGCGCTTGGGCATTGCTGGCGCCGCGGGTGAACAACAGTTGCGCACGCTGATGGTTTTTTTCCGCCAGATAGAGATTGGCCTGCGCCTGGGCCAACTCGGCACGGGCAATCGCATCGTCCAGGCTGACCAGCAAGGTTCCGGCCGCGACGGCCTGGCCTTCGCGAAAATGCAAGGAGGCCAGACGCCCTTCTATCTCCGGGCGGATCATCACCGACTCATCGGAGCGTAGCGAGCCGAAGGTAATCAGCTCGTCGCGCACCAGGGCTTTTTCCACTTGCACGACTTCAACCAAGGGGCCTTCAGCTGCATGCGCCAACGGCAAAAGGGTCGAGAGCAGCAACAGCGATGCCACCAATAGAACGCGCGGACGGGCAGCCATATACAACCCCAGTTATTCCATAGAGGCTGAGTCTAACGGCCTCGCCGTGCGCTTCAGCCGTTCGAGATGTTTCCCGATATTATTTGCAAAAAAACCTCGTCACTGACGCATGCCACGTCCGCTGATCAGCAAGCGAATGCACACGCCATACAGCACGGCAGTGGCGATCAGCATGAAGCCGATGGCGACACCGATGCGAATGTCCGACACGCCGAGGATGCCGTAGCGAAACGCATTGACCATATGCAGCACCGGGTTGACCAGCGACACCGTCTGCCAGAACGGCGGCAGCAGGTTGATCGAGTAGAACACCCCGCCCAGGTAGGTCAGCGGAGTGAGAACAAAGGTCGGAATGATCGAAATATCGTCGAAGTTGCGCGCAAATACCGCGTTGATGAAGCCGCCCATGGCGAAAATGGTCGCGGTCAGCAACACCACCAGCACGGTCACACCGAGGTGATGCACCTGCAAGTCGGTGAAGAACAGCGACAGCAGGGTGACGATCAAGCCCACCGCCAGCCCGCGCAACACACCGCCGGCGACGAAGCCGATGAGGATGATGTGCGGCGACACCGGCGACACCATCAATTCCTCGATCGAACGCTGGAATTTGCTGCCGAAGAAGCTTGACACCACGTTGCCGTAGGAATTGGTGATCACCGACATCATGATCAGCCCCGGCACTATGTACTCCATATAGGTGAAGCCACCCATGTCGCCGATCTGCCGGCCGATCAGGTTGCCGAAGATGACGAAGTACAGAACCATGGTGATCGCCGGCGGCAGTAGGGTCTGCGGCCAGATGCGGGTGAAGCGGCGGATCTCGCGGTAGACGATGGTCCGCAACGCCACCATGTTGGCGGCGAACTCGGTATTCACATAAGCCGTGCTCATACTGCCACCTTCACCAGGTTCTTCTCGACCAGGGAGACGAACAACTCCTCCAGGCGATTGGTTTTATTGCGCAAGCTGAGCACCTCGATGTTCTGCAAGGCCAACTGGCGAAACAGTTCGGTAATGCCCTGACTCTTGTCGATTTGCACTTCCAGGGTGTGATGGTCGAGCATTTGCGCCGGGTAACCGATCAAATGCGGCGGCACCAGTAACGACTCTTTCAGGTCGAGCAGGAAGGTCTCCACATGCAGCTTTTTCAGCAATTCGCGCATGCTGGTGTTCTCGACGATACGCCCGTGATCGATGATGCCGATGTTGCGGCACAACTGCTCGGCCTCCTCCAGATAATGGGTGGTGAGGATGATGGTGATGCCTTGCTGGTTCAGCTCGGTGAGAAAACTCCACATCGAGCGACGCAATTCGATGTCGACGCCTGCAGTCGGCTCATCGAGGATCAGCAAGCGTGGCTGATGAACCAGGGCGCGAGCGATCATCAAACGCCGCTTCATGCCACCGGACAGTTCGCGCGAGGGCACATCGCGCTTGTCCCACAGCCCCAACTGGTTGAGGTACTGCTCGGCACGCTCCTTGGCGATGCGCGCGGGAATGCCGTAGTAACCCGCCTGGGTCACGACGATGTCGAAGACCTTCTCGAACTGGTTGAAATTGAATTCCTGCGGCACCACGCCGAGACAGCGCTTGAGCGCCGACGGTTGCTTGTCCAGATCATGGCCAAACACATTGACCGTGCCGCTGGACTTGGTCACCAGGGTCGAGAGAATGCCGATGGTGGTGGATTTGCCGGCGCCATTGGGGCCGAGCAACGCGAAGAAATCGCCTTCGGCTACGTCCAGATCGATGCCATGCAGAGCCTGGAAGCCATTGCCGTAGGTTTTGGTCAACTGCCGGATGGACAGAGCAGTACTCATAAAAAATGCACGCACCTGTAAAAAAGAAGAAATCAAAAGATGGGGGCGGCGCCGCTCACTACAAGGGCAACGCGCAGCAAGTCTAGCGCCATGGCGCCATCAATCGCAGTGATATCGAGAGAAATTCTGGGGTGCCGGCAAAACTGCCACACACAAATCCAATCGGCAGGCCATGCCCCCGACAAACTCGATTCACCACAGCTCACGAGTACAGCGCGGTTTGAAAGCCAGTTTGGCGCAGACAAGTGCGCGGCCCGGGGTTATCGTCCGGGCATGAATAACGCCCCGCAAGCAACGCTGCTGTTGCCCTACAACGCACCCTGGGATTGGCAACAGTTCCACGACCACTTCGCCCTGCGCGCCCTGGCGGGCGTCGAACGGTTGAGCCGCGAGCGCTATTGCCGCAGCTTCCGGCTGGCAAACGCCAGCGGTTGGTTCAGCGTAAGCCCGCAGCCCGGGCATAACGCCCTGGCCTTGAGCTACAGCGCCTCGGCCATCCCCTGCCTGGCCGAATTGCAGCAGCGGGTGCGGCGCATGTTCGACCTGGATGCCGAACCGCAGCGCATCGGCAGACATTTCGCCAATGACCCCTACCTGGCCACGCTGGTCGCGCGCAATCCGGGGCTGCGCCTGCCGACGGCCTTCGACCCGTTCGAGCAGGCGGTGCGGGCCATCGTCGGTCAGCAGGTCACGGTAAAAGCCGCGGTGACCATCAGCGGGCGCCTGGTCACCCGCCTGGGCGAGCCGTTACCGGTAACCGACGGCGACGGCATCGACCGCCTGTTCCCCAGCGCCGAGGCAATCGCCGGGGCTAACCTGGATGGCATCGGCATGCCGGGTAAACGCGTGCAGACGTTGCAGCACTTCGCCGGGCTAGTCGCCAGCGGCGCGTTGCACCTGGATCTGCGGCATGGCAGCGAAGCCCTGATCGAACGGCTCTGCACCCTGCCCGGCATCGGCCCCTGGACCGCCGAATACATTGCCCTGCGCGCCTTCGGCGTAGCCGATGCCTTTCCCGCCAGCGACCTGGGCCTGCTCAAGGCGCCGCTGTGGGGCGCAGACGGCATCGACGCCAGGCAACTCAAGGCCCGCGCCGAAGCCTGGCGACCGTGGCGCGCCTACGCCGCCGCCCACCTGTGGCACAACTATTCGCAGAGGGCATAGCCATGTTCTACCGCTATCACCACAGCCCCATCGGCCGCCTGCTGCTGGCCGGCGATGAAACGGGCCTGCAGCAATTGTTGATGGAAATAGACGACAAACCCTGGCGGATCGCCGAGCACTGGCAGACCGCGGCTGACGAACTGGATGAGGTGTGCCGGCAACTCGACGATTATTTTGCCGGCCGCCGGCAACGCTTCGAGCTGCGCCTGGCGCCGCACGGCACGGCCTTTCAACAGGCGGTGTGGCAGGCGTTACAGCGCATTCCCTTCGGCCAGACCAGCAGTTACAGCGCCCTGGCCGAACGGATCGCCCGGCCCAAGGCGGTGCGGGCGGTCGGCGCGGCCAATGGCGCCAACCCTATTGCGGTGATCATCCCCTGCCACCGGGTGATCGGCCGCGACGGCAGCCTGACCGGCTATGCCGGGGGCCTGGCGCGCAAGGCGCTGCTGTTGCAGCTGGAAGGCATGCAGGTACCGGAGCAGGCCACATTGGCGCTTTGAGGCAGGCAGTTAGGGCGCTGGAATGCGCGCCAACACCTGGGCAGGAACGCCAAGCGGCACGGCCGGGATCAGGTCTTCGCCGGAGGCGGGATTAATGCCAGTCAAGGCGCTGATATTCACTTGATGACACGCCAGCACGATGGGTGCCCCGCACGCAGGGCGCCTCACGCTTGGGAATCGCGGGCCTAGCTGGAGCCGGGCAGACTCAGCCAGGCCAACCACCCAAAACGACCAGGCGAGCCATGCGTTTAGAAACGCACGCTGCCACGCGGCCCCAGCAGCGCCCAGATGATCAGACCGATCACCGGCAGAAACAGGATCAACAACACCCAGAGGACTTTCTTGCCGACCTCGGTGTTGCTTTTGACGATATTGATAATGGCCCAGATACTCAGAGCCAGAATAATCAGGCCGACAAGGCCATTCATTGTAGAACCCATGAGGACACTCCTGTGCAAAGGGTTGCCCATCTAGGATAGCCATCGATGCCCGGAGTTCCACAAGCGTTATATTACCCAGGCGCTGCGGCGAGGAACCGCAGCCATCGAGCAAGCGGCGTATCAGTCATCCAGCCGCGGAAAACGGCTGGCAATATCATCGCCGGTGAACTCGCCGACCCAACCGTCAGTATTGCTGAACAGACGAATCATCACGAAGTGCGGATGCTCGCCCATGTCGAACCAGTGCCGCGTGCCGGCCGGCACCGAGATCAGGTCACCCTTCTCGCACAACACGGCGTAAACGTAATCGTCGATATGCAGGCTGAACAGGCCGCTGCCCACCACGAAGAAACGCACTTCGTCCTCGGCATGCCGATGCTCGTCGATAAATTTGGCGCGCAGCTCGGCTTTGTCCGGGTGATCATCGCTCAAGCTGAGCACATCAACCTCGACATAGCCGCGCTCGCTCATCAGTTGCTCGATCTGCGGGCGATAGGCGGCGATCACCTGATCCTGACTGCAGCCTGGAACCAGCGGCGCCGAAGCCTGCCAGCGCTCGAAATGCACACCGACGGCGGCCAGGGTGCTGGCGATATCTTCCAGATGGGTCAGTACCTTGTTCGGCAGATCGGCAGAAGACTCGTGATAGACGCTCAGGCTGCTCATGGTCAGAACTCTCGTTGGTTATCCGTAGGCTGAGTAAAGGCACGCTGCGAGCCAAAACCCAATGAGGTCATGCACGCCCGGCTCATGGTCGCGGCTCGTGCATGCGCGTGGCAGTGATGGCCGCGACCAGGGCTACCAGGCTGGCGATGGCGAACGTCCAAGCCGGGCCGAGGCTGTTCCAGCTATAACCGGAATAGAGCGCGCCCAGGGCACCACCGACCCCGGTCAGTGCGGCATACAATGCCTGCCCCTGGCCCTGCTGACGGTCGGCGAAACTGCGCTGCACGAAGTGAATGGCCGCCGCATGAAAACTGCCAAAAGTCGCGGCATGCATCAACTGAGCGAACAACAATACCAGCAGGTTATCGGCCAGGTTGCCCAGCAGCAACCAGCGCACGGCGGTGATCAGAAAGCTGGCCAACAGCACGCTGCGCAGCGAATAACGCGCCAGCAGCTTGGCCATGACCATGAACAGCACGATCTCCGCCAACACCCCGAGGGCCCAGAGCTGGCCGATCAGGCCACGCGAATAACCGAGCGACTCCAGGTGCAAGCTCAGAAAGGTGTAGTACGGGCCGTTGCTCAGCTGCATCAGCCCCGCACTGAGGTAAAACGCGAGAATACCGGGGCGGCGCAACTGCTGGATAAAGCCGCCCTCGCCCACCACATTGGGGCGCATGCGCGGCTCAGCGTTGGGCACCCACCAACTGCTCAGCACGATGCCGGCCATGATCAGGATCAGCGCCCAGGGATAGGCATCCAGGCTGAGCAGTTCGAACAGCTGGCCCAGACCGACCACCGCGACGATAAAGCCGATGCTGCCCCACAGGCGAATCTTGCTGTAGCGCGCCGCCTGCTCCTTTAGATGGGCGAAGGTGATGACTTCGAATTGCGGCAGCACGGCATGCCAGAAGAACGCGTGCAGCGCCATGATCAGCGCCAGCCAGGCATAAGTCTGGCTGATGAAGATGCCGGCAAAGCACAGCAGCGTGCAGATCGCACCAAAGCGCACGATAGCCAGGCGCTGGCCGCTGTAATCGCCCAACCAGCCCCAGATATTGGGCGCGATGCAGCGCATCAGCATCGGAATGGCGATCAGCTCGCCGATGCGAGCGGAGGAAAAGCCCAGGTGATCGAAGTACAACGCCAGAAACGGCGCCGTGGCGCCGAGCAACGCGAAATAGAAGAAATAGAAACCGGACAGCCGCCAATAGGGCAATGCACTAGTCATGGTTTAACCAACCCAGGTTGGGTTGAGGCGCCCAACGGCGCAACCCAACACTGCGAGCCGCGCTCAGCCTGCGCGGCCCGGCCCAACCTACCCTTGCTCAAAGCTGCGGCAACACCGGTGTGGTCACCCGTACATCGGCGTTCTGCGCACGGTGGCGCAGCAGGTGATCCATCAGCACAAGGGCCATCATCGCCTCGGCGATCGGCGTGGCGCGGATGCCGACGCAGGGGTCGTGACGGCCCTTGGTGATCACCTCCACCACATTGCCATCGACGTCGATCGAGCGCCCCGGCGTGGTAATACTGGAGGTTGGCTTGAGCGCCAGGTGGGCGACGATTGGCTGCCCGCTGGAAATGCCGCCGAGAATGCCGCCGGCGTTATTCGACAAAAAGCCCGCAGGCGTAAGCTCGTCGCGATGCTCGGTGCCGCGCTGGGCGACACTGGCGAAACCGGCGCCGATTTCCACGCCCTTGACCGCGTTGATGCTCATCAGCGCATGGGCCAGCTCGGCGTCCAGACGGTCGAAGATCGGCTCGCCCAGCCCCGGCATCACCCCTTCGGCGACCACGGTGATCTTCGCCCCGACCGAATCCTGATCGCGGCGCAGTTGGTCCATATAGGCTTCCAGTTCCGCCACCTTATCCGGGTCAGGGCAGAAGAAGGCGTTCTGCTCGACGCTGTCCCAGCTCTTGAACGGAATCTCGATCGGACCGAGCTGGCTCATATAACCGCGAATCACGATGCCCTGGGTCGCCAGGTATTTCTTGGCAATGGCGCCGGCAGCCACGCGCATGGCGGTCTCGCGGGCCGAGCTACGGCCACCGCCACGGTAGTCGCGGATGCCGTACTTGTGCTGATAGGTGTAATCGGCGTGGGCCGGGCGGAAGACATCCTTGATCGCCGAGTAATCCTTGGACTTCTGATCGGTATTGCGGATCAGCAGGCCGATGGCGCAACCAGTGGTCTTGCCCTCGAACACCCCGGCGAGGATTTCCACCACATCGTCTTCCTGACGCTGGGTGGTGTGGCGGCTGGTGCCCGGCTTGCGCCGGTCGAGGTCGCGCTGCATGTCGTCCAGCGACAATTCCAGGCCCGGTGGACAACCATCGACGATGGCGACCAGCGCCGGGCCATGGCTTTCGCCTGCGCTGGTGACGGTGAACAACTTGCCGTAGGTATTGCCGGACATTTGCAGGATACTCCGCGGGAATCAGCACCGGGCCCGGCGCAACGCTTGCCCGCGCGCGCCAAACCCCTACTCGATAAAGGCCGCGAGTATACCCGCGGTGCCAGCCCAGTTCACCCTAGTAGCCTGTCGGACTTGCCCCTTCGTGGTGAGGCAAAGTCCGGCCTGGGGCAGTCTGATTGCCCGTTTGAAGCGAATAGCAGGCCATTTAACGAGAAACTGCAGAAAAAATGCGGCCTTCACGCTAAAGACAGTGGCATCTGCGCAGCAGGGCTGAGGGGCCGCTAGAACCTTATGTCGGTGCTGACGTCCAACTCACTTCCGTTGCCATAGTACCTACCCATGCTGCGAGTCCTCCTCTTGAGCCTTACCTTGCTTGCCGGCCTGACCCAGGCCGCGCCCCATACCATCGAGCAACGACCGATTCGTCTGGCAACCGATCAGGGCACCCTGCATGGCACTTTATTACGACCGCTAAGCGCCAAGCCGGTCCCTGTCGCGCTGCTGGTCGCCGGCTCCGGGCCGACCGACCGCGATGGCAACAATCCCGCTGGCGGGCACAGCGACAGCCTCAAGCGCCTGGCCCAGGCGCTGGCCAAGCATGGCATCGCCAGTGTGCGCTACGACAAGCGCGGGATCGCCGCCAGCCGCACGGCCACCCCGGACGAGCGCGACTTGACTGTCGAGCAGTATGTCGCCGACGTGGCCGCCTGGGGCCAGCTGCTCAAGGCCGATGGGGATTTCAGTCGCCTGATCCTGATCGGCCACAGCGAAGGCGCCTTGATCGCCAGCCTGGCGGCCCCCGCAGCCGGCGCCGATGCGCTGATCTCGCTTGCCGGCAGCTCACGCCCCATCGACCAGGTACTGCGCGAACAACTGCACTATCGCCTGCCGCCGAAATTGCTCACGCACAGCCAGCGGTTGCTTGACTCGCTGCTGGCCGGCCAGCCGACCGATGCAGTGCCCGATGAGCTGCAAGTGCTGTTTCGTCCCAGCGTGCAGCCCTATCTGATCTCACTGTTCCGCTACAACCCCAGCGAGGTTTTTGCCCGCCTGCAGATCCCCGCACTGATCGTCCAGGGCAGTCACGACATCCAGGTCGGCGTCGCCGATGCCGAGGCCTTGCAAGCCGTCAAGACGGATGCGCAACTGGTGATAGTCGAAGGCATGAACCACGTCCTGCGCATCGTCCCGCTGGACGGCAAGGCGCAATTGGCGTCCTACGACAACCCGCGCCTGCCCCTGGCGCGCCTGCTGACCGAGCGGATCGCCAGCTTCATCGACGTCACCGGCACAGCGCCAGCCTCCAGCGTCGCGCAAACCGGCCGATAAAGGTTGGGCCAGCCCGATGCCCTATGCTGGTATCGCGCACAGGACTGCCTTTATGACCGACGCCAATTCTCCACAATCTGCGCCTGACACCGCCGCCCAAGCCCAAGCCATGGCCGAGAAAGCCCATCCCTGGGCGAATCTCGCGCCCGAGCACTTTCGCCTGTTGCGTCTGGCCCCTCTACCGGTCGACCGTCACACCGGCGCGCGGCCTTTGCGCTTCGTGCAACTGGGCCGGGTGGAACGGCACGCCAAGGGCCAGAGCCTGCTGCGCCTGACCCTGCACCTGCCCGGCGTGGGGGGGCGCAAGGAACTGAACCTGCTGGAAGTATGGATCGACCATCGCAGCAAGGAGATGCACCTCGGCCCGGAAAAGGGCTTGCTGGTAGAGCCGGCCAATCGAGGCCTGGGACGTTTTCTGCTAGCCCAGGGTATCGCCTGGGCCCAGCAACACTGCGCGCACTACCTGGTAGAGGGTGCTGCCCTGGCGGCCAAAGACGCCCTCAGCGAAGACGCCCGCCTACGCCGCGACCACTGCCTGCAAGCCCAGGGCTTCGTCATCGAATACCTCGACCCCCTGCAACTCAAAGCGCGTTACAGCGCAGAGCGGGTCAGCAGCCTGCACAGCGATTGGTCTAGCGAAAAGGTGCAGATGGTCGACCTGCTCGATGCTGCGGCCATGTTGCAACAAGCCGATCTGAGCCTGCGCGAACAGGACGCCAAGCTGCGCAAGTTGGAATCGCGCATCGAATTGTTCCGCCGCGACGACAGCAGCCTGCGTTTCACCATCGCCTGCCTGGTGGCGTTTTGCATGTTCCAGGCGGGCTTGCTGATCTGGATGGCCACGCGCTAATGCAGCAGCCAGCACCGTAGGGCGCTACTCGCGGTAGGCGGTACGCCGTGGATAGTCCGAACGGATCGCCGCCCGGCCGTCCTGCGCAGCGATGCCCGCCAGCAAACAAAAAAGCCCGCAGTGGGCGCGGGCCAGGGACTCTACTCATGAGTCAGAGGGCCACAAGCATTCGCTATCAGCTACCGCAATCGATCGAGCCGCTGCCGGGAAGCTCAGCAAGGGCACCTGACCTACACGGCCGCCTACGACCCAGCAAGCGAGCGTACCGCAGCGCAAAACTGCCTCTCTAGCGGTCCACGCGGCAACAGTTGGCGCGAATAGACAACTGGCGAGCGCACTGGGTAAAGCTCTCAGCTAGGCAGCCGACACTATAAGAGCCCCCCAAATTCCCGCACAGCGTCGTGCGCAAGGACCCCTGATGAACATAAAACAAAAACTGACCTGGGCCTTCGCCATCATCGCCTGCGTCCCCATCATGCTGGTCGCCGTTCTGGTCATCGTCAATCTACGTAGCGATGCCAGAACTGAGTTCGTCGACACCAGCGCCCGCGAGATCCGCCAGGTAGAGAACGCCATGCGGTTATTTTTCGATGGCATCAACCAAAACGTCGAATACCTGGCCAAGCACCCGCTCGTTGCTCAATCCGACGACAGCCTCAAGCAATATATTGATGCCAACGCTGCAAGCATCCCAACCGGCGAGCAAGACACGCAAATCCTCGCCCTGTTTGCTGGCCTGGGGACCAGCCACCCGGCCTATTCCTATGTATCGATGGGAAATATCCAAGGCGGCTATGTGAGCTGGCCAGAAGACTCCAAAGTGAGCAATTACGACCCGCGCAAACGCCCCTGGTATCAAAAAGCCATGGACAATCAGGGCAAGACCGTGCGCACCGACGCCTACTACTGGGCCCCCGACGATGCCGTACTGTTAGCCAGCGCTCGCAGCATTGCCAACACCCTCGGCAACCCGGGTGGGGTGATCAGCATCGACGTCTCACTCAAGCAGCTGACCGACATCGTCAAGCAGATCAAACTGGGCGAAAGTGGTTACCTGATGCTGATGGAGGATAACGGCACCATTCTGGTCGACCCTCAAAACCCTACTAACAACTTCAAGAAAATAAGTGACTTGAAGGACGGATACAACACGCTGAGCAATGCACAAAAAGGCCTGGTCGAAGTAGAGCTGAACGGGGCACGTTATATGGCCAACGTCTGGCCTTCCGAACAACTTGGCTGGCGCTTTGTCGGCCTGATCAGTGAACAAGAAGCGATGGCCGGGGTCACCCGCCTGACCTGGATCATCGCGGGGCTGGCAATCGTGCTCGCCGCCGTGTTTGCCCTGGTGGGAGCCAGCTTTGCCGGGCTTATCGTCAGACCGATTCGCGCGGTAGCCAGTGGCCTGGAAGGCATTGCCCAAGGTGAAGGCGACCTGACTCAGGCCCTTACCGTGCGTGGCCAGGATGAAACCGCGCAACTGGCCAATTGGTTCAATCAGTTCCTCACAGCCATTCGTCAATTGATCCTCAACATTGGCCAAGCTGCCCAGCATATCCAGCAGACCTCAACCACCTCCTCCAAGGTTTCTGGCGACATGACCGAAGCTGCAGGGCGGCAGCGTGAATCGATCGACATGGTCTCCACCGCCTTTCACGAGATGGTCGCCACCGCCAACGAAGTGGCGCGCTCCTGCTCTCAGGCCGCGGAGTCGGCGGACAATGGACAAAAACAGGCGCGTGACGGGCAACTGCAAATCGATGCTGCCGTCAGCAATGTCGAGAAGCTGAGCCGAGAAATATCCCAGTCTGCCGCGGCGATGCAACAGCTCGAGCAGGACAACAATAATATCCAGTCGATTCTCGGCACCATTCGCTCGATCGCCGAACAAACCAACCTGCTTGCCCTCAATGCTGCGATTGAAGCGGCACGTGCCGGCGAACAGGGACGGGGCTTTGCCGTTGTGGCTGACGAGGTTCGCGCGCTGGCCAAGCGCACCGCGGACTCCACCGCTGAAATTGACGGACTGCTGAGCAGTCTGGCCCAGCGCACCCGGGAGATGGGCAAGCAAATGCATGCCAGCCTGGAGGTCTCGCAGAGTACGGTTAGCAGCATTACCGACGCCCGCTCAAGCTTCGGCTTGATCCGCGAGTCGGTCGATGTAATACGCGATATGAATGCGCAAATCGCCACTGCCGCCGAAGAACAGCACCAGGTCGCCGAAGACATCAACCGTCACATCAGCATGATCCATGGCGATGCGCAGCTGGTCGCAGGCCTGGCAGAGTCGGCGCGCAGTGACTCGCACAACCTCTCCAGCCTCTCCACTCAGCTCAATGAACTGGTTAATCGCTTCAAGACTTGATGGCGTCATTCGCTGCGCAGAAACAATGATGGCAGGCACTCGAGTGCCTGCCATCAGGTTCCGCACAACGGGCCTGCCGGCTCACCCAGCGCAGCCCCGCCTGAGCAGTCAACTACCGCGATAAGTGGAGTAGCTGTACGGGGAGATCAGCAGCGGCACATGGTAGTGATCCTGGCCGGCATCGATACCGAAGCGCAGCACCACCACATCGAGAAACGCCGGATCGGGCAACTGCACGCCACGGGCCCGGTAATAGTCGCCCGCATGGAAGTGCAGCTGGTAGACACCACTGCGGTAATCGTCGCCCTGCAGAATAGGCGCATCGCAACGGCCGTCATGGTTGGTCACCACGCGGGTAACCAGCTCCATCTGCGCGCCTTCGACCCGATACAACTCAACAGTGATGGCGCTGCCGGGGCAGCCGTGCGCGGCATCTAGAACATGTGTGGTCAATCGTCCCATAGCTATCAGGCATCCACGCCGGCCAATTGCCACGCAGACACCGCACCTCCTCTACTGTTATTGAATATTGAATTCGGCAGATGACTCAGGCTCCAGCAGCCTTGAGTTGGGCGGAGCATAGCATGCCGCCGAATCATTCAAGACATTTTTTTGTTTTATTGTACACAATTATATTTACAATAATTCCGTCAAAACCGCCGCTTCAGGTACCGCCATGACGGCAAACTTCGCGGGTAAGGGCAGGCGCCAGGCGCACGGACTGGGCACCCACACAGATTCAATGGCGAGAATTGATTTAGCAATAAAGCTGATTTTTTATTTACAAAGCGTTATTCATTTTGTATACAATTAGCTCATCACGGTCGCGTCCCTTGTCACCTGGGCTACGCAGTGACCGCAACACGCCAAGAAGGAAGACTGCAGTGAGCGCTGACTACCCACGCGACCTGATCGGTTACGCCAACAACCCGCCGCACCCACACTGGCCTGGCGATGCCCGCATTGCCCTGTCGTTCGTCCTCAACTATGAGGAAGGTGGCGAGCGCAACGTGCTGCACGGCGACCAGGAATCCGAGTCCTTCCTCTCCGAGATGGTCTCCGCCCAGCCGCTGCAGGGCGAACGCAACATGAGCATGGAATCGCTCTATGAATACGGCAGCCGCGCCGGCGCGTGGCGCCTGCTCAAACTGTTCGACCAGCACGCGATTCCGCTGACCGTGTTCGCCGTCGCCATGGCCGCCCAGCGTAACCCCGACATGATCAAGGCCATGGTCGCGGCCGGCCATGAAATCTGCAGCCACGGGTACCGCTGGATCGACTACCAGTACATGGACGAGGCGCAAGAGCGTGAGCATATGCTCGAAGCCATCCGCATCCTCACCGACATCACGGGCGAGCGCCCGCTGGGCTGGTACACCGGCCGCACCGGGCCGAACACCCGGCGCCTGGTCATGCAGGAAGGCGGCTTCCTCTACGATTCCGACACCTATGACGACGACCTGCCCTACTGGGATCCGGCCAGCAGCGTGGCCAAGCCGCACCTGGTGATCCCCTACACCCTGGACACCAACGACATGCGCTTCACCCAGGCGCAGGGTTTCAACACCGGCGACGACTTCTACCAGTACTTGAAAGACGCCTTCGATGTGCTCTACGCCGAAGGCGTGGCTGGCGCGCCGAAGATGCTGTCGATCGGCATGCACTGCCGCCTGCTCGGCCGCCCCGCGCGGATCGCCGCCCTGGCGCGCTTTATCGAGTACGTCAAAAGCCACGAAAAAGTCTGGTGCGCCCGCCGCGTCGATATCGCCCGCCACTGGCACGCCACCCACCCTTTTGTCGAGACCCGCACATGAGCCGCTTTCAGACCCTGACCCCGTCGCGCCTGAGCCGCGAAGACTTCGTCAACGTCTTCGCCGATATCTACGAGCATTCGCCCTGGGTGGCCGAGAAGGCGTTCGAACTGGGCCTGGACGACAGCGTTAATCAAGTCAATGGCCTGCACCAGCGCATGGCCGACATCCTGCTCAGCGCCAGCCATGCCGAGCAACTGGCCCTGATCAACGCTCACCCGGACTTGGCCGGCAAGGCGGCAGTGCGTGGCGAGCTGACCGCCTCCAGCACCACCGAACAGGCCGGCGCCGGCATCAGCGCATGCACGGCCGAGGAGTTCTCCCGCTTTACCGAACTGAATGACGCCTATAAGGCCAAGTTCGGCTTCCCCTTCATCATGGCGGTGAAAGGCAGCAACCGACACCAGATTCTGGCGGCATTCGAGGAGCGTATCCACAACGCTCCGGAGCAGGAATTCGCCTGCGCCCTGGCCGAGATCAATAAGATCGCCCTGTTTCGCTTGCAGCAGCTCTAGCCCGCCACTCCCCGCCCTCACTGTTAAGGCAGACACGACATGAAAGCTTACGCCGTACCCTTCGAGAAATACGTCAACCTGGCCGACGCGCGCCTCGGCACCCAGGCCATCTCGGTAACCGATGACTGGTTCGCCGACGTCAACCGCTTGTTCCAACCGACCCCGGCGGTGTGGAAGGAAGGCGTGTTCGATGACAACGGCAAGTGGATGGATGGCTGGGAATCGCGGCGCAAGCGTTTCGAAGGCTACGACAGCGCCGTGATTCGCCTCGGCGTGGCCGGTTCGATCAAAGGTGTTGATATCGACACCAGCTTCTTCACCGGCAACTTCCCGCCGTCCGCCTCGCTGGAAGGCTGCTTCGTCGCCGCAGGCGACCCGACTGATAGCACCGAGTGGACTGAAGTGCTGGGCGCGGTTGAGCTGCAAGGCAACAATCACCACTACCACGCAATCAACAATGCCCAGGCCTTTACCCACCTGCGCTTCAACATCTACCCGGACGGCGGCGTCGCCCGCCTGCGCGTTTACGGCGTGCCGTTCCGCGACTGGAGCAACGTCGGCGACAACGAGCAGGTCGACCTGGCCGCCGCGCTGAATGGCGGTCGCGCCCTGGCCTGTTCGGACGAGCACTTCGGCCGCATGAGTAACATCCTCAACCCGGGCCGTGGCATCAACATGGGTGACGGCTGGGAAACCGCACGCCGACGCACCCCTGGCAACGACTGGGTGATCGTCGCCCTTGGCGCTCCGGGTGAAATCGAACGCATTGTCGTCGATACCCTGCACTTCAAAGGCAACTACCCGGACAGCTGCTCGATCCAGGCCGCGTTCGTCAAAGGCGGCACCGACAGCCAGATCGAAACCCAGAGCCTGTTCTGGCGTGACCTGCTGCCAAGCCAGAAGCTCGAGATGCACGCCGAGCACGAGTTCGCCGAACAGATCAAGGCGCTGGGCCCGATCACTCACGTACGGCTGAACGTATTCCCGGACGGTGGTATCAGCCGCCTGCGCCTGTTCGGTAAAGTCGCCAAGTAAACACCCTGTGGGAATGGCTTCAGCCGCGAGATGGCCAGTGCCTGCCGCTGAGTTTCGCGGCTAAAGCCCCTCCCACCAAAACCGCCTCCGCTCCTGAATAGGAGGCAGAATTACCCACGAACAAGTAGACCGACATGCGCAAACTGATCATCGAGCCGTTAAGCAAAGAAGCCTTCGCCCCCTTTGGTGACGTTATCGAATCCGAGGGCAGCGAGTTCTTCATGATCAACAATGGCTCCACTCGCCGCTATCACCAGCTGGCCACTGTGGAGACCGCCCAGCCTGAGGATCAGGCGATCATCAGTATTTTCAGTGCCCAAGCCCTGGAGATGCCGCTGACCGTGCGTATGCTGGAGCGTCACCCGCTGGGCAGCCAGGCGTTCATACCGCTGCTCGGCCAGCCCTTTCTGATCGTGGTCGCGCCACTTGGCGATGCACCTGAATCAGCGTTAGTCCGCGCCTTCCGCAGCAACGGCAGGCAGGGCGTCAATTACCATCGCGGCGTCTGGCACCATCCGGTGCTGACGATCGAAAAGCGGGATGACTTCCTGGTGGTTGATCGCAGTGGTTCCGGCAACAACTGCGATGAGCATTTCTTTGATGAGCATGAGCAACTGCTGCTCGCTCCCCACCAATAAGAGAAGCCTGGCGCCGGCCTGCCGGCATCGGGAAAGAGGTACTGACTGTGGAAGCACATTTGACTGAGTGGCTGAATCTGGGCGTGCGCTGGGTTCACATGATTACCGGTATCGCCTGGATTGGCGCATCCTTCTATTTCGTCTGGCTGGAAAACAACCTCAATCGGGTCAACCCGAAAGACGGTTTGGCCGGTGACCTTTGGGCGATCCACGGTGGCGGCATCTATCACCTGGAGAAGTACAAGTTGGCGCCGCCGAAAATGCCGGAGAACCTCCATTGGTTCAAGTGGGAAGCCTACTGGACCTGGATGTCCGGCGTTGCCCTACTGATGCTGGTGTACTACCTCAACCCGTCGCTTTACCTAATTGCGCCCGGCAGCGACATGGCACCCACCGTGGCCATCGCCATCGGCCTCGGTTCACTGGTTGCAGGCTACGCGGCCTACCACTTCCTCTGTGACTCGGCGCTGGGCAAGCAACCGGCCCTGCTCGGCGCGGTGCTGTTTATCCTCCTGATCGCGGCTGCCTACGGCTTCAGCACTATCTTCAGTGGTCGCGCAGCCTATCTACATGTCGGCGCCATCATCGGCACCATCATGGTCGGCAACGTGTTCTTCACCATCATGCCGGCACAACGCGCACTGGTTAAGGCCATCGAAGGCAACACCACGCCGGACCCAGCACTGCCGGCCAAGGGGCTGCTGCGTTCGCGTCACAACAACTACTTCACCCTACCGGTGCTGTTCATCATGATCAGCAACCACTTCCCAAGCACCTATGGCAGCAGCTACAACTGGCTAATTCTGGCGGGCATCGCCATCATTGCAGTACTGGTTCGCCACTACTTCAACACCCGCCACAACAGCAACAAATACGCCTGGACCCTGCCAGTGGCAGCACTGGGCATGATCTGCCTGGCTTATGTCACCGCCCCGCTGCGCCCGGCCGCAAACGCCATCCCGGTAGCCACTCCAGCCAGCCAGCCAGCCGTCAGCGTCGCCAAGGTAGAAGAAGTGCTCGAGCCCTCGCCTGACGCGGCCCCAGGCGGAGCAGGCACTGCCTTTGCCGAGGTCAACCAGGTGATCCAGGAACGTTGCAGCGTATGCCACTCGGCCACGCCGAGCAGCCCGATGTTCAGCGCCGCGCCACTGGGTTTCATGCTCGACACCCCGCAGCAGATCAAGGCCCAGACCGCGAAAATCCAGGCCCAGGCCATCGCCTCGCAGGTCATGCCGCTGGGCAACATCACCCAGATGACCCAGGACGAACGCGACCTGATCGGCGCATGGATCGCCCAGGGCGCACAGATCGACTAAACAACGCCTCTGGACAGGCACGGCCTGTCCTTCACTCTTTGAGCCCGCCTATGTGCGGGCTTTTTGTTAGCGGAGAAAACACGCCTGCTCGACTGTATTTGCACCGAAGCGGCCCCGCGCTAGACATGGCCTTCTGCTGGCCCGTTACAATGCACCGTCTCTAGCCCGATGCTTCACGCCAATAAGGACAGCCCATGATCGAAGCCACCTGGATCGCCTTCGCCTTCGTCTTGGGCCTGGCAGCTCGCGCCCTGGGTCTGCCGCCGCTGATCGGCTACCTGGCGGCCGGCTTCGCCCTGGCGGCTATCGGCGAACCCCTCGGTGTAGGCCCGGGCGACAGTGCTTCGCTGGAACATATTGCCCACCTCGGTGTGCTCCTGCTGCTATTCACCGTCGGCCTCAAGCTCAAGCCGAGCAACCTGATCAGGCGCGAGGTGATTGGCGGTGGGCTACTGCACTTCGTCATCTCGAGCCTGATCTTCCTCTCGGCCATCCTGCTGATCCTCGATCTGCCCTGGCAGGAAGGACTACTGTTGGCCATTGCCCTGTCCTTTTCCAGTACCGTGCTGGCGGCGAAGGTCCTGGAGAGCAAGCGCGAGCTGCGCGCCTTTCACGGCCGGGTAGCAATCGGCGTACTAATCATCCAGGACCTGATCGCCCTGCTGGTGATGAGCCTGGCCAACGGCGATGCCCCTTCACCCTGGGCGCTGCTGGTATTCGCCCTGCCCCTGCTGCGCCCGCTGCTGTTCCGCCTGCTCGATGCCAGCGGTCACGATGAACTGATGGTGCTGCTCGGCCTGCTGTTGGCGCTGGTCGTCGGTGGCTATGGCTTCGAGTCGCTGGGGCTCAGCTCCGAACTCGGCGCCTTGGCGTTTGGCGCCCTGCTGGCCAAACACAAGCGAGCCGTCGAGCTGTCCAACTCGCTGTGGGGCATCAAGGAAGTGTTCCTGGTCGGCTTCTTCCTGCAGATCGGCATCGGCGGCCTGCCGGATGCCGATGCCATGATCTTCGCCGTGGTCATGTCGCTACTGCTGCCGCTCAAGGGCATGCTGTTCTTCGGCCTGTTCCTGATGTTCCGGCTACGCGCGCGCAGCGCCTTTCTCAGCAGTGTCAGCCTGACCAACTACAGCGAGTTCGGCCTGATCGTGGCCAGCGTGGTACTGCCACAATGGCTCACCCCCCTGGCCATCAGCGTGGCCCTATCCTTCGTCATTTCCGCGCAACTGAACCGCTTCGTCCACCCGCTCTACGAGCGCCTGGCCAGGCGCCTGATCCCGCTTGAGCGCAACATCCGCCACCCCGACGAACAGCCGATTTCGCTGGGCGATGCGCAGATCCTGATCATCGGCATGGGCCGCACAGGCCGCTCTGCCTACGATCACCTCAAGGGCAAGGGCTTCCTGTTGTCGAGCCTGGACTCCGACCCAGGGATGATCGAGTTGAGCACCAGGGCCGGGCGCCGGGTGCAATTCGCCGACGCCGAAGATCAGATGTTCTGGCAGAGCCTGGAGATGCCGGCAGTCGAAGCGGTGATCCTGGCTATGAACGACCAGGAAGCCAAGATCATCTCCACCCATAAGCTGCGCGAACGCGGCTTCGCGGGGCTGATCGTCGCCCACGCGATGTATGAAGACATGGCCCAGCGCATCCAGGAGGCCGGTGCCGACCGTACCTACCTGACCATGAGCGAGGCCGGCACCGGTCTGGCAGAGCACGTCGCCCGCAGCCTGCAAACGGGCGACTGAGCGCTGGTATAAAAGCGCTCCCCCGGGCTCTGCAACAATTCGCGAACCCTAGGCTGACACTCGCCGCAGGCAGTGCACCGAGGATGATGGCCGCGGCACTCGGCATGGCTGGCTGTCGCTGCGCGCCGAGCGGAGCGCGCCCGGACCAGCGATGACCTGTTCAACATCGCGAAAACGACTCAATCACCAGAGCGCACTCGCCTAGCAGCCCAGCATTCACAGCGACAACAGACTGCCAGCCACGGCACTCACTCGCGTCGCCATAAACTTGTACACAATATTAAAATAAATTGTTTTTAACCTTGTGAGCAAGTTGCTATAGTCGGCCCATTCTGACCGACCAGACAGCTTTAGTGGCGATCAGACAGAGGCACCGTGAAGCCTCGTGCAAGCCCATGACCATATAAAAACAATTGGCAGGCTCTGACATGACCACGACCAGCACTACGCAAGCCCCTACTCCGTCTGCGGGCAGCAACGACTTGATCTACCAACTCGATGACCGCCCGGCCTTTGTCCCGGCGATCTTCGCCGCCCTGCAACACGTACTGGCCGCCTTCGTCGGCATCATCACCCCGACGCTGATCATCGGTAACGTGCTTGGCCTAGGCGCCCATGTGCCCTATCTGGTGAGCATGGCGCTGTTCGTCTCCGGCCTCGGCACCTTCGTCCAGGCCAAGCGCTTCGGCCCCATAGGTTCCGGCCTGCTGTGCCTGCAGGGCACCAGCTTCGGCTTCCTCAGTGTGATCCTCAGCGCCGGCTTCATGGTCAAGGGCCGTGGCGGCAGCGAGGAGGAAATCCTCTCGACCATCTTCGGCGTGTGCTTCTGCGCCGCCTTCGTCGAGATCGCCTTTAGCCAGTTCATCAACAAGCTGCGCCGGGTCATCACCCCGGTGGTCACCGGCACCATCATCTGCCTGATGGGCCTGTCACTGATCAAGGTCGCCATGACCGACATCGCCGGCGGCTTCGGCGCAGCGGACCTCGGTGCGCTGCACCACCTGGCCCTCGGCGGCCTGGTGTTGGCCACCATCGTCGTGTTCAATCGCTTCCAGTCCCAGTCGGTACGCCTCAGCGCGGTGATCGCCGGCCTGGCCCTGGGCTTCGGCGTGGCCTGGTACACCGGCCAGGTGGATTTCGCGCAAATGGCCGAAGTCCCCCTGGTCAGCGTACCGGTACCGTTCAAGTACGGTTTCAGCTTCGACTGGGTGGCCTTCGTACCGATTGCCGTGATCTTCCTGATCACCCCGCTGGAAACTGCCGGTGACCTGACCGCCAACTCGATCATTTCCGGGCAACCGGTCAGCGGCCCGCTGTACCTGCGCCGGATCAAGTCCGGGGTACTCGCCGACGGCTGCAACTCGGCGCTCGCGGCCATGTTCAACAGCCTGCCGATGACCACCTTCAGCCAGAACAACGGGGTCATTCAACTGACCGGCGTAGCCAGCCGCTACGTGGGCTTCTACATCGCCGGCATCCTGGTTCTGCTCGGTCTGTTCCCGGCGGTCGGTGCGGTACTGCAACTGATGCCAAAACCGGTATTAGGCGGCGCCACCCTGATCATGTTCGGCACCGTCGCCGTGGCCGGGATCAAGATCCTCACCGAGGCCGGCCTGCATCGCCGCAACGTGCTGATCGTAGCCATTTCGCTGGGCCTTGGCCTCGGCGTGGCCGGCGTGCCGGAAGCCCTGTCGCAGATGCCCGACGCGCTGAAAAACATCTTCGGCTCGCCAATCACCATCGGCGCCTTCAGCGCCATCCTGCTGAACTTCTTCCTGCCGGAAGAGCAGCAACCTCTGGCAGAGAACGACTACGACCCCGAAGCCCATCTGCACAGCGTGCTGCAAAACCCGCAGGACGCCGAGCATGATCAACCGTCAAATGCTCTGAAAGATGGCTTCAGCCCGGCCAACCAGGCCAGTTGAACCATCCGTGTTGCGCCATTACCACCCGCGGCTCGCCGCAGGGTCGAGATCCCTGTAAGTCCAAACAATAAGGAAAACCCGATGAAACTGAAGCATCTGCCTCACTGCATTGCGCTTTCTGCCGGCCTGTTGGCCGGCCAACAGGCCTTCGCCGGCGACATGCTGTTCTGGCAAGACAACAGCCTGAGCTACCTCAACGGCAGCAATTTCCAGCCCCTCAACTTCAACGGCGAGGAACAGCGTTCGCAGACCACCTACACCTTCGAGCACGCCAGTGGCTGGGTCTGGGGCGATGCGTTCTTCTTCCTCGACTACATCGATGCCGACAACCTGCAGTACCGTGGGAGCAACTTCGGCAACCTCGAAGTCAAGGACAAGAGCGACTTCTACTACATGGAGTTCTCGCCGCGGGTCAGCCTCAGCTGGTTGAGCGGCCAGGACCTGTCTGCCGGCCCGTTGAAGGACGTCAAGGCCGCCTTCACCTACGAGAAAGGCAACGGCGGTCCCGGTACCGAGAACTACCTGTATGGCCTCGGCTTCGACTGGGACGTGCCCGGCTTCGCCTTCCTGCAGACCAACCTGTACCGGGTCAAGATCAACAACCATATCTTCTTCGACCATGACTTCAAGGCCAGCGACGCGGGCAATGGCTACGCCACCCAACTGACCGTGGCCGGCGCCTACCCCTTCGCCATCGGCGAGCAGGACTTCGTGGTCGACGGCTACATCGACTGGCGCTCTCCATCCAAGGATGCCGGCACCCAGACCTCGGTCGGCTCCTCGATCCAGGTCAAATGGGACGCCGGCAAAGCCCTATTCGGCAAGGAGCGTAAACTCTATGTCGGCACCGAGCTGAACATGTGGCACAACAAATACGGGATCAAGCCCATCGACGGCTCCACCGACGGTTTCGATCAGACCGCCGTACAGGCGCTGGTCAAATACCACTTCTGATGGCAACGAACTGAACCGCTGCCGGATAGGCGGCAGCGGGAAGGTAGAGGGGCGGCATGCTGGTCATGCTGCCCCTTTTTTATCCGACGCATCTGGTGCGCAGACAGCATCTGACTCTGCAGCGCCTGTTCTCGGCCGAAGCCGGTACGTCCTACCATTACGATGACGGCTGGAACCGCAAAGCCATGATCGCCTTCACCATCGCCGCATTGTTTTCCGGCGCCTCGGTCTGGCCCCCCGGCCTCAGCAACTTGTCCGGGCACTCCTGGATCTTCGCTGCCACGCTCGGCGCACTGATTCATTACCTGCTGATACGCAAGAGCTGCGCCACAAAGAAGAGCGCAGCGGGGACGCTGAGTTCGCGCAACTAACAGCCGAGAGGCACCTGCCGAGGCAGCGCCGCGCGGCTGCCTCAACTATGGCTCAAGCCATCACTCAGAAAGGCCATCAGCCCCCCCGGCTTTGGCCTTCTGCCGCTTGAGAAAGTCGACCTTCCACTGCTCCATGCCAATGAACTCGGAGTCCAGGTTGGCCTCGACTCGGTACCGCTCCTTGAGCGCCGCCACCTCAGCCTGCTGCTCGATAAGAAAACGATCGAAACGCTGGATCAACTGAGGATGCTTGAGAGTGGAGAGGTGAAAGCTGCCGCGGGTGTTCGGCAACTTCGGATCGAAAACCAAGGCGCCGGGACGAGCCCGGATGTTGTCGAGGTAATGGGTCGCCACCACCACATTGAAGTAGGCGCCGTCGACATCCTTCTTCAGCACCTGATGGATCATCTTGCGCAAATCCTCGCTATAGGTCAGCTGGATCTGCTCGGCGTCGATACGCGCCTGATAACCCCAGGGCGTCCAGCCGTTAACCATGCCCAGGCGTTTGAGCTGCTCCACTGGCTGGCCCTGGCGTTTTGGCGCGACCAACACGCCGTCGACATAACCGACTACCGCCTGGCTGTAATGCAGGTTCTTGCCGGTCTTTTGGGCCTGCGCCCAGCTGCTGCTGTCGGGGTATTTGAAATCCACTTCGCCCTGTACCAGGGCCGACAACAAGCGCTTCACCGGCAACGGCTTGTAGCTCAACTGCAGCCCACTGCGCAGGGCGAACAGGTCGAACAGCTCGCGGGCAAAGCCCTGATACTGACCCTGGCTGTCGATGCTGTAATGCGGCGCAAAGGCCATGTCCTCGACGCCGATGACGTAACTTTCGGCATGAGTAGCAGCGCAGAACAGCACGGCGAACAAACTGCAGACGCGAATAGGCTTCACAGCAACCCTCCAGGTTATTGTTGATTGGGTCTAACAGGTTCTATGGGGAAGCGGGCGGCGGTTATCCAGCAACTCAGCCGCCGGTCATGCTCATGAAACGCACCACCTGCACCTGCGCATCGGCCTCAAAGTGATGACGTTCGGGCTTGAGTTGCAGGGCCTCCAGCAAAGCCTCGCGCAGACGCGGGCTGTCGCCTGGGTGACGGCGAATCAAGGCCTTGAGATCAAGCGCATTGTCGTGGCCCAGGCACAGCACCAGTTTGCCTTCGGCCGTGACCCGCACCCGGTTGCAGTCGCCGCAGAAGTTGTGGCTGTGTGGCGAAATGAAGCCAACCTGGGTATCGCTGCCAACCACGTGCCAGTAGCGCGATGGCCCGCCGGTCTGTTTGCTGCTGCGCAGCAGCGGGTAGCGCTGTTCGATGCGCGCACGTACCTCGTCACTGGAACAGAAGGTGTCCTGGCGCTGGTGACTGGAGACGCTGCCCAGCGGCATCTCCTCGATAAAGCTGATGTCCAGGGCACGCGCCATGGCGTACTCAACCAGGTCGAGTACCTCGTCGTCGTTGCGGCCCTTCTGCACCACGCAGTTCAATTTGATCTTGCGAAAACCCGCCGCCCGCGCCACGTCGATGCCAGCCAGTACCTGATCGAGCTTGTCACGCCGGGTGAAGGCAGCGAAGCGCTCGCGCTGCAGGGAGTCCAGGCTGATATTCAGCCGCGCGACGCCCGCGGCGCGTAGGTGCGGCGCCAACTCGGCCAGTTGCGAGCCGTTACTGGTGATGGACAAGTCATCCAGCTCCGGGCGCTGGCCCAGGCGAGCCAGCAGGCTGAGCAGGTTCTTGCGCACCAGCGGCTCGCCACCGGTGATGCGGATGCGCTTGACGCCCAGACCGATAAAGGCATCGGCCACGGCATACAGTTCTTCCAGACTGAGAATCTGCGCACGCGGGGCGAAGACCATGTCCTCGCTCATGCAATAGGTGCAGCGGAAGTCACAGCGGTCGGTAACCGACAATCGCAGGTAGGTGATGCGCCGACCGAAAGGGTCGACCAGTTGCGCGTGATCCACGGCGAGTCTCCTGTACGCAAGGAGTCGAGGCATTATTGTTATGAAATGCAGTACGCAAATAAAAACAGAAATGCATTTTTTTGTACACAACAATCTGACCGCAGGGTCAGCTTGAGCCACCTGCAACGCCGGTGCTACCATGCCCGACCGCCGCCCAGCGCCGGGCGGCACATGGAAGCACAGGGGCTTATGACCAGTATTCGCGAGCGCAACAGAGAGCTGATTTTGCGCGCAGCCAGTGAAGAGTTCGCCGACCAGGGTTTTGCCGCCAGCAAGACCAGCGATATCGCCGCCAAGGCCGGTGTGCCCAAGCCCAACGTCTATTACTACTTCAAGTCGAAAGAGAACCTCTATCGCGAAGTACTGGAAAGCATTATCGAACCGCTGCTGGAGGCTTCGGCGCCGTTCAATCAGCCCGGTAACCCGGCTGAAGTGCTGACGGCCTATATCCGCTCGAAGATCCGCATCTCCCGCGAGCTGCCCTCCGCCTCCAAGGTATTCGCCAGCGAGATCATGCATGGCGCGCCGCATCTGTCTGCCGAACAGGCCGAACAGCTCAACGCCCAGGCCCAGCACAACATCTCCTGCATTCAGCGCTGGATCGACCAGGGCCTGATGGCCAAGGTCGACCCACATCACCTGATGTTCAGCATCTGGGCCGCGACCCAGACCTACGCCGACTTCGACTGGCAGATCGCCACTGTCACCGGCAAAGCCAGCCTGGACGATGCCGATTACGAAGCCGCCGCGCAGACCATCATCCGCCTGGTGATCAAGGGCTGCGAGATCGACGAAAAACAACCCAGCGCCTCCGAGCAGGTCACCCGCGCCTGAGCCTGGTTGTGCGCCCTACCCTTGGCTAAGGGCGACCATAAAAAACGGTGAAGGTCTGCACAGCATTCACCGTTTTTTATGGTCGCCCGCACTGCCCGCGGGCGCAGTGGGAGGCGCTTTAGCGGCGAACTGTTAGAACTCTCGTCGCGGCTAAAGCCCCTCCCACTGGATCAGGCCGCGCCCCCGGCATCGGCGGTCAGCCCCACCGACTCCACCGCACCAATCGCGCACTGCTCGTCGATGTCCGAAGTATCGCCGGTGATACCGATGGCGCCGATCACTGCGCCCTGCTCGTCACGGATCAATACACCACCCGGCGCTGGCACCAGTTTGCCGTCGGCCAGGTTATTCAGCGCACCGATAAAGGCCGGCCGCTGCAGCGCGTCTGCCGCGATGGCACGCGAACCCTTGCCCAGCGCCACCGCGCCCCAAGCCTTGCCGATGGCTATCTGCGGGCGCAGCAGGCTCGCGCCGTCCTCACGCTGCAGGCTGATCAGGTGGCCGCCGGCATCCAGCACGGCAACAGTCAACGGTGCCGCGGACAGCTCCCGGCCAAGCGCCAGGGCTTGGTTGCTGATGGTGGTCGCGGTGTGCAGGTTCATAGCGCTCATATCTAGAGCCCTCCTCGGAAAATGGATGGAAACAGGGCCTGCACGCACGACGTCATCGCCCGGAGCGAACAGGCGGGACAAGCCCAACGCGCAAATCGTACACAATCAATAATCTTTTTAGTACATATAAAAATATTATTTGTATACAATTTAGCCGTCATTCATCCTTCCCAATACCCCGGGCTGCTGTAGATCGTTTTCAGGTAGTCGATGAAAAAACGCACCTTGGCGGGCAAATAACGCTGCTGCGGATAGACCGCCTGAATGTCGTAGGCCGGCACGGCGAACTCGTCGAGCACCGTAACCAACTGCCCGCGCTTGAGTTCAGCCTGGATCTCCCAGGTCGAGCGCCAGCCGATGCCCAGGCCCTGTTTGACCCAGTCGTAGAGGAGTTCGCCGTCATTGCAATCGAGATTGCCGGAAACCTTGACCGCCACCTGTTTGCCATCACGCAGGAAGGTCCAGCCGCGCTGCTGGCCACCCTGCAGGTTGAACGCCAGGCAGTTGTGCTCGGCCAGGTCCTCGAGGGCCTGGGGTGCGGGATGGCGCTGAAAATAGCCCGGCGAACCGCAGACCACACGACGATTGGGGAACAGCTTGACCGCCACGTAGTTGGGGTCGGTCACCTCGCCGATGCGGATGCCCATGTCGTAGCCCTGACGCACCAGGTCGACCACGCTATCGGTCAGGTTGAACGACAGGTTCAGCTCCGGATAACGCGCCTGGAACGCCGGCGCATGCGGCGCGATATGCCGACGGCCGAACGCTGCAGGCGCCGACACCACCAGGTGCCCGCTCACCGAATGGCTGCCGTGGGTGATGCTGGCGTCGGCCTCGGCGAAATCGCGCAGCAAACCGCGGGCCCGCTCCAGGTATTGCTCGCCCAGATCGGTCAGCGACAGGCCACGGGTCGAGCGATGCATCAGCTTGACCCCCAGGTGCCGTTCGAGCATGTCGAGTCGCCGGCCCATCACCACCGGGGTCACCCCTTCAACCAGGGAGGCAGCGGCGAAGCTGCCCTGATCGGCCACCAGAACAAAACTGTGCAAAGCCGTATAACGGTCCATTCGATACTCCTGATACCGACAGAAATGCAAATTCCTGCAATTTACTCCATTACACCCTACCTTCATGCTCTAGGCATGTAGAAATAATATCGACTAAAGCCTGGAGGAATTTTTCATGGCGCGTATGAGAGCAATCGAAGCTGCAGTACTGGTGATGCGCCGCGAGGGCGTTGACACAGCGTTCGGGATTCCCGGCGCGGCGATCAACCCGCTGTACGCGGCCCTGCAAAAAATCGGCGGCATCGACCACGTCCTGGCGCGCCACGTCGAAGGCGCCTCGCACATGGCCGAGGGTTACACCCGCACCAATGCCGGCAACATCGGCGTGTGCATCGGCACCTCGGGCCCGGCCGGCACCGACATGGTCACCGGCCTGTACTCGGCTTCCGCCGATTCCATCCCGATCCTCTGCATCACCGGCCAGGCGCCGCGTGCACGCATGCACAAGGAAGACTTCCAGGCGGTCGACATCACCAGCATCGTCAAGCCGGTGACCAAGTGGGCGACCACCGTAATGGAGCCGGGTCAGGTGCCGCGCGCCTTCCAGAAAGCCTTCTTCGAAATGCGCAGCGGCCGTCCAGGCCCCGTGCTGATCGACCTGCCGTTCGACGTGCAGATGGCTGAAATCGAATTCGACATCGACGCTTACCAGCCACTGCCGCTGGCCAAGCCAGCCGCCAACCGGGTGCAGGCCGAGAAGGCCCTGGCCATGCTGAATGACGCCGAGCGTCCATTGCTGGTCGCCGGTGGCGGTATCTTCAACGCCGACGCGGCCGACAAGCTGGTCGAGTTCGCCGAACTGACCGGCGTGCCGGTTATCCCGACCCTGATGGGCTGGGGCGCGATTCCAGACGACCACAAGCTGATGGTCGGCATGGTGGGTTTGCAAACCTCGCACCGCTACGGCAACGCCACCTTGCTGGAATCCGATCTGGTATTCGGTATCGGTAACCGCTGGGCTAACCGTCACACCGGCAGCGTCGAGGTGTACACCGAAGGCCGTAAATTCATCCACGTTGATATCGAACCGACCCAAATCGGCCGCGTGTTCAACCCGGACCTGGGCATTGTTTCCGACGCCGGTGCAGCCCTGGATGCCTTTATCGCCGTAGCCAAGGAATGGAAAGCCGCGGGCAAGCTGAAAGATCGCAGCGCCTGGTTGGAATCCTGCCAGCAGCGCAAGCGCACCCTGCAGCGCAAGACTCACTTCGACAACGTACCGGTCAAGCCGCAGCGCGTGTACGAAGAGATGAACGAGTTCTTCGGCAAGGACACCTGCTACGTCAGCACCATCGGTCTGTCGCAGATCGCCGGCGCGCAGTTCCTCCACGTCTACAAGCCGCGCCACTGGATCAACTGTGGTCAGGCCGGTCCGCTCGGCTGGACCATTCCAGCGGCACTCGGTGTGGTCAAGGCCGACCCGACTCGCAACGTAGTGGCGCTGTCCGGCGACTATGACTTCCAGTTCATGATCGAAGAGCTGGCAGTCGGCGCGCAGTTCAATCTGCCGTACATCCACGTGGTGGTGAACAACTCCTACCTGGGTCTGATCCGCCAGGCGCAGCGCGGCTTCGAGATGGACTACTGCGTGCAGTTGGCCTTCGAGAACATCAACGCGCCGGAGATCAACGGTTACGGTGTCGACCACGTGGCCGTGGTGGAAGGCTTGGGCTGCAAGGCCATCCGCGTGTTCGAGCCGAACGACATCCAGGCGGCATTGGCCAAGGCCAAGGCGTTGATGGAAGAGTTCCGCGTGCCGGTGGTGGTGGAGATCATCCTCGAGCGGGTGACCAACATCTCCATGGGCGTCGAGATCAACGCGATCAACGAGTTCGAAGCGCTGGCCGAACGCGGCGCCGATGCGCCGAGCGCGATTTCGTTGTTGGATTGATGCAACCGTACGGTGGATGTCACGAAGCACATCCACCGTTTCAAGATGGAAAACACTATGCGTTTTCCACGGGGTGGCCATCCACCCTACGCACCGAACAAAGGAGCCAACCATGCCCCGTTTTGCTGCCAACCTGTCCATGCTGTTCACCGAAGTGGACTTCCTGGAGCGTTTCGACGCTGCCGCAGCCGCCGGCTTCAGCGGTGTCGAGTACCTGTTTCCCTATGATTTCCCAGCCGAGGCGATCAAGGCCCGTCTGGATGCCAATGGCCTGACCCAGGTGCTGTTCAACTTGCCGGCCGGCGACTGGGCCAAGGGCGAGCGTGGTATCGCCTGCCACCCGGATCGGGTCGAGGAATTCCGTGCCGGCGTCGACCAGGCCATCGCCTACGCCCAGGTGCTGGGCAACAGCCAGATCAACTGCCTGGCCGGCATTCGCCCGCAAAGTCATGACTGCGCGACCGTCGAGCAGTGCTTCGTCGACAACCTCAAGTTCGCCGCCGAAAAACTCCAGGCCGCCGGCATCAAGCTGGTCATGGAAGCCATCAACACCCGCGACATCCCCGGCTTCTACCTGAACAACACCAAGCAGGCGCTGGCTATTCGCGAGAAAGTCGGCAGCCGCAACCTGTACCTGCAATACGACATCTACCACATGCAAATCATGGAGGGCGATCTGGCCCGTACCGTGGAGGCGAACCTCGCCGCCATCAACCATGTGCAGTTGGCCGACAACCCGGGCCGCAACGAGCCGGGCACCGGTGAGATCAACTACCGCTTCCTCTTCGAGCACCTGGACCGCATCGGCTACCAGGGCTGGATTGGCTGTGAATACAAGCCAGCCACCACCACCGCTGCCGGCCTCGGCTGGATGAAAGCGCACAACGCGATTTAAGGAGCACTCTCATGGCTAAAATCGGATTTATCGGTACCGGCATCATGGGCAAGCCCATGGCTGAAAACCTGCAGAAAGCAGGTCACCAACTGTTCCTCTCGACTCACCACGAACCAGCACCTGCTGACTTGGTCGCGGCAGGCGCAATCGCGCTGGCCAACCCGAAAGAAGTCGCTCAGGAAGCCGAGTTCATCATCGTCATGGTGCCGGACACCCCACACGTTGAAGACGTGTTGTTCCGCAGTGCAGGCATCGCCGAAGGCGTCGGCCCGAACAAGGTCGTGATCGACATGAGTTCGATCTCGCCGAGCGCGACCAAAATCTTCGCAGACAAGATCAAAGCCACTGGCGCCGCCTACCTCGACGCACCGGTTTCCGGCGGTGAAGTCGGTGCTAAAGCGGCCACGCTGAGCATCATGATCGGCGGCTGTGAAAAAGCCTTCGAACGCGCCCTGCCACTGTTCCAGGCGATGGGTAAGAACATCACCCGCGTCGGCGGCAATGGCGACGGCCAGACCGCCAAGGTGGCCAACCAGATCATCGTCGCCTTGAACATCCAGGCGGTGGCCGAGGCCCTGCTGTTCGCCGCGAAAAACGGTGCCGACCCGGCCAAGGTGCGCGAAGCGCTGATGGGCGGTTTCGCCGGCTCGAAGATTCTCGAAGTGCACGGCGAGCGTATGATCAAGGGCACCTTCGATCCGGGCTTCCGCATCAGCCTGCATCAGAAGGACCTCAACCTGGCCCTGGCCGGCGCCCGCGAGCTGGGCCTCAACCTGCCCAACACCGCCAATGCCCAGCAGGTGTTCAGCACTTGCGCGGCGATCGGCGGCAGTAATTGGGATCACTCGGCGCTGATCAAGGGGTTGGAGCACATGGCCAACTTTTCGATCCGCAAGGAGTAAGCAACGCATCAGGCACTGATCGTTCCCACGCTCCGGCGTGGGAACGCCTCTGAGGACGCTCCTGCGTCTGCTGTGGTGACGCAGAGCGTCACGGGCTAAATGCCCACGCAGAGCATGGGCACAATCAGCAAGCAGTGCCTGTACCCCTTTCGATCTGCCCGGCAGGCGGTGTCACGGCCTGACTGCCGGGTGGGTCGATTCTAGTGCGCAGCGCCTGCCGGGCGGACGCTGCGCACTAGAATCACCGTTGATCCAGCGATCACAAGAGAACCCGCCATGCCTATCGATCCGCAAAGCCTGCTGCGCGAGCTGTTCGCCAGCGCCATCGACGCCGCCCACCCGCGCCAGGTTCTGGCCGATTACCTGCCGGCTGACCGCAGCGGCCGGGTCATCGTCATCGGTGCCGGCAAGGCCGCCGCGGCCATGGCCGAGGTGATCGAGCGCGAATGGCAGGGTGAAGTCTCCGGCCTGGTGGTGACCCGCTACAAGCACGGCGCCAACTGCAGCCGAATCGAGGTGGTGGAAGCCGCCCACCCGGTGCCGGACGACGCCGGCGAACGGGTCGCCCGCCGCGTGCTGGAACTGGTCAGCAACCTGACGGAAAGTGACCGGGTGATCTTCCTGCTCTCCGGCGGCGGTTCTTCCCTGCTCGCCCTGCCGGCCGCTGGCATCACCCTCAAGGACAAGCAGGCGATCAACAAGGCGCTGCTCAAGTCCGGCGCCTCGATCGGCGAGATGAACTGCGTGCGCAAACACCTCTCGGCGATCAAGGGCGGTCGCCTGGCCAAGGCCTGCTGGCCGGCCAGCGTGTACACCTATGCGATTTCCGACGTGCCGGGCGATGAGGCCACGGTGATCGCCTCCGGCCCGACCGTGGCCGACCCCACCACCTCGGCCCAGGCCCTGGCGATCCTCAGCCGCTACGCCATCGAGATCCCGGCCAGCGTGCGCGCCTGGCTGCAGAGTCCGGCATCGGAAACGGTCAAGCCGGGTGATCCGTGCCTCGCGCGCAGCCACTTCCAGCTGATCGCCGCGCCGCAGCAATCGCTCGACGCCGCTGCCGCCAGGGCCGAGGCCGCCGGTTTTGCCACGCTGATCCTCGGCGACCTGGAAGGCGAGTCGCGCGAGGTGGCCAAGGTGCATGCCGGCATCGCCAAGCAGGTGTTGCTGCACGGCCAGCCGATCCAGGCGCCCTGCGTGATCCTCTCCGGCGGCGAAACCACCGTGACGGTGCGTGGCAACGGCCGCGGTGGCCGCAACGCCGAGTTCCTCCTGAGCCTGACCGACAGCCTCAAGGGCCTGCCCGGAATCTACGCCCTGGCTGGCGACACCGACGGCATCGACGGCTCGGAAGACAACGCCGGCGCCATCATGACCCCCGCTAGCTACGCCCGCGCCGCGGCGCTGGGCTTGAGCAGCAGCGACGAGCTGGACAACAACAACGGCTATGGCTACTTCGCCGCCCTCGACGCGCTGATCGTCACCGGGCCGACCCGCACCAACGTCAACGATTTCCGCGCCATTCTGATTCTCGAGAGCAAGCAAAAATGACCCCGAATAAAAAAGTAAAGATTCTCGCCACGCTCGGCCCTGCGATCAAAACCATCGATGAGATTCGCCAGTTGGTGGAAGCCGGGGTCAACCTGTTCCGTCTCAACTTCAGCCACGGCGAACACGCCGACCACGCCCAACGCTACGACTGGGTGCGCGAGGTGGAACAGCAGCTGAACACCCCGATTGGCATCCTCATGGACCTGCAAGGACCGAAGCTGCGCGTCGGCCGCTTCAAAGAAGGCAAGGTCAACCTGCAACGCGGGCAGACCCTGCGCCTGGACCTGGACAGCACCCCGGGCGACGCCCAGCGGGTCAACCTGCCGCACCCGGAAATCATCGAGGCCCTGCAACCCGGCATGAGTCTGCTGCTCGACGATGGCCGCCTGCGCCTGCAAGTGACCAGCAAGCAAAGCGACGCGGTGATCACCGAAGTCATCGCCGGCGGCGAACTGTCCGACCGCAAGGGCGTCAATGTGCCGGAAGCAGTGCTGCAACTGAGCCCGCTGACCGACAAAGACCGCCGCGACCTGGCCTTCGGCCTGCAGTTAGGTGTGGACTGGGTAGCCCTCTCGTTCGTCCAGCGCCCGGAAGACATTATTGAGGCGCGCGAACTGATTGGCGACAAAGCCTTCCTGATGGCCAAGATCGAGAAACCCTCGGCCGTGATTCACCTGGAAGAAATCGCTCGTCTGTGCGATGCGATCATGGTCGCCCGCGGCGACCTGGGCGTGGAAGTACCGGCGGAAAACGTGCCGCGCATCCAGAAGGACATCATCCGCACCTGCCGCCAACTCGGTAAGCCGGTGGTGGTGGCCACGCAGATGCTCGAGTCCATGCGTTTCTCGCCGGCGCCGACCCGCGCCGAAGTTACCGACGTGGCCAATGCCGTGGCCGAAGGCGCCGATGCGCTGATGCTCTCGGCGGAAACCGCCTCGGGCGACTACCCGCTGGAAGCCGTGCAGATGATGAGCAAGATCATCCGTCAGGTGGAACACGGCCCGGACTTCCAGGCCCAACTCGACGTCGGCCGGCCGCAGGCCGAAGCCACCACCTCCGATGCGATCAGCTGCGCGATCCGCAGGATCAGTTCGATTCTGCCGGTGGCCGCACTGGTCAATTACACCGAATCCGGTGCCTCTAGCCTGCGCGCCTCGCGCGAACGCCCGACCGCGGCGATCCTTAGCCTGACGCCGAGCCTGAATACCGCACGGCGCCTGACGGTGGCCTGGGGCATCTATTCGGTGGTCAACGAACGCCTGCACAAGGTCGAGGAAGTCACCAGCACCGCCCTGGAAATCGCCCAGGCGCAAGGCATGGCCCAGCGCGGCGACACCCTGGTAATCACCGCCGGCGAACCCTTCGGCCAACCCGGCAGCACCAACAGCCTGAGGATCGAAACCCTGCATTGAGCCATCGCCGTATAACACCCGGCGGGAGCATGGCTTTGCGTAGGGTGGGTTAGCGGCGCGCAACAGCGCCTCCCGAGTCGGCGACGACAGCGGCGCGCCGCGTAACCCACCGGCAGACGGATCGTCTTGGTGAGTTACGGCGCCGCGCCATCGCCGTCAACACTCGGCAATGTGCCGCGCGCCTACCCCCCTACGTCACAACGACATACATCCCACGCTGGCCTGGCCAGCGATTCCAGGCGCCCTGATCGGCGCCGCTTTTTATTCAGGCCGACCGAGCATGCATCAGCTGTCTCTGCCACCCCACGCGCGACGGGGCTTGCGTGCGCTGCTCCATGGCTTCAGTCAGATTTTCCTGCTCAGCCACGCCGGCTGCGGCCTGCTGGTGGTGCTGACGATCCTGCTCGGCGCGCCGCACCTGCTCGGCGGCGCCTTGCTCGGCGGCGGCTGCAGCATGCTCACGGCGCAGCGCCGCGGTTACCCGCAGGCCGACATCGCCGCCGGGTTATACGGCTACAACGGCATCCTCCTGGGGATGTTGATCAGCGCGCAGTTCAGCTGGTCGCTGCTGCTGCCGCTGCTGATCATCCTCGGCGCAGGCCTGTCCAGCCTGGTTCTCGCACCCTGGATGCGCTGCATGCGCGAACGTCAGTGGCTGCCGGCCTTCACCTTGCCCTTCGTCGTCCTGAGCTGGCTGCTGTTGTGGCTGGCGCAGCCACTGCAGCTGCAACTGCAACTGCACAGCGACCCTGTCACGGCGGCGCATAGTCTGGATTGGCTCGCCAGCCTGCTGGCACTGCTGCGCGGCCTGGGCCAGGTGATCTTCCTCGACCAGCCGCTAGCCGGGCTGTGCCTGTGGCTCGGTCTGCTGCTGGCCGACCGCCGCGCCGCCCTCTGGGCCTTGCTCGGCTCCGCCGCGGGCTTGAGCCTGGCGCTGTATCAGGGCTGGGAGCAGCACAGCGCCCTCGCCGGCCTCTATGGTTACAACGCGGCGCTGGCGGCCATCGCCTTGAGCCAGGTGCATCGCCAGCCGTGGGCGCCGTTGCTGGGAATCGGTCTCGCCCTGCTCCTGCAGCCAGGCTTCGCCGCCCTCGGCCTGCCGCCACTGACCATGCCGTTCATCCTCGCCTGCTGGCTGATCCAGGCCAGCCGGCAAGTGCTGCGCCCGGCCACCGGCGACTGCACACCAGCGCGCCCTGACTGAGAGGCGGTGAAAAACTCCCGTCTGCTGCGGTCGCCTGCAAACGCCCGCTGCGGTATCGCACTAGGTAAAAAGCAGGGTCATTTTGCTCACTAACCCCCCAAGTTTTTCACGCAGCGCGCCTGGCCGCGCACGCCTGCAGTTGCTCGCACGACGGCACTCGCTATTTTTACAACCGCTGAGAGCTTGCTTTGCAGCGGTAGAACTCCCTAGGCTGCGTGCATAGTCGTTGCCAGCCGAGTCGCAAGGGAAAACACAATCCACCATGAGTAGCTCAGACAACTGGCGCCAGCGCCTATACATCATCATCTTCCACACCGACACCCCGGCCGGGCAGCGTTTCGACAATTGGCTGCTGCTGACCATCCTGGCCAGCCTGATCGTGGTGATGCTCGACAGCGTGAGTAGCGTTCACGATCGATATGGCGCCTGGCTGAAGATCTTGGAATGGAGCTTTACCGCCTTGTTCGCCATCGAGTACGTGGTGCGCCTGTACTGCTCGCCCAAGCCACTGCGCTATGCCTTCAGCTTTTTCGGGTTAATCGACCTGCTGGCGATTCTGCCGGCGATCCTCGCCCTGCTGTTCGCCGACGCCCAGTACCTGCTGATCATCCGGGTGATCCGCATGCTGCGGGTGTTCCGCGTACTCAAGCTGAGTCCCTACCTGCGCCAGGCCAACTTCCTGCTCACCGCGCTACGCGGCAGCCGGCAGAAGATCATCGTGTTCTTCGCCACCATCGCCACCCTGGTAACCGTGTTCGGCACCCTGATGTACGTGGTCGAAGGACCGGCAAATGGCTTCACCAGCATCCCCAAAGGCATCTACTGGGCGGTGGCCACTCTGACCACCGTGGGCTTCGGCGACATAGTCCCGCATACGTCGCTGGGCCAGGCGCTGGCAACCCTGATCATGATCATCGGTTACTCAATCATCGCCGTACCCACCGGCATATTCACTGCCGAACTGGCCAACGCCATGCGCGGCGGCGACCAGCGCCAGCAAGACTGCCCGAGCTGTGCGAAGGATTTTCACGAGCAGGGCGCGGCGTTCTGCAGCCGCTGCGGCAATCCGTTGTTTCCACGTCAAACCGATCAAGACTGAGGCGCGATAGCGCCGTCACAAACGCGATAGAACCCCCTGCGCGGCGCTAGGGGGCTATGGCCCAGGCAGAAAAAACCCGCAGTTGCATGCGGGTTTTCTTTTCAGGACGAAGGCCTCAGCAGCGCTCGACCGGCGCCGAGGTGAGTTCGAAGGGACTGTTGCTGCGCCGCAGGTTGCGGTCTTCACGCGGGGTGGCACCGAAGAAGTTGCGGTAGGCACTGGAGAAATGTGGGCCGGAGGAGAAGCCGCAGGACAGGCCGATCTGGATGATCGACTTGCTGGTCTGCATCAGTAACTGACGCGCCTTGTTCAGGCGCAGTTCCAGGTAGTACTGGCTGGGCACCCGGTTCAGGTACTGCTTGAAAATGCGTTCCAGCTGGCGGCGCGAGACGCAGACATGCTGGGCGATTTCGTCGGTGGTCAGCGGTTCTTCGATGTTCGCCTCCATCAGCAGCACCGCCTGGGTCAGCTTGGGATGGCTGGAACCCAAACGGTTCTGCAGCGGAATGCGCTGACGCTCGCTGCCCTCGCGAATCCGCTCGACCACCAGCTCTTCCGACACCGCACCGGCCAGCTCGGCGCCGTGATCACGCGCCAGCAAAGCCAGCAGCAGATCGAGCACCGCCAGACCGCCGCAGGCGCTGAGGCGGTCACGGTCCCAGTCGAACAGGTGGCTGGTGGCGATGACTTTAGGGAAACGTTCGCTGAAATCGTCCTGCCAGCGCCAGTGCACCGAGGCGCGGTAACCATCGAGCAGGCCCAGTTGCGCCAGTGGATAGACCCCGGCGGATATCCCGCCGATCACGCAACCGCCACGCACCAGTTGCTTGAGCGCGCTGGACAAGACCAGGGGCATGGGCCCGGGCGGCTCGTCGGCGAGCAGGAAGAGCTTGTGCAAACCGTCCAGCTTGCCCACCCAGGGTTCTCCCGGGAGACGCCAGGCACCTTCGGCCGGGGGTTCGGCCTGAATGAACGTCAGTTCGTAGACCACGTCCGGGTGGACACGCTGGGCAACGCGCAAGGCCTCCTCGGCCAAAGCCAAGGTCAGGGGTTTGCAGTTGGGCCAAAGCAGGAAACCGATTCGATGGGCAGTCATGGGGGGCAGTTTAGGCTCTGTTGGCGGACAAGGGCATGCCGCTCACTTAAGGCTACCAGAGAGGAACTGCTGAAGGCGTTCCGATTGTGGATTGACCAACACTTCGCGCGGATCGCCACGCTCCTCGACCACACCCTTATGCAGGAATACCAACTGGTTGGACACCTCGCGAGCGAAGCCCATTTCGTGAGTCACCACCACCATGGTGCGGCCTTCCTGAGCCAGATCCTGCATGACCTTGAGTACCTCGCCGACCAGTTCGGGGTCGAGCGCCGAGGTCGGCTCGTCGAACAGCATCACTTCCGGCTCCATGGCCAGGGCACGGGCAATCGCCACGCGCTGCTGCTCGCCGCCGGACATGTGCGCCGGGTAGGCATCCTTGCGATGGGCCACGCCGACCTTGTTCAGGTAGTGTTCGGCCTTTTCCAGGGCTTCCTTCTTGCTCATGCCGAGCACATGCACCGGCGCTTCCATGACGTTTTCCAGGGCGCTCATGTGTGACCACAGGTTGAAGTGCTGGAACACCATGGCCAGCCGCGAGCGCATGCGCTGCAACTGCTTGGGATCGGCGGCCTTGAGCGCACCTTCCTTGTTGGCCACCAGCTTCAGCTCTTCGCCGTTGAGCAGGATCTTGCCGCCATGGGGTTGTTCGAGCAGGTTGATGCAGCGCAGGAAAGTACTCTTGCCCGAGCCGCTGGAGCCGATGATGCTGATCACGTCACCGGCCTTGGCCGCCAGGGACACACCCTTGAGCACTTCGTGGCTACCATAGCGCTTGTGCAGATCCTGAACTTCGAGTTTGTACATGGTTTCCACTCTCTTGAGTCAGTCGCTGAGCAAGCGACCCTGGCGAATAGGGGTACGACCGGCGACCTTGGCCAACCACAAACCGGGCTGGGCAAAGCGCATCCGTTCACGAACGTAAAGCACACCATCGGTCGAGGCGCAGACAGTGCTGTGGCGATCGCTCAGCGGATCGATCACCTCGAACAGCGGATCACCGGCCTTGACCCGCGCACCTACCGGCTGCAGAAAACTCACCACCCCGGCATGCGGCGCACAGGCATATTCGGCACCCTCGAAAGGCGTGGCCTCGCAGCAGTCCACGGGCGCTGGCGGCCAATCGCCGGCGATCAGGCCCTGCTCGGCGAGAAACGCCAGAATACTCTCGGCACTGGCTGCGGCCTGCTCCTTGCCGGTATCGGCCATGCCACCCAACTCGACCGTGGCCGCCAGGCAAGCCAGCGGAATGGTCGCCGCGGGGAACTGCCGGGCCAGGCGCAACCAGGGCAGCGAGCAGGATTCGTCGAAGGAACTGCCGCCGCCATCCTCGGTCACCAGCACCGCCCCGGCCTGCAGGCGGGCGGCCAGCGGGCGCAATTGCGCCCATTGCTGCGGCAGCGTGTACAGATGCACCACCGCCTCGAAGTCGCAGTGCAGATCCAGCACCACATCGGCATCGCAAGCGTGCTTGAGCAACAAGCGCTGCAAGGCCTGCAACTCGGAAGTTGGCGCAGGCAGGACATCCAGGGCGGCCTGCATCGCCGCACGGATCAAGCGCACATTGGCCGGGCCATCGTCACCCAGGAAGCCGTCGAGTGCCGGGGCAATGACCTCGGCCAAGGCGAAGAAGTCACGGTTGAAATTCTTGCCGCTGGCGAACTCGAAACGCCCCTGCTGGGTCGCCTGAAACACCTGACCCAGGCCGATCGGATTGGCCACCGGCACCAGCTCGATGACTCCGGTCAAACGGCCCTGGGCTTCGAGTTCACGCAGGCGCCGCTTGAGTTCCACGGCGACTCGCATGCCCGGCATCTCATCGGCATGCAGCGCGGCCTGGATATAGGCCTTGCACGGGCCGCTGCCAAAGCGCAACACGCTTAAACGCCGTTCCGTGCCGGGGCAGTTCCAGGGCAACACATGATCGATCCGTTGCATGTTCAGCTCCTCAGGCCTTGCGTGGCGCCAGATAGGCCAGCCAGCGCCGCTCGGCATATTTGAACAGGCGCACCAGAACGAAGGTCAGGCACAGATAGAACAGCCCGGCGGTGATGAACGCCTCGAACGGCAGGTAATGCTGCGAACTGACGGTGCGCGCCGCACCAGTGATGTCGACCAGGGTGACGATCGACGCCAGGCTGGTGGTGTGCAACATCATGATCACTTCGTTGCTGTACTGCGGCAGTGCCCGGCGCAGTGCCGACGGCAGGAGAATCCGCCGGTACAGCTTGCCCCGCGACATGCCCATGGCCTTGGCCGCCTCGATTTCGCCAGGCGGGGTCGACTTCAGACTGCCGGCGAGAATCTCCGCGCTGTAGGCGCTGGTGTTAATGCCAAACGCCAGGCAGGCACAGAAGGTCGCACTGGAAAAATACGGCCAGAGGAAACTCTCCCGCACCGCCTCGAACTGGGCCAGACCGTAGTAGATCAGAAACAACTGCACCAGCATCGGCGTGCCGCGGATCACATAGGTATAGAGCCAGGCCGGAAAGTTCAGCAGCGCTGACTTGGACACTCGCATCAACCCCAGCGGAATCGCCAGCGCCAAGCCGAACGCCAGGGAAATCAGGAGCAGCTGCAGGGTCACCAGGACGCCACCGAAGTACAGCGGCAGGTTTTCCCAGATCACGTTGTAGTCGAAGATCATGCGTTCGCTCCCATGCTCACAGATCGGCGGCTTTGGTGCCGACCGAGTAGCGCTTTTCCACATAGCGCAGCACCAGCAGGGACACGCTGGTCAGCACCAGATAGAGGGCGCCGACCGCCAGGTAAAAGGTGAACGGCTCACGCGTGGCATCGGCCGCGCTTTTCGCCTTGAACATCATGTCCTGCAACCCCACCACCGAAATCAACGCGGTGGCCTTGGTCAGCACCAGCCAGTTGTTGGTGAAGCCCGGAATGGCGAAACGGATCATCTGCGGCACCAGGATGCGGAAGAACACCTTGATCCCGCTCATGCCATAGGCGGCACCCGCCTCGCTCTGGCCTTTGGGAATCGCCATGAAGGCGCCGCGAAAGGTCTCCGACAGGTAGGCACCGAAGATGAAGCCCATGGTGAATACACCGGCGACAAACGGATTAATATCGATGTATTCGTTGAAACCCAGTAGCGGTGCCACCCGATTCACCAGATCCTGGCCGCCATAGAAAATCAGCAGGATCAGCACCAGGTCGGGAATGCCACGAATCACGGTGGCGTAGGTTTCACCCAGAATCGCCAACCACCTGATCGGCGACAGACGGCACGCCGCACCGAGCAAGCCGAGGAAGATGGCAACCGTAATGGATGACAGAGCCAACAGCAGGGTGAGCCAGGCGCCTTCGAGAATGGTCGAGCCGTAGCCGTCAAGCATGCTCTAGTACCTCATACAGGCGCCGGGCGGCGCCGAGGAGCACAACGGAAAAGTGGCACAAGCACGCTATCGCCTGTTTGCGCCACTCTCACTGATAAGCGACTTGATTGCGGGAATCAGTCGCCGTAGACGTCAAAGTCGAAATACTTGTCCTGCACTTCCTTGTACTTGCCATTGGCACGGATACTGGCAATGGCTGCCGTGAATTTGTCGGCCAGGGCCGTGTCGCCTTTACGCACGGCAATGCCCTGCCCTTCACCGAAGTACTTCACGTCGGTAAAGTCAGGCCCAGCGAAGGCGAAGCCCTTGCCGGCGTCGGTCTTGAGGAAGCCGTCGTCGATGTTCACCGAGTCAGCGAGGGTGGCGTCAAGGCGACCGGTCTGCAAGTCGAGGAAGATCTCGTTCTGCGAGCTGTAGCGCACGATCTCGGCACCAGCCGAGGCGAACACGTCGGAGGCATAGCGGTCATAGACCGAAGAACGCTGCACACCAATCTTCTTACCCTTCAGGTCAACCTGCGGATCATTGATCTCGCTGCCAGCCTTCATCGCCAACTTGGCTGGAGTGGCGTAATACTTGCCAGTGAAGTCGACCGACTTCTTGCGGTCCTCGGTGATTGACATGGACGACAGCACGGCGTCGAACTTGCGGACTTTCAGCGCCGGGATCAGGCCGTCGAACTCCTGCTCGATCCACTTGCACTCGACGTTCATCTCTTCGCACAGGGCGTTGCCGATGTCGTAGTCGAAACCGGTGATATTGCCATCGGGAGTCTTGTAGGCGAACGGTGGGTATGCCGCTTCGATACCGATGCGCAGGGGTTTGGCGTCTTCAGCCATGGCCAGCGGCGACAGCACGGATAGCGCCAGTGCGCCGAGAAGTGCAATCTTCTTCATCTTGTGACTCCTTCGAATGGGAATGGATGCGGCTGGCAGTATCTCTGTGAGCGCATATGCACCCAGCCCTGGATAAATGGTAGCGAACTCGCCATGTTTGTTGGGTAACTCGCAGCGACAAGCAGGTCCGGCTGGGTGAGCGGCATTCTAGCGACAGGTCGAAAGTCGATATTTCTTCAATGCGACAAGTAATTACAAAAGACCCGGACGGGCACTGCGGACGTATTGACAGTCTCCGCAAAACATGGGGAGACAGATAGAAAGGGCAACCGATATAGAAAGCAATTATCGCGCCTGTTTTAGCAAAACCCATTGTTTACGGTCCTTACAGCGCCTATTTATTCTTTAGCATCTGGATGTTCCCGCATCGAACCCGCACGATATGTTTCCATGCCGCCCACATAAGTGCGCGGTGTTACCGGCGTGCGGCCTCCGCGCACCTCGGTAGCGCGCAAGCTTAGCGCCGATGGATCAGCCGGAAACGTTAAAGGGCGCGCTTGCGCAGCAGTGCCGCCACGGCAGCAGAGGGGGCTGACAGAAAGCAAAACGCCCCGCTTCGGCTTGTGGCCGAGGCGGGGCGCAGATTGCCGGTGCCGGTTAGGCGACCTGCATGTCGCGATGAGTATCGATGAGGTGTTGCACCACGCCAGGATCGGCCAGCGTGGAGATATCGCCGAGTGCATCGTATTCGCCGGTCGCGATCTTGCGCAGGATGCGGCGCATGATCTTGCCCGAGCGAGTCTTCGGCAAACCGGGAGCCCACTGGATCACATCCGGCGAGGCGATCGGACCGATCTCCTTGCGCACCCAGTTCTTCAATTCCTGACGCAGCTGCTCGGAAGGCTCCTGGCCACCGTTAAGGGTGACGTAGACGTAGATGCCCTGCCCCTTGATGTCGTGCGGCACACCGACCACTGCGGCTTCAGCCACTTTCGGGTGAGCAACCACGGCGCTTTCAATTTCGGCGGTACCCATGCGGTGACCGGAGACATTGAGCACGTCATCCACCCGACCGGTAATCCAGTAGTAACCGTCTTCGTCACGGCGAGCACCGTCGCCGGTGAAATACATGCCCTTGAAGGTTTTGAAGTAGGTATCGACGAAACGGTCGTGGTCGCCGTACAGGGTACGCGCCTGACCCGGCCAGGAGTCGATGATCACCAGGTTGCCCTCGGCGACACCCTCCAACAGGTTACCCATATTATCCACCAGGCCCGGTTGCACGCCGAAGAACGGCCGCGCCGCCGAGCCGGGCTTGAGGTCATGAGCCCCCGGCAACGGGGTCATCAAGGTGGCACCGGTTTCGGTCTGCCACCAGGTGTCGACGATCGGGCAGCGACTCTGGCCGACGGTCTCGTAGTACCAATGCCAGGCCTCCGGGTTGATCGGCTCGCCCACCGAACCGAGCAGGCGCAGGCTGGAACCGTCGAAGCCCTCCACCGCCGCCTGACCCTGCGCCATCATGGCGCGGATCGCGGTCGGTGCGGTGTAGAGGATATTGACCTGGTGCTTGTCGATGATCTTGGCGACGCGGCTAATGTCCGGGTAGTTCGGCACACCCTCGAACAGCACGATAGTGGCGGCGTTGGCCAGCGGCCCGTAGACGTTGTAGCTGTGACCGGTAACCCAGCCGATGTCGGCAGTGCACCAGAACACCTCACCCGGCTTGTAGTCGAACACCCGCTCATGGGTCATCGCGGCATACAACAGGTAACCCCCGGTGGTGTGCAGCACGCCCTTGGGCTTGCCGGTGGAACCGGAGGTATAGAGGATGAACAGCGCCTCCTCGGCGCCCATTTCCTTAGGTGCACAGACACTGCCGGCGACCTGCATCAGGTCTTCGTACCAGATGTCGCGGTGCTGGTTCCACTTGATCTCGCCACCGGTGCGCCGGCAGACGATAACCTTCTGCACGCTGGCGGTTTCCGGATTGGTCAAGGCGTCGTCGACATTCTCCTTCAGCGGAATGCTCTTGCCGCCGCGCAGGCCTTCGTCGGCGGTGATCACCACCTTGGACTTGCAGTCGATGATCCGCCCAGCCAGCGCCTCGGGAGAGAAGCCGCCGAACACCACCGAGTGGATGGCGCCAATACGTGCACAAGCAAGCATGGCCACCACCGCTTCCGGGATCATCGGCATGTAGATGGTCACCACGTCGCCACGGTGCACGTCCTGGCCGCGCAGGGCGTTGGCCAGCTTGCACACCTGTTCATGCAACTCGCGGTAAGTGATGTGCTTGTGCTCGGAAGGATCATCACCCTCCCAGATGATTGCCACCCGATCGCCATGCTCTTCCAGGTGACGGTCCAGGCAGTTGTAGGAAACGTTGAGAGTGCCGTCGGCAAACCACTTGATATCGACGTGATGGTCATCGAAGGAGGTCTGCTTGACCTTGGTGAACGGCTTGATCCAGTCCAGCCGCTGGGCCTGCTCACGCCAGAAGCCGTCGGGATTGATCACCGACTGCTGATACATGGCTTTGTAGGTGGCTTCGTCGGTAAACGACTGAGCCGCCACCTCTGGGCGTACGGGATAGAGGGACGCAGCACTCATTGGATAGACCTCGGTGAGTAGTTGTTTTTCTATGGGGCATTTTGTCACCAGATACCCCTACTAGGGCCATTCGACCATGGTATTACCGCTCTACAACCATGGTCTTGCTCCACTGACAGCCCGCAAAGGCGCTGCAAGCATGTCTCAGCGGCGGTGAAAATATTAGCCATCAGCAGCGGGATCCTGGAGGCGGTCGTAGGCGAGCGTTTTCCACAACCTCTCAAGTAAAGCAGTTGCATGACCAGCCGCCAGGCGCCGCTGCAACTGCAACCGGGTCACTGAGCGGCCGTCAAAACGCTCGACGGGGGTAGATTGCATACGAAAAAAAGGCGACCCAGAGGCCGCCTACCCAAACACTCCGCAAGCGGAATGGAGAACCACTTACATCCAGATCACGCAGGATTCGGACAGCTACAGTCTCCCCCAGCCACTTGCATGCAGGCTATTGCGCCAAGGTCTTGCAAGACTCGGCCCCAGCCTCAACGCGCCCGGCCTCGCCCACAGCCCGCACCACGACCAGCGCCACGCCAGCGGCCAGCAGCAACAGCGCGGCGAAGCCCGCCATGATATGTAGATAAGGCATGCCGTGGTTCCACGGCCGCGCCACCCCGAGGAAGGCAGCGAACAGCCAGCCACTCATCGACAGCGCCCCCAACAGACCGAGGCGTAAGCGGGCCGGACCGGGCAAGGCGACGAAGGGAGCCTGGTGCAACAGGGGAAACCCGTTGCGGTGCAATAGCAGGCCGTTGAGACTCAACAGCACCACCACCGTGCCCTTGGCCCAGAGTTTCTGATTGAGCAGATAGGCCATGCCTTCAGAGAAATAACCCTGCGCCACCAGCGCCAGCCCGGTTAGCCACAGGGCCAGCAGCGCCAGACCAACCACCTGTTGAACCTCGGCCAACTGGGCGCGCTGGCTCGCATCCAACCAATCCCGGCGCCAGCGCCAGAGCTTGTGGTCGGCCGTCAACAGGGTACCGAGGGCGACGCAGGTGGCGAGTAGATGACTGTAGATGAGCAGCGTTTTGAGCATGATTTACCTTCTTGTTGTTCGGCCAGGCACTCCCTGCGGCAGAATATTGAAGGCGAATGATGCAAGTTATCATTTGTATCCGCAAGAACCATTATGCAACGTCCTACTCCTTGCCCAACCCGTGCTGACGCAGCTTGTTGGCGATGGTGGTGTGCGACACGCCGAGGCGCTTGCCCAGTTGCCGGCTGCTCGGATGCTCATGATACAGCCGCTCCAACACGGCCTTCTCGAAGCGCCCAAGGATGTCATCCAGGCCGCCTTCCAGCGAGAACGCGCCCAACGGCTGCGGTGCGCCGTAGTCCGGCAGGCGGATATGTTCGAGCTTGATCGTACCGCCCTCGCACAGCGACACCGCCTGGAACAGTACGTTTTCCAACTGGCGCACATTGCCTGGCCAATGATAGTGGCCGAGCTTGTCCAGCACCTGCGGGGCCAGCTTGGGCAACGGGCAACCGATCTGCCGGCTGGCCGAATCGAGGAAGTGATCGACCAGCGGCGCCAGCCCGTCCAGGCACTCACGCAAGGGCGGAATATGCAGGCTGAGCACGTTGAGCCGATGGTAGAGGTCCTGGCGGAATTCGCCCTTGGCGCACAGCTCGGACAGGTCGACCTGGGTGGCGCAGACCACCCGCACGTCCAGGTACACCTCCTCGTCGCTGCCGACCCGGCGGAAGCAGCCGTCCTGCAAGAAGCGCAGCAGCTTGGCCTGCAGACGCGGGCTCATCTCGCCGACGCCATCGAGGAACAGCGTGCCGCCGGCAGTCAATTCCAGCAGACCAAGCTTACCCTCCGGGCGGGCGCCCTCGAAGGCACCGGGGCCATAGCCGAACAGCTCGGTCTCGGCCATGGATTCCGGCAGGCCGGCGCAATTGAGCGCCATAAAGGGCGACTGCCCGCGCGGGCTGGCCAGGTGGCAGGCGCGCGCCAGCAGTTCCTTGCCGGTGCCGGTCTCGCCCTCGATCAACAGCGGCGCATCCAGCGGCGCCATGCGCCGCGCCTCGCGCACCACCGCAGTCATGATCCTGGAACTCTGGAAGATGCTGTCGAAGCCGCGCAGTTCCTGCTTGCGCACATGGTAGATGCGCTCGCCGACCCGATCGGCGCGGTGCAGGGTGAGCACCGCACCGGCCAGGGCATCGCTCTCGTCGTGTTCGGTTTGCAAGGGCGCGATGTCGGCGAGGAACACATCGCCCTTGACCTTGACCCGCAGGCCATTGATCCGCGACTTGTTGGCCCGCACCAACTCCGGCAAATCGAAATCTTCGGCGTAACGCGACAGCGGAATCCCCGGCACTTCATCCACGCGCACGCCAAGCAACTGCGCGGCGGCGCGGTTGGCCGCCACTATCGAACCGCCCATGTCGATCGACAGCACCGGAAACTCCAGGGCGCCGAGCAAGGCGTTCAACTCCAGATGACGGCGCTCGCTGGGCATCAGGCCGACGCGCTTGACCCCGAACACCCCGGGAATCGCCTCCAGCTTCGGCCGCAGGGCCTGGAATTGCAGGTTGATCAGGTTCGGGCAGAGCATATAGATGGCGTTGCCCTGCTCACCGCCGACCTCGCCACGGGCGACGTTGATGCCGTACTCAACCAGCAGGTTGAGGATGTCGCGCAGAATACCGATCCGGTTTTGACAGTGAATCTTGATACGCATGGCAGGCCCTGAGCACATTTTCTGATAGCAGAGCGTCGGAAATCGACTAACTCGCCTTATTATTCGTCAAGAATATGTGACAGATTAGTCCAGCAGCAACACGATAATTGGCTGCGCCGCCAGCAACGTAACCTTTTCTTTACGAAATTCCCGCCTTAGCCCTTCCCCGCCGCCGCATTCACTGCTGCGCAACCTCACAACCTGGGGTATCCATTGTCCAATATAACAACGACAGATCCAGCAGGAGGCAGTGATGAAGAGCACGCAGTATGTGGCTCGGCAACCGGATGAAAGCGGTTTTATCCACTACGGCGAAGCCGAGCATCAGGTGTGGAACACCCTGATCACCCGGCAACTCAAGGTGATCGAAGGGCGCGCTTGCCAGGAGTATCTGGACGGCATCGAGCAACTCGGCCTGCCCCATGAGCGTATCCCACAGCTCGATGAAGTGAATCGGGTGTTGCAAGCCGCCACCGGCTGGCGCGTCGCCCGGGTGCCGGCGCTGATTCCGTTCCAGACCTTCTTCGAACTGTTGGCCAGCCAGCAATTCCCGGTCGCCACCTTTATCCGCAGCCCCAAGGAACTGGACTACCTGCAGGAGCCTGACATCTTTCACGAGATCTTCGGCCACTGCCCGTTGCTGACCAACCCCTGGTTCGCCGAGTTCACCCACACCTACGGCAAGCTCGGCCTCAAGGCCACAAAAGAACAGCGCGTCTACCTCGCTCGCTTGTACTGGCTGACCATCGAGTTCGGCCTGGTCGACACCAGCCAGGGTCGCCGGATCTATGGCGGCGGCATCCTCTCCTCGCCGAAAGAAGCCGTCTACAGCCTGTCCGGGGAAGCCGAGCACCTGCCATTCGATCCGATCGAGGCCATGCGCACGCCTTACCGCATCGACATCCTGCAACCGCTGTACTACGTCTTGCCGGAACTCAAGCATCTGTTCGAACTGGCTCATCAGGACATCATGGGCATGGTCCAGCAGGCCATGCAAATGGGCCTGAACGCGCCGAAATTTCCGCCGAAAGCGGCGTAGGCTGGAGACGCCGCTTGCGACTTATTCACCATTACCCCAAGGGGCGGAAAACGCTTCACGGTTTTCCACCCTACGCTTTGCCCACCCTTTGCCCTGGAGAATCCCCTATGAGCCTTGCCCAAGCCCAATGCGAAGCCTGCCGCGCCGACGCCCCGAAAGTCTCGGACGAGGAGCTGGCCGAGCTGATCCGCGAGATCCCCGACTGGAACATCGAAGTCCGTGACGACCACATGGAGCTGGAGCGGGTGTTTCTGTTCAAGAACTTCCGCCATGCCCTGGCCTTCACCAACGCGGTCGGCGTCATCGCCGAGGAAGTCGGCCACCACCCGGCCCTGCTCACCGAGTGGGGCAAAGTCAGCGTGACCTGGTGGAGCCACGAAATGCGCGGCCTGCACCGCAACGACTTCATCATGGCCGCGCGCACCGATGTCCTCGCCGGCAACGCCGAGGGCCGCAAGTGAGCCATTTCGCCCAGATTGCCCGGGTGCCTGGCGACCCGATTCTCGGCCTGATGGAGGCGTATCGTGGCGACCGCAACCCGGCCAAGCTCGACCTCGGCGTCGGCGTGTACAAGGACGCCCAGGGCCTGACGCCGATTCCGCGCGCGGTAAAGCTGGCCGAGCAGCGCCTGGTCGACAGCGAAACCAGCAAGAGCTATATCGGTGGCCACGGCGATGCCTTGTTTTGCAGCCACCTGACCAGGCTGGTGCTCGGCGCCGACAGCCGCCTGCTGGAACAACAGCGCGCGGCGGCCAGCCAGACACCCGGCGGCACCGGTGCCCTGCGCCTGGCTGCGGACTTTGTCCGCCACTGCCTGCCGGGCCGCGGCATCTGGCTGAGCGATCCGACCTGGCCGATCCATGAAACCATCTTTGCCGAGGCCGGGCTGCGCGTCGGCCACTATCCTTATGTCGGCGCCGACAACCGGCTCAACGTCGAGGCGATGATCGCCGCGCTCAGCCACTTGCCCCAAGGCGATGTGGTGCTGCTGCACGCCTGTTGCCATAACCCGACCGGCTTCGACCTCGGCCAGGATGACTGGCGCCGCGTGCTGGAGGTGGTCAAGGCGCGCGAGCTGCTGCCGTTGATCGACTTCGCCTACCAGGGCTTCGGCGACGGCCTGGAGCAGGACGCTTGGGCCGTGCGCCTGTTCGCGGCCGAGTTGCCTGAGCTGCTGATCACCAGTTCCTGCTCGAAGAACTTCGGCCTCTACCGCGAGCGCACCGGCGCCCTGCTGGTTTGCAGCGCCGATGCGGAAAAACTGTTGGATGTGCGCAGCCAACTGGCCTCCATCGCCCGCAACCTGTGGTCGACGCCACCGGCCCACGGCGCGGCCGTGGTCGCCACCATCCTCGCTGATGTCGAGCTCAAGGCCCTGTGGAGCAACGAGTTGGAAAGCATGCGCCAACGGGTGGTCAGCCTGCGACATGGTCTGATCGAGGCCTTGCAGCCCTATGGCCTGGCCGAGCGCTTCGCCCATATTGCCGTGCAACGCGGGATGTTCTCCTACACCGGCTTGTCGCCCCAGCAGGTGCAGCGCCTGCGTGCGGAGTACAGCGTGTATCTGGTCGGCAGCGGCAGGGCCAACGTCGCCGGCTTGGATAGCCAACGCCTGGATGCCTTGGCCCAGGCAATCGCCCGAGTGTGCTCAAGCTAATTGCTCAATGCCGCCAGCCGGCATGATGACGCAGCGGTTACCCAGCGGTAGCCGCTTCGCTGCGAGGATCGTTACGCTCCAGAGCAATTCCGCTGTCTTGCTACCCAGGTCGGCGGAGGCTTCACACGAGCTGAGCTGGGGCCACGGAACTCGTGATTATAGTTGTATAGTTTGACCAACCTCCTTGGTCAGCACGAGACAACCAGTGGTCCACCCAGCCAACCTGTTCTTTCGCACCTACCACCGCGTCACTCACAGCCTGGCGTTCTTCCCCACGCTGATAGCCGTGGGTTTCTTACTGGTGTGCATATTTAACATGGCCATTGAATACCAGCCCTGGCTGATGGCGCTCAAACAGCGGTTCGACTTCGGCCTGGTGCGTAACCCCGACAATGCCCGGTTGATTCTCGGCACCCTGGTCGGCGGCATCCTGACATTGATGGTGTTCAGCTTTTCGATGGTCATGGTGGTGCTCAATAATGCCTCTGCATCCCTATCGCCACGGGTAATCCCAGGCCTGATCAGCAGCAAGAGTCACCAGAAGACCCTGGGCTTTTACCTCGGCACCATCCTCTACGCCCTGCTGTTGATCACCACCATCGAGCAGACCGAGCAATATCAGGCCCCCAGCCTTGGCGTGCTGATTACGCTGGGGCTGGCTATCGCCTGTCTGGGTCTGTTCGTGCACTTCATCCGTTCCATCTCGCAATCGATCCAAGTCGAATACATCCTCAACAACCTTTACGCCACCACTCTTGAGAAGCTCACCAGCCGCGTGGACAAACTGCTCGACGCCAGCGAGCTGCCTGCCTGGCCGGCAGACCAAGGGTGGGTGGTGGTCAATGCGCAACGCAGCGGTTATTTCAAGACGTTCAATATCCACACCCTCAACCGGCTGCTGGTAGACAATGACCTGCGCATGACCGTGCTGATCCATCGCGGCTTTTTCGTCATGCCCGGCCACCCGCTGCTCAAACTCGAGCGAAAAGTTGACGACGAACTGTGCCAGCAACTGCTCGATTGCTTCGACTTCTTCGTCGAGCAATACGCCAGCACGCATTACGTATTTGGTTGCCAGCAAATTTCCGAAATTGCGGTGAAAGCCCTGAGCCCCGGCATCAACGATCCATGCACCGCCATTACCGCTATCGACATGCTCAGCGTGCTGTTCTGCAAGCGCTTGCAGTTGCCCGACCTGGACTGCGCGCCGCTGGCGGACGAAGCCCCCCGTGTATTTTTCTTCGAACTATCGCTGGACCAACTGCTCCAGCAGATTTTCGGCCCGATACGCACCTATGGCAGCAGCGACCCACAGGTACTGACCAACCTGCTAGAGGCGTTCAAGAACCTGATGTTCCAAAACCCTCGCGCCCAGCACCAAGCCGAGCTGATCACGCACGCACGCAGTGTCGTGGAAACAGCCGACCGGCATATTGCCATTCGACGCGACCGCCAGGAGCTGAATGACATGATCGAACGCTTCAACAAGGTCGCCGGGCTCTCACCGCCAGCGCTAGCGCCGCTGCAGCTCGAGCAACGCTGAGCAGAACCCGCACCGGGATGGTGCGGGTTCTGCCAATAGAAAAGCCAGCAACCGCCTGTCAGACTATTTTATATATATAAATCAACAGATTAGAAGCATGCCTTAAAAACCATGGCGCGCTTCCTGCTTGCTATCAAAGCCATAGTCCCCTAGGGTAGATCGCCATGTGGTCCCTGATTGCCCCTATCAGCTCATTGCTCGGTGGGGTTGCTTTACTCCTCCTCGGCAATGGCCTGCTCAACACCCTACTGACCCTGCGTGGCGTCGCCGAAGGCTACTCCACCGGGATGCTCGGACTGATCATGTCCGGGTACTTCGTCGGTTTTCTCCTTGGCACCTGGCTAGCGATTCCGCTGGTTCGTCGCGTTGGGCATATTCGTGTGTTTGCCTTTTGTGCCGCGCTGGCTGCCATCACCGCCCTACTCCACGTCCTGATCATCAACCCCTGGGTCTGGCTGGGTTTGCGCGTGCTCTATGGCCTGGCGCTGGTCGGCCTGTACATGGTGATCGAGAGCTGGCTCAACGCTCAGGTGCCCGACGGCAAACGCGGCCAGGTGTTCGCCCTGTATATGGTGGTGAATCTCGGCGCGCTGGCGGCGGCGCAGCAACTGCTCAACCTGGCCGACCCCAGCGAGTTCACACTCTTCGTGCTCGCCGCTATCTTGATCAGCATGGCGCTGATGCCAATCACCCTGACCCGCCAGATTCAGCCCAGCGTCCCTGAAACCCTGCACACCAACCTGCGCCAGATCGTCAGTATCGCACCCGTGGCAATTGCCGCCGCGGGGCTATCGGGCCTGGCCTTGAGCGCGTTCTGGGCCATGGCCCCGGTGTATGCCAGCCTCAACGGCTTCGATGCCACCGGCGTTGGTCTGTTGATGAGCACTGCGATTCTCGGCGGCGCCTTACTGCAATGGCCGATCGGTATTTATTCCGACAAACATGACCGCCGCCTGGTGCTGCTCTGGGTAGTGGCGCTATCGGTAGCCGTGGCCCTGCTGATGAGCGTATTGCCAGCCGGACGCCTGTTGCTCGGACTGATCTTCGTCTGGGGCGGCCTGGCCTTCGCCATTTACCCGATCGCCGTGGCGCAGCTGATCGACCAGTTGCACCCCGATGAAATTCTCGCCGGATCCAGCAGTCTACTGATGGTTAATGGTATTGGTTCTGTCTGTGGGCCACTACTGGCCGGCTTGCTCATGCAGCACCTGGGTGCCCAGGCGCTGCCACTGTACTTCGCCGCCACCCTCGGCGTGCTCGCGGCTTATACCTTCTACCGCTTGCGCCACGTCACTGACTTGGTCAGCGAGCCGCATGCGCACTTCATGCCGATGCTGCGCACCAGCCATACCGTGCTGGAACTGATGCCCGATGCACCGCCGTCGCACGACGTCAGCGAGGAGCCCACCACCGAATCAGCGCTGGAGCGGACCAACTAGCTTCTGCCCACCAAAAGAGGTGACCGCCGTGAGGCGAGTCCACCCAACACTTTGCACGTCGGCCCATGTCGGCGCGTCAACTGCATAGGAGACTGCGCATGTTACTTGCCACCGATCTCGATGGAACCTTTCTCGCCGGTGACCCCGAGGATCGTTTAAGCCTTTATCAAATCATCGCCGCCCACCCGGAAATCCAACTAGCCTACGTCACCGGCCGCAGCCTGGAGTCGGTACTGCCCCTGCTGGCCGACCCAACCCTGCCACAGCCGGACTTCATCATCTCCGATGTCGGCGCCAGCTTTACCCACGGCGACACCCTGCAGCCAATCCAGCCGCTGCAAAGCATGGTCGATGCGCTCTGGCCCGGCGAGAGCCAGGTTGCCAGTGCTATCGAAGGCTTCGCTCTGGAGCGCCAGGACGTGCCGCAGATGCGCCGTTGCTCCTACTTTTGCACCCCGGAAGAGGCCGCCAATCCGGCCCTGCTGGCCGCCGCCCAATCGCTCGGCTGCGACCTGCTCTATTCGGCCGAACGCTTTCTCGACTTCCTGCCTCAGGGCGTCAACAAAGGCAGCAGCCTGCAAGCCCTGGTTGACTGGCTGGAACTGGACAATGACCAGGTGCTGGCCGCTGGCGACAGCTTCAACGATCTGAGCATGCTCAACGGTGACTTCAACAGTGTCTGCGTCGGCGACTCGGAAGCCAATCTGCTGCAAGCTACCGAGACGCACTCGCGGACGCTGCACGCCAGCCGCGCCGGTTGCGGCGGCATTCTCCAGGCGTTCGCCCACTTCGGTTACCTCGGCGAGCACGGTATCGCCGCCGAACGGCGTATCGCCGCGGCACCCGGCAAGTCGGAGCTGGTGATGGTCTACCACCGCCTGCCCTATGAAGAACACCGGGTCGACGGCAAGCTGCAACGCCGCCGCCCGACCTCACCGAACGGCATCATCCCCACCCTGCTGAGCTTTTTCGGCGACGGTCGCCCCGGCTCCTGGGTCGCCTGGGCCGTGCATGAGGAAGGTGATGAAACCTTCGACATCCACACCACCGTAGACGCCGAGCGCTACCCCAAGCTCAAGGCCGCCAGGGTCAAACTGAGCAAGGAAGAGGTCGACATCTTCTACAAGCGCTTCTCCAAGGAAGCCTTCTGGCCGACCCTGCACACCTTCTGGGAACGCGCCACCTTCAACGAAGACGACTGGCAGGTGTTCCTCAAGGTCAACCGCGCCTTCGCCGAGCGCACTGCACTGGAAGCCGCCGAAGGGGCCATCGTGTGGCTGCATGACTACAACCTGTGGATGGTGCCCGGCTATCTGCGCGAGTTGCGCCCGGATCTGCGCATCGCCTTCTTCCACCACACCTATTTCCCCTCTGCGGACGTGTTCAACGTACTGCCGTGGCGCAAACAGATCATCGGCAGCCTGCTGCAATGCGATTACATCGGCTTTCACATCCCGCGTCAGGTGGAGAACTTCGTTGACGTGGCACGCGGCGTGACGCCGTTGCAAACCGTTAGCCGGCAGAATTGCGCCCCGCGCTTCATCACCTATGGCTGCGCCGTGGGCCTGGAGCGCATGACCACCGCCGTCGACACCGGCAGCCGCATCGTCAAACTAGGCGCACACCCGGTCGGCCTGGATATGGGCGGATCAGCAGCGCCCTGGCGCAACCGAAGATTCAGGAGCAGATGGCCAACCTGCGCAAAGAACTCAGCGGCCTGAAACTGATCCTCTCGGTGGAACGTCTCGACTACACCAAGGGCATCCTGGAAAAACTCAAGGCCTTCGAGCGTCTGCTGGAGGACAACCCGGAGCTGCTGGGCAAGGTCACTCTGGTCAGCATCTGCGTACCGGCTGCCAGCGAAATGACCATTTATGACGAACTGCAAGCGCAGATCGAGCAAGCCGTAGGCCGCATCAACGGACGCTTCGCCCACATCGGCTGGACCCCAGTACAGTTCTTCTTCCGCAGTTTCCCGTTCGATCAAGTGGTGGCCTGGTACGCCATGGCCGACGTCATGTGGATCACCCCACTGCGCGACGGCCTCAACCTGGTGGCCAAGGAGTTCGTCGCCACCCAGGGCCTGCTCGAAGGCCATGGCGTGCTGGCACTCTCGGAGTTCGCTGGCGCCGCCGCCGAGCTCAAGGGCGCGCTGCTGACCAATCCGCACGACACCGCGGATCTGGCGCAAGTCTGCTACCTGGCGCTGAACATGCCCAAGACCGAAGCTCAGGCGCGCCTGCGCGAACTGTTCGATATCGTCAACTACAACGACATCCGTCGCTGGGGCGATGAATTCCTCGCCGGTGTAGCCGAACCGGCAGAACAGCCGCAAGCGGTACTGACGCTGACCGGCTAAGGCATGCGCGGCAAAGCGCTTGCTGGCCTAGGAGCCTGTCGGACTTGACCGTTCGTAGCGAGGCAAAGTTCGTGGTCCGACAATTCGGTTTGAGGCAGTTTTGTAGCTTTTCCGAGGCGAATAGCTGGCTATTTAACGAGGAGAAGCGGCAAAAATGGCCAAATCCGGCTTTTCCGCAGCAGAACAGTGTTAAGTCCGACAGGCTCCTAAGTGCACCCTGCGGATCGCAATATCCCGTCGGGTGCGCCGCGCGCACCAGTAGTCCGTAGCAGGCTCAGTCCATCTGGCTCACCGTGCAATTGATCATCCAGGACACGCCGAAGCGGTCTGTGAGCATGGCGAAGCGCGTGGCCCAGAAGGTCTGCTGCAGCTCCATCTGTACCGAACCTTGAGCAGACAGCGCGGCATACAGACGCTCGGCTTCGGGCACATTGTCCACCTGCAACGAAATCGAACAGCCCTTGATGCCGTCGTACGGGCATTGCCGGGTGCTGTCGGAGGCCATCAGCAGCTGGTCGCCCACCGTCAGGCAGACATGCATGATGCGCGGGTGGAACTCCGCCGGAATGTCGCCGACGTCCGGGCTTTGCGCGTAGCGCATCATTTCCAGGGTGCCACCCAGGCACTCGGCGTAGAAGTTGAAAGCGGCCTCGCATTGACCATCGAACATCAGGTAGGCATTGATCTTCATGAAAACTCTCCTCAGTCGTGAAGGTCGATACGCGCGAATACGGGCTTCCTGCTCGCGCAACTCGGGGGTGAACTCGGCGCCGAAGTCCTCGGCGTCGAATAGCTGACGAATCTCGACTTCCGACTCGCCGGGCATGGGGTTAGGACAGCGCTTGACCCACTTAATGCATTCTTGCAATGAGGCTATCTGGAAGATCCAGAAACCGGCGATCAGTTCCATGGTTTCCATGAACGGACCGCCGGTCACGCTGCGCTGGCTGCCGGAAAATTTCACCCGCGCGCCCTTGGCACTGGGCTGCAAGCCCTCGCCGGCGAGCATCACGCCCGCCTCGAGCAGTTCCTCGTTGTAGCGCCCCATGGCCGCCAGCAGCTCTTCGCTGGGCATCACCCCGGCGCAGAGTCTGCGGTTGCCTTGACTATCACCATAAAACGCATCGTCGTCGCTCCTCGCCGGTACACAGCCACGCGGCCAGTGGCGTGGCGTCTGCCCAGTAGTCGAACGCCTCATGCGCGAATCGACAGACTGCAGCGACTTTGTTGCCCCGCCACTTTGGTTACCGGGTACACCTTCAGCCGGACGTCTTGAGGATGGCCGCCACGATATGCGCCGGCGCCTCGGCGTAGCGTGCGAATTCCATGGAGAAGCTGGCGCGCCCCTGGGACATCGAACGCATGTCGGTGGCATAGCCGAACATTTCGCCCAGCGGCACCTCGGCGCGCACGATGCGGCCCGAAACGGCGTCCTCGGTGCCATGGATCAGGCCACGGCGGCGATTGAGGTCGCCCATGATGTCGCCCATGTACGCCTCGGGCGTGACCACCTCGAGGCGCATCAGCGGCTCCAGCAGCACCGCCCCACCTCTCTGCGCCAGCTGCTTGGTGGCCATTGAGGCGGCGATCTTGTAGGCCAGCTCGCTGGAGTCGACATCATGGGAGGAACCATCGAATACCGCGGCCTTGAGCCCAAGCAGCGGGTAACCGGCAAGCACGCCGTTTTTCATCTGCTCCTCGATGCCTTTCTGGATAGCCTGAATGTATTCGCGTGGGATCGCCCCGCCGACGATCTCATTGCTGAATTGCAGCCCCTCCTGGCCCTCGTCGGCTGGCGCGAAACGGATCCAGCAGTGGCCATACTGGCCGTGCCCGCCCGTCTGGCGAACGAACTTGCCCTCGATCTCGCACGTATTGCGAATGGTCTCCCGATAGGCCACCTGCGGCTTGCCGGTGTTGGCCTCGACGCCGAATTCGCGGCGCAGGCGGTCGACAATGATGTCCAGGTGCAACTCGCCCATGCCGGAGATGATGGTCTGCGCGGTTTCCTCATCGGTGCGCACCCGGAACGAGGGATCTTCCTGGGCCAGCCGGCCCAGGGCGACGCCCATTTTTTCCTGATCGGCCTTGGTCTTCGGCTCCACGGCAATGGCGATCACCGGCTCGGGAAAGTCCATGCGCTCGAGCACGATCGGTTTGTTCAGGTCGCACAGGGTGTCGCCGGTGGTGACGTCCTTGATGCCGATCAGCGCGGCGATGTCGCCGGCGCGTACCTCCTTGATCTCGGCGCGGTGATTGGCGTGCATCTGCACCATGCGCCCGACCCGCTCCTTCTTGCCCGTGACCGAGTTGAGCACCGCATCACCGGAGTTGAGTACCCCGGAATACACGCGAATGAAGGTCAGGGTACCGACGAAAGGATCGCTGGCAATCTTGAACGCCAGCGCCGCGAACGGCTCCTCGTCAGCGGCGTGGCGCTCGTCCTCGCGCTCCGGGTAATCCGGATGGCTGCCACGGATCGAGGGAACCTCGGTGGGCGCCGGCAGCAGCTCGACCACCGCATCCAGCACCAGCGGCACGCCCATGTTCTTGAACGAAGAGCCACAGACCGCCGGCACCACCTCACAGGACAGGGTGCGCAGGCGCAGGCCGGTCTTGATCTCGTCCTCCGACAGCTCGCCACCGTCCAGGTACTTGTTGAGCAGCTCCTCGTTGCCCTCCGCGGCGACCTCGAGCAGGTTGGCGCGCCAATGTTGCGCCTGCTCCAGCAACTCGGCCGGAATCTCCTCCTCGCGCCCGCTCAGGCCCTGGTCCTCGGCGCTCCAGTAGATGGCCTTCATGCGGATCAGGTCGATCTGCCCGCGGAACGCCTCCTCCTGGCCGATCGGCAACTGGATCGGCACCGGCGTATGGCCCAGGCGCAGCTTGATCTGCGCGACCACCCGGAGGAAGTCGGCGCCCGCCCGATCCATCTTGTTGACATAGGCGATGCGCGGCACCTGGTACTTGTCGGCCTGGCGCCAGACCGTCTCCGATTGCGGCTCGACCCCGTCGGCGCCGCTGAACACCACCACCGCGCCGTCCAGCACGCGCAACGAACGCTCCACCTCGATGGTGAAGTCGACGTGGCCGGGGGTGTCGATGATATTGATCCGGTACTTGTCCAACTGCTTGCGCGAGCCGGTCCAGAACGCGGTGGTCGCCGCCGAGGTGATGGTGATGCCGCGCTCCTGTTCCTGGACCATCCAGTCCATGGTCGCGGCGCCATCATGCACCTCGCCCATCTTGTAGTTGACCCCGGTGTAGAACAGGATCCGCTCGGTGGTGGTGGTCTTGCCGGCATCCACGTGCGCCACTATGCCGATATTGCGGTAATGGTTGATGGCTGTAGTGCGGGGCATGACGATCACCTCCATGACTGGCTGAGCGATACGCAGGACGTATGCCTGGCAGGGTCGGCGCAACAACCGACGCCCGCATGTGAACGCTAGCACCCCTGCAAACCTATGCAGACGCGACGCACCGCCGCCTATCGGGAGAGCGGCCAAAGGCCGTCAGCAAACACGCTCAGCGCCCGCTAAGAGCCCCCACCACCACTGGCGCCCCTTGGTACGAGCGGAGCGATGAGCGGCTTGAACTCAGGTACACCCTTGCCGATAGCATCAACGCGCTGATGGATACCGCGAATCACCTGGTGATGCTCCGCATGATCGATTTCTCCAGAAGATAACCGCACCCGGCGGTACTGACCACGCAACCTGGGCTTAACCAGCCTCCAGCCGCCTGGACAGGCCGGTGCAAGACGAATGAGCGAGCACGACTCGATGCTCGCCAGCGGGATGCCACGGGATAAAATTCAGCGGCAGAACCAGGCGCCCTTGGGTAACGGCCGGACTGCGGGCTAACGGGTTGCGGGCGCGGAATCCGCCAACAAGGCGCCAAGCTCATCCAGGCCATCCTGCACGGCGGCCAATGCCTGTGCACAGAGCTCACGGTAGCGCTGCAGTACCCGCACGCCCATCTCGGTCAGTTGGGTGCCACCACCATGGCGTCCGCCCGTCAGCGTGGTCACCAGGGGCTCCTGGAAGCAGCGATTCATGGTTTCCACCAGCAGCCAGGCGCGCCGGTAAGACATGCCCAAACTGCGCGCGGCCGCACTGATCGAACCGGTTTTCCGGATGGCTTCGAGCAAGTCGGCCTTGCCGGGGCCGATGGCGATATCGGCCCCGTTGTGCAGGCGAATTTTCAGGTCGAGTCGGTGCATAGGGGCTTGAGCTAAATTGGAGGAGGACAACCATTCACTGCTCGCACTATACCTGCCACGTGCGCTGGCGAACCGTAAAATGGCGAGCACCTGGGAGCTGATCGGGCTTTACGATACATACGGCTATACGTATATTCGCCAAGCCATATATTGTGAGTCGCGCGATGACCAACCAAACTCGTGTGCTGTTTGTCTGCGCGGCCAGGCCACAAGTTAATCGACGACATACACGTCGTTGAGCGCGAGCGCCTCATCAACCTATGCGCTAAATCTGCCGGGGCTGGTGATGAGCGGATCAAGATGGAAGCTAACGTTGAGAACCGCAATGGCAGCACACCTGACCCCGACCCGCGTCTTCAAGTGCCTGGCCGATGAAACCCGCGTACGCCTAATGCTGCTGATCACGGCCGAGCAGGAACTCTGCGTCTGCGAGCTGACCTGCGCCCTTGGCGAAAGCCAGCCCAAGGTCTCCCGGCACCTGGCACAATTGCGCACCTGCGGCCTGCTGGCAGATCGTCGGCAGGGTCAATGGGTGTATTACCGGCTGCACCCCAACCTGCCGGACTGGGTGATCGCCGTGCTGGACGCCACTCTGGCTGCCAACCAGCATTGGCTCAGCCCCGACGCCAAGCGCCTCGAGGGCATGGGCGAGCGACCCGAGCGCCTCGCCGCCTGCTGCTGAAACCCTGTTGCCACGCGACTGGAGTAATTTTATGGACGACGCTCACCCGCCAACATGGAGGAGCAACTGGTCGAACTGCCGATACCTGAGGTACCCATGTTCAATACTTTGGGCTTGTTCGCCCTGACTGCCCTGGCCGAGATCATCGGCTGTTACCTGCCCTATCTGTGGCTCAAGCAGGGCAAAAGCATCTGGCTGCTGCTGCCAGCGGCGGCCGCGCTGGCGCTGTTCGCCTGGCTGCTGACCTTGCACCCGGCCGCTGCCGGGCGGGTATACGCCGCTTACGGCGGGGTCTATGTGGCGATGGCGATCCTCTGGTTGTGGCTGGTGGATGGTATCCGCCCGACCCACTGGGACTTGCTGGGGGCCGGTGTGGCCATGCTTGGCATGGCGATCATCATGTTTGCGCCGCGTAACGCCTAATCACTGTTACAAGGAAATCGACACATGACCATCAAAGTAGGCATCAACGGTTTCGGTCGTATCGGCCGCCTGGCATTGCGCGCCGCCTGGGACTGGCCAGAGTTCGAATTCGTGCAGATCAACGACCCGGCCGGCGACCCGGCGACCCACGCGCACCTGCTGAATTTCGACTCGGTACACGGCCGCTGGCAGCATGAGGCGAGCAGCGCGGGCGACTGCATCCTGATCGGCGGCAAGCAGGTCAAGATCATCGCCAACAGGGCCATCGCCGACACCGACTGGTCGGGCTGCGATCTGGTGATCGAGGCCAGCGGCAGGATGAAAACGGTCGCGGTTCTTTCGGGCTACCTGGACCAGGGGGTCAAGCGTGTGGTGGTCAGCGCACCGGTGAAGGAAGCCGGCGCACTGAATATCGTCATGGGCGTCAATCAGGACCTGTTCGACCCGGCCCGGCACCGCATCGTCACGGCCGCATCCTGCACCACCAACTGCCTGGCGCCGGTGGTCAAGGTGATCCACGAGCACCTGGGCATCCGCCACGGCTCGATCACCACCATCCACGACCTGACCAATACCCAGAGCATCCTCGACCAGCCGCACAAGGACCTGCGCCGCGCCCGCGCCTGTGGCATGAGCCTGATTCCCACCAGCACCGGTTCAGCCTCGGCCATCGCGGAAATCTTCCCCGAACTGCGCGGCAAGCTGAACGGCCATGCCGTGCGCGTGCCCCTGGCCAACGCCTCGCTGACCGACTGCGTGTTCGAGGTCGAGCGCGCCACCACGGTGGCTGAGGTCAATGCCCTGTTCAAGACGGCGGCGGCCGGTTCCTTGAAGGACATCCTCGGTTACGAGGAGCGCCCGCTGGTGTCCATCGACTACCGCACCGATCCGCGTTCCTCGATCATCGATGCGCTCTCGACCATGGTGATCAACGGCACCCAGGTGAAGCTGTACGCCTGGTACGACAACGAGTGGGCCTACGCCAACCGCACCGTGGAACTGGCGCGGCTGGTCGGTTTGGCTGGCTGACTGACTGAGAACTCACGTGTGGCATATCCGCCCTGCACATTCATGTTCCTTTGCAGAATCTATATGCACGCTCTGTCCCGCCTCGCTCCAGAAGTCCGCCAATACCTGCTGGTGACCGGTAACTACTGGGCCTTCACCCTCACCGACGGCGCGTTGCGCATGTTGGTGGTGCTGCATTTCCACAGCCTCGGCTATACGCCGCTGCAGATCGCCGCGCTGTTTCTGTTCTATGAAATTTTCGGCGTGATCACCAACCTGGTCGGCGGCTATCTGGGCGCCCGCCTGGGCCTGAACCGCACCATGAATATCGGCCTGGGCCTGCAGGTGGCCGCCCTGCTGATGCTCACAGTACCGGCCCCTGGCTGACTATCCCCTGGGTGATGGGCGCCCAGGCCATGTCGGGTATCGCCAAAGACCTGAACAAGATGAGCGCCAAGAGCTCGATCAAACTGCTGGTTCCGGACAGCCAGCAAAGCACCCTGTACAAGTGGGTGGCGCTGCTGACCGGCTCGAAGAATGCGCTCAAGGGCGTCGGCTTTTTCCTCGGTGGCGCCCTGCTCGCCCTGCTCGGTTTTCGCGCTGCGCTAATGGTAATGGCCGCGTTGCTGGCGCTGATCTGGCTGGCCAGTTTGCTGCTGCTGAAAAAGGATCTGGGCAAGGCCAAGGCTAAACCCAGGTTCCGCGACATCCTCTCGAAAAGCCGGGCGATCAATATCCTTTCGGCCGCACGGCTGTTTTTGTTCGGCGCGCGCGATGTCTGGTTCGTGGTGGCGTTGCCGGTGTACCTGTCCAGTGTATTGGGTTGGGATTTCTGGATGGTCGGTAGTTTTCTCGCGGCCTGGGTGATCGGCTACGGCATCGTTCAGTCCTGCGCTCCAGCCATAACCGGCAACGCCCGCGGCCAGGTACCGGATGGGCGCGCCGCATTTGTCTGGGCCGCCTCGCTGGCAGGCCTGCCGGCCTCCATCGCCCTGGGCTTGTACAGCGACTTGTCGGTGCAGTGGGTGCTGCTCGGCGGCCTGCTGGTGTTCGGTGCGTTGTTTGCGGTGAACTCCTCGCTGCACAGCTACCTGATCGTCAGTTACGCCAAGGAAGACGGCGTGTCGCTGGACGTGGGCTTCTATTACATGTCCAACGCCCTGGGCCGACTGCTCGGCACCCTGCTGTCAGGCTGGGTCTATCAGGCTTATGGCCTGCAAGCCTGCCTGTGGATTTCCTCAGCCTTCGTCCTGCTCGCCGCGCTGATTTCCTTGGGGCTGCCCAGGCATGCCGATCCATCCCCTGCCGGCTAACTAGTTACAGCCCGGCGCACAACCTGACTGCGGCCCCGGATAGACCGGCGCAAAGCCGCCGCCCGGGGTGCGGAAGTTGGTGGTCTGACCCTGGTACAGGCGCGCCGCCACCCACTGCACCGCGCCGTCGTAGGCGTAATCGCGCAGATCGAATTTCAACGCCGGGGTATCGCTGGCCATCACCCGCTGCCCCGGCAACACCAGAGCCTGGGCCACGTAGTCGCCAGCGAGAATCTCCTGCCAGACGCGCTGGGTCAGCTTGTCGCCACGGTAGGCGGCGCGGCTGCCGTAACCGGCGCTGGGTTTGAAAAACAGCTGCTTGCGTTGGCGCCACAGGCGCTCGGCATTGGCCGGGTCCACTACCTCGGTATGCGGAATGGCCGCCAGGAGCAGCTCCTGAGTGGCCAGGGGCACATCCAGTGCCTGCAATTGCTCGGCATCGCAGAGCAGCGCCAGGTTGCGCTTGTCGGCATACAGGGCATGGGCTTGCGGGTGCGGCGTGAGCACGCTGGCGTGCTCAAGATAGGCCTGACGCAACGTCGCATTGGCTGGGGCGTCGAGGGCGAAATCGGTCAGGCGGTTGTAGACCAGATCGATGGCCAGTTCGCCATGCCAGAGCACGCCATCCTGCAAGCTCAACTCGGCCGGGTCGGCGATCACCGCCTGCAAGCCATGGCGCTGGAACAACTGCTGGAACAGCAGAAATTCCGGGTACAGGTACTGTTGCTGTGGCGCTTCGTCGACGATGGCAATACTGCGCAGCGGCCGTGCATGACCAGCCAAGGCCCATTCCTGCTGGAACATGGCCATTATCCCAGCCTCCAGCGTCTCGGCGCGCAACGCCGGCGGCAGCATGTGCTCGATAGCCGGACAGCAGGCATGTTGCGCCCGCGCCAGCACGGCGTTGAGCATCGCCCCGCCGGCATTGCTGTTGATCTCGATCAGGCCGAAGCCACCCTCGGTGACATGAAAGTCGTAGCCGAAGAACACCCCCTTGGCGCCGCCCGGATCATGCGCCGCGATGGCCGGCGAGCGGGCCAACACCAACTCACGATAGGCCGGCAAGGCCACCACCGACTCGATGGCGCGGATCACTTCGGCCATTCGCTGCAAATGCGCCGGGGCGATAAACACCGGATGGGCGGCGAACAGATAAGGGCAGCGCTGCTGCACCAGTTCGAACAGACCGGGCTGACCCAGCGTCGACTCCAGAGCACGACGCAACGCCTCGGGGTCCAGGCTGATGCAGAAGCAGTGGCTGTTCAGCGTCTCGATCGAAACCCCGGCCACAGCTGCCGTAGCGGCAGCCTTCGAAAGGAAGACAGTATCCGTATCTAACAGTGGCATGGTTTGCTTGGACATGTCAGGTTCCACATGGGGTTTTTGGGGGGGGCTGAAGGAAAAACTCGAAACCTAGTAGCCGCATATACCTTGGCCACTCAGACAGAGCGACAGGATGTCAGGCCTACAGCCATGCGCGGGCCTCAGAGCCGCACGCTACGCGTCGATGCCCGCCGCCCTGAGTCGGCCCTTGAGTCGCCCTACTTCCTCGATCAAATCCACCACTAGGGCAGCCAGTTCGGGGTTGGCGTCGAAATCCCGTTCGATCGCCAGCATGTGTCGGGCGCGGACCAACTCGGCACTGCTGAAGCGCTGCGGCTGGGCTACTTCGCAGAGCAACCCGGCCTCGACTCGCTCGACGATCCACTGTGCATCGACCGAACAGGCCTGGGCCAGTTCATCGAGGTCGAGGGCGACCTCGTCCAGCACAACGCCGGTGACAACTTCAGTGTGTGGCATGGTTCAGGCTCCCATGGCCAGGCGCGGATTGAAGGCCATCTCCTGCGCCATCATTTCATAGAGCTGACGCGCCTTTTCAGTGTCGGCAGGCGGCAGCACGATTTCCAGCAGCAGATACAGATCACCCGCCGGTTCGCCGGGTATGCCGCGGCCCTTGAGGCGCAACTTGCGGCCAGCTTGCGAATTGGCAGGTATTTTCACCTGCACCTTGCCGGAAGGCGTAGGCGCCTCGATGCTGGCGCCCAAGGCCGCCTCCCACGGTGTGACCGGCAGGGTCTCGTAGACATCGCGACCATCCACGCGGTAGTGCGGATCCTCTTTGAAATGCACCTCCAGAAACAAATTCCCAGCCGCGCTGCCGCCAATACCCGGGCTGCCCTGGCCGGCCAGGCGAATGTGCTGACCCGCCTTGACGCCCTTGGGTATCTGCACGTTGAGGCTATGCTCCCGCATGCTCACGCGGCCCTGGGCATCGGCCCGTGCGCCACGCAGGGTGATGGTGCGTGGCGCGCCCTGATAGGCATCACGCAGGTCGATGACGATCTTGGCGTGGTGATCCTCGCCGCGTCGTGGCCGTGGCCCGCCACGTCCACCGCGCCCGGGCTGACCAAACAGGTTGGCAAAAAAATCGCTGTATTCGCCCATATCGGCGCCGGAGAAGTCCGCACCGGAAAACTCGAAGCCGGCGTCCCAGTTCGGTGGTGGCTGGAATTCCTGACCATCCCGGTAGCGACTGCCAAGCTGATCGTAGGCCGCGCGCTTTTCCAGATCACCGAGTACCGCATAGGCCTCGTTGACTTCCTTCATGCGCAATTCGGCATCCGCCTCCTTGCTCACATCCGGATGATACTTGCGCGCCAGCTTGCGGTAGGACTTCTTGATTTCATCCTCGCTGGCGCTCTTCTCCAGACTGAGAACCTGGTAGTAATCCTTGAATTCCAATTGCTCACGCTCCCCTGCTGGTTGATGGCTAGCCCGTGCTGAATGCGAGCTACCTGGCAGTCTGCATCAGCGGGCTTGCAGAAAGGCAGCTATCTCACCGGCCGTCATTACCTTGCCGACCGAGACCACCTCGTCGTCGATCGCCAGGGCAGACGTCGACATGAGCCCGTAGGCGGCGATTTCGGCGAAGTCGGTGACCTGAGCGCCTCGGCCGGAAGGCCAAGATTGCTCAATGCCTGGCGAGCGCTCTCACTCAGGCTGACGCACTTTTTTACAACCGCTACCGAACATCTTGATAATCATATCGATGCACCTTGCAGGCTAGATGAACAGATAGCCGATCAGCACATACAAGCAAACGCGGCTGAACACATCGCACAGCTGCTCGCAGGAGAACTGCAGGCGGTTACCCATGTCAGCTACGTCGGCGGCAGGTCGAGGATCTTGCGGTGCAGCACGAAACATTCGACATAGCGCCCCATCCCTGCCCTACCTGATCAGGCTGCCATCGAGCAGACGCTGGGTTTGCGCGGGCTAACTTCGCTTGATTCACATCTATAGTTTGTCGTCGTTACACGGCAGATAGCGCGCATGCTCACTGCTGCAAAGCCTCGGCAATTTCTGCGGCGGCAGACCGCGCGGTACGCGTGACGCCAATCAAGATGGCGGCGACTGCGCCGGTTCATTCGCCATGCCGACCAGCCAGAGCCGGGGCTGCTTGAGCGAACGAGTGCCCTCGACATCCACCGTAGCTTGCTCACTCAGCACCTCCAGGGCGACCAGACGATCCAGCCGCGGACGAGAACCGCTGCACCAGATCGCTACATCTATCTGCGGCCCAGTACCGTCGGCCCACGCCACGCCAGTAGATGTGAAATGGGTAAATGGCCGCGCCATCTGGAGCGCACCGCGCTCGCGCGCTTCGATCACCGGCAGGTTACAAAAATGCCGTTCCTTAACTTAAGTGAACGGCAAGCAATTGAAAGCAGAAAGATAGCCTGACGAGCTGTGGCCGATATTGGCTAACGCTTACCCAGCCTTGCACGAACCATTGACTGGCCTGAGAGCCCAGGATGAGGTGCGCATATAGATCAAGAAACCGCCCCGGCCTCATCGGACAATGCAGCTAAGAGCTGCTCCTGGGTTTAGGAGTACCGCCACTCGGTGCCTTGGCACGACCGAGACGGGATGACTGACCACGCGACAGACAACTTCGCCGATATACAGGCAAAAAACCGGAAAACAGCGTTAAAAAAAACAAACATCACCGACTTAAGCTGAAATTTACAGTGCAATCGGAGAGAATTAATTTCCACTCAAAGCCACTGAATACCGAAAAATCATTGCGTTCATCACCCTCCTGCGGTATTTCTAGTACTGCAATCCGCATCGATTCATAAGAGATACATCATGGCAAACCGCGAAACTGGCACCGTCAAATGGTTCAACGATGAGAAGGGCTTCGGCTTCATTACCCCGACTAACGGCGGCGATGATCTGTTCGTTCATTTCAAAGCTATCCAAAGCGACGGTTTCAAGAGCCTGAAAGAAGGCCAAACCGTTACCTATGTGGCCGCTCGCGGTCAGAAAGGTATGCAAGCTGAAGAGGTACAGGTAGCTTAAGCTCCCTGTCCTATTCAAGACGAGCCCCGCACAAGCGGGGCTCGTTTTTTTATGCTTGCTGAACGGCAACAACCCCGCCCCTGATAACCTCCACGCACCCGCGCGGAAGGACACTCGAGGACGAAACGCGAAAAGCGCCGTGAGGCTTTCGCGTCACTGTAGCGCCAAACCCCGCCCTACAAACCCATCTGCTTGCTGATGATCTCGTTCATGATCTCCCGCGAGCCGCCGCCAATCGACAGAATCCGATTATCGCGGTACAGGCGCTCTACCAGACCGCCTCTCATATACCCCATCCCACCCATTATCTGCACCGCATCGTAGGTCAGCCGGTCGGCAATGTCGGTGGCGAAGTTCTTCGCCATGGAGATTTCCTTTATCACACTCTTGCCCGCTGCCATCTTCGCCGCCTGGCGGTAGGTGAACTCACGGGAAATCTCTAACTGGGTAGCCATCTCCGCCAGACGGTGCTTGAGCACCTGAAACTTGCCGATTGGCTTGCCGAACGCCTCACGCTGCTTCGCCCACTCCATCGCTTCCTCGAAGGCCAGCTGCGCCGTCATATTGGCCATGATCGCCAGCGACAATCGTTCGCTCTGGAAGTTGGCCATGATGCAGGCAAAGCCCATGTTCTCGGCACCAATCAGGTTCGACACTGGCACCTGGCAATCGTCGAAGAACAACTCGGCGGTATCCGATGCCCACCAACCCATCTTCTTCAACTTGCGACCGACAGTGAAACCGGGCGTGCCCTTCTCGATCAGCAACAGGCTGATACCACCGAAACCGTCTCCACCAGTCCGTACCGCCACGGTGTAGTAGTCGGCACGAATGCCACTGGTGATAAAGGTCTTGCTGCCAGTCACCCGATAGCAATCACCGTCACGTAGCGCGCGAGTCTTCAGATTGGCCACGTCAGAGCCACCAGAGGGCTCGGTGACCGCCAAAGCCATGATCTTCTCTCCTGCGAGCACCTGCGGCACTATGCGTTCACGCAGCGCCGGAGCGCCCCACTTAACCACCGGCGGCAGACCGATATCCAGCGAACCAAGACCAGCGACCAGACCACCGGAACCAGAGCGCATCAACTCTTCACTGGCGGCGACCTTGGCGAAGATATCGCCCTCGTGGCTGCCACCAAACTGCTCCGGATATCCGATACCAAGAATCCCGGCGGCACCAGCCTTCAGGTACAGCTCACGCGGAAACTCTTCGGCCTCCTCCCACTCATCGACATGCGGAAGGATTTCCCGCTCGACAAAGCGCCGCACTGAGTCGCGCACCAGTTGCTGGGATGCATCAAAGTAATCCTGAAAGACAGACATGGGGCAGCTCCGCAGAGGTTTCCGCGACCATACCGAGCGCTTGCTTGGTTTACAAGATGTGAATTACGCCATCTGCAAGGACGATAACGCCGCGCCCAGCACAACGCAGAGATTGTCACAGCGGGAGGGGCCACAGCCCACCACATGCAGTCTCGGCGGACTGAACCCACCCTACGAGACTTGAAGGGCGCAAAGGGCGCACAAGGGTCAAAACCCTGCCGTAATTACCCGCAGGAGTTTGCCCGAAGCGTGCCGCGCAGCAAACTGTGTGGAACGTCGGGGATACCCAGTCATTCAGCCGCGAGCTCTTCGATACACAGCAAAAGCTTCGCGGCTGGAGCCACTTCTACTGGGCGGGCCAACCGTAGATACAGCCTTACAACTGAATCGGTCGCCGCCCGGCAATCGAATGAGCCAAGGTTCCGCCATCGACCAGCTCCAACTCACCCCCGAGCGGCATGCCATGGGCGATACGCGAGGCGATCAGCCCCTTGTTAGCCAGCAACTGGGCAATGTAATGGGCCGTCGCCTCACCTTCTACGGTAGGGTTCGTAGCTAGGATGACTTCGGCAAAACCGCCCTGGGCAATACGTGCCAGCAGATCAGGAATGCCAATGGCCTCTGGCCCCAGGCCGTCGAGCGGGGAAAGATGCCCCTTGAGCACGAAGTAACGCCCACGAAAGCCGGTCTGCTCCACTGCGTAGACATCCATCGGCCCTTCCACCACGCACAGCAAGCTGTCGTCGCGACGCGGGTCAAGGCACAACTGGCAAACCTCATCCTCGCTCAGACTGCGGCACTGCGTGCAGTGACCAACACCCTCCATCGCCCGGGTCAGCGCCTGAGCCAAGCGCATTGCGCCTCCGCGATCACGCTCGAGCATCTGTAAGGCCATGCGCTGGGCAGTCTTCTGCCCCACCCCTGGCAGGATGCGCAAGGAATCGATCAATTGGCGAATCAGCGGGCTGAAGCTCATGGGGGTACTCAATGACGGCAGAATTCGAGATAGCCGTTAAGTTCGGGAGCACCGCAACCGCAGGGCGGTCAGACGGCGCGCAGAACAAGGCACCGGCGGACGAGGAAGCGCAGTATGCTCGTGCACATGAGGATTCCAAGTCCGCCGACAACGCCGCCCAGTGCGCCGACTGGACGGCACAGGATCAATCAGAAAGGCATTTTGAAGCCGGGGGGCAGTTGCATCCCGTCGGTCATACCAGACATCTTGCCCTGACTGTTCTGCTCGACCTTGCGCACTGCATCGTTCACTGCCGCCGCAATCAGATCCTCGAGGATTTCCTTGTCTTCCTGCATCAGGCTGTCGTCCAGGCTCACGCGTTTGACATCATGGCGACCAGTCATCACCACGCTGACCAGGCCGGCACCGGACTGACCGGTCACTTCGGCGTTAGCCAATTCTTCCTGCATCTTCTGCATTTTTTCTTGCATCTGCTGGGCCTGCTTCATCAGGCCGGCCATTCCACCTTTCATCATGGTGCTAGTCCTCGGTAATCAGGGAGTTAACTTGAACATCTACGGGCTCGATACTGTCCACGCGGATAACCGCAGCGAACTGCTGAATCATTTGCTGCACCAGTGGATCACTGTGGATCGACTCTTCCGCCTGGCGCTGGCGATTGGCGCGCTTGCGTGCCGCTGCCTGCGCCGGAGTTTCCTGCTCGGGCGCGCACAACTCGATCTGCAGGTTTAACTCGCGCCCATGATACTGATCCAGGGCATCATTCAAACGACGCTGCTGGGTCGCATTGAACAGCGCACTGTGTCCCGGGTCGAGATGCAACAACCAGCTATCACCCTCGACCGCCATCAGCGTGCAGTTGGCGCCGATACTGCCGGTCATGCCAGACAGACCAAGCTTGGGAAACAGCTCCAACCAGTCGGCTGCCAGGCCGGTCGCCGGCTTCGCCGCGAGCTGCGGCTCCGGTTCGACGGGCGCAACGGAATCAACCGCATCGAAATCGTAGTCGAACGACTGTGCATCCATCTCTACATAATCATAATCGCTCAGCGGCGGCTCATCATCGCTGTCACTACTGGCCTCGACCGACGGCGCAATGCTGGCGGGCTTTACTGCCAACGCCTCGGCTTGTGGCGGCACCGACACCGGCTCAGCCAGTGGCGCACTATCCTCATCCGGGGCGGCCTGTTCTTCCCAGGGTAAATTTGTCACTTCGGCAATCGCCGCGGGCGGCGCAGCAGTCGGCGGCGTGGCGACAACCGGGGACGCTGCACGCGCAGGCTCCGGCTCGACCGGCGCCGATGCCTGAAACTCGACCTGCGCAGGCGGCGGCTCAGGCGCAACAGCCGCAACCACCACTGGCTCGGCTTCAGCCTCGACAACGGTGGCGGTCACAGCCGACACAACCACAGCCGTGCCGGCCACTGGGTTGGGACGGGGATCAGCTGTGGCCTGGCTAATCCCTAGGGGCTTTAGCGCCACCCTCGGCCCATCGCCGGTATCGGCGGGCCGAAACGCCAACATGCGCAACAGCACCATCTCGAAGCCGCTGCGCGGATCCGGCGCCAACGGCAGGTCGCGCCGACCGATCAGGCCCATCTGGTAGTAAAACTGCACATCTTCGGCTGGTAATACTTCGGCCAATGCCAGCACCCGATCACGATCACCCTGGCCGTTGTCGACCGCATCCGGCAGCGCCTGAGCGATGGCCACGCGATGCAGGACATTGAGAACCTCCGCCAGCACCCCACTCCAGTCAGGGCCCTGCTCGGCCAAATGGCGCACGGCATCGATCAGACCACGCGCATCACCCTCGAGCAAAGCATGCAGCACGCCATACACCTGACCGTGATCGAGAGTACCGAGCATCGCGCGCACGTCTGCCGCTAGTACCTTACCTTCACCGAAGGCAATCGCCTGGTCAGTCAGGCTCATCGCGTCGCGCATCGAACCATCGGCCGCACGGCCGAGCAGCCAGAGTGCATCGTCTTCAAACGGAATATTTTCCGCACCCAATACATGGGTCAGGTGCTCCACCACCCGCTCCGGCGGCATGTTCTTCAGAGAGAACTGCAAGCAGCGCGACAAAATGGTCATCGGCAGCTTCTGCGGGTCAGTGGTTGCCAGCAGGAATTTGACGTGCGGCGGCGGCTCTTCCAGGGTCTTGAGCAAGGCGTTGAACGAGTGCGAAGACAGCATGTGCACTTCGTCGATCAGGTAGACCTTGAAACGCCCACGGCTCGGCGAATACTGCACGTTATCCAGCAGCTCGCGAGTGTCTTCGACCTTGGTACGGCTGGCAGCATCAACCTCGATCAGGTCGATGAAACGCCCTTCGTCGATCTCCTTGCAGATAGAGCAGACACCGCAAGGCGTCGAACTGATCCCGGTTTCGCAGTTCAGGCACTTGGCGATAATGCGCGCAATTGTGGTCTTGCCCACGCCACGGGTACCTGTAAACAGGTAGGCGTGATGCAGCCGTTGACTGTCGAGGGCGTTGATCAGCGCCTTGAGCACATGGGCCTGGCCGACCATTTCGCGAAACGAGCGCGGACGCCACTTTCGTGCAAGAACCTGATAACTCATCTAAAACCGTCGCGAGATGAAAGCAAAAGTGGGCTAATCGTAACGGAGCATGGGCTAAATTGCATCCGATGTGCAGCTCGGCCCTGCCTGGCAATACTCATTGCATCGACTGAACCCATGTATTGGGTGACTGCTAGCGAATCACAGGAATGCCGGACCCCAGCCAGCGGGCTCCTACCGGGTATTATCCGCGTCCTGTACAGATTAAGCTGGCTAAAATTTAATCAAACAGTTACCATCCGGACCGTTAGTACCACGCTGTAAGTCATACAGGCCTTTCGGCCCCCTCGCTGGACTCCAGGTAAAGAACGCATACGCCCTATCAAGCTATGCCGCACAGTTCCTTACCAGACCCAACCTGCTGACTGATCAGGCCGTCTTGCGCAAGCACTGACTCAGCCTGCCTCCGAAGTGCCGACCCACATAAGAACCAGGCTAATACTGAACTTATGTGCGCAGTCCCGCTCCGATCAGATTCATGCCGTCGACCCAGAAAGTCGAAAGCCTGGAGCATTATTTAGCGCAATGACGCGCCCGCTGTTTTAGGAAACACCCAAAAAATGAATACTCAACACCAAATTCAGGATGCCATTCGCACCCTATCCGACGCCTTTGCGCCATTCGATTGCCGCATTCTTGCCAGCCGCAAGGGTAACTTCAGCTTCACTATCGTCAATCAGGCCGGTATTGCCCAGCATACCCAGCGCCTGTACCCCGAGCAGTACAGCAGCGAGTCCTTGCCGCAAGTAATCGAGCGCGCGCGCCAATCGCTAATGGCCTGACCGAACTTCACAACGCCACAGAGGTCTTAAGTGACTAGCCTCAGGATGGAGAACGGTCATGGATAGCATCAATCGCCAATTCGTCGAACAGTTGTTTGCTCCTTTACGCGTCACTTTCAGCCCGCGCCGCCCAGATGGAGGCATTGTCCTCTCCCTCATCGACGCCGCCGATGTCACCGCCTACAGCCGAGTCCTCAGCTCCGCCCAGCGGGATGACGCGCAGGCTTTTGCGCAAAGCCTCGAAGAAATTCGCCTGGAACTCGCTGTTCGCTCCGGCAATATTCCAGCAGAAATGCGCAAGGCCCTGAAAGAACAAAACAGCGTGCTCAACTACCACGTCGACTGAAATAGCCTGTACCGCCCAACCTCACCGCACAGCACAATGCCGCTCACTTGAATCAAGTAAGCGGCATTTTTTGTAACCTTGGGCCGATGGATTGCCCAGGGGATAACTCATCGAAGCGATTGCATCGGCCAATTGGCTTACCGCGTTTGCGCCTCAGCCAGAGCGAAATAATTGGAACTGACTAGCGTGCAGCACCAATGCTGCCACTTCATTCTGACTATCTATCGCTTGAACTTGAACTGCAGTTCGGCGCCTTCTAGCGAATCCCAATAGTCATTACTTCGCTCACTGGTGATCAGCTTTCCATTGAGCTGAAAGGGGCTTTCTGCTGCCTGATCTGCCCGAAATAGCGGCGGCAGCAAGGTCGGCGACGGCAGTTCATCAGGAGCAACGAGCGACTGCAACTCTTCAAACAGATCCGCCGGCAGGCTCAAGTCCAGTTCCGCCCGGAGCGGAGGGACAACAACACTGTCGCTGGCCACCGGCTTGTTGACCACGGCAGGCTTCGGGCTGGGCCGAGCAGGCTCGACTACTTGCTTGACGACAGACCTGGTTACCGGCTTCGACACGGGAGTGGGCGCAACATCTGCAGCCGGCATTGGCACGGCAGGTTTGGCAGGCTCGCCCGGCACAGCGGTCGCTGACTTTTCATCGTCGCACGCACTCATCGCTAGTAGAGCTAGAAGCAAAGGCAAAAACCGGAAACTGATCATCAACAAGCACAATCGCAGTAAGGGCGGAGCACCATGCTCCACTCTCCCCCGACATCTAGCAAGCCTGCCGTGCAGTGCTTACACGGTTTTACTCAACTTGCGGCCGATGAAATCTGCCCTCATCGCACTGGCCTGCTAATGGCTTCTCTCGAGTCGCTCGAGCTGCGCCTCGATATCCATCTGCGGATAATCCAGCTGCAAGCGTTGTTGCAGGCGCTGCGCCTCCTGAGCCTTGCCTGCGCGGCGCAGTTCGAGCAGCTGCATGAGCACTTTTTCCGCTTCCTGCTTCGCCGCCATGCTGGCCGGCGGTATAGAACCCACGGCGGCTGGCAGCTCTGCACTCGGCGCCGGGGCATCAGCCAAGGCTTCGGCCTCGCCTGGTACTGGCGTGCCCGCATCCTCCATCAGGACTGACATTGACTGCTTCTTCTCGGCCTTTTGCCGCGGCTCGGCGTAACGCTGCATGGCTGGCGCCGCCGCTTGCTCGCGCAGCAGAGCATGCGGCGCGTCGGCATCGGCCATGGGCGTGGCTGGGGCCATTACGGCACGCGGCATTGGCGCAGCAAAGTTATCGGGCGCTTGTTCCAACGTGCGCCAAGTCAGGCTGATGCCGATGCCGACGCAGGCCAAACCGGCCACCGTCAGCGACCAGCGCTGCCGACCACCATGACCGAACAACCAGCTATGCAGACGCTGACTCCAGCTCGGTTTAACTGAGGGCTGCGCGGCACGGGCCGCAGCCAGGATCCGCGCATCCAGCCCGGCACTGGGTTCGGCCTGACTCTGGGCGCGAAAGTGTTCGAGCAAGGCCCGCTCATGCGCCACGTCTTGTGGCTCGTGTTGATCGCGCTTCATACGGGTAACTCCTCGGTTGCCGGGTCAGCCAGCAACCGACGTAGTTTCTGCAACGCATAGCGCAAGCGGCTTTTCACCGTTTCCGCAGGCGTGCGGGTCAGCTCGGCGATCTCGTGCAACTCCAGATCGCCGTGGGCGCGCAGCAGGAAGACCTCCCGCTGCTCGGCCGGTAGATCATCCAGCGCAGCCTGCAAGCGCTGCTGATCGCGACTCAGGCTGAGCTGCTGCTCAGGATCACTCTCGCTGCACGGCTGGTCATGCAGCTGCTCGTCGAACGCCTCATGCTTTGCCTGCTGGCGCCCCGACTTGCGCCAGTGATCGATCAGCCGATTGCGCGCGATCTGGTACAGCCAGGTCTTGAACAACACCGCCTCACGCTGCAACGACTGGCTGCGGATCAGGCTCATCCAAGTGTCCTGGAACACCTCCTCGGCCAGCGTCGGGTCGCCACACAGGCCACAGAGAAAGCGAAACAGGCCGAGGCGATGGCGCTGATAGAGCAGCGCAAAGGCCTCGGCATCGCCCTGGCGATAACGCCGCAACAAGGCGGCGTCCTCTTCGTCAGACAGTGGTGCAACAGGATGGGCAGTCACGCTTAATCGACCTGGGCAGCGCTGGGCACGGGAAGTGAAGACGAAGTTTGCAGGCTTTGCGCCAATTCGACCAGTTGCACGAATTCGCCGCGCAGACCCAAGCGGTCCTCGCCTTTGCCGCTACGCGCCAACTCGGCGCTGGCTGCCAGATCGAACTCACCGGTGTACTGCGCGCCTTTGAGCTGCTGGGCAAAGGCCGCGACGGCGGCGGCGAAGCGCAAGTCCTCGCTGGCCTGGGCGATTGCCGGAGCATTGCGTTGCGCCTCGATGGGGATTTCCAACAGGCGGCTGTTGCTCTGTAGCTGCGCCTTGTAGCGGATGCGCAGCAGCGCCAGTTCACCCTGTTTGCCCACGGCCTTTTCCGCCGGCTGATAGCGCAACGGCTCCAGCCAGCCTTGGTTACCGGCCGGAACTATTTCATAGAGCGCGGTCACGCTATGGCCGGCGCCTATTTCGCCGGCGTCGACCTTGTCGTTGCTGAAATCCTCACGTTTCAGCACGCGATTTTCATAGCCGAGCAGGCGGTACTCGCTGACCTGGGCCGGGTTGAATTCGACCTGAATTTTCACGTCCTTGGCCACCACCGCCAGGGTCGAGCTGAGCTGATCGACCAACACCTTGCGCGCCTCGCGCAGGTTGTCGATATAGGCGTAGTTGCCATCACCGGCATCGGCCAGTTGCTCCATCAGGCGTTCGTTGTAGTTGTCGGTGCCGAAGCCCAGGGTGGTCAGGGTAATCCCGCTCTTGCGCTTGTCGGCCGCCAGCTGTTTGAGCGAGTCGAAATCGCTGATGCCGACGTTGAAATCGCCATCGGTGGCCAGCAGAATACGGTTGATGCCGTTCTTGATAAAGCCCTGCTGCGCCTGCTGATAGGCCAGCTGAATGCCCGACTCACCGGCCGTCGAACCGCCGGCGCGCAACTGATCGATGGCCGCGCGAATCCTGGCCTTCTCGCTGCCCGCGGTCGGCTCCAGCACCACACTGGAGGAACCGGCATACACCACCAAGGATACTTTGTCCTCGGCGCGCAATTGCTCGACCAGCAACTTCAGGGTGCTCTGCACCAGAGGCAAGCCTTCGCGGCGATCCATCGAACCCGAGACATCCACCAAAAACACCAGATTGGCCGGCGGCATGGCCGCCACCGACAGATCCGTCGCCTTGATCGCGATGCGCAGCAAACGGCTGTGCGGGTTCCACGGCGTCACCGCCAACTCGGTGCCGACGCCAAAGGGCGTATCGTCCTTAGGCAGTGGGTAGGCATAGGGGAAATAATTGACCAGTTCCTCCAGGCGCACCGCCTCGGCTGGCGGCAACTGGCCCTGGTTGAGGAAGCGGCGGACGTTGGCATAACTGCCGGTATCGACATCGATACTGAAGGTCGACACCGGCGTTTCGGCCACGGCCTGCACCGGATTGTCGGCGAGCTTCTGGTACTCCTCGCGATATTGCTCGCGGTACGTCGACGGCAGAGAGTCCACCATAGGTGCGCCAGGTTGACCCGCCGCCGGCAACGAGGCGACGGCGGCATAGCGCTGTAACTCGGCTTTTTTCACTAGCAGCGGCGCAGGGGATTGCTCAACGGCCGGAACTACCTCTTGCTGATCAGCAACATGAACCTGCGGCGGCTCCGGTTGAGTGGCATTGCAGGCGGCCAGGGTCAGCAGCAGACTACCGGCAAATCCCTGCAGCAGCGGTTGCGGATGTAACGCACGAATCCTCGACATGACGCATCTCCTTAGGGCGAAAAAGTTCTTCGCCCTGGTAGACGCAATAGCCGGCCGATTCGGGTTAACGGCGAGGACATTCAGCTACTCGCCGTTGCCTCCTGGCACAACTGGCTGGCCAGCATGCCCAGGGTCATCAAGGCGCGCTCGGCCTCGCGATTCCAGGGAATGCCGCAATTCAGGCGCACGCAGTGGTTGAACTGTTCGGTATTGCTGAAGATCAGCCCCGGCGCAATGCTGATGCCCTGCTGCAAGGCGCGCACGTGCAAGTCCTTGGTATTGACCCGCACCGGCAGGCTGATCCAGAGGATGAAACCGCCATTGGGCCGCGTCATCTGCGTGCCTTCTGGAAAATACTGCTGTATCGCTAACTGGAAGGCACTGAGGTTCTTGCGGTACTCCTGGCGGATGTAGCGCAGGTGGCGGTCGTAACCGCCGTTCTCGAGGTAGGCGGCCACCGCCATCTGCGTGACGCTGCAGGCTGAGTGGGTGCTGAAAGTCTGCAGACGCTGGATCTCATCCTGATATTTACCGGCGATGATCCAGCCGATGCGCACCCCCGGCGACAGGGTCTTGGAGAAGCTCGAGCAATACACCACCCGCCCTTCCCGGTCATGCGACTTGAGCGCCTTGATCGGCCCTTGCTCGAACATCAGTTCGCCGTAGATGTCGTCCTCGACGATCTGGATATCGAAATCCCCAGCCAGACGCAACAACTGCTTCTGCCGCGGCTCGGGGATGCTGCCGCCGAGCGGATTGCTCAAGCGTGCGGTCAACACCAGCGCCTTGATCGGCCACTGACTGGCCGCCAACTGCAACGCTTCCAGGCTGATCCCCGTGGTTGGATCGCTGGGAATTTCGATGACCTTAAGGCCCAGCAGATCGGCCAACTGCAGCAGGCCGTAATAGGTCGGCGACTCGGTGGCGATCAAATCCCCCGGCTTGGTCAGCACTCGCAGCGACATCTGCAGCGCATCGACGCAACCATGGGTAATCACCACTTCTGATGGATCGACCACCACGCCGGCATCGCGCATACGGATCGCCACCTGGCGACGCAGCGGCTCGAAACCGGGGCTGAACATATAGCTGAAGGCACGCGGACTCTGAAACCGGGTAACCTTGGCCAACTGCTGGTGCAAGGCGCGTACCGGCAGGTAGTCAACATGCGGCACCGCCGCGCCGAGGGGGAACACGCCCTCGCGGCGCGACTCGGTGAGGATCTGATTGATGATGCTGCTGCGCGTCACCAGGCTGGGACGCTCGACCCTGGCGATATCCGGGGTCGGCGCGGTCAGGGCCGGGGTCTGGTGCACATAGAAACCGGATTGCGGGCGCGCGCGGATCAGCCCCTGGTCCTCCAGGTTGGCGTAAGCCTGCAATACCGTGGCATGACTGACACTAAGCTGCGAGCTCATCTTGCGCACCGACGGCACCCGCTCTCCCGGCTGATAGACACCGCGGCGGATGTCTTCCGCCAATTGCTGGGCGATACGCTGATAGAGCAACAGACTGGTCATGACCGCCTTCCCGCTTTATTGGACCCATACAGTAACCCGGAGAACCGAAAGTGCACCGGTACAGTTCCATAAATTGTGGACGAAACAGCACCGATCCGCCAGCGACTGCTGTGGAACAATTCAATAACCAGCCAACTGTTTTTTGGAATGACCCACTGCCTCTAGGTCGCGGCGATCCCGGCTACGGCCTGCGATAAATCGAGCGCAGTAAAAAGCCCCGGCGCGCCAGGGCTTTTGGGTTCTGCCTGGATCAGCGTGCGGAACTCAGCCGCCCCAACTCGTCGGAGAACACGATCTCGACTCGACGGTTTAGTGCGCGGCCCCTGGCCGACGCATTCTCGGCCACCGGGAAGCTCTCACCATGGCCTTGCACCTCGATGCGCGTGGTTTCGACACCCAGATCAACCAGGACATCGGCGACGGCTTGCGCCCGCGCGCGGGACAGTTCGAGGTTTGCCAGCTGGTCGCCACTGCTGTCGCTGTAGCCCTCGATACGCACCACCCGGCGCGGATTCAGCTGCAGGAACTGCACCAGTTTCAAGACTGTACGATTGGCCGAGGCCTTCAGCTCGGCCTGTCCTGCATCGAACAACACATCGCCAAGGGTCATCACCAAGCCACGCTCGGTCTCACCGGTTGTCAGGCTGAGTATCTGCTCTTCCAGCCAGTTGCTCTGCTCCTGCACACTGAGCAGCTTGGCCTCACGCAGGGCCAACTGCAGGCGTTGGCGCTCCATCTCGAGCTTGGCCGCCCGATCCTGATTCAGGGTCAAGGCACTGTTTTGTCCGGCGATTTCGCTGTAACGCTGACTAAGGTAGGCGTAATGGCCAACGTCATCCGTACTGCCCCAATAGCTCGACAAGCGGTCTGCACGGGCCAGGGATTCGCCCGCACGGATCACATCTTTCGGTGCGCTGCGCAGCACATCGGAGTTTTCCTTTACCGCCTGAAAGCTGCTGCGGGCCGTCTCGAGTGCCTCACTGCTGCTCTGCTGTTGCGACCCCGCGCAACCACTCAGCAGCAACGCCAACAGAGCGCCTCCCAGCAACTGGATTCGAGCATTCATCACAGCGCCCCCAACTGCTTGCGCAGGCGATTGATGCGGCTATTAAGTTCGTTCAGCTGATCCTGACTTTTCTGCGTCAACACCCGAGATTCCGCCAGGCGGGCATCCAGCTCGGCCTGCTCGGCAAGTACCCGCGCGTCCTTGAAGGCGTCACGTTGCATGGCAGATTGAGCCTGCAACAACTTGGCTTCGGCCATTGCCAGCTCAGCTACTTGCTCATCGGCACCAACAGCTTTGGCTTGTGCCAAGGCTTGCTCGGTGAGCCGCAATTGCTCGATGGGCGCTGGGTCGCTGGCGCAACCGGTCAAACTCAGCACCACGATTGCGGCGCATGAAAATCGATTAATCACAAAAAACTTCCTACGGATTCGGGACGCTTGCGGGTTGCAGATGCTGCTCTTTCCAGCGCAATAGATTGTGCTGCAGCAAGGCTTCCGGCAGGCCGGTAGCGACCGATTCTGTCATCTTTTTCGCCAGTTGTCCGCGCAGCCAGGGGTCGTTGCATGCCGAGTTGTGCGACAGGGTCAGGTACAAACCCTCGCTGGAAATAGGCGGATCCAGCACCAGCAGGTCATCCTCAATGCCCTGCGTCTCGGCCAGAGCCAAACCGGGAAACCGCTCGTAGAGCACATAATCGGTACGGCCCAGCAGTAACTTCTGAAATGCCTGAGTCAGACTGGACACGCCTTCCAGGGTCAAATTGGCCTTGGCATAAGCGTCGAACTGCTGGCCAAAACTGTTATTCACCAACGTCCCACCAGTGCGGCCATGCAGGTCGGCCCAACTGGCATAGGGAAACTCCGCGCCTTTACGCACCCAGATCACACTAGGGGTGAAGAAAAATGCCGGGTGCACATAATCCATGATTTCCAGACGCGGCAAGGTCAGAAAAGCACCGGCGAGCAAATCGACCCGTCCCGTGCGCACCTCGTCTTGGGCGCGAGACCAAGGCCCGGTATAGATCACATCGATCCCCAGACCCAACTCTTTGGCCAGATGCTTGAGCAAGTCGGCGTTGGCACCGATCAATTGCTGCGGATTCTGCGGGTCACGCCATAAATAAGGCGGATACTCCGGATTACCAGTGGCGACCAGCCGCTCACACTTGCCAGCAGCAGCACTCAGCCCTGGCAACAGGACTACGCCAAGAAAAAGCAATAGAGATTTCAATAACCCACGTTCGAGCATGGCGACTTCTCGACTGAACTGTTGATGGACTTTCAGGGCAAGCAAACACTGGTGAATGTCGGCTGCATGTTAGCTGACAACCAGCTTAATAATAATTTGCGATAAGGGTGCACCATGAAAAAACTGCTACTTGGCTTGATACTGCTGCTTGGCGGCGCCGCTACAACGCTCTATCTCTGCCCCGCCGCGCTACTGGCCACGACGCAGCTGATCGAGCAGCAACGGGCAGATCTCAGCGCCAAACGGTTGACCGTCAGCGATCTTAGCATTCATTACTACCAAGGCGGCCCGAGCAACGGCGAAACCATTCTGATGATCCATGGCTTTGGTGCCAGCAAGGACAACTGGCTGCAATTTGCTCGCTACTTCACCGAGGACTACCAGGTGATAGCCTTGGACTTGCCCGGCTTCGGCGACAGTAGCAAGCCTTACGCCAGCTACGATGTCGGCACTCAAGTCGAACGCCTCGCCGCATTCACTCAAGCCTTGAAGATCAAGAAACTGCATCTGATCGGCAATTCGATGGGCGGCCATATCAGCGCCCTGTATGCCGCACGCTACCCCGAGCAAATCCTGTCGGTAGCCCTGCTCGATAATGCCGGCATCGACTCGCCACAAAAAAGCGAGCTGATCGAGCGTCTCGAACGCGGCGAACCCAATCCGCTGATCGTCAACACGCAGCAACAGTTCGATCAGTTGTTGGCGTTCATCTTCGTCGAAGTGCCGAGCATGCCCGAGCGCATCAAGCACTATCTGGCAGCAAGAAGCATCGCCAATAGTGCACTTAACGAACGGATCTTCGCGCAACTGGTCAGTCGCTATATTCCGCTCGAACCTGAACTGCCGAAGATCCTGGCACCGACGCTACTGCTATGGGGTGCGCAGGACAGGGTTCTGGATGTTTCCAGTATCGAGGTCATGCAGCCGCTCCTGCAGCGACCCAGCGTGGTGATCATGCAAAACTGTGGGCACGCCCCCATGATCGAACGCCCCGAGGAAACCGCCGAACACTACCGGGCGTTTCTGCGCACCGTCGTAACAGAGCTTGAATAACGCCGCGCCAAGATACATTGCACACAAGAAAAAACCCGCTCAAGGCGGGTTTTTCATGGAGCCAGGAAAGCCGGCTTACACCAGTTTCTCGAACTCCGGGATGGCCTCGAACAGGTCGGCGACCAAACCGTAATCGGCCACCTGGAAAATCGGCGCCTCTTCATCCTTGTTGATCGCAACGATCACCTTGGAGTCTTTCATGCCAGCCAGGTGCTGAATCGCACCGGAGATGCCGACGGCGATGTACAACTCAGGGGCAACGATCTTGCCAGTCTGACCGACCTGCATGTCGTTGGGCACGAAACCGGCGTCGACCGCGGCGCGAGAAGCACCAACGGCTGCGCCAAGTTTGTCGGCCAAGGCATAGAGGTGCTTGAAGTTGTCACCGTTCTGCATGCCGCGGCCGCCGGATACGACGATCTTGGCCGCGGTCAGTTCCGGACGATCGGACTTGGCCAGCTCTTCGCCGACGAATGCCGACTTGCCAGCGTCGCCGCCAATGGCAACAGCTTCAACAGCAGCGGAACCGCCCTCAGCCGCAACCGGATCGAAACCAGTAGCACGCACGGTGATCACTTTCACCGCCGCCGAGGACTGCACGGTAGCGATAGCGTTACCGGCATAGATCGGACGCTTGAAGGTGTCAGCGCTTTCAACGGCAATGATTTCCGAGATCTGATCCACGTCCAGCTGAGCGGCAACCCGCGGCAGGATGTTTTTGCCGTTGCTGGTGGCTGCAGCCAGGATGTGGCTGTAACCAGCACCCAACTCGGCGACCAGCGGCGCGACATTTTCCGGCAGCTGATGAGCGAATGCAGCGTTGTCGGCAACCAGGACCTTGGCCACTCCAGCGATTTTGCCAGCAGCTTCGGCAACTGCGCCACAACCGCTACCGGCTACCAGCACATGGATATCACCACCGATAGCTTGCGCCGCGGCAATGGTATTCAAGGTGGCAGGCGCCAGGGCCGCGTTAGTGTGTTCTGCAACAACTAAGATAGCCATTTAGATTACCTTCGCCTCGTTCTTCAGTTTCTCGACCAATTCAGCCACCGACTTGACCTTGATGCCGGCGCTGCGGGTAGCAGGCGCTTCGACTTTCAGGGTCTTGACGGTGGAAGTGGTGGCAACGCCCAGGGCTTCTGGGGTGAGCACTTCCAGCGGCTTCTTCTTGGCCTTCATGATGTTCGGCAGCGATGCGTAGCGCGGCTCGTTCAAACGCAGGTCGGTAGTCACGATCGCCGGCAGGTTCAATGCCACGGTCTGCAGGCCGCCGTCGACTTCGCGAGTCACGTTGACCTTGTCACCGGCCACTTCCACCTTGGAGGCGAAGGTGCCTTGGGCGTAGCCGCTCAGTGCGGCGAGCATCTGGCCGGTCTGGTTGTTGTCGCTGTCGATCGCCTGCTTGCCTAGAATGACAAGCTGCGGCTGCTCCTTGTCGACCACTGCCTTGAGCAGTTTGGCGACGGCTAGGGAGTTCAGCTCATCGCTGGACTCGACCAGAATGGCGCGATCGGCGCCCAGTGCCAGGGCGGTACGCAGCTGCTCTTGAGCAGCAATCGGGCCGATCGACACCACGATAATTTCACTCGCCACGCCTTTTTCTTTCAGGCGTACCGCTTCTTCCACGGCGATTTCGCAGAAGGGATTCATCGACATCTTGACGTTGGCAAGATCAACGCCGCTGTTGTCCGCTTTGACGCGAACCTTGACGTTGTAGTCGACCACTCGTTTGACAGCTACAAGAACCTTCATGGATTCCTCGTTACTCTCCGGTGAATAGGAATGTCGCCAGAAGCGAACATGGCGGGTAATGCAAATCGGCCGGAACCGACCCTCAGCCCAGACGGCGAACGCAAAACCGCCCGTATCTTGACTGCACGGCCTAGCCTGGTCAATACAATGAGTCGGCCAGTCATCCGTGATGTAGTAGGATTCTAACAGGACTACAGAATATTCAAACAAACGTTTGTATTGGCCCGTTCGGAGGGTGCAGATATAATGCGCCAGCATCGCCCAGGGAACGAGCCTGATCGTCAAATAAAATTTGAGAGCCTTGAGTAGGAGATAACCTGTGGAACGCGAGTTTATGGAATTCGACGTCGTCATCGTCGGCGCCGGCCCAGCCGGCCTGTCCGCCGCCTGCCGACTGAAGCAGAAAGCCGCCGAAGCGGGCAAGGAAATCAGCGTCTGCGTGGTTGAAAAAGGCTCCGAAGTCGGTGCGCATATTCTCTCCGGTGCGGTGTTCGAGCCGCGCGCCCTGAACGAACTGTTCCCTGACTGGAAGGAACTCGGCGCACCGCTGCACACCCCGGTCAAGCGCGACGACATCTACCTGCTGAATAACGCGACAAAAGCCAGCCGAATTCCCGACCTGTTCGTGCCCAAGACCATGCACAACCAGGGCAACTACATCATTTCCCTGGGCAATCTGTGCCGCTGGCTAGCGCAACAAGCCGAAAACCTGGGCGTGGAAATCTACCCCGGCTTCGCCGCCCAGGAAGCCCTGATCGACGAGAAGGGCTCGGTCTACGGCATTCTCACCGGCGACCTGGGCGTCGACCGCGAAGGCAATCCGAAAGAGGGTTATTTCACCCCCGGCATGGAGTTGCGCGCCAAGTACACCCTGTTCGCCGAAGGCTGCCGTGGCCATATCGGCAAGCAACTGATCAAGAAGTACAACCTCGACAGCGAAGCCGACGCCCAGCATTACGGCATCGGCATCAAGGAAATCTGGGACATCGACCCGGCCAAGCACGAGCAAGGTTTGGTGGTACATACCGCCGGCTGGCCGCTGTCGCTGGTCGACAGTGAAAACACCGGTGGTTCCTTCCTCTATCACCTGGAGAACAACCAGGTCGTAGTAGGCCTGATCGTCGACCTGTCCTACAGCAACCCGCATCTGTCGCCGTTCGACGAGTTCCAGCGCTACAAGCACCACCCGGTGATTGCCCAGTATCTGGAAGGCGGCAAGCGCGTGGCTTACGGCGCACGCGCCATCAGTAAAGGCGGCCTCAACTCGCTGCCGAAGATGGTCTTCAACGGCGGCGCGCTGATCGGTTGCGACCTCGGCACCCTCAACTTCGCCAAGATCAAGGGCAGCCACACCGCCATGAAGTCCGGCATGCTCGCCGCCGACGCGGTGGCCGACGCGCTGTTCGCCGGACGCGAAGGTGGCGACCAGCTGACCGGCTACGTCGACGCCTTCAAGGCTAGCTGGCTGTACGACGAACTGTTCAGCAGCCGTAACTTCGGCGCGGCGATCCACAAGTTCGGCGTCCTCGGTGGCGGCGCGTTCAACTACATCGACCAGAACTGGTTCGGCGGCAAGATCCCCTTCACCCTGCACGACACCAAGCCGGATTACGCCACCCTTAAACCGGCTGCCGAGTCGACGCGAATCGACTACCCGAAACCAGACGGCAAGCTCAGCTTCGACAAACTCAGCTCGGTATTCCTCTCCAACACCAACCATGAAGAGGAACAACCCTGCCACCTGAAGCTCGCCGACCCGAGTATTCCGCTGACCAAGAACCTGCCGCTGTACGACGAACCGGCGCAACGCTACTGCCCTGCCGGCGTATACGAAATCGTCACCCTGGAAGACGGCGAGAAGAAGTTCCAGATCAACGCGCAGAACTGCGTGCACTGCAAGACCTGCGACATCAAGGACCCCGCCCAGAACATCAACTGGGTGGCACCGGAAGGCGCCGGCGGACCTAACTACCCCAATATGTAAGACGCGCAAAAAAGGCTCCCTCGGGAGCCTTTTTCTTTAGTCCGCAGGGTGCGCCGGGACCTCATGAACATGCTGCGTACGCTGCACCCGGCGATCTCGCCCTGCCGCCGAGCCCTAGGGCTGCGGCCCAATCGGGAAGAACTCGCCACTGCTCCACACCCCCAGCCAGGTCTTACCGTCGATCTCGCGTGGCACCGCCAACTCGACCAACTGATAAAACACATTGCGGTGAATCAATGCCTCCAGGTTGCTGCGCACATGCACGTAGGGCGACGGCTCCTGGGTCCGCTCACTAAGCACCACGCGTAGCGGATGCTCGGCGCCGGCGACGGCCTCCTCCTCGACGTTAGTGGTGAACCGCAGCACCTGCGCCTCGCCCTCACCGTCGACCTGCAGGCTGACGGCAACGAAGGGCGCATCGTCGACCTTGATGCCGACCTTCTCCACCGGGGTGATCAGGAAGTAATCGTCGCCATCGCGGCGGATGATGGTGGAGAACAACTTGACCATCGGCTTGCGACCAATCGGGGTGCCCATGTAGAACCAGCTACCGTCACGGGCGATGCGCATGTCGATATCGCCGCAAAAATCAGGGTTCCACAGGTGCACGGGCGGCAAGCCCTTCTTCTCGCTCTTGGGGATTTGCGCCAGCAGGTCGCCGGCTTTTTTGCCTGGGTCGGTCATGTGAGTTTCCTTAGCGGCTCAGCCCAATCAGGCTGCGGGCATAATCGCGCAGCGGCGGACCGAGCAAATCTTCTGGTTTGGCATCATAGAACGTCAGGAAGCCGCCACGGCTGCGAATTCGCGCGGTATCGACCAGATAACGGGTATTGGTCTCGATCAGCATCAACTGGATGACGCTACGGTCGGTGCCGAGCCGGTCCAGCGCCTGCTCATCCGCCCACTCATCGCCGGTACCGATGCGATCATCGGCATAGGCGAAGCGGCTGTAGAGCAGATAATGCGCGCCGGCCGCGCGCGCCTGGCCCATGGCCTCCTCCAGCCCGGCCGGGCTGCGCGCCCGACGGACCAGCGGGAAATACTCGACGAAGCCCTTGAACGCCTCTTCCGCCACCACATTCGGGCGCGGATAGGCCGCGCCGGGGGGAACGAAGTGCCCCTGGACGATATAGATGAAAGAGTCCTGCTGCAGGCGGCGCGAGGCCATGCGCTCGGTTTGCCCATGATCGAGAAAACCGGCATCGCGCAATTGATAGGCGGCGCCATCGGCCAGGTCGCTGACCTTCATGCAGCCGCCCAAGACCATCAACGCCAGGATTAACATCAGACTGCGCATCACTCTCCTCCCATGCCGGCGACGGAATACCGGCGGATAGGGCAGTAATGCAGGTTCCACGCCATCACAGGCCGCGCTGCCACTCCTGACGCAACCCGGCACCCTGCGGCTGTTCGATGGCGGCGCGCACCTGCGCCAACAGACGCGGCTTGTCCGCACCCAGGATGCCTTTGAGTACCAGGTAGTTGGAGGCATGGTCGCTGCGAAACACCGTGTCGCGCAGTTCAAGCCCTTGCAACAGGCGCTCGACCTCGATGAACAGTTGCTCCTGACTCAATGTCTGATAATCGGCGAACGCCTGACGAAAACGCGCCTCGCCCTGGGGAAAACTGACCACCAGGGTCGAGAGGAACTCCGGTTGCGCGGCATTCATCAGGCGCGCCGAGTTATCGGCATGCTGCACGCTCAAGGTGCTACCACCAAGACCATTGAGGATCATCACCGAACGAGTGATCCCTGCCTGGCCAAGCTTGTCCAGGGCACTCAGGCTGGACTCGAACGTTTCGCCCTTGTTGACCCGCGCCAGCACCTCGTCGTCACCCGACTCGCAGCCCACATAGGCCATACGCAGCCCGGCATCGGCCAGCTCCTTCAGCTCATCGACCGATTTCTTGCGCAGATTGCGTGGCAGGCAATAGCTCGAGACCCGCTCGACATCCGGCATGTGCTCACGAATGGCCGATAGGATGACCAGCAAACGTCGCGTCGGCAGCACCAGGGCATCGCCATCGGCGAGAAACACCCGCTGCACGATCAGCCGCTCGCCAGCGCGGCGAATTTCGTCCAGCACCTCCCGCTCATCGCGGGCACGGAATTTCTTCTGCGCCTCGGTGTACATCTCGCAAAAGGTGCAGTTATTCCAGGAGCAGCCGTTGGTCACCGGCAGAATCAGCGAGTGGGCCTCGCTTGGCGGGCGGAATACCGGTTCGATATAGGCAATCGGGAAATCAGTCATACTTTTTAGCGTCAAGCTTCAAGCCAGGATGCCTTGCACAACCGATAGAAATCACCCTTTTTGCGGCTTGCGGCTCTCACCCTCCAATAATCTTCATGACGGTCACACCCCCGGAAAAGGCAACCTCCTGCTTGTCACCCAGCGCCTTGACCAGCAACCCCTGCAAAGCCGGTAAAGCCTGGTGACGCGGTTTATCGAGCAGATCGCCGACATAGTGGCGATTGCTCGACGACAGACAGCCATGCAGCCAGCCGGTCGACGACAGGCGCAAACGTGAACATGTCCGGCAGAACGGCACAGTTTCGTTGGCAATCACACCGAAAAAGCCCTGACCGGGAACCTCGTAGCGCAACGCAGTGGCATCCACCGGCGCATCGGCCTGGGTATAGTCGTAGCGCTCGCCGATCATGGTCAACAGCTCGGGCATGCCGACGAACTGGCGCAGGAAACTGTTGCCGTCGCGCGCCAGATGGCCCATGCGCATCAGCTCGATAAAGCGCAGTTCGAAACCGCGCTCCAGACAATACTCCAGCAACGGCAGAACCTGATCGAGGTTCTGCCCGCGTAGCGGCACCATGTTGAGTTTGATCCGCATGCCGGCGGCATGCGCTTCGTCCAAGCCGGCCAAGACAGTGGGCAGATCACCACCGCGGGCAATGGTCCGGAAAGCAACGGGATCAAGGGTATCCAGGGATACGTTGAGGCGGCGAATGCCGTTTTCCAGCAGCAACGGCAGCTTGCGCGAGAGCAGTTGGCCGTTGCTGGTCAGACTGATATCGGCCAACCCCAGCGGGCTGACGCCGCGCAGAAACGCCTCCAGCTTCGGACTGACCAGGGGCTCGCCACCGGTAATACGCAAGCGCTCGATACCCGCAGCTTCGATAAGGTAGCCGACACCGCGCACCATGGCCTCGGCGGACAGCTCGTCCTGGGCCGCGACCAGGCGCTTGCCGTCGGGCACGCAGTAGGTACAGGCGTAATTACAGGCGGAGGTGAGGCTTACTCGCAGATTGCGAAAGCGTCTACCTTGGCGGTCAACAATCATGGAGGACTCCGGTTAACATTACTCGGAGTATATCGCCGCAACCCGCTACGGCACATGCACTGTATGCGCTATCAACCGGCCGAATAGCGTCAACTAGTCGGAGTCTCGGGGTCACGCTTGCGCTTGTTGCCCATGCGCACACCGATATCCATGAGGAACTGGAAGAACCCCTCCTGATCTTCCAGCACATTGCTCCAGAACGGCGAGTGATAGAGCGCCACGGCGCCATGCACCAACGCCCAAGCCGCGCAATAATGGAAATACGGCGGCACGTCTTCCAACTTGCCTTCGGCGATACGGCCCTTGATCAGCTGAGTCAGACGTTCAAAGTTGGAGGCGCGGATCTTGTGCAACTGCTCAACCAGTTCCGGCACCTGATTGCTCTTGACCACCTTCTCTTCCAGGCGGTCGAACAAGCGGTAGCGTTGCGGATCACGCATGCGGAACTCGAAGTAGGCGCGTGACAGTGCTTCCTTATCACGGTCGATGTCGGCCGAATGCAGCAACTCGTTCAAGTCGCGCTCGTAGTCGAGCATCAAGCGCAGGTAGATCTCCGCCTTGGACTTGAAGTGTTTGTAGATGGTGCCTTTGCCGATACCGACGGCGTCAGCGATCATCTCGACAGTAACGCTGTCTTCACCCTGTTCAAGGAACAGTTTCAGCGCGGTGTCGAGAATTTCCTGTTCGCGGCGGCGAAACTCACGGACCTTACGGGGTTCATTCTGCATAAGAAGGACTAAGAGGTCGAAAATCGAAGCCGAGTATTATGCCTAACTAACGCAAAATTGCACGGATCATCCGACCATGTACGGCATTCATGACGAGTTTCCGCAACTTCCCGGCATCCGGTACCTGAACCACGCCGCAGTCGCGCCCTGGCCACGGCGTGCAGTGCTGGCGGTCACGCGGTTTGCCGAACAGAACGCTCAGGTTGGCGCCCGCGACTACGCAGATTGGCTGCTAGTCGAGCGCCGCCTGCGTGAACGCCTGACCCGCTTGCTCAATGCCCCCTGCAGTGACGATATCGCACTGGTCAAAAGCACCTCGCAGGCGCTGTCCTTCGTGGCGTTCGGCCTGGACTGGCATGCGGGCGACCAGGTGGTGATCAGCAACGAGGAGTTCCCCTCCAATCGGGTGGTCTGGGAGGCGCTCAAGCCGCAAGGAGTCGAAGTAATCAAGGTCGACCTGCATAGCGGCAACCCGGAAACCAACCTACTCAACGCCTGCGGCCCGCGCACCCGGCTGCTGTCGATCAGCGCTGTGCAATACGCCAGCGGCCTGCGCCTGGACCTGCAGCGCCTCGGCCATGGCTGCCAGCAACGCGGCGTATTGTTCTGCGTCGACGCGATCCAGCAGCTCGGCGCCCTGCCCTTCGATGTCCAGGCTTGCCAGTGCGCCTTCGCCATGGCCGATGGGCATAAATGGCTACTCGGCCCGGAAGGACTGGGCGCGTTCTATTGTCGCAGCGACCTGCGCGCCCAGCTTGAATTGCATGAATACGGCTGGCATATGCTTGAACACCACGGCGACTACCTGCGCCAGGATTGGCAACCCGCGCAATCGGCCAGGCGCTTTGAATGTGGCAGCCCGAATATGCTCGGGGCCATGGCGCTGGAAGCCAGCCTGTCGCTGCTTGAGGAAGTCGGCATGGTCGAGGTCGGCAAGGCCGTGCAGGAGCGCGTGCAGTGGCTGCTCGACGGCCTAGCCACTCTCCCCGGCGTCACGCTGCATAGCCCGATTGACCCGGCTCGGCGCGCCGGCATCGTCACCTTCAGCCTCGCCGGCTGGGATAATCAGTCACTTTTCCAGCAACTCAGGTCCGAACAGGTGATTTGTGCACAACGTGGCGCCGGCATCCGCCTGTCCCCACATTTTTACAGCGAGGCACGGGTAATAGAGGAAACCTTGAGCCTGCTGCAGCAGTTGGCGACAGGATGAGGACTCAGAAGCCGGCCAGGTATTCCAAATCTGTTTAAAAAATGAGGCCAATGAGCCTGGACGTTCGGCAAACTTCGCCAATACTCAAGAGTACTGGTGGGGCATCTCCCCCCAAGTGTCCCGCCAGGCAAGGTACCGTGGACCGCGTGCCTTGATTTACTCCTAATGGTCTTAGCCCGGATTCCCCCCCAGAACCCGGGTTTTTTTTGTCGCGCCGATTATCCACCGCACACTGCCTTTGGCGAGTTGCGTCCCTACGGATCGCGGCGTGTATCAAACTGGCGGCACTCCGTACAGAGCGCAGCGACAGCCCATTAGGAGTGTGCCGCACCGGTTATTCACGGTGTACTGCCTTCGGCGAGTAGCGCCCAACTGATCGCGGATGGCCAGACTGACGGCGTTCCACTTGCTAGTAATCCGCCCACCTCATTCAGGCAACCCGCGCCAATGGGAACAGTCGCTTGAAGTTGGCGCTGGTCTGATCGGCCAACTGCTCGAAACTCACGCCCCGCAACAGCGCCAGATACTCGGCCACGTCTCTTACGTATTCCGGCAAATTTGGTTTGCCGCGGTGTGGCACTGGCGCCAGGTAGGGGGAGTCGGTTTCCACCAGTAAGCGATCGACCGGCACCTGACGGGCGACTTCGCGCAGCGCCTCGGCATTACGGAAGGTGACGATGCCAGATAGGGAAATATAGAAACCGAGATCCAGCGCGGCCTTGGCCATCGCCCAGTCTTCGGTGAAACAGTGCAACACCCCGGCCTGCGGTAAGGCGGCCTCGCGTAGCAAGGCCAGGGTATCGGCACGCGCTTCCCGGGTATGCACGATCACCGGCTTGCCGGTGATCTGGGCGGCCTGCAGATGCAGGCGGAAGGCCTGCTGCTGTGATTCTGCGGCTTGCGGTTCGTAATGGTAATCCAGCCCGGTTTCACCGATGGCCACCACCCGAGGGTGGTTCAGTTCGGCCAGCAACCAGTCCAGGACTGGCGCGGCGCCCGGATCGAGATCCAGAGGATGAACCCCGACCGAGCAATCGACATCGGCATAGCGCTCGGCCAGGCTTTTGACCGCCGCGGCATTGTCGGCACTGACACCGATGCAGAGAAAATGACCAACGCCGCGCGCCCGCGCCGCATCCAGCGCGGCATCGAGGGAGCCGTCATGGGCGGTCAGATCGAGGCGATCGAGGTGACAGTGGGAATCGATAAGCATCGGGGCCAGTCTCAAGCGAAAAGCTGCAAGGCACGCGCCTCAACCCACCAGAAAGCCCGAAGCACAGCAGCTTACGTGTGGCTTGGAGCTGGGACTTGCGCCTGCAGTTACATGGTATGGGTTGGCCGGTCCGACTTCAGCGCACCCGCCAGGTAGGTCTCGATCTTGTTCCGCGCGGTGTTGTCACCGTCATTGAACTGCACACCGACACCCGCTGCACGGTTACCCTGCGCGCCCTTAGGGGTGATCCACACCACCTTACCGGCGACGGGGATCTTTTCCGGCTCATCCATCAGGTTGAGCAACATGAATACTTCATCGCCAAGCTTGTAGCTCTTGTTGGTCGGGATAAACAGCCCGCCATTCTTGATAAAGGGCATGTAAGCGGCATAGAGCACGGATTTGTCTTTGATCGTCAGAGACAGGATTCCGTTACGCGGGCCCAAATTAGGTGGCAAGCTCATGCGGCGTTCCTGGTTTTCATTACGTGATGGCCGATTCTAGCCCGGTCCGGGCAGGCTTGCCCACTGCACCAGCAGGGCTTCGAGAAGCAAGACACGGTTGAGGTTGGCTTTACCTATGACTTTCTGCCGCTGCGCCAGCAACCAATCCTGCATCTTCAACACTTTCGGCTGAGGCGTTTTCTCCGCCAGGTACTGTACAACCTTGCGCATATCGGCTTGTCCCAGCCCATCCACGTCATGCGTCAGCTGATAACGCAGCATCAATTGCGCCCAGTCACAGAACCAGTCGAACAATAGCTGCAAGGATACCGCGTTCCAGCTTTCTGCCAATTGGCTTGCCGCGACCTGCTGCTTGAGCAGCTTCTTGACCCCCTCGACCACCAGCGCACGCTGCTGGCGCACGCCCTGTGCGTGCATACGCGCAGCGACCAATGGCGAACCTGCCGCCAGACAGAGCAACTCGGTGCGCTCTTCATCAGTACATTCCGGCAGCGTCTGTGCCAACCAGGCCTGGCTCATCGCCTGGCTCGGCAATGGACAGGCCTGCTGTACGCAGCGACTCCTCACCGTCGGCAGCAAACGACTGGGCTGATGACTGATCAACAGCAAAACCGTATCGCCGGAAGGCTCTTCCAGACTTTTCAGCAGGGCGTTGGCAGCGTTCAGGTTCATCGCTTCGGCCGGCTCGACCAGTACCACCTTACGGCCGGCGAGTTGAGCGGTCTGAACCACGAAACTGACCAAGTCACGCACCTGGTCGACCTTGATCGCCTTGTCGACCTCTTCCGGCTGCAAAATGTAGTTGTCCGGATGGGTGCCGGCAGCCAGCAGATGGCAGGATTTGCACTGACCGCAGGCATCCAGGTCCGCTGGCCGCTGACAGAGCAAGCGGGCCATTAGGCGCTCGGCGAGCGCGCGCTTACCAATACCGGCTGGACCATGCAGCAGATAGGCATGAGCATGCTGCGTGCGGCCGGCCAGTTGCTGCCAGAGCGTGGCTTGCCAGGGGTAGGCATCAGCCACGGCACAGCTCCGCAATGCCCGCCAACATGCCGTCCAGATCCTGCTGCACCTGACTCAGCGATTGCGCGGCATTCAAAATCCGATAACGCTGCGGCTCCTCACTGGCACGGCGCAGATAGGTCTGGCGCACCGCCTCGAAAAACGCCCGTCCTTCCTGTTCGAATCGATCCAGTCGGCCACGCGCCGCAGCACGGGCCAGACCAACCTCTACCGGCAAATCGAACACCAGGGTCAAATCCGGACGCAAGTCGCCTTGCACGAAGCTTTCCAGCACGGCAATTCGGACCTCCGACAAACCGCGACCGCCCCCCTGATAGGCATAGGTGGCATCGGTAAAGCGGTCGCAGAGCACCACACAACCGCGGGCCAGCGCTGGACGAATTACCTGAGCCAGATGCTGGGCACGAGCGGCGAACACCAGCAGCAACTCGGTATCGGCCGCCATTGGCTCATCGCACGGCGTCAATAACAGCTCGCGGATGCGCTCAGCCAGCGGTGTACCGCCTGGCTCGCGAGTCAACAACACCTCAATTCCTTGAGCTCGCAGGCGCTCGGCCAGGAACTCGCGGTTAGTACTTTTGCCAGCGCCTTCAGGGCCTTCCAGAGTGATAAACAAACCGCTCACAGGCTGTCCTTTATTGATTGTTCGACTGCACAGGGGCAGGACTTGAACGGTAATCTTCGCGGCGCGTGAGCTGATACTCGCGCACTGCACGGTTGTGCGCCTTGAGGGTGTTGGAGAATACATGGCTGCCATCGCCGCGGGCGACGAAATACAGGCTCTTGCCCGCCACCGGATGTAGCGCGGCATTGATTGCCTCGCGCCCCACCATGGCGATCGGCGTCGGCGGCATGCCATCGATCACATAAGTGTTATAGGCAGTCGGCTCACGCAGGTGAGCACGGGTCAACTTGCCGTTGTAGCGCTCACCCAGGCCATAAATTACCGTCGGGTCGGTTTGCAGGCGCATGCCGATACGCAAACGTCGGACAAATACACCGGCAATCTCGCTACGTTCCTCCGGCACCCCGGTTTCCTTTTCGATTATCGAGGCCATGATCAAGGCGTCGTAAGGCTCCTTGTAAGGCAGCCCATCGGCGCGGGCCTGCCACTCCTCGGCCAAGACCTGCTCCAGGCGGACATAGGCTTGCTTGAGCAGATCAAGATCGCTCATGCCGCGCACGAAACGGTAGGTATCGGGGAAGAAGCGCCCTTCCGGATTGGCCCCTGGGTAGCCCAGGCGCGCCATCAACTGGGCGTCGCTCAGCTCGGTCAAGGTCAGTTCAAGCTTGCTTTGGCGTTCCAGGGCCGCGCGAACCTGACGAAAACTCCAGCCTTCCACCAACGTCAGGCTGTACTGCACCACCTCGCCACGCTGCCACAGCCCAAGCATATCGCGCACGCTGAGCTCCGGAGTGAGGCGATACTCGCCACTGTGCAGAGGCTGCCCCTTGAGGTTGAAGCGCCAGTAGAGTCGCAGCCAGAGCGCGTCATGCAAAACGCCGTCAGCCTGCAGGCGATTGAGCACGCCACCAGGTGTGGTGCCAGCCGGCACTTCAAGCATCAGTTCCTCGGTCAAACTCAACGGTTGCTCGAGCGCCGAGTGCTGCTGCCAGGCGACAAAGGCCACCAGCAAACCAGCAATTAATACACCGCCCTCAAGCAGCAACAACAATTTACGTATCACTAATCAACTGTCCAGTAGATCGCGGGCTATGACCTGCAGTTTACGGGTCAGCGGGCCAACCGGCCACTCATGCCGTTGCAGTGCACGAACAGGCCAGATGCCATAGAGACTGTTGCAGAGAAAGACCTCATCTGCCCCTAGCAACGCATCAAGACCGATGTCGCCCACATGGCAGTGCAAACCTTGGCCCTCTGCCTGTGCCAGCAGCTCGGCGCGCATCACCCCGGCCACACCACAACGCGAAAGATCGGGCGTGAGCAAGACGCCATCCTTCAATAGAAACAAATTGCTGTAGACGCCCTCAATTACCCGCCCGGAGATATCCAGCATCAAGCCTTCGGCATGCTCGGCGTCCTGCCACTCGGCACGCGCAAGCACCTGCTCGAGCCGATTCAAATGCTTTATCCCGGCCAAGCGAGGCTGCTCGGCCAGTCGCGTAACGCAGGGGAACAAACGCACCCCCAGCGCTGCGTTGCAGGCTGGATAAGCTGGTTTGGCGCTGGCCTGCAGAATCCTTCGCGGCAACCCAGGCTGTGGCGGCGCGTAACCGCGCAAACCATCACCGCGGGTCACGATCAACTTGGCTACGCCATCAGCCAGCTCTCGACTGAACGCCAGCAGTTCTACACGCACCAGCGCCAGATCGAGATCGATCAGCAAGCGTGCACAACCTTCGCCAAGCCGCGCCAGGTGCCGATCCAGCAATGCGGGACGGCCGCCACTGACGGCGATGGTCTCGAACAGCCCATCGCCGTAGGCCAGACCACGATCCTTGACGGAGAACAACTCCATCGGTTGACCGTCGATCCAGCTAGGCATCAACCGACGTACCGGCGGAACACCAGCGAGCCGTTGGTACCGCCAAAACCGAAGGAATTGGACAGCACTACATCGATCGGCATGGCCTTGGCTTGATGCGCAACGAAGTCGAGGTCGCAGCCCTCGCTAGGTTCGTCCAGGTTGATGGTTGGTGGCGCCACCTGCTCACGAATTGCCAAGATACTGAAGATTGCCTCGACCGCGCCAGCCGCGCCCAACAGGTGACCGGTCATCGACTTGGTCGAGCTGACGGCAAGCCGATAGGCATTTTCGCCAAATACCGACTTGATCGCCGCGACCTCAGCCTTGTCTCCCGCAGAGGTCGAGGTGCCGTGGGCGTTGATGTACTGCACCTGATCGGTATTCAACCCGGCGTCGCGCATGGCATTAGCAATGCAGCGTGCGGCACCGGCACCATCTTCCGGTGGTGAAGTCATGTGATAGGCATCGCCGCTCATGCCAAAGCCGATCAACTCAGCATAGATGGTCGCGCCTCGCGCCTTGGCATGCTCCAACTCTTCCAGAACCAGTGCACCGGCACCATCCGACAGCACGAAGCCGTCGCGATCCTTATCCCACGGACGACTGGCGCTGGCTGGGTCGTCGTTGCGCGTGGACAGTGCCCGCGCCGCAGCAAAACCACCAATACCCAAACCACACGCAGCCATCTCGGCGCCACCGGCGACCATCACGTCGGCTTCGCCATAGGCAATATTGCGCGCGGCCATACCGATGCAATGGGTACCCGTGGTACAGGCCGTGGCGATCGCATAATTCGGCCCCTGCAACCCCAGATGGATCGACAGGAAACCGGAAATCATGTTGATGATCGAGCCCGGGACGAAAAACGGCGAAATACGCCGCGGGCCCAACTCATGCAACAATTTGCAGTTGTTCTCGATATTGGTCAGGCCGCCAATACCCGAACCCAGTGCCACACCGATACGCTCACGGTTGGCGTCGGTCACTTCCAGCCCGGAATCGCGCACAGCCTGAAAGCTCGCGGCCAGGCCATACTGAATAAATAGATCGAGCTTGCGCGCCTCTTTGGCGGACAAATACTCCTCGACATTGAACCCTTTGACCGAACCACCAAAACGGGTGGTGTAAGCGGAAAGATCCATGTGTTCGATGGGGGCGATGCCACTGCGTCCGGCCAAAATACCCTGCCAGCTGCTCGCCACATCGTTACCCAGCGGCGACAGCATGCCCATACCGGTAACCACGACGCGTCTACGCGACACAGCAATCTCCTCTTTTTCGGTTATTCAACACCTATCCATGCCCTTACCCTGCAATAGCGGGTAACGAGCGAAGAACAGGCAAGACGCTACACCGCGCGGCGCAGCAACAGCCAAAGACTTACCCGCAGGGCAAGCCCAGCATGTGAGTCGGCCTGGAATACAGCGTGCGAGACAGACCTCGCTACAAGCTTGAGGTGTAAACCGCATAGCCACGATCAACACCCCGTCAAAGAAAAACCGCACGCCCGATAAGGGCTGTGCGGCTTTTCCTGGTCGGGAACCGACGATCAGCTTATTGCGCGTGCGCAGTCACGTAATCGATGGCTTCCTGAACGGAGGTGATTTTCTCAGCTTGCTCATCCGGGATTTCAGTCTCGAATTCTTCTTCGAGAGCCATTACCAGCTCAACAGTATCAAGGGAGTCGGCACCCAGGTCTTCAACGAAGGAAGCGCTGTTGGTTACTTCGTCTTCTTTGACGCCAAGTTGCTCGGCAACGATTTTCTTGACGCGTTCTTCGATGGTGCTCATACCGTATTTTCACTCCTAATTGGAAAAATCCAGGCAGCTGGTCCGCGGCCAAGTGTATATAAAGGGTTTTTAGCTTTTCAAGCAGAATGCGAGATTGCCCCAGAACACTTCAACGATCCACCTATAAACCGATTGCAGCTTTAATAACGGATTTTAGACAGCATTTATGACAGTTTTCTGAAGTCCGCAGTCACATTCAGCTCATGTACATTCCGCCGTTCACAGGGATAGTAGCTCCTGTGACGTAGGCTGCGCCATCGGAAGCGAGGAAAGCGACTACTTTCGCGATCTCTTCGGCCTGCCCCAAACGACCCAGCGGAATCTGTGCCAGCAACGCGTCACGCTGTGCTTCCGGCAGTTCGCGGGTCATATCAGTATCAATAAAACCAGGCGCCACAGCATTTACAGTGATCGACCGCGAGCCGACTTCACGCGCCAGCGCCCGACCGAAACCTTCCACCCCGGCCTTGGACGCAGCATAGTTCACTTGCCCAGCATTGCCCATGGCGCCGACAACCGAACCGATATTGATGATGCGCCCGAAGCGCGCCTTGGTCATACCGCGCAGCACCGCCTTGGACAACCTATACAGGCTGTTCAGGTTGGTGTTGATGACATCGAACCACTCATCATCTTTCATGCGCAACATCAGGTTATCCCGGGTGATACCTGCGTTGTTGACCAGGATCAACGGCTGACCAAGGTGTTGCTGAATGTGTTGCAGAGTCGTGGCAACCGACTCGTCGCTGCTGACATCAAGCACCAGACCAGCCCCTTCGATGCCATGTTCTTTCAGGTACTCGGCGATCCGCTCGGCGCCAGACGGCGAAGTCGCCGTCCCAATCACAATGGCGCCCTGCCGCCCCAATTCCAGCGCAATGGCTTGACCAATGCCGCGACTCGCGCCAGTGACCAATGCAACCTTACCTTGCAGGCTCATAAAAACCTCTCTTAATTCAGGCCAAGGCCGCACGCGCGGCGGCAAAGGCGTCTGGAGTGTCCAGACTATACGTATTGATTCCTTTGACGCAGCGCTTGTTCAGCCCCGACAGCACCCTGCCTGGACCGCACTCGAGCAGATCAGCCACGCCTTGTTCAGCCATACAGACTATTGATTCAACCCAGCGCACCGGACTATACAGCTGCGCCAGCAAATCGGCCTTGAGAGTATCAAGGTCTGCGACCACGCGGGCACTGACATTCTGAACCAACGGAATTTGCGGAGATTGCCAGACAACCGCTGCAACCGCCTCAGCGAAGTGCTCAGCAGCCGGGCGCATCAGCGCACAATGCGACGGCACGCTAACCGGCAGCGGCATTGCACGTTTGGCACCACGCGCCTTACACGCCTCGACGGCGCGTGCCACGGCAGCTGCAGAACCTGCGATCACTACCTGGCCAGGCGCATTGAAGTTCACTGCGCTAACCACCTCACCTTGCGCCGCGTCGCTGCAGGCAGCCAGTACATCGGCATCGTCCAGCCCGAGGATTGCCGCCATACCGCCCTGACCAGCGGGCACAGCCTGCTGCATCAGTTGACCACGCAGCTCAACCAGCTTCACGGCTTCAGCGAAACCCAGACTGCCTGCAGCAACCAGTGCAGAGTATTCACCCAGGCTATGGCCGGCCACGAAAGCCGGCTGCAAACCACCCTCAGCGCGCCACAGGCGCCACAAGGCAGTGGATGCCGCAAGGATAGCTGGTTGAGTTTTATCGGTTTGATTGAGTTGCTCTTCCGGCCCCTGCTGGGTCAAGACCCAAAGGTCGTAGCCGAGTACTTCGGAGGCTTCGGCAAAAGTATCGATAACAATTTGCTGTGAGCCATGCCCAGCCAACATTGCCAGCGACTGCGAGCCTTGCCCAGGAAAGACGAATGCGAGGGATGCAGACATGTAAACGAGCCTCTATGGTCTTATCGTCGTATAAATTCGCGCCCAGCAGAGTCAAGCGCAACAATCTGACAGTTGGATGACAGGCCATCCGCCGCGGTCACATTAGCAGGCTACACAATCGCCAGCACCCTGCACCTGCCGCCTGCAAAACCCAGCAATAACCGGCTCAGAGCAACATACCCTCGAGACGGCCATGCAGGCGCCGCGGCAAATCGTCCTCGATTTCCCTCAGCGCACAACGGATAGCACTCTTGAAACCTTCAGTACCTGCTGAGCCATGACTCTTCACCACAATACCCTGCAAGCCGAGCAAGCTTGCACCGTTGTGCTGCGCGGGCGCCAACTCGGCACGCAGGCGGCGCAATACCGGCATCGCCAGCAGACCTGCCAGCCGCGAAACCAGGTTGCGCCTGAACAACAGCTCAATACGCGCCGTAATCATCGTCGCCAGGCCTTCGCTGGACTTGAGCAGAATATTGCCCACAAAACCGTCGCACACCACCACATCGGCGTCGCCACGATAAAGCCCGTCGCCTTCGATAAAGCCGATGTAATTCAAACCACTGGCCTGCTGCAAAAGACTCGCAGCAAGTTGGACTTGCTGATTGCCCTTGACTTCTTCGGTGCCGACATTGAGCAACGCCACACGCGGGTTCACCACCCCCAACGCCTCAGCCGCCACCGCGCCCATTACGGCGAACTGGTAGAGCTGCTCGGCACTGCAGTCGACATTAGCCCCCAGATCAAGCAAGTGACAGCAACCAGTCTGGGTTGGCACAGCCGAGACCATCGCCGGACGATCGATGCCCGGCAGGGTTTTCAGCAGATAACGCGACAACGCCATCAAGGCCCCGGTATTGCCAGCACTGACGCACGCCTGAACGCGCCCCTCACGCAGCAAATCCAGAGCCACCCGCATCGACGAATCCGACTTACCACGCAGCGCCAGCGCTGGGCGCTCATCCATGGCGATAACTTCGCCAGCATGCTCGACTTGCAGACGTGCACGATCGACGCCAGGACTACGGGCAATCAAATCTTCGATAAGAGGGGCTTGGCCGACTAGGACCAGATGCAGCGAAGGGTACTCAGCCAGGCAGGCAATGCTGGCCTGAACAATGCTGTGGGGACCGAAGTCCCCACCCATTGCATCAATCGCGATGATCGGAGCGGACAAGATTTACTCGTCAGCGCCCTTGTCGATCACTTTGCGACCACGGTAAACACCTTCCGGCGATACGTGGTGGCGCAGATGGATTTCACCGGTGCTTTTCTCAACGGACAGCGTGCTGGCATCGAGTGCATCGTGCGAACGACGCATGTCACGGGCGGAACGGGATTTTTTGTTCTGCTGAACAGCCATAACTAATTAACTCCTAAACGTTTGGGTCACGCTTTAACTGCGCCAATACACTGAACGGGTTGGACCGCGTTACCTCGTCCTCACTCGGCCCGGGCTCTTCGAGGCCGGCCGGCTGCTGGCAATCTTTAGGATCATGAAGCGGGACGATGGGCAAGGCGAGCAACAACTCCTCCTCAACCAACGCCAGCAGATCCAATGGCTCTTCACCCAATTCCAGAGCGTCATAGCCTTTCGGCACGGACTGGGTATTTGCACCTTCTTTCACCACAGCGTAATCACACACGCTATGGATCGGCAGGGCAACCAGCTCCAGACAACGCTGGCAAACCATCTTGACCTCAACCTCGAGTTCACTATGGAAAACCACAGCATTGCGCTCATCACGCTCGAAGAAAAACTTCACACGCACCGCGCCTTGATTATCGGCAAGCGGGTCGCAGAGTCGCGCCAAATCAGCTAGCAGTACCTCGCCTTCAAGCGTGGCACCACGATCAGCCAACTTTCGCGGATCAACATGAGGTGGAATCGGTGCATTTGACATAGGCGCCGCATTCTATGGATGCACCCTGCCCCTGTCAAAGGATATTAGGCCTGTCCCGCACGAAGAGTGCCGACTAGAATTGCCCCCCTATATAAAAGGAGATGCACAGACATGCTACCCCTGGTGCTCGCATCCAGCTCGCCCTATCGCCGAGAATTATTGACCCGCCTGCGCCAGCCCTTTATCTGGGACGCGCCTGCGATCAATGAAGCCCCTCGTCCCGATGAAGACGCCAGCACACTGGTGCGCCGCCTGGCAGAAGCAAAAGCCCGCGCCCTCAGCCTCAAACACCCGCAACACTTGATCATCGGCTCGGACCAGGTCGCCGTACTTGGCAGCCAGATTGTCGGAAAACCCGAAACATACCAGCGAGCCCATGCACAACTACTCGCCGCAAGCGGCAACAGCGTCACCTTCCTCACCGGCCTGGCCCTGCTCGACAGCCAAAGCGGCCACTGCCAGATCGACTGCATCCCCTTCACCGTGCACTTCCGCCAACTGAGCGCCGCACAAATCAGCCGCTACCTGCAGGCAGAGCAGCCCTACGACTGCGCCGGCAGCTTCAAGGCTGAAGGGCTGGGCGTCAGCCTATTTCGCAGCACCGAAGGCACTGACGCCACCAGCCTGATCGGCCTACCCCTGATCCGCCTGGTGGACATGCTCCTTATAGCCGGCATTGATATCCCATAAAGCAACAGGCCCGATCAATGACCGGGCCCGCGTGCAACGCGAAATCAACTAGCGCAGGCTTGGCCCCTGGAAACCCATCCACATGGCCAGGTCCTCGGCGACGCTGGCACCCAGGCGCTTGGCAAAGCGATCAAACGGCGATTCCTCGACCGTGAAGTCGACCAGCTCCTTCTCGCCGATCACTTCACGCGCGACATAACTGGTATTACCCAGAGCATCGATCAAGCCAAGCTGCAACGCCTGCTCACCCGACCACACCAAGCCTGAAAACAGTTCAGGATGCTCCGCCGACTTAAGCCGATCGCCACGGCCCTGCTTGACGCTTTCAATGAACTGCCGATGCGTGGTGTCCAACACCTCCTGCCAGAACAGCGCCTCTTCATCGTTCGGCGGCTGAAACGGATCGAGAAACGCCTTGTGTTCGCCAGAGGTATACACCCGACGATCGACACCCAGTTTTTCCATGACCCCGACAAAACCGAAACCGGCCGCCGTCACGCCAATCGACCCGACCAGGCTGGCCTTGTCGGCATAGATCTCATCTGCGGCACTGGCAATGTAATAAGCACCCGAAGCCCCGAGATCGGTGATCACTGCATACAGCTTGATCGCCGGATACTCGCCGCGCAAACGGCGAATCTCGTCATAGATATAGCCCGACTGTACCGGACTGCCGCCAGGGCTATTGATCCGCAGGATCACGCCCTTGGTCTTGTCGTTCTCGAATGCGGCGCGCAGACTGCTAACTATATTGTCAGCACTGGCCAGCTCCTTATCGGCAATCATCCCGCGCACCTCGATCAATGCGGTATGACTCGCACTGCTCTTGACGCCTTCCTTCAGGTTGAGCAGCGGCGCAAATAGCGCCAGCGCAGCAAACAGATAAATAAATGTCAGCGACTTGAAGAAAATCCCCCAGCGTCGTGCGCGACGCTGCTCCTGGACGCCAGCCAACAGGGTCTTCTCCAGCAACTTCCAGCTTTTCCCATCACCCTCACTGCCAGCCGCTGCTTTCCATTCATCCGACATATTCACCCACCTCAACTGGTTGCCCACCCGCACGCCTATCGAGCCAGGCATGCAATTCCATGAAATCATCTATCGCCAACGCCGGGCCATACTCGCGCAACACGGCCAAGGGCTGAGCCCCATACCCTACCGCCACGGAGTCCATCCCGGCATGCCGAGCCATCTGCAAATCGAACGACGAGTCTCCCACCATCAAGGCCCGCCCCGCAGACACACCGCAATGCTCAAGAATTTCCGCCAACATCAGCGGATCCGGCTTGCTCGCCGTTTCGTCGGCACAGCGGGTGACATCGAAGTAATCCAACCAGCCCCGCCCCTCCAGCACACGCCGCAAGCCATGACGGCTCTTACCGGTGGCCACGGCCAAGCGATAGCCCTGCGCACGAAACATCTCCAACGCCTCGGCAACCCCTGGGAACAACGCCGAGGGCTCGACCTCCAGCGCCAGGTAGCGCTCGCTATAACAGCGACGGAAGCGCTCGAGGAGCGTCGATTCGAGCAACTCAGGGTGCAGACTGGCTATCGCCTCCGGCAAACCAAGCCCGATAATCCCCTTGACCTGCGCATCGCTACACCGCGCCAGGTCACAAAAATCCGCGGCCCAATGCATCGACTCGACGATACGCCCAATAGAGTCGACCAGCGTGCCGTCCCAATCGAAGATCAATAACTCATAGTCAGGCACTCAGACGCTCCAGCGTGCGCACCCAGACCACATCGACCGGCGCCTCCAACCTGAGCTCGCCACCATCGGGCAGCGGCACGACCAACGCATAGGCATGCAGGAACAGACGTTTGCCGCCCAATTCGCGAATCTCGCGACTGAATTCGTCATCGCCATATTTGCTGTCACCGGCGATGCAATGCCCCGCATATTGGCTATGTACGCGAATCTGGTGGGTGCGCCCGGTCACCGGCTTGGCCTCGACCAAGGTGGCGAACTCGCCAAAACGGCGCAGCACGCGGAACAGCGTCAGCGCCTCCTTGCCCTCATCGTTGACCTCGACCATGCGCTCACCAGAACGCAGATTGCTTTTCTGCAAAGGTGCGTTAACCCGCTTCTTAGCAGCCGCCCAGTGCCCACGGACCAGCGCCATATAACGCTTGTCAACGCCGTCACCGCGCAAAGCCTCGTGCAGATGCCGCAGCATGCTGCGCTTCTTGGCGATCATCAGCAGCCCGGAGGTATCGCGATCGAGGCGATGAACCAGCTCCAGCTCCTTGGCGTCCGGGCGCAGCTGACGGAAAGCCTCTATCACCCCGTAGTTGAGACCGCTACCACCATGCACGGCGATGCCGGCTGGCTTGTTCAGTACGATCAAGGCCTTGTCTTCATAAACGATTGCCGCTTCAAGGCGCTCGAGCAAGCCCTGCGCCAAGGGTGCCGGCTCATCGCGCTCAGCCAGACGCAACGGCGGAACGCGAATGATGTCGCCCGCCTGCAGCTTGTACTCCGGCTTGATGCGTCCCTTGTTCACCCGCACCTCGCCTTTACGCAAAATTCGGTAAATCAATGTCTTGGGCACACCCTTTAACTGAGTGCGGAGGAAGTTATCGATGCGCTGGCCGGCGAGTTCCGGCGCAACCTCGAGCAGCTGAACGCCGGAGGTTGTAGAAGTAGGAATTGTCATCGCGCAATCATAACAATTTTTATGGATTTGAAGCACTTAATCATTACTGCTATAGTCGCGAACGCCGCCAAAAGCGGTCTGGTTTGCGGATGATCGCCAAAACTGCCATCCCCAACCGACGCAACCCATTTTGGACGTAAGGCCGTCCGACGGGTTATTCAGAGATAGAAAGCCGCAAAGGCCGCGAATAACTCGGAAATAAAGCCTTAAGCCATGATGCGCAGCCGCCCCCTTTGGGCGCTTGCGGTAAATGCCAACCCGCTGCGGATGTTATGCGAGCGGCACCCGATTTTCAGTCATACGTGTAGGGTGGAGACGTACAACCGTCGGTCTGCGTAGCAATTAGCTTTATCGAAGACGCTTTATCTCGTCCGCTACCGACAGTTGATTCCTCCTCCTGACTAGTGCTTTCTGTCACAACAGCGAGCAGGAGATGTCCGTCGCGACCCAGCCCAACTGGCTGACTGTCGTTTGACAATGAAACGATTTACGACCGTTTCTGACGCGCCTGACACCGACCCTGAGAGTCGTGTGTGCCGAACGCCGCTTCCGCCAGCACCGGAAACCGACGGTACAACATGAAAAGAATGCTGATTAACGCAACTCAACCCGAAGAGTTGCGCGTTGCTCTGGTCGATGGCCAGCGCCTGTATGACCTGGACATAGAATCGGGCGCTCGCGAACAGAAGAAGGCCAACATCTATAAAGGCCGGATTACTCGCGTCGAACCCAGCCTCGAGGCCGCCTTTGTCGACTTCGGCTCGGAGCGCCATGGTTTTCTCCCCCTCAAAGAAATATCCCGCGAATACTTCAGCAAGGCTACCGAGGGTCGCGTCAACATCAAGGACGTGCTCAAGGAAGGCCAGGAAGTCATCGTTCAGGTCGAAAAAGAGGAACGTGGCAACAAGGGCGCAGCCCTTACCACCTTCATCAGCCTGGCCGGCCGATATCTGGTACTGATGCCGAACAACCCGCGTGCGGGCGGTATCTCGCGCCGCATTGAAGGCGAAGAGCGTAACGAGCTGCGCGAAGCCCTCAATGGCCTGGTTGCACCAAGCGACATGGGCCTGATCGTGCGCACTGCCGGCCTAGGCCGCAGCAGCGAAGAAATGCAGTGGGACCTCGACTACCTGCTACAACTGTGGAGCGCCATCAAGGAAGCCTCACTGGATCGCGCCGCACCCTTCCTGATCTACCAGGAAAGCAACGTAATCATCCGCGCGATCCGCGACTACCTGCGTCAGGACATCGGCGAAGTACTGGTCGACAGCGTCGAAGCGCAGCAGGAAGCACTCAGCTTCATCAACCAGGTGATGCCGCAGTACGCCAGCAAGATCAAGCTGTATGAAGACAGCGTGCCGCTGTTCAATCGCTTCCAGATCGAAAGCCAGATCGAAACCGCCTTCCAGCGCGAAGTGAAGCTACCGTCCGGCGGCGCCATCGTCATCGACCCTACCGAAGCCCTGGTGTCCATCGACATCAACTCGGCGCGTGCGACCAAAGGCAGCGACATCGAAGAAACCGCGCTGCAGACCAACCTGGAAGCGGCCGAAGAGATCGCCCGCCAGCTGCGTCTGCGTGACATCGGCGGCCTGATCGTGATCGACTTCATCGACATGACGCCGGCGAAAAACCAGCGCGCCGTGGAAGAAAAGGTTCGCGAAAGCCTGGAAGCCGACCGCGCCCGCGTACAGGTTGGGCGTATCTCGCGCTTCGGCCTGCTGGAAATGTCTCGTCAACGCCTGCGCCCGTCGCTCGGCGAAAGTAGCGGTATCGTTTGCCCGCGCTGCAACGGCCAAGGCATCATCCGCGACGTCGAGTCGCTGTCCTTGGCAATCCTGCGCCTGATCGAAGAAGAAGCACTGAAGGATCGCACCGCCGAAGTTCGCGCTCAGGTGCCGATCCCGGTTGCCGCCTTCCTGCTCAACGAGAAACGCAACTCGATCACTAAGATCGAACTGCGCAGCCGTGCGCGCATCGTCATCCTGCCTAACGATCACCTGGAAACGCCGAACTTCGAAGTGCAGCGCATCCGCGACGACAGCCCGGAAGCTCAATCCATCCAGTCCAGCTATGAAATAGCGGCTACCGAAGTGGAAGAAGTAGTTCCGGTTGCTGCCACTCGCACCCTGGTTCGCCAGGAAGCAGCGATCAAGACCGCGCCACAACGCACCGCGCCGACACCGACACCGACACCAGTGGCCGAGGTCAGCGAACCAGTAGTAGCCGCCAGCCAACCTAGCCTGTTCAAGGGCTTGGTAAAATCCCTGGTCAGCCTGTTCGCCGGCAAGGAAGAAGAAGTAAAACCTGCGGTAGTCGAAAAGAAAACCAGCGAACGCCCGCAGCGTAGCGATGAACGTCGCAACGGTCGCCAGCAGAGCCGCAGCCGCGGTGGTCGCCGCGACGAAGAGCGCAAGCCACGTGAAGAGCGCGCCCCGCGCGAAGAACGAGCGCCGCGCGAAGAGCGTCAGCCGCGTGTAGCACGCGAAGAAGCGCAACCGCGTGAAGAACGCCCAGCACGTGAAGCGGTTGAAGTTCGCGAGCCGCAGGAAGTCCGCCAGTCGCGCCCACCACGCGAAGGTCAGGACAAGCGTCGCGAACGCAAGCCACGCGAAGATCGCCCAGCACGCGAACTGCGCGAGCCGCTCGATGCAGTACAAAACGCTGACAGCAACAGCGACGATAGCAGCGTAGAAGTGCCTGCCGAGCGCCCTCAGCGCGAACCGCGTCAACCGCGCGCCCCGCGTGAAGAGCGTCAGCCGCGCCCCGAAACCGCTGCAGCCGTCGATGATGAAGTACTGAGCAACGAAGACGCGCAGCAAGACGAAGAGCCAGAAGGCGCAGAAGGCGCAGAAGGTGAGCGTCCACGCCGCCGTTCGCGTGGTCAGCGTCGTCGCAGCAATCGCCGCGAGCGTCAAAGCGATGCCAGCGGTAATGTGATCGAGGGCTCTGAAGAAAGCACTGAAGACAACGTTGAAGCCACGGCTCCACTGGCCGTTGCCGCAACCGTTGCCGCCGAACTGAGCGCAGAACTGCTCAGCCCAGAGCCTGCCGAGATCGAACAACCCGCAAAGGAAGCTCCGGCTCAACCTGCTGCAGAGCCAGAACTGCCTGCAGTCGAGCAATTGGCCGAAGCACACACCGAGACGAGTGAAGAAGCTGCTGTAGCGACTGCCGAAGTCAGTGCGCCGCAGGTCATTGAAGCAAGCCCTGAGGCGGCCGCAGAAGTAGTCACTTCCGCACCAAGCGAAGAGCAGGCCGAAGTGGTCGCTGACATTGTTGCCAGCGAGCCGGCTGAGCCAGCAATCACAGCGCCCGAAACAGTGAGCGAAGAGATCGCAGAAACCGCAAGCATTGTGCCGAGCGCCACCGGTCGCGCACCGAACGATCCGCGCGAAGTGCGTCGCCGTCAACGCGAAGCCGAACGCCTGGCTCGTGAAGCTGCCGACGCTCCGGCCCCTGCGCCACAAACCGAAGCGGTAGAAGAAGCCAGCCCAGCCGAAATCCAGGAATCGGTTGAAGCTCCAGCTAGCGAAACCACTGAAGCAACCAACGAAGCAGCAGTGGCTGAGACCCGCGAACCGGAGCTCACGCCGGCAAGTGATGCTGATGCCGAAAGCGAAACTGAAAAGAACCAGGATGAGCACGCGGACAAGCCGCACGCCTGAGACTATTCAGCGCAATAAAAAAGGGGATGCTTCGGCATCCCCTTTTTTTTGCTTCTGTTCACGCTAACGGTGCAACTCGCTTTTGTCGGTCGGGCCGGGCTCGCCCACCGCCGCTAACATAAGCAGTCTTGGTGGACTGAAGACCACCCTACTTTGACTCTACCCACGCCCTTCACCCCGTATAGCCATCTTGTCGCGCCGAACGCGGCTTACAGCACGTTAGGCTCGATCTCCAGGTCAATCGCAAAGCGCTGGAAAATATCCGCTTGAATGCGCTGCGCCAGCGCCAACAACTGCCGTCCGCTGGCCTGGCCATAATTGACCAACACCAGGGCTTGCAGCCGATGTACTCCGGCATCGCCTTCGCGAAAGCCTTTCCAGCCAGCGCGCTCGATCAACCAGCCAGCGGCCAACTTGACCCGGCCATCAGCCTGCGGGTAAGCCACCAGGCCGGCATGTTCGGCGCTTAAGCGCTGCGCCAGCTCAACCGAAACCAAAGGGTTCTTGAAAAAACTGCCGGCATTACCCAGCACCGCCGGATCCGGCAATTTTTCGCTGCGAATCGCACAGACGGCCTGGCTGACATCGACCGCCGTCGGCAACGCGATGCCCTGCTCTGCCAGACGCTGGCGCAGCGGGCCGTAGTCAAGATGCAGCGCCGCCGTACGGCGCAAGGCAAAGCGAACGCGCAGGATCACCCAGCGCCCCGCCTCACGCTTGAACAGGCTGTCGCGGTAGGCGAAAGCACAGTCGTCCAGGGAAAACTCGCGCAACTCGCCGCTGCGACGATCCAGGGCGGTCAAGCCGGCGAACTGGTCTTTCAACTCGACCCCATAAGCACCGATATTTTGCATCGGTGCGGCGCCGACTGTGCCCGGGATCAGGCTGAGATTTTCCAGACCTACCAGGCCCTGCTGCAACGTCCACTGCACAAAGGGGTGCCAAGGCTCGCCGGCCTCAGCCTCGACCAGCACACGGTCGCCATCATCCTGCAACACACGAATGCCGCGACTGGCCATACGCACGACCAACGCCTCGACATCGGCGGTCAACAACATATTGCTGCCACCACCGAGCAGCAGCACGGGCAACTGCTGCTGCTCGGCATAAACCAACGCCTCACGCACCTGATCGTCGTCATGTGCCTCGGCAAACCAGCGCGCCGCAACATCCACGGCGAAGCTGTTATAGGCCTTGAGCGAAACCTGCTGCTGCACGCAAAGACTCATAGTCGCCCCCGCAGTTCACGGAGCAAGCCATCGCAGGCCTGCTCAAGCAGATCAAGCACCTGCTCGAAACCTTGCTCGCCACCATAATAGGGGTCCGGCACCTCATCCAGCGTCAGGTCATAGCGGCGCAGAAACAGATCCAGCTCGGCCCTGGCGCCGCCTGGACGCAAGCGCCGCAGGTGCTCGAGATTGCTGTTATCCATGGCCAGAATCAGATCGAAACGACTGAAGTCACTGACGCAAACCTGACGCCCGCGTAGCTCTGAAAGATCATAACCGCGCAGCTGCGCCGCTTGCCGAGTGCGGCTGTCCGGTGGCTTACCCACATGCCAATCGCCGGTGCCAGCGGAATCGACCTCGACACCCTCCTCCAGCCCCAGCTCACGCAACTTGTAACGCAGCACCGCTTCGGCGGTTGGCGAGCGGCAGATATTGCCCAGACAGACAAACAAGACCCGCATCAAGCCCCCAGCAGTCGGCGCACGCGCTCTAGATCTTCCTGGGTATCGACCCCAGCCGGTGGAGCCTGCAGGGCATCGGCAACATGGATGCGCACGCCGTGCCAGAGTGCGCGCAGCTGCTCCAGGCACTCGGCGTCTTCCAGCCAGCAAGGGCCCCAGGCGACGAAATCGTGTAGGAACTGTGCGCGGTAGGCATAGATGCCGATATGCCGACGGTAAGGCACGCTGGCCGGCAACTGCTCGCGACTGCCGGCAAAAGCCTCACGCGCCCAAGGTAACGGTGCGCGGCTGAATGTCAGCGCCAGGCCATTGCGATCGCTCGTGACCTTGACCACATTGGGATTGAACAGCGCCGCCACCTCATCGATCGGTTCGGCCAGGGTGGCGATCGCCGCCTGCGGGTTGGCCGCAAGATTGGCCGCCACTTGATCGATAAGCGCCGGCGGAATCAGCGGCTCGTCACCCTGCACGTTGACCACGATGGCGTCAGGCGTCAGGCCCAGCGCCGCGGCCACTTCGGCCAGGCGATCGGTGCCGGAGTTATGGTCGATACGGGTCAACAGCACTTGAGCGCCGAAACCGCGGCATGCCTCAACGATGCGTGCATCGTCGGTCGCCACCACCACTTGCTGGGCACTGCTTTTACACGCCTGCTCCCAGACATGTTGGATCATCGGCTTGCCGGCAATGTCCTGCAGCGGCTTGCCGGGTAGACGGCTAGAGGCGTAACGCGCCGGGATCACAACGGTAAAAACGCGGTTCATTTACTTGTCCAGGCGCTCGTCGACGTTGAGGGTACGGGCTTCGCTTTCCAGCATCACCGGGATGCCGTCGCGCACCGGAAAGGCCAGACCATCGGCCTTGCAGATCAACTCGGACTTGTCGGCGGCAAGCTTCAGCGGGCCCTTGCACAGGGGGCAAGCCAATATATCGAGTAATTTCGGGTCCATGGGAGATCCTTGCCGTAGAGCGGCTGCAATGAATGGGACGGCGCCCGCAATAGCCAGCGGGCTTAGCGAGCGAGAGGCAACAACGCGGTCAATTGCGCATCGAACCAGGCAATGAAGGCCGCCGAGGGCTCGGCATCCACCACCAGATACCACCAGTCATCGGCGGCAAAAGCCCGGCATTTGACCGCATCCTTTTCCGTCATGACCACAGGCAACGTCGGGCTGAATTTCAGCAGCTCTGCGCTGTACTGCGCATGATCGGCAAAAGCATGCGGAATCGGCCGCCAGTGTAGCGTTTCGAGCGTATTGAAGAAACGTTGCGGGTTACCGATACCGGCGACGGCATGCAGCGGCTGTTGGGGCGGGAAATGCGTCAGCGGGTGCTGCTCGCCACTGCGCAGGTTGACCAGAGCGCGCGCGCGCAAGCCGAAGGCATAACCGCCCTGCGGATCGCTGCTGGCACCGTTGTAGAGCAGCGCATCGACGCTCAGCAGGCGCTCGACCGGCTCGCGCAACGGCCCAGCAGGCAGACAACGACCATTGCCCAGGCCGCGCGCCGCATCGATCAGCACCAGCTCCAGATCACGCGCCAGGCGGTAGTGCTGCAAACCATCATCACTGAGAATCAGATCCAGCGGCTCCGCTGCCAGCAATGCCGCAACCGCACGCCCCCGGTCGGGATCGATCATCAAGGGCACACCGCAGCGCTGAACGATCAGCAACGGCTCGTCGCCGGCAACGCTGGAGCATTGATCGGCTTGCACACGCCAGGGTAATTGCGGTGGCTTGGCGCCGTAGCCACGGCTGACCACGCCGACCTTGAGGCCACGCTGGCGGCAGTGTTCGATCAACCAGATAATCAACGGGGTCTTGCCAGTGCCGCCGACGGTGATATTGCCCACCACCACTACCGGTACAGAAGCGCGGTAGATTTCGCCCGCGCCAGCGAGAAACCGCGCCCGCTTGCGCTCCACTACAGCACGGTAGAGGCGCTCGAGTGGCCGCAGCAGGGTCAGCGCCGGATGCCCGGCGTACCAGGCAGCCAGCAGGCGCTCGGACAGACTCATTGGAGAACAGCCCTCAAGGCGCGGCCTGCACCTCGACCGTGGTAATGCGCAGATGGGCAAAGCCCAACTTGCCTGCAGCATCCATGGCCGTGATCACCGCCTGATGAGGGGTCTGGCCATCGGCACTGATAGTCAGCGGCAGGCTGTTATCGCCCTCCGATTCCTTTTGCAGGGCCGCCATCAAACCATCCAGGTTACTTTTCAGCAGTTGCTTGCCATTCAGCGAATAACTGCCATCGACTGCGATCAGCACCTCCAACTGCTTGAGTTCGGTCTGCTCCGGCGGCGTGCCACTGGCAGCCTCGGGCAGATCGACCTTGAGCTGGGTCTCACGGGTGAAGGTGGTGGTGACCACGAAAAACAGCAGCAGGATGAACACCACGTCGATCAGCGAAGCCAGGTTGATCTCGATATTCTCCCGCGGTTTGCGCCGGAATTTCACGCCCTGCCCTCAGCAAAATCGACGTCACGATCACCTTGCACTACTTCCACCAGCTTGATCGCTTCCTGCTCCATGCCGACCACCAGCTCATCGACCCGCCGTTGCAGATAGCGGTGAAAGAACAAGGCTGGAATGGCCACCATCAACCCGGCCGCAGTGGTGATCAATGCCGTGGAAATACCTGCTGCGAGCAGCGCCGCATTGGCCATGCCCGAGCCCATGAAGGAGCTGAAGATCTCGATCATACCCAACACGGTACCGAGCAAACCGAGCAGCGGCGCGATACCGGCGATGGTGCCCAGGGCATTGAGATAGCGCTCCAGATCGTGGATAACCCGCGCGGCGGCCTCTTGGATGCACTCCTTCATGATCTCGCGACCATGCTTGGAATTGGCCAGGCCGGCAGCCAGAATCTGCCCCAAGGGCGAGTTGGCACGCAGCTCCTTGAGTTTCTGGTTATTCAGCTTTTTATCCTTGATCCAGCGCCAGACCTGACCGAGCAGGTGTGGCGGGGTGATGCGGCTGGGCCGCAGCGTCCACAGACGCTCGGCAATAATGCCGGCCGCAGCAATAGAGCACAGCATTATGGGCAGCATCATCCAGCCGCCAGCTTTAACCAGTTCCCACACGGTGACATATCCCCTTTGGAAAAGTGGCGCCACTCTAGCATAGGGGCGGCATGTCGCCGACCGCAGCGGTTCTCATTTTTCTCGCCAAAATCGTGCGCGCTCGCGCAACCCTCGCCCTTGGGTAAAAGCGCCAAGACGAATCTGCACGGCCCCGTACTCAACCGTGTCATAGAGTTGCGCGGACTGCGCCTCGTAACGCGCAACCACACTGGCATGCGGATGACCGAATGCGTTGTGCCGGCCGCGGGAAATCAGTGCCGCCTGCGGCGCCACAGTCTCTAAAAAGAGCTGCGAGGATGAGCTGCGGCTGCCATGGTGTGGCGCCAACAGCCAGTCCGCGCGAACGTCAAAACCACTGTCGAGCAACGCACGCTCGGCACTACTGTCAATATCGCCGGTCAATAACAGTCGCTCGCCAGCCGCCTCGATCAGCAATACGCAGGAGGCTTGATTGCCATCCGCTGCCCCTGCCCAACGCCAGGTCGTGAAACGCACCCCATCCCACTGCCAGCTGCGCCCCGCCTCACAGGCCTCGACCTGATGCATCCCGGGCAGCGCTGCGGCCTCGCCGCTCACCACCTGCTTGACCGCCATGCCGCGCTGAATCGCCAGTGCACCGCCGGAATGATCGTTATCGGCATGGCTGATCAGCAACATATCCAGTTGGGCCACCCCCAGGCCGCGCAGTGACGGCAGCACCACGCGCTCGCCCATATCGAAGTCGCCGAAACGCGGACCGGCGTCATACAGCAGCGCATGCTCGCGGGTACGCAGCAAGACCGCCAAGCCTTGACCAACGTCCAGCATCCACACCTCGGCCTGACCGTGGACCGGTCGCTCAGTCTCGGTGTAGAACAGTGGCAACAGCAAAACCCAGCCCAGGCTGCGCAATGGCACACCGGCCGGCAGGAGCAACAGCAAAGCGCCCAGCGCCACCAGCAGCCAGGCCCAGAGCGGTAATGTCTCGGGCAACCAGGCCGGTAACCAGGCGGCCATCTGCGCCAACACCATGAACAGCAGCTTGAGCAAACCACCCGCGAGCCATAGCAGCGCCTCGCCCAGCCAGGGCAGCGGCAACAGCAAGGTGCCCAACAATGCCAACGGCACCACAGCCAGGCCGACCCAGGGCACGGCAAGCAGATTGGCCAGCGGACCACTGGCACTGACCGGCAACCCCAACGCCAGCAACAGCGGCAGCAGACCTATGGCCATCGCCCACTGCGCCCGCCCCAGCGTCTGCCACCACGGCCATGCGCCCAGCCGGCCGCTGAAAAGCAGGACTAGCAACAGCACCGCGCCGAATGACAGCCAGAAGCCCGGTTGCAGGCTAGCCAGGGGCTCCAGCAGCAAGACCACGACCAACGCCAGCAACAACGGCAAGAAAACCCCAAGATGACGAAAGCGCCAACGCCACAGCAGCACCAGGCCGACCATCACGCAGGCACGCCGCACCGGCACCTCGAAGCCGGCCAGCATGCCGTAGCCGAGCGCACCGGCGAAGGCCAGGACACAGGCACAGGGCAACCACGGCCATTGGCGTGGCCACCAGCCCAAACGCGCCAACCCTGCAATCAAGCCATACAACAGCCCGGCCAGCAGCCCGACATGCTGACCGGAAATCACCAGCAAATGCACCGTGCCGGTGTCTTGCAGCACGCGCCAATCGGCCACCGACAAGCCAGAGCCATCACCCAGCACCAGGGCCGCCAGCGCCCCTCGCGACCATGGGCATCGACTGCGAGCAAGCGCTGGCGCAACCCATCGCGCCAGCTGCCAAGCCCGCTAGCGGCGCTCACCAGCTGGCCACTCTTGACCGTGCCGGTCGCGCCAATGCGTTGCGCCAGCAGCCAGGCCTCGTAATCGAAAGACTGCGGGTTGACCAGGCCATGTGGCCGCTTGAGGCGCACAGCCAGACGCCAGGTCTCGCCGCCTCGCAGCTCTGGGCCGCCATGCCAGGCCAAGCGCAGTCGCTGCGGAAACTCGGCACGCCGCGACTTGGCTTGTTGCAATTGAAACCTGACGACGCCATCGCGCACATCGGGCAGGCCGACCACCCTTCCCTGCAGCCACAGGGTACGGCCATCGAGCTCCGGCGCCAGCCTGTCGTCCAAGGCCGACTGCGCCGAGATGCCGGCCCAACTGAGGCCAAACAGGAAAAACGCCAGCGGATAGCTGCGAAAGGGCAGCAACATCAGCCCCAGGATCGGCAGCAGCCATAACAACCAGACCGGTGGCAAAATCGGCAATAATCGTAGCAGCAGCAACCCGGCCACCAGCGCAGTCATCCCTGTACGCATAATCACTCACTCCTTGTGATCCGATTCCGTGGATCTACCCCAACAAGCGGCCTTCAATTATTTGCTGTGACAAAGTGTGAAAGCGGGGCACTGCGAATCTGTGCATAATATTGGCGCTGTTAGACTGCCAGAGAGCCACGATGCCGCGTCGTTTATTCAAGCGCTACATGCCTCATCCAGACCGCATCAAGGCCAACAAATCTCTGCGCTTTCTCGGCGCCCTGATTCACGACCCCAACCTCTGGCACCTCAACCGCCACTCGGTGGCGCGCGCCGTGGCCGTCGGCCTGTTCTGGGCAATGATCCCCATGCCGTTGCAAATGGCCGCCGCCGCACTGGTCGCCATCCCCGCACGCGCCAATCTGCCCATCTCCGTTGGACTGGTCTGGCTGACCAACCCGATCACCATGCCTCCGGTGTTCTATTGCAGCTACAAATTCGGCGCATGGATGACCAACACCCCGACCCTGCGCATGCCCGACGAGATCACCTTGAGCTGGGTCGGCCATATGCTGCAGACCCACTGGCAGCCTCTGCTCCTCGGCTCTTTCGTGCTCGGCTTGCTCTTTGCTGCGCTGGGCTACCTGGCCACCAACACCTACTGGCACTGGTGGGTACGGCGCAGCTGGCGCCGGCGCCAGGAAAAACGCCGCGACAACAAGCCGGATAACTGAGAGTCCGTGAAAACACTCGCCTACTGCGACGGCCTCGCGCTGGCGTTCGTTATTTTCAAATCTCTGAAACTAAAAAGCCGTTACTTGAGTAACGGCTTTTTGCATTCACACAGACTAGTTCATTCGTAGCGCAAGGCGTCAGCCGGCTGGATAGCTGCCGCACGCCAGGACGGGTAGAGAGTGGCGAGAAAGCTCAAGGCAAAGGCCGCGCCGCAAATCAGCAACACATCGGATAGCAACAATTCAGACGGCAGGTTACTGATGAAGTAGACATCCGAGCTGAGTATCTGCTGACCGCTGAGACGCTCGACCCAACCGACCAACTGGCTGACATTCAGCGCCGCCACTATGCCCAGTACGGCCCCAATCAGCGTACCAACCACTCCAATCACCGTGCCCTGCACCATGAAGATGCCCATGATCTGTCCCGGGGTCGCGCCCAGGGTGCGCAGGATGGCAATATCCGCACCTTTATCGGCGACCACCATGATCAAGGTGGCAATGATATTGAACGCAGCCACCGCGACGATAAGCAGCAACAGCAAGCCGATCATGGTCTTTTCCATCTTCATTGCACTGAACAGACTGCCCTGGGTCAACGTCCAGTCACTGGCCCGATAGCCCTCGCCCAACTCGCTGACGATGGCGGCCGACACCTGCGGAGCCTGATACAAGTCTTGCAACTTTAAACGCACGCTGGGTACCTGACCCGGCTGCAAGCGTTGAATCTGCGCCGCATCGGCGACATGCAGCAAGGCCAGTGAGCCATCCAGCTCGGCACCGACCTTGAACACCCCAACCACATTGACCGCCTGCATACGCGGCGTGATACCACCAGGCACCGAACTGGCCTCGGGCACGATCAGCGCCAACCGGTCGCCGATCTTCAGTTGAAAGCGCCGGGCGGTAATTTCGCCGATCACCACCCCGAACTCACCGGCCTGCAGATCGCTCAGACGACCCTGGGTCATGTGCTCGGCAATGATCGACACCTGCGGTTCCAACGCGGGATCGACGCCCTGCAACTGAATCGGCTGCATCGCCCCGCGGTAGGACAACATGCCCTCCAACTCGGCAAAGGGCACGGCGGCCAACACTTGTGGACTGCGCTTGGCAGCCGCGGCCACCGCCTGCCAATCATCCAACGGCTCGAGCCCGGAAATTACCGCGTGGGGCACCATGCCGAGGATGCGCGAGCTCATTTCCTTCTGAAAGCCGTTCATCACCGACAGCACCACGATCATCGCCAGCACACCCAGGGCGAGGCCAATCATCGAGGTCAGCGAAATAAAGGAAATGAAATGGTTGCGTCGTTTGGCCCGGGTGTAGCGGGTACCGATGTAAATACTCAGGGGGCGAAACATCAGGCGGCCACCAACTTGCCGTCTTCCAGGCGCAGGATACGATCCATCTGCTGAGCCAGTTCCAGGTCGTGGGTCACCACTAGGAAAGCGGTGCGCGACGCGCTGCTCAACTCCTTCATCAGATCCTGAATACCCTGGGCGGTGTGATGATCGAGGTTGCCGGTCGGCTCATCGAGCAGCACCAGTCCCGGTCGATTGACCAAGGCACGGGCAATGGCCACGCGCTGGCGCTCGCCGCCGGACAGCTCCGCCGGTTTGTGCGCCAGGCGATGGCCAAGCCCGACTCGTTCGAGTAGCCCAGTTGCCCGCTGACGCGCCTCGGCAATCGGCGTGCGCCCGATCAGCAGTGGCATGCAGACATTCTCCAGCGCCGTGAACTCCGGCAACAGGTGATGGAATTGATAGACGAAACCCAGCGAGCGGTTGCGCAGCAGCCCACGCTCCTTTTCACTCAGCGCCGACAGCTCCTCGCCCGCCAGCCAGACGCTGCCGGTACTGGGCGTATCCAGGCCGCCGAGCATATTCAGCAAAGTGCTCTTACCCGATCCCGAACTGCCGACGATGGCCACCCGCTCGCCGGGGTGCAGCTCCAGCTGCAAGCCTTCCAGCACCACCACCGACTGGGGGCCTTCCTCATAGCTTTTGCCAAGGTTGCGACAACTCAACACCGCACGATCCTGCATAACCTGATCACTCATAACGCAAAGCCTCCGCTGGCTGGGTGCGCGCCGCGCGCCAGGCCGGATAAAGGGTGGCGAGAAAACTTAGAACCAGCGCAGCGGCGCAGACCAGCAGTACATCTGCAAGCATCAGCTGCGACGGCAGGTAGTCGATGAAATAGACGTCTGCGCTGAGAAAGCGCATGCCCAGTGCACGCTCCAGTGCGGCGATGGCGGCGCTGATATTGAGTGCGGCGAAGATCCCCAGCAGCGCGCCAATAAGGGTGCCGACCACGCCGATCACCGTGCCCTGGACCATGAAGATGGCCATAATTTGCCCAGGCGTAGCACCGAGGGTGCGCAGGATGGCGATGTCGCCCTTCTTGTCCGTCACCACCATGACCAGCGTCGAGATGATGTTGAACGCGGCAACTGCCACGATCAGCAGCAACAGCAGACCGATCATGGCCTTTTCCATGCGGATCGCCTGATACAGGTTGCCGTGGGTGCGGGTCCAGTCGCGGGCGTAATATTCACGTTCGCCCAGGGTTTGCGCCAACTCCCAGGCCGTGCGCGGCGCCTGAAACAGATCGGCGACCTTCAGGCGGATGCCCTGCACCTGATCCGCTTGGCGGCGCTGCAAGCGCGCCAGATCCTGCACGTGGGTCATCGCCACGTAACCATCGATCTCCCCGGCACCCACATGGAAGATGCCAACCACGGTAAAGCGCTTGAGCCGCGGAAACATGCCCGCTGGCGTTACCGTGACTTCAGGCGCGACAAACGTGATCTTGTCGCCCAGAGCGACGCCCAGCTTGGCTGCAGCCTTGTCACCGATGACGATGCCAAAGGCGCCGGGTTCGAGGTCTTGCAAGCGGCCCTGCTGAAAAAAATCGTCGATGATCGAAACCTTCACTTCCTCGACTGGATCGACGGCGTTGATCAACACCTTCTGCACCTTGCCCTCATGCGTGAGCAAGCCTTGCATCTGGCTGAATGGCGCGACGGCCAACACCTGCGGGTTTTCCATAGCCTTGTCGGCAAGGCTGCGCCAATCATCGATGGGCGTAGCCGACTCGATAGTGGCATGCGGCACCATACCGAGCACCCGCGTGCGCATCTCATGATCGAAGCCATTCATCACCGACAGCACCACGATCATCACCAGCACACCGAGTGCCAGCCCGATCATTGAAGTCAGGGAAATAAAGGACACAAAGTGATTACGACGCTTGGCGCGCGTATAACGCGTACCTATATATACGAACAGAGGTCTGAACATGGTGGGGGCTGATTCGAGGGAAAGAGGAACGTCCTTGTGGCGAGGCTTGGCAAGCGGCCTTACACTCAGACCACTACTGCTGCCATGGGTTCGCCATGTCGATTCAAGATGAAGATGACCGCCGCGAATACTATCGTATCGACGATACGATCGCACTGGAATTCACCCCGTTGTCAGGCGCCGAGGCCCTGGCCAGCGACGAGCTTCATGACACCTCGCCTCTGTTCAACCTGCTCAGTGAACTGCACCTGCTGGACTTCGAGTCGCAGCATTTGTTGCGCCATATCAGCGAGCGCGACCGCACCCTGGCCAACTACCTCAAGGTAATCAACAAACGCATCGACCTGCTCGGCCAGGCCGTCGCACAGAGCCTGTTGCGCGATATCGGCACGCCGAGACGGGTCTGCCTGTCCGAGGGCGGGGTGAGCTTCAACAGCAGCCAAAGCCTCGTCATCGGCACCCACCTGGCGATCAAGATCGTGCTGATGCCGCAGGCACTGGGTCTGCTATTGAGAGCCAAGGTCATACACTGCCAGGCACTCGACGAGCAACAGTTCGAGATCGGCACCGAGTTCGAAGCCTTGACCGACGCACAGCGCCAGTTACTGGCCCGGCATATCTTCCAACGCCAAGCCTTGGAGCGCCGCCAGGCCCGTGAACAGCCCCAGCCTCAGTGACGAGAACCCTATGCCACGTCTTTTCCTTGCACTAATAATGTTGTGCCTGCCGTTCGGCGCTATCGCCGAAAACCTGCAGATCCCCCTCGGCGAGCAAGGCGCCGCCACCGTTGCACTGCCCCAGCATGGTGAATCGCAGCGCTCGGTACTGGAGCGTTTCGGCCTGGCCGATGAAGAACACCGCGCAGTCGGCAGCCCACCAATTAGCCGCTGGGATTACCGCGAGTTCAGCGTGTACTTCGAGTACGACCACGTCATCAACAGCGTGCGCCACCATCAACCGCGCACCAGCTACCCGGCGAAGGAGCAACCGTGACCCTGATCTACGGCCATCGCGGCGCCAAAGGCGAAGCACCGGAGAACACCCTGATTAGCTTCCAACAATGTCTGGAGCATGGTGTGCGCCGCTGCGAACTGGACCTGCACCAGTCGCGCGACGGCGAGTTGATGGTAATTCACGACCCGACCCTAAAGCGCACCACCGGCCATCGCGGCAAGGTGGTTGAACACGACGCCGCTGAACTGGCCAACTATGACGCCCGCAAAGGCGGGCCTGGCTGGAAGACCCCGTGCCCGATTCCACGCCTGGTCGAGCTGTTCGAGCAATGCGACTTCGAGCACTGGCAACTGGAAGTCAAAAGCGCCTCGAAAGTCCGTGCCGCGCGGTTGGTCGAAGCGATTGCCGAGCTGACCGCACGATATGGCCTGACCGATAAAGTCACGGTCACCTCAAGCTCACGGGAAGTCCTGAGTGCACTCAAACGCCTGGCACCGCAGCTTGCCCGCGGCCTGGTGGCGGAATATGCCTGGCTCGACCCGCTGAAAGTGGCCCAGCACTATGACTGCAGCCTACTGGCGCTGAACTGGACCCTGTGCACTCCGGAGCGCCTGCTCAAAGCGCAGAAAGCCGGCTTGCATGTCTCGGTCTGGACGGTCAACGAACCGGCACTGATGCGCCGACTCGCCGATTTCGGCGCGGACAGCCTGATTACCGACTATCCGGGCCTCGCGGTGCAGACGCTGCAGCCGCACACGTAGGCCGGACCGCGCAAACTGAGCGCCGCGAAGCCTGACATGCAGAGCTCGCGGCTGCCGGATGGATAATCCTCTCTGCAAAGCAGGCAATAAAAAACCGGCCACAGTGGGCCGGTTTTTTATTGCTGCCTGGTCAGAAACTCTCCCGGTTAGGCCAGCGCCACGCCGAAGAGTCACTGAACGGATCTTCCCCGACCGGCTCAGGCCACCGATCGGAGCCGGTCAAAAAAGCCGGTTGAGACCGTCGAACGCCGCCACCCGATAGGCTTCAGCCATGGTCGGGTAGTTGAAGGTGGTGTTAACGAAGTACCTGAGGCTGTTGGCCTCACCCTTCTGGTTCATGATCGCCTGACCGATATGCACGATCTCCGAAGCCTGATAGCCGAAACAGTGCACGCCTAGCACTGCGAGCGTTTCGCGGTGGAACAGGATCTTCAGCATGCCGACCGGCTCGTTGGAGATCTGCGCCCGCGCCATGCTCTTGAAGAATGCCTTACCCACCTCATAGGGGATCTTAGCCTGGGTCAGCTCGCGCTCGTTCTTGCCGATCGAGCTGATCTCCGGAATGGTGTAGATTCCGGTCGGCACATCATCGACAAAACGCCAGCTGTCGTTCTCAACGATATTGCCAGCAGCCGAGCGTCCCTGGTCGTAGGCCGCACTGGCCAAACTCGGCCAGCCAATCACATCGCCAGCAGCGAAGATATTCGACACCTCGGTACGGTAATTCTGGTCGACTTCTACCTGCCCGCGGCTGTTGACCTTGATGCCGATGTTTTCCAAGCCCAGCTTATCGGTGTTGCCGGTTCGGCCGTTGCACCAGAGCAAGGCGTCGGCTTTGATCTTCTTGCCCGACTTGAGATTCAGGATCACACCGTTGTCGACACCCTCGATGCTTTCGTACTCTTCATTGTGGCGAATCAGTACATTGTTATTACGCAGGTGATAGCTCAGCGCATCGGAGATTTCCGCATCGAGAAAACTGAGCAATTGATCACGGTTGTCGATCAGATCGACCAGTACCCCGAGACCGCTGAAGATCGACGCATATTCGCAACCAATGACCCCCGCCCCATAGATAATCAGCCGCCGCGGCGTGTGACTGAGGGTCAAAATGGTGTCGCTCTCGTACACCCGCGGATGGTTAAAATCGACATCCGCCGGACGATAGGGGCGCGAACCGGTAGCAATGATGATCTGCTTGGCCACCAGCTTTTCCACCACGCCATTGGCGCAGACCACGTCGATAGTCTGGTCGTCGGCGAAACTGCCAGTGCCGAAGAACAAGTCGATGCGATTGCGCGCGTAGTATCCGGTGCGCGAGGCCACCTGCTTGCTGATCACCCGCTCGGCACTTTTGAGCACATCGGGGAAGGAAAACCAGCGCGGCTCGCCGATCTGACGAAACATCGGGTTGGTATTGAATTGCATGATCTGGCGCACCGAATGGCGCAAGGCCTTGGACGGGATGGTGCCCAGGTGGGTGCAGTTGCCGCCGACCTCGCGGCGGCTATCAACCACCGCCACCTTGCGCCCCGCCTTGGCGGCGTTCATTGCCGCGCCCTCACCCGCCGGGCCAGAACCCAGCACCACTACATCGTAGTTGTAGACCGCCATGTTTACTCCTTCAGATCACACCGGAGGGCTTGTGCCGCACTCTCGGCAGGGCCAGTACTGCATCAGCAGCCTGGCAATCAATACTTGATAACAGCCTGACATGCAGGCCGGCGAATGGCGATTAGCGCTTGGTCGCGTCGTAGGCGAGCTCGCGGGTATTGGTCTCGGCCGGCGAGCTGTTGACTTCTTCGCACTTCTCGCGACTCCCACCGCAAATCGAGCACTCTTTCTCGATACCCAGATTGGCAATACCACCACAGGAACCGGCTATCGGTTTACCCCCCATGATCACGCCAACTGCCATCAGCGACACCACCAACAGCATGGTGAAAAATACGATCAACCAAATCATTGCTCTTCTCCTGCAGCGAACAGCTGCTCGAAAGCCGTGGTACTCCGTGTGACGAAGCCCTCGCCCTCACGGGTCACGAAAAATGCCGCGATGCCGGCCTGCTCAGCGTAGGCAAAACCTTGCTCGGGCCCCAGCACCATCAACAATGTAGACAAGCCATCGGCGCGTAAGGTCGATGGATCGGCGACTGTCACCGCCGCCAACTTGTGGGTGATAGGCGCGCCGGTGTGCGGATCAAGCGTATGCGAGTAGCGCACGCCATTTTCCTCGAAATAATTACGGTAATCACCCGAGGTGGAAATACCGTAACCATCCAGTTGCAGAATCCTCTGTGCGACTCGCTGATCATCGCGTGGCGCCTCGATGGCAATGCGCCAGGGCTGCCCATCCGGCTTGTTGCCGACGGCCTTGAGTTCCCCGGTGACGTCCACCAGATAATTAGAGACACCCAATTCAGCTAGGCGAGCGCTTATTTTATCGACCGTGTAACCGGCGGCGATACTGTTGAGATCCAACTGCAGATCGACATCCTTGCACAGTTGCTGCCCGTCAATGCGCAGATGCCGATAACCACTGCGTTGACGCGCCTCAACCAATTGCTCAGCGCTCGGCACACGCTCGACCCGCGCCTGCGGACCGAAGCCCCATAGGTTGAGCAAGGGTTCGAGAGTGGGATCAAACACGCCGTCACTTTCCCTGGCCAACTGCAGACCCGTGCGCACAACCTCGAGCATCCCTGCGGGAACCGCCATACAGCTGCCCGCTGGCGCTCGGTTGAACGCGGAGATAACCGAGTCGTCTCGGTAGGTGGACATCTGCTGGTCGACTTCGGCAAGAACCGCCTCGGTCTCGTCCTTGAGGGTCAGCCCATCGGCAACGCCTTCGCCGGTGACATATTTGACCGAATAGGTGCTACCCATAGTGGGGCCGCCGAACTCTTCGACCGTCTCAGAATGCAAACAGCCCGTTAGGGCTGCCGCAAGAGCGACAGCGATAACGGGCTGGAATACCACTAACTTCATGCTTAGCCGCCGAAGTCGTCGAGCAGGATATTCTCCTCCTCCACACCCAGGTCGACCAACATCTTGATCACGGCGGCGTTCATCATCGGTGGGCCGCACATGTAGAACTCGCAATCTTCCGGAGCCGGATGCTCCTTCAGGTAGTTCTCGAACAGCACGTTGTGGATGAAGCCCTTCATGCCGGACCAATTGTCTTCCGGCAGTGGATCGGACAACGCCAGGTGCCACTTGAAGTTGGGGTTCTCTACCTGCAACTGGTCGTACTCTTCCACGTAGAAGGCTTCACGCATGGAGCGTGCGCCATACCAGAAGCTGATCTTGCGCGTCGACTTGAGGCGCTTGAGCTGGTCGAAGATGTGCGAACGCATCGGCGCCATACCGGCGCCACCACCGACGAAGATCATCTCGGCATCGGTGTCCTTGGCGAAGAACTCACCAAACGGACCGTACACGGTGACCTTGTCGCCAGGCTTGAGGCTGAAGACCCAGGAGGACATCTTGCCCGGTGGCAGATCGTCCTTGCCCGGTGGGGGTGAGGCAATACGGATATTGAACTTCACCAGCCCGACTTCTTCCGGGTAGTTGGCCATGGAAAAGGCACGGATCGTGGTCTCTTCGACCTTGGACACGTACTTCCACTGGTTGAACTTGTCCCAGTCGCCGCGATACTCCTCCTGAATATCGAAGTCCTTGTAATGCACTTTGTGCGGCGGACATTCCAGCTGGACATAGCCACCCGCGCGGAAGTCGACGTTCTCGCCTTCCGGCAATTTCAGCGTCAGCTCCTTGATGAAGGTGGCCACGTTCGGATTGGACAACACCGTACATTCCCACTTCTTCACGCCGAAGACTTCTTCCGGCACCTCGATCTTCATGTCCTGCTTGACCGGAGTCTGGCAGGACAGACGCCAGCCAGCCTTGGCTTCGCGGCGAGTGAAGGCAGCTTCTTCGGTCGGCAGCATTTCGCCGCCGCCGCTTTCCACTACGCACTTGCACTGAGCACAGGTGCCACCGCCGCCACAGGCGGACGAGAGAAAGATATTGTTGGACGCCAGGGTCTGCAGCAGCTTGCCGCCAGCAGGTACCACAATAGTTCTTTCGCCATTGATCTCGATGCTCACATCACCGCTGGAAACCAGCTTGGCGCGCGCAGCCAGAATAACCAGCACCAACGCCAGCACGATGCCGGTGAACATGCCAATGGCGAGAAAGATTTCGTAATTGATCATCTATTCATCCCGTCCTTACAACTGCACGCCGGAGAAGGACATGAAGCCCAGAGACATCAGACCGATGGTGATAAAGGTGATGCCCAACCCCTGTAGACCTGCCGGTACGTCGCTGTACTTGAGCTTCTCGCGAATGCCTGCCAATGCAGCAATCGCCAGCGCCCAGGACAGACCTGAACCGAAGCCATAAACGGTACTTTCCGCCAGGTTGTAGTCACGTTCCACCATAAACAGGGTGCCGCCCATGATGGCGCAGTTAACCGTAATAAGCGGCAGGAACACGCCGAGGGCGTTGTACAGCGCGGGCACGTACTTATCCAGAAGCATCTCGAGGATCTGCACGATGGCGGCGATCACGCCGATATAGCTGAGCAGCCCGAGGAAGCTCAGATCGACTTCCGGCAAGCCGGCCCAGGCCAGCGCACCGTCCTTCAACAAGTAGGTGTAGATCAGGTTGTTCGCAGGCACGGTGATGACTTGCACCACGATCACCGCGATACCCAGACCGATCGCCGTTTCTACTTTCTTCGAAATAGCGATGAAGGTGCACATGCCGAGGAAGAAGGCCAACGCCATGTTCTCGACGAACACCGCCTTGGCCAGCAGGCTGATGTAATGCTCCATTAATAGGCCTCCTTATTCGATACTTGCGGTGCCATCTTGAAGCTCGGCTGTTCGACCTGCTCTCTCTTCCAGCTGCGCAAGGCCCAGATAAACAGGCCGATCAGGAAGAATGCCGAAGGTGGCAACAGCAGCAGACCGTTAGGCTGATACCAGCCACCATCGTTGATCACCGGAATGATTTCGAAGCCCATCAGCTTGCCACTGCCAAACAGCTCGCGAACGATGCCCAGCATGATCAGCATGGCGCTGTAACCAATACCGTTACCGATACCGTCGAAGAACGACAGCACCGGCGGGTTCTGCATGGCAAAGGCCTCGGCACGGCCCATCACGATGCAGTTGGTGATGATCAGACCGACGAACACCGATAGCTGCTTGGACAGACTATAGGCATAGGCCTTGAGCACCTGATCCACCACGATCACCAGCGAGGCGATGATCACCATCTGCACGATCATGCGGATAGAGCTAGGGATCTGGCTGCGAATCATTGAAATAAACAGGTTGGAAAAACCTGTCACCAGGGTCAGGGCAATCGACATCACCAGTGCGGTCTGCAGGTTGGTGGTCACCGCCAGGGCGGAACAGATACCAAGAATCTGCAGGCCAATGGGGTTGTTATTGAAGATTGGGTCCAGCAGTACTTGTTTGATCGTGGGTTGCGACATGATCAAGCCTCCCCTGCACGCAGGTTAGCGATAAACGGGCCGAAGCCATTCTGGCCAAGCCAGAATTTCAGCAGATTGTCCACGCCCTTACTGGTCAAGGTCGCGCCGGCCAATGCATCGACCTGATGCACCGCCTTCGGGCTTTGTGGGTCGACGCCGCCTTTGACGACCGCCACGGCAAGTTTGCCGTCCTGGTCAAACAGAGTCTTGCCTGGCCACTGGCCTTTCCACTTCGGGTTATCCACTTCGCCACCCAGGCCCGGGGTCTCGGCATGCTGATAGAAGCCCATGCCAGCCACGGTATTAAGATCGCCCTTAAGTGCAATAAAACCGTACAGCGTTGACCACAAGCCATAACCGCGTATTGGCAGAATCACGGTGTCGACCTGGCCATCCTTTTCCACCACATACACCGTGGTGTAATGCTCCAGACGCTTGATCGAAGCGATATCCTGCTTAGCCGGCAGAACGCTGGAAAGCTTGGGATCCTTCGAGGATTTCAGCGGATCGAAGGTCACTGGATCCTTGGCATCGGAGAACTTGCCGCTTCGCAGATCCACGAGCTTGGCGGTAATGGTGCCTTTGAACATGTCTTTGACTTGCGCACTCGACATACTCGCATCGCCCAGCCCGGCGATAGCCAGGATGCTGCGCTGTTTATCCAGCAGACGGTTGCTCACCTGAGTCGGCTTGAGCGCCACAGCGGCGCCGGCGACGAACACCGAGCACACCAGGCAAACCAGCAGGGCCACCGTCAACGTGCGGGCGGTAGATTCTTTTTGACTAGACATTGCGTGCCAGCCTCCGCTTGATATTGGCTTGAACGACGAAGTGGTCGACCAGCGGTGCGAACAGGTTGGCGAACAAAATCGCCAGCATCATGCCTTCCGGGAATGCAGGGTTGACCACGCGGATCAACACCACCATGACGCCGATCAAGACACCGAAAATCCACTTGCCGGTATTGGTCATGGACGCCGACACCGGGTCGGTGGCCATAAAGAACATACCGAAGGCAAACCCACCGACGACCAGATGCCAGTACCACGGCATGGCGAACATCGGATTGGTGGTCGAACCGAGGGTATTGAACAGCAGGCTGAGGCCGATCACACCCAGCATCACTCCGGCGACGATGCGCCAGGAGGCGATCTTGGTAATCAACAGCACAGCGCCGCCAATCATGATCGCCAGCGTGCTGGTTTCGCCCAAAGAACCATGGATGGTGCCGACGAAGGCGTTCATCCAGCTGATGCCATTGCTCAGTACGTTCTCGATGCCGCCGGCGGCGGCCAGGCTCAGCGAGGTCGCGCCAGCGAAGCCGTCGACCGCAGTCCAGACCGCATCACCCGACATCTGCGCCGGGTAGGCGAAGAACAGGAAGGCACGACCGGTCAGCGCCGGGTTGAGGAAGTTCTTGCCAGTACCGCCGAACACTTCCTTGCCAATCACCACACCGAAGCTGATACCCAGCGCCACCTGCCACAACGGAATGCTGGGCGGCAAAATCAGGGCGAACAGCACGGAGGTGACGAAGAAACCTTCGTTGACTTCATGCTTGCGGATCGAGGCAAACAGCACTTCCCAGAAACCGCCAACGATGAAAATCACCGCATAGACCGGCAGGAACCAGGCAGCACCCTGGATGAAGTTATCCCACAGGCTGTTTGGGTCGAAACCGGCCAGCGCGCTGATCACCGCGAAGTGCCAGCCTTCCTGCGCTGCCAACAGCTCGGGGCTGCCGGCGAAAATCAGGTTGGCCTGGTAACCGGTGTTCCACATACCGAAGAACATCGCCGGGAAGGTGCACAACCAGACGATGATCATCATGCGCTTGAGGTCAATGCCGTCACGCACGTGGGCAGTGGTTTTGGTCACGCTACCGGGGCGATAGAGGAAGGTGTCGAGCGCCTCGTACAAGGCGTACCACTTCTCGTACCTACCACCCTTCTCGAAGTTGTGCTCGATCTTGTCGAGGAATTCGCGAATACCCATGGGTTAACCCTCCTTCTCGATACGGGCGAGGTTATCGCGCAGGATCGGGCCGTATTCATATTTGCCAGCACAGACATAGCTGCACAGCGCCAGATCTTCTTCGTCGAGTTCGAGACAGCCTAGCTTCTGGGCCATTTCGGTATCACCAACGATCAGGTAGCGCAGCAGTTGCGTCGGCAGTACATCCAGCGGCATCACTTCTTCGTAGTTGCCGACCGGCACCATGGCCCGCGGGCTGCCGTTGGTCGTGGTGGAAAACGCGAACTTCTTCGCCGCCGCCAACTTGGAAACAAAAACATTCAACACCGAATGCTTGTTCACCCCGGCGCGCAGGTAATGCAGCATCTCGCGGTCATTACCCTCTGCCAGGCACGACACCTGCAGGTGATAACGCCCCAGATAGGCAAAAGCACCCTGGGCGGTACGCCCGCCAAGCACCGAACCGGAAACCACGCGGTTAAAACCAGACTGCAATTGACCTGCGGTCAGCTCATCCAGACTGGCGCCCAGGCGAGTACGCAACAGACGTGGCTGCTCAACCACCGGACCTGCCAGGGCGACTACACGCTCGACCCACAACTGCCCGGTCGCGAACAACTTGCCGACGGCAATCACGTCCTGATAGTTGATCGTCCAGACACTCTTGCTGGCATTGACCGGATCGAGAAAGTGGATATGGGTGCCTGGCAGACCAGCCGGATGCGGACCGGCAAACGCCTCGGTCTGCACCTTGCTCAGCTGCTCACCCGGCAGGCTGCTGCCAGCGGCCTTGCACAGGAATACCTTGGCCAGATTGCTCAGCACCTTGAGACCGTTTTCGAAATCAGCGGCATATTCGCCGATGACCACCACTGGATCAGCCGCCAACGGCTGGGTATCCATGGCTGCGACGAAAATAGAGCGGGGCACTGCATCTACCGCTGGCACCTTGCTGAACGGACGAGTGCGCAGTGCGGTCCAGAGACCAGACTGCAGGAGGTTTTCACGCACCTGCGCATCACTCAAATCGTCCAGCTGCGTCAGTGGATAGCTGGCAAAGGTCACTTGCTCATCGCCGTCCAGGTCGATCACCAGCGACTGCAGCACACGCTTCTCACCACGATGAATCGCACTGACCACCCCGGCGCCTGGCGCAGTGTAATCAACCCCTGCCGACCTCTTATCGGAGAACAGCACTTGACCGAGTTTGACTCGATCGCCGACCTGCACCTGCATTGTCGGCTTCATATCGTGATAATCGAAGCCGACGATGGCGACACTGCGTACCGGCCTTGCAGCCTCTATACGCTGCGCCGGCGCGCCTGTTATGGGCAAATCAAGCCCATGTTTCAATTTGATCATAGGTTTGCCTAACCACTGATTTATAAGCTTTTTTAAAAAACGGGCGGCATCTGGATGCTTAATAGCCATACCCACACCAATAACGTGATTGGCGCGGGTAATGATGCCGAGCGCGGGTAAAAAATCCGTTTGATTATAAAGATGCGCCCCCCAACTGACCACCCAAGCGCTTGCTTTTTTTGGGGTTTCTGCAATAGGCCGAAACTGACGACTACTTGACTCAAAATGCCGCGTTGATGACATTTAAATACCGCGCCCCAAGGATGCTCACCATGCGCCGACTATTGCTCCTTGCCTCCTTGTTCCTGCTCAGCCCTACCCTGCTTGCCAGCTCTGACGAGCGCTTGCGCCAAGCGGATTTCGCGCCACATATAACCCTGGAGCGAGCCAACCTGGAGCGCAAAAACCAAAGCGTTCTGCGCTACCTGTGGGTCGACGTCTACGCCGCCGCCCTCTATGCAGAACCCAATGTCAGTGCAGCCCAGGCCCTTGACCGTCAACGCAGCATTCGCCTGGAACTCTATTACTTCCGCAAAATCCTGCGCAGCGACGTGATCGAGGCCGCCTGGACCACACTGAGAAGACAATATGACCAGGCTACGCTCGCGCGCCTGCGCAATGAACTGAACGCCTTTCACGCCAATTTCCTGGACATCAATCCAGGCGACCGCTACGCCCTCAATTACAGCGCTGACAGTGGCCTGAGCCTGGAACGCAACGGCAAAACCGCCTTTGCCAGCAGCAACCCGGAACTGGCCAGCGCCTACCTGGGCATCTGGCTGGCGCCCAACGGGCTCTCGGATAGCCTGCGCAACAGCCTGCTCAGCGACTAACCGACAAGCCCGAATAAAAAAACGGGAGCCAAGGCTCCCGTTTTTTCTTCAATCGCCGCTAGCGCTTAGCGCGGAAAAGCCGGTGGATTGACTCCAGCCATGTCTTCCATCACGCGAACTACCTGGCAGCTGTAGCCGAACTCGTTGTCGTACCAAACGTACAGGACAACGCGATTGTCATTGCAGATGGTCGCCTCCGCATCCACCACACCGGCGTGACGCGAGCCGACGAAGTCGGTGGAGACCACCTCCTGGGAATTGACGAAGTCGATCTGCTTGTGCAGATCCGAGTGCAGCGCCATGTAGCGCAGGTACTCGTTCATCTCTTCACGGGTCGCGGGCTTTTCCAAGTTCAGGTTGAGGATGGCCATGGACACGTTCGGCGTCGGTACGCGAATGGCATTCCCGGTCAACTTGCCCTTGAGTACTGGCAGCGCCTTGGCAGCCGCAGTGGCGGCACCGGTCTCGGTGATCACCAGGTTCAGCGCGGCACTACGACCACGACGACTGCCCTTGTGGAAGTTGTCTATCAGGTTCTGGTCGTTGGTGTACGAATGCACGGTTTCGACATGACCATTGATGATGCCGTATTTATCATTCACCGCCTTGAGCACCGGCACGATGGCATTGGTGGTGCAGGAGGCCGCAGAAACGATCTTGTCGTCAGCCGTGATGTCGCCATGGTTGATCCCATGCACGATGTTCTTCAACGCGCCCTTGCCCGGCGCGGTCAGCACCACGCGATCGATGCCAGGACAGGCCAGATGCTGGCTCAGGCCCTCGGCGTCACGCCACACACCGGTGTTATCCACCAGCAGCGCGTTGTCGATACCGTACTGGGTGTAATCCACCTCGCTTGGTGACTTGGCGTAGATCACCTGAATCAGGTTGCCATTGGCGGTGATGGTGTTGTTTTCCTCGTCGATGACGATGGTGCCGTCAAACGGACCGTGAACTGAGTCACGACGCAGCAGACTGGCGCGCTTGTCCAAATCGTTATCAGCGCCCCTGCGCACGACAATCGCCCGCAGACGCAGGCCATCACCGCCACCGGTTTTCTCAATCAGGATGCGTGCCAGCAGACGACCGATACGACCGAAACCGTAGAGCACCACGTCGGTGCCCTTGCTGGCCACGACATTCTGCTGACCGGCTACCGGCTCCAGTTCGTCACGCACGAACTGCTCGATGCTGCGGCCATTGGCCGCGTCCAGGTACCTGGCCATCATGCGGCCTAAATCCACGGAAGCGGCGCCCAACTTGAGTTCGCTCATGGTCTTGAGCATCGGGAAAGTGTCATGCACCGACAGCTCGGCATCGCCATCCAGACGGTGGCGTGCGTAGCGGTGGGCTTTGAGAATCTGAATGACCGAACGGTTGATCAGGCTACGACCGTAGATCGAGGTGACTACGTTGTTGTTGCGGTAGAGCTGGCCAATCAAGGGAATCATCGCTTCTGCGAGGGCTTCTCGATCGATCCACTCACCGAGACACTGGTCGGGATTCTGATTCACGGGCAGTACCTTCCACATGTAGGGGCTGAAAAAAGGGGCTACATTATGACGGCGTAGACAATCGCCGGCAATCTGCAACGGACGAAACACTGACAGCAACTAGCGCGGATAGTTACAATCGCGGGCCATGTCGCCATGACCGTGAGCCGCCCGTGCCTGTACCGCCCGTGTCCATAATGCGCCTACCGTCCCTGCCCGCCACCGCCGGAAAACAGCACTGGGGCAACCTGCCCGGCGCTGCCTTGAGCCTGGCGATTGCCGAAGCCGCCAGCGCTGCCAAACGCTTTACTCTGCTGCTGACCGCCGACAGCCAGAACGCCGAGCGCCTGCAGCAGGAGCTGAGTTTCTTCGCCCCGGAGTTGCCGGTGCTGCACTTTCCCGACTGGGAAACCCTGCCCTACGACCTGTTTTCACCGCACCAGGACATCATTTCCCAGCGAATTTCCGCGCTCTATCGCCTGCCAGGACTGAAACATGGCGTCCTGGTAGTGCCAATCACCACCGCCCTACATCGCCTGGCCCCCAAGCGTTTTCTGCTCGGCAGCAGCCTGGTGCTGGACGCCGGCCAGAAACTCGACGTCAACGACATGCGCACCCGCCTGGAAGCGGCAGGCTACCGCTGCGTCGACACGGTCTACGAACACGGCGAATTCGCCGTGCGTGGCGCCCTGATCGATCTGTTCCCGATGGGCAGTGACCAGCCGTTTCGCATCGACCTGTTCGACGATGAGATCGAAACCCTGCGCACCTTCGATCCAGAAACCCAACGTTCGATCGACAAGGTCGAGTCGATCAAGCTGCTGCCGGCCCGCGAATTCCCCCTGGAAAAAAAGGCCGTCAGCGATTTCCGCGGACGCTTTCGCGAACGTTTCGACGTGGATTTCCGCCGTTGCCCGATCTACCAAGACCTGTCCACCGGCATCACCCCGGCCGGCATCGAGTACTACCTGCCGCTGTTTTTCGAAGAAACCGCGACCCTGTTCGACTACCTGCCACAGGACACCCAGGTATTTTCCCTGCCTGGGGTGGAAAAAGCCGCCGAGCACTTCTGGAGCGACGCACGCAACCGTTATGACGAGCGCCGGGTCGATCCCGAGCGTCCGCTGCTGCCGCCAGCCGACATCTTCCTGCCGGTGGAAGACTGCTTCGCCCGCCTGAAAGACTGGCCACGGGTCGTCATCAGCCAGGAGGACATTGAACCCGGCGTCGGCCGCCAGCGCTTCAATGCGCAGCCCCTGCCCGACCTGGCGATCCAGGCCAAGGCCAGCGAACCACTGGCCGCTCTGCGCCGCTTTATCGAAGAATACCCAGGCCGCATACTGTTCTGCGCCGAGTCCGCCGGACGGCGCGAAGTGCTACTGGAATTGCTCGCCCGCCTCAAGCTCAAGCCCAGGGAAGTGGCCAACTGGCCGGAGTTCACGGCCGGCAAGGAGCGCCTGGGTATCACCATCGCCCCGCTCGACGACGGCCTGCTGCTCGACGACCTGGCCCTGATCGCCGAAAGCCCGCTGTTCGGCCAACGGGTGATGCAACGCCGCCGCCGCGAGAAGTCGCGTGACGGCGGCGACAATGTGATCAAAAACCTCGCCGAACTGCGCGAAGGTGCGCCCGTGGTGCATATCGATCACGGCGTCGGTCGCTACCTGGGCCTGATCACCCTGGAGATCGACGGCCAGGCTGCCGAGTTCCTCGCGCTGATGTACGCCGAGGAAGCCAAACTCTATGTGCCGGTCGCCAGCCTGCACCTGATCGCCCGCTACACCGGCAGCGACGACGCCCTGGCCCCATTGCACCGCCTCGGCTCGGAAATCTGGCAGAAAGCCAAACGCAAGGCCGCCGAACAAGTGCGCGACGTGGCGGCCGAACTGCTCGACATCTATGCCCGTCGTGCCGCCCGCGAAGGTTACGCCTTCGCCGACCCACAGCTCGATTACGCAACCTTCAGCGCCGGCTTCCCCTTCGAGGAAACCCCGGATCAGCAAACCGCCATCGATGCGGTGCGCGACGACATGCTCACCGCCAAGCCGATGGATCGCCTGATCTGCGGCGACGTCGGCTTCGGCAAGACCGAAGTGGCCATGCGCGCCGCCTTTATCGCCGTGCACAGCGGTCGCCAGGTCGCCGTGCTGGTGCCCACCACCTTGCTCGCCCAGCAGCACTACAACAGCTTTCGCGACCGCTTCGCCGACTGGCCGGTGAATGTCGAGGTGATGAGTCGCTTCAAGAGCGCCAAGGAAATCGCTGCGGCCATGCAGCAACTGACCGAGGGCAAAGTCGACATCGTCATCGGCACCCACAAGCTGCTGCAGGGTGACGTCAAATTCAACAACCTGGGCCTAGTGATCATCGATGAGGAACACCGTTTCGGCGTGCGCCAGAAGGAACAGCTCAAGGCCCTGCGCAGCGAAGTGGATATCCTCACCCTCACCGCCACGCCGATCCCGCGCACCCTGAACATGGCCGTGGCGGGCATGCGCGACCTGTCGATCATCGCCACCCCGCCAGCGCGCCGGTTGTCGGTGCGCACCTTCGTCATGGAGCAGAACAACCCGACCATCAAGGAAGCACTGCTGCGCGAACTGCTGCGTGGCGGCCAGGTCTACTACCTGCACAACGATGTGAAGACCATCGAGAAATGCGCGGCCGACCTTGCCGAACTGGTGCCGGAGGCGCGCATCGGCATCGGCCACGGGCAGATGCGCGAGCGCGAGCTGGAACAGGTGATGGGCGACTTCTACCACAAGCGCTTCAACGTGCTGATCGCCTCGACCATCATCGAGACTGGCATCGACGTGCCCAGCGCCAACACCATCATCATCGAGCGCGCCGACAAGTTCGGCCTGGCCCAGTTGCACCAGCTGCGCGGCCGGGTCGGGCGCAGCCACCACCAGGCTTACGCCTACCTGCTGACGCCACCGCGCAAGCAGATGACCGACGACGCGCAGAAGCGCCTCGAGGCGATCTCCGGCGCCCAGGACCTGGGCGCCGGTTTCCTCCTGGCCACCCACGACCTGGAAATCCGCGGCGCCGGCGAGCTGCTCGGCGACGGCCAGAGCGGGCAGATCCAGGCGGTCGGCTTTACCCTGTATATGGAAATGCTCGAGCGCGCGGTCAAAGCCATCCGCAAGGGCGAACAACCCAACCTCGAGCAACCGCTGGGTGGCGGCCCGGAAATCAACTTGCGGGTAGCGGCGCTGATCCCGGAAAACTACCTGCCGGACGTGCATGCCCGGCTGATCCTCTACAAACGCATCGCTTCGGCCGCCGACGAAGACGGCCTGAAAGAGCTGCAGGTGGAGATGATCGACCGCTTCGGCCTGCTGCCGGAACCAACCAAGAACCTGGTGCGCCTGACCCTGCTGAAATTGCAGGCGGAAAAGCTCGGCATCAAGAAGGTCGACGCCGGCCCGCAAGGCGGTCGCATCGAATTCGCCGCCGACACCTGCGTCGATCCGCTGACCCTGATCAAACTGATCCAGGGCGCCCCGGCTCGCTACAAGTTCGAAGGCGCCACAATGTTCAAATTCCAGGTGCCGATGGAGCAGCCGGAACATCGATTTAATACCCTGGAAGCGCTGTTCGAGCGCCTGACTCCCTCTGCGTAAGGACTGACCCATGCGCGCACTCCGCACCCTGGCTTTGCTGCCGCTTATCCTGTTCTCGCTACTGAGCAGCACTGCCGCCTTGGCCGAGACCATGTATCAGGTTGAAGTCATCGTCTTCCGGCAAACAACGCAGCAACTAGCCGCCGCGCGCCCCGCCCCCGACGATTGGGCACAAGGCGCATTGCCAATCGACCCCAACCAGGAGCGCGCCACCTCGCTGAATAATGAAGCGGGCAAACTCACCCCGGCGAACGGCTATAACGTGCTACTGCACAAAGCCTGGGCGCAGAGCATCGGCACCAGCCCCGCCAGCGTGGCGCTGAGCACAGGCACTGAACAATTCGGGCATTTCCCGGTAGAAGGCACCCTGAATCTCAAGCAGGATCGCCTCATCGACCTGGACGCCAAGCTGTGGGTCAACCGCTTCGATGACAGCGGCCTGCTTAGCAGCAGCGAACTGATCAAGCACAGCGTGCGCCTGCAAAGCGGCGAACTGACCTACCTCGATCACGGCAGCCTCGGCCTGCTGGTGCGCATCAACCCGCTTTAAACGGTACCCATGGCGTCTTGCCTGCACAAAAAAAGGGCCGCGATAGCGACCCTTTTGTTCACAGCCAAAATACTCAGCCGGCCAGCACATTGGCCAAGACGGCCTTGACCCGGTCCATGCCCTCGTCCAAGGCCCGCTCGATGGCGGCCATGGTAATCAACACATTGGATTTACCCGCTGCCGGGTTCACCACCAACGCCAGACAGGCATAAGGCAACGCCAGCTCCCGCGCTAGAACCGCCTCGGGCATGCCGGTCATACCGACGATATCGCAACCGTCACGTTCCATTCGGGCGATCTCGGCAACCGTCTCCAGGCGCGGCCCCTGAGTGCAGCCATAGACCCCCTGCGCGCTAAAAGCGCAACGCTCGGCAGCTAGCGCTCCGGCCAGTTTTTCCCGCAACCCAGCATCGTAAGGGTGGCTGAAATCCACATGGGTGACATGTTCCAACTCACCCTCATAAAAGGTGTGCTCACGCCCCGAGGTGTAGTCGATTATCTGGTGCGGCAGACAGAAATGCCCAGTGCCCATGGCCGCCTGGATGCCACCAACCGCATTCACCGCAATAATCGCCTTGGCACCCGACTGCCGGAGCGCCCAGAGATTAGCGCGATAGTTCACCTGATGCGGCGGGATCCGGTGCGGGTGTCCATGGCGGGCAAGAAACAACACTTCCCGGCCGGCATACTCACCCCGCAATACCGGTGCCGAGGGAGCACCGTAGGGTGTATCAACATGCAGCGCAGCTTTAATGGTCAACCCATCAAGCCGGGTCAAACCAGTACCGCCGATTATGGCGTAGACAGTCATCAAACTCTCCTCAGTCGATTAATTGCGCGGCGCGTAACGCGCCGACTGCTTCCAGCCATCGCGGGCTCTGCCGATATTCCATACCAGGGAAAGCCTGGCGACGCATACGTGCCAAACCTGGTGGAGTGACCACCTGCAAACGCTGTAATGCGCTCAGCGCCAACTCCGCGGCCGCGCGATCATTGCAGACCAACCCCATGTCGCAGCCCGCTGTCAGTGCCGCTTCGATGCGACAAGCCGCGTCACCCACCACATGGGCCCCGGCCATCGACAAATCATCGCTGAAAATCACCCCGGTGAACTGCAACTCACCACGCAGAATTTCCTGCAACCAGCGCCGCGAGAAGCCTGCAGGCTGGTCATCGACCTGCGGGTAGATCACATGCGCCGGCATCACCGCGGCCAACTGCCGACTCAATTGAGCGAACGGCTGCAGATCGCAGGCGCGAATTTGCTCGAGGCTGCGCTCATCCACTGGAATCGCCACATGGGAGTCGGCCTCGGCCCAGCCATGCCCGGGAAAATGCTTGCCTGTCGCAGCCATACCTGCCGCGCTCATGCCGCGAATAAACGCTGCGGCCAACTGTGTCACACGCAGTACATCTGCCTCAAAGGCCCGACTGCCAACCACGGCACTGCGCTGATGATCCAGATCCAACACCGGCGCAAAGCTCAGATCCAGACCCGCGGCCAACACTTCGATGGCCATCAACCAGCCACAGTGCTCAGCCAAGACGTCGGCATTAGCGTTATCAGCAATTGCCCGCATAGCCGGTAACCGTACAAAACCCTGACGCAGACGCTGCACCCGCCCGCCCTCCTGATCGACGGCCAGGAGCAGATCCGGGCGTACCGCGCGAATCGCGGCCGACAACTCGCGCACCTGCCTCGGGTGCTCGATATTGCGCCCGAACAGGATCAAGCCAGCCACTTCGGGCTGGCGCAGGATCTGGCGATCCTCGGCGGTCAACCAAGTGCCGGCGATATCCAGCATCAACGAGCCTTGCAGGGGTGAACTCACAAATAATCCTTAACTAAAGTGACGCCGCTGCCCAGAGCGGACAGGCCGCCTCATCGATGCGCACGGCACATTGCACAGGGACGAGCGGGAACAGCGACAGCAGATCGGCATTGCGGAGCCGCACACAACCGTGGGAGCGCGGCACGCCCATGGGCTCAGTGTCCGGCGTGCCGTGTAAATAGATATAGCGGCGGAAGGTATCGACCTCCCCTAGTCGATTGCGCCCCACCTCACAACCACTGAGCCAGATGATCCGCGTGAGAATCCAGTCGCGCCCGGGGAATTGCGCAGCCAGAGCCGGCGACCAGACCTCGCCCGTCCAGCGACGGCCTCGCAATACCGCCCTCAGCGGCAAGCCTTCGCCGATCTTCGCCCGCACTCGATGCAACCCACGCGGCGTGCAGCCGGAGCCATTCAGCTCGCCCGGACCATTGAGGGCGGTAGACACAGGCAGGCGCAATATCAACTGCCCGTCGGCAAAACCGTACAGGCACTGATCAGCGAGAGAGAGATGTAGAAAGTCGAGGTCGCGCATGGGCGACTAGCTTAGCGGATCGGGCTGGCCAAGCCCACAAGCGCGACATCAAACCTTGGCGGGTAGGCCAGCGCTCTTGACGCGCGGCTTGAGTTGAGCGGCGGCCAGCACCTCATCGCTCACACCGCTTTCCGAACGCATGCCAGCCGCCAGGAATGGCACCATCATGCGCATGACCTGCTCGATCGAGGTGCTCACCCCGAAGTCGGTCTCGGCCATGGCGCGCAATGCCTTGATCCCGGACATGCTGAATGCCGCAGCGCCGAGCATGAAATGCACGCGCCAGAACAACTCAAGCGGAGGGAGACGCGGTGCGGCTTCATGCACCAGGAGCATGTAATGGCGGAAGACTTTGCCATACACCTCTTCCAGATATTTGCGCAGGTGGCCCTGGCTCTGGCTGAAGGCCAAACCCAACAGACGCATGAATATCGACAAGTCGTTGCCACTACGCGGTTTCACGGCCAGCGCCTGATCCACCAACAACTCGAGTAATTCCTCAAGACTGACCTTCACTTCCTGCTTGGCCTGGCGACGGTCCAGCTCGCGCTCGAGGCTGCTGCAGAAAGGACCGAGAAAGCGCGAGAACACGGCCTGGATCAGCGCTTTTTTGGAACCAAAATGATAGTTCACCGCTGCCAGGTTGACTCCAGCCTTGCTGGTGATCAGCCGTAATGAAGTTTCCGCGAAACCTTTTTCTGCGAACAACTGCTCCGCTGCATCGAGAATGCGTTCAACGGTTTCCGACTGAGCCATGACTACCTACCTGACAAACACTTGTTTGAAACATACGTTTCGACCCACCATCTTGTCAAGTCACGCAAGCCATTATATGGCCGGACAGTCATGGATCAGCAGCAAACAACAGCTGATGTGCTCGTCAGTTCAGCAAGTAACCCGCAGAGCGGATCAAACAACAAGCAGCGCATTTAAGCCAAGAAGAAAAATGGAGGATTGCCAACCCTCGATCACTGTATATAATCCCAGTCACTGTATAAAAAGACAGAGTCCAACATGCTGAAACTGACGCCACGCCAAGCTGAAATTCTCGCCTTCATCAAGCACTGCCTTGACGACAACGGCTATCCGCCAACCCGTGCGGAAATCGCTCAGGCACTTGGTTTCAAGTCACCCAATGCCGCAGAGGAACACCTCAAGGCCCTGGCCCGCAAAGGGGCCATCGAAATGACCCCCGGCGCCTCACGTGGCATTCGCATCCCTGGCTACGAACCTAACAACGCGGAAGAGGGCTTACCCGTGATCGGCCGCGTCGCCGCCGGCGCACCCATTCTAGCGCAGCAGAATATTGAAGACTCATGCCGGATAAACCCCGAGTTTTTCCACCCCAAGGCCGACTACCTGCTACGCGTGCGCGGCATGAGCATGAAGGACATTGGTATTATCGACGGGGACCTGCTCGCCGTGCACACCACCCGCGAAGTGCACAACGGGCAAATAGTGGTAGCCCGCATCGATGACGAAGTGACGGTCAAGCGCTTCAAGCGCGAAGGCAACAAGGTCTGGCTGATTGCCGAAAATTCCGAGTTCGCCCCCATTGAAGTAAATCTGGAAGAGCAGGAGCTAATTATCGAAGGTTTAAGTGTCGGTGTTATCCGTCGTTAACAGACTCCAGCAACCTGAACCCGGCAGTGATCACCCACGACTGACCAAGATGGACACACGCAGTGGAGCCAAGCAATAGTCGAAGGCAGTGCAACCACAGCAGGTCAAAAGAGCTACTTCCCTCGCTAAACGTGCACCTGCCTCGCTTCACTCAGCCACTCAGGTTTCGTTCAGGCGGGTCACGCAATGGCTGTGAGGCCGCTTTAAACGCCCCTAGCTTTGACACCAAGAGGGCAAACCGCAGGTAGTTTCCCACCGCCTGCCAGAGGAGGTTCTATGCAGTCCCCACAGTCACTAAAGCGTACACAGTTACCACTATTCGAGGGGCTGATGGCTTCAGCAGTGACGCCACGGCTGAATCAGATTGTGGCGTCACCCTGGCAGGAGAACCCCGAAGCCTTCAGTGAAATGTCGCTACGAGGTACTGCAGGTCACTGCCTGAACCTGCTCGCGCCAATTCTCCGCGAGCTGAGCCAGAACAAAGATGCGCGCTGGCTGAGCCTGATTGCCCCGCACAGCAGCCTGACGCAAACCTGGCTGCGCGAAGCCGGCCTCAACCGCGAGCGCATTCTGTTACTTCATCCAAGGGGCAAACAAAGTGCCTTGCAACTGGCACAGGAGGCACTGAAGCTGGGCCGTAGCCATACAGTCGTCAGCTGGCTTCACCCTCTTGAACAGTATGCTCGGGAGCAACTGGAGCAGGCCGCACGACAGGGCAAGGCGCAAAGCCTCAACATCAGTCTGGGGTAAAATTCGCGGGCAATGGCACAAGGACTGTGCATGAGACGACACCATCAACCAGGCACATGGACCAGCCACAACACCTAGAACCAGCTGCTGAAAGCACTATCAGCGTCGAGACAACCCACCCGCAATCAGTGCAGCACACGCGGGCCTTGTGCGTGGTCAAAATCACCTTCAGCCAATTTCCCCGCCATTTGCACGCCGACACTGAGCATAGCCTTGGCTACCTCGATGTGCTGACCCTGGAGGAATTCCTTGGCATCAGCAGAAAAATCCAGCACCACCAAGGTTTCTTCGTCTTCTGCACGACGCAGTGCAATGCGCCCATCGGGCAACTCGACGATCTCAAGGTAGGATGTAGGCATAGGGCTGGCTCTCCACGAAAGGCCGGTATTATAACAGTCGCCCAAGGCTCACCCTAGACCGCTTATCCAAACTCGACTCACCACTCACTCAACGACTCGCGAAAGCGCTTGGCCAACCCCTGCAACTCCTGTCGCCAAACCTCCAGCGTTTCACGCGCCAGTGGCGGCTCCTCCTGATCCAGGCTAACCGCCACGATCAAGGGAGTGCGCGGGTCGACCTTGACCTTTTTCGCCGCCTGCGGCGGCTGAAACAGTTCGCCATAAGCCTTCAGCAGCTGAGCCAGCCAGGTTTCCGGCTGCTGCGCCAACTCGATAAGCTCGGCCAACTCAGGACTGGGAGCAGCATCCAGCAGTGCCTTGTCCAGCAACTGCTCGGCCCGTGCTGCATTACTTTCAGGCAAGCGATAGTAACCGGCAATCTCGTGACACAGACCCAGCAGCGCCCCATAGAGATGGAATAGCGCAGCCTCACGCCCAGCTTGTATCAGGGCCAAAGAATTGACTGCTCGCCCCTCTTGCGCAGCGCGCCAGGACTCCAGCGACAGACCGGCATAGAAGAGCTTCTGGTTGGTACGGGTGTACAGTTCATGGGCCATCAAGGCGCCCTCCACTACGGACCGATCAAGCCACTATACGCGCGCCTGCTGACTGCAGACGCGCACCTTGTCCCGATCATCCCTTCTCTTCGACCTTCCACTTGCCGCCATCATAGAAGGCACGCCAGCCAGTAGGCTTGCCATCGACCTCAGTCTGCACGTACTGCTCTTTAGTCTTGCGACTGAAGCGAATAACCGCAGCGCGACCTTCAGGGTCTTTCTTCGGCGCATCACAGAGGAAGTGATACTTCGGGTCGATTTCGGCCTTGTGCGGGATCAGTTCCAGCACCAGCGGCGCACGGGTCTCGCGATTTTTCGGGAACTGACTGGCCGCCAGGAACAAACCCGCGGCGCCGTCGCGCAAGATATAGGTGTCATTGACCTTCTCGCACTTGAGCTCCGGCATCTTCACCGGGTCCATCTTCGGCGGAGCGGCTTCACCGCTTTTCAGCAGTTTGCGGGTGTTCTTGCACTCAGTGTTGGTGCAACCGAAGAACTTGCCGAAACGCCCGGTCTTCAGCTGCATCTGGCTGCCGCACTTGTCGCACTCCAGGCTTGGGCCTTCGTAACCCTTGATCCGGTATTGACCCTGTTCGATCTCGTAGCCCGTGCAATCCGGGTTGTTGCCACAGATATGCAGCTTGCGCGTCTCGTCGAGCAGATAGGCATCCATGGCGGTGCCGCACTTGTCGCAGCGATGCTTGCCGAGCAGCACCAGCGACTCCGACTCGCCCTCATCGTCCGCGGCGACTTCATCGCCAGGCACCAGATTGATGGTCGATTTGCAGCGCTCTTTCGGCGGCAACGCATACCCGGAACAACCGAGGAAAACTCCGGTGGAGGCAGTCCGTATCATCATCGGCCGACCGCACTCACGGCATGGGATATCGGTCGGCGTCGGCAAGTTGGCACGCATGCCACTGTCGCTGGCCTCGGCCACTTCGAGCTTCTTCTTGAAGTCGCCATAGAACTCGTCGAGCACATGCTTCCACTCGCGCTCGCCCTGGGCCACATCATCCAGGTTCTCTTCCATGCCGGCAGTAAAGCCGTAGTCCATCAGGTTGGAGAAACTTTCGCTCAGACGTCCGGTAACGATGTCGCCCATCTTTTCCGAATAGAAGCGCCGGTTGTGCAGTGCGACATAGCCGCGATCCTGAATGGTCGAGATGATTGCCGCATAGGTCGACGGACGACCGATACCGCGCTTCTCCATCTCCTTGACCAGGCTGGCTTCTGAATAACGTGCCGGCGGCTTGGTGAAATGCTGACTCGGATCGAGCTTTATCAGTTTGATCGCATCGCCCTTGGCCATGTCCGGCAAGACATCGTCGTCGCCCGGCTTGCTCATTTGTGGCAATACCCGGGTGTAACCGTCGAACTTGAGAATGCGGCCCTTGGCGCGCAATTCAAACTGCGCGGCGGTGACGGTCACGGTAGTCGACAGGTACTCGGCAGGCGGCATCTGGCATGCCACGAACTGGCGCCAGATCAGCTCGTACAGGCGCTCGGCGTCACGCTCCATTTTGCTTAGCTGGGTTGGTTTGAGGTTGACATCAGACGGACGAATCGCCTCGTGCGCCTCCTGCGCGCCTTCCTTGCTGCTGTAGGCAATCGGGTTGGCCGGCAAGTATTTCTTGCCGAACTCGCCCTCAATGAAGTCACGCACCATGCTCACGGCATCGGCCGACAGGTTGGTCGAGTCGGTACGCATGTAAGTTATGTAACCGGCCTCGTACAGACGCTGGGCCATCATCATGGTCTTCTTCACCCCGAAGCCCAGACGGTTGCTCGCCGCCTGCTGCAGGGTGGAGGTGATGAACGGTGCCGACGGTTTGCTGCTGGTCGGTTTGTCTTCACGCTTGGTAATGCTGTAGCTAGAGGCCTCGAGCGTAGCCAGGGCGGCCATCGCTTGAGTCTCGTCCAGCGGTTTGAAAGCAGCGCCGTTTTCGCGGGCCACCTCGAAGCGCACATTGGCGCCCTTGGCCGTGCCGAGATCGGCGTGCACGTCCCAATATTCTTCAGGAACGAAGGCGCGAATCTCGGTCTCGCGCTCGACCACCAACTTCACTGCCACCGACTGCACCCGGCCCGCCGAAAGACCACGCGCAATCTTGGCCCACAGCAATGGTGAAACCATGTAACCCACTACACGGTCGAGGAAGCGCCGCGCTTGCTGGGCATTGACCCGATTGATGTCCAACTCGCCCGGTTTGGAAAAGGCCTCTTGAATGGCCTTCTTGGTGATCTCGTTGAATACCACGCGCTTGTAGCGGCTGTCGTCGCCACCAATTGATTCGCGCAGGTGCCAGGCAATAGCTTCCCCCTCGCGATCCAAGTCGGTTGCGAGATAGATGGTGTCGGCATCCTTGGCCAATCGGCGCAGTTCTTCGACAACCTTTTCCTTGCCCGGGAGGATTTCGTACTTGGCCTTCCAGCCCTGCTCGGGATCGACCCCCATGCGCGCCACCAGTTGGCGTTTGGCCTTTTCCTTGGGCGACAACGCCGGCACTTCACCAGCCGCCGCCTTGCCCCGCTTGACCGGTTCTTTGTTAGCACTTGCAGAACCGCTGGTAGGCAGGTCACGAATGTGGCCGATGCTCGACTTCACCACGTACTGGTCGCCCAGATACTTGTTGATGGTCTTGGCCTTGGCCGGGGATTCCACGATGACCAGCGATTTGCCCATGGATTGGAAAATTCCTGAAATTCGATAAATGAAAGGCGAGAGGCGCCATACAGACTGTAGAAAATAGTGCGTATCAATAACTGGCGAGGTGAATTCAACCGAAGAGGCGGAGTTTACATGCTGTAGAGCGGCATGCTTCGACCGCGTTCAACGCTGCACGATCCAGCGCATGGTTTTCAATAGCCGGCCAGCGCGGCACCGCTATATATAGTGGCGCTCAGGCTGAGGTCAAGCGCAGCAATAGCGCGACCTGCGTTCAGATCCGGTCGAAAAGACTTGTTTCGGCCTGAATTAGAGTAAAGCGTGGAACCAACTCGCCATCCACTTCGACGCGTTCACAAAACATCTCCAGCGGGCGCACCCACAAGCCGTACTCGCCGTATAGCGCCTGATAGACCACTACTTGCTGCTCTTCCTCGGAATGCCGGGCTATGCCAAATACGCGGTACTCGGGTCCCTTGTAGTGGCGATAAAGGCCGGGCTGTAATTGCATCGCTAAATTCCTTGAATTTTTTCCCGTCGACAAACAAAAACCGGGGCACGAGGCCCCGGTTTTTCGTCTGTGAACGCTTAAAGGCGTTCGAAGACAGTGGTAATGCCCTGACCGAGGCCGATGCACATGGTCGACACACCAAAAGTGCCACCATTCTGCTTCATCACATTCAACAGGGTACCGGAGATACGCGCACCGGAACAACCGAATGGGTGACCAAGCGCAATCGCGCCGCCGTGCAGGTTGACCTTCTCTTCCATCTTGTCGAGCACTTTCAGATCCTTCAGCACCGGCAGGGCCTGTGCGGCGAAGGCTTCGTTGAGCTCGAAGAAGTCGATGTCATTGATGCTCAGACCCGCCCTCTTGAGGGCTTTCTGAGTAGCGGGTACCGGGCCGTAACCCATGATCGCCGGATCGACACCGGCGACCGCCATGGCACGTACCACGGCCATCGGCTGGATGCCGAGATCCTTGGCGCGCTGGGCAGACATGACGATCATGCAGGAAGCGCCATCAGTGATCTGCGAGGAAGTACCCGCAGTCACGGTGCCACCTTTCGGGTTGAACGCAGGCTTCAGGGCAGCCAGGCTTTCCAGGGTGGTCTCCGGACGAATGGTTTCGTCGTAGTCGAATACCTTCAGGAAGCCGTTCTCGTCGTAGCCCTGCATCGGGATAATTTCATCCTTGAACTTGCCTTCGACGGTGGCCTTTTGCGCCAGGCGGTGCGAACGCTCACCGAAAGCGTCCTGCTGCTCGCGGTTGATGCCGTGCATCTTGCCAAGCATTTCCGCGGTCAGACCCATCATGCCGGACGCCTTGGCGGCATACAGCGACAGGTGCGGGTTCGGATCGACGCCATGCATCATGCCGACATGGCCCATGTGCTCGACACCACCGATGACGAACACGTCGCCGTTGCCGGTCTGGATCGCCTGCACGGCAGTATGCAGGGCGCTCATGGAGGAACCACACAGACGGCTGACCGTCTGCGCAGCGCTGGTGTGCGGAATCTGGGTCATCAGCGACGCCATGCGCGCGACGTTCCAGCCCTGCTCCAGGGTCTGGTTGACGCAGCCCCAGATCACGTCTTCCACTTCGGCCGGATCGACCTTGGTGTTACGTGTCAGCAAGCCGCTGATCAGGTTGGCCGACAGGGTTTCGGCACGGGTGTTGCGATGCATACCGCCCTTGGAACGCCCCATCGGGCTACGACCGAAGTCGACGATCACTGCATCTCTAGGATTCAGGCTCATAAATTCACTCTCGCTCTAGTCTGTGCGCGATTAACCGAAAAACTTCTGGCCGTTGGCGGCCATTTCGCGAAGCTTGGCAGTCGGGGTGTACAGCGCGCCCAGATCGGCGTACTTGTCGGCCAGGGTCACGAATTCGGCGACACCGACGCTGTCGATGTAACGCAGTGCGCCACCACGGAACGGCGGGAAGCCAATGCCGTAAACCAGACCCATATCGGCCTCGGCAGCAGTCTCGACGATACCGTCTTCCAGGCAACGAACGGTTTCCATGCACAGCGGGATCATCATGAAGTTGACGATGTCTTCATCGGTCACTTCACGCTGCTCGGTGACGATGGACTTGAGCAACTCGTAAGCCACAGGGTCGATGACCTTCTTCGGCTTGCCGCGTTTGTCCATTTCGTACGAGTAGAAACCCTTGCCGTTCTTCTGGCCCAGGCGGTCCGCTTCATACATCACGTCGACCGCGGTACGGCCTTCGACCGCCATGCGATCCGGGAAGCCTTCGGCCATCACGTCACGACCATGGTGACCGGTATCGATACCGACCACATCGGAGAGATACGCCGGGCCCATGGGCCAGCCGAATTTCTCCATCACCTTGTCGATACGCACGAAGTCGACACCGAGCTCGAGCAGCTTGGAGAAGCCACCAAAGTAGGGAAACAGCACACGGTTGACCAGGAAGCCCGGGCAGTCGTTGACTACAACCGGGGTCTTGCCCATCTTCTTGGCGTAAGCCACGGTAGTGGCAACCGCCACCTCGCTAGACTTCTCACCACGGATGACTTCGACCAACGGCATCATGTGTACCGGGTTGAAGAAGTGCATGCCGACGAAGTTTTCCGGACGCTTGAGCGCCTTGGCCAGCAGGCTGATGGAAATGGTCGAGGTGTTGGAGGCGAGGATCGTATCTTCCTTCACCGCGCCTTCTACTTCGGCCAGTACCGCTTGCTTGACCTTGGGGTTCTCGACCACGGCTTCGACGACGATGTCGACGTTGGCGAAATCGCCGTAGGACAGGGTCGGACGGATGGCGTTGAGGGCTTCAGCCATCTTCGCTGCGGTCAGGCGGCCTTTGGCCACGCGATTACCGAGCAACTTGGAGGCTTCGTTCAGCCCCATCTGGATACCGTCTTCACGGATATCCTTCATCAGGATCGGCGTACCCTTGACCGCCGACTGGTAGGCGATACCGCCACCCATGATGCCGGCACCAAGGACGGCAGCCAGTTTCACGTCTTTGGCGATTTCGTCGTAATGCTTGGCTTTTTTCTTCAGTTCCTGATCATTCAGGAACAGCCCGATCAGGCTGGCGGCAACCGAGGTCTTGGCTAGCTTGACGAAACCGGCGGCTTCCACTTCCAGGGCCTTGTCACGGCCAAAGTTGGCAGCTTTCTGAATGGTCTTGATCGCTTCGACCGGGGCCGGATAATTCGGGCCGGCCTGGCCTGCAACGAAGCCCTTGGCGGTTTCGAAGCACATCATCTGTTCGATGGCATTCAGCTTGAGCTTATCCAGCTTCGGCTGACGCTTGGCTTTGTAGTCAAGTTCGCCGGAGATCGCGCGTTTGACCAGATCCAGCGCAGCCGCCTGAAGCTTGTCGGCGACCACTACTGCATCGACCGCACCTACTTTCAGGGCATCGCCTGCGCCGTTCTCTTTGCCCGAGGCAATCCACTCGACCGCATTGTCGGTACCGATCAAACGCGGCAGACGCACGGTGCCACCGAAACCTGGGTACAGACCCAGTTTGACTTCCGGCAGGCCCACTTTGGCGCTGTCGGCCATGACCCGGTAATCCGCCGCCAGGCACATTTCAAAACCACCGCCGAGAGCGATGCCGTTGATTGCGACGACTGTCGGGAAATCGAGGTCTTCAAAATCACTGAAGATCTTGTTGGCTTCGAGGTTGCCAGCCACCAGCTCATCATCCGGCAACTTGAAGTTGTCGACGAACTCGGTGATATCGGCGCCGACGATGAATACGTCTTTGCCACTGGTGACAATCACGCCCTTGATCGAACCATCGGCCTTGATTGCATCAACCGACTGACGCAGATCGTTAAGGGTTAGACGGTTGAATTTGTTGACGGACTCACCCTTGAGGTCGAATTTCAATTCGACTATGCCGCTCTCAAGAGCCTTAACCGTGATGGCTTTACCTTCGTAAATCATCAACTGATCTCCACGATATGGAAGCTGAACAGTACACATCGGAGCCAACCAGCTTGCTACCCCACGGCTCAGCCGTTTGAGAGAGTAGCGCTATGAGCCTGGCACACCCGCCGACGCGATAATCGGACTGGATTGGCGCTGCCTTTTTCAGCAAACGCTCAATTCATACGCCCGTTTGATTCGGGTGTGCCCACCTTCAAGGAAAAGCTGCAGATTGTCAATTGGTCGCGTGTAGCTTGATGCATCGGCGACTCCCCGAGCGAGGATTCCGGCTGACGGACAGCCTTATTTTGAAGCGATCAGGTGATCATCAGTACCGATAAACAGAAAAAATCCGACAAATAACCGACAACAGCGACCCATGCCATTGAGTCCTCCAGCAGCTTGACGAGACCGCTTCAACTGCGCCAAGGCGCACAAAAAGCCTCAGCGACTTTTATCTACAGCAGCATGGAAGGCCATCAGCGCAGCGAAAACCAAGGCATTCACTGACGTGTAGCCGGTGGCCGGCCTGGCAACCAGCGACCACAATTGACGGCACTGCGCCAGCAGTGCCATATGACACAATCGAGCCGGAAGATAGACGCCGCACCGCGGCACTGACCCCGTAATGCCGCGCGCAAAACCTGCTGACGCATGCATTTTCACTCGACTATGCTTCGCTAGCCGCGACCTTTTATAGCGCTGGGGAAGCGCGACCACTGGAAGCAATGGTCAAGGCGTTCGCCGACAAAAACTGGTGCGCCTGGAACCGCCCTCGTAGAACAGCCGGCAAATCAAGCAGTCGCTCGATAGCATCAGCGGCCAGTGACGCGGCTGAATAATCGCTTGGCAATTGCCATGAAAGCAGCGCGCCATTTCTGACGAACAAGTATTCCGACAGCATCATTAGAAGGCCTGAAGAGGCTTCCAGCCAATACACGAACATGCAGCTCCGAGCCAGCGCGCACTCGGCGCATGGCTCATTCGACCTTTCCGGCCTGCCTGGCCACATTTATAACCCGGTGCTTGCATCGGGTTTTCTTTCTTGATGGCCTGACGCCTCAATGAGCTGTCACTCAAGCACGCGCAAGCAAGAAACTGGCAATCGTCGGCAGCGAGTCCGATCCTTCCCGCTCCCCCCAATACAGCGCAATCATCTGTGCGGTTGCCTCGACCTTGTACACATCGACCGGAAGGCTGGCCAATTGTTCGGCCAATGGCACATCGTCGCAAAGCTCGCGCCATTGATTCAGCCACTGTCCGGGTTCAGCCTGCCAGTAGCACCAGCAATCTTCATGGCCACGACGTCGCGCCCGGTGATATTGCGGACACTGGCCCGGCGGCTCAATGGCCAGCCAGTGCGGCCATTGCTCGCGCGACAACTGCATCGCCAACCCCATGCGCCGGGCTTGCAAACGTACATCCATCCGCCCACGCTGTCGCCGCGACGGCATCAGCATGGCCAGTGGGCTAAGCACAAAAGCCAGAAGCAACAATATGATCCATGTGGGCATAAATTTATCTCGCTGGTATAACCCTGTTACAAGCACTCAATGCGGCCATACTTATCACCATCGGTCACCCTTAGAAGGAACCACCCATGCCTTACCAGCATATTCTGGTCGCTGTCGACCTAACCGAAGAATGCGACCCAGTCATGAAGCGCGCGCAGAAGCTGGCCTCGAGCAGTCACGCAAAATTATCGGTGGTCCATATAGTCGAACCCATGGCCATGGCGTTTGGCGGTGATGTGCCAATGGATTTGTCGATGCTGCAACAGCAGCAATTCGAGCAAGCCCGCGAACGTCTGGACAGTTTTGCCGGAAAGTATCCCGATCTGGCTGCAGATCAACGCCATCTGGCTTATGGCCAGCCCCGCCAGGAAATACACCGCCTGGCTGAAGAGCAAAGTTGCGACCTGATCATCGTTGGCAGCCATGGCCGCCATGGCCTGGCTTTACTACTCGGCTCCACCGCCAATGACGTGCTGCACGGTGCACCCTGCGACGTGCTGGCTGTACGCCTGAAGAAACCCGAGTAGCGCACACCTGGCGAATGAGGCGCCATGCCTCATTCGCTCCAGGATCATTCGAAATTGTCGCCCGCGCTCATTACCAACGGACGAATCTTCTGCAACTGAGTTTCCAGCGAATAGGTCATGCTCGATGACATGGAAAAGAAGGTCAGAAAGGCCTTGAGATTCGAGTCGCCCTCACAGGTGTCGTGAATCCGCTGCCAGAACGCCTGATTGACCAACTGCAACTGCTGGAACATGCGCACCAAACCCTTGAGTTCCCAATCCGCAAGACGCCCTTCGCGGAAATTGAAGTACTGCCGCGCCAGGTACAGCGAAACCGCGCGCAGGGTGAATTCCTGATTATTGGCGAACGGCAGGTGATTCTGCGCCATCGGCTTGAGCTTGCCCAACACCGGACAAGCACTGGTCGCCATGATCACCCCGAGCAGGGCACGCAACCCCTCTTCCAGACCGACCTGCTTGGTGTATTCACGCTCTGGCGTGCGCACCCAGACCATCGCTTTCTTGAAGGCCGGCAGACCTTGAAAATCCTCGATCACCCGATGCAAATCGACCGCTGCCGGGCAGTGACTGAAATCGTTCCTGCTCAGCGGACAATTGCTGCACTGCTGGTGGTCCAGGCGCGTCCAGTTGGGCGCGTCCTGGGCCTGAGCGGAGTCATACACGCGGTCCAGTTCGATCCGGTAACTGAACTCGTGATTATCGTCGAGAGTAATCCGATACTCGATGGCCATGCGTGTCTCCGCCAGACGTGTTGAGGTTCTGCTTGGGGATAATCAGCCTGCGGCAGTCGGACTCAGCCTTCCAGTTCGGCCCAACGCTCCAGCAGTTTATCCAGTTCCTGCTGCTGGCTTTGCAAACGAGCCAACACCTCGGCACTTTTTTCCGCAGATTGCTGGTAAAAAGCCGGGGCACCGATCTGCGCCTCCAATGCCGCTATCTGCACTTCCAGCACGTCGATCTGCGCGGGAAGCAACTCCAGCTCACGCTGCACCTTGTAACTGAGCTTCTTCTTTACGACCGCAGCCCCCTCGGGTGCAGGGGCAGGCGATGCGTCGACTACCGCTGAAGCCAATTCGGCCTTACCGCCCTTGGTTTCGCCAACCCCGAGCAAACGCGGTGAACCGCCCTGACGCAGCCAGTCCTGATAACCGCCAACGTATTCGCGAACCTTGCCCTCGCCCTCGAAGACCAGGGTGCTGGTCACCACATTGTCGAGGAATGCCCGGTCGTGACTGACCATCAGCACGGTGCCCTTGAACGTCAACAACACCTCTTCAAGCAACTCGAGGGTTTCTACGTCGAGGTCGTTGGTCGGTTCGTCGAGTACCAGCAGGTTGGCTGGCTTGCTGAACAGCTTGGCCAGCAACAGGCGCGCACGCTCGCCACCCGACAACGCCTTGACTGGCGTGCGAGCACGCTGCGGGCTGAACAGGAAGTCACCCAGGTAGCTCAGTACGTGCCGGCTTTGCCCATCGATATCGATGAAGTCGCGGCCTTCGGCGACGTTATCGATCACGGTTTTTTCCAGGTCAAGCTGATGACGTAGCTGGTCGAAGTAAGCCACGTCGATGCGCGTGCCCTCCTTGACGCTGCCACTAGTTGGCTGCAAGCCGCCGAGCATCAACTTCAACAACGTGGTTTTGCCGGTACCGTTGGCGCCGAGCAGGCCGATACGGTCCTCACGCTGCAGCACCATGGAGAAATCGTTGATCAGCATCGGCCCACCCGGATGGGCGAAACTGACGTTCTCCAGCACCATCACCTGCTTACCGGATTTATCGGCGGTATCCAGCAGGATATTGGCTTTGCCGGTACGTTCACGGCGCTCGCTGCGCTCGACCCGCAAGGCTTTCAAGGCCCGCACGCGTCCTTCGTTACGGGTGCGACGCGCCTTGATGCCCTGACGAATCCACACTTCTTCCTGGGCCAGACGCTTGTCGAACAATGCGTTGGCGGTTTCTTCGGCCGCCAGGGTGGCCTCTTTGTGCACCAGGAAACTGGCGTAGTCGCCATTCCAGTCGATCAAGCCGCCGCGATCCAACTCGAGAATGCGCGTGGCCAAGTTCTGCAGGAAGGCCCGGTCATGGGTTATGAACAACACGGCGCCGTTGAAGCCCAACAACGCCTCTTCCAGCCAGGCGATGGCACCGATGTCCAGGTGGTTGGTTGGCTCGTCAAGCAACAGCAGGTCCGGCTCGGAGACCAGCGCCTGGGCCAACAACACCCGCCGCCGCCAGCCACCGGACAGTTCAGCCAGGGTCTTGTCGGCCGGCAACTGCAAACGACTCAAGGTGCTATCGACCAGTTGCTGCAACCGCCAACCGTCACGGGCTTCGAGGTCATGCTGGACATGCATGAGCTTGTCCAGATCGGCATCGGTGACGATGTTCTGGCTCAGGTGGTGATACTGCGCAAGCAGTTCGCCGACACCGTCCAGGCCCTGGGAAACCACATCGAAGACTGTCCGTCCGTCGGCATCTGGCAGCTCCTGCGGTAATTCGCCGATCTTCAACCCCGGCGCGCGCCAGACCGAGCCGTCATCAGGCTTCTGGTCGCCTTTGACCAGCTTCAGCATGCTCGATTTGCCGGTACCATTACGGCCGATGATGCAGGCCCGCTCGCCACGGGCAATCTGCCAAGACACCTTGTCCAGCAGCGGCATGGCGCCGTAGGCCAGGGAAACATCGGTGAACTTAAGCAGGGTCATGGCACGCCTCGATAATACAGCGACTGATAAACAAGCAGGCAACGGCTGCGAAAGCGCAAGAAATGAACAGCTATCTGCGCGTTCCAGCCCTATTCTGCGAAGCTTTATCACCGCAAAAAACTTATTTGCCGACGCCCGCAGGTCCCGGCAAAAACTGGGCGCGCATTCTAACCGAGAAGCGCTGCGAGTTTGCTGGCAATTTTCATTAAGCCGCCAGTCGGCAGCGTGACTTTCACCTGCCCCCGGCAAAAGGCTAAGCTAGATGAATCTAGCGGCGGTCTTACTGTCGCTCCTCTCATTTGCTTACCCGGATGTGTCATGCGCGGTCGTCTGTTTTTCCTGCTTTCCTGTTTAATCATCACCGCAGCGACAACCGCAGCGACTCAGGCTGCCAGCCTGGCCCAGCAGCGCCAGTACTATGACGTGGCCAAAGCCGCCTTGGCCAAAGGCGACAAAGCCCCTTATCAACGCTATGCCCAGGCCCTGCGTAATTACCCGCTGGAGCCTTACCTGGCCTATGACGAACTGACCGCTCGACTCAAATGGGCGAGCAACGACGAGATTGAGAAATTCCTGGCCGAACATGGCGACCTGCCACAGGCCGGCTGGATGAAATTGCGCTGGCTGCGCTGGCTGGCCGAGCGCGGCGAGTGGAAAACCTTCATCAACTATTATGATCCCGCGCTGAACTTCACCGAACTGGATTGCTTGTACGGCCAATATCAGCTGAGCCACGGCATGTTTGCCGAGGGCTTTGCCACTGCCGAAAAACTCTGGCTGGTCGGCAAGTCGCAACCCAATGCCTGCGATCGCCTGTTCGACCAGTGGGCCGCCAAGGGCCAACTCACCGAAGAAATGCGCTGGAAACGCGCCAAACTGGCCGCCGAAACCCGCAACTATGGCTTGGCCAGCTACCTGATCAAGGAACTGCCAACCCTGGGCAACCACGGCAAGCTGTTACTGGAAGTGGCGCAGAAACCACAAATCCTCAGCCAAACCGCTCGCTTCAGCTCCAACGATTCAGCCATGGCCGATGTAGTCGGCCTCGGCCTGCGCCGCCTGGCCCGGCAAGACCCGGAACAAGCCCTGACGCTGCTGGATAGCTATGCCAAGCGCATGAAGTTTTCCAGCGACGAGCAAGTTGCCATCGCTCGTGAAATTGGCCTGACCCTGGCAAAACGCTTCGACGCCCGCGCGCTCAAGGTCATGGCGCAGTACGACCCGCAACTGCGTGACAATACCGTCAGTGAATGGCGTGCGCGCCTTCTGTTGCGCCTCGGCCGCTGGGACGAGGCACACCAGTTGACCCGCAAAATGCCCGAGGAGCTGGGGCAGACCAACCGCTGGCGTTACTGGCAGGCACGCAGCCTGCAGCTGGCCCAGCCCAACAGCCAGGAGCCGAAAGCGCTCTACCAAACCCTGGCCAAGGAGCGCGATTTCTACGGTTTCATGGCCGCCGACCAGGTCGAAGCGCCCTACCAGCTAAACAACAAGCCGTTGCTGCTTTCAGCCAAGACCGTACAAAAAGTGCGCAACGCCGCAGGTATTCGCCGGGCAATGGAATTCCACGAACGCGGCCAGATCGTCGATGGTCGCCGCGAGTGGTATCACGTCAGCCGCCTGTTCAGCCGTGATGAGTTGGTTGCCCAAGCGCGTCTGGCATACGACATGGAGTGGTACTTTCCGGCGATTCGCACCATCAGCCAGGCGCAGTACTGGGACGACCTGGACGTGCGCTTCCCCATGGCCCACCGCGAACCGCTGACCATTGAGTCGAAGAAACGTGGCCTGCACTCCAGCTGGTTATTTGCCATTACCCGCCAGGAAAGCGCCTTCATGGCCGATGCCAAGTCCCAGGTAGGCGCCATGGGCCTGATGCAGTTGATGCCGGCGACCGCCAAGGAGACCGCCCGCAAGTTCGGCATCCCCTTGAGCAATCCAAACAATGTCCTGCTGCCGGATACCAACATCCAGCTCGGCGCTGCCTACCTGAGCCAGGTCTACGGTCAATTCAACGGCAACCGCGTGCTCGCCTCTGCCGCCTATAACGCCGGCCCCGGCCGTGTACGCCAGTGGCTACGCGGCGCCGATCACCTGGCGTATGACGTCTGGATCGAGAACATCCCGTTCGACGAAACCCGTCAGTACGTGCAGAACGTGCTGTCTTATTCGGTGATCTACGGGCAGAAGCTCAACGCCCCGCAACCACTGATTGCCTGGCACGAGCGTTACTTCGACGATCAGTAGGCGGCGGCAGGTGAATCAGGATGAGGTGCTCAGACACCTCATCACGCGTGTATTGGCAGCTGATGGCTCGAAGTTTGTGGCTTACTCCAACACCTCAACCGACATGCCGAGCTGCAGCCCACCGACACCTTGATTGATCAGATTCTGACCGAAGTACACCTCACCCTCACGGGCGCGATAGGTCTTCAGCGTAGTGAGCGGTTCACGGTCGGCACTGCGCTCGCCTGTCAGCGGATCCAGGGTCGTGAGGATGCAGCGAGTGCAGCCCTTGGCCACGCGAAACTCGATGCCACCAATGCGGATACGCCGCCAACTGTCCTCGGCATAGGCCGCTCCGCCCTCGACCACCAGATTCGGCCGAAAACGCAGCATTTCCAGCGGCCGCCCGACCCGCACCGACAAATCATCCAGCGAAGCCTGGCCGATCAACAGCAAAGGGAAGCCATCGGCGAAACCGACCTTCTCTTCCGCGCTGAGATTACCCGCGATAAACCGGGCGCGCTCGGCAGGCACATGCACCAGTCGACAGGGCTTGCCGATAAAACGGCTCAACCACTCGGCCGCCTCATCGCCCGCATCCGGCACATACAGGCTGTCACTCCAGATAAACACGCCGCGCAGCGCAGCATCAACGCCGGGCAAGGGCACCTCGAGTACAGGAAAACCAGCCGAGCTCAGGGTCAGGCCACCCGCAGCATTGTGCCGTGCCAGCAATTGACTCATATGCGGCAACGCCCGCTGGGTAAGAAAGCGCCCATTCTGTGCATCGACTAGCATCCAGCGTCGGTCACCGACCACGCCCAGGGCATCCAGCTGAATTTCAGTTAGTGGTTCGGCGATGCCAGACTTCAGTGGATAACGGTACAACCCGGAGAGACGTAACATGAGCCAGCATCCAGTTCGGCAAAAAGTCCTTATACGAGTAACCGGGCGTACCCACAAGCCCGCCTTGGGTTTGGTCCTGATGGTCCTGCTGAGTGGCTGTAGCGGCAGCCCGCTTGACAATCTGGGCGTGCACGATGGGCGCCTGACTCCCTGCCCGGAGTCGCCCAACTGTGTCAGCAGCCAGGCCAGTGACGCGGAGCAGCGGATCGAGCCGCTGCTACTGCGAGGCAGCCCGAGTCAGACCCAGGCACTGCTGGTCAAGCTATTGGCCGACGAACCCCGGGTACGCTTGATCGAGCAAGACGCCAATTACCTGCATGCCGAATTCAGCAGCCAGGTACTGCGTTTCGTCGATGACGTGGAGTTCCTGATCGGCGATCAGGCCGTCGATGTGCGCTCGGCCTCACGTTTGGGCTACTCGGACTTGGGCGTCAACCGCAAGCGCATCGAGCATTTGCGCCAACGGCTCGGCGAGCAGCAGTAGCGGCTGCCTGGCTGCAATTGGCGCAACGCAAAAAAACGGCGGGCTGTCGCTGCGCTCCGAGGCCGCCCTACCCGCAGGCAGTGCACCGTGGGCTTATCGCGCGGCGAAAAAACGGAGGACTGTCGCTGCGCGCCGAACGGAACGTCGCCCGGACCGCCCTTCTACGCGCTTGGTTCGTCGAGCATCAGGCGTTCGCGGATCACGTCGACCAGTTTGTCCGGCTGAAACTTGGAGAGGAAGTTGTCGCAGCCGACCTTCTTCACCATGGCCTCGTTGAAACTACCCGACAGCGAGGTATGCAGCACCACGTAGAGATCCTTCAGGCGGGGATCCTGACGAATTTCAGTGGTCAGGCGATAGCCGTCCATCTCGGGCATTTCCGCATCGGTGAAGACCATCAGCAGTTTATCGGTCAGCACCTCACCGGCATCGGCCCATTTTTTCAGCATGTTCAAGCCTTTCAGGCCATCGGTGGCCACATGCATCGTCAAACCTAACTGCGACAGGGTCTCGCGCAACTGCGCCAGGGCCACGCTGGAGTCGTCTACCAGCAGCACCTCACGCCCACGCGCACGCTCCAGCACAGGGTCGGCCAAGCGGTCGCCGGAAATCTTGGCGTTGTAGGGCACGATCTCGGCCAACACCTTTTCCACATCGATGATTTCCACCAACTGCTCTTCGACTTTGGTGATCGCCGTCAGGTAATGCTGACGCCCCGCACTACCCGGTGGCGGCAGGATGGATTCCCAGTTGAGGTTGAGAATGCGATCGACGCCGCCGACCAGAAAGGCCTGCACGGAACGGTTGTACTCGGTAACGATGATGGTGCTGCGCTCATCCGGCACTATCGGGCGCATGCCGATGGCTTGCGACAGGTCGATGACCGGCAGGGTCTGGCCACGCAGATTGACCACTCCACAGACAAAGCGATGGCGGTGTGGCATCAGCGTCAGCTTGGGCATCTGCAGGACTTCCTGCACCTTGAACACGTTGATCGCGAACAACTGCCGCCCGGCCAGGCGAAACATCAGAATTTCCAGGCGGTTCTCGCCCACCAGTTGGGTGCGTTTATCCACCGAGTCAAGAATGCCAGCCATTGCGCGCTCCAAATTGTTGATCGAATCCAGTTACAGCAAGGGTATCGGCAAGGAGCGACAGTGCTGAAGCCGACCGGGCGCCATCTTGCACGAGCAGGCGCAGCGGTGCCAGCCAAGGGCCATCGACATTACTCACAGAGTAGCGGCGAACCCACCGGCAAATGCACCCGCAACGCATTACGCCGCGCGGAAAAACGCAGGTGGCGGCTTTCCAGCGGCTCGCCATCCAGATTCAAATCCAGACCTTCCGGCGCCTCGACTTCCAGCCAGGGCAAGCGCGCGCTGAGTGCGACGCGTTGCAAGCCGTTGATCCCGCCGGACAACAAGGTGCCCAAGGTGCCAACCACATCCTCCGCGGCCGGGACTATACAGACATCCAGCAAACCGTCATTCACTCGCGCATCCGGGCAAAGCAGATGCCCGCCGCCAGCCTGTCGCCCATTGCCGATGCCCATGGCAATGAACTCGCCCTCCCAGAAAAAATCCGGCCCGGTGAAGCGACCAAAGGCCGAGCGCACCTCGGCAAAGCGGGCCAACCCGGTGAGAAAGTAGGCAGCGCCGCCGAGCAGGCGTTTGAGGTCTTCGGAGGTATTGGCGGTGATATTAGAGCCAAAACCACCCGTGGCCATGTTGAGATAAAGCTGACCATCGACCTCGCCCAGGTCGATCGGCTGCGCCGGCTCATCCAGCAACGCCAGCGCCTCGAGGGGACTTAACGGTAATCCCGCAGCATTGGCGAAGTCGTTGGCGGTACCCAGCGGCAGTAGCACCAGACTGGCCTCGGTGTGCGCCAGTGCCATCGCTTCGGCCACCTCGCGCAACATGCCGTCACCACCTCCGGCGATCAGTATCGGATAGCCGGCCTGCAGGGCCTCGTTGACCAGTCGACGGGCGTCACCCGCCTCCCAGGTGACCCGCACGTCGAGCTGCCAGCCATCCTCACGGCGCGTCGTTACCGCGGCGCGTACCTCTTGGTTGCCGGCTTGCTTGCCATGCAAGATCAATAATGCTCTGCGTTCGCTCATAACCAGCGCCTTGGGGCCTAATCGGATCGAGACTCAGTGGACAACGAAAAGCTAGCACACCAACGCAACATAGTGCCCATCTGGCTATAGCCTATAACCCAGCCTGCAGCAGCATGCATCACTCGCCCTGCTGCAGACCGGCTGCGCTATCGCCTTGCGGCGGCTGACAGCATGGCAGCCACACGGTAAACACTGTGCCCTTGCCAAGTTCGCTCTCGACTTCCAGACGGCCATGGTGTTTGGCCACGATGCTGTAAGACACCGAGAGCCCGAGGCCGGTGCCTTGCCCAACCGGTTTGGTGGTGAAGAACGGGTCGAACAAGCGGGTCAGATGCTCCGGGGCAATACCACTGCCACTGTCGCGCACCCGCACGAACACCCAATCACCCTGAGTTCCGGTTTCCAGCCAGATAGTGCCCTGCTCCTCGATGGCATGGGCGGCATTGATGATCAGGTTCATGAACACCTGGTTGAGCTGCGAGCCGAGACACTGCACCGGTTGCAATTCGCCGTAGTTCTTGACCACCTCGGCCTTGAACTTGATCTCGCTCCAGATCACGTTGAGCGTGCTGTCGAGGCCCTTGTGCAAGTCGACCTCCTGCCAGTCGCCCGAGTCGATATGGGAGAAGTCACGCAGATCCTGAACGATCTGCTTGACCCGTTCCAGGCCCTGACGTGACTCACGCACCAGGTCGGCCATGTCGCTGCGCAGAAAATCGTAATCCAGCGCCTGATTGGCCTGCTCCAGTTGCGCGCACAAGGCCGCATCCTGATGTTCGGCTGCCGCCGCCTGGTAGCTCTCGACCAGGCGAAACAGGTCGCCGACATAACGCTCCAGGCTGCTGAAGTTGGAGTAGACGTAACCCACCGGGTTATTGATCTCGTGGGCAACCCCTGCGGCCAACTGGCCGATCGCCGCCATTTTCTCCGATTGCAGCAGTTGCGCCTGGGCGTCTTCGAGCTTGTGAATCAGCCGCGCCTGCTCACTTTGTTCCGCGCGCAGCAATTGATTGAGGCGTTCCAGTTGCAGATGCTGGGCCGCGGTTTCAGTCGCATCGGCGATGGTCAGACAGACATAGTTGACGGTGCCTGCGGCCGCCATCATCGGCGAGAAGGTGCAATTCTGGTACATCATTTCGGTCGAGCCGGTGATGGGCCGGCTGCCGGCGAAACTGAACAGGTGCGGGCGTTGCTGCCAGGAAGTGAACGCACAGGTTGTGCAAGGCGAACACCCCGTCGATTTTCTTCTGCACCCACAGCCTTGGCAATTCCGGAAACAGATCGAACAGCGACCGCCCCCTGACCTCATCGCAGTCCTTACCGCTGTGGATCGCCATGAAATCGTTCCAGAACGCCACCCGATACTGGCTATCGAGCAACAAAACGCCGAGGTTGATGCTCTGCAGCACCGCGGCCAATTCCGCAGGCAATATCTCTTCTGGTGCAGACGTCATCTCGCATCCTTATTCCGATGATGTGCGCTAGATATCACTCAGCAACTGATCGATCACTTCGATAACGCTGGTCACCGTGTCTTCGGTGATGCACACCAACAGATCGCAATAGAAGCTGTGGGTTGCCACTTCGAAGTGGATCTCCAGCACCAGCGCCTGATGGCCACGCAATTCCGCGGCGCCGAGTACCTCCTGCAGCGAACGCCCACGCGATAGCAGCGAGGGAGACCCGTAACTCACCTTGATATCGACCTGCTGCGCCAGGCCATTGCTACAGGCCCCAGTGAGGATATTGGTGACATCCAGCATCAGTTCATCCTGGATGCTGTGTTTTCCCACCCCTTCATAACCCATCAAATCGGCCAACTGATCGGCCCCATTCTCACCAAAGCAGACCATCACCTCACCGCGCAGGCGACCGAGAAAGGATTGACGGGTGATGATGGCCGGCTGACTGGCAATCATCAGCTGGCTCAACAGGCTGGTATTGCTCACGTCGACGGCATGGATGCGCGGCACTGACAGGGTGACGAAGGTTTCGGTCAAGCGGGCCAGGCGGTCAGCTGCCTGGCCCATGGCCACGTTCATCAGTTCCTGCAGGGCATCGCGCTGGTCTTCACTCAGGTTCGCCAGTTGACTGTTCATCTAGATCAGCCCTACGTCATACAGCGCCGCCTGCAAGGCCTCGGGGCTAATCGGTTTCTTGATGAAGGCCGCCGCCCCCAGATCGCGCACTCGCTGCTGGGCTTGAGGCTGGATATCGGCGCTGATGACGATGACGACGGCATTGGCATCCTCGCGCTTGAGTTGCTCCAGGGTACGAAAACCGCCCATCACCGGCATGGTCAGATCGAGAAAGATCACCTCGGCATGGCCCGCATGGAATGCCGCCAAGGCTTCCTCACCGTTAGTGGCCTGGGTCACGACAGCCTGCAAATCCGCCGGCAGAGCTTTGAGCACCAGTTTTCGCGACATGGCCGAATCATCGACTAGCAGTATTTTAAAACGAGCGATCCTCTGCTTCTTGTGATGCTTATGGCTTCGCGTACAGCGCCTGACCGCATGCTGCATGGCCACCCTATCAAGGTGCCGGCACCTTAGCCGACCCCCTGCCCGTTGCCATGCAGGACGCTCAAGCGGGCCCACAGGCCCGTGGCTTACGCCGGATAGCCGGTGATCGCTCGAATGCGCAGATACAGCGGTTTGAGCTGCCGGTACATGTGCAGGTAGACCTCGCGGTACAGCTGCTCGTAGATGCGCTGCGCCGCCGGGTTGGGCTGGAAGACCTGGCCAACCCGGGTCATGGCCTTGCTTGCCGTGGGAAAGTCCGGGTGCAGGCCGAGGCCCACCGCGCAGTCGATGGCCGCGCCCAGGCCGGAGGTTTCGTAGACATGCGGGCGCTCGGCCGGCAGGCCGAAGATATCGGCGGTCAACTGCATGGCCGCATCGCTCTGCGAGCCACCACCGGACACACGCAGCCGGGTGATCCTGGTGCCCGAGCGCTTCTCGATCTTCTCCTTGCCCTGGCGCAGGGCGTAGGCCAGGCCCTCGAGAATGGCGCGATAGATATGTGCGCGGGTATGCACATCGCCAAAACCGATGATCGAGCCCTTGGCCTCCAGTCCCGGTTCACGAATACCCGGCGACCAGTAGGGTTGCAGCATCAGGCCCATGGAGCCCGCCGGCACGGCATTGACCAGTTCGTCGAACAACGCTTCGGGTTCGACGCCCAGCTCCTTGGCGCGCTGCATTTCGCGCTGGCCGAACTGCTGCTTGAACCAGCTGACCATCCAGAAGCCGCGGTAGATCATCACCTCGGTGTTGAAATGATCGGGAAGCGCCGCCGGGTATGGCGGGATCAGCGCAATGGTTTCCAGGTAGGTGCGCCGCGTGGTGTTGATGGTCGCGGTGGTGCCGTAGGACAGGCAGCCGATATGCGGCTCCAGCACACCCGCGCCGAGCACTTCGCAGGCCTTGTCGGCACCGGCGGCGATCAACGGCAAGCCTTCGGGAATACCGGTGTGGCGGCTGGCGGCGGCGCTGATGCTGCCAAGCTGCTCACCTGGCTTGTGCAGTTGTGGCAACTGCTCGCGGCGCACCGGTATGGCTTGCCACTTCCAGTCACGCGGCGCGGCCCATTGCAGGCGCTTGTAGTCGAACGGCAGGTAGCCCACGCAGCAGGCCAGCGAATCGACGAAGCGACCGCACAGACGATGGCTGAGAAACCCGGAGAGCAGCAGGACCTTATCGGTTTTTGCCCAGATCTCCGGCTGGTTCTGCGCGACCCAGTTGACCTCGGCCTGGGCGCGAAAATGATCGACCGCTTGTTGCGCGCCGATCAGCTTGAACAACCAGCCCCAGGGCCCCTTGATCCTGCCGCGAACTTCGGCCTGACGCTGATCGAGCCAGAGGATCGCCGGGCGCAGCGGTTGACCCAGCGCATCGACATGGATCAGCGTGCCGCGCTGAGTGGTCAGCGCCACGCCCTTGATCAGGCGGCGGTCGATATCCACCTGCGCCCACAGCCGTTTGCAAGCCTCGCCGAGGCTGGCCCAGTAATACTCCGGATCCTGTTCGGCCCAGCCAGGCTGAGTGGAATAATAGGCCTCAAGCTCCACCTTGCCCTTGCCGACCAGATTGCCGTGCAGGTCGAACAACAGCGCACGCACGCTCTGGGTGCCGTTATCGATGGCCAGCAAGTAGCTTTTTTCGCTCAAGACACAGTCCTTCTTATCAGGTGTGCAGTCGCCTGCACGGTCGGGCTAGTGGATATCTAGCAGGCTGTACAAGCCGTAGGGTGGGCCGGGCGGCGTTGCGCTTTAGCCCACCTAGGCATGCGCCGCCACCTACGGGCGATCGCAATCCTGCGGCAGGCTGTAACAACTGCGCCAGAGCGCCAGATAGTCACATTCCTCCTGCTCCCAGCGCTCATCGTCCCAGCCCAAACGCGCCTGGCACAGTCCACGAATGCGCGGCAACTCCGCCCGCGCGCCGTCCGCCAGCAGCAAACCAAGGCGGGTGCGGCGCAGCAGCAGATCGTCCAGGTGCAGCACCAGCTCGTTCTGCGCCGCCCAGGCCAGCTCCACCCAGAGCGTGTCGCTGCCGGCCGCCCGCTCGCTGCCCACCTCATCGAGCAACGCCAACAAATCAGGCAGTTCGCGACCATGGCGGCCAGCCAGGCGCCGCTGCTGACTGGGGCCGAGCGTGGGCATCGCGGGCAGCACGCCGGGACGAAAAGTCTCGCTAGCCTGATCGTCCAGCGGCCGGCCGATCATCTCGGCGCAGGCCCGCAGCACTTCCAGGGCCAGCAGGCGGAAGGTGGTCAGCTTGCCGCCGGCCAGGGTCACGCAACCGGGCTCGATCCACAGCGCGTGTTCACGTGTCTCGTCCGAGGGTTTACGCCCTGCGGCGCCGTCGCTGACCACCGGCCGCACCCCGGCCCAGGTCGACAGCACGTCGCTGGCCGTGATTGCCGCACCGGGAAACTGCTGGGCGCAGGCCGCAAGCAAGTAATCCACCTCTCCGCCGCTGATCCGCGCCTCCTGATCCAGCGGCTGCGAATGATCGAGATCGGTGGTGCCAACCACAGTCGCGCCTTCCCAAGGGAAGACGAACACCGGACGCCGGTCCGCGCCATGCATGAAGCTGAAGGCATGCGCCACCGGTAGACGCCAGGCCGGCAACAACAGATGGCTGCCACGCAGCGGACGCACATGCTCGCTGCCCGGCGTTGCGCGTAACTGATCCGACCAGGCGCCGGTGGCCTGGGCCACGACCCGGCTGCGAAAACTGAAACGCCGCCCGCTTTCGCGATCCTCGGCGAGCAGGCCAACCACCCTCCCGCTGTCGCGCAGCAACTCGATCACCTTGACCCCGTTGAGCGCCTCGCCACCGTCGCCGCGGGCCTCACCCAACACGCGCATGACCAGACGGGCGTCATCGGTCACCGCATCGAAGAAGCGCGTGCCGCCGAGCAGGCCGTCTTGCTTGAGGCCCGGCGCCAGATAGCGCAGCTCCTGCAGCGGGTAGTACAGATGGTTGCGTTTGCCCGCCAGGGCGTCGTACAGCGCCAACAGCCCGCCAAACACTTTCGGTCCGGGAAACTGCCCTTGGTAATGCGCCATCACGAAGCTCAGCGGCTCGACCAGGCCGGGAGCTTCCTGCAACAGCCGCTGGCGCTCACGCACCGAGTCGCGGGTCAGGCCGAACTGGCCCTTGGCGATATAGCGCAGGCCACCATGGACCATTTTTGAGGAGCGGCTGGAGGTGCCCCAGGCGAAATCGCGCTGCTCCAGCAGCAGGCATGTCCAGCCGCGCCGCGCCGCCTCGCGCAGAATGCCGGCGCCGCTGATACCGCCACCGATGACGATCAAGTCCCAGTCGCGCGCGGCCAGCTCGGGCAGCGCACTCTCGCGCCAGGCGGCGTTCCAGGCGGGCATGCTCATGGCTCGATCAACACGCCAGGAGCCAGGCGCTGCTCCGGGTCGAAGTGCGCGGACAAGGCCTTGAGCGCCGCCATGCCCAGCTCGCCCTTCTCCACAGCCAGATAGGGCGCGTGATCACGGCCGACGCCATGCTGGTGGCTGATGGTGCCGCCGTTGTCGACGATGGTCTGGCTGGCGGCGTGCTTGAGCTTTTGCCAGCGCGCCATGGCCTGCTCGTAGCTATTGCCGGGCCGATACACGTAGGTGGTGTAGATGCTCGATCCTTCGCCGTAGACATGGGACAGGTGGGTGAACACGTGCACCCGCTCGCCCTCCTCACTCAAGCCCTTGCGCAGGCTGGCCTCGACCTTGTTCAGCAGACTGTCGACATTGCTCCAGTCAGTGGCGGTCTCCAGGGTGTCCACCGCATAGCCGGCGCTCCACAGACCATGGCGCAGGTAGGGGAAGCGAAAGCGGTTCTCCGCCCATTTCTTGCCCAACAGGGTGCCGCTGAATACGCCGCCGAAGCCCTTGAGCAATTTCTTCGCCTGTCGCAACGAGGCGGCGTTCTGCACCCGGCTGCCGGTGAGGCCGAAGGTCAGCATGCACTTACCGTCGCGGGCGCCGCGCAGGGCCAGGTATTTTTCCAGCCAGGCGATCTGTTGCGGATGACCGGCCAGCGCCAACTGGGTCCTGGTTTCGATGGCATTGGACAGTCGCAGCATGGACAGCGGCACGCGCGCCTGGGCCAGGTTGCGGATACCGGTCAATGCCTGCTGCCAGTTAGGCATGAACACCGCGTAGAAGTGCTCCTGCTCGGCCAGGCGACTGATGCGCACCTTGACCTCGGAAATGATGCCGAAGCGCCCTTCCGAGCCCATCAGCATTTCCCGCAGGTCGGGGCCGGCGGCGGAAGCCGGGAAGCTTGGAATCTCCAGGGTACCGGCGAAGGTCTCGACCTTGCCGCCGGCGAACAACTGCTCGATCCGTCCGTAACGCAGCGACTGCTGGCCACTGGAGCGGCTGGCCACCCAGCCACCGAGAGTCGACAGTTCCCAGGACTGGGGAAAATGGCCGAGGGTGTAACCACGGGCGCGCAGCTGACTTTCCACCTGCGGGCCGTTGGCGCCGGGACCGAACGTGGCGATCAGGCTGTCCTCGTCGATCTCGATCAGCTTGCCCATGCGTTCCAGCGACAGGGTCAGCACCGGTCTTTGACTAACTTGCGGGTTGATATGCCCGGCCACCGAAGTGCCGCCACCGTAGGGAATCACGATCAAATCGTGTTGACTGGCCCAGGCCAGCAACTGGCGAATTTGCGCGGCGCTTTCCGGGAAGGCGACGCCATCGGGAAACACACCGAACTCGCCGGAGCGCATCGCTAGCCAGTCCGTCAGGCTCTGGCCACGGGCGTGGCGCACCCGTGTCTCGGCGTCCAGGCTGATCAGCGGGTGGGCCAGCAGACGCGAAGCCGGCACCTTGGCCAAGACCTGCTCCAGACTGGCATCAGCCAGCACCTGGCCCGGGCCGATCAAGTCGGCGAGAAAGGCCTCGCCATGGCTCGGCAATTCCACCACTGTTGCCTCATCGCCCCAGCCGTTCCAACGTCGCATCTGCCTCTCCCTCTGGATATGTCGGTCGCCATCATTGACTGCCTATACTAGCCAGCCGCCGCGCGGCGTCACTGTCGAATCGGGACAGGCGCTGTCGCCAATCAAGCCATTGCGAATAAGAAGTTTATGCACAATCTCGGCTACACCTCGGTTCCCGCCCTGCTCAAGTACCTGCGCCACGCCGAACAGCTGGGCCTGGATATCGCCCAGGCGCTGACGGCGGCCGGCGTGCAGGCCGAAGATCTGGCGGACAACGGCAAGCGCATTGCCGGTGCAGTCCATCAACGCCTGCTCCAGCACTTGATCGAGGTCTCCGGCGACCCGCTGTTCGGCCTGCATTGTGCGCGTTTCGTGCAGCCCGGCTCGTGGAGCGTGCTCGGCTATATCGCCATGAACTGCGCCACCCTCGGCGAGGCCATGAGCCGTATCGTGCCCTACGAAAAACTGGTGGGCGATATGGGCGTCAGCCGAATCGAGGCGAGCGCCGATCACGTCAAGTTGATCTGGAGCTGCCGCCACCAGGCCGCGCCGATCCGCCGGCATATGGTCGAGGACGTACTGGCGTCCTGGTTGCTCTACGCCCGCTGGATCGCCGATATGCAGCGCTCACCGCAGGAAGTCTGGTTCGAGCACGCCTTGCCCGATGGCGTGGACAGCGCCGAGTACAGCGCGGCATTCGGCTGCCCGGTGCGCTTCGAGCAACCCTGCAGCGCCCTGCTCGTCCCGCTGGACTACCTCAGCTTGCCGCTACGCCAGGCCGACGCCAACCTGCTGCGCACCCTGGAAGAGCATGCCCTGACCGTAATGGCCGGCCTGGACGAAGACGAGGCGCTACCGCTGCGGGTCAAGAACGTCCTGCGCCTGCAGCTCAAGGACGGCCTGCCGCGCAAGGAACGGGTAGCGGAAAAATTCAACATGACGCTGCGCACCCTGCAGCGTCACCTGCAGCAGGCCGACACCAGCTATCAGCAGATCCTCGACCAACTGCGCCAGGAATTGGCCGAGCACTACCTGCTGCGCAGCGAGCTGGCGATCCAGGACATCGCCAGCTACCTGGGCTTTACCGAACCGCGCTCCTTCCATCGCAGCTTCAAGGGCTGGACCGGCCAAACTCCGGGACAATTCCGCGAGAACAAGCGCCAGGCGCAGAACCCATAGGGTGGGTGCAACCCGCCCTACCCCAGAATCTCGCTCAGCCCGCAGGGTGGACTTCAGCCCACCACTTATCCCGCAGGATGCGATGGAGCTTGCGATAGCCATCGCTGCCCAGCTTTAACCGAGGATTTCGCTCAGCGGGATAAAGCGCAGGCTGTCGCCCTCGGCCAGGGTCGTGCCCTCCAGCACCTCGGCCAGCCCCTCGGCCCAGGCGGCGCTGCGCAGTAAGCCGGAACTCTGGTTGGGATGCAGCACCACGCGACCATCTTCCAGGCGCGCGCGCAGGTACTCGCGGCGCTTGCCCGGTTTGCTCCAGGTGAACCCGGCCGGCATGGCAAAGCCCAGCGGCTCAACCTGCTGCACACCCATACGGCGCAGGATATAGGGCCGCGCCAGCAGGCCGAACGTCACCAGGGTCGAGCCTGGATTGCCCGGCAGGCCGATCACCGGCACGCCGCGGAACTGGCCGCAGGTCAGCGGCTTGCCCGGTTTGATCGCCAGCTTCCACAGGGTCAACTCGCCCTCTTCACGCAGCGCCACACCGAGAAAGTCTGCCTCGCCCACCGACACTCCGCCGGTGGACAGGATCAGGTCGACATCGCTCAACGCCGCCAACGCCGCGCGGGTCAGTTGCAGATCGTCGGCGAGGATGCCGCCATCCACCACCGCGCAGCCGAGGCGCTGCAACCAGGCCATCAGCAGACGGCGATTGCTGTTGTAGATCTGCCCCGGCCCCAGCGGCAGGCCCGGCTCGACCAGTTCGTCGCCGGTGGACAGCACCGCTACCCGCAGACGCCGGCGCACGCTCAGCTCGGCGATCCCCAGCGTGGCCGCCAGGCCCAGTTCGATCGGGCCAAGGCGCGTCCCTACCGGCAACAGATGCTCACCGATACGGGTTTCCTGGCCTTGTGCCCGGACGTTCTGGCCGAGTCGCAGCGGCTCGCTGAAACGCACCCGAGCATCCTCATCGACCACCACGTTTTCCTGCATTTCCACCGTGTCGGCCCCGGCCGGCAGCGGCGCGCCAGTGAAGATCCGCGCACAACTGCCGGGCTGCAGCGGCTGCGGCGCACTGCCGGCCTGGATACGCTGGCTGACCACCAGCGGCTCACCCGTCCAGTCGGCCAGGCGCAGGGCGTAACCGTCCATCGCGCTGTTGGCCCAGGGCGGCAAGTCCAGCCCGGCAATCAGCGGCTCGGCCAGCACCCGGCCGTCGCCGTCGGCCAGGGCGACCTGCTCGTTGGCACTGATCGGCATCGTCTCGGCCAGTGCCAGCAAACGCTGCAGCGCCGCCTCGACCGGCAGCAGGCCGGGTTGCTCGCCGCCGCTCACCCGCGGCTCTCGCAGGCAGCCGTCTGCTTCAGATGGGCGACAAAATTACAGGGACCATGGCGGGCATCGAGTTGCTCGGCGAGGATGCCATCCCAGGCGGTGCGACAGGCGTTGGTCGAACCCGGCAGGCAGCACACCAGGGTGCCGTTGGCCATGCCGGCCAACGCGCGAGACTGGATAGTCGAGGTGCCGATATCGGCCACGGAAATCTGCCGGAACAGCTCGCCGAAACCGTCCACTTGCTTGTCCAACAGGCAGGCCACGGCTTCCGGAGTACTGTCACGGCCGGTGAAGCCGGTGCCGCCAGTGATCAGCACCACCTGCACGCTGTCGTCGGCGATCCAGGTCGCGACCTGGGCACGGATCCAGTACAGGTCGTCCTTGAGCAACACCCGCGCGGCCAGGCTATGCCCAGCCGCCTGCAGGCGGTCGACGAACAGCTGACCGGAGGTGTCGGTTTCCTGGCTACGGGTATCGCTGACGGTCAGCACGGCAATATTCAACGGCACGAATTGCGCCTCGGCCTTGTGGTTCATGGCAGGCTTCCAGTTGTCTGAGAGAATGCGCGATGTTATATCACAGGCCCACCTTTGGAGGCTCTGCCATGCCCGCCACCCCTGTTCTGCCAAGCTGCTCCGTACTGCTGTTGTGCGGAGGACGCGGACAACGCATGGGCGGCCGTGACAAGGGCCTGATCGAGTGGCAGGGCCGCCCGTTGATCGCCTGGCTGCATGACCTGGTGCGACCGCTCAGCGACGACCTGATCATCTCCTGCAACCGCAACAGCGAACGCTACAGGGACTTTGCCGACCGTCTCATCAGCGACGACGACGAACACTTCCAGGGCCCGCTGGCCGGCATCCGCACCGGCCTGCAAGCGGCCCGCCACGACTATTTGCTGGTGCTGCCGTGCGATACGCCCCTGCTCGACCGTGCCTTGCTCGATGAGCTACTGGGTCATGCCGGCAGCCACCCGGTCATGGTGCGTCAAGGCGATTTCTGGGAGCCCTTGTTCAGCCTGATCCCGAAATCCCTGGGCAGCGCACTCGAAGAAGCATGGCTGGCCGGTGAACGCAGCCCGCAACGCTGGCTATGCCGGCATGATCCCATTGCCGTCGTTTGCCCGCCCAACGACCCCCGCCTGGCCAACCTGAACACCCCGCAACTGCTCGCGCAGAACAGCAAATGAATGTCGACCACTGAACTTGACCGCCAATTACCCGTCAGAGGCTGAGTACACTGCCCCTATAAACTCAAGGAAACACGTCATGACTCAGCGGATTCTTCCCGCTTTCCTGCTAGCCCTGGGCCTGGCCGCACTGGCAGGCTGCGTATCGCCATCGGTAATCACCCTCAACGATGGCCGTGAAATTCAGACCATCAACACACCGGCGTTTGATGATGACTCGGGCTTCTACGAATTCGAACAACTCGATGGTAACCGCGCCAAGGTCAACAAGGATCAAGTGCGCTCCATCCAGGAACTGTAAGCACAGCCTGCACCCAGGCGGTCACTTCAGCCAATTGGTGACCCCTGATTACTGGCTAAGAACCGAAAGGACTCGTAGGGCGCCCTGCAGCTAGAAAAATATCAACCTAAGCCCTTGTGCAACAAAACTTTTTCAGTAAAATGCGGATTATTCGGAGTGTAGCGCAGCTCGGTAGCGCGTCTCGTTCGGGACGAGAAGGTCGCAGGTTCGAATCCTGTCTCTCCGACCAAATCCCAGTTTCATCCTGCTTCGTGTAGGTACTGAAACAAGCAAAAAAAGCCCGCTTCGTGCGGGCTTTGTTTTGCTCATTGAAAACGCTCTGCTCATAAAAAAACGCACTTGGCAGAACCAGCGTGCGTTTTACTTGCGCAGACTCAGCACACCTCAGGCAAGGCTTTGAAATGCGTGCAGTAGCGCCTTGCTCAAGTCCACGGTAGAAAACTTGGTGAGCACATCATTAGCGCCGACCGAGCGAGCTTTTTCGGTGTTCATGGTGCTGTCTAGCGAGGTGTGCAGCAGCACATAAGTCTGGCCGATGTCGCTGCGCTGACGAATTTCCCGGACCAGGCTGTAACCATCCATCTCCGGCATTTCGATATCCGAGACCAGGACTTCGATCGGCAAGCCGGCCTGGTGTTGGGTAAGCAACACGTCCAGCGCACTGGCGGCGCTTCTCACCGCCTGGCAATCCAGATCAAGCTTGCGCAACGTGGCCAGCGTTTGCTGCAAGGCCACGTGGGAGTCGTCCACCACCAGGACACGACGACCGCTGAGCAGTCTGCGCTCGGCCTCCGTGAGCAACTGCTCATCGACCTCCTCCGGGAGCGCCGGGGTGATCTCGTGCAGGACTTTCTCGATGTCGAGAATCTGCACGATGGCGCCATCGATTTGGGTCACCCCGGTGATAAAGGAACGCGTCCCGCTGCCGGCTGGAGGCGGACGCACGTCGCTGGTGGAGCACTGGACGATGCGCTCGACACTTTGCACCTGCAGACCCTGGCGCGAGCGGCTCAGTTCGGTGACGATCAGGCAGCCGTCCTGGCTGTCACTCTCGCCATGCGAGCCAATTGCCCGCGCCAGGTCGACCACGATCAAGGATGCGCCGCGCAGGGTTGCCAGGCCGCGCACGTGGGGATGGCGATTGGGCAACTTGGTCAATGCCGGGCAAGGAATGATTTCCTTGACCTTCAGCAGGTTAATGCCTAACAACCGGCCATTGTGCAAACGAAACAACAGCAGCGATAACGCATCCCCCAGCACCACACTCATCAACCACCCTCCGTTTCGAATTCAGCTCTGCATATGCTCAGAGCCTAACAGTTCAGCCCGACCCATCCGACAAAAAGTCACCTGACCACCTACCCAGCTCAGCGATTGCCCCAGCGCCGTGGTCAAGGCATCACCCCGCACCCAGTCGTGTTCACTCAAGCCAAATGAGTCGTTTTCTTGTGCCCCGGATTACATCCGGACTACGCACTGAAGAACATGCGGAATCAGGACAACTGGAACCCTTATCGACCAGCAGCGCCGGAACTAAATACTCAGCGCAAGAACTCTACAACCTGCTCGGCCTCGAACGGCCAGTTGAGTTCGGCCCCGGTATCGCAGCGCCGCAATACGGGGATGCGCAAGGCATAGCGCTCGACCCAGTCTTCGCGCTCGACGATGTCGATCAGTTCGACCAGCAAACCATGTTCGACGAAAGGCATCAGCATTGCCTCGGCCACATCACATAAATGACAGCCAAGGGTGCCGAACAGTTGGCATTCAGGGAGCATCCGCTGGCCTCCATAATAGGGACTTGCAGTCTAGCACCGCGCCCTGCAGGCGTAAGGTGGCGCCATCAGACCTCATGGATTAGACATCAGGTCGCGGTCGGCACCGCTGCAGGATCGAGCAGGCCTTGCAGGCCATCGAGCAGACGACTGTTAAGCAGCTCGGCTTTTTCCAGGCGCGCCATGTCGAGACGTGGGTCCAGCGCAAAACCGCCCTTGAGCAGTTCCTGCAAGCCACTCCGACCACCCTCAAGCAGGTTGTCGACGTTGCGTAGCGCCTCTAATAAGCCCTTGGCATAATCAATCAGCGACGTATTGACCGCACTGGCCACCTGACCGCCCTGCTCGGCCACGGCACTATAAGTGTCGGTGGCCTGACGCACACTGCTCTGGGTCAGGCGCAGGGACATCGAGGCCAGTTGTTCGCCATCCAGCTCCAGCGCCATGGCGCGATCGAAAGCGCCCGCCAGATCGCCGGCATAGAACTTGTCGGAAAGGTCCTGCACCTGAGCAAAAAGCTTGTCCAGGGCCGCGCGTTCCTGTTCGTCCAGCTCACCTTCGACGCTGACCTGCCAGGCACCGATCTGCACGCTGCCGGACTGGCTGCTGGCGACCAGCGCCGCAGTGTTGCCATCGCTGGTGGCGACAGCCCTGGTGTGCGACCAGCTGGCCGACGCCTGGGCGACAGAGATGCGCAGGCGATCGCCATCGCGGGTGGTCACCGCCATCTCGAAGGTTTGCGCGACGGCGGCGGTTCGCTCGCTGGTGGCCGCGACCCGGCTATTGCCAGCGGCTTCCAATGTTGCCGGATCGAAGCGTTTGCCGAGGTCGCCCAGACCCTCCTGGATGCGCTGGTGGGTGTCGTCGATATCCGCAGCCACCTTGCCTTGCAATACGCCCATGCCATCGAGAATTTTGCGCGCCTCGGTAAAGCCTTTCTCCACGCCATCGCGCGCCTGAGTCATCAACGCTTGCAGCTTGGCGGGATCGGCGCCGGCGGCCTCTTCCTTCTGCAGACGCTGCTCGATAAACCCGAGAACCACCGAGGCGACCTTTTCCGGGCTAAACGCATCGCGCTTGCCACTTAAGGCATCCGGCGCCAGACCGAGACGCTCGGCCAGGCGATTGGCCAGGGTCTGCTGTGCGTCGGCCGCATTGCGTATAGCTGTCGGATTGTTCAGCAGGGACGAACGTGAAGCTGACGATGCGAGCGAGGCCAGGGGATTCATGACGAAGTACCAGAGCAGGATATCTACACGGTTGACGGCCGCGCGCCGACAAACTTGAGCCGGGAGCAGGTACTGGCTGACCAGAGGCGCGAGTGTCTCAATCTCCAAGCGCCCAAGACAGCCCCAACTGTCGCCAGGGTCACGCGGAGTACTGACTCTGCTACTGGCCCACGATGTCCGCATCCGCGAACGCCTGGACCTTTATCCAATCAAGACTCGGCAGTCACACGCAAGTTACTGATAAATAAAGCGTGCCGACTAAAGTCTAAAGGCTAGCCCGACCCGCTCGTGGTTTATTCCGCAATGCCGGAACAGGTCGGTCATGCGCCGGTCCGCACACCATCATGGAGACAATAATAATGAGTAAGACGCGCCTCGCCCAAGCAGTGGCATTTGCCACCCTGGGCGCCAGCCTCACCCTACCGTCCCTGGCTCACGCCGAATTCATCAAGGACAGCAAAGCCAGCTTGGAACTGCGCAACTTCTACTTCAACCGCGACCTACGCCACACCACGGCCGCGCAACAATCCAAGCGCGAAGAGTGGGCACAGGGCTTTATCTTCAAAGCCGAATCCGGCTTTACCGAAGGCACCGTCGGCTTCGGTCTGGACGCCTATGCCGGCCTGGGGTTGAAGCTCGACTCGTCGGACGAACGCGCCGGCACCAACCTGCTACCGAACAGTTTCGGCGATGAAGGGCCGGGCGAGTACTCGGAAGCGAGCGCCACGCTCAAGGCCAAAATTTCCAAGACCGTGCTCAAGGTCGGCGGCCTGATGCCCAAGCTGCCAAGCGTGTCGGCCAACGACTCGCGTCTGCTGCCGCAGAACTTCCTCGGCGGCCACCTGAACTCCCAGGAGATCGCCGGCCTGACGATCGATGCGGGGCAACTGAAGGAGCTCAACCAGCGCAACTCCAGCGACTTCGAGGATCTGGGCGTTAATAGTACGGGCGGCATACGCAACTTCAAATTCGGCAGCAACGGCAATCAGGGCAACGACTTCAACTTCGCCGGCCTGTCCTATAAGTGGCAAGACAACCTGACCACCAGCTACCACTACGGCCAGCTGGAAGAGCTGTACAAGCAGCACATTTTTGGTCTAGTGCATGTACTGCCGATCGCCGAGAAACAATCCTTCAAGACCGATCTGCGCTACGCTCGCACCACCGACGACGGCCGCAGCAACATCGACAACAACTACTTCGGCGCCATGTTTACCTACGCTCTGAGCGGCCACAGCCTCGGCCTGGGCTACCAGAAAATGAGCGGCGATACCGGCTATGCCTATCTCGACGGCACTGACCCGTTTCTGGTCAACTACGTGCAGATCGGCGACTTCGCTAGCAAGGACGAGACTTCCTGGCAGGCACGCTATGATTTCAACTTTGCCTCCATCGGCATTCCCGGCCTGACCTTCATGACTCGCTACATCAGCGGCGACAACATCGACCGCGGTGCAACCCTGTCCGAGGGCAAGGAGTGGGAGCGCGATATGGACATCGGCTACATCGTCCAAGAAGGCGCCCTGAAGAATCTCGGAGTGAAATGGCGCAACGCCACGGTGCGTTCCGACGCACTCGGCGAACTCGACGAAAACCGCCTGATCGTTTCCTACACTATCCCGCTGCTGTAACCCTGACTGAAAACAAAAAGCCCGCTCATTCGAGCGGGCTTTTTACCTTTTAGATCGCCTTGATCAGTCCTCGGTATGCGAGCCGATCTTGTGGATAGACAAGTCGGCGCCAATGAACTCTTCTTCCTGGCTCAAGCGAATGCCGACCAGCGCCTTGAGCACGCCATACACCAGCAAGCCACCGGACAACGCCACCAGCACACCCAGGGCAGTGCCGGCGAATTGGCTGCTCAGGCTGACACCACCCAGGCCGCCCAGAGCCTGCTGACCGAAGATTCCACAGGCGATCCCGCCCCACACGCCGCACAGGCCGTGCAGCGGCCAGACGCCGAGCACATCGTCGATCTTCCATTTGACCTGGGTCGCGGTGAACGCCCAGACGAACAACGCCCCGGCGATGGCGCCGGTGGCCAAGGCGCCTACCGGGTGCATCAGGTCGGAGCCGGCACAGACCGCCACCAACCCAGCCAACGGGCCGTTGTGCAGAAAGCCCGGGTCATTGCGCCCGACCAGCAAGGCCGCCACGGTGCCGCCGACCATCGCCATCAGCGTATTGACCGCCACCAGGCCGCTGACGCTGCCCAGGGTCTGCGCACTCATCACGTTGAAACCGAACCAGCCGATGATCAGGATCCACGAGCCCAAGGCGAGAAACGGAATATTCGACGGCGCGAATGCCACCAGCTTGCCATCGCGATAACGCCCATTACGTCGCCCCAGCAACAACACCGCCCCCAGGGCCAGCCAACCGCCCATTGCATGCACGACCACCGAGCCGGCGAAGTCATGGAAAGGCGCGCCGAACTGCGCCTCGAGCCAAGCCTGAACGCCGTAGTTGCCGTTCCAGATCACGCCTTCGAAGAACGGATAGACGAAAGCCACGATCAGAATGGTGGCGCACAGTTGCGGACCGAACCTGGCGCGCTCGGCGATACCACCGGAGATGATCGCTGGGATCGCTGCGGCGAACGTCATCAAGAAGAAGAACTTGACCAAGGCATAACCGTTGTCTTCGGTCAGCACGCTCGCCGGCTCGAGGAAAGTCACGCCATAGGCAATCCAATAGCCTATAAAGAAATAGGCTAGGGCCGACACGGCGAAGTCGGAGATGATCTTCGACAAGGCGTTGACCTGATTCTTCTGGCGAACCGTACCCACCTCGAGAAAGGCGAAGCCGGCATGCATGGCCAGCACCATGACCGCACCAAGCAGGATAAACAGGGTATTGGAGCCGTGAATCAGGGTTTCCACAGCACTATTGATGTTTTCCATCAGCGAAGAAAACTCCATGGTTAGGAAAGACGCACCAAAGCGGGTCGCTTATAAGTGCGTACGCACCATCAAGCAGCATAACAAGCGGCCCACTTCATGTAGCACAGCCATACAGGGCACTAAAACAGTCCCGATAAAAACTGCACAGAAGGTACTTAATCTATATTTATTAGTGACTTATCAATGCACCTTGGCGTCCAGGCCGACCCTTGGCAAGCCCCATAAAAGAGCGCTCAGCCAAGGGCGCGCACCAGCACAATGCAAGCGTTGTACCAGTGCATGATCGGTCAGCAGCTGAAACCGCCTGGCAATATGAAGGAAGAAGGAACCCAATCCCCGCACAACACTCGAACCTCTTACACTGAACAGAACCGCTCAAGGAGAGACCCGATGCCTCGTAAAAACGCCAGCGCAACAAGCCAGGACGAACTGCTCAACGAATTTCAGGCACTGGTTAGCGACACTGAAAAACTGCTGCAACATTCGGCCAGTCTGGTTGGTGAGCAAGCCGAAGAGCTGCGCGAACAGATCCGCACCAGCCTAGGGCGCGCCCGCTCCACCTTGCACAATGCAGAAGACTCGCTACGTGATCGCGGTAAGGCTGCAGTCCAGGCAACCGAGGGTTATGTGCAAACCCATCCCTGGCAGACTCTGGGCGTGGCAGCCGCCATCGGCTTGCTGCTGGGCATGCTGATCACGCGGCGCTGATGAGAGAAGACATGGACGCCACACCACCTGCCACACCCAGCCGCGGCGGCTCGCCGCGGCGCTTTGCCGGTGCCCTGCTGGGTTTATTGCATGGCCATATCGCACTGTTTGGCGAAGAGTTGAAAGAGCAGAAAAGCCATACACTTCGCCTGCTGGTACTGACCATCCTGAGCCTGGTGTTTGGCTTTCTACTGATGGTTGGCCTGTCCGCTGCGCTGCTGATCAGTTTCTGGGATAGCCATCGGCTGACCGTGATCATCCTTCTCTGCGCGACTTATACCCTGGGCCTGCTGATTTGCCTGCTGCGCCTGCTGGCACACCTGCGCAATGCCCCTCCACCGTTCAGCGCCAGCCTCGAAGAACTGGCCCGCGACCGCGAGCAACTGCTGCCATGAGCCTACCTGAACTACCTGCCAAAGCCTCGCGCAGCGAGTTGCGCAAAGCCATGCTGCGCCTGCGCCTGGAAATGCATCGCCAGGAGCTGCGTCATGAAACGCTGGTAATGCTGCAACCGCTGCGCCAGGCGCAGTATTTCAGCAGCCATTGGCGTGAAGAGCTGGGCAACAGCAATGCACCCCTTTGGGTCGCCGGTGGCGCCCTACTGCTGGCAACGCTGGGTATACGCCGCGGCAACTGGCGACGCTGGCTGCGCATCGCCCTGGTCGCCTTCCCGCTGCTCAGGCGCAACCCGCCACGAGGCACTGACAACGAGGCAAAAGCCCCATAAGCGTGCCACTCGATCTTGCCTAGCTGAACCATAACGCCGCACTTAGCGGCGTTTTGCTTACTGCCCATAAGCGAAGGAAGTGCCCGCCGCTCGACGGTCAACTGCTCGCCGTCTTTCAACCTTTTATCGACACCGCCGCTAGCCCCCTGCACTCGGCCGAGCCACTGCTCAGCGCTGCGAAAACCTCCCGCTGTCCCGCTGCCGCGAGCAGGCCCTGGCGCGCTTCCATGGAGCCCCCACCGACTGGTTCCTTAGCCTGAATATCTCGCCACGCTGAATCAGTCGACTGCGCCCCGCCCAGCCGCTACCCAGCTTGAAGCAATTGCAGGGCAGCGGCATCGACCCATCGCGCAGCGTCTTCGAGATTGCCTAACTGGGCGGCGCCAGTCAGCGCTTGCCCGGCGTGGTGGCGCGCCCCCGTGAAGCCGATGCGCGCATCGCCATCGATGACTTCGGTGCTGGTTATGCGCGACTCGATCGGCTGCTGGCCTTACCGCCGGACATTCTCAAACTGGCTATGCGTCTGTTCCAGGCAGCCGTCAGGGGCGGCCCCAGCGACGAAGTGGTCAAAGCCCCGACGCAGATAGCCGAGAAAAACGGCTGCAGGCTTATAGCCGCGGTAAGCGCAGGCATGCTTACCGGCGGTCGCTACTGCAGCTTTGCACGCTGAAATTTTCCGCCCGCAACGGGCACCAGCTAGTCTTGAAAGACCAATAGGCAACCCTGAGACGTGGCTCTCCATGCCTGACCATCTCCCCGGCAAGCTTGCGATTGCCCTGGTGCCAGCCCTGCTCGCCGGCCTACAGGGCAGCGCTGCAGAACCGACCTTCAACGATATCGCGCCGATTCTGCAACGTCGTTGCGTGCTCTGCCATGCAGGGCCACAGCCGCCGCTGGACTTACGCCTCGATAGCCTTGCGCAGCTGCTCAAGGGCAGCCAACGTGGCCCTGTCGTGCAGACCGGCGATCCAACCGGCAGCGAGCTGATCAAGCGTCTCAAAGGCATCAGCCAACCACGCATGCCACTGACTGGCCCGCCATTTCTCAGCGACACCGAAATCGAGCTGTTTGAACGCTGGATTGCCGCGGGACTCAAGCCCGCGGTCGAGCCACCCGCAACAGACGCAATGGCCAACCCTGGCGCGGCGCCAGCAGCCACACTTGGCACGACGCTGAACTACAGCCATGTGGAAGCAATTTTCGCCCGACGCTGCACCAAGTGCCATTCGTCTCATGGCTTGATGGGGGCAGCGCCCGAGGGCTATCTGCTGTCCTCCTATGCGACGACCCTGGCTTACGACGACCGCGCGCGGGTCGTGCCCGGCTCGGCAGACGCCAGCGAGTTGGTGCGGCGTATCCGCGGGCAGGCACGGCCACGCATGCCATACGATGGCCCACCCTTTCTCGACAAGACGGAAATTGCCCTGATCGTCGACTGGATCGATCAAGGTGCACGCGATGCGCAGGGCAAACCCGCACCGCTGCCAGGCGGAGCCAAAGTGCGCCTGCAAGGCACGCTCGGCGCCAACTGGCGGCTGGATACGCTGCCGCTCAAGATCAACGCCAAGACGCGCAGCGAGCATTCGCCCCAAGCCGGCGACTACGTGCAGGTGCGTGGTCGCCTGATGCATGACGGCAGCGTACTGGTCGAGCGGATCAGGCCACGCTGACGTTAGCCGCGCCCTCTCCCCGGCAGGTACAACATACAAGCGGATTTACCCGCGAAGTTTTGTCGCCGCCTCAGCGGTTTTCGCGGATAAATCCACCCTATGCAACAGGTCACGGGGCAGCGCGACTACTTACCGCGCTGGGCATCGACGCTGAAGGCGCCCGCACCTTGCACGTAAAGCAGAAGCAATCCGCCAGCCATGGCGAGGTTCTTCATGAACATGATCATTTGCGTCTGTTCGGCAAAGTTATTATGAAAAATCAACGCGGACGCAATACAGAAAGCTGACAGCGCCAGCGCCGCCCAGCGGGTGAGAAAACCGAAGATCAGTGCAAGACTGCCGCCGATTTCCAAAGCGATCACCAGCGGCAACAGCGCGCCGGGTATGCCCACGCTCTCCATATACCCCTGAGTACCGGCATAACCGGTGATCTTGCTGAATCCGGCTAACAGAAAAATATGAGCCAGCAGCAGCCGAGCGACCAAGACGATTGCATTATTCATACATCCTCCATTATGAGAAAAAACCGTTTAAGCGAACGCTAACGGCCTGCTTCGGTGGATCACCCTATATTCGCTGTTGCGGGAGGTGCAGATGGGCAGAGACACGCTTTCGCGAAACAAGCCCCAGCTGGCAGGATGCCTCCATTCGCACCTAGATTTGACCTTAGCAACGCCCCCCATCTTTCGCCACTCGAAGCAAAATTGAGCGACGCCACAGTAATGCCGGCATGCCCTGCCTTGCGACACGAGCAGCCTGGATACTTGCAGGAAAGCTCGGCAACCCCGAAGCTAGAGACATCAGCCACTGAATGGCGAGGACTGGCCTTGGACTGGCAAACACTGCTCAATCGCGAACGACTCGGCAAACCGACGCACAGCGCCGATGAATTGGGCCGCACGCCCTTTCATAAAGATCATGATCGGATCATCTTCTCCGGCGCATTTCGCCGCCTGGGACGCAAGACCCAGGTGCACCCGGTGTCGAGCAACGACCATATCCACACGCGCCTGACCCACTCGCTGGAAGTCAGCTGCGTCGGACGCTCGCTGGGCATGCGCGTCGGCGAGATGATTCGCCCTGAACTGCCCGCCTGGTGCGAGCCAAGCGACTTGGGCATGGTCGTGCAGTCGGCGTGCCTGGCCCATGACATCGGCAACCCGCCATTCGGCCATTCTGGCGAGGATGCGATTCGCCACTGGTTTCAGCAGGCCGCAGGGCGCGGCTGGCTGGATGCGATGAGCGCGGCCGAACGCGGCGACTTTCTCAGTTTTGAAGGCAACGCCCAGGGTTTTCGCGTGCTCACCCAGCTGGAATACCACCAGTTCGACGGCGGTACGCGGCTGACCTATGCGACCCTCGGCACTTACCTGAAATACCCCTGGACTGCGCGTCACGCCGAAGCGCTCGGCTACAAGAAGCACAAGTTCGGCTGTTACCAGAGCGAACTGCCACTGCTCGAACAGATCGCCCAAAAACTTGGCCTGCCGCAACTGGAAGAACAGCGCTGGGCGCGCCATCCGCTGGTCTATCTGATGGAGGCGGCGGACGACATCTGCTACGGCTTGATCGACCTGGAAGATGGCCTGGAGATGGAGTTGCTCGATTACAGCGAAGTCGAGGCGCTGCTGCTCGACCTGGTCGGTGACGACCTGCCGGAAACCTATCGCCAGCTTGGCCCGCAAGACTCCAAACGGCGCAAATTGGCGATTCTGCGCGGCAAGGCCATCGAACACCTGACCAATGCCGCTGCCCACGCCTTCGTCGAGCAACAGGACGCCCTGCTGGCCGGCACCCTGCAAGGCGATCTGGTCGAGCATATGCACGGCACCGCCAAACGCTGCGTGCAGAGCGCCAAGGACATGGCGCGCGAGAAGATATTCCAGGACAAGCGCAAGACCCTGCACGAGATCGGTGCCTACACCACCCTGGAAATTCTCCTCAATGCCTTTTGTGGCGCCGCACTGGAGCAGCACGGCGGACGCACGCCATCGTTCAAACACCGGCGCATCCTCGACTTGCTCGGCAACAATGCGCCCGATCCGCACGGATCGCTGTATACCTCGTTTCTGCGCATGATCGACTTTATCGCCGGCATGACCGACAGCTACGCTACTGAAATGGCCCGTGAAATGACGGGGCGCTCGAGTCCGGTGTAATTCATGAAAAGTGTCCTGCGCAAAACCTTCAGCTGGCATGCCGGACCGCCAGCCTGGGGGCCGGCGATGGTCGCCGGCTTCGGTTGCGCCCTGCCCCTGCTGCTGGGTTTGTTCAGTGCCCACCCGGGCTTTCTCTGGGCATCGGTTGGCGCCTTTCAGGCCGCCCAGGCCAACCCCCTGCACCGCCTCGGTATGCTGCGCATGTTGATGCTCATCGGCCTCGGTGCCGGCAGTGCCGGTCTGGGTTTCTGGGCGGCCAGCGATCCGCTGATCAGTCTCGGCCTGTTCGGTGCCTTCGGCTTCTTGCTCGCCTGGCTACAACGCTTTGGCAGCGAGGCCGGCAAACTCGGCATAGGCCTGGCCGTCTGTTTGTGCCTGGGCCAAGGTCAGCAAGGCCTGGGCAACCTGGATAAACCGCTCGCCATCGCCATGCTGTTCATCCTCGGCGGGCTCTGGGTGATGCTCCTGGCGTTTGGCCTGCGCGGTATGCATGGCCTGCGCATGTGGCCATACATGCCACGCTTCGTCAGCCTCCTCAAAGTACTCAAACGCCACGCCAAACGCCTGCCGCGCCAGCAGTGGCGCCTGCATGCGCTGGCCTGCACCCTGGCCTTCTCGCTCGCCGGTCTGGTCGTCAACCTGGCTGAATTGCAACGCGGCTACTGGTTGACCTTGACCGTGGTCACCACACTGCAGCTGGAATTCCAGGGCAGCCTGGTACGCGCCCTGCAATCGAGCTTGGCCAGCCTGGCTGCGGCAGGGTTATTGATTCTGCTCGGGCATAGCCTGCAGGACCCGCCGCTGATGGTCGCCACCCTGCTGCCGCTGATCGCCATCAGCCGTGCCATACAGGCCAACCACTATGGCTTATTCGTACTGCACACCACCGTCTGCTTCGTCTTGCTGGCCGAAAGCCTCGCGCAGGATTGGCAGCTTGCCGAGGTGCGCTTGCTCAACGCCTTGTTTGGCGTGGTACTGGTGCTGTTCGTCGCGCTGCTCATGCACGGCCTGAGTCAGTTACTGGACAAACACGCGAAGCGCGTTGCTGCGCCGCGGTGAGCGCCTTGAGTCGGGCATCCCGCCGGCGGACGAATAGCAGCTCTAAGCAGCTATTTTCTTATAATTAATAGCGTTTAGCAGGCAAGCCTGCGGACCCTTCACTATGCTTCCTGGGTCCGTAACGCACTTCACGGAGAGACGCGCGATGCTAAGGATTGCCAGGCTCCACGACCGTCGCGTCCCCCTGCACGTACATATCAGCGTGTTGTTCACCTTGCTGTTATTGCTGATCGGCATAGTACTGGGACTGTTCAACTACCAGCAGAACTCGCAGATCATCTTTTCCAGCAGCGCCAAGCTGTTCGAGCGCATCCAACAGGATGTGCAGAAAGATCTGCGCCACACCTACCTACCCATCAACCACCTGCTCAGCATGCTGGTGCTCAATCGCGACACCCAGGCGACCGATCTTCAGGGTCGCCTGGCGCTGCTTGAACCTTTGGCCCAGGCCCTGCGTGACAACCCCAAACTGGCCTCGCTGTACCTCGGCTATGCGGACGGCGATTTTTTCATGCTGCGGCCACTGCGCAGCGAGACGCTGAAGCAGCTCCTGGCGGCACCCGAGCAGGCGACCTATCAAGTCTGGTCGATCGACCGCAGCGCAACCGGGGTCGAGGCCCATTACCTGTTCTTCGATGACGCGCTGAACCTCATCAGCCAGCAGCAACGGCCCCTGGAAGCCTTCGATCCACGCAGCCGCAGTTGGTACCTGAGTGCCAGCAGCCATGCAGAGCAGATCACCACCGCGCCTTATGTGTTTTTTTCCACCCAGCAAGTCGGCACTACCTTGGCCAGGCGTGCCGGACCGACCAGCGTTCTGGCCGCAGACCTGACGCTCTCCGAGCTTTCCACAACCCTGGCCCAGCACCAGGTGACGGCTAACAGCCAAGTCATCCTGTTCGACGCCAAGGGCAATACCGTGGCCTATCCAGACAGCACGCGCCTGCTGCTGATGCATAACGGCAAAGCGCACCTGACCCCGGCCCGAGACCTCAGCCCGGAACTCGCGGCCCTCCTGGCTGATGGTCTGGACGCCCCGCATCAGGGCGTTCTGGAGTTGAGCGAACGACGCTGGGTCGTCTCGCGCAGCCATATCCAGGAAGGTGGGCCGCAAGGTCTGTACCTGGCGCTACTGGTGCCGGAAGACGAACTGCTGGCCGACGCCTACCGCATCCGCTGGCAAGGCGCACTGATCACGCTGACCGCCTTGCTGCTGTGCCTACCCTTGGGCTGGCTGGCTTCGCGCATTATGGCCAAACCCTTGCGTGCCTTGGTGTTAGAGGCCGAGGCCATCCGCCGTTTCGACTTCAACTACCCTTCCAGCGGTCACTCGCTGGTACTGGAAGTGGATCAACTGGCTAAATCCATGGCGCGGATGAAAGAGACCATTGCCAGCTTCCTCGAGATTTCCGCCAGCCTCTGCGCCGAAACCCGCTTAGATACTCTGCTTGAGCGGATCCTGCAGGAAACCGTGGCCATCAGCGCGGCCCACGGCGGCCTGATTTACTTGCTCGATGCCGACAGCGGGCGTCTGGAGCCTTATGGTCTATTGCTCGACGGCACGCCGCACAGCCTCGACAAGCACGGCATTCGTGGCTACGCCAAGGCCGCCAGCCAATTGCCCAGCTGGTTGCAGCAACCAGCCAACGGCGACAAAAGCCGCATCGCCTCGCTGGGCTTCGACCAGGCCGACGACTACCGAAGCCTGCTGCTAACCCTCGACAGCCCGCGCGCCCACCTGGTTGCCACCGGCCTGTATAACCCTCAGGGCGACAGGCTGGGCGTCCTGGTGCTGCTGCACTGCGACCGTGGCGAGCCAGCCGACCGAGCCATGCAAAGCTCCGAGTGCGTGGCGTTCGTCGAGGCGGTGTCTGGAGTAGCGGCGCGCTGTATTGAAAGCCAGCGCCTGCTGGATGGACGCAAACAGCTGCTCGACTCCTTATCCAACTGATCGTCGGCGCCATCAATGCCGACGGCCACGGCCAGCGATGATGAATCGGAGGTGTAGCATATCGCCGCCTGGCGGCATGACTGCGGCAAGGTCACCACGACAAAATCGATAACAACACTGCCCGAAACGCCTGCACCGCGAGCAGATGAGCCGACCGGCCCGAATGATGGCAATAGCCGATATTTTCGAAGCGTTGACTGCTGCAGACCATCCGTACAAACAGGCCAAGCTGCTCTCGGCAGTCACTGCTCATCATGGCGACCATGTGCAAGCACGCGCGCATTGACCCGCAACTGTTTGGTTTGTTCGTGCGCGCAGAAATTTATCGGCGCTACGCCGAACGCTTCATGCAGGCGCAACAGATCGATTAGGTGGATGACCGCGCGGTACTGAGCAAAGCCAGACTGCTAGACAAGGCGCCCACTGGGTTTGGTATTTTCTTGCCGAAGTAGAGGGTCTTGCAGGAGAGAGGGGTGGAACGCGAGGTCCTGCATGGACGGTGAAGCAACGGCTGGGCATGTTGCATGCCCAGCCGGCGAACGTCAGGCCGGAGTATTGATGGTGCTTTCCGGATACCAGACATCCATCAGCGGGCTGACAGTAATGTCGACCAGCTCATCACGACCTTTCAACCAAGCTTCGACCTGGGTACGCTGTTCTTCGCTGACCGAGCCACGCTGGGCCAGACATACCAGACCATAGTCATCGCCGCCGACATAACCAAGACCATTGGCGGTCATGGCGTCACGCAGAAACTGATCAAGGAATGCATCAATGGCCTCTTCGGCCAGATCGTCTTTGAAGTTCAGGTTCAGCTCAAAACCCAGCTCCTGGAATTCATCCACGCAGAGTTTTTTGCGCAGACGGCGGGAACGGTTAGTAGCCATGGAACAATCCTCAAAAGTGATAACGCGCGGCACTTTAGCAGCTTGCCGTGCGAATTGCCCGCCTCGCTGCCTGCCAGGCGACAGGCGCTGCACCGGAGCAAAGCATTGACGCCGATCATGGAGCAGCGCAGCATCCCGGCCCTCGGGCATAATGTGCGGCAATTCGCAAAACCTCGACGAGACCTTCCGTACATGTCATTCGTGACCACCAACCCTCAACTGGAGGGTATCTACCCATGATCAACACCTTGCGCACGCTGGTTATCGCCGGCTTGCTCCTACCGCTCGCCCTACCCTTGCAGGCTGCCGTCAACAGCGGCCTGTCGCCCAAGGTTGAGCAATCGCTGAAAGCCAGCAAGATCAGTACCCAATCGCTGTCGGTGGTCACCCTGCCGCTTACCGGTCCTGGCAACAGCACCTTCTTCAACGCCGACGTGTCGATCAATCCGGCCTCGACCATGAAGCTGGTGACCACCTTTGCCGCCCTGGAACTGCTCGGCCCAACGCACCAGTGGAAAACCGAGTTCTACACCGACGGCCCGCTGAAAGACGGCGTGCTGCACGGCAACCTGTTCCTCAAAGGCGGTGGCGACCCCAAGCTGAATATGGAGCGCCTCTGGCTGCTGCTGCGCGACCTACGCGCCAACGGCGTGCACCAGATAAGCGGCGACCTGGTACTTGATCGCAGCCACTTCAACCAGCCCGCGCTGCCGACCTTCAACGATGACGGCGGCGACACCAACAAACCTTATCTGGTCACCCCCGACGCCTTGCTGGTCAACCTCAAGGCAGTGCGCTTCGTCGCGCGTACCGACGGCGGCAAGGTGCATATCGCGGTCGAACCACCGATTGCCGAGATCCGCATCGACAATCAGGTCAAGGCCTTGCCGGCAGGCAAATGTCCAGGCTGGCCGGATGTGCGCTACAACCCGGTGAAACAGTTCGACGGCACTACCGTGATCGTCACCGGCAAACTTGCAGAGGGCTGTAAGGCCCAGACCTATCTGTCGCTGCTCGACCATCCCGGCTATGCGGCCGGCACCGTACGGGCCATCTGGCAGGAGCTGGGCGGCAAGATCCTCGGCAAGGACCGCCTCGCCGAGGTACCGAAAGATGCCCGCTTGCTTGCTCGCGCTTTCTCCCCGGATCTGGTGGAGATCATCCGCGACATCAACAAATACAGTAACAACACCATGGCCCGTCAGCTGTTTCTGAGCCTCGGCGCGCAGTTTCGCAATGAGGCCGACGGCGACGACGCCAAGGCCGCCCAGCGGGTGATCCGCAGCTGGCTGGCGCGCAAGGGCCTTACTGCTCCGCACCTGGTAATCGAGAACGGCTCCGGCCTGTCGCGTGACGAGCGCGTCAGCGCACGTGAAATGGCCCAACTGCTCCAGGCTGCCTGGAAAAGCCCCTATGCCGCCGAATTCATCAGCTCCCTACCGCTGGTAGCCATGGACGGCACCATGCGCAAACGCCTACACCGCACCGCCTTGGCCGGCGAGGCACATATCAAGACCGGCACCCTTAACAATGTCCGGGCCATCGCCGGCTACAGCCGCGACAGCAATGGCAACAGTTGGGCGGTGGTGGCGATTCTCAATGATCAGCGACCCTGGGGCGCGTCATCGATTCTCGACCAGGTACTGATCGACTTGTATCGCCAACCTAAACCCTGAACGCATAGGTAGGCGGCTACCCGGCATTCAGCCGCGCAAGCCGCCTTCGCGCTCCCAGGCGCAGCGCACCCGTAACTCGCCTTCCTGAGGGCTGTGACCCGCGTTGTCCGACTCCCAGCGGAAGGTATGAGTGCCGCTCAGTTCGGTTTCCAGATGCACCACCGCGCTGGCCCAATACAGGCGTTTGAGCAGTGTCTCGAACCGCTCGACCCACAGGCTCCACTCGTACTCGACCGCGCGGTAACTGGCGCCGAAGTGAATCACCTGCGTCTGGTACAGGCCTTCTTCGGGCTGCTGGCAGAAGGCGAACATCTCGCGTCCGAGAAATGGCCAGGCCTCATCAGCCGGCAACTCGCCCAGCACCTGGTGGTTGATCTCACGGCGCAGACGGCTCTGTGCCGGGCTATCGGACGGCCAGTCGCGAATGCAGCCATAAACGATGGATTCAGACTCCACACGGGCACTCCAGAAAATCAAGGCTGCCTTCTAACACAGCGCCGATTGCCGAGAAAGGAACTGCTGGGGAATTTTGTCATTTTGTCGGCCGACTCACACTCGCCGGGTCAGGAATGGCGCGGGCCGCGACGCATGACCCAGGCCAGCGCCGTCATCAACAGCGCCAGGCTGGTCAGCACCATGAACGGCAATTGATAGTGACCGGCAAGATCGCGCGCCAGACCAGTCAGAACCGGCGTCAGACACGCGATGCTGTAGCCCATGCAGAGCATCATCGCGGTCCAGCGACTGACCGCCAGCGGCGAGCCCGCCTCGTACAACGGCAGCACCAGGGACAAGGCAAATGAGCCGCCGAGACCGAAGCCGATGCTGACCGCCCAGAATTCCGGCGCGAAAGTCGGCATGAAAGTGATCATCGCTAGGCTGACAGACGACACCAAGCCGCAGGCGACCAACAAGACATAACGATTGCCGAAACGCTGGGCCAACCAGGGCAACAGGAATGCACTGGGCATGCCCATCAGCATCGAAATACTGAACAGCGCATTGCTGTGCGGCAGGGTCAAGCCTGCCTCGTGGTAACGCGCCACCGCCCAGGTTGCCAAGGCATAGAACAGCCCGGCCTGAATCGCGAAAAAGCAGCTGATCAACCAGGCCCGCGGTTGATTCCAGGGCAAACCGCTGTCGGCTTCGGCGGCTTCGGCAGACTCCGCCCGATTGGGCAGGCACAGCCATAACAACAGCCCCAACATCGCAGGCAAGGCCCAGACCGCCAGCCCCTGCGGCCAACTGTCGCCGAACAGTTGCGTGGCTGGCGCCGTCAGCACGGCACCAGCCGCGCCGCCTACAGCCATGCTCAGGGAATACCAGCCGACCACGGTGCCCATCTGCCCAACGAAGTGGCGCTTGATAAACCCCGACAGCAATGGCCCGGCAATCGCAATGGCGGCACCGAGCAGCACCGCACTGGCAATCAGCACAACACTGGACTGGCCAGCCAGGCGCATCAGCAAGGCGGCGGTGATCACCCCCATGCACAAGGCGATGGTGCGTTCCAGCCCTAGACGCAGAGCCAGACGCGGTGCAAAAGGTGCCAGCAATCCCATGCACAGTACCGGCAATGCCGTGGTCAGGCTGATCAGGCTCCGGCTCAACGCCAACTCATCGGCAATCCGCTCGATAAGCGGCGCCAGAGAGGTGATACCGGGGCGCAGATTGATCGCCGCGACCACCAGTGCCAGCAATAGCAGGGCTCTAGACGGCGCGTTCAATTTGCGTCGACCCGCAGTGATCGAAAAGACAATTGAAAAAAGGCTTCATGCGTGGCTTTCACTAAAATTCCAACATCGTCGCAACTAGCCTACAGGGCTGGCAACCCTAGCGCCGAGACCGCTTGAGAACAAGGCCAAAAACATAAAAGCTGACCGAGCGATCAGCCAAATGAGGCTCGCGTATTTGTCACGGCCCAGGGTGGCTGAGTGTATTGGGTTGCCAGGATTGCCAGAATGCCAATCAATCCAGCAAAGCGCTGCCGTGCGAAGGGTCAGGTGTCGGCCGAACGATCATTGTGGCCAAGTTCCCGCGCCGGATCGATCAAGTCGCGCAAGCGCTGCTTGAGCACCTTGGCTTCGGGAAAACCACCGTCGGCCTTGCGTTCCCATATCTGCACGCCGTCACAGGTGACGCGAAACACCCCACCGCTGCCAGGCTGCAGGCTGACCTTGCCAAGATCATCGGCGAAGGTCGACAGCAGTTCCTGGGCCAGCCAGGCCGCGCGCAACAGCCACTGGCACTGACTGCAATAGGTGATAGTCACTTCAACTTTGTCGCTGGACATAAACCACTCTGCCTACGCAAAAAATCATGATAACCCCGTCCGAAACTCGAGGGTGCAACGTAAAAGGCCCGTTTACCTTGTGCGGGTAAGCGAGCCTTTTAGATGAAGCTTCGGTCAGCTAGTGACCTGATCGATTAATCCGTTAGCCCATGGACTCAGCCTATCCAGAACCTTGCAGGAGGCCGCGACCCGCGGCAAATACAGCCCTCAGGGCTGCCAGATTGCGCTGTCGCGGTGCAGGACACACCGAGGTCGGGCCTTCCACAAATAAGACTCAAAACGGCGACCTTGAGTTAACCAACCAACCGACCAGGCCACTCGTGACTGGCTTGAACCATGCCTTCAGGCAATTTTCGCCAGCAACTCGCGGGCTTCCTGTTTTTGCTCGTCATCCCCATCGTTGATCACTTCATTGAGGATGTTACACGCGCTTTCCAGACTGCCTTGGTCGATGTAAGCCAGTGCCTGGTTGAGTTTGGTCAGATTACCGTGGTTCCCAGCCAACTGATCGAGGTCGTGCAACAGGTTGCTGCCATCGGCAGGGGATTGATCAAGAAAACCTTCGTTCAGGTCTTTCTGCAACCAGTCATCCGCCGATGTTTCTTCGACCAGCATCGTCTGGACGAAAGGACTGCGTGCATCGCGATTTCCAGCCGACTCAAAAGTCTCCGACAGATCGCCAAGCTCGGAAGCATCTGACGTCGAGTGGCCATTCTTTTTATGCATGCTGGTTGGAAAGGGACTCACCAGATCCCAATCCGCATCCAGCGCCAGGTCATCCAGATTGAGCTGGAAATCAGTCTCCAGCGTTCCCCCCGCTTGCACCGGCGTTTGCAGCTGTGCCTCGTCCAGCACCAGCGTGGCATCCTCCAGAGTGCCTGCCGTCACAGGGACCTCAAGCAAACCGGGGTGACGCGTTTTGAGCTGATCAATACGCGCTGCCGTGAAACCGGCACTGCGCAACTTCGCTTCCTCCTTGGCAAAGGCCTGGGCATTGCCCTGCTGGGCCAACACTTCGAGCAGACGGAAGCGAATATCGCTGCGCTCTGGCTGGACATCCAGCGCCTTGCCGAGGATCACCGCCGCCTCACTGAAGCGGCCATAGGCAATGTAGATATTTGCGCCTTCCAATGCGTCAGGGGGAGTCGCTGAAGCAACCGTTGCCTGGCTGACACGAGTAGCAGGTGGCGCGCGGTGCAGCAGCGGCGCAACTGCTTCTGGTGCCTTCATCACAGGCTCTGGTATTGGCTGAACCTGTTGATTTAGCGGTGTCAACGAGCGCCGATTACGCCAGAACAACCCGAGCAGGCCAACCAGCAGCAGGGCCAGCGCAGCCACAGCGGCACTCAACCAATTGCGACTCGGCGTCTCGACTGACTCGCTCAGTTCAACCCGCGAAGACTCCGCCGCGACAAGTGGCGGAGACGATTGTGCAAGTGCAGGACGTTCCACCAGCTGGTTTTGCAATTCAGCCAGCTGCTGGTCCTTGTCGCCCACCTGTACCTGCAGCTGCTGCAACTGCGCCTGCAGATCGGTGATGCTCTGTTGCAGCTTGAGATTCTCCTCAGCCTGGCTGAGCAACTCCTGATCCAGGCGCTGTTGCATTAGTGCCATCTGTTCAACCTGCGGGTCGACTGGCGGTTCGCCAGGCGCCAAGGGCTCTACCCTGGCGATCGGCGTACTGCCCGCCTGGGCTGTATCCGGCAGCAGCAAGTCGGCTCCAGCCTGCAGGCGGTTGATATCACCACGACTGAATGCCTGCGGGTTGAGCGCATGGATATCGCGCATCAACGCTTGCTGCGAGGCCTGGCTACCGGCAGCGCGCAAGCCTGTGGCGATCTTCCACAGGCTGTCGCCACTGACCACTTGATAATGCGCACCTGCTTCGGCTGCCGGCATGACCCGAGGCGCAGCAGCAGTTGCTGGTGATGCCGCAACCGCAGGACGCACGGACGCTGCCCGCACCTCTGGCAAGGCAGCGACGGTCCGGTAGGCCGATGAGCCAGGCGGATCGAGTAGTAGGGTGTATTCACGCAGCAGCGCGCCATTAGGCCGCGCCACTTCGACAATGAAGTTCAAATAGGGCTCACGCACCGGCTGGTTCGACACCACACGAATCACACTGCTGCCGCCGCGCAACAACGGTGTGAAACGCAGATCGTTGAGAAAGAACAAACGATCGACACCAGAGCGGCTGAATACATCGGCAGATGCAAGCCGTACCAACAGATCACTACTGGCCAGATCAGCAACTTCCAATAATTCGATTTCAGCCTCTAACGGCTGATTCAAAGCTGAATGCAGGGTGATTTCGCCCAGCCCCAAAGCCGGAACTACCCCGGAATAGAATGCCGAGGTTGAAGCAAGGCCGAACAGCAATTGCCGGACTCGAGACATATGAACTCTCCCGTTGACTCCGCTCCCGAGTCGTTACACCACTCCACGCCTTGGCGTGCGTATCCGTCAGTGGTGAAAACAGTGGGTGCAGCAAATTCGTACGTCGGGGCAACATTCCATGTCAAACCCGGCTAATGAGTGAGTATGGTCATAATTTACCAGCCTGCACGCTTAAACAGACGGCTTGTTAGTGCACACCGAGCAATAAGGCAGGGAGCAATCATACGCAAAAGCAACGGAAAGCAGTCAATAAAATGACCCCAATTTGCCCCCCCGTATGCTGACTGCCTACAGCAATCAATGCCTTGTCGAGCGCACGCGCCAAGCCGCCAGCACAGTCAGAGCGAAGACCGCCGCCATCAGCCAGAAACTCTGCTGAAACGCCACGGCCTCGGCAGCCAGATCGCCCCCCTCACGGCCATGGCGCCACTCGAGAAAGAAGGTCAATAGATTGACGCCGAACGCCCCACCCAACTGGCGAACGAAGGTAATCGCCCCCGCGCCCAGAGCCAACTCCTCTGCACTGAGGATGTCCAGCGAGCCGGTGCTCAGCGCCGGCAACAGCAGCCCGAGCCCGACCCGCCCGACACCGGCCCAAAAGCACAGCACGGCGAACGAGCTGCCCTGTTCGAGCCAGCCAAAACCTGCGGCAGACAAGGCGAAAATCAGCAAGCCACTGACCAGCAGCAAGGCCGCCGACTGCCTATCGCTCAGCCAGCCACCGACAAAGGAAGCGGCGCCCATCAGTACCCCCGCAGGCAACAACAGCAAACCGGCGCGTCCGGCGCTGTAGCCCTCGACTGTTTGCAGGTACAACGGTATCAGGTAGGTCGAGCCATACAGACCCATGCCCAACGTCAGGGCCACCCAACTGGCATTGCGAAAGCCGGCATGACGCCACAAACGCAACGGCAACAGTGGCTTGGCGCTACGCCAACTCCGGGTGAAAAAGCCGATAAATGCCAGCGTACCCAGCAGACCGGGCAGCCATACCCGCGGCGCCTGCCAGGCAAAGCGCTGAGCCTCGGCGAGGGCACCGAGCAAGGCAAACAATCCCACGCACAACAAAACAAAAGCCCACACATCCAGTAACGGCGTAGATTTTTCCCGCTGGCTGGGCAACAACCACTGCCCGCCCAGCATTGCCAGGCCGCACATAGGCAATGGCAACCAGAATACGGCGCCCCAGCCGAAGTGATCGACCAGATAGCCGCCGATAGTCGGCCCCAATGTCGGCGCGACCATCACCCCCAGGCCATAGAAACCCAAGGCCATGCCGCGGCCGCCACCAACGAATACGCGAAAGATCAGCACCATAGCCAATGGCTGGACGATTCCGGCACACAGACCCTGGACGATGCGCAGAGCAATCAACTGCCAGGCCTCTTGTACGACCAGTGCCAGCAATGAACTAAGGATGAACAGCAGCAGACCGAACTGCGCAGTGCGCCTGGCGCCAAAACGTGAATGTGTCCAAGCAGCCAATAACAGACCGGCGGTCATAGCCGCAAGAAAACCAGTGGACAGCCATTGCGCCTGGGGCCGGCCAATCGAAAACTCCAGCATGATCGCTGGCAGGGCCACATTGATACTGGTCGAGGCCAGGACCATGGCCATGCTGCCGATCATCAAGATGCCCAGCAACCAGCGCGGATAGCGCGCGCCAAAACGCGCCTGCAAGTCCGGTAGGTCCTGCCCCATCAGCGTTTTTCCAGGTTACCCAGAATCCGTGCATGCACCTGCTGGCAATGGCGCAGTTCTTCTTCGTCGATCCCAGCGAAGAGCTCTTTGCGTAGCTGGGTGGAGATTGCCTCGATCTTTTCGATCAACGGTTGCGCCGGCGGGCTCAGGGAGATTTTCTTGGCGCGGCGATCTTCCGGTACCGCCTGCCGGGTAACCAGGCCCTGGGCTTCCAGGCTATCGAGCAGGCGGGCCAGGGTTGGTCCTTCGACCCCGACGCTTTGCGCCAGCTCACGCTGGGTGGGCAGTTCTTCGAAACGAGACAGGTGCAGGAGCACCAACCAGCGTGCCTGTGACAGACCAAGCCCGACTAGGCGACGATCGAGTTCGGCGCGCCAGGAGCGGGATAACTGGGCTAATTGCATGGCGAAACGGTGTGGATCCAACTGCGGCTGTGGCATGGTTAAACGGCTCTTTTATCAAAAAACTAATTATTAGTTAGCTAACCATAACCACAAGCCCGAGATCAAGGTTCGTTTAAGCCCAAGTCGCATTGATGAATCAGGCTGTCACCATTTCACGTACTGATCTTCGACAAAGCCCCAGAGATTGTCGATCGTCAGCGCCGGGCGGCCCGGCGGGCGCAGCACACCACTGAACTGGCCGAATATCTGTTTGAAGTTGCTGGCCAGCAGCCCCAGGTTGATATGCTCCTGATGCACACCGCGGGCCTTGAAGCGCAATTGCACCTGACCGTCGTGGGAATCGATCTGCCAAGGTTGCAGCGGCTGGTCACGATCAAAGGCGAAGCGCACCGTATCGACCTTAATCAGCTTGCCATCGAGCCAGAAGCAATTCTCCGTGAAGCTGGTTTCATTAACCCCACAAGACAAATTCAAACCCACCCGCAGACCGCCTGCCTGGCCCGACAGACAGGCCCAGTTCCAATGGGTTTCCGGGCGCATATAGCCGGCCGACCAATCGTGGTGGGCAAAGGCGTCTATCGCTGTCAGGTCGAACTCACCCAGGCTGCTGATCACTTGACCACGGCAGCGCACCCCTGCGACCTTCTGCGCGTACACCCAGCCATTTGCTCCCGCCTGGGTAGTCAGGCACATCGGCTGAAAGCTCGGCTGTTCCTCGGAAAAGCAGGCGTCGATTCGGGTGCCATCGTCCAACTCGACCAGCAAGCGTTTCTCTCGTGGCGCCTCGCTGTTGTCGAAACGCAGCAGATTGCCCGCGCTGCGCAACTCGCACACACCGCTCTGCGGTTGCTGGGAAAAGTGCGTGCCCAGGCCCAGCGGCAACTTGAATTGTCGCTCGATCATGCGCCCGCTGGCGGGATGAAACAGGTAAACGAAGCCGACCCCGGCCAGACTCAGGTTGGCCAGGGCACAGCCACCGATCAACTCATCGCTGAGCAAACCGAAATACTGGAATTGGTGAAAACGCCGCCATTTGGCCAGAGCGCCTAGGCGGCGCCCCATCGCCGAGCGGAAGTCGAAATCACGGTAGTTGATCAGCCTGGGGGCGTCCGCAAATATGCCGTAATGCGGCTGGCCATTGGCTTGAATCAGTCGATCCATCGGAAACCGCTCGCGCAAGAATGGCCCCAGATGCTAGCACTGCCGTCGCGTCCCCTGTAGTCACCAGAAGCGTCAGCTACAGCGACGAAATCGGCCATCGGCTAGTCTGTTGCTCAACTCATCACCTGATTGCGCCCAGCAGCTTTGGCCTTGTAGAGCGCCCGATCCGCCTGCTCATAATGCTTGGCCAGCGTGCCGCTGTCGGTGGGCGGAAAGCAGGACACACCGATGGAGATAGTCACAATGGGCGCGGTAGCCGAACCCTGGTGCTCGATCGCCAACAGCTCCAGATTCTTACGCAGGACCTCGGCGCGCTGCAGCGCTTCGGCTTGATCGATGTCGTACAGCAGCACGGCGAACTCTTCGCCACCCAGGCGCACCGCCATGTCCAGCGGCCGCCGCGCCGCATCCTTGAGCAAACCGCCGATGCGCTCCAGCACCTTGTCGCCAGCCTGATGACCATAGCGGTCGTTGTAGGCCTTGAAATGATCGATATCGCTCAACAACAGGGCCAGCGAATGGCCTTCGCGTTGCGCCTGGCGCCACAGTTGCTCGAACTGGCGATTGAAACTGCGCCTGTTGTGCAAGCCAGTCAGACTGTCGTGATCGGCGAGCAGGCGCATCAGCCGACTGATCAGAAAGTGTTCACGGGATTTGTATTCCAGCAAGTAGCAACCGATAGCGCCCATTGCATTGCCGATCAGCAGAAACAGCAGATTACTGATCAAGCGCGACAGCGGCACGCCAGCGAACAACTCCCCGCCGACGTAGGCCACCAGCACCGCCAGCGAACAGCCCAACGCCTCCCTGAAACGCAAGCCAATCAGAAAGTAGGCCGCCATACAGACCAACAACAGCCCTTCATAGGGATAGGTCGGGTCGGTAATGTGGGCGATGCCAACTACCATCGCGGCCCCCACCCCGAGGGCCATGATGCTTACCACGCTCAGCGGTTGCAGCAAATGTGCATGGCGGCCCTGGATCAACAAGCCTACGAAGATCAGCAACAGGCTGAACACACTCAGACGCACCGCAAACATCCACCAGATCACGGGGCTATGCACCAGGGCAAAATCGAAGGCGGCGAATGCCAGCCAGATCAGGATGGCGCCATAGAGCGCGATGCGTTTGACGCTGTAGGTGCTGTCCTGAGCATGGGCACGGTATTCACGCTCGAGCGGTTGATTGAACCGCAATAAACGAAAGCCCGACGCAAGCTGATCTGCATAAGGGCAGGGGCGGACGTCTTCTAGCCAGGCACGGGGGTGCGGCATCAAAACCTCCTCAGCAGAGATGACCATTGGGCCATTCACTTAAGTGCAACACAGCTGGAGCGCTTTTGATACCGGCCACAAGGGGGAATAAGTGCGCCGAACGACGCTGCCTAGAGTCGCGGTTCAGGCTTCGAACTCGGCCTGTAAGGCGGCGCGCACGCAATGCAATACACCCAATTCGACCCGCCCGACAAACAGTTCGCCAATGGTTGCCGCTGCCGGCAGTTCGCCTTCGCCATCGAGAAAGGCATCCTGGATCTCGCCGAGCAGCGCTTGCGGTAGATCCAGTGCCTGCTCCAGGGATAACTGCTGGCGACCGATGGCCTCGGCCAGCAGGTTGTAGACATTTTTTTCACTGCACTTGAGTTGGCTGGCGATCTGCAGCGGGGTCATCCCGGCACGGGCCAGGCTGACCAGTTCATGACGCAGGTCGAGCACCACTCGCGGCGCCTCGGCATTACCGCCCAGCACTTCGAGGAAGGCCTCGCCATAGCGTTCCAACTTGCGCGCACCAACCCCGCTGACCTGGGCCATTTCGGCCAGGCTGCCGGGCTTGCTGCGCAACATTTCCAGCAGGGTGGCGTCGGGGAAGATTACATAGGGCGGCACCCCATGCTCCTCGGCCAACTTGCGGCGCAGCGCGCGCAGGGCTTCCCATTGTTCGCGTTCGTCGCCGCGGACCAGTTGGCTGGCAGCACTGCTGGAGGTTTTCGCCGTGAGCTGCGGCTTCAGATCGCGGCGCAATTGCAGGGTCACTTCACCGCGCAACAAAGGCCGGCAGCTATCGGAGAGACGCAGGCCGCCATAGCCTTCAAGGTCGACATCGGCCAGGCCGCGCGCCACCAATTGGCGGAACAACGAGCGCCACTCACCCTCGCTGAACGCCTTACCGACACCGAACACCGTCAAGTGCTGATGGCCAGGGCCGCGCACCTTCTCATTGTCGCGCCCGAGCAGCAGGTCGACCAGATGACCGACGCCGTAGCGCTGACCGCTGCGGTAGATCGCCGAGAGTGCCTGGCGCGCCGGCTCGGTGGCATCCCAGGTCTGCACGCCATCGAGGCAGTTGTCGCAATGGCCGCAGGGATTGGGCATTTCCTCATCGAAATAAGCCAGTAACGTCTGCCGCCGGCAGCGAGTTTCCTCGCAGAGCGCGAGCATGGCATCGAGCTTGTGCTGTTCGACACGTTTGTGCCGTTCGTCGCCTTCGGAGTTGTTGAGCATCTGCTTGAGAAAGATCACGTCCTGCAGCCCATAGGCCATCCAGGCGTCCGCCGGCAAGCCATCGCGGCCGGCGCGACCGGTTTCCTGGTAATAGGCTTCCAGCGACTTGGGCAGGTCCAGGTGGGCGACGAAGCGCACGTTGGGCTTGTCGATGCCCATGCCGAAGGCGATGGTCGCCACCATGATCAGGCCTTCCTCGTTGAGAAAGCGCTTCTGGTGGTAGGCGCGCAGCTCGTTGGCCAAGCCGGCGTGGTACGGCAACGCCGGAAAACCCTGCTCGCTGAGGAAAGCCGCCATATCGTCGACCTTTTTGCGCGACATGCAATAGACGATGCCGGCATCGCCCTTGCGCTCGGCGAGAAAAGCCAGCAACTGCTTGCGCGGCTGCTCCTTGGGCACGATGCGGTAGAAGATATTGGGCCGGTCAAAGCTTGAGAGAAAGCGCTCGGCATCGTGCAAATGCAGGCGCTGAACAATTTCTTCACGGGTGCGCATATCCGCCGTGGCGGTCAGGGCGATGCGCGGCACATTGGGAAATAGCTCGGCGAGTTGGCCCAGCTGCAGGTATTCCGGGCGAAAGTCATGGCCCCACTGCGATACGCAATGCGCTTCGTCGATGGCGAACAGGGCGATGTCCAGACGCTGCAGGAACGCCAGCATGCGCGGTTGTACCAGGCGCTCCGGGGCCAGGTAGAGCATTTTTATCTCGCCGCGGTTGATCCTGTCGGCAATCTCGCGCTGCTGCTCGGCATTCAGGGTGGAATTCAGGGCCACTGCCGCCACCCCCAACTCGTCGAGGGTGGCGACCTGGTCATCCATCAAGGCGATCAGTGGCGACACCACCACCGCCAAACCCTCGCGCAGCAAGGCCGGCACCTGAAAGCACAGCGACTTGCCGCCACCGGTCGGCATCAGCACCAAGGCGTCGCCACCACCCGCCACGCGCTCGATAATCGCCCCCTGGCGGCCACGGAAGCTGTCATAGCCGAAAACGTCTTTGAGGATGCGCAGTGCGTGGTCGAGCATGAAAGGTCTCCGAAACGAGCTCGGCATTATACGCACCTGCTTGCCGGACTGAGTTTTGATCTGTTTTTTCGCCGCGCATTTTCTTAGAACTATGGCTGCTGTAGCAGGTCTGGACTAGAATCCATCCTCGTTTACTTCTTCAAGGTAGCCCCACGATGTCCTTCGCCGAGCAACTGTCCCGCCTGCAAGCCTTCCTCGACGCCGATGAGCTGCACGAAGAGGCTCTGGACTATGTGGCCGCTCATGGCTACCTCACCGCCTTGGCGATCTGCCCTGACCCGGTACCCGAGCGTGAATGGATCGACGCCCTGTTCTCCGAGCCGCCGCATTACCGCAGCGACGAAGAGCGCGATGATATCGAGGCCACCTTGCTGCAACTGCACACCCATATCGCTCGCCAACTGGCCAGCGACGATGACCCTGAGGTGCCTTGCGAGCTCGACCTCGGCGACGAGCCGGACGACTCCGATCTGCGCGGCTGGTGTATCGGCTTTATGGAAGGGGTGTTCCTGCGTGAAGCGGCCTGGTTCGACGATGCCGAAGACGAGGTCAGCGAGCTGCTACTGCCGATAATGGTCGCCTCCGGGTTGTTCGATGAGCAAGCAGAGTTCACCGAAATCGCCAGCGACCGCGATCTGGTAGACAGTATGGTCGAGCAAATTCCCGAGCTGCTGACCGCATTGTTTCTGCTGTGCCATGCCCCGGAAGAAAAACCAGCCCTGCTCAAACCTCGCCACCATTGAGTCTGCGCCACTACCATGGCGCGTGACGTAGAAGAAAACCGTAATCCGCTGATTCGCTACGCACTGCTGTCCTTGGGCTGGTTGTGCGTGGTGCTCGGGGTGGTCGGTATCTTCCTGCCGGTGCTGCCGACTACGCCGTTCCTGTTACTGGCAGCGGCCTGCTTTGTCCGCAGTTCAAAACGCTTTTATCTGTGGCTGGTATTGCATCCCAAGTTAGGCCCATGGGTTCGCGACTACCTCGACGGCCAGGGCATCCCGCGCAAAGCCAAGGTCTACAGCATCAGCCTGATGTGGCTCAGCATCGCCCTCTCCTGCTACCTGGTCCCTCTGTTCTGGGCTCGCGCCTTCATGCTGACCAGCGCAGTGTTGGTGAGCATCTATATCCTCAAGCAGAAAACCCTGCCCAATCCGCGTTAGCCATGCAGGATAGTCAGCCGGCGCACCTGCATGACCGCTGCTTGCATGCCTAAACAGCAAAGCCACTCAATGCAGCTCAAACTCCCGCCATGCGAACAGCTCAGACTCACGGCACAAGGGTGGACTAGCCGGCGAATACAGCAGCACGAAGAAAGCTCACTGCCTGCTCAGGCAGTGAGCGTGCACCCCGGTTAAGGATTAGACGGTATCCACTTTGAGTGCGTTATCGGCAAGCATGCCATCGATCACCGTTGCCGCATCCGTGCTGCCGTAGTAAGCGGCGCTGGAAAGATCCACCCCATCGAGCACGACTTGCTGCACCACAGCTCCGCCGGCTATTGCGCGCACGTCGATGGCGGTACTGGCACCGAAGGTAAAGCTCAAGTAGTCATCCAATACGTTGCCACTGGCACTCTCACCGACCAGCAACTGCGACAGATCCAGGACATCCGAGTTGCCGCCAGACACACGGGGGCCGTCGATGAAGAAGTCGGTGACATGATCGACACCTGTATCGCCCGCATTCCACACGAAGGTGTCCTTACCGAGACCGCCAGACAGCAGGTCATTGCCTGAACCGCCGATCAACACATCGTCACCCTCACCCCCGATCAGCCTGTCATTACCCGAACCACCGGCCAGCACATCATTGCCTTTCCCGCCCAAGATGTAGTCATTGCCTTCTTGGCCAAACACCAGGTCATTGCCATCCCCAGCATCAATGTTGTCATGCCCCAGCGCTCGCCCAGATTCCCCGGCCAGCTCCTCAGCATGCGTGCGGATATAATTGAGCGTGTCGGCGCGCGTCCATGTGGCATAACTGCCTGGCCCATCACCAGCCTCCAGCGTGGCGAAAACCTGCCACCCTGCACCTGGATTGGTTGCCAGCCCTGCTGCTGCCGCCAATACATCGGTGTAGAGCACATCACCAAAAATCAGGTCATCGCCACCACCGCCGACAATATGGTCGCTACCTGCATCATGCAGTTGGTTAGATGGATTGAAGTCCGCAAGAACACTCGCTAGCTGTTCACCCGTCGTGATGTTGCTGGCGACATCAGGGTTAACATTCGCAAGTTCACCTTCCACTTGATTAAGAATATCAAGAGCAGTGCCCCCGACATTAATACCTACCGCCTGAATCTGCCCGAAGGTTGACTCCAGTAAAGCCACTTCACTGATTGTGTCGTCATTGGAATGGCCCGAAGGGTTATACGAGCCAAGCACCTGAGCCAGCGCCGTACTCTTGGAGCCATTAGTTGTCACACTGGCCAAATTGGTTGAATCTGCGTTCAACCAACTGTTCGGCTCACCATCGGATACAAATACGACTTGATTAATGACATTAGCCCCTGTGTATGGCGCATCGGCGCCACCACTTGCAACCCAATTCAAGGCCACTTGTAGACCCGCCTCATAGTTCGTGTAGCCACCAGCAACCAAATTATTGACTGCACTTTGCGCGGCACTCAGTTCTCCATCCTTGACATCGAATATACCCAGGCTACTTGCCGAACTGTCGAAATCCACAAGCTGCACCCTGACATGTTCGGCCGCCCCGATCGCCAGCCCTGCCAGCAAATTATTAACGGCCAGTTGCAAAGCCTCCATACGGCTCATCACCACACCGTTAAAGGTAATATTTGCAGTCATGCTGCCTGAAGAATCCAGGATAAGAATCAAGTTGACGCTCTTACCGAGCAAACTACTGCGCCCCTCGTCTCCCACGAGGATATCTGCAGCGGCGCCGCCGGTAATCACACCCGCACCGCCGGATGTCACATAAGGAGCACTACTGCCTGCAACATCATTGGCATTGGAGGCCACTATCAGCTGACCAGATAGTGAGGGTTGGAATACAACATCCAGAACAGCCGCTGCGCGATCCCCATCGGCATCTATCACGGCAACATCAAACTGAGTGCCAATCGGATCTTCTTCAATTCGATCAACAATCGATGAACCAGTCACCCGGAAGCCATGGCCACCGGTATCCGACAGATCAATCCTGGTTATCGCCGTCAAACCTGCTGGAATACTGGTTAGCACATGCTCAGAAAACAGCGTATTACCACTTTGCGTGGTGGCGTTCCCCAAAGAGTCTTGGCCATAGACAGTCCAATGAACCGTATTGCTACTTCCCCCGCCCTGAATGTCGATAGAAAATTGCGCACTGACAATGGGGCTGGCGTAAGAGAAAAAGATAACCTCACTGCCATCCACCCACTGATTGTCCGGCGCGAGGCCCTGCCTGCTGGAATTCACCCCGCCCTCCGAAGAGTCAACCGTCATGATGACGGTTTGGCCGAGCGGAATACTGTCCCCCGGCTTGTAGAGCGCACCGGTATTGGTGACCAACAGATAATCCTGGTTACCGCCAATATTCTGATTGAAGGTTGCTGCGAAGCTCTGCGTAGGGCCGTCCAGCTTGCCATTCATATCAATGACATAGTTGCCCGCTACATCATAGGTCAGGGTAAATATCAGAGACTGTCCGGCACCGCCTGTGTAAGTACCGGGAAGCGTGCTTGTGTAAGCGTATAAAAACCCGGTATCGACAGGACTGACGGTGTAATACACCGTACTGCCTGAGGACGTCAGCGACGATGCCGCATAGATCACGCTAGTACCGTTCCAACCCGCAATATTTCCCGTCAAATCGGCAACACCCGGTACATCTGCGCCGATGACTGGATCAGAGATCCCAGTTGCATAGCCCGAGGAGTTATTGCTCACAAAGGCAGGTGAGACCGTGGATAAGCTCGGCGTGTCATCGATGATGCGCACCACCAGCTCATCGCTCGCAGTGCTGCCGCCCACGCCCAGCACGCTGATGCTCACGCTGTCATCGAAGTGCGTGCCGGTGGCGCCTGCATGGCTGTCGTTGTCGATTGTGGCGTTCAGTGTGTAGCTGTAGCTCAGCGTGCCGGCCGTAGCGTTGCCGCTGTAGCCAGTCAGGGTCAGTGTGCCCTCGCCCGTACTCACTAGCTGATTAGTCGTCGCCAAGGCCTGCAACTGCGCAAAACTGAAGGTCGCAGTGCCCACCGTGACGCTGGCGATGCCATCGCTGGCCGACACCGTGAAGCTGCCACTGGTGGATTCGCTGGTGTCTGCCTGCGAGGTCAGGCCGTGCTCGTACACCGTGGCGTCCGGGCCGTATACGGCTACCGTCACCACAGAGGCATGGTCATCGGCACCGTCGATAGTGATGGTCAGCTTGGCCGAACTGGAATCGCCATCGGCATCCTGCATCGTGTAATAGAAATCGTAGGACAGATGGCTACCGGTATTCAGTGCTTGGACTGATGCCAGGCTGTTGTCCAGCACGAAGTTGTAGACGCCGCCAGCGGCCAACGTCAGGGTGCCGTAGCTATTCAGCGCGTTGATCGCCGCCGTATTGTCGTGCCCCGTCGCCGTCCAGGTTGTGAAGGCCTTGGGCGTATCGGCTCCCGCGCTGTCGTTGGTCAGCACGTTGCCACCGACGCTGTTCGATGCGGCGTCTTCGGTTACGCCTACGGGGCCGTCATTCATCGCCGTCGGTGTGTCATCAATGATGCGCACCACCAGCTCATCGCTCGCCGTGCTGCCGCCCACGCCCAGCACGCTGATGCTCAGGCTGTCATCGAAGTGCGTGCCGGTGGCGCCGGCATGGCTGTCGTTGTCGATCGTGGCGTTCAGTGTGTAGCTGTAGCTCAGCGTGCCGGCCGTAGCGTTGCCGCTGTAGCCAGTCAGGGTCAGGGTGCCCTCGCCCGTACTGACTAGCTGATTAGTCGTCGCCAAGGCCTGCAACTGCGCAAAACTGAAGGTCGCAGTGCCCACCGTGACGCTGGCGATGCCATCGCTGGCCGACACCGTGAAGCTGCCGCTGGTGGTTTCGCTGGTGTCTGCCTGCGAGGTCAGACCGTGCTCGTACACCGTGGCATCCGGGCCGTATGCGGCTACCGTCACCACCGCGGCATGGTCATCGGCACCGTCGATAGTGATGGTCAAGGTGGCCATGGCAGTGTCGCCGTCGGCATCACGCATGGTGTAGCTGAAGGTCTCGCTCAGACTCTCACCAGCATTCAACCCCTGCACCGCCGGGTTGGCGTTGTTCAGGCTGTAGCTGTAGGTGCCGTTACCGGTGTCGGTGAAGGTGCCGTAGTTGGCCGCAGTGCTGGCCCAGCTGACGAAGCTGGTCGGGGTGTCCGCGCCCGGTTGGCCGTTGGCATGCAGGTCATTGCTCAGCACGTTGCCGATGATCGGGGTCAACGTGTCTTCGGCAATATTGTTGCTGTCATCCACCGCATGCGGCACATCGTCGATGATGTTGATGTCGAGGGACGCCAGATCGGTGTCATGGTCCACGTCCTCGGCGAGTACGGCGAAGTGCTCGGTCAGCTGATTCTCGCCCCCGCCGGGAGCATGCTGCGCACTGCCCAGCAAGGTGTAGCTGTAGCTGACGATGCCTTCGTCGAGAATGCCATCATCGGCATCGAAGCCGGTGATGGTCAGCAGGTTACCTAGCGGCGTGGTCACCGACTGCGGGAAGCCATTCACCACACCGTTCAGCACCACCTGGATGCCGCCCACGGTCAGGTTGAGTAGCCCATCCGGTGCCTGCACCTTGAAGGTGCCACTGACCGTGGTGGACTCCTTGCTCGGGTCCGAGCCCATCGCCAGATCGTCCTCATTAACACTCTGCTCGCCGCCTCTAACATCCAGGTTTTTGATCTGCACCTTGTCGTCGAGGTTTCTGACTTTCAGCACCAGGTTGGCAGTGTCGCTGTCGCCATCCGCATCGTTGAGGGTGTAAGTGAAGGTCTCGGTCGCCACTCCCCCACCACCCAGCGCGAGGAAATCTGCATCGCTCGGATCCAGCAGATAGCTGTAGGAGCCATTGGCATTCAGAGTCAGCGTGCCGTAAGTGCCCTGCACGACTGCCGGTTGAATCGGCCCGCCTGGCAGGCGGTCAGCACCCTGCACATCGTTGTCGAGCACGTTGCCGATCAAGGTCAGCTGGTTCTCTGAGGCGAACGTGGCGTTGCTGTCATCCACCGCGTGCGGCACATCGTCGACGATCTCGATGACGATGCTGGCCGGTGGCGAGTTGGCCGTGCCATCGGACACGCTCAGGCTGAACACATCGCTCTCGATGCCGAGGCCGTCGGTGGTCGGGCTGGTCAGCTCATAGCTGTAACTGGCCACTCCGGTGGCCGCGTTATAGGCGCTGATGGTCAGGCTGCCGTGGGCGCCGGTGAACACACTGCCGGCCAGGCTGCCGATGGCCACGGTGATGCCGTTGATGGTCACGCTCTGCAGGTCATCCAGGCCGTCGGCGTCGCTCAGGGTGAAGGTGCCGCTGGCGAATTCGCTGTTGCTGGCGGCGTCCGAGCCCTGGGCCAGGCCGGCTTCGAATACTTGATCGTTAGCGCCGTCGTTACCCGGATCGACCACCACCTTCGGTCCATCGTTGCTGCCGGTGATGGTAATGGTCAGGGTGGCCGTGGCGGTGTCGCCGTCGGCGTCCTGCATGGTGTAGCTGAAGGTTTCGCTCAGGCTCTCGCCAGTGTCCAGGCCCTGCACCGCCGGATTGGCGTTGTTCAGGCTGTAGCTGTAAGTGCCATTACCGGTGTCGGTGAAGGTGCCGTAAGTGGCCGCGGTGCTGGCCCAGCTAACGAAGCTGATCGGAGTGTCCGCACCCGGCTGGCCGTTGGCATGCAGGTCATTGGTCAAGACGTTGCCGCTGATCGGGGTCAACGTATCTTCGGCGATGCTGTTGCTGTCATCCACAGCATTCGGTACATCGTCGACGATCTCGATGACGATGCTGGCCGGCGCCGAGCTGGCCGTGCCATCGGACACGCTCAGGCTGAACACATCGCTCTCGATACCCGGGCCGTCGGTGGTCGGGCTGGTCAGTTCATAGCTGTAACTGGCCACTCCGGTGGCCGCGTTGTAGGCGCTGATGGTCAGGCTGCCGTGGGCGCCAGCGAACACACTGCCGGCCAGACTGCCGATGGCCACGGTGATGCCGTTGATGGTCACGCTCTGCAGGTCATCCAGGCCGTCGGCGTCGCTCAGGGTGAAGGTGCCGCTGGCGAATTCGCTGTTGCTGGCGGCGTCCGAGCCCTGGGCCAGGCCGGCTTCGAATACTTGATCGTTAGCGCCGTCGTTACCCGGATCGACCACCACCTTCGGTCCATCGTTGCTGCCGGTGATGGTAATGGTCAGGGTGGCCGTGGCGGTGTCGCCGTCGGCGTCCTGCATGGTGTAGCTGAAGGTTTCGCTCAGGCTCTCGCCAGTGTCCAGGCCCTGCACCGCCGGATTGGCGTTGTTCAGGCTGTAGCTGTAGGTGCCGTTACCGGTGTCGGTGAAGGTGCCGTAAGTGGCCGCGGTGCTGGCCCAGCTAACGAAGCTGATCGGAGTGTCCGCACCCGGCTGGCCGTTGGCATGCAGGTCATTGGTCAAGACGTTGCCGCTGATCGGGGTCAACGTGTCTTCGGCGATGCTGTTGCTGTCATCCACCGCGTGCGGCACATCGTCGACGATCTCGATGACGATGCTGGCCGGCGCCGAGCTGGCCGTACCATCGGACACAGTCAGGCTGAACACATCGCTCTCGATCCCCGGGCCATCGGTGGTCGGGCTGGTCAGTTCATAGCTGTAACTGGCCACCCCGGTCGCGCTGTTGTAGGCGCTGATGGTCAGGCTGCCGTGGGCGCCAGCGAACACACTGCCGGCCAGGCTGCCGATGGCCACGGTTATGCCGTTGATGGTCACGCTCTGCAGGTCATCCAGGCCGTCGGCGTCGCTCAGGGTGAAGGTGCCGCTGGCGAATTCGCTGTTGCTGGCGGCGTCCGAGCCCTGGGCCAGGCCGGCCTCGAACACTCGATCGTTAGCGCCGTCGTTACCCGGATCGACCACCACCTTCGGTCCATCGTTGCTGCCGGTGATGGTAATGGTCAACGTGGCCGTGGCGGTGTCGCCGTCGGCGTCCTGCATGGTGTAGCTGAAGGTCTCGCTCAGGCTCTCGCCAGTGTCCAGGCCCTGCACCGCCGGATTGGCGTTGTTCAGGCTGTAGCTGTAAGTGCCATTACCGGTGTCGGTGAAGGTGCCGTAAGTGGCCGCGGTGCTGGCCCAGCTAACGAAGCTGATCGGAGTGTCCGCACCCGGCTGGCCGTTGGCATGCAGGTCATTGGTCAAGACGTTGCCGCTGATCGGGGTCAACGTATCTTCGGCGATGCTGTTGCTGTCATCCACAGCATTCGGTACATCGTCGACGATCTCGATGACGATGCTGGCCGGCGCCGAGCTGGCCGTGCCATCGGACACGCTCAGGCTGAACACATCGCTCTCGATACCCGGGCCGTCGGTGGTCGGGCTGGTCAGTTCATAGCTGTAACTGGCCACTCCGGTGGCCGCGTTGTAGGCGCTGATGGTCAAGCTACCGTGTGCGCCAGCAAACACACTGCCGGCCAGGCTGCCGATGGCCACGGTAACGCCATTGATGGTTACGCTCTGCAGGTCATCCAGCCCGTCGGCGTCGCTCAGGGTGAAGGTGCCGCTGGCGAAAACACTGCCCATACCTGCATTCGAACCTGTCGCCAAGCCCGACTCAAAGGCCTGGTCATTGGCCCCTTCGTTGCCCGGATTGACACTCAATTGCGGTGGTGTATTGAGTTGCGGTGGTGTATCGACCGGTTGCTCATCGGCAACCTGCGGGTCTGGATCTGGAAACTCGGTTGCCGAGCTCAACCCGGCAGTTGGAAAGCCGATCACCGGATCAACCGAACCGCCTACAGCATCCAACAAAATAAAGCTGTGGCCGCCCCCCGCAGCACCGACACCGCCTTGAGTTCCGGGACCTGCCGCCGTGGCCTCGCCTTCCAGGGTCGGGTCAACGCCGGCCTCGATGGCGGCTTGCAGTTTTTCAACATCGGTGAGGTCATCTGCACTCGGCGCCACAGGCGGCGCCTCATGAAGCGGTGCCAAAGCATCGGGATTCTGCGTAACCATCTCCACGGTGAGATTGAGGCTGCTATCACGGCCCAAGGTCAGTTGCTGACCATTGGTAATGTTTACGGCAACAGCGCCCGCCGCACCCGTGACCAATTGTTCACCGGCAAAGACACGATCACCTTCGACCAGAGGTCTGCGCGTCCCATCGCCAGCTACCGCGAAAACCTCGCCAACTACCTGACTGACGACACCTATCAAAGTAGCCATGAATCCTTCCTCACTACAGCTGCCAGCCACCGCCGACACGTTTGAAAAGGGTCAATACACCTTCCCAAAGAGCGCGATAACAAGACACAACTGAGTGAAATGAAACGACATACCCACCCCTGAAACGCCAAAAAAATAACGCCCCTTGGCTGCCGTACTACTTCATCAGAACCATCCCCGCCCTAAGTACTGCGAATCATGATCGACCGCCTGTTTCTGCTCACGCACCTAAGTTAAACCCGCTAATTGCGTGACCTTTGCTAATTAACAATGTCTGGCATTCGCCAGACTGCATAAGATTTTTTCCTCATATAGCTTGTGAGATTTTTTTATTAGGCTTTTATTAAGGATGTTCTTAGCTGTGATGTTAGAAGCCTGAAACGGTTTTATAAGAAAAAAGTCAAATATTTGACGACAAGAACATAACGATCGAAAAGGAGATTCCTCACATGCGAATTATTAATCCGCTGTGGAGCAGCATGCTGCTGGCTCTGGCGTGCTCTCAAAGCCAGGCGATGTCGTTGTCTGAAGCGATCCAAAGCACTCTGGACAACCACCCGGAAATTCATGCGGGGGTCAACAGCCGCCTTTCGTCTGATGAAGAAGTGAAGATGGCCAGAGGTGGTTACCTGCCGACAGTCGACCTGCTGGTCGGTTACGGTCGGGAAAATACCGACAGCCCGAGTACCCGCCTCAACCCGCCCAATGTTCACAACACTGAAACGCTCAACTCGCGCAACGCCGAACTGCGTCTGCGGCAGATGCTGTTCGATGGTTTCAATACCCCCAATGAAGTCGCACGAACCGAAGCGGTAGTGAACTCGCGGGCCTACCGGATACTGGGTACGACGGAGAGCCTGGCGTTGCGCACCGTCGAGGTTTATCTGGATATTCTGGAACGCCGTGAACTGATCGATCTGGCGAAAAATAACCTGCTTGCCCACCAACGCATCACTGATCAAATCGATCTGCGTAGCCGTCAAGGCGTCGGCAGTACTGCCGATTTCGACCAATCCAATGCACGCTTGGCCCTAGCGGAGAACAACCTCTATACCGAGCAGGTCAACCTGGCGGATGCCGAGGCGAACTTCATCAGCGTCACTGGGCGCATGCCCGACGAACTGGTCGTCCCCACCTCGATCAGGAGCGCATTGCCCGAGGATTTGAACGCTGCCAGGCAGGCGGTTATGCAAAACAATCCCTTCCTCAAATCAGCGCAAGCCGACGTGCATGCTGCCGAGAAGCAGTATGAAGTTGCCAAGTCGCCGTTCTACCCACGCTTCGACGTTGAGTTGGCGACCAACGCCGACGACAACATCCAAGGCGATGAAGGCCACTACAACAGCTGGCGTGCCGCCGTGGTGATGAACTACAACTTGTTCAACGGCATGCGTGATAAAGCACGCCTGCAATCCTCAGCCCACCAGATCAACGAGTCGATGGACATTCGCAACAACGCACTGCGCGTGCTCAACGAAAATCTTTCGCTGGCCTGGAACGCCATGGACAACGCCCGCCTGCAAACCCCGAAGGCGCGCGATTATGCTGACTACACCACACGGGTTCGCGAGGCCTACCAGCAGCAATTCAGCCTGAGCCAGCGCACCCTGCTCGACTTGCTGGACAGTGAGAACGAACTCTTCACCGCCAACCGCCGTTATAGCCAAGTGCGCTACACCGAAGAATTCGCCATGTACCGCGTGCTCGCGGCCATGGGTGACCTGCTGCGCCACCAGCAGGTGATTATCCCAGCTGAGGCTGTAGCCCTTTCCGATGTAAAGAGCGAGGCACGCTTACCGCAAATGAAGTAGTACCGGTCAAGGAGCAGTATCCGTGACGACAATGGAAAGGCCTGACCCAACCAGCGATCCACGCGTGAGCCACGACGACCCATTGCTCGACGGCTTGCTGATCCTCTGCAAACTCCATGGCTGTACCGTCAGTCGTGGCAGCCTGAGCGCTGGCTTGCCGATGCCCGAGCAACGCCTGAGCGCTGACCTGCTGCCCCGTGCAGCAGCGCGAGCAGGCTTGCAGGGTCGCTTGCTGCGCCGCGAACTGAAGGCCATTTCCGCACTGAACCTACCGGTACTGCTATTGCTCAAGAACGGGCGCAGCGCAGTTCTGCGCAAGTGGCTGGCCAACGATCAGGCGTTGATTCTGCCGTGCGAGGCGGACGGGGGTGAGCAACAGGTCGCGCGGGCACAACTGGCCGAGGAATACGGTGGTCAGGCATTCTTCGCCCGCCCACGACATGAGCTGGAAGATGCACGCACGCCACTGCTGCCGCGCATCGACGCCTGGTTCCGCGACACGCTCAAGCTGTCCCGCTGGCTGTATACCGATGCCATGCTGGCCAGTTTGCTGATCAACGTACTCGGTCTGATGGTGCCGCTGTTCGTCATGCAGACCTATGACCGCGTGGTCCCCAACCAAGCCACCGCGACCCTCTGGGTGCTGGCCATCGGCCTATTCATCGGCACCTCCTTCGAACTGCTACTGCGGGTACTGCGCGCCAATCTGCTGGACAGCGCCGGCAAGAAAACCGACGTGGTGCTCTCAGCCACCCTGTTCGAACGCATTACCGGCATGTCCATGAAGGCGCGGCCGGCCACTGTCGGCGGCTTCGCCCAGAACATCCACGATTTCCAGGGCCTGCGCGAATTCCTTACCGCGGTGACTCTGACCAGCTTGATCGACCTGCCTTTCGCCCTGCTGATGATTGTGGTGATCGGCTTGTTCGGCGGTTCGCTGATTGTCATTCCGCTGCTGGCCTTTCCGCTCACGGCGATCTTTGCCCTGATCATTCAGGGCCGCCTGCGCGACACCGTGCAACGCAGCCTGGCTCTAGGCGCGGAGCGCCAGGCACTGTTGATCGAAACCCTCGGCGGCCTGGAAACCCTCAAGGCCTGCGGCGCGGAAAGCGAACGTCAACACCAGTGGGAAACCACCCATGGCGCTCTTACCCGGCTGGATGCCCACGCCCGCTTCCTCTCATCCCTGGCCACCAACGGCACCCTGTTTCTCCAGCAATGCGCGGGCATGGCCATCATCATCGCCGGGGTCTACGCGATCATCGCTGGCGACATGAGTGTCGGCGCGCTGATCGCCTGTTACATGCTCAATAGCCGGGTGCTGGCCCCGCTCGGCCAGGTTGCCGGGCTGATCACCCGCTACCAGCAAGCGCGCCTGACCATGAAAAGCACCGATGCTCTGATGGGCCTGCCGCAAGAACGCCAGACCAAGCAGCGGCCGCTGGAGCGGCCCCAGCTGAAAGGAGCCCTCGACGTGAGCCAGGTCAGCTTCAGCTACCCCGGACAAAGCAACCCGGCACTGGCCAAGATCAGCCTGCACCTGACTGCTGGCGAACGGGTCGGCATCATCGGCCGCAGCGGCTCAGGCAAGAGCACCCTGGCACGCCTGTTAATGGGTTTCTACACCCCGGATGAGGGACAGATCCTGCTCGACGGCCTGGATCTGCGCCAGCTCGATGTAGCCGACCTGCGCCACCAGATCGGCTACGTATCTCACGACCTGCCGTTGTTGGCCGGCAGTCTGCGCGACAACCTGACCCTCGGCGCACGCTATGTCAGCGACGCACGCATGCTCGAAGTGGCCGAACTGACCGGCGTCAGTGAACTGGCCCGGCAACATCCCCAAGGCTTCGAGCGGCCGGTTGGCGAACGTGGCCAGCAACTCTCTGGGGGCCAGCGCCAAGCCGTGCTGCTGGCCCGCGCCCTGTTGCTCGACCCACAGATCCTGGTGTTCGACGAGCCAACCAGTGCAATGGACAATACCAGCGAGGAAATCCTGCGCAGCCGCCTGCACAGCTGGGCCCAGGGTAAAACCATGCTCCTGATCACCCACCGTAGCTCGATGCTCAGCCTGGTCGATCGCCTGGTGGTGCTGGACAACGGCCATATCGTTGCCGATGGCCCGAAAGCGGCGGTGATCGAAGCCTTGCGCAAAGGCCGCGTCGGCCCTGCAGCGGAATAGGGAGGTACTTATGCAACCGCATCAAGGCATCTTCGCCTACTTCGCCAGCCTGGGCAGGCGCAAGCAGGACACCGAGTTCATGCCGGAAGTCGAGGGCGCGATTCTCGAGGATTCGCCCTGGATGTCGCGAATAACTATCTGGGTGGTTTGTGCCTGCCTGATCGCCGCTTTGCTCTGGGCCCACTTTGCCGTGCTCGAAGAGGTCACCACCGGCGAGGGCAAAGCGATTCCTTCGAGCAAAATCCAGGTCATCCAGAACCTTGAAGGGGGAATCGTCAGTGAAATATTCGTGCGCGAAGGCCAACTGGTGAACAAGGACGATGTGCTGCTGCGTCTCGACGACACGCGCTTTCTCTCCAATAAGGGCGAGACCGAAGCAGACCGTCTGGCGCTAATTGCCCGCATCGAACGACTGACCGCCGAAGCCGAAGGCCGTCCCATCGCCATGCCCGAAGAGATCACCCACACGGCAACGCAACTGGCCGAGGACGAACTGGCACTCTACGGCTCGCGGCAACAACGCCTGCATAGCGAACAACGCACACTTGGCGAACAGCTACTGCAAAAAAGCCAGGAGCTCGCGGAATTCCGTTCCAAGGCACAGCAATACCGTTCCAGCCTGGGCCTGATTCAGCAAGAGCTGAACATGTCGCAACCTCTGGTCGCCTCCGGGGCAATTTCCCAGGTAGAAATACTCCGCCTGCGCCGCAGCATGGTCGAAGTGCGTGGTTCACTCAACGCCACGACCCTGGCCATCCCCAGGGCGGAAGCAGCGGTCAACGAGATCAAGAGCAAGATCGAGGAGTCCGAACTGGGCTTTCGCTCCGACGCCTTCAAGGAACTCAATGATGCCCGCACCGAACTGAAAAAAATCACCGCCACCAGTTCAGCCATTCAGGACAGGGTTAGCCGCACCACCGTGGTGTCTCCGGTCAACGGCATCATCAAACAACTGAAGATCAACACCATCGGCGGCGTCGTCCAGCCGGGCAGCGACATGCTGGAGATCGTGCCGCTGGAAGATAACCTGCTGATCGAAGCCAAGGTACGCCCTAAGGATGTGGCCTTTCTCCATCCAGGACAGAAAGCCATGGTCAAGTTCAGCGCCTACGACTACACCATCTATGGCGGACTCAGGGCCAACCTGGAACTGATCAGCGCCGATACCATCATCGATGAGGAAGGCAACAGCTTCTACCTGATCCAGCTACGTACCGATAAAAGCCACCTGGGCAGCGACGAACACCCGCTGCTGATCATCCCTGGCATGATCGCCACCGTGGACATCATCACCGGCGAAAAAAGCGTGCTGGCTTACCTGCTCAAACCCGTACTCAAGGCCCGCGCCGAAGCGCTGCGCGAGCGCTAATGCGGGCGTACTTGGTTAGCCACCAGCGCCTCAGCCACGCTGATGGTTGCGCCGAAAGGTCTCCTCGCCCATGGCCACGATCTGCCCCTCGATCAAGGCCTCGAAGGGCTTGAGCAAGGCATCGAATTGCGCCGGTGCCTCCAGGATATCCAGCGCACTGACCACCGCCTCGATAGTCGACAAAGCCCCTGGCATCGGCGCCTTGCGCAAGCGGTAGCGCGACTGCAGCCCCTCCGGCAACGCAACCCGCGGCAAGGCCGCCAGTAGGGGATTGAGGTGCAGCAGTTTGCGCGCTTTACGCCAAGTGCCGTCGGGCACCACCAGCAGCGCAGGTTGATCGACTGCTTGCGTGGCGAACTGCTGCAGCGGCTGCGCGCCCTCCCCCGGAAACAGCAGGCACGCTCGATACCCCGGCTGCGCCAGCAGCGCTGCTAGGTCCTCGAACACCTCGCCCACTCGTAGCTCGGCATTGCTCAAGCCCAAGGCGGCCAGGCGCGCGGTATTCAGTGCATGTTTGAGTTCGCTGGGGTGTTGCAGAATCAGCACGCGGGTAGCGCTAGGCAACAACGGGATCAGCGCACAGAGACAATGATCGAGTGGGCGGCTACAGCGTGGGCAATGGGGACGTGGCATGGGCATCTCCTCAGCTGCGCAGTGTGCCACAAGCCCCGCGCCGGGCGGACTGCTGGCTCAAGCCGCGATCAGGCTGAAGCCTGTCGCCGCACACCCAGCGAGAAGGCCACCGCGTTATCTAAGCGCGCAGCCCCGCGCCTAAGAATGGGCGCCGGGTACTGCCTCAAGGCGGCCTTCCTCAGCCTCGGCTTCCTCGATCAACCAGGACCAGAATGCCTCGGCATTGGGGTGCATGTACTGATGAGTCGGGCAGGTCAGATAGAACGACTCGGAGGCGCTGATCCGTTGCTCGAAAGGCGCCAGCAAACGCCCGCTGGCCAGCATTTCCGCCACCAGGGAGGTGCGCCCCAGCGCCAGGCCATGGCCCAGGGCCGCCATTTCCAAGGCAGTGATCAACGTGTCGAACTGCATCCCCTGCGAGGCATCCAGGTGCTGGAAGCCCGTTTGCTTGAGCCAGTAGCCCCAGCCTTCTTCGTAGCCGATGACATGCAGCAATGTATGTGCGGAGAGCGCCTCGGGCGAATCGGGTGGGTTTACCCCATCGAGCAACGTGGGGCTGCAGACCGGAAACAGCTCGTCACGGGTCAGCCGGATGGCCTTGAGGCCCGGCCAGTTGCCCTTGCCGTAACGGATTTCCATATCCGCCTCCTTGCCCCGCTCATCCAGCCAGATATTGCTGGTGAACTGCAGGCTGACCTCGGGATGGCGCGCCCTGAAGCGGGCCAACCGGGGCGCCAACCAAGTGGTGAAGAACACCAGGTTGACCCTGATGATCAGTCGCCGAACACGGCCCATGCCGAACAGCTCATCGGTCGCGGCAATCAGCCGCTCTATGGATTCATGGATCACCGGCATGTAGGCCTGGCCCGCCTCGGTCAGTTCCAACCCCCGGGGCAAGCGCTTGAACAGATTAACCCCCAACTGGCATTCCAGCCCCTTGACCTGCTGGCTGATGGCCGCCTGGGTCAGACTCAATTCGGCTGCGGCCTGAGTGAAATTCAGGTGGCGGGCGGACGCTTCAAATGAGCGCAGCCAATTTAACGGGGGGAGCCTTTTCTTCATATCCTGCTCATTTTCAATCTATGCCGACGTCCGGGTCATTGATTAGCTGGCCCAGTTCCACTGCAGCTTGGCGTAAGAGCGGAGTATATGTCAGCAGCTCGTCCAGGCTCTTGCGGATCAGCGGCGCATGGGCGAATAGACAGGCGAACAGCCGGCCATCACGATCATTGACCGGCACCGCAAACGCCGCCAGACCATCGACAAACTCTTCATTGTCAGTGCCCACTTGGCTGGCCCTGATGTTCAGCAGATCAGCCTCAAGGGCATGCGGGTCGGTCAGGGTATTGCGGGCGTACTGACGCAGCGGCAGGTTGTGGATGATCCGCTGGCGCCGCTCCTTCGATAGCGAGCTGAGGTACAGCTTGCCACTGGCCGTACACCAAGTCGGGGTATGGCTGCCGATGGGCAGATGCACCTGCAGCGGCCGGTCCGTCTGCACCCGGTCGTAATAAATCATCTCGGTGCCGTTGGGGATGGCGATGCCACAGGTCTCGCCAATTGCCGCGGTCAGGCGCTGCAGGATGGCCTGGCGTGGCGCCTTGAAGCGCCCGCTGTAGAGCACCCCCAGCGCGATATCGTGCAGGCGGGCACCCGGCACGACCAGGCCGCGCATATTGGTTTGCAGATAGCCGTCCCCCTCAAGCTGCGCCAGCAGACGGTGAATGCTCGGCTTGGGGATATCCAGCTGATAGGCCAGGTCGGCGGGAGACATGGGCCGTTCGGCCCTGGAGACCGCCTCGATGATTTCAAGCACGCGGGTAATCGAGGAGCCTTTTTCTCTGGCAGACGCACTCATAGCATTCTCCCCACACAGGCCTGGCACGCGACGCGCGCAGCCACAGGTGGATAGCAAAAAAGGCGACGGCCCTGTTCAGGGGCGTCGCCTAGGAGCTGTAACAGAAACAGACTGCTACGGCGTATCAACCAATCACTTCATGGTCGGCATGGAGAACTCAGCACCTTCCCGCACACCCGCTGAAGGCCAGCGCTGGGTGACGGTCTTGCGCTTGGTGTAGAAGCGCACGGCATCCGGGCCATAGGCGTGCAGGTCACCGAACAGCGAGCGCTTCCAGCCGCCGAAGCTGTGGTAGGCCACCGGCACCGGCAGCGGCACGTTGATGCCGACCATGCCGACCTTGATGTTGTCGGAGAAGTAGCGCGCGGCCTCGCCGTCGCGGGTGAAGATGCAGGTGCCGTTGCCATATTCGTGGGCATCGATCAGGTCCATGGCTTCCTGCATGCTGCCCACCCGTACGACCTGCAGCACCGGGCCGAAGATTTCCTCCTTGTAGCTGAGCATCTCCGGGCTGACGTTATCGATCAGCGTGCCGCCGACGAAGAAGCCGTTCTCATAGCCGGCCACCTGCGGGTTGCGGCCGTCGACCACGATAGTGGCGCCCTGCTCTTCGGCGCTGTCGATGTAGCCAACGACCTTCTGCTGATGCGCCTTGGTGATCACCGGACCGAAGTCATTGCTCTTCTCCGAGTAGGCGCCGACCTTCAGCGCCTGCATGGCCTTCTGCATCTTCTCGACCAGCGCATCGGCGGCCGCATCGCCCACGGCGACTGCGACCGACAGCGCCATGCAACGCTCGCCGGAGGAGCCGAAGGCTGCACCGAGCAGCTGGTTCACCGCGTTATCCATATCGGCATCGGGCATCACGATGGCGTGGTTCTTCGCCCCGCCCAACGCCTGACAGCGCTTGCCGTTGGCACTGGCGGTCTTGTAGATGTACTCGGCAATCGGCGTCGAGCCGACAAAGCTGACCGCCTGAACGCGCGCGTCTCTGAGCAGGGTGTCGACCGCTTCCTTGTCGCCATTGATGACCGTCATCACACCATCGGGCAAACCCGCTTCCTGCAACAGTTGGGCGATGAACAGGGTCGAGCTTGGATCACGCTCGGACGGCTTGAGGATGAAGCAGTTGCCGCAGGCGATGGCCATCGGGAACATCCACAGTGGCACCATCGCCGGGAAGTTGAACGGGGTGATACCCGCCACCACGCCCAGCGGCTGGAACTCGCTCCACGAATCGATATTCGGGCCGACATTCTTGCTGTGCTCACCTTTGAGCAGCTCGGGTGCGCCGCAGGCGTATTCGACGTTCTCGATGCCGCGCTGCAGTTCGCCCAGGGCATCGTGGGAAATCTTGCCGTGCTCCTCGCCAATCATCTGCGCGATGCGATCGGCGTTCTGCTCGAGCAGCTCCTTGAAGCGAAACATCACCCGCGCACGCTTGATCGGCGGGGTGTTGCGCCACGCCGGGAATGCGGCCTCGGCGGCGGCAATAGCCTGCTCGACGGTGGCCTTGGAGGCCAGCGCTACGCGCTTGCTGACTTCACCGGTGGACGGGTTGTACACGTCCTGAAAGCGCTCGCCTGCACTGATGATCTGGCCGTTGATCAGGTGTCCTACTGTGTTCATCGCGGATATTCCTCGGAAAGTATTCAGGTCGCGGGCTCAGGGCCTGCAGTGATTTAAGGCAGTGATTAAAAGACTGGGCTTACCAGAGCTGCTGGTAGATCTCGATGATCTCTTCGGCACTCGGCACGCGCGGGTTGTTGTTCGGTGAGCCGGAGGCCAGGGCCTGCTGCGCCATGACCTGCAACTGGTCGAAGTACTGCTGGCGATCGATACCGAACTGCTCGGGCGTGGGCACCTGCAACTCATCGTTGAGCGCACGCAGCTCGGTGAGTAGCTTGTCGTTGGCCACCTCAATGCTGTCCTGCTCGCTGGCCACACCCATGGCACGCGCGCAGTCGGCATAGCGCTCGGCGGCCGCCGGGATCGAGAACGCGGTGACACTCGGTAGCAGCATGGCGTTGGACAGGCCATGGGGCACATGGAAATGCGCGCCTATGGGGCGGCTCATGCCATGCACCAGGGCCACCGAGGCATTGGAAAACGCCACGCCGGCCAGGGTCGAGCCGAGCATCATCGCCTCACGTGCGGCCTTGTCCGCGCCATCGTGATAGGCGCGGCGCAGGTTGGGCGCGATCAGGCGCATGGCCGAGAGGGCTTGGCTGTCGCTGTAGAGGCTGGCCTTCTTGCTGACGTAGGCCTCCATCGCGTGGGTCAGCGCATCGATGCCGGTGTCGGCGGTGATGCGTGCCGGCAGACTGAGGGTCAGGCTGAAGTCGATCAGCGCCGCTACCGGCATAAAGCCGATGCCGACACAGAGCATCTTCTCGTCGGTTTTTTCATCGGCAATGATGGTCACCCGAGTGACCTCCGAGCCGGTGCCCGCAGTCGTCGGCACCGCGATGATTGGCAAGCCGGACTCGATGACGATGCGCGGAAACTTGTAGTCGCGCATCTCGCCGCCATGCTTGGCCAGGATCGCAATGGCCTTGGCGCTGTCGATCGGGCTGCCACCGCCGAGGGCGATGATGCAGTCGTAATCGCCGTTGCGGGCTTTCTCGACACCAGCCTGGATGGAAGCAACAGTCGGCTCGGGCACGGTGTCAGCGAACACATCGGCGCTCATCTGCTGGGCCGCCAGGATGGCTTGTATCCGGCTGGCGTAGCCCAGCTGCACCATCATCTTGTCGGTGATGATCAGCGGTCGTGTACAGCCGAGGCTGGCCAGCACGTTGGGGATATCCTGGCTGGCGCCCTCGCCGATCTGCATGATGCGGGGGAGGATCACTTGGGTAGACATGGCGACTCCGCTATTGCTGAGACAAGAACCGTCGGTGTGCACGCCGTGCATCATCCTGCAGCCTTGCCGGGGTAAGTGGGCACCACGAACCTGGGTTCGCGGTGCGATTCAGATCAGAGACTGCTTGGGGCCGCCGCAGAATCGATGGCAGTCATTGCCTCAGGTGCCTGCACCGGCTTGGCATTGCCAACAGCCTTGGCCGTTAGCGGTTCCTGACGCAGCGCTTTGATGAAGCCGAAAGTAGACAGAATTACAACCAACGAGAACGGCAGCGCAGCGACGATGGAGGCCGTTTGCAGGGCCTTGAGCCCACCGGCAAACAGCAATCCGGCGGCTACGGCGCCGATGGCCACACCCCAGAACACCCGGAGACGAGCCGGTGGATGCTCATGGCCCATGGTGATCAAGGTGCAAATTACCAGGGTGGCCGAGTCGGCCGAGGTGACGAAATAGGTCACCAACAGAATCGTGCAGATTCCTGCCATCAGCAGGGTCAGCACCTGGCCCAGGCCCATCAATTCAATGGTCTTGAACAAGGCCATGGTGATGTCCTCATTGACCGCCGCCGTCACGCCACCGCCACCAAACAGCTCGATAAACATGGCGCTGTTACCGAAGATGGTGATCCAGAAGGTTGCCAGTACGGTCGGCGCGATCAGCACGCCCAGGACGAACTCACGAATGGTGCGACCCTTGGAGATACGCGCGATGAACATGCCGCAGAACGGCGCCCAGGCGATCCACCAGCCCCAGTAGAAGACCGTCCACCAGCCCTGCCACTCACTCTTCGGATCGGGATCGACCCACATGCCTAACTGCACGACATTGGCCAGGTAGTCACCGGAGTTGGTGACGAAGGCACCGATCAGGTAGGCCGTCGGGCCACAAATAACGAACAGCGCCAGAATCACCATGGTCAGCTGCATGTTCAGCTCGCTGAGGATGCGAATCCCCTTGTTCACGCCGCTCAGTACCGAGGCGGTGGCAATCACCGAGATCACCGCAATCAGGATCACCTGATTGCTGATCGACACTTCAATACCCAACAGGTATTGCAGCCCCGCGTTCATCTGCTGCGCGCCCAGACCAAGCGATGTGGCGATGCCGAATACCGTGCCGAACACCGCGAGCAGGTCCGCGGCATGCCCCAGCGGACTATAGATCCGCTCACCCAGCAGCGGGTACAGGCAGGAGCGGATCGACAGCGGCAAGCCCTTGCGGTAGGAAAAATAAGCCAGCATCAAGCCGAAAGCCGCAAACAACGCCCAGCCGTGCAGGCCCCAATGGAAGATCGCAATGCGCATGGCGACTTGTGCCGCCTCTGCGGTCATCGCCTGCCCTTCACCGATAAAGGGATTGCTCTGAAAGTGGTAGATCGGCTCGGCGATACTCCAGAACAAAATACCGATGCCAATACCCGCGCCGAACAACATGGAAAACCAGGAGAAGTTACTGAACTCCGGCCTGTCGCTGTCCTTGCCCAGGCGGATGCTGCCATAACGGCTGAAGATCAGCCAAACAGCGAAAAACAGAAAAAAACTCATTATGCCGACGTAATACCAGGCCAGCTTCGAGGCAATAAAGCCTTTGGCCGCACTGTAAATGGAATCGGCATAAACCGGATCGATAACCGTAAACAGCACAAACGCGATAACCAGCAGTGCCGAACCGATCGACATAACCGGATTCACTTCAGCTAGCAGCCCACCTTTGGGCGTCAACTGTTTCGCGCTACTCATGACGCGACCCTCTGTTCGATATATTTTTTGTAATTGTTATTCATCTTGCACCTTTCAACTGTTGGTTAATCTTTGCCGGGCAAAGATCTAGTTGACCATGAGCGAAAACGCAGCGTTCTCATGAAGGGGCCGTACCTGCGCACCCCACGACAATGGCAGTGAGAGATGCGAGCACAGCTGTAGTTATTAGACGGGACAGCAGTAGCGAAACACAGCAAGCAGGACGCCTATATCGATACGGAATCTATTGTTATGAATGTGGATATCGATGAGAAGCAAAAAAAAAGCAGGCAATGCCCCTTGTTTGCTTATGGGTAGATTATTCAAACGCGCCCATCACGGACTCTGAGCCAGCCTCGCCGCGGGCCATAGCGGCAACCCTACCTCGCCAAACACACCGACCGGAACTGATTTGCCGGGCCTCCAGCGCAGCCTCAGGTATGAATTCAGGCAGCCATAAAAAAAACACCCTCTTAGGTCACTTTTTTATTGCTGGCTGCCACCTCTCTTCATTCCTAATATCGGCGTTACCGAAAAAGCGCCGATCCCTACCAGCTGTTTCAGCCACCTATATAGGCTGCTGTTTGGGCACACCCCAGCAGACTGGCAGAACTAAGCAACACTCGGTGTAGCGTTAAGCATTGGCCTGACCTTTATCACCTGGCAAGTCGTTCAGCCTGGACAACATGCCAAACCGTTTATTCGCGGGTCGTGCAACCTGACAGCAGCGCCCATGGCAATCAAACAAAAATCCAACTTGGCTGTTTAGTCTCCGCCAGCCGGTTCAGCTTATTTGAAGGATAAAGTGCAATGAACAACCAACAATTACCGTTAACCGGAGTTCGCGTAGTTGATTTCGGTCAACAGATTGCCGCACCTGCCGTGGCCATGACCCTGGCCGACCTAGGCGCCACTGTCGTGCATATCGATCCGCCTGAAGGGCCGCAGTGGGATCATCCGGCTAACGCCGTGCTGAACCGCAATAAAAGCTCGTTGCGCCTGGACCTGAAGAGCGAAGCCGGTTTGGCTCAGGCCCTCACCTTGATCGATCAGGCTGACATTGTCATCGAAGGCTTTCGCCCTGGCGTCATGCAGCGCCTGGGTATCGACTTCAGCCAGCTGCGTGCAGCGCGTCCGGAGCTGATCACCCTGTCGGTGCCGGGCTTCGCCAGCAACGACACCCTGCGCCGCGAGTGGAAAGCCACCGAAGCCGTAGTGGCCGCGACCGGTGGCGCCTTCACCGACATGGGCTTCAACCGCGTATTGCTGGGCCTGAACCCGAGCTTCTCGCCGCTGCCGTTGGGCTCCGCCTACGCCACCACCCTGGCGGCCTCCTCGGTGGTACTGGCGCTGCAGGCCCGGGAAAAAACCGGCCGCGGCGATGCCATCGAAGTGCCGGTGATTTCCGCCCTGATGGAAGGCCTGTCGTACAACTCCTACGTCATCGAAGGCCTGCCCGAGCGCTACAAGACCATGCGCGAGCTGGAAATCGAACAGCGCAAGGCCAACAACATTGCGATGGACCTGAGCTACGCCGACCTGCAGGAGTACCTGGACCCCTTCTACCGCACCTACAAGTGCGCCGATGGCCGCATGTTCTACTGCGTCTGCCCATCGCACCGCAACCACGCCAAGCGCGCCCTGACGGTCCTCGGTATCTATGACGAACTGGTCGCCGAAGGCCTGCCGGAAGTGCAGAACCTGCACGCGCCAATCAGCGAGTGGGACGGCGAGACTTCCATCGGCGTGTACCCGCTGCCGAAGAAATGGGCCGACCTCATCTCGATCAAGATGAAGAAAGCCTTCCTGACCAAGACCTCCGAAGAGTGGGCCGTGATCTTCGGCGAAGGGCAGATCCCCGGCGCGCCGCACCGTACCACCCAGGAATGGGTCAACCACGAGCACACCAACACGGCGGGTCTGATCGTCGAGGTCAATGACCCGATCTATGGCCTGATGAAGCAACCAGGGCCGTTTACCTGGCTGGAAGAGTCTGCCGCGCAGATGGTCACCCCGCGCCCGCGCAAAAACGTCAGCTTCGAGCAGGCGCTGGCTGAGCTCAGCGCAGTGGCCGCCGCGCAAACCGTGACCCGTCCGGTCGGTGCCGCGATCAAGCCGGCGTCCAATGCTGGCTGGCTTGATGGAACCCGCATTCTCGACCTGACCAACGTGATCGCCGGCCCGCATGCCACCGCGTTCCTCGCCCGCTTCGGCGCCGAGGTGATCAAGCTTGATACCGTCAAGCCCATGTACGACCCGCTGATCGGCACCCTGTTCAGCTTCCAGACCAGCATGGGTAAGCGCAGCGCCCTGGTCGACATCATGAGCAGTGAAGGCCGCGAGGTGTTCAATCGCCTGGTGCGCTCGGTCGACATGGTGGTAATCAACGCTCCCGAGCGTCAGCTCAAGGCCCTGGGCCTGGATCACGACAGCCTGCAGGCGGTCAACCCGGGCGTGCTGTTCTGCCGCCTCGACTGCCTCGGCGGCCCGCTGCCAGGCCCGAAGACCAACTACATCGGCTATGACGACATCATCCAGGCGCACAGCGGCATCATGAGTCGTTTCGGCGGCCCGGAAACCCCGGAAGAGCACGCCCACCTCGGCACCCTGGACGTCAACTGCGGTTTTGCCGCGGGCCTGGGCATGGCGGTCTCGCTCTACCACCGAATGAAAACCGGCGAAGCGACCCGCTCGCGCACCTCGCTGTCGGCCGTCACCAACCTGGCGCAGCTGTCGTTTGCCTTCGACTACCAAGGGCGTGCGCCTTTCAATGAGCCGTCCGGTCGCGAAGTACTGGGCCACAACGCCCTCTCGCACTTCTACCAGACCGCGCAAGGCTGGCTCTACCTCGACTCGAAAGAGTCCGAGCTGCCCCAGCTGGAGCAAGTCGAAGGTCTGGCCGGCATCAGCACTGCCACGCATGTTGGCGAGTTCCTCGGCCAGGCATTGAAGGCAGCACCAGCGGCTTACTGGGCGGAAACCCTGCAGGCGGCCGATATCGCCGCCGCCGTGCCGATGTCCATCGAGACCTTGCGTGAGCAATACAGCCGTGCAGGCGACGGTACGGTGGGCATCGACCGGGGCAGCTTCGCCTTCTCCATCCACCCCGATCATCCGAGTGGCCATTGCCTGACGCAGATCGACCACCTGGCGATTCGTCCCGCCGAGGCCAGCATCAAGGCCGTCAGCCTGCCGGAACGCTGGGGCCACTCCACCCGCGAGGTACTCGCCGATGCCGGTTACAGCGCGGCCGAAATCGAATCGATGCTGCAGCGCGAGATCGCCAGCCTGGGTTGGGCCGAGGAGTTCCTGCCAAGCTAAATTCGGCCGTGAATACAGCGGGCGGAACGAATGTTCCGCCCGCTTTTTTTGTGCCGGGGCTGACTGGTTTGGCTTTGCACAATCTGGTTTGCCTGGCCCTTCATACACGTGAAGGGCATCAGGAAATTTTTCCCTAAGACCCTTTTTGCATATTGCCGCGCCTCCCCAGAGCGGTGAGACTCGTTAACGCGCCTTGGCTCAAGACTCCAGTCATCCGCACTTGAGTTAATCCGCTAGCCGTACAGGCCACTAACTTTGGGGGTGACATGCTCCATCAGACTGTTCGGGCCGTATGGCCTTTGTTCTTCGGCCTGGGCGTCATCGGCCTGTGTATCGGCGCCCAAGGCTCCTTGCTGGGCATTCGCGCCGAGCTGGAAGGCTTTGACACCCTGGCGACCGGCCTGCTGATGTCGGGCTACTACCTGGGCTTTCTCCTCGGCTCCCTGCGCGCCCCGGCGATTATCCAGCGGGTCGGCCATGTGCGCGCCTTCGCCGCACTGACCGCCCTGGCCTCGATGACCATCCTGGTGCACTCGGTGATTGTCGATCCCTGGACCTGGGGAGTGATGCGCTTGCTCACCGGCTTTGCCGTTTCAGCCATCTACGTAGTCGCCGAAAGCTGGTTGAACCAAGCCGCCGACAACCGCACCCGTGGCCAGTTGTTATCGCTGTACATGATCACCATGCTCGCCGGGCTGTCCGGTGGCCAATTCCTGCTGAATGTCTCAGACCCGAGAAGTTTCGAGCTGTTTACGTTGATTTCGATCCTGATCAGCCTGGCAGCGATCCCGATTCTGCTCACCGCCACGCCGATGCCGCCCTTTGCGGCCGCGCGCCCGGTGAGCGTCGTCACCCTGTACCGCGTTGCGCCAACCGGCTTGGTCGGTTCCTTCCTGATCAACGCCTGCTACGCCATGGCGCTCGGCATGGGCGCGGTCTATGCCAGCCGCATGGGCATGCGCGTCAGTGAAATATCGCTGTTCATCGCGGTATTACTGATTGGCGGCATGTTGATGCAGTGGCCGCTGGGCAAGCTCTCAGACCGCATGGATAGACGCACGGTGATCGCGGGGGCAGCCTTTGCCGCCCTGATCTTTGCAGTGGCCAGTGCGCTTGTCGGGGTGTCGGGAGGCGTTGGTTATCTGCTGCTGGCGTTGTTATTCGGCGGCAGCTGCTTCCCCTTGCTGGCGCTGTATCTAGCGTTGACCAATGACCAGCTGGAGGCCGACCAAGCCGTGGGGCCAGCAGCGCCCTGTTGCTGGTCGGCGGCGTTGGTGCCTCGATCGGCCCGTTCATGGTTTCCCTGGCGATGGATAGCTGGGGACCGTCGAGCTTCTTCTGGAGTCTGGCGGCGATGGCCGGCCTGATGACAGCACACGCCGTTTACAAACGCCTGACTGACCCCTTCACGACATCCACGGAGCCGTCGAGTTTCCAGATGCAGGCCCCCTTCCCGGTTGGCTCGGTGCTGATGGACCCCTTGCCAGAAGACGCCCAACAGGCAGAACCCGTGCCCCCCTCTACCGGCGAACAGTCCAGCACCTGAGGACAATCGGACCAATGCTCGGCCGCTCGATGCTGCCCCCTAGCAGGCCGTTGAAAAATGGAGCGAGCGACGGCGAGGGCCGTACCCGTTCCCGACGGGTAACGGCATTCCCCACATCCCTGTGGTTCACCAGGCGCAACGACCAACGGGAGTAACAGCCGAAGGCTGGCCCGCAGGGCGAACGAAGCGAGTAAAGCGGTTGCAACGCTGCATAGCCTCGCGCAGTAGTTTTTCAGCGGCCGGCTAATGCTCGGTGAGATGCGCCTTCAACAGGTCGCGAAAGGTCTGCAGCAAGGGATCGCGTACCCGGCTGCGGCGCAGGATCAGTGAGAATGGCGCCTGGTAACCGAAAGTCGCCGGCAGCAATACGCGCAACTGCCCCTGATCGACCCAATGCTGAGCGTAGTGTTCCGGCAGGTAGCCGATATAGGCGCCGGACAACACCAGAATCAGCTGCGCCTCCATCGACTCGACGGTCGCCGCGCTGTGTTTGAAACCGTGCCGCGCCAGTTCGGCCTGGCTCCAGTAGCCACGGCCGACCATGCGTTGCTGGGCGATCAGCTCCTCGGGGATGCGCCGCTCGCCGAACAGTGAATGGCGCTCGCTGCAGTACAACCAGTGTTGTTCGCGGTACAGCGGCTGATAGACCAGCCCGTTCATCCGCGTGGAGAAGGCGCCGATGGCCAGGTCCAGGCGGTTGCCCAGCACCGCCAGTTGCAGTTCATAGGGGCTCAACACCGACAGGTGCAGGTGCACGGCCGGATGTTCCTCGCTGTAGGCGCCAATCACCTCAGCCAGGGGTAACGCCGAATCGCTGACGGTGGAATCCAACACGCCAAGGTTGAGGGTGCCGCGCAGCTCACCCTTGAGCGCGGCGGAGTAGCGCTCGAAGCCCTCCAGCTCGCCCAGCAGACGCAGGGTTTCCTGGTAGAACAGTTCGCCCTTGCTGGTCAGGCTGAAGCCGCCACGACCGCGATGGCACAGGCTCAGGCCGAGCTGGCCCTCCAGCTGGCTCATGTAGGTGCTGATCGCCGAAGTCGACAGATTCAGCTCCTGCTGCGCCGCGGCGAAACCCTGCTGGCGCACCACGCTGACGAAAATGCGCAGCAGCTTCAGATCGGGCAAGGCGTGGTTCATGGTTTCTCATCCGGTGTTGCAGAGATCAATGCTGCGCACGGCGCACCTTACCGCCGGGCTCGGGCGCTCGGACAGCAACGCGTAGGGTGCGCCGCGCACCACAAGGGTCGCCCAGTGTAGGCCCGGCCCCATTAGTTTAGAAATATCTGAACTAAGTTTTTGCCCCCAGCGATTTTTCCCCAGCCCATCCTGTCCAACAATCCGACCCAACGACTATTACAACCACAACAACCGTGAGGCCAACCCGTGGACAAGATTCTGCACCAGCCCCTGGGCGGCAATGAGATGCCCCGTTTCGGCGGCATAGCCACCATGATGCGCCTGCCGCATATCCAGACAGTGGAAGAACAGCGCCAACTCGACGCCGCATTCGTTGGCGTGCCGCTCGACATCGGCACCTCGCTGCGCCCTGGCACCCGCTTCGGCCCGCGCGAGATTCGCGCCCAGTCGGTGATGATCCGCCCTTACAACATGGCCACCGGCGCCGCGCCGTTCGACTCGCTGAACATCGCCGACATCGGCGACGTGGCGATCAACACCTTCAACCTGCTCGACGCGGTACGCATCATCGAGGAGTCCTACGACAAGATTGTCGAACTCGGTATCATTCCGCTGACCCTCGGCGGCGACCACACCATCACCCTGCCGATCCTCCGTGCCCTGAAGAAGAAGCACGGCAAGATCGGCCTGGTGCATATCGACGCCCACGCCGACGTCAACGACCACATGTTCGGCGAGAAAATCGCCCACGGCACGACCTTCCGCCGCGCCGTGGAGGAAGGCCTGCTCGATTGCGACCGCGTGGTGCAGATCGGCCTGCGCGCCCAGGGCTATACCGCCGAAGACTTCAACTGGAGCCGCAAGCAGGGCTTCCGCGTGGTCCAGGCCGAGGAGTGCTGGCACAAATCGCTGGCCCCGCTGATGGAAGAAGTGCGCGCCAAGGTCGACGGTGGCCCGGTCTATTTGAGTTTCGATATCGATGGTATCGACCCGGCGTGGGCACCGGGTACCGGCACCCCGGAGATCGGTGGCCTGACCACCATCCAGGCGATTGAAATCATTCGCGGCTGCCAGGACCTGCAGCTGATCGGTTGCGATGTAGTGGAAGTGTCCCCGCCCTACGACACCACCGGCAACACCTCGCTGCTTGGCGCCAACCTGCTCTACGAAATGCTCTGCGTGTTGCCCGGCGTCCAGCGTCGCTGATCTACGGGCCGTTTACTCAACACTGGGCGCCGAACGGCGTCCAGGCACTGCATAAAAACAATTAAGGTGCTGCAATGAATCACGACGAAACCATGCCACTGCTGGACGACCAACCGCCAGCGTACCGCTCCTACAGCCTGCGCCAGCTGCTGGTCTTTCTGATCCCCTCGCTGCTCGGCGTACTGCTGTTTCTCACCCCCATCGTCTACGACGGCAAGGTCACCATCGGTCTCGGCGTCATGGCCGACGCCCTGAAAACCTCGCTGAGCGCTTGGCTGCCGGCTATCGCCACCGGGCTGCTGCTGTTCTCCGCTGCCCTCGGCCTGCTCGGCTCGGCCCTCAAGCCGCGCTGGCTCACCCAACGCCACGCGCTCAACGAACTGTTCAACCTGCACCCGCTGTGGCTTGCCCTGCGCGTGCTCGGTGCAATTTTCGCAGCCATGACCCTCTGGCAGTTCGGTCCAGAGTGGATCTGGAATGCCAATACCGGCGGCGTGGTGCTGAAAGACCTGGCTCCGGTGCTGATCACCTTCTTCCTGGTCGCCGGCCTGATCCTGCCGCTGCTCACCGATTACGGCCTAATGGAGTTCTGCGGCACCCTGGTGCGCAACGTATTCCGCAAGGTCTTCGGCTTGCCAGGCCGTTCGGCCATCGACGCCATCGCCTCCTGGCTGGGTTCCGGCACCGTGGGCGTGCTGATCACCGCCCAGCAGTACCACAAGGGTTTCTACAGCGCCCGCGAGGCGGCGGTAATTGCCACCAACTTCTCCGTCGCCTCGATCGCTTTCAGCCTGCTGATTACCAACTTCATGAAGCTCGATCACCTGTTCGTGCCCTTCTACCTGACGGTGGTGGTCGCAGGCCTGGCCGCGGCGATTATCACCCCGCGCATACCGCCGCTGTCATGGAAGAAGGACGAGTACGTCGCCGGAGTTGGCAAGCAGATCAATGAAGACGTCCCCGCCGGCACCTCGCTGCTGCGCTGGGGCGTCACCCAGGCAGTCAAGCGTGCTAACGCCAACCCCTCGCCGACGCAGATGGTCAAGGTCGGCGTAAACAACGTGGTGGACATCTGGTTGGGTCTGCTGCCACTGGTCATGGCCATCGGCACCGTATCGCTGGCAATTGCCGAATACACCCCGATCTTCAACTGGTTGTCCTACCCCCTGGTACCGCTGCTCGAACTGCTGCAATTGCCGGAAGCGGCCAAGGCGGCGCCAGCCATGCTGGTGGGCTTTGCCGATATGTTCCTGCCAGCGGTACTGGGCAAGGGCATCGAGAGCGAACTGACCCGCTTCGTGGTGGCCTGCGTGTCGCTGACCCAACTGATCTATATGTCGGAAGTGGGCGTGTTGATCATCAAGGCCAAGCTGCCGCTGAACCTCCTCGAACTGTTCGTGATCTTCATCATCCGCACCCTGATCACCCTGCCGATCATCGCGTTGATGGCGCACTGGATCGTCGGCTGACCGCCCCGCCCCCTCTCCGGACTGGAGAGGGGGCGCTGTTTTCCAGGCCTATTTTCTGCGTCAGGTATTCGCCGGGATGCTTTGCCGCTTTGCCGCGCCAGCCCCCTAACCCGCCTCGCAGTTACGCGGGGGGCATCCTGCCAGACCACAAGATCAACAATAACGCGGGAGAAATGACCGGCTCCCTCCTGGGTCACGACAGCCTGAGTAGTTCGCAGGCGAAGAGCATGAAGTTCTTCGCCACCTTCGCCACCTTCGCCCTCTGACTCGGCGCCAACATGGTGCTCACCACCATTCTGACCGGCATGCTGCTGGCTCCGGACCTGGATTTTCGTGACTCACCGCGCACGGCCGTCTGCGCCACCTGCCTGGGCTACGTCGCCGCCGCCCTGCTGGCAATGAACCTGGCCGCCGAAATGAAATTCTGGAAGCCAGCCCTGACGATCGGCCTGGTCGGTGTCTTCGGCGCCCTGATCCCAGGCATCCTCGACCAGTTCCAGAACGTCCTGATCATTATCGGCGGCCTGTTCATTCCGGCCTTCGCCGTGATGATCTGCGACTATTATTTGATTGATGCCAGCAGCTACAACGCGGACCTGCTCAGTCAGAAGCAACAGACGGGCCTAGCGACGGCCAAGTTTGCCTTCGCCGCCTACCTGATCGGTGCCGGGCTTTCTACTTACTGGAGCCTGCTCTCGCCGCTGTCCTTCGGCTCGTCGCTGCCAGTGTTCATCATCACCGGCCTGCTCTACTGGGCCAGCGTCAAGCTCCTGGTGCTACCCGGCACGCAGCAGAGCGCCCAGCAAACCTCGAAAGGCTGATACCCATGCGTTTGATGATTGCCCAGACCGCGCCACAAAGAGCGCAGATCCCGCACAACCTCGACGAGCTGGAGGCGCTGTGCCTCCAGGCCAAGGAAGCCCAAGTCGATCTGTTGGCGCTGCCGGAACTCGCCCTCACCGGCTACTTGATCTTCGATCGCCTCGATGCGCTGGCCGAGTCGCTCGATGGTCCGCTGCTCACCGAGGCGGCCCGCTTGGCGCGCCGCTATGGCCTGCACCTAGTCCTCGGGGTTGCCGAAAAGGCCGCGGACGGCATCTACAACAGCGCCGTGCTGCTGGACGACCAAGGCACACTGCTGGGCTGCTACCGAAAGATGCAGTTATGGGCCGATGAACACGGCGTGTTCACCCCCGGCGAGACACCGTTGGTAGTGGACACGCGTCTCGGCCGCATCGGCCTGATGATCTGCTACGACAACGAGTTCCCCGAAGTCAGCCGGGCATTGGCCCAGCAAGGCGCCGAGCTGATTATCAGCCCCACGGCCAACATGGAACCGAACGCCAAGCGGCAACAACTGCAGATCACCTGCCGCGCCCTGGACAACCAGGTCTTCGTCGCCTGCATCAACCGCAGCGGCCAGGAAGACCACTTGCAGTTCTGCGGCCATAGCCTGGTCGCCGACCCGGACGGCGAAGTTCTGGTGCAACTAGTGGACCAGCCCGACAGCGCCATCCTTGACCTCGACCTCAGTCGTTGCCAGGAGAGCCGCAAAGCCCAGGACTACCTGCGCGACCTTCATCCTCGATTCAAGCTGGGCCGATCACCCATTGATCAAGCAGAGACCTAATCGCACTTTATGAGCCGAGCGCAGCCATGAAAATCGTCAGCCGTGACCAATGGTTCGAAGTGCAACACCGCCACGACGGCATCTGCCTGATCCACGAGCCCTATGTGCGGCCGTTCTACCGCTGCAACCTGTGGCATGTGCAAGGCCGCGACCGCGATGTGCTGATCGACTCCGGTTCCGGCCTGGTCAGCCTGCGCGAGCAATTACCCTGGCTGACCGAGCGGCCGTTGCTGGCGGTGGCCAGCCACACGCACTTCGACCATATCGCCGGGCACCACGAATTCCCCGAGCGCCTGGTGCATCCCGCCGAAGCGGACATACTCGCGGCGCCGACCGGGGCCAACACCCTGGCCACGGACTTCGTCGGCGATGAGATGTTCGAGGCGCACCCCGATTGCCCGCTGTGCTACGCCGAGTACCGGGTCAAGGCCGCGCCCGCAACTCGATTGATCGAGGAAGGTGATGTGCTGGATTTGGGCGATCGGGTACTGCAGGTGCTGCATACCCCAGGTCATTCACCAGGCGGTATCAGCTTGTGGGAGGCGACGACGCAGACGTTGTTTTCCGGCGATATTCTCTACGACGGCCCGTTGATCGAAGATGCTTATCACTCGAACCTGCAGGATTACGCGCGAAGCCTCGCCCGGCTGCGCCAACTACCGGTACGCAACGTATATGGCGGGCACTTCCCGAGCTTTTCCGGGGAGCGCATGCGCGAACTGATCGAGCAATGGTTCAACGATCACCCGCAACTGGCCTAGCTTGGCTATGGCCAACCTTAAAGTGCGGTTGCCGCTGAACGACCTTGGTGGGCAAATGCCCACCCTACCTGAACTATTTAACGGCGTCGGCGCGGCGCTTGCGGGCGGCGCTGATCGTCGTCGCGAACAGGCACTGGCTGCAGTTTCGGCCGATCAAGCAAGCCCAAGGCAACCAACAGGTCGTGTAAGGCGTTATGCAACTTGGCGATCATGGAATTCCCTCCTGCCAAGGACGTCGACAAGGCACCCGAATGCGCCTTATCTCAGAGTAGATTAACCCTAACGCAAATGCCGAGGCTTGATGCTAATCAAATCGTCCTGAACCATACCGGCTGTCGGGCTGGGCAATAGCCAGTGGCAGAGACCCCGACTATTGCCAGCCCTCTATTCGATCTGCTCGGTTTTGCGTCGGTAGGGAAACACGTCGATTACCTTGCCCGCGCGAATCGCATCCTGCAGGCTTTTCCAGTAATCGGCGTCATACAGCTCGCCGTGCAGCTGGTTAAACAAGCGGCGCAGCTTGATATCGGCGAACAGGAACGGCGGGAACTCCTCGGGAAACACGTCCAGCGGCGCCACCGAATACCAGGGTTCGGAGGCCATCTCATCCTCCGGGTAACGCGGCGGCGGGATATGCCGGAAGTTGGCTTCGGTGAGAAAGCAGATTTCGTCGTAGTCGTAGAAAACCACTCGGCCATGGCGGGTCACGCCAAAGTTCTTCAGCAGCATATCGCCGGGAAAGATATTGGCAGCAGCCAACTGCTTGATCGCCAGGCCATAATCATCGAGCGCTTCGCGCACCTGGGCTTCGCTGGCATTTTCGACATACATGTTCAGCGGCGTCATGCGCCGCTCGGTCCAGCAATGGCGGATCAGCACGGTATCGCCGTCGACCACGACAGTCGACGGCGCCACCTCCAGCAGTTCAGCCAGACAATCCGCCTCGAACTTGGCCCTGGGGAAGCGAAAATCGGCGAATTCCTGGGTATCGGCCATCCTGCCGACCCGGTCGACGCGCTTCACCAGGCGGTACTTCTCGATCACCGTATTGCGGTCGACGTTCTTCGACGGCGCGAAACGATCCTTGATGATCTTGAACACGGTATTGAAGCCGGTCAGGGTGAACACGCTCATGACCATGCCGCGCACGCCGGGGGCCATGATGAACTTGTCGTCGGTGCTCGCCAGGTGATTGATCAACGCGCGATAGAACTCCGACTTGCCGTGCTTGTAGAAGCCGATCGAGGTGTACAACTCGGCTATATGCTTGCCCGGCAGGATGCGCCTGAGGAAGCCGACGAACTCAGCCGGATAGCCGACCCGCACCATGAAATAGGACCGGGTGAAGGAGAAGATGATCGACACCTCGGCCTCATCGGTGATCAGCGTGTCGATCTGGATACCCCGGCCCTCGCGGTGCAACAGCGGGATCACCAGCGGCCATTGTTCATCACGGGTATTGATGCGCCCGACCAGATAAGCGCCCTTGTTGCGATACAGGCGCGAGGAGAACAGCTCGATACGCAGCTGCGGATCCTTGCACACCCAGTCTGGCAAGTTCTCTTGCATCTGCTTGATCAGCCGCGCCAGGTCCCGCTCGACGTTTTCGTAAGCCACTTCGAAACGGTAATCCTCGAAGATCTGCCGCAGCGCCTGCTCGAGATTGCCCTGGGGTCGATAAATCCGGGTCAGCGGCGCCGGAGCATTGGCGCGTAGCGCCGGGCGCGTGGTGTGAATGAACATACAGCCATCGTTGATCTGGTCATGGCTGAACAGCCCGCAGAAGATCGAGTTGTACCAGGTTTCCGCCAGTTCATCGTCGCAACGCACGTCGATCAGGCTAATGCAGGCCGACTTGACCAGCGGCCACTGCGCCACATCCAGCAGCACCTCAGCTGGATAGGACTTGCGCAGGCGCTTACTGACTTCGCTGACGAATGCTTCGTAAAGGGCGATACGAGCGGCCGCAGCTTGTTGGATTTCCTGCCACTGCGCCTGCTCGAAACGCTCCCGGGCCCCATTGGTGATCTGACGGAACTGCTCTCGATAGTCGTCAAAACCGTCGAGGATGAGCGTGGCGATAGCGCTGGCGGGCCATTGCTGCGGCATGGACAGACCTCAAAGTAAAAAATGCACCGACGGGATGAACTGCCGAGCTTAGCCAGTGACTGTCCCGAGGAACAGCCGGAAAAACGCCTAACTGGGTTTATCGCGGCGAAATAGTGTTGGCTGGCGAATTTAAAAGCCACTTCCGCATTGCCTTGCCCAGCATGCCCGGCAACACTGCTCACCCCTACCCGACTTGGAGTTCGTCGTGCGCCTCGCCGACCTGCTGCGCCTGATATTGCTCGCTGCCATCTGGGGCGCCAGCTTTCTATTCATGCGGATCGTTGCCCCCGTGCTCGGCAGCATGCCGACCGCATTCTTCCGCGCCAGCCTGGGCGCCCTCGGTCTCCTGGCGATTTTGCTGATCATGCGCGTGCAGTGGGACTTTCGCGGCAAGCTCAAGCACTGCCTGGTGCTTGGGGTGATCAATGCCGGCCTGCCGTCAGCCATGTATTGCCTGGCGGCGCTGGTGCTACCGGCCGGCTACTCGGCGATTTTCAACGCCACCACGCCGATGATGGGTGTGCTGATCGGCATGCTGTTCTTCGCCGAGGCGCTGACGTTGAGCAAAGCTGCCGGAGTGGCGCTTGGTCTGTTTGGCGTCGCCGTCCTGACTCGGACCGGTCCGGTCGAGGTCGACCAGCAACTGCTGCTCGGCGCCGCAGCCTGCCTGATCGCCACTACCTGTTACGGTTTTGCCGGCTTTCTGACCCGGCGCTGGATCGGCCAACAGGGCGGCCTGGACAATCGCCTCACCGCGTTCAGCAGCCTCTGCGGTGCCAGTCTGTTCCTCCTGCCCCTGTTCGCTGGCAGTTTGATCGTACAACCGCCGGCGAGCTGGGGCGGCCTCCAGGAGTGGCTATCCCTGGCCGGGCTTGGCCTTATCTGCACGGCCTTCGCTTACGTGCTGTATTTCCGCCTGCTGGCTGATATCGGCCCGATCAAGGCGTCAACCACCACCTTCCTGATCCCGCCGTTCGGCGTGTTGTGGGGCGCCCTGCTCCTCGACGAACCACTGTCGTGGGCCTACCTGTATGGCGGCGTATTGATCGCCATTGCCCTGTGGCTGGTGGTACGACCGAGCACTGCCGTGAAAACCACCGGCAATCCAATCCAGCAGCCCGCCAGGCTTGAGCCTCGCCCATAAGAGACTCCGCGATCAACTGCCAGATCGACTCGTCTCGCTCGCCCTGTCGGGCGCCCTTAGCGCGATAGAAAGCCTGCCACGCTATCTGCCGCAGCCTGCATATGCTGTTCATGGCTGAAGCCTGAGCGCTTAAGCGGCTTGAGGTCGTGATCGCCGCTCGCCAGCCAGTGCAACGTTATCGCCTTGGATAATCGGTAACCGGCCACCGTCTGCCGGTCGCCGAGCGCATCGCGTTCGCCCTGGACGATCAGGGTCGGCGTGTGCAGGTCGGCCAGGTGCGCAACCCGGGGTTTGTCCGGCTTGCCAGCGGCATAGAACGGATAACCCAGGCAGACCAGCGCGTCGGCGCCCAGTTCGTCGGCGAGCAAGCTGGCCATGCGTCCGCCCATGGACTTGCCGCCAATGGCCAGCGGTCCTGCGACTTGTTGGCGCACCTGGGTATACACCCCACGCCACTTTTCCAGCAATTTTACCTGCGGGTTGGGTGGGCGTTTCTTGCCGTCCAGGCGGCGTGCGGCCATGTAGTCGAACTCGAAGCGCAACACCGCAACCCCGCGCACGGCCAGCAGTTGCGCCATCTGCGTCATGAATTCGCTGTCCATTGGCGCGCCGGCGCCGTGGGCGAGGATCAGGGTCGCTTGCGCCGCCGCGGCAGGCCGATTCCACAGCCACTCATCCTGTCCCGCAGGCTGCGCGCATTGATCCCTGTCAATACCGGCACTTTGCCCTTTGCTCATGCTTGCCTCGCTTTAGAAGTCCCTCGGCCCGCGTCACAACTCACTGCTCGTGCGAGGCCAAGTGTTTTGAATGATCTACCCATAACCGTGGATGGAAGCCCAGACATGAACACTACAATCAGTTCCGCCTACAACTACAAGGTGGTTCGCCAGTTCGCCATCATGACGGTGGTGTGGGGCATAGTCGGGATGGCGGTCGGCGTGCTGATCGCCTCGCAACTAGCCTGGCCCGCGCTCAACTTCGACCTGCCGTGGACCAGCTTCGGTCGCCTGCGGCCGCTGCACACCAACGCGGTAATCTTCGCCTTCGGCGGTTGCGCGCTGTTTGCCACCAGCTACTACGCGGTGCAACGCACCTCCCAGGCTACCCTGTTCGCGCCCAAGCTGGCGGCCTTCACCTTCTGGGGTTGGCAGGCAGTGATTCTGTTGGCGGCCATCAGCCTGCCCATGGGCTGGACCAGCTCCAAGGAATACGCGGAACTGGAATGGCCGATCGACATTCTCATCACCGTGGTCTGGGTCAGCTATGCCATCGTGTTTTTCGGCACGATCATGAAGCGCAAGGTCAGCCACATTTATGTGGGCAACTGGTTCTTCGGCGGTTTCATCCTCACCGTGGCGATTCTCCACGTGGTCAACAATATCGCGATTCCGGTCAGCCTGACCAAGTCCTACTCGGCCTATGCCGGGGCGACCGACGCGATGATCCAGTGGTGGTACGGGCATAACGCGGTGGGCTTTTTCCTGACTGCCGGTTTCCTCGGCATGATGTATTACTTCGTGCCCAAGCAGGCCGAACGTCCGGTGTACTCCTATCGCCTGTCGATCGTGCACTTCTGGGCGCTGATTGCCGTGTACATCTGGGCTGGCCCGCACCACCTGCACTACACCGCACTGCCAGACTGGGCCCAGAGCCTGGGTATGGTGATGTCGCTGATCCTGCTGGCACCAAGCTGGGGCGGCATGATCAACGGCATGATGACCCTGTCGGGCGCCTGGCATAAGTTGCGCACCGATCCGATCCTGCGCTTTCTGGTGGTGTCGCTGGCCTTCTACGGCATGTCGACCTTCGAAGGCCCGATGATGGCGATCAAGACCGTCAACGCGCTCTCGCACTACACCGACTGGACCATCGGCCACGTTCACGCCGGCGCTCTCGGCTGGGTGGCTATGGTCTCGATCGGTTCGCTCTATCACCTGATCCCCAAGGTCTTCGGTCGCGATGAGATGCACAGCATCGGCCTGATCAATGTGCATTTCTGGCTAGCCACCATCGGCACCGTGCTCTATATCGCCTCGATGTGGGTCAACGGCATCGCCCAGGGCCTGATGTGGCGTGCAGTCAACGAAGACGGCACCCTCACCTACTCCTTCGTCGAAGCGCTGGAAGCCAGTCACCCTGGCTTTGTCGTGCGCCTGATCGGCGGGGCGATCTTCTTCAGCGGCATGCTGGTGATGGCCTGGAACGTCTGGCAAACCGTGCGCCATACCCAGGCCGCCGAGTTGCATGCCGCCGCGCAGTTTTCGGTTGAAGGAGCCCACTGATGAGACACGAAATACTCGAGAAGAATATCGGCCTGATGGCGCTGATGATGGTACTGGCCGTGAGCATCGGTGGCCTGACCCAGATCGTCCCGCTGTTTTTCCAGGATGTCACCAATGAGCCGGTGGCAGGCCTCAAGCCTTATACCGCGCTGCAACTGGAAGGCCGCGATATCTACATCCGCGAAGGCTGCGTCGGCTGCCACTCACAGATGATCCGGCCGTTCCGCGCCGAAACCGAGCGCTACGGCCATTACTCGGTCGCCGGCGAAAGCGTCTACGACCACCCGTTCCTCTGGGGTTCCAAGCGCACCGGCCCGGATCTGGCCCGGGTCGGCGGCCGCTACTCGGACGAGTGGCACCGCGCCCACCTGTACAACCCGCGCAACGTGGTACCGGAATCGAAGATGCCGTCCTACCCGTGGCTGGTGGAAAGCATCCTGGACGGCCAGGACACCGCTGCCAAGTTCAAGGCGCTGCGCACGGTCGGCGTGCCTTACAGCGAGGAGGACATCGCCGGCGCCGCGCAGGCGGTCAAGGGCAAAAGCGAGATGGATGCCCTGGTCGCCTACCTGCAAGTACTCGGCACTGCCGTCAAGAACAAGAGGTAGGCCATGTCATTCGCAACCATTGATATCGGCACCCTGCGCGGCATAGGTACGGCACTGGTACTGCTGTCCTTCGTCTGCGTGACGCTCTGGGCTTACAGCAGTAAGCGTCGCGCCGCATTCAACGAGGCGGCGCTGCTGCCTTTTGCCGATGAACCCACGTCTGCTGCATCTAGGAGCAACACCCCATGAGCACCTTCTGGAGCTGGTATGTAACCCTGCTGACCGTTGGCACCCTGCTCGCCCTGTTCTGGCTGGTTTTCGCGACCCGCAAGGGCGAGGCGCACAAGAACGAAACCGAGCAGACTATGGGTCACTCCTTCGACGGTATCGAGGAGTACGACAATCCACTGCCCAAGTGGTGGTTCATGTTGTTCATCGGCACGCTGATTTTTGCCGTCGGCTACCTGGTGCTCTACCCCGGCCTGGGAAACTGGAAAGGTCTGCTGCCAGGCTACGAAGGTGGCTGGACCCAGGTTGCCCAGTGGCAGCGCGAAGTGGATCAGGCCGATGCACTTTACGGACCGATCTTCGCCAAATATGCGGCTATGCCCGTGGAAGAAGTGGCTAAAGATGAGAAGGCGCTGAAAATGGGCGGCCGTATGTTTGCCACCTACTGTTCGGTTTGCCATGGCTCCGACGCCAAGGGCTCGGCGGGCTTCCCCAACCTGGCCGACAACCATTGGCGCTGGGGCGGCGAGTCGGCCGCGATCAAGACCAGCATCCTCAATGGCCGCATGGCCATGATGCCGGCGTGGGACCAGGTGATCGGCGAGGAAGGCGTGCAACAGGTTGCGGCTTACGTGCGCCATGACCTGGCCGGCTTGTCATTGCCTGCCGACAAGTCCTTCGACCTGCAGCAGGGCGCGCAGCTATTCGCCAGCAACTGCCAGGCCTGCCACGGCGCAGAAGGCCAAGGCATGGCCATGCTCGGCGCGCCCGACCTGACCAAGTCCGCCGGCTGGATCTACGGCAGCAGCTTGGTGCAATTGCAGCAGACCATTCGCCACGGCCGTAACGGTCAGATGCCGGCCCAAGAGCAATACCTGGGTAACGATAAGGTGCACCTGCTGGCTGCCTATGTACTGAGCCTGAGTCAGGGCCAACAGCGGTCCGAGTAAGCCTTCCCCGCAGGGTTGGCGACAGCGTGCTGTCGCCAACCCCTCCACTACCCTTCTTCTGCCAGCCGCAGCAGGTGCGACGCAACGTCGCATCAACTAGCTACGGCTTGGTCATTTCTTGATTTGAGTTAAGCTTGCCGCCAGTCGCCAGCCGCCATAACTCGGGGCAAGACCATCTTCGCGCTGCTTTGCCAGTTGTCGATAAGGCGCTGCAGAGCACTAGCGAAACCCTTGCCGAAAGCCCTTGAAAGCACGATCCGCTGGGTCTGTAGCGTTGCAATGGCTACCTGCCTTCTCCATACTTGCCGCCGATTTTTACCCTCTATAAAAATCCATTAACCGTGGAACCCAGCATGAGCACAGCAATCAGTCAGACTGCTTATAACTACAAGGTGGTTCGCCAATTCGCCGTGATGACGGTGATTTGGGGAGTCATTGGCATGCTTCTAGGCGTGTTCATCGCCGCACAACTCGTGTGGCCGGAACTCAACCTGGGCCTGGAATGGACGAGCTTCGGCCGTCTGCGTCCGCTGCATACCAACGCGGTGATCTTCGCCTTCGGCGGATGCGCACTGATGGCCACGTCCTTCTATGTGGTGCAGCGCACCAGCCAGGCTCGCCTGATTTCCGACTCCTTGGCGGCTTTCGTCTTCTGGGGTTGGCAGGCAGTGATCGTGCTGGCAGTCATCACCCTGCCAATGGGTTACACCAGCACCAAGGAATACGCCGAACTGGAATGGCCGATTGATGTACTGATCACCATTGTCTGGGTCGCTTACGCGGTGGTGTTCTTCGGTACGGTGGTCAAGCGCAAGACCAAACACATTTATGTGGGCAACTGGTTCTACGGCGCGTTCATCCTGGTCACCGCGATGCTGCACATCGTCAACAGCGCCGCCATGCCGGTGAGCCTGTTCAAGTCGTACTCGATGTACTCCGGGGCGACCGATGCGATGATCCAGTGGTGGTACGGCCACAACGCCGTAGGCTTCTTCCTGACCACCGGCTTCCTGGGGATGATGTATTACTTCGTACCCAAGCAGGCCGAGCGCCCGATCTACTCGTATCGCCTGTCGATCGTGCACTTCTGGGCACTGATCACCCTGTACATCTGGGCGGGTCCGCACCACCTGCACTACACCGCGCTGCCGGACTGGGCGCAATCGCTGGGCATGGCGATGTCGATGATTCTGCTGGCGCCGAGCTGGGGCGGCATGATCAACGGCATGATGAGCCTGTCGGGCGCCTGGCATAAGCTGCGTACCGATCCGATCCTGCGCTTCCTGGTGGTATCGCTGGCGTTCTACGGCATGTCGACCTTCGAAGGCCCGATGATGGCGATCAAGACAGTCAACGCCTTGTCCCACTACACCGACTGGACCATCGGCCACGTGCATGCTGGCGCGTTGGGCTGGGTAGCGATGATCTCCATCGGTGCGCTGTATCACATGATTCCCAAGGTTTACGGTCGTGAGCAGATGCACAGCATCGCACTGATCAACCTGCACTTCTGGCTGGCCACTATCGGCACCGTGCTCTATATCTCCTCGATGTGGGTCAACGGCATCACCCAGGGCCTGATGTGGCGCGCAGTCAACGAAGACGGCACCCTCACCTACTCCTTCGTTGAAGCACTGGAAGCCAGCCATCCTGGTTTCGTCGTGCGCATGATCGGCGGCATGTTCTTCGTCACCGGCATGCTGTTGATGGCCTACAACACCTACCGCACCGTGCGTGCCGCCAAGCCGACTGAATATGAAGCGGCCGCGCAGTTCAACGCTGGGAGCGCTCACTGATGAAACACGAAATCATCGAGAAGAATATCGGTCTGATGGCGCTGCTGATGGTGCTCGCCGTCAGCATCGGTGGTCTGACCCAGATCGTCCCACTGTTCTTCCAGGACGTGACCAATGAGCCGGTGGAGGGCCTCAAGCCCTACACCGCGCTGCAACTGGAAGGCCGTGATGTCTACATCAAGAACGGCTGCGTCGGCTGCCACTCGCAGATGATCCGTCCGTTCCGCGCCGAAACCGAACGCTACGGCCACTATTCGGTCGCCGGCGAAAGCGTTTACGACCACCCGTTCCTCTGGGGCTCCAAGCGTACCGGCCCGGATCTGGCCCGGGTCGGCGGGCGCTACTCGGACGAGTGGCACCGTGCTCACCTGTACAACCCGCGCAACGTAGTGCCGGAATCGAAGATGCCGGCCTACCCCTGGCTGGTCGAGCACAAGCTCGATGGCAAGGACACCGCAAAGAAGCTTGAAGTCATGCGCGGCTTTGGCATTCCCTACACCGATGAAGACATCGCCGGGGCCAAAGACGCAGTGAAGGGCAAGACCGAAATGGACGCGCTGCTCGCGTACCTGCAGGTTCTGGGCACCTCAATCAAGAACAAACGGTAACGCAACATGCCTTCTTTTCTTTCGGATGTCGGGACTATTCGCGGCATAGGCACAGTAGTGGTGTTCATCGCTTTTATCAGCGTGGTGCTCTGGGCCTATAGCAGCAAGCGCAAATCGAACTTCGACGAAGCAGCCAATCTGCCCTTCGCTGACGAACCCAAACCCAGTGAGCGTGACGAGAAATCTTCCAGGAGCAATAACCAATGACCACGTTCTGGAGTTGGTACGTAACAATCCTCTCCCTAGGCACCATCTTCGCGCTGACCTGGCTTATCTTTGGCACTCGCAAGGGCCAGCGCCAGGAAGCCACCGAAGAGACTGTCGGCCATAGCTTCGATGGCATCGAGGAATACGACAATCCACTGCCCAAGTGGTGGTTCATGTTGTTCCTCGCCACCATCGTCTTCGCCTTGGGTTACCTGGTGCTCTATCCGGGCCTGGGTAACTTCAAAGGTCTGCTGCCGGGCTACGAGCACCTCGATAACAAGGCCAATACGCCATTCGCCACCGACATTCAAATCAGTGACGGCGTGCGTAATGCGGGCTGGACCGGCGTGCATCAGTGGGAAAAGGAAATGGCCAAGGCTGACGCGCAATACGGTCCGCTTTTCGCCAAATATGCCGCCATGCCAATCGAACAGGTCGCACAGGACGAGCAGGCCTTGAAGATGGGCGGACGCCTGTTCGCGTCCAATTGCTCGGTGTGCCATGGCTCCGACGCCAAAGGCGCCTACGGCTTTCCCAACCTGACCGACAGCGACTGGCTGTACGGTGGCGAAGCAGCCACCATCAAGACCACCATCATGGGCGGCCGCCAGGCAGCAATGCCTGCATGGAAGGACAATCTCGGCGAACAGGGGATCAAGAACGTCGCCGGTTACGTGCGCAGCCTGTCTGACCAGAAAAACCCGGAAGGTATCGAGATAGACGTTGCCGCAGGTCAAAACATCTTCGCCGCCAATTGTGCAGTCTGTCATGGTGCTGACGCCAAGGGGCAACAGGCCATGGGCGCGCCGAACCTGACCGACCGGGTCTGGCTCTATGGCTCCAGCTTCGCTCAGATTCAGCAGACCCTGCGCTATGGTCGCAACGGCAAGATGCCTGCCCAGGAAGACTTCCTCGGCAATGACAAGGTGCACTTGTTGGCGGCTTATGTTTACAGCCTGTCGCAACAACCCGTGGAGAAGTAATTCTCCACCCGAGTTGGGCGCGACCTCCGGCCGCACCCAACCAGGGCAAGCCAGGCGTACCATAGCGCAATAGCGAGAATGACCCCGGTCGGCATGTATCGGCCGGGGCAGCCAACCAACCGCCGTGGTACCCACTGATGAGCTCGCAGATTCCTGTTAAAGACGTTACCCCGGGCAAGGTCGAAACCGTCGACCTCTACGCCAATCGCGAAAAAATCTATACCCGCTCCTTCACCGGCATCTTCCGCAATCTGCGCATGCTCGGCGGCGCACTGCTGTTCATCCTCTATTTCGGCACTGTCTGGTTGACCTGGAATGGCCGTCCGGCCGTCTGGTGGAACCTGCCAGAGCGCAAATTCCATATCCTCAGCGCCACCTACTGGCCCCAGGATTTCGTCCTGCTGTCAGCCATATTGATCATCGCCGCCTTCGGCCTGTTCTTCATCACCGTTTATGCCGGCCGCGTCTGGTGCGGTTACACCTGCCCGCAAAGCGTATTCACCTGGGTGTTCATGTGGGCGGAGAAGGTCACCGAAGGCGACCGCAACCAGCGCATGAAACTCGACAAAGCGCCGATGACCGCGCAGAAATTCCTGCGCAAACTGGCCAAGCACGGTATCTGGACCGGTGTATCGCTAGTCACGGCGATCACCTTCGTCGGCTATTTCACGCCCATTCGCGAACTGATCCCCGCACTGTTCACCCTCGAGGCCGGCGGCTGGGCACTGTTCTGGGTCGGTTTCCTCACCGTGGCCACCTATGGCAACGCCGGCTATCTGCGTGAGCAGGTATGCATCTATATGTGCCCCTATGCGCGCTTCCAGAGCGTGATGTTCGACCAGGACACGCTGATCGTGTCTTACGATCCACGTCGTGGCGAACAGCGCGGCCCGCGCAAACGCGATGCCGACTACCAGGCCGACGGTCTGGGCGACTGCATCGACTGCAAGATGTGCGTGCACGTCTGCCCGACCGGTATCGACATCCGCGATGGTTTGCAGGTCGAATGCATCGGCTGCGCCGCTTGCATCGACGCCTGCGACAGCATCATGGACAAGATGAACTACCCGAAAGGGCTGATCAGCTACACCACCGAACACAACCTGTCGGGACAGAAAACCCAGCTGGTTCGTCCACGCCTGATCGGCTACGCCATCGCCCTGCTGGCCATGCTGGTGGTCTTCGCCTGGGCCGTGTCCAGCCGCTCGCTGGTCGAGCTGGATGTACTCAAGGATCGCGTGCTCTACCGCGAGAACGAGGAAGGTCGGATCGAGAACGTCTACACCCTGAAGATCATGAACAAGGCCCAGCACCCGATCACTTACCTGATCGAAGCCGATGGCCTCGACGGCCTGGTCTACGAAGGCAAGCGTGAAATCAAGGCCCTCGCCGGTGAAGTACTGTCGCTGCCGGTCGAACTGTCGATCGATCCTTCAAGCCTGCCGTCCAGCACCAATGAAATCATGTTCCGCATCCGCTCCGCGGACGATGCGAGCATCAACAACGACGCCGACAGCCGCTTTATCGGCCCGAGCGTCCGCTGATCAAAAGGTCCAGCATGTCTGACGAAGCACCGATCAAACCCTGGTTCAAACAGTTCTGGCCCTGGTTCCTTATTGCCCTGCTGGGTTACTCGGTAGTGCAAGGGCTGGCCCTGCTGACCATTGCCACGCGCAATCCGCCGGGTCTGATCTCCGATGACTATTACGATGTCGGCAAAGGCATCAACCAGTCGCTGGAGCGCGAATCCCTGGCCGAGCGCCTGAAATTGAGCGCCACCCTCGACCTCGACGATGAAACTGGCGTTGCCAAATTGCAGCTGCAAGGCAATAGCGGCCCGGCGCAACTGGTGCTGAACCTGATCTCGCCAACCCAACCGGAGCGCGACCGCCGGATCATTCTGCAGCCGCAAGGCCAAGGCCTGTACCACGGGCAGATGCAGGATGCCGTGCAGGGCCGCCGCTTCGTCGAGCTGATCGGCCAGGAAGGCGGCAAGGACTGGCGCCTGTTCGACGAACGAACCGTGGAAAGCGGCAAGACCATCCGTATCGGTCTCGCCCAGTAGCACCCATTCCGCCATCTGAAGGCGCAGCCTGCTGCGCCCAGCATACTCAAGCACCAGGTCTCAGACTGCTCTCCCCATGGCTAGCCCAACCCCCTGCTACCACTGCGGCTTACCGGTCCCCACCGCCAGCCGCTTTCACACCCAGGTATTGGGTGCGACTCGCGCCATGTGCTGCCCGGGCTGCCAGGCGGTGGCCGAGGCCATAGTCGCCGGCGGACTGGAGCACTATTACAAGCACCGCAGCGAAAGCGCCGCCAACCCGCAAAGCCTGCCACAAGCGCTGCCCGATGAACTGGCGCTGTATGACCGCGCCGACGTACAGCAACCGTTTGTCGAACAGCATGGCGAGCTGAGCGAAACCTGCCTGTTGATCGAAGGCATCAGTTGCGCCGCCTGCGGCTGGCTGATCGAGAAGCACCTGCGCGAGGTGCCGGGTGTTGCCGAGGCCCACCTCAACCTGTCCAACCACCGCCTGCAAGTGCGCTGGGCCGACAGCCAGCTGCCACTCAGTCAGTTGCTCAAGGAGCTACGCAAGATCGGCTATGCCGCGCACCCCTGGCACGCCGATGCCGCCGCCGAGCAACTGCAGCGGGAAAACCGCCGGGCCATGCGCGAACTGGGCGTGGCCGGCATGCTGTGGATGCAGGTCATGATGGCGACCATGGCCACCTGGCCGGAATTCAACATCGACCTCAGCCCCGAGCTGGACAAGATTCTGCGCTGGGTCAGCCTGTTCCTCACCACACCCATCGTCTTCTACTGCTGCGGCCAGTTCTTCCGCGGCGCCCTGCGCGATCTGCGTACCCGCCACCTGACCATGGACGTCTCGGTGTCACTGGCCATCGGCGGCGCCTATGTCGCCGGCATCTGGTCGACCGTCACCGGCCAGGGCGAGCTGTATTTCGATGCGGTCGGCATGTTCGCCCTGTTCCTGCTCACCGGCCGCTACCTGGAACGCCGCGCCCGCGAACGCACGGCGGCGGCCACCGCGCAGCTGGTGCAACTATTGCCGGCCTCCTGCCTGCGCCTGGATGCCGATGGCCAGAGCCAGCGAATTCTGCTCAGCGAACTGCGCGCCGGCGAGCATGTGCTGGTGCCGCCCGGCGCCCTGCTGCCGGCCGATGGACGCATTCTCAGTGGCCAGTCGAGCGTCGATGAATCGCTGCTCACCGGCGAATACCTGCCGCAACCGCGCAACGTGGGCGACAGCGTGACCGCCGGCACCCTCAACGTCGAAGGGCCGCTGACCGTCGAAGTGCAGGCGCTTGGCGATGCCACCCGGCTGTCGGCCATCGTCCGTCTGCTCGAGCGTGCGCAAAGCGAGAAACCACGTCTGGCGGAGATCGCCGACCAGGCGGCGCAGTGGTTCCTGCTGATAGTCCTGGTAGTCGCCGCCGGCGTCGGCCTGGTCTGGTGGCAGATCGATTCCTCGCGCGCCTTCTGGATCGTGCTGGCTCTGCTGGTCGCCACCTGCCCCTGCGCCCTGGCCCTGGCCACCCCGACCGCCCTGACCGCCGCCACCGGCAGCCTGCACAAGCTCGGCCTGCTGCTGACCCGCGGCCATGTGCTGGAGGGCCTCAATCAGATCGACACGGTAATCTTCGACAAGACCGGCACCCTGACCGAGGGCCGCCTGACCCTCAGTGCCATCCATCCGCTCGGCACACTGGACAGCGACGCCTGCCTGGCCCTGGCCGCCGCCCTGGAAAACCGTTCCGAGCACCCGATCGCGCGCGCCTTCGGCCGCGCGGCGCTGGCCGCCGAGCAGGTCGATAGCAGTCCCGGACTGGGCTTGCAGGGCCAGGTCGAGGGCCGCCAGCTGCGCATTGGCCAGCCTGACTTCGTCAGCCAGTTGAGTGGCCAGGCCGCGCCGACGATCCCCGGCCAGCAGGGCCAATGGTTGCTGCTTGGCGACCACCATGGCCCGCTCGCCTGGTTCGTCCTCGATGACCGCCTGCGCGACGACGCCCCCGCCCTGCTCACCGCCTGCCGCGCGCGCGGCTGGCAGGTGCTGCTGCTATCGGGCGACAGCTCGCCGATGGTCGGCGCAGTGGCGCGCCAACTGGGTATCGAAGACGCCCGTGGCGGCATGACCCCGGACGCCAAGCTGGCGGTGCTGCACAAATTGCATGAACAGGGTCGCCGGGTGTTGATGCTCGGTGACGGGGTCAACGACGTGCCGGTACTGGCTGGCGCCGATATCAGCGTGGCCATGGGCAGCGCCACCGACCTGGCGAAAACCAACGCCGATGCGGTGCTGCTGTCCAACCGGCTGGGCAGCCTGGTACAGGCCTTCAGCCTGGCACGGCGCACTCGCCGGATCATCATCGAGAACCTGGCGTGGGCCAGTCTGTACAATGGCCTGGTGCTGCCGTTCGCCGCCATCGGTTGGATCACGCCGATCTGGGCCGCGCTGGGCATGTCGCTGAGCTCGCTGCTGGTGGTGCTCAACGCCTTGCGCCTGACCCGCACACCCACCTAGCGTGGATCGCGCGGCACCGACTCACCACGGCAACGGTGTAACGGTGGATGGGAAAATCGTCATCCACCTTACGCCATACCCGCATTCGGAGACCCCATGCCCGCGCTCTACATTCTGATCCCGGTGGCCATTGCCCTGGTCGGCTTCGCCATCTGGCTGTTCTTCTGGGCCGTCGACAGCGGGCAGTACGACGACCTCGACGGCCCGGCCCACAGCATCCTGTTCGACGACGAAGACCCCATGCACAAGGCCGGCGTCAGACAAGCGCAAAACCCCGACGAGGCAACAGACGACGAGGAGCCACCCCGTGCTTGAACTGGCGCCGATGCTGTTGTCTGCCCTGATCCTCGGCCTGCTGGGTGGCGGCCACTGCCTGGGTATGTGTGGCGGCCTGATGGGCGCACTGACCCTGGCCATACCAGCGGAACAGCGTGCACAACGCTTGCAGTTATTACTGGCCTACAACGTCGGGAGGATTTTCAGCTATGCCATTGCCGGCCTGCTCCTCGGCATGGCCGGCTGGGCCCTGGCCAGCAGCCCCGCGGCCATGCTGCTACGGGTTGTCGCAGCGCTGCTGCTGATCGCCATGGGCCTGTACCTGGCCGGTTGGTGGAGCGGTCTGACCCGCATTGAAGCCCTCGGCCGCGGCCTGTGGCGCTACATCCAGCCGCTGACCCGCCGCTTCATGCCGGTCACCAGCCTGCCACGCGCCTTGCTGCTTGGCGGTCTGTGGGGTTGGCTGCCGTGCGGTCTGGTCTACAGCACCCTGCTCTGGGCGGCGAGCCAGGGCGACGCGCTCGACAGCGCCGCGCTGATGCTGGCGTTCGGCATCGGCACCCTGCCAGTGCTGCTGGCCACCGGCATGGCCGCCGAACGCGTGACCGCCTTGCTGCGCAAACAAGGCGTGCGCATGGCGGGCGGCCTACTGGTGATCCTCTTCGGCCTGTGGACCCTGCCCGGCCCGCATCAGCATTGGCTGATGGGGCATTGAGGCAAAAATGGGCAAGCCAACGGGATAGCTGCACCGCCTAACCCACGCGCGTCCCGTCCGGCTTCCTCATCTGCCTCTCTGCAACCTTGCCCCCCAAACTCCCGTTGACGCAGGTCAAGACGCTCAAGAGCACGCTTGCATAAACTCCCGACCTTGATAGTTAGATCGGGGGTTACCCGCATGCTTGGCGCCATCCACTGGGATACGGACCTGATCCGTCGCTACGATCAGGCCGGGCCGTGTTACACCTCCTACCCTACTGCCGTGCAGATGCACAGCAGTGTCAGTTCATTTGAACTGCTGCAAGCGCTGCGCGAAAGCCGCAAGCAATTGCGCCCGCTGTCGCTTTATGTACACGTGCCCTTCTGCGCGCACCTCTGCTACTACTGTGCCTGCAACAAGGTAATTACCAAGGATCGCGGTCGCGCCCAGCCCTATCTGCGCGAGCTGGAACACGAGATGGCCCTCATCGGCCACCAGCTCGACCGCCGCCAGCGCGTCGAACAGCTGCACGTTGGCGGTGGCACGCCGACGTTCCTCAGACATGACGAACTGCGCCACCTGATGAACCAGCTGCGCCAGCACTTCAACCTGCTGGATGACGACTCCGGCGACTACAGCATCGAGATTGACCCGCGTGAAGCCGACTGGTCGACCATGGGCCTGCTCCGCGAACTGGGTTTCAACCGGGTCAGCCTCGGCGTGCAAGACCTCGACCCGGCGGTGCAGCGCGCAGTCAATCGCCTGCAAACCCTAGAAGAAACCCGCTCCATCGTCGAAGCCGCGCACACCCTGCAGTTCCGCTCGGTCAATATCGACCTGATCTACGGCCTGCCCAAGCAGACCCCGCAAAGCTTCGCCCTGACCCTGGACGAGATCATCGCCCTGCAGCCCGACCGGCTATCCCTCTTCAACTACGCCCACCTGCCCGAGCGGTTCATGCCGCAGCGACGCATCGACGGCAACGACCTGCCCAGCCCCGCAGACAAACTGGCGATACTGCAGGGCAGCATCGCCCAGCTCAGCGCCGCCGGTTACCGTTATATCGGCATGGAGCACTTCGCCCTGGCCGATGACGACCTGTCCTGCACCCAGGAAGACGGCCGCCTGCAGCGCAACTTCCAGGGCTACATCAGCCACGGTCATGGCGACCTGATCGGCCTCGGCGTATCGGCCATCAGCCAGATCGGCGACCTCTACTGCCAGAATGACAGCGAGCTGAGCCAGTACCAGAAAACCCTGGCCAGCGGTCAACTGGCCACCCAGCGTGGGCTGCACTGCAATGCCGATGATCGCCTTCGACGCGCGGTGATCCAGCAGTTGATCTGCCATTTCTGCCTGAACTTTGCCGAAATCGAGCAGGCCCACGGCATCCAGTTCCGCGCATACTTTGCCGATATCTGGCCACAACTGGAGCAAATGGCACGGGACGACCTGATCGACCTCAACACTGCAGGTATCGACGTGCGCCCCACCGGTCGCTTGCTGGTGCGTTCACTGTGCATGCTGTTCGATCGCTACCTCACACAGGACAGTCGCTAGCGCTTCTCGCGGGTGATCTCGTGGCCTGATCGATTAATCCGTTAATCCATAGACTCACGCCTGCCCAGAACCTTGCCGGAGGCCGCGCCCGCTCTCGAAAATGTTCCCGACATTTTTCCTACCTCTCCCCATCCATGGGGGTCGTCGAAAATGTTCCCGACATTTTTCCTACCTCTCCCCATCCATGGGGGTCGTCGAAAATGTTTCCGGCATTTTTCCTAGCGTCCCCATCCATGGAACGCCAGCAGGCCTGCGGCGTTTCCCACATTCATGTGGGTCGCCCGCCCCTCGGCGAATACAGCCCGCAGGGCTGCCGGGTTGTGCTGTCGCGGCTTATCGGGAAGCGTGCGACGAGCGGTCATTTCCGCCACTGTAAAGTGGCGTTCTGCTAACCGATCAATACCTCCTCGACTGGCTGAGATCGCCCCCCTGCTGTAACCTTACGAATATTGCGTGTTTTACCTAGGAAGCAACGCCAATGTCCGGAAGCCTCAAGCTGCATACGCCACATCAAGCCCATTGCAAGGATTGCAGTCTGGCGACCTTGTGCCTACCGCTTTCGCTGAACCTGGAAGACATGAATTCGCTGGACGAGATCGTCAAGCGTGGCCGCCCGCTGAAGAAAGGCGAGTTCCTGTTTCGCCAGAGCGATGTCTTCAACTCGGTGTTCGCCGTGCGTTCCGGCGCACTGAAGACCTTCAGCCTGAGCGACAGCGGCGAAGAACAGATCACCGGCTTCCACCTGCCCAGCGAACTGGTCGGCCTGTCCGGCATGGACACCGAGACCTACCCGGTATCCGCGCAAGCACTGGAGACCACTTCGATCTGTGAAATCCCCTTTGAAAGGCTCGACGAGCTGTCGATACTGCTGCCGCAACTGCGCCGCCAATTGATGCGGGTGATGAGCCGGGAAATCCGCGACGACCAGCAAATGATGCTACTGCTGTCGAAGAAAAGTGCCGATGAACGTATCGCCACCTTTCTGGTCAACCTGTCTGCCCGTTTCCGCGCCAGGGGCTTTTCACCCAACCAGTTCCGCCTGGCCATGTCGCGCAACGAAATCGGTAACTATTTAGGCCTTGCGGTGGAAACCGTCTCTCGGGTATTTACCCGCTTCCAGCAGAACCAATTGCTCGAAGCCGAAGGCAAGTCGGTGCATATTCTCGACCCGATCGAACTGTGCGCCCTGGCCGGTGGCAACCTCGACGGCTGACCGAAGCATGAGCGTCGGTCGCCAACAGCCGGCGCCTTGCGCCTACTTCAGTCAGCGGCAGGACTCTCACGATGATTTTCGACGAATTCAGTATCAAAACCTTGATCCGCCCGATCGCCGACTTCCCCAAGCCTGGGGTGACTTTTCGTGACATCACCCCGCTACTGCAGTCGCCACGCGCCCTGCGCATGGTCGCCGATAGCTTTATCCAACGCTACGTCGAAGCCGAGTTCAGCCATATCGGCGCCCTCGATGCCCGCGGCTTCCTGATTGGCTCGATCATGGCCTATGAACTGAACAAGCCGCTAATCCTGTTTCGCAAGCAGGGCAAATTGCCAGGCGACGTGCTGCGCGAGAGCTACCAGAGCGAGTACGGCGAGGCCTTTCTCGAAGTGCACGCCGACAGCCTCTGCGAAGGCGACCAGATACTCATGTTCGACGACCTGATCGCCACCGGCGGTACCCTGCTGGCGGCTGCACAACTGGTGCGGCGCATGGGCGCAAGCATTTATGAAGCCGCCGCTATCATCGACCTGCCTGAACTGGGCGGCTCGGAAAAACTGCAAGACATCGGCATTCCAACCTTTACCCTCACCGCCTTCGCCCTCGACGACCGCTAATCATGCCCGAAAATATCCTGACCCCGAGCTACGGCACTTGGCGCGAGCGCCTGGCCGACCTGATGGAAAGCCCAGGCATCACCCGCCTGGTGACCGCCCTGATCATCCTCAATGCGGCAATCCTCGGCATGGAAACCTCGCCAAGCCTGATGGCCGACTGGGGCAGCGTGTTGCAGGCACTGGACAAGCTGATACTCGGCTTGTTCATCCTCGAACTGGCACTGCGCTTCATTGCCCGCGGCGCCAGCCTGCTACGCGATCCCTGGGCGGTATTCGATTGCCTGGTGGTGGGTATCGCCCTGGTGCCAGCCAGTGGACCATTCGCCGTGCTGCGCGCACTGAGGGTTTTGCGCGTTTTGCGGCTGATCTCGATCAACCCTAATATGCGCCGGGTGGTACAGGCTCTGCTGTCTTCGCTGCCGGGCATGGGCAGCATCGCCATGCTCCTTAGCCTGGTGTTCTACGTGGCGGCGGTAATGGCTACCCAACTGTTCGGCGAGGCTTTTCCGCAATGGTTCGGCAGCCTCGGTGCCAGCCTCTACACCCTGTTCCAGGTGATGACCCTGGAAAGCTGGTCGATGGGTATCGTACGCCCGGTAATGGAACAGTTCCCGTTGGCCTGGATGTACTTTCTGCCCTTCATCCTGATCGCCACCTTCATGATGCTCAACCTGTTCATCGCGGTAGTGGTCAATGCCATGCAAGCTACCCACGACCAGGAAGCCCTCCAGGCGCCGCCCTCGAAAACCGAACAATTGCTGCTCGATGAACTGAAAGCCCTGCGCGCAGAAATCGCCGAACTGCGTGAACACCGCCCCTGACTCAACGCCTCCGCTACTAGCAGGTGATGGTTGAGTCCGCAGGAATCGTTTTGCCGGCGGAGAGGCAGGACGACTCTCATCAAACAAAAAATAACTCATTGTTTTATATATATAAATTAAATATACACAAAGCCCTGTAGGAGCGGGCCATGCCCGCGAAACCCATCGCGGGCATGGCACTGGGCGTCCCCCCCGCTCCTACAGGTACCCACAAGCCGACAGACACCATTGCCTCCAGTTTGCTGCGCGACAGCGCGGCGTCTGGACGACGGGGGATCTCCTACAGAACTGATCCCTCTCCCAGCTCGGGCTTACTCGAAAAACGTCTCGAAGAAGCGATCCAGCTCACCCTCGTACTGATCCAGTGAATACAGGGTATCGGCCGCCAGCAAATCGAGCAGGATCATGCCATTGGGCCCCGAATCTTCGCCGGCCGCGGCGCGCAGCCGCGCAGTCATTCCCAGATTGACCAGGCGCAAGTTGCGATACACCTCACGCAAGTCGGTCAGCGACCAGTCCGCACTCATGCCACGCTGTTGGCGCAGGTATTGTCCAAGCAGGTAAGTGCCGAATACCCGGTACAGGGTTTCGTCGGTGCCGCTGAACGGCAGGTGAAACCAGGCCATGGCTTTAAGCTGTCGCGTGTATGGACAGCCCGAAGCGGCTCCCAGCACACCAAGCAGCGAACCGAAAGCGCGCTGCAGCGAGGTACGCTGACGGATATCCCGGCCCCGCCACAGCACCCGCACAGCCACCTCCTCATAGGAAGGCATCTGCGCCAACACCTCAACAGGCTTCACCAACGCTACGGCGAAGGGGCAGTAGGAGGTGTCTGCATCACGCAGCGGACAATGTCCGCATTGCTCGAATTCGAGGCGCGCCCAGTCTGGAAGCGCTTCGTCCGGCGCGCCGGGTAGCGCCGTCAAATCGACCTTATGCTGCCAACTGCGGCCGTCGGCGAACTCGAAATAATACTGGATAATCGAATCATCGATTGCGGGCTGCACCATGGGCGAACCTGAGTGGCAGAGTGATTAAAATAAGTGTGGCAGCGAACGCCTATCAACGCCATAATTTCGACGTCAAAAAAAAGGCTAAATGACGAATTACAAAACGCACCCCAGGTAACACCAACAACTCCCAGCCTGGTCGCCAAGCGGAGCTCGCCATGGATAGCCGCCAACGTGAATTGGCCTCTGCTCTTGTTGAGCACATCGAAATCGGCGTGATCATCCTCGATGCCGAGCTGCGCATTCAGTACTGGAACAACGTCGTTACCCAGTGTAGCGGCAAGCGGCTTGAGCTAGCGCTGCAACAGCCACTGGCCCTCATATTCCCGGAAGCCGACACCCTCTGCCTGAGCGAGATGCTGGTCTTGGCCCGTGATCAGGGCGAGCATGTCTACACCGAGTGGCACGACCCCCCCTACCTGATTCAACTGCCATTCGACACGTCCGGGGAACCGGCCCCGTTGATGCTGCAAAGCACCCTGCTGTTTCCTTTCAAGCGCAGCGATGACCAGCAGCTATTTGGTTTACTGCTGTACGACAGCAGCAAACTCGCCCGCGACAACAACCAGCTGGATGCCGCCCTGCATAGCTTGAGCAGCAAGCAGGTCGAGCAGGAACGACTGATCACAACGCTGGAAAAAGCCAATGCCCAGCTCATGCAGTCGGAAAAGCTTGCGGCCATCGGCCAGCTCGCTGCCGGCGTGGCGCATGAGATCAATAGCCCGATCGGTTATGTGTGCTCCAACCTGCAGACCCTCGCCGGCTACGTCCATGATCTGCTGCGCATCATCGATGCAGTGGATGGCGCCGCCAGCCTCGACGAGGTACGCCAGCTAAAGCGCAGTCTGGAGTACGCCTACATCCGCAATGATGTCGAGGCACTAATCGCTGAGTCCGAGGATGGCATCGAGCAGGTCAAGAAGATCAGTACCGCGCTCAAGGATTTTTCCCATTTCGAGGAGGATGAATTCCGCCTCGCCGACCTGCATCGCGGCCTCGACACCACCCTTAACGTGGTCAATAACGAGCTCAGGTACAAGGCCGAAGTGGTCAAGGAATACGGCCAGCTACCTGCGGTGGAATGCATGCCCTCGCAAATCAACCAGGTCATGATGAACCTGCTGGTCAACGCCGCCCACGCCATCGAGCAGTTCGGCCGCATCACCCTGCGCAGCGGGCAGCAAGGCGAATGGGTCTGGCTGGAAGTGGAGGATACCGGCCAAGGCATCGCGCCGCACCTGCTCAACCGTATCTACGAACCCTTCTTCACCACCAAACCGGTGGGTAAAGGCACCGGCCTCGGCTTGTCGCTGTCTTATAACATCGTGCGCAAGCACAATGGGCGCATCGAGGTTTTCAGCACGCCTGGCCAGGGCACGCGCTTTCGTGTCTGGTTACCGGCCCAGCAGCCAACCCGGCCACCGATCAAGGAGGATGCCGATCACCATGAATGAACCGAACAGCATCGCCAACGTCCTTCTGGTCGACGACGAAGAGAACATTCTCAGCAGCCTACGCCGCGTGCTCAGGGGCGAAGCCTATAGCGTGCAGATCGCCAATGGCGGCGAGCAGGCGCTGGAGATACTGCGCAGCCAACCGATCGACCTGGTGATTTCTGACGCCCGTATGCCGGGCATGGACGGCGCAACCCTGCTGGCCGAAGTGCAGAAGCACTGGCCCGAGACCATGCGCATCCTGCTCACCGGCTACGCCGATATCAGCACCACCATTCGCGCCATCAACCAGGGGCAGATCTACCGCTATATCAGCAAGCCCTGGGATGACGACGAACTGCGCCTGACCATGCGCCAAGCCCTGGCCTATCAACACTCGGAGCGCGAGCGAGTGCGCCTGGAAGCGCTGAGTCTGGAACAAAACCAGCGCCTGCAGGAGCTTAACGAAACCCTGGAACAGCGGGTCATGGCGCGCACCGCCGAGCTGGAGCAGACCGCCGACATGCTCGACCTGGCTTACGAGGAGCTCAAGCGCAGCTATGTGACGGCGACCGAGGTGTTCTCCAGCCTGGTCAACCAACGCATCCCCAAGGACAAACAGACCAATACCCAAGTCATTGCCCTGGTTCGCGCCTATGCCGAATTTCACGGCCTCGACGCCGCCCCCAGCCGCGACCTGACCATGGCCGCCGCACTCTACAATATCGGCAAGCTGACCTGGGACGATCAACTGCTCAGCCGCCCCTCCGACCTGCTCTACAAGCAGGAGCGCGAGCGCTACCGGCAGTACCCGGTTCAGGGTGAGAATTTGCTGATGACCCTGGAGCCGCTACAGGATGCGGCCCGCCTGATCCGTCATCACCAGGAGCGCTGGGATGGCAGCGGCTTCCCCGACCACCTCAAGGGCGAAGCCACGCCTTTCGGCTCACGCCTGCTGAAACTGGCCGTGGATTTCATCGAATTGCAGCGCGGCAGCATTCTCGAGCGCAGACTAAACCGCGATGAAGCCCTGTTGCTGATCAACAAATACAGCGGACGCCTTTACGATCCGCAGCTGTGCGAGCAGTTCATCAACCTCTGCACCGAACTGGCACCGGACATCACCCTCGCCGACCCGAGCATTCTCGCCCTGGATACCCGCCGCCTGGAGCCTGGCATGGTGCTGGCGCGCAACCTGCAGGCCGACAATGGCATGCTGCTGCTCAATGAGGGCAAGCCGCTGACCGCTCTGTTAATCGACAAGCTGATCGCCTTCGAAGCCAGTGAAAGTGGCCACTACACCCTGTTTGTCCGCACCGTCGAGGATGCCACGCTCGCCATGGAGAAGACGCCATGATCAAGATTCAACTGCTGGATGACGAACCGCAGATTCTCAAGGCACTACAGCGGGTGCTGCGCCCTCACGACTGGGAAGTGCATGCCTACAGCGACGTACAGGAAGCCCTGGATGCGCTGACCGAGCATGAATACGCGGTGATCGTCTCCGACTTCAAGATGCCGCACCTGGACGGCGTCACCTACCTGCAATTCGCCAAGCAGCGTCAGCCCAATGCCATGCGTATATTGCTGACCGGTCATTGCGACCGCAATACGATGATGCAAGCGATCAACCAGGCGGAGGTCTACCGCTTCATCGCCAAACCCTGGGAAGACTTCGAGATCGAGGTCGCTTTGCGTGGTGCCATCGACCTGTTTCTCCTGCGCGATGAAAACCAGCGCCTGCTTATGCAGGTGCGCCAACAACAAAGCGCCCTCGATCGCCAGCAGCAGGAATTGCTGCGCCTGGAGGTCGAACATCCAGGCCTTACCCGAGTACGCCGCGACAGCGATGGTTCAGTGCTGATCGACGAACTGGACAACGCACAAGCCAACTGATGATCATCCGCGCTACCCGGCGCAGATCGATAAGGACGCGAGGATGAACATCAAGACCCGCCATCTGATTTACCAAGCCTATCTGCACATTCTGGCCTTCACCATTCTGGCCCTCAGCGGCATCAGCCTGCTGGATTACCTGTTCGTGTGGCAGCCCAACGCCCCTCAGGTTGTGCTCCTGCCGGACAGCGCCCTGGCAGGGCTGTTGCTCGGCCTTGGGCTTCTGGGCTGCATCCAGCAAAAGCCCCGCCTGGCCAATTTGACCCTCAGCCTGCTGCTCGGACTAGCGCTCTACAGCCTGGCGCACAACCTGCTGAGCGGCAGCTCGGCGCAAGACCAATCGCTGATCAGCGGTTATCAGCGCATGCGCAGCTCCCTGGCCCTGCTGTTCTGCCTGCTCGGCATTGCCCTGCTGAGCAGCCAGTGGGGCAGCAAAGGCCAGCGCCTGAACTGTATCATCGGCGGCGCAACGCTGGCGCTGGCCGGCCTGTCGCTGCTGTCATCCTGGCTGCCGGCGTTCGATGCCTGGCGCCTGGGTTACAACACCAGCATCAGCCGCCCAGCCAATATGTTCGGCGTGTCCACGGGCCTTGCGCTGCTCTGCCTCACTCGACTGCCCGCCGAGCGCAATCACTTGCTCTTGCGTAGCACCATCCTGACCGGCGCCCTCGGCACCCTTATCACCTGCAGCGTCTGGTATCTGCTGACTCTGCAGAACATCGAATCGAACAGCCGACAAGGCGAATTGCTGTTGGCCAACCAGCAAAACTCGATCACCAGCACCCTGGTCACGCGTCTCTCGCTGATCCAGCGCACAGCAGAACATTGGGCAGTCAACGAAAATTTGCCCACTCACGCCCAATGGCAACAAGAGAGCCACAACTACCTGCGCGATTTTGCCGATATCGAGGTGATCGCCCTGTTCGATGAACACCTGCGCCCGCAACGGCTGCTCGGCCGCAGCGATGCAGAAACCGAACAGCTGGCCAGCCTGCTCAGCCAAACCAGCCCGCGCGCCTGGCTAGAACTCCTCCCCCTGGACGGCAGGCCGCACATGAGCGAGGCGTATAACCTCGCCGACCGACCACAGGGGCTGATAGCGATCCGCCTGTCCTTGCCGAACAACCCTGACTGGATGTTGGTAGCCAGCCTGGATCTTACCCGCACCCTGCAGGACGGCCTGGGCAGTGAGCCGAATGACAACGGCGTACGGATCTACCAGGGCGAGCATGTGCTGTTCGACAAAACCAGCCACCCGCCCAGCCTGACCGGTGCCAGCAAGCCGCTCGGGCCGACCGCCAACAACTGGCGCCTGGTCAGCTACCAGGACGCCAGTACGACCAGCCTGACCAGCAACCACTTGCCCGGTATCGTGGTGCTGTTCGGCCTGGCCTTCAGCCTCGTCATCATGGTCAGTCAGCGCCTGGCCCTTCTGGCCATCGAGCACTCCAAACGCTTGCAGCTGAGCAACCAGGCGCTTGAGCAGAGCCTGCGCCGTCAGGCCGAACTGCAGGCGCTGAATCAACGGATCATGGACTACTCCATGGACGTGCTCTGCTCGATCGACGCCCAGGGCCGCTTCACCCAACTCAGTCCGTCCGCCAGCACGGTGCTCGGCTACTCGCCAGAAGAGTTGATCGGGCGCCCTTATCTGCAATTCATCGCGGCCGAAGACCGCGAACGCACTCAGGCCACGGTCGACGCCATCATGGCCGGCGAATCCCATCACGGCTTTCGCAACAGCGCTCGGTGCAAGGATGGCAGCATTATCCACCTGCTCTGGTCCGCAGGCTGGTCGGAGAACGACCGCACCCTGTTTGCCGTGGTCCATGACGTCACCCGCCTGGTGTACAACGAAGCCTACGCCGAGGACCAGCGCGACATCCTCAGCATGATCTCCACCGACCAAGCGCTGCCGGAGATCCTGAAAACCATTTGCCTGCTGGCCCAATCTCAGGCGCCCGACACATTGTGCTCGGTGCTGCTGGTCGATAAAGAGCAGAAACACCTAGTTCAAGGCGCTACGCCGAGCCTGCCAGACAGCTTCAACCAGGCACTGCATGGCATCGCCATCGGCCCCAGTGTCGGCTCTTGTGGCACCGCCGTGTATCGCCGCCAATTGATCATCGTCGACGACATCGGCAGCGACCCGCTGTGGCATGAGTTTCGTGACATTGCCTTGCAGCATGGCCTGCGTGCCTGCTGGTCGATCCCGCTGATTTCCCACCACGGCGATGTACTCGGCACCTTCGCTATCTACAGCCTCCAACCCGGCAGCCCGAGCGACGAGCATCTGCAACTGATGGCCACCGTCGGCCAGCTGGCTGCCATCGCCATCGAGCGCCAGCACGACCGCATGCGCCTGCAGGCAAGTGAACAGCGTTACCGCTCGCTGTTCACCTTCAACCCCAACCCGGTGTTCTCGTTCGACCTGAACGGCAATTTCGAGAGCATGAACCAGGCGGGCTGCCAGCTCTCCGGCTACAGCGAAGCGCAACTGCTCGGACAACACATGTCGATGCTGGTACTCCACGAAGACCTGGCACTGATCCAGGACTTCATCGATTCCGCCAGCACCGGGGGTGCCCACAGCCACGAAGTTCGCTGCCGCAACAGCGCTGGGCAACTATTGGAAGTGGACATCACCAACCTGCCGATCATCATCGACGAACAGATCGTCGGGGTGTTCGCCATCGCCAAGGACATCGGCGAGCGCAACCGCATGACCCGCGCCCTGCGCGAAGCGCTGCAGCACTCCGAACACCAGGCCGAACTGCTGCGCGGCCTGAGTGAAACCGCCGTCAATATCAACAGCATCATGGGCACCCAATCGCTGCTGGACTACATGAGCGAACGCTTGCGCTTGCTGCTCGGGGCGCACCAGTCGGGCATGAGCCTGAACCGGGACGACAACTGGGCAGAGTCGGTCAACGCCGTCTCGCTCTCGGAAAAGTACGCCGCCGGGCATAACGCCGCCAACCCGTTCGGCGACAGCGCTATCCGCACCCTGACCGGCGAGACCAAGCAGCCAACCCTGCTGACCCAGGCCGAACTGCAACAGCACCCCGGCTGGCCTGAGCTGAGCGGTGCCGACAATCACCGTCCGCCCCTGCGCGGCTTGCTTGCGGTGCCCCTGAGCGACCACCGCGGAGCCCATTTCGGCCTGCTGCAGTTATCGGACAAATACACCGGCGAATTCGATTCGGACGACCTAGCGATTGCTCAGCAATTTGCCCAGATGGCCGTGGCGGTGCTGGAGAACAACCGTCTGATGCAAGCGGTGATCACCGGCGAGCGCCGCCTGCAAACCCAGCTGGAATTCACCTCGGCGATCACCAACAGCATCGCCGAGGGTCTGCTTGCGGTAGATCGCCAGGGCCTGCTGAGCTTCGTCAACCCCACCGCCGCCGAACTGCTCGGCCAACCGGCGCAAGTGCTGCTCGGCCAGGCACTGGCAAGCTACCTGCCGCTGGCGCTTAACGACAGCGAGCATAACCAACGAACCAGCAGTTACCACGGCGAAATCAGGCTGGCGCTGAAATCCCAGGGCGAACGCTATATCGCCTACGACAGCGCTCCGCTGCTCGATGACGATGTCCCGCAGGGCTGGGTGGTCGCCTTCCGCGACATCACCCCACAGAAAGAGGCGGACAAGCAACTGCGCCTGCTCAAACGCAGCCTGGAAGCCAGTTACAACGGCGCACTGATCTGCGATGCGCTGGCCGCTGACCAGCCGATCATCTACGTCAACCCGGCATTCGAACGCATCACCGGCTACAGCGCAGCAGAAGCCATCGGCCAAAATTGCCGCTTTCTCCAAGGGTCTGAACACGCCCAAGCGGGCATTAATGAAATTCGCCAGGGCCTGGCTGAACAGCGCGATAGCCATGTGGTCCTGCGCAACTTCCGCAAGGACGGCACACCCTTCTGGAACGACCTGTATATCGCCCCGGTACCTGATGAAGAGGGCAATATCACCCATTTCATTGGCGTGCAGAACGATATTTCCGAGCAGAAACGCTACGAATCCGAACTGGCCTACAACGCCAGCCACGATGTCCTCACCGGGCTGCCCAACCGCTCGCTGCTGGAGGATCGCCTGCGCCAGGGCTGCCAGATCAGCCGCCGCTACAAGCACCGCTTGGCGGTGATGTTCATCGACCTGGATGGTTTCAAGCCGATCAACGACAGCATGGGTCACGGTGCCGGCGACCTGATTCTGGTCGAAGTGGCACGCCGCATGAATCAGCAGGTACGTCCAGGCGACAGCGTGGCGCGTCTTGGCGGCGACGAGTTCATCGCCATCCTGCCGGACCTGGCCCGCGAAGAGGATGCGCTACTGGTGGCAGAGCGGATCATGGAAAGCATTGCGCGGCCCTATACGGTCGGCGGCGTCGATCTGCACATCACCGCAAGCATCGGCATCACGCTCAACGACGGCAGCATCGAACAGCCCATGCAACTGATCCAGCAGGCCGACCTGGCCATGTACAAAGCCAAGCAACAAGGCCGCAACAACGTTCAGTGGTACACCGAGGATCTTAACCAGAAGGTCAGCGAGCGGGTGACCTTGCGCAACGAGATACAGAAAGCCATCGACAGCGAAGCCTTCGAGCTCTACTACCAGCCGCAGATCGACAGCCACAGTGGTCGAGTGATTGGCTACGAGGCGCTGTTGCGCTGGCAGCATGCCGAGCAGGGGTTTATTTCTCCGGCGCAATTCGTGCCCATCGCCGAGGACACCGGACAGATCATTCCACTCAGCGAGTGGGTGCTCAAAACCGCCTGCCGCGATGCCCGCTGGCTGCTCGATCAAGGCTTCGACGGTGCCGTGATGGCCGTGAATATCTCACCGGTGCAGTTCCAGCGCGCCAACTTCGTCGAGTTCGTGCGCAGCATCCTCGCCCAGTCCAAGCTGCCGGCAGAACTGCTGGAATTGGAAATCACCGAAAGCGTGTTACTGGCTAATGCCGAGCGCGCCATCTTCACTCTGCACGCCCTGAAAGACCTGGGCGTACGCATCGCCATCGATGATTTCGGCACCGGCTTCTCCAGCCTCAACTACCTCAAGCGTCTACCCATCGGCAAGATCAAGATCGACCGCTCCTTCATCCAGGACGTGATCAGCGACCGGCATGATGCGGCGATCACCCAAGGCATCATTTCCATGGCCCACCACCTGCAGCTCAAGGTGATCGCCGAAGGCGTGGAAACCGAGGAGCAGGTCGCCTTCCTGAAGAAAAGCCACTGCGATGAATTCCAGGGCTACTACTTCGCCAGGCCCATACCGCTGGCAGCGCTGCAACATTACCTCCAGCAGCAGCGCGCCAAGGATCGCCGGCCAGCAGCAGACAGTGTTGCCGCAAGCAGCACACAGACCCTGCTACTGCTCGATGACGAAGAAAATATTCTCCGCGCCCTGAGCCGGGTGCTCAGGCGCGACGGCTATCACGTCCTTACCGCCAACCGGGCACAAGATGCCTTCGCCCTGCTGGCAAAGCATGAGGTACAGGTCATTCTCTCCGATCAGCGCATGCCGGAAATGGACGGCACCGCGTTCTTCAGCCGGGTCAAGGATCTCTACCCGGAAACCATCCGCATTGTGCTCTCCGGCTATACCGACCTGACATCGGTGACCGAGGCGATCAACCAGGGCGCCATCTACAAGTTCCTCACCAAACCCTGGGACGACACGCAACTGCGAGCCACTGTCGCCCAGGCATTCCAGCACCATGAACTGGCCCAGCCCAAAGACCACAACCCAGCGCCAAAAGATAATCCAGCGCCTCGAATAGACTGACTGCGCGGCAGCACAACTCAGCGAGCCAATGGCTTCGCCGAACCCGCTGCTGGCCTCGCTGATCGACAGCATTTCCTGATCGGCTAGCGGCGGGGGGCAATCATCCGCCAAGACGGTGTGAGCAACCTCGGCGAGTAGCCTGGAAGTAATCCGGAGCAGTTCTCAGGCGAGGGCTTGCCCGGACGCCATCCGGGACGGGACTGTCCAGGGCGCCAAGCACAGACTCTCGCGTGACAATCACCTGCGGCTGAAATCAGATATCCACGCCCGGCGCCCAGGGATTGCTGCCGGCGCGGCGATCCTGGTTACTCCGTCGTTCTTCCTGGAAGCGGATATCGGCGCGGCGGCCCTGCACTTTACGGCGCTCGCCGCCATTGCGTGTATCGACCTGGAACTTGGCTCGGCCCACGCTCACCACCTCGTTGTCTTGCTCAGCGAGGGGTTCGAGCGCCAGGTCTTCAAGGGAAATGTCGGAATTGTCATGACTGGCCATTGGCGTACTCCACATCATCCTGCCTTACTGGTATTGAGTTCACCTGACAGCCTCATGCTGCTCGTACGTTCAGAGGTTGTGAAAACATCGAACGCCGTCGCTAGAGTTTTCCACAAGCTCTGCTGACCAAGTCTGTGGATAGACTAGTACGGCTTGGCCTGGCACGACAGGTACGTCGTCGCCTTGTTCACGGCTGAAGATGGAGGCAAACGGCAACCAGCGCAGCGCATCGGTTCCCAGAGAAAACGACATGCCAGGACTTGCAGTCAACCCCGCCCAAGGCATCCCGCGCACGATCTGGGCGCTGGGTTTGGTCAGCCTATTCATGGACATGTCCTCGGAGCTGGTGCACAGCCTGCTGCCGCTGTTTCTAGTGGGTACGCTGGGCGCCAGCATGCTCACGGTCGGGCTGATCGAAGGCCTGGCCGAGGCTAGCGCGTTGCTGGTCAAGGTGTTTTCCGGCGCGTTCAGCGACTTCATCGGCCGGCGTAAAGGCCTGCTGCTGTTCGGCTACGGCCTCGCCGCGCTGAGCAAACCGCTGTTTCCCCTGGCCGGCTCGGCGGAAACGGTGTTCGCTGCGCGCCTGCTAGACAGAATCGGCAAGGGCATTCGTGGCGCCCCGCGCGATGCGTTGATCGCCGACGTCGCCCCAGCCGCTATCCGCGGCGCCTGCTTCGGGCTGCGTCAGTCGATGGATACCGCAGGTGCCTTTCTCGGGCCGATCCTGGCGATCCTGCTGATGCTCTGGTTCAGCGGGGATATCACCCTGGTGTTGTGGTTTGCCCCGATCCCTGCCCTGCTGGCGGTGGCAATGCTCTGGGTCGGGGTCAGCGAACCGGACAGACAAACGCCGCCCCTGCGGTTGCGCTCGCCGGTCTTGCGGCGATCGTTAGGGCAATTCTCCACGGCATTCTGGTGGGTGGTCGGCATAGGCGCGGTCTTCACCCTGGCCCGCTTCAGCGAAGCCTTTCTGCTGCTACGCGCAGCCCAGTTGGGCTTGTCCACCAGCTGGGTGCCTCTGGTCATGGTGGTGATGGCGGCGTTCTACATGCTCTCGGCCTACCCGGCAGGCAAGTGGTCGGATCGCATCGAGCGCAGCACCTTGCTGGGCGTCAGCTTGCTGCTGCTGATCCTCGCCGACCTGCTGCTGGCCTACGCTGAATCGGTCATCACGGTAATCTTCGGCGTCGCCCTGTGGGGCCTGCATATGGGCTTCAGCCAGGGCATTCTGGCGGCGCTGGTGGCGGACACCACGCCAGCCGAGCTCAAGGGCAGCGCCTTTGGCCTGTTCAATCTGGTCAGCGGTATCGCCGTGCTGCTGGCCAGCGCGACCGCCGGCTGGCTGTGGCAGTCCTATGGCGCCGCAGCGGCCTTCTATGCCGGCGCCGGTCTGGCAGCCGCCGCTCTGCTCCTGCTCGGGCTCAGACGGATGGGTCAATAAGGTTGCAACCTGGCCTGCTCGCAACAGGTCTTTGCCATGGCAAGTACTGTTAATCGGAAATCCACACCAGCCCAGAACAGACCGGGCCAATTCGCGGTCAGATAACTGCTATGCCTTTGCTCTATCTTCGGGCGAATGCTGCGACAGCAGCCTTCCTGATGAGAGGCCCACGCTAGACGGGGCCCGCGCCTCATTGACGCAGCTGACTTTGCACCAGATCACAGCCCAGTTCTGCAAATGCAAAAGACCAGTACGGTGAAGTGGCAGAAGCCCGAAAGCGGCCTCTGAAACTCCTCCGAAAGTATGCCGCAGCGCCCCTTTGATAGGCTCAGCCGGATCGAGTCCTATTGGATTCTCAATGCTGGCCAGGAAGGCATTCATGAACTCAATTCTGCGCTCCATTCTCGGCCCCCGCGCCCTCTCGCCACCGTGGAATGACTCCGCACCGGTACGCCAGGAGCTATTCGGCGTCGAGCGGCTGGAGCAACACGCCCACAGCCTTGCTGCGGCTCAACTGGTGACCGCGCAGCCGCCTGCCGTGCTGTCGCTGCATATTCGTCTCGATGACAATGCCAAGGTATTGCTCGCCGCCTACCGGGCAAGCGCTGCGGAGCTGGAGCAGAATCGCAGCGTAGTGCCAGCCGCGGAATGGCTGCTGGACAATTACCACCTGGTCGAGGCGCAGATCCGCGAAATTCGCGATGACCTGCCGCCGGGCTACTATCGCCAGTTACCCAAGCTGGCCAAAGGCCCCCTCGCCGGTTATCCGCGGGTGTTCGGCCTGGCCTGGGCCTTTGTCGCCCATACCGACAGCCACTTCGACCCCGACACTTTGCGCCGCTTCATTGCCGCCTATCAGCGGGTCCAGCCACTGAGCATTGGCGAACTCTGGGCAGTGGCCATCACCTTGCGCATCGTGCTGATCGAAAACCTGCGCCGGCTAGCCGACCAAATCAGTGCCGGCCGCGCCGCGCGTGCCGATGCCGATGCCCTGGCCAATCGTCTGCTGGCACCCGGTTCCGCTCGCCTTGCGCTGGAAACAGAGATCGCCGCGCGCCCTGCCGGGCCTATGTCCGAGCCTTTCGCCGCAGAACTGGCCAAATGCCTGAGGGACCAAGACCCCAGCACGACGCCTGCGCTGGGCTGGCTAGAAGAACAGCTCGGCCAGCAGGGGGCGTCGATCGACGAGGTGGTGCAACACGCGCTGCAGCGCCAGGGCGCTTCCAATCTCAGCGTGCGCAACGTCATTACCAGCATGCGCCTGATTTCCGATATCGACTGGGCCGAGCTGTTCGAGAGCGTCAGCCTGGTCGATAAGCGTCTGTGCGCAGGCAGCGCCTTTGCCAGCATGGATTTCCCGACCCGCAACCTGTACCGCAGTGCGATCGAACAGCTGGCACGCGGCTCGTCGGCCACAGAACTGGAGGTGGCCGATCTGGCCCTCGAGGCGGCGCACAAGGCTGGGCAAAGCGTTGATGGGGAACAGGCCGAGCGGGTCGGAGACCCGGGTTACCACCTGATTGCCGAGGGGCGTTTTGCACTGGAGCAGGCCATCGGCTTTCAGCCGCCAGTACGCCTGCGTTTCAGCCGTTTCAAGGTCCGCATGGGTATGGGTGGCTATGTCGGCAGCATACTGCTGGTGGCCACAGCCTTGCTCGCGCTGGCGTTGTCGGCCTTGTCGCTACCCGACCTGCCTGGTGGCTGGCTGCTGGCGCTGGCACTGCTCGGTTTTCTCCCGGCCACCGAAGTGGCGACGGCGCTGGTCAACCGTACGGTCACCTGGAGCTTCGGCGCCATGACCCTGCCCGGCCTGGAACTCACCACGGGGGTGCCGCAAGCGCTGCGCACAATGGTCGCGGTGCCGACCCTGCTGACCAGCGAGGCTGATCTGCTGGAGCAAATCGAGCGCCTGGAGGTCCATCACCTCGCCGGGTCCGGTGGCGATCTGAGCTTCGCCCTGCTGACCGATGGCATGGATGCCGATCAGCAAGTTGTCGAGGCTGATGCGCCGCTGCTCGCTGTAGCGGTCGCCGCCATTTCCCAACTCAATCAACGCTATGGGCCAGCGCCGGGGGCAGTCGCTTCCTCCTCCTGCACCGCCGCCGGCAGTTCAATTCCAGCGAAAACAAATGGATGGGCTGGGAGCGTAAACGCGGCAAGCTGCATGAGCTCAACCGGCTGCTGCGCGGCGCCAGCGACACCAGCTACATGGCCCTTCCCGGCGGCACCCAGCAGGTGCCTGGGGAGGTGCGTTACGTCATTACCCTGGATGCCGATACGCGGCTGCCGCGCGATGCGGCAATGCGTTTGATTGGCAAGATGGGCCACCCGCTGAATCGGCCGAGATTCAGCGACAGCTTGCAACGAGTCATCAGCGGCTATGCAATTCTGCAGCCGCGGGTCACGCCCTCCTTGCCGGTCGGTCGTGAAGGCTCGTTCTATCAACGGGTGTTCTCCAGCCCTGGCGGCATGGACCCCTACGCGGCGGCGGTCTCCGACGTGTATCAGGATCTGTTCGGCGAAGGCTCCTACACCGGCAAGGGCATCTACGACATCGATGCCTTCGAGGCGGCCCTGGCGAGCCGGGTGCCAGAAAACGCGATGCTCAGCCATGACTTGTTCGAGGGTGTTTTTGCCCGCGCTGGGCTCGCCTCGGATGTCGAAGTCGTCGAAGAATTCCCCTCGCGCTACGATGTGGCAAGCAAACGCCAGCACCGCTGGACCCGTGGCGATTGGCAACTGTTGCCCTGGATCTTCGGGCTGCGCAGCGGTCACGCGGCGGTGCCTTTGATCGGCCGTTTCAAGATGCTCGACAACCTGCGCCGCTCGCTGCTGGCACCGCTAACCTTGCTGGCCTTGGCGGTGTGCTGGCTGCTGCCGATGCCGGCAGCCTTGAGCGGGACGCTGCTGATCCTCGCGGGCATGGCAACCCCGGCCTTCCTGCCAACCTTTTTCGCCTTGTTCCCGCAGCGCAGCGGCATTCGTCTGCCCAACCATCTGCGCCGGCTGCGTGCCGATCTGCAACTCGCCGCAGCGCAAACCCTGCTGACGCTGGCTTTTCTTCCCGACAACGCCTGGCGCATGCTCGATGCCATCGGCAGAACCCTGGTGCGGTTGGCAATCACCCGCAGCAACCTGCTGGAATGGACCACCGCGGCACAGGCGGCGATCAGTCCGCGCCTGAATCTGCGCGGCTTCTATCGCGGTATGGCAGGTTCGACCACCCTTGGCCTGTTGGTCACCGCCGGTACGGCTGCCCTCGCTCCCGCCTCCTGGCCTGTGCTGCTGCCTTTCGCCCTGCTCTGGCTGAGCGCACCGATGCTTGCCCTGCACGCCAGCCGCTCGCCCCGCGTCGCCCGCAGTCTCGCCCTGAGCGAATCGGACGCGCGCGACTTGCGCCTCACCGCACGCCGTACCTGGCGCTTTTTCGAGACCTTCGTGACCCCGGCGGACAACATGTTGCCGCCGGACAATTTCCAGGAAAATCCGCAGCCGGTGGTGGCCCATCGCACCTCACCCACCAACCTGGGCCTCTACCTGCTCTCGACCATTGCCGCCCGCGACTTTGGCTGGGCCGGCACCCTGCAAACCGTCGAACGCCTGGAAACCACCCTCGCCTGCATGCTCAGTCTGCAGCGCTACAAGGGGCACTTCTTCAACTGGTATGACACCCAAGACCTGCGCGCACTCGAACCGGCCTATGTGTCGGCGGTCGACAGCGGCAATCTCGCCGGCCATCTGATCGTGCTCGCCAATGCCTGCGAAGAGTGGCTCGCTACGCCGCTCGCCCCACAGGTACGCCAAGGCATGCTGGACAACCTGCACTTGGCCCACAGCGCCATCGACGCCTTGCCCGCCAGCAGCGAGCGCGGCCAGCAACTGGCTGCCCTGTTCGATGAAATTACCGCCCAACTACAGGGCGCGCAGGCGCTCGCGAGCATCTCCGCACCGCTCAAACGCCTGACCGAAAAGGCCGCCAAACTGGCTCAAGAGATCGCCCCAACCGTCGGCGAAGACGGCTTGACTGATCTGCTGTTCTGGATTGAGGCGCTCGGCCTGACCTTGACCGAGCATGCCCGTGACCGTCAGCAGGTCGGCGCAGCGGCCGCCAGCCTGAGACTGCGCCTGCAGGCACTGGCCGGCACCGCGCGGGAGATGGCGATGGCGATGGACTTCGCCTTCCTGCTCGACCCCGAGCGCAAACTGCTGTCGATCGGTTACGGCCTCGTCGACAACAGCCTTGACCCCAGTTGCTATGACCTGCTGGCCTCGGAGGCCCGCCTGGCCAGCCTGTTCGCCATCGCCAAGGGCGATGTGAGCACACGCCACTGGTTCCGTCTCGGTCGCACCGCGACCCCACTGGGTAACGCCTCAGCACTGATTTCCTGGTCCGGCTCGATGTTCGAATACCTGATGCCGTCGCTGATCATGCGCGCGCCGACCGGCAGCCTGCTCGAGCAGACCAACCGGCTGGTGGTGCAGCGGCAACAGGACTATGGGCAGGAACAGAAGATTCCCTGGGGGATTTCGGAGTCCGCCTATAACGCCCGCGACATGGAGCTGACCTACCAGTATTCGAACTTCGGCGTGCCCGGCCTCGGTCTCAAGCGCGGCCTCGCCGAAAACGTGGTGATTGCCCCCTATGCCACGGGGTTGGCGACCATGGTCGACCCGCAGGGCGCTCAACAAAACTACCAGCGTTTGCGTGAAATGGGAGCGCTTGGCCGTTACGGCTTCTATGAAGCGCTCGACTTCACCCCCAACCGCCTACCCGATGGCCAACGCATGGCCATCGTGCACACCTTCATGGCCCACCATCAGGGCATGACCATAGTTGCCATCGCCAACACCTTGCGGGATGGGCAGATGCGTGAGCGTTTCCATCGCGAGCCAATGATCCAGGCCTGTGAACTGCTGCTGCAGGAGCGCATGCCGCGCGACGTGGCGATTGCTCATCCACGCGCCGAGGAAGTGAAGATTCGCGCGCCAGAGGTCGGTAGCGACGTGCAGACCATGCGCCGCCTGACAGGCTCGGCAGCCGATGCACCGCCCATCACTCATCTGCTGAGCAATGGCCGGTATGCGGTGATGTTGACCGCCGCGGGCGCCGGTTACAGCCGTTGGCGTGACATCGCCATCACCCGCTGGCGCGAAGACGTGACCCGTGACGACTGCGGCTCTTTTATCTTTCTGCGCGATACCCTGGACGGCAGGGTCTGGTCCGCCGGTGGCCAGCCGATCGGTAGCACGGCGGACTCCCACGAAGTGGTTTTCGCCGAGGATCACGCCGAATTCATCCGTCACGATGGCCGCTTGACCACCGCCATGGAGGTGCTGGTTTCCGGCGAGGATGACGGCGAAGTACGCCGCGTATCCCTGGCCAACAGTGGCCGCCTGGCGCGTGAAATCGAGCTGACCTCCTACGCCGAAGTGGTATTGACCACGCCCGCCAGCGACAACGCACACCCGGCGTTCGCCAAACTGTTCGTGGTCACCGAGCATCTCGCCGAGTTCGGCGCCCTGCTCGCCACCCGCCGTCTACGCGCTCAAGGTGAGGCGCAGGTATGGGCTGCCCACTTTGCCGTGGTCGAAGGCGAGATAATCGCCGATCCGCAGTACGAGACCGATCGCGCCCGCTTTATCGGCCAACGCCCGAGCATCGCCGCAGCAGCGGCGATCGTCGATGGCCAGGCCCTGTCGAACACGGTTGGCACCGTGCTCGACCCGATTTTTGCACTCAAGTACCGGGTCAGCATTGCCCCGGGCAAGACCGCTCGCGTCGCCTTCTGGACCCTGGTCGCCGCCTCACGGGCCGAGTTGCTCGACCTGATCGACAAACACCATGACCGCAGCGCGTTCGAGCGCGCCAAGACCCTGGCCTGGACCCAAGCCCAGGTGCAGCTGCGCCACCTCGATATTCAGGCGGCGGAAGCCGCGGACTTCCAGCGCCTGGCCGCCCCTATCCTGTATGCCGACCCACGTTTCCGGGCGCCGTCGAAAGCGATCTTGCGTGGCGCCGGGGCCCAGGCCGGGCTTTGGCCCCACGGGATTTCCGGCGACCTGCCGATCGTCCTGCTGCGTATCGACGACGTTCAGGAAATCGCCCAGGTGCGCCAATTGTTGCGCGCCCATGAATACTGGCGAATGAAGCGCCTCGGCGTCGATCTGGTGATCCTCAATGAGCATGCCTCTTCCTACCTGCAAGACCTGCAAATTGCCATCGAGACAGCCGTGCGCCGCAGCCAGTCGCGTCAGCGTTTCGGTGCCGAACTCGCGCAAGGTTCAGTCTATGTACTGCGCGCCGACCTGATGAGCGTGGCAGCCCGCGCTTTACTGCGCTCAATTGCCCGGGTCGCGCTGATCGCCCGCCGCGGCCCGATTGCCAATCAGCTGGCCAACCACCTGAATCCGACCCCGGTCCAGCCCCTGCCGCCCGGTCAGCTGCCGGCGGTGCCGGCAACCACAGCCGTGCTGGCCGTACAGGCAGCGGCCAGCGAACTGTCCGCTGATCTGGAGTTTTTCAACGGCCTGGGCGGCTTCGCCAACCACGGCCGCGAATATGTGACCCTGCTCCAGGCCGGCCGCAACACACCGGCGCCCTGGATCAACGTGATCGCCAACCCAGGCTTCGGCTTCCAGGCCTCGGCGCAAGGCAGCGGCTACACCTGGGCCGAAAACAGCCGGGAAAACCAGCTCACGCCCTGGTCCAACGACCCGGTCACCGATCCCTGTGGCGAAGCCTTCTACGTGCGTGACGAAGACAGTCAGGCGCTTTACAGCGCAACGGCGCAGCCGATCCGTGATGACGGCCTGTACATTGCCCGCCACGGCCACGGCTATAGCCGCTTCGAGCATCAGGTAGACGGCCTGGCCCTGGAGTTGCTGCAATACGTGCCGCTGGCCGACCCGATCAAGATTTCCCGACTGACCTTGCGCAATCTCTCGACGCACACTCGGCGGTTTTCGGTCACCGCCTACAGCGAATGGGTACTGGGCACCGCCCGGGGTGCAGCGGCTCCGTTTATCACCACGCAGGTCGATGCCAGCAGCGGCGTGCTGCTGGCGTGCAATCCCTGGAGCAACGCCTTTGCCGGGCGGGTCGCCTTTGCTGACCTCGGTGGGCAGCAATCCTCATGGACGGCGGATCGCTGCGAATTTCTCGGCCGTAATGGCAGCCCAGCGGCACCCGCCGCGCTGTATGGCGACAGCTCCCTGTCCGGCACCACTGGCGCCGGCCACGATCCTTGCGCCGCGTTGCAGGGCAGCGTCGAACTGGCCGCGGGCGAGAGCGTGGAAATGGTCGCATTCATCGGCCAATGCGCCTGCAAAGAAGCAGCCATAGACCTGGTCACACGTTACCGGGCAGTCGATCTCGACGTGGTACTCAAGGAGGTCACCGACCACTGGCAGACTGTACTCGGCGCGGTACAGGTGAAAACCCCGGAGCGGGCCATGGACATCATGCTCAACGGCTGGCTGCTCTATCAGACGCTCGCCTGCCGCATCTGGGCGCGCTCGGCGTTCTACCAGGCTAGCGGTGCCTACGGTTTCCGCGATCAGCTGCAGGACGGCATGGCCCTGACTTTTTCCCAACCCGAGGCCACGCGCAGCCATATCCTGCGCGCCGCTGGGCGTCAGTTCGTCGAGGGCGATGTGCAGCATTGGTGGCTGCCGCATTCCGGCCAGGGGGTGCGCACGCGCATCTCGGATGACCGGGTCTGGCTGGCCTTCGCCACCGCCAGCTATATCGCGGTAGCCGATGACGTGGCGATTCTCGACGAGCAGGTGGCGTTCCTCGACGGGCCGTTGTTGAAGCCCGACGAGCACGATGCCTTCTTCCAGCCGATGGCCTCCGTGGAAGAGGCCTCGCTGTTCGAGCACTGCGCGCGTGGCCTCGACCAGTGCCTGCAACTGACGGGCAAACTCGGCCTGCCACTGATCGGCGGCGGCGACTGGAACGACGGCATGAACCGCGTCGGCGAAGCCGGCCAGGGTGAAAGCGTGTGGCTCGGCTGGCTGCTGCTGCGCACCCTCGAGCTGTGTGTACCCTTGGCCCAGGCCCGCGCCAGTATTGGCGCTGCCGAGCGTGCCGAGCGCTGGCGCGAGCATGCCCTTGGGCTGCGCGCGGCGCTGGAGCGCGAGGCCTGGGATGGCCAGTGGTATCGTCGGGCGACCTTCGACGACGGCACCTGGCTCGGCTCGCACACCAATGCCGAATGCCGCATCGACTCGATTGCCCAATCCTGGGCGGTGTTGTCCGGCATGGCCGACCCCGTGCGCGCGGCCATGGCCATGGCGTCCCTGCAACAGCAACTGATCCGCGAAGATGAGGGTATCGCCCTGCTGTTCACCCCGCCCTTCGACAAGACGCCGCTCGAGCCCGGCTACATCAAGGGTTACCCAGCGGGTCTGCGGGAAAATGGCGGGCAATACAGCCATGCCGCCATGTGGGTGATCCTCGCCTACGCCAAACTGGGCGCCGGTGACCAGGCCTGCGAGCTGTTCGCCCTGCTCAACCCGATCAACCATGCGCGCACGCCAGAAGAGAGCCAACGCTACAAGGTCGAACCCTACGTGGTGGCGGCCGATGTCTATGGGGTGGCACCGCATAGCGGCCGTGGCGGCTGGACCTGGTACACCGGTGCGGCCGGCTGGATGTACCGCGCCGGTGTCGAAGGCATTCTCGGCATCCGCCGCGAAGGTGCCTGGCTGATCGTCGCCCCTTGCATCAGCGCGGCATGGCCGGCATTTTCAGCCACGCTAACCCTGGGTTCGAGTCAGTACCGGATGGAGGTGGATAACCCCGCGCGACGTTGTCGCGGCATCGCCCATGCCCAGCTCGACGGTGTGTCTATCAGCCATGCCGAAGGTGGCGTACGCGTGCCATTGGATGGGCAGCACCACAGTCTGTTGATCACCCTCTAGCGGGCCTTTACTCCTGAGCACCTGTATGGCCCGACCGCCGAGATCGAGCTTGGCACGTCCCTGCTGGTGGTCGCTTTCCCCCCTGGTTTCCACGACACCCTGCACCCCATGCCAGTGGTGCGCCAGGCGGTGATCGCCTCGTCCTTCGCCTGCGCTTTCAGAGCAAAGGCTACTGTCTCCGCGATGCCCGAACTCACCGCGGCACCAGCGGCGCGCCCGTGGTGAGGCGCGTCGCCGATACCCCGGAAAATGGCCGCGGCGACCTGCCATGGATGCTCCTGGGCGTGCACTCGACCCGCTTCGATGTGGGCACCCGCGACCGGTAACTCGGGCTCCACTGCACCTGGTACGCCGACATCCTGCTGACCCTCACCGAGCAGTGAAAAGAGGCCGAACTCGGCAGTTGTGCAATACCAAACGCCGTCGCGAAATCGGCTCCAGGCGTTCGCGACAAAACGCACGGTTTGGGCGGCGTTCCGTTTGTAGGGCGGCCTCGGAGCGCAGCGACAGCCCGCCAGCTTTGGGGCCGCACCGATCAACCACGGTGCACTGCCTTCGGCGAGTGACACCTTACTGATCGCGGACAGCCTCTCAGTCCTTGGCCAGCGCCACATCGACGATCTGCTGCGCCTCGTCAAGAATCCGCTGCAGGTGCGCCTGGTCGCGGTAGCTCTCGGCGTAGATCTTGTAGATGTCCTCGGTGCCCGATGGTCGCGCGGCGAACCAGCCGCCGTCGCTGATCACCTTGATGCCGCCAAGCGCCGCGCCGTTGCCCGGCGCCTTGTCGAGCACCTGGGTGATCGTATCGCCAGCCAGCTGCGTGCTGCGCACCTGCTCCGGCGTGAGTTGGCTCAGGGCTTTTTTCTGCACGGGGGTGGCCGGCGCATCGACGCGGTCGGCCACTATCTCGCCGAACTCCTCGCTCAGGCCGCGATACAGTTCCCCCGGGTCGCGAGCGCAACTGGCGGTCATTTCCGCGGCCAGCAGGGCCAGCGCCATGCCGTCCTTGTCGGTGGTCCAGACGCTACCGTCGCGGCGCAGGCAGGTAGCGCCGGCGCTTTCCTCACCGGCAAAGCCCAGCGAGCCGTCGAACAAGCCGCCGGCAAACCACTTGAAGCCGACTGGCACTTCCAGCAGCGGCCGACCCAGTCGGGCACTGACCCGATCGATCATGGCACTGCTGACCAGGGTCTTGCCCACCGCCGCTGAAGCGCTCCACTGCGGGCGATGCTGGAACAGGTAATCGATGGCCACACTGAGAAAGTGGTTGGCCGGCAGCAAGCCGACACTGGGCGCGACTATGCCGTGGCGGTCGTAGTCGGTGTCGCAGGCAAAGGCGATGTCATAGCCATCCTTGAGGCCGATCAGCCGTTGCATGGCGTAGCTGGACGAAGGGTCCATGCGGATCTGGCCGTCCCAGTCCAGGCTCATGAAGGCGAACTGCGGGTCTACTACCTGGCTGACCACATGCAGGTCGATGGCGTACTGCTCGGCGATACGCGACCAGTAATGCACGCCCGCCCCGCCCAGCGGATCGACGCCGATGCGCAGGCCGGCAGCGCGAATCAGCGCGAAATCGATCACGCTGCCCAGGTCACCGACATAGGCCGCCAGGTAATCGTGCTCATGGGTAGTCGCCGCCTGACGTGCCTGGGCCAGCGGCATGCGCTTGACCTGCTTGAGGCCGCCTTCGAGCAAGGCATTGGCGCGGTGCTGCACCCAGTTGGTGATGTCGCTGTCGGCCGGGCCGCCATTGCACGGGTTGTATTTGAAGCCGCCACTGTCCGGCGGGTTGTGCGACGGGGTGATCACGATGCCGTCGGCCAGGCCCGTGGTACGGCCCCGGTTGTGCACCAGAATGGCGTGGGAAATCGCCGGGGTCGGGGTGAACTCGCCGCCGGTGGAAATCATGGCCTGCACGCCATTGGCGGCCAGCACCTCCAGTGCCGTGTCGAGCGCCGGCTGCGACAGGGCATGGCTGTCCGCGCCGACAAACAGCGGGCCATCGATGCCCTGCGCTTCACGGTAATCGCAGATCGCCTGGCTGATGGCGAGCACGTGCCACTGGTTGAAGCTGGATGCCAACGAACTGCCGCGATGCCCCGAGGTGCCAAAGGCCACGCGCTGGGTCGCCACGCCGGGATCAGGCTGCAAGTCGAAGTAAGCGGCCAGCAGTTGTTCGATATCGACCAGCATGTCCGCAGGCGCCGGCTTGCCGGCCAAAGGATGGATGCGTGAGCTCAAAATTATCTCCCTGAATAACGTGTACAGGCTGTTAGTGTCACGGCAACGTTGAAATGTCGGTTAATCGAGGTCTTACCCATGTACCGCGAGTCCCAGTAGGGTGGGTTAGGCGCACGCTACCGCTAGCGATGAACCAGCAAGATCCGTTGCGCCGTAACCCACCATCGGCGCAACGCAGGCATATCGCCTGGTGGGTTACGCGGCGCGCCACGATGGCGGTGTCTGATCATTCGGAGGTTGGCGCCGCTAACCCACCCTACAGTGATCCGAAATTTCAGGATTGACGCGACCCTAGCCTAACAGGCGCCGGCACAATCGCCGACCGCCCCGCCGCCGCTCAAGCCGTTTTGCCCAACCAGCACCACTGGCGGATCTCCGGCAGATCTTCGCCGTGTTCCTCGATATACCGGCGATGTTCCAGCAGCTTGTCGTCGACCCACTGCCGGGTTGCGGCGGCCTGCCCAGCCAGTTGCGGCAGGCGCTCGACCACCGCGGCAAACAGGTGGAAACGGTCCAGTTGGTTGAGCACCACCATGTCGAACGGCGTGGTGGTAGTGCCCTCTTCATTGAAGCCGCGCACATGCAGGTTGGCGTGATTGTGCCGGCGATAGGTCAGCCGATGGATCAGCGTCGGGTAGCCGTGATAGGCGAAGATGATCGGTTTATCCACGGTGAATAGCGCATCGAAATCGGCATCTGGCAAACCATGCGGGTGTTCGCTGGCCGGCTGCAGGCGCATCAGGTCGACTACGTTGATCAAGCGTACCTTGACCTCGGGAAAGTGCTGCCACAGCAACTGCACCGCCGCCAGCGCTTCCAGGGTCGGCACATCGCCGGCGCAGGCCAGCACCACATCAGGCTCGCCACCCTGCTCGTTGCTCGCCCACGACCACACGCCGATGCCTGCGCGGCAATGGGCGATGGCGGCGTCCATGTCCAGCCACTGCGCCTCGGGCTGCTTGCCGGCGACCACCACGTTGATGTAATTGCGGCTGCGCAAACAGTGGTCGGTGACCGACAGCAGGCAATTGGCATCGGCCGGCAGGTAGACCCGGACGATTTCGGCTTTCTTGTTCAGCACATGGTCGATGAAGCCCGGATCCTGATGGCTGGAACCGTTGTGATCCTGGCGCCAGACGTGGGATGACAGCAGATAGTTGAGCGAAGCGACAGGCGCCCGCCAGGCAATCTGGTTGGCGCTCTTCAACCACTTGGCGTGCTGGTTGAACATCGAATCGATGATATGGATAAAGGCTTCGTAGCAGGAGAAAAAACCGTGGCGGCCGGTCAGCAGATAGCCTTCCAGCCAGCCCTGGCACTGGTGCTCGCTGAGCATTTCCATCACCCGGCCGGTAGCCGCGAGCTTGTCGTCGTAGGCGAACTGCTCGGCCATCCAGGTGCGCGGGCTGACCTCGAGCACGTCCTGCCAACGGTTGGAATTGTTCTCGTCGGGGCTGAACAGGCGGAAGTTGTTACTGGCCAGATTGAGCCGCATCACGTCGCGCAAGAAGCGCCCCATCACCCGCGTGGCCTCGGCCTTGACCGCACCAGGGCGCTCCAACGCCACGGCGTAATCGCGCATATCCGGCAGCTGCAACTCACGCAATAGCACACCACCATTGGCATGCGGGTTGGCGCCCATGCGCAACGTGCCCTGGGGCGCCAGCTCGGCCAGTTCGGCCAACAGCTTGCCGCTTTCGTCGAACAGTTCCTCGGGGCGATAGCTGCGCATCCAGGTCTCGAGAATCTGCACATGCCCCGGCTTGCTCATCTCGCCCATCGGCACCTGATGGGCGCGAAAGGTGCCCTCCACCGTCTGCCCATCGACCTGCTGCGGGCCAGTCCAACCTTTTGGCGAGCGCAGGATGATCATCGGCCAGCGTGGCCGCGCGCTGACGCCATTGACCCGCGCCTCGTGCTGGATACGCTTAATCTCGGCCAGTGCGGCGTCCATGGTGGCCGCCATCAACTGGTGCATGCTCGCGGGATCGTCACCCTCGACGAAATACGGCGCATAGCCGTAGCCATAGAACAGCGCATGCAGCTCGTCATGCGGAATCCGCGCGAGGATCGCCGGGCTGGCGATCTTGTAGCCGTTCAAATGCAGAATCGGCAGCACCGCACCGTCCTGCGCCGGGTTGAGAAACTTGTTGGAATGCCAGCTGGTCGCCAGCGCACCGGTTTCCGCCTCGCCATCGCCAACCACGCAGGCCACCAGCAGATCCGGGTTATCGAAGGCCGCACCGAAGGCGTGGGACAGCGAATAGCCCAGCTCCCCGCCTTCGTGGATCGAACCCGGTGTTTCAGCGGCCACGTGGCTAGGAATTCCGCCCGGGAAGGAAAACTGCTTGAACAGCCGCTGCATGCCCTGCTCGTCCTGGGAGATGTGCGGATACACCTCGCTGTAGCTGCCTTCCAGATAGGTATTGGCCACCAGCGCCGGGCCACCGTGCCCAGGCCCGGCGACATACAGGACGTTCAGCTCGTGCTGCTTGATCAGCCGATTGAGGTGCACATAGATGAAGTTCAAGCCCGGCGTAGTGCCCCAATGACCGAGCAGCCGCGGCTTGATGTGCGCGAGGCTCAGCGGCTGTTTGAGCAGCGGATTGGCATACAGATAGATCTGCCCGACCGCCAGGTAATTGCTGGCGGCCCAGTAGGCGTTGAGCTTGCGCAGCTGCTCGGGCGTCAATGGTGCGGGGTTGAGCGTGGTCTGCTGGCTGAGCATGGGGTTTGTCCTTTGCGCGTAGCGGCGGGGGTAGATCCTTCCGGGGGTCGACTGTGGCTGAAGGGCTCATTGCTGACACTGATCAACATCAAAATAACCGCCTGACGCTTGGTGCCAGGCATGGCGGATCACGCCGGTACTTAGCAGTAGCGTTGAACAGTCTCACATGCGCCCTAAAGCTGCATAAGCAATGCCGCCTGATCCCCAGCGGGTAAGTGCGCTGCCGAACAGACGCCTCGCCTGATTAAGGCCATTGTCATAAACGCATAATCATTAATTCAATTTAGCGGGCAGCGGAATTCATGCCGAATGCCCTAACAAGAAAAGAGCAAGCTCCAAATTACTGCCACTGCTACTGCCCTAGCCCCTGCTGGACCGCCAATGCAGAACGGTGGTTCTCAGGACGACATCCGGGTTAGCAACAGTTCATGGGAACAGTGCGGTGATGACGCAACCCACTTCATCGCGCTCCCAGTGGAGAAACATCATGCTCTTGCACTCCTACAAATACGCACTCACCTCTGGCATCGCCTTTGCCATAGTCGCAACAATAAGCAACACGGTCGGCGCGCACACGCTCTTTCAGGACGTTGCCGATGCCCGACAGGAAACCCACATCTGGAAAGCCTATGCGCTGAATCAGCATTTAAGCGCTAACAAGCTCGAGGTGTCAGTGCTCAATGGCAAGGTCACCCTAAGCGGCGAGGTAGAGAGCACAGCCAACAAGACGCTGGCCAAAGCACTCGCGTTGAACGTCAACGGTATTGTCACCGTGGATAACCGAATAGTGGTGCAACCGAAACAGACCGTGGCCGACAGCCAGGCCTGGGATGGCACCGAACAATCTGACCGCGGTAGCTGGATCAGCGAGCCAGGGCAGTCGGCCTTAGCGCACACCGACGATACATCTGCACCCCTTACTCCGCTTGACCGCAACGCAGTGGGAAAGCTGAGTGACAAGCCAACCAACCGAGCCAAATTTGCCTCGGCGCTTGTGCGGCAACACTATTTGCCCGGGCTCGAAAATATTTTCCCGGATGCAATCAGATTTTAGTTCCACGGGGGATCGCTGATAGCGCTCTTACATGCTGCAGGCATAGGTTCGCCATGCCATGGGTAGTGGTCAAAGGAGTGCATACGACGTGGCCAACCGAATCCTGATCATCAGCGCTGACGCCGCTGATGCAGCGGTGTTGCAGGATGTACTGGGCAAGGCCAAAGACGGTCTATTCATTATCGAATGGCTAACCTGTCTTGCCGATGCCCTGGACAGGCTGAACAGAGGCGATATCGACGCGATTCTGACTGCGCTCTCGCTGCCTGATTGCCAAGGTCTGGAAACCTTCGACCAGTTGTTCGCCCTGGCCCCCATACGCCCATCATGGCCCTCTGCGAAGCGGATGAAGACCTCGCGGAGCAGGCGGTACAACGCGGTGCGCAAGGCTATCTGACAAAAGCCCACCTTGGCAGTTACCTGGTCGCGCAATCGCTGCGCAACATCACCCAGCGCAGTACCGTCAAGAAAAGCATCTTGATAGACAAAGCGCGTGCCGATACCACCCTCAACTCAATCAGCGATGCAGTCATCGGCACGGACCTGGCCGGCAATGTCGACTACCTGAATGTGGCGGCCGAGCAGATGACCGGCTGGTCTCGGCAAGAAGCCAGCGGTCGTCCTATCGCCGAGGTGATGCATATCGTCAACGGTACGACGCGCCAGCTCGTGCCCAACCCGATCAAGCGGGTACTCGAGCATGACAAGCCACAGGTCCTGGCCGCGGGTACGATCCTGATCAACCGCGATGGTAGCGAAGCGATGATCGAAGACTCCGCCGCGCCGATCCACGACTCCAGCGGACAGATCAGCGGTGCCGTGATCGTGTTCCATGACAACACCGCCGCGCAGGCGATGACCGTGAAAATGGCCCACATGGCGCAGCACGACTTCTTGACCAATCTACCCAATCGCCTGCTCCTCAATGACCGTATCGAACAAGCGATAACTTTGGCCGAACGCAACGGCACGAATCTCGCTGTGCTGTTCCTCGATCTGGACAACTTCAAGCACATCAACGATTCACTTGGCCATGCCATCGGTGACCAACTGCTGCAATCGGTGGCTCAGCGCCTGTGTGCTTGCGTACGTAATTCCGACACGGTGAGCCGCCTGGGGGGCGATGAGTTTGTCGTGCTGATTGCGGAAGAACATCAGGCGCAAGACGCCGCGCTAACGACAAAAAAGATCCTCAGTGCGCTGGCAAGGCCACACCGCATAACGGAGCATAAACTGCACGTGACGAGCAGTATTGGCATCAGCATTTATCCAAGCGATGGCCTGAACGCAGAAAGCCTGATCAAGCATGCCGACACCGCGATGTACCGGGCCAAGGAACATGGGCGCAACAATTTCCAGTTCTTCAAGAATGAAATGAACACCCACGCCCACGAGCGGCAACTCATCGAACGCCATTTACGCGCGGCATTGGAGCGGCAGGAGTTCGTCCTGCACTATCAACCAAAGATCAATCTACTTAACGGCGCCATCATGGGTGCAGAAGCACTGCTGCGTTGGAAACATCCGCAATGGGGGCTGGTGTTGCCCAGCCGTTTCGTGTCGATTGCGGAAGAATGCGGCCTGATGGTGCCAATTGGTCGCTGGGTACTAAGCGAAGCCTGTGCTCAAGCCAAACGCTGGCAAGCAGTCACCTCGAGGGCCACACCGGTTGCAGTCAACCTCAGCGCCCAAGAGTTTTGCCATCAGGATTTCGTTGCAGGCATTCATGCCATCTTGGGCGACAGCGGATTGGCGCCCAGCAATCTACAGCTGGAAGTCAGTGAAAGCATATTGATGCGCGATGCTAAGGCCAGCATCGCGATACTTCATCAACTCAAGGAGATGGGTACACAGATCGCGGTGGACGACTTCGGTACCGGTTGCTCTAGCTTGAGTTACCTGAGTCAGTTCCCGATCGACGTCCTGAAAATTGACCAGTCGTTCGTCCATACCATTGGCTCGGCTAACGGCAAGGGCGCAATCGTCCGCGCGGTAATCGCCATGGGCGCCAGTCTCAATCATCGGGTGATCGCTAAAGGCGTCGAGCAGCATTCGCAACTGGAGTTTCTGCAAGAACAGCGGTGTGAGGAAGGACAGGGCCACTATCTCAGCCGGCCGCTGGTTGCCGAGCAGTTCTTCAGACTCCTGCAGACGGGCCTCGACACAACGTTCTAGGCAATGCGCCAGGAGTCAACCGGCTGTTGTGCGAAGCGCAGCGAGCCTACTTCAGCAACTGCGCGTAGTCATCGATGGCCGCCTCGTAACACTCGCAGGAGGCGGCCTCTAACCCTTTGCGGTCGAGGATGCTGATCTCGCCACGGGTGTAGTGAATCAGACCGCGCAGTTGCAAGGCACCGGCGGCGACGGTGACGCCACTTCTGCGCACCCCGAGCATGTCGGCCAGGTATTCGTGGGTAAGGTAGAAGTGATCGGCGTGCGCGCAATCATGGGTCATCAGCAACCAGCGTGCCAGGCGCGGCTCGATTTCATGGAAGTGGGTGCAGGCGGCGGTTTGCGACAGCTGCGCCATCAGTACATACAGGTAGCGGTTGAGTATGCGCAGCAGCTCCGGGCACTCCTGCAGTTCGCGGCGAAAGTCTGCGGCGCTGATCCGCAATGCAGTGCCGGTGCCCTGCACCACCGCGCGCATCGGCACGCTGTTCACGCCCAACACCAGGGTCGCGCCGAGCATGCCTTCATTGCCTACCAGGCCCATTTCCAGCGGTTGCTGGTCACGTAGGGTGGTCACCAGCGAGATAAATCCGGTCAGGGGAAAGTACAGGTAGCGTAAGGTTTGCTCCGGCTCACAGAGGATGGTGCCGAACACTAGATCGACGGATTCGCAGCACTCCAGGATTCGTGTCGACTCCTTGGGCGGCAAACTTGCAAGCAGCTGGTTAACCACGGGAACCCGTATTGCTGCTGTCATTCAGGCATCCTGCAGCACGAGAGAATCGGGAGGCGACACAGGAAAGGTGCCGAACAGTCCCGATCCGCCAGTCTGATTGAGCGGCGCAGGCTTGTCTGTTCGCTATGGTACGGATAGCACTAATACCTTGATTGACATCGAATAGGGTGTCCCGCTCGGCGCTTTAACCCAGCGAAACCGCTGAATCCGCTGAATCCGCTGAATCCGCTGAATTCGCTGAAGTCGCAAAGGGCAGCAGGCGATCCGTTTCCTTCTTTACCACGGCATAGCACTCGCAGCTCATCTGCTCGAGCATGGGCCGGTCGATCACCTTGATCCGCCCGCGACTGTATTCGATCACCCTTGATCTATGCAGCTTGCCAGCCGCCTCGGTGACGCCCTCGCGGCGCACGCCCAACATATTGGCGATCAGCTCCTGGGTCATGACCAGATCATTAGTTGGCAAGCGATCGAGCGACAGTAACAACCAGCGGCACAGCTGCTGGTCAATCGAATGGTGACGGTTACACACCGCCGTCTGCGCCATTTGGGTAATCAGCGCCTGGGTATAACGCAGCATCAGGTGCAGCATCTCGCTGTAGCGGTTGACCTCATCCTTAAACTGCCGCGTCGGCAGTCGATAAGCGTATCCGGCGCTTTGCACGATGGCGCGACTGGTGGTGCTCTCGCCGCCCATGAACACGGCAACACCAATCAGCCCTTCATTACCGACAACGGAAATTTCTGCCGACGCACCGTTTTCCATCACGTAGAGCAGCGAGACAATTGAGTCGGTTGGAAAATAAACGTAGTCCAAGGTGTCGCCGGACTCACATAGAACCTTGCCCAAGGGCAACTGCACCCGCTCCAACTTAGGCAGCAAGCGACTTTGAACATCCGCAGGCAAAGCCGCCAAAATATGATTTTTTTGTGGTGTTGCGATCAACTCAGGCATCTCACGCTCTATAAATGGGCGGGGGAAATACCCGCCCTCAGAAACAGCTTATCGTTATTAGCTGAGCTATCTGTACGCTGGCGCACATAGCGTGTCAAAACTGCAGGTCTATCTGAAGCGCCAACCACAGCGAACGGGTCAATCGATGCGCTGCACAGAAGGCGCCGCGTTTTACAGCCAGCCCATCAACACCAGTACCAGCACGATGATCAACACCAGGCCCAACCCGCCAGTGGGACCATAGCCCCAGCTCCGGCTATGCGGCCACGCGGGGATTGCTCCCACCAGCATCAGAATCAGTACGATCAACAGAATCGTTCCCAAGCCCATGACGATTTCCTCGAATGGTTCAAGCTCGCGGGCGCAGAAACCTTGAAACGAGGCTTCACGCTCACCACGGCGAGCCATGCCGCTACGCGTTGAGCGTTTCACCTCGAAGATGCTCGACCCGGCACCTGAGCAGCTTGAACGGATTGCGCGCTCAGTTCAGTGCGCTATCGAACATAGCAATCACCCAGCGACGACCAGCGATCGCTGTCCTGCCTGCTGGATATGGCATCGCAATCATTCTTTTGCGTCTACATTTAGACGCATGTATCAATCTGACAGTCGCCCGACTGCAGCGCGATACGCCTCCTCGGGAGGATGGCCAATGCAAGCAGGTAATTGCTGGAAGCCGTGTATCGCGGCCATCCTCGGCCTGGCGCTGAGCGCCTGCAGCTCATTGCCGACCCTCACGCCCGACATGGCCCGCTACGATGCGCCGCCGGTACAACTCGACGGGCCAAATGGGCCGCTCTCGTCAGCGCGTAGCAAGGCCATTCTCGATCGACTGCAGGCACAAGGTGCCGAGACCAATATCTTCGACCTGCACCTGGCGGTCGAAGAGTCCATCGTCGGCAGCCCCCTGACCACTGACAACAAGGTCGACTTGCTGCAGGACGGCCCCGACACCTATCAGGCGATGATCGCCGCCATCGAGGCCGCGCGCGATCACATCAATATGCAAACCTACATCCTCGATGATGACGTCATCGGCCAGCGCTTCGCCAACGCCCTGATCGCCAAACAGCTGGAAGGTGTGCAGGTCAACCTGATCCGCGACAGCGTCGGCACTCTCGGCACACCCCGCGCGTTTTTCACCCGCCTCAGCGAGACGGGGATCAAGGTGCTGGAATTCAATCCGGTCAATCCGCTGACCGCCAAGGCGGGTTGGTCGGTGAACCAGCGCGACCACCGCAAGCTGTTGATCATCGACGGGCTCATCGCCTTCCTTGGCGGCATCAACATCAGCAGTGTCTATTCGGGCGGCTCGTTCGGCCACCACAGCGAAGTCCTACCCGGCGCCGCGCTGCCCTGGCGTGACACCGACCTGAGAATCGAGGGACCCGCGGTCGCCGAGCTGCAAAGGCTGTTCATCGACACCTGGATCAAACAGCATGGCGAACCACTCGCGGCAGCCCACTACTACCCGCCGAACGAACACCGCGGCAGCGAGGTGGTGCGCATCATCGGCAGCTCGCCGGATGAGCCTTACAGCCAGATCTACGCCACCCTGATCTCGGCGCTGCGCAGCGCACAAACCGAGATCTGGCTGACCAATGCCTACTTCGTACCCGACCCGCAGTTGCTTGCGGTGCTCAAGGAAGCGGTGCGCCGTGGTGTCGATGTGCGCCTGATCCTGCCCAGCAGCACCGATTCGTGGCTGGTCTTGCATGCCGGCCGCGCCTACTACAGCGAGCTGTTGCAGGCCGGGGTCAGGCTCTACGAGCGCCGCGATGCCTTGTTGCATGTGAAGACCGCGGTGATCGACGGCGTCTGGATCACGGTCGGTTCGACCAACCTCGACTGGCGCAGTTTTCTGCACAACCAGGAGGTCAATGCGGTGGTACTCGGCAGCGGTTTTGGCGACAAGATGCGCGCGGCCTTCATCGCCGACCTGGATAAATCGGATGAGATCACCCTGGAAAAATGGCGGCGCCGCCCCTCAACGTGAGGGTCAAGGAGTTGCTCGGACGCCTGTGGGAGTACTGGCTGTGAGACGCCTGGCTTGGTATGTGCTGGCGAGTAGCCAGCAGGCAAACCAGCAGAACGCGAGGATTCCATGAATCCCGCGCCAGTGGGCGCCGCGTGGCTGCGCGCGGCCATGCTGATGACGCTGCTCATCGTGGCGCCGGCATACGCACAGGATCCAGAGGCGCTCAAGGCACGCCACAGCGCCTTGGCTGAACAGCTGACCAACAACCAATTCCAACGCCCGCTCTACCTCGAATCCCGGCAAATCTCAGACGCTTTGCAAGGCGATATCTACGCGGTGATCGAACAGCCCTATGGCGTGGTCGGCCCGGCGTTGCAAGCCAGCACACACTGGTGCGACATTTTGATCCTGCACCTGAATGTGAAAAGCTGCCGCGTCTCATCGGGTCCGGATGGTGATGTCCTGCGCATCAACATCGGCCACAAGTTCGAGCAGGCGCTGGAAGATGCCTATCTGTTCGAGTTTACCTACCGGGTCGCAGCGGCGACGCCCGACTTCCTGCAGGTGCTGCTGGATGCCGAGGATGGACCGCTGGGCACCAGCCGCTACCGCATCATGCTCGAAGTGGTGGCGCTCGATGCCCGGCGCAGCTTCCTGCACCTGTCCTACGCCTATGCTTACGGCTTTGCGGCCAGCATCGCCACGCAGAGTTACTTGGCGACGCTGGGACGCAACAAGGTGGGTTTCAGCATCGTCGAACGCAACGCCGAGGGGCAGCCCATCTATATTGGCGGCATGCGCGGGGTGATCGAGCGCAACACCATGCGTTATTACCTGGCGATCGAGGCCTACCTGAGCGCCCTGTCGGCGCCGCCAACGACGCGCCAGGAAAAACGCCTGAACCTCTGGCACAGCGCTATCGAGCAATACCCGGCGCAACTGCACGAACTCGAGCGTGGCCAGTACCTGACGATGAAACGCAAGGAAATCCAGCGCCAGCAGAGGAACGCCTCGGACGCAGCTGGCAAATAAACGCCAGCGCCCGGACCAGGAGTTTGCCGAACGCACAACCCGCAAACGCAACGACCCAGTTGCAGCAGCGGCGAAACCAAAAACCCTGTGTGTGCTGGCGTACAGATCGGCCCGACAGTTGCGCTCAGTCTGGTGGCATACAGACAACAGATTACGGCGTCAGCGCCAACGAATCAGGTCTGCTCACTCACGCCTTCAAGGAAATAGCCATGAGCTTGGGAACCATACTGTTGATCATTCTGGTGCTGTTACTGCTGGGCGCCATTCCAGCCTGGCCACATAGCAGAAGCTGGGGCTACGGGCCCTCCGGCGGGTTAGGCGTGGTGGTGATCATTCTGATCGTTCTGCTGCTGATGGGCAGGCTGTGACGAGCAGTTGCTGGCGCGCAATCAGCCCGCTGCGACAGCGCTCCAGTGGCCTGCTGATTACGACTGCAGTGTTGGCACTCAGCGCCTGCAGCGAAGTGGCTCAGCTACCTGTCTCGGCCGGTACTGGACCACAGCCCGCGCTGCCAGCCCCCCGGCAGACGCTGATCCCAACGATTAACATCGCGCCGGCCAAGGGTTGGCCATCCGGGGCAATGCCGCAAGCTGCCCCTGGCACCCGGGTGGTCGCATTCGCCAGCGGCCTGGACCACCCGCGCTGGCTGTATGTGCTACCCAACGGAGATGTGCTGGTGGCGGAGACCAATGCGCCACCCAAGCCTGACGATGCCAAGGGCATCAAGGGCTGGTTGATGGGCCTGGCAATGAAGAGAGCCGGTGCAGCAGTGCCCAGCGCCAACCGCATCACCCTGCTGCGCGACACCGACAGCGATGGCGTAGCGGATTTCCGCGCAGTGTTGCTGCAAGGGCTGCACTCCCCCTTCGGTATGGCCCTGGTGGGTAACGATCTGTATGTGGCCAATTCCGATGCGCTACTGCGCTTCCCTTACGTGACAGGCACCACGCGCATCACCACACCGGGCACCCTAGTGGTGGAACTGCCGGCAGGTGACATCAACCATCACTGGACCAAGAACCTCATCGCCAGCCCAGACGGACGCAAACTCTATGTGACCGTAGGCTCGAACAGCAATGTGGCCGAACGGGGTATGCCAGTCGAAGACGGACGAGCCGCTATCTGGGAGGTGGACACCAAGAGCGGTGCGCCGCGCATTTTCGCCTCCGGCCTGCGCAACCCCAACGGGTTGGCGTGGGAGCCTGCCAGCCGCGCGCTGTGGACGGTGGTCAATGAACGCGACGAGATTGGCAGCGATCTGGTGCCCGACTACATGACCTCGGTACGCGACGGCGGCTTCTACGGCTGGCCCTATAGCTATTACGGCCAGCATGTCGACGAGCGGGTACAACCGCAACGGCCAGAGCTGGTAGCCAAGGCGATCAAACCGGACTACGCCCTGGGGCCGCACACCGCCTCGCTGGGCCTGGCCTGGTCGGCTGGCAACAAGCTACCGGCAAGCTTCAGCAACGGCATGTTTATCGGCCAGCATGGCTCATGGAACCGACGGCCACACAGCGGCTACAAAGTGATCTTCGTGCCATTTGCCAGCGGCCAACCTGTCGGCGCGCCGGTTGACGTGCTTACCGGCTTTCTCAGTGAGGAAGGCACCGCCTACGGCCGGCCAGTCGGCGTAGCACTGGACAAGCAAGGCGCATTACTGGTGGCCGATGACGTGGGCAACCTGATCTGGCGCGTGAGCGCGCTGCACTAGCCGCCTGTCGGACTTGACCGTCCGTAGCGAGGGAAAGTCCGGTTTGAGGCAGTTTTTGGGCTCTTTTGAGGCGAATAGTCGCTCTATTTAACGAAAAAGAGCGCAGAAAATGACCAAATCCGGCTTTTCCGCAGTAGGACAGTGTTAAGTCCGAAAGGCTGCTAGCTGCAAACTCATCGATTGTGAACATACCGAACGCCGCAGTGGGTGCCTGCAGGCGGCCGCCTCTACAGCAGGCTCAATAGCCATCCTGCGTGGCCTACGGCGGAGGGGTGCAGCGTGCTCATCCGAGGGCGCGCCCGGCCTAGGCGGTCCCGCGCACCCTCGGAGTCGGTCAGGCCAGCAGTTGCAGAGCCTCGGCGCTGCACTGTTGAATACGCGCCCAATCGCCATGCTTGACCCACTGACTGTCGAACATCCAGGTACCGCCGACGCACATCACGTTGGCCAGGGCCATGTAGCGCTGCAGGTTGTCGGGGTTGATGCCGCCGGTGGGACAGAACCGCACATCGCCGAAGGGGCCACCCAACGCCTTGAGCGCCGCGGTGCCACCGCAGACTTCTGCGGGGAACAGCTTGAAGCGGCGATAACCGAGGGCATAGCCGAGCATGATGTCCGAGGCGCTGCTGGTGCCGGGCAACATTGGCACAGTGCTTTCCAGGCTGGCCTTGAGCAGTTCGGCGGTCGAGCCCGGGGTGACGATGAACTGCGCCCCGGCCTCCTCGGCGGCGGCGAGCATCTGCAGGTCGAGTACGGTACCCGCGCCGACGCAGAGCTCGGGCCGCTGTTCGCGCAGCAGGCGAATGGCGGTGAGGCCATGCGCCGAACGCAAGGTAATTTCCAGTACCGTCAGGCCACCGGCCGCCAGGGCATCGGCCAATGGCAGGATGTCCGCCTCGCGGGCGATGGTGATCACCGGCATGATCCGCGCACGGGCGCAGAGGCTGTCGATCTGGGCGATTTTTTCGGCCATGCGGGCGTGCTGGCTGTTGTCGTTGGTCGTCATAGCGTCTGGTCCTTCGGCCCTAGGGGCACCAGTAAATCTCAAGGGGGAATGCAAAAGCGCGCGCACTGGCATGCTCGCCACCTCGCCCACAGCCAAGGCTTCGGCCAGGGTCTTGAGCTTGCCTTGACCCTGCAGGGCCAGCAGTGGCAAACGTGCAGACGTCAGTAACGGCAAGGTCATGCTCAGGCGCTGATGCGGCACGCTGGGCGCCAGCATCGGCAGGCAGCGCCGCGGGCAGTCGGCCTGCAAGGCGTCGTGCAGATTCGGGCTGTTGGGGAACAGCGAAGCGGTATGGCCGTCGTCGCCCATGCCCAGCACCAGCACATCGATCGGCGGCAACTCGGCCAGGGCCTGATCGGCTTTCAGTGCCGCTTGCTGCAGATTGGCAGCCGGCTGATACAGGCCGAAAAAACGCGCGGCAGCGGCCGGGCCACGGAGCAAATGGCGACGCAGCAGACCCTCGTTGCTATCAGAGTGAGCGACCGGCACCCAACGCTCGTCCGCCAGGCTGATCACTACCTGCGCCCAGTCCAGCGGCTGTTGCGCCAGTTGCTCGAAGAAGGCAATCGGGCTGCGCCCACCGGATACCACCAGGGTCGCCTGGCCCTGAGTTTCAATCGCCACGCGCAGCGCCTCGGCGACCGCCTGGGCCAGGGATTTGGCCAGCTGGGCCGGATTGCTCAGGCTGCGCGCCAGCACACCCAGCGGCAAATCGAGATCAGAGATCGCCATACCAGGACCTCCCATCGCGGGTGATCAGCGCAATCGAGCCCATCGGCCCCCAAGTGCCGGCGGCATAGGGTTTCGGCGCATCGCCCAATTGCTGCCAACCGGCGATCAACTGATCGCACCACAGCCAGGCGCATTCGATCTCATCCTTGCGCACGAACAGGTTCTGATTGCCGCGCATCACTTCCAGCAGCAGACGCTCGTAAGCATCGGGAATCCGCGCGCTGCGGTAGGTGTCAGAGAAATTCAACTGCAACGCGTGACTGCGCAACTGCATACCCTTGTCCAGGCCCTGATCCTTGGTCATCACCTGCAGGGCGATGCCCTCGTCCGGTTGCAGGCGAATGATCAGCTTGTTGCCGATCAACTGGCGCTGCTCCGGGGCGAAGATATAGTGCGGCGTCTCCTTGAAGTGGATGACGATCTGCGACATTTTTTCCGCCATGCGCTTGCCGGTGCGCAGGTAGAAAGGCACGCCGGCCCAGCGCCAGTTGCGAATGTCCGCACGAATGGCGACGAAGGTTTCGGTATCGCTCTGGGTGTTGGAGTTTTCCTCTTGCAGATAACCCGGCACCGCCTTGCCATCGCTGCTGCCGGCCACGTACTGACCACGTACCACCTGGCGGCTGAGCTGCGCAGCGGTGATCGGCTCCAGCGCCTTGAGCACCTTGACCTTCTCGTCACGGATGCTGTCGGCGGACAGTTCGCTGGGCGGGTCCATGGCAATCAGACAGAGCAGTTGCAGCAGGTGGTTCTGGATCATGTCGCGCAACTGACCGGCCTGGTCGAAGTACCCCCAACGGCCCTCGATACCGACCTTCTCCGCCACGGTGATTTCCACGTGGGAAATGTGATTCTGGTTCCACTGGGATTCGAACAGGCTGTTGGCGAAGCGCAGGGCAATCAGGTTCTGTACCGTCTCCTTGCCCAGGTAGTGGTCGATACGGTAGATGCGGGTTTCCGGGAAATACTCTGCTACCGCGTCGTTGACCGCACGCGAGGAGAGCAGATCGTGGCCGATGGGTTTTTCCAGCACTACCCGCGCCCGTTCGGCCAGGCCGACCCGCGCCAGGTTGGCGCAGATGCCGCCGTAGACCGAGGCCGGCGTGGCGAAGTAGGCGATCACTCGTTCACCCGTCCCGACTTGCTCGGCCAGCGCGTCGTAGCCGTCAGCCTGGAGGAAATCCATGGTCAGGTAACTCAGGCGCGCCTGAAAGCGCTGCAGCACCGCCTTGTCGACCTCGTTGGCCGGCACATAGCGCAGCAGGTGCTCGGCGATACCGGCCAGGTGCTGCTGCGCCTCGCCATTCTCGCGCGCCAGGGCGAAAATTCGCGTATCGGCATGCAACAGCCCGGCGCGGTCGAGCTGGTAGAGTGCCGGGAACAGTTTGCGCAAGGCCAGATCACCCAGCGCGCCGAACAAGGCAAAAGTACAGGATTCAACGGTTATCGAAGGCATAATGTTTGTTCTTTTATCAAGTTAAACTAGAAATACCCTGTTGAAGGGGATTTATCAAGGCTACATGTAGTAATAAAAACAACATTTTGTCAAAATCCACTTTGCAGTGGTAGCCCCTTGGCCCCATCAGTACGATAGGCCAGCAATTTCAGCCCTGGCTAAGGAATGACAATGGACCGCGTGCGCAATCTTCTGGAACAGATCCAGGGCCGACTCGACAGCCTGAACAAGGCCGAGCGCAAAGTCGCCGAGGTGATTCTGCGCAACCCGCAGCAAGCCACCCGCCTGAGTATCGCCGCTTTGGCCCAAGCCGCCCTGGTCAGCGAACCGACGGTCAACCGCTTCTGCCGCTCGTTCGGCGTCAGCGGCTACCCCGAGCTGAAAATGCAGCTGGCGCAGAGCCTGGCCAGCGGCGCCGCCTACGTCAGCCGCGCCGTGGAAGCCGACGACGGCCCCGAAGCCTATACCCGCAAGATCTTCGGCAGCGCCATCGCCTCGCTGGACAGCGCCTGCCAATCGCTCGACCCGCAACTGGTTAGCCGTGCGGTCGACCTGCTGATCCAGGCCCGGCAGATCCACTTCTTCGGCCTTGGCGCTTCGGCGCCGGTGGCCCTGGATGCGCAGCACAAATTCTTCCGCTTCAACCTGGCAGTATCGGCCCACGCCGACGTACTGATGCAACGCATGCTGGCCTCGGTAGCGCACACCGGCGACCTGTTCGTGATCATCTCCTACACCGGACGCACCCGCGAGCTGGTGGAAGTGGCACACCTGGCCCGGGAAAACGGCGCCTCGGTGCTCGGCCTGACCGCCGCCGGCTCGCCCCTGGCCAAGGCCAGCACCCTGAGCCTGAACATCCCGCTGCCGGAAGACACTGACATCTACATGCCGATGACCTCGCGGATCATCCAGCTCACCGTGCTCGACGTATTGGCCACCGGTATGACCCTGCGCCGCGGCGTGGACTTCCAGCCACACCTGCGCAAGATCAAGGAAAGCCTCAACGCCAGCCGCTATCCGCTGGACGAAGAACCGAGCTGATCCACGGCGGAACAACCTGCAAGCCACGCCTATGCCAAGCGCGCCTGCAACTCCAGCACGGCGTCTTCACCCGGCTTGAGGATCAGGCTGTCGGCGCCGCAACTGGCGGCCTCGACACAGACAAAACCCAGCGCCTCGCGCCAACTCACATCGCTCAAGGGCCGACTACCGGGATGCCAGACCACGCTGTTGGCGCCGCCGCGGGTGTCGACCAGCAGGCGCCGCTGCCAGGCCAGATCCTGCACCTGGACGAGCGCGCCGCGGCGAAAGATCCGGTGGCAGCCATCCTCGATGCGCAGCTCGCCCTGCTGCCGGCACTCACCGCGCGCCAGCAAGTCCTGGCCTGCGGCGCCATCCAGGCCGAGCAGCGCCACCCGCGCGACATCGCTGATGCGCCAATAGGCATGCAAGGCCTGACTGAGCTGACAGGGCTCGCTGTCCTGATGAGACGTGCGCAGACGCAACTTCATCTGCTCACCCAGTTCGGCCTCCAGGGTCACCCGCCAGTCGCACAGCTGCAGCTGCCAGGTCAGGCGCATGCCCTGCTCGTCCACCTCGCTGCCGAGCAAGTGCCATTCACTCAGCCGCGCCCAGCCATGGGACGGCCAACCACTCTCGCTGGGGTGGCGACCGAACCAGGGCCAGCACACCGGCACGCCGCCGCGAATCGCCCCACCACGCGGCCAATGCCTGGCGCACCACAACCAGGGGTGCTGGCCCTGTGGCTGGAAATGCAGCAACTGGCCGCCCTGGCGACTGAATATGGCCTGAAAACGGGGATGCTCGATCAGCAGCAATTCGCGCTCCTGATGGGTCACCCAGCGCATGCCTTGCCCGGCGGGCGACAGAAACAACCCGGCCAGGGGGTGCTCTGCAGCAGCCCCTGGCCGGGTTATCGGCGCGCCGGACGAACGCCGCGGCTTAGCCGGCAGCATCGACCCGCTCGAAACGGGCGATCACCACCAGTATTCGACCTGCACGCCGAAGTTGGAGCCGTGCCGCGCGGTGCCGAAGGCGCCAGTGTCGGACAGGGCCGAGCCCGCCACCAATTCGCTGGCCGCACGCTGCGCCGCTGCGTTCCAGCTGGCATAGGTGTAGTACAGGCGCACTTCCGGGCGCGCCCAGAAATCCGGACCGTTCGGCGACCAGGTTGGCGCCACGGTGACCTTGTTCAGCTTGCGCGTGCCATCGGCAGCCTCGACCTGATCGTGACCGACCTCGCCAACCAGCTTGAACTGCTCGGTGAAGGCGTAGCTGGTACGGGCGCCAACCGACAGCCAGTTTTGCTCATCCTTGTCCTCTGCCCGCTTATCCTTCTGGTAGACGAACTGCGCCTGACCACCCCAGCGCGGCGTGGCCTGCCAATCGAAGAATTCCACCAGACGATAACGCTTGGCGCTGCGGTCCAGGTTGACATCGCCTGTAGAGCCCAGCGCGGTGCCGGGGCCCGGGCCGTATTGCAGGGCCAGGGTGTTCTTGCCGCCAAGGCCGAGAAAGTCCGCCTGTTTGTGCTGGGCGGTCACCGACCAGCCGCTGTTGGCGCCTTCGATATGGCGCGGCTTGGCGATATAGCTCAGGCCCAACTCCAGTTCGCCACCCGGGTTGGTCTGGAAACCGGCGACGTTGAAATCGTGACGGTTGATGTATTCCTCCTGAAACACGCTGTCCTTGCGCGAAAAGGCGTAGCTGTACTTCAGACCGCCCAGCTCGAAATCCTCGATACCGGCGCCGGTGGCGCTCTGGTTCCAGTAGAAGAAATCGCTGATATGGATGTCGTTGCGCTTGTAGTACCGCCGCCCCGCCCACAGCGAGCCGCCATTGAGCGCCGGCAGCTTGCTCCACTCGACGAATCCCTGGCTCATCCGGGAAAAACCATGCTCACCGGTGAACTCCGGGGTATGACCGTACTCGTTGAACAACTGCGCCATGCCCTCGACGCTGAGCACCGAGCCGTCGTCCAGGGTCAGCAGATCCTGGCGCAGATCCAGCTCCGAGTACTGCTCGCACTCGTTGCCCAGGCGGTATTTCGATTGGGCGCCGGGCAACTGGAAGCAGGACTGGCTGCCGCCGTTCTCCGTACTGCCCGCACCGCTGCGCACATAGCCGCTGAACTCCAGGGCCTGGGCAGTCAAAGGCAGGCCGGCGAGGGCTAATGCCAAGGTAAGTTTTCTTGTTGTTTTCATTAATTAACTGCTCCGTTTTGTTGTTATTGTCTGCCGCTCTGAGCACAGCCTCGCGCGATCGCTACTCCCCCGGCGGCACGCCAGGCGCACCACCAACCATCTGCACCAGCCCGTGCCGACGGAGCGAGCCATAACCGTAGGAGCGGGCCATGCCCGCGAGTAAATAGGCGGCATCAAAGCTTCGCGGGCATGGCCCGCTCCTACGATTCAGTACGCGTCGCGCCCTAGCCGGCCTTGAACTGGGCCACTTTGCCTTCGCTGGCCAGGGACTTTCCCGGCAGCAGGCGCTCGCCGCTCTTGGCGTCGAACAACAGCACCTTGCTCGGATCGAACTGCAGCTCCAGGGTTTGCCCCACCTGCGGCGCATCGTCCGGGGCCATGCGGCAGCAGACCTTGGTCTGGTTGAGCTCGACGAACACCAGGGTGTCCGGCCCGGTGGGCTCGATGACCTCGACCGCGACCCGAATCGACGACTGATTGCGGCTCTCGGCGGTGGCCAAGAGGATCTGCTCGGGACGAATACCGAGGATCACCTCGCGATCCTCGAAACCCTCATCCATCGCCCCCAACGGCAGTTCGCAGCGCGCCTGGCCCGGAACGCCGGCCGCAGAGTCGAGCAAGGCCAGCAACTGACCGCCGCGGCGCTGCAAACGCAAGGGGATGAAGTTCATCGGCGGCGAGCCGATGAAGCTCGCCACAAACAGATTGGCCGGGTCGTTGTAGATCTGCTTGGGGCTGCCGAACTGCTGGATGATGCCGTCCTTCATCACCGCCACCTTGTCGCCCAGGGTCATGGCCTCGATCTGGTCGTGGGTGACATAGACCGTGGTGGTCTTCAGGCGCTGGTGCATCAGCTTGATCTCGGTGCGCATTTCCACCCGCAGCTTGGCGTCGAGATTGGACAGCGGCTCGTCGAACAGGTAGATCTTCGGCCGCCGCGCCAGTGCCCGGCCCATGGCCACGCGCTGCTGCTGACCACCGGAGAGCTGGCCAGGCTTGCGGTCGAGCAAATGCTCGATCTGCAGCAGCTTGGCCACCCGCGCCACTTCCGCCTCGATGTCGGCCGGGGCCATCTTGCGCATCTTCAGGCCGAAGGCGATGTTGCCGCGCACGGTCATGGTCGGGTACAGCGCATAGGACTGAAAGACCATGGCGATGTCACGATCCTTGGGACTCATGCCACTGATGTCAGCGTCGTCGACCAAGATCGCGCCGCCGCTGATGTCTTCCAGGCCGGCGATGCAATTCATCAGGGTCGACTTGCCGCAACCGGAGGGACCGACCAGGATCAGGAACTCGCCGGAGTCGATCGAGATCTGGATATTTTTCAGGGTGTCCGGCAGGTCGCTACCGTAGGACTTGTTGACGTTACGCAGTTCGAGGGTTGCCATTTTTCTTTCCTCAACCTTTGACGGCGCCGGCTGTCAGCCCGCGCAGGAAATATTTGCCAGCAAGGATGTAGACGACCAGCGTGGGCAGCCCGGCGATCATCGCCGCGGCCATGTCGACGTTGTATTCCTTGGCCCCGGTGCTGGTGTTGACCAGGTTGTTCAGGGCCACGGTGATCGGCTGGGTATCGCCGCTGGCGAACACCACACCAAACAGGAAGTCGTTCCAGATCTGGGTGAACTGCCAGATCAGGCAGACCATGATGATCGGGGTCGACATGGGCAGCAGGATGCGCCCGAAGATGGTGAAGAAGCCCGCGCCATCCAGCCGCGCCGCCCGCACCAAGGCTTCCGGAATACTCACGTAGTAGTTGCGGAAGAACAGCGTAGTGAAAGCCATGCCGTAGACCACATGGATCAGCACCAGGCCGCTGGTGGTGTTGGCCAGGCCGAGCTGGCCGATGGTGAAGGACGCCGGCAGCAGCACCACCTGGAACGGCAGGAAACAGCCGAACAGCAGCAGGCCGAAGAACAGCTGCGAACCGCGGAACCGCCACATGGCCAGCACATAACCATTCAACGCGCCGATCACGGTGGAGATCAGCACCGCCGGAATGGTGATCTTCACCGAGTTCCAGAAGTAGCCACCGACCCCGTCCCAGGCCTTCAGCCAGCCAATGGCGGTGAACACCTCGGGCCAGGACAGCAGGTTGCCGCTGCGGATGTCTTCCGGGCTCTTGAAGCTGGTCAACAGCATGACCAGCAACGGGATCAGGTAGACCGCGCAGGCGGCCAACAGGGTGGCGTAGATCGCCACGCGGCTCAGGCTGAGCGGGGAACGGCTAGTCATGGCGTTTGCCTCGCAGTTCGGAGTACAGGTACGGCACCAGAATCGCCAGCACCGCGCCGAGCATGAGGATCGCACTGGCGGCGCCGAGGCCCATCTGGCCGCGGGTGAAGGTGTGGGCATACATGAACATCGCCGGCAGATCGGAGGAGTAGCCGGGGCCGCCGGCGGTCATCGAGGCGACCAGGTCGAAGCTCTTGATCGCAATGTGCGAGAGGATCATCAGGGCGCTGAAAAACACCGGACCGAGGCTCGGCAGGACGATGCGCAGGTAGATGTTCGGCAGGCTGGCGCCATCGACCTGGGCGGCGCGGATGATCGACTGATCGACCCCGCGCAAGCCGGCGAGAAACAGCGCCATGACGAAGCCCGAGGACTGCCAGACCGCGGCGATCACCAGGCAGTAAACCACCCGATCCGGGTCCACCAGCCAGTCGAAACGAAAGCCTTCCCAGCCCCAGTCGCGGAGCATCTTGTCGATGCCCAGGCCGGGATTGAGCAGCCATTTCCAGGCGGTGCCGGTGACGATCATCGACAGCGCCATGGGGTAGAGAAAAATGGTGCGGATAAAGCCTTCGCGACGAATGCGCTGATCCAGCAGCACCGCCAGCAGCACACCGATCACCAGGCTGATGCCGATGAACAGGCCGCCGAAGACCAGCAGGTTCTGGCTCGCCACCCACCAGCGGTCGTTGCCCCACAGGCGTGCATACTGCTGCAGGCCAACCCAGGAATAGCTGGGCATGAAGCGCGAGCTGGTGAACGACAGGGCAAAGGTCCAGAGGATGTAGCCGTAAAAACCGACCAGGATGATCAGCATGCTCGGCGCCAACACCAGCTTGGGCAGCCAGCGTTGCAGCGCATCCAGCGGTGAAGCCTTGGTAACAACCGCGATTGAACTCATGGGGACTCCGTATTGCAAATTCATGCGTAGGTCGGGTGGGGCCGCCTAGGTGAAAACCGCCGACAACGGCGCGCAATGCGTAGGGCGGATTCAGGAGCGCAGCGAACAATCCGCCACCCACACGACCCACACTGCTGGCGTACTGCTTCGCGAGTACGCCCTACCGACTGCCATCCCTCCTCGAAATCAGGAGAAATTCGGCGCGACCGATCCCGTGGCGCGCACCTTGAGGCACACGCCGGGGGGAAGAGATTTAAGCTGGCTGGTGTAACCCGCCCTACGATAGCCGCCGGCGCACCGGCGGTCTGGGCTGACTTACTGCACGGCCTGGATCGCCGCGGCCAACTGCTGGGCAGCCTTGCTCGGGTCGGCCTTGGGGTCGTTGAAGAAGTTGGTCACTACGTCGAATACCGCGCCCTGCACATAGCTGGAGGCGGCCATGCCGTGGGCCAGGCTCGGCTGCAGACCACCGCTGGCGGCAGCCGCCTTGAAGTCGAGCATGGACTGCTGCGCGCAAGCATCGAAGCTGCTCATGTCCATATCCGTACGCACCGGAATCGAGCCCTTGCTCTGGTTGAAGAACTCCTGAAACTCCGGCGCCATGATGGTGCGGGCCAGGTCTTCCTGGGCCTTGCGATTGTCCGCGTCGCCCAACTTGAACATCGCCAGGGAGTCGATGTTGTAGGCGAAGCTGCCCTGGGTGCCGGGGAATGGCAGGCACTGATAGTCCTTGCCGGCGACCTTGCCGGCAGCGGTCCACTCGCTCTTGGCCCAGTCGCCCATGATCTGCATGCCGGCCTTGCCGTTGATCACCATGGCGGTGGCGCTGTTCCAGTCGCGCCCGGCGGCATTGGCATCGACATAGCCGTGCAATTTTTGCAGGGCGGCGAATACCTCGACCATCTTGGCGCTGGTCAGGACGCTCTCGTCCAAGTCGACGAACGCCTTATTGAAGTCCTCGGGACCGAGCACGGCGATGGCCAGATCCTCGAACACGGTGCTGTCCTGCCAAGGCTGGCCGCCATGCGCTAGCGGCATGAAGCCGGCGGCCTTGAGCTTGTCGGCGGCGATGAACAATTCGTCGAGGGTAGTCGGTGCGGTGGCGCCGGCTTTGGCAAACACCTCGGGATTGATCCACAACCAGTTGACCCGGTGCACGTTGACCGGCACCGCCACGTAATGGCCACCGAACTGCATCACGTCGATCACCTGCGGCGGCAGCAAGGTATCCCACTGCTGCTGCTTGGCGACGTCGTCGAGTTCGGCGAGCAAGCCCAGCTCGCCCCACTCCTGAATGTCCGGGCCCTTGATCTGCGCGGCAGCGGGCGGATTGCCGGAAACTGCGCGGGTCTTGAGCACGGTCATGGCCGCTTCACCACCACCACCGGCGACGGCGAAGTCTTTCCAGCTGTGGCCCTGGTCTTCGATGAGTTTTTGCAGGGTATCGACGGCGCGTTTTTCGCCACCGGAGGTCCACCAATGCAGTACTTCGACTTCACCGGCGAGGGCTGTCAGGGGCAGCAGATAAGCGAGGGAAACGGCAGTGGCCAGGCGAGAAATCGCATTCATGAGCAGGTTCCTTTCTTGTTGTTATTCACGGGCAAGTCTGGTGCTTGCGCTGGAATCGAGTCTAACCAAGGCCGGGTGCCTGGCGGGTAACGAAGGGATGCGCAAAGGTCACAGGCTGGTTACAAAGCACGAACATCGCAGGGTGCGCGCAACACGCCCTACGATCCCCATCATCGCGGCAAGCTCAGGGTCACCCGCAGGCCGCCCTCGCGCAGGTTACGCAGGCTCACCTCACCGCCGTGGCTGTGGGCGATGTTGCGTGCGATGCCCAGGCCCAGGCCATAGCCCTGCTGCTGCCCGGCCAGGCGGAAATGCGGTTCAAACACCTGCTCCAGGCGCTGCTCGGGCACACCAGGCCCCTCATCGTCGACATGCAGGACGAAGGCTTGGCCATCGTCCTCGATATGCAGGTGAGCGTTCTGCCCGTACTTCAGGGCGTTGTCCACCAGATTGCCGATGCAGCGCTTGAGCGCCAGGGGTTTACCGGGATAGGCCGCGCACGCCTGGCCATCCAGGGTCACCCGACCATTGCCGGCCGGTGCCAGAAAAGGCTCGACCACATAATTGAGCAACAGGTTGAGGTCGACCGGCTCGATATTTTCGTGAATGTCGGTGTCCTTGACGCACTGCAGGGCGCCCTTGACCAGCATCTCCAGCTCATCCAGATCGCGACTGAACTTGGCCTGCACGGCTTCGTCGTCGAGCAACTCGACGCGCAGGCGCAGGCGGGTAATGGGTGTACGCAGATCATGGGAAATGGCGCTGAACAACTGGCTGCGCTCACGCAGGTAGCGACCGATACGCTCGCGCATGGAATTGAACGCACGACTGACCTCGACCACCTCGCTGCCACCCGCCTCGGCCAGCGGCTCGACCTCGCTACCCAGCGACATATCCCGCGCCGCCAGAGCCAGGCGTTTGAGCGGGCGACTCTGCCAGTGCACCAGGATGCCGATGAACAGCAGCAGAAAACTGCTGGTGAGAATGATGAACCACAGTTGCTGAGCCGGCAGCCCCTGCTGCTCCAGGCCGGCATAGGGCTCGGGCAGCAGCGAGGCGAGGTACAACCACTCCCCCGGAGCGATCTGGATCTGCGTCACCAGCACCGGTGGATTGAGCGGCTCCAGACTCAAGGCGTAATGCGCCCAGGAACGCGGCAGTTCGTCGAGCTTCAAGGCGCTGTTGAAGATGCGCAAATCGTCTGGATTGACGAACTGCACCAACAGGTCCAGGTCCTTGCCCAGCCGTTCGCGCAGGGTGGCATCGACCGCATTGAGCACCGCGCGCTTGCGTGGGGTTTCCGGCAGCACCTGCATAGTCAGGGGCTTGTCGTTGAGCGAGACGAAGAAGCGCGTGCCGCCCATATTGCGCAGTTGGTCGAGGACCAGGGGCCGGTAGCCCAGGGGCAAGGAGCGAAAATAGCTGACGCTGGCGGCCATTGACTGCGCCAGGCTGCGCGAGCTGGCAAGCAAGCCGTCCATCTGGCTGGCGCGCAACTGCGAAACCCAGATCAGGCTCGACAGCGCCTGGGCCAGCAACACCACCAGCAGGGTCAGCAGCAACATGCGCCCGAGCAGCGAGCGCGGTACCGGCAGCAGCTTGCGCAGGCTAAACATGGCTATGGGGCGTGACCGCTGCGGCCAACTGGTAACCGCTGCCGCGCACGGTGCGGATCAGCCGAGCCGGCTTGCCGGTATCGCGCAGGCGCTGGCGCAAGCGGCTGACCGCCATATCGACGATACGCTCCAGCGGCATCACCTCGCGGCCGCGGGTGGCGTTGCCGATGGTATCGCGGTCGAGGATCTGCTGCGGGTGGTCGAGAAACAGCTTGAGCAGGGCGAAGTCGGCGCCGGAGAGGATCACCTCCTCGCCGTCGGTATGGAACAGCCGGTGGCTGACCATATCCAGACGCCACTCATCGAAAGCCAGCACCTCGCTGCCGCGCTCCTGGGTGAAATGCGCACGGCGCAGCAGCGCCTTGATCCGCGCCAGCAACTCGCGCGGGCTGAACGGTTTGCCGAGATAATCGTCGGCGCCCAATTCCAGACCAATGACCCGGTCGGTCTCATCGGAACTGGCGGTGAGCATGATGATCGGCACCTGGGCAAAACGTTGATGCTCGCGCACCCAGCGGCACAGGCTGAAGCCATCCTCGTCGGGCAGCATCACATCGAGAATCACCAGATCCGCCGACTCGGCGCACAGGGCCTGGCGAAACCCGGCACCGTCACCGACGGTGCGCACCTGAAAACCGGCACGGCTCAGGTAGGTGTGCAGCAGTTCGCGAATTTCCTGGTCGTCATCGACCAGCAGAATGGATTTTCCGGGCTGGCTCATGGTCCACCGTCCTTGTTGTTATGCATTCCCGAAAAAGGCATGTAGATAGCCCCCTGTAGGAGCGGGCCATGCCCGCGATCCGCGGCCTGCCATACGATTTCGCGGCCATGGGCCGCTCCTACAGGGGCAGCATTGAAGACCGTCCAACCGCCTGCTGCAAGGCCACGCCCGCGCCCATCAACCCTGGATACTCGGCCGTCACCAACCACACCGGAATGCCAGCGAAGTAATCGCTCATGCGGCCCTTGTCGCGCAGGCAGCGGGCGAAGCCGCTGGCCAGGAACAACTCGGCAAAGCGCGGCACCACGCCGCCGACAATATACACCCCGCCGCGCGCGCCCAGGCTCAGCACGTTGTTGCCGGCGGCGCGACCGAGCCAGCAGCAGAACTGCTCCAGCACTGCGGCTGCCACTGCATCGCCAGCCAGCGCCGCCGCCGTAATCTCGGCTGGCGAGCTCAAGCGCGCTGCATGGCCATCCAGCGTGCAGATGGCGCGATAGAGCAGCAACAAGCCACTGCCGCTGAGTACATCCTCGGCGCGCACATGACCGAGCTGGCTATAGAGGTGCTGCCACAGTTCGGCCTCGCGGGGAGTGCCGATCGGCAAGTCGACATGCCCGCCCTCGCCGGGCAAAGCCCGCCAGCTGCCGTCATCCAGCGCCAGCAGCGTACCGACGCCCAGACCCGTGCCCGGGCCGATCACCACTACCGGGCGATCCGACTCTGCCACGCCGGGGCAGACCTGCAGCCGCTCGTCATCACGCAAGCGGGTCATGCCCAAGGCCATGGCGGAGAAGTCATTGACCAGCAGCAACTCGCGCACCTGCAGCTCGCGGCAGAAGGCCGAGCGGCTGATGCGCCAGTGGTTGTTGGTGAAGCGGAACAGGTCGCCGCTGACCGGACCGGCGCAGGCCAGACACACCGAATCGACCGCGCCAAGCGCTAGGTCGAGTTCGCTCAGGTAGGCGCGGATCGCCTGTTCCGGCCCCGGATAGTCGGCGGTGGCCAGCACCCGCACCGACTCCAGCTGCTCGTCGCGCCACAGGGCGAAACGCGCGTTGGTGCCGCCAATGTCACCGACCAGGGCCAGTTTCACTTCAGCGACTCCAGGCTCGTGGTGAAGGCACAGGCGCCCTGCTCTGCCGAGCTGAAGGACTGACGCATGAAGGCGAACAGCTCACGGCCGCAGCCCACGGCATTGTCCAGGGTGCCGACCGCCGGCTCGCGCGCGGCCAGTTCGGCGGCGTCGACCAGCAGCACCAATTCGCCGGTGTGACCGTCGAGGCGAATCAGGTCACCGTCGCGCACCAGCGCCAGCGGCCCGCCACCGTAAGCCTCGGGACAGACATGGATGGCCGCCGGGATCTTGCCCGAGGCGCCGGACATGCGCCCGTCGGTGACCAGCGCCACCTTGAAGCCACGGTCCTGCAGCACGCCGAGGAACGGGGTCATCTTGTGCAGTTCCGGCATGCCGTTGCTGCGCGGGCCCTGGAAGCGCATCACCGCGACGAAGTCACGCTCCAGCTCGCCGGCCTTGAAGGCATCGGCCAGCTGCTGCTGATCCTCGAACACCAATGCCGGGGCCTCGACCAACTGGTGCTCCAGGGCCACGGCGGAGACCTTCATCACCCCGCGGCCGAGGTTGCCCTGCATCAGGCGCAGACCGCCTTCCGCGGAGAAGGGATTGGCCACCGGGCGCAGCACGCTTTCGTCGTGGCTCTTGCTCGGGCCGTCGCGCCAGACCAACTGGCCGTCGTCGAGGAAGGGCTCGCGGGTGTAACGACTCAGGCCATGACCGGCCACGGTGTTGACGTTCTCATGCAGCAGCCCGGCATCGAGCAGCTCGCGAATGAGGAAGGCCATGCCGCCAGCGGCCTGGAAATGGTTGATATCGTCCTTGCCGTTGGGATATACGTGGGCCAGGGTCGGCGTCACGGCCGACAGATCGGCCATGTCCTGCCAGGTCAGCTGAATCCCCGCGGCTTGGGCGATAGCCGGCATATGCAGGGTGTGGTTGGTCGAGCCGCCGGTGGCACTCAGGGCGACGATGGCATTGACCAGACAGCGCTCGTCGACGATCTCGCCGAGCGGCATGAACTGCCCGCTCTGCTTGGTCAGGCGGGTCACCTGCTGCGCCGCCTCGCGGGTCAGGGCATCACGCAGCGGCGTATTGGGGTTGATGAAGGAGGCGCCCGGCAGGTGCAGGCCCATCACTTCCATGAGCAATTGGTTGGTGTTGGCGGTGCCGTAGAAGGTGCAGGTGCCGGGGCTGTGATAGGCGGCCATCTCGGCCTCGAGCAGCTCGTCGCGACTGGCCTTGCCCTCGGCATAGCGCTGTCGCACGTCGGCCTTGTCCTTGTTCGACAGCCCGGACGGCATGGGTCCTGCCGGCACGAACAGGCTCGGCAGATGACCGAAACGCAGGGCGCCCATCATCAGACCGGGCACGATCTTGTCGCAGATGCCCAGGTACAACGCGGCGTCGAACATGTTGTGCGACAGCGCCACCGCGGTGGCCATGGCAATCACCTCGCGGCTGGCGATGCCCAGCTCCATGCCCGGCTCGCCCTGGGTCACGCCATCGCACATGGCCGGCACGCCGCCGGCGAACTGGCCGACCGAGCCGATCTCGCGCAGGGCCTGCTTGATCCGCTCGGGATAGTCTTGGTAAGGCTGATGGGCCGAAAGCATGTCGTTATAAGCAGAAATAATCGCCACGTTGGCCGCATTCATCAGGCGCAGGGTCTGCTTGTCTTCGCTGCCGCAGCCGGCCACACCGTGAGCGAAATTGGCGCATTGCAGCTTGCCGCGCTGCGGGCCTTCACTGGCCGCCGCGCGAATCATCGCCAAGTAGGGCTCGCGCGTGGCGCGGCTGCGGGCGATCAGGCGGTCGGTTACCTCAAGTACGCGGGGATGCATGTGGTTGACTCCAGGCTGGCGAATAGCAATATTTTGTACTTAATACAAAAATACTGCCACTAAAAACACTTGATTTCTATATTTACGAGCATAATCTTGTAATTCCAACAACAAAATCAGGCTAGGGCCTCACCAATGACTATCCGCATCGCAATCAACGGTTTTGGCCGCATCGGCCGCAACGTGCTCCGCGCGCTCTACAGCCAAGACTACCGCCAACAGCTGCAGGTCGTGGCCATCAATGACCTCGGCGACAGCGCGATGAATGCCCACCTGCTCAAGTACGACAGCGTGCATGGGATCTTCGACGGCAGCGTCGACAGCGATGGCGAAAGCCTCACGGTCAACGCTGATCGTATCGCCGTCAGCGCCATTCGCAACCCGGCCGACCTGCCGTGGCAGGCGCTCAAGGTCGACGTGGTCTTCGAATGTACCGGGCTGTTCACCGAGCGCACCAAGGCCGCCGCCCACCTCGCCGCCGGCGCACGCAAGGTGATCATCTCGGCACCGGCCAAGGGCGCCGACGCCACCATCGTCTATGGCGTCAATCACGACATTCTGCGCCAGTCCATGCAGATAATCTCCAACGCTTCCTGCACCACCAACTGCCTGGCCCCGGTGGCCCAGGTGCTGCAACGCGAGCTGGGCATCGAGCACGGCCTGATGACCACCATCCACGCTTACACCAACGACCAGAACCTTTCCGACGTCTACCACAGCGACCCCTACCGCGCGCGCTCGGCCACCCAGTCGATGATCCCGACCAAGACCGGCGCCGCCGAAGCGGTCGGCCTGGTGCTGCCGGAACTGGCTGGCAAACTGACCGGTATGGCCGTGCGGGTGCCGGTGATCAACGTCTCGCTGGTCGACCTGACCCTGCAGGTCAAGCGTGAAGCCAGCAGCGATGAAATCAACGCCCTGCTCCAGGCCGCCAGCCAGCGCTCGCCGGTGCTCGGCTACAACAGCCTGCCGCTGGTCTCCTGCGACTTCAACCATAACCCGCTGTCGTCGATCTTCGACGCCAACCACACCAAGGTCAGCGGCAAATTGGTGAAAGTCATGGCCTGGTACGACAACGAGTGGGGTTTCTCCAACAGGATGCTCGATACCTGCCTGGCCCTGTGCGAAGCCCCCTGAAAACTACTGCGCTCGACCATGCGGCGCTGAAGCCTGCGCAAAAAATGCTCATGTACAGTCGTCCACTGCGCTTTTTTTGCAAAGCCACCGCCTTGCCTGGCCATCGCTCGCTAGGTTTTCTGCAATTAGAGAAGTCAGAAGCCACAGTTTCATCGTTGATAAGGACCCCCCAGCATGAGCCGTATCAGCTTCACCACTGCCACCCTGCCCGAGCGCAAACGCATTGCCCTGGTTGCCCACGACCACTGCAAGGAGTTCCTCCTCGACTGGAGCGAACGCCAGCGCGACAAACTGGCCAGGCACCACTTGCTGGCCACCGGCACCACCGGCCTGCTGCTCGGTCGGCGCCTGGACCTGCCGATCGAAAGCATGCTCAGCGGCCCGCTGGGCGGCGACCAACAACTGGGCGCACGCATCGCCGAGCAGCGCGTGGACATGCTGGTGTTCTTCTGGGATCCCTTCGAGCAGCAGCCCCACGACCCGGACATCAAGGCCCTGCTGCGGGTCGCGGCGGTATGGAATATCCCGGTGGCCTGCACCGAGAGCAGCGCTGACTACATGCTCAGCAGCGCGCTGCTGGATCAGGCCCACGACTACCGAATCCCCGACTACAGCGCCTACCTCGCCGCCCGCAGTTAGCGGGCACACGCCGCAAGTCTCCCGCGGCACAGGCCCTCAACACCGCGCGGCGTCGCCAGGGCGCGGCGCCCTAGGCCACACCCTCATAGATCAAGTCACCCCCCAGAAAAGTTGCCACACCCCAGCCAATACAACGCTATGGGTGCGTTCTTGTTCGCACGTGGCTGTAACAAAACCACAGCCGCTGCGTCTCTATAAGCAAGAATGGCAACCGCGGACAAGACGAAACGCTCGGTGCGGCATACCATTCCATACGAGCACTAGTGAACTACATCAATCGCTAAATCGGAGCTACTCAGATGAACATCACCACTTCCCATACCGTTGTTTCGGCCGCCGCGCTCGCCCTTGCCCTGGGCGCTGCCCTGGCGATATCCAGCGCCCCTCTGACCGCCCAGGCGGCAGAGAACGAGAAGTGCTTCGGCATCGCCATGAAGGGCAAGAACGATTGCGCTGCAGGCCCTGGCACCACCTGTGCCGGCACCTCCAAGGTCGATTACCAGGGCAACGCCTGGAAATATGTGCCCCAGGGCACCTGCGAGCAGACCGCTTCGCCAGCCTCGTCGACCGGCTTCGGCCAGCTCGAAGCCTTCAAGGAAATGAAGACGTCCTGATAGGTTGGGAAAACTCTCGCCTACTGCGAGCGACTCCATGCACCTTGCCGTAACGGCATGGAGTCGGCCTCGCGCTGACGTTCGCTATGCTGACAACCTCTGCCCCCTGCTGGAGCGCCGAAGATGACCGTCTCGCCAGTCCACGCTAGCAACAACGCGCCTGCGCCTGGCCCTCAGCTTCCCTGCCGGGCCGGTATCAGTCTCAAATCGCAGCATTACCAGCAGATCCTCGACAGCAGCCCGGCAGTCGGCTTCTTCGAGGTGCATGCCGAGAACTACCTGGTGGCGGGCGGGCCTTTCCACCATTACCTGGGCCTGATCCGCGAGCGCTACCCACTGTCGATTCACGGCGTCGGTTTGTCGATCGGGGCCAACCAAGCGCTCGACCGCGAGCACCTCGAGCGCCTGGCCACGCTGCTCGAGCGCTACCAGCCACAGGCCTTTTCCGAACACCTGGCCTGGTCCAGCCATGGCGATGTGTTTCTCAACGACCTGCTGCCACTTGCCTACGACGCCGCGACCCTGAGCCGGGTCTGCGAGCATATCGATCAGGTGCAAAGCCGTTTGCAGCGCCAACTGCTGCTGGAAAATCCGGCGACCTATGTCGAATTCGCCAACTCGAGCATGGACGAAGCCTCGTTTATCGGTGAAGTCGTGCGCCGCAGTGGTTGCGGCCTGCTGCTGGACGTCAACAATGCCTATGTTTCCAGCATCAACCATCACTGGGACGTGCAGGCCTACCTGCGCGCCCTGCCGTTGCACGCGGTCGGCGAAATCCACCTCGCTGGCTTCGCCGAAGACCGTGACGCGGCAGGCGATCGCCTGCTGATCGACAATCACGGCGCACCTGTCGACGCTGCCGTATGGCGGCTGTACACGGAGGTCCTGCAGCTGATCGGCGCGACCCCGACTCTGCTCGAGCGGGACAATGCCATCCCGCCCCTGGAGGTACTGGTGCAGGAAGCGCAGCGCGCGCAGATGCTGCTCGAGGCGGCTCGCCCGACTCGACGGCAGATCACGGCATGAACAGCCAAGAAGATTTTGTCGCCGCCCTGCTCGATCCCGAGCGGGACTGCCCGGCGCAGCTGACAACCTGGAACGGCTCGGACCCGGCGGCACGCTTCGCCGTCTACCGCAACAACGTCCTGAGTTCGCTGATCGACGCCCTGGCCGCCAGTTTTCCGGTGGTGCAGCAATTGGTCGGCGAGGATTTCTTCCGCGCCATGGCGGCCCTCTACGTGCGCCAATCACCGCCGCGCACGTGCATCCTGGCCGACTATGGCGCCGGCCTCCCCGAGTTCATCGAGGCGTTTGCCCCCGCCAGCAGCCTGCCGTATCTGGCGGACGTGGCGCGCCTCGAACTGCTGCGCATCCGCGCCTACCACGCGGCCGACGCCGCGCCCCTGGCAGCGGATGTGCTGGCCAAGGCGCTGGCCTCGCCGGACAGCCTCGCCAGCTTGCTGCTCCAGCTGCACCCCTCGTGCAACTTGCTCGAATCAGCCTTCGCGGTGGTCTCACTGTGGGCCGCCCACCAAGGCGCGCTGGCGCTTGCCGAGGTAGACCCTTACCAGGCGCAATGCGCCCTGGTGCTGCGCAACGGCCTGGAGGTCGAAGTGCTGGGCATCCGCCCAGGCGACGCCCTGTTCCTGCAAACGCTGCAACAGGGACTGCCCCTCGGCCACGCGGCGCAACGCGCCCTCGCCCTCGACGCGGGTTTCGACCTCGGCGCCTGCCTGACTTACCTGCTGCGCGCAGGCGCAATTACCCACTGTGCATACGACAAGCAAAGGCCACTGCCATGACCGACCACGCCCTGACCCGCCTCGCCCCCCCGGTTCGCCTGATTGCCCGCGCGATCGAGCTGTGCAAGCTGATTCCCTACAGCCTGGTCGCCTTCCTCGCCCGCTTCTCGATTGCCGCGACCTTCTGGAAATCCGGGCAGACCAAGATCGAAGGCCTGGCCATCGATCTCTTCGAAGGCACTTACGAATTCGGCCTGCCGAGTCTCTCCGCTTCGGCCATCCCGTTGTTCGAGGAAGAATACCGGCTGCCGTTGCTGCCGGCCGAACTGGCGGCGCAACTGGCCGCCTTCAGCGAGCACCTGTTTCCGCTATTGATCCTGCTTGGCCTGGCCAGCCGTTTCTCCGCGCTGGCCCTGTTCGGTATGACCCTGGTCATTCAGCTGTTCGTTTATCCCGATGCCTACCCGACCCATGGTGTGTGGGCGGCCGTATTGCTGCTGCTCGCGGCCAAGGGTCCGGGGGTACTGTCCATCGACCACCTGATTGCCCGGCGCTATGGCCTCGTCGGCTAATCCGCCTGACCGTCCAACCGGTCGCTGAGGTAATCGAGAAAACAGGTGATGCGCGACGCCAATGCGGTATTGCGGTAGTAGACCGCGTGAATCGGCTGGCGCACCTCGACCGTGTGCTGCGCCAGGATCTGCACCAGCTCGCCGCGCACGCGGTCGGCGTGGGTCATGAAGTCGGCCAGGCAGACGATACCGGCATCGGCCAGGGCCAACTGGCGCAGGGTTTCGCCGCTGGAAGCGGACAGACTGGGACTGATCGCCAGGGCATCGCCAAGCGGATGGCGCAGCGGCCACTGGTTGAGGCTGTCCGGTTGGGTAAAGCCGAGCAGGCTGTGGTCGCGCAACGCCTCGACGCTGTGCGGCGTGCCCTGAGCCTCTAGGTAAGCCGGGCTGGCGAGGATGCGCAGGCGATTGCTGCCCAACGGGCGGGCATGCAGGGTCGAATCGCGCAGCGTACCGATGCGGATGGCCACATCAGTACGCTGCTCGAGCAGATCGATGATCTGCTCGCTACTGTGCAACTCCAGCTCGATCTGCGGGTACTGCGCGCGAAATCCCGCAATCAGCGGCACCACCACATGCAGCATGAACGGCGCGGCGGCATTCACCCGCAAACGCCCGGCGGGTTTCTGCCGGCGTACCTTCATCTGCTCTTCGGCACTCTCGACCGCATCGAGGATCTTGCGCGCCTGGGCGAGAAAGGCCTGGCCCTCCTCGGTCAGCTCCAGACGCCGGGTGGTGCGGCGTAACAGGGTGACATCCAGCTTCTGTTCCAGCCGGCTCAAGGCGCGACTGACGCCGGATGCGGTCTGTGCCAGGTGCTCGGCCGCCGCGCTAATAGAACCGCTGTCCACCACGCTGACAAAGGCCAGCAACTCATCGAGGGTCGTTTTCATTCGTGCATATTAGTCAAATATATTAGGCCTAAAATCCTATTTTCCCGCATGAATAGCCCGGCGACACTGCGCACCTCACAGTTCCCCTGAAGTCCCTGTCATGCCCATTGCCCTGCTGGCGCTTACCCCGTCTAGCCGCCCTCACCGGCACAGCAATCGCGGCTGTCCAGGGCCTCCAGCAGCCGGCAGTGCTCGGCCTCGGCGCTGGTACAGCCAGCGAGCTTGCTCAGCTCCGTTTTCATCTTCTGCAGATCGCGAATCCGCGCGTCGATGGTGAGCAAATGCGCTTGCACCAACTGGTCGGCTTCCGCACAGGGGCTGTGGGGCTGGGCGGTCAAGCCGAGCAAGGTGCGAATCTCCTGCAGGCTGAAACCCAACTCGCGGCCACGGCGGATAAAACGCACTCGGCGTATATCCGCCTCTTCGTAATGGCGGTAGCCCGCGGCGCTGCGCCTGGGCGGCGGCAGCAGCTCACTGCGCTCATAGAAGCGAATGGTCTCCAGGTTGACCCCGCTCTCGCGGCTCAACCCACTGATGGTCAGCGGCTTACCCATGGCTTGACTCCGTAGTAACTACAGGGTTTAGCGTACCGTCCATACCCTTCCAGGAGAAGCTTAATGGGCGCCAAGTGCTGCAACACCGCATCGAGCGGTGCAACCCCTCGTCTCACCAAACGCTACCGCAAAATCCTGTGGCTGGCCCTGGTGGTCAACCTGGGCATGTTCGGTGTCGAAATCATTGCCGGCATACGCGCCGATTCGGTATCGCTATTGGCGGATTCGCTGGACTTTCTCGGCGATGCCGGCAACTACGGCATCAGCCTGCTGGTGCTGGGCATGAGCCTGACCCTGCGCGCCAGAGCCTCGCTGTTCAAAGCCCTGTGCATGCTGGTATTCGGAGTCGGTGTGCTGATCGCGGCGATCTGGCAGCTGCTCAGCGGCCAGGTGCCCGACGCCACCACCATGGGACTGGTCGGCACCCTGGCACTGCTGGCCAACGTCGGCGTGGCCGGCCTGCTCTACGCCTACCGCGAGGGCGACAGCAATATGCGCAGCGTCTGGTTGTGCTCACGCAACGATGCCATCGGCAATATCGCCGTGCTGTTCGCCGCCCTCGGCGTATTCGGCACCGGCAACGCCTGGCCGGACCTGCTGGTCGCCAGCCTCATGGCCGGCCTGGCGGTCACTTCGTCCTATCAGGTGATGCGCCATGCTCGCCAGGAGTTGGCCGAGGAAGCCGAGGTCAAGGCCGTGGTTTGAGCAGCGGCGTGATGCCTCGGCCAGTTGGCCGGTCGCTGTCGGTCACCGAGTGGGGGTTTGCAAAAGTAGCGCGCGCTGGCCAGGCCGGGGCGCGTAGCCAGGCGAAGTCAGCCACAGAACATTGCCCGCTAAAAATCTACCTTGCCGCGACCGGCCTTGATCGTCCCGCGCTTGTTCTTGCCTTCCAGACGGCGCTTCTTCGAGCCGAAGGTCGGCTTGGTCGGGCGCCGGGCCTTCTCGGTCTTACCGGCATTGCGGATCAATTCGGCCAGCCGCTCCAGGGCATCGGCGCGGTTCTGCTCCTGGGTACGGTATTGCTGGGCCTTGATGATCACCACGCCCTCGGCGGTGATGCGACTGTCGCGCAGCGCCAGCAGGCGTTCCTTGTAGAACGCCGGCAAGGACGAGGCCTGGCTGTCGAAACGCAGGTGCATGGCACTGGAGACCTTGTTGACGTTCTGCCCGCCAGCGCCCTGGGCGCGGATGGCGGTCAACTCGATTTCAGCGTCGGGCAGGTGAACGCTGTTGGAAATAACCAGCATGGCAAAGGGCTTCGGTAGAAAGGGCACTCAGGATATACCCAAGCGCGCCTGGAAGAGGTCGAAGTAAGCGCGACTCTTCAGTTCCACCGCCGGCGAGTAGTCGCCCCGGCGGCAATCTGGACAACCGCAGTCATTCGCCAGTAACCGGGCAAAACAAAGCACCCGAAACCGGGGCATTCGGCGCAAGTCATGGCATACTGCCATCATCCTGATAGCGTGCCCATGCGAGCACTGCAGGTTACGCAAACGGCCAATCAGCGCCACCTCGACAACTCCGGACATGCAGGCATCCATCGGCCTCATGCGCCACCAGATAGCGGGTTATCAGCATGCCATCACTGCTCAAGCACCTCATCCCGTTGCTATTACCCTTCTGCCTGGCAAGCCCTGCCTCGCATGCCGCAGACGACTGGCAGGCGCTTCCGGCAAACCCCCTGATTCTGACGGTAATCGGAGAGCTGGGGTGTTGCCCACAGGGCCAGGCCTTGTTCGACTTGCAGCGCCTCGATGCCCTGCCCCAGGTGGAGGTGAAAACCCTGACGCCCTGGACTGAACAGGAGGACAGCTACCAGGGCGTGCGGCTCAGCGTTCTACTCGACGAACTCAAGGCCCAGGGCCAGCGCATCGACGCCACCGCCCTCAACGACTACAGCATGCTGTTGAGCCTGCCGGCCGCGCGCAAATACCCGGTGATCCTGGCAACCCGTAAGAATGGCAAGGTCATGAGTGTGCGCGACAAGGGCCCGATCTGGGTCATCTACCCGCTGAGCGAATTCCCTGAGCTGCACAAGGAAGAGCATCACCAGGCGATGGTCTGGCAACTCAAATCGCTGAACATTGGCCGATAAACGCCAATGCGTCGCTTACGCTGCCTGTTCCTGCTGCTGATCACCCTGGGCTTTGCCGTTGGCATCGCGACTTCGCTGGTCTACAACCAGCGCAATTCGCAAATAACCTCGGCGCGCATCCAGCTTTCCGCCTGGTCGCTTGCCCAGCTGGAGTTCGAATACCTGCGCTTCGTCAACACCTTGAAACTGTTCCAGGCTGGAGGCGCCTCCCAGGAAAAGCTGCAGCTGGATTACGACCTGCTCTGGAGCCGTCTCGAGACCTTTCTCTCCGGCCAGGAAAACAGCGCCATCCGTCAACGCTTCAATGCCGGTAAGATGGTTGCACAGTTGTTCAGCCAACTGCGCAGCGATGAAGCACTGCTCTTCAGCCCCGACCTGCGGCCTGGCGCGCCGATCGAGCAGGCCATCGAACGCTACAATCGCTACCTGACACCCATCCGCCAGGTGATCATCAACAACTTCACCGGCCCGGAAGCGGCGCGGATTATCGACGAAATCCACCACAACCAGCGCCTTAGCCACTTGCTCTTGCTCGGCCTGCTGTTCTGTGGCGGCGGACTGATTCTGATGTTCTACCTGGAGGCACGGAAGAATCGTTTCATGGGCCGCAATGACCCCTTGACCAACCTGCCCAACCGCAACAGTTTTCAAGCCCTGCAGAACCACTCCCGCACCGCCAATTGCTGCGCCCTGGCGGTAATCGAGCTGAGCAATTTTCGCGCGGTCAATGAATGCATCAGCCACGAGGCCGGCGATCGCCTACTGCAACGCATCGGTGAAACCCTCAACCAGCTGAAACCGCAAGGCAGCTTCATTGCCCGGATGGCCGGTGACGAGTTCGTCATGACCTTTCCTCAGGGCTTTCCCGAAGAGCTGGTGATCAGCGTCCTGAACAGTCTTGCCTACGCCTTGAGCTTCGACTTCCAGAGCGACAAAAACCTGTTTCAGGTGGGTACGCGCATCGGCCTGAGCTTCAATCCCGACAGCGGTTTCAGCCTGCAGAAGTTGTACTACTTCGCCACCCTGGCCGCGCGTGAACTGCGCGCGGGCAAACACAAAGGCCTGGAAGTATTCAATGAAAACATCAGCAACCGTTATCTGCGCAGTCAGACCCTGCTCGACGATCTCAAGCAGGCGATGGCGCAAACCGAGTCATCGGGCCTGAGCCTCCACTACCAACCGATTGTCGGCCTGGCCGACACCAGCATCGGGGTTGAAGCCCTGCTGCGCTGGCGCCACCCGACACTGGGCTATATCTCGCCGCTGGAAGTGGTGGAATTGGCGGAGAACAATCAGCTGGGGCAAAAACTCGGTGAGTGGATCCTGCAGCGGCTCAAGCAGGATCTGCTCCGCTTGCCCCAGGGCTTGCGCGAGGCACTTTACTTTTCGGTGAATCTCTCCCCGGCACAATTTACCGCCAGCCTGCCCGAGCAAATCGAGCAATGGCTTGGAGAGGCGCCGATCCGCGCCAACCAGCTAGTCTTGGAGATGACCGAGTCGATTGCCGTGACCAACTTCAGTGACGGCCGTACCATCCTGCGCAAGCTCAATGAGCAAGGTATCGCGGTGGCACTGGATGACTTCGGCACCGGCTACTCGTCGCTGTCCTACCTGCGCGAACTGCGCGTACAACGGATAAAAATCGACAAGTCGTTCATTCAGGGCATTAGCCACGACCAACAATTGCAGCGCGTGGTGCGCAGTATCGTCGAGCTTTGCCATACCTTCAGGTTCACGGTGACCGGCGAAGGCATCGAGGATGAAAACGATGCCCAGCAACTCATCGACCTCGGCTGCGATCACGCCCAAGGCTATTGGTACGGCAAACCCATGCCCGTGCCGGCATTGATCACCTGGCATGCTGACTTTCTCGCCCGGCCCATGCTGAAGAAACGCCTGCAGGTGCAATAAGCAGCGGATAGATGCGCGCGGCATAGGCCCAGGCGCATCCCAGGCAAAATCGTTGCCTGGGATTTCCGAGCAACAGCAGCAACTGTTGTGGAGGTAATCTAAGCATCCCGACAGAACGGACGACCAACCGATGGACTCCATCACCCAGGCCGTGCTCGGCGCCAGCATTCAGGGCGCGCTGCTCGGCCGCTGGCAAGGGCGCAAGGCCCTGCTGTATGGCGCCGTCCTCGGCACCCTGCCCGACTTGGACGTAGTAATCGACTATGGCGACGCCGTGGCGCAGATGACCTATCACCGCGGCTTCAGCCATTCGCTGTTCGTCCTCTTCGGCGTAGCGATCTTGTTGACCTGGCTGGTGCGGCGTTTTCGCCCGCACCAGGGCTACTCGACGCAACGCCTGTTTGCCTGCGTGGCGCTGGTGTTGCTCAGCCACCCACTGCTGGATAGCTTCACCAGCTACGGCACTCAGCTGTTCTGGCCGTTGATGCCAACACCCACGGCCTGGTCGAGCATCTTTATCATCGACCCGCTCTACACCGTACCGCTGATCGCCGCCGTGCTACTGGGACTGGCCTTCGGCCTGCGCGACAAAATGGCCAAGGCGCCACTTGTCGCCCTGGCCCTGTCGAGCCTGTATCTGGCTTCGACTCTGGCCGGCAAATCCATGGCCGAGCAACGTGTCGAGGCGCAACTGGCGCGCCAGGGCATCCAGGCCGAAGCACTGTTCAGCACCCCGACGCCACTCAACAGCCTGCTCTGGCGCGTGATCGTGCTGGATGGCGCGGATTACCACGAAGCCCTGGTCGGCTGGTTCGACCCACAGCCGCCGCAGCTCAGCCGCATGCCGCGTGGCACTGCGCTGGCCGAGGTACTCGCGGACTCGCCAGCGCACCAGCGCCTGGCCTGGTTCACCGATGGCGTGTTGCGCTACGACCAGATCGACGAGCACCTGGTGGTCACCGATCTGCGCCTGGGCATGACTGGCACCCATCCCTTCCGCTTCGACTTCGCCGTTCGCCACAATGGCGCCTGGCAGGTCAATCAGCACATCGCGAGCTGGCCAATGGAGCGGGTCGACCTGCAACGCCTGCAAGTGCTGTGGCGACGTATCTGGCAGCCGGATCTGCAGGTGCCCCTGACCGCCTGGGCCAGCGAACTGGGCAAACCCCAGCTCAGCGCCGCCCGGCAGACCTGCGCCGCCGAGCGCGACGACTGCTGAGGGCGGTTTAGCGGGAGGCAAATCCCCGGATTACCCTGGAGTTAATCGGCCTACGCATCCGTTGCTGCGCCTGAGGCGCAGGCCTGCTACTCAAATACGGAACTGCGCGACCAGGCCCTGCAGCTCAACGCCCAGGCGCGCCAGCTCGGCGCTTGAGGCGGCGGTTTGCTCACTGGCACTGGCGCTCTGCTCGCCGATATCACGCACTCGGGTAATGCTTGCGCTGATGCTATCCGCCACGGCGCTCTGCTCTTCGGCGGCGGCGGCGATCTGCTGGTTCATCTGTTCGATGGTGCTCACCGCCTGAGTGATGCGGCCCAGGGCGTCGCCCGCCTGACCGGCCAGAGTGACGGTGCCCTGGGTCAGCTTGCGGCTGCTTTCCATCTGCTCGACTGCGCCGCCCGCCATACGCTGCAGACTGCTAATCAGGCCTTCGATTTCTTCGGTTGAATCGTGCGTACGCCGCGCCAGCGCCCGCACTTCGTCGGCGACTACGGCAAAGCCGCGGCCCTGCTCGCCCGCCCGGGCGGCCTCGATGGCCGCATTCAGTGCGAGCAGATTGGTCTGCTCGGCGACCGCACGGATCACCTCCAATACGCCGCCGATGCGGGCACTCTCCTGATTCAGCGCCTGCATCGCAGCGGCCGACTGATCGACCTCCAGCGCCAGATTGCCGATCTGCGTCACCGCCTGCTGCACCACCTGATTGCCCTGCTGCGCCTCGCGGTCGGCATCGCGAGCGGCCATGGACGCCTGCTCGGCGTTCTGCGCCACTTCCTGCACGGTGGCGGCCATCTGGTGCATGGCGGTGGCGGTCTGCTCGGTTTCCTGGCGCTGGTTGTGCACCCCGGCACTGGTTTGCGCGGTGATCGCCGACAGCTGCTCGGCCGCTGCAGCGATCTGGCTGACGCCGCCGCCAATGCGCCCGAGCAGATTGCGCAGGCTGCCGGTCATGCCCTGCAAGGCCGCCAACAACTGGCCGAGTTCGTCGTGGCGATCGAGCGGCAAATCCTGGCTCAGGTCGCCGTCGGCGATACGCTGGGCAAAGGCCACGCTCTGGCGCAAGGGGATGACGATCGAACGGGTGATCAACCAGGCGGCCAGCAGGCCGAGAATCACCGCAGCCACGCCCATGCTCGCGAGCAGCAGCATGGCCTGGCGACTGGCGGCAGCCATACGCTGCTCCTCGCCGACTTTCGCCGCCTCGGCCAGGCTGAACACCGCCCGCGCCCGCTCGATCATCGCGGTTTCGGTGGTGCGACTCTGCTGGCGGACCTGCTGGTAATAACCGAAGGAGCGCTGGTAGGTGGTCAAGGACTGCAAGGCCGTTTCGATCGCGGCCTTCTGCTCATCGCTCAACCACAGCATCAGGTTGCGCGCGACGCTTTGCAGGTCCTCGCTGATGTAGGCCCACTCCTCCAAAGCCTCGGCCGAACCGTCGATGATGTATAAGCTCTCTTGATCACGCAGCTCGAGCATGCGCTTGCTCATGCCGGACGCGGTTTCCGCCAGGGTCAGCGGATCGCTACCGCGGAGTTTGTCGCCTTGCAGACGCAACTCGCGCACGGCGTCGTACATGTCCAGTTCAAGCGACTCGAATTGACCGCGCGTCTCGACTGCGGCAGCGCCCATATCCTGGCGCGCCTGACGCGCCCTGTTCTGCAGGTCGACATAACTGTCGAACTGGCTCAGGTAATCGGCCACCGCCTGCTTCATGGTCTGGTAATGCTTGGCTTGCGCCGCCGAGGTGCCCTGCTCCAGTTGAATCAGCAACGCCTGCACGGTCGCCAGGCTCGCGCGCACCCGCTCGGCACTCTCGGTAGTTTGCTCGATGGCGAACGCACGCTCAAACCGACGCGCTTGAAGAATTTCCATATTCACGGCCGTCAGTTGCCCAGCCAACGCATGCCCTCGCAGAATGCTCTGTAGCGCAATGAAGCCGCTGGCGGTCACCGCGATAGTCAGCAGTAATACCAAGGTAAAACCGCAGAGCAGCTTCTTGCTGACGGCAAGGTTGGTAAACAGGCGGGCGGCAGACTGCAACATAAGCACAACTCCATTATTGTTATTCGACACGCCGACCCGCCTCAGGGAGGCGGTGTGGCTGGCATGCGGGGGCATGACATCGATTTTGCAAGCCTGGAGCATCGCAACCCGTGTGCCAGCTTTAGTCCTTAGCGCTTTTATAGCCGACAGCTTGGCGAAAACCATTGGGCTAGAGCCCTGCAAGGCGACACGGCCAATCGCACCAAGCCATCGCCCCAGTCCTTGCCAGGGCCTTTGTCGGCGACTTTCCGCCGAGTGAACTCTGCAAGTGGCGGCTACTCGCCACTCTACCGACGCCAAATATCCGTCTGAGTGAATCACGCCGCATAAAGAAAGAGGCGCACGACCTCTCAGTGTCGGGCGCCTCTGGCTGTTTCCCCGATGACCACGAACCGGCTCATCGTCCGGCGGGCTGCGGCATCCAACGCGACGTCAGGTAATTGGACACGCGGCCAAGATCACGGGGCGTCGGCCTGCACTTCGGGAGCGGCCTGCTTGAAGGCCTCGAGGGCTTCGCAGCGCGCCGCCATGGCGAGGATGCGCGGGAACGCATCGAGCGCACAGTTAAAACGGCGAGCGTTGTACAGCTGAGGGAGCAGACAGGCTTCCAGATATCCGGGGCGCTGGCCCAGGGACAGGCGACCCTCGAAAACCGCCAGTCCCTGCTCCACCGCAGCGAGGCCCAGGTCCACCCAGTGGCGGTACCAGGCATCCTTTGCCTGATCAGCCACGCCCAACGGCCCGGACAGGTACTGCAGCACGCGCAGGTTGTTGAGTGGATGGATATCGCAGGCGATGTGCAAGGCCAGCGCCCGCACCTGAGCACGCTGAGCCGGATCGGCCGGCAATAACGCCGGCACTGGATACACGTCTTCCAGGTATTCGAGGATCGCCAATGACTGGGCGATCCTGGCTTCGCCATCGACCAGCAACGGCACCAACTCCTGCGGGTTGAGCGCCCGGTACTCGGCCGAGTGTTGCTCACCGCCGTCCCTGACCAAGTGCACCGGCACCTGCTGATAGGCCAGGCCCTTGAGATTCAAGGCGATCCGCACCCGGTAGGCGGCGGTGGAGCGCCAGTAGCTATACAGCGTCAGCATGACAATTCTCCCTGTAGAGCCAGTTTGCTGCGGTCCGGCGTCCCGGCGATGCGCGTGCAGACCGTCGAATGGTGTTGAGCGCAGCGATGCCCATCCCTGCGCTCGATGGGTATCGTCGCTACGCGCCTCAACCCATCCTACGGCTGATACTTTTCCACAGCCTGGTCGATGGCGCCGAACAGGCTGTGGCCGGCGGCATCGAACATCTCGATACGCACCCGGTCGCCGAATTTGAGGAAGGGTGTCTTGGCCTCACCCTGCTCGATGATTTCCAGCATGCGTTTCTCCGCCAGACAGGACGAGCCGGCGCTGCGGTCGTAGTTCGACACCGTGCCCGAACCAATAATGCTGCCGCTGCCCAGCGGCCGGCTCTTGGCGGCATGGGCCAGCAGGGTCGGGAAGTTGAAGGTCATGTCGGTGCCGGCATCCGGCTGGCCGAACAGCACCTCGTTGATGTGCGAGACCAACGGTCGATGCACCTTGCCGTCTTTCCAGCTATCGCCCAATTCGTCCGGGGTAATGGCCACCGGCGAGAAGCTCGACGACGGTTTGCTCTGGTAAAAGCCAAAGCCCTTGGCCAACTCGCCGGGTATCAGGTTGCGCAGCGACACGTCGTTGACCAGCATCAGCAACTGGATGTGCTGCGCGGCCTCGGCGGCAGTGGCGCCCATCGGCACGTCGTCGGTGATCACCGCGATCTCGGCCTCCAGGTCGATGCCCCAGGCCTCGTCGGCCATGCGGATCGGTGCCTGCGGCGGGATAAAGCAGTCGGCGCCACCCTGGTACATCAGCGGGTCGTGCCAGAAGCTCTCCGGTATCTCGGCCCCCCGCGCTTTGCGTACCAGCTCGACGTGATTAACGTAGGCGCTAGCGTCGGCCCAATGGTAGGCCCGCGGCAAGGGACTGTGGCAAGCGCTCTGCTCGAAAGCGAAGGCATCGTTGCACAGGCCGTCGTTGAGACGTTGGTACAGGGCCTCCAGCTTGGGTTTGCAGTCAGCCCAGTGATCCAGCGCGGCTTGCAGGGTGGCGGCAATCGCCGGCGCTTTTACCGCGCGGCTCAGGTCACGGGAGACCACGACCAGCAGACCGTCGCGGCCTTGATTCAATGATGCGAGTTTCATGGTCAAACCTCGTAGGGTGCGCCTTGCGCACCACAGATTTCAGTCAGGGTTCTGCTGCGCAGTGCGCGCCCTTCCTCAGCTGTCTTGGCCCGGCGCACGCCAGGAGTTGACGTATTCGGGCACATCGACCTGCGCGGCGGCCGGGTCTATCTCCAAGGCGCGGCGGGCATCGATCATCACCGCCACCTCGTCGACGAAGGTGGCCGGCGCCTCCTGGCTCTTTTTCAGCGCCTTGGGATGCGGGCCGTGGGGGAAGCCGCAGGGGTGCAGGGTGACCATCCCGGCCTCGATGTTGTCGCGGCTGAAGAAGTTGCCGCGGTGGTAGAACAGCACTTCGTCGTAGTCGTCGTTGTTGTGATAGAACGGCACTTTCAACGCCCCCGGATCAGTCTCCACCGGCCGCGGGGTGAAGGTGCAGACCACGAAACCATTGGCGACGAAGGTGGTGTGCGCCGACGGCGGCAGATGGTATCGGTGGCTCATCAGCGGGCGAATATCGCGCCAGTTGAGGCGCACCACGGTGTTGTCGCCATGCCAGCCGACCACGTCCAGCGGGTTGTAGGGGTAAGTCACGGTGCTGACCTGGTTGCGCCGCTTGATCCGCAGCTGCCAGGTGTTCTCATCCTGTTGCGCCTTGAAGGCATCGTCCAGTTTCGGATGTTCGAGCACCGCCGGGTCGAAGATCGCCTGGGGGCCGAGCAGACCCTTGTCCGGCAACTGGTAGGCGCCATCGCTGCTCTCGATCAGCAACATGAAGGTCGGCGCGCGGGTCTCGATGCGCCAGGCGGTGCCGCGCGGAATCACCAGGTAATCGCCGTCGCGGTACTCCAGGTGGCCGAAGTCGCAATAGAAGTGCCCCGCGCCCTCATGGATAAACAGCAGGTCGTCGCCATCGGCATTGCGCACCAGGTGACGCATGGCGCCGTGGGTCTTCCACACGCGCAGCTTCATATCGGCGTTGTGCAGGGTCAGCGGCGCCTCCAGCGGGCAATCGCGTTCGCTGGACAACTCGTTGAAGTTGAAGGCGTGCGGGCGTAACGGCCCCTGCCAGTCGATCCAGCCAGTCGGCGGATGCTTGTGGTGCAGGTGCGCGGTCGGACCGAAGAAGCCCTCGCGGCCCATCTCGCGCTCGTAGGTGCCCTCGGGAAAATCGCAGTGCGCCTGGCGCGAGCACTCGCCTTCGCGTAGGGGGAAGCTGATCCATTTACGGCTCATGGCCGGTATCTCCTCGATGCACGCTTTTGTAGGGTGGGTTAGGCGCGACTAGCACCCGCAGGCACACGGCGAATCCCTGTGCGTCGTAACCCACCACTCGTTTCAGCAGCTGCCGCCTAGTGGGTTACGGCGCGGCGCAATCGCGCTGTACCTGCAGCAACGATAGACGCGCCTAACCCACCCGACGGTTTGCGGATCAATCGGCCTTGATCACGCCGCGTTTGATCTGGTCTTCCTCGATGGACTCGAACAACGCCTTGAAGTTGCCCTCGCCGAAACCCTGGTTGCCCTTGCGCTGGATGATCTCGAAGAAGATCGGGCCGATCACCGTATTGGTGAAAATCTGCAACAGGATGCCGTCATCTCCCGGCGCGCCATCGATCAGGATATTCAACTCGCGCAGCAACTCGCTCGGCTCGCCGTGGCCAGCAACGCGGGTGTCCACCTTGTCAAAATAGGTGTCAGGGGTTTTCATGAAGTCCACGCCGCTGGCGCGCAGCTGGCGCACGGTGGCATAGATGTCGTCGGTGCTCAGGGCAATGTGCTGAATGCCTTCGCCGTGGTACTCGCGGATGAATTCCTCGATCTGCGACTTGTCGTCGGACGACTCGTTGATCGGGATGCGGATCTTGCCGCAAGGCGAGGTCATGGCCCGCGAAACCAGACCGGTAAGTTTGCCTTCGATATCGAAGTAGCGGATCTCGCGGAAATTGGCAATGCGCTCGTAGAAACCCGACCAGACATCCATCTGCCCGCGCTTGACGTTGTGGGTCAGGTGATCGAGTTCTTTCAGGCCGACCGCGTTGTCCTGCGGCGTACGGCCTTCGATGTACTCGAAATCGACGTCGTAGATGCTCTTGTCGCCATAACGATCGACCAGGTACAGCAAGGAACCGCCGATGCCTTCGACGCAGGGGATATTCAACTCGCCGAAGTTGGCGTGACTGCCGACCAGCGTGGCACCTTGCGACTCGACATAGGCCGCCGCCTGGGCCGCGTTCTGCACTCGAAAAGCCATGGCGCAGGCGCTTGGCCCGTGCTTGAGGCCGAACTCGCGGACCTGCCCGGTGGGACTGCCATTGAGCACAAAATTGATATCGTTCTGCTGGAACAGAAAGACTTCCTTGGAGCGGTGCTTGGCGGTTTCGGTAAAGCCCATGGCGCTGAACAGTTCACGCAACTGTTGGATGCCTTCCGGGGTCGGCGCGGTGTACTCGACAAACTCGAAGCCGTCGGTACCGATGGGATTGTGCTGTTCGATCTTGTTCACGGCGGTCATTGCGCCTCCTCGTTGTTGTTGTCGATTCAGCGCCCTCGCAAGTAGACAGGACGACGCGAATAGCTCCATGACAACCGAGGCAAGCACGCCCGACAAGACGGCCCAGGCCCTGTGCAGCGGCCGCGTGCATGTCTTTTGGCAATAAAACCTTACAGTCCGATAAACGCCAGCCAAAGCGTCCAGCTCCCGGTAAAAACCCTGGGCTCTCGTAACGATTTATTTACAAAGTGGCGCATTTAACTGCCAAACAAGCACGGATTCTGCTGATGGCCGCGGCATACACTGCCAACCTGCACGGCCAGGCACACTTGAACATGCCCAGCGAAGGATTAATTGAACGCTTGCCCCTGAACCGTGGCCCAATCCTGCAGCTGCTGACTATTCAGGCCCAGCTACAGGTAAAGCAGCGAAGCGCCAGCCATACTCGAATGGTGGCACAATGCCACTCAAAAGCGTGCCACTTCGATCAGCACAACCATGTGACGGAAAAGCCATGAGCAATGACCCACAAGAAAGTAGCGGCGAACCGATCAGCGCAGAACAACGCCTAGAACTGCTGGAGAAAGGCCGCCGACTCGATCGCATCCTGCTCTTCATCCTTGCCGCGGTGCTGGCAATGACGCTCGCCAGCTGGCTGACCATAGCCTTGCTCAGCCCGTCCAACGAGCAGGACGCAAGTCTCGGCGCCAGCCAGCTCCAGGGCTTGCAAGAGCAGACAGCGATACTGCAAACACAGCTCGCAGCGCTCGAAGAGCACGTGGCCCGGCAAGACAAGCAGCTGAGCACCCTGCAAAGTGACAAGCCTGCGGTGACGCTGACCAGCGGCGACAACCGAGCCGTGCAGCAACAAGTGGCGAATACCCTGATCGGCCAGGAACAGAGCTTCCAGAGGAGCCTTGCCGCCTTGAAAAACGGCATGCGCGACCTCGCCGGGATGATAGTCGGCTCGCGTAGCTGGCTCAGCGACTACAACGAGGCGCTGGACAAGACTCTGGCTGAAAGCCAGGCGCGCACGCAACAACTGCAGCAATGGGCCAGCGACTCGAGCGGCTCGCCAGCAGCGACAGCGGCACCCTAATCCCTCAGTGCTGCAAATGCCCATAGAGTTTGGCGTACAGCCCACCCTCGGCAATCAACTGTTGGTGATCGCCGTCTTCGGCGACGCTGCCGCCATCGAATACCAGCACCCGGTCCGCCTGCTTCACCGCCGAGAGGCGATGGGCGATGATCAGGGTGGTGCGGCCGTTGAGAAACTGGCCCAGGGCCTGATGCAAGGCGTACTCAGTGGCGGTATCGAGGGCCGAGGTGGCCTCGTCGAGAATCACCACTTTCGGCTCGGCCAGGACCATGCGGGCGATGGCCAGGCGCTGGCGCTGGCCGCCGGACAGGCGCACACCGGAGCGCCCGACGATGCTGTCCAGGCCTTTTGCCAGCCCACCGATGGTGCTGGCCAACTGAGCGATTTCCAGGGCGCGCCAGCAGGCTTCATCGCTGCGCTCGCGGCCCATGCACAGGTTGGCGCGCACCGTGTCGTTGAACAGCGCCGGGTGCTGCAACACCACCGCGACCTGATCGCGCACGGTTTCCAGGCCGATTTCCTGCTGGCTGCAGCCACCGAAGCGAATAATCCCCGCCTGCGGCGTATAGAGGCCGAGCAATAGCTGCACCAGAGTGCTTTTGCCCCCTCCGCTGGCGCCAACGATGGCCACCTTTTCACCCGGCGCGATACTCAGGTTGAGGTTTTCCAGCACCGGTTCGTCGTTGTAGGAGAACGTCAGCCCACGCACCTCGATACCGACGGTGTCCCGCCCCGTGAACGGATCGACTGTGCCCAGGTACTGCGGCTCGTCACGACGCGCGAGCAACTCGTTGATCCGCGCCAGCGCCCCACCGGCGGCGTAGAAGGCATATTGCAGATTAAGCAACTGCTCGACCGGCCCGATCATGAACCACAGGTAGCTGAACACCGCGAGCATCTGGCCGATCGACAGGTCGGAGAACAGCACGGTGAGCATGGCCGCCGCGCGAAACACGTCGATACCGAACTGGAACAGCAAGCCGCTGGCGCGGTTCGAGGCATCGGTCTTCCATTGCGAGGCCACCGCGTAGTCACGTACTTCCCGGGCCCGCCCACCGAGCCGACCGAGGAAGTAACCCTGGCGATTGCCGGCACGGATTTCCTGGATCGCCTCGAGGGTTTCGGTGAGCGCCTGGGTAAACCGCGAGGTACTGTCGTTCTCCAGCCTTTTCAGGTACTTGACCTTCTTGCCCAACAACACCGTGGCGTAGATCACCAGCGGGTTGAACAACAGGATCAACAGCGCCAGTTGCCAGTGCATCCACAGCAAAATCGCCGAGGTGCCAGTCAGCGTCAGCACGGCGACCAGAAAGCGGCTAAGGGTTTCGCCGACGAATTTGTCTAGGGTCTCCAGGTCGGTGACCAGGTGCGTGGTCACCGTGCCGCCGCCAAGGCTTTCGTATTCGCTGAGGGAAATACGCTTGAGCCGCTCGATCAGGCGAATGCGAATACGGTAGATGATGTCTTTCGACAGACCGGCGAACAGGCGCGCCTGCAACACGTTGAAGATCAGCGCCGAACTGCGCAGCAGAAAGGTCAGTACCAGCATCAGACCGATATAGCCGGCCGCGATTTCCCAGTCGGCGGGGAGAAAACGGTCCATCACCTTGAGCGCGCTGTCACCATCGTGGAGCAGTACTTCGTCGACCAACAAGGGCAGTAGCAGGGGGATAGGCACACTGCACAGGGTGGCGAACAACGCCACCAGATTGGCCAGAAACAGTGCCTTTTTGTGATGCAGGGCTAGGCGCCGGATTTCCGCCCAACTCAACCGATCAGGCATGCAGCGCGCGCTCCAGCCAGCGACCGAGCAAGGGCGCGAGCACCTCGAGCGGCTGATATCCATTGGTCAACAGAGCAAATTGTCCGTTGCATTCGGCCAGCAAGGTAGGAAAGCCGGAGATGCCCAGATCCTGCACCCAACTAAAATCGGCCATAGTGGCTTCGCGCTGCTCGGTACTGTCGAATGCGGCGGCGAACTCGATCCGTGGAATCCCGGCTTGCTCGGCCAGAGCAACCAATTCGCTGGCCCGGGTGACATCCACACCGTTGGTATAGAAGGCGCGCTGGATCAACTGAGCCAGTGGCCAGACGCTTTGCCCATCGAGGCTACGCGCAGTCACCAGCGCCCGGCAGGCCGGTTCCGTATCGTAGACCAGCCCCTCGGGCAAGCCGTCGACGAAATTGAATAACTGCCCAGTACTGGCATTGACCGCTTGCCAGTAGCTCAGATAACGCACCCGCGCCGCCGCGTCGACTGCCACGCTATCACGCCGCAGGCCGCCGAGTACCAGTTGCAACGGCACGCCAACCGCAGCCGCCTGCTCGGCGAGGGACTCGAGCACCGGGGCAAAGCCCCAGCACCAGGAACACATCGGGTCCATCACGTAGAGCAAGCGTGCTTGCATGGTCTAGCCCTCGTTGACTTGGCGTGGGTTGAAACCCAGAGGATGGGGCTGGTTACGCGCCTTGGCCAGTTCGATCTGTTTTTGTCGCTCGCGGGCACCGGCGCGGGTTTTCTCGGGCAGCGAATCCCAACAATGCGGACAGCTTACCCCCACGGTGTAGTACTCGGACTGGCAATCTTGCACGGTAATCGGCGTGCGGCAGGCATGGCACTGGTCATAGTCGCCCTCCGTCAGGTCATGCCGAACGGTGACCCGATTGTCGAAGACGAAGCAGTCACCCCGCCACTTGGTCTGTTCCTGGGGCACTTGTTCCAGATACTTGAGGATCCCGCCCTTGAGATGGAACACCTCGGCAAAGCCGGCACCGAGCATGTAGCTGGACGCCTTCTCGCAGCGAATGCCGCCGGTGCAGAACATCGCCACTTTTTTGTGCCTGGCCGGATCGAAGTGCGCCTTGATGTAGTCGGGAAACTCGCGAAACGATTTGGTCTTGGGGTCGACCGCACCCTCGAACGTGCCGATCGCCACTTCATAGTCGTTGCGCGTGTCGATCAGCAGCACTTCGGGATCATTGATCAGCGCGTTCCAGTCATGGGCCTCGACATAGGTGCCGACCTGCTGGTTGGGGTCGACGCCCGGCACGCCGAGGGTGACGATCTCCTTCTTCAGCTTGACCTTGGTACGGTAGAACGGCTGTTCATCGCAGTACGACTCTTTATGGTCGACATCCGCCAGGCGCGGATCCAGAGCAAACCAGGCGAGCAGGCCATCGATACCGGCGCGCGAGGCGGAGACGGTGCCATTGATGCCTTCTTCGGCGAGCAGCAAGGTGCCCTTGACGCCATTGGCCAGCATGCTTTGCAGCAGGGGCTCACGCAACGCTTGGTAATCCGCCAGGGAGACGAACTTGTACAGCGCGGCGACGACTATCTTGTCACTCATCGAACATCTTCCTTCAGTAGTCGCCCACGTAAAGGGCGGACTGGGTCTCCAAACGAACACGCCGGCGTTAGCCGGCGCATTGTCTAGTTTACGTTTCTTGGCGCTTGCCGTGTAGGGGCGGATTGACTCAGCGCCGAGCAAACAGCGCTACTCGTGTTGCCTCACAGATCAACCTGCGGGTAAACGGTCTCTCATAGGGTGGGTTAGGCGCACGCTGCCGATAGCGATGATCCTGCATGATCCGTTGCGCCGTAACCCACCATCGGCGCAACACGGGAGATCGCTTGGAGGGTTACGCGACGCGCCACGCTGGCGGTGCCTGAGCGCTCAGCGCTTGGCGCCGCTAACCTGCGCGGCGCCCCCTACGGTGATCCGACAGTTCAGGGCTGACGCGACACTAGCTAGCGTGCTTGCTGCCGCCCTTGCAGGTCGGCGAATTCGGAGCAGTCCCCTGTTGCGCCCATTCCTCGGGCGTATAGGTGTGCAACGCCAGGGCATGCACCTGGCTCATCAATTCGCCCAGGCTGGCATAAACCTTCTGGTGCCGCTTCACCGCATTCAAGCCGGCAAATGCGAGGCTGACGATCACCGCCTTGTAATGGGTTTCCAGCCCTCGGCTGTGCATGTGACTTTCGTCCAGCACCTCGAGATGCTGGGGATCAAGTGCAGCCAAGGCGCTCTGCAGCTGAGCTAGTTTCGACATATTCAAACTCCGTTCACGGCTTTTTCGGTCCCAGCTCAGCGGACATATCCGCCAGCAGTTTATTCACTTTTGGTACCGCTATTTGCAGTTTTTCCTGGGTCAGCTGCGCCGATTGCTCGGTCAGCATCGGCATCTTTTGCAAGACCTTCTGGCCCAATGGCGACTGGTAGAAGCTAACCAACTCCTGCAGTTCCTGCTCGTTGAAATTACTGGTGTAGAGCTTGACCATGTCCGGCTTGAGCTTGTCCCAGGCGACTGCCCGGTCCAACTCGGCATTGGCCTTGGCCTGGTAGGTTTCCAGCAGAGCCTGTTTGCTCTTGGGCGTGCCACTCTCGGCGAAACGCTGGGCGAACATCTGTTGCACCTGGGAATAGACCGGCACAACCAGTTTGTCAGCTTGTGCCAGCTGCAGAAAACGCTCCGCATCGGCAGCATGACTGCTGGCATCGGCAAACGCCTGGGCGCTGCCACAGGTCAATACGGCAACGGCACAGAGGGTAGATAAGCGCGACATTGTATGCTCCGGATTTAATGGGTCGAGTCGTATGTGACCCATGATCCACCATTTTGTGCCCAAGCCCGTCCACCACTCAAGTATGCTCGGCCCTATCGGCCGCCTACTTGCCGACAGATCAAAATGCCAGCACTTGCCCAACTCTGCAGGTGCGGGCAAGCTCAACTTATCTCAGTAAGCCTCTACGCTCTTCGATGACGGCAATCCCACTGCGTCATCTGTAACAGCGCACACATGGACGTGCCCGATGAACAGCTTCGCCCGCCCACACGCCTCTGCCGCGATAGCGCTGTGCGACTCCCGAGGCCAACTCAACCCGCAGGCCATCGGCTGGTCTCCCCGCCCCCAGGTTGACTGTGCACTGCCCGGACACTTGGGCCGGCGCAAACGCTGGAACCACTGGTGCATCACCACCCCAAACTGGATGCTCTCGCTGACCCAGGCTGACCTCGATTATGTCGGCTACGGCGCCGCCTATTTTCTCGACCTGAGCAGCGGCCAGGCGATCGCGCATAGCCAACTGCGCGTACTTGCGCGAGGTTGCGGACTGCCAGATCAGCCCGAGCAAAGCCATGAATTCTGCCACCCACGCCTGCAACTGCGCGTCATCGAACAGCCGGGCCGCCTGCGTCTGACGGTCGCGGCGCCCGACATTGGCGGACAGCCGCTACAGGTTGACTTGGACATCCAGCGCCCCGCCCACCTCGACTCGGCCAATCTGGTCGCCCCACTCGGGCCACGGCATTTTCATGCCACCTGTCGGCAAATGGGCCTGCCAGCCAGCGGCAGTGTGCAACTCGGCAACCGCCACTACAGTTGCCTAGCCGGACAAAGCTTTGCTGCCATGGACTTTGGCCGCGGCGTCTGGCCATTGCGCAGCCATTGGACGCGCGCCGCCTTTGCCGCACCGGGCGGCATTGCCGGCAATTTCGGCGCTGGCTGGACCGATCACAGCAGGCTATCGGAAAACGCCTTGTGGTTTGGCGGCGAACTGCTGCATCTGGACACGTCGGTGCTGATCCGGCAAAAAAACCAGTCACCCATGGCTCCGTGGCACCTCAGCAGTCCCGCCGAACGGGTCGACTTGACCTTCACCCCGCAGCAGTTGCATCAAGCCTGCCCACGCCTAGGGCCTTTCTACGCCGATACCCAACAGTGGTTTGGCCATTTTGACGGCATACTGCGCGGCCCCAACGGGGCATGCGTACCGGTTGACGGAGCGCTAGGCTGGCTGGGCGCAACCCATGCTCGCTGGTAAACCTGTAGTGTTCAGGACTACCCGCAAGCGCATACGCAAGCCCAACCGTCTGCTAGGGAACCTGCAAGCGCTTGCAACGGCCTAAACTTGCTGAATCGCCTTCCGGAGAGTTCTATGAGCCGCACCGAAACCGACAGCCTCGGCCCCATCGAAGTGCCTGAAACGGCCTACTGGGGCGCGCAAACCCAGCGCTCGTTGATCAATTTCGCCATCGGCGATGAGCGTATGCCCCTGGCCGTGCTGCATGCCCTGGCCTTGATCAAGAAATCTGCAGCACGGGTCAATGACCGCATCGGCGACCTGTCGCCAGACATCGCCAGGCTGATCGAGCAAGCCGCCGACGAAGTATTGGCTGGCCAGCATGATGAGCAATTCCCCTTGGTGGTCTGGCAAACCGGCAGCGGCACCCAGAGCAACATGAACGTCAACGAGGTAATTGCCGGCCGCGCCAACGAACTAGCCGGCGGCGCACGCGGCGGCAAGAGTCCGGTGCACCCCAACGATCACGTCAACCGCGCGCAAAGCTCCAACGACTGCTTTCCCACGGCCATGCACATCGCCGCTGCCAGCGCCGTGCTGCATGACTTGCTGCCAGCCCTGGCCGACCTGTCCGGCGGGCTGGCCGAGCAATCCGCCCGCCACAGCAAGCTGGTCAAGACCGGACGCACCCACATGATGGATGCCACGCCGATCACCTTCGGTCAGGAGCTGTCTGCCTTCGTTACCCAGCTCGACTATGCCGAGCGGGCGATCCGGGCAACCTTGCCAGCGGTCTGCGAACTGGCTCAAGGCGGTACCGCCGTCGGCACCGGCCTCAATTCGCCCCTGGGCTTTGCCGAAGCCATCGCCGCCGAACTTGCAGCCTTGAGCGGCCTACCACTGGTCAGCGCGCCCAACAAGTTCGCCGCCCTGGCCGGTCACGAGCCCCTGACCAGCCTGTCCGGTGCGCTGAAAACCCTCGCCGTGGCCCTGATGAAAATCGCCAATGATTTGCGCCTGCTCGGCTCTGGCCCGCGTACAGGATTTGCCGAGGTCAAACTGCCGGCCAACGAACCTGGCAGCTCGATCATGCCGGGCAAGGTCAACCCGACCCAATGCGAAGCGCTGTCGATGCTGGCGTGCCAGGTCCTGGGCAATGATGTCACCATCGGTTTTGCCGCGAGCCAAGGGCATCTGCAATTGAACGTGTTCAAACCGGTGATCATCCACAACCTGCTGCAATCGATTCGCTTGCTCGCCGATGGCTGTCGAAACTTCCAGCAGCACTGCATCGCCGGCCTGCAACCGGATGCGGCGCAGATGGCGGCGCACCTGGAGCGCGGCCTGATGCTGGTGACGGCCCTGAACCCGCATATTGGCTATGACAAGTCCGCGGAAATCGCCAAAAAAGCCTATCAGGACGGCAGCACCTTGCGTGAAGCCGCGCTGCAACTGGGTTATCTGACAGAAGAACAATTCGACGCCTGGGTCCGCCCGGAAACCATGCTGGAGGCGGGTAACCATGACTGAAGCAGCCAAAAGCGGTGCCACCCCAATCGAAGGCGACGGCAAACGCATCCTGATGATTCTCGGCACGCCGAAAACCAGCAGCCTCTGCCACGCCCTAGGCGAAGCCTATGCCCAGGGTGCGCGCAACGAAGGGCATGTGGTGCGGCAGTTGAAACTCGGCGAACTGAGCTTCGACCCGGTGCTGCGCGACGGCTATGACCAGAGCCAGACCCTGGAGCCGGACTTGCTCGAAGCACAGCGGCAGATCCACTGGGCCGAGCATCTGGTATTCGTCTACCCGGTCTGGTGGGGCGGCTTTCCGGCGCTGCTCAAGGGCTTCTTCGACCGGGTGTTCCTACCCGGCTTCGCCTTCAAGTACCGCGCTCGCTCGCAACTGTGGGACAAACTGCTGAGCGGCCGTACCGCCGATTTACTGGTGACCCTAGACACCCCGCCCTGGTACTTCCGCTGGGTCTATGGCGCGCCGGCGCATCGGCAGATGACGCGCACCATCCTTGGCTTCAGCGGCATCAAAACCCGGCGCCTGAGCGAGTTCGCCCCGGTACGCCCCTCCAGCGAGGAGCAACGGCAGAGCTGGCTACGTCGTGCCGAAACACTCGGCAGCCGCGCCTGAAGCGACCAGGCGCGCACGACGGGCATGCAGAGCGCAGGGTGGGTCAGGCGCACGCAGAAATGGTGCCATGCCCCAGGACTTGGCCCGTCGTAACCCACCATGGCGGTGTCCCGGCCGACGCGGTGCCAGGTGACATGGCACTCGATACCGCTATCACATTCAGACTGTTCGCATACGCCGCTAACCCAGCCTACAACTGCGCTGCGATACGCAACCGCCGGGCACGCAGGCTGGCCATCAGCGACGGGCCCAGGGCAGTCAGTGCCGATCCCAGCACCACCAGCGCCGCGCCGCCGTAGGCTATCCAATTGATCTGCTCGGGCCGGACATGCTCAGGCCACCAGGTCGCCGCCAGTGCTACCGAGCCGAATGTCACCAGCGGCGTGATCGCCAGCGTTGCACTGACCCGCGAGGCCTCCCAATGCGCCAGCGCCTCGGCGAACGCACCATAGGCCACCAGGGTATTCAGGCAGCAGGCGAACAGCAGCCATGCCTGCAACGAACTCAACTCGAAGACCTGCTGCGGCTGCGCCCAAGGGGTCAACAACAGTGCGCAGGCCAAGTAGATCACCATCATCACCTGCAACGAATTCCACACCGTCAGCAACTGCTTTTGCGCCAAGCCGTAAAACGTCCAGACAACCGCGGCCAGCAGCACGATCAGAACCCCGGCGGTGTAAGCGCTCAACGAGGTCAGCAATTCGCCCAAGCGCTGATTGAAAAACAGCACAAAACCGCACAGCAGCACGGCCAGACCAATACCCTGGCCGAGACTGAAACGCTCGCGGAAGACGAACAGACTACTGATCAGCAGCAAGATCGGTGCGACCTGGATCACCAATTGCGTGGTGCCGGGACTAAGCAGGTTCAGGCCGGTCAGATAGAGCACATAATTGGCACTTAACCCGGCAATCGCTAAGGCGAGAAGCCAGGGGCCCTTGCGGCCCAGAGGGCGGAAACGCGGCAAGCCTTGGGACACGGCCAAATAAGTCAGCAGAATCGAACCGGACACCAGCAGTCGATACCAGGTGACCGTGACCGGGTCCATTACCTGCAGTACTTGTTTGAGTTTGATCGGCAAAACGCCCCAGAGCAGAGCAGTGAGTAGCGCCAGGAACAGGCCATAAAGCCAGCGACCGGAAGAGATGTGCATGACTGCCTCGCGCGCCAGCTAACGACGAAAGCCGCTATCTTATGCCGCCACGGCCAACCGACACAGTCACAGTTCAGCGGGGTTGCATGCGACAACTGTACTGCTGACGAGCGATACACAGCCACACAGTTGACGTCAAAAACATAAACAAGCAGAAGCGCAGGCGATACACATCAAAAACACAACCATTGGTCGTCAACTCCAACGAGTTCATCCACGCGGCTTAGACTGAACCTATCAGGCTCATTGCATGAGGTTATTGCCATGTTCGGTCAACGCACCATCGACCCCAGCCCCGGCACGCACTACCGCAGCGAGCGGGTCACTGCGGTCAACGGCCAGTATTTCTTCTCTACGCGCGAAGGCACCCTCGAAGGCCCCTACTTCACGCGCATCGACGCAGAGCGAGACATCGCCTTCTATATTGACCGTGCGCTACAGGCCAGCGACAGCATTAAGAGTCGAGCATTCTGATCGGAATGTATCGCCCATAAAAAACCCCCAGGTATCTCTACCTGAGGGCTTCGTATATGGCGCAGCGGACGGGACTCGAACCCGCGACCCCCGGCGTGACAGGCCGGTATTCTAACCGACTGAACTACCGCTGCGTGTCGGATGGGCTTGCGCCCAAAGAACTCTTGCTTCATCGGGAAGAACAGCTGTACTAGCCGTTCTACCTCATGCCAAGCGAACTCGGCATGGAAAATATGGCGCAGCGGACGGGACTCGAACCCGCGACCCCCGGCGTGACAGGCCGGTATTCTAACCGACTGAACTACCGCTGCGCGTCGGTCGGACTTGCGTCCGAATTCACAAAGAGTGGTGGGTGATGACGGGATCGAACCGCCGACCCGCTGCTTGTAAGGCAGCTGCTCTCCCAGCTGAGCTAATCACCCTTCGCTTTGTGAGGCGCGCAATTTACGGCTGGGGCGGACCTAAGTCAATACTCTGCTTAAAGTTTTTCTGAAAAAGCAGAAAACATCGCAACAGCGAAGCAAGAACATGAGCCATTTCCCAAGACCCGCCGCAGGATCGAAACGCCGCCTTACTGCGCCACGTGCAAGGTTAACCTTGCCGCCACTCGATTGTCCTCAGCCCGATCCAGGCCCGCCTCGGCAATTTGCACGCCCTGCTGTTCCAGCCGACTGAACCAACGCTGGAGCTGGGCGAATGGCGCCGGCTGCAAATTGACCTGCAGCGAACCGTCGCTCTCGCTGTCCAGTCGCACTATGGCCAAACCCTGCTCGGCGGCGCTGGCAGTAACCAGCCCCTGCAAGCGTGCCGGATCGAGACTGACCTGTGGCTTGCTCACCAAGCTACGCGCCAACGGCGCCTGTGCCTGCAGGTAAGCATGCAAGGCGCGCTCCTGCTGATAGGCGCTGCGTGCCGCAATCACCCCCTGACGCGCCGGCTGCCAGAGCAACAGATACAACAGCGCCAGCAGCACAAGAAGCGCCAGTAGCCCCAGAGCCAGGCGCTCGCGGGCTTGCAAGGCACGCCAGCGCTGCAACAATACCGAGCCCTGCAGCTGCGCCGCAGATGGCTTCATCAACTCGCCCAAACGATTCATGCTCATCCTCCGATCACCAGACGGGCGCTGACGCCAGCCGTTTCACGGCTGGCCGAACCCAGTTGCACCGCCAAACCGGCCTCCTGCAGACGCTCACGCAGTCGCTCCAGCTCGGCAAACCCGGGCGCCTGAATCTGCATGGCCAAATCACCACGCACCTCGCTGAAATCCACCTGCTGAACCAAAATCTGTGTGCCCTCCGCGCTCAGCGCCTGATTCACCTGCGTGAGCATGCCGAGTAAACGCCCCTGACCGCTAGCGCCGCCCGCAGCCAGGTGTTGATCCAGCTGGGCGCGCAGATTGACCAGCTTGTGGTCGTCGGGGAACAGCTCTTGATAGAGCGTTGCGCTGGCCTCGGCGTAGGTCTGCGCCTGATTCTGCAACTGCCAGCCTTGGGCCAGGTTGAAGCCCCACTGCAACACCAGCCACAGACCGACCAACCCCAGCAGCGGACGCCAGCGCTGCCACTGGCCACTTTCTTGGTACGCGGCAAATTCACCCTGGGCCAAATTGTTCTCGCTCGCCTGGCCGGCCAGCCAGGTATAGCCATCGACGATTTCGGTAGCCGTATCCACCGGTTCCAGCCCCACCTGTCGGGCTGTACGATAGGCGACATGCGGATGGGCGCAGCTAGCGGCCAACGCCGGCCAGTCCTCCGCGCCCAGCGCCAGGCGGGCCACCCCTTCGCCGCCGAGCAACCAGCGCGATTCCAGGTGTAGCAACTGAGTGCCCTGGCGTGGCAGCAGATCGGCATCCACGGCAATCGTGCGCGGCGGAGTTGGGCACAGCGCCAACCAGCTGGCCAGCCAACTGCGGCGCACGGCAAACACCCGATGACGACCGTCCTCGAGCTGCTCGCCCAAGGCCAGATGCAACTGCTCGATGTCTTCGGCGAGCAATTCCTCCACCGCGTACGGCAGAGCCTGGCGCAGCCAGCGGGCTTTCTGCGTCGGCAGGTGCACGGCGCAGACCGTTACCGCCTCGACCGGCAGAACCAGGGTCCAGGCATCGCCCAAACCGGTCACCGCCTCGGCAAACGGCAGACACTGACTGTCGCCCTCGCGCACCCGCTGCACCGGCAACTCCGCCAAGACGCCGGCACAGGCCGCAGGTGGCAGGAACACACACAATTGATTCATTGCTCAACTTCCTCGACGGGCGCAGACGGGACACCGCTCTGCCCCAGATCACGGGCTAGGACATACAGCTTGCCATTGCTGGCACGCTGCAGGGTGCTGCGTAAAACCTGACGGCGATCGCCTACGCTAACCTCGCTGATCACCTGAAAATACTGACTGCCCACAGCCAGCCTCTGGCTCTGCACCTGCAACTCGGGCAATTGCGCGAGAAAACTCGACACATCGGCATAGCCCTGGCCAGCGCGCCGGGCCACCAGGCCCTCAGCCGTACTCAGTGGCAGCCCCTCGGCCAGACTTGCCAGCACCTGGGCGCTGGCGGTATTGACGTTCAAGGTCGCATCCGCCGGCAAGGCACTGACCCAGGGCAACAGGCGCTGGTAATCGACTTCATTCATCTCCAGCAACAGGCGCAACTCGGATACATCGGCCAGCGCCCGGTTGGCAGCGCGATAGGCCGGCTCTGCCAGCAAGTATTGATTATCCTCGGCGCCATAGCCGCCGCTTGGTTCCAAATCGGCGTCCAGCCAGTCGAGCAGGCGCTCGGCATAGGGAGTGTCGATCTGCAAAGCCAAGAGTAAGCGGCGAAACTGCGCCACTGCCGCGTCATTAGGTGCGCCTTGGCGCACCAGGCTGTTGAGATTGAATCGCCCAGTCGGGTCGATGATGTGCACCCGCAACTCGCCGCCCTCGTCCAGGGCGAACGGCGCCAACGGCTGCGCCCAGGCTTCGTCCAGATGATCCACAGGCGCACGTGGATTACCTTGCTGCAAGTCGCGCCGCAACACCGCCTTGGCCAGGGTTTCGCCGCCCAGGGCGTACTGCCAGGCCTGGCGCACATGCAATTGGTTGGCGCTGCTGCGAATCGACAACTGTTGGCGGGCGATAATCCCGGCGCAGACCACCGTCACCACCGCCACCACCAGCATCACGGTGATCAGCGCCACACCGCGCTGCGCCTTCATGGTTCGCTGCCCTCGCCCGACACTTGCTGCTCGTTCGACTGACCCGCCTCTGGCGCCTGCGCGGCCTCCTTGGGCAGCGCATCAGACAAACGCAACAGACGCCGCAGCTCGCCATACCGTCGGTGTTCGAGCACCAATTCGAGCGCCTGGGGCAACATGCTCAGCTGCGCTTCGCCACTGACCGCAGGGGGCGGCCAGCTGCTTTGCCAGTTGCCCTCATCATCCAGAAAACGCAAGCGTATGCTCAGTACCCCATCCAGCGCCTGCTGCACCTGGGGCTGACTGTCCTGGGCCTGATCGAGCACATTCCAGTAGCGCCGCTGCCACTGCTCGCCGCTCAGTTGCCAGCGCACCCGCTGCAGATCGGCACGCGCCAAGCCGAGCGGATTGCGCCAACCGGCCCGGCTCAGCTCCACTGCGGCGTCATCGCCCTCTTCGCCCAGCAAGGCAGGACGTGGCTCGCCAAAAGGATCGCGCACTGGCCGCACACTCACCTGCAGCAGGTCGCGCTCGAAGGCGGCGATAGCGCGTACCAGTTCACGCAGTTGTTGTTCGTGGGCGCGCGTGCTGCTATCGGTTAGCAGCACGCTGTCGAGCATGCGGTAGGTGGCCAAGCCGAGCAGGGCGAATAGCGCGATGGCGATCAGCAATTCGAGCAGGGTGAAGCCGCGTGCGTACCTCATCGTCCATCCCCGAGAAAGCCGCTGAGGCTGATCACCGCATGCTCGCGCAGGTCACCAGCGCGGTTGCCTCTGTCCGGGCGCGGCGCCACCCACAAAGTGACCCGGCGCATGCTCGGTTCACTGGTCGCCTGAATTTCGCTCTGCCATTGCCAGCGCCGCCCGGCGAACTCCTGCTCGCCCTGATCACGCCCATCGCCAGCAGGCGTTTTGGCCAACTGCAGCTCGGTCAATCGATTATCGGCGATCCACATCGCCAGGGTCTTGTCTTCCAGGCGGGCAGCGACTTGCAGGCTGCGCGCGCTGGCGGTCAGCATGCTGGCGGCCACCACGGCGAAAATCGCCAGGGCGATCAGCACCTCGAGCAGGGTGAAGCCACGGCACTGTTTCATCCTGGCCGACCCGCTTGACCGTCGACCTCGACCTTGGGCAAACGGAAGCCGTCGCTGGACAACAGCAAACGCAGACCATCCTTGCGCCGCTCACTCAAGCGCAAGCGAAAGGGGCTGAGCTCACCACTGGAGAGCAGCAGCAATTGAGGTGTGGGATTGGCCGCACCACGCGGCTCGGTTGCCGGCTGCGGCAAGTGCAGCGCCTCGCCTTCGAGTTCGACGCTCAGCTCGGCCCAAGCCGGCAAACGGTAGGGTTTGTCATCCAGCTCCTGCCAGCGCGCGGACAGGGGGTCATAACGCAGCACCCGATAGCCCTCGGCATGCAACAGCAAGCCGTATTCGCGATTGTCCAGCACCGCTTCCTCAGCCAGCACGCCAATCAATCCGGCCAGCCGCTCGGCTTCGTTACGCAACTCGCGGGCCGGGCCGGCGATGCCGGTACTGAGTACAGCCATGCCGATCAGGCTGCCGACAATCACGATAACCACCAGCAACTCGACCAAGGTAAAGCCCCGGACCGGGCTGGACGCGCCACTGCGACCGGCAAACATGGCTCAGTAAAGCCTCATCAGAGGTCCCAATTACCGATATCGGCATCCAGCTCACTACCGCCCTGCTTGCCATCGGCTCCCAGCGAATAGAGGTCAAAGGCACCTCGGGTACCCGGCGCCAGGTATTGGTAGACATTGCCCCATGGATCGACGGGCAGACGCTTGAGGTAGCCGTCGCGGCTCCAGTTCTTCGCCGGTGGGTTGCCGGAGGGCTTCTCCACCAACGCCTCCAAACCCTGCTGGGTACTTGGATAGGCGTAATTGTCCAGCTTGTACATGTCCAGCGCAGCGGAGACCGCCTTGATGTCGCTCTTGGCGACCGTGACCTTGGCCTGATCCGGCCGACTCATGATTTGCGGCACCACCAACGCGGCAAGGATGCCGAGAATCACCACCACCACCATGATTTCGATCAGGGTAAAACCTGCCTGCAGCTTGGCAGGCCGCGGCCAAGCGCCCCGGGTTGACTTGGCTGCATTGTTCAACCTATTCACCTGCTTTACCCCACCAACTGATTGAGAGACAGAATCGGCAGCAGGATGGCCAGCACTATGACCAGCACCACTGCGCCCATAAACACCAACATAAAAGGCTCGAACAGCCCGACCAGCAGCGCCACCTGGGCGCTCAGGTCGTTTTCCTGATTGCGCGCCGTGCGTGCGAGCATCTGATCCAGCTCGCCGGAGCGCTCGCCGCTGGCGATCATGTGCAGCATCATCGGAGGGAACTGCCCACTGGCTTCCAGAGCGCGGGTCAGGCTACCGCCTTCGCGGACTTTTTGCGCGGCGACCACCACCTGCTGCCGAATCACCCGGTTGACTATCACTTGCGCACCGATACCCAGCGCCTCCACCAGCGGCACACCGCTGCGGGTGAGAATCGCCAGGGTCGAGGCAAAACGGGCGCAATCAGTGGCGCGAACCAAGCCACCGAACAACGGCACGTGCAGCAGAAACCCGTGCCAGCGCAGCTTCAGCGCCTCATCGCGCAACGCCCAGCGCAGGGCGAAAAAGCCCAGCAATGCCAGGATCAACGCCAGCCAGCCCCAGCCCTTGACCCATTCGCTGGCCACGATCAACCCGCGAGTCAGCGCCGGCAGGGTTTGCCCAGAGTCGACGAACACCCGCACGATATCCGGCACCACATAGCCAAGCAGAAAACCAACGATCAGCAGCGAGGCGCACATCAGGATCAACGGATAAAGCAGCGCCAGCTGAATCTTCTGCCGCGACTGCTGACGCTGCTCGGTGTAATCGGCCAGCTGTTCCAGTACCGGACCGAGGTGCCCGGCATGCTCGCCGGCCGCCACGGTAGAGCGGTACAGCTCGGGGAAGGCTGCGGGGAATTCCGTCAGACTGCTGGCCAGACCGTGGCCTTCCAGGACTCGTGCACGCACCACCAGCAGCATGCTCTGGATCCGCGGTACGCGGGCCTGGGCCGCTGCCGCACGCAGCGCTTCCTCGACCGGAAGCGCAGCCTGGATCAGCGTCGCCAGCTGGCGAGTGAGCAAGGCCAGATCGCGCGCCGACAGCCCACGCACCAGACTGAAGTGCCCGCCGCCACGGGCTTGCTCACGGGTGCGCGTGGCCTCGACCTCCAGCGGCGCCAACTGCCGCTCGCGCAGGATTTGCCGTACCTGGCGGGCACTGTCGGCCTCCAGCACACCTTTGTGCTGGCGACCATTGCCATCGAGGGCGAGGTATTCGAATGCGGCCATGTCTGTCCTAAATCACTCTTCCTGGGTCACGCGTAACACTTCTTCCAGACTGGTCAGCCCTTCCAGCACCTTGCGCCGACCATCCTCGCGAATACCTGGAGCACGCGTCCGGGCGTGGCGAATCATGTCCTGCTCTGAGGCGGCATTATGGATTAGCGTGCGCATGTGCTCGTCGAACATCACCAATTCGTAAATCCCGGTACGCCCACGGTAGCCCTGCTCATGGCACTCGCCACAGCCGCGGGGGTGATACAGCGTCGGCGGTGATTCGCCCGCCACGCCGAGCAGTGCGCACTCGGCAGCATCGGCCTGATAGGCCGCCTTGCAGTGCGGGCAGAGTACCCGCACCAGGCGCTGGGCCAGCACGCCAAGCAAGGAGGAAGACAGCAGGAACGGCTCGACACCCATGTCCACCAGCCGGGTGATGGCGCCTACGGCGCTGTTGGTGTGCAGGGTGGAGAGTACCAGATGGCCGGTCAGGGAGGCCTGCACGGCGATCTCGGCGGTGTCCTTGTCGCGGATCTCGCCGACCATCACTACGTCCGGGTCCTGGCGCAGGATCGCGCGCAGACCGCGGGCGAAGGTCATGTCGACCTTGGGGTTGACCTGGGTCTGGCCGATACCCTCGAGGTGGTACTCGATCGGATCCTCCACCGTGAGTATATTGCGCGTGCGGTCGTTGAGGCTGACCAGGCTGGCATACAGGGTGGTGGTCTTGCCGGAACCGGTGGGGCCGGTGACCAACAGAATGCCATGGGGTTTGTGCACCGCCGCCTCCATCAACTGGCGATCCCGCGCACTCATGCCCAGATGCTCTAAATTGAGGCGCCCAGCCTGTTTGTCGAGCAGGCGCAGCACCACCCGCTCGCCATTGGCCGAGGGCAACGTGGAGACGCGGATATCCACCTCGCGGCCACCGACCTTGAGGGAGATGCGCCCGTCCTGGGGTACGCGCTTCTCGGCGATGTCCAGACGCGCCATGACCTTGATCCGCGACACCAGCAGCGCCGCCAGCTCGCGCTTGGGCTCGAGCACCTCACGGAGGATGCCATCCACGCGAAAACGCACCACTAGGCGCTTCTCGAAGGTTTCCAGGTGGATATCCGAAGCGTCTTCCTTGATCGCTTCGCCAAGGATGGCGTTGATCAGCCGGATGATCGGGGCGTCATCCTCCTGCTCCAACAGGTCTTCGATTTGCGGCACCTGCTCGGCCAGGGCCGCCAGATCCAGACTGCCGCCCAGTCCCTCGGCCAGTTGCATGGCCCCAGATTCGTGCTGATAAGCCTTGGCCAGAGCCTGCTCAAACGCTTCGCTGGTCAAGGCCTGCATAGGTAATCGGCGCCCGGCAAAGCGCTGGGCCTCGGCCAGCGCCACCAGTTCGACGGCAGCGCGATGGGCCAGACAGGGCGGATCGGCCTCGATCAGCAAGACCACGCCGTGACGTTTGGCGAAGCTGAACGGCAAACGGCGCAGGGGGGCTTCGGTGGGCAGTGTATTCATCCTGGATAAGCCTTGAAACGGTGACCTGGCCGGCGTATCACGACTGATTATGACCGTTGTACGTCTGCGGTTGCGCCGCTTGGTGGTTATGAACTTCCCGCACTGGAGCGGGAAAACTAAGCGCTGGTGAAAACAACTCCCGCCTACTGCGAGCGCTGTCCGACGGCATTCGATATTGTCTCAAACTCTGCGCTATCTTTAGCACATCGCCGAACATGACACACCACCCTGACAGGGGGCTGTCAAATGCTCGTCAACTGTCTATGATCGGCGCGCGGATCGCGCCACATAACAATAAATGTCTGGAGTAACGCTTTTGCCTCTTATGGCTACTCGACGCTGGATGCAACTGCACGCAACTACTCTGGTTGGCGTTGTGGTCGTCTTGGCCATGAGCATTAGCCTGGCCTGGCAAACCGCCGAGTGGCTGCGCCTGCTCAGGGCTCCGGCTGTGCACGACACACCGAATACGGCTAGCCTGCTGCCCCCTGCCTCCGGCCAAGGGCTGGAGCAGTTATTCGGCAGCAGCCAGAGCAGTGAGGCGCCACCACCCGCCACCACCATGCGCCTGACACTGCTCGGCAGCTTCGTACATGCCGACCCCAAGCGCTCCAGTGCGATCATTCGCCTGGATGGCAACCAGGCACAGCGCTACGGCATAGACAGTGAAGTGATTGGCGGCGTAAGCCTGCATGCGGTCCATACCGATCGCGTAGAGTTGCTGCGCAATGGCCGCCTCGAAAGCCTGGCGTTTCCACACAATCGCTCCAGTGATCAGGGTATGGTTTACGCGCCAGACGAAGCCGCGACTGATGCGCAGGATCAACTCGACCAACTGGAAGCCGGCAACCTCGAGCAACTGCGCGAACGCATGGACGCCCTGCGCCAGCAGATGGAAGCGGCCGGTACCTTGCCAGCGGACGCCCCCCCCACCGACCAGACTACGGAAAGCAACTGAACCGATGACTCCGATCTTCTCGCGCCTCACCTGCGCCCTGCTTGCCGCCGGCTTGGCGTTCAGCTCTTTGCCCCTGAATGCGGCCATTAGCCCGGCAACACCCAGCGCCAACCAACAGGAAGAAAGCTGGACCATCAACCTGAAGGGCGCCGATATCCGCGAGTTCATCGAGCAGATCGCGCAGATCACCGGGGAAACCTTCATCGTCGATCCGCGGGTCAAAGGCCAGGTCAGCGTGGTATCGAGCACGCCGCTGACCCTGAGCGAAATCTATCAACTATTCCTCTCGGTGATGGCCACCCACGGCTTCAGCGTCATCACTCAGGGCGAGCAGGCGCGTATCGTGCCCAACGCCGAGGCCAAGGCCGATGCGGGACAAGGCCGCCCCGCCCCGGACCTCCTGGAAACCCGCCTGATTCAAGTGCAGCACACCTCAGCTACCGAACTCATTCCCTTGCTTCGCCCCCTGGTGCCTCAATACGGCCATCTGGCCGCAGTCACCTCGGCCAACGCGATCATCATCAGTGATCGCAGTGCCAATATCGCGCGCATCGAAGACTTGCTGCGTCAGCTCGACCAGAAAGGTGATCGCGATTACAGCGTGCTCGACCTTCAGCATGCCTGGGTCATGGATGCCGCCGAACTGCTCAATAAAACCCTGGAGCGTGGCCAGGGGAAAGGCTCGGCCGGTATCCAGGTAATCGCCGACGCGCGCACCAACCGCCTGATCATCCTTGGCCCGCCGGCGGCGCGCGCCAAGCTGGTAGCGTTGGCGCAATCGCTGGACAGCCCGACCAGTCGCTCAGCCAATACCCGGGTGATTCTCCTGCGCCATAACGACGCCAAGGCTCTTGCGGAAACCCTCGGCGATATCTCCGAAGGGCTGAAAACCCAGAGCGACGGAGAATCCACCGGAAGACCGCAGAACATCCTGATTCGCGCCGACGAAAGCCTCAACGCCCTGGTATTACTGGCTGATCCGGACCTGGTGGCGACCCTCGAAAACATCGTCCGCCAGCTCGATGTGCCGCGCGCTCAGGTGATGGTGGAAGCGGCCATCGTCGAAGTTTCCGGTGACATCAGCGATGCCCTCGGCGTGCAGTGGGCGGTGGATGCCCGCGGCAGCACAGGCGGTCTAGGCGGGGTGAACTTCAGCAACACCGGTCTGTCGGTCGGCACTGTCCTGCAAGCCGCCCAGGATCAACGCAATAACATCGACAACCCGATACTCAACAGCCTCCCGAACGGCGCCATCATCGGCCTCGGCACCGACAGCTTCGGCGTGCTGATCACCGCGTTGTCGGCCAACACCAAGAGCAACCTGCTGTCGACGCCCAGCCTGCTAACGCTGGACAACCAGAAAGCGGAAATTCTGGTCGGGCAGAACGTGCCCTTCCAGACCGGTTCCTTCACCACCAGCGCCGCGGGGGCGGACAACCCCTTCACCACCATCGAGCGCCAGGACATCGGCGTGACCCTGAAAGTCACCCCACACATCAACGAAGGCGCCAGCTTACGCCTGGAAATCGAACAGGAAATCTCCTCCATTGCCCCGACTACCCAGGGGGTCAATGCGGTGGACCTGATCACCAATAAGCGCTCGATCAAGAGCACCATCCTCGCCGAAGATGGCCAGGTCATCGTGCTCGGCGGACTGATTCAGGACGATGTGACGCAGACCGTTTCGAAAGTGCCGCTACTTGGCGATATCCCCCTGCTCGGCCGCTTGTTCCGCTCGACCAAGGACACTCACATCAAACGCAATCTCATGGTGTTCCTGCGCCCGACCGTGATCCGCGATGCCGCAGGCCTGGCCGCACTCTCGGGCAAGAAGTACAGCGACATCCGCGTGCTCGGCGATGTGAGCAGCGATTACCGCCCCGGCATCCTGCCGCGCGACCCCAACAAACTGTTCGATCGTGACAATACGCCGGCCATCGACGTGCGCGAGTAAAGTCCGCGCACATGAAAAGCCCCGCTTCTCTCAGCGGGGCTTTTAGCTTCTGCGCATTATTGCCGGAAAGACCAGCGTGACAGGCTGGGCGGCAGGTCACGTGGCAGTCGCCAGACACAGCAATCCCCTGATCTAGGTCTCAGGGATTGCGACTATGTCTTCCCCAGAGTCAAGGCTGCCTTCCCCGCAAGCGCGCGGTGAAGCAAAAAAAACGCGTCTGCAACGACGCGGTTTTTTTGTGGCTAAGCCCTGCTGAAAAGACCGCGCCTCAGCGATACGCCTCGAACAAGCCGGTAGCGCCCATGCCGCCCCCTACACACATGGTGACGATGCCGTAACGCAGGTTACGCCGCTGCAACTCGCGCACCAGATGGCCGACCTGACGCGAGCCGGTCATGCCGAATGGGTGGCCGATCGAAATCGACCCACCATTGACGTTGTACTTGTCGTTGTCGATGCCCAGGCAATCGCGGGCATACAGGCACTGCGAGGCAAAGGCCTCGTTGAGTTCCCACAGATCGATATCGGCAACATCCAAGCCCTTGGCCTTGAGCAGTTTCGGCACCGAGTACACCGGACCGATGCCCATTTCATCCGGCTCGCAGCCGGCGACGGCGAAGCCGCGGAAATAGGCTTTCGGTTTGAGGCCCAATTCCAGGGCTTTCTCCAGGCTCATCACCAGAGTCATGGAGGCGCCATCGGACAACTGCGAGGCGTTGCCGGCCGTTACCGAGCCATCATCGGCAAACACCGGCTTGAGCCCGGCCAGGCTTTCCAGAGTAGTGTCGGCCCGGTTGCAGTCGTCGCGATCGACCACCGCCTCGAGCAACTGCTTTGCCCCGGTGGCCTTGTCTTCGACCAGGTACTTGACGCTCATCGGCACGATTTCGTCGTCGAAGCGGCCTTCGGCCTGGGCCCGCGCGGTGCGCTGCTGGCTCTGCAGGGCATAGGCGTCCTGGGCTTCGCGGCTGACGTTATAACGCCGTGCGACTATCTCGGCAGTCTGGCCCATGGGGTAATAGATACCCGGCACATCTTTCTGCAAAACCGGGTTGAACAGATTGTCGGTGTTCATGCTCTTCATGGTCATGGTGATCGATTCGACCCCGCCGGCGACGATGATCTCGCTGCAGCCCGAGGCGATCTGGTTGGCGGCGATGGCGATGGCCTGCAGACCCGAAGAACAGAAGCGGTTGAGGGTCATGCCGGCGACCTGGGTGCCCAGACCGGAAAGCACTGCCACGTTGCGGCCGATGTTCATGCCTTGGGCGCCTTCGTTGGAGCCGGCACCGACGATGCAATCTTCGACCAGCGCCGGGTCCAGGCCACTGCGTTGCAGCAGCGCATTCACGCAATGAGCCGCCATATCGTCCGGACGGGTCTGGTTGAACTTGCCACGGAAGGATTTGGCCAGGCCAGTCCGCACGCTATCGACAATCACCACTTCACGCATGATGCACCTCATTATTGTTGACGTTGGATAGGCGGCGAGAATAAGGCTGAACAATCTCAGCCTGCGACGATCATTCACCAGTCGTATGCGCGACCATCGTTGCCTAGCCGGATGCACGCCACGTTACGCCGCTTCGGCGGATGCCATCAATCCTTGGCGAACGCGGCCTCCAGCGCCTCATTGATAGTGCGCAGCACCTTGACCCGGGCAAAGCGCTTGTCATTGGCCTCGACCAAAGTCCAGGGCGCGATCTCGGTACTGGTACGGTCGACCATATCGCCCACGGCATCGCGGTACTGCGGCCACTTTTCGCGATTGCGCCAGTCGTCCGCGGTGATCTTGAAGCGCTTGAAGGGGGTCTGTTCTCGCTGGTTAAAACGCTGCAACTGGGTTTCCTGGTCGATCGCCAGCCAGAACTTGACCAGCACCACGCCGGCGTCAGTCAGTTGCTCCTCGAAGTCGTTGATCTCGCCATAGGCACGCAGCCAGTCAGCGGGACTGCAAAAGCCTTCGACCCGCTCCACCAGCACCCGGCCGTACCAGGAACGATCGAACATGGTGAACTTGCCGCGCGCCGGAATTTGCCGCCAGAAACGCCACAGGTAGGGCTGCGCGCGCTCCTCGTCGGTCGGCGCCGCGACCTGCACGATGCGGTACAGACGCGGATCGAGCGCCGCCGTCACTCGGCGAATCGCGCCGCCCTTGCCGGCGGCATCGTTACCCTCGAACACCGCCACCAAGGCATGCTTGCGCATGCGTTTGTCGCGCAGCAAACCCGACAGCCGCGCCTGCTCGGTGACCAGTTGCTCGTTGTAGTCACTCTTGTCCAGCGCCTGGCTCATATCCAGGCTGTCGAGCACGCTCAGATCATCCAGGCTGGACGTCAGCGGCGCCGCATGGGGCTGAACCTGCGACTGGCTTCTGGCTTTGAGCGCAGCTTGCAAGCCATCGAGGAGAATTCGTCCGACCGTCAGGCTGCGGTAATACTCGTCCACGCCCTCGACCACATACCAGGGCGCATAGTCACGACTGGTGCGGCGTAGCACCCGTTCGCCGACCCGCACATACTTGTCGTAGGTCTTCGACGACTGCCAATCCAGCGGGCTGATGCGCCAACTGTGCAAGGGGTCGTCCTGCAACGATTTGAGGCGCGCCTTCATCTGTTTCTTGGACAGATGAAACCAGAACTTGAAGATCAACGCGCCCTCGTCACAGAGCATGCGTTCCAGGGCCGAGGCCGCATCAATCGCCTGGTCCAGCACGGCATTCTTGAAATGTCCTTGCACCCGCCCCTGCAGCATCTGGCTGTACCAGTTGCCGAAGAACACCCCCATGTGGCCCTTGGGCGGTAACTGTCGCCAATAGCGCCAGGCCGGGGGCCGGGCCAACTCCTCGTCAGTCTGTTGATCAAACGTACTGACCTGGATCAGACGCGGGTCCATCCACTCGTTGAGCAGTTTGACCGTCTCACCCTTGCCGGCCCCCTCGATGCCGCAGAGCAGGATGATCACCGGAAACCGCCCCTGATCCTTCAACTCGTACTGTGCTTGCAGCAATGCCTCACGCAACTCCGGAACGACGGCATCGAAGGTGGCTTTTTCGATGGCGTGACCAATCTCGGCGGACTCGAACATGACTAGCTCCCTGATCTGATCAGCAGAGCCTAGCGGATCGCGCGAGCGATGAGGTGAAGCATATGCGGGTGCCCGGCCGATCGAGCCGCGCCAGCCGAGCAGCGCGCCGGGGCGGCCCTGGGCCAAAAGCCGCGGCGCACCCTGAAGTACTCGGACAACCGCGCTAGAATGCCCGCCTGCTCAACCTGGTGCCCTTGCCATGCCCGACACCCCGCTCGACCTACCCGCCACCCAACTCGCGCAGCTCGACTGGGACGCCGAGGGGCAGCCGTTATCGCGACTATTCGGCGATGTCTATTTCTCCAAGCAGAATGGCCTGGCCGAAACCCGCCATGTGTTTCTCGCCAATAACGACCTGCCGGCGCGCTTCAGTGCCCTGGGTGACGGTGAGCAGCTGGTGATAGGCGAAACCGGCTTCGGCACTGGGCTGAATTTTCTCTGCGCCTGGCAGCTGTTCGAGCAGCAGGCGCCCGCGGGCGCACGGCTGCACTTCGTCAGCGTGGAGAAATACCCGCTCACCTACAGCGACCTGCAGCGCGCCCTGGCCTTGTGGCCAGAGCTGGCGCCCTTTGCCCAAGAGTTGCTAGGCCAGTACGTCGCCCTGCATCCGGGCTTTCAGCGCCTGATTTTCGCCGGCGGACGGATCATTCTGACCCTGCTGGTCGGCGATGCTTTGGAGCTGCTGCCGCAACTCGACGCACGGATCGATGCCTGGTTTCTCGACGGTTTCGCCCCGGCGAAAAATCCGCAGATGTGGACCCCGGAACTGTTCGTCGAACTGGCCCGGTTAAGCGCACCCGGCACCAGCATCGGCACCTTCACCAGCACCGGCTACGTGCGTCGGCGCCTGAATGACGCCGGCTTCAAGATGAAGCGCGTGCCGGGCCTGGGCAGCAAGTGGGAAGTGCTCAAGGGCCAGTTCGTCGGCACCGCCGGGGGCGCCAGCAAACCCTGGTTCGCCCGGCCGGCGCAGCGCTCCAGCGAACGCCAGGCCCTGGTTATCGGAGCGGGAATGGCCGGCTGCGCCACTGCCGCCAGCCTGGCCATACGCGGCTGGCAGGTGACCCTGCTGGAACGCCACGCCAACATCGCCGAGGAAGCCTCGGGCAACCCGCAAGGCGTGCTCTACCTCAAGCTGTCGGCCCATGGCACGGCGCTGTCGCGCTTGATCGTCAGTGGTTTCGGCTACACCCGCCGCCTGCTCGAGCAGCTGCAAAAAGGCCATGACTGGGACAACTGCGGGGTACTGCAACTGGCCCTCGACAACAAGGAAGCGCAACGCCAGGCGCAACTGGCGGCCGCCTTCCCCAGTGATCTGCTGGTCAACCTCGACCAGGCCAGTGCCGAAGCCAAGGCCGGCATCCAGCTCCCGGCGGGCGGCTTGTTCTATCCGCAAGCCGGCTGGGTCCACCCGCCGGCGCTGTGCCGACTGCTCGCCGAGCAACCGAATATTCACCTGCAACTGCACCAGGAGGCGCTGGAGTTACGCCGTGACGGCCAAGCCTGGCAAGCCTGGAACGGCGACAAACTGCTGGCCAGTGCCGCCGTGGTGGTGCTGGCTGGCGCCGCCGAGATCAAGCGCTTCCCCTATAGCGCCGAACTGCCGCTCAAGCGTATTCGTGGGCAGATCAGCCGAGTGCCAGCCACCGCCCAGAGCGCGGCACTGCGCAGTGTGGTGTGCGCCTCGGGTTATATCGCCCCGGCGCGCCTTGGCGAACATACCCTGGGCGCCAGTTTCGACTTTAAAAGCGATGACCTGAGGCTCAACAGCGCCGATCATGCAGACAACCTGGCACTGCTCGAGGAAATATCGCGCGACCTGGCCGAACGCCTGCACAGCGCCCGACTCGACCCGACACAACTCGAAGGCCGCGCCGCCTTTCGCTGCACCAGCCCGGACTACTTGCCCATCGTCGGCCCCCTGGCGGATCGCCCAGCCTTTATTGAGGCCTATGCGGTGCTGACCAAGGATGCCCGCCAGGTGCCGGACACCCCCTGCCCCTGGCTCGACGGCTTGTATATCAACAGCGGCCACGGTTCGCGCGGGCTGATCACCGCACCGCTGTCCGGCGAACTGATTGCCGCCTGGCTCAACGATGAACCGCTGCCCGTGGCCCGGGATGTCGCCGAGGCCTGCCATCCCAACCGCTTCGCCCTGCGCACGCTGATCCGCAACAGCAACCCCGGCAACCGAACAACCACCCCGTAGGGCGCGACTCGCCGCGGGCAGTACGCCGTGGATAAGCGCTGTGGCGCAAAAAAGGCGGGCTGTCGCTGCGTGCCGCGGCCGCCCTACCCGCAAGCAGTGCACCATGGGTGTATCGGCGCGGCGCAAAACAACGGGACTGTCGCCCAGAGGAGTGCCTGTAGCGCCTCACTCCATCTCGCCGCACAGTTCCGCCGCGCGTAGCAGCGCGGCGGTCAGGTTGTGTCGCTCCCAATCCTTGAGCGCGGCGAAGCGCTGGCGAAACTCCGGCGGCAGCAGCGTCGGCGCTTGCTGCACCAGTTCACGGCCGGCAGCGCTGAGCAGCAACCATTGGCGACGGCGATCCTGATCGTCACGCTGGCGCTGCAACAGGCCGCGCTCCACCAGACGATCGAGCATGCCCGACAGGGTCGCCGCCGTGAGGCTGACCCGTCCACTCAGGTCGCTGGCGGTCAATCGTTCCTCACCCGCCAGCACCTGCAGGATCATCAACTGCATGGGCGTCAGTCCGCCGAAACGGGCCAGGCGCTTGGCATGCACCTCACCCGCCTGCTGCAGACGCCTTAGCGACTGAAATATCGGCAGATCGAGTGTCATCACAGATGACAAATCTATTTCAGTAGGAACTATTTTTTCAGTCATACATGCCTTATAAGTCATCTTATCGCTTTGACATGAAAGCATTTTTTTGTTTCCCTGTACAAGGCTCGGCGAGCCAGAAGCACTCCCCAACGGCAATACCGGTAAGGATCCCTATGTGCGGAATAGCTGGAGAATTACGCTTTGACCAACGACCGGCCGACTTGGCCGCAGTCGAGCGAATCACCCACCACCTGGCCCCTCGCGGCCCCGATGCCCACGGCTTTCACAGTCAGGGTCCCATCGCCTTCGGCCATCGCCGACTGAAGATCATGGACCTGGCCGAAGCCTCCGGCCAGCCGATGATCGACAGCGACCTCGGCCTGTCGATGGTGTTCAACGGCGCCATCTACAACTACCCGGAACTGCGCAGCGAGCTGCAAGGCCTTGGCTATCGCTTCTTCTCCGGCGGCGATACCGAAGTGCTGCTCAAGGGCTATCACGCCTGGGGCACCGACCTGCTACCCAAGCTCAACGGCATGTTCGCCTTCGCCGTGTGGGAGCGTGACACCCAGCAACTGTTCATCGCCCGTGACCGCCTGGGGGTCAAACCGCTGTACCTGTCGCGCACCGGCCAACGCCTGCGCTTCGCCTCCAGCCTGCCGGCCCTGCTGCAAGGCGGCGATATCGGCAAGACCCTCGACCCCATCGCGCTCAACCACTACCTGAACTTTCATGCCGTGGTCCCGGCGCCGCGCACCATCCTCGCCGGCGTGGAGAAGCTGCCCGCGGCCAGTTGGATGCGCATCGACGCTCAGGGCAACTGCGAACAGCAGACCTGGTGGAGCCTGCAGTTTGGCCCGCAGGGCGATGAAGTCGATTACAGCCTGGAAGACTGGAGCGAGCGCGTCCTCGATGGCATGCGCGAGGCGGTGTCGATCCGCCAGCGTGCCGCCGTGGAAGTCGGCGTACTGCTCTCCGGCGGCGTCGATTCGAGCCTGCTGGTCGGCCTGCTGCGCGAAGCCGGGATAGAACAGCTGTCGACCTTCTCCATCGGTTTTGAGGATGCCGGTGGCGAGCGTGGCGACGAGTTCCAGTACTCCGACCTGATCGCCGAGCGCTTCAAGACCCGCCACCACCAACTGCGCATCGGCGAGAACGAGATTCTCGAACAACTGCCGGCCGCCTTCCGCGCCATGAGCGAGCCGATGGTCAGCCATGACTGCATCGCCTTCTATCTGTTGTCGCGCGAGGTGGCCAAGCACTGCAAGGTGGTGCAAAGCGGCCAGGGCGCCGACGAGCTGTTCGCCGGCTACCACTGGTACCCGCTGGTGGACGGCGCCGACGATGCCTTCGCCGCCTATCGCCAGGCGTTCTTCGACCGCGATCACGACGAGTACGCCGCCTGCGTACAGCCTGCGTGGCTGACTGGCGACATGGCCGGCGACTTCGTCCGCCAGCACTTCGCCCAGCCTGGCGCCGACGCCGCGGTAGACAAGGCGCTGCGCCTGGACAGCACGGTGATGCTGGTCGACGACCCGGTCAAGCGGGTCGACAACATGACCATGGCCTGGGGCCTGGAGGCGCGCACGCCGTTCCTCGATTATCGTCTGGCCGAGCTTTCCGCGCGCATTCCCGGACGTTTCAAGCTGCCCAACGGCGGCAAGCACGTACTCAAGGAGGCGGCGCGCCAGGTGATTCCGGCCGAAGTGATCGATCGCCAGAAGGGCTATTTCCCAGTGCCGGGCCTCAAGCACCTGGAAGGCGCCACGCTGGGCTGGGTGCGCGATCTGCTGGTCGACCCGAGCCAGGATCGCGGACTGTTCAACCCGGCCATGCTCGACCGCCTGCTGACTGACCCGCATGGCCAGCTCACGCCGCTGCGCGGCTCCAAGCTGTGGCAGATGGCGGCGCTCAACCTGTGGCTGAGCGAGCAAGGCCTGTAAGCCTGGTACCCCGGCAATCCAGCTGAACCAAGCGCGGCTGCCGGGGCTCTAAGCAATTGTTCGACCGAGGGTCGCAGCCCGGACCGAGTCCGGGGATGTCACGACTATATTCACGCGCCCAGCCACTGTCCGGGCGCAGCTGAAAGCCAAGGAAGCACACCCATGCGCGCCAATGCCTTCAATCAACGCCTGCTGCGCGGCCAGGCGCCCTCCTATGAGCGCCTGCAGGCGCGCTTTGCCGAAGATAACGCTACCGAACCCTGCCAACCCCTGGCCCTGAACTGTGGCTGGGGCCGTCTGTTGATTGGCCACACCTACCCTGACGCAGCAGAGCTTGCGCACGAATTGCTGAGCGAGCAACCGGGTGAGCGCGATATCGCCCTGTACGTCGCCGCCCCGCAGCAGGTGCTGGCGCAAGCGCCGCAACAGTTGTTTCTCGACCCCTCGGACACCTTCCGCCTGTGGTTCAGCGACTACCGCCCGGCGCACAGCGGCTTTCGCGGCTACCGCATCCGCCGCGCACAGAATGCCGAGGACTGGCAGGCAATCAACTGCCTGTACCAGATGCGCGGCATGCTGCCGATCGACCCGACAAAACTCACCCCGCGCCATCAGGGTGGACCGGTGTACTGGCTGGCCGAGGACGAAGACAGCGGCGCGGTAATTGGTAGCGTAATGGGCCTCAATCACCTCAAGGCCTACCGGGATCCGGAGCACGGCAGCAGCCTTTGGTGCCTGGCGGTCGACCCACGGTGCAACCGCCCTGGGGTCGGCGAAGTGCTGGTACGCCACCTGATCGAACACTTCATGAGCCGCGGCCTGAGCTACCTCGACCTCTCGGTGCTGCACGACAACCGCCAGGCCAAGGGGCTGTATGCCAAGCTCGGCTTTCGCGAACTGCAAACCTTCAGCATCAAGCGCAAGAACAGCATCAACCAGCCACTGTTCCTCGGCCCAGGCCCCGAGGCCGACCTCAACCCCTATGCGCGGATCATCGTCGACGAAGCCCTGCGTCGCGGTATCGAGGCGCACGTGGACGACGCCGAAGCCGGGCTGTTCACCTTGAGCCACGGCGGCCGGCGTATCCGCTGCCGCGAATCGCTGACCGACCTGACTAGCGCCGTGAGCATGACCCTGTGCCAGGACAAACGCCTGACTCATCGCGCCCTCAGCCGCGTCGGCCTTAGCCTGCCGGCCCAGCGCCTGGCCGGCAGCGCCGAAGAGAACGCCGCCTTCCTGGCCGCACATGGCAGCCTGGTGGTCAAGCCGGTGGACGGTGAACAGGGCCAGGGCGTCGCGGTCGACCTGCGCAGCCCGGCCGAGGTGCAGGACGCCATCGAACGCGCCCAGGTCTTCGACAGCCGCGTGCTGCTGGAAAGCTTTCATGAGGGCCATGACCTGCGCATCCTGGTGATCGGCTTCGAGGTGGTCGCCGCGGCCATTCGCCGCCCAGCCGAAGTGATCGGCGACGGCCGCCACTGCATCGGCGACTTGATCGACGCCCAGAGCCGCCGCCGTCAGGCTGCCACCGCTGGTGAAAGCCGCATCCCCAAGGATGCGGAAACCCTGCGCACCCTGCATGCCGCCGGGGTCGACTACGCCAGCATCCTGCCCCAGGGCCAGCGCCTGGCCGTGCGCAAGACCGCCAACCTGCACACCGGCGGCTGCCTCGAGGACGTCAGCGCAATCCTCCACCCGGCGCTGGCCGAGGCGGCGGTGAAAGCCGCGCGGGCCCTGGATATCCCGGTGGTCGGCCTCGACCTGCTGGTGCCGGCGGCCGACCAGCCCGAACACGTGTTCATCGAAGCCAACGAACGCGCCGGCCTGGCCAACCACGAACCCCAACCGACCGCTGAGCGCTTTATCGACCTGCTGTTTCCACTGAGCCAGGTCGGCTGAAACTGCAGAACGCAACAAATCAGTAGCCGGATACGCTTTGGTGCCATCCGGGGTAACCACCCCGGAGGCACCGCGAACCGCGGCTTATTCGGCCACATGGCTTGCCCTACGACCCTGCCGCGTAACTAAGCCCCCCTTTCTAGCGACACGCAAGGAGACGTTAATGCAGCAACTCCCCGAACCGGATCTCGACTACCTGCAAAAGATCCTCCTGGAAATGCTCGCCATTCCCAGCCCGACCGGCTTTACCGACACCATCGTGCGTTACGTCGCCGAGCGCCTGGAGGAGATCGGCATCCCCTTCGAGATGACCCGCCGCGGCACCATTCGCGGCACCTTGAAAGGCAAGCAAAGCAGCCCGGACCGCGCGGTGTCGGCCCACCTCGACACCATCGGCGCGATTGTCCGCGAACTGAAGGACAGCGGCCGCCTGGCCCTGGCACCCGTGGGCTGCTGGTCAAGCCGCTTCGCCGAAGGCAGCCGGGTCAGCGTATTCACCGATCACGGGGTGATCCGCGGCAGCGTACTGCCGCTGATGGCGTCGGGGCATGCCTTCAATACCGAGGTGGATCAGCTGCCGATCAGCTGGGATCACGTCGAGTTGCGCCTGGACGCTTACACCACCACCCGCGCCGATTGCGAGTCGCTGGGCATCTCGGTGGGCGATTTCGTGGCCTTCGACCCATTGCCGGAGTTCACCGAAAGCGGCCATATCAGCGCCCGCCACCTGGATGACAAGGCCGGCGTCGCCGCCCTGCTCACGGCGCTCAAGGCCATCAAGGAAAGTGGCCTGGAGCCGGAAAACGACTGCCATCCGCTGTTCACCATCACCGAGGAAGTTGGCTCCGGTGCCGCCGCCGTCCTGCCCTGGGATGTCAGCGAGTTCGTCGGCATCGACATCGCCCCGGTCGCGCCAGGCCAGCAGTCCAGCGAGCACACGGTCAGCGTGGCCATGCAGGACTCCGGCGGCCCCTACGACTATCACCTGTCGCGGCACCTGCTGCGCCTGGCCAGCGAGAACGAGATCCCGGTGCGCCGCGACCTGTTCCGCTACTACCACAGCGACACGCAGTCGGCCGTCACCGCCGGCCATGACATCCGCACCGCCCTACTGGCCTTCGGCTGCGATGCCACCCACGGCTACGAACGCACCCATATCGACAGCCTCGCCAGCCTCAGTCGCCTGCTCGGCGCCTACCTGCTGAGCCCGCCGGTGTTCGCCAGCGACGCGCAACCGGCCAAGGGCTCGCTGGAGCGCTTCAGCCATCAGCTGGAATACGATGCCCAGATGGAAAGCGAAACCCGGGTGCCTACCGTCGACAGCCTGCTCGGCCACCGCGACAAGGACGCTTGAAGGCCAACCCACATCAGGGCAAAGTGGCTGGCATGGGATGATGGCGCGGCGTGTATCACGCGCCCCCGCTAACGAAAATGGGGGGGCGCGGATGCCGCGTATGTGTCTGGCGGTGCTATTGCTCTGGCTTTGTGGCCCGGCGTGGGCGTTATTACCCGCCGAGCTGGATAAACCAGAACTGCGCCTGTCGCTCGGCGCGGCTATGGGTTATCTGCGAGACCCGGATGGCAACCTGACCCTCGAACAGGTCAGTACCCTGGGCGACGAACGCTTCGAACGGGTCCAGGGCAACCACGCCAACCTTGGCAAAAACAGTTCGGTCTGGTGGTTCAAGGTACGCCTGCACAACAGCCTGGCGCAGGATCTGGCGGGCTATCTGGAAGTCAATTACCCGCTGCTCGATCATATCCAGATCTACCTGAGCGGCAGCGACGGTGACTGGCTCATGCAGGAGAGTGGCGACCGCTACGCATTCACCCAGCGCCCGGTGCAGGTGCGCAACTTCTGGTTTCCAGTAACCCTGCCCCCAGGCGACAACACCCTGCTGCTGCGCGTGGACACCAACAGCACGGTATTCGTGCCGCTGTTCTTCAGCACCCATAACGCCAGCGCGGCCGCCCAGGAAAACCTCATGGGCCTCAATGGCGCCTTCTACGGCGTGCTGTTCGCGATGTTCTGCTACAACCTGTTCCTGTTTATCTCGCTACGCGAATCGGCCTACTTCTGGTACCTGGTCTACAGCCTGAATATCGGCCTGTTCAGCGCCAGCTTCGACGGCATGCTGTTCAAATTGCTGCCGCACTACATCGAATTGCAGTCGGTCAGCATCTACATCCTGATGTTCCTCCACTGCCTGAGCGCCAGTCAGTTCAGTCGTCACTTCCTGCATACCCAACAGCATTTTCCCCGCCTCGACCTGGGCCTGCGCCTGTTTATGCTGGCCACGCTCGGCGGCCTGCTGTCGCTGCCGCTGATCGGCCTGCAGGCCTGGAATATCCTGGCCAGCCTGACCGTGCTGGCGGTCTCCCTGCTGCTGCTGCTCAGCGGCGCCTATGTCTGGCGCCGGGGCTTGCGCTACGGCTCCTACTACATCCTCGCCTGGGGCATCTTGCTGGCCTCGTTCATCATTGCCACCTCGGGTTCGCTGGGGGTCGAACTGTTCGGCCTGTACGGCGCCGCAGTGGTCAAAGTCGGCGTGACCATCGAGCTGATTGCCTTGTCCATCGGCCTGGCCGATCGCATCAACATCCTCAAGGAAGAAGGCTTCCAGTCGCGCCGCGCCGCCGAACAGGCGGAAATCGAAAACCAGGCCAAGAGCCGCTTCCTGGCCATGATGAGCCACGAGATCCGCACCCCGCTCAATGGCGTGCTGGGCATGCTGCAACTGCTGCGGGACACGCCGCTGGATCGCAGCCAACGCATCTATGTCGACACCATCTCCAGCTCCGGCAGCTCCTTGATGGCGGTGATCAACGACATCCTCGACTACGCACGGATCGAATCCGGCAAGCTCAGCCTGGAACATATCGACTTCGACCTCGAACAACTGACCTCCGACACCCTCAGCCTGTTCGCCGGGCAAGCGCTGGACAAGCATCTACGCCTCTACATCAGCTTCGATGCGGACGTTCCGCGACGCATCCGCGGCGACCCGACCCGGGTCAAGCAGGTGCTGATGAACCTGCTTAACAACGCCCTGAAATTCACCGACGCAGGCCATGTCGCGGTCAATGTCTGCCGCCGTAGCGACCCCCTCGGCAATGCCCATCTGGTGTTCTCGGTAAGCGACAGCGGCGTCGGCATCAACCCGCAGAACCAGACTCGGCTCTTCGAGTCCTTCTCCCAGGGGGATTCCAGCACCACCCGGCGCTATGGCGGCAGTGGTCTCGGCCTGGCAATCAGCAAGGAACTGGTGGAGATGATGCACGGACGCATCGACGTACAGAGCACGCCTGGCCAAGGCACGCGCTTCGCCTTCGACATCCCGCTCGATGATGAAGCACGCGAAACCGATTCCCTGAGCCTGCTGCTCAATGGCCGCACCGCCCTGCTCTGCTCGCTTGACGGCCTCGGCCTGGATGCCCTGAGCCGCCTGCTCGGACGCTGGGGCATGCGCACCGAGCGCTGCCAAAACCCGGACAACCTGCACAATTACCTGGAAGACTTCGCCGTCGCACCGCTGCTGGTACTGATGTCGCCCTGGCCCGGCAGTATCAACCACTGGCTGGACGCACTGCACCCGTACCTGCAACTCGGCCAACGCATATTGCTGCTCTGTCCACCGCAGCAATGCCAGCAACTGCCACCCAGCGTCAGCCTACGCCTGCTCAGCCTGGCGCAACCGTTAACGGTCACCGCCCTGCGTGCCACGCTGGTTGAGCTCTATGCAGAACACCGCGCCGAAGTACGCAGCCTGCCACCTACAACACGCCCCGAGCAGGATGCAACCCCATGCATCCTGGTTGCCGAAGACAACCCGGTTAACCAGTTGGTGGTGCAAGGCTTCCTGAAGAAACGCGGCTATAGCGTGCGCCTGGTCACCAATGGGCTGGCCGCACTCAACGAATACCAACGCGATCCGGCGGCGATACAACTGATCCTGATGGACTGTGAAATGCCGGTAATGGATGGTTTCGAAGCGACCGAGAAAATTCGCCAGCTAGAGCGGCAACAACGCCTCGTGGCAGTGCCCATTGTCGCCCTGACCGCGCACACCCTCGACGAACACCGCCAACATGGCATGGATGTCGGCATGGACGACTTTCTCGGCAAGCCACTAGACAGCACCCAGCTCTACCGCACCCTGGAGCGTTATCTGCTCGAGCAAACCATGCAAGACACATAACCCGTAGGGCGTACTCGCGCAGCAGTATGCCGCAAGCTCCGGCGTCGCGATCTGGCGGGCTGTCGCTGCGCACCGAACAGAATGCCGTCCGCCCGGACCGCCATACGGATTAATCGGAACCAGAGCGGCCACCCAAGCACTTCGCGGCGACTGACGGTGAGAGGCGGGCATGGCCAGCACGTCCACGGCGCGTTAGCATCGCCGCTGCGTTCTGGAGAAACAAACCGTGCTGATCCCCGCGTCCCTGCTCGAAACCGACACCCTCACCCGCCTGATCGAGGACTTCGTCACCCGCGAGGGCACCGACAACGGCGACGAAACGCCCCTGCAGACTCGCGTGCAACGTGTGCGCCACGCCCTTGACAAGGGCGAAGCGGTCATCGTCTTCGACCCGGAAAGCCAGCAATGCCAGCTGGCCCTGAAACGCGACGTGCCCAAGGAGTGGCTGCAAGCGCCCAGCGAGTGACAGACGGCATCAGCCTGCTCAGGCGCCCAGGCAGGCCGTACACGCTTTCATCAAACTAAATCCCGGCCGGCTTTGTAGCGGGTTGCCGAAGCCCTTGTTCGCGCCCAACCGCTGATGAGCGCAGAGCACCCTGGCTGCATGCCCACGCGGAGCGTGGGAACACACAGGATGATGCGATTCGGTAAGCAATTGTGCCCCGTCTTCGACGCCACGCAATCGCGCAGCAAACGGGGCACTCAGGGGTCTATGCGCTCAAGTCGGCCAGCCAGTGTGCCCGCGACTGAACCACATCACAGCCAACGGGCAATCGCTGGCAATCAGCCTTGCGTGGTCAAACGCCAGGCGCGGTGGATTTTCGGGTTACGGGCAAAATCCGGATCCAGGGTCGCGGCACTGATGTCCTCCAGACCATAACGCGCCGCCAGCCCCTCATCGAGCTGGAACTTGCGGAAGTTATTGGAGAAATACAACACGCCGCCCGGCGCCAGGCGCGCCATGGCCAGGTCGAGCAACTGCACGTGGTCGCGCTGGATGTCGAACACGCCTTCCATGCGCTTGGAGTTGGAGAAGGTCGGCGGGTCGATGAAGATCAGGTCGTATTCGCCGCGATCCTCCTCCAGCCAGCCCATCACATCGGCCTGCTCCAGCGTGTTCTTGTCCGAGAAGCCATTGAGCGACAGGTTGCGCCGCGCCCAGTCCAGGTAGGTCTTCGACAAATCGACGCTGGTGGTGCTGCGCGCGCCGCCCTTGGCCGCATGCACGGTCGCCGTGGCGGTGTAGCAATACAGGTTGAGGAAGCGCTTGCCGGCGGCCTCACGCTGGATTCGCAGGCGCAACGGCCGGTGGTCGAGAAACAGCCCGGTGTCGAGGTAATCGGTGAGGTTGACCAGCAGCTTCACCCCGCCTTCGCCGACCTCCATGAACTGGCCTTGCGCGCTCTGCCGCTGGTACTGCTTAGTGCCGCTCTGGCGCTCGCGACGCTTGATCACCACTTTGTTCTTGTCGATGTTGAGCGCCTGGGGAATCGCGGCCAGGGCGTCGAACAAGCGCGCCTGGGCTTTCTCCGGGTCGATGGATTTCGGCGCTGCATATTCCTGCACATGCACCCAGTCTTCGTACAAATCGATGGCCAGGGCATATTCGGGCATGTCGGCGTCGTACAGCCGGTAGCATTCGACACCTGCCTTGCGCGCCCATTTACCCAGCTGCTTCAGGTTCTTTTGCAGACGATTGGCGAACATCTGCCCACCCTCGCTCAAGCGCGCCTGCTCGACAACAGGGGCCGGCAGCGGTTTGACCGGATTGCCGTTCTTGTTGTACTGACGCTCTTGCGGCTCCAGCGGTGCCTTGTCGGCTTCAGCCTGCTCGCGCTCGCGTTCACGCTGCTCTGGCGTACGCCGCTCGCCGGTGACGAACTGCTCCGGCTGCACCTTGATCAGCAGCAACTTGCACGGTAAGGCGCCGTTCCAGAAGGCGTATTGCTTGTGGCTGCGAATGCCCATGCGCTTGCCCAGATCCGGCGCGCCGGTGAACACCGCCGCCTCCCAGCCCAGGCAGGCCTGGCGCAGACGTTCGCCGAGGTTCTGATAGAGATACAGCAGGCTGGCTTCATCACCCAGGCGCTCGCCATAGGGTGGGTTGCAGATCACCAGGCCTTTCTGATTCTGGTCGGGCCGCGGCTCGAAGGTCGCCAGCTCGCCCTGATAGACCTTGATCCAGTGGCTCAGCCCGGCCCGCTCGATATTGTTGCGTGCCGGCTGAATCAGACGCGGGTCGGCCTCGTAACCACGAATCCACAACGGCGGCTTGGCCAGCCCTTCGGTCGCACGCTGCTCGGCTTCGGCGTGCAGCTTCTTCCACAAGGCCGGTACATGACCCAGCCAGTGGCTGAAACCCCACAGCTCGCGCTTGAGGTTCGGCGCGATGTCGGCGGCGATCATGGCCGCTTCCACCAGGAAGGTGCCGACCCCACACATGGGGTCGGCCAGAGCACCGCCCTCGGCGGCGATACGCGGCCAGCCGGCACGCAGCAGCACCGCAGCGGCAAGGTTTTCCTTCAGCGGCGCGGCGCCCTGCTGCAAGCGATAACCGCGCTGGTGCAGGCTATGCCCAGACAGGTCGAGGGAAAGAATCGCCTCACCGCGATCCAGGCGCAGGTGCACGCGCATGTCCGGGTTGAGCTTGTCGATCGACGGCCGGGTGCCGTCTTTCTGCCGCAACTTGTCGACAATGGCATCCTTGACCTTCAATGCGCCGAAGTGGGTGTTGTCGATCCCCGAACCATTGCCGCTGAACTCCACGGCCAGACTGCCGTTGGGTTCCAGGTGCTCGTACCAGTCGACCTCCAGCACGCCTTCGTAGAGGCTTTCGGCGTCCTGGATCGGGAAGCGCTTGAGCACCAGCAAGACCCGGTTGGCCAGGCGCGACCACAGGCACAGGCGATAAGCCGTCTCCATCTCGGCAACGCCCCGAATGGCGGACGTATGCTCACGCACCTCCTCGAGCCCCAGGTTGCCGGCTTCTTCAAGCAGCAAGCCCTCCAGGCCCTTGGGGCAGGTGAGAAAGAGTTCGTAACGATCCGACATGGGAATATCCAGTGCCTAAGGCAGTAAACGGCAGGTGAACGAGTCAACACGGCCAAAATAAGTGACAAAACGTCGCAAGGCGACCCTTCATCGGAATAGACAGAGCGTGCAACCGCGATTAATTCGCAGTGGCAAAACACCAGTACGCACGCTGCAAACGCCCGCACCATCAGTGACGGCTCCAAGAAACAAAATCTTTTGCGTATTGCCTTATGACTTGGGCGGCAAAAGTGTTACTTCCTTATGACAAAACGATCATTCCCAGGCACCCAAGCATTCGATAGAAATCTACCAGGCCTTCGTTGCAACGACGAGGGCACGAGGCAGAACCGCCACGCCGGCAGCGGATTTCTCCTCTGGCAGATTTTTCTGCCTGACCTCGCGAAGAGGTCTAAGGGACATAACAGTCAACATTGAGGGCAGCACCCTATGAGAAGACTTAAGCGTGATCCGTTAGAAAAAGCTTTTTTGCGCGGCTACCAATACGGCATCCATGGCAAATCCCGAGAAATGTGTCCTTTTACTCTTCCTTCCGTTCGTCAAGCCTGGTTAAACGGCTGGCGCGAAGGTCGCGGTGATAACTGGGACGGACTGACCGGCACCGCCGGTATCCATCGACTCAACGAACTTCACGCTGTCGGCTAAACAGGCTACTAACTAACCCTAGGAAACTACCGACTTCACATGCACGCCCCATCCGGGCGGCGGGCGAGAGCCCAGGGGCTCCTTCAGGGAGCCCTTTTTATTGCCTGCGATACCGAGCGCGCTAACTCTACCTGGCAATAGCCAAAGCCGCTCAAACCTTGCGCGGCAAGCCGGCAATCGCATCCACCGCCTCGCGGATCAGCGCCGGTCCCTTGTAAATGAACCCGGAATAAATCTGTACCAGGCTCGCCCCGGCGGCGATTTTCTCGCCGGCGTGCTTGCCTTCGGTGATGCCGCCTACGGCAATAATCGGCAAACGCCCCGCCAGTTCGGCAGCCAGAACCTTGACGATATGGGTGCTCTTGTCGCGCACCGGCGCCCCCGACAACCCGCCGGCCTCGTCGCCAAACTCCAGGCCTTGAACGCCTTCACGGCCCAGGGTGGTATTGGTGGCAATCACCGCATCCATACCGGCCTCGACCAGCGCCTTGGCCACCTCAACGGTCTCTTCGTCGCTCATGTCAGGGGCGATCTTGATGGCCAGCGGCACGCGCTTGCCATGCTGCCGGGTCAGGTCTTCCTGACGCAGGCGCAAGGCTTCGAGCAGCTGCTTGAGCGAGTCGCCGAACTGCAGGCTGCGCAAGCCCGGGGTATTCGGTGAGCTGACGTTGACCGTCACATAACTGGCGTGGGCATAGACCTTGTCCAGGCACAGCAGGTAATCGTCTACCGCTCGTTCGACCGGGGTATCGAAGTTCTTGCCGATATTGATCCCCAGCACACCTTTGTACTTGGCCGCCTGCACCCTGCCCAGCAGATGGTCGACCCCGAGGTTGTTGAAGCCCATACGATTGATGATGGCCTCGGCCTCCGGCAGGCGGAACAGCCGCGGCTTGGGATTGCCCGGCTGCGGACGCGGTGTCACGGTGCCAATCTCGACGGAGCCGAAACCCAGCTGGGCAAAACCGTCGATGGCAGCGCCATTCTTGTCCAGACCGGCCGCCAAGCCGACCGGATTGGCAAACTCCAACCCCATCACCTTGACTGGCAAACTCGCCGGCGCCTTGCACAGCAGGCCATTGAGCCCCAAACGTCCGCCCGCACCGAGCAGATCGATGGTCAGCTCGTGGGAGGTTTCCGGGGAGAGTTTGAACAGTAGCTGGCGGGCCAGGGTATACATGGGCAGGCTTAGCTCGATAATGGCGAAGGCGGAAAGGCGGCGATTATACAGGCCGAGGGAACAGCTAGCGAGCGAAGGTCGAGCCAGCAGAAACTGCGAGAGGCATCAGAGCTTGTGAAAAAATCGAGTGCCGTCGCGAGAGTGTCTCCAGGTGTTCGCGGCAAGGCGCGCCACGCCAAAAATGGGGGAGTTTAGTGAGCTAAATGACCCCATTTTTGGGGTAGCGCAACGTCAGCAGCGGCCGCCTGGGGCCGCTCGCAGTAGGCGGTTTTTTCCCACGCTCTCAGCCCAGGCGGCGCAGGCTGAGTAACTGGCCGGTCGAGTTAAACTCCAGTTCGAAGCACCCGTAGACGCCTTCGTGAGTCAAAAACGGCCTGAAGTGATGGGCCGGCACACTGACCCGCCTACCATCACGACTCTGCACCAGGATGCGGTTGGCCCGTCCTTGATAGACAGCGCGCATGCGCTCGGCAGATAACGCGAGATCCAGCAGCAGACTGGCCATGCAGACACCTTGGCAAATGAATGCGCCAATCTTGCCACAAGCAACCAGCAAGCTCCGCGCAAAACCCGCCCTTTTGACCCGCAAAGCCTGTGCAACCGTCTTGTGGCTCTGCCACACTTGCGCCGGTGTCCTTGGAGTTCGCACCCGGTCATGAGCCTGTTCGATCAACCCTCCTCCCTCAGCTCACGCCTTGCCGCCCTGATCCAGCGCCTGGGCTGGAGCGGCCGTGCGCCGCGCTTGATACTGGAGCGCGCCAGCCGCCTGAATCTGCCCTTCAAAGCCATACCCGCGACCCGCGACAGCATCTGCTGGCTCGAAGGGCCGCCACTGCAACGTCTGGTCGAACTGCCGCGCGACGCCCTGTCCGGCCCGGTGCAGGAAGACAAAGCCCAAGCCCATGCGGTACTGATTCAAATCGTCGAGGTGCAACAGCAGCAACTGGAGTCGTTCGACCTGCGCCTGATCGACGGGCTGAGCAGCTGCGACCCCGAACAGGCCCACTTCACCAGCTTCGAGGAATACGCCGCCAGCGAAGCTTGCCGCCAGGTGCGCATCATCAGCTACAAAGACTTTGTCAAAACCATCAGCCAGGCCCTGCCCCGCTTCCTCGCTGGCGAATGCATCAGCCTGCGCCAGGCCAGCTGGCACGGCGAGCGGATATTCTGGGCCGGCGAGCAACATAGCGAAGCCTTGGCCTGCGCCGTCGTCTATGCACGCCGCCGCCAACTGGAAATCACCCTGCCTGCCGAACTCTCCAGCTACCGCTTGAGCAGTAGCGGCCTGGCGGCACTGCAACAGCGCTATCACGTCCTGGCCATGCCTGGTGCTGCCTGGAGCGACCCGGCATTCATGAGCCTGCTGCTGGACACCGGCCTGCCTTATGCCCGCCTGGCCCTGCTGCGTAACCCAGGTGCGCCGGAGTTCCTCCTGCTGCCCAAGCATTCCGCCGAGGCCACCGCCCTGGGTGAAGGCCTGCGCCTGGCCGGCGCACCCGATGTGGTCCACTACCTGCAAGGGCTTGCAGCGCACAAACCTGAGACAGCGCCGACCCAAGGCAAAACATCCTTGCCCTGAACAAGGCTGTTCACCGGTTAACTGTTGCAACTCGTTTTTGTAGGCTGGGCCGGGCGGCGTTCCGCTTTAGCCCACCGCCGCCAAATAAGCAGCCTTGGTGGGCTGCAGCCCAGGTTTTGCCCTCAACCCATAACGGCTACATGGCCTTTGGCATTCCCATATTAGGGAAGGTGTTCGATCAGCAGCCTCAGGCCGAACGGATCAGGTGATCGAAGGCGCTGAGCGAAGCCTTGGCGCCCTCACCCACGGCGATGACGATCTGCTTGTAAGGCACCGTGGTCACATCGCCAGCGGCGAAGATACCGGGCACGCTGGTGCCGCCCCTGGCATCGACGATGATCTCACCGCGAGGTGACAACTCGATCACGCCTTTGAGCCAGTCGCTATTGGGCAGCAGACCGATCTGCACGAAGATCCCGTCCAATTCGACGTTGTGCAGGTCGTCAGTGTTGCGGTCCTTGTAGACCAGCGCCTTGACCTTCTGCCCATCGCCCAGCACTTCGCTGGTCAGCGCGTTCTTGATGATGGTCACATTCGACAGACTGTTGAGCTTGTTCTGCAATACTGCGTCGGCACGCAACTGGCTGTCGAACTCGATCAGGGTGACATGGGCGACGATACCGGCCAGGTCGATGGCGGCTTCCACGCCGGAGTTGCCACCACCGATCACCGCCACCCGCTTGCCCTTGAACAACGGACCATCGCAATGCGGGCAGTAGGCCACGCCCTTGCCACGGTAGGCCCGCTCACCGGGCACGTTCATCTCTCTCCAGCGTGCACCTGTGGCCAAAATCAGGGTCTTGGCTTTCAGCGACGCTCCGCTGTCGAACCTGACTTCATGCAGGCCGCCGGCGTGCTTGGCGGCAATGATGGCGCTGGCGCGCTGCAGGTTCATGATGTCCACATCGTACTGTTTGACGTGCTCTTCCAGGGCGCGGGCCAGCTTCGGCCCTTCGGTTTCCTGCACCGAGATGAAGTTCTCGATGGCCATGGTATCCAGCACCTGGCCGCCGAAACGCTCGGCCGCCACCCCGGTGCGGATGCCTTTGCGCGCGGCATAGATAGCCGCAGCAGCGCCAGCCGGACCACCACCGACCACCAGCACGTCGAAGGCCGCCTTGGCGTTGAGCTTGTCGGCATCGCGGGCACCGGCATTGGTGTCGATCTTGGCGATGATTTCCTCGACCCCCATACGCCCTTGGCCAAACAGCTCGCCGTTCAGGTACAGGCTCGGTACCGACATGATCTGCCGCCCCTCGACTTCGGCCTGGAACAGCGCGCCGTCGATGGCCACGTGGCGGATATTCGGGTTGAGTATGGCCATCAGATTCAGCGCCTGGACCACGTCCGGGCAGTTCTGGCAGGACAGCGAATAGTAGGTTTCGAAATTGAATTGGCCTTCGATGCCCTTGATCTGTTCGATCACATCCGCCGCGGTCTTGGATGGATGGCCACCGACCTGCAGCAACGCGAGCACCAGCGAGGTGAATTCGTGGCCCATGGGAATACCGGCAAAACGCAGGCTGATATTCGCCGCGGGGCGATTGAGCGCGAACGACGGCGTGCGACTGTCGCTGCCATCGGTCTTGAGGGTGATTTTGTCGGTCAGGCTGACAATGTCTTGCAGCAGGCCGAGCAGTTCGCGGGATTTGTCGCTGTCATCGAGGGACGCGACGATCTCGAACGGCTGGGTAACCTTCTCGAGGTAGGCCTTCAACTGGGCTTTCAGATTGGCGTCCAACATGATTCAGTTATCCCTTGCTAACGAAATTCAGACACAAAAACGCCCGGACGGATCGCGCCCGGGCGTCGGGCACTAAAAGGGCTGGGTTACAGCCCTAGCAGCGCGTTGTTTTGCCAGGAAAACGCTGGTGAAAGCTGCCGTGTCGAAGCGCAGCAGCGTTCAGACCCTGGTTAAATTTTACCGACCAGGTCCAGGGACGGAGCCAGAGTGGCCTCGCCTTCTTTCCACTTGGCCGGGCAGACTTCGCCCGGGTGAGCGGCGGTGTACTGGGCGGCCTTCAGCTTGCGCAGGGTTTCGGATACGTCGCGAGCGATTTCGTTGGAGTGAATTTCCACGGTCTTGATCACGCCTTCCGGGTTGATCAGGAAGGTGCCACGCAGCGCCAGGCCTTCTTCAGCAATGTGTACGCCGAAAGCGTTGGTCAGGGCATGGGTCGGGTCGCCGATCAGCGGGAACTGAGCCTTGCTCACAGCCGGGGAAGTTTCGTGCCAGACTTTGTGCGAGAAGTGGGTGTCGGTGGTAACGATGTAAATTTCGGTACCGGCATCACGGAACGCGGCGTAGTTATTGGCAGCGTCTTCGATCTCAGTCGGGCAGTTAAAGGTGAAGGCTGCCGGCATAAAGATCAAAACAGACCACTGACCCTTCAGCGACTGCTCGGTGACTTCGATGAACTTGCCGTTGTGGAAAGCGTTGGCCTTGAAAGGTTGAACCTGAGTGTTAATGAGGGACATCTATAATTCCTTGTGAGGGTTGAAAATCTACTGGGGCCATCTTAGCCACTTCAGCGCAGAAAGCTTATTGATTGCCGCCATGGTTTCGATTGATTAAACCAATCGAAACCTGTCTTCACGCCAGGGTCGGGTCTATCACCAACACCAGTTTGCCATTAACCCGATTACTCGCCAGTTCGGCAAAGGCCGCTTGCGCGTCCGCGATCGGGAAACTGCGTTCCAGTTGCGGCTTGAGCCGGCCTTCGGCAAACAGCGGCCACACCTGCTGTTGCAGATCGCGCAGCAGATCGGCCTTGAACTGATCATCGCGACTGCGCAGGGTCGAACCGATCAATTGAATGCGCTTACCCAGCAGCAACCCCAGATCAAGTTCGGCCTTGCGCCCGCCCATCAGACCGATATTCACCCAGCGACCATCGAGCGCCAGCAGCTCCAGGTTAAGCGCGGCGTAGTTGCCGCCAACCGGATCGAGGATCACATCGAAGGGGGCGAAATCGCGCAAGGCCTGCAGGTTGTCATTGCCACGCAACACGCCCGCCTGGGCTCCCAAGGCTTCGCAATAGGCCAGACGCTCGGCAGAACCGACGCTGACCCAGCACGGGCTGCCAAATGCCCTGCACAACTGGATCGCCGCCGACCCCACACCACTGGCCCCCGCATGCAACAGGACCTTTTCGCCCGGTTTCAAGCCAGCCAACTGGAACAGGTTGAGCCAGGCCGTGGCATACACCTCCGGCAAGGCAGCCGCCTCGTGCAGTGAGACGCCTTCGGGCACTGGCAAGGCGTGCCGTGCATCGATCACCACGTCCTCAGCCATGCCGCCGCCGGAGAGCAACGCGCACACCCGATCGCCAACCTTCCAGTCACTGCCAGCCCCAACCTCGCTGACTACACCGGCGCATTCCAGGCCCAATATATCGCTGGCACCCGGCGGCGGCGGATACAGACCGGCGCACTGCAACAGGTCGGCCCTGTTCAGTCCGGCGGCTGCCACTCGAATACGGATCTGCCCCACATCACAGGCCGGGGTGGGCTGCTCCGCCCATTCCACGCGCCCTTCAACGCCTTGCAATGCCTTCACGCTGCCTCCATAGTGCATTTGAACCGAGTCCGACTATCAACGTCGGTCTTTTGCATTGCGCCGATGGAACTTGGCGCCCTGAATGATGGCCTAATATGCGTTATCAATTGTCCCTACGTCGAGTAAGCATGAAGCGATCACTGCTTAGCACCCTCCTTGCCCTTAGCCTTGGCTTAAGTGCTTTGCCGCTGTTTGCGAAAACCACCAGTGCCGATCCGTGGGAATACTTGCAGCCAAACCGCGAGCAGGTCATCGCCAGCCTCAATGTTGTAGAGCTGCTCAACCGGCACCACTACAACAAGCCACCGCTCAACGATGAGCGTTCGGTGAAGATCTATCAGGGTTACCTGAAGATGCTCGACCCCTCGCGCAGTTACTTCACCGCGGGTGATATCGCCGAGTTCGACCAGTGGCGCAACCAGTTCGACGACCTACTGAAAAGCGGAAACCTGGAACCGGGATTTCTAATCTACAAGCGCCAACTGGAGCGCCTGCAAAGTCGTTTGCAATTCGCCCTGAACATACTCGAACAAGGTGTCGACAAGATTGACTTCAGCACCGATGAAAGCCTGCTGATCGACCGCGAAAAAGCTCCTTGGGCCAAGAATTTAGTCGAGTTGGACGAACTATGGCGCAAACGCGTCAAAGACGAAGTGCTGCGCCTGAAAATCGCCGGCAAGGAACCCAAGGCGATTGAGGAACTGCTGATCAAGCGCTACAAAAATCAACAGGCGCGCCTGCGCCAGACTCGCGGCGAGGATATATTCCAGGCCTACGTCAATGCCTTTGCCATGTCCTACGACCCGCATACGTCCTATCTCTCCCCAGATAATGCGGAGAACTTCGACATCAATATGAGCCTGTCGCTCGAAGGCATTGGCGCGGTACTGCAAAGCGACAACGAGCATGTCAAAGTTGTGCGCCTGGTGCCTGCAGGACCGGCCGACAAGAGCAAGCAGATTGCCCCGGCAGACAAGATCATCGGTGTCGCCCAGGGCAGCGAAGAAATTGTCGACGTGATCGGCTGGCGCCTGGACGAAGTGGTCAAGCTGATCCGCGGACCGAAAGGCTCGCAGGTGCGCCTGCAAGTGATTCCGGCGAGCAACGCACCGAATGACGAGACCAGCAAGGTAGTCAACATCACCCGTGAAGCAGTCAAGCTGGAAGAGCAAGCCGCGAAGAAATCCGTGCTGCGACTCACTCACGAAGGGCGCGACTACAAACTGGGCATCATTGAAGTTCCCGCGTTCTACCTGGACTTCAAGGCCTTCCGTGCCGGTGACCCGAACTACACGAGCACTACCCGTGACGTCAAACGCCTGATCACCGAACTGGAGCAGGAAAAGGTCGACGGCGTGGTCATCGACTTGCGCAACAACGGTGGCGGCTCACTGCAAGAAGCGACCGAACTGACCGGGCTGTTTATCGACCAGGGACCAACCGTACTGGTGCGCAACAGCGACGGCCGGGTCGATGTGCTGGCTGATGAAAATACCGGCATCTTCTACAAAGGCCCGCTGGCCGTACTGGTCAATCGCCTGTCAGCCTCGGCTTCGGAGATTTTCGCCGGCGCCATGCAGGACTATCACCGCGCCCTGATCCTCGGCGGCCAGACCTTCGGCAAAGGCACGGTACAGACCATTCAGCCGCTCAATCACGGCGAGCTCAAGCTGACCCTGGCCAAGTTCTACCGCGTTTCCGGGCAAAGCACCCAGCATCAGGGGGTGATCCCGGACATCCAGTACCCCGACGTGATGAACACCAAGGAAATCGGTGAAAGTGCCCTGCCCGAGGCATTGCCGTGGGACAGCATCAAAGCAGCGATGACCCCAAAATCCGATCCGATTATGCCCTTCCTCAAAGAACTGCAGACTCGCTACGATACCCGCACGGCAAAGAACCCCGACTTCACCTTCACCCGCGAACGCCTTGCTCTGGCGCAAAAGCTCATGGATGAAACCAGCGTTAGCCTCAACGAAGGCAAACGCCGCGCACAACAGACTGATATAGAAGCGCAGCAACTGGTGATCGAAAACAACCGTCGTAAAGCCAAGGGTGAAACCCTGCTCAGTGAGTTGAAGAAAGAAGACGAAGACGCTACTCCGGTCGAACCTGAAAAAACCAAACCGGAAGATGACGCCTTCCTTGCCGAAAGCGGGCATATATTGCTCGACTACCTGGGGTTGAGTTCGAGGGTGGCCAAACAGTAAGCGTTAGCCGCTTACGGCTGTCATCAAAGGGTCATCAATCTGTCGTGAAATGCAGGGGCTGATAGCGATATCAGCCCCTTCGCTTTTCTGCATATAGAGACCCACCATGACCGCCACCGAGCAACTGAGCGCGCTGGACCATATTCTCGCTCACGGCGATCTGCACAGCTTGTTCCAGCCGATCGTCAGCCTTTCCGAGCGCTGTATCCTCGGCTACGAAGCCCTGACTCGCGGCCCGTCCAACAGCCCTTTGCATTCGCCGATCAATCTGTTCGCCGTGGCGCGCAATGCCGGGCGACTGGGCGAGCTGGAGGTGGCCTGTCGCAAAAATGCCTGCCGGCGCTTCAGCGAACTGCAACTGCCGGGCAAGCTGTTTCTCAACGTCTCGCCGGATTCACTGCTGGAGCCTGGCCATCAACCCGGTCGCACCCTGCAACTGCTGCAAGCCTATGGCATCCCCCCCAGCCAAGTGGTGATCGAGCTGACCGAGCAGTCTCCCACCGACGACTTCACCCTCCTCGATACCGCCCTGCATCATTACCGCGCCATGGGCTTTTCGATTGCCCTGGACGACCTTGGCGCTGGCTATTCAAGCCTGCGCCTATGGTCGGAGCTGCGCCCGGATTACGTGAAAATAGACCGCCACTTCATCGACGGCATTCATCAGGACGCGGTCAAGCGCGAATTCGTCGGTTCGATCCTGAAGATGGCCAAGGCGTCACGCGCCCAGGTGATTGCCGAAGGGATCGAACTGGAAGAAGAACTCGCCGTACTGGCCGAGATGGGCATTGACCTGCTGCAAGGCTATTTGCTCTGTCGCCCGCAGGAACAGCCACCACGCAATGCGCACAAACTCCTGCCGAAACTCAACGGCAATGCGCTCGCCCTCAGCGAAGAAGGCAGCAACCTCAGCCCCTGCTCAACGCACAGCCGGCAGTAGCCCAGCACACGCTCATCGCCGAGGTGCTGGAAGCCTTCCGTGCTCAGGCCAATCTCAACTCCTTGGCCGTCGTCGATGAGCACGGGCAACCGATCGGCATCGTCAACCGCCATGCGCTGTCCGAAGCACTGCTCAAGCCTTTTGCCACCGACCTGTTCGCCCGCAAACCGATCAGCCGCCTGATGAGTAATGACTTCCTCACCGTCGAACTGAAGCAGTCGTTGCAGCAGGTCAGCCGCCTGCTCACCAGCCGTGCCCGTCAACGCATCGAGGAAGATTTCATCATCACCCAGGACGGCAGTTATCTGGGGCTTGGGCGGGTGATCGATGTGCTCAAGTTGATCACCGAACTGAAGATCCAGCAGGCGCGCTACGCCAACCCGCTAACCCTGCTGCCGGGCAATGTACCTATCCAGCAATGCCTGACTCGCCTGTTGCAACAAGCCCGAGAAGCGGTGATCTGTTATGTGGATATCGACCACTTCAAGCCGTTCAACGACCTCTATGGCTATGCCAAAGGCGATGAAGTGTTGCTGAGTCTCGCGCAATGCCTAAGCGAGCGGGTAGACCCTACACGGGATTTTGTCGGTCATATTGGCGGCGACGACTTCTTGCTGGTGCTCGGCTCGCACGATTGGCGAGCTCGCCTCAATCGCCTGCAGGAAGACTTTCAAAGTCAGTGCCGGCGCTTCTACAGCGATGAACACCTGCAAGCTGGCTGCCTGGTCGCCCACAGTCGGCAGGGCCAGCGCCAGGAATTCGCGCTGCTCTCCCTGTCACTGGGGGCGGTGCATCTACGCCCGGAACAATGCGCACAACTGGACGCCAGCCAGCTCGCCGCTCTGGCATCGGAAGCCAAGCGCCACGCCAAGGCGGTGCCCGGTTACAGCCTGCATATCATCGATACGCACAAGCTGTCGGCTTGACTAGCAACCCGCCTCCGCAGAGCCGCGGCGCTTTCCAAGCCGCACCTGCAAGGCGCTACAGCTGGGTGCAATTACGGCTGGAGCGCGCTTTCAGCCGCGAAGACCTGCGAAGCGCCGCCAAGGCTTGACTTCAATCAGGACCTCTAGCCGCCAGGCTTGCGCTGAAGGCGTTTCAGCAACAAGTGGCCGGTTGTTGGTTGACTCAAATTCGTCGGCTTGAGTCTTATCTGTGGGAGGCCCAACCTCGGTCTGTCCTGCACAGCGACACTACAACCTGGCAGCCCTGCGCCTGCATTAGCCGTGGGCCGCGCGCCCCACCTGGAGGTGGGAAATGCCGCAAGCCCGCCGGCGCCCCATGGATGGGAAAGGCAGGAACAATGGCGGGAAGATTAGCGAGAGCGGGCGCGGAATCTTACAAGGCTATGGACAGGCTGAGTCCATGAATAAACGGATTAGCCGATCAGGCCACTAGCTATAAACCCTTACAGCCCCAGTTCCTGCGCCCTCTGGACAAAGCGCGCCGCCTGCTCGGGGTCGGCCGGCAAGCCCCGGCCACCCTCGCGATACAGGTCGGCCAAGCGCTGGGCGGCCAGGGGATGGCCAGCCGCAGCCGCCAGCGTCCACCAGCGCGCGGCCTCGAGGCCATCGGGGGCTTGTCGGGTATCGCCCGCCAGGCTCAGTACGCCAAGCTGATAGGCGGCCTTGGCATCACCACCAGTGGCGGCCAGACGCAACAGACGCACGCCTTCTTCGCGGGCGCCAAACCCGTGGCCACGAAACAGCAGGATATGCCCGTAGAAGCTCTGTGCGGCAACATCGCCGAGGTTGGCCATGCGCGCGAACTGCCCTTCCAACCAGCGCCAGCCACGCGGCTGTTTAACCAACCACGACCAGTGGAACAACCGTCGGGCCACGACATAGCCTATCCGCGCACGCAGTTGCCCAAGCACCTAGAGCGCCTCGGAGTAATCGAACTCGAACACCCGCACCACCTCGGACGCATGCCAGGAGGCAGCGGCTACGCCATCCGAAGCACCGTTAAAGCGACCAAGACGGGTCACACAATCGAAGAACCCGGTTCGCGGCAGCCGGCTCGCGCCCTGACTGATCACCAAGGCGCTGCGCAGTGGCCGTTCGGCACGGGCATCCAGGCCCGCCAGATGTTCCAGCGCAGCGGTGAGCGTTTGCATCGCCGGGGTCGGCAAGGCCAAACGCTCGACCAATGCTCGATAGGTCAGCAGATGACGCTGACGTCGAGCATCCTCCAACTCATCGAGCAAGGCTTGCCAATGCTGACGACTGATACTTACGCTCAAAGCGTCTCCTCCCAGCCTGCGACACCGAGCGCCCAGGCCAAGGCCCGCTTGATGGCGGCGTCTGGCTGGCGCTCGGCGCTTTCGATCATGCCCAGGTAATGCGGACTGATCCCCACCGAGCGCGCCAACTCTTGCAGCGACAAGCCCTTTTCTTCACGCAACCGCGTCAACTCGCTCAGCGCCGGCTTGACTGCATCCGCAGGCGCTTCCGGAACTTGCGCAGCGTGGCCCGAGGCCTGCAACAAGGCCAGGTAATCTGCCCAGGGCAGTACCGCATATTCGGGCTCGCCATCACGTTTGATTACTTGCACTTTCATTCTCGACTCCCCGTGGAAAGCAGTACCGACAGCCTCAGCACCTTCCTTGCAGATGGCTATGTTAACAGCCCGACCCTCTAAAGGGCGCGACCTATACTGCCTTGACACTGTCCTGGGGGTATTTTGAGGGCACTGGCGATTCTTCTGCTGGGCTGCTGGGCTGCTGGAGTGCCATGAGCGGCGCAGAAGCACTGCGTTGGGGCCTCTCTCCGGCCGACAGCCTGCCATATGTCGAGGTCCGCCATCATCAATTGCGTGGTGGTTTCACCCACCGAATTGGCAGCAGGGTCGGCCAACACCTGAATCTCGAGTTGCACTTCGTCGAGACCCCGAACAGATGCATCGAAGATGCTTATTCAGCGCGGACGTATTCATCTGATTGGCAACGCCAACCCGGAGTGGGCGGCCGCACCACCGCGCTACCGCCGGTCACCCAAACTTTACCAGGAGGCAGACGTGATCCACCTGCATGACCGAAAGCGCCCGTGGCGCGATTGCAGGATTTGTACGGCAAGGTTCTCGGCACCCAACTCGGTTATATCTACAGCCTGCCATTGATGGAGGCCTTCGCGCGCTAACGGTTGACTCGCCAGAATGTCCGTGACCTCGACAGCGGACTGCACCTCTTGAGTAGGCAACGCCTGGATGCGCTGATCGACATGCGCCGCCCCTGGCCTACAAGTTGGCCCAGCGCCCAGAGCCGCCCCTGCACTGCAGTGACTGGGTGGTACAGCACTACGACCTGTATTGCATCTATGGCCAACACCTGCCTAGCGGTGCCGAGCGACTGAATGAGGTACTGCTGGAACTGCGAGACTCGGGCGCGATCGCGCGGATGCTCGATGGCAGCCCCGAGTCGCCCCTCCAGTAGCCTGTCAGGGCTTCGGCTTATCCAACGCCAGGCTTTGCCCATCTGGCAAGCGCTCGATAGCTTCGAGCGCCTCAGGCGCCTGGGCTTCTCGCCAGGCACGAAATGCCGCCAGCTCATCGCTCCAGGTGCGCAGCACCCAGGCCAGTACGGCCAAATCATCGATAAAGCCGACCATCGGCAGCCAATCCGGCAGCGCATCCAGTGGTGTGACGAAATACAGCAACGCAGCGACCACCGCCAGTAACGCCTGAGAGCTGATCGCTCGATACTCACCGCGCCACCAGGCCATGCAGAGACCTTGCAGGAGTCGCAAATCATCTTTCAAGGCAGTGAAGCGCCGACCTGGCTTGCCACTCTTGCGTGCCACCGCCAGCAGCAAAGCAGGCAAGCGACCACGACGTAAAAAAACCGGTGCCAAGCGCAGGTAACTGGAAAAATTCCACGGCTGTTTCATGGGCATTCCTCGTCAACCCGCATGCCTGCTGGGCTGGCTTGGGTTATCCACTAAAGCTGTGGATAACCTTGTGAACAGATTCCAGTTGGACCAACCAAACGCCCGGCCCATAGGGCTTCGCTACAGATCGGACATTTTTTATCCAGCCAATAAAATTGTTTTAAATCAGCAACTTAAAATTTGCAAAGAATTTTTCAAGAAGCCCAGGGCAAGGTCGTGCATGAGCCGGGGAAAATGTGCATAACCGTGACGCCAGAATTCCATTCCCGCTACTTTTCCGACCCGTCAGTCAGCCTCAGGTTCGTTTTGTAACCGACAAAAACGACAACGCCCCGTCGAACGGGGCGTTGTCTGCAACCCTGGCGGCCTGTCGAACCCTGGACTGTCCCAGGCCCGACAAACGCCTAACGGTTACTGCTCGGCACTGGTGGCCTTGATTTCCAACAGTTCCAGATCGAACACCAACACCGAGTTGGCCGGGATTGCCGGAGTCGGGCTTTGCTCGCCGTATGCCAGCTCACTCGGGATATAGAGCTTGTACTTCTCGCCGACATGCATCAGCTGCAAGCCCTCAACCCAACCTGGAATCACACCACTGACCGGCAGTTCGATCGGGCTACCGCGTTCGATAGAGCTGTCGAACACGCTGCCATCGGTCAACTTGCCTTCATAGTGCACGCTCACCACATCGGTGGCTTTCGGCTGATCGCCTTCCGCTTTTTTCAGCACTTCGTACTGCAAACCGGATTCGGTGGTGACCACGCCTTCACGCTTGCCATTCTCTTCGAGGAACTTCTTGCCAGCCTTGGCCGACTCCTCGCTCATGGTAGCCATGCGTTCTTCGGCACGCTTCTGCAGAAACGCGAAAGCCTCGACCAGTTCGTCGTCTTTCAGGCGCTGCTCTTTCTTGCCGATGGCATCTTCGATGCCTTGGGCCACGGCGTTCGAATCGAGGTCATCCATGCCTTCCTGTGCCAGGCTCTTGCCCATGTTCAGGCCGATACCGTAGGAGGCTTTTTGTGCCGGGGTCTCCAACTCTGCGCTGGTCTGCGAATCACAACCCGCGAGAACCAGACCTACCAGAGCGACCGCCGCCGCTAAACGATGCTGTTTCATGCTTATTCCTTGTTCGGTGCGCCCTAGGGCAATCGAGTGAAGCCGCGAGCTTAGCAGGCTGCTGCAATCACTGGCTACCAGGATACGAACGAGGAAATGCGAATAAGTTCAGGTATTTAGACGGATTTACGAAGGAATACAGCGAGTATTGCGGAAGGGGCATAGCAGAGATGGAGCGAGGTAAAAAATGGCGCAGCGGACGGGACTCGAACCCGCGACCCCCGGCGTGACAGGCCGGTATTCTAACCGACTGAACTACCGCTGCGCGTAACTCCAAAAGCGAGTTGGTGGGTGATGACGGGATCGAACCGCCGACCCGCTGCTTGTAAGGCAGCTGCTCTCCCAGCTGAGCTAATCACCCTTCACTCTCGAAGTGGGCCGCATTCTAGACAGCCGACCTCACCTTGGCAAGCATTGATTTAAAAATTTTTATCGACGCGCCAAAGGCTTAGCGCAGGGTTGGCCTGAGCCGCCAAGGGGAGAATAATGCGCGCTTTGCGTTAATGGAGAGTCCCCCTCATGTGGTTTCGTAACCTGCTGGTTTATCGCCTCACCCAAAACGCCCCCTTCGATGTCGAAACACTCGAAGTCGCACTGGCCGCCAAACCGGCGCGTCCCTGTGCCAGCCAGGAGCTGACCACCTACGGTTTCATCGCCCCCTTCGGCAAAGGCGGTGATGCGCCACTGGTGCATGCCAGCGGCGACTTTCTGCTGATCGCGGCGCGCAAGGAAGAACGCATCCTGCCGGGCAGCGTGGTGCGCGATGCCCTGAAGGAAAAAGTCGACGAGATCGAAGCCGAGCAGATGCGCAAGGTCTACAAGAAGGAACGCGACCAGCTTAAGGACGACATCGTGCAGACCTTCCTGCCGCGGGCCTTTATCCGCAAGTCGGCGACCTTCGCCGCCATTGCCCCGAAGCAAGGCCTGATCCTGGTCGACGCCTCCAGCCCGAAACGTGCGGAAGACCTGCTCTCCACCCTGCGTGAAGCAATCGGCTCACTGCCGGTACGCCCACTGACGGTGAAGATTGCCCCCAGCGCTACCATGACCGAGTGGGTCACAACGCAGAAAGCCGCCGACGACTTCCATGTACTCGACGAGTGCGAGCTGCGCGACACCCACGAAGATGGTGGTGTGGTGCGCTGCAAACGCCAGGACCTGACCAGCGACGAAATCCAGCTGCATATGACCTCCGGCAAACAGGTCACTCAACTGTCGCTGGCCTGGCAGGACAAGCTGTCGTTCATGCTCGACGACAAACTGGTGGTCAAGCGCCTGCGCTTCGAAGATCTGCTGCAGGATCAGGCGGAGCAGGATGGCGGCGATGACGCCCTCGGCCAGCAGGACGCCAGCTTCACCCTGATGATGCTGACCTTCGTCGAGTTCCTCCCGGCGCTGTTCGAAGCCCTGGGCGGCGAAGAGACGCCACAGGGCATCTAAGGGGTCGCCCGCGAGCAGGACCCAACCCGCCAGGCTCGTTCAATCCGCGCCACTAGAGCCTATTTGCATGCTTCATGAGCGCCAGCGTAATCCGGGAGCGCCTCCCGGATTGCGCCCAGGCTTATCCACGCTACCAGCTCGACCCTGTGGCCCGTGCCATGCGGGAGCCCGATAACGGTTGCTGCGGTTGCTGCTCAGAGTCGTGAGCCAGCCTGTAATCACACCTGCAACAAACGCTCACGCAGCTTGTGGATCTCGTCACGCACCTGTGCGGCGGCCTCGAACTCCAGATCTCGGGCCAACTGGTACATCTTCTCCTCCAGCTGGCGGATGCGCTTGGCAATCTCGTTCGGCGAACGCAGCTCGTTCTCGTAGCGCGCACTTTCTTCCGCCGCCTGAGCCATGCCCTTGCGCTTCTTGCTGCGCGAACCCGGCACCGTGGCGCCTTCGAGAATATCCCGGACGTCCTTGAATACCCCCTTGGGGGTGATGCCGTTGGCCGCGTTGAAGGCAATCTGCTTGTTGCGCCGCCGCTCGGTTTCGCCGATGGCGCGCTCCATCGAGCCGGTCATGCGGTCGGCATAGAGAATGGCCCGACCGTTGAGGTTACGCGCCGCGCGGCCGATGGTCTGGATCAGCGAGCGTTCGCTGCGCAGGAAGCCTTCTTTATCCGCATCAAGAATCGCTACCAGCGAGACCTCCGGCATGTCCAAGCCTTCGCGCAGCAGGTTGATACCGACCAGCACGTCGAATGCACCGAGGCGCAAGTCACGGATGATTTCGACCCGTTCCACCGTATCGATGTCCGAGTGCAGGTAACGCACCTTGGCGCCATGATCGGCCAGGTAGTCAGTCAAGTCCTCGGCCATGCGCTTGGTCAGCGTGGTGACCAGCACCCGCTCGCCCAGAACCACGCGCTTGTGAATTTCCGAGAGCAAATCATCGACCTGGGTCAGCGCCGGACGCACCTCAATCTGCGGGTCGACCAGGCCGGTCGGCCGCACCACTTGCTCGATCACCCGCCCGGCATGCTCGGCCTCGTAGTTGCCCGGCGTGGCCGAGACGAAAATGGTTTGCGGGCTGGCCGCCTCCCATTCCTCGAAACGCATCGGCCGGTTATCCAGCGCCGAGGGCAGGCGAAACCCGTACTCGACCAGGGTTTCCTTGCGCGAGCGGTCACCCTTGTACATGGCGCCGACCTGCGGCACCGAGACATGCGACTCGTCGATTACCAGCAAGGCCTGATCCGGCAGGTAGTCGTATAGGGTTGGCGGCGGCTCGCCCGGCCCACGTCCGGACAGATAACGGGAATAGTTTTCGATGCCGTTGCAATAACCCAGCTCGAGGATCATCTCCAGGTCGAAGCGCGTGCGCTGCTCCAGACGCTGCGCCTCGACCAGCTTATTGGTACTGCGCAGGTACTCCAGGCGCTCGACCAGCTCGACCTTGATTTTCTCCACCGCCTCCAGCAGCACTTCGCGCGGGGTGACGTAATGGCTCTTGGGATAGAAGGTGAAGCGCGGCAGCTTGCGGATCACCTCGCCGGTCAGCGGATCGAACGCGGACAAGCTCTCCACTTCGTCATCGAACAGCTCGACGCGCACGGCCTCCAGCTCCGACTCCGCGGGAAACACATCGATCACGTCGCCGCGCACCCGGAAGCTGGCGCGGGCAAAATCCATATCATTGCGCGTGTACTGCAAATCGGCCAGGCGGCGCAGCAGTTCACGCTGGTCCAGCTTATCGCCGCGATCGACGTGCAGCACCATTTTCAGGTAAGACTCGGGGCTACCCAGGCCGTAGATGCACGACACCGTGGTGACAATGATCGCATCCGGACGTTCCAGCAGCGCCTTGGTCGCCGACAGGCGCATCTGCTCAATGTGATCGTTGATCGAGGCGTCCTTCTCGATAAAGGTGTCCGAGGAAGGCACGTAGGCTTCCGGCTGGTAGTAGTCGTAATAGGAAACGAAATACTCCACCGCGTTGTTCGGGAAGAAACTCTTGAACTCCCCATACAGCTGAGCGGCCAGAGTCTTGTTCGGCGCCAGAATCAAGGTTGGCCGCTGGATCTGCGCGATCACGTTGGCGATGCTGAAGGTCTTGCCCGAGCCTGTCACGCCGAGCAGGGTCTGGTGCGACAAACCCGCCTCAATGCCTTCCACCATCTGCCGAATGGCCTCCGGCTGATCGCCGGCAGGCTGGAAACGGGTGACCAGTTGGAACTTGGACATGACTAACCTCGACGGACGACTGTGACGCGATCTGAAAGCGTACGTCAAAACAGTTGAAATGCGTGTACCCGCTGTCGCGACGCACGTTATGGGTCGTTATACTACCGACCCACTTACGCAACCCCTAACGGGGCGTTGCAAACACTCACCCTTCTTCATTCGAGCTGCCGCATCCATGAGTCTGTTCTCTGCCGTCGAAATGGCTCCGCGCGACCCCATTCTGGGCCTCAACGAAGCATTCAACGCCGATACCCGCCCCACCAAGGTCAACCTCGGTGTTGGCGTGTACACCAATGAAGATGGGCGAATTCCGCTATTGCGGGCCGTGGCAGAAGCAGAAAATGCGCTGACGGCCACCCATGCGCCCCGTGGCTACTTGCCGATCGAGGGCATCGCCGCTTACGACCAGGCCGTGCAAACCCTGTTGTTCGGCGCCGACTCGGCCCTAATGAAGGAAGGCCGGGTGATTACCGCCCAGGCCCTGGGCGGTACTGGTGCACTGAAAGTCGGTGCAGACTTCCTCAAGCGCCTGCTGCCTGACGCAGCGGTCGCCATCAGCGATCCGAGCTGGGAAAACCACCGCGCCCTGTTCGAGGCGGCAGGTTTCCCCGTGCGCAACTACCGCTACTACGATGCCTTCAGCAATGGGGTGAATCGTGGCGGCCTGTTCGAAGACCTGAAAAACCTGCCCGCCCGCTCGATCGTGGTGCTGCACGCCTGCTGCCACAATCCGACCGGCGTCGACCTGAGCATGGACGACTGGCAGGCCATTCTCGAAATTCTTCGTGAGCGCGAGCACGTACCCTTCCTCGACATCGCCTACCAGGGCTTTGGCGACGGCATCGAAGAAGACGCCTCCGCCGTGCGCCTGTTCGCCGAGTCCGGCTTGACCTTCTTTGTCTCCAGCTCTTTCTCCAAGTCGTTCTCGCTGTATGGCGAACGAGTGGGCGCGCTGTCCATCGTCACTGGTTCGAAAGATGAAACCGCTCGGGTGCTATCGCAACTCAAGCGCGTAATCCGCACCAACTATTCGAACCCGCCGACCCATGGCGCCAGCGTGGTCGCCGCGGTGCTCAACAACCCCAAACTGCGCGCCATGTGGGAAGCCGAACTGGGCGAAATGCGCGAACGCATCCGCGCCATGCGCCTGGCCATGGTCGAGCAATTGACCGCCCTGGGCGCCAAGCGCGACTTCAGCTTCGTCGCCCAGCAGCGCGGCATGTTTTCCTATTCGGGCCTCACCACCGAGCAGGTGGAACGCCTGAAGAGCGAGTTCGGCATCTACGCTGTCGGCACCGGGCGCATCTGCGTCGCCGCGCTGAACCAGCGCAATCTGCCGGTCGTTACCCAGGCCATCGCCCAGGTTCTCTGAGCCAGTCAGGGGAAGCCAGAGACTCTTGACTTCCCCTTATTAATCATTAGGATACGCACCGTTATTCCGTGATAGCTCAGTTGGTAGAGCAAATGACTGTTAATCATTGGGTCCCAGGTTCGAGTCCTGGTCACGGAGCCAAATTCGAGAGCCCAGCCATCCAGCTGGGCTTTTTATTGCAATGGCATCGCCAATGTCGCTGGCGAACAACTCATCGAAACACAGCACCCTGACCTCGGCGCTCAGCTCACGAGCCAAAGCCCGCAAGGGATTAGCCGCGCCGGTCAACTGAAACAGGCGGCAGTGCACCCAGCGCATGAAATGATGGAAATGCTGACGTCGCGCGGGCACTCGCAGGCGTTGATAGAACTGATCCATCAGCCAGGTCTTGCCGCGCCCTACCGGCCCCCAGAAATAAACCCCGCTGACTGGCTGCGCACCGCCCTCTGGTTGAGGCAACGCCTGATGGCAACTTTCCAGCGCCCTCACGGCCTGACCTCTACTTCTGGCGAGTGCTAAAAATGGGGGGATTACCTTGCAGGATGAGGCTGGCGTTCACCTGCACAATGCAAAAAGGCCGGTCATTGACCGGCCTTTATCTTCTAGGGTATCGGTTAATTGATACTCAGCTTGTCACGGTTTTTCGCCAGGATGGACTCGCCGATGCCCTTGACCTCAAGCACCTCATCAACCGAGGTGAATGCGCCATGGGCTTCACGGTACGCCACTATCGCCTTGGCCTTGGTCTCGCCGATACCGCTCAGCTCACGCTGGAGCGTGGGAGCATCGGCCGTATTCAGATTGACTTTGCCGACCTCGGCTACGGCTACTTGCACCGCCGCGGGCTTCGCGGGTGCAGTATTGGAGGTTTCGGCGGCGGAGACGCTGAGAGCGACTGCGGTCAGAACAGCACACAGCAGGGAAGAGAGATAGCGCTTATGCATGTTGGAACTCCATTTCAGAAAAGCTCAAGTCAATTGTGCGCAGCGCGGGACTTCCATGCGCCGCGCACTTCAAGTTAGCCGCCAGCATCACCTTGTCAAATTCGCTGGAGTATTTTGTTGACGAATTTTCGCTACTCCGCACTGATCGACACCTATTTTAATTAGAAAATACTATCAACTTCATCCTAATGAATTATTTAGCCAATCACTCTGGAGCCACTACCCTGACAGGCAAACGCTAATACCTCTCATTAGAGACGCGCCATGTTCAAGACCATAACCTTTACCCTGATGCACTTCTGCATCGCCTTTGCGGTGACCTATACGCTGACCGGCAGTGTCGCGGCCAGTGGCCTGGTGGCCGTCATCGAGCCCCTGTGCAACTCGGTAGGCTTCTACTTTCACGAGAAAATCTGGCAGCGCCTGGAGCATCGTTCGAGCCAAACAGCAGAATTACCGAAACATGCCTGGCTGCACCACCAGGCATGAGCATCTGTGATGACTAGCGAACAGCTGGCGGCAGCCTTCATTGCGCTGGCGCCCGATAGCTTCACAACCACCGCCAATCGCGTGGACACACCTTGCAAGCCCCCATGGCCACACCGCATGCTCGCCCGATCAACAGTTCAAGGAACGACCATGCCCCATTTGCACATCCGCAGTGCCCAGCGTGACGATGTCGCGTTGATTCTCGGCTTCATCCGCGAACTGGCCGAGTACGAGAAGCTCAGCGATCAGGTGGTCGCCGACCCTGCACAAATGACCGAACACTTGTTCGGCACGCGGCCCTTTGCCGAAGTGCTGATCGGCGAAGTCGATGGTACGGCCGCAGGCTTTGCCCTGTTCTTCCACAATTACTCGACCTTCCTTGGCAAACCCGGTATCTATCTCGAAGATCTCTATGTACGCTCCAGCGCCCGCGGCACGGGGCTGGGCACGGCCTTGCTCGGCAAGCTGGCGGGTCTGGCTATAGAGCGCGGCTGCGGACGTCTGGAATGGTCGGTGCTGGACTGGAACGAACCGGCCATCGGCTTCTATCAGCGCCTGGGCGCTGAGCCGCTGGATGACTGGACGGTGTATCGCCTGACCGGCCCGGCACTGCACGGCCTGAGTCAAAAATCGGCTTGACCGGCACTTTGTGTAGGTCTCATTGTCTTACTTCATCACCTCAATCAATCCGCTCTTTTTTAAAGGGATTTAAGTCATGCCGCTGGTATATCGCCTCGCTGCTCTGCTTTGCGGCATAACTCTCGGTGGGCCATTGCTGGCGGCCGACATCGACGCGCAAAGCTATGGTTATCCACTGACCAATCCGTTCGAGGCGACCATCGCCACCACACCACCCGAACTGCAACCGAAACTGCCGGCCGATGCCGACATTGACCAGCAGGACTACCGGATCAAACTGCGCCCGGAGCGCGAGTTCGAATTGCCGGATAACTTCTGGCCGGTGACCAAGATGGGTTATCGCCTGGCCACGCAAAAAGGCGAGGCCCCGCTGATTTTCATCATCCCCGGCACGGGTATGCCTTACACCAGCAGTACGGCGGAATACCTGAAAAAATTGTTCTACGGCGCCGGATACCACGTGGTCCAGCTATCCTCACCGACCAGCTACGACTTCATGAGCGCCGCCTCGCGCTTCGCCACACCCGGCCTCACCAGCGAAGATGCCGACGACCTGTACCGGGCGATGCAGGCCGTGCGCGCCCAGCATCCGCACCTGCAGGTCAGCGCCTTCCACCTGACCGGTTACAGCCTGGGCGCCCTGCAAGCGGCATTCGTCAGCCAGCTCGACGAAACCCGCCGCAGCTTCAACTTCAAACGTGTGCTGCTGCTCAATCCGCCGGTCAACCTCTACACCTCGACCAACAACCTCGACCGCCTGGTACAAACCCAGGTCGAAGGCATCAACAGCAGCACCACCTTCTACGAAACCGTACTGGCCAAACTGACCCGCTATTTCCAGGCAAAGGGTTATGTTGACCTCAACGAGGCGATGCTCTTCGACTTCCAGCGTTCCAAGGAGCAGCTGTCCGACGAGCAGATGGCCATGCTGATCGGTACGGTGTTCCGCTTCGCCGCTGCCGATATCGCCTTCACCTCAGACCTGATCAACCGGCGCGGCCTGATCACCCCGGCGGGTTACCCAATCAACGACAGCACCAGCCTGACACCGTTCTTCAAACGCGCGCTGCAATGTGACTTCGACTGCTACATCACCGGTCAACTGATCCCGATGTGGCGGAGCCGCCTTAACGGCGGCAGCATTACCCAGATGATCGATCAGGTCAGTCTCTATGCCGTCGAAGACTATTTGAAAAACTCCAGCAAGATCGCCGTAATGCACAATGCCGACGATCTCATTCTTGGCCCTGGCGACCTGGGTTTTCTGCGCAAAACCCTTGGCGACCGCCTGACCGTCTATCCGTTCGGCGGGCACTGCGGCAACCTCAACTACCGCGTCAACAGCGACGCCATGCTGGAGTTCTTCCGTGGTTAAGCCTCTTGCTACAGCCCTGTTGCTGACCCTGCTAATGACCAGCGGCCTGACTCAGGCCCAGCATCACGCCGATGCAGACGGCTTCAAGCGCCCCCTGCAACACCTGCAGTTCAATCCGGGCCTGGATCAGCGCGAATTCGAACGCTCGACCCTCGTCGCCCTGAATGTCTATGACCCCCTGGAGTCATGGAACCGGCGGGTCTACCACTTCAACTACCGCTTCGATCAGTGGGTGTTTCTACCCATAGTCGACGGTTATCGCTATGTCACCCCGACTGTCGTGCAACATGGGGTGAGCAACTTCTTCAGCAACCTAGGCGATGTGCCCAACCTGCTCAACAGCCTGCTGCAGTTCAAAGCCAAGCGCTCAATGCAGACCACTGCCCGCCTGCTGCTCAACACCACCATCGGCGTGGCCGGGCTGTGGGACCCAGCGAGCCGCATGGGCCTGCCAAAACAGCGCGAAGACTTCGGCCAGACATTGGGCTTCTATGGAGCACCTGCTGGCCCTTACCTGATGCTGCCACTGCTCGGCCCCTCCAACCTGCGCGACACCGGCGGGCTGGTGGTGGATTTCAGCGCCAAGAGCCAGGTCAACTGGCTCAACGTTGCCGAAGCCAGCAACAGCCATCCAGAAATCTTTTTGCTCGAGACGACCGATCAGCGCTCCACCGTCAACTTCCGTTACGGCCAGCTCAACTCGCCGTTCGAGTACGAGAAAATTCGCTACTTTTACAATGAGTCGCGCAAGCTGCTGATTGTCGAATAAGCCGACCTGCTTGACCACAGGGTCGCCCCAGGGTTTTAACCTGTGGCGACCCTGGTTTTTTCTGGAGCACCTCCATGCGTGTCGCCCAACTGGCCAAAGCCGCTGCCGTCAGCGCGGAGACTGTGCGCCATTACACCGATCTCGGCTTGTTGCGCCCCGCGCGCGATCCGCATAACGGCTATCAGCACTACACCAACGACGATCTGCAGCGCCTGCGTTTTATCGCCCGTGCGCGCCGCCTGGGTTTCAGTCTCAAGGACGTACAGAGCATTCTCGCCCGCGCCGACAGCGGTACCGCGCCCTGCGGCGAAGTCCGTGACCTGCTTGGCGAGCGCATGCTGGCCCTGCAGACGCATATCGAGGAATGCCAGCGCCTGGCCCTGGTGATGCGCGATGCGCTTGACGAGTGGGCCGACAAGCCCGAATGCGCCCCGGACGGCCAGGCCATCTGCCGGTTGATCGAGGATTTCGAATTACCCGGCGAAAACCGTCCAGCCACGCTCTGCCCCGCCCACTGAGCATCTAATAAACCGAGGGTAAACCCGCGAATTTAGCAACCATAGATCTGATTGATAATAATAGGATGGGTATATTCCAAGCCTAATCGCCAGCAAGCCGCTGGGCGAGCCAGCCGTGCATTACGGGCCATTGGTGATGAATACCCAGGAAGAAATCGAGCAGGCGCTGCGCGATTTTCGTGATGGCGTGCTGGCCTGATCGCGGCGCATGAATGTCGAGCCTATGCGCATGTGCAAGGACTGCAATACCGGGTGGAGGACACTTTACCCACCAGCAACGATGCTCGATGAAAAAAGCCTGATCTAGCCTACCCAGCTCTCAAGCCCAGCTGCCACCTGGGAAATCGCCCACCCCTGCGGCAGCGATGAGCTGAAGCGCATCGCCGCTCTGCCCCCCTACGACAGAGTTATTGTGCGTAGCGGCGGTACAGGCCCGGTGGTACGCCGCTGCTGTCGGTCGGCTGCCACGGCCCTTGCGGATTGGTCGCCCAACTCCAGCCACTGCTCCAGCGGTAGTAGGTGCGCTCGCGGTAATACAGATCGCGCGCGCCTGCGACTACATAGACACCCAACCCCGCGTCCCAGTGGCTTTGCGCCCCTGGCGGCGGCGCATAGCGCGGGTGTGACTTGGTCACCGGCAATTGACCGGTCGGCGCCGTGCTCTGCACCGCACAGCCGGCAAGACTGGACAAGCCGATGGCCAGGACAATCGCTAGCCATCGGCTCATTGCGCTTGGCCTTCGGCGGTGTCGATGGTCAGTTGTTGCGGCTCGGTGCTGCTGCTGGCCAATGGCTGGCTGCGGCCAATCCATTCGCCGGCGGTGGCATTGCCGCTGCGCGAAATACGCGCGATCAACAGCACCTGCTCGAATCCGGAAAGCTTCAGCTGCGGCATCATCGCGTCGCTGTCCGACAGGCTGACCTCGGCTGGCAGATCGGCCACGGTCAGGCGCTTGACCGCCAGCGGCATCGGCGGACCGGACGCGGCACGGGCGAACACGAACACGCTGTCATTCGGCTGTACCTTGTCTTTTAGTGCCGCTGCCAAGTCGACCTTGACCGTCAACTGCCCGGTCGCGGCGGCAGCCGGCGTAGCGTCCGTCGGCGCAGCCAGGCGTTCTCGGGCACGCTCGATTCCGCCCTGAATGGCTTGGCGTGAGGGGTCCTGCTCCGGCAATACCGCGACCAGGCGATCCCAGAAACCAATGGCCGCCTCGAAACGCCCTTCTTCATAGGCGGCGATCCCGAGCAGGCCGAGGCTGGTGACTTCCTCCGGGTCGGCCTTCAACGCTTCATCGGTCAGCGCCTGCAGCTGCTCGGTCCATTGTTTGTCGCCAGCGAAGTACAGGGCCTGCGCCCACTGGCCGAGCAACTCCGGCTCGCGCCCGCTGATCTCCACAGTCCGCTCGAAGGCAGTGGCAGCCTCAGCGGCCCGCTCCTGGGCCATGTAGGTACGGCCGAGGAAGTACCAGCCTTCGGCGGACGTCGGGTCAGCCTTCACCGATGCTTCCAGACGCGTGGTCATCGCTTCGATGGTCTGCGGCTGCTCGGCGAAGGTCCGCGCACGCTCGACATCGTCGATTGCACCCCAGTACAGGTACAAGCCGTAGCCCAGCAGTGGCATCAGCAAGGCGGCGGTCAGCGGCACCTTGCTGCCGAGCACACCGACCCTGGCTTTACTCTCGGCACCGTCAGTGTCGGCCAACAGTTCACGGGCCGCTTCGTCGCGACCGTTTTGCCATTGCTCATCACTCAGCGCACCGGCCCCATGCTGAGTCTCCAGCTCCTGCAGGCGCTCCTGATAGAGGGTGACATTTAATGCGGTGCGGTCTTCTTCGGCCTGGGCCTTACGGCCTCGCAGCACCGGTATCAGCAGAAAACCCAGGGCAGCCAGCAATAGCAGGCCGGCGGACAGCCAGAATTCGATCATCAGTCTTTCTTATCCTGAGGCGTTTGATTTAACAGGGCAGCCAGGCGTTGCTGCTCATCGGCGGAAAGACCGCTCGAACCCGCAGATTTCTTGCCCCGACGACGCAGTACCACCACGCCGAGCAGCACGAAGCCAGTGACCAACAGACCTGCAGGGCCGTACCACAGCAACAGCGTGCGCGTCGTGACCGGCGGTTTGTAGAGGACGAAATCGCCGTAGCGCGACACCAGGAACTCAATGACCTGCTCGTTGCTCTGGCCCTCCCCCAGCATGCGGTAGACTTCGGCACGCAGGTCCAAGGCAATCGGCGCATCGGAGTCGGCGATGTTCTGGTTCTGGCACTTGGGGCAACGCAGCTCTTCAATCAGGTTGCGATAACGCTGGCGCTGCGCCTCGTCGGCGAATTCATAGGTATCGATCGCCGCCTGAGCGGTGCCGAGCAAGGCCAGGCCGAGCACTGCGGCACTGAGTAAACGCCTCATGGCGTGACCTCATCGACCAGCGTTTGATACAGCGGCGCCAGTTGTTCGCGCCAGACCCGCTCGTCGATCACGCCAACAAACTTGTGGCGGATGATGCCGTCCTTGTCGATCAGGAAGGTCTCTGGCGCGCCATACACGCCCAGATCCAGACCCAGCGAGCCATGCGCATCGTCGATATTGAGCTGGTAGGGATCGTGGAATTCGGCCAGCCACTTCTGCGCCGCAGCGTTTTCATCCTTGTAATTGACCCCATGGATGGTCACGCCCAGCTGCGCCAGCTTGTTCAATACCGGGTGTTCGACCCGGCAGGATACACACCAGGTGGCCCAGACATTGACCAACGCCGGCTTGCCCTTGAGATCGTCCTGGCTGATGGCTTCACCGCCCTCTACCGCCGGCAGGGAAAACCCCGGAAATGGCTTGCCGATCAACGCCGAAGGCAGCTCGGACGGATTGAGAAACAGGCCACGGTAGAGGAACAGCGCCACTGCGAGAAAGACCGCCAACGGCAACAACAGGATCAGCCGCTTCATGCTTGCGCCCCCGCCATGCCCAGAGCTTCACGCACCCGAGTGGTCACCTTCATCCGGTAGCGCTTATCGGAAGCCGAGAGGAAACCACCAAAGCCCATCAGCAAGGCGCCGAACCAGATCCAGCGCACGAACGGCTTGATGTGCACGCGCACGGCCCAGGCGCCGTCTTCCAGCGGCTCACCCAGCGCCACGAACAGGTCGCGGGTGATGCCGGCGTCGATTCCGGCCTCGGTCATCACCGACTGCTGCACGCTATACAGCCGTTTCTCCGGGTACAGCACAGCAATCTGCTGGCCGTCTTCGAGGATCCGCACGGTGCCTTTGTCCGAGGTGAAATTCGGCCCTTCGAAGTGTTCGGCGCCCTCGAAGATGAACTGGTAACCGCCCATCTCCACCGAGTCGCCCGGCGCCATGCGCATGTCGCGCTCGAAGCTGCCTGTGCTGGTGAGGATAACCCCAAGGGCGCACACGGCCAGGCCGAGGTGCGCCGTCTGCATACCCCAATAGCTGCGGGTCAGGCTTGGCAGGCCCTTGAGTAGGCCCTTGTGGCGGGTCTTGGCATAAATGTCGCGCACCCCGGCCAATACCACCCAGCCAGCCAGCAGACAGACACCCAGCACCGCCCAGCTGAAGTCGCCGAGCATAAAGGTCGCCAGTACCGCCAACGCCCCACTGCCGATCAACACCGGAGCCAGCATGCCAAGCAGCCAACGCAGCGGCGTGTCCTTCCAACGCACCAGCACGCCTATCGCCATCATCGCCATCAGCAGACCAATCAGCGGCACGAACAGCGCGTTGAAGTACGGCGGACCGACCGACAGCTTGGCCCCGGTCATGGCATCCAGCACCAGCGGATAGAGGGTGCCGAGCAGAATCATCGCGGCCGCCACCACCAGGATCAGGTTATTCACGAACAGCAGGGTCTCGCGCGACCACAGGGCGAAACCGACCTGACTCTTGACCACCGGTGCACGGATGGCGAACAGGGTCAGCGAACCACCGACCACGATTAGTAGGAAGGCCAGGATGAACACGCCACGCGCAGGGTCGGTGGCAAACGCATGCACCGAGGTCAGCACTCCGGAACGGACCAGGAAGGTGCCGAGCAGGCTCAGGGAGAAGGCGGCAATCGCCAGCAGCACCGTCCAGCTCTTGAACACGCCGCGCTTCTCGGTCACCGCCAGCGAGTGAATCAGCGCGGTGCCGACCAGCCATGGCATGAAGGAGGCGTTCTCCACCGGATCCCAGAACCACCAGCCGCCCCAGCCAAGCTCGTAATAGGCCCACCAGGAGCCCAGGGCGATACCGATACCGAGGAAGGCCCAGGCGACGACGGTCCAGGGCCGCGACCAGCGCGCCCAGGCCGCATCCAGCTTGCCGCCGAGCAAGGCGGCGATGGCGAAGGCGAAGGCCACCGAGAAACCGACGTAGCCCATATACAGCATCGGCGGATGGATGATCAGACCGAAATCCTGCAGCAGTGGATTGAGGTCGCGGCCGTCTACCGGACTGTTCGGCAGCAAGCGTTCGAACGGGTTGGAGGTGACGATAAGGAACAGCAAGAAGCCGACGCTGATCATGCCCATCACGCCGAGCACGCGGGCGAGCATCTCCTCGGGCAACTGCCTAGAGAAAATCGACACGGCGAAGGTCCAGCCGGCCAGAATCAGCGCCCAGAGCAGCAGCGAGCCTTCATGCGCGCCCCACACCGCACTGAATTTGTAGTACCAGGGCAGCGCGCTGTTGGAGTTGTGGGCCACATAGGCGACGGAAAAGTCGTCGACCATGAAGGCATAGGTCAGGCAGATAAAGGCAAATACCAGGAAGGCGAACTGGCCCCAGGCCGCCGGTACGGCCAGGCTCATCCACTGCCGGTCACCGCGCCAGGCACCGATCATCGGCAAGCTGGCCTGCACCAGGGTCAGGCACAGCGCCAGAATCATTGCCAGGTGGCCAAGTTCGGGGATCATTGCGCACCCCCTTGTTGAGCCGCGTCATATTTTTGCTTCATTGCACTTTGCTCCAATGCATGCATGACTTCCGGGGGCATGTAGTTTTCATCGTGCTTGGCCAGCACCTGGTCGGCGATCAGCACGCCATCGGCATTGACCTTGCCCATGGCCACGATGCCCTGGCCTTCACGGAACAGATCCGGAAGGATGCCGCTGTAGCGAATAGTCACGTTTTCTGCCCCGTCGGTCACCACGAAATCGGTTTCCAGAGAGTTGCTGGAGCGCGTGACCGAGCCCTCTTCCACCAACCCACCGGCGCGGATACGCGTGTCCTGCGGCGCCTCGCCGTTGGCGATCTGGGTCGGGGTATAGAACAGGTTGATGTTCTGTTGCAGCGCACTCAGCGCCAAGGCCACGGCGACACCCACACCGGCCAAGATCGCCAAGACGATGAACAGGCGCTTCTTGCGAACAGGATTCATTGCAACTTCTCCCGGCGCAAACGACGCGCCTCGTCTTGCAGGTAACGGCGGCGCGCCAACAGCGGCAGCGCAACATTCAGCGCCAGCACAGCCAGGCTGATGCCAAAGGACGACCAGACATAGGCACCATGAGTACCCATGGCGAAAAACGCGGCAAACGAGGTGAAGCTCATAGACCTTTCTCCACCTGAGCTTTGACCTCAGCCTTGGCCCAACTGCTGCGTGCCTCACGCTTGAGTACCTCAAGACGCATGCGCAGCAACAATACGGCAGCGAAAAAACAGTAGAAGCCAAGCACCATGATCAGCAGTGGCAGCCACATTTCCAGCGGCATGGCCGGTTTCTCGATCACGCTGAAGGTGGCAGGTTGGTGCAGGGTGTTCCACCACTCCACCGAGTATTTGATGATCGGGATGTTGATCACCCCGACGATGGCCAAGACCGCGCAAGCCTTGGCCGCGCTGTCGCGGTTGCTGATGGCCTGGCCGAGGGCGATCACGCCAAAATACAGGAACAGCAGGATCAGCATCGAGGTCAGGCGCGCATCCCAGACCCAGTAAGCACCCCAGGTCGGCTTGCCCCAGATGGCACCAGTCACCAATGCGATCACAGTCATCCAGGCACCGATCGGCGCGGCCTGTTGCACCGCGACATCGGCGAGCTTCATTTTCCATACCAGGCCGACCACCCCTGCCACCGCCAGCATGACGTAGACCGACTGGGCCAGAAATGCAGCAGGGACATGGATATAGATGATGCGGAAGCTGTTGCCCTGCTGGTAGTCCGGCGGTGCAAACGCCAGGCTCCAGACCAGCCCAACCGCCAGTAAGACTACGGCAGCCGCACTCAGCCAGGGCAGCAAACGCCCGCTGATATGGTAAAACCACTTGGGCGAGCCCAGCTTGTGAAACCACGTCCAGTTCATCAGATCACTCATCATTCTCCGAGGTAATGGCCGCGCATTGGCCGTCCTCGGTAGCACGGTTGTAGATCACTCGCCGACGCTAATCGTCAGACCGGCGGCAATGGCAAAAGGTGTCAACGTCACCGCTAATGCAGTGAGGCTGGCCAGCCACAACAGGTGGCCAACCGCCGGCAATCCTTGCAGGCTGGCTTGCAACGCCCCACTGCCAAGAATCAACACTGGGATATACAGCGGCAGAATCAGCAGCGCCAGCAGCAGGCCACCACGCTTGAGGCCCACCGTCAGCGCCGCACCAACCGCGCCAAGCAGGCTCAACACCGGCGTACCGAGCAGCAGCGAGAGTAACAGCACCGGCAAGCAGCGCCCGGGCAAACCGAGCATCAAGGCCAGCAAGGGTGCCAGCAGCACCAGAGCCAGGCCGGAAAGCAACCAGTTTGCCAGTACCTTGGCCAATACCAGAAGAGGCAGGGGGTGCGGCGAAAGGACCCACTGCTCTAGTGAGCCATCCTCGAAGTCGCTGCGAAACAAGCCATCCAGCGAGAGCAGCACTGCCAATAATGCCGCCACCCACACAAGACCCGGGGACAGGGTTTTCAGCAGCTGGGTATCCGGCCCCACGGCCAACGGAAACAGGGCGATCACAATGGCGAAGAACACCAGCGGATTGGCCAACTCGGCAGGCCGGCGAAACAACAGTCGTGCTTCGCGTGCGACCAACAGACTAAACACATTACTCATAGGATACGCTGCCCCAGATCAAGCTCGCGGTAACCAGCAGGCTTGACCGTCAACGTGTGATGGGTGGTCAGCAGCACCAGACCGCCCATTTCGCAGTGCCAGGCCAGATGGTTTTCCAGTTGCGCCACGGCGAGCTTGTCGAGGGCGGTGAAAGGTTCATCGAGGATCCACAACGGCGGCCCGTCCAGGTACAAGCGGGCCAGCGCGACACGCCGCTGTTGGCCAGCAGACAGGGTATGACAGGGCACATCCTCGAAACCGCGCAGGCCAACGGCCTCCAGCGCCTGCCAGATCGCCGCGCGCTCGGCCGGACGATGCAACGCGCATAACCAGGCCAGGTTCTCTTCGGCAGTGAGCAGACCCTTGATCCCGGCGGCATGGCCAATCCACAACAGGTTACGTGCCAGCTCGCTGCGCTGCGAGCCCAGCGGCTGGCCATTCAGGCGGACTTCGCCGGCCGTCGGCTGCATCAGCCCGGCGAGCAAACGCAGCAGACTGGTCTTGCCGCTGCCGTTGGGGCCGGCAATCTGCAACATCTCGCCGGCCGCCAAACGCAGCTCGAGCCGCTCGAACAGCATGCGCCAATCCCGCTCACAAGCGAGCGCCACGGCTTCAAGAAGAGGGCTGGTCACAGCATATGCACCTAAAAAGCGGTTCAAGTCGGCAGTGTCCCGGCCGCTATACTGACGCAAGTTAAATGCGCAGCCGACCTGGACGGGGCGCGATTATACATGCCATGCCCTGCCCCCGCAGTGGGCATTTTCGACAGGGTGTAACCCGCCAATGAGCGAAATCAGCAGTTCCCGCCCCATAGCGCCAACCCCGCCGAGCAGTCGTGCCAGCGCACCGGCCAGTGATCTGGCACTAAAGCTGCTGCAGCCGCTGCAAGGCCTGCTGGCCAGCGGCGAGACCGCCAAGGCCGAGGTGGTCGCCCTCAAGGAAGTGGCGCAGAGCTTCCAGCTGCTGCTCAAGCTGACGTTGGACAATGGTCGCCAGGCAACCCTACAGGCGAGCAGCCCACGCCCCCTTGCCCAAGGCACCGCGCTGGTGGTCACGGCACTGTCGGAAAGTCGCCTGGCGGTGGCCCTACTCGCCGGCGGTGAAAAAGCCCTGACCAGCCTGGACCTCGAACAACTGCCGATCGGCACTTTGCTGCAAGGCAAGGTCGTGGCGCGCGAACAGCTGGTCCAAGCCAAAGCACAGCAGGTGCTCTACAAGGTGGTAGTGAGCCTGCTCAACACCCCGCTGGCTGGCAGCAAACTGGCGCTGGAAACCCCTCTGGCGCTGCCCCTCGGCAGCCTGCTCAGCGCTCAGGTGCAAGGCAGCCAGGCCCTGAATTTCCTGCCCCTCAGCGGGCGTCTCGATCAGCTCGAGTTAAGCCAGCAACTGGCTAGCCAGCAAAACCGCCAGGGCTCACTGGAAGGCTTGTTCAAAGCCCTGCAAGGCGTAGGGGGCAAGACGGCACTGCCGGAAGGCCTGCGCAGCAGCATCGATAAACTGTTCAACACCCTGCCCGATGCCACTCAACTCAGCACCGTTAAAGGGCTGAGCCAGGCCATGGAAAATAGCGGCCTGTTCCTCGAAAGCAAACTGCTCGGCGGCCAGGGCCATGCCCTGCCGACGGACATGAAAGCCAACCTGCTGCGTCTGATCAGCCAACTGCTGCCCACTCTGGCGAGCGGCGCACCGCTGGCCACGGCCAACGCCAGCGCAGCCATGGCCCAGGTGCTGCCGGCATTCGCCCGCGACATACTCGGCTCCCTCGGCCAATCCAGCGCACGCCAACAGGCATTACGCTTTCCCCTGCCATCGCGCCTACTGCAGTCAATGGAGGGCGAAGCGGACCTGCAAACCCTGCTGAAACTGGCCGCTGCCGCCGTCTCGCGCCTGCAAACCCACCAACTGTCCAGCCTGGCGCAGAGCCAGGTCGGCCCGGACGGCAACCTGCTGACCACCTGGCAACTGGAGCTGCCCATGCGCGACCAGCGCGAATTGGTGCCCTTGCAGGTAAAAATCCAGCATGAAGAGCCGCAGAAGTCGCCGGGCAACGAACCCAAGGAAGCGCTGTGGAAGGTCGAGCTGGCCTTTGACCTGGAACCGCTGGGGCCGCTGCAAGTGCAGGCGCAACTGGCCCGTGGCAGCCTGTCCAGCCAGCTCTGGGCCGAGCGCCCGCGCACCGCCAGCCTGATCGACGCAGAGCTGAACACGCTGCGTGAACGCCTGACCGCCGCCGGCCTGAATGTCGGCGAACTGGCCTGCAATCAAGGCACGCCACCCCAGGGACCAAGAACCAGCCTGGAACAACGCTGGGTTGACGAAACCGCATGAAAAAAACCGCACCGCGCCAAGCCATTGCCCTGACCTATGACGGGCAAAACGCCCCCAACCTCAGCGCCAAGGGCGATGACGAGTTGGCCGAAGCGATTCTCGCCATCGCCCGCGAATATGAAGTGCCCATCTACGAGAATGCCGACCTGGTGCGCCTGCTGGCACGCCTGGAGCTGGGCGAGGCGATCCCCGAGCAACTGTATCGCTGCATTGCCGAAATCATCGCGTTTGCCTGGCACTTGAAGGGCAAGTGCCCAGCGGGTTTCCAGCGCGACAACGACATCACCCCGCCACTACCGCTGCTCGACGGCCCACCACGCTGAAGAGCAGAGCCAGGCTGCAGATGGCAAGGATTCAGAGTCGGTGAAAACAGCGAATGCCGTCGTCGGGGCTTGGCAGTAGGCGCTTCTGCTCAGCGTTTTGGTTGATTGAGCTTGCTGATCAGCTCCGCCTCGGCCTTGCTCAGCCCACAGGACTGGGTCAGGTCATCGACGCTGGCACCCAGGCCGACCAGGCGCGCGGCCTGGGTGAACGACAGACTGCTCGGGTCACGCTGCTCGATCTGGCTGAGCTTGTCCGGCAGTGGCGCAACGATCTGCCGCAGCTCGTGCAGTTCTTCACCCATGCGCACACTGCCTGCCAGATAGATATCCAGGCGTTTACTTAACTCCTTGATGCGCAGATCGCGCGCCGCATCCCGCTCGGCCTGCAACGACGCCAGATGGCGCTGCTGCATGATCAGCCAGACACAGGTGCCAACCAGCCCGAGGCACACCAGCCCGAGCAGGATTAGCGCGATCTCAAGCATGGTCAGTATCTCGACACACAAGTTTCGGACAAATTCTGGCGGCGTCTTTTACTGCCAAGCGGCGTTGCCGCTCCTCCCCATAGCAAACTATGACTCGTCACGGCGCCTTGCCTGACAACAAAAGCCACTCGCCATCGCTCTGCCAAACTCATGCGTCGAGACACTAGATACTCTCCAGCTCGGACCACTCTTCTTCGCTCATCATCTTGTCCAGCTCGACCAGAATCAGCAGCTCGCCGTTCTTGTTGCACACGCCCTGGATGAACTTGGCCGACTCGTCGTTGCCGACATTCGGCGCGGTTTCCACCTCGGACTGGCGCAGATAGACCACCTCGGCCACGCTGTCGACCATGATGCCGACCACTTGCTTGTCCGCCTCGATGATCACGATGCGGGTATTGTCGGTGACCGCTACCGAGTCCAGGCCGAAGCGTTGGCGGGTGTCGATCACCGTCACCACATTGCCACGCAGATTGATGATACCCAGCACATAGCTCGGCGCGCCCGGCACCGGAGCGATCTCGGTGTAGCGCAGCACTTCCTGAACCTGCATCACATTGATGCCGTAGGTTTCATTGTCCAGGTGGAAGGTCACCCATTGCAGGATGGGATCTTCAGCGCCCTGTGCAGAATTCTTCTTCATATCCCTAGCCTCGTCGTAAGCCGCACTGTGCGGCGTGCGCGGTTCAAACCGCTGGTCATCATTCGTCAGACCCGCCGCAATGGCGAGCCTAGCATTTCTCAATCAGTGAATCTGGCCATTGACCATGCGCTTGGCCGCGCCACTGGCAATCAACTCGGCCAGGGCCGCCACATCCAGCAAGGCGCACATATGCTCAATCACGGTGCCGGCCAGCCAGGGTCGCAACGTGCGCTGAGAGCGCCACTTGATCTCATTTGGGTCCAGGCGAATCGAACGGCTGACCTGATGCACCGCCAGGCCCCATTCATAGCCTTCGACGGAAATCACATACTGCAAACCCTGGCGAAAGTCATCGCGGTAACGGTCAGGCATCACCCAGCGTGCGGTGTCCAGGACTTTCAGGTTACCGGCCTGGCACGGCAGTATGCCGAGAAACCAGTCCGGCTGGCCAAATAATGGCGTCAATTCCTGCCCTGCCAGCGGAAATATCGAACCCAGGCACACCAGCGGCACGGCCAGGGTCAAGCCGGCGACGTCGAACAACAGGCATTCGAACGGCTCTTGTGCCCATGCTGGCCGCTCACCCGGCTGCAAGCTGGGCAACAGGTTCAGGGTTGCAGCGGGCAGATGGACGTCGATCACCGACTCAACAAACACCGGCTGAGCGACCACAGCAGGTGTCGATTCGATCATCGGCAAGACAACCGGCGCGGGTTCAGCCAGCGCCTGCACGGGGGCCGCGCACAGCAGGCCGGCATCGCGCACCTGCTCCTCCAACACCGCAGCCGCGAAATCGTCGAGGCTGCTACTCTCGGCCAACTCGACTGCAGCTTCCTGCAACAAGCTATCCAGATAGGACTGCAAGGCCAACTGGGGACGCGTGGCGGTGGCGACGGGACGGCTCATAGATGGAATCCGCAAAAATTACCTGTACAACCTATCGGCCGCAGTGGCGGCATACTTGAACGCTTCGACTCAACATAAACCGTCATCTCAAGCCACCTGCGCGGCCAACTGCTGCGTCAACAGGTGCTTGAGCAGCGCCCGATAGGCCAGTACACCGCGGCTTTTGGGGTCGAACTGCGAGGGTGTGCGGCCTGCGCGACTGGCATCGCGCAAGCGCGTGTCGATCGGAATATAAGCGGGCCACAGGTGTTCGGGGTAGCTGTCGCGCAGCATGCGCAAGGTGCTCAGCGACGCCTGGGTCCGTCGGTCGAACAGGGTCGGCACTATGCTGTAGGGCAACGCCTGTTTACGCGACCGGTTGATCATCGTCAGGGTGCTGACCATGCGCTCCAGGCCCTTGACCGCGAGAAACTCGGTCTGCACCGGGATCACCAGATGCTGGCTGGCCGCCAACGCATTGACCATCAGCACACCGAGCAACGGTGGACTGTCGATCACCGCATGGTCGTAACCCTGCCAGAGCTGCGCCAGGCTCTTGGCGATGACCAGGCCCAAGCCGCTCTGCCCCGGCGACTGGCGCTCGAGCGTGGCCAAGGCGGTACTCGAGGGCAACAGCGCTATGCGTTCGTGACTGGTCGGTAGCAGCAATTGTTCAGGCAACCCCTGGGGCACCACGCCCTGATGCAGGAACAGGTCGAAACCGCTGTGTTCCAACGCATCCGGGTCGTGGCCGAAATAGCTGGTCATCGACCCATGGGGATCGAGATCGACCACGACCACGCGCTTACCGGCATCGGCCAGCAGGCCGGCCAAGGCGATGGCGGTAGTGGTTTTGCCAACACCACCCTTTTGATTGGCTACAGCCCAGACTCTCATCTTGTTTATCCTCTCGGCATGATCCAGACCCTACCGAGAACAGGCGCTGCCCTATTGGGCAAGCGACGGGGGATTGACGGCACCCGCTGACGGGGCCTGCATTGCAGCTGGTGCTGCAGGTTGTGTGCCAGCCCGCCGCAAGGCGCTATCGGGGCGTGCATTGGCGCTGCCGACACCGCTCACGCTGCGGCGCACATCAAGGTTGCGCGACACCACCAACACCACCCGCCGATTACGCGCCCGACCATCGGCCGTCGCGTTATCCGCCACCGGCTGAAATTCACCATAGCCCACTGATGCCAAGCGCCTGGGATTGACCCCATCCATGGCGAGCATGCGCACGATGCTGGCTGCGCGGGCGGCAGACAACTCCCAGTTGGTTGGATACTGCGCGGTTTTAATCGGTAGGTTGTCGGTAAAGCCTTCCACATGCACCGGATTCTCATAAGGCGCCAAAATATTGGCAATCTTCTCGATCAGATCGAATGCCGCATTGTTCGGCAAGGCATCGCCACTGGGGAACAACAGGCTGGAGCTGAGCTCGATCTCGATCCACAACTCGTTGCCGCTCACCTTCAACTGCTTGGAGTCGATCAACCCGGCAAACGCCTGGCGCATGCTGTCGGCAATGCTCTGCAGGGAGTCCACAGGCTGGCTGGCCTGCTCGTCCTCATCGACCAGCGCGCGATCCGGCTCGGTGGTCCGCGGACGCAGGTCGCCCACCGGAATAGGCTTGATCGCACGGTCGGGCTGGTTGAACACCCCGGTCAGGCTGTCCGAGAGAATCTTGTACTTGCCCTCATTGACCGAGGACATCGAGTACATCACCACAAAAAAGGCAAACAACAGGGTAATGAAGTCGGCATAGGAGACCAGCCAACGCTCATGGTTTTCGTGTTCTTCCTGGTGCCTGCGACGAGCCATGGCTATTCCATGAAGCCTTGCAGCTTCAACTCAATAGAGCGCGGATTTTCGCCTTCGGCGATCGACAGAATGCCCTCCAGCAACATCTCGCGGTAGCGCGACTGACGCTGGGCGACGGCCTTGAGCTTGTTGCCAATGGGCAGCAGTAGCAGGTTGGCAAAACCGACCCCGTAGATGGTGGCGACAAAGGCCACGGCAATGCCGTTGCCGAGCTTGCTCGGATCAGCCAGGTTGCCCATCACATGGATCAACCCCATCACCGCCCCAATGATGCCGATCGTCGGGGCGTAACCACCCATGCTTTCATAGACCTTGGCGGCCTGAATATCGCGGCCTTCCTGGGTGTACATATCGACCTCGAGGATGCTGCGAATGGCTTCGGGTTCGGCACCATCGACCAGCAACTGCAAGCCCTTGCGCGCAAAAGGATCGGTCTCGGTATCGGCCATCGCCTCAAGGCCGAGCAGGCCTTCCTTGCGTGCGGTCATGCTCCAGCCGACGACATGCTCGATGCCGCCGACCAGATCGATGCGCGGCGGAAAAAAAATCCAGCGCAGAATCACCAAGGCGCGCTTGAACACACTGACCGGCGCCTGCAGGAGCGCCGCGCCCAAGGTGCCGCCAATCACGATCAACGCCGCCGGGCCATTGAGCAGCGCTGCAGCATGACCGCCCTCCAGATAGTTGCCACCCAGAATGGCGACGAACGCCAGGATGACCCCTATCAGGCTCAGCACATCCATTACACGCAGGCCTCTGCCAAGTGCCGACCGATGTCATCGAGGCTATAGATGGCGTCCACCAGATTGGCCTTGACCACCGCCATCGGCATGCCATAGATCACGCAACTGGCCTCATCCTGCGCCCACACGTGACTACCCTCCTGCTTGAGCAGGCGCGCGCCCTCGCGCCCATCGGCTCCCATGCCGGTCAATACCACCGCCAGCACCTTGTCGTGAAAGGACTTGGCCGCCGAGCCGAAGGTAATGTCGACACAGGGTTTGTAGTTCAGGCGCTCATCGCCCGGCAGAATCCTCACAGCGCCGCGACCGTCGATCATCATCTGCTTGCCGCCCGGAGCCAGCAGCGCCAACCCCGGACGCAACAGATCGCCATCTTCGGCTTCCTTGACGTTGATCCGGCACAACTTGTCCAGACGCTCGGCAAATGCCTTGGTGAAAGCCGCGGGCATGTGTTGGATCAGCACCAGCGGCGCCGGAAAATTGGCCGGCAACTGGGTCAGCACACGCTGCAGAGCCACCGGCCCTCCCGTCGAGGTGCCGATGGCCACCAGTTTGTAGGACTTGCGCTTGGGCGCACTCGCGCGCGCAGTAACCGACGCGGAGGCTGGCGCAGGCACGGGGGTGCTGACGCCAGAACGACCGAGGCTACTGCGCGCTGCCGGCTTTCCCAGCGTGCTGACACTCGGCGCTGGCGCCGCGACAAGGCCGCGGCGATTGCTGCGGGCAATGCTGTGCACCTTCTCGCAGAGCAGTTGCTTGACCTTCTCCGGGTTACGCGAGATGTCTTCGAAATTCTTCGGCAGAAAATCCACCGCCCCAGCATCCAGCGCATCCAGGGTGACGCGGGCACCTTCGTGGGTCAGCGAGGAAAACATCAACACCGGGGTCGGACAGCGCTGCATGATGTTTCGTACGGCGGTGATGCCGTCCATCATCGGCATCTCGTAGTCCATGGTGATCACATCGGGCTTGAGTGCCAACGCTTGATCGATGGCTTCGCGGCCATTGGTCGCCGTACCTACCACCTGGATATTCGGATCGGCAGAGAGAATTTCCGAAACGCGCCGGCGAAAAAAGCCGGAATCGTCCACCACCAGCACCTTGACCACCATAAAACACTCCTAAACGGCGCCGCCTCAGGCGACGCCGCGAACAATCAGATGCGCCGCGCGTAGCGCTTGAGCATGCTCGGCACGTCGAGAATCAAGGCGATACGCCCATCGCCAGTGATGGTAGCGCCAGACATACCCGGAGTGCCCTGGAGCATTTTGCCCAACGGCTTGATCACCACTTCCTCCTGTCCAACCAGCTGATCGACGACGAAACCGATGCGCTGGCTACCGACGGTGAGAATCACCACATGGCCCTCGCCCGGCTCGTCATGGGCAGCGCTGCGTACCAGCCAGCGCTTGAGGTAGAACAGCGGCAGCGCCTTGTCGCGCACGATCACCACTTCCTGGCCATCGACCACGTTGGTGCGCGACAGGTCGAGGTGGAAAATCTCGTTGACGTTGACCAGCGGGAAAGCGAAGGCCTGGTTGCCCAGCATCACCATCAATGTCGGCATGATCGCCAGGGTCAGCGGTACCTTGATGACGATCTTCGAGCCCTGGCCCTTGACCGAGAACACGTTGACCGTACCGTTGAGCTGGGAGATCTTGGTCTTCACCACGTCCATGCCGACCCCGCGACCGGACACGTCGGATATCTCGGTCTTGGTCGAGAAACCCGGAGCGAAGATCAGGTTGTAGCACTCGAACTCGTTGAGGCGGTCGGCCGCGTCCTTGTCCAGCAGGCCCTTCTCCACGGCCTTGGCCCGCAACTGATCGGCGTCCATGCCTTTGCCATCATCGGAAATCGACAGCAGGATGTGATCGCCTTCCTGCTCGGCCGACAGCACTACCTTGCCGCCGCGCGACTTGCCCGCGGCCTCGCGCTCTTCCGGGGTTTCGATGCCATGGTCGACGGCGTTGCGCACCAAGTGCACCAACGGATCGGCCAGCGCCTCGACCAGATTCTTGTCCAGGTCGGTTTCTTCACCGACCAGTTCAAGATTGATCTCTTTCTTCAGGCTGCGCGCCAGATCACGAACCAGCCGCGGGAAGCGGCCGAAGACCTTCTTGATCGGCTGCATGCGCGTTTTCATCACCGCCGTCTGCAGATCCGCGGTGACCACATCGAGGTTGGACACGGCTTTGGCCATGGCCTCATCGCCGCTGTTGGAGCCCAGGCGCACCAGACGGTTACGCACCAGCACCAGCTCGCCGACCATGTTCATGATCTCGTCCAGACGCGCGGTATCCACCCGTACGGTGGTTTCCGCTTCGCTGGGTGCTGACGCCTTATCGGCGACGGCGGTCGTCGGTGTCGGCGCTTTCAGCGGAACAACCTTGGCCGCGGGTTTAGCTAAGGGCTGAGCGGCAGCGGCGGGTTTAGCCGGAGCTGCAGTTACTGCTGCGGCGGGCGCCTTGGCGATCGCGGCCGGCTCGACAAACTTGCCCTTGCCATGTAGCTGATCGAGCAGCGCCTCGAACTCATCGTCGCTGATCTCGTCGCCAGACGCTGGTGCAACGGGCGCTGCGATCGACGCAGATGCCACGGCCACTGCAGGTGCAGCGAACTGCCCCTTGCCATGTAGCTGGTCGAGCAGCGCCTCGAACTCATCGTCGCTGATCTCGTCACCAGCCGCTGGCGCAGCGGGCATGGCAACCGATGCAGATGCCACGGCCACTGCAGGTGCAGCGAACTGCCCCTTGCCATGCAACTCATCGAGCAACGACTCGAACTCGTCATCGCTGATCTCGTCACCGCCTGCACTTGTGCTCGCCACCTTGCCAGGCGACTCGGTCAGCGCATCGAGTAACTGCTCGAATTCGCTGTCGGTGATATCGCCAGAAGCGACCTCGGCAACGGGCTCTTCGACCGCAACGGCCGCAGCCGGCTCGGCCAGTCGCGCCAGGGCTGCCAACAGCTCCCGCGTGGCCGGTGTCGGTGCAACGCGCTCACGCACTTCAGTGAACATGCCATTGACCGCATCGAGTGCTTCCAGCACTACATCCATCAGCTCGGAGTCGACGCGCCGCGCACCCTTGCGCAGGATGTCGAAGACGTTTTCTGCGATATGGCAACATTCCACCAGCTCATGGAGCTGGAGAAAACCGGCACCACCTTTGACGGTATGAAAACCGCGAAAAATAGCGTTGAGCAGATTCATGTCGTCCGGGCGGCTTTCAAGCTCCACCAACTGTTCGGACAGTAGTTCAAGAATCTCGCCGGCCTCCACCAGGAAGTCCTGGAGGATTTCTTCATCGGCGCCGAAGCTCATATGACGTGCTCCTAAAATCCCAGGCTGGAAAGCAGATCGTCGACATCATCCTGATTGGATGCGACGTCTTCACGCTTATCGGCATGAATCTGCGGACCTTCACCGTGGGAAGGCTCTTTTTGTTGTTCTTGTTCAGCACGCAGCACGGCGTGGTCATGCTCGATACCGGCAAAACGGTCGACCTGACTGGCCATCAGCACCAGTTTGAGCAGGTTGCTTTCCACTTCGGTGACCAGTTGCGTCACCCGCTTGATCACCTGGCCAGTCAGATCCTGGTAATCCTGCGCGAGCAGAATATCGTTGAGCTGGGCCGACACCTGGACGCTGTCGCGCTCGCTGCTGGCGAGAAACAGTTCAATTCGCTTGGCCAGGTCACGGAAACCATCGGCGCCCATTTCCCTGCGCATGAAGCGGCCCCAATCGGCACTCAGGCTCTGTGCCTCGGCGCCGATAGCGTTAACCAGGGGCGAACTCATCTCAACCAGATCCATGGTGCGATTGGCCGCTTTCTCGGTCATCGTCACCACATAATTCAAGCGCTCGGTAGCGTCGGTGATTTGCGACACTTCTTTGGCGTGCGGCACCCGTGGATCGAGCTGGAAATTGACGATGGCGTTATGCAACTCGCGCGTCAGCTTGCCGACTTCGTGATACAGACCACGGTCGCGAACCTTGTTGATATCGTTGATCAGTTGCACCGCTTCGCCAAAATTGCCGTGTTCCAGGCTTTCCACCAATTGGCGCGCGTGAATTTTCAGGGTCGACTCAAAGTCACCCTGAGCGGAATCGTCATGTTCCATAGTGCCCTCGCGGCAGACATCAGCCGTTGACCCGCTCGAAGATTTTTTCAATCTTTTCTTTCAGCACCTGGGCTGTGAACGGTTTGACCACATAGCCATTCACCCCGGCTTGTGCGGCCTCGATGATCTGATCGCGTTTCGCTTCAGCGGTCACCATCAGCACCGGCAACTGCTTCAGACGCTCGTCTGCACGTACCGCACGTAACAAGTCGATCCCGGTCATGCCTGGCATATTCCAGTCAGTCACCAGAAAATCGAAACTGCCGCTTTGCAGCATCGGCAGTGCAGTGGTGCCATCATCGGCTTCCGCGGTGTTGGTGAACCCCAAGTCGCGCAGAAGGTTCTTGATGATCCGGCGCATCGTTGAAAAGTCATCAACGATGAGGATTTTCATGTTTTTGTCCAAGTCGACCTCCGTACAGTCCCAAACGAACCCAGCACCTGGGCACGCTTTTAATCGTGAAACCGGCCTGACAGGCCGCTGCAAAACTACTTCACTAGATTTTCCAACGGTCTGCTGATTTAACTGCTCAGCTCGCTCGCCATTCCCCCAGTCGCGCCCGCAAGCGTGCGGCACACTGACTATGCAACTGACTGACGCGCGATTCGCTAACCCCCAGAACCTCACCAATTTCCTTGAGATTCAGTTGTTCGTCGTAATACAGCGACAACACCAAGCGTTCCCGCTCGGGCAAGTGGCTGATGGCATCGGCCAATGCCGCCTGGAAACGCTCGTCCTCCAGCTCCCGCGAGGGCTCTGGGTGAGTGGAGCTGACGTCTTCGTGCAGCCCGCCATGCTCGCCGTCCTGCAGCAAATCGTCGAAGCTGAACAGCCGGCTGCCCAAAGTGTCGCCAAGGATGCCGTAGTAATCCTCGAGACTCAATTGGAGTTCGGCCGCAACCTCTTGATCTTTAGCGTCGCGACCGGTTCTTGCTTCAATTACCCGAATTGCGTCGCTAACCATGCGGCTATTGCGATGCACCGAACGCGGCGCCCAATCGCCTTTGCGCACCTCATCGAGCATCGAGCCGCGAATGCGAATGCCGGCGAACGTTTCGAAACTGGCACCTTTACTGGAGTCGTATTTCTTCGAGGCTTCGAGCAGGCCAATCATCCCGGCCTGGATCAAGTCATCCACCTGCACGTTGGCCGGCAAGCGCGCCAACATGTGATAAGCAATCCGCTTGACCAAGGGCGCGTGGCGCTCGATCAACTGGTGCTGGGCGTCTTGTGTCTGAGCCTTGCTGTACATACGGAGTCCAGAAGCTGCTGTCATATGGCCGTATCCGCGGCGGGTTGCTGCACCAGGCGCTCGACGAAAAATTCCAGATGGCCGCGCGGATTGGCCGGTAGTGGCCAGGCATCGACTTTCTGGGCAATCGCCTTGAACGCCAGGGAACTCTTCGAACGCGGGAACGCTTCGTAGACCGCACGCTGTTTCTGCACGGCCTTACGTACCGACTCATCGTAAGGCACCGCGCCAACATATTGCAGCGCGACATCGAGGAAGCGGTCGGTAACCTTGGTCAGTTTCGCAAACAGGTTGCGGCCTTCCTGTGGGCTGTGCGCCATATTCGCCAGGACGCGGAAACGGCTCATGCCATGGTCGCGGTTGAGCAGCTTGATCAGGGCATAGGCGTCCGTGATCGAGGTCGGCTCGTCACACACCACCACCAGCACTTCCTGGGCGGCGCGGACAAAACTGACCACCGAGTCGCCAATACCAGCGGCGGTATCGACAATCAGCACATCGAGGTTGTCGCTGATGTCGCTGAAGGCTTGAATCAGGCCGGCATGCTGCATCGGCGAAAGCTGCACCATGCTCTGCGTGCCTGACGCAGCGGGGACTACCCGAATGCCGCCGGGGCCTTGCAGCACCACGTCGCGCAGTTCGCACTCGCCACTGATCACATCGGCCAGCGTCCGCTTGGCAGTGAGGCCCAGCAGCACGTCGATGTTGGCCAGCCCCAGGTCGGCGTCCATCACCATCACCCGCCGACCGAGATCAGCCAGCGCCAGCGCCAGATTCACCGACACATTGGTCTTGCCGACGCCACCCTTGCCGCCGGTCACCGCAATCACCTGTACGGGATGCATACCCATGTTATCTATACACCTTGTCTGACTTCGACTGGGACCATGTGGCTGCTGGTACTCCGCCAATCCACCGCCGGGCACCACGCATCGCCGCATATTGCTTAATCATTGCCGCAATGGCCATTAACCGGCGCGCCGCGCCGGATGTTGATAAAGCCCGGCGAACATCTCGGCCATTGTATCTTCGCTCGGGTCCTCGGCGCTTTGCAGTCCCACCGCACGACTGACCAGTTGATGGCTGCGCGGCACCTGCAAATCATCCGGAATCCGTGGCCCATCAGTGAGATAGGCTACCGGTAGACGCTGGCCAATAGCCAGACCTAAAACCTCGCCAAGGCTGGTGGCCTCATCCAGCTTGGTCAGGATGCAGCCGGAAAGACCGCAGCGCTTGTAGCTGTGGTAGGCGGCCTTGAGCACCTGGCTCTGGCTGGTAGCCGCCAGGACCAGGTAATTCTTGGCCTTGATGCCGCGGCTGGCCAGGGTTTCCAGCTGCATGCGCAGGGCGGGATCGCTGGCCGGCAAACCGGCACTATCGATCAATATCACGCGCTTGCGCGCCAGGGGAACCAGAGCCTGGGTCAACGACTGACCGGGGTCGACCAGGGTCACCGGTACATTGAGGATACGCCCCAAGGTCTTCAGTTGTTCCTGGGCGCCAATCCGATAGCTGTCCAGACTGACCAGGGCAACATGCTGAGCGCCATACTTGAGCACATAACGTGCAGCCAGCTTGGCCAGGGTGGTAGTTTTACCCATGCCAGCAGGACCGACCAGGGCAATCACCCCGCCCTCTTCCAGCGGCTCCTGCTGCGGCGTTTGAATCGCATGGGCCAGGTGAGCGAGCAACATGCCCCAGGCCTGGCGCGGCTCGGCGACATTCGCCACACGCTCGAGCAACACCCGCGACAACTCGGCGGGTAAGCCCATGCGCTGCAGACGCCGCCAGAGATTGGCCTGCTGCGGCCGACGCGTCTGCATCTGCCCCCAGGCCATGGAACCCAGCTGCCCTTCGAGCAACTCGCGCAAACCGTGCAACTCGGAACGCATGGCCTCGAGCGCGCCCTGGTCGCCGCTGGTCATTGGCGCTGGCGTAGCCATACGCAGGGCGGTATCCAGATCGTCGAGCGGCGCCACCGGCTCTTCAGCGAACAGCTGGCGGTCCTTGCTGGCGTCGGCTTGGGTACGTGTGACCAGCTCGGCCTGCGCCGAGGCGATACGGGCTTGAGTCTCGCGCAACTCGGCTTCCAGCGCCGCGTTCGGTTGCCGAGCAGGGGCGGCGGGTATCTGGTAGTCCAGTGCGGCGGTCAGTTCAACACCGCCGGCAACCCGGCGGTTACCGATGATCGAGGCATCCGCGCCCAGCTCATCGCGAACCAGCTTCATGGCTTGGCGCATATCGGCAGCGAAAAAGCGTTTGACCTGCATGGCCTGTTACCTCGGTTAATTCTGTCCCACCGTAGCGACGATGGTGACCTGCTTGTTGTCCGGGATTTCCTGGTAAGCCAGCACATGCACACTCGGCACTGCCAACCGTGCAAACCGCGAGAGCATCGCCCGAACCGGTCCGGCTACCAGCAGGATCACTGGCTTGCCGAGCATTTCCTGGCGCTGCGCTGCTTCCACCAGGGAACGCTGCAGCTTCTCGGCCATGCCCGGCTCCAGGAGGATTCCCTCCTCGGAGCCTTGACCGGCCTTCTGTAGACTGTTTAGCAATATCTGTTCCAACCTTGGCTCAAGGGTGATCACAGGCAGCTCCAGCTCTAGTCCCACGATGCTTTGCACGATGGCCCGGGCCAAGGCGACCCGCACTGCCGCGACCATCGCGGCGGGATCTTGACTCTTCGGCGCCACGTTGGCGATGGCTTCGGCGATGGTACGGATGTCACGCACCGGCACCTGTTCCTGCAGCAGCGCCTGCAGCACCTTGAGCAGGGTCGACAGCGACACCAGGCCCGGCACCAGCTCCTCAGCCAGCTTCGGCGAACTTTTCGCCAGCAACTGCATGAGCTGCTGCACTTCCTCGTGACCGAGCAGCTCATGCGCATGCTTGTGCAAGACCTGGTTGAGGTGGGTCGCGACCACGGTACTGGCATCGACCACGGTGTAGCCCAGCGATTGCGCCTGATCGCGCTGGCCCGGGTCGATCCATACCGCTTCCAGGCCGAACGCCGGATCTTTGGCGGCAACCCCGTTGAGGGTGCCGAATACCTGACCCGGATTGATCGCCAATTCGCGATCCGGGTAAACCTCGGCCTCCGCCACGCTGACGCCCATCAAGGTCAAGCGGTAGGCGCTGGGCTGCAGGTCGAGGTTGTCGCGGATATGCACCGAGGGCATGAGAAAGCCCATCTCCTGCGAAAGCTTCTTGCGCACACCCTTGATCCGCGCGAGCAACTGGCCACCCTGGTTGCGGTCGACCAGCGGAATCAGTCGGTAGCCGACCTCCAGGCCGACCATGTCCACCGGCATGACATCGTCCCAGCCGAGTTCCTTGACCTCCTGGGCGCGCTGGGCCGGCAGCAGCTCCTGCTGACGCTGAACCTCATGCACTTCCTCTTCCTTGACCTGGCGTTGCTTGTTGGCGATCCAATAGGCGCCGCCGGCGGCGACCAGACCGAGACTGATGAAGGAAAAATGCGGCATGCCGGGCACCAGACCCATGGCGATCATGATCGCCGCCGCCACGGCCAGGGCGCGCGGCGAGGCGAACATCTGCCGATTGACCTGAGCGCCCATGTCTTCCGAACTGGAGACGCGGGTGACCATGATCGCCGCGGCGGTCGACAGCAGCAGCGAGGGAATCTGGGCGACCAGGCCGTCGCCGATGGTCAGCAGGGTATAGACCTTGCCGGCATCGGCAAAACTCAAGTCGTGCTGGAAGATACCGATGGCGATGCCGCCGATCAGGTTGATGAACAGAATCAACAGGCCGGCGATAGCATCGCCACGCACGAACTTGCTGGCACCGTCCATCGATCCGTAGAAATCAGCCTCCTGGGACACTTCGGAGCGACGTATCTTGGCTTCCGCCTGTTCGATCAGGCCGGCATTCAGGTCCGCGTCGATAGCCATCTGTTTGCCAGGCATGGCGTCCAGGGTAAAGCGCGCGCTGACCTCGGAAATCCGCCCGGCGCCCTTGGTCACCACCACGAAGTTGATGATCATGAGAATGGCGAACACCACGATACCGACCACATAGTTACCGCCGATCACCACCTCACCGAAGGCCTGGATCACCTGCCCCGCCGCGCCATGACCGTCATGGCCGTTGAGCAATACCACGCGGGTGGACGCGACGTTCAGGGCCAGACGGAGCAGGGTCGCCGCCAGCAAAATGGTCGGGAATACCGCGAAATCCAGCGGCCGCAAGGCATAGATACCGACCAGCAGCACCACGATCGACAGGGCGATGCTGAAGGTAAACAACACGTCGAGCAGGAACGGCGGGATCGGCAGCATGACCATGCCGAGCATGACCAGCAGCATCAAGGGGATGCCCAGATTGCCCTGACGCAACCCCGACAGATTGCTGCGCACGTTGCCGACCATTTGTGAGCGATCTACTGCCACATCCCTACCCCAGCCAATTCAATCTTTTGACGCTATTCGCGCCTTTGCCAAGGGGTTTGCAAGAAGCTGTCCAACTTTTCCTGCGCCATTCAAGGGTGGGTTAGCCGCTGAGTCGATATTCGCTCAAGACCGCTGTTTGGCCGCCGCGTAACCCATCACGGCGTCGGGACTGCTGACGCCGTGATGGGTTACGCGGCGCGCGAAGGGCTTGGCTGCCTGCCCGACCGCACGCACCGCTAACCCAACCGACACCGCTCAGCCTATGCGGCACGCCCCAGCCTACTCGTCGCGGCGTAAATCCGTCGGGATCGGCAAATCCGGCAACGGCGCCGGGCGCTTGCCTTTGCCAGCCTGGTACTGGCGAATCTGGTAGACGTAGGCCAGCACCTGGGCCACCGCCAGGTACAGCCCGGCCGGGATTTCCTGGTCCAGCTCGGTGGAATAGAACACCGCTCGCGTCAGGGCCGGCGACTCCAGCAGCATGATCTTGTGCTCCTGAGCGATCTCGCGAATCTTCAGGGCGGTAAAGTCGCCGCCTTTGGCCAACAACACTGGCGCATTGCCTTTGGCCGGGTCGTATTTCAAGGCCACGGCGAAGTGGGTCGGGTTGGTGATCACCACGTCTGCCTGCGGCACTGCCTGCATCATCCGCCGCTCGGTCATCTCGCGCTGCAACTGGCGGATACGCTGCTTGACCTCGGGCTTGCCCTCACTGTCCTTGTATTCGTCGCGCACCTCCTGCTTGGTCATCATCATCTTCTGCTTGTTATCCCAGAGCTGGAACGGCACATCCACCGCCGCAATCAACACCAGCCCGCAGGCCATCCACAGGGCGCTCCAGCCAACCACTTGGGCCGCGTGCATAATCGCCGACTCCAGCGGCTCATGAGCGATCGCCAGCAGGTCGTCGACATTGGCCGACAGCACGGCAAGCGCCACGGAAAGCACTAGCGTGAACTTGGCCAAGGCCTTGAGCAGCTCGACCAGCGCCTTGGCCGAGAACATCCGTTTGAGCCCCGCCAGCGGATCCATCCGGCTGACCTTGGGCGCCATCGCCTTGGCCGAGAACAACCAGCCGCCCAAGGAAATCGGGCCGACAATCGAGGCGATCAGCAATGCTAGAAACAATGGCAGCACGGCGTCCACGGCAACTTTTCCCGAGGCCAGCAGCCCGATCGCCATGGAGCGCTCATCCATGATCACCTCGCGCGGCAGGGAGAAATTACTGCTCATGATTGATATCAAGGCGCTGCCCAGGCTGCCGCCAAAAGCCAGCAAGCCGCCAGTCCCGGCCAACATGATCGCCAGGGTATTGAGCTCGCGGGAGCGCGCGATCTGACCTTTCTCACGGGATTCACGAAGGCGTTTCTCCGTGGGGTCCTCGCTTTTATCGGCACCGCTTTCCGATTCGGCCATGGCCTAACTCGCTCGCGCCATTTCACGCAACAGTTGCAGGGCTTCGCTGGCGAAGACCTGGTACTGCGCGAGAATATCGGCCATGCCAATCCAGAGAATCACCAACCCCATGACCAGGGTCAGCGGAAAACCGATGGAGAAAATATTCAGCTGCGGCGCGGCGCGGGTCATCACCCCGAAGGCCAGGTTGACCACCAGCAGCGCGGTGATTGCCGGCAACACCAGGATCAGCGCCGCGCCTATTACCCAGCCCAGTTTATTGGCCAGTTCCCAGTAGTGTTCGACCAGGAAGCCGCCGCCAACCGGCAGGGTGACGAAACTCTCGGCCAACACCTCGAACACCACCAGGTGGCCGTTCATGGCGAGAAACAGCAAGGTCACCAGCATTAGCAGAAACTGACCGATCACCGCCACCGAGATGCCGTTGGCCGGATCGACCATGGAGGCAAAACCCAGGCCCATTTGCGTTGCCACGATCTGCCCGGCGATGACGAAGGCATGGAAGAATAACTGCAGGACAAACCCCAGCATCACCCCGATCAGCACCTCTTGGGCAATCAGAATAAATGTCGGCAGGCTTAGCGCCTCGACTTGCGGCATCGGCGGCAGATTGGGCATCAACACCAGGCAAATCGCCAGCGCCAGATACAGACGCACGCGCATCGGCACCAGTTGCGTGCCAATGATCGGCATCACCATCAACAGCGCCGCGATACGAAACAGCGGCAGCAGGAAAGAACCCACCCAGCCGCCGATCTGCGCATCGCTCAGTTCCAACATGTCAACGTCCGTGGATAATTTGTGGCGAGTACTGCCCGCAGATTCGCCGGGAGCGACTCTGTACGGCTGCACGCTGGCACGCAGTAGAGGTATGCATGGGCGTTCAGCCGATCAACAGCGGAATATTCATGATCAAGTTCTGCATGTACTCGATCATCCGCTGGGCCAGCCAGGGCCCGGCGACGATCAGGGTAACCAGGATCACCAGCAGGCGCGGCAGAAAGCTCAGGGTCTGTTCGTTGATCTGGGTGGCGGCCTGGAACATGGCGACCATCAAGCCGACCAGCAGGCTGGGCACGACGATGATCGCGACTATGGTGGCGGTCAGCCACAGCGCCTCGCGAAACAGGTCGACGGCGACCTCGGGCGTCATGCCTAGATCCCTCCGAAGCTGGCGGCGAGGGTGCCCATGATCAACGCCCAGCCATCGATCAAGACGAACAGCATGATCTTGAACGGCAGGGAAATAATCAGCGGCGAGAGCATCATCATACCCATGGCCATGAGGATACTGGCCACCACCAGATCGATCACCAGGAACGGGATGAAGATCATGAAGCCAATCTGGAACGCCGTTTTCAGCTCGGAGGTCACGAACGCCGGCACCAGGATAACCAGCGGCGCATCTTCCGGGCTGGCGATATCGGTACGCTTGGACAGGCGCATGAACAGCTCCAGATCGCTTTCGCGGGTCTGCGCCAGCATGAAGTTCTTGATTGGCCCCTCGGCCTTGGCAATCGCCTCCTGGGCGGGCAATTGCTCGTTGAGATAAGGCTGCAAGGCATCGTTATTAATCTGTTCGAACACCGGCGCCATGATGAACAGGGTCAGAAACAGCGCCAGGCCGATGAGAATCTGATTGGACGGCGTCTGCTGCAGGCCCAGGGCCTGACGCAGGATCGAGAAGACGATAATGATGCGAGTGAAACTGGTCATCAGCATCAGGAAGGCCGGAATGAAACTCAGCGCCGTCATGATCAACAGGATCTGCAGGCTGACCGAGTACTCCTGCTGGCCTGCGGCGTCGGTGCTCAGGGTAATCGCCGAAATCGACAGCGGATTGTCGGCGGCAAACACCACGGGCGCGACCAGGGTGAACAGCAGAACCAACAGCAGGCGCAACGCGCTCATCAAGACTTGTCCTTCTGGTCCTTGCCCAACAGCTCCATCAGGCGCTGGGCGAACTCGGTCGAGGCCGGCTCGCCGTCAGGCAAGTGCACCGGCTCTTTCAGCACATGCAGGGGCGCGATGCGTCCCGGCGTCAGGCCGAGAAGTAGCTGTTCGCCGCCCACCTGCACCAGCACCAGTCGATCGCGCGGACCGAGCGCCTGACTGGCGACTATCTTGATCACCTGGCCGCCGCGCGGGCCTAGCTGCTGCACCCGGCGCATCAGCCAGGCCAGCAGAAAAATCAGGCCAACCACCAGCAACAGGCCCAGCAACAACTGCAGCAGCTGCCCGGTGATGCCGCTGCCGGCCATGGGTATGGCCGCTTGCGCTGCCGGCTCGGCGGCCAGGGCGGTGAACGGCAGGAGCAAGGTAACGCCTGAAAGTCTGTACATGAGCGGGCTCTGTCGGTGCATTAACGCAGTTTCTTGATCCGTTCGCTGGGGCTGATCACGTCGGTCAGGCGGATGCCGAACTTCTCGTTGACCACCACCACTTCGCCATGAGCAATCAGGGTGCCGTTGACCAGCACGTCCAACGGCTCGCCAGCGAGACGATCGAGTTCGATCACCGAACCCTGGTTGAGCTGCAACAGGTTGCGAATGGTGATATCGGTGTTGCCGACTTCCATGGAGATCGACACCGGAATATCGAGGATCACATCGAGATTCGGCCCATCCAGGCTGACGGACAGATTACCCTTGGGCACGCTGCCGAATTCTTCCATGGGTGCACGTGGCGGAGCCGGCGCAGCCGCTCCACCGACGGCGAGCATGGCATCGATATCATCCTGATTGGCGTCGTCGCCGGACTCGGACAAGGCGGCTGCCCACTCGTCGGCCAGCGCCTGCTCCTCGGGGGAGGTGTTTTCATTTTCGTCTGCCATCGTGTGTCCTCGGCGGGCTGGTAGCGGATTGGGCGAGCGCAGTGCGGTTTAATAACACCCTGTCAGCGCAGGCGGCCGATGGGCTCTAGCACTTGCAGCGCCAGGTTGCCTTTGTGTGCGCCAAGCTTGACCTTGAAGGTCGGTACGCCATTGGCGCGCAGGATTACGTTATCGGGTATATCCACCGGGATCACATCGCCCGGCTGCATGTGCAGGATGTCGCGCAGCCTCAGTTGGCGCTTGGCTATCGTGGCGCCGAGCGGCACGCTGACGTCGAGAATGTCTTCGCGCAGGGACTTGATCCAGCGCTCGTCCTGATCGTCGACGTCGGACTGGAAACCGGCATCGAGCATCTCGCGGATTGGTTCGATCATCGAATAGGGCATGGTGATGTGCAGGTCGCCGCCACCGCCGTCCAGTTCGATATGAAAGGTCGACACCACAATCACTTCGCTGGGGCTGACGATGTTGGCCAGGGCCGGATTGACCTCCGAGTTGACGTACTCGAAGTTGATATCCATGACCGCTTGCCAGGCTTCCTTGAGGTCGATAAACGCCTGGTCGAGCACCATGCGCACCACGCGCAGCTCGGTGGGGGTGAATTCGCGCCCCTCGATCTTGGCATGCCGGCCATCGCCACCGAAAAAATTGTCGACCAGCTTGAACACCAGCTTGGCATCGAGGATGAACAGACCGGTGCCACGCAACGGCTTCATCTTGACCAGATTGAGGCTGGTCGGCACGTACAGCGAATGCACGTACTCGCCGAACTTCATCACCTGCACCCCACCCACCGCCACATCCGCCGAACGACGCAGCAGATTGAACATGCTGATGCGGGTGTAGCGGGCAAAGCGTTCGTTGATCATTTCCAGGGTCGGCATGCGCCCACGGACGATGCGGTCCTGGCTGGTCAGGTCATATTGTTTGACGCTTCCCGGCTCGACTTCGTCCTCGGCATCGACCAGCCCGTCATCGACGCCGTGCAGCAGCGCATCGATTTCATCCTGGGACAGCAGGTCTTGCACAGCCATGCGAAGCTCCCGGCTATTGCAGCACTAGGTTGGTGAACAGCACTTGCTCGACGGTCAATTTGCCCGTCTCCTTCTGCGCCAACTCCTGCACGCTGGCCGTAGCCTGCTGGCGCAGCATTTCCTTGCCTACCGGCGTGATCAACGACTCGAAGTCCTGGTTGGAGAACAACATCACCAGACGGTTGCGCAGCACCGGCATATGCACCTTGAGCGCATCGAGCGCTGCCTGGTCACGCACCAGCAAGGCAATACTAACCTGCATGTAGCGCGCCCGACCGTTATGGGTGAAGTTGACCACGAACGCCGGCAGCAATTCTTCGTAGATTGCCACTTGTTTGACGGGCACCGCAGGCTCTGCGGACTCAGCCTCGACGTCACTCTTGGCCGCCCCCTTGTTGAGGAAAAACCAGGTGCCGCCCACCGACAATCCCACAGCCAGGAGCAAGGGCACGACAATCATGATGATGAGCTTCAACTTACCGGCCGGTTTCGCCTCGGTGCTTACCGAGTCTTGCTCCGCGTCTTTCTTAGCCATGCCAATTATCCGTCACTAATCGGAGTTCAATCCGTGTTCAAAGGGTTGTGAGCAAGTGTTATGCCAGCTTACAAACATCTGCAGCTCGCCAGACCCCGGTTACGCGCAACCCCCGGACACATAGCGCGACAGCATGCGCGATCGAGGCTCGACTCAACGATGGCCAGCGGGTATACCAGTCCCGCCTCTTGCTGTCACCCAAAAACGACCACGCCCGAGCCCATTGCGGAGTCGGGCGTGAGTGGGTTGCGCGCACTGCGAACAACACCGACCTGCCGAGTTGCCAGCCTTTACCGCAGCCCCACTGGCCGCAGTGACGCAGCGGGCCTGGATGCAGTGTTTTTCAACGATCGCTTAAGCGTAGTAATCGACCATGCCACGCCCACTGTCGGGTAGGCTGCTTTTGAGTTCTACGTCAAGGGCCGCATGGGCCTCGTCAGCACCACCCAGCCGCTCATTACCCGCCTCGCCACGCCCTCTGCCATCGCCGCCCTGCCCCTGCCAACCGCGGTTGAGCGACTGATCGGAAACGTTCACGTCGAGCAGGTTCATGCCTTGCTGGGTGAACATCTCACGCAAACGGTGCATCTGCCCTTCCAGGGCCTCACGAACCCCGGCATTGGCGCTGGCGAAGGTCACCTGGGTCTGCTCCTGATTCACGCTGATGCGCACTTCCAGGCGCCCCAGTTCGGCCGGATCGAGCTGAATCTCGGCGGACTTGAGGTTCTGGCTGGAGAGCAACATCACCCGATCCACTACCGCCTCGCTCCAACCGGCCTGGTGCATGGGTACCGGCTGGCCGGCCATCAGTCCGGCGCGGGGAGCTTGCGTGGTCTGCTGAGCAACCGCCTGACTCAGCGCACTGAGCCTGGCGACGAAGTTCTCCGGCCGAGTGTCGGCGGCGCTCTCTTTGAGCGCCTGCAAACCCTCGGCAGTAAGCTCGAGCGACGCCAGATCGGCCTCTGGCTCTGCTTGTTCAGCGCCCATGGCCGCGATGGCACTGGCAAAGCTTTGCCCGGCGCTCTGCGCCGTTTGCGCAGCCACACTGCCGGGCGCGCTCTGCTCGGCCACTGCGGCCTTGGCTTTAGCCCCCAACTCAAGGGCCATACGCACGGCCGGCAGTTGATCCAGCGCATCCAGCTCGGGATCGGCGTTCGCCGCCGACAACTGGGTCGGCCAGGCAACCGGCAGAGCGGTCGTCATCATCGGCTGCGGCTCACCGGCAAGTTCGAGGTCGAGGCCGAGCCCGAGATCTTCCGCGTCGCTATCGGCTGGCTGCTGAGCGAGTGTACCCAGCGCCAGCAATGGCTCGGGATCATCCACGCCTGCAGCGCTCGGCAAAAGCTTGCCGCTATCGGCAAACTCCGGCTGCTGAGCGACAGCCGTAGCCTCTGGGCCTTGCGGGCTCTGCGCATCCTGCGTCTCGGATTGGGCTGGGCGATGGGGCTTGGCAGACGCATCGCTACGTTCTGCTGCTTTCGCCTGGCGCTCCTTGGCATACACCTGGGCAAAACTGGAAGCCTCGTTCTTGCGGGGCTCGGCCGGTTTCTCCGGGGCTTTGCCCGCAGAAGCTTTCGGCTTTATTTGCGGTGCCGACCGGAGGAGCGGATCGGTGGCGACGGCCATGGGCATTCTCCATTCAAATGGGGTCGTGCCATAGCATTAGCAAAGGCCGGGCCAAGTTGGCGACAAGCTGGAGAATGGGAATTCGTGCCTCGCCATCCAGGCCAGCCCACCACCCCCTGGAGACCTGGCCGATCCAACGCCCTTTCATGCCCGATAACGCTGGCGCTCGGACTTGAACAAAATGCGCACGATGGCAAATTCACGTTCGACCTGCTCGATCAGCGCAGGGGCTTCAGCCAGCAAATCGCGCCGACCAACCTCTTCCAGTTCCGCGCACAAGCTGGCAAGCATGGCCGCGCCCATGTTGCTGCAACTGCCTTTGAAGCTGTGCGCCGCCAGACGCAAGCCCTGCGCGTCAGCCTCACGCATGGCCTGCCGCAACAAGCGCAGACGCTCTTCGGAATCGGTCAGATAGGTATCCAGCAACACCGGATACTCATCCTCCATGACATCCTGCAACGCAGCCAGTACGGCGCTATCGAGATGAATACCTGACATCTGCTCGCTTCCTGATCATCAGGCGCGGGATTATGCCCCAGCCAACCAGGAAAACTCCACGCTAACCCCTTGCCCATCCTCCGGCCAGGTACAGCGCTCGCTCAACTGGCGAACCAGGGCCAGGCCGCGCCCCCACAGACGGTCAACACGCAGTTGTTGTTCCAGAATCGCCTGCCCATCGAAACCCGACCCACTGTCTTCGACCCTTATGGTCAAACGCCCACCGCCGGATTCGGGGACCAGTTGCAGATGGAAACGCACATAACCCTCGCGTAACTGAGCCAGGCGGGTGCTGCGCTGCAGGTAATACTCGGCGAAGCCTTCGGCATCGCATTTCAAGCTCGAATCCAGGCCCAGCACCCCATGCTCCAAGGCATTCGAGTACAGCTCGGCGAGCACGCTGTAGAGCGCGCCGCTCTGGGGACGCAAGCCCTCGACCTCAAGCAGCAATTGCAACAGGAATGGCAGCGGATTGAAGCGGCGCAGGGTCTCGCCACGGAACTCGAAACTCGCCGACCAATCCAGCGGGCTGAGCTGACCGCTGCCGGTGAAGATCAATGGCCCGCGGCTCAGGCTACTCTCCTCGACCATACTGACTTCGACCAGACTGACATCGTCTTGCAATTCGCCACGAAACTGCAGCAACGCCTGCTGAATATCGGCGAACAACTGCGCCGGCTGCCGATTGGCGGCAAACACCCTGAGCAGGCGTTTCTCGCCAAACAGCTCGCCCTGCTGGTTGCAGGCTTCCAGTACGCCATCGGACAGCAGGAAAACCCGGTCACCCAACTCGAGCGGGAAAACCTCGTAGTGGTCATTGAACGCTGCCGGCTCCAATACCCCCAACGGCAGATGTCGCGACACCAGGGGCACTCGCTCGCCGCCGTCGGCGCGCAGCAGATAGCCATCCGGCAAACCGCCGTTCCACACTTCCACGACTCGACGCTGAAAGCTGATATTGAGCAGGGTGGCACAACAGAACACGCCCAGCGGCAGGATGCGTTTGAGCTTGGCATTGATCTCGCGCAGGATCTCCGTCAGGGAATAGCCCTTGGCGGTCATGCCATAGAACACCTCGGCCAGCGGCATGGCGCCGATTGCCGCCGGCAGACCATGGCCGGTAAAGTCGCCCAGCAGCACATGCATGCCACCGGAAGGTTTGAACGCAGCGAGCAGCAGGTCGCCGTTGAACAACGCATAAGGCGATTGCAGGTAACGGATATTCGGCGCAGCGAGACAACCGGAATGTGCCACCTTGTCGAACACCGCCTTGGCCACGCGCTGTTCGTTGAGCAGGTACTCGTTGTGCTGGGCGATCAGGTCGCGCTGCTGCAGCACGGTATCCTGCAGGCGCCGCAAGCGATCCATGGCGTTGATCTTGGCCTCGAGGATCACCCGGTTATAGGGTTTGGCAAGAAAGTCATCGCCGCCCGCCTCCAGACAGCGCACCAGCGCTTCGCCTTCGGTGAGCGACGTCAGAAAAATGATCGGCACCAGCTCCTCGCCGGCCATCTGCTTGATCTGCCGTGCCGCCTCGAAGCCATCCATGACCGGCATCAGCGCGTCCATCAACACCAGCTGTGGACGCTCGCGCTCGAACAAGGCAACCGCTTCCAGGCCATTGCTGGCGGTCAGGCTGCGATGGCCCTGACGGCTGACGATGGTCGACAACAGCATACGGTCGGCAGCGTTATCCTCGGCGATCAGAATCGATAGACGCGCAGGCATGGCTGAGGAACTCGAGCTAGGTGATCTGGAACAGTTGTTCGAAGTTGGAGATAGCGAGGATCTTGCGCACATCCGGGTTGCAGTTGAGCAAACGGATTTGCGCGTGATCGCCACCGGCGTGATCACGCAACAACAGCAACATGCCGAGCGCCGAACTGTCCAGATAGGTCGTGCCCTTGAGGTCCACTACATAGCGCTTGGGGCTGAGGTTGACGCGCTCGTAGGCGTCACGAAATTCCTGATGCGCGCCGAAATCAAAACGTCCTTGAATCACAATGCTCAACTCTTGCCCATCAGGCGAGGACAGCGAGGTGATGGCCATACAGAACTCCTTTCTCCGACAAAACAGTCGATCACACCCCAGACAAGCTTGCGCGATGGTTATCGCGACTGAGCGAGCCTGAATGCACGATCCGTGTGATCAAGATGTAGCACTCGCAAGCGCCAGCAGCAACAGGCAATCAAGCGGAATCGTCCCGGCGCACGCGTTGTGCCAACTCATCGAGGAGTTTTTGCTCGCGTTTGTCCGCACTCAGGCGGGCCTCCTCCTGATAACGCTGAACCAACTTGCGCAGACCTTCCAGGCGCGCATAACGCTGTTGCCAAACCACCCGCACCTTGTCCTGATTGCTGCCATGCCAGGCCACGGTCTGACGCTGCTGGCCGATGGCGGTTTCCAACTGGGAAAGAAAACGCTGATAGTTCATCAGCCATTGCCCGGAAACACCGCGCTGACCTTCGCTGATCCACTGTTGCTGATAATCACCACGGTACTGTTCCAGCTCGCCCAACTTGACCTGAGCCTGGCTCAGCAGCCCCTGACAGTGGCCAAGCTGCATGGCGGCCTCGCGTTCGGCACGCTCGGCCATGACGATAACTGGCGCCAGGCGCGCGGCGCGACTTGTCGACACTTAGCCCCCCGGCGCGGCATTGGGATTGAAGGTCGCCGCCAGCAGCGCACTGCTGCGTTCCAGGCTTTCACTTTCGTCCAGGCTCTGACGCAGGTATCTGACCATCGCCGGCTGACGCGCGATGGCCAGGTCGGTATCGGCATCGCCACCGGGCACATAGGCGCCGACACTGATCAGGTCGCGGCTCTGCTGATAGCGTGCCCACAGCTGCTTGAAGCGCTGCGCGCTACGCTGGTGCTCACTCGTCACCACTTGCGGCATGACCCGGCTGATCGAGGCTTCGATGTCGATGGCCGGGTAATGGCCCTCCTCGGCCAGACGCCGTGATAGCACAATGTGACCGTCGAGCACGCCGCGCGCGGCGTCGGCAATCGGATCCTGCTGATCGTCGCCTTCACTCAAGACCGTGTAGAACGCCGTGATCGAACCGCCACCCTCTTCGGCATTACCGGCGCGCTCGACCAATTTGGGTAACTTGGCAAATACCGACGGCGGGTAACCCTTGGTCGCCGGCGGCTCGCCAATGGCCAGGGCGATTTCGCGCTGGGCCTGGGCGAAACGGGTCAACGAGTCCATCAGCAACAGGACGTTCTTGCCCTTGTCACGAAAGTATTCGGCGATGCGCGTGCAATACATCGCCGCCCGCAGACGCATCAGTGGCGCATCGTCTGCGGGCGAGGCAACCACCACCGAACGCTTGATGCCTTCGGCACCGAGGATCTCGTCGATGAATTCCTTGACCTCGCGGCCACGCTCGCCGATCAGGCCGACCACGATGATATCGGCCTCGGTAAAACGCGTCATCATGCCCAGCAACACACTCTTGCCGACCCCGGTGCCGGCGAACAGCCCGATACGCTGGCCGCGTCCGACCGTGAGCAGGCCATTGATGCTGCGGATGCCGACATCCAGTGGCTGGCTGATCGGGTGACGTTTCAGCGGGTTGATCGTCGGCCCATCCATCGGCACCCAGTCTTCGGCCTTCATCCCGCCCTTGCCGTCCAGCGCACGCCCGGTGCCATCGAGCACCCGGCCGAGCATCGACTTGCCCATCGGCAAACGGCCGCTGTCCGGTATCGGCACTACCCGTGCCCCAGGCGCAATGCCGGCCAGGCTGCCAACCGGCATCAGATAGCTCTTGTCGTTGGAGAAGCCCATCACCTCGGCTTCGACTTGCACCGGGTGATAGCTGTCATCGTTGATCACCAAGCAGCGGCTGCCGAGAGCGGCGCGCAGCCCCTCGGCCTCCAGGGTCAGGCCAACCATGCGCTGCAAGCGTCCTTCGACCACGGGCTGACTGGGAAGCTTCACCACCTCGCTGTAGCCGGCCAGCCGCTTGGCGAAACTGGTGCGCTCAAGACGCATGGGGTGGTTCCTCTGCCGCGCCCAGGTCGATCTGCAGATCGGCCTCCAGCGGATGCGTGGCTTGTTCGCGCTGTTGCTCGAACAGCTGCTTGAGCGCCTGGCTGAGGCGGGTTTCGATGCTCGCATCGATGCGACTGTGCTCGCTCTCGACCCGGCAACCGCCGGGCAACAAGGCGTCGTCTTCGACTATGCGCCAGCTTTCTTCGTGGCGCTCGCGCAGGGCTTTGACCATATCGAAGTCTTGCGGGTTGAGATGAATACGCACGTTGCCGGCCCCCATGGGCAGCAACTTGAGGGCTTCGCGCAAGACCTGGCGAATCTGGCTGGAGTCGCTACTCAGCTCGCGCTGGATCACCTCACGGGCCATGTGGCTGACCAGGTTGACCAGTGCCACTTCGAGCTGCTGATCCTGCTCGGCGATGGGTTCGAACAGCTGCTGCATCAGCTGCTCGACGGCGAGCATTTTGCTTGCCAGGGTGGCATCGGCCTCCTGTTTGGCTTTCAGCTGACCGCTGTGATAACCGTCCTTTTCACCGGTACTGAAGCCTTCGTTGTAGGCGTCTTGACGTATCGCCTCCAGCTCATCCAGTGTCAATGGCTTGACGTCCTCCAGCGCCACATCCTCGGACTCGGCCGGCAGTGCTTGGGCGGCCTCGGCCGCGGCCGCCTCGCTCGCAGGATCAGGGGCGGCACCCTCGACATGCGGGTCGAAGCTGGGCAAGGCCCAGCGATCGATAACGCTGATGTCCTGGGCGCGAATCAACTCGCTGGGCGCTTCCTTGGGGGCCATGCCGATCTTCTCCGGTTAAACCATCTCTTCGCCACCCTTGCCACCGAGGACAATTTCCCCGGCTTCGGCCATGCGCCGGGCAATGGTGAGAATTTCCTTCTGCGCCGTTTCCACGTCGCTGACCCGCACCGGGCCCTTGGCTTCCAGGTCGTCGCGCAGCAACTCGGCCGCGCGCTTGGACATGTTCTTGAACACCTTTTCCTTGATCGCCTCGTCTGCGCCCTTGAGCGCCAGCACCAGCACATCGGAGGAAACCTCGCGCAGCAGCGCCTGGATACCGCGGTCGTCGACCTCGGCGAGGTTGTCGAAGACAAACATCAGGTCTTCGATCTGCGACGACAAGTCTTCGTCGACTGCGCGGATCGAGTCCATCAACTGACCTTCGGTCGAGCTGTCGAGGAAGTTCATGATGTCGGCCGCCCGTTTGACCCCACCCATAGTGGCGCGCGTGCTATTGGAGCTGCCGGAGAATTGCTTCTCGAGAATCTGGTTGAGTTCCTTGAGTGCCGCCGGTTGCACGGTATTCAGCGAGGACACGCGCAGAACGATATCCAAACGCACCTTGTGGTCGAAATGACCGAGCACTACACCGGCCTGGTCGGGGTCGAGGTACGCTACCACAATCGCCTGAATCTGCGGATGCTCGTAGCGGATCACATCGGCCACCGCGCGCGGTTCCATCCACTTCAGGCTGTCCAGGCCGCTGGTGCTGCCGCCGAGCAGGATGCGGTCGATCAGGTTGCCGGCTTTATCTTCGCCCAGCGCCTGGGTCAGCATCTTGCGGATATAGCCGTCCGCGCCCACGCCCAAGCTGGTCTGGTCGCCGACAATGTCGACGAATTCGCCCATCACCTGCTCGACCTTCTCGCGGTGCACGTTGCGCATGCCGGCCATGGCCACGCCAACCTTCTGCACTTCCTTCGGCCCAAGGTGGCGCAGCACCTGCGCGGCATCGGTTTCACCGAGTGAAAGCAAGAGGATCGCGGCCTTCTCGACCTTGCTCAACTTGGCGGCTGTACGGTTGTCACTCATCGTCGTTGATCCACTCTTTCACCACTTGGGCGACCCGACCCGGGTCTTCCGCCACCAGGCTCTTGATTGCATTCAGCTGCGCATCATACCCCTCGCTCGGGCTAGGCAGGAGGATGCTTTGCGGGCCGCCGAGGCTGACCCTGTCGGCCGCCAGCTCGCCGTCCAGGCCACCCATCTCACCCAGTTCGACATCGCCATTGCGCCCACCAGCCATCAGCCCCCGGCCTTTACCGCCAGCGGTGATATTGTTCAGCACCGGGCGCAACACACCAAAGACCAATACCAGAATGAACAGCACGCCGAGCACTTGCTTGACGATGTCCCAGAACCACGGCTGGGTATAGAACGGGATAGCGATGATTTCTTCGCCCTGGACCGCGGAGAACTGTGAATTGATCACGCTCACGCTGTCGCCGCGACTGGCGTCGAAGCCGACCGAATCCTGTACCAGCCGGGTAAAGCGTGCCAATTCGTCGACGCTCCAGGGCATGCGGCTGGTTTCGCCAGTGGCGGCATCGACCTTGAACTGATCGTCGACGACCACCGCCACCGACAACCGGCGCAAGCGTCCCTGCTGCTGCTTGGTGTGACTGATCGAGCGATCCAGTTCGAAATTGCGCGTCGATTGCTCGCGCTTGTCCGCGGGGAACGGCGCCAGCATCGGCTGACCGGTCAGCGGATCCATGACCTGCTGGCCGTTGACGTCCACCAGCGGTTGACCCGCGGCAATCGCCCCGGCTACGGCAGCCGCGCCACCGGCCTGCTGAGGGGCTGTTGCCGCGCCCGGCGGCTGATTGCTCAGCGCACCCGGAATGCCTTGCGGCGACAGACTGCCAGTACTGCGCTGCTCATTGACCTGCTGCTCACTGCGCAACGCCGGCTGATCCGGGTTGAACATTTCCGAGGTGGACTCGACCGCGCTGAAATCTACATCGGCCGACACTTCGGCCTTGTAACGCCCGGCACCCAGCACCGGCTGCAGAATGCTGTGCACGCGCTGGGTGAGCATGCTCTCCATGCGCCGGCTGTAGTCGAACTGCTTGCCGGCCATGCTCAGCTCGGACATCTCCTGCTGGTCGGACAACAGGCGGCCCCGCTGATCGACCACAGTGACTTGAGCCTTGTCCATCTCCGGCACACTACTGGCGACCAGATTGATAATGGCCATCACCTGGCTCGGCTCCAGATTGCGCCCGGAATACAGCTCGACCAATACGGAGGCGCTGGGCTTGCGCTCGTCACGCACGAACACCGAGCTCTTCGGAATAGCCAGGTGCACCCGCGCGCCCTTGACGTTGGTGATACTGGACACGGTGCGCGCCAGCTCGCCTTCCAGGCCACGCCGGTAACGGGTGGCTTCCATGAACTGGCTGGTGCCGAGCCCCTGTTCCTTGTCGAGAATCTCAAAACCTATGTTGTTATCGCTCGGTGCCACGCCGGCAGCGGCCAGACGCATGCGCGCGCGCGCCAAATCATCGGCCTTGACCAACAGAGCGCCTGAATTTGGCTCGACGGTATAACTGATGTCGGCGGCGCCCAGGGTTTGCATGACCTGGGAAGCGTCCATCCCTTCCAGGCTGCCATACAGCGGACGGTAGTCCGGCTGTTGCGACCAGAGCACCACGGCAAAACCAATCGCCACGCTGGCAGCCAGACCGACCAGCAGGCCGAGTTGGCGCAGCATCGACATATCCGAGAGATTTTCCAGAAACGCCAGGCCGAACAGCGGCTTGCTCGAATCATTGCCAGCAGTGGTGGCGGGAACGTTGGTGGCGAGTGCGTCGGCCATGATCTAGAACCTACCCTTAAACCGGCATCTGCATGATGTCTTGATACGCCTGAACCAGTTTGTTGCGAACCTGGGTCATGGCCTGGAAAGACACGCTGGCTTTCTGCGAGGCAATCATCACATCGCTCAAGTCCACGCCGCTCTTGCCCATCTCAAAGGCCGTGGCCAGTTGGTTGGAGGCCTGCTGGGTTTCATTGACCTTGTTCACCGCCTGACCAAGCATATCCGAGAAGCTCGGAGCGCCGGCCTCCGGTGCGCTGGCGACAGGCTTCTGCCGCGCCATCGCCTCGGTTTGCATGGAACGCATTTCCAGCATCAAGCGGTTGAATTCAATACCCTGGCTCATGACCTTCCTCCACTGGCCGCGGTTTTTTGACACTACGCGGCTCTTGCCAGAGGAGGTTGCAACAAAGGTGCCAGGTAAGACAGGGAATGGGGAGCGCCATCAAGGCCATGGGCATGACACCACCCCGTAGGGCGTACTCGCGAAGCAGTACGCCGTGGATGATCGGCGCGTTGCAAATCTGGCGGGCTGTCGCTGCGCTGCGAACGGAACGCCGCCCGGGCCTACAACCTCGAGCAATCCACAATCCGTAGACATCATGGATTGACCTGTCCCACCTCGAAAACGCGGGTTATGTTTTCGGGGTGGGAACACCTTCAACACAGAGCCGCATCGAGGGGGGCAGGTCATGAACGAGTTTAACCAAGTCTATGTGGGTTTGGACGTACACAAAGCGACGATTGCCTTAGTCCCGGCATAATCCGTCCGTAGGGTGTCACTCGCCGAAGGCAGTGCACCATTGGTTTATCGGCGCGGCATACAAGCTGGCGGGTTGTCGCTGCGCTCCGAAGCCGCCCTACGGACAAACCGCAGAATTTGCAACAATCCGCAATCCGGGTATCACTCGCCATAGGCAGTGCACCGTGGATCACCAGCGCGGCACACAGCTGGCGGGCTGTCGCTGCGCTCCGAACGGTTCGCCGCCCAGGCCAGCCAACCCACTGCAGGGCTGATGCAAGCCGTGATCCCGACCCCAGCATGGCGTCTGCGGGCACGGGGCATTCGCGGATTACGCTGGAATTCATCCATCGGGCTACGGACTTGCCGCTTGAACGCTTACGGCTTGCAGCTGCCAGTGCTAGCTGGCAAACAGATAGGCCTCTACATCCATGCCGGCATCGCGCATCTGCGCCAGCTTGTAGCGCAGGGTGCGCGGGCTTATCCCCAGGCGCTCGGCGGCCTCTTTGCGACGCCCACGCTCGGAGCGCAGGATGTCGATGATCATCTGGAACTCATGTCGACGCAGGTCTTCACCCAAGGCGCCAGCCTCCGCTGGAACAACCTCCGCCGTCACCGGAACGCTCGCCGGCACCACCGCCAGGAGCGGCTTAGGCGCAGGCGCTAGACTGCTAGCGGCGACCGTCAGACACAGATCTTGCGGCTGGATTAAACCGCCCTGCTGCAGAATCAGCGCGCGTTGAATGGCGTTATCCAGCTCACGCACATTACCCGGCCAGGCATGACTCACCAGGCTCGCCTGCGCCTGCGGCGAAATACGGATAGGCGCGTGATTCATTTTTTTGACGTACTTGGCCAGCAGCCGCTCGGCCAACGGCAAGATGTCTGCCGGCCGCTGGCGCAACGGCTGCCAGGCCAGCGGGAAGACCGACAGGCGATAGTAGAGGTCTTCACGGAAGCGCCCCGCCGCCACTTCGCCGGCCAGGTCGCGGTTACTGGTGGCCAGCACGCGAATGTCCAGGCTGATCGGCTTGCGCCCACCCACCCGCTCCACTTCACGCTCCTGCAGCACGCGCAACAGCTTGGCTTGCAAGCCTTGCGGCATTTCGGAAATTTCATCAAGCAGAATGGTGCCGCCCTCGGCCAACTCGAACTTGCCCGGCGCGCTGGCAATGGCGCCAGTGAAAGAGCCTTTCTCATGGCCGAACAACGTGGCTTCGAGCATGTTGTCGGGAATCGCCGCGCAGTTGATCGCAACGAAGGGCTTCGCCGCCCGCGGCGACTGCTGGTGAATGAAGCGCGCCAACACCTCCTTGCCGGTGCCGGACTCGCCGGTGATCAACACCGTCGAATCGCTCTGCGCCACCCGCGTCGCCAGCTCGAGCAATTGCACGCTGGCCGGCTCCAGCGCCACCGGACCGTCCTGCTCGGTCGCCGTCACGCGCCCGAGGGCATGCCGATCGACCAGCGCCAGCAAGGTCTTCGGCTCGAACGGCTTAACCAGATAATCCGCCGCGCCCTGGCGTATCGCGTCCACCGCACGCTCGACCGCCGCGAAGGCCGTCATCAGCAACACCGGCAGTTGTGGCTGGCGCTGGCGAATCAGCGCCAACAACTGGTGGCCGTCCATGCCCGGCATGTTCACGTCGCTGATCACCAAGCCGAAGGGTTCTTGCGCCAGGGCCACGAGCGCCGCCTCGGCACAATCCACCGTCCGGTAGTCGTGGCCGCCCAGCGCCAGGGTATCGGCCAGGGCTTCGCGCAGGGAGCGGTCGTCTTCGACCAGCAGAACTTTGGCAGCCATGGTGTTACTCCTGAATCAAGGGTTGCGCCGCGGGAATCAACGGCAAAATCAATAAGGCGCAGGTGCCACGCGCGATTCGTGAACGCATCTGCAATTCACCCTGATGGGCGCGCGCCACCGCCTTGACCACGGCCAGACCGAGGCCGGTCCCGGTGGTCTTGGTGGTGAAGAAGGGTTCGCCCAGGCGAGCCAGGGTGACGCTATCAATGCCTGGGCCGCTGTCGCTGATGCACAGGCGCAAGCTGTTTCCACGCTGATACAGATGAATCTTCAAGCGCGCCTCGCGCCCGGCGGCCTGGACCGAGTTCTCGATCAGATTGAGCACGGTGCCGACCAGGGTGTCGCGGTTACACAGCAACTCGCCGTCTCGACTGTCGCATTGCCAACGCACCGTCATGCCGCGCACATGGGGTTCGGCCGCCGCCTGCAGGGCCTCGAATACGGCCTTGGGCGTCAGGCGATCCGGCAGTGGCAAGTCGCCACGGGCAAAGATCAGCATGTCGCGCACCTGGTGCTCCAGCTCATGCAGCCGCTCTTTCAAGCGCCCGGCGAAGCGCTGCTGCTGCTCGACCGGCAACACCTGCTCGGTCAAATGGCTGGCATAGAGCAACGCCGCCGAGAGCGGTGTACGAATCTGATGAGCCAGAGAGGCGACCATGCGCCCCAGCGCGGACAAACGCTCATGCCGCGCCAGCTGATCCTGCAAGCGCCGGGTTTCTGTCAGGTCAGTGAGCAGTACCAACTGCCCCGGCTCGCCTTGCAACGAGCGAGTGGCAATCGACAGGCGCCGACCATCTTTCAGGGAGATCTCGTGGCCATCGTCCTCACGCGGCGCGAAGTTGCGCGCGATAACCTGGCGCCAGAGCATCCCAAGCAGCGGCAGACCGAGCAGATTGCGCGCCACCGGATTGGCTTCACGCACCACACCCTGCCCGTCGATGACGATTACCCCACCGGGCAGCAGATCCAGCAGGCTTTGCAAGCGGTAGGCCAGGCGTTCCTTCTCGGCCAGCTCCTGCATGCGCTGGGCGCTGACCAGGGCCAACTGCCCCTTCAACTCGGCAACCCGATCCTCCAGCATGCTGTAGGACTCACTGAACTGAGTCGACATCTGGGTGAACCGCGCAAAGGCCTGCTCCAGGCTCGTGCGACCGGCCAATTCCTGAGGAGCAGTAGGTTCGAGTTCGGCACTATGGGCGGGTTGGGCGTTGGGCTTCATCATTCTCTCTCGCCTGGCGAGCCGTCATAAGACAGTCAGTTAGCAGAAGAGATAGCAATACCCGTGCCTAAATAAAAAATACTTGTTTTTCAATGGCTTGAAAAACCAATCCACCAATTACGTCAAAGCTCCGGCTGAATAGAATGGAATGGCGCCAAGAGCCTGACTCGCTGACCACTGGCTGGTATCGCGACAACGTTGAAATGTCGGTTCAACTCAGGACTGTCGTGGGAGGGGCTTTAGCCGCGATGGACCTTGAAGACGCTGAAAGCATCGCAGCTGAAGCAGACCCGTAGGATGGGTTAGCCGCCACAGAGCTTCGATCAAGGCAGCGTTTTGAATGCGGCGTAACCCATCAGATACGGCATACCGGCTGACGCCATGCTGGGTTACGCTGCGGTTCAAGGCTGAGCTTGATTCAGGATAGGTGCCCGCGGCTAACCCAACCTACGGCTGAAATATCCATTCGCGGACAAGTCCCCTCCCACCAGAGCAGCGCAAACAAAGCAACGCGACACTACTCAGAGACGGTGGAAATATCGTGCGCCCGCAGTAGGCGAGGTTTTTTCACAACCTCTCAGTCTTCCAGCACTTCGTCGTCGCGCCGGTTCATGCCGTACTTGCGCATTTTCTCGACCAGGGTGGTGCGGCGAATGCGCAAACGCTCTGCCGCCCGGGCCACTACACCGCTGGCGTCATCGAGCGCCTGCTGGATCAAGCCCTGCTCGAGGTTGCCCAGGTAGTCTTTCAGATCGAGGCCTTCGGCCGGCAGCATGGCTGGCGTACTGACGCCCGGCAGCCCGGCGATGATGGCCGCGCGTTCCTCCAGATCCTCACGCAGGCTGGCGGTCAAATCCTCGTCTTCATCGTCGACATGGCGGAATTTCTTCGGCAGTTCACCGACGCCGATCACCCCATAGGGATGCATGATCGCCATGCGTTCGACCAGATTGGCCAGCTCACGCACATTGCCCGCCCAGTCGTGGCGGCACAACGACATGATCGCCGCCGAGTTGAAACGGATCGAGCCGCGCTTCTCGTGCTCCATGCGCGAGATCAGCTCGTTCATCAACAAGGGAATATCTTCGATACGCTCGCGCAGCGGCGCCATCTCGATGGGGAATACATTCAGCCGGTAGTAGAGATCCTCGCGAAAACTGCCCGCCTCGATCATATCCTCCAGATTCTTGTGGGTCGCCGCGATGATGCGCACATCGGCACTTTGCGTCTTGTTGCTGCCCACCCGCTCGTAGGTGCGTTCTTGCAGCACACGCAGCAGCTTGACCTGCATCGACAGCGGCATGTCGCCAATTTCATCGAGGAACAGGGTGCCGCCATTGGCCAACTCGAAACGCCCGGCGCGGCTGGTGATAGCGCCGGTAAAGGCACCCTTCTCATGGCCGAACAGTTCGCTTTCCAGCAACTCCGCGGGAATCGCGCCACAGTTGATCGGCACAAAAGGCCCCTCGCGACGCTTGGAGTGATAGTGCAGATTGCGCGCCACCACCTCTTTACCGGTGCCCGACTCGCCGAGGATCAACACACTGGCTTCGGTATCGGCCACCTGCTGCATCATCTGCCGCACATGCTGAATGGCGCGGCTGGTACCGACCAGACTGCGGAACAGATTCGTTTCACGCTGGCGACCGCGCTCGCGCGCCTGATCGTACATTTCACGGTAGACCTGGGCGCGGTGCAAGGAGTCGAGCAGTTTGTTGTAGCTAAGCGGCATATCCAGGGTCGCCAACACACGGCGGCGCAACTCTTCCGGCCATTCCGCAGCGGCATACTCGTTGATCAGCAGGATCGGCAGGAACTCATCCCAGCCAGCAAACTGCTTGAGCATCTCAAGCACCCCACCCTTGGCCTGCACATCACCGAGCAAGACGCTGAGCACCTCCCGACTAGAGGCCAATGGAGCGACCGCATCCTGCCAGTCATGGCTGCTACACGCGAGATGATCTTCACCCAGGAAATTCAGGATCACCGTCAAATCACGACGGCGCTCACTGTCATCGTCAATCAGCAGAATTTTCGTTTCACGCCACATATTTTTGATCTGATCCTGGGAGCGAACGGAAGCGCACGCCGTCGAACACGACAACTACGCTGGCAATTGGCCGCTAGTAAAGTCAATTTCACGAGCGCAGTCAATTTTATGGCGTGCTTTTTTTGATCTGCCCGACCAATTGCCTAAGCGATTGTTTGCAAGAAGGGGGGAAACCAGCCCCGTAGGATGGGTTAGCCGCTAGATAGCGTCGATCAAGACCGCATTTTGTATGCGCCGTAAGCCATCGGCATACCGACACATTGGCCAAGGGTCAGTCCGCGGGCATACATCGCTGGATGGGTATCGCTGCGCTCAACACCATCCTACTAACTGTACCAACCCAGCGGCCCCATCAACCGAACAACTGGTAAACCTTGGCCCCCTGCTGGGCCTGGTTCAGCTGCATCAGCTCGCTGCCGAGGTCATCACGCTGTTGCTTGCAACGTTCCAGCATCACTGCATAAAGCTCTAACAGCTGCTCGAAGGTTGCGCGTAATGACTGCTGATCGGTGTCGCTCGCCTGCATTGCTTCGGTGACATGCTCACGACAAAGGCCATCAAGCTCGGCAATACGCTGCCATTGCTCACAGGCAACCGCCTCAACCATTGCAAGACGAGTGGTTTCCAACTGCTGTAAAGAACTGGCCATGAGTATTCTCTCTTACGCAGCGATGCCATCCCAACCCGACTTTACTTCGCGCAACAGGCTAGACACCTCATCGAGAAGGGCCACATCGTTTGCACGATTTGCTTCAAGCAAACGGCTGATCATGTAGTCGTACAAACTGTCGAGATTGTGCGAAAGCTCGCCACCCGCTTGATGATCCAGCGGCTCGCGCAAGCCACCAATAATTGAGATGGCCTTACCGATCAACTCGCCTTTTTCAGCAAGCAAATTTCGCCCGAGAGCACCGCGTGCTTGAGCGATACGCTCCAAACAACCTTCCATCAACATCTGAATCAAACGATGGGGGCTGGCCTCGAACACTTCACTTTGCACGCTGACGCGCTGATATTGCTTCATGGCTGACATCGCATACATGGAAAGCTCTCCTGGTTAATCGTTACTGATAGTTGTATCGGCAACGAGGCTCAGAGCTTTATGGAAAAAGGGGGTTAGACGTTGAAATAACCGATTTTTTACTTTTTATTGCTACTGACCACACCCGGCATGCTGTCGAACAGAGACGCAAGGTTGTCACTGGTACTTTTCAGCTGACCGACAAGGGCATCCATCGCGTTGAATTGCTTATAGAGGCGCTCACTTAATGCGGTCATGCGCGTTGTCAGTTCGGTCTTTTGCTTATCGACCTTATTCAGGGTCGATTGCAGAGATTCGGTACGCTGTTCCAGGATGCCATTGCCTTCAGTATAGGCGGTCAGCTTGCCGGCCAAGCGTGCAGCCAGGCCACTATCACCGGTGAAATACGCCGCGATTGCATCGGAATCATTGGTGACAACCTTAGCCAATCGGTCTGCATCGACTTTCAGCGTACCGTCCTGCTGCGTGGTGACACCAAGATCGGCGAGTACCCGAACCGCCCCGTCGCCCTGCATCGCAACCATCTCGTTGCGCACCATGTTCACCAATGAACGGACCGAGCTGTCACCCAGCAGGGCCCCGGTTACGGGGGCACTGGTATCGTTCACCACGGTGACCTTGGTCGCCGAATTGATGAACTTGATCATAGTGTTGTAAGCATCGGCAAACTTCTGCACGTTGGCTTTTACGCCGGCCTGATCCCGGGCAACCGTGAGGGTACTGGCGCCCAGGGTCTTGAGGTCGATACCGACACCGCCGATGACCTGGCTGATGTTGTTGGAGTCACGGGTGACACTCAAGCCATCGACAGTCAGCTTGGCGCTTTGCGCAGTGCCGATGACCTTGCCGGCTTCGTTATAGGCTTGCACTGCAGCCAGGTAATCAGGATCGGCTGCGCCGCCCGGATAGTCCGCCACGTCGGGCTCTGTGGCAGCACCGGCGAACGCCAACTGGCTCAGCGCGGTATCGCCATCAACGCCGACATCGGAAACCTCGACGGTTATATCGTTACCCGCGCCCTGCTTGCTGCTGGTAAGCACCAGGCGAGCGCCCTGGTCATCCGTCACGATGCTGGCACTGACACCGGCAGCGGCCTTGTTGATGGCGTCGCGGATGCCCGCCAATGTGTTGTTGCTGGAGTCGACCACGAGATCCAGCATGCTTTCGCTGCCCACCTTGATCGACAGGGTGCCACTGGACAGGGTTTTACCCTCATCGGCCGGCACCGCGGCCAACGCGACCTTGCTGCTGGCGGCCAACTGGGTGACTTCAATTTGGTAAGTGCCGGCTGCGGCGCTCTGACTGGCGCTGGCGCTCAACACCTTGGCGTCGGAAGAGCTGGCGGTGCGCGCCAGAAAAGACGAAGGGCTGTTGAGCGCGGCCAGAGCGGTCTGAAAACTGCTGATGGCCCCTTTCAACTGGCCCAAGTTAGTCAATTGCGTGGTGGTTCTGCTTTCCAGCTTGCTTAGCTGGCCCTGCTTAGGTGCCTGTTCGGCGCCAACCATGGCTTTGACAATAGCGTCGATGTCCATGCCGGAACCGATACCTGTAATGCCTGCCATGTCGCACCTCCGTCAAAAAAATGTCTGTAACGGTTTGTTTAGCCGAATACAGACGAAACAACCAAGAAACATGCCATCAAGCCCGCGTCTCGAACATCAGGCTGCGCAGCGACTCAAGCTGCTCGGACAGACGCAACGCCTCTTCGGAGGGCAACTGCCTGATTACCTCGCCCGAGTCACGATCCGTCACCTTGACCACCACTTCTCCGCTCGACTCATCGATGCTGAAGTCAAGACTGCGCTGCACACCCTGCACAAACGAGGAAATGCTCGCGACAGCAGAGTCAAGCCTCTCCCGTGCAAGCGGTTCGTTATCGGCCTGTTTGGCCATGGCGGTATCAAGTTTTGCACTGGCGTCGGGCCTATCCCCGCGTGCCGCTTCACGTAACCCCTGAGCAGCAGGCAACGATAAGGATGAAAGCTTCGCAATATCCATTTCCAAACCTCCCATGGAGGAAAGGGAGGAAGGGCTGCCCCTTCCTCCCACGCGTTACTGCAATACCACCCTTACTGCAGCAGGGAGAGTACAGCCTGCGGCAACTGCTTGGCCTGAGCGAGAATCGCGGTGCCAGCCTGCTGCAGCACTTGGTTCTTCGCCAGGTTGGCAGTTTCAGCAGCGTAGTCGGTGTCCTTGATCCGGCTGCGAGCAGCCGAGGCGTTTTCCGAGATGTTCTGCAGGTTGTTGATGGTGTTGTCGAAACGGTTCTGCACCGCACCGAGGTCGGCGCGCTGGGAGTCGATGGAGGCCAGGGCGTTGTCGATTACCGCCAGGGCCCGCTGGGCGCCGTCTGCGGTGGAGATATCCACATCGGAGATCGACGTAAGCGAGGACTTGGCTGAAGCGAACAACTCATGGCTGCCTTCAAGCGGAGTGGTCGCAGCCACGTTTACAGTAAGAGCGGTAATAGTTGCATTATCCGTATTGGCTAAAGCACCCAAAGTTCCATCTATCTGACGTTGCTGGTTTTGGAAATCGGTTGTAGCAACTGCTGTACCCGATGTAGCTCCAGAGGCATCAACAACCCGACTCAAGGCACCAAATGACACATTTGAGCCATCCTTAGAACGAATAGTGCCGTCTGCCACATTAAAATCAAGCAAGGTACTCGCCCGAGAGTCGCCGGTGAGAATACCCATCAACTCTGCAGTGGTATCGAACTTAAAAGCTGATAAATCAATGGCTTCGCCTGATACTGTAATGCTTGCCAACTTGAAGGAATCAACAGAGGCACTGATGTCGAGAACGCTAAGTTTTGTCTCGAGGAAACTTACATTTTCAGTGCTATCCGCACCAGAGCTAATCGAATAACTGGACGGCGAGTTCAACTGCAGTGAACCCACCACGGTCTGCCCGCCAGCACCATGACCGACTGAACGAGCCGGACCAAAGCTGCCCGCGGCATCCTGTACTTTCACAGAGATGGCGGCATTGCCAGTGATTGCACCAAACTTAACGTTCTCTCCAGAACCGGACTCGACGGTCAGCACACCATCCTTGTCCACATTGGCCTTGACGCCTAACTTTGCGGCGTTGGAGTTGATCTGGTCGGCCAGATCCTGGGTGGAAGAGACTCCCACCAGCTTTACTGAATTGCTGCCCACGGTCAGCTCAAAGCTGGCCGACTCGGAAGCCGTCGCCTTCACCTCGGCCGTGAACACAGTGCGCGCAGTCGCGCTCAAGCCAGGAATAGCGCCATCGAGTTTGGCCGCCAGGCTCTTGGCGCTGTCATCGGCAGCTACAGAGATGGCTTTTTCCTGACCACCGCCGACTACCGTCAAAGTGGCTGGAGCAAAAGCAGCAGCGGCATTCGCCACCACACTGCCGGTTACTGCTCTCAGGTTGGCTGCCGTGGGCACGTTCCCTAATTGTGTAGCGCCGGCTGCCAATGCCGGATCACTGACTGCCTTGCTGCCTGACTGGAAGGAACCAACGGAGCTTGCACCTGCGCCCTTAAGAGCAACATCGATGGTTTCATAGGCATTGGAACCGACCTGGAAACTGGATGTCCCGAAGGAGCCATCGAGCAGCTTGCGGCCACCAAAGGTGGTGGTGTCGGCGATACGGGTCAATTCACCCTGCAGCGCGGAGACTTCCTTTTGCAGGGAGGCACGGTCGGCGTCGCTGTTGGAACCGTTGGCAGACTGGATGGACAGGTCGCGCATACGCTGCAGCAGGTTGGTCGACTGCTGCAAGGCACCTTCAGCGGTTTGCGACAGGGAGATGCCATCGTTGGCGTTGCGCACGGCAACATTGAGGCCGCTGATCTGGTTGGTCAGACGGTTGGAGATCTGCAGGCCGGCGGCATCGTCCTTGGCGCTGTTGATGCGCGAACCAGTAGACAGACGCTCCAGCGAGGTGTTCAGCGCGTTGGACGTGCTGGTCAGGTTGCGCTGGGTGTTGAGCGACGGGATGTTGGTATTGACTGTCAAGGCCATGATGGTGTCCTCCAAGGACTAGCGTGTTTGCCTGAGCGTGCGACCTTGGGCCGGCTTTGCCCAGGCACCCATAAAGTTCGCATTCGTAACTTGTATCGGCGCTTGCGGGGGGAGCTTTAGGTTTTTTTTGAGATTCTCCTGCTGTTTTTTTTACTGTTTTAAAACAGATGATTACGGACAAAAGACGATCAATCGCCACGACTAGCCGGGTTTCCGGCGCAGTTTCGGGGTTTTGTAGCCCTGCGCAGGGCGCGCCGTGCGCACCGATACCCGCGCGGGAGGTACAGCGGTAGCCATCCACAATCCTGAAACCATGGCCTGTGGGGGAAAATTTATTTGCGCTAGAACTGACAAGGTATCGCCGATGTTCGCTGATAAACCCACGCCTACAAAAAGCCGACGGCGTTTGCCTGCCGACCAAGGGTTTAGCGCAGCTGGTTGAACAGGTTGAGGCTGCTGATCTTGACGTAACTCTGCTGCGCAGCCTCCAGAATAATCGTCTGGAACGATAGTCGCGTCAGCGCTTCGGCATAATCCAGCTCGCGCAAGTCGGCCTGCACGGCCTTATTGAGCAGGCTGACATCTTCGTTGTCCGTTTGGGTCGACTCGATAATATTCAAGCGAGCGCCAATTTCACCTTGAACGCTGGAGACGGACTCCATGCCGTTATCAAGATTGGTTAGCGCCAAAGCCACAGCGTCACGGGTATTGAGGTTACCAGCCGGGGTATCCGGCTGGTTTTCCAGCGACTTGCGCAAAACCGCAATCGTATTGAGGATGCCCTGCTTTTCCTCGGCAGCTGCCGGACTCAGGGCGAAGCTATCGCCAGCAGCCGGCGGACTATCGAAACGGATGGACAAGCCATTGGCAGTGCTCAACAGCAGCGGGTAATCCGCCGGGGCGCTAGAAAAATCCAGGGTGGTGGGTGGCGTGGTATCCAGGGTGAAGTTCAGATCGGGGGCCACCGCGCCATTGGCGATAGCGAGGTTGGCGCTGCCCCCGGGGAAAGCCGCGGCAAAGGCAACCGGATCGGTGATGGCCGTACGCAAGCCTGCTGCGCTGGCAGACACGGAGTTGACTGTTACACCAGCCGATTTAGGCACAACGGCCACGCGCTCGCCACCGACCGGCACGCCATCGAACTTGAAACTGACACCGCGAAACTGATAGCTGTCGCTCTGTTCTGGTTTGTCATCGAGCTTACCGCTAGCCCCGGGCAAAGCCGCCGCAACACCATCCCACGGGTATGCATACGCATCAAAGCTAAGCTGGTCGGGCGCATCACGGAAGACGACCTCAATGCCTGCCGCAGGAAAACCCGGAGTGCCAGCAAACGCAACCTCATCGGTCACAACCGGAGCAGAGGCTCGCAATGTTGAACCCACAGGACTATTGAGCTGGGTGGTACCAATGCGCCCCGCGTTGCGAACATTTTCAAAGATCTTCTTGCCGTTATCGCTGATGGCCAGATTCAACGAACTGGCTACCTGCAGTTTTCGCTGACCTTCATCGCCTTGATAGCTGTAGCTGCCATCGGCGGCGCGAACAAACGGCGGGCTTTTACCCTGGTAACCTGAAAACAGATACTCACCCCGAGCATTACGCGTGTTCATCAGAGTCAGCAATTCATTCTCACGCTCACGCAACTCGGCAGCGATGGAACTGCGATCCGCCTGACTGAGCGCACCATTACCGGCCTGCACCGCCAGCTCACGCACGCGTTGAAGCGCTGTATTCACCGAGTTGAGGGTGACTTCTTCCTGGGTCAGGCTGTTCTTCGCTGCGGTGAGGTTGTCCTTGTACTGGGTCAGCACGTTCTGCTGTTGTTCCAGTTGCAGCAGGCGCACCGAGGCGACCGGGTCGTCCGCCGGGGTGAGGATGCGGTTGCCGGTGCTGATCTGCTCTTGGGTGCGGGTGGCATTGGCGTAGTTGCGCTGGATGCCGGCGACTCCGTTGTTGAACGCCTGGATGGTAGAGATGCGCATGCTTGAGCCTCTTGTTGCAATCCGGAGTCTGGCCGCCGCTAGCAGCCCCTCACCCTAGCCCTCTCCCGAAGGGAGAGGGGATTGTCCTGTACGCGCCTGATATCGGCGCACATTTATCTAAAGGTATTGATCAGGGTATCGAACAAAGAGCGCGCAACTTGAATGACCTGCGCCGAAGCGTTGTAGTACTGCTCGAATTTGATCAGGTTGGCGGCCTCTTCGTCGAGGTTGACCGCCGACAGCGAGTCGCGGTTGTTGGTCGCCTGCTTGAGGATGGCGCCGGTCGCGGCGCTGTCCTGTCGGGCTTGCGCGGTCAGGGTGCCGACGCGCTCGACCAGATCGCCATAGCCATCGGTGAAGCTGACGCCGGTGCTGATAGCCACTGACCGATCCACGCCCACGGTCTGCTTGTTCTGCAGATCCACCAATTTCAGGGCGTTGCGGTTGTCCGATACGCCGTTGGCATTGAACCCCATACTGAATCTATCGCCATTTTCCGGGCGACCGCTGAAGCTCTGGCTGATCGTGTAGGACTGTACAACGCCCCCGACATCGACCTCGACGACATAACTGAGCTGATTGCTTTGCCCAGGCGTGATGCCGATAGCCTGCACTTGAGGCGCAGGCAGCGCGGGCAGCGCAGGTGAGGTAATAGTCACCCCAGCCGGCAATGGGGTGTTGAATTGCAGGCGATTATTGGCCGCATCGAACGTCAGCCCAATCGAATTGATAGCCTTGAGATTGGCCAACTCCATCGGCTCGAGGGTGTTGGTAATTTCCGGCTGACCTATCACCGCATTACCGCGATTCTGCAACTCGGCCTGCGAACGCAAGGGCGCGGCAAACGCCAACTGATCCGGTTGATCCAGCTGGGCGCTGATGGTCGTGGCGCCTCGCCGGGTTGGTTGCAGCAGAAATTTATCCGCCGCCGCCGGCGCAGAATTGATGGCCAGCTCGAAGCCCTGATCGCGGCCGGCCGCATCGGTGAACGTCAGGGTCGCCGGATAGCTGCCAGGCGAGCTGGGGCTGATCGTCATCGCCGCACCATCGCTCAAGCGTCGGGCGCTGTAGTTGCTGCCGTCGAATTCAAGACGATAGTCGCTGGTGGTGAGTACGCTGGTATCGGTGATATTCAACGCCGGCTGAACGTTACTGGTATTACTCGAAAAAGCCCGCACGCGTAACGCGGCCAGCGCCGTAGCGTTGTAGTCACCGAACAACGCCGAGCCTACCTGGCCCTTCAAGTCCAGGCCCTGGCCTAGCTGGGTATTGACCTGATCACTGACCGCCAGCGCCAGTCGCCCAAGCGAATTGAGGGTCGGGTCCAGGGTTTCCGCGCGGTAGCGAATCAGCCCGCCCAGCTCGCCACCAGTGAGCAAGGAGGTGATGCCCTGGCGCGAGCCGCCGCTGACGAAGCTCACTTCAAAACGCGTCGGGTCGCCCTGCCCTGGCCCGACTTCCAGGCGGCTGGTGGTGCTACCCACCACCAACGGCTGGCCAGAGCCGACGAACAGATTGAGCGAGTTGTCATCCTGCGCCACCACGGTCACGCCCACGTAGGTGGACAGCTGACGGACCGCCTCCTCGCGCGCATCGAGCAAGTCGTTGGGTTGCTGGCCGTTCGCGGCGGCCTTGGCGATGGCATCGTTGTAGCCAGCGATCGAGGTGGCCAGACGATTGACCTGGTCGCTGACCGCGACCATTTGTTTGTTGATAAAGCTGTTCTGCTCGGTGATCCGCTCGGACACCGTATTGAAGCGCCTGGCCAGGCCTTCCGCCTCGGACAGCACCAGTTGTCGCGCCGGGATGTTGGCTGGGTCTTCGGCGGCCGTCTGCAGGGAAGAGAAGAACTTCTGCAGCGAGGGCGTGATGCCAGTGGTGGTGCCGGCCAACAGCGAGTCGAGCTGTTCGATCTGGCCTCTATACGCCTCGACATCGGAGCTGAGGGCGGTACTGCTGCGCACCTGCGCGGTCAGAAATTCACTGTAGGTACGACGGATATCCACCAGGGTAGTGCCCGAGCCTATATAGCCGGCGCCACTGAACTGCGGGTTACGCGTGGCCTGCACTGCATCCTGGCGAGAAAACCCCGGGGTGTTGACGTTGGTGATGTTATGGCCGGTGACAGCCAGCGAAGTCTTGTTCGCCGACAACCCGGACAGGCCAATACTCAGTAAGTCAGCCATGGCTCAATTCATCCCCGGGTCGGCGCGGTATCGCTGGAAGCGATCGCTTGGTAGGTCGACATCTGCCGGGCGATCTGCGCCACCTTGCGGGCGTACTGCGGGTCGGTGGCGTAACCGGCCTTCTGCAGCTCACGGGCGAATTGCTCCGGGTTCTGCGTGGCATCGAGGGCTTTTTCGTAGCGACCGTTGCTCTGCAAAAAACTCACATAATCATCAAAGCTATGGGCATAAGAATCATAGGAGCGGAAGGATGCAGCCTCTTTGACGGCCTTACCGCCCTTGAATTCGGTGGTCAGCACCCGCGCCGACTCGCCATCCCAGCTGTTGTGGCTCTTGATGCCGAACAGGTTGTGGCTGCTGGTGCCGTCCTGCTGGCGAATGATCGACTTGCCCCAACCGGTTTCAAGTGCAGCCTGGGCCACCAGGTAGCGCGCATCGACACCGATCTTCTCTGCGGCCTGCTCGGCCATCGGCAGCATGGCCGCGATGAACTCGTCCTTCGAGGTGAAGGCTGTCTTGCCCGACGCCTGGGCCAGACGACGACCGCTGATGGCATCTGCGCCATTCAGGCTCAGGGCCTTGTCGGCGGGAGCGGCAAACGCCTTGGCCGCAATCCAGTCGTTCTGCGCCAGAGGCTGTGCCGCTGCCGCGCCAGCCGTAGGCACGATTCCCACCATCATCCGCTCGCTCAACCTGCCCGGCAGCGACAGACGCCGCTGGTTGAGCAGGGATGAGTCGTCGCGGCTGCTGTCGACCTGGGCCAACGGCTTGCTCGGCGCACTCGGCACCGGCGCATCGACCTGGGCGAAAGGATTGGGCCGACTGCCGGAGTCCTTGAGCTGCGACATCTGCCGCACCAGCACGTCGGCCAGGCCGATACCGTTCTGATTATTCGACAGGGTCACCGACAATTGCTGATCGTGCATGTCCTGGTAGGTCTTGCTCTCGTTGCTGTTCATGAAATTGCCTTCGGCGAACACTTCGTTGGCCGAACGCATGGCTTTGAGCATTTCATTGAGAAACAGCGACTCGAACTCCTGCGCCACCTTGCGAATGTTCTTTTCGCTGTCGCCACCGAGCTTGAACTGGTTGAGGCGGTTCAGGTCGGTGAAGGCGCCGCTGTCCAGCGGGCTGTTGGTGTTGACGCTGCCGAGCAAGCCGGCCGAGAGTCGAGAATCCATAACCTATACCTCAAATGACAATCAGGTCAGCCTGCAAGGCGCCGGCTTGCTTGAGCGCCTCCAGGATGGCCATCAGGTCGGAGGGCGATGCGCCCACCTGGTTAACCGCCCGGACAATTTCATCCAGTGTGGTTCCGGGGCCGAACTTGAACATCGGCTTGGCCTCTTGGTCGGCATTGACTCGCGAACGCGGCACCACCACGGTCTGCCCACCGGATAGGGCCTCCGGCTGACTGACGATAGGGTCTTCGGTAATGGTTACCGTCAGGCTGCCGTGGGTCACGGCGGCCGGCTGTACGCGCACGTTCTGGCCAATGACGATGGTGCCGGTGCGTGAATTGATGATGATCTTGGCCACCGCCTGGCCGACTTCCACTTCGAGGTTCTCCAGAATCGACAGGTAATCCACGCGCTGATTCGCATCCAGCGGCGCACTGACGCGGATCGAACCGCCGTCAAGCGCCTGGGCGACACCGGGGCCGAGCAAGTCGTTGATCTGGTCGACGATATTCTTCGCGGTGGTGTAGTCCGGGCGATTGAGATTGAGCGTCAGGGTATTGCCCTGATTGAAACCGCTGGGCACCGAGCGCTCGACCGATGCGCCGCCAGGAATACGCCCCGCCGAGGGTACATTGACGGTAATCCGCGAACCGTCGCCGCCTTCGGCATCGAAGCCGCCGACCACCAGATTGCCCTGGGCGATGGCATAGACATTACCGTCGATACCCTTGAGCGGCGACATCAGCAAGCTGCCACCGCGCAGGCTCTTGGCGTTACCGATTGAGGACACGGTGATATCGATGGTCTGCCCCGGCCTGGCGAACGCGGGTAAATCGGCATGAATGGACACCGCCGCGACGTTCTTCAGTTGGACGTTGCCACCTTGCGGCACCTTGATGCCGAACTGCGCCATCATGTTGTTGAAGGTCTGTACGGTGAACGGTGTCTGGGTGGTCTGGTCGCCGCTGCCATTGAGGCCGACCACCAGGCCGTAACCGATCAGCTGGTTGCTGCGCACGCCCTGGATGCTGGCCAGGTCCTTGAGCCGTTCAGCTTGCGCCGGCAGGCACAGCAGCAGGCACAGCAGCAAACCGTAGGAGCGGGCCATGCCCGCGATCTTGCTATACGCCACACGGACGTTTTCGCGGGCATGGCCCGCTCCTACGGTGGTCATCGGCGTCATCCTGTTCAAAACGGCCACAGCGGGCTGATGAAGAAACGATCGAGCCAACCTGGCTGACTGGCGTCGGCAAAGGCGCCGGTGCCCGAGTAGGTGATGCGCGCATCGGCGATGCGGGTCGAGGCCACCGTATTGTCCGTGGCGATATCGTCGGCGCGTACCAGGCCGGCGATACGCACCAGCTCATCGCCGGTATTGAGGGTCATCCACTTCTCGCCACGCACGGCCAGAATGCCATTGGGTAGCACCTCGGCCACGGTCACCGTGATCGAACCACTCAGGCTGTTGCCCTGAGCCGCTTTGCTATCGCCCTTGGTATCGCGGCTGGAGTTGTACTCGGCGCCCAGCGACAACTTATTGTCGGAAAATGGATTGGCCGCCGATACCGCGCCACCGAACAGCGAGGTCAGGCCGATGTCGGCGCTGCTGTCCTTCTGGATCTGCGAGCCGGCATTCTTGCTGGCCTGGGTGCGCTCGTTGAGGGTGATGGTGATGATGTCACCAACGCGGTAGGCCTTGCGGTCACCGAACAGATTGTTCTCGAAGCCGGCCTGATAAATCGAACCATTGTTCTGCTCCGCCGGTAACGGCGTGCGCGGCAGGACCGGTGCGTAATACGGGTCGTTGGGCTTCGCTGGCGGCGAGACGCAGCCACCCAGAAGCGCAAGACCCAGCATCGAGAGCACTATTACCAGCCGGTTCATAACCACTACCTCACCGCGTTGTATATCGGGCCAGGGCCGGGCTAACGCCCAGCATCAGGCATTAAAGATTCTGCGAAACGAAGGCCAACATCTGATCGGCGGTGGAGATGACTTTCGAGTTCATCTCGTAGGCGCGCTGGGTGGTGATCATGTTCACCAATTCCTCGACCACGCTGACGTTGGAGTTTTCCAGGGTGTTCTGCAGGGTGGTACCCAAGCCGTTGAGGCCCGGCGTGCCGACCTGTGGTGCACCGCTGGCGGCGGTTTCCAGGAACAGGTTGTTGCCGATCGCTTCCAGGCCCGCCGGATTGATGAAGTCGGCGGTCTGCAAATTGCCGACGATCTGCGGCTGCGGACTGCCGTCGGTGGTCACCGAAACCGTACCGTCTTCGCCAACGGTGAAGGTGCGCACTTCATTGGGCAGAACGATCGCCGGCTCCAAGGCATACCCGTTGGAGGTGACGACCTGGCCATCCGAATTCAGGTGAAAGCTGCCATCACGGGTATAGGACACCGTGCCATCGGGCATCAACACCTGGAAGAAACCGCGGCCGTTGACCGCCATGTCCAGGGGTTGTTCGGTGGTTTGCAGGCTGCCGGCGGTGAAGATCTTCTGCGTGCCGACCACGCGTACACCGGTACCCAGCTGCAAACCGGACGGCAGCTGGCTGTCCTGGCTGGACTGACCACCTGGCTGGCGGCGGATCTGATACAGCAGATCCTCGAACTCGGCACGGTCGCGCTTGAAACCCGTGGTCGAGACGTTGGCCAGGTTGTTGGAAATGGTGGTCAGGTTCATGTCCTGAGCGGACAGACCGGTCTTGCTGACCCACAGTGCCGGAAGCATATCGATTCTCCTCGAGCGCCATTTTCAAGGCGCTGCGTGCTGGTAATTAGCTAATTTGCAAAACCCGCGCCACAGCGGCCGCATTGTCTTCGGCGGTGCGCATCATCTTGACTTGCAGTTCGAACTGGCGGGACAGGGAGAGGATCGCGGTCATCTCCTCCACCGCATTGACGTTGCTCGACTCGAGAAAGCCGGAGGTTATCTGCACCGTGGCATCCGCCTGCACCGGCCCGGTACCCTTGAAGCGAATCAGGCCGTCGCTGCCCTTCTCCATCTGCTTGAGATCGGGATTGACCAGCTTCAACCGATCAACCTCGGCGAGCACGCTAGGCCCCTCGCCGAGGGCACGTATGCTGATGGTGCCGTCCTGGCCGATCTCGATTTTCTGCTCTGGCGGCACGGCAATCGGCCCACCGTTGCCCATCACCGGCAAGCCGTTGCCGGTGCGCAACACGCCAAGAGCGTCAATATTCAGGCTGGCAGTGCGCACATATGCCTCGCTGCCGTCGGCGGCCTGCACGGCCAGCCATCCACGACCGCCAATCGCCACATCCAGGTCGCGACCGGTTTCCTGCATCGAGCCGGGAGTGAAGTCGGTACCGGGGCGCTCGGTCATGGCATAGACCCGCGCCGGCAGCGTATCGCCGAAGACCTGCATCGAACGCGCCTGCTCGAAGTCGCGGCGAAAGCCGTTGGTCGAGATATTCGCCAGGTTGTTGGCGTGGGCACTCTGGGCCAGGCTGTTGTTTTGGGCTCCAGTCATGGAGACGTATAGCATCTTGTCCATGGTTATCCTCCGAGGTAGGCGTGACGCCTGCTGCTCTATATAAGGTAATAGAGCAAAGGTCGTGCCACCCTCAACGGATAATCATAGTGCGTTGAAATATATGATTTTTAACATACAGAAAAGGCTCCACAAGGAGCCTTTCAAGAGCGCGTCGGCGAGTTATTGCCGCCGGCGGCAAAGCCATTGCCTGCCGTGCAGAGGCGCTGACGCCGCCCCAATCAGGCGGATTGAGTGGCGATCCGCCTAAACGTCGATGGGTATCGCTACGCTCAAGCCTACGCGGCCCGCCACATCCTACAAAAACCTGACCGCTTTGATGACGCAATGAGCCGCAGGATGGCGTTGAGCGCAGCGATAGCCATCACAACGAGCGAGATAAAACCCGAAAACTCCCGCGCCTGCGCAGCCGCGCCCCGGATTGCGCCGGGGCTTATGCGGCTACGTCACGGATAGACCGGCGCGCTGAGGCGCCGCGCCTTATCAGCGCAGGTTGATGATGGTCTGGGTAATCGAGCTTTCGGTCTCGATGGTCTTGGCGTTGGCCTGGTAGTTGCGCTGGGCGACGATCAGGTTGACCAACTGGTCGGACAGTTCAACGTTGGAGTCTTCCAGGGCGCCGGACTGCAAGGCGCCCAGGGTACCGCTGCGCGGCGTACCGACCACCGGCTCGCCAGAGGCGAAGGACTGCACCCAAGCGGTTTTGCCTACCGGGGTCAGGCCCTGCACGTTGGCGAAGCTGGCCAGAATCACCTGCCCTTGCACCTTGGATTGACCGTTGGTGTAACGGGCGAAAATCACCCCGGTGTCGTCGATCTCCAGACCCGCCAGCTGGCCGGTGGTGTAGCCATCCTGACTGACGCTGTTGACCGCAAAGGAGCTGGAGAACTGCGTGGAGCTGCGCATATCAACCAGAATGCCAGTGGGGTTGGCATTCGCGCCATTGCTCGACCATACCGGCGGCACGCCGCCATCCGGCGCGGCGGGCACCCAGCCATTCATGGTAAAGCGCCCGGTGGCATCGACGGTGAAAGCCGCACTGGAGGTCAGGCTGCTGGTATCCAGCTGACCACTGGCCGTAAAGCCGACAGCCATCGAATAGGGCGTGGTGGAAGTCGGAGTAGCCGGATTGCGCCCATCGACCAATACATTCATCTGCCACTCGTTGGCGCCGGTCTTGACGAAGTACTGGCTCAACACATGGGCATTGCCCTGAGTGTCGTAGACGTTGGTCGAAGTGGAGGAGTTGTAGGTGGTCGGATCGGCCGGATTGAAGGTGGCGTTGGCTGCCAGCCGAGCAGCCGTAATGGTTGCCGGGGAAGCCGCAGCTGCTTGGCCTGCAGCTTGCGCAGTAGCGATTTCCGTAGCATCAGGGTTAGCTGGATCCGCAGCACTAGCAATGGATGTGTTGTAAGCGGTGTTATAAGCAGCCAGGGTAGTCGCGTCGTAAGTGCCCTGCCAGGATGTCGGCACGGTATTGGTCGAGTTCAGGTTGAAGGTCTGATCCAGTTTCGTGGTTGACCGCGGCGCCTGGCTCGCGGTTTCGATGCGCAAATCGCTGATCACACCATTCTGCAGGTTGCCGCTGCCATCGACGGCATAGCCCTGCAGCTTGTAGCCGAAGTTATTGACCATGAAGCCATCGCGATCGGTACCGAAATAGCCGGCACGGGTGTAACTGACCTCGCCGTTGTTGCTGGTCTGAAAGAAACCGTTGCCGTTGATCGCCAGGTCCAGGGAATTTTGCGTGTAATTGACATTACCCTGATTGAACAGCTGCGAGACGTTGCTCAGGAGTACACCGCTACCCACCGCATTCTTGCCGGTACCGTTCACCGAAGCCGCATAGACATCGGAAAACTCCGCACGCGACTGCTTGAAGCCGGCCGTACCGGCGTTGGCAATGTTGTTGCCGGTCACGTTGAGATCGCTGGTCGCAGCTCGCAGGCCACTAAGACCGATATTGAACGCCATGGAAGTCTCCTTTGCCGGTATAGCCGGCGACTAAAATCCTGAAATTACTGACCGATTACCTGCACCTGGGAGAGCGGCACACTGCCAAGCCCCGCCAGGTTGAGCATCAACTCGCTGCCGCCCAGCACCACACTGTCGACGTTGGCCGGGAGCATGGTGTAAAGCGCCTCGGTCTTGCCTTCGTAGGTGGCCTGCGCCTCGAACTTGTAGGTGCCAGGCGGCAACTGTTTGCCGCTGGCATCCTTGCCGTCCCAGATAAAGCTGACATTGCCGGCGGCCTGCTCGCCCATATTGATTCGGCTCACCACCGTTCCCGCGTTGTCGTAGACATTGACGTAGACGTTGCTGCTGCTGGTCGGCAGGACCATGCTGGCCTTGAAGCTCTCGCTGGTATCGACCACCGCCTGGTCGGTCGGAATGATCACCTTGCGCCCGACCAGGGAGGAGGCCTGCAGCGCCTGGGAGGATTGATAGCCCGACAACAGAGACCCCATGCTGGTATTGAGCTTCTCGATGCCTTCGACCTGGCTGAATTGGGCCAACTGGGCAATGAACTCGCCATTACTCTGCGGCTCCAGGGGGTTCTGGTTATTCAGTTGCGCCACCAACAAGTTGAGAAATTCGTTCTTGCCCAATTCTTTATTGGCCGTGGTGTCACTCTTGATCTGGTATTGATCGAGTGCCGAACTGACGCCATTTACAGTGCTCATGCCTTATCCCCTTCCTGCGATTTACTGACCCAGGGTCAGTACGCGCTGCAACATTTGTTTGGCCGTGTTCATCATCTCGACGTTGGTCTGGAACGCCCGGCTGGCGGAAATCATGTCGGCCATTTCCTCGACCACATTGACGTTGGGGTAGTACACATAGCCGCCTTCATCGGCCGCCGGATGGTTCGGCTCGTAGCGCGGCTTCAGATCGCTCTGATCCTCGACGATACCCAGCACCTGCACGCCGCTGCCGGCCTGATCCTGCTCGGCGAACAACGAACCACTGCCATCGCCCATGGACTGCTGGAACATGGTGGCAAATACCGGATGGCGTGCGCGATAGGTCTGATCGACGCTCGACGACACCGACTCGGCGTTGGCGATGTTGCTGGAAATGGTATTCAGACGAGTGCTCTGGGCACTCATGCCGGTTCCGGCGATATTGAAAACACTGGCTAATGACATGGCTTCGGGCTCCTTTAATCGCCGCGCAGGGCGCTGACCAGCCCTTTGAATTTGCTGTTGAGAAAGGTGAAGCTGGCTTGGAAGTTCACCGCGTTTTCCGCGTAAGTGGTCTGTTCCACTTGCACGTCGACGGTGTTCTGATCGATCGATGGGTGCGAAGGGATGCGGTAGGCCAGACTGGCATTGCCCATGGCCATGCCCTCGGCGGCGATGTGCCGGCTGTTGGTACGGGCCAGGCCGGCCGAACCACGCTGGGCATTGGCACTCTGCTCGGCCAGCACCGAAGCGAAATCCAGATCGCGCGCCTTGTAGTTGGGCGTATCGGCGTTGGCTATGTTATTGGCCAATACCTCGGCACGATCGGCGCGAAAGCCGAGTGCCCGTTCGTGGATGCCTAGTGCGCTGTCGAAGCTGATACTCATGGTCAGGAACCTTTGCCGTTGGGCTTGCCTGTTTTCCGTACAAGACATTTAGCAAAGGTCGTGCCATTTATTTTTTATGTTATATTTCAATAACTTATTAAATAATAAAGGCATCTTAATAGGCCGAGCGGCAAGACTTTTCCGCCTCATGGCAAACAATCCGGCAAGCGGGTCGGGGTTTTGCCGCTGCGCGTGGCCACAGCTGATCAAGTGTTTTCTTCAACCACCAACCATGAGTCACCAACGGAAACGGCGTCGTAGCCTGGACTAAGCCTGGGCGGAATCCAGACCAGAGGGCTGTCCAGATCGTCAGGCAGCGCACCAACCTGCAGGAGGCGCGACCCGCGGCAATAGCAGGCGTAGTCCGCGCCATAAGGAAAAGCATCGCGCCGGGGCGGCCCTCCTACAGGCTCGTAGGGCGCCTGCGGCAAGGACAATCCCCGCAATTCGCACATAATCGACTAACAAAAACGGGAGGCCACTGGCCTCCCGCTTCTTTATACAGTGCAACCCTGTGCAACCGGCTTACTTGACCTTGTAGATGATCCCCGGGCTGCATTGCACCATCTGATAACGATCCGGCAGGCCGTTGAGTGCCTCCGACGCGCCGAGGAACAGGTAGCCACCCGGCTTCAACATGGCATGTATGCGCGTGAGGATGTCTTTCTTCATCTCGGCGGAAAAATAGATCAACACGTTGCGGCAAAACACGATGTCGAACTTGCCCAGGCTGGCATAACTGTCCATCAGGTTCAGCGGACGAAATTCGACGCGACTCTTGATCGCCGGTTTGACCACCCAACGTCCCGGTGCTTTCGGATCGAAATAGCGCTGCAAGCGTTCTTGCGACAGACCCCGCCCCATTGCCAGGCTGTCGTATTCACCGGATTTGCAATTGGCCAACATCGACGGCGAAAGGTCGGTGGCAACAATTTGTACGCCGGCCTTGAGTTGGCCGATATTGGTTTTCTCGAACTCGTCGATGCTCATCGACAGGGAATACGGCTCCTGCCCCGAAGAACAGGCCGCAGACCAAATGCGCATACGCTGGCCCGGAGCCGCCTTGATCATCTCGGGCAAGACCCGATTCTTCAGTACCTCGAAGGGATAGGTATCACGAAACCACAGGGTTTCATTGGTGGTCATGGCATCCACCACCTGCTCACGCAAACCGCTACGCGGCTGGCTTTGCATGCGCTGCACCAATTCCCCGAGAGTCTTGATCCCGTGCTGTTCCTGCAGCTTGTTCAGCCGACTGGATACCAGGTACTGTTTATTGCTACCCAGCAAAATGCCACAGGCCTTTTCCAGGAACGTCCGGAACTGTTCAAAATCCAAATTACCTGAAGACACTAGCCAGGCCTCGCCAATCAAAGTGTTGCACTGAAAGATGCACCCGCTGCCTTATCTTCAGATCGAAGCAACACTGCTGCATTCGGAGATACGGTGTTAAAAACAGGTTCAACAACTCATTTTACGCTTGAAAAAAGCCAAGCCCGGTAGCCGGCACAGCCTGCGATTCTGCCAGCGCGAGACAACCCCCCAGCGGGCGTTCGCCCTGCGTTCACTAGGCCTGATCGACCTCATTGATGCGTGCCACTACCCGCGATGCCAGATCATCAGGACGAAACTTAGGGAGAAAGTCATTGGCGCCAACCTTCTTCACCATGGCCTGATTGAACACCCCGGAAAGCGAAGTATGCAGGAGGATGTGCAACTTCTGCATACGCACATCGCTGCGGATCTCTGCGGTCAGGGTATAACCGTCCATTTCCGGCATCTCGATATCGGAAATCAGCATCAGCAACTCCTGGTCAGGATGCCTGCCCTCGTCTGCCATGTTACGCAGGTAATCCAGGGCTTGCCGACCATCGTTCAGCGCCGTGACCTCCACCCCAACGGTTTGTAGGCAACGAATCACCTGCTTGCGTGCCACCGATGAGTCATCGACGATCAGCACGTGCTTGCTGAGCGCCTTGCTCTGGGTTTCAGCATCCACAACACCGGCAGAAATCACCTCGGACGTCGGCGACACCTCGGCGAGGATTTTCTCCACGTCGAGAATTTCCACCAACTCATTGTCAAGGCGGGTCACTGCAGTGAGGTAGTGATCTCGCCCCGCGCCTTTGGGTGGCGGATGGATCTCCTCCCAGTTCATGTTGACGATGCGCTCGACCGAATGCACCAGAAAGCCCTGAATCTTGGTGTTGTATTCGGTGATGATGACGAAGCTGTTCTTCAGATCCTGCAAAGGCGGCCGCCCGGTAGCCATGGACAGATCGAGGATAGGAATGGTGCCCCCCCGAATACTCGCAACCCCCCGTACGATGGGGCTGGATCTGGGCATGATGGTGAGCTTGGGGCATTGCAGCACCTCCTTCACCTTGAATACGTTGATGCCATAAAGCTGCCCGCCATCAAGACGAAACAGCAGCAGTTCCAAACGATTCTGCCCAACCAACTGCGTGCGCTGGTTAACCGAATCCATTACACCGGCCATGCCCCAACCCCTATATTTGAGTAGCGCACATTGTGCTTCGTGTAGCAGGCGGCACGCGCCTTGCTAATCACTCTGCATGAACGCAGAAACGACAATTTTTCGACACTTCAACCGGAGCAGGTATCGATACCTGCCGGCAAAAGGCCGCCTTTGGCTGGCAGTTTTACCTGCTTTGCTCGCGCTCGGCTACAGCTCCGTGGCACCTGCCGCGGTAACCTTGCCTGAACAGCTTATCGGCGCCACCCAGAGTTTTCTTGAGCTAACGGTGGTCGACTACCTGCAGCGCAGCGAAATTCAAGGGCGGCATGAGGTTGAAATCAACCGTATCGATCCACGCTTACGCCTGCCCCTGTGCGACAAGGAATTGACGATCAGTCTGGAAAGCCCTGCCCAGCCGATCGGACGTGTCACCATGCGAGTGCGCTGCGATGGCAGTTCACCTTGGACGGTTTTCGTTCCCGGAGAAGTCAGACTGTACCGTGACGTGGTCACCGCCATCCGCCCACTCAAGCGTGAGACCGTTCTGTCAGACATGGATGTGAGCCTGATGGAGCGCGATGTCGGCCTACTCAACCAAGGTTATCTGACCAGCCTCAAGCAGGTTGTTGGCAAAAAACTGACGCGCCCGTTGCAACCCGATCAGGTAGTGGCGCCGGCGCATGTCGAACAAGCCGAGGCCATTCGCAAGGGCGAGCAGGTGGTGATCAGCGCACGCAGTGGCGGCATGAGCGTGCGCACACCGGGCGAGGCCCTATCCGACGGGGCCATCGGCAAACAGATCAGTGTGCGCAACCAACGCTCGAAACGTATAGTCAAAGCACGGGTAATAGGACCTGGCCAAGTTGAAGTAGCCATGTAGGCACGACTCTCGCTTCTTCATAGAACGGCTCTAGCCAAACAGACTGGCTGACGATTTATCACGCTGCGTTTAAACTGTCGGATGAAACACCGTTTTTTTCTCTAAAGTTTTGCCCGGCACGGCCGAGAAACTAGGCAAGCGTCCAAATACTGCTCGAGGTTTTACATCATGGTCATCGACTTCAACCGGCTAAACAATGCCCCCACTCCTGCCAATTCAGGGCGTGTGGGCGGCGCTCAGTCTGGTGGCCGGAATGAAGCCATCAGCGACAAACCGACCAGCCCGCCACCAACTCAGGCCCAGCCGGCAGACGCCAGCAAGAGCGGCGAGTCGGTGCAGTTCAGCCGCGAAGCGCAACAGCTGCAAAAGATCAGCGAAAAATTGGCTGACCAGCCAACCGTCAATAAAGAGCGCGTTGCCCAGCTCAAACAAGCGATCCTTGACGGCAGTTACCAAGTCGACAGCCAGCGCGTTGCCAGCAAACTGCTCGACTTCGAATCCCAGCAGCGCTAGGGCAGCGCCGGGGTGTCAGCCTTACAGTGCAGTGGCGCTGCTACGGCCCGCAAACATCTGAGAGCCTGCGATGCACGATACAACCCTGCTTAAGCTTTTCAACGACGATATCGGCAGCGCCGAGCAACTGCTCGAACTGATCGATAACGAATTCCAGGCTCTCGGCGAGCGCGACCTGGTTCGCTTGCAAAGTATTTTGGAAACTAAGCAACCACTGCTAGCGCTGCTCGACCAACACGGTCAGGCGCGCAGCCAACTGCTGCTCAGCCTACAATTGAGCGCCGATAACGCAGGGCTGCAAGCCCTTGCCGAACGTTCTAGTCAAGGCGCTGCACTCCTTGAGCGCGGCGACCAACTGCACGCCCTGCTCGAACGCTGCCAAGCTGCCAATTTACGCAACGGTCGCTTGATTCGCTCCAACCAAGCATCGACAAGCAGCATCCTCGGCATTCTCCGTGGTGGCGAAACCCCCAGCCTCTATGACAGCCGCGGCAGCACCGCTAGAGTCGGTCAGCAGCGTCCGCTCAGCCAGGCCTGAACACTTATAATAAGACACTGGAAACGCTGGCATAATGGCAGCATTCTATTGTCACTGTATCTGCCTGGAGAGTTCTGGACCGTGTCCAACCCCTTTATCGAGGACGATGGCCCGCAACCACCGGTGGTTCTCAAAGCCCCCGTGGAAATCGTGGCCAATCTGCGTCAACTACAACAGAACCACGACCCGCTGGTGATCACCTTCCACGAACGCAGCCAACGTTTCCAGAGCTATCTGATTGAAGTCGAACGCGATAAGAAACGCCTGACGCTCGACGAGATGATCCCCAACGATGGCGAGCGCTTCCTGCAGAACGGCGAACCTTTTCGAGTCGAAGCCTTTCATGAAGGTGTGCGCGTGGCTTGGGAGTGCCTGCAGCCGGTACAGATATCCGAGCACCAGGGTGCTCGCTGCTACTTCAGCCCGATGCCAGAAGAAGTGCACTATCACCAGCGCCGCAATGCTTACAGAGCGCCACTCAAGCAAATAGAACCGGTCAAGATCGAACTGGCCGGCGCCAAGTTGCGCAGCCCCATAACGGGACAACTGCTGGATATTTCCGCCACCGGCTGCAAAGTACGCTTGCCGGGCAATATCGCCAGCAGCCTGCACTCTGGTCAGGTTTATGAAAGCTTTACTGCTCAACTGCCATTCGGCGCGCTGACCCTTGCCGTGGAACTGCGCCATGTGCAGTATGAAGAGACACTCGACACGACCTTTGCCGGTGTGCGCTTTCATCGCCTGAACGGCCTGGAGCAACGCCAAGTCGAGCGCTTCGTCTACCAACTGCAGCGCGATGCACGCCGCTTCGACAGCGACGGCTTGTTCTAGCAGCCTGCCGAGCATGCGCAATTGACCCCTAGGTTGTACCGAGGGACGAACTGCCGGGCCTGGCGGAATTCAATCTGTGCGGCCCGACCTACGCGGCCCGCCCCAGCCGACAAACGGCTACTCCCGGAGAGGCTGTCAGGGTCTTATCGGGGATTACCCGCCGTCTTCGCCGAAGCAGCGCCGCACGGCAAGTCAGGTTGCCGGGCACGGGTTCAAGACTTCCTGCGCCAATTGCCAGGCTGAGCAGTAAGCCGTCGAACAGTTGTCAGATGTCGACCCGGATCCCCAGCGCCGCCAGCCGTGGCAGATCTTCCGGGCGATCGACATCCCACAACGCCGGCAACAGCTGATGACGCCAGTCCAACTGTTGCAGGCGCGCGCAGGTCATGCTCAAGACCTGATCAGTTCCCCAGGGCATGGCGTGAAACAGCAAGGGATCGACACGGCGCAAGCCGAGCAGGACGTAACCGCCATCCTCGGCCGGCCCCAGCACTACTGGCTGCCCGTGCAATGCCTCGCAAGCACCACTGAGGTACTCGCCATCCAGCGCCGGGCAATCGTTGCCGATCAACACCACGGCATCGCTTTCCGCCAGCCCCAAGGTCGCTATGCATCGCATGCGCTCACCCAGGTCGCCGGCGGGCTGCTCAACCAGCGTCCAGTTCAACTGCTCGGCGAGTACCTGCAGCTGCGCATCCGGACTGTCGTCCAGCCACAAGAACCGCTGAGTGAACCCTTCCGCCGGAAGCTGCAAGGCCCGTTCGAGTAATAACCGCTGCAGGTCACACGCGCCCTCTTCACCCAGAACAGGAATCAGCCGGGTTTTCACCCGCCCCGGCACAGGTGCACGCGCCAGCATGTGCAAAGAAATCGACAGACTCATAGCGGTGGCCCTCGGTGATACTGCCGCGCCAACTGATCCGGGCTGGCGCCACAAGAGTAGGCCAGCCGCAAACGCCACATGAGTAACACGGTACGCCAAATACCATCGCGCTCCCAGCGCCTGCTAGAAGTTGACAGCGCAGGACGCAAGCAGCGCGGGTGCACCCGCCTTTTCAAGCGCCCGCTGAGCTCGATATCTTCCATCAGCGGAATCTCCGCGTAACCGCCCAGCGCCTCAAACGACTCACGGGCGACGAAGATTCCCTGGTCGCCCGTCGCCACACCGGTCAAGCGCGAACGCAGGTTGATCATCGTACCGATCAAACGTAGAGCCAGGCCACTGCCCGACAAACGTACATCGAAACGCCCCCAGATCGGCCGCTCAGCCAACACGGCAAGCAATCGCTGGATGGACGCAGCACTGACCCGGGTATCGGCATGCACGAACCACAGGTAATTCGCCCGTGCGACAGCGGCGCCAGCATTCATTTGCAGGGCGCGCCCCGCGCTCGTCTCGAGCACCTTATCGGCCTGCGCCGCCGCCAACGCAGCTGTCGCGTCGCGGCTGCCGCCATCCACCACTATCAGCTCCGCTCCAGCCGCGCGCAACGGTGCCAGATCCGCCAGCAGCAAGGGTAGAGCTGCGGCCTCATTGCGAGCAGGGATGATCACACTGAGTAAAGGCGTCACGGCCGCGGCATCGGCTCAGCCGGATCAACCGCTCCGGCGGCGGCCATATCGGCGGCGCTGCCATCGAGCATCTGATCCTGCACGACCTGCTCGTCGACCCGCGGGTCAAGGGCGGCAACCAGGGGCGAACTGGTCATGTTGTCCGGCATCGCGATGTGGTGCAGCGGGGCATCGTCGACCTGGTGCAGGTGGGTGATGTTATCCGGGCGCACCCGCCAGATCAGGATCAAGGCCGAGCAACTGACGAAGGCATAGAGCATATTGGCGCCCCAAAAGCGCATCAACACACCGGCCAGCAGTGGGCCGATACTGGCACCGACACCGAAGGTCACCAGCAACATGGCGGTCAGCGAGACGCGCCGTTCGCCCTCGACGTGGTCGTTGGCAAAAGCCACGGCCAGGGGGTAGAGACTGAACTGCAACACGCCGATGACGAAACCGACACCGAGCAATACCCTCAAGTCCGCCTCGGGCATCAACGCCAGAGGCAACGCCGCCAAAGCCAACAACACCGCACAGCCACGGATCAACGCGGCCCGATCGCAACGATCCGACAACCAGCCGAGCGGCCATTGCACCAGCAGGCCGGCAAGAATGCAGCTACCCATGAAGAGACCGACCTGCTCGGTAGACAAACCCATGCGGGTCGCATACAGCGGCGCCAAACCGTAGAACGCACCAATAATCAGGCCGGCAACGCCAATAGTGGTCAGCGACAAGGGCACCCGCTTGATGAAGAAGTGCAACTCCAGCGGCGCCGGATGCATGGGCGCCGGGTGCAATCGGCGGGTCAATGCCACCGGCACCAGGCACAGGGCAAAGCACAGCGCGACCAGCATCAGCAGTTCAAGGCCGAGAGTCGGATGCACCACCAGGACCAATTGACCGAGGATTAACCCCAGATAGGAAGCGCCCATATACCCGGAAAACACCTGGCCGCGCTGACTGGTTTCCGCCTGCTCGTTGAGCCAGCTTTCGATCACCATGTATTGGCACATCATGGCCAGGCCCACCAGCATGCGCAGTAGCAGCCAGGCCGGCAGCCAGTCGGTCAGGCCGTGGCCCAACACCGCGGCAGTGACAACCCCGGCACAGGCAACATAAGCGCGAATATGCCCGACCCGGCCGATCAGCCGGTGCCCCAGCTTGCCGCCCAGTACCAGGCCGATATAGTTGGCCGCCATCAAGGCACCCACCCATAGACCATCCACCGTTTCAGCCAAGCGCAACGCCAGGTAGGTACTCAACAAACCCGACCCCAGCAACATCAACAGAGTGGCGAAATACAGCGAACGAAAAGACTTCCAGATAATGCGCATGACTCTGCGAATAACTCCTTGGTTGACGACTGAACCGCTCAATGCGAGCGGCGCGGCCGCGATGGCCGCAACTAATGAACAAATGAGTGAAGCGTAGCGCACAGGACGTAAAGCCGAAGCGCAATGCACGGATGCACACAAGCACGTGCAGGCCTCGCAACAACGGAACTCGCGGGCCGGCCCTTGATTTTTTTGCGCGCAGATCGCCTCACCCGGTAGCACCGAAACATCAGCAACTCAGGTAGCTTTTCAACGTCCGGCTAAGCCTGGGCAGCGAGAATGCGGCGCTCCCACGGCGAGATCTCGTCGAGATAACTGCTCAATTCCATGGTCTTGCTGGCGATGTAACCTTCGATGAATTCCTTGCCGAACAGTTCGACGGCCAATTGACTATTTTTCAGACGCTCGATGGCAGCCTGTAGGGTACAAGGCAGCGTTAAATTATCCGGCACCTCGAATGCACCCTGGATCGGCGCACTCGGCTGCAACTGCTGCTCAAGACCATGTAGGCCGGCAGCCAGGCTGGCCGCCAGCGCCAGATAGGGGTTGGCATCAGCGCCTGGCAGGCGATTTTCCACTCGCCGTGCCACCGGCGCACTGGCCGGAATGCGCAGACCTGCGGCGCGGTTGTCTTGCGACCAGCAAGCATTGTTCGGCGAGGCATAAGGATGGCAGAGCCGCTGGTAGGAATTCACATGCGGTGCGAACAGCAGGGTGAAATCCGCCAGCGCCGCTTGCTGACCAGCGATGAAGTGATAGAAAGCTGGCGTCGCCTGGCCATCCGCGGCGCTGAAGATATTCCTGCCGCTCCCCTGCTCGACCACGCTCTGGTGGATGTGCATGGAGCTGCCTGGGGTATGCGCCAACGGCTTGGCCATGCACACCACTGTCAGCCCATGCTTGAGTGCGACCTCCTTGAGCAGGTGCTTGAACAAAAAGGTTTGGTCGGCCAGCAATAGCGGGTCGCCATGCAGCAGATTGATCTCGAACTGACTGACACCCATCTCATGCATACAGGTATCGCGCGGCAACCCTAGCGCGGCCATGCACCGATACACCTCGCTGAAGAACGGCCGCAGACCGTTATTCGAGCTGACGCTGAAGGCACTGCTGCCATCCTCGCGCCGACCATCCAGGCCTGCTGGCGGCTGAAACGCTTGCTGTGGGTCAGGGTTCGGCGCAAACACGAAGAACTCCAACTCGGTCGCCACCACCGGCTGCCAACCGTGAGCGGAATAGTTCGCCACCACCTGCTTGAGCAAGCCGCGGGTGGACAGGCCTGAGCTGCTGCCATCCAACTCATCCGCATCACAGATGGCCAGGGCGCACGGCGTATCACTCCAGGGCAGACGGTGAATCTGGGTCGGGACGGCATTCAGCGCCAGATCGCCATCATCACTGCCGTAAAAACGTGGCGCAGGGTAGCCGCCCATGATGCATTGCAAGAGCACCCCACGAGCCATCTGCAAGCGCCGACCTTCGAGGAAGCCCGCGGCGGTCATCAGCTTGCCGCGCGGCACACCATTGAGGTCCGGGGTCACGCATGCGACCTCATCGACCCCGCGCAATATTTCTTCCAGTGCGGTACGGCTAGCGGTGCTCATCTGTTCCTGTCCTTATTGCGCAAAAGCCGTAGTGAAACAGCGGTTCGTACAAAATACGCATCACCCGTTCATAATTTCAAGCAGGCCTCCCACCTGTTACTCCTGGCAAAGCAAGACCACAGAAAAAACATCTAATATCTCGATTATATAAACCAATAGAAAATCAGCTTAAAAAGCGCTTAAAAGAGCCCAGAAAAAACCCATAGAACACCTTAAATAGAGCGCTTAAAGCCTACTATCGACAGCATCGATTATCACCATGCCTGAACTGCACTTCTTCATCTATTTTTCATCAGTAATATGGGCCCCGTAGCCACTTACCGCCCCCACGAGGAGCCTGATGATGAAAAAGCAAATTCTTGCCAGCCTGATCCTGGCCAGCTTGTCCGTAAGCGCATTCGCCCTGCCGCAAAGCGCTGCGCAATCCCAGTTCGACGGCGCCAATGCCGGCAGCACTACCGTCGAGGACGGCTTCGACCGCACCGGCAGCAACCGCATCGCCGAAGACGGCTTCGACCGCACTGGCAGCAACCGCATCGCCGAAGACGGTGCCGACCGCACCGGGGTCAACCGCATAAGCTAAAACTCACGGGCTGAACGGGCTGAACGGGCTGACAATCTCAATCCGTGCATGCAAAAACAAAAAGGCGCCCTACCCGGCGCCTTTGCGGTATCTAGCACCCCCGCCTGGTCTACTCCAGGCGCGCCAGACGCTCCTCCAATTCGGCCACCCGTGCTTCCAGGGCATCTAGGCGACTCTCATCGTATGCACTGGCTGCCGGACGCTCGACGTGGCTCGCGCGGGCTTCCATGATGGCTTGAAGGTCGGCTGGATCGCCCAGCAGGTGCATATAACGGTCCTCTCGCTGCCCGGTCTGGCGCGGCAATTGGCAGAGCAAACCACGAGTGATCAAGCGCTCCAGATTGTGCTGCAGCTGCTCGGCATCCTCGAAGGCGTACATGCGACTGCTGCGCGCCAGCAACTCGCTGACCGTTTGCGGCCCACGCAACAGCAGCAGACCGATCAACACGACCTGGGCCGTCACCAGCTCCAGAGCCTTATCCGCACGATGCTCCCAGCGATCGGCGCGACTGCCCATCACCAGACGCGCCAGGTTTCGCCCTTCCAGACTACGCAACCCCTGGCCGACCGGACCAGGATTGAGATTCATCAAGGGCTCGCGGCTGGTTTTCTGGTTGCAGGCCAGCACCAGGGCATTCAGGGTTAGCGGGTAAACCTCGGGGTGGTCGCCTGCTTCTCGATCAGGCAGCCCAGAATGCGAGCTTCGGCAGGTGTCAGCGGCACATCGATGGGCGCAGTTGTGGTTTCGCTGGTCATGACAATTCTCTATGGCTCGTTCAGCCTCCTAGCCTAGCTCGACTAGCGCCGGGTTGACATGGCTGGAGCCGGGCAATCGGCGATGGCACGTCGATGCTCTTCGCAGGCGCCAGCTTGTGACCGACTCGGAGGTGAGAATTGCGCAGTAGGCGAACCGCTAGACGGGGAGGCAGCCAAAATGTCGGGAACATTTTCGAGCACGGCTACAGCCTGGCGATCCGCAATTATTAGCACGCGCACCAACTGCAGCGCCGCATATGCGTGCAGCCGGTTGACGAGCGCGATTAGTGGCCGGCTGCAAAAAAAAAGGCTTACGCAATGCGTAAGCCTTTTTCAGATGGTATCCCCTGCTGGAGTCGAACCAGCATCTAGCCCTTAGGAGGGGCTTATTCTATCCATTGAACTAAGGGGACTCGGTAACTCTGATCGGCAATGCTGCCGACCGGGCCGCATGTTAACCAGCCACGACGGATTTGTCATGTCGCTGCCATCAACCCGCAGCCATACTCTAGATCGACCCCCCAGGAGATCGCCATGACCCAGCCAGCTTCCAGGCATGTGCCAGATTCCCCATTTACTCACTTGACCCTGCGCGCCGCCTGCTCCGGCGACGCCCAGGCACTGAGCGCGTTGCTGCAGCAACTGGCCCCGAATGAAGCACGCGCCGACCCAAGACTGCTAGCCCTGCGCCTGAGTGAACTGGCGCTCAACCGCGTCGTGCTGGTGGCTGAGCGCGACGGCAAACTGCTCGGCACCTGCACGCTGCACCTGATCAAACACCTGGCGCACAACTTCGCCCGCTCGGCGATTCTCGAGGACGTGGTAGTGGATGCCGACGCACGAGGCCTGGGTATCGGCCAGGCCTTGATCGACAAGGCCATCGAACGCGCCCGCGCCTGGGGCTGCTACAAACTGGCGCTATCGAGCAACCAGAGCCGCGAGCAAGCCCATCGTTTCTACCAAGGCCTAGGCTTCAAGCCGCACGGCATCAGCCTGGCCCTGGTACTGGGCTGAGCCGGGCCGAAGGGACAGACGCCGGGCGTACTCGCGAAGCAGAACGCCTGGTCTACTGCTCGCTACGCGCCTGAGTACAGGCATCTCGACATGTGCTAAAGGCGGACAAGCTTCGCGTTGTCCGCCCTATGCCAGACGCAACCCAGGGTGGTTGACGCGTACCTATGCGAACAGCCCCAGGGTATGCAGGAACACCACCAGGATGCCTACTGGCGTGACCCAGCGCAGCAGCTGCCACCATAGTTTGAACAACGGCGCATGGCCGACGCCCAAGGCTTCCTGCACGGTTGTGCGGCTCAACGCCCACCCGGTGAACAGCACCGTCCCCAGCCCGCCGAGGGGCATCATCAGGTTGGTGGTCAGGTAGTCCAGGCTGTCGAAGAAGGTCTTGCCGAACAGGGTGAATTCCGCCCAGGCGTTGAACGAAAACACCGTACCCAGACTGAGTACCCACAACGCCAGGCCACTCAACAGCACCGCCTTGAACCGACCGATGCCGAATTTCTCGCCGAGCCAGGCGATGGTCGGCTCGCTCAGGGAGATCGCCGAAGTCAGCGCGGCGAGGGCCAGCATGATGAAGAACAGTCCGCCGACCACCTGGCCAAAGGGCATCTGGCCGAAGGCGATAGGCAGGGTGACGAAAATCAACCCGGGGCCCGCGCCCGGCTCCAGGCCGTTGGCGAACACCAGCGGGAAGATCGCCAGACCGGCCAGCAAGGCCACCCCGGTATCAGCCAGGGCCACCATCAACGAGGTCTTGACGATGGAAGTGCCGGCCGGCAGGTAGGAGCCGTATACCATCATCGCGCCGCTGGCCAGGCTGAGGGTGAAGAAGGCATGTCCCAGGGCCACCAGCACGCCCTGACCGGTCAGCTTGCTGAAGTCGGCGTCGAACAGAAAGTGCACGGCCTCGAGGAAATGCCCGGTGGTGGCGGCATAGCCCACCAGGATCAGCAGCAGCGCGAACAGCCCCGGCATCATGAAACGCAACGCGCGTTCCAGACCCTCGCGCACGCCCAGGGCGACGATGCCCAGGGTCAACAGCAACACCAGGGTGGCGTAACCGGCCAGCTTCCAGGGATCGCCGAGCATGGCGCCGAACAATGCGCCGCTGCTTTCGCCGTCCAACCCGGCGAAGCTGCCCATGGCCGCCGCCGGCGCATAGGCCAAGGCCCAGCCGGCTACCACCGCGTAGAAACTCAGGATAAGAAAACCGGTGAGCACGGCCAGCGTGCCCAACCAGCGCCAATGGCGACTGGCACCCGCCTGCCTGGCCACGGCGGCGAAGGCCCCCTCGGGGTTGGCCCGGCCACGACGACCGATCATCACCTCGGCCATCAGCAACGGTATGCCAATGGCCAGGATGCAGGCCAGGTAGACCAGGACGAAGGCGCCACCACCGTTCTGCCCGGTGATATAGGGGAACTTCCAGATGTTACCCAGGCCCACCGCCGAACCGGTGGCGGCGAGGAAGAAAACCCAGCGCGACGACCACAGGCCGCGTGCTGCTGCACTGCTGCTGGGACCGGCACTGGCGCCGGCGACGATGCTGTCTTGACTCATTGGGGCTTGCCCTCTTGTTGTTGTGAAAAAACAGGGTGGACGACGCTTCACCCATCGACCATTGCCGGCTGGTGGTGGATGCAAAGTGCGTCATCCACCCTACGTCTAACTCGGACCTGGTGAGCTGAAGCGGATCGCCGTCCGCCTCACCCTACGCAGGCGTGCGAGCTTAGACGCCGGCGTGCAGACGCTCTTGGGCCATGCGATCGGCCACCGCCGTGGTGGTGCTGCCCTCGTGCTCGGCACGCTGGAAAATCTCCGCCAGGGTGGCGCCGATGCCTTCGATATGCGCCTTGAGGTCGGCAGTGCTGCCGCCGTTGCGCTCGTAGCAGACATCGATGATGCCGCCAGCATTGATCGCGTAATCCGGGGCATACAGGTAGCCACGCCGGCGCAGTTCCTCGGCCAGCCCGGCATCGGCCAGCTGGTTGTTGGCCGCCCCGGCGATCACCGGAGCGCGCAGTGCTTCGAGGGTCTGCGGGTTGATGATGGCGCCCATGGCGCAGGGGGCAAACACATCCACCTCCAGGCCGTAGATGTCGTTCTGGCCGACCGCAGTGGCGCCCAGTTGCTCCACTGCGCGGCGCACATTGGCCTCGACGATGTCGGTCACCCACAACTCGGCACCGGCCTCCTTGAGCTGCTGCGCCAGGCCGAAGCCGACCTGACCAACACCCTGAATTGCCACCCGCAGGCCCTTCAGGTCGTCGCGACCGAGGCGGTGCTTGACTGCCGCCTGCAAGCCGATGAACACCCCGTAGGCGGTGGACGGCGACGGATCGCCATTGCGCATGCCGCCGCCAAAAGCCTCGCGCTGGCCGGCGCCGGCGACATGGCGGGTGCGTTCGGCCATGATCTGCATTTCCGCGACGCCGGTACCGGAGTCGGCGGCGGTGATGTAGCGCCCGCCCAGGCTGTCGACGAAATCGCCCATGGCCTGAAACAGCGCCTCGCTCTTGCCGGTGTGTGGGTTGCCGATAATCACCGCCTTGCCGCCACCCAGTGGCAGCCTGGCCAGCGCCGACTTGTAACTCATGCCGCGGGACAGGCGCAGCACATCGCGCAGCGCTGCCTCATCGGAGACATAGGGCCACATGCGGCAACCGCCAAGGGCCGGCCCTAGATTGCGGTTATGGATGGCGATGATGGCTTTCAAACCACTGGCCTGATCGTGGCCGTAGACCACCTGCTCGTGGTGATCGAAGTCGATATGGGAAAATACGGACATGGGAATTCCTTGGGAAATTCTTGTTTGGGGGATCGGGGTCTTTGCATCGACCTGTAGGCGCCAGCTTGCTGGCGCCTAAATTTAGAAAGCGCTTATCAGGCCGCCGGTTCGAACAACTGCACCGCCTGGATCTCGCTGACCAGCAGGCGCGCCTTGAGTTGGCGCTCCTGCTCGCGCACCTTGACCAGGCTCTGCTCCTTGACGTGGCCATAACCGCGGATCTGCTCCGGCAGTTCGGCCAGCGCCACGGCGCTGCGGTAGTTGTCGGCATTCAGCTGCTTGAGCAGGAAGTCGATGCTGTGCTCGTAGTCCTCGATCAGCTGCAGCTCCAACTTGCGTTCGGCGCTGTAACCGAACAGGTCGAGCGGCGTACCGCGCAGGCTCTTGAACTTGGCCAGCAAGCCGAAGGCCTTGAGCATCCAGGGCCCGAACTGGCGCTTGCGCGGCTGGCCGGTACTTGGATCGGGCTTGGCCAGCCAGGACGGTGCCAGGTGGAACTCCAGACGGTAGTCACCCTGAAATTGCGCCTCGAGCTGCTGGATAAAGTTGCCGTCGCTGTACAGCCGCGCCACCTCGTACTCGTCCTTGTAGGCCAGCAGCTTGGAGTAGGAGCGCGCCACCGCACGGCTCAGGGCCTGATCGGCACCCTGGTCAGCCAGGCGCACGCGCTGCACCACCGCGCGGTAGCGCTCGGCATAGGCGGCGTTCTGGTAAGCAGTGAGGAAGTCGACGCGGAACTGCACGACCTGGTCCAGGGTTTCGCAGCGCGGCGCCTCGACCACCTTGGGACTGGCCAGCTTCTCCACTGCGGCGACATCGTGCGCCGCACGGCGGCCCCAGAGGAACGCCTGCTGGTTGAGCTGCACGGCCACACCATTGAGTTCGATAGCCTTGGCGATGGCTTCGGCAGACACCGGCACCAGGCCTTTCTGATAGGCATAACCGAGCATGAACAGGTTGCTGGCGATGCTGTCGCCGAGCAGGCGGGTGGCCAGGCGGGTGGCATCGACAAAATGGGTCTTGCCCGCGCCGACCGCCTCGATCAGCGCCTCGCGCATGGCCGCGCCCGGCACCTGGGCATCGGGGTTACGGGTGAACTCGGCGGTGGCCGCTTCATGGCTGTTGATCACCGCATGGGCGATCTTGTCGTTGAGCTTGGCCAGGGCGTCCTCGCTGGCGGCGACCACCAGGTCGCAACCGAGCAGCAGGTCGGTCTCGCCAGCGGCGATGCGCACGGCAAAGATATCGTCCTGCTTGGCGGCGACGCGAATATGGGTGATTACCGGACCGAACTTCTGCGCCAGACCGGCCTGGTCGAGCACGCTGCAACCCTTGCCCTCCAAATGCGCGGCCATGCCCAGCAGGGCGCCGACGGTGGTCACGCCGCTGCCGCCGACACCGGGCAGGAGAATATTCCAGGGCCGTTCCAGGCTCGGCTGTTTGGGCTCCGGCAAGGCGATGAACAGCGCACTCAGGCCCACCGCTTCCGGTTTGCGCAAACTGCCGCCGTGCACGGTGACGAAGCTCGGGCAGAAGCCATCGACGCAGCTGAAATCCTTGTTGCAGGAATTCTGGTCAATCTCGCGCTTGCGCCCCAGCTCGGTTTCCAGCGGCAGCACCGACAGGCAGTTGGACTTGACGCTGCAATCGCCGCAGCCCTCGCACACCGCCGGGTTGATGAAGGCGCGCTTGGCCGGGTCGACCAGCTTGCCGCGCTTGCGCCGACGGCGCTTCTCGGTGGCGCAGGTCTGGTCATAGATGATCACCGAGGTGCCCTTGAACTCGCGCAGCTCGCGCTGCACCGCATCCAGATCGTTGCGGTGATGAAAACTCACGATAGGCGCGAAGCCGGCGCGGCTCGGGTATTTATCCGGCTCGTCGCTGACCAAGGCGATGCGCTTGACGCCCTCGGCGAACACCTGCTGGCTGAGCTGATCGACGCGCAGTTCGCCGTCGATCGGCTGGCCGCCAGTCATGGCCACCGCGTCGTTGTAGAGGATCTTGTAGGTGATGTTGACCCCAGCAGCTACCGCCGCACGCAGCGCCAGCTGGCCGGAATGGAAGTAGGTGCCGTCGCCGAGGTTCTGGAAGATGTGCGCGGTGTCGGTGAACGGCGCCTGGCCGATCCAGGTCGCGCCCTCGCCGCCCATCTGGGTGAAGGTATCGGTGTTGCGGTCCATCCACTGGGTCATGTAGTGGCAACCGATGCCGCCCTGGGCACGGCTGCCTTCCGGCAGCTTGGTCGAGGTGTTATGCGGGCAACCGGAGCAGAAATGCGGGGTGCGTAGGGTGTGGTGCTTGGGCGCCGCCAGGGAGGCTTCCTTGGCTGCAAGAAAGGCCAGGCGCTCGTCGATGCTGGCACTGCTGTAGATCGGTGCCAGGCGCTTGGCGATGGCCCGGGCGATCATCGCCGGGGTCAGTTCGGACAGATTTGGCAGCAGCGAGACGCCGGTTTCATCGAACTCGCCGACTACCCGCGGACGCTTGCCCAGCGGCCAGTTGTACAGCTGACCGGTCAGCTGATCCTCGATGATGCTGCGCTTCTCCTCGATCACCAGAATCTCGTCGAGGCCCTCGGCGAACTCGTGCACCGACACTGGCTCCAGTGGCCAGCTCATGCCGATCTTGAGTACGCGCAGGCCGACCTGGGCGCACAATTCATCATCCAGGCCGAGATCTTCCAAGGCCTGACGCACGTCCAGGTAGGACTTGCCGGTGGTGACGATGCCCAGGCGCGGATTCGGTGAATCGAGCATCAACGGATTGAGGTTGTTGGCCCGGGCAAAGGCCCGAGCGGCGTAGATCTTGTAGGTATTGAGGCGTTTTTCCTGGGCCAGGGGCGGGTCCGGCCAGCGGATATACACGCCGTCTTCCGGTAGCTCGAAGTCCTCGGGAATCTTCACCTCGATGCGCAGCGGATCGACATCCACCACCGCCGAGGAATCGACGTTCTCGGCGATGGTCTTCAACGCCACCCAGCAACCGCTGTAGCGCGACAGCTCCCAGCCGATGATGCCGTAGTCGAGAATTTCCTGGACGTTGGCCGGATTCAACACCGGGATCGAGGCGGCGATAAACGCATGCTCGCTCTGGTTGGCGATGCTCGACGATTTGCAGCCATGGTCGTCGCCGGCCAGTAGCAGCACGCCGCCATGCGCGGAGACGCCAGCCGAGTTGCCGTGCTTGAACACGTCGCCGCAGCGGTCGACACCTGGGCCCTTGCCGTACCACATGGCAAACACACCGTCGTAGCGCGCGCCGGGGAACAGGTTGGTCTGCTGGCTGCCCCACACCGAGGTGGCGGCCAACTCTTCGTTGACCCCAGGCTGGAAGTGGATGGCGTTTTCCTGGAGGAAGCCCTTGGCTTCCCACAGACTCTTGTCCAGGTTGCCCAGCGGCGAGCCGCGGTAGCCGGAGATAAAGCAGGCGGTATTCAGGCCATGGGCCGTGTCGCGCTGTTTTTGCAGCATCGGCAGGCGGGTCAGCGCCTGGGTGCCGGTGAGGTATAGGTGACCAGTGGCAAGGCGATACTTGTCATCCAGGCGGATCTCGGCCAGAGACATGCGCACGCTCCTTTTATTTTTATGGAGAGCTAGGCTGGCAACGGTGAATGCCAACCGGGTTCTGTTTCGCCCGGGATCACCGGGCTAAACGACTGGCTAAGAATATGACTGAGCGGTACGGAGATTTTCTTTCTAATTATGGGAAGAAAAGCCAATACTGCGCATGACGATTGCAACAATTACAAAAAATCGGGATAAATCATGCAAGAAAAGCTCGGCCCTATCGATCGCAAGATTCTCCGCCTGCTGCAGCACAACGCCGACCTCTCCGCCGCCGAGATTGCCGAGAAGGTCGAACTGTCACAATCGCCCTGCTGGCGGCGGATTCACCGCATGCAGGAAGAAGGCCTGATCGAGCGCAAGGTTGCCCTGCTCAATCCCAAGTTGTTGGGCCTGGGCATGACCGTATTCGTCGACATCAAGCTGTCGGCTCACGGCCGTAAGAACCTCGAGGAATTCGAACAGGCGGTGGTCGGCTACCCCGAGGTGCTGGAGTGCTACACCATGGCCGGCGGCTCGGACTACCTGCTCAAGGTCGTGGCCAAGGACATCGCCAGCTACGAGCGCTTCCTGCGTGACCACCTGCTGCAACGTCCGCACGTGCAGGAAGCGCATTCGAACATCGCCATGAGCGAAGTCAAACGCACCACCGAATTACCGCTGGATTGAGCCGCGCCCTGCAGAGCAGGGATGGCATCAGGTCCAGCGGGTTTCGCAGGATTACGGGCAACGCCAACGGCCGGGAAAGGCGCCGAGCAGCAGTTCCTCCGGCACTGTCGGTGCCGGCCTAAATCACAGCAGCCGACCGTCATAGGCCAGGCTGACGCCCGCCGGCAATGCATCGGGGTTGTCCAGCAGCCAAGCGTCGAAGTTGTGACCGATATGAGTCAGCACCGCCTCGCCCGGCTGCAGCCTTTCGATCACCTCCAGCGCCCGCGTCAGGTCGTTGTGGTTGCGCGGCGCCTGCGGCTGCGGCGCGCTTGAGCAATCCAGTACCAGCAGATCCAGCGACGATTGCAGCAAGACCTGGCAACTGTCTTCCGGCACGCCGAGGGTATCGGTCAGGTAGGCGATGCGCCGGCCTTCGGCTTCCAACAAATAGCCGAAGGTCGGTTTGGAGTGATTGAGCGGCAACGCGGTGACCGCTAGCGCGCCCCACTGACGCCGTTCGAAGGCGGCAAAGGGCTGGCTGAAATCAAGAATGCCAGGGTGCTTGTACAGGTCCGCCAGGCCCTCTGGATCATCCGGCCCATGCACCGGAATGCTCAAGCCTTGGCCCCAACGCAGCTGCAGCAAGCCCTGGGCGTGATCGGCGTGATAATGGGTCTGCAAGATGCCGCTCAGGCTATGGGCCGCAAAGCGTTCGCTCAGATCAGTCAGGCCGGAGTCGATCAACCAGCGCTGAGAGCCGCATTCGATCAGGGCGCAGCAGGGGCCACGCCGCCGTGACGAGTCGAGCCGTGCGCTGTCGCAGGCCGCACACGCACAGTTGTACACCGGCACCTGACGGGCATCGCCGGTGCCCAGCAGAGTCAGGTACATATGCCGCTGGCTCCGACCAGCGCCAGCAACTTGTCCACCGAGTGTTCGAGATCGCTGGAGTTATCCAGCAGGTGTAGCCCTTCAGCGGCAGCCGCAGCACTGCTGTCGAACTGGCCATTGCGCGCCAGGCGCTGTTCAATTTGCGCTGAGGTTTCACGCCCTCGTGCGTGCAAACGCCTGCTCAGGACCGCATGCTCCACCGTCAGCAACACCCCCATCAGCTCGGGATAACGCAGCCGTGCTTGCAGCAGATAAGCGCGTGAACCATTGACCAGCACGTCCTGCCCTGCCATCAGCCACTCATCAATCTGCCGCGAGATGCCATAGGCCAAGCCATTGGCGCGCCAACTCAAGGCAAAAGCGCCCTTGGCCTCCAATTGATCAAACTCGGCAGGAGTGACGCCAATGGCGTCCTCCCCCACCGCCTCTGCCGAACGGGTGATGATCCGCCGGGCAATCTGGCAGCCGCGCTCGGCCAGACGCTCACGCGCCGCATTCAACAGGCTGTCCTTGCCCGAGCCCGAGGGCCCCATCAAATAGATCAACCTGCCGCTCATCAAAACACCCTGTTCGCTTGTCGCCAGACCTGCTGGATCACCGCCTGGCCGTCATGTACCTGGGCGTGGATCAAGTCCGCACGCAACCCGACGCGAATTTCGCCGCGGTCATGCAGCCCCGCCGCTTGCGCGGGCGAACGGCTGACTGTGGCAATCGCCCGCGGCAAATCATACCCGTTGTCCTGTTCGGCCAGCATAAAAGCTGCCTGAAGCAAGCTGGCCGGATAATAGTCACTGGAGAGGATATCCAGCACCTCGTGACGGGCCAGTTCGGCCGCGGCAATATTGCCCGAGTGCGAACCGCCACGGACGATATTCGGCGCGCCCATCAACACCTTGAGCCCCAGCTCGTGGCTGGCCTTGGCGGCTTCCAGGGTGGTGGGGAACTCGGCGATGGACATGCCAAAGCCGGCCGACTCCTGCACATGGGCCAGGGTCGCATCATCGTGACTGGCCAGCGCCAGGCCGCGAGCATGGCAATCCTCGACGATGGCGCGGCGATGACGGTCGCTGAACTCGATGGAGTTGGCCACCTGCTCCTTGATAAAGGCGTCCATCTCGGCGCTGCTCAAGTGGTACTTGCCCATGTAGTACTCGCGGTACTTATCTTCCTTGGCGAACTGACGCTGGCCCGGCGAGTGATCCATCACCGAGACCAGTTGTACCAGCGGGTGCTCTACCAGATCGCGGAATACTGCCAGGCTATCCGGGTGGCACAACTCGCAGCGCAGGTGCAACAGGTGGTCGGCGCGCGTGTGGCCGGCCGCCGAGGCCTGGGCAATGGCGGCAAGCATGGCGGGCAACTGCTGCATACGCTTGCCACGCGGGTTGATGTCGCCAATGGCCAGGGCATCGAACACCGTGGTGATCCCGGCCGAGACGATCTGCGCATCATGGGTCAGCACCGCCGAGGTCGACGGCCAGTCCACCCCTGGCCGCGGGCTCATGTATTTTTCCAGGTTGTCGGTGTGCAACTCGACCAATCCCGGCAGTAGGTAATCGCCACCGAGGTCGAGCGCTTGGGGCAAACCACTGACCCCCTCGTCCACCTGCGCAATCAAACCGTCACGGAGTACCAAGGTGCCGACAAACTCCTGCTCGGCCGTCACCACCCGCGCATTGGTCAAAATCTGTTCAGCCGGCATACACACACTCCTGCCTGGGCGCGGCATTTGGGGTCATGTCGAGAATACGATCCGCCACCGCCTCGCGGGCGGCGCGGTCATGGAAAATACCGATCAGCGCCGAACCGGCGGCCTTGGCTTCATTGACCAGCTCAAGTACCACCTGACGATTGGCGTCGTCCAGCGACGCGGTCGGCTCATCCAGCAGCATCAATGGCCAGCTGACCATGAAGCCGCGGGCGATATTCACCCGCTGCTGCTCACCACCGGAGAAGGTGCCAGGGGCCAACTGCCACAAGGCTTGCGGGATATTCAGGCGGCTCAGCAGTTGCTTGGCCCGCGCCTCGGCATCCACGCGGCTCCAGCCACGGGCCAGGGCCGGTTCCATCACCACGTCCAGGGCCGCCACGCGCGGGATCACCCGCAGAAACTGGCTGACATAGCCCAGGGTCTGTCGGCGTACCTCCAGCACCTGGCGCGGCTCGGCACCGACCAGTTCAACCCAACGGCCGTTATGCAGCATGCGAATATTGCCGCCAGCAGCCAGGTAGTTGCCGTACAGGGTACGCAACAGGGTCGACTTGCCGGCACCCGATTGGCCATGCAGCACCAGACACTCACCAGCACGCACGCTGAAATTCAGCCCATTGAGCACATTCAGGACAACCCCATGTTGCTGGTGCAGGGTGAAGGTCTTGCTGAGGTCGGAGACCTCGATAAGCGTATTCATACAAACCTCGGTGCCGTGGGAGGGGCTTTAGCCGCGATCACGCTGGTCGCGGCTAAGCCACCTCCCACATAACGAAATTAGACCCGTATCCAGGATTTCATCCAGGCTACGAACCACTTCAGGGCTGCAAGACCGACGACACCAGCAGCTGCGAATAGGGGTGCTGCGGATCATCAAGAATCTGATCGGTCAGTCCGGCTTCAACCACATGGGAGCGGCGCATCACCATCAGCCGGTCGGCGAGCAAGCGCGCCACCGCCAGGTCGTGGGTGACGATCACCACCGCCAGATCCAACTCGCGTACCAGGCCGCGCAACAGGTCGAGCAGGCGCGCCTGCACCGACACGTCCAACCCTCCTGTCGGCTCATCCATAAACACCAGGCGCGGGCTGGATACCAGGTTGCGGGCGATCTGCAAGCGCTGCTGCATGCCGCCCGAGAAGGTCCTTGGCAAGTCGTCGATCCGCAGCGGGTCGATTTCCACCTGGCTCAGCCAGTCGATGCCGGCGGCGCGCAGTTCGCCGTAATGGCGCACGCCCTGGGCCATCAGCCGCTCACCGATATTGGCGCCAGCCGAAACCGCCATGCGCAGGCCGTCACGCGGGTTCTGCTCGACAAAGCCCCACTCGGTACGCAACAGCGTGCGGCGCTGCGCCTCGCTGGCGCTGTACAGATCAACCAGGCTGCCATCGCTATTGCGGTAGCTGACGCTGCCGCGATCCGGCGGGCAGCGCCCGGACAATAGGCTGAGCAAGGTCGATTTACCCGAGCCCGACTCACCGACAATGCCCAACACTTCACCGGGATAGAGGTCGAAGGACACACCTTGGCAACCCTTCTCCGGGCCGTACAAGAGCGTCAGGTCGCGCACACTGAACAGCGGCTGAGCCGTCTCACTGTGCAGCTGTAATTTCTCGGCGGCACTCATTGCGCGGCCTCCCCGGTCATCTCAATGGCATCACGGCGTTGCATGCAGTAATCCGTATCGGAACAAACGAAGCGCTTGCTACCCGCGTCGTCGACGATCAGCTCGTCGAGGTAGGACGCGCGGCTGCCACAGAGCGCACAGCACTCGTCCCAGCTTTGAATCGCGAAGGGGTGATCTTCGAAGTCCAGGCTGACCACCCGGGTGTAGGGCGGCACGGCATACAGACGCTTCTCACGGCCCGCGCCGAACAGCATCAGCGCCGGGCTCATATGCAACTTGGGATTGTCGAATTTGGGGATCGGCGAGGGATCCATCACATAGCGCTCGTCCACCGTTGCCGGGTAGGCATAGCTGGTGGCGATATGGCCGAAGGTCGCGATGTCCTCGTACAGTTTGACGTGCATCACCCCGTAATCCTCCAGCGCGTGCATGGTGCGGGTCTCGGTTTCCGAGGGTTCGATAAAACGCAGCGGCTCGGGAATCGGCACCTGATAAACCACGATCTGGTCACCCGTCAGCGGCGTTTCCGGAATCCGGTGACGGGTCTGGATCACCGTCGCCTCGGGGGTGCGGGTAGTGGTTTCGACCCCGGTTGTACGGGCGAAGAAACGCCGTATCGACACCGCATTGGTGGTGTCGTCCGCGCCCTGATCGATCACTTTGAGCACGTCATCGGCGCCGATAATCGCCGCGGTCAACTGCATGCCACCGGTGCCCCAGCCGTAAGGCAAGGGCATTTCGCGGCCGGCGAAAGGCACCTGGTAACCGGGAACAGCCACGGCCTTGAGCAGGCCACGGCGGATCATGCGTTTGGTCTGTTCATCGAGGTAGGCAAAGTTATAACCAGTCTCGGTTGCGCAGTTGGTTTGAGCCTGGGCATTCATGCGCATTGCTCCTCGGCGGCGGGCTGCTCGCAACTGGGCTGGCGCAGCTTGCGGATCAGCTCCAGCTCGGACTGGAAGTCTACGTAGTGCGGCAGTTTCAGGTGGGAGACGAAACCGCCGGCCTCGACGTTGTCGCAGTGCATCAGCACGAACTCTTCCTGCTGCGCCGGGCCCTCGATCTCTTCAGCGTATTCGCCAGCGCGCAACGAGCGGTCGACCAGGGCCATGCCCATGGCCTTGCGTTCGGCGTAACCGAAGGCCAGGCCATAGCCGCGGGTGAATTGCGGGTCGATGCCCTTGCCACCGACGAACTGGTTGACCATCTCGCATTCGGTCACCTCGATAGCGCCGAGTGGTACGGCAAAACCCAGTTCCTCCGGTTCCAGCCAGACTTCGGCCTCACCGATGCGAATTTCCCCGGCGAACGGGTGGTTGCGCCCGTAACCGCGCTGGGTCGAGTAGCCCAGCGCCAGGAGAAAACCTTCATCGCCACGGGCCAGGGCCTGCAGGCGCTGAGCACGACTGGCGGGAAAGCCCAAGGGTTCGCGGGTGATATCCGCTACCGCGGCGCCATCGTCCACTTCGCGGGCCATCAGGCCTTCCTCGGCGAGAAAGTCCAACACCTGCGGACAGGCTGCCGGTTCGGCGCTGGCGACCAGCTGCGGGCCGGGATGCTCGCCCTCGGCCAAGAGGGCAAAGTCCAGCAGGCGATGGCTGTAGTCGAAGGTCGGGCCGAGCAACTGGCCGCCGGGCAGATCCTTGAAGGTCGCCGAGATGCGGCGGCTGAGCTGCATCTGCGAGGTTTCCAGCGGCGCACTCGCGGCGAAGCGTGGCAACGTGGTGCGGTAGGCGCGCAGCAGGAAGATGGCTTCCATCAGGTCACCGGCGGCCTGCTTGATCGCCAGCGCGGCCAGTTGCGGGTCATACAGCGAGCCTTCACTCATTACCCGGGCCACAGCCAGGGGCATCTGCTCGCGAACCTGATCGACGCTCAGCTCGGGAATGGCGGTATCGCCACGGCGTTTTTTCGCCAGCAGCAGGTGGGCATTGTCGATGGCGCGCTCGCCACCTTTGACGGCTACGTACATCAGGCGGCCTCCTCTGTACTCTTGACGTCTTCAAGCATGTGGGTGCTGCGCGGCAGGCCAATGATCTGGCGCTTGGCGGCGAAGAAAGCATCCAGCCCCCGCGGAAAAGCGCTACGTGCGCCGCGCTCTCGCCAGAACGCCGGGGTCAGTGGCAGATCGACACTGCGCACATCCTTGATCCCGGGTCCACGCCAGCGCAGCGCCGGACCTCCGCTCAAGGCATCTAGTTGAATCAGCAAGGTGCAGGATTGATCCGGGTAGCGTTCGCTGCCGTTATCGAACGCCGCGAGGTCGCCCAGTTCGCGCTCATCAAGCAGGGCGAACAGTGCCAACTCGCGCTCAGCGACGATCGGGCAGCCACAATGAAACGACAGATTGGCGCGAATCACCGGCGTATCGAAGCACGGGGCCAGCCACAACGGCGTATCGCCATCGAGAAAGGCCAGGCACAGGGCATAAGTGGCCGGCTGCAGACCCTCCAGAGCCAGGGCACGCTCCATGCCTTGCACCAGACCCGGTTCGGCCAACGCCTTGAGCGCGGCACGGAAACTGACCTGGGCATCCAGCACCGGATCGTTGAAGGCAGGTTGCAGCCAGTGCGAGCTAGTTGCCGCGCTCATCAATCTTCTCCTCTGACCAGGGTGAAAAATTCCACCTGGGTGGTTGCGGTTTCCGCGGCCTTGGTCGCCTGCTTGACGCGGTGAGCGGCGGCCAGGGGATCGATCATCCGGCTCAGCCAGTCCTGCTGCTGCGCACCCTGCAGGTGCGCATCGGCCAGGGCTGCCAGCTCGGCATGCTGCTTGTCGCGACCGGCCACGTAGCTGTAGCCAGTGCGGCCATCGGCCAGGCGCACCACGCAGCGGGTCACACTCATCTCGCCAAGGTTGAAGGGGCTGCCGGTGCCGCCCATGCGCCCCCGCACCAGGGTCATGCCGATTTCAGGTGCGCGAATCAGGCTGTATTGGCCCGCCTTCAACGCTGACTCATAGACCGCCAGGCCAGCGCCGGCGCGGGCGAGCACGCCCATCCAGCGCTGCCGTGTAGCGATGTGCGGGTCGCTGTGCAGCAGGTTGCGGTTCATCAACAAGTCTCCATCAGAGGGCGAGCTGGTACTGGAAACGGTCGGCGCGGCTGGTCGATAACGACAGCTCCACCGGCTGGCCAGCCAGATCGCGGGAAAGGGTCAGGACGCTGAGCAAGGGGGCGTGCCTGGGCATCAACAACCGCGTTGCTTCCTCGCGACTGGGCAAACGGGCGCCAATCAGGCTGAAGGTGCGGGTCAAAGGCAGATCGCGCTGGACCAGGTACTGGCGCAGTGAGCCGCCTTGGTAGTCGGCCAACAACGGCGCATGCGCCAGGCTGAAGGCATGTCGAATCAGACTGACCGGCTGCCCTTCGATCAGACGCAGGGTGGTCAACTCCAGCAGTTGCGCGGCCTCTGGCAGTTGCAGGTACCCGAGATCGTCCTGGCTGGCCGGGCGCACGCGGCTCCCCAGCAGCTGCGCTTCGACCTGATGCCCGAGGGCCGATAACGAGGCGGTGAAGGCGCTACCCGCTTGCATCGGATAGATCAGCGGCCTGGCCAGCACCCGAGTGCCCTTGCCCTGCTGACGCAGCAGGCGACCTTCGAGCACCAGTTCATCCACGGCGCGGCGCAACGTGTGGCGATTGACGGCAAACCGCGCAGCCAGCTTCACCTCGGCCGGCAGGTAGTCACCGGGCGCCAGGCGCTGCACTTCATCGCGCAGCACGGCGGCCAGTTCGCGGTACAACGGCTCAGGATGTCTAGACAAGTACATGGCTAATAGAGGGCATCCGCAGATGCCCAATCTCCGTCAGATAAATTGCTTGCGCAGGCGCTGCGAAATAATGTCGAGCACGCTCACTACCAGAATGATCACAATCAGCAGGGCGCAGGTCTGAGCGAACTGGAAGCCGCGAATCGCCTCCCAGAGGATCACCCCGATACCGCCCGCCCCGACCATGCCGACCACCGTGGCCGAGCGCACGTTGGACTCGAAGCGGTACAACGCATAGGAAATCCACAACGGCAGGACCTGCGGAATGACCCCGTAGATCACCTCCTGCAACGCGCTGGCACCGGTGGCGCGCACCCCTTCCACCGGGCCGGGATCGATGGCCTCCACGGCTTCAGCGAACAGTTTGGCCAACACCCCGGTGGTGCCGATAAATAGCGCCAGTACCCCGGCGAACGGCCCCAGCCCGACAGCCACCACGAAGAGCATGGCGAAGACCATTTCGTTGATCGAACGGCAGGCATCCATCAGCCGCCGAATCGGCTGGTAGACCCACCAGGGCACAATATTTTCAGAGCAGAGAATGCCCAGCGGAATGGCGCAGACAATCGCCAGCACCGTGCCCCACAGGGCGATCTGCACGGTGACGATCATCTCCTTGAGGTACAGCTCCCAGTTGCTGAAATCCGGTGGGAAAAAGTCCGCGGCAAAGGTCGCCATGTTGCTGGAGTCGCGGATCAGGGCCAGCGGATTCATCTCCGCGCCCTGCCAGGACCAGGCCAGTACAGCGCAGAACAGCCCCCAGCCAATCAGCTGCGTCCAGGAGCGTTTAGCGGTCAATTCAGGCGTGGGGACGGTGGTCAACGTGGTCATAACGACTTCTCGATTGGTGCGGCAAAAGCGATCGGCTCGCCCTTGCAGGCGAGCCGACAATTGCAATCAACCTGCGCTGGTGGGGTTCTTCTGGGCGATTTCAGCCAGGCGCTTTGCCAGCTTGGCCAACTCGGCATCCAGTGCCTTGAGCCGCGCCGGCTTGTCGCTGTCCGACAACTTGTCGTTGTTGACCACTTCGGTGCGCTTCTTGAACAGATCAAGCTGACGGATCGGCAGCAGTTGATCGTCATCCGAGGACTTGAACTTGGCCCATTGCAGGCTTTCCAGGACGTTCTGCTCAGCCGACTTGTCGCCGTAAGTCATAAAGAATTCGCGCAGTTTGTTCTTGCTCGCCTCATCGAGGTTCTTGCGCCAGACCATCGGGTCAGACGGGATCAGCGGTGAAGTCCAGATCACCTTCAATTGCGCAGCCTTATCCGGCGCGGTGACCTGCAGTCGCTCCATGCCTTCGCTGTTGAAGGTACCGACATCGATCTGCTTGTTGGCCACCGACAGGGCATTGACCTCATGACTGCCGTTGAGCGCACGCTTGAAGATCTTGTTGGCATCGACATTGTTCTGCGCGAACACGTAGTAGCCCGGTACCAGATAGCCCGAGGTGGAGTTCGGGTCGCCATTGGCGAAGGTCAGGTTCTGGGCATTCTTCAGCATGTCTTCGATCGAATTCAGCGGGCTATCCTGATGCGCCACCATCAGGCTGTAATAACCCTGGGCGCCATTGGCGGCGACGGTCTGAGCGAAAATTTCGCCACCGGCGCGATCCACCGCCTCCATGGCCGCCTTATTGCCGTACCAGGCCACATCGACCTTGTCGAAACGCATGCCCTGGATGATCCCGGCATAGTCGGGAGCGAAGAAGGCGTTGATCTTCAGCCCGGTCTGCGCGCCCATGTCCGCCAGGAAGGGGTCCCACGTGGTCTTGAGGTTTTGCGAGGACTCGGTGGAAATGATGCCGAAGTTGATTTCCTGCTCGGCGGCCTGGGCGACACCTAGGGTGGCGCTACTAAGCAGTATGGATGCAGCAAGAACACGACTGATGTGTTTGAACATGCGGAGCACTCCTAATCACGGATTGGCTAATTGATTGAACGGTTCAGGCGCTGGCGAGGCTCAGCGCTGCTTGTTGCGCCCCCTGCCGGCGCGGCTTGCCAGCCGGCAGCGCATCGACAGGCAACTCGGCGCCGTACAGGTCATTGAGAAAACTCGGAATAAGGCCTGCGGTTGGCCCGTCGAAATTGATACGCCCGGCCTTCAGCGCCACCGCACGCTGGCAATAACGCATGGCGTAGTCGACCTGATGCAAGGTGACCACCACGGTGGTGCCGTCTTCACGGTTGATATCGGTGAGAATCTGCATGACCTTGCGTGCCGACTCGGGGTCGAGAGAGGCAATCGGTTCGTCAGCAAGAATCACCTCGGCGCGCTGGCACAAAGCCCGAGCAATGGCCACACGCTGCTGCTGGCCACCGGACAGCGTCGAAGCCCGCTGCAGGGCCAAGTCGGCCAGACCAACCCGCGCCAGCGCCTGCATGGCGCGCTGCTTTTCTTCGGCACTGAACAGGCCGAGCGTGCCACGCCAGCGCGGCATGCGCCCGAGACCACCAAGCAGGACGTTTTGCACTACGCTTAAACGAGCAACCAGGTTGAACTGCTGGAAGATGTAGCCAATGTCAGCGCGCAGGCGACGCACTTGTCCATTCAAGCGCCCTTGCGCCTGCACTTGACGACCAAGCACGTGGATACAGCTGCCTGCAGTACGGTCACCGCAGGCCAGCCCGGCTAGATGGCGCAGCAACGTGGATTTACCGGAACCCGACGCGCCGATCAGTGCAACCATTTCACCTGGCTGGACGGACAAAGCAAGAGAGTGGAGCGCCTGTTTACCGGCGAACGTTTTGTTCAGGCTCTCAACCCGGATCGCTGCGTTCATGGATTTGCCTCTTGTTAACGGTTTGACGGATCAGAGTCGCCGCCTGGTGTAGACCAAGGTAAGCAAACCCTGTGTCAGCCCCGTTAACAGGCCATGACACTTCAGTGACGGTTGTTTTATTTCTTATATTGGGTGAGTAAATGCCTGTCTTTTGCCCAGCAACTCGCATTTCTGATAGCAGGTGCTGGCCATGAGCCTTTACACTCAACACAATGCGACACGTAATTGGCGTCAATTATTTGCATTGCCTGCACAGTCCTATCAATGCAAATGGCGATCCCGAGTGAACAGCTCGTGCTAAAGAAGGTCAAACCAGTGACAATCACGTGGCTCACTGCCAGCATTGCTCCCCTGACTAATCGGTTAAATGTATGCGCCCAATGAAACAGGCTATTTATTCCAGCCGCACGGCTGACAAATTCGTCGTTCGCTTGCCCGATGGCATGCGTGAGCGCATCGCTGATGTCGCACGCAATCATCATCGCAGCATGAACTCGGAAATCATCGCCCGCCTCGAGCAGAGCATGCTTCAGGAAAGTAGCCTGGGTGATGAACTCAACGTGACGCTGGACAGCCCCGAGCTGTCCTTGCACGAACGCGAGTTACTGCAGCGCTTCCGCCAACTGTCACGTCGTCAGCAAAATGCCCTGGTGGCATTGATTGCCCATGACGCCGAGATGGCCGCTGAAGAAGCGTAAATAACGCCGATAAAAAAACCGGCTCCCGGGCCGGTTTTATTGTTTGCCAAAGAAAAGCCGCCCTGAACAGGCGGCTTTTCTTCGTTTACAGCGCCTGAACGCTCTTGTCGTTATCCAACAAAGTTGAGCAGCACACCGGCCGCCACTGCCGAGCCGATCACCCCGGCCACGTTCGGCCCCATGGCGTGCATCAGCAGGAAGTTCTGCGGATTGGCCTCCAGGCCGACCTTGTTCGATACCCGCGCGGCCATTGGCACCGCCGATACCCCGGCCGAGCCGATCAACGGATTGATTTTGTTCTTGCTGAACAGGTTCATTCCCTTGGCCATCAATATGCCAGCGGCAGTACCGCCACTGAAGGCGATCAGGCCCAGCAGCAGAATGCCGAGAGTCTTCACTTGTAGGAATGACTCAGCAGAAAGCTTGGAACCCACAGTCAACCCCAGAAAAATGGTCACGATGTTGATCAACGCGTTACGCGAAGTATCGGCCAGACGCTCGACCGCGCCCGCCTCACGCAACAAGTTGCCAAAGGCGAACATGCCCACCAATGGCGCCGCGTCCGGTAGCAGCATGCCCACCAACAAGCAAAGCACCAACGGGAAGATGATCTTCTCGACCTGACCGACATGCCGCAGTTGCTGCATGACGATCGCACGCTCTTCCTTGGTCGTCAGCGCACGCATGATCGGTGGCTGGATCAGCGGAACCAGAGCCATGTATGAATATGCCGCCACGGCAATCGGACCAAGCAAATGAGGCGCCAGTTTGGCCGTCACAAAGATTGAGGTCGGGCCATCGGCACCACCGATAATCGCGATAGAGGCCGCCTCACGCAGGGTGAACTCCAAGCCAGGAATCCCCAGGGAAGCAATCGCCAGCGCACCGATCAAGGTGGCAAAAATACCGAACTGCGCCGCCGCACCCAGGAACAAGGTCTTCGGATTGGCCAGCATCGGCCCGAAGTCGGTCATTGCGCCGACACCCATGAAGATCAATAGCGGGAACACACTGGTCGGCAAGCCGACTTCATAGAACAGGTGCAAGATCCCCGAGCCTTCAGCCATGCCGGCCACGGGAATGTTGGCCAGCAGACCACCAAAGCCGATCGGGATCAGCAACAACGGCTCGAAACCTTTCTTGATCGCCAGGTAGATCAACCCCACACAGATGGCGATCATCAAGGCCTGACCAGGCTCCAAATGGTACAGGCCTGTGCTTTGCCAAAGCTTGAGAAGCTTTTCCATTAGATGCCCCTCAACCGATGGTCAACAGGCTTTCGCCCACTGCCACCGCGTCGCCCACCTTGACGTTAACCGCACCGATGGTGCCGGCCTTGAACGCACGAATCTCGGTTTCCATCTTCATCGCTTCAAGAATGATCACCAACTGTCCTTCTTCGACCGTGGCCCCCGGCTGCACCAGCACCTTGAAGATATTGCCCGCCAGAGGCGCCGACTGCGGATCGCCAGCACCGACAGGCTCCGCAACAGCAGAGGCCGTGACAGCGGCGCCACCGACAGGCTTAAGGCCTTCGATGTCGCCACCTTCATTGACCTGGACCACAAAGGACTTGCCGTTGACTTCAACGGTGTAGACCTCGGGCTTGCCAGCTTCACGCGCCGGCAATTCGTTACCGCTCGGCGCCGGCTCGAAGGCTGCTGGATTACCGCGATTCTCCAGAAACTTCAGGCCGATTTGCGGGAACAGGGCATAGGTCAGCACGTCGTCGATTTCATCTTTGGCCAGCTTGATGCCCTTCTCCTGGGCAATGCCCTTGAGCTCGGCCGTCAGCTTGTCCATTTCCGCAGCGAGCATGTCCGCCGGGCGGCAGGTGATCGCTTCGGCGCCATCCAGCACCCGCAGCTGCAGCTCTTTATTGAAGGGGGCCGGCGCTGCGCCGTATTCGCCCTTCAACACGCCGGCGGTTTCCTTGGTGATCGACTTGTAGCGCTCACCGGTCAATACGTTGATCACCGCCTGGGTACCAACGATCTGCGAGGTCGGCGTCACCAGCGGGATAAAGCCCAGATCCTCGCGCACCCGCGGAATCTCGGCCAACACTTCATCGAACTTGTCCTGGGCGCCCTGCTCTTTCAGCTGATTTTCCATGTTGGTCAGCATGCCGCCAGGTACCTGGGCCACGAGGATGCGCGAATCGACACCCTTGAGGGTGCCTTCGAACTTCGCGTACTTCTTCCGCACTGCACGGAAGTACGCGGCAATTTCTTCGAGCAGTTCCAGATTCAAGCCGGTGTCACGCTCGGAACCCTGGAAGATCGCCACCACCGACTCGGTTGGCGAATGACCATAGGTCATCGACAGCGAGGAAATTGCCGTATCGACGTTGTCGATGCCGGCTTCTACCGCCTTGACGATGGCTGCAGTCGACAGACCCGCTGTGGCATGGCACTGCATATGGACCGGAATCGACAGAGTGGCCTTCAGCCGCGTCACCAGCTCGAAGGCGATGTACGGGTTGAGAATACCCGCCATGTCCTTGATCGCTATCGAGTCGGCGCCCATGTCTTCGATCTGCTTGGCCAGATCAACCCACATCTCCAGGGTGTGCACCGGACTGGTGGTATAGGAGATGGTGCCCTGAGCATGCTTGCCCTGCTCTTTGACCGCCCGCAGCGCGGTCTGCAGGTTGCGCGGATCGTTCATCGCGTCGAACACACGGAACACATCGACGCCGTTGACCGCCGCACGCTCGACGAACTTTTCCACCACATCATCGGCGTAATGCCGATAGCCGAGCAGGTTCTGCCCACGCAAGAGCATCTGCTGGCGGGTATTGGGCATCGCCTGCTTCAGCGCGCGGATACGCTCCCAAGGGTCTTCGCCCAGGTAACGAATGCAGGAATCGAAAGTCGCGCCGCCCCAGGATTCGACCGACCAGAAGCCCACCTGATCAAGCTTGGGCGCGATCGGCAACATATCCTCAAGACGCACTCGGGTTGCCAGAATGGATTGATGCGCATCGCGCAGAACCACATCGGTGATACCGAGTGCATTTTTCGTAGCGGTCATACGGAAACTCCCTGACAAACCAGAATCAGCCGCGACGCGCGCGGTGTTGATGAAGGGCCAACTGAATGGCAGCAAGAACGTCTGGCCCAGGCTCATGGTCCACTAACTTGGCCGAAACCGGTGCGCTGGCCTCACGTGCATGCGGGGCTGGTACGAAACGCTCGATCACACGAGCCATCAGACGGATGCAGAGAATCAATAGAGCCAGAAAGAAAAATACTGAACCCATGCCCATCAGCATGAGTTCGACGCCCTCATGCAGGAGTTGGCTGGAGGTCATGATGACTCCTTATTGGCGCGACTCGGCAGTCGCATATTCTTGGACGGAGGAGGTACCCGAAAACTGCCGGGCAAAGCTGGCGCACATTAGCTTGAAACGGTCGTTTGAGCAAACTTCAGGCTGAATTTTGCGACAAATACGGACAAAAAAGCGCCACACATTCACTCCGTAAATAAGGGCACCCCGCTACAGCAGAAACACCGTAGCCAACCCGAGGAAGAGGAAGAAGCCACCACTATCGGTCACCGCGGTAATCATCACACTGGCCCCCATCGCCGGGTCGCGCCCCAAGCGCACCAGGGTCATAGGAATGAGCACCCCCATCAATGCCGCAAGCAACAAGTTCAGGGTCATGGCCGCGGTCATCACCACACCCAGCGACCAGCTGTCGTACAGCATATAAGCCACCACACCAATCACCCCACCCCAGACCAGGCCATTGATCAAGGCAACACTCAACTCCTTGCGAATCAGCCGTGCAGTATTGCCGGTACTGACCTGATCCAGCGCCATGGCGCGCACGATCATGGTAATGGTCTGATTGCCCGAGTTCCCGCCGATACCGGCAACGATCGGCATCAAGGCAGCCAACGCCACCAGCTTCTCGATAGAGCCCTCGAACTGGCCTATGACCCGCGAGGCAATGAACGCCGTGATCAGGTTGAGGGCCAGCCAGGCCCAACGGTTGCGCAACGACTTCCAGACCGAGGCGAAGATGTCTTCCTCCTCGCGCAGACCGGCCATGTTCAGCACTTCGCTCTCGCTTTCTTCACGAATCAGATCGACCATCTCGTCGATGGTCAGACGGCCAATCAGCTTGCCGTTCTTGTCGACCACTGGCGTTGAGATCAGGTCGTAACGCTCGAACGCCTGGGCGGCATCGTAGGCATCTTCATCCGGATGGAAGCTCACCGGATCGGTCGCCATCACCTCACTGACCAGTTTGTCCGGGTCGTTGACCAGCAAGCGCTTGACTGGCAGCACACCCTTGAGCGCGCCGTCGTAATCGACCACGAACAACTTGTCGGTATGTCCCGGTAGCTCTTTCAGGCGCCGCAGGTAGCGCAAGACCACTTCCAGGGTGACGTCTTCGCGGATGGTGACCATCTCGAAGTCCATCAGCGCACCAACCTGATCCTCTTCATAGGACAACGCCGAACGAACCCGCTCACGCTGCTGCGCATCGAGGGTTTCCATCAACTCATGGACGACATCGCGCGGCAGCTCGGAGGCCAGGTCCGCCAGTTCGTCGGCATCCATGTCCTTGGCTGCCGCGAGGATCTCCTGATCGTCCATGTCGGCGAGCAGCGTTTCGCGCACCGCGTCGGACACTTCGAGGAGGATATCGCCGTCGCGCTCGACCTTGACCAACTGCCAGACGGTCAGACGCTCGTCCAACGGCAGTGCTTCGAGGATATGGGCGACGTCGGCGGAGTGCAGTTCGTCGAGCTTGCGCTGCAGCTCGGCCAGGTTCTGCCGGTGCACCAGGTTTTCCACCCGGTCGTGATGCGGGCCTTCCTGACGATGCGTCAGGTCTTCGACCAGCTTGTGCCGATGCAGCAACTCAACCACCTGGGCGAGGCGGTCCTGCAGGCTTTCTTGCGGCTTCTTGGCTTCTACTTCAGTCATGGCACGCTCCACCCCCAGCGGCGGCGCACGCCAAAGAGGGTCAATCAATCAGTACGCGATTGCACAATCGAGATTCAGAGTAACTACTGGGTAAGTCCATGGTGGTGGTCCACAAGCCCCGACGGGGCTGACGGGCAAAATAATAACACCGCCCGGCGGCTTTGCACGTTACAAAAAGCAGGCTAGAACAAGCCTTTGCAGCGCAAACTTCAGCGTTTTTTTACAACCCATAGTTGCGACGCCGGAGACCCCGCACAAGGCACCACTGGTAAAGCCGAGCTGAGCGACTAGGCTTGCCACACGACCGTCAAGGAGGACGTCACTATGCATGGACTGCGCCGCGCAGCTTTCTGCGCCCTTCTGTTATGCCCACCACCCCTGCTGGCCTCAACCGTATTCCGCTGCGAAGACGCCAACGGCCACGTCTCCTTCACCCTACAAGGCTGCCCCGCCGAACAGGCGCTATACCTGCAGGATGCCTACAACGCCACACCAGGCAGCGGCAAACCCACACCACTGGCCAAGCCCGCCAAACCATCACGCAGCAAGGCAGCGGCAAAGACCCGCGAGCTGGTGGTAGTGGGTGAACCACAGGACGGCTGCGGCAACCTGGTTACCGGCAGTGAGCGCCGCACAGCCATCATCAAACAGCAGATACGTAGCGGCATGAACCGCAGCGACGTGCAAAGCAGCCTGGGCACACCGGACAAAGTCAGCAGCCAGAACGGCCAGACGCGCTATCACTATCGCGACCTGCAGGGCAACAGTCGCCAGGTCAGCTTCGATGCATCCGGCTGCGTCAAAGGCAAACGTTAAGGGCCTGCCGGATGCACACCGACAAACCAGCGGCTGAACGCGGCGCACCCGCATCGACTTCGACCGACAAGCGAGCCGCAGCCAGACCGGGCACCGACAGGACACCGGACAAAAACAGCAGACAAAGAAAAAGGGCCTGCATCGCTGCAGGCCCTTCTATTTGGTGCACTCAGGAGGATTCGAACCTCCGACCGCTCGGTTCGTAGCCGAGTACTCTATCCAGCTGAGCTATGAGTGCAAGTGGCGCTTTTTAACCAGATCACCGCTGGCTTTAAATACGACCCGCATCACTGCCGATCATCTTCAATATGGTGCACTCAGGAGGATTCGAACCTCCGACCGCTCGGTTCGTAGCCGAGTACTCTATCCAGCTGAGCTATGAGTGCACTAACCGTGCGCATTATAGGGGTTCAAATTTCTCAATCAAGCCTAAATCAGATTAATTTCAACAACTTACTGATCAAAGCAGGACCAACACCCTAGAACACTAAATAATGGCGGAGAGGGGGGGATTCGAACCCCCGACACCCTTTTGAGATGTACTCCCTTAGCAGGGGAGCGCCTTCGGCCACTCGGCCACCTCTCCGCAACACGGGGCGCATGATAACCATCTTTGCCCCGCTTGCAAAGCCAAAAATTAGATAAAAATTAGTGGCTTGGTTCTTCGTCTTTCTCTTTCTGGATGCGCTGGTAAATCTCCTCACGGTGCACGGCTACTTCCTTCGGCGCGTTAACGCCAATGCGCACCTGATTGCCCTTAACGCCCAACACGGTGACAGTGACCTCGTCACCCACCATCAGGGTCTCACCGACCCGGCGAGTTAGAATCAGCATTCCTTTCTCCTCACGGATTTAAATCCAATACAACAGTCTGCAAAAAATAAAATGATGGCAGCCCCCCATGAATCTCAAGCGAGGCCTTCACCCAAGTATTGACTAGTGTGGGCAGAAAGAAAGTCCATCCACGCCAACCAAAAAGACGAAAGGCGCGCAATAGTGCGCGCCTTTCGGGCAATGCCTCAGTCGCCCTGTCGGGCCGGGGCATCCAGTTCAAAGGCGGTGTGCAGAGCACGTACAGCCAACTCCAGATATTTCTCCTCGATCACCACGGACACCTTGATTTCCGAGGTGGAGATCATCTGGATATTGATATTTTCCTTGGCCAGAGCCTCGAACATGCGACTGGCAACCCCTGCGTGGGAGCGCATGCCAACGCCGACGATCGACACCTTGGTAATTTTGATGTCGCCAATCACTTCGCGAGCGCCCAACTCACGCGCGGTATTTTCCAATACCTGCTGCGCCGCCTGATAGTCGTTGCGGTGCACGGTGAAGGTGAAATCGGTGGTGTTATCGTGCGCCACGTTCTGCACGATCATATCGACTTCGATATTGGCGGCACTGACAGGACCGAGAATCTTGAACGCCACGCCCGGGATGTCCGGTACGCCACGGATAGTCAGCTTGGCTTCGTCGCGGTTGAACGCAATGCCGGAGATGATCGGCTGTTCCATGGATTCCTCTTCATCAATCGTAATGAGGGTGCCCGGACCCTCTTTGAAGCTGTGCAATACGCGCAGCGGGACGTTGTACTTGCCGGCGAACTCCACCGAGCGGATTTGCAGCACCTTGGAACCCAGGCTGGCCATTTCCAGCATTTCTTCGAAGGTGATCTTCTCCAGGCGCTGCGCCTGGGGCACCACACGCGGGTCAGTGGTGTAGACACCATCGACGTCAGTGTAGATCTGGCACTCGTCGGCCTTCAACGCCGCCGCCAGGGCCACACCCGTGGTGTCGGAGCCACCACGCCCCAGCGTGGTGATATTGCCGTGCTCGTCGACGCCTTGGAAACCGGCGACCACCACCACACGACCGGCCTTGAGGTCGGCACGCAGTTTCTGATCGTCAATCTGCAGGATACGCGCCTTGTTGTGCGCGCTGTCGGTGAGAATACGCACCTGATTGCCGGTGTAGGACACCGCCGGCACACCACGGCGAATCAGCGCCATGGTCAGCAGGGCAATGGTCACCTGCTCACCGGTGGACAACATTACGTCGAGCTCACGCGGCACCGGTTGATCATCGCTGGCCTGTCTGGCCAGTTCGACCAACCGATTGGTTTCACCGCTCATGGCGGAAACCACGACCACAATGTCATCGCCGTTTTCGCGGAATTTCTTCACCTTCTCGGCCACCTGTTGAATTCGCTCAACAGTGCCTACGGAGGTGCCGCCAAATTTCTGTACGATCAAAGCCATTTCAAAGCCGCCTCAGCCCGTGAAGGGCGCCCATTAAACATTCAACTCAATATGCTGCCAAGGTCCACCGGGCGTAATGCGGACCCTGGCGCTCACAGACGTTGAAAAGCAACTGCACTCGGCCATGCTTCGTTGAAATCCGACCTTGGCTCGCTAGGTTTTCAATCGCCTGCTGAATGACATCTACTGCAGCTTATAGACCTTGCTCGGCAAAGGTCGCAGCCAGCGCCAACGCGCCATCCAGCGCGCCGGCATCGGTGCCGCCGCCCTGTGCCATATCCGGACGACCACCGCCCTTGCCACCGACTGCCGCTGCAGCCTGCTTCATCAGCTCGCCGGCCTTGAGTTTGCTGGTCAGGTCCTGGGTCACACCGGCCACCAGCACGACCTTGTCGTCCTGCACGCCGCCGAGCAGGATCACCGCGCTACCGAGCTTGTTCTTCAACTGGTCGACCATGGCCAGCAAGGCCTTGCCATCCAGGCCGTCTACCCGCGCGCTGAGCACCTTGATGCCCTTGACGTCCACGGCAGAGCCGGCCAGATCATTACCGGCCGCACTGGCGGCCTTGGCCTTGAACTGCTCCAGCTCTTTTTCCAGCTGACGATTACGCTCCAGCACGGCAGTCAGCTTGTCCAATAGGTTGTCGCGACTGCCCTTGACCAGCGCAGCGGCTTCTTTCAACTGCTCTTCCGCGCCATTCAGGTAAGCAAAAGCAGCTGCACCGGTGACTGCTTCGATACGCCGCACACCCGCCGCGACACCGCCTTCGCTGGTGATCTTGAACAGGCCGATGTCGCCGGTACGGGATACGTGAGTGCCACCACAGAGCTCGACGGAGAAGTCACCGCCCATGCTCAGCACGCGCACCTGATCACCGTACTTCTCACCGAACAGCGCCATAGCGCCTTTTTGCTTGGCGGTTTCAATGTCGGTCTCGACAGTTTCGACCTCGCTGTTGCTGCGCACCTGGGTGTTGACGATATCTTCCAGGGTCTTCAGTTGCTCAGCCGTGATCGACTCGAAGTGACTGAAGTCGAAACGCAGGCGCTGGCTATCGACCAGCGAACCTTTCTGCTGCACATGCTCGCCGACCACCTGACGCAACGCGGCGTGCAGCAGGTGAGTCGCCGAATGATTGAGCGCGGTAGCCTGACGCACGCTGGCGTCCACTTCGGCCTTGATCGAGGCGCCTACACTGAGGCTGCCCTGAGCAACGATGCCGTGGTGCAGGAAAGCCCCGCCGACCTTGGTCGTGTCGCGCACATCGAAACGCACGCCAGCGCTTGAGCCCGCACCCGCCATAAGAAAGCCGCAGTCACCGACCTGGCCACCGGATTCGGCATAGAACGGCGTCTGGTCGAGCACCACTACGCCCTCCTCGCCTTCGCTCAAGCGGTCAACAGCCTGACCCGCCTGGAACAGTGCAATGATCTTGCCGCTGCCGCTGGTGCCCTGATAGCCAAGGAACACGGTATCGCTATCGACCTTGACCAGCGCGTTGTAATCCATGCCGAACGAGCTGGCGGAGCGGGCACGCTCACGCTGCGCCTGCATTTCACGCTCGAAGCCTTCCTCGTCCAGGGTCAGCTCACGCTCACGGGCAATGTCACCGGTGAGGTCCATCGGAAAACCAAAGGTGTCATACAGTTTGAAGATCACATCGCCTGGAATCACAGTGCCTTTCAGCTCAGCCAGGTCCTGCTCGAGGATCTTCAGGCCCTGTTCCAGGGTCTTGGCAAACTGCTCCTCTTCGGTTTTCAACACGCGCTCGATGTGCGCCTGCTGCTGCTTCAGCTCGGGGAAGGCTTCGCCCATCTCGGCCACCAGGGCCGCGACGATCTGGTAGAAGAAGCTGCCCTTGGCGCCCAACTTGTTACCGTGACGGCAGGCGCGACGGACTATGCGGCGCAGCACATAGCCCCGGCCTTCATTGGACGGGGTGACGCCGTCGGCGATCAGGAAGCCGCAGGAGCGGATGTGGTCGGCCACCACTTTCAGCGACGCCTCGCCTTCGTTGGCGCAGCCGATGGCCCGAGCCGAGGCGTTGAGCAGGCTCTGGAACAGGTCGATCTCGTAGTTCGAGTTGACGTGCTGCAGCACCGCACTGATGCGCTCAAGGCCCATACCGGTGTCCACGCTTGGTGCCGGCAGCGGGTGCAGTACGCCGTCCGCGGTGCGGTTGAACTGCATGAACACGTTGTTCCAGATCTCGATATAGCGGTCACCATCTTCTTCCGGCGAGCCTGGTGGGCCGCCCCAGATATGCTCGCCGTGGTCGAAGAAGATCTCGGTGCAGGGGCCGCACGGGCCGGTATCGCCCATCGTCCAGAAGTTGTCGGAGGCGTAAGGTGCGCCTTTATTGTCGCCGATACGGATCATCCGCTCGGCCGGCACGCCGACTTCCTTGGTCCAGATGTCGAAGGCTTCGTCATCGGTGGCGTAGACGGTGACCCACAGCTTGTCTTTGGGTAGCTTGAGCCAGTTGTCACCGGTGAGAAATTCCCAGGCGAAGTGAATGGCGTCGCGCTTGAAATAGTCGCCGAAGCTGAAGTTACCCAGCATTTCGAAGAAGGTGTGGTGACGCGCGGTGTAACCGACGTTTTCCAGATCGTTGTGCTTACCGCCGGCACGCACGCACTTCTGGCTACTGGCGGCGCGGGTGTAGGCGCGCTTTTCCAGGCCGAGGAAGCAGTCCTTGAACTGGTTCATCCCCGCGTTGGTGAACAGCAGCGTCGGGTCGTTGCCCGGAATCAGGGAGCTGGAAGCGACACGGGTGTGCCCCTTTTCTTCGAAGAAGCTGAGGAAAGCTTCACGGATTTCAGCGCTTTTCATAGGATCATCCACGGAAACAGGCGGCCACGGCAAAGCCGGCAAAGGGCCGCATTATATCGGCCCTTTAGCATCGGTACAGCGTGTTTATCAATAGATAACGGCTATTGCCCTTCTCGCCACTCAGGTCAACGCTGGACACGCGAGTGCCTGACCCAATGCAAGGTAGTCCGCAGAGTGGCTGAGCCGCCTGCACAGCGATAAGCAAGAGTGCCTTTTCAGAGGCGACGTAGCCCATCATTGCCCGGCGACAGGCACACTTGCGCCTTAGGCGTTGCCGGACAGTTTGAGCCGCGCCGCCTGGGTGAAATCCAGCATGCGCTTGAGCGGCTTGATTGCCTTGGGGATCAACGCGGGGTCGACGAATATCTCGTTGCTGCCTTCACGCAGGCTCTGCAGGGTGCGCTGCAGGGTGTTCATCGCCATCCACGGGCAGTGCGCACAACTGCGGCAGGCGGCGCCGTTACCGGCGGTCGGCGCCTCGATGAATTCCTTGTCCGGACACAACTGCTGCATCTTGTAGAAGATGCCGCGGTCGGTGGCGACGATGAAAGTCTTGTTCGGCAGCCGCTGCGCCGCCGCGATCAGTTGACTGGTCGAGCCGACCGCATCGGCCAGGTCGATCACCGCAGTCGGTGACTCCGGATGCACCAGCACCGCCGCGTCCGGGTAGAGGGCTTTCATATCCTCGAGTTGCTTGGCCTTGAACTCCTCATGGACGATGCAGGCGCCGTCCCACAGCAGCATGTCGGCACCGGTCTTGTTCTGGATATAACGCCCCAGATGCTGATCCGGCGCCCAGATGATGCTTTCGCCGTTGTCCATCAGATGCTCGACAATCTCCACCGCGCAACTGGAAGTCACCACCCAGTCGGCCCGTGCCTTCACCGCCGCCGAGGTATTGGCATACACCACCACGGTACGCTGCGGGTGCTGATCGCAAAACGCGGCGAACTCTTCCACCGGGCAACCCAGATCCAGCGAACAGGTCGCCTCCAGGGTCGGCATCAGCACACGCTTTTCCGGGTTGAGGATCTTCGCCGTTTCACCCATGAACTTGACCCCGGCCACCAGCACGGTCTGCGCCGAGTGCTGATTGCCGAACCGGGCCATTTCCAGCGAGTCGGAGACGCAACCGCCGGTCTCTTCGGCCAAAGCCTGCAACACCGGGTCGCAGTAATAGTGGGCAACCAGCACCGCATTCTGCTTTTTCAGCTCGGCGGCGATCTCGGCGCGGTAGAAGGCCTCCTGCTCGGGCGTCAGCGGCTTGGGCTGCTTGGCGTCCAGATGAGCCTGGACCAGAAGGCGTTCGGAAATCTGCGTCATATCATCAGGCTCTTGTACAGGTCGATCAGCGGAGGCTCGAGTATACCCGCCAGATTAACTATGCGAGAGCAGACTAGGTAGGCATACGGAGAGTAAAACGCGGTGCAACAAAGAAAATCCTGCGCCTCTGCAGAGCCGCAAGATTTTCATAATAATTTGATATTAAAGGACTTTGCAAACAGGCCCCCAGGCGTTGCCTGGGTATCCAGAGCAGATCCAGGGCACACCCTACCAGACGAACCGCAGGGTGCGCCGAGGCATCACTGCTGCAGGAAAACCACTACGGCCTGGGTGAAGGCTTCGCCGGCTTCGACATTGGACAGGTGCGCGGCATGCAGCTCGAGCAACTGCGCGCCCGCGATGTGCTGCTGCATGAAGCGACCATGCTCGGGCGTGGTCACCGCATCGGCAGTGCCACAGACGATCAACGTCGGCACCTTGATCGCACCGAGTTGCTCGCGGAAATCGGCATCGCGCACCGCGGCGCAGTTGGCGGCGTAACCCTGGGCCGAGGTAGCCGCCAGCATCGCGGTGATGCGGTTGGCCTGCGCGGCCTGGGCCGCGGCGAACTCGGCAGTGAACCAGCGCGCAATGGACGCATCGCGCAGGTCACTCATGGCCTGCTGGCCGCCTTGCAGCACGGTGTCGATGCGGCTATTCCACACTTCGTCGCTGGCAATCCTCGCTGCTGTGTTGCACAGCACCAGCTTGTCCAGCCGCTCGCCGGCATAAATACCCAGCCACTGGCCGATCAGGCCGCCCATCGACAGGCCACAGAATGATGCCTGACGGACATTTAGGTGATCTAGCAGCGCCAGCACATCGCGGCCCAGTTGTTCGATGCTGTAGACACCCCCACCGACCAGCGATTGGCCGTGGCCGCGGGTGTCGTAGCGCAGCACCCGAAAATGCTCGGTGAAGGCGACCATCTGGGTGTCCCACATGCCCAGGTCGGTACCCAGGGAGTTGCTCAACAGCAGCACCGGCGCATCGCTCGGGCCATCCAGCTGGTAATGCAGGTCGCCGTCGGCGAGGTGGACAACTGGCACGGAAAAACTCCTTCAAATGGCTAGGGTTCGATGTTCGACCAGACCACATGCAACCTGACGGCAAAGCCGCGCAGGATGAGTCAGTCGAATACGTAACCGATTCCCGACAGACTGCGGCCGTCGAGGAGCGCCAGCAAGCTGGCGCCTGAATGAACTACTCAAGGCTGGCCCGGACCATGCAAATATTGTTGCCGATGGCCCGAACCGACGCGTGGCGCGCTATACCCGTTCGATTGCCAGCGCCAAACCCTGGCCGACGCCGACGCACATGGTCGCCAGGCCGCGCTTGCCTCCGGATTTTTCCAGCTGATGCAGCGCGGTCAGCACCAGACGCGCCCCACTCATGCCCAATGGATGACCGAGGGCGATGGCGCCGCCATTCGGGTTGACCTGCGCCGCGTCGTCGGCCAGGCCGAGGTCGCGCAGCACCGCCAAACCTTGGCTGGCGAAGGCTTCGTTGAGTTCGATTACATCAAAATCGCTGACCTGCAGGTCCAGACGTTCGCACAGCTTGCGCACCGCTGGGACCGGGCCGTAGCCCATGATGCGTGGTGCAACGCCAGCGCTGGCCATGCCCAGGACCCGAGCACGCGGGGTCAGGCCGTGCTTTTTAACCGCTTCGGCACTGGCCAGAATCAATGCGGCGGCGCCGTCGTTGACCCCCGAGGCGTTGCCGGCGGTGACGGTCTTGCCTTCACCGTTGACCGGCTTGAGCTTGCCCAGGGTTTCCAGGCTGGTTTCCGGACGCAAATGCTCGTCCTGTTCAACCACTGTGTCGCCCTTGCGGCCCTTGATGGTGACCGGAACGATTTCTTCGGCGAAGAAGCCCGCCTGCTGGGCGGCGGCTGCGCGCTGCTGGCTGCGCACAGCGAAAGCGTCCTGGTCGGCGCGACTGATCTGGTAGTCGTCGGCAACGTTGTCGGCGGTCTGCGGCATGGCGTCGACGCCGTACTGGGCCTTTATCAGCGGGTTGATAAAGCGCCAGCCGATGGTGGTGTCCTCGATCTTCTGGCCGCGGCCGTAGGCGCTGTCCGCCTTGCCCATCACATAGGGTGCACGCGACATCGACTCGACGCCGCCGGCAATCGCCAGCTCCATCTCGCCGCTGGCGATGGCGCGGAACGCCGTGCCGACCGCATCCATGCCCGAGGCGCAGAGGCGATTGAGGGTCACCCCCGGCACGCTGTCCGGCAAGCCGGCCAGCAGCGAGGCCATGCGCGCGACGTTACGGTTGTCTTCGCCGGCCTGGTTGGCGCAACCCATGAACACTTCATCGACCTGGCTCAGGTCGAGTTGCGGGTTGCGCTCGATCAGCGCCTTGAGCGGCACCGCCGCCAGGTCGTCGGCGCGCACGGTTGCCAGGCCACCGCCGAAGCGGCCGATGGCCGTGCGCACGGCATCACAGATAAAGACCTCGCGGCTCATTCTTCACCCCCGGCCTGGCCATGGGCCGCGGCGGTCCGGGCTTCCAGGGCACGCAGGGCAGTCAGTTCCACCTCGGTCGGCGCGGCGTTGACGCTGACGTTGTCGGCGAAGCGAATCTGCCAGCCGGTGGCCTCGATCACCTGTTCGCGGCTCACCCCCGGGTGCAGCGAGGTGACGATGAATTCGCGGGTACCCTCCTCCGGCTCCATGATGCACAGGTCGGTGATGATCCCCACCGGACCGGCGCCCGGCAGGCCCAGTTGCTTGCGGTGATCGCCGCCCTCGCCATGGCCCACCGAGGTGATGAAGGCCAGTTTGTCGACGAAGGTGCGGTGCGACTGTTTGAGGATGATCAGCACCTGCTTGGCGCTGCCGGCAATTTCCGGCGCACCACCGGCGCCGGGCAGGCGCACTTTCGGCTGGTGGTAATCACCGATCACCGTGGTGTTGATGTTGCCGAACTTGTCGACCTGGGCGGCGCCGAGGAAACCGACGTCGATGCGCCCGCCCTGCAGCCAGTAGCGGAAGATCTCGCCGGTCGGCACCACGGTGTCGGCGGTCTCGGCCAGTTCGCCGTCACCGATCGACAGCGGCAGCACGCTGGGCTTGGCGCCGATCGGGCCGGATTCATAAATCAGCACCACGTCCGGCGAGGAGGTCAGGCGCGCTAGGTTGGCGGCCTTGGATGGCAGGCCGATGCCGACGAAGCACACCGCGCCGTTATTCAGGCGGCGCGCGGCGGCCACGGTCATCATTTCATTGGTGTTGTAGGCGCTCATTAGTGGGCCTCCTGCTGCGCGGCCAGCTTGGCCTGGGCTAGTTTTTCCTGGAAGCCGGCAAAGTCGGCAGTGCCGCGGATGTACTCGTCGATCCAGGCAGTGAAGGTCTCGCGATCGCGAGCGATCGGGTCCCAAGCCTGGTAGAAACGGTTATCCCGCTCGGAGTAACCGAGGGCATAGGACGGATGGGCGCCGCCGGGCACATGGCAGACCGCGGTCAGCGCCCAGCTCGGCAGCACGCAGGCATTCATCGGCGCATGCAGATCGTCGACGATCTCCTCTACCGTGACGATGCAGCGCTTGGCCGCCAGGGCCGCTTCCTTCTGCACGCCGAGAATGCCCCAGAGCAGCACGTTGCCCTTGCGATCGGCCTTCTGCGCGTGGATCACGGTGACGTCTGGGCGTACCGAGGGCACTGCCGCCAGCACTTCGCCGGTGAACGGGCAGGTCACTGTCTTGATCAGCGGGTTGACCTTGGGCAGATCGGAGCCGGCATAGGCGCGCAGCACTGCGAACGGCAGGCCCGAGGCGCCGGCGACATAGGCGTTGGCCATGTCGGCGTGGCTATGTTCCTCGATCTCCAGCGGCTTGGGCCAGCCCTTCTCCACCGCGTCGCGCAGGCGGTGCAGCGAGCCGACGCCGGGGTTACCGCCCCAGGAGAACACCAGTTTCTTGGCGCAACCGGCGCCGATCAACAGGTCATAGACCAGGTCCGGAGTCATGCGCACCAGGGTCAGCTCGCGCTTGTTCTGCCGAATGATCTCGTGGCTGGCGGCAGTCGGGATCAGGTGGGTGAAGCCTTCGAGGGCGACGGTGTCGCCGTCGTTGACGAAGCGCTGGATTGCTTCGCCAAGGGAAATGATTTCGGCCATCGGAGTTGCTCTCTCTCGGTTGACGATGCCACCGGTTGAAGGTGGCGGGTGAGTCAACAGTAGGCCCAGAGGTGCCGGCAAACAATCCGGTAATCGACTTACTGTTCGATTATCGAACACTGCTTTACTCGGCTCGCTCGAGCAGACACCCCAGCCCTTCGGCCAGTTCGCGCTGGCGCTGCAAGCCCTGCATCACCCGGCCGACGATCTCCATGCGCTCGCGGGCACCGGTGCGCAGCGCGTGCATGGCTTCGTGGGCCGCCGCCGATGTGCTCAGGCCGCTGCGCGCCGACTGATCGACCTGACCCAGGCCGTTGCTGGCTTCATCGGCGGCGCTTTTCAGGCCCTTGGCGATCTGCATGATCTGTTCGCTGGAGTCGTTGGCGCGCACCGCCAGGCTGCGCACCTCGTCGGCCACCACGGCAAAGCCGCGACCGTGCTCGCCGGCCCGCGCCGCTTCGATGGCCGCATTCAGTGCCAACAGGTTGGTCTGCCGGGCAATGTCCTGGATGCTGCCGACAATCGCACCGATACGCCGCGACTGCTCGCCGAGGGTGTTGAACACCTCGCCGGTACGGCGTAGATAATCGGCCAGCTCGCTGATCGACTGACTGGTGGCCTGGATGCTCTCGGCACTGCTGCTGACTTTTTCGCCGGACTGCTGCGCCAACTCGGTGGCGAAGTGCATGTCGGCCTGACTCTGTTCGATGGCGCGCAGTAGCTCGCTCTGATGCTGGCGCAGCGCCGGATCAAAAACCGCCCCGGGCAGTGGACTGGGCAACGGCGCGGACACTACTTCCACCGGTGCCTCCAGGCGCACAGGCGGCTGCGACCAGTCCTGCAGCACCCGCTCGATCACCTGCGGCGGTTGGGTCAGGTAGAAGAAGCCGGCCAGCAGCCCGGTGATGACCACGCCTGCTGCCACGCCGGATTCCCAGCTGCCACTGGTCAAAAAGACCAGGGCCACTGCACCCAGCAGGTTGCCGGTCAGCAGCGCGCTGGCCAGATGCTTGCGCCAGGTGCTGCGGCACATTGCTTGATCGCGCTTCATGGATGCTCTCTTCTCTCGTCAAACCAAAATAAGGCCATCCCCCGTTATGCACTGCATGAGGGAAGGTACTTCGCGCGTCCACGCCGCCGCGCTGCAGGAGCGGGGGGACGCCCAGTTCCCTGCCCGCGAACGGTGGCGGAGCTGGCAATTTCGCGGCCATGGGCCGCTCATACTTGTGATATGCGGTGTAGCCAGGGCCGGGCGCCTGGGCACCCTGCCCCGAAACTACAGACCGATATGGGTCTGCAGAATCTCCGGCTGGCCCTTCAATTCCTGGCTGGGACCGTCATACAGCACCCGGCCCTTGACCATGATCATGCTGCGGTCGGTGAGGTCGAGCAGCACGTTGACGTGCTTGTCGACCACCAGGGTAGCGATGCCGCTGGCCTTGATCAGGCGGATCACGTCCCAGATCTCCTTGCGGATCAGCGGCGCCAGGCCCTCGGTGGCCTCGTCGAGGATCATCAGCTCGGGGTTGGTCATCAGCGCGCGGCCGATGGCGACCATCTGCTGCTCGCCGCCGGAGAGGTTGCCGGTGAGGTGGCTGAAGCGCTCAGCCAGGCGCGGGAAGGTCGCCAGCACCCGGTCAAGATCCCAGTCGCGGTGACCGTCGAGACCGGGGCGCGCCGCCATCACCAGGCTTTCACGCACCGTCAGGTTGGGGAACATGCCACGGCCTTCCGGCACATAGCCGATGCCGCGACGGATGACCTTGTGCGCGGCGCTGCCGGTGAGGTTCTCGCCCCTGATCCGTACCTCGCCACTGCGCGGCGGAGTCAGGCCGAGTAGCGAGCGAATGGTGGTGCTCTTGCCCACGCCGTTGCGCCCGAGCAGGGCCAGGGTTTCTCCCGGTGCGATCTGCAGGTCGACGCCATGCAGCACATGGCTGTTGCCGTAGAAGGTGTGCAGGCCGCGCACCTCGACCAGCGGGGTTACTGCCGTTGTAGTGTTCATCAGAACTGCTCCTCGCCATCGCCCAGATAGGCTTCCTGCACCGCAGGGTCGTTACGCACCTGATCCAGCGGGCCGCTGGCCAACATCTGCCCGTTGACCATCACGGTCAGGGTCTTGGCGATGCTGAACACCGCCTCCATGTCGTGCTCGACCAGCACCAGCGAGTACTCGCGCGACAACTCGGCAAGCAACTCGACCACACGGTTCGACTCTTCCTTGCCCATCCCGGCCATCGGTTCATCCAGCAATAAAAAGCTCGGCTCGGTGGCCAGTACCATGCCGATCTCCAGTTGGCGCTGCTCGCCATAGCTCATGGAACTGGCAGTGCTGTGCCCCTTGCTGCTCAGGCCACAGGCCTCCAGCGCCTGCTCGGCGCGCGCACGCACCAGCGGGTAGCGGTCGCTGCGACGGAAGAAGCGGAAGGAGTTCTTCATCCGCGACTGCGCGGCGAGCATGCAGTTTTCCAGGCAACTGAAGCTGGGGAAGATATTGGTGCGCTGAAAGCTGCGCCCGACACCCAGGTGCGACACCTTGTTCGGTGCCAGGCCGGTGATGTCCTGGCCATTGAAGATCACCTGACCGCTGCTGGGACGCAGGTGACCGGAGAGCAGATTGACCATGGTGCTCTTGCCGGCGCCGTTGGGGCCGATGATCGCGTGGATCTCGCGGGGCGCCACTTGCAGGCTGATGTCGCTGACGGCGCGCAAACCACCGAAGGTTTTGCTCAGGCCACGGGTTTCCAGAATCAATCCGCTCATTGCTCGGCCTCCTGTTTGCTCACGCTAGGAAGTTTCACCTCGGTGGTTTTAGTGGGTTTGCGCGCGGCCAACTGCAGCAACAGGCCGGCGATCCCGCGCGGCAGCAACAGCACCATGCAGATCACCACCACGCCCATCGGCAGTTCCCAATGCGGGGTCAGGCTGGCAAACCAGTGATGCAGGCCCTCGAAGGCGAAGGCGCCGAGAATCGGCCCGAACAAGGTGCCCATGCCGCCGAGAATCACCATCACCAGGATATGCGCCGACATCTGCCAGCTCAGTTGGCCGGGGCTGACGAAACCGTACTGGGTGGCCGACAACATGCCGGCGTAACCGGCGATGGTGCCGGCGATGACGAACGCCGCCAGCTTGTAGAACAACGGGTTGTAGCCCATGGCGCGGACCCGTTGCTCGTTCTCCTTGATGCCCAAGAGAACCCGGCCGAACGGCGCACGCAGGAAGGTGCGCAGCAGCACAAACAACAGCCCCAGCGAGGCCAGCACCACATAGAACAAGGTGGTGCGATTATCCAGGTCGAGCAGCTGCACGCCGCCGATGGCGACCACGGGTTTCATGAACAGGTAGGCGCCATCCGAGCCGCCAGCAAAGGACGCGTCGTGGAACAGGTAATAGAGCATCTGCGAGAAGGCGATAGTCACCATGATGAAGAAGATCCCCGAGGTGCGGATGATCAATACGCCCATCAACAGTGCAGCCAGAGCGGTGATGCCCAGGCACACCGGCAAGGCGACCCAGATGCTCACCGCCTCATACTCAGGGGCGAACAGCACCAGGGCATAACCGGCCATGCCGAAGAATGCCGCCGAGGCCAGGCTGACCATGCCGCTGACGCCGACCAGCAGGTCGAGGCCCAAGGCGACAATGGCCAGGATCATGATGCTGGTCAGTTGCTGGAGGAAGAAGTCGTGCTTTTCACCGGCCAGGCCGGCACCGAACAGCGGATAGGCGGCCATCAGCAGCAGCAACGCCATAAGCAGTAACTGGATCGGGCGAGGTAATGCGTGCATAAGAAATTCCCCGAAATGGTAATTAGGCGAACAGCCCGCGCGGCTTGAACAACAGCACCACGGCCATCAGCACATACACGGCCATGCCGGCGTATTGCGGCACCAGCACCGCGCCCCAGGTGGCGGTCAGACCCACCAGCAAGGCGCCGAGAAAGGCCCCGCGAATCGAGCCCAGACCGCCGATGACCACCACCACGAAGGCGATGATCAGGATCTGGTTGCCCATGCCGGGATAGACCGACGACACCGGCGCGGCGATCATCCCGGCGAACGCCGTCAGCGCCGCGCCAGCGGCGAACACCAGGGTGTAGATCAGGCGGATATCGAGGCCCAGGCACTGGACCATCTCGCGGTTACTCGAGCCGCCGCGAATGATCATGCCCAGCCGGGTGCGTTGCAGGACCAGGTACATGGCCAGGGCGATCACCGCGCAGACCGCGGAAATGAACAGGCGGTACACCGGGTAGTCGAGGGTTGCGGTCAGCTGGATCGAGCCGCTGAGCAGCTCGGGGATGGCCACGCTGTGCACGTCATTGCCCCAGATGATGCTGCGCAGCGAGTCGATCACCATGATCAGGCCGAACGTCATCAGCACCTGGTCGAGGTGGTCACGTCGGTACAGCGCCTGGATCAGGAAGCGCTCGATCAGCACCCCAAGCAGCGCCGCCAGGGGCACGCCGATGAGGATGGCGAGAAACAGATCGCCAACCAGTCCGGTCAACCAGTACACCAGGTAGGCGCCGACCATGTAGAGCGCGCCGTGGGCCAGGTTGATGATGTGCATGATGCCAAAGATCAGGGTCAGGCCACTGGCGATGAGAAACAGCAACAGGCCGTACTGCAGACCGTTCATGGTCTGGATGAGAATGGTGGAAACTTCCATCGTGCATACCAAGGTCAGGAATGAGACAGGCCCGCTCCCTGGCCACGGTTGGCCGGCACAGCGGGTCGATTGTTTCGGGCTAAACCAGCCGAAGGCTCCGGAGCAGGCGCTGCGACGGGTCATAGCCGGCTATGACCAGGTGCGACAACGCGGTATCCAGAGTCCGGCAAGCAAACTCGATGCAACCCACCCGCTCCATCGGCCAGCCGCTGGCGGCCAGGGCGCGGGGACAACGCTGTGAGCTAGAGCTTGCAGCCACGCGCAGGATCGGCCAGCGCCGTCGCGGCGGTGCTGACCACCACATTGGCGCCGTCACGCACCTCGCGCAGGTAGATGTTCTGCACCGGGTTGTGCGCCTTGGAGAAACTCCACTCGCCCCGCGGACTGTCGATCCTGGCCTCGGCCATGGCCGCATTCCAGGCAGCTCGGTCCTGGGTATTGCCATTCACCTTGGCCAGCGACTGGGCCAACAGCAGGCCGGTGTCGTAGCCCTGCACCGCGTAGATGTCGGCCTCTTTACCGAACTTCTGCCGGTAGTCGGCGCGAAACTTGCTGTTCTGCGGGGTATCCAGGCTGTCGGCGTAATGCAGGGTGGTCAGCACGCCGGTGGCCGCTGCGCCTTGGGCCTCTAAGGTACCCTCGGTGAGAAAGCCCGAGCCGAGCAGCGGGATCTTGCCCTGCAGGCCGGCCGCGGCGTAGTCCTGAACGAACTTGGCCGCGCCACCGCCGGCGAAGAACACGAATACCGCATCAGGCTTGAGCGCGGCGATTTCGGTCAGTTGCGACTGGAACTCCACGTCCGGAAACGGCACGTAGATTTCCTTGCTGACCGTGCCACCGGCCTTCTCGAAACCTTCCTTGAAGCCCTCCACCGACTCGGTGCCAAAACCGTAGCGCCAGGCCACGGTCACGATGTTCTTGTAGCCCTTGTCCGCCGCCACCTGGCCCATCGGGTAAGCGGTCTGCCAAGAGGTGAAGGAGGTGCGGAAGATGTTCGACGCGCACAACGGGCCGGTGGCAGCGTTGAAGCCGGCGTTGGGGATGATCAACGGCACGCCGGTTTCGCGGGCGACCTTGACCGCGCCCATGCCGACACCGGAGTGCACCGGGCCGACCACCACGTCGACCTGGGAGCCGGCAATCAGCTTCTGCATATTCGGCACCGCCTTACCGGGGTTGGCCTCGCTGTCGACCACCACGTACTCGACCGGACGACCGCCGAGGTTGCCGCCCTGCTGCTCGATGGCCAGTTTCATGCCGTTGGTCGTGGCCTCGCCGAGGGCGGCGAAGGTGCCGGTGTAGGGCAGCAGCAAGCCGACTTTTACCGGCTCGGTCGCCAGGGCCAGGCTGCTCAGGGAGGCACTGAGGGCCAACGCCAGGGCGCTGGCGGTGAAGGTGGAACGGAACGAGTAAGGCATCTTGTTATTGTTGTGCATTGTTATCTCCAGCGGCGCTCTGCGGCGCAGCGTGCAAGGAAAACCATCATGGGTTGCCGTTGTGGCTGCGGCCCACCGACGCCAGGGTCGGTAGGCCGCCCGTGCTTAGAGCAGTTTCCAGGTGTAGTTGAAGATCAGGCGGTTCTCGTCGACGTCGGTGCGGTAGTTGGAACGCGCAGCGACGTTTCGCACCTTGACGTTCAGGCCCTTGAGCGAGCCGCTCTGCACCACGTAGCCGATGTCCAGATCGCGCTCACGGTCCTTGCCCTCGAAGCCGCGGCCGGTGTCGACGTTGTCACCCTTGAGGTAACGCACCCCGGCGATCAGGCCCGGCGCGCCCAGCGCGGCGAAGTCGTAGTCGTAACGGACCTGCCAGGAGCGTTCGTCGGCCGAGGCGAACTCGTAGGTCGGCACCTCGTTGCCCAGCGGGCTGACGTTGGCGAACACCCGCGGCAAGCCGTCAGCGCCGAACATCGCCTGGTAACCGAGGTAGACGGTGTGACCGCCGTACTTGGCCGACAGCAGGGAGAACGCCGCCTGGTTGTCCAGCTTGCCGAGCAGCTGTTCGCCGTCCTCGGCCGAGTCGAAGTAACCGAGGCTGGCACCGAGCACCCAGTCGCCGACCGGTTGACTGTGCTTGAGGCTGAAGTAACGCTGGTTGTAGAGGTCTTCCAGCTGGGCATACCAGGCGCCGACCGAGGTGCGGTTGCCGTTGAAGGCGTAGTCGGCCCCTGTGTAGTTGAAGCGGTCGCTGGTGATCAGTCGGCCGGCACTGCGCCGCGGCACATATCCGACGAGGACACCCATTTCCTCGTCGCCGGCCTCGTTGCGCAGGCTGGTGGAACGCAGTTGGCCGGCCTGCAGGGTCAGCCCGGCGATCTCGTTGGAGACAATACTGGCACCCTGGTAGGTCGGTGGCAGCAGGCGAATATCGCCGAAGTAGAGCACCGGCAACATGGGTTGCAACTCGCCAACCTTCAACTCGGTATTCGACAGCTTGACCTTCACGGCCGCGCCCAGGCGGCTGTACTCATCGGCCGCCTTGCCCTCGTCGGTTACCGGCAACAGGCCGCTGTTGACCCGGTCGCGGCTGCTGTCGAGCTTGAGACCAAGCAGGCCCACGGCATCCACGCCGAAACCCACGGTGCCCGGGGTGTAGCCGGATTTGACGTTGAGGATGAAGCCCTGCGCCCATTCCTCGGCCTTGGACTGCTGGTTGGGCCCGACGATGTCGGCGTAGTCACGGCTGAAGTAGTAGTTACGCGCTTGCAAGGTCACGCTGGTGTCTTCGATAAAACCGCCTTCGGCCGCCTGCACCAGGGCTGGCAGACTGAGGGCGACGGCGAGGGACAACAGGACCGGCTTTGCATGGGGATAGTGATTCATCGTTGTGCTCTTTGTTGTTATTGAAAGTGTGCTGTTGCGCCACCCTTGCCGGGGACGAACCCGGCAACGCAAGTGGGTGGTGTGACTACCGCCGCATCGAGCGACGGCAATGCTCATGGGCCGAAGGCGCTTAACCGTTTGCCTCCTCGTTGGCCAAATGGCTGCGAGGCAGCGGCGCTGCGGCTGGCGCGGCTTTACGCCGGACACTCAGCAGCAGGTGGGCGACGAGGCCGAACATCAGCCCCCAGAAAGCCGCCGACAGGCCGAAAAAAGACATGCCCGAGGCCGTCACCAGAAAGGTGATCAGCGCCGCTTCGCGGTCGTCCGGCTGGGCCATGGCGCCCGCCAGCGCGCCGCCAATCGCGCCGAACAGTGCCAGTCCGGCCAGGGCGGCGATCAGCTCCTTGGGAAAGGCGCTGAACAGCGACACCAGGGTGGCGCCGAACAGGCCCAGCAGCAGGTAGGCCAGGCCGCCGACCACCCCGGCGACATAGCGTCTGGAAGGATCTTCATGGGCTTCGCGGCCGGTGCAGATCGCCGCAGTGATGGCCGCCAGGTTGAGGCCGTGGCAGGCAAAGGGCGCCAGCAACAGCGAACCCAGGGCACTGCTGCTAATGATCGGGCTGGCCGGGGTCTGGTAGCCGGCGTTGCGCAGCACCGCCATACCTGGGACGAACTGGCCGGTGAGTGCCACCATCACCAGCGGCAGGGCAATATTCAGGCTGGCCGCCAGGCTGAACTCGGGGCTGATCCACACTGGCGTGGCCAGGCCGATGACCAGTGCCTCCTGGCGCAGGTCGCCAGTGGCAAACGCGATCGTGCAGCCGACCAGCAACACCGCCATCACCGCATAGCGCGGCAGTAGACGCTTGACCAGCAGGTAGCTGGCGAACATCGCCAACACCAGGACCGGCTTGGTTTGTAGCGAGACGAACAGACCGGTGCCGAAGCTGAACAGGATGCCGGCCAGCATGCCGGCGCCAATTGCGGCGGGCAGCTTGCTGATGATGCGGTCGAAGGCGCCGCTGATGCCGACCAGGAAGATGATCAGGCTGGCGACGATATAGGCGCCGACCGCTTCGTTGAGGCTGATCTGCGGCAGTAGCGCGACCAGCAACGCCGAGCCCGGTGCCGACCAGGCGATGATGATCGGCACGCGGTAACGCAGGCTGAGGCCGATGCCGAGCACCGCGCTGCCAATCGAGATCGCCCAGACCCAGGACGACAGCACGGCATGCGACAAGCCCGCGCTCTCGGCCGCCTGGAAGATGATCACCAGGGGGCCGGCGTAGGAAATCACGGTGGCAATGAAACCGGCCACCACGGCGGACAAAGAGAAATCGTTGATCAAGGCTTTCATGGGGCCTCGCAAGGTATGGATGGCGTCCCTTGGGGGATGCTCTTGTTGTAACCCTAGGGTGCGCAGGCAGCCCCGTAGGAGCGGGCCATGCCCGCGATCGCGGCTATGGCCCGCTCCTACAAAAAGCACGCCCGCCGGTGCGCGCAGCGCACCGGCGTTGCATCAGGCTTGTTGCAGGGCGCGTGGACGCGTGCTGCGCTGCTCGGCTCCGGCGACCGGGGCCTTCTGCAGCTGGAAGTCGAATTGCAGTTCGGCGAAGCGGCTGCCCTGCACACCACGGTCACGGGCTACGGCGGCGTCCTCGACGAAGGTGAGGTCGCCGACCAGGCCGTCGCGGGTGGCGTAGGCGAAGTCGTCCCACAGGTACTGCTCGCCCGCCAGGTTGATCTGGGTGGTCAGGTGGCGATGGCCTGGGGCGGAGATGAAGAAGTGGATGTGCGCAGGACGCTGGCCGTGGCGGCCGAGCAGGTTCAGGCACTCCTGGGTCGGCCCATCCGGCGCGCAGCCGTAGCCGCTGGGCACGGTGCTGCGGGCGCGGTAACGGCCGTCGGCATCGGTGACGATGCGCCGACGCAGGTTGTAGTCGGACTGGCTCTGGTCGAAGTAGGAGTAGTTGCCCTGGGTGTTGGCGTGCCACAGGTCGACCACCGCACCGGCCACCGGCTGGCCCTGGGTGTCGCGCACCACGCCTTCGAGGAACATCACGGTGGCGCGGTCCAGCTCGCTGCCGTCGTCCATCCGCACTTCGCCTTCGGCCATGGGCGCACCGGCGACATACAGCGGGCCTTCGATGGTGCGCGGGGTGCCGCCGGTCAGGCCAACCTCGGCATCCTTGGCGTCCTGCAGGATGTCGAGGAAGTGCTCCAGGCCCAGCCCCGGTACCAGCAAGCCGGCTTCATTGCGGCCGCCCAGGCGGTTGAGGTAGTCCACCGTGTGCCAGAACTCGTCATCGGTGATTTCCAAGTCTTCGATGATCTTCGCCGCGTCGTTGATGATGCGCAGCATGATCTGCTTGACCCGTGGGCTGCCCTGGTCGTTGTTGAGGCCCGCAGCCTCGTTGAACAGGTTCTGGATTTCGGCAGTGTGGCTGACTTTAACGGTCATGATGGTGTCCTCGTTTTTTTGTTCTAGGGCTAATCAAAGGTCGTCTTCACGGATCGATGAGGGGTGCCGGCACAGCGGCGTAACCTCGATGTCCATGTAGGGAAACAGCGGCAGCTGCATCAGGGTGTCGTGCAGTTCCTGCACGCTATCCAGGTCGAATACGCTGTAGTTGGCGTACTGCCCGGCGATGCGCCACAGGTGGCGCCACTTGCCTTCGCGCATCAGGCGCTGGGCCAGCTCCTTCTCGTCTGCCTTGATCTGGGCGGCCTTGGCCGGGTCCATGTCCACCGGCAGTTTTACGGTCATCTTCACGTGGAACAGCATGGGTACATCTCCTCTGCTGACAGCTTGTTTGCCAGTGGGTTAGGGGCGACGGAAGAACGCCAGGCGTTCTTCATTCAGGCTCAGGCCGAGGCCCGGCGTACGCGGCACATGCAGCTGGAAGTCGCGATACAACGGCGCCTCGTTGACGATTTCCTCGGTCAGCAGCAAGGGACCGAACAGTTCGGTGTGCCAGGTCAGTTGCTTGAGGGTGAGGAAGGCGTGGGCCGAGGCCAGGGTGCCGATCGAGCCCTCCAGCATGGTCCCGCCGTACAGGGCGATACCGGCCGCCTCGGCGATCGCCGCGGTACGCAGCACAGCGCGCGGACCGCCGTTCTTGGCAATCTTCAGGGCGAAGATGCTGGCGGCGCCGTCGGCGGCCAGGCTGAAGGCGTCTTCCACGCTTTCGATCGATTCGTCGGCCATGATCGGCGCCGGGCTGCGCTGGTTGAGGCGCACCTGGCCGCTGCGGTTGATCCGCGCGATCGGCTGCTCGATCAGGTCGATGCCGTTGTCGCCGAGCACCTGGCAGGCACGCAGGGCCACCGATTCGTCCCAGGCCTGATTGACGTCGACGCGCACGCTGGCGCTGTCACCCAGGGCGCGCTTGATGGCAATCACGTGCTTGAGATCCTGAGCGACCTCGCCCGCACCGATCTTCAGCTTGAAGATGCGGTGACGGCGAATCTCCAGCATCTGCTGGGCTTCGGCGATGTCCTTGGCGGTGTCGCCGCTGGCCAAGGTCCAGGCCACTTCCAGGCTGTCGCGCACACGGCCGCCGAGCAGCTCGCTGACCGGCAGGCCCAGGCGCTTGCCCTGGGCATCGAGCAGCGCGCTTTCCAGGCCGGACTTGGCGAAGGTGTTGCCCTTGGCGGCCTTGTCCAGACGCTGCATGCAGGCGTTGATATTGGCCGCGTCCTGACCGATCAGCAGCGGCGCCAGGTGGCTGTCGAGGTTCTGCTTGATGCTTTCCGGGCTTTCGTTGCCATAGGCCAGACCACCGATGGTGGTCGACTCGCCCAGGCCTTCGATGCCGTCGGCGCAGCGCAGGCGGATCACCACCAGGGTCTGCTGCTGCATGGTGTGCATCGCCAGCTTGTGCGGGCGGATGGTCGGCAGATCGACGATGATCGCCTCGATGCTTTCGATCAGGACTTGGCTCATTTCAGGTTCCGCTAGTTGGGGTCAGGAAGCCGTGGCCGCCGGCAGCGGCGCGGCACTGCTGCGCTGGCTGCTGATGGCGAACACGCTCATGGCAATGGCGGCGATGGCACCGGGAATGGCGAACGCCAGAAAATTGAGCTGCAGCGGCAGGTTGATGCCCAGCAGCGCGCCACCGAGTAGCGGGCCGACGATGGCGCCGTTGCGGCCGATGCCCGAGGCCCAGCCGAGGCCGGTCGAACGGATCGACAGGCCGTAGAACTGCGCGGCACAGGCGTACAGCAGGATCTGCGTGCCGATGGTGGTCGCGCCGGCCACAGCAATCAGCAGGTAGAGCAACGGCGTCGGGCTGTTGAAGCCGAGCAGGCTGATCGACAACGCGGCGGCGACAAAGAACACCACCATCACCTTGGCCAGCTTGAAGCGGTCACCCAGCCAGCCGCCGAGGATGGCGCCGGCCATGCCGCCGAAGTTCAGCGCCAACAGGAACGAAAGGCTGGAGCCCAGGCTGTAGCCGGCGTTGGCCATCAGTTTTGGTAGCCAGGAGCTGAGCGCGTAGACCATCAGCAGGCAGCTGAAGAACGCCACCCAGAGGCACAGCGTGCGCAGCAGACGACCCTCGCGAAACAGCTCGAGCACGGAGGCCGAGCCGCCTTTCACCGCCGCCAGGTTCAAGCTGTCGTCAGCCGCAATGGCCCGGCTCGGGTCGACCCGCCGCAGGATCGTGCGGGCTTGCTCGGTACGCCCCTGGCGCACCAGAAAACCAACCGACTCAGGCAGGAAGCAGAGAATCAATGGCAGCAACAGCAGGGGTACGGCGGCGACGAAGAACATCGACTCCCAGCCAAAACGCGGCAGCATGTACATGCCGACGCCGGCCGAGAGCATGCCGCCGACCGAGTAGCCGCTGAACATGATGGCCACCAGGGTGCTGCGCAGTTTCTTCGGTGCGTACTCGCTCATCAGCGCCACCACGTTGGGCATCAGACCGCCACAGCCGAGACCGGCGATAAAGCGGCAGATGCCGAACTCGGTGGGATTGCTGGCAAAACCGTTGACCAGAGTCGCACCGCTGAACAGCAAAAAGCACAGGGCGATGCCCTTCTTGCGTCCGATCTTGTCGGCCAGGGTGCCGAAGGCCAGGGCACCGAACATCATGCCGAACAGCGCATAGCTGCCCAACGCGCCGGCTTGCAGCGGGGTCAGCCCCCACTCCTGCATGATTACCGGCAGGACCACTCCGTAGATGAACAGGTCGTAGCCGTCGAAAATCAGCAGCAAGGCGCACCACAACATCACCATCCAGTGATAGCGATTGAAGCGCGCGTTATCTATTACCTCGTGTACGTCAATATTGCGCATGGCATCGGTTCTCTATTTTATTTTTGTTGTGTAAACCCGCTCGCATCGCTGGCGGGCAATTAGCTGCAGACGCCTAGCCCTGGTCGCCACCACCCACGGGCAAGGTCACCCCGGTGATGTAGGCGGCGTCGTCGGACGCGAGGAATAGAATTGCCCCGGCTTGATCGTCGATGCTGCCGTAGCGTTTCATCAGGCTGCTGCTGACGGTCTGGTCGACGATCTGCTGGTACCAGAGCTTTTCCTGCTCGCTCTGCGCGGCGTCGTTACGCGGAATCCGCCGTGGCGGTGCTTCGGTGCCGCCCGGTGCGGTGGCGTTGACCCGGATGCCGCGCTCGGCAGTCTCGAACGCCAGACACGCAGTCAGGGCGTTGACGCCGCCCTTGGCCGCGCCGTAAGGCACGCGGTTGACTCCGCGGGTGGCGATCGAGGAGACGTTGACGATGGCGCCGCTGCCTTGCTCGAGCATCTGCGGCAGTGCGGCATGGCAGCACCACAGGGTGGGGAACAACGAGCGCCGCACTTCGGCCTCGATCTCATGCGCCTGGTAGTGCTCGAACGGTTTGGCCCAGATGGTGCCGCCGACGTTATTGATCAGGATATCCAGGCGACCGAAACGCTCGAGCGCCGCGGCCATCACGCGCTGGCACTCGGCGAACTGCTCGAGATCGGCGGTCAGGGTCAGCACTTCGGCGACGCCAGCCAACTCATCGGCCAGTTCATGCACCAACTCGGAACGATCGACCAGCAGCAGCCGCGCGCCCTCCTCGGCCATGCGTTCGGCCACGCGGCGACCGATGCCCTGGGCGGCGCCGGTGACCACGGCGACCTTGTGTTGAAAACGCATACTCATAGTCCCGACCTCGATGAAGGCTGGCGGCGCATCGCCGACCAGTGGGCGTGGGCTCCGGCCCGCGCCGCGAATAAAACAGGCCCGCCTAACCGGTAAGCGGACCAAAGGAGCCCTTAGGCGCTGGCGGCGAACTTCTCGTAATAGAAGTTGGCCGGCTGCACGCCTTGTTCGCGGATGTAGCTGCTGACCGCCTCGACCATCGGCGGCGGACCGCACAGGTAGACATCCACATCGCCGTCGTTGAGATGCTTGGGCGCGATGTGCTGAGTGACGTAGCCCTTGAGTGGATAGCTGCTGTCCGGGCTGGCCACGCAGGCGCTGTAGGTGAAGTTGGCAATGCGCGCGGCGAGGGCCTCGAGCTTGTCCATCTCGACCAGGTCGAAATCGTTGGTCACCCCGTAGATCAGGTGCAGCGGATGCGCACTGCCCTGCTCGGCAACCTTCTCGAGCATCGCGGTGAACGGCGCCAGACCGGTGCCGCCGGCGAGCAGCAACAGCGGCCGCTTGATTTCGCGCAGGTAGAAGCTGCCCAAGGGACCCGCCAGGGTCATGCTGTCGCCGGCCTTGGCCAAGCCAGTGAGAAAGCTGCTCATCAAGCCGCCCGGCACGTTGCGGATCAGGAAGCTGACTTCGCCGTCCTTCTGCAGGGTGCTGAACGAATAGGCGCGGCTCTGCTCGCTGCCCGGCACCTGCAGGTTGACGTACTGGCCTGGGAGGAACGCCAGCTTGCTCAACGCCTCGCCCTTGATCGACAGGGCGATGGTGCTGTCGGAGAGCTGACGCACCGCGCTGATCGCCGCCTCGTAGCTGGCCTGCTGGGTCTTGCACACCTCGCTGGAGGCCGGCACGCGCACCACACAATCGCTTTCGGCACGCATCTGGCAGGTCAGCACATAACCCTGCTCGGCTTCTTCTTCGCTCAGGGCGTCTTCGACGTATTCCTCGCCGAGGTCGTACTGGCCGGCTTCGGCGAAACACTTGCAGGCACCACAGGCACCGTCGCGGCAATCCAGCGGGATATTGATGCCTTGACGATAAGCCGCATCGGCGACGGTCTCGCCCACAGTGGCGTCAATGAAACGGGTAACCCCGTCTTCGAAATTCAATGCGATCTTGTGGCTCATGGCGCACCTCGCTTTAACAAAGTCAGTTGTCAAACCGCAGGCGGAGCATCATTCGCGCAGAGGCACCCGAGGCCAGGAGAGCCAGCGCTCTCCCCGCCCATGATCCGTGCCAGCGCAGGCTCCGAACCGGGTCTTATAGGTGATAGACGTCGATGATCTGCCGCACGTAGTCGTTCTTCAGAACCACCTTCTTGGCCTTGATCAGCGGGTTCGGCCCGCTGGTGTCGAGGGTGTAGAAGCTGGTGCCGTAGAAGTGGTCGACGACCTTGTAGCGAAAGCTCATGGTGTGCCAGTTGAAACGCAGCTTGCACACGCCATCGGCCTGCTCGATTAGCTCGATGTTGCTGATGTTGTGCGAGGTGCGCGTATCCGGAATGGTGGCACTGGAGCGTTCGGTGCGGATGCGGAACACGCGGTCTTCCAGACCACTGCGGTTGCCGTACCAGATCAGCGAGATTTCAGTCTGCGGGTTCTCCACCAGCTGGTCGCGGTCATCCCAGGCCGGCATCCAGAAGGTCGCGTCGCTGGCATACAGCTCCAGCCACTCATCCCACTGCTTGTCGTCGAGGTAGCGCGCTTCACGGTAGAGGAAGTCACGCGCGGCTTCGTATGTCAGGCTCATTTACGCGCCCTCCACGTGAATCAATTGATCCTGCTGTTCCTTCAGCGCCTTGATCATCTGCTGCTGCCAGTAGTGATGCTGCAGCACGAACAGACCCTCGTCTTCGGTGCGCACGCCGCTCATCAGCGGATGCAGATCGATTTCCTTGGCCGACTCGTCGGCGCCCTCGACCCAGTGCTCGCAGCCACGGGACATGTCGTTCCACTCCATGGCGCGACCGGCGAAGCCCTGCTGGCAGGCACGGAACTCTTCCAGATCGTCTGGAGTCGCCATGCCGCTGACATTGAAGAAGTCTTCGTACTGCCGGATACGCCGGGCGCGGGCCTCGGCGCCCTCGCCTTTCGGCGCGATGCAATAGATGGTCACTTCGGTCTTGTCCACCGCCAGTGGCCGGGCGATGCGCAGCTGCGAGCCGAACTGGTCCATCAGGTACAGGTTGGGGTACAGGCAGAGGTTGCGTGAGTTGCCGATCATCCAGTCGGCACGCGCCTCACCGAACTCGCTGGCGAGACGATCACGCTCGGCGAACATCGGCCGGTCTTCCGGGTTATCCCAACGGGTCCAGAGCAGCAGGTGGCCGTTGTCGAAGGAGTAGAAACCACCACCCTTCTTGCCCCAGCCACCGGCGCTCATGGCGCGGATATCGTCACCGGCTTCTTTCAGCTTGCGCTGCTGCTGGGTGGCGGCGTAGTTCCAGTGCACGGCAGTCACGTGGTAGCCATCGGCACCGTTCTCGGCCTGCAGCTTCCAGTTGCCTTCGTAGACATAAGTGGAGGAGCCGCGCAGCACTTCCAGGCCATCGGCGGACTGATCGACAATCATGTCGATGATCTTCTTCGACTCGCCGAGAAAGTCTTCCAGCGGCGCGACGTCTTCGCGCAGGCTGCCGAACAGGAAGCCGCGGTAGGACTCGAAGCGCGCGACCTTCTTCAGGTCATGCGAGCCGTCGCAGTCGAAGCTGTCCGGGTAACCCGCTTCCTTGGGGTCCTTGACCTTGAGCAACTTGCCCGAGTTATTGAAGGTCCAGCCGTGGAACGGGCAGGTGTAGGTGGCCTTGTTACCGCTCTTGAAGCGGCAGAGCATGGCACCGCGATGACTGCAAGCGTTGATAAAGGCGTTGAGCTCACCGGCCTTGTTGCGCGCGATGAAAATCGGCTGACGCCCCATGGAGGTGGTGTAGTAATCGTTGTTCTCGGGGATCTGGCTTTCATGGGCCAGATACAACCAGTTGCCCTCGAAGATGTGCTGCATCTCCAGATCGAACAACCGAGGGTCGGTGAACATCTCACGCTTGCAGCGGAAAATGCCCTTCTCTTTATCTTCTTGCAGCAGGCCGTTCAGGTAATCGAGTCGCAGGGTCATCGCCATGGCTCCGTTATTATTGTTTCAACGGAATCAAGGCTACGACTCAGGACTGTCCGACAATATCCACTTTGTACACGACCTCTATCCGTTTTCTGCAGGGCGGCGAAACGGATAAACGGCATGCGTGGGGAACGGAAAACAGGCAGCGGGAGGACGTTAACGCGCCAGCGGGGAGAGAAGATCAGTGCCCAGGACGTACGCCAGGCAGCACATCAAGGGCCATACGGCTTAGTCGCGGCGGCGCAGGGTGTCGGAAGGCAGCTCGCCAAAGGCGCTCTTGTAGCTCTCGGAAAAGCGCCCGAGGTGCAGGAAGCCGTAATCCAGCGCCACCTCGGTGACGTTACGCACCTTGGCGGTCGGGTCGATCAGGCAGGCATGCACCTTCTCCAGTTTCTTGTTGCGGATATAGTGCTTCGGCGTGGTTCCAGCGTTGCGCTCGAACAGCGCGTAGAGCGAGCGCGGGCTCATGCGCACCACCTCGGCCAGCTGCTCCAGGCCGATATCCTGCTTGAGATTGTCCTCGATGTACTGGGCGATACGCTCGAACGATGGGCAGCTCTCGAGCTCCTCACGGCCGACGTTGTTGGCCAGCAGGCCAAGGAGCTTGGTGGCAATGATCCGCGTGTACTGCTCTTGTACCTGGGTCATCGGCTGCGCGCTTTCGGCTTCGTCGCAGACCAGCCCGAGCAGGTTGACGAACCCATCCAGCTGCTGGAGGTTGTGTCGTGAGGCGAAGCGTATGCCTTCGGCCGGCCGGCGCCAGTGGTTCTCGCTGCACGCGCGATCGAGAAAGGTCGTGGGCAACTTGACGATGAATTTCTCGCAGTCGTCCGAGTAGGTCAGGTCGACCGGATCGTCCGGGTTGATCAGCAACAACTCGCCGGGGGTGAAATAGTGCTCCTCGCCCCGCCCGCGCCACAGGCAGTGCCCCTGCAGGAGTATCTGCAGGTGGTAAATGGTTTCCAGTGCCGGCGAGGTGACCCGCACGCTGCCCCCGTAACTGATCCGACACAGATCCAGGCTACCGAAGGTGCGGTGGTTAAGACTGGCCTCGGGCCGCCCGCTTTGGGGCAAACGAATGCAATGCGAGCCAACATGCTGATTCACATAGTCGGAGACTGCATAGGGATCGGCATTGTGGAATATCCGACTTCTCTCGTTAAGTAGACGACAGTCCATAATTCACGTGCTCTTATAATTTTATGGCGCTGAGGGTCGGCACAAGCAAGGCATCCGCCCTCACGTCTTATATTGATACAGGCAAAACAGCCGTACAGCAGCCAGCACCGATCAACGGTCAACACCCATCAGCCGCATCGACCGACTCGCGGGTGTCAATGACAGCGATTGCGACAGCTTAGTGAATTCGAGCAATAGAAGGATGGTCAGTGCGCGATAACCGCACACATTCGCTCAAGGCTGTAGTCCCCGCGCCTGGCTCACAATGACTTGAACAACTGACCGCTCAACTCGCGGCTGGCGTTGAGCATGATCGGCAGGAAGCGCTGCTGCAGCTCACTGGCAGGTACCCGCCCGGCATGGGTGCTGACGTTCATCGCCGCTAGCACATGGCCGGACGAGTCGTACACCGGCACGGCCAGCGAACGCAGCCCTTGCTCCAGCTCCTGATCGACCAGGCACCAACCCTGCTGACGCACCTGCTGCAGGCATTCCCAGAGCGCTTGCGGGGTATGCAGGGTGCGGCTGGTCTTGACCTGCAGGTCGGCGTGATTGAGGTAGTCGCGCAGGCTGTCATCATCCAGCGCAGCGAGGAGAATCCGGCCCATCGACGTGCAGTAGGCCGGCAAGCGGCTGCCGACGCTGAGGTCTACCGAAATCAGCCGCTGCGGAATCGCCGAACGAGCGATGTAGAGCACCTGCTCGCCTTCCAGAGTGGCCAGGTTGCAGGCCTCGTGCAGCTGCTCGCTGATCCGGTCCAGGAAGGGCTGCGCCGAGACGGCCAGGGGCGTGGACGACAGGTAGGCATGGCCGAGGGTCAGCACCTTGGGCAGCAGCGAATAGGTACGTCCGTCGGTGGTCGCGTAGCCCAGCTTCATCAGGGTATACAGACAACGGCGCACAGCCGCGCGAGGGATCTCGGTGCGATGGCTGATCTGCGCGATGGTCAGGTGGCGCTTGCGTTCCTGGAAGGCATTGACCACTGCCAGGCCGCGCGCCAGCGAGGTCATGAAGTTCGGATCACCGCTCAGATCGGCGATGCGTTTGGCCGGTGAAACATACACCGGCGGCACTAGGCCGGACAGTGGCGGACGCGCCTCGGTCATACAACCTCCTAAGCAGACGGGAGCAACAATGATGCGATTATCGAACGGTGGTTCGATAATCGCAATTCCTCCAGCCGGCGCAACAGGTAACCTGCCGACGTTCAGCCAGCGCCCGTTATGCCCAGGCATCCATCGCCATTTGTGCGTGCAGCTGGATCCCGCACCGGCTTCTGTGGCAGCGCTCTCCCCCCGATAATCGCGCTAATAGCCACGATAAGGGGCGGGGTTCGCTACTGCTTAGTCAGACTTCTGCTCATCAGGCAGCCCCGATGACCTGCCAGCGACCAACCTACCTAGGATCCGGGTTTTATTCGCGCGAGCGGACAGCACTGCATAGCCGAGACGCAATCCGGGGAACAGGCCCCGGATGGGTGCAGTTTTAGAAAAAGACCACAGAGGGCGCCGTGCTGACTGAGGCCAGTCGGATGGCAGTGGCTGCGGGCAAAAAACAGCAGGCACAAAAAAGCCCGAATGCCTTTGCGATAAGGACATCCGGGCTTTCTTTTACCTTCCGAGGAAGGATATATGGTGGGTCGTGTGGGATTCGAACCTACGACCAATTGGTTAAAAGCCAACTGCTCTACCAACTGAGCTAACGACCCGATGCAGGGCGCATGATACTGATTTAATTCAGAAAATCAACACCAAGCAGCAAACTTTTAACGGTAACGGGTCGGATCGGCCACAGCCGCCGCGGCAAAACCGGCCGCACGCAGGCGACAGCTGTCGCACTTGCCGCAGGCACGACCTTGCTCATCGGCCTGGTAGCAGGACACCGTCAGGGCATAATCCACGCCATGGCGCATACCCGCCTCAACGATCTCGGCCTTGCTCATGTTCTGCAGCGGCGCCTGGATCCGGAAACCCTTGCCTTCGACCCCGGCCTTGGTCGCCAGGTTGGCCATGCGCTCGAATGCTGCAATGAACTCGGGACGGCAATCCGGGTAGCCGGAATAATCCACCGCATTGACCCCGATGAAGATATCGCGCGCGCCCAGCACCTCGGCCCAGCCCAAGGCCAGGGAGAGAAACACGGTATTGCGCGCAGGCACATAGGTGACCGGGATGCCTTCGCTCGGGCTTTCCGGCACCGCGATGCTGCTGTCGGTCAGCGCCGAACCACCGATGCCATCGAGACTCAGGCCGATCACCTTGTGCTCGACCACCCCCAGGTGACTGGCCACCCGCTCGGCCGCCTGCAATTCGGCGCGATGGCGCTGGCCATAGTCAAAGCTCATGCTGTAGCAGCTGTAGCCCTCGGCCTTGGCCAGAGCCACCACGGTGGCCGAATCGAGGCCACCAGAGAGCAAAATTACCGCTTTCTTGTCGCTCATATCAATGTCCCGGCTCGTCGTTCCAGAGAATCTTGTGCAACTGCATTTGCAGGCGCACGGGCAGGTTATCGGCGACGATCCAGTCAGCCAGCGAACGCACGCTCAACTCCTGGTGGCTCGGCGAGAACAACACCTCACCCGCGCGCTCGTGCAAACGGTACTGGATCAGCTTGGTCACCGCCCAGTCATAGTCTTCGCGCGAGCAAATCACAAACTTGACCTGATCGTTTGCCGTCAACAGCTCGATATTCTCATAGCGGTTGCGCGCTACTTCTGCCGAGCCTGGGGTTTTCAGGTCGAGCACCTTGCTCACCCGCGGATCGACCGCCGACACATCCAGCGCGCCACTGGTTTCCAGCGATACCAGGTAGCCGGCATCACACAAGCGCTTGAGCAGAGGAATGCAGTTGGGTTGCGCCAACGGCTCGCCACCGGTCACACAGATATAGCGCGGCTTGTAGCTGGCAATCTGCTCAACGATGGCGTCCAGAGACACGACTTCGCCGCCACTGAACGCGTAGGCGGTATCGCAGTACTGGCAGCGCAGGGGGCAGCCGGTCAGGCGAACGAACACGGTCGGCAAGCCGGCGGTGCGCGTCTCGCCCTGCAGCGAGTAGAAAATCTCGGTAATTCGCAGGGTATCTTGCATATCAGCCACGGGCGTGACGGCTAAACAGGCCATCCGCCTCCGTTGCGGGAAAAGGGGCGCGGATTGTAACGAAAAAACCCGCGACAGGCGCGGGTTTATCACTACAGCTTGAGGCTTGCAGTTGATTCCTTATGGCATCCGCTGCAAATCCCGCTGCGCCAGTTGCGCCGCAGAACTACCCGGATACTTCGCAATCACCTGCTGCAGAATGCCTTTGGCCTTGTCTGCGTTGCCCAGACGCATTTCGACGTCAGCAAGCTTGAACAATGAGTCTGGCACTTTCGCATGCTGCGGATAGGACTGACTGACCTGAGCAAAGGCCTTGCCGGCACCCTGCAGATCGCCTTGGGCCAGGTTCACCTCGCCCAGCCAATACTGGGCATTGCCGGCATATTGGCTGTTCGGGTATTTACGCACAAAGGCAGCAAATGCCTGACTGGCCTTGTCAAAATCCTTGGCTTTGATCAGATCGAAGGCAGCGTCATAAAACAGCTTTTCCTTCTCTGGATCAGCCGGATCACTGCTGGCGGGGGCTGGCGCCTGGCCAGCAGCCGCTGCTGAATTGCCATTGGTGCCTGCAGCACCAACGGCAGGGGAATTCTGGGTGGCCGCAGCACCTGCTGCTCCACTGCTCAAACGCCGATCAAGATCCTGATACCGCTCCAGGCCTTCTTGCTTCAAACGTTGAATTTCATTCTGCTGCTCTTCGAGCAGGCCGCGCAGTTGCGCGATTTCTTGCTGCATCTGTTGCAGCTGGGTAAACACCATGCCTTGCGCCGAGGTTGGGGCCTCATCGACCCCTCCCCCGACGTAGGCGCCGGACGTGCCATAACCAGAAGGCGGATAACTACTACTGCCATAATCGGCATTGTTATCCACCACAGGAACCTCGGCCCAAGCCGTAAACGGCAGGCAGAGGGCCAAAATAGTCAAAGCACGGCGGCAGGTATGCATGGCTATTACTTACGCAGTTCTACGCGACGGTTCTGAGCCCAGGATTGCTCGTCGTTGCCAGTGGCAATCGCACGCTCTTCACCGTAGGAAACCAGTTCCAGCTGGGCCGGGGAAACACCCTGCAGCACCAGGTAACGCTGAACGGCTTTCGAGCGACGCTCGCCCAGAGCCATGTTGTATTCACGAGTACCGCGCTCGTCAGCGTGGCCTTCCAGAACGACGCGAGCGCCATTACCTTTCAGGTCTTTAGCGTGAACGTCGAGTGCGCGCATAGCTTCGGCTTTCAGGTCGGCGCTATCGTATTCGAAGTAGAACGTGGTGATAGCGCGCAGAGCAGCTTCTTCGCTCATGCTGCCATCTACGGAACCAGTATCAGCACCGTAACCAGCGTTCGGATCTACAGCGTCGCCTTGACCAGCGGCATCACCGCCTTTGGACGAACAACCAACAGCAACAGCCAGAGCCAGACCCAGTACAGCAAATTTGCCAAATTTCAGCATTTCCATCATGTAACTCCTAATGAACCCCAGTGTGTTAAGCAGTATTTCGTAGCAGTACAACGGTGTAGCGCCGCATCAGTTCAGGTAGGGGGACCAGGAAGGCTCTCGAACTTCGCCTTGAGCGGTAGGAAGAGGGAGCCTGACACGCCCATTAATGGACGCTAACATCAAGACTCCCCGACCCTGCTGGCGGGTCGCGTAGATTAGCATGGTGCCATTGGGCGCAACAGTAGGTGATTCATCCAAACTTGTGTCGGAAAGAATGCGCAAATTCCCACGTTGCAGGTCCTGGGCCGCTACCTTGAACACGGTGTAACCCTCTTGGCGATGGATCATCACCAGGGTCTTCTCATCCGCAGAGAGCTTCGGGTTGGCATTGTAGTTACCGACGAAGGTCACCCGCTCCACCGCCCCGCTGTTGATATTGGTCTTATAGATCTGCGGCTTACCGGATCGATCCGAGGTGAAGTAGATGGTATTGCCGTCTTTCCCCCAGAACGGCTCGGTATCGATCGCACCCTGATTGGTCACCCGACGCAACTGTCGCGAGCCCATGTCCATCACATAGATTTCCGGGTTGCCATCCTTTGACAGAACGAATGCCAGACGGCTGCCATCCGGCGACCAGGCCGGCGCGCCGTTGAGACCTTCAAAGTTGGTGACCTGCTCACGCCGGCCGGTGTCGATGTGCTGAACGAAGATGCGCGGACGCTTCTGCTCGAACGACACATAAGCGATACGACGGCCATCCGGGGCAAACGAGGGCGACAGGATCGGCTCGCGCGATTGCAGCAAGGTCACCGCACGCGCACCGTCATAGTCGGAACGCTGCAGCGTGTAACGGGTGTTGTTGACCGAGAAGCGCTCGGCAGTGACATAGAGAATACGCGTAGAAAAAGCGCCCTTGACCCCGGTCAGCTTCTCGAACGACAGATCGGCGATATGGTGCGCCATATCACGCAACTGATCGGTTCCGCCGCCTACGCTACCGGTCAGCACCTGCTGCTCGGTGGCCACATTGAACAGGGCGAACTGCACCTGTAAACGACCACCACTGGGCACCATGCTGCCAACCAAGACATATTGCGCGCCCAAGGCCTTCCAGTCGCGGTAGATGATTTCACTGGCCTGGCTCGGCCGGCTGATCATGTTCTGCGGCGGGATAGGCTCGAATACCCCCGAGTTACGCAGGTCATCGCCAATAATCTTGGCCATATCCTCCGGCAGCACGGTGCCACCTTGCCAGCCGAATGGCACGACGGCGATAGGGATAGCCCGGTCGGCCCCTGATGTCACCAGAATATTTTTTTCCTCAGCTAGCGCTGCGCCCGCCACGCAGAGCAACGCAAAGAGAATCCCTCTAAAAATACTAATCACAAGGCTAAGTCCTCGGGCGTAAATGTCATTTTGAATGAACGATACGGGTTGAAATCTGCCGAACTCAACCCCTGCATCTCTGTGAGCCTACCGATGTTCTTGACCGCGGCAACAGCCGAACTATCGAATGGCGTATTCCCACTTGAACTCGCCACACTGACACTAGTAATAGTGCCATCTGGCAACATGGTGATCTGCAACACCACACGCATACTAGCACTAGCACCTGGCGGCCTACTCCAGCCCTCGGCCGCACGCATTCTGATCAAGTCATCAAAGCTGCCGGCAACCTGATCGCCTACTTCATCGGCCAGCGCTTGCTGACGACCGACATCCTCGGACAACAACTCGGCCAAGGCGGCGGCCTTCTTGTCTTCAGTGGCCTTGCGCTGGGCCGCCTCGGCGGCCTTTTTCTTGGCATCATCCGCAGCTTTTTTCTTGGCGGCCTCGGCTGCGGCTTTTTTCTTCGCCTCTTCGGCGGCTTTCTTCTTGGCGTCTTCTGTCGCTTTCTTCTTGGCGTCTTCGGCAGCTTTCTTCTTCGCCGCTTCATCCGCCGCCTTTTTCTTGGCGATATCAGCTAGCTTCTTCTGCTCGGTCGCTTTCTTTTCTGCTTCCGACTGTTTCTTCGCCGCATCGGCTTTCTTTGCCGCTTCGGCCTTTCGAGCCTCCTCGGCCTTCTTTTGTTCCGCCGCTTTAGCCGCGACTGCTTGTTTTTCCTTATCAGCCTTTTTCTGCTCCAGTTGTTCGGTCTCATAAATAGGCGCGGTGGTTTTCTTGGTCTCACCGGCAATTTTCTGATTGGTCTGGGTGGTCGCCTGACTCTGCGACTTCAGCTGATACAGGGTTGCCTGGACGATCGGACGAGGTGGCGGCAAGTCAGGTGCGAAAGCAAAACTGACGAACAGCATCGCAAACATCAAGGTATGCAGCGTCACAGCCCAGACCACTGGCCAAAACAGGCTTTCCGACGGTGACGGCTCGCGTTGCTCGCGCATCAGGGGGCCTCGGTAATCAGCCCGACGTTACCCACGTCGGCTTGCTGCAAGCCACTCATTGCAGCCATGACGGTACCGTAATCGACAGCTTTATCGCCGCGCACGAACACCTGCACCTGCTTACCCTGAGCGCGACTCTGACGGATGATCGCAGTGACTGCCGCGGTCATTTCTTCCAGGCTCATGGCTCGATCCTGCACGGTATCGACATCGACTTCCGTGCCCATATTCCAGAAGTAGGACTTGTCTGACTTGATCGAAATCGTCAGTACCTGAGCGTTATTATCCTGAGGCAAGACCTCACTGCTGACTTGCGGCAGATCGACCTTGACCCCCTGATTGAGCATCGGCGCGGTGACCATGAAGATAACCATCAGCACCAACATCACGTCGATGTAGGGCACCACATTCATCTCGGAAACCGGCTTGCGTCTGTTGCGAATTCTGGCCATGGCTTGAAACCTATCTTGAGAGAGCCTAAGGCTTAGTCGTCGCGGGTGTGTACCTTGCGGTGCAGGATCGCCTGAAACTCATCGGCGAAGGTGTAGTAGCGACCGATCAACATCTCGCCACGCGAAGTGAAGCGGTTGTAGGCGATGACCGCGGGAATCGCTGCAAACAGACCGATAGCGGTGGCAATCAGAGCCTCGGCAATACCCGGCGCCACGGTGGCCAGAGTCGCTTGTTGCACCTGGGCCAGGCCGCGAAAGGCGTTCATGATTCCCCACACGGTGCCGAACAGGCCGATATAGGGGCTGGTGGAACCCACGGTGGCGAGGAACGGCAGGCTCTGCTCGAGCTTCTCTTCTTCACGCGAAATAGCCACGCGCATGCCGCGCGCTACACCGTCCATCACCGCATCGGGATCGACGCCCTGCTGCTGACGCAGACGGGAGAACTCCTTGAAACCGGCACGAAAGATCTGCTCCAGCCCCGAGTCAGGGTCCGGATTGCTACCTGCCTGACGATACAGTTTGGACAAATCGATACCGGACCAGAAACGCTCCTCAAAGTTGTCCAGAGCGCGCTTGGCGGCACGCAGCAAGGTGCTGCGCTGAAAAATCATGACCCACGAGGTGACCGAGGCGGCCACCAGCGTCAACATCACCAGTTGCACCACCAGACTGGCATTGCTGATCAAACTCCACATCGACATGTGGTCAACGGCGTTGGCTTCCACGCTTACTCTCCTGCTTTGGCTATAACCGCGTCGCTGAGGCCGGCAAAGGCCGCACGCAGAGCGTCGGGAATAGCCCGGGGTTTCAAATTATCGGCGCGCACACAGGCCACCAGGAACTGCCCTTCACAGAGCAGCGCATCATCCGTGGCCCGCCTGACCTGCTGACGAAAACGCAGGCTGGCACGGTTTAATTCCATTACTTGCGCACTTACCAACAACTCATCATCCAGGCGTGCCGGCGCGTGATAGCGAGCCTCACTGGAGTGCACGACGAACAACAGGCCCTCACCCGCCAGCGTCGACTGGGCAAAGCCCAGGTCACGCAGCCGCTCGGTGCGAGCCCGTTCCATGAATTTGAGATAATTGACGTAGTAGACGATGCCGCCTGCATCGGTGTCTTCGAAATAAACCCGACAACGATGGGCGAAAGGTAGAACTCCGTTTTGCGCGTGCATACTTTAGTGCTAGCTCCTGAACTTGCCAATCACTGGCAGAAAGTATTTTTACTTAATCGTCATCAACAGCAGACAAGTCGACGGCCGGCAAATCGCCCATGCGCTTCGGCATGTTCAGGCCAAAATGCAAGTAGGCATGGCGGGTTACCACACGCCCGCGCGGGGTACGCATGATATAGCCCTGCTGAATCAGGTAGGGCTCCAAGACATCTTCAATGGTGTGGCGCTCTTCACTGATCGCCGCCGCCAGGCTGTCGACCCCCACGGGACCACCATCGAATTTCTCGATCATGGTCAGCAACAGCCGGCGATCCTGGTGATCGAAACCGCGCTCGTCGACATTCAGCAAATTCAGCGCCGCGTCGGCAATCTGCCGGGTGATGTCGCCCTGGCCACGCACCTGGGCGAAATCTCGCACACGGCGCAGCAGGCGGTTGGCGATGCGCGGCGTACCGCGGGCACGCCGAGCAATTTCGAAGGCGCCCTGGGCCTCGATCGGCAAACCGAGAATGCCCGCCGAACGCGTGACAATGGTGGTCAGGTCCTCGGTGTTGTAGAACTCCAGGCGCTGGACGATACCGAAACGATCGCGCAACGGATTGGTCAGCATGCCCGCGCGGGTGGTGGCGCCAACCAGGGTGAATGCCGGCAAGTCGAGTTTGATCGAACGTGCGGCCGGGCCTTCGCCGATCATGATATCCAACTGAAAGTCTTCCATCGCCGGGTACAGCACTTCCTCAACGATCGGCGATAGACGATGGATTTCATCGATGAACAGCACATCACCTGGCTCAAGATTGGTCAGCAGCGCGGCCAGATCGCCCGGCCGCTCCAGTACTGGCCCGGAGGTGCTCTTGATCGACACGCCCATTTCCTGGGCAATGATATTGGCCAGGGTGGTCTTGCCAAGCCCCGGCGGGCCGAAGATCAGGGTGTGATCGAGGGCTTCACTGCGACCCCTAGCAGCCTGGATAAACAGTTCCATCTGCTCGCGCACGCTCGGCTGACCGATGTACTCGGCCAGCTTCAACGGCCGAATGGCACGATCTACCTGCTCATCGCGGTCGCGGGTAGTGGCGGTAATCAGGCGATCTGCTTCTAACATCGAGAGTTACACCATTCCCTTCAGGGCACGACGGATCATATCTTCACTACTCAGCCCATCTTCCTTGATCGCGGAGACTGCGCGACTGGCTTCTTGTGGCTTGTAACCCAGGGAAATAAGCGCACTGACTGCATCATTCTCCGCATGTGGGACTGTGCCAGCGGCGTGAGGTTCAACGACCAGGGTCGCCATGCCCGGCACGGCTTCCCAGGCCTTGAAGCGATCCTTCAATTCAACCAGCAGGCGTTCGGCAGTTTTCTTGCCGACCCCGGGAATCTTCACCAGCACCGAGGTGTCTTGCGCCTGCACGCAACGCACCAGCTCATCGACCTCCAGCCCGGACATCAAGGCCAGTGCCAGTTTCGGGCCGACGCCGTTAAGCCGGATCAACTCGCGAAACAGCTGCCGCTCGCGCTTCTCGAAGAAGCCGTAGAGCAGGTGCGCATCTTCACGCACCACCAGGTGTGTGTGCAGGGTTAACGGCTCGCCGATCGCGGGCAAACGGTACAAGGTTGTCATGGGCACTTCCAGCTCATAGCCCAGACCATTTACATCCAAAATCAAATGTGGCGGCTGCTTCTCCGCCAGGGTGCCGCACAAACGTCCAATCACCGCTGCTTTCCTTGAGTAACGCTATAAACGAAGGCGGCCGCCGCGCCGCTTGGCAGCGACCAGACCGTGTGGAATCAGGCTTTGCCGGTGATGGGCATGACACAGCGCAATCGCCAGGGCATCCGAGGCATCGATCTGCGGTTTCTGCACCAGCTTGAGCAAATGCATGACCATCATCTGCACCTGCTCCTTATCTGCGCCGCCGGTGCCGGCAATCGCCTGCTTGACCTGGGTTGCGGTGTACTCAGCAATATCCAGCCCCGCCTCGATCCCCGCCACGATAGCCACGCCGCGGGCCTGGCCGAGCTTGAGCGCCGAGTCCGGGTTACGCGCCATAAATACCTGTTCGATACCCATGGTCACAGGCCCGTAGGTCTCGATCACCTCGCGTACGCCGCGAAAAACGATTTGCAAACGCTCCGGCATCGAACCGCTACCGGTACGAATACAGCCCGAGGCGACATATTCACAGCTGCGCCCGGTATCACGCACCACACCATAACCGGTGATGCGCGAGCCGGGGTCGATACCGAGGATCAACGTCATGCCCTACCATCCGCCCGAGCTGTCGACCAAAGCCGACAACCATACTGTTTATCTATCCAGTTGGCGAGTATAGGGGCAGCCTTCGATGCCGTCACCCACATAGCAGCCATAAAAAAACCGGAAGCCCCTGGGCAACAGCATCCCAGCAGCTTCCGGCCCTTATCACTCAACAACCAATCAACCAAGCTGCTCCATGATCTCGTCGGAGATCTCGGCGTTGTGATAGACGTTCTGCACGTCGTCGAGGTCTTCCAGCATGTCGATCAGCTTGATCACTTTCTGCGCTGTTTCCAGGTCGGTGACAGGCGCACTGACCGACGGGATCATCGCCACCTCGGCCTCGTCACCCCGGAACCCGGCATTGCCCAGCGCTTCGTTTACCGCGTGGAAGTCGGCGAATACGGTATAAACCTCGACTGAACCGTCCTCGGCACTGACGATATCGTCGGCACCGGCCTCCAGTGCTGCCTCCATCAAGGCGTCTTCATCGACCCCCGGGGCGTAGCTGATCTGCCCTTTGCGCTCGAACATATAGGCCACCGAGCCATCGGTGCCCAGATTACCGCCACACTTGGTAAAGGCATGCCGCACCTCGGCTGCGGTGCGATTGCGGTTATCGGTCATGGCTTCGACGAAGATTGCCACGCCACTGGGCGCATAACCTTCGTAACTCAGCTCGGCCATGTTGTCGGCTTCGTCCGAGCCAACACCGCGGGCGATCGCCCGGTCAATGGTGTCGCGGGTCATGTTGGCGGTAAGCGCCTTTTCCATGGCCAGACGCAGACGCGGATTGTCTGCCGGCAGGCCACCGCCCTTGGCGGCGACGGTCAGCTCACGAATGAGCTTGGTGAAAATCTTGCCGCGCTTGGCGTCTTGACGCCCTTTGCGGTGCTTGATGTTGGCCCATTTGGAATGACCAGCCATAACTCACTCCGTCATCACGTAAATCAGGTTTCGTAAAACCCATAACGAAGAAGCCTGGAAAATCCAGGCTCCTTGTCGGCGGCAAGGCTTACTCGGCCTTGGGTTTCTCGCGCAGGCGAATGTGCAATTCGCTCAACGCCTTGGCATCCACCACACCCGGCGCCTGAGTCATGACGCAGGCCGCGCTCTGGGTTTTCGGGAAGGCGATCACTTCGCGAATCGACTGCGCGCCGGTCATCAGCATCACCAGACGATCCAGACCGAAGGCCAGGCCACCGTGCGGCGGCGCACCGAACTTGAGGGCATCGAGGAGGAAGCCGAACTTCTCCTGCTGCTCCTCCTCGCCGATGCCGAGCAAGCGGAACACCGCCTGCTGCATGTCCTTGCGATGGATACGGATCGAGCCGCCACCCAGCTCGGTGCCATTGAGCACCATGTCGTAGGCACGCGACAGCGCGGTGGCCGGATTAGCCGCCAGCTCTTCTGGGCTGCACTTCGGCGCCGTGAACGGGTGGTGCAGTGCATTCAAGCTGCCGTCGTCGCTCTCCTCGAACATCGGGAAGTCGATCACCCACAGCGGTGCCCACTCGCACGTGAACAAATTGAGGTCGTGACCGAGCTTGATCCGCAGCGCCCCCAGGGCTTCGCTGACGATCTTGGCCTTGTCGGCACCGAAGAACACGATATCGCCATCGACCGCACCGACGCGATCGAGGATCACATTGAGATTGTCCAGCGGGATGTTCTTGACGATCGGCGACTGCAGGCCTTCGACACCCTTGGCACGCTCGTTGACCTTGATATAGGCCAACCCGCGGGCGCCGTAGATGCCGACGAACTTGGTGTAGTCGTCGATCTGCTTGCGCGGCGTGCTCGCGCCGCCTGGCACGCGCAACGCCGCAACCCGGCATTTCGGGTCGTTGGCCGGACCGCTGAACACCTTGAAATCGACGTCCTTGAGCTGATCGGCGACATCCACCAGCTCCAGCGGGATACGCAGGTCCGGCTTGTCCGAGCCGTAGCGGCACATGGCTTCTGCGAAGGTCATGTGCGGGAAATCGGCGAACTCGACGTCCAGCACCTCCTTGAACAGCTGGCGGATCATCTTCTCGGTAATGCCCATGATGTCGGCTTCATCGAGAAAGCTGGTCTCGATGTCGATCTGGGTGAATTCCGGTTGACGGTCGGCGCGCAGGTCTTCGTCGCGGAAGCACTTGGCGATCTGGTAGTAGCGATCGAAGCCGGCGACCATCAACAGCTGCTTGAACAGCTGCGGCGACTGCGGCAGAGCGAAGAAACTGCCGGCGTGGGTGCGACTCGGCACCAGGTAGTCACGCGCGCCCTCAGGGGTGGCGCGAGTGAGGATCGGCGTTTCCACATCGAGGAAGCCGTTCTCGTCCAAGTAGCGACGGATGCTGGTGGTAATACTCGAACGCAGCTTCAACTTGGCCGCCATTTCCGGACGGCGCAGGTCGATAAAGCGGTAACGCAGGCGGGTTTCTTCGCCGACATCGGTGTATTCATTGAGCGGGAACGGCGGGGTTTCCGCCTCGTTCAGCACTTCCAATTCATAACCGAGCACTTCGATGGCGCCGCTGGCCATGTTGGCATTACCGGCACCGGCGGGACGCAGGCGCACCTTGCCGGTGATTTTCACCACATACTCGCTGCGCACTTTATCCGCGGCGGCAAAGGTCTCGGCACGATCCGGGTCGAACACCACCTGAGCCAGGCCTTCGCGGTCACGGATGTCGAGGAAGATCACCCCGCCATGGTCACGGCGGCGGTGCACCCAACCGCAAAGGGTGATTTCCTGACCGTCCAGGCTCTCGTTCAGTTGGCCGCAATAATGGCTACGCATCATGGTGGTAGTCGCTTCTCTTGAGTCTTGAATTCGTTGGGCCGCGTGGAGCGCGGCGCTTGTCCGAGGTCATGCCTGGCGGCAGATTCACACGGTATTTTCTGCAATTACTGTATTGGACGGGGCCAGCAATCGACCAACGGCGCACTTGCGCCAGACCGCCCTCAACCCGCGTTTCGCGGCAAAGCGCGGGATTATATATGGTTAAGCCGTCACTTGCAGCCGCCAGCCCAAGCACGTTTACCGAGCCGTCTATACTCACCCAACCCCTACGGAGAGCACCCATGATCAAATCCAGTTCCAGCGAACTGTCCAATGATGTGCTGGAAGATTTTCGCCAGGAAGCCGCGGAACAGTTTCAGCGCTGCGAACAACTGCTTATCGAACTGGATCACTGCCCCGATGATAAAGAGAAGCTGCGCGATCTGTTCCGCCAGGTACATACCCTCAAGGGTAACTTGGGCTACATCGGCCTGAACGCCCTGATGCCCCTGCCACAGGCCATGGAGGATGTCCTGGATTGCCTGCGCGAGGCGCGCTTGAACTTTGACAGCTTGCTCGGCGACATTCTGCTGGTGTCCCTGGATCACCTCAAAGAGCTGATAGCCCAGGGCCTTGGCGGCGCCACTGCCCGCCTCGATCACCCGCAGCTCCATGCACTCAGCCAAGCCTTGCGCGAACTGGCCGCTGCACCCGCTTCCCGACAGGCCGAGGTTCGTCGCTCGCTGTTGCAACAACTCGACCCCAACAGCCACCTGCCCACCCCTACAGCCAGGAACGACCCGCAGGCGACGGAACTACTCAAGCAGCACGGCATTGCGATGGATCCAGACCTGCTGTTTTTCATCGACCTGATGCTGGCCAGCGAGCATCGCTCGCACTACTGGCAGGGTCGAGGCCTACGCCAACTGGATCTGGCCTTGGCCATCAACCAGCTTGGCAATACACCGGAACACCCCGCACAACTGGCGGCGGCGGTATGCCTACATGACCTGGGCATGGCCTTTCTACCGCTGGACACGCTGCACAAGGAAGCCCGCCTCAATGACGAAGAGCGCCAGCAGATGCAATCACACCCACACTTGACTTACGACTTGTTGAAACGGATGCCCTGCTGGGATGCAGCCGCCGACATCGTCCGGCAACACCACGAGCATGCCGACGGCAGCGGCTACCCCGACGGCCTGCAGGAGCGTGATATCCGCCCCGGCGCCCTGATCCTCAATATCGTCGACACCTTCGATGCACGCACCCATGAACGCGCCCACCAAACCTTGAGCAAGCGCCCGCTACTGCGCGCCATCCTCGAAATCAACGGCCTGGCAGGCCAGCAATTCAGCCCGCACTGGGTCGACGTATTCAACCGTACCCTGCAGCAACTCCCAGCCCTCGCGCATTGCTGAGTCCCTTGCGCCAGACCAGCACGCCTGCCTAAGCTCGCCGGCACAGTCACTGCACCACTCACACAGATAGCAGAGCGCAAGCTCGACTCAGGGAGCTATATGCAATCGCTTGCAGGCAAGGTAGCCGTAATAACCGGCGCAGGTTCAGGTATTGGCCGCGCCCTCGCCGAACTACTGGCCAAGCAAGGCTGCCACCTGGCCCTGGCCGACATAAATGCCGCCAACCTGGAAAGCATCGCTAGCACCTTGCGCCAGCAAGACCGCCAGGTCAGCAGCCACGTCCTCGATGTAGCCGATCGCACATCAGTCTTCGCCTTTGCCGACGCCGTACTGGCCCACCACGGCAACGCCCACCTGATCATCAACAACGCCGGCGTGGCCGTGTCACAAACCATTGCGAACCTGAGCTACCAGGACTTCGAATGGATAATGGGCATCAATTTCTGGGGCGTCGTGCACGGCACCAAAGCCTTTCTGCCGCACCTGCTGAAAAACAACGCAGGCCACATCGTCAATATCTCCAGCATTTTCGGCATCGTCAGCATGCCCTCACAGGGGGCATATAACGCCAGCAAGTTTGCCGTCCGCGGCTTTACCGAAGCCTTGAGGCAGGAACTGCACAGCAGCAACGTGCAGGTCAGTTGCGTTCACCCTGGCGGGATCAAAACCGACATCGCCCGCTCGGCGCGCTTTTACCAGGGCATCAACGGCCAATGCGACGCCAGTCGGGCAGCTGCAGACTTCGACAAGCTGGCCCACACCACCGCGGAACAGGCCGCCAGGGTTATCGTCAAAGGAATCAAAGGCAAATACCCACGCATCCTGATCGGCAACGACGCCCGCCTCCTCGACTGGATTCAACGCCTGCTGCCGAGCGCCTACCCCAGACTACTGGCCAGGCTAATACCCAAGCGTTGAACCCCACACGCCCCATAGCCTCAAACAATGGCGCTTATTGACATAAGCCAAGATCCAGCCTGCAGAGCCCATGCTAGGCTCTGCCCAATCGCGGAGCCAGACAAGCTCCGAACCACCTGAAAGGAGAAATGGTATGGAAATCAATATCGGCATCGCTGAGCAGGATCGCGCCGCCATCGCTGAAGGCCTGTCTCGCCTGCTCGCCGACACTTACACCCTGTATTTGAAAACCCACAACTTCCACTGGAACGTCACCGGCCCGATGTTCAACACCCTTCACCTGATGTTCGAAGGGCAATACACCGAACTGGCACTGGCCGTCGATCAGATCGCCGAGCGGATCCGCGCCCTGGGTTTCCCAGCACCCGGCACCTACGCAGCCTATGCACGCCTGTCCTCAATCAAGGAAGAGGAAGGCGTACCAAGCGCTACCGACATGATCAAACAACTGGTTCAAGGCCAGGAGGCCGTGATCCGTACGGCTCGCGGGATCTTCCCTTTGCTCGACAAGGTCAGCGACGAACCTACCGCAGACGTGCTGACCCAGCGCATGCAAGTGCATGAAAAAACCGCCTGGATGCTGCGCAGCCTGCTCGACGCCTGACAGGTCTCCGGACCCGACACGGGTTTACTGTTCCTGAAACAACAAACAGGTAAAGACCACTCTCGGTCTTTACCTGGAACTTGCAACAGGATCGCCCTGGGCCGAAATGCGCCTAGGCGCAAGACCGGTGCTTGTTCTATGCTTTAGCCATCCGCAACTTGCCACAGTGACGTGCATGAGCAAGCCAAACAAAACCCCCAGTATTCTTGAGCGTTACCCCGAAGACACGCGCGCGGCAGCCGCCCTATTGAAGCAGGCCGTGCCCTTGATGATGCGTCATGGCATACCACCCAATCCGCTGCACTACGCCCTTTGGTATACCTACAGCCAAGGCCAGGAGCCGGAACTCAATCGTCGCCTGGACAAGATCGTCACAGACTTCGACAGCGTTCCAGCGGAAGCAGCCGTCAAACTGTTCCACGACTACATCATTCGCCACGAACTCGAAGAGGCCCGCGCCGGCCAACAACAAGTCATCGAACTGGTTGATGGCATCGAAGACGACGTCTCACGCAGCGTGGTTGGTAGTCACAACTATCAAGCCAGCCTGGAACAGGGTCTCGCCGCACTGCAAGAACCGATCATCGATGACCTGCCCAACGTATTGAACGACCTGCAACAAAGCACCCAACTGATGCAGGAGCAGCAAGAGAAGTTTCTCTACCGCATACGTACAGCGCAGAGCGAGATCCAGCACCTGCGCGGCCAACTGGAACGCGCCCACGTCGCGGCAACTCTCGACAGCCTGACCCAGGTATTCAACCGGCACGCCTTTACCCGCCTGATGGAACAGGCACTCATCGGTGAACATCAAGGCGTGGCCCTGGTAATGCTGGATATAGACCATTTCAAACAGTTCAACGATCAATATGGTCACCCCCTCGGCGATCGGGTTCTGCAGCATGTCGGTCAACTGCTGCGCGACGCACTGCCACCGCGCGCCACCGCCGCACGCTACGGCGGCGAAGAGTTCTGCGTGATTCTTCGCGAATGCTTCGACACCCAGAGCGCATACGCCTTCGCCGAAGGCCTGCGCATGAAAATCCAGTCACTGCGTATAAAAGTACGCCGCTCCGATCAGGTACTCGACAGCATCAGCGCCTCATTCGGTTTCGCCCTGGCCAAACCCGGCGATGATCTGGAAAGCCTGCTTACCCGCGCCGATGACGCGCTTTACCAGGCCAAACACAACGGTCGCAACCTGGTACACCCCGAGCTCTGCGAAAGCGCCCTAAGCGCTTGATTTGAGTAGCTCACCTCTTTGCTGTTAAATACGTCCCGTGCCGCTGCTCCGAGCCATTGGATCAGCGCATAGGCCGACTACGTGCGCATCCACCACGCCCTCAACTCAAGGCAATGCCTGTGCAATCGGCTCTTCCTGCGATCCTTTTAATAAATGAGCTCATTGAATATGTTGAAAATCGTCCACCTGCTAGCGGGCTTCACCGCCCTGCTGCTGTCATTTGTACCAAGCCTCAGCAATGACACCCTGCCATTTCTGCAACAGCCAGAGGCCTTGAGCCTTGCCTTGTTCGGCTTACTTAACTTGATCCTGGCACCGCAACTGCCTATCTGGCATGCCGACCTGCGCCATCAACTGCAAAACCTGGTTTCTGCCTTGCTGATATTGGGCACATTGCTGCAAGCCTTGATCCTGCTGGCTCCTCTACCAACGATTGTCGATCTGCCCGCCACCCTATTCAGCCTGCTCACCGTGCTCGCCGCAGTGCTGCTGCACCTGGCGACCAACCTGCGCCTGAAAGTCCGCGACAACGCCGCTGCCACAACGCATAACATGACCGATCGGGAAACCGGCACAGTTAAGTGGTTCAATACATCCAAAGGTTTCGGCTTCATTTCCCGCGACTCGGGTGACGACATCTTCGTGCACTTCCGCGCAATTCGTGGCGAAGGGCATCGGGTACTGGTCGAAGGCCAGCGCGTCGAATTCTCCGTCATGCAACGCGACAAGGGCCTGCAAGCGGAAGATGTGATTGCCGCCACCCCCGCCCGCCGCTAATTCCGGCGCAAAACAGAAAAGCCCGCAATGCGGGCTTTTCTGTTTATAAGACGTATAAGACGGTTCTAGTGACCTGATCGGGTAATCCGTTTATCCAACGGCTTAAGCCTGTCCGGAACCTTGCAGGAGGCCGGGCCTCCCAGAGCCAAGACTCAAGCCGGCGATTTTGAGTTAACCCACTAACCGTACAGACCACTAATTAATAGTGGGGCGGTGGCGCCTCCTCTTCAGCCGAGTCGAGCTGCCCGCCGACTTCCTCCTGACGCCTGGCCAAGGCCGCAACCTGCAACTGCAAGCGCTCCAATTCCCGCTGCTGCGCCACCAGTACATCATTGAGCGTTTGAATGGTGTCATCCTGAAAAGCCAGCCGGCTTTCCAGATCGGTGATTCGTTGTTCCGCGTCCATCCCTCAGCCCTCGATAAAACAGAAATTATCAGCCAACACCAGACGCAACCTGTCCTTGATCACCAGCACCTGCTCATCGTTATACGGCTGCGCAGGCAGCTTACCCCACACCGGCGCTGGCCAGGCTGCATCGTCACGACGCCGAACAATCACATGCATGTGCAGCTGGCTGACCACATTACCCAGGGTTGCGACATTCATCTTGTCGGCACCAAAGGCATCCTTCAGCGTTTCTGCCAACATCGTGGCTTCTTGCCACAAGGCTTGTTGATCCAATGCGTCGAGCTGAAACAGTTCGCTCACCTCTTCGCGCCTGGGCACCAGGACAAACCAGGGGTAATGCGCGTCATTCATCAACAATAAACGGCACAGCGCGAAATCGCCTACCGGCAGAGTGTCCTGCTGCAAACGCGGATCCAAAACGAACATAGGCCACCCTCCTGCCAGACCATTGAATAGACAAAGCTTAGTGCCATAAGCACAAACCCGACATGCTACGCGACGGGCCAGCAGGATACGCGGGAGCCGCAGTAGATTCACCTGCGCACTCGATCACGGCAAAGGCGCCACAAGCTCGCCATACAGCAGCACACGCCATCAGAGCACGCACCATTATTGCGCACAGTTTGTTTCCTACCGTAATGGAAAGCCCTGCAGGCGTTACCGCTGCAACCCGCCCTCCCCAGCAGAATGCTGTCAAACACTCAGCAACAGACGCCAGACCAGCCACCCCTTCGCCGCGTGAACAAGCGACAAGGAGTGCCTGCAACCCCTATGAAACCTGGCGACAACGCCTTTACAATTGCTCGCCAGAAGAAGCCTAGCCCCGGCAAAAGCTCAACCCATGATGAAAACTCAGAATTTTGAGCACGATTTTTGCCTTAGGCTACTGCGACGCAGGGGATACTGTGCCACCGAGCAACAAAGCCCGGCTGCCAGCAACCGAAATTGCAGAATTCGTCAGCGCTGCAAAATACACGTGGGGATCTACAGAATTGCGACATGCTTCATCGTCTTTTGCGACATGACCGTGAACAAAGTGCAAGGAGTAGATTGCAACTATCGCCAACTTTAGCTGCGTGCTATAAGTTAGCGCCGACACAAAAAGAAAGAGCTGTCCATATAACAATCAACTGGACAGCGCAACTTTTCTAAACCAAAGGAGCAATCACGATGCAAGTGATGAAGTGGAGCGTAATCGCCCTCGCAGTAGCAGCGGGCAGTACCCAAATGGCCATGGCCTCCAGCCAGTCCGAATCCAAGGGCTTTCTTGAAGACAGCACCTTTAATATCTTCAACCGTATCCTGTATCAGAACCGCGACTTCCGTAACGGCGCCAGCAACACTGCCGGCACTGGCGATAACGGCTACCGCGAAGAAGCCGGTCTGGGTATCCGCCTTCTGGGTAAGTCCGGCTTCACTCAAGGCACCGTAGGCGTAGGCGTCGACGTACACAGCCTGAGCAGCATCAAAATTGACGGCGGCCGTGGCCGCAATGGCACTGGCCAGTTCGACACCACCGACGAAGGTCGCGGTGACGACACCCAGACCGAAGTTGGCGGCGCGATCAAGTTCCGCATCTCCGACACCGTACTGAAATACGGCAACCAGTTCGTCGGCAGCCCGGTATTCAGCACTGACGACAGCCGCATCCTGCCTGAAACTGCTACTGGCACCCTGCTGACCAGCAACGAAATCGAAGGCCTGGAGTTGACCGCAGGTCGCTTCACCGCCCTCAGCAGCCAAACCAGCACCGATCGCGACACCTTCGGCCTGAACGAAGCCAACATTGTCGGCGCCAGCTACAGCTTCACCGACAATTTCAGCGGCGCCATTCACGCCTCCGATGTCGAAGATCACTTCAAGAAAACGTATGTCAACCTGAACTACAATCTTGCACTGGCAGAAGATCAGGCCCTGAACTTCGACTTCAACGCTTACAAAACTAACGATCAAGGCCGCAAGCTGTCCGGCGTTGTCGATAACAAGATCTGGAGCTTGGCTGCTGCTTACTCCCTGGGTGCACACAAATTCACCCTGGCTCACCAGCGCTCCTCTGGTGACAGCGCATATGTTTACGGCATTGACGGTAACGGTACTATCTGGCTGGCCAACTCGGTCCAGTTCTCCGACTTCGACCGTCAGGATGAGCACTCTTATCAGGCTCGTTACGACCTGAATATGGCCACCTACGGCGTACCGGGCCTGAGCTTCATGACTCGCTACATCTATGGCGACAATATCGAAACGGGTGTAGTCGGTGCCGGCGAAGGCAAAGAGCACGAACTGGACATCGAAGCCAAGTACGTGATCCAGGAAGGTGCCGCCAAGGACCTGTCCTTCCGCGTGCGTAATGCCACCTGGCGCGCCAACGGCGCACAGAATGCCCATTACAGCTCCGACGTCAATGACTTCCGCCTGATCGTCGAATACCCGCTGAGCGTGTTGTAATTCAGCTGTAATTCGTTAGCGATATGAAAAGCCCGGCTTCTGCCGGGCTTTTTTTGCTTGTTCAATACACATTGACCACTATTAAACCAGCAGTCATCAAAGTGGCAATGCGTAAGTTCCGGTCACATGCGCCACCAACTCTTCTGCATTACCCAATGAATAAAGCGACACTTCGCAAACCGCCTGCCGCCGACTTAACCGCAAAATCCGCGCTTCGGCCAACAGATCTACCGGTTTCGGCTTGACCAGAAAGTTGATATTCAGGTTTGACGTCACCGCCATCTCCACCCGCCCCAAACGCCCCAGCACCACCGCATACATGGCCGCATCCGCCAGCGCCATGATGGTCGGCCCCGACAACGTGCCGCCCGGGCGGATCAGCTTGGCGTGGAAAGGCACCCGTGCCAGCACCCCCTGCGCATCCAGCCGATCAATGCACAGCTCGATGTCTTCCGCGATCGGCAACCCAGCCCGAATCAGCGCCTGAACCTGTTCCGCCGTCAATACCGTCACTCTTACCTCCTCTTGAACCACCTACCTGCATCCTGTACGCAACAGTACAGGCACCGTACAATGCCGACCTATTAAAAGCCCTTGCAACCGACAGAACGGCCAACTATGCGCACCAGTCAGTTCCTGCTCTCGACACTCAAAGAAACTCCTTCCGATGCCGTGGTAATCAGCCACCAGCTCATGCTGCGCGCCGGCATGATCCGCAAGCTCGCCTCGGGCCTGTATACCTGGCTACCGATGGGCCTGCGCGTCATGCGCAAGGTGGAAGCCATCGTCCGCGAGGAAATGAACGCTGCGGGCGCCCTAGAGGTGCTGATGCCAGCGATTCAGCCTGCCGAGTTGTGGCAGGAGTCAGGCCGCTGGGAACAATACGGCCCAGAGTTGCTGCGAGTGAAGGATCGTCACGGTCGCGAGTTCTGCGTTGGCCCGACCCACGAAGAAGTGATCACCGATCTCGTTCGCAACGAATTGAGCAGCTACAAGCAACTGCCGCTCAATCTGTACCAGATCCAGACCAAGTTTCGCGACGAGATCCGCCCGCGTTTCGGCCTGATGCGTGGCCGTGAGTTCATCATGAAGGATGCCTACTCCTTCCATGTGGATCAGGCCTCGCTGCAAGCGACCTATGACCGCATGCACCAGGCGTACTGCAAGATATTCACCCGCCTGGGCCTGAACTTCCGCCCGGTACAGGCCGATACCGGCTCGATCGGCGGCACCGGCTCCCATGAGTTCCACGTCCTGGCCGACTCCGGTGAAGACGATATCGCCTTCAGTGACAGCTCCGATTACGCCGCCAATATCGAGAAAGCCGAAGCCGTTCCGCGCGAAACCGCCCGTGGCCTAGCAAGCGAAGAAATGCGCCTGGTTGACACACCTGACACCAAGACCATCAATGACCTGGTCGTAGGCTTCAACCTGCCCATCGAAAAGACCATCAAAACGCTGGTGGTGCATGGCGCCGAAGACGGCAAGCTGATCGCCCTGATCATTCGCGGTGACCACGAGCTGAACGAGATCAAGGCTGCCAACCTGGAGCACGTGGCCAGTCCGCTGGTTATGGCCTCGGAAGCCGAGCTGCGCGACGCCATCGGCGCCGGTGCCGGCTCGCTGGGCCCACTGAACCTGCCACTGCCGTGCATTGTCGATCGCTCGGTCGCCCTGATGAGCGATTTCGCCATCGGCGCCAATATCGACGACAAGCACTACTTTGGCGTGAACTGGGAGCGCGACCTGCCACTGCCGATCGTCGCCGACCTGCGTAACGTCGTCGCTGGCGACCCGAGCCCGGATGGCCAAGGTACGCTGGAGATCAAGCGCGGCATCGAAGTCGGGCATATCTTCCAGCTGGGCAGCAAGTACAGCGAGGCGATGAACTGCACCGTAATGGGCGAAAACGGCAAGCCAGCGACCCTGACCATGGGTTGCTACGGCATCGGCGTAACGCGCGTGGTGGCCGCCGCCATCGAGCAGAACAATGACGAGCGCGGCATTCTCTGGAACGACACGCTGGCGCCCTTCCAGATCGCCCTGGTGCCATTGCGTTATGAAACCGAGGCAGTGCGTGAAACCACCGACCAACTCTATGCCGACCTGACCGCTGCCGGTTTTGAAGTTTTGCTCGATGACCGTGACAAAAAGACCAGTCCGGGCATCAAATTCGCTGACATGGAGTTGATTGGCATCCCGCATCGCATCGTGATCAGCGATCGCGGCCTGGCCGAAGGCAATCTGGAATACAAGAGCCGCCAGGAAACCGAGGCTCAAGTGGTTGCCGTCACCGACATTCTGCCCTTCATCCAAGCACGTATCCGCCGCTGATTTCAGCCTTTTCATAAGAGCCGTCATGTACACACGAAGCACCTTAGGCCGCGTCGGCGCCGCACTCTGCGGCGCCCTCTTTCTCAGTGGCTGCGCCAACCAGTTGCCGCAACGCAGCGAGCATGAGGAGCGTGTCGAGCGCAAACTGCTGGATCACAGCCTGCAAATAGACGTAGGCGAGCCACGCGTACTGGAACTACCGCAGCGGCGGGTGCGGGTGCACGAACAGAAAACCTTCGAGGTGACCGCATTCGAGGTCAGCCGTCGCTACGACCGCTACACGCCTTACCAACCCTGGCGCGAACTCTACGAAATTCCGCTGGGCGCCGTTGCCGTAGTCGCCGGCATCGGCGCCAACGCACTCAACGTGGTCTTGCTCGGCAGCCTGCCGGACAGCGCCACCAAAGGTTGGATCAGCTATGGCTTTGCCGGGCTTAACCCGTTCATCAACGTCGAGTCCAACGGCCGCTCGCAGCAGAACCTCGCCAGCCTCGACGAGCAGCGCCAGGACGCCCGCATGGAATACTCCAGCCTGCCCTGGGCCGAGCGCTCGGTCCTGGTCAAAGCCGGCGAGCAAACCCATGAGCTACTGACCGACCGCAATGGTGTCCTGCACCTCAACCTGCTCGACAGCCCCTTTGCCGAGCAGGATGTCAGCCGTATTGGCACCTTGCAGCTGAGTGTCGCAGACCCGCAAGGCTCGACCCGAGCGGATGCCTCCTTATTGGTCAGCCTCACCCTGCGCGGCAAGCTGCAGGAAGCGCACACGCTGATCTACGACGACCTGGAAGGCGATGATGTCGAACAGTGGGTGCATCGGGTCAAGCGCTTGTCCGAGCTGGGCCTGGAAGAAGAAGCCAGTGAACTGGAACAGAGCCTGATCGAGTTGACCCGTAACGATCCCGAACTGCAGGAGAGCTTTCTCCAGGCGCTGACGCAGGACGCCGGGCGCCTGGTCGCCGATCCTGGCAACGACTGAACCGGAGCATGGCAGTGCGCCTGTACCTGACATTTGTGATCGCGCTGCTGTGCCTGCCCAGCCATGCCAACCTGCGCCAGGCGCCCGAGCCGGAACTGCGGGATCTGCTGCAACGCACAGTGGCCGAAGCCGATAGTTTTCAAGACCGCTTCGATGCGGAAGTCTGGCTGCTGGACATGTCGACCCGCATGACTCGCTATATCCCTGCCGCCAAAGAACGCCTGACCCTGCTCAGGCTGGTGCATCGCGAAGCCAGCAAGGCCGGCCTGCGTCCCGATCTGGTCCTGGCCCTGATCCACACCGAAAGCCATTTCGACCGCTTCGCCATTTCCTCGGCCGGCGCCCAGGGCATGATGCAGGTTATGCCTTTCTGGAAAGCCGAACTCGGTCGTCCGCAGGACAACCTCACTGATAACGCCACCAATCTGCGCTACGGCTGCACCATCCTCAGCTTCTATTTGCGCAAAGAGAACGGCGACCTGAGCCGCGCCCTGGCCCGCTACAACGGCAGCCTCGGCAAGCAGACCTACCCCGCCAAGGTCATCGGTTTCTGGCACGACTTCTGGTACGTCAAACCCTGAGCGAGCCGAGCGCCGCAGCGCCCAACACGCAAGCACAATCCCTGAGCCGACAAGCCGTACAGCCGATCAGCCGCGCACCACAAACCCGGCAATCCCCTGCAAGGGTTGCTCTGCCAATTCAAGTGCAACGACCTTGGCAGTGCATGGCCCCGTTTCGAGCCACAGAGCCAGCTCACGCACGGCCACCTCCTCGCCCTCGAACAACACCTCGACCCGGCCATCACTCAGGTTGCGCACCCAGCCATCCAGCTCCAGGCGCTCGGCTTGCGTGGCGGTGTTTTGGCGAAAGCTCACCCCCTGCACCCGACCGCTGACATAACCGTGTAAACAAATTCGCTGCATGCCACTAGTCTCCATTACGCAAAGCCTGCACCCGCGCCGCTAGCCCGGCCGCCGTTTGCTCGCCAAGCAAGTGTTCGCGCATCTGCCCCCGATCATCGACGATATAGGTGACTGGCAGCACGGCATTGGGTGGCAACCCATAACGCGCCGCCGGGTCTTGCTCGAGCACAGTGAACTCAATCCCCATCGCATCTGACGCCTTGGCTAATTCCGCGCCCTGCAAGCCGTCAAAGTTCACCCCCAAGACACTTACCGACTGCGCCTCAAGCTCTACGGCCAGGGCATTCAGTTCGGGAATTTCACTACGGCAGGGCGCGCACCACTCGGCCCAGTAATTAATCACCAACCACTGGCCTTCCAGACGCTCAGCCGGTACCTTTCGTCCATGCTGGTCGACGCCAACATCTTCGGCGCAACCAGCCAGAATCAAGCCGGCGCAAACTCCCATTACCGTACGAATAACAACCTGGAGTCGCGTTCCCATGCATTCGCTCCTCGTCCACATTGGGTTGATATGACGCTAGATGCCTTGCGCCTTGAAGTGCCGGACATCCGCGAAGAAGACGCGGCGCCTTTGCCCGACCTCACCGAGCGGTTAGCCCAAGCTCGCTTGCTGCAGCACGAGGATGCGCTACAACAGGTGCTTAGCCTGCTGTTCCGGCTCAACCGCAGTGCCATGACCTTACTCGAAAGGCAACGTGCGCTGCAAAACTGCAGCGATGAATATCGCCACTATGCCGCGGCTTACCTTAAAGGCAAGCCGCCATCGCCGCTATTCGTGCGCCTGTGTAACGAGCTGGCTATCGGCTTCAAACGCCTGTTGCTGCAAATCCTCAAAGGCCGGCAACCCTCGCGCCCACATTTGGCCTGGTGTCTGTATATGGCCCTGCATTTCCTCGCGCAGAGCCTGTTACGTCACTACCAGCTGTATCAGGATTCCCCGCCCAGCCTATGGCGCGACAGCCATCTGTTGTACTGGATCGGTGAACATCAGGAGTGCCTGGATGAACCGGTCGCGGCTGCCTTCCAGCCAAAGCCAGCGAGCACCTTGCGCGGCCTGTACCAGCAGATGCTGCTGCTCGCCTTGAGCAACCCCTTTCACCTTGCCGAGGGCGAAAGCCCGCAGTTGTTTGGTGCCCTCGCCCCCCTGGCAGGCCTGGCGCGTTTGCGGCCTTGGGATGACGAGGGCGACAGCGAAGCGCCTATCGTCGACCTGACGGAGTCGCAGCCTTGTCTCGGCTATGCGCAACAACCCGATGGCAGCCGCGACTGCCTGCGGCGTTTCGAACTAGGCGCCCTGCTGGTCGCCCTGCATGATCCAGCCCCACTGCAGAGCACCAGCGAGCGCCAACTGCTCGAGCGCGTTCAGCATCACTGGATGGGCCAGCAACAACGCCGCTACCCTCGCGAAGAGTTTGACGTGGCTTGCAAGCTGCTGGTTGGCTTGCCAGCCATCCACGCCCAACTGCTGGAGCAGCGGCCTTCCCCTTTGGCAGCCCAGATGCTCGATGCCAGCGCAGGTGGCGCACGCCTGCTGTGCCAACCCGACCAAGCGGCGCACATATCCGTGGGGCAATTGGTGCTCTTGCTGACCAGCAGCCCGATACCGCTTCTGGCGCTGGTGAGCTGGCGTCATCTCAATATCGAGGGGCTGCACCTGGGCCTGCACTACCTGAAAGGCCTGGCGAAACCGGTCTGGCTGCGCCGCACCCCCAGCGCACAAACTCACCAAGGCGTTTTGCAGAGCACACCAGCACCCGGCAATGGCTGGCATCATGGCCTGTGGCTGCCCAATGGGCAATTTGGCGAAGGGGAAAATCTCTGGTTGCAGCATGCCAACGTGCATAACCAGGTGATCATGCCACTCCCTGCGGCCACCCTCAGCACCGCTTCGGTCACGCGCCACCCACTGCTGCTGACCTAAACAACAGGAACTGCGAGACGGATCACAGCGAGCGGCGGCCGAGCGCACAGTTTGCTCGGCACACCCCTGCTTATAATTCGCAGCCCATCGTCTCGATACGCTCCGCTATTAGCTAGGGAACAGCACAATGACCAACGCCCACGACAAGTTGATCGGCCCTGCGCCATCACGCATCGTCGATGCTGCCCGTCTACTGGTCACGCCCTACGAAGGACGTGTAGCCGAATACAACATCGCCACCTGGCTGCAACTGCCGGGGCTGGCCAATCTGCCGGTATCGTTGCTGGTCAGCTACCGTGATGGCGACAAGCGCCGCGAGGTCAGCGTGGATCACGGCAAGGTCAGCCTGCACAGCAAGATCCTGTTGTCTGGCGTCGCCCGACTCCCGGTCAAACAGAAGATCGAAGATATGCAGATACGCCTGCGCTCAGCAGTACCGGCGACGACCCTGGTGGTCGAAGAATTGTTCATACAGGCGGTCGAAGCAAGCCACCAAGGCAGCCGTCAGGTTTCAGCCTGAGCCTGCAGATCGCCGCCGCGGCGAACTGCAGGGTTTTGCTTTGGCTATGTACCCGTTAACTGTTGCAACTCGCTGTTGTGGACCGCGCGGCGCTACGCGTTAATCCATCGCCGCTACGTTTGCGCGCAACACGTAACGGTTACCTAGCCTTTGCTTTGCTCAGATGCCGACGCGCACTGCACAGCTGCTTTGCTCGGCTGGCGGTTCTGCTGCGGGTTCTGGGGGATGAGGCACCAGCGACTCGGGCCAGCGTGCAAAATGCAGCCCGGTAATCCGATTCAGTCGCTCCAGCGCTTCTTGCGGATCGCGTTGATGCAAGTGGATCACCTTGCCATGAGTGGCTTCGCTAAAACGTTCAATTGTCATGCAGCGCCTTCAATTCCCATCAATTTCGCTAACCTGATTGCAATCTGCCATAACGATTGCCAAAAGCGTGCCACCCTCCTTGCGCCCGACTGCGAGACTTACCGTACCAATGCTTGTAGCTGGATACCGACGCCACGCCGCAAACTGACGCTTTTTGTCACTCGGTCACTGGGTTCAGCCAGTCCGCCAGACTGCCATCGAACAGCACTGCCTGCTCCTCATGCAGCCGCTCCAGCGCCTGGCGCAGCGCTGGATACCAGGGCTCATCGAGCTGTTCCGGCAGCTGGCTGAGTTGTGGCAGCGGCCAGGGACTGCGGCTCAACAGCTGCTTCAGGCTGTAATGATCAAGATCACGGATCAACACCCAGGCCCCTGCAGTGGTCGGCGCGACCAACTGCTGCTGTTCGAGGAATTCGAGCACCTCCTCCCACTCATGTTCCGGCAACTGCCAGCCCAGGCGCTGCACATCGCGATGACGTACTTTCAGGCCCGACTGCTGACGCGCATAAAACACCCGCAAGATCCCCATCACCACCAACAACCGCGGTATGGCGAGCTTGCGCCACTGATGCGATGAGCTCAGGTTGCAGACCAATTCGGCACCAAACAAAACGATCAACCAAGACAGGTAGATCCACAGGAGGAACAACGGCACCGTGGCAAAGGCCCCGTAAATCAACTGATAACCCGGAAACCGCTGCACATAGAGCCCGAACAGCGCTTTAGCCACCTCGAACAACACGGCGGTGAACAACCCGCCCAACAGCGCATGCTGAACCGGCACTCGCGCATTGGGTACCGTGGCATAGAGCAAGGTAAAGGCCGCCACGCTGAAGAGCAGCGGTGCAAAACTCAACAAGGTTTTGGCGCCAATCAGCGCATCAGGCCCAGAGATCAGCGACAGCGAAGCGATATAGGTACTGACCGCGAAGCCGGCGCCGAGCAGGATTGGCCCCAGACTCAAAATCGCCCAATACAGCAGAAAGCTCGAGGCACCCCGGCGCGGCTGACGTACCCGCCAGATAGTATTGAAGGCCCTTTCAATGGTTACCAGCATCAGAAAGGCGGTAACCGCCAGCACCACCACGCCAATCCAGGTCAACTGACGGGCCTGGGCCGTGAAATTGCGCAGGTACTCCTGGACCATTTCCCCGGCCGAGGGGACGAAGTTGCGGAAAATAAACGTCTGGATTTGCTCCCCCGTGCCCTGGAATGCCGGTACGGCAGAGAGCATGGCGAAGGTCACGGTCATCATCGGCACCACCGCGAACAGCGTGGTGTAGGTCAACGCGGCGGCATTGTTGGCGCCGCGATCAGCGAGAAAGCGCTGCAGTAGGAAGCGCCAGAATTCCAACCAGTCATTCAAGCGCTGACGCATGCCCACTCCTTAGCGATTAGCCAACTGGCCCCATAGCAGACCACAAACACACCGCCCTGTTCAGACTAGGACGCCGACGCGGTTAGAATAGCCGCCACCTGCCGCAAGATGCGACCCGCATATGACCGATCTGACGCTCTATCACAATCCTCGCTGCTCGAAATCCCGTGGCGCCCTGCAACTGCTCGAAGAGCGCGGCCTGACGCCGACCATCGTGCGTTACCTGGAATCCCCGCCCAGCGCCGCCCAATTAAGCGACTTGCTCGGCAAACTCGGGATCGGCGCCCGGCAACTGCTGCGCAGCGGCGAAGACGACTACCGCACGCTGAACCTGGCCGACCCCGGCCTGAGCGAGGCGCAATTGATCGAGGCCATGGTGGCCCACCCGAAACTGATCGAGCGGCCGATCCTGATCGTCGGCAGCAAAGCGGTGATCGGCCGGCCGCCGGAGAAAGTCCTGGAGATCCTGCCGTGAGCGCAGCCTATATTCTGGTGCTGTATTACAGCCGCCACGGCGCCACTGCCGACATGGCCCGGCAGATTGCCCGTGGCGTGGAAATGGCCGGCCTGGAGGCGCGCCTGCGCACGGTACCGGCAATTTCCAGCGAGTGTGAAGCGGTAGCCCCGCAGATTCCCGCCGAAGGCGCGCTGTACGCCAGCCTCGACGACCTGAAGAATTGCGCGGGCCTGGCCCTGGGCAGCCCGACACGCTTCGGCAATATGGCGGCGCCGCTGAAATACTTCCTCGACGGCACCAGCAGCCTGTGGCTGAGCGGCGGCCTGGTCGACAAACCGGCGGGCGTATTCACCTCCACCGCCAGCCTGCACGGCGGCCAGGAAACCACCCTGCTGTCGATGATGCTGCCATTGCTGCACCACGGCATGCTGATTACCGGCCTGCCCTACAGTGAGTCCGCGCTGCTCAAGACCCGCGGCGGCGGCACGCCTTACGGCCCCAGCCACCATGCAGGTGCCGACGGCAAGCGCGCCCTCGACGAACATGAAATCACCCTCTGCCGCGTACTGGGCCAGCGCCTGGCGCAGACTGCAGTGAAACTGGAGACAGCCCGTGGCTAAAACCCCCAAACCCCTACCGTCACTCGACTGGCTAAAGCCGCGCATGGCCGTCAGCCGCGCCATCAGCCTGTTGAGCTTCATGGCCCTGGCGGTGTTGCTGCTGGTATGGAACCTGATGTTCGCCGAGATACCGGACAAACTGCTGTGGGTGATCCTGGCCTTCCAGCTGGCGCCTTTGCTACTCCTCGCCCCCGGCCTGATCCTCGGCAACGCCCGCGCCCACGCTTGGACCTGCTTCGTGGTCAACCTGTACTTCATTCAGGGGGTACTGGCCGCCTTTGATCCGTCCAAGGCACTGTTTGGCTGGGCGCAAACCCTGCTTAGCGTCAGCCTGTTCTGCGCCGCGCTGATGTATACCCGCTGGTGCTTCCAGTACGACCGCAAGCTCGCCGGAGAGAATTGAGACCCGCAATAGATCCGAGAAACCTAGGCTGATTCGCCGGATGAGTTGCGCCAAGATCGCGGCCTGTTGGCTGGGTTAACGACGCCTGCCACCGGCGTAGCGGCGACACGGGCGCGGAGCGTCGCGTAATCCGGCATCGCAGCGGCAGTCACCCGCAATGCCAGGCGGGGTTTGCCGGCGGATGCCTACCAGCCCAGAATTTCTTTAAGAAAGGGAATGGTCAGCTTGCGCTGGGCTTGCAGGGAGGCCTGATCCAAGCGTTCGAGCAACTCGAACAACGCGCTCATGCTGCGCTCGCCCCGCGTCAGGATAAAGCGGCCGACTTCATCACTGAGGTGCAGGCCGCGGCGCGATGCGCGCAGTTGCAGGGCGCGCAACTTGTCTTCATCGGACAGCGACTGCAACTGGAAGACCAGCGCCAAGGTCAGGCGCGACTGCAGGTCGGCCAATTTGACCGGCAGCTCGCGCGGCGAACGACTGGCGGCCAGAAGCAAGCGCCGGCCGCTGTCGCGCAAGCGGTTGAACAGGTGAAACAGGGCTTCTTCCCAATCGCTAAGTCCGGCAACGGCATCCAGGTCATCGAGGCAGACCAGTTCGAACTGTTCCAGGTTGTCCAGCATAATCGGGCCGTGCGCTACCAACTCAGCCAGCGGCAGATAGACCGCGGGCTCACCGAGCTGCTCGAAACGCAGACAGGCCGCCTGGAGCAGATGGGTACGGCCCACCCCCGCACCGCCCCAGAGGTAGATCAGGCTTTCCGCCCAGCCAGCATCCGCCTCGCACAGGCGCTCGACGTAGCCAAGCGCCGCGGCATTGGCACCGGGGTAGTAGTTGGCAAAGGTGGCGTCATCACGCAGACGCACACCTAAAGGTAGTTGAATCGGTCTCATGCAGGGCTGGGCGGCTCATCTGAAGCGCTGGGGGGTTCCCCATAAAGATCGGAAAGTTTATACAAATCATGTGCATGGCGCACTAAAACCATAATCACCGCGGCCACCGGCAGGGCCATGAGCACGCCAGTGAAGCCGAACAGCTGTCCGCCGGCCATGATCGCGAAGATCACCGCCACTGGATGCAAGCCAATGCGGTCGCCGACCAGCCAGGGCGTCAGCAACATACCTTCGAGCATCTGGCCGACGCTGAACACGGCGGCAATCGCCAGCAATGGATAGAAATCGCCACCGAACTGGAACAGGCCGGCGGTCAATGCCGCGCCGATCCCCACCACCACACCCAGGTACGGCACGATGCTGGCCAAGCCGGCCAACAAACCGATCAACAGCCCCAGCTCCAGACCGATCAGCATCAAGCCGACGGCATACATCACCCCCAATGCCAACATCACCAGCAGCTGCCCGCGCAGGAAGGCGCCGAGCACTTCGTGACACTCGCTGGCCAGTTTCACCACCAGACCTTCACGGGTGCGCGGTAACAAGCCACGCAACCTGGCGACCATCAGGTCCCAGTCGCGCAGCAGATAAAAGCTGACCACCGGGATCAGCAGCAGATTGACCAGCCAAGCCAGCAGGGCCAAGCCCGAGGCAGTGGCCTTCGATAGCAGCATGCCGAGAATATCGGTGGTTTGACCCAGGTGCTCGGAAAATGCCGCCTTGAGCTGATCGAAACGCCAGAAGCCGTTATTCAGCCCCAACTTGGCCTGTACCCAAGGCAACGCCTGGTGCTGCGTCCAGTCGAGCATTTGTGGAGCCAGTTCGTAGAGGCGCATTAATTGTTTGCCGAGCATCGGCACCAGCACCAGCAGCAAAATCGCCAGGATCAGACTGAACAGAGCGAAGACCACGATCACGCCCCAGGTGCGCGAAAGCTTCCAGCGCTCGAGCCGATCGACCAGCGGATCCCCTAGATAGGCCAACAGCACGCCAATCAGGAACGGCGAGAGAATCGGTTGCAACTGATACAGCAGCCAGCCGAGCAAGAGCAGCCCAGCTATCCATAGCCAGCGACGTGAATCAATCATGCTCAACCCTCGAGTGGTGCAACCAGACAATCTGCAGGCCATGAAAGCCTGCAAGTGAACGTACAAACTGGAGTTTCACCCAGCATTCGTCGGCAAATTTCCAGCGGCTTACCCCGTATCCGGCGGCAGTCTACCAGCGAAAACGCAGCACATCGTCACGCCGTAACACCTGAGGCGCCAGCTCGCCGGTCGGCTGTTGCGGCGACTGGCTGGCATCAACTGACTGGGGGGCATCCGTCACTTCCTGCAACTGCACCAGCGCCAGCTGCGCGCGCAACTGCTCGGCACTGGCCTTGATGCGATAGATCAGGCGGTCTCCCTCGACCTTGAGCAACTGCGCAGCCAAGGGCTCGAGAATCCGCTGCAGCTCGGCATAGCGCGCCAGGTCGGCGCCCTGCACTTCCAGGGTCAGGCTGGATGCAGCGCCTGGGGCAACCACGTAGCGTTGTGCCAGCCGCTCGCTCACCATCAACAGCACCGCATCGGCCAATGCCGCTTGATCGGCGCCCTTGGCCTTGCCTTGCTCGCTCACATCGCCCAACCACAGACGCCATTGGGCCTGCCACTGACCGTTATCTTCACGCGCCTGCACGGCCAGCAGGGCATCGGCGGCATAACGCTCGGACGCCGTACGCAGCGCCTCTGGCTCGGCCGCGCCAAGGTTCTCGGCGGTTGCCAGCAATTGCTCGCTCAAGTCGGCGATCGGCAAGCGTAGCGGCAGCCCACGGTGTTGCGCCGCCTGACGCAACGGCGCGGCGCTGCTCTGGCCATCGCCGACCAGGCTCGAACCGTCGCTGGCATCATTCAACCACCAGGCTAGAAGCGCCGGACGATTGACCCCCCACAGCGACAACCCGGCCTGGCGCAGACTGCGGTCGGTGCTGACGGGATCGAAATCCACCAGCAAGCTGTCCTCGGCATAGCCATACTGGCTGATGATCTGCTGTGGATCCTTGCGCAACTCGGCCAGCGCCGGGCTCTTCACCGCCTCACGGTCACCAGTCAAGCGCAGCACCAGGGTCTGCAGGGCGCGACCCAGGGCAGCGTCACGCTCCTCCGGCTGCTGGCTGGTAACCGGCTCGCGCACCTGGTACAGGTCACTCACCGTTGCCGCCTCGCTGGACAGGCTGAACAGTGGCAGGCTGAGGATTAACAGACGAGCGATCAGGCGCATGAATAGGTTCTCGACAGACGGAAGGCGGCGGGCAGGCCGTAGTACAAGCCTTATACCTTAAACAGCCGCCCGTGCCCCGGCAACCACCGCACGGCGCGGGTGGCCGCTGCACGGCAAGCCTGATAAAATCGCGCGCCTTCGCAGACCGACCGCCGCAGCGCCGGTGCACATCCGATATTCCCCTTAAAGGCCTGGATCTATGAGCAAGCAACCCTCCATCAGCTACAAGGACGCAGGTGTAGACATCGACGCGGGCGAAGCCCTGGTCGAACGCATCAAAAGCGTGGCCAAACGCACTGCGCGTCCAGAAGTCATGGGGGGGCTGGGCGGCTTCGGCGCTCTTTGCGAGATCCCGGCGGGTTACAAGCAACCGGTTCTGGTGTCCGGCACCGACGGCGTCGGCACCAAACTGCGCTTGGCGCTGAACCTCAACCGACACGACAGCATCGGCCAGGATCTGGTCGCCATGTGCGTCAACGACTTGGTGGTGTGTGGCGCCGAGCCGCTGTTCTTCCTCGACTACTACGCCACCGGCAAGCTCAATGTCGACGTGGCCGCCACCGTGGTCACCGGCATCGGTGCCGGCTGCGAACTGGCCGGCTGCTCGCTGGTCGGTGGCGAAACCGCGGAAATGCCGGGCATGTACGAAGGCGAAGACTACGATCTGGCCGGTTTCTGTGTCGGCGTGGTGGAAAAAGCCGAAATCATCGACGGTTCCAAGGTGGCCAACGGCGACGCCTTGATCGCCCTGCCGTCCTCCGGTCCACACTCCAATGGCTACTCGCTGATCCGCAAGATCATCGAAGTCGCTGGCGCCGATATCGAAACCATCCAGCTCGACGGCAAGCCACTGACCGACCTGTTGATGGCACCGACGCGCATCTACGTCAAACCGCTGCTCAAGCTGATCAAGGACACCGGCGCGGTCAAGGCCATGGCCCATATCACTGGCGGCGGCTTGCTCGACAACATCCCGCGCGTGCTGCCGGACGGCGCCCAGGCCGTGGTCGACGTGGCCAGCTGGACGCGCCCGGCGGTATTCGACTGGTTGCAGGAACAAGGCAATGTCGATGAAACCGAGATGCACCGCGTGCTCAACTGCGGCGTCGGCATGGTTATCTGCGTGGCCCAGGATCACGTCGAACTCACCCTCAAGACCCTGCGCGATGCCGGCGAGCAGCCGTGGCTGATCGGTCAGATTGCGGCTGCCGCCGAAGGCGCCGAGCGGGTCGTGCTGAACAACCTGAAGCGCCATTAATGCCGACCGCCTGCAATGTAGTGGTGCTGATCTCCGGCTCCGGCAGCAACCTGCAGGCGCTGATCGACAGCAGCCAGGCGGGCGATAATCCGCTGCGCATCCGCGCGGTGATCTCCAACCGCGCCGACGCCTATGGCCTGGAACGCGCCAAGGCTGCCGGTATTGATACCTGTGTGCTCGACCACAAAGCCTTTACCGGCCGCGAAGCCTTCGATGCGGCACTGATCGAGGCCATCGACGCCTTCGAGCCGCAGCTGGTGGTGCTGGCCGGCTTCATGCGCATCCTCAGCAGCGACTTCGTCCGCCACTACGGCGGACGCCTGCTCAACATCCACCCCTCGCTGCTGCCCAAATACAAGGGCCTGCATACCCACCAGCGGGCACTCGAGGCGGGCGACCGCGAGCATGGCTGCAGCGTGCACTTCGTCACCGAGGAACTCGATGGTGGCCCTCTGGTCGTACAAGCAGTGATCCCGGTAGAGTCACACGACTCACTCACCAACCTGATGCAACGGGTACACGAGCAGGAACACCTGATCTACCCGCTGGCCGTGCGCTGGTTCGCCGAAGGCCGCTTGCGTCTGGATACGCAAGGCGCAATGCTGGATGGCCAGCCACTGCCGAACACCGGTCACCTGATCCGCACCTAGGAGATACCATGCGTCGCGCCTTACTGTTCGCCCTTGCCTTATTCAGCCTGCCGGCCCTGGCCAGCGAGTTGACGCCGTTCTCCGCCAGCTATACCGCCGACTGGAAACAACTGCCGGTCAGTGGCACCGCGGAGCGCAGCCTAAAAGCGCTGGACAACGACCGTTGGCAGCTCAGCTTCGAAGCCTCCATGCTGGTCGCCGGCCTCAGTGAACAGAGCACCTTCCGCCTGGACAAGACAGCCTTCCTGCCATTGACCTATCGCTTCGAGCGCAATGGCCTGGGCAGAGGCAAGAAAATCGAACAGGACTTCGATTGGGCCGGCAAGCGCGTGACCGGCAGCGACCGCGGCAACCCGGTGAGCTTTCCGCTCAATCGCGGTCTGCAGGACAAATCGACCTATCAGCTGGCGCTGCAGCATGACGTTGCCGCCGGCAAGAAAAGCATGAGTTATCAGGTGGTCGACGGCGACGAAATCGAGACCTACGACTTCCGTGTCCTCGGCGAAGAAGTCGTGCGCACCAAAGCCGGGCAGATCGACGCGATCAAGGTCGAGCGTGTGCGCGATCCGACGCAAAGCAGCCGCAAAACCATACTCTGGTTCGCCAAGGACTGGAGCTACCTGCTGGTCCGCCTGCATCAGGTTGAAAAAGACGGCAAGGAGTACCAGATCATGCTCAAGGAAGGCACGGTCGACGGCAAAGCGGTCGAAGGCCGACGCGACTGACGTTCAGGTAACGAACAAACCAGCCGGGCATTGCCCGGCTTTTTCATGCGCCGGATTACAGCCGGCTACGGCACGGGCTAGACGGCATGAGCACGCAGGATGTGCGCAACGCGGGCAGAAGACCGCTGGTGCGCATGGCAGCGCTTACCACATCAGATCATCCGGCACCTGGTAGGCGGCGTATGGATCGTCGGCATCCGCGGCTTCGGTCGGGGTATTGAGCAAGATCACCCGCTGCGGATCACGTTCCTGAATTTTCAGGGCCGCCTCGCGCGGGATCACTTCATAACCGCCGCCGCTGCGCACGATGGCCAGCGAGCCGCTGCTGAGTTTGTCACGCATCAGCTTGTTCACCGACAGACGCTTGACCTTCTTGTCGTCGACGAAATTGTAGTAATCCTCGGTGGTCAGTTTGGGCAGGCGAGACACTTCGATCAGTTGCTTGATCTGCGCTGCACGGGCCTTCTGCTCGACCTTTTCCTGTTGCTGACGATTGAGTTCCTGATCGCGCGCGGCCTTCTCGGCCATGGCCTGCTGAGCGGCGAGCTTTTGCGACTCGTCCTTCTCGACCTGGCCCTTGTGCTGCAGTCGCTGCTGCTTCTGCTTATCCTTGCTAACCTGCTTGGCCTGCTTTTCGTTGACCAGTCCGGCTTTGAGCAACTGATCGCGTAGTGAGATCGCCATAACGTACCTATACCCAACAAACGATAAATGTAGGGTGGATCGGACCGCGAAGGTGCAACCCACCAGAATCTCCACATCCCAGACGGTGCTGGAAACCACAGCAACCAATTAGTCGGCTGCTTGTTGCTTTTCCAACTTCTTGGCTTCGCCCCAGAGCGCATCCAGTTCTTCCAGATCGCAATCTTCCATGGCCCGCCCTGCTTCGCGCAATGCCTGCTCGATAAAACGGAAGCGCTGCTCGAACTTGCCGTTGGCGGCACGCAGCGCCGATTCCGGGTCGACCTTGAGGTGACGGGCAAGATTGGTCACCACGAACAGCAGATCACCGATCTCTTCGGCAATTGCCTGCGGGTCATTTTCGCTCATGGCCTCGAGCACTTCATCCAGCTCTTCTCGCACCTTGTCCACCACCGGCAAGGCCTCGGGCCAGTCAAAACCGACCTGGGCCGCGCGCTTCTGCAATTTGACCGCACGGCTCAGGGCCGGCAAGGCATTGGGTACATCGTCGAGCAACGACAGCTGCTCGGGCGCAGCAGCCTTCTCGGCGCGCTCTTCGGCCTTGAGCTCTTCCCAGCGCTGCTTGACCGCCGCCTCTTTAAGCTTGGATGTGTCGGGGGCGCCATACAGATCGCCATCGACAAACACATGGGGATGACGCCGAATCAGCTTGCGGGTGATGCCATCGACCACCTCGGCAAACTCGAAACGCCCCTCCTCCCGTGCCAACTGGCTGTAATACACCACCTGAAACAGCAGATCGCCCAGCTCGCCCGGCAAATGCTCGAAGTCGCCGCGCTCGATGGCGTCCGCCACTTCGTAGGCCTCTTCGATGGTGTAGGGCACGATGCTCGCGTAGGACTGCTTGAGGTCCCACGGGCAGCCATGCTGCGGGTCGCGCAGGCGGGCCATCAGGTGCAGCAGGTCGTTGAGTTGGTACATAAGGCTCCTTGGTAAACGTAGCCCGGATGCAATCCGGGAATGCTCTGACACAATTCCCCGGATTGCATCCGGGCTACGGCTATAAACAGTCACCTGAGCGTCGCGAGCGAATAGCTGGCTAGGCGAAGGCCTACCGAAAAAGCGGAGTTGGCTCTAGCCAATGAGCATTTTTCGGTAGGCCTTCAACAACGCCAGATAGAGCGCAGCAGCTCAGGAAGCCCGGTGACGGCGGGCCTCGATAATATTCGGCAACTGCGAGATGCGCCCGAGCAAGCGCCCCAGAGCGTCCAGCCCAGGAATCTCGACGGTGATCGACATCGTTGCGGTGTTGTCTTCCTTGTTCGAGTGGGTGTTGACCGCCAGCACATTGAGCTTCTCGTTGAGCAGCACCTGGGTGACGTCGCGCAACAGCCCGGAGCGGTCATACGCACGAATGACCACATCCACCGGGTAGGTCTGTACTGGCACCGGCCCCCAATTGACCTGGATGATCCGCTCCGGCTCGCGCCCGGCCAGTTGCAGCACCGAGGCGCAATCCTGGCGGTGGATGCTGACCCCGCGACCGAGGGTGATGTAGCCAACGATCGGGTCGCCCGGCAACGGCTTGCAACACCCGGCCACCTGCGTCAGCAGGTTGCCGACCCCCTGGATCTGGATATCGCCGCGCTTGCTTGGCTTGAAGCCCGTGGCCTTGCGCGGGATCAGCTCGAGCTGCTCGCTGTCGCGCTCCGGCTCGAGCAACTGCTGCGCCAGATTGATCAGGTGAGCCAGGCGCAGGTCGCCGGCACCGAGGCTGGCGAACAGGTCTTCGGCATTTTTCAGGTTGGCCTTCTCGGCCAGTTTCTCGAAGTCCACATGCGGCAGCGCCAGACGGCCCAGCTCGCGTTCGAGCAGCGCCTTGCCGGCGGCGACATTCTGGTCGCGATCCTGCAACTTGAACCAGTGGACGATCTTTGCCCGCGCCCGCGAGGTGGTGACATAACCCAGGTTGGAGTTCAGCCAGTCACGGCTTGGCGTGCCGTGCTTGCTGGTGATGATTTCTACCTGCTCACCGGTTTGCAGGCTGTAGCTGAGCGGCACGATGCGCCCATTGATCTTCGCGCCACGGCAGTTGTGGCCGATCTCGGTGTGCACCCGGTAGGCGAAATCCAGCGGCGTAGAGTTTTTCGGCAGGTCGATGGCGTGACCGTCCGGGGTGAACACATAGACCCGGTCCGGCTCGATATCGACACGCAACTGATCGGCCAGCCCTCCGATATCACCCAGTTCCTCGTGCCACTCGAGCACCTGACGCAGCCAGGAAATCTTCTCTTCGTAATGGTTGGAGCCGGATTTGACATCGGTGCCCTTGTAGCGCCAGTGCGCACAGACACCCAGCTCGGCCTCCTCGTGCATGGCGTGGGTACGGATCTGTACCTCCAGCACCTTGCCTTCCGGACCGAGTACCGCGGTGTGCAACGAGCGATAGCCGTTTTCCTTGGGGTTGGCGATGTAGTCGTCGAACTCCTTGGGAATGTGCCGCCAGAGGGTGTGCACGATGCCCAGCGCGGTGTAGCAATCGCGCACCTCTGGCACCAGCACGCGGACCGCGCGCACGTCATAGATCTGGCTGAATTGCAAGCCCTTTTTCTGCATTTTCCGCCAGATCGAATAGATGTGCTTGGCCCGCCCGCTGATGTCGGCCTTGACCCCGGTGGCTTCCAGTTCCAGGCGCAGGTGGCCCATCACATCATTGATGTACTGCTCACGATCCAGCCGACGCTCATGCAGCAGCTTGGCGATCTGCTTGTACTGCTCGGGCTCCAGATAGCGGAAGGACAGGTCTTCCAGCTCCCACTTGATATGGCCGATGCCTAGACGGTGCGCCAGCGGCGCATAAATATCGAAGACTTCGCGGGCCACACGTTCACGCTTCTCGTCGTCGGCATGCTTGACCGCGCGGATTGCACAGGTGCGCTCGGCCAGCTTGATCAGCGCCACGCGCACGTCATCGACCATCGCTACCAACATCCTGCGCAGGTTTTCCACCTGGGCCTGGGAGCCGAGTACCAGCGAGTCGCGCGGATTGAGGCTGGCGCTGATCGCCGCCATGCGCAGCACGCCGTCGACCAGCTTGGTCACCACGGGGCCGAAGCGCTGCTCCACCGCGGCCAGGGTCACCTTGCCCTCACGTACGCCACGGTAGATGACGGCGGCAATCAGGGAGTCCTGATCGAGCTTGAGGTCGGCGAGAATCTCCGCGATCTCGAGGCCGGCGCGGAAGCTGGAAGCACCTTCCGACCATAGATTCTGTGCGGCGTTAGCCTGCTGCTCGGCCTCGCGGGCGAACTCGCAGGCGTCGAGCAAGGCATCGTGTTCCAGCGCCGGGTCGACGCTGAGTACATGGGCCAGCCAGGCCTCTAGGTTGATGCTGCCGTCATCGTTGATCGGCTGGTGCGCTCTAACCTGAACCATCTTGCTTACCTTCCCTAGGGTGCGCGCCACGCACACCAAACAGTCGCCGGATTTCTTCGACCCGGTCGGTTTAACCACTTTAAGGCACAATCCTTATGCGCCCCTGCACAGCGTAGATAAGGGCTGATGGCAGCAAAACCAAGTTGCCTTCATCCCTAGCTACGCTCTTTCAACCTATTGCCTGACAAACAACGCCATCGCCTCGACATGCGCCGTTTGCGGAAACATATCGAGGATGCCGGCCTTTTCCAGCCGATAACCCTGCGCCAGCAACTCGGCGCTGTCACGCGCCAGCGTAGTCGGGTTGCACGACACATAGACCAGGCGCTTGGCGCCCAGTGCGCCGATCTGCCTGATCACCGGCAATGCACCATCACGCGGCGGGTCGAGCAGCACGGCGGCAAAACCGCCTCGTGCCCAACCGGTCTCGGCCAGCGGGTTCGACAGGTCGGCCTGAAAAAAGTGCAGGTTGCCGATGCCATTGCTCGCCGCATTCTGCGCCGCCCGCTCGACCATCGCCTGTACCCCTTCCACCGCTACTACCTCACGCGCCTGGCGCGCCAGCGGCAAGGCGAAATTACCCAGGCCGCAGAACAGATCCAGTACCCGTTCATCCGCCTGCGGCGCCAGCCAGTCCAGCGCCTGGGCGATCATCGCCTCGTTCACCGGCGCATTGACCTGAACAAAATCGCCGGGCCGATAGGCCAACTGCAAATCCCAGCGCTGCAGGCGGTAGCCCAGGCTTTGCTCTGGCTCGAACGGCTGCGGCTCACCGATACCATGCAGCCAGAGTTGCGCATCATGGGCCACGCAGAACGTCTGCAAGCGCGCCAGATCGGCCTCGCCAAAGGCGGCAGTGTGACGCACCAATACAGCGCTGGTACTGCCATGGAATAACTCGACATGGCCAATGGCCTGGGGGCTATCCAGCTCAGCCAAGACCGCCGGCAACGCGCGCAGAATCGGCTGCAAGGGCGGGACCAGCACCAGGCAATCGGTAATGGCGACGATGTCCTGGCTGGCCGCCGCGCGAAAGCCAACGTCCAGTCGTTTGTGTTTGACGTCCCAGCGCACGGCGATGCGCGCGCGGCGACGGTAGGCGAACTCCGGCCCGACCAATGGTGGTGCCCACTCATCCGGTTGCAAGTCAGCCAACCGGCTGAACTGTTCGCTGAGCATGCGCTGCTTGAGGGCCAACTGATCGGCATGGCTCATGTGCTGGACGCTGCAACCGCCACAGATGCGCGCGTGGACACAAGGCTCCACCCGCCGCTCGGGGCTGGCGCTGAGAATCCGCTCGCTGCGGGCCTCGACCACCTGACTGCGCGCGCCCAGCACCCGGGCTTCGACCTGCTCGCCGGGCAGGGCGCCGCTGACGAACCAGGTGCGCCCCTCGACAAAGGCAATGCCGCGACCATCGTTGGCCAACCGTTCGATGTTGAGCTTCTGCTTCTTGCCGACCGGTATTTGCGCCGCGCGCACGCCGCCACTGGGCTGGAAGCGTAAACCGCTGATTTTCTTGGCCATTAGAGCTCCGGCGTGTCGTACACGCCCGTCGACAGGTAGCGATCGCCGCGATCGCAGATGATCGCCACCATCACCGCGTTTTCCACTTCAGCCGACAGGCGCAGCATCGCCGCCACCGCCCCACCCGAGGACACGCCGCAGAAGATGCCTTCTTCACGTGCCAGACGGCGCGTCGCATCCTCGGCTTCGCGCTGGGCCATGTCGATAATCCGGTCAACGCGGCTGGCCTGGTAGATCTTCGGCAGATACTCCTCGGGCCAGCGGCGGATACCGGGAATGGTCGCGCCTTCCATCGGCTGCAAACCGACGATCTGCACCTGCGGATTCTGCTCCTTGAGGTAGCGCGATACCCCCATGATAGTCCCGGTGGTACCCATGGAACTGATGAAGTGGGTGATCTGCCCCTGGGTCTGGCGCCAGATTTCCGGGCCAGTACCTAGATAGTGCGCCTCGGGATTGTCGCCATTGGCGAACTGATCGAGCACCTTGCCGCGCCCCCCGCGCTCCAGACTGTCGGCCAGATCGCGGGCCCCTTCCATGCCCTCCTCGCGCGACACCAAAACCAGCTCCGCACCGTAGGCGGTCATCGCCGCCTTGCGCTCGGCGGTGGAGTTGTCCGGCATGATCAGGATCATCTTGTAGCCCTTGATCGCCGCGGCCATTGCCAGGGCAATACCGGTGTTACCGGAGGTGGCCTCGATCAGGGTATCGCCGGGGTGGATATCGCCGCGCAACTCGGCCCGGGTAATCATCGACAGCGCCGGCCGGTCCTTAACCGAGCCAGCAGGATTGTTACCCTCCAGCTTCAACAGCAAGGTATTGGACGTATTGCCGGGCAGGCGCTGCAAGCGCACCAGCGGAGTGTTGCCGACGCAATCGGCGATAGTAGGGTATTGCAAGGTCATGGCAGCGATCAGGTCCAGGTAGCTGGAAGGGTCCCTATGATAGCGGCAAACGGGCAGCGGCCATAACCGCCGATGGGATGCCTTGTTGCAGCATGCTGCCAGGGCGACGCCACTGTTGTACCGTCAAGACCAGCCGCTACACTGCCAGCTTGAGTTCAGCCAACAGGCAACGAGGAAGAACATTTGTGTTCAAGGATCTAGGCATTAAAGGCCGTGTGCTCATGCTCACCCTGCTGCCCACCAGCCTGTTGGCATTGGTGCTGGGTGGTTATTTCACCTGGGTGCAACTGTCAGATCTGCAGGCGCAACTGCTGCAACGCGGGCAGATGATCGCCGAACAACTGGCGCCGCTGGCCGCGCCCGCCTTACAACAGCATGACGCCGCCCTGCTGCAACGCATTGCCACGCAGACACTCGAGCAGCCGGACGTAAGAGCCGTCAGCTTCCTCGGCGTTGAGCGCGAGAGCCTGGCCCATGCTGGCCCGAGCATGCTCGATCAACCGCCCAGCGATGAGCCGAGCCAGATGGACCGGCGCAGCAGTGCGGATGCCACACGCTTTCTCCTGCCCGTACTGGCACAACACCTGACACTTACTGGCGAGCCGCTGACGCAACCTGACAGCGACTTGCTCGGCTGGGTCGAGTTGGAGCTTTCACACCACGGCACCCTGCTCAAGGGCTACCGCAGCCTGCTTGCCAGCCTGCTGCTGATCAGCACCGGACTGATTGTCACCGCCCTGCTCGCCCTGCGCATGAGCCGCAGCATCAACGGACCCTTGCGGCAGATCAAATACAGCGTCGCCCAGCTCAAGGATGGTCACCTGCACACCCGCCTGCCACCACTCGGCAGCCATGAACTGGATGAACTGGCCTCGGGCATCAACCGCATGGCCGAATCCCTGCTCAACGCCCAAGAAGAGTTGCAGCACAGCGTCGACCAAGCCACCGAAGACGTACGGCAGAATCTGGAGACCATCGAGATCCAGAATATCGAGTTGGACTTCGCCCGCCGGGAAGCCCTGGAGGCCAGCCGGATCAAATCCGAATTCCTCGCCAACATGAGCCACGAAATCCGCACCCCACTCAACGGCATTCTCGGCTTCACCAACCTGCTGCAGAAAAGCGAGCTGACCCCACGCCAACAGGATTACCTGGGCACCATTGAAAAATCCGCCGATAGCCTGCTCGGAATCATCAATGAGGTGCTCGACTTCTCCAAGATCGAGGCCGGCAAGCTGATCCTGGAAAACATCCCCTTCAACCTGCGCGACCTGCTGCAAGACACCCTGACCATTCTCGCCCCGGCCGCCCATGAAAAACGCCTGGAGCTGCTCAGCCTGGTCTACCGCGACACGCCACTGACGCTGCTTGGCGACCCGCAGCGGCTCAAGCAGATCCTCACCAACCTGGTCAGCAACGCGATCAAGTTCACCCCTGAAGGCAGCATCGTCATGCGCGCCATGCTCGAAGACGACAACGCCGACCGCGCCCAACTGCGCATCAGCGTGCGCGACTCCGGTATCGGCCTGTCCAACGAAGACCTGCGCGCACTGTTCCAGGCCTTCAGTCAGGCCGACAATTCACTGTCGCGCCAGGCCGGCGGCACCGGCCTTGGCCTGGTGATATCCAAGCGCCTGATCGAGCAAATGGGCGGCGAGATCGGTGTCGACAGCACGCCTGGCGAGGGCTCGGAGTTCTGGATCAGTCTGAGCCTGCCGAAAGCCCGGGATGACGCCGAAGACCTGCCCCGCCCGCCACTGCTCGGTCGCCGCGCGGCCATCCTGGAAAGCCACGAGCTGTCACGCCAGGCCTTGCAGCATCAACTGGAAGATTGCGGCCTGCTGGTCAGCGCCTTCGACAATCTCGACAACCTGCTCGAGGCGGTCGCCAGCGCGCACCACAGCAGCCAACCGATGAGTATCGCCGTGCTCGGCGTCACCGCCCAGCACCTGCCGCCGGAGCGCCTGGGCCAGCGCATCTGGGATCTCGAGCGCCTCGCCTGCAAGACCGTGGTGCTCTGCCCGACCACCGAACAGGCGCTCTATCACGAGGTACTGCCCGACGGGCACAACCAGTTGCAGGCCAAACCCGCCTGCACACGCAAGCTGCAGCGCGCGCTGGCCGAACTGGTCAGCCCACGCCAAACACGCGCGGAAACCAGTTCGCCCGGGGCCAGCCGCCCACCGCGGGTGCTCTGCGTCGACGACAATCCGGCCAATCTGCTGCTGGTACAAACCCTGCTGGACGACATGGGCGCTCAAGTCAGCACCGCCAACAGCGGTTATGAAGCCCTGGAAAAATTCCAGCAGCACAGCTTCGACCTGATTCTCATGGACGTGCAGATGCCTGGCATGGATGGCCGCCAAACCACCGAAGCGATTCGCCAGCATGAGGGCGAACACGGCCAGCCCCCCGTCCCCATAGTCGCCCTGACGGCCCATGCCCTGGCCAACGAAAAACGCGCCCTATTGCAAAGCGGCCTGGATGACTACCTGACCAAGCCCATCAGCGAACGGCAACTGGCCCAGGTCGTGCTCAAATGGACCGGACTGGCGCTGCGCAACCAAGGCCCCGAGCAAACCAGCGAAAACGCCAACGCAGACCGTGCCCTGCGGGTACTGGACACCGATGAAGGCCTGCGCCTGGCAGCTGGCAAAGCCGACCTGGCAGCCGACATGCTGAGCATGCTGCTGGCCGGGCTGCCGGCCGACCGCCAGGCCATCCGCCAGGCCCGCGGGGCGGGCGATCGCAACGCCCTGATCGAGCGCGTGCACCGCCTGCACGGCGCGACCCGCTATTGTGGCGTACCACAACTGCGGGCCGCCTGTCAGCGCAGCGAAACCCTGTTGAAACAGAATGACCCCGTCGCGCCCAGCGCACTGGACCTGCTCGATGCCGCCATCGAACGATTGGCCAAAGAGGCGCAGATCAGTGCCTAGGCGCCTGATCGGTAAATCCGTTTATCCATGCTCCAGAGCCTGGTGGGAGGCCGTGACCGCTCGCGAAAATGTTCCCGAGATTTTCCTAGCCTCCCCATCCATGGGGGCGCCGGCGGCGCTTGCGGCATTTCCCACCTCCTGGTGGCTCGTGCGCCCCGCGGCGAATCCAGCCCACAGGGCTGCCAGGCGGTACAGGCGCCGAGCAGGACAACCTCGGGCGGGCCGCTCACAGATGCGACTCAAACCGGCGAATCTGAGCGAACCAACTAACCGTACAGGCCACCTGGAGTCAGCATGCGAATCCTCTTTTTCAGTAGCAAGCCCTATGACCGCGACAGCTTTAATGTCGCCGGCGCGCCCGCTGACTATCAATTGCATTTCCAGCAGGCGCGCCTGACCACCGACAGCGCCACCCTGGCGGCGGGCCATGACGTGGTCTGCGCCTTTATCAATGATGAGCTCTCGGCGCCCGTGCTGGAGCGCCTGGCTGCCGGCGGCACACGCCTGATTGCCCTGCGCTCGGCGGGCTACAACCATGTCGACCTCAAGGCAGCGCAGCGGCTTGGCCTGTGCGTGGTCAGGGTGCCCGCCTACTCACCGCACGCGGTGGCCGAGCATGCGGTGGCGTTGATCCTGGCGCTCAACCGGCGCATCCATCGCGCCTTCAACCGCACCCGCGAAGGTGATTTTTCCCTGCACGGCCTGACCGGCTTCGACCTGCACGGCAAGCACATTGGCATCATCGGCGGCGGCCAGATCGGCATGGTCTTCGCGCGGATCATGGCCGGCTTTGGCTGCCGTCTGCAGGTGTTCGACCCTTGCCCCGTGGCTGGTCTGGGGGCATTGGGCGGTAGCCAGGTATCACTGGCGCAACTGTTGGCCGACAGCGACATCATCAGCCTGCATTGTCCACTGACCGAGAGCAGCCACCATTTGATCAACGCCCAGAGCCTGCAGCAGATGAAACCTGGGGTCATGCTGATCAACACCGGACGCGGTGCCCTGATCGATACCCCGGCGCTGATCGGCGCATTGAAAAGCGGCCAGCTCGGCTACCTGGGTCTGGATGTTTATGAGGAGGAGGCCGAGCTGTTTTTCGAGGACTGTTCCGACCTGCCGCTGCAGGACGACGTATTGGCGCGCCTGCTGAGCTTCCCCAACGTCATCATCACCGCCCACCAGGCCTTCCTCACCCAAGAAGCGCTGGCAGCTATCGCCCGCACCACCCTGGACAACATCACCGCCTGGGCCGGCGGCACACCGAGCAATCAGGTGCAGGCCGGCGCGTGATAGCATTTGCGCTGACTTGGAGGAACCATGGCCGAACACGACTTTCGCTACACCCTGCTCAATCCTGAACATACCCTGACTGAATGCCGCGCACTGGCACCGGGCCGCTACCAGGTCACCGGCAACGGCGGCTCGATGCGCAGCGGCGACAGCCTGCTGGTCACCCTCAAAGGCAGCCGTGAGCTGAGCATGCGCTTAGAGGTCGAAAAGGTGCGCCACCTGATCAACCCTCACGGGCAATGGGTTGCAGTGGCCAAAGGCCCGGTCTTTGGCGAATTGGCAATCTTCAATTGGCAGGTCAAATGCGACGGCTGCGCCACCCAGCTCGACTTCGAGTTTGCCGTCGATGCCGCACTGGGCAAGAAAGCTCAGGCGCCAGCAGCCGAAGCACGGATCAACCAACTGGGCTGGCGCAGCCAGAACGGCCACCACCTGTGCCCTAAATGCCGAAAGGAAGCCGCATGAAACGCGCCCTCGCGGTCAGCCTGCTCAGCGTCAGCCTGTTCGGTTGCGCCAGCGCGCCACTGCAACTTGAGAGCGAACGCACCTATCAAGTGGAATGGATTGGCGAACGCCCGCTGATCGACCGCAGCCACCTGAGCATCACGTTCGGCGAGGATGGTCGCGCGTATGGCAACGCCGGCTGCAATCACTGGTTCGCCAGTTACAGCCTGACTGGCGCACAACTCAGTTTCGGCGCCGCCGGCAGCACCCGTAAAATGTGCGCCCCGGCCCTGATGGAACAAGAAGCGCGCTTCCTCGATCGCCTGAGCAAGGTGCAACGCTGGGATGCCTCGCCGATCGAGCAACTGCGTCTGTGGCCCGCAGAAGGCAAGCCGCTGCGCCTGTGGCCGGAACACGGCTGACCTTGAGTAGGGTGGGCCGGGCGGCGACCCCAGCTCACCTCGATTACCGCTCCGGTGGGCTGAAGCCCACCCTACTCGCCCCTACCCATAGATCGTGGCGCGCAGATGTATCCGCGCGGCCACCTACTGCGCAAACAACTCCAACTGCTCATGCCGCCCACGCAAGTCGTGCAGGCGCACGCCGACGCCCAACAAACGCACCGGTTTGTTGCCGCGCGCGAAAGCCGCGCTCAGTAGCAGCCGATAACTGTCCAGATCCCAGCGCGCACCGGCCTGTTCCAGGGTGGTCTGGGTGAAGTCGTGGAACTTGATCTTGACGAAGGGCTTGTCCGGCCGATAACTGGCATCCAGCCGCGTCATGCGCCTCGTCAACTCGTCGAGCAACTGCGGCAATTGCGTCAGGCAGGCCGGCAGATCCGGCAGATCCTGGTCGTAGGTGGTTTCCACGCTGACCGTTTGCCGGCGGCTGTCGGTCTGCACCGCGCGCTCGTCGATGCCACGGGCCAGCCCCCAGAGGCGCTCGCCGAAGCTGCCGAACTCTTTCACCAAACCCAACTTCTGCCACTCGCGCAGATCCGCACAGGTGCGGATGCCGCGCCGCGCCAGCTTGTCGGCGGTCACCTTGCCGACCCCGTGCAATTTATTCACCGGCAAGGCAGCCACGAACGCCTCGACCTGATCCGGGGTGATCACGAACAAGCCGTTGGGTTTCTTCCAGTCGCTAGCGATCTTGGCCAGGAACTTGTTCGGCGCCACGCCCGCCGAAACGGTGATGTGCAGCTCCTGCGAGACCCGCCGACGAATATCCTGGGCGATACGCGTGGCACTACCGGCAAAGTGCGGGCTGTCCGAAACATCCAGATAGGCTTCATCCAGCGACAGTGGCTCGATCAGCTCGGTGTACTCACGGAAGATCGCCTGAATGTCGCACGACACCGCCTTGTAGGCGTCCATCCGCGGCTTGACGATCAACAAGTCCGGGCACAGTTTCAGCGCATGCCCGGAGGCCATCGCCGAGCGCACCCCATAGGCGCGGGCCTCGTAATTGCAGGTAGCGATCACCCCACGGCGGTCCGCAGCGCCCCCCACCGCCAACGGTTTACCGGCCAGGCTCGGGTCGTCACGCATCTCGATAGCGGCATAAAAGCAGTCACAGTCAACGTGGATGATTTTTCTGGCAGTCATGATTCGCAGTCGTTAGCCGGCCATGCACTACTGCCCGGCATTACTGGCCGCTGGCGCAGGCTCAACCGCCTCCACCTCGGGCTCAGGCTTGTTCATATACGCTTGGATCACCAGAATGACGATCAGCATGAAGGCCGCCAGCGGCAGCAGCTTGGTCTTCTTCGGCGCTAGCTGCGGTATTTCGGCGCCACAGGCCGGACAGGTCGTTGCCTGGCTCGGTAACGGCGCACCGCAGGCTTTGCATTCAAGTCCCATGATCATTCTCCAGTTCAATAGCCGCCGACTCTAGCCCAACCGCGGGTTGCTGGGCTACGCCAACGATCACCGGCCGCACAGAAGCCCATATAGCAGGCCAGCTCAATCAACCCGCGCGCCCAGCCTCAGTCCTCGCCAACCCCCGCCCAGCCAGGCCTGAGGCCTGATTCAAGTACCTGATACAACGCTAAGCATTTGAACAAACAACAGTTTTTATCAAGACAAGCGTTGACAGGCAGTTTTTTGGCGATAGAATTGGCGCCGCGGGATGGAGCAGTCTGGTAGCTCGTCGGGCTCATAACCCGAAGGTCGTAGGTTCAAATCCTGCTCCCGCAACCAGATACTCAAAAAAGGCCACTCAATCGAGTGGCCTTTTTTGTTGGTGCCCGCCAAGCGGGCTTAAGCAATTGATTGAAAAGCAGAAATCAATTGACAAGAGCGCCTATTCAGATAGAATCTTCGGCGCGGGATGGAGCAGTCTGGTAGCTCGTCGGGCTCATAACCCGAAGGTCGTAGGTTCAAATCCTGCTCCCGCAACCAGATACTCAAAAAAGGCCACTCAATCGAGTGGCCTTTTTTGTTGGTGCCCGCCAAGCGGACTTAAGCAATTGATTGAAAAGCAGAAATCAATTGACAAGATTACTTATTCAGATAGAATCTTCGGCGCGGGATGGAGCAGTCTGGTAGCTCGTCGGGCTCATAACCCGAAGGTCGTAGGTTCAAATCCTGCTCCCGCAACCAGATACTCAAAAAAGGCCACTCAATCGAGTGGCCTTTTTTGTTTCTGCGCGCGCAACGCTCGTTAAAACAATTGATTAGAAAGCAGAAATCGATTGACAAAATCACCAATTCGGATAGAATCTTTGGCGCGGGATGGAGCAGTCTGGTAGCTCGTCGGGCTCATAACCCGAAGGTCGTAGGTTCAAATCCTGCTCCCGCAACCAGATACTCAAAAAGGCCACTCAATCGAGTGGCCTTTTTTGTTTGTGACTTCGGGGGCTCTGCTCAGCAATGCTTAAGGTTCGCCCCTTAAGCTAGGCGCAGCTTGAATCAACCACGCCGGAGCCACCCCAATCATGACCTGGAAAAATACCGCATCCCATTACGGCAAGCTGTCCATCGGCTTGCACTGGTTGATGCTGCTGCTGATTGCTACGGTCTACTTCACCATGGAGTACCGCGGCCTGTTTCCCAAAGGCAGTGATGGCCGCGCGCTGATGAAGCAGCTGCACTTCATGCTCGGGCTGTCGATCCTGACGCTGGTCTGGTTGCGCATCCTGACACGGCTGATCGCACCTGCCCCGCTGATTCAGCCTACCCGCCTAAGGTGCAGACCAAACTTGCCAAGCTGATGTACCTGGCGCTCTACCTGCTAATGATTTGCACCCCACTGCTGGGCTGGCTGCTCCTCAGCGCCGAAGCCAAGCCGATCCCGTTCTTCGGCCTGGAACTACCTGCACTGCTCAACAAAGACCCTGCACTGGCCAAGCTATTTGAACACTGGCACGTATGGATCGCCCAAGCCGGCTATTGGCTGATCGGCCTGCATGCGGCTGCCGGGCTGTTTCATCATTACGTACGCGGCGACAATGCCCTGAGAATGATGTTGCCCAGCCGCAAGTAATACCCTTACCAGCACGCCACCTATAGAGAAGAAGGGCTCGCCACTAGCTGGCAAGCCCTTCTGCTCTATTAGGTCCGAACTCGCGCCACTGAGCGTTCAACGCAACACCCGCCCGCGCCCACCCAACAGTGCAAAATTTCTTGGCGAATCCACTGCCAGCGCCGGCTAATTGCCTCGCTCGTCCAAGAGTACTGGCGAAGTTCGCGGGGCACCGCTAGAATTGCGCACTTTTTGATCAGCGGCGCCTCCAGCGCCCATCCTTCAAAGTCTGAGGTTCGCCGCATGTCCACCCCCGCCACGCCGAAAGTCGGATTCGTCAGCCTCGGTTGCCCGAAGGCCCTGGTCGATTCCGAACGCATCCTCACCCAACTGCGCATGGAAGGTTACGAAGTCGTGTCGACCTACCAGGACGCCGACGTGGTGGTGGTCAACACCTGTGGCTTTATTGACAGCGCCAAGGCCGAATCCCTCGAAGTGATCGGCGAGGCCCTGGCCGAAAACGGCAAGGTCATCGTCACCGGCTGCATGGGCGTGGAAGAAAGCGCGATCCGCAACGTGCACCCCAGCGTGCTCTCTGTCACTGGCCCGCAGCAGTACGAGCAAGTGCTGAATGCCGTGCATGAAGTGGTACCACCGAACAAAGAACACAACCCGCTGATCGACTTGGTACCACCGCAAGGCATCAAACTGACGCCGCGCCACTACGCCTACCTGAAGATTTCCGAAGGCTGCAACCACAGCTGCAGCTTCTGCATCATCCCCTCGATGCGCGGCAAGCTGGTCAGCCGTCCGGTCGGCGAAGTGCTCAGCGAAGCCGAGCGCCTGGTCAAGGCCGGGGTCAAGGAGCTGCTGGTAATCAGCCAGGACACCAGCGCCTATGGTGTGGATATGAAGTACAAGACCGACTTCTGGAACGGCCAGCCGGTGAAGACCCGCATGACCGAACTCTGCGAAGCGCTCTCGAGCATGGGCATCTGGGTGCGCCTGCACTATGTCTACCCGTACCCGCACGTCGACGAGCTGATCCCGCTGATGGCCGCCGGCAAGCTACTGCCGTACCTGGACATCCCCTTCCAGCACGCCAGTCCGAAAGTGCTGAAAGCCATGAAGCGTCCGGCCTTCGAAGACAAGACCCTGGCGCGGATCAAGAACTGGCGCGAGATCTGCCCGGAGCTGACCATCCGCTCGACCTTCATCGTTGGCTTCCCCGGCGAAACCGAAGAAGACTTCCAGTACCTGCTCGATTGGCTGACTGAAGCCCAGCTCGACCGCGTCGGCTGCTTCCAGTATTCGCCGGTAGAAGGCGCATCGGCCAACCTGCTGGATAACCATGTAGCCGACGACGTCAAACAGGATCGTTGGGATCGCTTCATGGCGCATCAGCAGGCGATCAGCGCCGCACGCCTGCAGTTGAAAGTCGGCAAGGAGCTTGAGGTATTGATCGACGAAGTCGACGACCAGGGCGCCGTAGCGCGCTGCTATGCCGACGCCCCGGAAATCGACGGTAGCGTGTTTATCGCCAGCACCGAGGTCAAACCCGGAGACAAGGTGCGCGTACGCATCGTCGACGCCGACGAATACGACATGTGGGCCGAACTGATCTAAACCGCCGCGCCTCTCGCCCGAGGGGCGCGCGCTTCTTCTAAACTGCTAATAAACGCCCAACCAGGCCAACCCCATGGCCAGACTCAAAGTCTATTACGACGGCGCCTGCCCGCGCTGCGTGGCCGACCGTCGCCGCTATGAAAAGCTGCGCACGCTTAGCGACGACAACGTGGAGTGGCTGGACATCACCGGCAAGGCAGAGCAACTGTGTGCGGCCGGCATCGACCCGCACCTGGCACTGACCGAGCTGCACGTCGAAGATGCCCAAGGCCGCATCCACCGCGAACTGGACGCCTACATCCTGCTGATGGCGCGCACCTCTGCCCTGCGCCCGCTGGCCTGGCTACTCGGCCTGCCCGGCCTCAAACCCATGTTCTCCTGGTGCTACCGCCACTGGGTGCTGCGCCGCCTGCACCAGGAAGGCCGACTGTAGCAGTGCGCCAAATCCATCAGCGCCATCGCCCGCCTTGCTGGGTACGCGAAGCGGCCATGACCGTGGCGTAGACCTCCTTGACCCCCGCCGCAAACTGTTCGATGGAGTGCTCCTCGGCCACCAACAGGGCATGGCTGGACATTTCTTCGCGCAGCCGATCATCCTCGAGCAGCAGAATCACCCGCGCGCACCACTGGCCAATGTTTTCCGGCGTCTTGAAGCCGTTATAGCCCTGCCTGACCACATCATCGATACCACTCGAGCGTACCGCCACCACTGGCAAGCCGGCAGCCATGGCCTCCAGCACAACCATGCCCTGGGTCTCCGATTTTGAGGCGAACAGAAACAGCTCGCCCAGCCGGTAGTACAGCGCCATGTCCTCTGGCGGCACGGCGCCGAGCAGCCTGAAATGACGACCTAGACCCAGCTCGTCGATACGTCTGTGCAGCCGCTCGCGCTGATGGCCGTCGCCGATCATCAGGACGAGGAAGGGCCGCTCGGTCTGCCCGCGCAGACTGGCGATCGCATCGATCAGGAAATCGATGTTTTTTTCATTGGAAAGCCGCGAAACACTGATCAGGACCTGCTCCTCGCCAATGCCCAGCGCCGCCCTCAGGCGGGCGACTTGTGGCCCCGTCACCTCTTGAAAGCGCCGGTAGTCGATGCCCGTGGGTTGCACGAAGATGGGTTTCTTCACGCCAATCATGCGCAAATATTCTTCGGCGGAGTTAGTCGGCACGATCACCGCATCGCATTTATTGGCAAAGCGCTTGATCAGCGCATGGGAGATCAAGTTGCGAAAGAGCATGCCAGGCAGCGGCACGAAGTGAGCATAGTGTTCCAGCCGGGTGTGGTAGGTAAAAACCGCCGGCACCCGCAGCCGATGCGCCAGCAGCAGACCCAACGAGCCGAGCCAGAAAGGATGGTGCAGGTGGATCAGGTCGGGACGAAAGCCTCTGACCGCCTGACCGATACGCCTTAGAAAAATATTGGCCAAGCGGAATTCCCGCTTCTCGCCCATGGCCAGGAGCGACGGCACCCGGACGACATGTGCCTCCTCGCGCGGCTGATCCCGATAACCTGGCGCGATGACCAGAACAGCGTTGCCCATGGCGTCCAGCCCTCGCCGCAGCCGCTCGATCGAGATGGGGACGCCACCGATGAAAGGCAGGTAGTTGTTGGTGAACATCACGACCCGCAGCGGTTTCTCCACCCAGGGTGAGGGATCAAGATCGAAATTCGGGTAATAGTCACGCTCGACGAAGGCCAGCGTGTAGAGCTTGATCGCGGCGATGGTCAGGCCGCAGACCAGCAGGATGAAGTTCAGGTAACCCACGTAGAACAGCGAATAGATGAAGAACCAGAGGCTCTCGAGTTGCTTGAAGAGCGGATGCTGGTCCACGTCGAGACGCTGCAACTGGATGCCCACGCCCTGCGCGGATACCGACACCTGCACATAGTGATGAAAACTGGCCTGATCGCTCAGGAGCAGACCACCCGCCCCGCCGCTGGTGATAAACCGGGTATTGCCGCGCCGATGCTCGGAAAACAGCGGCAAGTTGGCGGCAAAGACCGCATCGACCGGGTGTTCAGCGAGCAGCCCCAGCAGCGCTTCACGGAACGCTACTGGCTGCAGGTAATCCTGTTCGTCGGCAAAGCGGGCAGGCACTTCGCCGTGCAGCAGCGGCTGGCCGGTAAAGACAAAGGTTTGTTGTGCATCACTCTGACGCAGGAGATCCCTGAGCCAGAGAATCTGCCAGCGCCAAGGCGTTTTGCCGGTGCTGTCGAGAAAGATGAAGTGGCTGCTGCCGGCGCGGAAGCTGAAAAAATGCGGGCCGAAGTGCTCGTAGAACCGATAGCTGCCGAACGCTTGGTATTCATGGGCGCCAAAGGTCAGCAGATAGGGCATCTGCAAATGGCTCAGGGTGCCGTGCAACGCCCGGTACTTGTCCTCGCCGCCACCGCTGACCGCGTTGCCGGCGGAGATGATGAAATCGACGCCGGACGCGTTGAGCATGGGAATAATCCGTCGCTCGAAAATGCCGACGGAATTATTGATATTGCCCACCACCGCGAAACTGAAGCTATCCCGGCTCTCCAGCCGCGCCTGAATGGCCTCTATCTGGCCGGTGTGCTCGGCCTCGAAATCAGACAGCACAATGTTCAGATAGGCCTTGTAGCCCAGCAGCAGGCAGACAATCAGCACATTGCAATAGAAAAGGACCTTGAGTGGGCGGCGCACTGTCATTGAGGACTGATCCGGCTACGTGCCTGGACGCACTGCTCCACCGCCAAGCTGATGATTGTGCCGCGAGCGAGGGCGACAAATAGCCTGTGCAGCCTCGCCCACCGCCAGGCGACTGGGCAGCAAAATCCTGCAAGGTTGAGCCGCCGACGATGCGCTAAGCATAGACGGCCGCAGCCCGATCATGCAGAAGGCGCAGCGGCGCGAGCGGGTAAAGTCAGTGCTTGCGCCTCATGCATCACTGCAAAGCCTGACGAATCTCCGAAAGCAGGGCCTGATCCGCGACGGGCTTGAGCACTGTGCTGCTGGCAATAACCTGACCGGACGCACTCAACAAGCTGACCCTGGTGTTGTGGCTTATTTCGCCATTGTCCAGCGCCCGATACTTGATCTTCAACACCGCCGCCATGGCCCGGGTTTGCCCCTCATCGGCCGCCACCGCCAGGCGGAAAAACCGCTCATCGAGCTGATGCGTGTGACTCATGTGTGCCAGCGAGGCCGGCGTGTCGTGCTGCGGATTCAGGCTGACCATCAACACCTTGAGCGCACCCTCCTCGGGCTGGAGCTCGGCGATGGTGCGCTGCAGGCTCTGCATGAGCACTGGACAGGCCGATGCACAATCACCATAGAACATGCTGACCAGCAGCGGCTTGCCGGCCATTTCACGCCAATCAAAATGCTCGCCCTGTGCATCGGTGAGGGGCATCGCCAACCCATACAATGAGTCAGCGGGCACGCTGGCGAGCGCGGCATTGACAGGTGCCTCCTGCGCCCACGGCATTACGCCGGGGCTCAGCAACAAGACCGCGGACAACAAGGCGCCGGGCAGCGCCAGTCTCATACGTTTGACGCTATTCATTAGGGGTTCCCGATAAATGAGGGGCGGGGTCACGCGCGCAGCGAAAACCCAGGTAGTTGCCGCCCTGATTGGCCTCCATGGCCGCCAGCAGGGACAAACGAATCAGAACCGCGTAGTTGTTTTTGTCGCTGAGCGACAGCGCCGCGCCACCGCAGAACGCCAACTGTTTCTGCTCGCCCTGAGTCCGACTGTCGGCGCTGACGAACAGACCATTGAAGTCCTCGACCCACTCCCACGTCAGTTCATGCAGATCATGGATGCCGTAGTAATTGGCCGGTTGCAGACCTATGGCCTGGGGCGGCTGGCTGGCCGGCCGCGAATACCAGGAGAGAATTCGCGCCAGCCAGACCGGATCCCCCCGCGCATCGGCACGCTGCTCGTCGGCGGCGGCGGCAAACTCCCACTCGTACCAGGTTGGCAACCGCGCCTGTTCACTTGCGCAGTAAGCCTGGGCGGCATGCCAACTGACCTGGGTTACCGGTGCGCCTGCCTGCAACGGCGCAAACACCAGCGGCCCAGCCCACAGCGCCAGATAGTCAGCGCCCGCCAGCACCCCGGGCACCGTGCCGCGCCGCCACTGCGGGTGTGCCTGGAGAAACTCAAGGTACTCGGCATTGCTCACCAGCGTGCTACGCAGCCAGAACGGCTGAATGCTGGCCGGCGAGCTTTCACCATCGGCCGGCAACACGCTGCGAAACTCACCACCCTCCAGCAACCGGTAATCGGCGGCCCAAGTACCGCCGGCGATGGCCGCGCTGCACAACAGCACGGCACGAATCGCCCAGGCGCACGTCAGCGTCAGGTTCACAACTTCTTGATCTGACGCATCTTGCTGACCATCTCCGGGGTCAGCACGGACTTGCCTTGGTTCAGTGCCACATTGATGTAATTGATCACCGCAGAGACATCGTTGTCGTTCAGATCTTGCGGCGGCATCACACCGTTGTAGCGCTCACCATTGACCACCAACTCGCCACTGCGACCGTGCAAGACGATATAGGCCATTTCATACGGCCGTTCCTGGAAGAAATCGGAGTCGGCCAACGGCGGGAACACCCCGGCCACACCCGTACCATCGGGCAAGTGGCAAGCGGCACAAACCCGCTCATAAACGGCCTTGCCGCGCGTCAGCACTGCATCGTCAGCCGGCACCTGCGGCGCCTCAACTTTGGCCACGGCTACTTGACCCGTTACCGCAGGCAAAGGCTTCTTCACCCCTTCGCCATAAATTTCCGGCTGTGGAGCACCACTGACAGCCAGCAAACCTACTGCCCCCTTATTGAAGGCACGAGTCAACGAGTGGTCGACGAGGGTCAGGTTACCCGGCACCTTGGGTACGAATTCGACAATAGTCGAGCCGCCTGGCGGCACCATGGTGGTTTGCACATTTTCCTGATAATGGCTACCGCCGTCGCTGTACACACGGTCGAAGATCGCGCCTATCACATGAAAACTGGAGGTCAGGTTGGGGCCGCCGACGCCGAAGTACATCCGCACTTTTTCACCGATGTTGGCGGTCAGCGAGTTCTCGCCAGTGAGGGCGCCATCGGCACCGTTGAACAACACATAAGTAGGCTTTTCATCGACCGCTTTCTGCATGTCAAAATTCTGCAGACCCTCGGCGCGGTAAGCACCCGAGGTGTAGAAGTCGCCCTGCATTACATAGAGTTCACGGTCAACCTTGGACATGCCCTCTTTGGGCTCGACCAGGATCATGCCGTACATGCCATTGGCCACGTGCATGCCACGGGCGCCGTGGCGCAGTGATAGACATACAGCCCGGGAGACAGGGCTTTAAAGCTAAAGGTCGCTTCATTTCCCGGCGCAATCAGGGTTTGCTCCGCGCCGCCACCTGGGCCGCTAACGGCATGCAAATCGATATTGTGCGGCAGTTTGTTGCTGGCCAGATTCTGCAGATGCAACTCAACAGTATCGCCTTCACGCACACGGATCATTTTGCCCGGCACGGTGCCGCCAAACGTCCAGAACATATAGCGCGTACCGGGCGCTATTTCTTTCTCGACCTCTTCCACAGTCAGATTGACCACCACCCGCGCCGGACTTTTACGGGTAATTGGCGCTGGCACCGCCGGGGGCGCAACCAGCGCCTGAACGATCACCGGCAGATCCACTGCGGTCGCCGCGACTGCAGCTGTCGAGGTTAGTCCCAACAGGCAAGAAGCCAGCACGAATTCCGTTATTGCTCGTGTGTAAGTGCGTTCTTTCATGTGCCTGTCCTCACCCTCACTGGCAGAAGTATTGATAAATCCAGGCGAAATAGTTGCATGCCTAACGAATTGTCGATTGACCATGATCAACGCCCTGAAAATCAGTTGAAATACTGATTGCAGCGGACCGGTGCATGAACAAGATAATTTTTCCGCGCGTTATTCGTCCCTGCATTCAGGCGGGCAGTATTTTCCGACGCCGGTTTCCAGCCCCCAAACAAGCTGCAGGGGCATGGTCGCCCCCTTGCAACCCCATACCCGGATCAAGCCAATCCGGCTTCGCGTGGGCTGCAGAAGACAAGAGCTATAGTTGCTGATGACATCGTTCTGGCGTGCAGCCGGCCAGACAAGCGGCGGCAGGACGGACGTTCGTTTACCACTTCGCCGCGCCAACTTCTGATGTGTGCGGACGGTTACCGTCCAGCGCGGCATCCAGGCTAATGGAGGCTTACCATGACTTCAGTCAGCGAAATTGCGCCAGACCTGTATCGCCTATCAACCTACGTGCCGGAGGCAAACCTGCAGTTCAACCAGTTTCTACTGTGTGATGAGCAGCCCGTGTTGCTGCATACCGGCATGCGCGGCCTCTTCCCGTCCGTCAAGGAGGCCGTGGCTCGCCTGATCGACCCGACGACGCTGCGTTGGATCGCCTTCAGTCACTTCGAGGCCGATGAGTGCGGCTCACTGCGCGAGTGGCAGACCCTGGCGCCAGAGGCCTGCGCCCTGTGCAGTTTGGTTGGCAAGGTGGTGAGTGTCGACGATGTGGTGGCCGCCAGGCCGGCTCAGGCGCTCGACGACGGAGAACTGATCAGCACCGGCAAATATCGTTTGCGCTTCCTGCGTACACCGCACGTGCCCCACTGCTGGGATGCCGGATTGTTCTTCGAGGAAACCCAAGGCACCCTGCTCTGTTCCGACCTCTTCCACCAGAACGGCGATGTCGAGCCGATCACCTCCTCGGACGTGATCGGCAGGGCCAGGCAAACACTGCTGGACTATGAGAACAGCCCGCTTGCCGCCTACATGCCTTACACCCGACAAACCGCGCCGACGTTGGAGCGCCTGGCGCAACTTAAGCCCAGGACGCTCGCGACCATGCATGGCTCGACCTTTACCGGCAACGGTGAACAAGCTATCCGCGACCTCGCCGCTGTCCTGAAGGAAATTCTCGACACAGATTGACCAGCCGGATCGGTATGGCTATCACCCTCTGCCCCCGCACTCCCTGGTGACAGGATTGTCGCCTGCGACCAGCAAGGACGAGACACCCAGGGTGAACACTCAACCGCTGGCATCGACCGGACTGGCCGACAATTTGCGCCGTCAAGCGTACAAGAGGGCTTCGATCACACTCAGGCTTGCTCGAAGCGAGTAGAATGCGCGCCCGTCGCGCTTGGAGCGCGGGTTGGCCACACATGGACGCTGTCATCGAGGAGTTTTATCTTGCGCCTACTCATCACCCTGGCCACCTGCCTGTTGCTCGGCGCCTGTGCCGGGAACCCGCAGTCGACCTATGAACACGCCGTGCGCTCGGCGCATGGCCCGATCGCCAAAAGCAATCTCGAAGCCATCCATAATGTCCAGGCGATCCCCCTGCCATTGAATCCCGGACTGCTGCCGCCAACCTGGCAGATCGGCGCGGATCAGCCGCGCCTGGACTTCGGCAGCTCGATCTCCAATTATCGGGTGTTCTCCTTGGAACTGAAAAAGGGCGAGCGCTATGCGCTCAACGTCAATTCGCTGTGCCACGACGCCTGCCTGGGCTTCAACAAGTTCGCCCTCAAACCGCGAGCACTGCTGCTCGACGCCTACGGCACGGTGATCGCCAGCCAACCAACGCGCGCCACCGGCGTAGTCGGCCAGGTCAGTCTGGGCTGGGATGGCGAAGCGCCGGAAGATGGGACTTATTACCTACTGGTGGCTGCGGACAATGAAGACATCGGCAAAACCATCGTGATCGACAACATCTGGATCAACAACTCACCATTGATGGCGATAAATGTCGGTATGCACAGCGCACCTTTCGGCCAGATCAGCGCCTTTTCCACGTCCAAGGACCAGTAAAAATAGCGCCTGCCGGGCCTGCCCCCCGGCAAACAGCCGCCCTGCCTACCCGCTTGCCGCCGCGCCGCGCATGGGCGCCAATCAGGCAGCCGAGCGCCTGCAACACAGTGGTTAACCCTGCACGCCGCGCATAGCAGCATCCGACGGTAGCGCTAGCCGGAAACCAACATGCACCTCGCCAGCGCGGATTCACGGCTAACCATCGGCCTATTGATCAGAAGCAAGGCACGTTGCGCGTAACGCCTTAGCCTGTAGCGACCACCCCCAAGGGTCTAAACAGTCGTAACGCGCGAGGTTCATATGAGTATCACGTCCGCCAGCATCTGCGAGGCTGCCGACCAGCTGCAGGGTTTTGTCGGTTTCAATGCCAGGACCGGCCAACATATCGTGCGCTTCAGCGAGGATTCTTTCGGTCTGGATGTGCCGCAAGACAGCATCACCCCGAGCTGCGAGTTCGTCTGGTGCGCCGGCCAAGATCAACTGATGACCCTCAAGCGCGAACGCCTGCAATTGCTCCTCGATCTGCGCATCGACGAGCGCCTGAATATCGGCGAACCGCTGCGGGTGTATATGCAGCGCCAGGATCTAGCGGAGATCACTGCCGAACGCCTGCTTCGCCACGCCTGACGCCGTGACGACGGCCCAATGCCCCTCGAGCAACAAACCGATTGGAATACCCAGGGTGCGCGGCCTTACTGCGCGGCTGTCCGGCTATTGTTCAGTTATGGGCGTAGACTTTGATCCATGCAGGCTCATGCAGTTGGGAGGTGCTAATGACTGAAACCCCTACGCTCCACGCAGCACTCAACCGCAATCTAGACCGAGGTTAAGATCATGAGCAAAGGCATGGACTCAAAGAAACAAGCGAAAAAGAAACCGCTTAAAACCGCGCAAGAAAAGCGCATGACGAAAAAGGGTAAACACGCCGACAAAACCCTGCTCGGCAGCCACGCAACCGTCTGAACCAATCGCCCAACAGCAGGCCAACGACCTGCTGTTGGGTAGATAAACGCCGAACCCGCCACTCTCGCTAGACGACTTACCCTGCATGGACGATCTGCACTGCCGTGCCCTGCCTGTCCCACTGCTGCCGCTGGTGGATGAGTTCTATCGCGCCCATCGCTCCCCCATGCGCGTCGACCGCCAGGCTCAGGTGTGGGTCATGCAACACACCGAAATTGTCGCCGCCCTATGCCTGCGCCCCCTGGCACATGGGCATTGGCTTAGCGGCCTGTTCGTCGCACCGAAGCACCGCGGCCAAGGGCTGGCGCGCCAATTGATCGAACAGGCCCTGGCACTTACCAGCGAACCGGCCTGGTTGTTCTGTCACCCCGAACTACGCAGCTTCTATGCAAGCCTGGGCTTTCTGCCCGGCTCCAGCCTACCCGCGGCACTCGCCGAGCGGCTGTCGCGCTATCAGCGCAAGAAAAACTTGATCGCCCTGTGCCGTTAGCGAGCACACTGACCACAGCCTCGGCAGACAGATGCCGCACTCTTTATCCGCTTGGCGTAAATTCTGGCACTTTGTTCAGCTTTTGCCCTTGCCGGTTCAGGCAAAGCTCTGCATCCTTCCGCCATAACAACGACAAGAGCCTTTTATGGCCAGACTGACTCAGCAACTGCTCAAGCGGCTGCGCAATGACTTCGAGTTGTCCATCATGACCCTGATGAGCCTGTTCGGCATCATGGGCATCTCGCCCTACGCCGTGTATCGACTGGCCGAAGGCAATTACCTGGTCAGCGCCGCCGACACCACCATCGTGTTCTCCACCGTCTGTGCCGTGCTCTATGCCTGGCGCACCGGCGACACGGTCAAACCCGGCATCTATCTGGCGATCATTTTCTCACTGGGTGCGACGCTGATCGCCATCAACTTGGGGGTCAACGGGCTGTTCTGGATCTACCCACTGATCCTGTTCAACTTCTTCATGATCTCCCCGGGGAAAGCCATGGTGGCCACCGTATTGGTGCTGTCGACCCTGGTCGGCTACGCACTGCTGGTACCGGGCACGATATTCGAAAGCAGCTACCAGATGATGTCGTTCCTGGTCACCGGCCTGTTGGCGAGCGTCATGACCTTCATCTTCGCCTACCGGACCCGCAGCCAGCGCGACCAGTTGCAGATCCTGGCGATCCAGGATCCGCTGACCGGCGCGCGCAATCGCCGAGCGATGAATGAAGAACTGAAGATCGCCGTGTCCACCCATCGCCGGCACGGCAACAGCTATGGCGCACTGGTGATGGACCTGGATCACTTCAAACAGATCAACGACAGGTTCGGTCACCAGGCTGGCGATCAGGTGCTGGTGGCCTTCGTCGACCTGATCAAGTGCTGCTCACGCCAGGAAGATCGCCTGTTTCGCTTCGGCGGCGAAGAATTCCTGCTGCTCTTACCTAACACCGATGAGCACGGCCTCAAAACCGCGTCGACTCATCTGCAACAGCAAATCGCACAAAGCCTGCCAGGCCCGGGCGGCCCCGTGACCGTCTCGATCGGCGGCGCCATTCTGCGCAACAGCGAGCACTGGGAATCCTGGCTGGAGCGCGCCGATCAATGCCTGTATCAAGCCAAAAGTGCCGGGCGCAACCGCACCATCATCGATGGCGCACGGCACAACCCAGAGCAACTGCCCACGCAATAGCGAGCCGGCTGCACGAGCAGGCCCTGCACCGGACACAGTACCTCTGGCGAAACACTTGCTCTCGCAAGTACGCTAGCGCTGTAGCTGCGTTCCGTCCCGGCCATGAAGATGACGCGCCCAATCACGCACAAAAGATCGGCCCGCGGCTGTAACAAGTCTGGTGTCAGCCAGTCTATTGAGTACATCACCGCGCAGAGAACAGCCATGAAACGTCGTTCATTCCTCCAGGGCATGGCCTTGTTGCCCACCCTGCCGCTACTCGCCAGCCATGCACCGTTCAGCCAGGCCGCGACTGTCGTGCCGCTGGACAAAGCGCACAGCGAGTGGCGCGAACTGTTGTCGCCAGAGGCCTATGCGGTCCTTTTCGAAGAGGACACCGAACGGGCAGGCAGTAGCCCGTTCAACCAGGAAAAGCGCAAGGGCACCTACATCTGCGCCGCCTGCTACTTGCCGCTGTTCGACAGCCAGCACAAATACGAAAGCGGCACCGGCTGGCCCAGCTTTACCCAGGCGATTGCCGGTAACACCGAATTCAAGCGCGACTTCAAACTGATCTTCCCGCGCACCGAATACCACTGCGCTCGCTGCGAGGGACACCAAGGCCACCTGTTCGACGACGGCCCGCAGCCTCGTGGCGAACGCTGGTGCAATAACGGTGTAGCGTTACGCTTCATTCCCCAGGGTGAAACCTTGCCCGCCCTGAGGAGTTGAACATGACCACTACGCCCCTGCTCTGGCTCTCCCGCGGGTCGCAGAGCGCTGCTGCGCTGCTCTTGGCTGGGTTACTCAGCACCTGCGGACCGACCTCGGCGGAAACGACCCCGGCTGCCACACCAATGCCGAACGACGCCAGCACACCAGACGCAGGCGTGGCGGTATTCGCCGGGGGCTGCTTCTGGTGCACCGAATCGGATTTCGACAAGGTGCCCGGTGTACTGTCCACCACCTCCGGCTACATCGGCGGGCACGTGGAGAACCCCAGCTACCAGCAGGTATCGGCCGGCAATAGCGGTCATATCGAAGCGGTGCAGGTGCGTTTCGACCCGAACCAGACCAGCTATACCAAGCTGCTGGAAGCCTACTGGCCGACCATCGACCCACTGACTCCGAACGCCCAATTCTGCGACCACGGCTCGCAATACCGCAGCGCGATCTTCTACGCCACGCCTGAGGAGAAGACCCTGGCCGAGACCTCGAAAACCGCCCTGCAAACCTCAGGACGCTTCAGTCAGCCGATCGTCACGGACGTCCTGCCCGCCACCATTTTTTATCCGGCCGAGGACTATCACCAGGACTACTACCAGAGGAACCCGCTGCGCTATACCTACTACCGCAACGGCTGTGGTCGAGACAAACGCCTGGAACAACTCTGGGGCAAAAAAGGCTGAAGGACGTGCCAGCAGCCACGGCGACTGCAGTCATGGCCTTGACCAATAATCCAAGCGCAGCGGCAGCAGCACTCGAGCCTGACCGCTCAGCGCCTGCGCTCAAGCTGCTGGCTGCTTTGCCCCGGCGAACGCTGGACCTCATGGCCACCCGGATATTCGATACTCTGACGAATACCGCCGTGATTCTCCACTGACTGCCTACCGTAGTGGCTTTGATACTGCCGTGTGGCACGGTCACCTGGCACCTGCTGGCCACCATACAGATCGTAACGCTCAATGCGCTCGGAGCTGCCGATGCTGCCACTGGCCCCTGGACTGATATAGGTTTTCGGGATCAGCCGAATCGTCTGGGGAGCCTGCGGCTCAGCGCAAACCTGAGCCGCCAACACCAGCCCCAGTATGACTGCAGAGCCTGTGAATCGCGTCATAATCACCTCTAGACCCCGAATAGCGGGATAGCCTACCTGATGAGGCAACTGACTGGCTCGCAGGTTCAAGCACCTGCCCACTAACGGGCAGGTAGCGCCCGCAAGAGAAGAGGAACAGCCCCATATTTACTGGCCTGCAAGATAGTCAGGCATACCAGCACAGGCTGCGGGAGGCGATATCACGTATTTTCGATCAGCCCTGAACGTACTGTCGAATGGCATATGACTTCGCCCAGCCTGAAAAGGCCTGTCATCAACCAGATCCTGGCCAAGGCGACCCTATTCACCCGCCGCTCACATCCCCAGCCAACCATTTCACGCCCTAGCGGTCAGATGCACTGAGTTCACCCGAAGTATCGGAGACATCCATGCTCAAGCACCTTTGCACCCTGGCCCTTGCAGGGCTGATCGGCATATCCGCTGGCTGCGTCTATCACGACCATGATCGCGGTCATGATCGCGGTCATGACAGAGCCCGAGACAACGACAGAGACTCGCGGCATGAGCGCTCGAGAGATCACGATCGTGATGATCGCGACCACAAAAAACGCGGTCATCGTTGAGAGAAGAGCCCCACCACCCAGCGGGGCTTTTTCGTGGAGGTCTGATCTTCATGTCTCACTCTGAGTGATACATGAAGATCAGGACACAGAAGAAGATCATGCTCTCAGGGTCGCCCAGGAGGCAGTGTTTGCCACTGCGGCCAAGGTGGTTCAGATGCGCAGCGCGCGGAGCGTCAGCGAAATCGAAACGGGAAATGAACGGGGAAACATGTCATCCATGTACCCCCATACGCATGCGCATAGGATTACAACAAGACTCCCATAGCTGAAACCCAGTGTTGCACAACACTGGGCTTCGGCCCGTCCCCGGAGCCCATGCCCACACGAATAACGCCGTGGATGCGCTACGCCAACTAAGGAACGTCGTTCAAATACCGCCGAGGCAGAGGTACTTGATCTCTAGGTAATCCTCGATACCGTACTTCGAGCCCTCGCGGCCCAGGCCGGACGCCTTGATACCACCGAAAGGCGCTACTTCATTGGAGATCAACCCGGTATTGACGCCGACCATGCCGTATTCCAGGGCTTCGGCCACACGGAACACGCGGCCCATGTCGCGAGCATAGAAGTAGGAGGCCAGACCGAATTCGGTGTCGTTGGCCATGGCGATTACCTCGGCCTCGTCCTTGAAGCGGAACAGCGGCGCCAGTGGGCCGAAGGTCTCTTCCTTGGCCACTGCGGCGTTGCTCGGCACGTCAGTGAGGATGGTCGGCTCGAAGAAGCTGCCACCCAGGGCGTGCGGCTTGCCACCGGTGAGCAGCTTAGCGCCCTTGCTGATGGCGTCGGCGATGTGTTCCTGGACCTTGGCCACCGCCTTGGCGTCGATCAGCGGCCCGGTGGTGGTGCCTTCGTCCAGACCGTTACCGATCTGCAACTTGGCCACCGCGACTTTCAGCTTCTCGGCGAACGCGTCGTACACACCGTCCTGGATATACAGACGATTGGCGCATACACAGGTCTGGCCGTTGTTGCGGTATTTGGAGATCAGCGCGCCTTCGACCGCCTTATCCAGATCGGCATCGTCGAACACGATAAAGGGTGCGTTGCCCCCCAGCTCCAGCGACACCTTCTTGATGTCCTTGGCGCATTCGGCCATCAGCTGGCGACCGATCTCGGTCGAGCCGGTGAAGCTCAGCTTGCGCACGATTGGGTTGCTGGTCAGCTCGCCACCGATGTCGCCGGCGCTGCCGGTGACCACACTCAAGACGCCTTTCGGAATACCGGCGCGCTCGGCCAGGACCACCAGGGCCAAGGCGGAGAACGGCGTCTGCGAAGCCGGCTTGATCACCATGGTGCAACCGGCGGCCAGGGCCGGGCCAGCTTTACGGGTGATCATCGCCGCAGGAAAATTCCACGGGGTGATGGCCGCGGTCACGCCGATCGGCTGCTTGAGCACGATCAGGCGCTTGTCCGGCTGGTGGCCCGGAATCACGTCGCCATAGATGCGCTTGGCTTCTTCGGCGAACCACTCGATAAAGGATGCGGCGTAGACGATTTCGCCCTTGGCTTCGGCCAGCGGCTTGCCCTGTTCCAGGGTCATCAGACGGCCGAGGTCGTCCTGATTCTCGATCAGCAGTTCGAACCAGCGGCGCAGTTTGTTCGAACGCTCCTTGGCGGTCAGTGCGCTCCAGGCCGGCAGGGCACGGTTGGCGGCTTCGATGGCACGGCGGGTTTCCGCGGCGCCCATCTTCGGCACGCTACCTATGACTTCGTTGGTGGCCGGGTTGGTGACCTTGATGGTCTGGCCGCTGTCGGCGTCCAGCCAGGTTCCGTCGATATACGCCTGTTGGCGGAACAATTGGGTGTCTTTGAGTTGCATGACGGACTCCTTCGCAGGCTGCATTCAGTGCGGCTCAGCTATTTTTCAAGCTATGGATTTAAACAGAGGAGAGTGGAACAAAAGTAATACTCCCCTCCCCCGGATTGATCTAACCAACCCACTGGGTGGTGTCGTCCAGAGCCCTGGCAAAGCGCTCCAGAATCAGGCCGACTTCCTGCTCGTTGACGATTAACGGCGGACAGAAGGCCACGGCATCACCCATGGCGCGAGTGATCATCCCGTGCTCTTGTGCACGTGCCGCCATGTGGCGACCCAGAGTGCCTAGGCTATGGTAAGGCGCCTTGCTGGCACGATCGCCTACCAGTTCGACTGCAGCGATGAGGCCACATCCGCGAACTTCGCCGACCAGGGGATGGTCGGCGAAGTCTCGCAGGCCGCGCTGCAGTAGCTGGCCCATCTGCGCCGCGTGCTCGACCAGGTTGTCCTCTTGGATGATCTTCAGATTTTCCAGGGCCACGGCGCTGGCGACCGGATGACCGCTGCCGGTGAAGCCATGGCCAAGCGAACCGAGCGCCTGGCTGTGATCGGCGATGCCCTGGAACACCGGGTCATTGATCAAGATCGCCGCGATCGGCTGATAGGACGAGGACAGCTGCTTGGACACCACCATGATGTCCGGCTGGATGCCGAAGGTCTGGCTGCCGAACATCTGCCCGGTACGGCCAAACCCGCAGATGACCTCATCGGCGATCACCAGGATGTCGTACTTGCGGCAGACCGTCTGGATCTTCTCCCAGTAGGTGCGCGGCGGCACTATGACACCGCCGGCGCCCATCAACGGCTCGCCAATGAACGCAGCGATGGTGTCCGGGCCTTCGGCGAGAACCTTCTGCTCCAGTTCGGCGGCCAGGCGGTCGGCGAACTGCTCTTCACTTTCACCGGCCAGGGCGAAACGGTAATGGTGCGGGCAGCCGACATGTAGGAAGCCCGGCAGCGGCAGGTCGAAACCTCGCTGGTTGCCCGGCAGGCCGGTCAGGCTGGCGCTGGCGATGGTGATGCCGTGGTAGCCGTTGACCCGGCTGATGAACTTCTTCTTGGCCGGCAAGCCGCGCGCATTGTTCAGGTACCAGACCATCTTCACCACGGTGTCGTTGGCCTCGGAACCGGAGTTGGTGAAGAACACCTTGCTCATCGGCACCGGCGCCATTTCGATCAGTTTCTCGGCCAGCTCGATGCTCGGGCGGTGCGATTTGTGACTGAACAGGTGATAGAACGGCAGGGTGTTGAGTTGCTGCTCGGCGGCCTTGATCAGACGTTGATTGCTGAAACCCAGCGCGGCGCTCCACAACCCAGCCATCGCCTCGATATAACCCTTGCCCTGATCGTCATAGACATAGATGCCCTCCCCTCGCTCGATGATCAGCGGGCCGACCTCCTGATGCAGGCGGGCATTGGTGTAGGGGTGCAGTTGATACTGAATGTCTTTTTCTGGCAGCGAGGACACTGACTGGTTCATGGCGCGCTCTCAAGATGACTAACAAGCATGGTTTCTGGGGGTAGCCGTATAAGCAGGCACCCGGCTTTTGATCACACTCACGCACTGCAACTCGGTAATCAGCTCAGCAACGCTGACTTGGCTCGGGAGCGTTGAGTGCACTGGTCGACAGCCTATTAGGCTGAGCCGGAGCGAGGCTTGTCGTCTGGTGCACCGTCTTGTTCGTCCCAGCGCACTGTCGCATTCGCCCCGAGTTGCTTATGCGGGGTGTTTGGATGTTGCAAATCCAGGCAGTCCCTGCAGCTGTGCATCAATCTGCTTGATGATGTAGGCGCCGATCGGAATGGCCGAGGTGGCCGCTGGCGACGGTGCATTGCAGACGTTGACGCTGCGCCGGGTATTGCGGAACAGGAAGTCCTCGATCAGCTTGCCTTCCTTGGACACCGCCTGGGCGCGGACCCCGGCCGGGTAGGGCTTGAGATCCTGTACCTGGAGGCTGGGGCAGTACTTGCGCACCAGTTCCAGATAGCCGCGTTTGTACAGCGAGTTCTTCATCTCGATCAGGCCGGGGCGCAGGTTGTCCTTGAGCACTTTGAGAATGCCCGGGTGGTCAGCATCTCGAAGGTGTCGGCCAGGGAGATGTCGCGCTTGCGATACCCCTCGCGCTTGAGCGCCAGCACCGCATTCGGGCCGACCGTCACGCTGCCGTCGATCATCCGCGTCAGGTGCACGCCGAGGAACGGCATGGACGGATCGGGAATCGGGTAGATCAGGTGGTTGACGATCCGGTTGTGCTGCTCGGGCAGCAGGTAGTACTCGCCACGGAAGGGGCAAATGCTGAAGCCCGGGTCTAGGCCCAGCAGGCGTACCATGCGGTCGGCCATCAGACCCGAGCAGGTCACCATAAAGCGTGCGCTGTATTCGCCCTGCTGAGTTTTCACCCGCATCTCGGCCGCTGTCTCTTGCAGGCCGATGACTTCGCTGTCGTAGCGAATCTCGCCACCGTGCTTCTGGAACTCGCGGGCCATGGCGGCGGTGACCTCGGCATAGTTGACGATGCCGCTGGAGGGCACGAATATCCCGCCGATCCCGGTGATATTCGGCTCACGCTCCCTGAGCTGCTCGGCCGACAGCCACTCACGCTCCAGCCCGTTGGCCGCGGTTCGCTCCCACAACGCGCGCATGCGCTGCATTTCCACCTCATTGGTGGCGACCAGCAACTTGCCGCACTCATCGTAGGCAATGCCCTGCTCATCACAGAACGACTTGGTGGCGCGGTTGCCTTCCAGGCAGAACTTCGCCTTCAGGCTGCCAGGCGTGTAGTAGACGCCGGCGTGGATGACCCCGCTGTTGTGCCCGGTCTGGTGCTTGGCTGGCCCGGACTCTTTCTCGAGCAACAGGATTTTCGACTCTGGGTAGGCCTTGATTAACTGCATGGCGGTCGACATGCCGATAATGCCGCCCCCGATGATCACAAAATCGTACACCGCTATCACCTCTACTCGATCTGTGTTGTCCAGTGGACAAGCGACAAGGGCTACACCGCGTAGCCCTGTCCAATTAATGGCAATTATTGACCTTGCTGGTGGCCGAGCTTGGGGTAGCTGAAGTAGCCGCGTTGGCGCATCAGCTCACGACGCAGCCCCGGATGCGGGGTGAAGCGGTCGCGGCCATGCAGCCAGTACAGGTTATTGATCAGCAGGAAGCAGCCCACTGGCACCGGCACGGACAGCTTGTTTGGGCTGCCCTCCAGGGAGATCGACAGGTCGGTCAGCCAGTTGCCTTCATCGAAGTCCTTGGGCTGCACGAATTGGTCGATATAGCGCATGGTCGGCCGCCCTTCGGCGTCGACATCGAAGATCGCATGAAACACGTCCTGGTCGACCTTCTTACTCGGCGGCGCAGTCCAGCGCATGACCCGCCGCGCCAGCGGATGATGGAAGAAGGCATCGCGGTCCTCCCAGTCGTCCAAGTGCAGGATCAGCGAATTGCCACCTTCGATGTTCTGCTCATCAATTTTCATCATCAGCACGTAGTCGGTGATCTGGTCGACGAAGGTCCCATCGTTGTGCAGCTCCATCACCCGGTGCGGCTGGCGCAGGTAGCTGTCGGAGTTGTCGATGTTCTCGACCACGAAGCGCGCGTAGAACTGGCCGCTCATGGCATCGAAGTTCGAGCGCCCCAACAGATGCGCCACCGCCGTGGACAGCTTGACCATGTCATCGGCCTGGGCCACATCGTCCAAGCCCTCGGGCCTGATCAGCATGCCGCCCGTGGTGCGATCCATCAGGGTGTTGAGCAGCACCGGACGCAGGCTGTTGCCACACAGATCATCGAGAATCCTGGCGCAGCGAAAGCGCAGGAAGGACTTGTACTCCAGCGCCTGCACCGGCCACTTGGCCACCGCCGCGCAGAAAGCCTCCACCGTCGCCTTGGCGAAGGTCAGTTCGAGCAAACGGGGCGACTGCGCGGAGGGCGCCAGAGAAAAGCCATGAACGGCAGTCGGTAGCGGCATCACGAGGTCTTTCAGTTGGGTAAAGGCATTCATGGCAGAGTCCTGACGAAGATGATCTGTGCGCCGCTCTAGGACTTGCCAGGGCAGCGGGGACAAAGTTATCGCCATTAAATTAAAATGTCTACGTTTTTTACAAATGTAGATAAACACTTCCTATGTCTCCACTTAGTAGATATTTCGGCACTTGGGTATGATGGGCAAAATCCGTTGAGGAACATGGCTTATGGATACCCTCGCCCCCCGGCAAAACTCAGCAGTCAGCGGCTATGAGTGGCTCAAGCGGGACATCATTCAGGGGCTGTTCAAGGCCGGCGAAAAGCTGCGGATGAGCGCACTCAAGGAGCGCTACGACCTAGGCGTAGGCCCCCTGCGCGAGGCGCTGTCGCAGCTGATTGCGGAAAACCTGGTGGTCGCGATCAGCCAGCGCGGCTACCGCGTCGCCTCAATGTCGCTGAGCGAGATGCAGGACATCTACGACGCCCGGGCCAATCTCGAGGCACTGGTGCTGAGGCTCGCCATCGAACGCGGCGATGACGCCTGGGAGGCCCAGGTGTTGGCCTGCTCGCATACATTGGCCAAGGTGATGGAGGTCAAGACTCAGGAGCAGCTGTTGGAAATCTGGGATGCCCGGCACAAGGCCTTCCACACAGCCATAGCCGCCGGCTGTGGCTCCAGGCACCTGCTGCAGGCGCGCGCCTACCTGTTCGATCAGGCCGAGCGCTATCGCCAGCTGTGGCTGCGGCGCACGGTGCTCTCCGAGGAGGCCTTGACCCTGAAACGCCAAGAACACAGCGAGCTGGTCGAAGCCATCCTTGCCCGTGACGCAACGCGCGCAAGCGCCATGATGCAGGCTCACCTGATGACGCCGGTACCGATCATTGCGGGGATCATGCGCAGCAGCAAGCTGAGTACTTCCCTGCCCGACCCTGAACTCATGGAGTAGGTACCGCATCTCGCTATCTGGGGCTGCCTGGGGAAGTCTCAGCACGTGGGTGATCTTCGCCGAACGACTTCTACTCGCCCAGAGCACATCGGCAATCAAGTTACCGACTAATGCTTTAGCGGGACGGCTCGGGCTTCACTGGCGCTGCAACCGAAGTGCTGACGGAAATGCCGGGAAAATTGTGCCTGATCGCTAAACCCCCAGCGATATGCCAGCTCACCGATTGATAGGTGGCAGTGGGGATCGCGCAGACGTTGGTATACCGCCTCTAGTCGCTTCAGGCGAATCCATTCACCGAGGCTGTAGGGCGTGCTGGAGAATAATTTGTGCAGATAGCGAACGGATAAGCCGCAGGCCTGAGCAATATGCTGCGGATTTAGTTCAGCTGAACACACGTGTAGGTCAATGTAGTGCTCGATACGCTGCAAATGCAGGGCGGCTAGATTCGAGCTTTCACTGTTGAGAACTCGTTCATCCTGGCGCAGAGCCATTAACAGCGTCGAAAGGGCTTGCTCCAGCAGCATATGACGGGCGTCCGCATCGCATTCGTCGAAGCGCGCGGCACACATCGCCAGTTGATCAACAAAAATTCGCCCCAAGCCACGCCGAGCGTCGAAGCAGAAACGGGTGTAGCGCTCGGCTCCACGTATCTGTCCATGCAGCGCGCGCTCAGGCAGTTTGAATACCCAAAGGTCGTTGTCCGAGGAGTAGTGAAAACGATAAGGCGCATCGCCCCGCTCGAAGATGAATCCACCTGGCTGACAATGGAGCTCACGACCGTCCTGCTCGAAGTGCACCTCGGTGAGACGCGGCACCGTAACCAGGTAACAGGGTTCAGTGTCTTCGCTAACCTGACCCTCGCTGCGCGAATAGCCTAGCTGACTGGAGCGCAGGCGCGATAACGCCAATGGCGTACTGGCCGTCTTCCAGATTTTCAGACTGCCTTGGAAATTGGCGCTGGGATTGAACTCCAACGACAATGGAAAGTATGTATTGCCGATGGCTTCGGCCCAGCGCGGTTGCCTTTCACTCTCAGGCCAATACCGGGTGGACAATTGATCTGCCATGGACGGTCCTCAACTTGTAATTATTATGAGGGCGGCACCAACGTTGAATACCGTCGGTGCCGTTGTTACACCATCCTTGATTAAAGCTTCCTGACGGTCAATGACCGGGGGTCAGTTCATATGTAGCCGAGGGCGCCAAGCTGACCTGCCAGCCCGGCGGGACAACGATGTTGGTGGTCGCTTCCTCAATCACACAGGGGCCTTGAATCATCTGCCCTACTTCTATCCGGTCGCCGTTGTACACCGGGGTGTCCTGCCAGTCGTCTTGCGCACTGAACAGCATCGGCCGGTGACCGGCCGGAGTCGCGGCCGTTGCCTCGAGCGGGGTTGCAAGCTCAGGCATGGGTGGACGCTGCAACCGCGCGATGACCGAGCATTCGAGGTTGACCAGCTCGATTGGACTGTCCGGTTCACTGTAGGAGAACAGCGCCTTGTGCCGCTGGTGGAAGGCTTCGCGCAGCGCCGCCAGGCTGCTGTGGTCGAGTTGGTCGCGGCTCAGCTCGACGTTGCACTCGTGGATCTGCCCGAGGTAGCGGATCTCCAGGTTGTACTGGCAGTCGATGCGGTTGTCGCCACCGAAACCGTCGTCGCGCAGGTTGGCCATGCCACGCTCGCGCAGCTGGTGCAGAGCCAGGTTGAGCTGCTCCAGGTCGACGAACTCGTCATCCAGACGCATCGGCAGAGTAGTCAGCTGGTCATAGCGAATGTCCGAGAGAATCTGGCCGAAGGCGCACAACCCCGAAGCCACTTTGGGAATCAGTACGACCTTGCTGCCGATCTCCTCGGCCAGGCGCATCACGTGCATGCCCGCGGCTCCACCGGCACCGATCAGGGCGAAGTCACGCGGATCATAACCACGCTCGACGGACACCCGACGGATACCACTGACCATGTTGAGGTTGACCAGGGTGATGATGCCGATAGCAGCGCGCTCAACGCTTATGCCCAGCGGTTCGGCAATCTTGCTGCGGATCGCCTCGATCGCAGCTTGTCGGTTTAGCCGGATGCTGCCACCGAGCAGTGCGCCATCAGCCAGATAACCGAGTGCCAGGTTGGCGTCGGTCACAGTCGGTTCGACTCCACCCTTGCCATAACACACAGGGCCGGGGTTAGCCCCGGCACTGCGGGGGCCGACCTGGAGCATGCCGAAGTCGTCGAGGTGGGCGATAGAGCCGCCGCCGGCGCCGAGGGTTTCCACCTGGATCATCGGTACGCCGATGCGGTAGCGCAGGAAGTCGCTGTCCTTGCTGAAATTGGTGCGCCCACCTTTGCTCAGGGTGATGTCGAACGAGGTACCGCCCATGTCGACGGTGATCACGTTGTCGATACCGAAGGGCTGGGCCACGCACAGACCGGCTTGCGGGGCGGAGGCAGGGCCCGAGTTGATCGCGTTGACCGCACGCTCACGCATCACCACGCCCGGAGCCAGGCCACCGTTGGACTGGAAGTAGCGGGTCGGCTGCTGCGCGCCCAGCTCCTCGAACAGGGCGTCGATGCGTTCGATATAGCGGCCCATCACTGGGCTCAGGTAGGCGTTGACCACGGTGGTCGAGGTGCGGGTGTATTCGCGAATCTGCGGGAACACCTCGTGGCCGCTGCAGACGAAGACGTCCGGTAAGGCGGCACGCACCATGGCCATGGCGCGTTGCTCGTGACTGGGGTTGCGCACCGACCAGACGAAGGAGATCGCCACCGCCTGCACCTGTTGTTCGCGGAAGTAGTCGATGGCGGCATGGATCGCCGCCTCGTCCAGCGGGCTGTACTCGCTGCCGTCACTGACGATTCGGCCGCCAATCGGACGACGCAGGTGGCGCGGCACCAGCATATGCGCCGGTGGATAGGTGGCGTCGTAACGATGGCCGTCTTCCTTGTGGCCCAGGCGGATTTCCAGGCTGTCTTCATGGCCATCGGTGCACAGCAGGCCGACCCTGACCCCAGTCTTTTCGATTAGCGCGTTGAGCGCCACGGTGGTGCCGTTGATGCACAGATCGCAGTCGGCAATGATCTCGGCTGGCGTGCGGCCGATGGCATCGGCGATTTGCGCCAGGCCGTTGCGGATGGCCAGGGTGCCGTCATGCGGGGTGGACGGCGCCTTGAACAGCTGCACGTTGCCCTGTTGGTCGGCGAGGATGAAGTCGGTGAAGGTGCCGCCGGCATCGATGCCCAGGCGATATTGTTGTTTGCTCATGCTCGAATCCTCTGCATTGCTCAATGGGGCTGTGCTTAGTGCGCGGCGCGGTTGGCGTGGGTGGCGGCTTCATCTAGTTGGCCGTTGCCGTCGATCACTACGCCGTATTCCAGGCGCGCGCCGTCGACCGAGACCAGGCCGTTGCGCACATCGGCCAGTACCGCAGCCAGCGGACGACGCAGTGGATCGCCATAGCCGCCACCGCCCGGGTTGACGTTGATTACACGATCGCCCGGTTGCGCGGTCAGCAGAGTGTTCTGGATGTAATGGTCTTCCTCACCATCGGCATGCCGATGGATCAGGCGGCCGAGCTTGGGTTCGAGCAGGACATTCTTCGCCCCCGCCGCACCGGCGGTGGGCAGCTGCCGGCCCTCGCCGAAACCGATCACGGTCATGGCGTGTTCAAGCGGTTCGATCTCCAGGCGAGTACCGGAACCACCGCGGAATTCGCCGGCGCCACCGCTGTCTGCCATCAGGCTGTAGCGATGGATCAGCACCGGATAGGAGTACTCCAGCAGCTCGATATCGCCGGACATCAGCGCGCCGAAGCAACACAGCGGGCCGCAGGCCGGCCAGCCGTCCATGGCCTTGTTGGCGCCGGCACCGGAGATGATCGAGGCCAGCACCATGGTCACGTATTCGTCGTTGTTGCTGCGTGGGTCGCGCCCGGCGATGTTGATCCCGCTGGCATGTCCCCAGGAGGCGGTCACCCGCTCCGGAGCGGCCTGTTCCAGGGCCAGACGTACGGCGTCGGCCAGGGTTTCCATCGGTGTGGTGGTGCTGTTGACGTGCGGCGCCGGCTCCTGGGCGTTGCACAGCGTGCCGGGCGGGCCGAGGTCGACGCTGACGCAGCGATACAGGCCTTCGTTATAGGGCGGAGGCACCTGGGCGAACATCATCAGCCCGAGGTAGACCCCGGAGATCGAGTTGCCCGCGTAGGAGTTGATGAAGTAAGGCACCTGCGGCGGGCTCTCGATCAGTACGTGCGCCTCGTCACCGCGAATTTCCACCTGCGCGGTGATCGACAGTTCTCCCAGGCCATGACCGGAGTCTTCGAGAATTGCGGTGCCGCTATAGAAACCGTCTGGCACGTCACGCAGCAGGGCACGCATATGGCGGTCGGCCATATCCTTCAGCTCGGTAATGCACGCGCGGACCTGGTCGACGCCGTAGCGATCGAGCAGCTCGATCAGGTGGCGTTCGCCCACGCTGCAGGCACCGTACTGGGCATTCAAGTCGCCTTCCTGGTAGGCGCGGGCACGCATATTGGTCAGCAGCAGGTTGATCACGTCTTCACGGCGCTGGCCCTGGGACCACAACTTGACCGGCGGAATGCGTAGACCCTCGGCGTAGATTTCCTTGGCGTCCGGATTGTAGCCGGCCGGCACCGGGCCGCCGATGTCGGTCAGATGGCCCTTACAGACCGCCCAGAACACCAGTTCGCCCTTGTAGAACACCGGTTTGTACATGCAGCAGTCGAGGATATGACTCCCCATGTAGGCCGGGTCGTTGTGGTAGATGACGTCGCCTTCGGCAATGTCATCGCCAAAGAAACCGGCCACGCATTTCATCGCGGGAATCAGCGAGCCCAGGTGAATCGGGATGTCCTGCCCTTGCAGAATCATTTCCGGCAAGTGGTCGAAGAGCGCGTTGGAGTAGTCATGGGCGAGGTTGAACACGCTCGAGCGGCTGGTCTTCTCCAGCGTCAGGGTCATTTCTCGCTGGGCGGTTTCGAGCGCGCCGCGCACGACTGCCAGGGTGATCGGATCTACTGTGTTCATGGGTCACCAGAAATCTTGTTTTTATCCGGGGGGGCCGTGACGGATGTCTTGCCCACGTCACTAAAACTACGCGCGGGCATGGCGGCTGGCTTGTCGCAGAACGCACCGTTTTTTGTCCTGGGGTGTACTGTTGCTATTGCTGCGGCGAGGCAGGATCCAGTGCCCGGAGGACGGATCGCTGCGCAAAAAAAAGCCAGCACATGGCTGGCGAAAACAGGAGCGTGAGTGGTTGCTGGCGCCGCTTATGGCCTCAGAAGTAGTAACCGATGTTGGTGTACAACTGGTTTTCCCAGCGATCGCTACCGCCGGCGCCCAGGCTCTGGGTGTAGCTACTGCCGCCGATATAGGGATCGTGCTTGCCATGCAGCCACTCGACGGCGATCCACAGGTCTTTCAGCGAGAACGAGGTGCCGAGGATGAAGCGCTGGGAGTCCTCGAAGCTGGACTCATCCTTGTCGAACAGGCTGTAGTTGCCGTAGACCTTGACTCCGGAGAGCCAGCCGAGTGTGCCGGGAATGTCGTAGCTGAGGTCGGCGACATAGAGGTTGCCCTTGGCCGCGACGTTGAAGGTGCCGTCGAAGCTGCCGAAGCTGACCAGCTTGTCGCTGCCGGAATTTTCCGGGGTCATGTCCTGGCGGGTGGCTTGCAGCTGCACGCCCCAGGGGCCGTTCTTGCCCAGATAATGGGCCGCCAGGGCATTGCGCCGACCACTGTCGCCGGTGTCCTGGTTCTGCAGCGACGAGGTCAATGCCGAGGCGCCGATCTCCGACTGCCAGCTGCCAAGCTTGAGGTTGCGGGCCAGACGTCCGACCAAGATGTCGCGCTCATGGTTGTCGCTGCCGTCGACAACGTAATCGTCGGCCGTGGCGACACTGGTTGCATAGGTCCGCCCGCCGCGGCTGGTGCCTTGGCCCTGATCGGCCGGGCGCAGGTAGTAACCGAGCTGGAAGTTCCAGTCATCCTGCTGCTGGATGTATTTGACACCCAGGTTCGCAATGTCTTCCAGGCCGATCACGCTGCCCAGAGTCTCGAAGAAGGTACTGCCGGCATAAGGCAGCAGGCCGAAGGGAATCTTGTTCAGGCCCACCTGGATCTGACGGGATTCATCGAACTTGTAGCCAATCCAGGCATATTCGGCGAAGGAGATGTCGCCGATCTTGTCGGTGTAGTCGAAGGGGTAGGCCTTGCCGTAGAAACGGTACTTGGCCGCGCCTATCCAGCTGTCGGAGTTGTAGGTCGCGGTGAGGAAGGCGGTATCGAAGCTGAGCTTCTCGATATCCCGGTCGGGGTCGTAGTCGATGCGCGCGCGCACGGCGCCGCCTATGTCCAGGTTGTCATTGATAGCCACCGCGCCGGCGGGTAGCGCGAGCGATGCCAGCAACGGCAGTAATGTCAGTGTGGGTAGTGAGTGCAGGTTGATCAGGCTCATGGATTGGCTCTTTTGCATTATTAGTCTTGTTTTCAGCAGCGCAGCACCCAGCCGCGGCAGTGCCGTGGCTGGGTGCTGGATCGGGTGGGTAGCTGCAGCGAGTTGCCAGAGCCGACTGCATCGGCCCGGCGGACAGGGGCGATGGTTTCAGGTGCAGCTGGCGCGAACAAACCAGCTGCGTTTGGCGCTGTTGAGCAGCAGCCAGTAGCTGCCGAACGCGCTGACAAAGGTCACCGGCGCCGAGAAAGTCGCCAGCGTTGCGCCGCCGAAGTTCAGCAGCACTATCCCCAGGCCTGCGGCGAAGAACCAGGCGGTCAAACCGCACGGGTTGAAGGCGTTGACTCGCTCGAGGGCGAACTCGACCTTGCCCTCGAACAACTGCGAGTACTTCGGCGAGCAGATGTGTGCCAGGGCAATCGCCACCCAGGCGACCACGAAGATGCTCTGGTACGCCAAGGCCTGCAGGATGTAACTGAACACGTTGAGCAGCATCAGCAGGTAGACCAGTGCGCCGACCACGATGGCCCAAACCATATAGGGAACCTTGCCCAGGCCAAAGCGGCCGAAGAACGCATGCATATTGCTGGCCGCCATGAAGAAGTTGGCGGTGTTGATACGGGTCTGGCTGACCCAGACGAATAGCAGCCCCCAGATGCCCATCAGCTCGACGATGGCGAGCACCACCGAGACTTCCGACAGACCGCCCTGGGTGGGGATGGTGGCGGCGAGGAAGATGCCGACCAGGCCGTTGATCAGGAAGGTGAATATATAGAAGGGCAGGCCGAAGTTGAACTTGGCGTGGTAGCCGGCATCCTGCTTACGACCGAAACGGGCGTAGTCCCAGGTGTACATCATGAGAATCCACACCCCCATGAAGTAGGTGAAGCAGTCCCACCAGCCATTGCTCACCGGCCCGCTCTCAGGCCCCATTTCCAGCCAGGCGGAGCTGTAGCCGTATTCGCCGACGGCCATCACCACCACCGCGATCAAACCCATCAGGTAGAGCGGCAGCAGCACACCATTGAGCTTGTCCAGCCAGTTTTGCACGCTGCCGAATACCAGCGGCACGCTGTACAGCACCACTAGCAGATACGCCTGATTGAGCGTCAGGGCGGATACATAGTTGTGGATGGCGATGGCGATCACCGAGCCTTCGAACACGCTGTAGTAGATCGCGGTGGCGAAGAAGATCAGGGTGGCCAGTGCAGCGCCGGTGCGTCCGAATAGCACGCGGGAGAACAGCGCGACCGACAACCCGGTCTTAATGGCGTAGCGGGCAATGACGCCGTTGATGGCCGCAAAGCTTACGACAGACAATAGTAAGCCGATGATGGCATTTATCGTGCCGAAACTCATTGCCAGGGTGGCGGAAACCACCAGCCAGAACATGGCGCTGCAGATGGCCCACCAGGCCATGGTCAGTGAGCCTTTGCTCATGCGCTGTGCGTCGGGCACCGCGATGGCGGTGTAGTCGATGCTATCGCCTTGTTTTTTGATGTTTCCGGCCATGACTTTCTCTTTGTTGTTGTTTGAGAGAGTCACGATGGTAAGGGTGGCGAGCCGGCGAAGAATTGACGCTGACCGCCCGCTCTTTTGTCATTCAGTGCACAGGTCTTGTCTTATGGCGTGAGGGGATTACAGCGGTTATCCAGCCGGGGCACAGGATCAAGGTTTTTCTCACCAATCCCTCATTGCACTGCTGCGAACCGACTGCTCCAACAACCAGTGCCAACCCTTAGCTTGTGCCTTTTGCAGACTCGACTCGAAAATACCCAACTGCATTAATGTGGCCTCCATAGGCATGGAGAAGCGAACGACGTGACTAGCCAAGCAGTGTTCTTGACCAGGCCTAGCACTTTTACCCGCGGGCACGAGTTGCCTAGCACGACTGCATAAGTCAAAAGCTGAGCCAACTGACGAACAGCTGGTAGAAGGTGCGTTTCGGATTGTGCTTTCAACGTAGCTTCCTGGTGCTGCGCAGCCATCAGGAAGCTCTCGAAAGGTGCGCCTACTCAGGATAGTAAGTCAGATCAAAACCCGGACTTTTGCACCCGCGCTGCACCCATAAACAAAAAAGCACTCAACGCCATTAACGTTAAGTGCTTGATTTTATTGGTGCCGTTGAGAGGAATCGAACCCCCGACCCCATCATTACGAATGACGTGCTCTACCAACTGAGCTACAACGGCAAAATGCCTGGGCATTATTCAATGGAGTCTAAGGCCGCTCAAGCAGGTTTTCAAAAAACCGGCATCCGGCGCCCTCCTCGACCACCCTCTCGCGTCCGCTGCCAGAGCACAAGCCAGCGGCCCGCAGCTGCGGGGCAGGCGCCTTACTTGGCGGGCAACTCAATGCGGTCGTCGTGAATCACGATGCGACCCTGCTTGTACAAACCGCCGATGGCCTTCTTGAAGTTGCCTTTGCTGACGCGAAACAGGGCGCTGATGGCTTCTGGCGAACTCTTGTCATTGAGGGGCAGCACGCCATCGTGCTCGCGCAGCTTGGCCAGGATCTGCTCGCCCAGGCTGCTCGCCGCTTCCTGTCCAATCGCCTGCAGACTGAGGCTGATCTTGCCGTCTGCGCGCACTTCCTTGATGAAGCCCTTCTCCTGCATGCCGCTGCGCACGAACTTGAACAGTTCGTTTTTGTGGATCAGGCCCCAGTGCTTGCCGTTGATGATCGCCTTGAAGCCCATGTCGGTGGACTCGACCACCAGCAGATCGACTTCCTGACCCGTCGTGTAGGTGGCCGGCACGCTGTCCAGGTAACGATCCAGACGCGCAGTGGCGGTGAGGCGCTTGCTGCGTTTGTCGACAAACACGTAGACCACGCAGTAGTCGCCGACTTGCAGCGGGCGCTTTTCTTCCGAGTGGGGCAACAGCAGATCTTTGGGCAAACCCCAGTCGAGGAATAATCCGACGCGGTTGATATCCACCACTTTCAGGCTGGCAAATTGACCGACCTGCACTTTCGGTGTTTCTGTGGTGGCAATTAACTTGTCATCGCTGTCCAGATAAATGAATACATTCAGCCAGTCCTCCACCTCACTTGGCGTGTCTTTGGGGATATAGCGCTTGGGCAGCAAGATTTCGCCGTCCGCGCCGCCATCCAGATACAGACCAAAGTCGGTGTGTTTCACGACCTGCAAACTATTCATTCGTCCAATTACAGCCATGATGCCCTACCCTCTTTGCGAGCCAGACATTCTACCTGAGTTGCGGCCTGGATTCTCGACGCCGGCACGTGAACTCGCAGGACCTCGCCAGGGAACCTAGAACCGATCCGACCAGTGGGGACCATCCGTTAAGCAAACCGCTGGACGGCTCATTCCTCTGACAGAAACTTGATAAACAATGACTTACTCAGCGCCATCGGCACTATCCACACCCTCGGCCAGTCACTGACCTAGCCGTAACTTGAGTTGCCAGCGTTATTTACCAAGCATTTGTCAAGCCGTTCATGTACAATCTCTGCCCAAATTAATTTTTTAATAGGTTAATGGCCGCCATGCGTGTAAAAGCATCAAACAGCAAGCCCAAACCAGCTCCCGCCGTTGAAACCAGCGCCTCGATTGATGCGCAGATCGCCGCCTTCTTGACCTCCGGCGGTGAAATCCAGCAGATCGCCAAAGGCGTCAGTGGCCAGGTCTACGGCGCGTCCAAGCAGATCACCATCGGCAAGAAATAAGCCGAGCTCCCTTAGCCCCGCAGCGCTTTGCTCCCCCAGACAAGGCGCTGGGCTAATGCTTCATCCCTCCCCCCTCTATTTCAGTGTATTCAACTGCCCCTACTGGCGGTTAGCACAGGCATGTTTCAGAATCATGTCTAACTGCGCTCCGCGGTGAATTCGGCATTGCCGTCGATCAGTTATGACAATTGCTTCTGGAGTATCCGTGCGCCCATCCAGCCATTGGCTGCAGCACCCGGCCAGCGCCTCGCTGACATTGGCCCTGGTATTGATTGTGATCCCACTGGCCAGTCGCTACGGCCTGGGCTGGTCGCACCCGTTCGGTTATCTGTCGGATCTGGCCATCGGCAGTCTGCTGCTGATCCTGTTGCATGGCCGCAGTTGGTTGTTGCGCCTGCCGGTGCTGCTGGCCTGGGGCATCTTCAGTCTGAGCAACGCTGAACTGATTAGCGCAGTCGGACGCATGCCCGAACCAGCGGATCTGCACTACCTGGGCGACGCCCAATTCGTCCGCCACTCGACCCAGGGCGCGGGCCTCAGCCACCCTTGGTTAGCCTTGACCCTGACGTTCGGTATCGCCCTGCACCTGCTGCTGAGCAGGCGGCCAAGCGCGCCGTCGCGGCAACGCCTCAACCTGGTCTGGCTGCTGGCCCCGCTGTCATTGCTGCTGACGCATGCCATCTACCAGTACCGCAGCCCCAGCGAAGCCGCCCAATGGCTGCAATTCAACCTGCCGCACAAGATGCTGGCGGAAAGCCTGAGCGCCGGCCAGTTGCGCCTCGCGGACTGGCTGGCCGGCGACCAGCCCGCCAGCCCGCCGGACATCCGCACGTTCAACCAGCTCGACCTCGCCGGCACACCGCTGCTCGACCACCCAGGGCAGGCGCGCAATGTGCTGATCATCACCCTGGAAGGCATCCCAGGCGCCTATATCGACGCCAGCCGCAAGGCCCTGCACAGCAGCTACCAGCAAGCACTGATGCCACGGCTCAGTCAGTGGGCCGAGCGCGGCATGCTTACTCCGGACTATGTGTTGCACAGCCACCAGACCATTCGCGGCCTGTACGCCATGCTCTGCGGCGATTACAGCAAGCTCGACTCCGGCTCGCCGAAAGGCCTCGAACTGCTCGGCAACCCCAAGCGCAGCGAGCAGTGCCTGCCGGCGCAGCTGCGCCAGCGCGGTTTCACTACCCATTACCTGCAAGGCGCCGGGCTACGCTTCATGGCCAAGGATCAGATCATGCCGCGCATGGGCTTCGACCAGACCCTGGGTCGCGACTGGTTCAAGAACAAGCCCTACCTGGACTTCGGCTGGGGCGTGGACGACAAGACCTATTTCGAAGGCGCTTTGGATTATGTGAAGCAGCTGCGCCAGCAGAAACGCCCCTGGATGCTCACCCTGCTCACCGTCGGCACCCACCAACCCTACTCGGCGCCACAGGACTACCTCGCCCGCTACCCGACCGCCAAGCAGGCGGTGGTCGCCTACCTGGACGACGCCGTGGCGGATTTCCTCAGCGGGCTGGAGAAACAGGGCGTGCTCAAGGACACGCTGGTGCTGATCACCTCCGACGAATCCCATGGCGTGGAAAACGTGCGCCTGGCGTCGGCCTGGGGCTTCAACCTGTTGCTGGCGCCGGAACAGGCACAACTGCCGGCGCTGAAGAGCGGCGTCTACGGCCACGTCGACCTGACGGCTTCGGTGCTCGACTATTTCGCCCTACCGATACCGGACAATATCGCCGGCCGCTCGCTGCTGCGCGACTACGCCAGCGGGCGCGCCATGCTGTCCTACACCAACGGCATGCTGCGCCAGCACGACGGCCAGGGCACCTTCACCGAATGCGACTTCCAGCAGGTCTGCCGGCGCTACGCCAGCACCGGATTCATTGCCGATAGCGCGGCCTACCTCGGCCGCATCAGCGGCCGCGAGGCGCGCCTGGTCAGCCAGCGCGCCGCCCTGCTCGACCAATCCCTGCGCAACGGCCAGGCGCAACTGCACTACCAGTTCGCCAACCGCAGACCCATCAAGCTGAAACGCAAAGTCGGCGACGACTGGGCGGACAGCCTGGTCGGCGCCCAGTACCTGGAGCTGCCGCGCGGCACGCGAACCACTGTCACCCTGAAAGTGCGCGGCGTGGGCATGGATAGTGGAGGCGCCACGCTGCAGTTGAAAACCAAAGAGTTCGAGCGCGACGTGGCCTTGCCAATCCCTGAACTGCCGCGCCTGACCCAGGACAGGCCGATCGAGGTCAGCTTCAGTTTCAACAACCTGGCCGCACGCAAGGCGTTCTCCTTCCACCTGCTCGGCGAGGGTAAAGGCGCCATCGAGATCCTCGATTTCAGCGTGACCAGCAGGCCGCTGAACCCCAAGCTGTTGGCAGCCAAGACCGACAAGGACGACGCCCAGAAGACCCACTGAGCGACGTCAGCCCGGCGCTTACTGCTGTGGCCGCAGGTCCAGGCGCAGCAACTGTCCGTTGCTGGCGTCGGTCAGCACATAGAGATAGCCATCCGGCCCCTGGCGCACATCGCGGATGCGCGCATCGAGCTGCTCCAGCAGACGCTCCTCGTGTACCACCTGATCGCCGCGCAACTCCAGGCGAATCAGCGCCTGTCCGGCCAACGCACCGATGAACAGGTTGCCCCGCCAGGCGGCAAAGCGCTCGCCGTCATAGAACGCCATGCCGCTAATTGCCGGGGACTTTTCCCAGACATAGTGCGGCGGTTCGGTTCCGGCGACCACCTTGCCCTGGGCTTCCGGAATCGCCAGGAACGAATAGTTGACCCCATGGGTGGCGAGCGGCCAGCCGTAGTTCTTGCCGGCTTGCGGGATGTTGATCTCATCACCGCCGCGCGGGCCATGCTCGTGGGTCCATAACTGCCCGGTCCGGGGATTGAGTGCGGCGCCTTGCTGGTTGCGATGGCCGTAAGACCAGATTTCCGCTCGAGCGCCTGGTTGGCCGACAAAGGGGTTGTCGGGTGGTACTTTGCCGTCTGGGTGCAGGCGCACCACCTTGCCTTGCAGCTTGTCGAGGTCCTGCGCGGTCGAGCGCTGGTTGTTTTCGCCCAAGGCGACAAACAGATAACCGTCGCGGTCGAACACCAACCGCGAGCCAAAATGCGCGCCGCGGGACAGTTTCGGCAGCTGCCGGAAGATCACCTCGAAACCTTCCAGCGTGCGCTTATCCAGCGACAACCTGGCGCGCCCGACCGCGGTACCGCTGTACTCACCGTCGCCGGCCTCGGCATAGGACAGATAAACCAGACGATCCTGGGCAAACTCGGGCGACAACGCCACATCGAGCAGCCCGCCTTGGCTTCTGGCATAGACCGCCGGCACCCCGCCGATCGGCGCGGACAGCCCACCCTGCAGATCAACCAGGCGCAAACGCCCAGGTCGCTCGGTGACCAGCAGGCCTTGTCGTTCAGGCAGAAAGGCCATGCTCCAGGGATGCTCGAGGCCCGCGACCAGCTGGCTGACCTGCAGGGTGCCCTGTTCGCTGGGAAACTCACCGGCGTGCACGGCAATCGGCGGCATCAGCAGCACGCCGGTCAAACCCAGAATCGCCAGCATGCGGGTGCGCAACATACTTCTCTCCTTAGCGTCGGATAGTGGCGGAGCCGGATGGCCGAGTCATGCAACCGCGCAGCCCGGTTTGCAGCCCAGCGCGCATCACTTTAGCTGTCGAGCTCAATACATCGCGTAACGCCGCTCGATTGCGCGGTACTCGCCATTCGCGTGAATGGCCGCCAGCCCGCGATTGAAACGGTCGCGCTGAGCCTCACGGCGGAAGCCAACCTGATAGGGAGTGGCGGCGAATATCCGGTATTCGCTCAGTGGCTGACTGACATCGACCTGATCGAGCACCTCACGATTGAGGTAGCGCAGGATCCGCATATCCCCCACCACCACCTCGATCCGCCCGCTGTAGAGCAGGCGATTACGCGCGATCTGCTGCGCCTCTTCACGATAGCGCGGGTTGTTCTGCGCCATCCGCTGAAACTCATTACCGAGTAAAAAACGTGCACGCTGAAAGGCGCTGACCGAGTAATTACCCAGATCGGCAATCCGCTCGATGTTGTAGTTGCGCGCGCGCAATGCCAGGGCAACATTCTGGTAGTAGATATGCGGCTCGGAATAGAAGGCATCAATGCCGCTCTGCTCGTTGGTGGTGGCAATGGCGTCGATTTCGCCACGCCGTAACTGCAGGTGCAAGCGCTCCATCGGCGCATAGGTGATTTGTATGGCAAAGCCGGCGTGCTTTGCGGCAGCCGCCACTATCTCGTACTCCAGCCCCCGCGCTTCATCTTGAAACACATAAGGTGGCTTGTGCGTGCCCATACCCAGGCGCAGCGGTTCAGCCGCAATGGCGAGACTGAACCAGAGCAGCACCATCCCCAACATCCACTGCATGCCAGTCCCCTTTGTTCAGCAGACGTGCAGCATAACCGCCTAATCAGGGTGAACGTGTAGCCACGTCACGACCCAATGCATCCATCAGGCGGCCTCGACTCATGCAGCAGCCAACGTAATGGACTACAAGAGGCTGGCCTGGCTGGCCAGTTCGTCGAACGCTTCTGGTACCAGCGCTGACGCGCCCTGCTGATCGAGCAACTCGCGAGCGTGCTCGCCGCCAGGGAAACTGCTGTCGATCATGCTCAACAGTTGCGCCCCACGTTCGGTCAATATGAAGTTCTCGCCATTGCCGCCTTCATCCTCGGGCCGCGGCGTGATGAAGCCCGCGCTCAGTAGTTGCTCCTCATACTGCGTAGCAAGTACCTTGAGTGCGTCGAGGTTGCCGGTCTGCTCACCCGCCCGCTGCAGCTCTGCGGCCAGCTCTTCGGCATAATCCCGCGGCGCGAAAGGTTTGCCCGCGCTGTTCTGTACTTCATGCAACAAGCGCTCGATCAGATCCCAGTTGTAAGTCATCTCATCCTCTCCTGTTAGCGTGTCGCTCGGCGTACCGAACGCGGAGCCAATTCCGTGCACACGGCTCTCTTGAGTTCCGACCCGCAAAGGCCAGCCAAGGTTCACAGGCTCAGGTGCAGCAAGCCGAGAGTAATCACCGAGATCGATTAAACAGGATTCGTCCCGCCCTACCCACTCCGGTCTAGACTCTGTCCTCTGAATGAGTCGCGACCAACTGGAGAATCCTCATGCTCAAAGCCGAATACCAAACCCGCGGCCCCGTGCCGCAAGACGTGATCGACGCCGTCGAACTGCAACTACCCGCACCTGCCGTGGGCCAGGTACGGATCAAGGTGGAGGCCGCGCCGATCAACCCCTCCGATGTGCTCACCCTGACCGGCGAATACGGCATGCTGCCGCCGCTGCCGGCGATTGGTGGCAACGAAGGGGTCGGCCGCATCGAGGAGCTGGGGCCCGAGGTGAGCAACCTGAAGGTCGGCCAACTGGTGCTGCTGCCGGTCGGCTGCGGCACCTGGGTCAGCCACCTCAATGCACCGGCGAACAAGTTGATCCCGCTGCCGGAAGGCGACCCGGTGCAACTGGCGATGCTGACCGTCAACCCGCCGACCGCCTCCCTGCTGCTCAGCGAGTTCGTCGACCTCAAGCCCGGCGACTGGGTGATCCAGAACGCGGCCAACTCGGGCGTCGGCAGCTACCTGATCCAGCTGGCCAAGCTGCGTGGCTTCAAGACCATCAACGTGGTGCGCCGTGAGTCGGCAGTGGCTGGGGTGACGGCCGAAGGCGGCGACGTGGTGCTGGTGGACGGACCCGACCTGGCCAAGCGCGTGCGCGCGGCCACCGACGGCGAAGCCGTGCGTCTGGGTATCGATGCGGTGGGCGGCGAGTCCACCGACCATCTGGCCGCGAGCCTCAGCGAGGGCGGCGTACTGGTCAACTACGGCATGATGAGCCGTCAGCCTTGCCAGGTCTCACCGGCGTCCATCGTGTTCCGCGACGTGAGCCTGCGTGGCTTCTGGCTGGCCAAATGGTTCCGGAATGCCACCCCGGCCGAGCAGATGAAGGTGTTCGGTGAGCTGACCCAACTGATTGCCAGCGGCAAGCTGCAGACTCGCGTGGCAGCTACCTATGACGTCAGTCAGATCAAGCAGGCGGTGGCCGCGGCCGCCAGTGGCGAACGCGACGGCAAGATCCTGATTGTGCCGAAGTAAACTCGCTCTAGTGGCGTAGGGTGGGCTGCAGCGGATCGCCACCCGCCTACCCTACGCGTGGCGCTTACTCTGCTTCAGGCTTGCGCCGTTTAAGCGGCGCCAAACCATCCTGGCTGACCAACTCGGCCGCTGCGACCTTGGGCTTGTTGATGGTATTGCGCTTGCTTGGCGCCTTGGCGGCCGGTTTCTTCGCGGCCAGCTTCTTGCCGGTCTTGGGATCGATTTTCTTCTTCTTCGGCCCGACTGCCTTGCCAGACGCCTTGAGGTTCTTCGGCCCTTGGTAGATGCCTTTCATATCCTTGATATTGCGCCGCTCGAAACGCTGCTTGAGGTAGCGTTCGATGCTCGACATCAGCGACCAGTCATTGTGGCAGATCAGTGAAATCGCCAGACCTTCGGCACCAGCACGGCCGGTACGGCCAATGCGGTGCACGTATTCGTCACCCGAACGCGGCATGTCGAAGTTGATCACCAGATCCAGACCGTCGACATCCAGACCGCGCGCGGCCACATCGGTGGCTACCAGGATTTTCACGGCGCCTTGCTTGAGACGGTCGATGGCCAGCTTGCGGTCTTTCTGATCCTTCTCGCCGTGCAACACGAAGGTTTTGAAGTCGTGGGCAACCAACTTGCCATACAGGCGGTCAGCCTGAACCCGGGTATTGGTGAAAATGATCGCCTTGTCGTAGGTCTCGTTCTTCAGCAACCACTCGACCATACGTTCTTTATGGTGGTTGTGGTCGGCGGTGATGATCTGCTGGCGCGTGCCTTCATTGAGCTGGCTGACGCGGTTGAGCTGCAGGTGCTCGGGCTCTTTGAGCACCTTGGCGACGATCTCACGCAGGCTTGCACCGCCGCTGGTCGCGGAGAACAGCAGGGTCTGGCGCGCGGCATTGCACAGCTCGCCCAGACGCTGCACGTCTTCGGCAAAGCCCATATCGAGCATGCGGTCGGCTTCGTCGAGGACCAGCACTTCCACTTCATCGAGTAGCAGGTTGCCGGCGTTGGCGTGTTCGATCAGACGACCCGGTGTGCCGATCAAAATATCGACCCGGCGCAGCATCGCGGCCTGCATCTTGAAATCCTCACCGCCGGTAATCAAACCGGCCTTGAGGAAGGTGAACTGGGCAAAGCGCTCGACTTCCTTGAGCGTTTGCTGGGCCAGCTCACGGGTGGGCAGCATAATCATCGCGCGCACGCTCATGCGCGGCGAGGAAGCACCATCGCCTAACAGGCGATTAAGCATCGGCAGGACGAAGGCCGCCGTCTTGCCGCTGCCGGTCTGCGCCGTCACCCGCAAATCGCGCCCTTGCAGCGCCAGCGGGATAGCCGCCAGCTGCACCGGGGTGGGCTCGGTAAAGTTCAGCGCAGCCACGGCTTTCAGCAGACGTTCATGCAGGGCGAATTGGGAAAACACGGAGGTAACCTCGACGAAAAACGGAAATCAGCTGTATAGCGTAACGGTTTCCCGCGCTGTGGCCGAATTTCTTTGTGCAGAACCGCACAGAGCGGGCACCTCGGCACTTGAACAGAACGCCATGAAAGCGCTCAAATCAGGCCGTACAACCGCCCCAAAGCCCCGGAGAGTTGCATGCCCAACCCGTCTCCCAGCCTGCTGGTCGGTAGTGGCCTGGCCATCGCCTTGGCCACGCAGAGCGCCTTCGCCGCGCCGAAAACCGATAACCATGGCAAACAGGGCGCTGGCTATGACGGCGACGTCAGTGTCCACGTCAGTGGCCCCACCATCGATATCGGCCGCGTACGCATCGTGCTGGGCGACAACCGGCAACTGATCGGCCCGACCCGCTCACTGCCGCCAGGCATCGCCAAGAACCTGGCATGCGGCAAACCACTGCCACCCGGTATCGCCAAGAACGTCAACGACCGCGTGGCCAGCCAACTGCCGCGCTATGACGGCTACCAATGGAAGCAGGTCGGCACCGACGTGGTGCTGGTAGCGATTGCCAGCGGGATTGTCTACGAAGTGCTGAGAAACGTGCTGGACTGATCCGTTGCACTTGCTTCGAGCAGATGGCCGACTTTTACATAAATCAGGCAACCCTCACGGGAAAACGGTGTATGCGTTGAGCCGTGCGGGTTGCGCAGCCAGGTGCCGGCGGGATAATCGCCGAATTCATCCTGAAATACCCCCTCCAGCACCAGGATTTCTTCCCCGCCAAGATGCCGGTGGCCATGGAACTCGGTGCCTGGCGCCCAGCGTACCAATGCCGTGTGCACCGTGGCGAAGCTGGCCAGCGGCAACACACTCAAGCCTGCGACAAGGCCGGGGCGCCACTCGGCGGCACGGGTATCGATGCGCAGCGAGCTTTGATCCTCCGGCGCCTGGTAGCACAACTTGACGAACAACAGACAACCCTGCGCACTGGATGGCGCATGGCCACTACCGGGCGGATTTTTCAGCCAGTAACCGGCGGGATAGTCACCGTGCTCATCGGTAAACACACCGTCGAGCACCAGAATCTCCTCTCCCGCCGGATGCTGGTGACGGCTGAACGAAGACCCCGGCGCATAGCGCACGATCGAGGTGGCGCGCCCGCTTTCCGCGGCAAACCGTTCCAGCGGACGCCGTTCGACGCCTGGCAATGGTGAGGCCTGCCAGTCGATAGCCTGGGTATCGAGCACTACACGCTCGGCCAGGTCAGCATGGATCTGCATGTTACCTCCTGTCAGGTACGCCGTTGCTTGATCAGCAGCCGCGCACTGTCCCAGCCGACCAGCAGCACCGCCAGCCAGATCGGCAGATACGTCAGCCACTGCTCGGCATTGAAGCTTTCGCCGAGAAACAACAGTGCCACCAGAAACAACAGCACCGGCTCGACATAACTGAGAATGCCAAACAGCCCCAGCGGCAACAACCGATTGGACGCCATCATCGCGGCAAACGCCAGGGCGCCGAGCAAGCCCAGACCCGGCAACAGCCACCACAGCTGCGGCGCCTGGGTGAACGCCGCCACCGGCCCCCAGGCGACGATCAGCCAGACCGCCAGAGGCGCCAGCACCAGCATTTCCAGAATAAACCCGGACAGGGCATCCAGACGCATCCAGCGGCGCAACATGAAATACGGTGGATAACCCAGCGCGGTGACCAGGGTGACCCAGGAAAACGCCTGCAGGCGCCACAGTTCATGCAGCACGCCGAGCAAGGCACAGCACACCGCCAACTGCTGCAACGGGCGCAAGCGCTCGCCGTAGAACACCCGCCCGGCCAGCACCATCGCCAGGGGCAGCAAAAAGTAGCCCAGCGACACATCCAGCATGCGCCCGGCCAGCGGCGCCCAGACGAACACGGCCCACTGCACGCCAATCAACGCCGCCGCCAGCGGCAAGGCCGCCAGCAATAGCGGCTCACGGCGCAGGCGGCCGATGGCCACTGCCAGCACCGTCCATTGCCGGGCCACGGCGACCAGCAGCAACACCGCCGGAATCGACCAGAGCACCCGCTGGGCGAACACCTGTACACCGTCCAGCGGCGCCAGTTGCTGCACATAGCCGGGAATCAGGGCAAACAGCATCGACGCGCCAATCGATAGCGACACGCCACGCCCGGACAGCTTCATCGCATCTCCTTCGCCGCCAGTAGCCGCCGGCTGCCGACCCGAGTCAACAGCAGGGAGCTGGCAATCACCGCCCCACCCAGACTCAACCGCCACAGATCGGCATCGCGGTTCCACAGCAACAGATTGACCAGCAGACCCGCCGGCACCAACGCGTTGTTCATCACCGCCAGGGTACCGCCATCGACCAGGCTCGCGCCCTTGTTCCACCAGTAAAGACCAAGCCCGGACGCCACCATACCGAGCCAGACCAAGACCCACCACTGGATGGCGCTGGTGGGCAAGCGGGCGGCGTTACCGAACAGCAAGAAGGCCGGCAAGGCGACGGCCAACGCACCCAGGTAGAAGTAGCCGAAGCGCCGATACTGTGGAATGTCCGAAGGATGCCGGACGAGCAGGTGCTTGTAGAACACCTGCCCGGCGGCAAAGGTGAAGTTGGCGATTTGCAGCAGGAAGAAGCCGACATAGAAGTCAGTGCCGAGCTGGTCGTAGCGAATGATCGCCGCGCCCGCCACCGCGACCAGTGCGGCGAGCAAGGCCCAGGGATTGAAACGCCGATTGAACGCATCCTCGATCAGGGTCACGTGTAACGGCGTCAGAATGGTGAACAGCAGCACTTCCGGCACCGTCAGCACGCTGAAACTCAGGTACAGGCAGACATAGGTGACACCGAACTGCAACGCGCCGATCAGCAACATGCCACGCATGAACGCTGGCGCCACGCCGTGCCAGCGGGTCAGGGGCAGAAACACCAGACCGGCGATCAGCACCCGCGTCAGCACGGCAAAATAACTGTCCACCTGGCCGGCCAGGTACTCGCCGATCAGACTGAAAGAAAAGGCCCATAACAGGGTCACGAAGACTAGATAACGCATGGCCACCTCGCAGCAAGCCGGCGACCTTAGCCTGTCGCGAGGTTTCGAACAATCGCCGCACCACCGGCACAAAAAAACCCGGCCAACCGCCAAAGCGATCGACCGGGCATATGCGCGCCAGGAGCAAAGGGACGCCAAGGGAGCTGCCTGTTACTTGAACACTAGCCGGCCGTTGAAAACGTCGCGAACGCAGTAGTTTTTCAACGACTCTGTCTCAATTTCGTGTTGCGCGCAGTTTTTGCAGGGTGGGTTAGGCGCATGCGCACAGGCGATTGGCGGGCACGCCGTCCGTTGCGCCGTAACCCACCCGATGGAGCACACCGATCATCGCTTGGTGGGTTACGCGGCGCACCTATTCCACAGTTGATTTTCAGACCTTGCTCTGCACCACTAACCTGCGTGGCCCGGCCCGCCCTACGCAGTATCGCGCCCCAGGCATCACCTAGCTGACCTGCACGTTTCAACCCATAACCGGGTCTTAGCCTTTTCAGCGGTCTGTTAAGCCACTTGCGCTAATTGCGCCTTGGCCTCGGCCAGACCTTTCTCCATGAACTCGCCGCCCAGGTTGAGGCCTTCGGCATGGATGAAGCTGACGTCGTGGATGCCGATGAAGGCCAATGCCTGACGCAGGTAGGGTTCCTGATGATCCATGTTGCCACCGGCGTAGATACCACCACGGGCGGTCAGGACGAAGGCACGCTTGCCAGTGAGCAGGCCCTGCGGGCCGGTTTCGGTGTACTTGAAGGTGACGCCGGCACGCAGCACATGATCCAGCCAGGCTTTCAGAGTGCTGGGGATGGCGAAGTTGTACATGGGCGCGGCCAGCACCAGCACATCGGCAGCCAGCACTTCATCGGTGAGCGTATTGGACAGGGCCAATGCACGTTGCTCCGCGACGCTCTGCTGGTCGATCGAGGTCATCCAGCCCCCAGCAGATTGGCGTCCAGGTGCGGTACTTGCTCGACCGCCAGGTCGCGCACCTGGATTTGATCGACAGGGTGAGCGACTTGCCACTGGGCAATGAATTGCTCGGTGAGCTGACGAGAAACCGAGCCTTGTTGGCGCGCGCTGCTTTCGATTACCAGAACATTGGACATATTTTTGCTCCATCGAGGGGATTGGTTAACGTCGATGGAGCACAGAGTAGAGACACAGTTATCGATTAAAAAGCGCAAATAATCGCTTTTACCTATCAACAAAATTGATTTATTAACCACCTCGCACTAGGATCGGTAATGTTCATAGCGGCGCGGTCATTTCAGGCCACAGGTCAACTGCACGCGCAGCTTGATGATGCTCCGGGCGAATTTCATGGTCAGGTTGCTGCTCTGCCCCGGCACCAACACTACTTTACGGGTGCGCGGCGCCTCGGGGCCGTTGCGGAACACCCCGGAGCACTCGGCCTCGGTCTGACCGTAGTTGTAGAGCAGTAAGGCGCCCATGTTGTGATCGACTTCCTGGGTCGTGACCGACACTTCGGCACCGTTGAGCTGTTTTTCCACCTCGATCGGATAAGCGAAAGCAACCAGCGGCAAACAGGCGATCAGGGCACAGCAAAAGATTTTCATGCGGCAGTCTCCAACAAAGGACTGCCAGTTTAGAGCGAGTTCGCCTCAGCGTGCACCCAACGGCTCGCGTGAATAGGAGAAGATAATGAAAGCGCCCCGCGTGACCCTCGATCAATGGCGTACGTTGCAGGCCGTAGTCGATCAGGGCGGCTTTGCCCAAGCCGCCGAGGTGCTGCATCGCTCGCAATCCTCAGTCAGCTACACCATTGCGCGGATGCAGGAACAACTCGACGTGCCGTTGCTGCGCATCGACGGACGCAAGGCCGTACTCACCGAGGCCGGCGACGTGCTGCTGCGCCGTTCGCGGCAACTGGTCAAGCAGGCCAGCCAGCTGGAAGACCTGGCCTACAACATGGATCAGGGCTGGGAAGCCGAGGTACGCCTGGTGGTTGACGCCGCCTACCCGACCGCACGGCTGATCAGGGCACTGGCCGCCTTCATCCCGCAGAGCCGCGGTTGCCGCGTGCGCCTGCGCGAGGAAGTGCTGTCGGGGGTAGAAGAAGTGCTGCTGGAAGGCACCGCCGACTTGGCCATCAGCAGCCTGTCCATGGTCGGCTACCTGGGCCATGAACTCAGCGAAGTGGAGTTCGTGGCGGTCGCCCACCCCGACCATCAGTTGCACAAGCTGCAACGCCAGCTGACCTTCGAGGATTTGCACAATCAGTTGCAGGTAGTCATACGCGACTCCGGACGCAGCAAGCCGCGTGATGTCGGCTGGCTGGGCGCCGAGCAGCGCTGGACCGTCAGCAGCCTGCCGACCGCCGCCAATTTCGTCAGCAGCGGCCTCGGTTTCGCCTGGCTGCCGCGCCACCTGATCGACCGGGAGCTGAGTGATGGAATACTCCAGCCCCTGGCGCTGGCACAAGGCGGCACCAGCCACCCACGCTTTACCCTCTATAGCCACAAGGACAAAGCCCTGGGGCCAGCCAGCCAGATTCTCGTTGACCTGATCAGGAACTTCGACTCGGCACCACTCAATGCACCCTTCGCCGCCCCCAATCAGCCAGTTGAAAGGAGTCACTCATGTCCTACTACGATAACGACGGTTGCCAGTTGCACTACGAGGATTACGGCAAGGGCGCACCGGTGCTGCTGGTGCACGGCCTGGGCTCAAGCACCCGCGACTGGGAATATCAGATCCCCGAACTGGCGGCGCACTACCGGGTGATCGCCCTCGACGTACGCGGTCACGGTCGCTCGGACAAGCCGCGCGAACGCTACAGCATCGCCGGTTTTGCCGAAGATGTGAGCGCACTGATCGAGCACTTGGGGTTCGACAGGGTGCATTTGGTTGGCATCTCCATGGGCGGCATGATCGGCTTTCAGTTGGGCGTCGACCGTCCCGAACTGCTAAAAAGTCTGACCATCGTCAACAGCGGCCCCGAAGTGAAGGCGAAAAGCCCGCGCGACTACCTGGAAATCGCCAAACGCTGGAGCCTGTCGCGCCTGCTCAGCCTCGATACGATTGCCAAGGCACTGGGTAAGCTGCTGTTCCCCAAGCCCGAACAAGCCGAACTGCGGCGTAAGATCGAGGAGCGCTGGCCGCAGAACGACAAGCGCGCCTACCTCGCCAGCCTCGACGCGATCATCGGCTGGGGGGTGCGCGAACGCCTGGCGCGCATAACCTGCCCTACCCTGGTGATCAGCGCCGACCGCGACTACACCCCAGTCGCGCAGAAAGAGGCCTACGTCAAGGAAATGCCCAACGCACGCTTGCTGGTGATCGAAGATTCGCGTCACGCCACACCGCTGGATCAACCGCAGCGCTTCAACAGCAGCCTGCTGGCCTTCCTCGAGGAAGTCGAACAAACTGCCGCCACTGCCCTCAACAAGGATCAACAAGCATGCTGAAAACACTCGCCCTCGCCGCCTGCTCGGTACTGTTTGCCAGCAGCCTGCTGGCTGCGGAGAACCCGAAAGTGCTGCTGACCACCAGTCTCGGTGACATCGAAATCGAGCTGGACGCGGATAAAGCCCCGATCAGCGTGGAAAACTTCCTCGGCTACGTGGACAGCGGCTACTACGCTGGCACCCAGTTTCATCGGGTGATTCCGGGTTTCATGGTGCAAGGCGGCGGCTTCGATGCCGACCTGCAGCAGAAGCAGCCGCAAGCACCGATCAAGAACGAAGCCGACAATGGCCTGCACAACGTGCGCGGCACCCTGGCCATGGCGCGTACCCAGGTACGCGACTCGGCCACCAGCCAGTTCTTTATCAACCACAAGGACAACGCCTTCCTCGACCACAGCTCGCGCGACTTCGGTTACGCGGTATTCGGTAAGGTGCTGCGCGGCATGGAAGTAGTCGACAAGATCGCCCAGGTAGCGACCGGCAATCGCGGCGGCCAGCAGAACGTACCGCGCGAACCGGTGCTGATCATCGAAGCCAAGCGCCTATAACCAGTGGGCGGCGCACGACGCTCGTCCTCTGCGCCGTCGTCGCCGCATGACCGCCACCGAGGCCCTGCACGCGCAGAGTCTCGCCAACGTGCCGCCCTCGTAGCGGCCCGCTCGGCCCGCACGTACCCCGCGCCTTGGGGCTATGGCGCTAGCGCCGCGGTTTCAAGCCGCGGAACCGACAGCGCACACCCGGTAGGATTACCGCTTACTGCCCGTACTTATCCTCGGCCGGGGCAGGCTCAGCTGGCATGGGCTCCGCAGGTGCGGGAGCCTGCTCCTCCTGTATCGGTGCCGCCGGTGGAACACTAGGCTGTTCCGGTTCTTTGTCGCACCCCACCAACGCCAGGGCGAAAACTGCGGGTAACAGAAATAAAATACGCATGCATGACCTCAATCACTAGTGGCTATCCGAACTCGGGCAAGGCGGGTTAAGCCGCCCCTCATCCTTATTGACCGGTATCAGGCGCAAGAGTGCCGTAACGGCTGACAGGGCTCAGCCACGCAACCCTGACCGCACGGGCCACAACCCTTGTCGATAATCGACAGCAGACGCCTGCGCGCCCAGGTACGGCCTTCACCCTGCGGCATTGCCCGGCGGTCGAGCGCCTGCGGGTTAAGGGATAGAATCAGGTTCTTCTCCCTGACTTAGGCGGATGCCTGACATGCTGTTCCGCCGCTTCGAAGCCCTGATCGACGCATTCAAAGCCACGCCGGACGTCGAGCCGCCAGCGGGCATCCTGCCGTTCTATGCCCATTACCTGCGCCAGGTCTGGCCACTGATGATCGCCGTGCTGGTGGTCGGCTTCTTCGCGGCCTTGATCGAAGTGGCGCTGTTCAGTTTCCTCGGCCGGCTGATCGACATGACCCAGGCCACGCCGAGCCGCGAATTTTTCAGCCAGTACCAGGGCGAGCTGCTGTGGATGCTTCTGGTAGCGTTGATCATCCGCCCGCTGGTGTTCGGCCTGCACAACCTGCTGACGCACCAGTCCATCAACCCCGGCCTGACCAACCTGATCCGCTGGCAGAACCACCGCTACGTGCTCAAGCAGAGCCTGAGCTTCTTCCAGAACGACTTCGCCGGTCGCATCGCCCAGCGCATCATGCAGACCGGCCCGGCCCTGCGCGACTCGGCCATGCAGGTGGTCGACGCGCTCTGGCACGTGCTGGTCTACGCTGGCAGCGCGCTGTACCTGTTCGCCGCCGCCGACCTGCGCCTGGTCCTGCCGCTGCTACTGTGGATCGTCGGCTACTGCGCGGCGCTCTGGTACTTCGTGCCACGCATCAAGGAACGCTCCACCGCCGCCTCGGCGGCACGCTCGAAAGTCATGGGCCGGGTGGTCGACGGCTATAGCAACATCGCCACCCTCAAACTCTTCGCCCACACCAAGGTTGAAGAACGCTACGCCCGCGAGGCCATGCAGGAGCTGCTCGAAAAATTCCGCCTGCAATCGCGCATCATCACCGTGCTGGACCTCCTCATCACCGGCCTCAACGGCCTACTGATCGTCGGCACCGCCGCCCTGGCGCTGTGGCTATGGAGCCAGGCGATGATCAGCAGCGGTGCCATCGCCCTGGCCATCGGCCTGGTGATCCGCATCAACAACATGGCCGAATGGATCATGTGGGTGGTCAACGGCATCTTCGAGAACGTCGGCACCGTGCAGGACGGCATGCGCACCATCGTCCAGCCGCGCCAGGTGTGCGACCGGGCGGACGCCAGGCCGCTGCGGGTCAGCAGGGCGAGGTGCACTTCGACAACATCCACTTCCACTACGGCAAAAGCCACGGGGTCATCGGCGGCCTGAACCTTGAGGTCGCGCCCGGCGAGAAGATCGGCTTGGTCGGTCCTTCCGGCGCGGGTAAATCGACCCTGGTCAGCCTCTTGCTGCGCCTTTACGACCTGGAGAGCGGGCGCATCCTCATCGACGGCCAGAACATCGCCGAGGTGGCCCAGGAAAGCCTGCGCGCCCAGATCGGCGTAGTCACCCAGGACACCTCGCTGCTGCACCGCTCGATTCGCGACAACCTGCTGTACGGCAAACCCGAGGCCAGCGAAGCCGAACTGCTCGAAGCCGTGCGCAAGGCCCGCGCCGACAGCTTCATCCCGCTGCTCGACGACGGCCAGGGCGGCCACGGCTTCGATGCCTGGGTCGGCGAGCGCGGGGTCAAGCTCTCCGGTGGTCAGCGCCAGCGCATCGCCATCGCCCGGGTACTGCTCAAAGACGCGCCGATCCTGATGCTCGACGAAGCCACCTCGGCGCTCGACTCGGAGGTTGAGGCGGTGATCCAGGACAGCCTGGATACCCTGATGCAGGGCAAGACAGTGATCGCCATCGCCCACCGCCTGTCGACCATCGCGCGCATGGACCGCCTGGTGGTCATCGATCAAGGCCGCATCGTCGAAACCGGCAGCCACCGCCAGTTGATCGAACGCGGCGGCCTCTACGCCCGCCTCTGGCAGCATCAGACCGGCGGTTTTGTCGGGGTGGAGTGAAGCGCCGGTCGCGGCCATACCTCTACCCCGTAGGAGCGGCCCATGGCCGCGAAAATTCCCAAGGAGAACGCTTATGGATGAGCACCACAGCCACAAAAAACCGGGCCACGCGGCATTGCGCAAAGGCCGGGTATCCCTGAGCAATACGGCTTATCTGATCACCGCAACCAGCGACAACCGCGAACCGCTGTTCACCCACTTTCCGGCAGCCTGCGCGGCCGCCCGTTGTTTCGAGGACGCCGCCTTGCTCAAGGAGAGCCGCATGCTGGCCTGGGTGCTGATGCCCGATCACGCCCACTGGCTGTTGCAGCTCGGCGGCAAGGACACACTCGGCGAGGTGATTGGCCAACTCAAATCCGCCAGTTCCCGCCACACCAATCGGACCCTGAATCGAACGGGTCCGCTCTGGTCGAAAGCCTTTCACGATCATGCCCTGCGCGAAGAGGAAGACCTGCAAGCCGTCGCCCGTTACATCGTGGCCAATCCGCTACGCGCGGGACTGGTCAAGCGGATTGGGGATTATCCGTTCTGGAATGCCATCTGGCTTTGATAAGGCGAGTAATTCGTCGGTGTCTCCGATATCGATTCGCGGGCATGGCCCGCTCCTACATGGGCCACCGCATCACCCGTAGGAGCGGGGGGACGCCGAGTTCCATGCCCGCGAAAAAATCTTATGCCTGCCGATACGGCAACAAACCGCGCGCCTCCTCGGCGTAGCCCTGCACACCCTGGCGCTCGTCCTGGAGAAAATTCGCCACCGCCGTGCGCAAGCCCGGATGGCAAAGGTAGTGCCAGGAGTGGGTGATCACCGGCTCGAAGCCGCGGATCAGCTTGTGCTCGCCCTGGGCACCGGCATCGAAGCGCTGCACCCCTGAGCAATCGCATACTCCATGCCCTGGTAGAAACAGGTCTCGAAGTGCAGCCGATCGAACTCCGCCAGACAACCCCAGTAGCGGCCATACAAACTATCGCCACCGATCAAACTGAACGCCATCGCCACCGGCCGGCCACCTTGGCGTGCCAACACCACGCGGATCATCTGCGGCATCCGCTCGGCCAGCAAGCTGAAGAACGTCCGGGTCAGATAGGGCAACTGGCCGCGCACCCGGTAGGTATTGGCGTAACACAGGTAGACGAAATCCCACTCGGCCTCGCTGAGCTGATGGCCTTCGCGCCAGTCGAACTCGATGCCCTGCCCCGCCACCTGCTCACGCTCCTTGCGCATCTGCTTGCGTTTGCGCGAGCTGAGGGCATCGAGAAAATCCTGAAAATCCCGGTAGCCGCGGTTGTGCCAATGATATTGGCAGCCAAGGCGCTGCAACCAGCCGTCACGCCCCTGCAGCAGCGCATCGTCGGCCGGGCTGGTGAAGTTGATATGCAGGCTCGACAAGCCCTGCTGCGCCAGGCTGGCGCTCAGCTCATCGAGCAATTGCCCGGCGGCGAGCGGATCGCCGAGCAGGCGCTGCCCGCCCACCGGCGAGAAGGGAATGGCCCCCAGTAACTTGGGGTAATAGTCGATGCCCGCACGGTGGCAGGCATCGGCCCAGCCATGGTCGAACACGTACTCGCCATAGGAATGACTTTTTATATAGCCCGGCATGGCCGCCAGCACCCGCCCCTGACCGTCCTGCAACAGCCGATGCGCCGCCTGCCAGCCGCTACGGCCACCAACGCTGCCGCTGTCTTCCAGTGCCGAGAGAAAGGCGTGGCACAGAAAAGGCTGCTGATTGATGCGCAAGGCATCCCAGCTTGAGGCATCCAACTCGTTCAACGCAGACAAGGTCGATATAGGCATGGCCGCAGTCTGGCCTGTTGTCCTGACGAAAAAAAGCCCCGCACGAGGCGGGGCTTGTAGGGTGCAGCGTTGTATTGGCGCGGTGTTTACTCAGAACACGTACTGCAGGCGCATCACTACCGCATCGCCGTCATCGTCACCCACGCTGTTGGTGATTTTGTCGGTCGAGCTCATCACGTAGTTGGCCGCGACCTTGACTGACTCGTTGGCGTACCAGTTGACGCCAACGGTGTGCAGCTTGGCCTCGGCATCGCCCACTTCGCGAGTCGCGGTAGCCGCCACGATGTTGTCGTCTTCGACGCTGATATGGTCATAGCGGTAGAACACTTCCCAGGCACCAATCTGCTTGTTGGCCGGTTTGATGCTGTCGAACTTGGCGCCGTCCAGCTTGTAGCCGCGCGACTCGCCGGTCAGGGTGTAGGCCAGTTGACCGTAGTAACCGCTGGCTTCGACGTCTTCGATGGTGGCGCGATCGGCCTTCAGCTTACGGCTCAGGTATTCAGCCTGGGCTGAAAAAGGACCGGCGGCCCAGGCCAATTCGGCGCCCCAGGCTGCGTCATTATCGAAATCGCCGGCGATGCCCTGGAAGCCACCGAAGAGGGCACGGTTGCCATTGGTGCCGGCGTCGTTACCACCTGCGGTGGATACGCCGCGCACAGTCAGGCGCGGACGGATACGGCCGTCGGCGGCAGCATCGCTCAGGTCGCGGTTGGCGTAGTTCAGGCCAAGATGCAGCACGTTGCCGGACTCGCTCATCGGCGCGAACACGCCACGTGCGTTGAACTGCTTGACGCTGTCGCCGTCGACATCGTTGTAGTCCTTGGCGGACAAGCCAGCGGACACCCAGGCCATGCCGCCGACAACGGCACTGGCTTGTGCGCCAAGGCCGTTTTCGTGACCGTTGGCCCAGTCGGCGATTTCGTAAGCGGCGTTACGCTCGATAGCGGTGATCCACTTGGAGCTGGTGGCTTTCTCCAGGCCGAAGTCCGGGTCGAAACGGCCGAATTTGAGGGTCACCGGGGCGAAACCGGTGTAGGCGATCGAGGCTTCGTCGAAATAGCCATCGTCGGAGTTACCGGCGTTGTGTGCGAAGTCGTAGCTGAGAACGTATTTCCAGTCTTTGTAGGCGACACCGCTCAGTTCGAGGAAGGCGCGGCGGAAATAGGCTCCGTCACCGGTATTGCCGTTCTTGGTGTGAAAACCGTCGAAACGACCGTAGTCGGCCTGCAGGCGGCCGCCTAGCTTGAAGCTGAATTCCTTGTCGGTGGTCGCCACTTCCAGGCCACCCTTGGTCTTGACCACGATATCGGCGCCGTCGGTGGTGACGGTGCCTGCGAAAGCCTGGGCGGAAACGGCCAGAGCCAGGGTGCTGGCTGCGAAACCGACCATTGCTCCACGGAAGCTGTGCTTACGGATCATCGAAGATTCCTCTAATAGACTTTTAGTGTTGAAAACACCCGAGCGATCGCGCTCGTTTGTGCTGCAGGGAATCTTGGCGACGGGTTATGTCAGCGCGGCTGCTGATATATAAAGTTTTGATGACAGCGGAACTTTTCTACTTCGAATATCTATAAGCAGTAATTGCTGGCCCTGAGTCTCGAGGGCGAGTCGCTGCAGAGCAGGCTGCTCGTGTGGGGGGGCTTTAGCCGCGAAGTCGAGCCAGAGAACGCCACCTATCTGGCGCAAAGAACACCGCATTGCTTTTGTGGCAGGGGGGCTTGACTGCGACTGGAGCGGCCGCCAAAGCATCGCGGCTAAAGCGGAACACCGCCCGACCGCCGCTCCAGCTGTGGTCGAGACGTTGCTCAGCGGGTGTGGAAAATCGGGCGCCGTCGCGAAGCCGCTTCCAGGCATTCGCGGCAAGGCATAGCAGCGTTCCGTTCGGGGCTTAGGCCGGTCCGGGCGCCGATCCGATCGGAGCGAAGGAATAGCTCGCCGGATGTATAGCGTACCGGTGAACGACGGTGCGCTGCCGGCGGCGAGTGACGTCCTACCGATCGCGAATTGCTCGAGGTAATGGGTCGCCGCGTAGGGCGTTTGGAGACGGCCGCAGTAGGCGAGAGTTGTTTCACAGGCTCTCAGCCCTCGCGTTTAGCCCCCCGCGCGGCGATCTGAGCGTACCAGGCCTCCAGCACTTCGCTGCGCTCACCGGCTACCACCCGCAGCAGCTCGCGCCGCGCCTGCGCCCGCTCGGCCCCGTGGAGCTGCAAATAGCCGAGCAAGTCGTCGAACAGCCGCCGCCGGCTATGCCCGGCCGCCGAATCATCGCGCCGCGACATGCAGTTGACCAACAAGGTGGAGCCGCATACGCAGTTACGGAAGACCTCGACCAGCGTCCCCTCTTCGTCGTCGTAGACGGCCTTCAGGCCGGTGATACCGGGGCGAATCGCCTGGGTCTGCTGGAAGTAGTCCGCCTCGCTGGCAAACTCCCGCCCGCAACTGCGACAGCGCTTGGGAAATCTGTCATGGCTGAGCGCCCTGAGACCGACGAAACAGGCATCGTGGCTGGTAATTGATGACATCTCGCGCTCCCACACCGAAATGGTGATTTGGCCAAGTCAGCATAGGCGCTGGCGCCAGTCGCGCTGGCTGGCAAAGCCCGAGACTGCAATGAGATAAGCACACTCAGCCCCGATCAGCGCTGCGAGCGGACCTGTTCGGCCAGCCGTGCAGCCAACTCCTCCAACTCGGGAATGGCCGTTTCCGGCAACCCGCGCAACACCCGCTGACTCAGGCGCATCTGTTTGATGAAGCGCCTGCAGCGAAAACACATGGCCAGATGCATCTGCACAGCCAGACGCTGGCGCAGATTCAACTGGCTATCCAATAAATCGCTGGAGTTCGCCACCAGCTCCTTACAACTCAGCATTGACCGGTCTCCTCGAAATGCTCCAGGGTGGCGAACACCTTCAACCGTGCCCTATGCAACAACACCCGGACATTGGAGAGCGATATCTGCAAAAGATTACAGATTTCCTCCAACTCCAGACCTTGGCGCTCGCGCAGCAGCAACACGCTGCTCTGCAACTCCGAGAGGCTGGTCAGGGTTATTTCCAGGCATTCACGCAGTTCTTCCTCCGTGAGCAGCGCTTCCGGGGTGTCCTGATGCCAGGCGTGCGGCGCCAGCAACCAGTGGCCGTCGTCCGCGAAGCGCTCCTCGCCAATCGATCCGTGCGGTCCCGGCAAATCGTCCAGCAGCACTTCACGACGGTTGTGCTTGAGGCGCGTCTTGGCGGTATTGGCAGTGATGGTCAGCAGCCAGGTCTTCAGGCTGGAGCGGCCCTGAAAGCCGCCCAGGTTGCGCACCACCGCAAGCCAGGCATCCTGCACCACCTCATCGGCATTGCGACTGCCAACGATGGCGAAGGCCACCGCCCGCATCGCCCCCTGATAGGTCGCGACCAGTTCGCGGAAGGCCTTCTGCTCGCCGGCCAGCAGGCGGGCGATCAGCGCGCTATCGGACGGATAATCCATTAACGCTTGCGCAGAATCACGCTGCCAATCGAGTAACCGGCACCGAAGGAACTGAGTACACCCAAGGCACCGCTCGGCAGGTCGTCCTGATGTTTGTGCAGGGCGATCACCGAACCGGCCGAGCTGGTGTTGGCATAGCTGTCGAGGATCACCGGCGCTTCACCTGGTTCGGCATCGCGACCGAGCAGCTTACGGGCGATCAGCAGGTTCATATTGAGGTTGGCCTGGTGCAGCCAGAAGCGCTTGATGTCGCTAACGTTCAACTGATTTTCCGCCAGATGGCTGGCAATCAGCTCGGCGACCATTGGGCAGACTTCCTTGAACACCTTGCGGCCTTCCTGGACGAACAGCTTGTCCGACGCGCCAACACCCTCTTCCGCTGCACGGTTGAGGAAGCCGAAGTTGTTGCGAATATTGTTGCTGAACTGGGTGATCAGCTTGGTGCTGACGATGTCGAACTGGTGCGCGGAGCTAGCCAGGTCGGCCCGTTCGACGATCACCGCGGTGCAGGCATCGCCGAAGATGAAGTGGCTGTCGCGGTCGCGGAAGTTCAGGTGACCGGTGCAGATTTCCGGGTTGACCATCAGGATCGCCCGCGCCTGGCCGAGCTGTACGGCGTTGGTCGCGGCCTGCAGGCCAAAGGTGGCCGAGGAGCAGGCCACGTTCATGTCGTAGCCGAACCCCTGAATCCCCAGCGCCGCCTGTACTTCGATGGCCACTGCCGGATAGGCGCGCTGCAGATTCGAGCAGGCGACTATCACCCCGTCGATATCCGCTGCGGTCTTGCCCGCACGGGCCAGTGCTTCTTGGGCGGCGCCGATAGCCATCTCGCAGAGGATGCCCCACTGCTCGTTGCTACGCTCGGCGATACGTGGCGTCATGCGTTTTGGATCGAGGATGCCGTCCTTGTCGATCACGAAGCGGCTCTTGATCCCTGAGGCCCGCTCGATAAAGGCGCTGCTCGATTCGACCAGTGCCTCGACCTCACCCTTGGCGATCGCCGCTGCATTGTCCGCATTGAACTGCTGGACGAATGCGTTGAAGGACTCCACCAGCTCGTCGTTGGAAATGCTATTCGCCGGTGTGTACAGGCCGGTACCACTGATCACGACGTTGTGCACGGTCATTCCTCTCGATATTTATTTGCCGCGCATCGCGGCCATTTATGCATAAGCCCCTGGCCGGCGGGCCACAGACAGAAATTTCTGAGTGCTAACAGGGCGTTATCGCCGAGCACTAGCACACGCGTTGCAAAGCGCAGAGTGTGCCACAACCTGCTAGGTTCGTCCGCACGTCAGTCAAGCGCTCGCAGGGCCTACTCAGTTAGTCAGTTTCGCCGGTTGTAGCCCCGATACGGCATTGCAGTTTCACCATATAAGCTGCGCGCGTGCGATACGCCGCGGTGCCGAAGCGCGGCACCTCGGGAGTGACGGGTCTGGATAAAAACCAATATCAGACTCTCAAACGCCTGCTCCGCCTCAACTGACTTGTGGTGCGGGTTATCTTCCGCTAGCTTTCGAGCCATGCAGTGATGCATCCACGGACAAGAAGCCTACCCCCGCCCTCTTTAATTGCTCATTGCCAGCATGAACGTATATTTCACCCGATAGAACCCGCCTGCTATCTCCGATTAATGCTGCCCTGCTTGAATGAAAGCGGAGTCTGACGCGGCACTGTAAACGCCACAAGAGTTGGACCAACCGCATCAACGGAGCTCTCCAGTCTATGCAGACTGCACCCTTTGCCGCAGTGCCACTGCCTGCGAAAATATTGCTGCTCGCTCTGGCCTATGCCGTAGCAGGCCACCTGGCCCTGATGCTGGCCATTGCGCCTGGGTTCGCCAGTGCCATTTTCCCACCTGTGGGGATCGCCCTGGCCGCGGTGCTGATTTGGGGTTACCCGATGCTCGCCGGGGTGTTTCTCGGTTCGACTTTGCTGAACCTCAGCATCGGCTTTATCAGCTTCGAGCAACTGAATCTGGAGGGCCTGCTGATCGCCATGGGCATCGCGCTCGGCACCTCACTGCAGAGCCTGGTCGGCAGCTGGCTGATTCGTCATTTCGTCGGCTTCCCCACCTCGCTCACCGATGAGCGAAGCATTTTGCTCCTGCTCTTTATTGGCGGACCGCTGGCTTGCCTGATCAGCGCCAGCGGCGGCGCTGGCGTGCTGTACCTGAGCCAGGTCATCACGGCCGCGCAATTGCCCTTCAGCTGGTGGACTTGGTGGGTCGGCGACAGCATTGGCGTGTTGATCGCCACCCCGCTGATGTTCATCCTCTTCGCCCAGCCCCGCGCCCTCTGGCGCAGCCGCGCTGGCAGCGTGGGTCTGCCGCTGCTGATCAGTTGCAGCATTATGGTGCTGATCTTCATCCGCTCCAGCGAAGTCGAGCAGAACAATCTGCGCCTGCGCTTTCACGAACAGACCAAGCTGATGGCCGCTACCCTGAAGTTCCGCTTTGAGCTTTACGGCAAGGCGGCTCAGTCCATAGGGCGCTTTTTTTCAGCGTCGGATCAGGTCTCCCGGCAAGATTTCGCCCATTTCGTGGCTGATCTGCCGAGCACCTATCCAGGTATCAACGCGGTGAGCTGGGATCCATTGATCAGCGCGGACCAGCGTGCGCGTTATGAAGCGCAGATGGTTGCCGAAGGCTTTCCCGGGTTCCGCATTAGCGAATTCAACGACTCAGGCGAGCTGGTTCCCGCCGCACAGCGAGAGGCCTATACACCTATAACCTTTGTCGAGCCCTTCGCGGCAAACACCAAGGCACTGGGTTTCGACGTGCTCTCCAGCCCGCACAGGCGTCAGGCTTTGGAAAGGGCTCGCGATAGCGCCAGGGCGGTGATGACTGCACCGATCACCCTCATACCGGACAACGCAGCACCGCAACCCGGCGTCCTGCTGCTATACCCGGTGTACAGGGGCAACTTGCCCCTCAGCATCGGCGAGCGTAGACGCGAGTTACGCGGCTATGCGGCTGCGGTGATCCGGATTGCCGACCTTATTGAAAATGCACTCCAGGCCTACCCGGCTGACAGCTTCCAGTTACAGTTGCTCGATATTACCGACGCCACGCCGCAGCCCCTGTATGGCCAAGCCAGCGCTGCGCTGACGCCCTATGCCGCAGGGCTGGTCTGGCAGGAGTCGTTTCAGGTGGCCGGACGCATGCTACAGCTGTCGATCTCGCCAACCGAAGCCTTTCTGCAACGCAACCATGGCCTGCAGCCTTGGGCGGTGCTGGCAGGCGGTCTGTTGTTATGCAGCCTATTCGGCGGCTATCTGCTGACCATCACCGGTCGCGCCGATCAGATTCGCCATCAGGTCACGCAACGCACCCTGGAGCTGAGTGCCATCCTGGAAAACGCCGCCGAAGGCATTCTCATATTCGATGAACGAGGCCTGATCGAACGCGCCAACCCGGCCAGCAGCCGCCTGTTCGGCTATGCCTCTAGTGAGCTGCTCGGGCGCCAGATAGCCAGCCTGATCCCAGCGCTGCACCTGCGCGCCGAGGAAGGATTGCAGGGCATGCTTGGCAAGCCACTGGAGGTCACTGCGACTAACGCCGCTGGCGTGCAGTTGGAACTTGAGATCAGCCTGAGCCGTTATCAGCTGCCGGGGCGTCAGCGCTATATCTGCATGGCCCGTGACATCAGCGCGCGTAAGCAGGTCGAACGCCTGAAGAGTGAATTCATTGCCACCGTCAGCCACGAGTTACGCACCCCGCTCACCTCGATCAAGGGCTCGTTAGGCCTTTTGGCGGCGGGTGCTGTGGGCGAGCTGCCGGAGAAGGTGCGCGAGCTGGTCTGCATCGCGCAAAGCAATTCGGAACGTCTGGTCAACCTGGTCAACGACATTCTGGATATCGAGAAACTTGAATACAGTCAAACCAGCATCCAGCTCAGCCGCACCGACCTGCGGCCCTTGTTGCATGAAGCGCTGCTGCACAACCAGGGCTACGCCGACAGTTTCGAGGTGCATCTCAGCCTGGATGACCAGGCACTGCCGGAGCAGGTACCGGTTGCAATCGACAGCCTGCGTCTGCAACAGGTATTGAGCAACCTGATATCCAATGCGGTGAAATTCTCCGAACCACGCAACCAGGTGCGGATATCCGCCGCAATCATCGCGAATGAAGTCAGGGTCCAGGTGCACGACCATGGCCCCGGCATCGCCGAGGAATTCCGCGAACGCATCTTCCAGAAATTCGCCCAGGCCGATGGGTCAGACAGTCGCCGTAAAGGCGGCACCGGACTCGGCCTGAGTATCTGCAAAACCCTGGTGGAGCGGATGAACGGCAAAATTGGCTATAGCAGTGTGCTGGGCGAAGGCAGCACCTTCTATTTCACCCTGCCGCTGACGGACGCCTGACCCGTCGACCTTTTGATGCCAGCCCTCACCCGTCCAGGCGATGGCTGGCATCAAGATCTCCGTTAAGCTCGAACGACCCCACACAACAACAAATAGAGGGTTCGCTCCATGCGCAAGCTTGTCCTGCTGTTCCTCCTGACACTCACATCCCTGGCCGAGGCCGCCACCGGCGTGTTCCCCGCCAGCACCTTCAACAACCTGGATTACGGCCTGTACTGGTTCGGCTATGGCGACAGCTGGCAAAAGGCGCAGCCGGGTTACAGCAACGCCTATTACAGCCCGAGCAAGCCGACCGTGATCTATATCCACGGCTGGCAGAACGGTTCCAGCGTCAACAAGAACCGCGAGACCTTCAATCGTCTGGATGCCGGCGGCCCCGACTTGGACCTGGCTCACGCTTGGCTGACGGCCGGCTACAACGTCGGCGTCCTCTATTGGAACCAGTTCGCCGACGAAGGCGAGGTCAAGGATGCCGAAGCGAAGATCTGGACCGCCAGCGGCCCGCGCGCCATGCGCTGGCGCGACGCCAGTGGCGTCTACGCCAATGGCCCCGCGCAGTCGGCCGGCGACCTGATGTTCCAGATCTACAAGGACAACCTGGCCGGCTACAGCGGCAACAACATCCGCCTGCTCGGCCACTCCCTAGGCAACCAGCTGGCCATCGTGCTGACGAAGAAGATCAGCGACGCGGTCAGCGCCAGCACGCTGAGCAGCAACCTGCTGCCAAAGCGCGTCGCCCTGCTCGACCCCTTCTATTCCAACCAGGCCAAGAGCTACCTGGGCAACAAGTGGGTCGGCGAGGTGTGCCGCAGCTACGTCAGCGAGCTGAAAACCAAGGGGGTGATCTTCGAGGCCTACCGCAGTTCGGCCGCCACCAGCACCATCTTCGTCGGCGACAACAACACTGGCCTGATGAACATGACCGCCTTCAGCGAACTCAAGACCGGCTACTTCAGCGGCACTCAGCAGACCCAAAAGCACAACGCTGCGGTCTGGCACTACCTTTGGTCGTTCGCCTCCAACCCGCCGCTGATCACCGGCAGCAGTAACCAGGCCGCCTCGGCCAGCACCCCCGACAGCCGAATCAATACCCTGATGAATGGCATCCAAAAGCTGGTGCATGACCAGGGCGGCACAACCAAGGAACCCTGGGACGACAGCTTCAAGCTTTACGCCCGCTAAGCCCTGCAACCCTGGCCGCCTCGAGCGCGGGGCGGCCTACTTGCTGCTTCGACATCGACGAAGCACCCTGCAGGCGGCTACATTGAGCAGTCCCCGCCCGCTCTCGGAGCTCGCATGTCGCTGTCGCTGCTCAGCCGTTACGCCTTCTTCGCTTTCTGCCTGCTCTTCACCCTGGTTAGCCTGGCTTTCCTGCAGCACGAATGGCTGTGGCCCTTAACCCTGATTAGCGCCGTACTCAGCCTGATCGGCATCGGCGACCTGCTGCAGACGCGTCAGGCGGTGCGGCGCAATTACCCGATCCTTGGCAACATCCGCTACCTGGTCGAAGGCATCCGCCCGGAAATTCGCCAGTACCTGCTGGAAGCGGACGGCGACCGACTGCCGTTCTCCCGCGCGCAGCGCACCCTGGTCTATGCCCGGGCCAAGAATGAAGGCGCCGACAAACCCTTCGGCACCCTGCTCGACGTCTATCAGAACGGCTTCGAGTTCATCAGCCACTCCATGCGCCCGGCACCATTGAGCGATCCTGAGAGTTTCCGCGTGGTCATCGGTGGAGCGCAATGCACTCAGCCCTACTCGGCCTCGCTGTTGAATATCTCTGCGATGAGTTTCGGCGCGCTGAGTGCCAACGCCATTCGCGCCCTGAACAAGGGCGCGAAACTCGGCAACTTCGCCCACGACACCGGCGAGGGCAGCATCAGCGCCTATCACCGCGAGCATGACGGCGACCTGATCTGGGAACTGGGCAGCGGCTACTTCGGTTGCCGCAGCAGCGATGGCCGGTTCGACCCGCAGCGCTTCGCCGTCCAGGCGCAACAGCCACAAGTGCGGATGATCGAAATCAAGCTGAGCCAGGGCGCCAAACCCGGCCACGGCGGCATTCTGCCGAAGCACAAGGTCACCGCGGAGATCTCCGCGACCCGCGGTGTGCCGATGGGCGAAGACTGTATCTCGCCGTCGCGGCACAGCACCTTCTCCACGCCGATCGAGCTGTTGCAGTTCATCGCCCAGTTACGTGAGCTTTCCGGCGGCAAGCCGGTCGGCTTCAAGTTGTGCCTCGGGCACCCCTGGGAATTCATGGGCATCGCCAAGGCCATGCTGGAGACCGGCATCCTGCCGGACTTCATCGTCGTCGACGGCAAGGAAGGCGGCACCGGCGCCGCGCCGCTGGAATTCACCGACCATATTGGCGTACCCATGCGCGAAGGCCTGCTGTTCGTGCACAACACCCTGGTCGGTTGCGGCCTGCGCGAACAGATCAAACTCGGCGCCAGCGGCAAGATCGTCAGCGCCTTCGACATCGCCTGCGTGCTGGCCATCGGCGCCGACTGGGCCAACTCGGCGCGCGGCTTCATGTTCGCCATCGGCTGCATCCAGAGCCGCAGCTGTCACACCAACAAATGCCCAACCGGCGTTGCCACCCAGGACCCGCTGCGTCAACGCGCCCTGGTGCCCGAGGACAAGGCCCAACGGGTGTTCAACTTCCACCGCAACACCCTCAAGGCGCTGGCGGAGATGCTCGCTGCTGCCGGCCTCGAGCATCCCGCGCAGCTCGACGCCAAACATCTGGTGCGGCGCATATCCGCCAGCGAGATCAAGCTGTTCTCCCAGCAACACGTGTTCCTCAAACCCGGCGAACTGCTCGAGGAAAAGGTTGCCGGCGCGTTCTATCAGCGCATGTGGCAGATGGCGCGGACCGACAGCTTCGAAGCGGCGTCCTGAGCACAGCCGCTTGACCGATACCCCGACATAAAAGAGCATCCGCCAACGCGAGCGCAACAAACGCCCTCCTCTCCCCCGGAAAACCATATGGCCCTGCACAGCTGGTTACTTTTTCTCGCCGCCGTCATCGGCCTATCGCTGACACCCGGTCCCAATGGCCTGCTGGCACTGACCCACGGCGCCCTCTATGGCCACCGCAAAACCCTGTGGACCGTGGCGGGCGGGGTGATTGGTTTTGCCGTGCTGATGGCCCTGTCGATGTTCGGCATCGGCGCTCTGTTGCAAGCCTCGGCCAACGCCCTGAACATCCTCAAATGGATCGGCGGCGGCTACTTGATCTGGCTCGGCATCCAGCTCTGGCGCGCGCCACCACTGCACCTCAGCGCCCCTGTCCTGGCCGTCGCTAAACCAGGCCGTGCGCTGTTTCGCCAAGGCCTGCTGTCGGCACTGTCCAACCCCAAGGTGATTCTGTTCTTCGGCGCCTTTCTGCCGCAGTTCCTCGACCCGCAAGGCAACCTCTGGCTGCAATTTGCCGTGATGGCATTGACCTTCGCCGTGGTGGAAGGCCTCGTCGAATACCTGCTGGCCCGCGCCGCCCACCGTATCCGCCCGTGGCTGGAGCGCAGCGGCAAAGGCTTCAACCGCTGCTGTGGTGGTCTGTTCGCGCTGATGGGCGCGGCCTTGCCGATGGCCCGCTAAGCTCGCCCTTCACTTTCACCACCAGGTTGGCCACCGCTTGCCTGGCAAAAACCGACTATTCCACTATGCGCTGCCTGTCACTCGCCCTGATCCTGTTGAAGGGTTCGATACCTAGGGGCTGCTGACGTTTCCTTGCAGGCGCGCGGCGAAGCCTAGGAGCATCGCCTGCAACCCATGAATCTGATTATTCGCCACCTAAGCATGGTGGTAATACAGCTTGTTAACGATCACCCAGTCTTGCCCGATCTTCAGCAGCGCCAAGTAGTCCGTGAACTTCAGGTCGAAATACAAATCGGTCATCTTTACCGCGGCCGCATCACCCGTTATATCGATGCTTTCCACCTCCCATACTGGCTGGGTAGCGCTCGGAGCCGGGCCTTCGGCCTCAATGGCGGCGATGAACTCATCTAGCGATGACCACTCCAGTTCGCCATGATAGTGGCCGATGATCCGGCAATCGGGATGGAACGCCTGTCGCAGCCGGGCTTGGTCCGCGAACACCATGCCCTCTACATAATTACGCACCACCTGGTTGATTGCTTGCTTGTCTGTCGCGAGTTCCGTCATAGCCTTAACTCCTGCGCCGCTCGGCACTCTCCAGTGGCCGGCAGCCGAAGCTGATCGACAACCCTTCAAGGGCTGGCTAATAGAACAGGCTAGCAGCGCAGCGTAACGCAGACGGGCTGCCCCGACAGTCGGCGGTTGTATTGACCTCAAGCCTGCTTGATCAAACCGGCGATATCGGCAACTCTGGCGCTGACTGCGCCCTCGATACGCTCGATGTTTTGCCGATGGCGCTGCTCCAGCTCGACCTGCTGCGCACACAGCTTCAACGCCGTGAGCACCAGCAGGCGCTCGCCGGTCAGGGTCGCCGACTGGGCCTTGGTCTCCGCCAGCAGGCGCTTGAGCAGCAGCGCCGACGCGGCTAAATCCGCTTCTTGGCCGACAGGCACCTTGATGCTGTAGTCATTGCCCAGGACTGAAATGACCTGGATCGTTACATCGTCACCACTCATACGTTAGCCGGGCTCGCCTTGACAGTGCTGCTGCCGGTGGCCAGTTCGACCAGGGCCTGGATCCGCACGATAGTGGCGCTGTGCAGTTCTTCCTGCTCGATCGCGCTCAACTGCAGGGTCTCGTTTTCATCCTTGATTTGCGCCAGTTCGCTGCTCATTTGCGCATTTGCGCTCTGCAGCACCTTGTTCGCCTGTACAAGGTCACTGACCAGCTGTTCCAACTGACTTAGGCTATTTTCCAACATATTGATTACTCGAGCTTTTTGGCGGGCCGCCACAATAAAGAAAAGCCCCGGGAGAAGCCAGGTGTCGCCAAACACCTTTTTCGACCAGACGTCACCCCATATGACAATGGCCCCCTATAGAGGTCAGAGCCCTGGAGTCGCCACCCCCGCGGGACCAGCACAATTCAGTCGGTCCGACAGCTCCTGCCCAGCGTGAGTTCCCCTTGACCGGCAGACGGTTACCAATGTGTCGGGCAGCAACCGCATGTGTTCGTCGCGGCGCCGGAGTCAGTTGACCTGGCCGCACTACGCTGATGAGTGATCGATTGGTTAACTGAGGTGCGTCATCGGATCCCCAGTCGAGATAGTCAAGCGTTCGTCCGCGCAGGCGACCGACCTGCCGGATGTGCACAGCAGCGCCTTCGCCGATCTGCTCGACCGCTACGGCGATACCCGCCTGGTGCTGCTCGGCGAAGCCAGTCAGCGCTGTCAGGTTGTAGTGTCGAGGTGCCGCGGGTAGCAGCAGATAAAACGACTCACCGGGCTTTATCGCCAGGTGCCGGCGCAACGCAGGAAGAGCAGCGCAAAACTCGCCAGCAAGCCGCGCCACGCTTATAGATGTGCGTTACCAGGTCGCAGCGCCTTGGCTTGGCCCGGGTGGCACACTGCACTATGCTCGGCCACACCAAGGGACTGTCAGCCAACCCCGCCTATCCGGTATGGATCGCCGTCGCTCCCCGTCTTTCTTGCCATTCAGTCGCCAGCCCCGTTGCGCGCAGAGGACGGCGGTAGCCTGCCTGTATCACCGCTAGCCCAAAGGGCTCTGCACCTCGGCAAAACCCTGGCCCAGCACATGCGTATAGATCTGCGTGGTCCGCACATCCGCATGTCCCAGCAGCGTCTGCACGGTACGAATGTCGCTGCCGCGCCTGAGCAACTCGGTGGCAAAGGTGTGCCTGAAGGCATGACAGCTGGCGGGCTTGTGCACGCAAGAGCGATGCAGCGCCTGCTTGACCGCTTTCTGGATGGAGCTGACGTGAATGTGATGGCGCACGATCTGGCCATCCTCGTCCGGGCACAGGCTGGTGGAAGGAAACAGCCATTGCCACTCGAACGAGCGCGGTGCGTTCGGATACTTGCGGCGCAGCGCAAACGGTAGGCTGACCGGCGCTTGATAGAAAGGCTCATGGCTTTTCCAGGCCTGAATTCAACGCATAAGTGCAACGCTTACCCCTGCTTGTACTTCGTATGGTGTCTTCCAGCCCAAGCGTTTGCGTGGTCGTAAATTGATCTTCATTACCGCCTGATTAACGGCCTCCACAGTCAGCTTGCTAAAGTCGCTGCCCTTGGGAAAATACTGCCGCAACAGGCCATTCGCATTTTCATTGCTGCCGCGCTGCCAAGACGAATACGGGTCAGCAAAATAGACCGCGCATTGGCTCTTGCGGGCGATGCATTCATGGCCGGCAAACTCCCGGCCATTGTCCAGCGTCAACGTGTTTGCCACATGACCCTTGAGCAGCAGGTTGATTGCTCGCGTCACCTGTCTCCGTGTTCTGCGCTTGACCGGGTAGGCGCTCAGGTAGCCGCTTTTTCGATCAACCAACGTCACGATATTGCCGCCGAGGCCGTGCACCGTATCACCCTCCCAATCGCCTAGCCGTTCACGTGTTTCGACCTCAGCAGGCCGCTCACTGATCGACACGCGATTTCGTAGTTGTCCGCGTCGGTCGTGGCTTCCGTAGCGCTTTCGGTAGCATTTCCGACGGTGGCGAAGGTGCGTATACAAATCACCGCCACGGCGCTTGTCGATGGCGATGAATTGGTAAATCCACTCATGACTCGCAGTGTCATCAGGCCGCTCTTGCTTTAAACGATGAGCAATTTGTTCTGGGCTCATCCCGTGCTGAAGCCAGATCGGCAGGTAGTGACGGAACCAGGCAACGGGCTTGCAGTACTTGTGTGCTTGGGCACGGCGCGCATCGCTTTTCTGGGTCGCTGAAACAGCTGCGTAGCGGTTTTCTGCGCAGTTGCGGCGGATCTCTCGGCTGATGGTCGCGGGATGCACGCCAAGCTGTTTAGCAAGGCTGATCTGGTTATTGCCGGCGATTAAACCGGCCTCAATCTGGTAACGTTGGCCCTGAGTCAGCTGCCGGTAAGGCGTAGTCATCTGCGCTTGAATCCTTCGGTGTGAGAGCCTGGATTCTACCGGTGGCTGGCTCTCTGCCTGTCGTCTCAAACGTTGCACTTATTCTATGAGTTCAGGAACTCTTAAAGGTCAAAAAATATGAAAAAATTGTTTAATACTATATTCTCTGGAGTTCACCTGTTCGCGGCTGTAGTTCTTATACTCCTATCCCTGATAATTATGCTGTGGTCTGTTTATGACGTCATTTCCGGAATAAAGGATGACACTGGATTTATTCCACTAATGCTTCAGTCTGTAGCCGCTATCATAATAGCTGCAGCCATTATTGATGTTGCACAGTATATGATGGAAGAAGAAGTATTTAAGGAAAAAGAGCTGCGAGACCCTAAAGAAGCCAGAAGAACAATTACAAAAATAATTGTAATAATTACTATTGCTGTCAGCATTGAAGGGTTGGTTTTTATATTTAAAGCAGGAACGAAAGACCTTAGCCTTTTACTGTATCCAGCTTTACTCATCATGGTATCAGCGATTTTAATTGTGGCGCTCGGTATATATCAAAAACTAAGTGCAGCTATAGAAAAAACAGAGAAAGAAAACACAGAGAAAGAAAACACATAAAAGTCATTAAAAATCATATGACCGCCTACGATATCGGCTGTTTTTTAACACTGGCATTGTCTTAAATCATCTTTACTAAATGGTAAATGATGATGGCCAAATCGATTTTATTTAAAAACGCAACAGAAGAAAAAGATAAAAATACATACTGATAAATCGAGCTTCATACAGTAAAAATGACAGCGCCACGCGGCCCCAGTAATGCGCCGTGCCACAGGCCTCCATTAGCCACTCGTCCGGCTCGGCCTGCTCCTGTATATATCGCCTAAACGCCTCTCGGTTCAGCCGCTTACGCTGCACCACCTGGCCGGAACGGACACTCTCGGCAACGTGGTAAACGGACTTGACCAGATCAGCCGAAATTCGCTTCATAACGCCTCTCCCAATGATCAGTCACCACCACTCTCGGTATAGAACTGTGGCGCGGGGAGAGTCCATTACAGCATTCAAGCCGTTCGCTACGCTCACTGGGACTGGCTAAAGCCAGCCCCTTAACCTGAACGTTAGGCGCCACACCGAGCCTTAAGAATATCCGCATGCAAACCCCGTATTTAGTTGCAGCAATACTCTCGGCAGTAACCGGCCTAGTGCACTCGGCATTTGGCGAGATTCTCATCTTTCGACACCTCCGTAATGGCAGCCTGGTGCCGGCGCTAGGTGCCCCACCGCTGCGTGAACGCCACGTCCGAATCATTTGGGCCACGTGGCACCTCGCCACATTATTTGGCTGGGCGTTCGCGGGCTTGCTACTCCAACTGGCGCTGGGCCACACCATGTCTGCATCGCTCGTGGCTGGCGCCATCGTTTTCGCCAATCTTGGGGGAGCGGTTCTTGTGCTCGTCGGAACCAAGGGGCGGCACCCTGGCTGGATCGCGCTATCGATCGTAGCGGCGCTCACCTGGCTTGGCGCAGGTGCCGTCTAACTAGTGGTTCAAGTCGTTCGCTGCCCTCACTGGGACTGGCTAAAGCCAGCCCCTTAACCAAACGCTATGCATAAGGCACGTCGCTGGCGCGTTACCCCGCAGGCGTTTGCTCGGGTCAAATAGCTCTTATCAGCCGGCTCATGATCGAGACCGCCCAGAGTCCTGGCCGCCTATGCCGACTTGAACACCCGGTACAGGCGCCCCAAGGCCGTCACCCCGACCAGCACCAGCGCGCCGGCCAGCACACCCAGCAGCATGTCCAGCAGCGTTGGGGTAATCGTCGCCAGTGCGCCGCCGAGTGTCGGCACGGCTTGCAGGCCGTGGGCGAAGCCTTCGATCAGTGCTTGAACTCCTGGAATGCCGTGACTGAGGATGCCGCCGCCGACCATGAACATCGCCACCGTGCCAATCACCGCCAGGCTCTTCATCAGGTAGGGCGCGGCGCTGAGAATGCCGCCACCGATACTGCGCTGCAGGCGCCCGACCAGGCCGCTGCCACTGCGCTGGGAAAGGTACAGGCCGCCGTCGTCCAGCTTGACGATGCCGGCCACCAGCCCATAGACGCAGACAGTCATGAGCAGGGCGATGCCGGCGAGCACGCCGAGCTGAGTGACCAGAGGCTGGCCGGTCACGGTGCCGAGGGTGATAACGATGATTTCCGCCGAGAGAATGAAGTCGGTACGCACCGCCCCCTTGATCTTGTCGCGCTCAAAAGCGACCAGATCGATGGCGGGGTTGGTCAATGCGGCCGTCAGCTCGGCTTTGTGTGCCTGCTCCTTATCCTTGCTGGGCCGCAGTTTGTGGGCCAGCGTCTCGAAACCTTCATAGCAGAGAAAAGCGCCGCCAAGCATCAGCAGCGGGGTAACCACCCAGGGCGCCAGCAAACTGATAACCAGCGCCGCCGGCACCAGAATCAGTTTGTTCAGCAGCGACCCCTTGGCAACCGCCCAAACCACCGGCAGCTCGCGCTCGGCCTTGACCCCCGAGACCTGCTGGGCATTCAAGGCCAGGTCGTCACCCAGCATGCCCGCGCTCTTCTTCGCGGCGATCTTGGTCATCGACGCCACGTCGTCGAGCATGCTGGCGATATCGTCAAGCAGAGCTAACAGGCTGGTTCCGGCCACGGATATTTTCCTCGACAAGCAGATTCTCAACGGCGCGCTCGCTAACCGCCGCTCCCAGTAATGGGGAGCTGTAGTAGATCAGCACTGCAGGCTGCTGGGAAATCCCCAGTGGCCAAGGCTCAGAGGCTGTGAACATATCGAGCGCCAGCAGCGGGCGTCTGGAGGCGGTCGCAGTAGGTAAGCATTTTTTCACAGCCTTTCAGTCTTGCGAGCAATCAGGGCGTGGCAGGACGGATATCGAATCCGCTCTTGGCTTCACTGATGATGCGCAGGTGCTGGCTTTCACCCTCTGCTACCCGCACAGCCAGTTCGCGGCGCAGCCGGCCCTTGCCGCAGAGGGTGTCGTCAGCCTCATCGATGCCAATGCCGACCACCCGGTTACCCGGCGGCACATGGAAGCGCGCCTGTTCGCCCATGCCGATGCGCGCCGCCACTTGGCGATCGACCAGCACCGCCACGTAGCAGCCGCCGCCGAGCATGCCCAGGTCGCGGTTGACCACGATCAGCCCGCCGCCCTCGACTGGCTGCTGGTAGGCCAGCAAGCGTTCACTGGGCACCGCGCTCACCTTCTCGGGAGCAGCCTGAAAGGACGAACAACCGGCCAACGCCAGCAGGGGCAGAACTGCACAAATCAATCGCATGGGAATCCTTACGGGGTGGATGATCGAAGCCGGCTCAGTATTGACGGTGCGGCTGCCGCGCTCAAGTAAAGCAGTCGGAGGCGGATTCTGCCGTCGGTTCGCGCCGTCGCTATGCCGAGTGCGGTCTTGGCAGCGGCCGGAAGGCAATCCCAGGGGTGACGGCGTTTGTAGGATGCGGCGGGCTGCGTAGGTTTGAGCGCTGCAATACCCCTCGCTCATCCATCAATCACGCCCCTGCCCGGCAATGGTTGGCAGCAGCAACTGCAAGCCTGCCCACGTGCGGGTTGATCTTCGCGGTGATGGCTATCGCTGCGCTCAACGCCACCCTACGATAGCGCCCTGTGCCAGCGGCTTGCCACGTGTGCCGCGCTGCTCACAACTCTTCTGAACTCGCCACACCTGGGCGCCGGACTCAGCCTCCCATCCCCTGCTCGTTGCAAAGCGAGCGGCGCGCTGATATCTGTACATGCAAACAGTATTCGGTTTTCCCATGCAGCCTCAGCTCGACCCCAGCCTGTATTACCTGTGCAACTTCCATAAAGCCCTGACCTGGCTCCAGGAGCGACATCACGACCTGTTGCTGGCCGAGGAGCAGGCATTCCTGCGCCGCTTCGGCGAACTGGCGCTGCCCAGCCAGGCGTTGCTGGTCCGCATGATCATGCGCAAGGGCCCGCATTTTCGCGCCAGCAAGCTGGCCTACGCCGAGATTGGCTGCCCGCTGCACGCCGCCCAGGCGCTGCTCGACGCCGGCTGGATTCGGCATGACGCCGAGCTGTCGCTGGCAGAGTTGTTCGAGCTGCTGCGCAAGGAAGAACTGCTCGAGGCTTTCGCCGCGCGCGCACACAAAGCCTTGAAGAAACCTCAGTTGCTCGCTCAGCTGGCCGCCGAGCACAGCCGGTCGCGCAGCTTTGCCGACTGGTGCCCAGGGCTCGACGAGCAGGTTTACAGCCTGGTCATCAATCCGCTCTGCGAACGCCTGCGCCTGCTGTTTTTCGGCAACCTGCAGCAGGACTGGTCGGAGTTCGTCCTCGCCGACCTGGGCATCTTCCGCTACGAGCCGGTCGCGCTGAGTGCCGACTCCCGGGTATTCCGCCAGCGCGCAGAGCTGGACTGCTACCTGGCGCTGCAACGCTGCCATGAACGTGGCGAGGCCGGCGAGCCGGTCGCCGAAGTGCTGCAACAGATCGCTGCGCTGGACTGCGCCACGCCCTTTCTCGCCATGCGCCGGGCCAAGCTGCGGTTTCGCCTGGGCCAGCATCTGGAGCGCGCCGGGGAGCTGGAAAACGCCCTGGCCTGCTATGTCGACTGCCCATTTACCGGCGCCCGCCTGCGCCGCATCCGCGTACTGGAACGCCTGGGCCGCGCCGCCGAAGCGCATGAGCTGGCCTGCCAGGCGGCCGTGGCAGCGGAAAACGAGGCCGAAGCACAAGGGCTGGAGCGCGTGCTGCTGCGTCTGCGCCGCCAGCTCGGCCTGGCCCAACCAACCAAACCCAAGCCGCCCGCACCGGCCCGCCTCGACCTGTGCCTGCCCAGGCCCGCAGGGCAGAGTGTCGAATACGGGGTCAAGCTGCACCTGAGCGAAGCGGACGCGCCGGTGCACTACGTCGAGAACAGCCTGATCTGCAGCCTGTTCGGCCTGCTCTGCTGGCCGGCGATCTTCGCCCCGCTGCCGGGCGCGTTCTTCCATCCGTTCCAGAGCGGTCCACTGGATCTGCTCAGCCCCGACTTCCAGCCGCGCCGCGCCGAACTGTTCGTCGCCTGCCTGGCGCAACTGGATTCAGATGCCTACAAGAGCACGATCCGCCAGACCTATGCCGACAAATACGGCGTCCAGTCGCCCTTCGTGTTCTGGAACGCCCTCGATCCACAGTTACTGGAGCAAGCCCTCGACTGCCTGCCGGCGACGCACCTGCGGGCCTGGTTCCAGCGCCTGCTGGGTGATATCAAGGCCAACCGCGCGGGCATGCCCGACCTGATCCAGTTCTGGCCGGCGCAGCGGCGCTACCGGATGATCGAGGTCAAAGGCCCCGGCGACCGCCTGCAGGACAACCAGCGCCGCTGGCTGGCGTTCTGCGCCGAGCACGGCATGCCGGTGGACGTCTGCTACGTACAGTGGGCCGACGCATGACGCAACTAGTCGTGAATAACGGGGCCATGAACTACCAGGTGGCGGTGCGCGCGCTCTGCGAATTCACCGCCAAGGTCGGTGACCTGGATCTGCGCTTCACCCCCTCGCCCACCGCCCAGGAAGGCATGACCGGCCACGCCATCGTGGTCTCCCGGCGCGGTCCGGGTTACCAGGCGGAACTGCCGCTGAGCGGCGAATACCAGGGCCTGCAGGTGCGCGGCCGGGCCGACGGCTATGACCCGGACGACAACCGCCTGGAAGAGATCAAGACCCACCGCGGCGACATCGCGCGCATCCCGGAGAACCACCGCCTGCTGCATTGGGCCCAGGCCAAGGTCTACGGCTGGTTGCTGTGCCAGCAACGCGGCCTGGCCGAGATCGACCTGGCGGTGGTCTATTTCAACGTCCTCAGCCAGCACGAAACCGCCTTCCATCAGCGCTGCAGCGCCGATGAACTGCGTGAGTTCTTCGAACTGCACTGCAGCCTTTTCATCACCTGGGCCGAGCACGAGCGCGCACATCGCCTGCTGCGCAACCAGGCGCTCGAGCGCCTGCGCTTCCCCCACCAGCAGTTTCGCAGCGGCCAGCGCCAGTTGGCCGAGTCGGTGTACCGCGCCGCCCGTGACGGCCACAGCCTGATGGCCCAGGCCACCACCGGCATCGGCAAGACCCTCGGCACCCTGTTTCCGCAGCTCAAGGCCTTCCCCGAGCAGGAGCTGGATCGGCTGTTCTTCCTCACCGCCAAGACCCCCGGCCGGCGCCTGGCGCTGGACGCCCTGGCGACCCTGCGCAGCCAGGAACGCGCGATGCCGCTGCGGGTGCTGGAACACGTCGCCCGCGACAAGGCCTGCGAACATCCGGACAAGGCCTGCCACGGCGACTCCTGCCCGCTGGCCAAGGGTTTCTACGACCGCTTGCCGGCCGCGCGCCAGGCCGCGCTGGAACGCCAGTGGCTGGACCAGGACAGCGTGCGCGAAACCGCGCTGGAACATCGAATCTGTCCCTATTACCTGAGCCAGGAACTGTGCCGCTGGGCCGACGTGGTGGTCTGCGACTACAACTACTACTTCGACATGGGCGGCCTGCTGCATGGCCTGACCCTGCTCAACGAGTGGCGCGTGACCCTGCTGGTGGACGAGGCGCACAACCTGATCGAACGCGGCCGCGGCATGTACACCGCCGAACTCGAGCAGACCCGCTTCGAGGCCCTCAGACGCATCGCCCCGCCAGTAATGAAAGGCCCACTAGAACGGGTCAACCGGCATTGGCAACAACTGCAGCGCGACCAGGAGGCGGCCTATCAGGTCTACCCCGCCGCCCCCGACCTGTTCATCATGGCCCTGCACAAGGCCGTCAGCACCCTCACCGATCACCTCACCGATCAACCGGCGGGCAACGCCGCTGAGTTGCTGCACTTCTACCTGGACGCCATGCTGTTCTGCCGCCTCGCCGAGGCCTTCGACAGCCATTCGCTGTTCGACATCAGCCGCGACGACAACCCCAGCGGGCCCGCGACCTCCACCCTGTGCATCCGCAATATAGTGCCGGCGCCCTTCCTCGCCCCGCGCTTCGCCGCCGCCCACAGCTGCACCCTGTTCTCCGCGACCCTGAGCCCCGCGCACTACTACGCCGACCTGCTCGGCCTGCCGCAGCAGACGCCGTGGATCGATGTCGAGTCGCCGTTCAGCGCCGAGCAATTGCAGGTGCAGGCGGTCAGTAACCTGTCGACCCGCTTCGCCCACCGCGACTACTCGCTGGCGCCGATCGCCGCGCTGATGGCGCGCCAATTCGCCGAACGGCCGGGCAACTACCTGGCCTTCTTCAGCAGCTACGCCTACCTGGGCCTGGTGCTGGATGAATTCAGCGCCGCCCACCCGCAGATCCCGATCTGGCAACAGTCGCGGCAGATGGACGAAAGCCAGCGCCAGGCTTTTCTCGATCGCTTCAGCAGCGCCGGCCAGGGCATCGGCTTCGCCGTGCTCGGCGGCGCGTTTGGCGAGGGCATCGACCTGCCCGGCGACCGCCTGATCGGCGCCTTCATCGCCACCCTCGGCCTGCCGCAGATCAACCCGGTCAACGAGGAAATCAAGCAGCGCATGCAGGGCATGTTCGGCAACCACCTGGGCTACGACTACACCTACCTCTACCCCGGCCTGCAGAAAGTCGTGCAGGCCGCCGGCAGAGTAATCCGCACCACGGACGACCAGGGCGTGGTCTACCTGATCGACGATCGCTTCAACCAGCCCGCCATCCGCCGCCTGCTGCCGACCTGGTGGCGTGTCGAACGCTGCCGCCTGCCGCTGCTGACCGAACCGAGCCTCTAGTCGGCCCTCCGGCGGCCCGGGCGGCGATTCGTTCGGGGCGTAGGGCGGCATCGGAGCGCAGCGACAGCCCGCCAGACTTGCGCCGCACCGATCAACCACGGCGTACTGCCTGCGGCGAGTGATCCTACGCAGCGCGGTTTGCTCCAGATCGAGCGGCCCGTTCTGTCCGTAGGGCGGCCTCGGAGCGCAGCGACAGCCCGCCAGACTTGCGCCGCACCGATCAACCACGGCGTACTGCCTGCGGCGAGTACGCCCTACGGGTTGCGGGTTGCAGTGTATCCTCGCGCGCCCCTCAGCCGCGAAGGCGCTGCAGCAACCGCGCCTGCAGCGTTTCCAGTTCGAGCGGGTCGGCCTTGCTGCTGGCGTGGATACCCAGGCCCTGGCCGGCGAAGCGCGGGATTATGTGCATATGGATGTGGAACACCGTCTGCCCGGCCGGCGCACCGTTGAACTGCGCCACTTGCACGCCCTCCGGCTGCAACTCGTCCACCAGCACCTGGGAGAGCTGCTGGGTCACCCGCATCAGCTTGCACAGGCTGTCCGCGTCGATGTCGAGGATATTGCGCGCCGCCACGCGCTTGGGAATCACCAGGGTATGGCCATGGGACTGCGGAAACAGGTCGAGGAAGGCGAGTACGTCGTCATCCTCGTACAGCTTGTAGCAGGGGGCCTCGCCGCGAATGATCTGGGCAAAGATGTTCTGCGGGTCGTAATCGCCGTACAGGCTCATCGGGCTTCTCCGTTCATGTTGGTCGATGGCGGCACCATACCGGCTTGCGCCGGATCAGGTAAACCGAGCCGCCGCCAAAGCGTGTCATGGCGGCGCATTGATCAGGCATCGTACTGGGCAGTGACAACGCGCTCATGCGGGGATCGCAGACCACGGCTCACAAGGCTCACCTGAGCGGCGCTCAGCGGGTCCTGGACATCAGGGTTAAGGGCAAATAACGAGGAGCCGCTGCGCAACGACAAAACCACCTCAGGATTATCCACTCATGGCCGATAGCATCTGGCCAGCAGCGACCTCGCAAGGGCTGCACCAATGAATCCGCGGCCTGAGAGGACGCTCGATGTCTGAACAACTCGAATCCAACCAGCAGCATCGACGCATGGTGCTCAAGGCGTTGCTGTGGACCACGGTGATCGGCGGCGTGTTCTTCTCGACGGTCAATGCCCTCAGAGGGATATGGCTGCTAACGGCGCTGGAAGTGGTTTACGTCTGTTTCTCGATTTATATGCTGCGTATCGTCGATAAAACCCTGTATTTACGGGCCTGGACCCTGGCCTACCTGCTGCCCTTTTTCAGCATCATGATGATCTCGTTGCTGCTGCCGAAATCATCCTTTGCGGTGTTCGCCTGGATTCAGACCATCCCCATCATCTGCTACCTGCTGCTCGGCCTGCGCATGGGTTTTGTGGTTTCCCTGGTGTTTGTCAGCATCGGCTTGCTGGCCTTCAACTACCGCTATATGTCTGACGATTATTTGCTCAACATGGCGGTAATCGCCAATGTCTGCCTGGCCAGTCTGGCGATGATACTGTTCTCGTATATCTATGAACGCAGCCGTCGGGATAACGAACGGCGACTGCTCGAACTGGCCACGACCGATCACCTCACAGGGCTGGCCAACCGCATGAAGCTGGCCGAGGTGTTCAAGCGCGAGTGCGCCAATGCGCGGCGCAACGGTACAGCGCTGTCCCTGCTGTTTCTGGATGTCGACCACTTCAAGCAGATCAATGACCAGCATGGTCATGACATTGGCGATCAAGCCCTGCGCCACTTGGCCGAGGTGTTGGCCCAGCGCCTGCGCGCCACCGATTTGTTCTGCCGTTTGGGCGGTGAGGAGTTCGCCGTGCTGCTGCCCAACACCGACCTCGACCAGGCCATGACCATTGCCGAAATTCTGCGAGCCCGACTGGCTACCGCACCAGTACAGTGCGGAGCTATCCGCTTGCAGATGACGCTCAGCGCCGGAGTGGCGAGCCTGGGCGATGATGGCCAAGGCCTTGACGATCTGCTGCTGGCTGCAGATCGCCGCACGTATGCGGCCAAGCGTGGCGGGCGCAATCGGGTGGTAGCCCGCGATGCTGCCGACAGCGCCTACCTGGCGACTCCCGACCTCGGCTGAAAACACCCTCCGTCGGGTCTATCGGCGGCTCGGCCGTCAGCCGTCCACCCCGCTCCACTGCTTACTCAAGCGCTTGTCCGAGACCGCCATCTTGGTGCCCAATTGCTGGGCGAACAGCGACACCCGGTATTCCTCGAGCATCCAGCGATACAGCTGCAGTTGCGAATCGCGCTTGCCTTCCTGGCGGTGTTTGCCCAGGCGCGCCTGGTACTGCTCCCAGTAGCCGGCCAGCTCACCGCTCCAGACCCGGTCGCGCTGCAGCTGGCCGGCGATCTTGTCCAGACGCTGTTCGATGGCTTTCAGGTAACGCGGCAGTTCCTTCAACCACTCGCCCGGGGTTTCGCGGACGAAGCCGGGGTAGACCAGGTTGCTCAGCTGCTGCTTGATGTCGTTCAACGCGATGGCCTGGGCCAGGTCGATCTTGCCCTTGAAGCGCTTCTGCAGGCCGTGCCAGAGTTTGAGAGTCTCGAGGCACAGCCTGGCCAGGCGCTCGGCGTGCTCACTCCAGGCACTGCGTTTCTTCTCGGCCAGGGCAGCCAGGGCGGCGCCGTCGCGGGGCAGCGGGGTTTCGCCATCGAGGATGCAGCTGTCCAGGCTGGCCAGCAGAATGTCCTCGACCAGTGCCTCGACGCGGCCCAGGTCGCGATGCAACAGACTCAGCTCGGTCAGCCCCGGCAGCTTGCCGCGCAGGAATTTGGCCGGTTCGGCCAGCTGTTGCAGGAGCAGGCGTTGCAGGGCGCGGCGGTGCTGGAATTCGGCTTCGGCCTGGGTCGGGAAGCGACCTTCCTTGACCGTGCCGGCCTCCTCCACCAGCGCCGGATACACGGTCAGCGACAGGCCGGCAATCTGCTGCTGGGTTTTTTCGGCCACGGCGACGAAGGCTTTGGCCTCCACCGACTTCTGGCTCTTCTCGGTCTGCGGCAGGGCCAACGCGGCCTGGCTGGCTTCGGCGAAGCGTGCGCACAGCTCGGCCAGGTCGCGGCCTTCGCCGAGGAGCTTGCCGTGGGTATCGACCACCTCCAGGTTCATCTTCAGGTGGCTGTCGAGCTGCGCCTCGGCCTCGACCCAGGCCTCGTCGGCCACCCGCACGCCGGTCATGCGTTGCAGTTCGCGGCCCAGGGCGAGAGGCAGGCTGCCCTGGCCGACGCTCAACTTGCTCAGCGCGGCGCCGACGAAATCCGGCACCGGCACGAAGTTCTTGCGCAGGGCCTTCGGCAGGTTACGCACCAGCGCCACGCACTTGGCTTCCAGCAGGCCGGGCACCAGCCATTGCAGGCGCTCGGCTGGCAGTTGCGGCAGCAGCGGCGCCGGTACGCGCAGGGTGACGCCGTCGCGCGAGTGATTGGGCTCGAAGTGGTAGCTCAGCGGCAGGGTCAGTTCGCCCAGTCGCAGGGTATCCGGGTACTGCGCGGCGGTGATTTCCTTGGCATCGCGGGCCAGCACGTCTTCCTCGCGCATGATCAGCAGCTGCGGGTCTTTCTGGCTCTCGAGCTTGTACCAGCTGTCGAAGGTTGCGGCCTGGTGGATCTCGCCCGGCAGGCGCGCTTCGTAGTAGGCGAACAGGGTTTCCTCGTCGGCGAGAATGTCGCGGCGACGGGCCTTGGCCTCCAGTTCGTCGAGCTGTTCCAGCAGTTGCCGGTTGGCGGTCAGGCACTTGGCCCGGGAGAGGATTTCGCCACCGACCAGGCCCTCGCGGATAAACAGCTCGCGCGACACCACTGGGTCGATGGGACCGTAATGCACCGGCCGACGCCCAACCACGATCAGGCCGTAGAGGCTGATCTGTTCAAAGGCCACGACCTGGCCGCGCTTCTTCTCCCAGTGCGGCTCCAGATGATTCTTCTTGATCAGGTGCGGCGCCAGCGGCTCGATCCAGTCCGGCTCGATCTTGGCCACCATGCGCGCAAACAGCTTGGTGGTCTCGACCAGCTCGGAAGCCATGATCCAGGTGGGTTTCTTGCGTCCGATCACGCTCGACGGATGCACCCAGAAGCGCCGCTGCCGCGCGCCCAGAAAATCGCCGTCTTCGGTCTTCTGACCGATCTGGCTGAGCAGCCCGGAGAGGATCGCCTTGTGCACCGAGGCGTAGCCCTTGCTGCGCTGGGCGGCCTGGTCTTTTTCAGCCAGCTCTTTTTCCTTGTAGGCGCCAGAGTCGCCGCCTGCTCCTGGCTGGCGATCCTGCGATTCAGGCAAGGCCGAACCCTGCGCCGGTTTGCCAGCGGTGGACGAGCCTGCGGCGCTGGCCACCCTACGGCTACCCTGGGTATTGCCACCTGGGGACAGCTGCAGCTCGCGGGCGATCAGCACCAGCTGGCGGTGCGCGTCGCGCCATTCGCGCAGGCGCAGGTAATTGAGGAAATTCCGCCGGCACCAGCTGCGCAGCGCGCCGGAGCCGAGGGCCTGGCGCTGCTCCTCGAAGCCGCGCCACAGGTTGATCAGCGCGGCGAAGTCGGAATCCACATCTTTCCATTGCGCGTGGGCCTGGTCGGCGGCCTGCTGGCGATCCGAGGGCCGCTCGCGCGGGTCCTGCACCGACAGGCTGCTGGCGATGATCAGCACTTCTTCGAGACTGCCCTGCTTGGCACCTTCGAGGACCATGCGGCCGAGTCGCGGATCGACTGGCAGGCGTGCCAGCTGGCGACCCAGCGCGGTCAGCTGGCCCTCGCGGCTGACCGCCGAGAGTTCCTGCAGCAGGTTGAAGCCGTCGCTGATGGCCTTGCCGTCCGGCGGCTCGATAAAAGGGAAATCCTCAATCTCGCCCAGACGCAGATGGAGCATCTGCAGGATCACCGCCGCCAGGTTGGTGCGCAGGATTTCCGGATCGGTGAAGGCCGGCCGGCCGTTGAAGTCTTCCTCGCTGAACAGGCGCACGCAGATGCCCGCCTCGACCCGCCCGCAGCGACCCTTGCGCTGGTTGGCGCTGGCCTGGGACACGGCTTCGATGGGCAGGCGCTGGACCTTGGCGCGGTAGCTGTAGCGGCTGATCCGCGCCGTGCCGCTGTCGATCACGTAGCGGATGCCCGGTACGGTCAGCGAGGTCTCGGCGACGTTGGTGGCCAGGACGATCTTGCGTGCGCCCATGGGCTGGAAGATCTTCTGCTGCTCGGCCGGGCTCAGCCGCGCATACAGCGGCAGCACTTCGGTAAAGCGCAGATTGGCCTTGCGCAGCACCTCGGCACAATCGCGAATCTCGCGTTCGCCGGGGAGGAACACCAGCACATCGCCGGGTCGCGTACCTTCGCTCTGCTCGAATGCGGCGATCTCGTCGAGGCTGGCGAGAATCGCCTGATCAACCGACAGGTCTTCCTCGACCCGATTGCCGTCCTCGTCCTGCTCGGACGTCAGCGGCCGGTACCAGGTATCCACCGGATAGGTACGCCCGGACACCTCGACGATGGGCGCGCCGTCGAAATGCTCGGAGAAGCGCTGCAGGTCGATGGTCGCCGAGGTGATGATCAGTTTGAGGTCGGGGCGCCGCACCAGCAGGGTTTTCAGGTAACCGAGGAGGAAGTCGATGTTCAGGCTGCGTTCGTGGGCTTCGTCGACGATCAGGGTGTCGTACTTGTCGAGAAAGCGGTCGTGCTGGGTCTCGGCCAGCAGGATGCCGTCGGTCATCAGCTTGATCAGGCTGCGCTCGCTGCTCTTGTCCTCGAAACGCACCTGGTAGCCGACCAGCTCGCCCAGTGGCGTGCCGATTTCTTCCGCCACCCGCATGGCCACACTACGCGCGGCCAGACGCCGGGGCTGGGTGTGGCCGATCAGGCCATGCACGCCGCGGCCCAGCTCCAGGCAAATCTTCGGCAACTGAGTGGTCTTGCCCGAGCCGGTTTCGCCGGCGATCACCACCACCTGGTGCTTGGCGATGGCAGCCTTGATCTCGTCGCGCTTGGCGGCGATGGGCAAGGCATCGTCGTAGCGCATGGCCGGCACGCTGAGACGCCGCGCCTCGACCTTGGCCGCAGAGGCCTGCAAGCGCTCCAGCCACTGCGCCAGCTTGGCCTCGTCCGGCAGCGCTTGCTTGCGCAGCTCGTGGAGCTGGCGACGCAGGCGATGACGGTCGGCCAGCAGGGCCTGGTCGAGGTTTTTCAGCAGGTGATCGGTATCGGTAATCGGGTCGGTCATCAGGCAGCCGTGGCAAAGCGGTGTGGGCACGCGAGCGTGCCCATCGAAAAATAATGGGCGGAGATTGTCGCAGATTTGCGCCGTGAAAAACGACAGTACGTAGGCCGGTCCGGGTTCGGCGCGCAGCGACAGCCCGCCAAAGTGGTGTGGCGCACCGATTATTTACGGCGGGTTGCCCGCGGCGAGTAACACCCTGCGGATGGGTTGCGTGGTCTGGCCGTTGGACCGAGGTCAGTAAAACGACAAAGCCCCGCACTGGGCGGGGCTTTGGTTACGCAGCGGGGGGTTTACTTCTTGCCCAATTTCTTCAACTCTTCGTCGCGCAGTTCACGGCGCAGGATCTTGCCGACGTTGCTGGTCGGCAGCGCATCGCGGAATTCCACGGCTTTCGGCACCTTGTAGCCGGTGAGGTTGGCGCGCATGTGCTGCATGATCTGCTCTTTGGTCAGGGTCACACCGGGCTTGGCGACCACGAATATCTTGATCGCTTCACCGGACTTCTCGTCCGGAATGCCGATGGCCGCGCACTGCAGCACACCCGGCAGGGTCGCCAGCACGTCTTCCAGTTCGTTCGGGTAGACGTTGAAGCCGGACACCAGAATCATGTCCTTCTTGCGGTCGACGATACGCATGTAACCGTCTTCCTGGATCACCGCGATATCGCCGGTCTTCAACCAGCCCTCGGCGTCGAGGATTTCGTCGGTGGCGTCCTGGCGCTGCCAGTAGCCCTTCATCACCTGCGGACCCTTGACGCACAACTCGCCAATCGCGCCGAGCGGCAGGTCATTGCCGTCGTCGTCGATGACCTTGCACTGAGTCGAAGGCACCGGGATGCCGATGGTGCCCAACTGGATACTCTGGATCGGGTTGACCGAGGCCACCGGGCTGGTTTCGGTCATGCCGAAGCCTTCGCAAACCGGGCTGCCGGTCACCTGGGTCCAGCGCTCGGCAGTGGCCAATTGCAGAGCCATGCCACCGGACAGGGTAATCTTCAGCGAGGAGAAGTCGAGCTTCTGGAAGTCCTGGCTGTGGCACAGGGCGACAAACAGGGTATTGAGGCCAACGAAACCGCTGAACTTGTAACGCGCCAGGTCCTTGACCATGCCCGGCAGGTCCCGTGGGTTGGTGATCAGCACGTTATGGTTGCCGATCAGCATCATGGCCATGCAATGGAAGGTGAAGGCGTAGATATGATAGAGCGGCAGCGGCGCGATGATGATCTCGCTGCCCTCATTCATGTTCGACGCCATCATCGCGCGGGCCTGCAGCATATTGGCGATCAGGTTGCGGTGGGTCAGCATCGCGCCCTTCGCCACCCCGGTGGTGCCACCGGTGTACTGCAGCACGGCGATCTCGCTGCTGACCGGATTGGCTTCCCTGACGGCTTTACCGCGGCCTTTGCTCAGGGCTTCGGTGAACTTGACGGCGTGCGGCAGCTTGTAGGCCGGTACCATCTTCTTCACGTACTTGACCACGCTGTTGACCAGCAGGCGCTTGAGCGGCGGCAGCATGTCGCCGACTTCACTGATGATGACGGTCTTGATCCCGGTCTTGGGCAGCACTTGCTCGACCAGGTGAGCCATATTGGCCAGGCTGACCAGGGCCTTGGCCCCGGAATCGTTGAACTGGTGCTCCAGTTCCCGCGCGGTGTACAGCGGGTTGGTGTTGACCACGACCAGCCCGGCACGCAGGGCGCCGAACACGGCGACCGGGTATTGCAGGACGTTGGGCAGTTGCACGGCGATGCGATCGCCAGGCTGCAGGTCGGTGTGCTGCTGCAGGTAGGCGGCGAAGGCACCGGACAACTCATACAGCTCGCCGTAGGTCAGGGTCTTGCCGAGGTTGCTGAAGGCAGGCTTGTCAGCGAAGCGTTGGCAGGACTGTTTCAGTACCGCCTGAATATTCGGGTACTGATCGGGATCGATTTCGGCAGCAATCCCAACGGGATACTTGTCCTTCCAAAAGTTTTCGGTCATGGAAGCCCACTCCTAAGCAACAGCTTATCTTCACCGCGCAGAGGCGGTTGTTTATTGTGTGTTTGCCCATTTTTCGGCCTGGCAGACGGCCAAAATGCGGGCCGAGAGTAGCAGCTTTGCCTGGGAGCGCCTAGCACCAAACGCTGCCCTATAAGTCATAAAAGTGACAAATTATATTTTAAAGTCATATTTTGCTCAGCTTTTGCGAACGCCCGCCGCGCTTGCAGGACAAGGCTTGCGGCGCTTGGCCGCAAGCTGAACGAGTGCGGCTTGCGCGGCCCAACCTAGGCGATATCGCGCAGTTCGCGACGAAGGATCTTGCCCACCGGGGTCATCGGCAGTGACTCCCTGAAGACGATGTGCTTGGGCACCTTGTAACCGGTGAAGTTTTCCCGGCAGTAGGCCTTGAGCGCCTCGGCGCTGAGGGCGCCGTCACGGGCGACGACGAACAGCTTGACCGCCTCGCCGGATTTCTCGTCGGGTACGCCAATCGCCGCACAGCTGGCGACTTGCGGGTGAGCCATGACTACATCTTCGATCTCGTTGGGGTACACGTTGAAACCGGAGACGATGATCATGTCCTTCTTGCGATCGACGATGCGCACGTAACCGTCCGGGTCGATCACCGCGATATCACCGCTCTTGAACCAGCCCTCGGCGTCCAGCACCTCGCGGGTGGCTTCTTCGAGCTGCCAGTAGCCCTTCATCACCTGCGGGCCCTTGATGCACAGCTCGCCACGCTCGCCCAGCGCCTGCTCGTTGCCCTCGTCGTCGATGACTTTGAACGCCGTGCCCGGCACCGGAATACCGACCGTGCCGAGACGTGCCTGGCTGCCGTAAGGGTTGGTGCTGGCCACCGGCGCGGTCTCGGTAAGGCCGTAGCCTTCCACCACGGGGCAGCCGGTGACGGCCTGCCAACGCTCGGCGGTGGCCTTGACCAGCGCGGTACCGCCCGAGTTGGTGACCTTGAGCTTGGAAAAATCCAGGTTCTTGAATTCGGGGTGATCCATCAGCGCGACAAACAGGGTGTTGAGGCCCAGCAGCGCGGAGAACTGCCACTTGCCCAGTTCCTTGACGAAGCCCGGAATATCGCGCGGGTTGCTGATCAGTACGCTGAGATTGCCGTTGACCATCATGCACATGCAGTTCGCGGTGAACGCATAGATATGGTACAGCGGCAGCGGCGCGATCATGATTTCCTGGCCCTGCTTCATCAGCGGGGTACCGTCGTCACCGAGCTGCGACAGGCAGGCGTCGACCTGCAGCATGTTCGCCACCAGATTGCCGTGGGTCAGCATCGCACCCTTGGCTACCCCCGTGGTGCCACCGGTGTACTGCAGCACGGCGATGTCGTCATGACCGACCGTGAGCGCCTTAAGGTCGTGGCCATGGCCCTGTTTGAGCGCCGCCTTGAACGACACCGCCTGGGGCAGGTGGTAGTCCGGCACCAGTTTCTTGACCTTCTTCACCACGCTGTTGACCAGCCAGCCTTTGAGGCTCGGCAGCATGTCGCCCATGCGCGCTTCGATCAGGTAGTCAATTTCCGTATCCGGCAACACATCCTGCACCAGCTTGCCGAACATGTTCAGGTAGACCAGCGCGCGCACGCCGGCATCCTTGAACTGATGACGCATCTCGCGGGCGGTGTACAGCGGATTGGTATTGACCACGATCAGCCCGGCGCGCATGGCGCCGAACACGGCAATCGGGTATTGCAGGACATTGGGCATCTGCACGGCGATGCGCTCGCCGGGCTGCAGATCGGTGTGCTTTTGCAGGTAGCCGGCAAAGGCGCCAGACAAGCGATCCAGCTCGGCATAGGTCAGGGTCACCCCCATATTGCTGAACGCCGGACGGTCAGCGAATTTCTTGCACGAGCGCTCGAACACCTCGATCACCGATTTGTAGGCACCCAGGTCGATATCGTTGGGTACGCCGGCCGGGCGTTTGTCGCTCCAGAAATCAGGCTGCATTATTTTTATCCTCTTTCCCTGAAAGTGTCTGCCTCGCTGAGATCACCATGGCATAAGGCTCTACGGTGGCCAGCAGGGAGTGAGCGGACGTTAGCAGCTCCGGCCCGTAGCGCAAATACTTGCGTGGCGTCATTGACCGCGTGAATCTTTGATCACGCCATACGGCTGGGAAAAGCCTGCGCGCAAGCTCTACAATGCCGAACTCTCGCAGGCCGAAGGATTCGCCATGCAGCACAATGCTTTTTGGCTCAATAGCAGCGATGCCACACCGCTCTATGTGAACCGCTGGTTCGCCGAACAGCCGCCGAAAGCAGTGCTGATGGTCGCTCACGGCATGGCCGAACACAGCGGACGCTATGCGCGCCTGGGCGCCGCCCTGGTCGCTGTGGGCTTCGAACTCTATGCTCACGACCAGCGCGGCCACGGCAGGACGGCCGAGCATGGCCACCTCGGCCACTATGCCGATGCCAACGGCTGGAACCTGGTGGTGGGCGATCTGGCCTGCCTCAACCACCATATTCGCCAGCAGCACCCGCAAGCACCGATCTTCCTGCTTGGCCACAGCATGGGCAGCTACATCGGCCAGGCCTACCTGATGCAGCACAGCTGCAGCCTGCAGGGGGCCATTCTGTCCGGCTCCAACTACCAGCCGCTGGCGCTGTACCGCGCGGCCAGGCTGATTGCCCGCCTCGAGCGCTGGCGTCAGGGGCCGACCGAACAAAGCGCACTGCTCGAGTTGGTTTCCTTCGGCTCGTTCAATAAAACCTTCAAGCCCAATCGCACCCGCTTCGATTGGCTGAGCCGCGACCCTGTCGAGGTGGATGCCTACGTCAACGACTCGCTCTGTGGCTTCCGCTGCAGCAACCAGCTGTGGCTCGACCTGCTCGGCGGCCTGCTGCAGATCACCCCGCCGCGCAACCTGGCGCAGATCGACTGCAAACTGCCATTGCTGGTGATCGGCGGTGCCTGCGACCCGGTCAGCGACGGCAAGCGCTTAGCCGACCTGGTCAATGCCCTGCGCGAGGCCGGACATACCCAGGTGCAATTGAAGCTATATCCGGATGCTCGCCACGAACTGCTCAACGAGAGCAACCGCGACGCTGTCACCACCGACTTGATCGACTGGCTGGAACAGGCCCTGAGCCATCCCCGCCAGCCTCACCCTCAGCCCCAGGAGCCACACCCATGAGTCAAAGCAGCAACACGCCTTACGACGCTCTCGAAGTAGGCCAGACCGCCAGCTACAGCAAGACCGTCGAAGAGCGCGACATCCAGCTGTTCGCCGCTGTGTCCGGCGACCGCAACCCAGTGCACCTGGATGCCGAATATGCCGCCACCACCATGTTCAAGCAGCGCATTGCCCACGGCATGTTCAGCGGCGCCCTGATCAGCGCGGCCGTGGCCTGCGAACTGCCTGGCCCCGGCACCATCTACCTCGGCCAGCAAATGCGCTTCACCGCGCCAGTGAAGCTCGGCGACACCCTCACCGTGCGCCTGGAAATCCTGGAAAAGCTGCCAAAATTCCGCGTCCGCGTCGCCACCCGGGTGTTCAACCAGCACGACGAACTGGTGGTCGATGGTGAGGCGGAAATCCTTGCCCCGCGTAAAGCGCAGACCGTCGAACTGGCCGAATTGCCGCCGATCACCATCGGTTAAGGCCAAGGATTTGTTCGGCGGCGATTTGTTTCGGCTCATGCTGGAATCGATGCAGGCGGGCTGAGCGGATCGCCACCCGGCCGACCCTACAGCCCATCCCTACAACAACAAGCCCACCCTACCCTGGCAGCTTGCAAGAGCATTCCCTTCTCGAGCCGCCCCACTTGTTTCACTGGAGAACTCCATGTCCCTGTCCATGTACCAAGCATCCATCCCGGTCTTCACCCGTCAATTGAACAACCTGTCGACCATCCTCGGCCTCGCCGCCGCCGACGCCGAAGCACGCAAGATCGACCCCAGCGTATTGTTCAATGCCCGCCTGGCCCCCGATATGTTCCCGCTGAGCCGTCAGGTCCAGGTCGCCTGCGACGGCGCCTCGGCCGGCACGGCGCTGCTGGCCGGTATCGATGCGCCCAGCCAGGCCGATGACGAAACCAGCTTCGCCGAACTGCAAGCACGCATCGCCAAGGTTCAGGCCTTTCTGCAAGGCGTCAGCGCCGCGCAGATCGACGGCAACGAGGAGCGCACCGTGACCCTCTCGCGCCGCGGCAAGGAAACCCACTTCCAGGGCCAGGCCTTCCTGCTCGACCACGTCATGCCCAACTTCTATTTCCACGTCACCACCGCCTACGCCATCCTGCGCCATAACGGTGTGGCAATCGGCAAGCGCGACTTCCTCGGCACCCGCTAAGCACGCCCTGCGGCGTCCGGCTTTGCCGGTCGCCGCCTTGCGCCCTTCCTTACTGCAACCAGCGCAGAATTATTGTTTGCGTTTATTTATATTTATATTTAATTTTAATTCATGAAGACACCCACCAAAGTAACCACCCCCCGTGCACCAGGTCGACCGGCCGGTGATTCGCCCGCGCAGCGCGAACGCTTGCTGGACGTCGCCGTGCAAGCCTTCGCCCATGACGGGATCAAGGCCTCCAGCCTGCGCAGCATCGCCCAGCAGGCCGGGGTCACGCCCGCGCTGGTCAACTATTATTTCGGCAACAAAGCCAAACTGCTCGCTACGGTGGCCGAAGAGCGCTTGTTACCGCTGCTGATGGGGCTCGGCCAGGAGTTGCGTCAGGTCGGCGATGAGCCGATCGCGCTGGTCAGCGGCTTCATTCAGGGCATGCGTCGAACCGTTCAAGCGCACCCCTGGCTACCGCCGCTATGGGTGCGCGAAGTGCTGTGCGAAGGCGGCGGCTTGCGCGAATTGCTGATGAGCCGGGTGGGCCCAGCGGTGGCGCACATGCTGGCCGAGCGTTTCGCCAGCGCACAGCGACGCGGTGCGCTGAACCCCGACCTCGACCCGCGCCTGCTGGTGGTCTCGCTGATCGGCCTGACCCTGTTCCCCTATGCCGCCGCGCCCATCTGGCGCGGCCTGTTTGCGGCCCCCGAACTGGACGACGCGGCGCTCGCCCGGCACACCCTCGCCCTGCTCGAACGTGGAATGGAGCCCTGAAATGAGCAAACGCCTGCTACCCAGCCTGATCCTGCTCGCGCTGCTCAGTGGCTGCGAACCGGCAGGCGACGACGCCCTGCTCGGCACCCTGGAGTGGGACCGCATCGGCCTGCCCGCCGAAGCCTCGGAAACCATCCTCAGCTGGCAGGTCGCCGAGGGTGACCGGGTCGAGGCCGGGCAACTGCTGCTGGAGCTCGATCCGCGCCGCCAGGATGCACGCATCGCCCAGGCCCGCGGCGAGGTGGCTCAGGCCGAAGCACGCCTGAGCGAGCTGAGCAACGGCGCGCGCCTGGAAACCATCGAGGCCGCCCAGGCCATCCTGGCCCGCAACCACGCCGAGCTGACTGACGCGGAACGCAATTTCCAGCGCTTCGACACCCTCTACCAGCATCGTCAGGTGGCCATTGCCGAACTGGATCGCGCCCGCGCCAGCCGCGATCAGGCCAGGGCCGCCACCCGCAATGCCGACGCCCAGCTGCGCGAACTGACCCACGGCACCCGCCCGGAACAACTGCAACAAGCCGCCGCCAGCCTGGAGGCCGTGCGCGCCAACCTGGCCCGCCTGCAGCTCGACCGTGAGCACCTGAGCCTGCGGGCACCGCGGGCTGGACTAGTCGACGCCCTGCCCTTCAAGCCCGGCGACCAACCGCCGGCCGGCGCCGAGCTGGCCAGCCTGCTGGTCGGCGACGCGCCTTACGCACGGATCTATATCCCGGCCAGCCAGCGCACCCACTTCCAGCTGGGCGACAGCATGCGCGTGACTGTCCAGGGCGTCGCCCAGCCCTTCGCCGCCACCCTCAGTAGCATCCGTAGCGAAGCCAGCTTCACCCCCTATTTCGCCCTCAGCGGCGACGATGCCAGCCGCCTGATGTACCGCGCCGAACTGCGCCTGCAAGGCGATGGCGCCCGCCAGCTGCCGGCCGGGCTGCCGCTAAGCGCCGAGCGCGACGCCAATGCCCAGCACTGAGGTGGTGATTCAGGCCAGCGGCCTGACCAAGCGTTTCGGCCAACTCACCGCGGTCGACGACCTGAATCTGCGCGTACGTCGCGCCGAGGTGTTCGGCTTCCTCGGCCCCAATGGCTCCGGCAAGTCGACCACCATCCGCATGCTCTGCGGCCTGCTGCTGCCCAGTGCGGGGGAGATCGAGGTGCTCGGCTACCAGATCCCCCGGGATGCCGAGGCCCTCAAGCGGCGCATCGGCTACATGACCCAGAAGTTCTCCCTCTACGAAGACCTCAGCGTGCTCGAGAACCTGGATTTTCTCGCCACCGTGCAGGGGCTGGACAAGGGTGCAGCGCGTAAGCGTATCGCCGAGCTGCTTGAGCGCTACTGGCTGGGCGACCAGCGTCAGCAGATGGCCGGCACCCTCAGCGGCGGACAGCGGCAGCGCCTGGCGCTGGCCGGCGCGGTCTTGCACAAACCCGACCTGTTGCTGCTCGATGAACCCACCAGCGCGGTCGATCCGCAATCGCGCCGGGAGTTCTGGGAGTCGCTGTTCGAGCTGGCCGACGCCGGCACCACCCTGCTGGTCTCCACCCACTACATGGATGAAGCCGAACGCTGCACCCGCCTGGGCATCCTCGATGACGGCCGCATGGTCGCCGACGGCAGTCCGCGCGAGCTGCTCGACGCCCTGCCTGGGCACCCATTACTGATCGAGTGCGCGCAGCCGCGCCAGGCCAAGCAGGCACTGCACGACTGCAGCGGCGTGCTGGCCATGGCGCAGATTGGCGTTGCATTGCGGGTCTTGGTCGCCAGCGAAGACGCTCGCGGGCCTATCGAGCAGCGCCTGCGCGACGCCCACATCGATGCAACCATAAGCAGCACGCAGGCCAACCTGGAAGACGTTTTCGTCAGCGTTACCCGCCAACCCGTGCAGGCCCAGCGATGAACCTGCGGCGCCTGACAGCGGTGATCGTCAAAGAGCTGCGCCAGTTGCGTCGCGACCGCCTGACCTTCGCCATGATCGTCGGCATTCCTCTGCTGCAACTGGTGCTGTTCGGCTATGCCATCAACATGGACGTGCGCGGCATCGACGCCGCCGTGCTCGACCAGGCCAATACCGCACGCTCGCGTGAGGTGGTGGCGGAAATCGGCTCCAGCCAGATCCTCAATCTGCGCTACCAGCTGAGCAACCCCCAGCAGATGGATAGCCTGCTGCGCCAGGGCAAGATCAGCGCCGCCCTGGTAATCCCCAGGGATTTCGAGGCGCGCCTGGAACGCCAGGGACGCCTGCCGCAGGGACGCCTGCCGCTACAGCTGATAGTGGATGGCTCGGATCAGAGCGTGCAGGCCTCGGCGCGCCAGCTGGCGAACTATCCGCTGCCAGGCTGGGAAAGTCGCCAAGGGATCGAGCTGGTCAACTTCTACAACCCCGAGCGTCTAGCGGCGCTAAACACCGTGCCGGGCCTGATTGGGGTGATCCTGACCATGACCATGGTGATGTTCACCGCCATCGCCCTGGTCCGCGAGCGTGAACGCGGCAATATGGAAATGCTGATCACCACGCCACTGTCACCCTGGGAGCTGACCCTCGGCAAGGTTCTACCCTTCGTCGGTATCGGCCTGATCCAGGTAACGGTGATCCTGCTCACTGGCCGCCTGCTGTTCGACGTCCCGATCCGCGGCTCGATACTGGAACTTTATGGCGCCTCCCTGCTCTTCATCGCCGCCAGCCTGGCCCTCGGGGTATTTATCTCGACCCTGGCCCGGACCCAGTTCCAGGCCATGCAGGTTGCCTTCTTCACTTTCCTGCCGCAGATCCTGCTGTCCGGCTTCATGTTTCCCTTCGCTGGCATGCCCAAGGCCGCCCAGTGGTTCGCCGAACTACTGCCGCTGACCCACTTCCTGCGCCTGGCGCGCGGGATCATGCTGCGCAGCGCCGGGCTGATAGATCTCTGGCCGGAGATCCTGGCACTCCTGGTCTTCACCGTGCTGATGCTCAGCGTGGCGGTAACTCGGGTGAGCAAACACCTGGATTGAACAACGACGCGCCCCCGGATCAACCGAGGGACAAATCGCGCGCATAAAAAAAGGCGACCGAAGTCGCCCAAAATTGCCTTGCGTGCTCGTGTAACGGGAGAACTTACGGCGTCTTGCGCTTGTGTGAGTCCTTCCAGATGAAATAACCAACGCCAACGAAGAAAGCGACCATCAGACCGACGGTGCCGATTCCGGCGAGCACTACGACATCGATAAACATGGTTGCCTCCTGCGGTAGCCCTCTTGGGCCGTTGGGGATGGCTGCAAATTATCAGGACTGCGCGGCTGTTCATTGATCCAAGTCAAGGGGGCGCAAAGACCGGCCGCGCACGGCAGCAGACACTGATCCAGATCAACGAATCGGCCCTGAACAGGGCGGATTGCACCCAGCACAAAGCTGGCGGGTTGTCGCTGCGCGCCGAAGCCGCCCTACCCGCAGGCAGTGCACCATGGTTTATCGGCACGGCACAAAAGCTGGCGGGCTGTCGCTGCGCTCTCGCGACGGCGATCGATACGCTCACAGCCGCTGAAGCCGATCTGCCTAGCGCTTTTTCGGCTTGCTCTTGCTCTTTTTGCCCTTGGGTAGGGGCAGCGCCTGCTCGAACGCCTGACGCATCTCGTCGAGCTTCTTGTCGTGCAGGTCGTGGATGCGCTTGCCGCGCTCGGCGCTGAAATCAATCAGTTTGTCATCGTTGCTCATGCTGGCGACCGGATTAAACGAAACGTCAGATTCAGGCGCGACGCACAGGGTTTGCGCGTCTTCGCCACTTGGTGCTGCCAATAATGCTGGGTTGGCCCGCTCATGACCAGCAGCGAACCGTGATTGAGCGCGAGGGAGTGTTCGATACGACTCTGCCCCTTACGCCGCAAATCGAAACGCCGGGTCGCGCCCAGATTGAGCGAGACAATCAGCGGATTAGCGCCCAGCTCGGCCTCGTCGTCGCTGTGCCAGCCCATGGAGTCCTGGCCATCGCGGTAATAGTTGAGCAATACGCCATTGAGCGGTTGTCCCAGCGTCGCCACCAGCCGGGCGCGAATCTCGGCGAGCAGCGGAGTCCAGGGCAGCGGCTGATGGATCAGGCCGGAATACCGGTAGCGAGCCTCGGCATCGCCGTACCACGCGACCAGCCGCGGCACCGGGTACTGCCGACCGTAAAGCCGCACCTGCGGCTGCTGCCAGGGCGTTTGCTCAAGCAGCAGCGCCAGCCAGCGATCTGCCGTCGCCGGCTCCAGCCAGTGCGACTTGAAATCCAGCTCGGCGTTGGCCAGTTGCAGGGCACTGTCGTTGAATAGGTTCACGGGCATACGCGCGTAGTTAGCGTGCGCACAGTGTGCGCGACTCAGACTTCCTCATCCACCCACAGACCCTGCCGGGGCAATTCGTCGATGACTGCCGCGTCGGCCTCGGCCACTTCGCCTGCGGCCAGCTCCTCGGGAGTGTAACCATGACGCTGGCGCCGGCGCTGCTCTTCACGCAGCAACTCCTCGGCTTCCTGCGGATGCCGTTTATCCAGGCCCACGCCGCTTTCCTTGGCGCTGGCGGCGGCCGGCGTAACCGGCGGGATATCGGGTCTGGGCTTGATCACGTCCTGCTGGGCGGTGACCGGCGCCATGCCGTGCGGAATGGGCGGTAGCACTTTATTCAGTCCTCCTTTGGTCAGGCTGTCGGCCACTCGGACGCCGACTTGAGCCCGGCCTCGCTACACTTTCGACACAAGTAACCCCTAATAAGTGCCGGTTAAGTACCATTGCGCCTTTGGCCTAGGCTTGGCGTTCCGTTACCATAGCCGGCTTTTTCACGCAGGAGACAGGCATGGCGCAGTATGAACCGGGGCAACGCTGGATCAGTGACAGCGAAGCGGAGTTGGGCTTGGGCACCGTCCTCATGCAGGATGGCCGGATGCTCACCGTGCTCTACCCGGCCACTGGCGAAACCCGTCAGTATGCTGCGAACAATGCACCGCTGACCCGCGTGCGCTTTTCTCCGGGTGACGAGATCACCCACTTCGAAGGCTGGAAGCTGACCGTCCAGGAAGTCAATGACGTCGATGGCCTGCTGGTCTATCACGGCCTCGACGCGCAGCACCAGAACGTCACCCTGCCGGAAACCCAGCTGTCCAACTTCATCCAGTTCCGTTTGGCCAGCGACCGCCTGTTCGCCGGCCAGATCGACCCGCTGCCCTGGTTCGCCCTGCGCTACCGCACCCTGGCGTTCACCAGTAAGCAGTTGCAGTCCTCGCTCTGGGGCTTGGGCGGCGTGCGTGCGCAACCGATCGCGCACCAGCTGCACATCGCCCGCGAAGTCGCCGACCGCATCGCCCCGCGGGTATTGCTGGCCGACGAAGTAGGCCTGGGCAAGACCATCGAAGCCGGCCTGGTGATCCATCGCCAGTTACTCTCTGGTCGCGCCAGTCGCGTGCTGATCCTGGTGCCGGAAAACCTCCAGCATCAGTGGCTGGTGGAGATGCGCCGGCGCTTTAACCTGGATGTGGCGCTGTTCGACGCCGAACGCTTTATCGAGAGCGATGCCAGCAATCCCTTCGAGGATTGCCAGTTGGCCCTGGTCGCCCTGGAGTGGCTGTGCGAGGACGAACGGGTCCAGGATGCGCTGTTCGCCGCTGGCTGGGACCTGCTGGTGGTCGACGAAGCGCATCACCTGGTCTGGCATCCGGAGCACGCCAGCGTGGAATACACCCTGGTCGAACAGCTTGCGCAAGTGATCCCCGGCGTGCTGCTGCTCACCGCCACCCCGGAACAGCTCGGCCAGGACAGCCACTTCGCCCGCCTGCGCCTGCTCGACCCCAACCGTTTCCATGACCTTGTCGCCTTCCGCGCCGAAAGCGCCAACTACCGTCCGGTTGCCGAAGCCGTGCAGGAGCTGCTCGACCAGGGCCGCCTGTCGGCCGCCGCGCACCAGACCATCCATGACTTTCTCGGTGCCGAGGGCGAAGAACTGCTCGCCGCGGTCAATGCTGGCGACAAAGAAGCCGCGCCACGCCTGGTGCGCGAGTTGCTCGACCGTCATGGCACTGGCCGCCTGCTGTTTCGCAACACCCGCGCCGCCGTGCAGGGCTTCCCCGAACGTGAGCTACATGCCTACCCGCTGCCCAGTCCGGACCTGTACATGGAGCTGCCGATCGGCGAGCACCCGGACCTGTACCCGGAAGTCAGCTACCAGGCCCAGGTCGAGGTCGACGAGGAGCAGCGTTGGTGGCATTTCGATCCGCGCGTCGAATGGCTGATCGACACCCTGAAGATGCTCAAGCGGGTCAAGGTCCTGGTGATCTGCGCCCACGCCGAAACGGCCATGGACCTGGAAGATGCCCTGCGCGTACGCAAGGGCATCGCCGCCACTGTGTTCCACGAAGGCATGAACATTCTCGAACGTGATCGCGCCGCCGCCTACTTCGCCGACGAAGAATTCGGCGCCCAGGTGCTGATCTGCTCGGAAATCGGCAGCGAAGGCCGCAACTTCCAGTTTGCTCATCACCTGGCGCTGTTCGATCTGCCGGCCCACCCGGACCTGCTCGAGCAGCGCATCGGCCGCCTCGACCGGATCGGTCAGAAGCACCGGATCCAGTTGCATGTGCCCTACCTGGAAAACAGCCCGCAAGAGCGCCTGTTCCAGTGGTATCACCAGGGGCTGAATGCCTTCCTCGCTACCTGTCCAACCGGCAACGCCCTGCAGCACCAGTTCGGCAGCCGCCTGCTGCCGTTGCTGGAAAGCGGCGACGACGGCGTATGGCAAAGCCTGGTGGATGAGGCCCGCAGCGAACGCGAGCGCCTGGAAGGCGAGCTACACGCCGGTCGCGACCGCTTGCTGGAACTCAATTCCGGCGGCGCCGGTGAAGGCGAGGCCATGGTCGAGGCCATTCTCGAACAGGACGACCAGTTCGCTCTGCCGATCTACATGGAGCAACTGTTCGACGCCTTCGGCATCGACAGTGAAGACCATTCCGACAACGCCCTGATCCTGCGTCCCGGCGAGAAAATGCTGGATGCCAGCTTCCCGCTCGGCGACGACGAAGGCGTGACCATCACCTACGATCGCGATCTGGCCCTGGCCCGCGAGGACATGCAGTTCCTCACCTGGGAACATCCGATGGTGCAAGGCGGCATGGATCTGGTGCGCGCCGGCTCGATGGGCAACACCGGGGTGGCACTGATCAAGAACAAGGCACTGAAACCCGGCACCGTGCTGCTCGAACTGCTGTATGTCAGCGAAGTGGTGGCGCCGCGCGCCCTGCAACTGGGGCGCTACCTGCCGCCGGCGGCACTGCGCTGCCTGCTCGACAGCAACGGCAACGACCTGGCGCACAAGGTGGCGTTCGAAACCTTGAACGACCAGCTGGAAAGCGTGCCGCGTGCCAGCGCCAACAAGTTCGTCCAAGCCCAGCGCGACAGCCTCAACCCGCTGATCAATGCCGGCGAAGATAAGGTCGCGCCACGCCACATCGAGCGGGTCGCCGAGGCCAAACGGCGCCTGGCTGCCGACACCGAAGAGGAACTGGCGCGCCTGACTGCCCTGCAAGCAGTCAACCCGAGTGTGCGCGACAGCGAACTCACCGCCCTGCGCCAGCAGCGCGAACAAGGCCTGGCCCTGTTCGACAAAGCCGCATTGCGCCTGGAAGCGATTCGGGTACTGGTAGCGGGCTGACGTAAGCGCTCGAAATGAAAAGGCCCGCACTTGCGGGCCTTTTCATTGCAGGGTGACGGGCTGTGGGAGGGGCTTCAGCCGCGATTCGACGCGCCTCTGGCTTGTCGCGGCTAAAGCGGAGCGCCGCCCGGCCCCTCCCACATTACGCCGGCAGCGCCTCGGCCATACTGGCGTGCATTCGCTTGGAGTCGGCGACAAAACAACGCGAGGCCTGCAGCAGCGCCAACATGGTGAGAAACAGCGCCACCGGGATCAGCAGCATCGCATCATGCAGGCCCTGCGCCTTGAAGGCTTCGTTCATCTCGCTGACACCCGCGGCAAGCATCGCCGCCTGGGCGAAATGATCGGACAGCAGACCCACTGCAATCGGCCCAAGACCGCCACCGAGCAGGTACAGGCCGGCGAAAAACAGCGCCATGGCGGTGGCGCGCAAGCGCGGCTCGACTACATCCTGAAGTGCCGTGTAGACGCAGGTGTAGAAGTTGTAAGCGAACAACCAGCCGACGCTGAAGACCGCAACGAACACGCCGACCTCGACGCGCCCGGCCAGCAGCGCATAGCCGGTGGCCCCGGCGGCGATAAGCATGCTCACGGCGGCGAACAGCAGACGCCCGGTTGCCGAATGCTGATGAATGCGATCGGCCATCCAGCCGCCCAGAGTCAGGCCAAACAAGCCGGTCACACCGACGATCACCCCGGTGGCCACGGCTGCTTGCCCCAACGGCAGAAGGAAATAACGCTGCAGCATCGGCACCATGAAGGAGTTGCAGGCATAAGTGGCGAAGTTGAAGGCCAGCCCGGCGAGCACCAGCCACCAGAAGGTACGGATCTCCAGCACCTTGCGCAGCGGCTTGTCCACCGCAGTGGTCGCCACCTGCACGGCTTCCGCCGCGCCGCGCTTGGGCTCCTTGATGAAGAACATGAACAGCGCGAGGAGCATCCCCGGCACGGCAGCGATGAAGAAAGGCGCGCGCCAGCTGTCGAAGGCCTCGACCATGGCGCCGATGGTGAAGAACGCCAGCAACAGCCCCAGCGGCAAGCCGAGCATGAAGATGCCCATCGCTCGAGCGCGCTTGTGGGGTGGAAACAGGTCACCAATCAGCGAGTTGGCCGCTGGTGCATAGCTCGCCTCGCCGATGCCAATACCCATGCGTACCAACAGGAAGCTCCAGAAGTTCCAGGCCAGGCCGTTGACTGCGGTCAACCCGCTCCATGCCACCAACCCCCAACCCATGATCTTGCGCCGCGCACCGGTGTCGGCCATGCGCCCCAACGGCACGCCGGCGATGGCATAGACGATGGTGAAGGCAGTGCCGATCAAGCCGATCTGAAAGTCGCTGAGGCCCCATTCCAGGCGAATCGGCTCGATGATGATGGCCGGGATGGTGCGGTCGAAGAAATTGAACAGATTGGCGAGAAAGAGCAGGAACAGAATGCGCCAGGCGTTCGCCGCTTGTTGGGACTGCTGCATGGAATCATCTCGGGTTATTGTTATGAGCGCGATACGCCGCGAGTGCACAAGCCTGCATGACAGTGACTGCCAGGCACCTGCGCAGTCGAATCTAGAGCCTGTAGCCTGGACTGTCTGTGACTATTGGCAGCGTTGATACCAGTGAATCGCCCCGTCCGCACAACCCTCTGTATTGCCAACTCACCGATCAAAAGCCAATTCACAGTGTCGAACCTCAGCATGGCTGTGGCTCGGTACGCGTGCGCACCCAGAATGAGCCGTGCGCGCAATGACCGGTGCCATCCTGAGCAAGGATGCCGATTCCTCCGGAGCAGGGATCATTTCAATCAACGGAGAACAGGATGGAGCGCAGCGCCAAGGAACATTTCATCGGCCTGGAGTGGTTACGCTTTCTGCTCGGCGTCTATGTGGTGGTTTTCCATACCCTGCACAGCTATCCGAATGAACAAAAACCGTCCTGGTTGGTGGATCTGACCGGGGTCGGGTTCTTTGCCACCAGCAGTTTCTTCGTCCTGTCCGGCTTCCTGCTGGCTCATGTGTACTGCCGCCGAGGGCAATTGCGCGAACCGGCCCGCAGCTTCTGGAGCAGGCGTTTCGCCAATCTCTATCCGCTGCACCTGTTTTCTCTGCTGCTGACGATCAGCGTGCTGTTCATCATCAGCTACCTCGGCATCCCGCCCGATGACAGCAAGGCCAGCATGCGCTTCGTGATTTATGACACCAACGCAGACCTGGCAGGCGCGTCCCGGGAGACCCTTGAGCACTTCATGAGCAATGGCGAACTGTTGCTCAACTCCGGCCTGCAGCTGTTCATGCTGCAGGCCTGGAACCCTTATTACCTGACGTTCAATGCGCCGCTGTGGTCGATTTCCACCCTGTTTTTCTTCTACCTGACCTTTCCCCTGCTGGCACCGCGCTTGATGCGCGCGCGGCACAAGGGCTGGTGGTTGGTCGCCATCACCCTGATCTACCTGCTGCCGCCGCTCTGGGTGATTCACAGCCAGGAATACGGCATGCCCTACACCGGCATGTTGCACCGCATGCCCCTGCTGCGCCTGCCGGAATTTGTCGCCGGCATTCTGTTGTACGGGCTGTTCCGCCAGCTGCGCGACAGCGGTTACCAGCCCCCGCTGCCCACCAAGCTGCTGCTCGGCGGCTTCAGCCTGCTGTGCTTCGGCACCGCGATCTGGCTGCTGAAGGGCGAACGGTTCTGGTACTTCCTGCTGCACAACGGCTTGATGCTGCCCGCACAACTGGCGCTGATCTACCTGTGCGCCCTGATCGCCGCGCCGCGCAACGAGCGCTTGATCCACTGGTCACAGCGCCTGGGCGCAGCATCGCTGCCACTGTTCGTCCTGCACGTGCCGGCTTTCATTGTTTTTTCCCGCACGGAAAAGCTCCTCGGCGTCGTCTCGCCCGGCTGTTTCGAGCGCTGGACCAACTGCGCCCGGCAAGCCGGCGAGCAACCGCTGTCGCTGTGGTTCTACCCGCTGTTCCTGCTGTTGACGATTGCCTTGTGTGTCTGGGCGCAAGAGCGCGCCGTGGTCCCTGCACGCCAATGGCTGCTCAGGCGTTTGCCGGTCTCGACCTAGTAAAGATCCCTAAGCAAAGAGGAATCATTTACGGATAACATGGTCGGAAATTCAGTACCCGGGATCAACCGGGCCGCTCTACCTTCCTGCTTCGTCTGGTGAATCCGTGTCACTCAAAACCGTCAACCGCGCTTCCCGTCACGGTATCTTCCCCTCTCTCCTGCATGTGGCCTCTATCACCTTGTTGCTCTGCAGCGCTCAAGCCCAAGCATTCTCGCTTGATGACGTGGCTACCAAGGCTAAGGCTCTAAGCGAAAAGAACTACAGTGCACCGGCCAGCAACCTGCCCGTTGAGCTGAGCGAGCTGCCATTCGCCGATTATCAGAAAATCCAACCGCGCCCTGACGAATTCGAGTGGAGCGAGCGCGATACGCCATTCAAGCTGAGCTTTTATCACCAGGGCATGCACTTCAAGACGCCGGTGAAGATCAACGAGGTGACCGCCACCACGGTCAAGGAAATCAAGTACGACCCCAAGCGCTTTAATTTCGGCGATCTTAAGTTCGACCAGCAAGCCACCAAAAATCTCGGCTATGCCGGTTTTCGGGTGATGTACCCGATCAACCAGCAGGGCAAGCAAGACGAAATCATGAGCATGCTCGGCGCCAGCTACTTTCGGGTAATCGGCAAAGGGCAAGTGTACGGCTTGTCGGCGCGCGGCCTGACCGTCGACACCGCGCTGCCCAGCGGCGAAGAATTCCCTTATTTTCGCGAGTTCTGGATCGAACGGCCGAAGCCGCAGGACAAGCACCTGGTGATTTTCGCCCTGCTCGACTCACCGAGCGCGAGCGGTGCCTACCGTTTCATCCTGCGCCCGGGCCAGGATGCCGTGGTCGATGTGCAAGCCAAGGTCTTCCTGCGCGACTCGGTCGGTGAGCTTGGCCTGGCATCGCTGACCAGCATGTTCCTGTTCGACCCGAAACAACCGCCCAAGCAGCACAGCTTCCGGCCGGCCCTGCATGACTCCAACGGCCTGGCGATTCATGCCGGCAATGGCGAGTGGCTGTGGCGACCGTTGAACAACCCGAAAAATCTGGCCGTCAGTAGCTGGCAGGTGGAAAACCCGAAAGGCTTCGGTTTGCTGCAACGCGGCCGCGAGTTCTCCCGTTTCGAAGACCTCGACGACCGTTACGACCTGCGCCCTAGCGCCTGGATTGAGCCCAAGGGCGACTGGGGCAAAGGTCGGATCAAACTGGTGGAGATTCCCACCCAGGATGAAACCAACGACAACATAGTGGCGTTCTGGACCCCGGAAAAACTGCCCGAAAAAGGCCAGCCCCTGGAATTTGCCTACCGCATGCACTGGACCCTCGACGAACCGGCGCTGCATCAACCGGACAACGCTTGGGTCGCCCAGACGCTGCGCTCGGCGGGTGAAGACAAGCAGGCAAACCTGATCCGCCAACTGGACGACAGTATTGCCCTGCTGATCGACTTCGAGGGGCCCGCACTGGCCAAGTTCACGCAAGATGCCGCACCGAGCTCACGAGTCAGCGTCGGCGACAATGGCAAACTGATGGAGAACAGCCTGCGCTATAACCCTGCCACTCAGGGCTGGCGCCTGACCTTGCGGATCGAGGTCAAAGACCCCGAGAAACCGGTGGAAATGCGCGCGGCGCTGGTCGACGGCGACCAGTCGCTGAGTGAAACGTGGAGTTATCAATTACCTGCCCACACGGCAACCAGTCGATGAACCAGCAGAGTTCCTCACCCTCGCCCCAGCCAGACCTGGACAGCTACCTGGCAGAACTGCCACTGCCTGATGCAGAGCGCGAGGTACTGGCCCAGGCCGAGGACTTTGCCGACCTGCACCAGCGCTTATCCGGCCAGCCGGCGCAAAGCGCGGCCGAAGCCGTCTGCCTGTCCGCGACACGCCGCCTGCAACTTGGCGCAGGAAGCAACCTGACCGACGCCGGTATCCTCGGCGAAGACGCCGCAGGTCGGCTGCGCATCGAGGCGACCCCACCCCTGCACCGCAGTCATGTGACCCCCGAGCCCTGGCGCACCAATATCCTGGTACGTGGCTGGCGCAAATTGCTCGGCAGGAAAAGCCCGCCGCCGCCACCGCGGCAACAGCTGGAACCCGCACGCTGGCGCCAGGTCGGCTCGCTGCGCCGGCACGTCCTGCTGCTGTTGATGCTCGGGCAAACCGTAGTGGCGACCTGGTACATGAACAGCATCCTGCCCTACCAGGGCTGGATGCTGATCGATCTGCAGGAAATCATGCAGCAGAGCCTGCAAGAAAGCGTCATCCAGGTTCTGCCTTATCTGGTGCAGGGCAGCATCCTGGTGCTGTTCTCCATCCTGTTCTGCTGGGTCTCCGCCGGTTTCTGGACCGCCCTGATGGGCTTTTGGGAACTGCTGCGCGGCTATGACCGGTACGGAATTTCCGGTGCTCACGCGGGCAATCAACCGATTACCGCCGAAGCGCGGACCGCGATCATCATGCCGATCTGCAATGAGGACGTGCCGCGGGTTTTCGCCGGGTTGCGCGCAACCTACGAGTCGGTGGCCGCCACCGGCGATCTCGAACGCTTCGATTTCTTCGTCCTCAGCGATACCGGCGACGCCGACATCGCCGTCGCCGAACAGAGCGCCTGGCTGGAACTGTGCCAGGCCTGCAAAGGTTTCGGGCGAATCTTCTACCGGCGCCGGCGCCGCCGGGTCAAACGCAAAAGCGGCAATATCGACGATTTTTGCCGCCGCTGGGGCAGCAACTACCGCTACATGGTGGTGCTCGATGCCGACAGCGTCATGAGCGGCGAGAGCCTGACCAGCCTGGTACGCCTGATGGAAAACAATCCGCAGGCCGGGATTATCCAGACCGCACCGAAATCCGCCGGCATGAGTACCCTGTATGCGCGCCTGCAACAATTCGCCACCCGCGCCTACGGGCCGCTGTTCACCGCCGGCCTGCATTTCTGGCAACTCGGCGAGTCGCACTACTGGGGACACAACGCGATCATCCGCATGCAACCGTTCATCGACCACTGCGCCCTGGCACCGCTGCCGGGCAAGGGCGCCTTCGCTGGCGCGATCATGTCCCATGACTTCGTCGAAGCGTCACTGATGCGCCGCGCCGGCTGGGGCGTATGGATCGCCTACGACGTGCCCGGCAGCTACGAAGAGCTGCCGCCCAACCTGATCGACGAGCTGGAACGCGATCGCCGCTGGTGCCACGGCAACCTGATGAATTTTCGCCTGTTCCTGGTCAAGGGCATGCACCCGGTACACCGTGCGGTGTTCCTCACCGGGGTGATGTCCTACCTGTCGGCGCCGCTGTGGTTCCTCTTCCTGCTGCTCTCCACCGCGTTGCTGGCGACTCATACCCTGCTGGAGCCTCAGTACTTCCTGGTGCCTGGCCAGTTGTTCCCGGTCTGGCCGCACTGGAATCCAGAGCAAGCCATCGCGCTGTTCTCCACCACCCTGACCTTGCTGTTCCTGCCCAAACTGCTCAGCGTCCTGCTGATCTGGATCAAGGGTGCGCACGCCTATGGCGGCGCGGCCAAGGTCTGCCTCAGCATGCTCCTGGAGATGCTCTTCTCGGTATTGCTGGCACCGGTCAGAATGTTGTTCCACACCCGCTTCGTCACCGCGGCCTTTCTCGGCTGGTCGGTGCAGTGGAACTCACCGCAACGTGACGATGGCATCACCACCTGGGGCGACGGCGTACGCCGGCACGGTTGGCAAACCCTGCTGGGCATCCTCTGGGCTGCCGGGGTCGCCTGGCTCGACCCGGTATTTCTCTGGTGGCTGGCGCCGATCGTGGTGTCCCTGATGGTGTCGATCCCGGTTTCGGTGATCTCCAGCCGCCTGAGCCTGGGGCAAAGTGCGCGGCGCAACCAACTGTTTCTGATTCCCGAGGAGTCGAATCCGCCTCAGGAGTTGGTGTCCACCTACAACTATGCCAGGCACAACCGTGAGCATGCCCTGCACCAGGGGTTTATCGCCGCAGTACTGCAGCCGTTCCACAACGCGCTGGCGTGTGCCATGGCAACCGCCCGCCATGGCGACTCGTCACGCCTCGAAACGGCCCGCCAGCGTTTGCTGCAACATGCGCTGAAAAGCGGCCCGAAGCAGCTCGACGGCCCGAGCAAGCTGGCCTTATTGAGCGACCCCGTAGCGCTCAGCCGCCTGCATGCGCTGCTCTGGGAACAGGCCGAGCAACACCCCTTGTGGCGACAGGCCTTTAGCCAGGCCATGCAGCAACCCGCCCGCTTGCCGGTTACGCCAGCAACGCTTGCGCAGTTGTCCCCCGCCCGCCCGGTAGCCGGCTGACACAGCGCTTCGGCTGCGATGCCTGGCTCATCGCAGCCGAAGGTTCTGCTGTCGAGCAGAGCCGCTGGTCAGCAAGAACCTACCTCCGGGCATGCCGATCCGCCGCCATGCCCTTGCCAGATGCACAGACTCACTATACTGATGCCATATCGCCATACTCTTCAGGCATAAACGGCGACACCGATAGTCGACAAGAGCGCGGTCTACGACTGACAGCTAGGGCCGTTGTCGTGACCGCATCCGCTGTTGATGGTATTGCAAGGCTGTATAGACGCTGAGTCAGCGGCAGGTCGCCATGCCCCCACCCGTTCAAACACCACCCGGTAAGCGGAGCACCACTGCGCGACGCTTAGGCCTCGGCCTGCTGCTGGTGCAGTTGCTGTGCCTGACCGAGGTCATGGCCGCGGAAACAATGCGCCTGCAGCTGCGCTGGCTGCATCAGTTCCAGTTCGCCGGCTACTACATGGCCCTGGAAAAAGGTCTCTATGCGCAAGCCGGGCTGGATGTACAGATCAGTCCAGGCGGGCCGGGAACGCCAAAGCCGATAGACGCCCTGCTCAACGGTGATACCGACTTTGCCATTGCCAACAGCGGCCTGGTCATCGCGCGCATGCAGGGCAACCCCGTAGTGGCGCTGGCGGCGATCATGCAGAGCTCTCCTACCGTGTGGATAGTGCGCGCCGACTCGGACATCTATACGCCGCAGGACTTGGCGGGCAAGCGGGTGATGCTGATGCAGGCGCCGGAAAGCGCCGAGCTGCGCATCACCCTGGTCCGCAAAGGCATCGATCTGAGTCACCTGGAGGTACAGCAGACCAGTTTCAACCCGCAGGATCTGATCGACGGCAACACCGATGCGTTCGGCGGTTACATTTCCAACGAACCGTTCTGGCTGCAACAGCAGAAGGTGCCCTACCGGCTGATCAATCCGCGCGACTATGGTGTCAATTTCTACAACGATGTACTGGCCACCCACGAAAGCCTGTTGCAACAGCGCCCCGCGCAGGTCGAGGCTTTTCTCCAGGCCAGCCTGCAAGGATGGCAATACGCCCTGGAAAACATCGAGGAAAGCGTACAGCTGATTCATCGACGCTATGCCCCCGACAAGAGCCTGGAACATCTGCGTTTCGAAGCCGAGCAATTGCAGACACTGATCATGCCGGAGCTGGTGCAACTGGGGCACATGAACCCGGGGCGCTGGCAAGCCATAGCGCAAAGTTACCTGGATCTGGGCATGGTCGAGGGACCGATCGAACTGGATGGTTTTATCTACAAGCGCAAGGTTGCAACCGACCACCGCCTGCTCTACCAGGTGCTTGGCGGCGCCCTGCTGGCCCTGCTGCTGCTGGGCGCCGTGGCGTTGCGCTTCGCCCGCCTGACGCAGACGCTGCGCCTGGAGGTCAAGCGCCGGCAACAGGCCGAGCAGGAACTGCGTAGCAGCAACCTGCAACTGGAGCGCCTGGCCAACACCGACCGCCTGACCGGACAGTGGTCGCGCCTGAAGATCGAGGAACTGGCGCACACCGAAATCAAGCGCGCCGAGCGCCATGATTTCCCTCTGGCCTTGGTGTTTCTCGATATCGACCGCTTCAAGTCGGTCAACGATCAATACGGTCACGACGTCGGCGATTGCGTCCTCACTGGCGTGGCGCAACGGATCAAGACTCACCTGCGCGACGCCGACAGCCTATGCCGCTGGGGCGGCGAGGAATTCATCGTCCTCATGCCGCACACCGACCTCGATCAAGCCTGCCTGATCGCGGAAAAGCTCCGCGCCCTGATCGCCGCCGAACCGCTAACCGGAACGATCGGCGTCACCGCCAGCTTTGGCGTGGCGCAGTGGCAGCCCGGGCAAGGTCTGGGTGAACTGGTGCACTGCGCCGACCTGATGCTCTATCGCGCCAAGAAGTTGGGGCGCAATCGGGTCGAACGCTTTTCCCCCTGCACCATCCTGCCCCTGGCGTAACGGACTGTCGTGCCTTCAGGGGCTGTAAAAATAGCCAACCTCGTCGTGAGACCGTCTCCAGGTGTATAAGGCAGGCGGATGTTCTTCACAACCGCTCAGCCAGCCTTGCGCCAGCTGGCCAGCCAGTCCAGTCCCGCCTGCGTTCCCGCTTCACCCGGCAGGTATTCGGCGCCCAGCCAGCCCTGATAGCCGGTGCGTTTGAGCGCCGCCAGGGCCGGGGCAAACTCGAGCTGACCGGTTCCCGGCGCCCCACGCCCGGGGCAGTCGGCGAACTGCACATGGCCGATGCGCCCAGCCAACAACTCGATGCCCGCCAGTAGATCCACGCCTTGGCGCGCCATGTGGTAGAGGTCGTACTGGGCCGCCAGATTGGGATGCCTGACCGTGCGCAACAGCGCATCGAGCTGTTCAGGGCTGTTGAGCAAAAAGCCCGGCATATCCAGCGGGTTGATCGCCTCCACCAGCACGCGGATTCCCAGCCGCTGAAAAGCCTCGGCGCTCTTGTGCAGATTGGTGGCCAGGGTCGCCAGCGCTCGTTCTCGGTTCACACCTTCGGCCAGGCGCCCGGGCAGCACATTGACGCAGGCGGGACGCACCATCGCCGCATAGGTCAGCGCCTCCTGCAGCGCGGCATCGAACTCGGCCTGGCGCGCCGGCACCGCCGCCAGACCGGCACCGCCGCTGAGCAAGTCGCCAGCGGGCAGATTGATCAGCACCAGCGGCATGCCCGCCGCCTCCAGCGCCTCCTTCAGGCGAATCGCCGCCAACTCGTAGGGAAACTGGATTTCCACACCGTCGAAACCCGCCGCAGCGGCCGCCACCACGCGCTCGCGCAACGGCAGTTCGCTGAACAGCAGGGACAGGTTGGCGGCGATTTTCATGCCTCACCCTCCCGATACAGCTGCACCAGCGTGGCCGGGTCGCGCTGCAGATTGCCCTGGCTGCCGTGCAGGCGCAGCAACTGCGCCGCCAGGCCGCTGAGCGGTGTGGCCGAACCGATCTCGCGGGACAGTTTGACCGCACTGTCCAGATCCTTGAGCAAGGTGTGCACATGCCATTTGATCGGCTCGAACTGGCTGCTGGCCATTTGCGGGGCGAGGATCTGCAGCGGTTTGGAATCGGCAAAACCACCGGCCAGGGCCGGAGCGAGCAGGCTGGCATCGACCCCGGCCTGCTCCGCCAGGGCCACCACCTCGGCAATCACCAGGGCGTTGCAGGCGACGATCATCTGGTTGCACAACTTGGTCACCTGACCGGCACCGACATCGCCCATGCGGGTCAGGCGCTGACCCAGGTGGGCGAGGATCGGTCGCGCCCGTTCGATATCCTCCGCGCGGCCACCGGCCATGATCGCCAGGCTGCCGGCCTCGGCGCCGGGCGTGCCACCGGACACCGGCGCATCGACCCAGCGCATGCCGCAGCGCTGCTCCAGCTCGGCGGCCATCGCGCGAGTCGCCGCCGGCTCCAGGCTGGAGAAATCCACCAACAGTTGCCCGGGCCGGGCGCCCTCGACAATACCGCCGGGGCCGAACACCACCTCACGCACCACCTCGGTATTGGCCAGGCAGAGCATCACCATGCCGGCATCGCTGCACAACTCGGCCGGGGTTTGCACACGCTGCGCCCCCAGCTCGAGCAACGCCAGGCACTTGTCCGGCGAACGGTTCCACACACGCAGGGGATAACCCGCGGCCAACAGGCGCCGGGTCATGGGCAAGCCCATCAGGCCGATGCCGGCGAAAGCCAAGGCCGGCAGGGAAGTGCTCATCGATGCAGACATAATGCGGCTCCAGCTCAAAGGACATGAATATCTTAACGTAGGGTGGCTGAGCGGCGCGGAACCTCTGCATCGAACCCGCCATGGACTGAGTGCGCTGCGTAACTTAGGTGCTAGGCGCAGATGCCAAAGAGCCCGCAAAAAATGCAGGCTCGTTGATTTGAATGAATGTCTAAGGCTTAGCAGGTCTTGGCCACCGGTCACCCCAGCCGCTCGCCAGCGAAACCCGCGCCACGTCTGCCGCTGCGAGTTCCTCCGGGCTTATCCGGTTCCACCCCTGTACCAAACATAGAGCCTCCCCACACCGCAGTAACCGAGCGCTTTTTCACAAGCTCTCAGCCCAACCGCCACAAGCGCATGATTCCCTTTATACTCCGCCGGATTTCCCCGCTATTGAACCGGAGAACCCCCATGTTGAAGCGTCCCTTTGCACTGGCCGCCGGCCTTGCCTTGTCTTTTTCCGCCGTATTTGCCCAAGCCGCCGATGTATTGCGCGTCTCGGCCATCCCCGATGAAGCCCCCACCGAACTGTTGCGCAAATTCAAGCCGCTTGGCGCCTACCTCGAACAGCAACTGGACATGAAAGTCGAGTTCGTCCCGGTATCCGACTATGCCGCGGTGGTCGAGGCCCTCGCCGCCGATCGTATCGACATGGCCTGGCTGGGCGGTTTCACCTTCGTCCAGGCGCGTCTGAAAACCGCTAACACTGCACACGCCGCCATCCCGCTGGTGCAACGCGCCGAAGATGAGAAGTTCACCAGCAAGATCATCAGCGCCGACCCGGCCGTGCACTCGCTGCAGGACCTGAAAGGCAAGACCTTCGCCTTCGGTTCGGTGTCGTCCACCTCCGGCAGTCTGATGCCGCGCTACTTCATGCTGAAAGACGGAATCAAGCCGGAACAGTTCTTCAGCCGCATCGCCTACTCCGGTGCGCATGACGCCACCGCGGCCTGGGTGCAGGCCGGTAAGGCCGACGGCGGCGTACTCAACGCCTCGGTGTGGGACAAGCTGGTCGCCGCCGGCAAGGTCGATACCAACAAGGTCAAGGTAATCGCCACTACCCCGCCCTACTTCGATTACAACTGGACAGTGCGCGGCACCCTCGATCCAGTCGTGCGCGACAAGATCCAGGCGGCGTTCCTCGCCCTCGACCCGGCCAACCCGGAACACAAGGCCATCCTCGACCTGCAAGCCGCCAGCCGCTTTATCGCGACCAAGGCAGAAAATTACCAGGGCATCGAGGAAGCAGCCCAAGCGGCCGGCCTGTTGCAGTGAGTGTCAGCCTCAGCGGCGTGGGGCTGACCCACGCCAACGGTCAGGTTGCGCTCAGCGCGGTCAATCTGCAGGTAAAGATCGGCGAGCGGGTGGCCATCATCGGCCCCTCGGGCGCGGGCAAAACCAGCCTGCTGCGCCTGCTCGCCAGCAACCTGCAACCCAGCCGCGGACAGATCCAGCTGCTCGGCCAGCAGCCTTGGCAGCTGGCCGCCGGTCAGCGGCAGAAGTTGCGTGCGCGTATCGGCCTGATTCATCAGGCGCCGCCCCTGCCACCACGCCAGCGGGTGGTCACGGCGGTACTGGCGGGTAAACTGGGGCAATGGTCCCTGGGCAAAAGCCTGCTCAACCTGCTGCATCCGCTGGATATGCCCGGTGCCCAGGCGGCCCTTGCTCGCCTCGACCTGGCGGACAAGCTGTTCGAACGCTGCGATCAGCTCTCCGGCGGCCAGTTGCAACGGGTCGGCATCGCGCGGGTGCTCTATCAAGCGCCGGAACTGATCCTTGCCGATGAGCCGGTGTCTGCCATGGACCCGGTGCTCGCCGGTCATACCCTCAGCGTGCTCAATGAGGAAGTCAGTCGGCGCGGCATGACTCTGCTGGCCAGCCTGCATGCGGTTGACTTGGCCCTGGCGCATTTCCCGCGAATCATCGGCGTGCGCGAGGGTCGCATCGTCTTCGACTTGCCGCCCGAAGCAATCAGCGTCTCCGCGCTGGATGCGCTCTACGCCAACGAACAATTGCCAGCCGTGCCCGCTTCGGCAGCGGCGGCGCCTGTGAGCGTGCAGATCCCACGATGCTGAACCCGGTACTGCGTGACCCGGCAGCCTTGCCGCGCCTGGCACTGACCCTGCTCGCAGTGCTGCTGTTGTGGCCAGGCCTGGCGCTCAGCGAGCTGAACCTGGCGGTGCTGTTCGATCAACAGAACGCAGCCAATATGGGCCGCTTTCTCGCCGATTTCTGGCCGCTGGCGCATGATCGCGAGTTCCTCCAGTTACTCGGTCGCGCCACCCTGGAAACCCTGGCTATCGCCACCGCCGGAATGGCCCTGGCCCTACTGATCGCCATGCCCGGCGCACTGCTGGCCAGTCGCGCGCTATCACTCTCCGCCGTGCACCGTGGCGGACGTCCGGCCTGGTGGGCGCAGGCCCTGCGCTGGCCGGTACGCGGCCTGCTGATCATCCTGCGCAGCGTGCCGGAAATCGTCTGGGCGCTGTTGTTCGTGCGCGCCGTTGGCCTGGGCCCGACTGCCGGCGTGCTGGCCATCGCCATCACCTACAGCGGCATGCTTGGCAAGGTCTACGCGGAAATCTTCGAGTCGGTCGACCCGCGCCCGAGCCGCGCCCTGCTGATCGCCGGCAGCCCACGCCTGGCTGCCTTCGCCTACGGGGTGCTACCCAATGCCGCCGCGGAAATGCTCTCCTACACGGTGTACCGCTGGGAGTGCGCCATCCGCGCCTCGGTGGTGATGGGCTTCGTCGGCGCCGGCGGCCTGGGCCAGCAGATCGACCTGTCGCTGCGCATGTTCGCCGGCGGCGAGGTGGCCAGCATGCTGCTGTGCTTCCTGTTGCTGGTCCTGCTCGCCGACCAACTCAGCCGCCTGCTGCGCGCGAGGTTGCTATGAAGCCTTCTGCGGGCAAGCGTCTGGGCAACTACGGCCTGCTGCTGGCCTTGCTGGTGACGGTGGTCGCGTCCTTCCGCTTCCTGGGCATCGACCTTGGCGCACTGATCAGTGGCGACAGCCTGAGCCAGATGGGCCGCTATGCCAGCAACTTCTTCAGCCCGGATTTCTCGGCGCCACACATGCGGGCCATCGGCCACGGCGCGCTGGAGACCCTGGCCATGTCGGCCGTCGGCACCCTGCTGGCAGCCCTGCTCGGCCTACTCCTGGCCTTGCCGGCGGCCGGACGTTTCGGCTGGCTGGCGCTGAGCGGCTCTCGTTTTCTCTTGAATGCCCTGCGCGCGATACCGGAACTGGTGTGGGCGGCCCTGGTAGTGCTGGCCGCCGGCCTCGGCCCGAATGCCGGCACCCTGGCCCTGGCCCTGCACACCACCGGGGTGCTCGGCCGGTTGTTCGCCGAAGCCCTGGAGAACACCTCGAACGAACCAGCCGAGGCGATTCGCCTGAGCGGCGGTGGACATGTGGCGGCGTTCTGCTACGGCACCCTGCCGGCAGTCTGGCCGCAACTGATCGCCTATTCGCTGTACCGCTGGGAAAACAATATCCGCATGGCCAGCGTGCTCGGCTTTGTCGGTGCCGGTGGGCTGGGACAGATGCTCTACGTCAGTCTCAGCCTGTTCCAGGAAGCCCAGGCGGCGACGGTGATCCTGGCGATGCTGATCCTGGTGCTGGGCGTCGACGCCTTCAGCGGCTGGGCGCGTCAGCGCTGGGTCAGCGCGTAGGGCGGTCCGGGCGGCGATCCGCTCGGAGCGAAGCGACAGCCCGCCACAGGCTGCTTCGCGAATCTGCGGCGAGTAACGCCCTATCCGATAGCCCCATCTACAAGCCGTCTTTCTCAAGGTGGTCGAGATCGACCGAATCACCGGTATGGCTGCCGAGCTTGGTGCGGATATCGGCGAACATCTGGTCGTATTCCTGGTGACCACGCATGATCAGGCTAAAATTGGCCGGCATCCCATGCTTGAGTGCCAGGCGGCTGGCGACGCTGGCGAAATTGAAGGCGGTATCGCGGTGCAACTCGAACTGCTCCTCGAACGCCTTGCCCGCCACGTCGCCGGCCAGGCGCATGTGCAGCATCGGCCCCTCGACCGGATCCTGGCGCACCTCGTAGTGGAGATCGATGCTGAACGTAGGTTGGTCCGGGGTGGCGACCGGGTTAGCGCGATGCAGATGGCCAGGCTCGAACATGTTGGCTCCGTAGCGACAGAGAAAGGGAAGACTCGAACCAGTCTAGCCCTGTTCACCGCCACCGGCGCATCGACTCAGCGGCTGTGAAAATATCGCGCGCCGTCGCGCGACCGTCTCCAGGCGTTCGCGGCAAGGCGCACCGTGTGAAAAACAGGGGAGTTTAGTGAGCTAAATAACCCTGCTTTTCACCTAGCGCAACGCTGCAGCGGTCGTGTGGAGGCGGCCGAAGTAGACGCGCGTTATTTCACCGGCTCTCAGTGCACAACAGGCTCGCCACGTCGCTCCTGCACCAGCACCCAAGGCGCCACCACCACCGCCCACAGCGGCGGGTCGCGCGCCAGCAGATCCGCGGCATCCCCATCGTCGACTTTTTTCAATTGGCCGCTGGCCAGCCAGGCGCTCACCTTGCCCTGGTCGTTTTCCGCGACGGCTTGGGCCATCGCGATCAGATCTTGCGTAGCCCCGACCATCAGCAACGCACCGCGGGCGAAGCTAGGTTGCAACTCTTGCCAGGTGATTGGTGCAGTTTCGCCAAGCAGCTTGGCGTAGAGGGTGCTAGGTTGTTCAGTCATGGTTTGTCCGCAGAAGTAGTCCGAGTTTTGCTTGGGCAGCATAATAGCGCCGCGCAAGCGCCAGGCAAGTACGCCGGACGCTGCCAAACGCAGGCGAGGCACGCCGTTTTTCTATACGTTTCTTGCAATTAAGCGACATCTGCATGATTTGCCCCCAACGGCTGGCTTTTCAATCGGCAAAGCGGCGCTCTACACTGCAGCGGTAAAGTTGCCAGGGGTATGGCCGGGGAGAACGATCCGGCTCTGCAGCTTTGGCCGCCAGAACTACACAACGAAAACCAATAAGAGTGGAGCACTATGAACAAGGCTACTAAGCAGATCTCCAAACTGTTTGCCGCCATGGCCATGGCCGGCGTTGCCAGCTACTCGCTAGCGGCTGATACGATCAAGATTGGTATGGCAGGCCCGGTAACGGGCGCAGTCGCACAATATGGCGAGATGCAATTTATCGGCGCCAAGATGGCCATCGAGCAGATCAACAAGGCTGGTGGCGTCAACGGCGCCATGCTCGAAGGCGTGGTGTATGACGATGCATGCGATCCGAAGCAAGCCGTGGCCGTAGCCAACAAGATCGTCAACGACGAAGTAAAATTCGTGATTGGCCACCTCTGTTCCAGCTCCACTCAACCGGCGTCCGACATCTACGAAGACGAAGGCATCCTGATGATCAGCCCGGCTTCCACCAGCCCTGACATCACCGCTCGCGGCTACGAACTGGTGTTCCGCACCATTGGCCTGGACAGCCTGCAAGGCCCGACCGCCGGCAACTTCATCGCCGACCACGTCAAGCCGAAAGCTGTCGCTGTCATCCATGACAAGCAGCAGTACGGCGAAGGCATCGCCACCGCGGTCAAGCAGACGCTGGAAGCCAAGGGCACCAAGGTCGTCCTGTTCGAAGGCATCAATGCCGGCGACAAGGATTTCTCCGCGATGATCGCCAAGCTCAAGCAAGCCAATGTGGATTTCGTCTACTACGGCGGCTACCACCCGGAGCTGGGCCTGCTGCTGCGTCAGTCGGCTGAAAAAGGCCTGACCGCCAAGTTCATGGGCCCTGAAGGTGTGGGCAACAAGGAAATCTCGGCCATCGCCGGCCCGGCTTCCGAAGGCCTGCTGGTGACCCTGCCGAAGTCGTTCGACCAGGATCCCCGCAACCAGGCACTGGTCGAAGCGTTCAAAGCCAAGAACGAAGACTCCAGCGGCCCGTTCGTCTTCCCAGCCTATGCTGCCGTGCAAGTGATTGCCGAAGGCATTGAGAAAGCTGGCGATACCGATACCGCCAAGGTGGCCGCAGCCCTGCGTGCCAACAGCTTCGACACGCCTACCGGCGTCCTCAGCTTCGACGAAAAGGGCGACCTGAAAGACTTCAGCTTCGTGGTCTACGAATGGCACCAGGACGGCACCAAGACCGAAGCACCGCTTAACTGAATAAAGCGGCTTCCCGCCTGAACCCAAAGCCCACTGCAGCCGCAGTGGGTTTTGTTTATTAGAAGAATTCCGGTCTCACCCTGCGCCACAAGCGCTGACGTGCGTGACGACCCAGGAGTTAGGCAATGCCTGATCTGTATCACTACCTGCAACAGCTGGTTAACGGTCTGACCGTTGGCAGTACCTATGCCCTGATTGCCATTGGCTACACCATGGTCTACGGCATCATCGGCATGATCAACTTCGCCCACGGCGAGGTTTACATGATTGGCTCGTATGTAGTCTTCATCGTTATCGCCGGCCTGACCATGTTCGGCCTGGACAGCTTGCCCCTGATAATGATCGCCGGCTTCGCCGCCAGCATCATTGTCTGCGCAGCCTACGGTTACAGCATCGAACGCGTCGCCTATCGCCCCCTGCGCGGTGGCAACCGCTTGATCCCGCTGATCTCGGCGATCGGCATGTCGATCTTCCTGCAGAACCTCATGTTGTTGTCTCAGGACTCCAAGGACAAAGCCATTCCCAATCCCTTACCGGGCAATTTCGTGTTCGGTGAAAGCGCCATGAATGGCGTGGTCATTTCCTATATGCAGGTGCTGATTTTCGTCGTCACCTTCCTGGCAATGGTCGGTCTGACCCTGTTCATCTCCCGTTCGCGACTGGGCCGGGCCTGCCGGGCCTGCGCCGAAGACCTGAAGATGGCCAACCTGCTGGGCATCAACACCCACAACATCATCTCCCTGACCTTCGTCATCGGCGCCGCTCTGGCCGCAGTTGCCGCCGTGTTGCTGGGTATGCAGTACGGCGTGATCAACCCGCACCTGGGCTTCCTCGCCGGCATCAAGGCGTTCACCGCCGCGGTACTGGGCGGCATTGGTAGCATCCCGGGCGCGGTATTGGGCGGCCTGGTGCTCGGTGTAGCCGAAGCTTTCGGCGCCGACATCTTTGGCGATCAGTACAAGGACGTGGTGGCTTTCAGCCTGCTGGTGCTGGTGCTGCTGTTCCGACCGACCGGTATTCTGGGTCGCCCGGAGGTTGAGAAAGTATGAGTAGCGCGATCAAGAAAAACTTCAAAACGGCCTTCTTCAGCGCCCTGCTGGTGCTGGCCGTGGCCTATCCGGTGATCGGCCTGAAGCTGAGCACCGTGGGCATCAAGCTGCAAGTGCAAGGTGCCAGCCCGGCCGTTATCTGGACCATCCTCGGTAGCTCGATTGCCATGTTTTTCTGGCAATTGTTCCGCACCCAGCTGAGTGCCGTCCTGAGCCATGCACCGAAGTTACCGAGCATGCCGAGTCAGGCAAGCAACTTCCTCACCCTGCCCTCGACCCAGCGCTGGGTGATCATCGGGCTGATCATCACGGCCTTGGCCTGGCCGTTCTTCGGCAGCCGCGGCGCGGTGGACATCGCCACCCTGATCCTGATCTACGTAATGCTCGGCCTGGGCCTGAACATCGTGGTTGGCCTGGCCGGATTGCTCGACCTCGGTTACGTGGCGTTCTATGCCGTAGGCGCCTACAGCTATGCACTCCTGTCGTTCTACTTCGGCCTGAGCTTCTGGGTCTGCCTGCCGATTGCCGGCCTGATGGCGGCGTTCTTCGGTTTTATCCTCGGTTTCCCGGTGCTGCGTCTGCGCGGCGACTACCTGGCCATCGTCACCCTGGGTTTCGGCGAGATCATCCGCATCCTGCTGAACAACATGACCTGGCTGACCGGCGGCCCCAACGGTATCGGCTCGATCCCCAAGCCGACGCTGTTCGGCCTGTCGTTCGACCGCAAGGCCGCTGAAGGCATGCAGACGTTTCATGAATATTTCGGCGTGGCCTATGCCTCGATCAACAAGGTGATCTTCCTCTACCTGATTGCCCTGGTGCTGGTACTGCTGACCCTGTTCGTGATCAACCGCCTGCTGCGCATGCCGATTGGCCGGGCCTGGGAGGCCCTGCGCGAAGACGAAATCGCCTGCCGTGCCCTCGGCATGAACCCCACCATGATCAAACTTTCGGCCTTCACCCTGGGCGCCTGCTTCGCCGGTTTTGCCGGCAGCTTCTTCGCCGCACGCCAAGGCCTGGTCAGCCCGCAATCCTTCACCTTCATCGAGTCGGCGATCATCCTCGCCATCGTCGTGCTGGGCGGCATGGGCTCGCAGCTGGGGATCATCCTGGCCGCCATCGTCATGATCCTGTTGCCGGAGCTGGCGCGCGAATTCAACGAGTACCGCATGCTGATGTTCGGCGCGCTGATGGTGCTGATGATGATCTGGCGTCCGCAAGGCCTGCTACCCATGCAGCGCCCGCACCTGGAGTTGAAACAATGAGCCGCCCTATTCTGGAAGTAAGCGGCCTGTCCATGCGCTTCGGCGGCCTGCTGGCCGTCAACGGAGTGGGGCTGACCGTCAATGAAAAACAAGTGGTGTCGATGATCGGCCCGAACGGTGCCGGCAAGACCACGGTATTCAACTGCCTGACCGGCTTCTACCAGCCAACCAGCGGCAATATCCGCCTCAATGGCGAGCAGATCGAAGGCCTGCCAGGCCACAAGATCGCCCGCAAGGGCGTGGTGCGGACCTTCCAGAACGTGCGGTTGTTCAAGGAAATGACCACGGTGGAAAACCTGCTGGTGGCTCAGCACCGCCACCTCAACACCAACTTCATTGCCGGCCTGTTGAAGACCCCGGCGTTTCGCAAGAGCGAACGCGAAGCCATGGAATACGCCGCGCACTGGCTGGAGCAGGTCAACCTGACCGAATTCGCCAACCGCCCGGCCGGCACCCTCGCCTATGGCCAGCAACGCCGCCTGGAAATTGCTCGCTGCATGATGACGCGGCCGCGCATCCTCATGCTCGACGAGCCGGCCGCCGGCCTCAATCCGCGGGAAACTGACGACCTCAAAGCCCTGATCCGCATGCTGCGCGATGAACATAGCGTCACCGTATTGTTGATCGAGCACGACATGAAGCTGGTCATGAGCATTTCCGACCATATCTACGTGATCAACCAGGGCACGCCCCTGGCCGAAGGCACGCCGGAGCAGATCCGCGCGAACCCGGACGTGATCAAAGCCTACCTGGGGGAAGCTTGATGCTGTATTTCGACAAGGTTTCCACCTTCTACGGCAAGATTCAGGCACTCCATGACGTCGACGTCGAGGTGCGCCAAGGCGAGATCGTCACCCTGATCGGTGCCAACGGCGCCGGCAAATCGACCCTGCTGATGACCCTGTGCGGCTCACCGCAGGCGAGCAGTGGCAGCATCCGCTTCGAGGGTGAAGAGTTGATCGGCCAGAACACCCCGGACATCATGCGCAAGAGCATTGCCGTGGTACCGGAAGGTCGCCGGGTATTCTCCCGCCTGACCGTGGAAGAGAACCTGGTGATGGGCGGCTTCTTCACGGCCAAGGGCGAGTTCCAGGAGCAACTGGACAAGGTCCTGCAGCTGTTCCCGCGCCTGCAGGAACGCCTGTCGCAGCGCGCCGGCACCATGTCCGGCGGCGAACAGCAAATGCTCGCCATCGGCCGTGCGTTGATGAGCAAACCCAAGCTGCTGCTGCTCGACGAACCCTCCCTGGGGCTTGCACCGATCATCATCCAGCAGATCTTCGGCATCATCGAACAGCTGCGCGCGGATGGCGTGACCGTATTCCTGGTCGAGCAGAACGCCAACCAGGCGCTCAAGCTGGCCGACCGTGGCTATGTGCTGGAGAACGGCCGGATCGTCATGCAGGGCAGCGGGCATGACTTGCTCAATGACCCGAAGGTGCGCGACGCCTACCTCGGCGGTTAAGTACCCTGCTCGCGTTGCAAAGCCGCTCTTCGGAGCGGCTTTTTATTACGTGGCGAAGGATCCGACCGGCCGCGCAGGTGAAGTCCATCCGCTGCTCGATGGGTTGCCACCCCTCCTACGGCAGAGTTTTTATCTGCACCGTTTGCCCAATGATCCGCGCACGACGGCCCTGGCCAGTTACAATGACAGCCCTTTTTTACCGACGACTCTTTCCATGACCGACCCGATACGCCTGTCCAAACGCCTGATTGAACTGGTCGGCTGCTCACGTCGTGAGGCCGAGTTGTATATCGAGGGCGGCTGGGTACTGGTCGATGGCGTGGTGGTGCAAGAGCCGCAATTCAAGGTCGAGGCACAGCGCGTCGAGCTGCTCCCGGACGCGGTACTGGCACCGGTCGAGCCGGTCACCCTGCTGCTCTATGTGCCCTCCGGCCACTTCCCGGATCGCGCGGTCGAAACCGTCAGCCAAGCCAGCCAATGGCCGGAAGACGGCTCCGGCATCCGCCCGCTGAAAAGCCACTTCGCGCGATTGGTCACCTGCCTGCCACTGCAAGCCGGCGCCGATGGCCTGCACGTGCTGACTCAGGACTGGCGGATCGAGCGCAAGCTCAAGGACGATCAGGCCAAGCTGGAGCAGGAGTATGTCGTCGAGGTCATCGGCACACTCAGTAACAGCCAACTAAAACGCCTGAACCACGGCCTGAGTTTCAACGGCTCAGCACTGCCACCGTGCAAGGTCAGCTGGCAGAACGAAACCCGCCTGCGCTTCGCCTTGAAAAACCCGCAGCCCGGACAGATCGTATTCATGTGCAACAGCGTCGACCTCAAGGTGCTGGGCATGAAGCGCATCCGTATCGGCGGCGTGTCCATGGCCAAAGTCCAGCCCGGCCAATGGCGCTACCTGGCCGCGAAAGAACGCTTCTAGGCATTTCTCCGGCTGCAGCACTTGAGTGCTGCAGTTCCCAACATTTCAGGACACCCTCATGCTCAATAACGATGTACTGCGCAGCGTGCGCTATATGCTCGACGTCAGTGACGCGAAAATTGTCGAAATCATCCAGCTCAGCGGCAAGCAGACCAGCGTGGCCGAAATCGCTCCGCTGTTGAAAAAGGACGACGAGGAAGGCTTCGTCGCCTGTGACGACGAGCTGATGGCGCACTTTCTCGATGGCCTGGTGTACCTCAAGCGCGGCAAGGACGAAAGCCGACCGGCCCAGCCCTTCGAGCTGCCAGTGACCAACAACATGGTGCTGAAAAAGCTGCGCGTGGCCTTCGAACTGAAAGAAGACGACATGCACGAGATCATGCAGAGCGTCGACTGCCCGGTATCAAAACCCGAGATGAGCGCCCTGTTTCGCAAGTTCGGCCACAGCAACTACCGCACCTGCGGCGATCAGTTCCTGCGCAACTTCCTCAAGGGTCTGACTCTGCGCGTGCGTGGCTGAACCTCAGCTGAGGGAGCGGCGCATGGCTCATGGCGCTGCATTCCCAGGCGCAATAATGCCTGCCGTTGGCAGGCCGGGCGTTTAGGGTAATGGCATTCATCCCCCAAGAGGATTCGCCATGCACCCCTACTTCTCCCTGCAAGGCCGCACCGCGCTGGTAACCGGTGGCACCCGCGGTATCGGCAAGATGATCGCCAAGGCCTTCCTCGAGGCCGGTGCGACTGTCTATGTATGTGCCCGTGACGGCGAGGCCTGCGCGCAAACCGCCGCCGAACTCTCAGCCTTTGGCACGTGCCACGGCCTCGCCGCCAACCTGGCCAGCGAGGAAGGCGTGCAGGCACTGGCCGCGCAACTGACAGGCGAAATCGGCCAGCTCGACATCCTGGTCAACAATGCCGGTACCACCTGGGGCGCGCCGCTTGAGTCCTACCCGGTCAAGGGCTGGGAAAAAGTCATGCAGCTCAACGTGACCTCGGTGTTCAGCTGCATCCAGCAGTTGCTGCCATTGCTGCGCAAGGCCGGCTCGGCGACCAATCCGGCGCGGGTGATCAATATCGGTTCGGTAGCCGGCATCACCTCCCATGGCGAAGACGCCTACGCCTATGGCCCGAGCAAGGCCGCACTGCATCAACTGTCGCGCATGCTTGCCCGCGAACTGGTCGGCCAGCACATCAACATCAACGTGATTGCGCCGGGGCGCTTTCCGAGCAAGATGACCCAGCACATCGCCCAGGATGAAGCGGCCATGGCCGAGGATACCGCGCTGATTCCGATGAAGCGCTGGGGCCGCGAGGAAGAAATGGCTGCCCTGGCGATCAGCCTGGCCAGTACTGCCGGCGCCTACATGACCGGCAACATTATCCCCATTGATGGCGGCTTCAGCCTCTGAGTCAACTTTGCCAACACGTGCGGCCGCTGGTCTGGCGCGCCGCCCGGCCACCGACGGCTCTGCTAGTTTTACTGTTTGGGGTAACCGCACCTGAAGCCGCGCCTGCGGCAAGGAGCAAAGGCCATGAGCATGGCTGACTGGCGTATGCAGGGCGCCGAATTTGCCACCTGCAACTGCGATTGGGGCTGTCCCTGCCAATTCAGCGCCCTACCTAGCCACGGCAACTGCGAGGCCGTGGTGTCGATGCGCATCGACCAGGGCCACTACAACGAGGTCAAGCTGGACGGCCTGTGCTGGGTCGCCACCTTTGCCTGGCCCGGCGCAATCCACCAAGGCAGTGGCCGCTGCCAGGCATTCATCGAGGACAAGGCCACCCCGGAGCAGCGTGAGGCGTTGCTGCACATTCTCTCTGGCGAAGACACCGAGCCAGGCGCCACGGTGTTTTCGGTATTTGCCAGTACCATCAGTGAGATGCTCGAACCGCAGTTTGTGCCCATCGAGTTGGCAGTAGACGTGGATAAGCGCGAAGCCCACACCCGCATCGCCGGGATACTTGAAGTCAAAGGCGAACCGATTCGCAACCCGGTGACCGGTGAACCTCAGGAAGCGCGAATAGTCCTGCCCAAAGGCTTCGAGTTCACCGAAGCGCAGGTAGCCAGTGGCACCTACCAGACTCAGGGCGCGATCAAGATCGCTGCGCAGAACAGTCATGGTCACTTCGCCCGACTGCATTTCACCGGGCAAGGGGTGGTGCGCTGAAGGTGCAGCTCGCCGACCAGCAACACCGACGCGTGCCCTACTGGCCACTGGGCAAGGAACAATGGCTGACGCTACTGAGCCTGCTGGCGTTGACCGGCATCGCCTGGCTGCTGTTGTTCCGCATGGCTGCGAGCATGGCCACGCCGAACGCCATGGTCGATATGGCCATGGCGGGCATGCCGATGCCTTGGAGCCTGGCCGATGCGCTGCTGATGCTGGCGATGTGGTCGGTAATGATGGTCGGCATGATGCTGCCGAGCGCCCTGCCGATGATCCTGCTCTACCAGCAGATGTTGCGCCGCTATATGACGCCCCCTCAACGGCACCTGGCGCTGCTGCTGTTCTGCCTGGCCTATCTGTTGGTGTGGAGCGGCTTCAGCCTGATCGCCACTGCCCTGCAATGGGGCCTGGATCGCCTGACCCTACTCAGCCCGCAGATGCGCAGCCAGAGTCAGTGGCTTGGCGCGGCCCTGCTGATGGGGGCCGGCGCCTACCAGTGGCTACCGGGCAAGTCGGCCTGCCTCGCGCATTGTCGCGGACCGGTGCAGTTCCTCCTCGGTCACTGGCGCTCCGGTGTGGTCGGTGGTTGGTCCATGGGCCTGAAGCATGGCCTCTACTGCCTGGGCTGCTGCTGGATGCTGATGGGCCTGCTGTTTGTCGGCGGAGTGATGAACCTGCTGTGGGCAGCATTGATCGGCGTCTATGTGCTGCTGGAAAAGCTGCTGCCCGGCGGCATCTGGCTCGGTCGCATCGCCGGGCTAGTGTTATTTGTCTGGGGAATGGCACTTCTGCTTGGCTAGGGTGACTTAAGGCCGCCGCGTATTGCGGGTAAGATGGCCCTCCTCGCCACTGCCAGTCGCTTGCCCATGCCCTACTCCGTTTCGCCCATCGGTTTCGTCCGCTCCTGTTTCAAGGAGAAATTCGCCATTCCCCGTCAGCCACAGTTGGCACCGGCTGCCCGTGGTGTGCTGGAACTGGTCGCCCCCTTCGATACGGGCGAAGCGGTGCAGGGCCTGGAGCAGGTCAGCCATGTCTGGCTGCTGTTTCTGTTCCACCAGGCACTGGAAGACCAGCCACGCCTGAAAGTGCGTCCACCGCGCCTGGGTGGGAATAAATCGGTAGGGGTGTTCGCCACCCGCGCCACCCACCGCCCCAACGGCATCGGGCAATCGGTGGTCAAACTGGACAAGGTCGAAGCGGGCAGGCTCTGGCTATCGGGGATCGATTTGCTCGACGGCACACCGGTGCTGGATATCAAACCCTACGTGCCCTATGCCGACAGCGTCGCCAGTGCCTATAACCGCATCGCCGACGGTGCTCCGCTGTTGATCGAGGTGCAATGGCGAGACGCTGCCCTCAGCCAGGCGCGCAGCCACGGCCTGCGCCTCGACCAGCCGCTGGTCGAACTGATCGAGCAATGCCTGGCCCAGGATCCGCGCCCGGCCTATCAGGTGCCATCGCCCGAACGGCGCTACGGCACGCGTTTGTGGGATGTCGATGTGCGTTGGCACTACCCGGAACCGGGAAATATCTGCGTGCTGGAAGTGGTGGCGACCTGAGTGCGTCAGTTAAGGCAAGGCAGCCATCGCATCAGATGCTCTTGACCTGCGGGACCTGTCGAACCCAAGGTAATCACTCGCCCGCGCGAAGCCGCTAGGCATTTTGATTGAAGTATTGCTTCCGCAGTACTTGGGCTACGACTAAAGTTGACTCATGGGCACCACCTGTCGGCACATCTTCACACTTCCCCGCAGGTCATGGCTGATTCCGAGAATCAATAATTTACCTTATGAATAAAAAGCCTTACGTCCCATCAGGTAACCTTGTTGACCTTCTGCTCGATGCCATTTGCGTAGTCGACCAAGAGGGATGCTTTGTTTTTGTCAGTGCCGCCTGCGAACGGATCTTTGGGTATACGGCCGAGGAAATGGTCGGCAGGAGCATGATCGAACTGGTGTTACCAGAAGATCGCGCCAGGACGCTGCAAGCGGCAAGCGAAGTTATGTCGGGCACCAGCAAGCCCAATTTTGAGAATCGCTATGTGCGCAAGGATGGGCAGATCGCCCACATCATGTGGTCGGCCCGCTGGTCGGCGGACGATCAACTGCGGATTGCCGTGGCCCATGACGTTAGCGAGCGTAAACACAGCGAGTCGATGCAAGCAGCGCTCTATGCCATCTCCGAAGCGGCGCACCTGGCCAAGGATCTACCCAGCCTGTTCGAGAAAGTTCACTCGATCGTCGGCCAGCTGTTACCGGCCATCAACTTTTCCGTGGTTCTTTACGATGAACAGAACGACCAGCTGAGCTTTCCCTACCATATCGACGAGCGCTATCAGGCCCCAGCTCCGCACAATCTGGCGACTCCCACACTCAGCGCGGAAATCATCCGCACCGGGCAGACCTTGCTGCTCTCACCAGAAACGCTGACGACCCTGCCCGAGCATGTGCAGGCGATCGACTGCGCTTCACTGTATTGGCTGGGCGTGCCCCTCACCTCGCACAACGGCACCATTGGCGCCTTGGTGGTCCAGAGTTATACCCACGGAGCGCGCTACACCGACAAGGACAAGGAACTGCTGCAATTCGTCTCGACCCAGATCGCGACAGCCATCGAGCGCCAGCAGATGCTCAGTCGCTTGCAGTTCATGGCCCAATACGACCAACTGACCCAACTGCCTAACCGCGCCCTGCTCTACGACCGCTTGCACACCGCACTGACCAGGACACGCCGGGAGCGAACGCAGCTGTCGCTGCTGTTTCTCGATTTGGACAAATTCAAGCAGGTCAACGATACGTTCGGCCACACCATCGGCGACCTCCTGCTGCAACTGGTTGCCAAGCGCCTCAGGCAATGCGTGCGCGAATCGGATACGGTCGCACGTCTGGGTGGCGACGAATTCGTGGTGCTGCTCGAAGACTTCCACTCGCCGGATCATGCCGTGCTGGTCGCCGAGAAAATCCGCTTGGCACTCAACCAGCCATTCGACCTGAATGGTCAGGCGCACATGATTCTGCCGAGCATCGGGGTAGCCTTTTATCCGCAGCACGGTATTGATGCACAACAGTTGCTCAATCATGCCGACAACGCCATGTATGCAGCGAAGAAAAGCGGCGGCAATCGCTTCCAGATCACACTCGACCCAACTCCCAACTAGAATCGCCCTGCCCGACAGCGAACTGAATGATTGGTCCGACCTGGCGGATTCGCCCGGCGCGGGCATCCGCCAGGAATGCAACGCGGAGTTCCACTGCAATCCGGGAGCGATTTGTCGGCAGTGGATGCCTCCCCGATTTTCATCCAAGTACAAAAAAATCCCGTCCACTTGAATCAAGTGAGCGGGATTTTTGGTGCAGCGAGCCTTTGCATAAGACCCTGGAGCTTACTTCTCGACGAAGGCGCGCTCGATCAGGTAATCGCCCGGCTCGCCCATGCGCGGGGAGATTTTCAGGCCGAAGCTGTTGAGTACGGCGGCGGTCTCGTCGAGCATGCTCGGGCTGCCGCAGATCATCGCGCGGTCGTCCTGCGGGTTGATCGGCGGCAGGCCGATATCGCGGAATAACTTGCCGCTGCGCATCAGGTCGGTCAGGCGGCCCTGGTTCTCGAACTCTTCACGGGTCACAGTCGGGTAGTAGATCAGCTTGCTCTTCAAGGCATCGCCGAAGTATTCGTTCTGCGGCAGGTGCTCGGTGATGAACTCACGGTAGGCCACTTCGTTGACGTAACGCACGCCATGCACCAGCACGATTTTCTCGTAGCGCTCGTAGGTTTCCGGGTCCTGGATCACGCTCATGAAGGGTGCCAGGCCCGTGCCCGTGCTAAGCAGGTACAGGTGCTTGCCCGGCAACAGGTCGTCGAGTACCAAGGTGCCTGTCGGTTTGCGGCTGACCATCAGCTCGTCGCCTGGTTTGAGGTGCTGCAGCTGCGAAGTCAGCGGGCCGTCCTGCACCTTGATGCTGAAGAACTCCAGATGCTCTTCATAGTTCGGGCTGGCGATCGAGTAGGCACGCATCAACGGACGCCCAGTATCCTGCTGCAGACCGATCATCACGAACTGACCGTTATCAAAACGCAGACCCGGATTGCGGGTGGTCTTGAAACTGAACAGGGTATCGTTCCAATGATGGACGCTGAGCACACGCTCGACGTTTAGATTACTCATGCAGGCTTCCTCGGAAAGTCGCGGCACCGATCGCGGGTGATTGCACGGCATTCTAAGCGGAGGCAGAATATCTGTTAAGTTGATTATCAAGATATAGAATATCGGTTATATAGATATGCGATTTACGCTTAGACAACTCCAGGTATTCGTCATCGCCGCCCAGCAGCAGAGCGTCTCGCGCGCGGCCGAGGCGTTGGCGCTGTCGCAGTCGGCAACCAGCACCTCGCTGAGCGAACTGGAGCGCCAATCCGGCTGCCAACTGTTCGACCGCGCAGGCAAGCGCCTGCGTCTCAACTCCCTGGGCCAGCAACTGCTGCCGCAAGCGGTGGCCTTGCTCGATCAAGCCAAGGAAATCGAACGCCTGTTGATCGGCAAGAGCGGCTTCGGCTCACTCAATGTCGGTGCCACCCTGACGGTGGGTAACTACTTGGCAACCTTGCTAATAGGCCGTTTCATGCAACGCCACCCGGAGTGCCGGGTGAAACTGCAGGTGCACAACACCGCTCACGTCGTGCAGCAAATCGCTCAGTATGAGTTGGACCTGGGGATGATCGAAGGCGATTGCCAGCACCCGGATATCGAAGTGCAGCCTTGGGTCGAGGATGAGCTGGTGGTGTTCTGCGCACCGCAGCACCCGCTGGCCAAACGCGGCGAGGCCAGCTTGGCGGAACTGACCCGCGAGGCCTGGATTCTTCGTGAGCAGGGCTCGGGCACCCGCCTGACCTTCGACCAGGCCATGCGACACCACCCGGAGGCGTTGAATATCTGCCTGGAGCTTGAGCACACCGAGGCGATCAAGCGTGCGGTGGAGTCGGGGCTGGGTATCGGCTGCATCTCGCGCCTGGCCCTGCGCGACGCCTTTCGCCGCGGCAGCCTGGTGGCCGTGGAAACCCCAAGCCTGGATCTGCGCAGGCAGTTCTACTTCATCTGGCACAAACAGAAGTACCAGAGCGCCGCCATGCGTGAATTCATCGAGCTATGCCGGGAGCTGACTGTCGGGGTCAGACGCAGCGATGAGATAGTGCTGCCAAACATTGCCTGAAGTTCTGCCGCCACAACGTTGCGCGGCCAGCGGTAGCTTCACCGGCGCCTAGCCCAGCAGGATCACCGCCCAGACACTGGCGATCAACGTCAGGGACATGAACTGCGCGGCGCTGCCCATGTCCTTGGCGTTTTTCGACAAGGGATGCAGCTCCAGGGAGATCCGATCGACCGCCGCCTCCAGTGCCGAATTGAGCAGTTCGACGATCAACGCCAACAGGCAGACAGCTACCATCAACGCGCGCTCGCCCCGACTGACGTCGCTGTAGAACGCCAGCGGAATCATCACCAGGTTGAGCAGCAGCAACTGACGAAATGCGGCTTCGCCGGCAATCGCGACTCGCAACCCCGCCAGCGAATAGCCCGCCGCATTAACGATACGCTTGAGGCCAGTCTGGCCCTTGAATGGCGACATAAGAAGGTTATCCACACTATAAATGGCCGGCCAGCACGAGAACTAAAACCTGCACAAGCAAAGCGACGCCGCCTACTGGTTTGACTGCGACACGTGCGAGCAACCTGTATCAGGAGCGCGCTCAACTGCTGGGGATCGATTCCATCTGCTGCAACAGCAGCGCCGCCTGGGTGCGGGTACGTACACCGAGCTTGCGGAAAATCGCCGTAACATGCGCCTTTACCGTGGCCTCGGAAACACTTAACTCGTAGGCAATCTGCTTGTTCAACAAGCCGTCGCAGACCATGGTCAACACGCGAAACTGCTGCGGGGTCAGACTGGCCAGGCCGGCACTGGCGGCTTTAGCTTCGGCAGAGACCTGCGCAGCCTCCTCGGTTTGCTCCGGCCACCAGGTATCACCATCGAGCACCACTTGTACGGCTTGCTGGATGCTCTCCAGAGAGCTGGACTTGGGAATGAAACCACTCGCGCCAAACTCGCGTGCCCGCGCCACCACGTTAACCTCTTCCTGCGCCGAGACCATCACCACGGGTACCTGCGGGTATTGCCCGCGCAGCAACGCCAAGCCGGAAAAACCATAGGCACCGGGCATATTGAGGTCGAGTAACACCAGATCCCAATCTGACTTCTGCGCCAGGCAGGCTTCCAACTCGGCGATGCTGGCAGCCTCTACCAGGCGAGACTGCGGGCCAAGACCCAGGGTCAGTGCCTGCAGAAGCGCACTGCGAAATAGCGGATGATCGTCGGCAATCAGGATTTCATAGGCGGCCATTGCAGATCCTGTTCTTGTTATGTGAGTACCGCTAGCGCAGGCCTGCCGGGTAAAACACGACAGACCGCTCGATTAGCCGCGCATAGTACACGGCCAACTGCATAATGCGCCTAAGGCGGCGCCAAGCATGCCGAGCGATCTCGGAGTGGTCAAGCGCGTTGCTTTGCGGCACAGTCTGCACTTTTGCCCAACGAGACTGTTTTATGCGAAGCCAGGCCCTGCGCGCCGACCTCTTGATGCTGCTGACGGCCATGATCTGGGGCTCGGCCTTCGTCGCCCAGCGCCTGGGCATGGACTCGATAGGGCCATTGCTCTACAGCGGCCTGCGTTTTGCCCTGGCGGTATTGATTCTGCTGCCACTGCTACCGCTGTTTGAGCGCCGCTCGCGCAGCACACCTCCTCCGCCGCTAAATCGCCACCTGCTACTGGGTGGTGGCCTGATGGGCTTGGCGTTGGCCCTGGGGATCAATCTACAGCAGGTCGGTTTGCTCTTCACCAGTGTCACCAACGCCGGATTCATCACCGGACTGTACGTGATCATCGTGCCCCTGCTCGGCCTGCTGCTCGGCCACAAGACGGGGCTGGGCATCTGGCTGGGCGCCTCGTTGGCGGTGCTCGGCATGTTTCTGCTCAGCGTCGGCGAAGGCTTTCAGGTCGCCTCCGGCGACTGGCTGCAATTGGCTGGAGCCTTCGTCTGGGCCGTGCATGTGCTGCTGGTGGGGGTTTTCGCCAGGCGTCATGACCCATTGCGTCTGGCCGTGGTGCAATTCGCCACCTGCGCGCTGATCAGCCTGCTGTTGGCGCTGATCTTCGAGGAGATCCACCTCGACTCGATCATCGCCGCCGGCCCGGCGATTCTGTATGGCGGCCTGTTCGGCGTGGCCATCGGCTTTACCTTGCAGGTGGTGGCGCAAAAGCATGCGATCGCCTCGCATGCCGCGATCATCCTCTCGCTGGAAGCCGTGTTTGCCGCCATTGCCGGCGCCTGGCTACTGGGCGAAGCGCTGCAACTGCGTGGTTATTTCGGCTGTGCGCTGATGCTCGCCGGCATGCTGCTGGCACAACTATGGCCGAAAAAAACCAGCCAACTACTCACAGAAACAAGCGTAAATGCTGGTGCAAGGCGTCGTCCAGATCAACCGCGCGTGGAGCCTTAGCCGCCAGGTAGTGCTGGCTGAAGACATCCAGATAGGCATTCAGCGCGTCGGCGGCACGCTGATCGCCGGCCAGCTCCAGACAGAGCGCCGCCACCTCGGCGGTACACAGGTGATCGTCGCGCGTGGACCGCCGCAGACGGTAACGCGACAACTGCTCGGGCTGCAGGCTGAGCACCGGCAAGCTGTCGAGGTAGGGGCTTTTGCGGAACATCTTGCGCGCCTCGGTCCAGGTCGCATCGAGCAGAATGAACAATGGCCGCTTGCCAGGTGCATGCTGCACCTCTCTGACCACTCGCTCAGACTCGACGTATTCACCGGGAAACACCAGATAGGGCTGCCACTGCGGATCACTCAGCAGCGCCGGCAAGGCGGGCTCGACCGCCGTTCGCAACCAGCCGAAGGCCGACGTGTCGGCCACTACATCGGCAATCAACCAACCGGTATTGCTCGGCTTGAGCGCCTCGACATCATGCATCAGCAAACACATGGCCGATTTCGCCTCGATCTGCGGACGCCAGGCGCACAGGCAATGGCTCAGGGCCAGCCGGCAGCGCTGGCAACGCACGGCCTTGGAGCCACGGGCCAGGAAAGGTTTTTCACTACGCGCAATGCGCGCGGCGCGCAAACGAGCGACGGCATGGCTCATGCGCAAAGCGTTCCGTAGCAAGCAATGGACGGCATGTGGGATCCTGGGACGGTAAGCCCGCCAGTCTAACAAAGCCGCCACGATTGCAGGTGGGGTAAACCCAGGCAGCCAAGTAAGATACTCACCTGCTGAACCTCTGCAGGCTCATGCCTGTCGAAGAGTTCGAACTGACTCTGGAGAACCCCATGCCGCGCCTGATCGCTGTAATCCTCGCCCTTAGCCTGCCCGTTCTCGCTCAGGCCGCATCGCTGAACAATTTCGAGCTGAGCAAGACCCTGGAACGCGTCGCCCAGGAAAGCAGCGTTGGCACGCCACGGGCGATCAACGAAGACATTCTCGATCAAGGCTATAGCGTCGACGGCAATGAACTGGTCAATCACCTGAGCGTGCGCCCCGCCCACGCCGCGCAGATGCGCGGCAACCCGGATAGCGTGCGTGCGCAGTTGGCCAACAGCGTGTGCCGCAACCCCGGCTATCGCCAGTTATTGGCGCGTGGCGCCGTCCTGCGTTACGAGTTCAGCGAATACAAAACCAATCGCCCGATCGTCAGCGAGCGCTTCAGTAACAGCGACTGCGGCCAATAGGCGACAGTAGTCAATCAACGCCGGTATTGAGGCTGCGCCAGCCAACAAGAAAGCCTGCAGCTTTTCTCCGGGCAGAGGCAAGTGACAGTACTGCTACTCGGCAAAGCCGAGGCAACCCCCTTCGGCAATACCGCCAGCGCTATGCGGCTTGACGTGACTACCCTGGAGCACACCCGACACATCTGGCGCGCCATCGGCTGCCTGGGCATAGCTGTAGAGGTCTGCCACTAGCCGGCTCATTCCAGTTTCATCGCAGCGGTAACGCGCGGCCTGTTCAGGGTGTTATTGAGCGCCTCGACCGCCGCCACACAGTGTCCCTGCCCCATCAGCCAACCACGGGTTTCCCCGGCCTGGGCATTCAGCGCCAGGTAGGCGGTGTAACCGGGCACCAGGTTCAAGGCGCCGCCGGTACGACCCTCGGGCTTTACCTTGAAGTCGTCAGGTTCCAGGGCCATGCCGTCCAGGCGCACGCGCCGGGCACAGGTCATCTGCACCACCAGCCATAAACCGGCGGCGTTCAGCCGGTCCAGTGCGCGCAACAGAGCATAGACACTGGCCAGGTCGAGCTGCTTACCCGCTGCACCCGTTAATGGGCCATACGCAAGACCGCCGCACAGGTCTCTGGACTATGCTGTACAGGGCCATAGGCCTGCTGCCAAGCGGCGAGCCCAAGTCCGGCCAAGGCATGGGCGGCCAGTGCACGGGCACTCGGCAATAATTACGGCATGGCCGTTCGCCTGGACTTTTCGCACAATCTAGGACGCACCGAGCAGCCGGCACCCTGATCTGCATCAAGGCCAGCGACCATCATTCGCGGCACTCTGAGCTCATTCACCATCATCAAGGATTTCCGATATGGCTCTAATCAGCTTCCTTGGCGCCATCCAGCAAGTCACTGGTTCCTGCTACCTGATCGAAAGCCGCGACGGCGCCAAGGTGCTGCTTGAGTGCGGCATGCGCCAGGGCCGCCGCGAAGAGGACGAAGGCAATCGCGCACCCTTCGCTTTCGATCCGCTGAGCCTGGATGCGGTGGTGATTTCCCATGCCCATATCGACCATAGCGGCTTGCTACCCAAACTGGTCGGTGCCGGTTATCGCGGGCCGATCTTCGCCACCGACGCCAGTTGTGAACTGATGGAACTGATGCTGCTGGATGCGGCGCATATCCAGGAGAAAGATACCGAGTGGGAGAACAAGTGGCGTGCACGCAAGGGCAAGCCACCGCTCAACCCGCTGTATACCACCGAGGATGCCGAGCAGGCGCTCAAACAAAGGCGCCCACAGGCCTATGGCGAACCACTCGAAATAGCCAAGGGCGTGCAGGTAACCTTTCACGATGCCGGCCATATCCTTGGCTCGGCGATCGTCGAACTGCAGGTACAGGATCATCACCTGACCCGGCGCCTGGTGTTTTCCGGTGATCTCGGCAACACCTGCTCGCCCCTGATGCAACCACCGACCACGCTCGACCGCGCCGATCTGGTGCTACTCGAGTCCACCTATGGCGATCGCGATCACCGTAACAGCGACGACACCCTGGATGAACTGGCCGAGATCCTCCAGCAGGCCCATCGCGACGGCGGGAACGTACTGATCCCGGCCTTCGCCGTCGGCCGCACCCAGGACCTGATCTACTACCTCGGTCGTTTCTACCAGGAGGGTCGACTGCCGCAGCAGGTGGTGTTCCTCGACAGCCCCATGGCCATTCGCGCCAACACCATCTATTCGCGCTTTCAGCACCTGTTCGACCCGGACGATCATGCGGCCATTGCGCACAAGCCCGCCAGGCGCATCGAGGACTGGTTGCCGATCCTGCGCTGCACGCCGACCCCGGAAGAGTCCATGGCGATCAACCGGGTCAAAAGCGGCGCCATCATTATCGCCGGCAGTGGCATGTGTACCGGAGGGCGCATCGCCCACCATTTCAAGCACAACCTCTGGCGCGAAGATTGCCATGTGGTGTTCCCCGGTTTCCAGGCCAGAGGCACTCCGGGACGAGCCATAGTCGACGGTGCCAGCACGGTGAAAATGCTCCACCAGCGCATCGCAGTAAAAGCGCAGATCCACACCCTCGGCGGCTTCTCCGCCCATGCCGGGCAGTCGCAGTTGCTCGACTGGGTCAGTCATTTCGAGCATCACCCCGAACTGTATCTGGTGCATGGCGAACTGGAGAAGACGCAGGTGCTGCAGCAGGCCCTGCGCGAGCGCCTTAACTGGATTGCCAGCATCCCTGAGCCAGGCGAACAGATCGCCATCTGAGCCAGCGCGGGGACAACTGCAACAGGCCCCGCACCCGCCATCCCAAAGGACTGCAGTTGTCGCGCTACCGTCTTCGCCAGCAGGCGCCTGTCTGCATTGGCTGCGGCGAACGCCCGGTCGGCCCATACCGCCAAGCCCCGCAGCCCGGCCGTAGACGCAACCAAGGACCCGGGCCTCCTGCATCGCGCTGGCCAACCGGATCAAAATCCAGCGACAGCGACCCACCGATCTGTCGCTGACACCCACCCAGACTGGAGATTTTCTGCAACCTGATCAGGTATTTAGCGCTTCCAAAGCGCAAGCGCCAGCCATACTCTGAATATGACCGGAGCTTTCACGACAGCGAAACAATCCGGCCGGCATCCAGAACGGAGAAGTCGAATGCCTTACGAACCGGACGAGTACTTATCCCGCCACTTCCAGACCAGTGGCATCGACCTTGCCGACAAAGTCGACGAGCTGGTTACCTTGGTCGCCCCTGGCGACAGCCCGAACCTGCCACTGTATCGCGACATGCTGATCACGGTGATCCGCATGGCCCAGGCCGATCGCAATCGCTGGGACGCCAAGATCATGCTGCAAACCCTGCGTGAAATGGAGCATGCATTCAGCTCATTGGAGCAGTTCAAACGGCGGCGCAAAGTCACCGTATTCGGTTCGGCACGTACGCCGCCCGATCACCCGCTGTATGCCCTGGCTCGCGAGCTCGGCGCCACCCTGGCGCGGCACGACTTGATGGTGGTTACCGGTGCCGGCGGCGGCATCATGGCAGCCGCCCATGAAGGCGCCGGCCTGGAAAACAGCCTGGGCTTCAATATCACCCTGCCCTTTGAACAAGGGGCCAATGCCACTGTGCATGGCACCAGCAACCTGCTGTCGTTCCACTTCTTCTTCCTGCGCAAACTGTTCTTCGTCAAGGAGGCAGATGGTTTGGTGCTGTGCCCTGGCGGCTTCGGCACCCTGGATGAAGCACTCGAAGTACTGACCCTGATTCAAACCGGCAAGAGCCCACTGGTGCCCGTGGTACTGCTCGATCAACCGGGGGGTAGTTTCTGGAAAGATGCCATGGCCTTTATCGACAACCAGCTGGTGGGTAACCGCTATATCCTGCCCAGCGACCTGCATCTAGTGCGCCTGGCACACAGCGCCGCGGAGGCAGCCGATGAAATCGCGCAGTTCTATCGCAATTACCACTCCAGCCGCTGGCTCAAGGATCGCTATGTGATCCGCCTCAACCACGCGCTCAATGCAGCGGTCATGCAGCAGCTGAACCTCGAGTTCACCAGCCTGTGCAAAAGCGGTGGTTTTCAGCAGCAGGCTTATTGCGAGTCCGAGCAGGACGAACCGGAACTCTGCCATCTGACTCGCCTGGCCTTTGCATTCAATAGCCGCGACCACGGCCGCTTGCGCGAATTGCTGGATCTGATCAACCAGCCGCAGCACTGGGAACAGCCAAGCTGATTACGCTTGGCCAGCGAGGTCAGCTATTTGTGACGCGTATCGCCAGCCAACCGCTGCAGACAACCACCACCCAGTAACTGACAGCCTATTCGTAGATACCGTCTTGTCCCTCAGCGGGCAAGACGGTATCTACGAATCATCGCCCCCACGCAGTGCCTAGCCGGACTGCGCGTTTCAACACCTAAAGGGGACATAGCCAACAAAAAACCCGGAGCGCAGGCCCCGGGTTCAAAGGATGTTTCAGTCCAGATCGAGGCCGCGTAACAAGCGGCTGATCAGATCCAGTGGATAACCGCGATAACTGAGGAAGCGGCCCTGCTGGGCATGTTCACGAGCATCGCCCGGTAACTGGCCGGCAAACTTGCGGCGCCAGGTTTGCTCCAGTTGCTCGCACCAATCGATGCCGCTGTCGCACAGCGCCTGCTCGACAGCGGGCCGGGGCAAACCGCGCTGGATCAGCTCTTCACGAATGCGCAACGGCCCATAACCGGCGCGCGCACGATAGCCGACAAAGTTTTCCAGATAACGCGCTTCGGATAACAAGCCCTCTTGCGCCAGGCGCTCGAGGGCTGTGTCGATCAGTTCGGCTGGGGCGCCCCGTTGACGCAACTTACGGGTCAACTCGACGCGCCCATGCTCGCGACGCGCCAGTAGATCCATGGCCGCTCGGCGCACCGCGACGAGGTTATCCAGTACGACAGGCATGTTCTACGAGTCAGGCCTCGGCAGTGGCCAGAACGTCTGCGCTGGCCTTGGCCGGAGTGCTGGAAACCAGCAACTTCTCGCGGATCAGGCCCTCGATGGTGCGTGCCACTTCCGGGTTATCTTCCAGGTACTTGGCCGAATTGGCCTTGCCCTGACCGATCTTGCTGCCCTGATAGCTGTACCAGGCACCGGATTTCTCCAGCAGGCCGTGTTGCACCCCGAGGTCGATAACCTCGCCATTGCGGTAGATGCCCTTGCCATAGAGGATCTGGAACTCAGCCTGACGGAACGGCGGCGCCACCTTGTTTTTCACGACCTTGACCCGGGTTTCGCTGCCCACCACTTCGTCACCCTCTTTCACCGCACCGGTGCGGCGAATGTCCAGGCGTACCGAGGCGTAGAACTTCAGCGCGTTGCCGCCGGTGGTGGTTTCCGGAGAACCGAACATCACCCCGATCTTCATGCGGATCTGGTTGATGAAGATCACCAGGCAGTTGGCGTTCTTGATGTTGCCGGTTATCTTGCGCAGTGCCTGGGACATCAGGCGAGCCTGCAAGCCCACGTGCATGTCGCCCATTTCGCCTTCGATTTCCGCTTTCGGCACCAGGGCCGCCACGGAGTCGATGACGATCACGTCGACGGCATTGGAGCGCACCAGCATGTCGGTGATTTCCAGCGCCTGCTCGCCGGTATCCGGTTGCGATACCAACAGGTCATCGACATTCACGCCCAGCTTGCCGGCATATTCGGGATCCAGAGCATGCTCGGCATCGACGAAGGCACAGGTGGCACCGAGCTTCTGCGCTTCGGCGATCACCGACAGGGTCAGGGTGGTTTTACCGGAAGACTCGGGGCCGTAGATCTCGACGATCCGGCCTCTCGGCAGACCGCCGATACCCAGAGCGATATCCAGACCGAGCGAGCCGGTGGAAATGGCCGGAATCGACTGGCGCTCATGATCGCCCATGCGCATGACCGCGCCCTTGCCAAATTGCTTTTCGATCTGGCCCAAGGCTGCCGCCAAGGCGCGCTTCTTATTCTCGTCCATTGAAGTCCTCACGTAATAAAGAAGGGCCTGCTAGCGGCCACTAACAACTGTATAAGTAGACAGTATTATTCCACAGGGCAAGTCCCTCGCCTACCCTGCATTTGGATTTTCTTGCGCAATCACGCGCAGCAGCCCCTCCAGAGCGGCCTCGACCGTTTGTCGGCGAACTTCGGCGCGGTCGCCAGCGAACTGCCGGCGGGCGCTGAACAGCCGCTCGCCATCACCCCAGGCCAACCACACGGTGCCCACCGGCTTCTCCGCCGAGCCGCCATCCGGCCCAGCCACCCCGCTGACCGCCACCGCATAACGCGCCCCGCTCTGCGCCTGGGCGCCACGCACCATGGCCTCGACCACCTCGCGACTGACCGCCCCAACGGCGGCGAACAACGCCTCGGGCACCCTCAACTGCTTGCGCTTCTGTCCATTGGAATAGGTAACATAACCAGCCTCGAACCAGGCCGAACTGCCGGGAATTCGGGTAATCGCCTCGGCGATACCGCCGCCGGTACAAGACTCCGCGGCACTCACCTGCCCGCCTTGCGCCTGCAATCGCTGACCCAATTCGGCGGCCAGCCGGGTCAGGCGTTGATCATTCACAGTCATCTGCACTCCGGGGTTAAAGCCAGCCAGGGGGATACCGTACACTAGGCGCTTTTGCGATTCAGCCGGACAGTTAAAACGATGAGCCAAAGCGATCTTAGTTCTCACACGCCCATTGTGAGGCAGTAGCGACAGAAAATACGCGAAAGCCCCGCACAGCAAGGGCTTGAAGGCTATAAGCAACAGGCACTAATACACGATAGGCGGCATAGAGTGGCATGAGGTGGCGTATGATTTACCCCAATTTTGCCCCATATATTTCAGACATAAAAAGCCCGCTGCAGCAGGTAACCCTGCCGCGCCAGACCTTGTTGGTAGAGAGCGACTCAGAGCGGTCGTTGGCCAAAGGCAGAAACCGGCCGAGGTTGTGTAAAAACGTTTTCGAGCCGGCTCGAGGGTCTGAATCGGAACAAAAAACGCGCTCCTACGCAAATTTCAGGTCTGCTGACTGAACAAGCTGCGGCAGATTTTAAGTCGCAACGCAGACTTCAAAACGGCGCCAGCGTTTTTACACAGCCTGGGCCAAAAGCGGTCATCGAATGACTACATAACCAGTGGCGATTTAAGTGGCATTACCCACCCGGCTAGCCGGGACATGTCCTCTCGATGGAAGGGTTAGGTTTCATTTCTTGGTGCGAACTTGAATTGCGCTTTTCTTCAGCGTGGCAGCGGGCGCGTATACGCTGAGAAGTGCCTTCACAGCCAGTTCCTGACCGGCGGTTACGCACGGCCCCAGGAGAACCTCCATGCTCTGAAGACACTGAGGGTCAAGAGGGGCAAATACGGCAGTCTCTCGAACTGGAAATGCTATGAGATCAAGTGCCGGATGAGAGGCTGGGCGTGGCTCGCTAAGTATGGCTTCTGAGAACGACGCCAGGATTTTGTATCGCCACTCCTCTTCAAACGCCCAATATAAGTTTTTGACCATTCCCAAGTCATGAAGCTGCACTGTCCAGCGGTCGCCTTCATCAACTAGACAGGGGCCATTGCGGTAGCTCTTGTCATCGGTGTAGTAAATTTTGTTCGGCCCGGTGATGGAGTAAGACCTGATTCCGTGCCCACCGTTCTCTCGGTTAATGTTGATCTCGCCGTCTATTCGCTGCATTGCACCGCCCTTTTCGAAGATTATGGGCTTGTGGCGGCCAGAGAATGGATTGTTCGGTAATGCGATTCTTAGGCCTTGCATATCCGGTGTGTACATTCGCCACATGGCCAGTGACTCTCGTTCTTGAGCAGTCCAGCAGGATGCGAAGACCAGCGTCGAGGCTCCACCAAGATCGCAGGAGGAAGCTTCTTCAGGATCGTTCACAGCGTCAAGGCGGCTGAACCGAAGTGTTCTATTTGCAAGGATGAGTGCAAGAGTGTCGATGGATGTGTAGTGGTAGAGAACGTCGGGGAGTGCTGTGATTCCCATTACGTCCCACATGAAGTCGTCGGTGTAGAACATATGAAACCTAACCATAAGTAGACGACACAAGAAGGGTAATATTTTCGCCTGCTTGTGTCTGATAACGTTCCTTGTCCATGGATAACTCCTTCACCAGCTTGCAAGGCGCGATGGAAACGCGACTTGAGGCAGGGAGAAAAAGCGACATGGCCTGCAAGGAGATTACGAAGTCGTTAGCAGCGTGTCCATGGCCTGTTTTTGGCAGGTCACTGCTGCTCGTGACGAGGTATTAGCCATGTTCACTATGGGGGCCGCTTCTGGCCGATTTTTGCCTGTCGCCACCGGCAGCTTTGGGTCGACTTCGGCCCTTCGTGACTGGCAGCTGTCGACCCATTGCAGTCAGTCGGATCAAAAGATGGCGCAGAGGATATGGTCGTTTTTTGGTTGAAGGCAGTCAGTCGCCAATGACCGCAATCGACCCAATATAGGTAGTCCGTTTCACGATCTATATCTGCGTCCTGCCCTGCTCCCCGTCCCAATAGCGTTCAGCATTTTCTGAAACGTCGAGCATTCGATATGACGGGGAGCAGGGCAGGACGCAGCACGACGAAGCTCGTCGCGTATGGCACTGAGGCGCTCGATGGTGCGATCCAGTTCGTCAGCCTTTTCTGTAAGCCGCTTGTGATCAATGGCAGGCTGACCGTCCGCGTCCAGCATGGCGGCGATATCGTCCAATGAAAACTCCGCAGATTGCCCGAGCGCGATCATTGACAGCTGCTGGAGTACATCCGCACGAAATACGCGGCTCAGGCCACGACGACCTATCGAGCTGATAAGACCTTTTTCTTCGTAGTAGCGCAGGGTTGAAGACGGCAGACCGGAACGCCGTACCACTTCACCGATATCCATCTCTTTCATGCTTGACCTCAAGTCGACTTGAACTTGCAAACTGCCGGGATCAAACCGCCCAAACAGGCTGAAGGCAAGGGGAAATACCATGGAAGTAGGTGAGACGGTACTGCGCATTCTGTTTGTTGGAATGGGGGCCACGCTGATCATGGACGTATCGGCTTTTATTCAAGCGCGGGTATTTGGCTTGGCGTCGCTTGACTATGGGCTCGTCGGTCGTTGGTTGGGCCACATGTTACAAGGGCGGTTTCGTCACGCCTCGATTGTGACTGCGCCCCGTGTCAGGAATGAACGCCTGGTTGGCTGGGTGTTCCATTACATCACTGGCTGTCTCTTCGCGATGGTGCTCTTCGGTGGCCAAGGGCTTGCCTGGATCTGCAACCCCTCTCTGATGCCCGCGCTGGTGACTGGCTTGATCAGTGTGATTGCACCTTTCTTCATCATGCAGCCCGCGTTCGGTTTCGGCATCGCCGCTTCGAGGACAGCGGCACCGAACGTGGCAAGGCGCAGAAGCGTCATTGCGCATCTGACGTTCGGAATCGGGCTCTTTGGGGCTGGGTGGCTGATGATGCTGCTCTTTCCTGCGCCGCTGTGCCTTGGGTGAGCGCCAGTGGGATAGCGGTGGCGCTCAGGGTGCGGTCGTAAGCCCTGAATGTCTGCTCCTGGCCGAAACCGGTCGACTGCGACCGGCAACGGTCAAGCCTAAGCAGGCGGTCACATGAAAAGCTGCGTCTTGGCCTCTTCGATTGAAAGCCAATGCCTCCTATTGGCGATTGCCCGGTGAAGCAAGCGATGACAGTTTGCACACAGTAAAGCCATGTCCTTGACCTTAGTTTTTGTTTCACCAATCACGCTGAGCGGAATGACGTGGTGACACTCAAACATTGATTCTCTAATGGCTGGATCAACTTTGCCTCCATCTGTGGCACAGAGGTCGCACACCAGTCCATCACTTTTAAGGCGCAGCGCGATTACCTCTTTACGGACCTTCCTGCTACGCTCACGCCGAATATGCACTTTGGTCGCAGACTTACCTTCAGAGAACTCTTCCTCGTCATCAGGCAGTGGAAGATCATCGACGATCTCTATGCTCTGACGAATAAGCTTGCTCAACTCATGAGTCCGCGCACGATCATCACCAAATTCTTCCCACACTTCGCGGTCCGTCTTAGAGGTATTTGTAAGCCCTCCTCCGGTAGCAACACTGCGAAGATTTTGTAATTTGAATGCCACGCCGTCGGGATTTCTAAAGGACTCCTGGCGCGCTGCTTGGCTGTGGTGCGGGAACGCTCTTAGCACGCGAGATAGTTCGCGAACTCTATCATCGGTCGGGCCTGGAGTCTGACCTCCGCAGGCATGGTAGAGATCAAGCGCAAGTATCACCTCGTCGCGCGTCCAATTAGGGTTCCCGTGTCCTTTAGTAACCGCCATTCATTGCCTTCCCTTCGTTGGATTATTGGGTCGCCACTAATTTCGCCGAGCCTTTTGAAGGTCGTTTTTTGGATGGCTACACTCTATCAGCAGTGGCTGCTCTTGGCCGGCACCAACTACCTGCCTGTTGCCTAAAGCAGCTATGGGCCAAGAGCAGCGGTTCGGTTTGTATATGCATCAAAAAGGCCCGATACCGCAGGCAACGCCTACAGTGCCGGGCCTTTTGTATTTAGGGCTTCAGCCGCCAAGCCTCCGCAGCGTTGGCAAACCCTACCCACTTCCCATCTCGATCCATCCCGCGCCCCGCCATCAGCTGCGCAGCGATCGCTTGAGTGTCGGCCTCCCCTTTCGCCATCGCGATTAGCAGTTCAGTCGGCAGGGGCTGGAGGTGTTCGTCCAGGTTCATTGTGCTTGTCCTTGATTGATTTGGCTGGCACCAGTAACGCTCTGGTGCCATGGCATAGCAAGCGGATCAGCAGCCATCAAACAGACCGCCCAGCGCCGCCGGCACCCAGTTCATGATCACCAGCTCGCCAGTTACCTCGGCTTGGCCTTGCCGCTGGTTTGTGGTGCTGTAGCGGATGTCGAGCTGCTCAAAGTGGAAGCCATCGAACGCCCGGCGAATGTCTGGATGGTCGTTGATGCTGACCATCACCTTGCCTTTGCAGCGGCGCATGAAGTCTGCCATGCGCTCATAGTTCTCAAACGGGAAGTCCACGCCATAGCCCGCTGTCTGCCAGTACGGCGGATCCATGTAGTGGAATGTATGGGCGCGGTCGTAGCGCTCTGCACAATCCAGCCAGGGCAGGTTCTCCACGTAGGTACCGGCCAGGCGCTGCCAGGCAGCAGACAGATTTTCTTCGATGCGCATCAGGTTGATGGCTGGACCGGTGGTGGCGGTACCGAACGACTGGCCGCTGACCTTGCCGCCGAACGCGTGGTGTTGCAGGTAGAAAAACCGCGCCGCACGCTGGATATCGGTCAGGGTTTCCGGGCGGGTGATCTTCTGCCACTCGAATAGCTGGCGGCTGGACAGCGCCCACTTGAACTGGCGCACGAACTCCTCGAGGTGGTTCTGCACCACCCGGTACAGCGACACCAGATCGCCGTTGATATCGTTCAACACCTCGACGGGAGCAGGCTGGGGACGCATGAAGAACAGCGCGGCGCCGCCGGCGAACACTTCGACGTAGCACTCATGCGGCGGGAATAACGGGATAAGACGGTCGGCCAGGCGGCGTTTGCCGCCCATCCACGGGATGATTGGGCTGGTCATAGGATGCAAACCTTTACTGTATAAATAAACAGGTGCTAGGCTCTGCCCCGCTTCGTGCACGGAGTGAGGAGCCTTGGCTTGGCTTGCAGGAATGGCTGCGGGTCGAGCGGCCGGTCTGGGTGGTGGAACACCTGAACCGGCCGCTTCTTTTGTGCGGGGATGAATGACTGAAGCGAGGTTATGAGGGCGAAGCGATAAACTAGATGCTGGCCAGCGGATTCGAGGCTTTACGCCTTGCTCGATCAACCAGCAGCTCCGATCGCACGATAGAAATCTCGCGAGGGGCATCGATTGAGAACCGGGCATTCCCCCCATCAACCTCGTACACGCTCAGGGTTATGCCATCTCGCATAAGCAGCTGCAGTACCTTTTCAGGGTCAGCGGCTGGATCGAGAGTTAGCACTACGGATTGTCCAGCACGGCGAGTGAGCACTAAATGAGACATTGTTTTCCTTCCCTGGATTGATATCCCTGGCAAGCATAGGACAGATTTCCTAAGGCGGCGCCTGCACCCGCTGCCGCTCGATGCACTTAAGCACCTGCGCTGCACAGCTCAGCAACGCGCCTTCTGATTCGTCCAGCGCTTGGCGCCAGTGGTCATTGATCAGCAGCTGCGGCCGAGCTGGCAGGTAGCACGGCACCAGGGTGCACGGCTGGTGATGCAATGTAGGCGCCGGGGTCGGTGGTTTCGGGGCGGGCGTAGAGCAGGCCGAGAGCAGCAGGCACAGGCTGAGCCAGGTAATCAACGATGGTTTGGTCATTGCGTTTCAGCTCCTCGAGGGCGCGGGCGTGGGTCGTGGTGTTTTTATCGATGCGCTGGCCGAGCTGCTGCATGCTCAGCTCAACCGCGGCCAGGCGCTCGAACTGGCCCTGTTGCGCCTCCAGCACACGTGCCTGCAGGGCAGTCAGCTCGCGTTCGCTGACGAGATCCTGCTCGGCCCGGGTGGCTCGTTCGGTTTGCAGATCCAGGCGCGGGCTGATCACCCACCAGGTGGCGCCGACTGTGCCGGCGACCAGAGACGCCAGCAGTGCGCTGACAACCCAGAGGCGCAGTGAACCGGAGATAAGGTCAGTGATGCTCATACCAGCACCTCCCTCGCCCGCGCCCATAGCTCCCGGCGCTCCTTCATGCCATTCACCCCGCCATTGATCTTGCGGGTGATATCAGTGAACCGCCCCTGATCAGCCAGGGTGTTCAATTCCTTGACCCACCAGAACCACCCCGCCGACTGGGCGGCCCACTCGGGCTGCTCGAGCAGCTCAGGCGTGCGCAACAACCGCTCGTCACTGAACAGCGCCAGGCTGCACTTGAGGTAGTTGTAGCGGCCGGTGACTTGGATCAGGCCGCGCCCGCGATAGAGCTGGCCGTCGCCATCGGCCTCGGGCGTGTTGCCCAGCCGCACGGCCAATGGACCGGTGTCGTACTTTGCCAGGTAGGCACTACCGCCCAGTTCGCGGGTGAACTGGAGCTGGCCGGACTCATGCCCAACCTGCGCCAGGAAAGCCGCCATGCGCTTGGGTCGGTCGAACTGCCAGCGCTTGGCGGCGGCGTTGATTGCAGGTACAAAAACGCCCGCGTATTTGCGGGCGTTGGGCATGATGTGGAGCAGCTGCTGCTCGGTTATGTCCATGTTATCTCCGGGAATAAAAAAACCCGCCGGAGCGGGTTTTGGTTAACTGGTAATTTCTGGCTAAGTCATCGAGTGCAAGTGCACTACCTCCACTAAATCATGGCGCACGTGTTGCGTATCCTCTGTCAGTTCGCCGATCAATTTCCATTGATGATCAATCTCCTTACTCACAGCTTCCAGCCGGGCAATCATCCGCTTGCCTGCACCGCACACAGCAGGGTCGGGGCTGCGTATCAAATCAAAGGACAGGGCAGTCATCGACGCGGTTAAGTGCGTCAGGCTGCGAGAGGTGAGCGTAAGAAGCTCCGTTAACTGCTGCTCTTTATGAGTCATGACGGCGTTCCTTTGCCGGGGTCAAAAGGGATGAGGCGCAACAAACCACAGCGATGCATAGATGCTGATCAGAAGTAGCGAAAAAACGAGAATGAGCTTGTTCATTGATCACGAATCCATTCGTAGAGAGGGGACGCCTCCAGGCGCAGCCGGAAGGCTAGCACTTTGCGTGATCTGTGTCACAAGCTCAGACTCCCACTAAACCTCCACGTCATACTGCGGCAGGCTCGGCGCCTGCCCGGTAATCTGGCCGTCGATGATGAAGGCCTTCAGGCCCACCGCCACGTCGACGCCGCGCGCCGATATCTGTACGCCGTTGCGTAGCTCGATGATGCTGCTACCGGTGGCGGTGCTGATGCTGATCACCTCCCCCACCGACCGGCTGCCGCCGGGCAGCAGGCTGATGAAGCGCTTCCATGGGTTTACCGTGGCCATCAGGCACCTCCAGCGTGGTGGCGTTCCAGGCGTAGCACTTGGCTGACGCGGCTGGCACCGATGCCTTCGGCGCTGATGTCGACGCCCAGGCACAGGCCGCGCCAGGTGTCGCCGGGGTCGCGGATTTCGCAGAGCATGCCAGGTTCGACCAGCCCGGGCGCGCTGCCCACCGGGAACAACGGGATGGTGCGGCTGGCGATTTCCTGATTGCCGCCCTTGCTGATCTCGCAGATGCCGCGCGCGCGGGCTGCGTCGGTGGCGGTGATCAGGTCATCGAACACATCCGGCGCCGGGGCGTTGCCGGCGGTTCCGGTGCGGCGCACATCTACTGCCACGCCGTGGCTGGTACCGCTGACGTAGACGCTGTCCCACTCGGGCTGGGGCGTCCATTCGCCGCTGGCGTCGGTGATTATCTCGGCCGGGATGATGCGGTCCATGATCGCGCTGCTCCACCACCACACCGCCTCGCGGTAGCACGGCAGCACAGTGAGCGAGTCGCCCTCGCGCGCGGGCAGCACAAATGCACCCGCCGCCTCGGCCACCCGGGCGATGACCTGCATGGCCGTTTGATCCTGGTAGCTGAGGGCACCGGCCGGGATGGTCCAGTCGGGTGGACCGATGCCGGTGGCGTCCCAGTTGATGGTGAAGCCGGTGAACAGCAACTGATCCTCGGCCGCCTGCCGCGCGTTGATGTCCACCGCGTTGACCGCGCTGCGCTTGGGCGCGTAGGGCTCAGCCAGCAACTGGCTGCGGCTACTACCGCTGATGCTGAAGCGCTCGGCCGGGAACTTGGCGTTGCTGCTGTAGCGCTCCACCAGGAAGGTCCAGGCCCAGCCGTTGATGGTCAGCTCCAAGGTTTTCGGGCCGCTGGCATCCGGGCGAACCAGATTGAGCGAGGTGCGGCCGAACAGATCGGCGCTGAATTTCCAGCTGAAGCTGTCCCGGTCCAGGCTGGCCTTGATGCTGGTGGCATCCACGGGCGTGCGGTCGGGCAGCAGCACCAGGCTGACGCTGTTGGCGATCATGTAGGTCTCCAATATGTCGGGTTCCACCGCCGGTTCGACGATGATCACCGGGCCGTTGTAGTCGGGATAGGTAATGCCGGTCGGCCGTGCATCGGCCGACGTGCCCCATCCCCACGGCAGCGAGCGGCCCCAGTCGATTTGCAACGGCGTGCCGTGGCGGATGCCCACCCGCTGGTCGCGCGGCTGGGTCGGGCGCTCGCGCAGACTGCGACCGAGGCGGAAGTACACCGGCGGGTTGCGTGCCGGCAGGTAGCGGGTGCCGTTGAAGCGGAACGCCAGCGGCTGCGCGCCGGGGCGGTACGGCGGCAACTGCTCGACGTACACCCATTCGGGGCCGTAGCGGTCGGTGTCACGGTGGCGGCTGCCGAGTTGCACGTCCGCCGGGATGCCAACCTGCCAACTCAAGCGCAGGTTGATCTGGTCGAGCGGAATCGCCGGGCGCCAAGCGTCGGCGGTACCGAGGTCGCGCACGCCAGGCGTTGACCAAGGCACCGCCTGAGCTGCGGCGGACAGCGGCCGCGCCTCCGTCCAACCCTCGCCCTGGCCGCTGTCGGTCGGCGCACCTACGCCCCAGGCAGAACCCATGACCGCATCCTGCACGGGAGCCTGCTGGTGGCTCAACACAACCGTTGCTTCGCGCGGCGGTACCGAGCGGAATGTCGCTCGCGTTGCGGCATCGAACGCGCCGCCCCCCGACCATCCAGCACGCGCGGCGATGCACAGGCGTGGCGGCTCGGGGTAGATCACATCGACATGGCGCGCCTGCAGCACAAACACCAACGGCACCGGCGGCTGGTAAGGCCCGGTGAGGCGAAATCTCTGCATGGGTTGGTGCTCTATTCGACGAGGGTCATCTTCAGCGGGCCGTGGCCCACCGGCTGGTAGTACGGCCGGGCCTTGGCAGTGGCGCCGCCAATGGCGCCCTCGGTGCCGTCGCCGGCATCGGCCCACCAGGTAGGCTCGGTCGCGCCGGAGTTGCCGGCCGTAACGACCTCGTAGACGTAGCCGTTGTTGACGGTAGGGCGAATCCTGGAGCCCACTTCCAGCTCAATGCCGGGCTGCCAGACAAAACCAGGAAAGTCGGCGGCGAAAGCGAAGATATCGCCGCCACCGTAGACCTCAGTATTAACCCGAAACTCTCCTACCGCGTTGGAGTAGGCACTGCCCATGGCCACGTAGCCGGTGGCACGCTTTTCGAACACCAGCACTTCGGCATTGATCAACGCACGGACGGTGCCGAGCATGGGGTGGATTTCTTCAACCACGCCATCCAAATAGGCTGGGTCGCCGTCGATCACAGGCCCGCCACCACCCCCACCAGAGCTAACCGTGTCCAAGGTAATGATCTGCTGAGGGCCTGCGGACAGCAGCGATGTGTGGTCGCTATAGGCTTCGCGGTAGACCGGTACCGGCGTGAGAGTGACCCCATTGACGGTGACGGGCGCGCCTCCAAATGAGGTGCTGGTAAGTCCTATCATCTGACCTGCCGAGCCCGCCACGTACTTGTAGCCAGTGCCGGAAAACGGCGGCAGGTAGCCAACCCCCGCGCTGACGTAGCCGCCTTCCTGCAACTGGCTGAGCGCGTGCGTTTCGCTGGCCACTAACCTCAATGTTGTCCAGCGCTGGATTCTCAGATTGAGTTCTATCGCGCCGTCCTCTCCCGTTTCCCCGAGGTAGTTGAATGCGCCCTGCGACTCCCAGAACAGAGGACGCTTCTTGACCACGCCGTCAACCAGCGAAGACACCGACAGGGCCAGGACATCAGCAAAGTAGGGTCTTGGGTACCCCTCTGAGGAAAAGAACCAAGCCGCCATGGTGTAGTCATGGCCGGTGCCAGTGAACGCATCAAGCTGCGCCACCGTAGGCACCACGGAAATTTTGTTGTACCAGGTACCTGTTGATGTGGCGAAACGCACGACGTCAGCGGACGTGGTTTCGCCGCTGTCCGTCCCGTAGAAATCAAGGAAATAGTTATATGAGGCGCTGAGCGAGACGCCCATGATAAAGACACGTCGATTAACTTTTGGCTCAAGTGTTATGTGTCCTGCGGCGTAGGTTGCGAAGTAGCTCCGATATGCGCCGCCATGAGTTATTCGGATAATGCAATCGGTAAACCAAGTGCTTCTGATCAGAACAAGATCGTTGTAGTAATTAGAGGGGTTGCCGTAGATGCTGCAATAGATATCGCCATTGCGCAGCATCAGCCCAAAAATCAGCGGATGGCCAGTGGTTATGTTGCTACAGAAGAACGATGCCTTGTAGCCACACATATCAATGACTTTGCAGGTCGACGTGTAGTATTGCAGGCTTGTGCCGTAGGGGGTTCCTTGCGGCAAGCTCGCTGAGAGGTCTCCAGTCGCCTTGTAGTAGCCGTTATAGGCATAGGCGATTGCCGTCACAACGGACAAGAACTCCGAGTTAGTGGTAATCAGCCATGGGGCTTCTTTGGTACCCGATCCCGCCAGTCCAAAAGGCATCAGTCTGCATCCCCTCTAACCTGAATCTGAAAGGTGTCGTCCTCAACCGTGCCCTGCCCCGCCAGCACGGTGCGGCAGATCCACAGCGGTCCGAGGCATGAGTCGGTGTTGAAACGAATCGCGTTGCCCGCCGCCCAGCCGCTGCCCCAACCCGCCGCCGCGATGGTGAAGTACGGCGCGCCGTTGGCCGGGTTGATCGGTGCGCAATCCGCCCCGATGCTGCCGGTGGCGATGATGCCGAGCTGCTGCTCGACCACCTGAAAGGTGCTGCTGCTGGTGAACACCAACGCCCACTTGCCGGCGATGCTGCCCTTGTTGGTGACGATCGGCGGGTAGTTGAGCTGGTCGTACTGGGCGGTAGTGCTGTCGCCGATGCGTGAGTCCGACCAGTTTGGGCTGCCGCTGCTCCAGGTCTTTTGCGCGAACCACTTGTACAGCCGCGCTTGCAGGTCACCCCAGGCCACGGCACTGGAAACCTTCGCCACCGCCGGCGGCAGGTCCCACGGCAGTGGGCTGTTGATGCCGAGCACGCCGCTGATCTGCACCTCGGTGCAGACCGTCATGTGTTCCACCCGATCCAGCGCTTTGAGCGGCGGTACCAGTGGCACGCCCAAGGCATCGTTGAGCACCAACGGGTCGGCGAAGGTCACGCGGCCAAGCAGCTTGTCGACCGTGTAGGCCTGCGAGTCGAGCGCCACGCCGCTGCCATCGAGCACTTCGATGCCGGCCTGGTGATCGCGCGCCAGGCTGACTACTTGGCCGGGGGTCGGCGTGTCGAGGTTGGTTTCGGCGGTGTGGTGGATGACCAGCACCTCGCCTTCACGATAGATCGGCACGCGGCCATCGGCCGGCAGGCGCACCGGGTCCAGGCCGATCAGATCGGCATTGAGCGGCAGCGATGTGTACAGCACGGTGTTGTAGCGCAGCAGCAGCGGGACCACCGGGATCTCGCTGTTGCCACTGTTGTCAGCCGGGTTGCTGGTAAAGCGCACACGGATGATGCCAGTGGCAATATCGACCGTGCCAAATACCACCGGGCCGGCGAAGTTGCCGTTGTTGTCGGCGGTGGCCACAACAACACCGGCCGTGTCGGCGCGCACCACGGTGAGTTGCAGGCTGGCCGGACGCAGCGGTGCGCCGGGGGTGCGCCAGGTGGCGCCAGTGATGGCGAAGCCGCTGTTGGTGGTCAGGCAGCCCAACAGGCTGATGTTGGCACTGGCCCCGGCCGGGTAGCTGTTGAGCCGCGCCTCGCCGGCGGCATAGTCAACGGTGCCCACCGCCACACCGGCGTTGGTTTGGCTGCTGATGTTTTTGTAGAGCACGCCGTCGCGGTCGACGTAGGTTTCACCGCCCCAGGAGAGGATGAGCGAACCCGGCAGAATGGGTTCCTCGACAGCAGGCAGCAGGTCGAAGGTCAGTTCGGGCGCGGCCTGGCTGTCGGTTTGCGCGCCGTAGCTGGTACCGGCCGGCTGGGCGCGCATCACCAGGGTGCCGCCGAACTGTTCCTGCAGGGTGGTGGCAGTGCTGATCAGTTTGATATCGGACATGCGGGCCTCTTAGCCGGAGATCGCCCAGTCGAGACGACTGTCGTTCTGGTAGGTGTATTCGACGTATTCGTAACTGCTGCGCACGCGCAGGGTGAACACGCCGGTGTTGTAGTCGACGGTTCCGACGTAGCCGACCCAGCCACCGGCGCCATCGTCACGGGCGGTTTTCTCGACGGTGTAAGTCGAGTCATAGCTGCTCTGGTTTTTCACCGAGGGCACGGCTTTCTTGCGCACTACCGACCAGCTTGCCTGCACCGAGCCGGGCTGCAGCGGCGCGCCAGGGATGGTGCCGTTGACGGTGCCCGCGCTGTCCGGTGCGGGATTGAGCACGGTGTCGCCTACCGCACCTTGCTGGTAGCTGTACTGAATCGCGCTGCCCGCATCCGGCGTGCTGGTCAGCTCCATATCCAGCTCACCGGTGGCGTAGCCGATGATGCCGCTGGCTTCGCCGGTGAGCGTGCCCGTGCCGTTGTCAGTGATGGTCTTGCTGACGCCGCCGACCAGGTAGGTGGCCGTCAGGCTGCCAGGCTGGATGCCGTCGTGGGGCAGGCGGTGCCGGATGCGTACCTTGGCCGGGATGCCCGCGCCGGTGCGCTGGGTAAACTCCGCATCGTTCTGCGACACGTAGCTGTAGATCAGCGCCGAGCCGACATCGGGCAGCGCATTGAGGGTGAACGACACGCTGCCAGTACCGAAGGCGATGGTGCCGCTGCCCTCGCCCGTCAACTCGCCGTCGCCGGGGTCGCGAATCTCCTGCCATTTGCCGAGGGCCATGTAGCTGATGGACAAAGTACCAGGCTTGGGCTTGGCCAGTGCCAGGGCGAGGGTGTAGGCGAAGCCGCGGTTGGCCAGATCAATGACAATCTCGCCGGTGACGGTCGGGCCGGTGACGCCAGTGGCCGGGGTGTAGGTGACGCTGGCCGCGCCGGTGAATGCCGTGCTGCGGTAGGCGTCGAGCTGGCCGGTTTGGTAGTCCACGGTGATCTTGGTGAAGCTGGCACTGCCGCTGACCGGGCGGAACTCGCCCTTGCCGTCATCGGCGTATACGCCGGCGCTGATGTTGAGGCTGATGCTACCCGGCAACGCGCCGGTACCGAGAAAGCTGCGCGACTGGCCGGCGGTGACCGAGGCAAACGTCAGCGCTGGCGAGCGCGCTGCGCCGGCAGCGATCATCTGCCGGCGGCTGTAACCGCCGAGCTGGTCGATCAACGGGGTTTCCTTGGTGTTGCTCGGCACCAGGGAGGCATACACCGACGCCACCTTGACGCTCAGGTCGCCCTGGGCAACGGCAGCGGCCAGCGGGCTGATACCGAAGTAGCGCGCGGCATCGGCCACCTGTGTGCCGAGTACGCTGGCTTTGGTCGAGCCAGCGCCGTTGGTCGAACTGGTGCCGCCGGGCGTTACCGAGCCGCCTGGGTAGGTTTGCAGCAGCGCCGCGCTGATGCCCAGGTTTAGGCGGCGGCGCGGCAGGGTCAGGTAGCTGCCGCTGCCGTACTCGTAGATGAAGTTCTCGACGATGGCCTCGACCTTGGTGATGCGCACGTATTGATTGTTGCTGCCGCTAACCAGCTGATAGACCTCGCCGATTTCCGGCACCCGGTGCTCCTCGCGCTGCACGCAGGTGAGCGCACGCTGGCCGGAGAGCTGGTTGCCGAGCAGCTCGAACTGCGCAGCGGTACCGGGCACCACGTAGTTCTCGATGCTGTTGCGGGCGGCCAGGCGTTCGTCGGTCTGGCTGCCGGTATTGAACAGCACCACGCTCACGCGCGGGTCGGTCGGGCCTTGGGTGAGGATGGCGTGGGCGCCGAGGTAGGCGTCGGCGTTTTCCGCCACCACGCCGGCATAGGCCTTGCGCAGGGCGATGCGGCCTAGGGTGCGGTCGAGGCGCGAGATGTCCGGAAACAGGTTGTTTTCCTGGCCGTCTTCCACGGCAACACCCGTGGCACGGCCGCCACCGTCGTCTTCGTCGGTGAGGCGTTGGGCTTTGAGCAGTTTTACGTCGAGGACGCTGATGGTCATGCCGATCTCCGGGCATTAAAAAACCCGCACTGGGCGGGTTCGGGGATGGGGTTCGGGTTATGGGTCGGGGATTACGGGCGGCGCGACGGTGAGCAGGCGCAGGGTGATTTCATACAACGCATCCGCGCCGGGGTTTACCTGGCGCCAGAGCGGCTTGGCCTCCAGTGCGGCGCCGCCGGTGCGGTTGAAGATGACGCTGAACTCGCGCCCGTCCGGCAGTACCAGCGGCATGACCCGCCCAGGTTGATCACGCAGCACCTCCAGCTGCCGCACCAGCGACAGCTCGAACCAGGCGGCGCCGTTGCTGGCCAGGGTGATGGGGCGCCCGTGCACCTTGACGCCCTCCTGCACAATCAGCGTGCCGGCCAGCGAGCGCTCTTGTTCCTGCGCCACGGCGTCCCAGTCGAATTCATCGACCCATTCCAGCTGATCGCCGCCCAGGCCGTACTGCTCGTCCAGCTGGATGCTGTCCAGCATCATGGCCATTTATAGACTCCTCAGCCCGGCATCCTGAAGGATGCTGAGCAGGTTGGTTTCGTCGCGATCGTTTTGCAGCGCCACGTTCACGGCCTGGCCCCGGGCAGTCTCGAGGCGGATGACCTTGGTGGGCAGCTGCGCTTGTGCGGGGGCTGCCTTGGCGGCCTCTTCGCTGCGCTTCTGCTGGGCATCCTGCAGGCGCTTGTTGGCGGTGGCCGCCTCGATTTCATCCAGCGTTTGCAGGGCTTTGCGCAGGTTGCTGGCAGCGCCAGAGTCACCTGCCGTTTGCGCCTGGGCTTGCTGGGCACGCAGCTCGTCGCGGCGGCTGGCGAAGCGGGCGCGCTCGATCTCCTCCTGCGTGCCCTGTAGCTGTAGCAGCTCCATTTGCAGGCCCGCCAAGGTGCCGCGCGTCGAGTCGCCGAGCTGCTCCATGCGTTGTTTGGCCGCCTCCAGTGCGCCATCCAAGGTGCTGAGGTCGGAGTCGTTGAGCAGGTTCAGGCTGCCGCTGGCACTGCCCGCACGGCGTACGAACTGCTCGAGGGTGATGCTGCCGTCCTCATAGCCCTCCATCAGCCGCTGAAGGGTGGCCTTTTGCGCTAGGTATTGCACCTGCACCTGCTGGCTCTGCACCTGGCTCTGGGTCATCCAGCGACCCAAGCTGCTGATGCCGACCGTGTTGGCCTGGGCCTGCAGCTTGCCCAGCTCCTCGCGGGCCTTCTCCAGCGAACGGGTGGTTGCCTCCAGGCCGCTGGTGTCCATGCTCAGGTCGACAGTGGTGACGCCCCGCAGCTTGTCGTAAGCCGCCAGGGCTGCCGCGCTGAGGGCGGCGAGCGGCTCACGGGCGCGGCTGATGACGCCACCGAAGAAGTCAGAAAACGCCGACATGTCGCGCTGCGCTTCTTCGCTACCCTTGCGCCTGTCCTGCATCGCCTGGTCGCCAGCGCGGCGCTCTTGCTCCATGCGCTTGCCGGACTCGCGGCGCAGCTCCTCGCTGGTCTTGATCGCCTCTTTGTCGGAGTCGTTCTTTTCGTCCTGGGCTTTTTTGCTGCCATCGATTGTGGTTTTGAGTTCCTTCTGGCGGTCGCTGGTTTTCTTCAGTTCCTCGTTGTACTGCTTGGCGGTGATCTCGCCGTCGCTGTAGAGCTTCTTCAACGCGGCGCGGATGGCGTTGATATCCACATCGGTCTTGGCGGCACTGATCGCGGCCTGCACCTGGGCGAGGTCGCCGAGCTTTTCGTCCAGATCGGAGACCAGGTCAGCCGCGCCACCGGCTGCCGTGCCGAGCGTCTTGAGCTTGTCGCCCAGAAGCGCGGTGCCTTGCTGGTATTGCTCCAGGCTGAGCGTGCCGTCCTGGTAGGCCTTGAGTAAAGCGCTGCGCAGGCCTTCGACCTGCTGCAGCGACTTAGCGTCGCCGATCAGGTTGACCGCGTTGGCCATGTCGGTGATTGCGGTTTTTCCGCTAGCGGCGGCATCGACTACGCGCTGCTGGTCACCGACCAGCTGATCCGCGTGCGCCTGGTTGAGCATGCGCTGCTGCTCAAGGGCGGTCTTAACCGCTGCGGTTTTCTCGGCCTCGGCAGCGGTTTGCTTCTTGGTGCTGCTGCCCTTTTTCTCGTCGAGGAAATCCCAGGCGCTGCCGATCTGTCCCAAATCGGTCTTGGCCTGCGCCACGTAGCCAGCGCTCAAATCGCCGAGGGCAGTGTACAAGGCCTCGGCTTCGGCCTTGATCTTGCTGCCGCCGAAGAACCCGGCGATCTGCCCGCCGGCCAGCAGCACATTACCAAGGGTCAGCTGTACCCCTTTTGCCAGTGTGGCCGCCGAGCTGGTGACAACAATGGAGAAGGCGTTCCACACCGTGGTCAGCGTGCCCGTGACGTACTGGCCAGCGGTTAGCGCCTGGTCAATTGCCGGGCCGACCTTTTTGGCCATCGCCGCCGCTTTCTCGGCCAACTCGTTGAGGTCAACCTCTCCGAGTTTCTTGATCCACTTCTCGATGGACTCGGCGCCGTTGACGAAGGTGTCAGACAGCGACTGCGCCAGCTCGTCGAGCCGGCCGTCCTTGTCCATCTCGTCGATCTTGGCAGCCACCTCACCAAGCTTCTTCTTGACGAAGTCCATGGCGCCGGACTTGGAAATCCGGTCGAGGAAATCAGACCACACGTCGCTCAGGTTGCTAACCCGGCCGGTCAGGGTGCCCATCGCGTCAGCCGCGGCACCCTCGGAGCTCTTGGCAATTTCAGCAATCAGCGCCTTGATCACGTCCCGGCCGAGCTTACCCTTGGTAGCAAGGGTTTCAAGCTGGGCGGAAGTCTTGCCGGTTACCTTTTCCAGCAGCGCCCAAACAGGCACACCGCGCTCGACCAGCTGCAAAATCTCCTCGGTCTGAAGCTTTTGCTTGCCGTAGGCCTGGCCGAGGGCGGAGGCGATACCCGTAAGGCGCTCCATGCCGCCGCCGAGCTGCTCGTTCTTGTCGACCACGGCCTGTAGGGTGCCGTCCAACGGGTCGAGCCCATAGGTTTTCAGCAGGGCAAACGCCTCGGTTACATCCGCCACTTCCAGCGGCGTGTTCTTGGCGAAATCCTTGATCCATGCCGCGGCTTGCTCGCCACCCGCTATAGAGCCCATTAGCGAGACCAGACGCTTGTCCAGTAGCTCGAACTGATCGCCGGTTTGCAGCATCGAGTAGATGCCGTCGCGAACAATGTTGAGGCCCTTCTGAACCAGGCCGAACGCGGCGTTCAGCGAGATGTAGGCGGCGGCAAAGGCCAGGACTTGCTTGGCGCCGCGCGACATGACCTCGCGACCAGCTGCAATGCGAGAGTTGTGCTCAGCAGCCGTGCGGCTGGCGGCCGACTGCTCGCGCTGCAATGCCTTGAGCTGCTGGCCGTTGTCCGCCAGCGCCCTCTTGGCGCGCTCGACTTCGTTGGCCAGGCGCTGCTCTTCATCGGCCAGTTTGTTGGTGTCGATACCGGCAGCCTTGGCGGCCTTCTCTTGATCGGCCAGGGCGGTGTTCAGGTTGAGCAGTTGTTTGCGGGTGCGGCTCGCCTCGCGCTCGGCCTCTTTGAGCGACTGTTGCAGGCCGGCGGCTTCCGGGCTTTCGCTCAACGCCTGGCGCAGATCGGTGACGCGCTGCTCGGTTTGCTCGAGTGAGCGTTGCGATTGCTCGACGGTGCGCTGGGTAGCCTCCAGGGCCTTGGCCAGCCCGCGTGATTCTTTGGCCGAATCCAGCGCCTTGCCCAGGCCTTCGGCCTCCTCGCGCAATGACTCCAGAGCGGCCGCGCTTTTCTTGGCCTCCGGCGACAGCTCATCCTTGCCCCGCAGGATGAACTGGATCAAGCGGTCTTTGATGCCGGCCATACTTTTCTCCAGGCGTAAAAAAACCCGCAGGTGCGGGTTTATCGAAATCTTAGAACACAGCAAACTAGTAAGAATTAGATCGGAGCACTCACTATGGACATGGAATTCTTTACTAACCCTTCGGGATGGCCTGCAATTTTTTGGGCCTTGGCCGTCGGCACAACTATCAAGGCGATCGGGGCAAGATTGCCAGCGCTGACTGCACAATGGATGGGCCTAGCCAAGGGTCGGCTTAGGCTTTGGTATTGGCGCAGTTGCAGGAAAAAGCTTCTGCGCATAAAAGAAGCGAACTGCGATGCGCTCTTAATCACCCGAGAGATATCTCGCAGTGCCGTCTATCTGACGCTTTTTTTTGTATCGGTTTCGATGTGGTTACCTTTGTCATTGATGATTCTCTACATAGTGCCGGGAGCAGTTAGCTGGCCCAAGCTCATAATCTGGATCGGCGCCCTGCCCATTTATTTTTTTGAGATTTGCTGGGTTGTAAAATCTAAGTTCCTCGACGACCTGTTCCTATACCGCAAGAGAATTTCACAACGTGGCGCTCGACAAATAACCAAGAAAACGAAAAAGCTAATAGCGCTTTCTACGCGGACTAAATCAGCCGAACCTTTGCCGGCAGCACAGCAAAAGCTCCCAATATAAGGCCATCCCTGGCCCTCAGCATCAAGCCGTCTTATTCACCATCTGCATCTCGCAGAACTTGGAGATGTCGGTGGCGATCACCAGCGGATCGGCCAGCAGCTCGGCGTTGGCCTCGAGCTTGATGTACTCCTGGCCGAACACGTTGAGCTGGTTGATCAGGCCCAGCTTGGCGCGGCGTGGGCGCAGGCTGAACGGCTCGCCCGATTGCGCGTCGTTGAGGCCTGCAATGTAGAACTCCAGCTCCACCTGGCTGCCGTTGAGCAGTTGCAGGGCATCGGCGGCCAGCTTGGTGTAGGTGGCCTTGATGCCGGCCACGGTGATGCCGCTGCTGGCCATGACGAAGATGCCGTGCGGGCTCAGCAGGTAGTCGGTACCGGCCACCAGGGGGCCGTCGGCGGCGGTGACGATCACCGGGGCAACGCTGAGGTCTGGCAGGTTTTTGAACGGGATCAACTCCCCCTCAATGCCGGCGCAGGCCAGTACTTCCTCGGTGATCACTCCTGCCGATATCGCCGTGATGGTGGCGCGGGTGACGCGGGCGACGTTGACAGCGGTGAGGTCATACATGCCGATGGCGGCAGTAACATCAGTCACTACTTCGCGCACGTTGCGGTTACCGCCGCCGCCACGGAAGTTGGGCAGCTTGGTCTGGTTGGTGGTGAACGACAGGTTGCAGGTGTCGCAGTTGCCGATGTCCAGCAGCGGGTCGGCAGATTGGTAGGCGCGGGCGTAGATGATGCCCTCGCCAGCAAAGGAACGGTCAATCTGTGGCATGTGATTTTCTCCAGAGCGAGAGTCGATTTATTGCTTGGGCTCAACCGGCGCGGGCGCCGCGTCAGCTTTCGCCTTGGGGCCGTCGATAAAACCATGGGTCGCGGCGTGATCGACAACGGCCTGGGGCACGTCCTGCTCGCCCTTCTTGTAGTGCTTCACGACAGGGCCATGGGCGTAGTTGAACGGCTGGGTAACGGTGATCTTGGGCATTGCATGTTCCTCACTTGAGGGCTTGCACGTAGGTGACCTGAATAGGCAGTACGTGCGCAGCCCAGCGCCGACCTTCGCCGGGTGGCAATGGGGTTTCGGTTTGGAAGGCCGCGAGCGTAATGCCCTGGATGGCGAGCCCGGCCTTGGTGCCAGGCAGCGCGACCTTGATGCCGAGGCGGGCCGCCCGTAGCGGCGCGGTAAACTCGCGCCGCCTGGTAACAGCCGTGATGTTCAGGGTCACGCGCTCACGCACGCTGCCCGGGCCGATGCGTTCGACTTCCTCAGTCGCACCCGGCTGGATGACGATGAAGTCCTCCGGCAGAGTCTCGTCGTCGGAGTCGATCACGCGCAGCACGCTGTCCTCGAATACCAGGCCGCCAAAGGAAGGCACGACAGCCAGGCACGCGATCAGCTCCGAAACGATGACGGATTGCATATCGATGGGCATGGTCAGGGCTTCACATAGAAGGTGATCAGGTGGCCGTCATCTTCGGCAATGCCGTCGATGTGCCAGGTTTTGCCATCCGCGCCCCAAGCCTCCGGATCGAGGCGGAAGGCACCTTTGCGGTCAAGCGGCTGCAGTAACGGGCGTTGCACCGTGATGGTCACGGCCCGATCGAGCATGCCGCTGACCACATCCAGGCGTTCGACGTCCTTGTCGAGCATTACCTCTATGCCGCCGGCCAGTACGGCACCGGCAGCGTTGAGGTAATCGGCTTGGCCGTCGTTGAGGCTGGCCATGATCGCGGCGTCCATGTCGTCGACCAGGTCGCCAAAGCCGGCCATGACTACTCTTCCTGCTGGTTCAGCAGATCGTCATTGTTCCCGGCCGGGGGGGCGCTTGGGGTGACCGGCGCGGCAGGCCCGGGCGCCTGGGCGCGCAGCAGGGTCTGAGCGCTGGGACTGCGGATGGGCGCAATGGTGCCGGCCTTGATCAGTCGCGCGGCAAGCTCTGCGTTGGGCGGCGTGTATTCCTCCCCCTTGACGTAGACCTTCTTGCCTTCCTGGATGCAGCCGTCGATCACGAGGTGGACATCAGGTTTCTTGGCCATGTCACACCACCTTCGCGTAGATGAACGCGTCCGGCTCCAGCAGACCAGCCAGCGGCGCGGCCTGCAACTTCAACCAGCGAACGCTGGGCTCTTGGGTGACCCAGGATTTAGGGAAGCGGGCCGCTTCTACCAAGCCGCTCTCGATCGCCTCCAGATCCTGAATGGCGCCGTAGAGCATGGAGTTGCGGGTGTTGGTCGAGCCGAGAACCAGGCCGCCGGCCGGAATCATCGGTTGCTCGTCACCCGCGGAGTCCAGGAACCATTCGTCATAGCCGTAGAGGTCGAGGCCCGGGTCGTTGAGGTAACCGAGGTAGGTCACTCCATCCGGCAGCGCCTCCGGCTTGATGATGCCCATGTCCACCCGGCGGGTGTTGAGCTGCTTCATCACCATCTCGTCGCTCTGGAATGCATCCAGCGCCTCACCGCTGAGCACTCCGGTATTGGCAGTACGACCTGAGTCCTTGGCGATCTTGCGCTTCCAGCCACGCAGGTTGCCGATCGGATCGGAGCCAGTGCCACCCCATTGGCCAGTGGAGAGGGTGATCTTGTGGTCGGCCGCCATCATGAAGTCGATGGTGTCATCCACGCCTTCGCCAAGCACACGCACCTGGCCAGTGGTCAGCGCCTGGGCGCACATCCACTCCTCGCGCCGGGTGATCTGATCGTCCAGGTCGGCGATATCCTTGCCCAGCTGCTCGCCAGCCCGCTGCATCGGCGGCCGGGACGCATAGGGGTTCTCGCCGGCAGAGCGTTTGAAGATGAGCTCTGCCGTGGTTTCCATCTTCGGCTGAATGTACGGCGGCACATAGGTATCGGTGCGGTAGCCTTCACGGCTCACCAGACTACCCGGCAGACGCGGATGGACGAAGGGTGCCATCTTGCGCTGGCCCTTGATGATGTCGATGTCGACCGACTTGGTGGCGAAGGTGCGCGGCACGCCACCGTTGAAGAAGGTGGCCATCAGGAAGCGGCGCGCCAGCTTCATCTGCTCGACGGCATCGAGCATCGTGCGGGTATCAAAAATATCCATCGGGTGTCGCTCCTATCAGCGGACGAACAGGGAAAGGGGGCGCAGCGCGGCTTTCACGCTTGCAAGGGTGTGGCCGGCGCCAAGCGTCAGCTCAGCACCGGAGACTTCACCGGTCAGCAGAACCGGGGCCGGGAGTGCGCCGGCGGTGGTGTCGACATCCTCATCGAGGATCACAGCCGGGGCTTGCGAACCGTCGACGGCCGCGCTGGCGGAAAGCAGGTATTCGCCGCCGGCAGTGATCTTGCCGAGTACGGCGCCGCGCACTAGCTGCTGGCCGGTGGCAATGACTGCCGCCTCTTTGATCACGGGGAAGTCGCCGGCCATCAGCTGGTCGGGGGTGTAGGTGGTGCGAGTCGGATTAGGCATGGCAGCCTCCTATTAGCGGCGAACTGCGCCAGCGACGATGGCGCTGACGGCAGATTTTTGTTGGGCAGCATCGGCGTCACCCTTGCCAACCGGGGTGGCTGGATCTGCGCCTTGGCCATCAGCCTTGATTCCGCTGATGCTGATCCCGCGATCCTGGGCGGCCTTGAACAGGGCCAAAGCGGTGGCCTCAACGCTGGTACCGCCGTCAATGGCAGCCTGGATTTCCTTTTCAAAGCCTTTGGCAGCAAGGCCGTGGATTCCGTTTACGCGGGCGCGCTCGGAAGTGATTGCTTCATCGGCAGCAGCTGACTTGATGGCCGCGACGTCTACCTGCTCGGCGGCAGCGAGCTGGATGGTTTGCGGGTCAGCGCCTGCAGCCAGGGCCGCGTGCAGCTCCGCCGTGGTTTTCACGATTGTCATGCTGAGTTTCCTCGGGGTTGCGGCCGACTTGGCCATTTCGGTTATTAGCGACTCAAGCGAACCGAGCCGGTGCGCCAGGCCAGATGCAACGGCTGCTGCACCCACTTTCAAGCCGCCGTGGTCACCCATGGCTGGCACTTGATCGGGATTGACGCCCAGGTTGCGGGCGACCTTGGCGACGAATACTTCACCCAAGGCATCAATGGTCTTGGAGAGTTCGGCGCGGCCCTCTTCGGTTTCGAGGTCCGGACGTTTGTTGGGGGCATTGCTGCTGGTGATGGTGTAGCGCTTCTCACCTTCGCGGGCTTCGCGCAGCGCTACCTCAACGACAACACCGATACTGCCCAGCAGGGCGGTGTCATCGATTACCAGCTCATCAGCGGAACTGCCGATCCAGTAGGAGGCGCTGGCGACAGTGCCGCCACCGTAGGCTTTGATCGGCTTTTTACCCCGCGCGGCATAAACCATGTCGCTCAGCTCATTGATGCCGGTAGCTTGGCCACCGGGGCTGTCGACATTGAGGATGATGCCTTTGACTTGCGGGTTATCTAGGGCCGCTTGCAGGTCTGTCGCCAGCTCTTGGGTGCTGGTTACACCACTGACGCGAGTGAACATATTGGCGTAGCGGATGATCGGGCCAGTCACAGGGATGACAGCAATGCCATCCCGCATGGACACCACGCGGGTGTTTTCCAGTGGGCGGCCTAGGCGGGCTTCCAGCGCCTCCGGGTCACCCTGACGATCTGCAATCGCCATCAGTGAATCCAGGGCGGCAGGGAGCATCAGCCAGGGCTGCGAGGCGGCCAGCTCGAATGCACGTGACATGGGTTATTCCTCTTCGGGTTTTACTGGCTCAGCTTCAGGCGTTGCGCCTTTGGGCAGGGTGTAGAGGCCATCACCGCGACGCTGATTAACTTCGCGCACGCGTTGGCGGTAGACCTGCTGCCAGGGCTCGCCGGTCATCGCTGCGGTTTCCAAGGTCTCGTTACTGACGCCGATATCGATGCGCTTACCGGCGGCGTTGGCTTCTTTCAGTTCGTCAATGGCACCACGGGCAGGCCCAATCCATATGGCCATACAGTAGGCTTTGCGTTTGGCGGGATCGGCGTAGCCCGGTAGATCAATCAAGCCGCGCGCCACTGCCTCATCAATAACCAGTTCACGACTTGGCTGACAGAAGTCACAGGTCAACCACCAGCGGCGCAGGCTGTAAAAGCGCCAGGCTTGAAGCATGGCGGCACGGGCGGCGCTGTAACTGGTGTTGTAGTGCAGCAGCAGCTCTTCGAACGGTAGTTCCAGGGCTGCGCCGATCTGCTTGACCACCGATACAAAGAACGGATCGAACTGAGCGTTTGGCCTGGCCGGGTTGGCGATGTTGGCTTTCTCGCCCTTGCCAAGGTCGACAATGGCACCCTCCCCCAGCTGGATATCATCACTGCCAGAAGCATCATCAGTGCTGTAGCCATCGCCACTCTGGGCAAGGGCAGCAAGCGTCATCTTGCCGTCTTCAAATGCTTCTGTTTTTTCAATGAAGACGGTGAACATGGCCGAGATAACCGCAGCCATCAGCTCCGCACTGCTGTAGCGCTCAAGCTTTTGCAACGGCTCAAGTACTGGAGCCAGGTATGGCGCACCACGTTTCTGCCCTGGCCGCTCCTTGTCGGCCATGACGTGCATTACCCGGCGCCGGCCAGTAACACTGCCAAACACCTCAAGCACATCCCACTTGATGGTGTTGCCACGGTTCAATTCGTTCGGGTAGCCGGTGCAAACGTGATAACGCTGGGGGGCTCCAAGCTCATCAAACTCAACCCCATCGACCAGCCGGGCAGTATCGAGGGCATTGCCTGGATTGCAGACCCGGTCGGTTTCGATCAGCTGCAGGCGGGTACTGAAGATGCAACCAGCACGCTCGGCATCCGGCGTGGCGACGAACACGTCGCCACCCACCATTGCCGATACCAGCACCAATGCCTGGAGCTGGTAGTGGTTGAGCATGGCCTCGGCATCGCACTCACGCGGGTTGTCGGCATACAGTGACCAAAGCCGATCGAGCTGGGCATTGAGTTGCTCTGCCTGACCCTCATCAATCCCCAGCGCTTCATTGTCCACCTGGGCACGACAGACCAAGCCGGTACCGACTACGTTGGTGCGGATCCGCATGATGGCTGCGCGAGCAATTAGGTGATTGCGCATTGCATCGCGCGAGCGGGCAACGAGCATGTTGCGCTCGCTGGTGTTGAGGTCGCGGCGGGGGCTGCCCAACCCGGGTATCCAGCTGGCCATGCTACGCAATATGCGCGATGCACCACGCCAGCGAGTCTCGACCCCACCACCGCCACCTTGTGCCCCGATCTTGGGCTGCCCCGCCACCGATTGAGCAAGCCTGATGGCTTCACGCATCAGCAGCTCTTCGGGTTTCTTCGGCAAGAGGCTCATAGTCAGATGCTCGGGTAGGTGATGCGACTGCGGCCACGGCCCATAAGGGCGGTGTTTTCATTAGCGACCTCACGGGCAACCTGCGCTTCCAAAATGCGCAGGCTGGCCAGTTCGGCACGCTGTACCTCGCGGTCGCCCTTGCGCACGCGCTGGCCTTTTTCGAGGATGGCCTTGATCGACGCCCTGACATCCGCCAGGCGTTGTTGTGCTTCTGTCATGGGTTACCTCAATGGCCGCCGCGGCTACGGACGCCTCGGCCTCGGCCTGTTGCGCGACGCGGAACGGCGGAGACAGGTTGGTCGTTGTTGAACAGAGTTGGCTGGAGCAGTTGTTGCTCGATCTGATCCCACTCAGGATCACGCAGCAGGTGTGTTTTCAGGCTACGAGCGGCATGCAGGGCATACACCTCGCAGTCCAGGGCTTCGTTGCGCCGCCCTGCTTTCTTCTGCCAGACCATCTTGCTGGGGATGCGCGGGTGCGGCGCCAGCACTTCGTTGGTGAGCTGCTCGTAGTAGTCGGCGCGGATCTCGCTGTACCAGTGCATGCGGCCAGGGCCAGAGCCTTTCAGACGCAGGCGCGAGTCGATCAAGGTCTTGGCCTTGTGAGTGCCGACGATATTCACGCGCAGCCCGTACTTGGCCGCCTTGGTATTGCTCTGGTTGGTGTCCTGCGACTGCGCGGGCTTGGAGTAGATTTCCTTATCGCGGCTGTCAATTGACGCGCCCTTGATCGCCAGGATGTTGTAGCGCTGGCGATCCCTCACGTAGGTATAAACCGCATCGCTGGTGTTGCCGTCCGAGCTGTCGATGCTGGCGGCGGATACCACCAGTTGGCAGCCGTATTCGCTTTGAATAGGCGTGGCCAACAGTTTGTCGAGCTCACGCCAGACACCATCGTTGGGGTCAATCGGGTTGCCCGGTAGCTCTCCCCAGTACAGTCGCCAGGACTCCTCGCCCCGGCCCCAGCCGGTGATGATGATCGCTAGCCGATCACCCTGAACGTCAATGCCGGCGGTGACCATCAGTACACCCTTCGGCGCGGTCATCTCAGCATAGGCCTCGGCACGCTTTTCCAGCTCGTCGGTTTTCGGCGCGTCGCTCTGGTATTCGTAGCTCGAGCCTTTCGAGCTATTCACGTAGGCGATCATCGGGCCGATGTTGCCGCGCTCAGCTGCATGCTCAGCCTGTAGCTTCTTCTCCATTAGGACTTGGAAGCGCGAGCCCCAGAAGGTGGCATACAGCTCGTTGAGGTCATAGCCGGCAATGCCACGGAACTCGGCAGTAGCCACCCAGCGGCCATGCTTGAGGTTGGCGTTCTTCTGGTTGTCATCCCAGATCGAGCCGCAGTGCGGGCAACTGTAGAAGCTCGCCTCAGGCCGGTGATGGCCGTAGACCTCGTGGCGGTACTCCGGATCCTCATCACAGTGCAGGTTGTCAAAGCTCAGTGCGTGCTCTTGGCCGCAGTCATGGCACGGCACCAGGCCACGGCGTTTATCCGAGAGTTCCATCTCGGCATCAATGGCCGACAAGCCTTTGATGGTCGGGGTGCCGCCGATGATGATCTTCGAGCGGCGGAAGGTCTTCATCCGCTCTTTGGCCAGCTTGATGCTGTCGCCCTGCCCTCGCAGATTCAGGTTGCAGTCGTCGGGCTCTTCCACCGCCACGCGTGGAACCGGCGTGGACTTGACGCTGGCCGGGCTGTTGGAGCCGACCATCTTGAGGAAGCCACCGGGGAACTTCTTAAAGTCCTGCCGCTGCTGCAGCTTGCGACTACGCAGGTCGACTTTCTTCCGCAACCGAGGCGTGGCCTCGATCATCGGCTCCAGCTTCTCACCGACGTACTGTTTTACCGACTCGGCCTTGGGGAACAAGATGAGGATCGGCGAAGGGTCGATGTCGATCCACTTGCACAGCGCGTTGCCCAGCACGCCTGAAGTCCAGGCTACCTGCGCAGATTTGCGGCAAACCACTTCGGCAACATTGGGATCGTCGAGCGCTTCCAGCGGGCCACCCTGCCAGATCAGGTGCGGGGTTACATCAAAGCGGTACTTGCCAGGCCGCGCCGCCTCTTCTGGGGCCAGCCAGCGGTACTTGTCCGCCCATTCGATGATCGACATGCGCGGCGGCGGCGCCCACTTGCGGAATGCGGCACGCAGCGCCTTGGTCGCACTATTCTTCAGCTTCCTCCGGATCATCCGGTTCGTCAGAATCCCCGTCTGACGGGTCATCGTCATCAGGGTCATAGTTCGATAGCTCTATCAGGATAGTTTCTAAAGGCTCGCGGATAAGCTGGTCATCCACTTCGACGCCGTAGCGCGCAGACAGCACGCTGGCCAGGTTCTCGGGAAAGGTGTTGAGCAGCTCAACCTTGGCCGCGGTGATCGCCGCTTCGAAGCGTTCAAGCAGATCAGCAGCGAACACCACCTCCTCCAGGTCTTTCGCCAGGGCCAGCTCTTCGCGGTCACCTTTGATGCGGTCGAGGCGATCACGCACGCTTTCCTTTTCGCCCCGTTGCTGCGCGAGCTGCACCAGCCATTCGACAACCGCCTGGGTGTCGTACTCGTTTTCATTGCCGCGGCCCAGGCCAATCTGGAAAACCGGCATGCCCATGTTCTGCCAACGGCTGATCGTGCGTTCGTCTCTGCCGATGAACTCACTCAGCTGAGCCTTGGTAACTCGCTTCCCCATACCTAACCCCTTGTAAAGACAGACATCCCAGAGCAAATGTCAGCTAGAGAGAAAACATGGTTCGAATTACCCGTGTAGGGGGCCGGCGGCCAGGGAGGACCCGTTAATCGGCCTGTAGCACGCCATCCCCCCTCACCGCCTGGGCTGGCTCTGGGGCCGGCGTTTGAAGTTGGTCGGCAGGTTGCCGGTCAGGGCATCGGTGATGGCCTTGTCGATGTTCGCTTCGAGGTTCGCGTCTGCTACTCGCTCGACCACACCGTGGAAGTCCAGTCGGCGCCGGTACTGCGGCTGGCTGACGAATGCGAGCACCATAGCCATCGACTTGCCCCGCCGTTCCGCGATACCGATTGGCGTCTTGCCGCGGCGCAGCACGAAGAATGCTTGAGCGTGGCCCTTGCGTAGCGATCGCCACTTGTCCGAGGCGTTCGCCGTGAAGCCCGCCGCGCCCTCAATAGCTGAGAGGCCGGACAGGATCTGAACCATCTGCCCGCGGCTGATGTTGCCGTAGGCGTCTAGCCGAGCACCGGCGGCCGGCGCGATGAACTTGCCAACAGGCAGGATGCCCTTGGCGCGCAACAGCGTTTCGCTCTTCTTATCACTACGGCTACCACCGAATACCTGAGGCGCTACCCAATCTTCGGGCGCCGAGGCCTTCGAGGAGTTGTCCTTCTCATCCTTCACCCATATTGCCGCTTCCAGGCTGTTGGGCTTGGCGTTCAGCACCCGCACCGCATTCAGGGTAAAAGGCGTGGGCCGGTCTAGCACGTTGGTCATCTCGACGGTGATCGCCTGCCCTGCCTGGTTGACCGTGTGGTTGAGCGCATCGGCGAGGGCGCGGCCAGGTAAGTCGCCCGTCAAGGCCTGCACGGCTGCCAGGCTCTCGGCAAAGCCGCTGGCCTTGACTGAGGCTTTCACGCCTTGCCGCCAGAATCCGGGGTCACATCGCACACGCCGGCATTCTTCGCCAGGTAGCGGGTGTACAGGGCACCCGCAATATCAGCGCCGAGCAACCCGACTACGATGCCCAAGCCGCCGGCGATGTAGATGTCTCCCCAAATCGCTAAGGTCAGCAGCAGCGTGGCCATGCCGAACAGTGCCGAGCTGCCGAAGCGCAGTAACACGCGCTTGATGATCTCGCCCATCGCAACGCCCGGCATATCCGCCTGGCGCATCTCACCGACCAGCCCGGCCACCGCCACCAAGATAAGCAACCACGTGGGCAGCTCAGCCAATCCTTGCTGCATCTGCTGTTCTGTCGACATGCTGGGCTCCTCGTGCCAGAAACGAAAAAACCCGGCTCAGTGGCCGGGTTTGGTGTGTTGTGCCTGCCGCTCTCTGCGGTCGCACCTATCGAAGATGACTACTTTTTACAGGTGGAATTTCCTGGCAGCAATCCAAATTTAACGCCACCCGCCAATATGTGGGTAACGCCGTATGAACGCCCAGGCAATGTCGGCGAATACACCACCACGGCATTAAGAGCCTCTGGCTCTGTCCCAGCAGACCCACGGTTAAAACTCGAAGTGGGATAGCTGCAAGCGCCTAGATTCGGGGCTTTGCCCCACTGTCCTACCTTTTTAACTCCTTCTTCGCATAGAGAGATAAAACGAATAACACGCGTGCGCGCTGCAGGCGCGTGTTGCTGCCCGCTACGCTCACATACGCGGTGGGCATAAGTTGCCGGGACAGTGGGACGCCCCAGCAACAGCGCCGCCCCGGCGCGACCCACCACGCCAAAGCGCAGCGGGACAAGGCCGGCCAGCGGTGCGCACCGAACAGCAACGCACGGCATCACGCTGCCTTCGCCATCAGCAAACTGGCGATGCACTCATGCGCCTCGTGCAGGCGTTCGTAGTAGGTCTTACGGCTACATCCGCAATAAGTGATCTTCTGATAGAGAAAGCTGTCGTGGTTGCAGTAGTGCTCGCGCACGAGCACCGACAACTGCGGCGCCAGGTGCTTGTTGACGATCAGCTCGATATCCGCCGATTCGTCCAGCAGCACCCGGCTGCCGCGCGTGCCGCGTATCAGCTCCCCCTTGCAGGACATCAGCATCGCAATCATGTTGCCGCCGCCAAACTCACTCGCGGGTTGCTCGCTGTGCAACTCCTCGGCCCACAGCTTCAGCATCTCGTCGATGCGTTTAATCATCGAAGCAAGGCTCCTGGATCTTCTCCACCTGCAGTGCCGAAGCCCTGCCCCAGTCGTCAGGCTTCTTGTACGCCCACGGTCGCTTACCGCTCTTAACCAACGGAGCCAGGCGCACACGCCGCCAACCCAGCCGATGCATGATCGCGCCAACGCGCATCTGCTCGGGCTTGCCCCAATGGCCGAAGTCGAGCTTCAGCGCGCCACCCAGCACCTCGCTGCCCGTCGTGGTTTCGCCGATCTGCGACTCCTCCAACCAGGTCAGAATCGGCCCTTCCCATTCGTCCACCACAAAGCGCTCGTCCTGCGCCTCGGCAAACATCGCCGCCTCGTCGCGGTTCACCCACCAGATATCGCCCGCCTCATAGCAAAACATCGCCTCGGCCCAGAGCTGATCACGGATCTCGCGCAGGCGTTGCAGGTCTACATTGGTACACGCCACCGGCCAGTATCGGCGGTTGCCGGTCGCATCCTTCAGGTATTCGTCCTGGTTGGTGGTGCCCACGAACACACACTGGCGTGGCACGTCATTACTTCTGCGGCCGTAGCTCTCACGGTAGGTATCGGTCGAGGCAGAGAAAAACTGCTTGGCCTTGGTGCTCTCGGCCTTGTTGAAGCTATCCAGCTCGCCCAGCTCGATAATCCACTTGCCCCGGATGGCCTGAAAACCGTCCTTATCGCCAAGGGCAAATGGCGTATCCATAAACCACGGGCCGCCCAGGATGCTCATTGCCGTGGACTTACCCTCGCCCTGCCCGCCTTCCAGAATCATCACCGAGTCGGCCTTGCAGCCCGGCTGCATCACCCGCGCCACCGCCGAAATCATCCAGCGCTTGCCCACCTTCGCGGTGTAACCGCTGGCCGGCACACCCATCACATCAGTCAGCCAGCTTTCCAGCCGCGGCACCCTGTCCCACACCAGCCCGTCCAGGTACTCACGCACCGGGTGGAAGGCATGATCATGTGCAACCACGCTAACGGCCTCGATCACACTCGAAGGCTTCACCCGCAGGTTGTACTGCTGCGCCAGCCACTTCATCACCCGCGTATCGTCGATGTCTGCCCAATCGCCCGTGCCGCCGCCATAAGGCGCAGCCCGCAACTTGACGATCTTCGAGCTGAAGGCGCTAAAGCTGATCACCCCCGCCCAACGCTCGTCGTTGCCGAGAATCAGCTCCACGTTCTGCATATGCGCAATCAGCGCGCCGTTCTCCGTGCGCGCCAGTTGGTCCTTCCAGCCACCGGCCGCAGGCGGCTTGATCACCGCCAGCACCTGGCGGCGCACCGCCTCCAAGCCCTCGGCACAATGCAGGTCGTTAAAGTCCGTCCACTTGGCCTCGCGCACACCAGCGAAGATAGGCCCAACCACCTGGCCGCCGACGATCAACGCCGCGTTGCTGCCCTTCTCCTCGCCTGGGTTCCACGGCTCGCCATTCGGGCGCTTGGTCTTCCAGTCATCGTCGCGGCAGATGATCAACGCCCGGCCCGGGAAGCGCTCGCGCATCGCCTTGGCCACCTCGCGCAAGTTGCCTGCATCGAACGCCACCGCCACCGTCGCCGAAGTCGCCATATGAAGGCTAGCGCCCGTGGCGTAGCCCTCGCACACCAGCACCGGTTCGCCCGGTTCCGGGTGCGGGCCGATCAAGTGGAAGGCGCCCTCCTTGGCCATTCCATACGGCCAATAGGTTTTATCCCGTCCGGTTTCCGGCTGCTTGGCCGGGTAGATCACCTGCAGGCCAACGATCTGATCGCGCACGTTGCACATCGGCACCAACACCGCACCGGAGCGCGGCGCGTAACGCACGCCAAAGCCAACGATCTGCTTTCTATCCAGGTAGTCGCTACGGCCCTTCTCCGGCATGCGTTTGAACATCCCAGCAGCTCGGCTCGCTGCCCGCCTCGCAGCATTGGCGGCAATCTCCGCCGCCCGGCGCTTGGCATCCTCTTGCCGGGCGCGCATCACCTCGCGCTCCTCGGCACTCATGCGCCCAGGCTTCACTTTGACCTTCTGCGTCTCCCCGGTGCGCCAGTCGCCAAAGCTGCCGGAAATCAGCGTTTCTCCCTTGTCGGTGCGGTGCTCGTGCACCACGTACCAACCGTTCTTTTCCTTGCCTTTGTCCTGCGCGGTTTTGCAGCGCGTGAGCTTGCCGAACGCCAGCGGTTGCGCCGGCTCCAGGCCGTAATCGGCCATCTGCAACAACACTTCACCCAGCATAACGCGCTCCTTTATCTTCAAGCGCTTGCTGGCAGGCAGCGCAACGCATACAGCCACGGGCAGCCAAACGCCGCGCCTGCGGGATGGCTTCGCCACAGCTAACGCAGTATTCAAACGAGGCGCTCACCGGCGCAGGTTTGCGCGCGGCCAAGGCGTGATCGATGCGCTCCTGCATCAGGTCGTTTGCCACATCGGCGATGTCAGCCATGCTCGCCACCCCGCTTGGTTTGGTTCACATAGGCAGCGCGATTAAGCATGGCCAACAGACCCTGTACGCCGCGGAACACCTGCAGGCGAATCGCAGCCAGCTCTGCATCGTCAACCAGCCCATCGCTGATGCTCTTGGCCCAGGTTTCGGTAAAGCCCGCCACCTGGCGCAGGTAAGTCGGTATGCCCTCGGTCAGAGTTGCCGGCATATCGTCGGTGTACATCTCGGCCAGCTCTTGCCACATGGTGTCGCCCACCAAGGCATGCACCGCATCCAAAATGCGCCGGTCCTTGGTCAGCTCCAGAATTTCGCCAAACTCCTGGATGTTCACACTGTGGGTGGGGTGCGTCGGCGAGAGCTTGTGCTGCAACGTGGTGGGGTTGCGGCCCGTGGTGGCCGCAATGGCAGCAGCGCCGCCGGGGTAGTCGCGCGCGGCGTGGTACAGCGCCAAATCGAGCGGCAACACTTCCCGCCTGGCTCGGTCGACGCAACTGGATGAAGCTCGGCTCATGGCATTAACCCTTACAGGTTGCCAGTGCCACATAACGCGCCCTTTGCTAGAGTAGCGTCGTGGTCACTCGCAAGGTGGCTACATGCAAGCGGCGGCTCTGTGGTGGAAAAGCCGCTTGCAACCCAATGGCGAGGTACATGCTCCGCATGCGCCCCGCTGTTACAGCCTGCAGCTCTGTGGTGGAGAGGCAGGCAACCCAAGGCATCCGTGCCTTGGCGGGTGCGGTAAATCAGCGTGTGGTACGTGGTGTGCTCCGCTGACTACTGCATCCCCCGGCAGCACTGTGGTGTGTGTGCCGGAGGAACTGGGCGGCCCTTGGGTCGCCTTTTTTCTAGCTATGCTGCTTTACTGGTTGGCCGAGTCTCAGTAACGCCAAAATGCTCAAGCACCTCTGCAAGCGAAACGTGTCCTTCGCTTTCACGAGCCAGTGCTTTGATCAAAGAGACGCTTGGATCCTTGCTTGCATACTTGACGTGTAAACGCAGGTAGTTCACTGCAATGCTGCAGCGCTCTGCATAGGCCGAAAGCTGCTCGGCATCCAAGCGGTTGATGTAGTCGCGCAATTTCATGGGTGCACCTCCGAGCCAGCAATTTAACCATTAAGGTTAATTATGGCAATACCTGACTGGACATTCACCTGAAAGGTTAATCCGGACAGAATTGGCGCATGAAGATCTCAGATACCCGCTTACGAAATTTCCGCAGAGTCTTGGCAGAGAAAAAGCTCCGCCTGACTGATATCGCCGATATCCTTGGCAAAGCACCTGCACAGGTGAGTGCTTTCGGGGGCAAAAACCCAACCAAGGGCATTGGTGATCAGATCGCTCGCGAGATAGAGAAAGCTCTCGACCTGCATAGTGGCTATCTAGATATGCCCTACGGCCTTGGTGAGCTCAGCAACACCACACCGCTAAGCCACACCGGCCGCAAGCTGCCTGTGATCGGCTCGATTGCAGCTGGTGCATGGTGCGAACCGCAGGGCACATTCGACCCGAGGGATGCAGAAGAATGGATCGATGCTCCTGGCCCAGTGGGGCCTCGTGCTTTCATTCTTCGCGTTGAAGGAATGAGCATGGAGCCTAAGTTTGTTGAGGGCGACAAAATCGTAATCGACCCTTCTCTCGAAGCTTTACCGGGCCATTTTGTCGCAGCGAAACGAGCCAGCGATGGCGCTGCAACGCTAAAACAACTGAAACAAGAAGGGAGCGAGCAATACCTATATGCGCTCAATCCTGATTGGCCTGAACGGATTATACGAATGAGCGAAGAGTGGAGTATTTGTGGTCGCGCCCGCTGGAAAATTACTGACCTATAAAATTGCTTAGGGATAAGTCCAAATGTTTTTCCAAGTTCTCCCTCCACGAACCGAACCCAACTATGCAGGCACATACAAGTTTGCCCTAATTCAAAACGAGTGGAATGATTACAGCTACGAGACTCAATATAGTCTAGTTTATCTGGGACCTCCTGAAAAAAGATCACACAACCTTATAGGGTCTGTAAAGATACTTAAAAAAAATCAAAAATCTTCAGACCCGCTCCAGCTTACTAAAGACTTCAACTTTCTATCAGAAGATTTTGTTTCCGTTGGACAATCCCTAGACTACTACCAGCGCCTATCCGCTTTAGATGAGAGTTTAAAAACCTCTCTCGCCGAGTCCTTGAATGATTACGCCTACAACCCGAGCCTAGGTGACGAATTCAGAAGCGAAGAAGGATGGAGCATATCCCTATTCAGATACTTCAATGAAAATGATAATTTTCTGCTAACAGCAAAATCACTATTAAACAAGAACTTCGATGGCCTTCAGCATACGAATTTAGATTTTTCATTTCATGTGGCAGGCTGGGAACAAGAGATAAAATTCGACTACTCACTACCAGAGTTCGTACAGAAAGTCGGCGGTATTGCGCACCCGATACCCAGTCGAATTATTTCTATAATAGGTAAAAATGGCTCAGGCAAAAGCACACTATTAGCACGTCTAGCTCGAGTAGCTCATGGAACCACAAAAAGCAGGCAGGATGGTGTGTTCGACGACGTAGGAAAGATCGTTCCAGAAGGAATAGGTTTCCCACGTATAATTACTGTTTCTTACAGTGCGTTCGACAGCTTTAGACTACCCGGATTGAAGCCAAGCGTTGAAGGTGAAGCTGATGAAAGAGTTCAAATAGTTAAGGACATCCAAGATGGTGGCGGGCGTTTCGTATTTTGCGGATTGAGAGATATTGCTGCTGAGCTACAAGCACAAATTGAAAATGAGCACTCTAGTAATGCTATCTTGTCTACGACTGACAAGGTATCCACCACATTATTAAAACCCGTAGAATCGCTAGCGAAAGAATATCTAAAAACTTTATTACTTGTAGAAGAAAGTGGCGCAACACACATTCTGGATAGAGCATTGAGATGCCTTGCAAGTGAAGCGTCGTTCTCTTCATATCAGCATAACCTGACAACACGCTTTCTTCTTGACAATGACCCGGAAAAATTGTTCCTTATCTGGAGCACCGGGCATAAAATTGTGATGCAGATAATCGCTAGCCTTGCAGCGCACACGACACAATCCTCCCTTATATTAATTGACGAACCCGAAACACATCTACACCCCCCACTACTTGCCTCACTTATGCACGCCATACGTATAATATTATCCACCAAAAGAGCATTTGCAATTGTAGCTACACACTCCCCTATCGTACTTCAAGAAACCATTGTAAAACACACATACATCGTACGTCGCGAAGGAAACATCACTGCAATACAGAGACCGAGTAAAGAGACCTTTGGCGAAAGTATAGGCACATTGACTGGCGAGACATTCGGACTAAACACAAGAGCCACAGACTTCCACGCTGTTCTTGACCGCCTAATAAAAGAACATAAAGACTTAGATATTATTGAAGCTTTTTTTCAGCCTTACGGATTGAGCATGCAGGCTAGAGCCTACGTGATGAGCCAGCTCATTTTCGAAGGCTTTTGATAATGTGGCGACTAAACACTCCAAATTCCAACACATCATCTGCAGACCTTGCAACTGCGCTGACCCTAGTGAATGGCAACCCTGTATACCCTTTAACCGATATCGAAAAGGCGCGCATCTTACAACTTTACCAAGCCTATGATGCTAACTTAGGCAACCCCTGCAACACACTAAAGGGTACAGTTTCTGAGTCAGCATTGTTAGAAGCAATTCATAACGCGTACAACCAAGTTCAGATTGGTGGACGGCTTGAAGACTATCGTGATCGTTTAAAGCTAACTGCTGAAATTTGCCCCTATTGCGGTTTTGGGGCGATCACTGATCTTGACCATCATTTACCTCGCTCTAAGTTTAAAGCACATGCAATCTACGCTAAAAATCTGATCCCATGCTGCCAGCCATGCAACAACTTAAAACGGGCTAAAGCTGGAGATAAACCAGAGGGTCAATTCTCACATGTTTACTTCGGCCAACGACCAGTTGAACCGTTCCTTATAGCAGAGGCGGTAGTACAGCGCACCGGCCTCGTCGTGACATTTTCACTGGAGAGGACAGCAACATTAGACCCGAACGAGTTCGCTCGGCTTAAGTTCCAGTTCGATACTTTGGACTTGAATGTTCGTTACAAAGCTCCAATAAACACATACCTAGGGACACTCAGGACAAGCATTGAGATCTTTGCATCCGCGGGTACGCCAGCACTGAAGGAGTTTTTGAAAAAAAGCTACATTACTTCCCGCAGGGATTTTGGTCCAAATCACTGGCAGTCAGCGCTACTGAAGTGCTTGGCAGAATCCGAAGAGTTTTGTGGAGGAGGATTTCAGCACTGCTTTGGCCGCAGGGATCCTGCAATTTAAAACAACCCAATAGGTTATTTTTATTTGACATAATAACCTATAGGGTTAACTATCGCCTCACTCTCCACCACAGAGCGAGGCAACACCATGGCCACCACAGCCACCCTGCACGTCCACCCAACCTGCGCCAGTAACCGCCGCCTGATCGAGCAGCTGCAAGCTACCACGGGCTGCCTGGTCGTGATCACCGGCGGCAAGCCCAAGCTGCAACCCCGCCAGACTGCGCCGCAGCCGACCCCTGGCAACCCATGGGGAGGTGACGCCGCATGAGCCAACTAACCCTCACCACCCCGGGCTTTATCCGCCTGCAGGCCCAGGTCGCCCTCAATGGCACCTTCATTCATACGCTGAGCAATGCTGAGCGTGTGTCGGTGGCGGCAACGGTCAGCATCGAGCAGTGCGCGCAAGCCATCGACGTACGTGTGCGCATCGGCAACACAGCCAACAGCGTATCTCTGGACAAGTACCGCACCGACAACGGCAAGCGCGTCGCGCGCTTTATCGAGCAGATCGTCAACGGCCACGCCCCTACCAACGTGCCGGACGTGGACGAGTACCTGCTTGTCACCGACCTGGAGCGCACCCTGCGCCAGGCGCTACGCAAAGGCCGCGGCACCTACTACCTGCCTGCCGATGAGCTGGAGCCATGCCTGCTGATCCGCCGTAACCGGTTCGGCGGCTACACCGCGCAAATCGAGCTACATGGTGCGGCGTGCATGCTGACCCTGCCTGCAGACACACGCCGCGCCTACGCCATGCTGGCCGATAACCTGCGCCGCTTCCTCACCGGCTACCGCGACAGCCTCGCGGCTGCGGCCTGAGGTGCACCCATGGCTTACACACTCAAAGAGGCAGCACCTCACCTGGGCCTGACACGCACCAAGTTGATTGCGCGCATGCGCGCCAAAGGCTTGTTGGATAGCAGCAACCTGCCGGTTTTCCCGGTGCGTGACAGGCTTTACCTGCAGAAGTACGAAGGTCGCTGGTATCACGATGATTTGGGCCTGCAGTACAGCTACTCAACTCGCGTAACACCGGCCGGCATTCGCTGGCTGGCGGAGCAACTCAGCATCGAGCGCCCTGCTCCGCCCGCCACGCCTGACCCACGGGAGGTGGCATGAGCAGCAAGCAGCTTGAACCCAGGCCGCGCCACTACGCCCGGCAGATCATCGCGAAAGGCACCCTCGCAGAGCGCAACGCCGCCCTGCAGGAAGTGCCCGAGCACCTGCGTGCGCTAACCAAACGCCACTGCCTCAACACATGGGGCCACCCGGCATACGCACCCAAGCAGGAGGCCAAGCCAGCCAATGACTAGCGCAAACCAAACCCCGCTGCGCCTGCTGCAGGCACCAGAGGCGGCCACCATCGAGCTGCTCTACCGCACCTTCGGCGATGTGCTTGTCCCCCTGGAAAGGCTGCGCGTGCAGTACTTCCGCAACCTCAACGAGCAGTCGTTTGTGGCCGAGATCAACAGCGGCCGCATTCAACTGCCCATCACCACCCTGGACAGCAGCCGCAAAGCGCCCAAGTTCGCGCACATCCGCCACGTTGCCGCACTGATCGACATCCGCGCCTACAAGGCGGACGAGGAAATGGCCCGGCTGCAGGGCGATGCCACCGAACCAAACGACTGACCAACAACCGCTGCCACCACCAGCGCCACCACCCAGGAGCACACCATGGCACTCACCACCCCACAGCTCTACGCCCTGTTCGCCATCGCTGCATGCGTTGCCATGCTGATCGGCATCACCTACTGCACCGGCCTGCGCACCGGCCGCCGAGCAGCTGACCGCCTCATCCACAAACTGGAGAAAATCAACAGCGCCACCAGCAACAGCCTGGCCAAGCGCACCGCTGACTTGATCGAGACCAACCGCAAACTAGATGCCCGCGAGGCTGCCTTGAGCAAGCTGCGCCAGTGCCTGCGCGAGGAACAGTGCGACCACGACAACGTCACCAAGCAGCTCCGGGAAGACCTCAACCGCGAAGTCGCCAACCGCCTGACCCACGACGACTGGTTGATGCTCAAGTTGGCGGCCAAACAACTCGGCATTGTCGCGGAGCAATTCACCAAGTCAGGCAGCAATAAAACCAACCAGGCCGAGTTGGCTCAAACCCGCATCCACGACATAGCCGACCGCGTGAAGGAAGCGCTGGACGAGGTGCCACTGCTTCTCTCCCCCGCTGAGCACGGCATCAGCGACACGGATCTGATCGAGTGGCTGGATAAAGAGGCCACTTACCACGGCGAACTCGAATACGGCGAACTTCGCTTTAGCGTCATCTCTCCACCCGAAGGCTTCGAGCACACCCGCGATGTACTGACCCTGGCCGCTCAACAGCAGCGCCAGCGCGACTACGGCCAAGCCATGGGGGCAGCAGCATGACCAGGCGCCACTACCCACTGCTGCGCCTATCGCCCGATGCCGCCGGCAAGCTGCAGCACGATCACACCCGCACGCTGGTCCGCCTCGCACAAATCGAAACCGAACTCGCCGAACTGGAGCGCCAAGTGCGCGCCCAATTCGGCGCCGAGGCTTGCTGGCTGCTGCGGAACAACGCCCGCAACGCAGCCCTGGCCGAACAGCTGAAACAGGAGATCGCGGCATGAGCTGGATACTCACCAACAGCGCCAAACCCATGAGCCTGCTGCGCCCGCGCGCGGATCTAGTCACCACCACCGACATCGCCCATAGCCTGGCCCACATCTGCCGCTTCAACGGCCACTGCAGGCACCACTATTCGGTCGCCCAGCACAGCCTGCTGGTCGCCAGCATCGTGCCGGATGAGGATCAACTGCCCGCCCTGCTGCACGACGCGGCAGAGGCCTATGTGGGCGATATGGTGCAACCGCTCAAGCAGCTGCTGAAGGAAACCGCGGCGAGCACAACCGATGCCTGGCTACTGACCTGCGAATCGCTCGGCATCGATCGCCACCGCATGAGCCAGGCGGCAGCGGAGTACACCATCAGCCCCGGCAACGACCCAATGGCCGAACACCTGAGCCACCTCGCCTCGATCTACCACCAGATCGAGCAGCGCGTGTGGCTGGCCGTCGCCGAACGCTTCGACATCGACCCCGTGCTACCGGCAAGCATCCACACCGCCGACATGGTCGCCCTGGCCACCGAACGCCGCGACCTTATGCCCGAGCAAGCCGGCACCTGGGAATGCCTCAACGGCTACGACCCATTGCCGCAACACATCACCCGCTGGACACCCGAAGACGCCCGCCAGCGCTACCACGACCGGCTCATCACGCTGCTGGCCACGACACATCGCCGGAGGTACGCAGCATGACCCAAGCCACCGCAACCACCGCACTCAAAGCCGGGCGCCAGCACGGCGGCGGCCTGGTACATGCCAACCAGCCGCGCGCCACATTGCGCAGCCGCCATCAGATCCCGAGCGGTGGCGCTATAAAGAGTCTCTGCTGCACAGCAGCAGGCATTCTCCCGCCCCTGCTCCGCGCCACCACAGGTCGCGTATACCCCACGACATGCGTGCGCCGGGCGCCAGATCAGAGTGAACCGCTCCGCTCAACTAACCGCCCGCACGCGCAGCTTGTCGTGGGGTATGGACCACCTATAGCGACATCCACAACCTCATGGCGTCTCAGTCGCAAGCCGTTCAGCAATGTCCCTAACGATGTTTTTATTGAACGTAACTTTGATGCCAATGCTACGCAGTTCCTCACCTTGAGCCCCCGCGAGATATCTGCGAGCAGAGTCAACGCAACTGCGAAGGTTATGTTCCAGAAGCGAAAAGTCATTTACCAAGGACTCATCAGGCAAATCAGTAAGTCGAACGGCCTGGAGAAGTTGCCACTCCCGCTCCACCGCATCTATTGCCTGAAGAAAGCGGGTGGACTGCGCCTTTGCTTCACCATGACTAGCAAGCATGTGGATTTGCTCAACCCACATAGACCCTCTTCTCGCGATTTCGGCAATGGCCTTGATTACAACTCTTTCCTTACGCCTTTCAGACTGCTCTTGACGTCGTTGCTGGCCACTAGCAACAAACACGGCGACGAAAACACCTGCGACAGCTCCGAGAGCCTGAACCCAAGCAGGAGCACTAGCAGCCCCCCAAGGCAAGAGGTAAAGAACAATGACCAAGAATGCTGCAAAAGGCGAAACCAGCCAGAGCTTTGGCCGAAACTTGAAATTAACAGTGACTTCATTGGGCAGCATGCGCGCCTCCTTGGCAGTTTCAACCCTGCGAGCTTGACGGCACATAGCCACCATGTCCAGCGAGGTGCAGCATGAGCCTCCCTCGCTGGGTTCTCATAAAGCGCGCTTCCGAGCTGACCGGCTATAGCGAGGACGCCATCCGCCACAAGGTGAAGAACGGCACCTGGGCACAGGGCCGCATTTGGCGCAAAGCGCGCGACTCTCGCGTATTTATCAATATCGAGGAGATCGACAAGTGGGTCGAGAGCGCACCGCAGGAAGCGGCCTAGAAGCCGAACTGGCCAAGCACCAGGGTATTGAGATCCACGGCAACAGCCTGCGCATCGCCTTCATGTGGAAGCGCAGGCGCTGTCGCGAAACGCTGGGCCTGCCGGTTACCAAAGCCAACATTCGTCACGCCGCCCAACTCCGGGCGGCGGTTCTTCATGACATCAAGATGGGCAAGTTCGACTATGCCCAGCACTTCCCAGGCTCCAAGCACGCCAGCAACTACAGCACCCCACGCGATGAGCGCCTGCATGCCCTGCTCGCTCGTTACAAGCCGCTCAAAGCCGTGGACATCACAGCCGAGACCGAGAGCCGCTATGGTTCCGCGCTCGATATCTGCATTGAGCTGCTAGGCAAAAACAGGCTGGGCAGCACACTGTTGCCCGAGGATGTTCAGCAGCTGCGCGTGGATCTGATCGAAGATCGCGCCACATCAACAGCCAACCACTACCTGGCGACCCTGTCGGGCTTCCTGGGCTGGTGCGAGAGCAACGGTTACTGCCGCACAGGTTTGGCGGCGGCATGCGTACGCTTTCAGATGAGTGCCCGCGAACCAGACCCATTGACCCAGGCCGAGTTCGCCAAGCTGATCGCCGACGGTTGCCTACACCCAGCAGACAGCGCCTCGATCACCCTGGCGGTCTATACCGGGCTGCGACCTGGCGAGTTGTGTGGGCTGGCCAAAGAAGATGTAGATCTGGACGCAAACATAATCCACGTGCGCCGGGCAGTAACCAGCAGCGGCCAGTTCAAACCACCCAAAACCGGGCGAGCGCGCATCGTGTTCCTGTTTCCGCCGGCGCGCGAGGCGGTGATCACCCTGCTCGCCCTGCAAGCGGAAGCCGCAGCCCTAACGGTAACGGTCTACCTGAACCGTCACGAGACCCGCCAGGACACCGTCACCCCACTACTATCGCCGACAACCCAGGCCAGAAAAACCAAGGTCAATGCCTGGTTTGTGCCAACGGCTTGGAACACCAAGTGGGGCAACATTCAGCGCCGAGCTAAAACCCGCCCGCGCCGGCCTTACCAAACCCGCCACACCTATGCCTGCTGGTGCCTAACAGCCCGTGGTAATCTTGCCTTCATTTCCAAGCAGATGGGTCACAAGGACTTCACCATGTTGGTTCAGGTATATGCCAAATGGATGGACGACGAATCGCCAAACGAGCTTGAGCACATCTGGTTCGGCATGCAGAACACCGCGCAGATTGCCCCAATCCTGCCCCACATAAATTTAGAAAGCGCGCTAACTACCTGATGAATAAGGCTATTCAAGATTTATCTTCTCACACGCCCATGATGCAGCAGTACTGGAGACTGAAAAACCAGCACCCGGACCAGCTGATGTTTTACCGCATGGGCGACTTCTACGAGATTTTCTACGAAGACGCGAAAAAGGCCGCCAAGCTGCTGGATATCACCCTGACCGCCCGCGGCCAATCCGCCGGCCAGGCGATTCCCATGTGCGGAATCCCCTACCACGCCGCCGAAGGCTACCTGGGCAAGCTGGTCAAGCTCGGCGAGTCGGTGGTGATCTGCGAACAGGTCGGCGACCCGGCCACCAGCAAGGGTCCCGTGGACCGCCAGGTGGTGCGCATCATCACCCCCGGCACGGTCAGTGACGAGGCGCTGCTCGACGAGCGACGCGACAACTTACTAGCCGCCGTACTCGGTGACGAGCGGCTGTTCGGCCTGGCTGTGCTGGACATTACCAGCGGCCGCTTCAGCGTGCTGGAGATCAAAGGCTGGGAGAATCTGCTGGCCGAACTGGAACGCCTCAATCCGGTCGAGTTGCTGATCCCCGATGACTGGCCGCAAGGCTTGCCCGCGGAGAAACGCCCCGGCGTGCGTCGCCGCGCGCCCTGGGATTTCGAGCGCGACAGTGCGCACAAAAGCCTCTGCCAACAGTTCACCACCCAGGACCTGAAAGGCTTCGGCTGCGAGAACCTGAGCCTGGCCATAGGCGCCGCCGGCTGCCTACTGGCGTACGCCAAGGAAACCCAGCGCACCGCCCTGCCGCACCTGCGCAGCCTGCGCCATGAGCGCCTCGACGACACGGTGATTCTCGACGGCGCCAGCCGGCGCAACCTGGAGCTGGACGTCAACCTCGCCGGCGGGCGCGAGAACACCCTGCAATCGGTGGTCGACCGTTGCCAGACCGCCATGGGCAGCCGCCTGCTCAGCCGCTGGCTGAACCGCCCGCTGCGCGACCGCACAATATTGGAAGCGCGCCAGGAGTCGATTGCCTGCCTGCTGGAGCGTTATCGCTTCGAGACCCTGCAACCGCAGCTCAAGGAAATTGGCGATCTGGAACGGATCCTTGCGCGTATTGGCTTGCGCAACGCCCGACCACGGGACCTGGCGCGCCTGCGCGATGCCCTGGCCGCCCTGCCCGAGTTGCAACAGGCCATGACTGACCTCGACTCGCCGCACCTGGCTGACTTGGCCGGCATAGTCAGCACCTACCCGGAGCTGGCCGAGCTGCTGGCCCGCGCCATTATTGACAACCCGCCCGCGGTAATCCGCGATGGCGGCGTGCTCAAGACCGGCTACGACGTCGAGCTGGACGAACTGCAATCGCTTAGCGAAAACGCCGGTCAGTACCTGATGGATCTGGAGGTGCGGGAGAAGGCCCGCACCGGCCTGGCCAATCTCAAGGTCGGCTACAACCGCGTGCATGGCTACTTTATCGAACTGCCAAGCAAGCAGGCCGAGTCGGCGCCGGCCGACTATATCCGCCGCCAGACCCTGAAAGGTGCCGAGCGCTTCATCACCCCAGAGCTAAAGGAATTCGAGGACAAGGCGCTGTCGGCCAAGAGCCGCGCCCTAGCCCGCGAAAAGATCCTCTATGAACAACTGCTGGAACGCCTGATCGGCCACCTCGGTCCGCTGCAGGACAGCGCCGCGGCCCTGGCCGAACTGGACGTGCTGAGCAACCTGGGCGAACGCGCCCTGAACCTCGACCTCAATCGTCCACGCTTCGTCGACGAGCCCTGCATGCGTATCGAGCAAGGCCGTCATCCAGTGGTCGAGCAGGTACTGACCACCCCCTTCGTGGCCAACGACCTGAGCCTCGACGATGACACGCGCATGCTGATCATCACCGGGCCGAACATGGGTGGTAAATCCACCTATATGCGCCAGACCGCGCTGATCGTGCTGCTCGCGCATATCGGCAGCTTCGTCCCCGCGGCCAGTTGCGAGCTGTCGCTGGTCGATCGCATCTTCACCCGTATCGGATCAAGCGATGACCTGGCGGGCGGCCGTTCGACCTTTATGGTCGAGATGAGCGAGACCGCGAATATTCTGCACAACGCCACAGAACGCAGCCTGGTGCTGATGGACGAAGTTGGCCGTGGCACCAGTACCTTCGACGGCCTGTCGCTGGCCTGGGCCGCCGCCGAACAGCTGGCCACGCTGCGTGCCTACACGCTGTTCGCCACCCACTACTTCGAACTCACGGTACTGCCGGAGAGCGAGCCGCTGGTTGCCAACGTGCATCTCAACGCCACCGAGCACAATGAGCGCATCGTCTTTTTGCACCATGTACTGCCCGGCCCGGCCAGCCAGAGCTATGGTTTAGCGGTAGCGCAACTGGCCGGTGTTCCCGGCGAAGTGATCTTGCGTGCCCGCGAACATCTGGCGCGCCTGGAAACCACCAGCCTGCCCCATGATTTGCCACGCAACGAGCCCGGCCAGCAGGCGACTCCACTGCAAAGCGATATGTTTGCCAGCCTGCCGCACCCGGTGCTGGAGGAATTATTCAAGATCAACCTGGATGATCTGACTCCGCGCAAAGCGCTGGAACTGTTATATACATGGAAAGCGCGAGTCTAACGCCCGCGCGCGCAAGCTGTTAGAATCGCGCGCGCTTTGGGATGCTGCGGCCTACTAGCCCGGTGTCGCAGCCATAGTTTCCCGAACCGAGGGGCTGTTTATGCAAAACAGTCCCCGAGCCGTAGCCTGAGGAGAGAATTAGAAATGACCTTCGTCGTCACCGACAACTGCATCAAGTGCAAGTACACCGACTGCGTGGAAGTCTGTCCGGTGGACTGCTTCTACGAAGGCCCTAACTTCCTGGTGATCCACCCGGACGAGTGCATTGACTGCGCACTCTGCGAGCCGGAGTGCCCGGCCCAAGCGATCTTCTCCGAAGACGAAGTACCGGAAGACCAGCAGGAATATACCCAACTCAATGCCGATCTGGCCGAAGTCTGGCCGAACATCACCGAAAAGAAAGAAGGCTTACCTGATGCTGAAGAGTGGGATGGCGTAAAAGACAAACTGCAACACCTGGAACGCTAAACCTTACTCAGCGCCCACTGAAAGACCCGCCTTGCGCGGGTCTTTTGCTTTCTTGCAGGCAAAAAAAGGGGCGGTATTACCCGCCCACTCTTTTGTCCCTACTCCCTGTATTCCCTGCTCATCATCCTGATGAAATCGCGTCCTGCGATTGTCCTGACCGCTGTCCGTTGCGACCTGTGCCAGTCCCTAGGCACAGGTGTAATACTAACGTTTCCCTGCTTTGCCACAAGCCCGCCAAATACCTGAAAAAATGCAACGAGCCATAAAGTATAATTAAATAATCATATAAATCAGTAACTTGAACTAAAACAAAATATTCAAACAGCGACTTTCCTGCCATTCTTTCCCTTAATCACTTACACGTCGCGTAAGCAATGGCTTACACGACGCCCACAAAAAACCCGGCCTAAGCCGGGTTTTGTAGAGCAGGCAAGAACTACTGAAACAAGGCGTCACTCGACAGACCGTTCTTTTCCAGAATCTCGCGCAAGCGCTTGAGCGCCTCGACTTGAATCTGCCGCACACGCTCGCGAGTCAAGCCGATCTCCTGACCGACTTCTTCCAGGGTACAGCTTTCGTGGCCGCGCAAGCCGAAACGCCGCACCACTACCTCACGCTGCTTGTCGGTCAACTCGGACAGCCATAGATCAATGCTTTGCGACAAGTCGTCGTCTTGCAGCAACTCGCATGGATCGGTTGGACGGTCATCAGTCAGGGTATCGAGCAGGGTCTTGTCAGAATCCGCGCCGAGGGAAACATCCACCGAAGAAACCCGCTCATTCAGGCCGAGCATGCGCTTGACGTCACTCACCGGTTTTTCCAGCAGGTTGGCAATCTCTTCGGCCGAAGGCTCATGGTCGAGTTTCTGGGTCAACTCGCGCGCCGCACGCAGATAGACGTTGAGCTCTTTGACCACGTGGATCGGCAATCGAATGGTACGGGTCTGATTCATGATCGCCCGTTCGATGGTCTGGCGGATCCACCAGGTCGCATACGTTGAGAAACGAAAACCCCGCTCCGGGTCAAATTTCTCGACCGCCCGGATCAGCCCGAGATTACCTTCCTCGATCAAATCGAGCAGCGACAAACCACGATTGACGTAGCGGCGGGCAATTTTCACCACCAGCCGCAGGTTGCTTTCGATCATGCGCTTGCGCCCAGCAGGATCGCCCTTCTGCGCCAATCGCGCAAAGAACACTTCCTCTTCAGGGCTAAGCAGGGGAGAAAAACCGATTTCGTTGAGATACAACTGAGTGGCGTCTAGCGCGCGCGTGTAGTCGATGTACTTGTGCTGCTTGCTACTTGATTGTTTGGCTTTAGTGCGAGCCTGCGGCTTTTCCGCCTCATCGCTCGACACATCGTCCAAGACGACGCCAGTCTCCATCAAGAGCACTTGATCATCGACGTCAAACTCCGGCGCTTCTTTTGGAGTGAGTGCCATTATTGTTGTTCCTTGCTGAGTTCGACAGCAAGCTCTGGTGGCACCTGATTCCCTGGCAACACCTGAGCTCGTCCTCCCACGTGATGGAGCAGACGAGCGGCCGATCAAGGGTGCGGCAAGTATTGCATCGGGTCTACAGGCTTTCCCTGACGGCGAATTTCAAAATGAAGCTTCACCCGGTCGGCTCCTGTGGAACCCATTTCGGCAATCGTTTGCCCAACTTTGACCTGCTGTCCCTCCTGAACCAGCAGCCTGCGGTTGTGTCCGTAGGCACTTACGTAGGTATCGCTATGTTTGATGATCACCAACTCGCCGTAGCCCCGCAAACCACTCCCGGCGTATACAACTGACCCATCAGACGCAGCTAAAACAGGCTGTCCCAAATCACCGGCGATATCAATGCCTTTATTCAAACTGCCGTTTGAGGAGAATCGTCCAATTACAACGCCGCTGGCAGGCCAGGCCCAGCCTGATGCTGAGCGCGCGACAGATTGCACCGGAGTGGTCGCCTGGGTTGTCTTGATAGGCACTGGCGACTGCGCCTGAGTCCGCACAGTCGGGGACTTAAGCGGCGCAACCGGGCGGCCAATCGGTGCCGGCCGGGTCACTGCAGGCGCGGCGGCAACTACAGCCCGCCGCGTCGGCTGGCGACCGTCGAAGCGAATGACCTGGCCAACCCGAATCAGATAAGGCGAGGCAATACCATTGCGCGCAGCCAAGGCTTTCCAGTCCCAGCCGAAACGAAAGGCAATTGAATACAGGGTATCGCCACGTCGCACCAGATATTGACCGCTGGTCACAGGTTGGCGCTGCTGCGTCGCCGCACCGCGGTGATTGCGATCGACAACTTGCACACCACCCGACGGGCTGGCACAGCCAGCCAGGAGCACACCAATAACCAGGCCACCCAACAGGCTCCGAGCGCTGCTGCTGCATATTCGCGATTGAATGGCAGTGAAACTCACCCGTATCTCCCTTTATGACTAGTGGCGTTGGTTGATTGGTGGGTATTGTGCCGTAATTATTCGGCGCAGCCAGTGCTTTGCTGATGGCGCGCGGCCAACCACTCCAAGCCGAGCACTAGCAGTACCCCGCCCAAAGCCAAAAGAATAGCCAAGAGTAGCTGTGGATCCTGCCCGCTGACTTCGGCGAAACGTCCCGGCAAGAGGTTGGCCTGGAGCAGCGGCACCTGCTGCCCATGGCTGTCGGCGTGCCAGGTAAGGGTTTCCTTCCACGGCCAGAGCTTGTTCAGCGAGCCCAGCATCAACCCCGTCAATAACGCCAGGGTCAGGTCGCGCCAACGCAGCAACAGCCAACGCAGCAACCCGGCAAAGCTGACGACGCCCACCAGGCAACCGCTGGCAAAGAGCGCCAGGACGTTGACATCCAGACCTTTTACCGCGCCGAGAATAAAAGGATACAGACCCAGCAGCAGCAAGATGAAACTACCGGAAATACCCGGCAGGATCATTGCGCAGATGGCAATCGAGCCTGCGAAGAAAATACTCAGCGAGTCAGTACCCCACTGCATCGGCGCAGCCACGGTGATCCAGTAGGCAAAGGCCGCACCTACAGTGAAACTGACGAAACGACTCCAGTTCCAGCGCTGGATCTCTCGTGCGACCAGATGCGAAGACACCAGAATCAAGCCGAAAAAGAACGACCACACCGGGATCGGGTGCTCGGCCAGCAGGAAGGTGATTACCCGCGCCAGGCTGAGCACACTGGTCAGAATGCCGGCCAACAGAACCAGCAGGAAAGTTGCATTGGCGGCCTGCCAGGCGGCCAGGACACGACCGCGCAAGAGCAAGCTCAGCGCAGCGGGCACACCGGCTATCGAACGCAGCAGTTCATCGTAGATCCCGCTGATAAAGGCGACGGTACCGCCGGAAACGCCAGGCACCACATCGGCCGCGCCCATGGCAATGCCTTTGGCGAAGAGCAGAAGATGTTTCTTCATGGATTCTTCCAGGTAAACGCTAACGATCAGGCCAAGGGCCCATTGAGCAAGGGAACGAAGCGCACGGCATCCAGCACATGCCTGGCAAACCCCTGCTCTTCACGGACGATCAGCAGCAACTGCTGCACATCGCCGGCACCGACCGGGATCACCAGACGTCCACCCGGCGCCAACTGATCGAGTAGAGCCTGAGGCACCTCACTGGCAGCCGCGGTGACAATGATACCGTTGTAGGGTGCCAGGGCCGGCCATCCCTCCCAACCATCACCCCAGCGAAACACCACGTTGCGCAAGTTCAACTCGGTCATGCGTTCCTTGGCCCTTTCCTGCAACCCTTGAATACGCTCGACGCTGAAAACCCGCTCGACCAACTGGGCGAGAATTGCCGTCTGATAACCAGAGCCGGTGCCAATTTCCAACACCTTGTCCAAGGGGCCGGCGGCCAGCAGCAATTCGCTCATGCGCGCAACCATGTAAGGCTGCGAAATGGTCTGGTTGTGGCCGATCGGCAGCGCGGTGTCTTCATAGGCGCGATGGGCCAAGGCTTCATCAACGAACAGGTGGCGCGGTGTGCGACGGATCGTTTCCAGCACCTGAGCGTTGGACAATCCCTCTTCATACAGCCGCTGAATCAGCCGCTCGCGAGTTCGCTGCGAAGTCATGCCGATGCCGCGATGATGCAACTCGTCTTGCTCACGCCTCATCAGAGCAAACCCTCTAACCAAGGTTGCAGACTGCTGAGGCCATCCTGAAAGGTACGATCCAACTGCAACGGGGTAACAGAGACGAAGCCCTGCATCACCGCATGGAAATCAGTACCCGGCCCGCCATCTTCGGCATCGCCAGCGACCGAAATCCAGTAGCCCTCCTTGCCGCGTGGGTTGATCACCTTGACCGGCGCAGCGGCACGGGCACGATGGCCCAGGCGAGTCAGCTGGATACCACGGATATGCTCCAACGGCAGGTTGGGAATATTCACGTTGAGCACGGTGCGTGGTGGCAACTCCAGCTGCTCATGAGCCTCCACCAGCTTGCGCGCAAAATAGGCGGCAGTCGGCAGATTATCCGGCTGCCGCGAAAGCAGGGAGAACGCGAACGCCGGACGGGCCAGAAAACGGCCTTCCAACGCGGCGGCCACCGTGCCGGAATAGAGCACGTCATCGCCCAGATTAGCGCCCAGGTTGATACCCGCCACGACCAGGTCGGCCACCTGCGGCAGCAGTCCGTTCAGGCCCAGATGCACACAGTCGGTAGGCGTACCGTTGAGGCTGATAAAGCCGTTGGGCAAGGTGCAAGGGTGCAGCGGACGGTCGAGGGTCAGCGAGCTGCTGGCACCACTTCGGTCCTGATCGGGTGCGATTACCACGCACTCGGCATAATCGGCCAAAGCAGCATGCAGCGCGGCAAGGCCTGGCGCTGCCACGCCATCATCGTTAGAAATCAGAATACGCATGGGTTGTCCGTTTGCCCTGCAGGCAACAGATCGACTAGCTCGCGCACTAAGACGGTGGCAAAGCATCCAGCCGGCAGGACGAATTCCAGTTGCAGAATGTCAGGCTCGGGATAATGCCACGTCAAACCGCCAATGGGGAGGCGCAGGATACGCCGTTCGTGTGTCATCCCCGCTTCTGCCAACCAGTCGACCAAGGCACGCTCATCCTCGGCGACCGTCTGCTCCAGTGCCTGAGCGACTCCGCCGGCCGTCGAGGCACCCGCGCCCCACAAGGGTCCGGTCGGGTGCAAATCCAGAATTGCCAAGCGTGGATCCGAGCATTCAGCCTCACCGGCAGGAAAAAAACTGCGGCTATCGGTAAAGGCCAGCAGATCACCCAGCAGCGCCTGATTCCAGGTGTCGGCGGCGACCCGCTGCGCCAGTACGCGATTAAATAAATAGCTGCGCGCTGCGGACAGTACTCGCGAACGGACATTACGCTTCTCAGGCAAGGTTTTAGATTCGGCAAAGTGCCGTGCATGGGCGACGTTCCCCCCTTCGAAGCCAAAGCGCTGCAAGCCGTAGTAGTTAGGGATGCCCTCAGCGGCTATTTGCGTAAGACGTATATCCAAGGCTTCGCGATCAGCCTTGAGTTGAGTCAAACGCAGGGTAAAACCATTGGCCGCATGTGCACCGCGCTGCAATTTACGTGTATGACGCAGCTGTTTGAGGATCGCCAAGCTGGCGTCTTCGGCGCCGCTCAAGTCAGGATCTGCCTTGCCTGGCAGGTGCAGACTGAACCATTGACGGGTCAAAGCCTGGCGATCCTTGAGTCCGGCATAGCTGATCATGCGGATTGAAACGCCAGCGGCGCGGGCGATGCGCTTGGCTACCTCTTCGGTATTCAGCTCGCGTTTTTCGACCCATAGCCAGAGGTGTTCACCCTCACCAGCCAGGGGAATATCCAGCACCTCATCGACCTGGAAGTCTTCCGCCACGGCCTTGAGCACCGCGGTACCGCACGGCTCGCCATGGCCGCGCGGGCCTAGCAGTTCGAGTTCGTTCATCGGGCGACCAACAGCGCGACGGCATGCACCGCGATGCCTTCTTCGCGGCCGGTGAAGCCGAGTTTCTCGGTGGTGGTAGCCTTGACGTTGACCTGATCCAGCGTGACCTGCAGATCCTCGGCGATCAGGCTGCGCATTTGTTGGATATGCGCGGCCATCTTCGGCGTCTGGGCGATTATGGTGGCGTCGACATTACCCACCTGCCAGCCTTTGGCCTGCAGCAAACCCAGGACATGCCGCAGCAGCATACGGCTGTCAGCGCCCTTGAAGGTCGGATCGGTGTCGGGAAAATGCTTACCGATATCGCCCAGTGCTGCGGCGCCGAGCAAGGCATCGGCGAGCGCATGCAGCAGCACATCGCCATCGGAATGGGCGATCAGCCCGAAACTGTGGGGAATCCGTACGCCGCCGAGGGTGATGAACTCGCCCTCGCCGAAACGGTGTACATCGTAGCCGTGGCCAATACGCATAAGTGCAACGTCCTGCAAAAGTCAGGGCCTGATTCTACATGCAGCAGCCTGACTGTAGGGCGCGCCGTGCGCACCGGCAATCGGCCAGCAGCACGGCGAACTCTCTTTGCGCAACCACTGAGCGGTGTGCAGCGCGCCCCTACGCCAGAGCCTGCGCATGATGACGCAGGTGGTCTTCGATAAAGCTGGCGATGAAGTAGTAGCTGTGGTCATAGCCGGGTTGCAGGCGCAGGGTCAGCGGATGCCCGGCGGCCTGCGCGGCGCTCTGCAGAGCCTGAGGTTTGAGCTGACCGTCGAGAAAATCATCGCGATCGCCCTGATCGATCAGGATCGGCAAACGCTCGCTTGCATCGGCGATCAGCGCACAGGCATCCCACTCGCGCCAGCGCGAACGCTCATCGCCAAGATAGCGGGAAAACGCCTTCTCGCCCCAGGGGCAGTTGGACGGATTGCCGATCGGCGCGAAGGCCGACAGCGACTGGTAACGCCCTGGGTTGCGCAAGGCGCAGACCAGCGCGCCATGCCCGCCCATGGAGTGACCACTGATGCCGCGCTTGGCCGAGACCGGGAAGTTAGCCTCGATCAGCGCCGGCAACTCCTGCACCACATAGTCGTGCATGCGGTAATTGCGCGCCCAGGGTTCTTGCGTGGCGTTGAGATAGAAACCGGCACCCAGACCGAAATCCCAGGCGCCATCCGGGTCGCCCGGCACATCAGGCCCGCGCGGACTGGTGTCCGGCGCGACTATGATCAAGCCCAGTTCGGCGGCCAGCCGGTGGGCGCCGGCCTTCTGCATGAAGTTCTCGTCATTGCAAGTCAGCCCCGACAGCCAGTAGAGCACCGGCAGCTTGGCGCCCTGCTCGGCCTGCGGCGGCAGGTAGACAGCGAACACCATGTCGCAGTTGAGCGTACTCGAACGATGCCGGTAGCGCTTGTGCCAGCCGCCGAAGCTTTTCTGGCAGGATAGGTTTTCAAGAGTCATGTTTCAGCTCACACAAAATAGGATTTGCAGGGGCAACCCAATGCTCCCCAGCCCAAATCGCCCCGCAGCAGGCGGGGCGCATGCACCCTAGAAATGGATGACCGTACGGATGCTTTTGCCTTCATGCAACAAATCGAAGGCCTTGTTGATATCTTCCAGCGGCATGTTGTGGGTAATAAAGGTATCCAGCGGGATTTCACCCTTCTGCGCCTTCTCCACATAGCTCGGCAGTTCGGTACGGCCTTTCACCCCACCGAACGCCGAACCACGCCAGACTCGCCCGGTAACCAGCTGGAACGGACGCGTGGAGATTTCCTGCCCCGCACCGGCCACACCGACGATCACCGACTCGCCCCAACCCTTGTGGCAGCACTCCAGCGCGGCGCGCATCAACTGCACATTGCCAACACACTCGAAGGAGTAATCCACACCGCCATCGGTCAACTCGACTATGACGTCCTGAATCGGCTTACTGTGCTCTTTCGGGTTGATGAAGTCGGTGGCACCGAGCTCCTTGGCGATGTCGAACTTAGCCGGGTTGATGTCAATCACGATGATCCGTGAGGCTTTGGCCATCTTGGCGCCGATAATCGCCGCCAGGCCGATGCCGCCGAGACCGAAGATCGCCACGGTCGCGCCCTCTTCCACCTTGGCCGTGTTCAATACCGCACCGATGCCCGTGGTGACGCCACAACCGAGCAGGCAGACCTTCTCCAGCGGCGCTTCCTTGGGAATCTTGGCCAGGGAGATTTCCGGCAGCACGGTGTACTCGGAGAACGTCGAGCAGCCCATGTAGTGGTAGATCGGCTGGCCCTGGTAGGAGAAGCGCGAGGTGCCGTCCGGCATCAGGCCCTTGCCCTGGGTGGCACGCACGGCTTGGCACAGATTGGTTTTGCCCGAGGTGCAGAATTTGCAGGTACGGCATTCGGCGGTGTACAGCGGGATCACATGATCACCGACCGCCAACGAGGTGACGCCCTCGCCTACCGCCTCGACGATGCCGCCGCCTTCGTGACCGAGAATCGCCGGGAAGAGCCCCTCCGGATCATCGCCGGACAGGGTGAAGGCATCGGTGTGACAGACACCAGTGGCAACGATGCGCACCAGCACTTCACCAGCTTTTGGCGGTTCGACATCCACTTCGACGATTTGCAGCGGTTGGTTGGCGGCAAAGGCTACCGCAGCACGTGACTTGATCATGATCGCTCTCCGACGGGCTATTACAGTGGCGAAGAGTATAGATCACCCTCTACGAAGTAATAATTGGCGTTATGGCAAAACATTATTGCCATTCAGGGATAATAGCCAGAAGCTGCAAGCACCTCAGCGGCCGCTTGAGCGCATCAGGATCGGGAAGGAGCAGACATCATGAATCGCTGGGAAGGCCTGGATGAATTCGTTGCGGTGGCCGAGTGCGGCCAATTTACCGCCGCCGCCGAGCGCCTGGGCCTGTCCTCCTCGCAGGTCAGCCGCCAGGTCGCCCGTTTGGAAGAGCGCCTGCAAACCCGCCTGTTCTACCGCAGCACCCGGCGCGTGGCCCTGACCGAAGCCGGGCAAACCTTCCTGCAACATTGCCAACGCCTGCAGGATGCCCGCGAAGAAGCCCTGCGCGCGGTCGGCGACCTTGGCAGCGAACCCAAGGGACTGTTGCGCATGACCTGCGCCGTAGCCTATGGCGAGCGCTTTATCGTGCCCTTGGTGACGGGCTTCATGACGCGTCACCCGCAATTGCGGGTGGACATTGAGTTGAGCAACCGCAACCTGGACATGGTTCATGAAGGCCTGGATGTGGCCATTCGCCTGGGCCGCTTGCAAGATTCGCGACTGGTCGCCACACGCCTGGCCCCCCGACGCATGTACCTGTGCGCGGCGCCAGATTATCTGCAGCACTACGGCCGCCCGCACAGCCTGTCCGAACTGAGCCGGCACAACTGCCTGATCGGCAGTTCGGATACCTGGAGTTTCCAGCTCAACGGCCGCGAAGCCTCGCAACGCGTGCAAGGCAACTGGCGCTGCAACAGCGGCCAGGCGGTGCTCGATGCGGCCTTGCGCGGCCTGGGCTTGTGTCAGTTGCCGGACTACTACGTACTGGAACATCTGCGCAGCGGCGCCCTGGTCTCCTTGCTGGACAACCAGCAGCCGCCCAACACCGCGGTCTGGGCACTCTATCCCCAGCAACGGCATCTATCGCCGAAAGTGCGCCAGCTGGTGGACGCCCTCAAGGCAGGGTTGGCGCAACGCAGGGAATATCGCCCCTGATGACGCGACCCGCGCGCCGCGTCATCATCAACGACGCCAATCGCGGCGTTCAACCACTTCGCTCCGGCGCCCCACATGACAGGTCTATATCAGCAGCGCTCGGCCCAGCGCTGGCGCAGCCAATCGAGGTCTTCGGGCCGGGTCACCTTGAGGTTATCGGCGCGGCCCTCGACCAAGCGCGGCGCCTGCCCGAGCCATTCGACAGCCGATGCCTCATCGGTAATCGCCACCTCGGCGGCCAAAGCCTCTGCCAGCGCACGGTGCAGCAAGCCAAGGCGGAACATCTGCGGCGTGTAGGCCTGCCAGATCAGCGAACGGTCGACGGTCTGCAGCACCCGACCATCAGACCCGGCACGCTTCAAGGTGTCGCGCACAGGCACCGCGAGCAGGCCGCCAACCGGATCATCGGCCAGCTCGGCCAGCAGGTTATCCAGGTCCTGGCGCGCCAGATTGGGCCGCGCCGCATCATGCACCAACACCCAATCGCGCTCCTGCGCCCCCAGTTCGGTCAGGCGCTGCAAGCCATTGAGCACCGAATCCGCGCGCTCGCGTCCACCCTCGGCGCGCGCGATACGCGAATCGTGGGCACACGCCAAAGTCGGCCAGTAGGGATCATCGAGCGCCAGACTGACCACCACGCCTTGCAGCTGCGGGTGATCGAGAAAGCAGGCCAGGGTGTGTTCCAGAATGGTTTTACCGGCCAGCTCCAGATATTGCTTGGGCCGGTCGGCACGCATGCGGCTGCCAACCCCGGCGGCGGGGATCAGGGCCCAAAAATGCGGCAATACGGAAGTCTTCATTCGGTTAGCTGTTAGTCATTCGGTTAACTGGTAGAGAGTCTCGCCCTCTTTGACCATGCCCAGCTCATGGCGGGCGCGCTCCTCGACGGTTTCCATGCCCTGTTTCAGCTCCATGACTTCCGCTTCGAGAATACGATTGCGCTCCAGCAGGCGCTGATTATCACCTTGCTGAGCGGCGATCTGGTGACTCAAGTCGGTGACCTGCGCCAGGCTGCCATCGCCCACCCACAGGCGATACTGCAAGCCAACCAGCAGCAGGATCAGGATGACTAACAACCAATAAGGACTACGCATGACAGTAAAAGCATCCGGACGAAAAGAGGGGCGACTCGCGCCGCCCCTCTTTTACCATGACTCGACCACTCACTGAAAACGCCGCGAGCGTAACCCGCAGCAGTTTTCAGCCACGGAATTCGGCACGGCCGCGATATGGCGCCTTACCAGCCAGTTGCTCTTCGATGCGCAGCAATTGATTGTACTTGGACACCCGATCGGAGCGGCACAGCGAGCCAGTCTTGATCTGGCCGGCAGCGGTGCCCACGGCCAGGTCGGCGATAGTCGAGTCTTCGGTTTCGCCGCTGCGGTGGGAGATCACCGCGCTGTAGCCGGCTGCCTTGGCCATCTGGATGGCTTCCAGGGTCTCGGTCAGGGTGCCGATCTGGTTGAACTTGATCAGGATCGAGTTGGCGATGCCCTTGTCGATGCCTTCCTTGAGGATCTTGGTGTTGGTCACGAACAGGTCGTCGCCGACCAGCTGCATCTTGCTACCGAGCTTGTCGGTGTGGACTTTCCAACCGGCCCAGTCGGACTCGTCCATGCCGTCTTCGATGGAGATGATCGGGTAACGCTCGGCAAGGCCCGCCAGGTAATCGCTAAAGCCTGCGGCGTCGAACACCTTGCCTTCACCGGCCAGGTCGTACTTGCCATCGGCGAAGAACTCGCTGGACGCGCAATCCAGGGCCAGGGTGACGTCGTCGCCCAACGTGTAACCGGCATTGGCCACAGCCTCGGCAATGGCGGCCAGGGCGTCTTCGTTGGAGGCCAGGTTAGGGGCGAAACCACCTTCATCACCCACCGAGGTACTCAAGCCACGGGCTTTGAGTACGATCTTGAGGTGATGGAAAATCTCGGTGCCCATGCGCAGGGCTTCGGCGAAGGTCTTGGCGCCTACCGGCTGAACCATGAACTCCTGGATGTCGACGTTGTTGTCGGCATGCTCGCCACCATTGATGATGTTCATCATTGGCACCGGCATGGAGTAGACGCCCGGCGTGCCATTGAGGTTGGCAATGTGCGCGTACAGCGGCAGGTCGTTGTCCTGGGCGGCGGCTTTGGCGGCGGCCAGGGACACCGCGAGAATGGCGTTGGCGCCCAGCGTGGCTTTGTTCTCAGTACCGTCGAGGGCGATCATCGCGCGGTCCAGGGCTTGCTGGTCAAGCGGATCCTTGCCCAGCAACAGGTCACGAATCGGACCGTTGATGTTGGCTACGGCCTTGAGTACGCCCTTGCCCATATAACGGCTCTTGTCGCCATCACGCAGTTCCAGCGCTTCGCGCGAACCAGTGGAGGCACCGGACGGTGCGCAAGCACTGCCGATGATGCCGTTATCGAGAATCACGTCGGCTTCCACAGTCGGGTTGCCACGGGAGTCGAGAACCTCACGGCCTTTGATGTCGACGATCTTTGCCATTGCTTTTAGCACTCCAAAAAGTTGACGAGAACGGTACCGCCAGGGATTGAGTTCAGGCCGCCTGCAAGGTCGGCAGGCGACAGATAGCTGACCACATAGTCAAATTATGCCCGGACGGCACTTTACCGGAGAAAAACCGTTTCAGGCAGTCTCAATCGGCGGAAAACTCTTGATCAGATCATCCAGCTGCTTGAGCTGAGTGAGGAAGGGTTCCAGCTTGTCCAGGCGCAAGGCACAAGGACCATCGCACTTGGCGTTGTCTGGATCCGGGTGTGCTTCGAGGAACAACCCAGCCAGGCCCTGACTCATGCCGGCCTTGGCCAGGTCGGTGACCTGGGCACGACGACCACCGGCGGAGTCGGCACGTCCGCCCGGCATCTGCAGGGCATGGGTGACGTCGAAGAACACCGGGTAGTTGGTCTGCTTCATGATGCCGAAGCCGAGCATGTCCACCACCAGGTTGTTGTAGCCGAAGGAGCTGCCACGCTCGCAGAGGATCAACTGATCGTTGCCGGCTTCGACACACTTGGCCAGGATATGTTGCATCTCCTGGGGTGCGAGGAACTGGGCTTTCTTGATATTGATTACCGCACCGGTCTTGGCCATCGCCACCACCAGGTCGGTTTGCCGCGAGAGAAATGCCGGCAATTGGATGATGTCGCACACCTGCGCCACCAGGGCAGCCTGCTGTGGCTCGTGTACGTCGGTGATCAGCGGCACGCCGAAGGCCTTCTTCACTTCTTCGAAGATCTTCATGCCCTCTTCCAGACCGGGGCCGCGGAACGAGCTGATTGAGGAGCGGTTGGCCTTGTCGAAACTGGCCTTGAACACGAACGGAATACCCAGTTTGTCGGTAACCCGCACATATTCTTCGCAGGCGCGCATGGCCAGATCGCGCGATTCGATGACGTTGATGCCACCGAACAAGACGAAGGGCTTGTCGTTGGCGATGTCGATGCCGCCGACCTTGATGATCTTCTGGTCATGTCCTTATGCCTTCTTCGCGTGCTGCGCCAGCGCGGCGTTGACGAAACCGCTGAACAGCGGATGACCGTCGCGCGGCGTCGAAGTGAACTCCGGGTGGAACTGGCAGGCGACGAACCACGGATGATCCGGCGCCTCTATCACTTCGACCAGGGCGCCGTCACCGGAACGACCGGTGACCTTGAGGCCAGCCTCGATCAGCTGCGGCAGCAGGTTATTGTTCACTTCATAGCGATGGCGATGGCGCTCGACAATTACGTCCTTGCCGTAGCACTGATGCACTTGCGAGCCGTTGAGCAGCTGGCAATCCTGAGCCCCGAGGCGCATGGTGCCGCCCAGGTCGGAGGCATTGCTGCGCTGCTCGGTGACGCCGGTGGCGTCCTGCCATTCGGTGATCAGACCGACCACCGGGTGGCTGCTGCTGTTGTCGAACTCGGTGGAGTTGGCATCACTCCAGCCCAGCACATTGCGGGCGAACTCGATCACCGCAACCTGCATGCCCAGGCAGATACCCAGGTAAGGAATCTTGTTCTCGCGGGCAAACTGCACAGTGGTGATCTTGCCTTCCACACCACGCAGACCGAAGCCGCCGGGCACCAGAATCGCATCGACGCCTTCGAGCAAGGCGGTGCCCTGGTTCTCGATGTCTTCGGAGTCGATATAGCGCAGGTTGACCTTGGTGCGGCTCTGGATGCCGGCATGGCTCATCGCTTCGATCAGCGACTTGTAGGCATCCAGCAGTTCCATGTACTTGCCGACCATGGCGATGGTGACTTCATGCTCAGGGTTGAGCTTGGCGTCGACCACCCGCTCCCACTCGGATAAATCGGCACCGCCGCACTCCAGACCGAAGCGCTCAACGACGAAATCATCCACTCCCTGGGCATGCAGTACGCCCGGAATCTTGTAGATGGTGTCGACGTCTTCCAGGGAAATCACCGCACGCTCTTCGACGTTGGTGAACAGGGCGATCTTGCGCCGCGAGGAGATATCCACCGGATGATCGGAGCGGCAGATCAGCACGTCGGGCTGCAGACCGATGGAACGCAGTTCCTTCACCGAATGCTGGGTCGGTTTGGTCTTAGTCTCGCCGGCAGTCGCGATGTACGGCACCAGCGTCAGGTGCATGAGCATGGCGCGCTTGGCGCCCACTTCCACGCGCAACTGGCGGATGGCTTCGAGGAACGGCTGCGACTCGATGTCGCCCACGGTGCCGCCGATCTCGACCATGGCCACATCGGCATCGCCGGCACCCTTGATGATGCGGCGCTTGATCTCGTCGGTGATGTGCGGGATGACCTGAATGGTCGCGCCCAGGTAATCGCCACGGCGCTCTTTGCGCAGCACGTGTTCGTAAACCCGGCCGGTGGTGAAGTTGTTGTCCTGGGTCATGGTGGTGCGGATGAACCGCTCGTAGTGACCCAGGTCGAGGTCGGTCTCGGCGCCGTCGTGGGTGACGAACACCTCACCGTGCTGGAACGGACTCATGGTGCCCGGATCGACGTTGATATAGGGATCCAGCTTGAGCATCGTGACCTTCAGGCCCCGCGCCTCCAGGATAGCCGCCAATGAAGCCGAGGCGATGCCTTTCCCCAATGAAGAAACAACACCACCCGTGACGAAGATGAAGCGCGTCATGAAAAACCCTAGAAGTCTGCGTTTAGGCGGTCAGCGCCGCCGGGGAAAGCGAAGGAAGGCCGAAGCCACAATTACGAACAAGCCGCAATTGACAAGCTATTGCCGACTCCATTCTCTTGACGAAAAGGGGTCTGCAAAAGCTCTAGTAAGACGGGAGCGTAGTCTACCGGAAAGGCCTTACCAGCTCAAACCTTGATCACTCATCGGCGGCTGCCAACTGAGTTGCCATTGGCCACTATCCGCCCCATCCAAACCGGGTAGATTGGCTACGGCCTGCAACTCGCCATTGCACAACAGCAGGGGCAAGCGCGGACGGACAAACGCCGGCACTTGTCGCTCATTGAGCAAGCGCTTCAAATCGCGATGACCGCGCCCAGGCAGGCTCATGACCTCGCCCCCCTGGCGATAGGCTAAACGCCAGTCGCCGACTGGCAACTGGCCCTCGACACGCACGCAACCATTGCCTGCCAGCGGCAACCAACGTCCAGGACTGAGCTGAACGGCAGGCGCTTGCGGTATGCCCAGCCAGTCGCCGCTGAGCCACCACAACCGCTGGTCGGCTCGACGCAACTCGCCTGCCGCCAGACGCCAAACCGGGACGGCGTCACCGGCCGCATCGCGCAACGCCCGCCAGCCGGCCCAGTGCTCGCTGTCCGGCATAGGGGTCAGGCTGCGCAACCAGTAGCGCAAGGCGTTGCGTTGACGGGCATCGCTCAACGCCCGCAACGGCGCCAGGGATAAGCTAGGCAGATTGAGCCAGGTAAACTCGCAGGGCACCTGCGCAGCCTGCAAATCCTCCTGCGCCAGCTCATCGAGCAGTTGCGCAGCCTCGCTCAGATGCGCTGCCGCACGCGCTATGTTGGCCGTCGCCTGCGGCCAGCGCCGGGCCAGCAATGGCAACACCTGATGGCGCAAGTAATTGCGCGAGAAGCGGCTATCGGCATTCGACGGGTCCTCTACCCAGCGCAGCCGATGTTCGCCGGCATAAGCCTGCAACTCGGCACGGGAACACTGCAACAGCGGCCGTAGCAGGTGCCCGGCACCGAGCGGCCGACTCTGCTGCATGGCCGCTAAGCCTTGCACGCCGGCGCCGCGCAGCAGGCGAAACAGCAGAGTCTCGGCCTGATCATCGCGATGCTGCGCTGCCAGCAAAACCTCGCCCGGACCCAGCAGCGCGCGAAAAGCCGCATAGCGCGCCTGCCGCGCGGCGCGCTCGACGCTGGCACCCGACTGCACCTGCACCGGCTCCACCTGCAGCGGCACACCCAGCGCATCACACAACCGACGACAGTGCGCCGGCCAGGTATCGGCAACTGCTTGCAAGCCGTGATGAATATGAATAGCGGAAAGCGGCGGTAACGCCTCGCGTTGCGCGAGACTAACCAGGAGATGCAGCAGCACGGTTGAATCCAGGCCACCGGAAAGCGCGATACGCCAGGCCGGCGCATCGCGCCAGGGAGCCAGAGCCGTCAGCACGCGGGATTCGAGGGACATAGGCACAACTTCAGGCTGCAGGGTGGGCCGGCCGGCGATCCGCTTCAGCCCATCGCTACAGACGCCGGATGGGTGAAAATTCACCCATCCTACAACCGCCCTCAGGCGATGCCGTAGCTCATCAAGCGCTCATAACGACGCGCCAGCAGTTCGGCGGTATCGAATTTACGCAGCATCGCCAACTGAACCGCCAGCTCCTGGCGCACCGATTCGGCGGCAGCGACTGGATCGCGATGGGCGCCGCCCAATGGCTCACCAATCACCTGATCGACAATCCCCAGGCCTTTCAGGCGCTCAGCGGTAATACCCATGGCTTCCGCGGCATCCGGGGCCTTGTCTGCAGTTTTCCACAGAATCGAGGCGCAACCTTCCGGCGAAATCACCGCGTAGGTCGAGTACTGCAGCATGTTCAGCTGGTCGCAAACGCCGATCGCCAGAGCGCCGCCGGAACCACCCTCACCAATCACGGTGGCGATGATCGGAGTTTTCAGACGCGCCATCACCCGCAAGTTCCAGGCAATCGCCTCGCTCTGCCCACGCTCTTCGGCGTCGATGCCCGGGTAGGCGCCCGGGGTGTCTATAAAGGTCAGGATCGGCATCTTGAAGCGCTCGGCCATTTCCATCAGGCGACAGGCTTTGCGGTAACCTTCGGGGCGCGGCATGCCGAAATTGCGGCGTACCTTCTCGCGCACCTCACGGCCCTTCTGGTGACCGACCACCATCACCGGCTCACCGTCCAGACGGGCGACACCGCCGACTATCGCCGGGTCATCGGAGAAATGCCGATCACCGTGCAGTTCGTCAAATTCGGTGAAGATGTGCTGCAGATAGTCCAGGGTGTAAGGCCGGTGCGGGTGACGGGCGAGCTTGGCAATCTGCCAGCTGCTCAGATTACTGAAAATACTTTCGGTCAGAGCACTGCTCTTGACCTGCAGGCGGGCGATCTCATCGCTGATGTTCAACGAGTTGTCGTTACCGACCAGGCGAAGCTCTTCGATCTTGGCTTGCAGGTCGGCGATCGGCTGTTCGAAATCGAGAAAATTCGGGTTCATAGTCATCCGTCTTGCGTCGACGGCCATGCGGCCGGGGAGCTGTATCCGTTTCGCGCCTACCTTATAGGAACAGGCGCATTCAGGTCGACACTCGGGTCTGGATAAAAATCACCGCTAACCGGTGATTCATTCACAATCCCACCCACGAGCGCCGTAACCAACACATGAAGCCGGGGCCTCAAAAATCAGCGGTAGTGCAGAAAGACGTTGTCTCGCCCGAACTGGTCACGCAATGCCTGAATCAGACTGTCGGCCGGATCGATTCTCCAGCCTTCGCCAAACTGCAGCATGGCCCGCGCATCCTCACCGGTGTACTCCAGGGTGATCGGGCAGGCACCTCGATGGCGCTTGCACACATCGGCCAGCCAGCGCAGCCGATCGCCCTTCAGGGCACTACTGGCAATCTTCAAGCGCAGGCTGTCGGCCAGTCCGGTCCGCGCCTCCTCCAGACTCATCACCCGCTTGGCCCGCAAACGCAGACCGCCGGAAAAATCATCGTTACTCACCTCGCCCTCGACCACCACCAGGGCATCGCTCTGCAACAACGCCTGATTGCTGGAAAACGCTTCGGCGAACAACGACGCCTCGATCCGCCCAGAGCGATCGTCCAGGGTGATGAAACCCATCTTGTCACCCTTCTTGTTCTTCATCACCCGCAGGTTGACGATCAGACCGGCAATCGTCTGGTCGCCGCGCGCCGGCTTGAGGTCGATGATCCGCTGACGGGCAAAGCGCCGTACCTCGCCTTCGTATTCGTCGATCGGATGCCCAGTCAGATACAGGCCGAGGGTGTCCTTCTCGCCTTTCAGGCGCTCCTTCAGCGACAGCTCACGGGCCTTGCGGTGATTGGCATAAACATCCATCTCGGCATCGGCAAACACCCCGCCAAATAGATCCACATGGCCACTATCATGGCTGCGCGAGGTCTGCTCGGCCGCCTGCACAGCCTCCTCCATCGCCGCCAACAGCACCGCGCGATTACGATCAATATTGGCCTTGTAGGCTTTTATTTCCTCGTGGAAATACGGCCCCATACGATCCAGGGCGCCACCGCGGATCAGCGCTTCCAGGGTGCGTTTGTTGATGCGTTTGAGGTCGACGCGCGAGCAGAAGTCGAACAGATCCTTGAACGGACCATCCTTGCGCGACTCGACGATGGCCTCGACCGGCCCCTCGCCGACCCCCTTGATCGCGCCCAGGCCATAGATGATCCAGCCTTCGTCGGTAACCGTGAACTTGAATTCTGAAATATTCACGTCCGGCGCATCGAGGCGCAGCTTCATGCTGCGGCACTCCTCGATCAGGGTCACGACCTTGTCGGTGTTGTGCATATCTGCCGACAAAACCGCAGCCATGAAGGCAGCCGAGTGGTGCGCCTTGAGCCAGGCCGTCTGGTAAGAGAGCAAACCATAAGCGGCCGAGTGGGATTTATTGAAGCCGTAGCCGGCGAACTTTTCCACCAGATCGAAGATATTGCCCGACAGGTTCGCATCGATGCCGTTGCTCGTGCAGCCCTCGATAAAGCCGCCGCGCTGCTTGGCCATCTCCTCGGGCTTCTTCTTACCCATGGCGCGGCGCAGCATATCCGCGCCACCGAGGGTGTAGCCGGCCATGACCTGGGCGATCTGCATCACCTGTTCCTGATACAGGATGATGCCGTAGGTGGGCTTAAGCACGGGCTCCAGGCCCGGATACTGATAGTCCTGATGCGGATAAGAAATCGGCTCACGACCGTGCTTGCGGTTGATGAAGTCGTCGACCATGCCCGACTGCAACGGGCCCGGACGGAACAGGGCCACCAGGGCGATCATGTCTTCCAGGCAGTCCGGCTTGAGCTTCTTGATCAGCTCCTTCATGCCGCGCGACTCGAGCTGGAACACCGCAGTGGTCTCGGCCTTCTGCAACATCTGGAAGGTCGGTTTGTCATCCAGCGGAATGAAGTCGATATTCAGGTCCGGCAGGCCTTGCTTGGCCTGCTCGCGGTTGATCGTCTCCATCGCCCACTTGATGATCGTCAGGGTGCGCAGACCGAGGAAGTCGAACTTCACCAGACCCGCGGTTTCCACATCATCCTTGTCGAACTGAGTGACCAGACTGCCGCCTTCGTCATCGCAAGCAATCGGCGAGAAATCGGTGAGTTTGGTCGGCGCGATAACCACGCCGCCGGCGTGCTTGCCGGTACCACGGGTGATGCCCTCGAGCTTGCGCGACATTTCCCAGATTTCCCGGGCATCCTCGTCGACCTTGAGGAAGTCGCGCAGCGGTTCCTCCATCTCGTAGGCTTTTTCCAGGGTCATGCCAACTTCGAAGGGAATCATCTTCGACAGACGATCGGCCAGGCCATAGGGTTTGCCCTGGGCCCGCGCCACGTCACGCACCACCGCCTTGGCCGCCATGGTGCCGAAGGTGATGATCTGGCTGACCGCGTTACGCCCGTATTTCTCGGCGACGTAATCAATTACCCGGTCGCGGCCGTCCATGCAGAAGTCGACGTCGAAGTCGGGCATGGAGACCCGCTCCGGGTTGAGGAAGCGTTCAAACAGCAGGTCATAGGCCAACGGATCGAGGTCGGTGATCTTCTGCACATAGGCCACCAGCGAGCCGGCACCCGACCCACGACCAGGGCCGACCGGCACGCCGTTGTTCTTCGCCCACTTGATGAAGTCCATGACGATCAGGAAGTAACCGGGGAAGCCCATCTGGATGATGATATTCAGCTCGAAGTTCAGCCGATCGATATACACCTGCTTCTTCGCGTCGTAGTCCGGCGTGTCCTTAGGTAGCCTTACTTCCAGGCGCTCGTCGAGGCCGTCGAAGGAAACCTTGCGAAAGTACTCGTCCATGGTCATCCCGGCCGGCACCGGGAAGTCGGGTAGGAAGTACTTGCCCATCTGCACTTCGATATTGCAGCGCCGGGCAATCTCGACGGTATTTTCCAGCGCCTCCGGCAGGTCGCTGAACAACTCGGCCATCTCTTCCGGGCTCTTCAGGTACTGCTGATCGGAATAGCTGCGCTGACGTCGCGGGTCGTCCAGGCTGCGACCTTCACCGATGCACACACGGGTCTCGTGGGCGGCGAAATCATCCTGTTTGAGAAAGCGCACATCGTTAGTCGCCACCAGCGACGCCCCGACCTTGGCTGCCAACTCGACCGCCAGGTGCAAATGCTCCTCGTCGTTGACCCTGTTGGTGCGCTGCACTTCCAGGTAGAAGCGCTGTGGAAACACCTCCAGCCATTCGCGCAGCAACGCTTCGGCTGCGGCTGACTCGCCGTTCAGCAGGGCATGACCGACCTCGCCCTCCTTGGAGCCAGACAGCGCGATCAAACCTTCGGCGGCGGCCTTGACCCAGTCGCGCTGGATGATCACCTGGTCGTTGCGCTGCCCCTCGGTCCAACCGCGGGAAACCAGTTCGGTCAGGTTGCGGTAGCCCTTGGCATTGGTAGCCAGCAGGGTCATGCGGCTGAGTGGGCCGTCATCATCGGTGCCGGCCAGCCAGATGTCGGCGCCACAAATCGGCTTGATTCCGCCGCCCATAGCCGCTTTGTAGAATTTGACCAACGAGCACATGTTGCTCATGTCGGTGACCGCCACCGCCGGCATGCCCACACTCGCCACGGCCTTGATCAGCGGCTTGACCCGCACCAGACCATCGACCAGGGAATACTCGGTGTGCAGACGCAGGTGGACAAACGAAACAGTCATGACAGTCCTATACAAAACACAAAACGACAAGATGGGGATTGTACAGCCTTCGCAACGACAAGCTGCAAGCGCAGAGACGCCGGCTCAACCGCAGAGTTTCGGACCTACAGCCGAATGGCGACGACGGCCTCAGTCGTCCAGCAGCGCACGCACCGGGGCAAATGAGCGCCGGTGAATCGGCGTTGGACCCAGGCGGCGCAAGGCCTCCAGGTGAACGGGCGTGGGATAGCCCTTGTGCCCGGCTATGCCGTAACCGGGATACAACGCATCGAGCAGCTGCATCTCGCGATCGCGGCTGACCTTGGCCAGAATCGATGCGGCAGCGATCGCCGGGACCTGGCTGTCGCCCTTGATCACAGCCGTGCTCGGCACTTGCAGGATGGGGCAACGATTACCGTCGATCAGCGCCAGCCGGGGCACGACACTCAAGCCCTCGACCGCGCGCTGCATGGCGAGCATGGTCGCGTGGAGGATGTTCAGCTGGTCGATCTCTTCCACCTCGGCACGGGCGATGCACCAGGCCAGGGCTTTCTCGCAGATTTCATCGAAGAGCTGCTCACGCCGTGCAGCGCTGAGCTTCTTCGAATCGTTCAGTCCCAGAATCGGCCGTAACGGATCGAGAATTACCGCCGCGGTGACCACAGCGCCGCACAACGGGCCACGGCCGACTTCATCGACACCGGCGACCAGTTCCTGTACCTGACTGAAATCCAGACCCAGCTGCATCAGGCCTGCCCTATCAGTTTGAGCACGGCCTCGGCCGCCTGGGCAGACGCATCACGGCGCAGGGCACGATGAATCACATCGAAACCCTCGGTCTGTACTACACCGTCATTGAGCAGAGGCGCCAAGGCCTGGGCCAAAGCTTCCGGGGTTGCCGCATGCTGAATCAGCTCGGGAACCAACATACGCTCGGCCAACAAGTTGGGCAGCGCGAAATAGGCACTGCTGACCAGGCGTTTGAGGATCAGGTAGGTCAGCGGTGCGACCTTGTAGGCCACCACCATTGGCCGCTTGTACAGCAGTGCTTCCAGGGTGGCCGTACCCGAAGCGATGAGCACCGCATCGCAAGCCGCCAGGGCATCGTGGGAGCGACCATCGAGCAGGGTCAAGGGCAAGTCACGCCCGACCAGCATTTGCTCCAGCTGCACGCGGCGCTCAGGGCTGGCACAGGGCACGACGAAACGGATGCCCGGACGCAGGGTACGCAGACGCACCGCCGCATCGAGAAAGAGCGCGCCCAAACGCGCAACTTCACCGCCCCGACTGCCCGGCAGCAAGGCCACTACGGCGCTGTCCAGCGGCAAGTCCAGGGCCTCGCGCGCCGCCGTCCGGTCGGCCTGCAGGGGAATCGCATCGGCCAGTGGATGACCGACAAAACGCACCGGCACCTGATGGGCGTCGTAGAACTGCGCCTCGAACGGAAACAGGGTCAGCATCAGGTCGCAGGCGTCACGAATCTTCAACACACGTTTCTGCCGCCAGGCCCAGACGGAGGGGCTGACGTAGTGCACGGTCTTGATCCCGGCACGGCGCAGTTTGAGTTCGAGGCCCAGGTTGAAATCCGGCGCATCGATGCCGATGAATACGTCCGGCTTGGCGTCGATCAGGGTCTTGATCAACTGCCTGCGCCGCGCCAGCAACTCCGGCAGTCGGCCGAGCACTTCGACCAGGCCCATCACCGCCAGGCGCTCCATGGGAAAATAGGAACTCAGGCCCTCGGCCTGCATACGCGGGCCGCCGACGCCGATGAATTCGATTTGTGGATGACGGGCCTTCAAGGCATGCATCAGGCCGGCGCCGAGAATGTCGCCGGAGGCTTCGCCAGCCACCAGCGCGACGCGCAATAAATCTGCCATGAGCTAGCGGGTGATGCCGCGATTGGACGCCTGGATCGAGTCACGGAACACCGCAACCTCAGGGAACTGCAGCGAAGGCTCGACCAACTCGGCCAAGGCCTCTTCGATGGTCAAGCCCTGGCGATAGACGGTCTTGTAGGCGCGGCGTAGTGCATGGATCGACTCGGCACTGAAACCGCGACGGCGTAGGCCTTCGAAATTCATGCTACGGGCTTCCGCCGGATTACCGGAAACCGTGACATAGGCCGGTACGTCCTTGCCAATCGCCGTGCCCATGCCGGCAAAGCTGTGCGCGCCGATATGGCAGAACTGATGCACCAGGGTGTAACCGGACAGAATCGCCCAGTCGCCGATATGCACGTGGCCCGCCAGCGCGGTGTTATTGACCAGAATGCAATGGTTGCCAATCACGCTGTCATGACCGATGTGCGCATAGGCCATGATCAGGTTGTGGTCGCCCACGGTGGTCTCGTCACGGTCCTGGATGGTGCCCCGGTGCATGGTGACACCTTCGCGAATGATGTTGTGATCACCAATCACCAGACGGGTGGGCTCGCCCTTGTACTTGCGATCCGGCGTGTCCTCGCCCAGCGAGGAGAACTGATAGACGCGATTGTGCTTACCAATTCTGGTTGGCCCTTTGATGATCACATTAGGCCCAAGCACTGTACCCTCACCAATTTCCACATCTGGCCCAATGATCGACCAAGGGCCGACGACAACGTCGTCAGCCAGCTTGGCAGAAGGATCGATGATGGCGCGAGGGTCAATCAAACTCATAGTTTGCGTTCCGCACAGATGATTTCAGCCGAACATACTTCCTTGCCGTCGACACTGGCCCTGCATTCAAACTTCCAGATGCTGCGTTTGTTACTCAGGTGACGGGCCTCGAGGATCAGTTGATCACCCGGTACCACCGGCTGACGAAAGCGCAGCTTGTCCGAGCCGACGAAGTAATACAGGGTACCGTCGGAAGGCTTCAAGCCCATCATCTTGAAGCCCAGTATGCCGGCCGCCTGGGCCATTGCCTCGATGATCAACACGCCGGGCATGATCGGATGCTGGGGAAAGTGCCCGTTGAAGAATGGCTCATTGATGCTGACATTCTTGTGCGCACGAATGCACTTGCCCTCAACATCCAGCTCCACTACCCGATCAACCAGCAGGAACGGATAACGATGCGGCAGGTACTCACGTATTTCGTTGATGTCCATCATGTCCAGAGAAGCCTGTAATAAAAAGAGGAGAGCGCGGCATAGCCGGCTCAGGCATCAGATGAGGCGTTCCCGCTGGAGGTCACGGCAGCCAGTTGTTTTTCCAACTGTTGCAGTCGCCGCGCCATGTCATCCAACTGACGAATTCGTGCCGCACTCTTGCGCCACTCGCCCGCAGGCTGCATGGCGGTACCAGAAGAATAAGAACCCGGCTCGGTGATCGAGCGGGTCACCATGGTCATACCCGTGACGAAGACTCCGTCGCAGACTTCGATGTGTCCGACCATGCCGACGCCACCGGCGATCATGCAGTTCTTGCCAATTTTGGTGCTGCCGGAAATACCCGCACAACCGGCCATGGCCGTGTTGTCGCCGATCTGCACGTTGTGCGCGATCATGATCTGGTTGTCCAGCTTGACCCCGTTACCGATCAGCGTGTCTGCCAGCGCACCGCGATCGATGGTGGTATTGGCGCCGATTTCGACGTCGTCGCCGATCACCACACCACCGATCTGGGCAATCTTCTGCCAGACACCCTTCTCGTTGGCGAAGCCGAAGCCCTCGCCGCCGATCACCGCGCCCGACTGGATCACCACCCGTTTGCCGATGCGTACATCGTGATACAGGGTGACCCGCGGCGCGAGCCAGCCACCCTCACCAATCAGCGAACGCGCACCGATCACGCAATGCGCGCCGATCGTCACGCCGGCGTCGATCCGCGCACCGCCCTCGATCACCACGTAAGCACCGACACTGGCACTGGCATCCACCTGCGCATCATCGGCCACCCATGCGGTTGCATGCACACCAGCCGCAGCCTGTGGCTTGCGATCGAACAGGTGGGAGAGCTGCGCATAAGCCAGATAGGGATTGGCGACCAGCAAGGCGTTGCCGCTGTAATTCTCGGCATCGGCGGCGGTCAGCAAGACCGCGCCGGCACGGCAATCGGGCAGGTATTTGCGGTATTGCGGATTAGCCAGAAAACTCAGTTGATCAGGGCCAGCCTCCTGCAAGGTGGCCAAACCACTGACCGCTTTATCGGCGGAGCCACGCAAGGTGGCATCCAGCCGTTCGGCCAGCTGAGCGAGGGTAAAAACCGGAGCCTGCATGATCAGCGCAGCTGATTCATGCGCTCGATAACCTGCAGAGTGATGTCGAACTGGGGTTTGACATCGATCACCGCACCGCGCTCGAGCACCAGGTCGAAGTTACCTTTCTTGATCACTTCTTCCACGGCTTTATCCAGGTTCGGCTTGAGCTTTTTCAGCATCTCGCGATCGGCAACAGCCTTGGACTCGTTCAGCTCTTTGGACTGGAACTGGAAATCGCGGGCCTTCTGCTTGAATTCGAGTTCGAGACGCTCACGCTCGGCGGTCTGCATTTTTTCGCCATCTTTGACGATGCGATCCTGGATGCGCTTGGCATCGCTTTCCAGGGTCTTGAGCTTGCTCAGCTGCGGGCCGAATTTTTTCTCGGCATCGACCGCATAGCGCTTGGCCGCATCGGACTCGAGCAGCGCCATTTGGTAATTGAGTACTGCTACTTTCATTTCGGCAAATGCTGGGGTCGCCAGCAGGGCCACGCTTAACAGAACCAGTTGGGTCAACTTACGCACGGTGCAACTCCTGCAAAAACTGTTGTAGTTGTTCAGTAATCGGACGCTTAGAACGTCTGACCGAGGGAGAACTGGAATACCTGGGTGTCGGCGTCGTCCGGTTTGACGACCGGCATGGCCAGACTGAAACTCAATGGCCCCAGCGCGGTGATCCAGGTCAGGCCCACACCCACGGAGCTGGCGAGACTTCCTGCATCCAGGGAGCAGCTGTCGCTAAGGGCTTCCTGGCTGGAGCTGCAGTTGGTGTCGAACACATTACCCACATCCCAGAACAGCGCGGTACGCAGCGAACGCTGATCCTTGACGAACGGCATCGGGAACAGCAACTCGACGCCACCCTGGATCAGCACATTACCACCGAACGGCAACGGATCCTGATCGGGGTCGAACGAAGTGCCCGGCTTGGTACCTGTACTTGGCGTGCTACGCGGACCCAGACTGCTGTCCTCGAAACCGCGCACCGAGCCGAAACCGCCAGCGTAGTAGTGCTCGTAGAACGGCAGCTCGGCAGTCGAGCCGTAGCTGTCGCCATAGCCCAACTGGGTGTGGAAGCGCAGGCTGTAGCTGTCGCTCAGCGGCTTGAACACCTGGCCACGGTAGTCGACCTTGTAGAATGACAGGTCGCTACCCGGCACCGTGGTTTCCAGCACCAGACTCTGGGAATGGCCACGGGTGGCCATGACGCCGCGATTGAGGGTCGATTCCGACCAGCCCACCGAGGCCTTGAGGTTCAGGTAGCTGTCGCCTTCGTTCTTCAGGAAATCGAAGATCTCGTCGACCGTGAACACGCCAGTGCTGATGTCATCCTGCTGCGCCGTCAGACCATAGGTCAGGCGCGCGGTTTCGCTGATCGGGTAACCGATGCTGGCGCCAACGCCATAACTGTCCACCGCATAGCTGGACACATTGGTGTCGAGTTCGTCGTAGTCGGTGGTGCGATAGAAGGCGTTGTAGCCCAGGCTGACGCCATCGGCAGTCCAGTAGGGGTCGACGAAACCGAAGTTGTAGCGTTCCTGGAATTCGCTGCGGGTCAAGCCGACGCTGACTTTGTTACCCGTGCCGAGGAAGTTGTTCTGGGTGATCGAGCCACCGAGGATCAGGCCGGCGTTCTGGGCGAAACCGACGCTGGCGGTGATCGAACCGGACGCCTGCTCTTCGACGCTGTAGTTGACATCGATCTGGTCGTCGGTACCCGGTACTTGTGGGGTTTCGACGTTGACTTCCTTGAAGAAGCCCAAGCGTTCCAGACGGGTTTTCGACTGATCGATCAGGTAGGTCGAAGCCCAGCCGCCTTCGATCTGGCGCATTTCACGGCGCAGCACTTCATCTTCCGACTTGGTGTTGCCACGGAAGTTGATGCGGTTGACGTAAGCACGCTTGCCCGGATCGATGACGAAGGTGATGGAGACCGTGTTGTCTTCATCATGCGCTTCCGGCAACCCGTTGACGTTGGCGAAGGTGTAGCCCTCGTTACCCAGACGGCGAGTGATCAGTTCGGAGGTGGTGGTCATCACCTTGCGCGAGAAAACCTGACCTTCCTGTACCAACAGCAACGAGCGGATGTCTTCTTCCGGCACTTTCAAGTCACCGGAGAGTTTCACCTCACGCACGCTGTACTTCTGGCCTTCGTCGATGTTGACGGTGATGTAGACGTGTTTCTTGTCCGGGGTAATGGACACCTGGGTCGAGGAAATATCCATATTGATGTAGCCGCGATCCAGGTAGTAGGAACGCAGACGCTCCAGGTCACCGGAAAGCTTTTCGCGGGCATACTTGTCGTCGTTCCTGAAGAACGACAACCAGTTGCTGGTCTTCAGCTCGAACAGATCGATCAGGTCTTCGTCGGCGAAGACGCTGTTGCCCACCACGTTGATATGCTGGATGGCGGCGACCGTGCCTTCATTGATATTGATTTTCAGCGCCACGCGGTTACGCGGCTGCGGGATCACTTCGGTTTCGATTTCGGCCGAGTAACGTCCCTGGGCCACATATTGGCGCTGCAGTTCGTTACGCACACCTTCGAGGGTCGCACGCTGGAAGATCTCGCCTTCGGCCAGCCCGGACTGATTCAGTCCCTTGAGCAGGTCTTCGCTGCTGATGGCCTTGTTACCGTCGATCTCGATGCCGGAAATCGACGGCCGCTCCACCACGGTAATGACCAGCACGTCACCATCACGGCCGAGTTGGATATCCTGGAAGAAACCGGTTTTGAACAGGCCACGAGTTGCCTCCACCAGCGAGCGGTCATCAGCCTCTTCACCGACATTGAGCGGCAAGGCACCGAATACGCTGCCCGCAGACACACGCTGCAGGCCATTGACGCGGATATCGGAGATGGTGAAGGACTCGGCGTGAACTTCGGCGATCATCAATGCGGCAAGCACCGCAGGTAGCAGCAGACGTTTCATGAAGTCCTTTCTTATTCCAACTGACAATAAAAAATCTGCCGCCCAAGGCGACAGATTTGTAATTCAGTAACGGTCTACAGTCGACCCAGGTCGTTGATCAAGGCCAGCAACATCACCCCGATCACCAAACTGATACCAATCTGCATCCCCCAACCCTGCACCCGTTCCGACAGTGGACGACCACGCACCCACTCGACCAAGTAATAAAGCAGATGCCCCCCATCCAGCACAGGGATTGGCAACAAATTCAGAACCCCCAGACTTATGCTCAAGTAGGCGAGGAAGTTGAGAAAATCCCCCAAGCCCGACTCGGCCGAAGCGCCCGCCACTTTAGCAATGGTTATCGGCCCGCTCAAGTTTTTTACCGAGAGCTCGCCAAACAGCATTTTCTTCAGCGAGTCGAGGGTCAGCAGACTCATCGTCCAGGTACGCCGAAAGCCCTCAGCCACGGCCTCCAGCGGTCCGAAACTGACCTCGCGAAGCATCTCAGCTGGCCACTCGACACCGGCAACGCCGGCGCCCAGATAACCTCTGCGGGCCTCACCCTCACCGCGTGCGGCGAGGTTCACGGCCACTTGCATATCCCGTCCATCGCGCTTGACCAGCAGGGTTACGGCTTCGGCCGGCATGGCCTGCACGCGATCAACCAGCTGCTGCCACTCATCCAGCGGCTCGCCATCGAGCATCAGCAGCTGGTCGCCAACCAGTAATCCGGCAGCCTGCGCCGGGCCTTTCGGATCCAGCTGCGCCAACACCGGCAACAGTGCCGGACGCCAGGGGCGAATGCCAAGGGCGGCGATCGGATTTGGTTCCTCAACGCCCCTGAGCCAATCTTTCAGCACGATCTGCCGCAGGCCAGCGGTTGTGGAACCCTGATCGAGGACATCGACACTCAAGGTGCCACTTTCGCCCAGGCGCCGCACCAACTGCAGATTTACCGCCGCCCAGCCAGTGGTCGGCTCACCATTGACCGCAACGATTTCCTGCCCAACCTGCAACCCGGCATCGGCCGCCAGACTACCGACCTCAACGGCGCCGATGACCGGACGCACCTGCTGGCTGCCGAGCATCGCCACCGCCCAGAAAAACACCAGGGCCAGCAGGAAATTGGCAACCGGCCCCGCTGCCACTATGGCAATCCGCTGACGTACGCTCTTGCGATTGAACGATTGATCGAGCTGCTCGGGCGGCACATCGCCTTCGCGCTCATCGAGCATCTTGACGTAGCCACCCAGGGGAATGGCGGCGATGACGAACTCGGTGCCCTGGCGATCATGCCAGCGCACCAGCGGCGTACCGAAGCCCACGGAGAACCGCAGAACCTTGACCCCGCAGCGGCGCGCCACCCAGAAGTGACCAAACTCGTGAAAAGTAACCAGCACCCCGAGTGCAACCAGGGTACCGACAATCATATAGAGCGCACTCATCTAGCTTCTCCGCGACTGGGGGTGTGCTCGCAGCAAATGACCAACCATGCGGCGTTCTGCTTGGGCTTATCAACCACGACGATTCAGCCATTGCCCGGCAAGCTCACGCGCTCGACGATCTGCCGCCAGGACTGCATCCACACTTTCGACCGCCACGCCCGGCTCGGCGTTCAGCACAGCCTCAATGATACTCGCGATCTCGGGAAAGCGAATGCGCCGCTCGAGAAAGGCCGCCACCGCCACCTCATTGGCCGCATTGAGCATGGCCGGCACACTGCCGCCCGCCTCTGCCGCCTCGCGCGCCAGTCGCAAGCAGGGAAAACGCTGCTCGTCCGGCGCATGGAAGTCCAGCCGGGCGATGGCGAACAGATCCAGCGGCGCCACGCCCGAATCAATGCGCTGCGGCCAGGCCAGGGCATGGCTGATCGGCGTGCGCATGTCCGGGTTACCCAGCTGCGCCAACACCGAACCATCGACATAGTCGACCAGCGAATGGATCACGCTCTGCGGATGGATCACCACCTCGACCTGCGCCGGCTTGGCGTCGAACAGCCAGCAGACCTCGATCAACTCGAGGCCCTTGTTCATCATGCTCGCCGAATCCACCGAGATCTTGCGCCCCATCGACCAGTTGGGATGGGCGCAGGCTTGCTCGGGAGTCACCTCGTGCAACTGCGCCAGTGGCGTTTCGCGGAACGGACCGCCGGATGCGGTCAGCAAAATCCGTCGCACACCCACCTGCTCCAGCCCGCGAGCATAATCGCCGGGCAAGCACTGGAAGATCGCATTGTGCTCACTATCGATGGGCAACAAGACCGCACCGCTGCGCCGCACCGCCTCGATAAACAGGGCGCCGGACATCACCAGCGCCTCCTTGTTCGCCAGCAGGACCTTCTTGCCCGCCTCGACTGCCGCCAGCGTTGGCTTGAGCCCTGCCGCACCGACGATCGCTGCCATCACCGCATCCACCTCGGGATGAGCGGCCACTTCGCACAGGCCCTGTTCGCCGAAAAGCACCCGCGTCGCCAGGCCCGCCGCATGCAAACCACCCTGAAGATGGCGCGCCGAGCGCTCATCCGGCACCACGGCATAGCGCGGCCGGTAGATCATGCACAGCGCCTCCAACTCAACCAGGCGGCTGAAGCCAGACAAGGCAAACACTTGATAACGCGCGGGGTGCCGGCCGATCACATCGAGGGTACTGAGGCCGATGGAGCCCGTGGCTCCGAGCACCGTAATCTGCTGCAACTGGCTCACAGGGCACCCCAACCAGCCAGCCACAACAGCGCGGCGAACATTGGAATGGCGGCGGTCAGGCTGTCGATGCGATCGAGCACCCCGCCATGTCCCGGCAGCAGATTGCTGCTGTCCTTGAGCCCAGCCTGACGCTTGAACATGCTTTCGGTCAGATCGCCGACCACCGAAATCGACACCACCAGCGCCGCACCCGCCAGCGCCATGAACAACTCGCTGGCGAACCAGTCCCGGTAGAGACCCACCGCCAGGGTGATCAGCAGGCTGGTGATCAGGCCGCCAATCACGCCCTCCCAGCTTTTGCCCGGACTGACCCGCGGCGCCAGCTTGCGCTTGCCGAAGGCCTTGCCGGTGAAATAGGCACCAATATCCGCGCCCCAGACCAGCACCATCACCGCCAGGATCAAACCGTTGGCCAGTGGCCACTGCTTGAACAGCACCAAGCCTTGCCAGGCCGGCAGCAGGATCAGCAAGCCGATCAACAACCGACCCGGCAGCCCGGCCCAATAGCGGCTACTGGCCGGATAGCTCAACACCAGCACAGTGGCCAGCGCCCACCAGACGACAGCGAGCAGCAACAGCCAGGGCGCCAATGTCGGCAATTGATAGAGTCCGAATAACAGCGCAGCAACCCCAGCGGCATAGGCCACTCGCAGCGGCTGTCCGGCCAGGCCCGCCAGGCGCGCCCACTCCCAGGCACCCAGACTGACCACGGCGCCAATGAACAGCGCAAAGGCCGCACCATCGAGCAGAAAGAACCCGCCCAGGGCGATGGGCAGTAACACCAACGCAGTCATGATCCGTTGTTTAAGCATCAGGCACGCGCCTCGGCATCGACCTGTTCAGCGGATCGACCAAAACGCCGCTGGCGCTTGGCGTAATCCGCCAAGGCCTTGCGCATGGCATCGTGCTTGAAATCCGGCCAGAACAGATCAGAGAAATACAGCTCGCTGTAGGCCAACTGCCATAACAGGAAATTACTGATGCGATGCTCGCCACCCGTACGGATGCACAAATCGGGCAAGGGCAAATCGCCGGTCGCCAGACAGCTCTGCAACAGCTCGGGGGTAATATTTTCCGGCCGCAAGTGCCCGCCCTGAACCTCGCGAGCCAGCCGCTGCGCCGCCTGCGCAATATCCCACTGCCCACCATAGTTGGCGGCAATCTGCAGGACGAAACGCTTGGCGCCGGAGGTCAAGGCTTCAGCCTCACGCATGGCGGCTTGCAACTCCGGATGGAAGCGCGAGCGATCGCCAATGATGCGCAGACTGATGCCGTTCTCGTCGAGCTTCTTCGCCTCGCGGCGCAGCGCGCCGAGGAACAACTCCATCAGCGCCCCGACCTCGTCGGCCGGACGCTGCCAGTTCTCGCTGGAGAAGGCGAACAGGGTCAACACCTCGACCCCGGTCTCGGCGCACACCTCAATGACCGCGCGCACCGCATCGACGCCAGCCTTATGCCCGGCAATACCCGGCAACAGACGCTTGCGCGCCCAGCGGTTATTACCGTCCATGATGATCGCCACATGACGTGGCACGGCCGCTTTAGCGCCGCCTATGGTCTTGTGCATAAGGATCTCCTGACCGCTAAACGGCCATCAGATCCGCTTCTTTCTGCTTCACAGCCACTTCGATTTCCGCCACGAACTTGTCAGTCAGCTTCTGGATATCATCGGCGGCACGACGCTCTTCGTCTTCGCTGATCTCTTTCTCTTTGACCAGATCCTTCAGCTGACTCAAGGCATCACGGCGGATATTGCGCACGGCAATCCGGCCATCTTCCGCGGCATCACGCGCCTGCTTGGTGAAGCCCTTGCGGGTTTCTTCGGTCAGCGCCGGCATGGAAATCAACAGCAACTCGCCCAGATTGGTCGGATTGAAGCCCAGACCGGAACTCTGGATCGCCTTGTCGACAGCAGCCAGCATGCCGCGCTCGAACGCGACAACCTGCAGGGTGCGGGAATCCTTGACGGTCACGTTGGCGACCTGATTCAAGGGGGTGTCGGAACCGTAATAAGACACCATCACGCCACCCAGAATGCTTGGATGAGCCTGGCCGGTACGAATACGACTGAAAGCATGGGTCAGCGAATCCAGGCTCTTCTGCATACGTTCCTGGGTATCTTTCTTGATCTCGTTGATCATTTTTCACTTTCCTCGATCAGAGTACCTTCGGCACCGCCCAGCACGATATTCAGCAGGGCACCGGGTTTATTCATATTGAAGACGCGCAACGGCATCTTGTGATCGCGGCACAAGCAGATGGCCGTCAGATCCATCACGCCAAGCTTGCGATCCAGCACTTCATCGTAAGTCAGGTGATCAAACTTCTCTGCATGCGGATCCTTGAACGGATCGGCAGTGTACACACCGTCCACCTTGGTCGCCTTCAACACCACGTCGGCATCGGTCTCGATGGCCCGCAGGCAGGCGGCCGAATCGGTGGTGAAGAACGGATTGCCGGTGCCAGCGGCAAAGATCACCACCTCACCGGTTTTCAGGTGACGCAACGCCTTGCGCCGGTCGTAGTGATCGGTCACCCCAACCATGGAAATCGCCGACATCACGATTGCCGGGATATTCGAACGCTCCAGCGCATCGCGCATGGCCAGGGCGTTCATCACGGTCGCCAGCATACCCATATGGTCGCCGGTCACCCGATCCATGCCGGCCGCGGAGAGCGCCGCCCACGAAATAGATTGCCACCGCCAATGACCAGACCGACCTGCACGCCGATCCCCACCAACTGGCCGACTTCCAAAGCCATGCGATCGAGCACCTTGGGATCGATGCCGAAATCTTCCGCCCCCATCAGGGCCTCGCCGCTAAGTTTGAGCAGAATGCGCTTATAGCGCGGTTGACGACCACTCACCTGCTGAGCCATTACCAGTCTCTCCTGCGGCGTTTGAATTCTTTACGCGCCTTGCGGCACGGGTTTATCGAGCGCTTTGACAACACCCGGAGTCCTTTGTGCAACGCCTACCATCAGCGCAGCAAACTGCCCGACAGCCCCTCAATTTGACAAAGAGGCCGCGCGCGTATGCGGGCAGCCTCTTCGGGGCGACAACTATAAAGCGTCTTACTGCTTGCTGGCAGCCAGTTGTGCAGCAACTTCTTCAGCAAAGTTGTCTACCGGCTTCTCGATGCCTTCGCCGACCTGGAAGCGGGTGAAGGAAACGATTTCAGCGCCGCCTTTCTTGGCCAAAGCACCGACCTTGATTTCCGGGTCTTTAACGAAGGCTTGCTCAACCAGACTGGCTTCAGCGAGGAACTTCTGGATACGACCGCCAATCATCTTCTCGACGATTTCAGCCGGCTTGCCCTTGATCTTGTCTTCGTTGAGGCCCATGAACACGGCTTTTTCGCGCGCGATCGCTTCAGCGGACACTTCCGTAGGCAGCAGGAACTCCGGATTGCTGGCAGCCACGTGCATGGCGATGTCCTTGGCCAGATCAGCGTTACCGCCGCTCAGAACCACAACCACACCAATCTTGTTACCGTGCAGGTAAGCGCCGACCACGTCGCCTTCAACGCGGGCCAGGCGACGAATATTGACGTTCTCGCCTACTTTGGCTATCAGCGCTTCACGCGCAGTTTCCTGAGCGACGATCAGCGGCGCAGCGTCGGTCAGCTTGTCAGCGATGGCTTTTTCTAGGCTGCTGTTGACGAAATTCTTGAAGTCGTCCTGCAGAGCCAGGAAGTCGGTTTGCGAGTTGACTTCAAGGATCACGGCCGATTTGCCGTCGTCAGCAACCTTGACTGCGATAGCACCTTCGGCAGCGATGTTGCCTGCTTTCTTGGCTGCCTTGATCGCGCCGGAAGCACGCATCTCATCAATGGCTTTCTCGATGTCGCCGCCAGCCTTGGTCAAGGCCTTTTTGCAATCCATCATGCCTTCGCCAGTGCGCTCACGCAGTTCTTTGACTAATGCTGCAGTAATCTCTGCCATTTCAAATTCCTCTTGGATAGGTTGTTAACCATTCCACCCGCCTGAACGGGCGATCAATTCTGTAAACACACTGCTCGAACCCGACCAACAGCAATCGGCCGACAATGGTTTTCCAAGTGGCAAAAAGGGGGCCTAGCCCCTTTCTGCGTAGCGAGTAACGCTTGGCGCGTACCGCTTAGCCCTGAACCGCTTCGGCTGCAGGAGCTGCCGGGACTGCCGGGGCTTGCTCGACGAAATCGTCGCTGCCGCCGCCGGTGTTAGTGCGCCCGCGAACTACGGCATCAGCCATGGCGCCCATGTACAACTGGATAGCGCGGATGGCGTCATCGTTACCCGGAATGATGTAATCAACACCTTCTGGGCTGCTGTTGGTATCGACGACGCCAATAACCGGGATACCCAGCTTGTTGGCTTCGGTGATAGCAATGCGCTCGTGGTCAACGTCGATCACGAACAGAGCGTCCGGCAGACCGCCCATGTCCTTGATACCACCCAGGCTGCGATCCAGTTTTTCCAGATCACGGGTGCGCATCAGAGCTTCTTTCTTGGTCAGCTTGGTGAAAGTGCCGTCTTGGGCTTGAACTTCCAGGTCACGCAGACGCTTGATCGAGGCGCGGATAGTTTTGTAGTTGGTCAGCATGCCGCCCAACCAGCGATGATCGACGTACGGCGAACCGCAACGAGCTGCTTCTTGAGCAACGATCTTGCCAGCGGAACGCTTGGTGCCGACGAACAGAATCTTGTTTTTGCCCGAAGCCAGCTTCTCAACGAACGACAGCGCGTCGTTGAACATCGGCAGGGTTTTTTCAAGGTTGATGATGTGGATCTTGTTACGCGCGCCGAAAATGTACTTACCCATTTTCGGGTTCCAGTAACGGGTCTGGTGACCGAAGTGCACACCGGCCTTCAGCATATCGCGCATATTGACTTGGGACATGGTAGTTCCTTGATAAGTCGGGTTAGGCCTCCACGCATCCCAATCTCCAACCAGTCGCACGTGGCGAAAGGCACCCAGGAAATTGTGTCGATGCGTGTGTGGATTAAAGCTCCCAGGCATACGGCCCGTAAAGCGGCGCGTTTTATACCATAAAAGATCGCCGCAAGCTACAGCCATCAAGCCAAAAGACAAAGCGGCCACGCGCGCAGCTTATGGCTTGCAGCTTGAAGCTGCTAACATAACCCTCTTTTCAGTCTGCACCCGAGAGCCCATATGACCGTCACCATCAAGACGCCCGTTGAAATCGAAAAAATGCGCGTAGCCGGCCGCCTCGCTGCCGACGTACTGGAAATGATCGGCGAGCACGTCAAACCCGGAGTCACCACCGAGGAACTGGATCGCATCTGCCATGACTACATCGTCAATGTGCAGCAGGCCATCCCCGCGCCGCTCAACTACAAAGGCTTCCCCAAGTCGATCTGCACCTCGATCAACCACGTGGTCTGCCACGGCATCCCCAACGAGAAGCCGCTGAAAGAAGGCGACGTACTGAACATCGACATCACCGTGATCAAGGACGGCTACCACGGCGATACCAGCAAGATGTTCATGGTCGGCAAGGTGCCGGAATGGGCCGAGCGTCTGGCCAAGATCACCCAGGAGTGCATGTATAAAGGCATTCAACAGGTGCGTCCCGGCACCCGCCTGGGCGACATCGGTGAAGTGATCCAGAAGCACGCGGAGAAGAATGGCTTCTCGGTGGTGCGCGAGTACTGCGGCCACGGCATTGGCGCGGTGTTCCACGAAGAGCCGCAGGTACTCCACTACGGCCGCGCTGGCACCGGCATGGAACTGAAAGAAGGCATGACCTTCACCATCGAGCCGATGATCAACCAGGGTCGTGCGGAAACTCGCCTGCTCGGCGATGGCTGGACCGCGATCACCAAGGATCGCAAGCTCTCGGCACAGTGGGAGCACACCATCCTGGTCACCGCCGATGGCTACGAGATCTTCACCCTGCGCAGCGACGACACCATCTCCCGCACCTCGGCCTAATCATCGCCGCTCTCATAAAGGAAGATCGTCGCATGCCGCAGGTAGACTCCAAGCTGTTCGACCGCGGGCAATTCCAGGCAGAACTGGCGCTCAAGGCCAGCCCCATCGGCGCCTTCAAGAAGGCCATCCGGCGCGCCCATGAGGTGCTCGATGCACGCTTCAAGAAGGGTCGCGAGGTCCGTCGACTGGTCGAGGATCGCGCCTGGTTTACCGATCAGATCCTGCGTGAAGCCTGGGATCGCCTGGAGTGGAGCGAAGACGCCGACATCGCCCTGCTGGCGGTCGGCGGCTATGGCCGTGGCGAACTGCACCCCTACTCGGATATCGACCTGCTGATCCTGCTCGACAGCGCCGACCACGAAACCTTCCGCGAGCCGATCGAACGCTTCCTCACCCTGCTCTGGGACATCGGTCTGGAGGTCGGGCAAAGCGTGCGCTCGGTCGACGAATGCGCCGATGAAGCCCGTGCCGACCTGACGGTGATCACCAACCTGATGGAAAGCCGCACCATCGCCGGCCCCGAGCGCCTGCGCCAGCGCATGCAGGATGTCACCAGCACCACGCAGATGTGGCCAAGCAAGCACTTCTTCCTGGCCAAACGCAAAGAACAGCGCGCCCGCCACGCCAAGTACAACGACACCGAATACAACCTCGAACCCAACGTGAAGGGTTCGCCGGGCGGCCTGCGCGACATCCAGACCATCCTCTGGGTCGCCCGCCGCCATTTCGGCACCTTGAATTTGCACGCCATGGTCGGCCAGGGCTTTCTCCTGGAAAGCGAATACTCCCTACTGGTGTCCAGCCAGGAGTTCCTGTGGAAAGTGCGCTACGCCCTGCACATGCTCGCCGGCCGCGCCGAAGACCGCTTGCTGTTCGACTACCAACGCGAGATCGCCAGCCTGCTGGGCTATGAAGATGGCAATGCCAAGCTGGCAGTCGAACGCTTCATGCAGAAGTACTACCGCGTAGTGATGGGGATTGCCGAGCTGAGCGATCTGATCAAGCAGCACTTCGAAGAGGAAATCCTCCGCGCCGGCCAAAGCGGCCAGGCGCAGCCGCTGAACAGCCGCTTCCAGCTGCGCGACTGCTATATCGAAGTCACCCACCCCAACGTATTCAAACGCACGCCCTTTGCCATTCTGGAAATCTTCGTGCTGATGGCCCAGCACCCAGAGATCAAGGGTGTGTGTGCCGATACAATTCGCCTGCTACGCGATCACCGCTACCTGATCGACGACGACTTCCGCAGCGACATTCGCAATACCAGCCTGTTCATCGAGTTGTTCAAGAGCGCCCAGGGCATCCACCGCAACCTGCGGCGGATGAACCGCTACGGCATTCTCGGGCGTTACCTGCCCGAATTCGGCCACATCATCGGACAAATGCAGCACGACCTGTTCCACATCTATACGGTCGATGCGCACACCCTCAACCTGATCAAGCACCTGCGTAAATTCAAGTGGACGGAGCTGGCCGAGAAATTCCCCCTGGCCAGTAAGCTGATCGGCAAACTGCCCAAGCCCGAACTGATCTACTTGGCCGGGCTTTACCATGACATCGGCAAGGGCCGCGGCGGCGACCACTCCGCGCTGGGCGCGGTGGACGCCGAAACCTTCTGCGTGCGCCATCAGCTACCCAACTGGGACCGTAAACTGATCGTCTGGCTGGTGCAGAATCACCTGACAATGTCGTCCACCGCCCAGCGCAAGGACCTGTCCGACCCGCAGGTGATCTACGATTTCGCCCGCCTGGTCGGCGACCAGACGCGCCTGGACTACCTCTATGTGCTGACCGTGGCCGACATCAACGCCACCAACCCCAGCCTGTGGAACTCCTGGCGCGCCAGCCTGCTGCGCCAGCTCTACACCGAAACCAAGCGCGCCCTCAACCGCGGCCTGGAAAACCCGCTGGACCGTGAAGAACAGATTCGCCTGACGCAGAGCGCCGCCCTGGACATTCTGGTGCGCGGCGGCACCGACCCGGACGAGGCCGAACAGCTGTGGTCGCAGCTCGGCGATGACTACTTCCTGCGCCACACCGCCGGCGACGTGGCCTGGCATGCGGAGGCGATCCTACAGCACGCCAACGACAGCAATCCGCTGGTGCTGATCAAGGAAACCACCCAACGCGAATTCGAGGGTGGCACCCAGATCTTCATCTATGCCGCCGACCAGCACGACTTCTTCGCCGTGACCGTGGCCGCCATGGCCCAGCTCAACCTGAACATCCATGACGCGCGGATTCTCACCTCGACCAGCAAGTTCACCCTCGATACCTATATCGTCTTGGAGGCCGAGGGCGGCTCGATTGGCGAAAATCCTGCGCGGATCAAGCGGATCCGCCAAGGCCTGGTCGACGCGCTGAAGAACCCCGATGATTACCCGAACATCATCCAGCGCCGGGTACCGCGCCAGCTCAAGCATTTCGCCTTCGCCCCACGGGTGACCATCCACAACGACGCGCAACGCCCGGTGACCATCCTCGAATTGACCGCCCCCGATCGACCGGGTCTGCTGGCCAGGGTCGGGCGGATCTTTCTCGACTTCGACCTGTCACTGCAGAATGCCAAGATCGCCACCCTTGGCGAGCGGGTGGAAGACGTGTTCTTCGTCACCGACGCCAACAACCAGCCGCTGTCCGACCCCGAACTGTGTCGCCGGCTGCAGGAAACCATCATCGAGCAGCTCTCGGACGCCAATGGGCAGACCACAGAGCCAAACCGGATAACTATTTGATGACGGCAAGCGCAGACCACCAGTAGTCGCTTGCAGTACCCAGGAAAGAAACATGAACGACGCGTTGAACCAGCTGCAACCTTATCCCTTCGAAAAGCTCCGCGCTTTGCTGGCCGGTGCTCAGCCGCCGATCGACAAGCCGGCCATCGCCCTGTCGATCGGCGAGCCCAAGCATCGCTCGCCGGCTTTCGTCGCCGAGGCGCTCAGCGCCAACCTGGAGAAACTGGCGGTCTACCCCAGCACCCTGGGCATCGCCGAACTGCGTGAAGCGATCGCCGGCTGGTGCAGCCGGCGCTTCAATCTGCCGGCCGGCATGCTCGACCCGGCGCGCCAGGTACTGCCAGTCAACGGCACGCGCGAAGCCCTGTTCGCCTTTACCCAGACCGTGGTGCAACGGGGTGTCGAGGGCCTGGTGATCAGCCCCAACCCGTTCTACCAGATCTACGAAGGCGCGGCCCTGCTCGCCGGCGCCCAGCCGCACTACCTGGCGTGCCTGGAACAGCATGGCTTCAACCCGGATTTCGATGCGGTGCCGGCCGAAGTGTGGCAGCGCTGCCAGATCCTCTTCCTCTGCTCGCCCGGTAACCCGACTGGCGCGCTGATTCCGTTGACCACTCTTAAGCGGCTGATCCAGTTGGCCGATGAGTATGATTTCGTCATCGCCGCCGACGAGTGCTACAGCGAGCTGTATTTCGACGAGCTGAACCCACCCGCCGGCCTGCTGACGGCCTGCGCCGAACTGGGTCGCAACGACTTCAAACGCTGCGTGGTGTTCCACAGCCTGTCCAAGCGCTCCAACCTGCCAGGCCTGCGCTCGGGCTTCGTCGCCGGCGACGCCGACATATTGAAAGCTTTCCTGCTGTACCGTACCTACCACGGCTGCGCCATGCCGGTGCCAACCCAACTGGCCAGCATTGCCGCCTGGAACGACGAACAGCACGTCAAGGCCAACCGCGAACTGTACCGCGAGAAGTTCGATGCCGTGCTGGCGATTCTCGATGGCGTGCTCGATGTGCAGCGCCCGGATGGCGGCTTCTACCTGTGGGCCAGAACCCCGATTGACGACGAAACCTTTACCCGTGAACTGTTCGCCCGCGAGCACGTCACCGTGGTGCCCGGTTCCTACCTGTCGCGCAGTGTCGAGGGTATCAACCCAGGCGCCAATCGTGTGCGCATGGCCCTGGTCGCACCGCTGGCCGAGTGCGTGGCAGCCGCCGAACGCATCCGCGCCTTTGTGAAGAGCCTGTAAGCATGAGCAAAACCCTGTTTGGCATCAAAGCTTGCGACACCATGAAGAAAGCCCGCACCTGGCTCGACGAGCACGGGGTAAGCTACGTCTTTCATGATTACAAAACTGTCGGCATCGACCGTGAGAACCTGGACAAGTGGTGCAACGAGCATGGCTGGGAAACCATTCTCAACCGTGCTGGTACCACCTTCCGCAAATTGGACGAGGCGCACAAAGCCGACCTCGACCAAAACAAGGCGATCGGACTGATGCTCGCTCAGCCGTCGATGATCAAGCGCCCGGTGCTGGATCTCGGCAACAAGACCCTGATTGGTTTCAAGCCCGAGCGCTATGCCGCTGAACTGGCCTGAACAATCCGTACCCATTGAATTCGCGTTAAGGAAAGCAACATGACCAATACCCTCTTCAGCCTGGCCTTCGGTGTCGGCACCCAGAACCGTCAGAGCAACTGGCTGGAAGTCTTCTATGCCCAGCCCCTGCTCAACCCATCGGCCGAACTGGTGGCCAAGGCTGCAGAAAAACTCGGTTACAACGGTGGCAACCAAGCGCTCGGCTTCACCACCCAACAAGCCGGCGACCTGGCCGAGGCCTTGAAAGGTATCGATGCCGCCCAGGCTGCCCTGCTCACCCGCCTGGCGGAAAGCCACCAGCCGCTGGTCGCCACCTTCCTCGCCGAAGATCTGCCCCTGAGCAGCACGCCCGAGGCTTACCTCAAGCTGCACCTGCTGTCCCATCGCCTGGTCAAGCCGCATGGTCTGAACCTGACCGGGATCTTCCCGTTGCTGCCGAACGTGGCCTGGACCAGCCAGGGTGCCATCGACCTGACCGAATTGCCCGAGCGCCAACTAGAAGCACGTCTGCGCAGCGAACTGCTGGAAGTCTTCTCGGTGGACAAGTTCCCGAAAATGACCGACTACGTGGTGCCGAGCGGTGTGCGCATCGCCGACACCGCTCGCGTGCGCCTGGGCGCCTACATCGGTGAAGGCACGACCGTGATGCACGAAGGTTTCATCAACTTCAATGCCGGCACCGCAGGCCCGGGCATGATCGAAGGCCGCGTCTCCGCCGGCGTATTCGTCGGCAAGGGCTCCGACCTGGGCGGCGGTTGCTCGACCATGGGCACCCTGTCCGGCGGCGGCAACCTGGTGATTTCCGTGGGCGAAGGCTGCCTGATCGGCGCCAACGCCGGTGTCGGTATCCCCCTGGGCGACCGCAACACCGTGGAGTCCGGCCTGTACATCACCGCCGGCACCAAGGTGGCACTGCTCGATGGCCAGAACCAGTTGGTCAAGGTGGTCAAGGCACGCGAACTGGCCGGCCAGCCGGACCTGCTGTTTCGCCGTAACTCGCAAACCGGTAGCGTGGAATGCAAGACCCACAAGTCGGCGATCGAGCTGAACGAAGCCCTGCACGCGCATAATTAAAAAGTTGGTTTAACGCTGCTGCGCTCTCCCATGCGGCGTTGCAATAAGGCTCGAACGTGTCATTTACTTGAGTAAACTCCACGTCCTCGCCTTATTGCGCCTGCCTGGGCTTCGCTCGCTACGCGTTAAACCCAACTTTTAGGCGCCAGACACGCTCTGGAAAACTCCATGTCTTTTACGTCTCCCTGGCGCGCTGACTTTCCCGGCATCCTGGCCCTCGACGGCGAAGGCCAGACCTACCTGGACAGCGCCGCCACCGCACAAAAGCCACAGGCCATGCTCGATGCCCTGCTCGGCTATTACGCGGGCGGTGCGGCCAATGTGCATCGGGCCCAGCACTTGCCGGGCGAGCGGGCTACCCGCGCCTTCGAAAGCAGCCGTGACAAGGTCGCGCGCTGGCTCAATGCGCCAGACTCGGCGCAGATCCTGTTTACCCGCAGCGCCACCGAAGCCTTCAACCTGCTGGCCTATGGCCTGGAGCATGAGTTGCAGGCCGGTGACGAGATTGTCATCAGCGCCCTGGAACACCACGCCAATCTGCTGCCCTGGCAGCAGCTGGCCCTGCGCCGCCACCTCAAGCTGATCGTTCTGCCGCTGGATGCCACCGGCCTGATCGACCTCGAGCAGGCGGCCAATTTGATCGGCCCGCGCACCCGGGTGTTGGCGCTCAGTCAGTTGTCCAATGTGCTCGGCTGCTGGCAGCCGCTGACCAAACTGCTCGCTCTGGGCCAAGCCCAGGGCGCACTGAGCGTGGTCGATGGCGCCCAGGGCGTGGTGCATGGCCGGCATGACATCGAGACCCTGGGTTGCGATTTCTATGTCTGCTCCAGTCACAAGCTCTACGGGCCGGATGGCGTCGGCCTGCTCTATGGCCGCAAACCGGCACTGCAGCGTCTCCGGCACTGGCAGTTCGGCGGGGAAATGGTGCGGGTGGCCGATTACCAGTGCGCCGAGTTTCGCGCTGCGCCGCTGGGCTTCGAGGCCGGCACGCCGCCGATCGCCGGGGTGATCGCCCTGGGCGCCAGCCTGGACTATCTGACCTCACTGGACGCTGTTGCCGTGGCCGCCCATGAAGCCGCGCTGCATGGCCAACTGCTCAGCGGCCTGACTGCGCGCGACGGCATCCGCCTGCTGGGTGCGCCCAAGGTGGCGCTGGCCAGCTTCGTGGTCGCGGGCGTGCACAATGCCGACCTCGCCCACCTGCTCACCGAACAGGGCATCGCCGTGCGCGCCGGTCATCACTGCGCCATGCCGCTGCTGAACGGCTTCGGCCTGGCCGGAGCGATCCGCGTATCCCTAGGCCTGTACAACGACAGCGCAGATCTGCAGCGCTTCTTCGCCGCGCTGGATCAATCCCTGGAGCTGCTGCGATGAGCCTGCCCGCCGACGCCGAGCAAGCGCTCGCCGCCTTCGGCCAATGCCCCGGTTGGGAACAGCGCGCGCGTTTGCTGATGCAGTGGGGCGAACGCCTGCCCGCGCTGAGTGACGAGGAGCGCTGCGAGGCCAATCGTGTGCACGGCTGCGAAAGTCAGGTCTGGCTGGTCGCCGCACAACGGGATCAGTGCTGGCAGTTTCGCGCCAGCAGCGATGCGCGTCTGCTGCGCGGGTTGCTGGCGCTGCTGCTGGCCCGGGTCAACGGCCTGACCGGCGCCGAATTGAGCGAAATCGACCTGGCCGACTGGTTCGCCCAACTCGGCCTGGCGCGCCAGCTCTCGCCCTCGCGCAGCAATGGCCTGAATGCCGTGCTGCAGCGCATGGGCGAGCTGACCAGGCAGCCATCGACATAGCCGATCAGCCGCGGCTACCAGCACAGCTGGCTGGCCATGCCGGCGGGCTGAACCCAAGGGCGAAGACAATCAGCAAGAGGCTGCCCAGGGCGCGGTACGCGGTACGCACATGGCGCAACCCAGCAGGGTGAAGGCCACGAATCATTACAGCCACCTCATGCTCCATAACGGCGCAAACAACCTCCACAACCCGCGCCGCTTGCCTGCCGCTTAGTCGAAGTGGCAGAGCCTGAGACGCCTCACAATGCCTGACGTTCGGCCGGCCTGCGCGCGCCGGCCACCAGTTTTTCCACGGTCTTGGCCACGGCGACCATGCCGAAGCTCGCGGTGACCATCATCGCCGCACCAAAACCGCCGGCGCAGTCGAGCTTGACCCCTTCGCCGACAAAGCCCTTGTACTGGCACACGCTGCCGTCCGGCTTGGGGTAGCGCAACTGCTCGGTGGAAAATACACAGGGCACGCTGTAGTTACGCCCCGGCGTACGCGAAAATTTGTAGTCGCGGCGCAGGGTCGAGCGCACCTTGGCGGCCAGCGGATCGTTCCAGGCCTTGTTCAGGTCGCCGACCTGAATCTGCGTCGGGTCGATCTGCCCGCCGGCGCCGCCGGTGGTCACCACCTGGATCTTGCGCCGCTTGCACCAGGAGATCAGCGCCGCCTTGGCGTTGACGCTGTCGATGCAATCGATCACCGCGTCGAGTTGCTCGGTGATGTATTCGGCCATGGTCTCGCGGGTGACGAAGTCCGCCACCGCGTGCACCACGCAGGCAGGATTGATCGCCCGAATGCGCGCCGCCATCACCTCGACCTTGGCCTGGCCGACCGTGCTGTCCAGCGCCTGGATCTGCCGGTTGGTATTGCTGACGCAGACATCGTCCAGGTCGAACAGCGAGATCTCGCCGACGCCCGAGCGCGCCAGCGCCTCGGCCGCCCAGGAACCGACGCCGCCGATGCCGACCACCGCGACATGCGCCGCAGCCAGACGCTCGGCGCCCTCGCGACCATACAGGCGGGCAATTCCAGCAAAGCGTTGTTCGTCGATCGTCATTTCATCACCTCGATCCCCATACCCCGGGCAGGCGCGCATTATAGGAAGGTCGCCTGGCACACCCAAGTGCCGATTCGACTCAAGCCGGTGAATAACCACCTGTATGGGTTTGCTCGAGTCGGCGGCGCGGTAGTCCGCCGACCACGAGAAAACCGCCTGCCGGAGCCTGCCATGCAGAATTTCAGTTTTCATAACCCGACCAAGATCCATTTCGGTGAAGGCCAGATCGCCAAGCTCGGCAAGGAAATCCCCGCCGGCAGCCGCGTGCTGGTCACCCATGGTGGCGGCAGCATCTTCCAGAACGGTGTATGGGCACTGGTCGAGGAAGCGTTGGCGGGCTTCGCCATCAGCCGCTTCGCCGGCATCGAAGCCAATCCGCAGTTCGACACCCTGCTGCGCGCCGTGGAGCAGGCCAGGCGCGACGACTGCAACTTCATCCTGGCCATCGGCGGCGGCTCGGTGATCGACGCCAGCAAGTTCATCGCTGCGGCGCTGTGCCATGCCGGCGAGCCGCTCGAACTGCTCACCGGCACCCGCGCCAAGGCCGCGATCCCCCTGGGCTGCGTACTGACCCTGGCCGCCACCGGCTCGGAAAGCAACCAGCACGGCGTGGTCACCCATGTGGCGCGCCAGGAGAAGCTGCCGTTCTCCAGCCCGCTGCTGTTCCCGCGCTTCGCCATCCTCGACCCCTGCACCACGTTCAGTCTGCCGGTGCGGCAAATCGGTAACGGCGTGGTCGATGCCTTCGTCCACACCATCGAGCAGTACCTGACCTACCCGGCCGACGCACCGCTGCAGGACCGCTATGCCGAAGGCCTGCTGCAGACCCTGATCGAGGAAGGTCCAAAAGCCCTGGTCAACCCCGAGGACTACCAGGTCCGCGCCAACCTGATGTGGTGCGCCACCCAGGCGCTCAACGGCCTGATCGGCTGTGGCGTACCCCAGGATTGGGCGACCCACCTGATCGGCCACGAGCTGACCGCGCTTTACCACATCGACCATGCGCAGACCCTCGCAGTGGTCCTGCCGGCGTTGCTCGCCGAGCGCCGCGAGGCCAAGCGCGCCAAGCTGCTGCAATACGCCGAACGGGTCTGGCAACTGCGCGAAGGCACTGAAGACACGCGCATCGACGCGGCGATCGCCGCCACCGAGGCCTTCTTCAAGCGCATGGGCGTGCCGACCCGCCTGTCCGAACACGGCCTGGATGCCGACGCGATCCCCCAGGTGCTGGCGCAACTGCAACGCCACCAGCTGACTGCCCTCGGCGAACACCGCGATATCGACCTGGAAGTCAGCGAGCGCATTCTGTTGCGCGCGTTGTAACTGCAGGCACAGGCCCAGGCTGCTGTTTTGCTTTAATATGGCGGCCTTCCTGCTTGATGCCGCTCTGGAGCCGCAATGACTGCCCCCGCCCCGACCCTGACGCCCACCCTGGAACTCGCCTGCGACCTGATTCGCCGCCCGTCCGTCACCCCGGTCGACGAAGGCTGCCAGGAGCTGATGATGCGCCGCCTCAACGCCCTGGGCTTCCAGATCGAAGCCATGCGCATCGAGGAAGTGGATAATTTCTGGGCCAGCCATGGCCAGCAGGACGGTCCGGTGCTGTGCTTCGCCGGGCATACCGACGTGGTGCCGACCGGCCCGTTGCAGGCCTGGCAGCACCAACCGTTCGACGCCCTGATCGACGAGCAGGGCATGCTCTGCGGGCGCGGCGCGGCCGACATGAAGGGCAGCCTGGCGTCGATGATCATCGCCGTCGAGCGCTTCGTCACCGACCACCCGCAGCATAACGGCCGCATCGCCTTCCTGATCACCAGCGACGAGGAAGGCCCGGCCCAGCACGGCACCAAGGCGGTGGTCGAGCGCCTGGCCGCGCGCGGCGAACGCCTGGACTGGTGCATCGTCGGCGAGCCGTCGAGCACCTCGCTGGTGGGCGATACGGTCAAGAACGGCCGCCGCGGCTCGCTCGGCGCCAAGCTGACGGTACGCGGTGTGCAGGGCCATGTGGCCTACCCGCACCTGGCGAAGAACCCGATCCACCTGGCAGCCCCGGCACTGGCCGAGTTGGCCAGCGAGCACTGGGACGACGGCAACGCCTTCTTCCCGCCAACCAGCTTCCAGGTCTCCAACCTGAATTCTGGTACCGGCACCACCAACGTGATCCCAGGTGAACTGCAGGCGATCTTCAACTTCCGCTTCTCCACCGAGTCCACGGTCGAAGGTTTGCAGCAGCGGGTCAACACGATCCTCGACAAACATGGCCTGGACTATCACGTGGAGTGGGCCTTGTCCGGCTTGCCATTCCTCACCGAACCCGGCGCCCTGCTCGACGCCGTAGCCGCCAGCATCAGGAGCGTGACCGGTCGCGAAACCAAGCCCTCGACCAGCGGCGGCACCTCCGATGGGCGCTTTATCGCCACCCTCGGCACCCAGGTGGTCGAGCTCGGCCCGGTCAACGCCACCATCCACCAGATCAACGAGCGCGTGCTGGCCAGCGATCTGGACGTGCTGACCGAGATCTACTATCAGACCCTCGTCAAGCTCCTCGCCTGAAATCCATGACTATGTCTACTGCGCACCCCGATAGCTGCGTGACTCGCTTCCCTCGCCCTGCGGGCCCGCCTGCGGCGGTTCAGCCGCAAGCGGCTGTGAGACGGTACTCGCTCCTCGCCTATCTAACTGATATGTCTCGTCGCTGCGTTCCGTCCGCCTTGCTCTCGGGTTGCTCGCTACGACATTTCCACGGATTTTTCGCATGCTGACCTGCCCCCTCTGCCAAGGCGCCTTGAGCGCCGTCGACAACGGCGTGATCTGCCCGGCCGGGCACCGCTTCGACCGCGCGCGCCAGGGTTACCTGAACCTGCTGCCGGTGCAGCACAAGAACAGCCGCGACCCTGGCGACAACGCCGCCATGGTCGACGCCCGCCGACGCTTCCTCGATGGTGGCCACTATGCGCCGCTGGCCAGACGCCTGGCCGAACTGGCCGCGGGATACGCGCCCGCGCGCTGGCTGGATATCGGCTGCGGCGAGGGTTACTACAGCGCGCAGCTTGCCGACGCCCTGCCCGATGCCGACGGTTATGCCCTGGACATCTCCCGCGAGGCGATCAAGCGTGGCTGCAAGCGTTCGCCGCAGCTGACCTGGCTGGTTGCCAGCATGGCCCGGGTGCCGCTGGCCGACGCCAGCTGCCAACTGCTCGCCAGCGTGTTCAGCCCGCTCGACTGGCAGCAAGCCAATCGCCTGCTCGCCCCCGGCGGCGGCCTGCTGCGCATGGGCCCGACCCGCGAACACCTGATGCAACTGCGGCACAAGCTGTATGACGAAGTCCGCGATTACGACGACCAGAAGCACCTCGAACTGATCCCTGCGGGCATGCGCCTGGCCCACAGCGAAACCCTGAGCTTCGAGCTGCAACTGAGCAGCAGCGAGGCTCGCGCCGACCTGCTGGCGATGACGCCCCACGGCTGGCGCGCCAGCGCCGAACGGCGCGCCGCGGTGATCGCCGAACCTTTAGAGGTGACGGTTGCCATACGCTACGATTGGATCGAAAAAATTTAGGCTCCCCAGGAACTGATGACCATGCGCCAACCGGATATCGAGATTTACCTGAAAGATGCCGATCACCACGCCATCGCCGTGTGGCTGAGCGAAACGCTCGGCCCGTGCACGCCCTGGCAGCAGAAAGGCCAGACCTTCAAGTGCCTGGCCGGCGATGTGCCGGTGACCTGGCTACCGAAAGCCGTCGGCAAGTGGCATAGCCTCTACCTGGAAAGCGCCGCCACCCCCTGGGCGGACGACCTGACCTGCGCCCAGGCGGCGTTTGCCGCGCTCGACGTCGAAGTACGCTGCGCCCCGGGCAGCTGGCAGGAAGAGGAAAACGTCGAACAAGCCGACCGCTGGATGCGCATCAGCGCCGATGGCGTCGAGGAAATCACCTGGCGCACCGGCTGAGACTTTCCAGCCGTCAAGTGCCCGGGAATGGGCCGACGTGGCAAGAGGGCACTTACCTAGTGTCGCGCCACAGATCAACCTGCGGTTAAACGGCCTCTCGTAGGGTGGGTTAGGCGCACACTGCCGATAGCGATGAACCAGCAAGATCCGTTGCGCCGTAACCCACCATCGGCGCAACGCGGGAGATCGCTTGGTGGGTTACGCGGCGCGCCACGATAGCGGTGCCTGATCGCTCTGAAGTTGGCGCCGCTAACCTGCGCGGCCCGACCCACCCTACAGTGATCCGACATGTTGTGGTCAACCGTGCTTGCGCCGCCGCCACAGCCACAATGCCAGCACGCCGAACGTCAGCAACAGCGGCATCAGGGCGATATTGACGAACTTCAACGTGCGTCCCAGCGCCTCGATATCGGCGTTCAGCTGGTAACGCACCTCGCGCAGTTCCTTGCGGATCTTCAACTTCTCCTGAAGGAACTGGCGCACCGTGGCCTGCTGTTCCGGGGTCAGCTCCGGCACCTTGCTCGGGTCGTCGCGCTGCTGCAAGACGGCGAGTTTCTGCTCGGTGTCCGCCAGCCGCCCCTGCAGGGCCTGCTCCTTCTCGCGAAAACGTACCTCGGCCTCACGCTGCAATGCCTCGACCACCTCGAACGGACGGGTGAAACGTCCGCGTGAACGCACGCTGATCAGCGCCTCGGAGCCGGCCAGGTTATCCAACGCATTAATCGCGAAACCGGCATTGTCCGCCCACGGCTGCGGAATGCGCTGGCCGAAGAAGTCCTGCACCTGCACCCACATGCGGTCGGTGAGCATATCGGTATCGGCGACCACGATGACGTTGATGTTGTCCGCCTGCTTGAGCCCGTCCTTGCGCCCTTCGATGCCGTCCGGGTAGGCCGACTGCGCCGGGCCGTCAATCCGCGCGGCGATGGTGTAGCGTTCGCCGGTCGGCTGCAGTTCGCGAATCAGTTCTTCCGGGTTCTGCAGCATGCCGAAGCGCTTCGCGTCGAACGGCATGGCGTACTGCGAACTCTGGATCAGCGGGATGAAACGGGTCTTGGCGCCCTCCAGCGGCTCGAGCATGCCGGCGGCGGCCACGGTCAGGTTCTCCAGCGCGGCGGTGCTGATATCGTCCTGATCCAGGGCGCCCTTCGGCAGGCTCAGCCAGGCGGCATGCCGTACCGGCCGACGATCCTGACCCATGCTCACCGACATGGCGTAGGAGCCATCGCCGAGCACCTGATCCGGCACCATGCGCAGGCCCCAGGCCTTGAACAGCGGTTCGAGATCGGAGGACTTGCCGAGGACCCTCTCGCCGGGCATCTCGGCCTGGGTATCGGCCTCACTGAACGGATCGACGAAAGTCAGCAGCTTGCCGCCGCGCAGGACGAACTGGTCGATGGCGTAGAGGGTCTGTTGCGGCAACTGTTTGGGGTGCACCAGCAGCAGCACCGAGACATTCTCGGGGATCAGGTCGACGTCGGCCTTCAGGCTCTCGATCTGGAACAGCTGGCGGATTTCCTCCATCACCATCCACGGCGGCGTCGGCTGGCGGGACGCCATGTCGAAGCCGCCATTGATCTGCAGACCGGACAAAACGCCGACCACCGGCCGCTCGGCCTTGGCCAGGCTCTGCAGCAGGCGGCTGAGCTCGTATTCGAGGAACTCCTCCTGATCCAGGGCGAAGAACGGGATCACCTGCACATCGCCCGCGGCGTTCTTGCCGGCCAGGCCGAAGTAGATCGAGTCGCCGCCCTGCTGCAGAGGAATGGCCTGCAGGCCGAACTCGGCGGCCTGGTCCTCCTCCGCGGAGAAGGGCTCGGGGTCGATGATCTTCAGCTTGAGCTTGTCACCCGCTTCACGTTGGTAAGCCTCGAGCATTTCCTCGACACGCTTGGCGTAGGTGCGCAGCGCCGGCAGGTCCTTGCTGGCAGTGTCGGAGTAGAAGAAGTTCAGCTCCACCGGCTCATCCAGCTCGGCAAGTATCTGCTGGGTACCGGAGGAGATGGTGTAGAGCTTCTGCTCGGTCAGATCCAGGCGTGCGCCGGTCAGGCTCAGGCTGGAGAACAGGTTGAATGCGAGAAACGCCAGGGCGATAAGAGCAAGCCCGGCGCCGGAAACCATCAGCTTTTTCATGGGCGCCCTCAATCGGCTTTCTTCAGGTCGATGACCACCGCCGTCGCGGCCAACCAGGCCGCGATCAGGGTGAGGAAATACAGCACGTCACGCAGGTCGATCACGCCCTTGCTGATGGCATCGAAACGGGTCAGGAAGCTCAGCGACGCCACCGCGTCGATCAGCCATTGCGGTGCCCAGCCACTGAAGCCGTCGAGCACCATGGGAAAGCCGCTGACGATAAACAGGAAGCACACGCTGACTGCCAGGATAAAGGCGATCACCTGGTTCTTCGCCAACGCCGACATGCACGAGCCGATGGCCAGATATGCACCGGCCAGCAACCAACTGCCGATGTAGCCGGTGGCAATGGCGCCGTTGTCCGGCTCGCCCAGGTAGTTGACGGTGATGATCATCGGGAAGGTCAGCAGCAGCGCCAGGCCGGCGAAGGCCCAGGCGGCGAGGAACTTGCCGGTGACCGCCTCGAAGCGGGTGATCGGCAAGGTCATCAGCAGCTCGATGGTGCCGGACTTGCGCTCCTCGGCCCACAGACGCATGGCGATAGCCGGCACTAGAAACAGGTACAACCAGGGATGGAAACCGAAGAACGGCGCCAGATTGGCCTGACCACTCTCGAAGAAACCGCCCAGGTAGAAGGTGAACACCCCGGACAGGACCAGGAAGATCACGATAAACACATAGGCCAGCGGCGTGCTGAAGTAGCTCGCCAGCTCGCGTTTGAACAACACCGGTAACTGCCTCATACCACCTCTCCACGCGTCAGGCGGCGGAACACTTCGTCCAGCCGGCCGCGCTCGACATTCAACTCCTTGACTCGCCAGCCGCGCTGAGCGATCAGCGCATTGACCTGCGCGAAGATCACTTCGCCCGGTTTGGCCAGCACGCTGAGGCTGTGCTCACGCTCGTTCTCTTCCACCGCGAGCACGCCCGGCAGGGCCGCCAGCGCCACCCGATCCAGTGGTTCTTCGGCCACCAGGGTGACCGCCTGGTGATAGCGCGAGCGGCTTTCCAATTCCAGCGGCGTGCCATCGGCGAGCAGCTTGCCGTGGGCGATCACCACCGCACGGGTGCACACGGCGGAAACCTCTTCAAGAATATGGGTGGAGATGATCACGATCTTGTCGTAGGCCAGGCTCTGGATCAGCTTGCGTACCTGGTGCTTCTGGTTCGGATCAAGGCCATCGGTGGGCTCGTCAAGGATCAGTACCTTGGGGTCATGCAGGATCGCCTGGGCTAGCCCGACCCGGCGCTTGAAGCCCTTGGACAGGGTCTCGATGGACTGTTCGAGGACATTTTCCAGCTCGACCTGAGCCACTGCCTTGGCCACCCGTTGACGTTTCGCCGCACCCTTGAAGCCGCGCACCTCGGCGATGAAGTCAAGAAAACCGCGCACCGTCATGTCGCCATAACAGGGCGCGCCTTCCGGCAAGTAACCGATCTGGCGCTGGGCCTTGAGGGTATCTCTCTGGATATCGAAGCCGAGAATGCTCGCCGTACCGGACGTTGGCGCGAGAAAACCGGTGAGCATCTTCATGGTGGTGGATTTGCCGGCACCGTTCGGGCCGAGAAAGCCCAACACTTCCCCCCGCTCGACGCTGAAGGACAGGTCGTCCACCACCGTGTGCTGTGCGAAACGCTTGGTTAGATTGCTTATCTCGATCATGGTCCCTCACCAGTGCGCTAACAGATCCTGCTCGCGGCCCGTATAGAGCAGCGAAACGGCCTTTAAATGCCGGCGGGACTATAAGGAGTCGGGCACCGACAGCGCAAGCCAAGAACCCGCAAGGCATGCCCCTGACGCAAGATTGCTCCGCAGGAGGGGTTAGCCGCCCAGGCGCTGGCTGCCAAGTGTGCATTGCAAGCGCGGCGTAACCCAGCATGGCGGCGGGCCTGCTGACACCCTGCTGGCTTACCCGGCGTCTTCAACCCAGGTTTGCTTCAGGCACGCGCCCCTCCGCCGACCTGCGCGGCCCGGCCCAACGCTTCAACCCATCGGCCCATGACAAGCTTTTGCCGGCACGCCAGCGATCCGGCACACTAGCCGCCCCGAGCAATTGCTCGTTTGCACAGTCAGCAGACTCCGTATGACCCGCTCCCCGTTTCGCCGCCTCGTGTTCGGTACCCTGCGCCGCCTGCTGTACCTCTGGGTGCGTTCGGAAACCATCAACCAGTCGGCCTTCACCCTCAAGCTCGACCGCAGCAAGCCAGTGTTCTATGTGCTGCAACTGCCGTCCTTGAGCGATCTGGCGGTGGTCGATACGGAATGTCGCAAGGCCGGCCTGCCGCGCCCGATATTGCCGGTCGCGGTGGGCGATCTGCTGGAGCCGGCGGCGTTCTTCTACCTGACCCCGGAGCCGGACTGGCTCGGCCGCCAGGACAAGCGCGGCATAGCGCCGACCCTGCAACGCCTGATCAGCGCCCTTAGCCAGCATGCCGTGGACGATGCCCAGATCATCCCGGTCAGCGTGTTCTGGGGCCAGTCGCCGGATCGGGAAACCAGCGCCTGGAAGCTGCTGTTCGCCGACAGCTGGGCGGTCACCGGTCGTCTGCGCCGGTTGGTGAGCATCCTGATTCTGGGGCGCAAGACCCGCGTACAGTTCTCCACGCCGATTCACCTGCGCGAGCTGGTCGAGCAGGACAAGGGCCACGAGCGCACCCTGCGCATGGTTCAGCGCATCCTGCGCGTGCACTTTCGCAACCAGAAGGCCGCGGTCATCGGCCCGGATGTGTCGCACCGGCGCAACCTGGTCAAAGGCCTGGTGCACGAACCGCAGGTTCGCCAGGCGATCATCGAGCAAGCCGAGCGCGACAACATCAGCCTGAAAAAGGCCGAAGCCATGGCCCTGCGCTACGGCAACGAAATCGCCTCGGACTACACCTACACGGTGATCCGCTTCCTCGAACTGCTGCTCAGCTGGTTCTGGAACAAGATCTACGACGGCATCAAGGTCAATCACATCGAAGGCGTACAGGAGGTCGCCCAGGGTCACGAGGTGATCTACGTGCCCTGCCACCGCAGCCATATCGACTACCTGCTGCTGTCCTACCTGCTGTTTCGCAACGGCCTGACCCCGCCGCATATCGCCGCCGGGATCAACCTCAACATGCCGATCATTGGCGGCCTGCTGCGCCGTGGCGGCGCCTTCTTCATGCGCCGCACCTTCAAGGGCAACCCGCTGTACACCGCGGTGTTCAACGAATACCTGCACAGCCTGTTCAGCAAGGGCTTCCCGGTCGAGTACTTCGTCGAAGGCGGCCGCTCGCGCACCGGCCGCATGCTCCAGCCGAAGACCGGCATGCTCGCCATCACCCTGCGCAGCTTCCTGCGCAGCCACCGCCTGCCAGTGGTCTTCGTGCCGGTGTATGTCGGCTACGAACGGGTGCTGGAAGGCCGCACCTACCTGGGCGAACTGCGCGGGGCGAGCAAGAAGAAGGAGTCGATCTTCGACATCTTCAAGGTCATAGGCGCGCTCAAGCAGCGCTTCGGCCAGGTCTGGGTGAATTTCGGCGAGCCAATCAAGCTGGCCGAGTTCCTCGACCAGCAACAACCGGACTGGCGCAGCCAGGACCTCGCCCCGCATTACCGGCCAAGCTGGCTGAACGAGGCCACCAGCAAGCTCGGCCAACGCGTGGCGCAACACCTCAACGAAGCGGCGGCGATCAACCCGGTCAACCTGGTGGCCCTGGCGCTGCTGTCCACCAGCAAGCTGGCCCTGGACGAACCCGCCCTGGCGCGGGTGCTGGATCTCTACCTGGCGCTGCTACGCCGCGTACCCTACTCGCCGCACTGCACCCTGCCGGAGGGCGACGGCCAGGCGCTGATCGAGTACGTGCAGGGCATGGGCCTGCTGGCCGAACAGCGCGATGCGCTGGGCAAGATCCTCTATCTGGACGAGCACAACGCCGTCCTGATGACCTACTACCGCAACAATGTGCTGCACATCTTCGCCCTGCCCGCGCTATTGACCAGCTTCTTCCAGAGCAGCGCGCGGATCAGCCGCGAACAGATCCTGCGCTATACCCGCGCGCTCTACCCCTACCTGCAAGCCGAGTTGTTCATGCGCTGGAGCCTGGACGAGCTGGACGCCGTGGTCGACCAATGGCTGGCCGCCTTCGTCGAGCAGGGCCTGCTCACCTTCGAGGCCGACGTCTATGTACGCCCGCTGCCCAGCTCGCGGCATTTCGTCCTGCTGACCCTGCTCTCGCGCACCATCGCCCAGACCCTGCAGCGCTTCTACATGGCCACCGCCCTGCTGCTCAATGCCGGCCAGCACGCGATCAGCGCCGAGGAACTGGAAGACCTGTGTACCGTGATGGCCCAGCGCCTGTCGATCCTGCATGGCCTCAACGCCCCGGAATTCTTCGACAAGAGCCTGTTCCGTCACTTCATCCAGACCCTGCTCGACCAGCGCGTGCTGCGCCAGGACCCGGCCGGCAAACTCAGCCACCACCCGCTGCTCAACGAACTCGCCGAAGGCGCCGCCAAGCGCGTGTTACCGGCAGAGATTCGCCTGTCGATCCGTCAGGTGGCCATGGACAGCAGCGAGGATGTGCCGGAGCCGGTTTAGCCGGGTGCCGGGCCGCCCCTCCTACAGAGTCGTGCGGCACCGGCCGCGGGGACCATCGCTGAGCAGCATAAAGCTTGTTGCAGCCTCACGATCAGCCACCCCAGTTCATGCACCTTGCTCCTGGCACGCCAGGGCACTGCGCAGCAGGGCCGGCTGCATCGGCCGATCGAGGAAATAGCCCTGGGCTTCCTCGCAGTCGTATCGCTGGAGAATATCGAGTTGTTCTTGCGTCTCCACTCCCTCGGCCGTCACGGTCAGGGAGAGCGCCCGGCCGAGTCCGATGATCGCCTTGATGATTGCCTGGCTGCTCTCGCAACCGTCCAGGTCGGAGACGAAACTGCGATCGATCTTCAACCCATCGAAAGGGAATGTGCGCAGATAGCCGAGGGACGAATAGCCGGTGCCAAAGTCATCCATGGACAGCCTGACGCCCAAGTCCTTGAGTGCCTGCATGATCACCAGCGCGCCCTCGGCATCCTCGAGCAAGACACTCTCGGTGAGCTCCAATTCCAGTCTCGACGGCGGCAGGCCGGTTTCGGCAAGGGCGGCCGTCACCCGCGCCACCAATTGCCCATGCTGGAACTCCACCGACGAGAGATTCACCGAAACGATCAGCTCCTCGCTCCAGCTCATGGCTTCCATGCAGGCGGCATGCAACACCCAGGAGCTCAGGGGCACGATCAAGCCGGTGGTCTCGGCGATTGAAATAAAGCTATCGGGGCTTAACAGTCCGCGTTGCGGGTGCTGCCAGCGAACCAGCGCCTCGGCCGCTACCATGCGCTTGCTGTTGACGCTGTAACGGGGCTGCAGGAGCAGGCGCAGCTCGTCGTGTTGCAAGGCCTGGCGCAAATCGTGTTCGAGCTGACGGCGCTCGACGACCCGCTCGTTCATGTCGCTGGCATAAAAACACCAGGTATTGCGCCCGGCCCCCTTGGCCTCGTACAGCGCGATATCCGCATAGCGGAGCAACTCGTCCGCCTGGGCCGCGTCGGTGGGCGCCATGGCCACACCAATGCTGGTGCCAATAAAAATACTGTGGTTATCGATCTCGAATGGCCGTTCGATGCTGGCGATCAAACGCTCGCACAGGTGCTCCACTTCCTCCTGAGCAGATATGCCACTGACAATCAGAATGAACTCATCACCGCCCAGGCGGGCAACCAGATCGCCCTCGCGCAGGCACAGGCGCAAGCGCCGGGAAACCTCGTTGAGCACCCGGTCGCCGACCTCATGGCCGAAAGAGTCGTTGACTGGCTTGAAACGGTCGAGGTCGAGGCTGAGCATGACCAGCGGATTTTTCGCAGTGGGCAGCGCCTTGAGCTTGCCCTGGAGGAATTCCTGCATGCGGTTGCGGTTCGGCAGGCCGGTCAGCGCATCATGCAGCGACAGGTGTTCGATGCGCGCCCGCGCCTCGACCTCTTCGGTGATGTCGCTGACGGTACCGCGGTAACCGCCGCTAACCTGCGCATCGGCAACGGCTCGCATGGAGAGTCGACAGGTGCGCAGACGGCCATCCTGGGCGCGGTAATGACATTGCCGGGTGCCATCGGATGCCCTGCTTTTGCGCTTGCTCAGCCAGATGGATAGACCACCGGGACACTCGATGAGCTCATCGAGCTGACGCCCCAACCAGTCGCTCTCGGCATGCCCGGTCACCACCTGAAAGCGTGCGGAAAGGTAGGTCAGACGCAGCTCGGTATCGACCTCCCAAATCCAGTCCGAGGCGGCTTCGGCGACATCGCGAAAGCGCGCCTCGCTGGCCGCCTGGGCCAGTTGGCTGGTGTACAGGGAGGCATAGCTGGCATCCATCTCGCACGCGGAAGCCATGGCCCGGCGCAGGGTCAACCAGGTGACAAACGCAAAAATGCTCCCGGCCAAGGCCAGCAGCGGCAGAATCAGGTAAAGCAACTGATCACCAGGCCGGGCCGGCTGCCAACGCAACAGCACCTGCTCGCCGTTGCTGGTGGCCAGGCCCAACGATGGCGCGCCTGGCGCATCGACAGCAGCGTTAGCCACATGCAGCTTGTCGATACCGAAACTCTCTCCAAGCGCCTGCAGCTTGTCCGGCCCGAGCAGATCGACGAAGAGCAATACGGATGTCGGACCCGGTACTTCGACTGTCTGCGGATCGCCACCGGGGGTAAGGCCAGCGGCAGCAACCAGCGCCGGCTGACCGGCTATTTGCGCGAAGCCAACGACCGGCTCTGCATCCCCGGCCTGCTCACGCGCCTGCGCGAGTAGGCCGGCTATGTCTTGCGGGAGCCATTGCTGCACCGAGGTTGCCACACGCTGCCCGTCGACCACCGCATAAGAGGTAGTGCCGTCGGCAGCGACGACAAACACACCCTCAAAGGCGAAATCATCGAACAGGCCGGCTCCCATGTTCTGCCGCGTATAGGCCCACTCAAGATCGACTGCGGCATGCAGATTTTGGTAAGCATCCCCCCAAAAGGCGTAGTCGCTGATAATCGTCAGCATCGACTTCTCGCGTGCCTGGGTGGCCTTTTCCACATAGAACCGGCTTTGTTCGAGCGCCCGAGTGTTCTGCTGCAGCGCAATCTGCACCAACGCCGCACTGGCCACGACGAACAGCACCAACAGTAAGGCTGAGAGAAGCAGCAACGCCCGGCGGGTGGCACTCGAATTGGCGACGCCGATGCTCGGTTGACGGGACAGTTCTGCTGTTGGCGACATGAAAACCCTCGAGCGGTTGTTGGAACGGCGCACAGCTGATGTACATCAAGAGATGCTCGAGCGCAAAGGCATTGTGCCATCATCCCTGTTAACACCAGCAGCAAAGCGTCCCAGCGCACTCATTCGACTGTGCCACAGTGTTGCCAAAGCTGTTGAGCAAATCGTCAACGAACGTCATGTGCTGTAGCTCGGACCGCGCCGGCGCAGCGCAGCCAAGCTGCGGGGTCTTGGGCTTTATCTGCAAGTTGATGGGCACAACACCGCCGACGCTTCGCGGAGAAAGCGGGGCGCTACAGGCAAGAGCGCGCCAGAATCGGGCAGCGCGGTGGCGCAGGAGAAAGTCCGTCGTTATGGCTGCCCTGCTGTTGCAGCATCTCAGTCGATGCCGATCAAACGCGAACCAACGGGGTTGATTCAGCAAGACATCGACCGCCCGCTATTCGGAAATCTGCCGGATATCCAGCAGCACCCACACCTCGTAGCCCTTGGCGCGTGCGGATTTTTCGGCCTCGAGCTGAGCGGTCAGCGTGCTGATCGAACTCGAACGATGCTCGAAGCGGAAAGTCGGGCCACCGTTCTTGCGCACGCTCAGTTCGACGAGCGTGTAACTGGACGCTGGTTTTGGCTTTGACTGTGATTGTGACTGGGGTTGTTTCGGTAGAGCTAGGTCGAGGCCGAGGGCACGGCGCATCTCGCCTTCGGAGAGGTTGGTTTCGGTCAAGCTAGAGCCCTATTGCAATTATGCGTGTCATTGTTGAGCAGGACTTTGCAGGACATTCGCGACAAAGTGCTGCGAGGACGGCGAATCTCGCCGATACATCGCAAGTCAAAGTAGATAGTGACACGTCGCCATAAAGAAGTGGATACACAGAACGTTATCTAGCCCGACTTGCGAGTTGCGCCGCCACTCAACCCGACCAACGGACTCGCGCCACGCCAGGCAAAGATTGTCTAGGCTGTAATTGCCGATCTTGCCAACGCAGTCATCTTGTCTGGAGGCTCGCCATGCAACTCCAAGGTTCCTGCCATTGCGGTGCGGTGGTGTTCAGCCTGAGCAGTGCCCACCCTTATCCCTACCAGCGTTGCTACTGCTCGATCTGCCGTAAAACCCAGGGCGGCGGCGGTTACTCGATCAACCTCAGCGGCGCTGCACACAGCCTGATAGTCACCGGGCGCAAGCAGGTCGCCATCTATCGCGCCAAGATCAAGCGCGAAGGCGAGCGCCGCGCCCATACCAGCAGTGCCGAGCGGCATTTTTGCCGACTCTGCGGCAGCGCCCTGTGGCTCTTCAGCCCAGAGTGGCCGGAGCTGATTCACCCCTTCGCCTCGGCTATCGACACGCCGCTGCCGGTGCCCCCGGAACACACCCACCTGCTGCTCGACTCGAAAGCGCCCTGGGTCGAAGTCAATGAGCGCCCCGGCGATCAACTATTCGACGGCTACCCAGAAGAATCCATCGCCCAGTGGCATGAACGCCTTGGCCTGAGTCGCTGACGGCTGGCCAGCCCCGATCCTGGCAAGTGCCCGACGCCTCCCGGCGGCAGGTTTGGTCGACCCCGGCAGTGCGGGTAAGATGGCGGCATGATTAAACCCAGCCCAACGTTTTCACTCGATCATGAGCGCCTGCTCGACGCCCTCGTCGCCACCGACAAACTGCTGATCATTCAGGACTTGGACGGCGTCTGCATGGGCCTGGTGCGCGACCCGCTGACCCGGACCATCGAGCCGCGCTATGTGCAGGCGGCCCGTCAGCTGGCGGGACACTTCTTCGTCCTGACCAACGGCGAACACATCGGCAGGCGCGGGGTGAACGGCATCGTCGACAACGCCCTCGCAGCCCCCGCCCAGGCCCGCGAGCAAGGTCTCTACCTACCGGGGCTAGCGGCCGGCGGCGTACAGCTGCAGGACCGCCACGGCAAGGTTTCCCACCCTGGCGTAAGCGCGGCGGAACTGGCCTTTCTGCAGACGCTACCGGGCAAGGCCGAGCGCTTTCTCGGCGAACTGCTGGGCGCACCGCCCTATACGCTCGCCGCATCCGAGATCGCCGCCCTGGTTGGCGCCAGCGTACTGGACAACCTCGCCTCACCGACCCTCAACATCAACAGCCTCTACCAGCATTTCAGCGAGCAACCGGCGCTCTACCAGCAGTTGCAGCACGCCGTCGAAGGCTTCATGGCGCAGCTGCTGCAACAGGCCGCCGCCTGTCAACTGCAGGCGTCCTTCTTCGTCCACTACGCGCCCAATCTCGGCAGCGACGCCCAGGGCCTGGAACGGGTCAAATACAGCACTGGCGACAACGCCGGCACCACCGATTTCCAGTTCATGCTCAAGGGGGCGATCAAGGAAGTCGGCGTACTGGTGATTCTCAATCACTACTATCACCAACACACCGGGCACTACCCGCTGGGTGAAGACTTCAACGCCCGCCAGGCCCCGCGCGAGCGCGACGCGCTGTTGCAACTGGCGCGCGAGCGCTTCGACCCGGCGCAGATGCCGCGCATCGTCGGCGTGGGCGACACGGTCACCTCGGCCTCCCGTACGCTGGATGGCCAGACCGAGCAACTGCGCGGCGGCAGCGATCGCGGCTTCCTGACCCTGGTGCAAGAGCTGGGCAAGGCCTTCGACAGCGACAACTGCGTGGTCTATATCGACAGCAGCGGCGGCGAAGTCGATCGCCCGGGCCTGGATGCGGCGCACCTGCAGCGCAGGGCGAGCGAGCCGAGCCTGCAACCCTGGCCGGCTGCTGAAGGTATCAGCGACCCCGCCGACCCACTCGATCTGGATGTGGTGTTCTGTGCTGGCCATGGCCAATACGTCACGTTTTTCTGCACCCTGGCCGAGCGCTACGCGGGGCGTAGCCGGGCTGCCCAGTGAATGTCCTTGAAGTGGCCAACGCAGCCGCCTGCAGTGAATCGGACGCTCAGAGGCTGTGAAAATATCGACCGCCGTCGCGAGACCGTCTCCAGGCGTTCGCAGCGCGCAACGCCGCAGCGGTCGTTTGGAGGCGGCCGCAGTAGGCGAGAGTTTTTTCACAGCCGCTCAACTCTTCAGCCGGTAACCGGTCTTGAAGATCCAGCCAACGGTGAGCACGCACAGCAGCAGGAAGGCGAAGATCATGCCCAGGCTGAGCACCACGTTAACGTCGGAGACGCCGTAGAAGCTCCAGCGGAAGGCGCTGATCAGGTACACCACCGGGTTGAACAGGGTGATGGTCTGCCAGGTGGGCGGCAGCATGCTGATCGAGTAGAAACTGCCACCGAGGAAGGTCAGCGGCGTGACGATCAGCGCCGGGACTATCTGCAGTTTCTCCCAGCCGTCGGCCCAGACGCCGATGATGAAACCGAACAGGCTGAAGGTCAGCGCGGTGAGCACCAGCAAGGCCAGCATCCAGACCGGATGAAGAATCTCGAAATCGACGAACAGCCGCGCCGTGACCAGAATCACCAGCCCCAGCACGATCGACTTGGTCGCCGCTGCGCCGACATAGCCGAGCAGAATTTCCAGGTAGGACACCGGTGCCGAGAGCAGCTCGTAGATGCTGCCGGAATACTTGGGCATATAGATGCCGAAGGAGGCGTTGGAGATGCTCTCGGTGAGCAGCGCCAGCATGATCAGCCCCGGCACGATGAAGGCGCCGTAGCTGACCCCGTGCACCTCGGTCATGCTGCTGCCGATGGCCGAACCGAACACCACGAAGTACAGCGAGGTGCTGATCACCGGGGTGGCGATGCTCTGCAACAAGGTGCGCCAGGTGCGCGCCAGCTCGAACAGGTAAATTGCCTTAATGGCATAAAAATTCATACACGCACCTCATCAGGTTGTTCATCCGCTATTGCGCTCGGCCATGCGGCGTTGCTCATTACGCGGCTCAACGACCTGATACCAAATTAACGAAAATATCTTCCAGCGAACTCTGGCTGGACTGCAGATCCTTGAAGTCGATGCCGTGCTGGGCCAGGTCCTTGAACAGTTCGGCGATGCCGGTGTGCTCGCGCTGGGCGTCGAAGGTGAACACCAGAGCGTGGCCTTCATCGGCCAGCTCCAGCGCATGGCCGGTGAGTTCGGCGGGTATGCTCGCCAGCGGCTGCTGCAGGTGCAGGGTCAGCTGCTTCTTGCCGAGCTTGTGCATCAGCACCTGCTTGTCCTCGACCAGGATGATCCGACCCTGGCTGATCACGCCGATGCGGTCGGCCATCTCCTCGGCCTCCTCGATGTAGTGGGTGGTGAGGATGATGGTCACCCCGCGGGCGCGCAGGCCGCGGACCATGGCCCACATGTCGCGGCGCAGTTCGACGTCGACCCCGGCGGTGGGTTCGTCGAGAAACAGGATCTGCGGCTCATGCGACAGCGCCTTGGCGATCATCACCCGGCGCTTCATGCCGCCGGACAGCTCCATGATCTTGGCGTCGCGCTTGTCCCACAGCGACAGGTCGCGCAGCAGGCGCTCCAGGTAGGCCGGATCGGGCTTCTTGCCGAACAGGCCGCGGCTGAACTTGACCGTCGCCCAGACCGTCTCGAACACGTCGCTGACCAGTTCCTGGGGCACCAGGCCGATCTGCGAGCGGGCCGCGCGATAGTCCGTAATGATGTCGTGACCGTCGACCAGCACCCGCCCGCCGCCCGGATTGACGATGCCGCAGATGATGCTGATCAGGGTGGTCTTGCCGGCGCCGTTGGGGCCGAGCAAGGCGAAAATCTCGCCCTGGCGGATCTCCAGGTCGATGCTTTGCAGCGCCGGATGGCCGGAGGCGTAGGTCTTGCTCAGTTGCTGGATGGAGATCACCGGTTGCACGGGATGGCCTTGCCTGGAAGAGAGAGAGGCAGAGTGTAAGTAACTTGGGGTGGGGTGAGGCAAGTGCCACCTGGTTTGCATCCGGCCAAGCGCCCGCGAGCGGGCTCAGGACAAGGGCAGCTGCTCGGCGAAAAAATCGATCAGGCTGCGCACCGAGGGCAGCAAGCCGCGGCGCGAGGGGAACAGCGCATGCACCACGCCACAGCGCGGCGCCCACTGCGGCATGATGTCGAGCAACCGACCTTGCGCCAGTTCCTGCTCGACCACCATGCACGGCAGCTGCACCAGGCCAACGCCGCGTAGCGCGGCCTGCAGCAGGGTCGTCATGTCGTCGCTGATCAAGCGCGGTTGGTGCCTGACCTCGGCCATGGCCCCATTGGGACCCTCCAGTCGCCACAGATGTTCGCCCGGTTGCCGCCAGTCCAGGCTGGGCAGGCCACTCAGGTCGGCGGGCAGTAAGGGCAAGGCGCGGCCCTTGAGCAACTCGGGGCTGGCGACCAGTCGCTGGGGGCTGTCGGCCAGCACGCGCATCACCAGGTCGCTGTTTTCCAGCGGCGGGAAACGCACGCGCAGGGCCAGGTCGAGGCCTTCGCCGATCACGTCGACGTGCCTGTTGGTGGCATCCAGATGCACCTGGACTTTGGGATTGAGGACCATGAAGCGGCCGATCAGGTCGCCAATCCGGTACTGCAGCAGGGTGGTCGGGCAGCTCATGCGTACGATGCCCTGGGGTTCCGAGCGCGTGCGTTCGATCACCTCCCGCGCGGCTTGCGCCTCGATCAACATGGCCAGGCAGTGCCGGTAGTACTCCTGACCGATCTCGGTGACCGAGAAGTGCCGCGTCGTGCGCTGCAGCAGGCGCACGCCCAAGCGTTCCTCAAGCAGGGCAATCCGTCGGCTGAGTTTGGACTTGGGTGTATGCAGCGCCCTGCCTGCCGCCGCGAAACCGCCGTGTTCGACGACTTGGGCGAAGTAGTAGAGGTCGTTGAGGTCGTCCACCAGTGTTCTCCTTATAGAACGCTGCGACTGATTTACTCAGTCTACCGGGATAGCTGTTGCACTCCTAAGCTGTTCTCCATACACAGAGGAGGCGTCTCATGAAAAAAATTCTTGGCCTTTACAGCAGCCCCAAGCAGCACTGGGTCGGTGACGGTTTTCCGGTTCGCTCGCTGTTTTCCTATGACAGCCTGGGCCAGCACATCAGCCCGTTTCTGCTGCTCGACTATGCCGGTCCGCATGAGTTCGCCCCGACGCAGCAGCCGCGCGGCGTCGGCCAGCATCCGCACCGCGGTTTCGAAACCGTGACCATCGTCTACCAGGGCGAACTGGAGCACCGTGACTCGACTGGCAGCGGCGGTCTAATCGGCCCTGGCGACGTGCAGTGGATGACCGCCGCCTCAGGAATTTTGCATGAAGAATTCCACTCCGCCGCGTTCACCGAGCAGGGCGGCACCCTGGAGATGGTGCAGCTGTGGGTCAACTTGCCGGCCCGCGACAAGCTGGCCGCGCCGGGCTACCAGACCCTCCTCGATCAGGACATCCCGCTGGTGCCGCTCGACGACGGCGCCGGTTCCCTGCGCCTGATCGCCGGCGAGTTTGCCGGGCAACAGGGGCCGGCCCGCACCTTCACCGCCATGGACGTCTGGGATATCCGCCTGAATGCCGACAAGCCGCTGGCCTTGCGGGTTGTCGAGGGGCGCAGCACGGCGCTGATCGTGTTGCACGGCACGCTGCTGGTGAATGGTAACCAGTTGGTCAGGGAGGCGCAGATGGTGCTGCTCGACCGCGCCGGCGATGAGCTGTTGCTGGAAGCCAACAACCAGGCGCTGGTGCTGCTGCTCAGTGGCGAGCCCATCGATGAGCCGGTGGTCGGTTACGGCCCCTTCGTGATGAACAGCCGGGCCGAAATTGCCCAGGCGGTTAAGGATTTTCAGAGCGGCTCGTTCGGCCAACTACCGGCCTAACGGTCCTGCGCCGACGCTCACAGCGCCTCGGTTGAGTGAGCACCGTAGCCCGCACTCCCGCGCGCCACTGGCCGCTCGGCCTTTACCCAAGCAAGAGGACATCAGCATGAGTACTCCCTACAAGCGTCTCGACAAGGACCAGGCCGCGGTCCTGCTGGTCGACCACCAGACCGGCCTGCTGTCGCTGGTGCGCGACATCGACCCGGACAAGTTCAAGAACAACGTATTGGCCCTGGCCGACCTGGCCAAGTACTTCGAACTGCCGACCATTCTCACCACCAGCTTCGAGAACGGCCCCAACGGCCCCTTGGTGCCGGAGCTCAAGGAGCAGTTCCCGGATGCGCCCTATATCGCCCGCCCCGGCCAGATCAACGCCTGGGACAACCAAGACTTCGTCAAGGCGGTGAAGGCCACCGGGCGCAAGCAGCTGATCATCGCCGGGGTGGTCACCGAAGTCTGCGTGGCTTTCCCGGCGCTGTCGGCGATCGAGGCCGGTTTCGAGGTGTTCGTGGTCACCGACGCCTCCGGCACCTTCAATGAGATCACCCGCCACTCGGCCTGGGACCGCATGTCCGCCTCCGGCGCCCAGCTGATGACCTGGTTCGGCCTGGCCTGCGAGCTGCACCGCGACTGGCGCAACGATGTCGAGGGGCTGGGCGCGCTGTTCTCCAACCATATCCCCGACTACCGCAACCTGATCAACAGCTACAGCACACTGACCGCGGGCAAGTAAGCGCGCCGGCAAGGGCTGCACTGCGCAGCCCTTGATCTTTGCGCCACTTACAGCTGTTCTTAACAGCCTTGGCAGTCCAGTTGAATAGGAGTTTGCAATGAGCGCAGCGTCAGTCACGGCCTCCCTCGGCGGGCCGGCCTATCAGGTCAAACTTAGCGCTGGCGTGCACCAGTGGCTGGGTGACGAACCTGAGGCACTCGGCGGTGGCGACACCGGGCCTTCGCCCCATCAGTTGCTGCTAGCGGCCCTGGGTGCTTGCACCTCGATCACCATCGCCATGTACGCGCAACGCAAGGGCATACCGCTGCAGGCCATCGATGTGCAACTGAGCCTGCTGCAAGCGCCCAGTGCGCAGCATCCGCAGACCCGCATCGGTCGCGACATCCACTTGTCTGGCGAGCTGAGCGATGCGCAGCGCCAGCGCCTGCTGGAAATTGCCAACGCTTGTCCCATCCATAAGCTGCTGAACGGCGAGATCCTGATCGACAGCCAGCTGGTCAATGGCGCCGAACATCCCCGCTGAACTGGTATGTAGTGCAATGCAGCTGGCGGTTGCTCAGCGTCAACCGCCACCCGGCTTGATCGCCCACTCGGATCGCGGCAGCCAGTACGCGAGTGCGAGCTACAGAGCGCTGCTGGTAAGAAGTGACATGCAGCAAAGCATGAGCCGTACAGGTAACTGCGGGGATAACGCAGTGATGGAGCGCTTCTTCCTGAGCTTGAAAATGGAGCGGGTATGGCGACGTGATTATGCTAACCATGCCGAAGCGATACGCGACATCACTGAGTAGATCGTTGGGTTTACAACAACGAACGGTTGCACTCGAAACTGGGATATCTGCCACCGACCGTTTACGAACGGGCGATGGCGTCAAAATCACCTATCGAGGTGTCCGGAATTAGTTGACCACTACACCGCACTAACCCAAGGGTGAAGGTGACGCCCGTGCCACCGTCAAAGGAAAGATGATGAGGCGGACGTCCACGTCAGGGAAAATCGAACACAAATGGTGAAAAAGACGGTCTTTGAACCTATCGAAACCCGAAGAACGATAGGACAACCAGGACGATCACAATCACCCCTACGATGTAGACGATGTTATTCATAATATCCACCTCTCAACCTGAACAGAATTGCGCCATTAGGCGTCGCAAATACATTGTACGGCGCCTCTGCTTGCAACTCCGTTCGACAACACACATAGCCCCGTTCTTCATTCGCAACGTGCACTGACGTACAGACCGTCCCGGGCTTTGCCTACAGCATGAACAGTCGCACCGCCGAAACCTTGGTTTGACGCTGCGCTCGATTGATCCCGTGGATATTGCCAGGAGCAGCACATGAACTATGAAGAACGTGACACCTATGGCATGTACAAGGTCACCGACGGCGTTGCGACCGGACCGGGACCTCGGCTGATGGGGGCAGACACCCTCATCGGAAATGACGTCTGCAACCGGAAGGACGAAGATTTGGGTGACATCAAGGAGATCATGCTGGACGTGAGCAGCGGTCAGGTGGCCTATGCGGTGCTGTCCTTCGGTGGGGTTCTCGGCATGGGCGAGAAGCTGTTTGCCGTGCCGTGGAGCGCATTGACCCTCGATACAGTGAATAAACGCTTCGTGTTACGCGTCGACAAGGAACGCCTCACCGATGCGCCTGGATTCGACAAGGACAAGTGGCCTGATATGCAGGATCCGACCTGGAGTAAGGACATCCATGCTTACTACGGCACGACGCCGAATGCGGATGACCGGTTTTAGGACGACCCGCTATGCACCATGACGCCAAGGCCCTTTGCGTAAGGTGCTCAGCAAGCGTCGAGGGTGGCGCGGGGCAAGGAAGAAGGACAACCGGGATGGCGCTTGTAGACATGGGGCCTGGGGTGAGAAAGGCGAACGTCTGCTTCAGGCCTGGCAGCCTCTCGGACGTGAATTCATGAGCGGGGCATCAAGAGTGAGGCGAAGCAATTTGCCTCACTCTTTAGGTATTTCCAGGCATTTTTGTCCCGAGCTTCCTGGGTTCGAGCGGATTTAGTTCACTCTTACCCGGATTGGACGGATTTGTGGCGCAAAACCGCCATGCGTTTCAAATTCCAGAGCAGACAGGCCAGGCGCCATTCCCCGCTCACCTTGCCCTCGCCCCGCAGCAGGAACTGACGAAAGCCCATCACCGACTTGATGATGCCGAACACCGGCTCCACCGTCTGTTTGCGCAGGGCATAAATCCGAAAAGGGGATTTTTTAGGCAATGACTCAGGCACATAAATCCCTGTTTATTTAAGTGACCACGCCCCCCCGAAGTGGGCCTGCTCTCTATGATCCGCTTCTGCCACCCGTCCCCCCGGTAAATGCAGCCTGTTCAGCCGCCTGGAGCATCGTGCGAGGCCCGGTCGGGCGTGGCCATGCACGACCGAAGCGCCAGACCGCCCGCCTGAAACGCCCCAAAAAAGGGACCAGGCCACCCGCCCGCACTCTTATGGTTCACCGCCCTGCGCCTGGGCGATGACCACGAGGAAGCGAATGGACGCCAGCGGGATCACCTCGCCATCGCCCGCCAAGGCCCGCGCTGTCTCTGCTTGGCCAATCCGCCAGTCACGCGTTGCCGGCTTCTACGACCCAGGCCGGATGTCGGCACGAAACCTGCTAATGCTCTAGCAACCCCTGCCAAAACCTCCGGCAGGACATCCCACATGGTCACCGCCGACCATCGGCCTGCACAGGCACAGGATGGGTGAAACGGACAGCGCGGTCCGGCACTTCACCCCACACACCCCATGAATACCAGGCAAAGACGCCTGGAGCTGGCAGACAGCTCCAGGCGTTTTTTTTTGCTGGCCGTGCCCCTGGCAACGGCTTTGACTGAGGAACGGCTATGAACTCTCTCGTCACTCCGATCAAGCGCGACACCTTGATTGTCATCGGCAACGGCATGGTCGGCCATCATTGCGTCGAGCAACTGATCGAACAGGGCGCCCTCGCCCTGTATGACGTGCATGTGTTCGGTGAAGAGCGCCAGCGCGCCTACGACCGCGTGCACCTGTCCGAGTATTTCGGCGGTCGCGATGCCGAGTCCCTGGCCCTCGGCGAGCCCGATCTCTATGCCCAGCACGGCGTGCAGTTGCACCTCGGCGTGCAGGTGCTGGAAATCGACCGCGAGCGCAAGCAAGTGCTGACCAGCGCCGGGCGCCAGGCCTACGACCGCCTGGTGCTGGCCACCGGTTCCTATCCCTTCGTGCCGCCGATCCCCGGCGCCGAGGGCAATTCGCGGCTGGTCTACCGCACCCTCGACGACCTCGACGCGATCCGTGCGGCAGCAGCCAATGCCCGCCGTGGCGTGGTGGTCGGCGGCGGTTTGCTCGGCCTGGAAGCGGCCAACGCCCTGAAGTCCCTGGGTCTCGAAGCCCACGTAGTCGAATTCGCGCCGCGCCTGATGCCCGTACAACTGGATGCCGAAGGCGGCGCCGCGCTCAAGGCGCGCATCGAAGCGCTGGGCGTCGGCGTGCACCTGTCGCGCGCCACCCAGGAAATCGTCCCCGGCGAGGAATACGCCTACCGGATGAACTTCAATGACGGTGAATTCCTCGAAGCCGACCTGATCGTGTTCTCCGCCGGCATCCGCCCGCAGGACGCCCTCGGCCGCAGCGCCGGGCTGGAGATCGCCGCGCGCGGTGGCCTGGTGGTCGACAATGACTGCCGCAGCAACGACCCGGACATCTTCGCCATCGGCGAATGCGCCTCCTGGAACGGCAGCATCTTCGGCCTGGTCGCGCCGGGCTACAGCATGGCGCGCAACGTGGCCAGCCAGTTGGCGGGCGGCGACTACCAGCCCTTCACCGGCGCCGACATGTCGACCAAGCTCAAGTTGCTCGGCGTCGACGTCGGCTCCATCGGCGATGCCCACGCCGCCACCCCCGGCGCCAAGAGCTACCGCTTTATCGACGAAGCCAGCGCCAGCTACCGGCGCTTGGTGGTATCCGCCGATGGCAAGCAGGTGCTCGGCGCGGTGCTGGTCGGCGACAACAGCTACTACGACACCCTGCTGCAATACGCGCAAAACGGCATCAAGCTGCCAGCGGACCCGTCCGGCCTGATCCTGCCGCAGTCCGAGGGCGCGCCGACCCTGGGCGCCGACGCCCTGCCGGACAGCGCGACCATCTGCTCCTGCCACAACGTCAGCAAGGGCGCGGTGTGCTGCAAGGTCGAGGCCGGCGTCACCGATCTCGGCGAACTCAAGGCGCAGACCAAGGCCGCCACCGGCTGCGGCGGCTGCAGCGCGCTGCTCAAGCTGGTCTTCGACAACGAGCTAAGCGCCCGTGGCGTCGCCGTCGACAAGAGCATCTGCGAGCACTTCGGCCACACCCGCCAGGAGCTTTACGCCATCGTCCGGGTCGAGGGCGTCATCAGTTTCGAGGAGCTGCTGGCCAAGCACGGCCGCGGCCATACCGGCTGCGACATCTGCAAGCCGGCGGTGGGCTCGATCCTCGCCTCGTGCTGGAACCAACCGATCACCGATTCGTCGTTGCTGCCGCTGCAAGACACCAACGACACCTTCATGGCCAACATGCAGAAAAACGGTACCTACTCAGTGGTGCCGCGCATCGCCGGCGGCGAGATCACCCCGGACAAGCTGATCGCCCTCGGCGCCGTGGCGAAGAAATACGACCTCTATACCAAGATCACCGGCGGCCAGCGCATCGACCTGTTCGGCGCCCAGTTGCACCAGTTGCCCGACATCTGGGGCGAGCTGATCGAAGCCGGCTTCGAGACCGGCCACGCCTACGGCAAGTCGCTGCGCACGGTGAAATCCTGCGTCGGCAGCACCTGGTGCCGCTACGGCGTGCAGGACAGCGTCGGCATGGCCCTGCGCCTGGAAGACCGCTACAAGGGCCTGCGCTCGCCGCACAAGATCAAATTCGGCGTCTCCGGCTGCACCCGCGAATGCGCCGAGGCGCAGAGCAAGGACATCGGCGTGATCGCCACCGAGAACGGCTGGAACCTCTATGTGGCCGGCAACGGCGGCATGCGCCCACGGCATGCCGAGCTGTTCGCCACCGACCTGGACGACGCCAGCCTGATCCGCACCATCGACCGTTTCCTGATGTTCTACATCCGCACCGCCGACAAGTTGCAGCGCACCTCGGTCTGGCGCGAAAGCCTGGACGGCGGCCTGGACTACCTCAAGGACGTGATCATCGACGACAGCCTGGGCCTTGGCGCCGAGCTGGAAGCGCAGATGCAGTTGGTGATCGACCGCTACGAATGCGAGTGGGCCAACGCCCTGAAAGATCCGGAGAAGCTCAAGCGCTTCCGCACCTTCGTCAACGACGAACGCGGCGACCCGGACATCCACTTCGTCAAAGAACGTGGCCAGCGCCGTCCGGTGCATGCCTCTGAACTCCACCTGATCCCTGTTACCGAGGAGCTGCGCTGATGAGCCAGTCGAATGTAGTGCATGCCGAGTTCCGCCACGCCGCACCAAGCCCCGCCGCCTGGCGCGCGCTTTGCAGCCGTGCAGATCTGGTCGCCAACTCCGGCGTGGTCGCCTGGCACGACGGCGCCCAGGTCGCCCTGTTCCACCTGCCGCACACCGCCGAGGGTGAGCAGCTCTATGCCATCGACAACCGCGACCCGAAATCCGGCGCCAACGTCATCGGCCGCGGTATCGTCGGCCAGCTCAAGGGCGACCTGGTGATCGCCTCGCCGCTGTACAAGCAGCACTTCCGCCTGGCAGACGGCAGCTGCCTGGAATACCCCGAGCAAAGCCTGCGCGTGTGGCCGGTGCGCCTGAACGGCGATGCGGTAGAAATCGGCCTGTTTGATTGAGGCGCCCGGCTCAGCCTTTGAGCCGGCTGCCACCTTTATCCAACAGCCGGGCGTTCGCGCCAAGGCATGCACAACGCGATGATCCGTAGGATGGCTCGTAGGGCGGCCTCGGAGCGCAGCGACAGCCCGCCAGCTTTATGCCGCACCGTTTAACCAACGGTGCACTGCCTGCGGCGAGTGACACCCTACAAATTGCGGCCTATCCCAGACTCTGTGGTCTGTCCGTAGGGCGTCCGGGCGGCGCTTCGCTCGGAGCGCAGCGACAGCCCGCCAGCTGTGTGCCGCGCCGATTAACCCTGGTGCACTGCCTGTGGGTTGGGCGGCTCGGGCGGCGATCCGTTCGGAGCGCAGCGACAGCCCGGCAGCCGTGTGCCGCGCCGATTAACCATCGCTGCACTGCCTGCGGCGAGTGACACCCGACAAACCGCATCCGCAGATCACTTTCGCGACAAAGCAGATAGGCAATATCGAGCTCGGATCGCTATGCTTGCAGCCCATGACGCCCTCTCCCCAGATCCGCCAACCCTGCCCACCCGGTGCCTGCGACTGCGGGCTCGAACAGCTGCTGGCAACAACCGACGGCGACCTGCGCATCCTGCGCCTGACCCGCCAGGAAGAAAAACGCCTGCTCGAGCGCCTGGAAAACATCGAAAGCCTGAACGACCTGGAAAAGCTGCAACAGCGCATGTACGAACAACTCGGCATCCGCCTGGCCGTCGCCCCAGGCTTCAACGAAGTGCGCAGCATGCGCGGCATCGCCATTCATATCGACCAACTGCCGGGGCTCTGCCGCAAAACCCGCCAGTCGCTGCCAACCGCCATCCGCCGCGGCCTGGAGAAACACCCGGAAATCGCCTACCGGCTGCTCGATGCCCATGACCTGTTTAGGATATTTGAGGGGGGGGGGGGTGGTTGGAAACGATCAAGGGGAGCCAGTTTTCGCAATAAATAAATCTGTCCCCTTTTTCCCATTTCCTGACCAAAACCTTGCCTAGAGTCAGCACTGAAATGAGCCTGCACGTGCTCGCCTACAATATGAAGCGGGTTATTAATATATTGGGTAGCGCAGCGTTGATGGAGGCGATAACTGCCTAAGGCTTGATGCCTTTTTGGCCCGTCAGGCGCCTATACAGCAGGTTTCTTGTACCGAACCAGCCAGAAAGTCCCTGAGTCGCCACACTCGACCTCGGAGGCCACTGACCTGCTCTTTGTCGCATTCAAGGCTCGTCCTGCCAGCTAAAAATCAGCCGCGCTGTTTTTACACACTCTGGGCCAGAAGCGGTCACTAGTTGAGTTGCCTACGAAGCCCAGGCCGATTCAGGGCCTCATCGACAGGCACCCGCCTCCACCCACTTTTTCCGTTCGAATTTATCTAGGACATCAAGGACTATTAACTTAGAGCTTCGGATGCAGCACGCTATGAAGTCCAAGCAATGGAAGCCATTGTGATGGACCTGCACGGCAGTATCCGAACGTATCGCGAAGCACGACAGCCAAAAATCCGCGGCACTGATCAACAATGCACCTGACTTAATTACCTACCCACGATTAGCCAAGGCCATAGCGTGTTCTCCTCTGAGCGTTTGAAAGGCATCGATGTATTTGTCAGCGTCGCCGAACTCGGTAGCTTTACTGCGGCGGCCGATCGCCTGAGTTTGTCCAGTTCGGCGGTGAGCAAAGGCATTGCGCGACTGGAAAGCCGCCTGGGCATTCGCCTTTTTGAGCGCACCACGCGCCGACTGGCGTTGACGGATGCGGGTACAGCTTTCTACCGAACCTGCACCCGGGTGCTCGCCGATCTGGAAGAGTCGGAGCTAGCCCTGCATGCTGAGTTCTTCGAGCCACGCGGGCGTATTCGAATCGACCTGCCCGCCTCATACGGACGCATGCACGTGCTGCCGGTGGTTCTGCAATTCGTAAAGCAGCATCCGTTGCTGATGCCGCATATTTCCTTCACCGATAGCTTTGTCGACCCGGCCGATCAGGGCATCGACATACTGGTGCGGATCGGTGGCTCGGATGTTTGGCCGGCTAGCTTGGGTCACCGCTACCTGGGCGCCGAGCGGCTGATCTACTGCGCAGCGCCCGAATACCTGTCCAGGCGTGGTACGCCAGCAAGCGAAGCAGAGCTTGAGCAGCACGACTGCGTGCTCTACGGCCATAGCGATGGCCAGGTCAACCCCTGGTATCGAAAGGGGCCTCAGCCGGGCGACAAGAAGCGCCGAATCATGCCGGTGCGAATCGCTGTTGGTGATGGCGAGGGTGAGGTGCTAGCCGTTTTGGCGGGCTATGGCATTGCGCAACTACCCACCTGGTTGGTGCAAGAGCATTTAGATAGCGGCGCACTCATCGAGGTGATGCCGCAACTGGCCACTGACGGCCTGCCGATGAACCTGGTCTGGCTGAAGAAGCGCGAAGCGCTGCCCAAGGTCAGCGCCTTGCTGGAAGTACTCGCGACCTGCCTGTCTCCGGCTGGCCATTCCTTACCCGCGCAAGCAGATAAGTGAATATAATTCAGTAATATCCATAAATAACGCCAGTAATAGCAATCCAAAGAACCAATATCATGACGCCCTCCTTAAAGAAGAGCGACGTCATGAGTGTTATCGAATCACCCCGACCACTGGTTATATCTGCTGCTGGCTCCACGCTAAGCATCGCCATCCTGGCCATTTCAGCATTTCTGATCGTGACCACGGAATTTCTGATTATCGGCCTGCTGCCGGCCTTATCCCGTGACCTTGGTATTTCAATTGCCGCAGCCGGGCAGTTGGTCACGCTGTTCGCCTTCACCGTCATGCTCTCTGGCCCACCGCTGACTGCCGCCCTCGCCCACTTGGACAGAAAGAAGCTGTTCATCGCAATCCTACTGGTCTTTGCTTTTGCCAATGGCCTGGCGGCACTGTCATCGAACATCTGGGTACTGGCGATTGCGCGGTTTATTCCGGCGCTGATGCTGCCGGTCTTCTGGGGCACTGCCAGTGAAACAGCAGCCCAACTGGCCGGCCCAACCAAGTCTGGCCAAGCCATAGCCCGGGTCTACCTGGGTATCACCGCTGCGCTGCTACTGGGAATTCCTCTGGGTACTCTGGCTGCTAACGGCATCGGCTGGCGAGGAGCCTTCTGGTTATTGGCAGGACTGTCACTGGTGATGGCCGTTGCCATGGCGGTCTATATGCCTAAAGTCGTGCGCTCCGAGCGAGTCGATTTCCTTAAGCAAGCGCGCATCTTTAAAGAGCCGCTGTTTCTGGCTAACGTCGTGCTGTCGATCATCATCTTCAGCGCCATGTTCGTTGCCTACACCTACCTCGCAGGCATCCTAGAGCGTGTGGCCGGCGTGGCCCTGCACACGTCGGCTGGTGGATGATGGGCTTCGGCGCCATAGGCCTGATTGGCAACTGGATCGGCGGCAAAGCAGTAGATCGTTCACCTCTCAAAGCCACGGCCTTGTTCGTTGGGCTACTTGCGCTGGGCATGGCAGCAGTTACTCCACTGGCAGGAGCAGGCTTACTCGTCTGTATCGCGCTCGCACTTTGGGGGATCGCTAACACAGCGCTATATCCAATCTGCCAGGTGCGTGTCATGAATTCTGTAAGCCACTCCCAGGCGCTCGCGGGGACGACCAACGTTTCGGCGGCTAACGCCGGGATAGGTATCGGCGCGACTATTGGAGGTTTGACTATTCAGACAGCAGGGATAGCCAGCGTGGGTTATTTAGCAGCGGCTGTTGCGGGTGTTGCGTTGGTCATGATTCCGTTCGTGAGCCGATTAGCAAAGCCATTTCAGAATCAGGGCAAGGCTCACAACAATTGACTGCCCTGCGTGAAAGGTGGACATGAGCTGGAATCTAAGTGGAATAGCAGCTGTCGGCCAAAAGCAGCCATCAAAAGTGGCGACGAAACTAGGGGCGATTCACATCGACGGTGTAGCTACAATGCGTCAATGCGCTTTCTCGATTAAGCGACCTGAACCTATTACAGGATGGAAATACCATGGACGGCCAGAATGTTGAATTACCTCCACCAAGCCTGCGCCCAGACGAGACGGTCCAGAAACTTCTGATATCCACCACGAGTCGATTTGTCGCTGAGTTTGATGAACCGCATATTCTGATCACTCATGCGTGGCCGGCATTCAGCAAAAGATCGCCGATCCCCAGGAGCCTCGAAGGGCCAGCCTCCCGAAACGCCTTCATGGCAGTTATCCGTACAGAGCCCTACGAGAAGGCTGCAGGGGTAATCGTTCCCGACTACTCCTGGGTAGGGGACATGCTTTGCGAGCTGTTGGCACTGCTTTACGGGAAACGTTTCGATAGTCACGGCCCCGCCGAGGGGACCGGCATTTTTATGGTTCCTGATACCTCCCACTTCGAGACGCTCTGCGATCACCGTTTACCTTTCAACAGCCATAAACTACGCGCGGACGCACCTATCCCGCTCGATCTTCGTGAGCTCAAGCGAATAGTGCCTCTCATAAGCGATGGTTGGACTGATGACTGAGGAAAAGGGGACAGATTTATTTTCCATATCTTCACGGCCTGACCGCCCGCTTCTGACCGATATCTGCCAGTGACCACCGTCCTCTGTAGCTCAACGCCAGCCTGTCGCGAAGAGTAGAAGTCGTCTAATACAGACAAAGAACATCACGCGCTCGTAGGTTGCCCATAGCGAAAGGCTTACACGCATTGGCTGCGATATCCTCTGTTGAGGCTTCGCCATTGCACCTAACCTACATACATCAACTGCAGCGCAGGACGCGCTGAGGATCACGGAAGATCGACCATCGCCTGGAAGGCTGCTGACAGGATGTCGGAATGGTCTTGAAAAAACCCGCTTCGGCGGGTTTTTTGTTGCCTTCATAAAAGTGACCGATTGATTCTGGCCCGCACCTGCCGCCCCCAACCCGCTACGCGCGCCCTCACATTCGTGCAGAAAATCCACCCCACTGCCCTGCCCGCTCAATCGCGGTCCATGCCACGGGAAGCAACAGGGGGCAGACCACGATTAATTTCGCTTCTGCTTGATCATTTCAGCCAAAACCGTCGTCTGCCCAAAATTGTCCATGCTCAGCTACTACCGCCAGCGGTCCTTCGCGAATGCGACCGTGAGGCGAAAATCAAGGGTTTACCCGAAGTTGTTTGACACCGAGAGCCGGAAAATCGCCGTGCTGATATCCCAGGTCGGCTTGCGATGGCACGGGCTGAGGTTCATTGCTAATCAGGTTCCTTTCGGTCCGACATGCTTTAGGTTGCTGACAACGGTGTCGGGGGCTATTCGAGCGCCCCTGCGGTCATTCGTAAGGGCATCTCGGTCTGTCGCGAGAGGCGGGAGACGAGCTGAAGAGGATGTTCAGCGAGTCATAAATTTGTCTGCGTTTCTTTGCTGCGCAGCCTGACGCAGGCAGCGGGCGAGTTTCTCTCGTACCGCTTGTTCCACCTGCGATGAGGCGATCATATTCATCTTCAGAATCGCATTGCTGCGTAACAGCTCACCCGGTAGTGGCCGCACCAGATTGGGTTGAATCAGAGACTCCGGCAGCAGCGAGATGGCAAAGCCAGCATGTACGGCGGCGGCTACGTTATCCAGCATGGTGCTGCCAAATACCTGCTGATAGGCCAGGCCGGACTTTTTCAGCCCTTCAAGGCAGAGATCGCGCACGATACAGTTGTCCTCATGCAGTGCCACCGGCAGTTTTTCACCTTCCTCCAGCCGGGCACCGATTGGCGCTGCCCAGATCAGCCGTTCGCTCCACAGCAACTCCTCGCCCTCAGAGTCGGGCTCTCCGGCGACAATGGCAATATCCAGCTCACCCTGTTGCAGCATCTGGCGCAAATTGCGGCTGCGAGCACAGGTGATACGGGCATCCAGGCGTGGTAATTCCTGAATGAGCAGCGGCATAAAGTAGTTAAGGAAGTCCTGGGCATAATCGGTAGGAATGCCAAAGCGCAATTTACCGGAGAGCTGGCCTTCGCTGAGTGCGGAGAGGGCGGCGCTGTTCAGCTTAAGAAATTGTTCGCTGTAACTGAGCAGGGTTTCACCGGCTTCCGTCAGTTTGATACCCCGGTTGTTACGTTCCATCAGTCGGGTGCCGAGCTGATCTTCCAGCCGTTTCAGCTGCATGCTCACTGCCGCATGAGAGCGAAACACCGAGGCTGCCGCTTTTTTCAGCTCGCCCTCTTTGACCACCGCCGAAAAGGTTCGCAGCAGCTCCAGATCCAGTAATGGGCCCATCAGGAAATCCTCAGCCTGGTCCCGGCCAGACTCTTTGCTTGTTCAGAAAAACTGAATAACTAATTAACTGATATTCGTTTGCCTGAATCATGTCGTTTTTTTAAGGTGGATAGCAACGGGTCGCTGAGCTAATTAGCGGCTGATCTATCTCTACCGCCAAAAAATGATGACCGGAGAAGTGCCGATGAACAGTCATAGCGTCCCGCAAACCATGTCCGGTGTGTTGCTCACCGGGCATGGCGGCCTGGAAAAACTGCAGTACCGTGCGGACCTGAATGTACCGCAGCCCGCGTCAGGCGAGGTGCTGATCCGGGTCGCCGCGGCGGCGGTGAACAATACCGATATCAATACCCGCATCGGCTGGTATTCAAAACAGGTGACCGGGCAGACTAACGCCGGTGCCGCCGCTGGCTTTGCCAACATTTCCGATGACGATGCCGGCTGGTCCGGCGCAGCGCTGAGCTTTCCGCGGATTCAGGGCTGCGACTGCTGCGGTTACATAGTGGCGGTGGGTGAAGGCGTCGATGCAGCGCGAATCGGCGAGCGGGTGCTGGTGCGCAACCTGCAACAGAAACCGGGCAATGACCGCGAGTTTGACTGTATTACCTTCGGCTCCGAGTGCGACGGTGGCTTTGCGCAATACACCAAGTCGCTGGCGAATGAGGCCTATGCGATTGACAGTGCTCTGACCGATGCCGAGCTGGCCTCATTTCCCTGTGCCTATTCCACCGCCGAAAACATGTTGCACCGGGCAAATCTGCAGCACGGCGAACGGGTGCTGATTACCGGTGCATCCGGTGGTGTTGGTTCGGCCGCGGTGCAGCTGGCGAAACGTCGCGGTGCTTATGTGGTTGCGGTCTGTGGGGCCGATAAACATGCACAGGTTCTGGCGCTGGGGGCCGATCAGGTGATCGGTCGCGGGCAAAACCTGGCGGATGCGCTGACGCCAGAAAGTATCGATCTGGTGGTCGATCTGGTAGCAGGCCCGCAGTGGCCACAACTGCTGGATATGTTGCGCCGTGGCGGACGTTATGCGGTGGCCGGCGCTATTGCCGGGCCGATTGTCGAGCTGGATATACGGACCCTTTACCTGCGGGATCTGAGTTTCTTTGGCTGTACTTATCAGCCCCGAGTGGTATTTGAGAATCTGATTCGCTATATCGAACAGGGCGAGTTGCAGCCGCTGGTGGCTCGAACCTATCCGCTGCAGGCGATTGCCGAAGCGCAGCAGGACTTTATGGCCAAAGGCTTTATCGGCAAGCTGGTGCTGCTGCCGGAAGGAGAATAACCATGAAGATCGTTGAAATCGCGATCTTTCATCGAGCCTTGCCGATAAACGGCGAGCCCTACAGGATGGCCTTACAGACGCTGACCGAGCTGGATGCAACCCTGGTGCGGATCACTACCGACACTGGTGTGGTGGGGTTTGGCGAATGTTGCCCGCTGGGTCCGGCCTATCAGCCGGAACATATGCTCGGCGCGCGAGCTGCGCTGCAAGAGATAGCGCCGCATCTGATTGGCCTCAATCCGCTGCATATAAACCAGCTGTACGGGGTGATGAATCAGGCGCTGTGCGGCAGCCTCTATGCCAAAGCGGCGATCGATATGGCGTTGTGGGATATTGCCGGTAAGACCTACGGTGTGCGGGTGTGCGATCTGCTTGGTGGCGCGTTGCGTGAGCGGGTGCCCTCCTATTACGCCATCAGCCTGCTGCCCGCCGATGAGGCAGCACTGGTGGCGCAGCAGAAACAGGCCGCAGGTTTTAAGCGGCTGCAGCTTAAAGTGGGCGGGCGGGATATCGCCGAGGATATAGCGGCGGTGCACAAGGTCTCTGAAGTTCTGGCAGCGGACACAGTCCTGGCGGTGGACGCCAACCGTGGTCTCAGTGCCCGTGATGCGATTCAGCTGTCACTGGCCTGCCGCGATCGGCGCTTCGTACTGGAGCAGCCCTGCATGACCTATGAGCAATGTCTCAGCGTGCGCCAGCGCATCGCTCATCCGCTCTACCTGGACGAGGTGATCACCGATCTGAATATGCTGCTGCGGGCGATCGGCGACAATGCCGCCGATGGCTTCGGCATGAAACAGAGTCGGGTCGGCGGCATCAGTCAGATGCGCACCATCCGTGACGTCTGCGCCAGCGTCGGGTTGCCCATGACCTCGGACGATACCTGGGGTGGTGATCTGATCGCCGCCAGCTGCCTGCATATAGCTGCCACCATGCAGCCGTCACTCTGTGACGGCGTGTGGATCGCCGCGCCTTATATAAACGGTCATTACGATGCCGACAACGGCATAGAGATTGATGGCGGTCAGTTGCAGCTGCCAACGGGGCCTGGATTAGGTGTGGTGCCGCATATAGCAGCGCAGGAGCAACCGCTGATGCTGTTTGCCTGAAAACAGGAGAAGCCTCGGGGGCGGAGTGATTTATTTTTAGTCACTCCGACCCCTTAATTCTGGCTAGAACAATACCCTCCCCTGACATGCCTGGCTGAACTTCACCTCCGACCCAACGAGGTAGCCTGGATATGAATTGGTGGAAAACGCTCCGCGGTTTTCCACCGGGTGGCCATCCACCCTAGGCGAACTGTTGAGCGGTGTAGGCTGGACAACCTTTACTTGTCCACCCGCCTCTGCGACTGGCCGCGCCTGGCCCGCAGCCGCCATCCCCAACCCGCTCTCCGCGCCCTCACATTCATCCAGATAACCGCCCCGCTGCCCTGCCCGCGCAATCGCGGCCCATGCCACGTAGAATCGCACCGTGAAACAAGGACTTGAGGTTGCAGCGGTGGATCTACAGCAGGGTTTTGTCCTGACCCGACATTGGCGCGATACGCCGGCCGGCACGCATGTCGAGTTCTGGTTGGCAACCGACGCCGGGCCGCGGCATATCCGCCTGCCTTGCCAGCCCTCGGTGGCGTTTATTCCTGCCGAGCAACGCGCGCTGGCCGAGGCGCTGCTGCGCGGGGAACGTGACGTCGAGTTGCGCCCGTTGGCGCTGTGCGACTTCCACCATCGGCCGGTGCTCGGCCTGTATTGCCGCCAGCATCGCCAGTTGATGAATATCGACAAGCTGCTGCGCAAGGCCGGGGTCGAGGTGTACGAGGCCGATATCCGCCCGCCGGAGCGCTACCTGATGGAGCGCTTTATCACCGCGCCGGTGTGCTTCGGTGGCACGCCGGATGCCAGCGGCATGCTGCTCGAAGCGCAGATGAAGCCCGCCCCGGACTATCGCCCGCGCTTGAAGCTGGCGTCCCTGGACATCGAAACCAATGCCCAGGGCGATCTGTATTCGATCGCCCTGGAGGGCTGCGGCCAGCGCCAGGTGTATATGCTCGGGCCGGCCAACGGCGCGGACACGCCGCTGGATTTCGCCCTGGAGTACTGCGCCAGCCGCCAGCAGTTGCTGGAGAGGCTCAACCAGTGGCTGGCCGCCCATGACCCCGATGCGATCATCGGCTGGAACCTGGTGCAGTTCGACCTGCGCGTGTTGCACGAGCACGCCCAGCGCCTGCAGGTGCCGTTGCAGCTGGGCCGCGGCGGCGATGCGATGGGCTGGCGCGAGCATGGCAGCCGCAACAATCACTTCTTCGCCGAGGCCGCCGGACGGCTGATCATCGACGGCATCGAGGCGCTGCGTTCGGCGACCTGGAGCTTCTCCTCGTTCAGCCTGGAGAACGTCGCGCAAACCCTGCTCGGCGAAGGCAAGGATATCGCCACACCGTACCAGCGCATGGACGCCATCGACCGCATGTTCGCCGAGGACAAGCCGGCCCTGGCGCGCTACAACCTGAAGGACTGCGAGCTGGTCACGCGGATCTTCGCCAAGACCGAGATCCTCACCTTCCTGCTCGAGCGCGCCACCGTCACCGGCCTGCCCGCCGACCGCAGCGGCGGCTCGGTCGCGGCCTTCTGTCACCTGTACATCCCGCTGATGCACCGCCAGGGCTTTGTCGCGCCGAACCTCGGCGAGCGGCCGCCGGAGGCCAGCCCCGGCGGCTTCGTGATGAACTCGCAGCCCGGTCTGTACGAGTCGGTGCTGGTGCTCGACTACAAGAGCCTGTACCCGTCGATCATCCGCACCTTTCTGATCGATCCGCTGGGCCTGGTGGAAGGCATGCGCCATCCCGAGGACAGCGCGTCGGTGCCGGGCTTTCGCGGCGCGCGCTTCTCACGCACCCGGCATTGCCTGCCGGCCATCGTCGAGAGCGTCTGGCAGGGCCGCGAGGCGGCCAAGCGCGAGCACAACGCGCCGCTGTCGCAAGCGCTGAAGATCATCATGAACGCCTTCTACGGGGTGCTCGGCTCCAGCGGCTGCCGCTTCTTCGACCCGCGCCTGGCGTCCTCGATCACCCTGCGCGGCCACGAGATCATGCGCAGGACCCGCGAGCTGATCGAGGCCGAAGGCCATGCGGTGATCTACGGCGACACCGACTCGACCTTCGTCTGGCTCAGGCACGCGCATGGCGAAGAGGAGGCGGCGCAGATCGGCCGCGCCCTGGTGCAGCGCGTCAACCAGTGGTGGCGCGCGCACCTGCGCCAGGAATACGACCTGGAAAGCGCCCTGGAGCTGCAGTTCGAGACCCATTACAGCCGCTTCCTGATGCCGACCATCCGCGGCGCCGAAGAGGGCAGCAAGAAGCGCTACGCCGGGCTGGTCACGGCGGCGGACGGCAGCAGCGAGATGGTCTTCAAGGGCCTGGAAACCGTGCGCAGCGACTGGTCGCCGCTGGCCCGGCAGTTCCAGCGCGAGCTGTACCTGCTGATCTTCAACCGGCAACCCTACCAGGACTATGTGCGCGACTACGTGCGCCGCACCCTGGCCGGCCAGCTCGATGAGCAACTGATCTACCGCAAGCGCCTGCGCCGCCGACTGGACGACTACCAGCGCAATGTGCCGCCGCATGTGCGCGCGGCGCGCATGGCCGACGAATACAACGACCAGCAAGGCCGCCCGCGCCAGTACCAGAATGGCGGATGGATCAGCTACGTGATCACCCTCGCCGGCCCCGAACCGCTGGAAACCCGGCGTACGCCCATCGACTACGAACATTACCTCACGCGCCAGTTACAACCCGTGGCAGACGCCATCCTGCCGTTCGTCGGCGACGACTTCTCCCGCCTGGTCGGCGGCCAACTCGGCCTGTTCTGAGCACGGCGAAGTTACGCAGATGCACCGCCCAGCATTTTCGCAGCCGTAAATCCTGTGTATCTGCAATATTTACGAGGCCGTAGGGTGGATAGAAAAGGTGTCAGCGGTTGTGAAAAAATCGAGCGCAACGCCGCAGCGGGCGTATTTACCGATAAGTAGGGTGTCACTCGCCGCAGGCAGTGCACCGATGGTTAATCGGGGTGGCACACAGCTGGCGGGCTGTCGCTGCGCTCCGAGGCCGCCCTACGGAACGCCGCCCGGACCGCCCTTCGGACAGACCACAGAGTCTGGGATAAGCCGCAATTCGTAGGGTCACTCGCCACAGGCAGTGCACCGTGGAGCAGCGACGCGGCACACACCCGGCGGGTTGTCGCTGCGCTCCGAAGCCGCCCTACGCCCGGGCGGACTGCCGAATTTGTAGCGGTAGCCGTAGGCGAGAGTCTTATCTCAACGGCTCAGCCCCGTCGCCTGTTCACATCGCGGCGCGCAGCAATGGCAGGTACGCGGGGCTTTCGGAGATCGAGTTGTGGCCCTTGTCCGGGATGACCTTGAGCGTGGCCACGCCGGGCGCGAAATGCCGGTAGAGCGCCTCGGTACTCGAACGCGGGATGATTTCGTCCTGCTCGGCCGCGATCAGCAGGGTCGGCACCTTGATGCGCGCGGCATAGGTCGAGGATTCGAACTTGTCCTTGAGCAGCCACTTTATCGGCAGGAAGGGGAACTGCCGGGCGGCGATCGTCTGCAGGCTGTCGAACGGCGTGATCAACAGCAGGCGTGAGGCCGGGCGTTGGCTGGCCAGACGAATGGCGACCCCCGTGCCCAGGCTGCGCCCCATCACCACGGTCTGCGGATGCGCGGCATGCACCCGGTCGAACAAGGCCAGGGCATCGCGCTGAATCGCCTCCTCGGAGGGCGACCCGGCACTGCCGGCAAAACCGCGGTAGTGCAGCAAGTAGAGCGCATGTTCGGGAAAGGCCTGGGAAAACTCGGCCAGGTTCAGCGAAACGTCCTCGGCGTTGCCACCGAAGTAGATCAGCGCATTCGGGCCGGCGTGAGGCCTGACTGACACCAGCACCTCGCCATCGTCCACTGGCAGCCTGAGCAGTGTGTCGGGCTGGCTGATGGAGAGCGGTTGCGGGAAGTAGATGAGGCTGCGCTGGAACACCAACAAGGCGACGCAGATCGCCACATACAAGGCGGCAAGCACTGCCAGGATCGAAAGTATTCGCGACATGCGGTTAGCTTCTCTTCGGCTATGCGGCCGAGCTGAATGACTGCGACGGATCGCGTTCAGGGGGTGTGAAAATATCGAGCGCCGTCGCGAAACCGACGCAGGGCGTTTGCAGGCGGGAATTTTGTCACAACCGCTCAAAACTTCAGCATAGGTTTATACGCCCTGCCCCGCTAAGCTCGTCGTGTCATCCCAAAATCGAACTCTCACAGGAGCCGTCATGAGCATAACCCGATACGAAACAGCTGCACGAATGAGCCGAGTCGTGGTGCATAACCAGACCGCCTATCTATGCGGGCAGGTAGCAGAAGACCGCAGCGCCGGCATTGAGGAACAAACGCGGACCATGCTGGCCAAGGTCGATACCTTGCTGGAATCGGTCGGCAGCAATCGCGAACAGCTACTGTCCGCCACCATCTACATCAAAGACATGAGCCTGTTCGCCGAGATGAACAGCGTCTGGGACAACTGGGTGCCAGCGGGCTTCGCCCCTGCCCGTGCCTGCGTGGAAGCCTCGATGGCCAGCCCTGAACTGCTGGTAGAAATCTCGGTGATTGCTGCCGTCAGCCGTTGATTGCAGGGGGAGGCGTTGCGCGGAGGCTGAGCCTGGCTTCGACCGCCAATCACCACGCGCGCGCCAACTACCCGTGGTGCACTGCCTGCGGCGAGTGGCACCCTGATGTCTACGAGCACGTGGATTGCTCCAGATCGAGCGGTCCGTAGGGCGGCCTCGGAGCGCAGCGACAGCCCGCCAAATGTGTGGCGTACCGGTGATCGACGGCGCACTGCCTGCGGCGAGTGGCACCCTGATGTCTACGCGCACGTGGATTGCTCCAGATCGAGCGGTCCGTAGGGCGGCCTCGGCGCGCAGCGACAGCCCGCCAGATGTGTGGCGTACCGGTGATCGACGGTGCACTGCCTGCGGCGAGTGGCACCCTACGCAGCGCGGATTGCTTGAGGTAATTGGGCGGAGCCTAGGGCGCTATTGCTGGGCACAGACGATCCTGCGTCATCTATCCGTTGCACAAGCATCCTTTGTCAGCAGCTGCGTTGCGCCGCCTAATAGCAGCGTTACGCGGCCTGTTGCTCTGCTCCAGACGCAGCAGAACATCCGCTAGGGCACACCGACTCAAGGAACCTACCCATGCTGCTTGGCAAACCCCTCACCACCTGGTGCGACGAATACCCGCTGCTCAACCAGTTGATCGCGCTGCAGGAGACCAGCTGGTTCAATCCGCGAATCGCCTGCGCGGCCGAGGCCTTGCAGGATGTCGGGCTGACCCAGGCCGACGTCGACGACGCCAGCGCGCGCCTGCTGCGCTTCGCCCCCTACATCGCCCGCGCATTCCCGGAGACCGCAGGCAGTGGCGGAATCATCGAGTCGAGTATCCGCGCGGTGCCGCACCTGCAGGCCCTGCTGGGTGAACGCTATGGACTCAACGGCGGCGGTGCGCTGTGGCTCAAGCAGGACAGCCACCTGCCCATCTCCGGCTCGATCAAGGCGCGCGGCGGCATCTATGAGGTACTCAAGCATGCCGAGGAGCTGGCGCTGGCCGCAGGCTTGCTGCAAATAACCGACGACTACGCCCTGCTCGACAGCGACGCGGCCCGGGCCTTCTTCGGCCGCTACAAGATTGCCGTCGGCTCGACCGGCAATCTCGGCCTGTCGATCGGCATCATCAGCGCCCGCCTGGGCTTCCAGGCCACGGTGCACATGTCGGCCGATGCGCGGCAGTGGAAGAAGGACAAGCTGCGCAGCCATGGCGTGACTGTGGTCGAGTACGCCTGCGACTACAGCGTCGCGGTGGCCGAGGGGCGCAAACAGGCGGATGCCGACCCCAGTTGCCACTTCGTCGATGATGAAAGTTCGACCAGCCTGTTTCTCGGCTATGCCGTCGCCGCAGAACGTCTGAAGCAACAATTGGCCGCCGCGGCGGTCAGCGTCGATGCCGAACACCCGCTGTTCGTCTACCTGCCCTGTGGCGTCGGCGGTGGCCCAGGCGGAGTGGCCTTCGGCCTCAAGTTGGCGTTTGGCGATACGGTGCATTGCCTGTTTGCCGAGCCCACTCACTCACCCTGCATGCTGATCGGGGTGCATACCGGTCGCCACGATGAAGTCTCGGTGCAGGACTTCGGCATCGACAACCTCACCGCCGCCGATGGCCTGGCGGTCGGCCGCCCGTCCGGTTTCGTCGGCCGCGCCATGCAGCGTTCGATCGATGGTTATTACACGGTCAGCGATGAAGAGTTGTATCGCCTGCTGGCGCTGCTGGAAAGCAGCGAAGGCCTGCGCCTCGAACCCTCGGCGCTGGCCGGCGTACCGGGTATGGCCCGCGTGCTCAGCGAGGAGCAAGGCTATCGCGCGCGCATGCACCTGACCCCGGCGCGGATGGCCCAGGCGACTCATCTGGTCTGGGCCACCGGCGGCAGCATGGTGCCTGCGGCGGAAATGGCCGACTATCTGGCCAAGGGCCGCCACCTGTTGCAAGCTGAACAGGCATGAGCCCGGCGCATGCGCTCGATGGTTAGGAAAATAGCGAGCGCAACGCCGCAGTGGGCGTTTTTGGTGATCTGTAGGCTGCCACTCGCCGCAAGCAGTGCACCGATGGTTCGGCGGCGCGGCGCAAATCTTGGCGGGTTGTCGCTACGCTCCGAAACCGCCCTACGAACAAACCGCAGAACTCGGAACAATCCGCAATCTGTAGGGTGCCACTCGCCGCAGGCAGTGCACCGATGGTTCGGCGGCGCGGCGCAAATCCTGGCGGGTTGTCGCTGCGCTCCGAACGGATCGCCGCCCGAGTCGCGCGACTACCCCGACGGACTGCCGGTGTTTGCAGTGGTCGCAGTACGCGAGCGTTTTTTCACAACCGCTCATTGCTAGAATGACCTCATGCTCAATCTTCCCCCTCGGCTTGGCGCCGGGCTCAACAGTAGCCAGTTCGCCAACCTGCATACCTTCCTTGCGGCGGCGCGCCATCTGAGCTTTGCCCGCGCGGCAGACGAGCTATGCCTGACGCCGAGCGCCGTCAGCCATCGTATCGGCCGCCTGGAACGCGGACTGGGGTTGAAACTGTTTCAGCGCCTGACCCGGCAGATTCGCCTAACCGCGGATGGCGAGCGCATCTTCAACATCCTGCAAGGTGCCGTGGGCGAGTTGCTCGAAGCCTTGCAGCAGGCCCCAGGTGCCGAAATCGCCGGGCCGCTGGCGATCTATGTCCGCCCCTCGCTCGCCGAATGCTGGCTGGTGCCGAGGCTGGCCGACTTTACCGCCCGTTACCCCTCGGTTGCCCTGGATATCCGGGTGGGCAACGACATGGTCGACTTCCGCACCCAGAACATCGACTTGGCGCTGTATTTCACCAGCGATGCGTTTCCCGGCCTGATCGCCAGCCAACTGATGGACGAACAGATCGCCCCGGTGTGCAGCCCCGCGTATGCCCAGCGCCATGGCTTGCTGGATAACCCGGACAACCTGCAACAGTGCACCCTGCTGCATGACTCCCTGGCCTGGGACAACGCCGCCTATGATGCCGAGTGGCAACTGTGGGCCAGGCACTTCGGGATTGAGGCCACGCTGCCCCAGCGCAGTCTCACCTTCGACCGTTCCGACCTCTGCGTGCTGGCGGCGATCAATCACGCGGGGATCGCCATCGGCCGCTATCAGCTGGTGCAGCAACGGCTTGAACGAGGCGAGCTCATCCTGCCATTCGGCGGCTTCGCGCTGACCAGTCGCTGTCAATACCAGCTGGTGCACCCAGCCCATGAGCCCATGCCGAGCCGGCTGCAGGTCTTCATCGACTGGCTGCGTGAATGCGTCGCCGCCGACGCCGGGCGGGCATAAAGATAGTCCCAGGGCTTGCACCAGCGCCCCGCTCCGCTACCCTCGCTAGATACCTCAGCGCAAGAAGGATCGCCCCATGTTTCGCATCTCTGCACTCGTTGCCGGCCTGGCCCTGTCTGCCAGCGCTTTTGCCCTGTCGCTCGCCGACCTGTCCCAACAGGACGCCAGCGGTGGACTCAAGGACGCCTTGATTCAGGGCGCGCAGGTGGCGGTCAAGCAACTGGGCGCCCCGGGCGGTTTCAGCAATAACCCGCAGGTGCGCATCGAACTGCCGGGCAACCTCGGCAAGGCGGCGAAAACCATGAAGATGATGGGCATGGGCGCCCAGGTGACGCAGCTGGAGGCCAGCATGAACCAGGCCGCCGAAGCCGCCGTACCGCAGGCCCAGGCCTTGCTGGTGAGTGCAGTGCAGAAGATGACCGTGCAGGACGCCAAGGGCATCCTCGCCGGCCCGCAGGATTCCGCCACCCAATACCTGAACAAGAGCAGCCGCGAGCAGATCCGCGCGCGCTTCCTGCCGATCGTCAAGCAGGCCACCGACCAGGTCGGCCTGGCCCAGCAATACAACGCCTTCGCCGGCCAGGCCGCGAGCTTCGGCGTGGTCGACGCGAAGAGCGCCTCTATCGAAAACTACGTCACCGAACAGGCGCTGGACGGCCTGTTCGAAATGATCGCCAAGCAGGAAGCCAGCATCCGCCAGAATCCGGCGGCTGCGGCGACCAGTTTGGCCAAGAAGGTCTTCGGGGCGTTGTAGGAAGGCAGATGTAAAAAAGCCAGACCTGGGGTCTGGCTTTTTTATGCAGCTAATTTCAACGGGCAGGGCCTGCTGGCCCCGACTACCGGGCGGCTTACCGCGCCGCCCGGAACCGCAGGCTCAACACCGGCAGGACGTTTCCTCTTCCCCCTCGGCCCCGGAGCTGGTCACCGTTGCGGTGCGGAAATTCAGGTCGACGAACAGGTGGCACCAATGCGCGCCGGCGCGCCAGCCCATGGAGACGCTCGACATGTTCGACTGGTGCAGTTCGAACTCGCCGGCGAAGGCCGGGTGGGTCGAGCGCAGCTCCATCAGGCTGAGCAGACGCTGCACCACTGGGGCCTGCAAGGCCTGCTCGGCCTCGTCCAGCGAATAGTAGTGGCGGTTGATTTCCCGCGCCTCGCCCGTTTCCTCCAACAGCTCGGTGTCGTTGTGGCCGGCCAGCAGGCCGACGTAGTAGACCTGAGGAATGCCGGGGGTAAAGAACTGGATCGCCCGGGCGGCGATGTAGGCGTCCTCGTTGCCCTGCAGGGCATCGAAGAAGGTACAGGTGAGCTGGTAGATCGCGCCGACGCTGTGCACGTTGGCGGCCGAACGGCGCAGGATGGGGTCGGCGCTGCGTTCCGAGACGTTCTGGATCAGTGCCTCGATATGCTCACGCGGCAGGATTTCCTCCACATCCGGAATGCAGATGCCATCGTGGGTATCGAGCACGGTGATCTGGTTGTGCGGACACATGCGCAGCCAGGACTTGAGGTACTGGCTGTTGCCGTCGAGCAGCGTATACAGCAGCAGGGGCGGCAGCGCGAAGGCATAGGACCACATGCCGCGCGCCGAGATGGCGTACTGCCAACTCGGGTGGTCATGCACCTCGGGCAGTATCTCTATGCCGCTGGTCGCCGCCGTGTTCTTGAACCAGTCGAGGATCTGCCACACCTGCGGCTCGACCAGAAAGCAGCTGGTGCCGATCTTCTTGGTGGTGTAGCCGAAGGCATCCAGACGCAACAGTTTCACCCCGCGCTCGCCGAGAAAGGTGATGGTGTCGGCCATCATCTGGTAGGTCACCGGCGAGTCGTAGTTGAGGTCGATCTGACGCTCGGTGAAGGTGCACCAGACCCGCCCGCTGCTGCCGTCGGCAAAGGTGATTTCGCGGAACGGTTCCTTTTCCTTGCGGATGTGGATCTTCGCCAGATCGTCCGAGCCGATCTCGCCCAGGCTGTCGACATCGACGAACATCTCGGCCCACTCCGAGTCATCGCCCTTTTGCAGGTAGTCCTGGAACTCCGGCGAGTCATCGGCCAGGTGATTGAGTACCAGATCCAGACAGACATCGTAGTGCGCGGTCAGGCGCTCGATGTCTGCCCAATCGCCGAGAGCCGGGTCGATGCGCTTGTGCGTCAGCGGCGAGAAACCGCTGTCGGCATTCGACGGAAAGGGTGGCAGAACATGCACCCCGCCCACCGCGCGACCGAGCTTGTGTTCGACGAAATTGGCCAGGTCAGCCAGGTCCGAACCGATGCGGTTGGGATAGGCGATCAAGTGGACGGTATTTTTCAATGACATGCGAGGTCTCCCTGAATTCATGGAATTTAGTGCAACCCATGCAATGAGCAGCAGAAGACAAACCAGCGCAGGAATCAGGCCTGCAACGCAACGGATTCACGCGCAAAAAACCACGCCTGCCGGCAACTGCCTGCCACAACGGTAACAGCTTGAGTCCGGCCTGTGGGCGGACAGCGCCCGCCAAAATCAGTTCGGCGCCGCGCAGAATGGGACCAACAGCGGGATTTGTAGCCCGGCTGAGCGCCAGCACAATCCACGGATGCGTTGCGGATGGCGCCACGTTCGGCAGCTTATCCGGCGACCAGAACTGGGGAGGGTCGACGCCGCCTTTTTCAGCCAGCATCGCTACTGGCGGATGGATTAAGCGTCATCCACCCGACAATCTCGCAGGGCCTGCAGACCCACATAGGCGCGACAAAAAACGCCGTTCACTTGAGCCAAGTGAACGGCGCTGTTCGGCTAGCGGGCTAATTAAATCGCCGGGTCAGGCTCTTGCTTGACCCGGAACCAGGCGGCGTAGAGTGCCGGCAGGAACAGCAGGGTCAGCGCCGTGGCGACGACCAGGCCGCCCATGATGGCCACCGCCATCGGCCCGAAGAACACGCTGCGCGACAGCGGGATCATCGCCAGCACCGCCGCCAGGGCGGTCAGCACGATGGGCCGGAAACGGCGCACCGTGGCTTCGATAATGGCGTTCCAAGTGTCCATGCCGGCGCTTCTGTCCTGCTCGATCTGATCGACCAGGATCACCGAATTACGCATGATCATGCCGGACAGGGCGATGGTGCCAAGCATGGCGACGAAGCCGAACGGCTGGCGGAAAATCAGCAGGAACAGGGTCACGCCGATCAGGCCCAGCGGCGCGGTGAGGAACACCATCGCCGAGCGCGAGAAGCTTTTCAGCTGCAGCATCAGCAGGGTCAGCACCACCACGATAAATAGCGGCACCCCGGCATTCACCGACTGCTGCCCGCGCGCCGAGTCCTCGACCGTACCGCCGACGTCCAGCAGGTAGCCATCGGGCAGCGCCGCGCGGATCGGTTCCAGGGTCGGCAGGATCTGTTTGACCAGACTGGCCGCTTGTTCGTCGCCGTAGATGTCGGCGCGCACGGTGACGGTCGGCAAACGATTGCGATGCCAGATCACCCCTTCCTCGAAACCGTATTCGAGGATGGCGATCTGCGCCAAGGGCACGCTGGTACCGCTGTCAGTGGGTATCGCCAGGCTCGGCAATAGACCGAGCTGCTGGCGCTCGCTGAGGGTGCCGCGCAGCAGAATTTCGATCAGTTCGTTGCCTTCGCGGTACTGACTCACCGACGAGCCGGTCAGCGAGCTGCGCAGAAAGCGCGACAGATCGGCGGTACTGATGCCCAGGGCACGCGCGCGCTCCTGGTCGATATTCAGGCGCACCACCTTGCTCGGCTCTTGCCAGTCCAGGTGCACGTTGGCCACATGCGGGTTGTCGCGCACCTTGTCCGCCACCTCGCGGGCCAGCGCGCGAACCTCGTCGATATGCTCGCCGGAGACGCGCAGCTGCACCGGGTAGCCGACCGGCGGGCCGTTCTCCAGGCGCGAAACGCGCGTACGCAGGGCTGGGAATTCGTCATTCAGGGTGGCGATCAGCCAGCTGCGGATTTTTTCGCGCTCCTCGATACTTTTCGCCAACACCACGAACTGGGCAAAACTGGCCGCCGGCAGTTGCTGGTCGAGCGGCAGGTAGAAGCGCGGCGAGCCAGTGCCGACATAGGCGACATAATTGTCGATGCCCTCGTGGCCATCGAGCAGCTGCTCGAGATGTTTGACCTGCTCTGCAGTGGCGCTCAAGGAGGCGCCTTCGCCCAGTTTGAGGTCGACCATCAGCTCCAGACGCCCGGAAGCGGGAAAGAACTGCTGCGGCACGAAACGGAACAGCACTATCGAGGCGACGAACAGCGCGAGGGTCAGCAGGATCACCGTCTTGCGCCGCCGCACGCACCATTGCACGGTACGCCGCACGCGCTGATAGAACGGTGTGGCGTAGGGATCATGCCCCTCGGCGCTGCTGCCATGCTTGGCCGCATGCAGCTTGGCCAGGTCCGGCAGCAGCTTGGCGCCCAGGTAGGGCACGAAGACCACGGCGGCGATCCATGACACCAGCAGGGCGATGGTCACCACCTGGAAGATCGAACGGGTGTATTCGCCGGTGCCGGACTGCGCGATGGCGATCGGCAGAAAGCCGGCGGCGGTGATCAGGGTCCCAGTGAGCATCGGAAAGGCGGTGCTGGTCCAGGCATAGCTGGCCGCCTTGATGCGGTCGTAGCCCTGCTCCATCTTGATCGCCATCATCTCCACGGCAATGATCGCGTCGTCGACCATCAGCCCCAGCGCCAACACCAGCGCGCCGAGGGAGATCTTGTGCAGGCCGATCCCCAGGTAGTACATGGCGGCGAAGGTCATCGCCAGCACCAGCGGAATCGACAGCGCCACCACCAGGCCGGTGCGCAGACCGAGGGAGAAAAAGCTCACCAGCAGGACGATGATCACCGCCTCGGTGAGCACACGGATGAACTCGCCGACGCCGGTCTTCACCGCCGCCGGTTGATCCGAGACCTTGCGCAGCTGCATGCCGGCCGGCAGGGTTTCCTGCAGGCGGGCGAAGTCGATTTCCAGGGCCTTGCCCAGCACCAGGATGTCGCCGCCGGCCTTCATCGATACGGCCAGGCCGATGGCGTCTTCACCCATGAAGCGCATGCGCGGCGCCGGTGGGTCGTTGAAGCCGCGTTTGACCTCGGCTACATCGCCGATGCGGAAGGTCCGCTCGGCCACCCGGATCGGGAAGTTGCGGATGTCCTCGACCGACTCGAAGCGCCCGGTCACCCGCAGTTGCACACGGTCCGAGACGGTTTCGAAGAAGCCGGCCGCCGCCACCGCGTTCTGTTCTTCCAGTGCCTGCTGGACCACGCCCAACGGCAGGCCGAGGGTGGCCAGCTTGGTGTTGGACAACTCGATCCAGATCTTCTCGTCCTGCAGACCGACCAGATCGACCTTGCCAACATCCTTGACCCGTTGCAGCTGCAACTGAATGCGGTCGGCATAGTCCTTGAGCACCGCGTAGTCGAAACCTGCGCCGGTCAGTGCATAGATATTGCCGAAGGTGGTGCCGAACTCGTCGTTGAAGAACGGCCCCTGAATACCTGGGGGCAAGGTGTGGCGAATATCGCCGACCTTCTTGCGCACCTGGTACCAGAGGTCGGGAATCTCCTCGGAATGCATCGAGTCGCGCGCGATGAAGGTTACCTGGGACTCGCCAGGTCGCGAGAAGGACACGATCTTGTCGTACTCGCCGGTCTCCATCAGCTTTTTTTCGATGCGCTCGGTGACTTGGCTGGCGACTTCCTCGGCGCTGGCCCCCGGCCAATTGGTGCGCACCACCATGGCCTTGAAGGTGAACGGCGGGTCTTCGCTCTGGCCCAGCTTGGTATAGGAAATACCGCCGACCACCGCCAGCAACAACATGATGTAGAGCACGATCTGACGATTGCGCAGCGCCCAGGCGGACAGGTTGAAATCCATCGAGGCTACTCCTTGGCTGCCAGCTTGACCGTGCGGTTATCGCGGTCGACCGCACGCACCTGCTGGCCTTCGCGCAGCACCTGCACCCCGGCGGCGACCACCCAGTCTTGCGCCTGCAGGCCTTCCAGCACCGGCACACTGTTCTCGGCATAAGCGCCGATGCGCACATACGTGCGCTTGAGCGTGGAGTCCTTGGGGTCGACCAGCCAGACGTAGGGCTGGCCTTTCTCCGCAGTCAGCGCCGACAGCGGCACCGACAGCGGCACTTCGCCGTTATGGGAGATGAATACCCGGGCACTTTGGCCCAGCTCGGCCGGCACCTTGCCTGCGCTGAAGGCCACGCGTGCGGCAAAGGTGCGCGACTGCGCGTCGGCCGCCGGGGATATCTCGCGAATCCGCCCGGGGAAGCGCTGATCCGGCTGCGACCAGAGTTCGACCGCCACTGGCTGGTCGACCTTGAAACGCTCGTAGGCTTGCTCGGGCAGGTTGATCGAGACCTCACGCTCGCCATCGGCAGCCAGAGTGAACACGGACTGCCCCGCTGCCACCACCTGACCGACCTCGACCATGCGCCGGGCAATCACGCCATCCTGCGAGGCGCGCAATACTGCGTAACCGGCCTGATTGCTGGCCACATCGAATTCGGCTTTAATCTGCTTGAGGCGAGCCACGCCCGAGCGGTAGAGATTTTCAGCGTTGTCATATTGCGAGCGACTGACCAGGTTACGCCCCTGCAGGGTCTTGTAACGGTCGCGCTCGGCGCGCACCAGTTGCAGGTTGGCCTCGGCCGCGGAGACTTGCGCGCGCATGGCTTCGAGCTGCAAGCGCACATCCTGCGGATCCAGCTCGGCCAGCGACTGATCCTTGCGCACATGGTCACCCACCTCGACCAGGCGCTTGGCGACCTTGCCGCCAATGCGGAAGGCCAGCTCAGGCTCCAGGCGCGCACGCACTGCTCCGGCATAGGCATCCATCATTTCGGTCGCCGGTTGCGGCTGCACCACCATGGCGGGACGGATAGACTGCTCGACCGGCTCACCCTGACCACAGGCAGCTAGCAGAACGATGAGACTGGCAAACAAGGCATGGCGAAACATGATGGATGACCTTTCGCGAAGGTTTGGAATATTTATACTGACGGGTATAGTAAAAATAGCAAACTCACCAGTCCAGTATTAAAAGCAGCCAATGCCAAACAAGTTGTTACCGCCCAGCGGCCCAGGCCGCCCAAAAGACCTCGTCAAGCGCCAGGCCATCCTCGACGCGGCGAAAAACCTATTCATGCGCAATGGCTACGACGGCAGCAGCATGGACGCCATCGCCGCCGAAGCCGGGGTGTCCAAGCTGACGGTGTACAGCCACTTCACCGATAAGGAGACCCTGTTCTCCGCGGCGGTGAAGGCCAAGTGCGAGGAGCAGTTACCCGAACTGTTCTTCGACCTGGCGCAAGGCACCCCCATCGAGACCGTGCTGCTGAATATCGGCCGCGGCCTGCACAAACTGATCAACAGCCGCGAGTCGGTGGAGATGCACCGGCTGATGGTGGCCCTGGCCTGCCAGAACCCCAAGCTGTCGCAGATGTTCTACGAAGCCGGCCCGCAACGCCTGCTCAACGAGATGCAGCGCCTGCTGAGCAAGGCCGATCAGGCCGGCCAGTTGCGCATCGTCGATGCGCCCCGCGCCGCCGATCAGTTCTTCTGCCTGATCAAGGGCGGCGCCAACTTCCGCCTGTTGATCGGCTGCGCCAGCCCGCAACAAGACGAAACCGCCGAGCAGCATGTGCGGGGCGCGGTAGACATGTTCGTGCGCGCCTATCGGGCAGACTGAGCACCTTGCCTGATTGCATCCGGGCAACGCAGGGCACCACCAATGCGCCGCCCGGAGGCTTTTGTAGGATGCTGCGGGCCGCGTAGGGTTGAGCGCAGCCTACGGACAGTCCGCAGCCGGATGAATGCCGAAACTACCCTCTCCCGGATTGCATCCGGGCGACCCCCGTCTCAACCGCACTGCGGCTTACCGCTTCACGCCTGCAGTTTCTTCAGCGCATAGATGTCGTAGCGGCTGGTTTTGCCTTCCAGCGCATAAGTCGGTTTGCCCCCGTCGATGACCGGCGCCTTGCGCGGGCGCTTGACTACCACCCGGTGGCTGGCCAGGGCCAAGGCTGCAGCCAGCAGGGCCGGGGCATCCAGGTCGTCACCGACGAAGGGGCGGAACAGGCGCATTTCCTTTTTCACCAGCGCACTCTTGTCGCGATGGGGAAACATCGGGTCGAGGTAAATCACCTGCGGCGGCTCGCCCTGCCACTCGCGGATCAACTCGATCGCGTTGCCGGTCAACAGGCGCATGTGCGCCACTATCGGCCCCACATCCCGATCGACCGCGGCGCGGGCCAGGCCATCCTCCAGCAACGCAGCAATCAACGGCTGCCGCTCGATCAAGGTCAGGTTGCAGCCCAGGCTGGCCAGCACGAAAGCATCGCGACCCAGCCCGGCGGTGGCATCCAGCACGCGGGGCCGCACGCCCGGCTGCACGCCTACCGCCTTGGCGATCATCTGCCCAGTACCACCGCCGAATAGCCGGCGATGCGCCACCGCGCCCTCGACGAAATCCACCCGCACCGGCCCTGGCGCCTGTGGCCCCAGCTCGACCAGCTGCAAACCCTGCTCGCCCAGTTGCATGGCAAACTCGGCCGCGCCGCTTTGCGGCAAGCCCAGGCGTTCGGCCCACCCCGCCGCAGTCTCGGCCAGATGCGGGGCCAGAGCTTCCATGCGAATTGTGGCGCCAGGTCGTTCGTCATTCATCGGGAAATGTGCTCAAAAAATACTCAATTCGACCTGTATGCGGTCGATCATCGTTGACGCGGCATTCTGCCAGAGCCGGCCCTTTCCGGGCGGACCAAGTTCGTCATGTTTGCGCTGATTTAACTGCTGGACGCACTAGCGGCACATGCGCAGCAACCCCATATCGACATGAAAATGATCGCGATGGGCGACGTTGTACGCCGGCCCCAGCGTGACATTGAAGCTGGCGCAAGCGCCTTTATGCACCAGGCGCAAGAAGCCCGCTTCGGCGCTGTCTTTCGGCCAGTCACGCAGAACGCTGATGCGCCGGCCGTCGCGCAAGCGGAAACCGACGATATCCAGGGCATTGGCCGAGGCATGCTGGCTGCGGCGCTGGCTACCCGCGATGTTGCGGCAGGCGAAGCTGCCGACATGCTCGACCTGCACCACCGGCTGGCCGAACGCCTCCTGGGCCGCAGGCTGCAAGGCATGCCGCTCGAACAGGGTAAAAGCCACCGCCAGCGGGCAGGTGGCAATAAAGCTGCTGCTGAACCGCACCTCGGACGCCTGCACCCGCAGGGTATTCTGCAGCGGGCAGTCCGCCGCCGGGCTGCTATCGGCCAGCGCCGTATAACGCAGCGGCGACGTGGCCAGGGCCTGCTGACAGAGCACAGGATCAGCCTCCAGGCGCCAGAGCTTGAAGGGGGTCAGCAGGTTTGGCGTGGCCCGGATATCCAGTGGCGCCCAGGGATTCCAGCGCGGCGGCACATCGAGCCACTGTCGATAGACCGCCAGCGGCACGCCAAACATACCCAACACAACCAGCAGTAGCAGAACTCGACGCAAACCCTCAGCCCTTGAACAGATTGTTGATGCGCTCGAACGGCATGCCCTGGCCGGTCGCCAGCAGGCTGCCGTGAGCGGCCAATTCCTGCGCCGCCTGGAAGAAGGCGCCATAGGCAACGCGCGCCAGACCGGAGCCGAGACTGACGCGTTTCACCCCCAGTTCGGCCAGCTCATCCAGCGACAGCCGCAGGCTGGGCGAGCCCACCAATACGTTGACCGGGCGCGGCGCCACGGCCGTGACCAGCGCCAGGATTTCCTCGCGGGTCGTCAGGCCCGGCGCATAGAGCACATCGGCGCCCGCCTCGGCGTAAGCCACCAGGCGGCGGATGGTGTCGTCCAGATCGGGTCGACCATGCAGGTAATTTTCCGCCCGCGCCGCCAGGGTGAAGGTGAACGGCAGGCGCCGGGTTGCCGCGACCGCCGCCTGGATCCGCTCGACCGCCAGTTCGAAGGGATAGATCGGCGACTGCGCATCACCCGTGGCATCCTCGATGGAACCGCCAACCAGGCCGATCTGCGCCGCCAGGGCGATGGTTTCGGCGCAGTGCTGCGGGTCATCGCCGTAACCGTTCTCCAGATCGGCGGCCACCGGCAGCGGCGTCGCCTCGACGATAGCGCGGGCGTTAGCCAGGGCTTCCTGGCGACTGATCGCACCTTCTGCATCGCAGCGACCCAGGGAAAAGGCCAAGCCGGCACTGGTCGTAGCGAGCGCCTCAAACCCCAGGGCCGCGAGCATCTTCGCCGAGCCGGCATCCCAGGGATTGGGCAGCACGAACAACCCGTCGCGCTGGTGCAGGCTGCGCAAAGCCTCGCCACGCTCCACCTGAGTAGACATATCGATCGCTCCTATTTCGATTTCGACCTGCGTGCACCTTAGACCAGACGCCCTGCGCCGCAACAGCCTCAAGGCCGGCCAAGCTACTCAGCCGCGCCCGCGACGAAAGCCAGCGACGCCTGCACGCATGGCAAATAGCGCGCCGCCAGCTGCTGACAACCCCATGCAGCAGCGTGCTCGGCCAGGGCTTCCCTAGCCATTGTGGCACTAGGCCGTGGGTTACTCGTCGGCAAATATGCTCGATAAATGTTCAACCCGGTCGCTAAGCGGCCGATAACCAGGTGCGCGGCATGTTGCCCGACTTGGCCCCTAGCGGCCGCACCGAGTTCCTTATGGTTAATGGCGTTTCCGCTCCCAGCACCGCACTGCCGGCCTATAGCAGCAACCCGAGCGGCAACAGCCCGGCAGACATTCGCGCCTATCTGGATTTCCAGATCCTGTTGAGCCGGGTGATCTCGGACCAGCAGCCGTTGGTTACCGCCGAGGCGCCAGGCGAACCGCAGGCAAGCGCAGCAATAGCGCCCGCGGCTATCGAGCAAGACAGCGGTGCCCAGGACTTCATCGCGCAACGCCAGCTCGAGCTGGGTCTCAGACTCAACGCCGAACCGAAGAAAGTCGATCGCTTGACCCTGATGCTGCTCGCCGACGCGTTCAGCGCCGGCAGCCAGAGCGCGCCCACAACGCCCGAGCTGTCCCGCTACCCGCTGACCCTGGCGTGAACGCGGCTGGAGGCAGCTCGGGCTTGATGGCTGCGCTCAACGCCGACTGTGTGAAGCCGCCCGAAAACGGCCCGGCGAAATCTCGAAGAACTCGCTAAAACAACGGCGGAAATGCGAGATGCTGACAAAGCCGCTGGCGACGGCGATATCGGTGAGGGACTTGTTGGTCTGTTGCAGCAACTGGCGGGCGCGAGTCAGGCGCAGCTCCAGGTAGTAGCGCGACGGCGTCGCGTTGACGTGGCGACAGAACAGACGCTCGAGCTGGCGCCTGGAAATGTCTACGCAGGTGGCAATCTCATCCACCGTCAGCGGCTCGTCGATGTTGTTGTGCATCAGCTCCAGCGCCGACTTCAACGTCTGTGGCAAGGTCGGGTCGTAATCGACGGCCACCACCGACACATCCAGAACTTCCTGCATGGTGTCGCAGCTCAGCACTTCCTCGATGGCACTTACCAGGTTGAAGCCACTGCCGCGCCGCACCACTTCCAGCATCATGCCCAGCGAGCTATTGGCACCGGCACAACTGATCCGCTCGCGATCCAGCACATAGGCATGATTCGACAACCTCACCTTGGGAAACAGCTCGGCGATCATCGCCCGACCATCGGGATGGAACGCACAGTCGTAGCCATCCAGCAGCCCCGCCTCGGCAAGAAAATAAGCGCCGTTCCACAAGCCGCCGAGCATGGCGCCAGCGGCGTCGGCCGATCTGAGCTTGGTCCTGAGCAGCGGATCCACCTGCAGGCGCACGCGAAAGCCGCCGCAGACGACCAGGATGTCCTGCTGTTTCTCTGCCATATCGGCCAGGCAGCAGTCTGCCGAAATGACGATGCCCAGATCGCTGACCACCACCGCGCTTGCGCCACCGACCACCAGCACTTCATAGAGCGGCGCCGGGCTCATCAAGTTGGCGGTGACCAGGGCGTCCACCGCCCCGGTGAAGGCCATCATCGAAAAATTATCCAGCAATACGAAGGCAACGCGCCGCAGCGGCAACGCCGGCTCGCTGCCCTGGCCCTTGGCGAAGTGCGCCATATTCTTATTTTTTAACAAACTCTCGAAAGAGGATCTCATGTTGCAACTCACTGGCACGAAAGCATTTACTGAAGAAGGTAACTCAGACCATGTTATTTATTTGAATAGGCCTACGGAACAACATTCGTCCGCCTAACTACTGCCACTATGACACTAAGCACTTGCTGGCCTTAACCATTAAAACGAAGACGCTCAGCATATCCCGACACTTGCACCGAGCCGCGAAAAATACAGATGTAAATGGCATGTAATACCCTGATTACAACCTGATACAGCAACCCGTAAAGCAGTTCACATCGGCTTGCTAGGTTGAGTCCTCCAAGAACTACAAAATGATCGCCGGCTCAGCCAGACGATCACTCCCTGGAGGAAGCTCGTGCACACCAATAACAACGCTCGCCCCTCGCTCGTCCTCGCCCTGATCCCGATCGTCCTCACGCTCGGCATACTGGCGATCCAGCTGTTCTACTACGGCGACTTCACCCCCCACGTCCCCCTGGCCATCGGCCTGGCGATTACCGCGCTGATCGGCTGGGGTCAGGGTTATCGCTGGAAGGACATCGAGAAAGGCTCGCTGCACGTCGTGTCCATCGGCCTGCAATCGATCGGCATCCTTATCGTGGTTGGCATGATCATCGGTACCTGGATCGCCAGCGGCACCGTACCCCTGATGATCTATGGCGGCCTCAAGCTGCTGTCACCCGAGGTGTTTCTCGCCGTCGCCATGCTGATGTGCGCCGTGGTCTCGGTGTCGCTTGGTACCTCCTGGGGCACGGTCGGCACCATCGGCCTGGCGCTGATGGGCATAGGTGCGGGGTTCGACGTCCCGATGTACTGGACCGCTGGCGCCGTGGTGTCCGGGGCGTTCTTCGGCGACAAGATCTCGCCGCTGTCCGACACTACCAACCTGGCCCCGGCCGTCACCGGGGTCAATCTGTTCGACCACATCCGCAACATGTTGCCGACCACCATCCCGGCCATGCTGATTGCCCTGGTCATCTATCTACTGGTGGGCTTCAACCTCATCGGCGGCAATGAACTCGACTCCAGCAAGATCGACCTGATCACCAATGGCCTCGCGCAGAACTTCGAGCTGTCCTGGGTGCTGTTGCTGCCCCCGCTGCTGGTCATTGGCCTGGCGCTGAAGAAAATGCCGGCCCTGCCCTCGCTGTTTGCCGGCGCCATCGCCGGCGGCATCCTGGCCATGGCTTTCCAGGGCGCCAACCTGCATGACGTGTTCACTTACATGCAGAGCGGTTACAGCCTCAACAGCGGGATCAAGGACATCGACAGCCTGCTTAACCGCGGCGGCATCCAGTCCATGGCCTGGGTCATCACCCTGGTGATGATCGCCCTGGCCTTGGGCGGCGCCCTCGAGCGCACCCGTTGCCTCGAGGTGATTGTCGAGGCGATCCTGAAAAGGACGCGCAGCTTCGGCAGCATGCAAACCGCCGCCATTGGCACCTCGATTGCTACCAACCTGGTCGCCGGCGACCCCTACCTGTCCATCGCCCTGCCCGGCCGCATGTTTGCTCCGGCCTACCGTGGCAAGGGTTATTCGACCCTCAACCTGTCGCGCGCAGTCGAGGAAGGCGGCACCCTGATCTCCCCGCTGGTGCCGTGGAACGCCGGCGGTGCCATCGTGATTTCCTCACTGGGTCTGGCCGTGGGCGATGGCAACTTCGAGAACCTGCTGTATATCCCGCTGGCCTTCGCCTGCTGGTTGTCACCGGTGATCGGCATCGCCTATGCCTACCTCGGCTGGTTCTCGCCCAAAGCCACCGAGCAGGAGCGCGCGAACTGGAAGGCGCAGGGCGAGGCGATCCAGACCTTCGACCAGCCCGAACCAGGCTACCGCGCAGCGCCTGTCGCCGACTGAGGCCGACGCACTACTGACCCAGCTTTGAGTACCTGTTGCAAGGTACCCGCTGCACCCCAGGGCCGGCCGTCACTCGACGTCCGGCCCTTTGCTTTGGCTATGTCAGGCGCAGTAGCCGGTCAACAGGGCGCGGTGATTCAGTAGCTATTGTCCGCCTCGAATGCACCCAGGCGAGGGCACGCTCACCGCTGGTTGTCCTCCCGTAGCCAGGCTGGTCGTCTCGCCACGGATAGAGCAGCGCATCGACGCAGCAACCTGCCCACTCACGCCTCGCCGACCTGCCGCGCCCGGCGCAGATTACTCGGCAGCGCGTCCTTGAGCGCCGTGAATAACGCCAGACAGTGGGCAGCATCAGCCTCTCGGCTGCAGGTTTCTAACGCCGTAGCCAGCCGCGCGACCTCAAGCAGGCCGAGCGTGCTGCAGCTGCCCGCCAGCTTGTGGGCCAACTCGCCAACCTCATACAGATCGTCCAGTTGCAGGGCATCGTCGACCTGCACCAGCAGCCCGTCGGCCTGTTCCTGGAACTGCTCGAACAAACTGCGCAAGCGCGCCTGGCCGAACACCTGGCGATGGATGGTCAGCAGGTGCAGGTCGACCCCCGCCTGCTCATCCGCCTGCGGCTGCGCCGCTATGCCGCTATCGGCCGGCTGACAGAGTTGCCTCAGCACCTGCTGCAACGCCGCTGGCTGCAGCGGCTTGGCCTGCACCGCAGCGATGCCCGCCGCCAGATAACCCTGGATATCCGCCACGCCGACGCTGGCGGTCAGGGCAATGATCGGCGTGTCGGCGTTCAGGCTGTCGGCGGCCGAGCGAATAGCCTGGGTCACCTCGACACCGCTCATGCCCGGCAGGTGCATGTCCATGAGGATCGCATCGAAGGCCTGCTGCCGGCACACCGCCAGGGCTTGCCGACCATCCTCCGCCAGGTGCACCAGGTGCCCGGCGTGCTCGAGCAGCCCACAGATGACCTGCTGGTTAATCGGCGTGTCCTCCACCAGCAACAGGCTCAGGCTGAGCGCGGGCGAGAGTGTGGCTGTGGCCTCGGCCTGCGTCGCGGGCGGCTCGGCCACCTGCAGCTCCACCTCGAGCCAGAAGGTGCTACCTGCGCCCTCGCGACTATCGACACCGATCCGTCCGCCCATGGCCGCGACCATCTTCTGGCTGATGGCCAGGCCCAAGCCGGTGCCACCGAAGCGGCGGGTGATGCTTTCATCGGCCTGGGTGAAGCGTTCGAAAATCCGCTGCTGCTGCTCGGCGCTGATGCCCATGCCACTGTCGCGCACCGCGAAGCGCAAGCGGCTGCCGGCCTTGTCCACGCCGCCGACCCTTAACTCGATGGCGCCGCGCTCGGTGAACTTCACCGCGTTGCTCAGCAGGTTGGCCAGTACCTGGCGCAAGCAGCCGGCTGCGCCCCGGTAGTAGCGCGGCAGTTGCGGCTCGACCTGGCAACTGACCCGCAGCGCCTTACCCTGCAACTGCGCCTCGGCCAACAGGGCCTGTTCCTCGAGCAGTTGAGGCAGGCAGAACACCTGCTCTTCCGGCACATAGCCGCCCTCCTCCAACTTGGCGTAATCGAGCACCCCATCGAGGATGGCCAACAGGCCTTCGCCGGACTGGCGTAGGGCATCCAGGTAGCCACGTGCCTGCTCGGACTGCGGCGTGTGGTAGAGCAGTTGGGTCATGCCAAGAATGCCGCTCATCGGCGTGCGGATCTCGTGGCTGATCCCGGCGAGGAACTGCGAACGGGCCTGGCTCGCGGCCTCTGCCACCTCCTTGGCCTGGCGCAGGCTGCGCGTGCGCTTGTCGACCATGCGCCGCAGCTGTTCGCGACTGAAGAGCAATTGCTCGTGGGCGCGCTCGCGGCGCTCGATGTCCTGATTGATCCCCAGACGCAGGTCGTTGAGCGATTCGACCAGCGCATCCAGCTCGTCGCTGCGTGGGCTCGGCTGGCGTTCCAGCTGCAACGGCGTATCACGCGAACCGACGCCCAGGTTGCGTGCGTAACGAGCCATGCTTTCCAGGTGCCGAGTGACCATGCGCTGAAAAATCGCCATGACCACCAGCACACTCAAGAAGATGGTCAGCGCCTGGCCGAGAAACAGGGTCAGGGCACTCCAACCCAGACGGGCATACACCGCGCCCAGATCGGTATGCACCACCAACTGGCCGAGGTTACGCGGCCCCAGAGGCGTCTCATGGCGCAAGGCGAAGCGATGCTCTGCGGTCCGCGCCGCCGCGCGTTCCCCAGCAGCCAGCAGCAGCCGTTCACCCGTGTCGGCATCCTCCAGGGTCAAGGAACTGATGTCGGGAAAATCCAGGATGCCGCGCATCTGCAGGCGCAGCTGCTCGCGGTCGACATCCCAGATGCTCTTGGCCAGGCTGGCCAGGTAGACATTGCGGATCAACTCGATGCGCTGCTCGATCACGCGCATCTCGCGGCGATACTCGATGGCGGCCTGGATGCTGGTGGACAGCACCACGAAGAGCAGACTGCAGACCAGCACGTAGAGCATCATGCGATAACCGAGCGGGTGCTCCTGGCGGTAAGTGAGCAGCTTGCGCCAGGTTTTTTTAGGGTGCTGAATCATAGAGATTGGTCATGCGATGGGGTTCGGCGAGATAGCGAGCACTGTAGTGCTCATCCAGGCGTTTCAGGGTGCCATCCTCGCTCAGTTCGCGCAGGCGCTGGTCGAGTCGCGGCAGTAGGGCGAGCAACGCCGGATCGCGGCGCACGCCTATCCGATAGTGTTCGGTGACCAGCTGGCCGGGCTGCTGCACGATGACCTGGTCGTAGCCGAAACGGCGGTTCTGCAGGGTCCAGCTGTAGAGGCCGACCGGCATGAAGTCGATACGCCCCTGGGCCAGCTTGATGAAATTTTGCTCGCCACTGGACACCCATTCGATGTTCAAGTGCTGCTCGGCGAAACGGTCGAAGCGGTCACCGAAACTGTCGCCCAGCAACAAGCCGACGGTGAGTCCGCGCAGATCGTCCCAGCTGTCAAAACGCACCGATTTGTCGCGCCGGGTGAACAACACGATCGGGTCGGCCACCAGCGCCTCCTTGGTAAAACCCATCCAGGCTTCACGCTCATGGGTGCGATAGGCGGCGACGACTATGTCCACCCGTCCCTGCTGGGCCTCCAGCAAGCAGCGCTTCCAGTTGCCCAGTGCCAGCAGGCGCACCTCATGACCCAACTCGGCGAACAGCTGGCGCACCACCTGCGGCGCCAGCCCCACCAACTCGCCCTGGGAATGCCAGGACACCGGCGGATAGAACGGGTGACCGCAGGCCAGCAGTTCACGCGCCTGGGCCACCGGCGCCAGCAGGCCCAGCAGCAACGCCAGCGCCGCGCGCTTCACCTGGCCTGCAGCGCCTTGGCCGCGAGCAGGTAACCGACCCCATGAATGGTCAGGATGATCCGCGGGTTGGCCGGGTCGTCCCTGAGCTTGCGGCGCAAGCGGCCGATCAGCACATCGATAGTGCGATCGTTCGGTGCCCATTCGCGGTTACGCATCTGGTCGAGCAGCTGGTCACGGCTCATGGTCTTGCCGAGGTTGCCCAACAGCACGCTGAGCAGCTGGAACTCGCCACCGGTGAGCTGGCTGACCCGGTCGTCGCAATCGGTGACCTGGCGCAGCCCCAGGTCCACCGTACAGGCGTCGAAGCGCAGCAGGTTCTGCCCGGTGCTGACCGGCGCCTGGGCGCGGATCAGGCGCACGCGGCGGCACAGGTTCTTCGCCCGGGCGAGAATATCGCGCGGGCTGAAGGGCTTGGTCACGTAGTCGTCGGCGCCGCACTCCAGACCGATCAGCTGGTCGACCGCATCCTGCCGCGCACTGATCAGAATGATGCCGACCTCCGAATGCACCCGCAGCTCGCGGGTCAGGGTCAGGCCATCCTTGCCGGGCATGCGGATGTCCAGCAGGACCAGGTCCACGGTTTCGCGCGCAAGGATCTGCTCGGCCTCCTCCGCCGTGGCGGCGGCCAGGACGCGGTAGCGCTCCTCGGCGAAATAGTTGCACAGGCACTCGCGGGTGATGAGTTCGTCATCCACCACCAGCACCGTCAGGTCATCGGACATGCCAGGCCTTCCAGGGCTGAAATCTGCTGGGCTGGAGCCGGGTGCGGCGCCGGTCGGCGGGCAGCCGCTCGACATCCAGTTTATCCGCTGCACTTTATTACAAGCGCACGCGCCCCAGGTGCCTATTTCCGACACTTGGGGGCGCGTGACCACCGTGCCGCGCTCAGCGCATCAGAACGGCAAGGGCAACTTGGCGGTGCGTCCACCGTCGACCACCAGCACCTGGCCGGTGACGAAGGCTGCCTCATCCGAGGCGAGAAACACTACCGCGCCACCGACGTCCTGCGGGGTGCCGGTGCGCCCGACCGGGTGCATGGCCAGCAAGCCCTGGCGCGCGCCCACTGGATCGGCCTGGGCATTGATGTAGGCATTGCTCAGATCCGAGTCGATCCAGCCTGGCGCGATGGCATTGCAGCGCACCCCGTCGCGGCCCAGGTCCACCGCCAGCGCCCGGGTCAGGCCATGCACGCCGGCCTTGGAAGCGCAGTAAGCGGCATGCTGCGGGTTGGCGCCGAGGCCTTCGATGGAGCCGATATTGATGATGCTGCCACCGCCGCGCTGACGCATCTGCGCCAGCAGTTCACGGACCAGGAACACCGGCGCGCGCAGGTTGACCACCATCATTCGGTCCCAGTCCTGCTCGCTCATGGCCTCGATCGGCTGCTCGAACATGAAGCCGGCGTTATTCACCAGCACATCGATGCCGCCGAGCAGTTCGGCCGCGGCCTGGGCGATCAAGCGCGGGGCGCCGGATTCGGCCAGATCCGCTTCGACGAAGAACACCTGCGGGTTATTCGCCAGCTCCGCGTCCAGCGCCTGACGCTGGGCCACCAGCACCCGCGCCCCGGCGGCCAACAACTTTTCGGTAATGCCGCGGCCGATGCCGCGCCCGCCGCCGGTGACCAGGGCGTTTTTTCCCTTGAGCAACATATTCATCTCCTTAACCCGAAACCGGCTTGGCGCCGGTCACTTCTAAAGCTTCACCGGCGATATAGCGGGCCTCGTTCGAGGCCAGGAAGGCGATCACATCGGCGATGTCTTCCGGCTCGGCGATACGCCCCAGGGGTACGCTCTTGTTCAGTTCCTCGACGGCCTTGTCCGGGTCCAGGCCGCGGCGTTCGAAACCGCTGCGGATCATCGGCGTGTTGATCTCGTGTGGGCACACGGCATTGACCCGGATGCCCAGCGGCGCGCAGTCGCGGCCGAGGTTCTTGCTCAGCGCTGCCACCGCGCCCTTGCTGGTGCAGTAGGCGACATGGCCGGGGCCTGGGTAGATGCCCCACACCGAGGACGTGTTGACGATGGCCGCACCTGTGCGCCCCTTCATGTGCGGGATCGCTGCGCGGCAGATGTAGAACACCGCATTGAGATTGACGCCCATGGCGTCGAACCACATCTCGTCGGTGGTTTCCTCGATGGTGCCGCGCGGAATGATGCCGGCGTTGTTCAGTACGATGTCGAGGCCGCCGAAGCTTTCCACGGCGGCACTGACCACGGCCTCGCAATAGCTCTTCTCACGCAGGTCGCCGGCCAGGTAGCTGACCTCGGCGCCGAGGGCGCGGGCCTTCTCGGCGATCTTTGCGCAGCCGGCCTCGTCGCGGTCGGACAGCATCAGCCGCGCGCCCTCACGGGCAAACAGCAGGGCCAGGGCCTGGCCGACACCGCCGGCGGCGCCGGTGATCAGGGTGACTTTCTCGGCGAATTTCATATGGCAACCTCCTTGAGCAGGGTTGAACCAGGCAGCGCCTGGACGGATTCGGTCTCAAACAGCAGCTGAAATAGAGTGGCGCAGTCGGCGCTGGCGGGCAGTTCGGCGACGGCCTGTTCGATGGCCTGACACTGCGCTTTATCCAGGCTGACGCCGGCCAGCAGGTGGAACTTGGCGCTGAATTCGGCCGGACTCATGGCCGTGGCCGGGTCGCCCTTGGCGGCGGTGATCGGGCTGGCGAAGCGCTGGCCATCCTTGAGCGTCACCGATACCCGCGAGAGGATTTCGTTGGGGAAGCGCGCCGACAGGTCGTCAGCCTCGACGATTTCGATGCGCCGGCTGACCGCAAGAATGTCGGCGGCATGGATCGCCGCGCCGGTCACCTCCAGCGGGCCGACCTGGCCGCGCGCTACCAGCGCCGCCAGCGGGAAGGCCAGGGCGTACTGGGCCTCGTCGGCATTGGCCGGAGTGTGACCCTGCAGGCGCATGGACTCGTGGAAGGTCTCGACGGTGATCTGCTCAATCGCCGCGCCGCGAATCTGCGGGTGCTCGGCCAGCAGCGCGGTCATCGCGGTCAACGCCGGCTGCGCCCAGCGGCACACCGGCCAGGGCTTGAAGTACTGGGCATCAATCTCCCAACGCTGCCCGAGGTCATGCCACTGGGCGGCCACCGCGCTGGTTTCCACCGTCTCGGCCGGCGCGCCGGTGACCCCGGCCTGGGCCAGCAGCAAGGCATTCAGTCCGGCATAGGCGCCGGCGCCGTGGGCGTCGCGCAGCATCGAGGGATGATCGACCAGGCGCATCATCGGGCAGCGCGGACCGAAGTACTCGGCGATGCCCAGGGCATGCCGGAAGGTCTGCTCGTCCAAATCAAGCAAGCGGGCGCCCGCGCAGACCACGCCAAGCCCGGAGAAGGCGCCGGAGGCATGGTATTCAGGCGCAGTGGCCATCAACGCGACGCCCGCACGCAGCGCCGTTTCATAGCCGATACACAGTGCGCTGAGCAGCTCCTCGCCGCTGATACTGCGGCCCTGCTCGCGGCAGGCGTCGACCAGCGCCAACACGGCGGGCACCACGGTGGCGCCGGCATGGCCCTTGGAGGTGAAGTGGCCTTCGTGGGCATCCAGACTATCGACACTGAAGCCGCCGGCCCAGGCCGCGCCCAACGGATGCACCGGTCGCCCGTCGAACAACAGGCGACTACTCAGGACACCAGCCGGGTAATGGTTGACCGCATAGCGCTTGAGCGCCTGGCTGGTCTGATTGTCGCGGGCGCCGGCGGCGACCCCGAGGATATCCAGCAAACAGGTCTGCAGCAGATCACGGGTGTGTTGCGGCGCCTGGCTGAACGTGAAATCGCGGACGAACGAATAGAGCGACATGCGGCTACTCCACAGACGACACTCAACAGAGCTCAGAAAAAAAGGTGCCCTGCAGCGGGCACCTTAAGTACGACTAGGTGAAGGCTAAGCTCACTTAGCAGCGGCGCGGGAAGCGGCGATCCAGGTATCGAACTGCTCGCGATGCGCGGCGACCCACTCGGCGGCATGCCGACGGATGTCCTTGGCGCTGTTCTCGCCATCCTGCATCTTCAGGTTCTGCGCGCTCTCGTCGTCGGTGGTGATTTGCACCAGGGAGAGAAACTTCAGCGCGGCCGGATTCTCTTCGGCAAATTCCTTGTTCAGCACGGCTTTGACTTCATCCACGGCGAAACCGAGGTTCTTGCCATTGAAGCTGGTGTTGATGTCATTCTTGCCATCGGGCAGATCGGTGTAGGGCACCTCCAGCCAGACCACGTCCTTGCCCTCGACCAGCACACCGGCGATCCACTGCGGTACCCAGGTGTAGTAGAGAATCGACTCGCCTTGCTTGTAGCGCTGAATGGTGTCGGCCATCAGGGCGAAGTAGGAGCCGCGGTTATGCGTGACTGTCTTCTCCAGACCATAAGCCTTGAGGTGGTGATCGATCACCAGTTCGCAGCCCCAGCCCGGGTTGCAGCCGGTGAGGTCGGCCTTGCCATCGCCATTGCTATCGAACAGCTTGGCGATTTCCGGCTTCTTCAGGTCTTCCAGCGATTTGATGTTGTGGGCATCGGCGGTCTTCTTGTCGATCAGGTAACCCTGTAACACACCGGGAATCACGTCGCCGGCCTTGACCAGCGTCTCATCGCCGCCGACCTTCTGGTAGAAGGTGTCGTGCAGCTTGTCCCACAGGTGCACGGTGAAGTCCGCATCGCCGTATGACAGCGCCACCATCATCGTCGCGTACTCGGTCTCCTTGGGTTTCTTGACCTCGTAGCCCAGCTCGCGCAGGCCGGCGATGGCCACTTCGCCGCGGAAGTGCTCTTCGGCGATCGACGGGAAGATCGGCGTCACCGACACCCCCTGCCCCGGCTGCTCGGCCGTAGCGGCCTGGCCATAGAGCGGCAGCAGGCTCAAGGAGGCGACGGCCGCGCAGTGCAGGAATTTCCGGGTGAAGCCATGGCTATGTAAGTTCATCGTCATCTACCTTTTGGGCTTTGTTGTTAGTCGGTTATTACGATTCAATTCAGGCCTCAGCCTTGACGCTCGCCGGACGCTGACCCAGCAGGCGCAGCAGCAGGCCGACGGGGCCGCTGTGGTACCAGCGCATACTGGGGTCGGCGTTGCCGAGTTCGCCCATGGCCTGAGTCAGGCGATCGAGGAAGATCGCCAGCAGCACCAGACCGACGCCGCCGACCGTGGCCAGGCCCATGTCCAGGCGGCCGATACCGCGCAGGACCATCTGGCCGAGGCCGCCGACCGAGATCATCGAGGCGATCACCACCATCGACAGCGAGAGCATCAGGGTCTGGTTGACGCCGGCCATGATGGTCGGCGCGGCCAGCGGCAGTTGCACGCGCTTGAGCATTTGCCACGGCGTGCAGCCGAAGGCTCGCGCCGCTTCGATCTTGTCTTCAGGTACCTGGCGGATGCCCAGGTTGGTCAGGCGCACCAGCGGCGGTACGGCGAAGACGATGGTCACCAGCACGCCGGGGACGTTGCCGATGCCGAACAGCATCACCACCGGCACCAGATAGACGAAGGCCGGCAGGGTCTGCATGGCATCGAGCAGCGGCCGCACGATCTTCTCCAGGCGGTCGCTACGCGCCGACAGGATGCCCAGCGGCACACCGATCAACGCGCAGAAAAACACCGAGGTCAGCACCAGCGCCAGGGTGGTCATGGACTCCGACCAGACCCCGATCAGGCCCAACAGGGTCAGGGTCACGGCGCACAGCAAGCCCATGCGCGGGCCGGCCACCTGCCAGCCGAGCAACGAGGACAAGAGGATGCCGATGGTCGGCGGGATGCTCTGCAGGATGAACTCAAAACCATTGAGCACCTGATCGATCGGCCAGCGAATGGCGCGGAAGAACTCGCGAAAATTGTGCACCAGGTAATTCAGGGTGCTTTCCACCCAGTCACCCAGGGGGATGGTCAAGGTCTGGAAGGGGTCGAGAAAACTGAACTCTGACATAGGGGTACCTACTCTCCGATTCTGCTCGGTGGAATCCTGCTAGGACTGCTTCGCCACTCAGTGGCGACTCAGGGTCTGCAGCAGCAAATTCTTGGAAATCGTGCCTTTGAAGGCACCGCCATGGTCCAGAACCGGCACTGGGTAAGGTACCGACGCCACCACATTGAGTACCTCGTGCAACGGCGTATCGATGTAGATGGGTTGATGCCGATCCAACCTGGATTGCTCCAGTCGCTGCATCTCGACGCTGTTGCCGTTCAGGGCGTCGGGCTCGACCACACCGAGTAACCGATCACCCTCGTCAAGCAGATAGCCGAATGGAACGCCCACTTGAAAGCCCGGCGCCTGGCCGTTGACCCGGCACACCGCAGCAGGGTCCAGCTCGGCGACATCACCGGCGCGGAGCACCCTGGAGCTGTCGAAACCGTGGAAGAAGGCCTCCACATACTCATTGGCCGGGTTGCACAGCAGCTCCTGGGGTGTGCCGATCTGCACCACCCGACCGCCCTCCATGATCGCGATGCGGTGACCGATACGGATCGCCTCGTCGATGTCATGGGAGATAAAGATGATGGTGCGCTGTTGCTCGGCCTGCAGACGAATCAGCTCGCCCTGCATCTCGCAGCGGATCAAGGGGTCCAGGGCGGAGAAGGCCTCATCCATCAGCAGGATGGTTGGATCGTTGGTCAGTGCCCGGGCCAGGCCGACGCGCTGCTGCATGCCGCCGGACAACTGGTGCGGGTAACTGTTCTCGTGCCCGGCCAGGCCAACCTGGCGCAGCGCCTCGACTGCCCGAACCTTGCGTTCCTGCTCGCTGACCCCGGAAATTTCCAGGCCGAATGCGGCGTTTTCCAGCACGCTCATGTGCGGCATCAGGGCGAAGGACTGGAACACCATGCCCATTTCCTTGCGCCGCACCTCGAGCAGTTCCTTGTCGGACAGCCCGGTGATCTCCCGGCCGTTGAGGTGAATGCTGCCGGAGGTGGGTTCGATCAGGCGATTGAACAGGCGCACCATGGTCGACTTGCCCGACCCGGACAGGCCCATGATGACGAAGATTTCACCGCGCTTGACCGAGAAGCTGGCGTCGAACACACCGACAACCTGCCCGGTCTTCTGAAATATCTCGTTCTTGTCGGCGCCGTTGCGCAACATATCCATGGCCACTTCCGGCTGCGCGCCGAATACCTTGAATACGTTTTTGACGGAAAGTATCTCGTCAGCTTGGGTCATTGCGCCCTCTTCTTGTAGGTATATAAGCCGTCATCTTGGTGGCGCCGTTTGGCGCTTTATCCGGGCCGAACAAATCCCGCCAGCGCTTAACTTGCAACAAGTTGCCGCCGGCCATTAATTGCCTGGATCACCGCGAATATGCCCGTTGGCGACTGCCTGCACAGTGCTCGCCGGGTGAGTTCAAGTTAGAGATTGGGGGACTGAGCGTCCAACGACATTTGTGCGGCCAAAACAATAACCTGATGTTATTGATTGAGCGCAGAGTCACTGGCGATATCGGGGCCTAGCCGTGGCACACAAGGCATACCGTGGGGCACAAGCAGGCGGACAGGAGACGGCAAGCGAGCGGTCGGCTCAGCGCTCAGCTGACAGGCTGAGCAAGCGGCTAGCCGACGAAATTAACCCTTGGGCTGCGAATAACTGGCCTTCATACGCTGCGCAGCGGCCTCTGCCGCATCCAAACCGGCAGCGATAGCCGTCTTGAATCCCGCATCGATCATTGCCTGCAAACCGGCCGCCGTGGTGCCTCGATAGTCGAGCATGGCCTGCAGCATATCGGCCGGCGGCATGCCATCGCCACCGAGCAACTGGCTCGCCCCCACCACCACGCCACGCACCGCGCGCTCGGCAACCTGGCGCGGCAGCCCCTTGGCCAGGGCATGAGCGAGCATCGCCTCGGCCAGCAGCGCCGGATAGGCCGCACCCGAGCCGACCAGCCCGGTCAGGTAGTCGAGATCCGCTTCGCTCGTCACCTCATCGGTGCTGCCGCAGGCCTCGAACATGACTTGGGTGAACTGTTTGTCGGCGGCGGTGACCTGCTCCGTGGCAAACCAGGGCGTATAGCACTGGCCGATCTGCGCCGCCGCATTGGGCATGGCGCGAATGATCCGCTGGCTGCCGGTACGCGCGATCAGGGTCTCGACCGAGACGCCGGCCATGAACGAGATCACCAGCTTGCCGACGGCCTCGATAGACACATCGGCGAACTGCTCGGGGCGCACCGACAGCACGATGACCTCGGCCCGTTGCGCCAGCTGGCGATTGTCCTGAGTCAGCTGCACCGCGGGCCAGGCGTCAAAGCCATCCACCCGCCCGGAACGACTGGAGAGGATCAAGGATGCGGGCTGCAGCACGCCGCGTTCGAGCATGGCGGCGCCGATGGCACGCCCCAGCCAGCCGCCACCGCCGATGATGCCAACCGTCAGCTCACTCGACATACAAGTACCCTCCCAGGGTCACGACAACGTTTAAATGCCTGTTAATCGCGGTCTTAGCCATGTACCGCGATCCCAGTAGGGTGGGTTAGGCGCATGTTAGCGATAGCGATGAGCCTGCAAGATCCGTTGCGCCGTAACCCACCATCGGCGCGACGCAGGCCTATCGCCTGGTGGGTTACGCGGCGCGCCACGCTAGCGCTGCCTGATCGTTCGGAGCTTGGCGCCGCTAACCTGCGCGGCCCGCCCCACCCTGCGATGATCCGAGATTTCATGATTGACCCGACACTAGGCTGAATGATTCGCCACCAGCGTCGGCTCTGCCACCGCGTAGCCGTGGCGGGCATAGAAACGCTGGAGTTCACGCGGTTCTGGCGCCTGGCCGGTAAAGATCGTCACGTACTCGGGAATGCGCTGCATGCGCGTCGGCAGATCCTCGCGACTGTTCATGCTGATGTAGCCGATCTGGGTCAGGTATATCGATCTGGCCCGTACGTCGGCCGCCATGCCCTGGTAGCCGAACCGGCTGAACATAGCGCTCAACGCAGCCAGGCGCGCCGTGTCGGCGAGCTCGACTTGCGCCGCCACTCTGGGCTCTTGCAGCGCCCAACTGCGCAGCGCGAATTCGAACTGCGAGTCGAACAGCGCCGGGTTCAGCCAGCAGTCGAACACGTTGAGAATGGCCTCGGCGATGCTTTCCGCGTAGGCCTCGCTCTGGTGGATCAGATTGCCGCTGTTCTTGGCGCGCCAGCGCTCGATCAGGGCAGCCAGCAGCTCTTCGCGATCGGTGAAGAACCAGTAAAAGCTGGTTCTCGACAGGCTCAGTTTCTTCGCCAGCGGCAGGATCCGTACGGACTCGACGCCCGACTCGATCAAGCTGTCGTAAGCCGCCTGCAGCCAGATCTCGGCCGATCCACGCCAGCCGCTATCACTCGATTTCTTCGGTTCATTCATGGGCCGATGGTAGCCAGCGAGCGGCCCTCACACAATCTGAATGTCCGCAGGCGTCGATAAAAAGGACATACCTGTACATTTTTGTCCGATTCCGGCACCGCCATGACTCACTGTGGCAACTCCTGGCAATACCTGGTGAGGGTGAGGCAAGGCATCTACTTGCGACACAACCCCACCAATCGCGACAGACACGGCAGAGGATCAATGTACAGCAAGGCCTACCCAGTAGACACCTGTGTACATTTTAGGTAAATACAGACTCACGTCCCCGCCACCGTGGAGCCCTGACCATGTCGAATGACCCGTTGCTGCAGCCCTACCAGCTCAAGCACCTGACCCTGCGCAACCGCATCATCACCACCTCGCATGAGCCGGCCTATCCCGAGGACGGCATGCCCAAGGCGCTGTATCGCGCTTATCACGTCGAGCGTGCCAAGGCTGGTGTGGCCCTGACCATGACCGCTGGTTCGGCGGCGGTGTCGCGGGACAGTCCGCCGGTGTTCAACAACATCCTCGCCTACAAGGATGAGGTGGTCGGCTGGATGAAGGACCTCACCGACGAATGCCACGAGCACGGCGCGGCGGTGATGATCCAGCTGACCCACCTGGGTCGGCGTACTCGCTGGGACAAGGGCGACTGGCTGCCGGTGGTGTCGCCGTCGCACAACCGCGAGGCGGCGCACCGCGCCTTCCCCAAGCAGCTGGAAGACTGGGACATCGAGCGCATCATCAAGGACTACGCCGATGCCGCCGAGCGCATGCAGGCGGCCGGTCTGGACGGCATCGAACTGCAGGCCTACGGCCACTTGATGGACCAATTCTGGTCGCCACTGACCAACGAACTGGATGCGCCCTATGGCGGCTCGCTGGACAACCGCCTGCGCTTCACCTTCGACGTGCTCAGCGCCATTCGCCAGCGCGTCGGCAACCAGTTCATCGTCGGCGTGCGCTACACCGCAGACGAAGTGCTCAGCGGCGGCTTCAACGCGGATGAAGGTGTGGATATCTCGCGTCGGCTCAAGGCCAGCGGCATGGTCGACTTTCTCAACGTGATTCGCGGCCACATCGACACCGACGCCGGCCTGACCGACGTGATTCCGATTCAGGGCATGGCCAGCTCGCCACACCTCGACTTTGCCGGACAGATTCGCGCCGCCACCGATTTTCCGACCTTCCACGCCGCGAAAATTTCCGATGTCGCCACGGCGCGGCACGCCATCGCCTCGGGCAAGGTCGACATGATCGGCATGACCCGCGCGCACATGACCGACCCGCACCTGGTACGCAAGCTGATCGAGGGCCGCGAGCAGGACATCCGCCCCTGCGTCGGCGCCAACTACTGCCTCGACCGCATCTACCAGGGCGGCGCGGCCTACTGCATCCACAACGCCGCCACCGGCCGCGAAACCAGCATGCCCCATGAAATCCCCAAGGCCGCCACGCGGCGCAAGGTGGTGATCATCGGCGCCGGTCCGGCGGGCCTGGAAGCCGCTCGGGTCGCCGGCGAACGCGGTCATGAGGTCGTGCTGTTCGAGGCGGCCAATGACGCCGGCGGTCAGGTGCGCCTGACCGCGCGCAGCCCGCGCCGGCGCGAGATGCTCGGCATCATCGACTGGCGCATGGCGCAATGCGCGGCACTCGGTGTGACCTTCCACTTCAACACCTGGGCCGACGCCGAGACCGTCCGCGCCGAGCGGGCGGACGTGGTCATAGTCGCCACCGGCGGCTTCCCGCATACCGAGATCCTCAGCGAGGGCAACGAGCTGGTAGTGTCGGCCTGGGACATCATCTCCGGCGACGTCAAACCCGGCGCAAACGTGTTGCTGTTCGACGATGCCGGCGACCACACGGCGCTGCAGGCCGCCGAGTTCATCGCCCAAAGCGGCGCCAAGCTGGAAATCATGACCCCGGACCGGTCCTTCGCCCCTGAAGTCATGGCCATGAACCTGGTGCCTTATATGCGCTCGCTGCAAAAACTCGACACCACCTTCACCGTGACCTACCGCCTGACCGCGGTGGCACGCGAAGGGGCCGAACTGGTAGCCAACATCGACAGCGACTACGGCGACGTGCGTAGCGGCGTGCATAAGCAGCGCCGGGTCGATCAGGTGGTGGTCAACCACGGCACCCGGCCGCTGGACGAGCTGTACCTGGAACTCAAACCCTTCTCGCGCAACCTCGGCGCGGTCGATCACGGCGAGCTGATCATCGGCCAGCCGCAGTCCAGGGACGACAATCCGGATGGCGAATTCCAGCTGTTCCGCATCGGCGATGCGGTGGCCGCACGCAACACCCATGCGGCCATCTACGACGCCTTGCGCCTGGTCAAGGATCTTTGAGCGCCAGGCCCGACTGGCCCACAGTCACCAAGGGCCATGACTGTCGGACCGTCATGGCCCTCTCCTCCTCGCTGGCTGCCCCGGCCCGCCTCGCTCGCCCGCGCCTTGCCATAGCGCAAAACCGATCCCGCTCGCCAGCGCAACCTGCGCAGCGAGTGCTTGGTAGTTGGGAAGAAGTAAGGCCGAGAGAACGACCAACTTCGGCAAGCGACGTCTTTCGGCTTGAGCCCGTTGCGGCTTGGCCAAACCGGCGCTTTATCTAGACAGTTTCGCCACAGGTCGAATACTGTGGCGCGCGAGTCTGCATCAGCCTGACTCTGCAGTTTGGGCTTGCCGCACATGGTGCATAACGCCCCTCTGATCCCAGCAACCTGCTGGAACTCCCAGAATAGGCAAGGAGCGCCAAAGGCGACAAGGAATGTTACCCACCAAATTGGGCGTTTAAACACACCAGCTGGTGACTAACTTTAGTTAGCTATAGGAATCCAGATGATCGAAACTCATAACTTCGAAACAGTAGATGAAATGTTTGAATTCTTTTCTCCCTGGGGGAAATGTTCAAACTTGGAAGGTTTCATTTTTAGGGGTCATAGTCAGGAATCGTATCAATTGATTCCGACAGCATTAAGACCAGACAGTGTCGATTTGTTTTGGAAAACTTGCGGGCTAGGTAGACCTATTGAACCTCAGCATAATTGGCAAACATGGCAAGTTAAAGGTGAGTATTCAGTCCTAAGAGCATTTTATCGCTTAGCCGATCAAAGGGGGCTAGAAGTCCCAGTTTCTGAGCGAGTAAGGCTTAATCTGGCCCAAGAGTTTGATTTTCATGGTCTAAACAGCCCACATGAAAATAATGCATGGATTCCAAAAGACTTGTTAGAGACTGCTGCTCTAGCACAACATTATGGTATACCAACACGATTACTTGATTGGACATATGACATATTTGTCGCACTGTTTTTTGCGCTGACAGATGCAATTGAGAAAGAAGGCAGGCTAGTTATATGGGCATTAAACAAAGAATACTTATCTTTTCTAAAACCAACAGTCAATAGAGTCAACATAGATTTTATTACGCCTCATTATGCTAATAATTCTAATTTGAATGCACAGAAAGGCCTCTTTACTCATTGGCCGGTTCAATTGCCATCAATGGTCAATGAAATGCAGCTTTTACAAAACGGTCAGATGGCTCTAGTGGATCGTAGACCTCTAGATGCTCTTGTCGCAGAAAAACATAAAGCAGAGGAGAGGATTTCCTTATTCAAACGCTTTACATTGCCATGCACAGAAGCGAAAAAAGGGTGTAATTTTTTATCAAAACTGGGGTACGACGCAGCTAGAATATTTCCAGGGTACAAGGGTGTAGCTGAGCATTTGTTAAAACAGCATAGATATAACTAATAAGTTGCTGTACACGGAAAAATTACTCGCTGCGCTCCCAACTTTCCGGTGAGCAAGGCGTTATGAACATCAGGACCTAATCCCCTGCCCATATGAAAATTAAAAAAATACCCGTAGGACAGTCCATGTTGGAAAACCTAGGGGACACTGATAATGCTTATGAATATATTGAAGATCTCATACCTTGGATAGGTGAGATAGTTGTTGCATTTAACGCTTTGGAATCATCTTTAGACAGCCTTCTTTGTGAGACATTCTCTGATCGCTCAGACCAAAAGGGGCTTCTAGTCCTTCATTCAATGATGTATTCAACAAAAGTTGATCTTTATAAAAAATTCACTGATGACTTCATTAGGACATTCAACTGGGAAATCCCAATTTACAAAACCCTAATATCTTCCCTAAAAGAGTGCGGCGATCTAAGAAATAAAGTAGTGCATGCCAACTGGGAGCAAACCAATAGCGAGGGCTACACTCAGATAAAATATAAGCTTGGCACTAACGGCCTAGATCACGAACTTTGTCAGTTCTCGGTAAATTCACTAGAAATGATTTTTAAAAAAATCCATGAGGCTCGGCACGCACTAAGTGACCTTGAGGAAGAGTGTCAAGCCAGAATTACAGAGTGGAACAGTGATATTGCCAACAGAAACAATATTAGAAACAGATCAGAATGAGAGCATAACAAATGGTATATGGACTCTCCCCGCAGCGGTGAGTAACGCTTTTCCTGCCCTGTCGTCAGCGCGATTGCATGCGTATATCCGGCCTGCGCTGGGCGTTACCGCCCTGGCCACCCTGTAGTTCGCGCAACGGGGCCAAGCGTTCAATCGATCATCAGGATCAAACGTGTTATTGGCCTTGTTCCGTTGCAGGACTCGCCTGTTGCGACAGTGCTGCGTCTACCTTGCGCTACCACTCCAGGCAGTCCAACACCCTGGCGACTAGAGGTCTTCCGTCGGTTCGAGCGGTACCAGGCTCGGTTCCGGCAAGGTACCGCCCTGGCGCGACAGGATGATCGCCGCAGTCACCACCAGCAGACCGCCGCCGAGCATGCCGGCGCTTATGTGCTCGCCGATCAGCAGCACGGCGATGGTCACCGCCACTACCGGCTCCAGGGTCGACAGGGTGGACGCCGAGGAGGAGCCGATCAGCGGCGAGCCGGCAAGAAAGGCGGCGACCGGCAGGATGGTGGCGAACACGGCCAGGCCCAGGGTCGACCACCAGGCCGGCGCCCCAGATGGCGGAGTCGCGCCGAAAAACAGCGCAGCCACGGTGAAGGTCAGCACACAACCCAGCAGCACCATGGCCGCCGAAGCCAGCGGCTGCTCATGGCGAATGCTGTGGGTACCGTAGATGATCGCCGCCCCATAACTCAGGGCGGAGAACAGCGCCCAGAGCACTCCGCTCATCTCGCCGCGAAAACTCAGGCCCGTGGCCAGCAGCACGCCACCCAGCGCCAACACCAGGCTAATCAGCTTGAGCACACTGGTGCGCTCGCCGAGGTAGGCGATCGACAGGGCGGTGACGAAGGCCGGGAAGGAGAACATCAGAATCACCGCCAGGCTCACCGAGGTGCTGCGGCTGGCGGTGTAGTAGCCCAGCGCCGCCAGGCCGTAGCCGACGCCCACCAGCAGGTTCTGTCTGGCCAGGCGCCCGCGCGGCAGGCGTACCCCGCGCAGGCGCAGAAACAGCAATAGGATCGCCGCTGCGATCACGAAACGCACCAGCAGCAGGCCCACCGGGTCCGCGCCGGCGGCATAGGCGTACTGGGCGAACAGCGGCTGCAGGCCGTAGCAGAAGGCCGACAGCAGCACGAGAAAGAAGCCCTTGGCATAGCCACTGCCGAGTAGCGAGGTGGAAACAGCCTGCATAACCGCTCTCCTGTTCAGGAAATACTGCGCAAAAACCAAAAACCCCGCATGACCAGTAGTGGTCATACGGGGCGATTTTTCGACTAGCAAACGCCGCGCTAGTCGGCCAACTTGCGCGCCATGGTGGCGCAGTACCAATCATCGAACTGGCACACGCCATTCTCGGCGATCGAGGAATAGGGACCCGGCTGATAGGCCGGCGAGTTGACCCCGGCCTGGGTGCCTTCGACCAGACGACGATCCTGGTCGTTGGTGGCCAGCCAGACTCGGGTCAGGGTTTCCAGGTCGTAATCGAGGCCTTCCTGGGCATCCTTGGGCACCAGCCACCTGGTGGTCACCAGGGTTTCGTTCGGCCCCAGCGGCAGCACGCGGAAGCTCAGGGCGTGGTCACCGAGGAAGTGGTTCCAGGTCGAGGGATAGTTGAAGTACAGCAGCGCGCCGATGTTCTCCACCCCACTGCGATCCAGACGCCGCGCCACTGCCGGCTTGCCGTTCATGGTGTAGCTGGCGGCACCGGACGACAGCGGAATCCGGGTCATGCGGAACTGACCGTCTTCGTCCATCACCAGGCGGCTGGGCAGCCCGCCCGCTTCGCAGCGCTCCCAATGCTCGAGCAGCTCCGGGTCCTCGGCGCCAGCTACGCCGGCCACCGCGAGGTTCTCGACGAAGGAATTCATCAGTTCAGGGTGGGAGCCGTCACAGTGGAAGCACTCACGGTTGTTCTCGAACACCAGCTTCCAGTTGCCCTTCTCCACCAGATTGGACTCGAACGCCACCTTGCAGTCATCGAGGTTGTGCGGGGCGATAAAGGGCGACACGGCGGCACGAAACTTCGCGAAGTCCGGTGCCTGCTCGGCCACGCAGACATAGATGTAGCTGTTGACCACCTCGCAGTGGGCCAGCTTGAGGCCGTAGTCGGCGGTGTTGAAATCCGGTCCCATGTTGCCGGCGAACAGCAGCTTGCCATCCAGGTCGAAGGTCCACTTGTGATAGGGGCAGACCAGCTTGGCGACCTTGCCGCTGGCTTCGGTGCAGACCTTGGAACCGCGATGCCGACAGGCATTGTGCAGGGCACGGATCTGTCCATCGCCGCCGCGTACCACGGCCACTGGGTAATCGCCGATCTGCAGGGTCAGGTACTGGCCCGGCTTCTCCAGTTCGAAGGTATGCCCGGCGAAGATCCACTCCTTGTGCCAGATCTGCTCCAGGTCCTGACGGTAGACCTCGAGATCGCTGTACAAAGCCGTCGGCAGCGCATGACGCGGCTCACGCAGCTGGATGAGTTCTGCAACCTTGGCTTTATTGTTCACTGTGTAGGCACTCCACGGTTAATCCAGGCGATCGACCAGGCTCTTTCCCGACTTCTAATATCGGCGTCCTGTGCGTTAATAAATTTGGCTACGACAATCCAGGCTATTGCCTGGCGATGCTTTCGGATAATCTCCAGAACCAGCACCGGCTTGATCGCCTCTATAACCACTGTCGAAAGTTTAGAGTGCGCGCCCAGTTGGCAGAACCGACTTTTTATTCAGGATATTGAATACCTGTTGTTATGGTTAAACATACCGAACCCGATCAGACGCTGATCAAGATGCCCTCCCTGCGCGCGGTTAAATCCTTCGTCGCGGCCGCCAAGTACCAGAATTTCACTCGCGCCGCCGAGGCCCTGTGCGTGACCCAGGCGGCGATCAGTCGGCAGATTCGCGAGCTGGAAACCTTCCTCGGCGCCGAACTGTTCACCCGTGCCGGCCGGGCCGTGGAGCTGACCGCCGCCGGGGCGATTTTCTACGATGCCGCGCACCTGTCGTTCGTCAACATCGCCCAGGCCGCCGAGCGCATCCGCAGTAACAACGCCGGCAAGCGGGTGCTGACCCTGTGCTGCTCACCGGCATTTTCCGCACTGTGGCTGGCGCACCGGCTGCCGAGTTTCTTCAGCAGCAACCCGGATATCGACCTCAACCTGATTACCACCCAGAATTTCCTGGCCATGGAGCCTGGCGTGCGCCCGGACATCTTCATCACCAAGATGGCCAAGATTCGTTCGGGCTACCGCAGCCTGCCGCTGTTCCACGACGTCATCTACCCGGTGTGCACCCCGCGTTATCTTGAGCAGCACCCGGAGTTGCGCAGCCTCGAAGGCCTGCGCGACAGCGTACTGCTCAACCTCAGCCCCTATGGCCGTTCGCAGGTGGCCGAGCATGTCGACTGGGGCGTGTGGCTGGCCTTTCACGACATCGATATTGAGACGCGCGCCCACGACAGTCCGCACTTCTTCAACGCCAACGACTACAACATGCTGGTGCAGATGGTGCTCAACCATCAGGGCGTGGCGCTGGGCTGGAACCACCTGGTCGGCCATCTGGTCGCCCAGGGCCTGCTGGTGCGGCCGGTTGAACAGGAAGTGGTGCACAAGGAAAGCCTGCACTACCTGACCTTCAGCGAGGACAAGGAAGATGACGAGGCCTGCTGCCGGCTGCGTGACTGGCTAATGCAGCAGTTTTAATTACCTGCGGTTATTGATAACCCCAACATCAGGTTATTGATATTAACCCCCTCTTTTATGGTCGTTAAACACACGACCATCCTTCATTTAAAAACCTGCCCCGCGCAGGTTTTTTTATGCCTGTTATTTGTCGCCGACCCATAACCTTTGATTATGAATTACCGCCCTTAAATGTTGCTTATTGCAGCGGCTAAAACGGCCGTAACCTTTTTCTCGAAATCACAACACATTCAACCTCTTCCAATCAGGTGACCGCATGAACTTCGATGGTGTTTGGACCCCGGTAGTAACGCCCTTCAACCAAGACGGCGCGATAGATTTCTCAGCCTTGAGCGCGGTGATCGACAGTCTGATCGGTCACGGCGTCCACGGCCTGATCATCGGCGGTACCACCGGCGAGTATTACGCCCTGAGCAATGCCGAACGTAAGCAGTTGTTCGACGTCGTCAGCGAACAGGCCAAAGGCCGCATCACCCTGATGGCCGGGATCAACGCCACCAGCACCGAAGAAAGCCTCGACCTGGGCCACTACGCCAAGGCCGCCGGTTTCGACGCCATCCTGCTGGCCGCCCCTTACTACTGCCAGCCGACCCAGGAAGAACTGCTGGCCCACGCCCTGTGCGTGGATGACGCCCTGGACATGCCGACCATGCTCTACAACTTCCCGGCCCGCACCGGCACGCCGATGAGCTTCGAGTTCATCGATGGCCTCAAGGACCGGCCGAATTTCCAGGCGATCAAGGAGAGCACCGGCTCGGTCGAGCGCATGCACACCCTGACCCAGGACTACGCCGGCCAGCTGCAGGTCAGCTGCGGCATGGACGATCAGATTCTCGAGTTCTTCACCTGGGGCGCACGCAGCTGGGTCGGCGGCGCTTCCAACTTCCTCGCCCCCGAGCACGTGGCCATGTACCAGGCCTGCGTGGTCGAGCAGGACATGATCAAAGGTCGCGAACTGGCCCAGCGCCTGCTGCCGATGCTCAACCTGCTGGAGCAAGGCGGCAAGTTCTGCCAGTACATCAAGCAGGGCTGCGAATTTGCTGGCCTGCCCGTCGGCCAGACTCGCCGCCCATTACTGCCGCTGAATGACGCCGAAAAAGCCGCCTTCAAGCAGACCTACGAGCAGCTGATTGCCCACCGCGGTTAACCCTTCAGGCGTCTAGGAGGCATTCTCTATGCAGCTGCACTGTAATTTCCTGCCCCAGGACGATGGGCACTGCGGTTGGTACGAGACCCTGCCGCCAGCGCCGCCAAGCACGCCGCTGCGCGGCACGGTGCAGGCCGACTGGGTGGTGCTCGGCGCCGGCTACGCCGGCCTGGCTGCCGCCCGCCGCCTGGCCGAGCTGCAACCGGACGCAAGCATTGCCCTGATCGATGCCAAGCGCGTCGGTTTTGGCGCGGCCGGGCGCAATTCAGGTTTCATGGTCGACCTGCCCCATGACCTTACCTCGCACAGCTACACCAGCAGCCAGGAGGCCGATCACAAGATCATCAGCCTCAGTCGCGGCGCCATCGACTACACCCGCGAGATCGTCCAGCGCCACGGTATCGAGTGCGACTGGCGCGAGCAGGGCAAGCTGCACGGCGCGGCCAACGAACGCGGCAGCCATGCGCTGGAGGAGTTCGCCAAGGGCCTCAGCGTACTGGGCGAGCCCTATCGCCTGCTCAATGCTAAAGAGATGAAGGCGGTCACCGGTAGCGACTTCTACCAGGCCGGCCTGCATGCCCCTGGCGCCGTGCTGGTGCAACCGGCGGCGCTGTCGCGCGGACTCGGCCAGAGCTTGCCGGCCAACGTGCGGCTGTTCGAAGAAAGCCCGGTGCTGGATATCAAAGTGGGCAAACCCCACGTACTGACCACCGCTCAGGGCAGCATCAAGGCGCCACGCATGGTGCTGGCCAACAACGCCTATGCCTCGAACTTCGGCCCGCTCGGCCTCAAGGGTCGCCTGTTGCCGGTCTACACCTACGCCAGCATGACCCGTCAACTGACCCCCGAGGAGCTCGCGCGTCTCGGTGGCGAGGAAAGCTGGGGGCTGATTCCGGCCGACCCGCTCGGCTCCACCGTGCGTCGACTGGCCAATGGGCGCATCTGCGTGCGCAACTCCTTCACCTACAACCCCGAGGTGCATGCCTCGGCCAGCACCTTGCAACGGGTGCTCAAGGCCCATCGCAAGTCCTTCGAGCGGCGCTTCCCGATGCTGCCGAAGGTCGACTTCGAGTACACCTGGGGCGGCGCCCTGTGCATCTCGCGCAACAACGGCTCGGAGTTCGGCGAGATCGCCCCAGAGGTGTTCAGCGCGGTGTGCTGTAACGGCCTGGGCCTGACCCGCAGCACCATCTCCGGCAAGTTGATCGCCGACTACGCCCTGGGCGTGGACAGCGACCTGCTGAACATCATGCTGGAACAGCCAAAACCCTCACGCAATCCGCCCGAACCACTGCTGGGCCTGGGCGTGCGCTCGTCCATCGCCTGGAAAGAGTGGACCGCCGGCGTAGAACTCTGAAATTTCTAAACCTTCAGGAGAACAACAATGACTGACGCCCTCACCCGCAGCGCCATCGATCAGCAGGTCGAGCGCCTGGAATACCGTAACCAGGCCTTTATCAACGGCCGCTTCGTCGCCGCCCGCTCGGGTGCCACCTTCAGCACCCTGAATCCGGCCACCGGCCAGGTACTGTGCGAAGTCGCCGCCTGCGACGCCGAGGATGTCGACAACGCCGTAAAAGCCGCCCGTGCAGCGTTCGACGCTGGCGTCTGGTCGCGGTTGGCACCGGCCGAGCGCAAGGCGGTGATGATCCGCTTCGCCGACCTGATCGATGCCAATCGCCTGGAATTGTCGGTCTTGGAATCCCTGGAAGCCGGCAAGCCGGTCGGCGAGTGCTACGCCATCGACATCCCCGACACCGCAGCAACCATCCGCTGGCATGCCGAGGCCGGCGACAAGCTGTATGACGCCCTGTCGCCCTCCGCCCCCGGCAACATCGGCATGATCAAGCGCGAACCGGTCGGCGTGGTCGGCGCAGTGCTGCCGTGGAACTTCCCCTGCATGATGGCCGGCTGGAAGCTCGGCCCGGCGCTGATCACCGGCAACAGCGTGATCCTCAAGCCGGCCGAGCTGACCTCGCTGGCCACCCTGCGCCTGGCCGAACTGGCCTTCGAAGCCGGCATTCCAGCGGGCGTACTCAACGTGGTGCCGGGCCTCGGCCACACCGCCGGCAAGGCCATCGGCCTGCACCCGGACATCGACATGACCGCCTTCACCGGCTCCACCGAGGTCGGCCGGCTGTTTCTCGAATACTCGGCCAAGAGCAACCTCAAGCGCGTGGTGCTTGAGTGCGGCGGCAAGAACCCGCAGGTGGTCATGGCCGATGCCGGCGACCTGCAGGCGGTGGCCGGCAATGTGCTCAACGCGGCGTTCTGGAACATGGGCGAGAACTGCTCGGCGGGCTCGCGCCTGATCGTCCACCGTTCGATCAAGGACGCGCTGCTCGAGGAAATGCTCAGCCAGCTCGAGGACTGGGCCACCGGTGACCCGCTGGACCCGGACGTGCGCCTTGGCGCCCTGATCGAGCAGGCGCACATGGACAAGGTTCTCGGCCATATCGAGCAGGCCAAGGCCGAAGGCTGCAAGCTGCTCAGCGGTGGCGTACGCCTGCATGCCGAGAGCGGCGGCTATTTCGTCGCACCGACCATCTTCGACGCCACCAGCAACCGCTCTTCGGTCGCGCAGGATGAGATTTTCGGCCCGGTGCTGGCGGTGATTGCCTTCGACACCGAGGAAGAAGCCATCGCCATCGCCAACGACACCTGCTACGGCCTGGCCGCCTCGCTGTGGACCGCCAACATCAACACTGCGCACCGTATGGCCGCGGCGATCCGCGCCGGCACCGTGTCGGTCAACTGCTTCTCCGAGGGCGACATCAGCACCCCGTTCGGCGGTTACAAGCAGTCCGGCTTCGGCGGCCGCGACAAGTCGATCTACGCCCACGACCAGTACTGCGAGCTGAAGACCACCTGGATTCAGCTGTCCTAGCAGGTCGTTACACAGGGCAAGCGCAGCTCGGCCGCTGAACCGGCCGAAGCCTTCATGACCAACCGAGCCCCCTCCCCGTATTTCGACGGTGAGGGGGTTCGTCCCTATTGCCGAGAAACGCTCATGAACAGCCTCACCAGCAGTGAATACCTCAACCCGGTCAGCACCCAGACCTGGGCCAACGGCCGCCACCTGGTGCGCTGCCTCAAGGTCATCAAGGAAACGGCGGACGTCATCACCTACTGCTTCAGCATGCAGGAGCCGGTGCTGTTCTTTTTCAAGCCGGGGCAGTTCGTCACCCTGGAACTGGAGATCGACGGCGAGCAGGTGATGCGCTCCTATACCATCTCCAGCGCGTCCTCGATTCCCTACAGCTTTTCCATCACGGTCAAGCGCGTGCCGGGCGGAAGGGTCTCCAACTGGCTGCACGAGCACCTCAAGGAAGGCGAGCCGATCGCCGTGCACGGCCCGGTCGGCCAGTTCAACTGCATCGACTACCCGGCCGACAAGGTGCTGCTGCTCTCCGGCGGCGTCGGCATCACCCCGGTGATGTCCATGGCGCGCTGGCTGTTCAACACCAACAGCGAAGTCGACATGGTCTTCGCCCATAGCGCGCGCACCCCGGCCGATATCATCTACCGCGCCGAGCTGGACTACATGTCCACGCGCATCGACAACTTCAAGCTGCACCTGATCTGCGAGCGCAACGAAACCGGGCAGATCTGGGCTGGCTACCGCGGCTTTCTCAGTCGCGAGATGCTGCAGCTGATCGCCCCGGACTTCCTCGAGCGCGAGGTGTTCTGCTGCGGGCCGGCGCCCTACATGAAAGCCGTGCGCCGCCTCCTCGCCGAGGCCGGCTACGACCTGTCGCGCTATCACGAGGAGTCCTTCGGTGCGACGCCAGAGGAGGACATCGCCAGTGCCGAGGAACAGGCCGCCGTGGCCTTGGCCCAGGCCGAAGAGCCCCAGGTCAACCATTGGGTGACCTTCAGCGACTCCGGCAAATCGGTGCAGGCCGAGCTTGGCACGACCCTCTACGAGGCCGCCGCCAGCGCCGGCCTGACCATCCCCAAAGCCTGCGGTATGGGCATCTGCGGCACCTGCAAGGTGCGCGTAGTGACCGGTGAGACGGCCATGCAGCACAACGGCGGCATCTCCGAGGAGGAGATCGCCGAGGGTTATGTGCTGAGCTGTTGCACCCGGGTCAAAGGCCGTGTCGAAGTGGCGTACTAGCGGTCCGCGCGAGTTGCTGACGCGCAGCCGCTAGGGGATTAAAGCTGCTCGAGCAGCGCGAGCAGCGCCTTGGCCGCGTATTCGGACGAGGCCGGGTTCTGCCCGGTAATCAGCAAGCCATCGGTGACCACGTAGGTATGCCAGTCGTCCGCCTTGGCGTACTGGCCGCCGTTGGCTTGGAGCATATCCTCGACCAGGAACGGCACCACATCGGTCAGCTGCACCGCGGCTTCCTCGCTATTGCTGAAGCCGGTGACGCGCTTGCCGCTGACCAGTGGCTGGCCATCGGCGCCCTTGGTATGGCGGAAGATAGCCGGCGCATGGCACACCGCGCTGACCGGCTTGCCGGCAGCATAGAAGGCTTCGACCAGGGCAATGGAGTGGGCATCTTCGGCCAGGTCCCAGAGTGGACCGTGGCCGCCCGGATAGAACACCGCGTCATAGTCATCGGCGCGGATGTCCGCCAATTTCAGGGTAGTGGCCAACGCGTCCTCGGCTTCGGGATCGGCGCGAAAACGCTCGGTGGCGGCCGTTTGCGCGTCGGCTACATCGCTCACCGGGTCCAGCGGCGGCTGACCGCCCTTGGGCGAGGCCAGGGTCAGCTCGGCGCCGGCATCCTTGAACACGTAATAGGGCGCGGCGAACTCCTCCAGCCAGAAGCCAGTCTTCTTGCCGGTGTTGCCCAGCTGATCGTGGGACGTCAAAACCATCAGAATCTTCATGCTGTGCTCTCCTGTCTACGGGTTAGTTATCGGCGCCAACGCGGATCACCAGCTTGCCGAAGTTCTTGCCTTCGAGCAGACCGATAAAGGCCTGTGGCGCTTGCTCCAGACCGTCCACCAGGTCTTCGCGGTAGTTGATCTGGCCAGACGCGAGCCAAGCGCCCATGTCCTGGGCGAACTCGCCATAACGGTGCGCGTAATCGTCGAAGATGATGAAGCCTTGAATCTTCAGGCGCTTGGTCAGCACCGTGCGCATCAGCAACGCCATGCGGTCGGGCCCATCCGGCAGTGCCGTGGCGTTGTAGTGGGCGATCAGGCCGCACACCGGTATGCGTGCCGAGGTATTGAGCAGCGGCAGCACCGCATCGAAGACCTTGCCGCCGACGTTTTCATAATAGATATCGATGCCCTGCGGGCAGGCCTTGGCCAGTTGCTCGGCAAAGTCCGGCGCACGGTGGTCGATGCAGGCATCGAAGCCCTGTACCTCAACCGCATGCTGACACTTCTCCGGGCCGCCGGCCACGCCGACCACGTAACAGCCCTTGAGCTTGCCGATCTGCCCGACTGTGGCGCCGACCGGCCCGGTGGCCGCCGCGACCACCAGGGTCTCGCCCGCCTTGGGCTGACCGATGTCCAGCAGACCCATGTAGGCGGTGAAGCCCGGCATACCGAGAATGCCTAGGGCATAGGCTGGATTTTCCGGCGTGGCGCCGAGGTGAGTCAGGCCAGTACCGTCGGAGAGCGCGTAGTCCTGCCAGCCGGCGTAGGCCTGGACCCAGTCACCGACCTGATAGTCCGGGTGCTTGGACGCCACCACCCGACTCACGGTCGCGCCCACCATCACCCCGCCTTCCTCGACCGGCGCCGCATAGGAGGGTGCGTCGCTCATGCGACCGCGCATATAGGGGTCCAGCGACAGGTAGACGGTGCGCAGCAGCACTTCGCCGTCAGCCGGCGCGGGCATAGCCGCTTGCTCCATCCGGAAGTTGTCTGCCGTGGGGGCGCCATACGGGCGCGAGGCCAGCACGACTTGGCGGTTGATTGCTTGGGTCTGGGTCATTGTTCTACTCCGTCGAATGCAATGAATTAAAGGCAGGCTTGCAGCACCTGGCGGCTGATGGCCGGGGTGACATCGCGGTGCTCGCCCAGGCGGGTCATGCCATGTGCCTCGAGTTGAGCGATCAAGGGTTCGATCACTTCCTGCCCCAGTTGGTAATCGCCCAAGCGGGTTTTCACCCCGAGGGACTCGAAGAAATCCCGGGTACGCACGATGGCCGCGTCGATGCGCTGCGCTTCGCTGCCGCTACTCAAGCCCCAAACCCGTTCGGCGTATTGCAACAGTTTGGCGTGCTTGGCTGCGCGGCGTTGCTGCAACATGACCGGCAGTACCACGGCCAGGGTCTGCGCATGATCGAGACCATACAACGCGGTGATTTCATGACCGATCATGTGCGTGGCCCAGTCTTGCGGCACGCCCGCGCCGATCAGACCATTGAGCGCCAGGGTCGCCACCCACATCAGGTTAGCGCGTACCTGGTAATCCTGCGGCTGACTCAACGCCTTGGGGCCGAGTTCGATCAGCGTCAGCAGCAGGCCTTCGGCGAAGCGATCCTGCACCGGGGCATCGGCCGGGTAAGTCAGGTACTGCTCGACCACATGTACAAACGCATCGACCACACCATTGGCCACCTGGCGTTCCGGCAGGGTAAAAGTTTTGCTCGGGTCGAGAATCGAGAACACCGGAAACAGCAACTTGTTCCGGAACGGCAGTTTGGCCTGCAGCGACTTGCGGGTGACCACGCCGCCGTTATTCATCTCCGAGCCGGTTGCCGGCAGGGTTAGCACCGCGCCGAAGGGCAATGCCTGAGTGACCTTGCCGCCGTGACTCTGGAGGATCTCCCACGGCTCGCCGGCATAGTTGGCAGCAGCCGCGACAAACTTGGTGCCATCGATCACCGAACCGCCGCCCACCGCCAGCAGGAAGTCCACAGCCTCACGGCGCACCAGCGCCACCGCTTCCATCAGGGTTTCGTAACCGGGGTTGGGCTCGATACCGCCAAACAGCAGTACCTCGCGATCCGCCAGCGCAGCCTGCACTTCGCCCAGGGTCCCGGTACGCTGGGCGCTGTGGCCGCCAAACAACACCAGCACCCGCGCATTGGCCGGGATCAGGCGATCCAGTTCGGCGATGCGGCCTTCGCCGAAGCTGATGTGGGTGGGGTTGTAGAAATCGAAGTTGAGCATAAGTAGTGAGATCCTTGATGGGCCGAATACGTTCGATACTTACGTTAAATAATTAGACCAGTCGACTAGAGGCGACACCAAAGATACCCGCCATGCTGGCGGGTACGGGTGCGGCGAATGGTTAATCGAGCAGCTTGTGCGTCATGCTCATCGCCTGCTCCATTGGCAGGCTGTTGCGGTGCAGCTTGGCCAGCAGACTGGCGCCCAGCCACAACTGGTACAGCAGGGTGGCGGTCTGCCGGGGCTCGCTATCTATCAGTGAGCCATCCTGTTTGCCGGCCTCGATGCAGCCGGCGAGGCTGGCGATGATCCGGTCCGTACCATCGCGCAAGGTGATGCGCATACTTTCGGAGAGGTCGGCGACCTCGGCGCTCAGCTTGACCACCAGGCACTGCTGTTGACTGCAAGGGCCTGAATAGCTGTCCAACCACTGCTGCCAGTAACCCATCAACCGCTCGCGGGCCGACTGCCCGCTGGGTGAGAAGCGCTGCTCCACTTGTTCCAGGTACTTCTTGAAATAGTCCTCGAGCAAGGCCTGACCGAACAGCTCCTTAGATTTGAAGTAGTGATAGAACGAGCCCTTAGGCACGCCGGCGGTCTGCAAGATCTCATTCAGGCCCACACCGCTGAAGCCCTTGGCGGCCATGATGCGGTGACCGGTGTCGAGCAGGTGTTGGCGAGTATCGTCGTAAGCGCTTTTCATGGTGGCAACCCTACACTTTAAATAGACCAGTCGTCTAGCGATCTAGCTAGGCAAGGCCTCGATTCAGGATCCATGCGGGTTTACCGCCTTTCATGCAGGGCTGCCAATCAGAGCAGGCCCAGTTGCTCCAGCACGGGCTCGACCACGGGCTCGGGCAATGCCGGCAAATCGGGTAGCCGCTGCCGCAATTGGTTGTGAAAGCGTCGCGCCAACTGCGGCGCCAGACGGTTATCGAAGGTGTGCAGGAACACGTGAGGCGTGCGCCCCTCCTCGATCCAGCCGGCAACCTTGTCCAGCCAGGGCGCCATGAAGCGGTCGTTGGCAACGAGTTCGGGGTGGCCGATAAAGCGCAGCTGCGGCGCCTGACTGAACGCCGTTGGCCGGATCGGCAGGCGCGGCTTCTTCGCCTGGGCATGCAGCAGCGCCGGCTCCTGCGAGACACAACTGAACAAGGCCGCGCATCCAGGCAGATCCGCTCGATGCCCCGCTCCAGCAGCAGGCGATTGAGCGCCCGTTCCTCTTCACCCTTGGCGAAGAAGGCTGGATTACGCACCTCGACGGCCAGTCCACTGCCGGACCAGTGTTCGATAAAGGCGCTCAATTCAGCGAGACGCGACGGGCCGAAGCTGGCGGGCAACTGCAACCAGATTGGCGCCACCCGCGCGCCCAAGGGCGCCAGCAGGCGGCGAAAGTCGTCACTGGCGGCGAGTTGCTCGCGCAAATCCCCGGCATGGCTGATATCGCGCGGCAGCTTGGCGCAAAAATGAAAGTGCGCGGGCATCAGTGCAGCCCAACGGGCAACCGTAGCGGCCGAGGGTCGCGCATAGAAAGTGGTGTTGCCCTCGACCGCATTGAAGACTTCGGCGTAGCGCGGCAAAAAGTCCGCCGGGCGGGCACTATCCGGATACAGCGAACCACGCCAAGCCGGCTCGCTCCAGGATGGGCAGCCAAGAAAGTAGGGGCGCATCAGAGTTCGTTATCAGGCGTAGAGATCAAGGCCCAGTATTTCCTGGGCGCCAGGCTCGCTGGCGTAGGTAGCGGTGGCGCTGTAACTGGCAATCGCCTGGGCCGCGCGATTGCTGACGCCTGGCTGGTAGGCAAGGTTCTGCGCCCGTACCGGCAGGTTGTCGGTGCTGGCGTTGGCAGCCTGTACCCGACGGGTTTGCGCTGTTTGCTCGAAACCCTGACTGCTCGCCGGGGCTGCCGGTTGCTCACGACGCTGCTCTATCTCGCGCTGGGCTTCGCGAAACGGCGTAACCGCCGTGCCCGAACGAGGCCCGCGATCTGGCGAGTAGGAAGGTATGGAGCCGTCGATGCGCATCTATTACTGCTCGGCAGTGGTCAGTCAAATGGGTGGAAGTACCTGCAATTTAGCCCCGCCCAGGCGGATTGGCAATTGATCGTGGAACGGAGCGACGCAGAGTATCTAGGCAAAACAGCGAGCTGGTCCCGACAAACGGCGCGCCTTGGCGATTAACCGCGCACCACGAGTTGAGATAGAGCCCTTTACTGCGGCGCTTTCGGCGTGGCGACCTTGTCGCGCAGGTACACCGGCAGGGCCTCATCGGCTACCACTGCCTCCCCCCGCGCCCAGGCAAAGCGCGCCAGGCTGAGCAGGTCTTCGGCATGCGGCAGCAGCGCACCATCCTGTGCATACGGGGTCAGCGGGATGCGCGCGGCGAACGTGCCCCAGCCGGTGCCGGCGCCGAACCAGTCACCCGTGGCGTCTTGCGGCAAAACGGCCCGTTCGGGCGGCAACACCACTTCGCCTCCGGCAAGGCGCATTTCCCCGTTGTCGCTGCGATAGCAGCCCCAGTAGATCTCATCCATACGCGCGTCGATGGCCGCAGCCACCTGTGTGGCGCCGTGCTCGCGCTGCGCGCGCTGGGCCAGGACCGCCAAGTTGGACACCGGCACCACCGGACGATCCAGGGCAAAGGCCAGGCCTTGCACCACGCCGACGGCGATACGCACGCCGGTAAAGGCCCCCGGACCACGGCCGAAGGCAATTGCATCCAGCGCCGACAGTGGCACACCGGCCTGGGCCAGCAGATCCTGGATCATCGGCAACAAGCGCTGGGCATGCTGGCGCGGAATCACCTCGTAATGGCTGATTACCTTGCCGTCATGCAACAAGGCGACGGAGCAGGCTTCGGTAGCGGTATCCAGGGCCAGCAGAGTGGTCATTGGGATTCGGACAGGTTAGCGAGTGGGCGGGCATTAAAACGGTTTAGCGGCATTTTTGCCAGCTGTCCGGGCCACCATTGCGGCGCCCGGACAACGAAACCAGTCCGCAGGCCAGCCCGACAGGCCTTAGTGCAGTTGCTCGGGCGTGACCACGATCCAGTTTTTGTCGGCATTCACCGGCAAGCCCAGTTCGCCTTGGCGCTTGGCCGCAGAGGCCTGCCAATCCTTGACCTGCTGGGTGTACTTGGCCTTGCGATCGACCCAGACCCGCAGCCCACCCTTAGTGGTGTCGGTCGCGTTGAACAGCATGTAGCCATCGGACAGCGGCGTGTCGCCCGCTACCAGCACCGGCATCTTCCACTGGTCGATCCAGCCGAAAATGGTACCGAGCTTGCCCTCGTACCAGGTCATCGGGTTCATCAGGAACGGCGTCACTTCCAGGTCGAGGTTGTTCGCCGGATCATAACTACCCTTCTGCACCTGCAGGCGCGAGGTGGTCAGCGCGCCGCTTTTGCGGTCCTTGAGCAGCATGTTGACGCCGATGACGTTGGCCGGCTTGACGTTGTAGCCGTACTTGGGATCGCTGGCGATCATCCGCACCAGCTCTTCGCTGGCGGCGCTGATCACATAGACCTCGATGCCGTTTTCCTGCAGGCGGTTGTACAACTCCTGCATGCCGGCGAAGGGCTTGGGCGGATTGACGCTGCCTTCGACCACCGTGTCGCCATCGTAGTACTTGAGGGGGATCGGTTTGCCATAGGCCATGACCTCATCGACATAGCCCTTCAGCTCACGCAAGGTGAAACCGGAGAATATCTGCGCCACCCAGGGATAGCAGATCAGGTTGTCGACTTCGCACAGGCGGTAGTAGTAGCTATTGAGGCTTTCCTTGAACGCTGGCGTGTCCTTGAACGGAATCAGCTTGAGCGAGGGGTCCATGTTTTCGCGCGTCAGTAACCCCTTCATTTCCAGGTAGGGCAGCAGCGACTCCTCGATGTCGAATTGGTAGGTGGTGTTGTCCATATCGAATACCGCATAGGCGCCTTTATTGGCGTTGGCGGCGATCATGCTGTCGAGTTGGGCGGCGGCTTCGCTGGGCCAGTGATGCAGTTCGGTAGCGGCGGCGCCCAGGGACGCAACGCTCATGGTCAGACCGATCATCCACGCCTGCATAGCTCTCATGTGTTCTCCTACTTCCGTCTAATGAAGAAATAAGCCTATCTGGTATAGACCAGACACTCGAGACTAGCTTGCCTGAGCAAGGCTACTGTTCTGAGAACGACGCGGATTTAACCGAACCCTAGCTCGCCTGTTGCAGAAACGACAACGGCCCGCAAGCGGGCCGTTGAACAACTGCGGATCGAGACTTAACTCAGGGCAGCGAGCACCTTGGCAGTAATCTCGTCCACGCTACCAACGCCGGCGATGGCGCTGTATTTCGGCGTGCCATTGACTGTGGCGAGCTTCTGGTAGAAATCCACCAACGGCTTGGTCTGCGAGTGGTAGACCGACAGGCGGTGACGCACGGTCGCTTCCTTGTCGTCTTCGCGCTGGATCAGTTCTTCGCCGCTTTCATCGTCTTTACCGGCGATTTTTGGCGGGTTGTGTTCGGTGTGGTAGACGCGGCCGGAGCCCGGGTGCACGCGACGGCCGGCAATACGACCAACGATTTCCTCGTCGTCGACAGCGATTTCCACGACATAGTCGATGTTCACCCCGGCGTCATTCAGGGCTTCGGCCTGGGGAATGGTGCGCGGGAAGCCATCGAAGAGGAAGCCATTGGCGCAATCGGGCTGAGTGATGCGTTCCTTGACCAGATTGATGATCAGGTCATCGGAAACCAGACCGCCACTGTCCATGATGCTTTTGGCTTTCAGGCCAAGTTCGGTACCGGCCTTGACTGCAGCACGCAGCATGTCGCCGGTGGCGATTTGTGGAATACCAAACTTCTTGGTGATAAAACCGGCCTGGGTACCTTTGCCGGCACCGGGCGCCCCTAGCAGAATCACGCGCATCGATGTGCTCCTCAAGATTTAAGAAAAAAGCGTCGGACTCGCCTCATGGGGCCAATCTCAGAATGGTTCCGGCAACACTCGGCAAGCTGCCAAGTGGCCAAAAGGTTGACCAAGATACACAGCGCCCCCCCACCGCACAAGTCACCGAAAGTCGGATACACCTGGGCCTTTCAGACGCAATCACGCAGCGATCGGGCGCCTCGGGAGCACGTCCAGGGCACCCGGGCAGCGCCCGATCCGCCGCGTCTACCCGGTGTTGCGCAAACCGGCGGCAATACCCGCGACGCTGACCAGCAAAGCCTGCTCCAGAGGGCTGTCGGCCTTGCTATCACGCAGTCTGGAGCGTGCCAGCAGCTCGGCCTGGAGCAGGTGCAAGGGGTCTAGGTAGGTGTTGCGCACGCTGATGAACTCCAGGGTCTCGGGACTGTGCGCCAACAGCTGCGACTGACCGGTCAAACCCAAAACAGCTGTAATAGCCTGCGACAATAGGTCGCGTAGATGTTCGCCCAAGGGTCGCAAGGATGGCTCGACCAGGCGCTCATCGTAGAGCCGGGCAATCGCGCCATCGGCCTTGGCCAGGACCATTTCCAGCATGTCGATGCGGGTGCGAAAGAACGGCCAATGCTCGCGCATCTGCTCCAACAACTCACCTTCGCCGCGTTGCACCGCGCTGTTCAGGGCATATTCCCAGCCAAGCCAGGCCGGTAACATCAGACGGGTCTGGGTCCAGGCGAAAATCCAGGGAATCGCCCGCAAGCTCTCTATCCCACCCTCACGCCGCTTGGCCGGGCGGCTGCCCAAGGGCAGGCGACCGAGTTCCTGCTCCGGCGTGGCCTGGCGAAAGTATTCGACGAACTGCGGATGCTCGCGCACCACACCGCGATAGGCCGTGACGCCATCGGCGGCCAGTTTGTCCATCACTTCGCACCAGGCCGGCTCGGGTGTCGGCGGTGGTAACAAGGTGGCTTCCAGCACCGCGGCCAGGTAGAGGTTGAGGTTCTGCTCGGCGATATCCGGCAGGCCGAACTTGAAGCGGATCATTTCGCCCTGTTCGGTGGTGCGAAAACGCCCCGCCACCGAGCCCGGCGGCTGCGAGAGGATCGCCGCATGAGCCGGACCGCCACCGCGGCCGACGGTGCCGCCACGGCCGTGGAACAGCAGCAATTCGACCTGCTGCGCAGCACAGACCTGCACCAGTTTTTCCTGGGCACGGTACTGCGCCCAGGCCGCCGCTGTGGTGCCGGCATCCTTGGCCGAATCGGAATAACCGATCATCACTTCCTGCGGACCATGCAGGCGCGCGCGGTAGCCCTTGAGGCTAAGCAGACGGTCGATCGCCGGGCCGGCGTTGTCCAGATCGGCGAGGGTTTCGAACAGCGGCACCACACGGATCGGGCGCAACAGCCCCGACTCCTTCAACAGCAGTTGCACGGCCAGCACATCGGAAGGCGCACCGGCCATGGAAATTACATAGGAACCCAGCGAGGCCGCCGGCGCGGCTGCCACCTCACGGCAGGTGGCGAGTACCTCTGCGGTGTCGGCACTGGGTTTGAAGTGGCTCGGCAACAGCGGTCGGCGGTTGTCCAGCTCAGTCGTGAGAAACTGCTGCCGCGTCTCCTCATCCCACTCGGCGTAACGCCCCAGGCCCAGGTAATCGGTGATTTCATCGAGGGCCGCGGCGTGACGACTGGAGTCCTGACGCACGTCCAGACGCACCAGGAACAAGCCGAAAGTGGCGGCGCGGCGCAGGCAATCGAGCAGGAGGCCATTGGCGATCACGCCCATGCCGCAGGCGTGCAGCGACTGGAAGCAGCACTCCAGCGGCTCGAGCAATTCACGGTTGTCCTGCAACACCGCCACTGGCGCTGCGACCTGCCCGTGCAGTGAATCATGAGCCCAGCTACGGGTGGCGCGCAGGCGTTCACGCAGTTGTTTGAGCAGGCTGCGATAAGGCTCGGCGCTATCACCGGTCCGGGCCAGCAGTTCGGGACTGGCTTGCTGCATGGACAGCCCGGCGGCCAGTTTATCGATATCACGCAGGTACAGGTCGGCCGCCATCCAGCGCGCCAGCAGCAACACCTCGCGAGTCACCGCGGCAGTGACGTTGGGGTTGCCGTCGCGGTCGCCGCCCATCCAGGAAGCGAAACGAATCGGCGCAGCGTCCAGCGCCAGGTGCATACCGGTGGCCTCATGCAAGGCCTGGTCAGCCTTGCGCAGAAAATTCGGCACCGCCTGCCACAGCGAATGCTCGATCACGGCGAAGCCCCACTTGGCCTCGTCCACCGGACTGGGTCGGCTGCGGCGAATTTCTTCGGTATGCCAGGCCTCAGCGATCAGGCGCTGCAAGTGCTCGGCGACCTGCTCGCGCTCGGCGGTCGACAGATCGCTGTGATCCCCTGCCGCCAGCTGCGCGGCGATCGCATCGTATTTCTGGATCAGGGTACGCCGCGCCACTTCGGTCGGGTGGGCGGTCAGCACCAACTCGATGTCCAGGCGGCCGAACTGGCGCGCCAAGGCATCGGCGCCGTGGCCGCTGGCCAGCAGGCGCTGCAGCAATTCAGCCAGTACCCGCGACTCGAAGGGCTCCGCCTCGTCAGGGCCACGACGACGGATGCGGTGGTATTGCTCGGCGATATTGGCCAGGTTGAGAAACTGGTTGAACGCCCGCGCCACCGGCAACAGTTCGTCGTCGGCGAGCTGTTCGAGGCCAGCGCTGAGCTGCTCGGCACCAGCCGCCGAACCACGCCGCGCCGCTTTGGCGCCCTTACGAATGCGCTCGATCTTGTCGAGAAAAACCGTCCCCCGCTGGGCGCTGATAGTGTTACCCAGCAGCTCGCCAAGCTGATGAACGTCCTCGCGCAAACGCGCGTCGATTTCTGCCATGACTGACTCTCCGCTCAAGCGTGAACCCCAAGAGTGCCCAGCACGGCAACATCTTACAAGCGTGCGACGCCGAACCGACAAGAGCGCGAGTCCGGTCTAGGCTCTAATCAGGCCCGTCGCAAAAGGACGTGACCGAACACAAATTGCACAACCACCTGCCACGAGCAGGTAAAGGACGAAGTAGTCATGAAAGTTCGCGAACTTGTCCATCATTGGGAACAGAACGCCAAGGCCCGTATGACGCGCAACCTGTATCAGATCAATCTCGACATGGAAGCGGCAGCACGCCTGGCAGCCTTAGCCGAGATGTACCCCAAGCGCAGCCCGGAAGCACTCCTCGGCGAGCTGATCGGCGCGGCGCTGGAAGATCTGGAAACCAGCCTGCCCTACGTCAAAGGCAGCCAGGTGGTGGCCACCGACGAGGAAGGCAATCCGCTCTATGAAGACATCGGCCCGACCCCACGCTTTCTTGCCTTGTCACGCAAGTATCTGCACGAAATGAGCGCGCAGCAGGACAACACCAACCACTGAAAGCCCTGCGGGGCCCTCTGGACAATCCACACGCCCCAGCAATTGGGGCGACGAGCCTGCAATCCTGCATCTACAGAGCCCGCTCGGAGTGCGCGGACCTTATCCATTGGATTAGGTTATGCCCCCGTTACGTGTTGCACGCAGCTTTTGTAGGGTGGGTCGGGCCGCGCAGGTTAGGGGCGCTGAGCAGAGGCTGAACATCAACTGCGGAAATTGCGCGCCGCGTAACCGACTACGCACCAGCAAATAACCTGCAGTCATGCGCCTAACCCACGAATCATCCCGCCGACTCAGCGCAACAGCCCCAAATCCTTGGCCCGCGCCACTGCCTGGGTACGCCGTTCGACCCCCAGTTTGCTGTTGATATGCCGGGCATGGGTCTTCACCGTGTGCAGCGAAATGAACAGCTGATCGCTGATTTCCTGATTCGAGCAACCCTGGGCGATCAGCTGCAATACCGCCAACTCACGCGAACTCAAGGCCTCGGTCAGCTGGCTATCACGCTTGGTCAGCTCCACTCCCTGGGTCTGGGGCAGATACTTGAGCAGCTCGCCAGCCACGGCACACTCGGGGTGCGCCATCAGTTGCTCGCGCAGCCATTGCGGCTGGTGAACGAACAACTCCTGATAAGGCAACAAAGCACCACCCTGCGCCGCCTCCAGGCTGCTGGTCAGCCAGCTGACAGCCTCACGGTCGCGCCCGGATGCCTTGAGCAACAGAGCCAATTGCACTTGGGCCGCAACCACGAACAAGTGACCCGATGCGCTTTGGGCACACTGACTGAGTGCGCGCAGGCGCCGTTCGGCAACCTCCAGGCGCCCCTGCAAGCGCTCGAGCGCAGCTTGCTGCAACTCGATATGCAAGGCCAACTGCGGATGGAACTCGGGAGCCGCGCCGGGCGTTTCGCCGCAATAGGTCTCGGCCAGACGCTGTAGCCAGACTTCGGCCAATTCCAGCTGGCCCTTGGACAACCACAGCTCACATTTGACCACCGTGATCATCGCCAGATAGTAGATCGACGGCACGTCCCAGGCATGCATCAGGCGCTCGGCTTCGGCCAATTGGGCAAAGGCCTCGCCGAGGCGTCCTTCACGCCCCTCGACCCCCGCCAGCACGCAATACCCCACCAGCAGGCTGATGTCGCGGCCCTCGCGCGCCTCACCGATCCCGGCCAGCAATTTGGTGCGGGCGGCCTGGGTTTGCAGCGACACGCTGAGCAGATAGCCCTCGTACAGATTCAGCCGCGCCCGCACCGAATACACACGCTGGGCCGAGAGCCCCTGCAACCGCTGCAAGCCCAGGCGCACCTCGACCAGGGCGCGTTGAACCTCGCCACGAGCGTGCAGCACTCGTGCTCGCTCGGCATGTGCCAGGCCCTCAAACAAGGGATTATCGAGCCGCTGCGCCAGCTCCAGGGCCTCGCGATTGAGCCCTCGCGCACGCCACAGGTCACCCTTGGTCATGGCCAGGTTGGCCAGGGTGAACAAGCACATCAGGCGCGGTCCGCAGCGTTTTTCGCTGAGCAGGGCCAGGGCCTCGCTGCAATAACGCTCAGCCTCAGGCACCTGGCCACGACGCGGGCGATGATGCCGGACAAGGCCAGCCACTGGGCCAACAGATCATCCTGTTCCTGCGCGTCGGGGGCCGGCAGAAAACGCCCCAATTGCTGGATCAGCTCATCGGCAGCATCCAACTGGCAGGCCAGCGCCAGAGCCCAGCCATACAACACCAGCAGGCGCGGCGTGCTGGCCAGCAGGCTGTCGGGCAGGTCCATCTTCCAGCGCAGCAAACGCGCGACATTCTGCTCGCCGAGCAATTGTTCCTCGGACAGGTTCTGCACCAGATTGGCCGCCACTTCCGGCTGGCCGGCACGTAACGCCTGATCGACCGCTTCGTCATGCAGGCCCTGGCTGCTGAACCAGCGACAGGCCCGCAGATGCAGGGCCGCCTGGGACTGGCTGCGTTGGTCAGCGGGACGCGAGCGCAACAGATCGGAGAACAGGTGGTGGTAGCGAAACCAGTGGCCCTGCTCGTCCAGGGGCACCAGAAAGACCTGATGGGTCTGCAGATGCTGGATAATCGCCGCGCTGTCATGCTGCTCTCGCAAGGCATCGCACAGCTCGACACAGAAACGCTCCAGACAGGCGGTGTCGAACAGGAAGCTCTGCACCTCGGCCGACTGCTGCTCGATCACTTCCTCCAGCAAGTACTCGCGGATCAATCCTTCGTCGCCCTGGGGCACCCGATCCGCACTGTCGTCATCAGCCTGCTGACGGGTCAACAGCCACAGGCGCAAACCGGCCACCCAGCCTTCACTGCGCTGACACCACTCCTCCAGAACCGGCCCACTGAGCTGAGCCCCCTGGCTGCCGAGTAGCGCGCGGGTCTCGTCCTCGGTCAGACGCAAGTCCTGCTCCTGCAGTTCCAGCAACTGCCGAGACAGGCGCAGACGAGCCAGGTGCCAGTCGGGACGTTGGCGGCTGGTCACCAGCATGACCAGGCCCTCGGGTAAATGATTGAGCAGAAACTGCAGGCAGCGATCGAGCACCGCGCCCTGAGCCAGGTGATAGTCGTCCAGCACCAGCAACAAGGGCGCTGTCGGTACGAGGCGCTCGCCCAACTCGTCCAGCAGGCCATCGAGCCACTCTTCGAAGGCGAAGGGTTGATGCCGCTGACGCATACGCAGCAAGGCCTGAGCGTCCTCGCCCAAGCCCGGATAAAACTGCTGCAGGCCGGCCAGCAGGCGCTCGAGAAAACGCCCGGGATCACTATCACGCGGGCTAAGACCCAGCCACAGGCTGTGCCAGTGCTCGGGCAGGGCCTGGCAAAACTCACTGGCCAGCGAGCTTTTGCCAAAACCCGCAGGGGCGCTGACCAGCAGCAGCCGTCCAACCAAACCCTCGGCCAGCCGCTCACACAGACGCGGCCGTGACACATGGCTGGTAGGCAGTGGCGGACGAAAAAAGCGACTGTCGCCCAGAGGCACAGTATCGCTAACTTCAGGTGCTATACGCGTCAGATCGGTCATCACCCGGCTCTTGTTAGGACATTGCCAGTTCAGGCGCGAACTCTCCGCAGACTATCGACTTAACCGCGGGAATTGAAGCCTGGATGTGCACACGGAAACAAATCATTACCCAGGCGCGCAACTCGGCTTCAGGCTGAGCGAGTTCGCCCGGACGATGTCAGGCGGCATAGGTAAGCGCAGTTTTTTGCAGGAGACCCTACTCGGGGCGATGTTTTGATTTTAGCGCCCCGGCGGCCCGCATCACCGCGAGGTAGCGCCGCCTACAGGCCCGTGCAGTGGCTGACGACGTGGACAAACGCTGAGTGTGGCCGGGAAGGAAAGGCCATGTCCCTTGTCATCTGTTGCGCAGCGCCTAGGCAAGCAGGCAGGCACACGGAAATGCCCCGCAGACCAGCGCAGCCAGCATTTGGGGCATAGCCAAAACAAGAAAGCCGGCCCAAGGGCCGGCTTTCGCTGTTGCATCAACGGCTGTTAACGAACGCCAGCCTGACGCAGTGCGGCCGGGGTGTAGTCGCTTTCTTTGGCCGGGTAGCCGAACTCGTAGGATTGACTCTCTTCGTTCTTCATACCCAGTGCCAGGTAACGACCGGACTGCAGGTCATACAGGGTTTCCACGGTGTACCAGGGTACTTTCTTGTCGTAGTAATACTGGGCATGCGCCTCCGCTACACGCCACAGGTTACCGCGACCGTCGTAGTGGTCGATTTGCGCGGCTTGCCAGGTGTCTTCGTCGATGAAGAAGTCACGCTTGGCATAGATATGACGCTCGCCCGCTTTCAGGGTCGCAGTCACATGCCAGACACGGTGCAGCTCGTAACGGGTCAGGTCCTGGTTGATATGACCGGCCTTGATGACCTGATCATATTTCAGCTTCGGCGAGTCCAAAGCGTAAGCGTTGTAAGGAATGTAGATTTCCTTCTTGCCGTTCAGCTTCCACTCGTAACGGTCAGGCGCACCGTTGAACATGTCGAAGTTGTCGGACGTACGCAGACCATCGGAAGCAGTACCCGGACCGTCATAGGACACCTGAGGTGCGCGGCGCACGCGACGCTGACCGGCGTTGTACAGCCACGCCAGACGCGGCTCCTTCACCTGGTTGAGGGTCTCGTGCACCAGCAGGACGTTACCTGCCAGACGCGACGGCGCGGTTACCCGCTGCTTGAAGTAGAACAGCACGTTGCTTGGCTTGCTGGTGTCGGCATCCTTCAGCGCACCGCGGAAGGTGAACTCATCCTGGAAGTACACCATGCTGTAGGAGCCGTTTGCCTGCGGAGTCGCCTGGGTCACCAGACGCTTGACGCTGCCACCACGGTAACGGGTGATATGGTTCCAGATCGCTTCCAGACCGTCTTTCGGAATCGGGAAGGGGTTGGCCTGTTCGAAGTTCTCCAGCCCGTTACCACCTTCGACCATCTTGGTGTTGACGGCATTGCGCTTGGCCGCATCCAGCACGAAGTCCGGCATGCTCGCCGAACGGTGGGTCGGGTACACCGGGATTTTGTAGCTTTGCGGGTAACGCTTGAACATGGCCTGCTGACCGGGAGTCAGCTTGTCCTTGTACTGTTCGGCGTTGGCCGCGGTGATGGTGAACAACGGTTGCTCGTTAGCAAACGGATCGGACAGGAAGCCGGCAGCGTCGGCAGTGCCGGCATTGGTTGGCAAACCGCCAGTCCAGGCCGGAATCGAGCCGTCCGCATTACCTGCCATCTCGGCACCGACTGGCGTCAGCGTGGTTCCCAGCTTGGCAGCCTCCTCTGGCGATACCGCTGCCATCACGCTGCAGGCCAGCAGCGAGAGGGTCAGGGCGCCGGTTTGCAACAGACTTTTTGTTGTTTTCATATACAGAGTCTTCCTCAAAATTCCTGGCCGCTTAGAAGTTCATACCGAAGCTGAGCGCAACGAAGTCGCGGTCGATCGCAGTGTTGTAGTCGCCACCGAAGAAATCGGTGTAGGACAGGTCAGCCGAGTAAGTATTTTGGTATTCGGCATTCAAACCCAAGCTGACGGCCTTGCTGCCTTCGTTGAACAGACCGTTCGGGCCGTAGCCGTCTACGTCATGCGACCAGGACAGGCTCGGCTTGAGGTTTACGCCGGCAAACACGCTCGGGTAGTCCAGAATGGCGCGGGCGCGATAACCCCAGGAGTTGCTGGTGACGAAGCCATCGTCATTGGTTGCGCTGTAGGCACCATAGATGGAGTCGCGGCCGTATTGCAGATCCTCACGACGCTCAAGGCCACCGATGTGGGCGGCACCGACTTCACCGACGACGGTCAGGCGGCTAGCGCCCAATACCCGGTCGAAGAAATGGGTGAAGGTGGTTTGCACCTGGGTCAGTTCCTTGCGGCGATAACCCTGGTTTTCCGCACCTGGCGTGGTTTGAATTGTTGGCGCAGCTGCACCGCCAGTGATTGGATTTATCAGTGCAGTATTGAGAGCAGTACTGTTGATCTGGATCGGCGCATTCGGACGATAGCTGACCTCACCAGCCCACGAGGTTCCGGTAGGCAGCACGGTCGAGAAGCTCAAGCCATAGAGCTGGATATCTTCCGGATAACTTAGGAAGTATTCACCGTTACCCAGGGCAACGGATGGCGCCAAGGCACCTGCTGCCGCAGCAAACCTCGGTGCAAGAGCAGGGTTAGTAGCGCAGGTGGGGAAACCACCAAACACAGAGCAAAGCGCACCTGCGGTAGAGGCTGGGTTACTCAAGTTACCGGGTGTGGTTGCCAGCCCACCTAAAGTAGCGGCGTCTGCGGTTTTGGTGTTAAAGAACGGGGTACGGCTGTGGTAGTTCATCATGTAGGCGCCGTACTCGGTATTATCCCCGAGCCAACGCAGAGCGAGACCATATTGGCCGCTGTCGCGGGCATCACGGTCGCCGCCGCGCGGGATGACCACGCCTTCGTCTTCAACACCAAAGCCAGCCCCGGTGGCAGCAGCAATCGGCTGCAGTGCCCGAATGGCCGCGACCTGAGCAGGACTAGTAGCAATAGCAGTCAAATTTCTATCGCAACCGTCTGCCACCACGTCGGCGGTCGAGAAGAAGGTACCGCAGTTATCGACTACGCTCTGATCCCACTCGAGCTGATAGAACGCCTCCATGGAGAGATTGTCAGTCAGGCTCTGCGCCACATAGAACATATTGACCGGGATCAGACCTTCCTTGACCTCCGCGCCGGGGCGACGGAAAGCAGCGGCGTCGACCGGGTTGATCGAGTTGATCGAGTTCTGAATAAAGGTGCTCTCACCCCAACTGACCACCTGCTTACCCAAACGCACCGATCCCGGCTGATCGCCGATGGCGTAGTTGTGGTAGACGAACGCATCGAGAATTTGCGCGCCCGAGGCCTGGGCGGCTTCTTTGCGGTTATGGTCGTCGATGTCCTTGAACAGTCGGCTTTCATCCTTGGCTTCGAAGTCATACCAGTACTTGCCGCGCACGAATACGCCGGTATCACCGTATTTCAACTCAAGGTCATGAATACCCTTGAAGATCTTCGAGAAGGTTTCACCTTTCTTGAAGTTCAGGCGATTGTCGTCGCTGGTCGAGGAGGCAGCCTTACCACCATTTACTCTACCAACCAGATCTGGATCCGCCCCACGAACAGACCAACTGGCACCTACCGACAGTGACGAGTCGAACTGACCTTCGATTTCACCAATATTGAAGGTCACGCCGAATGCCGGTGCGGCGAGGGTGGATGCGAGGCTGACGGCCAGCGGCAGTTTTGCCAGGCGCCAGGTTTGCTTTGATTTTGTCATCGACGCTACTCCATGTACTTTTTTGTTATGGATGCTGCGGACTATAGCCAGAGAGTGTGACTGCTTGATCCCTCGAAAGTGTGATTTGCAGCCGCCCTAGCCACTCTGGCTCGCAGGTTTCGGCGGATCTCCCCGACCCGCCGCAGGCCTAGAATGGCTGGAAAAGAATATTTAGCAAGCCAAACGCTTGTTTGACCGTAGAGTCATTTTCCGAGGTAGCACTGCCGCACTTTACAAGGTGGAGAGAAACGCACTGCCGGCCGCCTGCCACTGGGCGATATCCAAGCGAATGCGTTTCTTATCCAGCTTGCCGACACTGGTCTTGGGAATTTCCGTAACAAGCGCGATCTGTGTGGGGATAGCCCACTTGTTGATATGCCCCTGCTCGACATAAGGCTTGAGGTGATCCTTGAGACCCTTGGCATCCAGGGTCTGATCATCATTCAACACCAGCAAGGCAAAAGGCCGCTCGCCCCACTGCGGATCCACTACCCCCACCACCGCCACTTCACTCACGGCCGGATGACGACTGATCAGGTCTTCCAGCGCCAATGAGGAGATCCACTCGCCACCGGTTTTGATCACGTCCTTGATCCGGTCACGAATCTCGATAAAGCCCATGCCGTCGATGGTCGCCACGTCGCCGGTGTGCAGCCAGCCGTGCTCCCAGAGTTCCTGGCCTTTTTCCGGCTCGCGGAAATAACCCTGGGTCAGCCACGGCGAACGCAACACCAGCTCGCCCTGGGACTCGCCGTCCGCCGGCAACATGGTGCCATCGGCGCTCATGATTGCCGCCTCGACCAGAGGCACCGGCACCCCGGCCTTGATCCGGTAGGTGATCTGTTCATCTTCGCTGCCGGCCAGCAGTTCGTCATTGATGTGCGCGCAGGAGATCAGCGGGCAGGTTTCCGACATGCCATAGGCAGCGGTCAGCTGGATACCGCGCGCCTTGGCCGCATCGTAGAGGGCGCGGTTCAAAGCGCTGCCGCCGATGATCATCTTCAACCCGCCGAAGTCATGGCCTTTGGCACTCGGGGTGTTGAGCAGCATTTGCAGAATGGTCGGTACGCAGTGGGAGAAGCTGACTTTCTCCTCCTTGATCAGCTTGCACAGCATCTCCGGCTCGTAGCGGCCTGGATACACCTGCTTGATACCCAGCATGGTGGCGGCATAAGGCATACCCCAGGCATGCACATGGAACATCGGGGTAATCGGCATGTAGACATCGTTGGTGCCCAGCAGGCGTACGCTGTCGAGACTGCCCAGCACACTAGCCGCCGCCATGGTGTGCAGCACCAGTTGCCGATGCGTGAAATACACGCCCTTGGGGTTACCGGTGGTGCCGGTGGTGTAGAAGGTGGTGGCCACCGAGTTTTCATCGAAATCGGCGAAGTCATAGCTCGGACTGGCGGCTGCCAGCAGTTGCTCGTACTCGCCGACCAGCCCCGGCAGTTCGGCGGTTTTCTCCTCGGCATCGGTCAGCAGCAGGGTTTTCTCAACCGTGGTCAGTTGCGCGGCGATACCGTTGTAGAGGGGCACGAACTCACTGTTGACCAGGACGAACTTATCCTCGGCGTGGTTCATGGTGTAGAGAATCTGCTCGGGCGACAGGCGAATATTGATGGTGTGCAGCACCGCGCCAAGCATGGGAATGGCGAACATGCACTCGAGGTAGCGGTGGCTGTCCCAGTCCATCACCGCAACGGTATCGCCGGCCTTGACTCCGGCCGTCGTCAGCGCATTGGCCAGGCGGGCAACCCGCTCATTGAAGGTCGCATAGCTATAACGCAGCGTGTCGCGATAGACGATTTCCCGGGTTTTTTCATAGCGAACGCCGGACAGCAACAAGCGCTTGATCAGCAGCGGATATTGATGGGCATTCGCCGCCGGCGGGATGATGCGGGTTTGCAGCATAGTGAGCACCTGTCAGCGGATATGATTTTTATTCAGTGACAGGACTCTAGAGCGCTTACCAGGCGGGCAAATCAGTCAAAAGAATGATTTGCCCGCCTGACTTTTTGGCGGCCGTTGGTCACGTAACAGGATCGATAAACAAAGCTGGCTCACAGCCACTACTTATTTATCCCACGCGCTTATAGAGGCGACCGCAATAGCCAACATCGTCATCACCGGCGAGCGCCCATGCCCCACGATCGGGCCATCGGTAACCTGCGGAAGCAACCCGAGTGGCACCAGGATAAGGCCGATCCGTTCGAGATCAGCCAAGCCTTCGCCAAGACCACCATACTGAGCATGCGCGAACGAAGCCTGGATCAGGCCAAGGTCAATACTTAGGGTGGCGACAACACTAGGGCGCTGGCGGTCGAACTGCTGTAAGCCGAAACCGGGGATGGGGAAACAGGCCAGCGCCTCATCCCCGCCGCACCTCTAACGCAACTCGCTGAACGCCAACTTGACGCCCAAGCCGATCAATACCACGCCCATCAGCCGATCGAACCAGTGGCCCAAGCGGGCAAAACCGGCGCGCACCCGCGGCCGGCTGAACAGCATCGCCACCAGGCAGAACCACAGCGCCGTCGCCAGCGCCAGGTAGAGGCCATAACCGGCCTGCACCGTCAGCGGAGTGTGCGGATCGATGACCACGGTAAACAACGAGAGGAAGAACAGGGTTGCCTTGGGGTTCAGGCCATTGGTGACGAATCCGGTGACAAAGGCTGCACGCGGTGAACGCGCGGCCTGCTCCAGGCCCAGTTCGGCGCGGGCCGGGTCAGCTGGCTTGGCGCGCAACGCCTTGATCCCGATGTAGAGCAGGTAGGCAGCCGCCAGCCATTTCAGGGCGTTGAACAGGACAATCGACTGGGACACGATCAGGCCGATGCCGAGCAGCGAATAGGCCACGTGCACGAAGATCCCGGCGCCCACACCCAGTGCGGTGAAGATCCCGGCACGCCGGCCGAAGGCCACACTTTCGCGCACCACGATGGCAAAATCCGGCCCAGGGCTGGCCACGGCCAGCAAGTGAATCAGGGCAACGGTGAAAAACTCCGTCCAGTACATAGCGGCTCCGCAACGGGCATAGGGGTCTGATAGGCTGTTCACCTTACGCCCCGCTCCGACAGTAGAAAAGGTACAGCTGATGAGTAAAAGTAGCCGCGCAGCCTTTCTGGACCACAGTACGCTCGACCTCGGCGACCTCGACTTGTCGCCATTGCAGCAGCTATTTGGCGAGCTGACGCTGTACCCGTTGAGCAGCCCTGAGCAGGTGATCGAGCGCCTGCAGGGCGTGCAGGTGGCGATCAGCAACAAAGTCCCGCTGGACGCCAAGACCTTCGCCGCCTGCCCCGAACTGAAACTGCTGTTGGTCGCCGCCACCGGCACCAACAACATCGACCTGGCCGCCGCGCGCGCGCATGGCGTACTGGTCTGCAATTGCCAGGGCTACGGCACACCTTCGGTGGCGCAGCACACCCTGATGCTGCTGCTCGCCCTGGCCACCCGCCTGCCCGACTACCAGGGCGCGGTACGTGACGGCCGCTGGCAGCAGGCGCAGCAGTTCTGCCTGCTGGACTTTCCCATCGTCGAGCTGGAAGGCAAGACCCTCGGCCTGCTCGGCCACGGTGAACTGGGCGGCGCCGTAGCGCGACTGGCCGAAGCCTTCGGCATGCGCGTGCTGCTTGGCCAGCTGCCGGGGCGTCCACCGCGCCAGGATCGCTTGCCGCTGGACGAATTGCTGCCGCAGGTCGATGCCCTGACCCTGCATTGCCCACTCAACGCCGCCACCCACAACCTGATCGGCGAATACCAGCTGAGCCTGATGAAACCCGGCGCCTTCCTGATCAATACCGCGCGTGGCGGCCTGGTCGACGAACAGGCCCTGGCCGACGCTCTGCGCCGCGGCCACCTGGGTGGCGCGGCCACCGATGTACTGACCCAGGAGCCGCCAACGGACGGCAACCCCTTGCTCGCCGCCGACATCCCGAGGCTGATCGTCACCCCGCACAGCGCCTGGGGCAGCCGCGAAGCGCGGCAGCGCATCGTCACCCAGCTGACGGAGAATGCTCAGGCGTTTTTCGACGACGTAGCGCGCCGGGTGGTGAACTAGCCGCCGGGGGAATGGGCCAACGTGCCAGGCCATCGGGCCAGCACACCCTTACCCCATTGCGCTCAAAGCCCTGGCCATATTTGCTATCCTCCGCGCTTTTCCCAGGAGCCCACCCCATGGACCCGCGAAGCGAAGTACTGCTGCGCCAGGCCGAACTGTTCGGCGGCCCGTTGTTGCTCGCCGGCCTGCCGGCCGACGACCTGCTCAGCCGCTTGCCTGAAGCCCGGGGCTGGAGCTGGCACGCCGGCGAGCAAGCGCTGCTGGACAGCCGCTTTGCCGGGCGTAGCCAATTCGGGGTGACGCCCCCCACCAGTGAATTTGCCGCTGCGGTGCTGTTCCTGCCGAAGTCCCGTGAACTGACCGACTACCTGTTGTGCGCCCTCGCGGCGCAACTGGCCGGGCGCGAGCTGTTTTTGGTCGGCGAGAAGCGTGCCGGCATCGAACGCGCAGCCAAGCAGCTGGCCGCGTTCGGCAGAGCGCGCAAGCTCGACAGCGCGCGGCATTGCCAGCTCTGGCAAGTGCACGTCGAGCATGCCCCGGCAACCCCGAACCTCGAAACCCTGGCGCGGCACTACAGCCTGCCACTGAGTGACGGTCCGCTGAGCGTGATCAGCCTGCCCGGGGTTTTCAGCCATGGTCGCCTGGACACCGGCAGCGCCCTGCTCCTGGAGCATCTGGAGCAGTTGCCGACAGGCCACCTGCTCGACTTCGGCTGCGGCGCCGGCGTACTCGGCGCGGCGCTGAAACGTCGTTATCCCGAGAGCCAGGTGAGCCTGCTGGATGTCGATGCCTTCGCCGTGGCCAGCAGCCGCCTGACCCTGGCGGCCAACGGCCTGCAGGCCAACGTCATCAGTGGCGACGGGATTGCCGCCGCGCCCACGGATCTGGCCGCGATCCTCAGCAACCCGCCCTTCCACCAGGGTGTGCACACCCACTACCAGGCCACGGAAAACCTGTTGCGCCATGCGGCTGAACATCTTGAGCGCGGCGGCCAACTGCGCCTGGTAGCCAACAACTTCCTCAAGTACCCACCGCTGATCGAGCAATACCTCGGTCCCTGCCATACCCTGGCCGACGCCAAGGGCTTTCGCATCTACCGTGCGAGCAAGCAGTAACCGCAGGCTTGCCCAATCCGCCGTGGGTGGGCAAAATGCGCCCGTCCTAGGGGAGTAGTCTCCCGCGAGCACCAGCTCGCCCGGCACGCGTCAACATACTTGGTCCACCGACCATGGTGCGTGCGACCCTCAGCCCAGCAACATAGGCTGGCGCATTGTTAACAACCAGCCACTGGCTGATGACACTGCGTACAGGGTTTGACAAGACCTATGACACGCACACCTGACCCGGGGCGGGAAGGTGTGCGTGTCATAGCCATGTCGACCCGCCCCCGTTAGGAAGTCTCATGCTGGAATCCCTGCTCGTCCCTACCCTGATCGTTGCCCTGGCCGAAATCGGCGACAAGACCCAATTACTCGCCTTGCTGCTGGCCGCGCGCTTTCGCAAGCCCTGGCCCATTATCCTCGGCATCGTGATCGCTACCCTGGCCAACCACTTTCTCGCCGGCGCAGTCGGCAACTGGGTAGCCGGCCTGTTTTCCCCGCAGACCCTGAGCTGGACGCTCGCCGCCTCCTTCGTTGCAGTGGCCCTGTGGACCCTGATTCCCGACAAGCTGGATGACGATGAAAGCTCGCGTTTCAAGCGCTACGGCCCGTTCCTGACCACCCTGGCCGCCTTCTTCATCGCCGAGATGGGCGACAAGACCCAGGTCGCCACGGTAATGCTGGCCGCGCAGTACCCACACTTCGTGCTTGTGGTGATCGGCACCACCCTGGGCATGCTGATCGCCAACGTACCCGTGGTGCTGGTCGGCAACTTTGCCGCCGAGCGCTTGCCACTGACCCTGATTCGCCGCCTGGCCGCCGGCGCCTTCGCCGCGCTGGCGATTTATGCGTGCTACCAGGCCCTGCAACTCGGCGGGCAGTTATGGTATTGATTTGACGCCACTCCTCTGGCGTTCCATCCGCTGTTATGGCTACTCTGACGACCGCTTAAAGATGCGCAGCATCTTGCGCATCTTGCCCAGCAAGCCCAGGAGAGAAGCATGTCATTGGATGATCGAAAAAAGTTGGTCCGCCAGCATATCGACCTGTCGTGGAACAAAGGTCGCCTGGCCTTGGCCGGGCAGCTGCACAGCAAGGACTTTCTCTACAAAAGCTCGTTTGTCGGCCATCACCTGGGCAGCGACGCCTTCGCCCAGCTGATCCAGGACATCCGCAAGGCCATGCCAGACCTGCAGGTAGTGGTCGAGGAATGCATTGCCGAAGGCAATAAAGTGGTCACCTGGAGCACCCTGATCGGCACCATCGAGAAACCGGCCCTGGGTTACCCGCCGAGCGACAAGGTATTGAGCATCGCGGCGATGGCCTTCTGGACGCTGACCCCGAGCAACGAGATCCAGGAAATCTGCACCATGTTCGACATGGAAAGCTTCCGCGCCCAACTAAGCCTGGACACCCGCTCATTCGCGGAAAAATCCCTGCCGTAAGCCAATGCGCCGCCGACAGGGGCAGCGCCGCGCACCCGCTGGACAGTCCTAACGCCCCGGCCAGGGGTGCGCACGGCGCACCCTAATCAACGCGAACACGCACCTGGCGAGGTTGTCAGCGCCTGGCCTTGGCCTGCTCATAGAGCGGCATGACCTTCGGGATTGCCGCCTGCAAGGCCGCGATGCGGCTGCTCGACGACGGGTGAGTGCTCATGAATTCTGGCGGCGCACCATTGCCGGCCTGGGCCATCTTCTGCCACAGACTGATCGCCGCGTTCGGGTTGTAGCCGCTACGGGCGGCCAACTCCAGCCCGAGTAGATCGGCCTCGTTCTCGTTGCTCCGGCTGTTGGGCAAGGTCAGGCTGTACTGCACCACGGTATCGGCCATGGCCATACCCACCTCGCCCAGGCCGAGCAGCGCACCGGCGCCCTGCTTGGCCAGCCCCACGCCATAGGCCTTGGACATGGCTTCGCGGCTATGCTCGCGTAGGGCATGGGCCATTTCATGGCCGATGATCGCGGCGATCTCATCGTCGTTCAGTTGCAGCTTATCCATCAGCCCGCTGTAGAAGAGGATCTTGCCACCCGGGCCACAACTGGCATTCAGCTCGGGGCTCTTGATCAGATTGACTTCCCACTGCCACTGCGCGGCATCGGGGCGAAAAATCGGCGCCTGCTTGATCAAGCGATCGGTGATGACCTGCAAGCGCTTGGCGCTGGCGCTGCTCTTGTCCAGCACACCCTTGCTCGACGCCTCACCCAGTGTCTGCTGATAGGACTTCGCATACATCTGATTGATCTCTTGGCTCGAAAGCATGCCAAACATGTACTGCTTGCGCTCGACACCCACCGCGCCACCGCTGGTGGTGTTGACGGCTTGGCATCCTGTCAGCAGCAAGGCCGCGGCCAGCGCGGTAAAGGACAACGATTGGTTCATGCTGAGTCTCCATTCGATTAAGCAACGTATGCTAGGCCTGCCACCTTGGGCGAGCAACCGAGAATAGCGCGCAAGACAGCCAGCTATCCGTTAGCGGTGCAAGACCCTGCGCTCGATAAACAATCACGTAGTGCGCGCCGCGTTGGTAGGGTCGGCCGGACGGCTAAAAGTTCCACTCCCAGCACACAACTGACGGCAGCTACGCCGGCGTCAGGCACTCGGGGGCGTTCAGCTTGGGATCGTTGACCAGATTGGCCAGCACCCGCTCGCGCAACTGCGGCTGCGGACGGGCGAGCAGCGCTGCAAGCTCGTCGTGCGGCGTATCTGCCGCCAGCCACAGCGCCTGGGCGGCGGCATCGAGAATCAGCGGGCGGCGCTGATTGGCCGCAGGCTGGGTCACCACCGCCGCACTGAGATAGACACAGCCTTCGACCGGATATGCCTCCCACAGCGCGGCGAAGTACAGCGGGCTGTCTTCGCTGGTCAGCCAATACGGCCGCTTGCGCGCAGAGCCACGCCATTCGTAAAAACCATTGGCCGGTAACAACCCGCGGCGCAGGCGAAAGGCATTGCGGAACATCGGCTGCGCGGCCAGGGTTTCCGCCCGCGCCTGGGCCGGGGTTTTCGACAGATCTGTCAGCCATGGCGGAGTCAGCCCCCAGCGGGCGCGAACCAGCTGACGCTCACCCGCGACGGCACGCACTAACAGGATCTGGGCGCCAGGCGCAATATTCCATTGCGGCTGCTGATCAGCAGGAAAACCGGGTAAGGCCGCGAACACTGGCGACCAACGAAACAGGGCATAACGTCCACACATGGGGCAACTCGATAACAGGTAGGCAGCGGCCAGGTAATGCCGACTGTTGAATGGATCACACGTAAAGGCTCAGGGGCCGGCGCGCCACACTCTGGCGCTCAACCAGGCCAGGGCAGACCGGGCCAGTGGCAGAAGGCATCAGGTGCGCGTGACTCACCCTACACGCCCAGCCCCCCACGCGGGAGGAATTAGCAGAGCAGCACGCCCTGGAAATTCTCGGGCTCATCATTGGCCAGCGGTTGCGCAGTATTGTACGTGGCGATCAACTGCTGCGCGCGTTCGGCCTCTACATCGCCAACCATCAGGCCAAGCAGGCCGCAGGCCGGCAGCTCGCCGACCCCGCCGAGCAGGTGCTGGCCGGTCAGGTGGGCCTCGATGCCCTCGCTGGCCAGCATGCCCAGCAGCAATTCGCCTTCCAGCACGTCCTGCGGCTCGTAAATACGCTGCATCAGTCGTTTTCTCCACGTACATCGAGCGTCCAGTCAATGCCATCGGTTTGCAAATCGAAGACAATGGGCCGACAGCACACCGGGCAATCCTCGATGTACTGTTGATCACCGGCGGAAAGGTCAAGCAGGGCTTCGACCGACTCGCCACAGTACGGGCATTGATAGAGCTGACTTTCCAGCATCGCGGTCTCCATGTGACTTGTAGGTATAATCGCCGGTCTATCGCTGGTCCCAAGCACGGAACCACCCTCCTCAACATTCTGTTAACCACAGCCAACCACGACAAGAGAGCATGATGGGCGAATTCGATGCCATCCGACCTTACGCCGACTCCGAAGTACCCCCTGTTCTGGCGCGCTTGCTGGCAGACGACGAGTTTCTCGACATCCTCACCCAGTATCGCTTCCCCCGCCTGGCCGCAGCACTCGGCTGGCTGCTTAAACCACTTATAGCCTATCGACTGCGTCTTGAGTTCAGCAAGGTTGCCTCGGTAGCGGCGCTGCAGGAGAAAGTTGAGGTTTACATCGACCAGAGCATCGAGCGCGCCACCGATGGCGTGACCTATTCCGGAGTCGAGCAACTCAAGGCCGGCAGCGCCTACCTGTTCCTGGCCAATCACCGTGACATCGTCATGGATCCGGCCTTCGTCAATTACGCGGTGTACCACGCAGGTCTACCGACCCCGCGCATCGCGATTGGTGACAATCTGCTGCAAAAGCCTTTCGTCAGCGACCTGATGCGCCTGAACAAGAGCTTTATCGTGCACCGCTCGCTCAGCGGACGCCGTGAGAAACTCGCCGCCTACCAACTGCTGTCGGCCTATATCAATCACTCGATCCGCACCGATTGCGAGTCGATCTGGATCGCCCAAGCCGAGGGCCGCGCCAAGAATGGCAACGACCGCACCGACTCGGCGATCCTCAAAATGTTCCACATGAGCCGCAAGAGCGAGCCCTTTACCGAGGTGATTGCGGCGCTGAAACTGACCCCGGTGTCGATCAGCTATGAATACGACCCCTGCGACCAGGCCAAGGCCTGCGAGCTGTTCACCCGCGCCACCAGCGGCAGCTACAGCAAAGCCCCGGGCGAAGATGACCAGAGCATCGCCCTCGGCATCACCGGTTATAAAGGTCGCGTACACGTGCACTTCAGCGCGCCAGTGAGCAGCGGCCTGGAAGACAGCAAGCAGTTGGCCGCCGAGATGGACAGACAGATTCTCAGCGGTTACCGGCTATTCCCCGTGCATTACCTGGCCTATGCCATGTACAACGAACGCGATCCGGCACTCGAGGTACCCAGTGCAGCGCAGCTATTTCCCGCCGAGGAACTGGCCCGCGCCGAAGCCGAGTGGAACAAGCGCCTGGCTCGCTGCCCGGCCGAACAGCAACCTTATCTGGTGCTGCAATATGCCAATCCGGTGCGCAACCAATACCGGGTAAAAGCCGGCTTGCCGCTGTAGGAATGCTTGAGGCGGACAACAAGCGGCAGCCCACGGGCTGCCGCTTTGGCTTGAAAGCATTGCCTGCGCCTCGTGACAATTCAGAGCTGGGCGCTGCCCCAGGACAGCGCGAGCGACGCCGCCAGGCTGGCAAAACCGAAACGATAGAAAAACCGGTTAAGGCGCTGGGTCGGGGCGTCGAACACCCACGCCTCCTCGACCATCGCCTTGGCAGTGCCACCCGCGATCAAGCGCGCCACTGCACGCTGCTCACGCACCCGGGTGGCTAGCAGCAACCAGCTCCCGGCAAGCCCGAAGAACAGGGCAAGGGCATTCAACGACTGCGCGGGATGGGCAAGAAAAACAGACCAGAGCGCCTGCAACGGCATCAGCAACCTCCACATCAAATTGGTGCACCGATCACGCCGGCGCTGCCGAACGGAATGAAGCGACTGGGTTGATCGCTCGAGGAAGGAAAACTCGATGCTCCAGGGATAGCCGCTGAATGTCCGCCTCAAGCACTTCCATCAGGCGCACTTCACACCGCCGCAACCCACCGGACGATCCAAAAAACCGCGCGCAGTTTACTGGAGTCCGCCGATTTAGAAGTTTCGTTTCCGACGAACGAAGGAGCTATCCCAAAATCGTCTGAGAATCGTCACATTCCTGGCCTAAGCTTTGAATCCTCTTCAGCTACGCCACCGTCATCGCGGCACGGGAGCGTATCCAACCTACCCGCGGAGGAATTGCCATGCTCACCCCACAACCGCTTGATCGTGATTACCTGATCGATGCGCTCGACGAGATGGAAGAAGCTGTCATCAACGAGCTGTCCTTCAACGTTCAGGACCACCACTGGCTGGTCTATTGCGCCCTTGGTGGCCATGAACACTATGACCTGCAGGACATCGACCCACACACCGGCTTCAGCTTGCCGGCGTTTTACGCCGAAGCGGCCTGACTCCTCCCCAAAAAGCCCGGCACGACTGCACGACCGTTCACCCAAGAAAAAACGCCGCTCCCCCGTTACCGGAAAGCGGCGTTTTTTTGTGTGCGGCGCAGACCCTGGATGGGGCCACCTGCAGCTCTGATTGATGGGCTGCAGCCATCCGGCACAATCCCGGACATGTATCGCACGTCGGTGCCATCAAGAAAAAATGCCGCTTATCCCTTACGGGGAGCGGCATTTCCTCTGACTCTCGAACTATCCGATTTGTCGCTGACAACCAAGACCTGACGAGCCGGATCTTGGCTGAGCAGCCTTGCGCAACGCGCCGTTTGTTATCGACTAGCGATTATTGGCGGAGCATTTGGCCAATGGTCGGATCCTTGAACGCGCGAGTCATGGCATCGCTCAACACATCACTGACCAGCTTGGTATTGGTTTCCTGGTTCGGCGCCATGCCAAAGCGCTGATTCAACGAGGCGCCGTAGCGACCATTGTAACGGCGCACGCTGTTTTGCACGTCGATGCGGAAGGTCGCGGTGATATTGGACTCGGTGACGTACAGGCCTTCTTTTGGCGACTGGTACTTCAGCTCAGCCAAGGTCAGGGTCAGTTGCGGCGCGTTGTAAGCGTTCGGCGTCGGCGTGAAGCCAAGCAGGCGCACCGCTGCTTCTGCCTGAGCTTGCAGTTTTGGCACGATATCCTGGCCGGTCACGACGATCGCGCTGGTTTCCGGGTACAAGCCACCACGCGTGCCGAGTACTGGCGACGGACGGCCGTCGACAACCTTCACTACCACCGGCTGGCCTTGGCCAACGGCGGCCAGCGGGCCATTGATCTTGGGTTGCGGGCTGAGTTGTTGCGGGCTGTGGGCGCAGCCGACCAGGGTCAGGCTGACAACAGCGATCAGACCAAACAACAGGCGATGCAGCATGCTCATCTCTCCATGGGTGTAGGGCGCAAAATTGCTCTGCAGTATACCCAGCGACAGCACGGGCTAACAGCGCCGCAGACAAGACTCGAGGCTGCCAGGCTGTTGTCACGGCGTTGTCATGCCTGGCTGGCATAAGACTTTAGTCGTCAACCGCCCTGAGTCCATGCCATGTTTTTCCTTCGTTCCTGGCTCGCCCCACGCCGCCACATCCGCACATTTGCCTTACTCGATAGTTTTGGCCTGTGCCGCGCCTTTCGCCAGTCAGCCCAGGCGCCACAAGGCCTGGGCTGGATCGAGGTCAATCAGCAGCAGCTCGGCTGGCTGCATAAACCACTTCCCAACAGCGCGCGTATCGCCCCAACAGAGACACATTTGGCCGCCGTCAAAGCGTTAGCTGCCTGACCGGAGGAAGAAGAAAACGCACTTGAGTGCGATCAATTTCCCAGTATTCGTCTTATAATCGCGCCCCGATTATAAGGACGTCTCCTGATCGGGCCTCGCCGTACTGCTGATGCATTAGCCATCGGCCACGCCCCAGAGAGTCGCCCACTTCGTGCTGCCCCTTCCGGCTAGCCGCTTTACCCATACGCAGAACGCCTTGCAGCCAGCAACGGGAGTTTTGCGCGGGCAAAAAGGCAGGCCTGGGCGAACGAGCTTTTGAGGTTCACGGCTCCAAAAGAGCGTGACAAAAACGGTTTCAACAACTTCACAAGAGTGTGGCGAAAATGAACGATCTTGCGGCTGGCAAATGCTCCGTCATCCCCTCCTGCCTCACCCCGGGACATCTCAGCGATCGCTGATAGGCGTTGTTTCACGCTTAGGCCTCTGGCCGTCAATTGGGTGCTGCATTTTTAGGAGAAGTGATAATGGCGCAGAACGATTACGAAACAGTAGATGCGGTGCTGGTTGGCGCCGGCATCATGAGCGCGACCTTGGCCGTGCTCATGAAAGAACTTGATCCGAACCTCAAGCTGGAAGTCATCGAACTGATGGAGTCCGGCGCGATAGAAAGCTCCAACCCCTGGAACAATGCCGGTACCGGCCATGCCGGGTTGTGCGAGCTGAACTACACCCCGCAAGCGGCGGATGGTGCTATCGACATCAAAAAATCGGTGACCATCAACACCCAATTCGAGGAGTCGAAGCAGTTTTGGGCCTATCTCGTTGAGAAAGGCACCTTTGGCGCGCCCAAGTCCTTTATCACCCCGGTGCCGCACCTGAGCTTCGTGCGCGGGCAGGAAGGCATCGACTTCCTCAAAGCGCGTTTCAAGGTGCTCACCCAGCACCACGCCTTCGCCGAAATGGAATACACCGAAGACCGCGCCACCATGGCCAAGTGGATGCCACTGATGCTGCCGGGCCGCGACCCTCAAGAACCGATCGCTGCGACCCGGGTCATGGCAGGCACCGACGTCAACTTCGGCGCGCTGACCAAACACCTGCTCGACCACCTGGGCACACAGCCCAACGCACAGGTCAAATGCAGCCAGAAGGTCACCGGCCTCGAGCGCAACCAGCAAGGCTGGCTTGTCAAGATCAAGGATATGCAGAACGGTGGCCACCGTACGGTCCAGGCCAAGTTCGTCTTCCTTGGCGCCGGTGGTGCCGCCCTGCCATTGCTGCAGATGTCCGGCATCCCGGAAGGTAACGGGTTCGGCGGTTTCCCGGTCAGCGGCCAGTGGTTGCGCTGCGACAACCCAGAAGTAGTCAAACAGCACGAAGCCAAGGTCTATAGCCAGGCCGAAGTGGGTTCGCCGCCGATGTCGGTGCCGCACCTCGATACCCGCGTGGTCGATGGCAAGAAATCCTTGCTATTCGGGCCCTACGCCGGGTTCTCGACCAAATTCCTGCGTCACGGCTCCGTGCTCGATCTGCCGCTGTCGATACGCCCCAACAACATCGGCCCGATGCTTGCGGTCGCGCGCGACAACTTCGAACTGACCCGCTACCTGATCAAGGAAGTGATGCAGTCCGATGAAAAGCGCCTGAAGACCCTGCGCGGTTTCTACCCTGAGGCGAAAGCCGAAGACTGGCGCCTGGAAATAGCCGGTCAGCGCGTGCAGATCATCAAGAAAGATGCCGAGCACGGCGGCATCCTGCAGTTCGGCACCGAACTGGTCGCGGCGCAGGACGGCTCCATCGCCGCCCTCCTCGGCGCATCGCCAGGCGCGTCGGTGACCGTGTCGATCATGCTCGACCTGATTCAGCGCTGCTTCCCCGAGCAGGTTAAATCCGAGCAATGGAGCAGCAAGCTGAACGAGATCTTCCCTGCCATGGCCGAGGTGCTTGCCAACGAAGCCGAACGCTATAGCGAGGTGCAGGCGCGCTCCGACGAACTGCTGCAACTCAACGAGCCAGCAATGGCTTGAGTCGACTGCAGTGCTAAAAAACCGCCTTTCGAGGCGGTTTTTTTATAGGTGCGGCACAGGGGACGAGTTTGAGTACTAGGCGGAGGCAGCCATGGGGTAGAAGCTGAAATATTGATGCAGTGCATCGACCATCTCGACGAACTCGGCTGGCGGCACCACCATGGCGAAACCTGAGTCGAAGCTGCCCGGGGTGACATCCTCATGGCACCACTGACACGTGGCCGAGAAGTCGATGAAACGTTGCGCATTCGACCCTGGAATTTTCAAGCGCATGTCGAAGCGCGCGCCCACCAGCATCGGCAGTTGGCTGATCAACATCAGACCCTCCAACGACACATTGCCGATATAGCCCATTGGCTTGTCGGTTATGCGGTTGAAGACCTTCAGGTAGTAAGGCAACTGCTGACGATCTATTCGGCGCTGAATAGGCATAATGGCAAATCGCTATGAATGGGCTTTAAGTATGGCCGCACTACCGCTCTTAAACCAGTTTCAGGAACAGCGTTCGGACACTTGGTCGCGCAGCTGACGACGAGCAGCATCAAGCTGTTCATCGCCGTAATAGCTCCGTTCACCAGACACCTCGGTGTGGAAATAGCGGCGTCCCTCCGGGATCTGCGCCAACCTCTTGCGCAGCTCAGCGCACTCCTGCGCACGTAGGGCTTGGCGTTCCGCTGACACAGCCGAAGCCTGCGCCTGCTCGGCACGGCGGGCCTCATAGAAGCGCGCGGTACGCTCCTCGCGTTGACGTGTTAGATCGTCGCGCTCGATCACCTGCGGCCTGATCTCGACCTGCTCGGCCCCAGGCGCAACAGGCCGCTGATCGAAATGCACGTGGCCATTGGCGTCGACCCAGCGATAAACCTGCGCTGCCGCCAATCCCGGCAGCAACAACAGACAGAGCAACACACGCATGATTTTTCCTCCCTGAAATAATGCTTCAGCTTACCCCTGCAATAACCCGTTACCAACCTCGGCGACCGGCGGTCAGAGTGCCGTGGATGCCGCCTTGGCCGCTCCAGCAGGACGGTAATGTCCCAGCTGCTGCAAGGTTTCCAGGCGGGCGCGGGCGCGGAACGCGTATTCGCTGGCAGGATAACGACTGATGAGGAACTCATAGGTCTGCGCCGCATCGACGAACAGGTTTTGCCGCTCCAGGCACTGGCCGCGCAGCAAGGATATCTCCGGCTGCAGGTAGCCACGCGATCGGCTTTTGCGCTCGGCCTGGGATAACTCCAGAATGACCTGCGGACAATCGCCCCGCTCATAGGCGCGATAGGCGTTGTTCAAATGGTGGTCGAGCGACCATCGGGTACAACCGGCGGCGCTGAGCGCCAGGATCAGAATCAACAGGGTTCGCATGGGTCTCTCCTCCAATGAGCAGTGTATCGACTGACACGGCAAAATCTGCAGGGCACACCGACACCCGGTTCAGGCGCCAAGGAATTGCCTGTCCACTAAGCTGATACAGATCAACGCCAGCAGCGCCCCCATGCGTTGCAATGTGCAGCTAACCCACAGCGAGGTCCAGGCCATGAATCTGCAACAGCTACTGGTTGTCATCGATCCCCAGCAGATACACCAGCCGGCACTCGAGCGGGCGCTATGGCTGGCACGCAAGAGCCGCGCGCAATTGCACCTGCTGCTGGTCGAATACAACGCCACCCTGGAAGCCGGCCACCTGTTCGATACGGCCATGCAAAGCCGGGGGCGGGCCGCCTTGCTCGAACGTGGCACGGCATGGCTGGAGGAGCTGGCCGCGCCACTGCGGGCCGAGGGCCTGGAGCTGCACCTGGACGTGCGCTGGGGCAGGCCGCTGCACAAGCTGGTGCTGGAGAAAGTGGCAGAGCTGGCGCCAGATCTGGTGCTCAAGTCCGCCGCGCATGACAGCCGGCTACGTCGGCTGCTGCTGACCAACAGTTGCTGGCAGTTGATCCGCCATTGCCCGGTAGCGCTATGGCTGGTGCACCATGCCGAGTGGCAGGGCCATAGCCTGTGTGCGGCGCTGGATCCACTGCACAGCGCCGACAAACCGGCGGCGCTCGATCATCAACTGATCCGCGCAGCCAGCGAGCTGAGCCGGCAACTGGGCATGCAGGCTCACTACCTGCACAGTTATTCGCCCCTGCCGCACACCCTGATGTTCGATGCCGAACTGCTCGCCAATTACGACGACTATGTCGCCCGCTGCGCCGCCCAGCACAGTGAAGCCTTTGCCCAGTTGCTCGGCCAATACCCGATCGCCACGCCCGACACGCACCTGATCGAGGGCTTTGCCGAAGAAGTCCTGCCACGCTTTGTTCGTGAGCAGCATGTCGATCTGCTGCTGATGGGCGCCATCGCTCGCGGCCACCTGGATACGGCCCTGATCGGGCATACCGCGGAGCGCATTCTGGAGAGCGTGGACTGTGATTTACTGGTCCTCAAACCCGAGCAGAAAGGTAGTGCAGAGCAACAATGACTACAGGATTACGGCGTAGTAGCCTCGCGCTTAATCGCAACTCAGGAGTCCGTGCATGACCTTTCGCCGTACCAAAATCGTCGCCACCCTTGGTCCATCGAGCAATTCGCCCGAAGTCCTCGAACAACTGATCATCGCGGGCCTGGATGTGGCCCGCCTGAACTTCTCCCATGGCACGCCGGACGAGCACAAGGCCCGCGCCAAGCTGGTGCGCGAACTGGCCGCCAAGCATGGCCGGCATGTCGCCCTGCTCGGTGACCTGCAAGGACCGAAGATCCGCATTGCCAAATTCGCCTGCAAGCGCATCGAGCTTAAGGTCGGCGACCGGTTCACCTTTTCCACCAGTCATCCGCTGACCGAAGGCACCCAGGAAATCGTCGGCATCGACTACCCGGACCTGGTCAAGGATTGCGGCGTCGGCGACGAGCTGTTGCTCGACGACGGTCGGGTAGTGATGCGTGTAGACACGGCGACTGCCGACGCGCTGCATTGCTCAGTCCTGATCGGTGGCCCGCTGTCCGACCATAAAGGCATCAACCGTCGCGGTGGCGGCCTGACCGCGCCAGCGCTGACCGAGAAAGACAAGGCCGACATCATCCACGCCGCCGAGATGGACCTGGATTACCTGGCCGTGTCCTTCCCGCGCGACGCTTCGGACATGGAGTACGCGCGCAAACTGCGCGACGAATCGGGCGGCACCGCCTGGCTGGTGGCCAAGATTGAACGGGCCGAGGCAGTGGCCGACGACGAAACCCTCGACGGCCTGATCCGCGCCAGTGACGCGGTCATGGTCGCCCGCGGCGACCTTGGCGTGGAAATCGGCGATGCCGAGCTGTGCGGCATTCAGAAGAAAATCATTCTGCATGCACGGCGCCATAACAAGGCGGTGATCACGGCGACCCAGATGATGGAGTCGATGATCCAGAACCCGATGCCGACCCGCGCCGAAGTCTCCGACGTAGCCAACGCCGTGCTCGACTATACGGACGCGGTGATGCTCTCGGCAGAAAGTGCTGCCGGCGCCTACCCGTTGGAAGCGGTGCAAGCCATGGCGCGGATTTGCATCGGTGCGGAAAAACACCCGACCAGCAAAGCCTCCAGCCACCGCATCGGCACGACCTTCGAACGCTGCGACGAAAGCATCGCCCTGGCCGCCATGTACACGGCCAACCATTTCCCGGGCGTCAAAGCGATCATCGCCCTGACCGAAAGCGGCTACACCCCGCTGATCATGTCGCGGATTCGCTCCTCGGTGCCGATCTACGCCTTCTCCCCACACCGCGCCACCCAGGCGCGTGCCGCCATGTTCCGCGGCGTCTACACCGTACCGTTCGACCCGGCGGCCATGCCCCCGGAACAAGTCAGCCAGGCGGCCGTGGACGAACTGCTCAAGCGTGGTGTGGTCAAGCCGGGTGACTGGGTGATCCTGACCAAGGGCGACAGCTATCACACCATCGGCGGCACCAACGGCATGAAGATCCTGCATGTCGGTGAAGCGCTGGTGTAAGGCCAGCGTCACCCTGCAAAAGGCCGCTCGATGAGCGGCCTTTTGCTATCCGCAGGGAACACCGTGCGCACTCCAGGAGTCGGCGTTTAGCCGAGTTTGGAGAAGTCCGCCGGACGCCGCTGCATGAAGGCCGTCAGCGCCTCGATGGCTTCCGGCGAGCGCAGGCGCTGACCAAACAGCGCGCCCTCTTCCTCGATCACCCGGCGCAACTCCTCACGCCCCGGCGCGCGCATCAGCCGCTTGCTATCGGTCACTGCCGAGGGCGGCAGTTGCTGGAAGCGCAGGGCCATCTCGCGGGCCTTGGCCAAGGTCGCGGCGCCGCCCTCCAGCGCCTGGTTGGCGATGCCCCAGGCAGCCGCTTGCTCACCCGTGAAGCTTTGCCCAAGCAGCAGCAACTCGGCCGCCCGCACATGGCCGAGCAGGCCCGGCAGAATCAGGCTGGAGCCGAATTCGGGGCACAGGCCCAGGTTGACGAAGGGCATCTTCAGGGTCGCCTCACGGCTGACGTAGACCAGATCGCAATGCAACAACAGGGTGGTGCCGATGCCCACTGCCGGGCCGCTGACCGCCGCTACCACCGGTTTGCTGAACTCGAACAGCGCCTGCATGAACTGGAACACTTCACTGCCCAGCCCGGACGGCGGCGCCTGGATGAAATCGGCTACATCGTTGCCACTGGTGAAGCACGTCTCGCCGCCGGTGATCAGCACGGCGCGTACGCTGCTGTCCTGATCGGCCTGTTTGAGCACCTCGGCCATGCCGCTGTACATCGCCCGGGTCAGGGCGTTTTTCTTGTGCAAACGGTTCAGGCGCAGGGTCAACAGACCTTCCTCGCGCTCAACCAGCAGGTGCTCACTCATCACTCAAACTCCGGGGCTGACACCGCAGTGGCGGTTATCGGGCGTGCGGCAAGAACAGGTCGGTAAACATCTGATTACGCGGCATACCTGCTAAATACAGGCGCCGGGTAAAGGCTTCGACACTGTCGGGGTGGCCGCAGAGTAAGGCGAGGGTTTGCCGGGAAGCAAGGCGCAGTTCGGCCAAAGCCGCTGACATCTCGGCCGTGCTGAACAGCTCGACCTGCAACTGCGGATATTGCGCCGCCAGCTGCGTCAGGGGCTCGGCCAGGTAATGCCCGGTGCGATCATGGGCCAGATGAATGACCCGAATGCGGCCCTGGTGATCCTGGCGCAGCGCTTCGCGCAGCACCCCGTAGAGCGGTGCCAGCCCGGTACCGGCCGCCAGCAGCCAGAGTGGGCGCATCTGCCAATCGGGGTCGTAGTGCAAGGCACCACCGCGCAGCTCACCGAGGCGCAAGGTATCGCCCGGCTTGAATGCCCGCGCCGCATCGCTGAACGCGCCGCTATGACGACAGTCCAGGTGGAACTCCAGCCAGGAGTCTTCGCCAGGCAGGCTGGCCAACGAATAAGGTCGGGCAATCCCCGTGTCGGTCCAGAGCACCAGATGCTGACCGGCTCGGTAACGCAGCGGTTGTTGAGGCGTCAGGCGCAAGCGCAACACATCGGGGCTCAGCCAGTCACAGGCATCGATATGCGCGGGGCGGCCATCGCGCACGGGATCGAACACTTCGACCTGCAAGTCGTCGACGATCCGGCACTGGCAGGCCAGCCGCCAGCCCTGCTCACGACGCGGTTGGTCGAGCGCCTCGGGCTTGGCATCCAGCGGCTCACCGCGCAGGCAACGCACCAGGCAGGCATGGCAACTGCCCGAACGGCAACTGTAAGGCACCTCAACACCGCCCTGCAGCAGGGCATCGAGCAGGTTGCTGGCAGGCGCAACGGTCAGCCGCCGCTCGCCCACCCGGAGTTCAGGCATCGATATCCTCCCAGGCCGCCGCACACCGGTTACGTCCGTTGCGTTTGGCCCGGTAGAGCGCCTGATCGGCGCGTTGCAGCGCCTCATCCAGGTCATCGTGCATAGTCAGTAAGGTCATTCCGATGGACAAGCTCAGAGTATCCACCTTAATGCCCAAGGGTTCAGCCTGATTGAAGGCCTCGCGCAAGCGCTCGCAACAGGCGGTGAACCGATCGGGCTGGGTATTGGGCAGCAACAGCACGAATTCCTCGCCGCCGTAGCGCGCGATGATATCGCCATCGCGCAGACAAGCTTGCGCCACGGTGGCGAAGGTCTGCAGCACACGATCACCCGCGGCGTGGCCGTGGACATCGTTGACCCGCTTGAAGTGATCCAGATCGATCAGCGCCAGGCCATGCTGACTACCCTCGCGCAGGGTTTTCAGCTCACCTTTGGCAAAGCGCAGGAAATGCCGGCGGTTGAACAGGCCGGTCAGCTCATCCGTCGCGGCCAGGTCTTCGAGCTGGCGCATCATCCCGCGCAAGGTGTCCCGGTGTGCCTGCAAGGCGAAGCGACGCTGGCGCATGCGCTGCCGCATAGCCTGCACATAGCTGGCAAACAGGCTCATCCAGAGCATCACGCCGCCCAGCACGCAGACCTGCAAGATGGCCTGACCGGGATCGGCCAGCGGGTACCGATAAGCCTCGTACAGGTTGAGTCCAGCGAAGCCGAAAAAAGCGATGACCGCGCAACGCGCAAAGACTTTTGGTGGCAACTGGAACACGCCGAACAACAGGATCAGCACATAGACCACCAGCAAGGCGCCGCGCCCGTTGCCAAACATGCCCAACAAAACGGTCAGCCAGGCCAGGGCCACCAGCACCTGCGCTTCGGTCAGGCTGGGGTCGCGAAAACGTAGATTCTGCCCGGAGAGAAACAGGCCGAGGAAGGCCGACTGAGTGAGTATTGCCAACCCAGTGAGGAGCAGCGTAGTCGGTATGGAGGCACGAAACAGATCGTTGAATACCGCGATCCAGCACAGCAGCACCGTCAGGGCGTAGGTCGCCGTCGCCATGCCGAAACGCTTCAGCAGCAGGCGTTGCAGAGTACGCTGAGTGACCCGCTGATGGCTTAGGCTCATGAGGGCTTATGGGCTCCATCCCATACTGGCATTCAGCCGCCACTCTACGCCCGTACTCATTAAATGCCTAGCACGTTTAGGGGCCGATCAGCGACCAAGGCCGACCATCGGCGACTGTCCGCTCAGCAGCCTGCGCGTTATACTGCCGCGCCTTTTTTACTGCACCCGCGCGTCGACTCGTGGTTCGCCGTCGCCGTAGTTTTGCCCTACTCCTACCTTTATAAAAAGGAGCGCCAAGCATGACCGTGATCAAGCAAGACGACCTGATCCAGAGCGTCGCCGACGCCCTGCAGTTCATCTCCTATTACCATCCCGTGGATTTCATCCAGGCCATGCATGAGGCCTACCTCAAGGAAGAGTCCCCAGCCGCGCGCGACGCCATGGCGCAGATCCTGATCAACTCGCGCATGTGCGCCACCGGTCATCGACCGATCTGCCAGGACACCGGCATCGTCACCGTATTCGTCCGTGTGGGCATGGACGTGCGCTGGGACGGCGCGACCATGAGCGTCGACGACATGATCAACGAAGGCGTACGCCGCGCCTACAACCTGCCGGAAAACGTCCTGCGCGCCTCGATCCTGGCCGACCCGGCCGGTGCGCGCAAGAACACCAAGGACAACACCCCGGCGGTGATCCACTACTCCATCGTCCCCGGCGACAAGGTCGACGTGGACGTCGCAGCCAAGGGCGGCGGCTCCGAGAACAAGTCGAAGATGGCCATGCTCAACCCGTCCGACTCGATCGTCGACTGGGTGCTCAAGACCGTGCCGGAAATGGGCGCCGGCTGGTGCCCACCGGGCATGCTCGGCATCGGCATCGGCGGCACCGCCGAGAAGGCCGCGGTGATGGCCAAGGAAGTGCTGATGGAGTCCATCGACATCCATGAGTTGAAAGCCCGCGGCCCGTCCAACCGGGTCGAAGAGCTGCGCCTGGAACTGTTCGACAAGGTCAATCAGCTGGGCATCGGCGCCCAGGGCCTGGGCGGCCTGACCACCGTGCTCGACGTCAAGATCATGGACTACCCGACCCACGCCGCCTCGCTGCCGGTGTGCATGATCCCCAACTGCGCCGCCACCCGTCACGCCCACTTTGTGCTCGACGGCACTGGCCCGGCCGAACTGACGCCGCCGCCGCTGGACGCCTACCCGGAAATCGTCTGGGAAGCCGGCCCGAGTGCGCGCCGCGTCGACCTCGACAGCATCACCCCGCAAGACGTGCAGAGCTGGAAGCCGGGCGAAACCGTACTCCTTAACGGCAAGATGCTCACCGGCCGCGACGCCGCGCACAAGCGCATGGTCGAAATGCTCAATAAAGGTGAACAGCTGCCGGTCGACCTCAAGGGCCGCTTCATCTATTACGTCGGCCCGGTCGATCCAGTCGGTGACGAAGTGGTTGGCCCCGCCGGCCCGACTACCGCCACGCGGATGGACAAGTTCACTCGGCAGATCCTCGAAAGCACCGGCCTGCTCGGCATGATCGGCAAGTCCGAACGCGGCCCGATTGCCATCGAGGCGATCAAGGACAACAAGGCCGTGTACCTGATGGCCGTTGGCGGCGCCGCTTACCTGGTGTCGCAAGCGATCAAGAAATCCAAGGTGCTGGCTTTCGCCGAAATGGGCATGGAAGCCATCTACGAGTTCGAGGTCAAGGACATGCCGGTGACCGTTGCGGTCGATACCAAAGGCGAGTCGGTGCACATCACCGGCCCAGCGATCTGGAACAAGAAGATCGCCGAAAGCCTCGCGGTGGAAATCAAGTAACCCCACCGCGCATTAACGACAAACCCGGCCTGGTGCCGGGTTTGTCGTTTTCATGGGTAAGCGACCGAGTCAGTCCAGCGGTTCATCGTCACGAATGAGGGTGTAGTGCCGGCCTTGCTCGTCGTCGCTGTAGTCGTGCACATAGAACATCACGACCTCCCCCAGCCCCGGCATGGTCGCCACATAATCGCCAACGTCAGCCACGAAGAAATCAGCCGAACCGGGCTTGGCCTCGCACTCGATATAGGCGCTGACGAACGTATCGGGTTCAGCATCGCCAAAGTACTCGGTACGCTCGAGTTCATCCCATTCGGCAGGCGCCTGGAACGCGCCACTAAACAAAATCTTGGCATCGCCAAGGTCCAGCTCTTCAGCATCGGGATCATCTTCATCCGGGCGGTAGACGGTGCAGTCCTGGGCGTCCGGGTTGCTGAGAATGGCCAGGCGTTGCTGGGGGTCGATCTGGGGCACGTGGATCTCCTTTATCAGGATTGCAGCCTACAGGAGGCATAAGAAGTTGTGAAAATAGCCAGCGCCATCGGCGAGACGCGCCATGCCGCAGCGGGTACCGGGAAATGGTCGGCGTTGCTGAGCCTCTTCACAGACGCTCAGTGTGGCGGCTAAAGACCAGGGCTTTCAAGCCGCTGTCAGACTGGATATCGGCAAATTCCGGCGGGTTTTCCAGGCGCTGATCAAAGCGCAGTTCCGGTGCTTCAAGGGCCATGCTCTCGAGCAAAAAGTCGGGGCCGATGTCCGGATCATTGATGCAGGCCAGTACCACGCCGTGCTCACTGAGCAACTCGGGCAGGCGGCGCAGGACTTTTCGATAATCCTGGGTCAGGACAAAGCTGCCCTTCTGGAATGACGGCGGATCAATGATGACCAGATCATAGGGGCCACATTTTTTCACCTTGCCCCAGGATTTGAACAGGTCGTGACCGAGGAAACTGACCTTGCTCAGGTCATGCCCATTCAGCCGATGATTGTCTCGCCCCCGACTCAACGCCGCCCTGGCCATGTCCAGGTTGACTACATGCTCGGCGCCTCCGGCAATCGCGGCCAGCGAAAAGCCGCAGGTGTAGGCGAACAGATTGAGGACCCGCTTGCCTTGGGCCTGGGCTTGCACCCAGCGGCGACCGTAGCGCATGTCGAGAAACAGGCCGGTGTTCTGCTTCTTGCCCAAATCCAGCTTGAAACGCAGGCCATGTTCGCTGATCAGCCATTCATCGCAAACCTCGCCGAGCAGCCACTGCGTTGCGCTGTCCGGCAAATAGCGGTGCTGCAGCAACAGGCTGTGCGCCTGACTGTCCAGCCAGGCGGGCGAGCGGGTCAGCGTCATGAGCATGTGTTTCAGCGCGGCCAGCTGCGCTTCCTCCGGCTCGCGGAACAGCGACACCAGCAGCGCACCCTGCAACCAGTCGACCGTAACATGCTCAAGCCCCGGCCAGCAGCGCCCCCGGCCATGAAACAGGCGCCTGGTTTCGGCGGGAACGGGGCTTAGCCCGGCGAGCAACTGCTGCTGCAGGGTAGCGATAGCATCTGAATTCATGAGGTTCTTATCACCTTGTCGTTGCGGCGCATTTTAAACGCAATAGCGGTTAGGCCCCGGAAATTACTCAGCTGATCAGCTGACAAACTCGACGCCCCATCACCGGCAGCGCAGCCAGCTGCAGGGGGCCGCGCCCGCTCTCGCCGGGCTTGCGGCATTTCCCACATCCGCGTGGGTCTCCCGACCCAGGGCGATAGCGGACATGCTCCGCGGCACAAACATCGCGTCAGGGTCGGCCCTGCACAGCCGCCGCGTAGCCCAGATAGCGCCTGGGTAATCCGGGAAACACCCCCTGATCCAGCCAATTACTGATCGCTTAAGTTTGCGTTAAGACTCACAGCCGACACTCATACCCAAGCCAACAGATGAGGTGCCGCTCATGGAGCTGCCTTGGGTGCAATACGACAATGCGTTGGCTCGAATCGGCCGCGATCAACCGCTGAGCCTGTACCTGGCGCACGCCTCAAGCCCACGCCGGGCGGAACTGGAAGCCTTTATCCACGAGCGCTTCGCGCTGCAGCATGGCGCTCGGGTGAGTCACTTCATGCCTTGCCTGTTCGGCCTGGAGGATGTCGACGGCCAGTTGCTCGGTGCGGTCGGTCTGCGCAGTGGCGCCAATGGCCCACTGTTTCTCGAACGCTACCTGAGCCAATCGATCGAAGGCGTGATCGCAGCCCATCAGCAACACAACCCGCCCAGCCGCCAGCAGATTGTCGAAGTCGGCAACCTGGCCGCCAGCAACCCCGGCGCTGCGCGCCTGCTGATAGTCGCCCTGACCGACCTGCTGGTGGCCATGGGCTTTCGCTGGGTGACGTTCACCGGTACGCCGGGCCTGCTCAACAGCTTCCAGCGCCTGGGCCTGACGCCCTTGCCGTTGGGGCCAGCCAACCCGGACTGCATGGGCACCGAGCTGGCAGATTGGGGCCGCTACTACGACGCCCTACCGCAGGTGATGGCCGGCGACATCTACGCTGGCCATCAACGCCTGCTGCATCTCGGCGTCTATCCGCGCCTGGGCCACCAAGCCTTGTATGCCCTGGAGGGTATGCCCAATGTGGCCTGCAGCTGACAGCCTGTTCGATCAATTGGCCTTGCACGCTGAGCGTATTGCCCTGCGCGAAGGCGCGCGGCAATTGAGCTACCGTCAGTTGCTCGACGAAGTGTCGCGCCGTAGCGCGCGCCTGACGCAGCTTGGCACACGACGCATCGCCCTGGCCCTGGACAATGGCATCGACTGGTTGCTGTGGGATCTGGCCGCGCTCCAGGCCGGCCTGGTCTGCGTGCCGCTGCCCGGTTTCTTCTCCGCCGACCAGCAACGTCATGTGCTCGACAGCGCCGGGGTCGACTGCCTGCTCGGCCAGGACAGCCCCGTGTATCGCGACCTGGGCTTCACTGCTACAGACGCCGGCCTGCTGTTGCGCCCGCAACCCTCGGCCGTCGAACTACCGGCAGGCACCTGCAAGATCACCTACACCTCGGGCACCACCGGCCAACCGAAAGGCGTCTGCCTGGATGCCCACACCCAGCTGCAAGTCGCCCGTAGCCTGGTCAAGGCCAGCGCCGCCTGCCAGGTCGAACGCCACCTGTGCGTGCTGCCACTGGCCACCCTGCTGGAGAACATCGCCGGGGTCTACGCACCGCTGCTGAGCGGCGCCTGTGTCGAGCTGCTGCCGATGGCCGAGGTCGGCCTGCTCGGCGCCAGCCAGTTCGACCTGCCGTGTTTTCTCGGCGCGCTGAACCGCGTGCAGCCCAATAGCCTGATCCTCCTGCCGCAGTTGCTCCTGGCCCTGGTCAGCGCAGCCGAACGCGGCTTGCCACTGCCCGACTCGCTGCGCTTCATTGCAGTGGGCGGCGGCCGGGTGGCGCCGCAACTGCTCGAGCGCGCCGACGCCCTGGGTCTGCCGGTGTTCGAAGGCTATGGCCTGTCCGAATGCGCCTCGGTGGTTTGCCTGAATACCCCGATACAGCGCCGTATCGGCAGCGTCGGCAAGCCACTCGAGCACCTCGAAATCCGTCTCGGCGCCGATCAGGAAGTCCTGGTCAAAGGCCCGCGCCTGCTCGGTTACCTGGACGAGCCGGCAACTCAGGGCGAATGGCTCGGCACTGGCGACCTCGGTCACTTCGAGGAGGGTTTCCTGGTCCTGCACGGGCGCAAGAAGCACCAGTTCATCACCGCCTTCGGCCGCAACGTCAACCCGGAATGGGTCGAGGCCGAGCTGGCCCAGCAGCTGCCGATCGCCCAGGCCTGGCTGCATGGCGAAGCGCTGCCGGCGAATGTCGCGGTGCTGGTGCCACGCTTGCCCACCACCAGCGACCAGCAACTCGCCGCGGCGGTCGAGCAGGTCAACCAGCAGCTCCCCGATTACGCCCGCGTGCACCACTGGCTGCGCGCCGAGCAGCCCTTCAACGCGAGCAACGAGCTGGCCACCAGTAATGGCCGCCTGCGCCGCGCCGCCCTTTGCCAACACTACCAAAGCGCCATCGAACAGCTGATGGCCGATCAATCCAGCTACGGAGACGCCTGATGAAATTCTATGAGTCCCTGCTCGAGCAAACCCGCAGCGAACGCGAATACCTGCTGAGCGCGCCGATCATTCAGCAAGCCATGACCGGCACGGTCAGCCTCGACAGCTATGTGGCCTTCCTCCGCGAGGCTTACCACCACGTCAAGCACACCGTGCCGCTGCTGATGGCCTGTGGCGCGCGCCTGCCGGAGCGCCTGGAGTGGCTGCGCGAGGCGATCGCCGAGTACATCGAGGAGGAATACGGCCACCAGGAATGGGTACTCAACGACATCCGCGCCTGCGGCGGCAACCCCGAGGTGGTACGCGGCGGCGTGCCCAAGCTGGCCACCGAGTTGATGGTCAGCTACGTCTACGACCGCATCACCCGGCATAACCCGGTGAGCTTCTTCGGCATGGTCACTGTCTTGGAAGGCACCAGCATCGCCCTGGCCACTCAGGTCGCCGGGATCATCCAGGACAAGTTGCAACTGCCGAACCAGGCCTTCAGCTACCTGAGTTCCCACGGCAGCCTCGATCTGGAGCACATCGAGTTGCTGAAGCGACTGATGGACCGCCTGGACAACGCCGACGACCAGGCCGCCGTGGTGCACACCGCCAAGGTGGTCTACCGCCTGTATGGCGATGTATTCCGCAGTCTGCCCCTATCCGGTAAGGAGTAATGCGCATGCACCTTAGCGATTGTCGCGCCCTGCTCACCGGTGCCAGCGGCGGCATCGGCCAGGCGCTGGTCGAGCGTCTGGTCTGCGAGGGCGCACGCCTGCTGCTGGTCGGTCGCCAGCTCGAGCCGCTGCAGAACCTGGCCCTGCGCCACCCCGACACGATCACCGTGGTGCAGGCCGATATCAGCCAACGCAGTGGCCGCGAGGCCGTGGTCGCCGCCGCCCAACGCTTCGGCGGGATCAATACCCTGATCAACGCCGCCGGGGTCAATTGCTTCAGCCTGCTCGAGCAACACGACGAGCAGGCCATTGCCGATCTGATCGGCATCAACGTCACCGCCACCCTGCAACTGACCCATCGCCTGCTACCGCTATTGCGCCAGCAGGCCCGAGCACTGGTGATCAACCTGGGCTCGACCTTCGGCTCGATCGGTTATCCGGGCTTCAGCGCCTACTGCGCGAGCAAATTCGCCCTGCGCGGCTTTTCCGAAGCGCTGCGCCGCGAGCTGGCCGACACCCAGATCAAGGTCCTCTACTTCGCCCCACGCGCAACCCGCACCGGCATGAACGCGGCCAACGTGGTGGCGATGAACGACGCGCTCAACGTCAGCATGGACGATCCGCTCAGCGTTGCCGCGCAACTGGTCGAGGCCATCCGCCGCGAACACGAGGAAAGCTACCTGGGCTGGCCGGAAAAACTCTTCGTGCGTCTCAACAGTCTGCTGCCACGGTTGGTCGACCAGGCGCTGCGCAAGCAATTGCCGATCATTCAACGTTTCGCCCGCAGCAAACCCTCAAGTGATAAATCAGCCCCGCGCGCGATTCCCTGACAGCGGCCTGTTGCCACGCCTGGTCGACCAGGCACTGCGCAAGCAATTGCCGATCATTCAACGTTTCGCCCGCTCAAAGCCCTGAAGGAGCCCCACCATGACGTTTGCCCGCACCCTCGTCTGCACCTTGCTCTGCCTGGGCAGCCTGCCCGCCTTCGCCCTCAGCGAACAAGGCCAGCAGCAACTGCAAGCCTTGCAAAGCCGCTGGGCCGAGATCAATTACCAACTGCCGGAAAAACAACGCGAGGCGGCCTTCGCCACACTCGCCGAGCAGGCGCAGCAAGCGCTGAAGGCCGAGCCCGAGGCCGCCGAACTGCTGATCTGGCGCGGCATCATCCTCAGCACCCAAGCCGGCGCCAAAGGTGGGCTGGGCGCGCTGGGCCTGGTCAAGCAGGCCAAGGCCAGCCTCGAACAAGCCCTGGCCGCCGATCCTCAGGCGCTGGCCGGGTCCGCCTACACCAGCCTCGGCAGCCTCTACTATCAGGTGCCGGGCTGGCCGATCGGCTTCGGCGACGACGAAAAAGCCGAAGCCATGCTCAAGCAGGCCCTGGCACTCAACCCCGACGGCATCGACCCCAACTACTTCTACGGCGACTTCCTGCAGCGCAACAAACGCTACGCCGAAGCCAAGCTCGTCCTGGAAAAATCCCTGCAGGCGACCGACCGCCCCGGCCGCGCCAGTGCCGATGCCGGTCGCCGCACCGAGGCGCGTCAGCTGCTCGCTGAAATCGCCAAGAAACTGGAATAACTCCGCCGAGCGGAGTTGAATGGCGACAGATCGCCAGCCGCCTGCGTGCGCATGGCGCCCCCTCGACAAGGAACCCCCATGCGCATTCTGCTGGTCGAAGACGATACCGCCCTCGGTGAAGGCATTCGCACCGCCCTCAAGCCCGAGGGCTACACCGTCGACTGGGTCCAGGACGGCAGCAGTGCCCTGCATGCCCTGACCCATGAAAGCTTCGAACTGGCGATCCTCGACCTCGGCCTGCCGCGCATGGACGGCCTGCAAGTGCTCAAGCACCTGCGCGCCGCCGCCAACCCGGTGCCGGTGCTGGTGCTCACCGCGCGCGACTCGACCAGCGATCGCATCGCCGGGCTGGATGCCGGTGCCGACGATTACTTGGTCAAACCCTTCGATGTCGCCGAACTCAAGGCGCGTTTGCGTGCCCTGCTGCGGCGCAGCTTCAACCGCCCGCAACCGGCCCTGGAGTACCGCGGCATCAGCCTCGACCCGGTCAGCCAGGCCGTGAGTTTTCAAGGGCAAGCGGTCAATCTGCCGCGCAAGGAATTTCTCCTGCTGCACGAACTGCTCGCCCAACCCGGCCGGGTGCTGACCCGCGACAAGCTGCAACAAGCGCTCTACGGCTGGGAAGAGGAGCTGGAAAGCAACGCCCTGGAAGTGCACGTGCATCACCTACGCAAGAAGTTCTTTCCCGAGCTGATCCGCACCGTACGCGGAGTCGGCTATCTGGTGGATAAAGCCTGATGCTGTCGATCCGCGCCCGTACCCTGCTGCTGGTTCTCGGCTTGCTCAGCCTGTCGATGAGCCTGATTTCCTATAAAAGCTACCGCGACGCCCAGCATGAGATCGAAGAGTTGTTCGATGCCCAGCTGGCGCAGACCGCCCGCCTGCTGCAAGGCATGGTCAGCCGCGACATGCCGCCGAGCGCGCGCCAGAGCCTGCAACGTGCGCTGAACCAGGCCATCCTGGCGCAACATGAAGACGGCAGTGACGACACCGCCAGCGGCCACCCCTACGAGGGCAAACTGGCCTTCCAGGTGCTCGATGAACGCGGCCAGATACTCCTGCAGTCGGCCAGCGCGCCGAACGGCGTACTGGAGAAAATGGTCGAAGACCTGGAGCAAACGGACAATTCGCCTCCCGCACTGGCAACCGACGAGCTCCTGGCCCACATCACCGAGCAGCTGGCCGGCTACCACACGGTGACTCTGGGCGACTATCACTGGCGCCTGTTCATCCTGCGCGACCGACTCGATGGCCACTGGATTCTGGTTGGCGAGCGCGAAGACGTGCGTGGCGAACTGGTGGGTAAAGTCGCCCTGCGCAGCCTGCTGCCCGACCTGATCGGCCTGCCCCTGCTCGCCCTGCTGGTATGGCTGGCCATAGGCTGGGGGCTGCGTCCACTGCAACGCATGGCCGAACTGATCAAGGCCCGCGCCCCGGACAATCTGGCGCCCCTGCTGCTGTCGCCGCTACCCGCCGAACTGGAGCCCATGGGCGCCGCACTCAACCGCCTGCTGATGCAGGTCAAGCAACTGCTCAACCAGGAAAAACGTTTCATCGCCGACGCCGCCCACGAACTGCGCACGCCGCTGGCGGTGCTGCGCATTCACGCGCAAAACGCCCTGCAAGCCCCCGACCCGGCCGACCGCAACGACGCACTGCGTCAGCTCGGTGGCGGCGTCGAACGCGCCACCCGGGTCATCACCCAGTTGCTGACCCTGGCCCGCCTCGACCCCAACGTGGTGCAACTGGCGATGGTCAAACTCGACCTGCTCGGCTTCGTCCGCAACGAACTGGCCGAACTCATCCCCCTGGCCCTCGACCGCCAGCAGGACCTCAACCTCGAGGTCGACGAAAGCGCCGACTACCAGCTGCTCGCCGATGGCCCGAGCCTGGGCACCCTGCTGCAAAACCTGGTCAGCAACGCCGTGCAATACACCCCGGCCGGTGGGCGCATCCAGGTGCAACTGCACGCACAGGCCGATGCCGTACTGCTGCGCATCCAAGACAGCGGCCCCGGCGTCGAAGCCGCCCTGCGGGAAAAACTCTTCGAACGCTTCTACCGCCAGGGCAGCGGCCAAGGCGCAGGACTCGGCCTGTCGATAGTGCTGCGCGTGGTCGAACTGCACCGTGGCAGCATCAGCCTCGATGCCTCGCCATTGGGTGGACTGGAAGTCTGCGTGCGGTTGCCGAGGGATGGTCGGGGGCAGCTAAAGAAGGCATAAGCACATGCTCTGCCGAGCATGGACAGTGTGTTGCGTTCAATTGCAGCTCTAAAAAAAAATTGCAGCCCTTCGGGAAAACGCTGCCGGCACATTTGTCAGCAGCACTTCCCTCCTACGCCAACGAAAACTCCGTCATCAAGACTTCGGGGGCAAAAGGCTTACGAGCGAAAATACGTCTAACCATAGGAGCGAAATACTCCAGAGTGGGGGTGGGGTAATCTGGATCAAAAGACGCCTGATCCCAGCGCTCACAGAAGTCCACGCACAGCTGAAAACAAGGATGATCTCTGTACTGATCTCGCTCATTTGGATCACCACCAAAATGGTGCGCATAGTAGAAATTTTGAAACAGCCCGTGGTGATGCAACACCCACGAGACTTCTCCGCGTACATAGGGCCGGATAATCGAGGCGGCGTACTGGGAATGATTGTAGGGAGCCAGATCATCACCCAGGTCATGGATGAGAGCCCCAACGATCATTTCCTCATCGGCGCCATCAGCCTCAGCGCGAGCAGCTGTTTGTAGCGAGTGCTCCAGCCGATTGACCTTGTAGCCGCTAAGCGTTCCGGCCAACCCCTGCAATGCAGTCAAAATACGATCAGCCAGCCCTTTATTGAATTCACGCTCAAGATGTTCGAGGAAGTGATACTCCTCGAAAGTCCCATCTTTCATACGGATAAAATCGACCTGTTGCATCTTAAGCAGCCTCCTCGATTGACTTTAGTCGTTTCGCGATCTCGCTGAAGCGTTCACGCGGCCCATCTAGATCGATGTAGCACCCTTGCAGGTGACGGTGTCCTTCGGTGGGGTCGTAGCTCGTCCGACCGTGCAGGACTCGACTGTTGTCGAACAGCATCAGCTCGCCGGCTTGCAGACGGAATTTGAGTTCGTAGTCCGGGTGGTTGAACAACTCGGCAAGTCGCTTGCGAGCTTTGTGAAATGTTTTCACGTCACGCTCACCCAGCAGTGGCAAGCTATCGAGACGAGGACTGTAGTGCACCCCTAATGTTTTCCCCGCCTCATCGGTGTTGATCATTGGCCGTCGGGTTGTTAACTCAACGCCTTTGTCGACAAAGCGGAAGCGTACAGGCGTGTTTTTAAGCAACAGGTAACCCGCCACGTCTTCGCGCATCAGTGCATCAACGACCTTCACGCTGTCGACCAACGTGGATAGTCCACCCGTTGTCTCATTGACAAGGCAATGCAATAGCTGAATCCCAGGCACCGGATCTCGATAAGGATTATCCGTATGCGGCCCTAATCGAACGCTGCTGTAGGCAAGATCAATAGCCAGTGGCTTTGAATAGACCTCGAAGTATTTTCCGAAATTGGTTTCCTTTACATAACCAAACTTAGCGCCGACATCAAGCACCTGCTCAGGGGTGTTAGGCACGTTGTTTAGTATAATAAAACCGTACTTCAAGTACGCGGTAAGCGCCGCTTCGAACGCACTATCGCTATCGAGCCCACGCCAATCATGCCGCACCAAGCGTTGATCAAGCCCACTGTCCCAACTGACGAGTTCTGGACAGTGATCATCGTCGTGAATTTCAGCCAACAGAACCGCAGTCGAATAAGTGGCGCTGTGGCCGTCACTGAACACTAGGCGCACTAATTCAAGTGAGATTTTCTCTAGGCTCACCAACTCGACCTCAGGATCAATCAGGTGTGAGTCAAAAAGGCGCTGCTTCGTGACCGCATCCGTTGAATCCACGTGCTGAGTTTTTTCTCGGAGCCATAACGCGGGAATGTCGAACTCGCTCGAGTCAGTTAAGAGCTTTACGGACGGAGGCGTTTGCTGGAATTTCAATTCTGAGCGTTGCATGTCGGGTGTCCTGCGCGTTTGTATGCAGCCATTTTTGGAAAAAATGCAGTGGCTGGGAACGCCCCGAATAGGTATTCCAAGCATGAATTTTTCTAATACCGGTTACCTCAAATATCGAAGTGACCACGGGATGCGTGACCCGGCATCAGGAGCCGGAAAGGCACTGAAAGACGAAACACTCAGTCCAGAAAACGCTAAACAAAGCAGAGCCTTATGCATGATTTTTCTTCGCGTACCGGTTAAATCGACGGTTGTTGGTTGGGGCGTGGCAGCGAACAAAATTGTGTGTGAGGATGACCGCACAGTTATTGTTTTGGGTGTCGGTTCGAGCCCAAGACTAGCCAGCTACAGGGCTGGGGGATACGTACCAGAATCTTATGCGGGGCATGCAAAAAACTTATGAGCAGCGAAAAAAAAAGGGTTCCTGCAATGAAGTCGTTGCTCGCATTTGAGGCAGCGGTAAGGCTGGGTTCAATGACCGCTGCGGCAAAGGAAATAGGAACCACCCAGCCCGCAATTTCGCAGCAAATACGGAGCCTAGAGGAGTCTGTGGGCGGTGCGTTGCTGGATCGATCCGGCAATCAACTCAGGCCCACCGAAGGCGGCCAGCGTCTTTATCACGACATCTCGCCCTTGTTATCGAATCTGCATTCGGCGTTAGAGCGCGTCCAGTCCGGGTTCTCCAATCATGTGCCCTTGATCACGATTGCGGCTAATTTTGGTTTTTCACACCTCTGGTTGCTGCCTCGGCTGCAAACACTCAAAGAGACCTTCCCTGGTTTGCGTTTCCAGGTGCTGCCGATAGACCAGCACGACAGCTCCAATCTTCACGATGTGGACATTGCTATCAGCTTCGGTAAGCGAAATTCGCAGATGGGAACTGAGATCACGCTTGCGCCCGAGTTAGTCTTTCCAGTCTGCAGTCCAGCGTTTGCCAGACGACATGGCTTGGGCCAGATTATTACCCGAAAGGACTTGGGGTCAGTCGTGCTGCTGCATATGGATGAACGCAATCCTCGATGGCTGGATTGGACAAGGTGGGCGGAATCGGCTGGCTTTGGGATCATTGATGAGAAGAGCAGCTTCACTTTTAACAATTACCCCTTGTTATTAAACGCCGCCATACAAGGCCAAGGACTCACGCTGGCATGGGGTGCATTGGTGGAACAAGCGGTGAATGATGGACGGCTACTGCGGTTGGGGCCTACGGTTTTGCGAGAGGATCACGGATATATCCTCCGCACACGTCACCAACAAAACTCGGTTATAAGGCCTGTAATTGAATGGTTCAAATCCTCCTTGGAGGATTCGAACTCTACGGACTGATGCTGTTTGATCACCTGCGATTGCATCTCCAATGCACGCACGGAACGCAGATAGTTAATGAGTTCATCCACGCAGTATTGCCCTTGTTGACCGACCACCTACAGCCGGGTCGTTTCCGCTCATTGGTGACCGGGACTAACTCCGGATGCACCCTGGTAGATTGTCTCTGGAATATGGTTTCAGCCTTCACTGCCGCGTTATCGCGCCGCAGGATTGCTGAGCCGCTCCGTACAGACGTCCCGCACGCATTCGCGCAGCCAGCGATGCGCTGTCCTTGTCTGGTTTCTGCACGAAGCGCAGCCGACTGATTCCCCCCGTGCTGTGCACCGATGCGGGGAGGTGCTGGCTTACAACCAAGGGCCAGCTTGGGTCACATGATTAAGGCGCTCCAGGTTTGAGCAGGGCGAGCTCTTCGTGTCTGCACAAGCTCTTGGCTCATGTTCTGGGTCGATAATTTGCCGGCTTTCTAGCGGCGGGTAGTACAAGCAGCCCGCACGCGCCTGCGAGCCATTCGCCATGGCTGGCGAATCTTGACTATCGTTAGGTCTGTTACCGGGCTGTCGTCCGGGGCGTTTTTCCGAGTGCCAGCGTGAGCCGATCTGACCTGACAACCGTTGGTCATGCCTAGGCTGCAGGGCACGGGCTTCTGCTTAGGGAGACTGGCATGTCGAACGAATCTGAGAGCACGCAAGCGACACCAGCTGAACCAAAGGACCGCATCAACCCGATCGTCTTCTACGGCTCTGCCATCGGGATCGTGACCTTTGCCCTCTGGACCATGCTGTTCACCCAGTCGGCCAATGCTGTGATCAATACCATCCTGGCCTGGATATCCGACACCTTTGGCTGGTTCTATTTCGTTTCGGTGGTGGCGTATTTGCTGTTCGTCATCTGTATTGGCCTGTCGCGCTTCGGTAATCTGAAGCTCGGCCCGGCCCACTCTACCCCTGACTTCAATGTGGTCACCTGGGCGGCCATGTTGTTCTCCGCGGGCATCGGCATCGATCTGCTGTTCTTCTGCATCGCCGAGCCGGTGACGCAATTTTTAGCGCCGCCAGTGGGTGAAGGCGGTACTGTCGAAGCCGCTCGCCATGCCATGGAGCTGACGTTCCTGCATTGGGGGGTTTCGGGGTGGGGTGTCTACACGCTGGTCGGTATGTCGCTGGCCTTCTTCAGCTATCGACATGGCCTGCCGCTGACCATCCGCTCGGCGCTATACCCGATCTTCGGCAAACGCATCAATGGTGTCATCGGCCACACGGTGGATATCGCCGCCGTGCTGGGTACGGTCTTCGGTATCGCGACCAGCCTGGGCATCGGCATCATCCAGCTCAATTTCGGCCTCAACTACATGTTCGATGTTCCCGAGGGCACGCTCACCCAGGCGGTGCTGGCGGTGCTGATCGTGGTGTTTTCCGCCATCTCGGCGGTAACCGGGGTCGATAAGGGCATTCGCCGCCTGTCCGAGTTCAACATGCTGTTGGCCATGCTCTTGCTGCTGTTTGTGCTGTTCTCCGGTAAGACCCTGTTCCTGCTCAACACCCTGGTGCTGAACATTGGTGATTACCTCAGTCACTTTGCCAGCCTGTCGCTGAACACCTACGCCTTCAATCCGCCAACCGACTGGCTGAATGCCTGGACGGTATTTTTCTGGGCCTGGTGGATCGCCTGGGGGCCTTTTGTGGGATTGTTTTTGGCCCGCATTTCCCGCGGTCGGACCATCCGCCAGTTTGTCGCCGGCACCCTGATCCTGCCGCTGACGTTCATGATGGCGTGGATGTCGATCATGGGTAATAGCGCTATCGATCTGGTGATGACCGGTAGCGGCGTCGCGGAGTTTGGTGTGCAAGCGATGAACAATCCGGGCTCGTCGATTTACCTGTTTTTGCAGAGTTTTCCCTGGGCGGGTTTGACCACGGTGGTGGTGACCATTCTGGCCATCGTCTTCTTCGTCACCTCGGGCGACTCCGGCTCGCTGGTCTTGTCCAACCTGACCTCGGTGCTGCGCGACCCTAACAGCGATGCGCCGGCCTGGATGCGAGTGCTCTGGGCCGCGATCATTGGCGTGTTGACCCTGGCCTTGTTGATGGCCGGCGGCCTCGGCGCGCTGCAAGGCACCGTAGTGATCATGGGCCTGCCCTTTGCGCTGACGCTGTTTTTGATGATGCTGGGGCTGTACAAGGCCTTGAAGATCGAAGGGCTCAAGGAAGACAGTTTTCGCGGCAGCATGGCCGGCTACCTGTCCGGACGCACCATGCTTGATGAAGGCGGCGCGCATAACTGGCGGCAGCGGCTGGCCCGGGCGATGAGCTTCCCTAGTCACGAACAGGTGCAACGTTTCCTGCGCGAGGTCGGCAAGCCGGCGATGGAGTCGATTCATGAGGTGCTGGCCGAGAAAGGCTTCAAGGTGGAGGTCGTCGAGGTGACGGGCGAAGACGAGCACCTTGAGCTTAACGTGGACCTGGGCGGCGAGCAGGATTTCACCTACCAGATCTGGCCGCGGCGGTGTGCCATGCCGGCATTTGCCATGCGCGCGACCCGTGCCGGCGCGCACTATTACCGCCAGGAAGTCCACATTGGCGAGGGCGGCCAAGGCTACGATCTGGCCGGTTATACCAAGGAGCAGGTGATCGGCGACATTCTCGATCAATACGAGCGGCACATGTTCTTCCTGCATACCCAGCGGGAGATGCCGGGCCGCGAGACCAGGATGCCCGACGATCCCGCCTCTGCCGGTCGCTAACGCCAAGGAGCCACGTCATGAGTGAGCAAGCCTTCGATCAGGTCTTCGATTACGTCATCGTCGGATCCGGTTCCGCCGGTTCGGTGCTGGCGGATCGCTTGAGCGCCGATGGCACGCACCAGGTGCTGGTGCTCGAGTTCGGCGGCAAGGACAACTCGATCTTCATTCAGATGCCCACGGCCTTTTCCATCCCGCTGAATAAACCGCGTTTCGACTGGGAGCTGTACACCGAGGCCGAACCGGGCCTCAAGGGGCGCAAGATTCACCAGGCGCGTGGCAAGGTGATCGGCGGGTCTTCCTCGATCAATGGCATGGCCTACGTCCGCGGCTGCGCCGGGGATTACGAGGAATGGCTGGAGCTGGGCGCCGAAGGCTGGGGTTACGCCGACGTATTGCCTTACTTCAAACGGGCCGAAGACTGTCTGTATGGCGCCGGTCAGTACCGCTCCAGTGGCGGGCCAGTGGGGGTGTGCAACGGCAACAATATGCAGAACCCGCTGTATCGCGCCTTCATCGAGGCGGGTCGTCAGGCCGGCTATGGCCAGACCGAGGATTACAACGGCTATCGCCAGGAAGGCTTCTGCCGGATGGACATGAGCGTGCGGGACGGGGTGCGCAGCTCCACCGCCAATGCCTACCTGAAACCGGCCTTGAATCGGGGCAATCTGCACCTGCAGATGCATGCCCTGACCACTCGGGTGCTGCTGGAAGGCAAGCGGGCGGTTGGGGTCGAATATCGCCAGCAGGGCAAGACACTTCGGGTCCAGGCGCGGCGCGAGGTGATCCTCTGCGCCAGCGCCTTCAATTCGCCAAAGTTGCTGATGCTGTCTGGCATCGGCCCCGCCGAACAATTGCAGAAGCATGGCATCGAGGTGGTTCACGACCTGCCTGGCGTCGGCGAGAACCTGCACGACCACCTGGAGGTCTGGGTACAGCAAGCTTGTACCCAGAAGATCACCCTCAATGGTTGGCTCAACCCGTTCGGCCAACTGCTGATCGGTGCCCGTTGGTTCTTCTTCAAGAGTGGCCTGGGCGCGAGTAACCAGTTTGAGTCCAACGGCTATATCCGCAGCCGCGCCGGTCTCAAGTATCCAGACCTGCAATACCACTTCCTGGCCGGGGCCATCGCCTACGACGGTTCCAGCGCCGCCGAGGGCCACGGTTTTCAGGTGCATATGGGCGCCAACAAGCCGAAGAGCCGCGGCTACGTGCGACTGAAGTCCAGCGACCCGGCTGCCGCGCCGGAGATATTCCTCAATTACCTGGCTGAAGAGGAAGACAAGCAGGCCTTCCGCGCGGGCTTACGCCTGACCCGGGAGATATTCGCCCAACCGGCTTTCGGGCCTTTCCTCGGCGAGGAGCTTTCGCCGGGCAAACAGGTGCAGAGTGACGACGAGATTGACGACTGGCTGGCCAAAAGCGCCGAAACGGCTTATCACCCTTGCGGCTCCTGCCGCATGGGCACCGACCCGATGGCGGTGGTCGATCCCCAGTGCCGCGTTCACGGTATTGAAAACCTGCGTGTGGTGGACTCATCCATCATGCCCGCCATCACCAACGGCAACCTCAACGCACCGACCATCATGATCGGCGAGAAGGCCGCGGATCACATTCTCGGCCGAGCGCTGCTCAAACCTGCGGATGCACCGGTGTTCGTTGTTCCTGGGTGGCAGGAGAATCAGCGCGAACGAGGGCCGGTTGGCGGTTAGCCCGCAGGGCAAATTGATGTACTGGTCCGGGCAGGATCTCCCCGCCGATCATGCGCTGGCTTAGCCGGGAGTAGCACTCGGGGTCAGTGTTATGCCCGGGCAGCGGCGTATGGGCTGACCGTGCCTGGGCTCCTCTGAGGGGGCATCTTCAATCACAGCGGAGCTTTTCAGTCGTACTCAAGCAGGGCAGTCACAGGCGGCTTTTGGCCGCAGTGACGGTCGCGAACATCGCTTTTTTCCAGGGTGTGTGACAACGCCTACGAGTAGCCGTCTGTGTTCGTTAACAGACAGACAGGCGCCAGCGCGGCCTCCACATTTGAATACAACAGCAATCGAATCACGAGGTCACTATGGACATCCCATCCCCGAGGGGCACCCGCGATACGAAACGCCTGGAGCCGACCTCTGAACTGAACTCATGCTTGAACTTGCTTGCCGTCGACGCGAGAACAGGGTGTGCCCAAGTGCCAGTCATACCGGCAAGGCAACCCCAAGCTTGCAAAGTGCACGAATACACACAGCAGCAAGTCAGTACCACTGGTCAGCTGGAGGCCGAAGCGCAACACACCTTCGAGAGATTAATCGTAGGCAGATCGGTCTTCAGAAAAAGCTGGCGGCTTGGGGTAATGCGAGAGCTTTTCAAGATCAAGGACGAACTGTTGAGCGCCCAGGTGAGGGGCAAACTCATAACCTTCCTCAAGGAAACTGAAAAACAGGAACATATTTATTTATAGGACAGGCAAGCCGCTTTTGGCCGGTTTCGCTCATTCGTGACCGGCCGCGACCGGCCAGACTAACTCCGGATGCCCCGCGTAGATCACTTCAGAGGCAATGGTTTCGTTATCGCGCCGCAGGCTTACTGAGCTGCGCCGTACAGACGTCCCGCACGCATTCGCGCAGCCAGCGATGCGCTGGATCGGCATTCATACGCGGGTGCCAGAGCAGGGCAACCGTGATTTCCGGTGTGCTGAACGGCAGGGGAAAACTGAACATGCCGCCGCTCAGGTTACCGCTATGCCGTTCGGGAACGGTGGCGATCAGGTCGCTGGCGCGTGCCAGGGACAACGCGGCGGACAGGCCAGCGACGATGCTGACGATCTGCCGCTGCAGGCCAAGCGCGGCCAGCGCTTCGGCAACCGGGCCGAGGTCCTGACCGCGCCGCGAGACCAGTACATGACGACCCGCCGCGTAGCGGGCCGGCGTGATGTCGCCCTGGCTCAGCGCGTGGCCCCTGCGTACCACGCCAATGAAACGGTCGCGAAACAGCGCCCGCGTATGCAGTTCCGGGCTGGTCGCCGCGCCGACCACACCGGTATCCAGGTCAACGCTGCCTTCGCGCAGCAACGCGCTGTCCTTGTCTGGTTTCTGCACGAAGCGCAGTTGCACGCCGGGCGCCTCGGCAGCGATGCGGGCAATCAGGCGCGCCCCGAAGTTTTCCACGAAGCCGTCGCTGGTGCGCAAGGTGAATGTCCGTTCGAGCTGCTGCAGATCGAGTAATTCCACGGGGCGCAGCACCGCCTGCGCGTCCTGCACCAGCTGACTGACCCGCTCGCGCAGTTCGAGCGCCCGCGGCGTCGGCACCAGGCCGCGGCCAGCCCTGACCAGCAGCGGATCACCGGTGGTTTCACGTAGCCGCGCCAGGGCACGACTCATGGCCGAGGGGCTCAGCCGCAGGCGTTGCGCGGCGCGCGCAACGCTGCCCTCGGCGAGCAGCACATCGAGGGTAATCAGTAAGTTGAGATCGGGCGTCGACATAGATATCCCCCGGCACGCTTTCATTCTGACATGGCGTTTTATGCACTAATTAACTGCAAATGCTGCGCCTTCCGCCACCCCAAATAGCGCATTAAGCTCCTGACAGCAAGCTATCGGGAGTCGTCAGCATGAAATTCATAGCGAAGCCAGTCGCTGCGGGAACGGCTGAAAAGGTCACGGAGCATGGGCAACCCAGGGCGTCGGCGAGGTGGGCGCTGGTCAGCCTGTCACTCACCATGTTGCTGTCCTCGCTGGCCAGCAGCATCACCAATATCGGTTTGCCGACCCTGGCCCAGGTATTCGACGCAAGCTTTCACAACGTCCAGTGGGTCGTCCTCGCCTATCTCCTGGCCATCACCAGCCTGATCGTCAGTGTCGGCCGGCTCGGCGACATGCTCGGCCGCCGGCGCCTGATGCTGGCGGGGATCCTCTTGTTTACGCTCGCCTCTGCCTTGTGCGGCGTAGCCCCCACGCTCTGGCTGCTGATCGCCGCCCGTGCGCTGCAGGGCCTCGGGGCGGCCATCATGATGGCCCTGACCATGGCATTGATTGGCGAGGCGGTGGCCAAGGAGAAGACCGGCAGCGCCATGGGCCTGCTCGGCACCCTGTCGGCGATCGGCACCGCACTTGGCCCGACCCTTGGCGGTGTGCTGATCGCCGGTCCCGGTTGGCGGGCCATTTTCCTCATCAACCTGCCGCTGGGTCTGCTGGCATTGATCCTGGCCGCTCGCCACCTGCCCGCCGATCGGCCGCTAGCGCAGGCTGAGCGTGTTCGCTTCGACCACTTGGGCACGCTGCTGCTCGCCCTGACACTCGCCGCCTATGCGCTGGCCATGACGCTGGGGCGCGGCAGCTTCGGCCTGCTCAATGCGGCGCTGCTGGCCGCGGCGGCGCTGGGCGCCGGCCTCTTTCTGCGGGTCGAAAGCCAAGCGGCTTCACCGCTGATCCGCCTGGCGATGTTCCGCGACTCGACGCTCGGCGCGAGCTTTGCGATGAGCGCCCTGGTCATGACGGTGATGATGGCCACGCTGGTGGTCGGTCCGTTCTACCTCTCCACTGCGCTGGGGCTCGATGCGGCCCGGGTCGGGCTGGCCATGTCATCCGGTCCGATCATCTCGGCGCTGACGGGCGTGCCGGCCGGGCGCCTCGTCGATCGCTGCGGCGCACCGCGCATGAGCATAACCGGGCTCAGCATCATGGCGGCCGGCGCACTCATCCTGCCCATACTGCCCATGAGTCTCGGTGTCCTGGGTTACGTCGCCGCGCTTATCGTCCTGACTGCCGGCTATGCGCCATTCCAGGCGGCCAACAACACCGCGGTCATGGCGGATGTGCGTCCAGACCGGCGCGGCGTGGTCTCCGGCTTGCTCAACCTGTCGCGCAATCTCGGCCTGATCACCGGCGCCTCCGTGATGGGCTCGGTGTTCGCGTTCGGCGCGGCGACGACCGACATCAGCACCGCACCTCCCGAGGCTGTTGCAGTCGGCATGCACGCCACCTTCGCCGTCGCCGCGCTCCTGATTGTCATCGCTCTCGCCATCGCCATTGCCAGCCATGTCCTGGCGCCGCGCATCGCTGCGGCAAACGCCGGGCAGGATGAGGGTCGCAGCGCTGGTTGAGCGCTGAGTAATTTGCGGCCGTTGGCTGCATTAGCTGACTATCTGCAAGCGCTCGGTAGCGGTCATTGCTGGCCGGCAGCCAGCGGCCAGGAGCAGGCGCGCTGATCCATCACTAGAACTGTGCCCTTTGCCGCTTTTCCCACGGTGTTAGCGTTGCACGCGGCAGATGCGGGGACAGAGTCCGTGCCCTTCTTCGGGAAATGTCTTTCCCGGCGCCCGGCCCATGCGAGCTACTTGCAGCCTTGGTCAGTCTGGTGCTTGGATACTTGCAGTCCTTCGCCCTGGGCTGATCGACTCGAGAAAAACCGCAACCATGCAGACACAAACAATACCCAGCCAATAGACCCGTGAAGCCATGAGCGAATGCCCCAAATGCGCTTACCTGCGCACCGCCAAAGATGCGCCCATTCACCGTGATATCTGCCCCGGTTGCGGTATTGCGATCAACAAGTGGTTGGCACGTGCCGAGAGTGCAGCGGCGGAAACGAGCGCCCTATCCAGCGGCGAGCCGCAGCGCATGGGTGTGCGCGAGCACTTCATGCAGCTGCCGGGGCGTGTCGATACAGCCAGTTTGTATGGCCGCGGCCTGTTGTCCGTGGCGTTGTCACTGTGGGCGCTGTGGTTCATGGCGCACGGTATCGATTGGGCAATTATCGGCGGCTCGTTCATGCACAACATCAATCTGCCGTTCCATGAGTTTGGCCATGTGCTGTTTTCGCCACTGGGGCGATTCATGGCCATCCTCGGCGGTAGCCTGTTTCAGGTGCTGCTGCCGTTGATTCTGCTGGTTGCCTTCAGCTTCTTTCACCAGGACAACTACGCGGCCAGCGTGACGCTCTGGTGGTGCGGGCAGAGCTTGGTCGACCTGGCCCCGTATATTGCCGATGCGCCTTACCGGGCAATGCCGCTGGTGGGCGGTGGTGGGGAAGAGTCGCATGACTGGGGCAATCTGCTGGCCATGACAGGCACCCTGGATTGCGCCCAGACATTCGCCCGAGTCAGCTTCGTATTGGGCATCGGCATCATGTTCGCTGCGCTGGTGTGGGCCGCGCGCTTGCTGCTCAAGCAACGCCGACAGCTGTCGGCGTAGGGGCGAAACGGGGCCGACTCATTCTGCGATCTAGCCGGCGGCTTCTGGCCGAACCCTGCCAGTCAAAAGCAACGCCAGGCGCCCCAAGCAGACAGGCATAACGCCCAACAGCAAAGCCTGCCTAGCCCAGTCAGTCTGTCCATCATCCCTTTGCCGCGATCCATGCCAGGCTGGCGTTTACTTGCTCGCCGCCTCTAACCGCGTCGCGGCAAGCATTGCTCTGTGCATGGGTTCTGGGGCGGCGGTTAGCCGTGATGGGTAGCGCTGCGCTCAACGCCATCCTGCATAGCTGGCGTCTTCGCCGGCTGGCTGGGCGAAGCTCGCCAGGCCGGGGATTGCTCACACCGGCAGAACGGAGCGGCGCAGGCGCCCATCAATCATCCCGCGTGAGCACTTCCAGCAGCTCGATCTCGAAGATCAGGTTGGAGTTGGGCTTGATATGGGGGCCGAACTCTCTTTCGCCGTAGCCGAGGTAGGCCGGGACGAAGAGTTTGCGTTTGCCGCCGACTTTCATGCCCATCAGGCCTTGGTCCCAGCCTTTGATCACCCGTCCGGTGCCGATCACGCACTGGAAGGGTTTGCCGCGATCGTAGGAGGAATCGAACTTGCTCCCGTTTTCGAGAAAACCGTTGTATTGGGTGGTGATCAAGGCTCCCTTGACCACTGCCTTGCCCTCGCCCACTTGAATATCTTCGATTTGCAATTCGCCGCTCATCACCTGCCCTCCTCATTCGCCAGCCCGGCTGACCAGCCTGGGTTTACCCAGAAGTTGTGCTGCCTGGTAAACGAGTTTAATCCAGTCGGCGCCCGAGCGCTGTTGCCGGCTCGCCCCGTATCCGCTCGACAGGGGCGACAGGCCAAAGCATCGCGCCGGGTCCGGCACAGTGAATTGCCGGACGATGCGGGTAGCTGACCGATTATTGGGCATCGCAGCGATTTAGGGTGGTTGCGAAAATCGCGTTAGCCTGCACCCAGCCGCTCTGCCACGAGCTTATTCAGCATGCAGCTTGCGCGCTGGATGGACTGGCCCATGCTGCTTTCCTGGCGCTGCATCACCGCCTGGTTGTGGCCAATGGCCTCGTGCAGGTTGACCCAGCGCGGGCGCATGCCGTTGGCCAGTTCAGGGCTCTGCATCCTGACAGGCTGCAGTTGCGCGGCGATGTCGCAGACAAACAAGTGCGGGGTCATGGGCATCAGGTCGTAGCCGAGCTTCCAGTAAGGCCGGTATTCCTCGCTAACCCCATAGTTACGCCACACCTTGATCGCCCGGGCGCCCGCTACTTCTGTAGCCGGGGCAGCAGCTCGCGCACATTGCTCGGCCGCTGGCTGAGAAAACGCGTGCAGCTGACGCGCAGGAAGGAGGCGAAATTCACCACCTCGCCGCGGTAGTCCATGACCTCGTCGTAGAGCTTGCTGATCAACTGGTTAGTGGTCATGCCATCGACCGCGGCGATCTCGGCGAGGATGTCCCAGAACTGGTTTTCCAGGCGCAGGGTGGTGACCACACCGCGGATGCGCAGCGAGCGCGAGCGCGATTCGTAGAGAATCGGGTCGGCTTTGACGTAGAGCTCGCACATAGGGCGTCTTGCCTCGATCAGGGGACGGGTAATAGCGCCGGGCAGACGCCAGTGCAGAGGCGCCTGCCCGGTTGGCAGTCTACAGGCTGATCTGGGTGCCCAGCAGCTTGAGGAAACCGGCCAGCCAGGCCGGATGCGCGGGCCAGGCCGGGGCGGTGACCAGGTTACCCTGGACATGGGCCTGATCCACGGCGATCTCCATATAGCGGCCACCCGCCAGCTGCACTTCCGGCCCGCAGGCCGGGTAGGCACTGCATTCACGGCCGTCGAGCACACCGGCGGCAGCCAGCAGTTGGGCGCCATGGCACACTGCGGCGATGGGCTTGTTGGCGGCATTGAAGGCCTGCACCAGGGCCAGTACCTCGGCATTCAAGCGCAGGTATTCCGGGGCGCGGCCGCCGGGAATCAGCAGGGCATCGTAATCACCAGCCTTGACCTGGCTGAAGTCGAAGTTCAGGCCAAAGTTGTGCCCGGGCTTTTCACTGTAGGTCTGGTCGCCTTCGAAGTCGTGGATGGCGGTGCGCACCGATTGACCGGCGCTCTTGCCCGGACAGACCGCATGCACGGTATGGCCTACCATCTGCAGCGCCTGGAACGGCACCATCACTTCGTAGTCTTCGACGTAGTCGCCGACCAGCATCAGAATCTTTTTCGCAGCCATGAGCTTTCTCCTGTAACGGGTTGAGGGCACGCAACAAGTATCCGCCCCGCATCCAGCGCGCAGGTAATAGCCTAGAACTACATCGCCAGGAAACACGCCCGCACGTCGGGCTGCTGCATCCGGGCGAAAGGCGGCTTAGCGACGGCGGTCGAGCAGGTTCACCACCAGCCGATCCAGCCAACCCCACAGGCGTTCCTGCAGGCGCCGCCACCAGGGCCGGGCGTGCCAGAGTTCCTGACTGATCTCCAGGCTGTCGGCGAAATCCGCCTGGAAGCTGGCGGCCACGGCGGCGGTCAGCTCCGGGTCGAGTGCTTCGAGGTTGGCGTCGAGATTGAAGCGCAGGTTCCAGTGATCGAAGTTGCACGAGCCGACGCTGACCCAGTCGTCCACCAGCACCATTTTCAGGTGCAAAAACCGTGGCTGGTATTCGAATATCTGTACCCCGGCCCTGAGCAGCTTCGGGTAGTAGCGCTGGCCGGCAAAGCGCACCGGGGGGTTGTCGGTGTGGCGGCCGCTGAGCAGCAGACGCACCTCGACCCCGCGCTCAGCCGCCTTGCGCAAGGCGCGGCGGACTTTCCAGGTCGGCAGAAAATACGGCGTGGCCAGCCAGATGCGTTGCTTGGCGCCGTGCAACGCACGCACCAGCGACTGCAGGATGTCGCGATGCTGGCGGGCATCGGCGTAGGCCACCCGGCCCAGGCCCTGCCCCACTGGCGGCGATAACGGCAAGCGTTTCAGGCCGGGCGTCGCTCTTGGCCGCCAGGCAAAACGGGTCTGCAGGGCATGCCACTGACGGTCGAATAATGCCTGCCAGTCCGTCACCAGCGGCCCGCCGATCTCCACCATGACCTCGCGCCAGATGCTATCCGCCTCGCCCGGCATCCAGAATTGATCGGTCGCGCCGGTGCCGCCGATGAAGGCCAGCCGACCATCGACAAGCAACAGCTTGCGGTGGTCACGGTAGAAATTACGCATACCGCGGCGCCAGCGCAGCGGATTGTAGCGCCGCAGTTGCACGCCCGCCGCGCTCAGGCGCTGGCGGTCGGCCTGGTGCAGGGCCTGGGAACCGTAATCGTCGAGCAGGCAACGCACCGCGACGCCGCGCTGCGCTGCCGCGCACAAGGCTTGCAACAGGGCGTCCATGCAGGCGCCACTGGCCACCAGATACAGCTCCAATGCAACCAGCTGGCGGGCCTCGTCAATAGCCTCGATCATCCGCGGGAAGAAGGTCGGGCCGTCGTTGAGCAAGGCAAATTGGTTGCCGCTACGCCAGGGGAAAACCATTCCTGGCATCAGTGCGCAGCCGGCAACGAGGAGCAGGTAAGGCGGATTCGCATAAGGCCCCGTAGGTTAAGCGTTCAGGTCGCCACGATAGTCGCCCGTGGCGGCCTTGCAAAGCCCGCTGCATCTGGTCACTCACGGCGGTGACGGTATTGACGCCGCGGGGAGCAACTGACACCCCTGCCGCGGACCGAGCCAGACGGCGCTGTGGCTGCGACCCAGGCCACTGGTGCTGACCCGTTTGCGGCTCTCGTCATCGAGCAACTGGCTGACCGGCACATACTGGCTCACATAGCCTTCACAGTAGGCCGCGGGGTTGTTCATCACATAGCGGCAGGAACAATATTCCTTGGCCGTATAGGCGCTGATGATGTCGGGGAAGGCGTGCAGGTGTGCACGGTTCTGCCAGCCGAGCCCCACCAGCAGCAGGACGATCACCAGCAGCAGCGTGCGCAACGGACGACGACGGATCATGGCTGCACCCCGCGGGCAAAGGCGGCGGTCACCCGCTTGAGCAACTGGTTGTGCTGGAAGCTGGCGTCGCGATCATCGGCGTAGCGCACGATCAGCAATTTTTCCGCTGGCAACACATACAGCCCCTGGCCCCAGAGGCCGAGAGCGGCGAAGGCCGCGGCCGGGGCATCCGCCCAGGGTCTGGGCGCGCCTGGCAACTCGGCGTTCAACCACCAGTGCCCGCCTGGCACGGCGTCCCCCGCATTGGCGGCATGCGCCTGGTAAGTGGCCAACGGCGTGCGGTTGAATGCGACCCAGGCCGGCGGCAGCAACTGCTGCGCGCCCCAACGGCCACCGCGCTGCATCAGCAGGCCAACCCGCGCCAGGTCACGGGCGCTCATGTAGGCGTAGGACGAGGCGACTAAGGTGCCGGCGGGGTCGGTTTGCCAGACCGCTGAGGTGATGCCGAGCGGCTCGAACAGCGCGCTCCAGGGATAGTCCGCATAGGCCTCGGCACCGACCATGCCCTTGAGGGCGGCAGACAGCACGTTGCTGTCGCCGCTGGAATAACGAAAGCGCGTGCCCGGCGCGGCAGCGGTTGCGTGGGCGGCGGTGAAGGCCGCCATGTCCGCGCGGCCGCGGGTATAGAGCATGGCCACCACCGAGGATGTCAGCGGGGCGTACTCATAGTCTTCGCGCCAGTCCAGACCCGAGGCCCAGTTGAGCAGGTGGCCGACCTTGATCGCCGGATGCCGGGCGAACGGCGGATAATACTGCGCCACCGGCGCATCGAGCGTGAAGCGGCCCTGGCCGTAGGCAACGCCCAGGGTGGTGGCGAGCAGGCTCTTGCTCATCGACCAGATCAAGTGCGGCGTAGCGGCTCGAGTCGGCCCGGCGTAGCGCTCGTAAACCACCCGGCCATCGCGGATGACCAGCAAGGCATCGGTGCGCACGCCCGTGCGCTTTTCGGCGTCGCGCCGGGAAAGGCATAGGCCTCCAGCGCGGCGATGGCCGGGCTCGCAGGCACGACTTCCCGCGCCCACTCGACAGCCGGCCAGCTTTCGGCCTGGACGGGGCCGGCGCCGCTCGTAATGGCGAGGATCAAAGCGAACCGATGCAGCAGGGATACGGGCATTGCAGTGCCTCCGCGGATGACCACGCGGCACCCTAGCATGCCGTCGATGACGCTAAAAAGCGTGCGACCGCAAGCGTCCCCGACGAACTATTCGCTGCATTTCTGAGCAGCCGGCGCCCTACGCCCAGGCATTGAATTTCGCCTGGCGAGCGTGCGCAGCAGTACAGCGCAGGCTTGCAGCCGCGCCGCCTGCTGGTCGTATCCGATCGCCCCCCTACGAAGCCAGGCCCAAGGCGGCCTGGGCTTTAGCCAGGCGCTTGCCGCGCGCGGAGGCGGCAAGCGCCAGCAGGCTGCGGTCGCGTTGCCACAAGGCCGCCCAATCCGCCGGCCCGGCGGCGAAGGCCGCGTGCAACTCGGCGTCCAGTGCGGCGAACTGGGCGAACAACCCGGCCAGCAGCAGGTGCGTGGCGGGTTGCGCCGGGCCTTGCCGGCCAACTTCGGCGCAGCCGGCGAGCAGGCCGAGCAGGCGCAACTGCACTGCCTGCGGCCAGTTCGAGTCCTGCCCCACGCCATACAGCCAGGCGCCCACGGCGGTCAGCACGTGCAGATCCTCGATGCTGCGAAACGGCTTCACGTAGTCGTCCCAACCATCGCCGGCCAGGCGCTCGCAGTGGGCGCCATCCAGATGCAGGCGGGCGTGACCGATATCGGGCATCAGGGGCAAGCTCGGCAGCACCTCGACGCGCACCCCGGGATCGCCATTACGCACCACGCCCAGGGCCAAGCGCACCGGTTGCGCCGGCGGCTCTTCGCGGGCGGCGACCAGCAGCCAGTCGGCGGCATCGCCTGCCGTGACGAAATCCTTGCGGCCCTGCAGCAGCAGGTCGCTTAGTCGGGTCTGCATATCCGCCGGGCGCACGCTTTTATTCTCGGTGACACAGAGCGCGCCCAGCGACCAGGGTGCGGACGGCCAGAGCATCCGCAGGGCGCCTTGATAACCGGCGAGGAAGGCCAGCCCCGGCGTCGCCGCCAAACGCCCGCCGAGCAAGGCCAGCTCGAATGGCGATGGCCTGCCAAGCCGCGTCAACAGCGCGGCATACCAGGCCTCCAGGCTGCTGGCGGCCGGCAGGCGTTGATGGGTTTGCAACAGGTTTTGCCAGGGCATACGCAGTTCCTCAACCGAGTGGGGGTCGCAGCGGCTGTCACACAAGCATCACCAAAACTTCACAGGGGTGACACCGCCGCTACCTAGCCTGAGCTTGCCCAACAAGATCGACCGGCTGCAAGACAAAAAGCCGGCCAACGGAGATGACGGCATGACCCAGATGGCAATCACCCGCGACCGCACCATCCCAGCACGTCGCTTGCAGGCCGAGCGTCTAGTCGGCCCCGCGGCTCTGCGTGAAGCCCAGGCCCTGCGCTTTCGCGTGTTCAGCGCCGAGTTCGATGCCAAGCTCAAGGGTGCCGAACTCGGTCTGGACATGGATGACTACGACATTCACTGCCAGCACATCGGTGTGCGTGATCTGAACAGTGGCCTGCTGGTAGCCACCACCCGTCTGCTCGATCATCAGGCCGCCGCCGGCTTGGGCCGGTTCTACAGTGAAGAGGAGTTCAGCCTGCACGGCCTGCCGCACCTGCAAGGCCCGGTGCTGGAAATCGGCCGCACCTGCGTCGATAGCGCCTACCGCAACGGCGCTACCATCGCCGTGCTCTGGGGCGAACTGGCCGAAGTCCTCAACCAGGGCGATTACCGCTACCTGATGGGCTGCGCCAGCATCTCCATGCAGGACGGCGGCATCCAGGCCCAGGCGATCATGCAGCGTCTGCGCGAACGCTACCTGTGCACCGAACACCTGCGGGCCGAGCCGAAGACGCCGCTGCCGGCCCTGGAGGTGCCGAGCAACGTCATCGCCGAGATGCCACCGCTGCTCAAGGCCTACATGCGCCTGGGCGCAAAAATCTGCGGCGAACCGTGCTGGGATCCTGACTTTCAGGTGGCCGACGTGTTCATCCTGCTCAAGCGCGACGAACTCTGTCCACGCTACGCCCGCCACTTCAAGGCAGCGGTCTGAACCGGCATGACTTGCAGGAGCGCCCGGGTCTGTGTAGACAGGGCTGGGCGATGTCGTCCGCCCTGTCTGGAGTACCCGATGAACAAGCTGCGCCTGTACCTGCGAATGCTGCGCCTGCTCGCCATCATCGGCCTGGTCACCCCGCTGGCCGGGATGCTGAGTCTGCTGGAGCGTTTGCTCGGGCATGAGCTGATGGGCCTGCGCCAGCGCATGAGCCGCTGGTTCTTTGCGCGCATGAGCAATGCCCTGCCGTTCCGCCTGAGCGTGCACGGCGAACTGCCGCAGGAACCGATGCTGTGGGTCAGCAACCATATCTCCTGGACCGATATCCCGCTGCTCGGCATGCTCGCGCCGCTGTCGTTCCTGTCCAAGGCCGAGGTGCGTTCCTGGCCGCTGGCCGGCTGGCTGGCACACCAGGCCGGCACCCTGTTCATCCGGCGCGGCGCGGGCGACAGCAATCTGCTCAACCAACAACTCGGTCATCATCTGGGACAAGGCCGGCCGTTGCTGATCTTCCCGGAAGGCACCACCACCGACGGCCAGGTCCTGCGTACCTTCCACGGCCGCCTGCTGAGCAGCGCCATCGATACCGGGGTGGCGCTGCAACCGGTCGCCATCCGCTACCTGCGCGACGGCCAGCCCTGCATGACCACGCCCTTTATCGGTGACGACGACATGCTCTCGCACCTGTTGCGCCTGCTCGCCAGTGACCCGATCGACGTGCAGATTCGCCTGCTGCAACCGATTGCCAGCGCCACGCTGAATCGCAACCAGCTGGCACGCCGTGCCCACGCCGCCGTGGCCAGCGCCCTGGCGGCAGACAGCGAGGCGCCAGCTCAGGCCGCGTGAATAACGCCCTGCGACCGACTACGGGTCTGTTCGCCAGTTGTTGCGTTGGCGCATTGAGCAAGGTCACGTGGGCGACGAAGTCCTCGGCCGCGTCCTCGACTACTTGGCTCAAGGCCCAGCCGCCGCCCCTGTTTCCCTAGCCACTCGGCGGCACGCTGAACGGTCTGTGCCTAACGCGGGGAAAGGGCGCTTACCACCAGTAGCTTGATCATCTCGCTGACTTCACCAACCCATGCGGGTGCGGTTATTCACCGCAAGCATGGCCTATGGTTTTGATCCAGATCAGACCACATTCGGCGAATAAGGCTACTGTGCCTCCACACGTATGGAGATGCCCGAATGGACACACCGCCACCTGTCCACGCCGAAACGGCCTGGCACACCCTCGACGCGCAGCAGGCCCTGGACGCCCTGCACAGTAGCCAAAGCGGCCTCGCCGAGGGTGAGGCGGCGCAACGCTTGCAACGCTACGGGGCCAATCGCCTGCCACCGCCCAAACGGCGCGGCGCGCTGCTACGCCTGTTGCTGCAATTTCACAACCTGTTGCTGTACATGATGATCGCGGCGTCCGCGGTCACCGCCCTGCTCGGCCACTGGGTAGACACCGCGGTGATTCTCTCAGTGGTGCTGATCAATGCGCTGATCGGCTTCATCCAGGAGGGCAAGGCGGAGCACGCCCTGGACGCCATTCGCGACATGCTGTCGCTGCATGCCATGGTCGTGCGCGCTGGCGAACGCCGGGAAATACCCGCCGAACAACTGGTGCTGGGGGATATCGTCAGCCTGGTTTCCGGGGACAAGGTACCGGCCGACCTGCGCCTGCTCAGGGTAAAAAACTTCAACGTCGAGGAAGCCGCGCTGACCGGCGAATCGGTGCCAGTGGAGAAATCCATCGCCCGCAACAAAGCCGACGCGGTGCTCGGCGACCGCCGCTGCATGGCCTACTCGGGCACCCTGGTGAGCAGCGGCCAGGCCCTCGGTCTGGTGGTCGCCACCGCCAGCGCCACCGAACTGGGGCGCATCGGCAGCATGCTGCAACAGGTGCAGACGGTATCCACGCCATTACTGCGGCAGATCGACGGTTTCAGCCGTTGGTTAACCGTGGCCCTACTGGTCTTCGCCATCGGCACCTTCGCCCTCGGCACGCTATGGCGCGGCCAGGATCCGGCCGAGATGTTCATGATGGTAGTGGCGCTCACCGTCGCCGCGATTCCAGAAGGGCTGCCGGCAATCATGACGGTTATTCTCGCCCTCGGCGTGCAACGCATGGCCCGCCACAATGCCATCGTACGGCGCCTGCCGGCGGTGGAAACCCTTGGTTCGGTCACAGTAATCTGCTCGGACAAGACCGGCACCCTGACCCGCAACGAGATGACCGTGCAGCGCCTGGTCAGCGCCCAGCGGATCGTCGATGTGAGCGGTGTCGGCTACGCCCCCGAGGGCGGATTTCATCTCGATGGCCAGCCCCTGGCAACCGATCAGGCCCTGCTCGACATCGGCCGCGCAGCCCTGTTATGCAACGATGCCCGCCTTGAGGAAGACGCCGCCGGCAACTGGCTGCTGCATGGCGATCCCACCGAGGGCGCGCTCGCCACCCTGGCCTTGAAATGCGGCCTGGACCCTCTGACCCTGCAGGCAGAACTGCCACGTAGCGACGCCATTCCCTTCGAGTCGGAACACCGCTTCATGGCCACCCTGCACCATGACCACAGCGGCCATGGCGTGATCTACCTGAAAGGCGCACCCGAGCGGCTGCTGGAAATATGCAGCAAACAACGCACGGCCGACGGCGACCAGCCGCTCGAGCCGGATTTCTGGCGGCGCCAGACCACCGACCTGGCCGCCCACGGCCTGCGCCTGCTGGCCATTGCCAGCCGCCCGGCCGACGCCGAGCAACGCAGCCTGAGTTTTGCCGATGTCGAGCAGGGCTTCACCCTGCTGGCCCTGTTCGGCATCATCGACCCGCCGCGCGCAGAGGCGATCGCCGCAGTGGCCGAGTGTCGGCGCGCCGGCATCTCGGTGAAGATGATCACCGGCGACCACGTCGAAACCGCTCGCGCCATCGGTGCACAACTGGGCATCGGCATTGACCGCCCGGCCCTGACCGGCGCTGAAATCGAGCTGCTCGACGAGCGCAGCCTGCGCGAACTACTGCCCAGCATCGAGGTGTTCGCCCGCGCCAGCCCGGAACACAAGCTGCGCTTGGTGCAGGCCATGCAAGCCAACGGCGAAGTGGTGGCAATGACCGGAGACGGGGTCAATGATGCGCCAGCACTGAAGCGTGCGGATGTCGGCGTGGCCATGGGCCACAAGGGCACCGAGGCGGCCAAGGAAGCCGCGGCAGTGGTACTCACCGACGACAACTTCGCCACCATCGCCAATGCCGTGCGCGAAGGCCGCTCGATCTACGACAACCTGAAGAAATTCATCCTGTTCGTCCTGCCGACCAACGGCGGCGAAGCCTTGATCGTGATCGCCGCGATCCTGTTCCAGTTGACCCTGCCGCTGACCCCGGCCCAGGTGCTGTGGATCAACATGGTCACCTCCATCACCCTGGCCCTGGCACTGGCCTTCGAACCGTCCGAACAAGGACTGATGACGCGCCCGCCGCGCCCGCCAGGCGAACCGCTGCTCTCGGGCTTTTTCGTCTGGCGTGTGCTGATGGTGTCACTACTGATGATGGCCGGCGCCCTCGGCTTGTTTCTCTGGGAAATGCAGCACGGGAACAGCCTGGAAGGTGCCCGGACCATGGCGGTGAACACCGTGGTGATGTGCGAGATGTTCTACCTGCTGAACAGCCGGCATATCTTCGACTCGGTGCTCAATCGTCAGGGGTTGCTGGGCAATCCCAAGGTGCTGTTGGCCATCGCCGTGTGTCTGCTGCTGCAACTGCTGTTCACCTATGCACCGCCCCTGCAGCGAGTATTCGGCTCCATCGGCCTGACTGCCGCTGAATGGTTGCGGGTGCTGCTGGCCGGTTTGCTGCTGTTCAGCGTGGCGGAGCTGGAGAAAGCCGTGATCCGCCGTTTTCGCCTGCATCCCCAGGCATTGAAGCGCCAGTAGGCTGATGGGGGCGCTAAACGGGAGCGCCCGGACGAGGTTCCGCTGCAGCTGCGAATGTTGCGATGCACAGCAAAAGCTTCGCGCCTGCAGCCGCTCCTACCTCGGCGGAAGGCTATCTGCCTGCCGCCGTCAACTGTGTACCCACGAACTCGAGCAACTCGGGGTAGAAGGCGCGAAAGTCCTCACTCAGCGGCACATACAGACGCTCCAGCTCGAGCAGGCTGCCATCCAGCACACCGGGCCGTGACAGCCGCCGGCCCATACCGGCAATCACCTGCTCCAGCACGGCGAAATCGCGGTAGCTGCCAAGCCAGTCCTGGGCCGCCATGCGCGGCGCAATCAGGGCCAGGCGCTCGGGCAAAATCGGCTCCTCGGCCAAGATCCGATACACCCGCCCGGTGAATTGCGCCAGCGGCTCGTCGGCGTAATCCGGCCAATTCAGCGCCAGGCAGTGGTCGAAGAACAGGTCCAGGAGGATTCCGGCATAGCGTCGCCGCTCGGCGGGAAAGCGCGCCCGGGCCTGGGCCAGCAGTGCATGGCTGTCGGTAAAGGCATCGATGCGCCGGTGCAGAACGATCGCGGCTTCGATATCCGCGGGCCACTCCCCGACCAGCCGGCCTTTGACGAAATCGCCATACAGGCTGCCGAGCAGTTGCGCCGGCGCGTCGCCGCCAAGATGCAGATGAGCGAGGTAGTTCATAGCACAGAGCTTACACATCAGTGCGGGCAATGAGCACTATCGGCGTAAACGATCTGTGTATCGCCGCGCACCGATATACAGTTTGTCCCATCGCGATTTGGCGCTACAGCAACCCTGGAAACTGCACACATGCCCATCGACATCGATGAAGTGATCAAAGCCCTGGCCCACCCGGTGCGCCGCGACATCCTGCACTGGCTGAAGGACCCACAGGCGTACTTCGCCGATCAGGACCACCCGCTGGAGAACGGCGTGTGTGCCGGCAAGATCGACCAACGCACCGGGCTGTCGCAATCGACGGTATCGGCCCATCTGGCGACCCTGCAACGGGCCGGCCTGGTGACCAGCAAGAAGGTCGGCCAGTGGCACTTCTTCAAACGCAACGAAGAGACCATCCAGGCGTTCCTGCGGCATATCAGCCAAGAGCTCTAACCACTCCTACATTTCTGCTCCCCCCGACCGAGGAATACTCAATGCCTACGCTTTTCGACCCGATCAAGATCGGCGAGCTGGAACTCGCCAACCGCATCATCATGGCGCCGCTGACCCGCACTCGCGCCGACGTCGGGCGCGTGCCCAACGCGCTGATGGCCGAGTACTACGTGCAGCGCGCCTCCGCTGGCCTGATCATCAGCGAGGCCACTGCGGTCACGCCGATGGGCGTTGGCTACCCGGACACCCCCGGCATCTGGTCCGATGCGCAGGTCCGCGGCTGGAGCACTATCACCAAGGCCGTGCATGCCAATGGCGGCAAGATCGTCCTGCAGCTGTGGCATGTCGGGCGCATCTCCCACCCCAGTTACCTGAATGGCGCCGCCCCGGTTGCGCCCAGCGCCATCGCCCCGGCCGGCCATGTCAGCCTGGTGCGTCCGCTCACTGAATACGTCACCCCGCGCGCCCTGGAGACCGAGGAAATCGCCGATATCGTCGAGGCTTATCGCCAGGGTGCGGAGAACGCCAAGGCCGCCGGGTTTGACGGTGTGGAAATCCACGGCGCCAACGGCTACCTGCTCGACCAGTTCCTCCAGGACAGCACCAACCAGCGCAGCGACCGCTACGGCGGCTCCCTGGAAAACCGCGCGCGACTGATGCTGGAAGTCACCGATGCGGTGATTTCGGTGTGGGGCGCCGGCCGGGTCGGCATGCACCTGGCGCCGCGCGCAGACAGCCACGACATGGGCGACAGCCAGCGCGCCGAGACCTTCACCTACATTGCCCGCGAACTGGGCAAGCGCGGTATCGCCTTTATCTGTGCCCGCGAGAAGGAAGGCGATGACAGCCTGGCTTCGAGTCTCAAGCAAGCCTTCGGGGGTGTGTTCATCGCCAACGAGCGCTTCACCAAGGCGCAGGCCAACGCCTGGCTGGAAAGCGGCAAGGCCGATGCCGTGGCTTTTGGCATCCCCTTTATCGCCAACCCGGACCTGCCCGCCCGCCTCGCCGAGGACGCCGAATTAAACGAACCGCAGCCGGCAACCTTTTATGGTTCCGGGCCGGTTGGCTATATCGATTACCCACGGCTGTAACGATGTCGGGCGCGTGATGCCTGACACACTGAATGAAAAAAGGAGCCCGAAGGCTCCTTTTTTCATTGCAGCGGGTTCTCAGTGCAGAATCTGGCTGAGGAACAACTTGGTACGCTCGTTCTGCGGGCTGTTGAAGAAGGTTTCGGGGTCGGCCTCTTCGACAACCTCGCCCTTGTCGAGGAACAGCACGCGGTTCGCCACGGTGCGGGCAAAGCCCATCTCGTGGGTTACGCAGAGCATGGTCATGCCGTCTTCGGCCAGACCGACCATGGTGTCCAGAACCTCCTTGACCATTTCTGGATCGAGTGCCGAGGTCGGCTCATCGAACAACATGATTTTCGGCTTCATGCACAGCGCACGAGCGATGGCTACCCGCTGCTGCTGACCACCGGAGAGTTGTCCCGGAAATTTATTGGCCTGCTCGGGAATCCGCACACGCTCGAGGAAGTGCATGGCAACCTCTTCGGCCTGACGCTTGGACATCTTGCGCACCCACATCGGCGCCAGCGTGCAGTTCTGCAGCACGGTCAGATGCGGGAACAGGTTGAAGTGCTGGAACACCATGCCCACTTCGCGCCGAACCATCTCGATGTGCTTGAGGTCATGGGTCAGTTCGGTGCCATCGACCACGATACGCCCTTGCTGGTGCTCTTCCAGGCGATTGATACAGCGAATGGCCGTCGACTTGCCGGAGCCGGATGGACCGCAAAGGACGATACGTTCACCCGGTTTGACACTCAGATTGATGTCCTTGAGCACATGGAACTCGCCGTACCACTTGTGCACGCCTTCCATCAGGATCATCGCTTCAGCGCTGGTTTGTTTGTTTGCTACAGACATTGAAAGGGCTCCTAACGCTTATGGCCAGTCTCGAGCTTGCGCTCCAGGTGCATGGAGTAACGGGACATACCAAAACAGAAAATCCAGAAAACCAGGGCGGCGAACACATAGCCTTCTGTGGCCATACCCAGCCAGACCGGGTCGGTGGTGGCTTGTTTGATACTGTTGAGCAGGTCGAACAGGCCGATGATGATCACCAGACTGGTGTCCTTGAACAAGGCGATAAAGGTGTTGACGATACCTGGAATCACCAGTTTCAACGCCTGCGGCAGAATCACCAGGCCCATCACCCGCCAGTAGCCCAGGCCCATGGCCGCAGCCGCCTCGTACTGGCCTTTGGGGATGGCTTGCAAGCCGCCACGCACCACTTCGGCTACATAAGCCGACTGGAACAGGATCACCCCGATCAGTGCCCGCATCAGCTTGTCGAAGTTCATCCCTTCCGGGAGAAACAGCGGCAGCATCACCGAAGACATGAACAACACGGTGATCAACGGCACACCGCGCCAGAACTCGATGAAGGTCACGCAGATCACCCGGATCGCCGGCATATCCGAACGCCGGCCAAGCGCCAGCAGGATGCCCAGCGGCAAGGCGCCAGCGATGCCGACAGAGGCAATCACCAGCGTCAGCATCAGGCCACCCCAACGGGTGGTAGATACCGTGCTCAGACCGAAGTAACCACCATGCAGCAGCCAGTAGGCCAGCAATGGGTACACCACCAGGAAAGCCAAGCCGTACAGCGCCTTGCGTGGCATCTGCGGAATGAACAGAGGCGACGCACCAATCACCGCCATCCATAGCGTCAGGTCGACACGCCAGCGCAACTCGGTCGGATAGAAGCCATACATGAATTGGCCGAACCGCTGCTGGATGAACACCCAGCAGGCACCTTCACCGGTGCAATCTGAACGGGTGGTGCCTACCCAGTTGGCATCGATTAAAGCCCACTGGATCATCGGCGGAATAATCAACCAGACCAGGTAAGCGGAAAACAGGGTTAACAGGGTATTGAACCAGCTGGAGAACAGGTTGGCGCGCAGCCAACCGAGCACACCAACGCTGAGCAGCGGTGGTGGTAGATCGGGTTTGAACGTATGGGTTTGCATGGGCTGCTCCTTACCGCTCGATCAGCGCAATGCGCTTGTTGTACCAGTTCATCAGCATGGAAATGCTGATACTGATGGCCAGGTAGACGCTCATGGTGATGGCGACCACCTCGATGGCCTGGCCAGTCTGATTGAGCACTGTGCCGGCGAACAGCGAGACCATGTCCGGATAGCCGATACCGGCCGCCAGCGAAGAGTTCTTCGCCAGGTTGAGGTATTGGCTGGTCAATGGCGGAATGATTACTCGCAGTGCTTGCGGGATGATCACCAGACGCAGGGTCTTGCCGGCGGGCAAGCCTAGGGAGCGCGCAGCTTCGGTCTGACCATGGCTGACCGAAAGAATCCCGGCACGCACGGTCTCGGCGATAAAGGCCGCGGTATAGATAGTCAGTGCCAGGGTCAGCGCCATCAGCTCGGGGATCATCACCCAGCCACCGCGGAAGTTGAAACCGCTCAGCTCCGGGGTAGTCCATTGCAGCGGATTACCCGTCAGCAGCACGGCCAGCGCGGGCAGCCCCAGCAGTAAAGGCACAGCCCCCAGCGACACGGGAAAGTACTTACCGGTCGCCTCGAACCGCGCCTTCGACCAACGCGACAACAGCACGATACCGATGACCGCCACCACTACGGCGCCGAAAAAGGGCATGAAGCTGTCGGTGCCGCTGGGTGACGGCATATACAGGCCGCGGCTATTGAGGAAGAACGTCTGGCCAATATCCAGGCTCTGCCTCGGCCCGGGAAGCGAGAGCATCACCGCGAAGTACCAGAAGAAGATTTGCAGCAATGGTGGAATATTGCGGAACGTCTCGATATAGACGGTGGCCAGTTTGCTCATCAACCAGTTGGGCGACAACCGCGCCACGCCGATAATGAAGCCAAGAATAGTCGCACCGATGATACCGATCACTGACACCAGCAGGGTATTGAGCAGACCGACGAAGAAAACCCGTCCGTAGGAATCGCTCTCGCTGTAATCGATCAGGTGCTGGGCAATGCCGAAGCCGGCACTGTTATCGAGAAAGGCGAAACCGGAGGTGATCCCGCGTTTCTCCAGGTTGGTCTGGGTGTTGTCGAACAGATACCAGCCGAGCGCCACGACGACGATAACGGCAAGAATTTGGAATAGCCAGGCACGCAACTTGGGGTCGGTCCAAACCGAACCACTTGGGCGCGAGGCATGCTCAGGAGTTTGCATAGAAGCCCTCTAGGAACCCCCATGCCCATGTTGGCGGGCATGGGGTTCACGTCATCTAGAACATGCCGAAACCCCAGGACAGGGTTCCGGCAAAGACGATCAGCGCACCGGCGGTGCGTATTGCAGACCACCTTTGTTCCACAGGGCGTTAAGGCCGCGTTCGATCTTCAGGTCACTGCCGGCGCCGACGTTGCGGTCGAAGCTCTCGCCGTAGTTGCCCACTTGCTTGACGATCTGTACCGCCCAGTCTTTCGGCAGTTTCAGGTCCTTGCCGAACTCACCCTCGGCACCCAGCAGTCGGGCGACATCCGGGTTCTTGGTGGATTTAGCCAGATCTTCGACGTTAGCCGAGGTGAGACCCAGCTCTTCGGCGTTGACCATGGCGAACAGGCTCCAACGCACGATGTTGAACCACTCGTCATCACCCTGACGTACAACCGGGCCCAGCGGCTCTTTCGAGATCACTTCCGGCAGTACCACATATTCCAGCGGCGCAGACAGCTTGATGCGCTGAGCATAGAGCTGCGACTGGTCGGAAGTCAGCACGTCGCAACGGCCGGCTTCCAGCGAGGTAGCGCTCTCGTCGGAGGTGTCGTAAGTGATTGGGGTGTACTTCAGGCCGTTCGAGCGGAAGTAGTCGGAGAGGTTCAGCTCGGTGGTGGTACCGGCCTGGATGCACACGGTAGCGCCGTCGAGTTCCTTGGCGCTGGTAACGCCGAGTTTCTTGTTAACCAAGAAGCCCTGACCGTCGTAATAATTGACGCCGGCGAAGTTCAAGCCCAGACCGGCGTCGCGCGAGCTGGTCCAGGTGGTGTTACGCGACAGCACATCGATTTCGCCGGATTGCAGCGCGGTGAAGCGCTCCTTGGCAGTCAACGGGCTGAATTTGACCTTGGTCGCATCACCAAACAGGGCAGCTGCCACTGCGCGGCATACATCGACGTCGAGGCCGAAATAATTGCCTTTTTCATCGGCATAGGAGAAGCCAGGCAGACCATCGCTGATACCGCACTGAACGAAACCTTTCTTCTGTACCGCGTCCAGGGTGGCGCCAGCATGCACGAAGCCGCTGATGCCTAGAACGGTTGCGGTAGTCAGAATAGCCAGGGTGGATTTCACCATCTTCATTAAAACCTCCAGTTGCTTTTGTTGTGTTTGGAGTCTCGGCCCTACATCCGTACCCTTATGGGGCACGTCGATCGTGTCGGCAGCAACGCGATCAACCGGGGATCAGACCTCAGCGAGAGTCTAGTAGCCGATTGTTTCATCGGCCATAAAAAACGCTCGCTCGCCCATTGGTCGAATGGGCTAGAGACGGAGAGCGATTCGCTTATCGTCAAACATGCAGCGTTTGACGAGTCTTGTGGAAACCCCCATCAAATGGCTTCCCGTCTGTTCCGTACCCGGTTTAGTAGCAGTGTTACCGTCCCGGGCGACAGCATCAATCCCGGTTAGTTACAGCAAAGCCCGTACCAAAACTTCGCTCTTAGTACGATACGGACAGGTCAAGAGCAAAACTTGTAACCTTGCGACATCTTATTCACAGAATAGCCACTCACTGAAATTTCAGGTGCACTAAAAGATGCGCACTGCACCACTCTGGAGCTACCCATGAGCGACCCGTTGATTCTTCAGCCCACACTCGCCGCCGACGCCTGCGTCATTTGGTTGCACGGCCTGGGGGCTGATCGCTATGACTTTCTGCCGGTGGCCGAGGCCCTGCAAGAACAACTGCGCAGTACGCGCTTTGTCATGCCGCAGGCACCAACCCAGCCGGTGACCATCAATGGTGGCATGGCCATGCCCAGTTGGTACGACATCCTGGCCATGAGCCCGGCACGGGCAATCAACCGCGACCAACTGGAAGCCTCTGCCCAGCAGGTGATTACGTTGATCGAAGCGCAGCGCGACAGCGGTATCGACCCTGCGCGGATCTTTCTCGTCGGGTTCTCCCAGGGCGGCGCCGTGGTGCTGCATACGGCCTTCCTGCGCTGGCAATGGCCGCTCGGCGGGGTCATCGCGCTGTCGACCTATGCGCCAACCTTCAGTGACGAAATGCAACTGGCGGACACACAAAAACAACTACCGGTACTCTGCTTGCATGGCCGATTCGACGATGTTGTGCAGCCCGCCATGGGCCGCACAGCTCATGACCAACTGACCGCCTGTGGCGTCGCCGTGCAGTGGCGCGATTATCCGATGGCCCATGAGGTGCTGCCGGAAGAGATCCGCGACATCGCCGACTGGCTGGCGCAGCAGCTCAGCACGCCAATGCCACGAGCCGAGAACAATCAATGACCAACCAACCCACCATTCGCGGTTTAGCCGATATCGAGCAGATCGAAGCCACCCCACTGGCCGAACGCAATCTGCCGCCCAGCACTTACCAGCTGATCCAGCGCACGGCCCAGGCGCAACCGCAGGCACCGGCACTGTCCTTTATCCTTCAGGGCACTGCCGACGAGCCGGCCTATCGGCTTAATTACCAGGAACTGCTGGGCAAGATCACCCAAACCGCTAACGCCTTTCACCGTCTCGGCCTGCGTCCGGGCAAGGCGGTGTCGTTCCTGCTGCCCAACCTGCCGCAGACCCACTTCACCATCTGGGGCGGCGAAGCAGCCGGCATCGTCAACGCGATCAATCCGCTGCTCGACCCCGAGCATATCGCCGAGCTGATTCGGGCCTCCGACTCCGAGTTTCTGGTGACCCTGGCGCCCTTCCCCGGCACCGACCTGTGGGCCAAGGTCGAGTCGCTACGTGGCCAGCTCCCCGGCCTCAAGGCAGTGATCTGCGTGGACATGGCCAACCTGCTGCCCGAGCCGCAGCGCAGTGCGCTCAAGGCGCAACGCGGACCGCTGCCGGACGGCGTGCTCGACTTCGACGAACTGATCGGCGCCTGCCCGGCCGACCAGCTGGAGAGCGGCCGCCAGTTCCACCCCGATGACATCGCCAGTTATTTCCACACCGGCGGCACCACCGGCACGCCCAAGCTGGCCCCGCACAGCCACGCCAACGAAGTGGCCATGGCCTACAGCATGAATCTGGTGACCCGCTTCGCGCCAGGCGACGTGACCCTCTGCGGCCTGCCACTGTTCCACGTCAATGGCGTCATCGTCACCGGCCTGACGGCCTTCGGCGGTGGTGCCGAAGTCCTGCTGGCCACCCCGCAGGGCTATCGCAACAGCGCACTGATCGAGAATTTCTGGAGCATCATCGAGCGCCACAAGGTCAGCTTCTTCAGCGGCGTGCCGACCATCTATGCCGGCCTGCTGCAGGTGCCCAGCGAGGGCCACGACCTCAGTTCGCTGAAATATGCCCTGTGCGGCGCCGCGCCCATGCCGGTGGAGCTGATCCGCCAGTTCGAGGCCAAGACCGGCCTGACCCTGATCGAAGGCTATGGCCTCACCGAAGGCACGTGCGGCACCTGCGCCAATCCGCCAGCCGGCGAACGTCGTCCCGGTTCGATCGGTTTGCGCATGCCCTACTGCGAGGTGAGCATCAAGCTGCTCGACGAACAGGGCCGCTATCTGCGCGATGCCGCAGCAAATGAAATCGGCAACCTGTGCATCCGTGGCGCCACGGTGTTCAAGGGCTACCTGCAAGCCAGCAAGAACCTCGGCATCTGGGTCGACGGCAACTGGTTCAACAGCGGCGACTTGGGGCGCATCGACGCCGACGGCTACATCTGGCTGACCGGGCGCAGCAAGGATCTGATCATCCGCGGCGGTCACAACATCGACCCGCAGATGATCGAGGAGGCCCTGCACAGCCACCCTGCCGTGGCCTTGGCCGCCGCAGTCGGCAAGCCCGACGAGAAGGCCGGCGAACTGCCAGTGGTCTATGTCCAGCTCAAGCCCGGCAGCCAGGCCAGCGAAGCGCAATTGCTGGCTCATGCCGCCGCGCATATCCCCGAACGCGCCGCCGTGCCCAAGGACGCCTGGATCATCGACGCCATCCCGGTCACTGCGGTTGGCAAAACCTTTAAACCGACCCTGCGCTTCGATGCCATTCGGCGTGTCTATCAGGCGGCAATGGCCGAACTGGATAGCGCTATCCGCGTCGAGGTACTCAGCGACGAGCACCTCGGTCAGCTCGCCCATATCCATCTACCGCGCCGCGACAGCCAACTGGAGCAGGCCGTGAACACGCGCCTGGCAGGGTTCGCGGTGCCCATCCAGCTGCACTGCAGCGACTGACTAACCCCATGAGCGCCAGGGTAATCCGGGACGAGCCTCGCGGATTGCGCCTGGGCTTAACCAGACTAGGAAGCTGCTTTGCAGGAAGCCCGCCAACTGCGACTGTTCAATAATGTCGCAACCAGCAGCGTCAACCAAGTGCTCAAGGCATTTCGCGCCGGCGCCCTGGAGCCTGGCGTCACGGTGTCCATAGGCCTGGCACAGATGGACCCGAAAGGCAGCCTGCCGAGCCTGATTGCCCGGACCGACAGCGCACTCTACAAAGCCAAGCAACAAGGCCGTAACTGCCTCTGCTAGAGTCGTTGCCTGACGACCGCCGGATACCTCAACCCATGCGTACACGCACGTTACTGCTTGCCCTGCCGCTGCTTGCGCTGACCGCTGCGGGAATTTTCTTCAGCGTGCCCAACCTGCTCGATCGGCGCATGAACAGCGTCGAGGCGCCCGCGCCCTATCCCGCCAGCGCAACCGCCCTACAGGTGCATGACAAGCTGTTTATCGCCGACCTGCATGACGATGTACTGCTCTGGCAGCGTGACCTGCTTGAACGCCACGACTACGGCCACTCGGACCTGCCGCGCATGCTCGAAGCGCAGGTCGGCTTGCAGGTGTTTTCCACCGTAACCAAGACCCCGCGCGGCATGAACACCCAGCGCAATGGCGCCGACAGCGACAACATCACCCTGCTGGCGATGGCCCAGCGCTGGCCGCGCGCGACCTGGGACAGCCTGCTGCAACGTGCCCTGTATCAAGCCGAAAAGCTGCGCCTGGCTGCCGCCAACAGCGACGGCAGGCTAGTACTGATCAGAACAGGGGGCGACTTGGCCGCCTTTCTTCAGGCCTGGCAGCAAGACCCACAACGCGTTGCGGCCCTGCTCTCGACCGAGGGCCTGCACCCACTCGAAGGCCAGCTGAGCAACCTCGACCGCCTGTATGACGCCGGTTTTCGCATCACCGGCCTGACCCACTTCTTCGACAACGAAGTCGGTGGCTCGGCCCACGGCTTGGCGAAGGGCGGCCTGACCCCGTTCGGCCGCCAGGTGATCGAACGCCTGCAAGAAAAATCCATGCTGATCGACCTGGCCCATGCCTCGCGGCCGCTGATCGACGACGTGCTGGCCATGGCCACGCGCCCGCTGCTGGTCTCCCATACCGGCGTCGAAGGTACCTGCCCGGGCCCGCGCAACCTCAGCGACAAACACCTGCAAGGCATCGCCGCCACTGGCGGAGTGATCGGCATCGGTTACTGGGATACGGCCGTGTGCGCCACCTCGGCCGCGGCCATCGTCAAGGCCATCCGCTACACCGCCGACAAAGTTGGAGTCGACCACGTCGCTCTGGGCTCGGACTTCAACGGCACGGTCCACACCCCTTTCGATGTCACCGGCTTGGGCCAATTGACCGAGGCGCTGCTCGAGGCCGGTTTCAGCCGCAGCGAGATTGCCGCGATCATGGGTGGCAACGTTCAGCGCCTGCTGCTCGCCAGCCTGCCGCGAGACTGAACACCCCGGATCAGGCGGCCGTGGATAAGCCCAGCCACGGCACTTCGCCGCGCCAGCTTCTTGCTTTACACTGGCAACCGTTCACTCCTTAACCAATTGATGAGATGACCGTGCTCAAAGCACTCAAGAAAATGTTCGGCAAAGCCGAGGGCGAGCAGCCCAGCCCAACCAGCACGCCTGCGTCGCCAACCACGCCGCACAGCGGCGACACCCACCACGAGCAACCCAAGCGCACGGCCAAGACTCACCATACGGCCAGCGATAGCGGCAGCGCATCTGCGGTGCCGGTCAACCCAGAACAACCAGCCGTCAAGGCCGAAAAACCCCGGCGCCAGCCTGCAGCCAAGCCGGTGGACACCTGGAAACTGGAAGATTTCGCAGTCGAACCGGCCGAAGGCAAGACCCGCTTCCATGACTTCAAGCTCTCCCCCGAGCTGATGCATGCGATCCACGACCTGGGATTCCCCTACTGCACGCCGATCCAGGCTCAGGTGCTTGGCTTCACCCTCAGAGGCCAGGATGCCATTGGCCGCGCCCAGACCGGTACCGGCAAGACCGCCGCCTTCCTGGTCTCGATCATCACCCAACTGCTGCAGACCCCGCCGCCGAAAGAACGCTACATGGGTGAACCGCGCGCCCTGATCATCGCGCCAACCCGCGAGCTGGTGGTGCAGATTGCCAAAGATGCCGCAGACCTGACCAAATACACCGGGCTCAACGTGATGAGCTTCGTCGGCGGCATGGACTTCGACAAACAGCTGAAGCTGCTCGAGTCGCGCCATTGCGACATTCTGGTAGCCACGCCGGGTCGCTTGCTCGACTTCAACCAGCGCGGCGAAGTGCACCTGGACATGGTCGAGGTGATGGTGCTCGATGAGGCCGATCGCATGCTCGACATGGGCTTTATCCCCCAGGTGCGGCAGATCATCCGCCAGACCCCGCCGAAGAACGAGCGCCAGACCCTGCTGTTCTCGGCGACCTTCACCGAAGACGTGATGAACCTGGCCAAGCAGTGGACCACTGAGCCCGCCATCGTCGAAATCGAGTCGGAGAACGTCGCCAGCGATACCGTCGAGCAGCATGTCTACATGGTCGCCTCCAGCGACAAGTACAAGCTGCTGTACAACCTGATCGCGCAGAACGACTGGATCCGCGTGATGGTCTTCGCCAACCGCAAGGACGAAGTGCGGCGCATCGAAGAACGCCTGACCCGTGACGGCATCAGCGCCGCGCAAATGTCTGGCGACGTGCCGCAGCACAAGCGGATCAAGACCCTCGAAGGCTTCCGCGAAGGCAAGATTCGGGTAATGGTCGCCACCGACGTGGCCGGCCGCGGGATTCACGTCGAAGCCATCAGCCACGTGATCAACTACACCCTGCCGGAAGTACCGGACGACTACGTGCACCGCATCGGTCGTACCGGTCGCGCTGGCGCCAGTGGCACCTCGATCAGCTTCGCCAGCGAAAACGACGCCTACGCCCTGCCACCGATCGAACAACTGCTGGGGCGCAAGATCAACTGCGAAATGCCACCGGAAGTGTTGCTCACACCGGTACCGCACAAGCACTAAGTCGTAGCGGTAAAATGAGGCGAAGCCAGCCGGCTTCGCCTTTTTTTACCGCTCACTCAGTGTGACACCGGTGACCTGGGCAGACTGATCGGCAGTTCATTGACAGGCTATTAAAAATGCTGTGAGCGATGGCTAGGTCGCACCCGTTCCCAAGGGGAAACGGCATTCACCACATCCCGACGGATCACAAGGCGCAACGCTGTATAGCCGAGCGCAGTTATTCTTCAACAGTCTGTTAGGGAAGCAGAGTCCGCCATATAACCCTCAAGCTCGATACCGCCGACCTCACACGCGCCGTCCAAGCGGGGGTCTTGCAACCCGGCCAGGATCAGGCGCTGTTGAACTTTCTTCGCCAGCAACCGCAAACCCGCGCCAGCTTGCAACTGGCGCACGTCGCCTATTACTTCGGCGCGCTATTGATCATTGGTGCCAGGGGCTGGCTGCTCACGGAAGCCTGGATGCGCGTCGGCGACTGGGCGCTGTTATGCATCAGCGCCAGCTACATGCTGTTGTTCGCCCTCTGCGGTCATACGTTGTGGCAACGCGGCCAACTGATTCCCGGCGGGTTACTGGGCGCGGTGGCGGTCAGCCTGACCCCGCTGCTGGTGTTCGCCGTGCAGCGCATGCTGGGCCTGTGGCCGCTGGATGACGAACAAGGCGCTTATCACGACTATTACGTCTACGTGCAAGGCGGCTGGCTGGCCATGGAGCTGGCCACGGTGCTTGTCGGCACGCTAATGCGGCGCCTGCTGCCCTTCCCGTTCATCGTCATGCCGATTGCTTTGGCGCTGTGGTTCATGTCGATGGACTTGACTGAACTGGCCTATGGTGAGGCTTTCGACTGCTCTCAGCGGCGTTGGGTATCGCTGTGGTTCGGCCTGCTGCTGTTGCTCGTCAGCCTGTTGATCGATGGTCGCAGCAAACTGGATTTCGCCTTCTGGGGCTATTTGGCGGGCCTCCTGGCCTTCTGGGGTGGACTAAGCCTGATTGACAGCAGCAGTGAACTGGGTAAGGCACTTTATTGCCTGCTCAACCTCGGTTTGATCGGTCTCGCCGTATTGCTGCGCCGCCCCCTATTCATGGTCTTCGGCGCCCTCGGCGTGGCCGGTTATCTAGGCTATCTGGCCGACCAAGTGTTCCAGGACTCGCTGCTGTTCCCGATCGCCCTCAGCCTGCTGGGCCTGGCTGTAATAGGACTCGGCCTGCTCTACCAGAAGCGTCAGGTTGAGCTGAGCCGCCCTGTGCGCCGCCTGTTACCCGCATGCTGGCTGAACTGCCTGCCAGCCTTGCGCCGCTAAGCATGGTGGCCTCCCCTAATGCTTTGCGGGGTAAGCACGGAACTGCGCCCGGACGAGCAGCTGACAGACTCGGTTGAGGTGACGATCGATGCCGACATCCGGATCGGCATCATGCTTAACCGTCCTTACATGGCCCAGTGTCGCCAGTGTAAGACCACCTGATTGCGCGTTATTGCGTCCTGCTGCGTTATCCCCAATCAAGCAGTTCAGACCCCAGGTCCCTGCCGCAGGGCCTGCGGTGTGTCGACATCGGCGACTAGACCGTAGGCATCCAACTCAACACACAGCCGTGCGTTGGGGTGAGCCTTGACCACCCCACGGGCACCGCTGTCGCCGGTCAAGCGCGACAGTTCGGGCCAGAATTGCCGCCCGAAAATCACCGGATGACCTTGTTGACCTCTAGACACCGGCAGCACGATTCGCTCTGCACTGGCCTGTACTAGCAATTGTTGCAGACTGGCCTCATCCAGCCAGGGCATATCTCCGAGAAAAATCGCCACGGCTTCAGCCCGCGACACCTCGATCAAACGCTGGACTCCACTGGCCAGGCTGTGCCCCATCCCCAGGCCAGACTGCTCGCCAAAGACACATTGAACCGTCGCTGGCAGACCCAACGCGGTAGGGTCATCGCCTTTGCGCAGCACCACCAACACTTCGGCCAGTACTGCACAGGGAACTTCGAGGCTGGCCTCCAGCAACCTCTTGCCGCTGTCGAGAGTCGCCTGCCGTTTGTCGCTACCAAAACGCCGACTGACACCCGCAGCCAGCATCAGACCCGCCACATGGGTTATCCGTCCATTAACTTGCGTGTGCATGCCTGACTCACCCACCAATGATCTTCATCACCATCACATCCCCGGAAAAGGCTAATTCCTGCTTGTCCTCCAGCGCACGCTGCAGCAACTGCCGTAAGGCAGGCAAAGCCTGTTCATAGGGGGCGTCCAGCAGGTCGCCCAGAAAGTGGCGATTGCTCGACGAGAGGCAGCCATACAGCCAACCGCTCGAGGACAGGCGTAACCGCGAGCAGGTCCGACAAAACGGTGCGCTTTCGTTGGCGATGATGCCGAAATAGCCTCTGCCGGGAATTTCGAAACGCTGGGCCGTCGCGTCCAGAGCATTGTCAGCCTGGCGATAGGCATACCGCTCGGAAATCACCGAGAGGATCTCTGGCATACCATAGAACTGCTGGCGAAACGCGGCAGTATCAGAGGCCAGGTGACCCATGCGCATCAGCTCGATAAAACGCAGTTCAATGCCCCGATCCAGACAGTAGTCCAGCAGCGGCATAACCTGTTCGTGGTTCAGCCCGCGCAACGGCACCATATTGATCTTGATACGCAAGCCCGCCGCCAGACAGGCATCGATACCGCGCAACACCTCAGCCAGGTCGCCACCTCGAGCGATCCGCCGAAATGCAGCCGCGTCCAAGCTGTCGAGCGAAACGTTGAGACGCCGCACGCAACTCTCAAGCAGCACAGGTAGTTTGCGCTCAAGCAACTGGCCATTAGTAGTCAGCGACACGTCCTGCAGCCCCAGTTGGCTAACCGCGCGAAGGAAGCCATCGAACAGCGGACTGATCAGCGGCTCGCCACCAGTGATGCGCAGCTTGTCCAGGCCCGTGACGTCTTTCAGGTAGGTGACAGCCCTGACCAGCTTGTTCAGGGCAAGGCATCACGCTGGGCGGTCAGGCGCTTACCATCCGGCACGCAGTAGGTGCAGGCGTAGTTGCAGGCAGAGGTCAGGCTCACCCGCAGATTGCGAAAGCGCCTGCCTTGTTTATCGACGATCACGCTCGCCCCCTGGGCTTCAACTGGCAATGTCGATCTTCAACGGGACGGGTTGCTCCTTCGCGTGCACCACACCGTTCTTGATGGCAACGATTTCCGCCATCAACGATAGGGCGATTTCGACCGGCGTATGACTCCCGATATACAGGCCAACAGGTCCATGCAAACGGCTGATTTCTGCGTCAGTCATGCCGAGTTGGGCGAGGTAGCCACGACGTTTGTCGGTGGTCTGTCGCGAGCCCAGAGCGCCCACATAGAACGCTCGCGACTGCAACGCTGTAAGCAGGGCCATGTCGTCCAGGCGCGGGTCGTGGGTCAGGGTAACAATGGCCGTACGTTCATCCGGCACGATACTCAGCACGGCGTCATCCGGCATGCCAGTCACCTGGATCACAGCCGGATTATCCCACTCCGCGGAAAAACTGCTGCGCGGGTCGCACACTAGTACCTCGAAGCCGAGCATCAGGGCAATTTCCGCCACGTAACGCGACAGTTGTCCGGCACCAATCATCATTAAACGCCAGCGCGGGCCATAAATGACCCGCAGGCATTGCTCGTCAAAAGCGAAGGTGTCATCCGCCGCCGCATCGCGAAGCTGCACCTCGCCGCTGGCCAGGTCCAACTCACGCACGCTGAGCTGATGGCGCGCGCAGCGCGCGATTGCATCTTCGACCCAGGCAGGATCACCCACCAGCTCCTCGGTAAGGCGCAGGGTGCCACCGCACGGCAAGCCAAACCGCGCGGCTTCTTCGCGGGTCATGCCATAGGTAATCAGACCGACCGTCAGCCCCGGCTCCTCGTGCCGCCCGTCTAGCTGCCGTTGGATCAAATCGTCCTCGATGCAGCCGCCGGAAACCGAACCGATCACCACTCCATCGTCGCGCAGCGCCAGCATCGAGCCCGGCGGACGCGGCGCGCTGCCCCAGGTCTGCACCACGGTATACAACCGTACCTGATGACCCGCCCGTCGCCAGGCGAGTACGCGGGTCAACACATCGAGGTCGACGTTATCCATCAGGCACTGCCCTTCCAACCACTCAATTGCTTGCGGATCGGCAGCTCACGGATGCGCTTGCCGGTAGCGTTGAAGATCGCATTGCACAGGGCCGGAGCGATCGGCGGTAAGCCTGGCTCACCGACACCGCCCAAGGGCTGATCGCCAGCCGGCGTGACCAGATGCACGGCGACCGACTTCGGCGCCAATGGCATGCGGGGTATTTCGTAATTGTGGAAATTGTCTTGCTGCACACGACCATTCTTGAAGCTGATCTCACCGGTCGTGGCCAGACCAATACCCATGACGCATGCGCCTTCAAGCTGCGAACGAATGCGCTCAGGGTTGATCTGCGGGCCGCAATCAATTGCGATCACCGCATCATGGACAATCAGTTTGCCATCATCCTTGACCTCGACCTCGAGCACTGCCGCCACATAGGAGACGAAGCTGTAGTGGGCGGCAATCCCCTGAGCGCGTCCCTTGGGCAAGGATTTGCCCCAATTGGCCTTGCTCGCCGCCTCTTCGATTACCGCACGCATGCGACCGATATCCACCGGGTAACGCTCCGGCGATTCACCGTAGTTCCAGGTGTCGCTGAGCGCCTGTGGATCAATCTGGCGTGCCGGCCCCAACAAACGCAGCAGGTAATCTTTCTGGTCGGCACCGGCGGCAGCGGCTAGCTCAGCGACGAAACTCTGCTCAGCGAAGGCATAGGGAATGTTATGCACCGAACGGAACCAGCCCACCCGGGTGTGGGCAAAGGCTTCCGGGTTCTCCAGGCGCACATTGGCCACGTTGAACGGCGTTGCGACGAACCCCATACCCAGCTCGAACGCCGCCTGATGCCCTGAGTCCGCTCCGAACAGCGAAGTAATGCTCGGCGATACCGAACGATGCAGCCAAGCGGTGGGCAGCCCATCATCGCCCAGTGCCGCCTCCAGATGTTGCGCCGAAACCGTATGGAAGTAAGAGAAATGCACGTCATCTTCACGGGTCCACTGCACCCGCAAATGACGACCAGGAAACTCCTTGGCCAGGATCGCCGCTTCGATGACGAAATCCGGTTTGGATTTACGTCCGAAACCACCACCCAACAGGGTCACGTTGACCGTGACATTCTCGAATGGCACCTTCAGCCGCGTCGCCACCCGCTCACGGGTGACCTGAGGTGCCTGCACCGGTGCCCACACTTCACAGCGGCCGTCCTTGAACAAGGCAGTAGATACCGGTGGTTCCATCGGTGCCTGGGTCAAGTGCGGCAGGTAATAGTCGACCTTGACTTGCTTGCCCCCCTTGTCGAAGACCGCCTGCACGTTACCCATGTTGCGCACGACTTTGCCCGGTGACTGCGCGGTCTTCAGCAGACCTTGCTTGAAGGTTTCGGAGTCATAACTGCCATTGGGGCCATCGTTCCACTCCAGTACCAGTGCCTCACGGCCTTTTATGGCCGCCCAGGTATTGCTGGCGACCACCGCAATCCCACCAAGGGGCTGGAACTCGGACGGAATGGGCGTACTCTCGATCTCGATGATCTTGAGCACACCTGGCACCTTGAGTGCGGCTGCACTGTCGACGCTTTTCAGCGTGCCACCATAGACCGGCGGACGGGCCACTACGGCGTACAACATATCGTCGAAACGGGCGTCAAAGCCGAAACGAGCCTTGCCGGTCACGATGTCCTGGCCATCAATGGCCCGGTTCGAATCCTTGCCGATATAGCGAAACTGCTCAGGCTTCTTGAGTACCAGGCTCTCACGCGCGGGAACCGGCAACTGCGCGGCAGTCTCGGCCACAGCGCCATAGGTCAGGCTGCGTCCGCTGGACGCGTGCAGTACCTGGCCCAGTTCGGCACGGCATTCGTCGGCGGCAACGCCCCATTGCTGGGCGGCGGCCTGGACCAACATGGCCTTCGCCGAGGCACCAGACCGACGCATCGGTTCGAACCAGTGGCGCATGCTGCGCGAACCATCGGTGTCCTGGTTGCCATATCGCGCCTCGTCGCCGGGTGCTTGGGCAACCTTGACCTTGGCCCAGTCGACGTCCATCTCATCGGCCACCACCATAGCCAGGCTGGTACGTACGCCCTGACCCATCTCCGAGCGATTGCACATAACCGTCAGGCTGCCGTCCTTGCCAACGCTTATATAGACCTTGGGATTATCGACCCAGCCATGGGGCATGGCCTCGGCACCATAGACCTTGGGGTCGTCTGCGAACGCATTGCGCATACCCCAGTTAGCCGCAATCACCAGTGCGCCAGTCAGGCCCATACCCTTGAGCAGCTTACGGCGGCTGAGATTGAAGGCGACGAAGTCATCCGGATGATGGCTCATGAGCGCGCCTCCTTCAGGCTGACAGCAGCCTCTTTGATCGCATCCTTGATCCGGTTATAGGTACCACAACGGCAGATATTCCCGGCCATGGCCGCTTCAATCTGCGCATCATCCGGCGCTGGATTGCTTTTCAACAACGCAGTGGCAGACATGATCTGACCACCCTGGCAATAACCACACTGGGCCACGGCCTTGTTCAGCCAGGCCTGCTGCACCACCTGGCCAACAGCGTCGCTGTGCAAGTTGTCGATGGTCGTGACCTGCTTGCCCACGGCAGAGCTGATCGGGGTGATGCACGAACGAGTCGGTTGCCCATCTATATGAATGGTGCATGCCCCGCACAGCCCCACACCGCAGCCGAACTTGGTGCCGGTGTAGCCAGCTAGGTCGCGAATGGCCCACAGCAAGGGCATATCCTCGGGGGCATCCAATTGATGCAACTGCTCATTCAGGCGTAACGAAATCATGGCTATAGCCTCTGGGTCTGATCGGTTATGCGCTTGCGTCGATCTCAACGCGAGCCCGACTTGCATGGAATACCTGCAGGTATCGGCAATAACTCGCCCACAGGGGGATGTGAACATCAAGGGTGCGGCCGTGATTGCCGAAACCTCTTGTCAGCAGCCTGCCCTCAAGAAAAAGCAGATCCAGCCTCCTCGGAAAGAACCACGCATGGCCGCCACGGCCCAGGCACTTAAAGCCGTTTGATGTGCAGGTGAATAGAACACTTACCTCAATAAGTATGGCCACAGATGGACTGCTTCTAAATGACGAGACCTGGATTACAGAATTCCTTTTTATGGAATTATGTACACATGATAATTGGCGCTTACCTACGTATTGGCGGCGCTGCAGCCAATACGTAGGTAAGCCAGGGTAGATGGCGAAGGTGGAATACTCGTCCTGAATCGCCTGGTACTTGCCGTTTCCCGTTCAGGACTGGTGGCCTGAACGGTTAGTGGGTTAACTCAAGTGCGGGTGTCGGGGGGGGGCCTGAGACAAGCCGCTGCGACGAGCCATAGCGGGTGAGGGCGAGGCGCGGCAACGTAGCATCAGGACTTTAGGCGCCGAAATTGATTAAGTGAACTAGCCACACAGGCCACTAGGGCTTTTGCCAGCGCTCGGCCGCCTGCTGATCGCTGTTGCGTCCCTCGACCCAGCACGATCCCTCGGCCGTGTCTTCCTTCTTCCAGAACGGCGCGCGGGTCTTCAGGTAGTCCATGACGAAGGCGCACGCCTCGAACGCGGCCTGACGATGGGCGCTGGCGGTGCCGACGAACACGATGGGGTCACCCGGCTCCAGGCGACCTATACGGTGGATAATCTGGATATTCAGCAGCGGCCAGCGCTGCTCGGCCTCGACCGCGATCTTGGCCAGGGATTTCTCGGTCATGCCGGGGAAGTGTTCGAGAAACATACCGCCGACTTCGCGGCCCGCGTTGAAATCGCGCACATAGCCGATGAAGCTGACCACCGCGCCTACACCGACGTTCGCCGCATGCAGCGCGTTGACTTCAACCCCCGGATCGAAGGCCTCGATCTGCACTCGAATGGTCATAAAAAATTGTCCTCAAAGCGTAAACGGGGAAGACGTAGGCCGGGTTAATGATGCAGAACCGTAGCCAGAGCCATGGACACGGTCTGTCGCGGCTAAAGCCCCTCCCACAAATGTGTGGCCACTTGTGGGAGGGGCTTTAGCCGCGATGGCAGCGAACTCAGCCGCCGGTCACGGTGGGAAAGAAGGCCACTTCATCACCCTCCTCCAGCGGTTCGTCGAGGCTGCACAACTCCTGATTGCGTGCACACATCAGGTTCTGCTCGGCCAACACCTGCCACACCCCACCACGAGCCAGCAGGTGCTGGCGCAGGTCATCAAGGGTAGCGAGCTCCTGGGTATCGCTCAGTTGCTCACCATCCAGGCCCAGCGCCTCGCGGTAACGGGCGAAATACTGCACATGAATCATTGCTCGTCCTCGGCCTTGTAGTGACCACTCTTGCCGCCCAGCTTCTCCAGCAGGCGCACGCTTTCGATGACCATGCCGCGATCCACCGCCTTGCACATGTCGTAGATGGTCAGGGCAGCGACACTGGCGGCGGTCAGGGCTTCCATTTCCACCCCGGTCTGCCCGCTCAGCTTGCAGCGCGCGGTGATCTGCACGGCATCATCGCCATGGGCGAGCAATTCGACCTTGACGCTGCTCAACATCAGCGAATGACAGAGCGGGATCAGGTCAGCGGTCTTCTTGGCGGCCTGGATGCCGGCGATACGCGCCACGGCGAACACATCGCCCTTGGGATGCGCGCCATCGACGATCATCTGCAGGGTCTGCGGGCGCATGCGCACGAGGGCTTGAGCCACGGCCTCACGGACGGTCAGCGCTTTATCGCTGACATCGACCATGGTGGCGTGACCTTGGGAATCGAGATGGGTTAGCACAGGTTTACTCCAGGCAGGGATCGGCCGATTGTAAACCCAGCAGTCCAGATATGGCAGCAGCAAGCTGCAAGCCTGGCTGCTGCGCGTTCAACTCGCAGCTTAGGGCTTGCAGCTTACCGCTCACCGCCTCCTACATATGGGTTTCGGCAAATTCCGCCAGGATCGAGCGCGGCACCCCTTGCAGGGTGATGTGCACGCCGTGGGAGAAGTCCTTGAAGCGTTCGGTGAGGTAGGTCAGGCCCGAGCTGGGCGCCGACAGGTAGGGCGTATCGATCTGCGCCAGGTTACCCAGGCAGATCACCTTGGAGCCGGTGCCGGCACGGGTGATGATGGTCTTCATCTGATGCGGCGTGAGGTTCTGACACTCGTCGATCAGGATCAGACTCTGCTGGAAGCTGCGCCCACGGATGTAGTTAAGCGATTTGAACTGCAGCGGCACCTTCTGCAGGATGTAGTCGACGCTGCCGTGGGTGTTCTCGTCATCCATGTGCAACGCTTCCAGGTTGTCGGTAATGGCGCCGAGCCAGGGCTCCATCTTCTCCGCTTCGGTGCCGGGCAGGAAGCCGATCTCCTGGTCCAGCCCCTGTACGCTGCGGGTGGCGATAATCCTCCGATAGCGCTTGCTGACCATGGTCTGCTCGATGGCCGCGGCCAGGGCCAGGATGGTCTTGCCCGAACCGGCGGCACCGGTCAGGTTGACCAGGTGGATGTCTGGGTCGAGCAAGGCGAACAGCGCCAGCGCCTGGTGAATATCCCGTGGGCGCAGACCCCAGGCCTCCTGATGCAGCAAAGGCTCCTGATGCAGATCGAGGATCAGTAATTCATCGGCCTCGATGCCCTTGATCCAGCCGACGAAGCCCTGCTCGTCGATGATGAACTCGTTGATATGGACTGCCGGCAGGTTATCGATCAGTTGCACCCGGTGCCAGGTGCGGCCGTGATCCTGGCGGGTCTCGACCTTGCTCACGCGGTCCCAGAACGAACCGTCCATGCTGTGATAACCCTTGGACAGCAGCGACACATCGTCGACCAGCTGGTCGGTGTGGTAGTCCTCCGAGTCGATACCGCAGGCGCGCGCCTTCAGGCGCATGTTGATGTCCTTGGTCACCAGCACCACGAACATGTCCGGGCGACGGGCTTTCAGCTCGACCAGCTGGTTGATGATCTTGTTGTCGTTGAGATCCTCCGGCAGCCAGGTAATGGGCGAGGCACTTTTAGTCATGAGAATCGAGAGAAAACCACAAGGCCCGCTCTTCTCACGCTGGATCGCGACACCATGCTCCACTTCCTCGGGCGTGGCACTGCCCAGGATCTTGTCGATCAAACGAATAGCCTGCCGGCACTCAGCGGCGACGCCTTGCTTGCCGGTTTTCAGCTTGTCCAACTCCTCCAGCACGGTCATCGGGATGGCGACGTGGTGCTCCTGAAAATTCAGCAGCGCATTGGGATCGTGGATCAACACATTGGTGTCGAGGGCGTAGAGGGTTGGAGCGGTGGGCTTGAAGCTTCCGTGGTCATCCATACTCGGTCACCTTCTTATAGGAGCCAAGCGACGGAATGCCTGAGCAGCGCTCCGCCGCGGGGACCACCGACCGCTCAGATGGGGACTGAGCTGATGCAAGCAAGGTGAAGGGTCGCCACCTGTCTGCAGGGTTCGGCGGTCTATCTTTTAGATACTCCAAAAACCATGACAGGCGAATGTTTTTTTTATTTATTTCAGTTTATTCGTCGCCGCGACGAATAGCGCTTGGCGACCCGCAAAAGCGCCGCTAAAGTCAGGAGTTCTACCCGCACTCGCGGCGAAAAAAAATCCCACCTCAGTAGCGCCATCACCACTCGTTTTCAGCACAACGATTGACTTCAATAGTCACGTGCACCAACTCGCCGATCCCCGCCAGCCTGGCCTTGTAGCGATCCGCAGAGATATCGCCATGGGTCACCACGCTGATAATGCAGGCGTACTGCGCGCGACCGACTCGCCACAGGTGCAAATCCGCCAGCTCGGTGTCCGCTTCCTGCGCCAGGGCGCTGCGCACACGCACCACCACGGGGCTGTCCATCTCCCGATCGAGCAACACCGTGGCGGTGTCGATTAACAAGCCCTTGGCCCATACCGCGATGATCAGCGCACCGATCACGCCCATCAGCGGGTCGAGCCAGCTCCAGCCGAACAGCAGGCCACCGAGCAGGGCAATGATCGCCGCCACCGAGGTCAGCGCATCGGCCAGCACATGGATAAAAGCGGCATGCCGATTGAGGTCTTTTCCGGCAATCGGGGTCGAGTGATCGTGATCGGCATGCGCATGCCCGTGGCCATGCGCGTGCTCATGTTGGTCGCGCAGCAGCCAGGCCGACAGCAGATTGACCAGTAGACCGACCACCGCCACCCACAGCGCCACGTCAAAGGCGATCACCTGCGGCTGCCACAGTCGCCACAACGACTCGAACGCCAGCATCGCCACCACCACCAGCAACAGCAGCGAACTGGCGAAACCAGCCAGCACCTCGATCTTCCAGGTGCCGAAGGCGAAACGCGGATCATCGGCGTAACGCCGCGCCAGCAAATAGGCCAGGGCTGTCAGGCCGATGGCGAGCATATGCGACGCCATGTGCCAGCCATCGGCGAGCAGGGCCATGGAGTTGAAGGCATAACCGGCGGCGATTTCCACCAGCATGGTCACCCCGGTCAGCGCGGCTACCAGCCAGGCTTGGCGTTCGGTGCGGGTTTCCAGCGGCCGGTAATCGTGGGCGGGTTGCCAACGCGAATGATTGCAGGCGGTCATGGTAGCTCCTTGAAGGTTTTGACCTGGGCAAACTACAACCCCGTGGCGGCCCCCAGGTCAAGCGCAGCGGTGTCCGGGTCGGGATGCCCACCCTCGCTAAGCAATTTCATGGGCAGTCTCGGCCGTCCTAAGCGTCTGGCAGCCTGGCGGGCTGCTAGAATCGCGGCCAAGACTTTCAGGAGCAGACTTTATGCTGATGGTTATTTCCCCGGCCAAGACCCTCGATTACCAGACGCCGCCGGTGACCCAGCGCTATACCCAGCCCGAGCATCTCGACCACGCCCAGGATCTGATCGGCCAATTGCGCGACTTCACGCCCCTGCAGATTGCCGAACTGATGCACCTGTCGGACAAGCTCGCCGGCCTGAATGCCGCGCGTTTTGGCAGCTGGACGAATAATTTCACCCCGGAAAATGCCAAGCAGGCACTGCTGGCGTTCAAGGGCGATGTCTACACCGGGCTGAACGCCGAAGACTTCAGCGCAGCCGACTTCGATTTCGCCCAGGGACACCTGCGCATGCTCTCCGGCCTCTACGGCGTGTTGCGGCCACTGGACCTGATGCAGCCCTATCGCCTGGAGATGGGCACCAAGTTGGCCAATCCGCGCGGTAACAACCTCTACGACTTCTGGGGTGAGCGCATCAGTGGCTGGCTGAATGACGCGCTGGCCGCCCAGGGTGACGACGTGCTGCTCAACCTGGCCTCCAACGAGTATTTCAGTGCGGTGAAACGCAAGGTGCTCAACGCGCGAATCATCGACACCGAGTTCAAGGACCTGAAAAACGGTCAGTACAAGATCATCAGCTTCTACGCCAAGAAGGCCCGCGGCCTGATGGCGCGCTATGTGATCAAAGAGCGCCTGAGCAATGCCGAGAGTCTCAAGGACTTCGCCGCACAGGGTTACCGCTACTCGGCGGAGCACTCGAAAACCGACAAACTGGTGTTTCTGCGCGACCTCCCGCAAGACTGATCCCGCCTCCACTCCCCCGCTCCGGGCCGCCGCACGGCCCGCTGTACCCCACCCGCCGGCAATTCAAATACCTGCACAAACAATCTGATTAATTAATTAACCCTGCTTATTGAACTTTCCGAACGCTTAATACACCGCGCGGGCATTGCATAAGTAATGCCATTCCATATTGCTATCGACGCGTAATTACCCGCCACTATTAAAATAATCAGCTCAATTTAAAAAAAAGACCAGCGGCAGGAACTATAGGGAAAAGCGCCCACTCCTATCAACGTAACATGCTACTTAATTAAACTTTTTCGCGAAGCAACCTGCTGCTAATTACCGGACAACAGTCCGTCAGGTTATTTCAATCAGATTAACGTTGAAGCGAAATTACAGGAGCACTTTCACCGTTCAAATGACCTACCGAGACCCAAGAGCCAGAGCCTCCTAGGCCAGCAGCTGCTTGGCTCGATAGCAGAATAGGGCGCGCTGCATATTAAACGCCCAGTTCCGGCCTCCTCTTGCGGATGCCAGAAATTTCTCATGCCTAAATTAATTCAGTCGCACCATCGACATGAATTAACTGAACGATTGTGGCCAAAAAGCCACTATTAAATTGTGCAATAAATCGACGAGGTAATACGATGCGAATCAGTATCTTTGGCTTGGGTTATGTGGGTGCCGTGTGCGCCGGTTGTTTATCGGCCCGCGGCCATGACGTGGTCGGGGTAGACATCTCGGCAGCCAAGATCGACCTGATTAACAACGGCAAATCGCCCATAGTCGAACCCGGCCTGGAAGTATTACTGCAGCAGGGTCTGAACTCTGGCCACCTGCGCGGCACCACCGATGTTGCCGACGCGATTCGTGACACCGAGGTCTCGTTTATTTGCGTCGGTACGCCGAGCAAAAAGAACGGCGATCTGGAACTGGATTACATCGAAGGCGTGTGCCGCGAAATCGGCTTCGCCATGCGCAACAAGCCCGAACGGCATACCGTGGTAGTCCGCAGCACCGTGCTGCCGGGCACCGTGAAGAACGTGGTGATTCCGATCCTCGAAGACTGCTCGGGCAAGAAAGCCGGTGTCGATTTCGGCGTGGCGGTGAACCCCGAGTTCCTCCGCGAAAGCACCGCGATCCAGGACTACGATTTCCCGCCGATGACCGTGATCGGCGAACTGGATACCGCCGCCGGTGACCTGCTGGAAAGCATCTACAGCGAACTCGACGCGCCGGTGATCCGCAAGGACATCGATGTCGCCGAGATGATCAAGTACACCTGTAACGTCTGGCACGCCACCAAGGTGACCTTCGCCAACGAGATCGGCAACATCGCCAAGGCGGTAGGGGTCGACGGCCGCGAAGTGATGGACGTGATCTGCCAGGATCACAAGCTCAACCTCTCCAAGTACTACATGAAGCCCGGCTTCGCCTTCGGTGGCTCCTGCCTGCCGAAAGACGTGCGCGCCCTGTCCTATCGCGCCAGCTCGCTGGACGTCGAAGCGCCGCTGATTGGTTCGTTGATGCGCAGCAACGTGGTCCAGGTGCAGAACGCCTTCGACATCATCTCCAGCCACGACAAGCGCAAGGTCGCCCTGCTCGGCTTGAGCTTCAAGTCCGGCACCGATGACCTGCGCGAAAGCCCGCTGGTAGAGCTGGCCGAAATGCTCATCGGCAAGGGCTTCGAGCTGAGCATCTACGACAGCAACGTCGAATATGCCCGCGTCTATGGCGCCAACAAGGAGTACATCGAATCGAAGATCCCGCATGTCTCCTCACTGCTCAACAGTGACTTCGATGCGGTAGTCGACAACGCCGAGATCATCGTGCTCGGCAATGGCGATGTGCGCTTTGCTTCCCTGGCGCAACAGCCGCTCGCTGGCAAGCACGTAGTCGACCTGGTCGGCTTCATGCCAACGGCCTCCCGTACGGGTGCCGAAGGTATCTGCTGGTAAACCAGCCTGTCAGCCAGTTGAGCCGAACCTTGGGCGCGCGAGCAGCACCCTCGCCCAGGGTTCTTCCGGCGCTTCCGGCGCACACGATGGATATGCATATGCAAACAAGCACGCTAAAAACCGTCCTCCTAGAGGCCGCAGGTTGGCTGTTCTACCTATCACTGCTGATGTTGCTCGCGTTGGCGCTGCCCAGGAGCGTGTTCGACCCTGAGTCGCGCGACTATCTCCTGCTGATCGGCGCAGTGGGCATCTGGCGTTATTCCATGGGTGCGGTGCACTTTGTCCGCGGCATCCTGTTTCTCTATGTGGTTTACCCCTATTACCGCCGCAAGGTGCAAAAACTCGGCACGGACGCTGACCCTTCTCAGGTGTTTCTGCTAGTCACCAGCTTCCGCATCGATGCGTTGACCACCGCCCAGGTGTACCGCTCGGTGATTCGCGAGGCGATTGACTGCGGCTACCCGACGACGGTGGTGTGTTCCATCGTCGAGCTGTCCGATGAACTGCTGGTGAAGAACCTCTGGGCGCGGATGAACCCGCCAGAGCATGTCAAGCTGGACTTCGTGCGCATTCCCGGCACGGGCAAGCGTGATGGCCTGGCCTTCGGTTTTCGCGCCATCTCCCGGAAAATTCCGGATGCGAACGCGGTGGTCGCGGTGATCGATGGCGACACCGTGCTGGGTGCAGGCGCGGTACGCAAGACCGTGCCCTGGTTCAAGTTGTTCCCGAATGTCGGCGGCCTGACCACCAACGAGTTCTGCGAGGTGCGCGGCGGCTACATCATGAGCGAGTGGCATCAGCTGCGCTTCGCCCAGCGCCACCTCAACATGTGCTCGATGGCGCTGTCCAAGCGTGTGCTGACCATGACCGGACGCATGTCGGTATTTCGCGCCGAAGTGGTGACCAACCCTACGTTCATTGCCGATGTCGAAAGCGATCACCTCGACCACTGGCGTCTGGGCCGTTTCCAGTTCCTTACCGGCGACGACAAGTCGAGCTGGTACAGCTTGATGAGCCTGGGCTACGACACCTTCTACGTGCCGGATGCGGCGATCAATACGGTCGAGCATCCGCCGGAGAAGAGCTTCATCAAGGCCAGTCGCAAGCTGATGTTCCGCTGGTATGGCAACAACCTGCGGCAGAACGCCCGCGCCCTGCGCCTGGGCACCGGCCGTTTGGGCTGGTTCACCAGCGTGGTGCTGTTCGACCAGCGCGTATCGATGTGGACCAGCCTGCTCGGCCTGAGCGTGGCGATTATCGCCAGCCTCAAGTACGGCGCCGGGTTCTTCCTTGCCTACCTGCTGTGGATCGGTCTGACCCGGCTGGTGCTGACTCTGTTGCTGAGCGTCAGCGGCCACCGCATCGGCCCGGCCTACCCGGTGATTCTCTTTTACAACCAGATCGTCGGCGCGATGGTGAAGATCTACGTGTTCTTCCGCCTCGACCAGCAGTCCTGGACCCGTCAGCCGACCAAGCTCGATCGCGGCCTAGTGAGTTTCCAGCGTTGGTTCAATACCTGGTCCTCGCGCTCCATGACTTTTGCTGCCGGCAGCGTGTTTATCGCTGCGCTTCTGATGCTGGTGTGACCGGTACCCGACCGGAACCTTTTTCGAACAGGAAATTGCAACCATGAATACAGCTGTCAACGTCAATGTGGTCCATGAATCAGAAGCCCAGCGCCAGCACGCCCGGGTCAAGCTCCCGGCCGTGTTGCGCTACCTGACGAAAAACCGCGAGCGCATCGAAGCCAACACCCTCGATATCTCCGCCGGTGGCTTCAGCTTCAGCGCCAACAATCAGTCGGCGCAGGTCGGCGACTTTCATAAAGGCCGCCTGCAGTTCAGGCTGGACAGCCTTGACCTGGGCATCGACATCGAATTCCAGGTGCGTTCGGTTGATACCGAAAACGCCCGCGTCGGCTGCCAGTTCCACAACATCAAGCCACGCGAGCTGGCCACCCTGCGCTACCTGATTAGCTCCTTCCTCGGCGGCGAACTGGTCAGCACGGGCGACCTGCTGAGTACCTTGCAGCGGGAAAACTTCACCAAAGAGCGCAAGAACGGCGCGGGTAACTCCGGCATGGGCGCGCTCGGTCGGCTCAAGGCCGTGAGCTTCAGCCTGGCGATTTTCCTGGTCGGCCTGGCCGCCTTCGGATTTATTTTCAAGTCGATCTACGGCATGTATTTCGTGACCCACGCCCAATCGGCCCTGGTCAACGTACAGAGCCTGGAAGTGACCATGCCGCGTGAAGGCACCGTAGAGAGCCTGTTCGGCCCGGACGCCATGGTCGAGAAAGGTGCGCCCATCGCGACCTTCTCCGCCAGCATGCTGGAGATGCTCAAGGGCCATCTGGATAATGAACAACTGTCTCCCGCCAATGTCGAAGTTCTGTTCGGCAAGCAAATGAAGGGCACCCTGACCAGCCCGTGCAATTGCAAGGTGGCACGTCAGTTGGTGGCCGACGGCCAGTTTGCCACCAAGGGCGATGTGATCTTCGAGCTGGTGCCGCAAGACACCAAGGCCACGGTGCTGGCCAGCTTCCCCTATCGCGACTTCTCCCGCGCTCGCCCTGGCAGCCGTGCCAGCTTCTGGGTGGCCGGTGAGGACTCTCCACGCTACGGCACTATCGTCAGCAGCAGCCTGCATCAAGGCGGCTTGTCGGCAGATATCCGGGTCTTGATCGAGCCGGAACAGAGCCTCGATAGCCGCCTCGCCGGCCAGCCAGTGGAAGTCACCCTCGACCGCGGCCCGTCGTTCGACTGGTTGTTCGACAAGGCCGTGGCGAAAGGTCTCTAAGGAGGACGCAACAATGGCGACTATCGACCCCCGTCTCATGCACGCAGCGCCCTTGCTGGCGCTCTCCCTGGCCATGACCCTCGCCGGTTGCGCCGGGCTGCCGGACGAGCGCCTGGCCGCCGAAGCGCTGAAGCGCGGCGACACCAGCACTGCCGAGCAGAACTACCGCCAACTGGCTGAATTGGGCTACGTCAAGTCGCAGGTCGGCCTGGCCGATCTGCAATTGGCCAGCGGCACGCCGGAAGACCTGGAGAAGGCCGAACAGACTTACCGCTTAGCCCTTGACCAGTCGCCGCGGGCCCGGGCGCGCCTGGGCAAATTGCTCGCGCGCAAAGTGGACGCCAGCCAGGCCGAGCGCCTTGAAGCGGCCGAGTTGCTGAATGACGCATTCACCGCGGGAGAGCAAAGCAGCCTGTTGCCGCTGGTCATGCTCTACCTGCAATACCCACAGGATTTCCCCGGTATGAACGTGCAAGAACGCATCTCCACCTGGCGCGAGCAAGGCCATACCCAGGCCGATCTGGCACAAATCCTGCTCTATCGCACCCAGGGCAACTACGACCAGCACCTGGGTGAAATCGAACAAATCTGCCAAGGCCTGATTGCCGAAGCCGATGTCTGCTACGTCGAACTGGCCACCGTGTATCAGAAGCAAGACCAGGCCGACAAACAGCAAGCCCTGCTGCAACGCCTGATGGCGGGCTACCGCAGCGCTGTCGTGAGCCCGGAACGGGTGGATGACGTCGCCCAGGTGCTGGCCGACGCCGAGCTGGGCACGCCGGATGAAGAGCGAGCCCAGGAACTGCTCGAAACCATCGCCCCGACCTATCCGGCCGCTTGGGTCAGCCTGGCGCGCCTGCTCTATGACTACCCGGGCCTGGGCGACATCGACACCCTGATGGGTTACCTCGACAAAGGTCGCGCCGCGGCGCTGCCGCGCGCCGAACTGTTGCTCGGCCGCCTGTACTACGAAGGCAAGCTGGTACCACAGGACCCCCACAAGGCCGAAGAGCATCTGCGCAAGGCCGCGCCCAGCCAACCCAGCGCCAACTACTTCCTCGGCCAGATCTACCTGCGTGGCTACCTCGGCGACATTTACCCGCAGAAGGCCCTGGATCATTTGCTCAGCGCCGCTCGTAACGGCCGGACCAGCGCCGACTTCGCCCTCGCCCAGATGTACTCGCAAGGCAAGGGCGTGATTCCCGACCCGGTCAATGCCTTCGTCTTCAGCCAACTGGCGCTGCCGAAGAACACCCCGCGGGCCATCGAGCTGGCCCGCCTGATCGAACAACAACTGCAACCGGCCCAACGTACCCGAGCCGAACAACTGCTGCGCGATGAACGTCAACTGCGCGGCATCGTCGGGCAAGAGCAAAACCTGCGCCAGGTGCAAACCCAATGAACAAGGACTACGCGATGACACTCAACAGGATCACCGCAGGCTTGGGTCTGAGCGTCTCATTACTCTCCGCCAGCTCGGTATGGGCGGTGCAGATGAGCGACGACAACTTCGGCCTCGACGTCAAGATCACCGCGCAATCGGAAGATGACCGCGACCTCGGCACCCGCGACGGTGGCGACGTCAACGGTATCGCTGCCGACCTGCGCCCCTGGCTGTATGGCCAACGCGGCAACTGGAGTGCCTTCGCCATGGGCCAGGCGGTGGTCGCCAGCGACATTATCGAGACCGACACCCTGGAGTCGTCCGACACCGAGCTGTCCAGCGATACCCAGCAAGACGGCCGCGAGCGGGAAAAGAACTACCTGGCGCTGCGTGAATTCTGGGTCGGCTACGCCGGACTCACCGACTATCCCGGCGAGCACCTGCGTCTGGGTCGGCAACGCCTGCACAACGATGACGGACAATGGCGCGATACCAATATCGAAGCGCTGAACTGGACCTTCGACACCACCCTGCTGCGCGCTAGCCTCGGCACCGCGCAACGCTTCAGCGACTACCGCAGCGACATCGACGAATTGGCCCCCGAAGACCAAGATCGTCTGCACGTATTCGGCGATGTCGAGACCCAGTGGCGCCCAGGACATTGGGTCGGCCTCAACGCCCATCACTCTGACGATGACGGCAACCTGGCCAGCCCCGGCGAGCCGATCGACACCCTGGACAAGCGCGCCACCGGCAAGCTGACCTGGCTCGGCGTGCAAGCCAACAGCGATGCCTACAATTTTCGCAACCAGAAACCAGTCAACTACTGGGCCAGCCTCACTTCGTTGAGCGGCGACCGCGAAGACCTGTCGCGTGGTCTCGTCAACGGCCAGGAAGTCGCCACCGGCAAAAACAGCGCCAGCGTCAACGCCTGGGCCACCGACCTGGGCCTGCGTTTTCGCCTGGACCCCAGCTGGCAAGTCGGCGGCGCCTATGCCCGTGCCAGTGGTAGCGGCGATGACGACGGTAACGGCACAGGCAACTATCGCCAGACCGGCCTGCAAAGCAACCGCTCAAACTTCACCGGCACCCGCTCCAGTGTGCACCGCTACGGTGAAGTGTTCCGCGGCGAGCTGAGCAACCTGCAGTCGGCCACCCTGTTCGGCTCCTGGCAGATGGCCGAGGACTATGACGCCACCCTGGTCTACCACAAATTCTGGCGGGTCGATGACCAGCAGCAGATCGGCAGAAGCGGGATCAACGCAAGCTTCGATGACCCGCTCTCAAACGCCGTCCCTGCCCCCAGGTCGACCTGGTGGATGGCGAGAAAGACCTCGGCCAGGAGCTCGATCTGGTGGTCACCAAGTACTTCAGGCAGGGCCTGCTGCCGGCCTCGATGAGCGAAGCGATCGACGAGCCGGCGGCGCTGGTGCGCTTTCGCGGTGGCGTGTTCAAGCCCGGCGACGCCTACGGCAGCGACACCGACTCGATGACGCATCGCGCCTTCGTCGACGTTATCTGGAAATACTGAGGACAACGCCATGACGCAACGACCAGGCAAACTCAAACAAGGCTGTGCAGTAGGCCTGCTGTGCAGCGGCCTACTGCTCGGCGCGCTGCAGCTGGCGGCGCCCTGGGTGCAAGCGGCGCAAGTGCTCGAAAAACCTAAGGAACCGACCCAGACGCTCAAGGAAACCAACAACTACACGGTAACCAGCGTACCGGTCGAGCAGTTGCATCTGGATGCGCCCAGCCTGCCCGATCTCAGCGGCTACACCGCTGCCGCCGTCGAGGCCAAGATCCAGCGCAAGCCTGGCGGCAAGGTAGTGGTGCGGCGCATGGTGCGCCAGGACGCACTGAAGGACTTTGTCGGCGGCAACGAGCGCCTGCGCGAATGGGTCGAGCGGCAGCACGGCATGCCCCAGGCGATCTTTATCGAAGGCGGTTACATGACGCCCAAGGATCTCGCCCGCAGCCTGCCGGACAGCCAATTTCGCGAGGTCGAGCCGGGCGTCTACCTGGCGCGCCTGCCGATCGTCGTGGCCCAAGGGGCAACCCTGCACGTGGGCAAGGACACCAAGGAGCTGCGCCTGTCCCAGGAACGCGGCAGCTTTATGGTCAACGACGGCCAGTTGTTCTTCACCGACACCAAGCTCACCGCCTGGCGTGAAGCGGACAACGGCCCGGCGAGCTTTCGCAAGGCCGATGAGTTCCGCCCGTTTCTGGTGTCCTGGGGCGGCAGTGAGCTGTACATCTCCGGCAGCGTGTTCACCAGCCTGGGTTACAGCAACAGCAAGTCCTACGGTGTCAGCATCACCCAGTACACCCCCAGCCTGCAGGCTCGGCTCAAACGCGCGGAGCCGACCGGTTGGCTGATCAACTCGGAGTTCGTCGACCACTGGTACGGCTTCTACTGCTATGAAGCCGAGAACGTGGTGCTCAAGGGCAATACCTACCGCGACAACATCGTCTATGGCATCGATCCGCACGACCGTTCCCATGGCCTGATCATCGCCGAGAACACGGTGCACGGGACCAAGAAAAAACACGGCATCATCATTTCCCGCGAGGTCGACGACAGCTGGATCATCAACAACAAGAGCTACGACAACAAGCAATCCGGCATCGTCCTCGACCGTAACAGCGTGCGCAATCTGGTGGCCTACAACGAGGTGTACCAGAACCATTCCGACGGCATCACCATTTACGAGAGCTCGAACAACCTGCTGTGGGGCAACAAGGTGTTGAACAATGCCCGCCACGGCATCCGCCTGCGCAACAGCACCAATATTCGCCTGTACGAGAACATCTCGGCGGCCAACGGCCTGACCGGCATCTACGGCCACATCAAGGACCTGTCTGACACCGACCGCAACATCGAACTCGACCCCTTCGACACCGAGGTGTCGATGATCGTGGTCGGCGGCACGCTCGCCGCCAACGGTTCCAGCCCACTGTCCATCGACTCGCCGCTTTCCGTGGAGCTGTACCGCGTGGAAATGCTCGCGCCGAGCAAAAGCACGGGCATCAGCTTCTCCGGCGTCCTCGGCGAGAGACAGGATGAAATTCTCGACTTGATGGTGCGCCGCAAGCTGGCAGTGCTCATCGACCCGGTCGAAAATCAGACCGAACTCCAGGATTGAGGAACTACAACGTGATCAAACGCCACTTCAATTTCCGCCAACTGGCCCTCGCCAGTGCCCTGCTGGGCGCTGCGGGTAGCGCCATGGCCGAGCCGCAGTACCAGGTGCAGCGGGTTGGCCCTCTGTGTCCGATCGCCCAGGACCCGAGCCAGTACAACACCAAGTACCTGAGCTTCTTCACCACACTGGTGCAGGGCCAAGGCGATTGGCTGTTCCGTAGCGGCAACGACCTGCGCACCGATTTTGGCACCACGCCCGCCGGCTATCGCCAGCTCAAACGCCTGCGCGACACCCTCAAGCGCAAGGGCATCGAGCTGATGGTGGTCTATCAGCCGACCCGCGGCCTGGTCAACCGCGAGCAGCTGAGCGCACAAGAGAAAGCCAACTTCAACTTCGAGCTGGCCAAGCGCAATTACCTGCACGCCATTGCCGACCTGCGCAAGAGCGGGATCTGGGTGACCGACCTGTCGCCGCTGTTCGACGAACAGGACGTGGACACCGCCTACTACTTCAAGGCCGACCACCACTGGACGCCGGCTGGCGCCCAGCGCACCGCCGAACTGGTGGCCGAAACCCTGAAGCAAATGCCCGGCTTCGACGAGGCGCCAAAGAAAGAATTCGCCAGCAAGGTGGTCGGTCTGCTGGGCAAGTCCGGCACCCTGCACAAGACCGCGGCCACCTTCTGTGGCACCAGCTATGCCACCCAGTACGTCGAGCGCTTCGAGACCGAACCGGTGGGCGAAGCCGATAGCGCCAGCCTGTTCGGCGACGAAGCCGACCCGGAAATCGCCCTGGTCGGCACCAGTAACAGCGGCCCGGCTTACAACTTCGCCGGTTTCCTGCAGCAATACAGTGGTGCCGAGGTACTCAATAGGTCGGTCAGCGGCGGTGGCTTCGAAAGCTCCCTGCTGCAATACATGAGCAGCCAGGAATTTCACGAAAATCCGCCGAAGGTCCTCATCTGGGAGTTCGCCACCCATTACGACCTGGAGCAAGCCAGCTTCTACCGCCAAGCCATACCGCTGGTAAACAACGGTTGCCAAGGCCGCCCGGCAGTGATGAAGAACAAAGTCACGCTCAAGCCCGGCGCCAACCAGGTCCTGGTCAATGGTGAGAACCGACCACTGCGGGATCTGCGCGGCGGCGACTACCAGGTCGATCTGACCTTCAGCGACCCCAGCGTGCACAGGTCCCAGGCCACCCTCTGGTACCTCACCGGTCGCCGCGAGAACTTCAAAATCGAACAGAGCGACCGTGCCGGTACCGACGGACGCTATGTCTTCGAACTGCGCAACGAAGCCGATTGGGTCGACCTCAATCTGCTCGCCCTGGACATCCACAGCCCGGAAAACATGCCGGCAAATCTCAGCGTCGAGGCAACCCTGTGCAAACGCCCCGCCGCTAGTGACAAAGCCGTCACGGCGCAAGCCCAGTGACGGTTATAGGAGGCACGATGAAACGCCCCACTTGGATACTCGCCCCCTGCCTGCTCGGCGCGGCCCTGCTCGCCCAACCGCTGCTCGCCGCCAGTCTGGTGCCGCCGGCTGGCTACTACGCGCCAGTGCCGGTCACCGACAAGAAGGCGAGAGCCTGTCAGGCAACGCCACAGCCCTACACCGACAAGCTGGTGTTTCGCAGCAAATACGAAGGCTCGGGCAAGGCCCGCGCCACCCTCAATAAGGAGTCGGAAAAGGCCTTCCGCGACAAGACGTCCACCATCACCGAACTGGAGCGCGGGGTCGGCAAACAGGTCACGTACTACATGCGCGAAGGCCAACCCGAGCAGCTCGAATGCACCCTGCAGTGGCTGAGCGAATGGGCCGAGGCCGGCGCCTTGCTCAGCACCGATTACAACCACACCGGCAAATCGGTGCGCAAATGGGCGCTGGGCAGTCTGTCCTCCGCCTACCTGCGCCTGAAATTCTCCGAGTCGCAGCCGCTGGCAGCCTATCCGCAGCAAACCCAGCAGATCGAAGCCTGGTTCATCAAGCTGGCCGAGAACACCGTGCATGACTGGAGCAATCTGCCGCTGAGGAAAATCAACAACCACAGCTACTGGTCTGCTTGGTCGGTGATGGCCACGGCCGTCGCCACCGACCGCCGCGACCTGTTCGACTGGGCGGTGGAGCAGTTCCGGGTAGGCGCCAACCAGGTCGACCCGGACGGCTACCTGCCCAACGAACTGAAACGCAACCATCGCGCGCTGGCCTATCACAACTACGCAATGCCGCCGCTGATGATGCTCGCCGCCTTCGCCCAGGCCAACGACGTCGACCTGCGCGAAGAGAACCAGGGCGCGCTCAAGCGTCTAGCCGAGCGGGTGCTGGACGGGGTGGATGACCAGGACGACTTCGCCAGCAAAACCGGCGAAAAACAAGACATGAAAGAACTGAAGAAACACAGCAAATACGCCTGGCTGGCGCCCTACTGCACGCTCTATGCCTGCACGGCCGACACCAAGGCACTCAAGCACAAGATGGGCTCCTTCAATAATTTCCGCCTCGGCGGCGATGTGAGCCAGCTGTTCGACCCGAAGAAGCCCAAAGACAGTTGATTCACCTCGAACGGTGAACGCTTTACCGGGCTGGACGCAATAGCCCCAGCAAGCTTGCAAGCCCGTCCACGGACGGTGTGAAACAGCCTCCCGCTCGCGGGGGGTAAGGGGGGCTTGCGAGCCCCGGAAGAGTTGTAACTCACCGGAGATCTACGGATGGTCTTTTCATCCAACGTATTCCTGTTCCTGTTCATGCCGATCTTTCTCGGCCTGTACTACTTGAGCAGTAATCGCTATCGCAACCTGTTGATCCTGATCGGCAGCTACGCGTTCTACGCCTGGTGGCGGGTGGACTTCCTCCTGCTGTTCGTCGCGGTCACCCTGTGGAACTACGGTTTCGGCCTGCGCATCTATCGCGCCGGAGTGCGCAGCAAGGCGGCGCAGCGCTGGGTGATCGGCGGCGTGGCCGGCAACCTGGCGACCCTGGGTTACTTCAAGTACGCCAACTTCGGCGTGGAAAACATCAACAAGGTGTTGGAAGGCGCCGGCTTCGAGCCGTTCCTGCTGACCCATGTGATCCTGCCGATCGGCATCTCCTTCTATATCTTCCAGTCGCTCAGCTACCTGATCGACGTGTACCGCGGCGACACCAAACCCACGGAAAACCTGATCAACTTCGCCGCCTTTATCGCCCTGTTCCCGCAGCTGATTGCCGGGCCGGTATTGCGCTACAAGGATCTCGCCGACCAGTTCACCGACCGCACCCATAGCCTCGACAAGTTCTCCGAAGGCGCCACGCGCTTTATGCAGGGCTTCGTCAAGAAGGTGTTCATCGCCGACAGCCTGGCGCCGCTGGTCGAGCAGATTTTCGCCCTGCAAGACCCCAGCACCGGCGACGCCTGGCTGGGCATGATCGCCTACACCGCGCAACTGTATTTCGACTTCTCCGGCTACAGCGACATGGCCATCGGCCTCGGCCTGATGATGGGTTTCCGCTTTATGGAAAACTTCAACCAGCCCTATATCAGCCAGTCGATCACCGAATTCTGGCGACGCTGGCACATCAGCCTGTCGACCTGGCTGCGCGACTACCTGTACGTGCCGCTGGGCGGCAACCGTAGCGGTACCTTCAACACCTACCGCAACCTGTTTTTGACCATGCTGCTCGGTGGCCTGTGGCATGGCGCCAACTGGACCTTCCTGATCTGGGGCGCCTGGCACGGCATGTGGCTGGCGATCGAACGCCTGTTTGGAGTGAACGCCGCACCCAAGGTGATCAATCCGCTGAAGTGGCTGTTCACCTTCTTCCTGGTGATGCTCGGCTGGGTGATCTTCCGCGCCGAGAACCTGGACATCGCCTGGCGCATGTACAGCGCCATGTTCAGCCCGGCGCTCTTCAGCAGCCAAGGCTTGCAGCTCAGCGAACTCAACAGCGCCAGCATCAGCGACCTGCAGATCGCCACCCTGGTATTGGCCTATGCGGTCATGGCCTTTTGCGGCGTGCGGCAGTTCTATCGCCACAAGGCGCTGGATGCCCGCTCCGATGGGCCGGCGACCGACCTCTCGCGCATGGTCAAGGCCGTGCCTGGCGATGATCAGGGGCTGGTCGTTGGCAGCGGCGGCGTACTGGTGCAACAAGCCACCTGGAGCGCCGCCGTACCGCGCTACCTGGTCCGTGGCGCGTTGCTCCTGCTGTTCTGCGCTTCGCTGTTGAAGCTCTCGGCGCAGAGCTACTCCCCCTTTCTTTATTTCCAATTCTGAATGAGGCCGAGCATGACGCGTCCATTACGCAAACTCTACGTCGCCCTGTTCCTCGGCGTGCTGACCCTGCTGCTGCTCTGGTCCATGCGCGGGGTCCTGAGTTACCAGGCCCCCAACCAGTTCAGCGTGCTCGACGGCGACCTGGCGACGAACTTCGAGAGCCATTACGACAAGCAGTTCCCGATCAAGCAGCTCGGCACCAATGTCTGGGCCGCGCTGGACTACGTGCTGTTCAACGAAGGCCGCCCCGGTGTGGTGATCGGCAAGCACGACTGGCTGTACTCGGATGAAGAGTTCAACCCGGTGGCCGACGGTCAACAGAATCAGCGCGACAACCTGGCGCTGATCCAGGGCGTGCGTGACCAACTGGCGCAACACGATGTGCTGTTGCTGCTGGCGATAGTGCCGTCGAAGTCGCGCCTGTACCCGGAGCACGTCGGCGACACCCCCATCAGCAGCCAGCGCCAGGACCTCTACCAGCGCTTTCACAGCGCGGTGCGCAGCGCCGACATCGCCGCACCGGATTTGCTTGCCAACCTGCAGGCCGAGAAAAACAGCGGGCAACTGTTCCTGCGCACCGACACCCACTGGACACCGTTGGGCGCGGATTTCGTCGCCCGCCAATTGAGTGAAACCGTCAGCCGCTCGCTAGACCTCAACGGCGAACCACAGGAGTTCGTCACCCAGGCCACCAAGCAGAAGCCACTGCTCGGCGACCTGACCAGCTTCCTGCCGCTGGCGCCGCTGTTCGAGCATCTGCTGCCCGAACCCGATCAGTTGCAGCAGTACCAAACCCGCGCCGCGGACCAGGTCAACGGCACCGATGCGCTGTTCGCCGACAGCGACATGCCGGTGGCGCTGGTCGGCACCAGTTACAGCGCCAATCCCAACTGGAATTTTCCTGGCGCCCTGCGCCAACACCTGCAACGCGACCTGAGCAACCACGCCGAAGACGGCCAGGGGCCGATTGTGCCGATGCTCAAGTACCTGCAAAGCGACGAATTTGCCAACGCCACACCGCAGCTGCTGATCTGGGAATTTCCCGAACGCTACCTGCCGATGAGCAACGACCTCAGCAACTTCGATCAGGCCTGGATAGCCGAGCTGAAAAGCAACAGCAGCCAGCAACGCCTGGCCAACAGCAACAGCAATTGAATCAGCCGTCCGTTCTGAGGTCTCACCCCCACATGGTCGACAGATCATTTTGTTAAATCACATGGAGCACTACCCATGAACAGACCAACCAAATACAGCTGGATGTCGTACGTCGGGGCCATCGCCCTGGGCTTCAGCGCCCTGCACGCCCAAGCCGGCGAAGGTGGCCTCTACGCCCCCATCGCGCCCAAGGGATCGGCCTTCGTCCGCGCCTATAACGCCGGCAACAGCGAGCTCAGCGTCAGCGTCGGCAACACCGAGCTCAGCGACATTGCGCCGCTGGGCTCCAGCGACTTCAGCTATCTCCCGGCCGGCAGCTACAGCGCCCAGGTCGGCAGCAGCAGCCTGCCGGTGCAACTCGACGCCGACCACTTCTACACCCTGGTCAACCAGCCGGGCGCAGAACCCAAGCTGGTGGAAGAAGCCGCATTCCAGAACAAGCAGAAAGCCCTGCTCCGGGTACAGAACCTGTCCGACAGCACGCTCAGCCTGAAGACCGCCGACGGCAAGGCCGCGGTGGTCGACAACGTCGCCCCGGATGGCAACGGCGAGCGCGAAGTCAACCCGGTCAAGATCAGCCTGGCGCTGTTCGACGGCGACAAGAAAGTCAGCGACCTCAAGCCCGTCACCCTGGCGCGCGGTGAGGTAGTCAGCCTGTACATCACCGGCAACGGCCGCCAGCTCTCGCCGGTGTGGGTCAAGCGCCCAGCCAAGACCGACTAAGCAACCCGGACAACAGCCAAGGTCGGCAATAGACCGACCTGCAATTAGCGCCTTCATGAGGAGGCGTTTTGGAGTGATGCCCCCAGAGCTGTTCGCTCAGCCTGGGTAACTGGACCTCCCGCCAGAGTGTGGGAGGCGTCCAACTGAGTGCATAAACGCTTTAGGAGTACAGACATGATTCCAGTAATTCTTTCCGGTGGTAGCGGTTCGCGCCTATGGCCCCTCTCGCGTAAGCAGTTCCCCAAGCAGTTCCTCGCCCTCACTGGCGAAGACACCCTGTTCCAGCAAACCATCAAGCGCCTGGCCTTCGACGGCATGCAGGCGCCGCTGCTGGTGTGCAACAAGGAACACCGCTTTATCGTCCAGGAACAACTGCAAAGCCAACAACTGGAGTCCCAGGCGCTCCTGCTCGAGCCCTTTGGCCGCAACACCGCGCCGGCGGTGGCCATCGCCGCCATGAAGCTGCTCGCCGAAGGCCGTGACGAGCTGCTGCTGGTTCTGCCCGCCGACCATGTGCTGGAAAACCAGCAAGCCTTCCAGGACGCCCTGGCGCTGGGCAGCAAGGCCGCCGAAAAAGGCGAAATGGTGCTGTTCGGCATCCCGGCTGTGCGTCCGGAAACCGGCTACGGCTACATCAAATCGATTGCCGACCCCCTTCTGCCAAAAGGTGTGATTCGCGTGCAGTCCTTCGTCGAGAAACCCGATGAAGCGCGCGCCCGGACATTCGTCGAGTCCGGCGACTACTTCTGGAACAGCGGCATGTTCCTGTTCCGCGCCAGCCGTTACCTGGAAGAACTGAAGAAGCACGACGCCGACATCTACGACACCTGCCTGCTGGCCCTGGAACGCAGCGAGGTCGAGGATGACGTGGTGAATATCGACGCCGCCACCTTCGCCTGCTGCCCGGACAACTCCATCGATTACTCGGTGATGGAAAAGACCACCCACGCCTGCGTGGTACCGCTCGATGCCGGCTGGAACGATGTCGGCAGCTGGTCGTCGATCTGGGACGTACACGACAAGGACACAAACGGCAACGTCACCAAGGGCGATGTCATGGTGCACGACAGCCGCAATTGCCTGGTGCATGGCAACGGCAAGCTGGTCTCGGTGATCGGCCTGGACGACATAGTCGTGGTGGAAACCAAGGACGCCATGATGGTCGCCCACCGCGACCACGTGCAGGACGTCAAGACCGTGGTCAACCAGCTCAATGAGCAAGGCCGCAGCGAAACCCAGAACCATTGCGAGGTTTATCGGCCTTGGGGTTCCTACGACTCGGTGGACATGGGCGGACGCTTCCAGGTCAAACATATCTCGGTCAAACCTGGCGCCACCCTGTCCTTGCAGATGCACCATCACCGTGCCGAACACTGGATCGTGGTATCAGGCACCGCCGAGGTGACCTGTGACGACAAGGTGTTCCTGCTCACCGAAAACCAGTCCACCTATATTCCCATGACCGCGGTGCACCGCCTGAGCAACCCCGGCAAGATCCCGCTGGAAATCATCGAAGTGCAATCGGGCAGCTACCTCGGTGAAGACGACATCGAACGTCTGGAAGACGTCTACGGCCGCAGCCAGGCAACACCGCTAAGCATCGTCGCCAACTGAGTCGACGTTAAAACCGCGGCAAACAGACGCCGGCCTTTGTCACAGACAGGGCCGGCGTCGCTTTTTCCGACATCCGCCTGCACGGCGCATGTCGCCCCAGCCTTGTGTAGGATAAAGCCCTGTTTTATCAATCAAGGTTTCCCCTATGTTATTCGGCGCGATACTGGTTCTGAGCTGGCTGGTCCTGCTGATCCGCTACCCGAGCAAAGCCCTGCCTATCTCCCTTGCCGCCTTGATCGGCCTGGGCCTGGTGGCTAGCTGGGTGCTCTGGCAGGAAAGCCGCGAGATGCGCCACCTGGCGCATATGCAACTGCGCCTGGTCTACGATCCGCAAAACTGCCCGGCCAATCGCCCGCTGGCCCTGACCCTGAAGAACGGCAGCGACGCCGCCCTGCTCGAACTGCAATGGGAGATCGCCGCCAACCGCCCCGGCGAGAGCGTCAACCTCGTCGAACGCCTCTACGAATCCCCCCGCTACAGCGGCCCCGGCGATCTGCTGCCAGGCGCCACCTGGCAGGACTGCCTGCCCGTGCCGACCCTGCGCAGCGGCTACCGCGCCAGTACTCTGGATTTTCGTGCCGAACGCCTGCATGGCAGCTTCAGTCACTGAGTCACTCGCTTGACCCTGTCGGGTGCATGCCAGCCCCCTGCTAACCCCCCCACAAGGATGCCCGCATGACCCAGCCCACCGCCCTGATCACCGGATGCTCCAGCGGCATCGGCCGCGCCCTGGCCGACGAATTTAAACAGGCCGGTTATCAGGTGTGGGCCAGCGCCCGCAAAGAGGCCGACCTCGCCGCGCTCAGTGCGGCCGGTTTTACCGCGGTGCAACTGGACGTCAACGACGGCCTGGGCCTGGGCCAACTGGCCGAACGTATGCAGACGGAAGTCGGCGGCCTGGACGTGCTGATCAACAACGCCGGTTACGGCGCCATGGGCCCGCTGCTCGATGGCGGCGTCGAGGCCATGCGCCGGCAGTTCGAGACCAATGTGTTCGCCCTCGTCGGCGTGACCCGGGCGTTGTTCCCGCTGCTGCGGCGCAACAAGGGCCTGGTGGTGAATATCGGCAGCGTTTCCGGGATTTTGGTCACCCCCTTCGCCGGCGCCTACTGCGCCTCGAAAGCCGCCGTGCATGCGCTGTCCGATGCCTTGCGCCTGGAGCTGGCGCCCTTCGCCATCGAGCTGATGGAAGTGCAGCCCGGCGCCATTGCCTCCAGCTTCGGCGCCAGCGCCAGTCAGCAGGCCGAGCAGCTGATCGATGAAGCCTCGCCCTGGTGGCCAATCCGCGCGGGTATCCGCGCCCGCGCCAACGCCTCCCAGGACAACCCTACGCCCGCCAGCCACTTCGCCCGCAACCTGCTCGCCGCCGTGCAAAGCGCCAAGCGCCCGCGCCTGCTGCGCCTGGGCAATGGCAGCCGGGTCCTGCCGCTGATCGCGGCACTGGTGCCAAAAAGCCTGCTCGATGCGGTCCTGAAAAAACGTTTCGGCTTGAACCGGAGCCTCTGAATGCCTGCCTCAAATGATCCGACTCCGCGCCCTGCCGCCGTGCCCGTCGCCCGCCTGGCCCTGAGTGGAGTCGCCGCGGTGATCGTGCTCAATCTGCTGCTGCGCACCTTCGTCAAACTGGGCGGTCTGCTGAGTACCTTGTTGATCGCCATGGTTGTGGCCGGCGGCATGGCCCTATGGTTTGTCTGGCGCAACAGCCGCGCGCCGCTGCCGAGCGAACGGCGCCATCTGGTCTGGCTCTATGGCGGGGTACTGGCGCTGCTCTATCTCGGCCTACTGGGGCTGATGACGCTCAAGGACGACCCCAGCCCCATGGCCCTGCTGATCCTCGCCCTGCACTACCTGTGCTACCCGCTGTTCGCCCGGCTGGTGTTCTCCGAGCGGGTTTTCGCCAAGTTTCGCTAGGGCCTGCTGGCCTGCACCGTTCAGCCGGCGGAACCCTGCGCCGCTGTGCAACTCTATACTCAAGGCAGATCGTGCATGAGTCGGAGACGAACTGTGCCAGCGCCAAGCTCCACCAACCAGGAACACCCGTACCTCAACCGCGCGTTGCGCACTTTGAGTGGCTGCAATCGGGCGTTGCTGCGTGCCGAAGACGAGGCCACCCTGCTCCAGGCGATCTGCCGGGTGATCGTCGAGCAGGCCGGTTATCGCCTGGCCTGGGTCGGCCGCGCCGAGCACGATCCGGCGAAAACAGTGACTCCCCTGGCCCATGCCGGGGTCGACCAGGCCTATGTCGACTCGCTGAACATTTCCTGGGCCGACAACGAGCGCGGCCACGGCCCCTCCGGCACCGCGATCCGCACCGGCCAGCTGAGCCTGACCCACAACCTGCTGACCGACCCCGACGCCGCACCCTGGCGCGAGGGCGCCACCCAACACGGCATCGCCTCGGTGCTGTCGCTGCCGCTACGGGTCGACGGCGAGATCTTCGGTGCTCTCGGCATCGGTGCCCCGGAGCCCGATGCCTTCGCCGCGCAAGAAATGGAACTGCTGAGCGAAGCCGCCGAGGACCTGGCATTCGGCATCGAAACCCTACGCAGCAAGGCCCGCCGCGCGCAGGCCGAGCAGGAGATCCAGCGCCTCAATCGCGCCCTGGCGACGCGGGTGGCGGTCAACCATGCACTGATCCATGCCAGCGATGAGTCCGACCTACTCGAGGAAGTCTGCCGGGTGCTGGTGGCCGAATGCGGTTACCGCCTGGCCTGGGTCGCCTACCGCCAGGAAGACCCCGCCGAGCCGGAGCGCCAGGTTGCCTACGCCGGCAGCGATCACGGTTTCCTCGCCCGCGCCGATACCTGGGCCGCCGGCGCCAAGGGCAAGAGCTACATCCAGCGCTTCGCTGCCGAACTCGAGGCCGGCCGACCGCTGGTTATCCGCAACCGCCTCGACGAACCGATAGATGAGCTACTGGACGAGGCCATCGAGCACGGCTTCGCCTCGGCCATCGTGCTACCACTGAGCGTCGACGAGCAACTGATCGGCAAGCTGGTGATCATGGCAATGGAGGCCGACGCCTTCGACGAGCAGGAGGTCGAGCTGCTGTTCGCCACGGCCAAGGATCTGGGTTTCGGCATCGCCACCCTGCGCACCCGCGCCAAGGCGGCGCAGGCGGAAGCGACCATCAGGCGCATGGCCTATTTCGATGCGCTGACCGAACTGCCGAATCGCCTGAATCTGCGCGAACAGCTGGACGATGCGATTGCCAGCGCCAAGCAGGAGCACCGGGCGCTCGGTCTGTTGCAACTGGAAGTCGGCCGCAACCAGGCGATCAACGAAACCCTCGGCTACCCCGAAGGCGACCGCCTGCAGCAAGCCATCGCCGCGCGCCTGGTGCAGGCGGTGGGCGCGAGCAGCACGGTGGCGCGCATCGGCGAGAGTGAATATGCCGTATTGATGCCCAGCGGCGGTGCCGAACAGGCGTCGCAACTGGCGCAGAAGATCCTGGTGGCGCTGTATGAGCCGATCGACCTGTCCGGGCTGCTCCTCGATGCCCGCGCCAGCATCGGCATCGCCCTCTACCCCGGCCACGGCACCGACTCGGACGCGCTGATCCGCCGCGCCGGCAGCGCCATGGATCAGGCCAAACGCTCCAGCGCCGGCTATGCGCTGTTCCAGGGCGGTCTTGACCGCGAATGCGCCCAGCACCTGACGCTGATGAGCGAACTGCGCCGGGCGATCGATGGCAATCAACTGCTGCTGCACTACCAGCCAAAACTGCAAATCGCCACCAACAAGGTGTGCGGCAGCGAAGCCCTGGTGCGCTGGCAGCATCCGCAACATGGCCTGCTGCCACCCAACGACTTCATCAAGTTGGCTGAGAGCGCCGGGCTGATCACCCCGCTCACTTACTGGGTGCTCGATGCGGCGCTGGGCCAGAGCTATGCCTGGCACGAGGAAGGCGACTCGCGACCCATCTCGGTCAACCTGTCGGCGCACGACCTGCGCGACCCCAAACTGCTCGAGCGGATTCGCGGCGCCTTTGCCACCTGGGGCGCCCAGCCCAACTGGATCGAGTTCGAGCTGACTGAAAGCGCGCTGATGGAAGACCCAGTGGCGGCCCTGCAGACCCTGACCCAACTGAGGAACCTCGACACCCGGCTGACCATCGACGACTTCGGCACCGGCTACTCCTCGCTGGCCTACCTGCAGAAACTGCCGGTGGACTCACTGAAAATCGATCAGTCCTTCGTCACCAACATGCTCAGCGACGACGATGACTCGGCGAAAATCGTGCGCTCGATCGTCGAACTGGCGCACAACCTCGACCTCGAAGTGGTCGCCGAGGGCGTGGAAAGCCGCGAAACCCTGACCCGCTTGGGCAACTTCGGTTGTGACATCGCCCAGGGTTTCTCGATCAGCCGGCCAATTCCCGGCGACAGCTTCCGTGCCTGGGAAGCGCTGTCGACCTGGCATTGAGCGCGCACGCCTGGGCTCAGCGCTTGTGCAAATATCGAGCGCCGCCGCGGTCGTTTGCAGGCGACCGCAGTAGCCGAGCGTTTTTCACAGCCTCTCAGCCCGCCTTACTGTCCAGGCTGCCATCGCGCGTCAACTGCGGCAGCGGCTTCGCCTTGCGAAACACCAGCACGTTGCCGAGCATCACCAACACCAGGCCGAACAATGCCGGCGCGGTCCACTGGTAACCCTCGACGAACACCGAGATGTTCAGCGCCACCACCGGAAACAGCACGGTGCAGTATGCCGCCCGCTCCGGCCCCATGCGCCCGACCAGGGTCAGGTAGGCGGTGAAGCCGATCACCGAACCGGGAATCGCCAGGTACAACAGCGAACCGACGTAGCGCGTGCTCCACTCGAAACCGAACGGCGTGCCGTTGACCAGGCAGATCGCCACCAGCATCAAGGCGCCGTAGAGCATGCCCCAGGCGTTAGTGGTCAGTGGCTTGAGGCCGGCCTTCTGCTGCAGGCTGGAGAGCAGATTGCCGGCGGAAAAACACAGGGTGCCAATCAGCGACAAGCCGATGCCCAGCAGGGTTTCCCGGCTGGCCGTATGCCCCGCCAGTTCGGGCCAGAACAACAGGCCGAGGCCCGCCAGGCCCAGGGCCCCGCCGGCCAGGACATTGGCGGCGATCTTCTGCTTGAAGAACAGCCGCGCGTTCAGCGCATTCCACAAGGTTGCCGTGGAAAAAATCACCGCGACCAGCCCGCTGGGGATCCACTGACTGGCGGTGTAGAAACACAGGAAATTGATGCAGAACAGGCACAGACCCTGGAGCAGGCAGATCACCTGGCCACGTCTATCGAGCGTCTGCAGGCGGCCGCTGAGCAGCAACACGGCAAACAGCACCGCCGCCGCCAGGGCGAAGCGATAGGCAATCGAGGCGGCAATCGCCACCTCGCCCATCTGCAGCTTGATGGCGATCCAGGTGGTGCCCCAGATCAGCACGGTCAACAGGTATAGCGACAGGTTCATCGGACGACTCCCAGTGGATGGCGCCAGTCTGCGCCGCGCCTGCTGCCAGCACTTGCATAAAGTTGCGGGTTTTGAGCATCAGCAGAAACACTTGCTCCACGCTGTCGGCGCGACCAACTGCATGTGTGCTGGCGCACCGACCGGGCGTGGCATTGCGCACAGTCTGAATCGAGGGCTGGGGCTCGCTGCCGAGCCGGACTTTTCTCTCCTGGCGAGGTCAATATGGGAGAGGTTGCCGGCAACAGGCACCACACGAGGAAATTGGTTATGACCACGATGAAGAGATTCGCCCCCATGCTCGGGTTGGCTGGTGTTCTTGCGCTCAGTGCCTGCACGTCCACCAACCCGCCCGCCACGACCACCTACCCGCAGGGCGGGTATCAGGATAGCGCGGCACCAGGCGGCATCTATTCCGGCTACGGCAGAGTGGAGTCGATTGACAGCACCCCACAGGACTACCAGGGCGTCGCTGGCACCGGCTTCGGCCTGGGCTCCGTGGCTGGGGCGGTGCTCGGCGGCGTGGCGGGCAACCAGGTAGGTGGTGGCAGCGGCAACACGGCGGCGACCATCGCCGGGGCAGCCGGCGGTGCCTATATAGGTCACCAAATTGAGAAACGCAAACAGGCCGAGAACGCCTACAGAGTCACCGTGCGCATGGAAAACGGCTCCTATCAAACCCTGACCCAGACAAGCATCGGCGACCTCAGGGTCGGCGACCGCGTGCGCATCGAGAATGGTGCCCTGCAGCGCTACTAGCCAGCTCTGCAGCGATGTTGGCAAGGGGGTTAGTACGCCGACTTGACTCCGCAGACGCCTAGACCGGCGATACCCAGTGGCTGCACGGCAACCCTCGCCGTGCAGCATGCTGGGTTCTTCAAACTCAATCTCATCGGATTTCGGCCCGCGGGTTTCGCGCTGTCCTAAGCTGTAGCAGGAGACACTAGGGCAATGGCCTGTGAGGATTGAGCATGCATCGCTTGCTAGAAGAACTTCACCACTATCACCAGACTATTTCCGCCACCATCGACCAGATGAAAAACCTGCTCGGCAAACTGAAAGGTGACGCGTGCGACGCGGCCGATCGCCAGCAACTCTTTGCCCTGCTGGAATCTCTGCATGGTGACGCCGAGACCCGCCACCACCAGAACGAAGAACTTATTCGTCGCCTGCTATTAACCACCCGCGCCCCTGTGCATCCGCGCGTACTGGATATAGAGCGCGACCATCAGGGCTTTGCGCGCATTGCCAAGCAACTCAAGACGCTCGAGCACTCAAGCCTTACGCCCAGAGAAATAGCCACCGTCATCGAGGATTACACTCACAAGTACTACGACCATCTGGACAGCGAGGAAAATATCTTCTTCCCGCTGGCGGATAAGTGGCTAAGCGACAGCCAATGGCAGGAAATCAAGCAACAGTGGCAGACACCTAAGTCATAGAGCGGCCCGGGCGGCGTTCCGCTCAAAACGTAGGGCGGCTTCGGAGCGAAGCGACAACCCGCCAGCGTTGTGCCGCGCCGATCAACCAATGGTGTACTGCCTGCGGCGTGCCCCCATCGGGATCGATATTCCGGTAACGCTCTGACATGGATGAATCCTGTGACGAACAGAGCATTCGCTCGACCCTGCCCGAAGCCCGGATCAATGACACGACTGTCGAGCGCGCGAGCTGCGACACTTGCCTGAACGTGCGCTTTGCTCGACGGCATAGCCGGCAGATCGCCGGGCGCGCAGTAGCATGGTGTGAAGCGAACCTTAATGACGTCCGGTTGTGCTGGCTTCGATCGTAGCGATGTCGATCTTTCTCATGGTCATCATGGCTTCAAACGCGCGCTTGGCCGCCGCTCGATCAGGATTGGCTATCGCGGCCGTCAATGCGCGTGGCGTGATCTGCCACGATAGTCCGCATTTGTCCTTGCACCAACCGCATGCGCTTTCCTCGCCTCCGTTTTCGACAATCGCGCTCCACAAGCGGTCCGTTTCGGCTTGGTCGTCAGTGGCAACCTGGAACGAGAATGCCTCGTTATGCTTGAAGACTGGCCCTCCGTTCAGTCCGAGACAGGGGATGCCCATCACCGAGAACTCAACCGTCAGGACATCGCCCTGCTTGCCCGCAGGATAGTCGCCAGGCGCGCGATGGACCGCTCCTACCGCGCTGTCCGGGAGGTCTTGGCGTAGAACATCGCAGCGTCCAACGCGGCGCGCGTCGTACCAGAGGCAAATCGTATTTTTGCTGATCATCTTGGTTCTCCAAGATTGGGACGGATCCGTGGACTCTAGCCGCGAAGGTAGCCCGGAGCAGGCAGCAGAGCATTCTTGCTGCCTGCTCTCGACCCAATATAGCTGCCGTTGGCGAAAGGCAGAAACCGGCCAGAAGCGGTCATCCAGGGTCTACGAATGCTGGGTCGGTCGAGTCTGCACCTGCTCACTTTTTCAGCTGCTTTCGAATCGTTTTCAGCTCCTGCCGCCGCGCCGTGCTGACCGCCGGGTAACTCAACTTCAGACCTTCCAGCGCGTCGAGCACGATCTGCGACACGATCAGCCGCGCGTTGTGCTTGTCGTCGGCCGGCACGATGAACCAAGGCGAGTCCGCCGTACTGGTCGCGCCCGGGCATGGCCATAGGCTTGCATGTAGGCGTCCCAGTACTCGCGCTCGGCGATGTCGGCCGCGCTGAACTTCCAGTTCTTGTCGGGCTCATCGATGCGCGCCAGCAGGCGCTTGCGCTGCTCCTCCTTCGACAGGTGGCGGAATACCTTGACGATGCGCGTGCCGTTGGCGTGCAAATGCCTTTCCAGATCGGCGATCGAGCGGTAACGACCGTGCCACACCGATTCGTCGGGCGCAGGATCGGGAAGGCGCTCGCTGTGCAGCAGGCTTTTGTGCACGCGCACGATCAGCACCTCTTCGTAATACGAGTGGTTGAAGATGCCGATGCGCCCTCGTTCAGGCAGGTCGCGGGTGGTGCGCCAGAGGAAGTCGTGTTTAGTTCGCGCGCGCTCGGATGCTGAAAGCTGAATACCTGGCAGCCTTGCGGGTTGACGCCCGACATCACGTGACGGATGGCGCCGTCCTTGCCCGCGGTGTCCATCGCCTGAAACACCAGCAACAAGGCATGGCGGTTAGACGCGTAAAGCATGCGTTGCTGGTCGCTTAAGCGATCGACGTGGCCTTGCAGCACTTTGCGGTACTTCTTCTTCGACTTGCACAGCGGTTTGACGTTGGTAGGCCAAAGGCCGAGGTCGACCGCGTCACCTTCGCGGAGTTTGTATGCAGTGGCGTCGATTTTCATGTGGTGTCCTTTTTCGTCATCGGCGCCGCTTGGCGCATAGCCCACCTTGCGTCTGCATGCCGCCACATGGCGGCATGCAGACATGGGCTGGCGTGGCGCGTCTCGCGTTAGCGGTTTAGCTCGATCACGCGTCGTAGGCGGGGGCTGCCTTCACCGCCTCACGGCTCAGGTCAACGGTCACGGTTCTGTCCGGCCACTGCACGCCACTGATCTGCTCCGGCGCGATTAGCACCTTGTGCCCGACCCACCAGTTGCTGGTATTGATCACCAGATAGCGGATGGCCCAGCTCTCGTCATCAATCAGAAACCCATCAACATGACCCACTTCGCCATCGCTGGCGTGGATGTGGTAGCCGATGACCGCCTTGCAACTGCGCAGATGCGGATCGTCGTCACGATGACTCGCCTGGTCGGCCATTGCGCTTTGTTCATTGCTCTGTTCCAGCGCTACGTTGCCACCGGGGAGCTCGGCGGAGCCGGGGTATAAACCCATCGGCAGCATGCCGTTGCCCCACATCCCGGTGCCGCCCCAGTAATTGGGGTAGCCGTAGTAGCCCATGTACTGCACTTCATGCTGCCGGGACACGGGCTTGTCGGTGTCGATGATGGGGCTGTGCTTGACTTGCTCCTGGGTGATCGCGACGTGAAGCTTGTTCGCCGCCCAGTCGAGGCGGTTGATGGAAATGGGCGAGATCAGCACTTTGCGTTCTGCCAACCAACTCCCCGTGTCGACGATGAGGTAGCGGGTCGCCCAGGCGTGATCGTCGAAGTAGATATCCTTAACCTGGCCAATGTCGCCGTCGGCGGCGCTGATAACGCACGTCTCGATGTCTTTCTGGCTGTGCAACATGGGGAGTCTTCCTTTCGGGATGGCGACCACTGCGCATCGACAGGATGCGTTGGTGAATCGTGGGTGGCAGGGACGTCAGCGGGGGCGAGGTGACAGCCGCCGGCGGTGATGTACGCGATGAGTTGGCTATGTAAACAATGTGCTGGCCGGCAGGGGCTGACGTCTGTTCGTTGGCGCACACACTGCGGTTGCGGCAAGGCAAAACCCGCATGGAAGTTCGAGCTCTGTTCAGCAACCGGCTGAACAAATCCGAGCATCCCCGCACGCTCTCTGTGCGCCAGCGAACAGACTCGAGCAGGGAGCGCGGGCAGGCTTTTGTTATAGACAACTAAAGATGCCCCTGCGCATGCCGACCGCGCGGATACTATTTGCTGGCATTACTTAGTAAGGGATATCTGCTTGTTTGACTTGGTGACCCGCGCTCGTTATTCAAGGAGACACACCATGATGAGGTTACTAAGCCATCTTCCTGATCATGTAGTGGGAGTCAGTGCTTCGGGTCAAGTTGATGCGAAGGACTATGAGTCGGTCCTCATGCCGGCGATCGAAGCGGTACTGCAAAGACACCAGCAGGTAAGAGTGCTTCATCAACTGACGGCGGCATTCACGGGCTTCACTGCCGCAGCCATGTGGGATGACGCTAAACTCGGGCTAGCTAACGGGAACGCATGGGAACGCATCGCGGTGGTCACGGACGTTGACTGGGTCGCGCATGCAATACGCATGTTCGCGTTCATGATGCCGGGTCGGCTCAAGATTTTTTCGAATGAGCAGCGACCCGATGCCGAGAAGTGGGTTGCGGCCTAGAACCAATTCGACGCCGCCGGCGCCATTGACCCCAACGTCAACGCGAGATCCTGCCTTGCGGTGTGTCGGTCGGGCAGTGACAGCGGTGATGTCAGCCGCGCCTTGTTCGTGGTCCCCGCCCCGCCCAACAAGGAGCAACGACAAATGGTGCTGACATTTATCACCGCATCGATTCTCATTCTTCTCGGCATCGTCCTCGGTGCCGGGGGCGTCTGGCTTGCCGCGCTGGGCGGCAGCTGGGCGTATGGCGTCGCGGGCATCGCCTTGGTGGCGTGCGGAGTCTTGCTGGCTCGCCGTCGTCGGTTTATGGCTGCTGAGCCCATGGATCGATCGGACGCTGGGTGCAGTGCCGGTCTCCCCGCCATCTTCCTGGCGCGGCCCGCGCGGCTGGTTGGCAGCAACCATGCTCAGTATGGTCGCCATCGCGGCGATTTCGATTACACGCGACCCCTTCGATGTTGCGGGCAGCCTGCCCGATTCACCTCCTTTGGCGGCTGCGGCGCAAGACCGCGCCGATTCTGTCGATGCCTCTAGCGCCGCGGGCGACGACTGGCCGGCCTATGGTGGAACTGGGTATGGCCAGCGCTACTCGTCGCTGGCGGACATCACACCTGCCACGGTAAGCCGATTGGGACTCGCGTGGACCTTTCACACTGGCGAGACGCCACGCCCGAGTGATCCGGTTGAACGCACTTTCGAGGTCACGCCGTTGAAGGTTGGCGATCTGCTGTACTTGTGCAGCGTGCGGCAACACGCCATTGCTCTGGACGCCGCCACCGGGCAGGTGCGCTGGCGCTTCGATCCGCACATTGACGTGGGCCACAGCAGCCAGCATCTGACCTGCCGCGGCCTGGCCTATTTCGATAGCACCGGCGGGGCATCGCAAGCGCCTGCCAGCGCGCCCGCCGCAGTTCAGCCGTCAACCTGTACCCGTCGCATCTTCCTGCCCACCATTGACGCTCGGCTGTTTGCGCTGGACGCGCAGTCCGGAGAACCCTGCCTCGATTTTGGTGACAACGGTGTGGTCGACCTGAGCGCAGGCATGCCGAACTTGCGCGCGGGTACCTACATGCAGACCTCGCCACCCGTGGTGGCGGGCGGCGTGGTGATCGTCGGTGGCGCAATCAACGACAACGCGTCGGTGCTCAATCCGTCCGGCGTGATCCGGGCGTTCGACGTATGGAGCGGGCAGTTGGTGTGGAACTTCGATCCAGGCCGCCCGGACGCTACCGCGCCGCTGCTGCCGGGCCAGACCTATACCGCTGGTGCACCGAACAACTGGGCGCCGTCCAGCGTCGATGCGCAGCTCGGGCTGGTTTACATCGGGCTGGGCAACCGCTCGCCCGACCAGCTGGGCGCGGGCCGCAGCCCGGAGGTCGAACGTTTCTCCAGTGCCCTCATCGCGCTCGACGTGGCGAGTGGAAAACAGCGCTGGCTGTTCCAGACAGTGCACCACGACCTCTGGGATCGTGACGTGCCGTCGCAGCCGTCATTGATTGACTTGACGATTGACGGCAAGCGGGTGCCCGCACTGGTCCTGCCCACCAAACAGGGCGACCTGTATGTGCTGGACCGCCGCAGCGGCAAGCCGATTCTACCGGTGCGCGAGTTGCCGGCCCCGGCCAGTTCGGTGCCCGGCGAGTTCGCCGCGCCGACACAACCCCATTCTTCGCTGAGCTTCATGCCAGCGGCCCTGACTGGCAAGGACATGTGGGGTGCAACGCCACTGGATCAACTCATCTGCCGCATTGAGCTGCAGCGCATGGGTTATGACGGGCCCTACACGCCACCCGCGACGCGGCGCACGCTGGTATATCCGGGCAACCTGGGGGTCTTCAACTGGGGCGGCGTAGCGGTCGATCCGCTGCGCCAGATCATGGTCGGTACACCGGCCTTCCTGGCCTTCACGTTCGAGTTGGTTGCCCGTCCCGATGCCACGGCGAATATCGTCAGCGCCGGCTCCAGCGAGCACTGGAACGAGAACCACGGTGCGGCCTACGCCGTCAAGATCGGCCCCTTCCTCTCGCCACTCGGGCTGCCATGCCAAGCGCCGCCCTGGGGTGCGATCGCCGGGGTCGATATACGTACTGGCCAGCGCGCGTGGATGCACCGCCACGGCACCGTGCGCGATCAGATGCCGAGCATGCTTGCGATTCCTTTGCCGATGGGCGTGGCCAGCCTTGGCGGGCCCTTGATCACCGCCGGCGGTGTGGTGTTCTACAGCGGAACCTTGGACAACTACCTGCGCGCCTACGACGTGACGACGGGCCGCAAGCTCTGGCAAAGTCGGCTGCCCGCAGGCGGCCAGGCGACCCCCATGACCTACCGCATCCATGGCAAGCAGATGATCGTCGTCGCAGCGGGCGGCCATGGCTCGTTTGGCACCACGACGGGCGATACGGTCTTGGCTTACGAGTTGAAGTGAGGCTTCATGAAAGCACCGCTACGTCGGCAATAATCAATCGCTCCGTCGCTGCTGTGTGCGTTGCCGTGCCGACACCCAGCGCACGTCCCGTCTAGGCTACGGGTTGATCGGCGACTCGCGGCGCAGCCGACCGCTCTCGCAGTAGAGCAAAAAAGAAAACCGACATAAAAGCATCCATCACGCTTGCGCTGCTGGCGCCGGTCGGCGTCTGGGCGCAGCTCTCGAACTGCCCGATTTCACGGCGACCGCGCTGATTGATTAAAGCCGGCGGTACGCTTTACCCAGTCACGGATCTGGCTGGCCACCCCTTACTGTGCGGCCGCTGTCTTAGTTGCCTTCGTCGTCAGCAGGATGCTGATGCCGATCGCAGCGGCCAGCAATGAGCCGATCAGGATGGCCAGCTGCGTTTCGCGCTCGAAATGGCTGTCATGAAACGCCAGGCTGCTGATGAACAGCGCCATGGTGAAGCCGATACCGGCCAGGAAGGCGGTGCCAATCAGCTGCCGCCAGGTCGAGCCTTCGGGCAGTTCGGCCAGCCCGGTCTTGACTGCCAGCCAGCTGGCCAGGCTGATGCCGAGCGATTTGCCGAGCACCAGTCCGATGATGCCCAGTGGCACAGCGGTGGGTAGCGTGCGCAACACCGTGGCGTCGATTGCGACCCCCGCATTAAACAAACCAAAAATCGGCAGGATGGCGTAGGTGACCCACGCCTGTACCCCGTGCTCGAAACGCTGCAGCGGTGCGGTGGCCGCATTGAGGCTGCCGTCGAGCGCGCCGATGATGGCGACACGATCGGGATGCAGCGCGTCGGAGTCGTTATCGAGGGCCTGGGCTTCGATGTCGTCGGCGCCACGGTGGATTACCTCCGGCAATGCGCTCGGCAGGGTTTTCACCCGCGCCGACCCAAACAACGCCGTCAGCACGCCGGCCAGCGTCGCGTGCAGACCTGACATGAAAAAACCGGCCCACAAACCCAGCCCGAGCAGCAGATAGATTGAGCCGCGGCGGGCCCCGAAGCGGTTAGCCACCCACAGCGCGAGCAGCACGGCAACGATCACGATGATGCCGCGCCAATCAATCGACGCGGTGTAGAAAATCGCAATGACCAACAGTGCGCCGAGGTCGTCGACGATGGCTAGTGCGACTAGAAAAACCTTCAGGGCTTCGGGAATACGCGAACCCAGCACGGCCAGCGCACCGAGGGCAAAGGCGATGTCGGTGGCCATCCGAATGCCCCAACCCTTGGCACCTGCGCCATCGAAATTGAACCCGGCATAGATCAGTGCCGGCAGCAGCATACCGCCCACGGCGGCCACGATTGGCAACATGGCCTTGCGTCGTTCGGCCAACTCACCGACGAGGAACTCGCGTTTGATTTCAAGTCCGACGCCGAAGAAAAAGATCGCCATCAGCCCGTCGTTGACCCAATGCAGCAGGTCCAGGCGCTACACCTGATTGCCGAGGGCAATGCTCAGCGGAACGTGCAGCAACTGTTCGTAGGCCGATGCCCACGGCGAGTTGGCCCAGGCCAGTGCCAGGATGGCGCAGCCCAGCAGGACCAAGCCTCCAGAAGCTTGCCGTTGTGCGAACAGCTGAAACGGCCGCACCACAAGGTCGCCCGCGTGCTCAACGGCCGTCCGTTCGCGCAGTTCCTCGTCGCGCACCAAGCTGTCCGGGTCGCAAGGGCAGATGCAAGCTGCCTGTCAACCGACTGTGCGGGGTTGCTAGCGGCAAATTAACCTGTGTGCTGTTCATCCGTTCAGCCTATCGCGATCGGCGTGCACTGCACGGTGCGTTAGCGAACAGTCGAGTGTGTGCTCTCGTACAGACCATTCCGCGCAAACTGGGCAGGCTGTATTTGATGTGCGTCCGCCAATACTGGTGTGCGCCCGTCGAGTTCGGTTGCCCCCACCACCAGGTCGCAGATACCCGCGAAGGAGTCGATATGAAGAGCACTGAAATTCTACTCAGTACCGAGCGCCTGTGACGCTGTCCGGCCGGCCCGCCGCATGGTGGGGGCTGACCAAGCAGGTCGCGACCTCTTGGCTCGACGACTACGTGCCAAGCATGGGCGCCGCGCTGGCCTACTACACGATATTCTCGCTGGCACCGCTGCTGCTGGTGGTGATTTCGATGGCTGGGCTGCTGTTCGGTGAAGACGCCGCTCGCGGTGAGATCCAGGCGCAGTTGCAGAACCTGATGGGTGAACGCAGCGCGGGCGCGGTGCAGAGCCTGCTGGTCAGCGTGCGCGAGCCCGCCGAGGGACTGACGGCCACCGCTGTGGGTGTGGTGCTGCTGTTCGTTGGCGCGACCAGCGTGTTTGCCAAACTGCAGAACGCGCTCGACCGGATTTGGCGGGTGCCGGAGGGGCTGCGCAAGAATGGTTGGTTCTCGTTCGTGCGCGCCCGACTGATGGCGTTCGGTATGGTCCTCGCGCTGGGCTTCCTGCTCATCGTGTCGCTGGTAACCAGTGCGCTGCTGGCTGCCGTGGGCCGGCAACTGGAGCCGGTGCTTGGCGGCTGGCAGACAGTGGTGGAGGCTGGCAATGCGCTCGGCGGCGTCCTGCTGGTGGCGCTCATGTTCGGCCTGATCTACAAGATCATGCCGCGCCAGCGTGTCCTAGCGCCCGATGTGTGGCTCGGCGCATTGCTGGCGGCTTTGCTCTTCACCGGGGGCAAGGTGGTGATCGGCGCTTACATCGGCCGCAGCGACATCGCGTCGGGCTTTGGCGCGGCTGGCTCGTTAGTGGTGGTACTGCTCTGGGTGTACTTTTCAGCGCAGATCCTGCTGGTGGGCGCAGAGTTCACCTGCGTCTACGCCCGGACCGGCTCCCGAAAAGCCATCGACTGATCGCGGCCAACGCCGTTTATGCTGACGCGTCCTGCTCGGTCCGGTCAGCAGCACCAGCGGTTACCGTGGCATGAACCGCCTCACATGGCCAGCTGCCTGCGAATCGCTTGTAACTCACGCCGGCACGCCGCGCGGACCACAACTAAACTTGAGACCTTCCAGCGCGCCGAGCACGATCGTGCGACACGATCAGCCGTGCGTCATGTTTGTCGTCGGCTGGTACGAGGAACCTGGCCGGCTCGGCCGTGCTGGTCGCGCCCAGTGCATGGCCATAGGCTTGCACGTAAGTGTCCCGCAGTGTGCTCGGCGCTGCCGGCGACGCAGAACTTGCAGTTTTGTCGGACTCGTCGATGCGCGCCAGCAGGCGCTTACGCGGCGCCTCCTTCGACAGGTGCAGGAACACCTCGCCGCCTTCGCAGACCTTGCATGCATTGGCGTCGATGTTCATGCGGGTGCCCGGCCCACAGTGAGCGGTTGGCTGCGAGGCGCGTCGTGCGTTAGCTGCGAAAGTCGCGCAGCGCCAGTGTCGCCGCAGTGAAGCTCGCCTCGACGGCGAGCACATCGCCCGCTTCCGGCACAGCTTCTCGTGCCCCGTTGACGATCATGCCGGCGTGGCGCTGGAGGCAGGCCGCGTCCTGCGTGCATTGCACGTGGCCGGCGATCTGGGTGATGGCATCGAGCATGCGGATCGCCACAGCCGGGTTCGACCGAGCGCTTTGCCTGATCTGGTTGAACGCGGTGTCCACGATGCCTGCAAACGTGGATCCCAGCGCCACCAGCCGCAGCCGGCCGTGACTGTCGAAGCGAAGGTGTGATGGCATGTCGCGTCGGGCCAGGCGGCACAGGGCCGATCCCAGCCGATCCACGCAGGCGACCGCCGTGAACGGGTCGTTGATGCCCGGTGACAGCGCCCGCACGGCGATCTCGACCAACTGCTGGAAGGAGAACTCGACATCCTGGGCTGCAGTGCGCTGGTTGCCCAACACGAAGGCGGCGTTCAATTTTCCCGCCAGGGTTTCAGTGACACGATCCCCAGGCCAGACCATCACCATCGCCCGGCCCTTGGTGAGGTAGTGCCCAGGCCGGCGCTCCAGCCGCAGCAGCAGATCTTCCTGGCTGGCCAACGCCATCAGGGCGTCAGCATCGATCAGCTGGAGATAGCCGTCTTCAAGGGCACCCACAGGACATGCCTCGCGCGCGAACGCCGCTGGCAGGCTGGCTTCGCTTGAGGCTCTTGAGGCTGCGGACCCAGGCTTGCCAAGGTCGCCGGGAAACAACCTGTCGATCCCCTCATCGAGCTCCCTGCCGACCCGTGCCACGACCTGATCCGCCTGGATCGAGACCGAGATGTGGTGGATGAAGTAGATCAGCACCCCAACGCTGACAATGGCCAGCAACACGCCAATGCTGACGGAGAGATGAGGCACGAATGCCCCCTCGTCGGCGCGGCGGATGGTGCGCAGCACGAGCAGGCAGTACACAAACGTGGCCACGAAGGTGCCCAGCACCACCTGGTTGGCGGTGTCGCGCATGAAGTTGCGCAGCAGGCGCGGGCCCAGCTGGGATGAGGCGAGCGACAGCGCCACCAGCGTCATCGAAAACACGGTCCCGGCAATGGCGATCATCGACCCGGCTACGGTGCCCAGCAGCAGGCTGGCACCCTCGGCACCACCCGAATAGCTCCAACCCAGGAACTGCAGCCAGTCGTCAGTAACGGCCTTGTCGAGCTCGACGGCGCAGAAGGCCAGTGCCACGGCCAGGCACGCCATGGCCGCTGGCACGAACCAGAAACTCGATCGCAGTCGATACCAGTACTTCAGCAGCAGTGTTTTCATGCAGCCTCACTTCACTCGTCAGCCTCAAACGAAGCGCCCAAGCTGGCGCTGAACGGGCCGTCACTACAGTGTAAGTTCTCGAATCGAAGCGCGCTGCTCGTCCTCCGTCATCGGTTCCAAGCTTTGCTTTCAGGGGGGCACGGCATCTCATGCACGGACCGCGCGCAGCATCGCCGCGAACTCGTGGAGCGTCTCGCTACCGCTTGCCTCGGCTGTCTTCAGCCAAGCCTGCAAGTCGGCTACACGTTGTGCGCCGGACGCGTCCGAGGGCGTCCACAGCGGTCGCAGTTGTTCGCGCATCGTGACCAGCTGGTTAAGTGTCTGGCTTTGTTGAATCGCGCTCGACGCCTGCCGCTGCTGGCTGGTCGGGGTATGGCGCGCGTCTCGGTGCAGCCAGCGGCGCGCGCTGCGCAGGTCCGCAAGCTTGAGCGAGTGCCCTTGCGCGCGTAAGCGCAACCATTCGACAAGGGCCGCGCGGTGCATACGCCTTGCATAATTGGCCATGAGCTCGTAGCGGTTCGCAATGATTGCGTTCAGCATGGCCGTATCCACCACCGGCCGTGCGGAACCGAGCCGCAACTGCGGGCGGACCCGGCGCACAGTGGCCAGCCCGAGCATTTTGAGGCCGCGGATGTAGGCCCAGCCGAGGTCGAACTCATAGCGTCGTACCGACAGCTTCGCCGAAGTCGGATAGGTGTGATGGTTGTTGTGCAACTCCTCGCCGCCGATCAGGATGCCCCAAGGCACGATATTGCGGCTTGCGTCGGCGAGCTCGAAGTTGCGATACCCCCGCCAGTGGCCGATGCCGTTGACGATGCCAGCTGCGGTGATCGGGATCCAGAGCATCTGCACCGCCCAGACGGTTGCGCCGATCGCGCCAAATGCAAGCAGATTGATCACTAGCATCAAACCGACGCCGGATAAACTGTGCGGCGTATAGAGTTTTCGCTCGATCCAGTCGTTGGGTGTGCCTGCTCCGTACTGGTCAAGCATCTGGCGGTCCTTCGCGGCGGCCGCATACAGCTCGCTGCCGCGCAGCAGCACGGCTGCGATGCCACGGGTCTGAGGGCTGTGCGGGTCCTCGGGCGTCTCGCAGGCGGCGTGGTGCTTTCTATGCACCGCAACCCATTCGCGCGTCACGATGCCGGTGGTGAGCCAGAGCCAGCACCTGAAAAAATGTGAAGCCAGCGGTCGCAGTTCGACCGAGCGATGCGCCTGGCTGCGGTGCAGAAAGATCGTGACCGCAGCGATCGTGATGTGCGTTGTCACAAGCGTATAAGCGACGATCTGCCAACCGCTAAAACCGCTAAGGCCATGCGCAAGCCAGTCGAAAAACACGTCTTGCAGTGTGGTCAGCAGTTCGCTCATGTGCATTGGGAAGTCTCCATGAATAGCGTGTGGTCTGCAGGCGCCGCACTACTGGGTCGAGCGGACCGCCATTTCCACCTCGCTAAGCGTGGCCTCGTTCGGCGCGCCCTCGACGCGCGCGATGACCTTGCCCTGCGCGTCCAGCACGAACACGAAAGCCTTGGCACTGTCGCGCGGGATGTTCAAAGCGTTTTCGAGGCTCGACTCGTTCAAGATCCAGGTCTGGTCCTGGTAGCGCCGCGGAATTTTTTCCTTGGCCCGGCCGATCGCGTCTTCCTCGCTCATGAAGAACGGCAGGTCGATCGCCAGCACGTCGCGGATACGCACCGCGCTCTGGTCAACGTTCTTACGCAAGGCTTCGGCCCACAGGCGGGTGTGCTTGGCGGCGTCCGTGCTCGGTGTGACGATCAGGATCGTCGGCTGGCCGATCAACTGGGCGGCGCTGACTTTTTCTCCCGTCAGCGCGGTTGCCGTAAAATCGGGGATCGGGCTGTTCGAGAGCTGTGCCCAAGCGTTAACAGGCAACAGCAGCGCAAGCGTGAGCGTGATAGCTGTTTTCATGGCAGTTTTCCTGAGAGGTCGGACTGCACTGCGCAGCCTCTAATCAGATTTCAGCCTACGCAGGACCTGCTTGGGTTGTCGGTACGGCAACACACACAGTGGCTGCGCAACGATTGCTCACTGAGGCCCGCCCTGGACGATGTCAACTCAGCAAGGCATCACTGTGAAAACCGTAGTAGCTGGATTACGAGGTGATCCTTGAAAAGCCAATCGTTATTGAGCAAAGACCTACAGCAAGCTGCCACGGGTGACTGCCGTACCATAAGACAACGAGTATTCTTGGATCGTCAGGCGTTCGACGGCGAACCCTGAGTATTCGTTGTCGAGCGCAAGCGCACCTGTAGACTCGAAACTAAAGCGGCAAACGTCATGCGTTTGGGTCGATTTATTCGTAGCCTACAGGTGCATGTCCCACCCTCGCTGGCAGCTACCTGCCAACCGTTACCAGTATCGGTGAGGGTGGGACGGACTATCTATATTGGGTCGGTAGCAGCCGGTCGAGAATGGCCGATTGCCGTCTCTCGCCAATGCCCGCTCCTGATCCCCTGCCGGAAAAAAAGGGGGCGAAAAAAGGCGCGGATCTATTTATAGGCCAAACCGGCCGCTCCTGGCCGAACGCAGACTATCGTGACCGGTCGCTCCTGGCCGCCCCATGTCATCCAAGCAAAAACATGGCCACTGCCACTAACCCCCTCTTGCCTGAACTTGCGCTTTTTTCGGCGGCGTAGCTGGCAGATCGCCGCAACGGCGGTAGCATGGCGCGGAAGAGGAAATATCCATGTCACAGCTCGAGCAAAGCCAGGTCTTTCAGGTCATGGCCAGTTCACCCAATTCCAGACTGTTGCACAGCGCCGAGCTGGGCGATGGCTTGGCCGCGGCGCTGTGGAGCAACTGCCACGATACCCGCGACTACCAGGCGCCGAGCCACCACACCCTGTCCTGCTACCTGGCGGGCGGCACCGGCACCTTTCGCCGCGAACGCCCCGAGAGCAAGGGCGCACCGGACAAGTTGTGCATCCTGCCGGCCGGGCATCAATCGGCCTGGGTGATCAACGGCGAGATCAACCTGGCCCACCTGTATGTCAGCCAGGAGCAATTTGCCCTCGGCGCCGTGCGCCTGCTCGACCGCGAGCCGCGCGAACTGCAACTGCGCGAAGCCACCTTCCTCGACGACCCGCAGCAGGCCCAGCGTTTTCGCCAGCTGAGCCGACTGAACTGGCTGGAGCCTGGCGAGCGCCTGCTGACCAGCAGCCTGGCCCACGCCCTGCTCAGCCATGCCTTGCTGTCTCAGGTTGGCCGGCGCGATGGCCTGCGTCTGACCGGCGGACTGGCGCCGGCGCAACGGCGGCGGCTGCGCGAATACATCGAGGAGCATCTGGCCGAGCCGCTGAGCCTGGGTCAGCTGGCCGGGCTCTGTGCGTTGTCCGAGTACCACTTCGCCCGGATGTTTCACCTGAGTTTCGGCCTGCCGCCACACCGTTATCTGCTGGCGCGCCGCCTCGAACGCGCCCGCCAGTTGCTGCACAGCAGCCGCCTGCCGCTGGGCGAGATCGCCCTGGCCTGCGGTTTTGCCAGCGCCAGCCACTTCAGCAACCGCTTTCGCCAAGCCTTTGCCGCGACGCCAGGCCAGTACCGCATGGCGTTCGGCGGCTAACCGGCTGCCGTTTGCCGGGAGCCGGCGTACTGCTGCGCGAGTACGCCCGACCCGCCGCCTGACAGGCTGCGGGGCCGCTTGCCTGGCCGGCGCGGGCTAGATTGTGCAAGCGCCTGCTAATCCACCGCCAGCTGTGCCAGAATCATCGGCTTTGCACCCACCCGGCACTGCCATGTCCAGACTCGCCCCCACTGCCGCTGATTTGCCATGATGGCCCTGGATGTTCTGCATCTGCGCCAGGCCGACTGGCGCCCGGCATTCCGCGCCGGCGACTTCAGTCGTGGCCTCGGCTATGCCGAGCAAGGCCGCAGCACCCTGCTCAGTCTCAAGGGCGAGACCCTGCTGGCCAGTTGTCGCGGCTCGGGCGCGCAGACCTACCAGCAGCGCATCAACCTGCAGTCCTTCCCCCAGGGCTGGAGCGTCAACGGCCAGTGCAGCTGCCCGGTGGGGTTCAACTGCAAGCACGTGGTCGCCGCCCTGCTGACCCTGGAGCGCCAGCAGCTGGCTGGTATCGATCTCAGCCCGCTGATAGAGCCCCCTGCTGATGTCGTCGAACAGCGCCTGGAGGGCATCGCGCCGCAACCCGTACTGATGCTCGGCAGCCACGTGCGGGTGCATTTCGATGCGCGCAAGGGCCGCATGCTTGAGCAGGCCCAGCACCGCGCCGCCCTGGCCTTCGATTACCAGGGCCAGCTGGCCTACGGCAAACCGACGAACGACCTGCTGGTGCGGCAGAGCCCGAGCCGGAGCCTGCGCATCATCCGCGACGCCGCTGCCGAGGCGGCGCTGCGCCAGTGCCTGGAAGCCGCCGGCCTGCAGGTCGCCCTGCGCCAGAGCGAGGCCCTCGCCGAACATCCCGGCGAACACTTCGAGCTGCCCGGCGAGACGGCCTGGCTAGGTTTCGTCCAGCAGCAAATGCCACAACTGCGCGCGCAGGGTTGGCGAATCGAACTGCAACCGGACTTCCGTTACAACCTGGCACAGGTCGACGATTGGTACGCGGCAATCGAAGATACGCCCGAACACGACTGGTTCGACCTGGAGCTGGGTATCGAAGTCGAAGGCCAGCGCATCAGCCTGCTGCCGATCCTGCTGCAGGCGATTCGGCACAAACCCTGGCTGCTTAATGGCGACGCCCTGGCCCAGCGCCAGGATGAGGAAATGCTGCTGGTCAGCCTGCCGCAGAGCAACAAGCACATCGCCCTGCCCTTCGCCCGCCTCAAACCGTTGTTGGCCACCCTGGGCGAGTTGTTTTTCCGCGAGCCGGGCGAGTCCAGCCAGCGCTTACGCCTGCCACGCGCCGACGCCGCTCGCCTGAACGAACTGGAGCAAGGCCCGGCGCTGAACTGGCAGGGTGGCGAGCAGCTCCGCGGCTTTGCCCAGCGCCTGCAAGCGCACAGCGTGCAGGAGGTCAAACCGCCGGCGGACTTGCAGGCCACCCTGCGCCCCTATCAACTGCATGGCCTGGCCTGGATGCAGGCGCTGGGCGAACTGGAAATCGGCGGGGTGCTGGCCGACGACATGGGCCTGGGCAAGACCCTGCAGACCCTGGCGCATATCCTCAGTGAGAAACAAGCCAGGCGCCTGGACCGGCCGGCGCTGATCGTCATGCCCACCAGCCTGATCCCCAACTGGCAGGACGAAGCCGCGCACTTCACCCCGCAACTCAAGGTACTGGCCCTGTACGGGGCAAAACGCCGCCCGCTGTTCCAGTTGATCGGCGATCACGACATCGTCCTGACCACCTACGCCCTGTTGCCGCGCGACCTCAAGGCACTGGCGGCGCAGCCGTATCACCTGCTGATTCTCGACGAAGCGCAGAACATCAAGAACCCGCGCAGCAAGGCCGCGCTGGCTGCCGGGCAATTGCAGGCACGCCAACGCCTGTGTCTGACCGGAACCCCGCTGGAAAATCACCTGGGCGAACTCTGGTCGCTGTTCAACTTCCTCATGCCCGGCTGGCTCGGCGACAGCAAGAGCTTCACCCGCGACTACCGCACCCCGATCGAGAAGCAGGCCAATCAGCAGCGCCTGGCGCACCTGCGCGGGCGGATCAAACCCTTCGTGCTGCGCCGCACCAAGGAACAAGTGGCCCGTGAGCTGCCGCCCAAGACCGAGGTGACCCACTGGATCGAACTGACCGCCGCCCAGCGCGACCGCTACGAAACCCTGCGCCTGGCGATGGACAAGAAGGTCCGCGATGAAGTCGCCCGCCAGGGTCTGGCCCGCAGCCAGATCGTGATCCTCGAAGCGTTGCTGCGCCTGCGTCAGGCCTGCTGCGATTTGCGCCTGCTCGGCGATGACAATGCACAGCTGAAAAGCAGCGACTCGGGCAAACTCAGCGCCTTGCTGGAGATGCTCGTAGAGCTGGTCGAGGAAGGCCGCAAGGTGCTGCTGTTCTCCCAATTCACCTCGATGCTGGCGCTGATCGAAACCGAGCTGCAGGCACGCCGGATCGGCTACACCAAGCTCACCGGCAGCACCCAGGATCGGCGCACCCCGGTGCAGCAGTTCCAGGCCGGACAGTTCCCGGTGTTCCTGATCAGCCTGAAAGCCGGCGGCGCCGGCCTCAACCTCACCGCCGCCGACACCGTGATCCACTTCGACCCGTGGTGGAACCCAGCCGCCGAGGCCCAGGCCAGTGACCGCGCCTACCGCATCGGCCAGGACAAGCCAGTGTTTGTCTACAAACTGATCGCCCGCGGCAGCGTCGAAGAAAAGATCCAGCACCTGCAACAGGCCAAGGCCAACCTGGCGCGCGGCCTGCTGGAGGGCGGCAGCCAGGAGCAGTGGCAGATGAGCGAAGATGACCTGGCTGGGCTGTTTGCACCCTTGAGCGACTGAGAGCCACCACTAAAACAGAACCTTCGCGGACGGCTGCAGCGTGGCCGCTGATGACCTGCAGCAGCTTGACGCGAGATCACGCTCGCGGCGCAGCCCGCACTCACGCAGTTGTGCTATATGCCCTTCAACGCACCATCAACAGGCGCCCGCCATGAGAAAACCCCTGAGCCGCTGCGCCATCGCTGTCATTCGGCTACTGCTAGGTTTGCTGATTGCACTGGCCGGTGGCTGGGGCGTGCTGCTGATCATCTTTGCCGGGCCGCCAGACGCGCTGCTGCGCTACAGCCTGGCTGGCGCAGTTGCCGTCGTGTCGCTGGCCGCCTTGATTGCCTTGGGTCGGCGCCGCTGGCGCTGGCGCACCCTGGCAGTCTATCTCGTTCAGTTCGCCGGCCTGCTGGTCTGCTGGTACCGCCTCGAACCCTCCAACCAGCGCGACTGGCAGGCGGACGTAGCGGTGCTGCCTTATGCGACCATCGAGGGCGACCTGGTTACCGTGCACAACATCCGCAACTTCGACTACCGCAGCGAGACCAACTTCACGCCGGCCTGGTACGACAAACGTTTCGACCTGGCCAAGCTGCAAGGGGTGGATCTGGTCACGTCCTACTGGATGGGTCCGGCCATCGCCCATGTGTTTCTCAGCTTCGACTTTGGCGACGGCGATCACCTGGCCATGTCGATCGAGACGCGCAAGGAAAAGGGCGAGAGCTTCTCCACCCTCAAGGGTTTCTTTCGTCAGTATGAGCTGTACTACGTGGTGGCCGACGAGCGCGACGTGATCCGGCTGCGCACCAACTATCGGCGCAACCCGCCCGAACAGGTCTACCTCTACAAGCTGCATGCCCCCATCGAGCAAGGCCGCCAGTTGTTCCTGGAGTACATGCAGCGCATCAACGCGCTGCATCAGCAACCCGAGTTCTACAACAGCCTGACCACCAACTGCACCACCGGCATGTGGCTGAATTCCCGCGTCAACCCGCAGCACCTAGGGTTCGACTGGAGAATAATCGCCAGCGGCTATGTACCGCAGCTGCTCTACCGGCACGGCTTGCTGGATAGCGCCGGCTTGTCGTTCGCCGAGGTCAAGCGGCGGGCCCATATCAATACCCGCGCCCAGGCCGCGGACGGCGCCGCGGATTTCTCCAGGCGCATCCGCACGGACGACTCGACGCAGCCCGTCGGCATGACCGAGCAGGCGCAGCACTAGCGGCCGAGTAAGCCGGCGCATTGCCCGCCTACTGCTCACCCCCTACCAAGCTTCCCCCTGAGGGGCTTGAGCAGAGGCGCTGCGCGTCGAATCACCCTGTCTAGCGGCTGCTCGCCGCTCAATCGTCGCTCTGGACATCATCTTTTTCCGCCGCTTCATCGGCAGGATTGGTTCTTTTGCGCGGACCCAAACTCTGCACCGAGGGGAACCGTGCGGAGGCGTAGCGCACCACCAGAATCGCCAGAGCCAGCAACAGGATCGCCCCGGAAACCATCACCACGCCTATGTCCGGGCGATGATGGTGCGACACATCGGAAATCAGCAGCCGGGTCAACGCGGTGATCGCCACATAGATCAAAAAGCGGATCGGCATGTGGTTGGTCTTGACCAACAGGCGTTAACACTTCTCTCTCTGATCATTAGTCAATGCCAAAGCCCAGATAAGCCGGCTCTTCAAGGGTTACCGACAGTAGTGTTAGAAATGGTGGTTTGATCATCACCAAGCACCTCGTACACGATCACCAATCGAATATCGAGTAAGTGCCGTTATCGCTATGTAAAGTAAAAACGAATAGGAAAGTGATTAGTCTTGACGAAATCGCCGATAGTTTTATTAAAAAATTAATAGATTTTGCTCCCTGAATTCAACGCATAAGTGCAACGCTTACCCCTGCTTGTACTTCGTATGGTGTCTTCCAGGCCAAGCGTTTGCGTGGTCGTAAATTGATCTTCATTACCGCCTGATTAACGGCCTCCACAGTCAGCTTGCTAAAGTCGCTGCCCTTGGGAAAATACTGCCGCAACAGGCCATTCGCATTTTCATTGCTGCCGCGCTGCCAAGACGAATACGGGTCAGCAAAATAGACCGCGCATTGGCTCTTGCGGGCGATGCATTCATGACCGGCAAACTCCCGGCCATTGTCCAGCGTCAACGTGTTTGCCACATGACCCTTAAGCAGCAGGTTGATCGCTCGCGTCACCTGTCTCCGTGTTCTGCGCTTGACCGGATACGCGCTCAGGTAGCCGCTTTTACGATCAACCAACGTCACGATATTGCCGCCGAGTCCGTGCACCGTATCACCCTCCCAATCGCCTAGCCGTTCACGTGTTTCGACCTCAGCAGGCCGCTCACTGATCGACACGCGATTTCGTAGTTGTCCGCGCCGGTCGTGGCTTCCGTAGCGCTTTCGGTAGCATTTCCGACGGTGGCGAAGGTGCGTATACAAATCACCGCCACGGCGCTTGTCGATGGCGATGAATTGGTAAATCCACTCATGACTCGCAGTGTCATCAGGCCGCTCTTGCTTTAAACGATGAGCAATTTGTTCTGGGCTCATCCCGTGCTGAAGCCAGATCGGCAGGTAGTGACGGAACCAGGCAACGGGCTTGCAGTACTTGTGTGCTTGGGCACGGCGCGCATCACTTTTCTGGGTCGCTGAAACAGCTGCGTAGCGGTTTTCTGAGCTGTTGCGGCGGATCTCTCGGCTGATGGTCGCGGGATGCACGCCAAGCTGTTTAGCAAGGCTGACCTGGTTTTTGCCGGCGATTAAACCGGCCTCAATCTGGTAACGTTGGCCCTGAGTCAGCTGCCGGTAAGGCGTAGTCATCTGCGCTTGAATCCTTCGGTGTGAGAGCCTGGATTCTACCGGTGGCTGGCTCTCTGCCTGTCGTCTCAAACGTTGCACTTATTCTATGAATTCAGGCTCATATTAATTCCCCAAAAAACCAGTGAGCAAATGGAGGCAGATGATGTAGCAGGACTTGCCCCCCCGACAAGCGCCTCCCTTAATTGACAGCCTTGCCGAATCGTCTCCCTCACGACACATCGCGACGTCTTGGAGCAGATCCTCGTCACCTAGGCGTCAGCCGTTGAGGTGATAGGCTTACGAACTCATCGCAGTGACCCACCTCACAGAGGGAAGGGCTGGAATTAGCAAATAAATTCAGGGGTAACGTGATTGTCAATACGACTACTCACCAAACTTTGGTGGTTTCAGAAAAGCGCCCAAGCCTAGTGGAGCGAAAAATTTCACGTACCACTTACTCCTCCAGACCTTAATATCCTCATTATATTTGATAGCGTGTTTTCTAGTGAGCGCGCTTCTTTCCACTAAAGAAAGCTCCTGAGAGCTCTCTTGCTCTTTTCGCTTGTACTCAAGGATATCAAGCCTACGATTCCACGCAGGATATGGAGGACTGGCATATGACCACATACCTAAACGAGATACTTTTGCATCAATTTCAGCCCGAATAAAAGCTTCTTAGTATTGATCTTCATAGTCCAAGAAATTCATAGCATGCCCATACTTAACCATGAGCAAACTTATACTAATCTTATCAACCCAAATCATCACTCGATAAGCGTACTTTCTGCATTAACTCTGAAAGTGACCGCTTTTCCAAAGACTAAGCTTTACAAATAAAGCTTTGCAGAACTACCATGCTCTTGCTGAAGCTCTGGCGCATCGACGCCATATAGTCTCACCCTTAGATTTCGCCAGTACCATTATCTTGCAAAACTAGCGAATTGCCGTCCAGCACCTCGATAACGACCCCACGTCTTTCATCTCTGATCTTAAGAAGATGTTGATCGGGTTTAGGTTCCGCTGACCATTTTTACGTTTAAGAAAAAGCACCAAAACGCCGACAGGTCAGCGATAAAAATCCAGCTACCGGAATTGGGAGAAAGGAGAGTACTCGAGCTGGAATCCCAGTTCGATACTTATATACTAGTCAGTACGAAACCTTTCAGAAAAATGCAAGTCGATCAAACTATTCGTGTCATCCCATGACAAGGGCGAAGCAGAAAATGAGATACGGTCAGCCCCCGCCGGAATATCGTGATCCGTAAATATTTGATTATGCTTATAATGCATTCTTAGCATCCTGACTGCCTCGGGATCTGAATCGATCCTGCCGCGCCTTTGGGCGAGCCTCAATTTATCCCTAGCATGAAGACCAGCACCCTGAATCACCCATTCAATTTCCCCCGCCTCGTCTCGAACAAGCAAATCCTCAACAAACCCTAAAAAATCCTCTTCCCAATAAACAAACTCAAATTCTGTACGACTAGCATTCCAGTGTTTCAAGAGGATAAGAGATTTCGCAGTTTTTATACCTCTCTCATCCATCTGCTCCTTGATTCTAGAGTACATATATCTCAAAAGTATCTTCCCTTGAGCAGCGGCATTGTCACCACCCGCTGCACGTAAAACCCGGACCTCGTCCACGTCACAAAATCGCTGCTCTTGCAAATCCACCCTGACAGCATTAGGGCTTTTGAATAAAGTTTTAACAGAGTATCCAATATCACCATCAATAATATCGAAAAGTTCTTTCCGCTTCGACCTAGGACCAACCGCTTTTTTTACGATCCTTATTAATGTTTCTGCGTCCTTACCATCCAAATCAGTCGAGTATGGCAGGCAAAAAAAGGTTCTAAGTAGGCGTGACAGCTCTACTAATTGATCTTTCGATAGATAGCTCAACTTACACTCCAGAACTTGTATGCTTGGTCAAATCGTCCAATTCCACTAGCAGTTCACCGGGAGGAATGCCCAACCCTTCTGCAAGTCGATAAATATTCTCAAGGCTAATATTCCTTTCCCCTCTCTCGACTTGACCGACATAGCTACGGTCAAGTCCACATCGGAGCGCCAAGCCTTCTTGGGTGATGGATAGCTGATGGCGTAGGTCCCGGAGTCGATCACCAAAGGTCTGTTTTACCTTGGCCCCCCACGTATCTTCAGTTGTCATTTGCACACCTCTAATGAGATGCGTATAGTCCGATCGTGAAGACTATGAATCCACGGACTATCAGTACCTTTTGAAATGAAAAAAAAATATCGCGTTGTTGACCTTTTTTGTGGGTGCGGTGGAATCAGCAGAGGGCTTGAGCGCACTGGGCGCTATTCCATTGAAGCTGGGGTTGAGATAGAGGCCCACCCAATACGCACATTTGTGGCCAACCATCTGAATTCGGAAGGCTCCCCACCACTTTCGTACCTAGGCGATATAAGAGAAATAGCGGGACCAGACGCAATAAAGGACATCAGTGACTGGCTCCGACCTGCAGGTTTGGATACACCCGGAGAGCTGGACTTACTGGTTGGAGGCCCACCATGCCAAGGCTTCAGTAGAAATGGAGTGCGGCAGTACGAAGAGTGCGGGGTAAAACGCTTCTATGACGATCCTAGAAATCACTTATACCGCGCATTTCTGAGCACAATTGAAACCTTAAGACCTAAGGTCGTACTAATTGAAAACGTTAGAGAATTCCTTAGTTTTGGCGGTGGGCGATTTGCCGAGGACTTATTAAAAAGACTAGATGAACTGGGCTACACTGCCGACTATAGAAAGGTTTGCGCTGCTGATTATGGAGTACCTCAAATCCGTAATAGAGTAATTTTTATCGGTGTCCATCGTAGCTTTATGGACATTCCAGTATCAAAGCTACCGTTCCCCCCCCTTACACATGTTAAACCTAGCACTAGCCAACTAGACCTTATCGCAAATATACCTTACAACACTGTGAGCGACGCCATCGGCGACCTGCCTGCACCATCTTATGTACAAGGGACACGATTACATTACGAAAGAAAAGATGAGAATAATTTTGCAAAGTTGATGCGTTCAAAATCAGGTGAGGTTCGAAATCACATAGCAAGAATTCTTAGTGAAAAAAGCTTACAGCGTATCAATGCAGTAGGCACGGGCAGAATGAAACATGTAGATGAAAGCCTACAAACTAAGAGCTTCTATGGCAGTGCCTATAGGAGGCTCGACTGGAATGAGCCGGCATTGACCATAACCACCTGGGTTTATCATGTTGGATCGGGCAGATTTGCACATCCGGTCGAAGATAGAGCTATTACCATGCGCGAGGCAGCGAGATTACAGAGCTTCGATGACGACTTTATATTTCCTGATCTGATTAACCCTGTATCTCAGATGATAGGTAACGCTGTTCCACCCCTTATGGCTCAGGCGTTTGGGCGTGCTATAGCTGACCTATTGGATAAAAACAGTCTCGAGCACCGTGCATAATTATTGAAAATGGCTATGAAGGAAGGCCCACCTTCATAGTCACTAAAAAATATTAGCCAATACAACTGATAAGTCTCAAGCAATAGAAGTATTAATTCTGAATGGTCTTTATAGTCAATCACTCCTTTCTTTCACGGATGGATATTTTGAAGACGAATACCTAACCACCAAGATAGATATTGCTAGTAATAGCACACCGCCACAAACGTACAAAATCCCCATATCTGGTGCGTTATGATGCGAAACATCACTAATCAATAAGCGAATAAGTGCGGTCACACCAATATAGAGAAGAAAACGAAGGGGCATATGATTAGTTTTAAAATAAATTCCTGCCATCGCTAACAGCTCTAAATAGATGAACAGCAGTAAAATATCATCAACCGTTATTTTTGGTTGTTGAAGCATTCCTAAAAATGTAGAAACTCCTGCATAAACTGTCACTACACCGATGCCGAAAAGCGCAAGGTAGTGAAACGTTTCTACGAATAAATTGCCAATCGAATCAGCACCACCATGCAGCTTTTCGCGCAGGCTTTCAGCCCATTTCACTTCTTGCGTCATCTTAACCACCATTTTTCAAAAATTTGGCAAACCAAGCCAACCACCCGGCGCATCAGAAACGGCTCATGCTCGCCATGGCTCAACATCTATTTGGTAGCCACGACGAGGAATGTTAGTAACGTATACCTTCGTCTTGAAGTAGATCCCGACCATCGCGCCCAGTTCGAGGTAGATGAACAGCAGCAGGATGTCATCGACCGTGATATGCCCCTTGTCGAGCATGCCGATAAAAGCCACTACCGCGGCCCAGGCCGTGACTGCGCCAATGGCAAACAACGCCAGGTAATGGAAGGTCTCCACCAGCAGGTTGCCTAACGATTCAGCCAAGTCATGCATGTGTTCGCGCAGGCTCTCGGCCCAATTCATTTTCACCTGTTGATCTCCCCGGATAGCGTCGAGCGGCGATGATACAGCGCCACCATGACATTCAGGTATGCAGGAACAAGACCAGCAAGCCGCAACCCGCCAGCACACCACTCGCCACCGGATCACTTACTCATGGGTAACTAGGCGACAGGGTCGTCCCAATCATTCCATGTGGCGGCCGGCATTCGATTACTTTCCAACGCCATGACACAGTTGCTGCTGTTCAAATGGCTTAGAATTCTTTATGCTCGCAACCACTGTATAAATAAACAGTTTTCTTGCAACCCTATCAGCGTGAAGGCGTAGAGGTGATGAATGGCCGTCGAAGTGGTGTACCGCAGCAGCCGGGATCTGGAGCGTTTATTCATGGATAAAGCCGAAGCAGACCGTCATGACAAGATGCTTGAACTGGCCGAGTTGCTCACCGACGTATTGCAAAAGGCCGTGCCTTCGCTGAACGAGCAGCAAGGTGAGGAGCTGGGCATCTTCATGGCGAAGAACCGCGATATCTTCGCCAAGGCCTTCAAGAACCAGCCCGATGCACTGAGCGAACTGGGCCAAGCCGCGGCCGAATAACTACGGCTGTCGTAGGCGCGAGGGCGACGCCAAGGCCCATGCCCGCAAAGCGCTTATATTCCCAAGCAGCGCGGGCAAGGCCCTCTCGACCGATGGGGCGCACTGCGTAGGAAGGGGAGCCCATTTCATTGGGTTAGCGTCTGGCGTTCCGCCAAGTTCCGCCGCACCTTGCCAGGCAGCGCTCGCGGTTGCGCAATAGCCGTTTAACCCATATGCACATAGGTGCCCGGCGCGGCGTGCAACGGCGGGTACTCCCGGTTGCCCAGGACCATCAGGGTTTCGCGTTGTGCGCCGGAGCCTGCCTGAATCCATTCCAGCCATTGCGGCCACCTGCTGCCCTCGTGCTTCTGCGCCTCGCTGTACCAGGCGTGCGGGTCGGCGCTCAGGGTGCGTGTTGCCTATAGGTAGCCGTGGGGTTGCCCGGCCAGTTGAGGGTGGCCTGGATAGGCTCGCGGTTGTTCAGCCCGTCGTCGAACAGGTGGCCGCTGCCCTTGAGCAGACTGTTGGGCGGCGCCAGGGCATCGCCGAGCGGAGCCTGAAGAGCGCTTGGCGACCCGCTCGAGCGCTGGCTCGCCAAAGCTTCGTCAGCCCATTGCCACTGCGCCGGCGTGGGCGCAGATCCAGGCCAGCCCGGCACCGGCAACCTTGTCATTTAGCGGGGCTTCGGGCAGGGTCATGACACCAGTAACCTTGCTCCTGGAGTCACTCATGTCAGCCCTGTACCCAAGTGTCGATCCCGATGGCCTGGTCGAATATTCAGTCGTCTACACCGACCGTTCCCTCAACCATATGTCGCAGTCGTTCCAGCGCGTGATGAACGACATATCCAGCACCCTGAAACAGGTCTACAACGCCCACGCCGTGGCGATAGTGCCCGGCAGCGGCACCTTCGGCATGGAAGCGGTGGCCCGGCAGCTGGCGACCGGCAGGAAGTGCCTGGTGCTCCGCAACGGCTGGTTCAGCTACCGCTGGACGCAGATCTTCGACGCCGGCCAGATCCCGGCATCATCCCAGGTGCTGAAAGCCCGCCCAATCGAAGCCGGCCGCCAAGCCGCCTTCGCCCCGCCACCGCTCGACGAGGTGCTGGCGAGCATTCGCGCGGAAAAGCCGCACCTGGTGTTCGCCGCCCATGTCGAAACCGCCTCGGGCATTCTGCTGCCTGACGACTACCTGCGCGCCGTCGCCGACGCCGTCCATGCGGTCGGCGGCCTGTTCGTGCTCGACTGCATCGCCTCGGGCACGCTCTGGGTCGACATGCAGGCCAGTGGTATCGATGTGCTGATCAGCGCACCGCAGAAAGGCTGGAGCGCGTCCCCCTGCTGCGCCCTGGTGATGCTCAGCCCACTGGCCTGCGCACGGGTCGACGAGACCCAAAGCAGCAGCTTCGCCTGCGACCTGAAAAAATGGCTGCAGATCATGCAGGCCTATGAACAGGGCGGCCATGCCTACCACGCGACCATGCCCTGCGATGCGCTGGCGCGCTTTCGCGATGTCATGCAGGAAACCGCAGGCTATGGCTTTGCCAAGGTTCGCGCCGAGCAGCAGGCGCTGGGCCAGCGGGTGCGCGCGCTGTTGGCCGCCAAGGGCTTCAAGAGTGTCGCCGCAGCAGGCTTCGAGGCCCCCGGCGTGGTGGTCTGCTACACCGACGACGAGCAGATCAAGAACGGCAAGAAGTTCGCCGCCTTGGGCCTGCAAGCCGCCGCCGGGGTGCCCCTGCAGTGTGATGAGCCGGCCGATTTCCAGACCTTCCGCATCGGTCTGTTCGGCCTGGAAAAGCTGAACAATATCGAGCGTACTGTCGAGATCCTCGAGCAGGCGCTGGACAAGATGCCGCGCTAAAGCGTGGGTCTAAGGGCTGTGCGGCCTGGATCAGCCCTCGACCTGTTCCAGTGCCTGCACCAGTGCCTTGAGAAAACGCGCGGCCTCGCCACCGGTGACCGCGCGATGATCGAAGGTCAGCGACAGCGGCAGGATCGGGTGCACCACTACCTTGCCGTCCACCGCCACGGGCTCGTCGCGGATACCGCCGGCGCCGATGATCGCCACCTGCGGCGGCATCACCACCGGGTTGGCGTAGCGGCCGAACAGGGTGCCGAAGTTGGACAGGGTGAGGGTTGCGCCCATCATTTCCTGCGGTGGAATCGAGCGCGTCTTGACGTCGGTGCGCAGACGCGCAATGCCTTCTTTCAAGTCTTCGCCAGTGCGTGCGCCGACATTGCGCAGCACCGGCACGAACAGACCGTCCGCGGTATCCACGGCAATGCCCAGGTCGAGTTGCGCGTGGCGCTTGAGCGACAGGCCCTTGCCATCGAACCAGCTGTTCAGCAGCGGCTCGACCTGGCAGGCGGCGGCGATGGCCTGGGCGATGCGCACCAGCGGATCGCGCGCCTGCGCCCAGCGATGCAGATCGGCGTCGCCGACAATGAACACCGGCACCACCTCGGCATGCGCACGCGCCATGTTGATCGCCATGCTGCGCCGCACCCCGCGCAGCTTGTCACCGCCGAACTTGTCGCGGGCGGACTGGGTCGCGGCTTCGACATCGCCACGGGTAATCAGGCCAGCGCTGCCGGAACCGACCAGGCCGCTCAGGTCGACCCCCAGTTGGCGCGCCAGTAAACGCACCGCCGGGGTCGCGCGCGGCGCCAGATGCTCGCGGGTCGAAGGCGCCGCGCCGACGCAGAAGCTGTCCGCCTGCGCCTCGCCACCGCCTTCCAGGCGGCCGACCACGGTGCCGGAATCGGCCTCACCCTCGTACGCCAGCAAGGGCTCGCCGACATGCAGGATGTCGCCCTCGGCGCCAAAGGTCTTCTGTACCACGCCGTCATAAGGCGCGGGAATATCGACGATGGCCTTGGCGGTTTCCACCGAGACCAGCAGCTGATCGGCCTTGACCTCCTCGCCGGCCTTGACGTGCCACTCGACGATCTCGGCTTCCTGCAGGCCTTCGCCGAGGTCGGGCAGTTTGAAATATTTCATCACCGCGTCTCCTTGGTCGGTAGGGCGGGTGCAACCCGCCACCCTCTCAGGGCGGGTTGCACCCGCCCGACGAAAAAGCTTCAGGCGTAGTCCAGCACCGCATCGCAGGCGGCGAGGATGTCCGCGACTCCAGGTATATACAGCTGCTCCAGGCGATACAGCGGCGGCGGGATATCCGGCGCGGTTACCCGCTGGATCGGTGCCTGCAAATCCAGCCAGGCGCGCTCGTACAGGCTGGCGGCGATCTCCGCGCCGACCGCGCAACTCTTCGGCGCCTCGTGCACGATCACGCAGCGTCCGGTCTTGCGCACCGAGGCTTCGAGGGTATCCAGATCCAGCGGTTTGACGCAGGCGACGTCGATCACCTCGGCGGACACCCCGCGTTCCTGCAGTTGCGCGGCGGCCTGCAGGGTCTCGTGGACACTGGCGCCCCAACTGATCAGAGTCAGGTCGCTGCCTTCGCGCAGGGTGAAACAGCTGTCCAGCGGCAGGCGCTTGCCGTCGTCATGCAGTACCTGCGGGTTCATCCGGTACAGCCGGGTGGGCTCGAGGAAGATCACCGGATCGGGATCGTCGATGGCCGCCAGCAGCAGGCCATAGGCGCGCGCCGGCGAGGACGGGATGACCACGCGCAGGCCGGGAATCTGGGCGAACAACGCCTCGGTGCTTTCACTGTGGTGTTCCGGCGCGCGGATACCGGCCCCCATCGGCGTGCGCAACACCATGGAGCAGCTCAAACGGCCGCGGGTGCGATTGCGCAGACGACTTGCATGCGACACCAACTGATCCAGCGCCGGGTAGATGAAGCCCATGAACTGGATTTCCAGCACCGGTTTCAACCCTTGCGCGGCCATGCCGACTGCCAGTCCGGCGATCATGGTCTCGGCCAGTGGCGTGTCGATCACCCGCTTGAAGCCGAAGGTGTCGCGCAGACCCGCGGTGGCGCGGAACACGCCGCCGTTGACGCCGACATCCTCGCCCAGCACCACCACATTCAGGTCCTCGTACATGGCCCGGTGCAGGGCCAGGTTGACCGCCTCCAGCAGGGTCAGCTTGACCTCACTCATGATTGGCCTCCTCACGCCGGGCGACGCGTTCCAGCAGCATGTCGCGCTGCTCGGCCAGGGCCGCCGGCCACTGCGCGTAGACGTAGTCGAACAGCGCGTCGGGCGGCTGCTTGCCGGCCTGTTCGAAGGCGTCCACCGCCTGCTGCACCAGGCCCTGACACTCGCCGATCAGCGCCTGCTCGCGGCTTTCATCCCACACGCCCTGGGCGGCGAGAAAAGCCTGCAGGCGCTTGACCGGCTCTTCCTGCCAGGCCTGTTTGACCTCCTCGGCACTGCGGTAGCGGGTGGCATCGTCGGCGGTGGTGTGGTCGCCGAGGCGGTAGCTGAGGCACTCCAGCAACACCGGCCCCTTGCCGTGCCGGGCACGCTCCAGGGCGATTTGCATGCGCTCATAAACGGCAATAATGTCGTTGCCGTCGACCTGCTCGCCAACAAAGCCGGCACCTATGGCCTTCTGCGCCAGGGTCGGCGCGCCGCACTGGATGCGCCGCGGCACCGAGATCGCCCACTGATTATTGTTGACCACGAAGACCACCGGCAATTGCCAGGCACCGGCGACGTTGAGCGCTTCGAGGAAGTCGCCCTTGCTAGTCGCGCCATCGCCGCAGGTGGTGACGGCGACCCGGTGCTCGCCGCGAATCTTCATGGCCGTGGCCACACCGCAGGCATGCAGGGCCTGGGTGGCGATCGGCACGCAGAGCGGGAAGTCCTGTGCCACCGCAGGGTCGACGTAGGCGCTGCCGCGCTCGTCGCCGCCCCAGTAGAGGAGGATTTCCTCCATTTTCACCCCGCGCATGACCTGCACCGCGGTGTCGCGGTAATAGGGCACCAGCACGTCCTCCGGTTTCATCAAGGCACCGATGGCCACGCCTATGGCCTCCTGGCCGATGGTCGGCGCGTAGGTGCCGATGCGCCCGGTGCGCTGCAGGGCCACGGCCTTCTGGTCGAACAATCGGGTCAGGACCATCTGCCGGTACAGGCGGATCAGCAAGTCGAAGTCGTCGGCCCACGCCGGCAAGGCGCCGAGCAGGCGACCCTGCGGATCGAGGTAGCGGGTATAGGGTATGTCGGGGTTGAGCGGGGTCATGGACGTTTCCTCGGCACCTTGTGAGTGTGCTTACAACGGCCGACGCTTGTGGCATCGGCTGAGGCTGGTCGGCGGCCAGGAGCAGCAAGAAAAGCAAGGTCAGCCGTACAGCAAACGCTCGGCCAGGGCATCGGCAACCCGCGCGGGTGAGCGCTTGTCGGCCTGGGCGTGGGCGTAGATCTCGGTCAGGCGCAGGCTGATCTGGCGCAAGTGCGTGGTGATCGCCGCCGGGCTCTCGCCGCGGTGCCTGAGGGCGACGTAGATCAGCCCGCCGGCATTGATCACGTAATCCGGCGCATAGAGAATCCCGCGCGCTTGCAGGATGTCGCCAATGTCGGCACTGGCCAGTTGGTTGTTAGCCGCACCGGCCACTGCCGAGCAACGCAACTGACCCGCTGTCTCGGCATTCAGCACGCCACCGAGGCCGCAGGGCGCGAGGATGTCGCAGGGCGTGGCGAGCAAGGCGTCGCTGGCCACCGGATGCGCGCCGAGTTGCTCCACCGCCAGTTGCACGCGGCCGCCATCCAGGTCGCTGACTAACAACTCGACACCGGCCGCGTGCAGCTGCTCGGCCAGTGCATAGCCAACATGGCCAAGCCCCTGAACGGCCACCCGCAGGCCCTCCAGGTCGTCGCTACCCAGGCGCGCCAACGCCGTGGCACGAATCCCGGCGAATAAGCCCATGGCGGTATGCGGCGAAGGATCGCCCTCGCTGGTAGTGCTGGTGACGTGCTGGGTGTGCTGGGCGATGCAGTCCATGTCGGCGCTGGAGGTGCCGCTGTCCATCGCGGTGATGTAGCGGCCATTGAGTGTCTCGATAAAGCGCCCGAACGCCTCGAACAGGGCGCCGCGGTTGTCGACATGCGCCGGGCGGATGATCACCGCCTTGCCACCACCCTGGTCGAGACCGGCCAGCGCGGCCTTGTAGCTCATGCCCTGGGCCAGGCGCAGCGCATCGCGGATCGCACTCTGCTCGTCGGGATAAGCCAGGTAGCGGCAGCCGCCCAGAGCAGGACCCAGACGCGTGTTGTGGATGGCGATAATCGCCTTGAGGCCCGTGACTGGATCCTGAGTGAGGTGCAAGGCCTCAAGTCGGGCGGCTTCCATCATGGCGAACATGCTGTGGCTCCCTTACTTCTGGTTACAGCCAGTATAGGTGCAGCCCCCGAAAACGCCCGGACAGGCCGGTATAACCACAGGCGTGAGTAAAGCCAGGCCGTACAAGCAGCAAACCCGGGCACAACACTGGACGCCGCCCCATCAAGGCGGTTACAACCGAGTCTTGCGCAGAGGTGATCATGAGCCCACGTCAGACCTGTCTTGCCTGCCTTGAGCGAGAGCCGCCCGCGCTTTTCGAGGCGGCGCTATGGATTGCTGCCGAACACGATCCGACCCTGCAACCGGCCGAGGTGCTGCGTGAGTTCAACACGCTGCAGCAGCAAATCAGCCTCGGCTTGCCCGCCTTGCCGCCTCAGGAGCTGGCACAACCGCTGCTGCGGCGCCTGAGCGAACTGGATTTTCGCGAAGACGACAGCCCGCCACGCCCGCAAGTCGCCTTGCTGCACAAGGTTATCCAGCGCCGCCGCGGCCAACCGCTGTCGCTGGCATTGATCGCCCTGGAACTGGCGCGGCGCCTGGATATCCCCCTGCAAGGGGTGAACTTCCCCGGACATTTCCTGCTGCGGGTAGCGGGGGCCGATCACCTGCTCGACCCCTGCGGCGGGCGGCGCCTGTATACCCGTGACTGTCGCCAGCTGCTGACCCGCTACCAGGGCGCCCAGGCCGAACTCAGCGCCAGTGACATGCGCGCCTGCGATGGCCGCAGCATGTTGCAACGGCTATCGCGCAACCTGCAGCACCTGCACCTGCTGGAAGAGGACTACCTCGCGGCATTGAAAGATGCCGAACGCGTGTTGCTACTGGGCACACCCACGGTTGCCGACCACCTGGCCCGTGCCGAACTGTATCAGCGCCTGGAGTGCCCCCAGGCCGAGCGCTTCGATGTGCAGCACGCGCTGCTGCTCTGTGACGACCCGGCGCAACGCATGCTACTCGTCGAGCGCCTGCACCAGCTCGCCACGCCGCCGGCGCTGCATTGATGCGCCCGGGCTGCGATCCGTTCGGAGCGTAGGGCGGCTTCGGAGCGCAGCGACAACCCGCCAGAATTTTCACCGCGCCGATCAACCACGGTGCACTGCCTGCGGCGAGTGCCACCCTACGGACTGCGGATTGTTGCAAATTCGGCGACTTGTCCGTAGGGCGGCTCGGGCGGCGATCCGTTCGGAGCGCAGCGACAGCCCGCCAGAATTTTCACCGCGCCGATCAACCACGGTGCACTGCCTGCGGCGAGTGGCGCCCGACGCTGTGACGGCGAGATATTCCCCGCCTTACAACAGCCCCAACGTCTTGGCCTGCGCCACTGCCTGGGTGCGCCGGGCGACGCCGAGTTTGCCGTTGATTCGCCGCGCATGGGTCTTCACCGTATGCAGGGAAATAAACAACTGTTCGGCGACTTCCTGATTGGACAGGCCTTGGGCGATCAGCTGTAGCACGGTCAGCTCGCGGCAGCTGAGGCAGGCATCTGCCGCCGGCACCTCGCCGGTTGCCGCCAGGGGTAGCTCGTCGGCGGCGAACCATACGCCCTGGTAGTTCAGACGCTGACGCAAGCTTTGCGCGGTCTGACGGGCCTGGTTCGCCGCCGGCATATCGGCGCAGGCACTGCAGGCCTCGGCATAGCTTGACCAGAGTTCACTGGCGAACGCCTGGCGATCCTCTCCCACGGCCTGGTCGAGCAACTGCTGCAGCGCCTCGCGGACATCTGCGCCACGCGCCAGATCGAGACACAGCAATAGATGTTCCAGGCGCAGGAACAGCTCGGGGAAATTTGGCGGCGGCACGCTGCTCTCTAGTCGGTGACCTAGCACTCGGGTCAAGGCTTCGCGAGCACGCTCGTGGTGCCCCTGATAGATCCACAGGCGACTGCTGGCCAACAACAGCACGCCGCGATACAGGCCGTCGCTAACCCGATGGCGCTGCATCCAGCGCTCGGCTTCGCCCAGGTGGGCGAAAGCGGCGGGAATATCACGCCGGCAGGTAGCCAGTTCGGCCAGGCCCAGATAGCCATGAAAGGCCCCCGGGTCGCCCTCGGCCAGCGCGCCCTCGAGCCCGGCCTGCAAGTGGCTCTCGGCTTGCCCGCTGCAACCCTGGCGCAATGCCAGGCGCCCCAGGCGTAGCAAAATCCGCCCGCGCACCGGAGTCCGGGGCAGCGACTGCGCGTCCATCTGTTCGAGTACCCGCTGCAACAGCGCCTCGGCGCGGGCGAATTCGCCGCGCGCCTCCAGCAGCAGCGCATGGTCAAGCTCCAGCAATGCCTCGAATACGGCACTACCGCAAAGCCGCGCCTGCTTTAGCACCTCGTAGCTGAGGTGTTGCGCTTGTTCCAGGTGACCTTCGCCAATGGCGATCTGGGTCAGCACCGAACGGCACAGCAGGGCCTGGGCCCAGGCGGCATCCGGTAATGCCGGCAGCGCCTCAAGCAAATGCGCGCGCGCCTCTGTCCCATTCCCACGACCATAGGCGGCAATCCCGCGGATCGCTTGCCACTGGGCAAACAGCTCAGTCAGGCGTTCGCCATCGGCTCGCGGCTGAAAGCGCGCCAGCTGATCGACGCTGACCTGCGCCTCCTTCGGCCGCCCGACCAGCAACAATGCCCAGGCGTTGAGCAGGATCAGTCGTGGCGTGCTGATCAACAGACTCTCGGGCAGCTCGTTGCGCCAATGCAGAATCAAAGCCAGGTCCTGGCCCTGGAGCAATTGTTCTTCAGTGAAGCGTTCGAGAAAACTGGCCGCGACTTCCGGCTGGCCGCCCTTGAGCGCATGCTCCACCGCCGCGCGCACTTCGCCGTGGGCGGCGAACCATTGACTGGCATGCAGGTGCAGGCTGGTGCAGGGTGCGGCCTTGGTCCGCTGCTGCAGCAGCTGGGCCAGCGGCGGGAAGACTTCAAGCCAGTCCGCCGCACCCTCCACTTCATTGATGAACAGGCCGCGGGCGCGCAACGCCTGCAACCAGGCCGCCCCCTCCCCCACGCCGAGCAAGTGTTCGCAGAGCGCCTCGTTGAAACGCGGAATCTGCGCCAACTGGCAGAGTGCGTGGCCCAATTCCGCAGGCAGGTCCTGCAGCACCTCATGCTCGATATAATCGCCCAGCAAGGCGTTATGTTCCTCACACAACAACGGCCCCGCTCCCTCGCGCTCGCCCTGGGCAGCCAGCAGGCGCAGGGCCGCCGGCCAGCCGCGGGTCAGGCCGAACAGGCTGTCCGCGCGGCTGGAGCGCAGCGTATCCACATCCTGCAACCAGGCGCCAACCTCGCCCGGAGTGAAGGCCAGATCCGCGCCGCCCAGTTCGAACAACTCGCCCTCCAGCAACAGCCGCGGAAAGTTGCATAGCGGCCGCCGCCGACTGCCAAGCCACCAGCAGAGGTTGGCCGGCGAAGCGCAGAGCAGACGATCGAGACAGGCATCGAGTTCGCCATCGGGCTCGCGCGGATAGTCGTTGAGCATGATCCACAGCGCGCGCTCCTCCTGCTGCACCGCCGCCAACAGTTCCGTTTCACTCAAGCTCGACGGATAGCCCAGGGTGACGGCCAGTAGTCGGCAGAACTGCGCAGGCGAGGCTAGCTGCCCTGCGCAGTTGAGCCACAGCGGCGAGTATTCGGATGGACATTCGCGGGCGCAGTCGGCGAGCAGCACCGACTTGCCGAACCCTGCCGGGGCGACCAGCAAACGCAAGCGACAGTCCTGGGCGAGCAAACGGCGCTGTAGCTGCTCACGCTGAACATGCCCTGGCGGTTGGCGCGGTAACAGGCCCCTGGCGCAGGATGACAATGCGATGGGCGGAGATGGCGCGTAGGCGTCATGACGGCTCGTATTGATTTTGTATGGGAGCAGTGCTCAGGAGACTAGACCCGAAGCCAGGCATGCAATAGCTGTATCAGCCTAGTTAATGTTCGGCGATAAAAAAAGGGCGGCCCGAAGGCCGCCCAATTATGCAGGAGCGATGACTCTGCCAGCCTTACCGCACGCCGGAGCTGCGCAGGGCTGCCGGGGTGTAGTCGGCGGCACTGGCCTCGAAACCGAACACGTAGGAAGACTTCTCCTCGTTCTTCATGCCCAGGGCCAGGTAGCGCCCAGCGACGACGTCGTACAGCGCCTCCAGGGTGTAAGCCGTCATCTTGTGGTTGTAGTAGCTCTGGGTATGCCCCTCGGCGACGCGCCACAACTGGCCGCGACCGTCGTAGTGGTCGACCAGGGCCAACTGCCAGCTGTCCTCGTCGAAGTACATATGGCGCTTGGCGTAGATATGCCGCTCGCCCGATTTCAGCGTGGCTTCCACTTCCCAGACCCGGTGCAGCTCGTAACGGGTCAGGTCCTGGTTGATATGCCCGGCCTTGATCACGTCGTCGTACTTCAGGCTGGGCGAATCCAGCTTGTAGCTGTTGTAGGGGATGTACATCTCCTTCTTGCCGACCAGTTTCCAGTCGTAACGATCCGGTGCCCCGGAGAACAGGTCGAAGTTGTCCGCGGTGCGCATGCCATCGGAGGCGGTACCCGGCCCGTCGTAGGCCACCTGCGGAGCGCGGCGCACGCGGCGCTGACCGGCGTTGTAGATCCAGGCCAGGCGCGGTTCCTTGACCTGATCGATGGTCTCATGCACCAGCAGCACGTTACCGGCCAGGCGCGAAGGTGCGGTCACCCGCTGCTTGAAGTAGAGCAGGATATTGCTCACCTTGACCGGGTCGACGTCGGGCATGTCGGCGGGGAAGGCGATTTCGTCCTCGAACTTGACCAGGCTGTAGGAACCATTGGTTTGTGGCGTGGCCTGGGTGATGTAGCGGCGGACGTTGCCGCCGCGGTAACGGGTGATGTGGTTCCACACCACCTCGACCCCGTTCTTCGGGATCGGGAAGGCGTAGTAGCGGCTGTCACTAAAGTTCTGCAGACCGTTACCACCGTCCACCGTAACGGTGTTGAGGGCGCTCTGCTTCGCCGCGGCATAGATCTCATCGGGCAGCGCAACACTGCGATGGGTCGGATAGACCGGGATCTTGTAGGTGTCGGCATAGCGCTTGAGCATCGCCATTTGCCCGGGGGACAGCTTGTCCTTGTACTGCTCGGCATTGGCGGCGGTGATGGTGAACAACGGCTGCTCGCTGGCGAACGGGTCAGCGAGGAAGCCCTTGCCGTCGACTGCGCCAGCGTTGGCTGGCAGGCCACCGGTCCAGGCCGGGATGCTGCCATCGGCGTTGCCGGCCATTTCCGCGCCAAGCGGCGTCAGACTGCTACCCAACTGGGCGGCCTCCTGCTCGGAGACCGCCGCCATCACGCTGCTGGCCAGCAAGGTCAGTGCCAGCGCTCCGGTTTGCAGGATTCTTGTAGTTTTCATCATGTACGGATCCTTTGCGCGTCGTTGATCAGAAGTTCATACCGAAACTCAGGGCCACGAAGTCACGGTCGGTGGTCGTGTTGTAGTCGCCACCGAAGAAATCGGTGTAGCTCAGGCTGGCGTTGTAAGTGTTCTGGTAATCGGCACTCAGACCGAGGCTGACGGCCTTGCTGCCTTCGTTGAAGTTGGGACCGTAACCATCGACGTCATGCGACCAGGAGACACTCGGGGTCAGGTTGATCCCGGCCACCACGTTGCTGTAGTCGGCACTGGCGCGCAGGCGGTAACCCCAGGAGCTGCTGGTATAGAAGCCATCGCCCTGGCACTCATCGGGATTGGCCGAGTTGAACGCAGCGCACACGCCCGGCGCGCTGAACTCACCCGCGCCGTAGATCGGATCACGACCGAAGCGCAGTTCGCCGACATCGTCGCTGATGCCGCTGATGTGGTTATAAGCGACCTCTCCGATCACGGTCAGGCGGCTGGCGCCAAGTACCCGGTCGAAGAACTGCAATGCGGTGACCTGCGCCTGGGTGAACGGCTTGCGCTCGTAGCCGTGGACATCACCAGCAGAAACGTTCTGCGAATTGCCGCTGGTAAATACTGGCGAAACAGGCAAACCGAGCGCAGCGAAGGACAGATCGGTGGAGTTGATCTGCATCGGCATATTCGGCCGGTAGCTGAGTTCACCGGACAATGCGGTGCCGCCGACATTGGTCTGGAAGCTCATGCCGTAGAGACGGATGTCTTCCGGGTACTCGATGAAGTAGCGGGCGTTCGACGAACCAGGGATGAAGGCCGGCGACGGGGTGGTGGTGCGGATGGTGCTGAATACCGGGCCGCGGCTATGGTAGTTCAGGGCATAAAGGCCGAACTCGGTGTTATTCAGCTGCTCGGCGAACCAGCGCAAGGCCAGACCGTACTGACCGCTGTCGCGGGCATCGCGGTCGCCGGCGCGCGGGATGTAGACGTTTTCGCCTGGCGCGAAGCTGTTGTTCGACTCCCCTGGCGGCAGATCGGGGCCGAACACCACCAGGCGATCATCGCAACCATCGGCGATCACATCGGCGGTGGAGAAGAAGGTGCCGCAGTTGTCTGCGACGGTCTGGTCCCACTCCAGCTGGTAGAAGGCCTCCATGCTGAGGCTGTCAGTCAGGCTCTGCGACAGGTAGAGCATGTTGACCGGGATCAAGCCTTCCTTGATCTCCGCGCCGGGACGACGGAAGGCGGCGGCATCAACCGGGTTGATCGAGTTGATCGAGTTCTGCACAAAGGTGCTCTCGCCCCAGCTGACCACCTGCTTACCGACCCGCACACTGCCCGGCAGATCGCCGATGCTGTAGTTGTGGTAGATGAACGCATCGAGAATCTGCGCGCCGGAAGACTGCGCCGCCTCTTTGCGATTGTGGTCCTGGATGTCATAGAACTGCCGGCTTTCGTCCTTGGTCTCGAAGTCGTACCAATACTTGCCACGGATAAACACCCCGGTGTCGCCGTACGTCACCTGGAGGTCATGAATACCCTTGAAGATCTTCGAAAAGGTTTCGCCTTTCTTGAAATTCAAGCGCCCGTCGTCAGAGGTCCGCGAGGAGGCCTTGCCGCCACTGGCGACCGAGACGAACTCCGGATCGGCAGCGCGCACGCCCCAGCTGGCACCGACCGACAGCGCGGAATCGAACTGCGCTTCGAGTTCGCCGACATTGAACGTGATCGCCTGGACCGGCGCGACACAGCCCAGAGCGACGGCAACTGCCAGTGCGCACGGCTGGAAGATTGCATGCCTTGTTTTTGTTGTCATGCGGCTCTCCTGGAAAGCATGGTTTCGTGTTGAGCCCCCAAGCTACCCAGCACCACCCGTGCGGATAAGCGCCCGAAAGAGGGATTTAGCCTGTCAACCGAAAGAGTGAATGCCGCTCTACTACGCCGCATGCCCGCCGCCCCATGAGCCGGCTCGATGGGCTGCCATAGCGCCGGTGAATGGCGCCCGCAACGGACGCGCCGGGACAAGGCTTCTTGCGCCGGCTAGGCTGGCGGCGCATGCACACCTGAGGAGAGACATGATGTCGCCACACCCGCCCATCAGCCTGTGGATGGATCAACTCGACCAGCCCCTGACGCCGCGCCCGGCGCTGCAGGGCCGCCTGGAGGTCGACGTGGCGATCATCGGCGCCGGTTACACCGGCTTGTGGACCGCCTACTACCTCAAACGCCAGGCGCCCGAACTGCGCATCGCCGTAGTCGAAGCCGAGTACGCCGGCTTTGGCGCCTCCGGGCGCAACGGCGGCTGGCTGATGGGCAACCTGCTCGGCGAGGATCGCCTGCTCGCCGGTTTGCCCGCCGAACAGCGGCGTGACGCCTTCGACCTGCTGCACGGCATCCCCGACGCCGTCGCCGAAGTGCTGCAACGCGAAGGCATCGCCTGTGACTACCGCAAGGGCGGTGTGCTCTATTGCGCGGCGCGTTACCCGGAGCAGGAACGTCGCCTGCGTTCCTGGCTCGACTCGCTGTACGACGAAGGCCTCAGCGCAGCCGACTACCGCTGGCTGACCCCGGACGAACTGAACCAACAGCTGCGCATCAACGGCCCGCTCGGCGCCATCCACAGCCCGCACTGCGCGACTATCCAGCCGGCCAGACTGGTGCGCGGCCTGGCCCAGGCGGTCGAACGCCTCGGCGTACAGCTGTTCGAGCAAAGCCGCGTGACGCATTGGCAGCCGGGCCTACTGCGCACCGCCCAGGGCGAACTGCACGCCGACTGGGTGGTGCCTGCGCTGGAAGGTTATGCCGCAGAATTGCCGCTGCTACGGCGCTATCAGCTGCCGGTGCAAAGCCTGTTACTGGCCACAGAACCGCTGTCTACCAGCCAGTGGGACGAGATCGGCCTCGATCGCGGCCAGGCCTTCAGCGAATTCAGCCGCCAGGTCACCTACGGCCAGCGCAGCGCCGACGACCGCCTGGTGTTCGGCGCCCGTGGCGGTTATCGCTTCGCCGGCAAGCTGCGCCAGGACTTCAACCTGAATGCCGAGGAAATCGGCCTGCGCCGCTACCTGTTCGGCGAGCTGTTCCCGCAGTTGCGCAACGTCGCGATCAGCCATGGCTGGGGCGGCAACCTCGGCATGGCGCGGCGCTTCCAGCCGCACATGCTGCTCGACCGCGCCAACCGCATCGCCCTCTCCGGCGGCTACGGCGGTGAAGGTGTCGGCGCCAGCAACCTTGGCGGACGCACCCTGGCCGACCTGATCCTCGGCCGCAGCAGCCAGTTGACCAGGCAACCCTGGGTGCTCGGCGAACGCCCCCTGTCAGCCCTCAAGGCCTGGGAGCCGGAACCCTGCCGCTGGCTCGGCTACACCGCCATCATGCGCAGCTTCGCCGCCGAAGACCGGGTGCTCGCCAACCCGCACAGCCCTGCCTGGCGCCGCGCCCTGGCCGCCAGACTGGCGAACTTGCTGGAAGGACTGATGCGCTGAGCGACCGCAGCTGTCCATGGCCGGCCAGGTAGAGGGGCGAGCCATCCGTAGCTAAATCAATACAGCGTAACGAAATCAGCACGCATACGACATGAACCTGCCAACCCGCGACATCAACGGCCTTGCCAGGGCGTTTTTTCACCCATCCGCCTCATTCGTATCGAATTCGCTACACAGGCTTTTCTCCCAGCCGTCGCCTATAAATCATAAGTTGTTGATTTAACTCATAAAAATAACAATGGCATCGCACTTGCTAAGGTCTCTACCCAAAGCGCTCGCTGCCTGGCACGAGCACCTTGATCATCGCCCAAACAAGAATCGGGCGAGTCTGACTACTTGAGGAATCCACATGAGCGAGTTGCGTTTTACTGTCGATCACGAATGGCTGCGTCAGGACGCCGATGGCCTGGTTACCGTTGGCATCACCGCTTATGCCCAAGAAGCACTGGGTGACGTGGTGTTCGTGCAGCTGCCGGACGCGCAGTCCTATGCCGAAGGCGCCGAAGTCGCCGTGCTCGAGTCGGTCAAAGCCGCCAGCACCATCGCCATGCCCCTTGCAGGCGAAATCGTCGAAGTGAACGCCGAGCTGGAAGCCAGCCCGGAGCTGGTCAACGAAGACTCGCAGGGCCAGGGCTGGTTCTTCCGCTTCCGTCCGGACAACGCCGGCGCCGTTGCCGAGTTGCTCGACCAAGCCGGCTACGACCGCCTGCTCAAAGCCAATGACGACGCCTGAGGTAGCTGGCATGACTGACGCAATCGACCTAAGTACCGCCAACGAATTCATCGCTCGCCACATCGGCCCGCGTGACGCCGACGTCGCCGCCATGCTCGATGTGCTCGGCTACGACTCGCTGGACACGCTGATCGCCAGCGTGATCCCCGAGAGCATCAAGGGCAGCAGCGTGCTCGAGCTGACCGATGGTTTGAGCGAGGCCGACGCCCTGGCCAAGATCAAGGCCATCGCGAGCCAGAACCAGCAATTCACCACTTACATCGGCCAGGGCTATCACGGCACCCACACGCCGTCGCCGATCCTGCGCAACCTGCTGGAAAACCCGGCCTGGTACACCGCCTACACCCCCTACCAGCCGGAAATTTCCCAGGGCCGCCTGGAAGCGCTGCTGAACTTCCAGACCCTGATCAGCGACCTGTCCGGCCTGCCGATCGCCAACGCGTCCATGCTCGACGAAGCCACCGCCGCCGCCGAGGCCATGACCTTCTGCAAGCGCCTGTCGAAGAACAAGGCCAGCAACGCCTTCTTCGCCTCGCAGCATTGCCACCCGCAGACCCTCGACGTGCTGCGCACCCGCGCCGAGCCCCTGGGCATCGAGGTAGTGGTCGGCGACGAGCGCACCATCACTGACGCCAGCGCCTACTTCGGCGCCCTGCTGCAGTACCCGGCGAGCAACGGCGACATCTTCGACTACCGCGAGCTGGTCGAGCGCTTCCACGCCGCCAAAGCCCTGGTGGCCGTGGCCGCCGATCTGCTGGCCCTGACCCTGCTCACCCCGCCGGGTGAGTTCGGCGCCGACGTAGCCCTGGGCAGCGCCCAGCGTTTCGGTGTGCCGCTGGGTTTCGGTGGCCCGCACGCCGCCTACTTCGCCACCCGCGATGCCTTCAAGCGCGACATGCCGGGCCGCCTGGTCGGCGTTTCGGTCGACCGTTTCGGCAAGCCGGCCCTGCGCCTGGCTATGCAGACCCGTGAGCAACACATCCGCCGCGAGAAGGCCACCAGCAACATCTGCACCGCCCAGGTGCTGCTGGCCAACATCGCCAGCATGTATGCCGTGTACCACGGTCCGCAGGGCCTGACCCGCATCGCCAAGCGCGTGCACCAGCTGACCGCGATCCTCGCCCAGGGCCTGACCCAGCTGGGCTACGGCGTCGAGCAGAGCAGCTTCTTCGACACCCTGACCCTGGCCACCGGCAGCAAAACCGCCGCGCTGCATGCCAAGGCCCGCGCCGCCGGGATCAACCTGCGCGAGATCGACGCCGAGCGCCTCGGCCTGTCCCTCGACGAGACCACCACCCCGGCCGGCGTCGCTGCGCTCTGGGCGGTATTCGCCGACGACCAGAACCTGCCGGTCTTCGCCGAGCTGGCGTCCAGTGTCACCGCGCGCCTGCCGCAAGGCCTGCTGCGTCAGTCGGCCATCCTCGCCCACCCGGTATTCAATCGCTATCACTCGGAAACCGAGCTGATGCGCTACCTGCGCAAGCTGGCCGACAAGGACCTGGCGCTGGATCGCAGCATGATTCCGCTGGGCTCCTGCACCATGAAGCTCAACGCCGCCAGCGAGATGATTCCGGTGACCTGGGGCGAGTTCGGCAACCTGCACCCCTTCGCCCCGGCCGAGCAGAGCCAGGGTTACACCCAGCTGACCACTGAGCTGGAGGCCATGCTCTGCGCCGCCACCGGCTACGACGGCATGTCGCTGCAGCCGAACGCCGGCTCCCAGGGCGAGTACGCCGGTCTGCTGGCGATCCGCGCCTATCACCGCAGCCGCGGCGACGAGCAGCGCGACATCTGCCTGATCCCGCAATCGGCCCACGGCACCAACCCGGCAACCGCCAGCATGGCCGGCATGCGCGTGGTGGTGACCAGCTGCGACAGCCTGGGCAACGTCGACATCGAAGACCTGCGCGCCAAGGCTATCGAGCACAAGGATCGTCTGGCCGCGCTGATGATCACCTACCCGTCCACCCACGGTGTGTTCGAGGAAGGCATCCGCGAGATCGCCCAGATCGTCCACGACAACGGCGGCCAGGTGTACATCGACGGCGCCAACATGAACGCCATGGTCGGCCTCTGCGCCCCGGGCCAGTTCGGCGGCGACGTCTCGCACCTGAACCTGCACAAGACCTTCTGCATCCCCCACGGTGGCGGCGGTCCGGGCGTCGGCCCGATCGGCGTCAAGGCGCACCTGATCCCCTTCCTGCCCGGCCACGCCAACATGGCACGCAAGGAAGGTGCGGTCAGCGCCGCACCGTTCGGCAGCGCCAGCATCCTGCCGATCACCTGGATGTACATCACCATGATGGGTGGCGAAGGCCTCAAGCGCGCCTCGCAGCTGGCGATTCTCAACGCCAACTACATCGCCCGCCGCCTGGAAGAGCACTACCCAGTGCTCTACACCGGCAGCAACAGCCTGGTGGCGCATGAGTGCATCTTGGATTTGCGTCCGCTCAAGGACATCAGCGGCATCAGCGTCGACGATGTGGCCAAGCGCCTGATCGACTTCGGCTTCCACGCCCCGACCATGTCCTTCCCGGTGGCCGGTACCCTGATGGTCGAGCCGACCGAGAGCGAAGCCAAGGAAGAGCTGGATCGTTTCTGCGACGCCATGATCGCCATCCGCGAGGAAATCCGTGCGGTGGAGCGTGGTGAGGTGACGGCCGACAGCAGCCCGCTGAAGAACGCGCCGCACACCGCGGCCGAGTTGGCCGGCGAGTGGACCCACAGCTACAGCCGCGAACAGGCGGTGTACCCGCTGGCCTCGCTGGTCGAAGCCAAGTACTGGCCGCCCGTCGGCCGGGTCGACAACGTGTTCGGCGACCGCAACCTGGTCTGCGCCTGCCCGTCAATCGAAGCCTATCAGGAGGCCTAAGCACTAACGCCCTCTCTCTCGCCGAGAGAGAGGGCCAGGCGTTTTTGACCTGCGCGGTGCGCGCCCTGTGTCGGCGCTCATGGCGTTCACCGCGCAGGCCAGGAACACAGTTCACCACTCACGCGGATTCAGCATAACCCTCTACAGGTTTTTCCTTCGCGCTACCCGCGCGCACCAGCCCTTATCTGACGCGGGTCAACCCGCGCACTTACAACAATAAAGAGGTGCTCCAGATGGAATTCATCAACAACCTAACCAATCAAATCAACGGACTGGTCTGGGGTCCACCAATGCTGGTGGCAATCCTCGGCACCGGTCTGTTCCTCATGCTGCGTCTGAAATTCATGCCCCTGAGCAAGATAGGCGCGGGCTTTCGCCTGTTGTGGCAAGGGCGCAAGAAAGACGACGACGCCAGCGGCGAAATCAGCCCGTTCCAGGCGCTGATGACCTGCCTGGCGGCGACCGTCGGTACCGGCAATATCGCCGGCGTCGCGACCGCGATCTTCCTCGGCGGCCCAGGCGCGCTGTTCTGGATGTGGTGCACGGCCCTGGTTGGCATGGCCACCAAATACTGTGAAGTGGTCCTGGCGGTGCATTACCGCGAGACCGATGGGCGCAAGGAGCACGTCGGCGGGCCGATGTACGCGATCAAAAACGGCCTGGGCAAGAAGTGGCTGTGGCTCGGCACCGCCTTCGCCATCTTCGGCGGTTTCGCCGGCTTCGGCATCGGCAACATGGTCCAGGTCAACAGCATGGCCCATGCCCTGACGGACACCTTCGGCATACCGTCCTGGGTCACCGGCGTGGTGGCCATGGTCTTTGTCGGCCTGGTGATCCTCGGCGGTATCAAGCGTATCGGTAAAGTCGCCGCGACGCTGGTGCCGGCCATGTGCGTGATCTATGTCGCCGCCGCCATCGTGGTCCTGATCGTTAATATCGACGCCATTCCGGGCGCCTTCGAGCTGATCTTCACCCATGCCTTCACCCCGACCGCCGCCACTGGTGGCTTCGCCGGCGCGGCAGTGATGGCGGCGATTCGCTTCGGCGTAGCGCGCGGCATCTTCTCCAACGAGGCGGGCCTCGGCACCGCCGGTATCGCCCAGGCCGCCGGCACCACCCACAGCTCGGTACGCTCGGGCCTGATCGGCATGCTCGGGACCTTTATCGACACCCTGGTCATTTGCACCCTGACCGGTCTGGCGATCATCTCCTCGGGTGTCTGGACCAGCGGCGCCAGCGGTGCCGGCCTGTCGGCTGCGGCCTTCGAGTCGGCCATGCCCGGCTTCGGCGGCGCCATCCTCAGCATTGCCCTGGTGGTCTTCGCCTTCACCACCATCCTCGGCTGGAGCTACTACGGCGAGAAGTGCTGGGAGTACCTGGTCGGCACCAAGTCGATCCTGCCGTTCCGCATCGTCTGGGTGCTGGCCGTGCCGTTCGGCGCCGTCGCCCAACTGGACTTCGCCTGGCTGGTCGCCGACACCCTCAACGGTCTGATGGCGCTGCCCAACCTGCTGTCGCTGCTGCTGCTCAGCCCAGTGGTGGTCAAGCTGACCAAGGAATATTTCGCCCGCGACGGCCGTGTCACCAGCGACACACCGGCGCAACGCTAAACCATACCCCTCTCGACGCGACCGCTAGGCGGTCGCGTCCTTAGTACAGGATTGATCCCGATGTTCCATAAAAGCCTGACCCTGAACAACTACGACCCGGCCCTGGCCGAAGCCATAACGGCGGAAGAGCGCCGCCAGGAAGACCATATCGAGCTGATCGCCTCGGAAAACTACACCAGCCCGGCGGTGATGCAGGCCCAGGGCACCGGCCTGACCAACAAGTACGCCGAAGGCTACCCGGGCAAGCGCTACTACGGCGGCTGCGAGCACGTCGATGTGGTCGAGCAGCTGGCCATCGATCGGGCCAAGCAACTGTTCGGCGCCGACTACGCCAACGTCCAGCCGCACTCCGGTTCCTCGGCCAACAGCGCGGTCTACCTGGCCCTGCTGCAGGCCGGCGACACCCTGCTGGGCATGAGCCTGGCCCACGGCGGCCACCTGACCCACGGCGCCAAAGTCAGCTCCTCTGGCAAGCTGTACAACGCCGTGCAATACGGCATCAATAGCGAAGGCCTGATCGACTACGACGAAGTCGAGCGCCTGGCCGTCGAGTGCCAGCCGAAGATGATCGTCGCCGGCTTCTCCGCCTACTCCAAGACCCTGGATTTCCCGCGCTTCCGCGCCATCGCCGACAAGGTCGGTGCCCTGCTGTTCGTCGACATGGCCCACGTCGCCGGTCTGGTTGCCGCCGGCCTGTACCCGAACCCGCTGCCTTACGCCGACGTGGTCACCACCACCACCCACAAGACCCTGCGCGGTCCGCGTGGCGGCCTGATCCTGGCCAAGGCCAACCCGGATATCGAGAAAAAACTCAACTCAGCAGTCTTCCCTGGCGCCCAGGGCGGCCCACTGATGCACGTGATCGCCGCCAAGGCCGTGTGCTTCAAGGAAGCCCTGGAACCGAGCTTCAAGGACTACCAGGCGCAGGTGATCAAGAACGCCCAGGCGATGGCCGCAGTGTTCATCGGCCGCGGCTATGACGTGGTTTCCGGGGGCACCGACAACCACCTGTTCCTGCTCAGCCTGATCAAGCAGGGCTTGACCGGCAAGGCCGCCGACGCGGCGCTGGGCGCCGCGCATATCACGGTGAACAAGAACGCGGTGCCGAATGACCCGCAATCGCCGTTCGTCACCTCCGGCCTGCGCATCGGCACTCCGGCAGTGACCACCCGTGGCTTTAAGGAAGGCGAGTGCCGCGAGCTGGCCGGCTGGATCTGCGACATCCTCGCCGAGCTGGACAACCCCAGCGTGATCGAACGGGTTCGTGGTCAGGTCACCGACCTTTGCACGACTTTCCCGGTCTACTCTGCATAAGCAACGCACTGGTTCAGTGCCGACTGTAGGAGCGGGGCATGCTCGCGATAGTCGCGGGCATGCCCCGCTCCTACAGACAAACCGTACCGCGGCCTGACCAGATGCCGGAGAGATGTATGTCACTTAGCGTTTTCGATCTATTCAAAATCGGCATTGGCCCGTCCAGTTCGCACACGGTCGGGCCGATGCGCGCCGCCGCTCGTTTCGCCGAAGGCTTGCGCCGCGACGACCTGCTGGCGAGCACCGAATCGGTAAGAGTCGAGCTGTACGGCTCGCTCGGCGCCACCGGCAAAGGTCACGGCAGCGACAAGGCGGTGATTCTCGGCCTGCAAGGCGACCAGCCGGATACCGTCGACATCGACAGCATTGCCGGGCGCCTGGAGACCTTGCGCAAAACCGGCGAACTGCAACTGCTCGGCGAAAAGCCAATCCGCTTCGTCGAGAAAGAACACCTGGCGATGATCCGCAAACCGCTGGAGTTCCACCCCAACGGCATGATCTTCCGCGCCTTCGACGCCGCCGGCCTGCAGATCCGTTCGCGCGAGTACTACTCGGTGGGTGGCGGTTTTGTGGTCGATGACGATGCCGCCGGCGCCGACCGTATCGTCGAAGACCAAACCGCCCTGGCCTACCCCTTCACTACCGGCAAGCAATTGCTCACCCACTGCGCCGAACACAAACTGTCGATCAGCCAGGTGATGCTGGCCAACGAAGCGGCCTGGCGCCCGGAAGCCGAGACCCGCACACGCCTGCTGGAAATCTGGCAGGTGATGCAGGACTGCGTCACCGCCGGCTGTCGCAACGAAGGCATCATGCCCGGCGGGCTCAAGGTCAAGCGCCGCGCCGCCGCCCTGTACCGGCAACTGTGCCAACACCCGGAAGCCGCCCTGCGCGACTCGCTCAGCGTGCTCGACTGGGTCAACCTCTACGCCCTGGCAGTGAACGAGGAAAACGCCAGCGGCGGCCGCGTGGTCACCGCCCCAACCAACGGCGCGGCCGGCATCGTGCCGGCGGTGTTGCACTACTACACGCGCTTCATCCCCGGCGCCAACGACGACGCAGTGGTGCGCTTCCTGCTCACCGCCGCCGCCATCGGCATCCTCTATAAGGAGAACGCCTCGATCTCCGGCGCCGAAGTCGGCTGTCAGGGTGAGGTCGGCGTGGCCTGTTCGATGGCCGCTGGCGCCCTGTGCGAAGTGCTCGGCGGCAGCGTGGCGCAGGTCGAGAACGCCGCCGAAATCGGCATGGAACACAACCTCGGCCTGACCTGCGATCCGATCGGCGGCCTGGTTCAGGTGCCCTGCATCGAACGCAACGCCATGGGCTCGGTCAAGGCGATCAACGCCGCACGCATTGCCCTGCGTGGTGACGGTCAGCACTTCGTCTCGCTCGACAAGGTCATCCGCACCATGCGCCAGACCGGTGCCGACATGAAGAGCAAATACAAGGAAACCTCGCGCGGCGGCCTGGCGGTGAACATCATCGAATGCTGATGCCCCGATTCAAGACGACACACAAACCCCTGTAGGAGCGGGCCATGCCCGCGAAAATGACTGACGCAAAGCATCGCGGGCATGGAACTAGGCGTCCCCCCCGCTCCTACGTTGAATTCCTATCCGTCATACAGACACTTAGCTTTGGAGTAACCGCATGACCAGCGAAACCCTGGCGAAAACCCCGCTACACGCTCTGCACCTGGAACTGGGCGCGCGCATGGTGCCCTTCGCCGGTTACGACATGCCGGTGCAATACCCACTCGGCGTGATGAAAGAACACCTGCACACCCGTGAAGCGGCCGGCCTGTTCGACGTCTCGCACATGGGCCAGATCATCCTGCGCGGCCCGAATGCGGCAAAAGCCCTAGAAAGCCTGGTGCCGGTCGACATCATCGACCTGCCAGTGGGCATGCAGCGCTACGCCATGTTCACCGATGAGCAGGGCTGCATTCTCGACGACCTGATGGTCGCCAACCTGGGCGACGACACCCTGTTCCTGGTGGTCAACGCCGGCTGCAAGCACCAGGACCTGATGCACCTGCAACTGCAGATCGCCAGCCAGTGCCAGATCGAACCCTGCTTCGACCGCGCCCTGCTCGCCCTGCAAGGCCCGAAAGCGGTCGACGTGCTGGCGCGCCTGGCCCCGGAAGTGGCGAAGATGACCTTCATGCAGTTCGCCCCGGTGCGCCTGCTCGGCGTCGACTGCTTCGTCAGCCGCTCCGGCTACACCGGCGAAGACGGCTATGAAATCTCGGTGCCGGCCGACCACGCCGAAACCCTGGCACGCAGCCTGCTGGCCGAGCCGGAAGTCGCGGCCATCGGCCTCGGTGCGCGCGACTCGCTGCGCCTGGAAGCCGGCCTGTGCCTGTACGGCCACGACATGAGCACCAGCACCACGCCGATCGAGGCCAGCCTGTTGTGGGCCATTTCCAAGACGCGCCGCGCCGATGGCGCACGTGCTGGTGGCTTCCCCGGCGCCGAGCGGATCTTCGCCCAGCAGCAACAAGGCGTCGCCAACAAGCGCGTCGGCCTGCTCCCGCAGGAGCGCGTGCCGGTGCGTGAAGGCGCGGAAATCGTTGATGCCGATGGCAACGTAATCGGTTCGGTCAGCAGCGGCGGCTTCGGCCCGACTCTCGCGGCACCAGTGGCCATGGGTTATGTGCAGAGCAGCCACATCGCCGTGGACAGCGAAGTCTGGGCCATGGTGCGCGGCAAGCGCGTAGCGATGAAAGTCGCCAAGACTCCGTTCGTGCCGCAGCGCTACTATCGCGGCTGAGGCCTTGGCCAGCGCAGGCTGCGGCGCAATCCGCAGCCTGCGCACCCGCTAGGCCGGGTGCAATCCGGGAAAATTCGAAACGCCCTCTCCTACCCCGCTTGCATCCTGGCTACCGGCTACCTGTAGAAGGCGCGCCCCGCGGCGAATGCAGTCCACAGGGCTGCCGGGTTGTGCGGTCGCGGTACAGACAAAGGCTTCGCCTTGAGGACGGGCCTCCCACAGGGAGGACTCACGCCTGCGGAGCCGAACCGTACCAGCCACCAGGCACTCAAGATAGCTGATGGACCGACCCGGATAGATCGGTGACGTCTTTGCTATCGAGCATCGTTGTTGGGGGATGGCTAAAGCGTCATCCGCCCTACGCTCCTGCCTATTCGCGGATGAAACCCAGCCGACTGCCAAAGGGATAGGTGGCGCGCCTATCGCGCACCCAGGCATCGCCTCGATGCTTGACGGGCATAACCGCAGTCCTGCTGTGCGACTCATCCAACCCCGGCGCAGCGATGCGCAATGCCAGCTCACACAACCACCCGCCAGACAACTGCGTTTGTTACTGAAAACCTCCCGCTCGATATCCCGTACATCCAGGGAAATCGCCTCCACGCTGGGCAGCCGCGCGACCAGGGCGCGGACGATCTGCGTCGACAACTGCTGCTTATGCGCCTGGGTACCACCAGGAGGTTGTGAAAATATCGAGCGCCGTCGCGAAGTAGTCACGGCAAGGGAGTTTTTTCACAAACGCTCATGTCCGATCGAGCGGGCTCAGCACCGCCAGCCCTCCACGATTCAGCACATGGGTATAAATCATGGTGGTCTTGACATCGGCGTGCCCCAGTAACTCTTGCACCGTACGGATATCCTGACCACTTTCCAGCAGGTGGGTGGCAAAGCAGTGCCGCAGCGTGTGCGGGGTGGCCAGCTTGGTAATACCGGCCTCCTTGACCGCCGCCTTGAAGGCGCGCTGCACCCGCTTCTCGTCAAGGTGATGGCGGCGCATCTTGCCACTGCGCGGATCTCGCGACAGACCGCCAGCCGGGAAAACGTACTGCCAGGCCCACTCCAACGGAGCCTTCGGGTATTTCCGCTCGAGGGCAAAGGGCAAATACACATCGCCACGTCCGACCTGGATCTCAGCCTGATGGATGGCCCGCACCACAGCCAAGTGCCGTTGCAACGGCAGGATCAAGCGTTGCGGCAGCACTGTGACCCTGTCCTTCATGCCCTTGCCATCACGGATCACAATTTCCTGGCGGGCAAAATCCACGTCTTTGACCCGCAAACGCATAACCTCCATCAAGCGCATGCCCGAGCCATACAGCAGACTGCCAACCAGCCAAAGCTCGCCCTTGAGCCCTGCCAACACCTGACGAACCTCGGCGATGCTTAGCACCACTGGTAAACGCACAGGCTTCTTCGCCCGGACGATTTCCCCGAGCCACGGCAGATCCAGCTTGAGCACCTGCTTGTAGAGAAACAACAGAGCAGCCAACGCCTGATTCTGCGTGGAAGCGGACACATTTCTGCCTACCGCGAGATCAGATAGGAAAGCCTCGACTTCAGCCGCCCCCATCTCGAGAGGGTGGCGATAGCGATGAAAACGTATGAAGCGCCTGACCCACTCGCAATAGACGCGCTCGGTCCGAATCGAGTAGTGTTTCAGGCGAATCTGCTCGCGCACTTGATCGAGCAACCGGGGCTTTCCGTCCATGGTGTATAACTCCCTTATGCGGTCATCCAACCGCTACAACGCCCAGCCTAGACAGGGATCGACGAGAGGACAAGGAATGTTATCCACCACGCCCGTAAAGCGTTATCACACCATTTGGTGTCTATTTATAGTTAGCAAACCGTATTTCGCTTAAAGGTTTTTTGCACCGCGTACATCAGTAACATCGCTCCATTGCTTACGGGTTTAAAAGTTTTCGAAATTTGCCTTTCTGAACGTCCGCCGCCACTATCGGCGCACAGGCAAATCCGCATATAGTCAGCAGCATTGCAAACATTAAATTTATCGTGTTTCGCTAGGTTCACCGCGTAACGCGTTACAAGCAGGGAAGGCGGTGCTTTAAATTATGCGTACATCCGAGCGTCTAACAATTGGTTCAAATCGCTCGCTGCGCTCGCTGGGACGGGCTAAAGCCCGCCCCTTAACCAAAACGTTAGCCCTCACACATGGAGCCACAATGATTCGTAGCCTTCGGAAAGGTCGTTCAAGCATTTATATCCAGCACCCAAGCACTGGGCATAGCATTGGAGCTGAAAAATACGAATCAGAGATCGCTGACGACAAAGCTATTCTTCGGCTGACATTAAACCCAGTCGACAGTAATCAACGTTCCGATGAAGAATACTTTCATACCGATCAATTAGTATCCGTAAGCATTGATGACTCAACTGTCATTAAAGGTTTTGGTGAGCACGTAACGTCACACAAGCAAAAAATTTCATCGTGGCAGCTGGAAGTTATTTCTTGCGGTAAAAAGTTTTATTATTCGGTCGAGCCGGAGCTTGAAGAGCACGGCAACTATGAACAGCTTAATCTCCGTGTAATCCCCAGCAATGGCTAACAAGTGGTTCAAATCGTTCGCTACGCTCACTGGGACAGGCTAAAGCCTGCCCCTTAACCAAACGTTAAGTTCTTCGGGGGCATCAATGAGTCATGAAGGAAAAACATGCGTGCTCTGCGGTCAGGGGGTTTCAACTAGAAAAGGTGATCACCTGCCACCCGAAAACATTTATCCAAAACCCAGACCAGAAAACTTGGAATTGCATAAAGTTCCCGCTTGCAAGGAGTGTAACAATCCTGCCGGAGTGGACGATGAGGAGTTCAAAATAATAATTGGCCTTAGCACTGGCGAATTCCGGAGCAACGGCAAAGATATAATTAATTCGCTGGGTAAAACTATTGGATTTAACAAAAGACTCGCACGTCAAATTTTCTCCACCAAAAGAGACATGTATGTAAATCGTGGCTCCGGGATTTTAGAGCCAGTAGTGGCAGTAACTTTTGAGTCAAAGGCTTATCAGAACGTCATTAAAAGAATGGTCAAGGGCCTGTACTGGCGTGAAACAAATACGATACTGGACAGCTCGTCAGTCATTCACGTAATACCCACAACTGGGCTCTCTCACAACCTAGCGACCGCATTTATAAATCTAATGAACTCACTTGCTCCTAACCTTTTAAACGATGGAACCTTTGCATATAAATATGTGATTAACGATGACGGTTCAAGCATCTGGGGCATGGAGTTTTTTGGAAAACATACTGTTTTCGCCACTACCGAGCCAAACGAACATAACTAGTGGTTCAAATCGCTCGCTGCGCTCACTGGGACGGGCTAAAGCCCGCCCCTTAACCAAACGTTAAATGACAATGGCTTGCTCCGTGCCAAAACGCATAGAAGAACTAACAGTTACTGATCTAGAGAATAATCGTTGGTGTGTATACCATAACGACGAAGAGGGCTATGACAGCTTTGAATTCGTCATTCCTGACACTCACCCCGGCTTTTCTGAGCATATTATTGAAATCGAATTAGCGAATTTTATTTTTTCTGACGGCACTGTTCTAAAAGGTCTTTTTAACGGCTCAGAATCCTTTTCAGTCTTTCACAATGGCAATTGGTATGATTTCTGGTTCGGCGTTTCAAAACCAAGCGAGAGCATCATGGCCGAATTCAAAGCGTTCTTAACAAAAAATCGCTTAGCCATGCCCGTTACGGCAATCGCGGTACATAGCGGCACATCAAGAACATACAATGGCTTGAAGTACATTGATGACACCAGGGCTATCTGTGAACTTGTCATTTAACAACTGGTTCAAACCGCTCGCTTCGCTCACTGGGACGGGCTAAAGCCCGCCCCTTAACCAAACGTTATACATCATAGCCAAAGAGCATGCATATGGAATGGATTTTAAAAAACAAAGAGTGGCTCTTTAGTGGAATCGCCATTGCAATTCCACTTGCAATAATTGGCTGGTTAATTTCCAGCCGAAGAAATAAACAAACTCAGAAGAGTGGTGACAACTCAACAAACATACAAATTGGTGGGAGTTTAAAATTAGGCGGCAATAAAGATGATAAATAGCCAAAATCAAAAAGGCGGAGATAGCTCAACCAATATTCAAGCTCAGCAAATGGTAGTGCATGTTGGAATTGATGAAAAGCGCGCGAGAGAAATCTACCAAGAAATGATTTTGCAGCTGAGGAATGATTACAGTCAAGAAGCTCTTAATATTGCAAATTATAGAGTTACTGAGTTCGAAAACAGACTAATGTCTAAAATCACTCAGGTTGAAGGCGCATTGGAAGCATTTGCAGATCCTAGCTTCCAGTTGCTTCTTGTAGAAGCTCAAAAAGCTGCGGCTTCTACTGAAAGGCCAGTAGATTATGATCTTTTATCTGAACTGCTAATACATAGATTCCAAAAAGGTGAGAATCGGATCGCGCGCGCAGGCATTAGTCTTGCGGTAGAGATTGTAGATAAAGTTTCTGATGATGCCCTACTAGGCTTGACTGTAAGACATGCATTAGACAGCTTTCTTCCCACAAGCGGAGATATTCATCAAGGACTGGATGTTTTAAATGATCTATTTGGGAAAATACTCTATATGGATCTTCCAATTGGGCAGGACTGGCTTGACCACTTAGACATATTGGATGCAGTACGCTTAATTAATTTTGGGAGCTTAAAAAAGATAGGCCAGTATTATCCTGAGAAATTACCAGGTTATGTTGATGTAGGCATTGAAAAGAACTCGGCGGATCATAACAAAGCCATTGACATACTAAAGAGCCACAACCTATCAATCAACATATTAATTGAGCACGCCCTTAATAGCGACTACGTTAGGCTTTGCGTTCGCAGCAAAAACAGCATTGATGAACTTTCGCTAACTACTCCAATGATTCATGACGGAAAATTAACCACCATTCAACAAGATCTTCCTGAAGAACAGAAGCAAGCAATCCACTCCATATATGAGCTTTACTCTAAGGACGAAAATATAAGGCAAAATAACGTAAAATCATTCTTGAGTGAATGGGACAAAAGGTCGAACTTAAAAACTCTTATGGAATGGTGGGATAACATCGCCACTAGCTTTACCGTCACGTCTGTGGGTAAGGTGCTAGCACACTCTAATGCTCAAAGGTGTGATAGAAATCTACCACCTCTAGATTAGAGTATCAGCGACTGATGTATAACAACTGGTTCAAATCGCTCGCTGGGACGGGCTAAAGCCCGCCCCTTAACCAAACGTTAGGCCGACAACTAGCGTCGAGGCTCACTTAGAAATGTACCGACGCTACGCTCGACAGATGGTGGAGTGGAATCACAGACTCGCCCCGGGGAGGGATCCTGATCCGTTTCGAGCGTGCCTTTTTTCTTCTGCCCTCTACACGGTCAACTTACTCTGCTTATCGCTAGTCATTGGCGTACCTCCATCGGCAGATCCATTCAGCACCAAGCTCCGCATTTTCCTAGTCATGGGCGCTATTGGTGCAGCCAACTGGTACGTTTTTCGCCAAGTTCGAGTAACGCCGCGGAGCGTGCGATGGTCTGACTCAGTTCCTAGCATCGGCGACTATCCTGCGGTGTATGCGCATCTGGCCATTACAATGACACTGGCAGCCGCGCTATTGTTTCAATATGGCACTAGAAGTGCGGCCTAACCAATCATTCAAGCCGAACCCGCTTCGCGGGTCGGCTTAACTCAAGGCGTTAGGATGCCACGTTGAATCGCACCATATTATCCATAGAGCTAATTATTCTTTGTGGGCCGGCGATAGCTCTTCTTGCCTTGGGAATATTTTTCTTACCCGCATCTTTGACTGCTTTACTTTTTTCTCCATTAAGTAGCAGTGATCTTCCAATAGCATCAATTATTACAGTTTTCGGAACGTGGGGCGTAATTTCATTAGCCCGCTTAGCGCGCTATGCATACAGCAAAGAAAGAAACTGGCCTGGGCGGCCAATACAATGGTTTGGGATTTTACTTGGGCTCACTGCTTGTAGTTTCGGCTTATTAACTAGCACAGAGAACTATCTATTTTTTACTATATTCTTAGGCCCAATAATTGTCACAATGCATCTTTTGTACATATCAAGGTTCGGCAAACAGGCCTCCTAACAAGTGGTATATGGACTCTCCCCACAAGTAGTGAGAAGTAGCTTTTCTAGCCCTGTCGTCAGCGCGGTTGCATTCGTATATCCGGCCTTGTCTTGGGCTTTTCGCCCTGGCCATTCTGTAGTTCGCGCAGCGGGGGCCAAGCGTTCAATCGATCACGATCGATCAGCGTTGTTATCGGCCTTGTTCCGCTGCAGGACTCGCCTGTTCCGACAGTGCTGCTGCTCACCACAACCACAAGAAAACCATCACACCTTACTGATTACCCCCGCCGTCAGGCGGGCTTTGTGCTTTACCAGTTACCGTTAAAACGGCGCTCATGGCACCACACCGCCCAGCAGATCCGCACCAGTTTATTGGCCAGGGCAACGGCCGCTTTATTGTGGCCAATTCGTGCCGCCGTCTCGACTGCCCAGCGCTGTAACTGGGTCATTTTCTCGGGTGTACGGGCCTGACAGCGCTGCGCCGCCAGCAAGGCCGCTCGCGAACCGTGGATCAACAGGGTGCGCACGTATACATTGCCTTGCCGGCTGATGTGGCCCAGTTTGCGCCGATCGCCACTGCTGAATTCGCGCGGCGTCATGCCCAGCCAGGCGCTGAGCTGGCGACCATTGGCAAAGCGCTCGGGCTTGCCGACTGCGGTTTTCAGGGCGCTGGCGGTCAGCAGGCCAATACCGCTGACTTCATCGAGTTTGCGCACGACATCATCGTCGGCATGCCAGCGTTTGAGTTGCTGCTCGCACTCGGCCATGCACTGTTCGTGCAGGTTGATTTCCGCCAGGACGATATGCAGTTGATGGCTCAAGGGCGCGATCTCTGGGCGTTCAACCAGCTCATGGGCGGCACGGATAAACGCGGCGGTGGAGGCTGGAGCTTCGATGCCCGCCTCGCGCAGGATGCCGCGCAACAAGTTGATCCGCTGGGTGCGACTCTTCTTCCAGGTTTCGCGTAGCCCGTGCAGTTGCTGTAACTGTTGTTGCTCATGGGTTTTCACCGGCACCGGATGAATATCCTTGCAGCGCGCGGCCTCCAGCATGGCATCGCAGTCGTTGCGGTCGGTTTTGTTACGTCGACGATAGGGCCGAACATAGCGCGGATGGATCAATCTCACCCGATGCCCCTGCGCCTGCGCCACCCGCCCCCAGTAATGGGCTGTGCCACAGGCCTCCATCACCCACTCGACCGGCTCGGCTTGCTCCTGTATATATTGCCTAAACGCCTCTCGGTTCAGCCGCTTACGCTGCACCACCTGGCCGGAACGGACACTCTCGGCAACTTGGTAAACGGACTTGGCCAGATCAACCGCAATTCGCTTCATAACGCCTCTCCCAATGATCAGTCACCACCACTCTCGGTATAGAACGGTGGCGCGGGGAAAGTCCATTACAGCATTCAAACCGTTCGCTTCGCTCACTGGGACGGGCTAAAGCCCGCCCCTTAACCAAACGTTAGAGCAACGACTCATGATAAATATTTTCACTCGCTGGTTTAACGGAAAAACACAGATAGAAGAGTTCGAAAATGACCCGAACAGCTCTGTATGGATTTCTCCTCGCATTTATACCGAGTATCACTGGACGGCAAAAGTTGCTCGAGTGCTGACGGGGTTTTACCTAAGAAATTGGCAATGGGTCTGGGGGACCGCGATAGCTTTACTAGCGCTCTATGTTTCTATACTGGCACTTAAGTAATTTGTAGGCAGAGCCTCAATTGTGAACGCGCCAAATGCTCTAACAAATGGTTCAAATCGTTCGCTTCGCTAACTGGGACGGACTAAAGTCCACCCCTTAACCTAATCGTTTGACGCTACAAACCGAGCATTGGAGTAAAATGCAGAATAATAAATCAGGGCGAATCGAGATGATTTCTTCATCGGCAGAACATATTCGCATCGAGCTTGAAACGCCAGAGTTACTTGCTGAAAAATTAAATGCAGTTGTCTCCGTGAATTGGCCATCGGGAGAATATGATCGAGATGCGATGGAGTTTTTTCTTTCATGTTTCGAAAGCGGTGGAGAAGCTGCGCAAGGCTGGTACGGTTGGTATGCAGTAAACATAGACAATGCAGAAGGTGCTAGAGCACTAGTTGGTGCCGGCGGTTATTTTGGCCCACCAGACATTAATGGCGTTGTCGAGATTGGTTACTCAATATTACCCGAATGGCAGCGCCGTGGTTATGCAACTGAAATGGTTAACCTATTAGCCACTCACGCCTTATCGTTTGATAATGTAAGTAAAATTATCGCTCACACGTCAGCGGAGAATATAGCCTCTATCAATGTATTAACGTCTAGTGGCTTTGAAGGTGCAGGAACTCATGAGGGGAATTTACGTTTCGAATTGACAAGCTAAAATTCTTACCCAGCTTACTTATTGTGCTGTTGCGGATAACAAGCTGCCCAACAAATATAGAGTACAGTTTACTTTTGTCACTTCACTCCTATTTTAGCCAACTATATTTGGCTTGTTAACAGGCCGCCATGAAACTTTGGCCAGCTAGCATTCCATGACTTTGGAGAGACAAGGTAAATGAGAGCAAGCTTAAGAAGAAAGATTATTGAAGTATGCAACAAAAAAATAAGCACCAAAGGGCAAAATGTTGGCCTTTCCTTCTATGCTTTTTTCGCCAATAAAAATGATGAACCAGAATTATTAATGGAAGCAGCAGAATGGTGGATCATGACTCACAAACTTGATCACTTTGAAAAGTCCGAAAAAATCAAGGCAATGATTGAGGCCATCCAATAAATCCGCATATAACGCACCGCATTACAAGCGACTCAAGTCGCTCGCTGCGCTCACTCGGGACTGACTAAAGCCCGCCCCTGAGCCAATCGTTTGGCGTCATACTGAACCCTTCGTGTATCGCCAAGGAGTCTCGATTATGAAAATTGTGCAGGTCGTCGCCGCCGTACTGCTCGCGAGCATCTCAACACTCTGCGCAGCAGCGGACGGTCTAATCCAAGTCAAGAGCCCGTATTCAGTCAAAAACACCGCCGACAAATTTGAGGCGCTCGCCAAGCAGCGTGGCCTGACCGTTTTCGCGCGCATCGATCACGCTGCCGGCGCGGCGAAGGTTGGCAAATCGCTGCGTCCGACAGAGCTGCTCATCTTCGGCAACCCAAAGGCTGGCACGCCGTTCATACAGTGCTCCCAAACGGTCGCAATCGACCTGCCGTTGAAGGCACTGTTCTGGGAAGACGCCAACGCTCAGGTCTGGCTTGGTTACAACGATCCGGCCTACCTTGGTCAGCGTCATGCAACGGCTCAGTGCCCCGCGATCGAAAACATTGGTAAAGCCCTGAGTGGCCTGGCCGAAGCGGCAACTGCCAAGTAGCGCGACCGCTCTTTATGCGTGGTCTGCCCCCGCTGGGTTCGATGCGTTCGACGCAAAGGGCCAAGCGGTGGAATGGTTTTTACGTCCAACTGGAACCTACTGAACAAGGCTGCGGGGCACGCCGCAAGCAATTGACCTCAATTACATCAGCGCGCCGTCAGACACCCCGAGCAGCCGCCCACCAACCGGAGTTGCGCGACGAGATTGCCACAGGAGTGCGCTGGATCGAGTTCTTGAGCATTGAGTAATGCCCGTGGCGGTCGCCAACCAGCGGCCAAGCGATGGCTGATGCCTGTGCATGCAGAACCGACAGCCCATGCTTGCCATCGAGCCGGCCTGTTCCAGCCTGCCGCCTCATGCTGCCGCTCAGATAAACCGCTGGATAGTCTTTTGAGGAGTTCGCCTTGTCAGCAATAGCGCTTACCCTGGCCCAGTATCTGGTGACTGCGAGCGCGCTGGTTATCTTCGCCCTGGGCGCGGTGCATCTGCTGCTCACCTTCGCGGGTAGCTCCTTGCAACCGCGGGACGAGGCGCTGATGGCCCGCATGCATGAGACTTCACCGAAGATCACCCGCGAAACCAGCATGTGGAAGGCCTGGGTTGGCTTCAATGCCAGCCATAGCTTCGGTGCTCTGCTGTTTGGTTCGGTCTATGCCTACCTTGCTCTCGTGCATGGTCCCCTATTGTTTGCCTCGCCATACCTCTTGGGCGTTGGCCTTGTGCTGCTGTGTGGCTACGCCTTTCTCGGCAAGCGCTACTGGTTCAGCACGCCTTACCGCGGCATCCTCCTGGCAACTGCTCTGTACATCGCCGCGCTCATCGCGAGCGGGGTCTGACTCGGCGCATTCGCCTCAGGTTGGCAATGGGCTAGCTAACGCCAATCGCGTGCGGCGCGCAGATGCCGCGGCAGCCCCTGCTTGCCCTGACCAGCAATGCAGCGCCAGACACGCAGGTGGACCCTGCTCGCTGGGCGTCCGCGCCGAGGATCAGCCAGACAACCGTCTGGCCTCCACACCACAGCCGGACGCCAGCAAGGCTTGCCTTGCCTTGCCTAGCGCAACGCCGCCACCATCGCCGCCGCAACACTGAGCACATCCTGGCCCAACTTCATCGAGCGCTTGCCGTCCCAGCCGGTAAGCGGATTGGGACTGTCGTCGTGGTCTTTGAAGGGCATTTCGATGGTGAAGGACAGGCAGTCGAATTCCAGGCCGACCGCGTTGCAGGCCAGGGTGGTATTGGCTTGGCCGGGGGCATCGCGCTTGTAGCCGAACGCGGTCTGGAACTCGGCGCCGAGGGCAATCAGACGGCTGCGGAATTCCTCCTCCAGTTTTTCCAGGCGCGGACTGTAGCCGGGGTTGCCTTCACAGCCAGCGGTGAATACGTGGGGGATTTCCTCGTCGCCATGGATGTCGAGGAACAGATCGACGCCGACGCTGCGCATCTGCTGCTGGACAAAGAACACCTCGGGACTCTCCGCTTCGCTGGCCGATTGCCAGGCGCGGTTGAGGTCCTTGCCGGCGGCATTGGTACGCAGGTGGCCACGGAAGGCGCCATCCGGGTTCATGTTCGGTACCAGGTAGAGGTCGGCCTGTTGCAGCAGGGCATTCAGTTCGGCGTCGTCGCGGTTCTGCAGACGCTCGATCAGGCCTTCCATGAACCATTCGGCCATGTGCTCGCCCGGATGCTGCTGGGCGATGATCCAGATCTTGCGCGGAGCCTGCGGGTTGCGGCTGACCCGCAGCAACGGGATATCGCGGCCCTCGATGCTCTTGCCGCAGGCGAACAGTTCGGCACCGGCCTGGTTCAGCGCCTGCTCGATCAGCCCGTCATGCCGCGCGCGGCTGTAGGGCTCGAAGTAGGCGAACCAGATCTGCGCCTCGCTCGGTTCGATGGCGAAGTTGAGCGCGCCCTCCTCGAAACGGCTGGGCACGCGGAACCAGTTGATATGGTCGTAAGAAGCAACGGCGTTGTAGCCGGTCCAGGCATGACTGTAGGCGGACTCGCCCGCGTTGGTCAGGCTGAAGCCGTAGCGCTGGCCCGGGGTCAGGCCGTCGACTTTGAAGTGGAACCACTGGAAGTGATAGCTGTTGAGATCAGGACGCATGGCCAGCAGCACCTGCTGCGGATTGCTGGCGTCGAGCACCTCGATATTGCCACTGTCGAAATTGCAGCTGATGTTCATGGATACCTCGCGGGCCTGATGGTGCGCTGCACCTTTGCCCGCAAGAATCGCAGGTCTGCCCGCCGGAAGAAACGCCAGAGGCGACAAACAGAGATGCATTGCCGGTCCTGGGCATGTCCGCGCGTCAGGCAAGCACTGGCCGGCCTGATGCGCGGCAGAAATACATCGCGCCGGATCGGCGCGGCACGCCGCAGATCAGGGTAGAGGTCCGCCCTTAATCCGTGTGGAGCACGCGGCGCACGACAACAGCAAGCTGCCGGCCTACCCTGAAGCATGCGCAGGCTCGAACTCCGCGCAGCGATGAAACTAAGTGCCGAGCAACTTGCTGACCTTGGCGGGGTCTTCTAGTTTGCGCCAGCCGGAGCGTGGCGCTGGCCGGCGACCGGGGCGGCCATAGGCAGCGAGCCTAGGCAGTCAGGACATTGTCTTTTCAAACCATTGCTCTTTCATAGCATTGTCCTTTTATAAACAGACGGACGCAGTCACCCGCATCCACTCCAGAAGAAGTGACAGACCATGAACGCTCATCAATGGCTTCGCACGACACTCCCGGCACTCCTCTGCGCAACCCTGCTGCTGGGCGGTTGCGCCAACCAGCAAGCGGAGACCATCAGTGCGCCGCAGACGGGATCAGCCGTAGCCGGCGCATCACCGGTTGAGGACGCAGCGGCCACTCTGGCGAAGCTGCGCAGCCAAGCCAATCGCGGCGACCTCGACAGTCAGTTCCAGTTGGGTAGTTTCTACTTCGTCGGCAAGCCAGAGAAAGACCTCAAGCTAGCCGAGTACTGGTGGAAGCAGGCCGCCGACAAGGGCCACGCCATGGCCGCGGTCAGCCTGGCCTATCTGTATACCGGCCGCGACAATCCCGACTTCGCCAACCCGCAGGGCATGCTCAAGTACCTCAACCAGTCGGCCGCCGGCGGCAACCCGATGGCCCAGCATATTCTCGGCAACCTCTACCTCAAGGGCCAACAAGGCGTACCGCGCGATGCCAACCAGGCTCGCCGGTTGTTCCAAAGCGCCTGCAAGCAGAACTATGAGGTCAGCTGCACGGCGCTGACGACATTGCCCACACCTTGAGCCCCGACCAGAACGCCTTGTGGGTATGAGCCACAGGGCGTTCATGCTCAGTTGCCTTAGGCGGCAAAGCCACCGTCGATAGTCAGACTGGCACCGGTGACATAACCCGCTTCAGGCCCGGCCAAGTAGGCGACGAATGCGGCGATCTCTTCGGCGCGACCGTAGCGACCGCTCAGTCACAGTTGAACACCTGCCTGATGCACTATCGAGCACTGCATTGAACAGAACGGTCTTATTCACTGTCAGATGAAACAGTTAATGATCAATCGCCTCGCCAGTACTACTTAACCCCCCTAGACTTTTAAACGGCATTGACCATAATTGTATTCAACTGTACGCAATGGATAATTTAAGAGCACCTGCTTGATTAAGCCAGGTGGCTGTTTTCCAATAAAACTCAGCCTCAGGCAAACATATTCAGGCCTGTTCGACCGCTGCATCTGCCATTGCCACAGCCACCCGATTGATGACCGCAGCAGTAAGGCCATTGCCTTACGTTGTCATCACACTACTCTTCAACACCATGGGTAATCACGTGACGAAAGACGAACTGCGCGCCGAACTCGAGCGCCAGGCGCAGCGTTACAAGGATGTACAAGGCGGAGAAATCATTACTTACGCCGCTCAACCGGAACCCGAGCGCAAGCCCTGGCGCAAGAAGGCCAACCTTCTTGACCAAGCATTTGAAAAAGAAATCGAAAAGATCGAGAAAGACCTGCAAGCCAAACACGACGAGCACAGCGGCTGACTGCCCTCTGCAGAACGTATTTAGCCCCGCTGGGATAACGCTCGATAACCGCGGTTATTGACGGCGTGGCGTTATCGTCTCTTGCCGCCCAGCAACGAGCCCAGCAGACCGCGCACCAACTGCCGACCAAGCTGGTTGGCGGCCTGGCGTACGGCGCTTTTCATCACCTGCCCGGCCAGGCCGCCCAGCATGCCGCCAATGCCGCCTGCGGGACTCTCCTTGGTTTGCGGTTGCGCCGCCTCGACACTGGCTTGGGCGACACGGGCGGTGAGCAGTTCGTAGGCCGACTCGCGGTCGATCGGCTTGTCGTAGCGCTCGGCCAGCGGCGACTGCCGAATCAGCGCGGCCCGCTCGCTCTCGCTCAACGGGCCGATGCGTGACTGTGGCGGCGCAATGGCCACGCGCCGGACCATGGCCGGCGTGCCCTTGTCTTCCAGGGTGCCAACCAGGGCCTCGCCGATGCCGAGTTCGGTCAGGGTTGCCAGGGTATCGATCGAGGGGTTGGGGCGAAAACCATCCGCTACCGCGCGCAGAGACTTCTGCTCCCTGGTGGTGAAGGCGCGCAAGCCGTGCTGAATCCGCAGGCCAAGCTGGGCCAGCACGTCATCGGGCAAGTCACTCGGCGATTGCGTGACGAAGTAGACGCCCACGCCTTTCGAACGAATCAACCGAACCACCTGTTCCAGTCGTTCCTGCAGGGCTTTCGGGGTGTCGGCGAAGAGCAGGTGCGCCTCATCGAAGAACAGCGCCAGCAGCGGCTTGTCGGCATCGCCGCGCTCCGGCAACTGCTCGAACAACTCGGCCAGCAGCCACAGCAGGAAGGTCGCGTAGACCTTCGGTGCCTCATGCACCAGACGGCTGGCGTCGAGCAGATGAATGCGCCCGCGCCCGTCGCGATCCGGCTGCAGAATGTCTTCCAGTTGCAGCGCCGGCTCGCCGAACAAGGCTTCGGCGCCCTGCTGCTCGAGGCTCGACAGGCGCCGCAACAGGGCCTGGGCAGAGGTTGTGGTGAACAGCGCACTGTCCTCGCCGAGCACCGCCGGCGTGCTCTTCAGGTACGCCAGCAATGCTTTCAGGTCTTTCAGGTCGAGCAATAGCAGCCCTTCGCGATCCGCCACCTTGAACGCCGCATAGAGGGCGGCCTGCTGGCTGTCGGTCAATTCCAGCAAAGCCCCGAGCAGCAGCGGGCCCATCTCGCTGAGGGTGGTGCGCAACGGATGACCGCTCTGGCCATGGATATCCCATAGCGTAACCGGGTAGGCCGTCGGTCGATGCTCAAGCCAGGGCATGCTGGCGATGCGCTCGGCGATTTTTCCCTGAGGCGCCCCGGCGGCGCCGAGACCACAGAGGTCACCTTTGACATCCGCGGCGAACACCGCCACCCCGGCATCGCTGAAGCCCTCGATGAGACGCTGCAGGGTCACGGTTTTTCCGGTGCCGGTCGCACCCGCCACCAGCCCATGCCGATTGGCCAAGCGCAAGGCCTGAGCGACCGGCTGACCAGCAAGGTCAGCGCCGAAAACAAACTGCTCTGATACGGACATTTCGGTGTCTCCCAGGTTAAAGGATTCGTCCACGGGTGCCGAGATAGCAAGACTGCGGTCCCTAGCGCCACAGACTGCGTGCAACTTACAGCCAGCTACGACTGGCAGCTGACCATAGTGAACAACATAAAACATGACCCACAATCTGAAATTCAGTCACAAGATTCTGCTTGCGGCTTCCCTGGTGGTAATCGCCGCCTTCTCGTTATTCACCCTATACAACGATTACCTGCAACGTCATGCAATTCGCGCCAATCTGGAAAACTACCTGAATGAAATGGGTGAGGTAACCGCTGGCACTATCCAAAACTGGTTGTCCGGTCGCATCTTGTTGGTAGAAAGCACAGCTCAGACAATTGCCCAAGACGCATCATCCGACAAGGTCGTTAGCGTGTTGGAACAGAAAGCCCTCAATTCAACCTTCGCCTTTACCTATCTGGGTAGCGACGACGGCGCCTTCACCATGCGCCCAAACAGTGCGATGCCTAAAGACTTCGACCCACGCACCCGCCCTTGGTACAAGGATGCTCAACGTGCGGGCGGCACTATTCTTACCGAACCCTTTGTGGATGCCGCGACCAACGAACTGATCATCGCCATCGCCTCACCAGCTCAATCGGCCGGCGTGGTAGGCGGTGACTTGAGCCTGACCACCTTGGTCAACATCATCAACTCGCTGAACTTTGACGGGATTGGCTATGCCTTCCTGGTCAGTGCCGATGGCAAGATCCTGGTGCACCCGCAGAAAGAACTGGTGATGAAGACGCTCAGGGACCTCTACCCGAGCAACACGCCGCGCATTACCTCCGGCTTCAGCGAGACAGAAATGGATGGTGAGACCCGCATCCTCACCTTCGCCCCGGTCAAGGGCCTGCCCTCGGTCAACTGGTACGTCGGCCTGTCCATCGACAAGGACAAGGCGTATGCGGCGCTCAGTGACTTCCGCGCCTCGGCCATAGTTGCCACGCTGATCGCGGTGGTGCTGATCATCCTCCTGCTGAGCATGCTGATCCGCCTGCTGCTGCAACCGCTGACCCTGATGGGTAAAGCCATGCAGGACATCGCCCAGGGCGACGGTGACCTGACCAAGCGCCTGGCGATCCAGTCCAACGACGAATTCGGCGCCCTGGGCAAAGCCTTCAACCAGTTTGTCGAACGGATTCACGGCTCGATCCGCGAAGTGTCCTCGGCCACCCACCAGGTCAACGAGGTGGCCAAGTTGGTGGTGGCCGCCTCCAACTCCTCGATGATCAACTCCGACGAACAGGCCAGCCGCACCAACAGCGTGGCCGCTGCGATCAACGAGCTAGGCGCCGCCGCCCAGGAAATCGCGCGCAACGCCGCAGATGCCTCGACCCAGGCCTCCGGTGCTCGGGAGCAGGCCGAAGATGGTCGCCAAGTGGTGGGAAAAACCATCCAGGCGATGAATCAATTGTCCGGGAAGATCCGCACTTCTTGTGGCCACATCGAAACGCTGAACAGCAAGACGGTGAACATCGGCCAGATTCTCGAGGTGATCAAGAGCATCTCCCAGCAAACCAACCTGCTCGCGCTCAACGCCGCCATCGAAGCGGCCCGGGCCGGCGAAGCGGGTCGCGGGTTTGCCGTGGTCGCCGACGAGGTGCGCAACCTGGCGTACCGCACCCAGGAGTCGGCACAGGAAATCGAGAAAATGATCGAGGAACTGCAGGTCGGCTCGCGCGAGTCGGTCACCACCATGACCGAGAGCCAGCGTTACAGCGAAGAAAGCGTGCAGATCGCCAACCAGGCCGGCGAGCGCCTGAGCAGCGTGACCCTGCGTATCGGCGAGATCGACGGCATGAACCAGTCGGTGGCCACCGCCACCGAAGAACAGACCTCGGTAATCGAGTCGTTGAACATGGACATCACCGAGATCAACACCCTCAACCAGGATGGCGTGGAAAACCTGCAGGCCACCCTACGCGCCTGCGGCGATCTGGAACAACAGGCTTCGCGCCTGAAGCTACTGGTCGACAGCTTCCGCATCTGAAATCGTCAACAGCAAGAGGGCGCCTATTCGGCGCCCTTTTTTGGTTCTTTGTCCGCGGGTTCCAGTTGCTCGCCAGCCTGCTCCTGCAGCTTGCGCCACAGCTCGGCGGCATCGGCAAATTCAGTACCGCTCTGCGGGCTCAAGGCATCCGGGTCATAACGCCTGACACAGCCCTCACCCAGGGTCGGCGGTGGCTGCGAGGTAGCGCGATCCAGGGGGTCTTGCATGCTGTGCACCTCCGCTAGCGCCAAAATCAGCGCCCAATACATCATTTAAATCGATCGATATCAGCGCAAATTTACGCTTTTTATCGATCACTCCACTTCTCACAATGACCACCTCGACGTACTTCCCAGAGGTGATCATGTACCAGATTCGCCCCGCTGCCGAACGTGGCCATTCGCAATTGAGCTGGCTGAACAGTTACCACAGTTTTTCCTTCGGCGAGTATTACGACCCGCGCTTTCAGGGTTTCTCGCACCTGCGGGTGATCAACGAAGATAGCGTCATGGCCGGTGCCGGATTTGCCACGCACGGCCACCGTGACATGGAAATCATCAGCTATGTTCGCCAAGGCACCTTGGCGCACCAGGATTCGCTGGGCACCCGCGAAGAAATCCAGGCCGGGGAATTCCAGCTGATGCGCGCCGGCTCCGGCATCCGCCACGGCGAGTTCAACGCCTCGGCGAGCGAGTCGGTGCACTTCATGCAAATCTGGATAGAACCGGCGCAACGCGGCTTGGCGCCGGGCTATCAGCAGCGCGCCTTTGCCACGCAGGAAGGCCTGCAGGTTATCGCCACCCCGGACGGCGCCGACGGCAGCCTGCAGATCGCCCAGGACATGACCCTCTACCGCTGGCAGGGCGGCCCGCTCGACTATGTGCTTGCCCCAGGGCGCTGGTTCTACTTGCAGCTGTTGACGGGCCAGTTGAACGGTCCAGGCATACATCTGGCCACTGGCGATGGCCTGCAAGTGCGCGAGCCCGGCACACTCAACCTGCAGGGTCAGGGCGAGGCGCTGCTGTTCGACTTGCCTGCGGTCTGAAACTTCGGTGCCTGCAGGGCTTGGAACACGGACCTGCAGGCGACTTGTATCTTATTTCGAAAGGGCTTTGCCCTGATCGTGCTGGGCGAACTCCTTGACCGCACGCAGCACATCGCTGCGGCTGATCTGGCCAACCAGGCGTCCGTTCTCCACCACCGGGATGCGCCCCAGGCGACCACGCAAAAAGCGCTCGGATACCTCAATGACGTCGGTTTCCGGAGAAATGGTTTCAATCTCGGTATTCATGTAAGAGCTGACCACGCCACCGATCGCCTCGTAATAAGCCCCCGAGAGAATGCCGCGCAGGCAATCGCCCTCGGATAACAAGCCGATCAGGTGTCCCTGGGAGTCAACCACCGGGGCACCAGCAATGCGATGCTCCAACAGCCGATTAATGGCGGTAAACAGATCGGTGTCGGACCGAAAGGTCACCAGATGGCGAGTCATGTAATCGCGCACCTTAATAGATTTGAGCATTAGCGAACTCCTTCAACCTGCACTTGGTTAATGCACGACACGGCAATTAGTCGAACACCACGGTCTTGTTATCGTGAACCAATACACGGTCCTCTAAGTGATAGCGTAGCCCACGGGACAACACCATTTTTTCCACATCCTTGCCCAGACGGACCATTTCTTCGATGCTGTCGCGGTGGCTGACGCGCACCACGTCCTGCTCGATGATCGGCCCGGCATCCAGCTCCTCGGTCACATAGTGCGAAGTCGCGCCAATCAGCTTGACCCCGCGCAGCGAGGCCTGGTGGTAGGGCTTGGCGCCGACGAACGACGGCAGGAAGCTGTGGTGAATGTTGATCACCCGCTGGGCAAAGTCGCGACACAGTTGTGACGGGAGAATCTGCATATAACGCGCCAGGACAATAACGTCGGCGGCATGCGCTTTGACCAGCCGCTCAACTTCATCGAAGGCCAGCTGCTTGTTCTGCGGCTCGACCGGCACATGGAAATAGGGAATACCATGCCACTCGACCATGCTGCGCATATCGTCATGGTTGGAAATCACACAGGCAATATCGCAGTCCAATTCATCGCTGTGCCAACGGTGCAGCAAGTCAGCCAGGCAATGCGACTCGCGACTGGCCATCAACACCACGCGTTTTTTCTGTGCCGAATCAGTGACCCGCCATTCCATGGAAAATTCACGGGCGATGGGCGCAAAGGCTTGGTGAAACCCCGGCAAATCGAACGGTAAGGAATCGGCGCGAATTTCATGGCGCATGAAGAACCAACCGCTGTGATTATCCGAGTGATGACTCGCTTCGGTGATCCAGCCATTGTAGGTGGCTAAAAAATTACTGACCTTGGCCACAATACCAACGCGGTCCGGGCAGGCTATGACCAGCCGAAAAGTACGCATGGGAAACTCCAGAGAAGCGGCAAAGTCGGTCATTCTAGCCACAGTACGAGAAAACTGCAGTATTCCTGAAATCCAGTTCAACCACGTCTTGCCAGACAACCGAGCCGCCTCGACCTGACAGCGCCAGGCTATACGCTTTTGTTGCAGATAGTGGCCTTGCGCGAACCTCGAGAGGCAACGGATAAACACTGACTGGCGGAATCATGGAGTTATCGCAGCCGCATAGTTAAAACTTTGTTTGATAAAGCGTGGCAAAATCTTGCAAAGCTGTTTACTTGTCAAAAGTGTCTGACTATTATTACTGACACTTAGCCACCACCTACTCAATTCAAGGTAAGCCGCATGTCGCTGATCAACGAATACCGCGCTACAGAAGAAGCCATCAAAGAACTGCAAGAGCGCCTGAAAAATCTGTCGCAAGACGACAAGCTGAAAAAAGAACTGGAATTTGAAGGCAAACTGCGCACGCTGATGGGCGAATACCAGAAGTCCCTGCGTGACATCATCGCCATGCTCGACCCGGACGCCAAAATCAGCAAGGCACCGCGCGCTGGCGCCAAGACCACCGGGGTCAAGCGTGCTCGCAAAGTTAAGCAGTACAAGAACCCGAACACCGGCGAAGTGATCGAAACCAAAGGTGGCAACCACAAGACCTTGAAAGAGTGGAAAGCCAAGTGGGGCGGCGATGTTGTTGAAAGCTGGGCAACCCTGCTGGATTAAGCTCTACGCTTGAATCGTCGATTTCAGCGCATAAAAAAACGCCAGCCTTGCTGGCGTTTTTTTATTCTGTAACAACCCTATGTTGCTGGCAAACGCAGGGAGGGCCTGGCGGTGAGCCATCCTACAGAGTCGACAGACAACAGCCACTTGCTATCTAACCCCTGACGCCTCACAGCCCATTAAAGTGCATAGCGCAGACGCAATTGCTGCGCATAGTCACGCCACTCAGTGAGCATGGCCTGCTGCCTCGGCGTGGCCTGAGCGAATATTTCGCCGAGCGCCGTCTCAAAATTCGCCAAGGTATTAGGCGCGCCACACTCGGGCCGGGTTAACCGCTGCTGACAAAATATCACCCAGCGCTGCTGTTCTGCTGCGTCCAGGCTGGAAGAAAAGTTGCGCGCGCGATAACGAAATAATAATTCAGGTAAGCGCGCGTCATCGAGCGGCCAGACATTCTGGGCCAACTGTGCTGGATCGGCACTGCGCACCTGTTCGCATAAACGCCGGTCGCGATCACCGATAAAACCATCATATAGCTGTTGCTCGGGATCCTCGCTGGACGCAAAACCTTCTTCGCCATATATCAGGCCGAGTTTTTCCTGCCATTGCGCCTGAGCGGCAACCAATTGATCGGCGTGCAGCAGAGGCTCGGTCATGTCCAACTGCAAACGCTGAATATCTTCGCCACGCAGCACATTCAACGGCGCGACCACCGGACAACGGTTGATGTGCAGCAACTTCAAGGGTACCGGCAACTCGCCCTCGCCCAGTTGCTCGCGCCGGGTATATAGGCGCCGACGCAAGGACTCGCCATCTTCCTCGAGCAATGGCGCCGGATCGGCGTGCAAGTCGCAAACGATAAGTGCGTTGCGATTGCGCGGATGCCAGGCCAGCGGCAACACCAAAGCCAGATAATGCCGCGCACCGGCGAAACGTCCGGAAATATGCACCAGGGGCTGTAACAACCTAACTTGGTCGAGCACCCGTTGCTTGCTGCGCAGTTGATAGAGGTAGTTGTACAGTTTTGGCTGCTTACTGCGAATCAGCCGAGCCAGCGCGATGGTCGCGCGCACATCGGACAGGGCGTCATGGGCCTGGCCATGCTCGATGCCGTTGGCCGCGGTCAGGCGCTCCAACTTGAGGCTGACGCGGCCGTCTTCCTCCGGCCAGACGATGCCATCCGGGCGCAAGGCATAGGCCGCGCGCACCAGATCGATCAGGTCCCAGCGGCTGTTGCCACCTTGCCACTCGCGGGCATAGGGGTCGAAAAAATTGCGGTACAGGCTGTAGCGGGTGACTTCATCGTCGAAGCGCAAGCTGTTGTAACCCACGCTACATGTGCCCGGCTGGACCATTTCGGCATGCACGCGGGCCATGAATTCGGCCTCGCTCAAGCCTTTACTCGCCAACTGACTGGGCGTGATGCCGGTTATCAGGCAGGCGGCCGGATGCGGCAGAATATCGTCACTGGGCTGACAGTAGATGTTCAGCGGCTCGCCGATTTCATTGAGGTCTTCGTCGGTGCGAATCCCGGCGACTTGCAGCGGCCGGTCGCGGCGCGGATCGATACCGGTGGTTTCGTAGTCGTACCAGAACAGACTGGAGGTCACGGCGGCTTCCTATAGGCAGTGGGCGAAGCCAGTCTAGCATTGCCCGCGCGGCCATCCGGCAGGCACGGATTGCCTGCCTCGAGCGCAGATTGCATGCAGATTGGTTGCTTCGCCGCCTGTCGCTGGCTAGCATCGGGGTTTATTCAGCGCAGACCGCCGATGCCGCATTCCGCCACCTCGCCATCTCCGCGTCCGCCTCGACCACCCGTTCGGCAGCCAACTGCGCTGCTGGATACCCGCTACCAGGTGGAAACCCCGGAAGGCATCGATCTGCTCCTGCGTCCGGCAGGTGTAGTGCCGCGTGCCCTGGCCTTCACCATCGACCTGCTGATTCGCGGCCTGCTATTGCTGGTGACGTACGTCGTCCTCGGTCTGCTCGGCAAGTTCGGCATGGGCCTGGCGACCATCCTGCTGTTCCTGGTGACCTGGTGGTACATGGTGTTGTTCGAGGTGTTCAACCAGGGCCGCTCGCCCGGCAAGCAGATGCTCGGCCTGCGCGTGGTGCACGATGACGGTACCCCGGTCGGCTGGGCCGCTTCGCTGACCCGCAACCTGCTGCGTTTCGTCGATATCCTGCCGTTCGGCTACACCCTGGGCATTCTCAGCTGCCTCAATCACCCGGCGTTCAAGCGCCTCGGCGATATCGCCGCCGGCACTCTGGTGGTGTACCGCGACACCCTGCCCGCGCGCCCGAGCCTGCCGCAGGCGGAACCGCTGCATGCACCCTTCGCCCTCGACCTGGTAGAGCAACGGGCCTTGCTCGGATTTGCCGAGCGCGGCGCCAGCCTGTCCAGTGAACGCCGCACCGAGCTGGCGGCGATTCTTGCCGAGCCACTGCAGGTACCGCGCGAGCAGGCGGAACAGCGGATCAATGGCATCGCCCGCGGCCTGCTGGGGCCGACATGAAACAGAGCCTGTTCGAAAGTCGCCACCAAGCCGACTGGCAAGCCTTCGCCGGACAACTCGACGCGCTCGAACGCGGCAAGACCGACAGCCAGCAGAGCAAGGGCTTCGCCGCCGCGTACCGACGCCTCTGTCAGCAACTGGCCCTGGCCCAGGCACGCGGCTACAGCAATCACCTGATCGAGCAGTTGCAACACCTGGCGCTACGCGGCCACCAGCAGTTCTATCGCCACCGCAGCCCGTTGGGCGCGCAGTTGATCGGTTTCCTACTCGCCGGTTTTCCCCGCCTGGTGCGGGCCGAATGGCGCTGCGTGCTAATCGCCAGCCTGGTGTTTTTTGGCAGCCTGTTGAGCATGGGAGTACTGGTCTATCTGTTCCCCGAGCTGATCTACAGCCTGGTCGATCCGCAGCAGGTCGCGAGCATGGAGCAGATGTACGACCCCGATGCCCGGCGCCTCGGGCGCTTCGGCGAACGCCACTCGGGCGACGACTGGCTGATGTTCGGCTACTACATCATGAACAACATCGGCATCGCCTTTCAGACCTTCGCCAGCGGCCTGCTGTTCGGCCTGGGCAGCCTGTTCTTCCTGCTGTTCAACGGCCTGATGATCGGCGCGGTGGCCGGCCACCTGACCCAGATCGGCTACGGCGAGACCTTCTGGTCGTTCGTCATCGGCCACGGCGCCTTCGAATTGACCGCCATCGCCCTGGCTGGCGGCGCCGGTCTCAAGCTCGGCTGGGCACTGCTCGCGCCCGGTCGCCTGCCACGTAGCGAAGCCTTGCGCCTGGCTGCCGGGCGCAGCGTGCGCTTGGTCGGCGGGGTCATTGTATTTCTGCTTCTGGCCGCTTTTATCGAGGCCTACTGGTCGTCGATGACCTTCGCCGCGCCAACCGTCAAATATGCAGTTGGCGCAGGCCTGTGGCTGCTGGTGCTGAGCTATCTGCTGCTGGCCGGCCGAGGTGCCCATGCGCCTGACTGATGCCAGCGTGGCGATCCGCCCGCGCAGCCCTTGGGAAGCACTGGACCTCGGCGTGCTCCTGGCGCGCCGGCATGCCGGCCTGCTGATAGCCAGCTGGGCATTGGTCAGCCTGCCGATCTTCGCCCTGCTTTGCCTGTTGCTGTGGGATTACCCGGGCTGGGCGATATTCGCCTTCTGGTGGTTGAAACCGGCCTACGAGCGCCTGCCGCTGCATATCCTCGCGCGCGCCCTGTTCGGCGACACGCCAAGCCTCAAGCACGCACTAAAAGCCCTGCCGGGCCTGCTCAAGCCACAACTGCTGGCCAGCCTGACCTGGCGCCGCTTCAGTCTCACGCGCAGCTTCGATCTGCCGGTCATGCAACTGGAAGGGCTGTCCGGCCAGGCGCGCAGCCAGCGCCTGGTGGTACTGGGGCAACGCGATGCCGGCGCTGCGACCTGGTTGACGGTGGTCGGCATGCACCTGGAAATGGCCCTGTGGCTGGGCCTGGCCAGCCTGTTCTACCTGCTGCTGCCGGCGCAGATCGAACTGGACTGGAGCTGGCAGAGCCTGGCCAACGCGGCGGCCGGCGAATGGCTGTGGCTGGAACACCTGTCCAACCTGCTGTATGTCCTGGTGCTGATCGTCTGGGAGCCGGTCTATGTCGCCTGCGGCTTTACCCTCTACCTGAATCGGCGCACCGCCCTGGAGGGCTGGGATATCGAACTGGTGTTCCGCCAACTGCGCCAGCGCCTGACCGGCGTGGCCTATGCCCTGTTGCTCGGTTGCGGCCTGTTACTGCTGCAAGCCCCCCTGCCGGTCATGGCTGCCGAGATCGGCAGTTGCCCGCTGCCGGTGGAAGATCCCAGTGGCCCCGAGGCCGCACGCCTGCTCAAACAACCGCTGAGCAGCCAGGCCGCTCAGGACAGCATCGAGCAACTGCTGGATCGCCCTCCCTTTGAGCACCGCGAAACCGTCACGCGCTGGCGCTTCGGCGAGGAAGAGACCGCACAACCGAACGAGGAGCCGATCAGCGGCCTGTTGGAGTTGCTGGAAAAGTTCTTCAAACTGGCCGAGTTCTGGAACAGCATCGACGCCGTCGCACTGTTTTTCGAGGCCCTGCTCTGGGCAGCCCTGCTCGGCCTGGCGGCCCTGCTGATCTGGCGCTATCGCCAATGGCTCGGCGCCTTCGCCGGGCGTATTGGCCTGGCGCAACGCGCCGCAACGCCGCCCAGCAGCCAGCTGTTCGGCCTGGAAGTGGCCCCGCAAAGCTTGCCGGCGGATGTCGCCGGCGAAGTCGAGCGGCTCTGGGCCGAGCAACCGCGCGCGGCCCTCGGCCTGCTCTATCGCGCGTTGCTCAGCCGCCTACTGCACGACTATCACCTGCCCCTGCACAGCGCCCACACCGAGAGCGAAGTGCTGCGCCTGGTTCAGGAGCTGGATCAGGCCGAACTGAGCGACCTCAGCCAAACCCTGACCCTGCACTGGCAGAACCTCGCCTACGGCCATCGCCTGCCGCCGGATGATCTGCGCCAGGCGCTGTGCCAAGACTGGCGGCGCCTGTTCGATGACGGTGTACGAGGATGAGCAGACGCCACCAGCTCATCCTCGGCAGCGCGCTTGTGCTTGCCCTGGGCCTGCTCGGTCTCTATCTGCTGAGCCGCGCCCAACCCTATCAAGAAACCGTCGAGCACGGCCCGGCACCCGAAGCGCAGGCCAACCCGTACCTGGCCGCCGAGCACTTTCTGCGCCAACAGGGCCTGCGGGTGCAGCGCGTCGATGACCTGCAGGTGCTATCGACATTGCCCAGCGCCGGGCAGACCCTGTTGCTGCTGGGCGATCGCCAACGCATGCGCCCACGCCAGGTCGCACGCCTGCGGGCCTGGGCGGCCAAGGGTGGGCACCTGGTGTTCGTTGCCGAACGCCTGTGGGATGAGGATGAGGGCAAAAGCGGTGACCTGCTGCTCGATAGCCTGGGCCTGCAGCAGTACCAGAGCGACGATATCGACGAGCCTGAGGGCGGGATCGAGGAACCCACGCCAGCGGCAGACGATGCCACGGCCAAGGCCTACCCCGAGCTGACCCAGCTTTACCTGGAAAACGAGCAAGCGCCGGCCTACTTCAGTTTCGATACCGGCTTTCATCTCTACGATGCGCAGAATCGCGCGCATGCCTGGGCCAACAGCGCTGCGGCGACCCACCTGGTTCAGCTCTATCATGGCGACGGTCTGATCAGCGTGCTGAGCGACAGCTGGATCTGGCAGAACGACAGGATCGCCGATTACGACAATGCCTGGCTGCTCTGGTACCTGAGTCAGGACAGCGCCGTGACCCTGCTCTACCACGCCGATCGCGACAACCTGTTCAGCCTGCTGTTGCGCTACTTCCCCCAGGCCTTGCTGGCCCTGGCCCTGCTGGTCGGCCTCGGCCTGTGGCGCGTCGGTATGCGTGAGGGCCCGCTGCAAGCGCCGGCCAGCCCGAATCGCCGGCAATTGCAGGAACACCTGCGCGGCAGTGCCGATTTCCTTCTCCGCCGTTGCGGCCAACACAGCCTGCTGCAGGGTTTGCAGCAGGACATCCAGCGCCGTGCGCGTCGCCGTCATCCTGGTTTCGAACGCCTCGGCGTGACCGAACAATGGCAGGTGCTGGGGCGCCTGACCCGCTTGCCCAGCCGCGCCATCAGCCAAGCCATGCGGCCGCTACCCAAGCAGCGCCTGCCCGCCGTCGAATTCACCCGCCAGGTCGCCCACCTGCAAACACTCAGGAATGCCCTATGAGCGAACACATGCCCGAACAGCTGAGCCCGCCCGCTGCAGCCGCAACCCAAACGCCGAGCAGTCCGGCGCAGCAGCGCCAGCGCGCCAGCCAACTGGCCCAGGCCCTGCGTCTGGAACTGCACAAGGCGCTGATCGGCCAGAATGCCGTGGTCGACGATGTGCTCACCGCCCTGATCGCCGGCGGCCACGTGCTGATCGAGGGCGTCCCCGGCCTGGGCAAGACCCTGCTGGTACGTGCCCTGGCACGCTGCTTCGGGGGTGAATTCAGCCGCATCCAGTTCACCCCAGACCTGATGCCCAGCGACGTCACCGGCCACGCCGTATACGACCTGCAAAGCGAGCAATTCAAGCTGCGCAAGGGCCCGGTGTTCACCAACCTGCTGCTGGCCGACGAGATCAATCGCGCGCCGGCCAAGACCCAGGCGGCCCTGCTGGAAGTCATGCAGGAGCGTCAGGTCACCCTCGAAGGGCGCGCCCTGGCGGTGCCGCTGCCGTTCATGGTGCTGGCCACGCAGAACCCGATCGAGCAGGAAGGCACCTACCCACTGCCCGAAGCCGAGCTGGACCGTTTCATGCTCAAGCTGCGCATGGACTACCCCGAGCAGGCCGAAGAACTGAACATGGTGCGTCAGGTCACCCGCTCGACCCGCGCCGACATGCTCGACGTCACCCCCTTGCGCGCCCTGCTGCAAGCCAAGGATCTGCTGGCCATCCAGAAGATCGCCAGCGATCTGCCGCTCGACGAACAGGTGCTCGACTATGCCGTGCGCCTGGCCCGTGCCACCCGCACCTGGCCGGGACTGATTCTCGGCGCCGGGCCACGCGCCTCGATCGCTATGGTGCGTGGCGGTCGCGCCCGCGCCCTGCTGCGCGGCGGCGACTTCGTCCTGCCGGATGACATCAAGAGCTGCGCCCTGGCGGTACTGCGCCACCGTGTGCGCTTGGCGCCGGAGCTGGACATCGAAGGCCTGGAAGTCGACCAGGTGCTCCAACAGTTGCTCGATCAGGTCCCGGCGCCGCGTCTATGAACCGCTCGACCCAGGGTGCTAGCGCATGAAGCCCGCGCGCGCGTTGCTGATTCTGCTCGGCGTCCTGCTCGGCCTGGCCATTGTGCTCGGCGCCTTGCAGGCCCTGGCAGTCGAGGTGCCGCAAAGCCTGCAGGCGCTCTGGTGGGGACTGCTGCTGGCGCTAACTGGCGCGGCGCTGGTCGATGCCCTGCGCTTGGGCAAATTGCCCTCGCCACGCCTCGAGCGCCAGCTGCCAGGCAATCTGCCGCTGGGCCGCTGGAGCGAGGTGCAGCTGACCCTGCACCACGCCTATGCCCAGCCCGTGGCGCTGGAGGTGTTCGACCATGTGGCCGACGGCATGGCGTTCGAGCACCTGCCGCAACGCATCGATCTGCACCCGGGCGAACAGACCCAATTCGCCTACCGCGTGCGGCCGCTGCTCCGCGGGCACTTCCATTTCGACCAATGTGAAGTCAGCCTGCCCAGCCCGCTGCGCCTGTGGCAGGCTCGCCGCTATCTGCCGTTGCCCGGAGAAACCCGGGTCTACCCGGACTTCGCCCGCCTGCATGGCGCGCAACTGATGGCGGTCGACGACTGGCTCAGCCAGCTTGGCGTGCGCCAGCGTCCGCGTCGCGGCCTCGGCCTGGAATTTCACCAGTTACGCGACTTCCGCGACGGTGACAGCCTGCGCCAGATCGACTGGAAAGCCACCGCCCGCAAGCGCACGCCGATCGCCCGGGAGTTCCAGGACGAGCGCGGCCAACAGATCATCTTCCTGCTCGACTGCGGCCGCCGTATGCGCAGCCAGGATGGCGAACTGGCGCACTTCGACCACGCCCTCAATGCCTGCCTGTTGCTCAGTTATGTGGCGCTGCGCCAGGGCGATGCGGTGGGCCTGGCAACCTTTGCCGGGGAACAGCAGCGCTTCCTCGCGCCAGTCAAAGGACCGGCGCAACTCAATGTACTGCTGAATGCCGTGTACGACCTGCGCAGCACCCTGCAGCCGGCCGACTTCGCCGCTGCGGCCGACGCCCTGCTCGCCCGCCAGCGGCGCCGCGCCCTGGTGGTGCTGGTCACCAACCTGCGCGACGAAGACGATCAGGAGTTGCTCGCTGCAGTCAAACGCATCGGCCGCCAGCACCGCGTACTGATCGCCAGCCTGCGCGAAGAGGTGCTCGACAGCCTGCGCCACACACCGGTCGAGGATCTGGCAACAGCCTTGAGCTACTGCGGCACGGTCGACTACCTCAACGACCGCGCCGGCCTGCACGAGCGTCTGGCCGCGCACAACGTGCCGGTACTCGACGCCCGGCCCAGCGAACTGGGCCCGCAGCTGGTCAGCCGCTATCTGGCCTGGAAGAAGGCCGGGGTGTTGTAGTCCCCATTCCCCAAAAGGCTATATCCCCGTTAGATGTTGAGCTAGCCGCAGTCTCGTGGGAGCGGCTGGGCGGCACCCCGCTTTAGCCGCGAAGTTTTGTTGCTGTAGCGACGGTTTTCGCGGATAAATCCGCTCTCACAAACGCCCTGTGTCTCTTGCAACACGTACAGGGACATAGCCACAAAAAAGCCCGCGAACGAGCGGGCTTTTTGCGACCAAGATGATCAACCGCGCGCGGCCTTGATCACCTCGATATAGGGTTCGGCAAAGCGCTGTTCCTGGACCAGGGCGATGAAGTCGCGACCCTGGGCATCCTTGGCCTCGAGGTCGTAACCGGCTTCGACGAAGAAGCCGACGAACCGCGTGAAATCGTCGACGCGCAGGCCGCGATAGGCCTTGATCAGTTTATGCAACGACGGCGGCGTGGCGTCAGCCGGCTCCACGGCGAGGAACAGCTTGATCGGCTCATCACCAATCTCTTCGCCAATCACCTGTTTCTTGTCTTTACGCATTGTTCACTCCAACTCGGCTGACCACACGGGGCCGGCAGTGTACCTCTGGCGAACCCAGTGGCTCAACGCATCAACCGATCAAGCAGAGGAGCAATAGCTGAGCAGACTCACTGATGCATGCCGCGGCGAACGGGCTACGCGTAAGCAGGCACGGTTCGCCCGACTCATCGTATACAATATTCACCAACACTAACTAACCGGGGGCCACTCCCTTGCCATTGCCCACCTTCACCGCCCCCAACCTCGGCGTCACCCCGACCGCCTCGGAAGTCATCACCAAGCACCTACGCGACGCGATCATCGGCGGCCATTTCGCCGAGAATGAGCCGGTCCGCCAGGACGACATCGCGCGCATCTTCAATGTCAGCAAGATTCCGGTGCGCGAAGCACTCAAGCGCTTGGAGGCCGAAGGGCTGGTGCAATTCCAGCGCAACAAGGGCGCGGTGGTGACCAAGATCTCCGAGCCGGAACTGGCGCAGATCTTCGAGGTGCGGGTGCTGCTGGAAGTCCAGGCGATTCGCCTGGCCGTGCCGAACATGACCGCGGCGACCTTCGTCCGCGCCGAACGCATCTGCGAGGAGTTCATCGGCGAGACCGACATCGGCCGTTGGGCCGAGCTGAACTGGGCACTGCACGCCTGCCTCTACGAACCGGCGCAGCGGCCCTTCCTGCTCAACCTGATTCGCTCCATCCACGACAAGGTGGAACGCTACCTGCGCATGCAGATGAGCCTGTCCGCAGGCAAGGACCGCGCCGACCACGAGCACCGTGAGATCCTCGCGGCCTGCCGTGCGGGCGATGCCGACAAGGCCGCCGAATTGATCGAGCAACACATCATCGGCGTCTGCCGCACCCTCTATGAGCACCTGCCCAATCGCCTGACGCCGAACTGAGATACGGCGAATCTGCGGTCAGCCATCCCCCGGTTTGACCAGCGCCTCGGCGCGTCTGCCGAGCGCCGCCACTGAAAGGTCTTGGTTGTGGGTGGCGATAAGCCAGATAGGCCCGAAGGGGTCTTGCCGCGTGCCCGTGCGATCACCATAGAATTGATCCTGCACCGGCCTGATGACCTTGGCGACGGCCTCGAGGCCGTCCTGAGCCATCGGCTGTGCATCGCGCCGATCGTCCCGATCTATAGCCAGCTGCGCCAGCGAGGCGTTGCAAAGAGCTCTCGCATGACCTCACCCCACTTAGCCGCAGTGCTGGAATCTCGGGAGCAGAGGATCGCTTGCCGGCGCTTACATCGCTCGGCTTTCTCGCCTGGCGCTGTGCCGATATCGTCATCTGCCACCATGAAACCCATCAAGCCGCAGGCAGCCTGAGCGGCCAGTCTTGTACTGACTATTCCTGTGCAGGTGTTGGCATCCATGAAACGCATCCGCGTCATCGACTCACACACCGGCGGTGAACCGACCCGCCTGGTGCTCGACGGTTTTCCGCACCTGGGCCACGGCAGCATGAGCGAGCGCCGCCAGCTACTGGCCGAACGCTTCGACGACTGGCGCGCCGCCAGCATGCTCGAACCGCGCGGCAGCGACGTACTGGTCGGCGCGCTGCTGTGCGCGCCAGTGGACCCCAGCGCCAGTGCCGGGGTGATCTTCTTCAACAACAGCGGCTATCTGGGCATGTGCGGCCACGGCACCATCGGCCTGATAATTTCCCTCGCTCACCTCGGGCGCATCCAGCCCGGCCTGCACCGCATCGAAACCCCGGTCGGCACGGTCGAGGCGACCCTGCATGAGGATCGTTCGGTCAGCGTGCGCAACGTGCCCGCCTACCGCTACCGTCAGGCGGTCAGCCTACAGGTGCCCGGCCTGGGAACGGTCAGCGGCGACATCGCCTGGGGCGGCAACTGGTTCTTCCTGATCGGCGAACACGGCCAGCGCATCGCCGGTGACAACCTCGAAACGCTGACCGCCTATTGCTGGGCAGTGCGCCAGGCGCTGGGGCAACAGGCCATCCGCGGCGAGGATGGCGGCGAGATCGACCACATCGAGCTATTTGCCGATCCCGAAACGCCGATCGGCTCGCAGCCAAGCGTCGCGAGCGAAGAGGAGGCAAGGCAAGAGCAGGCGAAAAAGCGCAGTTTACAAGGCGTAAATGAGCATTTTGAGCCTGCTCTTAACGCAGCATCATGCGCGAAGCCCGCAGCAGCTTCGCTGCGAGCCGACAGCCGCAACTTCGTGCTGTGTCCGGGCAAGGCCTACGACCGCTCGCCCTGCGGCACCGGCACCAGCGCCAAGCTGGCCTGCCTGGCCGCCGACGACAAACTGCAGCCCGGTCAGTTGTGGCGCCAGGCCAGCGTGATCGGCAGCCAGTTCGAGGCCAGTTACGAGTGGCAGGCAGACGGGCGCATCGTTCCGACCATTCGCGGTCGCGCCCACCTCAGCGCCGAGGCCACCCTGCTGCTGGAGGACGACGATCCCTTTGCCTGGGGCATTCGTCCATGAATGCCGACATCATCGTCGTCGGTGCCGGCATAGTCGGCAGCGCCTGCGCCCATGAGTTCGCCCGCCGCGGCCTCGACGTGCTGGTGCTGGACAGCCAGCGCGGTGGCGCCACGGCGGTGGGCATGGGCCATCTGGTGGCGATGGATGACAACCCGGCGGAACTGGCGCTCAGTCAATACTCCATCGAACTGTGGCGGCAATGGGCGCCAAGCCTCGACGCGGGCTGCGCCTACCGCAACTGCGGCACCCTGTGGCTGGCCGCCAACCGCGAGGAGTTGCAGGCCGCCGAACACAAGCGGGAAACCCTCAGCGCCCAGGGCATCGCCTGCCAGATGCTCGACGGCGCTGCCCTGCGCCAAGCCGAGCCAATGCTGCGCAAGGGTCTGCTCGGCGCGCTGAAAGTCAGCGGCGACAGCATCCTCTATGCACCGAATGCCGCGCACTGGCTGCTGCAACAGGGCGGCGCACGCATCACCCGACGCCAGGAGCAGGTCAGCGAGGTCGACGGCAACCGCGTGCGCCTGGTCGATGGCCGCTGGCTGACTGCCGAGGCCGTGGTGCTGGCCAACGGCATTCACGCCACCGAGCTGTGCCCCGAGTTGCCGATCCGGCCGAAGAAGGGCCATCTGCTGATCACCGACCGCTACCCCGGACGCATCCAGCATCAACTGGTCGAACTCGGCTACGCCGCCAGCGCCCACGCCAGCACAGGCACCTCGGTGGCCTTCAATGCGCAGCCACGGCCGACCGGGCAGATCTTCCTCGGCTCCTCGCGCCAGTTCGACAGCCTCGACCCGCAGGTCGAGGGCCCGGTGCTGGCGCGCATGCTGCGCCGCGCCCTGGATTACCTGCCGGGGCTGGCCGAGCTGAATGCCATCCGCAGCTGGACTGGCTTTCGCGCCGCCACCCCGGACGGCCTGCCACTGCTCGGCGAGCATCCGCAGCAGCCCGGTCTGTGGCTGGCGGTCGGCCACGAAGGGCTGGGCGTCACCACCGCGCCGGGCAGCGCCCAGATTCTCGCCGCGCAACTGTTCAAGGAACCCGCGGACATCGACCCTAGCCCTTATCTACCGGGACGCTTTCTGCCGGCGCCTCGGCCCCTGGAGCACAGTGCATGATCGAACTCAGCCTCGATGGTCTTGCGCTGCGTGTCGCAGAGGGCAGTACGGTAGCCGCCGCACTCTATCTGGGTGGCGACGGCAGCAGCCGCACCTCGGTCGGCGGTCAGCGCCGTGCCCCGGTGTGCGGCATGGGCATCTGCCAGGAGTGCCGGGTCAGCATCGACGGCCAGCGCCGCCTGGCCTGCCAGACCTTGTGCCAACCCGGCATGCGCGTGGAGACCCACGCATGAACGAAGATTTCGACCTGCTGATCATCGGCGCCGGGCCTGCCGGCATGGCCGCGGCCCTGGCTGCCGCCCCCAGTGGCCTGCGCATTGGCGTCATCGACGACAACCCGCTCCCCGGCGGGCAGATCTGGCGCGACGGCGTGCAAGCCCAGCTGCCTGCCAATGCCCAACGCCATCGCGCGGCACTGGCGGCGGCGGAGAATATTCGGCTGTTCAGTTCGACCCGAGTGGTCGCCATCGCCGGGCCGCAGCAGTTGCTCCTGGAAGATGGCGAACGCGCCTGGCGCGCACGCTACGCCAAGCTGATCCTCTGCACCGGCGCGCGGGAGCTGCTACTGCCCTTCCCCGGCTGGACCCTGCCCGGCGTCACCGGCGCCGGCGGCCTGCAGGCGCTGATCAAGGGCGGCGTGCCGGTGGCCGGCGAACGCCTGGTGATCGCCGGCAGCGGCCCGCTGTTGCTGGCCAGCGCCGCCAGCGCCAAACAGGCCGGCGCACAAGTCCTGCGCATCGCCGAACAGGCGCCCGCGACTGCCTTGGCCGGGTTCGCCCTGCAGTTGCCGCGCTGGCCAAGCAAGCTGCTGCAGGCCTTGCAGCTGTTCGATGCCAGCTACCGCAGCAACAGCCATGTACTGGCCGCGCTCGGCGAGGAACGTCTGGAAGCTGTGCGCCTGCTGCAGAACGGTAAAGTGCTGGAGATCCCCTGCGAGCGCCTGGCCTGTGGTTTCGGTTTGCTGCCCAACACCCAGTTGGGCCAGGCCCTGGGCTGCCGCATCGCCGGACAGGCCATCGCCGTCGATCAATGGCAAGCCTGTAGCCTGCGCGATCACTACGCGGCGGGTGAATGCACCGGCTTCGGCGGCAGCGAACTGGCCCTGATCGAAGGCGCCATCGCCGGTCACAGCGCCATCGGCGAACAAGCCAAAGCCCGCGCGCTGTGGCCACAGCGCCAGCATTGGCAAGCCTTCGCCGATCGTCTCGGGCGCAGCTTCGTCCTCGACCCGCGGCTCAAGCAACTGGCTGCGCCGGACACCCTGGTCTGCCGCTGCGAGGATGTGCCCTATGCCGCACTCGCCGGGCGCGACGACTGGGTCGACGCCAAATTGCGCAGCCGTTGCGGCATGGGCGCCTGCCAGGGGCGGATCTGTGGCGGCGCGACGCAATTCTTGTTCGACTGGCCGGCCCCGGCGCCGCGCCCGCCGTTCTCCCCGGTGCGCTGTGAGACCCTGCTGCACCTGGCCGACGCACCCGACGCGGCGCCGGCCCCCACTCCAGGCAAAATCGCGACGCTTCCCAGCGCCGTGCAGACCGACTTAGAGTAGCGGGCTTCCCGTCTCGCCTGGATTCCTTGCATGCTGCCCCTGCCGCTGCCCACCCCGCGCGATCTGCCCGAGCTGCTGGGCAGCCTGCAACAGATCACGCCCCTGCTGGATGCCATGCCCGGCGTGGTGTTCTTCATCAAGGACACCGCCGCCCGCTATGTGCTGGTCAACCAAACCCTGAGCCAGCGCTGCGCGGTAAACAACCACCATGAGTTGCTGGGCCAGACCGCCGAGCAGGTGTTTCCCTCACGCTTCGGCCCGCTCTACACCGAGCAGGATCGTCGGGTACTGGAGGGCAGCGGGCAGCTCAGCGACCAGTTGGAGTTGCACCTGTACCCCGGCCGTCAGCCGGGTTGGTGCCTGACCCATAAGCTGGCCCTGCGTGACCCGCAGGGCATGATCATCGGCATGGCCGGCATCTCCTACGACCTGCAGGCCCCGCAAGCTAGTCACCCGGCCTATCAGCAACTGGCCGCGGTAGACGCGCATATCCGCCAGCACTACGCCCAACCCATCAGCCTCAAAGACCTCACCGCCATCGCCGGCCTGTCCGTCGCCCAACTGGAGCGCCACTGCAAACGCATCTTCCAGCTCACCCCACGGCAGATGATCCACAAGGCGCGCCTGGGCGCGGCCTCGCAGTTGCTGGCCGCGCACCTGCCGATCACCGACATCGCCCTGCGCTGCGGCTACACCGATCACAGCGCCTTCAGCCGTCAGTTCAAGGCCCTCACCGGGTTGTCTCCCAGTCAGTATCGCGAGCGTCTGCGCGACGCTTAGCAAGCCGCAGAACAACTGCTGCGCTCGTCTATGCGGCCTTGCAACAGAGCGAAGCGAGCCCATCAGCCTCAGCAAAGCGCAGCGTTGCGGCCGTTTCGCCTTGTGCCCCACATGGATGTGAGAAATGCCGTACCCGTAGGGAACGGGTACGGCCCTAGCCTTTGTTTCAATGACTTGCCTAGGCTGTTACCTCGATTCGTAGCCTAAACGCACATCCCTGGGGCGCGCTGCTCCCTTAGGTGACACCCCGTCCAAGCGCGGGCTGTCTGCGGGCTGGGCGGCGCGCCTCAGCAAGAAAACCTCACGAATACGCCCTGTGCCCGCCCTCAGCGGCTCGCGCGGCTCAACAGCGCCGTTTATTACCTGCCCACCCGCACCCGATCGGCTCTTGGCACAGCCAATGCATATAAAATATCGTATACGAAATCATTGATACGAAAGACGCAGCACCCTTTAACTGCTCGACCCCACCACTCCACGAGGCCCCTATGAAAAATCCAACAACTGCCGTAGCCCTCACCGTTGCTCTTAGCGCGTCCCTGATTGGCCAAGCCCAGGCCGACAAACTCGACGACATCATCCAATCGGGCAAACTGCGCTGCGCCGTGACCCTGGACTTCCCACCCATGGGCTTTCGCGATGAAGGTAACAACCCCGCCGGTTTTGACGTCGACTACTGCGCTGACCTGGCGAAAGTCCTTGGGGTAACCCCTGAAGTGGTCGAAACACCGTTCCCGGACCGGATTCCCGCGCTGATCTCAGGCCGGGCCGACGTTATCGTCGCCTCAACCTCCGACACCCTAGAACGCGCAAAAACTGTGGCGATGACCGTGCCCTACTTTGCCTTCCAGATGGTCGTACTGACCCGAGAAGACAGTGGCATTGAGAAATACGCAGACCTCAAGGGTCGCCCAGTGGGTAACACCAGTGGCACCTTCGAGGCTATCGCCCTGGAAAAAGACGTCAAAAGCTGGGGCAATGCCGCCAGCTTCCGCGCTTACCAAAGCCAGAACGACACCATCCTCGCCGTTACTCAGGGTCACATCGATGCCTCTGTCGTAACCAACACAGTGGCGGCCTCGACCCTCAAGTCAGGCAAATACAAAGGCCTCAAAGTGGCCGGCAATGCGCCCTACACCATCGACTACGTGTCCCTGGCGGCCAAGCGCAACGAGTACGGCCTGATCAACTACCTGAATCTCTTCGTCAATCAGCAGGTCCGTTCGGGCCGCTATGCCGAGCTGTACCAGAAGTGGATCGGCGGCGCTCCGGTGGAGCTGACGGTTCCAGGTGTTTACTACTAAGCCCCGCGCGCCAACACCCCCATCCACTGGTTAACGCACGGTCGCCAACCCGGCCGTGCGGGAGTTACACATGCCTGAATTCGCAGTAACGGCACGCAGGCTGGTTGCAGGCAATGCACAAGGCGAATTGCTCTATGCAGACGTCGGCTTGAGCTTCTGGGGCGGCGTCGATCCCTTTAGCGGCGAGGTGATCGATCGCCACCATCCCCTCAGCGGCCAGGTCATTGCGGGACGTGTGCTGGCCATCCCCAGTGGCCGCGGCTCCTGCACCGGCAGCAGCGTACTACTGGAACTTATTCTCAACGGTCATGCCCCTGCCGCACTGGTCGTGGCGCACCCCGAAGAAATTCTCAGCCTGGGCGTGCTGATCGCCCAGACCTTGTTTGACTGTGGCTTGCCCGTCGTCTGCATCGGCGCTGAAGCCTTTTCCCGGCTGCATGACTGCGCGTTTGTCCGCGTTGCAGATGACCGGGTTAGCGCCTTCAGCCAGAGCCCCGCGGATAACTGGCAAGCGACCACGCCAGATACCCGCGCCACGCAGTGGGCCACTGGGCCAATTGCCCTGAACGACAGTGACCGCGACTTGCTCGCGGGCAAACACGGCAAGGCCGCCCAGGTCGCCATGCAGATCGTCTTGCAAATGGCCGAGTTGCAGGGCGCCGGCGAATTGATCGATATCAGCCAGGCGCACATCGATGGCTGCATCTATACCGGTCCGGCCAGCCTGCGCTTTGCCGAACAATTGCTTGCCTGGGGTGCCGCCGTCAAAGTCCCGACCACGCTCAACTCGATCTCGGTCGACCAGCGTCTCTGGCGCCAGCAAGGCATCGATCCGGCATTCGGCGAACCCGCCAGCCAGCTCGGTGAGGCGTATATGGCAATGGGTGCGCAACTGAGTTACACCTGCGCACCGTACCTGCTCGACAGCGCGCCGCAGGCCAATGAACAGGTGGTCTGGGCTGAATCCAACGCCGTGGTGTATGCCAACAGCGTACTCGGCGCCCGGACGCAGAAATACCCGGACTACCTGGATATCTGCATCGCCCTGACCGGTCGCGCACCACTCACCGGCTGTCATCTGGATGCCGGCCGCTTGGCCACACTGCAAATTGAAGTAGCGCCGCTCGGCCCACTCGATGATGCGTTCTATCCACTGCTCGGTTATCACGTCGGCGCGTTGTCTGGCAGCCAGATCCCCGTGCTCAACGGCTTGCAGAACGCGGCGCCTACGCGGGACGATTTGAAGGCCTTTGGCGCCGCGTTTGCGACCACCTCCGGCGCCCCGATGTTCCACATCGCCGGGGTTACCCCAGAAGCCGCCAGCATAGAGCAGGCGCTGGGCGGCCTCCCGCCCCTGCACATTGCAACAGTCAGCGCAGCCGGCTTGCTCGATAGCTGGAACGAACTCAACAGTGCGCCGTCTCCGCAGCTGGGCCTGGTAGCGCTAGGCAATCCGCACTTCTCTTTGAGCGAGTTCGCCGCCTTGGCCGCATTGTGTGAGGGCCGCAGCAAACACCCCGACGTCGCCCTGGTGATCACCTGCGGACGGCACGTGCAGCAACAAGCCAGCGCGGCTGGCTACCTGGCGACGCTCGATGTGTTTGGCGCACAACTGGTGACCGATACCTGCTGGTGCATGCTCGGCGAGCCGGTGCTCCCGGTCAGCACCAGCAGCCTGATGACTAACTCAGGCAAATACGCCCACTACGCCCCAGGCCTGGTCGGACGCACGGTGCATTTCGACAGCCTGGCGGCCTGCGTCGCAGCGGCCTGTCGAGGATTTGTCAGCGGCGAACTTCCCGCCTGGTTGAGCCAGGCCCATCAGCCAAGGGAAAAATTGCGCGATGTTTGACTATAACTTTCACTGGCGCTCGGCTTTAAAAGCACTTCCGGACATGCTCGGCGGTGCTTGGGTCACCTTTGAGACGGCCGCGTTATCGATGGTCTTTGGCGTGCTGATCGCGCTGCTGTTAACCGTCATGCGGCAGAGCCAGAACCCGCTGGCGCGGGGTGTTTCCGGGGCCTGGGTCTCGGTTGCTCGGAACACCCCATCGTTGTTTCAGATCTACCTGTTGTACTTCGGCCTCGGCTCGTTCGGCCTGCACATCAGCTCATGGGCCGCACTGCTGGCCGGGATCACGTTCAACAACGCCGGCTACCTGGCAGAGAACTTTCGTGGCGGGCTCAAGGCCGTTCCCGATACCCAGATGCGCGCGGCCCGTTCACTGGGCATGAGCGCATTCAAAGCCTACCGGTTGATCATCGTCCCGCAGCTACTGCGCATTGTGTTCTACCCCCTGACCAATCAGATGGTCTGGGCCGTGCTGATGACCTCGCTGGGGGTGATCGTCGGCCTCAACAACGACCTCACCGGGGTGACCCAGGACTACAACGTAAAGACCTTCCGCACCTTTGAGTATTTCGCGCTCGCGGCCGTGCTTTATTACCTGATTGCCAAAGCCATCGTAATGGTCGCCCGCCTACTCGGCTGGCGCCTGTTCCGCTACTAAGAGGGCAATGGCCATGTTGACTACCAGCCTCACCGCAACCGATCTGCTGTTCATGCTCCAGGGTGCCTGGACCACTATCCTGCTCACCCTCTGGTCGATGCTGCTGGGCACATTCGGCGGGGTTATCTGTGGCCTGCTGCGCGCCACGTTGCCGCGGGCAACCCTGCCGATGGCCTGGGTGCTGGATATCTTTCGCAGTGTGCCGCTGTTGATCCAGTTCGTGCTGTTCAACTCGCTGAAAAGCATCGTCGGCCTCGACTGGAGCGCGTTCACCATTGCCTGCGTAGTGCTCGGCGTATACGCCACGGCCTATTGCACGGAAGTGGTGCGCAGCGGTGTCCTCGCGGTATCGCCCAATGTCCGCCGCGCCAGCCGCTCGCTGGGATTGAGCTACTGGCAAGACCTGCGCTACATCGTCATGCCGATGGCCACCCGCGTGGCGTTTCCGGGCTGGCTGAACCTGACCCTGTCGGTGATGAAAGACACCGCCTTGGTCATGTGGATCGGCATCATCGAACTGCTGCGCTCCTCACAAACCATAGTCACACGCATCCAAGAACCGCTGCTGGTCCTGTGCATCGCAGGGCTTATCTACTACTTCATCAGCCTGGTTGTGGCCCGCTTGGGTAATCAACTGGAGAAAAGGTGGCAGGAAAATGATTGAGATCGAACGCGTACACAAATCCTTCGGCGACCTGGATGTGATCAAGGGCGTCAGCCTGACCGTCGAAAAAGGCGAAGTGGTGTCGATCATCGGTGGCTCGGGCTCGGGTAAGTCGACCCTGCTGATGTGCATCAATGGCCTTGAATCGATTCACCGCGGCAGCATTCGGGTCGACGGCGTCGAGGTACATGACAAAGCCACCGACCTCAACCAGCTACGCCAGAAGATCGGCATCGTGTTCCAGCAGTGGAACGCCTTCCCGCACCTCACTGTGCTGGAAAACGTCATGCTGGCGCCGCGCAAAGTGCGTGGCCAAAGCCGCGCCGAGGCAGAAGAAATAGCGGTCAAGCAACTCACCCATGTTGGCCTCGCGGACAAGCTCAAGGTGTTCCCGGGCAAGCTCTCCGGCGGCCAGCAACAACGCATGGCCATCGCCCGCGCCCTGGCCATGTCGCCGGACTACATGCTGTTCGATGAGGCCACCTCGGCGCTCGACCCGCAGCTGGTCGGCGAGGTGCTGGACACCATGCGCCTGCTCGCCGAAGACGGCATGACCATGGTCCTGGTGACCCACGAGATCAGTTTCGCCCGCGAAGTGTCCGACCGCGTGGCGTTCTTCCGTGATGGTCTGGTGCATGAAATCGGCACACCCGACCAGGTACTCGGCAACCCGCAGCGTGCGGAAACCGCCGACTTCCTCAAGTCCGTGCTCTAGCAGGACGTTGAGAAACGTAGGCGAGGCGGCCGAGGCAAGGCAAAAACGGCCGAAAAAGCGCAGTTTACTGGCTGTAAATGAGCATTTTGAGGCCGTTTTTAACGCCGTATCGGCAACGTAGGTAGTTTTTCATCGTCCTGCTAGGAGCCTGTGATGCGTTCATCGAAGATCATCCATGTGGTCAGCTGCCACGCCGAGGGCGAGGTCGGCGATGTGATAGTCGGTGGCGTGGCCCCACCGCCCGGCGACACGGTCTGGGCGCAATCACGCTGGATCGCCGAAGACCAGACCTTGCGCAACTTCATGCTCAACGAGCCGCGCGGCGGCGTGTTCCGCCACGTCAATCTGCTGCTGCCAGCCAAGGACCCACGGGCGCAGATGGCCTGGATCATCATGGAGCCGGCCGACACCCCGCCAATGTCGGGCTCCAACTCGTTGTGCGTGGCCACCGTGCTACTGGAAACCGGCATCCTGCCGATGAGCGAGCCAGAAACCCGCCTGGTGCTGGAAGCCCCCGGCGGCCTGATCGAAGCCGTCGCGCAATGTCGCGACGGCAAGGTCGAGCGCGTCGAGGTACGTAACCTGCCCTCCTTCGCCGACCAGCTGGATGCCTGGATCGAGGTGGAAGGCATCGGCTCGCTGCAGGTGGACACCGCCTATGGCGGCGACAGCTTCGTGATCGCCGACGCCCACGCCCTGGGTTTTGCCCTCAGCGCCGACGAAGCCGCCGACCTGGCGGCCTGCGGGCTGAAAATCACCCGTGCGGCCAATCAGCAGCTGGGCTTCGTCCACCCGCTGAACCCGGACTGGGCGCACATCTCCTTCTGCCAGCTGGCGGCGCCGGTGAGCCGCGAGAACGGCATCGCCAACGCGGCTAACGCAGTGGTGATCCGGCCCGGCAAGGTAGACCGTTCGCCCACCGGCACCGGCTGCTCGGCACGCATGGCGGTGCTGCACGCCAAGGGCCAGTTGCAGGTCGGCGAGCGCTTTATCGGCCGTTCGATCATCGGTTCCGAGTTCCACTGCCATATCGATAGCCTCTGCGAGGTGGCCGGGCGTCCGGCAATCATCCCCTGCCTGTCCGGCCGGGCCTGGATCACCGGCACTCACCAGCATTTGCTCGACCCGAGCGATCCCTGGCCGCAAGGCTACCGACTGTCCGATACCTGGCCGGTCGAGACCTGCACCTAAGCGCCAGCGCCCGCCGTACCTCCGCCGGGCATGGCTGCAGCGACACACACGCCGCACACCGAAAAATACCCGCGCCATCGAGCAAGTTTTGTCTGGTATTTTTCTGCACAAAAGATATCGTATACGAAATACATAAATCACCAGCGGAGACACAACCATGAGCAAGCGCGTCAACTGGAGCGGGGTATTCCCTGCAGTCACCACTCAATTCAACCCTGACTTCTCGGTAAACCTGGAGCAGACCCACAAGGTGATCTCCAACCTGGTGCGCGACGGCGTATCCGGCCTGGTGGTCTGCGGCAGCGTCGGTGAGAACACCTCGCTGACCATCGAGGAGAAGATGGCCGTCACCGAAGTGGCCAAGGACGCGTCCGCTGGCCGGGTGCCGGTGATCTGCGGCATCGCCGAGTTCACCAGCGCCGGCGCCGCCAAGGTGGCCAAGGCGGTTGAGCGGGTCGGCGTCGACGGCATCATGGTGATGCCCGCGCTGGTTTACTCCTCCAAGCCGCACGAGACCGCCGCGCACTTTCGCAGCGTGGCCACGGGCACCGACCTGCCGGTGATGGTCTACAACAACCCGCCGATCTACAAAAACGACGTCACCCCGGAGATCCTCATCTCCCTGGCCGACATCGAGAACGTGGTGTGTTTCAAGGACTCCTCCGGCGACACCCGCCGCTTCGTCGACGTGCGCAACCAGGTGGGCGACCGCTTCATCCTGTTCGCCGGCCTCGATGACGTGGTCCTGGAAAGCATCGCGGTCGGCGCCGAGGGCTGGATCTCCGGCATGTCCAACGTGTTTCCCAAGGAAGGCGAAACCATCTTCCGCCTGTGCAAGGCCGGCCGTTTCGACGAGGCCATGCCGATCTACGAATGGTTGATGCCGATCCTCCACCTCGACGCCCGCCCGGACCTGGTGCAGTGCATCAAGCTGTGCGAGGAAATCGCCGGGCGCGGCAACGCCCTGACCCGCCCACCACGCCTGGCCCTGCAAGGCGAGGACCGCGCCCACGTCGAGACGATCATGGCCAAGGCCATGGCCAACCGCCCCGCTCTGCCGGATGTCGGCCTGTAGGCAAGACCCTATCGGGGGTATAGCCGCTATACCCCCGATTCACGCAAAGACCCATCGCACACGCAGCCTGCCGGGATTTTTTAGCGGCTGCGTCATTCGCCAGAAACAAGGTGGACAGTCCGTGTTCGACCTGAGCCACCGACAACGAATAAGGGGCCTCACATGATCCGCAAAGCCAATCTCTTCGCCACACTTGGGCTGGCGCTGTGCTGTGCCAGCAGCCAGGCCGCCGACTACAGCTACACCGTGCCGACCTCGGTGCCTGAAGGCAGTTTTTTCTTCGAGAATTTCCTCGTGCGCTTCTCCAAGAATGCCGCCCTGCTGACCGACAACCAGGTAAAAATCCGTCCAATTGGCGCCGGCGTGATCGTGCCCCCGCTACAGGTCTATGAGTCAGTGCAGAACGGCGTACTCCAAGCCGGTCACTCGACCCCGACTTACCTAGCCAATCAAGACCCCTTGAATAACGTCTTCGCCAGCTTCCCGGGCGGCATGTCAGGTGAAGAAACGCTCGCCTGGCTGTATGAAGGCAACGGCTTGCAAGCACTGCAAGCGTTCCGCGAAAAAGAGATGGGCCTGCACAGCATGGTCGTCGGCGTGGGCAGTTCTGAAATCCTCGCCCACTCGAACAAAAAAATCACCTCACTGGAGGACTTCAAAGGCCTCAAATACCGCACAGCGGGTGCCTGGGCCGAAGTGATCAAACAAGTGGGAGCCGCACCGACGGTGGTACCGCCTGGCGAGATTTACACCCTGCTGCAACGTAAAGGGGTCGATGCCATTGAGTGGGCCACGCCCGGTGCCAACCTGTCGGAAGGTTTCCATGAAGTGGCACCCTTCATTCTGACGCCGGGGGTGCACCAGCCATCGTTCGTCTGGGAGTTTTTCATGAAGGTCGAGACCTGGAATGCCATGGACAAAGCCACTCAGCAAAAACTCGAAGCGGCCGCCAAGCTCACCACCATGCAGGGTTATCTGCACTTCCTTGATGCCGATATGAAGGCGATGCAGGCCTACAAGAAAGCCGGTGTCGAGATCGTTCAACTGGATAAAGCCGTGATTGAGCAACTGGCCAAGATGGGCCAGCAGTTGATGGCCGAAAAGATCAAGCAACGCCCGGCTGGCGCGACCGACGCGCAAGCCATTCTCGACGATTACAACGGCTACCTGCAGCGTTGGTCGCAGAACTCGTCCTACCTCTATAGACATTGATCACCTACCTGTCCGGGCACGCCGCTGACGGCGGCCCGGAGCTGGAGCGCCTATGAAGAGCAAATGGTACAACTGGCCAGCCTCGAGCCTGCTCGGCGTCGCCGTGACAATGGCGGCACTACTGGTACTGGCGATGATCTACGAGGTCTTCGCGCGCTACGTACTGAATGCCCCCACCCTGTGGGCCTTCGACATTTCCTACATGCTCAACGGTGCGATGTTCATCCTTGGCTGCGCCTATGCGCTCAAGGAAGAAGCCCATGTGCGCATCGACTTTCTGACGAACTCGCTCAAACCCGTGTGGCAACGCAGGCTGAATGCCTTGTTCTACCTGTTTTGCCTCACCCCAGCGCTGGCCGGCCTGACCTGGATCGCACTCAACCGCACGCTGCATGCCTTCAGCAGTGGCGAGGTTGAGCACGTCAGCCCTTGGGCACCGTTGATGTGGCCCTTCTATAGCGCACTGGCCATTGGCCTGGCGGCGCTGACCTTTCAGGTGATTGTCGATGCATGGCTATTTATTGCTAATCGCAAAGATCCCGGCCATAAGGAAGTTTGATTGATGGACTACCTTCCGCTGTTGATGTTTGCCCTGTTGTTTCTGTTCATTTTCATGGGCATTCCGGTCTCCTTTTCGTTGATCACCGTGTCGTTCTTTTGCGGCATGCTGATTTTCGGGGAAAACATTTCCCAGCAAATGTACGGCTCGCTGCTCCAGGCTTCGACCAACTTCACCTTATCGGCTATTCCGTTATTCGTGATGATGGGCGCCGTGCTGGAAAGAAGTGGACTGGCCAAGCGTTTGTACAACGCCCTGCAACTCTGGCTTGGCGGCTTTTCCGGTGGTCTGGCAATTTCCACCATGCTGATGTGCGGCATTTTCGCCGCCAGCTCAGGGATTGTCGGAGCAGTGGAAATTGTCGTCGGCATGATGGCAATACCGGCGATGAGCAAATACAAGTACGACAAATCGCTGATGTCGGGAACCATCTGCGCAGGCGGTTCACTCGGGACGATTATTCCGCCTTCGGTGATCGTCGTGGTGTATGCCTCGATGGCGCAGTTGTCGATTGGTCAGTTGTTCGCCGCCACCCTGATTCCCGGGCTACTCATGCTCGGCTTGTTCCTGCTCTACATCATCATCGTGTGCTGGTTGAAACCCTCGCTGGCGCCGGTGGTGCCCGAGATGAAAGCGACCCCACTGAGTGAAAAACTGCGGGCCACGCTCAAGGGACTGATCCCTCCATTTCTGCTGATTTTTGCAGTGCTTGGTTCCATGTTGATGGGCATCGCCTCGCCGACCGAATCCGCGGCTGTGGGCGCATTTGGCGCGGTGGTGTTGGCATTGTGCTTCCGTGAGCTGAGCTGGCAGCGCCTGTGGGATGCACTGGTCACCACAATCAAAATTACCGCGATGATCATGCTCATCGTGGTCGGCGGCACCATGTTCACCGCCATCTTTGCCGCCAGCGGTGGCGGCTGGATGCTCTCGAGCTTCATGCAGGACCTGGGCCTCAGCTCGTATGCGCTGATCATGGTGCTAATGCTGATCGTGCTGCTGGCCGGCATGGTGCTCGACTGGATCTCGATCGTGCTGATCTTCGTGCCGATCTTCACCCCGCTGATCAAGGCCGCCGGGATCGATCCGATCTGGTTCGCGGTGATGTTTATGGTGGTGATCCAGACCGCCTACCTGACCCCGCCGCTGGCGCCGTCGATCTTCTACCTCAAGTCCATCGCCCCCGCCGACATCAGTTACCGCCACATGTACCGGGGCGTAGTGCCGTTCATCCTGATTCAGCTGTTGCTGTTCCTAATCATCCTGGCCGCCCCGAGTCTCGCCACCTGGCTGCCAGGAAAACTGTTCTGACACTCACTCTGCCGGAGTCCCGCATGCTCAATCTTGTTGGCCATAACTACATCGGCGGCGCTCGCAGCGCTGCCGGTCAAGACACCCAGACCAGCTTCGACGCCTGCACAGGCGAAGCCCTGCCCTACCGCTTCAGTCAGGCCACAGTTGCTGAAGTAGATGCCGCCGCCAAGGCCGCCGCTGCCGCTTACTCGCAGTTCCGCAGTCTGCCGGCCAGCCGCCGCGCCGAGTTTCTCGAGGCCATCGCCGACGAAATCGATGCCATGGGCGAGGACTTCGTTGCCCTGGTCTGTAGCGAAACCGCCCTGCCTGCAGGACGTATCCAGGGCGAACGGGGGCGCACCAGTGGGCAGATGCGCCTGTTCGCCCAGGTATTACGCCGAGGCGACTTCTACGGCGCTCGGATTGATGGTGCCCTGCCCGAGCGCCAGCCACTGCCGCGCCCGGATGTGCGTCAGTACAACATTGGCGTCGGCCCGGTCGCAGTGTTTGGCGCCAGCAACTTTCCGCTGGCGTTCTCCACCGCTGGCGGCGACACCGCGGCAGCGTTAGCGGCAGGCTGCCCGGTGGTATTCAAGGCGCACAGCGGCCACATGGCCACAGCGGAATGCGTGGCCGATGCGATCATTCGCGCCGCCGAAAAAACCGTCATGCCCGCCGGCGTGTTCAACATGATCTATGGCAATGGTGTCGGTGCCGACCTGGTCAAGCACCCACTGATTCAAGCCGTCGGCTTTACCGGTTCCCTCAAGGGCGGTCGGGCACTGTGCGACATGGCCGCCGCCCGTCCGCAGCCGATCCCGGTGTTCGCCGAGATGTCCAGCATCAACCCGGTGCTGCTGCTGCCGGCCGCCCTGCAACAGCGCGGCAGCAAAATTGCCAGCGAGCTGAGTGGGTCCGTGGTCCTTGGCTGTGGCCAGTTCTGCACCAACCCGGGCCTGATCATCGCGATTCGCTCAGCTGAATTCAGCGCATTCCTGCAAGAATTCAGCGCCCAGATGGCCGCACAACCGGGGCAGACCATGCTCAATGCCGGCACCCTCGACAGTTACCGTCGCGGTGTCGACAGCCTCCTTGCGCACCCTGGCATCGAACATCTGGCCGGCACCCGGCAAACCGCGAGCAAAGCCCAACCGCAGCTGTTCCAAGCGGATGTGAGCTTGCTGCTGAATGGCGACGAACTGCTCCAGGAAGAAGTGTTCGGCCCGACCACGATTGTGCTCGAAGTGGCGGACAAGACCGAGCTGCTGGCTGCGCTGCAAGGTTTACACGGACAGCTGACCGCCACCCTGATCGCCGAGAATGAAGACCTCGCGCCCTTCGCCGACGTAGTGGCGCTGCTTGAGCAGAAGGTCGGCCGGGTATTGTTCAACGGCTACCCAACGGGTGTGGAAGTGTGTGACGCGATGGTGCATGGCGGCCCTTACCCTGCGACCTCGGACTCACGCGGCACCTCGGTGGGCAGCCTTGCCATCAACCGTTTCCTGCGGCCAGTGTGCTACCAGAACTGTCCTGATCAATTGCTTCCGCAAGCCCTGCAAGACGCCAACCCACTGGGAATTGCCCGCTTGGTTGATGGCCTGATGCAGCGCCCATCCATGACCTGACAAGTGTCGGCGAGGAAATAGATGGATGCTTTGCCCCGGCTCGATGAGTCGGGGCTTTTTTAGCTTATGGAGGATGGGTCGGGCCGCGCAGGGTCGGCGCTAACCACTAACTTGTCGGTTGGCGAGTAGTTGGCTGCGGCTTAACCCAGCCAAGCAGCCGATAGCGCCTGGTGGGTTACCCGACGCGCAGTTGCCGAGGTGCACCTTCACCCCGCGATGCGTCGTTAACCTACCCAGACTTCATCCAGCCGAACAGCCGTGACTAGTCGGCAATCAGCGCCTTGAGATCGTCATACAAGGCCTGGGGAATCTGCACGCCCTGCTCGGCGCTGCGCGCTCGGGCCTCGTAGCGGCGCTGTGACGGCAGGCGCGCGCCCTGGCCCTGGATACTCTCGAACATCGCCTCGGCCCGAGCCAGATGTTCATCAGTGGCATCACCGAGAAAGCGCCGTGGATCAATCACCACGATCAGTTCACCGTGATACGGCGATGACTTGCTGCCCGCGTCATAAGCCAGTGATTCGGCACTGGTCAGATCACCAATCAGCGGGCCGGCAATCAGCTCCACCATCGCCGCCAGTGCTGAGCCTTTGTGCCCACCAAAGGTCAGCATGGCGCCGTTCATGACCGCCTCGGCATCCGTGCTCGGCTGGCCATGCTGGTCAATCCCCCAGCCCAGCGGAATGGGCGTGCCCGCACGCCGATGCAGCTCAATCTCACCACGGGCAATCGCACTGGTGGCGAAATCAAAAATAAACGGGTTGTGCCCGGCACGTGGCCAACCGAAGGCAATCGGGTTGGTGCCGAACACCGGCTTGCTGCCACCTGCCGGTGCCACCTGCCGGTGCCACCCAGGCATGGCTTGGGGTAAAGGCGAATGCCACCAGACCGGCCTCGGTCAGCGCCTCGATCTCGACCCACAATGCCGAGAAGTGCACACAGCGATTAATCGCCAGCGCGGCGATTGCGCACTGCCTGGCCTTTTCAACCAGTACCGGCAAGCCGGCCTGAAACGCCAGCTGAGAAAAGCCCCCTTTGGCATCCACCCGAACCAGCGCCGGAGCCTGATCGATAACCTCCGGTTCGGCGTCTGCAACGACCTTGCCTGCCTTCAGCGAGCTGACGCAGCCCAGCAGCCGATACAGGCCATGGGATGCGCAGCCATCACGCTCACCCGCCAGCACCGTAGCGGTCACCGCCTGTACATGCGCCTCGCTGAAGCCGTTGCTGCGCAATATGTCCTGCGCCAGTTCGCGTGCTTGTTCCAGGGTCAATCGAATCACGGTCAGCTCCCTCTAATAATCAGTGGGTAGAGTGGCGCTTCAGGCTTGACCCGGCTTGACCCGTTCACTCGAGCAAGATGACGAATTCGGCACAACAGTGCTCAGGCGAACTGCCCGCGCATCCAGGCCAGATAGTCGGCGACGTCCGCATCGCCCTCGCTCGGCGCCCAGGGCGCGCGCTCGCCCTCACCGACCGGCCGGTAGGGCCCGGCCTTGCACTCGAATAGAATACTGTCGGCGGCCAGCACCACCAGCGCGTGGAACACCCCGGGCGGCAGGTCGACGCCAACACAGTCGCCGCCCGCCTCGAGTACGCGCGTGTCCAGCAGTTCGCCGCTGACGCTGAAAATCAGCAGGCCCAGACGCCCTTGCAGCACCAGCAGCGCTTCGGCTTTGTCCGCCGAGAGATGACGGTGCGGCGCAATATAGGTATCAGGCTGCAAGCCCACAGCCATGCGGTGGCAAGGCTCTTCCATCTGGTGGAAACTATGCTGTTGACGCTGGCGCGGACTGGCCGCAGCCTTCCCGGCCAACTCAGTAAACAGGGCGTGATCGAGAAAGCGCGGTGCGTCCATGGGCTTACATGCCCTTGACCGCATAGATCCCGGCGGCGTTGCGCCAGTAGCCCTTGTAGTCCATGCCGTAGCCGAAGAGATAACGGTCGATACAGGGCAGGCCAACGTAATCGGCCTTCAGGTCGGGGCGCGCCTTGCGGTCGTGCTCCTTGTCGATCAATACCGCGGTGTGCACCGCGCGGGCGCCGGCGTGGCGGCAGAAGTCGATGATCGCGCCCAGGGTGTGCCCTTCGTCGAGGATGTCGTCGATGATCAGCACATCGCGGTCGATGAAGGAGATTTCCGGCTTGGCCTTCCAGAACAGCTCGCCGCCGCTGGTTTCGTTGCGATAACGGGTGGCATGCAGGTAGGACAACTCCAGCGGAAAATTGAGCTTGGGCAGCAATTTGCCGGAGAAGATCAAGCCACCGTTCATCACGCAGAACACCACCGGATTGCGCTCGGCCAACTCGCCATTGATCGCTGCGGCGACCTGGTCGATAGCCGCTTCCACTTCGGTTTCGCTGTACAGGCAATCGGCTTCCAGCATGACTTGGCGGATGTGCGCGAGATCGACGGGCATGGTCTTTCCTCTATGGGCGAGCGAACATTTAAACAGCACGAAAGCTGATCAATGCGTCAAAATAAAAGTTGGCAAAGGTAACCACCTGCCACGGGTGGAGCAAGCCCTGGCCGATAATCCGCAGGAAATACGCGAAATCGGCGACATTACCTATCAGATTCCTGCATGCCACCTGCGTCAGCGCGCCAGCAGCGCAAAGCCAATGTTAATCTAGCCTAATTTTTTTTTGCCAGCCCCGCCGGAGAACCTGCCATGCCCGTCCTCGAGATCCGCCACCCGCTGATTCGCCACAAGCTCGGCCTGATGCGTCGCGCCGACATCAGCACGAAGAATTTCCGCGAACTGGCCCAGGAAGTCGGCGCCCTGCTGACCTACGAGGCGACCAAGGATCTGCTCTTGGAAAATTACGAGATCCAGGGTTGGGCTGGCACCGTGCAGGTGGAGAAGATCGCTGGCAAGAAGATCACCGTGGTGCCGATCCTGCGCGCCGGCATCGGCATGCTCGACGGCGTGCTCAGCCTGATTCCCGGAGCCAAGGTCAGCGCCGTGGGCGTGGCGCGCAATGAGAAGACCCTGCAGGCGCACACCTACCTGGAAAAACTGGTGCCGGAAATCGACGAGCGCATGGCGATGATCATCGACCCGATGCTCGCCACCGGCGGCTCCATGGTGGCCACCATCGATCTGCTGAAGAAAGCCGGCTGCAAGGAAATCCGCGCCATGGTGCTGGTCGCCGCGCCCGAGGGCATCAAGGCGGTGGCCGATGCCCACCCCGAGGTGATGATCTTCACCGCCTCGATCGACGAACGCCTCAACGAGCACGGCTACATCATTCCCGGTCTGGGCGATGCCGGCGACAAAATCTTCGGCACCAAGCAGAAGGACGCCTGAGCATGCAGGAGCAGATGCAGGACGCCACCTGGCGACAGATCCTGGCCGGTTCGCAGATGCTCTTCGTGGCCTTCGGCGCGCTGGTGCTGATGCCGCTGATCACCGGCATGGACCCCAACGTGGCGCTGTTCACCGCCGGTCTTGGCACCCTGATTTTCCAACTGGTGACCAAGAACCAGGTGCCGGTGTTTCTCGCCTCGAGCTTCGCCTTTATCGCGCCGATTCTCGCTGCCAAGGCCGATTTCGGCCTGCCGGCGACCCTCGGCGGCCTGGTCGCCGCCGGCGTCGCCTACATGCTGCTGGCCGGCGCGGTGAAGCTCAAGGGCACCGGTTTTGTCGACCGCCTGCTGCCGCCGGTGGTAATCGGCCCGGTGATCATGGCCATCGGCCTGGGCCTGGCGCCCGTGGCCGCCAACATGGCGATGGGCAAAGCCGGTGACGCCAGCGTGCAACTGGTGCCCTATGACATCGCCCTGATGATTTCCCTGCCGGCGTTGCTCACCACCCTGATCGTCGCCGTGGTCGGCCGCGGGATCTTCCGCCTGATCCCGATTCTCTGCGGGATTGCCGTCGGCTATACGCTGGCCTGGTTGTTCGGCGTGGTCGACTTCAGCCCGGTGGCTGCCGCGCCCTGGCTGGCGGTGCCGAACTTCATCGCACCCGAACTGCACTGGGGGGCGATCCTGTTCATCCTGCCGGTGGCCATTGCCCCGGCCATCGAGCATATCGGCGACGTGCTGGCGATCGGCACCGTGACCGGCAAGAACTACCTGAAAGAACCCGGCCTGCACCGCACCCTGCTCGGCGACGGCCTGGCCACCTCGGCCGCCGGCTTGCTCGGCGGCCCGCCCAACACCACCTACTCGGAAGTCACAGGCGCGGTGATGCTGACCAAGAACTTCAACCCCAAGGTGATGCTCTGGGCAGCGCTGATCGCCATGACCCTGGCCTTTATCGGCAAGTTCGGCGCCGTGCTGCAAAGCCTTCCGGTGCCGGTGATGGGCGGCATCCTCTGCCTGCTGTTCGGTTCCATCGCGGTGGTCGGCCTGAATACCCTGATCCGTCACCAGGTCGACCTGGGCGAGCCACGCAACCTGGTGATAGTCGCGGTGACCCTGGTGTTCGGCATCGGCGGCATGGTCATCGGCGCTGGCGATGTCAGCCTCAAGGGCATCTCGCTGTGCGGCATCATCGCCATCGCGCTCAACCTGCTGCTGCCGGGCGGCCAGGGCTGGCGCAGCAAGGCGCTCAACGAAGAGCAGCCCTAAGCCCGACAAGGCCCGCGGCGGCGGTAACGCCCGCACTATTGCCGCGCGGCGGCCGCGCCGCGCGCCCAGCCAACGCAGCTTAACAACCCGCCTCAGGCCGACTGGAGTGCCCACTGCTGCACGCGCAGCACGCTGTCCCGGTAGGGTTTGAGGCTCATGCTCAGCAGCACGACCGAGCTACACACCGCCATGCTGCTGACGATTAGCAGCGAGTAACGCAGCGCCATGTCATCGGCGAAGACATAGTCGGTCACCAGCGCTACGGCGGTCGGACCGATGCCCAGGCCGATCAAGGTGATGACGAACAGGTAGATCGCCGAAGCCTGGCCGCGCATCGAGTTGGGCATGATTTCCTGGATCGCCGCCGGCGCCACGCCAAACGGCATGCTCAGACAGAATACCGACGGCGCCATCAGCACCGCCGCCCACACCCCACTGTCCATCAACGGAAAGCTCAACACACAAGGCACGGCGCCGATAGCGGCATACAGGCCGACGCGCATATTGGCGTCGCTGCTGCCGCGCCTGGCCATCCAGTCGGCCAGGCGCCCGCCGAAGAGGATGCCCAGGCAGCCGAATACCGCGACGATGCTGCCGTAGACGATGCCGACCTGGCCAGCCTCCCAGCCATAGGTACGAATGAAGAAGGTCGGAATCCAGGCGGCACTGCCATAGCCGGCGAAGGCCAATCCGGCAAAGCCGAAGTTATGGCAGAGCACGGTGCGCTTGTTGGCGCGGATATAGCGGCCGACATCAGCCAGCGGCACCGCGACGCCGGCACCGACGCCGCGCCGGGCCGGTTCCTTGACCGCCAGCATGAGCAGGGTGAAGAGCACTCCGGCGGCGCCGAGCAGCAGGAAGATCAACTGCCAGGGCCGCACTTCGCCCACTACCGGCAGCAGCACATCACCCTGGGCCGAGGCAAACTGGATGACCAGGCCGCCGAGCAAAAAAGCCATGCCAGAGCCCAGGTAGACGCCCATCGAATAGACGCTGATGGCGGTGGCGCGGCGCTCAGCGGGAAAGCTGTCGGCGATCAGCGAATAGGCCGCCGGCGACAGCGCCGCCTCACCCACGCCCACACCGATGCGACAGATCAGAAACTGCCAGTACAACCTGGCCAGGCCGCAGGCGGCGGTAGCAGCGCTCCAAAACAGGATGCCGATGGCAATGACCCCACGCCGGCTCTTGGTATCGGCCAAGCGCCCCAGGGGAATCCCGCAAACGGTGTAGAACAGGGCGAAGGACAAGCCCATCAGCAGACTCATCTGGGTGTCGCTGATCATCAGGTCGCGGCGGATGGGCGCGACCAGCAGGTTGAGAATCTGCCGGTCGATAAACGACAGCACGTAGGCCACCATTAGAATGGCGACAGTGGCCCAGGCGCGGGAGTTGGAGGGATAGCCGTTATTGTTGTTAGGCACTGGCGGTCTCCTCGGCACCGCTTACGCGATGCGCGACGGTTGAAAGTGCCGCCAGCTTAGGCCGATCTACACGGCAGTAAGTATCGCCAACAGGCGTTATCAACCAGGCGAATGCAGTGCCTCCCTTCGAACTGATAACCGCCCGACACTCCTGGTGTCGACGGCCAACCCCGAGCAAAGCGCGGTGCAATCCGCCGTAGCCGCCATCCCGGACCGCGCCACGGTTTATCCGGGCCAGTTAGCGCCGGTCCTGGGCACGAACAGAGGTTCCATGGTCGCTCAAATCAGCAACGGTGCCCGCTCGCAGAGGGTATTGAGCGCCTCCGCCCAGCTCGGGTGATCGTTGAGGCAGGGCACCAGCTGCAAGCTTTCGCCACCGGCTGCCTGAAATTGCGCGAGGCCGCGATCGCCGATTTCCTCCAGGGTTTCGATGCAGTCGGCAACGAATGCCGGGCACATCACCAGCAGCTTCTTCACCCCCTGCCCGGCCAACTCCTCGAGACGGCTCTCGGTATAGGGCTCGATCCACTTATCCCGGCCCAGGCGCGACTGGAAGGACACCGACCACTGTTCAGGGCCCAGGCCCATGCGTTCGGCGAAGGCGGCGGCGCTGCGCATGCATTGCGCGCGGTAGCAGGTCGCAAGCACTTGCGGCGGCGCCGTAGCACAGCAATCGGGACCCTTGAGGCAGTGCTTGCCAGGATCGAGCTTGCGCAGATGGCGTTCCGGCAAACCGTGAAAGCTCAGCAACAGGTGATCGAAGTCCTGCTCGAGGTAAGGCCTGGCGCTGTCGACCAGGGCCTCGAGGTATTCCGGCTGGTCATAGAACGGCGCCAGCAGGGCGAAGTGCATGTCCAGGTTGCCCGCGCGCACCACCCGCTTGGCTTCCTCGATTACCGTGGTGGTGGTGCTGTCGGCAAATTGCGGATACAACGGCGCCAAGGTCACCTGCTTGATGCCTTGCGCCGCCAGACGCTGGAGCACCGTGTCGATCGACGGCTCGCCGTAGCGCATCGCCAGCTCGACCGGGCCCTGGCTCCACTGCGCCTGCATCGCCTGCTGCAGGCGCTTGCTCAACACCACTAGGGGCGAGCCGTCCTCCCACCAGATCGACGCATAAGCATGCGCCGAGGCCGCAGGCCGTTTGATCAGAATCAGCGAGACCAGCAGCCGCCGCAGCGGCCAGGGCAAATCGACCACATAAGGGTCCATCAGAAATTGATTGAGATAGCGCCGTACATCAGCCACTTCGGTCGACGCCGGGGAACCCAGGTTGACCAGCAGCAAGGCGTGATTGCTCATGAAAAATCCTTATCAGTCAGTGTCGACCCAGCAAATCCGCCAGGGCTATATCCAGATCGGTGAAACGAAAACGAAAGCCGGCTTCCTGCAGTCGCGCCGGCAATGCCCGCTGGCCCCCCAGCAACAGCCCCGCCAGTTCGCCGAAGGCCATGCGCAGGAGGAACGCCGGTGCCGGCAGCAGCGCCGGGCGATGCAACACGCGGCCCAGCGCGCGGGCGAAGTCGGCGTTGCGCACCGGCTCGGGAGCGCAGGCATTATAAGGACCGCTGGCCTGATCCTGCTGCAAGAGAAAATCGATCAGGGCGATCTGATCGGCGAGGTGAATCCATGGCATCCACTGCCGGCCATCGCCCACCGGACCACCGAGGCCCAAACGGAAGGGCAGCAGCAGGCGCGCCAGGAAGCCGCCGTCCGCAGCCAGCACCAGACCGGTGCGCACCAGCACCACCCTGATGCCCAGGGCTTCGGCGCGCTGCGCCGTCTCCTCCCAGGCGCCGCACAACTGGGCAGCGAAATCGTCGGTGATCTGCGGGCTGTCCTCCTTCAGTTCGCGCTCGCCGCCATCGCCATACCAGCCCACCGCCGAGCCGGACAGCAGCACCCGTGGCTTCTGCTGGCGCTGCTGCAACCAGGCCAGCAGTTGCTCGGTGAGGGTGATCCGGCTGGCCCAGAGCAGACTCTTGCGCTTGCGCGTCCAGGGCCGGTCGGCAATCGGCGCGCCAGCCAGGTTGACCACCGCATCCAGCGCCTGCTCGCCGATTTCGTCGAGCTGGCCGATGCCGCGCACCTGCGCCCCACACAATTCGGCGACCCGCTGCGGGGTGCGGCTCCACACCGTCAGTTGATGGCCCTGCTGCGTCCAGTGGCGACACAGGCCGCGACCAATCAACCCGGTCCCGCCGGTGAGCAATATGTGCATGGCATCCTCCTCGCGTGGCGTAAGCCAACCTGATAACCATCAGTCTGGTTTATCAGAGAGCAACGTGCCTTTAATCCGGCTCAGGATTGTCTTTACTACAAAGAGGCACGATTGAAGCCGATAAGCCCTGTACATACAATCAATATTGTATAGGTTTTGTCTAAAGCGTAGCCTAGCGCTCTAAAGCAAGAGGTAGATCATGACCGCACCCATTGCCATCATCGGCACCGGCATCGCCGGACTGTCCGCCGCCCAAGCTCTTCACGCCGCCGGACATGAGGTTCAACTGTTCGACAAAAGCCGTGGCAGCGGCGGCCGCATGGCCAGCAAGCGCAGCGATGTCGGCGCCCTGGATCTGGGCGCGCAGTACTTCACCGCCCGCGATCGCCGCTTCGTCGATGTGGTTCAGCAATGGCAGGCTCGCGGCTGGGTCGCCGAATGGACGCCGAACCTCTATCACAGCCGCAACGGGCAACTCAGCGCCTCGCCGGACGAGCAGGTGCGCTGGGTCGGCAGCCCGCGCATGAGTGCCATTACCCGCGCCATGCTCGGTGCCTTGCAAGTGCACTTCTCCTGCCGGATCACCGACGTATTCCGTGGTGAACAGTACTGGAGCCTGCAAGACGCCGAAGGGCAAAGCCATGGCCCCTTCAGCCATGTGCTGATCGCCGCTCCAGCTTCGCAAGCCAGCGCCCTGCTGACGGCCGCCCCGAAACTCGCCGGCGCAGCTGCCAGCGTGGTCATGGAGCCAACCTGGGCCGTCGCCCTGGCCTTCGCCCAACCACTGGATACCAAGGTCGACGGCTGCTTCGTGCAGGACAACCCGCTCGACTGGCTGACGCGCAATCGCAGCAAACCCGGCAGCGACGGCAACCCGGACACCTGGGTGCTGCACGCCAGCAGCAGTTGGAGCAAACAGCACCTGGACATGCCCAAAGAGGCGGTAATCGATCACTTGCACGGCGCTTTTGCCGAGCTGCTCGACTGCGCCATGCCTGCGCCCATCTTCAGCCTGGCGCACCGCTGGCTCTATGCCCGTCCTGCCAGCGCCCACCAGTGGGGCTCGCTGGCCGATGCCGATCTGGGCCTGTATGCCTGCGGCGACTGGTGCCTGTCCGGCCGAGTCGAGGGTGCCTGGCTGAGCGGCCAGGACGCGGCGCGCAAACTGCTCGCGCACCTGCAATGAACAAGCGCGCAACCGAGGTGGCCAGCCGCCGCCTCAACCCAGGCAAACTGCTGCTGTCCAAATGGACGGCGGTGCTGCCGCAAAACCGCGAGAAACACTTCCTGGTCAGCGAACTGTTCTGCGACGAACAGGGCCAGGTGCTGCAGATCGAACTGCAGGCAGTGCTCAGCCAACGCTGCCAGCGCCTGGACTGGCGCGTGCTGGAAGATGCCATGAGCTGGCACATGGGCTGGAAGTAGCCCTCCCCCGATCAGCCTGCTGCTGCCGCGGCAGGTATGCGCATTACCTGCCTGCCGAACCCGCCTAATCGCCCCCTCCTCATACCCTGTGCCAGCGAGCCGCCGCCATCGCGCAACGTGGCGGCCGACATCTGCCCGACCAATAAAACCCGACAATAGCTGTACAAATAATTTGACTTGTACAAGTACACCTCTATGATGAACACAAGTTGTACATTTTTAACAATGTGTACAGGTAATCAACAGAGGTTGTGCCATGAAGCCGTCCCCAGTCGCCGCCAGCAAACCCAAACTCGCCATCAGCGCCTGCCTGCTGGGCGCTGAAGTGCGCTACAACGGCGGCCACAAGGAATCACGGCTGTGCAGCCGCACCCTCACCGAGTATTTCGATTTCGTCCCGCTGTGCCCGGAAGTGGCGATTGGTCTGGGTACCCGCGCGAACCCATCCGCCTGGTCGGCGACCCCGCAGCCCCGCGAGCGGTGGGGACGCTACAGCGCGAGCGTGACCACAGCGAACCGCTGGCCGCCTACGGCGCGCAAATGGCCGAAGCACTGGACGATATCTGCGGCTACATCTTCATGCAGCAGTCGCCATCCTGTGGCCTGGAGCGGGTCAAGGTTTACCAGGACAACGGCCGCCCCAGCGAAGCCAAGGGCCGCGGCATCTACGCCGAGGCGTTCTGTGCCCGCCGCCCGGACCTGCCGGTGGAGGAAGATGGCCGGCTCAACGACCCCATCCTGCGCGAGAACTTCATCACCCGCGTGTACGCCTACGCGCAATGGCAGCAACTGCTGCGCGACGGCCTGACCCGCAAGACCCTGCTGGACTTCCACTCGCGCTACAAATACCTGCTGATGGCCACCAACCCGCTGCAGTACAAGGCGCTCGGTCGCCTGCTCGGCAATCTGCACCAGCATGATCTGCAGCAGTTGGCGCCGCGTTACTTCAGCGAGCTGATGAGCGCACTGAAAAAATGCGCGACCCGGCGCACCCACAGCAACACGCTGCAGCACCTCAGCGGCTATTTCAAGCAAGTCCTGAGCAGTGCAGACCGGCAGGAAATGCAGCAACTGATAGGCCAATACCGCAACGGCGTCGTGCCGCTGGTGGTGCCCCTGACCCTGCTCAAACACCACTTGCGCCGGCACCCGGACGACTACCTGGCCCTGCAGGTTTACCTGCAACCTCATCCAGAAAATCTCAGCCTGCGTAATGCCCTCTGAGCATGGATAACCTCACTCAGCGCGACTCGCCCGCTGCGGCCGGCGATGATTACCAGCACGCACTGGCCAAGGGTTTAAGGCCAATTCGCGAGGTTGCCCGGCTGACCGGCGTCAACGCCGTGACCCTGCGGGCCTGGGAACGCCGCTATGGCCTGATCGTGCCGCACCGCACGCCCAAGGGGCACCGGCTCTACTCGGACGAACATGTGGCACAGATCCAGACCATCCTCACCTGGCTCAATCGCGGCGTCTCGGTTGGCCAGGTCAAGGGCCTGCTGCGCGCCAATCAGCCGGCGTTTGCCGACGCCACCTCGCAGTGGGACGAGAAGTGCCAGCGCCTGCAGGCAGCCATCTGCAACCTGGCCGAACGGCGCCTGGACGAGTGCTTCAATAGCGAACTGGCGCTCTACCCGCCGCCTACCCTGTGCCAACAGCTGCTGCTGCCACTGCTCGAAGCCCTGGAACTGCGCTGGCGCGGCCAGTTCGGTGCCCAGGCCGAGCAGGTATTTTTCTACTCCTGGCTGCGCAGCAAGCTCGGCGCGCGGATCTACCACAACAACCGCCAACAGGGCGGCGCACCCATGCTGCTGGTCAATCTTTCCGACTTGCCGATGGAGCCGGGGCTGTGGCTCACCGCCTGGCTGGCCAGCAGCGCCGGCGCGGCGGTCGAGGTTTTCGACTGGCCAGTGCCACCGGCGGAGCTGGCCATGGCGATCGAGCATATCCAGCCCAAGGCGCTGCTGCTGTATTCCAGCCAGCCGTTGCACAGCGCGCATTGGCCGCGCTTGCAGGCGGGGTACGCCTGCCCGTGCCTGGTCATCGGCCCGGCTGCGCACATCCATCATCAGGAGCTGCAGGCCCTGACTCGGCACAACAGCGCGCTGGGCATGGCGCAAGACCCACTTGGCGCCCTACAAACTCTCTCCGACCTCAACCTGCTGGACAACCAATGACCACGCCACAACTGCTATGGCTGCGCACCGATCTGCGTGTGCAGGACAACAGCGCACTGGCCGCGGCCATGGCGGCCGGGCCAACGGTCGCGCTGTTTCTGCTCAGCCCCGTGCAATGGCAAGCGCATGACGATGCACCGAGCAAGGTCGATTTCTGGCTGCGCAACCTGGCCGAGCTGACGCGTGAATTGGCCGTACTCAACGTGCCCCTGCTGGTGCGTCAGGCCGACGACTGGAGCGCCGCGCCGCAAGTAATCGCCGAGCTGTGCCAGCAGTTGCAGATTGCCGCGGTGCAGGTCAACGAGGAATACGGCGTCGACGAACGTCGCCGCGACCAGGCGGTAGCCCAGGCTCTGGACGCGCTCGACATCGACTTCCACAGCCACCTCGATCAGCTATTGTTCAGGCCCGGCAGCGTGCTGACCCAGTCCGGCGGCTACTTCCAGGTCTACAGCCAGTTCCGCAAGGTCTGCTACCAGCGCCTGCACAGTGCCCTGCCCGCGCTGATCAGGCGCCCGGCCGCGCAAGCGCCGCTGAATATCGCCAGTGACCCGGTGCCCGGTGCGGTGCCTGGCTTTAGCCAGCCCGACGCCAGCCTGCGCCAGCTCTGGCCGGCCGGCGAACAGGAAGCCAACAGACGCTTGCTCGACTTTACCGACGAGCAGATCAACTACTACCAGAGCGAGCGCGACTTTCCGGGCAAGCTCGGCACCAGCCGCTTGTCCGCCTACCTCGCCGCCGGTGTGCTGTCGCCACGCCAGTGCCTGCACGCCGCCCTGCAAGCCAATCAGGGCGAGTTCGACAGCGGCAACAGCGGCATCGTCACCTGGATCAACGAACTGCTCTGGCGCGAGTTCTATAAACACATCCTGGTCGGCTACCCGCGCGTCTCCATGCACCGCGCCTTTCGCCCGCAAACCGATGCATTGGCCTGGCGCCAGGCGCCGGACGAACTGGCCGCCTGGCAACAGGGGCGCACTGGTTTGCCGATCATCGATGCGGCGATGCGTCAGCTGCTCGCCACCGGCTGGATGCACAACCGCCTGCGCATGGTCGTGGCGATGTTCCTGAGCAAGAACCTGCTGATCGACTGGCGCGAAGGCGAGCGCTTCTTCATGCGCCACCTGATCGACGGCGACCTGGCGGCCAACAATGGCGGCTGGCAGTGGAGCTCATCGACCGGTACCGACTCCACCCCCTACTTCCGCATCTTCAACCCGCTCAGCCAATCGCAGCGCTTCGACCCGGATGGCCGCTTTATCCGCCACTGGCTGCCGGAGTTGGCCGGTTTGAACAACAAGGACATCCACAACCCGGCGGCCCTGGGCGGCTTGTTCGGGGTGGCGGATTACCCGCGACCGATTGTCGACCTCGCCAGCAGCCGCACTCGCGCCCTGGCAGCCTTCAGACGCCTGCCGCACCTGGCAAAGGAGACAGCAACATGAGCGACTTCCTGCGCCAATTCGCCCAGGTCTTCGAGACCTTGAACAAGGGCAACCTCGAGCGCCTCGGCGAGTTGTACAGCGACGATGCACTGTTCCGCGACCCCCTGCATGAGGTGCGTGGGCTGGCCAACATGCAGCGCTATTTCGCCGAAATGTACGCCAATGTCAGCGAACTGCGCTTCGACTTCTACGGCTTCGATCAGGTACGCCCAGGTGAAGGCTACCTGCGCTGGACCATGAGCTACCGCCACCCGCGCCTGGCCGCCGGCCAACTGATCCGCGTGGAAGGCTGCTCGCATCTGCTGTGGACCGACAAGGTCCATCAGCACCGCGATTTCTTCGATGCCGGCGGCCTGCTCTACGAGCACCTGCCAGTACTCGGCCAGCTCATCCGCTGGCTGAAAAGGCGACTGGCATGAGACGCATCTGGCTCACCGGCGCCAGCAGCGGCATCGGCGCGGCCCTGGCCGAACTGCTGCTGCAACGCGGCCATCGCCTGGCACTCAGTGCGCGCACGGTTGCCCCCTTGCACGCCTTGGCCAAGCGCTACCCAGGACAGGTGTTGCTAGCCCCCGGCGACCTCAGCGACGCCGCCCAGGTGCGGGCGATTGGCGAACGCATCGCCCAGCTCTGGGGGGCCCTGGACACAGTCATCCTGAATGCCGGCACCTGCGAATACCTCGAGGTGCAGAGCTTCGAGGCCGCGCTGATCGAGCGGGTGGTGCGCGCCAACCTGTTCTCCGCCAGCTACTGCATCGAAGCGGCGCTGCCGCTACTGCGCCTGGGTCATGAGCCGCACTTGGTCGGGGTCGGCAGCTCGGTGACCTACCTGCCACTGCCGCGCGCCGAGGCCTACGGCGCCTCGAAGGCCGGCCTGCGCTACCTGCTGGAAGCGCTGCGCATCGACCTGGCGGCCGAGGACATCGCCGTCACCGTAGTCAGCCCCGGCTTCGTCGACACCCCGCTGACGCAGCACAACGACTTCCCCATGCCGATGCGCTGGCCGGTGGACAAGGCCGCCCGGCATATCGCCGAGCGGCTGGAGCAGCGTCCGTTCGAGATCGCGTTTCCCTGGCCGTTCATTGCCATCCTGCGGCTGCTGGCCCACCTACCCAAACGTCTGCAAGTGGCCATCGGCAAGCGCATGGCCCGTACGTCCGAGGACAGCGCATGAGAATCGCCATTATCGGCAGTGGTATTGCCGGCTTGACCAGCGCCTACCTGCTCAATCGCAGGCATGCCATCAGCGTGTTCGAGGCCGGCGACTGGGTGGGTGGCCATACCCATACGGTGGACGTCGAAGTCGATGGCCGCCCGTACGCAATCGACACCGGTTTTATCGTATTCAACGACTGGACCTACCCGAACTTCATCCGCCTGCTCGGCCAGCTCGGCGTCGGCTTCACACCCACCGAGATGAGCTTCTCGGTGAGTGATCCGCGCAGCGGCGTGGAGTACAACGGCCACACCCTCAACAGCCTGTTCGCCCAGCGCGGCAACCTGCTGTCGCCGAAGTTCTTCGGTATGTTGCGCGATATCCTGCGGTTCAACCGCGAGGCGCAGGACGACCTGCAGCACCACCGCATCGATGCCGTCACCAGCCTTGGCGAGTACCTGGAGCAGCGCGGTTACGGCGAGCGCTTCATCCAGCACTACATAGTGCCGATGGGCGCGGCGATCTGGTCGATGTCACTGGCCGACATGCTCGGCTTCCCCCTGCAATTCTTCGTGCGTTTCCTCAGCAATCACGGCCTGTTGTCGGTCAACCAGCGTCCACAGTGGTGCGTGGTCGAAGGTGGCTCGCGCAGCTATGTGGCGCCCTTGTGCTCCTCGTTCAAGCAGCACATTCGCCTGAACTGTCCGGTGCTACGGGTCGAGCGTGACGAGCACGGCGTCACCCTGCATACCCACGCCGGCCGCCAGTATTTCGACAAGGTGGTATTCGCCTGCCACAGCGACCAGGCTCTCAAACTGCTTGCCCAACCCTCGCCGGCCGAGCAGGAGATCCTGGGCGCCCTGCCCTATGCCGACAACGATGTGGTGCTGCACAGCGACACCCGCCTGCTGCCCAAGCGCCCCCTGGCCTGGGCCAGCTGGAACTATCGCCTGGGCGGGCCGAGCAATCAGCCGGCCGCGGTCACTTACAACATGAACATCCTCCAAGGCATTCAGAGCGACACCACCTTCTGCGTCAGCCTGAATCAGACGGCGCTGATCGACCCGAGCAAGATCCTCGCGCGCTATCGCTACGCCCACCCGCAATACAGCCTGGCCGGCATGGCGGCGCAGGCGCGCTGGGAAGAACTGCTCGGCGCCCAGCACAGTTATTTCTGCGGCGCTTACTGGGCCAACGGTTTCCATGAAGACGGCGTGGTCAGTGCCCTGCGCGTGGCGCACGCCTTCGGCGAGGTGCTGTGATGAACAGCGCCCTGTACAGCGGCTGGGTGCAGCACCGGCGATTTGCCCCCAAAACGCACGCCTTCCGCTACCGCATGGGCCTGCTGTACCTGGACCTGGACGAGCAGCAGCAACTGTTCGATCTCTCGCCCCTGGCCGGCAAGGGCCGCTGGGCGCCTTTCGCCTTTCGCGAGACGGACTACCTGGCGCAATTTACCCGCGCCGGGGTCAGCCTGAGCGATGCCGTGCGCCAGCGGGTCGGCGCCGCCCTCGGCCATACGCCGCAAGGCTCGATCTGCCTGCTGACCCAGCCGCGCAGCTGGGGCCTGGCCTTCAATCCGGTGAGTTTCTTCTACTGCCATGACGCCGACGGCCGCCTGACCGCGATCCTCTGCGAGGTGAGCAGCACCCCGTGGCGCGAGCGTTACCACTATGTGCTGCCGGCAGACGGCGCAGGCCATCAACACTTCGCCGTGGCCAAGGCCATGCATGTCTCGCCCTTCCTGCCGCGCGAACTGGAATACCGCATGGCCTTCAGCCCGCCTGGCGAACGCCTGGGTATCCACATGGCCGACTGGACGACCGACGGCCAGGGCGCCACCAAGGTATTCGACGCCAGCCTCAGCCTGCAGCGCAGCGAGCTCGACCGCGCCAGCCTGCATGCCTACCTGCGCAGTTTTCCCTGGATGACCGGCAAGACCGTCGCGGCCATCTACTGGCAAGCCCTGCGCCTGTTGCTCAAGCGCCTGCCCTTATTCAGCCATCGAGCCGCGCAGGGTGAATGCCGTGTCGCGCGCCCAGTATCCAAGGACGTGCCCCATGAAGAGCCCTAGCCTGTCATCCGCCAAAACCTCGGTGCGTGCCGGCAGCGGCATCGGCGCCAACCTGCTGCGCCGCGCCGTGCTGCGCCAACTGGGCCAGTTGCGCCACGGTCACCTGCGGCTCATCGACGGCGATGACTACCTGGAGTTCGGCGATGCCGGCGCCAGCCTGCGCGCCGAAATCAGGGTACTGGACGGTGCGCTCTGGGGCCTGGTTGCCGGCAACGGCTCGATCGGCGCGGGCGAGGCCTATATCCACGGCTACTGGAGTTCCCCCGACCTGACCGCGGTGATCCGCGTGTTCGTCAGCAACCTGGCTCTGCTGGACGCCATGGAGCGCGGCCTGGCCCAGCTCGGCCGACCGCTCGTACAGAGCCTGCACTGGCTTAACCGCAACACCCGCAAGGGCTCGCGCCAGAACATCGCCGCCCACTATGACCTCGGCAACGAGTTGTTCGAGCAGTTACTCGACCCGACCATGATGTACTCCGCCGCCATGTTCGCCAGCCCGCAAGACAGCCTGGAGCAGGCGCAACTGAACAAGCTTGAGCGCATCTGCCAGAAGCTGGCGCTCAAGCCCAGCGACCACCTGCTGGAAATCGGCACTGGCTGGGGCAGCATGGCGATCCATGCCGCCACTCATTACGGCTGCCGGGTGACCACCACCACCTTGTCGCAGGAACAGTACGCCTACACGCAGCGGCGGATCGCCGAGCTCGGCCTGGGCGAGCGCATCACCCTGCTGCTGGAGGACTACCGCGACCTCAGCGGCCAGTATGACAAGCTGGTGTCGATCGAGATGATCGAAGCGGTCGGCCACCGCTTCCTGCCGACCTACTTCAAGCAGTGTGCGCGGCTGCTCAAAGCTGACGGGCTGATGCTGCTGCAAGCCATCACCATCCGCGACCAGCGCTACGAGCAGGCGAAGCGCAGTGTCGACTTCATCCAGCGCTACATCTTCCCCGGTGGCGCGCTGCCCTCGGTGCAGAAAATGCTCGCGATCATCACCACCAAGACCGATATGAACCTGCATCACATGGAAGACTTCGGCCAGCATTACGCGCGCACCCTGCGCCTGTGGCACGCCAATCTGCACCAGTCCCGGCACAAACTCGAGCAGCTCGGCTACGACGAGCATTTCTATCGGCTCTGGGAGTTCTACCTGTGCTATTGCGAGGGCGGCTTCATCGAGCGCACCATCGGCACCGCGCAATTGCTGCTGGCCAAGCCGGCGGCGCAACCGCAACCCCTGCTAGGAAAATTCGATGCCTAAACTGATCGCCAACGCCCTCCTCTTTCAGCTCGGCTGGTTCGCCTGCGTATTCGGCGGCGACAGCCCGTGGCTGCTGCTAGCCGGGGTGGCAGTGGCGGTGCATCTACTCTGGGTCAGCAGTTGGGCCGCCGAGGGCAAACTGCTGCTCAGCGTGTTTCTCGCCGGCAGCGCCCTGGATAGCTTCTTGCTCAACCTCGGGGTGTTCGACTTCGGCGAGCCGCGCAACCTGATCCCGCTGTGGCTGGCCCTACTCTGGCTGCTGCTGGCGACCACGCTCAACCATTGCCTGGCCTGGACGGCCCGGCCCTGGTGGCGCGCCAGCCTGCTCGGCGCCTGCGCCGGCCCGCTGTCCTATTACGCTGGCGCCCAGCTAGCCGGCGTCGGCATGCCGTACGGCACCTGGCCAACCCTGCTGTTGCTCGCGGCGATCTGGGCGCTGGTGCTGCCCGTGCTGCATGGATTCGCCAGACTCTACCGCAGCCAATATGAGCACAGCGTCCGCGCGCGCCAATCGACCTAGGACGGAAGACCGCGCGGCGTATTCCACCAACGGCAACCCGGCAAGACCCGCGGGGTGCATCGCCCGGGAACAAGAGCGCGATTCACCCTACGTCGACAGCCGAACAACCGGGAGGCAGACATGGCGTACACTGCAGCCATGACCGAAAGCCACCAGATCCCCCTCACCCAGTTGCCCAGCGAAGCTGCCGTCAGTTGCTCCAACTGCGCCGCCTGCTGCTGCCAGCTGGAAGTGCTGCTGATCACTGACACCGGCGTGCCGCCGCGTTTTATCGCCACCGACGAGTGGGGCGGCGAAGTCATGCATCGCCTGGATGACGGCTGGTGTGCGGCGCTGGATCGCGACACCATGCGCTGTACCATCTATGAAGTACGCCCGCTGATCTGCCGCGAATTCGAGACCGCCTCCCCCGAGTGCCTCGACGAGCGCCGCGGCATGACCAGCATCTACCGCTGAAGCGGGTTTAATACAGAAACAAAAAATCGGCCAGCGGGCCGATTTTTTTGCCGCGCGCTAGAAACTCAAACGGTAATGCAGGGTATAGGCCTCGATGCCATTGTTCGGCTCCTTCAGCCCGGCGTTGGAATAGTGCAGCGCGCGCAGGCCGACTTCCTGATCGGCGAAGCGCAGGCCGACGCCGAGGCGATCCTCGAACTGGAAGGACGAGCCCAGGTTGCTGCCCTCCAGTTCGGTGCGGGAGAAGAAGGCCACGCCGACGCCGGCCTCGATATAGGGCCGCACGTTGTCTCCGGCAAACTCATAAACGAACACCGGGGAGAAGGACAGGCTGTGGTTGCTCGCCGACTCATCGCCTTCCCAGAAGGTATAACCGGCATCCCAGTAGCCGCCCAGGTAGCCGGTAGCGCTGTCCATCCAGCGGTGGTTGAAGTCGAATTGAGCACCGACCCGGTAAACCATGGTCGACTCGTCGGTGCTGCCCACGGCGAAAGTCACATCGGCCGCGTGCGCAGCGCTAACCGAACCTAGAGTCAAGGCCACCAGCGCAGCCGCAGAAAACAGCGTGTTCATTGGAGTATCCTTGTTCACCCGGTGGAGGGAGTTCCACCCTTCGCTGCTGGGAGTATAGAAATATTTGCTCTTAGTGAAAGGCTGACAATGCATAAACGTGCCGGCTCGACGCAGTCAAAGCGCCCGCACCTGCGCCGGCTCGCCCCATAACCCGGGTAATACCGCCTGCATGCGTAGCGGCTCGGCGCTCGACCAGAAGCGCGCCACCTGCGCTGGCCCACGAGCCAGCAACTGGCGCTCGCCGAGCATGCGCTGCAGGTGCCGCGCTACCGCCGCACCGGTGTCGATCAGGCTGACTGACTGGGGCAGCAACTCGCGCAACACCGGCTTGATAAAGGGGTAATGGGTACAGCCGAGGATCAGCGTGTCGCAGCCCTCGTCCAGCAGTGGCTGCACCCAGCCGCGCAGCATGTCGCGGGTCTGCGCGCCATCCAGCTCGCCGGCCTCGATCCGCTCGACCAGGCCTGGGCAAGGCTGGGTAATCACCCGCACATCGCTGGCGAAGCGGTCGAGCAAGGCGGCGAACTTGGCGCTCTTCAAGGTACCGGTGGTGGCCAGCACGCCGACCACCCCCGAGCGGGTCGCGGCGGCGGCCGGCTTGACTGCTGGCTCCATGCCGACGATCGGCAACTGCGGGTACAGCTCGCGCAAGTCGGCAACCCCGGCTGCGGTTGCGGTGTTGCAGGCCAGCACCAGCGCCTTGGCGCCTTGTGCTAGGAGAAAGTCGGCCAGCAGCCGGCAGCGCTGGCGAATAAATTCCGGGCTTTTTTCGCCATAGGGCACATGGCCGCTGTCGGCCACATACAGCAACGACTCATTGGGCAGCAGTGCACGAATCTCGCCCAGCACCGACAGGCCGCCGACGCCGGAATCGAATACGCCGATTGGCGCGTTATTACTCACGGCCAGCACCGCCACACACGCGGCAGGCCGGATCACGCTTGACCCGCAATTCACGAAAGCGCGAGCCCAGCGCATCGATCAGGAGCAAACGACCGACCAGCGGCTCACCGAACTGCGCCAGCAATTTCAGGGCTTCCAAGGCCTGCAGGCTGCCGACCAAGCCCACCAGCGGACCGACCACGCCTGCCTCGCTGCAGGTCAGTTCGGCTTCGCTGCCGTGGCCGTACAGGCAGTGATAACAGGGGCTGTCGGCACGCCGTGAATCGAACACCGACAGCTGCCCTTCCAGGCGAATCGCCGCGCCACTGACCAGCGGCACCTTGGCCGCCACACAGGCGGCGTTGACCGCCACGCGGGTGGCGAAGTTGTCCGAACAGTCCAGCACCAGATCCACCGCGCTGACTGCCGCCGCCAGCGAGTCGCCGTCCAGCGCCTGCCGATGACTCTGCAGACGCAGCTGTGGATTGATCGCCAGCAGGCGCCGCGAGGCCGAGTCGACCTTGCTCTGGCCGACGCTCTGGGTGTCATGGACGATCTGCCGCTGCAGGTTGGTCAGGTCGACCGTGTCGAAATCCGCCAGGTGCAATTCACCAACCCCGGCCGCGGCCAGATACAGCGCCACCGGCGAGCCCAGCCCACCCAGGCCGACGATCAGCGCGCGGCTGTGCTTGAGGCGCAACTGGCCGTCGATATCGATCTGTTGCACCAGGATCTGCCGGCTGTAGCGCAGCAGTTCGTCATCGTTCAGCATGTTCTGCTCACTCATGGTCGTAACGTCCGAGGCTGATACGTTCATGGCCACCCAGGTCACGCCGGCTCTCCACCGCGCTGAAACCGCGCGCAGCCAGCAGCCCGCGCACTGCGGCGGCCTGGTCGAAGCCGTGTTCCAGCAGCAGCCAGCCGCTGGGTTCGAGATAGGCCGGCGCCTGCTCGATGATCAGGCGAATATCATCCAGCCCATCGACCCCGGCCACCAGCGCACTGCTTGGTTCGAAGCGCAGATCGCCCTCGCCCAGATGCTGGTCACCGGCGGCGATATACGGCGGGTTGCTGACGATCAGCTGATAACGCTGGCCGGCCAGAGCCGCAAACCAGTGACTCTCGCTGAAACGCGCATTGGCCAACTTCAGCCGCGCGCGGTTGCGCTCGGCCAGGGCCACCGCCTGCGGCACCCGGTCGACCCCGCTCACCTGCCAGGCCGGCCGCTCGCTGGCCAGGGCCAGGGCGATCGCGCCGGTGCCAGTGCCCAGGTCGAGTACCGCCGTGGGTGTGGCCGGAATCAGCTGCAACGCGGTCTCCACCAGCAACTCGGTGTCCGGGCGGGGAATCAGGGTGTGCGCCGCGACGTCCAGTTCCAGGCTCCAGAAACCCTGACGGCCGAGAATATGCGCCACCGGCTCACCGGCCTGGCGCCGCGCCAGGTCGGCGGCAAACCGTGCGCCTGGTGCGGCGTCGATTTCACGCTCGGGCCAGGTGTGCAGGTAACTGCGCGACTTGCCCAGGGCCTGGGCGAGCAACAGCTCGACGTCCAGCCGCGGCGTCGGCGAGTCGGGCAGTTCGGCATTGTTGAGCAGGGATTCGATGGTGGCCATGGCATTCGTCTGGTGGAGATTCGTAGGGTGGACAACCGCGCAGCGCTGCCCACCAGCGACACCTTGGTTATCCGCAGCAGATCAATCGCCCAACGCAGCCAACTGGTCGGCCTGGTATTCGGCGAGCAGCGGCTCGATCACCGCGTCGACGCCACCGGCCATCACTTCATTGAGCGAATACAGGGTCAGGCTGATGCGGTGGTCGGTGACCCGGCCCTGGGGGAAGTTGTAGGTACGAATCCGCTCGGAACGGTCACCGGAGCCCACCAGTAATTTGCGCGTGTCGGAAATTTCCTTGTGCGCGGCGGCTTCCTGCTGGTCCTTCAGTTTTGCCGACAACCAGGCCATGGCCCGCGCACGGTTCTTGTGCTGGGAACGCTCTTCCTGGCATTCGACCACCGTGCCGCTGGGAATGTGGGTGATGCGGATCGCCGAGTCGGTGGTATTGACGTGCTGACCACCGGCACCGGAAGAGCGGTAGGTGTCGATGCGCAAATCGGCCGGATTGATGTCGATGGCGGCCTGCTCATCCGGCTCGGGCAACACCGCCACGGTGCACGCCGAGGTGTGGATGCGGCCCTGGGATTCGGTTTCCGGAACCCGTTGTACGCGGTGGGCGCCGGACTCGAATTTGAGTTTTCCGTAGACATTCTCGCCTTCGACCCGGGCGATCACTTCCTTGTAGCCGCCGTGCTCACCTTCGCTGGCCGAGAGAATCTCGACCCGCCAGCCACGCCGTTCGGCATAGCGCGAATACATGCGGAACAGGTCGCCGGAGAAGATCGCCGCCTCGTCACCGCCGGTCCCGGCGCGCACTTCGAGAAAGACGTTGCGGCCGTCGCTGGGGTCTTTCGGCAACAGCATGCGCTGCAGGTTGTCTTCCAGCTCGATCAGCTTTTCTTTAGCCTCGCTGGCTTCTTCCTCGGCCATTTCCCGCATGTCCGGGTCGCTGTCCTTGAGCAGAGCCTGGGCACCCTCGAGATCGGCCTGTACTTTGCGAAACGCCCGAAACGCGCTATTAACCGGCTCGATCTCGGCATATTCCCGGGAATAAGCCCGGAACTGGTTCTGATTGCCGATCACCTCGGCGTCGCCAAGCAGCGCGGTCAGCTCTTCGAAGCGATCCTGCAGCATGTCGAGTTTGTTGATCAGGGACGCTTTCATTGCAAGCCTTTGTTGGACGGCGCGCCCTCATCGAGGGCAAAGAGTTCTTGGGCCACACCGAGCGCATCGACGCGGCCGTCGGCAGAGAGTTTTTTCAGTTGCACGCTGGGCGCATGCAACAGCTTGTTGGTCAGTCCGCGTGCCAGTTGCACCAGCACATCCTCGGCCGCAGCGCCGTTACTGAGCAGGCGCAGGGCCTTGGCCAGTTCTTCGTCACGCATGCGCTCGCCTTGCTGGCGATAAGCCTTGAGTACATCCACCGCGGCCAGCTCGCGCAGGCGCAGCATGAAAGTCTCGGCACCCACGGCCACCAGTTCTTCGGCCGCCTGCGCCGCACCCTGGCGGCTCTTCAGGTTCTCCTCGATCACCTCGTGCAGGTCGTCGACGGTATACAGGTAGACATCGTCGAGCTCGCCGACCTCGGCCTCGATATCCCGCGGCACGGCGATATCGACCATGAAGATCGGCTTGTGCCGGCGCAGCTTCAGCGCACTCTCCACCGCGCCCTTGCCGAGAATCGGCAACTGGCTGGCCGTCGAGCTGATGACGATGTCGCTGTGCACCAGCTCCTGAGGGATGTCAGAGAGCAGCACCGCATGCGCACCGAACTGCTCGGCCAGGCTGCTGGCGCGCTCCAGGGTACGGTTGGCCACGACGATGCGCTTGACCCCCTGCTCGTGCAGGTGCCGCGCCACCAGGCTGATGGTCTCGCCGGCACCGATCAGCAGTGCCTGGCTGCGGTGCATGTCGCTGAAGATCTGTTTGGCCAGACTCACCGCGGCAAACGCCACCGACACCGGGTTCTCGCCGATCGCGGTATCGGTGCGCACCGTCTTGGCAGTGCTGAAGGTGGCCTGAAACAAGCGCCCGAGCAGCGGCCCGACGGTGCCAGCCTCGCGGGCCACGGCATAGGCGGACTTCATCTGCCCGAGAATCTGCGGCTCGCCCAGCACCATCGAATCCAGCCCCGAGGCCACACGCATCATGTGGCGCACCGCGGCATCGTCCTCGAGCACATAGGCACAGGCGCGCAACTCATCGAGGCTGAGCTTGTGGTACTCGGCCAGCCAGACCAGCACCCCGTCGACGGTCAGTGCATCCTGTTCGAGGTACACCTCGCTGCGGTTGCAGGTCGACAGAATCGCCGCCTCACGACTGGCCGTGCACCGGCAGAGCTGCTGCAGGGCCTCGACCAACTGCTCTGGGGGAAAAGCCACGCGTTCGCGTACGGCCACCGAAGCGGTTTTATGGTTGATACCGAGGGCAATAAAGGCCATGCAAAGTCGCTGACAGGAAGATAGCGCGCAATTGTCCTACTTCGACCGAGTGAGAACAACCACCGCCGAATATTGTCTTATAAGGCACCAATCAGCTATCGAACCTCGTCCCATGGGCTTGCCCTACGGCTTGTGTCATGATGACCCGACCGCAGGTAAGTCGCCATTCTCCCTATGAATAGATCATTCGCATTGCTGGCCGCCCTGGCTTTATTAGGCGGTTGCCAGACATTTACCGCCTCCGCACCAGACGGCTCACCGCCAGTGGAAGAAGCCTCTGCCGTAGCAGAAGTGCCGAAGCCCGAAGCCTATAGCTCGTTCAGCCAGGAAACCCTGCTCGCCTTGCTTACTGCCGAACTGGCCGGGCAACGCAATCGCTTCGATATCGCCATCGGCAACTACGTGCAACAGGCCCAGGTGACCCAGGACGCTGGCGTGGCCGAGCGCGGCTTCCGGATTGCCGAGTACCTCGGCGCCGAGCAAGCGGCGCTGGATACCGCACTGATCTGGGCAAAAAACGCCCCGGACAGCCTCGACGCCCAGCGTGCCGCCGCCATTCAGCTGGCCCGCGCCGGCCGCTATGACGAAGCCATGGTCTACATGGAGCAGGTGCTGCAACGCAAAGGCAGCACCCACTTCGATTTCCTCGCCCTGTCCGCCATCGAAACCGATCCGGACACCCGCGCCGGCCTGCTGCAAAGCTTCGATCGCCTGCAGAGCAAGTACCCGGACAACGGCCAGCTGCTATTCGGCAAAGCCTTGCTCCTGCAGCAGGACGATCGCCCGCAGGAAGCCCTCGAGCTGCTCGAAGCACAATCGGCCAACCAGGACGAAATCCCCCCACTGCTGCTCCACGCACGGCTGTTGCAAAGCCTCAAGCGTGGCGATGAAGCCCTGCCACTGCTGCAAAAAGGCATCCGCCTGCACCCCGACGACAAACGCCTGCGCCTGACCTATGCGCGGTTATTGGTCGAACAGGACCGCCTGGACGACGCCAAAGGCGAGTTCGCCTCACTGCTGCAGCAATTCCCCCAGGACGACGACCTGCGTTTCTCGCTCGCCCTGGTCTGCCTGGAAGCCGAAGCCTGGCGCGAGGCCATCGTCTACCTCGAAGAGTTGGTCGAACGTGACAGCCATGTCGATGCCGCCCACTACAACCTGGCCCGCGCCTACGAAGCCCTCGGCGACAAGCCCAGCGCCTTGATCGAATACGCCATGGTCGGCCCCGGCGATGACTTCCTCCCGGCCCAGGCGCGCCAGGCACAGCTGCTGCTCGACAGCAAGCGCGCGGCAGAAGCCTCACAGCGCCTGAGCCAGGCCCGCAGCGCACAGCCCGACTATGCCATCCAGCTTTATCTGATCGAATCGGAAGCCCTGGCCAGCCACGAACAGCACGAACAAGCCTGGCAAGTGGTGCAGCAAGCGCTGGAGCAATTCCCCGACGACCTCAACCTGCTCTACACCCGCGCCATGCTCGCCGAGAAACGCGACGACCTGGATCTGCTGGAGCAGGACTTGCGCTTCATTCTCGAACGCGAACCGGACAACAGCATGGCGCTCAACGCGCTGGGCTACACCCTGGCCGACCGCACCACGCGCTACGACGAAGCCAAGGGCCTGATCGAACAAGCCCTGCGACTCAACCCCCAAGACCCGGCGATTCTCGACAGCCTCGGCTGGGTCAACTATCGCCTGGGCAACCTCGACAAAGCCGAGCGCCTGCTGCGCCAAGCGCTGGCGCGCTTCCCCGACCACGAAGTCGCCGCCCACCTGGGTGAAGTGCTCTGGGCCCAAGGCAAGCAGCGCGAGGCGCGCAAAGTCTGGGCCAATGCCCTCAAGCAACAACCTGACAGCATTTTATTGCGCAGCACTCTGCTGCGCCTGACCGGATCAGAGACGTTTTGATGTTCGCCCGCCCGCTCCTCGTGTTCAGCTTGATTGCCCTGCTCGCCGGCTGTACCGGCCTGACCTCCCGCGAATCCCTCGAAGGAGAAGGCAGCCCGGCGCTCTGGCAAAGCCATAAACAACAGATCAGCAGACTCGACGCCTGGCAAATCAGCGGCAAGGTCGGCATTCGCGCCCCGCAGGATTCCGGCAGCGGCACCCTGTTCTGGCTGCAACGCCAGGACTATTACGACATCCGCCTGTCCGGCCCGCTCGGTCGCGGCGCCGCACGACTGACCGGGCGCCCAGGCGACCTCCAGCTGGAAGTCGCCAACCAGGGGCGCTACCAGGCCGCCTCACCCGAGCAACTGCTGCAGCAACAGCTGGGCCTCAATCTGCCGGTCTCGCACCTGCTGTGGTGGATTCGCGGCCTGCCAGCGCCTGACAGCAAAAGCCGCCTGACCCTCGACCGCGACAGTCGCCTGGCACACCTGAGCCAGGACGGTTGGCAGGTCGAGTACCTGCGCTACACCGAGCAGGATGGCTACTGGCTGCCCGAGCGCCTCAAGCTAAGCGGTCACGATTTGCAAGTCACCCTGGTAATCAAGGACTGGCAACCGCGCCAGCTCGGCCAATGACCCCGCCGGCAATACCCGCCGCCGCCGAACTGAGGCTGCCGGCACCGGCCAAACTCAACCTGATGCTGCACATCCTCGGCCGCCGCGCCGACGGCTATCACGAGCTGCAGACCCTGTTCCAGTTTCTCGACTTCGGCGACGAGCTGGGTTTCGCCGTGCGCGCAGACGGCGCAATTCGCCTGCACAGCGACATCCCCGGCGTGGATCACGACAGCAACCTGATCGTGCGCGCCGCCCGTGCCCTGCAACAGCAGGCGGGCTGCGCGCTGGGTGCCGACATCTGGCTGAGCAAGCGCCTCCCCATGGGCGGCGGCATTGGCGGCGGCAGCTCGGATGCGGCGACCACCCTGCTCGGCCTCAACCGCCTCTGGCACCTGCATTGGGACGAAGAGCGCCTGGCCGGCCTGGGCCTGACCCTGGGTGCCGACGTACCGGTTTTCGTGCGCGGCCGCGCAGCCTTCGCCGAAGGCATTGGCGAAAAACTCACCCCAATGACCCTCAGCGAACCCTGGTTTCTCGTGGCAATTCCGCAAGTACTTGTCAGTACTGTGGAAATTTTCTCCGACCCTGAGTTGACACGGGATACGCCGCCCATTAAAGTTCGCAGCCTTCTTGAGGGGGGTAGTCGTAATGACTGCCAGCCAGTCGTCGAGAAGCGTTATCCAGAAGTACGTAACGCGCTGATCTTATTGAACAAATTCGTATCGGCAAAATTGACTGGCACTGGAGCTTGTGTGTTTGGGAGCTTCCCAAACAGGGACGATGCTGATAAAGTCGCCCGCCAACTTCCAGCCACTCTGCCAAGTTTTGTGGCACAAGGTCGTAACATCTCGATGTTGCACCGCGAGCTTGAAGTATTGGCAAAGAAGTGAATGCGTAGCATCAGTTACAGGGGCGTCGCCAAGCGGTAAGGCAGCAGGTTTTGATCCTGCCATGCGTTGGTTCGAATCCAGCCGCCCCTGCCATTACTGCCCTAGGGCAGCGATAAACTGACAAGCAGCATTGGGTTACACACGATACAGGGGCGTCGCCAAGCGGTAAGGCAGCAGGTTTTGATCCTGCCATGCGTTGGTTCGAATCCAGCCGCCCCTGCCATTTTCTATACTCATCCAGGTATACCCTCAGCCGGCAGGTACTGCGCGTGTCCAAGATGATGGTCTTTACGGGGAACGCTAACCCCGATCTGGCGCGACGTATCGTACGTCAGCTGCACATCCCCCTCGGCGATGCCTCTGTCGGAAAATTCTCCGACGGCGAAATCATGATTGAAATCAACGAAAACGTTCGCGGTAAAGACGTTTTCCTGATTCAGCCGACGTGCGCGCCAACCAACGACAACCTGATGGAACTGGTAGTGATGGCCGATGCCTTCCGCCGCTCCTCAGCTACCCGAATCACTGCTGTCATCCCCTACTTCGGCTATGCCCGCCAGGATCGCCGACCGCGCTCCGCCCGCGTGGCAATCAGCGCCAAAGTCGTGGCCGACATGCTCACCGTAGTAGGCATCGACCGGGTTCTTACCGTCGACCTGCACGCGGATCAGATTCAGGGCTTCTTCGATATCCCGGTAGATAACATCTACGGCTCACCAGTACTGGTGGACGATATTGAAGACCAACGCTTCGAAAACATGATGATTGTCTCCCCAGATATCGGTGGCGTGGTGCGTGCACGTGCGGTCGCCAAATCCCTGGGTGTTGACTTGGCGATCATCGACAAGCGTCGCGAAAAAGCCAACCAGTCCGAAGTGATGCACATAATCGGTGACGTAGAAGGCCGTACCTGCATCCTGGTCGACGACATGGTGGATACCGCCGGCACCCTGTGTCACGCGGCTAAAGCGCTGAAAGAACATGGCGCCGCCAAGGTCTTCGCCTATTGCACCCACCCGGTACTCTCGGGTCGTGCGATCGAAAACATCGAAAACTCCGTACTCGACGAGCTGGTGGTGACCAACACCATCCCGCTGTCCGCCGCTGCGCAATCCTGTTCGCGTATTCGCCAACTGGATATCGCCCCGGTAGTCGCTGAAGCGGTGCGCCGTATCAGCAATGAAGAATCGATCAGCGCGATGTTCCGTTAACGCGGAAATCGCCCTGAACGCGAAACGCCCTACTGTATTGGTGGGGCTTATTACCTAACCGTCCGGTCGCTGGTCGCAAGCGTGAAGGGCGGTTTGGTTATTTTGGAGAAGTGAAATGACCGTTGAATTTGCCCTGAATGCTGTAGTGCGTTCCGACCTGGGGAAAGGTGCGAGCCGCCGCCTGCGTCGTAACGTTGCCATGGTTCCTGCCGTAATCTACGGTGGCGACAAAGCCCCGCAGTCGATCAGCCTGCTGGCCAAAGAACTGGCCAAACTGCTGGAAAACGAAGCGTCGTTCAGCCACGTACTGACCCTGACCGTCGACGGCAAGAAAGAAAGCGTGCTGATCAAAGCCCTGCAGCGTCACCCAGCCAAAGAATTCGTGATGCACGCCGACTTCATCCGCGTCGTCGCCGGCCAGAAACTGCACGCCCACGTCCCCCTGCACTTCCTCAACCAGGAAACCGCGGTTGGCGTGAAGACCCAAGGTGGCGAAGTTTCCCACACCCTGGCTGAAGTTGAAGTTTCCTGCCTGCCGAAAGACCTGCCGGAATTCATCGAAGTCGATATGGCTGCCGTTGAAATCGGTCAGATCGTTCACCTGTCCAACCTGACCCTGCCGAAAGGTGTGGAACTGGTTGCACTGGCTCATGGCAACGACCTGGCAGTGGCTAACATCCACGCTTCGCGCGTAGCCAAAGAAGTAGACGCAGAAGCAGAAGAAGGCGAAGGCGAAAGCGCTGCCGAGTAATCTGCGCACCACCGGAAAACAGCCCAGGCGCATTAGCTGCTGGGCTATTTCCACGAAAGGGCTCCTGACATGACTGCCGTACAACTGATCGTCGGCCTGGGTAACCCCGGCCCCGAATACGACCAGACCCGGCATAATGCAGGGGCCCTTTTCGTTGAGCGCCTGGCTAACAGCCAGGGCGCCAAGCTCAGTGTCGATCGCAAATATTTCGGCCTGATGGGCAAATTCAGCCATCAGGGTCGTGACGTTCGCCTGTTGATCCCCACCACCTTCATGAACCGCAGCGGCCAGTCCGTGGCGGCCTTGGCGAATTTCTTCCGCATCGCGCCGGAAGCGATTCTGGTGGCCCACGACGAACTCGACATGCTGCCAGGCGTCGCCAAACTCAAATTGGGCGGCGGTCACGGTGGACATAACGGACTGCGCGACGTCATCGCCCAGCTCGGCAACCAGAATAATTTTTACCGCCTGCGGCTTGGCATCGGCCACCCGGGGCACAGCAGCATGGTGTCCAACTTCGTCCTCAGCCGCGCCCCGCGCAGCGAGCAGGAACTGCTCGACACCAGCATCGATTTCGCTCTCGGCGTACTGCCGGAAATGCTCGCCGGTGATTGGAGCAAAGCGATGCACAAGCTGCACAGCCAGAAAGCCACCTCTTAACTCTCCGCGAGGGACACACCATGGGATTCAACTGCGGCATCGTCGGCCTGCCCAACGTCGGCAAGTCCACCCTGTTCAATGCCCTGACCAAGGCCGGTATCAGCGCGGAGAACTTCCCCTTCTGCACCATCGAGCCGAACACCGGTATCGTGCCGATGCCCGACGCGCGCCTGGAAGCCCTGGCCGCCATCGTCAAGCCCGAACGCGTGCTGCCGACCACCATGGAATTCGTCGACATCGCCGGCCTGGTGGCCGGCGCCTCAAAGGGTGAAGGCCTGGGCAACAAATTCCTCGCCAACATCCGCGAGACCGATGCCATCGCCCATGTGGTGCGCTGCTTCCAAGACGAGAATGTTATCCACGTCTCCAACAGCGTCGACCCCAAGCGCGACATCGAGATCATCGACCTTGAGCTGATCTTCGCCGACCTCGACAGCCTCGAGAAGCAGCTGCAGAAGGTCACCCGCAACGCCAAGGGCGGTGACAAGGAGGCCGTGGCGCAAAAGGCCCTGATGGAAAAACTAATCCCACACTTCAGCGAAGGCAAGCCGGCGCGCACCCTGCTCAAGACCCTGAGCGACGACGACAAGCAGCTGATCAAGAGCTTTCACCTGCTGACTGTCAAACCGGTAATGTACATCGCCAACGTCGCCGAAGACGGCTTCGAGAACAACCCCCTGCTCGACGTGGTGCGTACCATCGCCGACGCCGAGGGCGCCATCGTGGTGCCGATCTGCAATAAACTGGAAGCCGAGATTGGCGAACTTGAAGACGACGAGAAAGCCGAGTTCCTCGCCGACCTGGGCATGGAAGAGCCCGGCCTGAACCGGGTGATCCGCGCCGGCTACGAGCTGCTCAACCTGCAGACCTACTTCACCGCCGGCGTGAAGGAAGTCCGCGCCTGGACCGTACGCATCGGCGCCACCGCCCCTCAAGCCGCGGCAGTGATCCACACCGACTTCGAAAAAGGCTTTATCCGCGCCGAAGTCACAGCCTACGACGATTTCATCCAATTCAAGGGTGAAGCCGGCGCCAAGGAAGCTGGCAAATGGCGCCTGGAAGGCAAGGAATACATCGTCAAGGACGGCGACGTCATGCACTTCCGCTTCAACGTCTAAGCACTTGATCACGCGCGAAAATTTTAGCATTTCAGGGTTGACAGAAACGTCCTATCCGCGAATAATGCGCGCCACATCGGCTACGTAGCTCAGCTGGTTAGAGCATAGCATTCATAATGCTGGGGTCCGGGGTTCAAGTCCCTGCGTAGCCACCAAACAAAACAAGGGTTTAGCGAAAGCTAAGCCCTTTTTTGTTTTCCGAAGTGACTACCAAGTGACTACGGCGTGCCCACAGCCGCAACGGCTAGTAAATCTTTACCGGCACCACTGCTGCTCACACGGAACACCATCATCGTTGCCATCCATCTTCGTTCCAGGGCAATTCTCAAGGAAGTACGTGGCCTCCTCACAGGAACGCATCTGTGAACAATGCGTTCGGCCATCACAGCTATAGGAAGATGCCGTCGAGGCAGATAATGAAGTCGCTGGCGATCTAGCGTTACTGAAAGCACCCGAAATCACTGGGCTGATCAACACGCTACCGTCGCTACCTATGTTGGTTATGACAGGGCTATCGGATGACTTCGGGTAGTACTGCCACACAGCAAAACCAATCGCGATAATCAAAAGCAGCTTTTTCATTCCGTAGACTCAAAGATCCCTATTTCGGCGCAGGATAGCTCTACACCAATTGATTAAGCATGAAACTCTCAATCAGCTCACCCACCTCAAGCCTCCCAAGGATTGATAACGGGAACGCCCAGGTAGTCAAAGTGCCGAACATTGCGCGTAGCGACTCGCGCATCATGCAAAGCGGCAATGGCAGCGATCTGCCCATCGGCCATATCCACGACCCTCCCTTTCGCCTCACTCTCAGCGGCTAAGCCGGCATAGTGAACAGCCGCTTCTGTATCAAACGGAAGAATACGGCCAGAAAAATCCTCTTCGAACATCAGCGTCGCCAGCTCTAACAAACCGTCCTTACGCTTGCCGTCAGGCATGCGGGCGATGCCGTAGAGAATTTCAGCAACGGTGATGGCACTGGTGAACAGCTCGCTTGAAGGCTGGGCATCAACCCACGCCAAGACTTCAGCAGCAGGCTTGGCCCGCATCAACTCTGAAAGCACGTTGGTATCCAGCAAGATCATTCGTCAAAGCTCGCGGCACGGGCCTTGTCCTTGCGAGCAGGCACTTCGAGATCCACCCCACCAACGGCAGCGAATCGAGCATTGATGCGACTACCCAAGCCACCGCTTTTTTCTGACTTAAACAGCGCATGGCGAATAATGACCCTGACCTCTTCTTCCATCGAACGGCCATGGCTTGCGGCAACAACACGCAGTTGAGCCTTGATGTCGTCGTCTAGGTTTCGAATAGTGATGCTGGCCATATCGCCTCCGAGTGAAATCATTGAATGCATTGCTATCACCTCGAAGTATATCCGCACTGCGCAAGGGGCGACAGCCTCAACGCCGACTCCAGATGATCGGGTGATAGATGTGCATAGCGCATGGTCATGGTGATCGAGGAATGGCCGAGGATTCGTTGCAGGCTGAGGATATCCCCTCCCACCATCATGTAGTGACTGGCAAAGGTATGCCGCAGGATGTGGGTTAGCTGCCCTGGCGTCTGGAAACCACAGCGTTCGTAAGCGCTTCGAAATGCCGCCCGGCAGGACATGAACAACCGACCGTTCCCAGGCATGGAAACCTTGAACGCAGCGTCTTCGACTGCCTTGGGTATTGGCACCGAGCGAGACTGCCGGTTCTTCGTCCGGTGAAAGTGGGCCTTGCCGCCAAAGATCGCTCCCCGCGTCAGGCTTTCCGCTTCATCCCAACGCGCACCAGTGGCCAAGCAGATCAGGGCAACCGGATAGGTATGGTTGTTCGTCGACTTCCTGCACTCATCGAGGAGCTGCCCAATTTGCTCCAGGGTCAGAAATGACAGCTCGGTCTGATCGGTCTTGATCTGGCGAACATTGGCCAGCGGGTTGATGCCTGACCATGCGCCCAAGCGAATCAGCTCGGAGAACACTGCGGACAAGTAGCGCTGTTCGTGATTTACCGTGCTGGGTGAGGCGTCTTTCAGACGTGACTGGCGATAACGCGCCCAGGCCAATGCATCGAAGTCGGAGACGCGAGGATCGCCCAGGCGCTCGACTACAGCCAGGGTTCGCGATAGCCGGGCTTTTTCATCCTTGAGCGAACAACCGTGCAAGGCATGCCAGACGCTAACCAGATCGGAGAGGCGATCATCGAGCGGTCTGCCGGTCTGATTCAGGGAGGCGAAGTAGTCCGATTCGTAACGCTGAGCAGCTGACTTGGTAGCAAAGCCCTTTTTGCGAATACGCCGACCGACACGACCATTCTCATAGAAATCAGCGGTCCAGGTTTTCCCATCTTTGCGAACCGTCATACCGCCCTGCCCCACCTAACGTTGCGCTCCTCCAGTAGCGCCTTGATGTGCTTGAACAGATCGCGTTCGCTCATTTCCTTAGCGGCGTAGTGGTCACGGATAACCGGCCAGCAGTCCCATTGCTGGAGGGTATCAAAAGCTTTTTTTGCGCCCACCCGCTCCCGTGCTGGTAGGCTTACGAAGTTTCCCAGGAATAGTTCCACGTTCTTGCCGGAGAAGCCGCGAGAGGTCTTGTAGTAGCGCTTGTATTCGGTGTTATCGAGCAGGGAGTCCACCGGCAGATCGACCCGCACGTCATCGCGGATCAGCGTCCAGATCGGCGCGAAGTAGCCAGGACGGGCCAATAGTTTGAATTGACCCAAACCATAGCGCCACAGACCGTCCAGATGGCCCGAGAACGCAGCAAACGACCGGGTGTCGATAGCTTCGCCTGTCTTGACGTCAACGGAGCCGCTGGCGAACTGCTGGATTATCGAATGGTGATAACGCAGCTCTACCCGCCAGACGTCTTGATCTGGGTTGTAGTTGTCCGGGTCGCTATCGCCGAAGCTGTCGCGGCGTTTCCACACGCGTTCCCAGTAGTCGAGTTTGTCGGTGGCGCGGGCTTGCTCGGTCTTGTTGTAGATCGTCAGCTGAACGCCACCAGCGGAGCCGAATGTAGTGCCTAGGATGTGGGTTAACTGTCCTGATGCCTGGAAACCGCAGCATTCATAGACGCTATGGAAAGCAGCACGGCAGGAGAGTGGCAATCGCCGCTTTAACCGTGTGTCGGCGCGGCTACTGTCCACTCAAACCGAGCGTTGATCCTGATGCGGTACGAGGAGCTACCCCTCAGCAGATACAGGTGCCACCTCGAAACACATGCGCCATCCCTCGTTATTGATCCCGAAACGCCCGATAGAGACCGTCCTGTCGGGGTACATCAGCTGAAACCGCTCACACAGCGTCATCGCGATTGCGTGCTTTACTTCCTGAGTACGATCTTCTGTAGCCACATCGACATTAACGAACCTGAAGTGTGCCCCTAGGGTCGGATCAGGATCTGGCAGGCGGCCCAGCGGCATCAACTCATCCGCGTATTCCTGTGCTGTTTTGCTCATGTCACATATCCTGTCTAAGGGCTTAATGATCGCTGGCGACTGATGCACGAGCTGTCGCTTGCGCCTGGATTGCTGGCTGCCCCTGCCTGCATCGTGCAGATCTGCGGACAAAGCTGGCGACTCAAGGACAAGCTTGAGACGGGACAAGTTCCCTGGGGAGATCTCGACCTCACGCCAATAAATGGTTTAGCGGACGGCTCGGTTTTTAACCGACACGGGCAGTCTGCACGGAGTTATCGGTTTTCGCCCAACCCTTACCTAGCCTTTCCACCTCACTGACCTCCTCTTACCCCGGCCGGGTGTCTCATGCATGCAGGGATGAACCATCCCAGACTTAAGGAGGCAGGCATGCTAGCGGGTCTTTCAATGCTCGTCCTGGCGGCGGCGTTTCTGCTGATGACCGGCTGCGCCTATCACGAGTACACGACCTCAGCAGGGACCATCACAGATGGCGCGGATCGCCATCATGCCACAGGGCATCACAAACCCAATCAGCACCCGAATGAAGAGCAAAAATGCCAACACCACAAACATCGCCAGCCGGATCGTGAGGCTGGTAAACACACGCATCGTTGAGATGCCACGCCCCGCCACTGCGCGGGGCTTCTGGTTTCGCCCTTACCTGCTACGCTTAAATCTCCGCCCGGTAGGCTGAGATGACAGCCCCGGACCTTCTGCTGACTAAGGAGGTGGCTAATGACAACCACATTTTCGCTTCACCCGTCGCTCGACGACGGTATTCAGGCGGGCGCCGAGGACTTCCCTGGCGGCTCGCTCGTCTGCCGCTGCAGCCAGGATCCTGTCCGGGTGCAAATCGACTCGCAATCGGCCTACAACCACGCCTGCGGCTGCACCAAGTGCTGGAAACCGAAGGGCGCACTGTTCTCCGTGGTGGCGGTGGTGCCGCGCGACAAGCTTAAGGTCACCGAGCATGCCGAGAAGCTTACGGTGGTCGATGCCCAGGCCACCATCCAGCGGCACGCCTGTAGCCAGTGCGGCGTGCATATGTACGGCCGCATCGAGAACAGCACTCATCCCCTCTACGGATTCGACTTCATTCACACGGAACTGTCCCCGGAGAAGGGCTGGTCCGCGCCGCAATTCGCCGCATTCGTCTCTTCAATCATCGAATCAGGCGCCAACCCGGCGATCATGGGTTCGGTACGTGCGCGACTCAAGGTTCTCGGCCTGGAACCTTATGACTGCCTGTCGCCAGAGCTGATGGATATCATCGCGACGCACGCCGCCAAGGCCTCTGGCGCGCTGAAGTCCTGACGTGACGTGACGCGGGAGCGGAGGCGGGGCCACTTGCGAGCGTAAGTCGCGCTGACCCATTGCCTCCTTACCCCTGGCTGCGGCTGCGCGCGCGAATAAATCCCCCCAGCCGGCTCACCTACAGCGCCATCCAGGCGCGGCCAACGCAGGCAAGACCAGCACGCCCACAACGTTAATCGCGCCAGCGCGATTGCTGTGGGTGATAATGTCCGCCACGTTGTCATCCGCTCAACAGAGGAGTCCTGCGGGAGTGATGTTCGAGATCAAGCAGTTGAACCCTGAAGAATACCGTCAGCAAACGCGCCGCAGCACGATAATCATTGTGGTGATCTTCCTGTTGCTGGGCATGCTGCTGTCTAGCACCGCCGTGCTGTTGTTCGGCGAACCCGGCGGCGATAATTTCCGCTGGAATCTGGGCGGTATTATTGCCGGGCTGCTGCTGACCGTAGCACTGGTGCGGCTCAAATTCTGGCAGCAGCCCTGGATGGCGCCGGCGGTCTACGGCTGGCAACTCAAGCGCAGGCTGATGAGCATCACCAACGTCATGCATCACCTCACTGCCGGCGTAACTGCTCAAGATCAGACGGCGATGAAATTGCTGCGTTTCTATCACCTGGGCCTGACCCAGATGCACCAACTGGACGGCAACTCCAGCGCCCTCAGCCAGATGGTGGCGGAGATCAATCGGCACAAGGAGAGCATGGAGGCTCGGGGCATGAATACCGAGCTGAAGCAGATGAACCCAGCCTGGCTTGCGACGGTGAAGAAAGCTAACGCCGCGCGGTAAACGCGCCCATCACCAGCGAAACAGCCTACGGCTATCGCGCCGCTTGACCTAACCGATCCGACCCGGTCTCTGCGGCGCGCCCCTTCCTACCAAGCGGCATAATCACCCTATCGATCAGCCGGCTTCGGCGCCATCTGTGTGCCCAGCAACAAGCCGGCGAAGATCAGCCCGCCGCCCAGCCAGTGGAACGCCTGCAAGCCCTCACCCAGCAGCAGCCAGCCGAGTACGGCAGTGATCACCGGCATCAGGTAGCTGGAGAGTGCCGCCTTGGCGGCGCCGAGTACGCGCACGCCGTGATTCCAGGCGAGATAGGCGACCAGCGAGGCGAACACGGCGGTATAGGCAATCGCGCCGAGGTTGCTCAGGCTGACGACGAAACGAGCACCCTGACTGAGCTCGTAGAGGTAGAACGGCAGAATCAGCGGCACGCCGAGCAGCATCAGTACACCGAGCAGGGCCAGCGCCGGGATCGGCAGCAGGTACTTGGCCCAGCGTCGCAGCAGCAGGGAATACAGCGCCCAGTCGGCCACAGCCAGGAGCATGATCAGGTCGCCACGGTTGAACGACAGCGCCGTCAGGGTCGTCCAACTGCCCTGGGTGATCAGCACCAGCAGGCCGATCGCGGCCAGCCCCATGCCCCACCAGGCGCGGCGCTGCGGCCATTCGCCGAGCAGCAGACCGGCGCCGATGAAGGTCATCAGCGGCAGACAGGTGTTGACCAGGGTGATGTTGATCGCCACGGTGGTCTGGGCGGCGCTGTAGAGCATCGAATTGTAGCCGGCGATGCCGAGGCCGCCGAGCACCAGCAGGCGCCAGCCAGCCGCACGCAGCTGCGGGCGATGACGCCACATCGGCGCCAGGACGAAGGGCAGCAGCAGGCTCAGGGCCAGGCACCAGCGCCAGAACGACAGGGCGAAGGGCGGGATCTCACCGGCGAAGGCGCGCGCCACCAGGGCGTTGCCCGACCAGCAGAGCACCGCCAGCAGCAGGCCGAGCATGGCCAGGCTGCGCGAACTGTTCGTCACCTCAGCTCTGGCCGAGCGGACGCAGGCGGTATTGCGGCGGCAGCTGTTCGATGCCACTGACGGTGACGTTGAGGTTCTTCCAGCGACCGTCCTTGATACCGTAGATGCAGCCATGTACCGACAGTTCCTGACCGCGATGCCAGGCGTTCTGCACGATGGTGGTGTGGCTGACGTTGGCCACCTGCTGGATCACGTTGAGTTCACAGAGGCGGTCGACCCGCTCCTCCTCACTCGGCAGGGTCGCCAGGTAGTCGCGGTGCTCGTAATACAAATCGCGGATGGTCCGCAGCCAGCCGTCGATCAGGCCGAACTGGGTGTCCTGCATAGAAGCACGCACGCCGCCGCAACCGTAGTGGCCGGTGACCAGGATGTGTTTGACCTTGAGCACGTCGACCGCGTACTGGATCACCGACAGGCAGTTGAGGTCGGTGTGCAGCACCACGTTGGCGACGTTGCGATGGACGAACAGATCGCCCGGCAGCAGACCGACGATTTCGTTGGCCGGCACCCGCGCATCGGAGCAGCCGATCCACAGGTATTCCGGCGCCTGCTGGCGGGCCAGCTTGGCGAAGAACGCGGGGTCTTGCTGGGTGATGGCCTCGGCCCAGCGCGCGTTGTTGTCGAAGAGGTGTTGTAAGTCACTCATACCATCGGCTCCCTGGAGTATCGATGCGCACCATACGGAGCGCGCATGGCCTTTGACAAGTCACTTGGCGTTGCCGTCACAGCCGAGATCGACAGCAACAGCCTCGATGCAAGCGGGTCGCGACACCAACCGCTGCCCGCCCCCGCAGGGTGCCGCTCGCACAACCACGCAGCGTTTCACGTCCGCGAGTCGAGCCGGCATCGAACCTGGGCACCCTAACGCAGGTGGCAAGAGCACCAAGACCCGCCGATTCGCGTCAGTCGAACCGGCCCACTCGAACGACCGCAGGGAAAATCAGCGGGAATCTTCCGCGCCCAGGACCGTCAACTCCCTATGGCCACCCAAAAAGAGGAATACCGATGAGCCGCTCCAGTACAACGAACGCAGCAGCCCAGCAGGCCTCGAACCAGCAAGAGGAGCACACGCGCAAGCAGGCTGCCGAGGAAGCAGCGCTGAACGAGCCCAGTGCCCAAGATCAGATAATGGAGGCGCTTTCCTCCAGCCAACGTCGTGAAGCAGGTCTGAGCGGCGATGATGATCGCGGCTGTGGCCCCGACAGCGACGACCTCGAAGCAGAAGACCTGATCAGCAACGACGGCGCCCGCTCGCCCTCTGAACACGGTGAGGTGCAGGCGGCGGACATGGATCTGCGCATCGTCGACGCAGACGAAGCCGGCACCGGCGATGTTCTCGATGAAGAGGAAATGGCCGGCCAGGAGCCGCTCAACTCGGCGCGCCAGCGCACTCCGGACGGTTCAATCGATTAGCGTGCAGGCCATCACCAGCGCGTCCTCGCGACCGCCGACTGCGGGGTAGTAGTCGCGGCGCCGGCCGATTTCATTGAACCCGTAACGCTCGTACAGGCGATAAGCCGACTGGTTGCTGGCGCGCACTTCGAGGAAGCATTCGCCGGCATTCAATTCCATGGCACGCTGCATCAGGCGCTCCAGCAGCAGCAAGCCGAAGCCACGGCCCTGACTCTCCGGTTTGATGGTGATATTGAGCAGATGGGCCTCGTCGATGATCACGTTGATCACCCCGTGGCCAACCTGCTGCTGGCCCTCGAACATCACCCAGCAATCGTAGGACTTGAGGCTGTCGAGGAAGATCCCGCGCGTCCAGGGATGGCTGAACGCGGCGTACTCGATTTTCAGCACGGCCTCGATATCCGCTTCGGTTATCCGGCGGAAAGAAATCGCATCACTCATTCAGGTTGACTCGACAGGCGGTGGATACGTAGGCGAAGTGGCCGAAACAAGGCCACGCAGGACGTGCTCAAGAGTCAGCCAGCCAGCGCTGCCGCACCCGGCGCATGGCCTGCCACAGTTCGGCCTTGCGTTCTGGCTCGTCCATCAGCAATTCCAGCCCCGGCAGTGCCCAGGCCGCACCCAATTCGTCGATCTGCAACTCGCGGTTGTAGACCTCGGCATCGGCGTCGCCGGCAAAGCGAATGGCCGGCAAGCCGACCAGCCACAGGCAGCGGCAGGGTTGCTGCTCTTCCAGGCGCGCGGCGATGAAGCTCTGCACGTAATCCAGCGCGGCCTGTGGCCCCTGATCCATGCTGCCGCGTGCTAGCAATGGCCAGCGTACCGGCTCGCCGACCAATTGCGGGCTGTCCGGCAGACCGGCGGCGCGCAGCAGATCCCTGAGCAGCAGATAGGCCGGATCACGGCCCTGCAAGGGCTCGCCAGTGGGCAGCTCGACCAGCAAGGCGCAGCCACCGGCGCGCAGCAGTTGCAGAGCGAAACGCGGCGGCGCCGCGACCACCGGCTTGGTTACTACGGGCGGCTCGGCCGCATCGGCGGCGTCCGCTTTGCCGTTGCGCGGAGCGCTGCTGGGCCGCGGCACCTCGATCTTCGGCCGCTCGGCTCGCGGCTCGGGCTGGCTAGGTGGCGCCGTTTCGCTGACGGGCACGGCGGCCGGCGGCTCGGCTGCGACTGGCACCTCAGGCTCTGCCGGCTGCAGCAGCTCCGGGCGTGAGGGCGCGGCAAACGGCAACTCCACCCGCGGCAGCCAGCTGGCCACCTGCATGGCGCTCAGGTAGGCGCGACGACGCAGCTCTGCAATCAAACGTCAGCCACCTGCGGGTGAGCCTTCTGGCCGTCCTGCATCAGGTTGAGGGCGTTGATGTAGGCCTTGGCCGACGCTACCAGGATGTCGGTATCGGCGCCGTTGCCATTGACGATACGTCCGCCCTTCTCCAGGCGTACGGTGACTTCGCCCTGGGAGTCGGTGCCCTCGGTGATGGCGTTGACCGAGTACAGTTGCAGGTTGGCCTGCGAACTGGCAATCGACTCAATAGCCTTGAAGGTCGCATCCACCGGACCGGAGCCCTGCGCGGCCGCACGGCGCTCCTGGCCATCGACACTGACCGCGATCTGCGCCTGCGGCACTTCGCCGGTTTTGCTCGTCACTTCCAGGCTCAGCAGTTTGAAGTGCTCAGGTGCTTCGGCGGTCAGGCTGTCGGAAACCAGTGCCTGCAGGTCTTCGTCGAAGATCTCGTGCTTCTTGTCGGCCAGATCCTTGAAACGGGCAAAGGCGGCGTTCAGTTCGCCCTCGCCGGCCAGGACGATACCCAGCTCCTCCAGACGCGAGCGAAACGCCGCACGCCCGGAATGTTTGCCCATGACCATCTTGTTGGCATTCCAGCCAACCGACTCGGCAGACATGATCTCGTAGGTTTCACGGTGCTTGAGCACGCCGTCCTGGTGGATCCCCGATTCGTGGGCGAAGGCGTTGGCGCCGACGATCGCCTTGTTCGGCTGCACCGGGAAACCGGTGATGCCGGAGACCAGGCGCGAGGTACTGAGGATGTGCGGGGTGTCGATGCGCGTATGTACGCCGAGCAGGTCTGCACGGGTCTTGATCGCCATGACGATCTCTTCCAGCGCGGCGTTGCCGGCCCGCTCGCCGAGGCCGTTGATCGTGCACTCGACCTGACGTGCGCCAGCGACCACGGCGGCCAGGGAGTTGGCCACGGCCAGGCCCAGGTCGTTGTGGCAATGCACCGAGAATACTGCCTTGTCGGCATTGGGCACGCGGTTGAGCAGCTGGCGAATGGTCTCGGCGTACTGGTGCGGAATCGCATAGCCCACGGTATCCGGAATATTGATGGTGCGCGCACCGGCATCAATCGCCGCCTCGACAATCCGACAGAGAAAGTCGATGTCCGAACGACCGGCATCTTCGCAGGAGAACTCGACATCGGCACACAGGTTGCGCGCACGCTTGACCGCATGCACCGCCTGCTCGACCACCTGATCGGGCTGCATGCGCAGCTTGTACTGCATGTGGATCGGGCTGGTGGCGATAAAGGTGTGGATGCGCCCGCTGTTGGCGCCCTTGAGGGCTTCGGCGGCGCGGTCGATGTCACCATCTAGGGCGCGCGACAGGCTGCACACGGTGCTGTCCTTGATACTGTCGGCAATCGCCTTGACCGCGGCGAAGTCACCTGGGCTGGCGATGGCGAAGCCGGCTTCGATGACGTCGACGCGCAACCGCTCCAGAGCCTTGGCGATGCGCAACTTTTCTTCACCGGTCATGGACGCGCCGGGACTCTGCTCGCCATCGCGCAGGGTGGTGTCGAAGATAATGACGCGGTCGTTGCTGCTCATGCTGGGTTCCTCACGAATGCGCAGAAGCACAGGCCCGACGTGGGGCCTATGTCGATAAGTGCTGATTGTCGCGTGAAACGCCGCAGGCGGGAAGCGTGGAAAGCAGCGCCACACTCCGCATCAAAGCGTAGGGCGGGTGCAACCCGCCAATGGCCAAGAGATTCCGGCGGGTTGCACCCGCCCTACCGATCGCCCTCGCGCATCGCGCACTTCTGGACGCGTGATGGACGCAAGAGCTCAAAGGGAGGATCTCGCTGTTTACATCCGCCATCGACATGGCGCGGCGGGTTCGTGGAGGAAAACGCTTCGCGGTTTTCCATCCGATGGCCCGGAGCGCATGAGCCATCGGCAAGTAACCAGGATGAGCCTGCAAAGCCGGCACTAAAAACAAGACCCGCCGAATTGGCGGGTCTTGTTGGTCGATCAGCGCTTCTGATCCCAGGGCCGGTCGCCGTTGGCGTCCTTGATCCGGGTCGGCAGGCCCATCGCATCGAGCAGTTTGAGGAACGGCTCGGCCGGCAGCTGTTCGACGTTAGCCATACGCGCCACGTCCCAGTCGCCACGGGCGACCAGCAGAGCAGCGGCGACCGGCGGTACGCCAGCGGTGTAGGAAATGCCCTGGCTGTCGGTCTCGGCATAGGCATCGGCGTGGTCGGCGATGTTGTAGATAAACAACTCCACCGGCTTGCCGTCCTTGCTGCCCTTGACCAGGTCGCCGATGCAGGTCTTGCCGCTGTAACTCGGCGCCAGCGAGGCTGGATCCGGCAGCACGGCCTTGACCACCTTGAGCGGCACCACTTCAAGGCCTTCGGCGGTTTTCACCGGTTGCTCGGAGAGCAGGCCGAGGGTGTTCAGCACGGTGAAGACGTTGATGTAGTGCTCGCCGAAGCTCATCCAGAAGCGCACGTTGGGTACGTTCAGGTGCTTGGACAGCGAGTGCACTTCGTCATGCCCGGTCAGGTACAGATTCTGCTCACCGACCACCGGCAGGTCGTCGCTACGTTTGACTTCGAACATGCTGTTGCTGGTCCACTGGCTGTTCTGCCAGCTCCAGACTTGTCCGGTGAACTCACGGAAATTGATTTCCGGATCGAAATTGGTGGCGAAATACTTGCCGTGGGAGCCGGCGTTGACGTCGAGGATGTCGATCGACTCGATGCTGTCGAAGTACTGCTGCTGCGCCAGTGCGGCATAGGCATTGACCACGCCCGGGTCGAAACCGACACCGAGGATGGCGGTCACGCCTTTTTCCTGGCATTCGGCCAGGTGCTTCCACTCGTAGTTAGCGTACCAAGGCGGCGTTTCGCAGACCTTGCCCGGTTCTTCGTGGATGGCGGTATCAAGGTAGGCGGCGCCGGTATCCATGCAGGCGCGCAGCACCGACATGTTGAGGAAGGACGAACCCACGTTGATGACGATCTGCGATTGGGTCTCGCGGATCAGTGCCTTGGTTGCTTCTATATCCAGCGCATTGAGGGCATAGGCCTGGATTTCGGCCGGCTGCTTCAAGCTGCCTTTGGCCTTTACGCTGTCGATGATGGCCTGGCATTTGGAGATGTTGCGCGACGCGATAGCAATACGACCGAGTTCGTCGTTGTGCTGCGCGCACTTGTGGGCCACCACCTTGGCGACACCTCCTGCACCAATGATCAGAACATTCTTCTTCAATTTCTTTATCTCTCCTTTAACCGCCGGCCTTCAGGACAGGCTGGACAGGTAGTCGTCGAATCCAAACTCACGAACAACCTCGACGCTGCCGTCGAGCTGTCGCACTGCAATAGACGGCATTTTAAGCCCGTTAAACCAGTTTTTCTTGACCATGGTGTAACCCGCTGCGTCGATAAACGACAACCGATCGCCGATGGTCAGCGGACGATCGAAGCGGTATTCGCCGAAAATGTCCCCCGCCAGACAGGATTTACCGCACACCATGTAACTGTGCTCGCCGTCACAGGGGGCCATCTTGGCGTCCAGGCGGTAGATCAACAGATCGAGCATATGCGCTTCGATGGAGCTGTCGACCACCGCCAGGTGCTTGCCGTTGAACAAGGTGTCGAGCACCGTGACTTCCAACGAGGCGCTCATGGTGATGGCAGCTTCACCGGGCTCCAGATAAACCTGCACGCCGAAACGCTCGGAGAAGGCCTTGAGGCGCGCGCAGAACTGCTCCAGCGGATAGCCGTCACCGGTGAAGTGAATACCGCCGCCCAGGCTGACCCACTCGACCTGCTCAAGCAGATGGCCGAAGCGCTCTTCGATGGTGCTGAGCATCTGCTCGAACAGCTCGAAGCTGTCGTTCTCGCAGTTGTTGTGGAACATGAAGCCGGAAACCTTATCCATCACTGTGGCGATTTTTTCCGGGTCCCACTCGCCCAGGCGGCTGAACGGGCGCGCCGGGTCGGCCAACAGGTAATCCGAGCTGCTCACCTGCGGGTTGACCCGCAAGCCACGTATCTTGCCGGCAGACGCCTCGGCGAAGCGCTCGAGCTGGCCGATCGAGTTGAAGATGATCTTGTCGCAGTTGGCCAACATCTCGTCGATTTCATCGTCGGCCCAGGCCACGCTGTAGGCGTGGGTTTCGCCAGCGAACTTCTGTCGACCGAGCTTGAGCTCATACAGCGACGATGAGGTGGTGCCGTCCATGTACTGCTGCATCAGGTCGAATACCGACCAGGTGGCAAAACACTTGAGCGCCAGCAGTGCCTTGGCACCGGAGTGCTCGCGGACGTAGGCGATCTTCTCGAGATTGCCCAGCAGCTTTTGCTTGTCGATGAGGTAGTACGGCGTCTTGATCATCTGTGTGCCTATACAAGGTCAGCCGGCAGGAAATCAGCGGTGCCGACCCCCTCCCCAAAAAGTGGAGGCGAATTGTGCCGATAACCGACGCATATCGAAAGAGCCATGGGCATATTTCGTCGGTCAACCGACCGTTGGCGACGCTTTATCGCAAGGCCGGTCAGCCGCAGCCCAGCTGGAGCGCCCGTGGCGCAATGTGCAGGCGCCAGACAGGATGAACCGCATGGATGACCAATGGGTGACTGCAATGTGCCACTGAGCCTGTCCAATTGCTGGCAATTGTGGCGTCAGGCGGCTCAGGTCTGGCGAAACAACCCGAGCAGGTGGCGGGCAATGGCACCCTTGATCGCGTTGATGCTCGACGCCGAGCAGTGCGCCAACTGGACGAGGTTGATGCGGTGCAGGTGCAGCGACGGCATGCGCGTCTCGAAGCCGCGCAGCTCCTCCTTGATCAACACCGGCAGGAACCACTCGCCCCTGGCCCGATAGCGCTGAATCAGCAACCTGAGCCCATCCTGAAACGGCAACTCCGTGGAGGCCACCAGGCGATTGTGGCTGGGGATTTTCAAGTAGAGACCTGGATAGCCCAGGGTTTCGCCCGGCAGAATATGGATACCGGTGGGTTCTACCGCATGGGCCGGGATGTCATGGAAGGTTTCGTTCCAGCAGCGCTCGTCCGGGAGGATGGTGATATAGCCATGCTCGCTCGGCGGCACCACGAAGCTGTAGTTGCTGTAGAGCTTTGCCGCATAAGCCGAATAGACACACCGGCGGTTCTCGAAGCGCTGCAGGAAGGCAATCGCCTCGCGGCGGTCGGTAATGGCGTCGAGGTCCCAGGCCAGATCGCCCTGATCCTGCAATTCGCACCAACAGGCAGCGATATAGGCAGCGGAGGTGAACGGCATAGGCTCGATCCCGGCCTGGTGTTTGATCTGTGATCGCAGAAAACATGCCAGCAAATTCAACCACTTGAATAGGGCTCCCAGCGCGTCAAGATCACCGGACAACGGTTGCGGCGGTCGCAAACTGCCGCACTGCGTCACCCGCACGCGCAAAGCGCCTCCGATCGGTTCGGGCTCAATCGATTGTCGGCCGATGCAGTACAATCGGCGTTTTTCCCAGATTGAGCGACCGGCTTTCGATGATCGATCCCAAGCGCGTATTGCGTGCCCTTGCCGAACACTGGACGTTGCTCGAACCGCTCTGCGAGCGGTTCGATAGCGGCACCCTGAGCCTGGTCGAGCTGCGCAAGCAACTCACGGCGCAGTTGCCGGACAGCACGCCGGTGGACATTACCGCCCTGCTCGACCAGTGGATCCGCCTGGATATCCTGGTGCCGGTAGCCAAGAGCCCCAACCGCTTCGAGCTCAACGCGCAGATCCACGACTTCCTTGCCTACCTGCGCCGCGAACACCGCCTGGGCCTGTGCCTGGAGATCGAGGCCTACTTGCGCCACCTGGAGCGCCTGGCCGGCTATATCAAGGATGCCTTCGAGGTGCGTGACGCGGCCGACCTGGCGCGGCAGTTGCGCCTGCTGGATATGCGCGTGCGTGATGTGCTGAAGAAGCTGGCCAACGACGAACAGGCGCTGGTCGCCGTGGCCGAACGGGCCAAAACCAGCGACCGGCAGATCCCCCTGCGTCAGCGTTACGCCGAAGTGCTGGCGACCTGGGACGAATATGTCGAACCGATGATCCAGCTGGTCGCCGCCGACGGCGCCTTCGAGCAGGGCGTCTATCGCGTCGAACATGTACTGCTGCGCCTGCTCAGCGAACAGCAGCGCCTCGGCCGGCTGGTCGATGACGACCTGCTGCTGCGCACCCACGCACGCATCCTGGAGATGCAGACCACCGCCCAGCTGACCCTGCGCCGCGCCCGCGAGCTGCTCCTGCCGCTGCGCGAGGAAGCCCGCCGGCACAATGCCGTGACCCGCGGTGCAGCCCTGGCCCTGGCGGCTATTCGGCGTAAAGGCTTGGACGCAGTGCCGCAGGCCTCGCTGCCGCTGTTCAGTCGTCCGCAGAGCACCTTTCTCGGTACGGCGTCGCAGGTCGAGGCCTATGTCTATGCGCTGGCGCGCTTCGAACCAAAACCGGCGCAGTTCCCCAAGGCCAGTACCACGCGCAAGGGCGAAGTGCCCCGCGCGCCACGTACCGCGCGGGAGATGCTCGAACGCTGCGAACGAGCCCTGCCGTTACCGGACTTGATGGGTTGGCTGCTGCAGCAGGAGCCCGAAGGCGCCACAGACGAGCTGCTGTATTGGTTCTCGCGCCTGTCCCGCGATGCCCGTTTCCAGCGCGAGCGCCTGCAGCGCCGTGACTATTTGACCGCCGAACACCAGCTCAGCCTGAGTTCCTATGCCCTGATGGCCAGCGCCCATGGTTAACCCCTGCTTGCCCACCATCCTGCGCCATCAACTTTCCGCTGGAAAACGCTTCGCGGATTTCCAACGGGCGGCCATCAACATTACAAGCCTGTGCGAGTGACCGCATGAATATCGACCTGAAAGAACTGACCCAACTGGCACCGATCTTCCGCGAGCTATTCAAGGGCTATCACGTCAGCCGCCGCGACCCGGAGCTGTACGCCCAGCTGTCCAACTTGCAGGACCAGTACCGCGCGCTGTTCAAGGCGCTCGGTTATGAGCTGATCTGCGACAGCCGTGGCTTCTACTATTTCGTCCCCGAGCAGATGGGCGCCCAGGTCAACAAGACCGCCCAGCGCCTGGCGCTGTTCACCTTCATCCTGGTTGAACATTTAGCCGATCAGGGCCGCGACCCGTTGGCCGTACTCGACGGTGGCAGCCTCGGCCGCGATGAACTGCCGCCGCTGCTGGAAAAATACCGTGATCTGTTCCTCCAGGCCGAAGTCACCACCATCGAGGAGTTGGAAGAAAAGATCATGCGCCGCCTGAACCAGCTGGGCTTTAGCGGCGAAGAAAATGGCGTCTACCGCTTCCTCGCACCGATGCACCGCTTCCTCGATGTCTGCCTGAGTGTGCAGCAGGATCGCGACCTGGCCGCCACCCTGCATAGCGCGCAGCCACTGCCGACGCCAGTGCTACTGGACGATGAGCCAGAGGATGCAATCATCATTCTCGCCGAAGGTGAGCCGGACCTCAGCGAAGAGGATGCCCTGGCCCGCGCCATGGCCGCCGAACGCGCCGTACAGGAGATAGATGCATGAGCCAGGAACGCTACGGCATCCGCCGCTTTGCCCTGCTGAACACCGCCGGCTACAGCCTCGGCCTGTTTCCGCTGGAGAACCCGCTGTCGGTGTACGGCGCCAACAACCTGGGCAAGTCCGCCTCGATCAACGCTCTGCAGTTCCCAATTCTGGCACGCATGTCGGACATGAGCTTCGGCAAGTACAGCCTGGAGCAATCGCGCAAGTTCTACTTCGCCACCGACACCAGCTACATCCTGGTGGAAGTCACTCTGCCCCACGGCCCCCATGTCATCGGTGTGGCCGGGCGCGGGCCGGGGGGCGGTTTCGGCCACCAGTTCTTCGCCTACCAGGGCGAGCTGAACCTGGCTCACTACCAGACCAATGGCACCTGCCTGCGCCAGCGCGAGCTGTTCAATGCCCTGGAGCGCGACGGCATCAAGGCCTATGAACTCAAGCCGGACGAGCTGCGCCGCCTGCTGGTCGGCGGCCACACCTCGATCCCGCTGGACCTGACCCTGATCCCGCTGCGCTCCACCAGTGAGCAGAGCCTGAAGACCTTCCGCGCCCTGTTTATCAACCTGTTGCATATGCGCGAAATCACCGCGGCAAAGCTCAAGCAGCTGTTCCTCGATGCCTTCGAGCACAGCCTGCGCTCCGGGAGCGTCGACTATATCGCCGCCACCGAAGAAGCCTTCCGCGATGTGCGGCGCATGGAGCAGGACTACCAGGCGCTGGTCAGCGCCGGCCCCTTGATCGACGCCCTGGCCGCTGGCGTCACCCAGCGCGCACAACTGCGCGGCAAGCTGCATCGCCTCTCACCGCTGCTCGATTCCCTGCTTGGCACCTGGCAGGACTACGCCGGCGCGCGCCGTGAGGAACTGGTGATCCAGGCCGAGCACTACCAGGGCGAGCAGGATGGCCTGCAACAGCAACAACGTGGCGACACCGCCGAGCTGATGCGCATGGAACGTGAAATCAGCGAGATCCAGCGCTGGCTTGGCGAGCTGTCCGTACTGAAAAACCGTTTCGCCCTGGTCAGCGACGCGCACGTGCTGGAGGCGCAGCTGCTCGCCGCCAAGGACGCCCACGACGAACTGGCCGGCGCTCTGGCGCAATCACGGCAATTCTCCAGTGAAGACCTCGAGGAGCGCCTGCGCGATCTGGAAAAGCGCCTCAAGTCGGTCAAGCTGCAACTCGATCACGCCGACAACAACAGCTACTCGCGCCTGCGTGAAGAATTCTCCCAGGCCGATGTCGACCGCCTGATGCGCCTGTTCAACGGCCAACTGTTCAGCCTGCCTTTAGGCGAAACAGGCATTCAACTGGACCACGGCGATACCTGGGTGAAATCTCTGGAAGCCGTGCTGGAGAGCTTTAAGGGCGAGCGCTTCGAAGTACCCGGCCTGTCCATCGACCTCAGTCATATCGAGCCACCGGCGCTGCAAGCGCTGGCCGACCGCGCCGCCCTGCGTGATCAGAAAGACCGCCTTGACCGCGAGTACAAGCAGCTCAAGACCCAACAAGCAGTCGCGGCCGACCGCGCCGCGAGCAAGGCCCAGGCCGAGCTTCTGTACAAAGCTGTGCTGGATGCGCAGAAAGCCCTGGAAGACTTCCGCCGCAGCCAGACCCTGGCAGTGGAAGAAGACCGCAAGCTGGAACAACTGGCGCAACTGGAAGCGGCGCAGGACGAACTCAAGCGCAGCAGCGACGCCTTCACCGAACGGGTGCAGCAACTGTCCGCCAAGCTGCAACTGGTCGGCCGGCAGCTGGCCGACCTGGAAGCCAAGCAGCGCACCCTGGAAGACGCCTTGCGCCGTCGCCAGCTACTGCCGGCCGATCTGCCCTTCGGCGCGCCTTTTACCGATCCGGTGGACGACTCGCTGGACAACCTGCTCCCCCTGCTCAACGACTATCAGGACGCCTGGCAGGGCCTGCAGCGGGTCGACGGGCAGATCGAGGCGCTGTATGCCCAGGTACGCCTCAAAGGCGTGGCCAAGTTCGACAGCGAGGACGACGTCGAGCGCCGCCTGCACCTGCTGGTCAACGCCTACGCCCATCGCCAGGACGAAGCCCTGACCCTGACCAAGGCCCGCCGCGCCGCCGTCACCGATATCGCCCGTACCCTGCGCAATATCCGCAGCGATTACGACAACCTGGAACACCAACTGGCCCTGTTCAACCGCGAGATCAACAAGCGCCAGGTCTCCAACCTGGAAAGCTTCCGCATCGTCCTGGCGCCGAACAAGGACGCGCTCAAGCACATCGACCAGATCATCCACAGCGCCGGCCAGTACGAGCAAGGCGAGACCCTGTCGGTGTTCGACCTGCAGCAGAGCAGCGCTCAGGACAGCAAGAACGAGGAGGCCAAGGAATACCTGGCACGCCTGGTCGCGGCCAATCACAACCAGCTGGGCTTGAAAGATCTGTTCGAGCTGGCCTTCGAGATCACCAAGGTGCATGGCCAACCGGTGATCCACACCGACATCGACGGCGCGGCCTCCAACGGCACGACCATGACCATCAAGGCGCTGACCAACATGTACTTGTTGCTGCACCTGATGGATCGTGATCAGGCTGGACGCATCCGCCTGCCCTACTACCTCGATGAGGCGGCGGACATCGACGAGAAAAATCAGCAGGCGCTGATCGAAACCAGCCTGCAACTGGGCTTCGTACCGATCCTCGCCTCAGTCAAGCCCCAGGTCTCGGCCCACGTGGCCATCGACCTGGAAGGCGGCAGCGGGCCAAACGGCATCTATATCGACGAGGCGGACTGGAAATACATCCAGCGCCGGGAGACCAGCACCTTGCAGGTCCAGCCCGTCCCGGCTGTCGAGCCGGCCTGAAGCAGCAGCCACAAACGACCAGGGCAGCACATGCGGCCCTGGCTGTATGCGACTTGCCTATTTCGGCAAGGCGATCTTCGGTGCCCAGCCCAACCATTCTTCCTGCGGCTCGTCGAACATAGGAAAGGTTTGCCCTGGCCTGGCCTGGTGAGTCATGGGCTCGCTATCCGGGGTCGCGAACGCCACGCCGCCCTCGATCAGGGTTTCCAGGGATTCGCTACGCACCTTCACGCCCTTGAACAGGCCCGCCTCGAAACCAACGCCCGAGGTATTCCAAAAACGGCTACCGGTGCGCACCAGATCGGCATAACGCGGTTCGATGAGGATATGAATCAGCACCCGGTCCGCCGTCGGTCCGAGTTCATAACCGGTCACCTTGCCCACCGGAACTTCCCGATAGCTCACCGGTACCCCGGCTTTCAGCGAGCTGCGCCGGGCAGTGCTGAGTACCAGACGCAGACCGAGTTCCTCCACCACCTGATTCGGCGGACGGGCCAACGCGATGAATTCGACCTGCCGGACCGCGCCCTTGGCCGCCGGCAACACTTCCAGGTACTGGCCACTGACCAGGGTGTCCAGGTTGGTCACACGGGTGAGGCTAAACTCAGGCTTGACCACCCAGAACTGCGTACCCACTCGGGCGATCTGCTCAGTCGCCAGAGTCACTCGGGCACGCAAAACCACAGCCTGCAGGTCATCGCTGAGCTCTATGCTGTCGACCTTGCCGACATCCAGACCTCGGTAGCGAATCGCGGTACCTGCGCTCAGGCCATCACTACGTTCCGTTTGGATGGTAATGGCCACCCCATCCTGCATGGCCGCCTCGCGACTGGCATGGAGGCTGAAGCGTGGCACTCGCTTGCTTACTGCAGGCGCCCGCAGATCCGGGGTTTCAAACACGATGCCACCAGACAACAGGGTCTGCAGCGATTCACTCTTGACCTCAACCCCGGACAAACCGCCTTTCAAGGTAATCCCACTGGCATTCCAGAAGCGCGTTGAACTGTTCACCAGATGCGCGTACTCGGGCTCGACGTGCAACCCGAAGACCACCCGTCGATTGTCGCGCGCGAGCTGAACGCTCTGCACCGAGCCGACAGGGACCTGCTTGTAGAGGATCGGGCTACCAACCTCAAGTGAACCGCGGCTGTCGCTGAACAGCACCATGTGCAGGCCGGGCGCATCCAGATTCAGCGGCGGTGCCTTGGGTCGCGCGACGAAATCGCGCTTGGCCGCCGCACCCTTTTCGCCGGGGCGTACGGCGATGTAATTTCCTTTGACCAGTGCTTCCAGACCAGTGATGCCAGCCAGGGAAATAGACGGTTTGACCACCCAGAATTCAGTACCTTCAACCAGATAGTCTTCAGTGCGTGGATCGAGGGTCAATTCGGCCAAGGCACCGGTCAGGTCATCATTAACCTTCAGCGTCTTCAAGGTACCGGCCTGTATGCCGTTGTACATAACCGGCGTGCGCCCGGCCTGCAAGCCTTCGAAATCGGTCATCTTGACCTGCACCCGGATGCCGGCCTGGGCTGCTTCAAAATCTTCATACAGACGAAATGGAATGCTCGGGTCAGTCGCCGGACTCTCTTTCCGATGCTCGGGCGTGGCGAAAGCAATGCCGCCCGCCACTATGCTGGCCAGCGACTCGCTGCGCAGCTTGAAACCCGACAAACCGGCGTCGATGCTGATGCCGCTGGCATTCCAGAAACGGGTATGTTTACGCACCAAAGCGGCATAGGTCGGCTCTATGTAGAGCTTAACCTCGACCGTGCTCTGATCCTTGGCGAGGGCATAGCTTTTCACCCGGCCAACCTGAATCTGTTTGTAGAACACCGGACTGTCGCGATTCAACGAGCCGAGGCGTTCAGCTTTCAGGGTCAGATGTAACCCAGGCCTGTCGTCCGATAAAGGGGGCGGCTCGGCCAACGCCTCGAACTCCAGAGCCGGCTCGCCATCGCCAGGGCTGACCGCAATATAATTACCCGACACCAGGGTCTCCAGCCCGGTGATACCAACCAGACTCACGCTAGGTTTGACCAGCCAGAAGCGCGTGTTGCTGCGCAAATACGGTTCTACCTTCTTGTTCATTTCCACAGTGGCAACAACCCCGAGGTTTTCACCGCTGTCATCCAGGGCCATGGCCTTGACCTTGCCGATCGCCATGCCCTTGTAGATAACCTCAGTCTTGCCAGACTGAATACCCTCCCCTCCCGGGAAAACCACTTGGATTTCAATCCCAGCCTGACTGTAGGCCTGCCAACCCAACCAGGCACCAATCAGCAAGGCAATCAATGGCAATACCCAGATCGCCGACCAGTTGGAAGCAGGACGGGTTTTCGCCGTCGGTAGATCAGTCATGGTTGTCATCCGACTCGGTGTTATCCCAGATCAAACGGGGATCGAAAGTTAAAGCCGCAAGCATCGTCAGAATCACCACACTGGCGAAGGCTATCGAACCGAAACCTGGCTCGATACTCGCCAGGCTGCCGAACTTGACTACCGCTACGAGAATCGCGATGACAAAAATATCCAACATCGACCAGCGACCAATCCACTCGATAAAGCGGTACACGAGTATTCGCTGACGCGCCGACATCGGCTGATGCCGCTGCACCGAATACAGCAGCAAGGCAATGCCCGTCAACTTGAATATCGGCACTAGAATACTGGCAATGAAAACCACGGCAGCAATCGGCAGCATACCGAGATGCACCAGTTCGATGATGCCCGACATGATAGTGTCGGACTGCCCCTTGCCCAGCGAATTGACGGTCATTATCGGCAACAGATTGGCGGGGATGTACAGTAGCGCCGCCGTCAGCAGCAATGCCCAAGTACGAACAAGACTGTCCGGACGACGGTCATGAATAACGCCCCCGCAGCGCGAACAGAACTGTTTGCGACTAGCGGGCTCCTGTTTATTCAGCATATGGCATTCGTGGCACAACAACAGCCCCGCATCAATTGCTCTCATGTGCGTCTTCCTCGGATAACGCCTGCCAAATCTGATGCGGGGCCATAGTCACCTCCAGCCACAGTTGGACCAATAACAAGCCCACGAAACACACCAAACCGATCCCCAGGCTCAAGTCGGCAATATCAGCCAACTTGACGATCGCCACCAGGATGCCCATCAGGTAGACCTCGAGCATGCCCCAATCACGCAGGTGATGATAAATCCGGTAGAACAGCAAGCCATAACCACGGCCAATGTTCCAGGCAATGCTCAGCAACACCAGCAACTGGCAAAGCAGCTTGAGCAACGGCACCGCCATGCTGCAGAGAAAGACCACTATGGCTACGCTCTGCATGTCGCTTTGATACAGGCTGACCACAGCACTCCATAGCGTGTCCTCGCTCGTCTGACCGAGCAAGTTAAGCCGCATGATCGGCAGGAAATTAGCAGGGATGTAAAGCAACAGGGCGGCAAGCACCAGAGCCAGGCTACGTCTTACCACGTGATTGCGCTGGGAATAAAGCTCGTAGCCGCAGCGCGGGCAATCAGCCCGTTCACCATCCGCCAGCTGCGGCCGGTGCATCAAGAGGTCGCACTCATGGCAAGCAACCAACTCATCCAGTGGAAGCGCCGATACGTCATGAGTGCCAGTCGAGTCGGCCATTTGCAAAGGCTCGTGCGAAGTGAACAACTATTCTAGACGAGTGGAGCACAGAACCGCTCACTCCGGTACCGCCCGATGGCTTACCGATGATTAGTCTTTTCTGCCCACAAAGACAAACCCCCCACCCGTTTTCACGGATGGGGGGTTTGGAATACAAGCTTGACGATGACCTACTCTCACATGGGGAAACCCCACACTACCATCGGCGATGCATCGTTTCACTACTGAGTTCGGGATGGGATCAGGTGGTTCCAATGCTCTATGGTCGTCAAGCAATTCGGGTGGAACATCGTGCTTCTTTTATCAAGAAGGACGCGGCTCCAAATTGGGTATGTGATAAAGGGTAGTGCGTGGTCTTGCAAACTTTCGGTGTGTTGTCGACTTCGATCGTCTAGCACACAAACAGCAAATTGTTTGGGTGTTATATGGTCAAGCCTCACGGGCAATTAGTATTGGTTAGCTCAACGCCTCACAGCGCTTACACACCCAACCTATCAACGTCGTAGTCTTCGACGGCCCTTTAGGGAACTCAAGGTTCCAGTGAGATCTCATCTCGAGGCAAGTTTCCCGCTTAGATGCTTTCAGCGGTTATCTTTCCCGAACGTAGCTACCCGGCAATGCCACTGGCGTGACAACCGGAACACCAGAGGTTCGTCCACTCCGGTCCTCTCGTACTAGGAGCAGCCCCTCTCAAATCTCAAACGTCCACGGCAGATAGGGACCGAACTGTCTCACGACGTTCTAAACCCAGCTCGCGTACCACTTTAAATGGCGAACAGCCATACCCTTGGGACCGGCTTCAGCCCCAGGATGTGATGAGCCGACATCGAGGTGCCAAACACCGCCGTCGATATGAACTCTTGGGCGGTATCAGCCTGTTATCCCCGGAGTACCTTTTATCCGTTGAGCGATGGCCCTTCCATACAGAACCACCGGATCACTAAGACCTACTTTCGTACCTGCTCGACGTGTCTGTCTCGCAGTCAAGCGCGCTTTTGCCTTTATACTCTACGACCGATTTCCGACCGGTCTGAGCGCACCTTCGTACTCCTCCGTTACTCTTTAGGAGGAGACCGCCCCAGTCAAACTACCCACCATACACTGTCCTCGATCCGGATAACGGACCAGAGTTAGAACCTCAAGGTTGCCAGGGTGGTATTTCAAGGTTGGCTCCACGCGAACTAGCGTCCACGCTTCAAAGCCTCCCACCTATCCTACACAAGCAAGCTCAAAGTCCAGTGCAAAGCTATAGTAAAGGTTCACGGGGTCTTTCCGTCTAGCCGCGGATACACTGCATCTTCACAGCGATTTCAATTTCACTGAGTCTCGGGTGGAGACAGCGCCGCCATCGTTACGCCATTCGTGCAGGTCGGAACTTACCCGACAAGGAATTTCGCTACCTTAGGACCGTTATAGTTACGGCCGCCGTTTACCGGGGCTTCGATCAAGAGCTTCGCGTTAGCTAACCCCATCAATTAACCTTCCGGCACCGGGCAGGCGTCACACCCTATACGTCCACTTTCGTGTTTGCAGAGTGCTGTGTTTTTAATAAACAGTCGCAGCGGCCTGGTATCTTCGACCGGCGTGGGCTTACGCAGTAAATGCTTCACCCTCACCGGCGCACCTTCTCCCGAAGTTACGGTGCCATTTTGCCTAGTTCCTTCACCCGAGTTCTCTCAAGCGCCTTGGTATTCTCTACCTAACCACCTGTGTCGGTTTGGGGTACGGTTCCTAGTTACCTGAAGCTTAGAAGCTTTTCCTGGAAGCATGGCATCAACCACTTCGTCGTCTAAAAGACAACTCGTCATCAGTTCTCGGCCTTGATCTCCCGGATTTACCTAAGAAATCAGCCTACCACCTTAAACACGGACAACCAACGCCGTGCTGGCCTAGCCTTCTCCGTCCCTCCATCGCAGTAACTAGAAGTACGGGAATATTAACCCGTTTTCCATCGACTACGCATTTCTGCCTCGCCTTAGGGGCCGACTAACCCTGCGTCGATTAACGTTGCGCAGGAAACCTTGGTCTTTCGGCGTGGGTGTTTTTCACACCCATTATCGTTACTCATGTCAGCATTCGCACTTCTGATACCTCCAGCAAGCTTCTCAACTCACCTTCACAGGCTTACAGAACGCTCCTCTACCGCTCATCCTAAGATGAACCCGTAGCTTCGGTGTATGGTTTGAGCCCCGTTAAATCTTCCGCGCAGGCCGACTCGACTAGTGAGCTATTACGCTTTCTTTAAAGGGTGGCTGCTTCTAAGCCAACCTCCTAGCTGTCTAAGCCTTCCCACATCGTTTCCCACTTAACCATAACTTTGGGACCTTAGCTGACGGTCTGGGTTGTTTCCCTTTTCACGACGGACGTTAGCACCCGCCGTGTGTCTCCCGTGCTGACACTTGTTGGTATTCGGAGTTTGCATCGGGTTGGTAAATCGGGATGATCCCCTAGCCGAAACAGTGCTCTACCCCCAACAGTGATACACGAGGCGCTACCTAAATAGCTTTCGAGGAGAACCAGCTATCTCCGAGCTTGATTAGCCTTTCACTCCGATCCACAGGTCATCCGCTAACTTTTCAACGGTAGTCGGTTCGGTCCTCCAGTTAGTGTTACCCAACCTTCAACCTGCCCATGGATAGATCGCCCGGTTTCGGGTCTATTCCCAGCGACTAGACGCCCTATTAAGACTCGCTTTCGCTACGCCTCCCCTATTCGGTTAAGCTTGCCACTGAAAATAAGTCGCTGACCCATTATACAAAAGGTACGCAGTCACCCAACAAAGTAGGCTCCCACTGCTTGTACGCATACGGTTTCAGGATCTATTTCACTCCCCTCTCCGGGGTTCTTTTCGCCTTTCCCTCACGGTACTAGTTCACTATCGGTCAGTCAGTAGTATTTAGCCTTGGAGGATGGTCCCCCCATATTCAGACAAAGTTTCTCGTGCTCCGTCCTACTCGATTTCATGACTAAGAGATTTTCGCGTACAGGGCTATCACCCACTATGGCCGTACTTTCCAGAACGTTCCGCTAATCTCAAAGCCACTTAAGGGCTAGTCCCCGTTCGCTCGCCACTACTAAGGGAATCTCGGTTGATTTCTATTCCTCAGGGTACTTAGATGTTTCAGTTCCCCTGGTTCGCCTCACACACCTATGTATTCAGTGTGTGATAACCATCTTATGATGGCTGGGTTCCCCCATTCAGACATCTCCGGATCAAAGGTTGTTTGCCACCTCCCCGAAGCTTTTCGCAGGCTACCACGTCTTTCATCGCCTCTGACTGCCAAGGCATCCACCGTATGCGCTTCTTCACTTGAC
>NZ_CP019947.1:0-5000 GCF_002025205.1 Pseudomonas sp. CC6-YY-74 | reverse complement strand
GATGGGATCAGGTGGTTCCAATGCTCTATGGTCGTCAAGCAATTCGGGTGGAACATCGTGCTTCTTTTATCAAGAAGGACGCGGCTCCAAATTGGGTATGTGATAAAGGGTAGTGCGTGGTCTTGCAAACTTTCGGTGTGTTGTCGACTTCGATCGTCTAGCACACAAACAGCAAATTGTTTGGGTGTTATATGGTCAAGCCTCACGGGCAATTAGTATTGGTTAGCTCAACGCCTCACAGCGCTTACACACCCAACCTATCAACGTCGTAGTCTTCGACGGCCCTTTAGGGAACTCAAGGTTCCAGTGAGATCTCATCTCGAGGCAAGTTTCCCGCTTAGATGCTTTCAGCGGTTATCTTTCCCGAACGTAGCTACCCGGCAATGCCACTGGCGTGACAACCGGAACACCAGAGGTTCGTCCACTCCGGTCCTCTCGTACTAGGAGCAGCCCCTCTCAAATCTCAAACGTCCACGGCAGATAGGGACCGAACTGTCTCACGACGTTCTAAACCCAGCTCGCGTACCACTTTAAATGGCGAACAGCCATACCCTTGGGACCGGCTTCAGCCCCAGGATGTGATGAGCCGACATCGAGGTGCCAAACACCGCCGTCGATATGAACTCTTGGGCGGTATCAGCCTGTTATCCCCGGAGTACCTTTTATCCGTTGAGCGATGGCCCTTCCATACAGAACCACCGGATCACTAAGACCTACTTTCGTACCTGCTCGACGTGTCTGTCTCGCAGTCAAGCGCGCTTTTGCCTTTATACTCTACGACCGATTTCCGACCGGTCTGAGCGCACCTTCGTACTCCTCCGTTACTCTTTAGGAGGAGACCGCCCCAGTCAAACTACCCACCATACACTGTCCTCGATCCGGATAACGGACCAGAGTTAGAACCTCAAGGTTGCCAGGGTGGTATTTCAAGGTTGGCTCCACGCGAACTAGCGTCCACGCTTCAAAGCCTCCCACCTATCCTACACAAGCAAGCTCAAAGTCCAGTGCAAAGCTATAGTAAAGGTTCACGGGGTCTTTCCGTCTAGCCGCGGATACACTGCATCTTCACAGCGATTTCAATTTCACTGAGTCTCGGGTGGAGACAGCGCCGCCATCGTTACGCCATTCGTGCAGGTCGGAACTTACCCGACAAGGAATTTCGCTACCTTAGGACCGTTATAGTTACGGCCGCCGTTTACCGGGGCTTCGATCAAGAGCTTCGCGTTAGCTAACCCCATCAATTAACCTTCCGGCACCGGGCAGGCGTCACACCCTATACGTCCACTTTCGTGTTTGCAGAGTGCTGTGTTTTTAATAAACAGTCGCAGCGGCCTGGTATCTTCGACCGGCGTGGGCTTACGCAGTAAATGCTTCACCCTCACCGGCGCACCTTCTCCCGAAGTTACGGTGCCATTTTGCCTAGTTCCTTCACCCGAGTTCTCTCAAGCGCCTTGGTATTCTCTACCTAACCACCTGTGTCGGTTTGGGGTACGGTTCCTAGTTACCTGAAGCTTAGAAGCTTTTCCTGGAAGCATGGCATCAACCACTTCGTCGTCTAAAAGACAACTCGTCATCAGTTCTCGGCCTTGATCTCCCGGATTTACCTAAGAAATCAGCCTACCACCTTAAACACGGACAACCAACGCCGTGCTGGCCTAGCCTTCTCCGTCCCTCCATCGCAGTAACTAGAAGTACGGGAATATTAACCCGTTTTCCATCGACTACGCATTTCTGCCTCGCCTTAGGGGCCGACTAACCCTGCGTCGATTAACGTTGCGCAGGAAACCTTGGTCTTTCGGCGTGGGTGTTTTTCACACCCATTATCGTTACTCATGTCAGCATTCGCACTTCTGATACCTCCAGCAAGCTTCTCAACTCACCTTCACAGGCTTACAGAACGCTCCTCTACCGCTCATCCTAAGATGAACCCGTAGCTTCGGTGTATGGTTTGAGCCCCGTTAAATCTTCCGCGCAGGCCGACTCGACTAGTGAGCTATTACGCTTTCTTTAAAGGGTGGCTGCTTCTAAGCCAACCTCCTAGCTGTCTAAGCCTTCCCACATCGTTTCCCACTTAACCATAACTTTGGGACCTTAGCTGACGGTCTGGGTTGTTTCCCTTTTCACGACGGACGTTAGCACCCGCCGTGTGTCTCCCGTGCTGACACTTGTTGGTATTCGGAGTTTGCATCGGGTTGGTAAATCGGGATGATCCCCTAGCCGAAACAGTGCTCTACCCCCAACAGTGATACACGAGGCGCTACCTAAATAGCTTTCGAGGAGAACCAGCTATCTCGAGCTTGATTAGCCTTTCACTCCGATCCACAGGTCATCCGCTAACTTTTCAACGGTAGTCGGTTCGGTCCTCCAGTTAGTGTTACCCAACCTTCAACCTGCCATGGATAGATCGCCCGGTTTCGGGTCTATTCCCAGCGACTAGACGCCCTATTAAGACTCGCTTTCGCTACGCCTCCCCTATTCGGTTAAGCTTGCCACTGAAAATAAGTCGCTGACCCATTATACAAAAGGTACGCAGTCACCCAACAAAGTAGGCTCCCACTGTTGTACGCATACGGTTTCAGGATCTATTTCACTCCCCTCTCCGGGGTTCTTTTCGCCTTTCCCTCACGGTACTAGTTCACTATCGGTCAGTCAGTAGTATTTAGCCTTGGAGGATGGTCCCCCCATATTCAGACAAAGTTTCTCGTGCTCCGTCCTACTCGATTTCATGACTAAGAGATTTTCGCGTACAGGGCTATCACCCACTATGGCCGTACTTTCCAGAACGTTCCGCTAATCTCAAAGCCACTTAAGGGCTAGTCCCCGTTCGCTCGCCACTACTAAGGGAATCTCGGTTGATTTCTATTCCTCAGGGTACTTAGATGTTTCAGTTCCCCTGGTTCGCCTCACACACCTATGTATTCAGTGTGTGATAACCATCTTATGATGGCTGGGTTCCCCCATTCAGACATCTCCGGATCAAAGGTTGTTTGCCACCTCCCGAAGCTTTTCGCAGGCTACCACGTCTTTCATCGCCTCTGACTGCCAAGGCATCCACCGTATGCGCTTCTTCACTTGACCATATAACCCCAAGCAATCTGGTTACTGTCTATAACGTGAAGACGACATTCGCCGAAAATTTGCAATTGAGAACACGCAAATTTTACCTTGACCAAATTAACTGCCAGTGAAAGCAGTCAATCAGTCACTTCTATCACATACCCAAATTTTTAAAGAACGATTTTTCTTACCGGTCAAAGACCAGAAATCAACATTCAGCTACCGTCGGCAGGAATGTTCAGTTCTGAACTCTCTACAACGTCATAAAGTGGTGGAGCCAAACGGGATCGAACCGTTGACCTCCTGCGTGCAAGGCAGGCGCTCTCCCAGCTGAGCTATGGCCCCAGGTAATCGCAAGGCCTCACCCCACTCAATTGACAATTGGTGGGTCTGGGCAGATTCGAACTGCCGACCTCACCCTTATCAGGGGTGCGCTCTAACCAACTGAGCTACAGACCCAATAACGGGCTTCTAACCTAATCGTCTTTTTCAATGAATCAAGCAATTCGTGTGGGAACTTATGAAGAAGCTGAAGCCTTCGATTAAGGAGGTGATCCAGCCGCAGGTTCCCCTACGGCTACCTTGTTACGACTTCACCCCAGTCATGAATCACACCGTGGTAACCGTCCCCCCGAAGGTTAGACTAGCTACTTCTGGTGCAACCCACTCCCATGGTGTGACGGGCGGTGTGTACAAGGCCCGGGAACGTATTCACCGTGACATTCTGATTCACGATTACTAGCGATTCCGACTTCACGCAGTCGAGTTGCAGACTGCGATCCGGACTACGATCGGTTTTATGGGATTAGCTCCACCTCGCGGCTTGGCGACCCTTTGTACCGACCATTGTAGCACGTGTGTAGCCCAGGCCGTAAGGGCCATGATGACTTGACGTCATCCCCACCTTCCTCCGGTTTGTCACCGGCAGTCTCCTTAGAGTGCCCACCATTACGTGCTGGTAACTAAGGACAAGGGTTGCGCTCGTTACGGGACTTAACCCAACATCTCACGACACGAGCTGACGACAGCCATGCAGCACCTGTCTTACAGTTCCCGAAGGCACCAATCCATCTCTGGAAAGTTCTGTAGATGTCAAGGCCTGGTAAGGTTCTTCGCGTTGCTTCGAATTAAACCACATGCTCCACCGCTTGTGCGGGCCCCCGTCAATTCATTTGAGTTTTAACCTTGCGGCCGTACTCCCCAGGCGGTCAACTTAATGCGTTAGCTGCGCCACTAAGTCCTCAAGGAACCCAACGGCTAGTTGACATCGTTTACGGCGTGGACTACCAGGGTATCTAATCCTGTTTGCTCCCCACGCTTTCGCACCTCAGTGTCAGTATCAGTCCAGGTGGTCGCCTTCGCCACTGGTGTTCCTTCCTATATCTACGCATTTCACCGCTACACAGGAAATTCCACCACCCTCTACTGTACTCTAGTTTGCCAGTTTTTGGATGCAGTTCCCAGGTTGAGCCCGGGGCTTTCACACCCAACTTAACAAACCACCTACGCGCGCTTTACGCCCAGTAATTCCGATTAACGCTTGCACCCTCTGTATTACCGCGGCTGCTGGCACAGAGTTAGCCGGTGCTTATTCTGTCGGTAACGTCAAACAGTAACGTATTAAGTTACTGCCCTTCCTCCCAACTTAAAGTGCTTTACAATCCGAAGACCTTCTTCACACACGCGGCATGGCTGGATCAGGCTTTCGCCCATTGTCCAATATTCCCCACTGCTGCCTCCCGTAGGAGTCTGGACCGTGTCTCAGTTCCAGTGTGACTGATCATCCTCTCAGACCAGTTACGGATCGTTGCCTTGGTGAGCCATTACCTCACCAACTAGCTAATCCGACCTAGGCTCATCTAATGGCGCGAGGCCCGAAGGTCCCCCGCTTTCTCCCGTAGGACGTATGCGGTATTAGCGTCCGTTTCCGAACGTTATCCCCC